>CANMSO010000164.1 GCA_947500545.1 uncultured Aquimarina sp. | reverse complement strand
CCCCCCCCCCCCCCCCCCCCCCCCCCCCCCCCCCCCCCCCCCCCCCCCCCCCCCCCCCCCCCCCCCCCCCCCCCCCCC
>CANMSO010000163.1 GCA_947500545.1 uncultured Aquimarina sp. | reverse complement strand
AAAAAAAAAAAAAAAAAAAAAAAAAAAAAAAAAAAAAAAAAAAAAAAAAAAAAAAAAAAAAAAAAAAAAAAAAAAAAA
>CANMSO010000162.1 GCA_947500545.1 uncultured Aquimarina sp. | reverse complement strand
ACAACCAACAACCAACAACCAACAACCAACAACCAACAACCAACAACCAACAACCAACAACCAACAACCAACAACCAACA
>CANMSO010000161.1 GCA_947500545.1 uncultured Aquimarina sp. | reverse complement strand
TGTGTTGTCGATCCATCCTCATCCACATAATCGATATTGGTATCATCTGCATTGAGTGCGATGGTGGTTAGTGTCTCTAA
>CANMSO010000160.1 GCA_947500545.1 uncultured Aquimarina sp. | reverse complement strand
ATATAACTCAGCGCTGTTTGAGCTGTGATACCTATCGCTCCATTATTCTTACCACTACAAGTCTCACTAAGTGTTTGAAT
>CANMSO010000159.1 GCA_947500545.1 uncultured Aquimarina sp. | reverse complement strand
AGCTTAGAGACTCTAACCACCATCGCACTCAATGCAGATGATACCAATATCGATTATGTGGATGAGGATGGATCGACAAC
>CANMSO010000158.1 GCA_947500545.1 uncultured Aquimarina sp. | reverse complement strand
CTAACCACCATCGCACTCAATGCAGATGATACCAATATCGATTATGTGGATGAGGATGGATCGACAACACAATTGGATCT
>CANMSO010000157.1 GCA_947500545.1 uncultured Aquimarina sp. | reverse complement strand
TGTGTTGTCGATCCATCTTCATCCACATAATCGATATTGGTATCATCTGCATTGAGTGCGATGGTGGTTAGAGTCTCTAA
>CANMSO010000156.1 GCA_947500545.1 uncultured Aquimarina sp. | reverse complement strand
ATACCAATATCGATTATGTGGATGAAGATGGATCGACAACACAATTGGATCTAACCAATATTGTAGCTAACCTGGAGGCACT
>CANMSO010000155.1 GCA_947500545.1 uncultured Aquimarina sp. | reverse complement strand
GAGACACTAACCACCATCGCACTCAATGCAGATGATACCAATATCGATTATGTGGATGAGGATGGATCGACAACACAATTGGA
>CANMSO010000154.1 GCA_947500545.1 uncultured Aquimarina sp. | reverse complement strand
TCCAATTGTGTTGTCGATCCATCTTCATCCACATAATCGATATTGGTATCATCTGCATTGAGTGCGATGGTGGTTAGAGTCTC
>CANMSO010000153.1 GCA_947500545.1 uncultured Aquimarina sp. | reverse complement strand
GATGTTACCTATACGGTTGATGATAATGATGGGAACACCTCGAATACAGCTACGGTAAGTGTTGGGTATACCCCAACGGCACC
>CANMSO010000152.1 GCA_947500545.1 uncultured Aquimarina sp. | reverse complement strand
CAAACTCACAAACTCACAAACTCACAAACTCACAAACTCACAAACTCACAAACTCACAAACTCACAAACTCACAAACTCACAAAC
>CANMSO010000151.1 GCA_947500545.1 uncultured Aquimarina sp. | reverse complement strand
TTAGAGACCCTAACCACCATCGCACTCAATGCAGATGATACCAATATCGATTATGTGGATGAGGATGGATCGACAACACAATTGGA
>CANMSO010000150.1 GCA_947500545.1 uncultured Aquimarina sp. | reverse complement strand
TTAGAGACCCTAACCACCATCGCACTCAATGCAGATGATACCAATATCGATTATGTGGATGAGGATGGATCGACAACGCAGTTGGA
>CANMSO010000149.1 GCA_947500545.1 uncultured Aquimarina sp. | reverse complement strand
TTAGAGACACTAACCACCATCGCACTCAATGCAGATGATACCAATATCGATTATGTGGATGAGGATGGATCGACAACGCAGTTGGA
>CANMSO010000148.1 GCA_947500545.1 uncultured Aquimarina sp. | reverse complement strand
TCCAATTGTGTTGTCGATCCATCCTCATCCACATAATCGATATTGGTATCATCTGCATTGAGTGCGATGGTGGTTAGAGTCTCTAA
>CANMSO010000147.1 GCA_947500545.1 uncultured Aquimarina sp. | reverse complement strand
TTAGAGACTCTAACCACCATCGCACTCAATGCAGATGATACCAATATCGATTATGTGGATGAGGATGGATCGACAACGCAGTTGGA
>CANMSO010000146.1 GCA_947500545.1 uncultured Aquimarina sp. | reverse complement strand
ACTGGCGGATTGGATGCTACTGTTGCAGATGTAGGCGATATGATTACTTATACGTATACGCTAGAGAATACGGGTAATACGACACTAA
>CANMSO010000145.1 GCA_947500545.1 uncultured Aquimarina sp. | reverse complement strand
CCGTTAACACCGCCTGTTGGTAGTTCGATTTCGTTGGTAGCATCAGCATCAGCATCATTTATGTTATCATTTACCCAACTGTAGTTTCC
>CANMSO010000144.1 GCA_947500545.1 uncultured Aquimarina sp. | reverse complement strand
CAAACACTTAGTGAGACTTGTAGTGGTAAGAATAATGGAGCGATAGGTATCACAGCTCAAACAGCGCTGAGTTATATCGCTACCATCGA
>CANMSO010000143.1 GCA_947500545.1 uncultured Aquimarina sp. | reverse complement strand
ATCGATGGATCTAGCTTAGAGACCCTAACCACCATCGCACTCAATGCAGATGATACCAATATCGATTATGTGGATGAAGATGGATCGAC
>CANMSO010000142.1 GCA_947500545.1 uncultured Aquimarina sp. | reverse complement strand
GTCGATCCATCCTCATCCACATAATCGATATTGGTATCATCTGCATTGAGTGCGATGGTGGTTAGAGTCTCTAAGCTGGATCCATCGAT
>CANMSO010000141.1 GCA_947500545.1 uncultured Aquimarina sp. | reverse complement strand
CAGTTGGATCTAACCAATATTGTAGCTAACCTGGAGGCATTAACCACTATTGTGGATAATACCGATGGAACCTTTACCTATACCGATGA
>CANMSO010000140.1 GCA_947500545.1 uncultured Aquimarina sp. | reverse complement strand
AGCTTAGAGACCCTAACCACCATCGCACTCAATGCAGATGATACCAATATCGATTATGTGGATGAAGATGGATCGACAACACAATTGGA
>CANMSO010000139.1 GCA_947500545.1 uncultured Aquimarina sp. | reverse complement strand
ATCGATGGATCCAGCTTAGAGACACTAACCACCATCGCACTCAATGCAGATGATACCAATATCGATTATGTGGATGAAGATGGATCGAC
>CANMSO010000138.1 GCA_947500545.1 uncultured Aquimarina sp. | reverse complement strand
GTCTCTAAGCTGGATCCATCGATAATGGTAGTTGATCCATCCTCATCGGTATAGGTAAAGGTTCCATCGGTATTATCCACAATAGTGGT
>CANMSO010000137.1 GCA_947500545.1 uncultured Aquimarina sp. | reverse complement strand
CGAGTCCTGCAGGTACATTGGTTCCTGGTGAGACCGCTACTTTTAGTGCCATGTATGCTTTGACTCAAGATGATATTAATGCTGGTGGTAT
>CANMSO010000136.1 GCA_947500545.1 uncultured Aquimarina sp. | reverse complement strand
GTTGTCGATCCATCCTCATCCACATAATCGATATTGGTATCATCTGCATTGAGTGCGATGGTGGTTAGAGTCTCTAAACTTGATCCATCGAT
>CANMSO010000135.1 GCA_947500545.1 uncultured Aquimarina sp. | reverse complement strand
GCTACAATATTGGTCAGATCCAATTGTGTTGTCGATCCATCTTCATCCACATAATCGATATTGGTATCATCTGCATTCAGTGCGATGGTGGT
>CANMSO010000134.1 GCA_947500545.1 uncultured Aquimarina sp. | reverse complement strand
GTTGTCGATCCATCTTCATCCACATAATCGATATTGGTATCATCTGCATTGAGTGCGATGGTGGTTAGAGTCTCTAAACTTGATCCATCGAT
>CANMSO010000133.1 GCA_947500545.1 uncultured Aquimarina sp. | reverse complement strand
ATCGATGGATCTAGCTTAGAGACCCTAACCACCATCGCACTCAATGCAGATGATACCAATATCGATTATGTGGATGAGGATGGATCGACAAC
>CANMSO010000132.1 GCA_947500545.1 uncultured Aquimarina sp. | reverse complement strand
ATCGATGGATCCAGCTTAGAGACTCTAACCACCATCGCACTCAATGCAGATGATACCAATATCGATTATGTGGATGAAGATGGATCGACAAC
>CANMSO010000131.1 GCA_947500545.1 uncultured Aquimarina sp. | reverse complement strand
ATCGATGGATCCAGCTTAGAGACACTAACCACCATCGCACTCAATGCAGATGATACCAATATCGATTATGTGGATGAGGATGGATCGACAAC
>CANMSO010000130.1 GCA_947500545.1 uncultured Aquimarina sp. | reverse complement strand
ACCACCATCGCACTCAATGCAGATGATACCAATATCGATTATGTGGATGAAGATGGATCGACAACACAATTGGATCTAACCAATATTGTAGC
>CANMSO010000129.1 GCA_947500545.1 uncultured Aquimarina sp. | reverse complement strand
GTTGGGGTATACCCAACACTTACCGTAGCTGTATTCGAGGTGTTCCCATCATTATCATCAACCGTATAGGTAACATCCGTAGGATTGCCCGT
>CANMSO010000128.1 GCA_947500545.1 uncultured Aquimarina sp. | reverse complement strand
AGCTCATCATTACTCAGTACATTAATCAGCGTATTGTCATTAATCGGGGTTGGCACTGTATTACTATCATCATTCGCCACTGGTGCCGTTGGGG
>CANMSO010000127.1 GCA_947500545.1 uncultured Aquimarina sp. | reverse complement strand
GATGGATCGACAACACAATTGGATCTAACCAATATTGTAGCTAACCTGGGGCACTCACCACTATTGTGGATAATACCGATGGAACCTTTACCTA
>CANMSO010000126.1 GCA_947500545.1 uncultured Aquimarina sp. | reverse complement strand
AGTGCGATGGTGGTTAGTGTCTCTAAGCTGGATCCATCGATAATGGTAGTTGATCCATCCTCATCGGTATAGGTAAAGGTTCCATCGGTATTATC
>CANMSO010000125.1 GCA_947500545.1 uncultured Aquimarina sp. | reverse complement strand
AATATCGATTATGTGGATGAAGATGGATCGACAACACAATTGGATCTAACCAATATTGTAGCTAACCTGGAGGCACTAACCACTATTGTGGATAATAC
>CANMSO010000124.1 GCA_947500545.1 uncultured Aquimarina sp. | reverse complement strand
AATATCGATTATGTGGATGAGGATGGATCGACAACACAATTGGATCTAACCAATATTGTAGCTAACCTGGAGGCACTCACCACTATTGTGGATAATAC
>CANMSO010000123.1 GCA_947500545.1 uncultured Aquimarina sp. | reverse complement strand
AATATCGATTATGTGGATGAGGATGGATCGACAACACAATTGGATCTAACCAATATTGTAGCTAACCTGGAGGCACTAACCACTATTGTGGATAATAC
>CANMSO010000122.1 GCA_947500545.1 uncultured Aquimarina sp. | reverse complement strand
AATATCGATTATGTGGATGAAGATGGATCGACAACACAATTGGATCTGACCAATATTGTAGCTAACCTGGAGGAACTCACCACTATAGAGGATAATAC
>CANMSO010000121.1 GCA_947500545.1 uncultured Aquimarina sp. | reverse complement strand
AATATCGATTATGTGGATGAAGATGGATCGACAACACAATTGGATCTAACCAATATTGTAGCTAACCTGGAGGCACTCACCACTATTGTGGATAATAC
>CANMSO010000120.1 GCA_947500545.1 uncultured Aquimarina sp. | reverse complement strand
GATTTAGATAATAGCCAGGCGGATACAGCACTGATTACAGTGACGTACCAGGTGGTACCTGTAGCAGATGATGATAGCAGTGTTGGTAATACCCCTGG
>CANMSO010000119.1 GCA_947500545.1 uncultured Aquimarina sp. | reverse complement strand
CCAATATCGATTATGTGGATGAGGATGGATCGACAACACAATTGGATCTGACCAATATTGTAGCTAACCTGGAGGCACTCACCACTATTGTGGATAATAC
>CANMSO010000118.1 GCA_947500545.1 uncultured Aquimarina sp. | reverse complement strand
GGCTTTACCATTGCCGGAGAAGGAGTATGGTTGTATGATGCCAATACCGGAGAGCTGAGTTTTGATCCACAGTCTGGATTCACGGGCTATCATAACGACGG
>CANMSO010000117.1 GCA_947500545.1 uncultured Aquimarina sp. | reverse complement strand
GCAGTCTCACTAACGCCAACACTGGTTAGTGTCGTATTACCCGTATTCTCTAGCGTATACGTATAAGTAATCATATCGCCTACATCTGCAACAGTAGCATCC
>CANMSO010000116.1 GCA_947500545.1 uncultured Aquimarina sp. | reverse complement strand
ACTGAGTACGTACCAGGGGCCAAATCAGAAACTTCAAGACTGCTTGTAAAATCAAATGTTTGTTGGTCGATGGTAGCGATATAACTCAGCGCTGTTTGAGCTG
>CANMSO010000115.1 GCA_947500545.1 uncultured Aquimarina sp. | reverse complement strand
TTAGAGACACTAACCACCATCGCACTGAATGCAGATGATACCAATATCGATTATGTGGATGAAGATGGATCGACAACGCAGTTGGATCTAACCAATATTGTAGC
>CANMSO010000114.1 GCA_947500545.1 uncultured Aquimarina sp. | reverse complement strand
GATGGATCGACAACACAATTGGATCTGACCAATATTGTAGCTAACCTGGAGGCACTCACCACTATTGTGGATAATACCGATGGAACCTTTACCTATACCGATGA
>CANMSO010000113.1 GCA_947500545.1 uncultured Aquimarina sp. | reverse complement strand
GATGGATCGACAACACAATTGGATCTAACCAATATTGTAGCTAACCTGGAGGCACTAACCACTATTGTGGATAATACCGATGGAACCTTTACCTATACCGATGA
>CANMSO010000112.1 GCA_947500545.1 uncultured Aquimarina sp. | reverse complement strand
ACCACCATCGCACTCAATGCAGATGATACCAATATCGATTATGTGGATGAGGATGGATCGACAACACAATTGGATCTGACCAATATTGTAGCTAACCTGGAGGCA
>CANMSO010000111.1 GCA_947500545.1 uncultured Aquimarina sp. | reverse complement strand
ACCAATATTGTAGCTAACCTGGAGGCATTAACCACTATTGTGGATAATACCGATGGAACCTTTACCTATACCGATGAGGATGGATCAACTACAATTATCGATGGA
>CANMSO010000110.1 GCA_947500545.1 uncultured Aquimarina sp. | reverse complement strand
TTACCCGTATTCTCTAGCGTATACGTATAAGTAATCATATCGCCTACATCTGCAACAGTAGCATCCAATCCGCCAGTGATATCCAACACACTCGTCTTAGTAGTGGT
>CANMSO010000109.1 GCA_947500545.1 uncultured Aquimarina sp. | reverse complement strand
ACCACCATCGCACTCAATGCAGATGATACCAATATCGATTATGTGGATGAGGATGGATCGACAACACAATTGGATCTAACCAATATTGTAGCTAACCTGGAGGCACT
>CANMSO010000108.1 GCA_947500545.1 uncultured Aquimarina sp. | reverse complement strand
TCGAATACAGCTACGGTAAGTGTTGGGTATACCCCAACGGCACCAGTGGCGAATGATGATAGTAATACAGTGCCAACCCCGATTAATGACAATACGCTGATTAATGTA
>CANMSO010000107.1 GCA_947500545.1 uncultured Aquimarina sp. | reverse complement strand
TTTACCTATACCGATGAGGATGGATCAACTACCATTATCGATGGATCCAGCTTAGAGACACTAACCACCATCGCACTCAATGCAGATGATACCAATATCGATTATGTGGATGA
>CANMSO010000106.1 GCA_947500545.1 uncultured Aquimarina sp. | reverse complement strand
CCAATATCGATTATGTGGATGAAGATGGATCGACAACGCAGTTGGATCTAACCAATATTGTAGCTAACCTGGAGGCATTAACCACTATTGTGGATAATACCGATGGAACCTTTAC
>CANMSO010000105.1 GCA_947500545.1 uncultured Aquimarina sp. | reverse complement strand
TGTGGAGATACTGCTGTATTACATACCGTATATACTACGGTTACTGTTGTGCCTTCTTCACCAGCAGCAGGTGTATAATCTAATTCACCTGTTAATGGATCAAAGACAATCGTTCC
>CANMSO010000104.1 GCA_947500545.1 uncultured Aquimarina sp. | reverse complement strand
AGTGTTGGTAATACCCCTGGCGTAACAGTGAATATTCCTATTTTAGATGGAGATACAGATGCAGATGGTACGATTGATGCGACGAGTGTAAACCTGACAACACCAGTAGGGGCTAC
>CANMSO010000103.1 GCA_947500545.1 uncultured Aquimarina sp. | reverse complement strand
TTCACCGTACCATCAGGATCTGCAGGGGGTGTACCTGTAGCCGTAGCACTGTTCTGAATACCGCCAGCATTAATATCTGCCTGAGTCAAAGCATACATAGCACTAAAAGTAGCCGTCTC
>CANMSO010000102.1 GCA_947500545.1 uncultured Aquimarina sp. | reverse complement strand
GCGAATGATGATAGTAATACAGTGCCAACCCCGATTAATGACAATACGCTGATTAATGTACTGAGTAATGATGAGCTGGCGGATGGTACGACTCCTGATCCTACGGATGTGACAGTAGA
>CANMSO010000101.1 GCA_947500545.1 uncultured Aquimarina sp. | reverse complement strand
TTTACCTATACCGATGAGGATGGATCAACTACCATTATCGATGGATCCAGCTTAGAGACACTAACCACCATCGCACTGAATGCAGATGATACCAATATCGATTATGTGGATGAAGATGGATCGAC
>CANMSO010000100.1 GCA_947500545.1 uncultured Aquimarina sp. | reverse complement strand
GCCGGGGTTCAAACGACTTTGACGGTTGCTAGTGAAGGAGTTTGGAGCTATGCACCCCTGACAGGCGAGGTTACTTTTGATCCAGATCCGACTTTTACTACGAATCCAACCGCGATTACGTATGA
>CANMSO010000099.1 GCA_947500545.1 uncultured Aquimarina sp. | reverse complement strand
TCATCGGTATAGGTAAAGGTTCCATCGGTATTATCCACAATAGTGGTTAATGCCTCCAGGTTAGCTACAATATTGGTCAGATCCAATTGTGTTGTCGATCCATCCTCATCCACATAATCGATATTGG
>CANMSO010000098.1 GCA_947500545.1 uncultured Aquimarina sp. | reverse complement strand
TCATCCACATAATCGATATTGGTATCATCTGCATTGAGTGCGATGGTGGTTAGAGTCTCTAAACTTGATCCATCGATAATGGTAGTTGATCCATCCTCATCGGTATAGGTAAAGGTTCCATCGGTATTATC
>CANMSO010000097.1 GCA_947500545.1 uncultured Aquimarina sp. | reverse complement strand
TCATCCACATAATCGATATTGGTATCATCTGCATTGAGTGCGATGGTGGTTAGGGTCTCTAAGCTAGATCCATCGATAATGGTAGTTGATCCATCCTCATCGGTATAGGTAAAGGTTCCATCGGTATTATC
>CANMSO010000096.1 GCA_947500545.1 uncultured Aquimarina sp. | reverse complement strand
GATAATACCGATGGAACCTTTACCTATACCGATGAGGATGGATCAACTACCATTATCGATGGATCCAGCTTAGAGACTCTAACCACCATCGCACTCAATGCAGATGATACCAATATCGATTATGTGGATGA
>CANMSO010000095.1 GCA_947500545.1 uncultured Aquimarina sp. | reverse complement strand
CTAACCACCATCGCACTCAATGCAGATGATACCAATATCGATTATGTGGATGAGGATGGATCGACAACGCAGTTGGATCTAACCAATATTGTAGCTAACCTGGAGGCACTCACCACTATTGTGGATAATAC
>CANMSO010000094.1 GCA_947500545.1 uncultured Aquimarina sp. | reverse complement strand
GTATGGTTGTATGATGATGCTACCGGTAGTTTGAGTTTTGATCCACAGTCTGGTTTTACGGGCAATCCTACGGATGTTACCTATACGGTTGATGATAATGATGGGAACACCTCGAATACAGCTACGGTAAGTGT
>CANMSO010000093.1 GCA_947500545.1 uncultured Aquimarina sp. | reverse complement strand
GTATGGTTGTAAGATGATGCTACCGTTAGTTTGAGTTTTGATCCACAGTCTGGATTCACGGGCAATCCTACGGATGTAACCTATACGGTTGATGATAATGATGGGAACACCTCGAATAAAGCTACGGTAAGTGT
>CANMSO010000092.1 GCA_947500545.1 uncultured Aquimarina sp. | reverse complement strand
TCAATCGTACCATCTGCATCTGTATCTCCATCTAAAATAGGAATATTCACTGTTACGCCAGGGGTATTACCAACACTGCTATCATCATCTGCTACAGGTACCACCTGGTACGTCACTGTAATCAGTGCTGTATC
>CANMSO010000091.1 GCA_947500545.1 uncultured Aquimarina sp. | reverse complement strand
GTATGGTTGTATGATGATGCTACCGGTAGTTTGAGTTTTGATCCACAGTCTGGATTCACGGGCAATCCTACGGATGTTACCTATACGGTTGATGATAATGATGGGAACACCTCGAATACAGCTACGGTAAGTGT
>CANMSO010000090.1 GCA_947500545.1 uncultured Aquimarina sp. | reverse complement strand
ATCCAAATTATCTATAGCTGTAAATCCTGGCTCCTCAAAGACCGTACCTACTTCGATAATTAAAGGGTTATTTCCTTCGAGAGTAATAACAGGTGCAGTAGTATCTACAACATTAACATTTCTTATCTTCTCTTCA
>CANMSO010000089.1 GCA_947500545.1 uncultured Aquimarina sp. | reverse complement strand
CCCCAACGGCACCAGTGGCGAATGATGATAGTAATACAGTGCCAACCCCGATTAATGACAATACGCTGATTAATGTACTGAGTAATGATGAGCTGGCGGATGGTACGACTCCTGATCCTACGGATGTTACTGTAGA
>CANMSO010000088.1 GCA_947500545.1 uncultured Aquimarina sp. | reverse complement strand
GATAATACCGATGGAACCTTTACCTATACCGATGAGGATGGATCAACTACCATTATCGATGGATCCAGCTTAGAGACCCTAACCACCATCGCACTCAATGCAGATGATACCAATATCGATTATGTGGATGAGGATGGATCGAC
>CANMSO010000087.1 GCA_947500545.1 uncultured Aquimarina sp. | reverse complement strand
GATAATACCGATGGAACCTTTACCTATACCGATGAGGATGGATCAACTACCATTATCGATGGATCCAGCTTAGAGACTCTAACCACCATCGCACTCAATGCAGATGATACCAATATCGATTATGTGGATGAGGATGGATCGAC
>CANMSO010000086.1 GCA_947500545.1 uncultured Aquimarina sp. | reverse complement strand
ATCATATCGCCTACATCTGCAACAGTAGCATCCAATCCGCCAGTGATATCCAACACACTCGTCTTAGTAGTGGTCAACTCCGCAGAAGCTGGAATCAACGTTACCGTAGGATCATTGTCTGTACCATCAGCCGGTAAACTTCCATC
>CANMSO010000085.1 GCA_947500545.1 uncultured Aquimarina sp. | reverse complement strand
ACAGCAGGTACACCTTCTCCTGTCTTTGGTTCCAATGATGGAGGAAGTCCAATCGGGATGTTAGTTCCTGGTGAGACGGCTACTTTTAGTGCTATGTATGCTTTGACTCAGGCAGATATTGATGCTGGCGGTATTCAGAACAGTGCTAC
>CANMSO010000084.1 GCA_947500545.1 uncultured Aquimarina sp. | reverse complement strand
GCTACCATCGACCAACAAACATTTGATTTTACAAGCAGTCTTGAAGTTTCTGATTTGGCCCCTGGTACGTACTCAGTTTGTATAGGAGTAGAAGATGTAGCTAATTGTGAACAGTGTTTTGAAGTAGTGATAGTACCTGGTAGTAATCT
>CANMSO010000083.1 GCA_947500545.1 uncultured Aquimarina sp. | reverse complement strand
GAGACTCTAACCACCATCGCACTCAATGCAGATGATACCAATATCGATTATGTGGATGAAGATGGATCGACAACACAGTTGGATCTAACCAATATTGTAGCTAACCTGGAGGCATTAACCACTATTGTGGATAATACCGATGGAACCTTTAC
>CANMSO010000082.1 GCA_947500545.1 uncultured Aquimarina sp. | reverse complement strand
GATACAGCACTGATTACAGTGACGTACCAGGTGGTACCTGTAGCAGATGATGATAGCAGTGTTGGTAATACCCCTGGAGTTACGGTTAGTGTTATGATTTTAGATGGAGATACAGATGCAGATGGTACGATTGATGCGACGAGTGTAAACCT
>CANMSO010000081.1 GCA_947500545.1 uncultured Aquimarina sp. | reverse complement strand
GACAGGAGTATTTTCAGATGTATCCCCTGGTGTTTATACCTTAGTAGCCGAGAATGGATCCGGCTGCATATCATCGGTATTTAATATTACGATCAATAGTCAACCGGATGTTCCTTCAGTTCCTGTTGCCACTACTACACAACCCAGCTGTAGTG
>CANMSO010000080.1 GCA_947500545.1 uncultured Aquimarina sp. | reverse complement strand
GACAGGAGTATTTTCAGATGTATCCCCTGGTGTTTATACCTTAGTAGCCGAGAATGGATCCGGCTGCGTATCATCGGCATTTAATATTACGATCAATAGTCAACCGGATGTTCCTTCAGTTCCTGTTGCCACTACTACACAACCCAGCTGTAGTG
>CANMSO010000079.1 GCA_947500545.1 uncultured Aquimarina sp. | reverse complement strand
GTGTACCTGCTGTACCACTAAAAGCAGTCTCACTAATATTTACTCCATTCAAGTCTACATTACCTGTATTTTCTATCTTATAAGTATAGGTAATCATATCACCTACATCTGCAACAGTAGCGTCCAATCCGCCAGTGATATCCAACACACTCGTC
>CANMSO010000078.1 GCA_947500545.1 uncultured Aquimarina sp. | reverse complement strand
GGTAGTAGAGGGGTTATGAGTATTATGGGACTTCATCGGAGCCAGTGGGTTGGTTTGGATGGCGCTCCACGTACCCAAACCTTAACTTTGAATACACCAATAGGCGATAATGAACGTATTGGATTAGGCTTATCTATTGTTAATGATGAGATTGG
>CANMSO010000077.1 GCA_947500545.1 uncultured Aquimarina sp. | reverse complement strand
AAAATCTCTGAAATAGAAGCATCAAAAGAATACGAAGCAAATTGTAAACTGTTGCTACAATCTGACATGCAGAATATTGAAATCTGAGACATAATCGTATTGATGATGCTACCATGAGAAATCATAACTCCCTTAGGTAAACCTGTTGAACCCGA
>CANMSO010000076.1 GCA_947500545.1 uncultured Aquimarina sp. | reverse complement strand
AACCCTTTAATTATCGAAGTAGGTACGGTCTTTGAGGAGCCAGGATTTACAGCTACAGACAATGCAGATGGTGATATTAGTGACCAGGTAGAGATCTCAGGACTTGTAGATAGTAACACGGTTGGTACGTATACAATTACCTATAATGTTCAGGA
>CANMSO010000075.1 GCA_947500545.1 uncultured Aquimarina sp. | reverse complement strand
ATTGTTTGATCTTTGTTTATCTCTGTCAGTTCTTGGATAGTAAGACCTTTATATGTTAAATCTGATGGCGTAATACAATGTTCTTCTTGCTCTGACAACTGTAGTATTAACTCTTCTAAATGTTTGTTATATGATGCACTCAACCTCTTGATGGT
>CANMSO010000074.1 GCA_947500545.1 uncultured Aquimarina sp. | reverse complement strand
GTATCCTGACTATTCTCCTTGTCAACACTAGAACCAATATGCTCATTAGAGTAATCAAAGAAACCTCCTTTGTCTCCCCCAACCTGATCTCCAAAATCACCTAAATAATTAAATAATATCTCTGGATGTATATCTCCAGAAAGACGATCTGTTAA
>CANMSO010000073.1 GCA_947500545.1 uncultured Aquimarina sp. | reverse complement strand
CAAACACTTAGTGAGACTTGTAGTGGTAAGAATAATGGAGCGATAGGTATCACAGCTCAAACAGCGCTGAGTTATATAGCTACCATCGACCAACAAACATTTGATTTTACAAGCAGTCTTGAAGTTTCTGATTTGGCCCCTGGTACGTACTCAGT
>CANMSO010000072.1 GCA_947500545.1 uncultured Aquimarina sp. | reverse complement strand
GATTTAGATAATAGCCAGGCGGATACAGCACTGATTACAGTGACGTACCAGGTGGTACCTGTAGCAGATGATGATAGTAGTGTTGGTAATACCCCTGGCGTAACAGTGAATATTCCTATTTTAGATGGAGATACAGATGCAGATGGTACGATTGA
>CANMSO010000071.1 GCA_947500545.1 uncultured Aquimarina sp. | reverse complement strand
GTTATGATTTTAGATGGAGATACAGATGCAGATGGTACGATTGATGCGACGAGTGTAAACCTGACAACACCAGTAGGAGCTACGGATGTGGTTACCGATTTGGATGGTGATGTGATAGGCTTTACCATTGCCGGAGAAGGAGTATGGTTGTATGA
>CANMSO010000070.1 GCA_947500545.1 uncultured Aquimarina sp. | reverse complement strand
CTATCATCATCTGCTACAGGTACCACCTGGTACGTCACTGTAATCAGTGCTGTATCCGCCTGGCTATTATCTAAATCGGTTAGTTCATACGTAATCGCGGTTGGATTCGTAGTAAAAGTCGGATCTGGATCAAAAGTAACCTCGCCTGTCAGGGGTGCATA
>CANMSO010000069.1 GCA_947500545.1 uncultured Aquimarina sp. | reverse complement strand
TTATCTATTGTTAATGATGAGATTGGCCCTACAGATGAGACCTATATTGATATTGATTTTTCGTATACCATTCCTACGTCAGATACCGGAAAACTAAGTTTTGGTTTAAAAGCAGGAGCACATTTATTAAATATTGATTTTCTTCGATTAACGCAGTTTAATCA
>CANMSO010000068.1 GCA_947500545.1 uncultured Aquimarina sp. | reverse complement strand
GATGTTACCTATACGGTTGATGATAATGATGGGAACACCTCGAATACAGCTACGGTAAGTGTTGGGTATACCCCAACAGCACCAGTAGCGAATGATGATAGTAATACAGTGCCAACCCCGATTAATGACAATACGCTGATTAATGTACTGAGTAATGATGAGCT
>CANMSO010000067.1 GCA_947500545.1 uncultured Aquimarina sp. | reverse complement strand
CTAAGTTTTGGTTTAAAAGCAGGAGCACATTTATTAAATATTGATTTTCTTCGATTAACGCAGTTTAATCAAAATGACGCTTTATTTGGGGCTAATATTGATAATAAGTTTAGTCCAAATGTTGGAGTTGGGGTATATTATCATACAAATAAGTCCTATTTTGGAT
>CANMSO010000066.1 GCA_947500545.1 uncultured Aquimarina sp. | reverse complement strand
AAAGTAACCTCGCCTGTCAGGGGTGCATAGCTCCAAACTCCTTCACTAGCAACCGTCAAAGTCGTTTGAACCCCGGCAGTACCCAAATCTAAATCTACTGTCACATCCGTAGGATCAGGAGTCGTACCATCCGCCAGCTCATCATTACTCAGTACATTAATCAGCGTATT
>CANMSO010000065.1 GCA_947500545.1 uncultured Aquimarina sp. | reverse complement strand
CAAAACTATCTGCCTCGATCGTAGCGGGTGTATTACCTATGGCTCTAATGGATTGAAGCTGAGTAGTCACTCCTTCTTCTACGGCAAAAGCTTCTGACCCTATGGTTGTTACTTGATCAGGAATCACCAACTCTGTCAGCTTATGATCAAAAAAAGCTCTATTACCAATAGACAC
>CANMSO010000064.1 GCA_947500545.1 uncultured Aquimarina sp. | reverse complement strand
TAACTGGTAGGAATCATATACTCCGGAAGTAATGTCTTTAAATAACTACGTAAACTATCAGAGGTCTCATCTTCTTCTGATACCAAATAAGCAACCAACTCCTTGGATGAACCCGATGATTGCACCAAAACAGCAACTTCCTGAATCGAAGACTTACTGCGAAGCTGAAACTCAAC
>CANMSO010000063.1 GCA_947500545.1 uncultured Aquimarina sp. | reverse complement strand
GCAGGAACAGGAACAGCTAACGGAACGATTGTCTTTGATCCATTAACAGGTGAATTAGACTATACACCTGCTGCTGGAGAAGAAGGTACTACAGTAACCGTAGTATATACGGTATGTAATACAGCAGTATCTCCACAAGTATGTGAGGATGCCACCGTAGCGATCACCGTACAAAC
>CANMSO010000062.1 GCA_947500545.1 uncultured Aquimarina sp. | reverse complement strand
TTACCCGTATTCTCTAGCGTATACGTATAAGTAATCATATCGCCTACATCTGCAACAGTAGCATCCAATCCGCCAGTAATATCCAACACACTCGTCTTGGTAGTGGTCAATTCTGAACTCGGAGGAATCAACGTTACCGTAGGATCATTGCCAGTACCATCAGCCGGTAAACTTCC
>CANMSO010000061.1 GCA_947500545.1 uncultured Aquimarina sp. | reverse complement strand
GACAAACGTATTCTTCCTGACTCTACAGGGTACTGCTGTCTAACCATGGCTCTGCCCAATACATTGTAAATTGTGATGTCAACTTCTTTGATTGCGGTGTTACCCAGCAATAGTTCAACATTACCTTTGGTCGGGTTTTGGGAAATAAGCACCTTCTGATCCAGGTGCACCTTTGT
>CANMSO010000060.1 GCA_947500545.1 uncultured Aquimarina sp. | reverse complement strand
CAAAACATCCTGACAAACTGAAACCAAAGCTTGTTGCTCATCTGTAACAGGAGCCTCATAAACAATACCTGTATCCAACGTCGTGAACACCTCTTTCGATAACGCTTTCTTATCTACCTTACCATTATTGTTTATCGGAATATCATCTAACTGAACATAACTGGTAGGAATCATATACTC
>CANMSO010000059.1 GCA_947500545.1 uncultured Aquimarina sp. | reverse complement strand
TTTTCTTGGAAAGATATATGGTTATCAGAACAGAAAAACGAATACGATTTTATATTAATTGACTATTACTTCTTTGATATATTTAGAGATGATATTGTGATATACCTCTTATTTCATAAATATAAATACAAAATAACTTTTTATAGTAACATTACACAAAAGGTAAAAACTGCTGAAGGCAATG
>CANMSO010000058.1 GCA_947500545.1 uncultured Aquimarina sp. | reverse complement strand
AAACAGCAGGGTTATCAATTAAAGGTTGAGGATATTTTACGTACCCCAGTTCTAGGCGAACTGTCAGGTTATATTACAGGGGATATTCGTGATATAGACCAAGGTTTTGTTCATGGCGATATGTCATTAACACCTATCCAGGAGTTCTTTTTTCAGGATTTAGGGAAAGCCAATCCACATCATTATAATCAATC
>CANMSO010000057.1 GCA_947500545.1 uncultured Aquimarina sp. | reverse complement strand
TCGCCTAGAACTGGGGTACGTAAAATATCCTCAACCTTTAATTGATAACCCTGCTGTTTTAGTCGGGAAACAACCTGAATCGATTTTATGGAATCACCTCCCAAATTATAAAAATTATCCCCTAAACCTATCTGATTACGATTCAAAACATCCTGACAAACTGAAACCAAAGCTTGTTGCTCATCTGTAACAGGAGCCTCATAAACAATACC
>CANMSO010000056.1 GCA_947500545.1 uncultured Aquimarina sp. | reverse complement strand
AATACGCTGATTAATGTACTGAGTAATGATGAGCTGGCGGATGGTACGACTCCTGATCCTACGGATGTGACAGTAGACTTGGATCTGGTAACAGCCGGAGTTCAAACCACTTTGACAGTTGCTAGTGAAGGAGTTTGGAGTTATGCACCCCTGACAGGCGAGGTTACTTTTGATCCAGATCCGACTTTTACTACGAATCCAACCGCGATTACGTATGA
>CANMSO010000055.1 GCA_947500545.1 uncultured Aquimarina sp. | reverse complement strand
TTTCCTTCGAGAGTAATAACAGGTGCAGTAGTATCTACAACATTAACATTTCTTATCTTCTCTTCAGCGGCATTACCCGCAGCATCAGTAACATTGTAGGTAATTGTATATGAACCAACCGTATTACTATCTACAAGCCCTGCGATCTCTACCTGGTCACTAAGATCACCATCTGCATTATCTGTAGCTATAAATCCTGGGTCTATAAATGCAGTGCCAA
>CANMSO010000054.1 GCA_947500545.1 uncultured Aquimarina sp. | reverse complement strand
GTAAGTGAAACAGTAACCGATTTACTTCAGACCAAGGTTCATAGTGTTTATAACACAGAGATTAATGATGTTTTATTAACCGGTTTAGGTCTTGCGATCAAAGATGTTTTTGGTTTAGACAAGAGTTTGATCAAGATGGAAGGCCATGGTCGAGAACAAATCACAGATGCAGTAGATATTAGTCGAACAGTAGGTTGGTTTACTTCGGTATATCCATTTTT
>CANMSO010000053.1 GCA_947500545.1 uncultured Aquimarina sp. | reverse complement strand
CGTGTTATTGTTTCGATTTTAGGTATTTTAAAATTGGGTGCTGTATATGTTCCTATCGATCCGGGTTTACCAGAGTATCGTAAATCTCATATTATAGAAGATTCAGTTCTTAGTTTATTAATTACTGAGACGATGTTTATGTTTGATCTTGATCATTATTCTGGAGATTTATTGGCGATCGATGTAGAATTTGATGGTTCAGAATATGATTCAGGAGCTTTAGGAGTTGTA
>CANMSO010000052.1 GCA_947500545.1 uncultured Aquimarina sp. | reverse complement strand
ACTTATACGTATACGCTAGAGAATACGGGTAATACGACACTAACCAGTGTTGGCGTTAGTGAGACTGCTTTTAGTGGAACTGCTGGTGCTCCGACTCCTGTGTTTGGTGCTAATAGCGGAGTTACTCCATCGAGTCCAGTGGGTACATTGGTTCCTGGCGAGACGGCTACTTTTAGTGCTATGTATGCTTTGACTCAGGCAGATATTGATGCTGGCGGTATTCAGAACAGTGCTAC
>CANMSO010000051.1 GCA_947500545.1 uncultured Aquimarina sp. | reverse complement strand
AGTGACCAGGTAGAGATCTCAGGACTTGTAGATAGTAACACGGTTGGTACGTATACAATTACCTATAATGTTCAGGATACTGCAGGCAATGCTGCTGAAGAGCAAATCAGGACAGTCATTGTAGTTAATACTTGTCCAATAACCCAATTAGGAGCCGATAATTTTTCCATTCAAACACTTAGTGAGACTTGTAGTGGTAAGAATAATGGAGCGATAGGTATCACAGCTCAAACAGCGCTGAGTTA
>CANMSO010000050.1 GCA_947500545.1 uncultured Aquimarina sp. | reverse complement strand
CCGATGATACGCAGCCGGATCCATTCTCGGCTACTAAGGTATAAACACCAGGGGATACATCTGAAAATACTCCTGTCGTATTTTCCTGTGCTTCTACAACAGGGTCGGTACCTTCTAAAATATAAGTCAATCCTGATGTAGGACTATTAACCCTTACCTCTCCCGATCCTACACTACAGCTGGGTTGTGTAGTAGTGGCAACAGGAACTGAAGGAACATCCGGTTGACTATTGATCGTAATATTAAAT
>CANMSO010000049.1 GCA_947500545.1 uncultured Aquimarina sp. | reverse complement strand
TTGCCTAAAGCATCCTGAAACACTGTAGTTTTTCCTTCCAGATTACTACCAGGTACTATCACTACTTCAAAACACTGTTCACAATTAGCTACATCTTCTACTCCTATACAAACTGAGTACGTACCAGGGGCCAAATCAGAAACTTCAAGACTGCTTGTAAAATCAAATGTTTGTTGGTCGATGGTAGCTATATAACTCAGCGCTGTTTGAGCTGTGATACCTATCGCTCCATTATTCTTACCACTACAAGTCTC
>CANMSO010000048.1 GCA_947500545.1 uncultured Aquimarina sp. | reverse complement strand
TTTTCCCCTTTCTCTTATCTTTTGCTGTCTGGGGTAATCTTAGCTATGAACTATACTACTTTATCATAGCTGGTTTGGTTTAAACATATCCTATTTTTCACAGGGTCTACACGTTCAAATTTTATTACTTACAGTTTTACAATTTTAAAGGTTCCTAATCCATTATCAAGTTTTAAGATATACATACCGCCAGGTAGCTTTTCCAATGACAAACGTATTCTTCCTGACTCTACAGGGTACTGCTGTCTAACCATGGCTCTGCCCAAT
>CANMSO010000047.1 GCA_947500545.1 uncultured Aquimarina sp. | reverse complement strand
AAATTAAAACTGAAACTGAAACCCAAGTTTTTTAATCTCATCATTTATAATTTAAAGTATTACATAGACAAATGCAAGCCTTATCAAAACGTAAAATAAAATTATCCATGCTTAATAGATAATTATCCATGTTTTAGCATGAAGAATGAAGGTAGTTTTGTCTATAAATAATAACGATATGCGTGTCGTTATCTTGGCATTAAATTGGATAGGTCAAATTTGATATTCTCCCATAATGACCTCAATTTACAAATTAAGTAAGGGCACGCTTATTTTTCACC
>CANMSO010000046.1 GCA_947500545.1 uncultured Aquimarina sp. | reverse complement strand
TAATGATATTATTAACAGTACTGTACATATAAACAGTATGACTGCCAACGCACATAAAGCATATAATTTTTCTTCTAGATGTTTCATTTAAAGTTTTTCTATTAGATAGAATTCATCGTGACTTTTTCTCCTTCTTAAAAACCTCAAGATCAGTTAGTTATTATGGATAGTAAACATCTCTTTTGTGCGATCATCGTGATTAAAATGGATCATATTCTAAATAATAAGTATATACATGTGCTGATATATAGAAAAGATATTAGTAGAGCTATGCACAATAATATTCTTGTTGT
>CANMSO010000045.1 GCA_947500545.1 uncultured Aquimarina sp. | reverse complement strand
GGAGGAACATTTTCTAGTACTACTGGATTAAGTATTAATCCTGATACAGGTAGCATTGATGTTGCTACCAGTACACCGGGAGTATATACCATAACCTATACCACCAATGGAACTTGTCCTGATGCTAGTGACACAGAAGTAACCATCGTGGCAGTAGATGATCCTAGTTTTAATTATGACGCCACATCATATTGTGCTGATGCTACAAATCCAACACCGACCATTACTGGAACATCGGGAGGAACATTTTCTAGTACTACTGGATTAAGTATTAATCCTGATACAGGTAGCATTGA
>CANMSO010000044.1 GCA_947500545.1 uncultured Aquimarina sp. | reverse complement strand
TTACCCAGCAATAGTTCAACATTACCTTTGGTCGGGTTTTGGGAAATAAGCACCTTCTGATCCAGGTGCACCTTTGTTTTAAGTAGGCCTTCGCATGCTTTGCCAGATACTACTTCGACCGCATCACCATGAGCCACATCTATAGTAAAGGTAGCATCATGATATTGTGCTACAGCTCGATGGTTTATCAATACGCTATACGGTGGAGTCCCTTGATTGATATCTACACGCAGTTTATTCTTGCCTAAAGCATCCTGAAACACTGTAGTTTTTCCTTCCAGATTACTACCAGGTACTATCACTACTTCAAAACACTG
>CANMSO010000043.1 GCA_947500545.1 uncultured Aquimarina sp. | reverse complement strand
TAGAAAAGATATTAGTAGAGCTATGCACAATAATATTCTTGTTGTTTTCTTCATATTTTATCTATTCGTTTTTTAGCTGGGATACTACTTTTTAAATTTTATAGTCTTTTTCTTTTTTCTCATAATTCCAATAATTCACTGTATGTTTTTGACTAAATAAGGGTACTGCGTTTGAAATGTCTAATTTGTATTTGTTTGCTATTAGCGGTTTAAAATTTAAACCGTCAATATGAATTCTATTGCCTACTACCTTGTAGACTTTGTCTATATTGATGATTACAGACCTATTAATTCTTAAAAAATTCTTTGGTAAAATTTCTGATATGGATTGGAGTGTTTCTCTTATCAAGTG
>CANMSO010000042.1 GCA_947500545.1 uncultured Aquimarina sp. | reverse complement strand
GAGACACTAACCACCATCGCACTCAATGCAGATGATACCAATATCGATTATGTGGATGAGGATGGATCGACAACACAGTTGGATCTAACCAATATTGTAGCTAACCTGGAGGCATTAACCACTATTGTGAATAATGTTGATGGAACTATTACTTATACCGATGAGGATGGATCAACTTCAAATCTAATACTAATTAGTGCAGATCCTCAAAATGATATTACAGCCGGATCAGATGGAGGTGTATATGTTGATGTTTCTTCAGTTGCAATTGCAGAAACCCTAACCACCATCGCACTGAATGCAGATGATACCAATATCGATTATGTGGATGAAGATGGATCGACAACACAATTGGA
>CANMSO010000041.1 GCA_947500545.1 uncultured Aquimarina sp. | reverse complement strand
CCAATCATCATTGCATCTGATATCTGAAATCCTATCTGCCCAGTGACTGCTGCACTCCAACGATAAGCAACACCCAATGTTAATCGATCGTATAATAAAAAATTAGCCGATAGATCTACCTGTAAAGGTGCTCCGAAGACTAACTTACTTAATACCGCAGGCTTAAACTTAACATCATCATTCAAATCAAAAACATGACCTGCAATTAAATAATAATTAATACGCTCCTCTGCCAGAAAACTAACCGCATCACTATCACTACTAGTAGAACTCTCATCAAAATGATCTGTCTCTAATAAATTAGGGGCACTTAATCCAAAATAGGACTTATTTGTATGATAATATACCCCAACTCCAACATTTGGACTAAACTTATTATCAATATTAGCC
>CANMSO010000040.1 GCA_947500545.1 uncultured Aquimarina sp. | reverse complement strand
CTTATTTCATAAATATAAATACAAAATAACTTTTTATAGTAACATTACACAAAAGGTAAAAACTGCTGAAGGCAATGCAACCATTGATTTGTATAGAATTTTCTTTAAGCCTTTTGTTGATTTTAATACCCTAACAAAAAACACGGCAAATAATGAGGCGCTGGCATTCGAGAATCCACTAGAAAGCGTATCAGAAGCAGAGAAAATATCGCCTCAAAAAGATACTTTTTTCTTAAAGGAAGGATATTCTCTAATCAAATTTCATTTGAAAGAGGTCTTATGCTTGGAGAGCGATCGTAATTACATCACCATATACCTCGCTAACAATGAAAAACACTTGATAAGAGAAACACTCCAATCCATATCAGAAATTTTACCAAAGAATTTTTTAAGAATTAATAGGTCTGTAAT
>CANMSO010000039.1 GCA_947500545.1 uncultured Aquimarina sp. | reverse complement strand
CGACCAATGGATCCGGATGTACCTCTGGGGCATTTAATATAGATATCAATAATGCACCGGGTTCCCCTGCAGTTCCTGTTGCCACTACCACACAACCCAGCTGTAGTGTAGGATCGGGAGAGGTAAGGGTTAATAGTCCTACATCAGGATTGACTTATATTTTAGAAGGTACCGCCCCTGTTGTAGAAGCACAGGAAAATACGACAGGAGTATTTTCAGATGTGTCCCCTGGTGCTTATACCTTAGTAGCCGAGAATGGATCCGGCTGTGTATCATCGGCATTTAATATTACGGTCAATGAGCTACCGGATGCTCCTTCAGTTCCTGTTGCCACTACTACACAACCCAGCTGTAGTGTAGGATCGGGAGAGGTAAGGGTTAATAGTCCTACATCAGGATTGACTTATATTTTAGA
>CANMSO010000038.1 GCA_947500545.1 uncultured Aquimarina sp. | reverse complement strand
ATCACCAAGTTTGAATCAGATGAAAAAACAGTTACTGCAGTAGGTTTAGATGTAGATGTAAATGTTACCGGAGATTTGATTATCCCAGAAACGGTTAATGACGGTTTCAATACTTATAACGTTACCGCTATAGGTGATCGGGCATTCGAGAATAAAGGACTAACCATTGTTGAGATCCCTAATACGGTTATCACAATAGGCAGAGATGCTTTTCGAGACAATGGTTTAGTAGATCTTACCATACCTAATAGTGTTACATCAATAGGCGTTGCAGCATTTAGAGATAATAGCTTAGCTCGTGTAGAAATTCCTTCTGATATAGATATAGCGGTATTATCACAATCCATTTTTGCAGGAAACCAACTTACTGAAGTAACCCTGCCCGAGAGTGTTACAGATATAGGTGCTTTTGCATTTGCGCGAAGCCCACTTGAAACAATCAGTATACCAGAAAATGTGGTGTCTATTGGTAATAGAGCTTTTTTTGATCATAAGCTGACAGAGTTGGT
>CANMSO010000037.1 GCA_947500545.1 uncultured Aquimarina sp. | reverse complement strand
GTACCATCAGGATCTGCAGGTGGTGTACCTGTAGCCGTAGCACTGTTCTGAATACCGCCAGCATTAATATCATCTTGAGTCAAAACATACATAGCACTAAAAGTAGCGGTCTCGCCAGGAACCAATGTACCTGCAGGACTCGATGGAGTAACTCCGCTATTAGCTCCAAAGATAGGAGTCGGAGCGCCTGCTGTACCGCTAAAAGCAGTCTCACTAACGTCAACACTGGTTAGTGTCGTATTACCCGTATTTTCTAGCGTATACGTATAAATAATCATATCGCCTACATCTGCAACTGTAGCATCCAATCCGCCAGTGATATCCAATACACTCGTCTTGGTAGTGGTCAACTCCGAAGAAGCTGGAATCAACGTTACCGTAGGATCATTGTCTGTACCATCAGCTGGTAAACTTCCATCCAGATTAGGCGTCTCTACTGTCTCATCACCAGCATCGGAAACATCGGTAATCGGTGCATTCACGGTACCATCAGGATCTGCAGGGGGTGTACCTGTAGCCGTAGCACTGTTCTGGATACCACCAGCATTAATATCATCTTGAGTCAAAGCATACATGGCACTAAAAGTAGCGGTCTCACCAGGAACCAATGT
>CANMSO010000036.1 GCA_947500545.1 uncultured Aquimarina sp. | reverse complement strand
GTTGAGTTTCAGCTTCGCAGTAAGTCTTCGATTCAGGAAGTTGCTGTTTTGGTGCAATCATCGGGTTCATCCAAGGAATTGGTCGCTTATTTGGTATCCGAAGAAGATGAGACCTCTGATAGTTTACGTAGTTATTTAAAGACATTACTTCCGGAGTATATGATTCCTACCAGTTATGTTCAGTTAGATGATATTCCGATAAACAATAATGGTAAGGTAGATAAGAAAGCATTATCGAAAGAGGTGTTCACGACGCTGGATACAGGTATTGTTTATGAGGCTCCTGTTACAGATGAGCAACAAGCTTTGGTTTCAGTTTGTCAGGATGTTTTGAATCGTAAGCAGATAGGTTTAGGAGATAATTTTTATAATTTGGGAGGTGATTCCATAAAATCGATCCAGGTTGTTTCCCGACTAAAACAGCAGGGTTATCAATTAAAGGTTGAGGATATTTTACGTACCCCAGTTCTAGGCGAACTGTCAGGTTATATTACTGGAGATATTCGTGATATAGACCAAGGTTTTGTTCAGGGAGATATGTCATTAACACCTATCCAGGAGTTCTTTTTTCAGGATTTAGGGAAAGCCAATCCACATCATTATAATCAATC
>CANMSO010000035.1 GCA_947500545.1 uncultured Aquimarina sp. | reverse complement strand
ACCAATATTGTAGCTAACCTGGAGGCACTCACCACTATTGTGGATAATACCGATGGAACCTTTACCTATACCGATGAGGATGGATCAACTACCATTATCGATGGATCCAGCTTAGAGACACTAACCACCATCGCACTCAATGCAGATGATACCAATATCGATTATGTGGATGAAGATGGATCGACAACGCAGTTGGATCTAACCAATATTGTAGCTAACCTGGAGGCACTCACCACTATTGTGGATAATACCGATGGAACCTTTACCTATACCGATGAGGATGGATCAACTACCATTATCGATGGATCCAGCTTAGAGACTCTAACCACCATCGCACTCAATGCAGATGATACCAATATCGATTATGTGGATGAAGATGGATCGACAACACAATTGGATCTGACCAATATTGTAGCTAACCTGGAGGCACTCACCACTATTGTGGATAATACCGATGGAACCTTTACCTATACCGATGAGGATGGATCAACTACCATTATCGATGGATCCAGCTTAGAGACTCTAACCACCATCGCACTCAATGCAGATGATACCAATATCGATTATGTGGATGAAGATGGATCGACAACACAATTGGATCTAACCAATATTGTAGCTAACCTGGAG
>CANMSO010000034.1 GCA_947500545.1 uncultured Aquimarina sp. | reverse complement strand
AATAAAACATCATTAATCTCTGTGTTATAAACACTATGAACCTTGGTCTGAAGTAAATCGGTTACTGTTTCACTTACTACAAAACTCTCATTGCTATTGATCTTGATAGCTCCTGACACCTCCTTATCCACAGGAAGATGACCAAAACTACCCTCTTCAAGTAAAGACTCCCAATAACCAAGTTCTTCTTCTAATTCTGAACTCTCTGCATACTCCTGAAGTAAACCTGACCAATATTGAAATGAATCTGTCTTTAAGGGTAAGGATACTGAAGTCCCCGATGAATATCCCATATATAAACTAGACAAATCCTCTAAAAGAATACGCCAGGAAACTCCATCGACTACTAAGTGATGGATAATTAATGCCAAACGATCTCCGTCATCTAACCTAAAATGACCTATCTTAAATAATGGACCAGTCTCAAGATTAATACTTGATTGTAATGAAGAACCCAACTCTTGTATCCGATCTATAGCATTCTTATCTCCTTGTAAATCAAAATAACTAATCTCATAATTATCCTTAGAAACATCTCCATTGGTTTGAATCCATCCAGATGATGATTCTTGATAAACCATACGAAGAGCATCATGATGTTCACATAATGCCGCAATACTTTGCTCCAAAAATACCCGATCGATTCCCGATGAACTACGAAGCACAACAGATTGATTATAATGATGTGGATTGGCTTTCCCTAAATCCTGAAAAAAGAACTCCTGGATAGGTGTTAATGACATATC
>CANMSO010000033.1 GCA_947500545.1 uncultured Aquimarina sp. | reverse complement strand
ATATTCTGCATGTCAGATTGTAGCAACAGTTTACAATTTGCTTCGTATTCTTTTGATGCTTCTATTTCAGAGATTTTCATCACATTATTATCAGGATGTGGTTTGTTTATAGCAGGCGAGGATGAGCGTACCGATCCTAAGCTATTAGAGGATTTCATTAAGACTCATCAGATAGATATCGCTACTTTACCACCTGCATACCTTCGTTTGATGGATGTAGATAGTTTACAGGGGATGCGATATTTGGTTACAGCAGGGGAGTCTCCTGATTATGATAGCGTAAAGTCGTATTTATCTTATGGTACATATTTTAATGCTTATGGTCCTACCGAGACGAGTATTTGTGGTACGGTCTTACGCATTGATAAGGGTACCTCATTAGTTTCAGACTCGATCAGTATTGGTAGTCCAATCTGGAATACCGAGGTTTATATATTAGATTCGTATAATAATCTACAACCAGAAGGGGTATTAGGCGAGCTTTGTATTGGCGGTAAGGGATTAGCAGATGGGTATCTGAATCAGGAAGAATTAACAGCTACTCGTTTTATAGATCACCCATTTAAAGAAGGCGCTAAATTATATAAGACAGGAGATTTAGCTCGATGGTTAGCAGATGGTACAGTCGAGTATTTAGGCAGGCAGGATGATCAGGTTAAGATTAATGGTCATAGGATTGAGTTAGGAGAGGTTGAGTTTCAGCTTCGCAGTAAGTCTTCGATTCAGGAAGTTGCTGTTTTGGTGCAATCATCGGGTTCATCCAAGGA
>CANMSO010000032.1 GCA_947500545.1 uncultured Aquimarina sp. | reverse complement strand
CGCCATCAGATTTAACATATAAAGGTCTTACTATCCAAGAACTGACAGAGATAAACAAAGATCAAACAATAGAAGATGTATACAAATTATCTCCTTTACAACAAGGTTTATATTATCATTGGTTATCTAGTAGTTCTAGCTTTATGTACTTAGAACAAATTTCTTATCGAATTTTATCAAACGATATTCATATTGATAAATTACATGAGGCTTATGATAAATTAGTTTCTAGACATGCAGTATTAAGAACAAGTTTTACGAATGCATATGCAGGAATACCACTTCAGGTTGTTCGCAAAACAGCTTCAAGTAATTTTTTCTATGAAAAAGTATCAAATACTTTAGACAAAGATGAACAAGAAAAGTATGTAGAAACTGTAAAGATAAAAGATAGAGAACAAGGGTTTGATTTGGAGTCGGGTTCTCAGATGCGTCTTAAAATAATTGAGATTAATTCTGGAGAATACGAATTTATCTGGAGTCATCATCACATTATTATGGATGGTTGGTGTATGAGTATATTAATTAATGATTTTTATCAATTAATCAATTCAATAGAACTTCCCAAACCATCTAAGTACTCAGAATATATAAAATGGATAAATAAAGTAAATGATAGGGATTCCTTGGATTACTGGAAAAGCTATTTGGAAGGGTATGATACAGCGGTTAAAATTCCTTATTCCATTCCAACAGAAAGCAGATCATATATAGAGAATAAGGAGGAGTTGATAATAGAACCTGATGTTTATGATCAAATATCAAAATTATGTAGTCAAACAGGAGTTACTGTTAATACATTTATCCAAGGTGTATGGGGGTATTTGCTCTCTAGATATAATGATAAAGAAGATGTAGTTTTTGGAACCATAGTATCGGGTAGACCTGGTGATTTAAGAGGCGTTGAAACTATGATAGGAATGTTTAGTAATACTATTCCTGTAAGAATTACTTCTAGAGATGAAACACCCTTAAGCTTACTTGAGAAAATACATAAAAGTGGTATTGAAGGAAATTCGCATCACTATCTAAGCCTAGGAAGCATCCAATCTGAAAGTGAGTTAGGTATGAGTTTAATTAATCATATCATGATTTTTGAAAACTATCCTGTTCAAGAAGTTATTAAAAACGATGTTAATTCGGGGCAGAGCATACAGGACTCTACAATAGAAGCAGTAGACTTTTTTGATCAATCAAATTATGATTTTAATATTGTAATACTACCTAATCCTGATTCATTAAGAATCAAAATTCGCTATAATTCTTTGAAGTATAGTGAGGAAGGCATTCGTAGAATTGTTGAGCATATGCAAATTATGATCGAGCAGTTCATAAATAACTCTGATCAAAAACTTACAACCTTAAATTACCTCTCAGAGAAAGAGAGTCAAGAATTGGTTTCAGACAACAATGCTACAGATGTAGATTATTCGGTTAGTGATTTGGTTTCAGGTTTTGAAGATATTGCTAAGTCTCATTCAGATAA
>CANMSO010000031.1 GCA_947500545.1 uncultured Aquimarina sp. | reverse complement strand
ATGAAAAAACAGTTACTGCAGTAGGTTTAGATGTAGATGTAAATGTTACCGGAGATTTAGTTATCCCAGAAACGGTTGATGACGGTTTCAATACCTATACCGTTACGGCTATAGGATTCGAAGCATTTAGGGAAAAGGACCTAACCAGTGTTTTTATTCCTAATACAGTGCTCGTCATAGAGAAAAGAGCCTTTTTTGGAAATCAGCTTACCAGCATTGTGATACCAGATGGTCTCCCGGTATTAAGTGAATCTGTTTTTTCTACAAACAGATCTCTTAACACAGTTATTATTCCTGAGAGCGTTACTGATTTGGAACAATTTGCATTTTCTAGAATTGCCTTTTCTTCAATAATCATAGCAAAAGGCAGTATCCCGCCTACAATCCAAGATAAATCTATAGAGGATCGCCAATTTAAAATTTTGGTTGTTCCTACCGGGTCAAAACAAGCTTATATAGATAATGGTTGGACAGGTTTTAAAAAGATCGTTGAAAAAGCTGATTTCACCGTAGATAATATAGATTATCTAATAACAGAGGATAATATAGTCACTGCGTTAGGAGGCGATGTTACTGGAGATTTAGTTATACCTGAAGATGTAGCGGATGGAGAGGGTACTATATATGAGGTTACCGAGATCATACAAAGTGCTTTTGAAAATCAATCGCTAACTAGTATCACAATACCTGCCAATGTATCTCTTATTGAAAATTATGCGTTTGCGAATAACGAACTTGAAAGTATAACAGCTATAGGAGAAATCCCTGCTGCTATTGCTCCCGACAGTTTTGGCGATCGTAGTGAGATTATACTTAACGTACCTTTAGGTACAAGAGAAGAATATTTGAGTAGAGGCTGGACAGGATTTAAGGAGATTCTTGAGATAGATAATATAGCACCGGTGATCGTACTTAATGGTGATAATCCATTAACTATAGAGGCGGGCTCACCCTATGTAGAACCAGGATTTAGCGTTACAGATAATGTAGATCAGGATCTTACGGCAGCTGTAGTAATAAATAACCCTCTACTAAATGACACCTCTACACCAGGAACCTATACAATAACCTATAATGTGAGTGATGTAGCCGGTAATGCCGCTGAAGAGAAGATAAGAAATGTTAATGTTGTAGATACTACTGCACCTGTTATTACTCTCGAAGGAAATAACCCTTTAACCATCGAAGTTGGCACTGCATTTATAGACCCAGGATTTATAGCTACAGATAATGCAGATGGTGATCTTAGTGACCAGGTAGAGATCTCGGGCTTTGTAGATAGTAATACGGTTGGTTCATATACAATTACCTACAATGTTACTGATGCTGCGGGTAATGCTGCTGAAGAGAAGATAAGAAATGTTAATGTTGTAGATACTACCGGGCCAGAGCTCGTGCTTCTGGGTGATAACCCAATAACCATCGAAGTAGGTGCTGAGTTTGTTGAGCCAGGATTTACAGCTATAGATAATTTGGATGGGGATATTAGTAATAGTGTAGTTGTTGTAGGAGATGTAAATACTAATGTTATAGACTCTTATTTCATAACTTATAATGTTACTGATGCAGCGGGTAATGCTGCCGTAGAACAAACTAGAAGAGTTAATGTGGTGGAAGATATAGATACAGCAGATCGTACACCGCCTGTTATTACTCTTCAAGGAAATAACCCTTTAATTATCGAAGTAGGTACGGTCTTTGAGGAGCCAGGATTTACAGCTATAGATAATTTGGATGGGGATATTAGTAATAGTGTAGTTGTTGTAGGAGATGTAAATACTAATGTTATAGACTCTTATTTCATAACTTATAATGTTAGTGATGCAGCGGGTAATGCTGCCGTAGAACAAACTAGAAGAGTTAATGTAGTCGAAAATATAGATACATCAGATCGTATACCGCCTGTTATTACTCTTCAAGGAAATAACCCTTTAATTATCGAAGTAGGTACGGTCTTTGAGGAGCCAGGATTTACAGCTACAGACAATGCAGATGGTGATATTAGTGACCAGGTAGAGATCTCAGGACTTGTAGATAGTAACACGGTTGGTACGTATACAATTACCTATAATGTTCAGGA
>CANMSO010000030.1 GCA_947500545.1 uncultured Aquimarina sp. | reverse complement strand
ATTGACTTTACACCTGCCTTAGATTATAATGGTCCTGTAACAATCACCTATGAGATTGAGGATGCTGATGGCGATACAGATACGGCTACGGTTACCTTTAATGTGACTGATACAGGTAACCCTGTAGCAGTTGATGATACAGTAAGTACTACGGAAAATATTCCGGTTACTACTGGTAATGTTTTAACGAATGATACCATAATTGATGGAACCACAATCACAAGCTTTGATGCTACTAGTACTAATGGAGGAACAGTAGTTAATAATGGAGATGGTACGTTTACATATACACCACCAACAGGTTTTGTAGGTGATGATACATTTACCTATACGATTTGTGATGATGATACCCCTGCAAGCTGCGATACTGCCACTGTTACAGTGACTGTTGGTGATACAGGTAATCCAGTGGCCGTAGATGATACCGCAAATACAATAGAAGATATTCCTGTTACAACTGGTGATGTGCTTGCTAACGATACTATTGTTGATGGAGCTGTGATTACTAGTTTTGATACGACAAGTACTAACGGTGGAACTGTAATTAATAATGGAGATGGTACCTTTACATACACACCACCAACAGGTTTTGTAGGTGATGATACGTTTACATATACTATTTGTGATAATGATACTCCACCAAGTTGCGATACAGCTACAGTTACCGTTAGCGTAGGCGATGCTCCTAACCCTGTACTGTCTTTAATAAAAACTTCAGAAATCAATGGTGCTCAGGTTAATGATGTTATTACTTATACATTTACAGTAATCAATACAGGAAATGTTGTAATAGATAATATAACCATAGACGATCCTTTAACAGGAAGTATAGACTTAGCTATTACTCCAAGTACATTGGCACCTAGTGAGTCTGGGACCGCAACAGCAACATATGCAATAACTCAAGATGATATTAATTTTGGCGAGGTTATGAATAGTGCTACGGTTATAGGGCAAGATCCAAGTGATAATGATGTTGTCGATGTATCCGATAGTGGAGACGAGACTGTAGATGAAGATGGAGATAGTATTCCTACAAATGATCCAACGATTACTGTGATCCAACAATTACCAAACTTAGATTTAAGAAAAACAGGTATATATGAAGATACTAATAATGATGGGATTCCAAATGCAGGAGATGAGATCAGATATGAATTCATTGTAGAAAATACGGGTAATGTGGATATTACTAATATTGTACTTACGGATCCACTGCCCGGAATAGTTATTGAAGGTGGTCCTGTCGGTCTTGCATCGGGAGAAGTAGATACAGATAGCTTCAGAGCGAATTACGTACTTACTGAAGAGGATATACTGTCCGGAAGTGTAACTAATCAAGCAATCGTTACTGGTCAAGATCCAAGAGGTGAAGATGTAGAGGATATATCTGATGATCCATTAAACGATACGGATATTGATACAGATAATGACGGTGATTTTGAAGATGAAACGGTTACGATGATTGAGTCTGAAGAAGATATCACTATATATACTGGACTTAGCCCTAACGGAGATGGGATAAATGATGAATTTAGAATAGTAGGGTTAAACAATTTCCCAAATAATACACTAAGGATTTTCAACCGATGGGGAGTTCTGGTGTTTAATCAGGACGGTTATGAACAGCCGGGAGCAAAATTCTTTAGAGGGATTAGTGAAGGAAGAGTAACTGTAAATGATACAAAACAGCTACCGGTAGGAACATATTATTATGTTTTGGAGTACGAAAATGCAAGTGGCGTGCGTAAATCAAAAGCAGGTTATTTATATATCAATAAATAAAATTATTTTGGAATAGTATATATTTGTTATTCCCTAAATCAAATAAAATACTGATGAATAGAATACTAATTACAATTATGCTAGGAGCCTTTGGTTTGCTCTCACACTATAGTAGTGCACAGCAAGATGCTCAATATACACAGTATATGTACAATACAATTAGTGTTAATCCAGCCTATGCGGGTAGTAGAGGGGTTATGAGTATTATGGGACTTCATCGGAGCCAGTGGGTTGGTTTGGATGGCGCTCCACGTACCCAGACCTTAACTTTGAATACACCAATAGGCGATAATGAACGTATTGGATTAGGCTTATCTATTGTTAATGATGAGATTGGCCCTACAGATGAGACCTATATTGATATTGATTTTTCGTATACCATTCCTACTTCGGATACTGGAAAACTAAGTTTTGGTTTAAAAGCAGGAGCACATTTATTAAATATTGATTTTCTTCGATTAACGCAGTTTAATCAAAATGATGCTTTATTTGAGGCTAATATTGATAATAAGTTTAGTCCAAATGTTGGAGTTGGGGTATATTATCATACAAATAAGTCCTATTTTGGAT
>CANMSO010000029.1 GCA_947500545.1 uncultured Aquimarina sp. | reverse complement strand
GGATGCTACTGTTGCAGATGTAGGCGATATGATTACTTATACGTATACGCTAGAGAATACGGGTAATACGACACTAATCAGTGTTGGCGTTAGTGAGACTGCTTTTAGTGGTACAGCAGGTGCTCCGACTCCTGTCTTTGGAGCTAATAGTGGAGTTACTCCATCGAGCCCTGCGGGTACATTGGTTCCTGGCGAGACCGCTACTTTTAGTGCCATGTATGCTTTGACTCAAGATGATATTGATGCTGGCGGTATTCAGAACAGTGCTACGGCTACAGGTACACCACCTGCAGATCCTGATGGTACTGTGAATACTGCAATTACAGATGTTTCAGATGCTGGTGATGAGACAGTAGAGACGCCTAATCTTGATGGAAGTTTACCGGCTGATGGTACAGATAATGATCCTACGGTAACGTTGATTCCAGCTTCTGCGGAGTTGACCACGACTAAGACGAGTGTGTTGGATATCACTGGCGGATTGGACGCTACTGTTGCAGATGTAGGAGATATGATTACTTATACGTATACGCTAGAGAATACGGGTAATACGACACTAACCAGTGTTGGCGTTAGTGAGACTGCTTTTAGTGGTACAGCAGGCGCTCCGACTCCTGTCTTTGGAGCTAATAGCGGAGTTACTCCATCGAGTCCTGCAGGTACATTGGTTCCTGGTGAGACCGCTACTTTTAGTGCCATGTATGCTTTGACTCAAGATGATATTGATGCTGGCGGTATTCAGAACAGTGCTACGGCTACAGGTACACCCCCTGCAGATCCTGATGGTACGGTGAATGCTGCAATTACAGATGTTTCAGATGCTGGTGATGAGACAGTAGAGACGCCTAATCTTGATGGAAGTTTACCGGCTGATGGTACTGGCAATGATCCTACGGTAACGTTGATTCCTCCGAGTTCAGAATTGACCACTACCAAGACGAGTGTGTTGGATATCACTGGCGGATTGGATGCTACTGTTGCAGATGTAGGCGATATGATTACCTATACTTATACGCTAGAGAATACGGGTAATACGACACTAACCAGTGTTGGCGTTAGTGAGACTGCTTTTAGTGGTACAGCAGGCGCTCCGACTCCTATCTTTGGAGCTAATAGCGGAGTTACTCCATCGAGCCCTGCGGGTACATTGGTTCCTGGCGAGACAGCTACTTTTAGTGCTATGTATGTTTTGACCCAAGATGATATTAATGCTGGCGGTATTCAGAACAGTGCTACGGCTACAGGTACACCCCCTGCAGATCCTGATGGTACCGTGAATGCTGCAATTACAGATGTTTCAGATGCTGGTGATGAGACAGTAGAGACACCTAATCTTGATGGAAGTTTACCGGCTGATGGTACAGACAATGATCCTACGGTAACGTTGATTCCAGCTTCTGCGGAGTTGACCACGACTAAGACGAGTGTGTTGGATATCACTGGCGGATTGGACGCTACTGTTGCAGATGTAGGTGATATGATTACCTATACTTATATGATAGAAAATACAGGTAATGTAGACTTGAATGGAGTAAATATTAGTGAGACTGCTTTTAGTGGTACAGCAGGTACACCTTCTCCTGTCTTTGGTTCCAATGATGGAGGAAGTCCAATCGGGATGTTAGTTCCTGGTGAGACCGCTACTTTTAGTGCTATGTATGCTTTGACTCAGGCAGATATTGATGCTGGTGGTATTCAGAACAGTGCTACGGCTACAGGTACACCACCTGCAGATCCTGATGGTACGGTGAATGCTGCAATTACAGATGTTTCAGATGCTGGTGATGAGACAGTAGAGACACCTAATCTGGATGGAAGTTTACCAGCTGATGGTACAGACAATGATCCTACGGTAACGTTGATTCCAGCTTCTGCGGAGTTGACCACTACCAAGACAAGTGTGTTGGATATCACTGGCGGATTGGATGCTACTGTTGCAGATGTAGGAGATATGATTACTTATACGTATACGCTAGAGAATACGGGTAATACGACACTAACCAGTGTTGGCGTTAGTGAGACTGCTTTTAGTGGTACAGCAGGCGCTCCGACTCCTGTCTTTGGAGCTAATAGTGGAGTTACTCCATCGAGCCCTGCGGGTACATTGGTTCCTGGCGAGACCGCTACTTTTAGTGCTATGTATGTTTTGACCCAAGATGATATTAATGCTGGCGGTATTCAGAACAGTGCTACGGCTACAGGTACACCACCTGCAGATCCTGATGGTACGGTGAATGCTGCAATTACAGATGTTTCAGATGCTGGTGATGAGACAGTAGAGACGCCTAATCTTGATGGAAGTTTACCGGCTGATGGTACAGACAATGATCCTACGGTAACGTTGATTCCAGCTTCTGCGGAGTTGACCACGACTAAGACGAGTGTGTTGGATATCACTGGCGGATTGGACACTACTGTTGCAGATGTAGGAGATATGATTACCTATACTTATACGCTAGAGAATACGGGTAATACGACACTAACCAGTGTTGGCGTTAGTGAGACTGCTTTTAGTGGTACAGCGGGTGCTCCGACTCCTGTCTTTGGAGCTAATAGCGGAGTTACTCCATCGAGTCCTGCAGGTACATTGGTTCCTGGTGAGACCGCTACTTTTAGTGCCATGTATGCTTTGACTCAAGATGATATT
>CANMSO010000028.1 GCA_947500545.1 uncultured Aquimarina sp. | reverse complement strand
ACATTGGTTCCTGGTGAGACCGCTACTTTTAGTGCCATGTATGCTTTGACTCAAGATGATATTAATGCTGGTGGTATTCAGAACAGTGCTACGGCTACAGGTACACCCCCTGCAGATCCTGATGGTACCGTGAATGCACCGATTACAGATGTTTCAGATGCTGGTGATGAGACGGTAGAGACGCCAGATATTAACGGGAATACAGATGGAGATACAACTAATGATCCTACCATTACTTCAATTTCACCAAGTCCAGAGCTTGTTTTAACAAAAACTGCTGTGATTAACGATGGAGGTGATGGGACAGTAGATGTGAATGATACAATAACATATACTTTCAGTATTGAGAATACAGGAAATGTAACTATAGATAATATAGGGGTTACAGACCTGTTAACAGGAAATATAAATTTAGCGATTACTCCTTCAATTTTGACTCCAGGCGCTGTAGGTACAGCAACAGTTGTTTATACCATTTTACAAACAGATATTGATAATGGAGATATTACCAATACGGCAACTGTTACTGGTGATAGCCCTACAGGTATTGCTGATGTAACAGATGTGTCTGATGATGGAGATGAAACTACAGATGGACCAGATGTGGACATAGATCCTACTAATGATCCAACAGTAACAATGCTAACTCCGAATCCTTCTATACTAATAACAAAAACAGATAACGCCCCTGCAGATGGTTCTTATGATACTGTTGGGGAGGCGATAACTTATACGATAGAGGTAACTAATGATGGAAATGTAACATTAACCAATGTAATTATCAGTGACCCTAATGCGGACACAATAGTTCCTAGTACAATTGCTAGTATCGTTCCGAGTGAAACAATAACGGTATCTGCTACACATGTAATTACTCAGGCCGATATTGATCTTGGAACAGTAACTAATATTGCTAGTGTAACTGCAGAAGATCCTAATGCGACAATTGTTACTGATGATTCTGATGACCCAGATACACCAGCACCAGATGATGCTACAGTAACTACAGTTGATCAAAATCCGGAACTTACATTAACTAAGTTAGATGATCCGGCACCAGATGGAGCTTATGATACAGTAGGAGAAATGATTACTTATACAATGGAAGTAATTAATACTGGTACAGTCACTCTTACCAATGTAATTGTGTCTGATGCCAATGCAGATACGGGTAGTATTCTTCCTGCTTCTATAGCAACACTGGCACCAGGAGCGAGCGTTACTGTAACTGCTGCACATACAATCACCCAAGCTGATCTCGATACTGGTATCGTAATTAACCGCGCCGATGTTACAGGTGATGATCCTAACGGAATTCCGGTGACAGACATGTCAGACGATCCTACAACACCTGATCCAGATGACGCTACAGAAACTGAAACAGGATTAGTAACAGTTGGGAGATTGGCAGTTACAAAAACTGCGGATCCACAAGTGTTTGCTGCAGAAGGAGATATAATAACCTACACTATAGAAATTGAGAATACAGGTACGGTTACTCTTAGCAATATTACGGTGATTGACAATAACGCAACGATTATTTCTGGATTACCAATAGCCACTTTGGCCACGGGTGACATGGCAATCGTTCTGGCAGAACATGTAGTAACACAAGCCGATGTTTTGGCTGGGCAGGTTACTAATGTTGCTGAAGTAACAGGAACCACTCCTTTAGGAGAAATAATTACTGAAACTTCTGATGATCCTAATAACCTTGATGATATAGATCCTGATGCCGATGGTGACCCTGATGATCCAACTATTAGTTCAATCGACAGCGATGGAGATGGAATAGCAGATCCAGACGATTTGGATGATGATAATGACGGTATTGCAGATATAGAAGAACAAAATGGAGATCCGAACCTGGATACTGACGGAGATGGAATCGTGGATCGCTTAGACCTTGATTCAGATGGAGACAGAGTATTGGATGTTTATGAATCTGGAGCCGATGTTGATGTGCTTACAATTTCACCTGACGGAAGAATAGAAGGTACAGTTGGTACAGATGGTATTCCTGATAGCGTACAAAATGATGGAGAGTTTGACGGAGGAACAGTAAATTATCCTATACAAGATACCGATGGTGATGGAATTAGTGACTTCCAGGACGAAGATGATGATAATGATGATATTCTAACAGTTGATGAAAATGCTGATCCTGATGGAAATGGAAACCCGGATGATGCCTTTGATACAGATGGCAATGGTATACCAAATTATCTAGAACCTAATGTGCCTTCAACCGGAGAGGATGGAATTACAGTGTTCACAGGAATATCTCCTAATGGAGATGGAGTAAATGATGCATTCGTGATTAGCGGAATTGAAAGATTGGAGAATACTTTAGAAATTTATAACCGATGGGGTGTAAAAGTGTACCAAGCTTCTAATTACGGAAGAGAGGGGGATCTTTTCAAAGGAATTTCTAATGGAAGAACAACTATTGAAGAAAAAGATCAGTTACCTGTGGGTACCTATTATTATCTTCTTGAATACGTCCTCGAATCTGGTGAACGTAAAAGTAGAGCAGGATATTTATACATTAATAGATAATCAACCAAAACTTAAATACCCACGAGTAATATACTCGTGGGTTTAATAAAAAATATTAAATTAGAGCGGATGAAAAAACTACACATAATAATTGCTACGGCACTTTTGAGTTTTGTGTTTTCTTATACTTATGCACAGCAAGATGCTCAATATACACAGTATATGTACAATACAATTAGTGTTAATCCAGCCTATGCGGGTAGTAGAG
>CANMSO010000027.1 GCA_947500545.1 uncultured Aquimarina sp. | reverse complement strand
TGTGAGTTTTTGAGTCAGTGAGTTTGAGTACGTGGTTATGCGCATTGAGGGCTGAGGTCACTCGAAGCCCGGATGATGGGGTTTCAGGTTTTGGTTGATGAGTTTTTGAGTTTGTGAGTGGTGAGCGTGCCTGCCGGCCGTCAGGTCTGTCTACTGTATAGCTAGGTTGATATGGGCGTTTATGCAGTATATTGGGTAATACCTGAGATTCTTAGAACCTTAGATCCTCAGAAACTCAGATTATTTCATTCTTTCATTACTTTATTAAAACTATGGACTACCCACTACCCACTACCAACTATTCTCAGATTCTTTGAAACTTTGAAACTTTGAAACTTTGAAACTTTGAAACTTTGCAACTCAGAAACTCATCTTCATTCTTTCATTCCCTCATTCCTTCATTGAAACTATAGACTATCGACTGCTAACTATAGACTATTCTCAGATTCTTAGAGACTTAGATTCTTTGCTTCTTTGAGACTTAGATTCATTACTTCATTAAAACGGCCAACTACCAACCTCTTGCACCTGCTAATATATGCAATCTTCTGTTAGAATTAGTTGTAGATTGTGTTTCTGTGCTTTGTATCGAATCCTTGCGACGGGTAGCTGGTAGTTTTGTCAGATCTTGTAGACTTACAGCAATGCTGCTTTTCTTTTCTGGATACTTTTTGTTTAAGGCTATAAGCTCCTGTTCAACCGCTGTCACATACTCTTTAACTATCTGTTCCATCTCATTTTGAGAAGCGTCTGGTGGTAAAGCTTTGATTCTTTCTGCTAATTCAGTTTTATGTATATCCCAATCCAACATTGCTGTTACATCTTCTTTTTCGTGATAATCATACCCTAGATATCTGTAATTTTCTTTAATATGTTGTTCAATTTGACCCGCACCGCTCTCCACAGGATTGTAAAGTAAACCACGTTTTTGCAGATATTTTGTTTTTATATCTTTTATTTTTTGGGGATCGATTTCATATCTACCTTCTTGATCTTGTATAGGTGCTCCTTCCTTATCTGTTTTACCCACTATCTTTGCCAGGGCTATTACTTGCTCATTCTTAACCTGGCGGTAAGCAAATGAAATAGTACCTGTTTTTGAGGTTAGAAAAGCTCTGTTTCCAGTAAATTTTGCTTTATTATCGGGGTCTATGGCTTTCGTATCAAGATATATAGCATTGACCAGTCCTTGTACCTCTTCTTGTTTATCACCAGAGGTAAGCAGTATCTCCCGTTCTATTTTTTCCTGCACGGCCTCTCGCTCTATGATTAGCTCCATATCCAGTCCCTTAAACAGATCGGGGTGTGTGCTTGCAATACCTATAGCTTTTTGTAGGATAAAATTGATAAACGGTGTAGAGCAATCGTTTAAGCAGGTAGCCATTTCTGCGATGCTGTTCATAGTTGCTGTATCCTCTGATCCCTTTAGCTGATCTAACAGGTATTTTACGGTGATCGTACAAATGCTTTGTAATTTAGGGTCATTGTACTCAGGGAGCTTTGCTAGAAACTCTTTTAGCACGACATCACCAGATACCGTTCTTGCAGGTACGGTTTTTCTTTGGCCGGCTTCAACAACCACTTTTTGACCGATAGCGACATTTTTTACCCTGCGTAAGTTCTCTATCTTCAAAGGGGTACGTGCACCTGCTTCAGGATTGTTTTTGTATAGCTCTTTTAGAACACTTTTATGATCACGAGCGGGAGTATCGAAAGTGACCATGTTATATCTTACTCTACCTTGAAAACTTTGATCCAGCCAATACCTGGTTTCTTCAGTAAGTGGATTATTGCTAACATTAAGATGTTGCAGATTTTGTAATTCGGCAAGACTTTGAGGAAGAGTTTGTAGTTGATTATTGTCTAAGTAGAAATATTCCAGTGCTTCGAGTTGTCTCACACTGTCCGGCAATGTAGCAATTTGATTATTACTTAGTTCTAATGTTTTGAGAGCTGTAAGCTTACCGATTTCTGTCGGGATCGAAGTAAAAAGATTGTCATTAGCATATATATGTTCAAGCCCTATAAGATTACCTATCTCACTGGGTAATGCTGCAAGTTGGTTTTTATATAAATAAAGCGATTTGAGATGCTGTAACCGGGTTAGGACTACAGGAAATGTGGTAAATTGATTTTGCGCTATATTTAAATGCTCTAGCTGTGTAAGTTGGGCTAGTTCTTCAGGTAAGTCCGTAAATTGATTTTGCGCTATATTTAAATGCTCTAGCTGTGTAAGTTGGGCTAGTTCTTCAGGTAAGTCCGCAAGCTGGTTATCACTCAATAGTAGCTCAGTAAGGCCAGTGAGATTACCTATAGCTGGGGTAACTTCTGTTAACTTATTACTACTTGCATCGAGCTTTTTTAAGTGCTTTAGTTCTGCGATGCGATCAGACAACGATGTAAGTTGATTATTACGAAGGTATAACATTTCAAGATCAGGAAGTTTTTCTATTATTTCTGGTAACAATAGTTCAAAATCCTCATCGGTTAAGTTTAACCCGGCTAAACTTAATTTTCTTGATTTTATAATACTTACCTCTTTAATTATTTGTCGGGCAATAGCTATTTTATCTATCATATGTATAAGGTTAAAAAATTTAAGTATATAATGTTATCCTACGGATAATTTCTGTTTATTTGACTCCTGTATAGGAGATAAAATCCTATAATTTTATCTCAGTTATTTAGAGCTTGTATCAACTTTTTTATAGAGCAGTAGTTATTGCTTGCTTCCTGTATAATAGATAGGCATGTGCAATCTGGCAGTACAAAAGAGTTTATACTTTTTGTAGGATGACAAGCCGCATACACAGAAAATTTTATCCTTTCGTTACAAACTATAGATTCCCTGTTCTTGATAGTTTATTTATCTTCTTTACTATGGTACACAATAACATCGAGTATTAGTATCCGGTTTAATAATTTGGGAAATGTTTCTTTTACAGATTGTAATTTACGTACTAAATTGGGGTATAGGTATTTATAAGTTGTAAACGAGCTTATTGAAGTAATAAATAAGCATATGTAGGGTAGTACTAGTAGTTATCTAGGGATTGAATACTATAGAGGCAATACGGGATGGTTTTGTAGCGTACCGCACATATCTGAAATAGAGCTACTCCCTTGGTTTCAGGTTTGTGAGTTTGTGAGTTTGTGAGTTTGTGAGTTTGTGAGTTTGTGAGTTTGTGAGTTTGTGAGTTTGTGAGTTTG
>CANMSO010000026.1 GCA_947500545.1 uncultured Aquimarina sp. | reverse complement strand
TAACTCAGCGCTGTTTGAGCTGTGATACCTATCGCTCCATTATTCTTACCACTACAAGTCTCACTAAGTGTTTGAATAGAAAAATTATCGGCTCCTAATTGGGTTATTACACAAGTATCAAAGACAATGACTGTCCTTGTTTGCTCTTCAGCGGCATTGCCTGCAGTATCCTGAACATTATAGGTAATTGTATACGTACCAACGGTATTACTATCCACAAGTCCTGAGATCTCTACCTGGTCACTAATATCACCATCCACATTGTCTATAGCTGTAAATCCTGGCTCAACAAAGTTAGCACCTACTTCTATGGTTAATGGGTTGGTTCCTGTAAGTTCGATTACTGGCGGTGTACGGTCTACGGTATTTGTGTCCTTTACAACACCAAAATCTTTACTGTTAACAGCAAAAAAAATATTATCTACTGCCTTTATCATAATACGCGCTTCAGCAGTATTAATATTGGGAAGATTAATTATTACCGATCCATCGTTTGCAGTGTTTGATAAAAGGGTGATATCAAAATTTCTTCCTCCATCGATAGAATATAGAATATCTACCATTTGACAATTTACGGGTGGCAGGTTTGTATTAGCTACATCCCACTCTAAAAGAATCGGGCTATTGCCCTTGTAACTCTCATTATCGAAATGTGTAATGACTTCAAACGGTCCTGCATCTGTTGTAGAAGAGAAAGATAGTATATCATTACTTACACCCCCTTTGTTATCACTTACGCTTATCACAAAATTTAATTCTCTGGATGTAAAAGGCATCACTTCAACATTAGAAGAATTGCCTGATAGCGTAAGATCTAATTGAGGAAAATACCTTTTATTATCTGTGGTAGGAGGATAGTTTCTAAACAAAGGACCATCTCCTCTAAAGCTGTTTTCAAAAGTCGCCAAATAATTTTGATAAAGTGCTAAAATTATATTCTCGGCAACCCCAGGAGGGAAATCTAATCTAAATTCTTCTAAGGTAATAGGTTCTCCCTCTGTTGTACCTATAATATTTTCTGGACCTGTAGCTAGATCAAACTGTTGCCAATTGTAGGTTAGTACATCGTTATTAGCATCATTAGCAGTTGCTGACAAGACAAAGGGCGTATTGACAGGAATTACAAATTCACCCTCCCTAAGCGTAATATTGGGCGGTGTATTGTCTGTATCTATAAGTACTGGGCAGCTGCTACCTCTACCCTCTGTAGTATATGCTACTATCTGTTCTACAGATATAGCGTGATAATACTCATCAGGACTACCCTGAATATTATTATTGCCACAAGTACCTGCATAAGACATGATCGTATTACCACTCCCTATCTCATAGGCCCCTAAACTATCAAAGTTTCCGTTACAGCCATCTATAACCGAAGAAAAAGAATGTCTAGCCCCAAACTGATGACCTATCTCATGAGCTAATAATCTTTTAACAAATGTATTCGTGTTACCTCTTGAACCTATAGTGGACATCCCCCCAGCTTTAAGGTTATCCTCGCAAACCTGCCCTACAGCAGCCGCACCTCCTTGTGTACCTACAGCAATTACGTGACCTATATCATAATTAGCAGCCCCTAAAACATTTACGTCATTAAGGTAGTTAATAGCCCTAATACGATCATTATCGGCTCCATTTAAAACATTCACTGGTCTATCATAAGGACCTGGGTTACTGTCTGTAAATATGGTCTCGACACCTGTTACCAATTCAAAAGTAATCCCTAATTGTGTTTCGAACAAACCCGTAAGCCTATCTACAATTGACACAATTTCATTAAACGCTAAATCAACATCTCCCTGAGCCCTTTGATTGGTATAATTTGCTTTGACTAGAAGTGCCAATCGGTATTTTTTTAGTGTATCACCAAAACTTCTTTTGGAGAATGAAGTCTTAGAAAAACTTTTATTATTGATATTATCATCCAGTAGATGATTATTAAAACAATTATAAACAGGATTCTCATTTTTCATAAATTGCATATGTTCGTAATCCTTTTCATAAAAACTTGCATATAGGTTCTTAGCACCTTCAATGGGAACGATACTAATGGGTCCAAGTGCTGAAAATATAGTGGCCCTCATTCCTTTTGGGCTTATGGTTATCCTTACCATTTCTCCCGAATTATTATAACCTAGGAAAGTATAAATTTCAAGATGTCTTTTTTGAAGCTCCTTAGATAAAAGATTTGATGGTTCAATATCAAAGAATACTTCTTTTCCAGATGGGTAAGGAAGACCTATTCTGTATTTTTTGTTCTTTTGAACTAACGTTAATAATATATCGAGTTCTTTTGAATTGAGTTCTTTTCTATTAACCAAAATAGAACTCCAGAAATCAATATTTTTTTCGCTTTTACTGACACTATTCCAAAGACTGGAACTTTGTGCGAATGTAAGCTGAGATAGGACAAAGAAATAAAGTAAAATAAATTTCATTTGCATAAGGTTAAGTTTTTAAAATTCTGGGAAATCCTACTATATCATAAGTAACATAATCAATATTACCTTATGAATAGGGTAATTTGGGACAAGTATAAAATTTAGTGTTTTATGGTTTAGTATTTGATATAATCATGTTTGATTGTTGTTGCTGTATTTGTTTAATTAAAGCTTAAAAAATAGAAAGACAAAGCAAAAAGGGCGGACCCCAAAAGGGCTAATTTTTGGATGATCCTGGAGTTAAAACAAAGTAAGGATTCCCTTTTTGCTAGTCTTATTTTATTTTTACTATAATTAAGATTTAACTACAGCTATATTTATTCAGTCATAAATTCAACTATCTGGCTAATAGCTGCATTTAGCTGAGTATCTTTAACCACTATCCTCCAAAAGTATAGAGTTTCAGGATTTAAATCTACTATTTCGAACGAAGTATTATCGATATTTTCTGCAAATAATACAGGAGGTGTGGATTCTCCGAAATATACATCATATTTCAAATTTGCATTTTGCTCGTTTACGACTTCCCATTGAAGCGTAACTGTATTGTTTTGAACAATGTCTCCTTTTACAGGAGCGATCAAAATAGGTGTTTGTGGTATTGTACTAATGGTCGCCTCGGGTTCTGTAAAGAAGTTTTGAGAATTAGTAAATCCGCTTTCATTTCCTTGATCATCTATTGCCCTAACTCTCCAATGATAAGTTACGCCCCTTTCCAAATTAAAAGATGTGGAGGTGCTGGTGAGCGTTTGGCTAAATACAATATCCTGAAAATTATCTTGTTCTGCGATTTGAATCAGATAAGTAATTTCATTTTCTTCCGGATCTATCGCAGGATTCCAAGAAAACTCCAAATCAATACCGGTGCATATCAAATTATTAGTAGGAAATATTAAGTTTGGTATTTCTGGAGGATTGTTTTGTACAACAGGTGGCGGGGGAGCATCATCTCCTCCACTGCACGAATTAAATAATATTAAGCTTACTAGAGCTATAATCGATGAAGTTACTGTATTTTTTTTCATGGGTTTATTAATTTAAATTTATATACTTACTGTTTTACAATTTTAAAGGTTCCTAATCCATTATCAAGTTTTAAGATATACATACCTGCAGGTAGCTTTTCCAACGACAAACGTATTCTTCCTGACTCTACAGGGTACTGCTGTCTAACCATGGCTCTGCCCAATACATTGTAAATTGTGAT
>CANMSO010000025.1 GCA_947500545.1 uncultured Aquimarina sp. | reverse complement strand
GTTCTTCAATTAGTATAAAAACAAACCACATTGTTTTTATCATAACATTGCCTTTCCTTTTTTCTTGTCTTTTTTTAATTCAAGCAACTTATTAGCCTAAAACAGCATACATCGCTATACAAATCAAAAACCAATCATAAACAAGCGGCTATAAAATCTGCTTTTTGGGGTATAGGTATAATTAAGATTTGATCTTTTATAACATCATGTGATACAAAAAAGCTAGCAGAAAAACAGATATTACCTAATACTGTCTTTTATGTATTCCTTTAGCTCTTCTATTACTTTTTACTCTATAAAGCCAGTATATGCTAATACTTTTATGTGGTATTAAATAAACAAAATAACAAAAAAATGAAAATAAAGATACTTTTATTGTTTTTGCTCGGTTACAGTATTATAGGTAACAGCCAAGAAACATTTACCGTTGAGAATATCCAATATGAAATTACATCTGCAAGTGCTAACACTGTTAGTGTTATAGGAGGAGAGGTTTCAGGCGAATTGGTAATCCCAAACGAAGTTGAAGACCCCGATGGTAATACCTTTGCGGTTACGGCTATAGGTAATAGGGCATTTCAGAATAAAGAGTTAACCCGTGTTGTAATCCCTAATAGTATTACAGTAATAGGAGATTTTGCATTTTCAATAAATAAACTTACCAGAGTAACCATACCCAATGGTGTTATAACAATAGGAGCTTTTGCATTTGTAGCAAATGATATAGAACAAATCACAATTCCTGATAATGTAGAGTCTATAGGTGCAAAGGCTTTTGCAGCCAGTGTTGGTGGCGTTGCATTACAGGCGATAACTGCTATAGGGAATACGCCTGCTACTATTGCGATAGATAGTTTTGGGGATCGTAGTGAGATTACGCTTACCATTATAGACGGGACAAAGGAGGTGTATGATGAAAACGACTGGAATGGTTTTGATGCTGTAATTGAAGCGACAACTGAATTTGTGTTTAATGATATAACGTATTTGATTACAGATATTGAATCAGAGGTAAAAACAGTTACCGCATTAAGGGCAGGAGAGGTTACCGAAGATTTAATTATTCCAGAAACTGTCAATGATGGTTTCAACAGCTATACCGTTACTGAAATAGGCGCTAATGCATTTGAGGATAAAGAGCTAGTCAGTGTTGAGATCCCGAATACGGTTACAGCTATTGGTGTTGCAGCCTTTAAGAAGAATAAACTGACTGATGTAGAGATTCCTTCGCAGGTAGCGGAATTATCACAATCGGTTTTTGCAGATAACCAACTTACCGGAGTAACCATACCCAGTGGTGTTATAACAATAGGAGCTTTTGCATTTGCAGGAAATGATATAGAACAAATCACAATTCCTGATAATGTAGAGTCTATAGGTGCAAAGGCTTTTGTGACCAGTGTTGGTGGTGTTGCATTACAAACGATAACTGCTATAGGGAATACGCCTGCTACTATTGCGACAGATAGTTTTGGGAATCGTAGTGAGATTACGCTTACCATCATAGACGGGACAAAGGAGGTGTATGATGAAAACGGCTGGAATGGTTTTGATGCTGTAATTGGAGCGACAACTGAATTTGTGTTTAATGATATAACGTATTTGATTACAGATATTGAATCAGAATCAAAAACAGTTACCGCATTAGGGGCAGGAGAGGTTGCCGAAGATTTAATTATTCCAGAAACTGTCAATGATGGTTTCAACAGCTATACCGTTACTGAAATAGGCGCTAATGCATTTGAGGATAAAGAGCTAACCAGTGTTGAGATCCCGAATACGGTTACAGCTATTGGTGTTGCAGCCTTTAAGAAGAATAAACTGACTGATGTAGAGATTCCTTCGCAGGTAGCGGAATTATCACAATCGGTTTTTGCAGATAACCAACTTACCGGAGTAACCATACCCAGTGGTGTTATAACAATAGGAGCTTTTGCATTTGCAGGGAATGATATAGAACAAATCACAATTCCTGATAATGTAGAGTCTATAGGTGCAAAGGCTTTTGTGACCAGTGTTGGTGGTGTTGGATTACAAACGATAACTGCTATAGGGAATACGCCTGCTTCTATTACGACCGATAGTTTTGGGAATCGTAGTGAGATTACGCTTACCATCATAGACGGGACAAAGGAGGTGTATGATGAAAACGGCTGGAATGGTTTTGATGCTGTAATTGGAGCGACAACTGAATTTGTGTTTAATGATATAACGTATTTGATTACAAATATTGAATCAGAGGTAAAAACAGTTACCGCATTAAGGGCAGGAGAGGTTGCCGAAGATTTAATTATTCCAGAAACTGTCAATGATGGTTTCAACAGCTATACCGTTACTGAAATAGGCGCTAATGCATTTGAGGATAAAGAGCTAACCAGTGTTGAGATCCCGAATACGGTTACAGCTATTGGTGTTGCAGCCTTTAATAAGAATAAACTGACTGATGTAGAGATTCCTTCGCAGGTAGCGGAATTATCACAATCGGTTTTTGCAGATAACCAACTTACCGTAGTAACCATACCCAATGGTGTTATAACAATAGGAGATTTTGCATTTGCAGGAAATGATATAGAACAAATCACAATTCCTGATAATGTAGAGTCTATAGGTGCAAAGGCTTTTGTGACCAGTGCTGGTGGCGTTGCATTACAAACGATAACTGCTATAGGGAATACACCCGCTACGATTGCGATAGATAGTTTTGGGAATCGTAGTGAGATTACGCTTACCATCATAGACGGGACAAAGGGGGTGTATGATGAAAACGGCTGGAATGGTTTTGATAAGGTAATTGGCGTTGGTGTTACATTCATTGTTAATAATATAGAATATTTAATCACAAATTTTGGATCAGAATCAAAAACAGTTAAAGTACTGGGAGGAGATGTTACGGGTGAGTTAATAATTCTTGAAACGGTCAATGACGAGAATGATAATACTTATACAGTTACGGCTATTGGTCGTAGCGCATTTGAGGATAAAGGACTAACCAGAGTTTTTATCCCTAATACAGTCCTTGACATTGAGGGAAAAGCCTTTTTTAAAAATCAGCTTAATAGCATTGTGATACCAGATGGTCTCGAAGTATTAACTGAATCTGTTTTTTCTACAAACCCCTTTCTTCAAACAGTTATTATTCCTGAGAGCGTTACTGAATTAGAACAATTTGCTTTTTCTAAAATTGTCCGGTCTTCAATAATCATAGCAAATGGTAGTACTCCACCTACGATTAAAGATAACTTTATAGAGCTTCGTGGAGATAAAATTTTGGTTGTTCCTACCGGAGCAGGACAAGCTTACATAGATAAGGATTGGACAGGTTTTAAAAGAATAGTTGAGAAAGCTGATTTTACTGTGGATGATGTAGATTATTTAATAACAGAGAATAATAAGGTCATTGCTTTAGGAGGTGATGTTACTGAAAACTTAGAGTTACCTGAAGAGGTTGCTGATGAAGAGGGTAATATATATGAGGTAAATGGTATAATACAAAGTGCTTTTGACGACAAATCACTAACTGCTATTAGGATCCCTGCCAATGTGTCTTTTATTGGTAACTATGCTTTTGCGAATAATGAACTTGAAAACATAACTACTCTAGGCGAAACCCCTGCTATAATTTCACCTGACAGTTTTGGGGATCGTAGTGAGGTCACACTTAGAGTTCTTATTGGAGCAAAAAATGCCTACTTAGATAGCGATTGGACGGGGTTTGCCAAAATTATAGAAATAGAGACTACTCCTCCGGTAATCACTCTTAAAGGAGATAACCCTTTAATTATTGAAGCAGGTACCGTCTTTGAGGATCCGGGATTTACAGCTACAGATAATGTAGATGGTGATATTAGTGACCAAGTAGAGATCTCAGGGCTTGTAGATAGTAACACGGTTGGTTCGTACACCATAACCTATAATGTTACTGATGCAGTGGGTAATGCCGCTGATGAGCAAACCAGAATAGTTAATGTGGTTGATACTACTGCACCTGTTATCACTCTTGAAGGAAATAACCCTTTAACCATCGAAGTAGGTACGGTTTTCGAGGACCCAGGATTTACAGCTACAGATAATGCAGATGGTGATATGAGTGATCAGGTAGAGATTGCAGGGCTTGTAGATGGTAATACGGTTGGTTCGTACACGATAACCTACAATGTTATCGATGCTTCGGGTAATGCCGCTGATGAGCAAACCAGAATAGTACATGTGGTTGATACTACTGCACCTGTTATCACTCTTGAAGGAAATAACCCTTTAACCATCGAAGTAGGTACGGTTTTCGAGGACCCAGGATTTACAGCTACAGATAATGCAGATGGTGATATGAGTGATCAGGTTGAGATCTCGGGCTTTGTAGATAGTAATACCGTCGGTACGTATACAATTACCTATAATGTTCAGGATACTGCAGGCAATGCTGCTGAAGAGCAAACCAGAACAGTCATTGTAGTTAATACTTGTCCAATAACCCAATTAGGAGCTGATAATTTTTCTATTCAAACAATCAGCGAGACTTGTAGTGGTAAGAATAATGGAGTGATAGGTATCACAGCTCAAACAGCGCTGAGTTATATCGCTACCATCGACCAACAAACATTTGATTTTACAAGCAGTC
>CANMSO010000024.1 GCA_947500545.1 uncultured Aquimarina sp. | reverse complement strand
AAAGCTCTATTACCAATAGACACCACATTTTCTGGTATACTGATTGTTTCAAGTGGGCTTCGCGCAAATGCAAAAGCTCTTATATCTGTAACACTATCAGGTATAGTTATTTCAGTAAGTTGGTTTCCTGCAAAAATGGATTGTGATAATACCGCTATATCTGTATCAGAAGGAATTTCTACACTGGTAAGACCATTATCCTTAAAGGCTGCAATGCCTATTGCTGTCACCGCATTAGGGATCACAACACTGGTTAGTCCTTTATTCTCGAATGCCCGATCACCTATAGCGGTAACGGTATAGGTATTGAAACCGTCATTAACCGTTTCTGGGATAACTAAATCTCCGGTAACATTTACATCTACATCTAAACCTACTGCAGTAACTGTTTTTTCATCTGATTCAAACTTGGTGATCGAGTACACTATACCATTAACCACAAATTCAGTCGTCGATCCTGTTACCTGGTTAAAACCTGTCCACCCTTCGGCTTCATACGTTTCCACTATACCGTCTGTGATCGTAAGTGCAATCCCACTACGATCGCCGAAACTATCTGTCTCGATCGTAGCCGGTGTATTACCTATGGCTCTAATGGATTGAAGCTGAGTAGTCACTCCTTCTGCTACGGCAAAAGCTTCTGCTCCTATGGTTGTTACTTGATCAGGAATCACCAACTCTGTCAGCTTATGATCAAAAAAAGCTCTTTTACCAATAGACACCACATTTTCTGGTATACTGATTGTTTCAAGTGGGCTTCGCGCAAATGCAAAAGCTCTTATATCTGTAACACTATCAGGTATAGTTATTTCAGTAAGTTGGTTTCCTGCAAAAATGGATTGTGATAATACCGCTATATCTGTATCAGAAGGAATTTCTACACTGGTAAGACCATTATCCTTAAAGGCTGCAATGCCTATTGCTGTCACCGTATTAGGGATCACAACACTGGTTAATCCTTTATTCTCGAATGCCCGATCACCTATAGCGGTAACGGTATAGGTATTGAAACCGTCATTAACCGTTTCTGGGATAACTAAATCTCCGGTAACATTTACACCTGCATCTAAACCTACTGCAGTAACTGTTTTTTCATCTGATTCAAACTTGGTGATCGAGTACACTATACCATTAACCACAAATTCAGTCGTCGATCCTGTTACCTGGTTAAAACCTGTCCACCCTTCGGCTTCATACGTTTCCACTATACCGTCTGTGATCGTAAGTGCAATCCCACTACGATCGCCGAAACTATCTGTCTCGATCGTAGCCGGTGTATTACCTATGGCTCTAATGGATTGAAGCTGAGTAGTCACTCCTTCTCCTACGGCAAAAGCTTCTGCTCCTATGGTTGTTACTTGATCAGGAATCACCAACTCTGTCAGCTTATGATCAAAAAAAGCTCTATTACCAATAGACACCACATTTTCTGGTATACTGATTGTTTCTATCGGGTTATCCGCAAATGCAGAACTATTAATTGCTGTAACACTATTAGGTATGGTTACACTGTTAAGGTTATTATTTTGAAATGCTGAAGAGTTGATAAAAATAATACCATCCGGTAAACTAAGTGTTTCTATATTGTTATTTCTAAAAGCATTCGATCTAATTGAGACAACCGACTGAGGTATATCCAAACTTATAATCTCATTGTTTTGAAATGCCGACAATCCAATTGTTTCCAACCCATCCTCCATACTAATTGTTGATATATTATTATTTTGAAAAGCTCCGAAATTTATATCAATAATAGTACTAGGTATTATTACACTGGTGAGTTGATTTTGCGCAAAAACATTGTCGTTTAAAAAAGTTAACGTATTAGGAATATGAACACTGTTAATAACATTATTCCGAAAAGCAGATTCACCAATAGCTTTTACTCCATCCTCTATAGTAAGTGTTGCTATGTTATTATCTGCAAAGGCCAGCCTACCTATTCCTGTAATAGTACCTGGAATAAAAACACTTGTCAAGCCTTCTCCCTGAAAAGCAGAATCACCAATAGCAATAACTTCATAGTCATCATTACCATTGTTTGCGGTTTCCGGGATACTTAACTCCTCAATACTTCCGGATGTTTCAACTCCTATTACTATTACTTTATTGGGATTTACAGAAACCACCCGAAATCTAATCCCATTATCTACAAAAATTTCATCTACCTCATTAACCACATTAAAACCTGTCCAGCCGTTTTCCTCATAAGTTACTTCTGTCCCGCCAACAATATTTAACTCTATTCCACTACGATCACCAAAACTGTCTGACACTATAGTAGCGGGTGTATTACCAATGGCTGCAATGGATTGAAGCTGTGCAGTAGCTCCATCTCCTAAGGCAAAAGCCTCTGCTCCTATAGAGGATATTGATTCTGGGATTACTACATTGGTCAACTTATTATTAAAAAAAGCCCGCTGACCAATAGACTTTACTTTATCTGATATAATGACCGTTTCCAGGGGGCTACCTGCAAATGCAAAGGCTCCTATTACTTCAAGATCCACTGGTATAGTTACTTCCGTGATTTGATTTCCTGCAAAAATGGATCGTGATAATTCATTTAAACCTTTACCCAGAATATTTACACTAGAGAGATTATTATCTCTAAACGCCGCAACGCCCATCTCTTCAATTCCAAAGGGAATGGTAAGTTCTACTAACTTATTATTCCTAAAGGCGTCCCTACCTATTGTATTGATAAAACTACTAGCATCAGGAAATTTTACACTGGTTAACCCCATACCTATAAATGCTCTATCTGCTATAGCGGTTACCCTATAGGTATTCCCGTCTACGCCATTAACAGTTGAGGGTATTACAATATCCCCACCATTAAATCCTCCTATAACCTCTACGGTTCTATTAGCATCTGTAGCGGCGGTTACTTTATATAAAATATCATTATCCTCGATCACAGAACCCACATCAACTCCCTCGATAATACGTTTAAACCCTGTCCACCCGGCAGCCTCAAAAGCCGCTCTGGTACCGGGAGGGATCGTGATCTCAGTATTAACCCTTGTACCTTGAGTACCTCCTATTACTTCAACAAACCCAGTACCTTCTTTTAATAGAGGAGGCGATGCCCCCGGTGTCCGCAAAATAGTGATAGAAGTAAGGGGTGCTGATAACAGTTTACCAAAGCTTTCGTCAAAAATCTCCTGTACATTCTCTGAGATTACAAAGGTATTGATAGCTGCTAAACTAGCAAAAGCCCCATCTTCAATAGCATCTACACTCCTGGGGATGATAACACTATTAAGCTGCCCATTTCTAACAAAAGCAAATTCCCCTATAAACTTTAAACTGTTAGATAATTTGACATATTCTAAATCAACGCATCTTGCAAAAGCACCAGACTCTATATCCACTACACTATCCGGTATGATAACGCTGGTAATACTACTGGCTTCAAAAGCTTCCACACCTATAACTGTTACCGTATAGGTGGTACCATCAGGAGCCGTTACGGTTTCTGGTATGATCAGAGCTCCAGACACATCTCTACCGTCTGTGATCTTTACTTCATTAGGATCGGTCGAGGTGACCTGATAGGTAATATTATCAATGGTAAAACTATTCTGGCTGTACAAAACAGCGTTTGCACAATAAATGAATATGCTAAGGAGTAGAAATTTAATTTTCATAAATACTATTGTTTTTAGTTGAAAATACAAGAGGATCAACCTCTTGTATTGGGGTAAAAGTATCTATCTTGATTAATTTTAATTGAATAAAAGTAATATTCGGATTGTTTTAATGCATAAAAGACTACCAGGAGTAATAAATGGGAAGACCATTAATTCATTTCATTCATCACATTACATTATAATATATGTACATCTTTGTTAATATTCACAACAGTTATTAAGTAAGTACAGATGTGTAGAACCATTAGCTACGGTAATCCTATCCATAATAGATACGAGCTTCAAGGCTTTTTTTTAAGAGCAAATTAGTGCATAGGGAGTGCATACATTTTTATATTGTTAATTATCTGATTGTCCATAGCGGTAAATAAGTGTACGAAGTATATCGCCGGGAGGTAGGGTCGAGATGTCTTTCTGACTTCCTGTATCGCTTCATACATGCTGCCCCTTGATGCTATAGAACTCAATTTTTTAAAAAGACCGGGAGATAAAAATGTGTTCTCTCACAGGGTTGGGGCATATTGATAGCTGATCCGGCTCATAATCATTTATACCTAGTAACGGTTGTACAATAACGGTCCTGGTTTACTCTATAGCTGCATTGCCTTCACTGAACGCTATATCCTGAAAACTTTCTTCTTCTGTGATTTGGGTTTTATATATAACACCATCTTGATCCGGATCTATAGAGACTCTCCAACCAAATTCTAAATCTACACTGATGCATATCAAACTATTGGTTGAAAATATTAAATTAGGAACTTTAGGCGATCTATTCATTACTGTAGGAAAAGGAGAATCATCTCCTGCACTACAGGAACTAAATATCACACAAATCACCAAAGTTTTTACTACTGTTACTATCACTACTCTTTATTCATAACATATACACTTTATTATTTTACTATTTTAAAGGTTGCTAATCCGTTATTAACTCTTAACAGATAAATTCCTGATCGTTGATGGTCAAAAGGTATTTGTATTCTTCCTGATATAACCGGATGTCTTTCATGTACAATGACCTTTCCTAAAACATTGTAAATGGTTATTTCTACTTCTTTAAGAGGAGAATTTCCTACAAATAATATGACATCTCCTTCTATTGGATTTTTAGCCAAACGTAAGGATGGTGTTACGTTTACTTTTGTATTGAGCTCTCCTTCACAAGCTAAACTTGATATTACCTCAACATTATCTCCTTGAGTTACATCGATCGTAAACACTTTCCTCGAGAAATATATAGCCTCATTATCATTTATAGTCACTTTATATGGTGGAGTGCCTTTATCAATATTTACATTCAATTTAGTATTGCCTAAAGCATCCTGAAACACTGTAGTTTTTCCTTCCAGATTACTACCAGGTACTATCACTACTTCAAAACACTG
>CANMSO010000023.1 GCA_947500545.1 uncultured Aquimarina sp. | reverse complement strand
TCGATGGTAGCGATATAACTCAGCGCTGTTTGAGCTGTGATACCTATCGCTCCATTATTCTTACCACTACAAGTCTCGCTGATTGTTTGAATAGAAAAATTATCGGCTCCTAATTGGGTTATTGGACAAGTATTAACTACAATGACTATTCTGGTTTGCTCTTCAGCAGTATTACCCGAAGCATCAGTAACATTATAGGTTATCGTATACGAACCAACTATATTACTATCTACAAGCCCCGAGATCTCTACCTGGTCACTCATATCGCCATCTGCATTGTCTGTAACTGTAAATCCTGGCTCAACAAAGTTCGTACCTACTTCTATGGTTAAAGGGTTATCTCCTTCAAGAGTGATAACAGGTGCAGTAGTATCAACCACATGTACTACTCTGGTTTGCTCTTCAGCAGTATTACCCGAAGCATCAGTAACATTATAGGTTATCGTATACGAACCAACTATATTACTATCTACAAGCCCTGCGATCTCTACCTGGTCACTCATATCACCATCTGCATTATCTGTAGCCGTAAATCCTGGGTCCTCAAAGACCGTACCTACTTCGATGGTTAAAGGGTTATTTCCTCCAAGAGTAATAACAGGTGCAGTAGTATCAACCACATGCACTATTCTGGTTTGCTCTTCAGCAGCATTACCCGCTGTATCGGTAACATTGTAGGTTATCGTATACGAACCAACCGTATTACTATCTACAAGCCCTGCGATCTCTACCTGGTCGCTAATATCACCATCTGCATTGTCTATGGCAACAAATCCTGGGTCCTTAAAGAATGTACCTACTTCTATAATTAACGGGTTATCTCCTTTAAGCGTGATAACAGGTGCAGTAGTATCAACCACATGTACTATTCTGGTTTGCTCTTCAGCAGCATTACCCGAAGCATCGGTAACATTATAGGTTATCGTATACGAACCAACCGTATTACTATCTACAAGCCCTACGATCTCTACCTGGTCACTCATATCACCATCTGCATTATCTGTAGCCGTAAATCCTGGGTCCTCAAAGACCGTACCTACTTCGATGGTTAAAGGGTTATTTCCTCCAAGAGTAATAACAGGTGCAGTAGTATCAACCACATGCACTATTCTGGTTTGCTCTTCAGCAGCATTACCCGCTGTATCGGTAACATTGTAGGTTATCGTATACGAACCAACCGTATTACTATCTACAAGCCCTGCGATCTCTACCTGGTCGCTAATATCACCATCTGCATTGTCTATGGCAACAAATCCTGGGTCCTTAAAGAATGTACCTACTTCTATAATTAACGGGTTATCTCCTTTAAGCGTGATAACAGGTGCAGTAGTATCAACCACATGTACTATTCTGGTTTGCTCTTCAGCAGCATTACCCGAAGCATCGGTAACATTATAGGTTATCGTATACGAACCAACCGTATTACTATCTACAAGCCCTACGATCTCTACCTGATCACTCATATCACCATCTGCATTGTCTGTGGCAACTAATCCTGGGTCCTCAAAGAACGTACCTACTTCTATAATTAACGGGTTATCTCCTTCAAGCGTAATAACAGGTGCAGTAGTATCAACCACATGTACTATTCTGGTTTGCTCTTCAGCAACATTACCCGAAGCATCAGTAACATTATAGGTTATCGTATACGAACCAACTATATTACTATCTACAAGCCCTGCGATCTCTACCTGATCACTCATATCACCATCTGCATTATCTGTAGCTGTAAATCCTGGGTCCTCAAAGAACGTACCTACTTCGATGGTTAAAGGGTTATTGCCTTCAAGTGTGATAACCGGAGGAGTAGTATCTATTTCTACAATTTCTGCAAACCCTGTCCAACCGTTGGACTTATAAGTCTCAATTGTCCCATCTACGATATTAAGTGTAATATTACTACGATCACCAAAACTATCAGACTCAATAGCAGCTGGCATATTCCCTACAACAGTAACAGTAGAGAGAGCGTTTTCTCCAAAGGAGAAATTCCCTATTTTAGTAACTGTTTCCGGTATAAAAATGCTACTAATTTCCTTAGCCTTAAAAACGTTATCTTCTATTGTTGTTACACTAAAAATATTATCATATGAATCGGTAACCCACTCGGGTATTATTAGATGACCCGAAATGTCGCCACTGTTAACAATACTTACTGTATTGGGGTTTGTAGATATAATTTGATACGTTATTTGGTCTACAACAAACTGAGTTTCTTCTTCGATTAAATACTTTAAATAGTCGAAACTTAATTCTGAAGAAACATTATTAAACGAAATAGTATGCGCTCCATAAGTAATAGGTCCGCTGTCATATATTTTCATAACCTCTTCAGGCCCTTGGTCAAGACTAAACTCTTTGGGAGCAGCCCCATCCAGACTAACATTGATTGTTGTTTTATCATCGGTAGTTCGTAAAACAAACAGTTGGACCTGCGCTCCTTCAAATATATACGTTGCGCCACCATCCGGATTATTCTTAAATTTAGCCGTATCCATATAGTACATAGGATCGTTCAAGTTTTGCCAAATACCAGAATAGTCGATGGCTTCATCACTATCATCTATTCTTTCCCACCCCTCCTCTTCATTATTGTCTTCTCCTAATGGCTCGAAATTAGCGGTAATCGATTTATCTTCAGTCATTCTTATCGTTACAGATTTTACTTCTCCAGTTATATCTCCACTCCATTCCTTAAATTCATAGTCTTCTTCCGGTACTGCTATTATAGTTACAAAAGCTCCGTCTTTATATACGTCTTTATCGGGATTTAATGTAATACTCCCCGCTCCCACAATACCGGTCGAAATAGTATATTCATTATCCGAATTTCTGAATTCATTTTTTCCATTATTTTGTACACTTCCCATAAACTTTGGCCAAGGAGATGTTTTACTTAATCCCTTTCCATTACCCTGAATTGCAAAAAGCGAGATTGGTTGCTGGTCTCCAGAATGTATATAAATATTTCCTTCTGGTCCAATATTCAAATTACTCTCATTGAGGGGTAATGATGGCATTATTGCTTCACTCGTCCATAATAATTCGCCATTTGTATTGTTATCTTTTATAGCACAAACTCTTCCTGCCCCATCTATTTGTCCCATGACTAAAACTACTCCATCATCTCTAACTAATGGATCACTTCCCCATTCTTCGAATGCAAAAGTCCATTTTTCTGTAAAATCTAATACATTGATCGCATGAAGTTTTTTATCCTCTGCATTTACGTATACCGTATTTCCATCCGGACTTATAGCCAACGCTGCAAAAATTTCCTGTCCTTCTGCTATATTTCTACTTTGAACAACTGTACCAGAAGTAGTTAATTTAAATAACATAGAAGCATTCGAAGATGCATATATAAAGCCTTTTTTGTCATCTATCGCCACTGGCAGCCTAGACTCTAGACCTAAATCAAACGTCCAATTTTCTTCATATGCTGTTTTATTATCTTTAAAAGAATATAGAATTCCATTTTGACCAGGTAGATATATATTACCTAAATCATCTGAAGAACAACCTGCCATAAATCCACGGCAACACCTTGGAGACGTCGAAAAATCTATGGGTTCTCTCCAATAATAATTTCCCGTACTTGCATTTATAGCATATATATATTCTATTTCACTACCGATATAGTCTGCCCCGGAACCAATATATAAAGTAGTTCCATCTTTAGACTCATGGACTACAGAACCAAAATCTTCTTCAAAATAAACATTTGAAGACCATTTTTGACTACCATCAGTAGTTTCAAAGGCTATGATTCCTCCTCTACCTGGCACATAAACTGTAGTATTGTCGCTACTTATTGAAGGAGAGTTAGCATCTCCATCGGTTGCTTCTTTTGGACCACCCCACCTGATGTCGCCCGAAGGCGTATATGAATATAGTTTGCCTCCGGCTATTACATATACGTTTCCCAATGCATCAATTGCAGGAATAGATTCTAAATTATTTCCTATTGCCCCCGTTTGCCACAACGTTGTTCCTTCTTGTGTATAAACCACAAATTGTATAAATAAAACGAAGCATAAAACTACATTCCTGAAAATTGAATTGATCATTATATTATTTTTAATTGAAATTCTTTGTATAAAATTGCTCTTACCTATTTCAGTTTCCCAGACCTATATTTTCTGATTTGTCCATATTGTTTTTCATTCAAAGAATTGATAAAAGAAAGATTATTAACTATTATTTCTTCTGAACTTGAGAAAGATGAACTAGAATACCAAAAAATAGCTAGCCTATTGGGAAAAAGATCTAAAAATATTTTTAGCCTTAATTTTAGATATGACATTGCATCACGAAACAAGTAACTATGAAAAAATCACCATTTACTAGGTAGTATTTCGATTTTTATAAGTTGTGAGGATACTCTTAAAAAGTATTGTTTTATTATTATAATTATAATCAAACCTATGTTGCGACAGGGATCTTCTTTTTGAAGGTTTTAACATTATTTTTTGGACCACATTAAACGTTTTTTGAGTATGATAGTATGGATTTTATGCTTTATTGAGAGAAACTAGAATATAGATTTGAATCGGAAAAGATGCAATATTTACAACTGTTTCAGAGCTATAGAAAGTGTGAGCTTTTAATACCATAATATGCGTTGAATGTTATAAAACAATTACAATTATGGTACTTAAAAAGGATCTTCCCTAAGAAATAAAACTTATTTAAAACATTCTATATTCAACAATTAACGCCACAGATATCAGAGCGTCTTAAGATTAGGCAAGTATTGTGAATTTTAATGTTATAAGTATTTTTTTTCATAAGAATTATATTTATAAAAATTAAATTAAACTTCAATCTTGAAATGAATATTACCGTATATCTATTCCATAAAGGAAGTAAAGCTATTATTACAGCAACACTTAGACTATTGTAGCGTCTTACCATATGATACCCTAACTAACTCATCTTGGGTGACTGTTTTTGATAAAAGTAAAAGTTCGTGAAAGAAGGGAAGAAAATAAATAAACATGTGGTGAATTATAGGTAATAAATAAACTTAAAATTTGATAATTTTAACAGCTCACCTATTTAGGTTATAATACACTTAAAAAGTTCAAAAAATATACTATTAAAACTGTTATATTGCTTTAACTTCAAAAACAATGTGAATAAAAAAAGACAAGAAAAAAGGAAAGGCAATGTTATGATAAAAACAATGTGGTTTGTTTTTATACTAATTGAAGAACATTACTTTTTCCCCTTTCTCTTATCTTTTGCTGTCTGGGGTAATCTTAGCTATGAACTATACTACTTTATCATAGCTGGTTTGGTTTAAACATATCCTATTTTTCACAGGGTCTACACGTTCAAATTTTATTACTTACTGTTTTACAATTTTAAAGGTTCCTAATCCATTATCAAGTTTTAAGATATACATACCGGCAGGTAGCTTTTCCAATGACAAACGTATTCTTCCTGACTCTACAGGGTACTGCTGTCTAACCATGGCTCTGCCCAATACATTGTAAATTGTGAT
>CANMSO010000022.1 GCA_947500545.1 uncultured Aquimarina sp. | reverse complement strand
GAGCTGATAATGATTTTAAATTTTTCATTTTATAAGTTTTAATTATTTACAATTGATTTTAAATACGTGTCTTTTATTGGCTTTAATTATCCAGAGAAGTTAATATTCCATTCTACGGGATCTCCAAAAGGTGTTGGATCTGGGTATGTTGGTCCGGTTGTTGGTTTAATAACAATGATTGGACCTTGTCCGCAATCTCCAATTTGGCATCCGCCGTTAATACTTCTTAATTCGTTACTTGATAATGATTTAAAATTTTTCATTTGTTTTTGATTTATGATGTTAATTGTATTTGAAAATGTTTCTGAATTGATAAAAAACTCTTTGGATTATCTTTAGATCTTCGGTAACAATACCTGCGGTACCTCTCATCTCTCGATTAAAAGCCAATGTTTTTCCATATGTTGTTTGTAAATCTTTGGGTAAGTTTACTTCGATATAATAATTTCCTTCGCTATCTGGTGATAAAGACATACTGATGACTTCACCTTTTACCATTCCAAATTCCTGATAAGGGTAACCATCTAATTTGATAAGCACATTTTGGTCTGATTTGATTTTTCCGGTATTTATTGCAGAAGTTGTAATTTTTCCAACTAGTGATGATTCTGTAGGTAAAATTGTTAACACATCATCTCCGTTGTTTACAAATTGGTTTTTACCCCAAAACTTCTGAAAACTAACTTTACCATCAATTGATGCTATGAGCAAATAATTTTGTTCCCAATGTTTTATTGAGCGTTTCAATTGCTTATAAGACGAAATAACATCCTTTAAGTATTTTGTGTCGTTTTGAATTTTATTGATATTCGACCCTTGAATTCCTCTTCTTGTATTGTTTTTTGATTCCTGAATCTGGGACATATTGATTTTGGTGTTTTGATAATTACGTTGTGCTTGTAAATATTCTAACTCTTTATTCTCAAATTCTACTTTAGAAATTACACCCTTTCCATATAATGATTTTGTGCGTTCTAAGTCTTTTTTTCTAAAATTCAATTCTCTTCTTTCCAGTTCTCTTTGCGTCTTAAGAACTTTTATTCTACCATCTAATTCTGATAGTGTTTGTTGTCCCGATATAGTTTCTATAGAAAAGGGTCTTAGGTTTTTATTAAGTATAAAATCAGTATAGGATTTTTCAAACAATGCATAATCTTGTTCTAGTTCTCCTAGAGATAGATGTTCGGTTTTTTCTATTGGGAAATTAAAATTGTCATAATCTAACTTAAGCGTGTCTGTAACATTTTTTAGTGTCAAAAAATCATCAAAGTTTGCTGTGTTTTCGATTACAGCTAGAATTTGTCCATGTTTTACTTCTTGTTGATCCTTCACCAATAATTGAACAATACGCCCACTATTTTTGGCTTCTATTTTCTCTACAGGTACTTCTGTAGTAATTGTTATATTCGAAGTCACAACATCAGGATATTCAACAATACAACTAACAGAAATCATTAGTATTAGTATGAAGAAAACAACAGTGATTCCCCATCTTGTCATCCAACTAGGTGGATTGCTTAGAATTTCCTGAACCTCTTCTGAGCGTAGCTCAAAATCTTGTAATTTATTTTTTTCTTGAACAGACATAATATTTAGTTTTTTAGATTTTAAACACTAACAGCTTTAATTCCATTAACTCCGTTAAGCCTAGGTTTTTCAACAATTACTTGTTTCTTGTTATTTAATCGCTCTAGGTCTAATTGATTTTTTACGAGCTCGTAATACGACCCTTTCAATGCTACTAATTCTTGATGCGTACCTTTTTCTACTATTTTTCCTTTATCTAGTACCACAATTTGATCAGCGTTTTTGACTGTACTTAAACGATGTGCAATTACCACTGCAGTACGCCCTTTAAAAAATGAATCCAAATTCTCCATAATGACTTTTTCGTTTTTAGCATCTAGGGCACTAGTTGCTTCATCAAAAAATATGAAGTCTGGATTTTTGTATACTGCTCGCGCTATTAGTAAACGTTGCTTTTCTCCGCCACTAATTCCTACTCCTTCATTTCCAATTTCTGTATTATAACTTAGAGGTAACGATTCAATAAAAGTTTTAATGTTAGCTGTTTCTACTGCATTCTGAAGGCGTTCTTTATCAATTTCAGTTTCTCCCAGAGCAATATTATTTGCAATCGTATCATTAAAGATGTAACCATCTTGCATCACAACACCACATCTATCTCTCCATGCCTTTTGTGAAATATTTTGAAAGTTTAGCTCTCCTAGTTTTATTGCACCTTTGTTAGGTTTATAAAAACGCATTAGTGTTTTCATTAGGGTAGTTTTACCACTTCCCGAAGCGCCAACAATAGCCGTAGTTTTATTATGAGGTATGGTAAGACTCATATCTGCTATTACAGGATCAGATGCGCCAATGTATCTAAACGTTAAGTTATCTATCTCTATATCTTCATTAGTTGGTATTTCAAACACTTTAGCTTCGTCAATAATTTCTTCATCGGGCTTATCATGAATTTCTTTTAAACGCTCTAAGCTTATTTTAGCATCTTGGGTATCCTGAATGAATTCTAATAACTGTGTTATAGGACCATTAAGTTGACCAATTATATATTGTATGGATAACATCATCCCTAATGTAATCTCTCCACTAAGTACCAAAGAAGCTGCAGTAAACGTGATTAGTATGTTCTTGAATTGATTAATTGAAGAAGAACCAATAGTCTGCATTTGCTCTAACGTTAACCCTTGAGTAGCTACCTTAAACAAACGGATCTGAATAAACTCCCATCCCCAACGCTTTTGTTTTTCGGCATTATGAAGTTTGATTTCTTGCATTCCCTCTATAAGCTCGATGGTCTTACTTTGCTCGTCACTCATTTGGGCAAAACGCTTGTAATCTAGCTCCTTTCGCTTTTTTAGGAAAAAGAAAATCCAACCTATCAAAAGTGCACTTCCACCGGCAAAAATTCCAAAGATTGCAAGGTTGTAGTATATTAGGACTGCACTAAAAATGATAATATTGAAGAACGAGAATAAGGTGTTCAAGGAAGAATTGGTAAGTAGCTTTTCAATTCGTTGGTGATCATTGATACGTTGCATAATATCACCTGTCATTCTTGTGTCAAAGTACGAAATAGGTAAATTCATCAACTTTATAAAGAAATCTGAGACAAGTGAGATGTTGACTCGAGTACTTAAATGCAGTAATATCCAACCCCGTATTGCTTCAATACTGATTTGTCCTAAATAAAGCATTATTTGAGCACCTAAAATCAGATATATAAAGTTAATGTCTTGATTCTGAATACCAATATCAACAATACTTTGAGTTAGAAATGGAAATACAAGTTGTAGCAAACTACCTCCTAATAACCCAACCATAAGTTGAATCATTAAGCTCTTGTATTTGAATAAATACCTTGATAAAAATGAAAATCCTGATTTACTCTCTCCTTTTTCCCAGTCTGTATCATAAAACTTAGGTGTGGTCTCTAATAATAATGTAAGTCCTTCTTGAGTATTTTCATTCGCATTATTACCAATCCAGGCTTCTATGAATTCTTCTTTACTATACTCAATTAATCCAAAAGAGGGATCTGAAATATGAACCGTATCGTTTGTGATTTTATAAACCACCACAAAATGGTACTTTCTCCAGTGTACAATACAAGGAAGAGGAACTTCTTCTTTAAAAGTGTTGTAATCGGTTTTTACACCTATGGTCTTAAATCCTAAGTTCTCGGCTCCTTCTGATAAACCTAATAAGGAACTTCCGGTTCTTGATGTCTGGCAAACTCCTCTAATAGTTTCTAGAGGTATAACTTTACCATTATGTTTACTTATGATTCGTAGACATGTTGGTCCACAATCTTTTGCTCCGGGTTGTTTATAGAAAGGAAAAGTTTTCATTTGTATTGTATTCAGATTATTTTATACGTTTGATAGAGAGAAAATACCAGATAGGGTATTTGGTTTTGTTTTACGAATATGTTAATACAGCGCCAGATAATTACCCCAATTGTCTTTGTTGTAATGCATAGATGAGATAACCAATCCAGACCCAAGAATACCATCTAGTAAACTATATTTATCATAAGGGTATTCGTTATGGTCTTTCTGAAAAATTTCTGGCATCAATATTTTTTCGTCTATAGACAATATTTTGTCAGTGTTTTTTAAGAATTCCTCTTGCCAAATCGCTATGTTCTTCTGAATTTTTGGATCCTTAATCCAATTGTTAAGTTTGAATAATAAATAAGTTACTCCTCCTAAACCATGGCTCATTCCTACATCCTGAAAGGAGTATTTGTCGAAGTATAAGATTCCTGAATTTTTTGGATCTTTTGAAGAAGCTTCTAGTGTTAATTCAGATGCTTTTTCTTTTAAATCTTCTCGATCTAAAATCATTCCTGTATAATATAAGCTGTAAGCTACAGTTAGGTTACCGTGTAACTCAATTACACTATAATATTGTTCCCCTTCATTGATGCGTTTTCCTCGTATGGTAACTTCCTTTTTTGATTGTTTCAACGATTGTAAAAGAACAGCTACTAACTTGTCGATCATTTCATCTATTTGGTCACTTTCGTACCCCAGTTCTTTAAGTCTTACTAAGAATTTTAAGACGGTTGGATGTCCATTAAAAAAACCAATGTTCAATCCTTTATTTAGCTGTAAATCCTTCCAGTTAATAGATCCATCTTCTTCAATTTTGTTATCATAAAGTGATTGTATTACTTTATTGATGATACTTGAAGCTTTTTTCTGATCAGCATTTTTCGAATATAAGTAGTATTGGATTTTACCCAAACATCCGTGAAGAACATTGTAATTATGATTTTTCAAATCAAATTCTATAGATTCTATCAAATACGGTTCTAGGTTGGTTAAAATCTCCTCACTTTCTAATATTTTAGATTCGTACAGGTAGTTTACTGTCCAGAAAATCCCTTCAAAACCATGTACCATACTATAATTTAACTCATGATCGGCAAAAACTTTTACGGTTTCATTAAACAGCTGTAATGCTTTTTGTTTGTACGACTCGTCTTTGGTATTATTATATAGTGTAGCAAAAAATATAATTACCCCTAGATCTTCGTCTATAATAGGAAGATTAACTTTTTCAGCTTTAGTGTAAAGTGCGTCTTCTATTTTGTTTAAAATGTTTGCTGTTGTTTCCATATTTAAGATATATTATTAAGTTTTTTGTATATTGCGCAGGTATAAGGAGATAAATAGTTTTAAAGTATCGATAAATAGTTTTAAAATATCCTTTTACAAATTGATTAAATACAGGAATAAAACTCTCTTAACTCTTTAGCTAAGAGAGTTTTTGTTTTATAATCTATTCGTGACCACTACCTAATCCACCATCTAATACGATATCAATATTAAGGTGCCAAGTACACTGTCTTTTAGTACTTTTGATACAAAGACCTCCGTTTACTTCTTGCATTTCCTGATTGCTTAGGTGTGCTACTGTTTTTTTGTTTAAATCTAACATGATAAATAGTTTTTAAAGTTTAAAATTGCCTACTCTGATTAAGGATTTTCGGCTTCCTCCTTTACAAATTGATTTTTAGGAATGTTTGGGTTTTATTCGTGACCACTACCTAATCCACCATCTAATACGATATCAATATTAAGGTGCCAAGTACACTGTCTTTTAGTACTTTTGATACAAAGACCTCCGTTTACTTCTTGCATTTCCTG
>CANMSO010000021.1 GCA_947500545.1 uncultured Aquimarina sp. | reverse complement strand
TGCTTCGATTTTTGTTGTATAAAAAAACCCTTCATCTGTATTGATGAAGGGTTTCAAGGAAGGCGGCGACCTACTCTCCCACGATTGTAGTACCATTGGCGCTAATGGGCTTAACTTCTCTGTTCGGAATGGTAAGAGGTGAGCCCCATTGCTATAACCACCTTAAATCTTTATTAGTACCTAAGTAATTAATAGTACGTATTAAGACATCATCTTACTACTTTGTACTAACTACTTACTACTAACATAATAAGTTGACATATTGATTAAAAGAACATACATAAAAGAACACTAAACAACTTTGATAAAGCAATTTCCCATCCCGACTCCTAAAAGCCGGGATGTGCGCATAAGCCTATGGGTTATTAGTACTACTCGGCTATGACATTACTGCCTTTACACCTATAGCCTATCAACGTGGTAGTCTCCCACGACCCTTTAAAGAAATCTCATCTTGTGGTGGGTTTCGCGCTTATATGCTTTCAGCGCTTATCCCTTCCGAACGTAGCTACTCTGCAATGCTCCTGGCGGAACAACAGATACACCAGCGGTTCGTCCAACTCGGTCCTCTCGTACTAAAGTCAGATCCACTCAAATTTCTAACGCCCACTGTAGATAGAGACCGAACTGTCTCACGACGTTCTGAACCCAGCTCGCGTGCCACTTTAATGGGCGAACAGCCCAACCCTTGGGACCTTCTCCAGCCCCAGGATGTGACGAGCCGACATCGAGGTGCCAAACCCCCCCGTCGATGTGAGCTCTTGGGGGAGATCAGCCTGTTATCCCCGGAGTACCTTTTATCCTTTGAGCGATGGCCCTTCCATGCGGAACCACCGGATCACTATGCTCTACTTTCGTACCTGATCGAGCTGTATCTCTCTCAGTCAAGCTTGCTTATGCCATTGCACTCTACGCACGATTACCAACCGTACTGAGCAAACCTTTAGAAGCCTCCGTTACTCTTTTGGAGGCGACCACCCCAGTCAAACTACCCACCAAGCACTGTCCATCTCGCGATGTTAGGCTTCGAATAAGCAAAGGGTGGTATTTCAACAATGACTCACACACGCCTGGCGACGCATGATCAAAGTCTCCCACCTATCCTACACATTACTTATCCAAAGTCAATACTAAGCTATAGTAAAGGTTCACGGGGTCTTTTCGTCCCACAGCGGGTAACCGGCATCTTCACCGATACTACAATTTCACCGAGCTCATGGCTGAGACAGTGTCCAGATCGTTGCACCATTCGTGCAGGTCGGAACTTACCCGACAAGGAATTTCGCTACCTTAGGACCGTTATAGTTACGGCCGCCGTTTACCGGGGCTTCAATTCAATGCTTCTCCGAAGATAACATCTCCTCTTAACCTTCCGGCACCGGGCAGGTGTCAGGCCATATACATCATATTTCTATTTAGCATAGCCCTGTGTTTTTGATAAACAGTCGCCTGGACCTCTTCACTGCGGCCCATCCGAAGATGGGCGACCCTTCTCCCGAAGTTACGGGTCGATTTTGCCTAGTTCCTTAGCCATGAATCTCTCGAGCACCTTAGAATTCTCATCCCAACTACCTGTGTCGGTTTACGGTACGGGCTGCTTCACTCGGTTTTCTTGGAAGTCGATTCGCTAGATTATCACCTCGGCCGTAGCCTTAGTGTACTATCGGGACATTACTGTTCCCTTCAACGTACATTTCCGTCAGTACGCACTAACTATTCGCCTCCGTCACTTTTAGTGTGAGCAGGTACAGGAATATTAACCTGTTGTCCATCCACTACCCCTTTCGGGTTCGCGTTAGGTCCCGACTAACCCTCAGCTGATTAGCATAGCTGAGGAAACCTTAGTCTTTCGGTGTGCGGGTTTCTCGCCCGCATTATCGTTACTTATGCCTACATTTTCTTTTGTAGCTGCTCCAGCAAGAATCGCCTCTCACCTTCAACGCCACTACAATGCTCCCCTACCGATCTCTCGATCCCATAGCTTCGGTAATATGCTTATGCCCGATTATTATCCATGCCGAACCGCTCGACTAGTGAGCTGTTACGCACTCTTTAAATGAATGGCTGCTTCCAAGCCAACATCCTAGCTGTCTAAGCAGTTCAACTGCGTTTTTTCAACTTAGCATATATTTTGGGACCTTAGCTGATGGTCTGGGTTCTTTCCCTCTCGGACATGGACCTTAGCACCCATGCCCTCACTGCTGATTAACATTTTATAGCATTCGGAGTTTGTCAGGAATTGGTAGGCGGTGAAGCCCCCGCATCCAATCAGTAGCTCTACCTCTATAAAACTATAAATCAACGCTGCACCTAAATGCATTTCGGGGAGTACGAGCTATTTCCGAGTTTGATTGGCCTTTCACCCCTACCCTCAGGTCATCCCAAGACTTTTCAACGTCAACGGGTTCGGTCCTCCACTTTGGGTTAACAAAGCTTCAACCTGCCCAAGGGTAGATCACACGGTTTCGCGTCTACTACTACTAACTATGGTCGCCCTATTCAGACTCGCTTTCGCTACGGATCCGCACCTGAAGTGCTTAACCTTGCTAGTAAAAGTAACTCGTAGGCTCATTATGCAAAAGGCACGCCGTCACCCCAAAGGGCTCCGACCGCTTGTAAGCGTATGGTTTCAGGATCTATTTCACTCCCTTATTCAGGGTTCTTTTCACCTTTCCCTCACGGTACTGGTTCACTATCGGTCTCTCAGGAGTATTTAGCCTTAACGGATGGTCCCGCCAGATTCATACAGGGTTACACGTGCCCCGCACTACTCAGGATACTACTAGAATTAATGATCTTTACTTATACCAGGCTATCACTGTCTATGGCTCCTCTTTCCAAAGGATTCTAATTCATTACACAACTCATATCGTAGTCCTACAACCCCACATTTGCCGTAACAAATATGGTTTGGGCTAATCCGCGTTCGCTCGCCACTACTAACGGAATCACTATTGTTTTCTTCTCCTCCGGGTACTTAGATGTTTCAGTTCTCCGGGTTCGCCTCCTTGCGGATGACATGTCTTCAACATGCCGGGTTGCCCCATTCGGATATCTGCGGATCAATCAGTATGTGCCTGTCCCCGCAGCTTTTCGCAGCTTATCACGTCCTTCTTCGCCTCTGAGAGCCTAGGCATTCCCCATACGCCCTTAATTAGCTTATGCGTCTTGCTTTAACTTGCTCTTTTAGTTTTTGTCTATAATAATAAAGTAACTAAATTATTATAAACCTCTTTTATTATCACATAATTTAATATGTGCTCGTATTTCTTAATCAATATGTCAATGAACGTTAATCTTATCGTAAATATAAAAACGCTGATAATAAAAACTGTTTCATATCATGAATCCTGTGTTTTATTAACTAACATCCCTTATACCTAAAGAATCGTGGAGAATATCGGAGTCGAACCGATGACCTCCTGCGTGCAAGGCAGGCGCTCTAGCCAGCTGAGCTAATCCCCCGTCAATAAAGTTGGCAGTTGCCAGTTTATAGTTGACAGTAGCACAACTTCTAAAATTTCCTCTTCAATATAATATGAACTTTAACAATCCCTAATTACTAAAAACTAGCAACTAAAAACTATTAATGCAAGCTTAGCTTGCCTAGTAGTCTCAGGCAGACTCGAACTGCCGACCTCTACATTATCAGTGTAGCGCTCTAACCAGCTGAGCTATGAGACTTCTTTATAGTAGTGAGTAATTAGTACTGAGTAGTTAGACAAAATCTAAAAACTTATACTTAATACTTAATACTCGGTACTCATTACTAAAAAAAATTATTAATCGACAGCTAAAAGACTAAAAACACTAATGCGATACATTCCATCGTATTACCTTTTTGTCTCCTTATTAAAATAAGGAAAGCTCTAGAAAGGAGGTGTTCCAGCCGCACCTTCCGGTACGGCTACCTTGTTACGACTTAGCCCCAGTTACCAGTTTTACCCTAGGCCGCTCCTTACGGTGACGGACTTCAGGTACCCCCAGCTTCCATGGCTTGACGGGCGGTGTGTACAAGGCCCGGGAACGTATTCACCGGATCATGGCTGATATCCGATTACTAGCGATTCCAGCTTCACGGAGTCGAGTTGCAGACTCCGATCCGAACTGTGATAGGCTTTATAGATTCGCTCCTGGTCACCCAGTGGCTGCTCTCTGTACCTACCATTGTAGCACGTGTGTGGCCCAGGACGTAAGGGCCGTGATGATTTGACGTCATCCCCACCTTCCTCGCGGTTTGCACCGGCAGTCTTGTTAGAGTTCCCGACATTACTCGCTGGCAACTAACAACAGGGGTTGCGCTCGTTATAGGACTTAACCTGACACCTCACGGCACGAGCTGACGACAACCATGCAGCACCTTGTAAATTGCCCGAAGGAAAGTCTATCTCTAAACCTGTCAATCTACATTTAAGCCCTGGTAAGGTTCCTCGCGTATCATCGAATTAAACCACATGCTCCACCGCTTGTGCGGGCCCCCGTCAATTCCTTTGAGTTTCATTCTTGCGAACGTACTCCCCAGGTGGGTTACTTATCACTTTCGCTTAGCCACTCAGACCGAAGTCCGAACAGCTAGTAACCATCGTTTACGGCGTGGACTACCAGGGTATCTAATCCTGTTCGCTACCCACGCTTTCGTCCCTTAGCGTCAATTAATTGTTAGTGATCTGCCTTCGCAATCGGTATTCTGTGTAATATCTATGCATTTCACCGCTACACTACACATTCTAACCACTTCACAATAATTCAAGACCTGCAGTATCAATGGCAATTTTCCGGTTGAGCCGAAAACTTTCACCACTGACTTACAGACCCGCCTACGGACCCTTTAAACCCAATGATTCCGGATAACGCTTGGATCCTCCGTATTACCGCGGCTGCTGGCACGGAGTTAGCCGATCCTTATTCGTAGAGTACCGTCAGAGCAATACACGTATTGCGGTTTCTTCCTCTATAAAAGTAGTTTACAACCCATAGGGCAGTCTTCCTACACGCGGCATGGCTGGATCAGAGTTGCCTCCATTGTCCAATATTCCTCACTGCTGCCTCCCGTAGGAGTCTGGTCCGTGTCTCAGTACCAGTGTGGGGGATCTCCCTCTCAGGACCCCTATCTATCGTAGCCTTGGTATGCCGTTACCATACCAACTAGCTAATAGAACGCATAGCCATCTTATAGCAATAAATCTTTAATTAAAAATCGATGCCAATCTCCAATACTATGAGGTATTAATCCAAATTTCTCTGGGCTATCCCTCACTATAAGGTAGGTTCTATACGCGTTACGCACCCGTGCGCCGGTCGTCAGCGAGTGCAAGCACTCCTGTTACCCCTCGACTTGCATGTGTTAAGCCTGCCGCTAGCGTTCATCCTGAGCCAGGATCAAACTCTTCATCGTGTATTCTTAAATATTATTAAAAATAATACAACGGAATTATAATCGTATCTCTTTGATGTTTCTAGTCTTTATTCTTTGTATAAACTATCTCTAGTTATATACGCGCTGTCAATCAATATATCAATGAACTTTTGTAGTAAATCTAACCACTATTAATAGCAAATCTACTCTCGTAATTATAAAGGGAATCGAACCCTAAAAAGTCGAAAAATCAACCCCAATCCACTATAACTTATTTCTTATGAACTTCGCTTGTCGCTTAAAGCGGGTGCAAATATACAACCCCTTTTAAAACCACCAAAACTTTTTTGAAATTATTTTGAAATTATTTCTAATCACAAAAAAATCAAGAAAAATCAACGAACGTAAACAAAAACAATATCCCGTTTTGCGGGTGCAAACATACAACCCTTTTTTGTTCTGACAAGAACTTTTATCAAAAGTTTTTTAAACAAATATCATAATCTAAAAA
>CANMSO010000020.1 GCA_947500545.1 uncultured Aquimarina sp. | reverse complement strand
CTTTAAATTATAAATGATGAGATTAAAAAACTTGGGTTTCAGTTTCAGTTTTAATTTCTACGCTAATATTCATCCTAAATTATCTATTCTTGTAAAAAATGTGTTTAAGCGCGTTAAAATGGGGACTAAAAAATGGTTTTAAGGGACTTTACAAAACAGTTTTTCACAAGTGTTTATATGTTAAATATTTATTGATATTCCTATTTGATAATATAGATTAAAGTCGTTTTGTTAGAGAGGGACTCCAGAATTAAGATGCGAAAAAAGTTGCTGACTCAGCAAAAAGACTATAAGTCTTAATCTAGAGTAGATGATCAAGTTAAACAAGGCTGAACTACAAATAGTAGACAAGCATATTAAAACTATTGAAAATGTGATAAAACAACCTGTTAGAACGTTTTAAAGAAAAGAGAACTAGTAAAACCTTAGTATTGGCTTGTTCCAAAAAAAATGACGGGAACCGTTGTTCCAAATTACTCTTATAAAGCAGCCAATGGTCGATCCGGCCCTAAGCCATCACTCCATTGAACATACTTATAGGATAGCCTTTTGTTAGAAACAAAGGTGGAGTTTTAGTACAAGACCAACGATAAAAAGTGTCTATAGCGATTAAAGCCGGGACGGACAAACCACCAAAGGGGATTACTGGATTTCTATTATCCCCAAAACACCATTCAATATCCCATTTTTAAAGAGATTGGGCACTAATTGTTGGATATTATCAGTGTATGGTTCTTTTTTGTTATGAATTAATATTCAAAAGTTCATAATAAAAATACTCCAACATGAAAAAACAAGTACAATTGATAATGTCTACCATCTTTATGGTATTGACGAGCCTTACCGCTTATGGCCAACAGAATGCCTTTATCACCACCTGGGCGGTGGATGATGATGGGTCAATTACCATCCCCATCAATGGATCTTATGCCTATGACTTTACCATAGACTGGGGAGATAATACGATAACAACGATTGCTACAAGTGATCCCGATGATACCCGTCTTACCCATACCTATGCAGATGCGGGTACATATACGGTAAGTATTAACGGCGTTTTTCCTTCCTTATACTTTTACAATGCAGAGGACAATGACAAGATAAGGACCGTAGAGCGGTGGGGGAGTATACAATGGGCAAGCATGTTTAGGGCTTTTTATGGATGTGGTAACTTGGATATCACCGCTACAGATGCCCCTGATCTGCAAAATGTATGGGATATGCGAATGACGTTCCGTGAATCTGGGGTCATTGGGCAACATACCAACCTTAACAGTTGGGACGTAAGCAATGTCACCCATATGAGTTCGACGTTCCATGGAGCCGTTAATTTTAATGGGAATATAGGCCATTGGGATGTAAGCAATGTCAGCGATATGGGATCAATGTTCGATGGAGCCATTAACTTCAATCAGTACATAGGCAATTGGAACGTGGGCAATGTCACCACGGTGTCTCGTATGTTCAATAGAGCCACTAACTTCAACCAGGACATAGGCCGTTGGGACGTAAGCAACGTAAGCGATGTATACGGCATGTATGCGATGTTCAGTCGAGCCACTAACTTCAACCAGGACATAGGCCGCTGGGACGTAAGCAATGTCACTGATATGCAATACATGTTCGATGAAGCCACTAACTTCAACGGGGACATAGGCAAGTGGGACGTAAGCAATGTCACCAATATGGGAGATATGTTCAGAGACACCAACTTCAACCAGGACATAGGTCGTTGGGACGTAAGCAACGTCACCAATATGGGTGCGATGTTCCAAGGAGCTAGTAACTTCAATCAGAACATAGGTAATTGGAAGGTGGACAATGTCACCAATATGGTAGCTATGTTCAATGGAGCTACTAATTTTAACCAGGACATAGGCCGTTGGGACGTAAGCAATGTCACCAATATGGGTTGGATGTTCATAGAAGCCAGTAACTTTAACCAGGACATAGGCAATTGGAACGTAAGCAATGTCACCAATATGGAATTTATGTTGGACGGTAGCAACTTGACTATGGCCAATTATGGGGCTACACTAGAGGGCTGGGCGGACTTGCCCAATACCCCCAGAGGGATAACCCTGGGAGCAGAGGGATTGGGATACGACTCAATAGGAGCCGATCACAGGCAAAAACTGATGAACGATTATGGGTGGACCATCACAGAAGATATCGATATAACAAGTGTTCCTCCCTTCATCACCACTTGGGCGGTAGATGCCGTTGATGCGTCTATTACCATTCCCATCCATGGGGGGTATGCCTATGACTTTATCATAGACTGGGGAGATGGTACTACGACAACGACAATTGCCACAAATGATCCCAATGATGCCCGCCTTACCCATACCTACGCAGGTGCGGGCACCTATGAGGTAAGCATTTACGGAGATTTCCCTGCTCTATATTTTAACGATACAGGGGACAAAGACAAGATACGAACCGTAGAGCAATGGGGAGCTATACAATGGGCAACCATGTTGGACACCTTTCGTGGATGTAGCCACCTGGATATCAACGCCACAGATACCCCTAATCTGCAAAACGTGACGGATATGAGAGGGATGTTCCTAGGATCTGGTGTCACTGGGCAAAACCTTAACAGCTGGAATGTGGGCAATGTCACCAATATGAGTTTTATGTTCACCGGAGCGAGTAACTTTAATCAGAACATAGGCAGTTGGGACGTAAGCAATGTCACCGATATGAGTTGGATGTTGAGCAATAGCGGCCTGTCCATGGCCAATTATGGGGCCACATTAGAGGGCTGGGTGGCCTTGACCAATACTCCCACAAGGATCCCGCTGGGAGCACATGGATTGGTATACGATGACGAAAGAGTCCTTCATAGACAAAAACTGATACAGAACCATCAATGGACCATCATAGGAGATACCAGGGAAGACGACAACGAGGCTCCTACGGTTGTATGGGAGCCAATCACCCTGGCACTGGATGAACATGGAGAGGTCACCCTTTTGGCAACTCAATTGGACAATGGCAGTACGGACAATCGCAGTACACCTGAAAATCTTATGTTCAGTTTTGATGCCGATGGTGATGAAGCCGATATGATCTTTGACTGTGGTGATCTGGGTGATCATCAAGTGAATCTCTACGTAACCGATGAGAGTGAAAACTCGGCAAGCGCGGCTATTACAGTGACCGTCAATGAGCATTTGGACAACTTGGTGGCCATTGCAAAAGATGATATAACCGTGCAGTTAGATGCCAGCGGGCAGGTAAGTATCACACCTGGAGACGTGAACAATGGTTCCGCTTATGGTTGTGGCAGTACCCCGAACTTAAGCCTGGATATAGATAGTTTTGATTGTGATGATGTCGGCACCCGGGTAACGGTGACCCTTACCGCTGCGCAGGGCAACCAAACCGCCACGGCAACCGCCCTGGTAACCGTGGAAGCGTATTCGGACAACCTTGTGGCCATGGCAAAAGATATAACCGTACAGTTGGATGCCGATGGAGAGGCGACCATCTTGGCAGATGATGTGGACGATGGCTCCGGGAGGAGCAGTTGTAACAACAACTCCGATCCTATTTTTATAAGCCTCGACAAAACTACGTTTAGTTGTGACGATGTGGGCACTCCACTAACTGTAACCCTTACCGCTACACAAGGTAGTGAAACGGCAACGGCAACGGCAACGGTGACCGTGGAAGCGCATTTGGACAACCTGGTGGCCATTGCCCAGGATATCACCATGCAGTTGGATGCAAGCGGGCAAGCTGTTATCACCCCCGAAATGATCGACAACGGTTCTAATTATGGTTGTGGCAGCACCCCAGAATTGAGCCTGGACATAGATACCTTTACCTGTAATGACATAAATACTCCGCTGATGGTTACCCTTACCGCTACCCAGGACGACCAAACGTCTACCGCTACTGCTATAGTAACCTTAGAAGCGATTGGCAATTGTGGGACTGGTGAGCCCCTTGCGGATTTCAATAGAGGGTTTTCTCCCAACGGTGATGGCATTGGCGATACCATGGTGATCGAAGGCCTTGAAAAATATAAGAACAACGTGGTGAAGATATATGACCTGAGCCAACGCTTGTTGTTCAGCGCTCATTATGGGGGACCCAGCGATGGTTGGGACGCCACCCATAAAGGTAGCATGGTACCCGTGGGCTCTTATGTATGTGTGATCGACTATAACGAACCGGGGCTGAGTTACGAGGCAAAAATGATATATGTCAATTATTGATCTTTCTGCTTCGCCAATGATCAGTGGTAATAACAAGAAAAGTAAAAAGGTCCTTTCAAAAATCGTGGCTCGGAATTTTGACAGACGGGAAAAAATAAGAAGCAAGAGGGTAGCACACCTAGACAGTACTAAATATTCAGTTATTCCTATATCAACAAACTTCAATTGAAATTTTGAACAAAAGTATCCTTTAAGTTACTTTTGTTTTATGAATAAGGTTCAAAAGAGATAATAACATATAAATATGATTTAAAAAAATGTTAGAAACTTTTATAAAAGGTATTAGAATTACTGAAGAAGGGCTTAAAGAAGAGTTACATAAAAATGCTACTATCACAACCCATAATAAGGGTGATTTTATAATTAAAAACAATCAATATATAAAAGTTTTAAAAATTGTTTTAGAAGGTAAAGTAAGGGTGTATCAAGAAAATGAAGACAGAGAAATTTTGATTTACTATCTAAACACTATGGAAACCTGTACATTATCTTTATCTGCTTGCTTCGAAGATTGTAAAAGCACCGTAAATGCTATTGCAGAAGAAGATTGTACTATTATTCTTAATATTCCGGTTCGATTCGTAAGAGATTGGAATTTCAAATACAAATCTTGGAATCGTTTTACCATCAACATATTCAGAGAGAGTTATTTGTACCTCATTGATCAGTATTCAAATTTAGCATTTCAGCCGCTTAAAGACCGTTTGTTTGATTATTTAGTATCAAAAGCACTTAGTGGTGTTGTTAAAAAATCACATCAAGAATTAGCCAAAGAATTAGGGACTACACGAGAGGTTATCTCAAGGCTTTTAAAAACATTAGAAAAGAATAAAAAAATTCATCTGGGACAAAAACAGATAGAAATTGTATAAAAAAATGACTGTTGTGACAAAAGTCACAACTTTCTCTCTTTTATTCCTTCGTTCTTTGTATCAATAATTTGATAACATACAATGATATGAAACGTATGAAAGGAATAATAATGGGATTGGCATTAATGATAAGCTATATCTCTTGTGCGCAAAAAGCAGAAGGCAATAAACAACCAGAAAAAGCACAACAATCTTACCAAAAACATTCGCCAATTAAGCATCATCAAACGGCTTTAGAAGTATTGGATGCTAGTAAAAAATGGATTGAAGAATTTAATAAAGGGAACGCGGAAGCTTGTGTAAAAGGCTATGATGCAAATGCAATAATGAGTGCTATACCCTTTGGGGTTAAAAAAGGAACAAAAGAAATTTCGGAGTTTTGGACACCGTTTATAACATCTGGAGCTACCAACTTAATTTACACAAATGTAAGTGTAGAAGTTGTTAATGAAACTACAGCTTTTTTATCTGCTAATTGGAGCATGAATATCGGTAAGGGGTTGATTTATCAGGAAAAATGGGAGAAGAAAAAAGGACAATGGTTATTGACTTATGACAATTTTCAAGTTTTAGAACAGTATAAAACACCAAAAGAAAACAAAACAAACCCTGTTACAAGTCATATTGTTTTAGAAAACATTATCAAAGCTTCTATAACATGGACTAACGGTTTTAACTCAGGAAAAGGAACGGTTTGCGGTGAAGGCTATTCAAAAAATGCAACAATGAATGCCATGCCATTTGCTTCTATAAATGGGCGAGAAGGTATCGAAGAGTTTTGGGAAAAATTAATAGCAGATGGAGCTAAAAATCTAACCTATCACAACCCTACATTCAAGGCATTAACAGATAAGAGCGGTATGCTGTCATCTATGTGGAGTATGAATATTGGTGAAGGTAAAATTTATCAAGAAAAATGGGAAAATGTTGAAGGCAAATGGATGTTAACTTATGATGAATTTCAAGTACTGAGGCAATATTAAGAACTGCAAGCAAACAATTAGATGACTTCGCTAATCAATAGATAGGAGATCGTCTCCTATGTGCAAATATTTGTTAAATGATTCTTGAATAGAAATAAGGAGAAATTTGAAACCTTTCAAAAAAGACATCAGTTTGATCCGTACCAACCAAAACCTTATTGAAATCAAGTAAATAGTTAAAGAAATTACTAACAATTTATATCACCAATAAAAATTAATAAAAAATGGTACGTATTAAAACCTGTAAAGCATTACTTTTTATGCTACTTACTCTAGCATTTTTATCGTGTAATTCTGATGACGATGCTAACCCTAAACCAGAAAATAGTGAAGAAATAAGAGCCACTAAAGAAAAATTAGTGGGAGAATGGAAATTGATAAGCAACACTATTGACAATAAAAATGCTTCACCTGAAGAATTTGAATGCTTAAAAAATTCTATAGCTACGTTTAGTGAGGATGACACCTATGAATTGACTTTTTTAAAACTAGGGAGTAATGCTGCAACTCTTTGTTCTAGAACAGTTACACAATCTGGGACCTATACGGTCATTGGTTTGAATAGTGTTACTTTTTTCAATTTTGATTCTGAGATCAAGTTAATTGATGATACCTTACAGATTACCTCAAAAGTTACCAATGGTGGTCAAGAACAAGACCAAATTGATATTTTTATTAGAAATGACAATTCGGAATTAACCGAAGACCAGGAAGAAACTGATAATGTAGGAACAGATGAGGAAGAGAAAGATGAGGAAGACAATACTTTTGATGGTACAGCGGTGATTCAAAAGATATTGGGCAAGTGGCAAATCGATTCCGACCGAGATTGCCTTCAAAAAAACACCATAGAATTTAAAGCTCAAAGTGCTTTTGAATTCATTCAACATAAGAAAACCTTTAATCGTAGAGATTTGTTAAATTATAATGTGAGCGTTAGTTATCCTTTGCCAGAAAGTATTAATGCAACAATTTTCAAAGGAAATGACATGGTTGTCTTTGATACCAGTGCAGAATGTCAATTTATCAAAACAAGCACTCTGGAATATGTGGTAAAAGATGAGAAGACCATAGTACTTAAAAACATACCAGGATTGAAACTTTTGTTAGAAGATGATACTACTATTAAGCTCATCTATACATTCACAGATAGTGATAACAATGAACAGGTTAGAGAGTTTATTTACAAAAAGCTATAGGAGACAAGACACAGTTTATTTCATAAATTGATTGATACAAAAAAATGGAGAGTAAGTTTTACCTCCATTTTTTTAGTATTCAATGTTCTAAAAAGGTTGCCCTTTTAATGATGATAAAGAATGAGATGTTGCAGTAGTGGACAACAGCAACAAAAAGATTTACCAAACAACTTATCCAAGTTTGAAAGCAGTGAATTCATATTCATTATACAATCAGGAAAAACAACAAACCTGTTGACCTACTCTTTTTGCTTTTTGGCGAATTGTCCATGGACTTGAATAAGTGATTAGCTTAAATTTAAGCAACCAGAACCCTAAATCACTATCAATCATGTCACAAGTTATTCAAAGAAAACCCCATGAACTTTCCAATAAAGAAAAAAATCAATTAAAAAACTTACAAAAACGATACTATCCTACGGCTAATGAAGAATATATAAACACCAGATTGTCGAATACATATGATTTTGATATTATTCTTTTAAAATATCACGGCATTGTATTGGGAGCCAGCTATTTCAAACTAGACAAGTTAAAAACCCCTTTTTATAACAAAAAAAATTGGGTTGTATATTTTGGGCAGGCACTAAAAAATGAATATTACCAGGGCAGCGTTATTTGGCGTACTGGGCACTGGTATGCCAAAAAGAATATTAGTTATATCTATCCCATAAAAAGAGCAGTGGGTTTATCTGTAATAAGCACCCCAAAAGTCTTCGAGCACTTTACGAAACTTTTTAAAAACCATTTCCCAAATTTAGGATCTTACGAGGAGGGGAAAAGTTTTTCTATTGCCAACTTTTTGCGAAATACATATGGAAAAAAAGGCGTGCAACTCAAATTTGACAGCAACTATTGTTTTGCCATACTGGATTTTGATCCCATTGATATTACCGATGATTGGGAAAGGCATTATAAGGCCAAAAATGAAGCTATCAATGAGTTTTTTATTAAAAATGAAATCATCAAATTTCAAGATTCCAGAATTTTTGACAACAATATTGCAATTATTGCATGTGGCTATAGAAATCCTTTGAATTTTACGTCAAAGCAAAAGGTACATATTCAGATATGATTGATTATATGTGTTGCTGATTGTTTTTTAAAATTTTGAAAGGCTTTTATCAAAAATTGACGCTGTAGAGTCAAAACGTAGAACCTCCCGACCATGCTATGGGCCGTTTTAACCTTCTGTTGGGCCATTTTTACGAAGTGTTAGACTTTGATAGGCCAAAATTGAGACCATCTTGCCTAAATTTTAACTTCTTAGATCTAATGTTGGACCATTACGACTCAATTTTTAACCCCCAGGGGCTAAATTTGGACGTATTGAGTCTAACAGAAGGTCTTTTTGGCCCAACGTATTACAAGCATCCTTGATATCTGGCCTTGCCCCACAAAAAATGACGGGGACCATTGTTTCTGATCCCCGCCGCTGGTAATAAAACTTAACCAATGAAAAAACTTTACCCTTAGTAAAACCAATGATCGATCCGGCTCCCCACCATCACTCCATTGGGTATACTTGTTATTGGATAATCTTTTATTGTAAACAAAGATGGGGTTTTAGTACAAGACAGGCGATAAAAAGTGTTTATATCGACTAAAACCGGGACGAATAGGTTATTAAAAGTGATAGAGACATGAAGGGCATTTTTTTTGAACATCTTTTGTTTATTGTCGTTCCCGACACTAACCGTTCTTTTTTCCCTTACAAAGGCATATAGTACTTACTTGTTCTATTATCCCAAAAATATTGTGTGTTATCCCACTTTTAATCAGTTTTAGCACTAATTATTGGATACTTCTCTTAATATGGTTATTCTTTGTTTTGAATTGATCAAAAAAAAATTTCGCCCGAGAAAAAGTTTGTGAAGTCAAAATGGCGAAAACACTTTGAAAAGGATGAAACCTTAAAAAAATTATGGAAAGAGATACAACCGAGAAAAGGTCGTGGGGGGTAACAAACACTATATATACTACCCTGACCCTATTGCTTTGTCTTATGGTGACCTATGCACGGGCCCAGGTGGGCGCCGTCAAGGTGACAGAGATCAAATCCAAGAACCGGATCGCTTTTTTTGCCGAGAACAGGACCTTTACGGACTATGATGTGCTATTTGAGGTAAAGGGCTCCAATTTTGGACAGAGTAAAGCCAAACCCAGGTGGATCAGAGTTCCGGCAGCATCCAGGGTCCACTTAAAGACCATTATTTTACTTCGGGGCAAACGACCGGTCTACACCAAAACATTAAAGACCAATGACAGTTTATCAAAACGGGCGTTGAAAAAGGAATTCGAGGTATTGAATATCCCACCGCCTAAAGTCAAGCCTAAAAAGCAGATCACAATCTACACATCCAAGGGTTGTGATGCCTGTGATAGTATTGTAGGCCAACTTAATTCCCAAAATATCATCTTTAGAAGTGTTTCCTTGGATGAAAGACCCGAAATAAAAAAACAATTGGGTCAATTTTTGTCAAGATCGACCCAAGAGATGGATTCTTTGTCCAGCCCCGTAATCAGTTTGGGGGGCAAGCTCTACAGTTGGATCACCACTTTTGACCGGATGATGGAGGAAGTAGAAAAAGATTAAGGCAGTTTTGGCCATGACGCCACTTGTAAAGAGCATAGGCAAAGGCCTGCAAAAAAGTTGAGGCAATTCGTGTTTATCCAGAGTCCCAATAATCTTTTTTACGTCCCAACTTTAATAGATGTCAGCACTTTTTATGGGGTGTTTTGCGCATTATTTAATTATTGCGATTTAGAACAATATTAAGTTGATACCAACATATTATTATTATTATGAGACAAATTTTTCCAAAAGAATGCGAACTTAATTCACTCTTTTTTCTGGTTTTATTTGGTCTTTTTTTTCAAGAGTCGAATGCGCAATTGGGTTTTTGCAACGGTAATTATGGCGATGCCATTTTTACAGAAACTTTTGGCACTGGTGTTTCAAATGGACCTGCTTTGCCTGCAGGCACTACCACTTATCCCTATGTGGACAGCGCGCCAGCCGACGGAGAGTATACGATTTCGAGTCAAACCAATTATTACCAAGGAGTGTGGTTCGATACCACGGACCATACAGGCGACACCAATGGAAAATTACTTATAGTAAATGCAAGCCATACGCCTGGGGAATTTTTTCGACGTACAGTTAGCGGGCTTTGTGAAAACACCTCTTATGAATTTTCATCATGGATAATGAACCTGGTGTCGGGCACAAGCACTGGCTGTGGGCTACAAGGAGGCATCCCGGTGAATTTAAAGTTTGAAGTATGGGACAATACGAACACACGGTTATTGGCGACCGGTGATACAGGTGATATTTTTGCCAAAGCTTCCCCTACTTGGGAACAATATGCCCTGGTATTCCAGACTTTGCCGGGTCAAACCTCTGTCATTTTAAAAATGTTGAACAACGGCAGGGGGGGATGTGGCAATGACGTTGGCATTGACGACATCGTATTCAAAAGTTGCGGTGATACTATTTTACTTACAGACAGCACCAACAGCACTTCCATTACGGTTTGCGAAAACCAAGCACCGATAACAACGACTTTGACCGCCCATCCTGATTTTTCTGTGTTCAAAACCCATGCCTATCAATGGCAGGAAAGTGCGGATGGAACAAATTGGAATGACCTTATCGGTGAAACCACTCCTATTTTCATAGCACCTCTCAACACCGCTACTTTCTATAGGGTAAAGGTTGCCGAGGATGCCATTAATCTGGCAAATTCAAGTTGTAGTGTTTTTACGAATGTTTTTCATGTAGCTATTGTTGGTATTCCAGATGAGCCCATAAGCCAAGGTGATGTGGAACCATGTGTTGATAATCCCGGGGGTGTTCAGGTTTGGGTTCCAAACGATGTCCTGGTCAATTGGTATGATGCAGCTACTGGAGGCAACCTATTGGCAGAGGATTCTGCGCTATACCCCACAACAATTTCAGGCACTTATTATGCGGAGGCAGTGAGCAAAACAACAAATTGTATTTCCAACACACGAACCGCAGTTTCAATTGTTTATTTTGATTTGCCCGTGTTGGAAGGCGAAAGTTTGACTTTCTGCGAAGGACAATCAATTTCGCTATCAGCAGGTGTGACTAATGCTTCCTATTTGTGGAGCACCGGAGAAACGACTAAGGAAATAGTGGTAACTTCCCCTGGCACCTATACTGTTGTTGTCACCAATGGAAATGGATGTTCAACCACCAAAACGATTCAACTTTCGCAAATTGACAATCCGATAATAGACAAGGTAGTATCGGATTATCGAGATTTAACCATTTTTACTCTTAATTCAGGGGATTTTGAATATTCCCTCGATGGTCTTATTTATCAAGAAACACCCTTCTTTGAAAACCTACGAGGTGGTGTTTATAACGTTTTTGTAAGGGGGAAAAGTGGTTGTGGCGTCGCACAATTGCGTTTTGTCCATCTGGTTGTTCCACGTTTTTTTACCCCCAACGGGGATAATAGGAACGATGTGTTCCGACTGGAAGGAATAAATCTTTCACGGAAATTCAGCATTGAGATTTATGACAGGTTCTCTAAATTGTTATTTCAATCAAAAGACCTAAATTTTCAATGGGATGGGGCTTATAAGGGCAGGGCACTTCCCGCTTCGACTTACTGGTATCGTATTCAAGTGAGGGGGAGTATCCTTATTGGACATGTTGCATTGTTACGTTAGGAGATTGGTCCGTGATCATGGAATTCTGTTCAAATAGGGATTGCGACATGGCCATTGTTAGTAGGGTTTGGCTTTTTTCAATATCCTTTATGGTGGCTATGTATGCATTGGTACCTTTTCAAAACTTATAAAACTCCAAACCACTTATAAACAGGGGTTTTACGGAGTAAACAGAGTATGTAGTGCTGCGCCAGCACGCTACCCTTGCTCTTCAGTGCCCATTATGGGGGATCCTGGCGATGGTTGGGATGGCACGCATAAGGGCGGGCGAGTGCCCGTTGGGTTTTATGTATGTGTCATAGACTATAACAAACCGGGGTTGACCCACCAAACAAAAATGATATATGTCAATTATTAAGCGTTGGTGTGAATAAAGATTTTAGAGGATGCAGGAGGAGACTTCCCTCCCTTCCTCAGAAAGGAAAGTGAAAGTAAGGGAGTTAGGGGGCAAAAACACGCTTATTTTTTGACTTACAGTGGTTAAGCGTCATCAATAGATGCTAGTTATAAAGAAACGGAAAGGGGTGAGCAAAGCCTGGATATATGTGGTGATAAACCACAAGAACTATAGTTCATAAAATATTCGTCCCAATCATCGCTTCTTCTATCCCATTTTTTAGCTTGATCAACACATTTTTATAGAGATTAACCGTAAAGGATTGAATTTTGACAAAAAGACGGGCAGTTTTGGGTCCATTGTACTATGGGCAATTGTTGGAGTAAGTATGTATGCTTAGTCAAGAATTGTTCATGTTTTGAAATACGTAGTAAAAATAATCTTGAGAATAAATAATTGAAGTGCCCATTGAATGAGTCAAGAGAATTCTAAATAAAAACCGTCCACATTAAAAAAAAATAAAATGAAAAATAACAAATTATACTTTTTTACCATATTCGCTATATGCTGCATTGGGTCGTATGCTCAACAGGATGTAACATTTACACTGTACAATTATAACATGAATATCATCAACCCGGCCTATGCGGGAGCTGGTGAAAAATTTGAATTCACATCAAACTATAAAGCACAGTGGGCCGGTCTTGATGAAGCACCCGAGACCTGGAGTTTTTCATTGAGCGGCCCAATACGCAGAAAAGAAGGAGTAGGTGACAAGGTGGGGCTGGGTCTTTCTGTGACCAACAGTAGTGTGTTTGTACTCAAAGAAACTGATATTTTTGTTGATTTTTCCTATAGGTTACAATTAAAGGAAACATTAGATCTGTTTTTGGGTCTTAAAGCAGGTGGGGCTGCCGTTAACATAGATCTGGCAAGTATAGGACTTGATAACGACCAGCTTTTTTCAGAAAATGTAAGTGTGTTCAATCCAAATATTGGGATAGGTGCCTATTTAAGGGGAGAAAACTATTTTATAAATATATCCGCACCAGCGCTTCTAAAAACAAGAAGATATGAAAAGGAATCTGGTATTGTGACACAGGCCACCGATAAAATGCAATTTTTTATGGGAGCGGGCTATCATTTTCCTTTGAATGGAGATGTGACCTTTACGCCCTCTTTTTTAACACGGGTAATAAGCGAAGTGCCTTTCTCCATGGATATCAGCGGAATCTTTGACGTATACGACAAGGTAGAACTTGGTCTCAGCTACAGGTTAAAAGAATCCATAAGTACTGTTGTGCTATTTAAGATGTCGGAAGGAATTAAGATAGGATATGCTTATGATAGCGCTATGACAGCAATAAGTAATTATAGAAGAGGAAACCACGAAGTGATAGTAAAGGTTCCACTACTATTTTTAAAAAAACAATCACAACAAAATTAAGATAAGTGTAGAAATATATGGCAATAATAAACTATGTGCTTATGTATAAATGTTACAACGGTCTAAATATATATTGAAAAAGGACAAACAAAGATATATAATGCTGATTGTTGGTTTGGATAAGCGCCATTGGATGGTAAATTGGGAGTATTTAGGTTTGTCCATAAATCTTGCTTACAACAAAGGGTAGGTTGAGCAAGATGGGTTCGGGGCCTTTACTTGGGCAACCTATGTACTTCCTAATAGCAGTCAATAATGTATACAACCAATACATGGATATAAAAAAATTACAATTACATACCCATTATCCGTCACTCAAAAATTAGAACACTAGTTTTTGATATGGGCGAAAATTAAAAATGTTATTGGCACTAAGTTAAGTGTTAGTTAAACCGTATAAAAAGCGAAATAAGATAAAATTTGAAACGTTATAAAAAGGTATCAGTTTGATCCGTTTTTATGGAAGCAAATGAATTTAGGTTTAAGATAGAAGAGCACAGCCATATTGAAAACAAAAGAATAGTTAAGGGAATTACTAACAATTTATATTGCCTATAAAAATTAATAAAAAAATGATACGTATTAAAATCAGTAAAACGTTGTTTTTTATGCTACTAACCCTAGCATTTTCCTCCTGTAATTCTGATGATGACGCTAATCCTAACCCAGAAAATAGTGAAGAAATAAGGGCTACTAAAGAAAAATTAGTTGGAGACTGGAAATTGATAAGCAGCACTATTGAGAATAAAAATGTTTCACTTGCTGAATTCGAATGCTTAAAAAATTCAACTGCGACTTTTAATCAGGATGACACTTATGAATTAACTTTTTTAAAACTAGGGAGTAATTCTGCAGCTCTTTGTTCTAGAACAGATACACAATCTGGGACCTATACGGTCATTGGTTTGAATAGTGTTACTTTTTTCAATTTTGATTCTGAGATCGAGTTGATTGACGATACCTTACAGATTACTTCAAAAGTTACCAATGGTGGTCAAGAACAAGACCAAATTGATATTTTTATTAGAAGTGACAATTCAGAATTGGAGAGAAATCCGGATGAAGAGACGGATGATGTGGAAACAGATGAGACAGATGAGGATAATGGTGACAATACTTTTGATGGAACAGCTGTAATTCAAAAGATATTGGGGGAGTGGCAAATCGACTCCGACCGAGATTGCCTTCAAAAAAACACAATGGAATTTAAAGCTCAAAGTGCTTTTGAATTCATTCAACATAAGAAAACCTTTAATCGTAGAGATCTGTTAAATTATAACGTAAGCGTTAGTTATCCTTTGCCAGAAAGTATTAATGCAACAATTACCAAAGGAAATGACCTGGTTGTTTTTGATACCAGTGCAGAATGTCAATTTATCAAAACGAGTACTCTGGAATATGTGGTAAAAGATGAGAAGACCATAGTACTTAAAAACATATCAGGATTAAAGCTTTTGTTAGAAGATAATACTACTATTAAACTTATGTATACATTCACTGATAGTGATAACAATGAACAGGTTAGAGAATTTGTTTACAAAAAGTTATAAGAACCAGTTTATTCGATAAATTGTAATAAGTAATATGAAAAAAATAGAGAGTTTCTTATCTCCATTTTTTAATTTAAGATTCTTATACTTCGATTTTGCTAATCATGAGATTGTGCTTTGAACGAAATTTATATGTTAGATCTGTCTATTCTTCCCAAGTCCACGATGGCGAATAGTCATCATCTTTAAATAATTCTCCAAGCCCTTTGAACTGTTTTAGTCGTAGTACCTCATCTGCCTCCATTCCCAAGGCATCCATAATTTTTGCCGGGGACCATCCGTTATTTGATAGGGTTTTTACAACTTCGCCTATTTCTCCTATCTGATGCCGCCCACGAGCCCTGTTATGCCGAACTGCGGCTACTATTTGGTTTTTGTCGGATATATTCAATACTACCACAGGAACATTGTGATTTAACCTGTTCCGCAACTCTTTGTTTTTTTTTATAATACTCCAACGATGGTAACCATCTATCAGCACATACAGTTGGTTTTTTTCTGGCGCTACCAACAAAGGTTGAGTGATTCCATGGTCTAGCATAGAACAAAGTAGTAGGCGTTTTTCGGGGCTTGCCATTTTATTGGGGTTATAGCTATTTGGTGAAATAGAACTCATTGGTACCCACAACACTTCTGAAATGGGTTCTTTATGTTGATTGAAAGCTGTTACAACCTTTTTTATTAGTTCCTTTTTACGATCCTCAAAAATGGCATCACTTTCTTTTATGATGTCTAAAATGTTTTGTTTTACACTCTTATTCATAAGGTTTTTTTTTTGCATATAAGGTCTTATAGGTATTTTTAGTTTGACAAAAGCCCAAACTGCGACACCACCAATCGTTTTTGATGATACATTTACATATTCTTCTCCAGGATGGTATCTTTCCGGTATTTTCTAATTTTAAGTTGCCCTGATCCGGGATTAGCTCTAAAGCAAATCCATTATTCTTCCACCACTTAAGGAAGGTTTTTATTTTTCCTACATAATGCTTTCTTGTAATTTCTGGCATAGATTGTAATAAGATATAGGTGTATCTTTCCCAGGTAAGTCCCTCAGGTAATACCACTTTTATTCTGCCCAAAACCGCCGTTTTGCTATAAAGTGCTCCAAAATTAACTCCATAAACTCGTGTTACTACCTTGTTCCAGGTATCCGGTTCTATCTGCTGATAATAGGCAAGGCTTTGGCGTTGGTCATCACCATAAGGTTGGCAAATACGCATTTTGTGAATGGACATTCCACATAAATAAAAATAATCATATAGTTTATTATACTGTATTTTCTGCTTCCCCACATAACGCCATATATCTTCGGTGCGCCAATCGTAGATAGGGTAAGAGAACACTAAATTATTTGAAGCCTTACTTAACCAGTTTTTGCCACGCCAACCGTGTTTTGTAACAGAAAAGAACCTGTTTAAACTTTCATCTGACCGAATCCCCAATAGGCAAGTGCACCTTTCACCGTTTGAAAACCAATTACCCCATTGGTATACAAAATCTTCAAATTCCATTCCATATTTAAAAAAAGGATATTGCTCTGGATTAGATACTACTTGCGGGTGTTGCGGCATTGGGCGAATCCATACATTGGATTGTTCTGGATCCCAACAGCGCCAATGAGGTTTAAAAACACTAACCGAGTTTCTAAGATTTAAAGGCAAACAAATCCAATGCAAATTAATTTCTTCTGAATTTAGAGCCACTTCTTCAATATGACGTATTGTGGTATCGTATTGCCCTTCTAAATCGACAAATAATACATCAAGAGGTATTCTATTTTCTGACCTTGCCACTTCGAGTGCCATATGTAACATTACGGTACTGTCTTTTCCACCGCTAAAAGCTATGTATACCTTAGAGAACGTATTAAAAATATCCTGTATACGTTTTTTGGCTGCGACATAAACATTATCTTTCTGATAGTTTTTAGGCATTTTTTATGTAGTGCTAATAGTTAATATCATTTACTGCCTTCATGATTGTTTTTCTTTGATACTACATTTTCAAACTATTACATTCACCTGTAAGGTATTAGCAATGTCTAGCAAAATTTGCATTATTTCCACGATCATTTTTAAAGGCTTTGTCATATAGATTTTATTAACGAGGGTTATTCCA
>CANMSO010000019.1 GCA_947500545.1 uncultured Aquimarina sp. | reverse complement strand
GGATTGACTTATATTTTAGAAGGTACCGCCCCTGTTGTAGAAGCACAGGAAAATACGACAGGAGTATTTTCAGATGTATCCCCTGGTGATTATGCCTTAGTAGCCGAGAATGGATCCGGCTGCGTATCATCGGCATTTAATATCACGGTCAATGAGCTACCGGATGCTCCTTCAGTTCCTGAATTTACAATTGAGAGAAATGCTACTTGTGCTAACAATACGTTAGATATAAAAGTAACGTCACCACAGAGTACTTTGGATGATACTTATGAATATAGTCTGGATGGTTTGAACTACCAGAGCGAAGTTGATTTTGTGGAAATTGCTCCAGGTAATTATACCTTACATGTACGTACTACGAATGATGTTACGTGTATCACCTCAGGTGCTCCTTTCGAAATAAAAGGTGCTCCGGATATTTCTCCTGATACTATCGTTGTTACCATAACAAGGGAAGCAAGTTGTACAAATAATACAGTAGACTTACAGGTTTCTACTCCTAGAGGTTCAGATTATGAATATAGTCTGGATGGAGTTACCTTCCAGTCTGAAGTGAATTTTACAGGAATTATTCCCGGTATCTATACGCTAAGTGTCCGCAATACAAATGATGAAACGTGTGTTACTAATAGTGTTCCATTCACAATTGAAGGAGCACCAGGAGCTCCTGGTGTTCCTGAATTTGATATAGTAAGAGAACCTAGTTGTGCTGATAATACAGCAGATCTAAAGGTTACCTCTCCTTTAGGAGATGATTTCCAGTATAGTTTAGATGGAGGTGTTTTTCAATTTGAGGTTGATTTTCTAGCAGTTGCTCCTGGAAAGCATACCTTGCGTGTCCGTAATAGAAAAGATGTTACGTGTATCACCTCAGGTGTTCCTTTTGAAATAAAAGGTGCTCCGGCTGTTCCTGGTTTTGGAATCGTTCGTGCAGCGAGTTGCAGTAATCCAACAGCAGATCTTCAGGTGATAACTCCTACAGGTTCAGATTATGAATATAGTCTGGATGGGGTTACCTTTCAGCCTGAAGTTAATTTTACAGGAATTACTCCTGGAACGTATACCTTAAGTGTACGTAGTATCTCTAATAATAGTTGTATTAGTAGCAGCAATCCTTTTGATATTGCCAGTCCTCCTGAAGCTCCTTCGGTTCCTGAATTTGAGACAGTAAGAGAACCAAGTTGTGCTGATAATACAGCAGAGCTAAAGGTTACTTCTCCTACAGGTTCGGCTTATGAATATAGTTTGGATGGTTTGAACTACCAGAGCGAAGTTGATTTTGTGGAAATTGCACCAGGTAATTATACCTTGCGTGTCCGTACTACGAATGATGCTACGTGTATTACCAGTAGTGATTCCTTCGAAATAGAAGGTGCTCCGGCTGTTCCTGGTTTTGGAATCGTTCGTGCAGCGAGTTGTAGTAATCCAACAGCAGATCTTCAGGTGATAACTCCTACAGGTTCAGATTATGAATATAGTCTGGATGGAGTTACCTTCCAGAGGGAAGTTAATTTTACAGGAATTACTCCTGGAACGTATACCTTAAGTGTACGCAGTATCTCTAATAATAGTTGTATTAGTAGCAGCAATCCTTTTGATATTGCCAGTCCTCCCGAAGATCCTTCGGTTCCTGAATTCGAGATTGCAAGAGAACCTAGTTGTGCTAATAATACAGCAGATCTAAGAGTTACTTTTCCTACAGGTTCGATTTATGAATATAGTCTGGATGGTTTGAACTACCAGAGCGAAGTTGATTTTGTGGAAATTACACCAGGTAATTATACCTTGCGTGTCCGTACTACGAATGATGTTACGTGTATTACCAGTAGTGATTCCTTCGAAATTGAGGGTGCTCCGGATATTTCTTCTGATACTATCGTTGTTACTATAACAAGGGAAGCAAGTTGTACAGATAATACAGCAGACCTTGAGGTTTCTGATCCTACAGGTTCAGATTATGAATATAGTCTGGATGGGGTTACCTTCCAGAGGGAAGTTGGTTTTAAAGGTATAGATCCTGGTATCTATTCACTAATTGTACGTAATACTGTAGATACTACTTGTGTAACCAGTAGCGCTCCCTTCAAAATTGAGGGTGCTCCGGATGCCCCTGCTGTTCCTGCTGCAGATATTACGCAGCCGGATTGTGATACCGCTACAGGTATCGTAGATGTTGAGAAAGTACCGGGCTTGATATATATATTAACAGGTATTTATCCCGCAGTGGCATCACAGACAGGAGATCGTTTTACCAATTTGAAATCAGGTGTGTACCAGTTAGTTGCAAAAAATAGAGATAATTGTACTTCAGAAGCCTTACGTATAAAAATAGAAAACCCTCCAAAGATTCCGCTAGTACCTTCAGTAATAACTACCGACCCCACCTGCAATGTTGGAGGAAGCATTGAGGTCACTAATAAAGAAATAGGGCTTATCTATACGTTACTGGATGATTCTGGTAAGCTGGTAGCAGAAAAGGTTGCACAGTTAAATGAACCTTTAGTTTTTAAACGTTTATTAGCAGGTATGTATGAGATACAGGTGACTAACGATAGTTGCAGTTCGGTCATACTAGATATTAAAATGGAGCAGGCACCAACTATAGATAAACCGAAGGTAGAGACTACCGCCGTGGCTAATTGTAATAGTAACAATGCAGAAATAAAGGTAACCTATCCATTGGGGCTTGATTATGAGTATAGTTTAGATGATGGGCCATTTCAGTCTAATCCTGTTTTTACAAATGTGAATCAGGGGGAGCATATAGTGACAGTGCGTAAAAAGAACACCTCGTGTACAGCTATATCCTCTGTCGCTGTACAGGGACCTGTAATGGTTATGTATAATGCAGTGTCACCCAATAACAATGGAATGAATGATGTATTTATGTTAGAAGGAATAGAATGTTACCCTGATAATGAGGTTAAAATATTTAACAGATGGGGTGTATTGGTATTCGAAACTCGTAACTATGATAATAAAGAAAATGCTTTTAGAGGAATGTCGGAAGGAAGAGTAACCATAGCTCAAAATGAAAAGCTACCTGCCGGCAACTATTTCTATATAGTATCCTATAAAACTAATGACGATGCAGGTAGTGTGTTTAATGAATCCGGATATCTATATGTTAGCAATTAAGTTGATAAGTGGTTCTAATCATAAAAATCCTGTTGAATAAAAGAATTTCTTAACTATATTCCCAAGTTGTCTAAAGAACCGGGAATATGGCTAAGAAAATGATCAGGGGCTTGATGCATTTGGTTTTGATGATTAGACCAGCAAAGGATTATAGCGCTGTGTCTATTGAAGGATAGGGTGATACAAACTCATCTCTATAAAAAAAGCAGAGCATAACCCCTGGTGTATAAAGCGCAGAAAAAACAGTTGAGCTTTAGTATAGAAGAACAATATGAATTTTAAATTTTAATACAATGAGTAATCCAAAAAAGACAAAGGATAAAAATAATCATGAAACTGACACTGGCCCAGAGCAGGAGGGAGGGACTGAGCAACAACGCAACCAAGTTGACCAGGCTCCTGAGGAACACCCTAGAGAAACAGGCGGTATGCAAAACCCTACAGATCTAGCCAGTGAAGGTTCCTTAAGTGAAAGTCAAAGTCCAACTCAAGGCGAGATGGATAGTGATACTCCAGATGAATCTCAAGAAAGCCTTTCTTCTCAAGTATTAAGCGTGTTAAGGACTACTTCTTCTACGGCTGATACCTTACCGACTCCCGGCCATCCCCAGGTGGCAAAACTAGAATTATTAGAAGAAGTCCAAGAACCAAAAGAGATACGTGAATTTTATCAGGAGGAACCTTTACATGTCTCTAGTAAGGAGGATAAATACGATAGACATTTAAAACTAAAAGGAAAACTTGATTTACTTCGTAAAAGACTAGGGGTCATAAAAAACCATGAAAAATTTTATTGCGGGGGAGGGCCTTCCAGAGATACTCAAGCTGATGAAAACGTTAAAAAGCATATTGACGCATCTGAATTCAGAAAAAAATTTTTACTTAATTACAATGTAGACCCAGCCAACGAACCCGATATGAGAAGAAATCATAGGGATGAAGAAGACCCTGATAGAACAAGGCGACCTTCTTCTGATAGAGCTAGTGAGCCAAGTACTCGTGCTTACAGAGATAGTAAGAGTAAGCGACCTCCTCAAAGAAAGCCCAGTCACTAAGCGGTTTCAGGTAGTTACTGTTTCCAGGGTTTTGGGATCGCTCAGTTCAAGTTTGCGTGTTTGTGATAGGCTTTGTCCTGATGTTCAAGTGGTTTAAGGACGGTAGATTTTTATTTGACAGAGGCTCTTAACATCAAACAATCTAAACCACTCTGATTTGTATAACAGGGTGGTGTGTTTTTTTATAAAAATACGGCACACTTTGCAAAAGTTATTAGTACTGATCAAGTTAACTATTACTTATAAAACGGCAGTTATTACATTTTGATAGCAATAGTTATATGTTATACATAACATTACATAAAAATAGAATCGTATGGGAAAAAGTAAAAAAGAGCAGATCCAAGTCCAATTTGATAGACGTCTAGATTTTATTTTAGACAAGGAAGATGATATACGTTTGTTTAAAAAATATGAAAAGTATATTTTTGAAAATGAGCATTTTTTGGCCGAATTTTCTGCTATTAATAAACTACGACAGGACATTTTTACGTTGACTGATGATAGAGTGAGAGAAAAAATATCTGAAGAAGACTATAGGACAGCGACAGCCGAAAAAAGCTCAACAATAGCAAAAAAAATTAAAAGTTTACGGAATGTTTTAATAACTATTAAGGGAACGCTATCTCAGAAACGCTTTGATTTTTTTGTAGCAAATAGGCTAAAACCAAACAATCAAATTGGTATCAAAGATAATAATAATGCGGTTAAAACATTATCAAGCAATAAAAGGGATGAACGTCATGTTTTTGTCTATGCGAACAATCATCCTATAGTAGACCCATATGGTTTTGGATACGAAGGACGTACGGATTACATAAAATCAAAGAAGGAAACTACTACACTAATGAGTTTTATAAGTGAGAAAAAGAATGGGCCTACTACACTGATGAGTTTTATAAGTGAGAAATGGATGAGTTTTATAAATAAATTTTCTTCAGGAAGAAATAATGAATCCGTAGTCAATCCATCTGTACATCCTAATAAAAAAATAACTAATAAAGGATTACCTTCCGGTAAAGGAGACTCTCAAATAGAAAATGTTGGTCCATTAGTATTTGACTTTCCAGAAATAGTATATCCAGAAAAAGGTACTCCCGCAATTGATGTACTTCCTGTAGACCCGGTAAGCCCAGACGCCATAAAAAAATTAGATGTTGATGCAACAATACATACGCCATCTAAAAGAGAAAACGTAAAACCAAAAGAAGAAACTAGAACACCGATTGGTTTTATGAGTAAACTTTCTTCAAGAAGAAGTAAAGAACCCAAAGCCAACCGATCTGTACGTAAAAATAATGGTATAACCGCTAAAGATTCGCGAAAAGGATTTTCTACTGGTAAAAAAGATCCCAGAACAAATGATTTTGATCCTAGAATAATGATGGGTTCTGTAAAAACGTTATCTCGAAGTGAAAGAATTCCTGCAAAGGGTGAGTTTCCTAAAGGTGGTCAGGTAAAGTCAAACTCTGCCAGTAGCAAAAGAAGTGATCGGTCGGCGGGCTCCAGAAGTGTGTTTTCTTCTCGTTCAAGACGTGCTAAAAATAAGACAGGTCCTGTAAGACTAATATTCTCCTAATAATGCATTAATTACTACAGCATCTTAAGGTAGTAAGTAAAATTAAGAGAAGTATTTTTTACTTAACCGGTTACAATAAGACGACGGCTCCTGCATATATACATGCAGGAGCTGTCTTTTTGTATACAATAAGGTCTTTTCTCTGTTAAGTAACAAGCTTAAGATCTTCAATTAGTTATCTAAATAATGCAATACTACAAAACAGACCATAGGGGCGTTTTATTTATCAAATATTAATCCCCTGAGCTTATTAGCTCATTAAGTTTAAAGTATAAGCGTGATACCTATTATTATTGGAGCTTGCTACGATGTATTATTAAAATAAACATTACAAAATTAGTTACTCTTAAAAGAATACTCACTGCAATGATGACTTTTTGTATAAATAGTGGCGGTTTTGCCGGGGTATGGGGATAGCCATATTATGTAACTAAATACCCTTAATAATCCTAGAGTATTACTTGTATAAAGTTGTCTAAAAACAAAATTGGTTTTTTATTGATAACCATTGGTGTATTCTATATTGTGTTCGGTTACAGGTAAATAAAAACTATTATGTTTATTGATTCAGGAATCATATAGTCTTTCACTCATTTACTCAATAAAGCCACTCATTACTTGATACTGTTAAACACTGGTATTGTTACCTATTTTTATACCATAATAAGTTGATAAACATTTAAAAAAACAACAATGATGGACAGTAAAGTTAAAGAGCGGTTGATTATAGATAATGAATTAATATTCAACAAATTGTATACGTTAATGAATGCTCCATTAGAAAGCTTACTCTTTAAGCCAAAAGAGGTGCTTGATATTATTGAAGAAGACAGAAGTCATAAATCTATCAAGATGTATAAAGAATTTAACCATGATCTACAACAAGAGAATAGATTAAGGGAAAAAGGATTTGTCTTTGATGAGGAAGATTGCGATTTCTCGTTGGAATATCACTAACTTAGTTTGATGATTATATTACAATGTGGTGTTATAAAAGTAATGATAATAACACCACATTTAATTTTAAGTATAGTAATTTATATCTGTTTATACTACTAATAGTTAGATTGATGATTTTGAATCTTTATTGCTTACCCACTTGATGTCGATCAGTGATATGTCATTTTGATAGCGTAGTTTCTTGTTTTTTCTACAGATAAAGAAATGAATAGTCTTCACCACATTATATTTAAAGTTTTATAAAGTCTCTACACACTAAATAATATAGAATATAAGTAAACACAGGATCATGATGAAGACTTTAGTTTTGGTGCTTTGTTTTCATTGGTCAAGGTTAGGGGCTATTTAGTTTTTATTTCTGCATCAAGTATTACTTTAAAAGCATCGGTTATTGCTTTAAACTAGCTTTTCTTGTAGGGATAATCTTCCTTTGAATAGAAATTAAAAAATACGTAAGAAATGAAATGGTTTAAGTTATTGATACCTGTTTTTTCGATGTTATTTGTCTTTTTTATGCTTTTATATGTAATTCCTCAGGAAGAAGAACAGGCCGCGTTACAAACGGCTTCTTTTGGATTAAATAACGAAAGTTTTGTGGTTTTGGATACAAAAGAGGAGACTGCTTGTAAAATTGAGGAGTTAGAATATAAGCTAGATGAGTTATTACAATTGATCCGTAATTCAGATGTCTATAACCCTAAAGCTATAGAATGTTTAGATGATGGGCTATAAATAGAAATCGCCGCACCACTGTAGAGGTCCTTAAAAGTAGTGATTCGCTTAACTACAATAGAAGATGTTTAAAAAAAGTAATCATACCCAGGTATTTGATAAGTGTTGGCTTTTTTTCTAATCAAGGATCAGGTGCCGGACAATTGATATAGATGCCTATATAATATCTAGTATTTATAGATCTAAAAATTACATGCAGGCTGTATTTTCTTGTAAAATCTGGCTCTAGAGCTTTCTGTAAATTAGATGATAAAGACCACATCTATTTGTGGTCATAATCTACTCTTCATGCATAAAAAAGTTAGTTAATATGATAAGAAAAGTTAAGGTTATTTTAATGTTTTGTGGTATTGGCTTAGTACAGGCACAACAAGATCCACAGTATACCCAATATATGTTTAATACGGCAAGTATTAACCCTGCCTATATAGGTAGCAAAGAAAATTTTAGTGTGGCGGGGCTTCATCGCAGTCAATGGGTAGGCTTGGAAGGAGCCCCCACTACACAAACCATAGCATTAAACACCCCTGTAGGGTATTACAAACGCATAGGTTTAGGGTTTTCTGCCATTAATGATGTCATAGGGATTACCAGAGAAACCTATTTTAATATTGATTTCTCATATAACATTCCTTTTGATGAATACGGTAAGTTAAGTTTTGGATTAAAGGTGGTGGGACAACTTTTGGATGTGGACTTTCAGAGGTTATCTATTTTCGATGTTAACGAGACTAACTTTCAAAGAGATATCAATAACAGGTTTAGTCCTAATGTTGGGGCAGGAGTGTATTATAACAACGATAAATTTTATGTGGGGCTTAGTGTGCCCAACTTTTTAGAAACTACTTTTTTTGATGAGACCGAAACTGTAGGTGGCAATGTAGATGCATCTTCCTTTTTAAAAGCAGAACGTATGCATTACTATTTAATTACTGGATATGTGTTTGATATTAATAGAGATATACGATTTAAACCGGCTTTGTTAACCAAGATGGTATCAGGATCCCCCTTGCAAGTAGACGTTTCTGCCAACTTTTTGGTCTATAATAAATTTATGGCTGGAGTAGCCTATAGATGGAGTGCGGCAGTAAGTGCTGTGGCAGGTTTTAGGGTGTCTAAAGCAATAATGCTGGGGTTTGCCTATGACAGAGAGACTACTGCATTGGGAAATACGCGATTTAATGATGGGAGCTACGAATTTATTTTAAAATACCAACTCCCGGAGAGATGTTGTGCCAATCGCAGGTTAACACCAAGGTTTTTTTAGAGAAAAAATAGTAAGAATAAATATAGGGACTACATAAAAATAATAAGGATGTTGAGATCATTAAAAAAATATTGCTTTTTCATAATTCTTACGGGATATGGTAATCAGCTATTTGCACAGCATGCATTACTGGCAAAAGGAGATAAGCAGTATGAAAAATACGAATATATCAATGCACAAAAAACATATTTACAGGTAGCTCAAACCGGTTACCAAAGTAAAAAATTGTTGATGAACCTGGGTAACACCTATTATTATAATAGTGAGTTTACAGAGGCATTACCATGGTACAGAAAATTAATCATTTCGTATGGAGGGTCTATTGATAGCGAATATTATTATAGATACGCACAAACCTTAAAATCTGCAGGAGACTATAAACAAGCAGACTTATATATGACTGCTTTTGCAGCCACAAATCCAGAAGATAAAAGAGCGGTGTTGTTCTTAAAAAAGAAGGAGAAACTCGAAAAAGCCAAAGCGTTAGAAAGAGCATATACGATTACCAACCTATCTATGAATTCTGACTATCGGGATTTTGGTGCTTCTTACTATGGAAAATATGTAGTATTTAGTTCCTCTAGAAACGATGCTCAACATGAAGATGTACATGAATGGAATAACGAACCCTACTTAGATTTATACATCGCAATATGCGACCAGGAAAGCGGGGAACTCTATGAGGTAGAAAAATGGAATCACAGCCTTAACTCAGACCTGCACGAGTCTTCACCGGTGTTTACCAATGATAATCAAACGGTATACTACTCGGGTAATGAGGTGGAGAATAAAGCGTTTAGGAAAAAGAAAAATAAAGAAGAAAAAATAAGAACCAATACCCTTGAAATTTATCGCTCTACCCTCGATAAAAACGGACAATGGTCTACACCAGAGGTGTTGCCATTTTGTAAGCCGGGATATTCTACCTCTCACCCTACCTTAAGTGCAGACGGGACTAAGATGTATTTTTCTTCTGATATGCCGGGCGGTAAAGGTGCATCAGACATTTATGTAGTAGATATCTATGCTGATGGTAGTTTTGGGGAGCCTCAAAACCTGTTGGGGATCAATACAGAAGGTAAGGATACATTCCCTTTTATAAGCGCAGAGGATAAATTATACTTTTCTTCTGATGGTCATGTGGGACTGGGCGGACTCGATATTTTTATAACCGATATGAAAGAGTATACAGATCAGGATCCTGTAGTGCTCAATCTGGGAGAACCCATAAATAGTAAGGGAGATGATTTTGGGTTAGTCATGCATCCTACCGGTAAAAAGGGGTATTTCTCCTCAAACAGAGAAGCAGGCAAGGGCAATGATGATATCTATAGATTTACCGAAAAACCAGAAATTATCTTACAAAGAGGAGATGATCTGGCCAAAAAACTACGATTACACCCTATCTATTTTGACCTGGATAAATCGTTTATCAGACCCGATGCAGCGGTAGAGCTAGATAAAATAGTGGCGATTATGAAAGAGCATCCCTCGCTTAAGGTGGCCATTAGGTCTCATACCGATAGCCGTGCATTAATGTGGTACAACGTAAAATTAAGCCAGCGCAGGGCCAGTAGTACAAAAAGGTATTTAATACAAAATGGTATTAGCGCTGATCGACTCACAGCACACGGATATGGAGAACTAGAGTTGGTAAACCATTGTAGCGATGATGTACCCTGTAGTGAAGAAGAACACCAGCGTAACCGAAGAAGCGAATTTATTATCGTAGCACAATAAGACAACTATAACATATAGGTAAAATATAAAGTAAAAAAAGTAATGAGTATACAAAAAGAGTAATAATTAATAATCTAAAACAAATAAAATCATGGGGAAAATAAGAGTTAAGTTTAAAAAAAGAAGGCAAGACAATAACATTAGAACGTTGCATTTGTTAAATGCAGAAGATTTATTGGCTATAAAAAAAGATATCATAGTTAATTTTAAAGTCGGAGCAGATATCGAAGCATTAAGGGAGTATAGAAAAGACAGGGGCCAAGGAGTGTCTCCAATTGAAGAGATATCAATTCTAACAAAAAACTGGTTAAAAACTCCATTCGCGATGTTAAGGAAATGGAGAACTTTAAAACAGATAAATAAGTTATTAGCAAAAAAAAGTGAACAAAGAAAAAGAATTCTCGAAGAGAAAATTCAGGAAAAAGAAGTACTTTTAAAAAAACAAGAGAATGAAATTAAATTAATTGAAGATTATATATTCTTTTCTACTGAGGCACTAGATGTTCAGGCAATGCAGAATTTAGAGAATCATCAAGAGTTTTGGGATATATTAGAGCGAGTAAAAATACGTGAGGGGTTAAATAAAGAAGAGAGAAAAGACGGTCAACAGGATAAAGAGTATACAATTAATGAGCTCAATAAAATAAAGCGAGAAAAGCTGAATAAAATTAAAAAAGAATTTCTAGATACTTACAAGGAGTTGGTTATTAGGAAACAAAAACCATTGGATATTCTATATGCCAAAGAAAGTAAAAGAAATGAGTTATATATGGATATAACTTTATTAAAAGAAAAACTTCAACGTTTTGATGCAGACTTTATTGATAATCAAGACATTACTAGTTCTGAATCAGCATCAGCATCAGAAATGTTAGGTCCAGCACAAGGATATGGTAAAAAAGAACGGAAAAAAATGTCTTTAGGAAATAAAGGTGAAGATATTGTTAAAGGTAGTAGTGTTATAAATAAGGGAACATCTGAGCAAGCTGTTGCAGCCTCATCGGAATTAGGTCATAGTTTTTCAGAACCTTCTATTAAAGCTGTTGAGGGTGGTAAATCATTAGACGTTTTTGAACCATCACCAGAATATCAATTTCAAAAAATGCAGGAAGCATTGGCAGGTGTAAATAGTAATGAAGATATTGTTAAAGGTAGTAGAGTTATAAATAATGGATCATCTGAGCAAGCTGTTGCAAGGGACAGGTCAGAAGCCTCAGTCGAATCAAAAGCCACACCGCAATCAGAAGAAAGTTATCCAGAATCTTATATAGATCAATTATTAGCCCCAACAGAACTAGCTGGTCATAAAATTGATAAAAAATTAACGGATGAATTATTATCTTTTTATACAGAAAAACGATATGTGTTAGCAAAGCGGTATTTAGGTAGTGATCAGGAATTTAAGGATATAAGAAATAGAGCAGATATCCAAGGGAAATTAAATGAAGAACAGAGAGAAGATCCTCAAATTAAGGCACAAAGAAATAAGGATATAGGTTATGTTCGTGCCCAGCTTGACTTAAAAAAACAAAGTGTATTGGAGGAAATTCGAAAAGGTTTAAATACTAGACAACCAGGAGAATATCAAGTATCGGCCCCAGCAGATTTAGCTAAATTAGGTGAGGTCAATGCAATAGAAACGAAACCACAACCCTCTGGTACTATTCGTGGCGAAAAGAAAAGTAACCGTGTCTATAGAATGAGTAGGATAGTGACAACGGCAGGTACAAGGCATTAGGTTGATTTTTGGAAGCCAGTAAGTATAGTATTTATTTAGGAAGAGCGTTAGCTTTAGTTCGAAGAAAAAGGTAGTCTCTCACTAGCTGTGTAAGTCAAAAAATATCGGGGGTTGCAACCCCCGATATTTTTTTGTTTAATTTCTTACTCTGCGAAGCAATCTTACACAGGTAGATTCGCAACTTTGCAGTATGTCAACTTTTTAAAACCATAAAAGCTACCTGGGGAAATCTAAATAGCTTTTATATGTATAAAGGGGTAGTAGTCTTGGGCTATGATTATAAGCCTACGTTGTTTTATAGGGTACTAGTGTGAAGTCAGAGACGTTCGCAGGGCACGTCCTCTTTTGTATTTACGCTTTGCCGAGTTGACACGAGAATATTTCTAGTACATAAGTTGGCACCCGTCAAAGATCCATCCGATCCAGAGTAAGAAATATAACTATAGCCTATAGAACGTGGTACACAAGTCAGTGGGTCTTTTTGGAGCGTATAACGTTGTTAAAAAAATGTAAAATACCCTCGTTAACGGCCTGCAGGCAGTAAAAAACGTCCAAAAGGGCGTTACACTAGTGGCTACAGGGGGTTCCAGACGGTCAACAGGCCGTTCAGAACGGCCTGTAGGGGGTCTCTTACCCCCCTAATGGGGGTATCGCAACGCCCTATAACCCGTTGGCAACGACCCAAAGAGCGTTAAGAACGACTATGGGCATCTGTATCAGTATCGATAGGTGTCTCTTCCTAAAATTACTTGACAGTGTAGTTTCTAAGAATCTAAGTCTCAAAGTTGCAAAGTCTCAAAGAAGCTAAGGTTCTAAAATAGTCTATAGTTTATAGTCTATAGTTGATGGTTTCAAAGTTTCAAAGTTGCTAAGAATCTGAGAATAGTCGATAGCTTAAAGCCTGCCTGCCTCTTGCATGGGGTAAGGAAGATGTTTTCTTCCTCGCTAACACAAGAATATTTCCAGTACATACGTTAGCGCTCGTCCTCGACAGGTAATGTCAAAGATGACTAGATCCAAAGTAAGAAATACAACAATAACCCAAAGAACGTGGCAGCAAGGGGACCGTTCACAGAGTGGCAGGTAGCAATAAAAAAACACTTACCTCCTTTATGGAGTGTAAGTGTTTTTAGTGGCTAATATCAATCTAATTGAAGTTGTAGAGAACTATCCATCAAATTGAAAACGTTTGTTTCTTTTTTTTGAGAGCATTATTACTAAGATTTAATTGTTGTGTTGTTTTTGAGTGTGGTGTAGCAGCGTTTGTCTTTGTTCATTACCGGGGGTATTTACATCATTACCAATAGCAATCCATTGCTTTACTGTGCTAAGATCACCTTTATCAACAGCATCGATACTATTCATGCTTTCTACAAAGCAAAAGAAAGATTATCTATGATTCTGTAAGCGTAATAAGTAACAATAGTCTTGATATATGAAATATCTGGTCATGTAGGTACCTGATAATATAAACCTGGTACAATACGGTAGATACATTTTTAAAATTTAGACAGCAGCTACACGTTTTGTAAAAAGAGGAAACCAAAAGATGCTACCTTGACATCTAGGGGGCTCCCAGAGGGGGATAAAGAGTCTTAAGAATGCTAATTATCGAAACCAACAACGAGTGCTATTCAAGGTGTATAAAGAATCCACAAACGCTAAGGATATAGGGGATACTTTGTACTTCCAAAAAAGGGAGTAGGGATAGGAAAGCACGGGGCAAGCATAGGAGAATATGTGTACGATTAATTTGATGAGATTTTTTTAAAAAAAGCTAAGCACTATAGAGAGCGGTCACTGTTTTTTTATAAGAGGTCGTCCAAAAAAAACTGCCAAAACCCAATAGCTCTTTATAGCGACCATGGTTTTTTGCACATATACAATATTCAATACCTGTTATACCTTAATAAAATCCTTTTATTACCTTAAGCTTTACCAAGAGCTCGTAGTTTGTGATATTTGGGGTACTACTACAATGGTTGTATTTCTTTAAACCCTTAGAGAAACAACCAATAGACTTTGGGGCAAGAGGCTGTCTTTTTAAGGCGGCCTCTTTTGTTGTTTAACTATGGTTAAGTAAAGCTATAGATAAGTATGTTATACCAGATATAAAATATAGATAGCGATAGAACTTTATAGCAATAGAGTTGAATTGATGATATCGATTCATTATAAATCGCTGTTTAGTTCATAAACCCATTTATGATATAAAACGGATCGCTTATTAAGTTGTAAGGGTATACATCAACGTTTTTTTATTCATTTGTTCGGGTATTTTTATAAAACTTTGATTAAAATAAAAATATTGAGTTTGTGGGCAGTTTGTATAATTAACAAAATAAAGAATATGTCATCAGAAATAGGAAATGGAAGATTGAAAACAGCTTTAGCCTCTTCTGTTCAAAAAGGATTTACACAATATGGAAAAATTAAAGGATTTAAGGTAGTTGATAGTAAATATGAAAAAAAAGTAGATGAGCTTTTTGAAATCCAACCGGATCAATGGAAAGTTGAAAAAGTATCGAATGGAACCTCTAGAACATACAAGGAACAAGTAAGAAAGCGAGAGAATCCAATTGTACTTGCTTTAAAGTTATTAGGTACGGGTTTTAGGACTCTGTTTAACTATTGTAAATCACCATTCCTTTTTTTTAGTGGTAGAAGGGATAATATGGTTTTGAGTCAAAAAAAAACTAATTCAAAGTCAAAGAAGTTAAGCTCAAGTGCACTAACTGATTTACCTCGGACTAGTTCTTTACATAGAAGTAAGGTTTTAGGTGAAAAAAGAGCTTCTAGTTTATCTGCAGTGGATAAACGTATTGTAGATAATGTTGAATCTGTTAAAGACAAAGAGAAAGATGCTGAAAAAAAATTGTTAAAAGAAGAGGTTGTATTAGAAAATAAACTTGATGATTTTCTTTTTAAGGACAGTGAAGAAATTCAAAATAGAGAAACATTAGAACGTAAGACAGCTGTAGCAAAGTTTCGTGAAAATGAAATAAAACTTTCTAAACGAGAAATAAATTTACTTTATAGAAGATTTGGAGAAACCAAATTTTGGCCAAAAATTGAAAGTGAAATATATGCGAAAGGCAACGATAAAAGCAAAAGCGAAATACAAAGATATGGTAAAAATACAAGATCTTCTTCATTAACCCAACAAGGCTATAAACCGCAGCGACGTGTTTCTTTTTAATGAATGTAAAACACTAATAAAACAGTGTACAAATAGATAAAAAATGGTTGTAAACTTACTTACAGCCATTTTTTTATGTGCTACGCAAAACATATACACTAACAATATATAATCGCTGGAAAGCACGGTATAAGTAAAGGATATATTAATTGAGGTTAGTAGAGAACGTCATAAAAATCAAAAAAAGTAACAGAGACGAATTGCAATATTAGAATGTTTACCATTCGTCCCGGTCATACACATCAACACTATACAGCATTAATGTTGTATGCATACAATCCCCATAGTTTATGAATAGCCGGCAATACAAGGCAATAAAGCTATTTATACCATCGTTTTAGGGTAGGAATCTAAAATCAATGTTTTATGAAGGCTGTTATACCCTTTTTTATGGGTTTGCTTTGCATATTGCTACTATTAGGCTGTGACCAAAGCGAATCAATGACAGATCTTACTACCGAGTTAGAGGAGATCAATACTGTTAATGAAGCAAAAGTTAATCCTGATCGGTTAATAGAGTTAATTAATATCAAAAGAAGTAAAAATCTGGGTAGGCAAAATGATCTGGATCGACTTGCCTACAGGCTTAATATTACTTGTGGTTTTTCTCATTCTTGTGCAGAAACTCCAGAGGCACTTTTCTTTTCATCTACCAGAACCACGGCATTACAGGTGGTGAATGCCTGGATAAGGTCATCAAAATATTTTGCTATTATTAGCAATACTAAATATAGATATGCTGGTGTTCATACTAGGAAAGTTAACGATGGTTATGTGGTGAGGGCTGTTTTTAAATAATTTAAAAACCATAGGAATATTATTTGAGGCTGTCTAAGAAGTATATGTAACCTAAAATTGTCAGCCTGAGCCTGCCGAATACATTTTAAAAATCAATAAGTTAAAAACTTTTTTCCTGGTAATATGTAGCACATAATGATAGTGGGGTAGCCTATAAAGCTTTTACTGTTTCTGTTGCCGTTATGCCTTGTGCTTAAACAAATTAACCAGCCATATTCGATCAGTTTTATAGGCAGATTTTCTTCATTCATTATGGGGATTAGTGTAGCCCTTGGGTACAACAAAAAAATCCAGGATCTCTGATAGGTCGGTTTTTAAAAAAAGGGGAGTTAAACACCTGTTTAATTGCCTTGTAACCAATCATCAAAACCCTACTTACCTTGCTGGGTGCCGTAATATACATCAAAATCAATACACTTTTAGTACCGCGTGGTATAGTTTTATGCAACCAACATACTTTCCTAAAATAGCCAAAAACGAAGTAAATAGATGTACTATGAGATTATTTTTTTACGATACCTAAAAAAAACGATACGCACTGGCAACCAATATACTAGGTGTTGTATGCCAAAAGTTTACCCGGGAGATAATATGAGAAACATAGGAGTGGAGACCATGGTATTAAAGATTTTGTTATTTTTACGGCAAAACCGTACAATAACTTTTCTCATTATATTACGGTAATTTGTAAGAAGAGATTATTTGTTGTTAAGCGCGTTTGTAGTATAAAAATAATTTTACATAGTTATTACTTACCATAAATAAACAGAGGTAATGAGTACGGTCGCCAATAATTATAACTTATTGTACTTGTTATAAAAACAGATTAATAGTAACACATATCAGATAGATTAATATTAAAGACACATGAACAAGTTTTTTTGTTTTTTGGCATTGCTATCTATGGGTTCGGATATGCATTCGTTTCAAGGCCGGTTTATAACAAACCTTGGGCAGGTCTCTTTTTTTTCGTATACAAAAGTAGAAAATATAGAAGCCCAAAATAACCAGGTATTAAGCATTTTTGATAAAGACAATCAGGAAATAGCCATTAGTATGCTTATGAATGCTTTTGTTTTTGAAAAAGCATTAATGAGAGAGCATTTCAACGAAAGTTATATAGAATCAGACCTGTATCCCAAAGCGACTTTTGAAGGAAAAATTATTGCCTTTGACCCAACCCTCGATACACAAACCAGAATCATAAAAGGAAAACTTACGATACGGGAAATCACAAAAGAAATCGAAATTAAGACCAAAATAGAATATATAGATCAAAAATATATAATGAATGGTCAATTTAAGTTGCTCGTTAATGACTTCGAGATAAAAATTCCTACGCTGCTTAGGCCGAATATTGCCAAGATGATAGCCGTACAATTTAGATTTGAATACAATGCTTATGAAGAAGAATCGTAACATCTGGATCGTATGTTTCTGTTTATGGAGTAGCTTTTCTATAAATGGTCAGGATTTATTAGATCAATTAGAATCTAGTTATATCGACACTCCCCAGTATGAAATAGCCACTTTTAAAACTTCAAGAATTGCGATGGGCCATGCCGTAAAGACCCTGAAAAAAGGAGTACTTGAGATTGGTGCTAGAAATCTTTTTTGGAATATCCCAAATAAGCAGAGCCAAAGTTTTGTGGCAGACAGGATGAGTACACGATTATCATTAGAGTATGGAGTAAGTAATACTTTAACCTTTGGATTGGGTGCTACGACTTTAGACGGGATTTTTGATGGGTTTATAAAATACAGATGGATTACACAAAGCAAACAAGTTTTTCCGCTAAGTATCGCTGTTTTTCAAAATGCGTCATATAGAAGCAAAAGAGATGTAGTAACAGATGTACATATACATGAAAATTTTGGTGATAAACTTGCATTTACCACACAGCTGTTGATAGCTAGAAAAGTAACAACACAGTTTTCAGTACAACTTTCTCCTACGTTTATTCATAGAACCTCCTCGAGATTTGATGAAGATCCTCAAAATCATCTGGCGTTGGGAATAGGAGGAAGATATAAACTAGGAGGACACGTTTCGTTGGTTTCAGAATATTATCAGGTATTGAATACATTAGAATCATCAGACACCCACAATGCATTTTCGTTGGGGGTCAACTGGGAGTTAAGTGATGTCATGCTGCAATTTAGAATGACCAATACTAGAAATTTGGTTGAAGATGCCTTTATCACTCAAACGCCTAATAATTTTAATCTACAGGATGGTAATTTTGTTTTTGGTTTTACCGGTATTTTTATTCTTCATCTACATAATCCGCTTAAATCCAAGCAATAATACTAATATTGCCAAACAAGGCATAGATCGATAATAAGCTTCTCTATATACTGCACTACATAACCGCCAGAATAGAAAGTGCTCCGTTTTTTGGCAAATAATGTATACCTGATGTCACAGGGTATTTTTGTTGGTGCATACTGCTTATAGATTGTACAGATATTACATTATTTGCCCGTGTATGTATCTAACCATCCCAATTATTGTTTTATCATACTCGTTAGAATCTCAGTTTCATACCTTTCTCTCTTCCTATCATATGCATTAAGAGTCCTATAATCATTAAGCATATAGATAAGATATATCATAAACCCATGGATAAAGCCCGTAAAGTATGAAAAAATCAATACGCTTCGGTATACTCTTTTTTTGGTGTTCGGTAATGCCTTTACTAGCACAACAGTTCAGGTTTAATAAGGTAATTAACCTAAGCAACGATTTACCAGAGGCAGCTATTGCCGACCAAGAAGTTTTAGACCTTAAAACAGATAACACTGGTAATGTTTACCTAATTGTACAATCTGTATTTAACAATGGAGCCAGCAATACTATCACGTACATAGAAAAGCGTAATGCATCAGATGAGTTGTTGTGGAGAAAGACGATACCAGGAATAAAAAAACTGGGGTTAAACAAGGATCAAACCGAGGTGATTATAGTGGGTGATTTTGAGGGAACGATTGATGTAAACCCCGATGAGGGGCAAGAGATGCTTAGTGCGATACAGAATGATGCGTACTATGTAGTTCTTGAAACTGCAAATGGGGCTCTACAACAGGCCGTTCACTTAAGCGGGCAAGGCAATATAAGTGTTGATGATATTGCTGTCGATTCGGTGGGAAACCCTATTGTTTTGGGATCATTTGAACAAAGGGTCGATTTTAACCCTAATCATAACACCGAGGGTAACCCTGATGAGCTACATGCCGGGGAGCATAGCGATGCATTTATACTTAAGCTGCACGATGATTATACTTTTTATAAAGTCTGGCAGATACGGTCCATGGATAACGATGAACTGGATGAAGCATTTGGTTTTACACTTAACACCAATAATGATGGGGATATATATGCAATTATTGGATTTATTGGGGAAATTGATATTGATCCTGATCCGGATACCGATTTTCTGATAGGGATTAATAAAATCTCTAATACCGTTATCCTGCACCTGGACAACACGGGAAACTTTACGAATATCATACCACTTTTTAACAATGATCATAAAACCTCTCCTAACAAATTAGTTATAGAGTCTTTTGGTACATTGTACTCGCTCACAAGATTTGTGAACAATAATAACGTAAATGAGATATTTAGAGATAAAAGTTTATATGCTAAATATGATGGTAGCATAGGAAATGCAATACAACAGGTTTTATATACCAATGGAGGCATTGTGCCCAAGGATATTTTTGTTCATTCCAACACTAGTGATCTATATGTTACGGGTGTTTTTTCCGGTACGGCAGACTTTTCATTTGGGGATGATTCAGCCAATTTTACGGCTTCAGGAGCTATGGATAGTTTTGTTCAGGTGCTTGATAATCAATACAATTTTATTGAGGCTATGCAGTTCGCTGGTAGTGATTTAACAGCAACAACACAGATCGTGGAAAGGCCGGCGACCGGCAGCCTTATACTAACCGGACATTTTACAGGAACTACAGATTTTGATCCGGGCTCAGATGTTAGTATGCAGGTATCAGATGGAGACACCAAAGATGCATTTTATGTAAGATTAGACGATGCCCTGCCGCCAGTAATTACCGTAATCGGAGCAGGAGAGATCACCATAGAAGTAGGGAGTACTTATACCGATATGGGAGCCACAGCTACCGATGCTTTTGATGGAGGGTTAACCGATCAAATTGTAACGGTAAATCCTGTAGACACCTCTACACCAGGAACCTATACGATAACCTATAATGTTACCGATGCCGCGGGTAATACTGCTGAAGAGCAAACCAGAATAGTACATGTGGTTGATACTACTGCACCTGTTATCACAATTGAAGGAGATAACCCTTTAACCATCGAAGTAGGTACGGTCTTTGAAGACCCAGGATTTGTTGCCATAGACAATGTAGATGACGATATGAGGGATCAGGTAGAGATCGCGGGGCTTGTAGATAGTAATACGGTTGGTTCGTACACGATAACCTACAATGTTACTGATGCTGCGGGTAATGCTGCTGAAGAGCAAACCAGAAGAGTTAATGTAGTAGATACTACTGCACCAGTTATCACGCTTGAAGGAGATAACCCTTTAACCATCGAAGTTGGCACTGCATTTATAGACCCAGGATTTATAGCTACAGATAATGCAGATGGTGAT
>CANMSO010000018.1 GCA_947500545.1 uncultured Aquimarina sp. | reverse complement strand
GTTTGTGAGTTTGTGAGTTTGTGAGTTTGTGAGTTTGTGAGTTTGTGAGTTTGTGAGTTTGTGAGTTTGTGAGTTTGAGTGTGTGGTTATGCGCATCGAGGGCAGAGGTAACTCGAAGCCCGGATGACGTATTTACAGGTTTGTGAGTGTATGAATATGGCAGAGGTTAGTTTGTTAGTGTGAGAGGGTGACCGCAACTATTTTTTTGAGACTTTTAGAATCTTAGATCCTTAGATTCTTTAAAACCGTCCACTACCCACTACCAACTATTCTCAGATTCTTTCATTACATCATTGTTTCATTCAAACTGCCTACCTCCTCCTGGTAATAAGCTTACATCCTGCGCCCATTATTTTTCCTGGTTGACTTAACAAGTATTGCAAACGTCTTGTTGGTTGTGGTACGGTAGATAGTTGTGACAGCACTCTTGATCTTGCCTGACCATCGGTGTGTCCTTCTGCTTTTGATGGTTGTTGAGTTTCTTGTTGTAGATACTTTCTATCCAATTCGGCAAGTTTGGTTTTAGTTTCTCCTACATACTTGTTGGCCGCTTGGGCTACATCAGTCTCATTTGCATTCGCTATAACTTTTTCTAACTCACTTTTATGGATATCTCGATCTAGTAGTTCTTGTACTTCTGGTTGATCAGCATGAACACCTAGATTTGCACATTCTTGTTGGACATAATCCATTATTTCTTTAACATTTTTTGTCACAGCAGGATGATGATGAACTAGCCCCTGGTTGATGAGGTACTCATTTTTTATGTTTTTAATCTTATCGGGATCTATTTGATACCTACCCTGGGTATCTTGTATAGGTTCACCGTTGTCATCTACTATCCCTACCATCTTTGCCAGGGCTATCACCTGATGATCTTTAACCTGGTTGTAGGCAAATCTGGTATAACTTGTCACAGAAGGTAGCTGTTTTCTATCTCCTGTAAATTTTGCTTTGTTATATGGGTTTTGGGCTTTGGTATCAAGATATATGGCATTGACTAATCCTTGTACCTCTTCCTGTTTATCCCCAGAGGTAAGTTTTATTTCTTTTAGTATTTTTTGATGTACTGCCTCTCGCTCTATGATTAGCTCCATATCCACTCCCATAAACAGATCGGGTTGCTCATTATAGAGTGCTATGGCTTGTTGCAAAACAAAATTGGCAACAGGGGTATTACAGTCTCCCAGACAGGTTGCTATTAGACCGATACGGTTTTGGGTATCAGGATCATTAGGCCCATTAAGCTGGTCTAGCAGATATTTCCCCGTGATATTATAGACCTGTTGCATTTGTGGATCATTGGTAGTAGGAAATTTTTCTAAAAACTCCTTTAACCCCACATCACCAGATACTATACGGTCGGGTACTGTGATGAATTTACCATCTCGTCGTACCACTTTTTGACCAATAGAAAAGCCCCCTGCCCGAGATAGGTTATCTATCTTCAAAAGGGTATGTACCACTGCTTTCGTATCGTTTTTGTATAGCTCTTTCAGAACACTTTTATGAGTACGGGTGCGAGTTTCAAACGCTGCCATATTATAACGCATATCTATATGTGAAAAACTTTGGTCCAGCCAGCTCCTTGTATCTGCACTAAGAGGGTTGTTATTTAATTCTAGAAACTCCAATCCAGTTATATGGGTCAAGCTTTCCGGAAGCTGTTGTAACCCGTTAACAAATAGATTTAAATCTAGCAGGTTGCTAAGTTGCCCTACGGATTCTGGAAGCTGTTGTAACTGGTTAAAGAATAGAAATAAATGTTGAAGGTTTGTAAGTTGTCCTATAGATTCGGGAAGCTGTTGTAAATTATTCTCGCCTACGTTTAAGGATATAAGGTTGGTAAGTTTTACTATTTGTTTAGGGAATGTTACAATTTTGTTATTATACAAACTCAATTTTTTAAGATTAGCAAAATTCTCTATTGTATCGGGCAGCATTGTTAGCTGGTTACCCGCCAGTTTTAGTTCTTCTAGATGAGAAAGGTCTTGCGTAGTCTTTTCAGTTAATAATTCCTGTAAGTTTTCATCCGTTAACCCTAGATATGATAAGTTTAAAGATGTTTCATTATTTTCTATCGCTTCTGCAATTATTCTTTTAGCTTCTATGATATTTCCCATAATATTTCTGTTAGAGGGTTTCTGTATTTTATACTGTTCTATGATACAAATCAAATGGTTTTACAACTTAATACCCAGGTCTTAAGGAGCGAGTGTATGGATTAGAGTAATATTAGGGTTTAGTTGGTGAGTTAGTGAGTATGCGAGCTGGTGAGTATGTGAGTTTTTGAGTATGAGAGTTTGTGAGTCTGTGAGTTTAAGTTTGTGGTTATGCGCATCGAGGGCAGAGGTCACTCGAAGCCCTGATGATGTGGTTTTGAGTTTGTGAGTGGTGAGTCCGCCTGTTGCGTAGCCAGGTAGATATGTGAGTGGGGGAGTTTGACTGCCAACTGTCAGCAATTCTTTAGAGCTTAGAGTCTTTGATCCTTAAATTCTCAGAAATTTTGAAACTCAGCTCAATTACTTCGTTATATTATCAAAACTGCCGACCACCAACTACCCACAACTCCCAAACTATTATCGACTGCCAACTGCCAATCGCCAACTGTTTTCAGAACCTTTGAAAATTAGCTTCTCTGCAACTTCGTAACTCAGATTCTTCAAAACTACCCACTGTTGACTATTCTTAGATTCTTAGATACTCAGATCCTTAGAAACTTAGATTACTTCATTCTTTCATTACCTCATTACCTCATTGAAACCATCAACTATCGACTACCAACAACCAACAACCAACAACCAACAACCAACAACCAACAACCAACAACCAACAACCAACAACCAACAACCAACAACCAGTTCTAATACAAAAGCCAATATAGTCGTTCTCAACGTCCTTTGGGTCGTTGCAAACGGGTTATAGGCCGTTACGGCACCCCATTAGGGGGGTAAGAGACCCCCTATAGGCCGTTCTGAACGGGCTGTTGACCGTCTGGACCCCCCTGTAACTACTAGTATAACGCCCAATTGGGCGTTTTTTACTGCTTGCAGCCCGTTATCGAGTAGTTTTTGCTTTTTTTTAACAATTATATCTGCTCTTATACTCCTATACTCCCATACTCCCATACTCCCATACTCCCATACTCCCATACTCCCATACTCCCATACTCACCACTCACATACTCACCCACTCAAAACACATCATCCGGGCTTCGAGTTGCCTCAGCCCTCGACTTGCATAACCATTCTCATGCTCAGCTTCTCAGAAACTTTGCAACTTTGCTTCTTAGATCCTCAGATTCCTTCATTCTTTCATTATCTCATTACTACATTCAAACTGCCCACCGCCCACTGCCCACTGCCAACTATTTTAGCTTCTCCCGTTCTCACCACTCACACACTCACTAACTCACCAACTTACTTTCGGGTTACCATAACGGATAGCACAGGTTAACGATACTATATAGAGATCTAAATAACACCTAAAAACACAATACAGCGTAACATTTATTACATGAATATTAGGTTCTGTTACTTTACAAGATTGTGGAACCTAATTTGACACTACTTTCGGGCTTTTTAGAAAGAATTGTATAAAAAATTTAATTATGCCTATAAAAGATAATTCAAAAGAAAATAAGGAATTGTTTTACTCAATCGTTATTTATTTGCTAAAGGCTGTTCAATCGGAAGACGGGGTAAGGATTTATAATGAATTGGCAACATGGAGGACACATTTAGAACGGCTAGATCCTGTATTTTCGGATCAAGGGAATCAACCGAGTAAAACGAATATGAGTACGGAAATCAGTAACCTTTGTAGAGCACGATATTTATTTTCTAGTAGTAATATAGATAATTATTTGAGGAATCTTAAAGTTCTTATTACAGACGAATATAAAGCATTAGTTCCCTCAGAAAAATTGGATGATTTAGAATTTTTGATAGATAATTTGGGAATAAATAATGACATGGTAAGAGGTAACGATGCATCGCGAATAGAGTTAATAAAAGATTACATCCTAAAGAATTGTTTTGAAAAATCCTTAGAAGACCTGCAAAGGAGTTTCTTTGATAATGCGAGTGAGATGAACGAAAGTACAATAGCTATATATGAACAAATTTTTGAAGAAACTATACAAGAATTACAAAAGAATGAAAAAATCATAGACTTGCCCGTATTAGAGGACATTATAAGGGATGTGATTCATAATCCCGAAAATAAAGAACTACAAAGTGAGCTTCAAAAAAATAGTGGGGATGTAGCAGATAAGGTATATGACGAAACCCTGAAGGCGCTATGGGGACTAACAGATAAGGAGTATAAGGAATGTGAGTATAGCTTTTGTGAAGATGTGGAGCTGGATACAAAAATCAAAAAGAAAATCAAGGAGCTCATCAATACTCATATAGTAACGATAGAACAAGGAAATGATACAGCCACCCAGCAGCTACCATCACAAGGGGAGACTCCTACAGCGGCAGATGCCGGGCAAGCATCAACGGTAACAAACCCTGATCCTACTCAATTACAACGATTAGGTACTCAGCCTTCACAAAACCAAATAGTGAGAAGTGGAAATGAAGCGGTTCGTACAACTGCATCACCTCGGGAGGGGAGACGTCAAGATAGTACGGCACCGCAAAGAAGGTTAAGCCATCATTCACAATAGTTTTATAAATATATAGGCGTTTAAGGAATAAGTACACCTCATAAGGAGATAGCAGCAATAAGGTAAATCTGTATACTATAATATAGATTTTACCTTTTTTCTTTATGTATACGGGGTCATAATTTTACAGCCTGCAACCTATGGTAAACCAAGTATATATGAAGCTCTTTTGATGTGAGAAATACGCATCAAATACAAACAAACAAAACGTGGCCCAACGAAGATGCAGAAATATAGACAACCGTAGGCTGCCTGATATAGCTCAGATCTTTCTAGGCGGTTTGCCAGGTCAAATAACAGGCAGCATTCCATCTACGCCATACGCCCTAAGTAACTTAAAAGCTTACCTAATATGAACCATAAAAATCAAAATATGCAAGACAGATCCTATGGGGTACTCCATCTCGTTTGTGGGTTACCCGGTACAGGAAAAACCACACTATCAAAAAAAATAGAAAATGTATATAATGCCATTCGCCTTTGCCCCGATCAATGGTTAAAAGAGATCTGGCCGGGTGCGCTGGCAGATATTCAGGGTAATGCGTATCGCGATAAAATAGAACAGCTGCAATGGCAGCTAGGGAAAAAAATCCTGAAACAAGGAGTAGATATCGTTATTGAGTGGGGTACCTGGGGACGAGCAGAACGCGAACAATTAAGAAACGAAGCCTGGCAATTAGGGGCTAAAGTGGCCTTTTACTACCTCGAAGCTCCTAAAGAAGTTGTAAAACAGCGCATCATAAATAGAAATAACAAAGCAGAACATCAAGAAATCACAGTGCCTGTTGCGCAACTTGATACCCTAATCGAAGACTGGTATACCAAGTTACAACCCCCAACGCCAGAAGAGCTTAATAGTTACGATTTTTTAGGATAAATTTATAATATAATATATCCGGCTAGTGCCAGAATGTTTCTGGTCCCGTCAAATATTGGCGGGGTATGAATATAAATAGTCATGTGTAACAAATATGATAAAAACAGTCACGACTTGGTGGCTGTTTTTTTATATTTTATTTATAGGAGTAGAAAATACAAGCCTGTCTGTCGTCCCGCTTTTCAAAGTCTCATACAGAGGACAGGCAGACAGTTTTCTTAATACATCAGGATTTTACGTTATAAGCTTTGCTACAGTTTATTGCAGCAATGCCTGTCTGCCAGTAGGCAGGTTTTCAGTAGAGAGCAGTATCTGATAATACTTATAATACAAATCTAAAGATCGGAAAGGCAGGTTTGAAAAAGCAGGTAAAGAAAAAGGAAATATCAATAAGTATCAGTTTTGGCAACATCATAACAAACCTATAGAATTATGGACGAATAGCCTAATACAATAGAAGGTTGATTATATACATAACCATCCTGTAGAAGCTGGTTTTGTTACAGAGTCTGTAGGCTGGAAATATAATAGTGCAAGAAATTACCTAGGTGATCAAACCATTCTGGAAATTGATAGCGTAGGGTTTTTATTAGGATTAGTAAATTAAAGCATAATGTGCAAACTTCCGCCAGCGTACAGGGTAGCCTAAGTCGCAACCCTCAGCCACGGCAGAGGGTACTAGCTATAATTTTTTTAGGATAAACTTATGAGATATCCGGGTTTTGGGTAGTTGATCTTATACTACTGCTTACCCTGTTTGCTACACAACTACCGACAAAAAAATATCCCGGTAGCGTTAGTATGATCGGGATACTTTATACTAAGATTTTTACCCTTGGTCATGACCAACCAGGTCTTTTTTGCATATCTCTCGCAGTCTTTACACTAGATGTAGGTAAGTCGGTTGTTTCTTCTTTTATAGACTGTGCAACTTTTATAAAATTATCTAACGTATAGGATTTAGTTGTTGTACCAGATTTTTGTAATCCCTCACTACAGGCAAGTAGAAGAGGGATTTCTACTCTTTTTTCAAATAGTGCTGTCATAGCAAAACAATCAATACCGCTACTTTCTTCTGTCCTATTCGTAGCCTTATGATCTGTAAGCAATTTGGTTATTGATAAATTATTGGTAAACGTCGCTACATGCAGAGGAGTTGTACCACGGTTGTTTTTGGTATTAACCTTTGCTCCTTCTTGGATAAGAAACTCAGCGATCTTAAAATTCTGTGTTTTTATAGCTAGGTGCAGACAAGAATTGCCGTTTTCATCTTTTTGATGTATATCTGCTCGGTATATATTTACCAAAAATGTAACCATTTCCAGATTTTCACTGAGTATGGCATGTTCTGTTACAATCGTCTTTAGCATCAACAACGGCACCCTTTTTTAGAAGTTTATCTGCGGTATCTATATCGGTATGACGAGCTATATAATGCATTGGGGTTTCATTTTGATCATTTGTAGCAGTAACATTAGCTTCTGTATCTATAAGAAATTTGGCGATTTTATAATGACCTTGTTCTATAGCCACATGCAATGGCGAATCCCCTTTAAATCCTGTTTTATTGATATCTGCTTTATTGTTTAATAAAAGAACCTTCATCATCTCTAAATCGTCATGTAATATGGCCATAATTAGGGGGGTATCACTTCCTTTATCTGCCTTATTAACATCTGCCCCAATTTGTATAAGATCCAAGGCCAGGTCTCTATGGCCACGATTCAGCGCCAGGCTTAACAAACTACTGCCATTATCATCTGTTGTATTTATAAGAGCAGGGTTCTTTTGTATAAGTTACATTACGCGTTCGGCATCATTTTCATTTACAGCTTCTATAATATCCATAATAATTTGTTTTTAAAAAAATTGTGTTGCGTAGGTTATATAGCCACACATGTTTTTTATCGTATTAAGTAACAGGAGCGAGTATGAGGTTAATAAATGTTTTGGCGACATATCTTATATAATTCCTGTTTGGTGATCTGTTTTTATCATGGTTAGGATCAATAATGATGCTATCGATCTTAATAGATAGTTATACATATATGGCCCGGCTTTATAAGTTTTTCAATGGGTAAACCTACGCTTCAATGCTACGCCTGTGATTTTAATCAAAAACATATAACTAGTTTTTACGAGTTAGGAGAAATAAAGCAAGGTGTTACTGTGATAATACATAAAAATAGCCGAATTATCCCCGGTATAAGCCATTTATTACCCGGGGTGTTCATAAAACGAAATGTTAAAGTACCTTGAAATTAAGAGTTATATAATAGCCTATATAACTTGAACTTTAGATTCCCCTTGCAAAGACTGTTACGTGTAACGGTCTTTGCTTTTTTTTTTAAATCAGAAAATAGCAGTTCAAAAGGGTAAGTAAATTAAGAACCTAATACCCCTTATACAATAAACCACCTCGGTGCAAACGCACGAGGCATTTGTTAATTACAAATTTTTAAGTTCGTGACAAGCCTTAGGGTATTATACCCTGTGGCGGTGCCAATAAACATATGAAAATAGGTAAGGTGCCTCATGCTTTTTAAAATAAAATATTCCTTTTCAAAGGTCTTTTTTCCCTTTGGCCATAATTGTTTTGCTGTTAGAGACGTTGATGAGCGAACTTTGTCTAAAACGTAATAAACCGTTAAAACCATAAATTATGAAAACAAATACTACCCTTATTAAAAGACTGATGACTATAATAAATTTTATAAAAGAATTACCAGCGGCCTGTAGTTATGCCAGAAGTAGATAATGTATTAAGAGATCTCCCCGGGGTATCTACCTGCTATATCAAGAATAGGTAAGGTATCACCGGCAAGGGAAATAGAATTACCAAGATTTATAGGGGCTGTCCTGGCCAGGGTGGCCCCCTGTCTATATAAAGGTGTAAGTGTCGTTACTATCTAAAATGAATACCCAGATGAAGAAGATACGGTACAGCAGATCAACAAATAGTAAAGCCATTAGACTATAAGCATAGCAGTGGGAATAGGGTTCTGCAAGATCAATACTTTAGTATAATGTATACAAAACAAATAAAATAATAATAAAACGATAATCATATTACCATATGCATAAAAAAGAAAACAAGGGGATAGAAGTATTTAAAGAAAATAGTAAGATTGCCATGGGAGCGCTACAACATTTTTTTATGAAAGGCTATATACATGCTCGTTTATGGGGCAGATCAAAAAACACAAAATACCGTCTTGCGTCTAAGATGATCAAGGAAATGCGTCAATATGAATACCACCCAATAGAGAATAAGGTCGATTACTACAAGGCCAAAAGAATGGTAGCTAGACTAGATGTTTTAAGAAGGTATAGAATATCATTTATAAAAAAGGCAGAAGAAGTTACAAATGCCGAAACAGGTTATTTAAACGCAGAAATTCGTAAAGATGAAGCGGAAAGGAAAAAAGCTGCTCTAGAAGAAGAAAATAAACAAAAACAAGAAGTGGCTAAAGCCGAGGAAAAGTTGAGAAAAGCTACAGAAAAGTTTATGGAGGCTAAAAAGCTTGTAGATGAAAAGAAATTTACAACAAAAGAACAAAAAGATTGGGATACATATAAAGATGTTTTTGCAGCCAATATTGTTAAAGCACTACAGCATAAATGTAGCCAATACACAAACAAAAAGAATCAAGAAACCATAAGACAGAATAAGATGGAGTTCTTTATAAAAAATGCTATTAACCCTATATATTTTAAAGGAGATGATGGAACTCGCAAAAAACCTCGGCAACCTGCACGACTCGGACAAAAGCAAAGACCAGGACCTCGAAGAATGAGGCATTAAAGATAATAGGATTGTGAAGTGTTCTATATCACGAGCAGAAGTCTTAGTTAGGGTGGCAATGACCATTTATTACGGGTTATGATACATTGGTTAACTCGGGTATCTACACTCTGCTGGGCAGCAGTATCTTTATCGTTATAAAATGTTATATACGATGATGTAATAGGATATTGTGTAACTATAATACGATTAAGATGGGTAGTAAACAAAAACAGACAGTGTATCAGCGATTAGATAGCTGGTTCAGTGCGGTGGTTAACTTTTTCGGTCCTATGCTAGACGCTATGGACTTTTCTAAGGATTCCTCTCGACAACAACAAGCTGAAAACAACAGGGAGCAAGAAACAGCTAAAAAAGAGCCTACTGGTAAAGCAGTACCATCTAAAGGGAAAAAAAGTTCTGGAAAGAAAAAAAGTAGTTTAATTAGGCGGTTTCTCTGGAAATATGATACCCAAGAAGAGCTACCAAAACTGCAAGAACAAGCCAAAAGAACTTCACCCCAAAAGCCGGTTAAAACAAAAAGTGAAGAGAAAGCAAAATTGAGTAGTGCAGATAAGAGAAAACCGTCATCTGCGCAAGTTAGACAATTATCCTCAAAACAAACCGATACGCCCGTATCCGAAGGAAAAGTTGATGAACAAGGTGAGTCCACAAGACTATTACATAAGGAAGGAGTATCAACAAAGGGTGTGAATAGTCAAAGATCAAGTAAAAGTGCAGGATCCTCTTCTTATGGGGGGAATATATATGGTAATTATTACAATAACAACTCCGTAAAAGCTAAGTTTTTAAGTCTGTTTTGTTGTTTTAAGAATAGTACAAATACATCGCCAGGAAACTCAGAAGAAGATCTATGGCTTAGAAAGCACGGTGAGATTGATACAGGAGGATCAATGCAGATGTTTAAGCCTACATTTGGCCGTTATCGTTTGTATTTATCTAACGAAACCGCAGAAAAACTGCAAAATAATTGGCAAAAACAGCCGGAAAAATGGAAAAAATACCTAAATAAAGATGTAAAAGAACGACAAAAAAGTAAGAGTGAAGAACGGCCTCCTTCACTCCCTTCACTTTGATTTTATCTAGGGTTGGTTTGAGTTCGTAATAGAGTTTTACAAGATAAAAAAATGGAGTCGCAGCATCAACACTTTAATGGTATCCTTGTTTTTTTGTTTCAAGTAATTCTAGCTTGAGAGAAAATCAGGTTTATTGAGTTAATTATTTGTGTGTACAAAGACTGTTAATATAATCGTTAACAGTCTTTGTTGTTTTTAAGGGGGAGTATAGTTGCTTAAGTAGGGTGTAAGAATGTGTAACCTGTAACCAGTGCACGGTGAGTAGATCGTGTGATAACTAACAGCCTGGCAAAATGTTAATAAATGAGAGAGCATATAGTAAACAGGCATAATTCTAAAAAATAAAAACGCTTTACAGTACACTTATTACTTGCTCAAGCACACTTATTACTTTATAGAGCAAAAGAGCAGGGATAACACGTATTTTTGACATACGTAATATATTAATTTTGATTAAACAACTAATTATTGGTTGATAATTGAGATTTTAATTGAAGGAAGATCGCCCTCGTGGCGGTCTTTTTTTTGCTATAGATAGGCGATAAGATAAAGGGTAGATGTTGTGGAGGGGGTAAATAGCAAAGCTACAACACACCAGTCTTTTATACAATACAAGTGGGCTGTAGCGCTGTGGTATATAGCCAATAAAAATTTCAAGCTGTATACAGTAACGAACTAACGATTTTATCTGTTAGGTATTCAAACACCCACATGTATAGGTTTTATAGATCGTGAAGCAGCAGATATAAATAAAAGTGAGCAGTACCTTTTTTTACTACCAGATGTCTGTTTATTAATTGAATAGGAATGATTATTACTTTAAGGGTGACAAACAAAAAACTACGCTAGTATTTTATGATCATCAATAAAGAGATATAACTGTAAAAGATATATAATGTAATCAAAAAGAATTATGGATCTAAAAAAGAGAATTAGTTTGTTAGTGCAAACGTGCTTATGTGATTCCGTTAAAGCTGAATGGAATCGAAAAAAGAGGTTAGCGAAGCTAGATTTTGCAGAAATGATTAAAAAAGATCGTGCGCTTTCAGAATTGGAAAGGTTAGTAACGGGAGGGTTTAAGATGTCACAAATATTACCAGAAGATCTTAAGAAATTACTTAGTGATCTTAAAGGATTAAATCGAGATGAGTCTAAAGTACTTCATCAACCATTTTTTGAAGAAATTGATTTTGATGACGCTAAGTTTACTGCCATTCCCGATTTTAGTATTATGCAGAGTTTACGTGTTTTGCATATGCGAGGCGCACGGGATATTCCATATGAACAGATAGAACGCCTCTTTAGGACCAACCCCAGGCTCCATACCTTATATATAGGTCGAGATAAATTTTATAGAAATCATATCGATGGTTCTATAGAGCGAGAGCTTACTAGCAAAGAAGTGTTGCACTTGGCCAAACAAAGAGTGGTCAATGTAACAAGTGATAAGAATCAAGATAAAAAACTGGATTTTTCTGATCTTACCCTATCAAAATTATCACAAGAGGAGCTCACAGAATTGATTAAGTATATTGAAATCTATGACAATGAAGCAATCAAGGGGGTAGCAGCAGCACATTTTACGGAAATTAATTTTGGGGATGCTGTATTTGATGAGTTCCCCGATTTAAGTTTGATGACAAACTTAAAGGTATTACACTTAAAAAACTGTGACCCTTCTATACAATATGATCTCCAAAACACAGGTAATACCAAAAAACCATTGTGTAAAAATCTTTTGGCAATTCTTCGTACAAACCTTACTACACTATGTATAGGTGACCAGGTACGCCATCCAGAGGGGAAGTTATTTAAATCAGTACAGAATCATGAAAATGATCCGGATATAGTGATAGCCAACATTATAGAAACGTTAACAAACACTACGGAAAGCAAAAGCGCAAAAAAGAAACTGGATTTTTCGGGTTTAAAAATGGAAATGTTAGATCAGCAGCAGCTTAGTGATGTGGTTATAGCAACCCGTAACTACAGCATAAGCAATGGTACTATGTCGCCGCCTGGGGATTTTGAAGAAATTGACTTTGGAAATGCAAGGTTTACAGAACTCCCAGATTTAAGCGAAATGAAAGAATTACGGGTGCTTCATATAAAAAATGGCCTTGGAATAAGATTAGAGAATATAGAAAAAACATTTGCATCTAACAAAAAACTTCACATGCTTCGTGTGGGAGATGATATGTATACTTTAGATAAAGAAGGTAAGATACAAATCGAGGGCATGCAACCGGCAATAGAGGCAAGTATAAGTAGGCCTGTATCTACTACCCAGAGCACCCCACAACAACCCACAAATAATACACCACGACAAAGACAGGGTAGAAGTAGAAGATTTCCTGGTTTTGGTGGATTATAGGGGTGTATAAAATAGTAATGGTTTGGGGTTTCTACTAAACCAGCAGAACAATTCTATAAAAACCTATAGTATACCCCCACCAGGGGTGTTTCGATTACTCGATTCAAAATATAAGGATGCCTCCGAAATTTATAATTTTTCCAGATATATCTTTATAAAGGCCAATTATAACTTTAAAGAGTTGCTAGTGTAATGATCGGTCTATATTTACTGTACAATTGATTAATGGTTAGTTAATCCAAGCTTTTTTAAACAAAGACTGTTGGCACCAACAGTCTTTGTTGTTTTTATATTGTTATGAGATTTGAGGGGTTGGTGATATGAAAAAAATCAAAACCTGTATAGTAAAATTTAGAATATAAGGAATTCATATCAGACAAATTGCTTTATTTTTTATGAATAATAAAAAACATATAAGTGCAGTATAGGTTTACGCTCTTATTAATCATACAACAACGACAATGATGAGAGGCAATACTCGGTAAAAACAACTATTCAGATACAGTTATTGTTTATTTGGCAACACTTATTACTTTAGGCAGCTACAGTATATGTACTTCAAATACCTTTGACAGCTACAATGATCAGATACTTTGATTTAATATATCAGAGTATTAGGTGGGTAACCTTAATTTTCTTTGTAGTTAAAAAGTTTAATGGGAAAAAGATCGCTACGTGTAGCGATCTTTTTAATTAAATACCATGACAATACTTTATAGCTTACTATATGAATAAGATGTAATGACAATATGAAAACAGGAATTTTTTACACGTTTACTGGCAACGTCTCTATTTATGATTATATGATAATACATGTGGGCAGTCGTATTCAAAAACATAATGGTGCTTCATTTTTCTACTTTCGATACGCTATAAAATTGTTCAAGCACATGGTAGCATAGTGCTAGATTCCCATTTACTACCTAAATACTCTCATTTGTAACTTGTCTATTTCATAATAAACGATATATGTATAGCTTAAAAGAATAAATAGATGCGGTTAATTGTTAGGGATGTAATGAATAGTGACAATCGCTCTGGGCCTATAGAAATAAAACATATTAGGTAGAAGGTAGACAAGCGTAATCCAATAATAAAACTATGTATAATATAATAATAGCGAGAAACAGGATAGCCCAGGTGGTACAACAAAATAGGAAAAGATTATACCTGTCGAGGTTAGAGCTAAAAACCACAGATCTAGAGATATTATTACCAGAGGTTATCACAAAACTACCGGATCTTGAAATATTGTATCTAAAAGATAATCAACTTACCTGGTTGCCCAAAAGTATTGGTAAACTTAATAAGATAAAATTCTTGTCCTTAGAAAATAATCAACTTACCCATATCCCAAGGTCTATAGCAGACCTTAAAAATTTAATACAACTCTCTTTAAGCGGAAACCAGCTAAGAGAAATACCTCAGGAGCTTGCAAACTTAAAGAAACTAAAATCTATTTTTTTACAAGGAAATAAATTGACAAGGCTTCCTCAAAATTTACCAGACCACCTTAGTTAACTGGTTTTTAAAATAACCTATAATCAAAAGATAAAAGATAGGATGACCTTACCCCGGGTACTATATCTTCGTAATTCTTATGCTTCTTTCTAGTGGGAAATATGAATTATAGTGTCTTTTTATGGGGATATAGTTACGAACAAAATAGTTGTAGAAGACATAAGTATAAATAAAAACAATGACAATAGCAATAAATATGAATACGATACTTTCATTAATAGACAAAAGAAATTTATATGTGCATTTACTTTTGCTTAAAATTTATAAAGCAACCTCGGGAAATACAAGGCAATCTTATCCGGGGGATCTTCAGAAGGACATGCAGAATTTGCTCGAAGAACAGTATGACCAACAAGCATACGATATCGCTGTACAGTATATAGTTTCTGAAGATCTAATCATACACCCCGATTTGTGGTATGTAAGCAATATTTCTGACAATTTGATAATCTATCCGGAGTCATGGTATTTAAGTAATTATGGAAGAGCATACATAGAGGATTGGGTTATTGACTTCCAAAGATTGGATGAGATAGATAAAAAAGATTTAACAAAAGCATTGCCACAAAAGGTATATAACTGGTTAGGGTTTTCCCCTGAAACTCGCACGGCGCACAGTTTTATACATGAACTTTTGGACATGGTCAATAAATAAATCGTATCAGCTGTATTTTGTTTTCCGAGGCAATCTCTACAGGTGCCTATATTAGTTAAGTTTCTGGTTATGACATGGTTTTAGTAGAACATATATTACTTCAAGTAAAGCATGTGTTACTTTTTCTTTAAGTAAACGGGGTATAAAAATTAATTTTACTTCAAAATTAACAATAACATAAGCAAAGATAATATATAGATGAGTCCAAAGGATAAAACAAACAAAACAGAGGCGTTTCAAAAGAAGATGGAGGAAACGGCAGAAGCATTGACCACTCTACTTAATAACAATGCTAGTGTCCAACAGTTTCTCGAAGGGTTCGATGCATTGAAAATGAAAAGTTGGAATCAGCCTAATATCGATCATAAGGTACAGTTAGATGATCTGGTGGGAAAATGGTTGATTCCGGATCTGGAGAAAATAAAACGTTTGTCTCTGGAAAATAAAAGGTTGTTTGAACAGGTAGAGGTGAAAAATGAAGGGTTAGAGCAATTAGAACAAACTAATCAACAAAACCCTGGTATTGACCCGAAAACATTAAAAGCTTTTTTGACTCGAACGGGAGATAAAAGCCAGTTGCCAGCCAAAAAGGAAGCTGTAAAGGGTAAGCAAGAGCAAAGAAATAAAAAGATAGCCGAGTCAAAAAACAATAAAAGTAAAGGCCTTGGGCCCGGTCGAGGGTAATGTAAAAAGAGTGCTTTTTTGCGTTCTGAATGATATATAGGGCTTAAGACAATTCTAAGTGTCTAAAAAAATGGAATAGGATACTTCTGGTTGTTAATGGTCTCTGTTTGAGTTTAGTTATTTTTTGCAACCCCCAGTGAGGATGTGCTGCTTCATATATTTCATTGGGGGTTTTTTAGAAGTAAACAACAACGTATCATACAGATAAGCAGTAGTATTGGAGTACTTGTCTTTAAAATAATACAAGGATAGCGGAATTAGTAATTAAAGTTCTGAAATTAGCAAAAGAGAATGCCAGAGAATATAAAAACAGAAAAAGAAACATCAAAGATTGATAAGGTATTAAACTTTTTAACCTGGATCTTTTTTAACAAGAAAAATGATAAGAAGAGAAATGATAAGAAGAGAGATGATAAGAAGAGAGATGATAATAAGACCAAGCCAGAAGAGGTTAGACTAAAGATAACCATTGAGGAAAAAGAACCAAATGTAGGGGAAATGGGGAGAATTATTGATGAAGTTTTAAGAAGGAATGATCTTGAACGGCGTATACTTGAACAAGCACAAAAATATCTTTTAACACAAGAAAACCATACTCCGAGCAAGACCAGGCGATTGCGTAGAACTTAAATTTTATATACGGTAAAAATAAATACAAAGATCACAACATCTGGTAGCTATCTGGATATAGGCATAAAATGGCTTACAGCGTGTTAGGGACATAAAAAGTACCGGTTATATAGCTTTAAACATATTTGTTTAAGATAAAAGATCAATTTTAGTAATACCGTAAACTGGTTAGGTGCAAAATAAAAAACAGCTAAAACTTAAAATTGATTTAATAATTAATTAAATAAAAATAATATGCCTTCACCCAAAAACAGCCGATTTGATATGGTGTTAGACTTTTTAACATTTTTATTTTTTAAAAAGGAGGATAAAGTGCCTGCTAAAAAAAGAGTCCGTATTACTAAAGATTACAGATCACTATTTAGAAAGGCCCAGGAATGTTATAAAGATGATCAAAAGTTTACTCCTTTCCAGAAAGTATTGAAATTTTATCTTGATAATGAAAAATCCGAAAAGGATGTAAGTAAAAAAGAGGGTTTAGGCAAATTAGATTTTTTAATTAAAGACCTAGAATCTTATAAGCTTAAGGTACATGAAGAAATAAAAGAGCCCTATGTTTCTATTGGAAGTCAAGGATTAAGACCAGGGGTTAAATAAATTATAATAGGCCCTGTACTGTAACGGCTAATGATATGATGTAAAGTGTGTCAAGAATGCAAAATCACAGGTTTGTAATAATAAGGATAGGTTTTTAGGAGTACTATCAATTTAGTAAACCAGTTACTTCCAAAATATAGAATTACCAGAAGTTAAAACTGATATATAATTAAAATATAAATAGCATGCCTTCACACAAAAACACCAATCGATTAGAAAAAGTGTTAGACTTTTTAACCTTCCTCCCGGTAAAGCTTTTTAATAATTTTGGAAAGCGATTTAAGATGATGTGGGACAAGTTTAAAAAACCTAAACCCTTTAGTGCTATAAAGGATCCTCTGGCGGGCTATGATCGGGGAGCTTTGCGTAATATTGAACAAGATGCAATACCTCAAAGCGGAGAAGAAGTAGAGAAGTCGATTACTGATAAAGAAAAAGAAAAAGAAAGAAAGAGAGAATGTGAGAGGGGCAACGGAGATAAGAAAACAAAAGAACCAGTAAAAGACTTATACGAGTATGGTAGGGTAGAGGAAGAAACTAAGGTTGTTGACAGTAATGGAGAGAAGAAGGTAGTCGTAGTAAAGCACTATGTTCCTGGTAAATGTTCAGATGGTCAGCCAAGCTATCTGGGAATTAAGGCTCATGAAGGAGTTTGTAAAATTAAAAAAATAGAAGAAAGATCACAACTATCAGCTGCTGTTGAGTTTTTAAAATATTATGCAAAAAAGGGTAAGAAATCTGAATCTAAGAATGAATGTAGAAATAAAGAGGTAGTAAAAACAAGTAAACAAGAAGGTTCTATAATAGATAGTATGATTGAAATAGATAGTATGATTGAAGATTTCCAAAACCAAGAAAAAGAGAATGATCGATTAAAAAACTGGGTTAAAAATACACAATCTAGTGGGAGGAAGATGGAGAGCAAAGAAAATAAGGAAGAATTAGCTAGTAAGTCAAATGATGATGAAAACTTATTAAGTGAAGAATCGCTTTTTAATTTTACTAAACCTTCTAGGAATGATTATTTCACAGCAAAATCCAGCGTAGCAAGTACTTCTATTGGCGGAGAAAAAGAATCTAAAAGTCCTGTTAAGGGAATTTTGAAGTTAAGACAAAAACAAAGAAGGCCTAGAAGTGTGGGGAATAATAACTAAATTATTGTTATTTGTTCTTAAAGTTGCTATCATAGATAGGTATAGTTTTTTGATACAGTCCACAAGATGTAGCTAAGGTCTATAGAGTACAATAGCAAGCATCGTATGATTAAAAATAATGACTGTACGCAGTATATTGGATACTACCCACATAAAATAAGAATGACCTTAATGAGTCCATTAAAACATAAAACCTAACTACCGGGCAACTTACAAATAAAGACATAACAATTCTATAAGACCATCAAAAAACCAAAGATAGGTAGCCCGAAAGATACCCGCACCGAACAATAGGTGTAAAGGGCAGCACTACGACTGGCGCCTATCCAACACTTATAGCATCAAAACTATCTTTTATTCGTTTTATGGGGCACGGTATTAATTAATGTGTTGATACTTGAAAGACTTCGTTTACTTTGGTCGTGCCTTGGTGTGTGAGGCACCTACAGCAGGAATAAATTATCTATAATCAGGAAAAAAGCCTTAGGAGTACCTTCTCTTGGGGCTAATTGGCAGAAAGATGTATGTAGGGAAGGTGTACGGTTAAATAATATATGAACTATGTACAACAAGAAAAAACAAAGGCAATAGCAGCAAAAACCCTATAAAATGATCGAAAATGACTAGACAGCTAACAAAACAACAAGTAAACACAAAGTATCATCCCAAAATAAAATGCAGAAATACGAAAAGTATTGATATCTACATATTATTTTATTCTTATAACGGCACAGGCGAAAAAGAATTGGTATTCCGTGATCAGATTCGTCTAGATGTAAGCTACGAACATGTGAACGGGAATATAGAGGGATTTCAAATTGATCCAAAAGGAGTACAACATATTTGTAGTAAGTATCATAAAGGAAGCTGGTCTATAAGGATCCAAAAAAGTGATATAGCTGGTAAACAACTGGGGGTGCGATATATTCATGAACTTAAATGGTTCTCTTATGATCAAAAAAATAGTAAGCTCTATTTTGTAGGCGAGCATAGAGAAAATGTCAATTTGTCCAGGGAAGACCGTAAAATAAATCTCACATCGGCAGGTGGATTTGATTTTTCGTAGCCTCAAATTAGGTACGAAAATGTACCCTTTGGAAGGGGTAATATAGCTTTTAAAAGTAAAAAAGTAAGCGTATCGTGAAGAAACCACAATGAAGTGGAGTATAAATAAAAATGATTTTTAAAAACTATAAAAATGGGGAAAGATAAAGAATTAGAACAAGAGATAAAGGCTATTGAAGAGCACTTAAGAAAAAGGTATAAAAACTATAGGGATAATACGGTTGATTTAGCAGAATTGAAAGACTATTTAGAACAACAAATAGAGCTGCTTACAATATACCGTAAAAAAAATGAAGTTGGGGTTTTTGAATTACGGCACCTTCAGAGAAACGAAATTAAAAAAAGAATAAAAGACAAGAAAGAAGAAATTTCAGCTTTAGAAAAACAGTTACTAATAAAACAGCAAGAATATGATCAGTTAGGAGGGGGAGTAGGGAATATGATGATTGAAGCGTATTATGCTGCTTTTCAAAATCTTTGTTTATCAAAAGAAGAAAATCAATTGAGACCTCATGAATTATTGGTCTTAAGAAATGTGGGAGAAAGAGCCAGGGCACTTATTGAAATAAATAAAGAAAAAGAAAGAATTGCAGGAAAAATTAAGGTATTAAAAAAAGAGGTCAGAGAATTAACCGCGGAAAAAAGGTGGCGCTTTTTAAATAAAGATGTTGATAAAGTTAACAAACTACTCGATTACAGGAGTAAGACGCAGAAACCAAAACAGTTGACAAAATCCTCAACATTACCCCTGAAGGAATTGCCTGACAAGGTGTTACCACCTCAAGAAGCATCGCCAAGAACAACGACGGGTAAAGGAAACACCGAGGTGAGTGTGCCTCAAGAAGAACAAACAACCAATTTACCGGGCAAGCGTGAAGTACTTCATGGATTATTATATGTTAAGGGGCCTGGTAAAAAAGGAAACAACTCAGCAAGAAAGCTTCATTCTGCAAGGAGCTGTGGTACAGAGCAGGGATATACTGAATTGCCTATTACAGGAACAGGTGGAATTACTACAGAAAGTGAGCAGGAGGTTGCTAATAGAGACAATACCCCGGTTAAAACGTTACCATCACATAATACCGGTGATACAACGCAACGTGCTCCGGTTTATATTTGTGAGCATACAAAAGCACAACAAGATAGACGATCGGCAGCGAATATTGACCTCAATAAACTTACCGAAGTTTCAGAGGAATCAAAAGAACCAAAAGAACATTATATCAATGTTAATGGACGTAGGGAAAAAATAAAACTAAAAATGCCCGTACAAGAAATGGCTCGTGAAATTAATCGCCGACTAAAAAGTACTAAATCACATAATAATGTCCAACTTTTACGAAGAACTAGTTAAGCACATCTCGTTTTTTTGAAGTAGTTTCCTATAGACGTAGGAGGCAAAAATCGGGGCGATCGCCCCGATTTTTTTATGCCCTTACTTATTTATAGCAGCTATGCTGCCAGCTATTGCTTTAAGCAAGCTATTTATTACTTCGTTATTACGCTTTAGGGCCTTTCAAGAGTACTTTTAAAAAACGTGGCGACATGATGTAAATCTGTAATTAGCATAAAAAGCGAATGCTAAGGTTGTCATCTATTCAATTCGATAAAATAAAATGTAAAAAATACAGCTATGAACAAAATTATTTTTTCTTCTAATAAGTGGATGATTTTGTGTTGTTGTTTGTTATGTTCTTTCGTTTCTCTGGCTATTATGCAGGAGAGCACGTGGAGCAGCAATACTGAGAAAACAACGGTCGATCCATTAGTGGCAGTAAAAACAACAAAAGAAATCCAACCACTTATAACAGAGAATCAGGAATTTAATCACCCGGTAGCAACAAGGTATACTCCCTTAGCCAGAGCGGCTATCGATGATTGTTTCAATGATATTATTAGGGTCGATGGGGTAGATGCCTTATGGTCTTTTGAGGAGGGGACTACCAATGATCAGGTGGGTAGTAACCATGCCGTGCGTAGCGATGGTGTGCAATTTAATACTAATGAATTTATGGTAGGTGAGAGTGCACTATTTTTTGAGGGAGATGTAGGAGTAGAGTATGCTAATGGTAGTACAGATTTTATGAGACAAGGTTTTACAAATCTCTCTGTAGGATTTTGGATAAAGCCTGATGCCATAAACCCACCTATCGACCAGGTGCTTTTTGAAGAAGGGGGTGTTAATAACGGAATCGCTTTGGTATTAACTACAACAGGAGAAATAGAACTCTCGTTTAAGAAATCGGGGAATCTTAAAACCTTAGAAAGCTTTCCGTTTCCGGCTAAGAATGATGATGATATTGATTGGCACCATATAGCATTTACCTATGATAGAGGTGTCGTGGTATTATATTTTGACGGAAAAGTGATGGCTATAGAAGATACCGGTTTCGGTACTTTTAGCAGTCATAACAATGCAGGAGGAATCGGGAATGCATTTGAAGAAAATATTTTGGGTTATGAATCACTTACTGTTGGGTATGTAGGTTATATGGATGAAATTTTCTATAGTTATTCAACGGTATCAGGAGGTGAGCTCTTAAGATACGTGCAGTGTCTTGCACCGGCGCCTTTTCTTTCTAATGCGCCTATACCCGGTGATGCGTTTCAAAGTGCTGCAGGAGATTGGCTGGTGATTCGATTTCCTACACAAGAACTACTGACCATAGAACCTACTAACAAATATATCATCAATGCAGGCGGGGTTAATGAGGACAACCTGATCTACTCCATCCTGTCATCTGGTAGTATTGATGATCGTGAGGGTAATTTTGTTGTTATTACTGAGGTAGATATTGTTGATGACAAGTATGATTTTACCAATCATATAGTAGGCCCTGTAGAAGGTTTACCCACACTTAATAGTGGCTTATACAATGCAGGTACGATATATGAAGATCGTTTGTATGTAAAAAGAAATAGTACCAATAACACACTTTATGTGATTAATGTAGATGCTAACTCTGCAGACTATTTAACACTAGAACGAGAGATTACCCTGTCCAGAAATTTAGATATTTCGGATTTTGTGATAGAGCCACAACAGGAAAAAGCATATACGGTTGCTAATGTAGGTGATGAAGTGCACTTATATGATATTAGCATTACAGATGGGCAGGTACGAGATTTAGGGGTAATACAATTTTCTGATGGTAGTGGTAGAGGTCGATTCGGAGCACACTTTCTGGATGCGAATGGGTTTTATTATTTTACCCGTAACAATCAAGGAGAAGTATATAGAATAGACCTTAATAATATCACTATTGGTGAGACACAAGCAACGGTATTTATAACCACACCTGGAGGGAGTAGTTCTAACGATGGGGTGAGCAACTTATTGGCTGTTCCTTTAGATTTTGGTGATGCCCCCGATGATTATGGTTCTGATCTGGCAAACAATGGAGCAAGGCATAATATTGTAAATTTTGAAGAAGCAGAAGATGCTTCCCCGCTTATGCTGGGGAGTAGTATAGACTCAGAGACAAACAGTTTTTTAACAGAGGCCACTGGCGACGATCTTAATGGAGTTGATGATGAGGATGCTTTCGCTTCAAATACCTTATCCTTTGAGATTTTTGGGGATGATGAAGTATTAATTCCAGACGTTTCTTTTACCAATAATCTAACAGAAGATGCTACCATTTATGCCTGGATAGATTTTAATAATGATCGCTCATTTGATGACAATGAAGAATTTAGTAGCGCCACTGCGCTAAGTGGTGAAACTACTACACAATTACGGTGGGAGCCATTACCAGATGATATAGATATCGAGGCAGCAACCTATATGCGTTTGCGTATTACTACAGACAATTTGGTAGACAACACACCCAACGATGGAGAAGATGATAGGGCTTTAGGATTAGCATCAGATGGAGAGGTAGAGGATTATAAGGTCACCTTTGAGTGTGGTGGAGAGACCCTGCCGGCTCCAGAGTTATCAGATATCGCTATCAATATATGTCAGGGTCTAGAGGCGGCGGTTATTGATCTGACACAATTGATTGCCAATAATATTCCGGATCCGGGAGCTCCGCGGGTGGTGGTAACTTGGCATACTGATGAATCGGCGACCGAACAGAATTTGATTGATGATCCTACAAATGTTGGGGCAGGAACGTACTATGCAGCTTTTCATGACACTGAGTTAAAATGTTATACCAGCAATACTACAGAAGTAGTAGTAAGTATAAGCAGCACACCTGGTCAGCCCGATTTTGAGATTACACAACCTAGCTGTGTAGAAGCAAACGGATCGGTTACGGTTAGTAATGCAGATAGTAATCTGACTTATATTTTAGAAGGGATCAGCCCTGTTGTAGATCCACAAGAAAATACAACAGGAGTATTTTCAGATGTATCCCCTGGTGATTATACATTAGTAGCCGAGAATGAATCGGGTTGTGTGTCATCGGCATTGATCATCGAAATCAATGAGCAACCTGATCCCCCGGCTGTTCCTGAATTTACAATTGAGAGAAGCGCTACTTGTGATAATCCCACGGTAGATTTGGAAGTAACGTCACCACTAAGTACTGCAGAGGTTACCTATGAATATAGTTTGGATGATTTGAACTATCAGAGCGAAGTTGATTTTGTGGAAATTGCACCAGGTACTTATACCTTAAGTGTTCGTGATGAGGCAGATATTACCTGTGTTACGAGTATTTCTATTACTATTGATTCTGCTACTGCTCCTGTTGAGCCGGAGATTCTGATTAATAGGCTTGCTAGTTGCGATAACAATACAGCGGATATTGAAGTAGAGTCTCCGTTGAGTACTTCTGAGGTTACTTATGAATATAGTTTAGATGGAGGCGTTTTTCAATCTAAGGTTGATTTTGAAAGAGTTGCACCAGGTAATCACACCTTGCGTGTCCGTAATAAAAATGATGTTACATGTTTTAATAACAAATCCTTTACTATCAGTGGGGTAACCGTAGCTCCTGCAGTTCCTTCTGGAACTATTACACAGCCCAGCTGTAGTGTAGGATCGGGTTCTGTAGCGGTTAACAATCCTCAAACAGGACTGACCTATACCTTGACAGGTCCGTCTCCATCGGCAGCATCACAAACAGGCACTTCTTTTGGGAATTTATCCCCTGGGTCTTATACCTTAGAGGCGACCAATGGATCCGGATGTACCTCTGGGGCATTTAATATAGATATCAATAATGCACCGGGTTCCCCTGCAGTTCCTTCTGGAACTATTACCCAGCCCAGCTGTAGTGTAGGATCGGGTTCTGTAACGGTTAACAATCCTCAATTAGGTCTGACCTATACCTTGACAGGTCCGTCTCCATCGACAGCATCACAAACAGGCACTTCTTTTGGGGATTTATCCCCTGGGTCTTATACCTTAGAGGCGACCAATGGATCCGGATGTACCTCTGGGGCATTTAATATAGATATC
>CANMSO010000017.1 GCA_947500545.1 uncultured Aquimarina sp. | reverse complement strand
TCCTGCCCTGAAACTTCCTGCCCTGAAACTTCCTGCCCTGAAACTTCCTGCCCTGAAACTTCCTGCCCTGAAACTTCTTCCTCTGAACTTACTTCCTCTGAAACTTCCTGCCCTGAACTTACTGGTACTGAAACTCCTTGCTCTGAAATCTCCTGCTCCGCACCTCCTTGCCCTAAACCTACTTGCCCTAAACCTACTTGCTCAGTACCTGCTTTCTCTTTAGCTTCTTTGCTTAGATATTCTTCTTCTCCTTGTATGATATAATGAATAACAGCCTTTCTTATTCGTTTGCCAAGTTCCTTTTCACTGTCTTTGACCAACCTATTTAATTCACTCCATATATCAGGGTTATCTTGTAATAACTCTCGATACTCTCTTACTAAATCGTTATCATCTAACCCCTCAATCCTTCTACGTTCTTCTTCTTCGAGATTAAATGTTGTTTCTACAGTAGTACTTGTTTGTCTTATATCACTCATCATCAAAAGTTTTTAATCATAGATTCTGTTACAAAAATTGTATCGTCTACAAGATCATTATACAATATCTAAGCTAGCAATCATTTAACCTACTAGCACACACCACTTAATAGCTGGATGGATTACTGTCATAATTGAGCATACATCCTCTCATTATTGTGTATCACTGTAGGCCAAATCTGTAGTTTTTATATCTATTGCCTCTAACCCATGCACGGCAGCTGTGTTATTACCCAAGGGTACTTGATATGATACTCCTATAAAGTAAATTATATCAGGATACGTAAAGTATTGACAGTCATATCTGTGGGGTAAAAAAAAGTATTATCCCATATAGTCCCAAGGATATTGACAAGGTATCTGCTCCTCTGTTTGCAGTGCGCTACAATCGGCTTTAAGACAGGCGCCTGCTTGTATGGTCTCTATCAGCTGTATTCTGTTTTTTATCGTTGTGTGTACATATTGTATTATAGCATCCTCCTGGCAGGTAGGCACCACAATATCTGCCGCTGTGGTATAGGTACCGTACCTTGTAGTATACCACCTGGCCATCTTCTTTTTTAATTTTGATAAGATCAAGTCTCTGTTTTTAAGTAAAAACATGGCTTGCTCTTCATCCATACATCTGGTGACCATATTATTCGTGATCGCAGCAAATAGAATCTTTATTACTTCTGGTTCTTTTTGCAAGAGACCTTGAATCGTTATTTTAGTGTTGTGCATCATCTTCATATTATAACTCCTGGTGTATTGGATACCGATCCTACATAATTATTCATTGGGTGATATTACCCGTATCCTATGTAAACAGTACATCCGGGATCAGCACTATACATCACAGGATTATTAGGGTAGGCAAGAACACAATTGTGGCAGAATTTATAAAATACGGAGTAACAAACAGTATAGTTTAAGCAACAAAGGGTTGAGAACGCCTTATCGTAACTTGAGGTATTAAGATGCTTCCATCACCCCATAATATGCTATCAAAATATAGCAATCAATACCTCTTTTTGTCACTACCGGGGATATTAAAAAACGAACCAAGTAACCTTTCTAAAAAAGAGATCGTAAAGAACAAGAGCCTATATGATAGGATGAAAAGAAAAAACGATTCTCTACCCCACAATCGACTACATAATAGTCACTAGGTATCAAAACATTTATCTATACAGTTAACAGATACCAGGTGTTACCCCTTAGCCCCTTTTGTTACTTTTTAAAGGTTACCAAGGGTTTATTTTATGATTTTTGCTTGCCATATTATGATCATAAGGATAGATAAGCGATTGCTAATGTTGCCAGTAGTACCATAGATCATCTATCTGTTTGTACATAAAAAGAAAATAAACTTAGTGCCTAAAAAGAGGAATATACCATATCAGTATTTGTATACCCGTATAATTTATGAAACCAATTACCAAAATATTATTTGTTTGTTCTGCAAACCGGGATCGTTCTAAAACTGCAGCAGATTTTTTTTCTGATCTGTATGGATCACATCGTTATCGGTTTAATTCTGCCGGAACCAACATAGCCTTATGCAAAAAAGAAGGCACCACTGCCCTTACCGAAGAACTGGTTGCTTGGGCAGATTTGATTTTGGCCATGGAAAATCGTCACAGACTACTAATAAATAGACAAACTAAAGACAGCTACGACCATAAAATTGAAGTACTGAACATTGCAGATGATTATGTTTATTACCAAAAAGAATTGATTGCATTATTAATAGAAAAGGTTACTGATTATCTGGAATAATACTTTCTTCTCAAGGACCTATAACATAATCGTGTACCCACCGCGTCATAACGTTACTTTCTACAGAAGACAGTATCAATGACTATTGTAGTCACCTGTGATACTTTTTATATGAAAGAAATGAACAAAATCCTGGTGGTAGGCAGTGTAGGTAGCGATAAGTCTACCTTGTCAAGAAGGTTACGCGGTATACTGGGTCATCCCGTATTCGAGTTAGATCAGATCGCACACAATCAGTACAAAAAAGGAGAGCCTAAATGCGCAGCAAAAGTACAAATGCATCTTCTCGATACGATTGATCGGGCACACAAGCAATGGATATTTGAAGAGGTATATCGTGAGTCGTACAAAGACATCTATACTTATGCCGATACCATTATATTTCTAAACCCTTCTTTGATACTTAGAACCTCTAGAATCCTAACCGGATTTGTAAAACAACAACTGGGTATAGAATCCTGCCATTACAGGTCTAAGATAAAAATGCTAACCTTTATGTTTAAGTGGACACGAGATTTTGAAGCCACCCGAAGAGCATACGAAAAATTTCTGTATGAACACGGCGATAAAGTGATCTCCTTAAACAATCCCGAAGAAGTAAAGAACTTTATTCTGAAGTTACCTATGCAAGTGGTTTAGATCACCTCGCTCCTGGTATAGCTGGGATACAGCAGGAGGCAGTATGCTTACAGGTTTTTGTACTTGGCGGAGTATCAACCACCGGTAATCCCAATAATTGATGAAGAGCACCAATCTGCCTTAAACAACAACCGTCAGCTTTTACTCCCTACTTACCAAAACAAAGTGTCCTAAACCGTATTGCCAGTTATTACTTTTTGATGGTACAAGAGTAATACTACCTCTTATATTTGCTGCTTGCTGTATGGGCAAACCTTCTGTTTGCCGAGAACAATTTTATAAAAGATCATCAAATACTGCTAAGCAACGCATGCCAAAACAAAGACCACAACAGTTAGAATTTATTGTCCTTATGGCATCCCTAATGTGTATATCACCCATGGCTGTTGATACCGTTTTACCGGCATTAGAAAGTATGGGGGCTGCTGTTCATACCAGCCAGGCAACCGATTATCAATTGTTAATTACTATGGTGATTTTAGGATTGGGGATAGGATCCTTGTTTTTTGGCCCTATCTCTGATAGTATTGGCAGAAAACCGGCTATTTTTATGGGGTTCTTCATCTTTTTAATCGGCATTTTTATCTGTATCCGGGCAGAAGATATGACAGTCATGGTGCTTGGACGTATTCTACAGGGTATTGGGCTCTCTGCTCCCAGAACTATTGCCATAGCCATCATACGGGATAAGCATGCTGGTGATTATATGGCTCGTACTATGTCTTTTATATGTGTCTTTTTGATTTTGATCCCGATTATATTTCCTATCCTGGGTAAGACCATGCTAGACCTTTATCACTGGCAAGCGATTTTCTATACACAAATGGTCCTGGGTATATTGGTATGCCTCTGGTTTTGGAAACGACAGGCAGAAACACTCGTACCGTCAAAACGTATACAGTTTACCCGAAGGCTATTTGTAGATGGGATAAAAGAAATCATAGGACATAAAGATACGATAGGGTACACGGTTATTTCAGGATTGATGACCGGTGCGTTTATAGCATACCTAAGTACTGCTCAACAAATTTTTGAACAGCAGTATCAACTTAAAGATGAGTTTCCGTATATCTTTAGCCTATTACTGATCCCTATCGGTTCTGCTGCTTTTTTAACCGGACTACTGGTGCTACAATATGGCATGAAGAAATTGATCACCATAGCGTTATCCACATATTTTGCAGTCTCGCTACTGTACAGTCTGCTTTTTTATCATACACAAAATCCTGATGTGATGGTACTTTCGGTTTTCTTTATGTTTCAGTTTTTCACGTATGGACTTTTATACGGAAATTTAAAAACTATGGCCTTGCAACCCATTGGGCATATTGCAGGAATAGGTTCGGCAATCATAGGATGTATATCGACCTTAATGTCAGTAGCGATTAGTATCCTAATAGGTAAGTTTGTAATAGATACTACCTGGCCCTTATTTATAGGGTTTGCGATTTGCTCTATACTTTCCTTACTCATACAGCTATATCTAAGAATATCTGCCAGGACCTTAAGGGTACATACGATCATTAGTAAAAAAAAAGTATGTAAAAGGTCTTAAAGAGGCATTAATAAGACGCTATTATCCCGGGTGTGATCCATTTTGATCAGAGCAAAACCTACCATTAAACAGCCTCCAAAAAAAAGCATTCGCAGAGGATGGCAGCCAGGAAGTGTTAATAATAGCAAACACCTCCCTCGTCGAACCAATCAACATAAGCACAGTATAAATATTGCACTACACGTGACTAGTAGCTACCATAGAGCCGCATATCTACACTGAATTGCCAATTATTACTTTTCTATAGTACAAGGGAAGTAATACCTCCTATATTCGCTGGGTGCTGAATGGGTAAACATCCTGTTTGTCGAGAACGATGTTATCAAAGATCATAAAATATTGCTAAGCGACATATGCCCAAGAAAAGACTACAACAGTTCGAATCTATTGCCCTTATGGCTTCCTTAATGTCAATTACGGCCATGGCCATTGATACGATTTTGCCGGCATTAAATACTATTGGCATTGCATTGGGTACCCGGCAGGCAGCCGATAATCAATTGTTAATTACTACGATATTTTTGGGGCTTGGTCTGGGACCGTTGTTTTTTGGCCCTATCTCTGATAACGTAGGTAGAAAACCAGTAGTCTTTATAGGGTTCTTTATCTTCTTTATAGCCAGTTGTATATGTACCCAGGCAGAAAATATCACAGTTATGGTGCTTGGGCGTATTTTACAGGGTATAGGGCTCTCTGCCCCCAGGACTGCGGCAATTGCCATGATACGGGATCTTTATAACGGTAATTATATGGCCCGTGTGATGTCATTTGTCTCCGTATTTTTTATTATGGTTCCTGTGATTGCCCCTATCCTGGGTAAATCGATTTTGGATCTTTACAACTGGCAAGCGATTTTCTATACACAAATGATTCTGGGTGTATTCATTTGCCTCTGGTTTTGGAAACGACAAAAAGAAACGTTGGTACCATCAAAACGTATAAAGTTTACCTCCAACCAATTTGCAGATGGATTAAAAGAAATCATACGATACAAAAATACTGTCGGCTATACGCTTATCGGGGGGATTATAGTAGGTGCTTTTTTAGGATACCTAAGTACTGCCCAGCAAATTTTTGAACAACAGTATCAACTTAAAGATGAGTTTCCTTATATATTTGGCCTTTTGGCGATATCAACAGGCTGTGCTATTTTTTTAAACGGAAAACTAGTCTTACAATATGGCATGGAGCGATTAATTACCGTAGCATTATCATTATATGTTGCAATTTCGTTACTATACTGCCTATGCTTTTATAATACCTCAAATCCCGGTTTGATGATCCTTTTAATCTTTTTAGGGTTACAATTTTTTTCCTACGGACTTATGTTCGGAAATCTAAAATCAATGGCGATGCAACCCATAGGCCATATTGCCGGGATCGGCGCTGCCATCACCGGGTTTATATCCACCGCAATAGCGGTTGCTATAAGTACCCTAATCGGCAGGCTTGTAGCAGATACTGCCTTGCCACTATTCATGGGATTTATGATATGCTCTGTACTTTCTTTACTCATACAGCTGTATCTAAGGATATCTGCCAGGACTTTAAGGGTACATACGATCATCAGTAAAAAATAAAAGTGTGTAATAGTCCTTAAAAAAGTAGCAACAACATGCCGTCACCTTGGGCTGTGTTCTATGATTTAATCAGAGCAGAACTAACGATAAACAGCACCGCCAAGAACATTTGGGAGCAGATAGTGGCCAGCAAGTATTGTTTATGCGTAATACAACCCCAGCCCCCGAAGTAGGAATCGTAAGTACATTATAAATATTGCACAACACGTGACCAATGCCCCCCGCAAAACTCAGTATCTATACACTGTATCTCCAGTTATTACTTTTCATTAGAAAAGAGTATCACCACCTTCTATATTTGACAAATTATCATTTCATACATCTTGCTTTTTGCCTGGTGCAATGCTAACAGAGAAACAATCAAAAAACACTCATTAAATCATGCGAAAACAGCGACTACAACAATTCGAATTTATAGTACTCATGGCATCGTTTATGTCTTTGACAGCCATGGTAATTGATACTATTTTGCCCGCATTAGATATCATCGGGGCCACCCTGGGTAGCCATCATACATATGATCAGCAACTGCTAATAACTATGGTATTTTTAGGGCTTGGTATTGGCCCCTTGTTTTTTGGCCCTCTCTCTGATAGTATCGGTAGAAAACCGGCTATTTTTTTAGGCTGCTTTGTTTTTTTTTTGCGGTAGTACTGTATGTTTAGGTGCAGAAAACATGGTAATCATGGTACTTGGCCGTATTTTGCAAGGTATAGGGCTTTCTGCTCCAAGAACTATTACTGTAGCCATGATACGGGATTTATACCGCGGAAATTATATGGCGCGTATCATGTCATTTGTCTCCGTATTTTTTATTCTCGTTCCTATGATTGCACCAATCATGGGTAAAACTATTTTAGATCACTACAATTGGCAAGCAATTTTCTATATACAATTGATTATTACCGCACTTTTATGCATTTGGTTTTATAAACGACAAGAAGAAACATTAAAGCCTATACATCGTGTACAATATACCTCTGGTTTATTCATATCAGGACTAAAAGAAATACTTAAGCACCCAACCACTATAGGCTATACATTTATAGGCGGATTAGTGGTAGGTGCTTTTTTAGGGTACCTTAGCCTGTCTCAGCAAATATTTGTGCAACAGTATCAACTTAAAGAAGAGTTCCCATACATCTTTGGCCTATTAGCTTTTTCTACTGGCATTGCAATTTTTATAAACGGTACCTTAGTACTAAAATACGGTATGAAAAATTTGGTTGCTATTGCCCTGTGTTTATATCTCACGATTTCATCGGTATATAGCATACTGTTTTACAATACACAAAATCCGGATGTAGTTGTACTTTTAAGTTTCTTCATCTTACAATTTTTTGCATTTGGACTTATATTTGGTAATATCCAGGCCATGGCTATGGAACCTATTGGTCATATAGCCGGAGTGGGTGCTGCTATTACAGGGTTTATATCTACTACCATGGCAGTTTCAATTAGTACGGTCATAGGTAGATTTGTTTCAGGAACGGTTTTGCCCTTATTTATAGGATTTATGATCTGTGGGCTACTTTCATTATGTATACTCCTATATCTAAGGATATCTACCAGGACCTTAAGGTTTTATATTCCTTTTAAAAAATAGGAATACGCCAAAACGATCCCTGCAGATCACATAATGCTTTATAACAACAGTGATAAAACCGATTTTGCACACCATAGAACCGAACCTTGAAAAATGACATACAAAAGCTATTGGATATATGATGATGATGATTTTTTTGAGAAATACAATCAAAAAAGAAGCATAGGAGATGCTCCCAATGAAGTCATCGAGCAACCCATAATTGATGAATTGCTGGGAGACATCTCGGCAAAGAAAATTTTGGACCTTGGATGCGGCGATGGTAGCTATGGGGTAGTGTTGTTAAAAAGAGGTGCCAAATACTATCACGGTATCGAAGGGTCGCAAAAGATGGCACGTTTGGCAAAAAAAAATCTAAAAGGTTACCCGTCTGAAATTCAGTCAGGGGATATAGAAGAGGTGGCATATCCACCAGCCAGGTATGATATCGTAATTGCACGATTGGTACTACATTATGTATATGATCTCGCATCTATATTAAAAAAGATAAAAGGGTGCCTAAAAAAAGAAGGGCGTTGTATATTTTCGGTAGAACACCCCCTAATCACAAGCTGTTATCAATCCTATGATGCCCAAACCAAAAGAACAAACTGGATGGTAGATCATTACTTTGATACCGGAGAAAGAACCCACAAATGGCTAGGTAAAAAAGTAGTAAAATACCATAAAACCATAGAGGATTACTGGCAGATCATTAATAACCTAAACCTGGAAATCGTTGCTTTGCGAGAATCAAAACCCAAAAGATCTTTTTTTAAAAATGAAGACGAATATAATAGAAGAAACAGAATACCACTTTATTTGATCGTTTCATTAAAAAAGAACCAACCATAGCTCACAAAGTCGGTAGTAAGGATGCTTAGTGATATTTCTCTTCTATACTCTTATGGCAATGGTACACATCTAAGTGCCATAAAAACCAAAAACAACTATACGCAAGGCACACCCAGTTATTGCTTCTGCAATAGTAAAGCGCATCCATCTACATATTTTTACGCCGGATCAAAGTGTAACTAAGCGATGCATACATTTCAAGAATATTACCGGATACTTACAACGGCTATTGCATTTATCCTATGGTGTATTCTCGCCATGCAATCAGAAAAAATTCTCAAAACACTAAAACTTGGCATATCCAATCAACAATTTATCCTGATACTATTGGTACTATATCTTATCCTGAATATCAACATGTTTTAATTAAAAGTCAGAACTGTTTCCAGACCTTCGATAAGACTATCACTATGCGCTAAAGAAGACAATCTATACAGTAATGGGTCGATAGGGTACGAGCTACGTGCCAGCTATTACTTTTTGATAGAAAAAAAGTATTGGCAATTTCTATATTTAGCACATATATACAGCAGCTATATAATTTTATTATCCATAATACTAAAAAAATGAAACCATTGCTAAAACTAATAACTGTGCTTACCTTCTTGGTCAGTTGTATAGCCGCTACAACAAGGAGCGACAATCCAATTCAGGAAATTGATTATAGCCAAATCATTGATGAGTATCTAAAAACAAAGATTATCGAACCAACGGTGGTATTTAATAATGATGGCCGAAAGGAACTCGACCTATTAGAGCATAAACTTAGCTGGAGAAAATTAAAAAAAGGAATCGAAATCACCATAGATGCGTACATCATACGTACCACCGATAACGTGACATCCAATATCGTTTGGGGTAGCACCAAAGACAATGTAAATTTTGCAAATCAAGTACAACGGGTTATTATCTACAAAGAATACCAGTTAATCGGATTTGTGTTGACAAACGCACCCTGTACAGGACTTGGTTGCCATGTTAACTATCAAATCATTTATGACTTAACCTCTAGGAAAGAAACCTACTTTGGCAGATTTCGAACAGGGTCTGAATTTGAGCTTTATGATTTCAACTCAGACAACAGGCCCGACTATTTGAGCAAGACATTTTTTGGCAGTAATACACAGGGAGTTAATACGACAGAATTTGTTTTATACAGTCAGACAACAAATGGAGACTTTAGTAAATTTGAGTCTGAAGAGCAGAAAAGATTTTGGTTCAAACATACATACACAGCATCGCAACGATATCTTAATAATGAAAAGTTTGAAGAAGAGTGGATTGAAAAAATAGATAAAAACAGTGAGGAATAATAATGTCTACAGTTCAGGTTTATGAATTCTTAATTCAAAATTTTCCTTTTTAAAGCTATATTTTCCTTCTAACCCGATTTATTTTGTCATAAACACTTGGTTTGTACGTACTTTGTCTCAAAAGTTACAAACCTTATAAAACCAATTATTATGAAAACGATTACTACACATACCACATGTTTTACAGCCCTAATCAAATTTATCAAAGAATTACCTGCCGCTACCAGTTATGCTATGCATAGATAATATTGCATTAACAGACAAAAATGCGGGAAGTTACGATAACGACAAAGTATTTTTTTTAGAAACCTTAGTAGTTAATGAGTAGGTTAAGTCATTAATCTAAGTAGATTTAGGGAATAAAGGTTACCGTCTTGGTAACCTTTATTATGTTATTAAATAATCCATACATCGTTATTCATCTGGTAGTATGGTACTATAGCAACAGCTCTCTCAATATTTTGTATACAAAAAACCTATAGCTTTACTTGATGTCAACAATATAAGATAATCTAATACGGTAATCTTCAGTTTCATTGTTTCCACATATGGCATTACGCCTACCAAATATAACTTGTGTATTGTACTCGATAATTTCTATCCTGTACTTGCGTATATAATTTTAAAATTGATAAACATTATGAATATTTTTCAAGCAATAATGGCAAATGACTCAAAACAAGTAGAGATTTTACTTGATCAAAACAAAAATCTTGTTAATAAAACAAATCGTATTGGTGAGACACCGTTAATTTATGCTATTAGATATAATCATCCCAACATAGTTAGACTTTTAGTGACTAGGGGCGCAGATGTAAATTCAGGAAGTCATGATTTCTCTCCTTTACAAGAGGCTGTAAAACAAAACGATACAGAAATGGTTGACTATCTCATAGATAACAATGCAAACACAAATTCACTATATTATGGAATAAACAGCTCATTACACATAGCGGCAAAAAATAATCATACAACAATGATCGACCACCTTATACATAAAGGTATGCAGATCAATCTTAAAAACGACTTAGGTGAAACCGCTTTACACATTGCTATACAAAACAATAACCCAGAAATGATCGAGCAATTGCTAAGCTATGAAGAGATCGATGTAAACAGTAAAAACGAAAAAGGCTCCACACCTTTACATACAGCTGTAGAAAAACGCAGCCTACAATCCGTAAATCAATTATTAGATCATCAGGAAGTAGATGTAAATGCAACCGACCATCAAAATCAGACTCCATTGCACAAGGCTATTCTAAAAAAGAATCCCTATCTTGTTAATGCTCTTCTAAAACATGCTGACACGAATATAAATAAAGCAACTGAATCACCTAGGACCACTTTAACTCCTCTACAGATCGCTATTCTTTTTCCCACACCCACACAAGAACAAGCTATTTTTAAATTGTTATTAAAGCATAAAAATATTGATCTAAATGCCAAGAACAGCAAAGGAGATACTGCGTTACATACCGCCGCAGCTATTGCAACTGGTGATAATTATGAATTAGCTGCACAACTTATCGCAAAAGGAGGAGAAAATTTGCTAAAGGAAGAAAATAATAAAAAACAAACACCCGAAAGTATTTTAAGAGAAAAAGGAATTTATGATAAGGTCATAGCAGAGGCTCACAAGAAAGAATTACTAAATTCATTATTTGCAGCTAATACTAAAGCCAATAATGCACAGGAGCAGCTAGCCTTGCTAGCTCTTACAATAGTTACCAATAATCAGCATACCAATACAATCAGTACCTTAAAAGCCAAACACGCACAAAGAGAACAACAAGAACAGCAATCCACAAGATCAACTCGTAGTACACGACTGCCATCTATGCAGTAAACAAATAATAAGTAAAAACCAGATGATCCTATACACCAATGATTAGGTTATCAAATGTAAACACGTATCAAACAATGTGACACGACACTTAAAAAAATGTTATGCAACTCGTTATTTTTGATATAGATGGTACCATATTAGATACAACAAATACAGACCATAGCTGTTTTATTAGGACTTTTAAAGACTTATATCAGATCAACTTAGATAATGTAGACTGGAAAGATTATCAACATGTAACCGATTGGGGATTGACCATAGAAATTTTTCAAAAATGGTTCTACCGGGGTCCAACACCAAACGAAATTTACACAATCAAAACACATTTTAAAAGTTTGTTGAAGAAACACATTCATCAAATCACCGAAGTTAAAAAAGCACTTTCTTTTATAGCACTTCTCTCTACCACTCCTGGCATTGCAATAGGATTTGCCACCGGTGGGTGGAGAGAAACAGCTTTATTAAAATGCAAAACCATAGGTCTAGATTTAAATGATTTTGTGTGTAAATCCTCTAACGACCATTATAATCGCGCAGAAATTATAAAGCTTGTCATCCAAGAAGCTATGGATAAAGATAAAATTAAAAAGTTTAACAGCATCTCCTATTTTGGAGATGGCATATGGGATTATACCGCCACCAAGCAACTTGGTATTAATTTTATTGGGGTAGATGTAAAAAACAACAATCAGTTGAAAAACCTGGGAGTTAAAAATATTATCAATAACTACGCCGAATACAATAAAATACTACGGTGGATATAAGTAATTTATAAATGATAAAGAAGCTCACCGGATATAGATAAAAAGCATCTGGTCTTTATCAAATACATAACAACAATCCCATACTTCAAGAAACTACACTGGGCCTTACCCTGGATCTTAATACTATAAAATGGTTAAATACAATAATCTATAACCCGTTGTGCATTTTGATTTTTTTGTTCAAAATCCGTCAATTCGAGTGATTCGACCGAAGGAAGAATTGTATCGAGAATAGGATTTTGAATCCAAAAAAGCTATTCTCGATACATTTTGTCTTCATTTTATTACGACAAAACACTCGAATTGACACTTTTTTTACATTGTTCTACACAATATGCACAACGGGTATCTATAATTTCATAGCTTCCATATATAGCTTTATCCTTACCACATATAACGTATGCCTTGTACTTAACACTTTCTATACTGTACTTGTTGCCATAGTTTTTAAAACCAAAATAGATCGTGGATATTTTTGAAGCAATTAAAAAAGGGAATCAAGGCAGAATCAAGCGTCTCCTAAAGATGGGTGTGGACATAAACACTAAGAATTCTGTAGGTGATACCGTCATCAACTCTGCACTAAAAGACGCATCAAATAAAACAATTCAATTTCTTATTGATAACTATCCCGGTATTGATGTAACGATTGTTGACCGTCAAAAAAATACCCCACTACATAATGCATTGCAGTACAAAAGACAAGAGGCAGCAAAGAAACTGATAAAAAGACATGATCTTGATATCAATGCACAGAACAAGGATGGCGAAACCCCTGTAATGATAGAAGTAAAAACCTGTAAGAATAATCCAGAGATGATTCAATATATCCTTCAACAAAGGCCTGATGTTGATATGAACAAAAAAGATAATCAACATAACACGATACTTCACCAGGCCATAGGTTATGATTATGATATAGTTGTGCAGTATTTTTTGAAAACTGTAAAAAAAATTGATATCAATGCCCCTAATAAAGACTTAGATACTCCTTTGCACATTGCCATAAAAAACGCAATACGAACCCATAATTATGATTTGGTGATACTTTTAATAATTAACGGAGCCAGTGTAACACAACAAAATAGGCAAGGCAAATCTGCGGAAACTATCTTAAAAAACCTTGGAGTTTATAACCAAGTGATAAAAAGAACACAACTAAAGGAAAATATCAAAGAGGTAGTCCTTTAAGAAAACCCCACGTGAGAGAATACTACTACTGCTCTAAAAAAAGCGTCTTAAATAATAAATAATCATTTAGCAATGAACCCCCTGTACTAACCAGTAAAGATCATCGTACTTTGCTGGTTATTTTTTTGTACTTAAAATACTTATAAAAGGTATTTGCAAAACCTCTGTAATCGACACCATATAGAACATATATTACCCCGTAAGCTGCCTTTCTTACTTTATAACTAACTCCTCGTACCTATTAGACCGTAATTTGCCGTATAGGTTAACAAATACAGATAATCTATACCATGCTGATGCAAGCAATATTGTATCAGATCCAATGATACATATAATTTTAATTTTTAATACTATAGTAATATGGCAAGAAACCCAGAAGAATTCCAAAAATTATTAGAGGAGCTTAAAAACAATAGAACACCAAGTAAATTTTTATATAATGGCACTCTATATATAAGATCCTTAGAACTTAATGATTCAGATGCGAAGGCTCTGGCCAAAGCTTTAGTAAACAATAGGATGGTTACAGGACTAGATCTTAAAGATAATAACATCGGACCTACCGGAGCAGAAGCATTAGCGAAAATGCTAGAAACCAATCACAACATTACATATCTTAACCTCAGTAAGAATAAAATTGGTGATCCTGGAGCTATAGCCATAGCAAGTTGCCTAAAGAAAAAAGTAGACGATGAAACAGAGAGTATGAAGGAACTCGATCTCTCTCATAGCAACATAGGTTCTAAAGGAACTGCTGCCATTGCTAATGCGCTTTGTGACAGCAAGCAAATAAATTACCTATACTTGGGTGGTAATCATATTTGCAGCCAAAGGCCATCAGACATTATTGGTGTAACAGCTCTAAGGAATTTATTACAAAGCGATACTAGTTTACAAATCCTAGATATTAGTAGTACAGGGATTGATACTAAAAGCATAGTACCCATAGCTACAGGCTTAGGTGCTAATAAAGCTTTAGTAGAATTAGATATTAGTTCTAATAAGGATATAGGTCCTAAGGGGATAATGCTAATCGCACAAATGCTGAAATCAAATAGTGATGACAGCAAACTAAATTCAATTCGTATAAATAAGACCTGCCAGGATGACCAAAAAGTTGAACACCATAGCGCCATCAATATGTTAATGACTGCGACCTCTCAACTAACTATTGTAGGTCATGAAGATGCTGATCAGATAAGGTCAGAAGAAGTACGTGAAACAAGAAGGTTTCTCGCTCAGGTAAAAAACAAACTCCCACAAAGAGGCGGTGCAGCAGCGCAACTAGCAGCGCTAAAAGCCAAACAATCGGCTATATCGCGTACTTCTAAACCAAGCACGTCTCAACCAAGCACGTCTCAACCAAGCACGTCTCAACCAAGCACGTCTCAACCAGACAATTCTCAACCGCGTATTACTCAACCAAGAACTTCTAAATCATCAACTAAGAGAGGGCCGAAACTTGGAAGACCTTAATGATAATGCTCAAAATAAAAAAAGAGCTTAACTAATCATTTAGCAATGAACCCCCTGTACTAACCAGTAAAGATCATCTTACTTTGCTGGTTATTTTTTTGTACTTAGGATACCTACAAAAAGTATTTGCAAATCCTCTGTAATCAACCGCACTTAAAACAGGTATTGCCCGATAAGCTACCTATATTAATTTATAACCAACTCCTTGTACCTTTTAGAACGTAATTTGCTGTATAGGCTAAAAAATACAGATAACCTATACCATACTGATGTGCGCAATGGCGCATCAGACTATGTAATACGTATAACCTTAATTTTTAGTATATAGTAATATGGCAATAAACCAAGAAAAATTTGATCAGCTTATAGAGGATCTTAAAAACAATAGACCTAACCCTCGCATCCGCGACGGTAAAGCAAATTTATTCGACATGGATCTTAACGATACAGATATAGAGAAGCTGTGCGAAGTCCTAGAGAGTAATACTACTGTTAGAGAGCTTGATCTTTCACAAAACAATATCGGCCCCAAAGGCGCAAAAGCCTTAGCAGATACTCTGCACAAAAAAGTAAAAAATGGAACAGAAAAACTTGTATGTCTGGATCTTCGTTTAAACCATATAGGTTCTCAAGGAACAGCCGCCATTGCTAATGCACTGTTTGACAGCCAGAAAGTAGAAAAAATAGAGCTATATGGTAATAACATTTGTAAAAATGGTACAAAGCCTTGCGATAAAGGTATAGAGGCAACAGGACAACTTCTATTACATAATTCAAGTCTTATATATTTAGATATTTCTAGTACTGGTATCAATGCGGAATCTATTGAACCTATAGCCAAAGCATTGGGTGTTAATACAACTTTACAGTGCTTGAGTATTAGTTATAATAAAATAGGTGCTAAGGGAATCACAAAAATTGCTGAAGCACTCAAAAAAAATCGCCAATCTAGTGCGCTTAAGTATATCTATATTGATGAAACTTGTCAGGACCACCAAAAAGAAAAAGAGAATGAAGCTATAAGAACTTTAGCTACAGCAACATATCTATTACAAAATATTGATCATTCTGGCACAATTTCAATAGCAGATGATCAAGAAATACAAGCACAAAGACAATGGCTTGAATCAACTTATAAAAACCTTCATACAGAAACTACCGAAACTACCAATGATGGAGAAGAAACCAATATAGATAGAGAAGAAACCACTATAAAAGAAATCACCATAAGAGCTAGTAGCCCAGCAGGGAGAATGGCAGCAATTAAAAGTAGACGAAACAAACTATTTAAATTAGCTAAATTGCGCAATGCTCCACCAAACATTACTCAACCAGGGGCTAATCAACAGGACACTCTTCAACCAAACAATCCTGAACCAGATGCTAAACAACCGCGTAATCCAAAAAGACTAAGTCGTAGATTGTAATAATTATATTCACAATAAAAAATTGATCAACTAAATAACCATTTCTATATATAAACCAGCAAGGCTATCGTACCTTGCTGGTTATTTTTTGTACTTAAGATACTAAGATCCCTACAAAAGGTATTTGTAAATCCTCTGTAATCGACACCACATACTACACGTATTACCCGATAAGCTACCTATATTACTTTATAACCAACTCCTCGTACCTATTAGACTGTAATTTGCTGCGTGGGATTAACAATACATACCTCCTTTACCATATTGATGCAAGCAATAGCTCATCAGACCAAATGATACATATAATTTTAATTTTTAATACATAGTAATATGGCAAAAAACCCAAAAGAATTTCAACAACTATTAGAGGATCTTAAAAACAATACATCTAACCCTCGCATCCAAGATGGTAAAGTAGATTTGTTTCTAACGGGGCTTGACGATACAGATATAGAAGAGCTGTGTAAAGTCCTAGAAAGTAATACCACTATTGAAGAACTAAATCTTTCAGGTAACAACATCGGAACCAAAGGCGCAAAAACCTTAGCACGTACCCTAGGCAGAAAAGTAGGAAAAGGGATAGAACATATTAAAACTCTTAAAATTTATGGTAACCATATAGGCTCTGAGGGCACTGAGGCTATCGCCAAAGCCTTTTTTAAGAGTGAAAAAATAGAAGAATTAAATCTTGGGGGCAATAATATCTTCACTAACAGCACAGGATCTTGTAATAAAGGAATAAAAGCATTAGGGCAATTACTACTAAGTAATGTAAGCCTTACTTGCTTAAGTCTTCACGATTGCGATATTCCATATAAAGGTATAAATCCTATAGCTGAATCATTAAGTAGTAATGGATCCTTACAAGAGTTAAATATTGAGGGTAATAGAAGTATAGGTCCCGAAGGAGTCAAAAAAATTACTGAAACACTAAAAAATAATAGGAATCTGAGTGCTCTTGAATACATAATTTTAGGTGAAACTTGTGAGAGTGATGAACAAACAGAACATAAAGAGGCGATAAAACAACTGGCAGAAGCAAAGCCAAAACTTAAGGTAGATTACCTAAATATTAATGTTATATTGAACAACCCTGATACAAAAAAAAAGATAGATTTTTACAAACTTGTGCAAGATGACACCCCTAAAAGAGGTAACGTAGCAGAAAAAATAGCAGCACTTAAAGCAAAAAAACTAGCAGCACTTGAAGCAAAAAAACTAGCTGAATCACAAACTCCTCAACCAGACACTGCTCAACAAGGTATTCTGAGACCACACCATAGATTGTAATAAATAGATTGTAATAAAATAATTATATTCACAATATAAAATTAATTAAGTAAATTACCACCTCAATATATTAACCAGCAAAGGCTATTGTACTTTGCTGGTTATTTTTTTGTACACCACAAAGGCCTGGATATTAATAGTATATTACACTATACCGTTTTGTTTAGGTAGCTAGCAGGGCGAACTTTTCTGATAAAAATAAACCACCTCGGCGCAAACACACCAGGCATTCGTTGACAAATTTTAAGTTAGAGGCAAGCCTCGGGGTATTATACCCTTTGGCGGTGCCAATAAACACTAACGTGTACATAAAAAGAAAAAATCCCCACATCGGCAGCCCAAACAAATTATACCTAAAAAGTAGCTCTTGTATATCGATTATGATCCAAATATACACTGATTCTAACCACCTATTGCATTCAACTTGCCATATATGATTTAGTAGATTTTCTTGCACCTGTAAATCAAAATCATCCTAATTCTAATTTTTAATACGATTTAAAGTGGCAGACCATCCAGAAGAATTCCAACGGCTATTAAACATCCTAAAAAATAATCGCCCCCATCATCATATAAAATTCGGGATTTTAAATTTGGATAGAAAGGGACTTACCGACGATGACATAAAAGACTTAGCACTAGCGTTATCTGGTAACACCAGTATACGCAAGCTTTTTCTTTCCTATAACCATATTGGTTCTGCCGGAACTGTGGCCATTGCTAAAGCGCTATTTTATAATCAAGAAATAAAAGAAATACATTTAAGTAGTAACCACATTTGTAATGATGGCACACTCCCTTGCGACCAAGGGATAAAAGCCCTCGCGCAACTTCTTGTACGTAATTCGAGTCTTATGTATTTAGATATTGCCAATAACGGTATCAATACCCAATCTATCAAACCTATAGCCAACGCATTGAGTACCAATAAATACTTAAAAATATTAGGCATTTATGCGAATAAGAATATAGGCCCGGTGGGAATCACAATAATTACCGAGGCACTGAAAAAAAATCGTAGAGATAGTATACTCGAAACTATTTTTATTAGTAATACCTGTCATGACCATCAACAACAGGAGCACAAGGAAGTTCTAAGAGCATTAGCAGCCTCGACATATGCTCTACGATGTTTTTGATATCGATGATTGTCGATAGTTAGCGGGTTTAATGATGTAATGATACAATGATGTAATGAAAGAATGAAGGAATGAAGGAAGCTGGGTTGCAAAGTTGCTAAGGAGCTAAGAATCTAAGAATAGTCGGCAGTAGGCAGTCGATAGTCTTAATGAAGTAATGAGGCAATGAGGGAATGAAAGAATGCAAGTCGAGGGCTGAGGCAACTCGAAGCCCGGATGATGGGGTTTAATGAGGGAATGAAAGAATGAAAGAAGCTGAGAATCTAAACACAGAAACATCATCTAAAACTAAAGAAATAATACCTCAAGACACAGAAATACCATCCCCTACTCCCAAAATATGAACCCGAACTGCCAACATATCTGCTCTAGATGCCGAAATGTCATTTTTATCTACAGAAATAACTACTATGATCTAGGATATAGCACCTTTGGGGACAGAAATGCAATCTATCACCGTAGAAATTTCATCTTCAGGAATACAGAAAACGGTTACACGTACAACCAGTTGGTAACAATTAATACAAAAGCAAGTAAAGATTCATAAAACAACAACTATAATTTTAGATTATCTCATTTATTAAATAGATATAAGTTTAAATACCATAAAAACTACCATATATTACTTGATATATCATATATAACGGCTACAGCTGTACTTTGCTGCCTCGATATCTGTAACGCCATCGATAAAAAGACTAGTCGTTGCGTGCGATATCGCCTTGATAAATAAGCAATAGTAATATTATACGATGACAAAAGACCAGATTAACAAACTCGAGATGTACCAGGCCGTACAAACCTATCTAGATGCTCATACAGAAAAATGGAGTGGTGTACCCATATTGCTCACCTTAAAGAATGAACTGGATGAATTACTTATACAACTTAGAGACCATAGTGATATCCAGGAAGCCAGCCGTGTATTTCTAGGAGCCGATAAAAATAACCAGAAGAGATTTGTGTCAGAAAAAGCAGATATTCTCAACGATGCCCTGGAAGCTTATGCGGCTATAACCAATAATGCTGAACTGGAACAAAAAGCAGCCAGATCCTTTTCTGATTTGTATAAGCTACGAAATCAGGATTTTATAACCATAATTACAGAAACTATTACGTTACTAGAGCATCACCTGAAGGCCTTAAGTGATTATGGTGTGGCCCAAGATCAAATAACAGATCTAAAAAATAGTTTTGATCAGTTTTTATCGCTGCAGGGGCAACCCCGCCAATACCGCATTGCCGGTAAGCAAGCTACACAAAGTCTATTAACTTTATTTGCTAATACCAGTAACTTGCTTAACAATAAAATGGACAAGATCGTAAAACGATTTAAAAGAACTGATATCAATTTTTATAACGGATACCTGGCTGCAAGGATTATTGTAGATAAATAGTACCCCCCCTCGGGGCAAGCACACGAGGCATTCGTTGAATACAAATTTTTAAGTTAGAGGCAAACCTCCTTTAGATTTGTATTATACCCTTTGGCGGTGCCAATAAAACAACAGATCATAATGATGATATATTATGCACCTATATCAGGTTAAAGATAAACTTCTATAATCTATTATAAGTGCTTTACTCGATAATCGAGATTTATATGCTCTGTGCCTTGCCTCGGTTTTTTTAACCCTTTTCCTAACGAATGCCTCGTGTGCCTATCCTGAGGTAGTTGACTAAACAAGGTTTATAGAATTTTATAGGCGTTCAAAACTTTCCGGCTCTATAAACAGGTAGCTATAGTACTCATCGATTAAAAAAACTAAATAAGTAACCTTGACTTTGCCCGAACAGGACAACCTTAGTAAGGTAGAGTTAGTTATAAAAAGTGTAGTATTATTTTTCCTTTTAAAGAAACCGGTCGATTATATGGTATATATTTAAAAAATACAGCGTGGTTCTGAGGCTTCAAAAATAGTTCGCAGTTTGTGTTTGGGCTTTCCTAAATATGATTGCCTCAAAGCAAGAGCTTTGCGCTGCTGAGGTTAAGGCACAAACAAACTACAAAAAATAATCCAATTACTTTAATTTTCTAAAAGTAACCTCTCACAAAACATTTCTCGTTTATAACTTGATTCTCACCGACTATGAAATATGCATTGTTAGTTGATACATAAATGATCTTCTTCATTAAGAAAACCATAAAAACATAAGATATGAATATTTATGAGGCTCTAATACTAGCTGCGATAAAAGAAAGAGAGTATAATATAATACAAACACTTTTAGATTACCATCCCGATTTAATAAACACTAAGAATAAAGATGGTAATACTCTTTTGCATATTGCAGCAGAAGAGGGTCAAATAGAAATCGCCGAGCTGTTTATAGAAAAAGGCCTTGATGTTAATGCATTAGGAGCCGTTGACAAAACACCTTTACATAGTGCTGTAGCATACAATCAGTTGAAGATGGTTAAATTTCTTATACATAAAAAGGCTGATGTTAATGCTAAGACTTTTTATAAAGATACTCCTTTGCAGTATGCTGTATCCAGAGGCAACCTATTAGAAATGCTTCCCGTTCTTATTGCCGCTGGAGCAAAAGTAAATGATAACAAAGATTTTCAGGAATGGTCGCCTTTACATTGGGCTATTTACGAAAATCGTGGGCATATGATGCAATGTCTTCTAGACCATGGTGCAGATCCCAACCTTACCGATAAATGTGGGAATACTCCTTTGATGGGAGCCGCGACGTGGGATTGCCTGGAAATGGCTATACATCTTCTACAGATAAAAGGCAATGAAATTAATCTAAATGCCAAAAATAAAGAAGGGCAAACCGCCGAAGATATCTTAAGAGAAAAAGGTCTTTATAAAGGAAAATTAAAAGAGTGTTTTGAACTAGTAAAAAATAATAATTTGACAGCTGTAGCAAGTACAGGCACCAAGCAATCGATCAATTTATCTCAATTAGCGGTCTCTTCTCAAACAGAAAGGGGACAACAAAGTCCCTTCCTAAATAGTAGACCGACACACCATAGAAAAGGATCAAATATCAACCATTAGATGTAAGCCATACGTCAAAAATCTTTGCATACTAAAGCCAGTAGGGGTTGGAGGGATGAAAAATTAAAAATCAAATTAATCGATCAGTTTCCCTGAAACGTGTAGGTAAGCCAGAAGATACTGCAAAACTGAAAGGATTGTTAGCAAGTGAAGATGTTGAATGGATTACCGGACAAATAATTCATTCTGAAGGAGGATTTAAAAGATAGACAAATAACAAAAGTTAAACATTTTTTAACCATATTCTTTAGCCTTCTTTTTTTAGCAAAGACTACAATTCTTCGTGTCTACAATAAAATAACACAAGATCAATTTTTCATATATTACTCGAAGAGTACCTAATATTAATTTATATGATTAATATTGATAATTAGTTTTTTACTTTCCGTCAAAGATTTAGACTTTTTAATTCATAAGGATATGGGAACAAATAAAAAATTAAATAAACGCGAAAAAGCACTACAAGCTTATTATACACAAAAAGCTCTTTTAAGACATCAAGAAGCTCAACAATATTATGACTCTGAAAGTAGTGATGATGAAATTAAAGAAGCTTTTGAAACCGTAGATAAAATTAAAGCCATAAATGCTGTAAAAAATATTGGTGCAGATGCACATCGGCACTTACTACGTCATTCGAATGAGGATAATTTACAGGAGATGTACAAAAAAGCATTTAGTGATTTGGCAAAAGATACCATCAAGGAAGAGGAAAATATAAGAATAAAATTTGAAGCAAGGCAAAAAGTAAAATCAGCGTTAAAAAAATCTAAGTGGTCCGAAAAAGATATTGAGACTATTAGAGAAGATTTATTGAATCAAAATGATCAGCAAGAAGATTTATCCGCAGAGCATAAAGAAATGGCTGCAGAGACCATATCGAATACAATAAAAGAACTGTCACAAGGAGCGCAATTATCAAGTGAAGCTACCTTAGTCACTCTAAAGCATAAAAGAATTTCTTTGTCTTTTATGGATTCTCTTGTAGAGGAAATTGTAAAGGCGCAAACTGATCCTACAGTAGATACAGTCTTAGGAGTAATATTTGGATCAAAAGATAATCAATTTCAAATAGGATACGATGAGGAAAATGATAAGCAAATTAAAAAAGAAATAGCGTTCTTTATAGAGGAGAAATTCAAAAGAATGGGAATAAGCACTAAAGTAAAGCCCCATGTTAATTCTTCTGGTATGTTGCTTGATTCTAGTCAATTACAAAGTATCAAAAGTAATCAACCTCAATCATCTCTTACTGGTTCCTCCTCCAGACAGAGAGAAGGTAATACCCAAAAAGAAAGAGTTCAGCAAAAGCAAGGTACCAGGCTACAGAGACATAGTTAAGATCGTTTTAAAGCAAACTAGATATTACTATTTGGGATATTATAATATTTGCGGTGATAGATATAGTCAATCCCAGAGTAATTAACATACAAAAATTGACAATAAATGAACGACACAACAGCAAAATGGAAACCGGAACTTTATAATGAAAAACATGCATTTGTTTATCACTATGGAGAAAATCTTATAACACTCCTTAATCCAAAAGAAAACGAACGAATTTTAGACCTAGGTTGTGGTTCAGGACAATTAACCTTTAAAATCAACGAACTCGCAAAGGAGGTTGTGGGAATCGATAAATCTGCAGAAATGATCGCGGACGCTAAGTCAAAATTTTCAAACATTGAGTTTCAGGTTGCTGATGCCAGTGATTTTAGTTTTGATAAAAAATTTGACTCCATCTTTTCAAACGCCACATTACACTGGGTTAAAGATTATAAGAATGCCATAAAATGTATGTACGACAATTTAAAACCAAATGGTAAAATTGTAGTTGAATTTGGAGGAAAAGGAAACGTTCAAACAATCGTCAATGTATTGCGAAGTGCTTTAAGAAACAAAGGTTACATACAGCAATCTGAATTGGATTTATGGTATTTCCCATCTATCGCAGGATATACTACAGCACTAGAATCAGCTGGATTTAGAGTTACTTTTGCCGAACATTATGACAGACCGACCGAACTGGCAGATGAGAATTCCGGGATAAAGGATTGGATATCAATGTTCGCAGAAAGCTTCTTTATTGGAGTTGCGCAAGATCACGTAGAAGAGATTAAAAATGAAGTACAAGAACGTGTTAAAGAAAAATGCTTGATTAACGGAAAGTGGTTTGCAGATTATAAGAGGATAAGAATAATAGCTATTAAAGAATAGATTTCTAACACTACATAAAACCCATTTTACTATCCCTCAAGTACAATAACAAAAAGAGAATAGCCCTAACATAAACAGTTTATACTACTAAGCTTAACATATCTTATAAAAGGTCTTTGGTTTACTTATATACTATAGACTAATGCTTCCATTTTACAGCTAATCATCTTTTTTCCTGTCTATAGGGTTTACTACGATCAGAATAAGCTAAGAATACTCATATAAGTCTATAGATGGTAAGTCAATTATCAATTATTACTTTTCTTCGGAAAAAGGAAGGATTGTTTTTTACACATTTTAAGAGTACTTCTATTGATTTGTATAACTATATCGCCGCTTAGGAAAATTAAGAATTTTAAGGACAGATAACAAAAATAAATGTGGGCAATCTTTGAAAACGCTCTAAAAAAACTGGAAGTAATATACCTCATTTATTCATGTTAAAAACACCATATATTACTTTGTAGGTATAGAATCGTAGTATTTAAAATACATTTAATTAATTAGTTAGCATTAACCATAATTGAACTAGTACTGCTAGCAAAATTGATTTTTGATTTAGTGTTTAATACGCCACTATAATTTTGATTTAAAATATGAATACTGTAAACCTGAAAGACATAGCATTAACAAATGAAATATCCTTAAAAAGTGGGAAGTGTCCCGAAAGAGGAATAGTAATTGGTGAAAGTCCCGACAGACAAAACTATATCCAAGTGTATTGGATAACGGGAAAAAAAACTGATGGGATACAAAGGATATTTGAAATGGACAAAACGTTCCTTAAAATGAAAGCTTTTGACACCAGTAATCCGGTAAACCTTTCATTAACGCCATCTTACATAGTAAAACACGTTGATAATATTCATATTATAGCTGATGGTAATTTAACCGATTCCATTTACGGCTATATTGAAAAAGGTTGGGCATTTGATGAGGCTTTAAGTAATATAGCATACGAATCAGATAAACCAAATTATACTTTTGGAATTTCAGGAATAATAGATTTGAGTAAAGGTGTATATAGACTTGCAATTGTTGAAGTTAAAGACAACACAAAAAAATATTCAGTAACTACTTTTCCTGAGTACAAAAAATTTATTACCGGATATGGACATTGTGTGTATGCTCATGAAGATAATAACTTATCTACATGCACCAATGCAGTAAAACCAAAACTCATGAAATTATACAATGATATAGATCTTGTTGCCGAATATTATTGGAAGATCTTAAATAAAAGTAATACTGCTTCTCTAATAGTAAGGTTTCTTAATAAGGATGGAGAAACTATGAACACAAAAATTATGAATACAAGAACCCCTATCCCTCTAGTTAACACGAGTGAATAACAAATTTCCAGATGCTTACTCATTTCTTAACAGAGAGCTAAAAACTCCTTTAAAATTAGGACGTTTTTCAAGATTAATGTAGAAACATATAAAAAGATGTTTGCGAATTAATTGAAAATTTTGTCTGTAGACTTGCTCAACCAACCAATATGTTTTGAAAAGCACGATACTTGAATTAGTAATACTGAACATTAAACCCGACTTAAATAATAAATTTGAACAAGATTTTAGTATAGCAAGTACATACATTAGCTCAATTAAGGGATATATACAGCATGAATTGTGCAAATGTGTAGAGCATGAAAATGAATATGTTCTATTAGTGATCTGGGAAAATATAGAAAGTCATGAAGTCGACTTTCGCAACTCGGATGCTTACCAAAAATGGAAAGAGTTATTACACAATTATTATGACCCTTTCCCAAAGGTTAAACATTATGAAATGGTATTTAAAAATTGGAAGAAATAATTGGTAATACAATAAAGTCTTCATACTCTTAAGGCCATTTTCAACTTATATAACTTTTTTTACTCGATAATCGAGATGTAAATGCTCTAAGGCTTGCCTCGATTTTTTAAGCCTTTTCCTAACGAATACCTTGTAGATTTGACTCGAGGTAGTTGACTTAAATAATCACATTTCTTTCAGATATTAGGTCCACTGCCAGATGTGATTCATCATTAAATCTAGTAGAACAGCTCTATATTAAGTTGTTGTTAGCATAAGTATGGATGCATATTACGCCCGTATTATTTTCATAACATGGAAAATCACAAACTATATTTTTATTAAAATTATGTGTACTAAGAGATTTGTTAAAAGCTTTCTCATGCAGTATATTATATAAATTAAATAGGTTAATTGAGATACATACTCATTTTTATAAGCTCTGTACTTTTTTATTACTTACTGTTTTACAATTTTAAAGGTCCCTAATCCATTATCAAGTTTTAAGATATACATACCTGCAGGTAGCTTTCCCAATGACAAACGTATTCTTCCTGACTCTACAGGATACTGCTGTCTAACCATGGCTCTGCCCAATACATTGTAAATTGTGATGTCAACTTCTTTGATTGCGGTATTACCCAGCAATAGTTCAACATTACCTTTGGTCGGGTTTTGGGAAATAAGCACCTTCTGATCCAGGTGCACCTTTGT
>CANMSO010000016.1 GCA_947500545.1 uncultured Aquimarina sp. | reverse complement strand
AGGTCGCCGCCTTCCTTGAAACCCTTCATCAATACAGATGAAGGGTTTTTTTATACAACAAAAATCGAAGCAGTAAATAGGAGTAGAAGAAATTATGATAATAAATTCTTCAGAATCACTATTTTAGTAACTGCATGAGCAGATCACTATTGTCAGATAATTTTTATGAAAAAGCTATTTAGATATTTAATACCTGGAATAATTGTTATTTGTAGTGTATTCTATCTTTCAGTTAAATATTTGTCAGCAGAAGATGGGGAACAGGCTCCTGATTTTGAAGCAACTCTTATAGATGGCGCTGCATTTAAACTATCTGATTTACAAGGGAAGTATGTTTTATTAGACTTTTGGGGTTCTTGGTGTGCTCCTTGCAGAAAGGAAAATCCAAAATTAGTAGCACTGCATCAAAAACATTCTGATAAACTCACTATAGTAACAGTTGCGCTTGAAAAAGATGCATCATCGTGGAAAAAAGTGGCCAAGAAGGATGGGTTTATTTGGAAAAACCAAATTGTGGATCAAAATAGTTTTGTTATGCTATCTGCAATCGCTAGGAAATATGGTGTTTCTGCAATTCCTGCTAAATTTTTGATCTCCCCAGAAGGGAAATTAATAGGGAAGCCTACTTTTGAAGAAATTGATGTTTTGTTTTCCGGTAGTCAAATGAATAAAAAATAAAAAGCCTAAATTTTGATTTAGGCTTTTTACGATAAAAATTCTTTAACTACTTAATCTTTAAGGATACTTCTAGAGATTACAATTTTCTGAATTTCACTAGTTCCTTCATAAATCTGAGTGATTTTAGCATCTCTCATTAATCGTTCTACGTGATATTCCTTTACAAAACCATTTCCACCATGTACCTGAACAGCTTCTACACTAACTTCCATAGCGGCTTGTGAAGCGGCTAATTTTGCCATTGCACCGGATAAATCATAGTCTTCATGATTATCTTTATCCATTGCAGCTTTATATACTAGCATTCTTGCAGCTTCAATTTGTACATGCATATCTGCAAGTTTAAAAGCGATGGCTTGATGATTCATAATTTCGGTACCAAAAGCTTTACGAACTTTAGCATATTCTTTAGCTAATTCATATGCTCCAGCTGCAATACCTAAAGCTTGAGCTGCAATTCCAATACGTCCTCCTGCTAAGGTTTTCATAGCAAACTTAAACCCAAAACCATCTTCACCAATTCGGTTTTCTTTGGGTACTTTTACATCATTAAAAATAAGCGAATGTGTATCACTGCCTCTAATTCCTAATTTATCTTCTTTAGGACCTATTTCAAATCCTTCCCATCCTTTTTCTACAATAAATGCATTGATTCCCCTATGTTTTTTATCCTTATCTGTTTGAGCAATAACTAGGTAATAATCTGCAGATCCACCATTTGTAATCCAGTTTTTAGTACCGTTAAGGATATAGTGATCACCTTTGTCAATTGCTGTAGTTTTTTGAGATGTGGCATCACTTCCTGCTTCTGGTTCAGAAAGACAAAAAGCTCCAATAGATTCTCCGGTAGTCAACTTGTTTAGATACTTCTCTTTTTGCTCAGGAGTTCCATATGTATCAAGACCCCAGCAAACCAATGAATTATTTACAGATACAATTACAGAAGACGATGCATCAATTTTAGACAACTCTTCCATTACCAAAACATAAGAAACGGTATCCATTCCACCACCACCATATTCCGGAGAAGCCATCATTCCTAAAAATCCAAGCTCTCCCATTCTTTTTACTTGTTGTGTTGGGAATTCTTGCTTATTATCACGTTCAATTACTCCTGGTAGTAATTCAGATTTTGCAAAATCACGAGCAGCATCTCGTATCATTAATTGTTCTTCGGATAGTTTAAAGTCCATGTTTTGTTATAATTTACTGTGCGCGCATAACACGCAATTCGTACTTTTTGATGAAAATAAATCGAGATAACCCCGATAATTTTAATAATCTTACAAATATAAGTGATAATATGATAGTTTTAGTGTTTTTTTGGTTTTTTGGTGTAATCATTTTTTGATATTAAATTCTTGGTAATTACTCTAAAATTTAAAGAATGAATTTGGTTTGATATGCATCTGTTTTTATTAATATATTTTTATTTTTATTTAAGCCTTAGCCATATTTAGTTTTTTATATTTGTGAGAACAGATTTTAATTATAGTTCAGTTTATTGTAATACCATTTTAATATGACTCAACGTTGACCTCCGCTTAGGAGGGTTATTTTTATTAAAGTATAAAAAACAATTTCAATTGTTTTTTGGACACAGAGTTAATTATTCAATAAGTTGAAATTTTATAAATGAAAGATTTATTAAAAAAATACGAAAACAAAGCGCCAGAAATTGTTTTTAATTGGCGTGATTCTGAAACTGAAGCTGAAGGCTGGACCGTTATAAATTCATTACGCGGTGGTGCTGCTGGTGGGGGTACTAGAATGCGCGAAGGATTAGACAAAAATGAGGTTCTTTCTTTGGCAAAAACAATGGAGGTGAAATTCACAGTTTCGGGTCCCGCAATTGGTGGTGCAAAATCAGGGATTAATTTCGATCCAAATGATCCACGTAAAAAGGATGTTTTAAAAAGATGGTACAAAGCAGTGTCTCCATTATTAAAAAGTTATTATGGAACTGGGGGAGATCTTAATGTTGATGAAATTCATGAGGTAATTCCAATAACCGAAGAATGTGGAGTGTGGCACCCTCAGGAAGGGGTTTTTAATGGTCATTTTCAGCCTACAGAAGCTGATAAGATAAATAGAATAGGACAATTACGCCAAGGTGTTATTAAGGTGTTAGAAAATACCACTTTTTCACCAGATGTATCCAAAAAGTACACAGTGGCGGATATGATTACGGGATATGGTGTAGCAGAAGCGGCAAGGCATTATTATGAGATTTATGGAGGTGATGTAAAAGGTAAAAGAGCTATTGTACAGGGTTTTGGAAATGTGGGATCCGCAGCGGCATATTATCTTTCAGAAATGGGAGCTAAGGTAGTTGGGATTATTGATCATGCAGGCGGACTTATAAAGGAAGACGGCTTTTCTTTTGAAGAGATAAAAGAACTATATTTAAATAAAAAAGGAAATAAGCTATATAGTAAAACATTGATTCCGTTCGAAGAGTTAAATGATAAAATTTGGTCTTTACCAACAGAAATTTTTGCTCCATGTGCAGCATCTAGATTAATTACAAAGGATCAGATTACTAGGATGATCGATTCTGGTTTAGAAGTTATTTCCTGTGGAGCTAATGTTCCGTTTGCAGATAAAGAAATATTTTTTGGACCAATAATGGAGTATACAGATGAACGTGTAAGTTTGATACCGGATTTTATTTCTAATTGTGGAATGGCAAGAGTTTTTGCCTATTTCATGGAGCGAAAAGTACAAATGACGGATGAAGCAATCTTTATGGATACTTCTGAAACTATAAAGAAAGCCATTCAAAACACTTACAGTGCCAAACAAGCAAAAACCAACATAAGTAAAACAGCATTTGAAATAGCACTCAAACAGCTATTGTAGTATTAATCGAATAACCAAGTACAACTATGTTTAAGTATTTTTTAGGGAGTAGTCCAAAGTGGTTCAAGGCCGTAATGATTGGGTTTTTAATTTTCAATGTATTTTCATATTTCGTTTTAGGGCCAACAGTTACAGCTTGGTTATTTATTGGAGAGTTTATTTTTACCTTGGCAATGGCTTTAAAATGCTACCCTTTACAATCTGGGGGTATACTGGCAATAGAAGCTTTGGCTCTTGGGTTAACCCACCCAATGTATAAAATGGATCATGGAAAAGTTTTGCTTGACGAATTAGGAAAGGGAATTAAAGGAGGAGTGCTACTTGAAGTTGAACAAAACCTTGAAGTTATTTTACTGCTCGTATTTATGGTTGCCGGGATTTATTTTATGAAACCCCTACTGATGTATATTTTCAGTAAAGTTTTTACAAAAATAAAGTCAAAAATGATACTGTCTTTATTGTTTGTGTTTTTGGCGGCAGTACTTTCGGCATTTTTAGATGCTTTGACAGTAACTGCTGTTTTAATAAGTGTAGCGGTTGGGTTTTATGGAGTATATCATAAAATTCATTCTGGGTCAGGAGATTATGATGAGAGTGGAGTACTTGACAGGAAAGAATTAAGTGGTGAGACTCTGGAGCAATTTAGAAGCTTTTTAAGAAGTTTAGTAATGCATGGAGTCGTAGGTACTGCACTTGGAGGAGTTTGTACGCTGGTGGGTGAGCCTCAAAACTTACTCATAGGTGAACGAATGGGATGGGATTTTATAGAATTTTTCATTAAAATGGCACCAATCGCACTTCCTGTTTTGGCTGCAGGAATGCTTACCACAGTAATTTTGGAAGCCACCAGCTCATTTGGTTTTGGAGCAAAATTACCCGATGTAGCAAGAAGAATTATAGAAAGTTATACTGAAGAAGAAGATGCCAACAGGTCTGATAAATCTAAATATGGTTTACTTGTACAAGCAATATCAGCAATACTTTTAATTATTGGTTTAGCACTGCATTTGGCGCCAGTTGGATTTATTGGATTAGCACTAATTATCGTTCAAACGGCTTTTATGGGAATTACCGAAGAACATCAACTAGGAAAAGCATTCGAAGAAGCATTGCCATTTACTGGTTTATTAGTGGTGTTTTTTGTTATTGTTGCCATGATTCATGATCAGCATTTATTTACTCCTATAATTGATTGGGCATTAAAAATGAAGCCTGAAGATCAACCTGCAATGTTCTATGTTGCTAATGGAGTATTGTCTATGATTAGCGATAATGTCTTTGTGGCTACTGTGTATATTGGTGAGGTAAAGCAAGCTTTTGATAATGGGGTAATAACCAGAGATCAATTTGAAAAGTTAGCCATTGCTATTAATACAGGAACAAATCTACCCAGTGTTGCAACACCTAACGGTCAGGCGGCGTTCTTATTTTTACTAACCTCTTCTTTAGCTCCGTTAATTGGTTTGTCATATACCAAGATGGTAAAAATGGCATTTCCTTATACAATAGTACTTGGAGGGATTGGTTTATTAGGAATTATATATATATTATAAAGAGATACGATATACTTAACCTACTGAAATAACGTTAGTATACTAACTACTAAATTAACAAAATCAAAATGACGTATTTATCTATGCTTGGTGCTATTGCCCAAACCACCAAAGAAGTTAACCCAGAAGTAGAAGAGAAAACATTGTCCATTATGGATCTCCTGTTTAGCGGAGGAACCGGGGCTGTTGTTATCATATCTATTCTTTTTATTTTACTGTTTGTAGCAGTGTATATCTATTTTGAAAGGCTTTTTGCAATAAAAGCAGCTTCTAAATATGATGAAAGTTTTATGAGTAAAATACGAGATAATGTCGCTACCGGTAAAATTGAAGCAGCCAAGATTTTATGTGCTCAAACCAATAATCCAGTAGCTAGATTAACTGAAAAAGGAATATCTAGAATCGGACATTCTTTAGAAGATATTAATAAAGCGATCGAAAATGCAGGTAGGCTAGAAGTATATAAACTAGAGAAGAATGTTAGTATTTTGGCTACAGTTGCGGGTGCTGCTCCTATGATAGGTTTCTTAGGAACAGTAATTGGTATGATTTTGGCATTCCATAATCTAGCATCTAGCTCAGGAACTGCTGATATGGGTGTTTTGGCCGAAGGAATATATACAGCCATGACGACCACTGTAGGAGGATTGGTTGTTGGTATTGTCGCTTATATTGGATATAATCATCTTGTAGTACGTACTGATAAGGTTATTCATAGTATGGAAGCCAATGCAGTTGATTTCCTTGATTTGTTAAACGAACCTGCTTAATATGAATTTAAGAGGAAGAAATAAAGTTAGTCCAGAGTTTAGTATGTCGTCTATGACAGACATAGTATTCTTGTTATTAGTTTTCTTTTTGTTGACATCGCCAGCGATTACTCCAGAAGCGTTGGACCTAATATTACCAAAAGCAAAAGGAAAGAGTTCTAATGTTCAAAATATATCTGTGAGTATTACGAATAAACTTCAGTATTATATTGATGAAGAACGTATTAGTCAAAGCAGATTAGAATCTGAATTACTGTCTCGATTAGAAGGGCAGAATGAACCTACAATTATTCTAAGAGCAGAAGAAGGTGTTCCTATAGAAAAAGCAGTAGGAGTAATGGATATCGCAAATCGAAATAAATATAAAGTTATACTGGCTGTGAAACCAGATTAAATATGCTAAACCTAGATACTAAACATAAGAGAAAGTCCTTTGTGCTTACCATACTTTTGCACGTAGGGATTATCTTTTTGTTGTTTTATCTTGGTCTTAGCTATATAGTTCCAGAAGAAGAAAGTGGAATAGCTGTAAATTTTGGTACAACAGACAATGGATCAGGTAAAGTTCAGCCTACAAAACCCATTAAGTCAGCACCAAAAAATACTACACCAGAATCTGCCAAAGTAACTCCGGAGCCTGAAGAGAAATCTCCAGAAATTAAAGAAAAGGTAGTTACACAAAACCTGGAAGATGCGCCAGTAATCGATAAAAAGCCAAAGAAAAAACCTAAAAAGAAGGTTGAAAAACCTAAGGAAATACCAAAAGTACCTACTAATAAAACACCGGTAACAAATACAATAAAAGAAAAACCTGTAGAGAAGGTAGAAGAAAAGAAATCAGATCCTAAACCAGATAAATCTACTTTAGACATTCTTAATAGTTTTTCTAATGGTCCAAAGACAGATGGTCAGGCAAAAGGAGGAGAGGGGAATAACCGATCTCCAGGTGATAAAGGAAGACCAGATGGAGATCCCAATGCTAAATCATATTATGGAACGGGAAAAGGATTGGATGGAGATGGTAATTATCGTTTAGGTGGTCGAAAAGCACTTAATAAGGAAAAATTTGTTCAGGATTGTAATGAATCTGGTATTGTTGTAGTTAAAATAGAAGTAAATCAAAGTGGTAAAGTAGTAAAAGCTACTCCCGGTATGAAAGGGACAACTAATAGTGCTTCATGCTTAATGGGGCCAGCAAAAAAAGCTGCTTTGGCTACACGATTCAATAGTGATTCTAAAGCGCCTGTAAAACAAGTAGGAACAATCATTTATCAGTTTAAACTTTCGGAATAATAAGAATATGACTTACAGCGACACCCTGGACTGGATGTTTGCCCAATTACCCATGTATCAACGTCAGGGAGCAAGTGCATACAAGGTAGATCTTCATAACACTATTCAATTAGCAAAATACCTAGATAATCCAGAAACTAAATTCAAGAGTATTCATGTTGCGGGTACTAATGGAAAAGGGTCTACTAGTCATTTGTTGGCTTCGGTTTTACAAGAAGCAGGATATAAAGTTGGATTATATACCTCACCACATTTAAAGGATTTTAGAGAACGTATTCGCATTAATGGCGAAAAGATACCAGAACAAAAAATTATAGAGTTTATAGAAGACTATAAACCTTATTTTGAAGCAAATCATTTGTCCTTTTTTGAGATGACCGTTGGAATGGCTTTTCAATATTTTGCTGAATCCAATGTGGATATTGCAGTAATAGAAGTAGGTTTGGGAGGTAGGCTGGATTCTACAAATATTATTTCTCCAGAAGTTTCAGTAATTACCAATATAGGAATAGATCATACTCGTTTTCTAGGAAATACTTTGGAAGATATAGCAGCCGAAAAAGCTGGAATTATAAAAGAAAATACTCCGGTAATTGTAGGAAGAGCTACTGCTACTACAAAGAAAGTATTTGAGAAAAAAGCTAAAGCTGGCAATAGCGATATATATTTTGCAGTAAATTATAGGGATGAGATATATTCTTCAGGTTTGAAAGGAAATTATCAAGAAGAGAATGTGAGGACAGTGTTGCAAACTATAGTTGTGTTAGAACAAAAGGGTTGGGAAATTGACAAACATTCAGTTCAAAAAGGTCTTTTAAATGTGGTCGTAAATACGGGATTATTGGGTAGATGGCAAATTTTGAGACAAAACCCTAAAGTAATTTGTGATACAGCGCATAATATTGATGGATTAGAGGTGGTTTTAAAGCAGTTACTCGAAGAAGCCTATGACAAGCTTCATATTGTATTAGGAGTTGTAAGTGATAAAGATATAGACTCTATATTGTCACTTTTTCCAACATCTGCTCGTTATTATTTTGCTAAACCAGATATTCCCCGTGGGTTGGAAGAAAAAGAATTAAGAAAAAAAGCATTAAAGTTTGATTTGCTAGGACAAGATTATTCCTCTGTGAAAGAAGCGTATAATGTTGCTTTACAATGTGCTACAAATCGAGATGTAGTTTATGTAGGCGGAAGTACATTTGTAGTTGCAGAAATAATTTAAATTTTATTTGAAATTCTTTTGGTAGACTATAAAACTGTCTTATATTTGCATCCGCAATCGCAAGATAGCGGGCGCGTAGCTCAGTTGGTTCAGAGCACTTGGTTTACACCCAAGGGGTCAGGGGTTCGAATCCCTTCGCGCCCACAAAAATAAAAATCCTGAAGATATTCTTCAGGATTTTTTTGTTTTGGACGGTTTTGAATAAATTGATCTTCAGAAATTCATATACCAATATTTATTGCAAGTATACTGTTTATTATAAATCCTTTAGATTTATAAAGAATATCCTTTTATAAGGTTTTATAACGGATATCGATAAGCGAAAGTAAAACAAAAGATATAGGTGAGGATGAATCAAAATCAACACCTAAGTCAGGTTTTTTACTATTAAAACATATGAATTATGAAGGATAACATAAGAGCACAAAGAGTTGTAGTTACATTTAGTGTTTTTCTTTACGCTATAGTAGTACCATATTTGGAAATTAACAATACACATGTGTTTAATCCTGATTGGACTCCACATGTTAGAATTCATGAGGTATGGCAACTTATTACAAACTCAAGCGTTGGGGTATTATGTGTTTGGCTAGTATGGTTCAAAAGAGAAGTCCTTATAAGCTCAATACTTTCTATGATTATCACAGGTGGGTTTATTGTGTCTTTTTTACTTAAAGATTTTTATGGAGGTTCTATGGAATTTATGGATGGAAGTGAGAAAACACTATTTGGACTCAATATTGGTATTGTTGGTTTTGGCTTGGCGTTTGTATTGTTAATAATAACTCTCTTTAATTATTTAAAGAGAAAGTGAGTGAATTCGTATTATGAGTACCTGTATAATGATTAGGTTTTAAATATACGAAAGAGAAAATCATAAAAATAACTTAAAGATATGGTCAAGTATCGATAAATAATTTCAGGTCCATTAAAAATCGATTAGATTTGTGATTCACATAACGTCAATCATGCAACTACGGCACATAAGTACACTTAATAAGCGCTTCTTCATATATTCAATGTTAATAGTCATTGGTTTTATATGTACCGTATCTTGTAATAAAAGAGAAAAATCCTTTCAAAACGAGGATTGGTTGTCTCTGGCTATAAAATCAGAAAAATATATCCAAACTGCTAAATATAACTCAGGCAATGAAGAGGTATGGAGGGTAATGCCAGATAGTATAAACTCAAAAGTTGATAAAGCTTTGTACAGAGGTGCCCCAGGAATTGTGTTATTCTATTTAGAATTGTTTAATGCCACTAATGATACTGTATATTTGAATCAGGCCAGATCTGGAGCGAATTATTTGGTTAATACGTTAAGGGATACGATATATGATTCAGAAGAAGTTGGCTTGTACACTGGGTTAGCGGGGGTAGGCTTTACGCTAACCGAAGTTTTTAAATCTACTGGAAATAAAGAATATAAACAGGGAGCACTACAAACAATTACCCTACTTGAGCAATCTTCTAATAAATCTGCCAACGGAATACATTGGGGTAGCATAACCGATATTGTATATGGAAGTGCGGGAATAGGTCTTTATTTACAATATCTTACAAATGAATTAGGATCTAAAAAAGCTGATAGACTATCTCGGTTAGTAGCTGAAGGACTATTAGACAATGCTATTGAAGTAAATAAAGGCTTGCGTTGGAAGGTTTTTCCGGATTATAAATATTTTATGGATAATTTTTCACATGGTACTTCTGGAGTGGCATATTTTCTAACTGAAGAATACAAAAGGACTAAAACTAAAAAATATCTGGATGCAGCCATAAAAGCTACTAAGGTTTTGGATTCTATATCAAATAGTAAGGGTTATATTCCACATCACCTTCCTGAAGGTGAAGATTTGTATTATTTAGGTTGGTGTCATGGTCCTGCAGGAACTAGCAGATTATATTATTCTCTTTTTGATGCTACGCAAGATGAGAAATGGTTAGATAAAATAACACATTCTGCAGATTATTTAATGTTAGAAGGGATTGACCAAAATGAAACCCCTGGCTATTGGAACAATGTTGGTAAATGTTGTGGAGCCACAGGTGTTGCAGAATATTATTTTTGGCTTTTTAAGATAACAGGAAATACAAAGTATCTTCATTTTTCAGAAAGAATGACTCAAAAAATTATTTCGTCGCTTACTCAAGAAGAAGATTACATAAAATGGATACATGCAGAGAATAGAAGAAATCCTGATGAGTTGGCAGCTCAAACCGGTCTAATGCAAGGATCGGCAGGCATGGGACTTTGGCTTTTGCAACTTAATGCTTATCAATTGCAAAAGAAGCCATTAATTACATTGCCTGATACACCAAATATAGATACTATAAAAAACTAGTTATACAGTTATTAACAGTATAGTTTATTGTTGTTTAGGTTGATAATCTGGGTGTCCGGTTTGCCAAAATGCAAAAGATATAACAGTTGCAAATCTATTAAACCCTTTTAATTTGGTATTATCAATTCCATGTCCGGCATCTTTATCTATTAATAAGAGATTGTCTGTGGACGAAATATTAGCCCGTTGGAGTCTTGCTGCAAATTTTACAGAAAACCATGCAGGCACTCTAGCATCATTTAAACCTGCGGCTATTAGAGTTGCGGGATATTTTTTGTTATCTTTTATATGATGATAAGCATCCATTTCTAATAACCCTTCAAATTCAACAGGATCTTTTAATGCTCCGAATTCCTTGATATTTGTAACACCATTTGGTCTCATTTCTGATCTTAGCATATTTAGAGAACCAAATTCTATAATGGCCGCAGCAAATAAATCTGATCTGTCTGTAATTGCTCGCCCTATTAATATTCCTCCAGCGCTACCGCTCCATATTGCAAGTTTTTTGGGTGAAGTATATTGGTTGGATATTAAGTATTCGGCACAAGATATAAAGTCTTTCCATGTATTAGGTTTAGTGGATTTATATCCTCCTTTGTGCCATGCCTCGCCTTTTTCTCCACCTCCTCTTACATGAGCGATAGCAAATACCCCTCCTTCAAGAACCCATAGCAATCTACGTAAAGAAAAAGTTGGACTCATAGAAATGCCATATGCACCATAACCATCCATCAAAGTGTGATTTTTACCATCCTTTTTTGTTCCCTTTTTATAAAGAATTGACAGTGGTATTTTTTCACCGTCATGAGCTTCTACTTCAATTTCTTCAACAACAATTTCTTGAAACTGTTTGTTATCAAAGGTCTGATTAAAATCTTTGTCTATTAGTTTGCCATTGAGGTACTCATATCTTCTACTATCTGTAGTCCAACCGCTAGCAGTAATCCATAATTCGGAATGATCTATTCCTTTTGAACTAATATTTAAATTGCCATATACTTGAGGGAGTTTTATTTCTTTTCGGGATGTATTCTCGCACTTGAACAAACTTGCCTTGACTCCATTTTTACTAGTTACAAAATACAAACCATCTTTGGTTAGATCAAAATCTGTAATAACTTCGTCTATTCTTTCTTCGACCAAAACTCTTGGGTTGTCAAAATCAGGGTTTTTAATTGATGTAATACATATTCTAAAATTGGGAGCATTCTTAGAAGTTTGATAAACAATAGAATCACCTTTTAGAATTATACTTTTTATTTCGTCAGATTTTTTAAAGAGGAGTTTCCAGTTTTTTGTTTCCATCTCATCAATAGGTAGATAATATGAATTATAATAACTACCGGCGCCAGGAGTTGTTCCGATCAAATATTTACTATTTTTACTTTTTAATGATGTTATAGGAAAATCACCTTCTTCTAAATTGAGATCAGGATTATGTGTTTTGGAAAATACTTCTTTAAGAATTTTAGGGTTATCACCTAGTTTATAGATAACCGATTTGGTGTTTTTTAAAAATTCTATTGATCTTGGATCTATAGAAGTATAATGAACATAGATAAAACCAGAGTTATCTGGTAACCACTCTACTCCTCCGGTATTAGATGGCCATACATTTTTTATTACTTCTGGATGTGTTTTTTTTGAAACTACATCAATAATAATCATTTCGGAGACTTCTTTACCTTTTTTAGTTAGACTTACAACAATTTTGGAACCATTCCAGTTGGGCTGTAAATAATTGATTACATATTCGGTGTTAGAATCTGGGTTAAATTGCTTCGGATCATAAAGAAGTTTCTCTGGACTTGAAAATGCTTGTCTATAATATAGTTTAGGAACATTTTCATCAGGCAATCTTTTTAGATAGAAATGTTTGTCATTTTCTGTTACCTTAAGTTTAGATATAACAAATTCTTTTTTCTTATCGAGTTCAATTTGCTTGTCTATCAAATATTGTTTTTTTTCGATCCTACTTAATAGATTTTTTGAAATTTTGTTTTGTGCCGTAATCCATTCATTAACTATTAGAGAGTTTAAATCCTCTGCATACCTGTAAGGGTCTTCAATTTTTTGCCCGTGATATTCATCGATAACAATTTTTGGAGGTAAGGTATTTGTTCTTTCTTGAGAAGAGATAAAAAAACATGGTAAGAAAAAAATGGTAACAAAAAAAGATTTTATCTTCATAACCTTAAAACTAATTAAAACAACCTCACATATTGATTTTTATCGGTATTGTTAAATTTTATGATTCTTAGGAAGTTAGAGGCTATTTTAGTATTCAAACATATTCTTGTTGAATCATTTTTCCTTATCTCCGATTATCTTAATTCTAGTTTATATTCTAGGACGATTAATTAATAATCCTTAAATAGATATTACTTAATTTATCGAGAAAATTATCCTTTCATTTTTAAAACAAAAGGATAATTTAGTCTTTTTAGAAATGCATAAGTTTTGCATTTATGATATAGCAAATTATAAACTATCAAAGATAATTACTAGCATAAAGCAGCTCCGGGAAAAGTGTCGGTATTTATATCAGTATCTTGTATGAAAATTTGTGCGCCTCCCTTTATATTATTTGGATTATTAAGTTTTGTTATTTTAAGTTTTTTTAAAGTAAGTTTTCTTTGATTGTGTGACTTTTTCATTTTCTTGAATTTAATTGAGTATCAATTTGTTTAAGTTGTGCAAAAAATAATTTCTTTAAGCCTTTGAGATTGTATATTAATAACAACTATTTGAATGTATTAACATCTAGTCTCAAAAGTATCGGTGTTATAACCAGTGTCATTTAGGAAAATTTGTGCCCCTCCTTTTATGTGCTTAAAATTATTAAGTTTTGTTATTTTAAGCTTTTTAAGATTAAGTTTTTGTTTTTGATTGTGTGATTTTTTCATTATTGTATTTTTATGATTTAATGATTTTACTAAATTATAGGTTAATCATAGAAATAGAGGCGTTTTTTGGATGAAGGTTGTCTGTTTTTCGGGAATTTGGATGTCTGTTTTCCTGAATTAAGCCTTTTAAATACTTAAAAATCAAATACTTATATAGTTTCTCTTATTTTGCTATTATCTTGTTGCTTTTCAAGTTGTTTTAAGAAAAACGAAGGGTAGATACCGGTAGTTTTATAGAATGACTTAGAAAAAGCCTCTGTAGTGTTGAAGCCAATCTCGTTAGCAATAGCTTTTATGGTATACTTTCTAAACTTAGGATTCGATTTCAGTTCTTCTACAACATAATCAATTCTAAGCTCGTTTACATAATTACTGAAGCTTTTGTTTTTATGTATGTTGATAACCTTAGACAAGTATTTTGAATTTGTTTTAAACTTTTTGGATAAACTACTTACAGTAAGATTTGGAGTCAAAAAATCGTTATTATTTTCAAAGGATTTAAGGCTTTTCAAAATATCATTTACAATGATTTCCGAGATTCCTATATCACTATTATTAGACTCATTTTTTTCTATTTTTTTAGAAGGTTTTATTACCGAAGTCGCTAAAGAAGGCTTTTTATTGTGATCCAATAATTCTAAAAATCTTTTTTTGTAGGTTTTCTTCTTTTTATCATTTCTTATCAAAACTAATATTAGCAATAGAAATAGAGTAGACAAAATTATTAGGAAAATAATTTTAGACTTATTGTTTTTTTGAAGGGAGTCAATTATTTCCTGCTTTTCAAGTATTAAATTTGGCGTAGAGTATTCATCATTGATTTGTCTGGAGATGTATTTATAGTCATTATCTAGGATGCTATCAACTTTAAGTAGTCTATCGATATAGAAAATTTGTTTTTCAGTTTCTTGTTGTTCTCTATAATATTTGATTAATAGCTCATAAGCTTCTCGCATATTAATGAAAAAATACTGTTTGGAAAAAGCAAATGAATCTACGGCTTTAAGATGATGAATAGATTTCTCGAATTTGTTTTGAACAAAATAAATTTTACCCAAATAAAGATCAGTTCTTATTAAAGTGCCTTTACTTTGCGCTCTATAATTACTTATTTCTTTTAGCCTATTAATACTATCCAAGCTGGCTTGATATTGTTTTTTGTGATAAAGTGTTACAGCAGATGTTAGTAGAAGTCTGCCGTATAATGTACTATCTTTTGATTTTAAGCTTAATTTTATTGCCTTTTTATTAATAGTATATGCAGAATCATACTTATTATTTACATCATAAGCATTTCCATAAGCATAAAGAGATTTTATATAATCGTATTCGTAATTTTTATCTTCATCGTATTTATTTTTATAATATTCGGTAGTAGATTTTAAAATATCTAAACTCTCTTCATATTCCCCAAGGTTATTTTTTAAGATGGCAATAAAATATTTCGTTTTATACTTTTGATCTATATTTTCGTTTTTATTTGCATAGATATTAGCTTTAACCAATTCATCCATGGTTTTTTGATACTCACTTTGAGATCCCAAAATTTGTGCTTTTAATAAATGGGCTTTGGCGGGATACGAATAGTGATCTTCATTTTTTGTAACTTCAATTATGCTATCACAATACAGCAGCGCTTCTTCATGCTCTGAAACTGTCGCCAACATATAGTATCCATCTGCTTTTTTGATTGTATTACTTTCTTGTTTTGCTTTCGCAAGGAATGCTTGGGCATATACTCGAACTTTTGTAGAATCTTTGATTCTAAGTTGAAAATATTCTGAAAGGTCGTTATAATTGTTTTTTGCAAGCTCATTTATGTCTGTTTCGTCAATATCTTGGGTATAGATATTCTGAAAAGATAAAAACAATAATAGTATGAGGATTTTGTATTTAAGAGTTTTCATTTCCTATACGGCCTAGGTTTTGATTAGAATTAAACGGTAAAGTAATCATATTATTTGGAGTTGTCTTTAGTAATTATTATTAATAACCCAGAGTGCCATTCTTCGATTTTATTAAAGGCATAGGTGTTGCTAAAAACATTTTTTCAAGGAGTAATCTTCGTGAAATTTCTTAAAGTCATCGAGTGATAATACTTTACTTCTGGTAAAACTAAAATAAAAGTCTAGAAATAGATGAAATGTTTCCAAACAGAATTCATCAAAAAATGAGTATGGATTTTTTTGTTTCAAAGTAATTATAAATAAGCCCCGGTTAATAAGAATACAAATATACAGTTTTCTTGGTAATCTTTTATTTTGATTAAATTCTATTAACGCAATTAATAATCAAATGCTTATAAGAAATATGAAGCAATGAATTCAGGAATTCCAAGTACACTTTTAACGATGAAGAATAACATTTTTAATACATTATAATTGCCTTACTATTATTGAGTTTCTTTTATATAGAATTTTGATTTTACATTGTTACGATCCTGATTAAGAAACCTTTTATACCATCTTTTTAAGATATCTGGATTACTTGCTAGTGTATTGGACTTTTGAATTTGTATTAAAAATTCATGAAAAACAGTCTTAAAAATACGGTTTTAATAAAATAGTGATTTGATGGTAGGTATTGAATTTTATAATCTTCAACAAATGTGTAAGTATCTAAAAAACAATTATTTAAAATATTTTTCGGTTCTCTGAATTCCCTGAATTCAGGGTCTTTTTTCCTGAAAACGGACCGTAATGACTTGTTTTATGCATTGGGTTTAATCTATGTTTGTATTAAATGATAATGACTGATAGAAGATGTGATCTTTTATTATTTATCATTAGTTTTTAAATGTATTCCTAATTTTTACATTTAATTAAATAAGCTAAATAGTCAAACCGACAATGCTGCTTTATGGTATTTATAATTTACCATATAAGCTTAACTAGATTTTATTGGGTTGAATTTGTTTTTTGTCAAATAAACACCATGTGAGTCAAGGAAGCGAAGCTATAGCTTTTTTTCAATTTTCTTTTGATTTTTTCCTATTACCAACATATTTCACAAGATAAATAACATCAAGTTATTTCTTAAAACACACAATTATCATGGGCAAACTTCTTAAAACCGGATGGTATGTTCTATATGTTAAATCGCGTCATGAAAAAAGAGTTCATGACCTTTTAATAGAACAGGAACTCGAATCTTTTCTCCCATTGGTCGAAACGATTAATCAATGGAGCGACAGAAAAAAAATAATCTCGAAACCACTTTTCCCTTCATATGTTTTTGTTAAGATTAATTCTTCAATGGATTTTCATAAAGCATTATCAATTAATGGAGCATGTACTTTCATAAAATTTAGGAATGAATATGCAAGAGTTAGAGAAGAAGAGATCTTAAATGTAAAATTATGCTTAGGATCAGATGAAATCTCAGACCTTGAAATTTCCAATCAATCATTTCGAGTTGGGGATGTTAAAAAGATAAATTATGGATCATTAAGTGGTTTAGAGTGTGAAATTTTAAAAGTTAATAATACAAATAAAATTATAGTCCGAATAGATTCATTACAGCAAAACATCATAGCCACAATTCCTTCTTATCATATGGTAAGCCTTCATGAAATTGCATGATTAAAAGAAATAGAATGACTACAATTCAAAAAAAAATAACAACAAACTATTGGAAAGAAAAACTAAAATCTAGTTTTTCTGGAGATTCAGATTTATTAATAAATTCTTATTTATCAGCAGATAGTATCTTAATAAAGAAAGATGATCTTCAATACTTCTATAGGCTTACCTCGGGCAACGAGATAGCAGAGTTTACAGTTTTGTTGGCTATTTACAATGCGCTTCTACAACGTTATTTTGATGAATGTAATTTGATTTCTTCAAGGAGTTTGTCTATGAAGCAAGAAGCTTCATTGTTGTATGATTTTCCGTCTATAAATGGGAAAATATTGAAGCAGTTTTTTCAGGAGGTTAAAAAAGAAGTACAAGAAGTTTACAAGCATAGGGATTATGACATGACTGTAATTTCAAAGAAGTCATTTAATGCATGTACTCCTTTTGGGTTCTCGTACAATTATGATGAGGAAGTTTTTTCTTCTTTTTTATTAAAGGTAGATAAAAAACAAAATTCGGATCTAGAGATTTCTATATACTTTTCGGAAAAGTTTTCGGAAGTAAAATTAGTTAATAGCTTCCTTCATAAATTAAAGATTTGGATTCAGGATTTAAAAACGAATATAGAAACAGAGATTTCTCAGGTCACTATTGTGTCTGAAGAAGAAAAGGAAAAACTGTTATCTGAATTTGGTATTTCAAATAAAATAAAATTACCAAAGGATAGCACAATTTCATCTCTTTTCGAAGATCAAGTTATAAGAACCCCAGATAATATTGCTATAGAATATGATGGGGAGTCACTAACCTACAGTGAACTTAATAAGCGCTCTAATCAATTGGCTCATTATTTAATGGAACAAGGTATATCTGCAGGTGATTTTGTTGGTGTAAAACTTGCAAGGAGTGAAAAGTTATTAATTGCTTTATTAGCAGTATTAAAAGCAGGAGCTGTTTATGTTCCTATAGATATTAACTATCCTTCTGAAAGAATTTCATATATAGAAACAGACAGTAATTGTAAATTAGTAATTGATGCAGAAGAGTTGATTCGTTTCCAAAGAGATGAAGATCTCTGCTTAGTAGAGAATGTATTAAATCATAAAAAATCAAGTGACCTAGCTTATATTATTTATACTTCTGGTACTACTGGTAATCCCAAAGGAGTAATGATTACTCATAAAAATGCTGTTGCTTTAATAGAATGGGCAAAAGATGAGTTTAAGAATACTGATTTTGATTTAGTATATGCTGCTACTTCTCATTGTTTTGATCTATCAGTTTTTGAGTTGTTTTATACACTATCCGTGGGTAAAAAGATAAAATTACTAGATAGTGCTCTAGAAATAGGTAAACATCTTCAAAATGACACCAAGGTGCTATTAAATACAGTTCCTTCAAGTATTCGAAATGTCTTAGACGAGGGGTGTGATTTATCAAATGTAAGTGCTGTAAATTTGGCAGGAGAGCCTTTTCCGGTTGATATTGCTCAAAAGCTTTTAACCACTACAGCAGAGATTAGAAATCTGTATGGTCCTTCAGAGGACACTACATATAGTACCTGTTACAAATTATCGAAATCAAAGGAATATCGATCAATTCCTATTGGTACACCTATAACAAATACACAAGCTTATATTTTAGATGAATCCCTTCAATTGTTACCTCCTGGAGTAATAGGTAAACTTTATGTTTCTGGGTCCGGTGTTGCTAATGGATATCTTAATCGCCCTGAATTGACAACAGAAAAGTTTTTAGACAACCCATATTGTGCAGGAGAACATATGTATGATACAGGTGACTTAGCTAGATGGTCTACAGATGGTACTATCGAGTTTTTGGGAAGAAAAGATCATCAGGTGAAATTGAGAGGTTATCGTATAGAGCTAGCAGAAATAGAAAATTCGATATCAGAATTTTCCGAAGATATCTTACAGGCAGTTGTTGCTGTTAAAAAACCTCAAAAAGAAGATATATTAGTTGGGTATTACGTTGAAAACGCATCCATTGATAAATCAAAGTTAAGGGCTTATTTACAAGAGAAATTGCCCTCTTATATGCTTCCTAGTTATTTTATTGCGATAGGATCAGTTCCTCTTACACCTAATGGTAAAGTAAATAAGAAGGCCTTACCAGAAATCACTTCTGTTGATGTTATCAAGAAGGATTATGTAGCTCCAAGAGACAAAACGGAACAAGAGTTAGTTCATATTTGGGAAGAAATATTAGGAGTAAGTGGTATTGGAATCACAGATAATTTTTTTGAATTAGGAGGTCACAGTTTGATGATTTCACAGATTATCAATAGGGCCCATAAGATTATGGGTAAGAATATTCCTTTTAAGGTTTTTTACACGAATCCTACCATTGAGAATATAGTTGTTTCGTTACAAGATGACCAATTTATAGCTATAGACAAAGCTCCTGTTTTGGATTCTTATCCAGTAACTCCATCACAGCATCGTTTATGGTTGTTAAGTCAATTGGGGGAAGAAGCGCAAGCTTATCAAATTACAGGCGCTATAGTTTTAAAAGGGGATGTTAATATTGAGAATTTTAATCTTGCCTTTACTCATGTTGTTGACCGTCATGAGGTTTTACGCACTAGTTTTAGGAATAACGAAGAAGGTCTTTTACGCCAATATATTTTACCGGAATCGGCTTTTGATTTTACTTTATCAGTTAAGGATTTTTCTGAATCAAGAGATCCCTGTCATGCAGTTGAAAGTTATATAAAAGAGCAACAGCATATAGGATATGATTTATCGAATGCTCCTTTATTTAGTGCTTCTCTTTTACAGGTTTGTGATAATGAGTTTGTATTTTTCTTATCGATGCATCATATTATAAGTGATGGTTGGTCGATAGAGGTTTTAACCTCTGAGGTTTTTGAGAGCTATAAACAGCTACAGCTAGGAGCCGATATATCTTTGCCTGATTTATCCATACAGTTTAAAGATTATGCGGTTTGGTTATCAGAAATGCATACCACTACCGATTATAAAGAATCAAAGGATTATTGGTTAGATGTTTTTCAAGGAGAATTACCGGTATTAGAGTTACCAAGTTTTAAGACTCGTCCTATGATAAAGACATATCGGGGTAGTGTACTGAATTATTGTTATTCAAAAGAGATTTTATCCAAATTAAAAGATTTTTCACAGGAACACCAGGTGACCTTATTTATGATCTTGATATCTTCAGTCAAAGTATTACTTTCAAGATACAGTAATCAAAAAGATATTATTGTTGGTACTCCCATCGCTGGGAGAGGACATCGGGATTTAGAGTCTCAAATAGGTTTATATCTTAATACTTTGGCAATTCGTACCAGACTCAATACTGATAGTAGTTTTTTAGATGTATTACAAGCAGAAAAGAAACAGTTATTAGGTGCATATTCACATCAGGATTTTCCTTTTGATAAATTAATAGAGTCACTTAATCTATCCAGAGATACTTCTAGATCTCCATTGTTTGACGTAATGATTGTACTTCAGAATCAGCAGCAATTGTCAGGTTTTAATAATAGAGGATCGATAGATGGTTTGACTATAAGTGATTATGACTTGGATTCAGGATCTTCTCAGTTTGATTTGTCTTTTGCCTTTGTTGAGAAAGAAGGATTATCTTTAGATATTTCTTATAATACAGATATTTATGAGGAGGTATTTATAAGCGGGATTTTTTCGCATCTAGAAAACTTATTTGATCAGATATTAGTTTCTCCAAATATTCATCTAGCAGATATTGATCTATTAACAGAGGTTGAAAAACAAAACATATTAGTAGCTTTTAATAATACTAAGGTAGATTATCCAAAGGATAAAACAATAGTAGATTTATTTAATGATCAGGTAAAAAAGACACCAGATGCAGTTGCTCTAGTATTTGAAGAAAAAAAACTTACTTATAAAGAGTTAGATGACGTATCTAATCGTTTGGCTAATTATTTATTGTCTAACTACAATATAGAGATAGAAGATTTGGTAGGGATAAAACTTGATCGTAGCGAGTGGTCAATTATATCTTTATTGGCGATTTTAAAAACAGGTGGAGCCTATGTTCCTATTGATCCTGATTATCCACAACAAAGAATCACATATATAGAAGAGGATAGCAATTGTAAAGTTATAATAGATGAAAATATTTTAAAACACTTCAAAAAAGAAGAAAACTATTCTGATGTTATTCCAGATATAGTAATCAAACCTAACAATCTGGCATACGTTATTTATACTTCAGGATCAACAGGGAAACCTAAAGGAATATTAGTAGAGCATCGACCTATTGTAAGATTGGTGAAAAACGCCAATTATATTGATGTTTGTGGTGGTGATAATATTTTGGGGTTATCTAGTTTTTCATTTGACGGTTCTACATTTGATATTTTTATGCCCCTTCTTAATGGAGCAACCTTAGTTATATCCTCAAAAGACATATTTTTAGAGGTTAATAAATTTGGAGATTTACTCACAAAACAAGGTATAAATAGTTTTTTTATAACAACAGCTTTATTTAACACTCTTGTTGAATCTGAATTAGAATCGATAAAAGATCTAAAATATATATTATTTGGAGGGGAACAAGTATCAGTAAAGCATGTAAGACGATTTAAAGAGCTATACCCAAAAGTCAAACTTCATCATGTCTATGGTCCAACGGAAAATACTACGTATTCTACTTATTATCCTATTAACGAGATTCAAGACAATGTGCAAACCATACCTATTGGTTCTGGGATATCAAATAGTACCTGTTACATTTTAGATGATAATCATTCTCCGGTTCCAATAGGAGTAATTGGTGAGATTTATCTAGGGGGAGATGGTGTTGCGAGAGGGTACCTTAATCGAGACGATTTGACTTCAGCGAAGTTTGTACCTCATCCTTTTACAACAGGAGAGCGATTATACAGGACAGGTGACCTAGCCAGATGGACACCAGGTGGTTCAATTGAGTTTATGGGAAGGAAAGATACTCAGGTAAAAATAAGAGGGTATCGTATAGAGTTAGGCGAAATTGAAAGCATCCTATTATCCCAACCAGAAATACAGCAAGCTGTAGTCATGGTTAAAAAACAAAAGGTCGGTCCAGTAGTTGTTGCTTATGTTGTCACAGATTCAGATTTAAATGAGCAAGAGTTAAGATCCAACCTAAGCAAGGAGTTACCAGTGTATATGTTGCCAAATTACTATGTGACACTAGATACAATTCCATTAACTACCAATGGAAAAATAGACAAAAAAAGTTTACCAGAGATTACGGAAGGAAACACCATAAACCATAAATATATAGCACCTAGAACCGCCTTAGAAGAAAAAATTGCCGCTATATGGCAAGATGTATTGCATCAAGATAAAGTTGGTGTAACCGATAATTTCTTTGAATTAGGTGGACATAGTTTAATGATTTCACAGGTCATTAATCGGATCAATAAGAAAATGGATAAGAGTATATCATATTCATTGTTTTACAATAACCCTACTATAGAAAAATTATGTCATGCATTAAAAGACCAAGAATTTTTACCTATTAATTGTGCAGCAGAGTCTGATTTTTATCCAACGACACCTTCCCAACAAAGATTATGGTTTTTGAGTCAATTTGAAATAGACACTCAGGCATATCATATTACAGGAGCAGTAACTTTAGAAGGCAATATTGTTGTTGAGAATTTTACAAGAGCGGTTAACTATGTGGTTGATCGTCATGAAATATTACGCACCTATTTTAAGAACAATGAAAAAGGAATTTTAGAACAATATATAACCCCAATAGCTGATTTCGATCTTAATTTATCGATTGAAGATTTTTCTGAATCTGCATTGCCAGATCAATCTATCAGGGAGTACATAAAAGATGAACAAGCTAAAGGGTACGACTTGGCTACAGGGCCTTTGTTAAGAGCTTCTCTTTTAAAAAGGGAGAATAATAGTTTTGTATTTTTCTTATCTATGCATCATATTATTAGTGATGGGTGGTCAATAGAGATTTTAACTTCAGAGATTATACAAGTCTATAGACAATTACAGTTAGGAGAGGTGCTAACATTACCAGAGTTACCAATTCAGTTTAAAGATTATGCCGTTTGGTTAGCAGAAACAAACACTATAAGTTCACAAAAGGAATCAAAAGAATATTGGTTGAATGTTTTTCAAGGAGAACTTCCTGTACTAGATTTGCCAAGTTTTAGAAAACGTCCATTAATAAAAACATATTCAGGTAATGTATTGATTCATAATTATCCTGAGGAAGTTTTGTCAAAATTAAAACAGTTTTCACAGCAACAGCAGGTAACATTATTTATGACTTTAATGTCTGCAGTTAAAATATTACTTTCCAGATATAGTAATCAAAAGGACATTATTGTTGGCACACCTATCGCGGGTAGAGAACACCCAGATTTAGAATCTCAGATAGGATTGTATCTTAATACATTGGCAATCAGAACTGAATTTGATGAAAAGGATAGTTTTTTAGACGCACTTAAAAAAGAGAAACAATGCTTATTAGAAGCATATTCTCATCAAGATTTTCCCTTTGATACATTAGTAGAACAGCTTAATCTAGAGCGCGATACTTCTAGATCTCCATTATTTGATGTAATGGTAGTTTTACATAATCAGCAACAATTATTAGGTGCTCAAAATAAGGAATCAGTATCTGATTTTGCAATTCATGAATTTGATATAGAAGTAGAGTCCGCGCAATTTGATTTATCATTTTCTTTTATGGAGAAAGAAGGCTTATCACTTAGTATTTCTTATAATACAGATATTTATGATCAGTTTTTTATTGAAAGCATTTTTTCTCACCTTGGAAATGTATTTTCACAAGTAGTAGAATCACCAACGATAGAGTTGGAAGCTATAGAATTGCTTAAACCAGATGATGAACAAACTATACTTGAAAAATTTAATGATACTAAAGTTGGTTATGATTTAGATAAAACAATGGTATCTCTTTTTGAAGAACAGGTTTTAAAAACACCAGATGCAATTGCAATCGAATATGAAGGTCAGACTTTAACATATAAAGAGCTTAACGAGTATTCTAATCAATTAGCACATTACTTATTAGAAGAAAAAGAAATACTCGAAGGAGATTTTGTTGGAGTAAAATTAGCTAGAAGTGAAAAACTACTGATCTCTTTACTAGCAGTACTTAAAACAGGAGCTGTCTATGTACCAATTGATATAAATTACCCTCAAGAACGAATTACTTATATAGAACGTGATAGTAATTGCATAATGGTAATTGATGAAGAAATGTTAAATTCTCTTCAAAAACAAAAAGATCAATTTTCAAAAGAGAATACTGAAAGTGAGTTCGGGCCTGATGATTTGGCATATATTATTTATACTTCGGGAACTACAGGTAACCCAAAAGGTGTAATGATCATGCATCAAAATGCAGTTGCTATGATCAACTGGGCAAAAGATGAATTTAAAAACACCAATTTTGATGTAGTATATGCAGTCACATCTCATTGTTTTGATCTCTCGGTTTTTGAATTGTTTTATACATTGTCTACAGGAAAGAAAATAAGACTTTTGGACAGTGCATTAGAAATTGGTGAACACTTAGAGAGTGACACTAAAGTGCTAATAAATACAGTCCCTTCAAGTATAAGAAATGTATTAGAAAGTGGGAGTGATTTAAGTAATGTAAGCGCCATTAATCTAGCAGGAGAGCCTTTTCCTGTGGATATAGCCCAAAAGCTTCTAACCTATAATTTAGAGGTAAGAAACCTCTATGGTCCATCAGAAGATACCACGTATAGTTCTTGTTATAAACTGTCAAAAGAAAATTCTTATACTTCAATTCCGATAGGAAAACCTATATCGAATTCTCAGATGTATATATTGAATAAACATAAACAATTAGTACCACCAGGAACAATAGGTAAATTGTATGTATCTGGAGCAGGAGTTGCAAAAGGATATTTAAACCGTTCTGAACTAACATCTGAACGTTTTGTAAAGAATCCTTATAGTACGAATAGTAGAAATAACTACATGTATGATACTGGTGATATGGCGAGATGGTTACCAGATGGAAACATCGAATTTTTTGGAAGAAAGGACAACCAGATAAAGTTACGTGGATATCGCATAGAGCTCGGAGAAGTAGAGGTTGCCATTAAGTCATTCTCAGAAAGCATTCTACAAGTTCTAACAGTTGTAAGAGAGGAAAAAGAGACAGAGGTATTAGTAACATATGTTGTAGAAAAAGAACCTATAGATGTAAAAGAATTGCAGGTATACTTGCATCATAAATTGCCGTTTTATATGATTCCGAGTTACTTCGAAGTAATAGAATCTGTTCCCTTAACTCCAAACGGAAAGATAGATTATAAAATGCTCCCGGGGATAACTGCAAAGAAAAATGTTCATAAGGAATATATCGCTCCTCGTAATGAATTCGAAGAACAACTAGCAATTATTTGGCAAGAGGTGTTAGAAGTAGAAAAAGTAAGCATCACAGACGGGTTCTTTGACCTAGGAGGTCATAGTTTAAAAATAACAAGGTTAATGAATAGTATTTATAGAGTATTTGATGTTAAAGTACCTACTAGCACTTTATTTTATAATAATACATTCCAAGAGCAGTCTTTAATAATTCAGAGCATACTTAATCAAGAAAGTCTGGCCACTAATATTGAAAATAAGAATGTTGAGGTTGAAAAATTTTCTATTTAGAATTAGGGCTTTCACATTACAAAAATCATAAAGCAGAAAACCTCTATACCGCTTATGGTATGCCCAAAAGGCATGTGTTCGTCATGCTTGATTTTACATACAATATTGTTGTAAATACTTATTTGCACTTCAAAAATTATATAAAGAAATTTTATATCTGATATCATGAATAAGCTACTTAGTAAACTAAAGAAGTTAAATATCTCTATTGATTTAATTAACGATAAATTAGATGTTGTTGCTCCAAAAGATATAATGACAGAAGAATTGTTAAATGAGATCAAAGAACATAAAGAGGACCTCATAAAGTTTATTTCAGCACAAAAGAACAGTGTGCGGGTAGAATACACTCCAATTAATTTGTTAGGTACAAAAGAGGACTATGTCTTATCCTCTGCACAACGTAGGTTATGGCTTTTAAGTCAAATTAATGAAAGTAATACGGCATATAATATGTCAAGCACTTTTAGAATTACTGGAGAACTAGATATAGAATCATTAGAAAAAGCATTTGAAACTCTTATCGAGCGTCATGAGATATTAAGAACCAACTTTGGATTAGATGTAGAGGGAAATGCTAAGCAAACAGTTTTATCAGCTCCAGAAAGCAAGTTTGTACTCGAGTTTGAAGATGTAAGCAGAAGAAAGAAGAAAGATGAAATCATTAAAAAGAATATCAATAAAGAAACAACATATTCATTTGATATAACCTCAGATTCTTTATTGAGAGCTAAATTGATAAAAATTTCGAAAGATAACTATGTGTTTAATCTTGTTATGCATCATATTATTAGTGATGGATGGTCATTACAGGTTTTAAGTAAAGAAATTTTTACGCTATATGACGCCTACACAAAAGGAAACAAAAATCCTTTAATGCCTCTGTCTATTCATTATAAAGATTATGCAGCATGGCAGCAAGAACAATTAGAAAAAGGAGAACTGGATGACCATAAACAATATTGGTTAGAGCAGTTTAGCGGAGGACTTCCAATACTTAATTTGCCTGGCTCTAGTATCAAACCAAAGACTGAAGCTAATGAAGGGAGGGTTATTAGAAAATCTTATGATACTAAGCTTATAGAAGCTTTTAAGAGATTATGCAAAGAAGAAGATACTACCTTGTTCATGGGACTTATGTCTATTGTCAAGCTCTTACTATGTAGATATACTAATCAAAATGATATAATTGTAGGAACACCAGTATCTGGAAGAGAACATCCAGATTTATTAGAGCAATTGGGTTTTTATATCAACCTTTTAGGTTTAAGGACAAATATTGATGATCAGGAAAGTTATACAGAATTGCTTTTAAAACTAAAGAAGAATACTCTTAATGCATATAATCACCAAAATTATCCATTCGATAAATTGGTAGAAGATCTTCCTTTGGCAGGAAATACATTATTTGATATTATCCTTACCTTAGAAAATAAGGATAGGGAAAAAGAACAAAAAATAGGTGGGCTATCTATTGAAGAATATAACTTAATTGAGGCAACCACTTCAAAATTTGGATTGGAATTTGTTTTCAAGGAAACCGATAATGGATTAGATTTATTTTTAACATATGATACATCAATATATGAGTATAAATTTGTGCAGCAAATCACAACTCATTTAGAAACATTATTTGATCAAGTTATTAATAACCCTAATGCTCCAGTAAGAAATATTTGTCTTCTTTCAAAAGAAGAAAGAGAAAAGGTTTTATTAGAATTTAATGATACTAAAACGGTATATCCAAAGGATAAAACGTTTTTAGAATTATTTAAAAACCAAGTACAGAAAACTCCAGACAAAGTAGTTATTGTTGATGATAACCAAAGCCTGACATATAAAGAATTGGACTCAATATCTGATAGTTTTGCTCATTATTTGTTAAAAGAACATACAATAAAGAATGAGGATTTGGTGGGTGTAAAGTTAGGACGCAGTAAATGGCTTATTATTTCAATGTTGGGAATATTAAAATCAGGTGGAGTATATCTTCCAATTGATCCAAATTACCCAAAAGATCGTATAGCATATATAGAAAAGGATAGTGGGTGTCAAATAACTATTGATAAGCAATTTATTGAAGTATTTGAAGCACAAAAACCAATTTCAGATACTATAGAAATAAAAGGAAGCGCTAGTGATTTAGCATATGTAATATATACTTCTGGTTCGACAGGTAAACCAAAAGGAGTAGCAATAGAGCACAAAAGTTTGGTGAATTTGTGCTATTGGCATATTCGTCATTATGAAGCTAACGAATCAAGCAGAGCTACTGTATTCTCAGGAACGGCTTTTGATGCTTCAATATGGGAAATCTGCCCTTACTTAATTAGTGGCGGTACACTTTACCCAATATCTGATAATGATACCAGAATTGATACACGAAAATTATCCGTTTTTTTTAAAGATAACAACATTACTCATTGTTATGTACCCACTCAAATATGTCAAAGTTTGGTGGAAGATGAGTTTTATAAAGATGACTTAACGATAGTCACAGGAGGAGATGTTTTAAAATTAGGAAAAGAAACAGACCTGACTATCTATAATAATTATGGTCCGACAGAAAATACGGTGGTAACAACCTCGTTTCAGGTTCAAAAAAGTAATACCACTAATATTCCGATTGGAAAACCAATTTCAAATACACAAGTATACATACTTAATGACTCCCTTAATCTTTTACCAATAGGATTTGTAGGAAGGCTTTTTGTGTCGGGAGATAGTGTTGCAAGAGGCTATTTAAATCGTCCGGAATTAACTAAAGAGAGATTTGTAAATAATCCTTTTGCTGAAGGAAAGAAGATATACGATACCGGTGATTTAGCGTATTGGCTACCCGATGGGAATATTGCATTTGCAGGAAGAAAAGATGAACAGGTAAAGATCAGAGGATTTAGAATAGAACTGGGTGAAATAGAACAATTGTTAATACAGCAAAAAAATATAAAACAAGCCTTAGTATCCGTAAAAGAGATACAGGGGCAAAAGCAATTGATAGCCTATGTATTACCCGAAGGAAAAATAGACAAACAAAAGTTAAAATTATCACTTCAGAAAGAGTTGCCAGTTTATATGGTTCCTGCTTGTTTTATAGAAATAGACAGTATTCCATTAACCGCTAATGGTAAAATAAACAAGGATGTTTTACCGATACCAACAGAAAGTGACTTTACAAATACCAATGAATTTATAAAACCAGAAACTAAACTAGAGAAAGAGCTGGTAAAAATCTGGAGCGAAGTTTTAGGTATTAAATCTATGGGCATAGAATCTGTTCTTTTTGATTTGGGAGGTAGCAGTATAAGTATTGCAAAAATTATCAATAAAGTAAGACTAGAAACCGGATATACTATAACATTTAAGGATGTGTTTGAGAACCCAACAATAAGAGGAATCATTCCATTTTTAAAAGAAAGCGCCCAAGATATTGAACTTCCAATTATTCCTGGACAAGAGTCATATCCTCTAACATCGGCACAATTAAGATTTTGGCTATTATGCCAGATGCCAGAAGTAAATAAAGCATATAATATTCCTTTTACAATTAAACTTAAAGGAAATCTAAATATCGAATTACTTAATGAAGCATTTAAATTGCTGATCCAGAGACATGAAACTTTAAGAACTAGTTTTATTCAGAATTCTGATGGAGAAATCCAACAACAGGTTCAATCAATAGATGCATTCGATTTTAATCTGGATCTGATCACATTGGATCCTCAAGACGTATTAAGTGATACCATTTCTGAGTTTAATAGACAATCATTTGATTTAACTCAGGCTCCTTTAATTAAAGGATGTTTAATAAAAACAAATGATAATTGTTTCTATTTGTCCATTATCGTACATCATATTGTATTTGATGGGCAATCTCTTCAGATTTTAATGAAGGATGTATCCACTTTATATAATGGACTCTTATCATCTTCAAAAATAGATCTTCCGGAGCTGAAGGTACAATTTAAAGACTATACTTCATGGGCGAATAACCTTATGTCAGACAATAGGGTCAAGCAGCATCAGTTCTGGATTAATGAGTTATCTGGTGAACTTCCTATTTTGAATATTCCAACATATCAAAATAGACCAAAGATTCAGACATATAATGGAAACAGCTTATCATACCAATTAAATGATAGATTGCTTAAAAAATTGGAGAAGTTTTCTAAAAGGCAAAAAACCACAGATTTTACAGTTCTTTTGGCTGCATTAAAAGGGTTACTTTTTAGATACACAAGTCAGACAGATATTATCATAGGGACACCAGTACTAGGTAGAGAACACACAGACTTAGAAAATCAAATAGGATTGTATATCAATACAATACCCATTAGAACAAGGTTTAATAAATCTGATGATTTTAACCAATTAGTAAGCAACCAAAAAAACACATTGGTTAAGGCATATGCTAACTCTGGATATTCTTTTGGAGATATCCTAAATGGGCTCAGTTTACATAGAGATACGAGTAGGTCACCAGTTTTTGATATACTGGTCATTTATCAAAAGCAAACCGATAATTCAACTAATTTCACTACACTTTTTGATGAGGCAAGTTGTGAATCATATGAAGATTCAAAATCTTTTGTTAGTAAATATGATATCACATTTTCATTTTTAGAATTTGACGGTCATTTAAGTATAAGTGCAGAGTATAATATAGATTTGTATGAACAATCATTTATAGAAAATATGATTGTCAATTTTGAGAATTTTTTAGAAGGATGTATCAAAGATCCTACCCAGGAAATTCAGGAAATCTCATATGTAGGTAAAACACAAGCAGATAAATTACTGAATGAATTTAATGACACTCAAAAGAATATTGATTTTCAAAAAACGGTTGTTGACTTATTTGTTGATCGAGCAAAGCTTTCTTCAAAGAAAACCGCAATTATTTGTGAGAATAAAAAAATAACCTATAAAGAATTAGACCAAAAATCAAATCAATTAGCAATTTATCTAAAAGAAAAAGGAGTAAAACCCAATTCGACGGTTGGAGTATTTTTAGGTCGATCCATAGAGGTCGTTGTTGCAATTTTGGGAATTTTAAAATCAGGAGCTTCTTACCTTCCATTAGATCCATTTTACCCTATTCATAGAACAGATTATATTCTAAAAAATAGTGAAACAAACTTTGTCGTAACCAATAATGAAACTAAGGACGTATTACCCAATGACTTGATTACAATAAACCTAAATGATCAGGTAATTTGGGAGAAAAATTGCGACGCACAGTTTACTAGTCCAGAGCCATTGTCGATGGCGTATGTCATTTATACTTCAGGCTCTACTGGTAAACCCAAAGGAGTAAAAGTATCTCACAAAAACCTGAGCAATTTTATTGCAGGAATGAATCATAAGTTTGATTCTAAATCAGAGTCCGATGTTTGGTTAGCAATGACAAGTATGAGTTTTGATATTTCGATATTAGAGCTTTTATGGACGCTTACAGAAGGAAATAAAATAGTAATGCATCTGGAGCGGCCAATTCCTGTAGAGTCCAAACCAAAGATGGACTTTAGCCTGTTTTATTTTCCTACCTACAACAATACGACAAAACAACAAAACAAATATGAATTACTTCTGGAAGGAGCAAAATTTGCCGATCAAAATCAATTTGAGGCAATATGGGTTCCAGAAAGACATTTTCATAATTTTGGAGATCAGTTCCCAAATCCATCAGTTGCAGCAGCAGCCGTTTCTTCAATTACTAAAAACATAAAACTAAGATCAGGTAGTGTTGTATTGCCCTTACATGATCCTATTAGAGTAGCAGAAGAATGGTCTATGGTTGATAACTTATCTGAGGGAAGAGTAGAATTATCGATCGCTTCAGGATGGCATCCTAATGATTTTGTTTTAGCACCCAATAGCTATGAAAACCGACACCAGGTAATGCGAGAAGGGATCACTACCCTTAAGAATGTTTGGAAAGGAAAATCGGTGACCAGAAAAAATGGAGTTGGTAAAGATTATGAATTCTATGTGCATCCAAAACCTATTCAAAAAGAATTACCCTTATGGATTACAGCGGCAGGAAGTATAGAAACTTTTAAATATGCCGGAAGTATTGGAGCAAATATTTTAACCCATTTATTGGGTCAGAGTATTGATGATTTGGAAGAAAAGATAAAAGTCTATCGTCAAACATTAATAGATAATGGATATAATCCAGAAAAGTACAAAGTAGCTCTAATGCTACATACATTTGTTAGTGATGATCTAGATTTTGTAAAGCAAACTGTAGAAAGACCTTTTAAAAATTATCTTAAAAATTCTATTAACTTATTAAAACCAATTGCCGAAGAATTAGATCTGGATTTAGATAACGATTTAGAACCGTTGCTTGATATTGGATATCAGAGATTTTATAATACCAGTAGTTTATTTGGAACTCCAGAATCTTGTCACAATATGGTAAATAGGGTGTACGAAATTGGAATTGATGAGGTTGCTTGTTTAATAGATTTTGGAGTAGACCAAGAATTGGTTATCGATAATCTAAAATATCTGTTTGATTTAAAAGATTCAATCAAAAGAGGCAGAGCACAACATGATTTTCTTGTTAAAACAATTGATAAATTAACAGAAAGTGAAAGTACAGCTCAGTTAATCAACAACCATAAAGTTACTCATATGCAATCGACACCTTCTCTCTACGAGGAACTTTTGCTTAATGATAAAGGTAGAGAAGCATTAAAGAATATTAAAACACTTATGGTTGGTGGAGAGGCACTAAAAAAATCACTTGCGCAAAAGTTAATTCATCAGGTGGGTAGTAGCATTCATAACATGTATGGGCCTACAGAAACCACTATTTGGTCTTCGGTAAAAACGATAACCCAAGACGAAAATATAACGATAGGAAAACCAATTATTAATACCAAAATTTATATTCTTGATGCTAATAATCAATTATGTCCAGAAAGAGTATCTGGAGAGTTATGCATAGGAGGAGATGGAGTAACTCTGGGGTATCTTAATAAAGAGACATTAACCAATGAAAGATTTATTGATAACCCATTTGTAGAAAATGAGAAGATATACAGGACAGGGGATTTAGCCTGCTGGTTGCCCGATGGAGAACTACGATATCAAGGAAGGTTAGATAGCCAAGTGAAAATAAAAGGATATCGAATAGAATTAAAAGAAATAGAAAATGTAATTCTAGATCATAAAAGCATTATTCAATCTGCTGTTTCCGCTATTGATGAAAATAACCAAACATTTTTGGTAGCTTATATAAAGACAGCAGACACATTAGATGATGATGTGTTGAAGGAATATTTAAGATTACGTCTACCTCATTATATGATTCCTCAGCATATAATTATGTTAGAGGAATTTCCACAAACACCAAATGGAAAGATAGATTTTAAAGCGCTACCTCGTCCAAATGATACTGTAAAACAAGCCAAAAAGTATATTGCTCCCAGAAACGAAACAGAAGAACAATTATCTATTTTATGGGGTGATTTCTTGAAAGCAGAACAGCTAAGTATTGATGACAATTTTTTTGAAATTGGAGGGAATTCGATGAAAGCATTTCAACTACTATCCCTTATAAACACATCTCTCAATACAGATATAAAGATTCTATCATTTTTTCAATATCCTACTATACGAACTTTAGCAGAGCATCTTGATAATGCTGAAACCGCTCAAAAGGTTCAAATAGAAGAAAATGAAATGGAAGATGTGGAGGATTTGATTGATTTTATGAGTGATATATAAATCAATTGTACTACTAAATAGTTTTTTCTAAGATTTAATACGATTTATTCAATGAAAAGAGATATAGCCATTATTGGGATGTCTGGTAAGTTCCCAAAATCAAATAATATAGAAGAATTCTGGAGCAATCTGGTAAATGAAAAAGAGTTGATTCATTTTTTTTCAGATGATGAATTGATAAATAGAGGGGTTGATAAAAAAGAAATCGACCAGGAGAACTATATAAAGGCGGCATCGTTTATAGAAGAAACCAATACTTTTGATTATCCATTTTTTAAATATACACTGGACGAAGCCAGAATAATGAATCCTCAAACAAGGATGATGCATCATTTGATTTGGGAGGCATTAGAAGATTCGGGATGTAATATCGAAACATATACAAAGAAAACAGGTGTCTTTTTAGGAGCTAATAAAGATTTAAATTGGAGTTTACATGCTATGTTGACCAACGATTTGAATGTAGATCAATTAACAAAAGAGAAACTTTCTAACCCCAATTTTATGGCATCTTTGATTGCCTATAAATTAAATTTCAAAGGACCATGTTATTTTATTGATACAGCATGTTCGACGTCATTGAGTACCGCTCATCTGGCATGCAGAAGCTTACTACTTAATGAATGTGGAATTGCGGTAGCCGGAGGTGTACGATTACGTTCTAATGTAGATAATGGGTATACCTATATAGATGGATCTATTATGTCTAATGATGGACATAACCGTAGTTTTGATAGCAAATCTTCTGGTACCATAGGAACTGATGGAGCAGGAGTAGTTATTCTGAAACGATTAGAAGAAGCACTAAAGGATAATGACAATATTTATGCAGTGATCAAGGGATCAGCTATGAATAACGATGGTAAGTCAAAAGCGGGGTATACCATGCCAAGTGTAGAAGGGCAATCAGAATGTATAAAATTAGCGCAGAAAATTGCAGGGGTTACGCCAAAAGATATTTCATATATAGAAGCTCATGGTACAGGCACAAAAATTGGAGACCCTATAGAAATTGAATCTCTTAATAAAGCATTTAATAATGATAAAGAACATACATGTGCGGTTGGAACCATAAAATCTAACATGGGACATGCCGATGAAGCAGCAGGTGTCCTGGGATTAATAAAAACAGCCTTATCCATAAAAAATAAAACAATTCCAGCTAGTTTACATTATCAAAAACCAAATCCAACTATTAATTTTGATGAAGGCCCGTTTTATGTTAATCATAAAACAAAAGAATGGAAAACTGAAAATGAAAAACCTCTTACTGCGGGAATAAGCTCACTAGGAATTGGAGGAACAAATGTTCACATAATTCTTCAGGAAACCCCTAATCGAGATATAAAGAAAATAGCTAAAGAATATAAGCTTATTAGGTATTCTGCAAAATCCGAAACAGCTTTAGAAAATTACGAAACAAGGTTATTAGGTTTTCTTGAGAATAATCATGAGATTGATCTAGATAGCTTGGCTTATACATTGCAGATAGGTAGGAAACAATTTGATTTTGCAAAATATCTGTTGGTTAGAGATCAGGATGATCTTATTGAGTCGATAACTAACAAAAAGGCAAAAGAGAATATCGTAAAAGCAAAAAACAATCTCGTTTTTATGTTTTCAGGACAAGGTAGTCAGTACCTAAATATGGGTAAAGACTTATACGATTCCTTTCCTGTTTTTAAAGAATTTCTGGATGAAGGCTTAGATCGCCTGCAACAACTTAATGGTACAGATTATAAAAGTATATTATTTAGTAAAGATGCTGTGCCTTCAGGTCTAATCAATCAAACTCTCTATACGCAACCTATATTATTTGTTTTTGAGTACGCTCTGGCACAATTGTTACTTGCCTTGGGAACGGCTCCGGATTATATGATAGGTCATAGTTTGGGAGAATACATAGCCGCTACGATAAGCGGAGTATTTACTTTTGAAGATGCTCTAAAAATTGTAAGTAAAAGAGCCAAATTAATGTCTCAAGTAGCAGAGGGAGACATGCTTAGTATAGGGCTGTCTGTAGATCAGGTAGAAAAGGAAATATTAGAAAATGTATCCATTGCGGCCATAAATTCTTCAGATTCCTTTGTGGTTTCCGGAACCAAGGATGATATAACCTGGGTCAAAAAGAAGTTGGAAGCAAAAGAGATCCTTTATACGACTTTGAAAACGTCACATGCGTTTCATTCAAAAATGATGGAGGAAATCCTTGAAGATTTTGAAAAAGAGCTACAATCAATTTCTCTTCATGACCCTAAGATTCCATTCGTTTCTAATAGTACTGGTAATATTATAACAAAAGAAGAAGCAACATCAATTAAGTATTGGTCTAACCATATTGTTGAAGCTGTGCAATTCGAAAAAGGAATTAAAGAATTGATCAAGCTTGATAACTCAATATTTATTGAAGTAGGTCCTGGAAGAACGTTAACTACATTTTATAAAAAATGCCAGAATCACAATTTAGAAAATAACGTTGTAACCACAATTAGGCATCCAAAAGAAATTGTAAACGATAACCAATATTTTAATGACTTTTTGGGGAAACTATGGTTAAATGGGTTTGATATCGATTGGACAATTTATTATCAGAACAATCCACCAAATAAAATTTCATTACCTACATATGCATTTGATGAGTATGACATTCCCTCAAAAGTGCAGTTAGACGATAGCTTATTAAAATTAAATGGTACAAATCTGATTCAAAAGGATATTTCAGAATCTTTATATATGCCTTCCTGGAAATATTCTCCAGAGAATACCCATAAAAAAACGATATTTTCAGATGCAGATAAATACTTGGTTTTTAATGATGAATCTACATTTTCTGAAGAATTGATACAAGCACTTACAAAAAATGGAAATAATGTGTTTACGATCACAAAAGGAAAGCAATTCAAAACTCATTCATCTATGGGTGTTACCATTAATTCAGAAGAAAAAAATGAGTACAAAGAACTAAAGGACTATCTGGAAAATATAAACTTTGATTTCGATTTTATTGTTTACAACTGGGAATTGACCAAAAAACAATCCTCCAAAAATCAAGGCACTTATTTAGAATACAATCAAACTTTTGACAATGTCTTAAAGATTATTAATGGCTTAGGTTTAGATGAAGTAAAGAATCCAAAGAAAATAATAGTTCTCAATGATAAAAATTATAAAGTAACAGGAGCAGAAAATAATAAAGTAGTTAATCAGCATACGGGAACGCTATTGAATGTACTAGCTCAAGAAAGTCAAAATTTATATGCAACTTTTTTAGATATAGATATTAGCAACTTTATGATTAATGATGTGATCAAAGAATTCAAAGTTGCAAATAAGTATGATACGGTAGCTTATAGAAATGACAGAAGATGGGTTTTATATTATGAACCAATCATAATATCAGAAGATGATAAAATAGAAACCCCTTTAGTAAAAAAACAAGGGAATTATTTGATTACCGGAACTCTGGATGATATTGAATGTACGTTAGCCGGTAATTTACTTAATGAGTTTGAAGCCAATGTTGTTATCTTCTCTAATAAACCCCCATTTAAGTGGAGCGAAAAAGAAAAACAAGCATATAAACAATTAAAGGAACAACCAGGAAATGTTACTTGCCTTCATGTGGATATCACTAACTATGATCATTTACTAAAGGAAATAGAAAATATAGAAAATAAATACGGAGCTATAAACGGAATTATTCATACGGCCAGAAATACAGAAATAAAAGATATTGAGTTAGTATCTGGGATTGAAGATGACATTATAAAAAAACACTTTTCATTACGAGTAAATGGTTTGCTCAACCTCAAGCGAATTACACAAGAAAGAAAGATTGATTTTGTTAAAGTATTTTCTAGTTTATCGTCATTTTTAGGAGGAGTATCGTATGGAGGATATGCATCAGCTTCTGCACAGATGGATAGCATAGTACTAAAAGAAGATACAAATTGGTCTATTTTAAACTTAGATCGAGTTTATGATGAAGACCCGTGGATACGTCCTGAGGAGCTTATAAATGCTTTTCATTATTCTTTTTTATATGATAATTTACAACAAATCATTGTTTCTAAAAGAGATTTAAATAATCCAACAAAAGATACTCATAAAGAGGAGAAACCTAAGAATAATGTAAAAGTAAACCGAAAAATAGTAAAAGCCTCTTTTACAGCTCCTAAGAATGAAACAGAAACTGAAGTAATCAAGTTATTTGAAAACCTTTTTGGTATTACCGAATTAGGAGTAGAGGATGATTTTTTTGAGTTAGGAGGAGACTCTCTAAAAGCTGTAATGCTTATAAACAAATTAAAAAAGAGTATGGGTATTACACTAACTATGTCTGATATATTTTCCAATAAGACAATAGCTAATATTTCTAAACTGATTGACGAAACAAAATGGATACAGGAAGAGGTAAATGAACAAGAAGAAATAGACACAATTGTTATCTAAATACTAAGATCTAAGGTATTATATATCACCAAAACTACGCTTTGCTAATACTAGCATTTTTAATACTCGAGAGGAAGAAAATTATATTCCTCAAGAGGGTCTATTAACTAAAACAAAAAGAATCTCATACATCTTAGTATGAATTTGCGTTGGGCATCCAGTATAAATAAAAGTATAAATAACGAATAGCTACTCAAAAAACTATTGAATATGAACAGTACATCATTGATAAATATAAAAGACCTTTTTGTTGAGCTCAGGGAACAGCAAATTAAACTATTCTTACAAGGAGATGATATAAAAATCACATCCTATAAAAACAAAATATCACCCGATCAAATAGCAATGATTAAATCCAATAAAGATGAAATTATTACGTATTTGAAAAACCTTGATAAGGATGGTGTAATGTCACCAATACCAGTTGTAGATAAAAAGTCCAGTTACCCTCTATCTAATGCTCAACAACGAGTTTGGATATTAAGTCAACTTGAAGAAGGATCCACGGCATATAACCTACCTACCGAAATAGAGTTAATTGGACATTATGACCTGAATTGTTTCGAAAGAGCTATCAAATCTGTTATCGAAAGGCATGAGATATTACGCACAGTGTTTAAAGAAGACCACAATGGTGAACCTTGCCAGGTTATTTTAGATCCAAAGGAGATATCTTTTACTATCGACTTCAGAGATTTCAGAAATAATAAAAATCCTCAAGAAGTTGCAAAAACATACATTTTATCTGATGCTTATAAATCGTTTGACTTGTCTAATGGGCCGTTGTTAAGAGCAAGCTTACTTCAGATATCAGATGATAAATTTATCTTCTATTACAATATGCATCATATCATTAGCGATGGATGGTCTATGGAGGTTTTAATTCAGGATGTGATGAAATATTATGAGGCTTATGTATCAGATAAACTTCCAAATATTTCCCCTTTGAGAATACAATATAAAGATTATACCGCGTGGCAATTAGATCTTATAAATGGTGTTAAACATCAAGAACATAAGGAATATTGGCTTTCTGTATTAAGTGGAGAAATACCAAGTATAGATTTACCAACAAGAAAGAAAAGACCTCAAAAAAAGACTTTTTATGGAAAAAGTTTAGGGACCTATATATCACCAAAAATAATTTCTAAACTACAAAGCTTTGCCAAAGATAGAGGAGGAAGCTTATTTATGGGATTATTAGCAGTCTCTAAAGTTTTACTTTACCGTTATACAGGTGAGAGCGATATAGTAATAGGAAATCCAATCGCAGGTAGGGACCACGCAGATTTAGAAGACCAAATAGGTGTTTATATAAATACATTAGCGTTAAGAAGTCGGGTTGATTCAGATAGTAGTTTCACAGAATTATATGATCAGATTAGAGCAACTACCTTAGAAGGATTAGAACATCAAATGTATCCATTCGATAAACTTTTAGAAGATTTGAATGGTAAAAGAGAAGCAAGCAGAAGTCCGATTTTTGATATATTAATAAACTATCTGGGAGTTTCAGAAATCTCTAAAGAAGGTATAACAGGAGAAAATATACAAGATCTTGGAGAAAAGATGACTTTACTTGATATTGAAATTGATTTCACCGAGTTAAAAGGAGGGGTAGATTTCATTATTAGATATAATAGTGATGTATATGAGCATGAAATGATAGAAAGCTTTATGCTTCATTATAAAGAATTACTAGGCGAACTTTTAAAACATCCGGAAGAGAGTATAGGTAAAGCAAAATATTTACTAGAACAAGAAAGGAAAGTTCTTTTGCAAGAGTTCAATAATACCGATATGGTATACGATACCGAGAGAACGATAATAGATATATTCGAAGAACAGGTTGCGAATACGCCAGATAACATTGCAGTTGAGTTTGAAAATGTAAATTTAACATATAGAGCGCTTAACGAGCAGTCTAACCAGTTGGCCCATTACTTAAAAGAACAGCAGAACATAGTAAGTAATGATTTTGTTGGGGTAAAACTCGCAAGGAATGAAAAGTTGTTGATTTCTTTATTGGCAGTGCTCAAAACAGGAGCCGCATATGTTCCGATAGATATAAGCTATCCAGAAGAGAGAGTAAAATACATAGAAGATGATAGTAACTGTAAATTGGTAATCGATATAGATGAGTTAAATAGTTTTGAGGAAACCAAAGATGACTATTCAAAAGAAAACATAAAGAATGATAAGGAAAATAGAGGGTTAGCCTATATAATTTATACTTCAGGGACAACTGGAAACCCCAAAGGAGTCATGATAACTCATAAGAGCGTTGCTGCCTTTATAAAATGGGCAAAAGATGAATTTGATGGTACTGATTTTAATGTAGTATATGCAGTTACATCTCATTGCTTTGATCTTTCTGTCTTTGAGTTATTTTTCACTTTATCTGTTGGTAAAAAAATAAAATTACTGGATAGTGCATTAGAAATTGGTAAGCACTTAGAAAATGATACCAAGATATTATTAAATACTGTTCCTTCAAGTATCAGAAATGTTCTAGACGAAGGATATGATTTAAAAAATGTAAGTGCTGTTAATTTAGCAGGAGAACCTTTTCCAGTAGATATTGCTCAAAAACTTTTAACATATAATGCCGAGATTAGGAACCTCTACGGGCCTTCAGAAGATACCACTTATAGTACATGTTACAAATTATCTAAGGGAAAAACATATAGCTCGATTCCGATTGGAAAACCAATTGCTAATACCCAAGCATATATTTTGGATGAACATCTATCCTTAGTGCCACAGGGAATGGTTGGTCAGCTATGCATTGGAGGAGCAGGATTATCTGAGGGGTATTTAAATCGTCCGGATTTATCAAAAGAAAAATTTATTAGTAATCCATTCAAAAAAGGTCAATTGCTCTATTTAACAGGAGATTTGGCACGTTGGATACCCGATGGTAATATAGAGTTTTTAGGTAGAAATGATCATCAAGTAAAGATAAATGGATATCGGATAGAATTAGGAGAAATCGAGTCTGCATTAAATGAAATGGATACTATTCAACAGTCGGTAGTTCTGGCATTAGAAGGTGTTGGTGATTCTAAACAATTAGTGGGATATATTGTTTGCGAAAATGAGATAGAGGAACAAGAGATACAAAAAACTTTACGAGATAAGTTGCCAGAATATATGGTGCCTAGAATCTATGTAAAACTCGAAGAAATGCCTTTAACTCAAAACGGCAAGATAAATCGCCAAGTATTGCCGATTCCTACTATCAAACAAGAATATGTCGCTCCGTATAATGAAATTCAGGTCAAATTGGTAGAAATCTGGAAAGAGGTTTTACAGATAGAAAATGTAGGTGTTAAAGATGATTTTTTTCAAGTAGGAGGGAATAGTTTACGCGGTATACGTGTGCTTAACACTATAAATAAAGAATTTGGATTAAAGTATGACCTAAGAGGGATCTACGTTGAAAACACTATAGAATTGATAGGCGAGAGGATCAAGATAGATCTTAGGTTTAAAGAGGCAGAAGAAATAGACGAAAGCGAATTCAGTGAAATTAAAATATAACAAATCAAACTTTCAGAATATAAATAACAAATAAAAAATTACGATATGATCATATGTGGCTTAAAACTTACTCATGACGGTGCAATAGCATTGATTGATAATGGCAAATTAGTATTCAGCTATGAGATGGAAAAACTGAATAACAGCGCAAGATTTTCTGACCTGTTGGACCTTGATCTTAGATTCTTATCATCTATACTAGAAGAGAATGGATATAAAATCGAAGATGTAGATAAGTTTGTAATTGATGGCTGGGGAGAATATGATGAAGAAACAGCCGGTAAAGAAAATGATGCATCCGCATTTTTTACAAGAATTAAAGATACATTAGGAAATGAATTCGAAATAGAATTTGGTAAATATGGAATGCTAGTAAAAGATGAAAATGTATTAGAAGAGCATTCATTTTCGTATCCTAAGAATAATTTTTCCTATAACAGTTATTTACACATTGCTGGTCACCTAATGGGGGCATATTGCACAAGTCCCTTTGCGTCAAAACAAGAGAGCTCTTTTGTGTTAGTATGGGATGGTGGAATGTTTCCACAATGTTTTTACTTTAATGCCAACACCAAAACAGTAGATAATTTAGGGCCGATATTTCATATCAAAGGTGATAGCTATGCTTCCTTTGCATCCAATTATAATCCTTTTACAAATTTTGAAGGAGAAGGGCTATCTATTGCTGGTAAGGTAATGGCCTATATTGCTATGGGTAAATGCATTCCTGAAGTATTGACATTTTTTAAGGAAACCTTCCATAGAAATGAAGGGGATATTTTAAAAGATAATATTACTGATCTGAGTACATTGATCAAAAGATCAACAAATCTTCTAAAAGAGTTTGTCATATATGGTGAAATCAATGATATAAAACCTGTAGATCTTATGGCAACCTATCATGTGTTTCTACAAGATGTATTGTTAATAAAATTGAAAGGTTTGGTTGATCGTTATCCTATGCAAAAGAAAAATATATGTATGGTAGGAGGATGTGCCCTTAATATAAAATGGAACAGTGCCATAAGAAATTCTGGTATGTTTGAAGATGTGTGGGTTCCTCCTTTCCCTAATGACTCTGGTAGTGCCATAGGAGCTGCCTGTTCAGAAATGGTAAGACATACAGACAATTTAGCATTGGATTGGGATGTGTATAGTGGTCCGTTTCTAAATGAATTCCAGGAAAATGATTCATGGACCAGTATAGATTGTTCTATACCAGATTTAGCAAAAATCATTCATGATTTTAATGAACCTATTATTTTCCTTAACGGAAGAGCAGAATTAGGACCAAGAGCGCTTGGTAATAGAAGTATTTTATCAGCACCTGTTTCTACAGTCATGAAAGGGGTATTAAACAAAATAAAAGGAAGAGAAGATTACAGACCTGTTGCTCCTATTTGTATGGAAGAAGATGCACCGGCAATTTTCAGCCCAGGAACACCAGATCCCTATATGTTATATGATCATAGGGTAAGAGAAGAGTGGATAGATAAAATTCCTGCAATCACCCATTTAGACGGAACCGCACGCCTTCAAACCGTAAGCGCCGATAGCAATCCCGAGGTTTATACACTATTACAAGAATATAAAAAGTTGAGCGGAGTACCTCTTTTATGTAATACAAGTGCAAACCACAGTGGGAAAGGATTTTTTCCAGATGTACAAAGTGTAATAGATTGGGGAAAAGTCAATGCTATTTGGAGCAATGGGAAGATCCATGTTAAAAAAGAAACAAAAATTCATCTCGAATCAGGACTTTTCAAGGTTGTGGAAAGATCATATTAGTTAGAAAATCCAATCGAATTATCATAAGGCTCTTCATTAAAAAATAAATACACACCTCATCCGATGAAAACACTTTTGCAAAAATTAGTTAAAGAAAATATTCATTTAAGTTTAAATGAAGGCGAGTTATCTGTAAAAATTCCAAAAACTGGTGTTGATCCAGGCATAATTAATGAGATTAAATCCAATAAACAGGAATTAATAGCTTATCTATCTAATCTTACAGATCCTGGAAAAGCTGAAATACCATCTTTGACTCACCAAGAAAGTTATCCATTGTCTTTCGCTCAAAAACGAATTTGGAATTTGTGCCAAATGAATAATGGGTCTGAGGCTTACAATATACCTGGGACTATGGAGTTGGGAGCCAATCTGGATATAGAAAGGTTCAAACAGGCTGTAGATATGGTCATAGATAGACATGAGGCTTTAAGAACTGTTTTTAAAGTAAATGAATTTGGCGAAGTTCGACAGTATATATTATCGAGAGAGGATTTAGAATTTGAAATAAATTATTTTGATTATAGTAACCGCGATGATAAGGAAGAGCGTGCGGGATCTGACATCGATAACGATGCATTTATTCCGTTTGACCTAGAAAAAGGACCATTATTTAGAGCTTCTTTGTTTAAAATGAAAGAAGATCAATACATTTTTTATTATAACATGCACAGTATTGCTGCAGATGGTGAATCTATAGAAATTTTTACCAGAGAAGCAATGGCTTTTTCTGAAATGCTCAAAGCTGGTACAGAGATAGATTTTCCAAAAATGAAAATTCAATATAAAGATTTTTCCGATTGGCAATCAAAAAGATTAGAAAAGAATGAATTAAAAGAATATCAAAATTACTGGTCAGAACATCTATCTGGAGATTTACCTCTTTTGGATTTACCAAACCAAAAAGAAAGACCTAAAGTAAAGACGTTTTCAGGAAAACTTCTAGGAACAAACATTTCTATAGAATCTACAAAGAAACTAAAGAAGTTTGTAGATGAGCAAGGAGGGAATCTTTTTATGAGTTTTATGGCGACATGGAAAGTTTTTCTTTATAACTATACGTCTAAAAAAGATTTGATTATTGGGACTCCGGCTTTAGGAAGGGATCATCCAGATTTAGAAGGACAGATAGGTCCTTATATTAATACTATTGCAGTTCGTAGTCAAGTGGATCCAAGTGAGAATTTTCTTCAATTTTACAATAGAGTAAAAGAGACTATTTCAAAATCTTATTCATTTCAAATGTATCCTTATGAAAGAATCGTAGAGGATTTAGAATTACCTGAAAATAGAGGAAGAAATCCCATTTTCGATGTTGCGCTATTAGTACAAAGAGAAGAACAAATACTAGAAGATTTCCAACTAGCTGGAATTGAAAAAGGAACAATTTTGGAAATGGGTATAGGTAAAAAATATGTTGATACCACTGTAGCAAAATATGATTTAGAGATCGATTTTCGTGAACTTGGAGGTTGTTTTTGGTTTAATATTAACTATAACACAGATCTTTATGAAAGAGATACTATTGAAGAGCTAATGATTTCATATCGAAAACAATTAGAGTATATTTTAGATAATTATACAGCATCAATTAATACTATTCCCAAATTGAACCTACTTGAGTCGGAACAGATTTAGTTGTGTTTTCAATTTAAAGAAAGATAGAAGATCATAAACGAATAAGGTTTTTTGAAAACCAGTTATTTAATAGTAAGAAAAATTAATACCAAACTTCTAATGAAAGTATTTCTGTCAAAACTTATAAAAGAAAATATTCATGTGAGTCTCACTAATGGGCAGTTATCTGTGAAAGTTCCAAACAAAGGAGTTGACCCATCAATAATAGAAGAAATTAAATCTAGAAAACAAGATTTGATCACATATTTGAGTAATCTAAAAAATAATCATCTTGAGGTAATACCTGTAGAAGTAGGACGCTCAGATTATCCATTAACCGAGCAACAATTACAAATATGGATGGCATGTCAATTCAAAAATGGATCTGAGGTCTTTAAGATGCAAAAATTCATTGAGTTTGGAAAAGAATTTGCCGAAGAAGAATTCAAAACAGCTATTCGTTCTGTTATTGACAGACATGATATCCTAAGAACAATATTTGTAAAAAATGAAGAAGGAATAATAAATCAAAAAATCATTTCAAAAAAAGATTTTGACTTCACCGTTTATGAAGAAGATTTTACAAAAAGAGAAGATCCTTATAGTGCTGTAGAACAATACATGTATAATGATCTTAGGGTAAATTTTGATTTGGAAACCGGACCATTACTAAAGGTATGTGTTTTTAAAGTTTCTGAAGAGAAATTTGTGGTTTACTATAGCTTACATCATATAATTTGTGATGGATGGTCTTTAGAAGTTCTTGCAAAAGATGTTTTACATTATTACAAATCAGACGCTAATAGTGCAGAGACAAAATTACCAGATCTAGATATACAATTTAAAGATTATGCGTTATGGCAAGCTCAAAAACTAGAAGAGAATACAATTTCAAAAAAATACTGGATTACACAACTTAAGGGAGAATTACCTAAATTAAACATGACAATTGCCAATGATAGACCAAAACAAAGGACTTTCGAAGGCAATTCTTCAATGGTAAGAATAGAGAAAGATGTTCTTATTAAAATTAAACAGATTGCTGAAGAGAAAAATACAACTTTGTTTATGAATTTATTATCCATTGCAAGCATTTTGTTGTATAAATATTCTTTTCAAACTGATCAAGTTTTAGGAACTTCTATGTCTGGGCGGTTACATCATAGTTTAAATAATCTAATAGGTTGTTTCGTTAATTCTGTACCTCTACGATTTGATATTAATGAAGAGCAAAGCTTTATTGATTTTTTAATTGAAACTAAGAATATTGTCCTAAATGGAAGAGAGCATCAAGAATATCCAATAAATAAAATAATTAAAGAATTGGATATCAAAAGAGACACATCTAGAAGCCCTGTTTTTGATGTTATGATAGTAATGCTACAAGAAACTTTTGATGTAAAATCCAATATAAGTTTACCCAGTATAGAATTGGACGCTAGTAGTAAATATGACCTTACATTTTATTTTAATGATTTGGGAGAAGAGTTGCAGTGTACATTGCTTTATAATTCGGTTCTTTTTAATAAATCAGATATTGATATGTTTTTAGCTGATTTTTCAGATTTAGCAAAGTCTTTGGACAATGATGTGAATTTAAAAATTAGTGATTTAATCACCAGTATATCAGATGTAAAAGAGTTAGAAGAGTATGATTCTTTTCTTGAAACTGTAAATAATTCAATTGGAGAAGATTTTTAGATATCCTCGAGTTTGAAGAATCTGATTATAAGAATTTTTTATAAATTTTATTCCCCAATAAGTATACTTTGTTATCGAAGTATCTTAAAAATCCAGCCTTTTTAAGTTATTAATATTTCCTAGTAATCAAATCTTGATTACTTAATAAACGATATTATTTTGAAAAAAAAAATTGGAATTATCTCCGGTATGGGGACAAGAGCGGGATTGTTTTTTGTTAACAAATTAATAGACAAAATAGATGCACCCAGAGATCAGGATTTCCCTGAGTTTATATTACATAATAATAGTAGTATTCCTGATAGGACTTTAGCCATTGTCTTTGGAGAAGAATCTCCAGAGTTTGAATTGCTAAGGTCAATAAAAATGATGAGAGATTTAAAAGTGGATTACATCCTTTTAACCTGCATAACATCATATCATTTTATTGATAAGTTAAGTGAAAAATTGAGAAAAAATATCCTGGACCCAGTGGATTTGACAATAAATATTCTTAGACAAAAAGGATATAAAAGAATTGGTCTTATGGCGACTACAGGTACATTAAAATCTAGACTATTTCACAGAAAATGCCAAGATATGGAGCTAGTTACACTTAATGAACATGAGCAAGAAGAGTTTCTCATGAAATCTATTTATATGGATGGAGGGTTGAAATCTTCCAAAATCTCTGAAAAAGCGTATTATCTTTTTACAAGAGCATTTAATACATTAAAAAATGACAATGTTGAAGTCATTGTAGGAGGGTGTACAGAAGTTCAAATTGGCTATGCTAATATGAAAACTACTATCCCTTATCTAGATACAATGTCAGTGCTTGCAGATGAGGTTATAAAAAAAATGAATCTAAAAAAAATAAATAATGAACAAGAAGCTAATACACTCATTATTTGAAAATAAGGTTCTGCAATATAATTCTAATGTTGCAATTGAAACTTCATCAGGAAATTTCACTTATGATCAAATAAATATTATTTCCAACAAAATAAGCTTTTTATTACAAGAGCATACAAATACTGGAGATTGTGTAGCTGTTTATTTCAAGAAAGAATTATTCTATATTTTTTCTGTTTTAGGGATTTTCAAGTCAAATACGGTTTATGTACCCATTGATAAGAAGTATAACAAAAACCATTGGAAAGAAGTATTTGAAACTATAAAACCAAAGGTGTTTTTGATTAGTAGAGAGTATGTGTCGGACCTTAAATACTATAGTGATTTTTTTGGATATGATATCCCCATGGTAATACTATTTTATCTTGATGAAGGTTCTATTGGTTTTAGTATTTATAAAGACGAACAAGAAGAAAAAATAGACCTTGATTCTCTCTCTAGTGATAAGACGAATATTTCCATTAATGAAGAAGATTCTAATTATATCTTCTTTACATCTGGTTCTACAGGTGCTCCAAAAATGGTTTTAGGTCAGCATAAGAGCCTGAGTCACTTTATACATTGGCAATCCAATGAATTTGAAATTACAGAAAAGGATAGGTTAGGTCAACTAACTTCATTCTCTTTTGATGCCTCTTTGCGAGATATATTCGTACCATTAATTAATGGTGCAACTATATGTATTCCTCCAGAAAATATAAGGTCAAATATTATAAAATTATGTCAATGGTTTAGAGATCAAAAAATTACATTGATTCATACAGTTCCCACTTTTTTTAGATTAATTCTTTCTGAAGATAATATTAAGAATAGTTTTTACTTACGACATATTTTTCTGGCAGGAGAAAAACTATACAATAAGGATATTATAAATTGGCAAAATAAATATGGTTGTGATACGGCTATTACCAATTTTTATGGAGCAACTGAATCTACATTGATTAAAAGTTTTTATACGGTTAATAAAAAATTAGTAGGAAATTCATCAAATCTATTACCAGTAGGAAAACCTATTTCTAATACGGCAATACTAATATTTAACGAAGACAATAAATTATGTAGGATCGATGAAAAAGGAGAAATTTTTATAAAAACACCATTCTTATCAAAAGGATATTATAAGAATCCTCTAGAGACTTCAAAAAAATTCATTCAAAATCCATTATCAACCAATAAAGAAATTATTTATAAAACAGGTGATTACGGTAAATACGATAAAGATAGAAATAGCATTGTCCTTGGCCGAATAGATTCTGTTGTCAAAGTGAATGGAGTTAGAGTTGATCTTAATGCAATAGAAAAAGTAATCTTATCCAAAGAAGAAGTAATTGATGTTAAATGTATACTTTCTGTTCGTGATGAGAATTCTATTCTCGCTTGTTTCTATAAAGCCAAGGCCAATTTGGATAAGGAAATACAATCTCATTGTTCAGAATATTTGTCGAATTACGAGTTACCATCATTATATTTTTACCTTCCAGATTTTCCTATAAATGCAAATGGCAAGGTTGATATCCAAGTATTGAAAACCAAAGTAAACGAATTTGGATCGCAAGGAACTCTAGGTGTTGAATTAAACGAAACTCAAGAAAAGTTAGCAGGGATATGGAAGTCAATTTTAAAAATAGAAAATATTAACGCTGTTGATAATTTTTTTCTTCGAGGAGGGCAAAGTATTAATGCAATGCAATTAATAACAGCCTACCAGAAAGAATTTGATGTGGTAGTAAATCTGGATGATATTTTCGAAAATCCAACCTTAGAATCTCATGAGAATTTAATTTCAAACGCGAAAAAGGAAAACTTTAAACCTATTAAAAGAAATCATGATATAGAAAAAATACCATTGTCTTTTGCTCAAAAAAGTATGTGGATAGCATGTCAGTTATCCGGTTCAGAAGTTTATAATATGCCTTCACATATACAATTATCTATAGATGATGATTATGATGTTTTCGAAAAAGCTTTGTGTAAAGCTATTGAGCGACATGAGATTTTAAGAACTGTTTTTCAAAATGATGGGGATGAAGTCTATCAATTCGTAATACCTTTTGATGATTTTGATTTCAAACTAGGATATATTGATTTTTCTAATGAATCAAATGCCGAAGATAAAGCCAGAGAATATATCGAAAATGATTCATATAAGCCTTTTGATTTAGAGAAAGGGCCGCTAATTAGGGCAAAAATTTTAAAAGTAAATCATGAGCACACATTGTTTTATTACAATATGCATCATTTGATATGTGACGCCGAATCCATTGAGTTCTTGTACTCAGAAATTGTGAGGTTTTATGAATCATTAAAAAATAATACAGAAGAAGTAATACCAGAACTTAAAATTCAATATAGAGATTTTGCTATTTGGCAAAATGAATTGGCAAAAAGCTACGATGCTCAAGAACAATATTGGTTATCAATATATGATGACCAAATACCTGAGTTTAATTTATCAATTGCCAAAAAACTAAGTAGCTCTGATAGATATCAGGGAAAAATGATTAAATCCCATATTAATAAGGATCTTTTCAGAAAGATAACTGAATTCAATGAGAAGAATATATCTACATTTTACATTCATTTTTATACAGTTCTGGGGATATTATTATTTAAATATTCTCATAATAAAGATATAATAATAGGTAGTCCATTTAGTAGTAGATCTCATTGGGACTTAAAAAACCAAATAGGATTACACCTTAATACTTTAGCTATACGTAGTAAAATTATTAGAAAGCAATCATTTGTTTCATATGTAAAGCAGGTTAGAAAGAGTGTATTTGAAGCTCAAGAAAACAAAGATTACCCTTTCGACTTATTACTACAAAAAATTAATAACAGAAAAGGTATTACGGATAACCCATTATTTAATGTATTTCTAGTTGTAAATAAATTAAATATAGATGGAAGTGATGAAACCAGTTTAGAAGATTTAGTTATGGATACGAGGGCTAAATTTGATATTTCTTTTCGTTTCACTCTATTCAAAAATAAAGCTGATTACTCTCTAATCTTTAATAATTCAATTTTTGAAGAGTCGGACATGATAAAGTTTAATCAAGAATTCTTAACTCTTTTAGAGTTTACTATCAATAATCCTTTTGCTACGATTTCTCAATGCGAAAATTTCTTAAAAACTGAAATCGCTCAAGAAGAGCACAGGTCTTTTAAAGAACAATTCATATCCAATTATTCAGAAGATTTTTAAACCCTATTTCAAAAGAGGGTAATTTCTGTAAGCTATTAAATTAAATCTCATTTTCACAAAATCATGAATAAAAAAGTAATACATACTGTTTTCGAATCTATCGTTGAAAAATTTCAAAACAAAGTAGCGATTGAGATAAATTCTCAAAGCATAACTTATGAAGTTTTAAATACTCTAGCAAATAACATTGCTTCGGTATTGATTAACAAAGAGATTAAAAAAGGAGAAAAAGTAGCAACGTTATTTTCTAATGAGACGCTAAACATAGCATCCTTACTTGGTATTTTTAAATCCAATTCTATCTACGTTCCTTTAGATAAAAAATTTGGAGAAAATCATTGGAAAGAAGTCTACACAAAAATTCAACCTAAGATTATAATAACGGATAAAAACAGTGTTCTAGATATTATAAATTATAATTCTTTATTCGAATATAAAATCCCAGAGATCATTGTTTTAGATTATAGTAACAGTGAATTAGAAATAAAGTTGTTTGACTTCTCAAACAAAGAAAAATCTTTAGAGGTTTCTTTGTCTGACTTTAATCCAAATCTTCAAATTGAGGGAGAGGATTCTAATTATATATTTTTTACTTCGGGTTCTACGGGCGCTCCAAAAATGGTATTGGGTCAACACAAAAGTTTAAGTCATTATATACATTGGGAAGTTAACGAATTCAATATTTCTTCAGAATTAAGACTTGGTTTTCTTGGAACTTTTTCTTTTGATGCTTCTCTTAGAGATGTTTTTGTTCCCTTAATTACTGGAGGAACCATATGTATTCCATCAAATAAAGAAAAAGATGATTTTTCTTTATTAGCAAAATGGATTAGAAGTAAGAAGATTAGTTTAATACATACGGTACCAACCATTATGAGATCATTATATCTCGAGGATGAAACAGGTAAAAACTATGAAAATCTTGAATTACTGTTCTTGGCAGGCGAAAAACTCTACTATAAAGATATAATTAATTGGAGAGAGAAGTATGGCAACAATACTTTAATGGTAAACTTATATGGTGCTACAGAAACAACATTGATAAAAACATTCTATAGAATAGAAGGGGAGATATATAAGGCTTCTTCTGATATAGTAAGTATAGGAAAACCTATTGCTAACTCAGGAATCTTAATTTTAAATGAGGATAATGAAGTTTGCGAAATTAATGAAACTGGAAAGATTTTCATTAAAACACCTTTCCTATCCAAAGGGTATTTTAACGATGAGGAATTAACATCTAAAAAATTCATTCAAAACCCAATACATACTCAAGAAGATATTATTTATGATAGTGGAGATTATGGAGCATATGACCATGAAAGAAATGTTACTATCATGGGAAGAGAAGATGGTATCTTAAAAATCAATGGGGTCCGAATTGATACTAATTATATAGAACAGGTTCTTGTAGAATTTGATAAAATAAAGATTGCAAAATGCATTTTGCTTGATGGTAGCGATAACGAATATAATCTCTGCTGTTTTTATTTAGGGCTTAAGGAGGAGGATATTCAAAATGAAATTAGGCAATACGCCCAGTCCAAATTATCCTTATATGAGATCCCTTCTTTATTCATACCATTACAAAAGATACCTTACAATACAAATAAAAAAATAGATACAGCAGCGCTTAAGAAAGTTGCAAAAGATTATTTCAGATCACAAAAAGCTCCTGAAATATTAAATGATAAGGAAGAGAAACTTGCATCAATTTGGAAAGAACTTTTGGCTATTGATAACGTTTCTTTGGATGATAACTTTCTATTTTTAGGAGGGAATAGTATAAAGTTAATTCGCCTAAATTCAAGAATTAGCAATGCTTTCAAGGTTGAGTTGAATCTAGAAGAATTATTCTCTAATTTAACTTTAAGATCTCAAGCAAGTTTGATTGATGGAAAAGAAGAAGGTAGTATTAAGAGTATTAGTAAAGTTGATCCCCAAAAGAACTATCCAATTACACCGGCCCAATATAGGTTGTGGGTATTATCTAGAGTGCCTCAAACTTCTGTAGCTTACAATATGCCAAGGCAAATAAGATTGAATTCTGATGTCGATATCGATCTATTTCAAAAGGCTATTACATCAGTTGTTCAACGTCATGAAATTTTAAGAACCATTTTTGTATCCAATAATAATGGTAAAGTTTTTCAAGAAATTTTAGATGTCAATGAGGTCGATTTTTCGATTGATTTTAAAGATTTCAAAGATGATGTTTTAAAATATCAGGAATATATTACTCTGGATATTAATAAACCTTTTGACCTTGAAAAAGCACCATTGTTTAGATGTTGTTTGATAAAACTTAAAGGAGATACCCTTTTTTATAGCAATATACATCATATCATTAGTGATGGATGGTCCGAAGAAATTTTGCATAAAGAAATAAATACCTGTTATCAGGCTTATGAGAAAGATATAGAACCAATTCTTCCAGAATTGCCGATACAGTATAAGGATTATGCGTCGTGGTTACATAATGAATTTGAACCAAAAGTTATAGAAAGCCAAAAAACGTATTGGATGGATACGTTAGAAGGAGAACTCCCAAGAATAAACTTTCCAACAACAAAAAACCGCCCTTCAATTAGGACGTTCAATGGGAAAAGGCTTAGAACTTCTATTGATACTTTAGCGTTTAAAAAACTAAAAGCTTTTTGTCAAGAAAATGAAGGAAGTACCTTTATAGGATTATTATCTGTCCTAAAAATTATGTTGAGCAGATATACCTCTAACAATGATATTATTTTAGGAGCTCCTATTGCTGGAAGAGACATGCTGGAAGTGGAAAATTTAATAGGATATTTTGGTAATACCCTTCCTTTAAGGAATCATATAGATTTAGAGAATAGTTTCATAGATATTTTTGGTAAAATAAAAGAGAATACCCTTGGGGCATATGCTAATCAGAATTATTCTTTTAATGATATTGTACAAGATTTAAATATAAAAACAGACTTAAGTCGAAGCCCAATATTTGATATATCCCTTACATTCCATAACATTTCAAAGAAAGAAATTGCTGTAGAAAATAAGTTTTCGCAAGATTCTATAGTTGATGATGGTTTTTGTTTTAGTAAAAATGATATAGAATTTCATTTTGAAGAAATCGATGACATATTAGAAATGAGAGTTAAGTTTAATGAGGATGTTTATGAAGCCGAATGTATTAAAGGTTTTATGAAACATTTTAAGAACTCACTTTTAAATTTACTAGAATCTCCGTCAAAAAGAGTTGCTGATATTCAATTCATTTCTGATCAAGAATTTAAAACTTTAGTTTCAGACAATAATGCTACAGATGTAGATTATTCGGTTAGTGATTTGGTTTCAGGTTTTGAAGATATTGCTAAGTCTCATTCAGATAATTTATCGTTGTATTATGATAATAATCGTTTTACTTATAAAGAGTTAGATGAGTTGTCTAATCAATTTGCTCATTGTTTACGTGATACTTATGGGATCAAACCAGGCGATCGTGTAGGGGTTCATTTAACACGTAGTGATCGTGTTATTGTTTCGATTTTAGGTATTTTAAAATTGGGTGCTGTATATGTTCCTATCGATCCGGGTTTACCAGAGTACCGTAAATCTCATATTATAGAAGATTCAGTTCTTGGTTTATTGATTACTGAGACGATGTTTATGTTTGATCTTGATTATTATTCTGGAGATTTATTGGCGATCGATGTAGAATTTGATGGTTCAGAATATGATTCAGGAGCTTTAGGAGTTGTAATCGAGGGTTCTATGTTGGCCTATATTATTTACACTTCGGGTTCAACAGGTTTACCTAAGGGAGTTATGATTTCTCATGGTAGCATCATCAATACGATTATGTCTCAGATTTCGATATTCTGCATGTCAGATTGTAGCAACAGTTTACAATTTGCTTCGTATTCTTTTGATGCTTCTATTTCAGAGATTTT
>CANMSO010000015.1 GCA_947500545.1 uncultured Aquimarina sp. | reverse complement strand
ATAAATGATGCTGATGCTGATGCTACCAACGAAATCGAACTACCAACAGGCGGTGTTAACGGACAAGTATTAGTTACTGATGGAAGCGGAAACTACAGCTGGGTAAATGATAACATAAATGATGCTGATGCTGATGCTACCAACGAAATCGAACTACCAACAGGCGGTGTTAACGGACAAGTATTAGTTACCGACGGAAGTGGAAACTATAGTTGGGTAAACGATAATGTAGAGGTTTACACAGCTGGAACGGGAATAGATATTACGAATAATGTTGTTAGTACCACTAGTGCTTGTGGTTTGTCAATAGGTGACACACATCAAGGGGGTATTATATTTTATCTTGATGCATCAGGTTGTCATGGATTGATTAGCATGGCAACAGATCAAAGTACAGGAATCCAATGGTATAATGGAAGCGACGTAGATACATATGCATATGGAAATGGTATTGGAAGTGGCGAGGGGAATAGTCAAGGGATAAGAAGATGGCAGGGAACATGTAGCTCTTGCTATGCCAGTGAATTGTGCCAAGATTTAAATTCTGGTGGCTATGATGATTGGTACCTACCGTCAAAATATGAGTTAAACCTAATGTACCAAAATATTGGGCAAGGAAACGTTTTGGGGCTAGGGAATATAGGTAATTTTCCTGATGGTATCTATTGGAGCTCCACAGAGTTCGGAGATGACCGCGCTTGGTGGAAGTTTTTTAGAAACGGTAATCAAGGTGATGGACTTAAGGTTAATCCGTTTTCTGTACGTGCAATACGTTCTTTTTAGCTGACCAGTTAATTTTAGATAAGACTACAGGGAGTACTCCTTTATTAATTAAGTAGTTATTTAATTTATTTGAATGCTATCCGTTTAGTAGAACTCTCTTGTTTCGTATTTTTTAAGAGTAGCAGTTATCAAGACATACGGATTTAAGGTACAGATTGCTCGGAGCGGGGGCAACCAAGAGGTTTCTTTTGATTCTGGTATAGATACAAAAGAACAAAAATAACGTAGAAAAAAAAACTTGGTTGGCCCTTATCATTAAGAGTTAATATGTTTTTTAGGTTTATTTTGTGTCAGTTATTTTTTCATATTTATAGCTACAACCTTCTGTGCAAATCACACTAGTTGGAATTAGAATAAGGTAATTTGATTCGTAAGTTATTGTATAAGTAATAGCTCCTTCAGGATTTTCAACTCCAGTTATAAACCCATCGCAGTCATATTTTAAAATCAATTCATTTGATTCAATTGAAAAAATCCCACTTGTACATTCAGAAGATCTATTTGATATGAAAATTCCAGTACTTAAGAAATTAAATTCTTCTCCGTTCTCAACTGCAACCAAATACTGGGGGCCTCCTGAGCTAATAGAAGCTTCAACCAATTTCCAATTTCCAATTATTGGGTTTTCACTGTCTATTCCACGACTATCTATTTCATCATTAGATATTTTCCCATCGTTATTTTCACATCCAAATAATAAAATTATCAATAAAGAGGTTATCCCAAATTTTATAATATTCTTCATATGTATTGCCTTTTATTATAGATGATGATTTTGTTAAAAGGTTGCGCTAGTTAAGATTATGAGATACTGGGCTTTATATCAAATTTTACTGATTACAAATTTGTGTGATGATAAATGTTTTATAAATACCTTTCTTTTATAATTTTTAAATGTCTTAATTCATGACCAGCAATATGGTAGACAAATGCTCTAACCGTTCTTTCATTGATTATACTACCATCATCATCAATTCCAGCCCCTCTTCTTAGGAGACTGTCCTGAGGCAAATATTTAAAGAGCGTAATAGTACTTTTTCTTACAGCTTCGTATTCTTCAAAAATGCTATCTAAGCTTCTTGTATTGGCATCAGAAAATTTTGCATAATCATCCTGCTCAAATCCCGGTAAAGGAGTGTTGTCATTTCTAGCAAAACGCATTGCTCTGCATGAAAAGATGCGCTCATCATCTATATTATGCACTAAAATTTCCTTTATAGTCCATTTACCTTCGGCATATCTATACATCAATTTTTCTTCTGGTAGACCATAAATTAACTTTTTTAATTCCACAAAATTATCCCATAATTGATCTAAAATATTCTTTTCATTATCTAGTAAATCCATGTAAATTTTTGAATATTCTGGATACTCAGATACCTTAGGTTTTTGTATTATTCTCATACTATTTATTTATTGTTAATTCTTTTTGCCCATTGTTTTGCCCAATTACCTAAAGGGTGAATTAATTTGAAAAGCTCACGTCCTTGTTCTGTCAAGGTATATCCATCAATAGTTCTTTCTATTAAGTCGGCTAATGTCAATTCTTTTATCCTCTTATTTAAGGTGGTGGGAGAGATGTTTTCACAGTATTCTTGAAGTTTTCTAAAAGTACTGGGACCATTATTCAAGTGCCAAATAATACCCATTGCCCAACTTCGACCAAGTAAATCGAAGATGACCATTATCGGTTGTCCGGTTTTTGATCCTCTTACCGGTTTTCCTGGAGTTGGTTGTGAATTGATATTCATTGTGCTACATATTTAGTAGCAAAGCTACGTAAAGTGTAGCATCTTACAAAAATAATCTTTCGATTTGTTGTTAACGTCTTGCCAGTTGTTATTAGGTAAGTCAAAGATGATAACCTTTCTATCCAGCACTAAATTGCCTTGATTTGATGTATAATGTAACCGTTACACAAGGCTTAAATCAAAGAATCTGAATAAAATCTATCTTTTTTCGCACCTTGTGTAACGGTCATTATTATTGTGTATAATTTTATTGTAAAATATTCTTCAGAAGATCATAATAACGATTTGCTATAAAACTTGCTCCTGCAGTATTGTAATGTACATCGTCGGCTAAAAAAGAATCATTAAAACCAGTCATCATATCTACTGTAAGAACATTTGAGGTTGAAGTGGTCTGCTGTTGCGCAATAATTGGGATATCTTGTATCGCTTGATTATAATAGTCCAAAAATTCTTGAGTCTGTAAACTACTAAGTGGAGGTGCGGTAAGCTCTAAATAGATAGTAACATTTGGGTTCACTTCTTGAAGAATATCAATAATAGCATTTATATTAGATATTGTTTGGGTATAATTATCTATACCGTCATTACCTCCTGGTGAACTAAATAGCACGATATCCGGAACAGACCCTAAATTACTAAGCCAAATGTTTATTTCTTCTAATATTCCGCCAGATGAAATGCCACCACGACCTTCATGATTAACATCAAAACTTAACCCATTATAATCAGGGTAGGATGCGTTATCTATTTCTGTTCCAATAAAATCAAATTCATAACCACCATCAACAAGTAATTTCCAAAGTTCATAGCGATAGCTTTCGTATTCGGGTCTAGCCCCTTCAACTCTAGAGGCACCTAATGGCATAATTTTGGTTCCATTTCCTGGTTGTTGAGTGGGACTATTGTTCTCGTCGCTTGAGCAAGAAAGAACAGTTGTTAACCCAATTATTAGTAGTAATTTAAAAGATGTAAATAGTTTCATGTTCTATATTTTTTATCTAATAACAGGTCAGTTTGGTTTTACCCTACCAAAAAGCAAAAAAAAAATCAGGAATAAAAATAAATACGAATGATTTGTAACTATTCTGAGCCTAAAAAGTTTGTTTCTATTTGATTTTTTCTTCGTAGATGATGATTTGCAATCCGTCTGGATCTCTAAGATAAAGGTAGTATGAACCCCAGGGTCTTAGTACTGGTCCTCTTGTGTCACATTTATCTTTTAAACGATCAGCCCAGTATTCAATATCATTAGTCCTTAGTTGTATGTCTATTTTATCATTTGCTAGACTCATATCAAAAGACTCATGATGATAATAATGATCTTGTGATATTTCTGAGATTTCAAAAAAAGCATTGCTTCCTTCGTGACCAAATCTTAATATGGATCCTTTGGATCCATCGCCATCATTGTATTCTTGAACAATTTCTAAACCTAAAACCTGAGTATAAAATGTTTTTGAAGCCTTATAATCCTTTGTTCTTATTGTTGTTTTTAAGCTCAATAAGTTTTTTTGAGAAGAAATACTGTCCGCATTTTTCATTGTAATCTAATTAGGTGTTTCGTAATGTACGGCGCGAGACCAAAAGAGTTACTCAAATAAATCCGAACTCAAATAACGGTCTCCGCGATCACAAATAATAGCGACTAGTACTCCACTTTTAAGTGTTTTGGCTAGTTTAAGAGCTGCTGTAACAGATCCACCGCTGCTCATACCAGAAAATACACCTTCTTCTTTGGCAAGACGTTTAGCCATTTCAGTGGCTTCTTCTTGGCTTACCTCGATCACCTGATCTACTTTGGCAGGGTTAAATATTTTAGGAAGATATTCTTTTGGCCATTTACGTATTCCTGGAATTCTGGATTCATCTGTGGGTTGTACACCAACTATCTGTATGTCCTGGGATTGTTCTTTTAGATAGGTAGATGTGCCCATAATAGTACCTGTTGTACCCATAGAGGATACAAAGTGTGTTATCTCACCTTTGGTATCTCTCCATATCTCGGGTCCTGTGGTTTTATAGTGCGCTTTCCAGTTATCATCGTTGGCAAATTGATTAAGCATTACGTAGTCTTCATTTTCTACTTTAGACTCGGCATAATCTCTTGCTCCTTCAATACCTATATCTTCAGAGGTGAGTGTTACCTTAGCTCCGTATGCACGCATGGTTTGTACCCGCTCCTTGGTAGAATTTTCGGGCATCACCAATTCTATGTCTAGCTTAAAAATACCCGCAATCATAGCTAGTGCAATACCTGTGTTTCCACTAGTAGCTTCAATAAGTTTGGTATTTTGACTTATATCTCCGTGATCTAGGGCAGATTTAATCATGTTGTATGCTGCACGATCTTTTACGCTTCCACCAGGATTATGTCCTTCTAATTTTAAGTATAATGTAATATTAGGGTTGTCGATAAGAGAAGTAGCCTTTACCAAAGGAGTATTCCCGATTAGGTCTAAAATACTATGCGACATTATACCACTTTTTTGATTTTAATTTCTGCAGTATTGGAAATTATAGAATTTTCTGGAACAGAAGACGTAATCCACGCATTACCACCAATGGTACTGTTAGCACCTATAACGGTAGTGCCTCCTAATATGGTAGCATTAGCATAGATAGTCACATTATCCTCAACTGTTGGATGACGTTTTACATTGCGAAGTTTTCGATCTACATATAACCCACCTAGTGTGACTCCCTGATATATTTTTACATTATTTTTTATGATTACCGTCTCGCCAATTACAATACCCGTGGCATGATCTATAAAGAAAGACTCTCCGATCTCTGCCCCTGGATTAATATCTGTACCGGTTAATCTATGCGAATATTCTGTCATTAATCTTGGTACCAGAGGTAACCCAAACTTTAATAGTTCATGACTTAATCGATAGATTGCTATTGCATAAAATCCAGGATACGCCATATAGATTTCTTCAATAGAGTTAGCAGCAGGATCACTTTTCATGAATGCTTGAGCATCCAAGTTTAGTTTTTCCAATATTTCGGGTAGTTTATCCAGATATGATTGCCATAATTTACTACATGGTCTTTCCGTTTCCCAGCAAGCAAGATCAACAAGTTCTTCAAAAGTCTCCTCAAGAAGGTCAATGTTTTTTGCTACTTCTGTATCCGTGTCAAATAAGGTGTAAAAAAGAAGATTAGTAAAGTATTCCGTCCGTTCTTTGAGCTTAAGCTTCAGGTTAGGGTTCTTTTTTTGTTCTTCGATCTTAGCAATAATTTGATCTCGTTCTTTTGTCATTGCAATAGGTTTGAAAACTCTAGTAAATATATAGAATAAAGAATACATATGTCTTATTAAGACATAAATCCTTACATTTTTCAGATAATTATAACAACTTGTCTCTAAAAATAAGATATATGCATAATTTTTAGTTAAACTTCAATTGGGAGAACAGATTTTATTAATTTTAAGATCAAAGTAAAGTTTATGAGTACTGTACCAAAATCAGCATTTGAGTTTTTAAAGAATTTGAAAAAGAATAATCATCGTGATTGGATGACCGAAAATAAAAAGCAATATCAGGCCAATGAGAAAGTTTTGAAAGCTTTTTATGCGGCTATAGCAGAACGCTTAAATGAAAAAGATGAGATTGAAAAGACCAAGGTTTTTAGAATTAATCGTGATGTTAGATTCAGTAAGGATAAAACACCTTACAATGTACATCGTAGTGTGAGTTTTAGTAGGGCAGGAGCTCATCGCAGAGGTGGTTACTATCTACGATTAGAACCAGGTAATTCTTTAATGGCAGGTGGCTTTTTTAGTCCTGAACCTGCCGATTTATTACGAATTAGAAAGGAGTTTGAGATGGATGATCAGGAGATTCGCGCCATATTAGCAAATCCAGGTTTTAAGAAAGAATTTGGTGGTTTTGATCCTTCATTTCAAGTAAAAACGGCGCCAAAGGGATTTAGTAAAGATCATCCTAATATCGATTTGATTAAAAACAAAGCATTTTTTGTGAATCATGCATATACAGATGCAGAAGTTATGGCCCCCGATTTTTTGGATAAAGTAGTGTATCATTTCGAGTTGTTAAGGCCTTACTTTGATTATATGAGTGATGTCTTAACCACAGATTTGAATGGAGTATCGTTATTGGATGATTAAAGGATTAGTTTTAGCTTTTATTGGTAATTACTGTTTCTTTTTTACGACTTTATAGGAAGGAATATCTTATGGGTATTCAATCAAATATTTACCAACAAAAAATGACAATTAAATATGAAAAGAATAGCAATTAACGGATTCGGAAGAATAGGACGTGCTGCACTAAAAGTAATTATGGAAGAGCCAGGATTAGAGGTGGTTGCAGTTAATGATCTCATGTCAATAGAAAATGCGCAATACCTACTGAAGTATGATAGTGTTTATGGTATTTATGATAAAGAAGTTCATATTCATGAGAATCATCTACATATAGATGGAAAAAAAGTATTGTACTTCAATCAAAGAGACCCTGAACAATTACCGTGGAAGGAAAATAATATAGATATCGTAATTGAAAGTACAGGTTTTTTTACAAATAGAGAGGATGCAGAAAAACATATTCATGCCGGTGCGACTAATGTTGTAATATCTGGCCCAACAAAGAGTAAAGATACCCCTACTGTAGTGCATGGTGTTAATACTGAAGAAGGAAAAACGGCAATTTTTTCATGTGCTAGTTGTACTACTAATAATATTAGTCCTGTAGTAGAGATCTTAGGCCGTACCATTGGTATCAAAAAAGCAATTTTAAATACAATTCATGCTTATACGGCTTCTCAAACATTGGTAGATGCACCGTCTAAGAAGAATCCACGAATGGGCAGAGCAGGAGCTGTTAATCTTACTCCAACATCTACCGGTGCTGCTATTGCAACTACCAAGGCATTACCACAGTATGAAGGAAAATTTGATGGAGTGGCAGTAAGAACTCCCGTTCCGGTAGGATCAATTAGTGATGTTACTTTTATTGCTGAAAGAGATACCAGCGCAGAAGAAATTAATGAGATTCTGGAGAAAGAAGCTAAAACGGATAGATATCTCAAAGTTTTGGATGTTACTTATGAACCTATTGTTTCGTCAGATATTCAACAAAACCCTTATGCGGCTACAGTTGATGCATCTATGACAAGAGTAGTAGACGGAGATCTTGTAAAGATTATGATATGGTATGATAATGAGTGGGGGTTTACAAATCAAATGATTAGACAGATATTAGAATTGTAACATATTGTGCAATGAAATAAAAAGCGAAATCCATTTCAATTAAGATATAGAAACTTGATTGGACTGGATTTTTGTATTAGGAGTATTACTTTCTTCTTGAATAGGAATCTTTATCATTGTAAATACACCTTTATTGCCTTTAACATTATTAAATAGGAACTCAGAATCATGATTGTACAAGGTTATTAATCTTTCTTTTATATTTCTTAATCCTGTGCCATTGTTTAATTTGTTTTTATCTAGAGATTTGCCATCATTCTCTATATGAATAATGAGTTTGTCATCCTTTTCATGTATTTGCAATTTGACCCTTAGGCTCGTTGTACCATAAGAATATCCATGTTTTAATGAATTCTCAATAATAGGCTGAATTAACATGCAAGGAACTAACATATTCACGCAATTTTCTTCTATTTTAATATTGAAATCCAAATGATCAGAAAAACGGACCATCATAATATCAATATATTTTTCAAGAACTTTTATTTCTTGGTGCAAAGGGATTAAATTTTCGTCTTTTAAAATCAAGATTTCTCTTAAAAGATCTCCAAGATTTGCAATCATATCTTGTGCTTTTTTTTGATCTTCTTGAATAAGTGCAGAAATGCTATTGAGAGTATTAAACAAAAAATGAGGGTTTAATTGCGATTTTAGAGCTTCCATTCTTATATTCATTAGTTGTTCAGAGAGTTGAGCTCTTTGTAACTCCATTTTTGTACTTCTGGCAATATAGTAATATGAATAAATAATACTCACAAAACCTACATACCCCAAAAAATCTCTGCTGGAAGTATATATGATATCTAAAATACCATTGGTACTGAATAATTGAAAAGTTCCTCCTTCCGTAAAAATAAAATATAATTCCCCAGAAAGAGATACTAAGAACCCATATACCCATGAAAATATAAAATGAAATCCAATAATGTATGACCACTTATAATTGCGATCTATCATTATTTTGGTAACAATAAGAATAATGATTACGATAGGAGGAATTGTAATTGCGGTGCCTATTATTTGTTCAAAAATTATTTCATGCCAACTAATATCAATAAAACCTTCTTCTCCTATTAATTTTAATATAGCCGCTCTGGATACAGTTACCGTTTTATAAGCCGCAACATATCCCAGAAGAATGAAAAACAACTTTTTATCTAGATACTTCTTCATTTCTCAACCCCATTTTAATTAAGAATTCCTTTTTATAGCTTTTACTAATCCTGAACTGGTTGCCATTGTTCATTTTGGCGTCAACAACACCATAACTGGAATGTATGAGCTCATGAACAAAATCTAGATTTATTATTGTAGAACGATGAATTCTAATAAAACAAGAAGAATTAAGCTGTTTTAATAGATTATGCATAGACTCTCTAAGCAAATACTTCTTTTTTTCTGTATAAATTTCTGCATAATAGTTAGAGGCTGTTACGTATAATATGTCATTTGGATCAACAAATACTGTTTTGTTTCTTAAAGGAATAGGTATTTTTTTGGTTTGATTGTTCCCTGATTTTAAATCAGGTGATTGAATATGATCAAGAAGATCATTTACTTTCTTTTGAAGTGATGAACTTTCTTTTCTATTAAAAGTTTCAATGGCTTTTTTTACTGAAATATAAAAGCGTTCTTCATTAAAGGGTTTTAATAAATAGTCAAAGGCGAAAAAATTAAAAGCTTTTAATGCATATGAATCAAAGGCCGTGACAAATATTACAATTGGTGATTTTACTGAAATTCTTTCTAAAATATCAAAGCCTGTCATATCCTTTAATTTAATATCTAAAAATATAAGATTCGGATTTAATTCATTGATAAGACATATGGCTTCTTGTCCTGTTTTGCATTGGCCAATTACTTCGATTTCAGAAACTGAAATTAGTAGATTAGAGATTAATTTCCTTGCAAGAGGTTCATCATCAATTATTAATGCTGAAATTTCCATTGCTATATTGCTGTGATTGTTGGTTATAGGATTTACAAGATTATTGAACAATGTAGTTAAAATAAATTTGTTAATTTTTTGATAATTACGTTCACATCAAAATAAAAGTCATTCACATCAAAAAAAAGATGACCAACTTCATAACCAAGAAAAGCAGTGCCCAAATTAGATAATTTTAAGGGAGTAATCACAAAAGTAAGGTTGTGTTTTCATTGTTTAATTAACTTAAATCACATAAAAAAATGAGAAAATTCTATATTTTTATAGTCATAATTCTGTCTATTACAGGATATGGACAAAATGTAACCACCATATTAAATTCGCCCGATGCCGATATTGACGATGCTTTGGCATTAGATTCTAAAGGGAATTTGTATGGATCTAATTTTGTTGGAGATGCCGTATATAAAATTACACCAACAGGAGAAGTAAGTGCTTTTGTAACGGGACTTAGAAATCCTAATGGGTTAGCTGTTGATTCAAAAGATAATCTGTTTGTAGCAGAGTACGGTGGATCAACAATTAATAAGTATGATAGTGATGGAAATCTGTTGGAAAGTTTTCCATTAGGAGATGATGTGCCGTCGGGAATGATTAAATCGCTGTATAGAGACACCGTTATTTATACAGATGTGCGTGATAACGCCATCAAGGAACTATTATCAGATGGTACAATTAAAGTATTATACGAGGGGGAACCTCTTGACGCACCTGTGGGGCTAGCTTTTGACCGCAGAGGAGCATTATATATAGGTAATTTTGTGGATAGGGCTATTTATAGGTTATGGCCAAAAAGTGGAACACTAGAATATGTGGCTACTGTTCCGGATTCGGGTACTGATTTTCCTTTTCTAGCATTTATCGCTTACGCTAACGGATCTCTTTTTGGGACTAATTATGGAGAACATAAAATTTATAAAATAAACCCTAGGGCTATTGATGATGTAACAATATATGCAGGTAGTACCAACGGAAGTGCTGATGGTGATTTTTCTGAAGCTACCTTTTCTTATCCTGCCGGAATTATTTCAAACAGATCCGGAAGCGAATTATATATTTCTGAGTTTAGTGGAGTAGGGAACGTAAGAAAGATATCAAGGAGAAAGAAGAGATGTGAAATGGATATAGAACTTAAAGCATATCCAAATCCAGTTTCTGAGGTACTTAATATTGCCCTTGAATTAGAGGAAAATGGAAGTTTTGATATTAAAATATATAGCTTATTTGGTAGAAATTTAGTTTTTGAAAGTCAAGAGATGTATGATGGAGAAGATTTTCTAAAAACCGTTTCAGTAGAGGATTGGCGAACTGGTTTTTATAAGTTAGAAATTTCTAAAGGAAATTGTAAACGATATAAATTAGTAATTGTAAGATGAGTCCCTTTTATTACTTTATTTAGTCTTAGGACTTGTAACATATATTTAAGATAAAAAAGGCCGTCTAAAAAGACGGCCTTTTTTATCTTAAATATATGTTGTTAGATCTGACTTAATCCACCATCAACTTCTAGTTCGATACCATTAATATAAGATGCATCATCAGAAGCTAGAAATAATGCTGATTTTGCAATTTCTTCTGAAGTACCAAAACGGCCTAATGGTACCTGTTGAGCAAATCCTTTTCCCATTTCTTCAACCACTTCTTGTGGTAATCCCATTTTACCATATAAGGGAGTTTCAATTGGTCCCGGTGCAATAGAATTTACACGAATACCTCTAGACTTTACTTCTGATGTTAAAACGCGTTGATAGGCACGTAGCGCACCTTTGGAAGCTGAGTATACTCCAAGTCCATCAAAACCCTTTTGGTGAACGATAGAATTAGTAAATAAAATCGTACCGCCATCATTGATATGGGGCAGCGCCTCTTTTGTTGCCAATATAGGCCCCTTAACGTTAATATTGAAAACTTCATCATAGTGATTTTCGGTTATTTCATGTGCAGGTGTAACAGGAGCAACACCTGCATTAAGGAATAAAACATCAATCTTTCCGTATTTAGCCGTCGCTTCTTTAATCAATCTTTTATTGTCTTCAGCTATAGAAACATCTGCTTTTACGGTTATAAAATCACCTTCTAGTCCTGCAGCTACTTTATCTAAAGCTTCCTGGCGTCTTCCGGATAGGACAACCTTTGCACCTTCTTGCAGGTAAAGCTTTGCAGTGGCTAGACCTATTCCGCTATTTGCGCCAGTAATAACTGCGACTTTGTTGTTTAACTTTTTCATTATATTATTTTTATGTATTAATAAATATTTATTTGAAACAATCGTTTCAAAAAAGAGTAAAAAAAATTAGTATAGTACCTTAAGTACAGTGTTTATAAGATTTTTGAGATCTTCTTTATTCTTGTTGAGTATACCGGTCATTCGCAGTCCCTGTATGGATGAAAACAAATAGAGCGCATATTGACTGGCAGTTTGTTCTTGATTAAAGATCTTTTCCATTTGTCCTTTGCTAACAATATCTTCTAGCATTGCGATCATCCGGTCTTGATTTTTTTCCATAAAATAATGGATAGAAGTTTCCTGATTTACCATTTCTGATTTACAATTAACGATCATACATCCCTTACGATCATCATCGTGTAATATCTCATTTAAGTTGAGGTCAAAAATGGTTTCAATCGCTTCTTTCGAATTGTAGGAATTAGCGAGTCCTTGACTAAAATTATTATTATGATAGGACTGATAATGGGATAATACTTCCAGAAACATGTTCAATTTACTACCAAACGAATTATAGATACTTGACCTATTTAAAGCCGTTGCATCTACCAAATCTTGCATAGACGTGCCGTTGTATCCTTTTTTGTGGAATACTTCTGTGGCTTTTTGTAAAACCTCGTTTCTATTGAATGTTTCTACTTTTGGCATTTTAATTGAAATGAGCGTTTCAAAATTAAGCAAAAATCAAATTTGCCAATGTTATGAAAATCATAAAGTTTTTGAGTAGCCTATAATTCAAGTTTCATCATTACATCGGTTTGGGCTTCTGTGCCTAGTGTGAATCCGTGTTTATCAAAGATTTTGAAACCGTTTCTTTGGTAGAATTTTATTGCACCTAGATTCTTGTCCCATACACCAAGCCATAAAAATTCTTTGGATTTTGCTTTTGCTAATTGAAGTGCTTTTTGGAATAAGTGCTGACCAATATTTTTACCCTGATATTCTTTTACAACATAAATTCGTTCTATTTCCAATCCTTCACCTTCAACTCGTTCGGTTTGTGCCTCACCAATGTTTATTTTGATATAACCGGTAATTTGATCATTAAGTAATGAAAAATAAAACTCTGAATTAGGATTTTGAAGCTCTTGGAGTATGGTATCCAATGTGAATTTTTCACTCAAGTAACTCTGAATATTTTCTTCAGTGTTTACTGGTGGCCCAAATGCATCATAAAAAGTCTGCCAGCCAATTTGCAACAATTTCTGGCTATCCTCAAGCGGTACTCTTGTTATTTTTACTTCTCGAGATGACATGCTGAAGGGGGTAAGATTTATTAAATGATTCTTTTGATTACTCTAAGTTTATGAGTGTGCGTGCGTTTTTCAGAATTATATATTCCTGTGTGATCTATACGATCCACACGCACTTTGCCATGCGCATGGATGATATAGTTATCTTTCATCATAATACCTACATGTATTATTGCACCTTCTTCATTATCAAAAAACGCAAGATCTCCTGGTTCACTTTCTTCAATAAAACTTAAGACCTCGCCTTGAGTAGCTTGTTGAGAGGCATCACGTAATAATTTATAACCATTAAGTTTATAAACCATTTGTGTTAAACCGCTACAATCTATTCCAAAATTTGTTCGCCCTCCCCATAGGTAAGGAGTATTTAGGTATAAAAACGCAGTTTCAACAAGTCTTTCTTTAGGTAATTTTTCGCTAATTTTGTGACCTTCGTATCGATGTTTAAAGAAATCAAGAGCTCCCAGTGAAGCCCCTAATGGAATTGCCATTAATTGATCCTTATCGCAACTAATAAATTCTACCAGATCTCCGGCAATTGATACATCTTGTGAATCAAACTTTTTATAATCTGCTTCAGTAATTTCTAAATACTGCTTATTGTCTATCCAACCTTCGTAATTATCAAAAGCCAGACGTACTTTACTCCATTTTTTTCGTTTTTCTATTACTTTGAAATATTCTCCGTAAAGTACCTGAGAAACCATTTCACTAGGATCTCGAGGCTCAAAACGTAATGGAACAATACTTAGATTACAAATACCGTATTGCATGTACTATTTTTAGTTAGAAATTCTTAATAAAAGATTACATGCGTTCGATTACCATTGCAGAGGCTCCGCCACCGCCATTACAAATTGCGGCAGCACCAATTTTCGCATCATTTTGCTCTAGCACATTAATTAAAGTGATCAGTATTCTTACACCAGAACACCCTAGAGGATGTCCTAAAGAAACTGCACCACCATTAACATTGGTATTTTTATCGGTAAGCCCTAGGATTTTTAAGTTAGCTAATCCAACAACAGAAAATGCTTCATTAAACTCAAAGAAATCAACATCATCAAGTTTAATTCCGGCTTTTTCAATTGCTTTTGGCAATGCTTTTGCTGGAGCCGTAGTAAACCATTTTGGCTCCTGTGCTGCATCTGCATAACTTCTAATTTTGACTAAAGGAGTTAATCCTAGTTCTGCTGCTTTTTCAGCACTCATTACTACAACCGCACCGGCACCATCATTAATTGTTGAAGCATTTGCAGCAGTAACAGTTCCATCTTTGCTAAACGCAGGACGTAAAGCTGGTATTTTCTCCATTTTTACATTTTTATACTCCTCATCTTCAGTAACCATAATAGGTTCACCACGACGTTGAGGTACCGCTACAGGAACAACTTCATTGTTGAATTTTCCATCTGCCCAAGCTTTTGCTGATCTTTCATAGGATTGAATTGCAAATGCGTCTTGATCTTCTCTAGAGAATTCATATTCACTAGCACATAAATCTGCACAAACACCCATTGCATGGTTATCATATACATCTACTAATCCATCTCTTTGCATACCATCTTCAAGAGTTTGGGGACCAAATTTATGTCCGGCACGTAGTCTAACATAGTGTGGTATTAAACTCATACTTTCCATACCTCCTGCAACTATGATATCCGCATCACCCAAAGCTATTGCTTGCGCAGCGTGCATAACAGCTTTCATTCCGCTGGCACATACTTTATTTACAGTAGTACAAGGTACAGTATCACTAATTCCTGCTGCTAAGGCGGCTTGCCTTGCAGGAGCTTGCCCGTTTCCGGCTTGAACCACATTACCCATAAAAACTTCCTGAACTAATGATGGATCCAAATTTATTTTGTCTAATGCACCTTTGATTGCAGTTGCACCAAGTTGCGTTGCCGGAACTGTTGATAAACTTCCTAAAAAGCTTCCTATCGGCGTTCTGGCTGCGGATACAATTACTACTTCTTTATTCATTATTTATATTTTAAAAATGTGTGTATTGTTATTCTGCGAATTTAGTGATTTTTAAAGGATTTGCATAGCGAAGTTACCAACAGTAACTTTGATGTTGTACTGACTTATTTTTTAGTACTTTTGGGTAATTTGTAGAATAATACTTCTGAAATAAGCGAATGAATAGATTTTTTAATAGACTATATAAAAAGCAATCCATGATGTATAGGATTTTTCTTTTTATATGTACTACTGCACTTATAGTGTATCTGTTTCCGAAAGGGGGGATATTTAAGTATGAATTTACAAAAGGAAAACCCTGGCAATATGAAAACCTTTATGCTCCTTTTGATTTTGCTATCGCAAAAACAGAAGAAGAGCTAGAGACCGAAAAAAAGCGTATAACAGATAACATCATCCCTTATTTTGAATATGATACTATTATTGCTAATGTAGCAAAGGATTCATACGATGACGCTTTTTCTAATTATCTTAAAGTTATTAATCAAAGCAGTTCAAGAGATCAAGCTAAACTTTTTGGGAGAATTTTATTAAATGATATCTATAGATACGGAGTTCTACAGGAAACATATACTTACGCAAATAAAAGGCAGATATTCCTAAATAAAGGAAATGAAGCAGAAGCCATAACATATGGTCAGATTCAAACTCCAAATGCACTAACCAAACTTATTAATTCTAGAATTGATAAAAGCGAGTATACCAAATTTAAAAGTGGGTTTGTTGCACTATTTTATGATATAGTAAAGCCTAATGTTCGGTTAAATACCAAGTTAACAGAAAGTACATTAGAGAATGAGTTAGCCAAACTACTAACAACAAGAGGTGGTGTATCTAGGGGTAGTAGGATAATTGCTAAAGGAGAGGTTGTAGAAGGAGATAAGCTTCAGATTTTAAGTTCTTTGAAAGCAGAGTATGAATCTCAGGTCTGGAGTGACAAAAATTTTTATTGGATTGTTTTAGGATATTGCTTACTGGTATCTCTTGCACTTATGATGCTATTGCTTTTTATTAGAAAATATAGGAATGATATTTATGATAATAATACTCAGGTAACTTTTATTTTCTTCAATATCCTTTTCATGGTTTTGGTCACCACATTGGTGGTGAAGTATAGATCAGATTACATTTATATCGTACCGTTATGTATTCTTCCCTTGGTACTGAAAGCATTTTTTGATTCTAGGTTAGGATTGTTTACGCACGTAGTTACTGTATTAATTTTAGGCTTTGTAGTACCTAATAGTTATGAGTACACTTTTTTGCAGATTATAGCAGGAATCGTAACTATACTTACAATTTCCGAATCATTTAAAAGAGCAAATTTATTCATTTCGGTAGGGCAGATTACTTTGATTTATATTATAGCATATATCGCTTTTCATGTTATTCATGAGGGAAGCATTAGTAATATTGATTGGATTACTGTTGTTTTATTTGTAATTAGTGGATTTGCTACATTGATTGTGCATCCACTAATTTATGCGTATGAAAAACTATTTGGATTAATCTCGGACGTATCGTTATTAGAATTAAGTGACACAAATTCAGTTTTACTAAAGGAATTGTCTAATAAGGCTCCGGGAACATTTCATCATTCTCTTAATGTAGCAAATATTGCTGAGGCTGCGGCCAATGAGATTGGAGCTAATGCGATGTTGGTAAGGGTAGGAGCGCTTTATCATGATATAGGTAAAATGGCAAACCCTACTTATTTTACCGAGAATCAAACCACTTCGGGCAATGCACATGATGTATTATCCCCAAAAGAAAGTGCCAAGATCATTATTAATCATGTTATACGGGGTATAGAAATTGCAAAGAAGTATAACTTGCCAGATCGTGTTATTGATTTTATAAGAACACACCATGGTACCAGTACAGTATATTATTTTTATACTAAAGAAAAAGAAACGAACGAGAATGTTAATCCAGAGGATTTTCAGTACCCTGGACCTAAACCATTTTCTAAAGAAACTGCTATCTTAATGATGAGTGATAGTGTAGAGGCAGCTTCTAAGAGTTTAAAAAATCCAACGAGTAGTTTAATAGATTCTTTTGTTGAAAAAATCGTCAATAAACAAATGGAAGATGGACAGTTTTTAAATGCGAATATTACATTTAAGGAAATTCAACAAATTAAGAAGGTATTTAAACGTAAACTGACCAATATTTACCATCTAAGAATTGAATATCCGGAGTAAGTTTTTCTTTATTTAAGATACTTCTTATCCATCCAAAAGGTTCCGAATGGGATAATTGAACACAGTAGGACAATTCCTAACGTTTTGTTTCCCCATTGTTTTTCTGGTTTTACAAGAAAAGCAAAAACAATATAGATTAGAAACAAAAATCCGTGTGCCATTCCTATTACCTTATTGGGCTCTGGAGATTCGAATATATATTTAAGGGGCATTGTTACGAAAAGAATAAGCAGGTATGAAATTCCTTCAAGGTAACTGATTAGTCTAAAACTAGTTGTCATAAAATTTTAATTAATTTGGTATTGTTATTTTTCAGAAGTATACTGTAATTCAAATACTTCCAAATTAAAGTATGGCGTTGCTGATAGTAAATGATCAAAAATATCGGCCATTATTTTCTCATAGTTTTTCCACTCTTTGTCATTGCTAAATGCATATATTTCTAAAGGAGTTCCTTGTGCAGAAGGCGCTAATTGACGACTCATGACCATCATATCTTTATTAATGTACGGGTGGTTTTTGAGATAAGCTTCTACATACACTCTAAATACTCCCATATTTGATAGATTTCTACCATTTATCAATATACTTTTGTCGATTTTATGATCATCATTGTATTGATCTATTTTTTGCTGAGCAATATCAAGGTACTCCTTAATAAGTTCGATTTTTCCAAGCCTTTTAATATCATCTTTAGACAAAAATGAAATACTTGTAGTTTTAATTAGTATTGATCTTTTAATTCTTCTTCCGCCAGAATCCATCATACCTCTCCAATTTCTGAAAGATTCAGAAGTAAGGTGATATGTGGGGATTGTTGTGATGGTTTTATCAAAATTTTGAACTTTTACAGAAGACAGGTTAATCTCAATTACATCACCATCTGCTCCATATTTTGACATGGTAATCCAATCTCCAATCCTTACTGTGTCATTTACTGCAACTTGAATACTAGCAACAAAACCAAGTATAGTATCTTTAAAAATAAGTAGAATGACGGCAGACATGGCACCCAAGGCAGTAAGGAACGTCCAGATAGATTTACCGGTCATTGATGAGAAAATAAAAATAATCCCGATAGACCATATAAAGATCATAAATACCTGTACATAACTATCAATGGGTTTATCTTTGAATGAATCCAGTGACTTTAGGAAATCTCTACACGTTCTTAGGACACTTCTTAAAATCCATATAACCAGGACAATGATCATGATATCAAATAAGATTTCAAGATATTTTTCGGCTACAGGAAAAGCAACAAATAACATGGGAACAATCCATATCGTTATTGAAAGGGGTACAATATGAGCTAAATAATCAAAAGCTTTATTTTTAACGAGATAGTCATCAAATGTATTTTTAGATTTTGTTGCGTAACTCTTAAAAATAGCTATGAATACTCTTTTCATTATAAAATATACTATGAAAAGGAAAATGATAAGTATCGATAGTCCTATAAGGAGATTTAAGTATTCTGCTGTATTCTCAGAGAGACCTTTAGAAACAAAAAGGTTGTAAAAGTAGCGTGTTAATTCTTTCATTTAGATTTCAATCCAATTTTTACAAAATTAGTGTTATGCCAAGTAATAGAGCAAAGAAATCAAAAGATTTTACTACTAAAAATTAGTTAATAAAAACAAACCGCTTTGTTTTATTGTAAACAAAGCGGTTTGATGAATAAAGATAGAATCTTATTATAATATTTAGAACTTATAGTTTAGTGATAGATTAAACATGGTTCCTAATTGACTAAAGTGATATCCATCATAAGACATTTGAGAATATCTCTGGTTAAATGTAATCAAGTTGTCTGCTATTGTTTCTACAGCTATACCTGCAGGGATACCGCTAGCTAATCCCGCAGGAGTTACTGCCCCGTTTAATATTCGATCTCCAGATGGAGTTAATGATTTAAACTCCCATTCTGGTAAAACATCTAATATGTTATTCACATTTAATGCTATAGTTATTTTGTCTGTAGCATTATAATTGATAGCTAAATCTGTAACAACTTTGGTCATAAATTCAACGCCAAGATCTGATCCACCATTAGTATCATCTGCATTAGGCGTGACATCTAAAAGCTCTTCCAGGTCTTGTAAACCTTGGTTTCTAAATTTAGTTGGTCCAAACAAGGTGTTGTTTAATGCAAAACTAAATTTACCAATATCATAATTAGCCCCTAATATTACCTTAAATTCTGGTCTAGAAGTAAAGAATAAAGCTTCTTGAGTATCATTAACCACAGACTGATCAGCTTGTGCAACTAACGCCGGATTCTTAACATCTCCATCTCTTTCATTTTCTAGAGTATAATTTCCAGATAAACTAAAGCCTAAAGTTCCGTTTGTAATACCTATATTTTTATAGTTTAAGACAACATCAATACCAGAAGTTCTTGTATCAATGGCGTTAACAAAGAAACTTACATCAGAAAGGTTATTATCTCTAAGAACATCATCTAATGGTGTTGTTCCAATATTTGCACCTGTAACAGGATCTGTGGCAGTAGCGCCAATCTCTGTACTCAGAACAATTCTATCTTCTACAGCAATGTTGTAGTAATCAACAGTAAAATTTATATTCTTATTTAGCTTGGCTCCAATACCAACAGTGATATTCGTAGATTCTTCAGCATCAAGTTGCGGGATGTCTAATAATCTTGCCTGAGGAGAAACATTATTAACAAGTCCTCCAACCTGAATTCCTTGACCAGGAACAAAAGAAAATTGTGCTCGTTGTGTATAGATTTGATGTAATGTTGGAGCTCTAAATCCTGTAGATACAGATGCTCTTAGCGTTAATTTATCTTCTAAGAACTTATACCTAGAGCTCAGTTTCCAAACAAAAGCTTCACCAAAATCACTATAGTCTTCTAATCGAACGGTTCCGTTTACTAAAAAGTCTTCTGTTATATCTGCAGAGATGTCAAAATAACCACCAAAGTTGTAACGATTAAATTTTCCAGAATTTTCTGGTCTGTTTCCTCCAAAAGAATCTGAACCACCACCGTCATATGAAGCAAGGTCACCCTCTACAATTTCAAAGGTTTCAGTTCTAAACTCGGCACCAAAACCGATACTTATTTGATCAGATACTAATTTGGCAACATCAATATTACCTACACTATGTGTGAATTTTGTACCTCCTGGATCAAATGAAATAGGACTGTTTTCTCTATAAAGATCGGTACCGCCAATAACCTCACCTGGATCAACAATACCATCATTATTAGCATCGTCCCATGTTAAAGGAGATAATACAGTGTTACCGTTATGTGTGTTATTAACAGAATACCCTTGAGAGTTACCTCCTGTTGTATAACTAAGATCGTAATTCCAACCATTCTTTTTGGTTTTGAATCCTACAGTAGCATTATAATCATTTAGATCCCCCTCAAAAGTAGGGAGATATCCATCATATGCACCGCCTGGGCCATTAGGAAAAAAATCTGCTAGATATGGAAAATCTTGAATATCTCTCCAGTAAGGAGTCCTGTAATTGGCAAAACTATTTACTTTTTTGTAGACATATGCCGCATTCATATAGATTTGTGTATTTTCACTAATATCATACCCCCCATTTAACAAGAATTTGGTAGCGGCTGTTTCAGGAGATCCATTAATATTTCCTGCATCAGGGCGTCTGGATAAGAAATCTTGAATATCTTCCAATCTTTCCCCAACTCTTGGTCCTCCAAAATCTATAAATTCAGCTTCAGCATCTACATCACCAGGACGGTTTGCAAGACTTACTTTGGAAAAATCTACTGTATAGTTAAAATATCCTTTATCTTCTCCTATGGTAGTACCATTATTTACGCTAATCCCAATTGTTTCTCCATCTCCTTCGGATGTTATTCCAGTTCTTAGTGTAACAGATCCATCTTCTGAATTGTCTTTAAGAATAATATTCATTACCCCTGCGATGGCATCAGATCCGTATTGAGCAGAGGCTCCGTCTCTTAATATTTCTACTCGCTTGATAGCATCGGTTGGTATTGCAGAGATATCTGATCCTGTTTCACCACGGCCTGGAGAGGTTTGTGTATATAAAAGTGCACTCAGGTTTTTACGTTTTCCGTTAATAAGAATTAATGTTCTACTGGGTCCCATATTTCTTATTTCGTAAGGATCTAATAATGAAGTTGCATCATTTACTGGAGTCTGCACAGTATTAAATGATGGTATTTTGTATTGTAGTGCCTTATCAAAGGTAATCTGACCCGTAGATGCTAATTCCTTTGCGGGTAACACATCAACCGGAAGTGAGGATGTAGTGTTACTACGTGGTAATGCCCTTGACCCTACTAGAATGACTTCTTCAAGTTCTGCTCCGCTAGATAATGTAACATTTATAGTTGATTGAGACCCAACCGAAATTTCCTTTTTGTTAAAGCCTACAAAACTATAAACTAAGATACTTTCTGCCCCACTAATCTCTATGGTATATTTCCCGTCAAAATCAGTTACAGAGCCATTGCTAGTCCCTTTTTCGATAATATTTACTCCGGGAAGAGGGGAGCCTTTCTCGTCTGTGACGACGCCCGTTATCGCCTTTTGCGCAAAAGATAAACTAGTGCATAAAACGATTAAAATGAATGTGAGTTTTTTCATGTTAGTGTGTTTTAATTTAAGTGATTAATTCTTTAAATGTATTTAAAATCACACTCTTTTTTAACATGATGTTTTAATTTTATGATAAAATATTGTGAATAAAAAAACTTGAATTTAACATTTTTTACTTGTCAATTTTCAAAGTACTTCTTGACCCTTGTTCGAATATTGTCTTTCCATAAAAAAGCGCCATATCATGTAGATATGGCGCTTATATGTTCTGTTAACTTTAACGTATTTTATTAAAAATTAAAATCTAATCTAGCATAGTAAAATGAACCGCCAAATCCCATTTGAACGGCATCCCAATATCCACCTGCTTCTGTTTCTCCATCGTCTTGTTGATCTGGATATTCATTGGTTATATTATTTCCACCTATGGTAAGTTTAAAATTATCAGAAAACTTATACCCTAGATTAATATCTGCTGTGATTTTAGCGCCATACACATCTTCTGTATCCACAAAATCGATTAGTACTATTTCACTAAAACGTGTTAGACTAATTCCTGCATTAAATTTTTCTTTACTATAACTAGAATTAAATGAAAATTTGCTTTCTGGAGCGGAAGCCAATAAAAATGCTTTTTCTCTTTCACCAAAAAAAGTTCCTTCGTCTAAATCGCCATTTTTCACTTCCTTTATATACATATTATTAACGTTCCCGGCTAGTGTTGTAGAAATATTACCAAAATTGTAGCTTCCTTTCCAGGATAAGATCAAATCCATACCAACAGTTTCTGTATCTACACCGTTAGCAAAGAATTGAGCCTCATTTACATTTGGTATTTGAGGAGCGGCAAATGTACCTGTTAATACAATCCTGTCTTTTACATTGATAAAATACCCATCTACTGTTGCAGTAAAATTGCCAATATTAGCAGTTGCACCAAAGGCGGCATTCACTGCTGTTTCTTCTTCAAGCTCTTCAATCCCGAAAGAGGCGGTTACGGGGCTGTTATTAGGAGAAAGTAAGGTTTCTGTAGCAACACCTCCCTGAAAATCTGTAAATCTTAGATTATAATATATTTGAGCCAGTGATGGTGCTCTAAACCCTGTACTTACAGATCCACGTATATTAATATCTTCTGTTGCTTTTATTCTGAAAGCTAATTTTCCATTTATGGTACTTCCAAAATCACTGTAGTTTTCAAATCTTGCCGCACCTCCTAATAAGAAACCATCAGTAATATCCAATTCTGCATCTGCATACAAAGATAGGTTTGATCTAGATCGATCTACTTCGTTTGATGGGCTATACCCGGGAAACCCCTGTGAACCCCCCGGTCTTGGTATTAAATCACCTGTATCAGGATCTGTAAAAGTAGGCTGTACCTGAGTGGCTGGATCAGTAATAGGTAAGCCATTAATGTCATATGTAGCATAAGACCCTTCTTCTCCCGCAAAAATTATAAAGTTTTCAGTTCTATATTCTGAACCGAATGCAATGTTTAGTCCTTTTGATATGTTGGGATAATATTTTGAAAAGTCAAGACTTGTAGTGTTTTGACTCAAGCTATGTCCACCAGCATCAAAATCGGTAGGCGAAGTAGCCTCAAGAGAAGCATTTAGCGTTCCTTGTATGAAGTAGTGAAAATTATTTTTACCCCATGTATTATTGATGTCAATTTTCCAACCATCTTCTGTTTCTGTTCTGATTCCGGCAGAAACCGAATTATCTATAATATTAGATGTAATTCTAGGAGTAAATCCATTGGGGAATATTTCGGTAATAACACGTTCTCCACCGTTACGTGTAAACGCAAAGGCATCAGTGTCTCTATAGTTTCTTCCACCAAAAGCATAAAATTCTGTTTTTTCTGAAATAGGAACTGCAGCATTGGCAAAGAAGTTGAAACCATCTATTGCTGCTTCACCAAAACCTCTTCTGAAATCAAAACCAGGACGCAATGTTTTATTTTTACTTAAATATTCTGTTGTAAAGTTTATGAATCCGCCGTCTTCTCCAATTTCAACACCGTAATTAGCGGTAATCTTTACTGATCCACCGTCAAAATCTTGATCATCCCCAATACGATTTCCATCATTATCAGTATCTAATCTGTTTCCATCAGTATTTGGTGTTCCATCAGGAAAATCACCTTTGGCATTCGTGTTATAAGCTCCATAACTTATGCCACCAGACAACTTATTTACATTGGTTTTTAATACAATATTAATAACACCTGCAATGGCATCAGAACCATATTGCGCAGCTGCACCATCTCTTAATACTTCAATCCTTTTAATTGCGGATGCAGGTATAGCATTAAGGTCGGTTCCAGAATTCCCTCTTCCTCTTGTTCCAAAAATATTTATTAAAGACGATGAGTGTCTTCTTTTACCATTTATTAATACCAAGGTTTGGTCTGGCCCTAATCCACGTAATGTAGCTGGATCAATATGGTCGGCACCATCTGATCCTGATTGTTTATTTGCATTGAATGAAGGTGCTGTATATTGTAATAGTTCGTTAATTTCTATTTTACCACTTTTGGTAATTATATCTTGCATGTCGATTATGTCAATAGCAACAGGAGTATCTGTAGCTGTTCGTTTAGGACTTCTTGATCCTACCAAAACGATAGTGCTTAATGCTTCTCCTTCTAAAAGGGTTACGTTAACCTTTTCTTGATCTCCAACTTCGATTTCCTGTGTTTCGAAACCAACAAAGCTAAATATTAACGTTGCGTTTGCATCAACTGCAATTGTATAATTACCTTGATCATCCGAAGTTGTTCCTTTTTCAGACCCCTTTTCTAAGATATTTACAAAGGGTAGTGGAGCTCCCGATGAGTCTGTAACCGTTCCTGTGACTATTTGTTGACTGAAACATAAACTAGTGAATAAGCCAAACAAAATAAGTGTGATTTTTTTCATGAATTATTGTTTGTTTAAGATGATTGTTACCCTAAATATATCTAAAAGGAAAGTATTTAACATTAATTATTAAGAAATTTTAGTAAATAAAAAACTCGGATGCGCCATCCGAGTTTAATTTTTTTTCAATGAAACAAGTTCATTAAATAGGTTTATATATTATAGTTGTAACTTGATCTGTACTGGAATCATATACTTCCAAAATAAAATTCTTATCCTTATCAAAATGACCCAAACAATTATCCTTTGCTCCCATATTCACGATATAGTACCCATTACTTAACGGCCTTACTTTAGATACTTTGTTTCCTGACTTGTTCAAAAATGTCATACGATACCCCTTACCATCCGGAATTTTGGTGTACGTCTCCATGTTAGAAGAAGAATGAGATTTTTGTACGGCTACCTCTTCGTCAGTATATGTGGCAGATTGGTTGGTCTTATCTTCATCGCCAGGGTTAAGTTTTATTTTACTTTTTTTAGTAATAACTTCCTGTTTTTTGATAACCTTTTCTTCGCCATTAGCTCCTTTGATACGAATAATTTTGGTTACGGTTTCTTTTGATGAATTCTCTTTGGTTTTAGTCTCATCAGATTGCGCAAATACTATTGAGCTGCAACCTATACATAGTACTGTAATTAAAATTTTCATAGTTCTCATTGTGCTTTTTGTTGGGTTTTAAAATTACAAAAAAAAGTAAAAACTAATTAAAGTGTTGATTATCAGTATTTTTACAGAAGTGTTGATGTCTGTTTAATTATTGTTGAATCTTATGATTCTGTGCTTGTGTACTTAGAACTATTACTATTATCTTTGCATTCTTAAAATTGGGATTTTTTAATTTCCCCGTCTATTATAATTTTTTACTATGAAAGCAGGAATCGTAGGATTACCAAATGTTGGAAAGTCAACATTATTTAATTGTTTATCTAATGCTAAGGCGCAAAGTGCGAATTTTCCTTTTTGTACTATAGAACCAAACATCGGTGTTGTTAATGTACCAGATCCAAGATTGCAAAAGTTAGAAGAATTGGTAAATCCTGAGCGAGTATTGCCTGCAACAGTTGATATTGTAGATATTGCTGGTTTAGTAAAAGGTGCAAGTAAAGGTGAAGGTTTAGGTAATCAATTTTTAGGAAATATTCGTGAAACAGATGCTATTATACATGTATTGCGCTGTTTTGATAATGACAATATTGTGCATGTAGATGGGTCTGTTGATCCAATAAGAGACAAGGAAACTATTGACATAGAACTACAACTTAAAGACCTTGAAAGTGCAGAGAAAAAGTTAGACAAAGTTAAGCGAGCTGCGAAAACAGGTAATAAAGAAGCGCAGAAAGAGGAGTCAATTTTACTAACCATCAAAGAAGGTTTAGAAGCAGGGATATCGGTTAGAGCAATTGATATTTCAGATGATGATAGAGAAGCATATGTGCAGCCATTACAGTTTATAACAGATAAACCAGTACTATATGTATGTAATGTTGATGAAAGTGCTGCAGTTAATGGAAATGATTATGTAAAAAAAGTAAAAGAAGCAGTTGCTACTGAAAATGCAGAGGTAATCGTTTTGGCTGTAGGAACAGAAGCAGACATTACAGAATTAGATGATTATGAAGAAAGACAAATGTTTTTACAGGATATAGGACTCGAAGAACCTGGAGCTTCAGTATTAATAAGAGCAGCATATAAGTTGTTGAATCAACAGACTTATTTTACTGCAGGAGTTAAGGAAGTAAGAGCATGGACAGTAAATATAGGTGCTACTGCCCCTCAGGCAGCAGGAGTAATACATACAGACTTCGAAAAAGGTTTTATACGAGCAGAGGTAATCAAATATGATGATTATGTTAAGTATGGTAGTGAAGCAAAAGTTAGAGAGGCAGGAAAATTAGGAGTAGAAGGAAAAGCTTATGTAGTAAAAGATGGAGATGTAATGCATTTCCTTTTCAATGTATAGAAAACGTTTAGACAAATTAAAAAACCTCTCTATTCGATTAGAGAGGTTTTTTTATGGATTTTGTAATAGTGTCTTCCCTAATGCTTACTGCTAGAAAATTTTCATCGTGATTGATTTGTTGAATGCAATGGTTTAATTACCCAAGTAATTGATTGTAAAGAGAACAGAATAGCATAGAAAATATAATGTTATAAGATATATCAATACTATTTAGAATGATTTTTAAGGTTTTTTCATTAAATTAACCATCTATATGTAGGTGCTCACTTACTTAGGGGGACTATTTACGACGAGCTATTCGTTAGTTAAATTGGGTATACGTAACTTATAATTTGGGAGATTTGAGAACAATTTTTCTTGCACTTTGTTTTTTGTCTATAAGTGGTATTGCTTACGGGCAAGATTCACCAAAGCAGATTGCTATTGATAGTATTGATAGTTTTGTTGCTAAATCCAGAAATTTACTCGGCGATTACAAGATTAAAGAGTCTTTAGATTACTGCATTAAAGTTGTAGATCTAGGGCATCAAATCAATAGTGATGTTGATATAAGCAGAGGGCATTATTTTATGGCCTGTAATTATGAGATTATAGAAGATTTTAAAAATTCGGAATTTCATTATAAAGAAACACTGAAATATGCTATAAACGCTAGAGATTCTATTTGGATTGTAAGAGGATTAAATGGTTTAGGGAATGTGTATTCTGATGGGTATAAGGATTTTAAAAAAGGTGTAGATTTCTATAATCAATCATTGCAAGTTGCAAAGAATATTAAAAATGATAAGGAGACCCTTGGGCCTATTCTAAATCTTGGCTGGACTTATATTGATGAGGGAGAATTTGATCTGGCTTTTCAGTATCTTCAGGAAGCCGAGAGATTAGCCCAGAGCGATCCAAATATTGTTTTAATTAATGATATCAAATATTTGTTTGGGAGATATTATGCAGGTAAAAAAGACTATCAAAAGGCGAATCAATTATTTAATGAAGTAATTAATGCGGTCGAGGAAAAGGATATTTTTTCTGTGTTAAGAGATGTATATGAAGCAAAGTTTAATGCTTTTCAAGAGATTGATAATACAGACTCGGCCTTATATAGTATCAAAAAGTATTTGTTTTATAAAGACAAATTATTTGATGAAGAAAAATTAAAACAAATAGAAATTGCTAAAATAAATTTTAGTGTAGATGAATTCCAGAGAGAACTTGAAACCACAAAAAAAGAAAAGGAATATTTGGCTAAAATTTCGAGAAACAATATCATTATTATAATTATTTCGATTAGCCTTATTTTATTGTCGATAGGCGCCTTTTTCTTTTATCGTGGTTATGTATCTAAGAAAAAACTTAGTAATGTATTAAAAGAGAGCAATAAACAATTGATCGAGGCTAAAACTGAGGCAGAAAAATTAATGAATATAAAATCTCAATTTATCTCTACTGTAAGTCATGAATTGAGGACTCCGCTATATGGTGTTGTAGGTATTACGACACTTTTATTAGAAGATGATGATATTTTATCTAAACATAAAAAACTACTTAACTCATTAAAGTTTTCAGGAGATTATCTTCTAGATTTAATAAACAAAGTACTGAAAATAAGTAAAATAGAATCAGACAAAGAAAAATTAACAAAAACACCAACAGATCTTTTTCAACTTTCCCAAAACCTTTTATTCTCTTTTGAGTATAACGCGAAAAATAAAAATAATGAGCTTGTTTTGGATGTACAAAAAGAGCTTCCTAAAGTACTAAGTGTTGACTCTCTCAAACTATCAGAAGTACTAATTAATTTATTAGGTAATTCGACTAAATTTACTGAAAATGGCACCATATGGTTAAGAATTAAAATAATTTCTATAGACGAGGATCAAGTAAAAATTAGATATGAAGTAGAGGATAATGGTGTAGGCATACCAGAAGATAAAAAAGAGTTTGTGTTTGAAAAGTTTTCTCAGGTTGGGAGAGAATTTAATAAGGTCGAGGGTACTGGGTTAGGTTTATCAATTGTAAAAAATCTTTTGGAAATGATGGATAGTAAAATTCATCTTGATAGTAAGGAAGGAAGAGGTACTAAATTCTATTTTGACTTGGATTTAGAAATCATTGATGAAAAAGGAGAGAACGAGTTAAATATAGCAAATGAAACCCCTACTAATACTTATAGAAGGATTTTGGTTGCAGAGGATAATAAGATAAATCAAATAGTTACAAAAAACCTTTTGAATATTATAGGATATGATTGTATTATAGTTGAAAACGGTTTTAATGCACTACAAATGGTTAAAAAAGAAGATTTTGACCTTATTTTGATGGACCTAAACATGCCATACCTTAATGGTGTAGAAGCAACCAAACGTATACGAGAATTTGACCAAAGTACACCAATAATTGCACTCACAGCTTCTGAACTTAGTGAGGTGCAAGAAGAATGTATGGCTATTGGTATGAATGATATAATCAACAAGCCACTAAATAAAAACGACCTTAGAAATATTATAGCTAAGAATTTATTGGTTTAAAGCAGTACTATAAAAAAAGCCCCTGATATCAGGGGCTTTTTTATAGTATTAAGGATTAATTAGTTCCTTCCTGATCAGGTTTTTTTCTGTTTTTCACATATTTTTCTAACCATTGATCTTGTTCCCACAGTAAATGAAGAATAGATTCTTTAGCTCTATATCCATGGCTTTCTTTGGGTAATACTACAAGTCTTGTGGTCGCTCCTAATCCCTTTAATGCATTAAAATAACGCTCACTCTGTAGTGGATATGTACCAGAATTATTATCCGCTTCACCATGAATCAAAAGCAACGGAGTTTTCATTTTATCTGCATGCATAAAAGGTGACATTGCGTAATAGATTTCAGGAGCTTCCCAATAACTTCTTTCTTCACTTTGAAAACCAAATGGAGTAAGCGTTCTATTGTATGCACCACTTCTTGCAATTCCTGCCGCAAATAAGTTTGAATGAGATAATAAATTTGCGGTCATAAAGGCTCCATAAGAATGTCCCCCAACCGCAACACGCTCCCTATCAATGTATCCTAAAGCATCTACCGCATCTATGGCAGCTTTACCATTTGCTACCAATTGCTTTCTAAAAGAATCGTTTGGCTCTTCGTCACCTTCTCCAACAATAGGAAAAGAAGCATCATCTAAGACTACGTAACCCTTGGTAACCCAATAAAGCATTGATCCCCAGAAAGGATATGTGAATTCATTTGGGTTTGATGTCGATTGGGATGCACTACTTTTATCCTTAAATTCCTCGGGATATGCCCAAAGAATCATTGGCATTTTTTCTTTCTTGGTTTTATCATAACCTATAGGAAGGTAAAGTGTTCCAGACAATTCTAAGCCATCATCTCTCTTATATTTAATAACTTCTTTATGTACATTTTGAATTCCGGAAAAAGGGTTTGTAAAGGATGTAATTTGTTTCAAATCATCTTTTTCGTTGATGTTTCTTATATAATAATTAGGATATTCATTAGGCGATTCAATTCTCACCAAAAAGTCTCCTTTTTTTAGATTGATTGCTGTATAAATGTTTTCGACTTTATCAGTATACGAAGATTGATAGATTCTAGTGGTTTTATTTGACTTTAGGTCAAGTTTATCAATAAATGGAAACTGTCCTTCTTTGGTATAACCATCACCCATTAGATGTATATTATTATTTTCTATGTTGATCACAGAATGTCCATATTCGTTTCTCATAGTTACAGGATTACCAGGATCACTGTATCTATCCTGATAATTTCTGTCATGAATAATATTTGGTTTTTGACCTGGTTTAGAAGGGTTAAATATATATGTCTTTGTATTTCTAGTGTTCCACCAATAATCATACGCAATTGCATGTTCACTATTCGACCAATCTATTCGCCAGAAACGATTTATTGTTTTTAAAATAGATTTAGGCGAACCGGTAAAAGGAGCTTCTAGTTGATACACCTCATCTCTATATTCTACCTCTACTTCTGGGTCACCCTTATCCAATGCTTCAGCCCAGACTAACGTTGAAGGCTGATTAGAACGCCATGTCATTGATCTTTTACCCGTTCTGGTAGACATAAAACCTTTAGGTAAAACTTCAGTTAACGGAACTTTGTTGATACTTTTAACAACTTCTCCCGTGTTTTTGAATAGCTTAGTTTCTTGTGGAAACCTTCTATATGGTACTAAATAAGAAAATGGTTTCTGAATTTCGGTTGCTAAAACATACTCTCCGTTTGGTGAAAAAGAGAATGAACTATACATTGCTACAGGAGCCCAGTTCTCTATTTTACCGTCAAGAGTAACTTTTTTGAGTTCGGCAATTGCTAATTGTTCAAAATTGTACTCGTCATTTGAATTTTTTAATAAATCTTGATAGGTTCTGTTTTGAGCTTTGGTTCCTTCACTAATAGTAATTGTAGGGCCGGTAGGAACTGCTTCTTGAGTATCTATAAGTTGTTTTCGTTCAGAAGGCAAGAATTTTGCTAATAATCCAGAGTTATCCCTAAACCATTGGTAAGGGCTTCCCATATTCGCATTTAGATTGGCTTGGGTGATTTTTGTAGCTTTTCCATTTGCGATATTCAATACCCACAACTCAACTCCGTTTAACGTAGTATTAGTAAAAGCAGCCATACTTTGATCCGGAGACCAGTTCAAATTAGTAATACGTGCGTTTTTTGGCAATCCAGTTACCTGTGCAGCTTCTTTATCTGTAGTCTTTTTTATCTTAATATTATTAAAATACCTTGCTCTGCTAGAAATATTAGTTTTCGGGTTAATCCTTAACCCTGCAAGCCTCATTTCTTTTTCCGATAATTCGGCAATAGTTTTATAATTATTTCTGTACAAGAAAATTAAATTTTCACCTTTAGCATCCATGCGAACAGAAGGAGCCAAAGATACATCTACCAAATCTAGAATTTCTTTAGATGGTTTTTGGTAATTAACATTTTCCTGTGCAGTGCAGATTGATGAGATTAGGAAAAGTAAAAAGATTGATTTGATGAATTTCATTTTTTGTATGTTAAAATTATTAACTATGCTTTAATCAAAAAAGATTAAGTAGATATAAGTGTACAAGGTTTTAAATAAATAATTAGTTTTATAACTTTTATCATTTTTTTAACATGAAAAAAGTGTTTCTTTTATAAAGTGTGCTGTTTGTTTAATTACGTAAGCTGGAGCTTCTCTATGTGGGGTGTGAGCAATATTAGGGATTAATAAAGGAACAGCATTTCCGGTGGTGTTTTTGATTATAGAATTTACTTGGTCGACCGTTCCATACTCGTCTTTTTCTCCCTGAATGATCAATGAAGGACATATTATTTTGGGAAGGAATTTTTCGATATTCCAGGACTGAAATTTATTTGAAAGCCAAGTTTCTACCCAAATATTAAAAACGTCTTCTGTCTTATCTCCATGGTATTTGGATAATTTTTCTTTAAGATTTGTCGTGGCATATGCTTTTTTAGCTTCTCTAATCCCTTTAAGGGTTTCTGGTTCAACAAAAACATGTGCTCCTTCAGTAATGATACCGGTTATTTTTTCTGGATAAAGAGCAGCCGTTAACAAAGCTATACTTCCGCCATCGCTGTGGCCAAATAGGATTACATTCTTTAGAGGTAGTGCATCTATTATTTTGCCTAATGTTTCGGCTTCATTTTTAAGATAATCATGATTTCTCTTGGTAACGGTAAAAGGTGCTGATTTCCCATAACCTTGGCGATCATATGAAAGAACATTGCAATTGGTATATAAACCTACTTTTTCAGGAAAATCTCTCCAAAGCTCAATGCACCCCAAAGAATCATGTAAAAAAATGATTGTTGCTTTATCAGGATGTAATATTTCCGGATCTGTAGAAAAATGTAATCGATGCTTGTTAATTAGTAAATCCAAAATGAGGTTTTGTCAGTAAAAAGTGCTAAAAATAAGCTAAAGTCTATACAAATTCCATATTTTGCGTAGCGAAATTGTAACGCTAGCACCTTTTATCAGTCTAGCAATAGTAAACACTTAATTTGATAAAATGAAAAATACTTTAGCCAAGATTTCTGTTGGTTTATTGTTGGTAGGATGTGGAGTTAAGAATCCTTCAAATGATATTGCAACAAGTTTACCTATAGCAACGACAATAGATTTAACCCAAATTGCAGATGACAGGGCACCGGTAATTATTAATCCAGGGCGTTTTGTGCAAGATACTGTAAAATATTACCTTCCCAAGGTGGTTCAAGGAACCTATGCTGTAAGTGATTTTGGAAAATTTGTAGATGATTTTAAAGCTTTTGATTATGAAGGAAATGAAATCAAGACCGAAAAATTAGATAGCAATACTTGGTTAATTACCAATGCAAAACAGTTGGATAAGATTGGTTATTTGATTAACGATACTTATGATATAGAAAATACAACGATTGATGCTCCTTTTTCTCCTTCTGGAACTAATATAGAAAAGGAGAATTATGTATTAAATCTGCATGGTTTTGTTGGTTATTTTGATGTGTTGAAAAACAATCAATATTCTTTGGAAGTAAAAGCCCCAACATCGATGAAGAGAACTTCAGCTTTGCAAAAAGTTGGTTCTGAAACCAGTGAAGACGGATCAACAACTACGGATAAGTATTTTGCAACTAGATATTTTGAAATTACCGATAACCCTATGATGTATGGTAATCTTGATGTTGAAGAATTTCAGGTTGGTGATATAAAAATTGTATTAAGTGTGTATTCTCCTAATCAGGTTCATACCGCGGCAAAAATAAAGGAAACCGTATTCAAGATGATGAAAGGGCAAAAGGCATATCTTGGAGACATTAATAGTACTCCGCGTTATGATATATACCTGTATTTGGCAACTGGTGGTGAAGGTTCGCCAAATGGATTTGGAGCTCTAGAACATCATACGTCAACGGTTGTAGTATTGCCCGAGCAAATTCCTGAAGATGCTTTGGCATCATCAATGATAGATGTCGTATCACATGAGTTCTTTCATATTGTGACTCCGCTTAGTGTACATTCTGAAGATGTACATTATTTTGATTATAATGAACCTACTTTTTCAAAACATTTATGGATGTATGAAGGCGTAACAGAGTACTTTGCAACATTGTTTCAAGTGAACCAGAACTTGGTAGAAGAAGGAGAGTTTTACGAAAAAATAATGGGTAAAATCCAAAGTGCAAGCCAGTTTGATGATACAATGAGCTTTACCGAAATGAGCGAAAATATATTGGATCAACCGTACGCTTCTAATTATATTAATGTATATGAAAAAGGAGCATTAATTGGTATGTGTATTGATATTTTGATGCGTCAAGAGAGTAGTGGTAATAGAGGAATACTTTCTTTAATGAAAGAACTATCGGGTAAATATGGTAAAAATAAACCTTTCGAAGATGATAAAATAATTGAAGAAATTACCGAAATGACGTATCCATCTGTAGGAGAGTTTTTAAAGACTCACGTTGTAGGTACCACTCCTATAAATTATGAAGAATTCTTTAGTAAAGTTGGCCTTAAGATAAATACTGAAAATGTAGAGACAAATTATATCCAGAATTCTGGCGCTTTGATTGTAGCTGGCAATCAAGCAACGGGAAGATTATTTTTTACTGAATTAGTTTCTGATAATAGCTTTTGGGCAGAAAATGGAGCGCAACCAAATGATGATATTATTGAAGTTAATGGGACTAAATTAACCTTGCGAAATGCAAATGACATTCTTAGAGATACTTTTTTATGGGAAGAAGGCGATGATATAGAAGTAAAATTAAATAGAGCAGGTGAAGAAGTAGTTATTAAAACCAAATTAACAAAATCATATACTAAGGGGAAGAAATTAACCTTGGCGGATAACCCAACTGCCGAGCAATCTAAACTAAAAGATGCTTGGTTAAAAGGCTGATTTGGATATAGAATATAAAACAAAAAAGGCTTCGTTTACGAAACCTTTTTTGTTTTATGAAATTACTTTTCATTGACTTACAGAATCGTAAACCAATACTTTTTTCCAAAGACTTTTATTCTCATCAACAAATTTGGTATGCAACGGGTCAACTTGATAACTATCATGCGCTTTTTTTGATTCAAAAGTGATCACTATGCAATAGGTATAAGAATCATCTACAACAGGTCTTGTAGCGGTATCTGCAGGAATTCCCATATGGCTAGAGGTGATAAATTTAGATTGATCTAATAATAGTGTAACGCCATCTTCAAATGCCTTTCTCTCTGTAAGATTATTTGGGTTATTGAGCCAAAAGAATACCGTGTGTACAAAGTTTCCTTGTATTTTGTTATGAGTCTCCTTCTTTTCGGTTTGAGAAACCATTGAAAAACTACTCAAGCATATTATGGTGAGTATTAAATGTTTTAAATGCTTCATGCTTTTTGTCTTAATCGGTTATATTTATTCTTTTTGATAAGGGATGTTATCTAGAACATATTGTATTGCTTCAATTCTCGCTTTTGTCTTTCGATTGGCTTCAATAATTACCCATGGCGAGTTATCGGTATTGGTGTGGTCAAACATTTTGATCTTATACTTGGTGTACTCATCCCAAAGCTCTTGTGCACGTTCATCTACACGGGTCATTTTCCATTTCTTCAACGGACTGGATTTGATATCTCTAAATCGGCATTCCTGCTCTTCTTTAGTAATAGAAAAATAGAATTTTATAAGATAGGTATCTGACTCTAATATCATACGTTCAAAATCATTTACTTGCCCCATAAAAGTATCATACTGTTGTTGTGTGCAAAAATTCATTACAGGTTCTACGACTGCTCTGTTATACCAACTACGATCAAAAAAAACAATTTCTCCTGGCTGTGGTAATTGATTAACATATCGCTGAAAATACCATTGTCCTTGTTCTTCTTGTGTAGGTTTAGGGAGCGCTATAATTTTAAAATGTCTTGGGTTTATATGCGCTGTGAATCGGCGAATAGCGCCTCCTTTTCCTGCTGCATCTCGACCTTCGAAAAGTATAACAATCTTCTTACCGTTTTGTATAGTCCAGTTTTGTAACTTCACCAATTCTGCCTGTAACTCCTTTAGTTCCATTTCGTATTTGGTCATTCTAAGTGCTTTTACGATATCGGGTTTTTTATCGGCAAATAGGTATTTTAGACCAATAGGAGAGTTAAGTATGCGTAGATCTTCCTCAGAGAGGTCTAATTTTTTTATTTTTTGTGCTATTGTCATATATCAAATATCTATTTGTTCTATATATCTATAATATCGTAAAATCACATTGGGATCAGGAAGCAAAGTTGTTTTTGCTTGTGATTTCCCAGTATAATCAAATCTAGAAAGCACATATCTCATACTTTCTAAACGTGCCGTTTTTTTGCTATTGGTTTTCACAATAATCCAGGGACTAAAAGTAGTATGTGTTTTAGAGAACATTTGCTCTTTATATTTGGTGTATTTTTTCCATAATTGTTGTCCTTTCATATCTACAGGGCTAAATTTCCAGATTTTTAAGGGGTTTTGTAATCTGGCATCAAATCGTGTTTTCTGCTCTTCTTTTGATATAGAAAACCAAAATTTGATCACGATAACCCCATCTTCATATAGCATATGTTCAAAACCTGGTACTTGCACCATAAATTTATTATACTGTTTCTTGTTGCAAAACCCCATTACAGGTTCAACTACGGCACGATTGTACCAACTACGATCAAAAAAAACAATCTCACCTGGATTTGGTAATTCTTTAATGTATCTTCTAAAATACCATTGTCCTTGTTCTTCTTCTGTGGGTTTTGAAAGCGCAACAATTCGCATTGATCTTGGGTTAAGATGTTCTGTGAATCTTTTTATAGAACCTCCCTTACCGGCAGCATCTCGACCTTCAAAAATTATAGCTACTCTTAATTTTTTCTTAGCAATCCATTGTTGGAGATTTACTAATTCTGCTTGTAAAGATCGAAGCTCGTCCTCGTAACGAAGTTTACGAGTTATTTTTTTAATATCGATATTTTTTTGATCTGCAAGATCAATGAGTTGTTTTCTTTTTTTAATCTGACTTAACTCTTCAACTGTGAACATAGGATGGACTATGAATTTGTATGGATTAAAGGTAAAAATAAAAAAGGGGTTATGCTACTTTCAATACTATTCTGTATCTGGCTTTACCAGCTTCTAAGTGATCAAAAGCTTCATTTACTTTTTCCAAAGGAAACTCTTCTGTTATAGGATAGATATTATGCCTAGTGCAAAATTCCAGCATTTTTCGGGTTAGGGCAGGGCTTCCTAACGGACTCCCAGAAACTGATTTTTCTCCACCAATTAAGCTAAAAGCAGGAATCCCAATCGGTTCCAGAACGGCTCCAGCATTATGTAAGGTACCTTTGGGTGATAATGCACGTATATAACCAGGCCAATCAAGCGAAACATTAGTTGTATTCAGTATGAAGTCCAAAGAACCTCTGATCCCTTCAAGTTCTTCTTTATCTCTTGAATTAACTACACGATGTGCTCCCATTTTAAGGATTTCTTCCTTTTTAGATGGATTTGAACTAAATGCCGTTACCTCACAGCCCCACTTGTTTAAGAACTTTACAGCCATGTGTCCAAGCCCACCAATACCTATTACTCCAACTTTATCAGTTGGTTTTACATCTGCCATTAAAATGGGGTTGAAAACTGTAATCCCACCACATAGTAATGGTCCGGCTTTGCTCATGTCAATTCCTTTTGGCAGAGGAGTGGCCCATGACCAATGACATCTTACAAGATCTGCAAAACCACCATGACGCCCAACAATGGTTTCTTCTTTGGTCGGACATAAATTATGACTACCACCCATACATTGATCACAGTGCATACAGGATTCTGAGAACCATCCTAAACCAACAAGATCTCCAACTTTAATATTTTTAACATTGGTTCCAACAGCAATTACCTCTCCTGCAATTTCATGACCTGGTACAAATGGAAATTGTGTAGTACCCCAATCATTATTTAGCATACTAAGATCAGAATGACAGATACCACAATAATGCACTTTAATATCTACATCCTCGAGACCAATATCTTGTAATTCGTATTGAAAAGATTCAAGTTTTGCTCCCGCTTCTTTAGCTGCATACGCATTTATAATTTTCATATATTTTATGCTTTGTGATTATGTGTTTTTACACAATTAAATTACAAAAAAACATGAATTCAAAAGAGCTTTATTTTGACCTGAAATTCCCAAGACAATATGTTAGAACAAATACTTATTCATAAGACGGAATCAGACCGCGTAACCCCATGTCTACAATGTTTTCACCAGCGTCTTGATCAACATCCCATTTACCATTTCCATTTCCATCAACCCATTCAAAACTTTTATTGATAGATAATGATAATGTGACTATAATATCTTTTGTTTCATCGCCGGTGATAATAAGGTTATTGTCAAAACTTCCTGTAACAACACAAGAACCTTGAGGAATAGGAGAGGTGTCGAATAATGGATTTGGTACTGTAGTAGCTCCTTCAGGGGCTTGACCTGTTAAAACACCTGTAACCGTTTCAAATCCCCAGTACCCTTGGGGTTTGTTATCGTTTACAGTAACTATTTCGTTTTTAATAGTGTATTCGGTAAGATAGTTATTGAATCCTACAAAACTTGCAACGGTGCCAGTAAAAGGCTCATTGTTAAAGTGGAAAGTGACATCATAATTTTGGTACGAAAGAGAGAGTCTTACCCATTTATATGAACCTTCCTGTATATCTTTTAGAGGTATTTCTAAAAAGGTGTTACCAGGAGCAATAACATTGGATTGATCAAAATTAATGGCGCTAGCTCCGCCTATATCAGTTTCTGGTGCTTGGTAAACAATGGCTCCATCACCTAAAAGAGTATTCGCATTTGACGCTAATTCTAAATAATGAGCAGAGATAGAATTAAATACAGGGTTTTGCCCGGCGTTTCCAACCGGAATATCTGTTGGTACCCCAGTGTTTCCCAAACGTACTTGATTAGGATCAACAGCGAGTTTAATAATTAGTCGAGGGTCCTCTGAGGTAGGGTTGTCATCATTATTTTTATTACAAGAGAATAAAAGAATAGTCGCCAATAGGAGTACGTAATAATTTTTCATGGTTTTTAAAATTTAGGGTGCTATAAGTAGGTTTTTTATTTTGGGTTTACATTAAAATGATCTTCAATATAATAATAAAATCTTTTATCACTAAGGAATCAGTACAGATACTACACCAATCATATTAGGATTTACATTAGGAAATAGAGTTCTGTCCGGATTATGATCTTCATAAATGATTTTATGTTTTCATAGGTGTTTATACCTATTCTTGTTCCTGCATTATTTCTCGTATTTTTTTGTGATTTGAGAACAATAGTATAGGTCTAAAGTATGTCAATGCGCTGTATACCAAATAATCAACAAATTTCGTTATGTATTTGTTAATTACTTTGTAAGAAGGCTGTTTTAATTCTGTAAGTGAAGCCTTATATTAGCAGGCATTCTACCCAAAATTTTATGAGCAAGGAAACCAAATATACCGAAGATAATATACGATCCCTCGACTGGAAAGAGCATATCCGCATGCGGCCTGGAATGTATATTGGGAAGTTAGGCGATGGATCATCAGCAGATGACGGAATTTATATTTTGTTAAAAGAGGTACTCGACAATTCGATCGATGAATATGTAATGGGTGCTGGTAAAACCATAGAAATCTCTATTCAAGGAGATAAGGTTACAGTTCGGGATTATGGTCGTGGGATTCCATTAGGGAAAGTTGTTGATGTGGTATCGAAAATGAATACTGGTGGTAAGTATGACTCTAGGGCGTTTAAAAAGTCTGTAGGGCTTAATGGGGTTGGTACCAAGGCTGTGAACGCGTTGTCTACTTTTTTTAGGGTTGAGTCTACTAGAGATGGCAAAGCTGCTTCAGCAGAATTTGAAAAAGGAAATCTGACTAATCAAGATACCTTGGATGAAACTTCTCGTCGTCGTGGAACAAAAGTGTCTTTCGTTCCAGATGAAACGATTTTTAAACACTTTAAATATCGTACAGAATACGTAGCAAAAATGCTTAAGAACTACGTGTATCTAAATCCAGGATTGACCATTATTTTTAATGGCGAAAAGTATTTTTCTGAAAACGGGTTAAGAGATCTACTCTCTGATACTATTAATGAAGAAGATAGATTATATGATATAATTCATCTCAAAGGAGATGATATCGAAATTGCTATCACGCACAGTAAAACACAGTATAGTGAGGAGTATCACTCTTTTGTGAATGGGCAAAATACTACACAAGGAGGAACACATCAAGCAGCGTTTCGTGAAGCTTTGGTAAAAACAGTAAGAGAGTTTTATGGTAAAAACTATGAAGCTAGTGACATTCGTAAATCTATTGTATCCGCAATAAGTATTAAAGTAACAGAACCGGTTTTTGAGAGTCAAACTAAAACCAAACTCGGATCAACCGAAATGGGTGGTGGACTGCCAACGGTACGTACTTTTATTAATGACTTTATAAAGAACAAGCTGGATAACTTCCTGCATAAGAATACAGATGTTGCAGAGAGTATCCAACGTAAGATATTACAAGCAGAACGTGAACGTAAAGACCTGTCTGGAATTCGTAAACTAGCTAAGGAGCGTGCAAAAAAAGCAAGTTTACATAATAAAAAACTTAGAGATTGTAGAGTGCACCTTACTGATAGTAAAAAGGATCGTAATCTTGAGAGTACACTATTCATTACCGAGGGAGATTCTGCAAGTGGATCAATTACAAAATCTCGTGATGTGAATACTCAAGCGGTTTTTAGTTTACGTGGTAAACCGCTGAATTGTTATAACATGACCAAGAAGATCGTGTATGAGAATGAAGAATTCAATCTTTTGCAAGCAGCTTTAAATATTGAAGAATCCCTAGAGGATTTACGATATAATAACATCGTTATTGCTACTGATGCCGATGTTGATGGTATGCATATTAGACTATTATTAATTACGTTCTTTTTACAATTTTTTCCTGAAGTAATTAAAGAAGGGCATTTGTATATTTTACAAACACCATTATTCCGGGTAAGAAATAAAAAGGAAACGATTTATTGCTATTCTGAACAAGAAAGAAGGGATGCAATCCAAAAATTAACAGGAAAACCTGAAATCACCCGATTTAAGGGATTGGGTGAGATCTCACCAGATGAGTTTGTGCATTTTATTGGTGATGATATACGTCTTGATCCAGTAATGTTGGATAAGGATAAATCTATAGAAGAATTGTTGTCATTTTATATGGGTAAAAATACACCACAAAGACAGGAGTTTATTATAGACAATTTAAAAGTAGAGTTGGATACAGTAGAGGAAGAGTTATAATTATTTAAGCGCCCCTAAAGTAAATATGGATTTGGAAAACGAAAACGAAGAATTACATCACGAGTCAACCCATGAAGATCACCAACCGCAAGAAGTGATTACCAAGGTTACCGGAATGTATAAAGATTGGTTTCTGGATTATGCATCTTATGTAATCCTGGAACGAGCTGTACCAGCAATTGAAGATGGCTTAAAACCCGTGCAACGCCGTATTCTTCATTCTATGAAGGATTTAGATGATGGTCGATATAATAAAGTAGCAAATATTGTTGGGCATACCATGCAGTATCACCCACACGGTGATGCAAGTATTGCCGATGCTATGGTACAAGTTGGGCAAAGAGAATTGCTCATCGATATGCAAGGTAACTGGGGTAATATCCTTACAGGGGATAGAGCGGCAGCATCAAGATATATCGAAGCGCGTTTGTCTAAATTTGCACTAGATGTAGTATATAACCCCAAAGTAACCAATTGGCAATTATCGTATGACGGACGTAAAAAAGAGCCAATTAACCTTCCGGTTAAGTTTCCATTACTATTAGCTCAAGGAGCAGAAGGTATTGCTGTAGGGTTGAGTACAAAAATCCTTCCGCACAACTTTATAGAGTTAATAGATGCTTCTATTAAACAGTTACAAGGTAAACGCTTTACTATTTTGCCTGATTTTCCAACGTCAGGTATAGCGGATTTTACCAATTACAATGATGGTAATAGAGGAGGAAAGGTAAGAGTACGGGCAAAGATTTCTCAGTTGGATAAAAATACATTGGTAATTAATGAGATCCCATTTTCTACCACAACGACTTCTTTAATTGATTCTGTCCTTAAGGCTAATGATAAAGGAAAGATCAAGATTAAAAAGATAGAGGATAATACCGCTGCAGAAGTAGAGATATTAGTACATCTTCCTTCTGGAATCTCTCCGGATAAAACAATAGACGCATTATATGCATTTACCAATTGCGAAGTATCTATTTCGCCATTAGGTTGTGTTATCGAAGACAATAAACCAAACTTTATTGGTGTTTCTGAAATGCTACGTCGTTCTACAGATAATACGGTAGAGTTACTTAAAAAGGAGCTTGAAATCCAGTTAGAGGAACTTCAGGAACAATGGCATTTTGCTTCACTAGAAAGAATATTTATCGAAAACCGTATCTACCGTGATATTGAAGAGGTAGAAACATGGGAAGGAGTAATCGAGGCTATCGATAAAGGATTACAGCCACATATCAAGCACCTTAAGAGAGCTGTTACAGAAGAAGATATTGTTCGTTTAACAGAAATTCGAATCAAGCGTATTTCTAAATTTGATATTGATAAAGCACAACAAAAGATTGATGCTCTAGAGGCAGATATTGCCCAGGTAAAACATCACTTGGAGCATCTTATCGAGTTTGCAATTGATTATTTCAAGAGATTAAAAAAGACCTACGGTAAAGGAAAAGAACGTAAGACCGAAATAAAAATCTTTGATGATATTGAGGCTACTAAAGTAGTTATACGTAATACAAAACTCTATGTAAATAGAGAAGAAGGATTCGTGGGGACTTCATTACGCAGAGATGAATATGTAACTGATTGTTCTGATATTGATGATGTCATTTGTTTTACTGCAGAAGGTAAAATGATGATTACCAAAGTTGGAACTAAAACGTTTATCGGTAAAGATATTATACATGTCGCAGTCTTTAAGAAAAAAGATAAACGTACCATCTATAATATGATCTACCAGGATGGTAGAGGAGGAGCTTCTTATGTAAAACGATTTGCCGTAACAGGAGTTACTCGTGATAAAGAATATGATCTGGCACAGGGTAAGAAAGGATCCAAAGTAACCTATTTTTCTGCCAATCCAAATGGAGAAGCCGAGGTAATCACTATATTTTTACGTCAGGCAGGAAGTATAAAGAAACTGAAATTTGATCTTGATTTTTCTGACTTATTGATTAAAGGTCGAGGAGTAAAAGGAAATATTGTTACCAAATACAATATCAAAAAGATAGAATTAAAAGAACAAGGTGTTTCTACACTAAAACCACGTAAGATTTGGTTTGATGATTCGGTACAGCGCCTTAATGTTGATGGAAGAGGAGAGTTGCTAGGGGAATTTAGAGGAGAAGATCGTTTGTTGGTGATTACCCAAAAAGGTATAGCAAAGACTATCATTCCAGAAATGACATTACATTTTAACTCAGATATGATTGTTCTGGAAAAATGGAAGCCTAAAAAACCTATATCTGCGATTTATTGGGATGGTGAAAAAGAGCGATATTATGTAAAGCGTTTTTTGATTGAAAACCCTGATCGCGAAGAAACCTTTATTACAGAACATTCTAAATCTTTTTTAGAAGTTATTTCTACAGATTATCGACCTATGGGAGAAATAGTTTTTACCAAACTTCGGGGTAAAGACCAGCGTCCTAGTGAAGAAATAAACTTTGAAGAATTTATCTCAATTAAAGGAGCGAAAGCATTAGGAAATCAGTTAACTACGCATAAAGTAAAACAAATTAATTTGCTTGACTCGTTACCTTATGAAGAACCAGAAGAAATTCCTGCAGAGGAAATAGAGGTTATTGAAGAAGAGAATGTTGAAGCATCGCCTAAAACAAAAACGTCTGATGAGATTGATTTAAAAAATGATGATGTAGACAAAGATGCTGGTGATGGTGAGCAGGCCTCATTATTTTAAGAAGGTTGTGTCTATTTACGATCTTAAATATACTATTGTAGGTTATAAATAAGGGGGATTAACCCTAATTTAGGATATATTATACGCTTATCATGATTACCAATACAACAAAACGTTTCTGGGTTGTTTTACTTACATCAGTAGGGTTTTTGGTACGTAATCGTGAGTTAAGAAAATGGTTTTGGATACCTTTCGTTATTGTTGGAATTGGGTTTGTCATTCCACAGCATATGGTAATACCAGTACAAGGAGCCACAGTAAAGAGCTGGGATGATCATTCATTTTGGGCATATCCTTGGGGATCTTCTATTACACATAAGGGAATTGATATTTTTGCAGACAAAGGAACTCCCGTTATTTCGTCAACCAAAGGATTTGTAGTGTATACTCATAATGGTGGAAAAGGAGGAAAGTCTGTTATGGTATTGGGGCCTAAATGGCGATTTCATTATTATGCACATTTGGATGAGATAGATACATTTCCACTAGCTCCGGTTACTGGCGGATCAGTTTTGGGTACCGTTGGAGATACCGGAAACGCCAAAGGAAAACCACCACATTTGCATTATGCAATTACGACTCCGTTTCCGTACATAAATTTACGCGATGATAAAGCCGTTCAAGGATGGAAAAAGATGTTTTACCTGGATCCGGATACATGGTTGCGTGATAAATAAGAAGGATGATTAGTAAGTTTGATTTAAGTTTTACTATATTGAATTGAAAACAAAAAATAATCAAAAAGTTAGAACATGAAAATTTCTGAATTGGATTCGTTTAAAGCATACGAAGTTAAAAATATGATCGTGATTAAAGGAGGAGAAGATCAAGATAGTTTTCCTATAACCCCTCCACTTCCAGAAGAAGATAAACCTTGGTGGCATTTTTGGTAGGAGTATTACTAGTATCATTTTAAAATAAAAAAGCTTCAATTTACTAATTGAAGCTTTTTTATTGATGTAAAGTTTTTACGACTTCTTCACAAACTTAGTTAGGATAACAATATGTTGCCCACTTACACGGCCTTCGATATGTTCTGCATTATCATGAACCAATGAAATATTTCGTACCGCGGTACCGCGTTTTGCAGTAAAATTTGCTCCTTTTACATTCAGATCTTTTATTAAAACTACACTATCTCCAGCTTGTAGTAGGGCTCCGTTAGCATCAATATGTTTAACAGCATCTTCATGATCATCGCCTTCACCCGTGGCTTTGGCCCATGCCATTGTATCTTCATCCAGATATAACATATCTAGTAAATCCTGTGGCCAACCTTCAGACTTAAGTCTGCTCAACATTCTCCAAGCCACAACCTGAACAGCAGGAACTTCGCTCCACATACTATCGTTAAGACAACGCCAGTGGTTGGGATCTGTTTTTTCTGGGTCTTCAATTTGTTCTAGACAAGTCTGGGAAATTAAAATATGAGCATCTAATCCTGTTCCTGGTGATTTAGGTACTTGGTAAGCTTTTAGGTTTTCTGTTTCTCCAGATAATTCACATGTAGACCCACTACGTTTTACTAATTCTCTTTCTAAGCTCATTATTATTGATGGTTGGTTTTTGGCTCAGACAAATTTCGGATAAAAACTTAAAAACCATATAAAATATATCAGAAATTTACGTTCCTGAATACTTTATATGGTTTGTATATGATGTACTTGTTAGGTACTTAGTTTTTCTTTTCGGTTTCCTGAGTATTGGTAGTACTTAAGGTCCCACTCTTAACTAGGGTATAGGTATTTTTTCTATATTCTATTATTAGCTTAGTACCTGATAATTCTACAATATTCATTTTTGACTTATCGCCATGACTACCTTTTTTTGATAATTGCGGTAAGTCTCTGTTACTTTCTTTGGCTTTATATTCTAGCAAAATGACTTTATTGTTGTCTATAAGACTCCATCGTCCTTCACTTTCATTTCCTGATCTACGAATTGAGGTAAAACTTCCATCGCTTTTGAAGCTGAACTGTGCTCCAGCTAATAATTTACTTGTATTAGTTGTGCTTACAGTTTCTTGATTTTTCCAGATTCCAACAATACTATTGGTGTCTTGAGCGCTTAGGGATAGCGTCAAAAAAGCTATAAATAAGCTTAAGGTTAAGGCTTTTTTCATTTTAGATTTGTTTTTGATAAAGATAATAATTTAATATGACCTTCATAATTTGGGGTGCTGATTTTGTTTTTGATCAGTAGTAATTGATTATGAAATAAGCGTAAAAAATTAAAAACCAGCGTATTGTGTGGCTGTATCTAGCATTTTAGAAAAATCATCGTAATTGTTTAACACTTCCTTATTTACATATTCTATAAGGGGATAATTTTCTCTTTTGTACATGGTTGTGTACTCATCTATCCTGTAACCAAGAAGTTTCGCTTCTAAAAGGTCTCGTTTCCATTCCTTGATTTGTGCTTTGGTTCTAGATTCATTCTGCATGATTTTATCATGCTCGATAAGCTTATCGGTTAGTTCTTTTCCTCTTAAAATCATAGATTCATACTTCTCTATTGGGTATTGTAGGGAGTAAGAATAGGATATTAATACCTGAGGTGTTAGTTGTGATTCTAGTGAAACTTCTCTACTATATTCAGTTTCCGAAATCTGAAGTTCTTGTTGTATAAATACTTCTGTTTCAATTTGTCTTGCATCTTCGGTTTGCAATATGTTCTCTTCTTGTTGTGCACATAATCCTGTAAAAACTAGACTAAGTAAAATAAATAGATTTGTATGTTTCATAAAATTGAGTTAGGGGTTAGAAAATCGTCAACAATCAATTATTTTCTAACTGTTATTTTTAATTATAGCCCAAAGTAGCATAGAGAAAGTATTATAATGCAGAAAAAGAAAAATTTGAGGCTGCTTTTTCGCTAAGACTCTTTTTTGTTCGATAAAGTGCATTTAATGTTTTCATAACAACATTTTTAGTGGTTAATTAGTTTAGTTATCAGGTATTTAGGGCATGAGGTTTAACTTGAGACAGCACCAGTTTTAATTTTCACTTCTTGTTCATGTAGCTTTTGGTACAAAAAAAGACCATCTCATCAGACGGTCTTTAATAATATATAAAGTATCACTTTTATCAATATGTTATGGATTATCAAGTATAGTAGGAGTAGTGCCGACTACATTGATCCCATGCTGGGTGAGCGTTTCTACTTTTTTGGGATTATTGGTAAGCATACGGATAGAGGTAACTCCTATTTCTTTTAAAATTTCGGCTGCAACCCTAAAATCTCTATTATCTTTTTTAAAACCTACAGCTTCATAAGCATCAGCTTGGGATACTCCTAATCTTTTATGAGCTACACTTTTTAATAGTGCATAATGCCCATTTCCTTTACCTTCCTGATCAAGCCAAATTACAATTCCTTTACCCTTTTTTTGGATAAGTTGCTGCGAAATTTCCATTTGTTCTCTACAATCGCACTCTATACTATTAAAGTTATGACCAAATATACAAGAAGAGTGTACCCTACATAATACATCTTCTTCACCATCAATATCACCCATTACCAACGCAATAGATTCTTTTTGTCCATCATAAAATAGCATTTCATGATACTCTCCATACTTAGTTTTTAGATTTCCTTCAGCAATTTTTATCACCATTTGTGGTTTATTTTTATGTGTTTATTGTTTATTAATTAAAGGGCAAAGTCAAACAGAACCAATTATTAAGATAAGATTAACAATTGTTGTGTGTAAGCACTCTTGTTTGTTGTGAAGCTTGTATTGACCGAAATCTTGATAATTACATCGATTTTCTCCTGGTATATTAGTAAAAATTAAGTACTGAGTTTCCTACAAAACATAATGATTTTTTAAAATCCATCCATTTACTAGTATAATCCGTTCATCTACCTCTCCTAACTACCCATCTACTAAGAACACCTTAATATGTTGGGCGCGCGCGAGGTTTAGCAATACATTTGTAGTGTACAATTGAGAGTTACAGATCAAAAAATAGAGATACGTACTCAAAAAAATTTCGCAGGCGCAGCGAAACCCCAAGATAAAATTAAAAAATTAAAATTAACCCCATTAAAGATTTAGGTCTTTAAAATTTTAAACTAAACAAAAAAACAAAGTGTTATGAAAACTATAAAAACATTATTCGCAATATTATTTTTAAGTACAATGTTTATCGCTTGTGAAGCCGATGCAGTAAATGATGAGGTAGGATTGGAATTAGGTGATGAATTTGCTACAGAAGATGCAGGAACTGATGACATTGAACCAACAAAATAGATAATGACTTTTATCTTTTCAAGCAAAAAAATATTATAAAGTAATACTCTTCTATATCCAAATACGGTATAGTTAAGAATAAAAATATAAAACTAACATTATGAAAACTACAAAAACATTATTCGCAATATTATTTTTAAGTACTTTGTTCTTTGCATGTGAATCTGATTCGATTAATGAAGAAACCGGAATAGATTTAGAAGAAGTTGTAGGTACAGAAGATGCTGGAACTGAAGATATAGAACCAACGAGAGGATAATTTATGTGATCTAAATATACTCTAAATAAAAAAAGGAACGTATGTACATACGTTCCTTTTTTTATTTAAAATGTTTAATATTCTGCGTATTTTAGTGGTTAAATATCTTAGGCAATGATTAGACTTTTTGTTCGAAATTTATACTTATATCTATGTATTGTTACTTTTTTTTCAAATTGTTCCAATAACAATTCTGATAATCTTATATTAAGAAAGGAGGATGAATTAATGGAAATGATTAATGCGTATAAAGAGAAGGCTGAAAATAAATCTTTGTCAAAAGAAGAAAGATTAGTTGAAGCTGCAAATGCATTTTATTGGAGTTCGAAAATAGAGGATGATTGGAAGAAAAGAAAGGTTCAGTCGGATATCGGACTTGTGTATTACTATATGAAAGAATATGACCTTTTTAAGAAAACAAATATAGAGACTCTAAACTTGGCTATAAAAATTAGGGATTCATTGGGTATAGCAAAGTCTTATAGTAATTTGGGTTCTTACTATAATAGAAAAAATATCCAGGACAGTGCTTTTTTTAATTTTAGCAATGCTGAAGAAATTTATAGTAGACTAGATAAGGATGAAAAATTAAATAATGATGCAGTATTATCATCATATGGAGCGGCTCTCTATAACTTAGCTTTATTACAGAGAAATTTTAAAGATTATGTTGGTAGCGAGGCAAGTATTATAAAGGCTATTAAAATTTTTGAAGAGCTTAAAAATAATAAAAACCTCTATTTATGTTATAACAATTTAGGTATAATTTCTAAGGACCTCGGTAAATATAATCAGGCAATTGAAAACTATCAAATAGCACTTGAATATGCAAGGAAAATGGAGAATGGAAAATATAGGGAAATTCAGGCTCTTAATAATATTGGTGTTGTTTTTAAAAATCAAGGAAAATATGATATAGCAATTGAAAATTATGATAAAGCTCTGAGTTATACAACAATCCTCAAGACAAAACTAAAAACAAAAGCCATACTTTTGGATAATAAAGCTTATGCAAAATTTTTATTTGGAGAAAGACAGGGGGTCCTCGAATCGTTTTTAGAACCAAAAAACATTAGGGATAGTATAAATCATGAAGAAGGATTGATTACTAGTAATGTGCATATAGCAGAATACTATAAATCAAATGATCAAGATAGTTTAGCTAGAGGATATGCACTGAAAGCAAAAGAAATAGCAGAGAGAACAGGTTCAAAAAAAGAGCTATTGAAATCTTTATTATTTTTAAGTCAGTTTCCCAAAAACAATGAAAGTCTGACTTACGCAAATCGTTATATTAACTTAAATGATAGTATCCAAAATCAAGAAAGAATTAGTAGAGACAAATTCGCGCGTATCCGTTTTGAAACAGATGAAATCGCAGAACAAAATCTACAAATCAGCCGTGAAAACGAAATCTTAATCATAGCGATACTAGGATTAACGGCATTATTCTTATTAGGGTATATTATATTTAGACAGCAACAAAGCAATAAAGAACTACTTTTTGCTCAAACCCAACAAGAAGCCAATCAGGAAATCTATCGTTTACTACTTAATCAACAAATAAAATTGGAAGAAGGTAGACAAATGGAGCAGCAACGTATGTCTGAGGAGTTGCATGACGGGGTTTTAGGTCGATTGTTTGGAGTACGATTAAGTCTGGATGGTATTAACCAACGTGCCAATGATGGCTTTACAGAAGCCAGAAACAAATACATAGATGAACTAAAATCTATAGAAAAAGAAATACGATTAATTTCTCATGATCTGGGTACAGAAACACTTACAGCAGATGTGGCTTATATTGATGCAGTAGAAAGTTTGATTAGTGATTTATGTGCGGTAAACAATATAAGTTTTGAGTTTAATAATGACGAAGACATTGATTGGGAGGAGATTGATGACCAGAAAAAGATCAACTTTTTTAGAATTTTACAGGAATCTTTGCAGAACATTTTTAAGCATGCAAATGCCAAAAGCATAAAAATAAATTTCGATTTTACTGAAGATAAAATAAATCTTACTATTTTAGATGATGGAATCGGATTCAAAAGTAATAAGGTAAAAAGAGGAATTGGTTTAAAAAATATTACATCCCGTGTTAGTCAGATGAGTGGAGTAGTGCAGTTTTTAAGTAATAAAGATGCAGGGACCAAGGTGTCTGTAAGTGTACCAGTTTAGTAACATAAATTATTATTCTTTAATAGTTGATCATAATATTTTGCATTAATTATAGTTACATATTATGACTTTCTTTTTTAGGACCAAAACAACAAATTTTTAAAATGAAGAAAAAGCTAAAAGTTCTTATGATTGATGATCATCCTATGATTATCGAAGGGTATAAGAATACCTTATTAGGAGAAAACCAAAAAGAGTATCAAATAAAAATTGATATTGCATCTAATTGTGATGATGCCTATGATAAAATTTTGAAATCATCACAATCTACTCCTTATGATATGCTTTTTGTAGATATAAAACTTCCTCCTTCTTCAGACGGTACAATTACCTCTGGTGAAGATTTGGCAAAACATGCAAAAGAATTATTGCCTAAATCTAAAGTGATCATTTTAACAATGCATAGAGAAGATCACAGGATACATAATATTCTTAAAAATATTAATCCTGCTGGATTCTTGATCAAGAGTGATCTTACATCTAGTGAGTTACTTTTGGCCTTTAATAATATAGTTAAAGGTAAAGCATATTATAGTGCTACAGTAAATGATCATTTTAGAAAAATGATGACCAATAAATTTTCTCTTGATGAGAAAAACTTAAAAATATTATATCACTTATCTCGGGGTGTTAAGACTAAAAATCTACCCAACTATGTGAGTTTGTCTTTAAGTGCCATAGAAAAAAGAAAAAATCAAATTAAGGAGATGTTTTCAATTTCAAAAGCAGATGATCAAAAGTTACTAGAAGAAGCACGAAAAAGAGGGTTTATATAAGTCTTAGTTGCTGAAAAAATATATAAGATCGCCTATTATTGGCGATCTTTTTTTTGTTCATTTTTGACTAATTATTAACGTGATAATTTGATTTGCAGTTAATTATGTTGTTTGCTAACTTTCATGTGTTGAAATAATCTTAGGACCCATACTAATTTTTTTAATACTATGGTTATGGGTATCCGTAAGAAAGTGTTATTTGTTTTTCTTACTATTGTACTAGTATATTATAACATAATCTTAACATAGTTTATTTATATTATGGTTAAAGCGTAAATATTTGGATGTTTGCAAGCAACCATAATTGAGGTTTTATGTATAAATTTATAATGTTAAAGAAAACATAAGGTAAACACGTCAATTAATACAGTTATTATATAAAGAAGAATTACATTAAACATTTTTATTACCCATGCGTGTTGTATTTTATTTTGCTTAACTGTGTTTAAGTTTAGGTGTGATTTGTTATCTGTATGCCCTATTACAGAGAGCATTAATTAATGAACTTAAAACCATTATAAGTAGATGTTGCTTATGGATAATAATATTACTCTTATTTCCTTCAAACCTATAAAGACTGTTTTGTCTTTACGTCAATTATTACATAATAGATTAAATAAACTATGCCCTCTAATTTTCCATTTTGGTTTATGGCGTATTAGTCTATAGTATTAACCGATAGTATTATAAATAATAATAACAAAATGACAATATGTAATAGTATAGAATAGAAAAAGTAATAGAGAAACAACCCTGCTAATGTAAAATTGTGGCGAGTCTACAAAAGCAGGAGTCTGAATAACGTCAATTTAATATAAAATCAACCATTATGAAGTTATATTCGGGTACCTCGAACGAGGTGCCAAAATCCACTCCATTTAACCATATCGATCAAGAGGTCGATAAGGTGCATTTACCCAAACAAATTCAAGATTATTTTAAATATAGTAGACTACTTTTATTAGGAGGGATTACCCTTTTTTTACTAGGGGTTTATTTCCTAATTGCCTTTGTGTTTTTACATACTTCTTCTGGTATTTCAAAAAATAATAGACACTTACATAGCATCGATCTAGAACGATCTATTTTATATAATAGTGGTAATCCAAATTCAGATTTTGATCATTCAAAAACTTTGAATCTGCATTTTGAACAAAAATCAGTACGGATTAAGAATGAATTTTTTATACAGATTTGTGAATCAGATGATGTGTAATTAATATTTCAACGAAACAAAAACGTATTTCACCATATGAAAAATGGCCGCATATCGAAATTTGAGAATTTTCTGCTAAAACCATAGTAGGTTGTCAAAAGTTTCGAAATGATCTACAAATTATTCGATATGTCCATTTATAAAATAAAATAGCTTATGAAAATTTTTACACATTTTTCTAATAGGAGCATCAAAATAGTTTCAATTTTGTTTTTTTCGTTAGCGCTATCATTTAGTGTTAATAGCCAGGTCATTAATACATGGGGGGCATTATCAGGAACGGTACCAGAAAATAATTTTCAGACCAGTAGTTTTTCTTCAAATGCAGATGGTAGTACATTGGTCACTGTTGATATTACGAGAGCAGGGTCGGCAACAGTAGGTGGGGCAGCCAATGCCATCCCTCCAGCTTTAACATTAACAAGCAGTTTTAATAATGCAAGAGCTGCAGTTGGCGTTTCTGGTAATACGTATACCTATACTTTTAGCGAACCGGTACATGTAATTTTAAACTCACAAGAACACAGTGATTTGGTGCGAACCGAAAATATAAAAATATCAAGCCCAGATGCAGGAGCTTTATTTTCGGGAAATCTTACAGGAGGTCAAGCGGGACATTTTGTTAATAATAACAATACTTCAGAAATACATATTGGTTCAAATGCTTCAATTACAACAGCAGGGACCTACTGGACAGTACAAAGTAACATAGCTATAACTACATTATCGGTAGAGTATTATGTTACTGATCCTGCAGAAGCAGCATCTGGTGAACCATTTACTTTAAATCTTGCACCATTACCTTTTGTTAGATTAGATGATACGAATGTTACTGGAGCAGGAGGAATAGATCTTAATTCTACTGCCTGTTCTACAGGATGGGAAGTACTGGATAATACCAATACAGGAGCAATTTCAGATTTGGTAGCACCCCATGGTATACAATCTATGACGGTAACCTTAACAAATCCTCAAGATATTGGTCAGGAAGAACTTACTATGACAGGAGCATTTCCAGGTATTTTGGTTTCTGGAAATAACACTACCACTTTAACAATCTCTAATGATGGTAATGCAACTGCATCAGAATTCAGACAATCATTAGATGATGTTTTTTATCTCAATAATTTGGTAAATCCAACTACAGGAGTAAATCGATTGATTGATATTCAGATAACAGATATTTATGGGAATACCTCTAATATAGCTACTGCATCTTTTCCAATAACAAGAGGGCCGCAATCTGGTTCTACTAATGGGCAACTAGTTATTTTTACAGGTGACGGACCTACGGATCTTTTTACGGGTTTAGATGGCACAGAAGATGCAGGAGGTACATGGGTAGATGTAAGTGGGACAGGAGCTTTAACGGGTAGTATAGTTGATGAAGCGACTTTACCATTAGGAGGAAGTATTTTTAGATATGATGTGGCAGGAGCGGCACCATGTAATAATGCTTCAACAACTGTAGTTGTTATTAAAATGAGTAATACTGAGATTGCCCTTACTTCTCCTTCGGCTTGTGGGGAACTCGTTACGGCATATACAGATCCATTACAATCTGCAAATTCTGATGATCCAATATTTATCTTTGATTCTGGATCAGGAGAATTGGTTTGTCCCGCTGGATCAGCAGGTACCATATATGATTGGTATGTTTTTAATAGTACCAGTAATTCATACGATGCTTTTGCATTGGGATCAACTCCCACGCAAACAGGGTTAGCAGACGGTGGGTATCTGGTAGTAAGAAATGACGGAGGTACAGTAGAAGAAGGTAGAGCCTGGATTTGGAATTCATCATTGGTTATGGATGCAGGTTCACCACAAAATGCTTGTGCAGGAGATACAGTAAATTTGACAGGCTCAGGTACTGTTACTAATCCTGTATATACATATTATGACCCGGTAGCAAGACCATTTCCTATTACAGCTACAACACAGATTACTATTACATTTGATGCAGATCATAGTTATGTCTCTGATTTAGGTTTTTTCGCAATAGCTCCCGATGGAAGTACTACGGTTACTTTAGGACCAAACCAAGGAAACTTTTGTAATCCTGGTGATCAGGTTATGAGTTTATCTTTTACTAGTAATACTGTTAGTAATGTGTTTGATTTTTGTACACAACCAGCACCATTAACAGGTACATATGATCAGTATTTTGATGGAACATCAACTTTTACTATCGACTGGTCTCCTTTTATTGGTTTTGATGCCAGGCAAGGGGGGTGGGCAGTACAAATTTATGATTGTGTATTGGCGGACGATGGAAATCTTACCGGAGCGATTATTAATTTTGATGATGGCTTAGGTAATGTAGTGACATATTCAAGTGGATCAATTGTAGTTCCAATAAATGATAATTCATGTACTCCCGCTTCGGCTTCAATTTATGTGGTGCCCTTTACACCTCCTACACCGGGTATTGATAATTCAATCTCATTGTCCGATGGTATTGGTGTTGGTGGAGCCGGTGGTTACGAATGGTCATATAGTACAACAGGTCCAGCTGGGCCTTGGTCTGGATCTTTTGAAAATAGTACATTAACACCATCAAGAATAGTTAATGAAACTACTTGGTTTAGAATTGTAGGAGATAATGGTGTGAGTTGTGCAACAGAAGATGTAGTACAAATTACAGTAACTGATTCACCCAATTCTGGTACAGGTACAGATGAGTTTGCCTGTGCAGGTGATGCAGTTGTGAATCTTAACGCTTTGATTACTGGTGCCGATATAGGAGGTACTTGGAGTGTTTCTGGTACTTCACCAAATGCTCCTGGAGGAGATTTTAATGCAGGTGCGGGTACTTATGACCCCACAACCGGTGGAGTTTATATTTTTGATTATACTGTAAATGCTTTAGCTCCTTGTACAATTAATGCTGTTACTTCGGTTACAGTGTCTGTACAAGCTGCTCCTAATACGGGAATTAATAATACGATTAATGCTAATGGTGCTTCAGGGACAATAAATCTATTTAATGAATTATTAGGGACACCAGAAACAGGAGGAACTTGGAGTCTGGATGCAGGAGGAGATGATCCAGGAGCTAATTTTGATCAAGGGCTAGGTACCTTGGATAGCTCTGGGTTGGCAGGAGGAACCTATATATTTGAATATACTCTAACTAACTGTGCCACAGCTATGTCCTCAGTTACAGTAATTTTCAGTGCTGTGGATACCGATATGGATGGAGTAGGTGATGCTGTCGATTTGGATGATGATAATGATGGAATATTAGATACAGCAGAAAATAGCTTGGGAGTAGATCCATCTGCCGATGCAGATATGGATGGTATACCAAATTATGAGGATTTTGATGATAATGGTAGTGCAACAGCACCAGTATGTTTAGATGCTGATCTCAATGGTATTTGTGATACATTGGACCCTATATTTGATTTTGACGGAGATGGTATTCCTAACCATCATGATTTAGATAGTGATAATGATGGTATTTATGATGTAGTAGAAACAGGAGGTACACCAAGTAGCGTAAATCCTGGCCAGGCGAACGACACAGATGGAGACGCTACAAATAATAGCGGAGTCCCAAATTCTGCTAATGGCGGGGCAGGAATTGCTCTTCCAACCAATACTGATAGTTCTGGAGATCCTGATTATTTAAGTCTTGATAGTGATGGTGATGGATGTAATGACGTGTTAGAATCAGGTTTTACCGACGGGGATGATAATGGATTATTAGGTTCAGGAACCTTTGGAGCAGGCTTAATTGTTGACGGTAATGGAGTAGTGACTTCGGGAACTGACGGATATACAGACCCTGATGACGGAGATACAGATGGTACAGATGATTATCAGCAGGTTGGTGGTCCCGATGGTGATGGAGATGGTATCTCTGATGCCTGTGATCCTGTATTTGATGATAATGATGGTGATGGTGTTGGAGATGCAGTGGATTTAGATGATGATAATGATGGGATATTAGATACGGAGGAAAATAATTGTACAGCTATTACCTCAAACTACCAGTATAATACATCGTTTAGTGATGGCGCCTTGTCAAACAATACGCCACTACTTGGGCAATGGACAGATTTTAATGTTGCGGGTGCTTCTCCAAATAGTTCATCCTACAGCAGTGCTAATACAGAATCCAATTTTGGAAATAATTCCATTGCGGTTACAGCTGGTGTAGATGGACAGGTTTCCTACAATATTCAACTAGGTGAAGTGGGGCAGGTATCTGATCCTACCCGTGTTGTAACAGATGTTTTTGCTACTTGGAGTGAGTGGGATTCAGCCACTCCTGCCGGGGCAACAGTCACTATAACTAATGCATTCGACACTGCAGGCAATCAGTTACTCGATTTTTCAGATTTTGAAGTCTTTAATGCAACTTATAACCCAGGGGCTGTGCCTCCTCAAATCTTTGATCCTACCTTAATCACAGCTACAAACCCTGTACCCGGAACTTTTGTGATCACACGAAATGATACACGACAATTTACCAGGTTTAGATTCCGTTCCCGTACTGGAGACTTCTTACAACGATTCGAGGTATTAGCAGAAGGGTTGTTTTCTAGTGATTTGGCGACTATTTCAGGCACGAGAGTTATTTCTTGTGTTCCTATCGATACCGATTTGGATGGGGTGCCCAATCAATTTGATTTGGATGCTGACAACGATGGTATCTACGATGTAGTAGAATCAGGAGGAGTAGATGCAAATAATGATGGACGTCACGATGATGACAACAACAACGCAGACAATACAGCAACCATTGGAGTGCCATCTGATGCCAATGGCGGAGCAGGAAATACACCAACCGATACAGAAAGTAATGGAAGCTTGGATTATCTTACTCTAGATAGTGATAGTGATGGGTGTAATGATAGTAGAGAAGCTGGTTTTACCGATGGTGATAATAATGGTTTGTTAGGATCAGGAACATTTGGTGCTGGATTAACGGTTGATGGAAATGGTGTAGTGACTTCGGGAACTGACGGATATACAGACCCTGATGACGGAGATACTGATGGTACAGATGATTACCAACAAATTGGAGGTCCTGATGCGGATAATGATGGAGTTTCTAATGCCTGTGACCTAACTTTTGATAACAATGATGGTGATAATGTTGGAGATAATTTAGATTTAGATGATGACAATGACGGTATTCCTGATACTGTAGAAAATTCTTTAGGAGTTGATCCGTCTGCTGATATAGATATGGATGGTATACCTAATTTTCAGGATTTTGATAATAATGGTAGTGCAACTGCACCAGTATGTTTAGATGCTGATCTCAACGGTATTTGTGATACATTGGATCCTGTATTTGACTTTGATGGTGATGGTATACCTAATCATTTTGATCTGGACGCAGATAATGATGGTATTACAGATATTATAGAAGCAGGAGGAGTGGATACAAATTTTGATGGAGAAGTTGATTATCCTACTCCTGGAGACCCTACTTCAATGATCGATGTAGATCTTGATGGACTAGATGATGCGTTAGATAATATTGGAGGTACAGTAACTACAGGAACACCTTTACCAACTTCAAATACAGATACTAACGTAAACGATGGCCCTGACTTTCTGGATATAGATGCAGATGATGATGGAATTGTAGATAATATTGAAGCGCAAACTACTGTAGATTATCAACCACCCTTTGGAAATGATACTGATAGTGATGGAATTGATGATCGATATGATACCGATTGCTCGTTTAGCACTTGCGGTATATCGGGTATTCCTATTGTTCCAGTAAATACAGATGGACTAGCAGATGGGGCCGATTATTTAGATTTAGATTCAGATGAAGATGGTGAAAGTGATACTATTGAAGCCTATGATAGTAATGATGATGGAGTGGTTGACGGTACAGATACTATTGGAACAACACCAGATCTTGGTGCTTTAGGTACAGATAGTGATGGTGATGGTCTTGACGATGAGTTTGATGTGGATACAGCAAACCCGGACCCTACAAATGGAGGTCAAACTGCTAACAGCCCATTTCCTGATACAGATAGCCCTGGTGGTGAACCTGACTGGAGAGAGGATGTTATTGAGTTAACCGCTACCAAGACGAGTGTATTAGATATTACTGGCGGATTGGATGCTACTGTTGCAGATGTAGGCGATATGATTACCTATACTTATACGCTAGAGAATACGGGTAA
>CANMSO010000014.1 GCA_947500545.1 uncultured Aquimarina sp. | reverse complement strand
TTGGGTGTTGCTTATCGTTGGAGTGCAGCAGTCACTGGGCAGATAGGATTTCAGATATCAGATGCAATGATGATTGGATTTGCGTATGATAGAGAGACTACAGAGTTAGGGCAATCACAATTTAATGATGGTAGTTATGAAGTGATGTTACGTTTCGAACTCTTTAAAAAATATAATAGAATGCTAACACCTCGTTTCTTTTAGAATAATTCTTGGATAGGTTGAGAATCAAAATAAATAAAACTATGAATTTTAAATACTTCATACATATAATATCTCTAAGTTTATTAACCCTTTGCAGTGTTTTTTCACAAGAGAAAAGATTGGAAAAGGCTAACGAAAACTTTAGTCGCTTTGCCTTTGTAGATGCTCGTAAAATATATCTTCAGGTTGCTGAGAGTGGATATGAATCATTGGATTTATATAAAAAACTTGGAGACTCATACTATTTTAACGCACAATTAGAAGATGCTGTACCATGGTACGAGAAGTTAACAAGTACGTATGCCGAAGAAATTGATCCGGAGTATTTTTTTCGATACTCGCAGAGTCTCAAGAGTATAAAACGATATGATGATGCAGATCGAGTAATGGAAAAATTTAATTCCCTTACGGGAAATGACCAACGAGCAGAGTATTTTGTAAATACCAGGGATTATCTCAAGTTTATTGAAATGCAATCCGGAAAATTTAGACTATTGAAGTTAAGTGTAAATTCTAAATATTCAGACTATGCACCAAGTTTCAATAATCAAGGACAACTTATATTTGCTTCGTCTAGAGGAGGAGGGAGCGGAATGGTCAAAACTTTACATGAGTGGAACGAAATGCCTTTTTTAGATTTGTTTTCTTCAGATATAATTCAGGCAAATGGCATTCTGCAAACTCCAAAAAAAGTACAAGGAAAAATAAACACTCGTTTTCATGAATCTTCAACTACATTTAGTAAAGACGGACAAACAGTATATTTTACTCGAAATAATTATACCAAAAGAAAATTAGGAGCTAATACAGAAGGAACAATACTTTTAAAGTTGTATAAGGCAACTTTTGAGGATGGTAAATGGAGAAATATTGAAGAACTACCTTTTAATAGTAATGAATATTCTGTAGCGCACCCTGCATTAAGTGCAGATGGTAAAAAACTATACTTTGCCAGTGATATGCCAGATAGCAGAGGGCTTTCTGATTTATATGTTATTGATATTAATGAGGATGGAACCTATAGCGAGCCAAGAAATCTTGGAGATAAAATTAATACCGAAGGAAGAGAAACCTTTCCCTATGTTAGTGATTCTGGCCGGTTGTACTTTGCGAGTGATGGGCACATTGGTTTGGGAGGTTTGGATGTATTTGTAGCTGTTCCCGAAGAATTAGGTGTATTCTCTATTCCTTATAATGTTGGTAGACCCGTAAACAGTTCTGAAGATGATTTCACTTTTGTACTTAATGAAGATACAAAAATAGGGTACTTCGCCAGTAATCGTATTGGTGGAAAAGGAAATGATGATATCTATAGTTTCAAGCAAATAGGTGAACTGATTACCGAATGTAATCAATATGTTTCTGGGGTGATCACCGATGCCAAATCTAAGGAACAATTGGTGGATGTAGAAGTGATTTTGATGGACGAGAATAATACAGAATTAAAACGAACTGTTACCAACGATAAAGGCCGGTATAAGTTTGATCTCGAATGTGATACACCTTATATTGTGAGAGCAACTAAAGTAAATTATAACCCAACAGAGAGAATGCTTGCTACCAATATGGCCTTAGAATATGAACATAATCTAGCGTTACAACTTGGTGAAGGAGGTTTGGCAGGTAAAGAAGTTAAGCCTGGTGATGATTTAGCAAAATTATTGGAATTGGAAATCATATATTTTGATTTTGATAAATTTTTTATAAGACCAGATGCTGAAGTAGAATTGCAGAAAATTATTGCAGCGCTAAAAGAGTATCCCGAATTAAAAATTGATGTACGATCTCATACCGATAGTCGTGCAAGTGGTTCATATAACATGTTTTTAAGTGAGAGGCGCGCTACAAGCACGGTTAAGTATATTATTGAAAAAGGAGGGATAGATAGATCTCGGGTAACGGGCAGAGGTTATGGTGAAACAGTTCTGATTAATAAATGCAAAAATAATGTACCTTGTAGTGATGAAGAACATCAACTTAATCGTAGAAGTGAGTTTATTGTGATTCAGTAATCGCCATATTCTTATATAAAATCCTATACTTAGGAGGACTACTTTTAATTTATTTACAAAGCACACAAATGGAAAAGGCACAAGAATGGTTTAACTACGGTATTGAATTAGCCAAGGAGTTTGGCCCTAAATTAATTACAGCTATCCTTATTTACATCATAGGGTCATGGCTAATCAGAAAATTGATAGGTACTACAGGGCGTGTCATGTCTAAAAGTAAATATGATGAGTCCTTACAAAAATTTTTACTAAACCTTGTTTCATGGGCCTTAAAGATATTTTTGATTATTATTGTGGTTTCACGTTTGGGTGTAGATGTTACAACTTTTGCAGCGCTAATTGCAGCGGCTGGTTTAGCAGTGGGACTGGCATTGCAAGGTTCACTTTCTAATTTTGCAGGAGGAGTATTAATTATGATTTTTAGACCATATAAAATAGGAGATGTTATTGAAGCGCAAGGCGTACTGGGTGCTGTAAAAGAAATAGAGATTTTTACAACCAAGTTAACTACTCCAGAAAATAAACTGGCTATTGTTCCTAATGGGGCTATGGCAAATGGCAATATTATTAATTATACTGCCGAAGGAAAAATTAGAGTAGATATTACTATCGGGATTGGTTACGATGAAGATATAAAACAGGCAAAAGATGTATTGCTAGAGGTATTAACCTCAAACCCCAAAGTATTAAAGGACCCGGCACCAACAGTGAATGTTTCAAATTTAGGAGAAAGCTCCGTAGATTTGGCGGTTAGATCGTTTAGTACTCCTGGAGATTACTGGGATGTATATTTTGCTACGATGGAAAATTGTAAACTGGCTTTAGATGCTGCAGGTATAGAAATTCCATACCCACATGCTGTCGAAATTCAAAAGTGATAAGGAAGAGAGTCATTAAAATATTTCTTAAAATTCATTCATTATGGATGAAAAATATTCCAAAAACTACTCTTAGGATACTATAATTATTTGCTTAATATTGTAAGTTGTTTTAACTATAGGGGTACTAGAGTTTTATAATTTATGTTAACAAATTGCTACGGTTTATCTATATAAAAATGGTGTTTTTAATAGCTATTCTACGGTGGTTAAAATGTTAAAAAAGTAAGTTAAAAACGTATATTATAGATATTTAATAGAGAATATTCTTACTCTATCTTGAAGAAAAAGCTGTCTTATTAAAAGTACATTGTTTATTAACGCATTGATTAAAAGGTATTTGGTGCTTTTTTTAATAAGCTGAAATGTTAATTTCGCTGGGTATTTAGGTATTTTACAATTAAATTTTATTTTTTATGGTAAAACCGTAATAATTATGTGGTTTAGTATCGTTATATTTTAACAATTTGTGAGTATATTTAAATGTTGTTTTTAAGAAAACAAAACACGTAATTTTTTAGAATAGAAAAGCTTATTTCTTACCCCACCCTGAGCTTTACTATTTATTTGATCTTGTATATAATATTGGGTCATATAGTTGAACGATACTCTTTGATAGTATGTCGTATGTATATAGATGCTGTAATAGCTTTAGGGAATATATATATTAAATGGAGTAAGAAGTAATGCAATATGTGTTCATATCTTGAAATTTGGATATGCCATATGCTATATAGAAACGATAAATAATTTTGAATAAACAAAAGATAAAAAAACAAATGTTGTTTTAGCAAAGTTTAGCTAACAACTATAAAAAACAACCCCGCTATTTGTAAAACTTTGGCGAGCCAACAAAAGCAGGGTCTGAATAACGATTAATTAAATTAACCATTATGAGTGAAATATCACTTCTTGTGCTTACAAGATATACTCTATGTCTTAGCAAGATTTGTTTTTCTTGTATAGAAAAACAAATACTGGCTATTTGCACGATATCACAATCGAAATATAGGAATTCTTTAACTTCTTTACGGTCTTACCGTAAAATTTTTAGCACTTTCTTAACAAGTTTTTTTTACCAAATTATAACTCTATTATGGAGTCGTAATACTGTGGGTAAACCTAACATGTTGACTATGAATTATGTTATAATATTTGTTGTGCTAATTATTAATAGATGTTTCTGCGATTTTTTTTTAGGTGTAGCTAAATTAATAACATATATATAAATAATAGAATTTCATTTAATGATTAAATTAAAACTATTGAATGTAAGATAAAATAATAAAGACGTAAACTATTTCCTGTATAAGCAAATGGTTATAAAGATGCATTTTGACGATGTGTTTACTTTAAACCCCCCGGTATTAGGGGTAATTTCGGGGGGTTTTACCTTAAAAGTTAATCCGATATAAGGATCTAATATATTTTATACTAGTAGTATAAAGCTAATTTTAAATTTGAGTGTTTTTTTAGATTGAATGTAGATTTCGGGAGAGAGCTGTCTGGTTTTACAAATTAGGCAGCTCTTTTTAATGCAAAAAATGATAGATGTTTTTATTTTAGCACCTATGGTAGATGTAAAACTTCTTGAATATTTAGAGTCATTTCTTACTGAAAGAAGAAGGGAATTAAATAAAAACATTTTAGAAAAGAGAACCAATCACTTTACAGTGGCTATAGAAGATGTGTATCAATTACATAATACAAGTGCAGTGATACGAAGTTGTGATGTTTTTGGAATCCAGAATGTACATGTGATAGAGGAGGTAAATGTAAAACGAATAGATAGAGAGATTGCTATGGGTGCTCAGAAATGGGTAGACGTTAATCGCTATCCAACTACTAAGGAATGTCTTAAAACTCTAAAAGATAAGGGATATCAGATAGTCGCTACAACGCCACACGATGATTCTAAGGTCCTATCAGAGTTTGATGTATCCAAACCCTCGGCTTTTTTCTTTGGAAGAGAACAACAAGGTCTAAGTGATATTGTTCTTGAAGCTGCAGATTGTAAGTTGCATATTCCTATGGTAGGATTTACAGAAAGCCTGAATATCTCAGTTTCGGCAGCAATAATATTGCAACATGTTTCTTCAGAATTAAGAAAAACGGATTTGGATTGGTCATTACCTGAAGATGAGAAATTGCAAAAACGAATGGAATGGGCCAAAAAGGTGATCAAAAGTCATGAACAAATTATTGCTCGATATCATAATAATGAGTAACTTTCTGTGACTTAAAATGATATACTATGGTTACTTGGTTCGAAATTCCGGTTACAGACATGAATAGAGCAAAGACTTTTTATGAAAAAGTTTTTGATATCCAGATAGGATTGCACAAAATGGAAGGTATAGAGATGGGTTGGTTTCCTAATAAAAATGAATCTGGTATTGCTACCGGTAGTTTGATTAATGCAGGAGAACATTATAAACCTAGTAATGATGGGGTTTTAGTTTACTTTTCTTGTGATGATGTTGAAAATGAGATCAGTAGAGTAGAAGCTGCTGGAGGAAATGTTGTTTCGGGTAAAACACAAATTTCAGAAGATAATGGATATTATGCATATTTCATAGATTCTGAAGGCAATAGAATAGCACTACATTCTCAGAAATAATTATTTCCTATCTAGAATTTTATATTCTTCATAACATTCACTAATGGCATCCAAAATCTGTAGATCGTTAGCAAATTTTATAAAATCTGAAGAATAATTGCAATTTCTAAGGATTTCGTCAATATCTAATCGTTCTACTTGTAGCAGAGCCATTAAAGTAGCGCGATCAAATTTGGTTTCAAGAAGATTTCTGATTTCATCATCTTTCTTCATTTTACGCAATTTCCTTAATTCTTTGGATCGTTTACTGAAGATATTATATAAGAAATCTGCAGGATTAAATATTGCTCCCAATACCTTATTTACAGCTCCGGGTTGTTTACTTCCTCCTTCATAACCAGAGTTAAGACCAGAAATACTATATCTATAATTGTTATATACAGGTATTCTTTTTGCATCAATTTCTAAATACCCGGTCAGTTGAACATCTGCTACAACAACTTCTTCAAGTGCTATACCAAGCTCGGTCATTTTAATTTTAACATCACCAAACTTAATCCAGTCATTCGTAACTCTAACTTGTAGTGGTTTATATCCAATATAGGAAAAGTATAATGTATCGTTTACTTTTGCCTGAATCGAAAAATCTCCTTCATTATTAGTGATAGTACCAATTACCTGGCTTAAATTAATAATGTGAACATTCTCGAGTTTCTGATCTGTCGAAGCGTTTAATACTTTTCCCTTAATAACTCCAGAATTATCTACTTGCGCATAAGTAGTTGTACTTATAAATAATATGTAAAATAATATTCTTTTCATTTAATATATATGATATTCTTTTTATATTAAGATAACATAAAAACCGCGCCAAAAATCATATTACTATGTTAATATAAAGATTTATCTGCGATCACTACGTTTTCTACGATCTCTTCCTCTATCACTTCTACTACCTCTATCATCGTTAGAGTCAAAGCGTTTTTTACCTTTTGGTTTAAATCCGTCGCTCCTGCGTTTTCCTTTAAAACCACCGCCACCGCCATCACGACGACCTCTTCCTCTGCTACGACCAGAATCTTTAGAAATTTCTACGTTAACTTTTCTTCCTTCCATTCTGAAATCTTCAAAAACAGCAAGTACGCGTTCTTGATGTTCAGTATTCGTATTGAAGAAAGAAAAACTTTCTTTTACATCAACCCGACTTAATGAATCACCACCTAATTCTAAAACTTCTTTAAGGAAATCTTTTAGCTTCATCCAATCAAATCCATCTTTTTCTCCTACATTAATAAAGTATCTTGTACTTCCATCAGCACTAGAACTTCTGTCATTGTCATTCCCAGATGCATTTAGATCCTTTGCTTTTTTGTAATAGTTATGAAAACGTGAAAATTCTACAGAAAAGAATTTTTTGATCAATTCTTCTTTAGAGAATTCTTCAAGAACTTCATTGATAGACGGTAAATAGCTATCAATTTCATGGTCTATTTCGGCTTTTTTGATGTCACTAGCTAAATGAAATAGCTGTACTTGGCAGATTTCTTCACCACTCGGAATTTCTTTTTTCTCAAAACTCTTTTTGATGATTCGTTCTACAGATTTTATCTTTCGTACTTCGCTTTTAGAAACAATAACCATAGAAACCCCGCTTTTACCCGCACGTCCTGTTCTTCCACTTCTGTGGGTATAGGTTTCTATCTCATCAGGAAGTTGATAATTTATTACATGGGTTACATCGTCTACATCAATACCACGAGCTGCTACATCTGTAGCGACAAGCATTTGTATCTGTCTGTTTCTAAAGCTTTTCATTACTAAGTCACGTTGATTTTGACTTAAGTCACCATGTAAGGCAGCTGCATTATATCCATCTCCTATAAGGTTTTCTGCAACTTTTTGCGTATCACGCTTGGTACGACAAAAGATTACCGAAAAAATATCAGGATTGGCATCTGCTAATCTTTTTAATGCGGCATATCGATCTCTAGAATTAACTACATAATATTCGTGAGATACATTTTTAGACCCCGTGTTTTTATGACCAACCGTAATTTCTATTGGCTCATGCATGAAGCGTTTAGCAATGGTAGAAACCTCTCTTGGCATTGTTGCAGAAAATAACCAAGTGTTTTTTTCTTTTGGGGTATGCGATAAAATTGCAGTAATATCTTCATAAAACCCCATATTAAGCATCTCATCTGCTTCATCCAATACGCAATAACCGATATTCGAAATATCTACCATTTTTCGGTTGATCATATCTTGCATACGTCCTGGAGTTGCTACAACAATCTGTGCTCCACGCTTAATTTCTTTGGCCTGATCCATAATGCTGGCACCACCATAGATTGCTACGGTACGTAATCCAGGAATATGTTTTGCGTAATTTTTAAGTTCGTTTGTGATTTGTAAACAAAGTTCACGAGTAGGAGAGAGAATTAATCCTTGTGTAATTCTACTCTTACTATCTACTTTTTCTATTAAAGGAAAACCAAAAGCTGCTGTTTTTCCAGTTCCTGTTTGTGCAAGGGCTACAATGTCTGTGTCCTTATCAAGTAAAATGGGAATGGCCTTTTCTTGTACTTCACTAGGGGTTTCAAACCCCATATCATTCACCGCTTTTACAATGGCTTCACCAAGACCTAATTCTTCAAATTTGTTCATATACTAAAAATAAGCCGCAAAGGTACGGTTTATTATCTGTCTATTACAATAACGAGATATTTATTATGGTGTTGCAGTTCGGTTTTGTGTTTTAGGTTGTATGTAGTAGGTTTTCACACTGCCTAAGTCTACTTAATGATCTCTATTTCAAAAAGTTTATTCCAATTTTTTCCGGTAACAAATAGCTGTTTTGTATCTGCTTTATAAGCGATACCGTTTAGGACATCTAATTCTTCATGCTGTTTGACATTATCTCGTAATCCTCTTAAGTCTACTACAGCTTCTATTGCTCCATTTTTTGGATTAATTATCGTAATACTGCTTTTAAGATTGGATTTATTGGTTGATCCATGCTTTGGCCATGTGTTTGCATAAATTTTTCCATCTACCCATTCTAGTTCATTAAATTTGGTTTTGACACCTTTATTAGTAACTATTTGGATATATTCCTTCTCTGCAAGCGTTATTGGATCAAGGATCCATATTTTTTCGGTACCGTCGCTTTTGTATATGCGATCACCATCATTACATAAGCCCCAGCCTTCTTTACTTTGATTATAGGCAAAGTTTTGTGTTTTTTCTAAAGAATGTAGATCATAAATAAAACCTTCTTTTGATAGCCATGTAAGTTGAAATATCTTATTATTTAGGATAGTAATTCCTTCTGCAAAATATTCTTTTGGAATTTCTTTTTTAATAAGAACTTCCCCTGTTTTATAATTCGTTTTTCTTAAAGAAGACATTCCTTTTTTTCCGGTACTTTCATAAAGTGTATCTCCAAAAAACTCTAATCCTTGAGTAAAAGCTTTTATGTCATGAGGATACTCTGCAATGATTTTGTAAGAATAAAGTTTTGGTGATTTGTTACTGAGAAGAACAATTTTCTTGGATATTGTATCAATGTTCCCATCATAAAATACTTGGGCAGTTAATATATGATTACCCAGTTTTTCATCATCTATTTTTTCATTATACTTAAAATCTACATTAGAGACTACTCTTTTATCATTAAGGATATAAGTAACAGAATCAATTTTTATGTTTTTGGTATTTTTTATACTGGCTTTTATAGTTTCTCCCAACTTGAAAATTGCCTGATCATTTTCTGTAAGTATAGAAAAATATTTTTTTTTCTTATCCTGATTACTTCCACAGGAAAAAAGGATTAAACTTAATATAATGATGACGAAGGAGTTACGGATATTCATGCGAATGATTAAAATTTATAGCAAGATATTTATTTTAATTGGGTTTAAAAAATCATTGTTTTATATACTAAAGATCGTATCTTTGCAGTGGCAAGTCCTACACAACTAGCTCCTGTTGAATCCTCCAGGGCGGGAACGCAGCAAAGGTAAACGGTTGTAGCAGTGTGATGTAGGTAGCTTGCCTTTTTTTGCGCCCTATTGTTACAGAAAAAAAATCTCTTTTCTCTCAATAATTACAAGTTCATTAGTCTCTATTCGTAAATCAGAATTGTATATTTGCGATCATGAATACCGATCAAAATTCTACTGTTGTTTTAATCACAGGAGGTTCCTCTGGGATAGGAAAATCAATTGGAACATTTCTTCATAATAAAGGATATATTGTGTACGGCACCAGTCGCAATCCGGCTAAGTTCCCAAATTTTGAACCATTTACCCTTCTACAATTAGATGTAGCCGATACTAATAGTATCAAATCTGCCATAGATGAAATAGAACAAAAGCATGGTCGATTGGATATTTTGATTAATAATGCAGGAGCGGGTATAATGGGTGCAATAGAAGAGGTGCCACGAGAAGAGATATTAAAAAACTTTACTACGAATTATTTTGGTCCTATTGATGTTACAAAGGCAACTTTGCCTTTAATGAGAAAGCAGGGACATGGTTTGGTAATTAATGTTACTTCTATAGCTGGTTATATGGGGTTACCGTTTAGAGGGATTTATAGTGCCTCTAAAGGAGCTCTTGAAATAACGACTGAAGCATGGAGGATGGAGTTGAAGAGCTTTAATATTGAAATGTGTAATGTAGCGCCTGGAGATTTCGCCACAAATATTGCAGCGGGTAGATATCATGTTCCTATTATTGCTAATTCTCCTTATAAAGAAGTTTATGGAGATACATTAAAATTAATGAATGATCATGTAGATTCTGGAAGCGATCCCATGGAAATGGCCAAAGTGGTTTATAAGATCATTAAAACTAAAAACCCTAAAGTGCATTACAAAGTTGGCGTGTTTATGCAAAAATTTTCGATTGTACTTAAACGTATTTTGCCAGATAAGATGTATGAGAGGCTGTTAATGAATCATTATAAATTATAATTTTATCATTCTTTGGTTTACAAATATTTTATCTTCGCAACCTAGGAGAAAAACATAAAAATTATACACAACAAATTTAAATATTACTACTATGAAGTTTTTTATTGATACTGCCAACCTTGATCAGATTAAAGAAGCGCAAGATCTTGGTGTTTTGGATGGAGTTACTACCAACCCATCGCTAATGGCAAAAGAAGGTATCACTGGTAAAGAGAATATCATTAATCACTATAAAAAGATATGTGATATTGTAACGGGAGATGTAAGTGCAGAAGTGATCTCAACAGATTATGAAGGGATTATTAAAGAAGGAGAGGAGTTAGCAAAGCTTCATGAACAAATCATCGTAAAAGTGCCTATGATTAAAGATGGAGTAAAGGCAATCAAATATTTTAGCGATAATGGTATAAAAACAAATTGTACACTTGTTTTTTCTGCAGGGCAAGCATTGCTGGCGGCAAAAGCAGGGGCTACTTATGTTTCTCCATTTATTGGTAGGTTAGATGATATCTCTACAGATGGTCTTAACCTTATTGCAGAGATTAGATTGATTTATGATAATTATGGTTTTGATACACAGATTTTAGCTGCGTCCGTAAGACATACTATGCATGTTATTGATTGTGCAAAAATTGGAGCAGATGTAATGACAGGACCTCTTTCATCTATTGAAGGATTATTAAAACATCCATTGACCGACATAGGTCTTGAAAAATTCCTTGCAGATTATAAAAAAGGAAATTAGATATAATTCATATATCTATAAGATATGAAAAGAGTTACTATAAAAATTTAGTGACTCTTTTTTTATTTATTTAGGCTGGCAAGTCGTGTATACTTTAAAAGCTGCTTTTCAAAAGTATAAGAAAATAAGTTTGCTTCAGCATTTATTATTTTGCCATTATTATTAACAAGGATTACTTTGTCACTATAATGAATTACAAGTTCTTCAGATGAACATTTAGGATACTTAAATTCGTATTCACTATTAAGGTTATAATGATGTCTTTTAATTGTTTTTAACCAATTTTTTGTCTGTTCATCATCTGTGTTGATTGCGATAAAATCAATGTTTGGATGTAATGCGCTTAGGTATGATGCTTTTTTGTGAGCCCTCATATAATGATCTTTTCTATCCATAGACCAAAAATAAAGCGCTGTAATTGGTTTTTCAAAAAGTGAAGAAAGCTTAACTATTTCCCCTTTTGAAGTGATAAGGTCTTGATCCGGAATTGTATTATTTGGCCGCAATCTAGAGATTGATCTTGCTAGTTTTCTTAATTCCTTTTGATTTTTTTTATTAGAGCTTACAGATAAGTAGTGTTTTAATACCTTGTTTGAATTAGTGCTGTTTTTACTATCAAGTAAAAACTTTGTTGTTACACGCCTAACTAGATTATTTTTTATATATGGGTGTTGAACAAGGCTATCTATTAATTTTAATTTAAATATAGTGCTACCAACGTGATCCTTGTATTTTGTTTGCTCTTCTGTATAATTTGTAAAATAATGATTTAAAAAAATATTATAGGAGTATAGTCTTTTAAGCTCATCATCATTAAAATTTATGGTATTTCTGTAATCAAAAAAATTGCTAGGCAAATCTTTTGTTGAATCAAGTCCTCCAATACCATATCGTCTTTGATAATATAGTTCATGTCTGGTATAATAATCAAATATAAAACTAGCTTGCGTAAGTTTTGCTGCAAGACTACTTAGTTTATATTTACTCGTAAGCTTATCAAAAGCTTGCATTTTTGATTTCAGCAGGGAATCTTGATGTTTAGAAAAAAATACAGGAGATAATCTAAAATCTGTTCTACGAAGTCTTTCTCTTTCTGTTTCATTTTGCAAGAACATATCGATTAAGAAATTATTTTTCCTAGCTCCGTCACCAGTAAACACCAAAGACTCATCAAACTCCAAGGTATTTAAGCGCATAAGGATAGAATCACCTTTTTCTAGTAAAACAATTTGATTTTCTGGTTTATGTCTAAATGCATAAAGCCCTTCATCTAAATTTTTAATCTTATAAAGAAAACGATTATTTCTATCTAGCGGGATAGTGTCATTAACTCCTTTACCTTTGGACAAAACGATATAGTTAGTATTGGGATTAACTATTTCCCCACCAAAGTAGGTGAATTCTCTGTCATTTTTTTCGGTTGATTCACAACTTAAAAAACAACAAGAAACAAAAGAAACTTTTATCAAGTATCTAAATATAGAAGATCGCATTTTGGGAACTATAAATTAACTAACTACTCGCTCAAAAGTAAAGGGAATCAGCTGTTACAATTGTTAATGATACGTTAATTCTTTAATTATTAAGATATTATTGGCTTTACGTGGTTTTGATAGGACGTTTAAAGCAAATAAACCCACGAGATATACCAGTAAAATATCAACAATAAATTATAGTCTTAAATTAATGCATGATTGTTTCTGGTTCTGAATCCAATTTTCTACTTTTGCGCCAAATTCAAATCTTACAATTTTTCAATCATGTTATCAGTTTCTAATCTCTCAGTGCAATTTGGTAAACGAATACTTTTTGATGAAGTAAATACTGCTTTTACTCAAGGTAATTGTTATGGTATTATTGGTGCCAATGGTGCTGGAAAGTCAACATTTTTAAAAATACTTTCTGGTATAATGGAGCCTACATCAGGTCATGTTCATTTAGAACCTGGAAAACGAATGTCTGTTTTAGAGCAGAATCATTATGCATATGATGAGTATACGGTGCTCGAGGCTGTAATTATGGGTAACAAACCTCTTTATAAAATTAAAAAGGAAATAGATGCTCTGTATGCTGATTATACAGATGAAAATGCAGAGAAAATAGGGGAGCTTCAGGTGCAGTTTGAAGAAATGAATGGCTGGAATGCAGATAGCGATGCTGCTGCAATGCTTTCTAACTTAGGTATCAAAGAAGATCTTCATTATACTTCAATGGCTGACCTTGATACTAAGCAAAGAGTAAGAGTATTAATTGCACAATGTCTTTTTGGTAATCCAGATGTTTTAGTAATGGATGAGCCAACAAATGATTTGGATTATGAAACTATATCCTGGCTGGAACACTTTTTAGCGAATTATGATAACACTGTAATCGTGGTATCTCACGACCGTCACTTTTTGGATGCTGTTTGTACTCATATTTCAGATATTGATTTCTCAAAAATTAACCAGTATAGTGGTAATTATACATTTTGGTATGAGTCTTCTCAATTAGCTGCAAGACAAAGAGCTCAACAAAATAAAAAGGCAGAAGAGAAGAAAAAAGAACTACAAGAGTTTATTGCCCGATTTAGTGCCAACGTGGCAAAGTCGAAACAGGCTACCTCTCGTAAGAAGATGATCGAAAAACTTAATATTGAAGATATTAAACCATCAAGTCGTCGTTACCCGGCTATTATATTTGAAAGAGATAGAGAGGCCGGTGATCAGATTCTTAATGTAGAAGGCTTAGCTGCCACAAGTATAGAAGGAGATACCTTATTTAAAGACATAGATATAAATCTAAATAAAGGAGATAAAGTCGTTGTTTTCTCTAAAGACTCAAGAGCTACGACTGCTTTTTATCAGATATTAAATGATAAGCAAAAAGCTAACTCAGGAAAGGTTTCCTGGGGTATTACAACAACACAATCATATTTACCTGCAGATAATAGTGAATTTTTTCAAAATGACTTATCTCTTGTTGATTGGTTGCGTCAATGGGCAACGACTGAAGAAGAACGTGAAGAAGTATTCCTTAGAGGTTTTTTAGGAAAAATGATCTTTAGTGGAGAAGAAGCTTTGAAAAAATCTAATGTACTATCAGGAGGAGAAAAAGTGCGTTGTATGTTGTCTAAGATGATGATGACGAGAGCAAATGTATTGATGCTGGATGAACCAACAAACCACTTAGATTTGGAGTCTATTACAGCATTTAATAATTCGCTTAAAAAATTCAAAGGAACTGTATTATTTACTACCCATGATCACGAGTTTGCTCAAACTGTTGGTAATCGCGTTATAGAACTTACGCCAAATGGAGTGATTGACCGTTATACTACTTTTGATGAGTATATGAGCGATGCAAAGATTAAAGAACTTCGTGAGAAGATGTATACAGTAAGTGTATAATAGTGTCTATTGCAACATGTCAAAATATTTATCGTATTTTGTTTTGATATACTAGTAATGCTTTGATTACGTTTAATTAGCATTCATACATCATAATCTTTTGAAATCTACGCCAAGCGATCAACTTCTCATAGAGCAAATCAAAAACAAAAACGAAAAAGTTTTTGAATCTGTGTTTAAAGAATATTTCAAGGCACTTACTATATATGCTAAAGGATATGTACAAGATCTTGATACGGCAAAGGATATAACACAGGAAACCTTTATAAAGCTTTATGAAAAAAGAGATGAATTGGTAATACATACCTCTTTAAAGTCTTTTTTATATACTACTATTAGAAATAGATGCTTGGATTACATCAAGCTTCATAAGATTCATCAACAGCATAAGAATAGTATTCTTTACCAATCTTCAATTTCTGTTGAAGAAGAGGATACAGATAGAATTAGATATGCAGAATTAAAGGAAAAAATTCATAAAGCAATAAAAACTCTTCCTACTCAAAATCAAAAAATTTTTATGCTAAGTAGGTTCAATGGAAAGAGTAATCAAGAGATTGCAGAAGAATTGAATCTGAGTAAAAGAACCGTAGAAACTCATATCAGTAATGCCATAAAAAAGATTAGAGTGTCAGTTCTTTTAAGTATTATATTATTGATTTGCAGGTTTTTATAATTTTATTTCCACTTTTTTTACACTAGACTTACGTGTGTTTGTTTTTCTATTCGTCATAACCTATGAATGAACAGAAGTGGAGCGCTTTAAAAACGGTTTACCAATCCAAAGTACCTCTCTTTAAAAACAAATAAGTCATGAACATTTACAACCAGTGTAGTCTAGAGTATTCATTGATTAAATACTTTTCGGGTAAGTCCTCGCCAGAGGAAGAAATATTTGTTAAAAATTGGGTGTCACAAAGCACCGATAACACCTGCTATTACCAGAAACTTCAGCGGTTATGGATTCAAAGAATAATTCTTTGATATCATAAGCATTTTAGAGGTGGTATATCAGAATTAGCCGATAAATTAACTATAAAACATTTAGAGAAATTGAAAACAAAACAAGTAATCCTTGCTTTTTGGGTACTACTCATGGGCATTAACGTACTATTCAGTCAATCGGAAGGGGATAATCTAAAATCAGAAAAATATACAATTAGTGGATACATTAAAGAAACAGGTAGCCAGGAATATCTACCTATGGTATCTATCTATATTCCAGACAGGAGAGTAGGAACTACCACCAATGACTATGGCTTTTTTTCACTTACAATTCCGGGAGGAGTACATAAGCTGGTGATATCTTTTGTAGGATACGGAACAATCAACAAAACAATAAACCTAACAGACGATACCCAGCTCAATATAGATATGCAATTATCTACTGAAAGCCTTGATGAAGTGATTGTAAATACAGACAGAGGAGTAAACGAAAGTCAGGTAACGCAAATGAGTTCAGTGACTATAAAACCTTCAGAAATACAAGATATTCCGGCAATTTTAGGAGAGAAAGATGTTATCAAAGCGTTACAATTAATGCCGGGAATTCAAAGAGGGAACGAGGGAAGTGCAGGTTTCTTTGTAAGAGGAGGAACACCGGATCAAAACCTAATCATATTAGATGAGGCTCCTGTATACAACTCGAATCACTTGTTTGGTATTTTTTCTGTATTTAATGGAGATGCTATAAAATCAATAGAAACTTTCAAAGGAGGGTTTCCGGCAAGGTTTGGTGGTAGGCTATCATCGGTACTTAAGATAGATACTAAAAATGGTAATAAAGAACGATTAAGTGGGAAAATTAATGTGGGATTGATATCTTCTTCCTTACTTTTAGAAGGGCCGATCAATAAAGGAAAAACCTCTTTTATTTTTAGTGGACGTAGAACTTATGCCGATTTATTGTCAAAACCGTTTCAACGCTCAGATCTTAAGGCAGGGTTTTACTTTATGGACCTAAATTTTAAAATTCATCATGTTTTTAATGAAAAAAATAAATTGTACTGGAGTAATTATTTCGGGCAAGATAAGTTTACTGGCGACGAAAAATTTGATGATGAGCGATTTAAGACAAGGTTGTTTTGGGGTAATGTTACTTCTACCTTGCGATGGAATCATCAGTTTAGTGATAAATTCTTTTCTAATACTTCTCTTATTTTTAGTAATTACAATTTTGGCCTTAAGTATGATGAGAAGATTAACGATAACCGTTTCTTATTTAAACTAAGCTCTGGGATCAATGATTATGGTATCAAGGCTGATTTTGATTATTACCCAAATCCTAAGCATTCAATACGTTTTGGGGTTGCTTCTACTTATCATAGTTTTATTCCTAAACAATCAAAACTTAGAGCTACAGAAGAGGATAACATCGATGTAAAACAAGAAATAAAATCACTAGAAAGTGCAGTATATGCTGAAGATGATTGGAAAATATCAAATTCACTAAGTTTTTCTCCGGGAGTGCGGGTTACTCATTTTAACTTTAAGTCTAAAAGTTACCTTAATTTTGAGCCTAGAGCTACCATTGCATGGAATATTAAACCTGATCTGGCTTTGAAAGCATCGTATTCCAAAATGAACCAATATATCCATTTACTTTCTAATTCGGGAATAGGCTTACCTACAGATTTATGGGTGTCCTCTACAGACCAATTAAAACCACAAGTTTCTCAACAATATGCATTAGGTCTTGCCAAAGACTTTCTAGAAGATGGTTACTCTATAACCCTAGAAGGATATTATAAAAAAATGGATGATGTGATATCTTACAAAGAAGGAGCTTCATTTTTATTACTAGAAGATCTTGAAACCGGAAGAGAAATTGATTGGGAAGAAAATATTACAACAGGACAAGGATGGGCTTATGGTGCCGAATTACTATTAAGAAAGAAAACCGGAAAACTCACAGGATGGTTGGGGTATACACTTTCATGGTCAGAAAGACAGTTTGATGAACTCAACCAAGGAAGAAAGTTTTTCTCAAGATACGATCGACGACATGATTTGTCATTAGTAGGGATTTACAAACCAAATGAAAAGATCACCTTATCAGGTTCTTGGGTGTTTTCTACAGGTAACAACTTTAATTTACCAGATAGAGAAGCGCTATCAAATGCCAGTAATTTTCCTATTCCAATAGGGTTGTTTAATTCAGGAGGAACAACACCTTTTAGCACAGAACGAAATAACTTTAGAGGTGAGAGCTATCACCGATTGGATTTTGGAGTTCAGTTTCATAAAAAATTCGCTAAGAACAGAGAGCGTACCTGGGCCTTTTCAGTATATAATATTTATGGTAGAAAAAACCCGTTCTTTTATTATTTCGATGATCCACAACTTAAAAAAGTATCGATTTTACAATTTATTCCAGCTATAAATTATACTTATAAATTTTAAATCGTGAAATCAGTAAAATCAATAGTAGTTAAACAAAATAAAAGTAAAAAAATGAAATCTTTTCAATATATAATAATCGCAATAGTTACTGCCCTTTGTACTAGTTGTGAAACAGATGTAGATGCAAGTGATTTATTAGAACAACAACAGTTAATAGTAATTAATGGGTATTTGTCCCCCCAGGATACTACACTTAAAGTACAAATCTCTAAGTCGAAATCTAGAGCTTCTAATGGTTCCTCAAATACAGATGATTTAATAATCAAAAATGCAACGGTAACTATTACCGATGAAAACGAAAACGAAGCAGCTCTAGTATATTCAGAATCTTCGTTTAGTTATGAAGCACCAGCTACCGATCTTGCAATTTTACCAGGTCAGCAATATTTTTTAACTACTATGGTCGAGGGAAAAGAATATAAAGCTGCGTGTAGTATACCTCTGAATATAGTGCAAAATATAGAAAGTGAAGTTAGAGAAAATACCAGTGATGATTTTTTTGGCAATAGGGTTTTAAAGGTAAGTATAGAAGATATTGAAGATCAAAGGAACTTCTATATTGTGGGAGCCAAAGTGCTGCAAATATTTGATGGAGGAGGAGATTCTGAATTCGACGTTGATTTTGAATTTGAGCAGTTTACAACAGATAGCAATAGAGAAAACTCTGTAATCACTGTAGATGGTTTTTTTGATCTGTTTAGCGATGCTCAACCCAATCCTCAGGTAAAGATTCAAGTGGCAAATGCCGAGGAAATATTATACGACGCTTTAAGAGCTACATTTTTAAATGATTATAATGATGGTGATCCTTTTTTTGAACCAGTAATTGCTCCAACAAATATAGAAGGTGAAAACGGGTTTGGTGTCTTTGCAGGATATCAGATAACCGAAAAAGAAACAACCTTTTAATAAGTGATAGTTTTTATTTCCTTTGATCTTCGTTGTATACTAGAAATTGATGGTGCTAGAAAATGGTTTTTGGATTAATTTAGAAAGCAAAAGATTAGAGCCTTACTTTTGAATTATAAAGTAAGCAAGAGGTAGGCATATGTTATTTATTTGCTATTTTAGAACCGGATTTTGATTTTGAGTATGAGTATTGAACAGGAAGATCACATATTACCAATTTTAACGCGTTATTTTAAGGATGATGTGCAGGAAGATGAACGAGTTTTTGTTAAGGATTGGATTGCCAAATCCGAAGCTAATAAGAAGTATTTTGATGAAGTCGAACTGTTATGGAATACTTCTGGAGATTTAGCAGATTTTGATCAAATTAATGTAGAGGAGGAATGGAATACATTTGCTTCTAAAATAGCTCACAAAGAGAATACTAAGTCTACATCTGGGAGACCACGAGTATTCCTTAAAGTGGCAGCTTCGGTTGCTATTATTATTGGTTTAGGAATGTTTTTTGTGAACTATTTTAATACTGAAGTAACAATAATTGCCAAGGTTGGAAATGAGAATATATTTATACTCCCAGACCAGTCGGTTGTGTGGCTTAATGAAGGTAGCGAACTTACTTATAAAAAAGGATTTAAAAGTGAGATAAGAGAATCTCGACTCAAAGGAGAAGCTTTTTTTGAAGTCACAAAGAATCCTGAAAAACCTTTTGTTGTATTAGCTAATAATACAGAGACAAGAGTCTTGGGAACATCTTTTAATCTTAAAGCAGATACCAAAACCAAAGAGACTGAAATTGTTTTAGTAACAGGAAAAGTGCAATTCTCATCGCAAGGCCATCAAGAAATATTACAACCAGGGGATAAGATTACTGCGGGAGCAAACGGTGAATTAATTAAAGTGATTAACCATAATCCAAATTTTGAATCCTGGAAATCCGGAATATTAACCTTTAAAGAAGCAACTATGAGTGAGGTTGCAAGAGATATTGAGTCATATTATCATATGAAACTTGTTTTCGAGAACCCACAATTTGAAAAATGTACCTTGACCTCGATTTTTGATAATGAGTCTCTCGAAGATATTTTAGAAACGCTCACCATATTATTTGATATTACCTACAAAAAAATAGATTCAAATAGAATTCTTATAAAAGGGGGAGATTGCAATTCATAAAAAACATCTCTATTATTGCAATAGACAAACTTATAGATTTGATTCTATTGTGAACGTAAAAATTGCAAGTATACTATTCATAGTAATGGTTTTGAAATCTTTGAATGGTTATACGCAGGAAACTATTTTGGATAAGGAGATAAGCATTATCCAAGATGATGTTTCCATAGCACAAATATTAACAGACTTAGAGGCACGTTTAGGTTTTACTACAGGATATTCTAACACATCGATAGACCTTTCCAGAAAAGTGTCGGTAAATCTGGAGAATAAAAAACTGAGTCAAGTATTAAGAACATTATTTCCTTCAAAACTATTTCAGTTTAAAGTCTTGGGTAAAAAGCTTTTGATTTATAAAAGACTACAGAAGTATACAATCAGCGGGTATGTTTCTGAAAAAGGAAGTGAAGAGTATTTAAGTAACGTTTCTATCTATATAAAAGAACAGAAGGCGGGTACGATTACTAATGACTATGGTTTTTTTTCGCTATCTATCCCAGAAGGTGAGCATAAGCTGTTAATCTCGTTTATTGGATACAAGAGTCTTGAAAAAAACATAGATCTTACTGCCGATAGAGCTCTTAACTTTAATCTCGAATTAGATACTCAATATCTGGATGAGATAATCATTTCTTCGGATCAGGAAGCTCAAAAAAGTCAGGTTACTCAAATGAGCTCAGAAAGGATAAATCCTTCGGTTATTGCCGATGTTCCTACTATTTTGGGAGAAAAAGATGCAATTAAAACACTTCAATTGTTACCAGGAGTACAAGCAGGTAACGAAGGTTCTGCAGGCTTTTATGTAAGAGGGGGAACACCAGATCAAAACCTTATTGTGTTGGATGAAGCTACGGTATATAATACTAATCACCTTTTTGGTATTTTTTCCATATTCAACGGAGATGCTATAAAATCTGTAGAAATGTTTAAAGGAGGTTTCCCTGCACGATTTGGAGGAAGGTTATCTTCTGTAGTTAAGATTGATACAAAGAACGGGAATAAAGAAAAGTTTGCAGGAAAAGCTAATATCAGCCTCATCTCATCTTCATTTTTGCTAGAGGGGCCTATTAAAAAAGAAAAAACATCTTTTGTGGTTAGTGGTCGCAGAACCTATGTGGATTTATTGTTACGTCCTCTCATGACAAATGATGATAGGTTCGGATATCATTTTACAGATGTAAATACAAAACTTCATCATGTATTTAATGATGAGGATAAGTTATACTGGAGCGTTTATTATGGTAAGGATAAATTCAGCAGTAGATATACTTTCGAAAGTGAAGAAGTAAAACAGAAGATACAATGGGGTAATATTACTTCGACCCTACGATGGAATCATGAATTCAATAACAAGCTTTTTTCTAACACGTCATTAATATTTAGTAATTACAAGTTTACTATTGGAGAGTCAAATACAGTGGCCAACACTAGCTCTGTTCTAGATACAAGCTCAGGAATTGATGATTATGGTGTAAAGTTAGATTTCAATTATTACCCTAATCCAGACCATATTTTAAAATTTGGTTTGATTTCTACTTATCATAACTTTACACCCAAAGCCATTATTATCGAAACTAGCGATGAAAGCGATATTACAAATACCCAAAAGATCAGAACTTTAGAAAGTGGACTTTATATTGAAGACGATTGGCGGGTTAACGATCAATTTAGTGTATATCCAGGCCTAAGACTTAGTCATTTTAAACATAGGTCCAAAGAATATTTTAAGCCCGAATTGCGATTTTCTATGGCATATCGTATACGACCTTCTCTTGCAATAAAGGCTTCTTATGCAAAAATGAATCAATATATCCATCGATTGTCAAGTAGTGGTTTGGGGTTACCTACTGATTTGTGGATATCATCAACAGATAGGCTTAAGCCGCAACTTTCAGAACAATTTGCCTTGGGATTGGCAAAGGATTTTGGTGATGACGTATATGAGGTTACACTAGAAAGTTATTACAAAAAAATGGATGATATCATTGATTTTAAAGAAGGAGCTTCATTTGCAAGATTGGATGGTATACGTGATGTAACGAATTCTATACAAGGAGTTGATTTTGTTAATGGGATAACAACAGGTCAAGGGTGGGCATACGGTACAGAGTTTCTTTTACGTAAGAAAAGAGGGAAGCTTACGGGATGGCTAGGGTATACTTTATCCTGGTCACAACGACAATTTGAGGAACTTAATCAAGGTAGAAAATTTAATGATCGTTATGATAGGAGACATGATGCTTCAGTAGTAATGATTTATAAACCAAATAAAAAAATTACCCTGTCCGGAAATTGGCAATTCTCTTCTGGGATCAATTTTAATATTCCAAATACAATAGGTGTTAATCCAGAGAATTATTTTCCTATAGAACCTGGTATATCTGGACCAGAAACGCTATTTAATATTGATAAAAACAATTTTAAAGGTGAGGACTTTCATAGGTTGGTTTTAGGAGTGCAATTTCATAAAATTACTAAACGAAATAGAGAACGAACATGGGGTTTTTCTTTTTATAATGTTTATTCTAGAAAAAATGTGTTTTATTACGAAGTCAGAAATTTTGAAGACTCTTCTGAAAATGGATTATTTAAAAGTTTTCTTTTGCAATTTATACCGTCTTTTAACTATAATTTGAAATTTTAAATAGAAAATATGAAATGCTATATCATATGTTTATTGGGATTACTAATGATTAGTTGTGATTTTGATTTTGAAGATCAAGTAAATGAAGAACCCGATGGAGAACGCTTAGTACTTATTTATGGTTTTATATCCCCTGATGAAGAAATGATCACAGTTGCGGTATCACGTACTATTTCTGTATTTGATACAGACGTTAATTTTGATGAGGTATCAATTATATCCGATGCAACGGTAATCATACAAAATGAAAATGGAGAACAAATACAATTGATATACGAACCTACAAACAAGCAATATGAAGCTCCTGCAAGTTCATTCGCTATCGAGTCTGGCCAAAGTTATACCCTAATGGTTACTGCAAATGGAAAAGAATTTATGTCAACTTGTACGATTCCAGAACAAAAGATAGAAGATATTAGTTCTGATATAGGCTTTAGGCTTGATAGTAATGGTAGTAGAACCGAAAATCTTTCTGTGCGTTTTGATGACATTTCTGGTGAAAATAATTTTTATATAGTTGGAGCTCAGTATAGATCGTTGAGCTTTCCGGGAGAGGCAAGTACTGCAAACTTTGATATAGAAAGGTTTGCTACTGATATTAATGGAGATGGCTTGTCCGTAACCGCCAATGGACAGGTATTTGGTACTGAAGAAGGATTAGAGGTTACTATAAAAATAGCTCATGTAGATGAATTGATATATAGAACACTTAGAGCTTCATTTTTAAATGAAGACCAAGAAAGTGGTAATCCGTTTTTTCAACCAATAATACCACCAAATAATATTCTGGGAGAAGGAGGGTATGGAGTGTTTGCAGGGTTTAGAATCACTGAAAGACAGGAAGAATTGACCCTGTGATTTGAAATATATTTACTTCATCAAGCCTTCAAATTTTAAGAACATATAATCCTTTATTGTTGATTCAAGTGTTTCCTTACTTTGATTAAAAAATTTATCATCCGTGATAAGTTGTAAAATAAAAAACTCATCCATTTTGATAAGAAGATCAGTAGAGACTGGTTTGAATAATTTATTTTCTATTCCCAAAAGGTAGAACTGTTTTAAATCTTCAAGTAAACCATACAGGAATCCTTCAATAATTTTCCAGGCGCTTGGATAATGTAGTTGCAATTGTTTAAGATAAAAAGCAGAGATATTTTTGGCACCTTCGGTTAGAATCGTGGCTAGAGTTTCGTAATGATAATCTAATTGCAGGATTTCTGCAGTTATTGCATCCTTGTATGTGTTCAGATTATTAATCCTAACCTGGGTGATATATTCAAAAATCTCTTCTTTGGTAGTAAAGTATTGATAAATAGTAGACTTACTTTTATTCATTAAAGCTGCCAAATCATCCATAGTTAGATCCCCAAGGTCTTTATACTTGAGTTTTGGAAGAATAGCTTGTGTCCATTGTTCGACCTTTTTAGTTTTTTCTTTTCGATCTTTAAGTATAGATTTCCTTCCCATTCTTGGCATTTTGTAATTATCGAACTATATTTGGGAGAATAGTTTTAATTGATTTCCTGAATTTTGATGTCAAACTTAAACATTAACATATTAAAATTCATTAAAGTTTGAAAAAATATATAATGGAAAGTAAGTTAGGCAATTTTCCTTTTTGGTAAAAACATATAAAACAATGGAAGTAGAGTATGATTATGTAATTATTGGCAGCGGTTTTGGAGGATCTGTAAGTGCTCTTAGACTCGCCGAAAAAGGATATAAAGTTCTAGTAATCGAAAAAGGAAAATGGTATAAACCTCAGGATTTTCCTAAATCCAATTGGAATCTTAAGAAATGGCTTTGGATGCCTTTTTTTAGATGGTTTGGTATTATGAAAATGTCTTTTTTCAAACATGTAGTCGTGATCTCTGGAACTGGAGTAGGCGGCGGGTCATTGGTGTATGCGAATACTTTACCGGTACCAAAGAAGGAATTTTTTACTTCTGGTAGTTGGAGTAACTTGGCAGATTGGCAATCAGAATTAGCTCCATTTTATCAAATGGCCTTAAAAATGCTAGGAGCACAGAAGAATCCAACCCTTTTTGACGGAGATAAAGCACTAAAGGAGTTAGCTTCTAGCATGAACATAAAAGATAATTTTGAAGCTACAGATGTTGCTGTGTTTTTTGGGAAACCAAATGTAACCGTTCCAGATCCATATTTTGATGGCAAAGGACCCGATCGTACAGGATGTAACTATTGTGGGGGTTGCATGACCGGATGCAGAGTTGGAGCAAAAAATACACTGGATACAAACTATTTGTACCTTGCCCAACAGCTGGGGGCCGAAATTCTTGCTGAACAAGAGGTTTATGATGTTTTTCCTTCAGGAAATGGTTATGAAATAAAATTTAAATCTTCAACACGATTTTTTAAATCAAGAAAATTAGTAAGATCTAAAGGAGTCATTTTTTCTGGAGGAGTATTAGGAACGATAAAATTGTTGCTAAAACTCAAACAAAAATCCTTACCTAATCTTTCAGATCGATTAGGATGTGATATCCGTACAAATAATGAAAGTCTTATTAGTGTTACCAATCTGGATGGCAAAAAGGATATGTCTAAAGGAGTGGCCATAGGTTCTATTCTTAATACAGACGAAAATAGCCATCTAGAGATTGTTCGATATGCGAAGGGATCGGGTTTTTGGAGACTTTCGCATTTGCCACTAACACATGGTAAGAATACTATTGTTAGAGTTGCAAAAATGGTTACAAGTTTTATCAAGCATCCTCTTTCTTATATCAAGCTTTATACAACAAGAGATTGGAGTAAAAGTACTGCGGTATTACTTTTTATGCAGACTTTGGATAGTACTTTAAAGTTTAAACGAAATAGTCTGGGAGTTATGAATACTAGAGTTGCAGAAGGAAAAAAGCCATCTGCTTTTATTTCTCAATCTCTTGGGTTGGCAAAGCAATATGCCAAATTAATTAAGGGTAAAGAAACTGTTTTTGCGTTAGAACCTCTGGCAGGAATACCATCTACTGCACATATTTTGGGTGGAGCCGTAATGGGATCCAATTCGTCTGAAGGTGTGATCGATGAAAATAACAAGGTTTTTGGGTATGATAATATGTTTATTTGTGATGGTTCAATGATATCTGCTAATCCCGGAGTGAATCCATCATTATCGATTACAGCTATTTCTGAACGCGCCATGAGTAAGATTCCTGAAAAGAAAAATTAGTCCTTTGGCGGGATCTTAAAATGTCTATAAATTAAAAAGATGCCATATGCGATAAAGGCCAAGGTGAAAAAGGATCGAAAACTCCAACTTTCTTCAGTTTGCAATCTATTATAGAGTTGTAGTCCACCAAATAATATTAGTGCAATACCAATCATTAGATCCCATGTCCTGCGCGGTGATTTGTTTTTGTTTTCCATGAGTAACTTAGGATAAGCTTTTTTCTATAATAGGTATAGCTTCTTCCATATCTTCTTTTTTAATAAAAAGCTGAATATGATCAGGAACTCCACCACCAAAACCAGCCATCATTCCAGATTTCATATCATCTCTAGTGACAGAACTAATTCCGCGATCTTGAAGTAAAGTTTGTAAAAACTGAACATTAATTAAACTACCTGTATAAACTCTTTCATATTCACTTTCTGGAAACATAGGAAACTCTGGTATTATGCATTAAAATATTTACTGTTCCAGATCGCTGTGTTAAAGTTTTTACCCAATGCAAATCCATAAAATAGGACAACGGCAGCTACGGATTTAAACATAAAGAAAAATATCATGATAAACTCTGATGTAGAATTTTCTTTACTAAACAAACCATCCGGAATCATAAAAGTAAGTAAAAGACTCACTAAAAAGGTAAGGAAAATTAAATTTTCGAAACTTTTAAAAAACCACATCATAGTTTTGCGCAATGGATGAAGGTCATTTCCCCATTTATGTACAAGATAGAAATAATCATTTCCCATAGGAGCAAAGAGTAGGGGATCATCTGCATTCTCGAGCTTAAATAACTTTGAAGGAGCAACTATTTTGAATCCCTTTAACGTTGTTTGATGTTTGTTTTCTAGTTCTTTAATTGCTGAAATGGCAGATGCCGGTAATTTTCCTTTAAAATATCTAGAATCCAGAAAACGAAGGCGATAATCGATACAGATCTTTTGGATTTGATTCAGGTGGTATATTTTAGAAGTTTCTAATTGATCAAAATCAAAAGTATTACCAACTCGTTCTGCTTTTGTATCTAAATTTTGAATGATTTGTTTTTCATGCCTCTCATCTCTTCGAAAAATTTCTTGTATTTGCGTTTTCCAGGTAGATGGATCAAATTCCTTGGATCGTAGCTTACTAAGCTTTTGTTCGATGTTTGTTCTGGGAAGTAGCATTTTTGAATTCTTTTTCGTTAGCCTCACTAAATTAATGATTTAGGTCTAGCTTTAAAAATATTGGCTTGGTAATATTTTGAAATACAGTAGTTTTAACTATTGTTGAATTAGAATTGTTGTTTGCAAATAGAAAAGAGTAAAACAAAAAAGCAACCAAGGAAAGATCCCGGGTTGCTTTTTCTAAACAGACATTTAAACTAAATTATTGTAGATTGACCTACATGTATATTTTCAAAATTCATATTAGAATCTTCAGGATTCAAAATATAATCAGCAATAAAATCACCAACTTTTTCTGTTGTTAACGGATTAGTAGTGTTTAGATCCGGAGTGGTTAGATTTAGCTCCAGCGCTTTTTCTACGGCATTTCTAATTGAAGTAGCTTCTTCTAATAAATCAAAATGCTCCAGAAGCATTGCTGCGGATAATATAGCTGCAATTGGATTTGCAATTCCTTTTCCTGTTGCTTGTGGGTAAGAACCATGAATAGGTTCAAACATACAGCAGGTATCACCAACAGAAGCAGAGGCTAATAAACCTATTGAACCACCAATCACGCTAGCCTCATCAGAAATAATGTCTCCAAACATGTTTTCTGTAAGGATAACATCAAATTGACTAGGATTAAGGATTATTTGCATGGCAGCATTATCTACAAATAGAAAGTCAAGAGTTACATCTTGATATTCTTTTGCTATTTCGGTTACTACTTTTCTCCATAAACGAGAAGATTCTAACACATTTGCTTTGTCTACTAATGTTAACTTTTTTCTTCGCTTTTGTGCCGCTTTGAATGCCAGGTGCGTTATGCGCTCAATTTCAGGTTTAGAGTACTCACAAAGATCAGAAGCAACGTTTCCGTCTTCACTCAAGTTTTTCTTTCCAAAGTAAATACCTCCGGTAAGCTCACGATAAATAGAGATATCGGTCCCTTCAATTATTTCACGTTTAAGAGGTGATTGGTCTATAAGGGTATTATAGGCTTTTACAGGGCGTATATTTGCGTAGAGTCCAAGTTCTTTACGTAGTTTTAATAGTCCTTGCTCTGGGCGAACCGGAGCACTAGGGTTGTTATCATATTTTGGATCTCCAATTGCACCAAACAAAACCGCATCTGTATTGGCACAAAGTTCTAAAGTTTCATCGGGTAGGGGATTTCCTGTTTTGTCAATTGCGATAGCTCCTACAATAGCCTCTTTGAATATAAAAGTATGGTCAAAGCCATGGGCAATTGCTTCTAATGCTTTAATAGCTTGTGCGGTCACCTCTGGACCTATACCGTCTCCTGATAATACTGCGATGTCTAGTTTCATCTATTTTTATTCTTTTTTGTCAAATTTTACCTGACAGTTGTATTTTATTTATGCCTTTGTATTTTCGAATTTTTCTATTTCTGCCTTGTTACTGATTAAAAAATCAATGTCATCATAACCATTAATCAAGCATGTTTTTTTATAGCTATTGATCTCAAAATTTGTTGAGGATCCGGTACTAAGAAGTGTTATTTTTTCAGCTTCAAGATCTACTTCAATCTGAGTATTTGGATCTTTTTCAATTTCACTGAATAATTCTTCCAAATATTCAGGAGATACCTGTACAGGTAATACTCCGTTATTAAGAGCGTTTCCTTTAAAAATATCGGCAAAGAAACTAGATACTACTACTTTGAATCCATAATCATGAATAGCCCATGCTGCATGTTCTCTACTAGATCCGCATCCGAAATTATCACCAGCGACAAGAATACTGCCTTGGTAAATGGTGTTGTTTAATATAAAATCGTTGTTTGCACTTCCTTCTTTGTTGTAACGCCAATCTCTGAACAAATTTTCTCCAAACCCTTCTCGACTTGTTGCTTTTAGAAAACGAGCTGGAATGATTTGATCCGTATCTACATTTTCTATAGATAATGGTATGGCAGTGGATTTTAGTTTAGTGAACTTATCCATGATTAATTTAATTGTTTAGTAATGTCAATAATTTTTCCTTCGATGGCGGTAGCTGCTGCTACGAGGGGACTTGCCAAAATGGTTCTTGATCCTTGTCCTTGTCGCCCTTCAAAATTTCGGTTTGAAGTAGATACACAATATTCTCCTTCAGGTATTTTATCATCATTCATAGCGAGACAAGCAGAACAACCAGGCTGACGTAGCTTAAACCCTGCTTCTTCAAAAACTTCTTTTAGTCCTTCTTCTACAATTTGTTGTGCCACTTGTTGAGAACCAGGAACGAACCATGCCGTTACATTATTCGCTTTCTTCTTCCCTTTAACAAAGCTGGCTGCTACTCTAAAATCTTCAATTCTACTATTAGTACAGCTTCCGATAAAGACATAATTGATTTTTTGATCAATCAAGGATTGTCCTTTTTCAAAATTCATATAAGCCAATGATTTCTCAAATGAGGCATTGTTTTCAATAGGAATATTTTCTGTGATTTTGATTCCCATACCTGGATTAGTACCATATGTGATCATTGGTTCTATATCGGCCGCATCGAAATGATATTCTTTATCAAAAGTAGCACCTTCATCTGTAGGTAACGTTTTCCAATAGGCCACTTTTTTATCAAATTCGTCTCCTTTGGGAGCAAACTTTCTTCCTTTTATATAGTCAAAAGTAGTTTCATCAGGAGCGATCATACCGCCACGAGCTCCCATTTCGATACTCATGTTACATACTGTCATTCGCCCTTCCATAGACATGTCTTTAAATACGTTGCCGGCATATTCACAGAAATATCCTGTACCTGCATTTGTACCAAGTTTTGCAATCACATATAAGATTACATCTTTTGGTAATACACCAGGTTTTAATTTTCCGTTTACACTTACACGTAAGCTTTTTGGTTTTTGAAGTAATAAGCTCTGACTAGCAAAAACCTGGGCTACCTGGCTAGTACCTATTCCAAAAGCAATGGTACCAAACGCACCATGAGTAGAGGTGTGACTATCACCACATACCATAGTCATACCTGGTTGTGTGATTCCTAGCTCAGGAGCCATTACGTGAACTATACCATTGTATTTATGACCAAGTCCGTAAAGCGTAATGTTGTTTTTTTCGCAGTTTTTAGTGAGCTGGGTAAGTTGATTTCTTGATAACACATCTTTTACTGGCAAGTGTTGATCAATTGTTGGCGTATTATGATCTGCTGTAGCTACGATTTGATCCGGTCTAAAAACAGGAATTCCACGTTGTTCTAATTCTCCAAATGCTTGGGGACTAGTTACTTCGTGGATTAGATGCTTGTCTATATATAATATCTGTGGGCCGTCTTGAATCTCTTTGACGACATGAGCATCCCAAACTTTATCAAATAAGGTTTTCTTCATTAATTTATCTTAAAAGTACCAACTTGGTAATAATTGCCAAGAAGGGGTATTCATATTATTTTAGGCAACAACCGCAGCTGTTACATTTGTATTTTTCATAATCTGGTGGATATCCTGATCCAGTACTTCTTTTTTTCTATCTGCAAAGCTTAGGAATTCTTTATAGACATCATCTAGTTGAAGCTTTGTTAATTCATATCCAACCTTTTTTGCTCTATAAGCCAAAGCAGCTCTTCCACTTCTTGCGGTAAGTACAATTGCAGATTCTGTTACTCCTACCTCTGCAGGGTCAATGATCTCATAGGTTTCACGATTTTTTATGACTCCGTCCTGATGTATACCTGAACTATGAGCGAAGGCATTAGCACCAACAATTGCTTTGTTGGGTTGTACCATCATTCCCATATTTTCTGAAACCATACGACTAGTATCATAAAGTAATTTTGTATTAATACTAGTATTAAGGTCTAAATACGGATGTTGATTCATGATCATTACTACTTCTTCTAAAGCAGTATTACCAGCACGCTCACCAATTCCATTAATCGTACATTCAATTTGTCTTGCACCATTAATAGCTCCAGAGATTGAATTAGCAGTTGCTAATCCCAAATCATTATGGCAATGACAAGAGATAATAACGTTATCAATTCCTTTTACATTTTCTTTAAGGTATTTAATCTTAGCTCCATATTCTTCAGGAAGGCAATATCCAGTTGTATCTGGGATGTTAAGAACGGTCGCCCCGGCTCTGATCATAGCTTCACAAACTCGCGCTAAGAATTCATTGTCGGTGCGACCAGCATCTTCAGCATAAAATTCTACGTCCTCAACAAAAGATTTAGCGTATTTAACCGCGGCTATACCACGCTCAATTACTTTTTCCTGAGTTGAATTAAACTTATATTTTATATGTGATTCCGAGGTCCCAATTCCGGTATGTATTCTTGGTCTTTTTGCATATACTAGTGCTTCAGCAGCCACCTTAATATCATTTTCTACAGCTCTAGTGAGTCCACATACTGTTGCATTTTTTACAATTTTCGCGATTTCGGTTACCGATGCAAAATCTCCAGGGCTTGAAACAGGAAATCCAGCTTCAATAACATCAACTCCAAGAAGATCCAGACGTTCTGCGATGATCAACTTTTGTTCTGTATTAAGCTTACAGCCAGGGACTTGTTCCCCGTCTCTTAGTGTGGTGTCAAATATTTGAACTTTATTATCACTCATAGGAATTTCGTGAATTATATTTTTAGCGGTTTAATAAAAACAACATCTTTTCAAAATATTCTTGAAAGATGTTTCTTAAATCTCTTACGAATTTATATTTTGGGAATTCAAAAGGGAGGTATTTGATAGATTGTTTTACAATGCTAAACTAATTTATTGAAAACCTAAAATCCTGATAATTAATTAATTAAGGTATATTTTCTTACAATGACTAATGATCAAAAAGATCCTTTGTTTGTTTTGGTAAAGTCGCTCTCTAAATCTGAAAAGCGACAATTTAAGGTATATGTGGGTCGATTAGGAGTAAATACCGACTCAAAATTCCTTGCGCTTTTTAATCATTTGGATAAGAGTGATGTTCTTGATGAAGATCTTATTATAAAAAAGGGAATTGTAAAAAAACAGCAACTTTCTAACCTTAAAGCACATTTATACAAGCAGATTCTTGTTAGTTTAAGATTAAGTCCTTTGCATCAAAATATACGATCCCAAATAAGGGAGCAACTTGATTTTGCTTCTATTTTGTATCATAAGGGTTTATATAAGCAGAGTCTAAGGATATTAGAGAAAGCTAAAGTGTTGGCCAAAGAAAATGAGGAACACAATATTGCTTATGAAATTGTAGAGCTTGAGAAAATTATTGAAACCCAATACATCACAAGAAGTATTAATAGTAGGGCAGATGAGTTAACCGTTGAAGCGAAAACGCTAAGTATGAAAAATGTGTTAACTAGCAAATTGTCTAACCTTTCACTTCAATTGTATGGACTTATGCTGAAGAGTGGTTATGTTAGAAATGATAAAGAACATAATGTAATCACTAATTATTTTCATAGCAAACTCCCAAAATATGAGTGGAGTATGTTGGGTTTTAGAGAAAAACTTTGGCTATATAAAGCTCATTTATGGTATAGTTTCATTATTCAGGACTTTTTATCATGTTATAAATACTCTAAAAAATGGGTCGATCTGTTTTATGAGCATCCAAAAATGATCGTTCTAAATCCCGTTTTTTTCTTAAGAGGTAATCATTACCTACTAGAATCTTTGTTTTTAATAAAGGATAAGACACAGTTAAAGACAACATTAAATAGATTAGAAGAAACTATATCCCAGGAGACATTTCCTATGGATGATAATATAGAAGTATTGTCATTTCAGTTTATCTATAATAACAAATTAAATATTCACTTCTTAGAAGGTACATTTGATCAAGGAGAATATTTGGTTGATGAGATTCTAAAAGGAATCAATGAATTTAAAAATAGGATAGATGATCACCATATTATGGTACTATACTATAAAATTGGGTGTTTGTATTTTGGAATGGCAAATCATAAAAAATGTATTGAATATCTTGCTAAGATTATTAATAATAGATCTTTAAAAATGCGAGAGGATTTAATGTGTTTCTCTAGGGTGTTAAGTTTAGTGGCACATTATGAAGCGGGTATGGATTACCATTTAGAGAGTCAATTAAAAGAAACCTATAGATTCTTAATCAAAATGAACGACCTTCATGAAGTGCAAAAAGAAATGATTAAATTCTTAAAAAATCTTGGTGACATATTTCCGCATCAAATCAAAGATGAATTTAAAAAATTGCATGCTACATTAAAACAATATGAAGACCATCCTTATGAAAAAAGAGCTTTTTTATATTTGGATATCTTATCATGGCTAGAAAGTAATATCGAAGGAAGACCAGTTGCTGATATTATAAAAGAAAAATCTCAAAAACTGATTCGATAATACAATTCTTCTATGCAAAAAAATCTACATCTGCGTAATATATTAGAACTAAACCTGGCTATGCTTTTAATAAGTACATCAGGAGCATTAGGAAGATATATAGACATGCCTGTACCAGTGATTATTGGTTTCAGAGCTATTTTGGCGGGAATATTATTGTTTTTATTTTGTAAATGGAAAGGAATTTCATTTAGGACAGGTAGTAAAGATCGACCGACAATCATTCTAAGTGGAATTTTAATGGGATTACATTGGATTACCTATTTCTATTCACTCAAGCTTTCTAATGTAGCTATTGGTATGCTATCAATATTTACATACCCTGTGATTACGGCATTGTTAGAGCCAGTACTACTGAAAACAAAGTTTCAAAAAGTACATTTGTTACTCGCACTCTTGGTTTTAATAGGGATTTATTTTCTTGTTCCGGATCTGGATTTTAGCAATTCATACACAAAGGCGGTAATTCTCGGAATAATTTCGGCATTATGTTACTCATTGCGCAATCTAATTATGAAAACCAAAGTTGGTAGTTATAATGGGTCGGTTTTAATGTGGTACCAATTAGTTGTTGTTAGTATTTTTCTGTTACCATTTTTGTTTATAATGGATAGTTCTGGTATTAAAGATCAATGGTTGCCTACATTAACACTTGCGCTATTAACAACTGCCATAGGGCATACCCTGTTTTTGGCTAGTTTTAAACGATTTTCGATTACAACAGCTAGTATTATAAGTAGCGTACAACCGGTATATGGTATTATTATCGGAATGATCTTTTTGGGTGAAATCCCTGTGTTATCTACAATTATTGGGGGAGTATTGATTTTAACCTCTGTTGTAATTGAAAGTGTGAGAACCTATAAATAACTTGTAACTGTGATGACAATGAAAAGCGCATTTGTCAAATTTGAAAGTTTGATAAAAGAAATTGAACAAACTATTCCTGAAATGGATGTATACGATCTTGATCATAAACCTTTAGAAGAAAAATGGTCAAAAAAAGAAATTTTAGGACATTTAATTGATTCTGCAATTAATAACTTACAACGCTTTACCGAAGCACAATTCAAACCGCAACCTTATGTTATAAAACAATATGATCAAGATGAACTGGTAAAGGTAAATGGCTATCAGAAAAAAGATCTTAATGACATAGTTGATTTATGTGTTTCTTTGAATAAACAAGTACTTCATGTAATCATAAAACTTCAATTCTCTTTGTCGAATTATTCTATCTTATTGAATAATGATCGTACGGAAACTTTAAAGTGGTTATTTATGGATTATATAGAGCATATGGAGCATCATATGAAACAAATAAGAGGTTGATCATACACAAGCATCCCAGATAGGATCGGTTGGAGGAGGAGCAGTAATAGTAAGCGGCTCTTTTTTCACAGGGTGTGTAAACGTTAATCTTCTGGCATGTAAATGAATACTCCCATCTTTATTACTGCGGTCAGCACCATATTTCAGATCACCTTTAATCATACTGCCTATACTAGAGAGTTGAGCCCGTATCTGATGATGGCGACCGGTCTGTAGATCAATTTCAAGTAAGTAGTAATTATCTAATCTTTTAATTAATTTATAATCCAATATTGCTTTTTTACTATCCAGAACCTCATTTTTATTGGCATAAGATTTATTCTGTTTTGGATTTCGTTTCAGCCAATGAATTAGGGTGTCACTTTCTTTAGGGGGTTGTTGTTTCACCACTGCCCAATAGGTTTTTTGAGCTTCTTTTTCGGCAAATAGCTTGTTAAGTCTTGGTAATGCTTTACTGGTTCTTGCAAATATCACAATACCACTAGTGGGTCTATCTAAACGATGTACTACACCCAGATAAACAGCTCCTGGTTTATTATATTTTTCTGCAATATATTCTTTGACGATATCACTAAGAGGCTTGTCACCAGTTTTGTCACCTTGTACAATATCGCCTGGTCGTTTATTGACAACAATGATATGATTGTCTTCGTAAAGAACCTGAAGATTGGATTTATTAGAGAGGGTTTTGGACATTTGGACTTCTTAGATGAGTTAGATCGTTGGATTATTCGATTTTTGGAATTATTTTAATGTTGATTTAAATTTTGATGTCATTTTGACAATGGAGTTTAAATCATTTAATAAAGAATCTAGTTCAGCTTGATCAATGAACTTTATATCAAATGAGATAAGTAATTGTGTTTCGATCTCATAAGCAGAACCCAAGGTAATCTGAAGAAACCTTGAAAAGTCTTTATTTGTGTTTCTTGATGACCCTTCAGCTATATTGGATGGAATTGAAACTGAAGCTTTTCGTAATTGATTAGTCAATCCAAATTTTTCAGTTTCAGGAAACTTTGACGTTATAGCGTAAATTTTAGAGCAAAACACCCTACTTTTTTTCCAGATTTCTAAATCTTTAAATTTATGCATATTTAAATGTCTAACAATCTAAACTGTCTAAAGATCGAATTCATCTAGCTACTAATACTGTTCATTATCATTAGGAAAATCAACCGCTTTTACGTCAGTAACATATTGTTTAAAAGCCTTAGTCATCTCAGTATACAGATCCAAATAACGTCTTAAAAAACGAGGGTTAAACTCATGTGTCATTCCTAACATATCGTGAGTAACCAAAACCTGTCCGTCTACACCATTTCCAGCTCCTATACCTATAATTGGAATAGTAAGGCTATCGGCAACCTCTTTAGCCAATTTGGCAGGAACTTTTTCAAGTACAATGGCAAAACATCCTATTCTTTCTAACATTAAAGCATCTTCTTTTAATTTTTGTGCTTCTTCTTCCTCTTTTGCTCTTACGGTATACGTCCCAAACTTGTAGATAGATTGTGGTGTTAATCCAAGGTGTCCCATAACCGGTATTCCTGCATTAAGTATTCTTTTTATAGATTCTTTTATTTCTTTTCCACCTTCCATCTTTACGGCATGCCCCCCTGATTCCTTCATAATTCGAATTGCAGAACGTAATGCTTCTTTTGGATCACTCTGGTAGCTTCCAAAAGGGATATCTACTACAATCAAAGCACGATCAATAGCCCTAATTACAGAAGAGGCATGATATATCATCTGATCCAAAGTAATTGGTAGTGTTGTTTCATGACCTGCCATTACATTAGATGCAGAATCTCCAACAAGAATTACATCTACGCCAGCGCCATCAACAATCTTGGCCATGGTGTAATCATAAGCGGTTAACATAGAGATTTTCTCTCCATTGGATTTCATTTCAACCAGAGACTTTACTGTAACCCGTTTATAATCTTTTTTTGCTGTAGACATTTTGAATTTTTTTTTGGATTGTAAAAGTAAGCATTTACCTATATCGTAACAAGTGTATATAGCTTTTGATCTTCTTTTATTTTTGATACCTTAAAATTATTAATTTGTGAATACAATTAAAACCTTACATTTAAGGATATCAAAAAGTCATTATCATGCATAAATTATCTATAATATTTTTTACATTATTCTTAATTGGCACAAGTGTCTATTCACAAAAAGATACATCCAAAGATGATGTAAGTCGCTATAAAAATGAAGTGAAACAAACCATTTTACAATTTTTTGAGGGGTTTCACTCTGGTGATACTATCAAGATAAAGAAGACGATAGATGATAATATGGTAATGAAAACTATTGCTGAAACAAAGAATGGAGGTAAAAAAGCAGTTCAAACCGACGTTAATAAGTTCCTGAAAGCCATCAATGGTAGGCCAGCAGGCCAACGCTGGGATGAAAGATTGTTACTTTTTAAAATAGATGCGGATTCGACAATTGCTAATGCGTGGACTCCCTATGAATTCTATTTCAATGACAAGTTTAGTCATTGTGGAGTAAATGTTTTCCAATTGTATAATGATGGTACTTCCTGGAAGATTATTTCAATTGCAGATACAAGAAATAGGGAAGGATGTAAGTAGTGGTGAATAGGTGTCTTGTTGAGTTCTTGATTATCAGTTCATTAAGTGGTTCCGGCTTTAAGCTCATCCTAAACTCATAATAGCTTATAAACTTTAACAATCACTCAAACTTACTTTAACAGCCAAACCACCTTCACTGGTTTCCTTATATTTTGTATTCATATCCAGGGCAGTCTCCCACATGGTTTCAATTACTTTGTCAAGAGGTACTTTTGCATGCGCGGCATCTGCATCAAGGGCCATTTCACAGGCATTTATTGCTTTTATAGCTCCCATGGCATTTCGTTCTATACAAGGTACTTGTACCAATCCGCCAATAGGATCGCAAGTAAGCCCCAAGTGATGTTCCATCGCAATTTCACTAGCCATTAGGACTTGCTCAGATGTGCCTCCCATTAATTCTGTTAATGCCCCAGCAGCCATTGCAGATGAAACGCCGATTTCTGCCTGGCAACCACCCATTGCAGCAGATATAGTAGCTCCTTTTTTGAATAAGCTGCCAATCTCTCCTGCAACTAGCATAAACTGTTTTATATCATCAAAATTGGCATCGTGGTTTTCTATAACCATATAATACATCATAACTGCAGGAATTACACCGGCACTTCCATTAGTTGGTGCAGTAACAACTCTTCCTAATGAGGCATTTACTTCATTTACTGCTAGTGCAAAACAAGAAACCCATTTTAGTATTTGACGGAATTTCACTTCAGTATTTCGGATAGCTTCAATCCACTCTTCTGGAGAACTATATGATGTATCTTCAATCAATTTTTTATGAGTGTCAAAGGCTCTTCGTCTTACATTTAACCCACCAGGTAATGTACCTTCGGTATGACAACCCGTATACATAGATTCTAGCATGACTTTCCATACTTGTGTTATCCTGTCATCAATTTCCGCATCGCTTCGTAATGAACGTTCGTTTTCAAGAACGATTTCAGAAACTTTCTTGTTTTTTGAATTACAATACTCTAATAAATCTGTTGCTTTTTGGATGGGTAATGGAAAACATTGAAATTCTTCAAGTTTTTTTTCTTTCCTTTTTCTTTCTTCTTTTACTACAAAACCACCGCCAATAGAATAGAATGAGGATGATACTTTCTTGCCATTTTTTAACGTACCATGAAAAGTCATCCCGTTGGGATGAAACTCTTTAAATTCTCTATTAAAAATGATTTGCGATATGGGATCAAAAGCTACGGTTACTTCATTATTGAACTTAATCTGTTTTGAGTTTTTGATTGCATCTATTATATCGGTAATTTTAGAAACGTCGATGGTCTGCGGGTCATATCCACATAAACCTAAGATGGTAGCAATATCTGTAGCATGCCCTTTCCCAGTAAGGGATAACGAACCAAAAAGATCTACGGTAATAGAAGTAATAGATTCAAAAGTAGTATTGTCTTTTAATTCTGCTATCCATCTTCGTGCAGCACGCCAAGGTCCTAATGTATGTGAGCTCGAAGGGCCAACACCTATCTTTAGCATGTCAAAAATACTAATACATTCCATAATTCGTAATTATTGAAATAATTTAGGGGGTAAATATAGTTTTTTGATAATAAAGAACATCCTTTTTTGTAGAATTGTTATTGTTGTTATGCCTCAAAGTTTTATGTCGTTTAACAAAGGTTAAAGAAATTATAATGACATCCTGTCATACAGATTGCAATGGCATAATCATTGACCTAACAGGATTAAATTATTATGAACAATAGTATAACAATTTATTATAAAAAATGAGTAAAATAATAGGAATAGACTTAGGGACAACCAACTCATGTGTTTCTGTAATGGAAGGTAATGAGCCTGTAGTAATCCCTAATGCTGAAGGTAAAAGAACCACTCCTTCTGTAATTGCTTTTGTAGAGGGTGGAGAAATTAAAGTAGGAGATCCTGCAAAACGTCAGGCAGTTACAAATCCTACTAAAACTATCTCTTCGATTAAGAGGTTTATGGGTAATAAATTCTCTGAATCTGCTAAAGAAGCAAAAAGAGCAGCTTATAAAGTTGTAAAAGGAGATAATGATACGCCACGTGTAGATGTAGACGGTCGTTTATATACACCACAAGAATTATCTGCAATGACACTTCAGAAAATGAAGAAAACTGCAGAAGATTACCTTGGACAAGATGTTACCAGAGCGGTAATAACGGTACCTGCATATTTTAATGATGCGCAACGTCAGGCTACTAAAGAAGCCGGAGAAATTGCGGGTCTTAAAGTAGAACGTATTATCAATGAACCTACAGCCGCTGCATTGGCTTATGGTCTTGATAAAAAAGGTACAGACCAGAAAATTGTAGTATTTGACTTTGGAGGAGGAACGCATGATGTATCTATCCTTGAATTAGGAGATGGTGTATTTGAAGTACTTTCTACGGATGGCGATACGCACTTAGGAGGTGATGATGTTGATCAAAAGATTATCGACTGGTTAGCAGAAGAGTTTAAGGCAGATGAAAATATGGATCTACGTGAGGATCCTATGGCATTACAACGTCTTAAAGAAGCTGCAGAAAAAGCTAAAATCGAATTGTCATCTTCTTCACAAACAGAAATTAATTTACCATATGTTACGGCTACTGCTAGTGGGCCTAAGCACTTGGTAAGAACATTAAGCAAATCTAAATTTGATCAATTAATAGATGATTTGGTAAAACGTACAGTAGAGCCATGTCGTACAGCACTTAAAGCTGCTGGGTTATCAACTAGTGATATCGATGAAATTATATTAGTTGGTGGATCTACTCGTATTCCTGCAGTGCAAGAAGCAGTAGAAAAATTCTTTGGTAAAGCACCAAGTAAAGGTGTAAACCCTGATGAAGTAGTTGCCGTTGGTGCAGCAATTCAAGGAGGAGTATTAACAGGAGATGTAAAGGATGTATTATTACTAGATGTAACTCCACTTTCTCTTGGTATCGAAACTATGGGTAATGTAATGACTAAGCTTATTGAAGCTAATACTACGATTCCTACCAAGAAATCACAAGTATTCTCTACGGCTGCAGATAATCAACCATCTGTAGAGATTCATGTATTACAAGGTGAGCGTCCTATGGCTGCAGATAATAAGACAATTGGTCGTTTCCACTTAGATGGAATTCCACCAGCGCAGAGAGGAACACCACAGATCGAAGTTACCTTTGATATTGATGCCAATGGTATCATCAAAGTATCTGCTACTGATAAAGCTACTAATAAATCTCAGGATATCCGTATCGAAGCTTCTTCAGGATTAACAGAAGAAGAAATCGAGAAAATGAAGCAAGAAGCTGAAGCAAATGCTGAAGCTGATAAAGCAGCTAAAGAAACTGCTGATAAGTTAAATGAAGCTGACGGAATGATTTTCCAGACAGAAAAGCAATTGACAGAGTTTGGAGATAAGATTTCTGATGATAAGAAAAAGCCAGTTGAAGAGGCTTTGGAAGAATTGAAAAAAGCTTATGAGTCTAAAGACCTTGCTGTAATCCAACCAGCTCTTGATAAAATTAACGAAGCTTGGAAAGTAGCTAGCGAAGAGATGTACAAAGCTCAAGCCGAAGCACAACAAAATGGACAACCAGGTCCTGATGCCGGTGCAGATCAACCTGAAGGAGGTTCTGAAGGAAGTGATGTAGAGGATGTTGACTTTGAAGAAGTGAAGTAAATAACATACTTATATAGATAAAAATGCGCAGTCAAAAGCTGCGCATTTTTTATTGGATTCTTTTTAAAGCCTCTTTTTCTGATAAAGGTTTCAGGTTTGCTTTAGATACAAATGATACAATTGTTTCGGGATTAACCTTAGAATATTCACGCAATGCCCAACCAATAGCTTTTTTTATAAAAAACTCGTCAGATGGCTTATGTTGTTCGCAAAGCCTAAATAACAATTGAGTATCTGTTTTATCCTTGTATCCTAATTGAAATAAAATTGCACTTCGGTTTAACCACATATTTTCTGAAGAGGAAAACCTGGTTGTTATTGGGGATATTTGATCGGGATATTGAAGTAAATAATTACCCAGAATATGTTTTGCAATGAAGTCTACAGTGTCCCACCAGGAATTTGTTATGATTAACTTTTCAATAAAATGAATATCTGTAACGGCATACTTCTTTTTTAGAAAACGATCTGCTAATTCTATAGCGCAGTAATGAAGTTCTCGTTGAGGTTTTTGATAAAGTGTGTTTACTATCTCAATTATATTATTTCTAGTTGATAGTTCAGATTTAAACTCATTAATAGTATCTTTTAAAAGTAGTTTCCTTACTGGAGCTTTTATACCATAAAGGGGAAAGAGATTTTTTAGATAGGCTTCCATTGCTTTTGCTTGGTTAGCATTAGCGTTATGTTCAAATTTTGATAATAACACGGCAATAAAGTCCATAGTGTAATAATTTAAAACCCAACAGCGGTATCATCGCCACGTTTGTCCGCACCGCCTTCTAATGTTCCATCGGGCAATACAAGAATACCATCTACTTTGCCTATAATTTTAGAGGTTTCTTCATCAATTTTATATCCTTTTTGTGATAAACTATCTAAGCGAGTACTATCAAATGATTCTGGTTCAAAAACTATTTTGTCTGGCAGCCATTGGTGATGGAACCTAGGAGCATTTACTGCATCCTGCATTGTCATACCAAACTCTTTTACATTAAGTATTGTTTGTAATACAGATGTAATAATAGTAGAACCTCCTGGAGTTCCTACAGACATCCATAGTTTTCCGTCTTTTTCTACAAGTGTTGGAGTCATAGAGCTTAACATTCTTTTTTCGGGAGCTATGGCATTAGCTTCTGCACCAATTAATCCAAACATGTTTGGAACACCAGGTTTGGCACTAAAATCATCCATTTCATTGTTAAGGAATGTTCCAATCTCTGGGGCATATAGTTTAGAACCATAAGCTCCATTTAGCGTTATCGTCACCGAAATAGCATTGCCAAATTGATCAACAATAGAGTAGTGGGTGGTTTCTTCGCTTTCGTATCCAGGGACAACTCCGCAATTTATATCTGTAGATCTTGTGGCTTTATCAAAGGTGAAATCAGACATTCGATCAGAAAGATAAGATTCACCTATTAATGTATCTATTGGGATTTTTGTAAAATCGGGATCTCCCAGATAAAAACTTCTATCTGCATACGCCCGGCGTTCTGCCTCGGTAATCACTTGGATAGTTTTAAGTTGATTATGACCGTATTCAGAAAGATTATAGGGTTCTATCATCTTCATGATTTGGGCTAAACATACTCCTCCACTAGACGGCGGAGACATAGAAATAACGGAAAGACCTTTGTAATCAAAGCGAACCGGGTCACGCCATTTAGCTTCATATTTGGAAAGGTCTTCCATAGTGATTATTCCGCCATAGGATTGTATACGTTCTACTAGTTTTTTTCCTGTTTTACCTTGGTAAAACTCAGCCTTTCCATTCTTGATAATACGTTCCAACGTTTCGGCTATCTTTTTATTTTTTAAAGTGTCTCCTGCCTTATGACCTTTAGCAAAAAGAATGGTGTCTTTATTAACTTCAAAAAATATGTCTTGCTTATCTTCGAATCGTTTCTGTTGTTTTGCAGTAATCACAAAACCACGTTTTGCTAGTTCAACTACAGGGGTAAGAATTTCTTTGATAGGTAAGGAGCCAAATTTTTCATGTACTTCAAAAATTCCCGCAACGGTACCAGGTACTCCAATCGCTAAAGCGCCTACTTGACTTTTTTCAGGAATAGCATCTCCATTTTCATCAAGATACATATCTTTTGTCGCAGCAAGAGGCGCTTTTTCTCGATAATCTAAAGCACCTACTTCACCATTGGCTTTTCGATATACCATAAAACCACCACCGCCAAGACTTCCAGCAAAAGGATATGTTACAGCGAGTGCCATCTCTGTTGCGACCATAGCATCAAAAGCATTTCCTCCCTTTTTCATAATGTCAGAACCAATTTTTGAAGCCTCTTCTCTAGCTGAAACAACCATTGCATTTTTGGTTATAACTCCTCTAAGTGGTTTGGCTTTTTGCTCTTGATCAGTAGATGTTTTACATGAAAAACTTAAGAAAAGAAGTATGAAGTATAATAAAGGTCTCATAATATTTTCATTTCATTTTTGGTGTATAATTCTAATTCTTTAAAAAAGTGGCGGAATTCCTTATCAAAATCGGTGTAATATTCTTCTAGTTCTACTACGGCAAGATTCATTTTGGATCGGTTCTTTGTTCTGCGATTCATACCCGATAATACATTACCTATACCCGAAATAGATGCATAGCTAAGCAGCCAATTATCTTGTTCCATGTATGGTAATAGTTTTTGAATTTGCTTTGGTAAAACTTCATGGTATTCATGAAGTAATTTATAAAAGTCTAATGAATACTCTTCAAGAGGTACATCAGAATATTCTTTCCAATTGGCGGCTAGAAAATGATCATATAAAATATCAACAATCACTGTACTATAATGTCTGTATTTCGGAAATAACCTGGAAACACTTTGCTTTACAATATCGTGAGAGTCTGTATACGAATCAATTTTTCTATGCAAGGTGATTCCTTGACTTATGCGATCTGGATAGTCCAGGAATTTTTTTCCTTTGACAGAATCTGCAATAAAATTACCAATTTTTAGTTCGGGATCTTCTCCAGAGAGATAAATGTGGGCTAAGAAATTCATTAGTGAAATTTACAATTTTTTAGAAAGTTAGTATTGTTTTTTTGTAAACTTTAATAGTAAAGTTGTAGTAGTCCACTATTGCTTGTACATTTGCGCCCAAATAATACAATCAAAAATATCGCATGACATTAATCAAATCAATTTCAGGAATTAGAGGAACAATAGGTGGAAATGTAGGGGATAATCTAACGCCAGTTGATGCCGTAAAATTTGCTTCGGCTTATGGAAGCTGGCTAAAAAAAGAAACTAACGTAGTACATCCAACGGTAGTCGTTGGACGAGATGCCAGAATTTCTGGTTCTATGATCCAACAATTAGTTATGAATAGTTTGGTTGGACTTGGGATACACGTAATCGATCTTGGGCTTTCTACAACTCCTACTGTAGAGATTGCCGTACCTTTAGAAAATGCAGATGGTGGTATTATTCTAACCGCAAGTCATAACCCAAAACAGTGGAACGCATTGAAACTTCTTAATGGTAAAGGTGAATTTCTGAATGCAGAGAATGGAAAGAAGATTCTTGATATTGCAGAGAATGATTCATATACTTTTGCAGAAGTTGATGATTTGGGGAGTATTACAGTTAATGATACATACATAGATAAACATATTGATGAGGTGCTAAACTTATCATTGGTAAATGCAGATATAGTAAAAGAATCAGGATTTAAAGTTGTTGTAGATGCTGTAAATTCTACTGGTGGTATTGCAATCCCAAAACTTCTTAAAAAAATGGGAGTGGAAGTGGTAGAATTATATTGTGAACCAAATGGACACTTTCCACACAATCCAGAACCTCTTAAAGAGCATTTGACCGATTTATCAGAATTGGTTGTTAAGGAGAAAGCTCATTTTGGACTTACCGTAGATCCTGATGTTGATCGTCTTGCATTTATGAGCGAGGATGGAGAAATGTTTGGAGAGGAATATACCTTAGTCGCATGTGCAGATTTTGTATTGGGCAAAACACCAGGAAATACAGTTTCTAATTTATCATCAAGTAGAGCATTAAGAGATGTTACTGAAAAACATAATGGTAAGTATGAAGCAAGTGCGGTTGGAGAGGTTAACGTTGTTTCAACAATGAAAGCCAACAAAGCAGTTATCGGCGGAGAAGGTAATGGTGGAATTATTTATCCAGAATCACATTATGGAAGGGATTCTTTGGTTGGAGTAGCATTATTTCTAACCCATTTGGCAGAAAAGAAATGTACGGTTAGTGAATTACGAAATAGTTACCCATCATATTTCATGAGTAAAAACAAAATCCAATTAACTCCTGATCTGGATGTTGATGCAATTTTGCAAGGGTTCCATAAAAAACATGCTTCAGAAGAAATTTCTACTGTTGACGGAGTAAAAGTAGATTTTTCTGATTGCTGGGTTCATTTACGTAAAAGTAATACAGAACCGATTATTAGAATTTACACTGAAGCTTTAAGTCAGGAAAAAGCAGATCAACTGGCTGAGGATACTATAGCTACTTTAAAAGAGATAGCTGGGATATAATTTAAAAAATAAATACCTGCCGGATTTTAGTCTGGCAGGTATTTATTTAAAATTGTCTTTACATTGCTTTAATCTACAATTGCACCCTCTGGTTTTGGAGTATCTTTATGTTTCCAGCGTTTATGGGTCCAAAGATAATACTGAGGTTTGTCTCGTATTTGCTCTTCTAAAAGTTGCAAGTATTTTTTTATAACATAATACTTCTCTTCCTCTTTACTATGCTCAGTAATAGGAATAAATTTTACTTCATAATGCCCTCGTTTTACCTTTTCTACATGAAGATACAAAACAATAACATCAAGACGTTGTGCTAAAAACTCACCTCCCAAAAATATAGGTACTTTTATTCCCATAAAATCTGTCCAATATTTTGCATTGTTGATTTTTGGGGATTGATCTGAGATCATACCATAGGCACATACCGTATTTTCTTGTTTATCCTTAATAATCTGTCTGGCTACTTTATGACTGGCAATAAGTCTTGAGTTAAATCGTCCTCGTATACGATGTGCTAAACTATCAAAATGTTTGTTTTTAATTTGTTTGTAGATACCTACACATGGATTTATAGATACTAAGTCAATGGCATTTGACCACTCAAAGCTTCCATAATGCCCCATAAGAGCAATAATACTTTTGTTTTTCTTTTCATATTCATGAAATTCCTCAAGATTCGTGACTTTATAGCGTTTAATCAATTCTTCACGAGAAATTGAAAGAGATTTTGTCATTTCTAAAAACATATCGCACATATGCTTATAGAATTCCTTGCGTATGGTTTTAATCTCTTTTTCAGATTTTTCAGGGAAAACTAAAGTTAAGTTTTCTGTTACTGTTTTTCTTCTGTAACGTATTATATAATATATCAGAATATAAGTACAAGTAGAGAACGCATAAAACAGCCTCCAAGGTAGTTTGGATATTCCCAAGATTATTGGATAGGTAATACTATAAATTAGTAATTGCATGAACAGGTAGTTAAAAGCTCACAAAGGTAAACTTATTTATCAGTATCTGGTAAGTACGAGTTCTTAATCTATTGTTGCACCTTCGGGAGCTTCAGATAGTGCATTGCGATGCTTCCAGCGTTTGTGGGTCCAAAGATAGTATTGGGGTTTATTATGAATTTGTTTTTCGAGAATTCTAAGATATCTTTTTACTATTGAATAGTCTTCACATGTATTTGGATCATCGGCAATAGGGACAAATTCAGCTTCATAATATCCTCTTTTTAGTTTTTCTACTTTCAAATAAAACACCTTTATTCCTAAACGCTTTGCCAAGACTTCTGCTCCTAGAAATGTTGGCACTTTTACTCCCATAAAATCGGTCCAGTATGTTGCTTTATAAATTTTTGGAGATTGATCAGCGGCCAGCCCATACATATAAACACCATCTTTGTTTTTATCTTTAGTGATTTCTTCCATAGCATATTTTGTAGGAATCACACGAGAACCAAAACGAGCACGGATTCTACGTACCAATCGATCAAAATATATGTTACCAAGAGGTTTATAGATTCCGACAGCTTGGATACCAGTTTGTATATCGACTACATTTGCCCATTCATAACTCGCATAATGCGCCATAAAAACCATCATACTTTCTCCTTTGGATTCTAATTCATTTAGCAGGTCAAGGTTGGTTATCTTAAAACGTTCCTTCATCTCTTTATCAGAAATAGAAATCGATTTTATCATTTCTAAAAACATATCACACATATGTCTATAGTAATCTTTTCTAATATCCTTTATTTCCTGGGGTGTTTTGTCTGGAAAAACCAATTTAAGATTTTCGGTTACCGTTTTTTTTCGGTATCCAAAAATATAATAAACAAGAAAAAAAATGCTCGTAGAAAACGCGTAAAACAACTTCCATGGTAATTTTGAAATGAACCATAGAATGGGGTAGACGAGTCTATAAATTATCAATTGCATAAAAGAGGTCGGGATTTGGGTGCGAAAATAACGGTATTTTGCGAAAATAACCTATTTTATGTTAAAGAAAACCAAATAATCTAGTGTTAATCCACTATTGCACCTTTAGGAATACTTGCGTTTCTGTGTTTCCATCTCTTATGAGTCCAGAGATAATGTTCGGGCTTGTTTTTTATTTGTTCTTCTAACATCTTGAGATAAGTTTTTGTGATGTAGTGATCCTTGCAGTTCTTTGCATCCTCTGTAATTGTTATGAACTTTGCCTGATAAAAACCTCTTTTTATTTTTTCAACCTTTAAATATGCTACCGCCATATCTAGTCTTTTAGATAAAACTTCTCCGCCAGTAATAACAGGGATCTTGATCCCCATAAAATTGGTCCAGTACAACGCATTTTTAAGTCGGGGAGATTGATCAGATAGCAAGCCATAAGAAAATATTTTACCTCTTACTTTGTCTCTGGTAATTTCTTTAATAACATTATGACTGTGTATAAGTCTATTGTCAAATCTACCTCTAATACGATGTACAAGTTGGTCAAAATATTTGTTTTTAATCTTTTTATAAACCGCAACTACAGGGAAATTTATGGCAAACTGTGCAGCTATTGCCCATTCGTAGCTAGCATAATGTCCCATTAAAACAATAATACTTTTGTTTTTTGATTGTAACTCGTTGAAAATATGAGGGTCGATTATCTTAAATCTTTTTGTTATTTCTTTCTCAGAAATAGATAAACTTTTAACCATTTCTAGGAATATATCGCACATATGCTTATAGAAATCTTGTCGTATTTTTTGAATTTCTTTTTTTGATTTCTCGGGAAAAACTAAATTTAAATTTTCATCAACTATTTTTCTTCGATACCCAATTACATAGTATACTAAAACATATACGCTGGTAGAAAACATATATAATAAAGGCCAGGGTAATTTAGAGATTACCCACAGTATTGGATATACTAATCGATAAACTAATAATTGCATGAAGATAAAATTAAAGCCAACAAAGATAAAGCTATTGGTTATTTATAATCTTAAACTTATGCTAATAACCATATCAAAATCAATAGAATTTTATGAGGTAAAAATGTATGGTATATTTATATTTGGATAAAATTATCGTTGTATGGGAAACCTTGATATTGTATTAATTGTCATTATTGGAATTAATATATTAATGTCATTAAAAGGATTTAATGACTTTTCTTTTTTTGAGAAGTACAAGTTTAATATAGGTGGGGTAAGAAGAGGAGAACAAATCAGAATGTTGACGTCTGGTTTTTTACATGTAGATATGACTCATCTGTTTTTCAATATGTTTACACTCTATTTTTTTGCTCCCGTAGTACTTGGTTTTCTTGGAAATGTTAAGTTTTTGGTGGTGTACTTTGGTAGTTTATTGATGGGTAATTTGTTTTCTTTGTTTTTTCATAAAGATGAGTATCATTATAGTGCTGTAGGGGCTAGCGGAGCGGTTTCTGGGATAATATATGCAGGCATTTTATTTCGTCCGGATATGAGTTTGTATCTAATGTTTATACCAATACCAATACCCGCTTATGTTTTTGGAATAGGGTATTTGTTGTATTCTATTTTTGGAATGAAAAATAAAATAGGAAATATTGGTCATGATGCTCATTTTGGTGGTGCGGTTGGAGGATACGTTATTACTTTAATTTTGGCACCTTGGTTGTTTCAGGAAAACATATTAATGATTGGCCTTTTGGCGATCCCAATCATTGTTCTTTTTATATTACAAAAACTAGGCAAATTATAATTATTCATTAAAATATATAATAAAAAAACGACCCCTTTATAGAGGTCGTTTTTTTATACTTGATGCTGTTTTGTTATAATGCTTTGCCTCCAAGAAGTTCTGATATCTTCTTTTCTAAAGCCGGTCCACGAAGATTTTTGGCAATTACATTTCCTTTCTCATCCAAAATAAATGTAGCAGGAATAGAGCGAACTCCATATGCTTGTGCAATTGGATCCTGCCAGAATTTTAAATTTGAAACATGATTCCATTCTAGATTATCATCAGCGATTGCTTTGGTCCAAGACTGTTGTTTTTTATCTAGCGAAACTCCTATTATGTTTAACCCTTTGTCATGATATTTGTTGTAGACTTTTACAACGTTAGGATTTTCCATTCTACATGGTTTACACCATGAAGCCCAAAAATCAATAATAGTAACTTTACCTAGAGATTGTTTAAGTGATAATGTTTTACCATCTGGAGTAGGTGCTGAAAAGTCTTGTGCTTCACTACCTATGTCAATACGCTTTGGAGTAGGTGTTGATATAACGCTACCAATTAGTCGATCAAGGTTTTTACCCAATCTTGTAGTCTTTAATGTATCATCAAGAGCTGTATATTTTTCTTTTGCCTCTTTACCCGATAATATTTTGAGGTTTATTAGATCACCTAAGGCAATCATAGCAACCAAAGAGTTTGAGTTTTTTTCTGTGAACTCTTTTCGATATTGCTTTTCATCTTCAATTACACTTTCTCTTTTGGCTGCAATTTGTAATGCTTTATCAGCCTCATTTAGCCTAGAAGCTATTTGATATTTATTATTAAGATTAATCTTTTTTTCTCCATAAGCCTTTATAGTGTTAAGGTAAGAGAAAAACAATTCATTTTCTTTCCCTCCTTTTACAATAGATGACCTAAGGCTATCTTTATAAATGGTCATTTCAATTGGATTGTTTTCTGCTAAAAACAGAACATTCCCAGGCATGGTTCCAAGAGAATTTTTAAAAGTCAAATAATTAAAATCACTACTTTCCGGCGATCCTAAATTAATCTCAAACTTGTCCTTTTGTATTACAGTAGAGTCTATAACTGTGGGTCTATTAGATTCGCTAATTGCGTTTACATAAACAACAGTGCCATCTTCAAAGCCTGGGGCATCAGCAATTATATTATATCCTTTTTTTTCTTTTTCACATGCTACAAGTAATATAATTGTTGCAAGTAGGGCAATTCTTTTCATAGTATTCTAAGATTTATTGGTGGTAAAAATAAAGAATCCAACTTATATACTCCAAAAATTAACTTTTTGATATGCTATTTGTTAAGGGATTCCTATAAAGGTTATAAATTTAAAAGAAATATTGGTACATAATGTAACAATATTGTACTTTATAGAGTCTAATTAAAAGAGTACGTTATGTTGTAGATGAATAGTATGCAAATTAGAAAAAGAAGATAAAGATTATTGTCCATTTTTTATAATTACAATCGTCATAGATATTAATAGAGATAAGTCGAGAAATATTTTTTTAATTTATTGTTAATATCTAGGGCACAAGTTTGGATTGTATTAATTTTGTTAAATTATCACAAATTATTTTATATGAAGGTGTTGGAGCAGGATTTTCCTTTAGACATATGGATTAGTTTTTCTAAGTTTTTTGAACAGTATCGGAGTTTTCTGAAAAGTGATAATATACTTCTGAAAAATCGTGCTGAACAGATTTTAAAATTAGCCGAAGATTATCCTGAACTGGAGGAAGGTATAAAAACAGAGAGTAGGATCCAGGAATTATTACCACAGATACATTTGGTGCTGGAAGATTCGTTTGCACAAATTTTACAGTCCAACGAAATAAAAATAGCTACAATACCATTTAATAATACCGTTTTACAATCTTCACAACGTTTTAAGAATATAATAGATGCGGCAGGAAAGGATTTTGAACCCGAAATCAAGAACCTGGATGAGGATCACTATTTTATAATGGGTTGTAGTATTATTCTAAATACCCATTATGGTTATAATATAGATTTTAGAAGACCTTTCTTTTATGATATCCCAGATGCAATGGGTATAATGAGGCATTATAGAATAATGTATAACGGGGATTTTATCGAAATTATAAAGACTGATAAGGCAAAAGATATTACAGATGAAGATGTTGCTGAACTATTAGATAATTTTGATAATGTTGAGATATGGAAAGAAAAATTCCCACCTAATAGCTGGGTTTTTAAGGGCATAGTCCTAGCCAATATGTTTGATGTTACTACAGATGTATCATTATCCGATTTTAAAACAAGTCTTATTAAGTATGATAAGACCCAAGGTGATTTTGTAGGAAGTTTTCAAGAGATATTTAGGGCGATATTCAATCTTCATGAAATTAAAGTAGGCTTTTCCAATTTTAATCCAGAAAATCAGGCACTGGAGCGAGTACCGTTTAAGAATATAGATAGCTATATTTTGTATGATCAATTTTCAGATTGTTGTGAAACGGCACTTTGTGGAGGAACGTACCATTATTTGTTTGAGGAGTCCACTTATTTTGCGATTTCTGATGTAAAAAAGTATCAAAAATCGACTCCAGATGAACTAATGTATAAAAACCTTATTGCACAAAACATTAATAGTGCAATTCTTGCTCCAATAAAAAGTGAAGGAAAAATGTTGGGGATCCTTGAGATTGTTTCACCAAATGTACATGAGTTAAATAGTATCAATGCTAACAAATTGCAGGATGTTATGCCATACTTAGTTGATTCTGTTCTTCGTTCAAAAGCCAAGGCTGAAAATGAATTAGAATTGATTATTCAGCAGGAGTGTACTTCAATTCACCCTAGTGTACATTGGAAATTTAGACAAGAAGCAAAACAGTTTATGCGAGCAATGGTAGAAGAAACCCCTGTATCGTTTAAAGAGGTCGTTTTTGAAAATGTATACCCTTTGTATGGGCAGATTGATATAAAAGGATCTTCTGATGCGCGTAATCATGCAATACAAAAAGACCTGGTAGTGCAGTTAAAAGGGATTTCTAAAGTTATTAACAAGGTAATGGAATCGGACCCTTTGCCAATATACGAGCAACTAAAATATAGAACAAATCGCTATATCAATTCTATTACAGAACAATTGCAAGTAGATAGTGAACAAAAGATCATCAACTTTATTAAAAAAGAAATTTCTCCTTTATTCAAACATCTTAAGAAAAAAAGTGGAGAACTTGATGCTGTAATTGATCAATATAATAACCTGTTGGATAAAGGCATAAAAACGGTATATAAGCATAGAAAAGCCTATGATGATTCTGTAATGCTGATTAACAAAAAGATGGCAGCTTTGTTAGATCAAAAACAAGATGAAGCACAGGGTATGTATCCACATTACTTTGAACGTTTCAAGTCTGATGGAGTAGAGCATAATATGTATATAGGAGAATCTATTACAAAGCAGAATAGCTTTAATAAAGTTTATCTGTATAATCTTAGATTGTGGCAATTACAAGTGATGTGCGAAATGGAAAACGCATATTACCAAATGAAGAAAGATTTGCCAGTTGCTTTAGATGTAGCATCTATGGTGTTGGTATTTAATACCTCTTTATCCGTAAGATTTAGAATGGATGAAAAGCGTTTTGATGTAGATGGTACATATAATGCCAGATATGAAGTAGTTAAAAAGCGAGTTGATAAGTCTAAAATAAAAGGAACCGATCAACGAATTACCGAAAAAGGTAAATTGGTAATTGTATATTCACAAAGTTCTGATGAAAGAGAATATATTAAATACATAAACTTTTTACAATCTAAAAACTATCTAGAAGAAGAAATTGAGATTGTAGAGGTAGAAAACCTTCAGGGAGTTACAGGACTTAAGGCTATACGAGTTAATATTCTTTATCATAAAAATGAACAAGACAAAGAGTATTATACGTATGAAGACCTAATGAAAGAGCTTAATTAGTACCTTATTTTTATAAGCTCAGAATCTATTCAAAATGGTAAGTTAAACTTTAGCATATCAAAAAGTGTGATTTCCAGATCTTTTTAGATTCTTCTATTGCAACGAATTAAAAGCAATAATAAAAGAAATTACGGAGGTTACTATTCCTATCATAAATACAGTATAGGTAATTCTTAATATTTTATACTTTTTGTGTAATACCTTACCCAAAAAGTATAAATCTTTTATCATGGTGTCATATATATAATCTTTATCTGCCATAAGTTCTCCCATAGCCCATTTATATTCATTTAATGGCATTTTATGAAAATTTCCAAAGAATAATAAATTAACTTTTTTTTCTTCAATTTCTTTTCGAGTAAACTCACCGCTTGTAACATTGGGCCTGGTGGCCAATACAGATAATATAATTGATGCAATGGTAAATATTAGAAAAATGAGGGTTGGGTAGATAAGATATTGATTAGACGGGTTATCTAATTTAGGGATAAGGTTTGATAAAGCAAGAGACATAATAATTGCATTTACCGAAAGAAGAATATTCGCCTTTGTGTCAGCTATATCACTTAGTTTTAAGTGATTTCTTAATGTAACTCTAAAAAGAGTTTGTATTCCTTTTTCTGGACTCTCTTCTTTTAATATATTCTTTAATTTTTCTTTCTCTTTTTTCTTTTCTTTCTTCAATTTTGTTTGTTCCTCTATCATTTTAGAAAGATTCTCTTCTTTTTTTGGTTTCCAGTGGGTTACAGCATATTCGGTATAGTATTGATGTTTGTTCTGAAATAGATCTATATTAGCTTTTAACCACTGAGAGGCATTTAGATCTTTAACATCATTTAACTTAAACTCTCGCCTTAATAACTCACTAGTCTCCCCATAATAATCTTTTGCAAAATGTGAAGCATCTGCATCTCTAATGATTTCTTCCATAAGATTGGTAGGCTGATGTTCCATTTTGGTAGCCATAATTTGTTCAGAGACTTTATCAATAACTTCCTTAGAAACACTTTGTTGTTCAAGAAAATCTTTTGCTATTTCCACACTATGTTCTTCATGATTTTTAGAACTTTTAGAATACCCGGTATCATGTAACAAAGCTGTTAGTAACAAAACTTCTTTATCTTCATTAGATAAATTAGTGTTATCAATAATTTCTTTTGTACTTTTAAATACTCTTTTGGTATGATCATAATTATGATAAATACAAGAGTGGGGAAGCTCATTTTCAAAAAGCTTCAGGACAAAATCATCTGTTTTTTCTAGTAAGGAAGACATACTTTTAAGTTTTCGGTAACCAAAATAATTAAAAAAAAGAGATTGTACTTCAAACAATGAATAAATATACTAAGATTCTGATTATTTGTGTTGCTTTGACAATTGGTTCATGTGCAACATATTCTCCTAAATATAAAGTCGATAATTTTCCAAAAACATTACCAAATGGTAAAATTGAAAAAACATTTTACCTTGTTGGAGATGCAGGTTATGCTAAGATAGGTAAGAGTACTGAGGGGTTGTCATTGCTTAGCAAAGTATTAGATACTGTAAAATCAAAGAATGATTATCTAATTTTTTTAGGCGACAATATTTATCAAAAAGGGATGCCCAAAAAAGAATCTGAAGAAAGGTCTCTTGCTGAACATAGAATAAATGCTCAAATTGATGCGGTTAAGAATTTTGAAGGAAATGTGATTTTTATTCCGGGAAACCATGATTGGTATAATAATGGCGTAGAAGGTTTAAGAAGGCAAGAGAAATATGTTCTTAAAAGAATGGATAAGAAAGATACTTTTCTACCATCAAAAGGATGCCCAATCGAAAGTGTAGAAGTTAGTGATCAAGTTCATTTGCTAATTTTAGATACACAATGGTATTTGGCAAATTGGAATAAAAACCCAACAATTAATGATAATTGTGAAATTAAAACCCGTGAAAAATTCTTTTTAGAAGTAGAAGGAGAATTAAAAAAGCATAGTAAAAAGACTATTCTTATTGCAATGCATCATCCCATGTATACCAATGGCCCTCATGGGGGAAAATATAGTTTTGATAAGCATATATTTCCTTCAAAAAAGAAAATTCCTTTACCTGTTTTGGGTTCTTTGGCAACACTAATGCGTTCTCAAGGAGGAGTTACTCCACAGGATTTATCTAACACCCATTACAATAGGTTAATGAGAAGGTTGTCTACAATGACAAGAGGTATTGAAAGAGTAATTTTTGTGTCGGGACATGAACACTCCCTACAATATATAGATAGTGAAGGGGGGAAGCAAATAGTTTCGGGCTCTGGTGCTAAAGTTTCTTCGGCGGCTTTGGGAAAAGATGGTTTGTTTTCATACCCAGGACAAGGGTTCGCTGTTTTGGATGTATTTAAAAATGGAGGGTCTAATGTTCGTTTTTACGGAGGGCAAGATGGTACTCCCGAGTTAGTGTATCAATCTGAAGTTCATCAGGAAGAAAAAGAATTTGATTTTAGTGGTGTTTCTAAATCTTTTAATGATGAAGTTTCATCTTCTATTTATGATAAGGATGAAGTGAAAAAATCGAAGTTCTATGAATTTATGTGGGGAGATCATTATCGACATATATATGGAACAGATATTAAAGTTCCTGTGGCAACTTTGGATACATTAATGGGAGGTTTCAGGATAGAAAGACAAGGAGGAGGACAGGTTACCAGATCATTACGTCTTGTAGATAGCTTGGGTAAACGGTATAGCCTAAGAGCAATGCGTAAAAGTGTTACTCAGTTTTTGCAAAAAGGAGCTTTTAAGTACACTTATGTAGATGATGGTTTTGATGATACTGCCACAGAAGATTTGCTTTCTGATTTCTATACTTCAAGTTATCCTTATGCATTTTTAGCTGTTGGTACACTTGCTGATGCTATTGATGTATACCATGCAAATCCAAAATTGTACTACGTTCCTAAACACACGGCATTGGGTAAGTATAATGAAACCTTTGGTGATGAACTTTATTTTCTTGAAGAACGACCTGGTAAGGAATATGGAGATGAAGCTTCTTTTGGAAAACCAGATGATATAGAAAGCACAGATGATCTATTGAGTAATCTTCGTAAAAATGAAAAATATCAAATAGATGAAGAACACTATATTAGAACTCGCCTTTTTGATATGATTCTTGGGGATTGGGATCGTCATTCAGATCAATGGAGATGGGCACGTTTTGATACGGATAAAGGAGAGATGTATAGACCTATTCCCAGAGATAGAGACCAGGTTTTTTCTAATTATGACGGAATAGTTTTAGATTTTATTAAGTTTATTTCTCCGCTGTCTCGTAAGTTTCAGGTGTATGATGAAAAACTTAAGAAAGTAAGGTGGATTAATCAATCAGGGTTACCTCTTGATAGAGCTTTGATTGAGAAATCTGGTGAGAGTACTTGGGTGGAACAAGCAAAATACATAAGAGAAAATCTTTCAGATTCATCTATTGAAAAAGCATTTGAGAACTTTCCAGAAGAACTTAAGGATGAAACTGTTGAAAAAATCAAAAAATACCTTAAAGGAAGAAGAGATAATGTAGAAGACATTGCCAGAAAATATTATCGCTATCTCACTCAACATGTTGTTTTAACAGGAACCGATAAAAAAGATTTCTTTGAAATCGTAAGAGAAGAGAATAATACAATTGTAAGAGTGTCAAGGGTAAAAGACAACCAAGTCAAAAAACCGTATAGTGAGCGAACTTTTAATCCCAAAGAAACCAAAGAAATCTGGATTTATGGGTTAGATGACGATGATCAATTTATTGTTAAAGGAAAAGGAAAGAAACCTATCAAGATTAGAATTGTGGGGGGACAAAATAATGATGTATATACTATCGAAAATGGAAGAAAAATCAAAATATATGACCATAGATCAAAACCCAATACGATAAAGAAGAAGAATGGGGCAAAGGTTGTGCTTACAGATATTTACAATTACAATTTATATGATTATAAAAAAACCAAGGATAAAACTAATGTTATAGCACCATTTATTGGTTTTAATCCTGATGACGGACTTAATATTAATATGACTAATACCTATACGGTAAGAGGATTCAAGAACAATCCATATCATAGTAAGCATAGGTTGAGAGCGGCATATTATTTTCAGACAGAAGGATATGATGTATCGTATTCTGGAGAATTTATGAATGCACTTGGAAATTGGAATATCGTACTTAGCGGTTTGTATACAAGCGAAAATTTTGCTCAAAACTTTTTTGGATTTGGTAATAGTACGATAAACAATGATGATGATTTAGGTTTTGACTATAATAGAGTTAAGATTGGTACATGGGCCGCAGGTATTGGAGTCTCTAGAAAAGGTAATTATGGTTCAGAGTTTTCGATTAAAGCTAATTATGAAGGAATCGAAGTGGATGATACGCCAGATAGAGTAATAACTTCAGAATTTAATTTTTTAATCCTAGATCCAGATTTTTTTGAGAGGAAGTTTTTTGCAAACGTAGATGTGCATTATAAGTTCGAGAGTTATGATAATACTATAAATCCAACAAGAGGGATGTTATTTAGCCTTCAAACCGGTGCAAGAATGAATGTAGAAGATAGTGATAGAACGTATGGTTATGTTATTCCTAAACTTGGTTTTTATAATGCGATAACCAGAAATAGGAAACTAGTGCTAAAAACAGATGTTATTGCACAAGTTAATATTGGAGATGGTTTCGAGTTTTATCAAGGAGCAACTCTAGGAGGGTTTAATGGATTAAGAGGGTATAGAGAAGAACGTTTTACAGGAGAAAGTGCTCTAGCATTTAGCGGGGATTTGAGATATAGCTTTAATAAGTTTAAAACTGGTTTGTTACCATTGCAAATAGGAACCTTCGCAGGATATGATATTGGTAGAGTGTGGTATGATGATGAGGATTCAGATACTTGGCACGACTCTATAGGAGGAGGGCTTTGGATCAATGCGGTAGATACTATTGGAGGACAATTAGGGCTATTCAATAGTGATGACGGATTGCGATTTACGTTTGGTTTTGGGTTAAGTTTTTAACAAAACCCACTAGTCAAATTTATATTCGTAAAGGGTAGCTTTTTTATGTTTCATTTTCTCATCTGTAATAAAAAGTGTAGAGTCATTTTTGAAACAGATGCCTTCTTTTTGAGAATAATGATTCAATTTTATTTTTTCGATATTTCCATTAAATAAGTTGTCTTCTGTGAAATTTGAAAGTACAAATAGTTTATTGTAGGTCAATAAAACTATTTTGTCACTGCTTTGATTTATTGTTGCTCCGGTAATAAAACAATCATCAGAGTCATTGCAAGTATCGTATGATCCAACTAATTGAGCAGAGTATTTTCCGGCAAGCGCGGGTAATTTGTATAGCTTAACAGTGCCCGTGAATTTAGAACTCCGATCTTTGGTAAATAAGTATAAACTTCCGTTTAAATGGATAAAAGCTTCAATGTCAAAATTGAAGTTCTTTTTTTTAGGAGGAAATTTTTCTTGATCTTCTAAGGTGAATTCTATTTTAGAAACAGAAATATTATCTGATAAAATTCCAGAAACTTTATAGATTTTTAAGTTCTTTCTTTTGTTGTTGTTATTTCCGAAATCACCTATGTAGATATTATTCTCTTTGTCATATGCTAAATCCTCCCAATCAACATTTTTGGCTCCTTTGATTTTAATTTTAGCTACAATTTTACCTTCTTTATTTATAGAGAATAAGGTGTTATCGTTACCAGAATCATTTATAGCATATAATATGTTGTCTAAAGTAACAATACCCGATATTTCATGAACAGCATTTGGAAGGGAATGAATTTTAACAAAATTATTTGCTTCCTTCTTTTGACAACTAACAGTTATAGTTATCAAAAAAAGGAAGAAAGGTAATCTTAATACCTTAATTTCTGTGATTCCAGGCATTAAGCATCCAACTTGTTTTTTCAAGTTCTCCAATATATGTTCCTGTTATGTCAAGAGTTCCATCATCTTTAGCATCTTCTGCTTTTTCAGTTACTTTTTTTAACTGATCCAAAAGAGTTTCATGATCTTCTAAAATTGCAGAAACCATTTCATGGTCTACAAGATTAGTTTCGGATTCTTTAATATTAGAATGGTTTAGATATGAACTATAATTGCTAAAAGGTTTTGCTCTAAGAGTTAGTATTCTTTCTGCAATTTCGTCAATTTTTAGTTTAGCATCCTCATATAATTCTTCAAATTTTAGATGTAACTCAAAAAAATGAGGTCCGGTTATGTTCCAATGGAAATTTCTAAGTTTTTGATAATACATGTGATAGTCGGCCAACAGTACATTTAGATTAGCTATCGTTTCTTTATTTGAATATGTCATAGTTTTTGATTATTGATTATTGATTTTCAATACAAAATTACTATAATTAGTTAATAAGGTTAGAAGTTGTAATAGTTAGTCCTAATAGAAGTATTATTATAATCGATTTTTAATTTCTTTAAGAATAAAATCGTAATAAGTGTCATCATGAGGGACATATTCTTTACTGTGTATTGGATTTTTGAGAATACTATTTAGGGTATCAATTTCGATTAAATAAATATCTGAAACTTCCTCTTCTTGAAGTATAAGTGAAGTAATGGGAACTCTTAATTGTGATAGGTAGACATAATGAAACTCGTTGTCAAATAATTCTGGTTTGGGCTTTTTTTCTCCTAAACGTATTCCAATAAACTCTAAATCATCTTTTGATATCGCAAGGCCTATTTCTTCTTTAATTTCCCGAATTGCAGAATTTTCAGGAGACTCTCCTGTACCAATATGGCCAGCTACAGAAATATCCCATAAACCTGGAAAAGTATCTTTGTCTTCTGCTCGCTTCTGAAATAGAATCTTTCCATCTAGTGTGAAAAACCAGATATGTACACTAGCATGGTAAAGCCCTAATTTATGGGCTTCAGATTTAAGCCTAATTTCACCTGTAGGTGTTCCAGCTTTATCTAAGATATCTATTAATTCGTCTGCCATAGTTTAAAAATAAAAAATCCTGCTCAAGTGAGCAGGATTAAGATTATAAAAATACAAATGGTTCTATTTTTTAAAATAACTAAAAGTCTCTCCCGATTTTATATTCAGTAAGCTCTCATAGATTAACTTTATCACGTTTTCTACGTCGTCTCTATGCACCATTTCTACCGTCGTATGCATATAACGAAGAGGTAATGAGATTAGGGCAGAGGCAACACCTCCATTACTATACGCAAATGCATCAGTATCGGTACCTGTCATTCTGCTAGATGCCATACGTTGAAAAGGTATTTTCTTATCTTCAGCAGTATCAATAAGTAGTTCTCTTAATCTGTTTTGAACTGCTGGGGCATAAGAGATCACTGGGCCATCTCCAATTTTGGTCTCGCCTTGAGTTTTCTTTTCGATCATAGGGGTAGTGGTATCATGACAAACATCGGTAACGATGGCAACATCAGGTTTGATAGTATGAGTTATCATTTCTGCACCTCTAAGACCGATTTCTTCCTGTACAGAATTCGTAATGTATAAACCAAACGGAAGTTTCTTTTTGTTTTCTTTAAGTAAACGAGCCACTTCAGCTATCATAAAACCTCCCATACGATTATCCAATGCTCGACAAACAAATTTGTCCTTATTTAAAATAAAAAATTCATCAGGGTAAGTGATTACACAACCTACATGTACACCAAGCTTTAGAACTTCTTCTTTTGTGGTACATCCAACATCGATACAAATATTATCAAGTTTAGGGGCTTCTTCCTTTCCAGCTTTTCTGGTATGTATTGCTGGCCACCCAAAAACACCTTGTACAATACCTTTTTTTGTATGGATATTTACACGCTTAGAAGTTGCTATCTGGTGATCACTACCCCCGTTTCTAATGACATATATAAGACCGTTGTCTGTAATGTAATTCACATACCAAGATATTTCATCTGCATGCCCTTCAATAACAACTTTATATTTGGCCTTGGGGTTAATAACACCTACTGCCGTTCCATAAGTATCCGTTATAAATTCGTCTACATATGGTTTTAGATAATCCATCCATATTTTTTGCCCTTCCCATTCATATCCTGTTGGAGCTGGATTATTTAAATATTTTTCAAGAAATGTTATTGATTTTTTGTTTAGTATGCTCTTTTTAGCCATAGTATTTAGGAATGTGTTTTTATTTTTTTACGAAATTAACAATATTCACATAGATTTCACGGTTTAGAATCTGTTAATTATTAATTTTGAAGTAAATTTAAAAGACCTCATAATCTATTATGTATAAATATTTGCCTTATATAGTATTGATCATATCAAACTCCCTGATTTATGGACAGAAGGGAAAACAAAAAGTTATTGATACTTCTAAAGTAGATACTACAGGATATGTTCAATATTATATAGTAGAAGGGGATACTATTCCTCATGAGGCGATTGATCTTGATGAAGTGGTTATACTCGGAAGGCTAAAATTTAATGATAAACTTGCTCGAAGAAAATACCTTATACTGCGACGAAAAACACGTAAAGTATATCCATATGCAAAACTGGCTTCCGAGAGATTAAGTACTTTAAATGAAAGGTTAGAAGGGATTGGTAAGAAAAGGTCTAAAAAGAAATATATAAAAAGACTCCAGAAGTATCTAGAAGAAGAATTCACAGCAGAATTAAAAAAACTTACCCGAACAGAAGGGCAAATATTAGTGAAGTTGATTCACAGACAGACGGGTATAACAATGTTTGAACTTGTTAAAGAATATAGGAGTGGGTGGAGAGCATTTTGGTATAATAATACTGCCAAGATTTTCAAAATCTCATTAAAAAAAGAATATGATCCAATAAATATAGAAGAAGATTATTGGATCGAGGACATATTACAGCGTAGTTTTCAATCAAATATTCTTGAAGAACAAAAGACCGCTTTAGACTTTAGTTTCTATGATTTAAGGAACAAATGGTCCGATACTACAAAAAATACGGCCGTTAAAAACTAATTAGAGTCGCAATTATTGATAATGATGAGTTGAGTTTTTATGTTTCTATAAAAAATCAAAATACTAGATATCGTTATTTTTGGTTTGGTTTGATCATTCAAATCGATTTGTTGATTGTCAGCAGTATAAATTTGTTGAAAATTTTCATCCTCAATTTGAATTAAATTTATTATCTTCGTTTTCTATCTTTTTTAAAATCAGAGTGTTCTGAACTCTGCCAAAAATTTTGTAAAAAAGTCATTGTTGATTTATAAAATGGTTATATGTTTGCACCCGCAAAACGGGATATTGTTTTGTTAGTGTTCTTTGATTTTTAGATTATGATATTTGTTTAAAAAACTTTTGATAAAAGTTCTTGTCAGAACAAAAAAGGGTTGT
>CANMSO010000013.1 GCA_947500545.1 uncultured Aquimarina sp. | reverse complement strand
CACTTGATAAGAGAAACACTCCAATCCATATCAGAAATTTTACCAAAGAATTTTTTAAGAATTAATAGGTCTGTAATTATCAATATAGACAAAGTCTATAAGGTAGTAGGTAATAGAATTCACATTGATGGTTTAAATAGTTTTAGACCGGTAATAGCAAACAAATACAAATTAGATATTTCAAATGCAGTGCCCTTATTTAGTCAAAAACATACAGTGAATTATTGGAATTATGAGAAAAAAGAAAAAAAATGTGCAATTCAAAAAGCAATATCTCGGCTAAAAAACGAATAGATAAAATATGAAGAAAACAACAAGAATATTATTGTGCATAGCTCTACTAATATCTTTTCTATATATCAGCACATGTATATACTTATTATTTAGGATATGATCCATTTTAATCACGATGATCGCACAAAAGAGATGTTTACTATCTCCATAAGAACTGACTGATCTTGAAGTTTTTAAGAAGGAGAAAAAGTCACGATGAATTCTATCTAATAGAAAAACTTTAAATGAAACATTTAGAAGAAAAATTATATGCTTTATGTGCGTTGGCAGTCATACTGTTTATATGTACAGTACTGTTAATAATATCATTATTCATGGAATAACCCTCGTTAATAAAATCTATATGACAAAGCCTTTAAAAATGATCGTGGAAATAATGCAAATTTTGCTAGGTATTGCTAATATCTTACAGACGTTTACCTTCAAAAGAGTTAATACTATCGACTTGATCACTATTCTCTCTCTTATATTCATAAATAATGATGTTGCCTTTAGCATCAAATGATTTCTCAATCATCCATTGAAACACACGTTGTTTATCTTCAGGGTCATATACCCGAGTTTCTTCAGAGACACCATATAGAGAAGTTTATCACTTAAAATAAAAGAGTCTCCAACAATTCTTGAGGAATCATCTGAATAAGATAAAAAGTATATAACACTTAATCGGTGCGCAACTTTAAAAATATAAAATCAACAAACTGAATTACAGCAGTTTAAACAATTCAGAATAGACCCTCCGACTCCACTTTAATCCTGCCAAATGGCAGGGTTTTGTGTATCTGGGAGGTTTAGTCGGCATACTGGTTGAATTTCTTGCTCCAAATATCTACAGAACATATTTTTAACAGATGTTATATTTTTCTTACAGCCTCTTTGTGGGCCTTAGTGTATTATCGGCTAAATTTTTGTAGTTCTCCAAAATATAAGTTATTCCACTAGCTTGGTGAAGAACATGTAAATCACTACCGGACCAAGTTGTTTTTGTTTTCCCTACTCCACTAATTATATTTCCTTGCTTGTACAAACAATACTGACCTTTATCATTCCTCCAGTATACTTCATTTTGGCCTAGTATTTTTGCAGGTCTTAACATATTATCCTTCGAATTTGTATAGTTCTTAAAAAGATAGGTTATTTTACTATTCTTATGATAAACAACAAGGTTTTTGTCAAACCAAGAATTTGTTGTTTTTCCACTCCCGCCATTAATTAAACTTCCTTGTTTATACAACCAATATACATTCTTATCTCCTCTCCAATACACTTCATGATTTCCTAATATTTCTGCAGACCTTAACTTATTACCCTTCCGTATTTTACAATTCTCAAGAAGATATGTCATTTTGCTATTCTTATTGTAAACAAGAGCATCATTACCAGACCAGACAGATGTTGTTATTCCTTTCCCACTAATTAGACTTCCTTGTATATATAACCAATATGTATCTTTGTTTCCTCTCCAATATACCTCATGCTTCCCTAATATTTTAGCAGGTCTTAATTTATTATCTAGCAAATTAGCGGCATTTTCAAGAAGATAGGTCATTTTGCTATTCTTGTGATAAACAAGTTCATCATTAACAGACCAAGAAGATGTTGTTTTCCCGTCTCCATTAATTAAACTTCCTTGTTTATACAACCAATATATATCTTTGGTCCCTCTATAGTATACTTCATTGTCTCCTAATATTTTTGCAGGCCTTAACTCATTTTCTTTCAGATTTTTATAATCTTCAAGAAGATAAGTCATTTTGCTATTTTTGTCATAAGCCAGAAGATCATTATCCGACCAAGTACTAGTTCCATCTCCGGTAATTAAAACTCCCCTTTTATATAACCAATATTTATTTCCCGATTTCTTCCAAGACACTTCATACTGTTCACTCACGGTCTTATTTCCTGTTATTTTCACTTTTTTCTTGACCGGTAGAGCCTTGATTTTCTTTTTTAATTCCTGATTTCCGTCTGCTTCTTTTTCTACCTGGGCTTTCAGTTTCTCTTTGGCGACAGATACCCATGACCCTCTTGGGTAATTTTTTAAATAATCATTATAGGCATCTGCAGTATTTAATGCAAGAGCTCTTTCCCAATCATTTTTTTGTATCTCCTCAATTTGTTTTTTAGCATTATAAGCATTAGCCCCATAAGGATGGTTTTTCAAATATTCTTCATAAGCTTCTTTGGTGTTCAGCAAAGACAATCTATCCCAGTCATTTTTTTCACTTTCGATTTTAGTAATCCTTCTTTGAGCTTCATAAAAGTGTGATCCTCTTGGATAATTTTTCTGGTATACTTTATATCCATAAATTGTATTAAAACGAGTTGCGTCTTTCCATGCAAAATCATCCCGTATACCTTTAGATATCCATATTACACCTATAATAACTCCGATTATAGCCGCAATTATTATTGAGGTTCTGTATCGTTTCTTTTTAATCCCAAATACCTCTTTATTTCTTGTTGTCTCATTATATATTTTTGCAGGCCTCAAAGCATTATCCTGCAAATTCCTATAATTCTTAAGTACATATTTCGTTTTGCTAGCTTTATGGTAAACAATAAGATCATTTCCAGACCAGGTACTGGTCGTTTTGCCACCTGAGCTAATTAAATTTCCTTGTTTATATAACCAATATAAATTATCATGCCCTCTCCAGTATACTTCATGTTGTCCCAGTATTTTTGCCGGTCTTAATTTATTATCTGCTAAGTTTTTATAATTTTCAAGAACATAAGTTATTTTACTTTCCTTATGAAAAACGAGAAGATCATTATCAAACCAAGCACTTGCGGTTTTACCGATACCACTAATTAAATTTCCTTCTTTATATAACCAAAAGGATTTTTCAACCCTTCTCCAAGACACTTCATACTGTTTCTGCTCAATCGAACTTTTTACCTCAGCTTCTTCTTTTTGTTTCTGCTTTTCCTCTGTTTGTCTTTTCGTCTCAGCTTCCTCTTCCTGTTTCCGTTTTTCTTCCGTCTGTCTTTTAGACTCAGCCTCCTCTTTTTGTTTCCGCTTTTCTTCTACCTGTCTTCTTACTTCAGCCTCCTCTTCCTGTTTTTGTTTCCGTTTTTCTTCAGCCTTTCTTTTTGCTTCAGCTTTCTCTTTTTGTTTCTGCTTATCTTTGACTTCTAATCTCTTATCGAGAATGGTTTCAATCCTTTCATTCAATTTATGAACTATATAGGTATATGCATCTGAATCATCTTTCCAGTTGCTAATGGGTTTTCCATTCTTGGGAAGCGCTTGTAAATCAAATAGAGGAGTTAAGTTCCAGGCACAGTTTTTTAAAATAATAGGAATTACTATGGTTTCATTATTATTATGCCGCTCTAGTGCGTCAGCCACTTCCTTTTCATAAAAATATTCAGAAGCAATAGAATTTGCACTAACAAGAAGGATTACTATATCGGCTTTATGTAATTGTTTTTTTATTTCCTCCTCCCATACTTCTCCTGGCTTTATTTCACCATCATACCAGAAATTAATAGATTTTCTACGTTCTAATGGGATTACATATTTTTTTAATTCTATAAGGTAATTTTCATCCTTTCTAGAATATGCAATAAAAATATTTATTTCGTCATTTACCCCCATGGTTTATTAACATTAAGAAAGATCTTTAAAAATAGTTCACATTTAATGGTCAAGTACGATGGTTTTATTCCATTTACAGAACTAATTATGGCTTGTTATGCATAACTTTTAATAAATACTCACCTTTTTTAGTTCGTTGTGAAGGGGTTTTCGATGGTTTTATTTAAAAACAGGTAATTCACCTAGATTCTATATAAATATTTGAGGGTCAGATTATTAATAAAGATACAAAAATTAACCGGACTTTAATAAACGCTCCTACCCACCCTGGAAATAAAAAGAAAAAAGCTTCTCTAATAAGGAGCTTTTTGTTTTCGAAGTCAATATAGATTTAGTAGTACTTCAGGATTTTTCTCTTAGAAATTTTTATAAACTATTCTTTTTTAGGAAAGGGATTGGTAGAAATTCTGAAATCTTAATCCACGAAATAAAACTTGGCTTCTGAAACTTAAATCTTGGTACTGGAGTTTCTTTCGGAACTAAATACAATATCAATCCTCCTAACATTGCAAAAAAGAAACTAAACAATCCTAAGAACAGTACAATTGCGAAGTGAAACATTACAGCAAACGGAAACAACAAACGCTTATTCTTAGTACTAGAAAAAAGAATACCAAATAGCATCAGTTCTAATAAAATGGTACCCCAGGTAACTGCAGAGACAAAGAAAGAATTGTTAAGCAGATTTATCATTAGTGGATCCATCCAATCGGGATAACTAAAAAATGCATCATTAACATAGTAATAAAATGCGCTACCCACCTTCCACTCGTCAGAAGTATAGATTTTATCCATCGCAGCATTTAAATACAGTAAGGACATCTGAAGAGCCACCGATACAAACATCAAATTGCCAACAAATTTTTTGTATTCAGAAAATCGATCACAAGTTTGCCAATGCCATTTCCTATTATCCAACAAAGTAACTGGAATTAATAATAAAGTAAGAATCATCGCAATCTGATCTCCTCCTTCAAGAATACTCGATGAATAATAAAAACTAGCCGTGACCCACCATTGAAACACCCCTGTAAATCGTGGGCGCCATCCAGAAGCAACTAATAACAACAACAAAATTGCCAAAGCTTTGGCATATCTCAAATACTCCCATCCAAATAGGTAAAATAAGTTGTATTGGTTGAATATTTCCTCCTTTAGACGGTTATTATAAATAGCTTCATCAAATAATACAGTAGTCTCACTAAAAGTGAGTGTTATCAAAGAACATATAGCGAGAGTAGTTCTGGATAATCCATACACCCAGGTAAATGGGTTGTTTGAAAACAATTGTTTGCTCATTTCTGTATAAGCATTTTGGTACTGCGCTATCATGATTTTATTAATTGAAATGGAATGTATTTAAACGTTTTCGAATAACGGCTTTGATGTTTGGCCCAAGACCAAGGAGTAATGTGATATTCTTTGAGTATATAGTTTCCTTCTTCTATGTACAACAAGCTAGATACCACGTCTACACAAGAATAAGAAATCGCATCTAAATCTATGTTTCTTAATTGAATCTTCGAAGATTTCCAACTGTCGGTTGGTGGTAAATTATCTTTTATTCGATGCATTTCCATCCCCATACGACTTCCTTTTCTAGAAAGGCCATAATAATTCTTTGAGGAAGTGATTTGAAAAGTAACCAATTGCAATTGTCCTTCTTTAATTTGGTACAATTTATATTTTGGTTCTCTTGGATTTCTGGTGAAGAACCCCCAACCTTGTGGAAAGAGAAACCTAATCACGTTTTTCTCTTTTGTTGACACATCCATAACATTATTTCCCACTGTGGTAATAAAATTAAGATGTAAAAAACCAACTAGCACCACAAACCCAAAGAATAAGAGTGTATGTTTCATGTTACTATTATTTAGATTATAGAAATTGAGAAATCTGTAAACCTTCCAGCTTTTATAAGTTGGAAGGTTTATTTCTATTATTTACTGTGAAGCTCTTCTTATTTTTTGTACTTAATTCAAAAACCAAGAAGAATTAGTGATTAAAAAGCAAATGCAATCTCTTCAATCAGTCTTTCACCAGAGTAGTTTTCGTAATTTGAATTAGCTCCGTACTGTCCAATAGGATTATAATCACCTATTTCCTTAAGTCCCAGGTCTAAAAAATCATTAACCAAAACATTGGCATACGTCCAACTTAATATATTATTGTAGATATAAATATTGTTCCATTGATATGCATAGATAAACGCAATATCAGGATGAGGAGTCGGATCTGCTCTTTTGATAATAACTTTTAAGTCATTAACTAGCAATTCTAATTCTTTAGAATTTGTAAAATCATAAGCCTCCAAATTAAGCTTAGCAAATTTACTCGTAACGCCTTCATCTTTGATCGTTTTTAAGGCATCAATGCTAGTTATTGCCCTCATGAGATTACCTCCATAAACCATTGAGGCTCTGATTTGCTCAAAATCTCTACTTTGTACCGCATTTTTTAGCTGGTTCAGAAACACAGGGTTTCTTTCTTTCACTTTTTCTAAATATGCGTTAGCATATGCTTCATAATCTTCTATGAAGCCATCGTTTTCTAACTTATTTTTTTCTAAAAACATTACTTGTTGTTCATAAGAAGAAATCGCTTTGACCTCATCTCCCAAATAGAAAAATAAGGCTTTAAAAACAGCTGCCTCATTCAATTCTTTCTCAAACAATTGTTCATCTGGAGATGTAGGCTCTGTTTCACAGCTCATCAATAATAGCATGGCGATTACTAAAAGGTTAATTACGTTTTTCATTGTTTACTAGGTTTTAATTGTTAATATTTGAAATTCAAAATACTTGAAACATCAACAACGCACTAGTTAGAATTTACATACAGCGGGCTAGACTTTGTATTAGGAGGTTTACCCTACGAATCGGTATATATATTCTTAATTGGGATAAACTCTGGTATTCGTTTTCTACTTATTAAGGTAAATCTATTGATAATTGAGTGTGCAAAATTTATACACTTATAAAAATGGAATCATACTATATCATTAAAACAAAAAAGCCCCTCAAATGAGGAGCTTTTTTGTTTTTGTCTATATCTGATTATTTATCTAACCAATTTTTTCCCTTTAAATTTCCATTCGGTAATACCACCATCAAGGTCATAAACTTTGGTGAATCCTGCTTTTTTCATATATGCAGAACACTTACCACTTCTACCACCACGACCACAATATACAGCCACCGGTTTAGATTTATCCACCTTAGAGATAAGATCTTTAAAGTTATCGTCGTTAAAATTAATATTCAACGCCCCTTCAATATGACCCTCTGCATACTCATCTGGAGTACGAACATCAACAAGCTGTACTTTGCCCATTTCTAATAGTGAATCCATATCTTCAACTGTAATAAGTTCTATAACAGAAGAAGAATCCTCTGCTTTCTTACAGCTGAACAATGCCAAGGAGAAAATAGCAATTAATAAAAGTGGTTTTAATTTCATATAATTATGATTATTCTGCAGTTTCGCCATTCCAATTCATAAAACCACCTATTAAATTATAGGTAGTTTCGAATCCCATTTGACTCATTAACGTACAAGCTTGAGCGCTACGTGCTCCGGAACGACAATAGATATAATAATTTTTGGATTTATCCAGTTTTTCTACTTCGTCTAGGAAACCTTGTCCTAAACGAATATCTATGTTAAGCATATTGGGAATAAAACCATCTTCTACTTCTTCTTCTGTTCTAACATCTAAAATTACTGCATTATCATCTTTTGTGATAAGTTCTTGCCATTCTTCTTGTGTGATATCTTCTGCCATTTATAAAACGTGTGTTATTAAATTTTTGGACTATCTTTATTTGTATTCCTTACAAATATAAGAGTCCTTTATGAAATGTATAAATTATACATATCATTTATATAAAAAACAGAGAAAAGATTAGGCTTTTATACTACAACCTATGGCTTTTGTGATTTCGACAGGAACTTTTTCTCCTTTCAGAAGTGCATTAACAGCATCCTCTACGTATTTATCATTTGCAGAAGAAGCATCTTTGTAATTATTATCTATCGCCCCAATATATCTAACCATATTACCTTCTGAAGTTTTTTCTAAAACATAAACATGAGGGGTTTTGGTTGCACCATATTGAGGGTATATTTTTTGTCCATCATCAAATAAATACGGAAAAGTGAACCCCTTCTCCTTAGCTCGCACCTTCATATTGTCAAAGCTATCATCTGGATAGGCCTTTGGGTTATTTGGGTTTATAGCAATAACAGGATACCCTTTTACTTTAAACATTTTGTCTAGTTCTATGATTCTGTCCTCATAGGCTACAGAATAGGGACAATGATTACAGGTGAAAATCACAATAAATCCTTTAGCTTCTTTATAATCCGCCAAAGAAATAAAAGAGTCGTCTATATTTTTTAGTTTAAAATCTGTAGCCGTATCCCCTATTACATATCCATCATCTGCTTTAGAAACAGAAACTTTATCAATTGCAAAAGCACTAATTGCAATTATAAAAGCCACTCCAACAAGAATCTTTAAAGTTTTCATAGGTATTAATTTTGTATTGTATTCGTATTAATTCTTCCTTATAGCATTTTTTTCAATTCTTTTTCCAACTCATTATAGGTAAATGATCTTTCATAAAAATTGACAGTATTTCCTTTATATATAATGGTGGCCGGTATAGAACCTGACCAATTCTTATTCACTTTAGGGATCCAAGTATTTGCATCTGGATCATCCAATAAAACAACTTTACTCTGTATATTTTGCCTTTTAACAAATGGAATTAACTTAGATTCTACATGTTTTGGCAAATCTAAACTAACAAGTATCACTTCAACCTCATTATCAGGATACCTACTATTAATTAATTCAAAATAAGGCAATTCTGCTACACAAGGTTTACACCAGGTAGCCCAAAAATTGATTACACGAGTTTTTCCATCATTTACCTTTAGTAATGGTTCAAAATTTTCAAAATCATACATGGGAATCTCAACACCTTTACTTTTAAAAACATCAGTAGCGTCTAATGCCACTTGTTGCTCCCCTTTACAATTAGTAAAAAAAATTACTAACATAATATATAAAATCGATCTCGACATACTACTAATTTATTAAAACCGTTAACTAACCAAAAGAAAATTAACAAGATTTCTATGTTTTATCTAAATATTTTCAGAATATCTTTACAAATGTTTAATCTCATAGGAACTCTATTTTCTGTGGCAATAATACTATTAAACACCACCTAAATTTTAACTTTAACAAAGAATTAATATCATTTTATAATTTTTGAAACATTAATCAACATACATTTGTATATACAAATATTGTAGATACAATTGAATATAGAAAAGATCATAAAAACAGAAACTGAACTTCCTTTACCCAAAAAAGTAATTGTAAATCTTTTATACACAGAAAATTGGGTAATGGAAAAAATTAATCTTGAATTAAAAACACACGACATTTCTATTCAACAATTTAATGTATTACGAATTCTAAAAGGACAAAAAGAAAAACCCGCTAATCTATGCACTATTCAAGAAAGAATGGTTAGCAAAATGAGCAACACCACCAGATTGGTAGATAAACTTATTAATAAAAGATATGCAAAACGAGTGACATGTAAATCCAATCGAAGAAAAGTTGAAATCACTATTACCAAAGAAGGTCTAAATTTTCTTGATAAAGTAAGTCCTTTGATGACAGATTTCGAAAACAGATTAACGTCTGGGCTTTCCTCAGAAGATTTGATACACTTAAATGACCTCTTGAATAAATTAAGAAATCCGAATTAATCATTAACATAAACATAAATACCTAAATTTTTAAAAATCATGAAAACAACACTTAAATCATTAATCGTTGCCATTGCCATTATTACAACAGCGTCTACTTTTGCTCAGAAAAAAGAAATTAAGGCTTCAGAGAGTAAAATTAACTGGACTGGTACCAAAGTAACAGGGTCACATACAGGAACATTAAATCTTTCTGAAGGTTTCCTTGTATTTGATGGTGAAAATATCACAAAAGGAGAATTCACTGTTGATATGACAACTCTTGCTGTAACTGATCTTGAAGCTGGAAAAGGAAAAGAAAAACTAGAAGGACACCTTAGCTCTGATGATTTCTTTGGCATCAAAAATCACAAAACTGCGAAATTAGTAGTTACCAAGGCTAAAAAAACAAGTGAAGGTTATAAAATTGCTGGTGACCTTACAATTAAAGGCAAAACAAACCCAATTGAATTCGTTTTAGCATTAAATGGTGATGCAGCTTCTACTACGCTTAAAGTAGATAGAACTAAATACGATATCAAATACGGATCAGGAAGTTTCTTCGATAATTTAGGAGATAAAGCAATCAGTGATGAATTTGAATTAGCCGTAGAATTAAAAATGTAATTTTTTATTATCTCAAATTATAATTAATTTATATATTTGACTCAATAAATAAAAAATGAAAGTAATCTTAACAAATAATTGGTGGTGGTCTTCTCAAAACGAAAACGTCGTGAGATAGATCCTGTTATTGTGTTAAGTAAACATATCAAAGGCTTGTCAAATCACGACAAGCCTTTTTTTTGTTACATACTCTCGGGGCCAAAAATTAAAATTTTATAGTGTAAAAAATGAGCTATCAATTAACCACACATTACAAACAAATACTTGCTGATACTATTACTCCGGTAAGTGTTTATCTTAAGATTAGAGATCGTTTCCCTAATAGCCTATTACTAGAAAGTAGTGATTATAGAGGAAACGAAAACAGTTTCTCGTATATCTGTTGTAACCCTATAGCCAATATCAAGATCGAAAACGAAGTCATTTATCAATCGTTTCCTGATAAAAGCAGTACCAAAATAGAGGTAACCAGTAACACCAATATTCCCGAAATAATCCAACAATTTGGTCAACAATTCGAAACTTCGAAAAGTGATTTCAAATTTATAAACAACGGCCTTTTTGGTTATATTTCTTATGACGCAGTTCGTTATTTTGAGGATATTTCTATTTCTAAAAAAGAAGGAGGGCTTAATATTCCTGATATGCAATACACTGTATATCAAAACATAATTGCCATCAATCATTTTAATAACGAAGCATACATTTTTGCACATTGCTATAATTCTGAAAGTAATGTAGCCGAAATAGAATCCTTATTAAACGTAAAGAACTTTGCTTCATATAATTTCACAACTACTGGTGAAACTACTTCTAACCTGGATGATGAGCAATATAAGGCACATGTAGCACTAGCCAAAAAACATTGTCAACGCGGTGATGTTTTTCAGCTTGTGCTATCAAAACGTTTTTCACAAAAATTCAAAGGTGATGAATTTAATGTATATCGCGCCTTAAGAAGTATAAACCCATCACCCTATCTATTCTATTTTGATTATGGTGATTTTAAAATTTTTGGTAGTTCTCCAGAAGCACAATTGGTGGTAAAAGATGATATTGCCGAGATCCATCCTATTGCAGGAACCTTTAAACGTACCGGCAACGATGAGCAAGATGCTGAATTGGCTAAAAAATTATCTGTAGACGAAAAAGAAAATGCAGAACACGTAATGTTGGTAGATTTAGCTCGTAATGATCTTAGTCGTAACGGAAGTAATGTAACCGTAGATACCTATAGAGAAGTTCAATTTTATTCTCATGTAATTCACTTGGTAAGTAAAGTAACTGGCAAAAAACATCCAGAAACTACGACTATGCAAGTTGTGGCTGACACTTTTCCGGCCGGGACATTAAGTGGTGCTCCAAAACACATGGCCATGCAACTTATTGAAAAATACGAAACCGTAAATAGAGATTTTTATGGAGGAGCCATAGGTTTTATGGATTTCTCTGGAAATTTTAATCATGCCATTATGATTCGCACATTCCTAAGCAAAAACCATTCTCTACATTGGCAGGCCGGAGCAGGATTAGTAAATGAATCTAACGAAGAAAATGAACTACAAGAAGTGTATAATAAACTAGGAGCATTAACAAAAGCATTAAAACTTGCTGAAGAAATATAAGAGCTTAGAAACTCTGAAACAAAGTAATGAATAAAAAAGTATTAGTAATAGACAACTACGATTCATTCGTATATAATCTGGTCCATTATCTAGAGGACTTGGGATGCGAAGTCATCGTAAAGCGTAATGACCAATTACAATTAAAAGATGTAGAACAGTACCACAAAATATTACTCTCACCAGGACCCGGAGTACCGGACGAAGCTGGGTTACTAAAAGATATTATTAGCACCTACGCAAGTACCAAAAGTATATTTGGTGTTTGTCTGGGACAGCAAGCAATAGGAGAGGTTTTTGGCGGAAACATAATCAATCTTGATGAAGTATATCACGGCGTTGCTACCAAAGTAACATTATCTGTTACTGACGAACTTTTGTTTAAAGGATTGGATAGTGCTTTTGATGTAGGTAGATATCACTCATGGGTAGTGGCAGATAATGATTTACCAAATTGTCTAGAGGTTACATCGTATGACGAAAACGGGCAAATCATGTCCTTACGCCATAAGGAATTAGATGTTCGTGGAGTACAATTTCATCCTGAATCGGTGTTAACTCCTGATGGAAAAAAAATGTTAGAAAACTGGATCAATAATTAAAAGTTAACATGAAAAATCTACTCAACCGATTAATCAATCACGAAACTATCTCTAAAGAAGAGGCCAAAGGTGTTTTGGTCAATATTTCTAAAGGAGAATATAACCAAAGTCAGATAGCATCATTCTTAACTGTATACATGATGCGCAGTATTACTGTTGAAGAACTTGAAGGTTTTAGAGATGCATTATTAGAATTATGTGTAGCAGTAGATCTTAGTGAGTACAATCCTATAGATCTTTGTGGTACGGGAGGCGATGGAAAAGATACTTTTAATATCTCTACACTTTCATCCTTTGTTTCAGCGGGAGCCGGAATAAAAGTTACGAAACATGGTAATTACGGGGTATCCTCAAAATGCGGAAGCTCTAATGTGATGGAACATCTAGGCATTAAATTCAGTAATGATAAAGATTTCCTAAAGCGTAGTATAGATGAAGCAGGGATTTGTGTATTGCACGCTCCATTATTTCATCCCGCAATGAAAAATGTAGCCCCCATTCGCAGGGAGCTAGGTGTAAAAACGTTTTTTAATATGCTTGGGCCAATGGTAAATCCAGCATTTCCAAAAAATCAAATAGTAGGTGTTTTCAACCTTGAATTGGCAAGGATGTATGGTTACTTATATCAAAACACCGATAAAAATTTTACCATTGTTCATGCATTAGATGGTTATGATGAAATTTCGCTTACCGGAAATACCAAAACTATTTCAAACAATACTGAAGGGATGTTAACACCTAATGACTTTGGAGTATCTGTTTTAAAACAGGAAGAAATTGTAGGTGGAGACTCTGTAGAAGAATCAGCTAATATATTTATGAATATCCTAAGCGGAAAAGGCACAGAAGCACAGAACAATGTGGTCTGCGCCAATGCCGGAATGGCAATTGCAACTGTAGATGGGTTACAACCAAAACAAGGATTTGAACGTGCCAAAGAATCTTTACTTTCAGGAAAAGGATTGATCGCATTAAATAAAATACAAGAATTAAGTAAAAATTAGTTAATCGTTGTTAGTTGATTATTGATAAAATGGAATACACCGAATTAAAAGTATGGAAAGAAACAAGACTTTTGGTTAATAATCTTTATGATGTAACTAAGAAATTCCCAAAAGATGAAATGTATGGATTAACTAGTCAAATGAGAAGATGTGCTGTTTCTATCCCTTCAAATATAGCCGAAGGTTGTGGAAGAAAAACTTCTAAAGAGAGCATACATTTTTTTTATATTTCTAGAGGTTCTTTGTATGAATTAGAAACTCAATCTTACCTAGCTTTAGATCAAGATTATATTCAAACAAATGAACATAGAGCATTATTAGATCAAATAATAAGCTGCAAAAAGTTATTAAATGGGTTCATAAATTATTATCAGACATTAAATAAAAATGAAAACAACCAACCAAAAACCATTAACAAATAACTAAAAATGAATATCTTAGATAAAATAGTAGCAGATAAATACAAAGAAGTTGAACTCAAAAAAAGTTTAATTCCCGTTACCCAATTAGAGAGTTCGGTGTTATTTGATCGTGAAGTAAATTCACTAGCTACTGCTTTACGAAATAGCAATACCGGTATCATTGCAGAGCATAAACGTAGATCTCCTTCTAAAGCCGTCATAAACCAGAAAGTAAGTGTACAAGATGTAGCCACAGGATATGAAGAAGCTGGGGTTTGTGGAATGTCCGTATTGACTGACGGAAAATATTTTGGAGGATCATTAGACGATCTTTTACTAGCTAGATCTTCTGTTCAACTACCATTGCTTCGTAAAGAATTTATTATAGATGAATATCAATTATTAGAAGCTAAAGCTCATGGAGCAGATGTGATATTATTAATTGCCGCAGTATTGTCTAGAGATCAAATCAAGTCATTATCACAATTTGCAAAAAGTTTGTCATTAGATGTATTGCTAGAAGTTCATAATCAAGAGGAATTAGAAAAATCGATTATGCCATCGCTTGATATGTTAGGTGTAAACAACCGAAATCTTAAGACTTTTGAGGTAAGTACAGCTATTAGTAAATCACTAAGCATACAAATCCCAGATGATTTTGTAAAAGTTTCAGAAAGTGGGATTAGTAGTATTGAAGCTATCAAAGACCTAAAACAATACGGATATAAAGGTTTCCTTATTGGTGAAAACTTTATGAAAACCGAACACCCTGGCAATAGCGCGATAGAATTTATAAAAAAATTAGAATCATGAAGCTTAAGGTTTGCGGAATGAAATATCAAGAAAATATGGAAGCAGTTGCTGCCCTACAACCCGACTATTTGGGCTTTATTTTCTATGAGAAATCTCCTCGAAACTTTGAAGGTGAAATTCCAGATCTTCCTCCAGCTATCAAAAAGACGGGAGTATTTGTAGATGCTTCTATTGATTTTATAATTGAAAAAGTAAAACAATATAGTTTTAAAACCGTGCAATTGCATGGCAATGAGGTCCCTGCATATTGTCAGGATTTGAAATTGCAATTAAAACATCATACTGAGCTTGTCGAAGTGTGGAAAGTATTCTCTATCAAAGACGAATTCGACTTTGATACACTTAAATCCTATGAAGGTATAGTAGACTATTTCTTATTTGACACCAAAGGAAAAGAAAAAGGCGGTAATGGATATACTTTTGATTGGAGCGTTTTAAAAGATTATCCTTCCTCTACTCCATTTATTTTAAGTGGAGGTATCGGACTTGGTGAAATTGAAAAAATAAAAGCAATCCTAAAAACCGATCTGCCAATTTATGCTATTGATGTAAATAGTAAATTCGAGATCAAACCTGGATTAAAAGATATAAAAGACTTAGAAAAATTTAAAAACCAACTATTCCCAACACAAAAAGGGAACAAAAAAATTACATTATGACCTATCAAGTTAATGAGAAGGGATATTACGGAGATTTTGGTGGAGCTTATATTCCTGAAATGCTGTATCCAAATGTAGAAGAATTACGCACAACATATTTAGATATCATGAACGAACCTTCTTTTAAGGAAGAGTTTGATCAGTTGCTAAAAGATTATGTTGGTCGCCCTTCTCCTCTTTATTATGCTAAACGTCTTTCAGAAAAACACAACACAAAAGTATATCTGAAACGTGAGGACCTTAACCATACCGGTGCGCATAAAGTAAATAATACAATTGGTCAGATCCTTGTTGCAAAAAAACTAGGTAAAAACAGAATTATTGCAGAAACTGGCGCCGGACAGCATGGTGTTGCAACTGCTACAGTATGTGCTTTAATGGGGATACAATGTATCGTTTATATGGGCGAAATTGACATCAAACGTCAGGCACCTAATGTAGCTCGTATGAAAATGCTTGGCGCAGAAGTTAGACCCGCTAAATCCGGAAGTAAAACCCTAAAAGATGCAACCAACGAAGCGATTCGTGATTGGATTAATAACCCAGTAGATACACACTACATTATTGGTTCTGCCATCGGACCTCATCCTTACCCGGATATGGTAACGCGTTTTCAGTCGATTATTTCTGAAGAAATTAAATGGCAACTAAAAGAGAAAGAAGGAAGAGAAAATCCTGATTATGTTGTGGCGTGTATTGGTGGTGGTAGTAATGCAGCAGGAACATACTATCACTTTCTAGATGAACCAAGTGTGGGTATTATAGCGGTTGAGGCAGCAGGAAAAGGTGTGCATAGTGGTGAGAGCGCTGCTACTTCTCAATTAGGAAAAGAAGGAATAATTCATGGGTGTAAAACTTTATTAATGCAAACTGCAGATGGTCAGATTACTGAGCCATATTCAATTTCAGCTGGACTTGATTACCCAGGAGTGGGACCGCTACATTCTCATCTTTATAAAACTGGTCGTGGAGAATTTTATTCTGTTACAGATGATGATGCTATGACTGCAGGATTAGAATTATCGCAACTAGAAGGTATTATACCTGCCATAGAATCCTCACACGCCTTGGCTATTTTTAATGATAAGAAATTCAACCCTAATGATATTGTAGTAATTAGCCTTTCTGGCCGTGGGGATAAGGATTTGAACACGTACATAGATTATTTTAAATTATAACCAACCTAAAAGATTTTGTCATTCCAGCGTAGGCTGGAATCCAAAATATTAACCAAATGCTTAAACCAGATTGTGGATCCCAGCCTACGCTGGGATGACAAGTAAAACAAGAAAATGAAAAGATTTCCGCTTTAGAGGAATGACGAAACTTATAATTATTATAATGAACAGAATAAATCAAAAATTAGCAGAAGACAAAAAACTATTATCCATATATTTTACAGCAGGGTATCCTTCGCTAAATGATACTGTAAAAGTAATACAGGATCTAGAGAATAGCGGTGTTGATATGATTGAGATTGGACTACCCTTTAGTGACCCTTTGGCAGATGGACCAACTATACAAGAAAGTTCGACTGCCGCTCTTAAGAATGGAATGACAACCAACATTTTGTTTGATCAATTAAAAGATATCCGTCAATCTGTAAGCATCCCTCTGATCATTATGGGATATTTTAATCCAATGATGCAATATGGTGTAGAAGCCTTTTGCGCAAAATGCCAAGAAATAGGTATTGATGGATTAATCATACCCGATCTACCGGTAGCAGAATATCATGAGCAGTATCAAGAAACATTTGAAAAATATGGATTGATCAACGTATTTCTAATTACTCCACAAACCTCTGATGATCGAATTAAGTTTATCGACAGTGTGTCTAATGGGTTTATCTACATGGTAAGTTCTGCCAGCACTACTGGTGCCAAAAATACTTTTGGTAATGCACAACAACTTTATTTTGAACGTATTGAATCATTAAACCTTAAAAACCCGCAGATTGTAGGGTTTGGTATTAGTAATAATGAAACATTCACCCAAGCTACCAAAACTGCAAAAGGCGCTATTATTGGTTCTGCTTTTATTAAGCACATTAAAAATAATGGTGTAGATAGAATTGGTGATTTTATAAAGGGAATACGATAATTTCCTTTTCTCTCCACAATTCCTTACATTAGTAATCAACAACTAGTCAATTGTTTAACACAAAAAACACTCAATGTATGGGTAAAGGAGATAAAAAAACTCGCCGAGGTAAAATTAACATAGGAACTTTTGGGCGATTGCGACGTCGTAAGAAATCCAAAGTAACTACTAGTACAACTGCAAAGCCTAAAGCAAAAGCAGCAGCAAAAACCAAAGCTGCTCCAAAAGCTAAGCCAGCAGCAAAGAAACCAGCAAAAAAGAAAACTGAAGAAGAGGAAGAATAGTTTATTTCAGAAAAACTCACGATACTGCATTACCCTAAAATCAATTGTGTTGAATTTAGGGTTTTCATTTTTTAACGTTTTATACTCTGATAAACTACCTATAGATCGATTGGCCGCTCCAGACGGAGCTATCAAAGACACCGTCTTAACCACCCTTTCTCCTATATTAAATTGATGTATTCTTGGAATATCGTTTGACAATACTTCTAATTTTTTATCATATTCTTTCAAATGCTTTCTAAAGAAATATTCAGGTCCATTTTTACTATTCCCACCAGTAAAAAGTAATGTTTCAATTTTTGGATATTGCTTTAAGTAAGATACTACATCTCTTAATTTAATGTTTTGCATTCCTAAATCTGATGCATCAATCTTTTCGCGTTCACAACTGTGTACAATATCACAAACCCCTATTCCTCGCGAAGACAAAAAATCCTTTCGTTGATTCAAAGCTTCTTGTGTCGTTTCAAATTTTAAATTTAAGTCAAAAATACGATCCAAAACGGGCCATAACAATCCACTAATACTACCGTAACAAAAATCAACATCTCCTTGTTTTAACTCTCCCGATGTAAAACGCGGTGGTGGCAATGTCCCCACAATAAGCTTTGTAGCTCCTTTGGGGAAAAAGGGTTTGTATGGATGGGTGTGTAAAAACATAACGATTATATCCTAAAACTGGAAATAAATAAAAGGTTGAAAATCTGCCGCATAGGTTTGATAACAAATAATTGCAACAATCATAACAACAATACCTTTTATGATGATATGACTCTTTATAAACAAGTCCAAAGCCCAATCTTTGGTTTTATATGGTAACCAGTGTGTTATATATCCTAAAAGCATAACTATAAAAACCAAGCGATATTCCCAAAGTACAATGAGTGCATTTTGCCAATCCATATTGGTCATCACCTGTTGGTAGAAACGATCAATATGATCCATACTGTTCCCTCTAAAATATATTCTGGTAAAAGTGATAAATACAAATGTCAAGGCAATACGCCATAATATCGTGTACCATGCCTTAGAGTTCTCATACGGGCTAATCAAACGCCAATATTTATAAGTTACAATACCAATACCATTAAGTCCACCCCAGATGACAAATTTCCACGATGCACCATGCCACAACCCTCCTACCAACATCGTAATCATAATATTGACATTTCTATTAAAATGCCATGCTAGTTTTGAAGAGAATAGTGTAATAATTAGCATAGTTCCAACACCTGAAGCTGCTACTAATGCTATAGAATAATCCGATATTGCAAAGACTCCTAAAAAGGTGAAAATTAATATAAAGGCATAAGAGAATATGCTTCCGTTTCGGTTACCCCCGATTGGTATATACAAATAATCTTTTAACCAACTTGATAATGAAATATGCCAACGTCTCCAGAAATCTCCGCAATGAATTGCCTTATAGGGTGAGTTGAAGTTTACCGGCAGTTTATACCCCATAAGTAACGCTAATCCAATTGCGATATCCGTATATCCCGAAAAATCACCATATATCTGTAACGAGTACCCAAACATTGCCATGATATTGGTGAAACCAGAAAACATCTCTGGTACATCAAACACGCGGTCCATAAAATTAGCCGCAATATAATCTGCAAACAACATTTTCTTAATCAACCCTTTTAATATCATAAAAGAAGCTCTCCCAAAATCATCTTTGGTAATATTAATGTCTTTTCTAATCTGTGGCACAAAATCGGCAGCTCGTACAATAGGACCTGCTACTAACTGCGGAAAGAAACTAACAAAGAACCCAAAATCTATTATTGAATCTAGTGGTTTGATTTGTTTTCGATAAATATCTACACTATAACTAATCGTCTGAAATGTATAAAACGAAATCCCTACCGGAAGAATAATTTTATCCACTGTAAAATAGTCTACTTCGCTCCAGGTATTAGCCCATTGTGCCAGGTAATTTATAACCTCATAGTTACTTTGAAAAAGATAATTATAGGATTCTGTAAAAAAATAAGCGTACTTAAAATAGCAAAGTGTACCCAAATTAATAATCACACTAACTGCTACTAATGTTTTTTTAACTATATCAGATTTGCTGTTATAAATAGCTCTACCAAGAAAAAAATCATTAACAGTACTAAACAGTAAAATCCCTATAAAAAGTCCACTGGTTTTATAATAAAAAAGAAGGCTGATTGCAAAAAGGTACGCACTGCGTAAGCTCTTTTTCCTATAAACAATTGAATAGATAAAATATACAACTGCAAAGAATATCCAGAAATTTGCTTGTGTAAAGATTAAAGGAAAATCCTCTGAAAAAGAAAATATGTCAATGAGTCTATTCATTAATAATCTGATTCAAAATAGAATTAGGTTGTAGCTGTAATTCATTCTCCCATGAATGCGCCAATGCCTGCAATAAAAGATCTGCCTTAATGCGATATCCCATTACGGTAAAATGAATTCGATCACGCGGCATTAATTTGTTATTATACCAATCTCTAGAGGAATTGAATCCTCCCATTATTTCATAAAAATCCCAGACTGCCATCTTTTGTTCCTTTGCTACTTCATAAATAACTTTTCTGGCAATTCTGGTTCTTGGGTTAGGGATTTTCTTTTGATAATACGAATCATTAGGCACCGTTAGTAGCACAGCACAATCAGGGTTCGCTTTTTGAATCAGTTTGATTAAATCTGTATAGTACTCCTTATAACTCTGAGGGTTAAAATCGGGATGATAAGCATCGTTGGTTCCAACAGATACAATAAACAGGTCAGGCTTATAAAGTAATAGTTGATCCTCAAAATAACGACATCTATCGTAATAAGAGAAACTACCTCCATTAACACCTATAGAGGTATACTGAATTCCTTTATTGTCATTCATTAACTCTATACCCATCATTAAAAATTCTGCTCCCTCAGTATCTTCAGTTCTTTGAATACAAAATTCTATTTCTTCAACAGTTTTATTAAACGCATACTCGATAAAATGAGCTTCCTTGTTTTCTTTTATACCTGATACCAGAGAATCTTCTTTAAAAGATATCTCATAGTCTTTACTCCAATCATCATAAAAGATTCTGATTTTATTAAAATCATACATCTTTTCATGATAATTATTACCGTTTACCTTTATTTTCACATTTGCCATTGTGTCTTTAAACACAGCAGTTACACCTGCCAACCCCCAGGCAACACTATCTTTTCGTACAGAACATCGATAACCAGACCATTCACCATCGTATTCTACTCTATAATTACCAGGATTGTTAGTTTTAGCAATACTAAACGGATAAATAAATCCTCGCTGCCCTTTTGCAGTAGGACTCATGGTCTGAAGATAAGATCTTAATCTATTAGAATAAATATCTGCTTGAATGTGCGATCCTCCTATATGAAAAACATGTAAATCTTCTTTTCCTCCTTTTGCGATTGTATCAAGTTTACAATAAAGCTTCTTAAAAGCAGGGGAATCTTCGGCCATTTTAATCGCATTGGCTTTCCAATTCACAAAAGGATACTTATCCTGTATAGTATCTAAAACATAGGTCTGTGACATCATAGGTAATGTCAACAAAAACCATAAATTAAAAAATAATATTCTACGTCTCATCATTAGTATCAGGGTCTTTAAGGTCAAGGTATAGGGCTGTAAAAAATAGTTCTGAAATTATTTTGGTTCCTTTCCAGGTAAAATGCATATAATCTTTGGCAGTAAGTTTTTCATCTACCCATAACTCCATGGATCCTTTTCCGCCCATTGCATCATACATGCTCCAATAAGCAACATTATTTTCAAGACAGGTTTCCATTAGTTTGGCATTTAGATATGGTAACATGGGATAGGTTTCCATTTTACCATTTACCGGAAGACACATATCTGTAGGACCAATAAATATAAAGCTAGTATTCTTTGCTCGTTTTCTAATCCAGTTTACTTGTCGAGCCACACGCTTTGTATATTTTTCTATATCAGTAGAATCTTTAAGGTATGGCATGGTATTACCACCATATTGCATTATTACAATTTTTGGTTTTAGCTGCCGCATCATCCGACCATAAGTCGCTCCGTTAGAATTAGAAAAGATAGTACCTGATGCACCACGCATGGCCACGTTATCAATTTGCACTCTAGAACCACTATCAAGTGTTAATCCATAAAAATCTGCACTTATTTTACCTTCTAATTCGATCGTAAGATCAGAGGGGGTAGTAGTCGTTTTAATTTTATATTGATGGTATCTCCCATCTGAAATCAAACTGTCTTGTTGAATTAATACACCATCGTTATAAACAGATATTTTAATCGGAAAATTACTATTACCATAGTGTAACCCAATATTAGTAAACCTTCTAAATTTGGCGTAGGTTTTCTTGGATTTCCCGATTTTTACAGTTGCTTTAATTATGGGTAACGAATCAACTAGTGTACTATCCGGTAATGTCTTTTGATAATCTGTAAAACGTGATACGGATAGGTATGCTCCATATTTTTTATGAGAAAATTTCTTTTTTGTGGGGTCAAAAAATGCATAACGCTGCCAATTTTCACTAGGCTCAACAATAGCACTTATTTGTCTATATACTGGCATTAATGGTATAAACCCTGGACCTCCACCGCCATACATATGCTGGAGCCTGTTACGCAGGTACGCAGTTATTCTATCTCCTTCAATTTGAGAATCCCCATAATGGATTATTCTACAAGATCTTGAAGAAAGCTTATTTCTTAAATCCTTAGTGAAATCGGGATTATTCTCAGGATATTTAATCCTAACAAGTCGAGTTGTATCTATTTTAGAAAAATCGGGTAATTCCTTTATTTTCTCTGTTAATACAGCATCGTTCTCAATTTCGCTACTTTCAATTTCTAAAGGTTTTACAATCTCTGTAACCTCTAGAATATCTTGTCTTGTAAGAGTAGAATCTTCATCTTGTTTTAGCCCTAAAAAAGTGGTATATGTTGGGTATTTTACCGAAATTCCTTCATAAGAAAACCCATCATCTTGAAGCTGAGCCTCTTGCATCTCTCCTTTTTGACTTAAAAACATAAGCCCAAACAATCCTCCTAAAACGAATAGGATAAATAATGATATTTGAATAGGTCTGATTCTCAAGGTTTCCCGGGGATAATTTTACTTTTTAGTAAAAATAGAAAGATTTTAGAAACTACAAAGAGGTTTAACCTCTAGTTATTCGTAATTAGACGGTAGTTTTGTTCTTTTATGGACTTTAAAATCGATAAAACTATTCTAACCTGTATTATGATTAGAGAGAAGAAACTAACTTTTGAACATCATTTATAACTGCTCGATATTTACTTTGATTGGGTTTTGACATATGTTGCGATTCTGTCAAAACTTCAGATAGTATTTCTTTTGCATCACCTATTTTTCCTTTTTCTACTAGAAACTCAGCAAGCTCGTATCTCTCCTGGTAGTTAGAATACCTTTGATCTATTGGTCTCAGGTTTTCTTCTGCTCTATCGGATTGCCCTATCTCCTCTAGTGCTAAACCATACAGAAATTGACTTCTAGATCCTATAAAGCTTGTAGACATAGTGATCTCTTCAGCACAAAAAATGACTCTTTCAAAATCTTTGATTTGGTAGTATACTTCAATTAATTTTTTAACAACTCCCTCATCTTTATCATAATTATTCTTAAGTGTAATCTCATACTCTGCTATAGCATTAGTATAATCGCCAATTTCAGACAAAGCATCCGCCAAATTAACCCGATTTTGAAATGTATCTGCAAAATCCAATTGTTTTTGCAAATCCTTAACCTTCTTAGTTGGATTAATCACATTAACAATCTCATTCTGTACTACATCAATATCTCTTTTATTAAAAACTTGCGTAAGCAGGTATATAATACTTCCTAATACTGGTAAAAATATGATCACAAGATACCAATAGTACTGGTTTTTATTTTTATATGCATGATAAGCACAAAAACCTTGTAAGGCTAAGATTAAAAAATATTGCATAGTTGTAAAAGTAATAAAACTATTTAAGGAGAATCACAAAACCATCAGTTTCTAACAGTTTATAAAGTTTAGGAGTGAATTTAGGTTATGACAAGTTCAAGATTAATCATTTTTAACCTTTCTATAAAGACAGTTAACCCTAAGTTAATTAACAATACCTATATAAATGAACTTCTATTATTCAATAAATTTAAGTATTAATCAATTTAAATATATATCATGAAAAAGCTAAATTTAAAAAAATTGAAATTGAACAAAAATGTAATTTCAGATCTTGAACAGAGAACAATTAAAGGAGGTACTATTGGCGGGTGCCATTCGCATCTTGGTACTTGCGGTCCACCAGAAAGTTTAGATGCTTATCCGGCTGATTGTCCTTTTGGCTAGAATCTGAATTCCTATTAAAAAAAGGGGCATAAAGCCCTTTTCTTTGCTATTAAAATTATTTCAGTGTTATTATCAAATCATCTGCCTCTACCATTGTACCAGGCTTAAGAACTATTTTCTTTATCACAGCACTCTCATTTGCAGTAATTGTCGTTTCCATTTTCATGGCTTCAATAATAAATAAAGGGTCATTTTTCTTCACCTCCTGACCAGTTTTTACTAAAACAGAAGATAGTGAACCTTGCAATGGTGCTCCAATTTGCTTTTCATCAGCTTTATCTACTTTTGCATGAACAACCTTATCTACTTTTATTGAGTTATCCTGTATTTCTACATTACGTGTTTGGCCATTTACCTTAAAGAATACAGTAACTTTACCTTCTTCATTAGGATCACCCACAGAAATCAATTGAACCAATAACGTTTTCCCTTGATCCAACTTTACAATAATTTCTTCTTCAGGATCCATCCCGTAGAAAAAGTTTTTGGTAGGAATATTCATTACATTCCCATATTTCAGGTGATGATTATAGGCACCGGTAAACACTTTTGGATACAATTTATAGGACAGAAAATCGGTGATATCTAATTCGCGTCCCATTCCTTTTTTGAATACTTTCTCAAAATCTTTGAATTCTGTTTCAAAATCAACAGGTTCAAGATGTGCATTGGGTCTATCTGTAAATGGTTTTTGATCTTTAAGCACTGATTTTTGTAGCGCTTTTGGGAATCCACCTACTGGCTGTCCTAACTCTCCTTTAAAAAAACTCATTACCGATTGTGGAAAAGAAATGGTTTCGCCTTGTTCTTTTACATCTTCAATAGTTAAATTATTACTTACAAGATATTGTGCCATATCACCTACTACTTTAGAACTAGGTGTTACCTTTACGACGTCTCCAAATAATTCATTTACCTCTCCATACATTTTTGTTATTTCATGAAAGCGATCTGATAAACCTAAGGCCTCCGCTTGAGGTTTTAGGTTAGAATATTGTCCTCCTGGAATTTCATGTTGATAGACTTCTCCTGTTCCTGCTTTTAATCCAGATTCAAAGACATAATAATGTTCACGAACCGATTCCCAATAGTTGGAATATTCATTCAATTTTGGAATATCTAATACATTTTCACGTTCATGAAATCTTAGCATTTCTACAATCGCATTAAAATTAGGCTGTGCGGTTAATCCCGAAAGCCCTCCTAGTGCTACATCTACAACATCTACTCCCGCTTCTATAGCTTTAAGATAGGTAGCAGATTGCACCGATGAAGTATCATGGGTATGTAAATGAATTGGAATACTAATTTCTGATTTTAATGCTGAAACCAGCTCATATGCTGCATATGGCTTCAGTAGACCTGCCATATCTTTAATTCCTAAAATATGTGCTCCGGCATTTTCAATATCTTTAGCTAATTGAATGTAATACTCAAGAGTATATTTTGTTCGTTTTGGATCTAAAATATCCCCAGTATAACATAAAGAACCTTCTGCTAATCCATTTGTTCTTGTTCTTACATGCTCTATACAAGGAGCAATGGATTTCATCCAATTAAGTGAATCAAAGATTCGAAATACATCTACTCCATTCTCCCAGGATTGCTCTACAAATTTTCCAATCAAATTATCCGGGTAGGCAGTATATCCTACTCCGTTTGATCCGCGAATTAGCATTTGTAATAAAAGGTTAGGCATTGCTTTTCGTAACTCTCGGAGTCGTTCCCACGGGTTTTCTCTTAAAAATCGCAGGCAAACATCAAAAGTTGCTCCCCCCCAAACTTCCATACTAAAAACTTCGGGATGGTTTTTGGCAAATCCTTCGGCTACTTTAAGCATATCATATGATCGCATTCTGGTCGCAAGCAGACTTTGATGCGCATCACGCATTGTAGTATCTGTAAAATGAACCTTTTTTTCATTCTTGAGCCAAGTTGCGAATTTTTCAGGTCCAAGTTCCGTTAAAAGGTCTTTGGTGCCCTTGGGGTATGACATACTCTCATCAAACTTTGGTATTCCTGCTTCAATGAGTGTTTTTGTTGGATCGATTTTCTTTACATCAGGATTCCCATTGATAATTACATCTCCTAAAAAGTTAACCAATTTAGTAGCTCGATTACGAGATTCTCTTATCGCAAATAATGATTTTGTGTTTTGTATAAAATTAACGGTAGCCTCACCTTTTCTAAAAGTCTCATGATTAAGGATATTATCCAAAAACGGCATATTGGTCTTTACACCACGGATTCTAAATTCTGACAGTGCTCTACGCATCTTTCTACATGCTCCGTCTAATGTTCTACTATTTGCAGAAACCTTAACTAACATAGAATCAAAGAATGGTGAAATAGTAACACCTTGATATACACTACCTGCATCTAAACGTATTCCAAACCCAGATGCACTTCTATATGTGGTTATGGTTCCATAATCAGGTTTAAAATCATTTTCAGGATCTTCAGTTGTAATTCTACATTGCAGTGCAAAACCATTAATAGTTAAGCTTTCCTGGCTCTCGATTTTGATTTGTTGATCTGATAATTTATATCCGCCGGCAATAAAAATCTGTGCTTTAATCAAATCAATACCGGTTACAATTTCGGTTACTGTATGTTCAACCTGTACCCTTGGGTTAACTTCAATAAAATAAATACTACCATCATCATCAACCAAAAATTCTACAGTACCAATATTATTATAATCTACTGCCTTACATATATCTAAGGCATATTTATATAAACTTTGTTTCGTTTCTTCTGGAACTCCAAAAGAGGGAGCATATTCGATTACTTTTTGATATCGTCTTTGTACAGAACAGTCACGTTCAAATAAGTGAACCATATTGCCATGATGATCGGCAACGATCTGTATTTCGATATGCTTTGGGTTTTCTACAAATTTTTCAAGGAATACCGTATCATCACCAAAAGCATTAAGTGCCTCTCTACGAGATTCTGGAAATGCTTTTTCTAATTCTTCCTGATTTCTAATCACACGCATCCCTCTTCCACCTCCACCAGAAGCCGCTTTAAGCATTACAGGAAAACCAATACGCTTGGCTTCTTTAATCGCTACTTTAACATCTAAAAGATCTTCTTTATTACTCTGAATAATAGGAATATCATTATCAATAGCCACCTTTTTGGCTGTTATCTTATCTCCTAATGAACGAAGTACAGAAACTTTTGGCCCAATAAAAATAATATCGTTTTCCTCGCACTGTTTAGCAAATTCTGCATTTTCTGAAAGGAAACCGTAACCTGGATGAATGGCATCTACATTATTCTTTTTTGCAACCTTTATAATTGCATCTATATTCAAATACGGTTTTAGAGGTTCGTGATTTTCTCCAATCTGATATGCTTCATCTGCCTTATATCTGTGTAAAGAATATCGATCTTCATAGGTATAAACCCCAACTGTATTTAATCCAATTTCTGTACAGGCACGAAAAATTCTGATTGCAATTTCACCACGATTGGCAACTAAAACCTTTTTTATTTGCATATTATATATTTTGAGTTAAGAACACTTTTAGCGAACATTCGCTGCGAAGATATTGATAAGAATAATGCTATGCAATAGTATAAGCAAAATTCATTTCAAAACAGCATCAAGAATTTACAAAATAATCTTACGTATCATAAAATAATTCTAACATAATCTTAACATAAATTAACGAATCCCCTCATAATCTATGTAAAGACTTTATCGTTGTTATACTACAACCAATTAGTTAAAACAATATTTAATTCACAATCTAAAACCTTTTAATATGAAAAACAGAGTCATTGCTTTTTTAAGCATACTATTTATATCAAGTGCCTTTTTAATAAGCTGTAGTGATGATGATAATGAAAACCCAATCCCAACTAGTGAAGTCACAACATCAAAACAGTACAAAGATTTAGAGGCTGCTAGTAAGGAAATTAATACATTGGTAGAAAACATATTCAGTACTGAATCCGGACTTATACCAATTCGCAGTTTTAGTACTAAAATGCCAGACTGCTTCACCTTAACTTCAGAAGTAACAGATACTACCAGAACTATCATGGTTGATTTTGGTGATGGTTGTGAAGTAAATGGAGAAATGATCTCGGGTGTTATTCGCATGAGTTTTAGCGTTCAGCTAGATGCAGAAAATAAAGTAGAGATTAGTTATAGTCTAGAGAACTTTACGTACAAGGATGTCACTGTTAGCGGAAGTGCTACCACCACATTTACCTTTAGAAGTGAAACCGGAAATACTACATTCACTACAAACTCTAATTTTTCTTTTGCATGGGCCGATGGACTTACTGCAACCAGCGAGACAAATTTTGTTAATGAAACTTTCTTTGAAAATAATCCTGACACCCCAGGAGATTTTGAGTATTATACATTAAACTCAGGAAGTAGTATTACAGAGTTTAGTAATGGTGACAGATATGCAGTAGAAATCACTACTCCTTTACGTAATGAAAGAGGGTGCAGTTATATTGTAAGCGGAGTTATAACAACTACAGAAAATAGTGCATCTACAACCATTGATTACGGTAATGGAGAATGTGACAACATAGCTACTCAAACTGATAGCGATGGCAACCAGACTACCTTAGAACTATAACAAACGAGCAAGTAAACACGTTAAAATTTGCAAAACCGCTTCAGAATATTTGCTGGAGCGGTTTTTTATTATTCCTACTTCTGTATTTTATTATAATATGCTTTTTCGGTAACCTCGGACCATTTAGAAATTTGCTTTTGAAAATTAGAATAGCTTTCGTACACCTCTTTAGATAAAGGGTCATCTCCAATCATTTCTAGCAAAGCTTCATCGGTATATCCACGTAAAGCATCTAAAGTTTCTTTGGAAAATTCCCGAATCTCTACTCCTTCTTCATTCACCAATTTATCCAAATAGATTCCATTCTGTTTATCAAACTCTGCCAGTACCCATACTTGTGCACGCTTTGATGCTGCTTCTAGTATAGCCTGAAGATGTAGTGGTAATCCATCAAATAAGTTTTTATTTATAAAGAACTCTAATTGAGAACCTGTTTCATGCCATCCTGGAGTATAATAATACTTTGCAATTTTATGAAATCCCATTTTATAATCGTGATAAGGCCCAATCCACTCTGTAGCATCAATAACACCTCGTTCTAAACTTGTATAGACTTCACTACCCGCAACCAAAACCGCTGCACCTCCAGCTTTTTCTAATACCTTTCCGCCGATTCCCGGTAACCGCATTTTTAGCCCATTGAAGTCTTCGACAGAATTGATTTCACGATTAAACCACCCTCCCATCTGAACTCCGGTATTTCCACCCATAAAGGGTACCAGATTGAATTTAGCATAGGTCTTCTTCCATAGCTCATATCCCCCTCCTGTTTCTAACCAAGATGTAATCTGCTGACTATTCATTCCAAAAGGTACCGCAGCAAAAAACTGAGCTGCAGGAGTTTTCCCTGCCCAATAGTACGCTGCGCCACATCCCATCTCGATACTTCCTTGAGATACCGCATCAAATGCTTCTAGCGGTGGTACCAACTCACCACCTCCATATACTTTTATCTTAATCTGCCCGTTAGACATCTCGTCAACCCATTTGGCATATTTCTCTGCCACTTCACCTACAACAGGGAAATTAGGTGGCCAGGTGGTTGTCATTTTCCAATAAAATACTTTGTTTGGCTTAGCAACATCATAAGAAGAAGTACTCATACTTGCAGGGGGGTCTCCTAAACAGGAAAAAAATAATACTGTTGTTATGACTAGTGTGAAAAACTTACTAACCTTATATGTTTGAGTTCTGGAGAGCTTCATATTGATATGTTATTTTGAAATAAAAATAATTTCAGGAAAAAATACTACAACTGCCACAATAATCAATTGAATGATAATAAAAGGTATAATTCCTCTATAAATATGGCTAGTTTTTACGCTTTCTGGTGCTACTCCTTTAAGATAAAATAAGGCGAATCCAAAAGGCGGCGTCAAAAATGATGTTTGTAAATTTAACGCTATTAATATTCCTACCCATAGCATATCCATACCAAAAGCATTAAAAATAGGAGTTACCACAGGAACTATAATAAATACAATCTCTATAAAATCTATAAAAAACCCTGCAATAAAAATTACTACCATGACCAATAGTAAAAACATCAAGGGTGTTAAATCAGAAGACATGATCAACTCTTGAAGATAGGAATCTCCTCCTAATGTTCTAAATACCAAAGTAAATGTAGTAGCCCCTAAAAGAATAAAAAACACCATTGAGGTAAGCTTAGTTGTCTCTTGTGCCACTTCTTTTAAGATTTTGAACGAAAATTTCTTCTGAACTACTGTTAATATGGTTGCTCCGATCGCTCCGATAGCCGAAGCCTCTGTTGGTGAAGCTACTCCTGTAAAAATTGATCCCAAAACGAGCACAATTAATAATATAGGTAAAAACAGTACTTTCAAGATTTTAGAAGCAAAATTAGTGCCTCTAAACTCCTTGATTTCTTCTGCAGGTATACTAGGAGCATCTTCTTTATGAACAAACGATTTTATTAAAATATAGAGTATATATAATCCAACAAGGACTATCCCAGGTAGCAAAGCTGCCGAAAACAAAGCTCCTACATCTACTGAAGCCGCTCCTCTAGATGAACTATTTATAGTATCTGCCAGTAAAACTAACACAATTGAGGGAGGAATAATCTGTCCCAAGGTTCCCGATGAAGCGATTACCCCAGTGGCCAATTCAGTTTTATATCCACGCTTTAGCATTGTAGGTAAGCTTATTAGCCCCATAGTTACCACGGTGGCACCTACTATACCTGTAGATGCAGCAAGTAGTGCTCCAACAATTACAACCGATATTGCCAAGCCCCCTCGTACGCGACCAAACATCATAGCCATGGTTTCTAATAAACTTTGGGCTAAACCTGATTTTTCTAACATTATCCCCATAAAAATGAAAAGAGGAACAGCCATCAATACATAATTATTTACAACCCCCATTATACGAGATGGTAGTAAATAAAATGTAGACATTTGAAATAACTCTGGTGCGAAAATAGATACTCCAAAGGCAAAAGCTACCGAAATACCTCCTAATGTAAAAGCAACGGGGTATCCTCGAAGGATAAGAATGAAGATAACCACAAATAGTATAATTGCTAAATACTCCATTATTGCTCCCTATTAAAAATAACTTGAATTGATTTTAGCATATGAGATATTGCCTGAATTAAAAGAAAGACAAACCCTATTGTTATGCAAAATTTTAGCACATATAATGCAGGTAATCCGCCAGGTTGTGGCGAACTTTCACCAATTATAAAAGATGATAAACCATAATACCAAGAAGAAACAATAACCACATAACACCATGGTACTAGTAAAAAAGCACCTCCTAAAAGATCAACCCATGCTTTTCCTTTTTTAGAAAGTTTACTATAGAATATGTCTACCCGAACATGTTTTTCATATTTAAATGTATATCCCGAAGCTAATAAAAATATCATTCCGAAAAGATAAATTTCTATTTCTATCATCCAAACATAGGTAAACTTAAAGATATAACGAATGATAACATCCAGACCAATAGCAACAGCCAATAAAGCCGCAATCCAACTCACAATTGATCCTATCTTTTCACCAATCCAGTCTAGAAAATTGATAATTCTTTGCATCTAATGATTTGTGTACTGTGAATATCTGGGTTGAAGATACTAAAATTAGATGCATTGGGGAATGGAAACTTGAAATATAGATCCTAACTTACACTACGATGAAAAAGCACTTTCTTATTTTCGTTTCGGCATAGATGGAAATCAAAAAATGATGATTAGCGTACAAAAACAAGTTCATTAGGTTTTGTTGTATGCTCTTGACTAAAGCCATAACCTTCATAATTAAAACCTTTGAGGTCTTCTATAGTCTCTGCTCCGGTATCTATAATATAGCGTGCCATCATACCTCTTGCTTTTTTAGCAAAGAAACTAATCATTTTTAGCTTATCACCTTTCCAATCTTTAAACTGCGGAGTGATTACAGGTACTTTTAACACTTTGGTATCAATAACTTTAAAATACTCATTACTAGCCAGGTTCACAAACAACTCATCGTCCTGCAACTCCTCATTGAGTTTTTGAACCACCTCTTTTTTCCAAAACTCATACAGGTTATTTTTTCGGCCCACTTTAAGTTTGGTACCCATTTCTAATCGATAGGGCTGCATAAGATCAAGTGGTTTCAGAATTCCGTAGAGTCCAGAAAGTATTCTTAATTTATCCTGCAAAACATCTAATTTTTCTTCCGGAATTGTATAGGCATCCAATCCAATATACACGTCCCCATTAAACACATATACAGCTTGTCTTGCATTTTCTATGGTAAAAGGAAGGTGAAATTCTTGATTACGTTGCCAATTTAGCTGCCCTAGCTTATCACTAATACTCATTAGCTCTGACAATTTTTTTGGCGACTTTTTCCTAAGTGCCACGTTTAACTTTTCAGCTTGTTCAAGAAAAACAGGCTCTGTATATTGCTTAGTTGGGATTGTTGTTTCAAAATCCAAAGATTTGGCAGGAGATACTACAATTTTCATTTAGATTATTTTTTGTTCTTCAAAAATACAATTGTGTATCGATATTTAAAATCTATGAGTGTATTTCTTATCTATTCGGGTATTTGTAAAAGTTATATTATACTCGAAAACCAAGTTTGTAGTATAAAAAAAGCCTATCTAAATCGACAGGCTTGTGCTTTAAAAAAATTAATTCGTATATATTAAATCACTTTAACATTTACTGCGTTTAATCCTTTTTTACCTTCTTTAAGGTCAAACTCAACTTCATCTCCTTCACGAACTTCGTCGATTAATCCTGAGATGTGTACAAAGTGATCTTTGTTTGATCCTTCTTCTGTAATGAAACCAAATCCTTTGGAATCATTGAAAAATTTTACTGTTCCTTTATTCATTATAAAATATTAAAACGCAAATGTACTATTATTTGATAAAGAATTACAATTAATTTCAAAATAAAGTTTTTGGTAACTTTTATTTAATATTATAAAAACGGTTTAATAATGCAAAAAGCATGCAGTTTCTTTAACCATTTCTTAATCAGCCAATTGATTCTTAGCATATTTCCTCCAGCGTTCAACACATAGCTCCATATCTTCTGGGATGGGAGTTTCAAAATGCATTTCTTTACCCGTTACTGGGTGGACAAAACCTAAAGTTTTAGCATGTAATGCTTGTCTTGGTAATATTTTGAAACAGTTTTCTACAAACTGTTTGTATTTAGTGAAAGTTGTTCCTTTTAATATTTTTTCTCCTCCATAACGTTCATCATTAAATAATGTATGCCCTATATGTTTCATGTGCACTCTGATCTGATGAGTTCTTCCTGTTTCTAGTTTACAAGACACCAAAGTCACATACCCCAATCGTTCAATAACTTCATAATGTGTAATTGCAGGTTTTCCTTTTTCTGCTTCATCACCTTCAAAAACGGTATTCTGTAATCTATTTCTTGGGTGTCGTCCTATATTTCCTTCAATTGTACCCTCATCTTCATTAATATTACCCCAAGCAATTGCCACATATTCACGTTTACTGGTTTTATCAAAAAACTGTTTCGCCAGATGTGTCATTGCTTCTTCTGTCTTAGCAATTACTAAAAGCCCGCTAGTATCTTTATCAATGCGATGCACTAATCCAGGACGATCACTACTGTTATTGGGTAAGTTATCAAAATGATAAATTAATGCATTAATCAAAGTTCCTGAGTAATTACCATGTCCCGGGTGTACTACCATTCCGGCAGGTTTGTTAACCACAAGAAGTGCGTCATCTTCATATACTATATCTAATGGAATATCCTCTGGAGTTAAGAGGTTCTCATATGGTGGATGAGAGAATAGGACTCGTACAACATCATTAGGTTTAACCTTATGGTTTGATTTTACTGCAACATCATTAACAAATACACTACCATCCTTTGCAGCTTGCTGTATTTTATTTCGAGTTGCATTCTCAACAAAATTCATTAAAAATTTATCGACGCGCAATGGCACTTGGCCTGCACCTGCAACAAAACGATGATGTTCGTAAAGATCATCTTCGTTGGCATCAAAATCTCCTGTATCTAAGTTTTCTTCCAAGGTATATTATTATTAATTGGAAAGGTTAATACTTCCACCCTTTCCGTCTCCAAGAACGAGATCAATAACAGAAGTTTTCATGAGTTTGGTTCCTGCATCTAATTGTTTTCCTTTATGTCGAAGTTCAAGAACCATATCTCTAGCTATATTAGGTTTATAAGTAACAGAACCAATTTTAAAACCTAAAGCAATCAATTTAGGTTCAGCCTGTCTTCTTGTTCTCTGTACAACATCAGGAACTTCTATTTTTCGATACCCAGAAGGGTTTAACGTTACATATATCTTACGATTTTCCTTTACTTCGCTTCCTGCAACGGGATTTTGTTCTATAACAGAATACCTAGGATATTCGGGATTAAAATTAGCAGAATCCTGAACTTCATATCGTAAATCCTTTTCTTCAAGGATTTTCTGAATCTCATCAAGGGTCTTTTTACTTAAACTAGGTACAACAATTCGTTGATGATGATTTGTAGTACTTTCTAACCACTGCAATGAGACATATGAAAGTATCACAAGCATTGCAATCGCAATCACTACCTGAATCAGGAATATCTTGCTATAAACAAATTTAAATAGGTCTTTAAAGAATTTTACAACTTCATTCATAAATACATGCATAATTTGGACAAATATATAAAAACGGAAAGTTTTAAGCTTTTCTTATTAGATAAATGATATTTTTGTTTTCAAAAGTGACTTCAATGAAGAAAAACATTGCCATTTTGATGGGTGGATATTCTAGCGAGTTTGACATATCTATCCAAAGCGGAAATGTAGTGTATAAGCACCTGGATAAGGATCTATACAACCCCTATCGTGTTCATATCACTAAAAATGGGTGGTTTTATGTAGATGACAATGATCAGAAATTTCAGATTGATAAGAATGATTTTTCGCTTACCTTAAATGATTCTAAAATTATTTTTGATGCAGCTTTTAATATTGTTCATGGAACTCCGGGTGAAGATGGTTTGCTACAAGCGTATTTTGAATTAATTGAAATCCCACAAACTGCCTGCGATTTTTACCAAGCGGCACTCACATTTAACAAACGTGATTGTATTAGTGCGTTAAAACCATACGGAATAGCGACTGCTACCAACTATTTCCTAAATAAAGGAGATAAAATAGACACTAAAGAGATTTTGGATATCGTTGGCTTGCCTTGTTTTGTGAAAGCAAACAAAGCAGGTAGCAGCTATGGTGTTTCTAAGGTTAAAACGGAATCAGAATTGACTCCGGCCATAGATGTAGCCTATAAAGAAGATGATGAGATAATCATAGAATCTTTCTTAAGTGGTACTGAAGTATCTGTTGGTGTTATTACATACAAAGGAGAAGATACCGTTTTACCTATTACTGAAATTGTATCTGAAAACGAGTTTTTTGATTACGAAGCTAAATACTTAGGTAAATCGCAAGAAATTACTCCGGCAAGATTATCAGAAAAGGATACAAAGAAAGTCCAGGATTTAGCATTAAAAATATATCAGACACTAAAGATGAAAGGCTTTTCACGTAGTGAATTTATATTTCACAATGGAGAACCTCATTTTGTTGAAATGAATACTAATCCAGGTTTTAGTGAAGCAAGCATTTTACCTCAACAAGCATTGGCGGCAGGAATTAGTTTGAAAGATCTATTAACAAATACGGTAGAAGAATCAATGAAAGCCTAAAGAAGCAGAATCAAAAAAACATAATTTGTAATTTCGATTATCTTTGTAATCACACCAATCAATAATCAAACATGAGAAGAGCTGTTTTTCCCGGATCATTTGACCCCATTACTTTAGGACACTATGATATTATAGAAAGAGGACTCACACTCTTTGATGAAGTCATACTTGCTATTGGTGTTAATGCCGATAAAAAATACATGTTTTCTCTAGAAGAACGCAAACAGTTTATCGAAGAAGCTTTTAAAGGCGAACCAAGAATCAAAGTAATGACTTATAAAGGACTTACTGTTGATTTTTGCAAGAAACAAAATGCTCAATTTATCTTAAGAGGGTTGCGTAATCCTGGAGATTTTGAATTTGAAAAAGCAATCGCTCATACCAATCGAAAAATGTCTGAAATTGAGACTGTTTTTCTATTAACCTCTTCCGGAAAAAGCTACATTTCTTCTTCAATTGTGCGAGATGTCATTCGTAATGGCGGAGATGTTTCTGGACTTGTACCAGATACTGTTAAGGTAAAACAAAACGAATGAAACGCAAAATCGGAGCTATATCTTTAGTAGTTAAAGATTATGATGAGGCTATTCAATTTTATGTCAAAAAGCTCAATTTTAAACTTATTGAAGACACTAAACTTGACGAAGAAAAAAGATGGGTCATAATCTCGCCTTCTAACAACACCGAAACTAATATCCTATTGGCTCAGGCAACAAATCCAGAACAAGAAAAAGCAATTGGTTATCAAACTGGTGGGCGCGTTTTTTTATTCCTAAACACAGATGATTTTTGGAGAGATTATAACAGTATGAAATCAAAAGGAGTCATCTTTCTTGAAGAACCTAGAGAGGAAGTATACGGAACCGTTGTTGTTTTCAAAGATCTGTATGGCAACAAGTGGGATTTAATTCAACACAAAAACTAAAACCATTTTATTATGGCGGTAAGCGAAGAATATCTAAATTATGTAACAGATCAATTGTCCGAATTTGGCCAAGTAGACGTCAAAAAAATGTTTGGAGGTATTGGTTTATTTCATCAGGGGCTTATGTTTGGCAAAATCGGTAGTGATGTCTTAAGACTAAAGGTAGATGAGTTTAACAAAAAAGAATATGAAGACAAAGGCATGAAACCTTTTTATTCTGAAAAGAAAAAGAAAGGAATGCCCTATTGGGAGGTACCAGCTGATATTCTTGAAGACAAAAACAAACTAAAAGATTGGGTCACAAAATCTTATGAAGCCGCGGTAAGAACCAAGAAATAAGGTTAAAATCATTTATCGTTAAACCTTTCCCAATTATCACAGTCTAAGCAACAAACACTGTGATTATGATTACCTCTTTATCAGACAAACAAATTCAACATCTCTATTGGAGAATCGGGTTTGGAATTTCTGCCTCAGAACTTGAAACGGTTAGAGTCCTCTCAAAAACTCAAATCATTGATCGACTATTTGAAGAAAGTAAGGAGAGCGCCCCATTATCTATGAGTTTTGGGGCATTAGAAAAAAATTCTAAAGAGCTATCCAGAGAAGAACGAAAACAATTACGACAACTCCGGAATAAAAAAATGTCCGAGTTAAATACGCTTTGGTTAAAACAATTAATAGACACTGATCAAGTGTTACGTGAGAAAATGACATTGTTTTTTCATGATCATTTTGCCGTACGACTTAGAACCCCACGTGCATGTATTCATCTTAACAACATCATTCGTGAACATGCTTTAGAGAACTTTGGAGATATGCTTATGGAAGTATCCAAATCTCCTGCAATGCTACTATTTTTAAACAACAAGCAAAATAGAAAAGACCACCCTAACGAAAATTTCGCCCGTGAGGTAATGGAGTTATTTACTCTGGGAAGAGATAATGGGTATACGGAAAATGATATCAAAGAGGCTGCCAGAGCATTTACCGGTTGGAATTTTAATAAGAATGGAACATTTGTTTTTAGAAAAAACCATCATGATTATGGTACCAAAACGATCTTTGATAAAACAGGGAGTTTCACCGGGGAAGATGTCATCAAAATACTTCTTGAAAAAAAACAAACTGCGCGATATCTCACCGAGAAAATATATTCTTATTTTGTGAATGAAACCATTAATAAAAATCACATTGAATATCTTACAACGATTTTTTATGATGCTAATTACGATCTTCAAGCTCTAGTAAGAGCGATTCTTAAGAGTGATTGGTTTTATTCTTCTAATAATATTGGAACCAAGATTAAATCCCCTATCGAACTAATAGTAGGACTTAGCAAGTCTTTTCAAGTACAGTATGAAGACCCCAAGGTATTGCTCTATCTTCAAAAAAAGCTAAATCAAATGTTGTTCTTTCCTCCAAATGTAGCAGGCTGGACAGGAGGAAGGGCATGGATAGACAACTCTACACTGATGCTTCGTTTAAAATTAGTTTCATTAACGCTGAATAGCGGAGTAATAGAATGGCATGAAAAAGGAGATATGCCAGAGAATACGATTATCAGACAACAAGTCTATAAAAAGATAAAGTCAAAACTTCAAAGGAAGGTAAAAGCCATACCCAATTGGCAAGTATTTTTAGATGATTTGGAACAAAAAAACAAATCTGAACTTACAAATTTCATGTTGCAACCAAGTCTTTCTGAAACTGCCAAAGTCATCGTATCTAAATTAGAAGCAAAGGATACCAAGAATTTTGTTATCGAACTATTGAGCCTACCAGAATATCAACTTTGCTAAAACCATAAGACCATGAAACGGAGAGATTTTTTAAAACAATCAGTATTTGCATCAGGAATGACGATGATTCCTTCTTTCTTAAAAGGAATGGAATTTCTAACACCAGAACAATTATCGGGATATAGAAATGTGATCATTATTCAACTTTCTGGCGGAAATGACGGATTAAATAGTATTATCCCTATTAGTAACGATATCTATCATAGCGCAAGGCCATTTATTGCTAAAAAAGAATCTCGAACACTAAAAATTACCGATGATTTAGCTTTTAATGACAACCTAAAAGAAATCAAAAAACTATATGACTTGGGAGAAGTATCTATCATTAATAATGTAGGGTATCCTAATCCTAATAGATCACATTTTAGAAGTACGGATATCTGGCAAACGGCAAGTGATACCAATCAGTATCTATCAACAGGTTGGGTAGGCAGATACCTGGATGCCAATTGCCAGCACCCGTACCAAGCAATAGAAATAGATAATTCATTGTCATTAGCCTTAAAAGGCAACACCATGAATGGTATTGCTGCTTCCGATCCCAACCAACTCTACCGAACAACAAGAGAACCTTTTTTCAAGAACATAATTAAGAACACTCAAAAAGAAATGTTAGATGAAGACAATCAGGGATATCTATACAAAACGATGTTAGAAACCTATTCCTCTGCTTCATACATTTATGAAACGTCAAAGATTCATCAAACCAATACTGAATACCCTCAAAACCCATTTTCCAAGCACCTAAAAACAATTGCTGATTTTATAATCTCTGGCTTAAAAACAAGAGTGTTTTACAGTTCACTAGGAGGTTTTGATAGTCATGTAAATCAATTAAACAGCCAGGATCGATTGCTCAAAATATACTCAGATTCTGTTGGCGCCTTGGTTAAAGACTTAAAAGCGAATGATCGATTTAAGGACACCTTGATTCTTACTTTTTCAGAATTTGGACGTCGTGTGAAACAAAATGGTAGCAGGGGTACCGATCATGGAGCAGCAAATAACGTAATTGTCATAGGTGGTTCTTTGAAAAAAGCAGGTGTGTATAACGAATTACCAAATCTTTCTGATTTAGACAATAACGGAGATATCAAATATTCTGTAGATTTCAGGAGTGTTTATGCATCGGTATTAAACAATTGGTTAAATGTAAATGATCAAACGATTTTAAATAAAGACTTTGAAAAACTAGGGTTTATATAAATTAATAAGAAAAAAAATATTGTGACACCCTCCTGACATACGCTTGTCACACTAGCCTTATATTTTTGTCTATATATTAATCTTCAAACAATCATAATCATGGCAAAAATAAAGCTTCACCCTTTTCATGTAATAGGGATTTCTGTACGAACCACTAAAAAAAATGATCAATTTGAAAAGGATATTCCTGCTCTATGGAATACTTTTATGTCTGAAAATATGATTGACCAAATCCCAAACAGGCTTGAAGACACTATCTATGCCTTGTATACGGATTACGAAAGTGATCATACCGAAGGATATACTACAATATTGGGTTGCAAAGTTAAAAACTTAGACACAATACCAACTGGTATGACTGGCATCCATATCGAAAAAAACACCTATTCTCGATTTACCGCCAAAGGGGATATCACCAAAGGGGTAATTTATGATAAATGGGTAACTATATGGGAAACCGATTTAAAAAGAACCTATACTACAGATTTCGAAGTATACGGTGAAGATGCTCTAAACCCTAAGGATGCCGAAGTAGATATTTTTGTAGCTATAGCATAAACAGAATGTCTTTAATCAATATCAATGACTCATAAAGTTAACTTAAAACTTACTTTATAGATTCAAAAATAAGGCGTATAAAATCTACTATTTTAATACTTTAGATTAGAAATTAATCTATAACCAATTTATGAAAGTTCATGAAACCGCCTTCGTAGTATCAACTTACAGGTCTCATTACCAAGAAATAAGTAAAGATAATTTTGCAAAATTATGGAACAATCAACAAACAGATGCTATAATTCCATCTATTCTGGATACCATCTCTAAGCATGAAGCCATTTTACACAGCATAAGAAATCGTTTTTTCTATGAGCATATGAAATCATTTTTTGATACTAATGGGGGTGGTACATTGATTAATTTTGGGTCAGGTTTTAGTATGTATCAATTTTCGTTTAACGATTCTGTTTCTACAATCGAGATTGATAAAAAAGATATCATTGATTATAAAAAAGAGAAAATCGACAATTGGACTAAAGAAGGAGAATTACCCTATCGAGATGTTCAGTACGTAGCTGTGGATTTTAATCAAAATACTGCAGATCAAATTATAAAAACACTGAAACCACTAATCAAAAAGGAACCTACGTTTATTCTAATCGAAGGTGTATTCTTCTTTTTAGACCGCTCAACGACGAATAAATTATTTCAAATTTTTAAAGGATTACAAAATCCTGGAGATATTACGGGTAGTGTAACCTACTTGCCAGAAGTAGAAAACACAGAAGTATACCACCGTTTATTACATTATTTTGACAGTAATAATGACACTAATGACTCTTTTTCACATCAAACCATACCCCATTCTTATTTTTCTTCAATAGATGGATATACAATAAAAGAAAAAACAGATGAATTTGAGCTATCAAAAATTTATGCCCCAAATATTGAAATCAGTACCAAAAATGAAATCCTGAACGAGACTATGTACCTTTTAGAAAGAATCTAAAACCCAACCATCAGAGCTCCGCAAATTCCTAACCCTACAACAAGATATATTCCGGCGAGAATAAAAAATACTTTACCCGCCTTTCGATGTTGCGTTTTGAATAGGATTACTCCAATAAGAGCAAGGAATATTGGTGGTCCTAAAAGAATTAATAGAATTAAGTAAATTATTGCATCGTAATTTCCACCTTCTAAAGAGATAGTGTTTAGTATCATATCACTTCGTTTCTTAGTTTTTCTAGATATTCTTGTTTATCATCTCTATAAAACAAATTCATAGTTTCAAAAGGAATAATCTTGTAATCTTTATTTACAATATGAACACAAGATTTTTTGATCGCTCTAACATCAAAGTTATAGGCATCAACAAATTGCATAATAATAATCCTAAATAGGTTATCATAACCCAAATCGGGTGCATCAATTTCTGGCAAGCAACACATAATGGATTTCAGGTTTTCCGAGGCACTTTCAACAGAATTACCCGTACTAAAAAGTTCAAGTACTTTACCGTGTAATTCTTCATCCTGCTCATAAACAATAGTATTTTTTCCATTATCCAATAAATCTGTAGGATTGATATATCTTGTAAGCGGCAAAATCCCTTCTTCATTTTTTAGCGCATACCCCATCACTAATGCATCTGGATTACAGGGCACAGGAATAAGATCATCAGATTCAAATATAGGAAACTGCTCTAATATCTTTCTTCTTACTTCGGTTAATGTTATTCTATTAGTTTGCACATCAAAATCTTCTAATCGACCTGCAATTTGTGTAGGTTGAAATGTAACCCCTCTTACACTTTTTTGTTTAGTAGCAAACGAAATAACCTCTCCTATTTGATCATCATTCAAACCTTTTTCCAAGGTAACCACCAAAGTTGTAGATAAGTTAAACTGATTAAGATTATGTATAGCTTGTTTTCTTATATGTGTTAAATTCTCTCCTCTTAATTTTTTTAGAACTTCTTCTTGTAAAGAATCAAATTGCAGATAAATTTCAAAATCTGGCATATATCCGGCCAATCGCTCTGTGAATTTAACATCCTTAGCAATACGAACTCCGTTGGTATTTACCATAAGATGTCGAATCGGTAGTTGTTTGGCGTAATCCAGAATTTCAAAAAACTGGGGGTGTATAGTTGGTTCCCCTCCGCTAATTTGTACTACATCCGGTTCTTTTTCATTTTCAACAATCGTATCAAGCATCTTTTTAATCTCGTCAAAAGAACGATGTCTCCCATAGTGAGGAGATGAAGAAGCATAGCAAGTAGGACAAGTTAAGTTACAGCGATCAGTTACTTCAATAATAGTTAAACAAGAGTGTTGTTCATGATCTGGACACAGTCCGCAATCATAAGGGCATCCATAATCTGTAGTCGTATTAAATTTATATGGAAATTCTGAAGGCTTATTATAATTTCTAATGCTCTTATAGTATTCTATATCATCCGCAATCAAAACTTTTGATCTACCATGCTCTGGACAACGTTTCAGCATAAACACTTTATCTTCTTCAAAAACTATCTTAGCATCTATTCTTTTAAGACAGGTAGGACATAAGCTTAATGTAAAATCATAATACGTGTAGTTTCTTGTTGGCATAAAATGTATCTCGAATTGTTTTCCAATAATAAATCAAGCATAAGATACATAAATACTGAATACTACTTAACCCTAAGACCAAAAATATATTAGGTTTCAAGAATTCTATAAAAAGCCTAAACACAAAATACAAAATCATAAAATACTGAAAAAGTAGCCCGCTTTTATAAATAGACTTTTTCTGAATGTGTTTTAAAAAAAGCCATAAAGTGATTAAGAAAATAATTTCATAAAGTGCAATAGGATGTCTTGTTATACCATCTCCCAAATCCATTCCAAGAAAAGAGCCAGTTTCTTTTCCGTAGGTGAACTCATTGATTCCTGATAAAAAGCAGCCTAATCTACCCACTATAATTCCCAAAATGATCGGAAACGTAAACAAATCCCCAGAAGAATGTTTTTCTTTAATTATTTTTTTTGCCAACTCTACTCCAAGTAAACCACCAAAAAGTCCACCCATAATAGTTTTTGAGTTAAGTATAGAAAGAAGGTATTCTGGTCCGAATGAGAGTATAGGGTTCTCTAAAAAGCCAACAATTCTAGAACCAAAAAAGGCTCCGAAAACTGCACCTATAATTATTGATAATCTATTAGATGATGATATTACATCCTGTGAATTCTTCTTTAAGTAGATATAATACCGAAAACCGATAAAAAAAGCGGCATACTCTAAAACCAAATGGATATTCACTTTAACACCAAAAACAATAGGCTCAAAAGGAATATCCATTTATAATTTAATTCGATTTATAATCGAAATATACGTTTTATTTATTGCATTGCTTTTGCCATTACATGATATCTTGGATCATCTACATCATGTTCTATTACGTTCGCTAATCTAGGAGAAGCTTTTATCATTAATGCTTGGCATTCTTCGCTAAGATGCTTGATTCTAACTTTTTTATCAGCTTCTTCATACTTTCCAACCAGGGTAAAGATTGCTTCTAGTGCAGAATGATCACTCACTCTAGATTCGATAAAATCGATCTCTACATTCTCTGGATCATTAGCAACATCAAACTTGCTATTAAAAGCTTGTATACTCCCAAAGAACAATGGACCCCAGATTTCGTATACTTTGGTTCCATCTTCTTTTATATGTTTTCTTGCTCTAATTTTTTTGGCGTTTTCCCAAGCAAACGCCAATGCAGACATAATCACCCCTGCAATTACCGCCACCGCAAGATCAAAGAACACCGTTAATGAAGATACAGCTATTAACACAATAGCATCTGTAAGAGGTATTTTATTTAAGATTCTAAAACTTGACCAGGCAAAGGTTCCGATTACTACCATGAACATTACTCCAACTAAGGCCGCAATAGGCACTTGCTCGATCAGTCCAGATGCAAATAAGATAAATAACAGTAGTGTTACAGCGGCAACAATACCTGAAAGTCTTGTACGACCTCCTCCTTTTATATTGATTATAGATTGACCAATCATTGCACAACCACCCATTCCTCCAAAAAGACCGGTAACAATATTAGCTCCACCTTGTGCTAAACATTCTCTATTTGAGTTCCCTCGAGTTTCAGTAAGTTCATCAATCAGATTTAGTGTCATTAGTGATTCAATTAAACCAATTGCAGCCAGAATCAAAGCATAAGGTCCAATAAACTTGAAAGTTTCCCAGCTCATAGGCACTTTGTTAAAAATATCAAACTGAAACTGTGGTAATCCGCCTTTAAGACCTTCCCCTCCTCCATCTTTAATAAAACTACCTACGGTGGCAACATCTAACTTGCCCAAAATCACAATGGCCGAAACTACTGCAATCCCAATTAATGCTTCAGGGAGTTTTGCAGTTGCCTTTAGTTTAGGTAATCCCCACATAATTGCCATTGTTAGCAATACTAATCCAAGTGTTAGCCATAGACCCATTCCTTGCATCCATACTTTTTCTCCGTTCACATATTCTTTGAACATTCCCAATTGAGATAGAAAAATAACAATCGCTAGTCCATTTACGAATCCCATCATCACCGGGTGCGGAATTAAACGAACAAACTTACCAAGTTTAAAAACACCTGCTAGCATTTGAATTATCCCCATAAGAATAACCGTTGCAAATAGATAATACAAGCCAAGTTCTTCTCCAGGAGCTCCCATTGCATTTCCTTCGGCTACCAAGCTTACCATTACCACTGCTAATGCTCCTGTAGCACCAGAAATCATCCCTGGACGGCCTCCAAAAACTGAAGTAATCAATCCAATCATAAATGCAGCGTATAGCCCTACCAAAGGATCAACACCCGCGACAAAGGCAAAAGCAACTGCTTCTGGCACCAAAGCTAGCGCTACCGTTAGCCCCGATAAAATATCATTTTTGGCGTTTGCCACTCTTTTTCTTACAAACTCAGTCATAGTCAATGGTATTTGAGGCTGCAAAAATACGTTTATTTTGTAGTAAGACAAGTAAAATGAATATCTATCTAAATCAAGTCACAAACTAAAACGTTATAGAAGATCGATAAATTCTAAAACTTAGTATATTTAAACCTTATTCGCACATGCATGAAAAGAATTATATTCATTTTTAGCCTTCTAGCTGTTTTTTCTTGTACCACTACTGAAAAGAAAAACACCAACAAAATAGATTTCACCACTACATTCGAAAAAAGCAAAGGAACAGAAACTCCAACCTATCCTGAAGTTATTACTTATTATAAAAACTTGGCAGAAGCTTATCCTGAAATAAGCATCAAGGAAATTGGAATGACCGATAGTGGAAATCCTTTACACATTGTAACACTTAATCCTGATCGGGAATTTGATTTTGACAAAATCAGACAAAGCAAAAGAATTCTGCTTATCAATAATGGTATACATCCGGGAGAAAGCGATGGTATTGATGCTACAATGTTGATGTTTAGAGGTCTTGTTCAGGGTGAAATAAAAATGCCTAAAAACACTGTTCTTGTTGCTATTCCTGTATATAATATTGGCGGAGCTCTAAACCGAAATTCTGGCACGAGAACTAATCAAAATGGTCCAAAGGAATATGGTTTTAGAGGAAATTCACGTAATTATGATCTTAATAGAGATTTTATAAAGAATGATACCAAAAATGCCAAAGCTTTTGCCAAAGTATTTCATCTGGTGCAACCAGATGTTTTTATCGATAATCATGTAAGCAATGGTGCCGATTATCAATACACTTTAACACATTTATTTACTCAACATAATAAACTGGGAAGTGATTTAGGCAATTATTTACACAATGAAATGCATCCGCAACTGGAAGCTTCACTGGCCTCAAAAAAATGGGATATCACTCCTTATGTTAATGTTTGGGGTACAACACCCGATAAAGGCTGGGTACAATTTATGGATTCACCGAGATATTCAACAGGCTATACTACCCTTTGGAATACACTGGGAATGATGGTCGAAACTCACATGTTAAAACCTTATCAAGATAGAGTTATAAGCACCTACGAACTAATGAAATCTATGATTGAAATCACTGAAAAAGATGGAGAGAAAATAAAATCCCTTCGTGAAAAAGCATTTTCTGATATTACCAAACGAGGAACGTATGCCGTAAATTGGAAAATTGACACTTCACGAGTTACTAAGTTTAATTTCAAAGGTTATGATGGAGCGTTTATCGACAGCAAAATTACTGGAGCAAAACGACTCAAATATGATCAGGATAAACCATATTCTAAAGAAGTTAAATATCAAAATTATTTTACTTCAACAACAGATATTACTATTCCTAAAGCTTATATCATTCCGCAAGGGTGGTGGAATGTGATTGAGCTATTAAAACTGAATCAAATCGAGTTTAACACTTTGGAAAAAGATTCGACCATGATCGTTGAAACTTATCATATAGCTGAATATAAAAGTCGAAAAACGCCTTATGAAGGGCATTACTTGCATTATAAAACTTCTGTAAAGAAAAGTAGAGAGCGAATCACTTTCAAAAAAGGAGACATTATTATACCTACAGATCAAAAAGGGTTTAGATATCTTATGGAAACTTTAGAGCCTGAGGCACCGGATTCGTTTTTCAACTGGAACTTTTTTGATACTATTTTACAACAAAAAGAAGGGTTTTCGCCATATGTTTGGGAAGATAAAGCACTTGAATTATTAACTCAGGATAAAGAATTAAAGGCAAAATTTGAAGAAAAGAAAAAAGACACCGTTTTTGCTAACAATTGGTACGCACAATTAGATTGGATTCACAAGCAGTCTGACAACTACGAAAATGCTCATATGCGTTACCCTGTGTATAGGGTTTTGAGGTAATTCTAAAGTAATCCGTCTTATAATGCTTTTCTGGGTTTTATCCCGGCTGCTTCGAGGATTAACCTGCAAGCCTTTGAAAAATTAGGATTCCCTCGTTTTTTACCTTTAACACCAGGGGAATGGACATGATACGTAATATAATTATATCCATCTCCAAACTGTATTTCACAAGAGTATCCGTGAATAAATTTCTTTCCAAAATCCTTAGAAATTTCTGAAGGCTTTATTTCATTAATAGATAGGACTATGTTTTCAAACTCTTCTTTGGATATCTCAAATGTCCGCTTGGCGATCTTTTCGTCTGGCATCTTTTCTAAGAACTTAATTGAGTCTTCTCGATTTCGAGCTGCTTCAAGAGCTCTTCGTCGCGCTTCTATCATCACCAAATCAAGAGAACCTTTACTATCAGTATATACATTAATTTCAAAATAGTTTCTCACTCTTTCTATTGTGATATTGATTTCACGATAGTTTGGCTGCACTAAATGCCCTGGTCCATCATAATTAAAAGTAATGGTTTGAATTCCCCCTTGACCATTTGATTGCTGAGAATAAATGATTACAAAAGCAATACATAAGAATACTTTAAACATTTTTTTCATGATCCTGATTTGAAAACAAAATTGGACTACGACAAGTAATCGTGTGAAAAAAGCTTTTTGATATTTGCGTAAGAATTGATCAGCGCTTTTTTAGATTTTTTCTTATTCTTCCATTTCACCTTGGTAATTCCTTCATCTTTTTGAGGCACTAACTCACCTTCAAACTCTGTTTTCATTTCGAACCAATACGTAACTTTCAATCGAAACTCTCCGTTACGCTTAAACACATGAAAAGTTTTGTATAAAAACTTGGTAATTTCAAGCCCCGTAACACCAGTTTCTTCTTCCACTTCTCTAATCGCAGCTGTTTCTATATGCTCATTCTTTTCTATCTTCCCTTTAGGCAAATCCCATTTTCCATTACGTTTAATAAAAAGAATTTCTTTTTCTCCATTATAGGCCTTTCCACCACCAGCAACTACAACTGGTAATTTTCTGTACAAGTGATCAATTAGTTTATCTTCCTTTTTATGATACAGATGATATTTTGCTTCCTCGTCATTTGATTCTTTACTAAGAACATCTCTAATAATTGTTGGAAAGTCAGCCTCTTTGATATGAATTGTTTCATACCCATCAATAGCCTTTTTTGTAGACAGAATAATAGGTGTATTATTCACAAAAACTTTATACATTTGCAACTATGATTTTTGATAAAGATACAGCAAAAAAAACTGCTGAACTACTACTGCAAATTAATGCAATTAAATTACAACCACAAGAACCGTTTACCTGGGCATCAGGATGGAAATCTCCTATCTATTGTGACAATCGTATTACGCTGTCATATCCAGAGATAAGAAAGTACCTAAAAGAAAATCTTGCAAAATTCATCGTAACTGAATATGGAAAACCAGATGTAATTGCTGGTGTAGCCACTGGGGCCATTGGTATTGGTATGTTGGTTGCAGAAACTCTTGATCTTCCATTCATCTACGTTCGACCGGAAGCAAAAAAGCATGGTAGACAAAATCAAATTGAAGGTATCGTGCCAACTAATAAAAATGTAGTTGTTGTAGAAGATCTAATTAGTACAGGAAAAAGCAGCCTTAATGCTGTCAAAGCCATAAAAGAAGCTAATGCCAATGTAAAAGGTATGGTAGCCATCTTTAATTACGGGTTTGATATTGCTGATCAAAACTTTAAAGATGCGGCATTATCTTTGCATACTTTAAGCAATTATGAAAACCTTCTAGAACAAGCCATGGATACTGGTTATATCACAAAGGAACAACAAGAAACATTACAAAGTTGGAGGACAAATCCGGCAGAATGGAATATATAACAATTAAATAACATTATGAATCTAGAAAGCCCTACTGTAAGTGTAAATAAAACTGCAGAAGAAGTGTTTGAATTTTTAACAAAAGTTGAAAATTTTGAGCAACTTATGCCAGAGAGCAAGCAAAAATTTGAAAAAATAAGTGACTCAAGATTTCTTTTTCAATTAAAGGGAATGCCAGAACTAGTACTTGATCAAAAAGAAAATACCCCTTCTAGTCAAGTAGTACTGGGAGCTGCAAGCGACAAACTTCCTTTTACACTAAAAGCCGACATTACAAGCACCGAGGATGGAAAAAGCACTGCAAAACTTACTTTTGATGGTGAATTTAATGCAATGATGGCAATGATGATCAAAAATCCAATTCAAAATTTTATAAACACACTTAGTGAAAATATAGGAAAACTATAATCTAGTACAATAGCTTGATTTCTTTTAGATCGAAATCCGTAATAATTTCATCTTCTAGTAAAACTTGCAATCTACCTTCTTCAGTAACAGACTGAATGAATCCTATAAAAGAATCACCCTTTACATCTAAAAATGTAGAGGGTTTATTTTTTCTAAAAAGACGGGATTCATATTCTCTTTTTAAGTACTGAAAATTAGAAGTTTTCAACTCAGAGAATCGCTTTTCTAATTTTGCAATCAGCAAAGATAAAACTTCTTCAATCTCAAAACTTTGACCTAAAATTTGTTTTACCGACCCTGCCTGAGGGAGCTCCTTGAATTTGGTTTGATTAATATTCATACCTATTCCGATAATAGCACCAAGCAAACTGCCATTTTTGACAACATTTTCTATTAAAACTCCACATATTTTTTTTCTATCTGACAGAATGTCGTTAGGCCATTTAATAGATAATTTTGGCATCATTATATCATTCAAGGCATCATAAACAGCTAAAGAAACAGCTATTGAAATATAGAATTGATCCATTAGTTCTAAACCACAAATCTTCATAAACACACTACAAGTAAGGTTTTCACCCGGATTACTTTGCCAAACAGTCCCCATTTGTCCTTTACCTGCAAGTTGTTCTCTTGCTATTACGCAAACAGAATCAATAAAAGGTTTTTCCCGATTTAGGTCTCGAAGAAAAGTATTTGTAGAGTCAATGGCATCAACTTTGATTATATCCATGCAAAAGGTGTAAAAGTTTCATAAATGTCCGAATAATACGGACATTAAAATGATAAAAAGTAATAACTTTACACAAATTAAAAAAATGCATGACTAAAAAAGAAATCAGTACTGATCAATTAATAACTCAAATTATAAAAGGTATTGAAGAAGTAAAAGGTAATGATATTAATATTCTTGATTTAAGAGATATCGAAAATACGGTATGTAATTACTTTGTAATCTGCAACGGAACTTCTAATACTCAAGTAAATGCAATAGTTAATTCTATCCAAAAAACTGTAAGCAAAGAACTTAAAGACAAACCTTGGCATGTTGAAGGTAGCGAGAATGCCGAGTGGGTATTAATTGATTATGTAAATGTGGTAGTACACGTTTTTCAAAAGCACATAAGAGAATTCTATGATATCGAAGGACTTTGGGGAGATGCAAAAACAACAGCTATCGAAACAAATTATTAAAAGAAAACCGTAAATGGCTAAAGAAAATAAAAAACCTGAACCTAATAAGAAACCAAAATTTAGTGCATATTGGATTTATGCAGTAATCATTATTGGTTTTTTAGCATTGAACTTTATGGGAGGAAGTAGTTTAGGATCTGCTCCAACAACATCTCCATCAGAGTTTCAAGATTATCTAAGTAGTGGCGAAGTAGAAAAAGTAGTAATTATTAACCGCAGACAAGCAAAGGTTTTTCTTACTCCTGAGGCTAAGTCCATGGATAAACATCAAAAGAACAAGCCTAATTCTATTTTACCGGCTAGTCCTAATGACCCCGATTATCAATTTGAATTTGGAGATTTACAAAACTTTGAAAACAAAATTGCTCAAATAAAAAGCGAGAATGGATTAAGTACACAGGTAAATTACGATACCGAAAGTAATTTATGGGGTGAAGTTTTTGTTACACTACTACCCTTTGCTTTGATCATTGGAGTTTGGATATTCATTATGCGCAGAATGAGTGGTGGCTCAGGAGGTGGTGCTGGAGGACAAATCTTTAATATTGGTAAGTCTAAAGCAAAACTTTTTGATCAAAATACAGAAGTAAAAGTTTCTTTTGAAAATGTAGCTGGTCTTGAAGGAGCAAAAGAAGAAGTGCAAGAAATCGTTGATTTCCTGAAGAACCCCGAAAAATACACTTCTTTAGGTGGTAAAATACCTAAAGGAGCCTTGTTAGTAGGACCTCCGGGAACAGGTAAAACGTTATTAGCTAAAGCTGTTGCAGGTGAAGCCAAAGTACCTTTCTTCTCTCTATCAGGATCTGATTTCGTAGAAATGTTTGTAGGTGTAGGAGCTTCCAGAGTTAGAGACCTGTTCAAACAAGCTAAAGAAAAATCTCCTGCCATTATTTTTATTGATGAAATAGATGCTGTAGGTAGAGCAAGAGGAAAAAGTAATTTTTCTGGATCTAATGATGAAAGAGAAAATACATTAAATCAGCTTCTTACAGAAATGGATGGTTTTGGCACAAATACCAATGTAATTGTAATTGCAGCTACCAACCGAGCTGATGTTCTTGATAAAGCATTATTACGTGCTGGTCGTTTTGACCGACAGATATATGTAGATTTACCTGATATTCGTGAGCGTAAAGAAATTTTTGATGTTCATTTAAAACCATTAAAAAAGGTTGATGGTGAACTAGATACTGAATTCATGGCAAAGCAAACTCCGGGATTCTCTGGTGCTGATATCGCCAATGTATGTAATGAAGCAGCTCTAATTGCCGCCAGAAAAGGTAATAAAGCGGTTGGCAAACAAGATTTCCTTGATGCTGTAGACAGAATTGTAGGAGGATTAGAGAAAAAGAATAAAATCATTACCCCTGCAGAAAAACGTGCAATTGCTTTTCATGAAGCTGGTCATGCAACTGTAAGCTGGATGTTGGAACACGCCGCACCACTAGTAAAAGTAACTATTGTACCTAGAGGGCAATCTCTTGGAGCCGCATGGTATCTTCCAGAAGAAAGACTTATTGTAAGACCAAACCAAATGCTTGATGAAATGTGTGCTGCATTAGGAGGTAGAGCTGCAGAGAAAGTAATATTTAATGAAATTTCTACGGGTGCACTTAGTGACTTGGAAAAAGTAACTAAGCAAGCCAGAGCTATGGTAACCATTTATGGTTTGAACGACAAGATTGGAAACCTAACATATTACGATTCTTCAGGACAAAGTGAATATAATTTTGCAAAACCTTACAGTGAGCAAACTAGCGAACTTATTGACAAAGAAATCTCTAACATTATAGAAGAGCAATACCAACGTGCAATCCAATTATTAGAAAAGCACAAGGATAAGCTTACTGAACTTGCCGAAGTATTATTAGAAAAAGAAGTAATCTTCAAAGATAACTTAGAAAAAATATTTGGTGAAAGACCATTTGGTAAAAAGGAAGAAGAGATCGTTAAAGAACCATCTTAATTTATATATTTTTACTTGTAAATTGAAAAATCTTAACCTAACAGAATATTAGGTTAAGATTTTTTTTATCTTTGGAGGTAATGTAAAACCGTAATCCCCCAATCTTAATCTAAAAAATGAGTCTATTTAGAAGAATATTTTCCTCAAAATCTAAATCAGACCAAAAGAGTAAGGAACGTCTTATAGATGATCGTAGTAAATATATGCCTGAAATCGATCTGCCGATTGACGAAAGCTTTATGATGAATTTCAAAAGAAATGGAGGTAAATTTCTTTATTGCGACACTGATAATGAAGTTTTGGATTCTTTTGACAAAATTCTATTGGAAAATGATTGGTATGAAAAAGACGTTTGTTCTTTTGACATTGGATTAGAACACAAGTTTTCAGGGTTCAATCTTAATTTTGTTAAAAATTCTTCTGCATCCTTCTTTTTTGCAACCTGTGAATATTTAATTGCTGATAGCGGAGCAATATTAGTTTCATCAAATCAACTTAGAGGAAAAAAACTGACCGAGTTACCTGATAATTTTGTGATTTTAGCAGCTACTAGTCAATTGGTTAAGAGTATTGGCGAAGGATTAAAGGGAATAAAAAATAAAAATAAAAATTCAATTCCTTCAAACATCACTACTATAAAAGACTTTGAACCGCAAAAAGAAAAGGATTTCTTAAGCTACGGAAGTAGTTCAAAAAATCTATATTTGCTCCTCTTGGAAGATTTATAATATGAAAGAACTGCTCACAAGGTCTTTATCGGGGTTTTTATACGTCTCAATATTACTAGTATCAATATTTGTTTCAAAATATACTTTTGTTGGAGTATTTCTTGTTTTTGGGATGATTTCTATTTTTGAATTTCAAAAATTAATTCACCTCAACAATAAAAGACTATATGCTATATTTATTGTTCTTTTAGTATCATTAAACATATTTCAAGACCAAGTTTATCTTATACTGCCAATACTAATTTTAACCGTTATTACAGAGTTATTTTTGGTGAAGGATCTGGTTACCATTAGAATAATTCCGATGTTTGAAAAACGAAAATACCGTACTAGTATTTTTTATCTAATCTCGGCCATCGTTTTCTTAACTCTAATTCCTAATTATTCGGGAGAATATCAGCCTTTGATTATTGCCGGAGCATTTCTAATTACTTGGACCAATGATACTTTTGCCTATTTAGTTGGAAAAAACTTTGGCAAGCACAAGCTCCTTGAACGAATATCTCCAAAGAAAACTATTGAAGGATTTGTTGGTGGTTTTATATTCTCGATTTTAGCTGGCTACTTGATTGCAATTTTATCGCACACTTTATCTATTACTATTTGGTTGATTATAAGCATAATTATGAGTATTTTTGGTACACTGGGTGATTTGATACAATCTAAGTTTAAAAGACAGGCCGGTGTAAAAGATAGTGGTGCAATAATGCCAGGACATGGAGGGATTTATGATCGGTTAGACAGTGTTATATTTGCCAGCCCGTTTTTATATGGATTTTTACAAATTTTAAAATATGTTTCATAAAGAAGGATACAAAATAATATCAGTAGCATTAGTATTATTTTTAGGAGTTAATGTTGCTTCATATGTTGCCATTCAGAATGATGAGTGGCAGATAGCCATATTTGTTGTTACGCTGGCTTTTCTAATTTTGATATTGCAATTTTTTAGGAATCCTAAACGGAACACTATTGTTAATGAAAATACTGTTGTGGCTCCCGTTGACGGTAAAGTTGTTGTAATTGAAGAAGTATTTGAAAAGGAACATTTTAATGACAATCGTCTTCAGGTTTCTATTTTTATGTCTCCAATAAATGTTCATGTTACAAGGCATCCTATTAACGGAGATGTGATTTTTAGCAAATATCATCCTGGAAAATATTTAGTAGCATGGCACCCCAAAGCTTCCGAAGAAAACGAAAGAACTACCGTAGTGGTGAAAAACAACATCGTAGAGGTTTTGTATAGACAAATTGCGGGAGCATTAGCAAAGCGAATTGTAAACTATGCAAAAGAAGGTGAAAAAGTTATTCAGGGCTCAGACAGTGGATTTATAAAATTTGGCTCAAGAGTAGATGTATTTTTACCTGTAGGAACCAAAGTGGATGTTACTTTAAATCAAAAAGTCAAAGGAGGAGAAAGTGTTATTGCCAATCTTTAATCATGACCGAGGAAGAATTAAATATTGCTTTCAACAAGGCGTATGAACGCGCTTGCAACACAAAAATACAGTTGCCTCCCGATGTTATGCTTCATTTTTATGCACATTATAAACAAGCAACACATGCAGAAGGTTTTTATACACCTTCAGGAAACAGTGAACTTAGAAATGCCTTCAAACTTAATGCTCTATTTCAGGTAAAAGATCTTACTCAAAAAGAAGCCAAAATAAGATATATAGAATTGGTAAATAAATATCTTACAGAATAAAAAAAGCTTTGGTAAAATTACCAAAGCTTTTTTTATTCTAATTCACTTAGGATCCACATTACTGCAAACTCTCTAAGCTGGATTTTAGAGTAGCTATCTTTGCTTCTGCATCAGCTTCTTTCTTTCTTTCATTAGCAATAACTTGATCTGGCGCATTATTAACAAAACGCTCATTTTGTAATTTCTTCTGAACAGATTTTAAAAACCCTTCGGTATATTTTAGTTCTTCTGAGAGTTTTTTAATTTCATCTTCTACATTGATTGCTCCGGAAATCGGAATAAAATATTCATTTGACTTAACTCTAAAAGAAAGTGCTCCTTCAACTTTTCCATCAACATAATTCAAGGAAGTTAGATTTCCAAGTTTACTGATAACCGAGTCAAAAGTAGTACCGCCTTTTTCATTATTTAAAACACACAACTCTATAGTTTCTTTAAAAGAAATGTTCTTTTCTTTTCTTATTGTTCTAATACCTGAAATTACCTCTGAGGCAGTTTCAAATTCTTTTATCAAACTCTCATTAATTGCATCAGATTTTGGCCAATCAGCAATTATCAAAGCTTCATTAGGTGTTCTTTCAGTAATTTGTTGCCATATCTCTTCTGAAATAAAAGGAACAAAAGGGTGTAAAATCTTAAGGTTTTCTTCTAAAATTGTAATTACTTCTTGATATGTTTTAGCATCAATCGGGCTCTGATAAGCTGGCTTAATCATTTCAAGCAACCAGCTACAGAAGTCATCCCATATCAATTTATAGGTGGTCATTAATGCATCACTAATTCGATATTTTGAATAATTGTCTTCTAAATCGATTAATGCATTTTGAAACCTGGATTTATACCATTGTATTGAAATAGCCGAAGCTTCGGGTTGATCAATACTTGAATCCACTTCCCAACCTTTGATAAGCCTAAAGGCATTCCATATTTTATTTACAAATGCACTACCTTGTTTGCACAAATCCTCGTCAAACATTAGATCATTGCCGGCAGGAGAACTTAGTAACATTCCAACTCTAATACCATCTGCACCGTATTGAGCTATTAAATCTATTGGATCTGGTGAATTACCTAAAGATTTAGACATCTTGCGCCTCTGTTTATCTCTTACTATACCCGTTAGATATACATTCGTAAAAGGCTTTTCTTTTCTATACTCATACCCTGCAATAATCATACGAGCGACCCAGAAAAATAAAATTTCGGGTGCAGTCACAAGATCATTAGTAGGATAGTAGTAATTAATTTCTTTATTATCGGGTTCTAAAATACCGTTAAACACACTCATTGGCCATAACCACGACGAAAACCAAGTATCCAAAGCATCTGGATCTTGTTTAAGATCTGAATCTACTAAAGAATCATTTCCTGTTTTTTTCTTTGCCAGAATCAGGGCTTCTTCTCTACTCTCTGCAACTACAAAATCTTCTTTCCCATCACCATAGAAATAAGCTGGAATTTGATGTCCCCACCACAATTGGCGTGATACATTCCAATCTCTCACATTCTCCATCCAATGACGGTAGGTATTAATAAATTTTTCTGGAACTAGATTTACATCTTTTTCTAAAACTGCTTCTAACGCTGGTTTAGCAAGCCCCTCCATTTTCAAAAACCATTGGTCACTTAATTTTGGTTCTATCACCGCTTTTGTACGCTCACTGGTCCCAACTTTGTTAAGATGGGTTTCTGTTTTTTCTAAAACCTCTAAAGACTCTAATTCATTTATGATTTCTTTCCTTACTACAAAACGATCTTTGCCCTCGTAATGCAATCCAAAAGAATTAAGTGTAGCATCATCGTTAAAAATATCAATAACTTCTAAATTATGTTTATCTCCAAGAACTTTATCGTTAGGGTCATGAGCTGGAGTAACTTTAAGACATCCAGTACCAAACTCCATATCTACATACTCATCCTCGATTATAGGAATAGCTCGGTTTGCAATAGGAATGATCGCTTTCTTCCCTTTTAAATGTGTAAATCGTGAATCATTTGGGTTAATACAGATGGCGGTATCCCCCATAATTGTCTCGGGACGTGTGGTAGCTATGGTAAGTGTATCCTCACTTCCTTCTACTTTATATTTTAAGTAATATAGATTCCCTTGTTTCTCTTCATAAATTACCTCTTCATCAGATAAAGTGGTTTTGGCTTCCGGATCCCAATTTACCATTCTATATCCTCTATAAACAAGTCCTTTATTGTACAAATCTACAAAGACCTTTATTACAGAAGCCGACAAATTGTCATCCATAGTAAAAGCAGTTCGCTCCCAATCACAAGAAGCTCCTAGCTTTTTCAACTGTTCTAAAATAATCCCACCATGCTTATGAGTCCACTCCCAGGCATGTTCAAGAAACTCTTCACGAGTAAGATCATTTTTATTAATACCCTCCTCCTTTAATTTGGCAACCACTTTTGCTTCTGTGGCAATTGAGGCATGATCAGTACCCGGAACCCAGCAAGCATTAAAGCCTTTAAGACGGGCTCTACGTATTAACACATCCTGAATAGTATTATTAAGCATATGCCCCATATGCAAAACCCCAGTAACGTTTGGAGGGGGAATAACGATAGTATACGCCTCCCGTTCATCTACTTCAGAATGGAAATAATTATTATCCATCCAGTAGCTATACCATTTTTCTTCTACCGATTTTGCATCATATTTTGTAGCTAAAGCCATACTTTGGTCCGATTTTTGGAATTTAGAGTGCAAAAGTAATTATTATATCCGACAACTTGAAAGTCTTTTGCAATTTTGAAGTTGGATAAAAAGTAACTACTTTTACCCACAATAAAAACCTACATTATGAAAAAAGTGATGATGATTTTATTTATTGGATTTCTTGGAGCTACATTAAATGCCCAAGACCAAGCACAAATAAAATTTAAAACTGAAGTTATCGATTATGGTGAGATCGCCAAAGGTAGTGATGGCGTTCGTAAATTTGAATTTACAAATACTGGAAATGCACCATTGATAATATCAAGAGTGTATTCTAGCTGTGGATGTACAATTCCTAAAAAGCCAGAAAACCCAATTGCACCGGGAGAAACGGGAGTAATAGAGGTGAAATATGACACTAAGAGAGTTGGCCCTATTCGAAAAACGATTACCGTTTATTCGAATGCTGGAGAAGCTACAAAAGCAATAAAAATTAAAGGAACTGTTTTAGATCAGAGTGTTCTTGAAAAAAAGAATTAATCAGTATCCTATAAATTACTATTAAAAAAGGGTTTTACTAACGTAGAACCCTTTTTTAATTAGATGACTTTTTTCAAGTAAAATTCATAGGTGATTTCTACTCCTAACCTATCTATTTTCATTTTAATCTTTCTTCCTTCTTCAAAATAAAAAAGATCATTAAGCTCAGATAATTGGTAATTATATGCTTTTCGGCTATTTACTTCTAGTATAATATCACCTTTTCTTAAACCTACTATATCAGCTGGTGAACCAGGTCTAACATCAGAAATCTCATATTTTGGTAGTAACACAAAATTATTAGACAACTCAAAAGTTTTTTCCGTTACTATTCTATTAAAACCAAGATACAATCTATCTTTTTCAATTACCTTTTTATTTCTTCTTCTATAAATTTTAGTGTCATCGGTATTCTTTACTGTTGTAAAACCACTATGCTGAATGGTAAGTCCGCTCATATTATAATGAAAAGGTTTTTCGAAAAAACTATTCTTTTTAAAAGATATTCTTTGACTAGGGTAATCTACAATCATATTGAACCTACGCAAAACATTACCCCCAAGAGAGCCTTGTCGCCTATCAAGAGGTATACCTTGTATATAGATTGAATCAGGAAAAGCAGTAGTAACTTCTTTCATTACAAAATCACCCAGATGAAGCTCTTCGATTTTGGTTCTTTGCCCATAAATATCTCCATTAAAACCCTTCCCCAAAAAATCTCTAAATGAATTTTCTGAAACCTGAATACCTTTTTCTTTGTTTTCAAACAACCATAATGAGGATCCTGACCCAGAATCTAGTAACAATATAATATCTATAAAGCCATTCTTTGATTTATATTTTGCCTTAACATATGGTCTTTTATTTTGCTCTTCAAAACTAATATTAGTCTCATAACATTTTTTACATTTCTTATATTTATACGACGAGGGCTCATTCATTTTTATAACCCTTTTTGTATAATTAATATCTAATATAAAGTTTTTGAAAAAATCATATCCTATAATACCATGAATTGGGAAACCCATTCTGGGAGAGAAATTAATAGATTCATCCAAGACCAGATAAACTGTATGATCCGAACTAGTTGCATTCCCTATTTTAAATTCATTATTAACAGACTTAATAGCCTCTACAGGCTCATCATCTCCTAATCCCCTGAGGTAAATTTTTGAAGCATTTTTAAGTTCTAAAGAACTTTTATTATCAACACTAAAAATAATTGTTGATCCAACACCCGAATCCAGGATAAAAGAAAGCTCAACACCATTAACAAATACAGGAATAATAATTAGGTTATTTGCAAGCTCAAACTTAATTTTCCCATCTTTTGCCCCAGAAGGTAATTTGAAGGCTCCTTGAGAAAAAACAGTAAAGCTGAAACACAAAAACAATACTAGAACCTTATTTCTAAGAAAATGGCAAAAATCTAATAATAAAATCTTCATTCCACTAAATATAGGAAAATAGTTGAAAATTCATCTTAATTATATATCTATTTCTTAAATATTTTAAGAAATTTACCCCTATTTATTTTTTAAACCATATAACAGATGCCAGTAGTATCAAGCAAAGGGAAAGCAATGCCAGAATCTCCAATTCGAAAATTGGTTCCCTTTGCAGAAAAAGCAGAAAAAGAAGGCAAGCATATATATCGCCTTAATATAGGTCAACCCGATATAAAAACACCTATAGAGGCAATTGAAGCTGTCCGAAATAATAAACTAGATGTTCTTGCATACAGTCATTCTGCTGGATTTGAAAGCTTTAGAAAGAAATTGGCTAGCTATTATGCTAAACATGATATTACAATTTCTTCTGATGATATTCTGATAACAACAGGTGGTAGTGAAGCGCTTATTTTTACTATGGGCAGCATAACGGATCCTGGAGATGAGATTATAGTACCAGAGCCATTTTATGCAAATTATTATAGTTTTTCTACCCAATCTAATGTTAAGGTTGTTCCTGTTATTTCTAGTATAGATACAGGATTTGCACTACCTTCAATCGATGAATTCGAAAAACTCATCACGAAAAAAACCAAAGCCATTTTGATTTGCAATCCTGGAAATCCTACTGGATACCTGTATAGCAAGGAAGAAATTAAGCAACTAGCTAAATTGGCTATCAAGTATGATCTATTTTTAATATCTGATGAGGTCTATCGCGAATTTGTTTACGATGGATCAGAGCATTACTCAATTCTTCAAGAAAAGAGTCTGGATGACCACGCCATTGTTGTAGATTCAGTATCAAAAAGATATAGCATGTGTGGTGCAAGGATAGGATGCATGGTTAGCAAAAACAAAAGTGTTATCGAGACAGCAATGAAATTTGCACAAGCAAGATTAAGCCCTCCTACTCTTGCCCAAATTGCAAGTGAAGCAGCTTTAGAAGCTCCAGAATCTTATTATAAAGAAACCGTTGCAAAATACAAAGCTAGAAGAGACACACTAGTTGCAGGACTTAAAGAAATACCTGGGGTAAAAGTTTCTATGCCGAGAGGAGCTTTTTATTGCATTGCAGAATTACCTGTTAAAGATTCAGAAGATTTTGCACAATGGCTTTTAGATAAATTTGATTTCAATAAAGAAACAGTTATGTTAGCACCCGCTTCGGGGTTCTATTCTAGCCCAAATGTGGGAACAAATCAGGTAAGAATAGCATATGTTATAAATCGAAGAGATCTTAAAAAAGCGATAAATATATTAAGGTTGGCTTTGGAAAAATATGAAGATTAATGAAAATTGAATACAATAAGTCTTTAAAAAAACACAACACCTTCGGAATAGATGTTACTGCAACTGAGTATATCAAAATTACTTCAGAATCAGAGCTAAAAGATGCACTTTTCAAATACGCAAACAAAGAGTTGTTTATTCTTAGTGGCGGTAGCAATATGTTATTAACAAAAGACATTAATGCATTAGTAATACATATTCTTATAAAAGGAATTACTGTTATTGAAGAATCCGAAAATTTTGTAGTTCTATCTGCAAATGCAGGAGAGAATTGGCATGATTTTGTACAGTATTGCATTACTAATGATTATGGCGGATTAGAAAACTTGTCACTTATACCTGGTTATGTTGGAAGCGCACCCATCCAAAATATTGGTGCTTACGGAGTAGAACTTAAAGACACCTTAATATCGTGTGAAGCAATTGCAATAAATACAGGAAAAAAACACACTTTTTCAAATCAAGATTGCAAATTTGAATATCGTAATTCAATTTTTAAGAATGAAGCCAAAGGCAAATTTATAATTACAAAAGTAACATTCAAACTAAGTAAAAAAAACCATCAGATCAATATAAAATACGGAGCAATAGAAAGTGCTTTAGCAGACAAAGACATTACTTCTCCAACTATTAAAGATATATCTGAGGCTGTTATTCAAATCAGGAAAAGTAAACTTCCTGATCCTTCAAAAATTGGCAACAGTGGTAGTTTTTTTAAAAACCCTGTTATATCTAAAGATTTGTTTACTAAACTCCAAAATTCATATGCTGACATTCCGTTTTATAAAATTGATGAAAACAACATTAAAGTACCGGCAGGATGGCTTATAGAGCAAACTGGTTTCAAGGGAAAACGATGGGGCGACGCAGGAGTTCATAAAAAACAAGCTTTGGTTTTGGTGAATCATGACAATGCAACAGGTAAAGAAATACTTGATTTGTCAGAGAAAATTCAAAAAAAAATTCTTGAAAAATTCGAGATTAAATTAGAAACAGAAGTTAACATCTTATAACAATAATTACACATAATTTTCTGTTTAGCACCTTTATAGACATACATTCTTCGTATCTTTGCCCCTAAATTTTGGTAATAACAATAATTATGAAACTTTTATTACTTACTATTGGTCTTTTACTTTTAGCCTTTGGAGGAATTGCAATTAAACTATGGGCAAAAAAAGACGGGAAGTTTGCGGGTACTTGTGCAAGTCAAAGTCCTTTTCTAAATAAAGAGGGAGAATCATGTTCTATGTGTGGTAAAACTCCTGATCAGTATGCTAACTGTAATGAGAAAGAACATTCTAAATAAACCACTTCAGATATTCTATTCAAAAATAATTCGTTGAAAAAAGAGCACTCTATTACATTAGAAGATCATATAAATAAGGCTAAAGATGGAAAACAAACGTCTTTTAATTACCTTCTAGATACCTTTTGGAACGATGTTTATAATTTTCAATTAAAAAGAACTAATGATGAGTACGAAGCCGAAGACATTACGATACAAAGTTTTTCACGCGCCTTTGATAAGATCAATACTTTTAAGGAAGAATACAATTTTAAGACTTGGTTAATACAGATATCCAAAAACATTCATATAGATTTATTAAGAAAAAAAAACGCCTCAATACAATCTAAAACCACTACGAGTGTAGATGATTCTGTATACAAAATAGCCGATGACAACCCAACACCTGAAGACAAACTAATTACAGAACAAAATTTAGCACAATTACTTCTATATATAAAACAACTAAAACCAAACTATCAAGAGGTAATTAATCTTCGTTATTTTCAGGAACTTAGTTATAAAGAAATTTCGGATTACCTGAACGAGCCTATGAACAACGTAAAAGTTAAGCTTTTAAGGGCTAAAAAATTATTATCAGAAATAATAACTAACAATTAATTCATCTTATCTTAAAGATGACTAATTAGATTATCTTAGATTGAAAGACGTAAAACTTTTGATCACCATAAATAGGGGCTCTATCCATTTATCATTAATCTTCTTATCATATTTGACAAACTTTTGAACCAACCCCTTTGGAGCCGATATCTCCTTCTCTATAGCTGTAATATTAATGTATCTATGATTATTTACTAACCACTTTTCTACTCGCTTTCTATTGTTTTGTCTTTTCTTTGGAGTTACCAATACCAATTCTTGTGACATCACCCTTAATTTTATAAGTCTTGATTATTTTAACATAATGTATAACTTCAAAAAGAGAAGAAAATTTTAGATTAACTTAATTTTAACCTAGTGTTAAAGAGTTTATTAAGGTTTTATTAATCATTTTTCGCTTTAGTTATTTCATTTCCCAAAAGCACTACCTCTATATGAAATCTTATATTTAAAACAAGGTTACATAACAAATCATAACTTTTTCTTTAACTCTATAGTAATCTAAGCTTTCTTTGTATTTTTGCTAAAAATATTGTGCGTATGAACAATGATGTTGCTACGGTGAATCCTCCTAAAGGAAAACCGAAATGGCTAAGAGTCAAACTTCCAACGGGTAAAAAATATACTGAACTTCGAGGTTTGGTAGATAAATATAACTTACATACAATTTGTACATCTGGAAGTTGTCCTAATATGGGAGAGTGCTGGAGTGAAGGAACAGCTACTTTTATGATACTTGGTAATATATGTACACGTTCCTGTGGTTTCTGCGGCGTGAAAACAGGAAGGCCAGAAACTGTTGATTGGGAAGAACCAGAAAAAGTTGCACGTTCTATAAAAATAATGAATATTAAACATGCCGTTATAACATCTGTGGATAGAGATGATCTTCTAGATGGCGGTTCGATAATATGGGCGGAAACTATTCAGGCAATTCGCAGAATGAATCCTGAAACTACATTAGAAACCTTAATTCCGGATTTTCAAGGAAAAACCAAAAACATAGATCGAATTATTACCGTAAAACCCGAAGTAGTTTCGCATAATATGGAGACTGTAAAAAGGTTAACCCGCGAAGTTCGTATTCAAGCTAAATACGAACAAAGTCTACAAGTACTAAATTACCTTAAAGAGAGTGGGATCAATCGAACAAAAAGTGGGATTATGCTTGGACTTGGGGAAAAACAAGAAGAAGTTATACAAACACTTAAAGACCTAAGGGGGGTAAACCTAGATATAGTTACTATTGGGCAATATTTACAACCAAGCAAAAAACATCTTCCTGTAAAAGAATTCATAACACCAGATCAGTTCAAAAAATACGAAACAATAGGTTTAGAAATGGGATTCAGACATGTTGAAAGTGGTGCATTAGTGCGGTCATCATATAAGGCTCAAAAGCATTTACTGTAACACAAAAACTGAATAATTAGGATTTAATGAATAAACCAATAAGAATAGCTATTAACGGATTTGGAAGAATTGGTCGTAACCTCTTTAGATTATTAATAAATCACCCCGACATCCAAGTTGTTGCTATTAATGACCTTGCGGATACCAAAACCTTAAGTCATCTTTTGAAATACGATAGTATTCATGGCGTCTTACCATATACGGTTTCTTTTGATCCAAACCATATTATTATAAATGATGATTCTATCCCCCTAATTAACCAAGAAGATCCAGAAAATTGCAATTGGTCAATGCATGATATTGATATTGTAGTTGAAGCAACGGGTCGATTTAAGACTAGGGCCTTAGCAGAAAAACATCTAAAAGCGGGGGCAAGAAAAGTTATTCTTTCAGCTCCTCCAACTGAAGATAGTATAAAAACGGTTGTTTTAGGTGTAAATGATCATATTCTAGATGGTTCAGAAACTATAATATCTAATGCTTCATGCACTACAAATAATGCAGCACCAATGATCAAAGTAATCAATGATCTCTGCGGAATTGAACAGGCATACATTACTACCATACACAGTTACACTACTGACCAGAGTTTACACGATCAACCACATAGAGATTTAAGACGAGCTAGAGCAGCAAGTCAGTCAATTGTTCCTACCACTACCGGAGCAGCAAAGGCTTTAACTAAAATTTTCCCTGAGTTAAGTGATGTAATTGGTGGCTGTGGTATAAGAGTTCCTGTTCCTGATGGATCGCTAACAGATATTACCTTTAATGTTAAAAAACAAACTTCTATCGAAGAAATAAATCTTGCGTTTAAAAATGCATCTGATTCTAGTCTGAAAGGGATTTTAGATTATACAGAAGACCCTATTGTATCTGTTGATATCATTGGAAATCCTTACTCTTGTTTATTTGATTCTTTAATGACCTCTGTTATAGGAAAAATGGTTAAAATCATAGGCTGGTATGATAATGAAATTGGATATAGTCATAGAATAATTGATTTAATTATTAACATTTGTAAGAAATAACTATATTAGTTGAGATATTTTAGAGGAAAAATGCCAACCCCAATAAGAAATTCTATAACTATAATTTTACTTATTTGTTGTTTTTTGACCTATTCCCAAACGGAAAAGGACATTACAAAAGACAATCAAGTCAGGGATTCTATTGCTAATTATTTGATCAAAGCTTCGATATCTATTCATCAAGCAGAATTAGAACAAGCGCTCGCCAATATTATTATTGCCAAAGAAATGGCTTTGCAAAGTCAAGATCAGACATATAGAGCACAGACCAGTATGGTATTGGCAGAGCTGTATAGAGAACTAGGAGATCTTAAAAAAAGTGAAGAACAGATTCTTAATGCTATAAAAATTCAGGAAGAGGAGAATGATCAAACTATGCTCGCCCATTCATATACAATATATGGATCTATAGCTACAGAGCTTAAAAGCTATGAAAAAGCAGATAATGTTTTAAAAACCGCCTTGATTATTACCAAAAAGAGTGATTTAAAAGGTTTGGAAGGGTTAATAAAATTAAACTTTGGAATTTTGGAACTTTCTAAAGATCAACCCGAATTGGCTATAAAACATTTTAATAGCGGTTTACCAATCATTAATTCTTTTAATCAATCATATTACAAAGCAAAGCTTTATATAAATAAAGCTAAGGCTCAATTAGCATTAAACTTATTAGATGAAGCTAAAGAAACGAATGATTTGTCGATGCAAATTGGCAAAGACATGAAATATTCTGAGGTCAAGTCAGAGTCATATGAGCTTTACAGCCAGATATACCAAAAGAAAAATGAATATCTAGCCTCCTTAAATTATCTTAGAGCACATCTAAAAATAAAAGACTCCTTATTTAACACCAATAAAGAAATAATTGCTCAAGAAGCTGGAGCCAAATTAAATCTTGACGAAAACAATGTCCTAATAGAAGAGCTTACTGAGGAAAACATACAACAGCAAAAATCCCTTAAATTAGGTCGTTTAACCACTATTTTAAGCATTGCTTTAATTACCATTTTATCACTTTTAACACTTTCACTATATAAAAACAACAACCTAAGAGCCAGAGCAAATGAGTTGCTACAAAACAAGAATTCAGAACTGATTTTAGCAAAGGAAAATGCCGAAAGAGCTAGTGAAGCAAAGGTGCAATTTCTATCAACAATAACCCATGAGCTAAGAACACCTTTATATGCGGTTACTGGGTTGACACATCTTTTATTAGAAGAAAGCCCCACCCCAAATCAAAAGGAGCATTTAAATTCTCTTAAATTTTCAGGAGAATATCTATTATCACTTATCAACAACATTCTTGATCTCAACAAACTTGAAGCTAACAAAGTAGAGATTGAAAACACATCTTTTAACTTAAAGAAAAGAATTAATGATGTATTAATTGCTCTAGGAAAATCTGCTAAAGATCGAAATAACAAACTTCATTATGAATTTGACAATTTGATCCCGGCAAAATTAAAAGGGGATCCATTAAAAGTATCTCAAATCCTAATTAATCTTATTGGTAATTCAATCAAATTCACACAAAATGGTGATATTTGGATAAGGGTCCGACCTATAAATAGAATCGAAAACAAAGTATTCCTTAGTTTTGAAATAGAGGATAACGGAGTTGGGATTTCAGAAAAAAAGCAACAAACTATATTCGAAAACTTTACCCAAGGTTCTGTACAAATTAATAGAAAGTTTGGAGGAACAGGATTAGGATTATCTATTGTAAAAAACCTTTTGTCCTTATTAGATAGTGAAATTAGACTGGAGAGCGAATTAGGAAAAGGATCAAAATTCCTATTCAATCTTAAATTTGAAATCTTTGAGGACAACAGCACAGATTACCTAGAAGAAGCCAAAAAAATTGATTATAACGTAATGATTGATAAACGTATATTGATCGTTGAGGATAATAAGATTAATCAGCTCATTACCAGAAAAATTCTTGAAAAGAATAAAATAATCTGTGATGTTGCCGATAATGGTGATATTGCAGTAAACAAAGTAAGAGAAAACTCTTTTGACCTAATCCTTATGGATATCCACATGCCAGGCATAAGTGGTATTGAGGCAACAAAACAAATTAGAGAATTTGATAAAGAAATACCAATAATAGCACTTACCGCCGTTACACTTGATGATAACCTTGACGAGTTTTATGACAATGGTTTTAATGACATTATTCCCAAACCCTATAAAACAGAGGAATTTTTTACTAAACTTCATAAAGCCTTAGTACAAAAACAAACAGCAACAGAATAGTTTGGCATAACTATTGAAAAGATAAAAATAAGCTTACGATTGTTTTAAGCTTATTTGAGTTAGCCAAAACATACAGAATGAGATCTAAATTGTAGATCTCATTTTTTTATGTATGTAATTATCTTATCATTAAAAGAATTTGAATTTTCTACAAACTTCATCTCTATAGGTTGATACCATAAATTATCTCCAGAAAGATCAGAAGATAATCTAACATAATCTTTTTCTGTTGTGATTATCAATTTATTCTTTAACTCCTGTATTTCATGATTAGAAAAATTATGATGATCAGGAAAGTTAATGTGATCAAACTGTAATCCTAAAGAAGAATAATACTCTAATAAAGGTTTAGGATTTGCGATACCTGTAACCAAGGTAAAAGATGTATTCCGGATTGAATCAATTGATTTTGCTCCAGAAGCACCAATAATCTCATTACCATAAGCAATAATAGCAAAATAAATGGATTGCTCTGGCTTTACATTAAGTTTTCTGGAAATCTCTTCTTTCTCCTTATTAGATATATCTTTAGGGCATTTTGTGACAACAATAACGTCAGCTCTATTTGCCCCTTTTCTAGGTTCTCTCAAATTTCCTGTAGGCAACACGATATCATTACAATAGAGATCATAATATGCGGTAAGTAAAATATAAAACCCAGCTTTCACCTTTCTATGCTGATAAGCATCGTCTAATATTATTACTTCTGGCCTAGGAGATATTGCTCTTAAATTAGAAATACCATTACGCCTGTCTTCATCAACCCCAACAATGATATCAGAGAATTTGGTTCTAAACTGAAGGGGTTCATCCCCAACTTCCCTTGCTGTTGAGGAAGATGTCACTAACTGAAATCCCTTAGTCTCTCTTTTATACCCCCTACTAAGAGTAGCCAGGATAATCTCATTCTTAAGCAACCTAATAAGATATTCAACCATTGGCGATTTTCCCGTACCCCCAACACTAAGGTTGCCCACGGCAATAATAGGAAAATCATATACCGCTGATTTCTTTATTCTCCAATCATACAATTTATTGCGTAACCACGTCACGAAGTAATAAACAGGAACAACAGGTAAAAGTATCTTTCGCAATAAATTCATGATCACAAAAGTATAAAACGTAACTTTGATTATTGACAAAAGTTTTTTTACATTCATTTTTTATTTTAAAAACACAATATAAATGCAAATTACGGAGGTAATACAACACCTTGAAGCACTAGCTCCAATGGCTTATGCCGAAGATTTTGACAATATTGGATTGTTAGTAGGAGATCTTAAAACAGAGGTAACAGGTATTCTGGTAACTCTAGACACTTTGGAGGAAATCATAGATGAAGCCATAGAAAACAAGTGCAATCTTATAGTAAGTTTTCATCCAATTGTTTTTAAAGGCCTGAAAAAGTTTAATGGTAACAACTACGTAGAGCGCGTAGTCATGAAAGCCATCAAAAATGATATAGCCATATTTGCTATACATACTGCTCTAGATAATGATCGTAAAGGGGTAAACGATATGATGTGTGAGCAATTAGGTCTTATTAATCGTAAAATTTTAATACCTCAAAGCGGAACTATTAAGAAGCTCACAACCTTTGTCCCTATAACTGAAGCTGAAAACCTACTCTCAAAACTTTTTGAAGCTGGAGCAGGAACCATAGGCAACTATGACAATTGTAGCTTTTCGTCTGAAGGAGTGGGAACTTTTAAAGCATTGGGTAATGCAAACCCATCAATTGGTAAAATTGGAAAAACGCACCATGAAAAAGAAAAGCAGATTCAAATTACTTATCAAAAACACCATGAAAGCAACATCTTAAAAGCTCTTTTTGAAAACCATTCATATGAAGAGGTGGCTTACGAAATTACCTCATTAGAAAATCAAAATCAAAACATCGGGATGGGGATGATTGGAGAATTACCCGAAGCAATGGAAGAAATAGAATTTTTAAACCATATTAAGAAGGTATTTAATACAGGATGTGTAAGACATTCTGAGCTGCTAGGGAAGCAAATCAAAAAAGTAGCGGTTCTTGGAGGTAGTGGCAGTTTTGCTATTAAAAATGCCCAAAAAGCCGGGGCAGACATTTTTATTACTGCAGATCTTAAATATCATCAATTCTATGAAGCCGAAAAAAGGCTAATTCTTGCCGATATTGGACATTATGAAAGCGAACAATACACAAAAAACCTAATTGTTAGTTATCTTAGAAAAAAAATCAGTAATTTTGCCATCATTTTATCGGATAAAAATACCAATCCAATTCAATACCTATAAAATATGGCAAAGAAAGAAGTTACTGTTGAGCAAAAATTAAGAGCATTATATGACTTGCAATTAATTGACTCTAGAGTTGATGAGATTAGAAACGTACGTGGAGAATTACCTTTAGAAGTTGAAGATCTTGAAGACGAAGTAGCCGGATTAAATAAAAGATTAGAAAAATTAAATAATGATCTTGAAACCATCGATGATGGCATTAAGAATAAGAAAAATTTAATTGAAGAAGCTAAAGGTTTAATCAAAAAATACGGAGAACAACAAAAAAATGTACGTAACAATCGTGAGTACAATTCTTTAAGTAAAGAAATTGAATTCCAAGAACTTGAAATTCAATTAGCAGAAAAACATATCAAGGAGCATAAAGCACAGATCGTTCAGAAAAATGAGATTATTGATCAGACTAAGCAAAAACTTAGTGAGCGTAACGAACACCTATCTCACAAAAAAGGTGAGCTTGATGCAATTTTAGCTGAAACCGAAAAAGAAGAGCAAGCACTAATTGCTAAATCTGAGGACTATCAAAAAGATATCGAAGATAGACTGATTTCTGCTTATAAGAGAATCAGACAAAATGTAAAAAATGGATTAGCAGTTGTACCAATAGAACGTGGAGCATCTGGAGGGTCATTCTTTACAATTCCTCCACAAGTACAAATGGAAATTGCCTCTCGCAAGAAGATTATTACAGATGAGCATAGTGGACGAATTTTGGTAGACCAAGAGCTAGCCAAAGAAGAAAAAGAAAAAATGGAATCGCTTTTTGCTAAACTATAGCAAAAAAAATTCTCGATAATAAATAGGCCTCAGTTTTACTGAGGCTTTTTTTGATCTAAACAAACACAAACTAAAAAATGAAAAATGAAAAATCTTCTAATCATAGGTTTTGTTTGGCCAGAACCCAATTCATCTGCTGCGGGAAGTAGAATGATACAACTTATCCAGTTGTTTCTGTCTAACAACTGGCAAGTCACTTTTGCAAGCCCTGCTGCAGACAGTGAATATATGATCAATTTTAGCGAATTAGGTGTTTCAAAAGTTACAATTGAAATCAACAATTCTAGTTTTGATAATTTTGCTAAACATCTTCAACCCACTATTGTAATATTTGATCGGTTCATTATCGAAGAACAATTTGGATGGAGAGTAGCTAAACATTGTCCAGATGCAATGAGAATACTAAACACCGAAGATCTACATGGCTTAAGAAAAACACGTCAAGAAGCACTAAAGAAGAATAAAGAGTTTCAAATAACGGATCTTCTAAATAACGACACGGTAAAAAGAGAAATTGCCAGTATTTACCGGTGCGACCTTTCATTGATTATTTCAGATTATGAAATGCGACTACTGAAAGAAACCTTCAATATTAATAATAGCTTATTATACTATTTACCCTTTTTATTAGAACCAATTACTCAGAAAACAGTGAAAAACTGGACTACTTTTAGTGATAGAGATCATTTTATGACCATTGGAAACTTTTTGCATGAACCTAATTGGAACAGCGTTATATATTTAAAAGAAACCATTTGGCCTTTGATTAAAAAAGAATTACCTAAAGCAGAGTTACATATTTATGGAGCCTACCCTTCTCATAAAGTAACACAATTAAATAACAAAAAAGAGGGATTTCATATCAAGGGCAGGGCAGAAAACTCGAAAGAAGTCATTCAAAACTCGCGTGTTTGTCTGGCACCATTGCGATTTGGAGCAGGGATTAAAGGAAAACTAACAGAAGCGATGCTTTGCGGCACTCCAAGTGTTACTACAACAATTGGAGCAGAAGGAATGCTTGGAGAGGATTCTGATTGGAATGGTTTTATTACTGATTCTCCTGAAAAGTTTGCGATAGCTGCTGTAAAATTATACACCAATAAAAACCTTTGGCAACAGGCACAACAAAATGGTATCGAAATTATAAATACTCGTTTTCAAAAAAGTAAATTTTCTAATTCATTGTTAAAACAAATCGATATAATTCTTGGCAATATAAATAAACATAGAGCAAATAATTTTATTGGCAATATGCTACACTTTCACACACTAAGAAGCACAGAGTATATGTCACGTTGGATTGAAGAAAAAAATAAATAATTTCATTATTTTTCTAAAGACAGAAGTAAAAAAAATAGACAACAAAAAAAGCCTTCCCACAGAGTGAAAAAGCTTATGATATTGTAAAAGCGTAGCTACCTAATTATAGAGCCGCTACGTACTTTGCTAATTGAGACTTTAAGTTAGCAGCTTTATTCTTATGAATAACATTGTTTTTAGCTAACTTGTCTAGCATAGAAATCACAGTAGGAAACAAAGTTTCTGCTTCTTTCTTATCAGATTCACGTAATTTTTTGATTGCATTACGTGTAGTTTTATGCTGATATCTATTTCTAAGACGCTTTGTCTCACTATTTCTAATTCTCTTTAATGCTGACTTATGATTTGCCATCTTCTTTGCTAATTAAATTTCTTAATAATAACATTTGTAGCCCGTAGGGGAATCGAACCCCTCTTACCAGGATGAAAACCTGGCGTCCTAGCCGATAGACGAACGGGCCATTTTCCCTTTTCAAGGATTGCAAATTTATAGATTTCACTTTAAATCTGCAATTAATTTCAATAATCGTAGCCCGTAGGGGAATCGAACCCCTCTTACCAGGATGAAAACCTGGCGTCCTAGCCGATAGACGAACGGGCCATAATTGCCTAATTGCGGATGCAAAAATACAACTATTTTTTAATGGCGCAAGTGTTATTTTATTTTTTTCTAAAACTTAATATGCCTTTGCAAATAATACCCTTAATTTCGAGGGCTTACCACTATAAACACAACTACCTTCTTCTTCTTTTGCATCAAAAGGAATACAACGTATAGTAGCTTTGGTAAGCTCTTTTATTTTTTGTTCGGTCTCTTCAGTTCCGTCCCAATGCGCCGAAATAAATCCGCCTTTATTTTCTAATATATCTTTGAATTCATCAAATGTATCCACTTCTGTTATATGCTCATCTCTATACTGCTTTGCTTTTTGATGCATACTCTCTTGAATTTCCTTTAACAAGGACTCAATAGTTACTACAACTTCATCTTTGGCAACAAATTGTTTTGACAATGTATCTCTACGGGCCAATTCTACGGTACCCTTCTCCAAATCTTTTGGGCCAATAGCGATTCGTAAAGGCACTCCTTGTAATTCATATTGAGCAAATTTTGCCCCCGGTCTATGTGTGTCACGATTATCAAACTTAACAGATATTCCTTTAGATTTTAAATCCTCAACCAATCCATTGGCAACAACAGAAATCTGATCTAATTGCTCTTCTCCTTTATAAATAGGAACAATAACCACTTGTATCGGTGCTAAATTAGGAGGTAGCACTAATCCGTTATCATCACTATGTGTCATAATTAAGGCTCCCATTAACCTTGTAGAAACACCCCAAGAAGTTGCCCATACATAATCTTGCTTACCTTCTTTTGATGTGAATTTTACATCAAAAGCCTTAGCAAAATTTTGCCCAAGAAAATGCGATGTACCAGCTTGCAAAGCTTTTCCGTCCTGCATCAATGCCTCAATACAGTAAGTATCTTCAGCACCTGCAAATCGTTCACTTTCTGTTTTTCTACCTTTTATAACGGGAACAGCCATAAAGTTTTCTACGAAATCGGCATACACATCATTCATTTGCTCTGTTTCAGCAATAGCCTCTGCTCTGGTTTCATGAGCCGTATGTCCTTCTTGCCATAAAAACTCTGCTGTGCGCAGAAAAAGGCGAGTTCTCATCTCCCATCGTACTACATTAGCCCACTGATTTACTAATATTGGTAAATCTCTATAAGATTGTATCCAACCTTTGTATGTGCTCCAGATAATTGCTTCTGAAGTAGGACGCACAATAAGCTCTTCTTCTAGCTTGGCATTAGGATCTACGATTAATTTTGATGAATTATCTGGATCCGTTTTTAACCTATAGTGAGTAACTACCGCACATTCTTTTGCAAAACCTTCAGCGTTTTTCTCCTCTGCTTCGAACAGGCTTTTAGGGACAAATAATGGAAAATAGGCATTTTCATGACCAGTCTCCTTAAATTTTTTATCTAATTCTGCCTGCATTTTTTCCCAGATAGCATATCCGTAGGGCTTGATTACCATACACCCCCTTACAGCCGAATTCTCAGCTAAATTAGCCTTTACGACTAGTTCATTATACCATTTTGAATAATCTTCACTACGCTTTGTTAAATTCTTGCTCATAAACTGCTATTTGGCACAAATGTTGTGGGTTTGTTAAATATAATTTAATTAGCGCAAAACTAACTAAATTTGTAATGTTCAACAATAAAATAAGAAGATATGCGTCCTAAAAATTATTTTAAAACAAATGGTGCCATTGGAGTTTTACTTTTGGCAAGCGTATTTATGTTGACGTCTTGTAGCTCATATGAATATGTACCTTATAACGATGGTATCTATGGTGAAGCAGGAAGCCAAAGAAATACTGAAACCAGACCAAATAATCCAGAAAAAAAATCTAGCTATTATTCCAGCTATTTTTCTGAGAAATCAGCACAAATAGATAGTGCTATTGAACAAAATGAAATTTTTACCGATGTTGATTCTTATGCCAGTGAAGATTATGATGCTGCAGACTCTACAGATGTAGCTCTAGATTATGAAGTTGGACAACCATCATGGGGAAGTAACCCTACGCAAGTTAATGTAAATCTTTATAATAATGGATGGAACAATTGGGGTCCCGGTTGGGGATTAGGCTGGAATGCAGGATGGGGATTAGGTTGGAATGCAGGATGGGGATGGAATGGATGGTATGGCCCAGGTTGGGGTTGGAATGCTGGATTTGGATGGGGAGCACCATGGGGATGGGGATATCGCGGTCATTACCTGAGAGGCCACCGATACGCTTACAACAGAGGGTATAGAAACGGATACGCATATAATTCAAGAAGTCGTTATCGATCATATAATTCAAGATACAATGCAAGATCTAGAAATTCATCAAACTATAATAGAAGTCGACAAGGGTATACTAATCGCAGAAGAGTATCCTCTGATGCAAGTAGAAGTAGAAATTCTAGCTACTCTAATCGCTCTTCTAATGGAAATTATGGTTCTCGTTCAAGGTCATCTGTAAACAGAAGCGGCGCTACTAGGTATTCTGGTCCTACAGCCAGATCAAGAAGTAATTCTTCTAGCAGAAATAGAACATACTCTCCTTCTACGTCACGAAGTAGAAGCTCTAGTTACTCAAGAGGAGGCTCATCTCGTAGTAGTGGTTATTCTCGTGGAGGAAGCAGATCTTCATCAAGAAGCAGTGGCAGTAGAAGCGGCGGTAGCAGAAGCCGAGGAAGAGGTTGATAAATAATATATATACACCTGATATTTATCAGGTAACTTTCCCGAATGTCTTATTACTTTTAAGATGTTCTATAATTCAAAAAATAAAAACTTATGGGACCTACCCATCAAAGTAGTCATTATATATAATAACTACTTTGATGGACTGGAATCCCATGTGGTTATTAAATAATAAAATGAACACATGAAAAAGCTATTCTTATTCATTGGTATATTTTCAATGTCTTTTTTGAATGCTCAAGATATTACGGACGTATTACGATATTCACAACAAGACATAATTGGGACTGCTCGTTTTAGAGGTATGAGTGGTGCTTTTGGAGCCCTTGGCGGAGACTTATCTGCAATACAAATTAATCCAGCAGGATCTGCTGTTTTTTTGAACACATATGGTTCATTAACGCTTTCATCAAGTACTATAGATAATGATGCGAGTTATTTTAATGGATTTGCAAACACCAATTCAACAAACCTAAATTTCAATCAATTAGGAACAGTTTTTATATATGACAATTACAATATTGAATCTTCAGGGGTTAATAAATTCTCACTAGGTTTAGCATATGATCAGACTGCAGATAATGCCGACGAATTATTTGTCCTTGGAAGAAGCAACAATTCTATAAGTAGTTTTTTTCGAACTGAAGCTCAAGGAATTCCTTTAGACTTAATAACCCCTAGAGCGAATGAATCAGTGGATGAGCTATATGCTTTTTTAGGAGAAACCGAAGGATATAGCGCACAACAGGCATTTTTAGGGCATGAATCTGCTATCATTGAGGCTGAAGATTTAGATAATCCAAACAATACTTCATATTTTTCTAATATAGAACCTGGTTCGTTTGATCAGGAGTATTATTATGAAAGCACAGGTTTAAATGGTAAGTTCACACTAAATGGAGGTGCTCAGATAAATCAAAATTTTTATGTTGGATTCAATCTTAATTCTCATTTTATTAGTTACGATCGAGTTACTGAATTTTTTGAAGAAAACAGTAATACCGGAAGCACAATTAATAGTGTGCTATTTACCAATGAACTTTCTACAAGTGGTGCCGGGTTTTCTGCACAAATAGGCGGAATTATCAAAGTAGCAAAAATACTTCGTTTGGGAGCTTCGTACGAATCCCCAACCGTATATTATATACAGGAAGAGACTACCCAACGCTTGATAACTGACAATAACCTTGGTGTTACCAGGTTTGTAGACCCCAATGTGATTAACATTTTCCCAGAATATAAGCTTCGTACACCAGAAAGTTATACGGGAAGTATAGCAATACTGTTTGGTCAGCAGGGCTTAATTAGTTTGGATTATTCTTATAAAGACTATTCCTCTATACACATTAGTTCTGAAGAGAATGTTAATTTCTCTTCTCTAAATACAAGCATAGACAATAACCTACAAGGTTCTGCAACAATAAGAATTGGTAGCGAATGGAGGGATGGCAATTGGAGCTATAGAGGCGGATTTCGTTTTGAAGAAAGCCCATATAAAAATGATGCAATTCTTGGCGACAAAACAGGATTTTCTATTGGTGCTGGTTATACTTTTGAACAATTCAAATTTGATGTTGCATATGATTACACAGAACAACAGCGTACAGAACAATTTTATCCAGATTCTGGTTTTAGTAACTTTGCATTGGTAGATTCATATAGAGAGAATCTGACCTTTACACTTGGAATGAATTTTTAAAAAACACCTTATTCGAGAAAATAAAAAAGCCAAATCAACAATATGATTCGGCTTTTTTTATCTTTTTATTAAATGCTATCTATCGTATTAGAGAAAAGCTACCCGCAAACACTCTTCTTCTCATATTAGGATCTGTGGGTTCATTAAATTCTACCCTGAACCAATATTCTGATGATGGCATATTTTTACCATTATAGGTACCATCCCAACCCGCGCCATCAGGTCTTAATTGTTTTAATAACTTACCATATCGATCAAAAATATAAATCAAAGGTATCTGGGACGATAGCTGAGGATTTATTATGTTCCACGTATCATGAAAAGAATCTCCATTTGGAGTAAAGTACTTAGGATATCCAAGGATCATAAAAATAGACGATTCTCTTTCACTAGCAGGGCAGTCTCTATATCTAGCTGTAATACGGTAATCACCAGGATGCACATTAGAAAAAACCGGAGATGATTGAAAAGCCCTGTATTCTATAAAACCATTTCCCAAATCTCTATCTAACCTGTACTCAAAATCGTTAAATCCTAATACCTGAACATCTGGAACATTATTGAATGAAGCAGAAATTTGTGCGGTTACCGTGTAACTACCAGCAAAAGATTCTTCGGCTACTTCTGAGTCAACTGTAATTTCAATTGCAGAAACATCCAAAACCTGTAAATCATCTCTTCCTACTTCTATAGTTCCTGCAACATCTGAATAGCCGATCAACTGATAAACTCCTGACGAAAAAACTTCTAAAACTGGCACATCGGTCAATCCTCCTTGAGGAGCGAAATTAGTTGTTCCCAGTTCTGCTCGTTCCCATTGAAATCTAATCGCTGCTGGTATTTCTGGTGGACCAACTACCCTAGGAAACCTTCCTTCTATTGTAACTGGAAACTCACCACATGTAGCAATATCCGGCCCAACACCGGGCTCTAAAACACTACAATCTGTGGTTCCCGCATTTTCTTCGTCTAAATTAGTTTGTTGTAATTGGATGACCCCAGATTCATCAGAATCATTTGTAACAAGAATAATGTAATATTCTCCTGATTGCCCATCAGTTATAGTCAAAGTTTCTATAAATCTTGTTTCCTCGCCTTCTACCGGAGTAAAAGCATAACTACAATCAACAATATTGGTGTTATCTCGATCTTGAATATAAAAGTCTGGATCATCTGCATTGTTAACACATTCTTCAGGACGTGTATCTGTATCTCCATTAAGATCGCAACCAGTTGCCAGATCATCACAATTTATAAAAGAGGTTGTAAATGGTCCCCAGGCAATAAAATCAACATCTAATTGCTGCTCACCTCGATCTAATCTACTATCACCATCAACATCCATCCATTGTTGAATATCAAATTCTAATCTCCCCGATTCATCAATACGAATGAAATACCAAGATGCATTTTGGGAAGTATTAAGGCAACCTATCTGCCCCAACCCCAGAAAATCATCCCCAGTTATATTTGGAAATGTTAACTCCTGAGCAGCATCAGAACAAAATGGGTTTGCAGTTCTGCAAAGCTGATCAATTTGTCCATACATAGTAGAATTACTAAGAAAAGTAATAAATAAAAATAATGAGATCTGAGGTATAACTTTGGCCATTTTCATATAACGTTAAAAACTACATTTTTCGTGTGTAGGTCTAAATTTGGGTTTTAAATATACAGAACTTCTAGAAGAAAACCAGCTAATCTAATTGTTTAACATAGCTTTTGTCAAGTAAAACAACAAAATCGTATCTTTGCAACCCATATTACGGGAGTAATATTAAATTATTCCCTTTTTATGTACTAAATAATAAAATTTTTAAGTGTGAAAATTGACAAGGCCCTTGAAGCTATTGAAGCGCTAGGTGATAATCATGTAGCTACTAGCGCTACCACTCCTCTTAGAGAAGATGCCTTTAAACTTAGTGATAAAGAGAAAATTGCTTTGATTAAAGAAGATGTAAAACATATAATGGAAACCTTGGGGTTAGATCTTACAGACGATAGTCTTAAAGGTACTCCGCAACGTGTTGCAAAAATGTTCGTGAACGAGATTTTTTCTGGTCTTCATCCACAAAGAAAACCAGATGCTTCTACTTTTGAGAATCACTACAAGTATGGAGAAATGTTGGTCGAGAAAAACATAACAGTATATTCTACCTGTGAACACCATTTATTACCTATAGTTGGTAGAGCTCATGTAGCATACATTTCTAACGGAACCGTTGTTGGGCTGTCCAAAATGAATAGAATTGTCGATTATTATGCCAAACGACCTCAGGTGCAAGAACGCATGACAATGCAGATCGTACAAGATCTACAAACTGTTCTTGGAACCAAAGATGTGGCTTGCGTTATAGATGCAAAACATTTATGTGTAAATTCAAGAGGAATCAGAGATATCGAAAGCAGTACCGTTACCAGTGAATTTGGAGGTAAATTCAAAGAGGAATCGGTAAGACGAGAATTTCTAGACTATATTAAACTAGACACTACATTTTAATCCCATTTTCAATACAAATTTCAGCATTAATTTAAATTATGGCAGTAACTCCTTTGTACAAAACTCAAGAATTAAAAGTTTATAATTCGATTTCTGGGCAAAAAGAAACATTTACCCCCATTACAGAAGGTAATATAGGTATGTATGTATGTGGTCCAACTGTATATAGTAATGTCCACCTAGGAAACTGTAGGACTTTTATTTCTTTTGACATGGTATTTAGGTACCTAAAACATTTAGGATATAAAGTTAGGTATGTAAGGAATATTACAGATGCCGGTCATTTAGAAAATGATGCCGAAGAAGGTGAAGATAAAGTTGCAAAAAAGGCTAGACTAGAACAGTTGGAGCCAATGGAAATTGTACAACGATACACATTAGATTTTCATCATGTGATGTCAAAATTTAATGCAATTGCACCAAGTATAGAACCTACTGCAACGGGTCATATTGTAGAGCAGATTGAAATCATAAAAACCATTATTGATAATGGCTTTGCCTATGAGTCTAATGGTTCCGTTTACTTTGATGTTCAAAAGTTTAATGAAACTAATCATTATGGAAAACTAAGTGGACGCAACCTTGAAGATATGATTGCAAATACAAGAGAATTATCTGCACAAAGCGATAAGAAAAACCCTCAAGATTTTGCACTTTGGAAAAAAGCAGAACCCCAACACATTATGCGTTGGCCATCACCTTGGAGTGATGGTTTCCCAGGTTGGCATCTTGAATGTACCGTAATGAGTACAAAATATTTGGGAGAGCGTTTCGATATTCACGGAGGTGGAATGGACTTAAAATTCCCTCATCATGAGTGTGAGATTGCACAAGGTGAGGCTGCATGTGGCAAAACACCTGTAAACTATTGGATGCATGCCAATATGCTTACACTTAATAGCAAGAAAATGTCTAAATCTACCGGAAACACTATCTCTCCGGGAGAATTATTCTCAGGAAATAACAATGTCCTAGGCAAACCTTTTGACCCAACAATTGTTCGCTTTTTTATGATGCAGGCCCATTATAGAAGTATTTTGGATTTTTCGAATGACGCCTTAGAAGCTTCTGAAAAAGGGTTTCATAAATTAATGGATGCAATACAGACTATTGATAAATTGCAAACAAGTCAAAAAACTGATGCATTTGATGTAAAGGCATGGAGAAAAGATTGTTATAACGCTATGAATGATGACTTTAACACTCCTATCCTAATTGCAAAACTATTTGATGCCGTGAAATTTATAAACACTGCTAAAGAACAAAAAGCAGATATCTCTAAAGATGATTTGGAATTACTTCGTGAAACCATGCATGGTTTTATATATGATGTTTTAGGATTGGTAAATATGAATGAAGTTTCCTCTGATGTAAGTGATAAGCTTTCCGGAACCGTAGAATTATTGATTAATCTTAGAGCAGAAGCACGAGCCAATAAAGACTTTGCAACAAGTGATAAGATTAGAGATGAATTGTTAGCCATGGGGATTCAACTCAAAGATAGTCGTGAAGGCACAACCTTTTCTTTGAACTAAATTATTTTGAGCCTTAGAATATACATAAAGAAGGTTTTGATATTTCCATTTATCATATTGGTAAAATTATATCAAAACCTAATTTCACCATTAACTCCAGCTACGTGTCGGTATCAACCTACCTGTTCACATTATACGCTTGAAGCTTTGCAAAAGCATGGATTATTTAAAGGAGGGGCGCTTTCTGCAAAGCGCATCTTTAGTTGTCATCCTTGGGGAGGTAGCGGTTATGATCCAGTTCCTGATGTAAAAGACAAATTAAAAAAATGACTAAATAATAGAATGTTTTATCAAAAAAAACAGCTTATTAAATTCTCATTTAAATACCTATATTTACTTTCGAAAAATAAAACTCATACATGATATTATCAAAAATTATCTGGAATCCAGTTGAAGGAATAGATCTTGGCTTTTTTGTAATCCGTTTTTATAGTTTAATGTTTGTTATTGCCTTCTCATTAGGATGGTATTTAATGAAAAAAATATACATTCGAGAAAATATCTCGATGGAAAAGCTTGATTCTGTATTTATTTATGCAGTGCTAGGTACTTTGATTGGAGCAAGGTTGGGTCATGTTATTTTCTACGATTGGGATCATTATAAAAATAATCTTTTAGAAATTCTTTTACCTTTTAGGTTTGATCCTAAGTTTGAGTTTACAGGTTTTCAAGGATTAGCAAGTCACGGTGCAGCGATTGCTTTCATTATTGCTATGTATTATTATTCAAAAAAAGTATTGCATAAACATCCTTTATGGATTTTGGATAGAGTAACTATACCTGCAGCTTTTGGAGGAATATTTGTGCGATTAGGTAATTTTTTTAATTCTGAAATTATAGGAGAACCTACAGACTCTTCTTTTGGGGTTAAATTTGTTCGAGAAGGACTATCCAAACAACAAGTAGTCAAAGAAACCGGAATAAAAAATATAAACGATGCATATGCAGCAGTAGTAGAAAACCCTCAGTTTTCTAGCCTTCTAGAAAGCGTTCCATACTGCCATCCAGCTCAGCTATACGAAGCATTTGGGTATATATTTGTGTCTTTTATTTTACTGTTTTTGTATTGGAAAACAGATAAGCGAAATAAACCAGGGTTTTTATTTGGTACATATATGATCTTAATATGGATTGTTCGTTTTATCGTAGAATATGTAAAGAAAAGTCAAGAAGGTTTTGGAGATTCTCCAGAATCTATAATGACTACTGGCCAGTGGTTAAGTATTCCTTTTATAATTGTCGGGATATACTTCATCATTAGATCAGGCAAAAAAGCAGAGATAAAATAAAATCACCCTATTAGTTATTGATACTGGTTTAGATCATCCTCAATTTCTATGATCTAATACTAAAACAAAACTGTTATCGTTACCCATAATATCAACTATTATTTAAAATGATGATGAGAATAATCCCCAGTATTTTTGCTATATTATTTATTCTAGGCACCCTAACCTCTTGCGAATCTGAATCTGAAATGCCAGAGGAGACTAATCAACCTGATGGAGATGGTAATGGTGGTGAACCTGGTAATGAACCAACATCTGCTGTAGATGCTCATGGGTTACTACAAACTTCTGGAAACAAAATCGTAGACAAAAATAATACAGCTGTTCAACTTAGAGGAATGTCATTATTCTGGAGTCAGTGGATGGGACAGTATTACACAAAAGAAACAGTAGGCTGGTTACAAAAGGATTGGAAATGCAATATTGTTAGAGCTGCAATGGGTGTAGAAGATACTGATGGGTATCTTTCTAATAAAGAAGTAGAAAAACAAAAAGTTTTTACCGTTATCGATGCTGCTATAGCTGAAGGTATTTATGTTATTGTAGACTGGCATAGTCATCATGCAGAAGATTATGTAGATGAAGCCAAAACATTCTTTTCTGAAATTGCTCAAAAGTATGGCAATCAACCCAATATTATTTATGAGATTTACAACGAGCCGTTAAATGTTTCGTGGACAGACGTACTAAAACCTTATCATGAGCAAGTAATTTCTGAAATAAGAAAGCATGATCCAGATAATCTGATAATTTGCGGAACTCGTAATTGGTCTCAGGACGTAGATGAAGTTATAGGAAATAAAATAAGTGATAATAACGTAGCTTATACTTTTCATTATTATGCTGCAACACATAAGCAATCGCTTAGAGATAAAGTACAAAACGCTATTGATAATGAAGTTCCTATTTTTGTAACAGAATATGGGGTTTCAGAAGCCAGTGGCGACGGTTCTATTGACGTTAATGAAGCGCAAACATGGTGGAACTTTCTAGAACAAAATAAGATATCATGGTGTAATTGGTCTATTGCGGATAAAGAAGAATTATCTGCCGCACTTAAACCCGGTGCAAGTGGTTCTGGTGGATGGGCAGAAGATCAGTTAACCGTTTCAGGAAAAATGGTAAGAGACGAAATAAGAACCAAAAATAAGAGCTATTAACATCCTAGTCCTTTATTTTTTCGAATAGATAAGGTTTACATTTTAACAATAATAAACTCTGATCTTCTATTCGCATCATGAAGTTTATCAGTACATTCGACTCCGTTCTCGCAATTGTTTATTAATTGTGTTTCTCCATACCCAATTGCACTCTCTATACGTTCCTTGGAAATCCCTTGCGAAATAATATAATCTCCTGTTGCTTTCGCTCTTCTTTTCGACAGTTTTAGGTTATATGCATCACTCCCTCTAGAATCAGTATGAGACTCAATTTTGATAATCATTTCTGGATATTCATTCATCAAAGACACAACCTTGTTTAGTTCAGTTGCCGCGTCATCTCTAATATAAGACTTCCCTAGATCAAAGTATATAATATCTATGTTTATCTTAAGGATTCCATTTTCGGATATAATCAGTTTATTAAGCTCTTTTTCTATTGTAAGTGTAATCGAATTGGTTTCACCATTAATATCTGTTGTGGTTAAAGATTTACTATTATTCTTATACTCTTCCTTTGATACTTCTATGTCATAACTAGCACTGCATAAATAATTATCTTCAAAGGTAAAAGTTCCATTAATTTTAGTTTTGGTTTCTCCTATTACACTTCCATCTTTATCCTTTAATTGTACCAGAACATTTTCAACAGGAATTTTTCTTCTTTGATCGATGACCGAACCATTTATATACTGATTACAAGGCAATTCAAATCTTTCAAATGAATAAATATCATCATCACCTTTTCCAGATTTTCGATTAGAACACACATAACCTTTACTGGTTCCTTCTTGCACGATATAACCAAAATCATCTAATGTACTATTTAGAGGCGCAGCCAAATTTATAGGAGTTGTGAAAGACTCTTTTTCTAAAACACTCTCAAATACATCTAAACCTCCTAATCCCTGATGGCCGTCTGAAGCGAAATATAATGCGCGTTCTGTGATGTATGCAAACATTTCTCTTCCGGGAGTATTAATCTGGGGACCCAAGTTTTTAGGCTCAGAATACTCATTATTTCCTAAAATATCTACCACAAAAATATCTGTTCCTCCTATTGTTCCGGGCATATCAGATGTAAAAAATAGCTTTCTACCATCTTTACTAACAGATGGGTGCCCCACCGAGTAGTAATCGCTGTTAAATGGTAATTCTCTAATATTAACCCATTTAAGGTATTTATCCGAATATTTGATAGAAGTAGCACTATATAATTTTAAATGACTAACTCCTTGTTCATCTTTCTGTAAACCACCATCATAATTATTTCTGGTAAAATATACTTTCTTTTCATCTGGAGAAAAGGCTACCGTAGCTTCATGATAAGGAGTATTAATAATTTCTGAAAAGATCCGTGATCGTCTCACATCAGTTTGTAACGCATTAATATTTCCCAAAAATAAATCACTATAAGGCTGTTCATTCCAACGGTATTTTCGGGAATGAAATACCGAAGAGTCTTGTGCAGATGCATAAACTAACTGCTTGCCAAAGTACATCGGTCCAAAATCTGAATATTGTGTATTAATAGACAAGTTTTTAAGTTCAAATTGTGGTTCCATATTAACAATAGTTTCGATAGGATTCTTTTCTTGGTTAAATTTTTCTACTCTAGAATCTTCCTTCTCTGCTTTTTGAGTAAATTTTTGCATCCATTTTTTAGCTTTTTTATACTCTCCAATTCCGGCCAGCGTGTTGGCATATTTAAAAATATACTCAGCTTCAACTTTATCAGGATATTCTGAAACTAAGGTTTCATACCATTTGCTGGCATTTTTCATATCTGTATTAAAGTAATATGAGTCTGCAAGTTTTTTTAATACTTCAAAAGAATAATCTCCTTTCATAACTATAGTTTCATATTCCTTTGCCGCTTCTACATACCACATCTTATTAAAAAAGTTATCCGCCCGTTTAAGCTTTTTCTGTGCGTATGAAAAAGAAGCTATAAGAATAAGAACAAGTGTAATTATATTTTTCATGTACTGTATTTTTTAGAAAAACCTAGGAGATTTTAATTTTTTCTCTTCAGACTTCAATTCAAACCGAATCATTATTTCATGACTTCCTGAAGTAAACCTTTGTAGTTCTGTAGTCGTATAATCATAAGCATAACCAATATTTAATCCCGGTGTTATTTGAAAACCGGCTAGCCCACTTACAGAATCATCCCAACGGTATGAAGCTCCAACAGTGAATTTTTCGTACAACATGAAATTTGCAGAAAGATCTACTGATAGTGGAGCACCAACAACATGCTTAACCAAAAAGGCCGGTTTAAATTTTGCGTTTTCGCTAAAATCAACTATCAACCCACCTATAAAAAAGAAATGTAATCTTTCTGAAGCCACCGACCCCTGGATATCATCATAATGTTGATCTGTGAAAAAATTAGGAATAGATACTCCTAAGTAACTTTTATTACTATGTAAATACAATCCCGCACCTACAGTAGGTAAAAACCGGTTGTTAATATTTTGAAAAATATTATCTGGATTTTGGGATTGTCCTTTCGTAAAATCAAGATTAAACAAGCGTCCACCTCCCTTGACTCCAAAAGATAATCTTTGCGTCTCAGAGGCTTTGATTGTATATGAAAAATTAAGATCAACGTAAACCTCTTCAGAAGGGCCTATTTCATCATTAATTACAGAAAGTCCAAATCCAACATTTTTTCCTAATGGAGAATCAATACTTAATGTCTGTGTAACTGGCGCACCATCGATACCCACCCATTGAGAGCGGTGTATTCCGGTAATTGCCATATGTCCACGAGAACCCGCATAAGCCGAATTCACATTCATCGTGTTATACATATATTGGGTGAATTGAGGGTCTTGCTGGCCAAAAACTGTAATGGGGGACCACACAATTATAAATCCAATTATTATTTTTAAGTATATATTCATGTTATGATTAAGTTTATTTTCGTAATTACGAAATGCATCATAGTTTGTTATTGATTTTTAATTATCGGTTAATGTATAACCAACCTGCTTTACGACTACTTCCATCTCCAAGATCCAATACATAATAATAAGTGCCAACTGGTAATTTATCTTCGGTATAAATTGTTGCCCTACCATTTGATGTACCATCCCAGGTGTTATCATATCCATTTTTTTCAAATACAATGTTTCCCCAGCGGTTATAAACGGTTAGTTTATTATTTGGATACCTGGTAATACAATCAATATAGAAAACATCGTTAGTACCATCGTCATTTGGTGAAAACTCATTAAAAATAGTTAAGCATGTAGTTTCTACAGTTATACTATCTTCATCATTATCAGGGTTAGCATCGATTTGATCTAAAGAAACTAACGTAGCTGTATTTAGATAGTCTTCTATATCGAGAACTTCTACAGAAATTTCAAGGGTTTCAGATCCATCGGAACTAACATTCGGAATTTCCCATATACCAGTAATTTCATTATAAGTTCCAGAGGATGCAGTGAAAGACTCAAAACGATATCCTGTTGGGAGTAAATCTAGAACCTCTACCATTGTTGCATCCAAACTACCACTATTTGTAGCTGTAATAGTAAAAATTATCAGATCCCCAATTGTTGGATTAGAATTACTCACAGTTTTGGTGATACCTATATCAGCACCTGGAGTTTCTATAAACGCACTAGATTCATCATCCTCACTTTGATCTCCGTCATCGTTATTTGGAGTACTATCAGAATCAAACTGATTACTTGCAATAATTTGAACAGTATTCAGATACTCATCATCCTCAAGAGTTGGTACATTTACTGTAACATCATACGCTAGACTAAGGCCTGTAGCATTAACATCAAGATTTGTCCAATTAATAGTATTATCTGTTAATACACCTCCATTACTAATATTTGTTATATTGCTATATCCAATCGGAAGTATATCTCTTACTGCTACACCAGTAGCATCATTTGGACCTTCATTATCAATCTGTATTGTAAAGGTTATTACTTCTCCAACATTAGCATTAACCTTATTTACGAGCTTGTTTAAAGCTAAATCTGCAACTTCTACAAATACTTGAACACTATCTTCATCATCTTCACTTTGATCTCCATCATCATTGTTAGGCGTGCTATCAGGATCTATTTGATCACTATTAGTGATTTCAGCTACATTAATAAACTCATTTAAAGTACTCGTTGGAGAATTCACTATTGCATCTATTAATAATGTTTGGGTAAACCCACTTGGAATTGATCCAACCGTCCAAACACCTGTATTTTCATTATAAATTCCTGAAGTAGAACTAAACAATACAAAATCAAAACCAACAGGTAATAAATCTGTCACTTCTACTCCTGTAGCTTGTTCAGGACCATTATTCGAAATGGTAATTTGAAAAGTAATTTCATCTCCAACTTCTGCAACAACATCACCGTCAACAACAGTTTTTTCAAGTGATAGATCTGCAATCACTTGAACAGGATTCACAATTGCACTGTCTTCATCATCTTCACTTTGATCTCCATCGTCATTATTTGGTGTCGAATCCTGATCAATTATATCTGATGTGGTTACCTGAGCAATATTCAAATAATCTCCAGAAGGGTTTACCAAAACATCGATTAATAATGTTTCTGATGTACCACTACTAATGTTTCCAACATTCCATATACCAGTATTTTCGTTATACGCACCAGATGTGGAGCTGAATAATACAAAATCATAACCCGATGGCAATAAATCAGTAATTTCTACTCCAGATGCATCTTCAGGCCCATCATTAGTCACTGTAATTTGAAAAGTTATTTCAGTACCAACTAATGGATTTACATCGCCATCTACAACAATCTTTGTCAGAGACAAATCAGACATAGATTGTACTGGTGTTACTATTACACTAGCTTCATCATCTTCACTTTGATCTCCATCATCATTACTTGGATTAGAATCTAAATCAAGTATGTCGGATGCGATAACCTGAATAATATTCAAATAATCTCCAGAGGGATTAACTAATACGTCTATTAATAGTGTTTCTGATGTTCCATTACTAATATTTCCAACATTCCATATTCCTGTACTTTCATCATATATTCCAGAAGTAGAACTGTAAAGTATAAAATCATAACCTGAAGGTAAAAGGTCATTAACCTGAACGCCAGTTGCATCGGCAGGACCATCATTGGTAATTCTAATTTCAAAGGTGATTTCAGACCCAATAAGAGGCGTGATATCATTATCTACCACTACTTTTGTTATTGATAAATCGGCCACACTTTGATAATCCACGAATACATTTACAATATTTGAAGCATTACCATCATTGTCATCTACCGTGTAACTTATTAAGGTTGGATCAGTAATGAACCCAGAAACAGGAGTAAAAGAAAGATTTTCCGATACTGGATTGAAGGTCCAACTACCTTCTCCGGTAACTAGAAAACTAATTATATCTCCATCAGCATCTGTGATAACATTAGTCGCTCCAGATGGAGGAATAAGATTAACACCATTAGGATTTAGATTACCATCAGGATCAGTGTCATTATCTAAAATTAGAAGATCTACAATATCTCCTGGGAAATTATCAAGGCTTTCATCTTCAATAGCTATTGGGCTTTGAATATCATAATCAATTGTTATTGTGGCAGGAGTAATACTTGTTTCACCATTGTCTACATCTATTATATTGTAATCTATAGGTGTAGAATCATTAGTAAATCCAATTTCTGGAGTAAATGTGATTTGGCCAGTTACTTCATCATATAACCAAATCCCTTCTCCGGCAATAGTGAAACCAATAATAGTTCCCCCTGCTCCATTAACTATTGAAGTAGCTCCTGTTGGTTGTACTAGATCTAGAAATACATCGGTACCAATTGGAGTCGTATCATCTGCTAACTCATCATTACTAAGAATGTTTAGTACAACAGGGTTATTAGTAACATTATTTATGCTACTATCATCATTCGCTACTGGTGCCGTTGGGGTATACCCAACACTTACCGTAGCTGTATTCGAGGTGTTCCCATCATTATCATCAACCGTATA
>CANMSO010000012.1 GCA_947500545.1 uncultured Aquimarina sp. | reverse complement strand
TTGGGTGTTGCTTATCGTTGGAGTGCAGCAGTCACTGGGCAGATAGGATTTCAGATATCAGATGCAATGATGATTGGTTTTGCGTATGATAGAGAGACTACAGAGTTAGGGCAATCACAATTTAATGACGGTAGCTATGAAGTGATGTTACGTTTCGAACTCTTTAAAAAATATAATAGAATGCTAACACCTCGTTTCTTTTAGTCAAATTTATTATTTAAAAATACAATATGGGGAAATTATTACTTAGGTCAATATTTATTTTTGGAGTTTTATTTTTCGGAAATAACCTTTTTTCTCAGGAAAGAAAACTTCAAAAAGCAAAAAAACAGTATGATAAGTATCAATACATTGATGCTCAGGAAACGTATTTAGAAGTCGCTAAGAAGGGATACAGAAGTGTAGATCTTTTTAGTAATCTGGCTGATAGCTATTATTTTAATAGTCAGTATAAAGAAGCTCTTAAATGGTATGAAGAATTGGTAAGTTCTTATCCTGACGAAATAAAACCAGAATTGTATTTTAGATATGCTCAGACTCTAAAAACAGCTGAACAATATGAAGATTCTGATCGTTTTATGCAGAAATTCACAGAGCTTAGTGCCAATGATCAGCGCGCTAAATTGTTTCAGAAGACCCCTGATTACTTGAAGCGCATCGATTTTCAATCTGGGAGATTTGAAGTAGAAAACACTTCTATTAATACACCATTTGTTGAATTTGGCCCTGCTTTTTTCGGAAAGTATATAGTTTTTAGCTCTTCTAGAGATACATTAACATTTAAGAAAAGTATTCATCAATGGAATGATCAAGCTTTTTTAGATCTTTTTGTAGTGGAATATGACTCGGTAAATAAGAGTTTTTCAAAAAGTAAAAAAATCGCGTCACAATTGAATTCTAAATTTCATGAATCTACACCAGTTTTCACGAAAGACGGGCGAACCATTTATTTTACAAGAAATAACTTTGATGAAGGAAAATTTGGACGAGATCAAAAAGGGACTAATAAGTTAAAAATATTTCGATCCTATAAAAATACACAAGGAGGTTGGACAATTCCACAAAGTTTACCATTTAATAGTGATGAGTATTCGGTTGCTCATCCATCCCTAAGTGAGAATGAAAAAATATTGTATTTCTCATCAGATATGCCAGGAGGAAAAGGAAATTCTGATATTTATGAAGTCGCAATTAATGCAGATGGAAGTTTTGGAGAACCAAAAAACTTAGGAGATCGTATTAATACAGAGGGAAAAGAAACATTCCCATTTGTTAGTATTAATAATGATTTATATTTCTCTTCTGATGGACATTTAGGGCTAGGAGGGATGGATGTTTTTGTGACAAAACTTGATCCATCTACAAAAGAAGAAGAACTCGTAATCAACATAGGGAAACCAGTAAATAGTCCTAAAGATGATTTTACTTTTATAGTGAATGATACTTCAAAAATAGGATATTTTTCATCTAATCGAGATGGAGGAAAAGGAGAAGATGATATTTATAGTTTTGTGCAAATTGAAGATATAAAAAACTTTTGTGAAGTTGCTATTGCAGGTTTACTAAAGGATAAGGATACGGGAGAAATCATCCCGGGGGCGAAAATTACAGTTTTTGATGAAAATTATAATGTCATAGATAGTTTTGTAGTAGATGGAGAAGGTAAATATGCATCGTCTAAGAAAATAGAATGCAATTCAAAGTATTTTGTTAGAATAGAGAAACTGGAGTACGTAACAGCAGAGCAGTTAATTAATACAGGTGACGAAACAGAAACTATTGATCTTGATGAAATAGCATTAGAAAAGAAGATAAAATCTGCTGATGTAGGAGATGATCTTGCAAAAATATTATCGCTAAATCCAATCTATTTTGATTTCGATCAATCGTATATACGTTCAGACGCCGCTGTTGAGCTGGCCAAGGTTATAGAGGTTATGAATAAATATACAGAGATGAAAATAGAAGTAAGATCTCATACAGATAGTCATGGGGATGACCAGTATAATCTTCAACTGTCTGATAAAAGAGCAAAAGCTACTGTCGAGTATATGATAAATAAAGGAATAGCAGCTGATCGATTAATGAGCAAAGGATATGGAGAAACACAGCCTATTAATGATTGTGGTAATGATACTAATTGTAAAAAATTAGAATATCAATTAAATAGACGTAGTGAGTTTATTATCATGAAGTAAAAGAGATTTATTACGTTCAAAAAAACCTTTATAAAAACACCTTAACAATTAGGGTGTTTTTTGCTTTTGATTCAATTATACTATATTCAACAATAAAAGGTTATATAATGAAATGCATGTTGTACAAAAATACCACATAGCCGTAATAAGAATAAATCTTATTACTCTAAAAAAACTATAACCATAAATAGGCGAATTACTAGAGTGATTTCGTAATTTTGAGCTAATAAAAAAGAATGGAAGAAGAAAAAGTCATTTTGGTTAATGAAAATGATGAGCAAATAGGATTAATGCCTAAACTAGAGGCACACCAGAAAGCAGTATTACATCGTGCTTTTTCAGTGTTTGTTCTTAATAATAAGAATGAATTAATGCTTCAACAAAGAGCTCTTCATAAATATCATTCGCCAGGTTTATGGACCAATACTTGTTGTAGTCATCAAAGAAATGGAGAAAGCAACATAGAAGCGGGAACTCGTAGGTTACAAGAAGAAATGGGATTTGTAACCTCACTTAGAGATACTGTTTCATTTATTTATAAAGCTCCTTTTGATAACGGACTTACAGAGCATGAATTTGATCATGTTTTAGTTGGGACGTATGAAGAAAACCCTGTTATCAATCCTGATGAAGTGGCAGATTGGAAATGGATGCCTATCGAGAAGGTGAAAAATGATATTTCTGAAAACCCAGAGATTTATACTGAGTGGTTCAAGATTATTTTTGATAAATTTTATTCACATATAACATTATGAGAATCAAAGCTTGTAGAAAAGCACATTTTAACGCAGCCCATCGATTATACAGAAAAGACTGGAGCGATGAGAAAAACCTTCAGGTATTTGGTAAATGTAGCAACCCTAAGTATCATGGGCATAATTATGAACTCATTGTTGGAGTTATTGGTGATATTGATCCGGAGACAGGTTATTTGATAGATCTTAAAATTCTAAAAGATTATATTAAAACAGAGGTTGAAGATTACATGGATCATAAAAACCTGAATGAAGAAGTTAAAGAGTTTACCACTCTAAATCCTACTGTCGAAAATATAGCTTCAGTAATATGGACCAGATTACGAAATAAAATTGATTCTAAGTATGAAATAGAGGTTACTCTATATGAAACTCCTCGTAATTTTGTAATCTATAAGGGTGAATAAAATGGCATTAAGAATAGGAGACAAAGTCCCTGATTTTATTACTAAAAATGATAAAGGAGAAGATTTTCCAAGTTCCAAAGTGATCGGACAAAAGCCAGTAGTAATCTATTTTTATCCTAAAAACTTTACGCCAGGTTGCATAAAAGAAGCTTGTGATTTTAGAGATAGTTATGAGGATTTTAAATCTTTGGGAGCCGAAGTTATCGGAATTAGTTCTGATAGTGTAAAATCTCACATACGATTTAAAAACAGATACCAGCTTCCATTTATATTTTTATCCGATGCTAAAGGGAAACTAAGAAAACTCTTTGGCGTAAAATCAGAATTATTAGGATTATTACCAGGAAGAGAAACTTATGTAATAGATAAAGAAGGTGTTATTCAATTAAAATTTAATAGTTTAAACGCCTCAAAGCATTTAAATAAAGCAATGACAAAAGTAAAGGAACTAGTAAATATGTAACCTTTGCTTTATTACTGTGTATTGTAAAGCAAATATTTAAATGAAAACATTAATTTTGCACAAAACAAATTTGAAATGGCAAATAGAAGAGACCTTAAGAAAGATATCAACTATGTATTGGGTGATATCATAGAAGAAGTTTACGTGTGGGAATTGGATAATCCTGATAAAGACGGTAAATCCGGAGAAGCAATCATTGACGAAGCAATTACATCTTTTGATGGTTTTATGGCTAGGGTTAATGATCGAAAAGTTGAAAATCCTTCTAAGCATTTTAAGGCTATCCGCGAGGATTTAGAAAAAACTGCAAAAGCCTTAATCGCTAAAGTAAATTCATTATAATTTTTTTTTAAAAAGTATTTGCAAATATGATTCTAGAAATTATATTTGCAATCGCTTACGCCGATGTAGCTCAGCTGGCTAGAGCAGCTGATTTGTAATCAGCAGGTCGTGGGTTCGAGTCCCTCCATCGGCTCTATAATGAAGTCCTGAATATTTATATTCGGGACTTTTCTTTTTTATAATATTATCTGAGTTATAACAATCTTCTGATTTTTTAGGTGTTATTATTGTTCATAATTGATTGCCCAAAATACTCTTTTATGTCGATATCTGTCATAGGTTGCAAAATCCCATAGACTATTTCTTTGTAGATTTTATTTGTTAAGGAGTTTGGGGATAAAAATTTTGACCCCATCAAATGTCTGGCTTTAGTTATGATTTCTTCAGAAAAATGTGTGGAAAAATGTTTTGATAGTACCGATGCTTCAAACATCTTTTCCAAAGATAATTTATCTCCTTTTTTAAAACCGGAAATACAATTTCGAGCATTCTCACATAACTGTAAAGCCCCTTTGTGTTTTATCATTAATTCACCGATATCATTCAGGAAGCTATCAGATTCTGATAATTTTTTACCATTCTTAATTTTTCTTTTGCTAAATTCCTTTAAAAGTGTAATAACGCGAAGTGATGCACCTAAATAAGAACTTGGGATAAGAGCTTGAAACCATGACCTTTGATACACTAGTATTTCACAGTTTGCATCTTCAGAATCAGTTAGTTTTATAATATTATCATTGCTTACAATTAAATTTTTGAACTTTACCGATTTTGTGAATGATCCTTGCATAGTTTCTCCAAATGCAGAATTGTAAAACTCAATACCATCATCATCTAGTGGTGCAAAAAATACCGCTTTGTCACCATCGGATAATGCTGCTGTAAATACAAAATAATCAGCAACCCCAGATAAAGACATAAAAGGAGCTTCACCATTAATTAGATATCCTCCTTCTTGCTTTTGTGCTATTATACTTTTGTTACCAGAGATGTCTTTGAAAGTGCGCACCGAACCTGTATTTGCTATTAATAATCTTTCTTTTTCAATTTTTTTTAATAACATTTCCCTTTTCCAGTATTGTTTACTTTTAATTGAAAATGGATAAGATGACAAAGATGCCAAAATATAATAGTGCATTGATAATGCAATAGATACGGGTATCGAAATTTCACCGATTTTGTGTAATGTTCTAAAGCATTCTTGATGAATTATTTTTGCATTTTTTGTATAGCAAGGGATAAACGGTACCTCTGTAGTTTTTATAAAGGAATAAAACTCTTCATAATTTCTAGAGTGCTCAATTTCATAAAGTTTAGCACATACCTTTTCTAATTCACTTTGTTTTGTTTCTATTATGAGATTATTCATTTTGTTTTTTTTAGCAGAAAACTATTGCCTTAGTTTTCTTTAGTTATTACTAAAAGATGTACCTTATTTAAATATTAGGTAACCAAAAGATCTGAGCGGCCATAAAAATTCCACAAGCCATTAGGATAGTCAAAATAATCAATGTAGACGCCATGGTAAATTTACCGGATGCGTTCGCTTTGTCTTTCGTATACAAGTAAAGTTCAAGAAAGAAAAGGGGTAAGAGGTAATTGGCTAAATATAGAAACATGTCGAATGGACCAGTGAGATCTTGCGTAGAACCTGGAGCACTGCCATTGTTTAGAAAAATCCATAATCCAAACCCTACTCGAAAAAACCACACTCCACTTACCACCAAAAAAGTACGAATAGCCCAACGACGATGTGCTATAAAATTACCCTTCATGGCAGTACGTATCGTCATAATAGCAAAGAACATGATCAACACTGCATTTCCTGAGATTGCAATCTGGCCGTATAGACCACCAACGATTGCCTCTCTTGACCAAACCATATAAAGAGCTCCAAGACTTATGATTATTGCGGTTAAAATATATATACGCCCATTCCACCGATGAAATAACCTTGATTTGGTCCTGAGTTGTGGAATTAGCTGAAGTGGACCTCCAAATGTGATTACGAAAGCCAGTAATATATGAAGAAGCACAAAAGCATTACCGATATAATCACCTTCTATAAAGCCATGAATCATTCTCTTTGTCCATTCTCCTAAATTTCCTTGGATAAGAGTACCTCCATAAAAGACGGCGATATAATAGGCGAATAGCCATTGTCCTGCAATTGCAACCAGAAACCAAAAAGCTGCTGTTGCATTCAAGGCCTTATCTGCATTTATAATTTGATTAGATGAATTCATAATATCTGTTTTTTGATTGATGATGAAAAGTCGGTTATACAGGCTTGGAAGTAATCTGATGAGGATTGAAGCCTTTAGCTAAAAGCCATAATGTTAGCATTATCATATGCAGACCATTTTGACCAAATACAATCATTCCCGGACTATAGTCGAAAATGTTTAGCCAACAAGCTACAAATACCACAGAGACCGCTATAATGCCCCAAAGCGATAACAATTGTGGTATTAGTTTTGTCTTGAATAAATAATAGTAAAGTACTAGAGCAGCAGAGCTGTATAGCATTATGCTCATAAAATGAGCCCAAAAATACTCTTCTACTTTTAGGATACTTAAAGTTCTAAAATGTCCCAGATCCGGGATAGTCGTTTCAGTAAATTGCTGGCTTAGGGATAAAAGAGAAAGGTGACTGATATTACTAAATATGATTACAGCGAAATAGGTGATCCACAAACCGAAAAACCAAAACGCTAGGCTGCTTTTATATTGTTTTAAAATTGGAAACAGCATGATTGCTATCCCAACCCAGAGTACGCTTGCCATCATATCTAAAAGGATTGATATTCTCATTTGCATTGAATTTTGAAAAACATCATTCAGAAAATTCTCTGAACCAGCTAATGTTGTAGATAACCCTCTTAACATTGTGGATGGGATTCCTGCTGCAATAATGAGTAGGAGCAATACACCAACAATTCTTCCGGCTTTTTTGTTTGATTCCATATTGTTCGTTTTTTGATTAATAATTATGCTTGTAGTTTATAGAGGTTTTTCGGCTATTTCTGAAGAATTAAACCCTTTTGTCAATAGCCAGATTGCTAAAAATAAACGGTTCAAACCTAACGGGACCAGCAACATCATTTCTGTATCATGTGTACCCTGATCAAAAATCGTTAGTAAGATTCCTGTTAGCATTAACGCAACTCCGATAAGCCCCCAAATTGAAATAAATCGAGGAACGAGTTTTAAATTATATAGGACATAGTAAAAGACAGGAAGGGCAAATATGGCGATAAGCATATCCAAATAGTGAGTCCACCATCGAGTGGCATAAAGTAATGCACCTAAATTTTCAAAATAATTTACATTCGTGGCTTCTGATTTTACAAATTCCTGGCTTAATGATAATATTGATAAAACACTTGTATTATCAATTAGGCTTACAGTGAAACCGATAATGCTAAAACTGAGATACCAAAAAGCAATACCTTTACTACATTTTTTAAACATCGGTAATAATAAAACAGCCATACCCACAGATAGTGCACTGCCTATTAAACCAAGTAGTACAGATAGTATTACCTGAGTAGTATTTGCAGAGACATTGGTCAGAAAATCCGATGTAAATATAATAGGCCCTAATAAGAATTGATTAATTAAAATGCCTAAAATAAAGTGAATTAGAAGTAACACTCCCAGAATCCTTCCCATGTTTTTGTTTGATTTCATAATGTTCGTTTTTTGATTGATGATTGATAATGAGTTGATGAGACTCTTTTAAATACTTGAAATAAATTGATTAGGTTTATTTTTTTAATTCATATAGCTCATTTTTGTATTGATGATTATTGGTTTTAATTAGAGAATTCGATTTCCTTAGAGTTTCCTTTTAAGTTTACCTTAGCATCTGATGATGCTTTACATTTTACAGATGTGTATGATAATTCAAGGTTTCCTATGCTATCATCATTAAATTCGATTTTTAAGCCTGCTCCAGAGACGTTTTCAATAGTTTCAAAGTTTGCTCCAGAACTTACAATTAATGAATCAAGAATACTGTTTTGAACAAATACAGTTATAGAGTCGTTCTTTTTTATCCTCTCTGTTTTTTCAATAACCAGTTTTTCATTTATTACTTCGGTTTTGATGTATGATATTAGTTTTTTAGATGCTTCTACCTTTATGTTTTTTACGCTATCCTGTTTGAAAAGCACTTTAATCCCATGACTTACGGCTATCTTTTTAAAATCTGAAACCTTTCTTGTTTCGGCTGTAATGTCATTAACATCTTTGTACTTTTCGTCTAGAACAGCTTCTTCTTTTAAGTAACTATGTATTGACAACTGTAGCGCGAAGAAAAAGATGACAATCACACCTAATGATACCAGTAAGATTAAACTACTTTTTTTCATGATCTAAATTCTTTAAATAGTTGTTAAAAGCACTTTCTAGTTCTTCGAATTTAACATCAAGCAGCCCCATTTTTTTAAATACATCGGGAATTATTACTTCTATAAATTCATTTTTTTTGATTGTAAGAACTTTATCGTAACCGTTTTCTGAAACGAAATAACCGATACCTCTTTTATTATAAATTACTTCTTGTTCTTGTAGATAAGTAAAGGCCCGTATAGCTGTGTTAGGATTTACTTCTACCATCATAGCAATTTCTCTTACAGAAGGTATTCTTTCTTCTTCTTTCCATCTTCGAATAAGAATGTTTTCGTAAAAAAAGTCTACGATTTGTAAATAGATTGGTCTGCTATTATCAAAATCCATTGTTAAACTTCCTTTTCGATTATTTTGAAATATGCTGCAATCATCATAACAGGTCCTAAGACAATACCAAATAGCCATCTTCCCGTAGGTGAAAAATCTTCTCGTGCTAAACTACACGCGTTAGTATCCTGTTCTTCGGAGAAAAAATCATATATATCATAATTGAGTATTGCAAAAAGTATAAAATTGAACATAAACAAACCAAAAATGATAAACATTGTCAAAAGCAAGGTTTTACCTATTCTGTTTTTACTAAAGGTTATCGCACCTAAAAGAAATAATGGTTGTATGAAAAAGTAACCATTAATCAGTTCCCAATAACTTTCAGAGAATATGGACAAAAAATGAAAATTTGTTTCAGAAAGCACACTCCCTGTTATAATGGCTAACTGCCCAACCAAATACGCGAATACGGTAAACACAATTGTATATAGAATGCTTGTAGTAAGCCATATTGCTACAATTTTTTCGTAGGCAGAAACGGGTAGGGCGAAGTAAAAATGATTAGCTTTCTTATTTTGAGCCTCTTTAAAAATAGAAAAAGTGAGCAGCAGTCCAATTATAATATAAAACTTGGTAAATGTACTTACAAACTCGTCAGGAGTTAAGAGGTGATCTTTTCTTAAGCCAAACAAGAAGAAGATAAACAAAAGACCACCTGCAACTGATAATGTTGTCGTTATTGTTCCTTTAAGTAAGGTAATGTCTCTATAGATAAAATTACCTATTCTTTTAATATTAAACTGAGGTGTCATGATAGGTGTTCTTTAATGTATTGTTTATTCTGTTTGGTTCACTTAAAACAGCGTTAAACAGAAGTTCAAGATCGACCTCTGTTTCATTTCTGTCTTGTCTTACAAGAACGGCTTTTCCTCCAAAGGATGCTTCAGAATAAATGATAGATTCTCCTGCATCTCGGGTCGGTCTTCCGAACCATAAATTTTCTGAAATATCGGAAAGGGTATGGTCAAGTACTACTTTGGACTGATCCAGGATGACCACATGATTTATTAAGCTGTGTAAATCTCTTACTTGATGTGTTGAAATAACAATACATCTACCTTGGTCGACCGCTGAAGCCATAATCTTCCTAAACTGACTTTTTGATGGGATGTCAAGTCCGTTGGTTGGTTCATCCATGAGCAGCAGTTTTGTATTTGTGGCTATGCCAAATGCAATAAGTACTTTTTTCTTTTGTCCAAAGGATAAGGTTGATATCTTTTGATCAGAAGAAAGTTTAAATTCCTGGATTAATTCATAAAACTGTTTTTTAGAAAAGCTTGGGTAAAAAGTAGCGTTTATTTTTTCGTAAGTAGAAATCTTTAATGCGGGCAACTCAAAATCTTCTGGCACCATAAAAATATCTTGAAGGCACTTTACTTTTCTTTGAGAAACATTTTGATCTAGAACAGTACAGTATCCGGCTTTTGGAAATAGTAGTCCCGTCATTATCTTTATTAATGTGCTTTTTCCTTCACCGTTTTTACCGAATAGCCCATAAATATTTCCAGAAGTGAAGTTTAATGATACATCATCGAGAACCATTTTGTTTTTTGGATAGTAGAATCGTAAATTTTTGATTTGTATCATTTCTAGTGTATTAGTTATCTAGTACACGTCAAATGTAAACAAGTAATTCTTATATACAAAATTTTTTATCCTTTTTTTATAAATCTAAATAGTTGAACACCAAGCGATTTTAGTTTTTTTGATGTAATAACCTTACCGAAATAAAAAACTATTTAAAGTTGTTATTCCTTAGTTCGAGAAGAGAATTGGTTTGCGAAAATTGTAGAAGAAAACAATAAAAGCACTAGTTTATATCTAGTGCTTTTATTGTTTTCGTAAGCTTGAATTAATTCAAAAAAATCTAATTAAGCGAATCGTTTTTCTTGATGTTAGATTCTTCTTTTGCTTTTCGTTCTTTTATATATTCTATGAGTTGTTTGCCGTATAAAGATTTCTTTACTTTAGGAGATAATGATTTGGCTACAGTATCCAAGTACTTAATATTAGCATCATAAACTTCACTAAGTGTTATATATGGAGATACCTCTAGTTTTTTGTTATAGATCGCAAAATTGATGGTGTATAGATATTTTTGACGTAATAGTTTTTTATATGTTTCATCATTTTCCATCAACTTTTCATCATCATTTTGCTTACTGGCTTCAAAATCTTCTTTTATGATTCTTAGATTTCTGTCATTAAATCTTTGAAGCATTTTTTTGTATTCGCGATACTTAGTCTCATTCTTGCCTCCACTTATTTTCAGATCTTTTTCAAAGTCTTCAAGTGTTGTAATTATGTTTATTTCTCCCGGTTCTGCAAAAAAATCGATACGATCATTATATTGGGCACCATCCTTTTTGTCTAAATATAAATAATGAATTTCGGGTTCTTTGACCTCGGATTTCAACATAAATTCTGAGTTCCCATCTATAGTTACAGAGTCAACATTAATAAGCACAGTATCTCGTACTTTTTGCAGATATAATGTTCCTTTTTTTAACCCTTTAATATTACCTACGACAGTAACATTTCCTTTCTTTGGTGGGCTACTGCAGTTGGTTAAAAATACAGCTAAAAATAGTATGGTAAAAAATTGTTTCATTAATAAGTTTATTGTTTTTAATCGGGTTACAAAGATGCTATAATTTGGATTGAAATACTAACTTCCAGAGGCTATTTGCATTAAAATAGTACACAATATTGCACCATATGTTCCTACCACATATCCAAATACGGCTAATAAAACACCAACTGCTGCTAATGATGGATGAAAAGCGGCTGCGACTACTGGGGCAGATGCTGCACCACCTACATTGGCCTGGCTACCTACTGCAAGAAAAAAGTAAGGAGCTTTTATCAATTTTGCTACTCCAATAAGTAGTACTGCATGAATTGTCATCCAGACAAGTCCAATTGCAATTAATCCAGGGTTTTCAAATATCATCCCTAGATCCATTTTCATCCCAATAGTGGCTACCAGAATATAAATAAAAATGCTACCAAGTTTACTAGCTCCGGCACCTTCATATTTTTTTGCCTTAGTATATGATAATATAATACCAATAGCAGTGGCTATAGTGATCATCCAGAAAAATTTTGAAGTAAAAGAAGATAGTGCAGAACTTTTATCATTAAAAACTTCAAAATTATCAGATAATAAACCAGAAACTCCCCCAGCTCCCCAATGCGCTATTCCTACAGTGACAAAAGCTATTGAGAGCATTATGATATAATCTGTCAAGGAGGGATTGCGTGTTACACTTTCTGCATAGCTTGATACTTGTTGTTTTAGAGATTCTATAGCGCTATTATCAGCTTTTAACCAGCGATCAATCTTGTTGCTTTTGCCAATTCCGATCAATAATATCGCCATCCATAAGTTGGCTACAACAATATCGACTAATACCATCCCTCCGTACTTGTCTGGGTTGTATTGGTAAATCTCTAACATTGCAGCTTGATTTGCTCCTCCACCAATCCAACTTCCTGCTAGCGTAGATAATCCTCTCCAAACTGCATCAAACCCTGCTCCTCCAACAGTTTCTGGCGAGACAGCAGAAATCAATAAGATGGCTATAGGACCTCCTAAAATAATACCAAATGTTCCTGTTAAGAACATAATGAGTGCTTTTGGACCCAAATTGAAAATTCCTTTGAGATCTATACTTAATGTCATTAATACCAAAGAAGCCGGTAAGAGATACCTACTTGCAATATAGTATACGTTCGAAGACTTTTCTATTAGTTCTCCATCAGCATTTAATTCATTCCATTCTGGCGAAATAATTCCTAAAGAGTTAAATATGGCTGGAAGAAGATAGCAAAGTAATAAAGCTGGAACGTATTTATAAAATGATTTCCAAAAACTTGATTTGATTGACGCTGTATAGAAAACCAGGCCTAAACAAAGCATTAAGATACCAAAGACAATGGTGTCATTTGTGAAAAAAGGAGTATTTTCCATTATTGAGTGTTTAATTTGTAGAAGATGTCGTGCAAAATACAGTTTTTTGGAAAAGTCCTTACCAGAATCTTAAGAAAGTTTTAGTCATTAATCCAATTCTTCAAAAGGTTTATTTGTTGTTCTGAAGCATTGGGAGCCTGTTCTAAAATAATTTGCGTTACAGAGGGTTCAATTACTTTCGATTTTAAAGTAATCTCTTTATTGTTACGCTTTACGAGAAAAGTAATTTCGTCACCTATTTTCCAACGACTTGAATCTCCAAAAAGATCGTAAATGTTCTTAATGTTATATTTTTTGTCGTTTATACCAAGTAGTACATCTCCTCCAAGTACCCCTAGATTTTTTAAAAAACTATTATATTCTATACCCGATTCAAAAACAACTTCTTGCGAGGCTTCGGATCCAGATACAAAGGGTTGTTGTTCGTGAATGAAATATGAGGATGTGACATTTTTTGTTCCGTACTTTATTCCTACTTTTTCAAGATAAAAAGCGTAATCTATAGGGGTATTGTTTACTACATGATTCTCTAAAAAATCATTAATTTCGGGATACGAAATATCTTTTATGGTTTTGATTAGATCTTTATCTTCAAAAGGAGTGTTTATACCAAATTCGCTAGACAAGTTTTTAATAAGATCTAATATCCCATATTCACCATCACTTTTTTCTCGCATAATGATATCCAGACACATAGAAATTAATGCTCCTTTTTCGTAGACGTTTCTGTAATTCGTACGATAAGGCTCTTCTAATATGTTTTTACTCATTGTTGTGAAAGACATCGTATTGTCAAATTTTTTAGACATTTCTATTTTATCTAATATTTTATCTAAAAACTCTTCTTTTGATATTAGCCCTTGAGATATTTGAAATAAAATAGAAAAATACTCTGTAGTTCCTTCATATAACCAGATGTGTTCTGACATCTTTGGGTTATTATAATCAAAATTGTGTATTTCCTTTGAGTGGATTGTTAACGGAGTAACGATGTGAAAAAATTCGTGAGAAACAACATCAGTAAGGGATTCGTTTAGTTTCTTTTTTGAAATGGATTCTGGTAGCACTACCACGGTCGAGGTATTATGTTCTAGTGCTCCAAAACCTTGTGCGTCATCTTGTTTTGTAGATGAAAGATATAATAAAATGCTGTATTTTTTTGTAGAATTAATCTCACCAAGAAAATTACGTTGTGCTCTTATCATTCTTTCCATGTGGGGCATTAACCTTGCGGCACGATGAATTTTATTAGGTGAATATATACTTAAAAGTATTTCGATACCATTAATAGTAAAAGTAACCTTATCAGGTTCAGAATACATTATTGGTGAGTCTGACACATCTGCATACCTTTTGAAGGTGAAAAAATCTGTATCATAGTTAATGTTTTCTATTGCGTTTTCTGGAGTAATCTTAATGCTTGAAGTTGATGCTTCTAAGTTCTTAGGATGACTTATAAATAGTTTGTATTTAGTTTCTTTGCGCCCATCAAAATATCCTATAAAGGCATATAGATTTAAAATAAAGTTTTTGTTTGCTAAAATATTAGAACCAGTAGGGGAGAAAATATCATGAGTGTCTTCAGAATCAAAAGTGTCGTTTATCCAGTATGTAATCTTGTCTAATTGCCTAGCATTATTGATTTTCCATCTATTATCTCCATATTTTTGCACATATAATGTGTTTCCTTGTTGATCATAGGCCTTGAAATCTTCTACATATTTTCCGTAATTATTGTTTTGATAGGTGCCCGGAACGATTTTAGGGAGATAGTAACTTATAGTATCAGTATCAAGATTATTAGTTTTTATTTCAACTTTAACTTTATCATCGATTACATTAACCAAATCAATAGTAGCTAATATTGGTGAAGTGCTTATTGTTGAAACAGATTGTGTTGCTTTACAGCTTACTAGTATATTAAATAATAATATAGTAAGTATCCAATTCGTAATATTTGTTGTTTTTAGCACAGTTATTTGATATTGTTTTTAATATAAATAGCAACTCCGTCTTCTTTTCCTGGTAATGTAATCGAATTAGAAACTTTTATGGTCTCTGGTTTTGCATTGCCCACGGCTACTCCAGTTCCTACGGCTTTTAGCATTTCGATATCATTATAATTATCACCAAATGCTACTACATCGGAAATTGGAATTTTGAAATGAGTATTTAACAAAATTTCAATGGCCGTTAGTTTTGAAATACTTTTATGAGCAATTTCAATATAAGTAGATTTAGAACGATATAAGTGTAATTTATCTCCAAAATTTCCTTCCAAAAATTTGAATACATTGTCAATGTAGTTTTCCTCGCCCATGCACATTATTTTATGCGCCCCTTTATTTTCAGTTCCCCAATCCTGGATTACACTTTCAATTGTTTTTATAGTAGGGGTGACTTTGGTATTTTGAGCCTCTCGGTTAGCCCAGAAATCCATTTCTGGTACGAACCAATCATCATTATGATACAAACTAACATGAACCTTTTGGTCTTTATTAAAATCACTAAGCATTTGAATAATTTCTGTAGATATAAATGTAGAGTGAATCGGTTTTTGATCTAGTAATATTAATCCACCATTATAACATATTAAGGGTTGATTTGTAATTTGCAACTCTTCTTGCAAATGTGTCATTGCACTGGGCATTCTTGAAGATATTAATACTACGGGAATAGTGTCTTTTATTCTTTTAATCTCTGAAATAGTAAACTCTGAAAGTTCTCTTTCAGGATTTAATAATGTGCCGTCAATATCTGAGAAAACAATGCGATGTTGCATTATGCGTTATAGGATTATATTAAATTAATAAATGAATTATTGATTTACAAAGTTAGCGATACTGTTAATAACTTCAGGCATTATTTTTCGCCAGACTTCATTGTATGATTTATGATTTTCTAATCTACCTCCCTTTATTTCTTTTAGGATGTGATTCATGTTTTCTATAACGAAATATTCTGCCTTTGGAGCTGATTCCTTAAGTTTTTCGGCTTGTGATAATTCAACTTGAATATCCTTGTCTCCATGAATTATTAGGATGGGTATTTCTAATTGAGAAATTTCATCAGAGGGGTCATACTTTATCCATGATCTCATAAAAGACTGAAGTTCGTATCCAAATATTGATTCTAGAGCGGGATCATATCCTGTGGCTCTACCATTTTCTTTTAATTGTTTAAAGGCAATTGTGGCACTTTTATCTAAACCAGGAGCTTGTTTTGCTATTTGTTCAATTATAACTTCATCAATAGGCTGTGAATTTCCAGCGATAGAAATAAAACCATCTGCATTTTCTTTGGCTGCTATCATACCCACAAGAGAACCTTGCCCGTGACCTAAAACAATAATTTTGGAGTAATTTTTATTTTGTTTGAAATAGGTTACTACAGACTTTGCGTCTTCAATGAAATTATCAAAAGAAATTTCGTGTTGTCGAATTCCCAGCCCATCCATTTTAAAAAGTCTCTTATCATATCTATACGTAGCTATTCCTACTTTGGCCAACTCATATGATAAACTTTTGAAGGTATCATTTCTTGACATTCTGTCGTTACCATCTCTATTGATTGCTCCAGAATCCATTATGAAAATTACTAATGGTACGTCTTGGTCAGAATATGGTGTTACTAATGAGCCCTCAATATATTTATTGATTTTTACAATCGCAGAGTTAAATTCCTTTTCCTGAGCCCAGCAAATAGATGTAAAAGCAATAATAAATAATGAGATTCTAAACTTCATAGTAGGTAAATTTATAAATGCCTTAAACTTAATATTTGGTATAAGAATTAAGTTAATACTGATAAAAATTAATGATAGATTCTATATGTTCAAATAAAAACAATGCATACAGACAAATAAAACGACAAAAGGTATACCATATTTTGATTTGGGAAAATTTCTATACGGCCTCTAATAGTCACTTTATGTTTTGTTTTTGATATTGCCAAATTCTTTGATGCCAAAAAACCTGTTTATAAAATAATATATTTCTTATAATTTTTAACGAATCACTAACATACCCTTTTTTATCTTTGCTTCAAAATATAAGATAATGAATCTACGTAATACCATAGTACTTTTCATAGTATTAATTTCTTCTACTGTTTTTTCTGCTAATTATGACTGGGGAAAAACAGGCCATAGAGCAACGGGTCAAATTGCCGAAAAATATCTTACAAAAAAGGCAAAAAGAGGTATTACTAAAATTCTTAATGGAGAAAGTCTTGCATTAGTATCTACGTATGCAGATGATATCAAAAGCGATAAAAAGTATAGAGGATATAGTCCATGGCATTATGTTAATTTCTCCTTTGATAAGAAGTATGGAGAAGAAACGCCTAGTGAGTTTGGAGATTTAGTGCAAGGGATTAATAAGTGTATTGAAATCCTTAAGGACGAAAAGTCTTCAGATGATGAAAAAGAGTTTCATCTTAAAATGCTTGTACATTTCATGGGAGATCTTCACCAACCACTTCATGTGGGTAGAGGAGAAGATAAAGGAGGTAATGATATCCAAGTACAATGGTTTAATGATGGATCTAATTTACACAGAGTTTGGGATAGCGATATGATAGATTATTACGGGATGAGTTATACAGAACTATCAATAAATTCAGCTTTATTATCTAAGAATCAAATAGAGACAATCAATAACGGTAATGTTTTGGATTGGGTACATGAATCTCAAGGATTAGCAAAAAAAGTGTATGCTTCTGCCAATGTAGGTGAAAAATTAGGGTACAAATACATGTACAATTATTTCCCAATGGCACGCTCTCAATTACAAAAAGGCGGAATACGTTTGGCAAAAGTATTAAACGATATTTTCGGATAAGAATTAGTTACTTAATTCTAATTCTTTTCGATATTGTTTGGGAGACATAGAGAAGTGTTTTTTAAAAGTTTTTGTTAAGTGACTTTCATCTGTATATCCTAATTGATAAGCAATTTCTGCAATAGTAAATTCAGTATGTTGTAATCGATACTCTACCAACTTCATTTTATATTTGGTAACATACTGATGTATAGATTCTCCGGTTTTTCTTTTAAAATATGTGCTAATAGAGCTTTGAGACATGTTAAATTTATTCGCTAAGAAATTTATCTTAGTGAGATCATTATCATAAACGTTTTGTCTGATATGACTCAGGATTTGATCAATTTTTGTGTGATTGATCATTACTTCCTTTTGATTTGAATTATATTTTTCAGAGATATTGCGTACAATAATACTTAGTATTGTACTAATGGCATTTGAGATAATTTCTTGGTAATAGATTTTTTCATTTTTAAATTCTTCAAGAACCACATTATGAATATCCCAGACAATCGTTCTGTCTTCTTCATGAGAAATCACATCACCAGGTATTATATTAGGGCGATGTAGTAACTGTTCGATACGTTGTAACCAATATTTCCTATCGGGTAGGTTCACCTTGCTAGAAAATAAAAGCTCAGTAAACTTAAAGTATGTAAACTTCGTGTGATTTTCAATTTCAAAATGATGGGTATCCTCTGGAGCTAATAAAAAGATATCATTTTCAGTATACGGAAATCGAATACCATTAATCGTATGATGACCATTTCCTTTTTCAATAAAAATAATCTCGAAGTAATTATGATTATGAGGTTCCGCTTCCCATTCGTCTATAGAATATTGATGTACTAAAAAGGTTTCGTGTAAGGTGTAGCGATTCATAAACAATTCTTTAACATATTTACTAAAGTTACGAAAATAAAATCAATAAATTAACAATTTTTTTTACTAGTAAATTTAAACTACAACGTTTGATGTTGTTGATAATTAATTAGTTACGTGGCTTTTTGTACAAGTAATTACAAGGATTATACAAGAATAATAATTTGGTTAGAATTAAATTTGCGGAAAACCTTAGTTTAAATTCTTCACATGAAATTTAAAGTTTATTTATACAATATTATTCGAATATCATTTGGTATGTTGCTGGTTTTAAATGGTACATACAACGTCATTAGATATTCTGGTTTCTTAGATAGATTAGATGGATATTTTAATACTGTTTCAATATTTGATCTAATCTTATTAGAGTCACTAGCACCGTTAGTTCCATTTGAAGAATTTGTAATAGGTTTTTTTCTTGCATTAGGGATGTTTAAGAAAAAAACATTGATTGCCTCAATGGTTTTGTTTGGCTTTTTTACGGTGTTTTTATTTGATGCCGGTCATAATTACTGTGCGCTTATACATTTGTCTTTTTGTATAATTTCAATGGTATTATTTAAGAATGATAATTATGATTGGAATTCTCGGGAATTTACCAGAAACTCATATCAAATTATATAGTAGATAAATATTTTTTCTACCTAATAAGGGACTTGTATAAGTTATTTTTTTGTTTGATAATTAATTACCTGTTGGGTTTCTGCAGGGGTGTTTTATTTAATTACCCTAAAAGTAAGATTGATTCGGGGTTTAATTATTCTTTTTGTCTTAGGAACCTGATGTAGCCAACATTCTTGTGTTTTCCCTTGCATGAGCAATAGGCTACCATGCTTTAATAAAATCTTTTTTTTCAGGTTTTTAATTGTTCTGTGTTTAAAATGAAACCACCTTTCTTCTCCAAAAGTAACAGAAGCAATAACAGGGTCAGGACCAAGTTCTTTTTCATTATCTGCATGCCAACCGTTACTATCTTGACCATCTCTATACATATTAAGTAAACAAGTTGTAAAATCGATAGGAACTATGGTTTCTATTTTTTTCTTAATATGCAGTAATTCTTTAGTAAATAAATTAGGAAACATCGTAACATTAGAATAGCTATATGTTTTATTATTGCTTGCATATAATGCAGTAAGACGCGGTTGAGGGTAAGTTTTTCCGAAAACTTTAATATCATCTTGTTTCCATATCACTGTCTGTATAAATATTTCAAAGAATTCGTTTGATTTTTGCTGATTAAAAAAATGCGGATAATATAATACATCAGCATCTGGCATATCTAATCGAATTGGGTTAGTATCTATATTAAACAAATCCGTATTCATCAATAGCTGCTAAATGTATTGATATGCCCAATAAATTATACCAAATTGCATTAATAGCCTAAAAACAAGAATTGATTTTGGGAAATTAAGACTTGCCTTTTTGTTCATGAGCATATGAATATGTACCGGAAAAAATAAAACGAGCATCACTACCATTGCCCAAAGTGAAAGTGTTTTAGTATGTGTAAATAGCACTCCAAAACCTACTACTATTTCTGCAATACCACTTATATAAACTATTAATTTGTGGTAAGGTATATACAGAGGCATTATTCGCATAAATGCTTTAGGGCGAATTAAATGTAAAACCCCAGCAAGAATAAATATAAAGGAAAGAATATATAAATGCCAGTTCATTAAACTCCTGTGGTTTTTTGTTTGCCAGCATTACTAATTGCAAAATCTTTACTTCGCGTCATTTCTCTTATAAAACTAACTTTTCTGAAACGTAATGCTGTCCAATCTTCATCGATAGATACTTGCCTTACTGGCTCTAGATTATAATCACCTAGAACTCCCCAACCATGATCTCTAGTGATTTCAGATTTGTATTTTTTGGAACTCTTCTTTGGATAAGCAAACCAAAGTATTCCATCTCCAACAAGTTTTGGATATACTGTTTCAATACGGTTTTCTATTTGTTTTTTTTCTGTCACAAAAATGATAGCAAAATCAACTTCTGACACTTGTATCAAAGATTCTTTGACTATTACATCTTTAAGACAATCCAGTTCTTTGCAAAACCCTTCAGGTTCATTCAGTATTAAAACTTCATCTAACGAAGGAGGAAGTTGTAGTTTTTTAAAAAGAGGAGTCATGAGAATTAATTTAAAAAAATATTTGTGCCTCTTAAAGATACAAAAAAAAGAGGGGATGCTAAACAAAATTGGTCCTGATGTTTTTTGAAACAAAAAATAGAGAATATTTAACAAATAAATAATATTTCGAAGTATTCAAGTAAAAATGGGGGATCTGACTGAGAAAACTTTAGTATTTGTCCTGAAAAAGTAAAAATACATCAAATTTAGCACAATAAGCTATTTGGTTTTACAGTTTGATCAGTTCAACTTAAATATATTAATTATGAAAAACACTTTTAAAAAAGGTGCGATTAGCACGTTGGCGTTTGCCATGTGTGCGATGTTCATTTCTTGCGAGGATGAACAATTAGACGCTACCCAGGAACAATTAGACAATCAAGTATTGTTGGAGCAAAGTTTTGTACAGGAACAAGCTTTTCCAAGTACAACAGGAAAACTTGTTACCGTTCAATTGTATGGTCAATCTGTTGAAGTAGAAGAGATTGATGGAAAATATATTTTGGATGGTGATATGATCTTTACCAAAGAAGATTTGGCATCAGAAAGCAACAAAAGTACAGGTCGTACTACAAGACGTTGGCCAAATAATACTGTGTATTATGATATACAGAGTAGCTTGCCTAATCAAAGAAGAGTTACCGATGCAATTGCGCATTGGGAGGCAAATACAGATCTTACATTTATAAGAAGAACTAATCAGTCTGCTTATATTTATTTTAGGTCAGGTAGCGGATGTTCTTCTTCTGTGGGACGTACCGGTGGAAGACAGAATATCAATCTTGCGAATGGTTGTTCTACGGGTAATACTATTCATGAAATTGGTCATGCAGTAGGACTGTGGCATGAACAAAGTAGAAAGGATAGAGATCAATACATTACTATCAATTTTCAAAACATACAATCGGGTAGATCATTTAACTTTCAGACCTATGTACAGCAAGGAATTGACGGAGATGAGTATACAAGTGCTTTAGATTTCAATTCAATCATGTTGTATGGATCTTTTGCATTTTCTGCCAATGGACAGCCAACTATAGTTAGAAATAATGGTTCTACTTATAATGCACAACGTAACGGACTTTCATCTGGGGATATTGCAGGAATAGCTCTTATGTATCCTGGTACCGGTGGTGGAGGTGGAGACATCTGCGATGGTGTTGCTCCATGGTCAAGTTCACAATTTTATCAGGCAGGTGATCTTGTTACTTACCAAGGAAATTTATGGAGAAAGCTATCTAGTGGATGGGAGTTTGTAGGGCCTTGTGGATCATCCAGGGACTCCGGACAATCAATAGCCGATCTTAATGATGTTTCTAAAGACTAATTTTCTTAAGTAGAAATCTTAAGATTATTTGAAAGTAAAATCCCTCCAAAATTAGTTGGAGGGATTTTTTATTATACATTAAAGTGTTATCTCTTTTGCATTATCGGGAGTTTCAAATATAGAACTTTCTTCGTTTAAGAAAGTGATATCGGTAATAGTGGCTTCCCCTAATTTATTTGCCATTCCTTTTTCTTGGGTCCATCCATAAAACTCCCATTTGGTGGCAAAAGGAATCCCATCAATGAGTTTGAAATTTTTGTAATGAATTGCATGTGGATCTGCTTCTGCCTTAGAAGTATCACCACCACTTCCGAAAGTAACAATATAGGCAGCTGCTTTCAATGAATTATTTACAGGATCTGTATACAATACATACCAGTCGTCTGGAGCATCACCTATTCCTTGTTCAAAAGTAAGGGTAGTTGTTTGGTGATCAACACCATCCAGCGGCATGTTATTACCTAATTCTAATTTGACACCAGGATCGCTCAATTTGTAGGGCATGCCAAAGAAATATGTCCAGGTAAACATATCAAAACGTGCACCTTTGTCACTAGCACCTTCTGGGCATAAAAAGACTTTTTCGCCATTGTATATTAGTTTGCTCTCATCTTTTTTGTCTATTCTTATTTTAGATGAGTTGGTCAACATTGTAATTTTACCTTCGAGATGTTGTTCCCCACCAAAGAAAATATTTACATTAAAACTTATTGCTTTGTGCTTTAAAAACTCCTCTTTTTTGTGGGCTTTCTCTATGCTTTGAACATAGTTGTCAATTATAGAAAGAGCTCCGTCACCGATACCTCCGTCAGGTTCTACGGGCATCATTTTGGTTTCAGTATCAGTAATTTTTTTCTTTTGATCCTGATTACAACCTGTTACTATAATGATAAGTAGTAAAATCCAAAAATATTTCATTGTTAAAAAGTTTGTGTTACGAATGTTAAAATTACTAAAACCCATATTCGGAACATAGTATTTATGAAAACTGTAACAGATAGTGAACTTAAAAAAGCCATGTTATACTAATAAAAACATGGCTTAGAATATATCTTGAAATTACAATTGTTACCCTTTCTTTTTTGCAGGTGTTTTTTGACCTCCTTGATATAATATAGCACTGGTAACCTTCTTATTTTCGGTTATAAACTCTAATGCAGCAGGAAACTCTTTAACAAAAAACTTGGTTTCAGTTTCGGCATGCATTTCAAATGATCCTTGTCCCGTGGCTTGCGAAATTAATTTTCCGTTTTCTAAGGTAACTGTGAGATCAAAACCCGGTTGAATTTCATAAACACCCACATATTGCTTTAAGATTTCTTCTTTAACTTCAATAGCAATTTTTTCGGATGGGATAGGCTTGTTAGTTTTTATCCCTTTTGAAATATCATTGGAATTCTGATTAGTAAATTTCACTTTTAGAGGATTTTTTGAAGTATCAAATTCATATTCAGAAAAACTGTCTTCAAAGAAAAAGATAGATTTACTTTTAGGGAAAATTTTAAAAGGCGTACTTCCTTCTCTTTTGCTATATAATTGATTGCCCTCCAGGGTAATAATCCTAACGGCTTTATCCTCAAATTCATAAACACCAACTAGCTTCTCTAATTCATTATTTGGAATATGTATTGCAGTTTCTGCTGTTGGAAATGGTTTTCCTATTGCTATTGCTGCAATTTTTTTGGTTACATTTCCTGGACTATTACAATTACAATTGGTAAGTGTAGCAACAAAAACGTCTTCTTCAGGAATATAAATCTCGTAAGAAGTATATCCAAAAATACCACCTCCATGTTGGATCGCCGAGACTCCGTTAATATCATAAGTTAACCATCCATATCCATAATTGGTAAGATCTCCGGTATTAATGGGATAGTTAGTGTGAGCTTTTTGTAGCGTTTCTTTTTTGATTAATATATTAGTATTGAGTCCGATTTGCCATTTACGCAAATCTTCTGCTGTACTCATTAATGAACCTGCTGCATAGGGTAAGGTCATGCTTAAGTAATTAGCATTTACATAACCATCTCGAGTTTGATATCCCGAAGCACGATTTTTGATAATTTCACCTTTGTGTCCATATCGGGAGTTATTCATTTGTAATTTTTTGAAAATGTTTTGTTCTACAAAATCTTCATAAGTTTGTCCTGTAACTTTTTCAATAATATATCCAAGAATAATATATCCAGAATTATTATAGCTCCATTTCTCACCTGGATCAAAATCCATAGGTTCATTCTTGAAATAATCTATTAATTCTTTGGGGGTCATATCTTTGGCAGCTATTTCTGAAAGATTCATCGAAGTATAGCTTTTGATCCCAGATGTATGATTTAAAAGATGATGTATCGTGATTTTTTTTCCATTGGTAGGATAGTCCGGGATGAATTTTGTGATTTCATCTTCTATTGTAAGCTTTCCCTGTTCCATGAGCATAAGGATGGAAACCGCTGTGAACTGTTTGGTAATCGAACCAATTTCAAATACATTATCGGTTTTCATAGGTATTTCTAATTCCATATTGGCCATACCAAAAGCCTTATGGTATATAATTTTGCCTTTTTTTGAAATCAGAACTGTTGCTCCTGGACCATCTGGTTTATATTTTTCTTCTAATAGGGAATCAAATTCTTCTTCCAGGTTTTGAGAGAAAGAAAGTAATGGTAAAGATAGAAGTAATAGTATTAATACGTGTTTTAAGATTGTCATGATATGTCTTTTTGATTGATATAGTGGTATGACGTATGCAGGACAGTTTTGGTTACGAGATAGAATTAAAATTTAAGGCTTCTCTTCAAATTCTGGACAATCTAGCCTTATATCTGTAGATGTAAGATCGGTTTGTATAAGATTACAATAGTCAGAGTTTTTACCTTTTTCGTAAAACTTACAGGCGTAACAGGTTCTTTGTACTGATATGATTCCGGATCTGTTTAATTTGTAGATTAAAGTCGTTATGGTTTTTAATAAAGATTCTTGTTCATCCTTATTAAAATTTTGAAGCTCTTTTTTAATAGGGTTCGCAAAGTTTTCGGTTTCAGAAACATTTTTTTCTCCTTTTGGAGTTAAAGAAATGTAATAACTTCTACTATCTGTAGCCGTTTTGTTCTTAAAAATTAGATCTTTTTTTTCTAATACTTTAACAGCATCACTTATTGTTGGCTTAGTTACATTAAATTCTTTGGCGAGATGACTTACCGTACATAGATTTTGCTTGTGGTAAGCAAGAAAGATCAAGATCTGTATTTGTATTGGACTTAAGCCAATAGTTTTTGCATGTTCCCACAATAGAGCCCTAAAAACTTCAGAAATACGTTCTAAGCCTATCACGATTTTTGCGCTTACATCTTGGTGTTGAAATGCTGGGTTGAAAATACTTTTATCCATAAAAAAAATGCTAATGAGAAGTGTCAATTCTCGTTCTTCTCATTAGCAAAGTTAGTAATCCTAATTATTTATTGTATTGTTATTGACAATTTTCCATTTCGATAATAAAATAACCGTGTGAACGAATTCTTTTAATAATCTCGGGAGTTGCCTGATCAATATGACAAAGTTTGCATTCTTTTGAAGTTAAACTTTTGGTGGTGAAAGGTTTTGAATTAAGATATGATTTACCGTATCCAAATATTTTATCTTCATCTGTAAGTGTATCCAGGACTAAAATGTCGAAATGCATTACTAGTCCATCTTTTCTACTAACATAGGTGTCCCACACTGCTATTTTCATAATGTTATTATTTTGATTGTACGGTGTATGGAAGTGATAAATCAGTACTTAGAACACTATATACTTTGTATACACCAAGCATGGGTTTATCTTTAACTTCGTTATTTACTTGCATATAGGCTGAAACCGCATCAAATTTGAAATCGGTTTGATGGTTCATACGATAGTCAGGGATAACTACTTTGATACTGTTACCTTTGGTGATTACTTGAAAACCTGGTGAATCCATATACATCGGCATTCCGGGGTTTGTTGGTGGTAATATGACTGTTTTGTCATCTTTGTTAAATTGCTTTACCGATAATCCACCTTCAACACGATTGTCTTTGTGCAAAATTACCCAATGTGGATGCCAGATAATACCATCATTGTCGTAGGCGCGATCGTTATTTTCATCCCATAAAGGTGTGTCATCAAAATCGGGATGAGAGGTCAATGCTAACGCTACTATACCTTCTGTAGTACTGAATCCTACATCAGTTGGTTTTAGGGTTGTTGGGAAGACATATCCCAAAACTGGTGCGCCATGCAATTGTCCGGCTGGAGTGGGCGTAGTTGCGCCTGCTTTTCCTTTGACATTGATTTCCCAGATAGTACTGGCTATTGATTGGTCATGCATCACTGCTACATCAACTATTTTGAAGTTATCGTCATTATATTTTTTACATTCTTCACAAGCCGTTAGCGTAGAGGTTAGAATGATAAATATTAAAGTTAAGATTGTATGTTTCATTTTTTTGTTTTTAGAAAATAGTTAGGATTCTTATTTATATTAGGAATCCTAACTATTTGGATTAAAAAATTATGCTTTTACATCGGCTAATGATGCTCCATAGTTAATATGCAGTACATTTCCGTTTGGAGTCAATAGCGCAGGGACTGATTGAACCCCCGCTTGTTCAGCATTCTGGATTTGGGAGCGATCTTCACCTAGATGCACAATGTTTACATTATCAGATCCGATTAGATTTATAATGTCATGTTCTGCGCTAATGCATACAGGGCAACCGGCGTGATAAAAAATTGATTTACTCATTTGTATAGATTTATATGTTTATGCAAAATTGCGATACAAATATAGTAAGGAATCCTAACTAAATAAAATCTTTATCCTTTTTTTAATAAAGTAGAGGTGAGGCTAAATAAAACAAGCCATTCAATAATTAATTTATTGTATCCTTTTTAGATTTTCATCAACATCTTCATTCTTAAAAGATGACTTTTTTACTTTTCCGAAGGAATATTTAATTGAAAATGAGATTTCTTGTGCGTTTACATAAAATATGTCCTCGGTTATAATATCATTGACCGTATATATATCTTCAAAGTTCATATTTCTAAACATGTCGTTAACATTTATGGTTAGATCTAAGTCTTTAAAAAATGTTTTAGAGAATGATGCTCCCAAAATGAACATGGCATTCCTTTCAAAAATACCTTGATAACGCTTCGTGAGTCCCCAAAAATTTATGCCTAAAGTTGTCTTTGAAGCGATCTTAAACTCGTTGTTAGAGTAATAATATACATATGGTCTTGTTTTGTTAACGACTGCGGATGGATTAATTATTTTGCTATAAATCCCGTTTACTTGATTAGTGGTGTTCCAAAACTTATACGCGAATGTATTGCGTAATTGTACGGTATACCCCGTTTCTTTCTCAAAATTTTGAGGGGATGTGATAATTCTATCTTGGGAAGAATCAAAGTTTGCACTATAAAAAACTGGATTCCTGGTATTGAAATAGCTCAAATTCAATTCATTTTTTTTATATCTAAAGTTGGCAGATACTTCCTCTGTTAGTGTTGGTTTCAAATTTACATTTCTGGAAAATTCAATAAGTGGATTAATAAATGTTGTTATAGAGCTGGCATTAAGATAACTAGGTCTGTTTATGGTTGTATTATAATTAAGAGTGATACTTTTTGTACTGTCTATAGGTAGATTAAGTCTAATTTTTGGAAACAATCGTGTTTGTTCTCTATCTACCAATAGATCAGATTCATTTCTAAAACCTCCTTTTACAATATTAGTTTCGGATCTAATACCTGCGGCATAATCTATATGACCAATAGTACCAGATAGTTGTGCATAGGATGCGTACATATCTTCATCATAGTTATAGGTTGAAGTATTGCGCTGGTCAGAGTTAATAAACTCAAAATCCGAAAAAGCCACCGCATCTCCAATAGATAAACTTCCTCCTATTTCTATTTTAAAGTGTTTATTAATTTCCTTTTCAAAGTCTATTCTAGAAGCAAAAACACCTATTTGATATTGTTGATTACGGTTTTGAGATAATTCGAATCCGGCTTGATTTACATTATTAAAAATAGAACTTTTCAAATCCCTTTTGTAGTTAGAATACTGTACACCAAAAAAAATGTTGTTTCTTGGATTAAGTTTTTTATTGAAGTTGAAATTTGTGGTTAAAAAACTACGCGGAGCATCATTTTGTGTTTCTGAGATAATAAAATCTTCTGTTTGGTTTACATTTAGTACAGTGTTTGTGGTAATTGGAAATTTGTCAGTATGTGCTCTGTAATTTATCCGTCCAGAGATGTAATTACTCTTTGCAAATTGATAGAAAAAACCACCACCTGTAATAAATTGAGGCCTTGGACCAATTGCTTTGACATCATGCTGTGATATAATGTTTCTAGAGGGTACAATGATTTTGGAATCAGCTCCTTCCCAAAACCCTAATTGATTGTAGTTAAAGTTTGCCCGTAATTCTAATTTGTCTTTTTTAAGTGTTGTGTTTATAGTAGCATAATTGCTAAACCTTCTTTTAAATGATATCGTTTCTGATAACTGTATTTTGTAACCATTTTTTTGTTGCTGTTTTCTTGTGATGAGAATTAAGCTTCTACCTTCGGCTTCATATTTGGCAGACGGATTATCAATGATTTCAATTTCCTTAATATCGTCTACTGATAAGGATTTTAATTGATCAATATCAATTTTTTGATTGTCTAAATACAATAATGGACTCCCTCGTCCTATAATTGATATAGATTCTTGATTGGGGCTAATTTGTATTCCCGGTAATTTGGATAATATATCAGTAGGAGTAGGGAGGGATTCAAAAATCGAGTTTTCGATGGTTACTTTTATATTTCCCTTATCAAAACTAATATCATTTTTGGTGCTTTTTATAGTTATCTCATCCAGTTCAACAGTGCTTTTTCTTAGCTTTACGTTTATGACCATGTCATCGTTTAGTACAATTTCTTGTTCTTCTTTTTGAAATCCAAGACAAGAAACAGATAGTATGTATTCTCCGGTAGTTATTTTTCCAAAATTGAATTTACCGTTGTCGATAAATGTATATTTCACAATACTTTGATCTTTTTTATTTAGAAGGAATACATCTCCTGTATCCAATGGGATATTGTTCTGAGAAAAAATAGTACCAGATAATGAGTACTGTTGCTGTCCGTGTACGATAAAGGAAAATGTCAAAAATATTAAACAAATTACTCGTTTCATGTTATTTCATTTTTCTGAAAACAAATAACTATAGAAACAAGTAGGATGTATATTTTTGGTAAGCTGAATATGGTACTAGTACCGGTATGAATTTTATTTTTTAAGCAGTAATTCCTGCCTGTTAGAGATATTTAGTTTACTGTAAATATTGGATATGTGAGTCTTTACAGTACTAAGGCTTACAAATAATTCTGTTGCAATCTCTTTATTACTTTTCCCAGATATGATGAGGTCTTTTACGATTTTCTCTTGCTTGCTCAAGGGGACATAAGTATTATTTTTTGACCTTTTTCTGGATATAATAATAAAACCCGTCAAGAAAGCGATAATAAGAAATGCAATGCCATTAATCCATAAGCTAACTTGATATTTTTGATTTGTTAATTCTTGGATGATAAAGGCGAGTTTGTTTTCTAGATAAGCATAGGTTATTGGGTCTAGTTCGCTTGATTTTAGCTCTTGTAAAAGACCAAGATAATAATCAGGATTTGTTTTAATGTCTTTGTCAAGCAAGTTTTGATCATCTAGCCTTTTTATACCTATTAACTTTACTAACAGAATTTGCAAAGAGTCTTTTACATACCCTTTGGTTTCTAATAAATATTGTTTCGGATCAAAGTCTGAAGTTAGGTTTTCATATCTAGCTTCAAACTTTTTTAATTTCTGCCATTCTCGATCTGTTTGATTACTGGTGGTGTAGTCTTTAAAGAGAGCTTCTGCTTTATTAAAGTATATCGTGTCATCTTTGGATGTAATAAATAATTTGAAGTTTTTTATTGTATCCGAAAGCTCCTTTTTCTCCTCAGGAGATATAGGGTTAAGTTGTACTTTATAAATTTGATCTTTTGTACTAAAAAGACTTTGGTCAAAAGCAAAAAAACCATTTTCGGCAATAGGAGTAGAAGCAATAGTTTTAGTGTGATAGGTATCTTTATTTTCTTCGAGCTCGATTGTGCTCAAGTATACACGTTGTTCCCATTTTTCAGGATGCTCAAGGGTTACATATCCTGAAACACAGTTTTGTCCAAATAGTTGTGAACAAAGGATTAGTTGAAATACTAAAAGGAAGTTTAAACTTTTCATTCCCATATAATATAAAGGATAAATACGAATGTAAAAGTTTTGTGGTTTATTACAAAAGTTATATAACAAAAAAAACCGCTTCTACTTTTTGGAAGTGAAGCGGTTTATATGTTAAAATATTGATTTCTTATTTGATCATCTCAAAACTACGTTTGATGAAATCTGTTAGTTCTTCACCTTTAAGCAAATTTTGAGAAAGTCTAGCCAAGTCAAGAGATTGTTTGATTAAACGTTCTTTTTTCTTATCAGTTTTGGTATTGGCAATCTGACCAATCAATTCATGATTTGTATTTACTACCAGATTATACATCTCTGGCATATTACCCATACCAAACATTCCACCGCCACCACCGGTCTGTTGCATTTCTTTCATACGACGCATGAATTCTGGCTGTGTAATCATAAATGGTGAAGCGTTACTATCCATAGCTTCTAATTGTACCGTATATTTTTCCGTAGGAATCACTTTCTCCAGGTCCACCTTAAGCGCATCTTTTTCTTCATCAGATAATTTTGAGATCGTCTCTTCATCTTTTTTGATAAGATTATCAACGTGATCTGCATCTACACGAGCAAAAGTGATATTTTCTTTGCTGGTTTCTAATTTTTGAATCAAATGAGAAACTATAGGAGAGTCTAATAATAATACTTCGTATCCTTTATTTTTTGCTGCAGTTATATATGAATGTTGCTCATCTTTATTTGAAGCATAAAGAATCACCAGTTTATTATCCTTATCTGTTTGACTGTCTTTAATCTTTTCTTGTAATTCTTCAAAAGTCAAAAATGTATTATCTACAGTTGGGTATAGTGCAAATTTGTCAGCTTTTTCAAAGAATTTATCTTCAGAAAGCATTCCGTATTCGATAACGATTTTAATGTCATTCCATTTTTGCTCAAAATCTTCTCTATTGCTTTTAAACATAGAGCTTAGTTTATCGCCTACTTTACGAGTAATATAGCTCGATATTTTCTTTACGTTTCCGTCTGCCTGAAGATAAGAACGTGATACATTTAATGGAATATCTGGAGAATCTATTACACCGCGCAGCATAGTAAGGAACTCAGGAACAATACCTTCTACATTATCCGTTACGAATACCTGATTTTGATATAATTGAATTCTATCCTTCTGCATATTCATATCCTGACCTAATTTTGGAAAATACAAGATTCCGGTTAGGTTAAAAGGATAATCTACATTAAGATGAATGTTAAATAATGGTTCCTCAAATTGCATTGGATACAACTCTCTATAGAAACCTTTATAATCTTCATCTTTCAAATCTGTAGGTTGCTTAGTCCAGGCAGGATTTGGATTATTGATAATATTATCTACTTCTTGAGTAGGAGCTGGATCTTCATCTTTGGCACCTTCTGGTTTAGGTAATGTTTCAGTTTTGGTTCCAAATTTTATTGATACTGGCATAAATTTATTATACTTTATCAATAATTCTTGAATTCTACTTTCTTCTAGAAATTCAGTGTCATCATCACCTATATGAAGAATAATTTCTGTTCCTCTCTCTGTTTTATCATGCGCTTCGATACTGTATGTAGGAGATCCATCACAAGTCCAGTGAGCCGCAGGTTCGTCCTTATAAGATTTTGTAATAATTTCTACTTTATTTGCTACCATAAAAGCAGAGTAGAAACCAAGACCAAAATGTCCAATAATTCCAGAATCCTTTGCGCTATCTTTATATTTTTCAAGGAATTCTTCAGCTCCAGAAAAAGCAACTTGGTTAATGTATTTTTCTACCTCTTCAGCGGTCATACCGATTCCCTGATCGATAATATGTAATTGTTTTTTTTCTTTGTCAACCTTAACTTCAATGGTTGGATTACCATATTCTATTTTGGTTTCACCAATACTAGTTAAGTGTTTTAATTTTAAGGTCGCATCTGTAGCATTAGAAATTAGTTCTCTTAAAAAGATTTCGTGATCAGAATACAAGAATTTTTTAATTAAAGGAAAAATATTCTCTACGGATACATTAATACTTCCTGTTGTCATTTTTATAAGGTTTTAATTTTATTGTCTTTTCTGTTTGTTCTATGGTCAAAAAAAATACCAATAAAGCGTATCTGACAAACTGACATTGAAATATTAATTTTTATGCTTTAAAGTAAGTATTTACAGTCAGTTACGTCTACTTAAATGTAAAAGGTACAGCTTTCATTTTTTCTGAAACAACTTTAACATATTTTTTGTTTAACTTTTTATAAAAAAAGTTAAACAATCATTATATTTACTATAAATTTTGGTTCAATTATGGCTTCATCAAATAAAAAACAAACGGTAGATCGGGATCATATTATTTCTAAGTACATGGATTATGTACTAGATCATGATGGCTACCCAAAATCAGTATATAGATTTTGTAAGGATATTAAAATAAGTGAGGAGGAATTCTATAAGTTTTTTGGAAGCCTAGAAAGTCTTGATAAGAATGTATGGAACACTTTCTTTGCTACCACTATTAATGCGATGAATGCAAATATAGAGTATTCAAACTTTTCTAGTAGAGATAAAATGTTAACGCTTTTTTATACACTCTTTGAAATGTTGACATTAAATCGCAGCTACACTTTGTTTGCTTTAAAACGATATGATTTACCTCTTAAGAACCTTGGGCAACTCAGTGGATTACGATCTCATATTAAGAATTTTGCTGCAGAACTTGTTGAGGCAGACAATGATGAAAAAACAAACCGATTAACAAAAAATCCTGTCTCTGTATTTTCTGAAGGAGCTTGGTTGCAGTTTCTGTTTTTATTAAATTTTTGGGTAGGTGATGAATCTGCCGGTTTTGAAAAGACAGATGTGGCGATTGAAAAGTCCGTAAATACCATTTTTGACCTTTTTGATAATACGCCTTTAGATAATGTGTTGGATTTAGGGAAATTTCTATGGAAAGAAAAAGTAATGTGGAATTAGTGTAAGGAATTAGAAATACTCTAGACTTTTAGGGAAGTAATTAATATATGAAGACAATAGATAAAATACCAACTTCAAAACTGGGACGAACTGCAGAGCTTGTTAAAACTGGCGTGAAGGTTGGTGGAAATTATCTTAAATATTATAGTAAAAAAGCGGTTAACCCTGATACGACTAAAGATCAGTTAAATGAAGATAATGCCGCTGATATATATGATGGATTAAAAAGCCTTAAAGGGAGTGCATTAAAAGTTGCGCAGATGCTTTCTATGGAAAAAAGCATATTGCCAAATGCCTATGTAGAAAAGTTTTCGTTGGCACAGTTTAGTGTTCCACCATTGTCAGCACCATTGGTTAGAAAGACATTTAAAAAATATCATGGGCAATACCCAGAAGATTTATATGATACGTTTGCAACTCAATCTATAAATGCGGCGAGTATCGGACAGGTACACAAAGCAATTAAAGATGGGAAAAAACTTGCTGTGAAAATTCAATATCCTGGAGTTGCAAACAGCATAAGTTCTGATTTGGCGATGGTAAAACCCATCGCCGTCAGAATGTTTAACTTAAAGGGAAAAGATTCTGATAAATATTTTAAAGAATTAGAAGGTAAATTACTTGAAGAAACGGATTATAAACTAGAATTAAGGCAAAGCAGAGAAATTACAGAAGCATGTGAAAAAATTCCTAATTTAAGGTTTCCCAAGTATTATGATAAACTGTCTAGTGAACGAATAATCACAATGGATTGGATGGATGGCTTACATTTAAGTGAATTCGCCAAGCAGAATAATGATCAGGAAAAAGCAGACAAAGTAGGTCAGGCGTTATGGGATTTTTATATGTATCAGATGCATATTCTTAAAGCAGTTCATGCGGATCCACATCCTGGTAATTTTCTGGTAGATCAAGATAATAATCTTATAGCTATAGATTTTGGGTGTGTTAAGAAAGTGCCTATGGAATTTTACACGCCTTATTTCGAGTTAGCAGATAAAAAAAATATAGATAACCCTCATTTTTTTGCCCAAAAGATGTTTCAATTGGAAATACTCCGAGAGGATGATAACCCTGAAGAAAAAAGATTCTTCTCGGAGTTGTTCCATGAGATGTTAAGTCTCTTTACAAAACCATTTAATGATACAACTTTTGATTTTGCAAATGAAGAGTTCTGGAATAAGATTACAGAGCTTAGTGAGAAATATTCTAAGGACACAGAGTTAAGAAAAATGAATGGTAATAGAGGAAGTAAGCACTTTTTGTATATCAACAGAACATTTTTTGGCTTATACAATTTATTACATGATCTGAAAGCTAGGATTGTTGTAAACAATTTTGAAAAGTACCTTTAGTCGGTCGCTCGACCGGCTTGGTTTGTTTATTTATTGGTTAGGTTGTTAGAAAGATGCGCTGTGGTTGGCGCATCTTTCGCGTTATAGATACTCTTACCGAGGAAGAGTTGTAGGAATAAACTTCGTGTTAAAAATTAAAAACAAACACTTTTTAAAAATACTTTTATTCTTATCTTCACAATTACAAATTCCCCCTAGTATGTTTAGACGCAGAATATATGCATGTATTGTTGCTTTGATTTTTCAGCTTTATTCATTTTCGCAACAAAAAGAAGGAATTCAAGACTTAATTGATAAGGCCAAAAACACGACAGAAAAGATAGAAAAACTATATCTACTAGATTCTGTATCCAATGAAATTGGTAAGATGCGACCTAGTAATTTCGATTTTTATAAGAAATATTTTTCCAAATATACCCTTCAGTATATTGAATTGGCAAAAGAATTAGACAGTATTGATTTAGTAGCTTCTAAAACATCCGGAATAGTAGATTATTACCTTAAAGCAGTAGGCAAACCTGATTCTGCAAGTGTAATTGTTAATGCAATTATTAGAGATAGTAACAAAATTGAAAACAGAGTTAACTTAGGTCATCTGTATGCTAAACGTGCCGATATTAGTTTTGAAATAGCCGATTTAGAAAAAGCGATTATAGATTATAAGAGAGCAGAAGCAATATATCATAAAGCCAAAGACTCAGTTTCTGAAGCCAATGCAATTTATTTTTCTGGTCATACTAACCAAAGATTAGGGAATTTAACAAATGCTATTATAGAATATCAAAAGGTAAATGAATTGTATACCAGCCTCAAGGATACAGTATATATGGGGTACAGTAAGATAAATATATCTCATATTTTTAGTCAATTAAATTTATTAGACGAAGCATTAAAGGAAAGGGAGGAAGCGAGAGAACTTTTGTTAAGTCAAAAACTTAAAAATTACCCTGCATTATCACAGATAAGTGTGTTGGACTATAGAGATTTTGCCAAACAAAAAAAGTTGGATAAGGCAGAAACTTCACTATTAAGAGCACTAGAGTTTTCCAAAAAAGGCCCTAGTAAAGTCAGTGTAACGTACACCAGGGTATATCTTTCTGTGTTTTATTCGAAACACAAAAAACAACCCGAAATAGCTGAAAAATATTTGGATACAATTAAGTCAGATGCTGATTTTTTCAATACACCAAGTGGTGATATACTTTATTGGGATCTTATGGCAGAATTAGAAATGGCTAAAGGTAGGTATAAAGAAGCAATTCCTTTTTTAGAAAAAAAAATGGAGGTTTTTGTAAAAATGAATGATGTACAGTCTCAATTAGACGTTGAAGAATGTTTGTATAAAGCTAATCAAAAATTAAATAAGTTTTCAGATGCCACAGCCCATCTAGAAAGGTATATGCTTCTTAAGGACTCGTTGTATAACATAAAAAGATCAAATAGTGTTATTTATTACAAAACACTATATGAAACCGAAAAGAGAGACAGTCAGATTGCCATTCAAAAAGCTAATATAGATGTCTTAGAGGCAAAAGATAAAGCAAAAAGAAATCTCATGCTTTTTGGAGGCATAGGGTTAAGTTTATTATTCTTTTCTATATATCTATACAGAAATAGAACACTATTATTGCGTAATAAGAAATTGCAACAGTCATTTTTGCAAGAACTTTTACAAACCCAAGAGCGAGTTAGTAAGCGTATTTCAAAAGATTTACATGATAGTGTTGGTCAAAGTTTGTTAATTATTAAAAATAAAGTGTTACAAAATAAAGATGATCAGACCGCAAATATTGTTGATGGTGTGATAGACGAAGTACGTGGGATATCAAGAAGTTTACATCCTTTTAAATTAGATGAATTGGGTCTTACTGTTACTATACAAAGTAGTGTAGAAATGATAGATGAAAGCTACGATCTTTTCATTTCTGCAGAAATAGATAATATCGATACCATTTTTGATCAGGAAAGAGAAATAAATATTTATAGATTGGTACAAGAAAGTTTTAACAATATCATAAAGCATTCTAATGCAAGATCTGCAGAGATCAAGGTTGTGAATAAGGATCAAGATATAGAGATAATTATTAAGGATAACGGTAAAGGATTTGATGTTTCAAAAGAAAGAATCTCTAAATCCAAAATAGGTTTAAAAACACTGAGTGAGCGGTCAAAGTTTTTAAAAGCCAATTTTAGAATACTTTCTGAAATCAATCAAGGAACTACATTGATATTTAATATTCCAAAGCATGTTTAAGCCTAATATACTAATTGCAGATGATCATCCTTTACTATTGAAAGGACTTGAGGATTTTCTTAAAGAAAAAAAATATAACCTAATTGCGGCTTGCCCTGATGGTCTTTCTGCGTATAACACAATTGTAAAAGAGAAACCAGATATTGCAATTTTGGATATTGAAATGCCAAACATGACAGGTATAGATGTTGCCAAACAATGTAAACGACATCAAATTGACACAAAAATTGTCTTGATTACACTACATAAAGAGAAGAAAATATTTGAAGATGCTGTAAAATATAATATACACGGGTATTTGTTAAAAGAGTTTGCTTTGACCGAGATAGAAGATTGCATTGCAAGTGTCTGTCAGGGAAAACCTTATTTTAGTGAAAAGATTTACCGAAGATTTTCCCATACCACTAATGATAGCGTAAATATTGAAAATCTAACACCTTCAGAAATTAAAATATTGAAGCTTATTGCTGATGAAAAGACAAGTAGTCAGGTGGCAGATTTCTTAAGTATATCTGTTCGAACAGTAGAGAAGCATCGCGCAAATATTATTAGAAAACTCGATATTGATCATAAGCCAAATTCACTCCTTATTTGGTCTCAAAAGAATAAAGAATTATTACTATAAGTAAATTTAAGGCATCTGTTTTGCACAATTACGTAGGGCTACGTATGTTTTTTTTATGATCTAGTATATAGATTTGTACATATCAAAATTTAAGATAGTAATAATCTATTAGTACAAAACGGGTTTTTGAAAAATGACAAGCAGTGCAGCAATACATACATTTTCGGTATATGCAAATCCTAAATTGGGAGAAGTTTATATAGATTTGGTAGATAAGTCTACACACACATCATATGAAGTATTGAACGCACAAAAACAAGTTATATCAGCCAATAATGACTTAATTATTAGAAATACGATTTCATTAAAAGCATTACCAGTGGGAATGTATACCGTAAAAATTAAAAACAGACACGAGGTAATGATCAAAAAATTTCTAAAACTATAGTTTTAGAAAGATTGGGGGAAAAAAGGCTACAAACGTTTTCCGGTTTGTAGCCTTTTTGTTTTTTTATGATGCGTAAAAATATAAAGCAAATAAGACGTTTATGGCGAAAACTTAATAAACTATTATGCGCGCATACAATATCAGTCCCGTTTCTTTTATCAAGATGTTAAGAATACATATATTGTCTGCCAGTTTTTAATTAAGCCTAAAATAACGCACAATACACAATAATTAACTATATGTATACTTCAAAAATATCTGGATTGGGATCATATGTTCCTGAGAATGTGGTTACAAATGATGATCTTTCTAAAATAATGGATACTAATGATGCTTGGATTCAGGAACGTACTGGGATCAAAGAAAGACGACATATTAAGAAAGGAGATGGTAATAGTACCTCGGTAATGGGTGTTAAAGCTGCTAAAATCGCCATAGAAAGGGCTAATCTTACAACCGATGATATAGATCTAATCATATTTGCTACTCTTAGTCCTGATATGTATTTTCCCGGAGGAGGAGTGCGAGTTCAGGAAATGATGAACATGAAAACCGTTCCTGCACTTGATGTACGTAATCAGTGTAGTGGATTTGTTTATTCTATTTCTGTGGCCGATCAATTTATTAAGACCGGAATGTATAAAAACGTACTAGTTATTGGTAGTGAGAATCATAGTGGAGGTTTGGATATGACCACCCGGGGAAGAGGTGTTTCTGTGATTTTTGGAGATGGAGCCGGAGCTGCGGTATTAACAAGAAGTGAAGAGAAGGGTAGTGGTATTTTATCTACTCATCTACATAGTGAGGGAGCTCATGCTAAAGAGTTGTCTCTAGAAGGTCCAAGTACAGAACATTGGGTTCCTGAAATTATAGCAGAAAACCCGCAAGAAGATATACCGTATTATCCTTATATGAATGGGCAATTTGTATTTAAAAATGCAGTAGTTCGTTTCTCTGAAGTTATTAACGAAGGTCTACAAACTAATAATCTTACTGCATCTGATATTAATATGTTGATACCACATCAAGCAAACCTTAGAATCTCTCAATTCGTTCAAAAGCAGTTTAAGTTATCTGACGATAAGGTGTATAATAATATTCAGAAATATGGAAATACTACTGCCGCATCAATCCCTATTGCGCTTACTGAAGCTTGGGAAGAAGGTAAAATAAAAGAAGGGGATTTGGTTGTTTTAGCAGCCTTTGGAAGTGGATTTACATGGGGTAGTGCCATTATAAGATGGTAATTATAATTAGAGCTAAATATTGATATAAACTGAAAAACGCGAAGCAATTAAGCTTCGCGTTTTGTATTTAATAACTCGGTTATTAATTTTTTAAAGGCTAATTCAAATAAATCATAACCATGATTATACTATATTAAACGTCATAAATCGCAATGTGTTACAGAATCTGTGAAATTTTTACAATTATTTAACTTTAATAAGGTTTTGTATAATTATTAATAAATTTAACTATTTTATTGATTGTTTATCAGTGAATTAACATTTTTTTTGTCAAAAATTTAGTTAAAGTATGCCTCCGCCTGATTTTTCGTTATCTTCTCGTCTTTTTCTTGATGCTTTTCTATTTTTTCCACTTCCGAACCGATATGAGAGCCCTAAATAAACTGTTTGAGTTTCACCTTTAAATCTTCCGTTTTGTTGAAATGGGACATCGCTTTCAAACCTAAAACGCAGAGTGTTAAAAATGTCATTATAGTTAATACTAAAGGTTCCTTTTCCTTCCAAGAAATTATACCTGGCACCAGTATTAATAAAATAAAAAGATTTGGTTTTGAATTGAACACCTTCCTGTGGCCCTCTGTAGAATCCAAATACCTGAAATGTTAGGTTTTTGGTTGCTTTAAGACTATTGTTTATTCTAAAATTGTAAATCACAGCGTCTACCTCTCTTGCAATATCATCCACAATCCCTTTTTGAGTCTGACCATATAAATCAAAACTTGCATTAAAACTCCACCACTTTGTAGCTTTATAATTTCCTGATAACTCAACACCATAGGCAGAGTTGTTATCAAAGTTATCAAAGGTTAGTATTTGTGAATTATTCTGTACAGGATCTGTAATAAGCGTTTGGTTGATTTCATTATCTATGAGTCGATAAAAAACCCCACTAGTAAATGATCCCTTTTCAAGTTTTCTTGTATAATTAGCTTCAATAGAATTAGTGAATTGGGGTTCTAAGCTTTGATTACCTCTTGAGGTAATTCTGGGTACACTCCATTCTCTAATTGGATTTACTTGATTTAACCCTGGTCTATCTACTCTTCGGCTATAGCTTAATTGATAACTATTTTTTTCACCAGGTGAATAGGTAAGATATGCTGATGGGTATACCGTAAGAATATCATCTTCAAATTCTTGTATTCTATCATCACCAGATTCGAGTTTTTCTTTAAATACTGAATCAACCTGATAGCTTTCGAACCTGGCCCCGATTTGATATGACCATTTTTCAAGGCTATTTCCATAGGTAGCATAGAGTGAATGTATGTCACGATCATATTTAAAATCAGAATTTGGAAATAGTGTTGATTGATAGATGTTATCCGTTCTACGAAGTCTGGTTTCATATCCCAACTCTAATTTTGCCGTTTCAGATAAAGGGTTTACATAATCCAGATTTATGGTTGTATTTTTTCTATCATTATTTATAAGATCATTATAACCACTAAAAGATCCATCTCCACCTATAAAACTGAAATCATCATCATTATCTCCATCAAAAACATTGTAATCTACTTCCAATTCGATATTATGTCCTTCTTTCTTAAAATCATGTTTGTAATCAAAATTATACGTAGATCCAAGATTATCACTATCACTTACTAAGTTTTGGATGAGGTCGTTTTGATCATTATTTAAGAAAAGAACATCGGTAATTCCGTTTGTTAGTCCATCAAATAAATTTTGGTTAGTATATATAGAAATTGTATTGTTATCATTTATATAATAATCAAGACCTATCTTAAATAAATGGGACTTGTTATTGTCTAGAAATGTAAAATTTTGTGTCGTATTGTCATCTTCTCTAAATACGAAACCGGCATTTAGATTCTTTGTGATATTAGTACCGTAATTGCCATAAACATTAACTTTTCCTGTTCTATAATTTAAGTCTATAGAGTTATTAAACCGGGCATTTTTATCAAAATTTACTCCCATGTTTATATTACCATTAAATCCAATATTGCTATTTTTATGCAATACGATATTAATGATACCACTCATTCCTTCTGGATTGTATTTTGCAGATGGATTTGTAATTAATTCGATTTTCTTTATCGATGTTGAAGGAATCTGTTTTAGTAGTTGGGTGGCGCTAATATTCGTAGGTTTGCCATCTATAAGAATGCGGACATTTTGATTTCCTCTTAGTGCAATATTACCATCTTGATCAACATTAACAGATGGTATATTATTCATTATCTCTGCGGCCGTACCGCCTGTAGTTGTCAGATCCTTTCCAACATTAATTACCTTGCGATCGATTTTTTGTTCTATTGTAGTCCTTTCGGCAATTACTGTTACGCCTTCCAGTGATTCTGCCGTTTCTTCAAGTGTAATTATCCCAACATCGATATCTTTGCTTTTTCTTGAAATTTCTATCGGTTGAGAGTGTGTTGCATACCCTATAAACTGAATTTTTAAGGTATAATTCCCTGTGGGAATGTCTACAATTAAAAATTCTCCAGTCTCTGTGGTAATACCACCACTTATAATTTTATCTACACCTTCATTTATTACAATAGTGGCATAAGGAATAGGTTCTTTTAGGTTCTTATCTATTACCTTACCTTTTATTGTGCCTACAATGGCATCATTTTTTGGTTGTGCTATTGTTGCAATGGACCAAAAAGATAAGAAAAACAGTATTAGTGTTGATTGATTGATTGCTTTCATCTGAACGTTTATTTGATTGATTGTTATGCATTGTACTTTGTATTACATAATACAAGTGCGTTTGTTTTATAATTTATATGGTGATTAGGCATATATAGTACAAGACGAATAAGAAGAATTTCTGTTACATTATATTTTGTTTTTAACATTATGTTATAAAAACAAAAACCGCCTTGGATAAGGCGGTTTTCTATAATAACCAAATAGTAACACTAACCATCAACTATGAATAAAATTTGATTATTATAAAGTAACTAACTAACTAAATTTATGAAAAATCATATCTTTATAAGTAAGACGTAGAGCTTTGGTTTGTGTTACAGACTTCTTTTGTTTTTAACATTTTGACTTACTTTTTTAACGTTTGAACTTTAGTTTTAGAGATTTTTAAACGACTAAATAACCAACAAATTCAGATCATGATATATGGATAAAAAAACATTAGTACTTGGGGCGTCATTAAAGGCAAATCGATATTCTAATTATGTAATAAATAGACTGGTTGATAATCAGCATGAAGTTCTTGCCATTGGTTTAAGATCTGGAGAGGTTGCAGGTGTCGAAATACAAACAGAATTAGAAGATATAAATGGCATAGATACAGTAACACTCTATTTAAACCCACTAAGACAGAAGCCATATTATGATTATATAGTAGATCTTAACCCAAGAAGAGTAATTTTTAACCCGGGTACAGAAAATCCAGAATTTTATCAGTTGCTTAGAAAAGCAAATATAGAAGTTGATGTTGCTTGCACATTGGTACTACTTTCTACGAATCAATACTAGTCCTAAAAATGTAATTAACCCATTAAGAGGAAGTAATTCATATCCTATTTGATAACCACCAATTAGTTCTGCAGGAATCTTAGATATTCCTATTATGATAAGTACCGAAGCTAAAGCTACTATCCAGGTATATTGATCATAAATTTTACGCTTGGTAAAAATTCCAAAGGCAAATAGACCTAGCAACGGCCCATAAGTATAAGTTGCCACCGTTAATAAATTGCTTATGACATTTTCGGTAAGAACATGTTTAAAAATTATAATGACGAGTATTAGTAATATACTCATGCCAATATGTGTTTTTTTTCGAATTTTTGTTTGATCCTCTTTGTCTTTTTTCTCTATTTCTAAGAAATCAATACAAAACGAAGTGGTAAGTGAGGTTAAAGCACTATCTGCACTACTATATGCCGCTGCAACCAATCCAAGAATAAATGAAATTGCTAGCACTATACCAAGTTCTCCATTTATGGCTATTTCCGGAAATAATAAATCTGTTTTTGATTTGCCATCCATCATAGGAACGCCGATGCCAAATTTATCTGAATAAATAAATAACAAAGCACCTAATAATAAGAAAATAAAGTTAACTACGATCAATACCAAACTAAAGGAAACCATGTTTTTTTGAGCTTCTTTTAGGTTACGGCAGGTGAGATTTTTTTGCATCATATCTTGATCCAACCCAGTCATGCAAATTGCAATAAACATACCGCCGATAAAAGACTTAAAGAAATGGTTTTTGGCTAGGAAGCTATCTAGGAAAAATATTTTGTCATAACTTTTTAGTTCCTCAGAACTGATAAATTCTGAAAAGGACCATCCAATTTTATCATTAATATAGTAAATAGCCATTCCCACAGCTACCAACATAAATAATGTCTGCAAAGTATCTGTCCAAACTATGGTTTTGATTCCCCCTCTAAATGTATATATCCATATCAAAAGTATTGAAAGTATAACTGTTATTTCAAAAGGAACATTCCATTCATCAAAGATGTATTGCTGTAACACGATTGCTACTAAATATAACCGAAACGATGCTCCTAAAACTCTTGAGATGAAGAAGAAAAATGCACCTGTTTTATAACTTACTACCCCGAATCTTTGTTCTAAATACTGATATATAGATGTTACATTGAGTTTGTAGTATATTGGCATTAATAGGTATGCTATGATAAAATACCCGACCAAGTATCCCAATACAACCTGCATATAGCTAAACTGAGAAGCTTCGATCCATCCAGGAACAGAAATAAAAGTTACGCCACTTAACGAAGCACCAATCATACCAAATGCTACAATGTACCAAGGTGATTGTCTGTTGGCTTTGAAAAAAGCTTCATTTCCGGCATTTTTTCCGGTGAAATAAGATATTAATAACAGAATTCCAAAATAGGCTGCAATTAAAAGCAGAATATGTAAAGGCTGCATAAATTTTGGTTATAATGAGTCGCCAAAATACAAATTAACTAGAAACTCCAAACCATAAACATAAAACTATTTGTTTCTAATATCACTCTCGATCATACCATCACGCAAACGAATAACTCTGTGTGCACGGGCCGCAACTTCTTCTTCATGAGTTACGATAATGACAGTATTTCCTGCCGCATGAATGTCATCAAACAAATTCATTATTTCTATAGATGTTTTGGAATCAAGATTACCTGTGGGTTCATCGGCAAGAATTATAGAGGGTTTATTTACCAGAGCGCGACCAACGGCAACTCGTTGTCGTTGTCCACCAGAGAGTTGATTTGGTTTATGATCCATACGATCAGCAAGACCAACATCTGTAAGTACTTCTTCAGCTCTAATTACTCTATCTTTTTTAGAGGTTCCGGCATATACCATGGGTAATGCAACATTATCTAATGCTGTTGTTCTTGGTAGTAAATTAAAGGTTTGAAAAACAAATCCAATTTCCCGATTTCGAATATCAGCCAATTCATTATCTGTCATTTGGCTCACGTCATTTCCGTTTAGGATATACTTCCCATCAGTAGGAGTGTCAAGGCATCCAAGAAGATTCATGAGCGTAGATTTTCCAGAACCGGAAGGCCCCATAATCGCAACATATTCACCACGTGGGATTACTAAATCTATTCCTTTTAAGACATAGACAGTTTCCTGACCGAGTTGAAAATTTCTAATAATCCCCTTGATTTCTATAACGTTTTCCATAGATAGCCTTTACTGATTGTAAGATACAATATTAGAATATATGACGCAGTAGCTAAAAAGTTGTTACACTCTAATTGTAAAATGTTCTTTAACTTGTTCTTTCCGAAAAAATATAAAACCTAAACTGTACGTATCAATGGTTACCCGAACAGCCGAAAGGCATTTTACTTTTTTCCAAGTTAAAGTATTTTCTTTTGACTGATATATGTTGCTTACAATTATTAAACTGTTATTATGAGTTTTAGAAAATAAATTCTCTAGGCTTTTCAGGTTTGTCGTGTTTAAGTTCACATATATTAAATCGCATAGGTCATCTTGCTCATCTATATCTACTATAGAAATTGAATTGTCAATTGATAAAACCTTAGATACAAAATCAGATGAGTTATCTATGATAGCTACTTTTGTAAAACCAAAATAAGATGATAAATGATTTAAGAGTTTTGTCGTTTTTAGACTGTTAATTGATCGTTTTCCATTATAATCTTTATATAGTCTTTTAATTGATTTATGTGCTACTGGTTTATTTGTATCGTAGAAACATTTGGTAACTACATCATAAACAAAAGGTGAATGTACCCCATGTTGATTGGTCGATTTGAGAAGGAATTTGAGATATGATGTTATTCTAAAGAGCATTTTTTGATAACTATCTTAAAACTAAAAAAAATGTTTCGTTTATCATTCTTCCATCATTTCAGAAAGCTCAAGCCAGCGCATTTCGTTTTCCTCGATTTGTTCAATGATTTTTTGAAGTTTTTGAGATGCTGAATTTATTTTTTCTCCTTCAAGATTGCCTTCAACAAATAAATTTTCGATTTCTTTTTTTTGAAGTTCTAGTTTTTTGAGATCGCGTTCAATTCTACTGAATTCTTTTTGCTCATTATAAGAAAGACCTGCTTTATTATCCTTTTTCCAGGTTTTTTTTGTTTCAGTATTCTCTGATTTAGCAACTTTAGGCGTCGTACTACCTTCATAGACTCTATAATCTGTATAATTACCTGGGAAATCCTGAATGATTCCGTTACCTCTAAATACAAATAAATGATCTACAATTTTATCCATAAAGTAACGATCATGAGATACTACCAGCAAACAACCAGGAAAATCTAATAAGAAACTTTCAAGTACATTAAGAGTAACAATATCCAAGTCATTTGTGGGCTCATCGAGAATTAAAAAATTTGGGTTCTGAATGAGCACAGTACAGAGGTATAATCTTTTTCTTTCTCCTCCACTTAGTTTTTCTACAAAATCATATTGCTTTTTACGATCAAATAGAAAACGTTCCAGTAATTGTTGAGCAGAGATTTGCCTTCCCTTTTTTAATGGAATATAGTCACCAAATTCTCGTATAACATCAATAACTTTTTGACCTTCTTTGATCTGTATACCACTTTGCGTATAGTAACCAAATTTTATAGTATCACCAACAATAATTTTACCATGATCTGGAGTGATACCACCAGTAAGCATGTTCAGGAAAGTAGATTTACCTGTTCCATTTTTGCCTATTATCCCAATGCGTTCCCCTTTTTTGAAAACATACTCAAATTTGTCAAGAAGAAGTAAGTTGTCAAAGCTCTTGGATATTTTATGTAACTCAAGGATTTTACTTCCCATTCGTTCCATATTGATTTCAAGCTGTACTTCATGGTCATTTCGACGTTTGTGAGCTCGTTCCTTGATTTCATAGAAATCATCAATTCTGGATTTAGACTTGGTAGTACGTGCTTTTGGTTGACGACGCATCCAATCTAACTCTTTCTTATATAATTGTTTTGCTTTGTCTGTTGCAGTTTGTTCGTTTACGACTCTAGCTTCTTTATTGTCTAGATAATATGCGTAATTACCTTTATAACTATACAATTGACCATTTTCTAATTCTACAATTTCGTTACAGACATTTTCAAGAAAATAACGGTCATGTGTTACCATAAACAGTGTGAAATTTTCCTTAGCAAAGTACTCTTCTAACCACTCTATCATTTCTAAATCAAGATGGTTGGTTGGTTCATCCAGATATAATAAATCGGGTTTGCTTAATAAAATGTTAGCAAGCGCTAAACGTTTCTTTTGACCACCAGATAATTCGCTTACTTTTTTGCTTAAGTCTTCTAATTTAAGTTTGAAAAGTATTTGCTTGTATTGGGTTTCAAAATCCCATGCATTAATAGCTTCCATTTTCTCAAAAGCATCCTGATATGCCTCGGCATCATCTGGATTTTGTAATGCTTTTTCATAATTATTTATAACCTGAAGTGTATCATTGTCTGAAGCAAAAATAGTTTGTTCGACAGTGAGACCAGGGTCTAGATTGGGTTCTTGGGGTAAGAAGGCAACTTTTAGATTTTTGCGATATACAACTTGTCCTTCATCGGGATCATCGTCTCCTGCTATAATGTCTAACAATGATGTTTTTCCAGTTCCGTTTTTGGCTACAAATCCAATTTTTTGCCCTTCATTAATCCCAAAAGAAATGTTCTTAAAGAGAATGCGTTCTCCAAAGGCTTTAGCTATATTTTCTACTGATACGTAATTCACAATTTTTTATAAGGTTGCAAAGGTACAAAGTTATGAAGTAATAAAATGATGAGCTTCGGTTTTATGTGCTACTCAGTTTTTTTAAAAGGTAATTTTCTCTTTCGTCTGGTTACAGAAAATAAAAAAATAAGGACAGACATAAAAATAGAAATCCTAGCAAGATAATTTCCGGTTTTTGTATAAAAAGTAATTGCATCATTTGTTTTTAAAGTTCCTTTTAGTACCCCTTGTTCTTCATATCCAAGCGACATAATAATATCACCGGTCTGATTTATGATTGCAGAAATTCCTGTATTGGCGCTTCGTGCAATACTTCTACGTGTTTCTATAGCTCTTAACTTTGCGTATGATAAATGTTGTTTGTGTCCCTGGGTGTTGTCCCACCATGCATCGTTGGTGATAATTGCCAGAAAACTTGCTTTATTTCTAACATATCCTGTTACATATTCTCCATACACACTTTCATAACAAATAATTGGAGCTACGCCAATATTATCTTTAGTAAAAAACACTTCTCGATCATCTTGTGTGGTTTTCTTGGCTACTGTACCACCAAGATCAAGCATTGCATCGCCAACAATAGGTTTTAATATACTTTGATAGGGAAAGTTTTCTACCCCAACCACAAGTTTACTTTTGTGATATAATTCACTGCTTCCGTCTGGCCTAACAAAGAAGGCAGAATTATAATCATCATAAAAAATGCCAGGTCTAGGTTCGTTAGTTTGTCTGTGCACTTTTGATGGATCCTTGAATACATCAATCAACGAAATACCAGAAAGGATATTTGCATTGGGATATTGATTAAGAATCTTCAAAGCAGTTTCTTTTGCAATAGACCTAGGGAAATTGTTTAATCGATTAGTGTCAGCAAAAACCGTTTCAGGAGCAATAACAAAATCTGTATTTGAGGTGATTTCTGTATTTGTAAGTGAATCTAATAACACACTTACCCGCTGATCTGTAGTGTTATACTTTTCTGTATATGGATTAATATTAGGCTGTAAAATTACTACTTCTATATCTTTACCAGTCTCATTATATGTTTTTAATATGATAAATGAGATTATAATTGGAATCAAAATAATTAACCCATTACGAATTGCAGATTTATAAAGAATAGTTTTATCTCTTTGCTCTAAGAAAAGTAATATGTTTTTAAAAATTCCAATGTTTACAATCCAGATCCAAAGGGTTCCCCCAAAACTTCCTGTATATTCGTACCATTGTATCCATGAGGTGAAACTTGCAAATCCATTACCTAGATTAAGCCAAGGCCAGGAAAATTCCCAGTGCAAATGTAGATATTCGAAACTCATCCAGAAGCATACTAAAAAAATACTTCCCACTATAAATTTTGTCTTTTTTGCAATGACATGGTATAGTAAAAATACAATTGACATTAATAGTGTATTCGCTATAATTGCAAAAGAGGCTGCAAATGCCGTTGGTAAATAAAACAACCACCCGGTAGTAATAAAATTCCATAGTAAAAAAGCAATAAATGCAAGCCCAAAAACTTGTATTTTACTACGTTTGTTTTTGCGGATACTATGCTCTGCCACCAAAAGAGGAACAAATCCGAAGAATAAAAACAAAGGAAAACCATAGGTGGGCCAGCTTATAGCAAGTAGCAATCCCGTTAGAGCGGCTAATAAGATGTTTTTCATATTATAGGTATACACTATATAACGAAATTAAAATTATTTAGTTACAAATTATAAAAATGAAGATTTCTTTTTCTCTAAGATTATGAACGCATATTTTAATTATACATGAATAGACCAAAATAGTTTGTTATTTTTACACAAAATCAAATTTTATGTGGCTGAAAAAGCAAATCCCTAATATTATAACACTCCTTAATCTCTTCTGCGGGTGTATAGCGGTTATTTTCGGAGTTCAAGGACACTTAGAGTTAACAGCATTATTCGTTGCATTGGGTATTGGGTTTGATTTTTTTGATGGTTTTGCGGCACGTATATTAAATGCTCATAGTGAATTGGGATTACAGCTTGACTCATTGGCAGATATGGTTACCAGTGGAGTTGCCCCCGGAATAGTGATGTTCCAACTATTATCAAATGTATTTGGAAGTCCATTTCATGAAAACTCAAACTCTTGGGGTTCTGATCTGGTTTTCACCGATCTCGATTTGTCTTATCTCTCTCTGATCGGTTTATTAATAACCTTAGCTTCGGCATATCGATTGGCTAAGTTTAATATTGACACCCGTCAGACTTCATCATTTATTGGGTTGCCTACACCTGCTAATACATTACTGATTATTAGCTTGCCTCTGATGCTTAAATTTCAGCAAGAAGTGTGGATTACCCAAATTATTGGTAATGGATGGTTTTTAATAACCCTTACCTTGGTAAGTTGTTATATGTTGAATGCCGAAATTCCGTTGTTTTCTTTGAAATTCAAAACATGGGGATTCAAGGAAAATATAGTTAGATATGTTTTTCTACTACTTGCCATAACTTTAATTATTATTTTTAAGTTTATAGCAATTCCTTGTGTGATATTACTTTATGTTTTGATGTCACTTACGTTTAGGGGTAAGAAAATCAATATTTGAGAGGTGAGAAGTTGTGAGGTAGTATTGCTTTGATATGAATACATTATAATGAACTCTTTTTTAAAGATTTAGTTTACGCTTTGAGTCACAAACCTAGTATATTCTAATGTTTTTACTCACAGACTAATTGAAATCTAATTTTTTCTTTCTAAGCTCGAAATTTTGCCCCAAATATACCTTACGAACCATTTCATCCTCGGCTAGCTCTTCGGGAATACCTGCTTTTAGGATACTTCCTTCAAACATAAGATAGGTTCTATCTGTTATTGCAAGTGTTTCCTGTACGTTATGGTCTGTAATCAGGATACCAATATTTTTGTTCTTAAGCTGTGCCACAATACGCTGGATATCTTCTACAGCTACGGGATCCACACCAGCAAAAGGTTCGTCAAGAAGTATAAAGTTAGGATCTGTTGCCAATGCACGAGCAATTTCGGTACGACGTCGTTCACCACCACTTAGTAAATCACCACGGTTTTTGCGGATGTGCCCCAAACCAAATTCTTCTATAAGGGCTTCCATTTTGTGTAATTGTTCTTTTTTAGAAAGTTTGGTAAGTTGAAGTACACTTAGAATGTTATCTTCTATACTAAGTTTTCTAAAAACAGATGCTTCTTGTGCCAGATAGCCAATACCATTTTGAGCCCTTTTATACATAGGGTATTTTGTGATATCTGTATTTTCCAAGGTGATCTTACCGCCATTAGGTTTTACCAGCCCTACAATCATATAAAATGAGGTCGTTTTACCTGCACCATTTGGTCCCAGAAGCCCAACAATTTCTCCTTGATTTACTTCAAGAGAAATTCCCTTTACTACTTTTCGGCCTTTGTAAGACTTCATTAAATTGTCTGCTTTCAACTTCATAACAGAATGACTTCTTTAGATTGAATGTGTTGCTAAAATGTGTTTGTAAATGTACACTATTCTTTTTTACCTTATTCTATATGTTAAGATTGCTGCGCTTCTAGTGCATCCCAATATTCATAAGCACGGCGTAAATGTGGTATTACAATGGTGCCTCCTATCAAAGTTGCGATGCTAAGCGTTTCAGCGATTTCTTCTTTTGTTAATCCTTCTTTATGGCAGGTTTCCAGGTGGTAACGCACACAGTCATCGCAGCGCATTACTGCAGATGCGACAAGTCCTAGTAATTCCTTAGTCTTTACGTTTAGTGCACCTTCTGTAAAAGCATTGGTATCAAGGTTAAAGATTCTTTTAATAACTTTATTGTTATCTTCAAGAATTCGTGAATTCATTTTTTCTCGATATGCATTGAATTCTTCAACGATATTACTCATTTCGATTGTTTTTGTAATTTTTTCTTTTCTTTTTTAATAACAGCCTTAGAAATAAAAATACTTACTTCATATAATCCCAAAACGGGAATAGCAACGATAACCTGACTAGCAATATCAGGAGGTGTAATAATTGCTGAGAGTATTAATACAATGACCAAAGCAAATTTGCGATATTTTTTTAGAAACTCGGGCGTGACTAATCCTATTTTTGTTAGAAAAAACATAATCACAGGTAGTTCAAATATCAACCCACATGCAATAACTGATGCCCTCACCAAAGCAATATAACTATCAATGTCAAACTCATTAAGGACTTCCTTACTTACTTGATAACCTCCTAAGAAATTAATAGATAGAGGAGTAATGATGTAGTACCCAAAAAGCACTCCCATGAAAAATAATAATGAACAGATAATTATAAAACCTTTGGAATTTTTTCTCTCCTTGTCGTATAAAGCAGGAGCAATAAATTTCCAAAATTCGTATAAAACATAAGGAAAAGCAATTATAAAACCAGCGGTTATTGAGGTCCAAATATGAACCGAAAACTGTCCGGCTACCTTTCTGCTTTGTACGCTAAAAGGCAGTTCTTTGAAACATAAACTTTGGTCTAACCCAAGAAACTGTGATAAACTACAGAGGCTTGTATAGGTTGGAAAATCTGGTTTTTTTGGCCCGAAAATTAGCACATCGAAAATAAATTCCTTGGATACAAATGCAATAATACCAGCTATAAGTATTGCTATTGTAGCTCTAATAAGATGCCAACGTAGCTCTTCTAGATGGTCCAGAAAGGACATGGATTGAGGGTTTTTTGTGTTTTTTGTCATTATAAAATACCTTCTCTCATTAAATCATGAATATGTATAAGGCCGGCATATTTTCCATCTTCTTCGGCTAATAATTGCGTTATAGAGTTCTCTTCTAATTGCTCAAGCGCATCTACTGCCATAGCATTATTGTTAATACTTTTAGGATTAGGAGACATAATATCTTTAGCCGTTAAACCCTCGTAAGACGTGTTTGTTGTGAGCATTCTACGTAGGTCACCGTCTGTTATAATGCCAATAATAGTTCCGTTTTCAGTAACCGCAGTTACCCCAAGACGTTTTTCGGTCATTTCAACGATAACGCTATTAATATTAGACTCTGGCGATACCTGTGGTTTTTCGTTGCGAGATGTGATATCACTTACACGTAAATATAATTTTTTTCCTAAAGCGCCTCCGGGATGATATTTTGCAAAATCATTACTCGAAAAACCTTTTAGGTGTAATAAACAAACTGCAATAGCATCTCCAATAACCAACTGTGCCGTAGTACTGGTTGTTGGAGCAAGATTATTTGGGCATGCTTCTTTTTCTACATAAGCATGAAGAACGTAATCGGCTTCTTCTCCTAAAAATGATTTTTTATTTGCGGTAATCCCAATTAACGGGTTATTAAAACTTTTAATCAACGGGACTAGCACTTTGATTTCAGGAGTATTTCCACTTTTAGAAATACAAATTACCACATCATCTTTAAGAATGTTTCCTAAATCTCCATGAATAGCATCTGCAGCATGCATAAATACTGCAGGAGTTCCGGTAGAATTCATTGTAGCAACAATTTTATTGGCAATAATAGCGCTCTTACCAATTCCTGTAATTATAACTCTACCGTTAGAGTCTCGTATGGTTTCAACAGCTTTAGAAAATTCTTCATCGATAAGTTCTTCTAGGTAGGCTATCGCTCGGGCTTCCTCTGCGATCGTTTTTTTTGCGTATGAGATTATAGTATCTTGGGTGTTCAAAATTTAAAAAATTTGCGTGTTATAAATAAAGATTTTATTATCTTTAATTTACGCAAAGGTATACAATACCTTATTAATTTTAAATACTGTCAAAAAAAAGCATATTAATTTATGCTTTCATTATATTTGGCATACAAAAATTAAAAATGAAAACGTCCACTAGATCTGTGTTTGGGGAAACAGGTTTTAGTGTTAGTGAAGTCTTTATTTAATTGGATATAAAAGTTAAAGGATTTAATGAGTTTGAATGAAGCTGACTTACAAAGTGCTTTAAAAAAGTACTTTGGTTTTAGTCAATTTAGAGGATTACAGGAAAAGGTAGTGCAGAGTGTTCTTGAAAAACAAAATACTTTTGTAATAATGCCTACAGGCGGTGGAAAGTCCCTATGTTACCAACTGCCGGCGTTGATGTGCGAAGGAACCGCTATTGTGGTGTCACCTTTGATCGCATTAATGAAAAATCAAGTAGATGCTATTCGTAGTATATCATCGCAAGAAGGGATTGCCCATGTATTGAATTCATCTTTGAATAAATCTGAGGTAAAAAAAGTAAAAGATGATATCATTAATGGAGTTACTAAATTGTTATATGTCGCTCCAGAATCTCTTACCAAAGAAGAATATGTAGATTTTTTAAAGTCTCAAAAAATTTCTTTTTTGGCAGTAGATGAGGCGCATTGTATTAGTGAATGGGGGCACGATTTTAGACCAGAATATCGAAATCTACGTAATATTATTAAAAGAATAGGTGAGAATATTCCTATTATTGGTCTTACCGCAACAGCTACACCTAAAGTACAAGAAGATATTCTGAAAAATTTAGCGATGAGTGATGCTCGAACTTTCAAAGCATCATTTAACAGACCTAATTTGTACTACGAAATACGACCAAAGACTAAAAACGTTGATGCTGACATCACCCGATTTGTAAAACAAAATAGCGGAAAAAGCGGTATTGTTTATTGTCTGAGTAGGAAACGAGTAGAAGAACTAGCGCAAACTCTAGAAGTTAATGGGGTAAAAGCTGTTCCTTATCATGCAGGGTTAGATGCCAAGACTAGAGCAAAACATCAGGATATGTTCTTGATGGAAGATACAGATGTTGTAGTTGCTACGATAGCTTTTGGAATGGGGATTGATAAGCCCGATGTACGTTTCGTGATTCATCACGACATGCCCAAAAGTATTGAAAGCTATTATCAAGAAACTGGTCGTGCGGGCCGGGATGGAGGCGAAGGACATTGTCTTGCATATTATGCATATAAAGATATTGAAAAACTAGAAAAGTTTATGAGTGGCAAACCTGTGGCAGAGCAGGAGATTGGCCACGCATTGTTACAAGAAGTTGTAGCTTTTGCAGAGACTTCAATATCGAGACGTAAATTTATTTTACATTATTTTGGTGAAGAATTTGATGGTGTAAATGGGGATGGTGCGGATATGGATGATAATGTGCGTAACCCAAAGAAAAAACATGAAGCCAAAGATGAGGTGAAAATCTTACTGGAGGTAGTAAGTAAAACAGGAGAAATTTATAAGTCAAAAGATCTTGTAAGTACGCTTATTGGTAAAAGCAATGCCTTAATTATTTCTCATAAAACACATCTACAATCTTTCTTTGGGAGTGGTAAGGCAAAGGATGGTAAATATTGGATGGCCCTAGTTCGTCAAGTACTTGTTGCGGGATATCTACGTAAAGATATTGAAACCTATGGAGTGATCAGGATTACTGCCGAAGGAAAAGATTTTATAGATAATCCTACTAGTTTCATGATGACAGAGGATCATATTTATGATGATATAAGTGATGATGCTATAATAACTGCTGCAAAATCTGGTGGTAAGGGTGGAGGTGATGATAAATTGGCTGGGATGCTTAGGGATTTACGAAAAACTGTTGCCAAAAAATTGGGAGTACCTCCATTTGTAGTGTTTCAGGATCCATCTATCGATGATATGGCTTTAAAATATCCTGTTACCATAGAAGAACTTGCAAATGTTCATGGAGTAGGAGAAGGAAAGGCAAAGAAATATGGTGCTGCGTTTGTAGAATTTATTGCCAAATATGTAGACGAAAACGATATTATGCGCCCTGATGATTTTGTTGTCAAAAGCACAGGTGCCAATAGTGGATTAAAGTTATATATCATACAAAATGTTGATCGCAAGCTTCCTTTGGATGATATTGCAGCTGCCAAAGGAATGGATATGACGGCCTTTATTAAGGAGATGGAGGCAATTGTATATAGCGGGACCAAACTTAATATTGCATACTGGATTGATGAAATTCTAGATGAAGATCAGCAAGAAGAAATTCATGAATATTTTATTGAAGCAGAAAACGATAAGATAGACATGGCTATAGAAGAATTTGACGGTGATTATGATGACGAAGAACTTCGTTTATATCGTATCAAATTTATTAGCGAAGTAGCGAATTAATCTTCTGGATAGTACCCTAAAATAAAAATGAGACCGTTTTCATGAAAACGGTCTCATTTTTATTTACAAATTAATCTTCAAGGTCTATTGGACCACAAATAGGTAAATTATAAATATTGCAGTAGAATGGAGCCCCAGCAAAACATCCCGTTGGAAATACTGTTGGACATCCTGATAATGTTCCTCCATTTATCGTTTTTTGATAGTTTTTGTTGAGCTTGTCAACACCATTTATGTTTAAAATGTTTTCTAACATAATTTATGTTTTAAAAGTGACTGTGATTCTTCATAGTTTAAAGACATTCAAGGTGTATGTCTATTAATTTTTGATAGGATAAGTTTGAAAAAGATGAATCAAGTTAAAAACAGTTTCAAGTATTAGGTTTATTTTACTTAATCTTTATTTACTCGTACTCACCAATTTTCTTTAAAGCTAGTTAAAGATATTACATAAGTCCTTACACTATAAACTAACGAGTATATCCTGCAAAAGAATTTGATAGTGATTATGATGAAGAAGAACTTCATTTATATCGTATTAAACTCATTAGCGAGGTGATAAATAAGAAATATTAAGCATTATCTGTCAAAGGCTTTGATATCCTCAAAGCTTTTTTTGGTTTTTTGAGAAAATAAATTATGGATTTATAGGTGCGTAAATATATCCTTTAAGTACCCATCCTTGACATAAACACAATCTAAAATCAAATGAAATTGCCATTGCGCAATTTGATCTACTTCTATTACCAGCCTTGATCGCCATTTTTCAGTTTGATTCAAAGTTTTTGCATCTTTGATTTCTAATTTTTTTTTAACATAATAGAGGGTTTTAAGATTATTATAATAAGATAACTAGATTAACAGATTATCTTTTTTTTTAGTTAAAGTTGATTTTAAAAAAAGTGAAAGAATAATGAATAGCATTATTCTTTCACTTTTGATGTGTGTTAGTAACAAACTAATAAATGGGCAAACAGTTTACTTCGGTATGTGCACATTCTCCTGTTAGGACCACACAATCTCTTGAGAAACAAGGTAGTGCTGCAGAATTTGTTGGGCAATTTCTGGTTCCTCCCTGAGGTGGGCATCCTGTGGTTGTTCCTAAGTTTCCCCCTTTGATTGTAGAGCTATTTAACCTAGAGATAGTGTTTTTGTTTAATGATAAACCTTCTAACTTTTTTTTCTTCATGATAAGATCATTTAATAATTTTATGAGCCTTGATCGTTTACAGACACTCAAGATTTATGTCTTTTATATTATTGTTCACAAAATCAAGAAATGTTACTACAGGAGATTCATGTTTTTTTCTTTTTTTGAAAAGAAATGAATGCATAAAGGGTTTTGTATGGACTCGATAAAGTAGCAAGCTAATAACATTTTACTATTGCCTACTGTCTAGAGTATAATGTAGTATATAGGGCTACTTACTGCGTCTGGATCTTTGATATCTATATACAGTGAATAGTAGTACGAGTAGTAGAATTGTGAAAATATAAATATATGTCGTGTAATTGAATTCTGGTAATAACTTTCCGGTATCTCCAATAAGGATTAAAGAAGCCCAATAATGGGGAGAAGCCTCAGCATCGATATTGGATTTTAGATAATTTAGTTTTGCGATTCGTAATGCCTCAGATTTGGTTTTTCCTTCGCTTAGGTTTTTATAAAAATCTGCGGTAACAGTGGCAGTTGCTTTATCATTTGTACTCCATAGTGAGGGAATCACAGTGTTTGCACCGGATTTAAAGAACCCTCTGGCCAGGCTAAGTACGCCTTCACCACGTCTCACTTCACCTAATGATGTATTACAAGCACTAAGCACAACCAATTCTGCATTATTTTTGAATGTATTAAATTCATCGGTTATAAATCTGGAATCATGAAATGCAATCCAAGGAGTAATGGTGTCTGATGCATTTGCATGAGTTGCTAAGTGAAGAATTTTATAGTTACTTGCTTCTTTGATAAAGTTCTCTTTTGTAGCAGTTTGTCCAACAAATAAGGAGCCTTTATAATAAGTATTAGCAATATTGATTTCCTCTTTACTTTTTGTTAAAGAAATTAGTTCGTTAGAAAAATGTATTGGAGCAAAACCTAAAAAATCTTGGTCTGTTTGCCTTGATATGCTTGTGTTTTCTTTTTGAAAAGATAAAGAATAAGTATAACTTATTTCACTATCTTCAATTAAATATGTTCCTAAATTAATATCAGTTACGAGTCCCTCAAAAGGGATAAAGCTAAGCATGTGATCTGCGATAATAGTAATCTTCTTGTTTTTTAGATTATCTCTTATCTGGGTAGGAAAAAGGGTGTTGTAAAGTTGATGTGCTATATTTTTATAGGCAACAATATCTTCAGGTGTTTTAAAAGGTTCGTTAAGGTTTTCTCTTAAACTGTAAATGTTTTCTAAAAGTTGTTTATTGTCTTTAAGTTTAAAAAGTATATTGTGATCATCGGATATAATCATTCCATAGGCATCAGGTAAGGCATGTGCTACCATTTCTGCCATAGTATATTGGATAATGATTTCATCATTTTCTACTTCTATTTCTGAGAAGGGTATTATCTTTGGATTAGTAATTGAAGAAAAGTACATTGGATATTGCACAGAAAGGGAATCCTTAAATTGGCGCAAATTATTTTTTTGATTTAATATAATTTCTGAAACCGAATCTTTTTGAGTAACTGGGGTTTTTTGGAATAATTTCTGAAGACGGATGATTTCGTTTTTTATTTTTTTCTCTTGTTCAAGAATTTCGCTAGAAATATTTGTGTCGTTTTTAGTGATCTCTTGAGTAAGTAATAGTGCTTTGTTTTTTTCCATTAAATAAAAGGCATCTTCAAGATTATTTAATCGATAACATGCCTGTAGTCCTAAGATATAAATTTCTGATGCCAAACTTCTCCATAGTAGTTTAGAATTGTGAGATATATTCTCTTTCATTATGATGTCAATAAGTTCATCACTGGTCATCACAGTCCGAATAGCATTTGTATATGAAGTGGTGTCATTTTTCTTTTTGCCACGAGCTAGGTATGCTTGAATTTTTCGTTTTAATAATTCCAGAAATACGGCTTTTTCATTAATATTAGTAAGTTCTTTTTTTGAAGGTAACCAATGTAGATCATGTATTTCCGTATTGAAATAATTTGAGAATGCTTTTTTGTAATACTCTTGAGTTTTGTTATATTCATTTTTAGAAAAAGCCAACATGCCTAATCCCATATAAATTTTTGGAATTAAATAACTTGCATTTTTAGTATTGGTATATAATAAGGCTTGATCAAAATATTCTTCAGCAAGTGTAATGTCTGTTTTACTATATATTAAGCCTAGATTAAAATTGATTTGTGCTAGATTTTTATCAATTTTCATTTTTTTGGCAATTTGAAGTGCTTTGTTGAAAAACCCTATAGCCTTATTGTTGTTTTTAATACCCACTTTTTTATAATACATATCTCCCAAATTATTATTAATGGCATATAGATCATGTATTCTAGGCTTTTTTATTGTATGAATTAAGGAGTCGGCAATCAATAGATGAGAGATTGCTTTATTGATACTTTCTTGATTTCTGATGTTTTTATAAGTGATACCTACATTAATGTGGTTTGAAATAATGAATATTTTATCTTTTACGAGATCAAAATATTTAAATGCCTGTAATTGATTTTCAACTGCTTGGTATGAATCTCCTATTTTGTTAAAACTATCTCCTATCAGTGCATACGCTTTCCCATTAAAAAAGGTGGATTCTTTTACTTCAAGCATTTTTCTGAAATAACGAATTGCAATAGCATAATTACCTCTTCTTTTATTAAAATTGGCGTAGTTATAATAACTTCTTTTTAATAGTTCGGGATTAAAAGGAACAGCATTTTTCCTGGCTTCAAAAGCTATTTTGGCAATTTCAATAGCTTTGGCCCACTTTTTTTCTTTGTGAATCCATTTGGCTAGTTGATGTGCATCAAATCCAACCTGCACATGGTCGTTTGTAGCTTTGTACTGATCTAAAACTTTGTAATAAGAATTTAGCTTATCAAAATGATTACCTGATAATTTTGAAATAGAATCCATTTCAGAAGATATTTCCTGACCCATACAGGTATGTGTCAGGAAATATAAAAAAAGTACTCTTAATACTATATTAGTTCTCATTTTTATCGAGAGTTCAGGGTTAAATAAAGATGAGAATTTATAAATACAAAATGGTAAGATCTTAATTAGCGAATTATAGTAATAGGAGAATCATCATCTATCGGGATGATAATATCTGGTTGGTTATCTGTATTTGTAAGGCACGTTTCATAATCGATAGCAGTATCTGTTTCATACACAGGCGTAGGTGTAAGGAATGGAGGCGGAGGTGCGTTACCATCACTTATGGTAAGACTTTCTTCGGCGTCTATAACAATATCTTCTTCATTATTTTTGGAGGCGGAGCTGCGGTTGTAATATACATTCCATATTCCTATTGAAGGGCACGAAGACTCAAAAACTAGTATGTAATCAAACCAACTTTCTTTTGCCAGACTCTCAAAAAGTTTTCTATCTTGATTATTCATACTCCCATAATTGACATACACTTTTTTAAAATGATATATATTATTATCTAGTTTATTTTGAATTGTAGAAAAATCTTCATGCGTGATTTCTTCTTGTTCTTCTATAGAGCAACCTTGCATTCCAATTACAATGATTACACCCAAAAATAATAAAGCCAATTTTTTCATTTTTAAATAATTTTTTTGTTTTCTAATTTATTAGTATGTTCCCCTTACATTAAAAATGTTACCAGGTAAAAGTAAAGAAAATTAAAAAACTAAATCGTTTTTGATGCTCGAGGAAGAAAAAGACCTTTTAAAAGAATTAGCCACAGGAAATAAGAAAGTCATACAAAAGTTATATATCTCTTCTTTTTCGAAAGTTGTAAATTTTGTTCAGAAAAATAATGGGAATAGAACTGATGCCGAAGATATTTTCCAGAAAGCTTTACTTCAACTGATCGCAAGATACAAGGTTAAGTCTTTTACTATAACTAGTACATTAGAAGCATATTTGTTTGGTGCTTGCAAGAATTTATGGCGAAGAGAGTTAAAAAAGCAAAAAAGAATGATAACAAAAGAAGATACAGTTGAACTATTAATAGAAGGAGATGATATGACAATGGCAATCTTGGAACAAGAAAAATGGGAATTGTTCCAGGAAAAATTAAAGAGAATCTCTAATAATTGTAAACAATTGCTTCAGCTTTTTTTTCAAAAAACACCTTATAAAGAAATAGCTGAAAAATTAGGATACAATTCTGATAATGTAGTAAGACAGCGTGTTTTTAATTGCAAATCGCAATTGACAAAATTGATTAAGAATGACCCTAGGTACAATAGGATAAAAGATTTATGAACGATTTTTTGTTAGAAATAGAGAAATATCTTGATAATGACATGTCTTTGGAAGAGAAAGAAACTTTTGAAGCAGAAGTGAATTCAAACCCTGCGCTTGCAGAGGAATTAAAGTTGCAACAAGATATGCGGTTAGTTTATGAAGATGAACAATGGATAGAAGGTGATAAGCAGATATTAAAAAATAAAGAAGCAAAATCACTTAAATCCTTTTTCAAAAGTAAAGAGGCGGCTTTTTTGAAAACTTCAATAGAAGAGGTGGTTATAGAAAATCGCTCACGTAATAAAAGCTTTTACTTTATTGGAGTTGCAGCCTCAATTACAATTTTAATAATAATTTCCCTTTTCGTTTTTAAAGGTAACGGTAATGATAAATTATATACTCAATACATTCAAATTGATGATATTCCGTCATTAATTACAAGAGGTGAAGATAATAATGGATTGATTAAAAAAGCACAATTGCTATTTGAAAACAAAAAATATAATGAAGCAATTGAAGTTTTTACGCAGTATCAAAACGAAACCCAGTCTATAAATTCTTTGAGTTATATTTATACTGGTATTGCCTATTTAGAGTTAGATGAATTTGATAAAGCGATGTATCAATTTGAGCTACTTTCAAGATCTAATACATTACATGCTAAAAAAGCGAATTGGTATATGGCAATGGTTTATTTAAAACAAAATAATAAACAGCAACTTCAAATGATTTTACAGTCAATTATTTCGAATAAAAGCAGCTTCAAATATAAAGAAGCGCAGGAACTTTTTGAACAAATTAACTAAACATATTGAGTTGCATCATACATAATTTCAGTGCCGTTTAGGTAGTTCCATTAATTGTAGAGATCCTCTATCTACTGATTTTTGTTCGTTTTTTAATTTTTGAACACATTTAATTCTAAAACCTTTTTTTGCATAATAATTTGATCGATGATTTATTTATCCTTGGTTATTTAGAGATACTTAGCATGTGTTTAAGACTAAACTCTTTTTTTGATGATGAAAACAAAATCATTTTATAAATATAAAGCAACGTCTTAACTTGTTTTAAGTAAAATGATAAGTGTATGTTTATTTGTGGTAAGTGTTAATTACACGTGTTTAAAAGCCATTCTTTTTAATTCCGAAGCAATAAGTAAGATGATTCTTATTAGAAAACCCATATTCCGATTCCCAATTAGATTAGTGTTGTATATACCTTTTTATGCTTTTAATGTTGTTTGTTGTCTTTTTTCAAAAGCTGATAGAATTTTTAAGTGTTTTCAATGCGCTAATTATTTTCAGACAATTATGAAGAGGTAGTTATTTTATGTATTCATGAAAATATACTTTTAAGCTGGTTTTGTGTACGCTTACAGGATGATTTAATACGCTTGTCAATAACTGGGTTATAGATTGAAATGCTAATATTAAATTTAGAAAGATTACTATAATTTTTGTGTCGAGAAAACGTGTTTATGGATATCGTTGTAGTAATTTTTTATGCTACACATTAAAGTTGAATGTCCACACTTCATGTTGAGGTTTTTCTTTAATTAATGTTTATTATTTAAATCCTTTGTGAATTTTGAGAATGAAAGAAAGATTGGAAAAGCAATTAAGCGAAATAAGCAAAATACTTCAAGATAGTTATAAAAGTGATCCTCAGATTGGAGTTTTTTCAGGAATTTCAGGGATTTCTCTGTTTCAATTTTATTATTCAAAATATTTAAATTCTGATTCTCACTCAGATTTAGGTGTTGAAATAATAAGCGAATCAATAAATAGGATTAATGAAGGTTACAATTATCCTACATATTGTTCTGGAATGGCAGGTGCTGGATGGGTGCTCGATCACCTAGAAGAAGAAGAGTTCATTGAGGTTGATGCTGATGGAATATTAAGTAATCTAGATGAGTTTCTTTTTAATGCTATGATGGTTGATGTTTTGAATAATAATTATGATTTTTTACATGGTGCTATTGGGTATGGATACTATTTTTTGAAGAGATTCAAAAATACCAAATCAAAAAAGTTAAAGATTCGCTACACGGGTTTTTTAACAAAATTAGTGTCTAGTCTAGAAGAATTATCTATAAAGGATGCCAACGGGATCAAATGGTTATCTGTTGTGGATAAAACTACTGGAGTAGAGGGGTATAATCTTAGTTTATCTCATGGTATGTCTAGTATTATTAATTTTCTCTCGCGCCTAATTGGTTATTCTGAACTTGAGCACAAAGTGAGACCTTTGTTAAAAGGTGCTGTATCTTACATTTTAAGCTATGAAAATAATAATAAGGATGCATGTTACTTATTTCCTAGCTGGGTTTCAGAACCATTTGAAGAAAGTCCAAGTAGATTATCTTGGTGCTATGGTGATTTGGGTTTGGGTATTTCCCTGCGACTTGCTGCTATTGCTTTACAAGATGATTTATTATATGCCAAAAGCTTGGAAATCTTGGAGCACTCTGCTCATAGAAAAACAACGGATCATTCTTTTATAAAAGATGCAGGTATTTGTCATGGTGCCTACGGAAACGCATTGATTTTTGAACGATTATATAAGGAAACCAATAATGTCTTTTTTAAGGACACTTCAGTTTATTGGATTAACGAAGGGCTTGCAATGTCAAAATTTGATGATGGATATGCTGGTTATAAACAATGGAATGGAGCAGAAATGGGTTGGGAAAAAGAGCTGGGATTTCTTACTGGTATTGCGGGAATAGGCCTAGCAATGATATTTCATCTTTCTGATTTTGAAATGGGATGGGATGAATGCTTAATGATAGCCTAGTACTATTTTAATAATAATTTAAAGAATTCACGTATTTATTAATCTCTAAAATTTTTAATCATGAAAAAAAAGAAATTAACAGGTTTAAATTTAAACAAAAAAACAATCTCGAGATTGAATAGCTCAAGAATTACGGGTGGTGGTCATACAGATGCTACTTGTGTTGGAGAAGGGGGTAACTGTACCTTCGGAACAAACTGTTGCCCTGGAGGGGGTGGTACTGGCGGCTGTGGCGGAGGAACGGTTGGTCCAGGTTGTACAAGAGATACCAGAGAGTTGTCGTACTGTCAAGGGATTACAATTCCTGATGGATGCTTGTCAGTAAACCCTTGTGCATAAATAATAAAAGTAACTGTATGTTATTACGCATATAACGCTAGGGGTAGCGGATACTTTTATTTTTAAAAATCTCAAACATCAGTAATGTTTGAGATTTTTTTATTTGACTTCTCAATTCTTATTCAGGAAAGAGATTTTATAAGTTCAGATAGTTTGGGTTTATTTCTTACCGAAACTATAATTTTTTCTTTATTACTTAATACAAGTGCTTCCTTTTTGTAGATAGAGTGAATGTGTTTAATATTTACTAATGTTGATCTATTTGCTCTAAAAAACCCTTTTTCAAACAATAAACTTTCATAGTATTTTAATGGTTTTGAAGCTAAATAATTTGATTTGTTTGATAGACTAAAAAGGCAGTAGTTACCGTCAGCTTCACATTTAATAATGGTACTTATATCTAGGGCAATATGTTCATTTCCAGTATGAATCAATAATCTGGATTCTGTTAGAAATTCTTTTAATGTTATATATTTTTGTTTGGTAAATAGACGTTTTTTCAGGTTTCTATATCTTTTTAAAACATTAATAAGTTGATCAACTTCAATAGGTTTGGTCAGAAAATTTAAGGCGTAATATTCCATTGATTTTTCAATGTAATTATTATGTGCAGAAATAAAAATCACTTCAAAATCATAATGATCTATAGCGTCAAGAACCTGAAATGCATCACCGTCAATGAGCTCAATGTCCATAAAAACTATTTCGGGAGAATGATTATTTAAAAGAGTGATTGAATCCCTAACATTATCTGAAGTAGCTATAATCTCTATATTGTGAAAATGTGTCTTAAGTATCGAAGATAAATAATTAGCAGCTTCTTTGTTATCTTCAATTAATACAGTCGAAATAGTTGAATTCATTTATTATTTGTGCGAATAGTTTACAGCGAAATTACCTAATTTTAGTGGCATAAATGAATGTGGTATGAAATTATTTGTGATGAGAAAAGTAATATTAACCATAATTGTAGTAGTGTCTGTTAACTGGATAACTGCGCAAAAGAAGGTGTATGTTCAAAAAGAGATTGATACATTTCAAATAGTACCAACAACCAGAGAAAATATACTGGTTTATAAAAAAATGTTAGAATCTAATAAAAGCCTTAATGGATGGGGGTATTATTACTCTAAGATAGGCATGTTACACTTGATAGAAAATAGGTTAGATTCTTGTTACATTTATTCAAATCTAGCAATTAAGTTATACAATTCATCAGAAATTTTGACAGAGATTGACAAGAAGAAATTGGCCAGAGCTTATTATAATGCAGGGAGAGCCTTAAGGATATTCTACAAAGATTACAATCAATCCTTGGATTACCTAATCAAAGCCTTGAAGCTAATTGATAGCAAATCAGCAAATCGTAGTTTTTCAAAAAATATTAAGGGATACATTCTTAAAGAAATTTCTAGTAACCATATGCAAATGGGTGATAATGACCTAGCCTTGGAATATTTATTAAAGGCATCAATAGATACAAATTATTTGAAAAACCCACGAAATTTTGGCCCCCTGTATAATGGCATAGGTACAATGTACTTCCAAAAAGGAGTCGTCGATTCTGCAAAGTACTTTTATAAAAAGGCATTGCTTGATACTATTCGTGGACGTAAAGTGACCGCACATAATAATCTGGGAAATTTATATAGAAAAACGAACAAGATAGATTCTGCTCTATTTCATTATTTAAACTCCAAGGAATTATTAGATAAACACTATGATAAGACATCAACAAGTTCAAGGGATTTTTCATTAGCCAATTATGGGTATGTGTTAATGAAAGAAAAAAAGTATACGGAGAGTGTTTTAATGTTAAGAACTGTACTTGATAGTGTAAATGCTTATAAAAGTTTTGATAAAATTGATAAAGATATTAAAGTCACAATTATGGACTATCTTATAGAAGCATATCAAAAAAACAATCAATTAAGTGAAGCATTAGGGATTTCAGAACAAAAAAGTAATTTTCTTGAAAAATTTCATAAGCAAATGTTAGAAGAAAAACTTAGGGAACTTAATGTTGCTTATAGGGTAAAAGAAAAAGATGAGTCTATCCAACAACTTGAGGCGACTACAGAAGAACAAAATACGGTCATAAAACAGCGAAATCTTTTTTCAATAGTTCTTATAGGACTGTTGCTTTCAATAGTTGGGATTGGGTTTTTAGTGTTTAGACAAAGAAAATTGAATAACAAATACCAAACTACAAACTTAGAGCAAAGGTTATTACGTTCACAACTTAATCCACATTTTGTATTTAATGCTTTAAATACAGTAAGTAGTTTGGCAAATAAAAAATCAGAAAAGACAAGTTCCTATATAGCAAAACTTAGTAGTTTGATTAGATTGATACTTAAAAATTCAAGAGAAGAATTTGTATCATTAGGCGATGAATTAAAATCCATTGAGGATTACTTAGAACTTCAGTCTAATTTTTCGCAAAAATTCAAATATCGGATTGCTGTACCGAGTAACATTGACAAAGAGGAAACCTTTATTCCACCAATGTTTATTCAACCCTTTATCGAAAATTCAATAGAGCATGGTCTAAGAGGCGCAAATGATGGGAACATTAACCTTGATATCAAAATTAATGAGAAAGATAAGCTACTTGAGTGTAAGATTACTGATAATGGTATTGGAGTTGCAGGGGCATCAGAATTCAAAAGTAAAAATGGAGCAGAATATGAATCTTTTTCAGGAAAAATATTAAAAGAAAGACTTCAGATTTATTCCAGGTCTTTAAATAAAAAGGCAAAGTATACAACGCAATCTTTAAGCAAAGGAAAAGGTACCGAAGTAAGCATCTCGCTACCTTATATTTTAGAGTAATGGTTGATGTTTTAGATTATGCTAGAATTGTATTACAAACCATTACCAATTACTTATCTTTGCACCTTTAAATTAAAAAGCTTAAATATACGCAGTTATGCAAGACGGATTATACGCAAAGTTTAAAACAACAAAAGGGGATATTCTTATTAATCTTGAATATCAGAAAACACCAGGAACAGTAGGTAACTTTATTGGTTTGGCAGAAGGAAATATAGAAAATCAAGCTATTCCTCAGGGAAAACCTTACTACAATGGATTAAAGTTTCATCGAGTAATTCCTGATTTCATGATCCAAGGAGGAGACCCTCAAGGAAGCGGGGCAGGTGGTCCAGGTTATCAATTTGATGATGAAATACATCCAGATTTAAAGCATGATGGCCCCGGAGTATTATCTATGGCTAATGCAGGTCCTGGAACAAATGGAAGTCAGTTTTTTATTACCCATGTCGAAACATCATGGTTAGATGGTAAACACACAGTGTTTGGAAAAGTAGTAGAAGGACAAGATGTCGTTAATTCTGTTGCTCAAGGTGATCTTATTGATGAAGTAGAAATTATAAGAGTAGGAGCAGAGGCAGAAAGCTTTAATGCAGTAGAAACATTTAGAAAGTTTAATGGAGCTAAGGCAGAAAGAGAGGCTGCTGCAAAAAAGAAATCTGAAGGTTTATTAGAAGAGCTTGCTGCAGGATTTGATAAAACAGAGAGTGGATTACGTTATAAAGTGATTCAAAAAGGTGATGGGGTAAAAGCAGAAAAAGGGAAAACTGTTTCTGTACATTATAAAGGAAGTTTAACAGATGGCACAGTATTTGATTCTTCGTATAAGCGTAATCAACCTATTGATTTTCCACTGGGAATGGGACAAGTAATTTCTGGATGGGATGAAGGGATTGCATTGTTACAAGTTGGAGATAAAGCTCGTTTTGTAATTCCGCCTTATCTTGGATATGGAGAAAGAGGTGCTGGAGGAGTAATTCCTCCTAACGCAACACTTATTTTCGATGTTGAGTTAGTAGAAGTTAAATAGTTTTTAGATTATAATAAAAACATAAAAAATTGTAAAAGTCCCTTAATCAGAATATTAAGGGACTTTTTTTGAGAATAATTCAAAATACGGCCTTTAAATGCAGTGTTTCTGAGTTTATATATAAAACAAAAGAATAATAAAGGAGTGAGTTGTTATGTCATAAAGAAAAAAAAGTATGATATTCACTATATTTTTATGATTTTAAATTTAATTTAACATTAGAATTTTTTACTTTGCTAAAAATAATTTTGTTAAAACAATAATATTATAACTTTTGTGTATAAAGTAAACAAAATTGTTAGACCCCTAGATATGAAACAATTATTATTAACTTTTCTTGTCATTAGCAATGTTCATTTTTCTTTTGGACAAGGAAAAGACGAGGTTTTAAGTAACATCAATGACCAAATGGAGATTATTGATAGTTATATAGAATTTGATACCTTTTATCTTGATCCAGAGGAGTTTCTGGATAAGATGGCTGATCATGGTGCAGAGCTTAATGGATACTATGAACACGAAAGATTAAAAAAGATGGTTAGAAAAGTTGGTACACGTACCGCAGATTTGTTAACTACATTTTATTTCTGGAATGATCAATTGATCTATGTAAATTATGTTCAAAAGCCTTATCTAACAGCAACAAATGCTAATGGGCAAAAGATGATGGATTATGAGAGAACATTTACTAAGTATGAATCAAAGTCTTTTTTTAATAATGGTAGCCTAGTAGAGAAGAGAGAAACTGGTTATCCTCTTGATGATGTGGTTGTTGAAGAGGATTTTTTGGGGTATGCCAATAAGATGAAATATCTGTTAGATAATAAATTTTATAACAGAGATACCTATAGAGCATTACAAGGGAGATGGCTTTTTGTTCAAAACACCGATGATTATATCATTTTTGAAGGTACAATACGATTTAATTTTTATAATGGTAAATTTGCAAATCGTTTAAAAACAAGAATAGAAGAAGGTGTTTTGGAATGTTTTTTTCCTATGGATGATCGAATCTATAGATACAAGATCGAAAACCTAGACAATAACATACTTACGCTTAAAGATCTTTTTTCTAACGAAGAATTTGTTTACGCAAAGGTCGAATAACATATAACACCATGGATCTTAGATACCCCACTGGAAAATTTAGATGCCCTGAAAATATTACTTCAGCACATATAGAAAAGTGGATATCTGATATTGAACAACTACCCTTAAAAATATCAAATCTAGTTTCTGGTTTTACTGATACACAGTTAGAGACTCCATATCGCCCTGGTGGGTGGACCGCCAGACAAGTAATACATCATATTCACGATAGTCATCATAATGGATACATTCGTTTTAAATGGGCAATGACAGAGGATAGACCTATTATTAAGGCATATGATGAAAAATTGTGGGCAGAATTATTTGATACAAAATCAGCGCCTATTAATTTATCATTAGATATATTAAAAGCCTTGCATGCCAAATGGGTATATTTTTTAAAAGGATTATCTCCTCAGGATCTAGCTAAAGAGTTTATTCATCCAGAAGGTAATGTAGCAATTTCTCTAGGAGAAGATATAGGAATATATGCCTGGCACGGTAATCATCATTTGGCACATTTAGAAATTGTAGCAAGACATACTTAAATAGGTAATATCATTCGCTGCATTTCTCTGTACCCATCTTTTAAACCAGGGTAATCCAAGTCATAAAATGAAATAGTGCTAAAACCTGTTTTCTTATAGAAAAAAAGCGCAGGACTTGTCGTCATTACGTCAAGCCATATTATTTTTTTATTAAGGCTAAGTGCGTAATTTTTTATAAACTCCATTCCTTTTTTACCAACACCCATGCCGGTGGATTCTTTTAAGAGGTAAATTTTTTCTAGTTGAAGCGCTTCAGAACTTTCAAATCCATCTACCTGTTCATCTTTTCGGATTTTCAATAGCCCTAGATTTTTTGAAGCTTTTTGAACTAAAAAATACTTAATATTATCAATCTTAAAATCATCATAGAAGGCTTTCTTAGTAAAGCTAAGATTTACATAATAACTTGGATCGTTGTTTTTCCAGATATGTATATAATGTTCGGGATAAAATTGTTGACTGATTTTCACAAGAACATCAATATCGCTTTCTGAACAAGGTTTGAAAGTGATTTCTGAATTCATGCTTTACTCCTTCCATTTTATGTTGCACCCAATACTTGGTTTTTGATCGTCAGAAACTGCTGCATTGCGCAATACTGCATCTAGCGCTTGACGAAGATCTCGTCCATTTACTGGTATTCCATTACCCGGGCGCGAGTCATCAAGTTGACCACGATAGATAAGTTTTAATTCTGCATCAAATAAATAAAAATCAGGTGTGCATGCAGCGTCGTACATTTTGGCTATTTCCTGGGTTTCATCATATAAATACGGGAAAGTGTAATTGTTTGCTTGAGCTACCTTCCACATCTTTTCAGGAGAATCCTGTGGGTATTTCTTAACGTCATTACTGCTTATAGCTACAAAACCAAACCCTTGAGAACGGTAATCATTTGCAATTCTGACTATTTCTTCGTTTACATGAATTACAAAAGGACAATGATTACATATAAACATAATTACGGTTCCTTTCTCTCCTTTTACATTTTTCAATGAGATAGTATTTTTTGTAACTGAATCAACTAGAGTGAATTCTGGAGCAGTAGTGCCAAGTGGTAGCATATTTGAAGGAGTACGTGCCATAATTTTTATTTTTTAAACAATTCGAAATTACAATTTTCTATATAATAAGTCTAAAAAATAGTATCTTAGTTACAACTAAATTCAACTTTATAACATGAGTCACAATCGAGCTTAATATCAATGTAACATCTGTAATACCCTTTTGGTTAATATGCAGTTGGTGTTTTGCGAATATGAGCATAAATGATAATTGACGAATTCGATTTGACTATTTCAAAATAATAAAAATTAGGACAAATGAAAACTCTGGAAACTTGGTTTAAAGAATATGCTGTAAGCCATCAAAACAAAACAAATATTGCAATTCACTTCATATGTGTGCCCGCTATATTTTTTTCTATTGTGGGATTAATAATGAGCATTCCTAGTGGTTTTTTGGCTTCTATTATCCCTGGAGATAATCCTTTTATCGAAAATTGGGCTTTCGTAGTTTCTTTGTTTATATTATTGTTTTATATCCGATTATCAGTAAAAATGGCACTACAAATCCTAATTTTTATTGCTTTTTGTATTATTGCTAATTACTATATCGGTCAGTACGCACCATTATGGATGGTTTCTTTAATCATTTTTGTCGTTGCGTGGATCGGACAATTTTATGGACATAGTATAGAAGGTAAAAAACCATCTGCAGCAGAAGATTTACAATTTTTGTTAATAGGTCCTGCATGGGTTATTCAAAAAATGTTTGGAAAGAAATAGTATGACATTAAAAAATTGGAAGGATTCAGGGGCGTATTTTGAGTATAAGGATAATTATCAGATATTTCATATAGAATCAGGTGTAGGAGAACCTCTTATTCTTGTTCATGGTTTCCCGACCTCTTCTTGGGATTGGTGTAAAATTTGGGACTCCCTTGTAGAAAAATACAGTGTATATGCATTAGACATGATGGGGTATGGGTTTTCTTCAAAACCAATGAATTTTAAATACAGCATTGCTGCCCAAGTAGATTTATGGGAAACATTTCTTAGGGAGAAAAAACTTTCATCATTTCATATTTTGGCCCATGATTATGGGGATACAGTTGTGCAAGAAATGTTGGCAAGGTTCAAAGAAAATCCCAGATATGAATTCGATATTAAGTCAGTTTGTTTTTTAAATGGGGGGATGTTTCCCGAGACCAATTTTCCTACAATTACCCAAAAGCTCCTACTTACACCTTTTGGAGTTATCCTCAAGCATTTTATGGGAAGAAATACGTTGGCTAAAAATTTCAAAAAGATTTTTGGAAAAAATACACAGCCTAGTGATCAAGAGATTGATGAATTTTGGGAGGTTGTTGATTATAATGATGGGAAAAATGTAATTCCTAAATTGATTAAATATCTTACAGAACGCGATACGCATAAGATTAGATGGAGAGAATCTATACAGTATACAGATATGCCCAAACGATTAATAGATGGCGGCATTGATCCAATTTCAGGAAAACACATGGCAGAATTTTATAAAGAAATAGTGCCTAATGCAGATGTTGTTGTTCTTGAAGATATTGGGCATTACCCACAAGTAGAAGCTCCTGAAGAAGTCCTGTCACATTATTACGCATTTCGAGAAAAACTATAATTATTTACTGATTTTGAATGTTTTGATTACATTTCATCATCAAAGAAAATTGCATTCATCAGTAGTTTATTGGTGCCATACCAAAAGGCTCTAAAATTAGTGTTGTCTGTAAATAGGATTACATTACCTTTTCCAAGATCATTATGTCTAAAAGGCACTGTTCCTGATAATGAATCTAAGTTCTTTTTACTTATATATCCACTAAGCAGAGGGTTTTTGGTATATCGAATAGGGTTGTTGTAACTTTGTTTGTCTGGCTTAACAAATAGCGTAGTATTTCTAAATAATGAGATTTTATTGTTTTTGTATCCAAAATTAATAGGGTGCGATCTATCAATTTTAGCTTCAAAAATTGCGCCTCCTATTACTTGTGCTCCAGAGAAATCTTGTTTTTGTTCAAAAGAAATATTCTTGGCATCATTTGTTGGTTTGGCAAAATCAATCATCATAAATTCACTGTTAGCAAAGAATTGCGCCACATTTCTATATCCTATTAATGTTCCACCAGCATTGATCCAGGTTTTAAGCTTCTCTATTTGTTCTTTACTAAAATTTTGTCCACGATTGTTGGGTAGAATGATGTGGGAATATGAAGATAAGTTTGTTCTATTAAAGTTGTCAGTTGTTAATTTTGTAATGGGGATGTCATAGCGTTGGTCCATTAAGTGCCAAATTTCTCCTGAGTCGTAAGGGGTTATTCCGGTACCGGTGAGTAAACCTATTTTTGGTAGGGATAATGCCCTAAATTGGCTACTTCCTAGGTCTATTCCTTTGGTTAGGCCAGTAGATACTGCGGTAACATTTATGTGATTATCAGATGCAATCTTTTGCATAAATTTATGCAGATTTTCGGCGTTCAATTTTTGATTTTGAACAGAGATTAGGATGGTACCATAGTCATAATTGTTATTTTCTAAGGTAAATGGTTTCATTCCTACTTTTGCTCGTAACCCTTTTGCTAAGATTTGGTATAATGCTCTTGGGCTATAGTATTCATGCCACTGCATTACATATGCATAATTGCTTTTTGCTACTACATTTGGCTTACGATGCGAAAGATCAGATACCGCATTACCCAGATTAGATACTGATACATTATCTGCATAATCAAGGTTAAAGGCTAAGGGGAAAGTCCAGGCAGAGATATCATAAAAGAGACTGTCCTGGAATGTTGTTCTTTTTTCAAAAATAGCCTTTATTAATCTACTTTGACGTTGACTTTTAGGGACAACAAAACTATATCCTTTTTTGAAATTTTTGCCTTGTACAGAAATATCTTGTTTTAAATCATGAAATTTAATTTTGTGTCTCTTTAAGATTTCTGCCAAATGGTATGTAGAGGCTGCATCTTTTTCATTTCCAAAAACGTATGAGTCTTTAGATGATTCTTTTCTAGCATTGTTAAAAAACTCTCGTTTATATGATAATAATTCCTTACGCATATTTTTTCCCGCTTCAAGCGTTGATAAAGCTGCTGTAAATTGATTTCTTATGGTAAAAGGGAAAGTAAGTACACCATTATCGGTTTGTTGTGCATGACCACGTGAGCTGCCTTGCTCAAATAATATTCCTATACCTCCATTTATATCAGGAAAAGTAGATCCTTTTCCATAATAAAAGTCATCAAAATTTTCTTCTGTATAGTATAGTGAGCCAATATTATCGAGCGCTTTAGCATGAAAATTAGCAATCTTTTTTGTAAGTTCTTGATTTAATTTTGGGGTCAAAGGATGTGTTCTGGATTGTATCCCCGGTTGAAAAAAGAAAGTACTATTTGATCCCATTTCATGATGATCGGTAAGGATGTTTGGGTACCACTTGTGAAATGTTGCAATACGAGCTCTGGATTCTGGTAGTTGTACTGGTAGCCAGTCACGGTTCATGTCAAACCAATAATGATTTGTTCTACCTCCTGGCCATACCTCTCTATATTCTCTGTCTTGTGGATCTGTACTTATATTTTTGCTTTTGTTTGTGTTTGCCCAATAGGCAAATCGTTGTAGTCCATCAGGGTTAAACGACGGGTCTAGCAAAATGATCGTGTTATTAAGAAGTTTATCTATTTCCTGACCTTGACCTGCAGCAAGATAATAGGCCGCTATTAGCGCTGCATTAGAACCACTGGGTTCATTACCATGAATCGAAAATCCTTGGTATATAACCGCAGGTAGAGTTTCTAAGTCAATAGAACCGGAATTACTTTCGGTGAGTTGAATGTGTTTTTCTCTTATTTCTTGAAGGTTTTGATGATTTTTTTCTGAAGTGATCGTAAGCAATAAAATTGGTCGATCTTCAAAAGTCTTCCCTCTTTCTTCAATTGTTATTCTTGAAGAAGCTTTTGCAAGTGCATTCATGTAGCTTACCAATTTGTCATGTGTAACGTGCCATTTCCCAGGAACGAACCCTAAAACACTTTGCGGAGTAGGAATTTCAGGATTATAAGAGACATTTGTTGGTAAATAGTAGTCTAAAGAAAGATCGTTTTGACTATAAGAAATGAGGTTTGTGAATAATAAGAGAATAGTAAATATATGTTTCATCCCAGTTGAGTTATTTTATAATCCGTGTGAATATAAAAAAAACCGTTTCAGACAATGAAACGGTTTAGATAACTTTAACTTAAGTTTGATCGTTATTTTTAGATATCATCAAAACTTACATCTGTAAAACTTTCTGTAGAAGCAGATACTTCTTCTTTTGTTGTTTCAGATGAATCATTCTCGTAAGATTTTTGATAATCTTTTTGGTGTCTTTCGCTAATTACTTCTTCGCCTTTTTCCTCAACAATGAATTGAGTCATTTCATTTAAGATCTCTGTAAACCCAACAAAATCTTCTTTGTACAGGTAGATTTTATGTTTCTTGTAGTGAAAAGACCCATCGTCGTTAGTGAATTTTTTACTTTCTGTTATTGTCAAATAGTAATCCCCTGCTTTGGTAGCCCTTACATCAAAGAAATATGTTCTTCTTCCAGCTCTTAAAACTTTTGAGAAAATTTCTTCTTTCTCCATCATTTCATTATCACTCATAATACGTATTTCTTAAATTAATTAATTTGCTATGTAAGTCTCAAAAATCCAAAAAAATTGTTAATCGCACAAAAAAAACTCAGATTTCTTTTTCGCTAAGTTGTTTTAAATAAAGTTCTTTATAGTGTCCGGGAGTGTTTATGAGCTGATTATGAGTGCCTTGCTGTATTATTTTCCCGTCTTCTAAAACAATTATTTTATCAGCATTTTTGGTTGTAGATACTCTATGACTAACAATAAAAGTGGTTTTATCTTTAGATATTTTGTTTATGTTTTGTAAAATTTCTTCCTCAGTTTCAGTATCTACAGCAGATAAACAATCGTCAAAAAGTAGAATAGATGGGTTCTTAATAATTGCTCTAGCTATAGATACTCTTTGTTTTTGACCACCAGAAAGTGTTATACCTCGCTCTCCTAAAATTGTATCATATCCTTTGTTAAAACCTATAATGTTTTTGTGTACAACGGCATTTTTTGCCGCTGCATATACTTCATCATCTGTTGCATTTTCTTTTCCAAATTTTATATTGTTTTTGATACTATCGCTAAATAAAAATGCATCTTGAGGTACATAACCAATTCTTTCTCTTAAATCTAATAAGTTAAGGTTTCTTATTGGGGTTCCATCAATGCGTATTTCTCCTGATGAAACATCGTATAGTCTCCCCAATAAATCTAATATAGTAGATTTTCCGGCCCCCGTTTTACCTATTATGCCTATCGTTTCCCCGTTTTGGATTTCAAAACTCATGTTTTTTAAAGCCGTAATATTTGTGTCATCATAAGTGAAGGAGACATTATCGAAACTAATGTTTCCTTTTATAGGAGTTTTTTGAGTAACCGTATTCGTTATTTCTGGTTCTTGGCTTAGAAATTCGTTGATTCGTACTTGAGACGCTTCAGCCTGTTGCACTATTGAGCTTACCCAACCTACTGTTGCTACGGGCCATGTAAGCATGTTGACATATAAAATAAACTGTATAATAATTCCAACATCTTTTATAGTGCCATCAATATATTGTTGACCACCAATATAAATGACTAGAATATTGCTAAAGCCTATAAGCAATACCATTAAAGGAAAAAATAATGCTTGAACTTTGGCTAAATCTAAATTCTTGTCTTTACTTGTATTTGATAGCTCAGTGAAGTCTCTCTCGGTTTGAGGTTCAATTCCATAAGCTTTAATTACTGTGATGCCACTAAAAGATTCTTGGGTGAATGTAGTTAATTTAGATAAAAACTCCTGGACAACTGTACTACGTTTATGTATGGCTACACTCAATTTATAAATAGAAACAGATAATATTGGTAAAGGTGCTACCGTATATAATGTAAGTTCTGGAGCGATACTGATCATATAACCAATTACTACAATAAAAAGAGTAAAAGTATTCACACTATACATGATTGCAGGGCCTACATACATCCTAACTTTGCCAACATCTTCACTAATTCTGTTCATAAGATCTCCAGTTCGATTTTTCTTATAAAAATTAAGGGACAATTTCTGGTAATGCTGAAAAACTTCATTTTTTAAATCGAATTCTATAAATCGCGAAACAACAATAAACGTTTGACGCATTAAGAAAGTGAAAAAAGCAGAAATAAGTACAGACCCCAGAATCAGGAGAATGTTAATCAATAAACCGCTTTTTACTTCAGCTATATCAGTGATCTTACCATCGAGATAGTGTTGTACAACATCTACAGATTTTCCTACAAAAGAAGGGATTAAAGTTGCAAAAACTCTAGCTATAATAGTAATCACCAAACCGATAAGAAGTCGATATTTATATTTTAAGAAGTATTTGTTTAAATGGCGTAATGCGCGCATAAAAAATTAATGTTTAATGATCTGTTTATTAATATATTCGTAAAGTTTAACAGCTTTAGATTTAAAATTCGTAAAAAAATATTATTTTAGCATCCTGATTTTGAATATAATATAATTTATAACATTTTAAAATTTTCACTACATGATAACCGAAGTGTTTACTGCTAATCAATTAAAAAAAGAAGCACCTGTATTTGGTCAACTATCTTTTGATAATCACGAACAAGTTGTTTTTTGTCAAGACAAAGATACAGGATTGAAGGCAATAATTGGTGTGCATAACACAATTTTGGGACCTGCTTTGGGAGGTACTAGGATGTATGATTATGAAACAGAGTGGGATGCACTTAATGATGTTTTACGATTGTCTAGAGGAATGACTTATAAAGCTGCAATTACCGGGTTAAATCTGGGTGGAGGAAAAGCTGTTATTATAGGAGATCCTAAAAAGATTAAGACACCAGAGTTAATGAAACGCTTTGGTAAGTTTGTTCATACTTTAGGTGGAAAGTATTACACAGCAGAAGATGTGGGTATGGAAACATCTGATATGGACACTGTGAGAGAAGTTACACCTTATGTAACTGGTATTTCTGAATCAAAAGGAGGTGCTGGAAATCCTTCTCCGGTAACAGCATATGGTGTTTATATGGGGATGAAGGCTGCAACTAAATTTGCATATGGAAATGATGCTTTGGTTGGAAAACGAATTTTAGTACAAGGTATTGGTCATGTAGGAGAGGAACTGGTTAGACTTGCATCAGAAGAAGGAGCAAATGTTGTTATTAGTGATATTAATGAAGAAAGGCTAACTTCAGTTAGTAAAAAATATGGTGTAGATATTTTTAGAGGAGATGACTTGTATTCAGAAACTGCAGATATTTATGCACCATGTGCACTTGGGGCAACGGTAAATGATGAAACGATTAATAAATTAAAAGTAAAAGTTATTGCCGGAGCAGCTAATAATCAGTTAGCAAATGAGAATATCCATGGTTCGTTATTGCAAAAGAAAGGAATCGTTTATGCACCCGATTTTTTGATTAATGCTGGTGGAATCATAAATGTATATGCAGAAATTGAAGGATACGGAAGAGATCAGATCATGGCTAAGACCGAAAATATTTATGATACTACTCTAGATATTTTGAATAAAGCAAAGGCTACCAGCGTGACAACAAATGAGGCAGCTCTTAGTATTGCAGAGGATAGAATTGCAGCTAGAAAAAGAGGTCAATAATTTACTTTGTAAAAAAAGAACTTTTAAACTCACTAGATTAAAAATAATAGTATTTTTGCAGGGCGAAAGGCTGATATAACTTTCGCCCATTTTTAATATAAAGTTCTTTGTAATATTCTATGTTAACCAGAAGACATATTAGAGTAAAAGTAATGCAGTCACTCTATTCGATGGAGCAGACGCAAAATGACAACCTTGATAAGGAAGAGAAATTTCTTCTTTTTAGTATTGATCAGATGTATGATTTGTTTCTAATAAATCTGCAACTTCTGGTGGAAATTAGAAAACATGCAGAAGACTTTTTGTCAAAAAGTCAAAAAAAGCATCTCGCCACATCCGAAGACAAAAACCCCAATACCAAATTCATTAACAACGAAGTTTTGTTGTTAATTGAGAACAATGCCCAATTAAAAGAAGAAATAGAAAGAAAAAAACTCAATTGTTGGGAGTTGGATGATGAATATGTGAAAATATTATGGAGTTCAATTAAGGAGAGTGAGTTGTATGAGGATTATATGAGTACAAAGCTTAGTTCTTTTAGAGAGGATAAAGATTTTGTAATTGATATTTTTAAAGAAGTCATCGCTCCTAATGATAAACTTTATGAATATATAGAGGATAAAAAGCTTACATGGGTTGATGACCTGCCTCTTGTTAATACAGCAATAATAAAGATGCTTCGAAAATTAAAGGAGTCTCATGATGAAAATAAGTCACTGCCTAAGCTATATAAAGACATAGACGATAAAAAGTTTGCTATAGACGTTTTTAGAAAAACGGTGCTTAATGCTGTAGAATTTGCTAAAGAAATAGATGGAAGAACACCAAATTGGGATCAAGATCGTATAGCAGAATTAGATAAAGCTATAATAAAGATGGCAATTTGTGAGTTTATTAAATTTCCATCAATACCAATAAAAGTAACAATTAACGAATATTTAGAAATTGCAAAAGAATATAGTACTCCTAAAAGTAGTATTTTTATCAATGGAATTCTTGATAAGATATCCAAGGAGTACCAAGAAAATGGCAAATTAAATAAAGTAGGTCGTGGACTTTTGTAATCCAAAAAAAATAGTATTTTTAACCCTTATATAATTAAAAACCCAAGTAATGAAAAAAGGAATCTTAATTTTAGCTGGAATTTTTGCTATGACATTTGTGTCTTGTAAAGATGATGCTACAAAGAAAGTTAAAGAAGAAAATGTAGAAATAGCTGCAGAACGTGATGCAAAGAACACAGATTTTCCTGTAATGACTTTTGCTGAAACTGAGCACGATTTCGGAACTATTAATGAAGGAGATGTAGTAGAGCATAAATTTACATTCACCAATACTGGTAAAGCTCCTTTAGTAATCGTAAATGCAAAAGGAAGCTGTGGTTGTACTGTACCACAATGGACAAAAGAGCCAATCGCTCCTGGAGCTGCAGGTGAGATGCTAGTTAAGTTTAACTCTAATGGGAAGCCTAATCAGCAGACTAAGCAAGTTACTATAACTACTAATACTGAAGCTGGGAAAGAAATTCTTAAGATAAAAGCTTTAGTAACTCCAAAAGCTAAGGCAACAACTGGAACTCCTGTAAGCGAATAATTTTTATGGAAGGATTTGGAGGACAGTTACCTTTTATACTGCTTATATTTGTGGTAATGTATTTTTTTATGATACGACCACAAATGCAAAAAGCAAAAAAGGAGAAAAAATTTGCTCAAGAACTTAAAAAGGGAGACCGTGTTGTAACAAAAAGTGGTCTTCATGGAAAAGTTTTTGACTTTAGCGAAAAAAATAATGCCGTTATTATTGAAACAGGTGCAGGAAAATTAACCTTTGATAAATCTGCTATATCTCTAGAGATGAGTCAGAAATTAAATGCTCCACCACCAGCTGAAAAGAAATAATAGCTAACTTTATTTATTCACATAAAAAAGGCGATGTAACTGTTACATCGCCTTTTTTAAGTTTTATATACTCTTAGAAAGGTTAATGTTCAAAGAATTTCTAATGTATCAAGTTTGAACTCATGTTTATTTTGATTGTTTTTGTTTGTATTAAAAATAGATGCCAAAAAACAAAAACAGTTGCTTGTCCATGATACTAAACTTTAGCGAAATTTATTGACTATAAAGTTTTCTTGTCTGCCGTTAACTCTGCAATTTTCACTATTACTTCTACTGCTTTTATCATACTTTCTACTGGGACATATTCGTACCGTCCATGAAAATTATGCCCTCCCGCAAAGATGTTTGGACAAGGTAACCCCATATAGCTTAATTGAGAGCCATCTGTCCCACCTCGTATTGGTTTTATAAGAGGTTTGATGTTAAGTGATTTCATTGCTTCCTCTGCTATATCCACGATATGCATAACTGGCTCGACTTTTTCACGCATATTATAATACTGATCTTTTATTTCAATATGTATAACCTCTTTTCCATGTTGTGTGTTAATTTCTTGAGCCAACTTTTTCATTACTTCTTTTCTGGCTTCAAAATGCTTTTTATCGTGATCTCTTATTATATACTGTAATTGAGTTTCTTCAACATTACCTTTCATATTATGTAAATGAAAAAAGCCTTCACGACCACTAGTATGCTCAGGAGTTTCTAGTCTAGGCAGGGAATTGATAAAATCTTGAGCGATATACATACTATTAACCATTTTTCCTTTGGCATATCCTGGATGTACTATTTTTCCTTTAACCGTAATTACGGCTCCTGCAGCATTAAAATTCTCATATTCTAACTCCCCGATCTCACTACCGTCCATGGTATACGCCCAGTCTGCACCAAATTTTGCAACATCAAATTTATGAGCGCCCCTGCCAATCTCCTCATCTGGTGTAAATCCAACACGAATTTTTCCATGCTTGATTTCGGGATGCTGAACAAGATATTCCATAGCGGTAACTATTTCTGTAATCCCTGCTTTATCATCTGCTCCAAGAAGGGTAGTGCCATCAGTGGTAATTAATGTTTGACCTTTGTATAGTTTTAAATCATCAAAATAATCTGGCGACAGTACAATATTCTGCGATTTATTTAATATGATATCCTTACCGTCATAATCTTCAATAATCTGTGGATTAACATTGGCTCCGGTAAAATCTGGACTAGTATCAAAATGTGATATAAAACCAATTGTTGGTACTTCTTTATCCATATTAGAAGGTAAAGTAGCCATGATATACGCATTCTCATCAATGTTTACATCCTCTAGCCCTATTTCTTTGAGTTCTTCTGCAAGTTTATTGGCTAAATCCCATTGTTTTTTTGTACTCGGAGTACTGGTGCTTTCTGGATCACTTTCTGTGTCTATTGTTACATAGCTTACAAACCGATTGATGATATGTTTTTTTGAAATCATATTTTGATGAAAATTCATTTTTTTAAAGTTATTGTTGAATTTTTTTTAACAAAAACAACTTTTAAATGTTAATAATATTAAAAATTAGTTAATGTGTTGCGTAATTTAAATTACATTTAAATACACAATCATCCAATTATTAATCAAAAATATAATTATGTTTAGACTTTACGTAATGGTATTGTTGTTTTCTTTAGGGGGTATAACAATTGCCAAGGCACAGGAAGTATCAGGAACTATTGTGGATGATCAATCACAACCATTACCTGGTGTTTCTGTCGTTATTAAAGGTACCAATACAGGTACAGTAACAGATTTTGATGGTAAATATACTATAGGAGCTAGTACCGGTCAGGTATTAGTTTTTTCTTATGTGGGATTTGAAAAACAAGAGGTTACGGTTTCTGGATCTACTCTTGACATAGTACTTCAGTCAGGAGTTGCTCTCGATGAAATAGTTTTAGTAGGTACAAGAAGTGCAAATAGAACTGCAATACAAACACCTGTGCCTATAGATGTATTGGATATAAAAGAACTAGCAAGTGCTTCACCTCAGGTAAATCTAAATCAGATTCTAAACTATGTGGCTCCTTCTTTTTCTTCTAATACTCAAACTATATCTGATGGTACAGATCATATTGATCCGGCATCATTAAGAGGTTTAGGGCCGGATCAGGTTTTGGTATTAATAAACGGTAAAAGAAGACACACTACTTCTCTGGTTAATGTAAATGGAACTTTTGGTAGAGGAAGTGTTGGTACAGATCTGAACGCCATCCCTGCAGCAGCGATACAGCGTATAGAAGTACTTAGAGACGGTGCTGCTGCACAATACGGATCAGACGCCATTGCTGGAGTTATCAATATTATACTTAATAAAAGTGTCGATGAGCTTACTCTTTCTGTAACCAGTGGCGCAAACGTTTCAAGAAATGCTGAAGAACAAACAGGAGGTGTTGATGGAGAAACAGTCAATGTAGCGGCAAGTTATGGACTATCTTTAGGAGAAAAAGGTGGTTTTATTAATTTTAGTGGTGATTTTGATTATAGGGATTATTATAGTCGTATGGAAGCATGGGAAGGTGAGATTTTTAATGCATATAATGCTATAGAATATCAGGCTTCATTGATACCTCAAAATGACATTTCCTTACTCGAAACAAGTTTACCCGCAATTCAGAGTTTTGCATTAGGTGTTCCACATTTTTCTACACAGTTACAAACCGATATCCAGGCAGCGACTACGTTGGCAGAATTACAAACAATCTTGAATGTTGACGTTACAGATGCAGAATTGCGTGAAAGAGGTCAGACCAGAAGTGATTACAATATGAGAGTCGGACAATCAGAACTTAGAGGTGGACGATTCTTTGCTAATTTTTCACTACCATTGGATGATAATGATACTGAATTATATTCTTTTGCCGGGATTAGTACCAGAAAAGGAAATTCTGCCGGATTTTACAGGCTTCCGAATCAAGAAAGAACCTATACTCCGGCTTATATTAATGGATTTTTACCTGAAATCAATTCCAAAATTACAGATCGATCCATTGCAGTGGGAATTAAGGGTCAAATAGGAGAATGGGATGTGGATTTTAGTAATACTTACGGTAAAAATGCTTTTTTGTACACAATCTCCAATACTGCAAATGCATCTCTGCGTAATGGAACCCCTACTACTTTTGATGCAGGAGGGTTTTCGTTTGTACAGAATACCACAAATTTAGATATCAGACAGTATTATGAAGATGTATTTTCTGGATTTAACCTTGCTTTTGGAGCAGAGCATCGATTCGAGAATTATGAGATAGTTGCGGGAGAAGAAGAGTCGTATTCTCAGTACGATGAAAATGAAGAACCAATAACCAGTCCTTTGCAATCACCAACAGTTGATTTTTTTGGAAGAGCAAGACCCGGAGGATCTCAAGTGTTTCCTGGATTTAGTCCGGATAATGAATTATCCAGAGATAGAACGAGTATAGCGGGTTATATTGATTTGGAAGCCGATGTAACGGAACAACTTTTTTTGAGCTTCGCCTCTAGGTTTGAGGATTATAGTGATTTTGGTTCGACGATTAATTTCAAATTAGCGACAAATTATAGTGTAGCTGAAAATATTAATATTAGAGCGGCAGGTAATACAGGTTTTAGAGCGCCGTCCTTACATCAGTTAAATTTTAATTCTACTTCTACCATTTTTGATAACCTAGGAAATCCTCAAGAAGTTGGAACTTTTGCTAATGATAGTAGAGTTGCCGATCTAGTAGGAATTCCTACGTTGAAAGAGGAGACATCTAAAAGTGTTAGTTTGGGGATAGCCGGAAAAATCCCATCTTTAAACTTATCATTTACCATAGATGGTTATTTTGTAGCGATAGATGATAGAGTGGTTTTTACAGGTCAGTTTGTTGGGCCACCTGGTTCAGAACTTGAAACTCGATTGAACCAGGCTAATGCTGATGCCGCTGCTTTTTTTGCAAATGCAATCGATACAGAGTCTAAAGGTCTAGATGTCGTATTGACCCATAAAACAAATATTGGGACAAATATGCAGCTTAAATCTGATCTGGCTGCAACCTTCTCACAAACTAGAAAAGTGGGTGAGATTAAATCATCAGATATAATACGTGATGCTGGGTTGGTAGATACATATTTTCCAGAAGATAGTAGAGTATATCTCGAAGAAGCAGTGCCTAGAACAAAAATTAATTTATCCAATAGTTTTACTACAGATAAGTTCAATGTTTTCTTAAGAAATGTATATTTTGGAGAGGTTACAGAGGCTACTACAATAATAGAGAGGCAACAAGTGTTTGATGCAAAATTGGTTACAGATCTTTCGTTTGGATATAAAGCTTCCGAAAGTTTAACTGTTACCATAGGAGCAAATAATCTTTTTGATATCTATCCTGATAGGGCAGAGCAAGATTTGGAACCAGGTACCGCAGGTGATCAAAATAATAGAAGTAGTGGTCGTTTTGATTGGTCGCGTAGATCACAGCAGTTTGGTATTGGTGGTCGTTTTCTGTTCGCAAGACTTAATTTCGTTTTGAAATAAAAGCCATTTTTTCAATAATAGTAAAACCTGCTTCAAAATTTTGAAGCAGGTTTTATTCTTTTAAAATCTTTTCTTAGTTCATTTGTAATCCTCTATTTTTGCGCAAGCAAAATCATATGCAATGTATAAACTTCTATTACGTCCAATACTATTCAATTACGACCCGGAAAATGTGCATCACTTTACGTTTAAAATGGTTCGTTTTCTTTCTAGGGTTCCCTTTATGTCATTAATATTTAGAGGGCTGTATAAGGTTAATGATATTAAACTTGAGAGAGAAGTTTTTGGATTAAAATTTAAGAATCCAGTTGGGTTGGCCGCTGGTTTTGATAAGGATGCAAAATTGTATAATGAGCTTCATAATTTTGGGTTTGGGTTCATCGAGATTGGTACGTTAACACCAAAACCACAAGATGGAAATCCTAAAAAGAGGCTGTTTCGACTTAAAGAGGATAGCGCAATTATCAATCGAATGGGGTTCAATAATGGTGGTGTAGAAGATGCTGTAAAACGACTTAAAAAAAACAAAGGAGTTTTGATTGGAGGTAATATTGGTAAAAATAAAGTCACACCAAATGAAAACGCGTCAGAAGATTATAAGATATGTTTTGACGCACTTTTTGATTATGTAGATTATTTTGTGGTGAATGTGAGCTCGCCAAACACGCCTAATTTAAGAGCTTTGCAAGACAAAGAACCATTGACAGAACTATTGAATACTTTACAAAATAAGAATAATGAAAAACCCTCTCAAAAACCAATTCTATTAAAAATTGCACCAGATCTAACAGATGAGCAATTAATGGATATTATTGATATTGTTGCAGAAACTAAGATCGCAGGTGTAATTGCTACAAATACTACGATTTCAAGACAGGGATTAAAGTCTAATACGACACTCGCAAATGAAAAAGGAGGATTAAGTGGCAAACCGTTAACCCATAGATCTACAGAAGTTATCCGTTTTTTATCAGATAAGAGTAATAAGGCGTTTCCAATCATAGGAGTAGGAGGAATACATACTGTAGAAGATGCTTTGGAAAAACTAGACGCGGGTGCCAGTCTTGTGCAGTTATATACTGGTTTTATTTATGAAGGCCCTAAATTAATAAAGGATATAAACAAAGCACTTCTTAGAAAATAGTTTTTGATGGATATAAACTACGAAATCCTTTACACATTTATCTTAGCCACATCAGCCTTATCGATTTCACCAGGACCAGATAATATATTTGTTTTGATGCAAAGTGTAGTAAATGGTAAAAAATATGGACTTGCAGTTGTTGCAGGTTTAATGTCTGGGTGTTTGATACATACTACTTTGGTCGCTTTTGGCGTATCTGTGATTATAAAGCAAAGCGAAGCGCTTTTTTTTACCATTAAGCTGTTTGGAGCGTTGTATTTATTTTTTCTGGCTTACAAAGTATTTAGAAGCGAAGCTTCTGTAAACCTTTCTGAAGATAGTATGCCAAAGAAAAGCTTGGGACAATTATATAGACAGGGCTTTATTATGAATGTATTAAACCCTAAAGTTTCGATATTTTTTTTAGCATTTTTTCCGGGGTTTCTGTTTAGTAAAGAAATGGGTAACGTTCCGCAATTTTATATCCTAGGGTTTCTTTTTATTTTAGTTTCACTAATTATCTTTGGATTAATAGCAATCTTATCTGGAACTATTTCGGGTTATTTAAAAAAGAATTCAAAAGTTGGTTTAGTTTTAAAATGGTTACAGATTGTCGTCTTTATAGGAATAGGAATTTTTATCCTTTTTTCTGAAAAATAATTATACTTTTATACTTCAAATTGAAAATCTTCTAGTTTGCAACGCTAAAATGATAGAAAAAGTAAAAATTATTGAATGTCCAAGAGATGCTATGCAAGGCATAAAAGAGTTTATTCCTACTGAGAAAAAAACTCAATATATTCAATCATTATTGCGTTGCGGTTTTGATACAATTGATTTTGGGAGCTTTGTGTCTCCTAAGGCAATACCTCAAATGGTAGATACTGCAGAGGTGTTATCTCAATTAGATCTTTCTGATACTACGAGCAAACTTCTGGCTATTATAGCAAATGTGAGAGGCGCAAATGATGCGGTACAACATGAGCCAATAGATTATCTAGGATATCCTTTTTCGATTTCAGAGAATTTCCAGATGCGTAATACACATAAAACAATTGCAGAATCAGTCGAGACCCTTCAGGAAATTTTAAATATTGCGGATAAAGCGAATAAAGAAGTTGTGGCATACCTCTCTATGGGTTTTGGTAACCCATATGGTGATCCTTGGAATGTGGAAATCGTAGGGGAATGGACAGAGAAATTGAGTAAAATGGGAGTGAAGGTTCTTTCTTTATCAGATACTGTTGGGACATCAACTCCAGAAATTATTGATTATTTGTTCTCTAATCTTATCTCTAAATATCCTGATATAGAATTTGGCGCACATTTGCATACAACACCTACCACTTGGTTTGAAAAAGTAGATGCTGCATATAAAGCAGGGTGCAGACGATTTGACGGGGCTATTCAGGGATTTGGTGGTTGCCCAATGGCCAAAGATGAGTTGACCGGTAATATGCCTACAGAGCGAATGGTCTCTTATTTTACCACAGTAAAAGCAGATACTAATGTTAGACCCCTAAGTTTTGAATCTTCATATAACGAGGCTACCAAAATATTTTCTCAATACCATTAAACAACATAAAGAATGAAAAAAATTACCAAGATTATAAGCCTACTATTATTGATTACACTAATTGTAATGCAATTTATAAGACCAGATAAAAACGAAGCGGGTTATGAGTCGATTGCTTATTTTGAAAATGAAACTAAACCTAATGACCAAATAAAAACAATATTAAAAGATAATTGTTATGATTGTCATAGCAACCAAACAGTATATCCCTGGTACGCAGAAGTTGCTCCAGTTTCATATTGGTTGGCTCATCACGTAGATGAAGGGAAAGAACATTTTAATGTTTCAGATTGGAAAAAATATGAAGATAAAAAGAAAGATCATAAGTTAGAGGAGTTGATTGAAGAAGTTGAAGAGTCTGAAATGCCACTTGCTTCATATACTTGGATTCATGGAAATTTGGAAGAACACGAAAAAGAACTGTTGATCAATTGGGTAAAAGAACTCAGGGCCCAATATGCTATCGAATAATTGTAATCGCAATTTCCTTTTGCGATTGATAAACGCTTGGTAATTATGTTTATTTCTGATTACTAATGCATTATGTTTTTAACACAATCTGACCAGTAATTTTATTTAGATTTAATACAAATAATATTTGTTAAATCCATTTCGATGGATATATTTGCACAATATTAATTAACTATTTGTATTAAGTCTAAATAAAAATCAATGAAAATCAACAGTTTATTAAGAATTATATGCATATCAGGAGTACTTGTTTTAGGTTCATGTTCTTCTGATGATGATACCCCAGGAGTGCCACAAGTAGTAGCACCAGATACTTATGTTTTTGAACGTAACGGAGAGAGTACAGTAAGTTTTAGTGGGCAAACTACCAGGATAGCAATGTCAGAAGAGATTGTAAGCGCTTTAAAAGATAATACATTAACTGAAGTTTCTTTGGATGCAATGTTTGCTCATGTAGAAGGAGCTAATGACTTTTCTGATGCAGATTTAAATAGTTCTGATAAAAGCGTGAGAAGTAAAACAGCAGCATCAAGAGATTATTTTTCTGCAAATACAACAGATGCTACAGCTATTAAAGAAGAATTCGACGGTTGGATCAAAAGCCAGGTAGATGATGTATTTCCAAACTGGGGTACAACAGCAATTGCGGGTACAGCTGGTGTAATACAAGAAGCCGGTGGAGGATCGGAAAGATATGTAAATGCCAAAGGTTTAGAACTTAATCAGGCTTTCGCTAAAAGTTTAATTGGGGCTTTAATGACTGATCAGGCATTAAATAACTATTTAGGTACAGCCGTACTTAATGAAGCAGATAATATTGATAATAATGATAATGATGTAGTAGCAGATGGTAAGAATTATACTACTATGGAGCATAAGTGGGATGAAGCTTATGGTTATTTATACGGCGCATCTGTAAATTCTGCTACTCCAAACGCTACTATTGGAGATGATGATAGCTTTCTTAATAAATACATTGGTAGAGTAGAAGGTGATACTGATTTTACAGGGATAGCCGCAGACATATATAATGCTTTCAAATTAGGAAGAGCTGCTATTGTAGCAAAACAATACGATGTTCGTGATGCGCAAGCAGCAATTATTAGAACAAAAATATCTCAAGTTATTGCGGTAAGAGCAGTATTTTATTTACAACAAGGTAAAAATGGGCTGGAAGCATCAACGATTGATTATGCTAGTGCTTTTCATGATCTTTCTGAAGGATATGGATTTATTTACAGCTTACAGTTTACCAGAAACCCAGATACTAATGCACCATACTTTACTCGTACAGAGGTGCAAGGTTTTATTGATCAGTTAATGGGTGGTGCAAATGGATTATGGGATGTTGAACCAGCCACATTACAATCAATTTCTGACGCAATTGCAGCTAAGTTTGACTTTACAGTTGTACAGGCGGGAAGTTAAAAGATTAAACAAAATTATAAAATGATAAAAAAAGAGATTGATTACATGTGATTTTCAAGCTCTTTTTTTACATTTGCACATCTTTATTAAGAATAAATAAAAATAACATGAGGAGATTTTTGTTTTCGATTTTTGCGGTACTATTATTATCAGCATGTTCATCGAGTGATGATGCCAGAGAGAATGCAAGTGATGGTTTTGACAGGAAAGCAATGCTTGAAAATCTAGCAGATAATATTATAGTACCTGCTTACCAAAGTTTTTCTATAAATATGACATCTTTAAAAGATGCAACTTCTACTTTTGTAACAACTACAGATGAAGCCAATTTGACTGCTCTTAGAGTTGCTTGGTCAAATGCATATGTGTCTTGGCAATCTGTTAATATGTTCGAAATAGGAAAAGCAGAAGAACTCTCATATAGAAATTTTATGAATGTTTATCCTGTCAATGCCACAGATATCGAATCGAATATTAATTCTGGGTCTTATGATCTTGCCTCAGTTTCAAAACAAGATGAACAAGGATTTGCAACTTTAGATTATATGATCAATGGTTTATCTGATTCAGATGCAGGTATTGTTGTCTTTTTTACAGATGCTACAAATGGAGGTAAGTATAAAGATTATCTAACCGATGTGGTAAACAGAATGAATACTCTTACTAGTGAAGTACTTTCAGACTGGACAACTGCTAATTATAGAGATGTATTTGTTGACAATAATGGATCTTCAGCAACAAGTTCTGTTGATAAATTGGTGAACGATTTCCTTTTTCATTATGAGAAACATCTAAGAGCTGGGAAAATAGGGATACCTGCAGGGGTATTTGCTACTCAGACTTTTGATGATAAAGTAGAAGCTTTTTATAAGGGTGATTTTTCTAAAATTCTTTTTGATGCTAATTTAAATGCGATGCAAAACTTCTTTAATGGAAAACATTTTGAGAGTAATGCAACAGGTGAGAGTTTCAAGAGCTATTTAGATTTCTTAAATACTATTAAAAATGGAGCTGATCTTGCTAAAATCATCAATGATCAATTTAATCTTACCAAAACTACTGCATCAAATTTAGATGAGAGTTTTACTAATCAGGTACGAACTAACAATAATCTAATGCTCAATACATATGATGAACTTCAAAAGAATGTTGTTAATATGAAAGTTGATATGTTGCAAGCCTTTTCTGTGAGAGTGGATTTTGTGGATGCAGATGGAGACTAAGTATAGATGATTAGTTTATGAATTCCAGATTAAAAGAATATTTCAATAAAAGTACGGAGGCTGCACCAATTGCAGTCTTTCGTATTTTTTTTGGAGTAATGATGCTACTAAGTATTGTGCGTTTCTGGAGTTACGGGTGGATTGATAAATTATATATTCAACCCAAGTTTTTTTTCTCATATTATGGTTTTGATTTCATAAAACCTATCGGAGAGTATACATATTTGGTTTTTATAATTTGTGGACTTTCAGCAATTTTTGTAGCAATTGGGCTTAAGTATAGGGTAGCAATAATTACTTTTTTTCTAAGCTTTACTTATATAGAGTTGATGGATAAAACAACATATCTTAATCACTATTATTTTATAAGTATACTCAGCTTTTTAATGATCTTTTTACCTGCGAATGCATATTACTCAATTGATGCAAAAAAGAACGGTAATTCATTTCAATTTATTCCTAAATGGTCTATTGATGCTATTAAATTACTTCTTGGTGTTGTATATTTTTATGCGGGAATTGCAAAACTTAATTCAGATTGGTTAATAAAAGCAATGCCTCTTAAAATCTGGTTACCTTCAAAATATGATGTGCCATTACTAGGAGATTTAATGCAGCAAGAGTGGATACATTACTTATTCAGTTATACAGGTGCTTTATACGATATCACCATTCCATTTTTATTATTGTATAGAAGAACTAGAATGTTTGCATTTATTTTGGTTGTCGTATTTCATGTATTAACTAGAGTACTTTTTCCTATTGGGATGTTTCCATACATCATGATTATAAGTACTTTGATCTTTTTTAGTTCAGATTTCCATCACAAAGTATTGGCTGTTATTTCTAATATTTTTAGAATAAATAAAGAGGTTTTTGATACTAAAAAAACCTTCAGTTTGGCATCTATACAGCATAAAATTATTATTAATACGCTGTCCTTATTTTTTATAATTCAACTACTTTTGCCGTTTCGTTATTTGTTATATCCCGGAGAACTTTTTTGGACAGAGGAAGGATATCGTTTTTCGTGGAGAGTCATGTTAATGGAAAAGGCTGGTTATGCAAATTTCAAGATTGTTGATAGTGAGACCGGTAAGAGATTTTATATTGATAATGATGATTTTCTTACTCCATTTCAACAGAAACAAATGGCAACACAGCCAGATTTTATTTTGCAATATGCACAGTATCTTAAAAAACATTTTGAGGGAGAGGGACATCAAAATGTACAAGTATTCGTAGAAAGTTATGTGGCACTTAATGGAAGGTTGAGTAGCCCATATATTGATCCGAATATAGATTTGGGAACACAAAAAGAGTCATTAAAACATAAAACGTGGATTATTCCATTTAAGGATGAAATTAAGGGATTATAGAGTATTTTTCATTGTATTTTTTATTACGGGTTTTACATTTTCGCAATACAAATTGAAAGGAACTGTTGTGGATCAAAACAATCAGGTTATTGCAGATGCAGAGGTGTATAATCAAAATATTGGCGAGCAAACTACTACAGCTACAGACGGAAGTTTTGAATTTACAGATCTTAAGCAAGGAGTATATAATGTTACGGTTTTTAGTTATGATTATGAAATTCTTGAACAACAAGTAGTAGTAGACAATGATACTAGTCTAAATTTTGTAATGACCCCTTTAGGAGAAAAACTCTCTGAAGTTTTGATCACACAACGAAGAGAGAAGATTTTTGGTTTAAAACAGCTTAAACCTATAGAAGGAACAGCAATCTACGCAGGAAAGAAAAGCGAAGTAGTTTTATTAGAGAACACGCTTGGTAACCTTGCATCGAATAATGCACGACAGATATATGCACAGGTTGCGGGATTAAATATTTATGAGAATAGTGTAGGAGGGCTACAACTTAATATAGGAGGAAGAGGTCTGGATCCAAACAGAACTGCTAATTTTAATACACGTCAGAATGGATATGATATTAGTGCCGATGTATTGGGATATCCAGAAAGTTATTATACCCCTTCGGCTGAAGCATTGAGTGAAATACAAGTGGTTAGAGGAGCTGCATCCTTACAATACGGAACTCAATTTGGAGGATTGATCAATTTCAAAATGAGAGAGCCTAATCCAAAGAAAAAAATAGAATTAGTAACTCGTCAATCGTTTGGGTCATTTAACTTGTTTAGTAGCTTTAATAGTTTAAGTGGCACTGTAGGAAAGGTGAGTTATTACACTTATTTCAATTATAAAAAAGGAGATGGGTTTAGACCAAATTCTGAATTTGAATCTAAAAATATGTATGCCCATTTAGGCTATCAAATATCAAAGAAAACCAAATTAACAGGTGAGTTTACATATTTGGATTATTTGGCGCAACAACCAGGAGGTTTAACGGATAGCCAGTTTGAACAGGATTCTGATTTTAGTAATCGTACACGAAATTGGTTTGAAGTAGATTGGAAACTTTTTTCTTTAAAACTAGAGCATGAATTTTCAGAAAAAACAGACTTTAGTTTAAATCTTTTTGGTTTGGATGCTTCAAGGAGAGCCGTTGGGTTTAGAGGGATACCTACTGATTTAAATTCTAATCCTATTACGGTAGAGGATGAAACAGATGTAGATGGTAATTTTGTGAATCCAAGAGATTTGATAGTGGGTAATTTTAATAACTGGGGGATAGAAGCAAGGTTATTGAGTAAATACAATCTTTTTGGTAAAGAATCTGCATTTTTATTAGGTACTAAGTTCTATCAAGCTGATAATGATGCCAGACAAGGACCTGGAAGTCTAGGAACTGATGCAAATTTTGATTTTCAAGATAATAGTTTCCCTGACTATGCCAATCAATCGACCTTTGATTTTCCAAACCAAAATGTAGCAGTATTTGGAGAGAACATTTTTAATATTTCTGATAAATTTTCAATAACCCCAGGAATCCGATTCGAATATATAAAAACAGAGGCAGAAGGGATTTATAACAATGTTGTTTTTGATAATGCAGGAAATCCAATTAATAATACTATAGAAAATGATGATGAGACTTTTGATCGATCTTTTATTTTACTTGGGATAGGGTCAAGTTATAAGTTTAACTCGAATCTTGAAACATATGCAAACATATCTCAAAACTATAGATCGGTAACATTTAATGATATTCGAATTGTTAATCCAACTTTTGTAATACGCCCTGATATCAGTGATGAAGAAGGTTTTACTGCTGATTTGGGTATAAGAGGAAAGTACGATAATGTATTGACCTATGATGCTAACATTTTTGGATTATGGTATAAGGATAGAATAGGAGAAGTTTTTAATGATAGAGCACAAAGAGTTCGTGGTAATATTGGAGATGCTTTTATTTATGGAATAGAGAGTTATGTGAATTGGAATCTGGCTAATTCATTTTTGGCCAATAATACAGATTATGTTTTAAATGCATTTACTAATTTGGCAATTACAGATTCTGAGTATACCAGATCTGAAGATACCATTGAAGGTAATAAAGTTGAATTTATTCCTCTTGTTAATCTAAAAACAGGAATTGGATTTGGATATAAAAACCTTTTGGGAAGTATTCAATTCACCCATTTGTCAGAACAATTTACAGAAGTTACTAATGCAGATCGCGGAACACCTGGAAGTAAGGAAGAAGGTACTTTGGGTAAAATTCCTTCATATTCGATTATGGATATATCTTTTTCATATACATATAAACAATTTAGAGTAGAGACAGGAGTTAATAACCTTTTAGATGAGCGTTATTTTACTCAAAGAGCTACTGGATATCCAGGCCCGGGAATTATTCCATCTGCTCCGATATCATGGTACGCAACTGTTCAATTTAAGTTATAGTTATTTTAAATATTTAACCTTTGTTTAATCAAAGAATTAACTTTTGTTCAATCATCAATAGGCCTTTAATTGTATATTTTTGAAGAAAGGATGTTTTTATGAAAGAGTTTCTAGGGTATGACCAAATGATGTCAGAGTATTATAATAAAATGTCTAATCATTTATTACCATTACTCTCTTGGGAATTTTATGGCGAACATCATGCTGAATTGGAAACTTTTAAAGAAGATTTCAGTACTCTACAGAAACTTACGAAAAATTGGAAAAACACTAGAAATTATTATAAGGAACTTATTGAAGAACAATCGGTAATTGTAATAACTAATCCTAATCTTGAAATTGTATATGCATCAAAGAATATACATAAAATGAACGGGTACTCTCCTGAAGAGGTTATTGGTAATTCTCCTAAAATGTTTCAAGGAGAAGGCACATGTAGTAGTGTATCTGCAAAGGTTAGAAATGCTGTTGATAATCAACAATCTTTTGAGGTTTCAATTCTTAACTATAAAAAAGATACTACCCCGTATATATGCTTAATTAAAGGATTTCCTGTTTATAATAAAAAAGGCAAATTAGTAAATTATATCGCATTTGAGAAAGCAGCTTAATTAGTTTCTCTATTTTTTATAAAAACAATATGCTAAAGTTTGAGAAATCTCTCTTATAGGGTTTGGTTTATGAATCTCTTCAAAATCGTTAAGTAGTCTTATTTTAAATTAGATAAAACCCTTTGTGTTTACTACTTAGAACGTAATAAATTCCGTAATTTAGTTTCTTTACAAAATAAACTGAATCAAAAAATGATACCACAAATAGAGAAACTATTAAATGAACAAATAACTTATGAAGCCACAGCTTCTGCGCAGTATCTTTCTATGGCTAGTTGGGCAGATATCCGAGGTTATAATGGTGTTGCGGATTTTTTTTATACCCAAGCTGAAGAAGAGAGAGTGCACATGACCAAACTGGTTAAGTTTATTAACGAACGAAGCGGGACGGCGGTTATTCCTGCAATAGATAAACCAAGAGATGATTTTAATTCGCTAATGGAGCTTTTTGAAATATTTCTTGAAAGTGAAGAATTTGTTACCGCCAAAATTAATAATATCATTTATGAGTGCCTTCAACATAAAGATTATAATGTGCATAATTTTATGCAATGGTATGTAGCAGAACAGTTAGAAGAAGAAGCCACTGCACGTACATTATTGGACAAACTAAAAATTATTGGAGACGATAAATCTGGACATTACTTATTTGATAGAGATATTAATACTTTTCAAGCTACAAATCAACCTAAGTAGTTGTTAATAAGTTGATAAAGAAAAATTAAAGATTTCTTTTATAGGAATCTTTTTTTTTTTATTTTTGCACTTTATTTAGATTCAATAAAAATTAAAAAATAGTGCAAAGTTTAGATACCCCATCATTATATTCTCCTTGTATAGCTGTTAATTGTGACATAGCATGTGGAGGAAAAAAGAAGAAATGTTGTAAGAAATATAAAAAGAAAGGTAAATCAAATTGTAAAAGATGTCCAAAATTATAGTTTAGGGACTTTTATTAAATATAATGGACTCTAGCTCCATTCACAAAAACGGAGATACGCATTGTATCTCCGTTTTTTCATTTTCTAAACAAATGATTAACTAAACTGTAGGGTATTTTTCTATATAACTGTATTATATGCAGAAGCCACATTGGCGATTATAACTAATAAGGAGAAACTTACGTCTTTTGAGGTATAATATTTGAAGTGATAATTGTCATTGTTTAGATTTGGTGTGTATTATAATTTGTTGAACTTTATAAGACACTAAATATCTTGTTTAAACAGTTAATATAAAGTAGATTTACATTGATATGAAAAAGAATATTCTAGTTGGATTGCTCATTTTTGTTGGAGTTTTAACAGCTAATGCTCAAGAATGGTTAACCGATTTTAATGAAGCTCAAAAGGTGGCTTTAGAAAATAACAAACCTATTGCTCTAGTGTTTTCGGGCTCAGATTGGTGTGCACCATGTATTAAATTAGAAAAACAAGTACTCGATACCAAAGAGTTTCAAGAATATGCAAAGGAAAATTATGTATTAGTAAAGGCGGATTTTCCAAGAAGAAGAAAAAACCAATTATCAGAAGCATTACAAACTCAAAATAATAAATTGGCTGAGACATATAACAAAAGTGGAGGCTTCCCATTGGTGGTAGTATTGGATGAAACTGGTAAGAAATTGGGGGAAATAGGATATAAAAAAGTTACTCCAAAATCATATCTGGGAATGTTAAACAAAATGATCAAATAGTATTTTGAGACTTCTCGTTACATTTTTATTATTCGTTGTTATAAGCACTGCTGGATTTTCCCAGCAGATATATAAACGCACTCTTAAGTTAATGGGTAGCCGTTTTGATATTACTGTTGTTGCAAAAGATCAAATTATGGCAGACAACTATATCGATGTTGCAGTCAATGAAATCGGAAGAATAGAAAAATTAATATCTTCTTGGGATAACAATTCTCAGACTTCTTTAATTAATCGTAATGCAGGAATACAAGCAGTAAAGGTAGATAAGGAGCTTTTTGATTTAATTATACGAGCTATTGGAATTTCTAAGCTTACAGATGGGGCTTTTGATATTAGTTACGCATCAATGGATAAAATATGGAAGTTTGATGGTAGTATGACAGAGTTACCTTCCAAGGAAAAAATTAAACAATCAGTATCCAGAGTAGGATATCAAAAAATTGTTTTGAATCAAGAGTTGTCTACTGTATTTCTTACCGAAAAAAGAATGAAAATAGGTTTTGGAGCGATTGGTAAAGGGTATGCAGCAGATAAGGCAAAGGATCTTCTGATCGCCAAGGGGGTCGAAGCCGGAATTATAAATGCTTCAGGTGATATGAATACCTGGGGAAAACAACCGGATAACAGTGATTGGAAAGTTGCAGTAACTAATCCTTTAAATAAAAATAATGCATTTGCTTTGTTACCTGTTGTGAATAAAGCAGTAGTAACCTCTGGGAATTATGAAAAATATGTTACTTTGAGTGGTAAGCGATACTCTCATATCATCGACCCCAGAACAGGCTATCCGTCAACGGGGATTGTAAGTGCCACCGTTTTTGCACCAAAAGCAGAGTTAGCAGATGCTTTAGCTACATCTGTTTTTGTAATGGGAATAGAGGTTGGGGTAAATAGAATAAATCAATTAGAAGGAATCGAATGTGTGATTATTGACGATAAAGGAAATATTCATACCTCGGACAACATCAAAATAGACAATCAATAATTAGTATTTAAAAACAATGCTTCATGAATAGGTTAATTATAGTTTTAGGGCTTTTACTTTCTCTGAACTCTTGTGTAGTTGTAAAAGAATATGAAAAAGTACAACTCAATGATCCAGACATGGAACTGGTTTTGAAGAAATGTGATCGTTTCGAAACAAATTTTCAAGCATATAGAGAGTCCGCAGCAGGAGCAAACGGAGGAAAAACAGGTGGAGGTTGTGGTTGCAATTAAAACCAATTCTATAATATTAACTACTATAAAAAGTATTAAAAAACAATATATTTTTTGAAAAGGTTTACCCTAATATTAGTATTGTTCTCTACAATTACATTAATTGCCCAGGAGACACAGCAAGATGCTTCAGAGACTTACAAAAAACGAGTTTTAGAATCTACCGAGGTAGATTTTTTAATGAGTTATTATACTCAGGATGGTGATAATGCAGCCGTAACCGGAGGTATAGGCACAGAGGAACTTACAGATCTTACTCCAACCATTGTTGTTTCTATTCCTTTGAATGATGATGATGTGTTAACCATAGATGCAGGAATATCTGCATATACGTCTGCATCTTCTAGTAATGTAGACCCTTTTGATGGGGGTGCACCGGCAGATCCATTTGTAGCTTCTTCAGGAGCATCAAAAAAGGATGTATTAACAACGATTATAGCCAATTATAACCATAGTAGTGATGATCGTAATGATATATGGTCAGCCAATGTAGCTGTTGCTACAGAATATGATTATTTTTCAATAGGGTTTGGTGGTAGTTATACCAAATTGTTTAATGAAAAAAATACAGAAGTAAGTGTAAAGGCCAACGTATTTTTAGATACCTGGAATGCCATTTACCCTTCAGAGTTAAGAGATCAACCTGCATTTATTGAATTTGATAACGAGTCTCGTAATTCATACTCACTGGGACTTGGGTTCTCACAAATATTGTCCAAAAAACTACAAGGGTCTTTATCACTTGATATTATACAACAAGAGGGTCTACTATCTACACCATTTCAGCGAGTGATGTTTGCAGATATAGCAGATTTTGTGCTTGAGAATTTTACTTACGGTGATGATGTAGAAAGGTTACCAGATTCAAGATTTAAAATCGCGGCAGGAGGGAGATTGCATTACTATATCAATGAGATTTTTTCACTACGAACCTTTTATAGGTATTATACAGATGATTGGGGGATTAATTCGCATACGGCAAGTATAGAAGTACCAATCAAGATTACGGATAAGTTTACGATATATCCAAGTTATCGATTCTATAATCAAACTCAAGCAGATTATTTTGCCCCGTTTAATCAGCATTTATCTACCCAAGAATTCTATACATCAGATTATGATTTATCAGATTTTGATGCTAATCAATACGGTTTTGGGGTTAGTTATACTGATATCTTTACAAAATTCCATATCTCGAAATTTGGTTTGAAGAGCATTGATCTTAGATTCAGACAATATGAACGTAGTACAGGTTTAAGTTCAAGTTTATTTTCGGGAGGATTTAATTTTGTGATGGACTAGGTTTTAAACCAAACAAAAGTTGTATCGAGCAAGTTCTGGGTTTTTTAACTGATCAAATTCAAATACTTTTAAATTTCTTAAAGTATTATAAAAATGAACGAGCAAAGCAAAATTCAATATAACCGTATTGCAGAAGCAATAGAATATATCCAACAAAATTTTAAGAATCAACCAAGTCTTGATGAGGTGGCAGAGAAAGTGCATATAAGCCCATTTCATTTTCAACGACTTTTTACAAATTGGGTGGGTGTTAGCCCTAAGAAGTTTTTGCAATACACTAGTGTAGAATATGCAAAGAAAATTCTTAAAAATCAGGGAAAAACCTTATTTGACGCAACCTATGAAACTGGACTTTCAGGCACCGGAAGACTTCATGACCTTTTTGTGAAAATTGAAGGAATGACACCCGGAGAATACAAAAAAGGAGGACAAAATTTGTCGATCAATTATAGTTATGCAGAAAGTCCATTTGGAAAAATTTTGGTCGCTTCTACCTCAAAAGGTATCTGTCATATGGGATTTGTAGATAATGAAAAAAATGCCTTTATGGTATTATTGAATCGTTTCCCAAATGCTCAATTCAACCAAGTTGTAGATAGAATACAACAAAATGCACTATTTATTTTCACAAGAGATTGGAAGGAGTTGGACCAAGTAAAATTACATCTTAAAGGCACAGATTTTCAGTTGAAAGTCTGGGATACCTTGCTTAAAATTCCAAAAGGAGGATTGACAACTTATGGAACCATCGCAAAACAAATGGATAAACCCAAGGCATCAAGAGCAGTAGGAACTGCGATTGGTAATAATCCTGTTGCATTTTTAATCCCTTGTCATAGAGTGATTCAATCCACAGGTGATTTTGGCCAATATCATTGGGGGAGTACTCGTAAAACAGCTATGATTGGTTGGGAAGCGGCAAAAACCGATCAAAATTAAGCAAGAAGTGGGTGGTAAATCTTTAGTGAAAATGGGATTTTTATATCAAACATTAAAAGATATAAAAATGAATAAGTTCAAAATTATTCCATTAGAAGCTCAATATGCATCAAGAATACGTGAAACCAAAATCGATGACTTTGGGAACAAAATTGTAGAGCAGATGGCCACTGGTAGAGGCCCATGTAGAGTATCTTTAAAACCTTTTGAGCCAGGAAAGGATAAAAGGATTCTTATAAGTCATAGCCCTTTTGAGATTGACAATGCATTCAATCAATCCGGCCCTATTTTTATTCATAAGCAAGCAGTAGAACCATATAAAAATATTTATAAGTTTCCGCCAGAAATCAAAGCAGATAAACAAAATTTTCCGTTATCATTAATTGGGTATAGTGAAGATCAAAAAATGATATTTACTAAAATGGTTGGCGATCATGATGTTGATCTTATGATCCCAAAGATATTTTCTGAACATAAAGATATTTCATTTATGCATGCCAGAAATTCTGAAGCAGGATGCTATATATGTAGAATAGAGCGTATCTGAAATAGAGGTCTGACAAATGAATATGAAGCGCAAAAAAAAAGGGGACACAATACGATAGTGCTCCCCCTTTACCATTTACGTTATAGATAAGTTATGGGTATTTTTATAATAGAACGTTTTAAAAATAGAGTTACCCTACCCACTAATGTTTTTTTTATAAAAATTAAACATCAAAATGGGAAATGATTAAGTTTTTTTTATGAATAGGAACAAAAATCTTTTTCTAATTTAGGACGATCATATTATCCTTTGGTTTTTTAATTCTAAAATATATTGGTATATGAACAAGGTAAGTTATTTTCTGTTTACAATCATCTTGATAGCTAGTTGTGTTTCAGAGAACCAGAAGCTTAGTGATGGTAAGCAAAGCCAGATCATTAAAGAGATGATTCAAGCAGTTAACAACAAAGATGCAGAAGAGTATGTAAAAAACTTCGCGGATAATGTTGTTGTTTATCTAGAGTCAGAACCTAAAGTCAACGGTAAAGAGGAACTACAAATAAACAGGGCAAATCATTTTAAAAAATATCCACAGGTATACTCAGAAATACAATATCTATTGGAAATAGACAATAAAGTAATTATGCACGATAAGGTGTGGTTGAATGATACTGATGGAGAAGGTAAGGATATTGTGGAAATATTCACGTTTGACAACGGAAAAATAAGTAGGGTAGATGTGGTGCAGTCTAAAAATTTATTCAGATAAAATCTAATCAATGTTTAATATAAAAATCATCAAATGAAATCACTTTTAACTTTATTAGTATTATGTACTTTTATTACCTCGATAAATGCTCAAGAATCGGATTATGCAATGATTGAAAAAACAGTTAATTATTATTTGGATGGAGGTACAAATAATGATTTTGAAACCCTTAAAAAAGCTTTTCATGAAACTGCGACAATGCGATATATTAGAGAAGGTTATAAAGAAGTCAACGCATTAGAGTTTTTTAAAAAAGCAATAAAACCTGGCCCTAAAAATAATCGAAAAACCAAAATTGATTATATTAATATTACGGGTCATGCAGCAAATGCTAAACTAGAAATAGAGTATCCAACTTTTACATTTATCGATTACATGAATCTGTTAAAAATTGACGGAGAGTGGAAAGTGGTGAGCAAAATTTTCTATAAGAAAACTAAAGATATAGCAAAAAAGTAAAGTTTCAAGAAAATCATACATAACTACGAATGCGCTTAAAATAAATTGGTAAGTTAAAGAAGTATTGGTCATAATTAATATAATTAAGGAAAGATATTTGGCAATACATAGATAAATCAATAGATACCTTATTTCACAAAGCGTTATTCATGTTTTATGAAGTGCTAATGATAGATATAACTTTGATTCCGACATTTTATGTCGGAATTTTTATTTTAAATTTATACAATGCTGTCCTAATCTCAAATATTCTTTCGTCATAGAATGGAATCAAAAAATAATATAGTATGAAATATTCAATCAAGCATCTTTTTCATATTGATGCTCCAAAAGAAAAAGTATTTGAAGCCATTTCTACAATAGAAGGATTATCAAATTGGTGGACAACGCAAACAAAAGGTGGAGAAGGGCTGAGTGAAACAATTCAGTTTAACTTTGGAAGTACCATAGGACCTGAAATGAAAATCACTGAATTAAAGCCTTTTGAGAAGCTTATCTGGGAATGCACGGCGAGTCAACATGGGTGGGAAGGACATACTTTTATATTTTCTATTGATGAGAATGAAGGTAAAACTCAAGTACGATTTTCACACAATGGATGGATAGAACAAGATGATTTTTATGCGATATGTAGTTTTACTTGGGGGCGTTATTTGGAAAGCCTTCGGCAATATTGTCAAACGGGAAAAGGAGCCGCGTTTGGAAGCGTGGGATACAGATAATTTTTAAATGATTGTCCAAATTTCGAAAGTAGGTTCGTCTTAGTAGTGTAAAAAGTATGTTAACCTTTAAAAAAGACAAAAGTATGAAAGAATTTATGTTTCTTTTCAGAGGAGGAGATGATATATGGAATACCAAATCTCCCGAAGAACAACAAGAACACATGCAGCATTGGCAGCAATGGATCGGTGAGATTGCCCAAAAAGGAAAATTTGTAAGCGGAGAAAGATTGCGATCTCATGGAAGTACTTGGATAGATGGTGGAGCAAAAATAATAGATCGCCCTTTTACAGAAGGAAAAGAGTTAGTAGGAGGATATCTTAGAGTAAAAGCGGATTCAGTAGAGGAAGCCAAGGAAATGGCCAAGGGGTGTCCAGATTTACAATGGGACTGTAGTGGAGTAGAAGTGCGTGAAATCTGGCCCGAAGGTTAATTAAAAATGATAAAAAACTAAAAAAATGAAAGAATTCTTACTGTTAATCAGAGGAGGACATGATGATACTGGTAAACGATCTCCAGAAGAAATGCAAAAACACATGGAACATTGGCAACAATGGATGGGTAATCTTGCTCAGCAAAATTTACTCGTTGGTGGTCAACCTTTAATGAATGAAGGTAAAACACTTATTGAAAGAGGTGAAAAAGTAATAGATCGCCCTCTAGCAGAAGGTAAAGAACTGGTTGGTGGATATCTATTAATAAGATCAAATTCACTAGAAGAAGCAACAAATATCTCAAAAGATTGCCCTGGATTTGAATATGGGTGTACCGTAGAAGTAAGAGAAATAAGTCCAATGTAATATTCTTGATGAACGGAGAACACATAGACAATACGTTAAACCATCTTTTTAGACAAGAGTCAGGAAAGATGGTTGCTGTATTAATCAAGATATTTGGTACCGAAAATATAGAATTGGCAGAAGATGTTGTACAGGATGCATTAGTAAGAGCTTTAGAGACATGGAAATTTAAAGGAATACCAGATAACCCTAGAGCTTGGCTTTATAGAACTGCCAAGAATAGAGCAATAGATATTGTCAGACGCAATAAACATAGTCGACTTATTGATTTTTCCGACCCTCAAAAACAGTTACTTACTTCGAGTTATACTCTCGAAACTACTATGAATGATTACTGGAAAGAAGATCATATTAAGGATGATTTCCTTGGGATGATGTACGCTTGTTGTCATCCCGATATTAGCCAAGAGAATCAAATAACCTTTATCCTAAAATCGCTTTGTGGATTTAGTACCAAAGAAGTAGCGAAATCATTTCTTACAAGTGAAGACACTATTTCTAAACGCTTATATCGTACAAAAGAATATTTTCGTAAAAATAAGATTCGTCCAATAATTCCATTACCAAATCAGATTGCTTCAAGAACAGGAACCGTCCTTAGTGCTATTTATCTAATGTTTAATGAAGGATATAATTCTACGCATGTAGATCAACTCATTCGTAAAGATTTGATAAGACAGGCTATGTTATTATGCAGATCGCTATTATCAGAGAAACGTACGCAACTACCAGAAGTATTTGCTTTAATGGCACTAATGTGTTTTCATGCTGCACGTGCAGATAGTCGATTATCTGATCATGGCGAGCTTATTCTATTATCTAATCAAGATAGAACAAAATGGAATACGGCATTAATACAGTCGGGAGAACAGTATCTTAACAATGCTGCTTATGGGGAAACATTGACCAATTATCACTTAGAGGCAGCTATAGCGTTCCAGCATTGCAAAGCTAAAAGTTATTTAGAAACCGATTGGCAAGAGATTTTAAAATATTATGATGCACTCTTAAATATAGCTTATGATCCAATTGTTTTTCTGAACAGATGTTTGGTGATTTTAGAACTAGATGGCCCAAAAGATGCTCTAAATATATTAGAATTGGTAAAAGGAAATAAACTACTAGAAAAATATTATGTATACCACGCTACTCTAGGAGAAATTTATGAAAGATTAGAAGAGTACGTTAAGGCTGTTTCCTGTTTTAAAAGAGCTATGGAGCTTACCCAGTCAAAAAAAGAAAAACAATTTCTTAAGGACAAAATAGCTAAGGTGCCAGGTTAGGTTCTTTGAGCTTTACTTTTGTGAAATTCCCATAAAACTTCTATTAAAAAATGTAAAAATTACATTTAATATCAAAAATCACTTTTTTTTTAAACCTACTGTATCGAATTTTTTTTCTTGTTTTATAAGGGTTTTGAGCTGTTGTCAGGGGAAAACACCCCATGAATTAATGGGTAAAAACCGTAGTCAACTTTGAGAATTATTACTTAAGTTTGCTACTTCTCACACACTTCTTATGATTTTTTTCAAGCTTATATATAAGTTAAACTTGTAGTACATGTGATAATTAATATACATAAATAAAGAAATAATAAAGCCCCAAAAACACCCCAAATGAGAACCCTATTTTTATCGATGTTAGATGGATTGTTTACCAAGGAAAACAAAGAAAACTCAGAGTGTAGGTCTAACAAGATTTTTTTTACAGAAACAGATCCAAAATCTAATAGGACATTGATTATTGAAGAAGATGAATATGCCGTTTGGACACATATGTTAAGCGATAATAAAGAAGAAGTAGATTTTGAAGGATTTTTATGTACTGTTGTGAATCCTGATACCTTTTATGTAGATTCTGAGAAAGTAATAAAAAAAGATAAACCCTTACCAATTGCGTTTGCAAATCCATACAGTTTTGTCAAAAATCTAAGAAAAAAGGATATTTCTGTTCAATGGCAAAAAAATTGTGCAACAATACTCATAAAAGATAAGGTGTATCTAATTATGGACATGAATACAAGAACGGCATATTCAAAAGCACTTTCTACAGATTGCGAATTTGGGAAACGATTGGACAGTCATACATATACCAAGTTTTAAACTTCTTTTTTTGAATCGATACCAAAAACAAAACAGTTACCTACAGTTCGTTGGTAACTGTTTTGTTGCTTATTCTAGAAGCCGTACTACCTATGGATAGCATAGCTAGATGAAGCAGGAAGTTCCTTTAAAAAGTTAATAAATGGTTGAAGATTTAATCCGAATTTAATGTATAAAGTTTTCATAAGCCTTGATTTTTAAATTATTTGTTCAACTTTTCATATTATATTTTCAATTGTCGTGCCAAACTCTGTATCCCTTGTTTTATAAGGGTGTACGGGCGTTTTTTTTGAGGTAATATTATAGTTGGAAAGAAATTTCACTACATTATTTCATAAAAAAGTTATATTAGCGGCTTCGTTATAATTGTATTTTAAATAACGAGACGTAAACCATTTTAAAACGGAGGGGGGTTACCAACTCCGTTTTTATTTTACAAAAAATTCAAGAGTTTTATCGGATTACATAGATTAATCGACCATCCATATGATCGGCAACCCTTCCATAAGCAATTAGTGAAGCTCCTATGGTCCAACGATTGGTAATACGATACCAGAAAGAGTATCTTTGATATAGCCAGTTTTCTTGTATATTTTTTGGACGCGTGATATATATCCCAAACTGCTGTAAGAAGTAAAAATCGCCTATCAAAAAATGATGACCAGCGGTAATAGCAGAAGAAAAAGAGGATTCATTTAGTTCTCTTTGTTGTACTTGTTTGCGATCTGACCAATCATACCATAATTCTGCTCCTACATTAAAACCATTGATTCCGGATAGCGGTTTCAAAGCACCTCCAAAAGCTCCTATCAAAGGGTGGTTGGTCGATTCGGCTTCCCGATCTGCAGATCTCAAACTGGCAAACGATCCAAAATAATAACTCCAAGACCGACTGTATTTTTTTAGCTCATCCGGCTTAGGGGTTAATTTGGTATTATTAATAATTCGATCAACCCCAATAGAAAAAGTTGGAAAATTCATGCCTTTATTGGGCTGTTTTTGACCTCCATTAGAGATGTGATTATAATTAGCTGATAAGCTTATCGCGTATTTGTCATTAAAATGGTAATTAAGATTGAGGGATAAAGCAAGGTAAAAACTAAATTTAGTACTAAAAAGTAAGTTATCGGGATTTGAAACTTCATCAAATATAGTATCCAGATAGGTTGCACCTATAGATCCTCTTAGAGAAAACTTAAAAGGTCCTTGATAAGTAAAGTAGGGCTCTACAAAATAAATGAGGTTATATGAACTACCTAGTACACTAGGGTTGGCATAATTAAAATAAGTAAATGCAAAACCAGTTCGCCCATAACAAAAACAAGTTTTCCAAGATTCATTACTGGTTCGTAATTTGCTCATTTCTATTTGTATTCCATAAGGATTGGTCTGTGATATAGGTTTTAAATCTGGTGTGTGAGCTATGATGAAGCCTAAATGAGATTTTACTCCGTAAAATTTAGGGTTTACCTGTGCGTGTAGCACTTGGCACAAACAAAATAACGTGAAAAATTGTATAATTCTAGACATCAATATAAAGATACAGCACTCTGTATTATATTGAATATTAGTTAACTTAAATTTTAAGAATCTATCTGCTATAGAATAGATGAATTACTTTTCTAATAAATTTATGTAAAGGTTAAACTTAAAAGACCACGAATACAGCTCTACTTAATAATTTGAAATATTTTAAAATTCTAAAGATTACATTAAATCAGTATTAATTTTATCAAAATTTGAAACATCTGTTTTTTTACGGCTTAGTTTTTTTTCTTTGTTCTTTTTGTCTTTACTGGCAATACTTCCTCTGGGAACGGGAAAAGAATAGTTGAGTTTTTTTCTGCTGCTATGTTTGATAAGGTTTGATATAGCCTCAGTTTAATTGCAGATGGAGATTGATCAATTAATTTACCTGCTTCAAGTAATTTGCCTGCGGCCTGCTCTTCAGCTAGAGCTAAAATAATTCTTGCTCGCCTTGATCGTTCGGCTTCTGCTTGATTGGCCATCATCCTTTTCATATTTTCTGGTAACTGAATGTCTTTAATCTTTACATCTATAATTTCGATACCCCATTCTTTAGTTTCCAATTCAACGATACCTTTAATATTTTTACCCATTTCTTCTCGTTTAGATAAAATAATATCTAATTCTACTTTACCACAAACATCTCTTAAAGCCGCTTGAGATAATTGCGAAATTGCAAATTTGTATTCTTCAACTTCAAGAACAGCTTTTTCTGGATTATTAATTCTAAAAAAGACAACACCATCAATACTACATGGTACATTATCTTCTGTCATAACTTCTTGAGATAGAATGTTAATCGTGATCACCCTAACATCAACCACTTGAATGGTTTCTACTATAGGGATGATCCATCTAAATCCTGGTTGCAGTATTTTTATGTATTTCCCAAATCGAAATTTTATAGCTCTTTTGTATTCAAAAACAATGCGTACACCTGCAAGGAGGAATAGCCCAATGACAACACTTAATACTATTGAAGGGTTCATAATATGTGAAATAAGATTGCTTTTACGTTATGATCTGATTAATGAAAACTCATTAAAGGATAAAAAAGAAAGGGATGATTAAAAAATAGCTCCGTTCTTTTTTTGTAATACTAATATCAAAAAAGGAAGAAGGGGAGTTTCCAGTTCAGTTATTGAAGTTCCTATTAAAGTTACGAAAATTAAGAAGGATATCAAAATTGCAATTGTCAGATAGTTAGAGCATTAATCTTAGATTGATATACAATGTTCGAGAGATATATGATATTATAAATCGCTGAAGAATGGTAAGGAATGTATTTAGACCGCGTATAATTGATTAAGATTCAAAATGATATCAAAAAGACCTGAAAAAACGATAGTTGCTATTGATTTAGCGCACTTCCACTGTTGCCGGATTGTGAACCAATTACATTTTTCACAATTTATATTTTTTAGGTACTCTCGTTTTCCAGCTGGCCCATGCGTTAAGTGAGAGTTATAGTAACACCGGCCTTTTCAGGTCTTTTATGATTATGCAGCAAGCTCCCCCTTGCTTACTGATTCTTTGTCCGTTTTGATTGACGCCCATTTTGAACTGGGGTTAAACTCTAGTGATACCGATTTTTCATTTCTTAATGTATCAATTATTGATTGTAATTCGGTTTCATGAAAATAAATGTTTAAAACTCCATTACTGTCCTGTCTGTTTTGAGGTAAAGATTGTCCATCTTTAATAATTCCTAAGTGCCCCAGATAGTTTAAGTTTTCTCCGTATAAATAAACAAACCCCATTTGGTATCCACCACCACCTGAATAATTACTTACAATCTGAATACTATAACTTTCTATTTTGCTCGAAACAATCATGATGCGTGATTTTTTGAATGTGGTAATAATTATTTTCGTTTCCTCAAAAGTACCATTCATAATGCACTTGTGGTAGAGGGAAAACACGGATTTTTGCAAGGGGGTATTTCCCCTTGTCTTTAATTTTGTATTTTTAAGAAGCTTGTTGGATAAAGTTTAAATGTTAAAAAGGAACGTCTTGTTTATAAGATATTTTGGTTTGAAATGTTGTGTGAAAGTTGTTGATTTTCTTATGGTTACGATTCATGTCTAAAAAACAACAGTTCGGTAATTCAGACTTTGATATGGATATTGAAAGAATTAGCTTGAGATTATAAATTCAGAACATAAAAAATGAAACTACTAATTATAGGAGGTACAGGTGGGACAGGTAAAGAGCTTATTAAACAGGCATTGGATGAGGATCATGATATCACCGTACTAGTTCGCAACCCGAAAAAAGTACATACGGTACATCCTAATCTTCGAATTTTGGAAGGGAATGTTTTGGATAGTAATAGTGTAGAAAGAGCTGTTATAGGCCAGGATGCGGTGCTATCGGCTCTTGGTCATAAACGTTTTTTTATTAAAACCACTATCCTTTCAAAAGGCACTAATAATATTATTAACGCTATGAATAAAAATGGGGTGAGGCGACTTATCTGTATCACATCTTTGGGAGTCAATGACAGTAGGTATAGGCTTGGTTTGTACTATACGCTGTTTACTATTCCGGTAATATTATTTTTCTATTTTTTGGATAAATCAAAACAAGAGAAATTAATTAGAAAGAGTGGATTAGAATGGACCATAGTAAGACCGGGCCAACTTTTTAATGGTAAAATACGCGAAAATTATAAACACGGTTCCAATGTTGGACATTATATTCTAACAAAGATAATTTCCAGAGCAGATGTAGCACATTTTATGCTAAGCCAATTGCACGATAAAACCTATTTATATAAAGCCCCTGGTATTACCTATTAAAAGAGGCTTTTAGATAAATAACTAAAGAATTTTCGAAAAATAGAACCCTAATCCGTTATTATTAAATTGCGGTACAAAAGCAATTCCATCGGTTTTCTTGAAGGGATTCCACGAGATAAGATTATCAAAATGATAAACGAGTCTTGTTGCTAGTATTCCTATCCCTGCACCAACCAATACATCAGAGAGGTAATGCGCATTGTTCATTAGTCTTAGACTACCTGTTGCAATTGCAAATGCATATCCGCTATATGCTAATAGAGGGTTGGTGTCTATAAATTCTTCGTACAAAACAGTAGCGGTCGTGAATGCAGTTGTAGTATGACCAGATGGAAAAGAGTTTGCATGAGTAGAACCATCTCCATAGGTGCCTGGTCTTTCTTTATAGATTTCTTTTTTTAATAATGTAGAAGTTCCATTGCTTATAATGGATGATAGAATAAGGTTTTTGGTTTGGTCGAACCAATGATTCTTTGACTTTGCGCCTAAAATATCTGCGGCATATAATTGAATAACAGGAACGTACCTGGTATAATCATCCATACTAAACTGGAAATCATTACCTACAGTATTTCTTATATCTTTTTGAAGTGATTTTTCAAAATTACTGGTAGAAAGTAAAAATCCAGTAGTAATCAATGCTACCGGAATAATCCTTTTGGTAAATAGGTTTTTCTTGGGCTTGAATTCTATTTTCTCGTAATTAGTGGATTTTTGATTTTTGGTATTCGCATCGGTAAATTGGGCACTTGTAATATTAACACATAAACATAGCAATAATAGGCATAATAGGGTTTTCATAGGTACTCATTTTGGGGGTTATTCTGTAGTTTGGGGTTACAGTAGTCGAAAGATAAAATAAATTCATTAAAAAAATGTTAAAAAAAACGATTTGTTGATAAAAAAGTGTTTTTTAACGATGAAAAATTACTTTTTAACGATGTTTTACTTGTAAAGAAATATGCGAATAAATATTTTTGTATGCTTAAATTTATGCAATATGACTAGTTCCATATTCTGAAGATTAAAATAAATAAGTATCGGCCGTCTATTCATTAAAAAAGGTGTACATTTGCATGCAATTAAATTTTGATTGCAATGACAGCACACGATTCCAAAATTCTTGGTGAAGGTCTTACCTACGACGATGTCCTTTTAGTTCCAGCATTCTCAGAAGTACTGCCAAGAGAAGTTAGTATTCAGACTAAGTTTACAAAAAATATTACGCTTAACGTTCCTATTGTTTCTGCAGCTATGGATACCGTTACAGAAAGCCGTATGGCCATTGCTATGGCTCAGGAAGGAGGAATAGGAGTGTTGCATAAGAATATGACTATAGAGGAACAGGCAATAAAAGTTCGCAAAGTTAAGCGTGCAGAGAGTGGTATGATTATCGATCCTGTAACTTTACCAAAAGATGCCAAAGTCATTGATGCCAAAAATAATATGCGAGAACATAGTATTGGCGGAATTCCTATAGTAGATGATAACCATAAATTGATAGGGATTGTTACCAATAGAGATCTTCGTTTTGAGAAAAATGATGACCGACCAATATCCGAGGTTATGACAAGTAGTAATCTGGTAACTGTTGGAGAAGGAACATCGTTACAACAGGCAGAAGTTATTCTTCAGGAAAATAAAATCGAAAAACTCCCGGTAGTAGATAAAGAAAATACATTAGTTGGTTTAATAACTTTTAGAGATATCACTAAGTTAACCCTAAAACCAATGGCGAATAAGGATAAGTTGGGACGTTTACGAGTTGCAGCCGCTATTGGAGTAACTGGTGATGCTGTTGATAGGGCAGAAGCCTTGGTTAAATCTGGTGTGGATGCAGTGGTTATCGATACAGCCCATGGACACACCAAGGGTGTCGTTTCGGTATTAAAAGAGGTAAAATCCAAATTTCCAGATCTAGAAGTTATTGTTGGTAATATTGCAACCGCAGATGCAGCAAAATATTTGGTAGAAGCAGGAGCAGATGCGGTAAAAGTAGGAATAGGACCTGGATCTATATGCACCACTAGGGTAGTAGCAGGCGTAGGGTTTCCTCAGTTCTCTGCTGTATTAGAGGTCGCAAGTGCTATTAAAGGATCAGGCGTTCCTGTGATAGCAGATGGAGGAATCAGATACACAGGAGATATTCCTAAAGCAATTGCTGCAGGTGCGGATACTGTTATGCTTGGATCGTTATTAGCAGGTACAAAAGAATCTCCTGGTGAAACAGTCATATATGAAGGAAGAAAGTATAAGACGTACCGTGGTATGGGATCTGTAGAAGCTATGAAAAAAGGGTCTAAGGATAGATATTTTCAGGATGTAGAGGATGATATCAAAAAATTAGTACCCGAAGGAATTGTTGGTCGTGTAGCTTATAAAGGAGATCTTTTAGAAAGTATTCATCAATTTATTGGAGGATTACGTGCAGGTATGGGATATTGTGGAGCCAAAGATATTACGACATTACAAGATAATGGACGTTTTGTAAAGATTACGGCAAGTGGTATTAATGAAAGCCATCCACACGATGTAACTATTACCAAAGAATCACCAAATTATAGTAGGCGATAATTTTCTTAATTAACGAGAGCTATTATAGGGCTTGTAGTATTGATATCTGTATTTGGTTCTTGTAATCAGAAACAAATCGCTCCAATTAATAAAGATACAGTGCAAGGGGCTTGGATTGGTGGGGCCCGAAATCGAGATCTAAATTTTTATAAACCTTATACTAGAATACTTGAATTTAAAGAAGATACTCTTTATTATAAGGATATAAATTATCGATGGCATATTATTATAAAGGACTTAACTTAATCAAAATTGGTAAGACTAAAGACGCAATATCCTGCATTAAAAAAGCTAAAGCCCTTATTGAGAAGGGATATAAAAAATCGGATCCTTATAAAGAAGTATATAATGAGATTTACCTTATGCAAGTAGAGGATAAACTAAAAGAGATTCAAGAATAAATAAAAAAAGCGCAATCAAAATTGGATTGCGCTTTTTTTATATTTAAAAACAGTTTTTACTGTTTAGTAGTTTCTTCCTTGATTCCTAACTTAGTCATAACTGTTTTTGTAACATCATAGTTAGGATCGATATATGCTAATCCACTAGTAGTTATTGTAAACACTTGAGTGTATTTTTCGGCTTTTGCAACTTCTTCAAGTGCTTTACCAATTTTCTGATATAATGGCTGTAATAATTTGTTTTGCTCTAATTGAACTAATTGTGACCCATTCTGACGGAATTTTGCAATATCATTTTCTAGATTAATGATTTCTTCTTGTTTTGTTTTTTTCATTGGTTCAGTAAAAGAAGCCACTTTTTCTTGATATTCTTTCACTTTAGCTTGGTATTCATCAACCTTTACCTTCAACTGCCCCTCTAATTTGGTATTGTAAGCTTTTAAATCTTCCTGAACTTTTACGAGTTCTGGCATTTTAGAAAGAATAAATTCTGTATCTATTGTTCCTGTTTTTGATTGTGCGCTTAATTGAAAACTTGTTGCTAATACTAAGATTGATAATATTACTTTCTTCATTTGAATTTTTGTTTACTGATTTTTAAACTTTTGCAAATATAAAAGGTCTAAGACAATATCCGTACCAATCAATATATTTTTGAAAATTTATTGCTCATATAACTGGCCTCTGTGTGGTTTTAAGGTATCTCTAACCACTCTCATTTCAGAATCCGTTACAACCATATAAGCAATGCTATGCATTTCTGTTAGGTCCAAATAGCCAGTGATATCAAGAGATAATTTTTCTAGGGAGATATATTCTTTAAGATGAATCTCATGATGTTGAGCCGTTTTGCTTGCATTGGGACCTTTAAAATCCCAGATTAGTTTGAGTTTTCTTTCCATTAATTATCTAATACACTTTTTCCTTCTTCGGCAAAAGATTTAAAATCGGTCATGTATGCATAAGATTGCTTCTTAAATGCTCCCGGCATTAAGAACCCCATTATTTTCATGAACCCGCTGAATTTAAATTCGTTTTTAGAAATCCATTTCGTATTCCCGTTAGGAAGCTCCTCAAAATGATTTTCCTGGATGTTATAAACATTTTTAGCATCAAAAGTGAGATGAAACGCTTCGGGAAGATCCAAAAGAGTTATGGTCTCTATCATCTCGAACTCTCTTTTTCCCATCTTATATTTCAGTTTTGAAGTGGCACCGGTTTTTCCTTTTGCCCCACTTAGATGTTCCATACTTACAAATCCTTTTTGCCAATGTTTCAGGTTTTCTTCACTGTCAAATTTTGCAACCACTTCATTTCTAGGTAATTTTATCTCAATGTCTAATGTATACTCCATAATTTAATCTTTTGTTTGTTAGTTTGTTTAGCGCATACAATATACGTAGATCGTAAAAGTTTTAAAAGTTAATACTAATACAACATATAGCTTCGTTAGAAAAGTAGCTTGTAAAACATCTTAATATTATTATTTTTGTCCGGTTAAGGGACTTCATCACAAAATTACTATGCACAAAAAATCTTTGATATTTTTTTTCGGGTTTATTTTTTTCGGGTTAGCAAATGCGCAACAGGAAGAAGAAGTATTGCTTACAGTTGATAACTCACCTGTATATATATCAGAATTTAAGAGAGTATATCTTAAGAATATTGATTTGGTCAAAGATGATTCTCAAAAAGATATCGATGAATATTTAGAGTTATTTATAAACTACAAATTAAAGCTTAGGGAAGCTCAGGCTTTGGGCTTAGATAAAAAGGAGTCTTACTTGAAAGAGTTAAATGGCTATAAAAAACAATTGGCTGCTGGTTATCTTACAGATACCAGAACTTCAGAAGCTTTAGTGAAAGAAGCATATAATCGCTCCCAGGAAAGAATAAATGCGAGCCATATTTTAATAACGGTAAGCCCAAATGCTTCGCCTAAAGACACTACATTGGCCTATCAAAAAATTACTGAAGCTAGAGATAAAATTAACGAAGGAGAGAAATTTGAAGATGTAGCCAAGACCTATAGTCAAGACCCATCGGTATCTAAAAACAATGGAAACCTAGGTTGGTTTTCTACCTTTAGAATGGTGTACTCATTTGAAAATGCTGCTTATAAAACCAAGGTTGGAGAACTTTCTAAACCTTTTAGAACTCAATTTGGTTACCATATTCTTAAGGTTTACAAACGAGAAAAAAAACTTGGTGAAGTTTCTGTAGCTCATATTATGGTTGCTATTAATGATAGTAGGACAGATGAAGAAGCAAAGGCAAGAGTAAAAGAGATTTCACAACAGCTTGATCAAGGGGTTCCTTTTGCTTCTCTAGCAAAACAATACAGTGATGATCCCAGTACTGCGGTAGATGGTGGGGAGATCAGACGTTTTAGCCAAGGAGCGCTGAATTCTGAAAAATTTGAAAAAGTTGCATTTAGCCTTCAAAATAAAGGAGAACTTTCTGAACCTGTAAAGACTAAATATGGTTGGCATATTATAAAGTTATTAGAAAAGTATCCTCTGGAGTCTTTTGAAGAACAAAAAAATGAATTGGTTAAAAAAGTGAAGAGAGATAGTAGATCAAAATTAGTTACTACCTCATTTATTAATTCACTAAAAGAAAAATATGATATTACTCGTAATCAAGAAGCAGTTGATTATTTCAAAAAAGTTATTCCGGATTCTATTTTTGAAAAAGGATGGGATGTTCCTAAGGATGAATACTTGAATAAAGAATTGTTTAAAATAAAAAAAGAGGTATATACCTATGATGATTTTATAAAGTTTTTCTTTAGTAAGAAAGTAAGAGTTACGAAAGGTACAAATGTTCCAACTTTTGTTGAACAAGCATATTCTCAATTCGAGGCATCGACACTTTTAATGTATTATGAAAAACATTTAGAAGAAGATAATCAGGATTTTGCCAATGTGATTGGCGAATATCGTGATGGACTTTTGCTTTTTGATTTAATGGAATCCAAAATTTGGAATATCTCAAAAACAGATACTATTGGACTTAAAAAGTTTTATGAATCTAGAAAAGAAGAGTATACTCAAAATGAAACATATAAAGTTCTAAAAGCGTCTTCATCAAAACTTGAAAACATTGAAAAGGTAAAAGAACTTTTAGAAAAACAAAAATCAGTTAAGGAAATAAAAAAAGAAATCAATAAAGGAGATGTTGTTTTGGTAATTTTTTCAGAAGAAGAATTAGAAAAAGGAATAGATGAATTTCCGCAGGACTTTTTAGCAGAGAAAGATAAAATAACAGTAGTCAAAGAAGAGAATTTTATTACTTTGATTATGGTTAAAGAAATACTACCTTCCAAAATCAAAAGCTTCGAAGATATTAAAGGGGAAATAATTAATGACTTTCAAGAGAGTTTAGAAAATGATTGGTTAGATCAACTTAAGACCAAGTATAGTGTTAAGGTTGATAAAAAATCTTTAAAAAAGATAAAAAAAGAATTATCTAAATAAATGAGATATAGCATATTTATATTATTGTTGGTAGTAATCGTTTCTTGTCAGAAATTTGGCGATCAACTAAAAAAAGAAACTATTGCAAGAGTTAATGAAACTTATTTGTACAAAGACGATATCAAGGATTTAGTACCTAAAAACACTACAAAACAAGATAGTATTAATATTGTGAATAACTATATTAATACCTGGGCAACTCGTCAATTATTTATTGATCAAGCAAAAAGGAATCTTACAGAAGGTGAACTTAAAGAGTTTGATGATCTTGTAGAAAGCTATCAAAGTACATTATATATTAATGCCTACAAGAATGCAGTGATTAACAAATCCATAAATATGGAGGTGACAGAACAGGACCTCGAATCATATTATAATCAAAATTTAGAAAATTTTAATCTTAATGAGGAATTAGTAAAGTTACGTTACTTACATTTGCCACCGGGTTATGGAAATATTGTTGCAACACAGCGACAATTAAATCGTTTTAATGAAGAAGATATAGAAGAGCTTAGAACGAAAAAAGAAGAATATCTTGCTTTTTCATTAAATGATTCTGCCTGGATAAGATTTGATCAAGTTTTAAATAGAATCAGGATTCTAAAAAAACAAGATAAGTCAAAATTGCTGAGAAGCGGAAAATATATGCAACTCAGGGATTCGACAGGAATATATATGGTGAAAGTTAAAGATGTCCTGAAGCGTAAAGAAATAGCTCCATTAGAATATATCAAACCTACCATAAGGCAGATCATTATAAATAAGAGAAAGCTAGAGCTGATAAAAAAAATAGAAAAAGATATTACAAGAGATGCAGTCGAGAACAAACAATTTGAAGTCTACAATTAAAACTACCTTATTACTAACTGCAATATTTTCGATAAGTATTGGTTCGCAGCTTTATGCACAAGAGGTTATTACAGATGTAGCTAATGATACGGTAGTAAAGAAAGATACGATAAATACAGTAGTAGATTCCTTAAAAGTAACAAAAGACCCTATAAAACCATTTCAAAGAACAAAAGTGGATGGTGTAGCTGCTGTTATTGGTGAAAGCGTAATATTAGATAGTGATATAGATATTGCCTATAAACAATTAATAAGTGAAGGTGTCTCTGCAAATGATGTAAGTCGTTGTGAGTTGGCGGGAAGTTTATTCGAGAACAAATTATACGCTCATCATGCAGTTCAAGATAGTATAGAGGTAAGGGATGCAGAAGTAAATTCTATGGTAGACCAACAGCTTAATTATATGACTAATGAATTAGGTTCATTGGATAAGGTTCTTCGGTTCTATAAAAAAGATAATATTGATGATTTTAGAAAAGAGTTATTTGAAATAAATAAAGCAAATAGGCTTTCAGAGAGAATGAGAACCAAAATCATTGATGGTATTGAAATTACTCCAGAAGAGATAAGAGAGTTTTTTGATGAAATTCCAGAATCTGAAAGGCCACTTTTTGGAACTGAAGTTGAGTTAGCTCAGATTGTTATAGAGCCAGAAATACCCGAGGAAGAGGAACAGAAGGTAGTTGATAGACTTAATCAATTTAGAGAGGATATTGTTGAGAAAGGGAGTAGTTTTGCTACAAAAGCTGTATTGTATTCACAAGATCCAGGGTCTAAATCTACAGGAGGGAAATATACCTTAGATCGCCAAACAAATTTTGCCAAAGAGTTTAAAGATGTTGCTTTTAGTCTACAAGAAGGAGAAGTAAGTGAGCCGTTTAAAACAGATTTTGGTTGGCATATTGTTAAGGTCGATAAGATAAGAGGTGAAGAGATTGATGTAAGGCATATATTATTAACTCCAGAAGTAACCAGACAAAGTGTCGATAAAGCAAAAAAATTAATAGATTCACTTAGAACGACTATTATTTCTGGTAAAATTGATTTTAAAGAAGCTGCCAGAAAATTTAGTGATGAAAAAGAGACTCGTGAAGACGGAGGACAATTGCTTAATCCGACAACAGGAGATACTCATTTTGAACTTACCAAAATTGATCCTATATTGTATGACCAAGTGTCTAAATTAAAAACAAATGATGTTTCATTAGTTATTCCTGATCAGGACCGTCAAGGCCGAAAGAAATATAAGCTTATTACCGTGCTTAAAAGATATGATGAGCACATTGCAGATTACGCACAAGACTATCTTAAAATTCAGGAGTTGGCGATTAGAAAAAAACAGATAGATGCTATTAGAAAATGGCAGAATGAAAAAATAATGGATACTTATATAAAAATAAATGGTGAGTACAGAGACTGCGACTATAGCGGAAACTGGTTAAAAAAATAAAAATAATATGTCAGACGACGTAGCAGCTGTAGAGAAACTGGTAAAAAAACATTCCGAACTCAAAAAAGAAATATCCAAAGTAATTATTGGGCAAGAAAAGGTTATCGATCAGATTCTTATTTCTGTTTTCTCTGGCGGCCATGCATTATTAATTGGTGTTCCAGGATTAGCCAAAACGTTAATGGTTAATACAATATCACAAGCTTTAGGACTAGATTTTAAGAGAATTCAGTTTACTCCCGACCTTATGCCTAGTGATATATTGGGAAGTGAAATACTCGATGAAACCAGGCACTTCAAGTTTATCAAAGGCCCTATTTTTTCTAACATTATTTTGGCAGATGAGATTAACCGTACTCCGCCCAAAACACAAGCAGCATTATTAGAAGCAATGCAGGAAAGAGCTGTAACAGTAGCGGGACATCATTATAAATTAGATTTACCATATTTTGTACTTGCCACACAAAATCCAATCGAACAAGAAGGAACCTATCCACTACCAGAAGCACAATTGGATAGATTTATGTTTGCGATAGAGTTAAAATATCCAAGTTTTCAAGAAGAGGTTGATGTGGTTAAAAGTACGACTGGCGATACTACTCAAACGATCAATGCATTGTTTACTTCCCAAGAGATTATAGATTTTCAACACCTTGTTCGCCGTATTCCCGTAGCTGATAATGTTATAGAGTATGCAGTTGGAATAGTTGGAAAAACAAGGCCAGGTGGTGATTCTGCAACAGATCTGGTTAAAAATTATATCGATTGGGGTGCTGGCCCTAGGGCATCTCAGAATCTTATTCTGGCAGCCAAGGCAAATGCAGCGATCAAAGGAAAATTTTCTCCTGATATTGAAGATGTTCAATCTGTGGCTATGGGAATTCTTAGACACCGTATCATTAAAAATTACAAAGCAGAAGCAGAAGGCGTTAGCATTGAAGATATTATTACTAGTCTTTTTTAGATAGTTGATTCTTTCGTATTTTTTATTGCTAAAATTTAGGAAAACACTTTTTGGAAGTAGTATGTTGATCTCCTAAAGAAAAATCTCTAGGAATGATTAAACCTTTTCTGTCTATAACGGTCTCATATATAAATTAATATGAATAAATAGTTATAGTGTATGAAAAGTGTATTAACAGCCATAATGGCTATGTTTATTGTTGTGTTCTCTCTATCCGCGCAATCTGATGATGATCATAGAGGGCGCAAAGAATTGAAAAAGGAGTTTTATCAAAGTCTTTCTGAAGATCAGAAAATCGAATTAGATAATCAAAAACAGCTAAGAAAACAACAAAAGGTTGCTTTTGAGGCTACTTTTTCAGAAGAACAGCTAAAGATTGCAAACGATAAAAGTATATCAAAGCGAGAACGTAGGAAAGCGTTGAGGTCGACTCTTAGTGAAGAACAACGCGAAATGAGTCAAAATCACATGGCTGTAATGAAAGATGAGAAAGAGAAGTTTAATGCCTCTCTTAACGAAGAACAGTTAGCATTACAAGAACAATTTAAGAAAAGAAAAGATAAAAAAAGGAAAAGACACTCAAAGGATCATTAGGATTTTGAGATAGATTTTTAATTATCAAAAGTGAAGTTGTCCGACTTCACTTTTTTTTCTTTGTTAAAGAAACTTGTCTTTTTTTGATCATTTTTCAATAATTCACTATAACGTTTTCGTAAATTATAATTATAGCTTGTCATTTTCTTATATGTTTTTTTAATGATTTTATAGTATTCCTAAATGGAATTTATGAATTTCCAGAAATGAACACTCTTATTTTTTGAAAAATGTAAAAACATAGGATTAAGACTAATCATTTAATAAAATCCTTTAAAATTCGTATTTTCGCAAGACTTTTCAATACATAAAACTAATAGTATATGGCATTCGATATCGATATGATAAAAAAGGTCTACAGTCAGGTAGCAGAACGTGTAAATGCAGCACGTGAAATTACCGGTAAACCTTTAACATTAGCAGAGAAAATTTTATATTCACATCTTTGGGATGGTAAGGCAAATACTGCATTTACAAGAGGAAAGGATTATGTTGATTTTGCACCGGACCGTATTGCTTGCCAAGATGCAACTGCACAGATGGCATTATTGCAATTTATGCAGGCAGGAAAGAATAAAGTGGCAGTGCCTACCACTGTTCATTGTGATCACTTAATTCAAGCTAAGGAAGGTGCAGCGACAGATTTAAAACATGCTAATGATGTTAGTAGTGAAGTATTTAACTTCTTAGAATCTGTATCTGATAAATACGGAATCGGATTTTGGAAACCTGGAGCAGGGATTATTCACCAAGTAGTTCTTGAGAATTATGCTTTTCCAGGAGGAATGATGATAGGCACAGATTCACATACAGTTAATGCAGGTGGATTAGGAATGGTAGCTATTGGAGTCGGGGGAGCAGATGCGGTAGATGTAATGGCTGGAATGCCTTGGGAACTTAAATTTCCTAAGTTAATAGGTGTAAAATTAACCGGTAAGTTATCGGGATGGACTGCACCGAAAGATGTAATTTTAAAAGTAGCAGAAATTCTTACTGTAAAAGGAGGGACTGGTGCTATTGTTGAATATTTTGGACCCGGAGCAACATCAATGTCATGTACAGGAAAAGGTACTATTTGTAATATGGGTGCCGAAATTGGCGCCACTACATCTACATTTGGTTACGATGAGTCTATGGAGCGTTATTTACGCGCTACTGAAAGAGCAGATGTAGCCGATGCAGCAAACCAAGTAAAAGAACATTTAACAGCAGATCCTGAAGTATATGCAGATCCGGAACAATATTTCGATCAAGTAATTGAAATTAATCTATCTGAATTAGGGCCATTGTTAAATGGACCTTTTACTCCAGATTTGTCAACTGAAGTTGGTAAAACAATGACAGAAAAAGCAAAAACTAATGATTGGCCAATTCAAGTAGAATGGGGGTTAATTGGTTCTTGTACAAATTCTTCTTATGAAGATTTATCACGTGCCTCTTCGATCGCACAACAAGCTTTAGATAAAGGTTTAAAAATGAAAGCAGAACTAGGGATCAATCCAGGTTCTGAAAAGGTAAGATATACCGCAGATAGAGATGGTATCCTTGGGATATTCGAAAAACTTGATGCAAAAATATTTACAAACGCCTGTGGACCTTGTATAGGACAATGGGCAAGATACAGTGACCCTAAAAATGCACCAAAAAATAGCATTGTACACTCTTTTAATAGAAACTTTGCTAAGCGTGCAGATGGTAATCCTAATACGCATGCCTTTGTTGCATCACCAGAATTAACAGCAGCCATTGCAGTTGCGGGACGTTTAGATTTCAACCCATTGACAGATAAGTTAATTAATGAAAATGGTGAAGAGGTTATGTTCGATGAACCAACAGGATGGGAATTACCACCTAAAGGTTTTGAAGTAAAAGATAATGGATATTTGGCTCCTGTTGAAGATGGTAGTGGTGTAGAAGTGAAGGTGAGTGAAACTTCTGAAAGATTACAATTGTTAACTCCTTTTGAGCCAATTGGCAATGAGGTAAAAGGAGCAAAACTTTTAATCAAAGCTTTCGGAAAATGTACTACAGATCATATTTCTATGGCCGGCCCTTGGTTACGTTATAGAGGTCATCTTGATAATATTTCTAATAACTGTTTAATAGGGGCTGTTAATGCCTTTGGTAAAAAAACAAACTTTGTTAAAAACCAATTAACAGGAGAGTTTGGTGGTGTACCAGATACGGCAAGAGCATATAAAGCTGAAGGTGTGTTTACGATAGTTGTTGGGGATCATAATTATGGAGAAGGTTCTTCTAGAGAGCATGCAGCAATGGAGCCAAGGCACTTAGGTGTTGCTGCAGTAATTGTAAAATCATTTGCACGTATACACGAAACAAACCTTAAAAAACAAGGGATGTTAGGGTTAACATTTGTAAACGAAGCGGATTATGATTTAATACAGGAAGATGATACGTTCAACTTTACTGATTTGGATCAATTTGCACCAAATAAACAGCTTACTTTAGAAGTTGTACACGCAGATGGTTCAAAAGATACAATCATGTTAAACCATACGTATAATGCTTCTCAGATAGAGTGGTTTAATGAAGGTTCTGCATTGAATTTGATAAAAAAGCAAAATGCATAAGATCAGATAAAAGTTTTATTTGATTGATATGAACTCCTAAAGTTACTTTAGGAGTTTTTTTTGTTTTTAAAGTGTAAGGTTTGTCAGTGTTTTACGTTCTAATTAGATAACTAACTTTTAAACACAATCATCATGAGTGCTATCTGGTTTTTTGAGGATGCAAATCTTTTTAAGGTATTATGCCCTCATAAATTTAAAAGGTATAAAAAAGACCACGATTTTGATGCTTATCGAAAAAACGATTACATTTATTTTGAAGAAGATTCTGCGAATAAAGTTTATCTTATTGAAAAAGGAAAAGTAAAAATTGGATATTATGCAGAAGACGGATATGAAGTAATAAAGGCTATCCTTACAAGAGGAGAGATTTTTGGAGAAAAAGCAATACTTGGGGTAAATAAAAGAACTGAATTTGCACAATCGGTTGATAATACTACTTCCATTTGTCCGATTGGTGTAGAAACTATGCATAGTCTTATGAGAGATAATCAATCCTTTAGCCTAAAAATATACAAGTTCATTGGATTACGCTTTAAGCGATTAGAAAGGAGATTACAAGTACTACTTTTTAAAGATACCAAAACACGATTACTAGAATTTTTAAATGAACTTAAAGAGGATTATGGGCACTGCTGTCCTGATACTGGGGATATGGTAATAGAACATCCTTACACGCAAAAAGACATCGCTAATCTTATCGGTACATCCAGACCTACCTTAAATATTATTCTTAATGAATTGAAAGGCTCAAATATTATTGATTTCAATAGAAAAGAAATTCGATTAAAAAATGTTGCCTAATGTTAGATGGCTAACACTTTAAAAAGTTAGTTGTCAATATTTTTATGATCTAATAATCATAAAAACAAAAGCAATGTTTAAAAAATTAATTATAGGGGTTTTAGCAATAGGTTTTATTGCGGTCTCTTGTAGTGACGACGATGATAATACACCTGTGGTGAACGCAGGAACTATAGCGGGAGGACCATTTGAATTTGACGTTGATGGAGAGCCTGATTTTGTGACCGGAATCACTTTGGATTCGTCTACTTCTGTAGGTACTAATCGTACTTGGGTTATTACCGATGATGCAGGGAATATTTTAGGTCGTCCAGGAACACTAGAAATGGTCGAGGGAGTCAATTTTGATGAAGCAGGAGCTGGAACTTGTTTTATTTGGTATGCCCGGTTTGAGGATGATTCTAATATCACTATAGCTGCTACCGTAGCAGAAATTACAGGAACATTTGATTTATCCAATTCTATTGAAGTGGTTCGTAATCAAGTTACTAATGCGGGAAGTATTTCTGGAGGGCCATTTGAATTTGATGTTGATGGAGAACCGGATTTTGTATCGGGAATTACACTTGATAATGCTAATGCTTTCGGTACTAACAGTACTTGGGTTATTACCGATGATGCAGGAAATATTTTAGGACGTCCAGGAACACTAGAAATGGTAGAGGGAGTCAATTTTGATGAAGCAGGGGCAGGAACTTGTTTTATCTGGTATGCTCGTTTTGAAGATGATTCTAATATTACTACAGCAGCTACAGTTGCCGAAATTACAGGAATGTTTGATTTATCCAACTCTATCGAGGTGGTTCGTAACCAAGTGACTAATGCTGGAACCATTTCTGGAGGGCCATTTGAATTTGATGTAGATGGCGAAGCAGATTTTGTGTCAGGAATAGCACTTGATAATGCCAATGCTTTTGGCGCCAATAGTACTTGGGTGATCACAGATGATATGGGAAATATTTTAGGTCGACCAGGAACATTAGAAATGGTAGAAGGAGTAAACTTTGATGATGCAGGAGTAGGAACTTGTTTTATCTGGTATGCTCGTTATGAAGACGATTCTAATATCACGACTGCAGCAACTGTTCCAGAAATTACAGGAACATTCGATTTATCCAACTCTATAGAAGTTACTCGTAACCAGGTTACAAATGCAGGAAAAATATCAGGAGGGCCTTTTACTTTTACTGTTGATATGATTTCTGATTTTGTAAGTGGTATTACATTGGATTCAACTAACGCGTTTGGAACAAATAGCACATGGGTTATTACCGATGACATGGGGAATATTTTAGGTGCTCCTGGTACATTGGCAGATGTTGAAGGAGTAGATTTTAATGCAGCGGGAGCTGGGGTTTGTTTTATTTGGTATGCACGTTATGAGGATGATTCAAATCTTAAAACGGCAACTACAGTGAGTGGTATAACTGGAACATTTGATCTGTCTAATTCTATTCAGGTAACTCGTAATTAATAACATAAAAACAATTTATTCATTCGAACTGAATGATTACCCCCTTATATATGGGAACACTATCAACTTAGTTCGTTGTTTTTTTGTTAGTTTTAAAGCGCAATCATTGATTGCGCTTTATTAATTTATAGATTTGTCAAAACTTTAGAATATTATACTTAATCATAGATAAATGAAATTCAATAAAAAGAATACGTCTAATTTAATTTTTGCTATCATTTTAATATTGTTTTTTATTCCAAATACAAGGGGGATGATGCAGATTTTTTTGACAAGAATTTTTTCTTTTAGTCCTGGGGTAGTAGAAGTAGAGGAAAGAGAACAGGTGGCCACCTATGATTGGAAACTACATGGGGTTAATACAGAATCTATGAATTTTGATACAGCCAAAGGTAGAGTTGTGTTACTTAACTATTGGGCAACATGGTGTCCACCTTGTATTGCCGAGATGCCTTCGTTACAAAAATTGTACAATGATTATAAGGATAAAGTAGTGTTTGTATTTCTAACCGAAGACGATGATCCAGAACTTAATAAGTTTATGAAGGATAAGAGTTATTATTATCCAATTTATAGATCATTATCACCACATCCCAAACCTTTTGTTCATAAACCCATACCGGGTACATACGTGATAGATAAGAAAGGAAATATTATTATTCACAAAGTGGGCGCCGCAAACTGGAATAGCGATAAAGTCAGAGAAACGATAGATAATTTGTTGGGAGAATAAATTTATTTTTTAAAATATTTAAAAGGAACTACAAGCATTCCAAAGCATTCTCCTTTTTCTTTACCTATATTTTTGTGGTGTATTTTATGAGCCCTTCGTACGCCTTTGGCATACCAATTATTTGCATTTCTAAATAGTTTGAAACGCTGATGAATAAAAATATCATGCACAATAAAATAAGCAATTCCATAAGCCAAAATCCCTAAACCTATTGGCCTTCCTATCCAAAATGTTTCAGCATCATGAAATAAAATACAAGACATGCTTACTACTGCATAGAATACAAAGAAAAAGTCATTACGTTCCCACCAACTACCATGATCTTTATGATGATGATCCTTGTGCAGAGACCAGAGAAAACCGTGCATCACATATTTATGGGTAAACCAAGCCATAAATTCCATAATAGAAAAGGCAGTTATAAAGACTAATATTTGAATGAAAACTTTCACAAGCAAAATTTTATGCAAAAATACGGTTAAATTAGATTTAATCTATAATCAAAATAAGATTTAGCCAACAATCCGAATTTTTGATAGTTAGGTACTCTTATTCGTGTGTTTTTTATTTCTAATGAAGGTGTTTTTTTAAGTTTGTAGAGTAGTTTTTTGTAATATATGAATGCCGTATACACTCCAAATTTTGCTTCTACTGGTAGTTTTAAAATACCTACAAGCCCTTTTTCAAAATCTTCTTCAATCTCTTTAATGATTCTCATTTTAGAGGTTTCATCTAATTTTTTAAGATCTGTATTTGGAAAATATGTTCTATCAAGATCTTCATAATCGGCTTTTAAGTCTCTTAGAAAGTTTACTTTCTGAAAAGCGGATCCCAAATGCATTGCGCTTTCTTTCAACTCCTCGTATCTGTTTTCATCACCGTTTACGAATACTTTTAGACACATCAAGCCTACTACATCAGCAGATCCGTATATGTATTCTTTGTATTCTTCATCTGTTAAATAATTAGTTTTATGAAGATCTAGTCGCATACTTTTCATGAATGCTTCATACAGTTCTGGTTTAATATTATATTGATGTACGGTTTTTTGAAAAGCGTTAAGAATAGGGTTTAAACTTATCCTGTTTTGGATAGCTTTGTACATTTCTTTTTCAAAATCATCAAAAAGTTCTTCTTTATTATAATCATGAAAAGTGTCTACAATTTCATCTGCGAACCTAACAAAACCATATATGTTGTAAATATCTTGTCTTATCGTATTAGATAGCATTTTTGAAGCCAAAGAAAATGATGTGCTATACGAATTGGTAACAATTTTACTACAATGATATGATACTGTGTCGAAGATAGCTTTCATAAGGATAGGTTTAAGAATTTATGGTTTTAGGTTCGCTAGGTAGACTATAATTCAATTCTTTTGACTTTTTATATTGAGCTTCAATAAGTCCGGCAACCAGTTTTCCAGAGATTAGTGATGGCGGCACTCCGGGTCCGGGAACGGTTAGTTGTCCAGTAAAAAACAAGTCTTGTACTTTTTTGCTTTTCAACTTAGGTCTTAAAAATGCAGTTTGCAACAATGTATTTGCCATACCATATGCATTTCCTTTATATGAATTATATTCTTTTACAAAGTCTTTAACACAAAAGGACTCTTTAAAGATAATATTATTTTTAACATTTTGATCTGTGAGATTTTCAAAACGGGTGATGATTTTTTCAAAATAGGTCTCTCTTAATTCAGGAGTGTCCTCTATTCCTGGTGCCAGGGGAATGAGAAAAAAACCATTCTCCTGACCTTCTGGAGCAGTACCTGGATCTGTTAGTGATGTAAAATTTGCATAAAAAAGTGGTTTTTCTGGCCATTTAGGAATATCATAGATGTCTTTTGCATGTGCATCGAAATCTGTATCAAAAAATAAATTATGGTGATTAACGTTTTTTAATTTTTTCCTAAATCCTACATAAAAGAGTAGAGAGGATGGGGCAAAAGTTCTATTCTCCCAATATTTTTCAGAGTATTGCCTGTATTTAGGATCTAATAATGTTTCACCATGATGATAATCTGCTGCACATAAAACAATATCAGCATCAATTTTTTCAGAGTTTACTATTATGCTTTTGGCTTTACCGTTTTCAACAATTATTTTCTCAACATTAGAATCAGTATTAATTTTAACTCCAAGAGATTTTGCTAATTTCTCCATTCCTAATATCACCTGATACATACCTCCTTTTGGGTGCCAAGTACCTAGTCCAAAATCGGCATAATTCATAAAACTATAAAAAGCTGGGGTATCACTTGGTTTTGCTCCCAGAAACAACACAGGGAATTCAAGTATCTGAATTAATTTTTCATTTTTAAACTCCTTGCGAACTTCTTTTGAAATAGTGCTAAAAAACTGACCTATACGTTGAATGGTTTCTTTTGTTACTAATTCTAAAGGAGAAACACCGGCTCGATATACTAAGTTTTTGATTGCAATGTTATAATTATCCTGAGCCGTTTTGATAAACTTTTTTAGTTTTAGAGAGCTTCCCTTTTCCTCTTCTTCAAAAGCTTTATATATTTTATCTAATGTGTCTTCTATTATAATATTTTCATTGTCTTTAAAGAAAACTTTATATGCTGGATTAAGTTTTTCTAAAGTATAGAAATCAGATACAGAGCAATTAAAATCATTAAAAAAACTTTCGAATACATCAGGCATCCAATACCACGATGGTCCTATATCAAAAGTAAATCCTTCTTTTTTTAACTGCCTTGCTCTACCACCTATTGTTGAATTTTTTTCATAGATTTCTACCGCATATCCCAAATCTGCTAAATAAGATGCAGCAGAAAGAGATGAAAACCCAGAGCCAATGATTACAATTTTCTTAGACATAATTGTGGGGTGTAGAAATTAAAGTTCAGAAATTAAATCACTAATAGAATCAAAGTACCTATGATTGGATCCGCTATTTTTTGATATATGCATTATTTGTTTTCCAAGCATCCATAATTCACTTTCTCGCTCTGCACAAACGATTTTATCAAAACTTTCTAAGTAACTATTAATGTTGTCTTTTTCTGGTTTTATTGTAAAGTACGATAAAAACACAGTTTTTTCATGAAAAGATAGCATATTAGGTAAACTATCTAAAGGGATACTGGGGCCTAGGTAAATAGCCTTATAGCCATGTAACAAGATTTCATAATTTATATACAATAACCCTAATTCATGTATTTCATTTTCGGGTAAGAATAATATGAAAGCTTTTTCTCTTTTTGAAGGTTTAGAATACTGTAGTCTTTCAATATTAAGTAATAATTTTTGTTTGATCAAATTGGTTATAAAATGTTCATGCGCTGGACTAATGGTATCAGTTTGCCATAATAAACCGATTTCCATAAGAAGCGGAATAAAAACATCGGTAAATATTTGTCTAAAATTTCTTCTGCTCTCTAATTGCTCATAAGTCGCAAGAAATAATTCAAGATCATAATTAAGCATAGAAATTTTAAACGAATTGATCGCCTGATTTTTACTACTGCTGTCTGATAAAATACTTCTTACGTATTCATTAATTTCTTGTTCGTTAAGTTTTGAAATTCTTGATATTTTGTATCCACTATTTACAAGATATGTTACATTAAGTAGTTTTTGAAGACTTTTTAAATTGTAAGTTCTTATATTGGTTTCAGTACGATTTGGAGAGAGCAAGTTGTATCTTTTTTCCCAAATTCTTATGGTATGAGCCTTGACACCACATAGGTTTTCAAGATCTTTAATACTGAAAGTTTGTTTAATATTGTTCACTTTTTTAAAAAAATGGTTAAACAAACTTAATTAAAAGAATTTACATATTTTTTCAATATTTGTTAAAAAAATGGCAATAGTTGTTAAAATAACCAAAGAGTTTTAAGTATGATTATCAAATGAATTGATCATTTAATTAAACTTTAATTTTTTAAACCAGATATCCTTAAGGCTGAGATTAACATTTATGAGGTTGAAGTTTTCTTCGATTAGGATACCTTGTATATTTCCTCTTTGGCCAGATGTAAATGATATATTAAGCATAGATGTTCCTCGTCTACTTATTGGTAATCCAATACCAGTAGAAAAGCTATAATTATCAATAATCTCATTATTTACTTTTAAGTAACCACTATCATAGTTAAATCCTGCTCTAAATTCTATATTCTGCCAATATTTGAGACCTCTTTCTCTTGCCCGATATTGTGCTCCAAGGCTTAAAATTGATTGATCAACAAATTTTCCAATATCATCCCTCTGATCTGTTAAGTCCCATAAACTCGTCTTATAATCCGCATTTATAGTAAGTCCATCGATTGGTTTATATCGTATTCCAAAACCTATATCAAGAGGTAATTTAAAATTAGGGATATTTAAACCTTCTTCGTCTTCGACATTGGCTGCATTAAAATCAAGACTTTTATTTACTTGTCTATCTTGAGAACCATTTAATACTGTTGGTAAGTCTGCGATAAGCCCTATTGAGTATTTGTCGTTTACATCAAACTGAACTCCTAACCCAAATCTAATACCTCTATAATAATTTTCTTCACTGATATTTAAAAAAGAATCACCAACAAGAATATTTTCGGTTTCGTTGATGGCTCCAAATAGATAAGAAGTTCGGAAACCAATTCTAAAATAGTCATATAATTCATAGCCATAATTTAGCCTTAGATCATTAAGTCCACCAGAGCCTGTTATATTACTTATAAAATCATCTTGTGACCCTTCTACATTGCTTTCTATGCCAACTAGAGCATAGCCAACATCTGTAAATGGAACCACTGATAATCCAATTCCTGATCGATCATTTAAACTAAATGCAAATGCAAGATTAGAAAAATTGGCGGCCAATCTTAATTCATCTTTACTATTATTAGAAATATTATTTAATTCACCTAGGAACCCTATATCTAATAAAAAACTTTCTTTAGAAATTGTAGAAAAAGATGCAGGGTTGTAATTATTAATGAACCCTTCGCTTCCCAGGGCAATCCCTCCTCTCCCTAAGGCGCTATTTGCTCCTATATTAGAATTTGATTGTACTCCTAGACCAAATAATGAGTAGGGAGACCCGGTTAGGTTATTGGTTTGAGAAACCAAACTTTCTGAAAACAATAGGACTATTAGGATTCCAAAATACTTATTCACTCTCATCATATATTGCGTAGGTAAGAATTAATTGTGCTTCAAAATCGTTACTGTTTTCTCCTTCTAATACAATGCGATCCACAGTGTTATTAAAATTTTCAGGAAAAATAACAAGGGCATTATCAATTTCTGGTGCTTCTGATAATTCATCTTCTAAATAGACACCTAGTTTAATTTCATAAGCAATTTCATTAAATTCATTATCATTTTCACTTATACTGGCGAAAACACTACCAAATCCATTAAATAACTGACTGATAAGATCATTATTTTGATCAGAAATATTTACAGAAAGAGAATCTTTAATAGGGATAAGGTCATTAAATGTCTCGGGTGGTGGTTTTATTCTTAATGTTGCATCCAAAATTGTTCCTGTACCTGGGATTTCGGATATTTTTTTGATTGTTGGAAACTGAATCCTTGTTACCATTCCTATGCCAGCTTGTATATAGCTTCTGTTGTTGGCGTTATTAGATGGTAAGTTTATTTCTTGATTTGTGAGAGGCTCAAAAAAGGTTCCGGTGACATCACTTTGAATATTGTTAAAATAGGTAGGGAATGATGGAGTCGAGTTTATAACCAAATCAAATGTTTGTTCGTCATCTTCAAATTCACCGGGAACAGTATAAAAAAACCTGAGATATGTTTCACCAGTATTAACGGTAAATCCAATAACCGAAGAATCATCAAGTTGTCCGGGTTGTATTGTAAAACCCTTTAATTCATTTCGTACTTCATTTTCATCATTAACATCTCCTTTTTGAATTTTTTCGAATAATTCCTGACCTACAATTTTTGGTATTGGAATGTGAAGAGAATCTTCATCTGTAGGTTCTGGGTAATAGTCGATAGTCGCTATTGGTATTTCCTCATAGGCGATTTTGCTTGTATTATAAAAAACATCTTCCTGTGCTAAAACTTCATCTTTTAGTAGATGTACATTTATCGAGGAAACCTTTGTGGTATCACTATAGGAATACCCATCATAGTTTAAAATTAAAGCAATACTATCTAATTCAGCATCATCAGATACAGAATAATCGAAAGGTGTGAGTTCTAAATAGCTTTCTGCTCTTGTGGTACCAAATATGTCGTCTGTGTATTGCCCAACCAAAATCCTACTTGAGGATGAGGTTATAATGCTATCAAACTTATATGTGGATAACTCTACAGTAAGCGTATCAATAGATAATATTCTAACATTAGAGTTTGTGAAGTCTTGCCCCACTTCTAGTGAGGGTATATCTTCTCTTTCAGAGCAGGATGCTAATATTAATACAGAACATAAAGTAATGACCAATAATTTCATAAGAGTATATTAATTTGTCTAACAAAAGAAGGAGAGAAGTTACCTTTCTGAAATTATATTATACCTATACATGAAACTCATAGACTAATCTCTATTTTTCTTCGACGAAGTTGGAATAAATGAATTGATAGATATAAAAATCAATTTAGTCTATAGAGTTTTAATCCTTGTATATCTTTTTTTTCTTAATACCGCTACCAAGATACTTTTATCAAAAAAAATCTGAATGCAACGTCATTTTAATTATTTCATTTTGGTATTTGGAACAATGAATATTATGTATGCCCAAAATCCTAATATGGAAATTGCCGGTTTTGAATATAGTTTAATTCCTGATTTAGGGGGATTGAGTGTCGAAAAGTATAGTATGAATTTAAATTTCGGAAAGAGATCTAAAAAAAGAGCAATGATTGGTTTTGGAGTGTCTTATGATTATTATGACTTCATTTTTAATAATGCATCCTTGGATTTTAATATTGAATCTTATGAGAAAATTCATAATGTAAAGACCAGAATGTTTTTCAAATATTTTATAAGCTCAACATGGTCGGCAAATTTGTTGTTCGCTCCTTCATTATCATCTAACTTAAAGGGGAGTCTTAGTAATGAAGATTTTATATTGAATTCGATGGTAACACTGTCAAAAAAGTGGCAAAATGAAAAAAAAATGTCTTTGCTTAATTTTGGCGTTGGTTATGGAACCTCTTTTGGGAAACCTCAATTTATTCCGGTTGTTTCATTTCAGAAAGAAATAGATGCCAACTGGAGTTATAGTCTTGGAGTTCCTCGAACCAAAATTAATTATCAATTTTATTCAAGGCATACAATATCTGGAACGGCAAGTTTTAATGGCCTTTTTGGAAACGCCTCTTCGGTAGTTGATTTTCAGAATTCACAAACCCTAACTGATACCAAATTACAGTATAACTCTCTTGATACTAGTCTAGATTATGTATACAGAATACAGCCTAATTGGACTACTGTAATTAAGATAGGATACTCACCTTGGAATCAGCTAAAAATCTTGGATGATGAAAACAATGAAATATATGATTTTGAAACCAACGGTTCGATATTCGTATCCATGGGACTAAAGTTTAATTTAAACAAATAAGCAATGAAAACAAATAGTAAACTGAAACAGTTTTTAATGGCCAATACAAGAATTTATCTATGCTTTTGTATACTAATACTTAGTACAAGCTGCTCTAATGATGATGATGATGACGATAAATTAGGTAACTGGGTTGATAGTTCGGTTTTTGACGGAACCCCAAGAAGTAGTGCAGTAGCTTTTACCATAGGAAATAAGGGGTATATGGGGACTGGTTTTGATGGAGATGATTATTTAAAAGATTTTTGGGTTTATGATCTAGAAGGTAATTTCTGGAGTCAATTGGCTGATTTTTCAGGAAGTGCCAGAAGTGCAGCAGTAGCTTTTGAAAATAGCGGGAATGGATATATAGGCTTGGGTTTTGATGGAGATAATGAGTTGGGAGATTTTCATAAATATGACCCTGCAAATAATACGTGGGGTCCAATAGCGCAATTTCCGGGAACTCCTAGGCGAGGTGCACTAGCATTTAGTTCTGATACTTCTGGTTATGTAGGAACAGGGTTTGATGGTGATAATGACAAGAAAGATTTTTGGAAATACTCTCCTCAAACAGATAGTTGGGAAGAACTGGTTGGTTTTGGAGGCAATAAAAGAAGAGAAGCTACGACTTTTACAATTGGAGATAAAGTGTATATGGGTACAGGAATATCTAATGGCTTAAATCAAGATGATTTTTGGGTTTTTGATACCACTATAGAGACATGGAGCCCGTTGACCGACCTTGATACAGATGATTATGATGTCACCAGAAGTAACGCAGTAGGCTTTACAATTGGTACTCGTGGTTATCTGGTTGGCGGGGATAATGGCAGCGGGATTACTACATCGGTATGGGAATATAATCCAGATACAGATTTTTGGGACGAAAAAACTTCTTTTGAAGGTTTTACAAGACAAGATGCAGTAGTTTTTAATAATGGTATAAGAGCATTTGTTGCCCTAGGAAGAAGTGGTAACCTGTATTTGGATGATAATTGGGAGTTTTTCCCCTTTGAAGAAGAAGATGAAGATGATTGATTGTTCATTTGTTTGTTTGCTTGTCAGTGAACTCCTAAACCTTAATTTTTTATAATTGAATATGAAAACACCCTTAAATTATTTATTGATTTTTGAGATTATTGTATTTGGTGTGCTCATTGGAAATTATTTCTTAGAAAAAGAACCAGAATCCAATCATTATACTAAATATTATAGGGTGAAGGTAAAGGAGTTTCCTGATGATCACGGATGGTATTATGAAATATATCAAGGAGATAATTTATTGATTAAACAGGAAAATATTCCAGGGACACGAGGAAATCAGTATTTTAAATCAAATCAACAAGCAGAGCGAATAGCACTTTTGGTTATTGATAAGCTGGAACGAAGAGTTGCACCATATATAACCAAAAAGGAGCTAGATAGTTGTCACATAGATTTCCAAAACTAGTTATGTATAAAAAGTAATAGTGTGAAAAGAACATTTCGTATTAAAGAAGTTTGGATCCATTTAATTTCCTGGATTTGCTTATTGTCATTTCCAATAGGAATAGCTCTTGTGCAGAATGGTAAGATACAACCAGCTTTTTTGTCACAGATATTCTTTAATCCAATTGTGTTTTATGCTAATTATTCTTTTTTAGCACCAAAACTTCTTCTTAAAAAGAAGATCGTACTGTATATCTTCGCTTCAATTGGTTTTTTAATACTGATCAATTTTATTGTCAATAAAATTCCAGTGCATGCTCCTTTTGATAGGTTGGATAACCTTAAGCATTTAAAATATTCATTTCCACCCCCTAGAAATTTGAGATATGCAATGAGAGGTATTTTTTTCTTTGCCTTTTTTCTGTTAGGAGGTATTTTTTGTCTAATGGTTGATTTTTATAAAAGAGACAAGATATCAAAGGAAACCGAAGTGCAGCGAACAGAAACAGAACTTCAATTTTTAAAAGCACAATTAAACCCACATTTTCTTTTCAATTCATTAAATAGTGTGTACTCTTTGGTGCGCAATAAGTCAAATGATGCCCCAGAAGCCGTATTAACTTTATCAGAGTTAATGAGGTATATGCTTTATGAGGCAAACCAAGAGATCGTACCTTTAATAAAGGAAATTGAATATATCAAAAATTATGTGTCTCTTCAAAGACTCCGACTATCAAATAGTGAAGATGTGAGATTGTCAATTAAGGGGGAGTATGAGAAGAAGAAAATATACCCTTTACTTCTTATTTCCTTTATTGAAAATACATTTAAGTATGGTACAGATTTTAAGGGAGTTACTGATATCAATATCAGAATTCAAGTTGTAGAAAACACCCTTACTTTTAGTGTAGATAATGTCATTGGAGTATATAGAAAAAACAAGAACAATTCTGGAGTGGGCTTAATTAATATCAAAAACCGACTCGAACTTTTATATCCTAATTTATATACTTTGGGTATACAAGAGAAAAATGGCCGGCATATGGTTGATTTAACATTAATTCTTACATAGCATGAAATGTATTATTATAGATGACGAACCCTTGGCTCTTGGTATTATCAAGTCATATTGTGAGGATATTGGTACTTTGGAAATAATGGGTACTTTTACAAATGCTTTAGAAGCTATTCCTCTTTTAAGTGACGCAGGTATAGATTTGGTCTTTTTGGATATAGAGATGCCTCAAATCAACGGGATTGATTTTATTAAAACGTTAGATTATAAACCTCTTTTTATTTTTACTACTGCTTATTCTCAATATGCTCTAGAGGGATTCGAGATTAATGCTGTAGACTATTTAGTGAAGCCTATTCCATTTCCAAGATTTGTAAAAGCGGTAAATCGAGCAAAAGAAATTTATGAACTTAAAAAAGTAAATAAGAAGTCATCAGCACCTATTGTTTCAGATGTTATTGGCGCAACAGGGGCTAATCAATTTGTCTTTGTGAAATCTGATTACGGAACAGTAAAGATTAAATTAAAGGATATCAAATATATTCAAGGATTAAAGGATTATCTTAAAATTCATATATCAGAGGAAAAACCTGTTCTAACACTTATGACTTTTAAGGATATTCAAATCAAGTTGCCAGAAAATCAGTTTTTAAGAGTGCATAGATCATATATCGTTAATCTAAGGAGTATTGACGCTATACAGCGCAGTAAAGTAATTGTAGACAATGTGAGAATTCCAATAGGGGATAGTTACAAAACTGATTTTCTTAAAAGAATAGGTTTGTAGTGCCTCTAAAGATCAATTTAGACTGCTTAACACGTATGTTTTATTCATAAATACTCATTAGGAAAAATACATTCTTGAATCAAGAATTTATATTTTGTATATTTAGCTATAGCTTTAAATGCTAAAAGAAAGTTGGGATACTTTACAAAAATAAAAATCATTTTCAAGATTAAAATTTGATGTGTATGAAAAAAACTATTATTTTTTATTTATGCTGTCTGTTGTTGGTTTCCTGTAAGAATTCAGGAGGAAGTAATGGAGCTGATGGAAATTTCACAGCGGCTGAGGAATTAAAGGTGATTCAAGGAAAAGTAGTTGATGAAAAAAGACAAGCTATTGCTCATGCAGCAGTAAAACTCTATCTCGATGAGGATGATTGTATGGGAGCGTATACTAGTGACGATGGTTCTTTTGAATTTAAGGTAGATGAACTAAGAATTAAAGACCAAAGTCATTTTGAAGTGGTGTATAAGGGGTATGCTATAAACTTTTTATCCCTAAGGAATTATGCCAGTAATAAACCAGTAACATTAAGTAAAAAAGGTAAAGTTGTTCCTGTTGCAGAGTACTATATTTTTTATGAATCCATAAAAAGTTGTGGAAGAAAATAAATCAAGTAAAACATTTTAGTGCCCAGAGCGGGAGTCGAACCCGCACGCCCTAATGGACACATGGCCCTCAACCATGCCTGTCTACCAGTTCCAGCACCTGGGCAGTAAATAGTAATACAATATAGCTTAAAACTAAAAAAGTATCGTAGGAATTACGATACTTTTTTTGTGACCGGGCTGGGGCTCGAACCCAGGACCCTCTCCTTAAAAGGGAGATGCTCTACCAACTGAGCTACCA
>CANMSO010000011.1 GCA_947500545.1 uncultured Aquimarina sp. | reverse complement strand
CAATATTGGTTAGATCCAACTGCGTTGTCGATCCATCTTCATCCACATAATCGATATTGGTATCATCTGCATTGAGTACGATGGTGGTTAAGGTTTCGAGGTTTGTTATATCGATAATGGTAGTTGATCCATCCTCATCGGTATAGGTAAAGGTTCCATTTGAGTTTTCTACGATAGTGGTTAGAGATTCCGTCAATAATGATAAATCTACTGTTCCACCATTTTCCAAAGAAAGTTCACTTGTGGTTGGGTTAAATGAAAGTTGCTGGTCATCAGTACCTACAAAGTTAATTGGTCCTGAGGTAGTATTACCATTATTAAAAGTAAAAGTGCCATCTCCATTATTCGTAAGTTGTGCTTTACTAATGGTAACAGCAACATTGTCTTCGTTAGTATAGGTAAAGGTGCCATCAGTGTTTTCAACAATAAAAGTAATGGTCTCTGCGGCAGTACATAATGATTCCCAAGCTGATCCATTATATTGATATACACAATTTTGATCAGTATTATATACCATAGCACCTGTAAGAGGTGTGATCAAATTCATCTGAGCATCACTAATTCTGGTTAGAACGAATACTTTGTCTGCACTTTGAAGTTCTAAAAGCGAAGAAGAATCTATAAAATTAGGATCGTCACCAATCTTTACTTGACCAAGTAAAGTACTGAAATTCAATAAAATAAGCAGAATTAGGGTAATTCTTATATTCATAGTAATGGGAATTTCTTAACATTCTTTTTAATGATGTGCAAAATATGTATAAACATTAAATATGCCATATCTCAAGTTAGATATAACATAATGATATTTATAAAGTTATTAACAAAAATACATTTTTTTTCGGATTAAAAGCATTTTTTGTCGACTAAATGCGGTTTTGCCGTAATTTTAGAAACTTAAGTTCAAAAAGTTTTCAGTTAGAAAGTTATTTTATTTTTTTCTATTTTTCTATTTTTATCAATAAAACTTTATATATATTTGTCGCAGTTAAAGCGGGAGTAGCTCAGTTGGTAGAGCGTCAGCCTTCCAAGCTGAATGTCGCCGGTTCGAACCCGGTCTCCCGCTCAATGCCTTATCACTTTTGATAAGGCTTTTTTTTTACAGAAAAAATACTTTCTTCTAAAATTAATATATCGCATGATTTTAAATTGATATACAATATATATGTATAAAAGGATTTGGTAAGGTTTTATGTTTTGTTTTTAAGTATTCAAAGATTTATCATCAATACCATTATTGATTTCTTACCGATCAATGACAAGCATATTCTTATTTATGCCTACCATATTTTGCTATATTTACTGAAAATAAATATTTATGAAGGTGAAAGATTTTTTTGTTAATTATGAAGAAATTTTACAAAGAATTAGCTCGCATAAGATTATATTAAGTATATTATTTCTAAGCTTAATCGTTTTTAGTCCTGTTTTTACAGGTTCAGAATTTTTAACATATGATGATAATTGGTATATATATGAAAACGAAAATGTTATTAACTTATCTTGGAAGTCAATAGTTAATATATTTACCACTCTTCAAGGTGGTCAATATTCTCCATTAGGCGAAGTCTATCATTCCTTTTTGTACTACTTATTTGGTGAAAATGCTACTGCATTCAAAATATGTGCAGTGTTAATACATCTCTTAAATGTCTTTTTACTATTTAAAATTTTCATAAATATTTTTCAAAACAAATTATTTGTTACAACTGTTGTTTTGTTTTTTGCAATACACCCAATACAAGTAGAGGTTATTGGTTGGATATCAGTTATTTTTAGGAATGCAGTCACTTTTATGTTTTTGGGTTATCTTTTTTACATAAAATATTTAGAGCACAATTTTGAAAAATATAGATTAATCCCGGTTTTACTATGTTTTGTATTAGCTTTTTTAACCAAAGAACAGGCTATTTTATTTCCGGTAGGTTTGTTTCTAATTCATATAATGAAAGTTGATTCAATTTGGAATAGAAGATTGATGCTCGAGATGATATTTTGGAGTGCTTTAGTTTTGATTTTTAGTTTGATAACCGTAGAGATTACAAAAACGGGAGGACCAAGTATTGTGAACAGAAGTGTTTCGTTTTATGATAAATTGGCTTTACTGGCAAAAACTGTTTTGGCATATCCTTCTAATTTTTTATTTCCATTTAAACTATCTTTTTCGTACCCTTATCCGATTGAAAAATCAAATATTTCTTTTCTTACCATTTTGATTGCTACAGTAGTTTTACTTTTTGGGTGTTTTATTTCCTTTAAAAATAAGATAATTAGATTTGGGTTTTTATGGGCCTTGGGGTTTTTGAGTTTAGGTTTGGCTTTTGCCTTTTTTCATTTAAGAGATACCTTTATGGCAGATCGGTATGCATATGTTGCATTAATTGGTTTTTCAGTGTTACTTTATAAAGTATTGACATATTTTAAAAACTTACTTTCAAGTAATGTTTTGTTTTTAGTCTTGATTTCGTATTTTATTTTCTCTAATGCTGTACTATCTTTTAATCGTCTTTATGTTTTTAAGAATTCTAAAAATTTATGGACTCAAGCAGTAAAGGTAAATTCCAAAAATCAATATGCTTACAATAGTTTAGGTTTTTATTATAGAAGTGAAAATAAGCCGGATACTGCATTTACCTTATATAAAAAAGCTTTAAATATTGACTCTAATTATTATTTGGCTCATAGTAATATTGGTAAGGTATATTTTAATAAAAAGCAATATGATAGTGCATTGTTTCATGTTTCGAAAGCAATAGCAATTAATCCACTTTATACACGTGCTTATAAAAATAGAGCGGCGATTTATTCTAAAACAAATCAAAAAGAATTATTATTAGCAGATTTAAATAAAATTTTAGATTTTGAACCTAATAATACAAAATACCAGATAGAGCGCGCTAAGATATATTTTAAACAAAAAAAATATGAAGATGTAATAACTGAATCTTCAAGGATTATAGAACTCGATGATGATAATGCTAATGCATACTACTTAATAGGACATAGTAGTTTGATGCGTAAAGATTATGAAAAAGCCAATCTGTTTATGAATAAGGCTATTGAGCGAGATGGTAGTAATGGTATGTATTATTTTGTAAGATCATTATGCCAATATAGAGTAGGTAATATGAATGGGGCGCTTCAAGATGCTGCTAAAGCTCAAAAAATAGGCTATAAAGTCAATGGGGCATATTTGAAGGGACTTATTCAGGAAATTCAAAAACAAAGAAAATAAATTCGTGTATTAATGAGTATCATAAACTTATCTATTGTTGTTCCTTGTTATAATGAAGAAAGTAACATAGCGAAACTTTTCAACGAGTTGAATAAAGTGATTAATACACTTGATTTTTCTTGCGAAGTCATTTTTGTAGATGACGGAAGCAAAGATGACACGTTTAAGGAAATAGAAAAAATATCTCTTACGAATAATTACGTGTCGGGAATATGCCTTTCTCGAAATTTTGGTCATCAAATTGCATTATTGGCGGGGTTGGAAAAATCATCTGGAGATATAGTAATTACAATTGACGGAGATTTACAACATCCGCCAGAAGTAATTCCAGAATTAATACAAAAATATCAGGAAGGTTATGATATTGTTAATACCAGAAGGATTGACGATGAATCTACTTCTTTTTTTAAAAAGAAAACATCAAAATGGTTCTATGCATTTATCAATATGTTGTCAGATGTAAAAGTGGAACCTTTTGGTGCTGATTTTAGATTAATGAGCAGAGAAACGGTTGATGCTTTCTTAAGTATCAAAGAACATGATCGTTTTACCAGAGGCCTTGTGAGTTGGATAGGGTTTAACCAAGGGGTAGTAGAATATAAAGCGAATCCTAGATTTTCGGGGAAGTCTTCGTATACCCTGAAAAAGATGATAAAACTAGCTATTAATGGGATCACCACTATGTCTTCCAAACCGTTAAGAATTTCTCTGTATTTAGGACTTATATTTTTTGTAACAGGTATAATTTATGCCTTTTTTATACTTAGCAATTATTTTAGTGGATTAAATGTAGAAGGTTGGACTTCTATTTTGATTACTATTTTGATATTAGGCGGGATTCAATTACTTATTATGTCAATAATAGGCGAATATGTATCTCGAATATTTAATGAAACAAAATCAAGACCACTTTATTTGATAAAGAAAAAAACAAGAAAAGATTCTTAATCTACAGAAAACATACTCAAAGTTGCAAAAGATAGCTTTCTTCCAAGATAATTGCGAAAGAACAGCGAGTCCATTTTGAATAACAATTTTACTAGAGTTTTTCCTCCAATATTCAAAAAAGGGAAAGCATCAGGGTTATAAAAAAGTATGTATGAAAGTAGTCCAGGATATATTTGATCAATTAATTTGTATCCATTATTAAGGAACAAATTGTTTAGTTCTTTTAATTCAAATGCTTTTTCAGTTTCCTGATCAAATAGTGTATTTTTATTGTAGATACGTTCTCTTATTTTTCTAAAAACTATATTATCATGAGTAGGTTCTAACACAATAAAAACTCCTTGTTCGGCAAGGTTATTTTTAAGACGCTGTACTACGGTTTCGCAAATAAAAGGAACATGATGCAATCCTCCTATGATAATTATAATGTCAAATTTTTTCTTACTATTAAAAGTTGATATGTCTTGAACATAAACATTGAGGTCTTTGTTTGTTTTTTTTACTTTTTCTATTAGTACAGAACTATAATCAAACCCTTCATAGGATTCAAGAACACCTATATTACGTTCTAAAATTGATTTCCCTTCAGAATAACCGCACATAGGCTCTAGAACAGAAGGCTTTTTGTCTTTTAAAGAAGTCTTATCCTTAAAAAAGAAATTCCACATTAATTCCTTTAAATATAGGTGATTAGAGGATTTTCTTGCATTGTAGTACTTTTCAGAGATATTTTCAAAATGTTCTCTTTGTTGTTCAATTGGATTATTCATTCATTTGATTTTTGTGCAGTAACTAAGCTTTTCAGTTACTGGTAATGCAAGTTATATAAAAATATTTGTAAACTATGATTGAACCAAAATCTGTTTATAATAACCTACCTTGAATATATAAAGCCTATTTTTTGAAGGGATGTAACTGTCTAATTTATTATTTCCGATTTGAATCATATATATCTTCTATTTAGAATTTTCAAAAAATAGAGAACCCAGTCAAAGTAGTCAATCGTTCCAGAGCATACATTCCTAACTCTGAATTTCCTTTTGGGTTAAGCGGCGGGCTCCAAACGGTTACAGCATATTGCCCGGGATGTATTGCGGCAATACCACCACCAACACCACTTTTTCCAGGTAAACCAACTCTAAAACTAAACTCACCAGCTTCATCATAGAAACCACAAGTTTGCATAATAGCGTTAATGCGTTTAACTTTTTGCGGAGATAATACATCGTCCCCATTTGCTAATTTTTTACCTCGATTGGCATATGTTATAAATGCGGTTGATAATTCTTTACAAGACATTTCTATTGCACATTGAAAGGTGTAAAAATCTAAAACATCTTCAATTTTATTTTCGATATTTCCAAAAGATTTCATGAGGTTTAGTAGTGCAGCATTTCTGTAACTATATTGTTTTTCAGATTCGAAGACTTTAGAGTTTATTTCAATCGAATTGCTATCAGTAATTTTGTGTATGAAGGCAAGAAACTCCTTTTTGGGATTATCTAATTTAGAAATTAAAATATCAGAAATTACTAACGCCCCAGCATTGATAAAAGGGTTTCTTGGTATGCCGTTCTCGTATTCTAATTGTATTAATGAATTAAATGGATCTCCTGATGGTTCTACATTTACTCTTTGAAACAGTTCGTCTCCAGACATTCCCATAGCCATCGTTAACGCAAATACTTTAGAAATACTCTGGATTGAAAACCGTTCTGTATTATCGCCAATACTATAATGACCAGAATTAATGCAGTACAAATGCATTCCAAGTTTTTCTGGAGGTATTTTTTCTAGTTCGGGTATATACGAAGCTACTTTTCCTGTATACTGTTGAGAACCTAGTTCTGTTTTTATAGTATTAAGTATCTGTTGGTAATCCACAATCGTATGTTAGTTTAATTGTGATAATTTACTTTCGGGATCAATTTCATAGGGTTCTTTTTTTTGTTCAAAAACCCTTGCAGATAATTTTCCTTCTAGAGCTATATCTTCTCCTTTTATTCTTAACCAACTGCCTTCACGTAACCCTATAACGGGTTGTGGATTCAGGTTGTGAAATTCTTTAATTCGTGTTTCTCTTGTTTCCCCTTTATGAGTCGAATTGGGATCCGGATCAAGATAATGTGCATTTATATTGAAAGGAAAAATTCCTAATGTTTTAAAGCTTGGTGGATACACAATTGGCATATCATTGGTGGTTTGCATGGTCAGCCCGCAGATATTACTTCCGGCACTGGTTCCAAGATAAGGCACACCAGAAAGTATGGCTTCTTTTAATGGCTCCAAAACGTTGTTTCTGTATAATTGATCAACTAATAAGAAGGTATTGCCACCACCTGTGAAAATACCTTTTGCATTTTTTATGGCTTCATTAGTGTCTGAAAACATATGTATACTAACGACTTTTTTATTTATTTTTTTGAAAAGATTGTTAACGCCTATAGTATATTCGTCATGAGAAATCCCTCCAGGTCGAGCATACGGGATAAAAAGAATTTGATCAACATCTGCATATAATTCAACTAACGCTTCTTGCAAATATTCTAAAGGCTCACTTCCGTAGATAGTTGAAGTACTGGCTATGATACAGTTTCTCATTGTTTTTTTAGTAAAGGTAGTTTAACGTTTTCTTATATTGAAATCTTGAATGAAGATAAAAAAAATGTAGTATCTTAATAAATAAATTAACCATATTCATTATGAAAGTAAAACTATCTGTTCTTTTTATCTGTTTTGTATTAGGTACATCCACAGCGCAAATTACCTCAAGAGTTATGATAGATGGAAAAGTGAGCGCACCAATAGGAGATGATGTAGAGGGAGTTGTCATTTATAATCGTAGCAACAATAAAGGGACAATTACCAACAAGGATGGTGTTTTTAAAATTAGTGCCGGAATTAATGACAGGATAGAGGTGGTAGCTATGCAATATCAGCATTTTATAATATTAGTAGATAAAGGAGTGGTAGACAGTAAGAGATTACATGTTTTTTTAAATGAATCTGTAAATCAACTTGAAGAAGTAGTGGTAACACCATATGATTTATTGGGTAATGTAACTGTAGACGTAAAAAAAATTGGATTCAGTGAGAGTGGAATTAGTTCTGTGGCTAAGGAAACCTCGACTACAATTAATGATGCAGATTATGATTTTACCTCAGATGAATTATCTACTTTGGAAAACAAGGTGTTCTTAGAGGATAGAATGATTAATGGATTAAATTTCGTGAATCTTTTTAAATTAGTCTATGATAATAAAGATGCCACCAAAAAGAAAAAAACACCATCAGATATTGATGTAAAAGTGAGAGATATGTATAATGATGATTTTTTTAAAAATTATTTAGCCTTAGAAATTCATCAAATAAACGAATTTATCTTTTTTGCAGAAGATAACGGATTAGATAATGCATATTTTGAAACAGGCAAAGAATTAGACCTTCTACAGTTTTTAGTATATCAAAGTAAATTATATAGACAGCGAAGCAACTAGTTAATCCGGAAAGTTGTAATACCTTCATAGTAATTGAGTCTTTTTGTTGATGATCGTCATTTTCTTTCAAATAAAATGGTCATCGCAATAGTAACGTATGACTAGATTATTACTTTTCCTATTCGCAATCACTTCATTTCAAACCTACGGACAAACTAAAACCATAAGGGGTGAAATTCTAGCAGACTCCCTTCAAGGCTACGCAATTAATATAGTAAACTTCACCAAGGAGATTGGCACTACCAATGATGAAAAAGGGTTTTTTGAAATACCTGCGGCAGTTGGGGATTCAATTGTTTTTTCATCGGTGCAATATCAGATAAAATCAATTATAGTAACTCAGGAACATTTTAAAAAAGATAAGATAACAATTGTTTTGTTTCCTGTGATTCAACAGTTAGAACAAGTCAAAATTAGTAACGTTCAACTTTCTGGTAGGCTTGATAAAGATGCCAGAATTGTAGAGTTACAACCTTTTGTAGATAATCAAATTTTAGGTCTTCCGTTTAGTGATAAACCGCAACCTACATTGATTGAAAGGAGAATTTATACGGCAAGATCAGGTATAATAGAAGCACCCATTAATTACCTCAATGGTACTATAAAAAAATTAAAACGAATTAAAGCGTTAGAAGATCTTGATAAATTGGTTCAACAAGGAGAAAGAACCTTTACTGTTTCTTTCTTTATGGATGAATTGGGATTGCCAGAGAATTTGATTTCTGATTTTATGTACTATTGTGCAGAGGATAATCAATACGAAAATTTGTTAGAAAACCCAGAAAGATTAGTGCTACTAGAGTTTTTTCAGGAAAAGTCAAAAGCTTATAAAGCGTATAAAGAAAAAGAATAATGCACTAGATTTATATTTTCTACAACATGGTTTTAACTTTGGCACAATTTTTTAATTCGAAACACTAAAATTAAGTACTTTTAGTGCCTTACAAATTTTGCTAAATGAAAAAAATACTGATAGTTTTTCTAATTACGTTATCAATCTCTCTTAGTTCTTTTGTTACACACAAGTTTTATGTAAGTGTTACGCAAATTGATTATAATGAAGAAGAGCACTCATTACAAATAATCTCTAGAATTTTTATTGATGATATAGAAGATCTTTTAATAGAAAGATATGACAAATCAATAAGTATTGATAAGAGTGAAGAAAACCCTAAAGTAGATGAATATCTAAAAAAATACTTTGACCAAAAATTAGAGTTACAAGTGAATAAGAGGGAAGTTTCATTTGTTTTCATAGGAAAAGAGTATGAAGACGATCTTGTTATATGTTACCTAGAGGTTGAAAATATTCATTCCTTAGAAAGTATAAAAGTCTCAAATGAAATTTTAATGGATCTTTTTGAAGAACAACAAAATATTGTTCATGTAAAAAAAGAAAATCAACGAAAAAGCCTTATTCTAGAAAAAGGGAAGAGCGATGGGCTGTTAAAATTTTAGTAAAAAAAGTACTAAAATTTTAAAAAACAGTTATTTTGCAGCTTATTACATTTAACACATATCTCAAATGAAGAAAATATTGTTCAGTCTTAGTATAGCTTTTTTATTGTCAGGAACAACAAGCTATGTTCAAGGTCAAGAAAAGACTGAAAAGACTCGTGAATTAGGTCATACTAATCAAAATAAATTTAAACAAATGTATGAGGAGTTTGCAACTCCTAATATGTATAGGACTGCTTCTGGAGCTCCAGGTTCAGCTTATTATCAACAACAAGCTGATTATAAGATGGATATCGAGTTGGATGATAAGAATAAAAAACTTAGCGGTAAAGAGACAATTACTTACACCAACAATTCTCCAGATAATTTAGAATTTCTTTGGGTGCAATTAGACCAAAACATGAGAGCTAAAGACTCTAAAACACCACTTATTCAAGGTACGGGTGTAGATCCTGCAAGTACACCAAAAGGTTTCTTAACTAAGTATATGTCTGAGGCCTTTGATGGAGGGTTTAATATAACTGCAGTTAAAGATGCTAGTGGGAACCCTCTAAAACATACCATTAATAGAACCATGATGAGAGTTGAAATGCCAAAGGACTTACAACCTGGAGGAAAATTTGTATTCTCAATAGATTGGTGGTACAATATTAATGATCATGTAAATGGGCGTGGTAGATCTGGATATGAAGAATTCGAAGACGGGAATAGAGCCTATGTTATAGCACAATTCTATCCTAGAATGGCGGTATATAATGATGTAGAAGGATGGCAAAATCACCAGTTCTGGGGCCGTGGAGAGTTTGCCCTACCATTTGGTAATTTTGAAGTAAATATTACCGTTCCTGCAGACCATATTCTTGATGGGACAGGAGTATTAATAAATAGAAAAGAAGTATTTACTAAGGAGATGATGAATCGTTATGAAAAAGCGAAAAAATCATACGATGAGCCCATAGTGATCGTAACGCAAGATGAAGCAATAGCTAAAGAAAACAAGTTTTCAGAAAAGAAGAATACCTGGAAGTTAAAAGCAGAAAATGTTCGTGATTTTGGGTTTGCAACCTCAAGAAGATTTATCTGGGACATGATGGCTGTTAAAATTGGCGGAAAAGATATAATGGCGGTATCAATGTATCCTAAAGAAGGAAATCCTCTTTGGGAAGATTGGTCCACAAAAGCGGTTGCCAGTACCTTAAAATCATATAGTCGAATGACTTTTGATTATCCATATCATAAAGCTATATCTGTACATGCAAAAAATCAAGGTATGGAATATCCTATGATTTGCTGGAACTACGGAAGGCCAAATCCTGACGGAAGCTATAGTGATCGTGTAAAATATGGAATGATGAGTGTTATAATTCACGAAGTTGGACATAACTTTTTCCCAATGATCGTTAATAGCGATGAGCGTCAATGGACATGGATGGATGAAGGTCTTAATACCTTTGTGCAATATGTAGCAGAGCAGGATTTTGGAAAATGGTATCCAGCAGCACTTGGTAAGGATAAGGTTTATCCTGCAAGACGCGGACCTGCAAAGAAAATTATTCCTTATATGAGCGGAAACCAAAATCGTCTTTCTCCTATAATGACACAATCTAATAATATTCACCAATTTGGTCCAAATGCATATGCTAAACCTGCTACTGCATTGAATATTCTTAGAGAAACAGTAATGGGTAGAGAACTTTTTGATTATGCATTTAGAACGTATTCGCAACGTTGGATGTTTAAGCACCCAACCCCAGAGGACTTTTTTAGAACTATGGAAGATGCTTCTGCTGTAGATTTAGATTGGTTCTGGAGAGGATGGTTTTATACAACCGATTATACAGATATAGGTGTAAAAGAAGTAAAGAAATTTGTGGTGTCAAAAGTACCTACACTTGATGCACAGAAATTTGCTGCCAATGATAGAAGAATGAGGTTTGCAAACCCAGCTGATTTGGTTGTTATGGTTGAAGAAGGAAGCAAGGATTATGATAGAATTAAGGCAAACGATGGCTTAATAGAGGATTCGGCAAAATTAAAAGAATATCTAATGGATAATTTTTCTGAAGATGAGCGTAAAAGAATGACAAACCCTAAGTTCTTTTACGAAATTACTTTTGAAAAACCAGGAGGGTTAGTTATGCCTTTAATAGTAGAGTATACATATGAAGATGGAACTTCTGAGACAATCACATACCCTGCTGAAATTTGGCGTAAAAATGATGCTAAAGTGAAAAAAGCAATAGCATCTGAAAAGGCTATCACAAGAATTGTGGTTGATCCTAATGAGGAAACAGCAGATATAGATACATCAAATAACAGCTGGCCAAAACGAAAAAGACTTGGTAAGTTCAAAGAATTTAAAGATAAGGTTAGAGGGCAATAGCCAATAAAAATAAAATTTTCATAAATAAAGCCATCCCAATACAATGGGATGGCTTTTCTTTTTATGATAATGCATATATTTGCATCATTATGGTTACACTACCTTTATTTATTAGCGGAACAGAAATAGCCTTCATCGTTTTTATACTGGTGATGGTCTTTGGTGCAGATAAAATCCCTGAGATAGCCCGTGGTTTAGGGAAAGGGATGCGTATAGTAAAGGACGCTACTAATGATATCAAAACCGAAATTACTAAAAGTGCAGAAAAACACGGTATAGATACAGATTTGCCTACTTCGCTTACTTCAGATATCAAAAAAGAAATCAATCAAGTCAAGGAAGATATTGATGAAGTTACCGGTCCAATAAAACGAAAGTTCTAGATTTTATCTAATCTATTGTTTTTTTGATCAATTTTACTCCTTTTTTTTACATATTCCGTAAAAGATAATTTTTTTTTTGCAATTAATTTAAACAAACTCACTTTTCAAAAAGACCTCAATGTTTACTAGGGTTTTGGGGAAATTTCAACCTAAAATCTAGTGTTATGCGAGCATAATACTTTCATTTTTATTATCAGTCTTTCAATAAACATGTCAAATATTTGAAGTATATTTAATATATTAGCCATGAAATTGACTAAATGATAATATTTTTCCTTTTTTAGGATTTTCTCATTTAGTGGTTATTTACACACAAACTCATAAATCTTATTCTAAAAATGAAAAAAATTATTCCTTTCGCTTTAGGGCTTTTTCTTGTATTCTCTTGTTCACAAGAAGACCCTAATGAAATCATTGATCCTTCGGTTGAATCTATAGATTCACAAAAAATACTCTCTATCTCTGAAATTAATAAATATATCGCAAGTGAATTAAAACAAAACGGAGATATTGTTTGGAGAAATGCACCTGCTAATGTTTTGTATAGCGCTGTAATACACGGAGAAGGAGTATTGAGTGTTGGTTATGGAAATCAAGGAGAGAGCTTTTCTAAAGAACGATCTCCTAGATTGATTGAGGCCAGAGAAAATATCCTTAATGTTATTCAAACTAAGGATGAGGTAAAAAAATCTAGCGCTTTAATATCTGCAGATGAGATTCTTAATGTTATAGATGTTAAAATTAATAAATTAGAAACGATAATAACTTTACAAAAAACGGATCAGATACGGTATTTAGATCCAATAGGTTATGGATTTTATCTGCAGCAAGATACCGCCAATCAACAAAAATCTGCTGGTTGTAGTCAAAGCGGGCAAACCATCAATAGCGGTGATTATAGGGTGATTTCTCCTAATGCACGATTACCATGGAATTTTGATATCCATAAAATAACACAAGCATGGAACTATAGTACAGGTTCTGGTATTACAGTTGGTTTAATCGATACTGGGTTATCGGCAAATCAGAATTTATTAGGAAACGGATTTAATGATGGTTTTTCTAATGGAAGATCTGTACAAAGATTTGGAACATATATAGATTCTCCATGGTGGTGGTCAAACAATATTGATGGTCCAAATGACAGATGTGGTCATGGTACTCAAATGGCATCTGCACTCGCATCACCACGTAATGATGACGGAATGCCTGTTGGTGTAGCGTATGATAGTAATTTGGTTGCTTATAGAGGTACATCTGATGTAGTTCTTGAGGACTATCACGAACGAAAAGGAGTTAGTAATGCTCTTAAGGCTTTAGGAAATAGAGGAGATGTGAAAATTATTTCTATGTCTGTAGGATATCCTTGGTCAATTGGTAATGTAAAAGATGCGGTAAGATACGCTTATGGAAAAGGTAAGATGATTGTTGCCGCAGGAGGAACTTCTACAACTTTTACTAACTGGTATGGTGTTATTTTTCCTGCTAGTATGAGTGAAACTGTTGCAGTAACAGGTTTAAAAGATAATGGATATAATAGATGTAATATCTGTCATGATGGAAGCAAAATTGATTTTACAATCGTAATGCAAAGAGCAGGTGATGGTGATAGAAATGTACCTGTGTTAGGATTTAATACAGGATCACAAGCTTATGTAGGTGGATCTTCTGTTGCAACTGCAATGACTGCTGGTATTGCGGCGTTGGTGTGGGCACGTAATCCAAACATGTCTAGGGATCAGGTATTAGATAAATTAAAGAGAGCAGGGGAGTTTTATCCTAATCGTAATAATAAATTTGGCTATGGTAATATTGATGCGCTAAAAGCGGTTCAATAAGCCAGAAATTGTAATTGAATTAAAAAAAAGGAGACCTTATGAAGTCTCCTTTTTTTTATAAAACTCTACTAATTGTTAATCCATCTCGTATCGGCAATAGCACAGTTTCTATTCTTTTATCAGTTGCCAGAAGTTTGTTATATTCTAAAAGTGCTTTTGTAGAAAAATCATCTTTATCAATTTTTTGAATCACTTTTCCGCTCCATAATACATTATCAGATAGGATCACTCCTCCAACATTCATTTTATTAATGATCAAATCAAAGTATGTTGGATAATTTGGTTTATCTGCATCAATAAATACTAAATCAAATTTTATATCAAGATTTGGAATGATTTCAGCCGCATCTCCAACATGTTGAAAAATTTGATTACCATAAGCAGACAGGTCAAAATATTTTCTCTGGAAATTTTCTAATTCTTCATTGATATCAATAGTATGTAACACTCCATCTTTTTGTATGCCTTCGGCAAGACATAGAGCAGAATATCCTGTGTAGGTGCCTATTTCTAAGATGTTTTTTGGATTGATTATTTTGGATAACATACTCAATATTCGACCTTGATAATGTCCGCTTAACATGCGTGGCTGTAAGATTTTTTGGTAAGTTTCTCGGGTTAATTTTTGTAGTAATTCTGGTTCTTTTTCAGAATGATTTACTACGTAATTATCTAACTTTTCCGGAATGAAATGCATGGTGCTAATTTTTTACAAAACTAGAAATTTATAAGGTAATATCCGCCAATAAAAAAACCAGAACCATAAGGTTCTGGTTTTAAAGTTATCTTTAGGAATATTTAGAAACAAGCGCAGGTTTGTAGACCAGTTAGTATTCCACCATCGCAGTGAGGATCTGTTCCACATTGCCATGATGCAGTACCGCAACATTCGATATCACCTCTACCACCACAATCAGCGACCGGAGTTGGTCTTGGTCTACCGCCATAGATCGTTTTTTGAGATTTTTTCGTTAATTTTTTTGCTCCCTCTAATTTTAAAAGTTCTTTTTTCATGTGAAAAGGTTTTAAGATTTTCCCTTGAACTATTATAGACAGTCAAGGCTTATGTCTTACTCTATAAATATAGTATTTTTTTATAATAATATTATAAGTATTGAGTTAGTAATAGTCACATTTACAGCGCATAAGCTTCTAGTTAACCTTTTCTTTCTTCAAAATTTTATCTCTTAAATCCTGTTTAGCATTTTCATCATCACCAAATAACCATTGTAATACATTATCCTCCCAGATTTCATCATATTCTTTTTCATTTATAATATTGCGCTCCAATGCTAAATCCAAAATTTTACCTGGATATGATGATTGTGGTAAGCTTTCCATTTCTCCTAATGGATAAGGATCATCTAATCCCATGATGACCTGTCTACTGCCTTGGCGTTCTACAGTTAGTTTTAATGAATCTGTATCGTGCACAAGCGTATCAAAATATATATTAGGATGACCAACGGCTTTTCTTGGATGTTGCTTTCCTTCAAAAAGATCTGGTCTTCCATCGAAGCCTTGAATTCGTCGTCCCAAGTTCATTTGTGCTAACTGTCCGCCATGCGCAAAGCAGGTTCTAATATTTGGATACCTGTTTTGCATTCCATTAAGGGTATAGAAATGGTAGGCATCACCGCACTGGGCAAGCATCCATACTAGGTGAAAACGCCAGGATACATTTTCTAGTTTAATCATTTTATCACCATCATAAGGGTGGACCTCAATCGCTAATTTATATTTATCAGCTAATTCAAAAATAGGATCGTTTTCTTCATCAAAAATACATCTCCATTGCCCTATAGAATCCATAAAGTGCGTTGGTAAACATAGTACGCGCATTCCTAATTCTTCTACACAACGTTCCATTTCCCAAAGAGCTCCGTTTATAAATCCAGGGTGTATTACAAAACCACAAGTAAACTTATTAGGATGATCTTGTTGTATACGCGCGTTAAAATCATTTTGAAATCGAAGAGCATGTTTCATTTCCTCTAGCCTCAAACCATTACCATATAGTTGTGAAAGATTTAATACTACTGCATGATCAATTTTATAATGTTCCATCCATTCTAGCTTATCATCTAAGAAAAAACTAGAGTGGGTTACCGGCCGTTTCCATCCTTTTTGTAGCATGTATTTACGTTCGTCATCTACCCAAAAAATCTCTTTGTCCTTCATGAATTTGGGGATTTCTTCTGGATACGGTAGTAAATGGGAATGACCGTTTATGCGAAGTTTTCTTTTCATAATGATATTGCCTGCTATTTATAACAGGAATCTTTTTAATAAATTATTATTTCTTCTTAGGAGCATCCATTATAGTTCCACAATTAGAACAAGTACATTTTTCTTTGTCACTATAGTACTTGTCAAAAATTATTGGCATATCGGTTTCTATATTATCCAATGCGAACTCTTCTCTGTACAATTCTGAATTGCAATTTTCACAATACCATTCTAAGGCATCCATCATTCCTTTTTCGCGTGGGTATTCTATAACTAAACCAACGGTGTTGGCTTTACGCTGTGGAGAATGAGGAACTTTAGGTGGTAATAAGTATATTTCTCCTTCTTTGATGTGTACATCTTTAGGTACGCCTTTGTCAATTATTTTTAGAACAATATCTCCTTCTACTTGATAAAAAAATTCTGGAGTTTCATTATAATGATAGTCTTTTCTGTTGTTTGGACCACCAACAACCATTACAATAAAATCGCCATTTTCCCACACACATTTATTGCCAACGGGAGGTTTTAATAAATGACGATGTTCATCTATCCAAGCTTTAAAATTTAATGGTGAAACTAGATTACTCATATTGTTTGTTTAGTTTATCCGTAAGTGCATTAGTTTGATTTTAAAACTAAATACATTGACGTACAGGTTGTTATTTTGTATTAAAGTTAATTATTTTGATTCGCATTTGGTAATAACAAATAGTTAACTATAAGGACTTTGTTCTACCACCGTCTACAGGAACATTGATTCCGTTAATATATGCTGCTGCCTCTGATGCTAAAAAAGCTACTGCATTTGCTATTTCCTCTGGTTTTGCAAACCGTTTTGCAGGTACTTCATTTTTCATAGCATTAGAGATCTCCTCAACTGATTTACCTGTTTTGGTTGCTTTGTTATTAATAATTTCGTTTAATCGTTCAGTTGCTGTTGCACCCGGTAGTACATTGTTTACCGTTATCCCATATTCACCTAACTCATTTGCCAATGTTTTGGACCAGTTTGCAACTGCACCTCGTATAGTATTAGAAACTCCTAATCCATTTAATGGTTGTTTTACAGAAGTAGAAATAATGTTAATTATTCTTCCATAACCTTCTTTTTTCATTCCCGGGACTACCGTTTGCGCTAGGATATGATTACATTTTAAGTGTTGTGTAAAGGCACGATCAAATTCTTCAAGAGATGCATTAAATACGGGGCCCCCGGCGGGACCTCCTGTATTGTTTATTAGAATATGAAAGTTGAGATCTATTATTGATATATGCTTTTGTAAATCTTCGGGATTCTGAAAATCGGCTATAACATAATTATGAGATTGCCCTTTATTTGTAGCTAGTTCTTTTAGAACATGCTGCAGTTTTTCTTCATTTCTGGCGACTAAGGTAATGTTTGCTCCTAATTCTGCCAATTGCATAGCAGAGGCTCTTCCTATACCTTGAGTACTTCCACAGACCAGTGCGTTTTTATGAGTTAGATTTAGATTCATGTTACGTTTCTAAAATTTATGGTTTTTAGTATTTTCTAATATTTTATGCAAACATTTTTGGGTTCGGTAAAGAATCTTAAAGCTTCAAACCCTCCTTCACGACCTACACCAGAATCTTTAGTTCCTCCAAAAGGAGTGCGTAAATCGCGCATCATCCAAGTGTTAATCCAAACAATACCTGCTTGTATATGTTTAGCCAAATGCATACTACGGTTTAGATTATTTGTCCATATAGTACAGGATAGCCCATAGCGAACATTATTTGCTAATGCTAAAGCTTCTTTGTCAGTATCAAATGGCATTATGGTAACAACAGGCCCAAAAATCTCTTCTTGTGTTAATCGACAATTGACATCATTAACTTCGATAATCGTAGGTTGTAAATAGTACCCTTTTTCGTGGTTTTTTACAGTTACATACTCTCCACCACAAAGAATTGTGCCTCCTTCTTCTTTTGCAATATCTATATACGATTTTACTTTCTCGAGATGAGGTTTAGAGACTAGTGCACCAATATTCGTTTTGCTATCAAGTGGTTGTCCTACTTTTAGGGCTTTTGTTTTTGCGATAAAATCATTTTTGAATTTATCATAAATGGTACTTTCTATAAATATTCTAGAACCACAGAGACATATTTGCCCTTGATTAGCAAATGATGATTTTAGGGTAGTTTCTAACATAGCATCATAATCACAATCTGCAAAAATGAGGTTAGGGTTTTTACCTCCAAGCTCTAGGGAAAGTTTTTTAAACATTGGAGCTGCGGTTCTTGCTATATGAGCTCCGGTTGCTGTTCCTCCTGTAAAAGAGATGGCCTTAATATTGGGATGCTCTACTATAGCTTGGCCAGTTGTATTACCCAATCCATGTACAATATTTAAAACGCCTTTTGGTAATCCTGCTTTGGTACATATATCACCCAATAAGTATGCTGTCATTGGAGTGATTTCACTTGGTTTGGCTACCACAGTATTACCAGCGGCAAGGGCAGGGGCAATTTTCCAGGTAAATAAATAGAGTGGTAAATTCCATGGAGAAATGCAACCTACTACACCAATTGATTGTCGTAAAGTAAAATTGATAGCATTAAAACCTGTACTTTCATGTGCCTCACTGGCAAATTGTGTAATGGCATTAGCAAAAAACTGAAAATTAGAAGCGGCCCTTGGGATATCTATCATAGTTGATAAACTAAGTGGTTTGCCATTATCTATAGCCTCTGCTTTAGCAAGTTTCTCTAAATTTTCTGCTATTAAAGAGGATATTCTTGCCAAAATATCGCTTCGTTGTTGTAATGTGGTTTCAGACCAGTCATAAAACGCTTTTTCGGCTGCCTGGTAGGCTATTTGTACATCTTTCGTAGAAGAATTAGGAATTAAACTATATTTTTCACCAATAGATGGGTTATAATTATCAATCCACTCATCATCTATCGGAGCCTTGAATTCACCATCGATATAGTTTAGTATCTTTTCCATCTATTTAAAAATTACAGACCATATTCATAAACCGTTTATTTCTATTTGTTGGCAATGATCTTCTTGTTTAATGCTCATTATGAGCTTCCATTTTTATTGTGTTTTCAATTAACTGAAAATATGTTTTAGTTGCTCTGCTGTTTGTTTTAAATCACCTGTGTAGGTTTGAATTTCATCTTCATTAAATCTGGCAGAAGGGCCGGAAGTACTTATGGCTGCGATAAACTTTCCCGTAGTGCTGAAAACCGGAACGGCAACACAAACCAGACCTATTTCATTTTCCTCTAAATCTAGGGCAAAACCATTATGTTTGATATTCTCAACTTCTGAGATTAATCTTTTTTTATCGGTAATGGTTTTTTTTGTAATACTTTCTAAATCAAGGTTGTTAATAATATTCTTGTAATTGTGTTCTGCAAAGGCTAACATAATCTTTCCTAAGCCCGTACAATGCAGTGGTTTTTCGGTACCGATTTGCGAGTTGATCTGTAAATCATGTCTGCCTACAACTTTATCTAAAAAGTATACCTTTTGGTTTTTGTAGATTGCTAAATGAGCCGTCTCGCCGGCACGCTTTACCAACTCTTCCATAAATGGCCTTGCTTTGGCTATAAAGTTTTTATTGATACTTACTTTTTGACCTAGCTCAAATAACTTAAGACCTAATCGATATTTTTCATTTTCCGGATTTTGCTGAATAACATTCAGAGCTTCCATAGTAGCTAGCATGCGGTATACAGCACTTTTATTTGTGCCTATTTGCTTGGCAATTTCAGTAACACCTAATTCCATCTTATCTGTTGAAAAACAATCCAAAATTTTGAATGCTTTTTCAACCGAAGTATTTAGAATCTTTTTGTCTACGGTATTACTCATTGTTTTATTGTTTTTTATATGCCACTACCTTTATTTCTATTAGCAAATGTGGATGGGGTAGTTGATGTACAGCAACAGTTGTTCTAGTTGGTCCGTCATAATCAAAATATTGAGCATATACTTTGTTATATCCCCCAAAGTCATTCATATTTACTAAAAATGAAGTGACATCAACAACGTCATTTAAGCTAGCACCTTCTTCTTTTAGAATATCATTTATATTTTCTAGAACAGCTTTTGTTTGCGCTTTGATGTCTAGATTTGTTGTTCCAAATTCATCTACTTCGACCCCATCAAAAGAGTTATCGGGTCTTCTTGAACTTGTACCAGAAACATATATAAAATCACCAACACGCTTTACATGAGGGAACTTGCCTCTTGGTGTTGCTTTGCCTTGTATGAGTTTTCCTTTATTCATAAGATTTTGTTCCTTTTACGACTACTTTAAACCAGCTATTTTATCTTCTTGTAATATCTCGTTAGTTTCCTGTTGAACTCGTTTTAAAATATCTTGTAAATCACCGTTTGTGTCTATTTCACTATCGGCGATTAGGTTTAATAAAGCTTTGTCTTGCGCCCTTCCAATTTTCAGCGCTTTAGCATAGTTTATATCTTCGTTAAATGTTACCATAGAATATTTTGAAAAATATTCGTTCGGGAATGCTTTTTCTAATGCCATTTCGAGTCTTCGTTTTTCTTTAAAAATAGGATTGGCAACGTGATCACGCATTTCATAATAATTATCAATAGCTAGATCTGCAATAGCATCTGCGTCTTCTTTTCGTGCGTTTTCGTAAGCTTTAAAAGTAGCGGTCCAATCACCTTGGTGCTTTTCTAAAATCTCATCAAAAACTATTACATCTTCAAAGGAAGCGTTCATTCCCTGGCCATAAAACGGCACAATTGCATGGGCAGCATCTCCCATCAATAGTGTCTTTCCTTTGAAATACCATGGAGAACATTTTACAGTTCCTAATGCCCCTGTAGGGTTATTAAAGAACTCATGATTGATATCGGGAATTAGCTCTAATGCATCCGGAAATTGTGTTTTAAAGAATTCTGTTACCTTCTCGATAGTAGTTAGATTGTTGAAATTGTATTCGCCGTCATCATATGATAAGAATAAAGTTACTGTGAAACTACCATCAAGATTAGGTAAGGCAATAAGCATATATTGACCACGAGGCCAAATATGTAGATGATCTTTGCTTATTCTATGGTTTCCTATTTTATCGGCGGGAATTTCTAATTCTTTGTATCCATGAGTAAGATAGTTCTGAGAATTACTGAATAGAAACTTCTTTTCTAGATAGTAACTTTTTCTAAGAGCAGAACCGGCACCATCTGCCCCAAAAATGATATCTGCATCAACTTCCGACTTTTCTTTTGTAAGATAGCATTTGAATTTTGCGATTGTATTTTCGATATCAACCCCGGTACATTTCTTATTGAAGTGTAAGTTTACATTTGCATGCTTTTCTGCCTCAGTTAACAATAATCCATTTAGGGTACCTCTTGACATAGAATTAATATACTCTCCATCCCTTCCAGAATAGTTAGAGGTAAACATATTTCCTTCAATATCATGCATCATTCTACCATACATTGGAATACAAAATGGAGTAACTTTATCAGTGATTCCTACCATCTTTATTGCTTTTAAACCTCGATCAGATAATGCAAGGTTAATAGAGCGTCCGGCAGAAATATCTGTAGTTCTTAGATCTGGTCTACCTTCATACACGTCTACCTGATATCCTCTTTGTGCCATTCTTAATGCTAGCATTGATCCACAAAGACCGGCACCAATAATAAGTATGCTTTCTTTTTTCGACATTATAAAAATGTTTTTAATATTTCTGTCATTCTATATACATCTTCAAAAGTATTGTATAGAGGAACTGGAGCGAATCGAATAACATCGGGTTCTCGCCAATCTGTAATAATATGATGATCTGTAAGTTTTTGATGTAAGCTTTTGTTTGCATCTTTCACTTGAATAGATAATTGACATCCTCTTTTTTCAGGGTCTGTAGGAGTAATAATCTTAATTCTATCGGTGTCTATTTCATGGATTAAAAACTCTAAATAACCGGTGAGTGCTTTGGATTTTTCTCTTAATGCATCCATTCCTACCTCATTAAAAATATCTAAAGAAGCCTTAATTGCAGCCATAGATAAAATAGGAGGATTACTTAATTGATAACCTTCAGCGCCCGGCATAACATCAAATTCCTGGCGCATATTAAAACGCGTATTTTTATTGTGACTCCACCAACCTGCGAAGCGATTTAAATCTTTATTATGTGCATGTTTTTCATGAACAAATAACCCTCCTAAACTACCTGGTCCAGAATTTAAATATTTATAGGTGCACCATGCGGCAAAATCAACTCCAGAATCATGAAGGTTTGGTTTAATATTTCCAACGCCATGTGCCAAGTCAATACCTACCATACAATTTTTGGCATGTCCCAAATCAGCAATGTTTTTAAGGTCTAGATATTGACCCGTGTAATAATTCACACCGCCAATTAGCAATAGCGCAATTTCATCTCCATGTTGATCAAGAATGGTTTCTAAATCTTCTAGTCTTAGCAATTCTTCTCCATCCCTAGGTTTCCATTCTATCAATCCTTCTTTATGATCAAATCCATGAAATCGTAATTGTGATTCTACAGCATACCGATCCGAAGGAAAAGCATCACTTTCTATGACTATTTTGTATTTTGTCTTATTTGGTTGGTAAAAGGATACCATAAGCAGATGCAAGTTAGTTGTAAGGGTATTCATTATAACAACTTCAATAGGCTTAGCTCCAACAACATTTGCCATAGCATCTGTTAGGAATTCATGATATGGCATCCAAGGATTTTTGGCATCAAAATGCCCCTCTACACCTAAGTTTGCCCAATCATTTAATTCTTGTTCAATATACTGTTTCGTTGTTTTAGGTTGCAACCCTAAGGAATTGCCACACATATATATCCAATCTTTTCCAGTGCTATCTTTAGGAATATGGAATTGATCTCTATAATGAGCTATTTCATCCTGTTGATCTTGTTCTCGTGCAAATTCTAAGCTAGCTTTTAATGCTATTGCCATCGTGAGTGTTTTAATAATTGAAACAGTGTTTCACTAAATTACAAAAAATATATCAGATCAAAAGTAAGTTCATAAATGATTATGAAAGATTTAGTTAATATTACTTTGTGTAATCCAATTGTTGGATATATGTAGAAGGAGTTTTGCCAGAATACTTTTTAAATTGTTTTGAGAAATAAGAAGGGTCATTAAAACCACACTGGTACATCACTTTTGAAATGGATTCATCATTATGCTCAAAATGTTCTTGAGCTTTCTTAACTCGGAATTCATTTAGGAAATCGATAAAGCTTCTGTTGGTGACCGTTTTAAACATTCTGCAAAAAGAGTTTGGAGTCAATCCCAATCGTTTTGCCAAGGTTTCAGAACGTATTTCTTCTGCATAATGATCATTTACATATTGATATACTTTAGATATCCTCTCTAGTGTATGTTTGTTAATAGCTAAGGAAAATTTGCCTTTTAATATTGTTCTCTGATTATTTGAAGTAGATAATTTATACAGGATGTCTATAAAATTAAGGAGTTTTTCGGTATTGTTTTGTTTTTTGAACTTTAAGAACAAAGGCGATAATTTTTTATGTGTTTCTGGCGAAAATATAATACCATTATTTGATTTTTTAATGAATTTTGATATGTTTTCGAATTCCGGAAAACAAGATAATTTGGCCTGTACAAAACTTTCAGGAAATTGCATAACTACTTCAGCATTGTCTTCATACTGTTTATTGCTAAACGGCATGTGTGGAATATTTGGTCCCAAAAAAACTAATAAGCCATTTTCATAATCTTCAAAATGAGAATCTATTTGTATACTTCCTTTACCGCTTTTAATAAAAACCAATTCGTACTCAGGGTGAAGGTGCCAGCTTACAATATCGCATTGTGATTTATTGTTATAACTTTCAATCTTTAAGGATTTAGATTGTCCCAGATAGATTTGTTCATAAGATACCTGCATATAACAAAATTACCATTTATTTTTTATAATATTTACTAAAGTGAATGATATGTCTTATCATCTGAATATTTTGTTTTAACAACTAGCGTGTTATGTTTTTAATTTTGAGTAGTAAATCAAGAAATCAAAAGTGTAAGAATGAATTCGCTGCAATTGATCTTAACAAAACTGCGCTATTTTGGCCCTGCATGGGTGTTTGCTTCATTAAACATTATGACAGGTACCTGGGTGCTTTATATTCCCAAAATAAGAGAAAGACTTAGTATTGATGATGCTCAATTGGGGGTGGCTTTGTTTTGTTTTGCATTGGGAACATTGGTAATGATTCCTTTGTCATCTTTACTTATTAAGAAAATAGGGGTTGGCAAGGTTACACTTCTTTCAATTGTTGCTTTTTCGATATTGTTTTTAGCGCCAATAGTTGTACCTAGTTATGTTTTACTTTGTATTTCTCTTTTTATTGTTGGGTTGGCTGCCTGTTTAACAGATGTATCCATGAATGCACTGGTTTCTGATATTGAACAGGAGGATGATGTACATTTTATGTCGGCATCTCACGGTTTTTTTAGTTTAGGAGGTGTTATAGGCGCGGGTATAGGTAGTTTATTAATAATACATATAGAATTACCCTTTATCCACATGACGTATGCGGCAATTTTTGTAATTATTACAAATCTTTTCTTGGCTAAGGCCTATTTTGATATCAAAGGAAAGATAGAGGATAGTGAGAGAAAATCGAATCCGCTGAAATTAATGAAACCTCTTTTTGGGTTAACAGTAATTGCTTTTTTGATTATGGGAAGTGAGGGTGCTATAGAACATTGGAGTAAGCTTTATCTTCAGGATATAGTTGCAATTACATCAGAGAAAATTTCAGGATTTGGATTTGTAGCTTTTTCTGTAATGATGACTTTAGGAAGGTTTTTTGGTGATGCGGTAAGTAAACGTTTTGGCTCTTTTAGTATTATTATAGGTGGTTGTGTGATTAGTATACTTGGGTTTTTTGCAGTTCTAGGGGCGCAATTAGTTATTACAATTTTAGGCTTTGGACTTGTTGGACTAGGGTTTTCGGTTATTATTCCAGAGCTATTTAGGCTAGCAGGAAAAACAAAGGGAGTTTCGGCCGCAGAAGGAATATCATTTGTAGCGGGGTTTGGATATTTAGGCTTTTTATTAAGCCCTCCCATTTTGGGTTTTCTTTCTAAAATTGAAAGCCTGAAGCTTAGCTTTATGGCATTATTAATAGCTGCTGTTACAGCTATGGTTATTACCTTTTTTCTAAACAGGAGGGGAGAATAGGAAATCTATATTTTATTCAGTAATTACCTCAATTCCTGTAAAATGTAATGTCCAGTCACCTTCATTTCGCTTGTGAGTTTTGGCAATCTTGATACCGTTGTAATCACTATAATCTTCCCAAGATGTAATTAAGGATGGAGCTTCAGTATTTTTTTGTCTAAATACCCATTCTTTGATAATAAAATCTCCTTCAAAATAAAAATCATAAGCGTCTCCAGGAGTATAGCCTCCTTCGCTTTTGTAGATTATAGTTAATTTTTGCATTTCTTTATTGCTAATAGGTGCAATTGCTTTTAATTGATGTTCTGAAGTAAAACTTGCAGCATCCCAAGCCAAATTAAAAGGTGCTAATAACCAATACTTATCATTTATAAATCCTTGATCGGCTTTTTGAGAAATACTATCGATTTTAGTTCTATTATAAGTAATTGTATCCTTTTCAGAAGTTAATGTAACTAGATTTTCTTTTGGTTTCCAGACCCATGAGCGTTCAAAATGAGTTGTGTCTTTATCTACATTAAAAACAAACTTAATTTCTTTAACCTTGCTCCAATTTTTAAATCCATTAGCATTTGCAATAGCTTCTGCAGCGGTAAGCATTTTCTCTTTATTATTATCTGCAATTGGTTCTGGGTTTCTTATTTCAACTTCATCTTCATAATTCTTCTCTTTTTTTGTTTCTGTTTTACAAGCTACAAATAAGAACGATAGTAATACGACTGGGATAAATTTTTTCATTTCAGGTTAGTTTTTAGCTAAAATATAAAAAGAAAAACCTTGCTAATCTAGATTAACAAGGTTTTAGGGTTTGATAATTATTATTTTAAAAATTTTGCAGTCGAAAATCTTAAAATTGTTTTGATGTTGACTTTATGTAGTTTAAATAAGTACTGTTTTTAATGTAAGACTGTGTTGAATGAACGGTTAATTTTAAGATTAAAGAAAATAAAATCTCTTTTTTGTGACATCAAATATATCTAGTTGTTTGTAGGGTTGAATCCAATTTGTTGGAACCAATCCCAATTATCCCAAAAACAAATAATATTTTCAATTTTATTGTAATTGTTAATTTTAAGGACAAATAAATGCTCAGTATTATAATATTTACCTTTACTTGGGATACCTAGAATTTCATTTTCTTGAGTGCCATGAATGAATACACGTACTATTGCATTGCCTTCATTATCGACAGTTATACTTTTTACATCATTAGATAAATCAGGAAATGCAGTTATCAATGCTGTTGCAATATCTTTCCAGGTTATTCCTTCGTTCGCATAAATTTTGCCTATTCCGTTTTCACCAAGTGGGATATATCTGAATGTAGCATTTGGAGTAGCATAAGAAACAGCAGTGTCAAGATCATGTTTTTTATATGCCTCAAAGAAGGAGGTTGCTACTGTTTTTCTATCATCTATGTTTTTTTGAGTGTAATGATTTAAGTTTTGTGTTGTCATGATTTCTAATTTTTTGAGTTAATATATTATTTAGCAGTAATAAGTTCTAAGGTTTTTTGTGCCGCTAGAACAGAAGATTGAGGGTTTTGTCCTGTAATTAAGTTTCCATCTTCAATTGTAAATTCGCTCCAATCGTTTCCTTTACGATAGATAGCGCCTTCATTTATAAGTTCAGTTTCTAATAAGAAAGGAACCACCTCTGTTAAACCTACCGCTTCTTCTTCGGTATTGGTAAAAGATGTTAATCGTTTACCTTTTACAAACGAACTTCCATCTTTTGTTTTTACTCCTTTTAAAGCAACTACTCCATGACAAACTAGCCCAATAGGTTTATCATGGCTATTAAAACCGTTGATTAAATTTGCAACCTCTGGATTATCGCCCAAATCCCACATAGGTCCATGACCACCGGGAAAGAAAAGAATATCAAATTCTGATGGATTGATATCTGAAATTTTAAAGGTATTCTTTATTGCCTTTAGAGCTGTTGTATCTTGATTAAAACGCCTAGTAAATTCTGTTTGCCATTCTGGGAGTTCACTTTTGGGATCTAGAGGAACAATTCCGCCTTTTGGAGAGGCTATTGCTATGTCGGCTCCCTGATCAAGATATTGAAAGTAAGGACCTGCTAATTCCTCTAGCCATACACCCGTTTTTTCTGATGTGTTACCAAGTTGATTGTGTGATGTAGTAATTAATAAGACTTTGAGATTTTTCATTTTATTTGTGTTTTGATGTTTATAATTTTTACATTACAAATATCATAACTGTATGATAATAAAATGATTGACGTATGTTATGAAATTTTATTGACTTATGTTAAGAAGAAATTATTTGTCTACGAAGCCTACTGAGACTTTCCGGCTTAATGCCTAAATAATTTGCAATGAGGTAATTAGGGACTCGTTGTTCTATGTTAGGATATGTTTTTAGAAATTCTAAATAGCGTTCGGAACTTGTTTTTTCAAGAGAAGACAAAATACGATCTTGCAAAGAAACAAAGGCATTCGTAAGTTTTATACGGAAAAGACGATCAAATTTTGGGACATCTAAGTATAATTGTTCGAGATCGGACTTTTTGATACCTATCAGTTCAGAATCTTCAATACAGTCTATATTTAAACTAGCTTTATCTTCTTTAAAAAATGCTTTAAAATCGCTTATCCACCAGTCTTCAATTGCAAATTGTACGATATGTTCATTACCTAAATGATCTACTTCAAAAGCTTTAAGACAACCTTTGATCACATAATATTCATATTGTACGGCATCACCTTCTTGTATAAGATATTGCCTCTTTCGAAGTTTTTTATGAATCAAAATAGAAGAAAACCGTTCTGATTCTTCTAAAGTCAATGTCACGTATTTTGAAATATGTTTCTCAATTTCCGGATACATATTGCTAAAATAAACAAAAAAAGCTTCCGGTTAAGGAAGCTTTTAAGTTCGATTTTATAAAAATATTACTCTACGACTAGTTTATATTGAGGAGTTTTATTCAAAGGACAGAAATATTTATAGGTTCCTTTTTGTAATGTAACGGTATTTGATTTTTCAGTTTTACCTTCAGCAACCACTTTGGTTACATAAGCTTCTTTAATATGATTTTTAGCATCAGAAGCATCTTTTCCTTCAGGTACTAATACAAAACCTACATCTGTTCCTGCTTGGTTATTTGTAATGTTAAAAACATAGCTTCCTTCTGATAGTTTTATTTCTTTCTGTTTAAACTCTCCTTTTGTTTGTTCTAAGGAAACAGTCTTTACTTCTTGTGCCTGAGCATTAAATGTGATTGCTAGTACGAATGCGAATAATGTGATTAATTTTTTCATAATTTTTAACTATTTATTTTAATGATTTACTAATTTTTAAAAAGTTCCTGAAAGAGAAAGCTGTTAAACCCTGTCTCTTTCAGGAGTATTAGGGGTAACTATCTTATGTGTTTACAATTATACTGAAGCAGTTTCTAGTGGTTGCACAGCTGGAAAATCTACCGGGATTTGAGTTGTATTGTTGATGTAGTTAGAGATGGTTTTGTCTCCCACCAATACAATTGTATCTATCAAATTTCCTTTTGTATATCCCGCTGCAAAAAAGCCGTCGATTACATTTTGGTCTGCATTACCTCTATTTTCTGTGATGTTTTTGGCTAATGTTGCCAATGCATCAAGTTTAGTATCAAAAGAAGCGTTTCCTGCTCTAAGCTCTAATATTTGCTCATCAGTAAAACCATTCATCTTTCCAATAGCTGTGTGGGCAGATAAACAGTAGTCACATCCATTTACTTGACTAACGGCTAGATTAACTGCTTCTTTTTCTTTATTAGAAAGTGAAGTTTTTGCATTTGAAAAATTTAAGTAATTTTCTAAAGCGGTATCACTATGTGCATAGGTTGCAAATAGATTAGGAACAAATCCCAACGCTTTATTAAGGTTGTCAAATATCGCTTGATTGTTAGCGCTTACTTCTTCTCTGGTTGGTACATTAAATGTGCTCATAATTTTTATTTTTAATATTGTTATTATTTTGTTGTTTTAAATTATCGGTACAAAGATCATCTAGAAATAGTAGTTAAAAAATGTTCGTTTTTCCCGATAGATTGTCAAATCTTCCCGATTTTAATTTTTATTGTTTTACAAAAGGTTTTTCTGTATCACAATAGAAATCATGAATGGCTTTTTGCTCACAATGCGTTTTAGGAGATATGGTATTGATTACTTTTTTTCTTCCTTGGCGAAAGATCTCTATTAAATTGAAAATTGATTTATTTTGAATACTCATCTTATTTATTGTTTTAAATTAACAGTACAAAGATGCATCATCAATAAGGGTAAGAAAATGGTTGTTTTTCCCGAGAGCTTGTCAATACTTCCCGGATATAAAAAAACCGCTGCAATTGCAACGGTTTATTGTTTTTAATAATAATAATGATGATGTTGTATTAGAAAAACTTGATTTCTTTTCTATTTAACCAAAGAATAATTGCACTTAGAACAAAAGTCAACAAGGCGGTAATAAAAAGTGTTCCGCCATCATTGTTGATTTCAATTCCCAATCTAGTAACATGCATCATTATTGCTCCACCAATAATTCCTAGTGTTAATATTGCTCCAATCCAGACGGTTTTAGGTATTAAGAGTAAAATTCCGGAAATTAATTCTACAATTCCGGTACCTATTCTACCATAAGGCTCCAAACCTACCTTAGTGAATATATATACACTATCGGGATGAGCGGTAAATTTAAATCTGAGTGTTTGGATCAAGATTATTGCTACGGTAATCCGCAGCAATAGGGGTAAGATCTTTTTCATTTTTGAGTTTGTATTTACTTTTTTGTTTAGAAATCTATAGAAAGAACACTTGGTAAAGCGTCAATCTTACCGTTAAAAGTATTCTTTCTTGAGATATTATACAATTCTTCTAGGTTATTATCTTTTCTAAATTGATTTATTAACTCTGGAAGTCTATCTCTAAGATACGATGCAAAAGCCTCAGGGTCAGTGCTTCTGTTGGCTCCTTTGCGTATAGTCTTTAGGTAGGCAACGGTCATGATTTCTAGGTTGCTTCTTTCAGACAGAAACAGTAAATAGCTATTATCTTCTTTTGCTTTTCTGATTTCGATATTAAAATTGATCTCATCAGTAGCAATTAAATCTTTATTAAAACCACTAAAATTATTAGTGTATACAACTTCTTCGATTTGGTCATTAAGGTATACAGTTTCTAATTCATCCTCGTATGTGACTTGAGCATTACTTAAAGTAATTATTAAAAAGGACATACTGTATAATCCTATTTTGAGGTTATGTATTGAAGTTTTCATATCTAGTCTCCTTTCCCCAGAAAACAATTTTCCGGTAATTCATTATTAATCTACACTACAAAGTTGGGGCGAAAACAAATAATAGTACATGTACCTTTTTCCTGAACGTTTGTCAATAGTTCCCTATCGTCTCTAATTTGAGTTGTTTTTTAAACTCTGAAGGGGAAAAAGATGTATGTTTTTTAAACATTCTGCTAAGGTGAGATGCATCTTCAAAACCAATTTCATATGCAATCTCCTTAGCGGTCTTGTCGGTATATATAAGTAGGCGTTTGGCCTCCAAAATTACGCGATCATGAACGATCTGCAAAGGACTTTTCTTAAGTTTAACAAAATTGTTTGACAATGTCTTGGGTGATTTAAACAATTTTTCGGCATAAAATGCTACAGAATGTTCTTGTCTAAAGTGAGTATCTACCAAAATATTAAACTGTCTTATCAAATCTACTTGATCATCAAGCTCGCTAAAATTGCTTTGTTGTTTAATAAGTCGGGTGGTGGTTATAATAAACCTTGCCATAAGCATGCGTAGCATTTCTGCTTGTATGGTATCTACAGTATCCAACTCATCCAAAAACACCCTATGTAACTGGTCTAATTTGTTGTGCTCTACAGTATCTAGTTTTACTATAGAAATATCACTAGTACCGTGAAAGAGTACGCCCATGCAGCTTACTTCTTTATCATGATCTTTTATACAATAAAACTCACGGTTAAATTGATATACGATAAGATCAGACCCACTAATAAATTTAAAATACTGATTAGGGGTAAGTACTACAACATTGTCATTCTCTACCGTAATAGCTATCCCGTCTACTTCTATCAGCATTTCAGTTTCTCTGGGCCAGATAAATGTATAGTCTCCGATAAGTTTTGATTTTGTATATGTATGTAGTAGTTCTTCGTTAGCTACTTTTAACAAAGCTCCTGTAGAAAATTCTTTAAACTCTTTGATCATATATTGTAAGTCGTTTTTTGTGTGGTAACATTACAGTTATTAAAGATAAGAATTTCATTTTTGAATAATTAGTGATATGGTGCACATAAAACATCAGAAGTGTTGATTTTTAGGCAAAAAAACACCGGTAGTATACCGGTGCTTGTGAGGAAACATTATATAGGGAAGAGATTATTTATACTTTTTCCATAGTCATTTGCTCTTCGTATGAGGGACCATATAATCCGGGAACTGGTTTTCCGTTGGCTCTTAAATATGCGATTAGTTCTCCTCTGTGGTGGTAAAGGTGGTTCATTAAGAATCCTCTAATTACTTGGATTCTTGGCATAGCTGGCATTAATTCTACTCCTTGGTTTTTCATTGTCCACATTTCATTAAACTTTTTTTCGGGATAGTTTTCTAAACTTTTTACGGCTTGGGCAATGTTTTCTTCCAATTTTTCTTTGATAGCTTCTATAGTAGAAATATCTCCTTTGTCGTATTTATACGTGCTCATCTCAAGTATTTCCTCATTTAAAGTACTGTCCCACCAATGGTAGATTTCAGTGGTATGAGCTGCAAGTTGAGCAATGGTCCAATTAAAGTCATTGGGTCTGTATTCTAATACATCATTTGATATATAATCAAATAGCTTTCTGGTGTTTTCAGCTTCGAATTGAAGCTCTCCTAATAGTGCTTGACGTGGCATGTGATTGTGTGATTTATGGGTTAGTACGTCCTTATAAGATACGACATTAATCCATGGCCTAACGCTAATAAAAGAATAAAATTAAAAGGGGTAAAGTGTTAAAAATCAGGATAAAAACCCTATGACAATTAGGTGAATCACTGTTGTTTTTTGTAGGGTATAGGTTTTATTTTGTAGTAGATAAAAATTAAATCGATTTCTTATGACAACAATTGAAAATATTAAAAAGTACAGTATCTCTTATTATGGAGGAGGAAACAATAGTAAAAATTATAGATATAGAGCAATTATAGGATTAAGACGAGATAACGGAAGCTTAATTGGAGCTGCTTATTTTCATAGAGATGATGCCACATTGCCTGATACAGATTCGATAAATAGTTCAGGATATATTTCTGTACATTACAGTGAATCTGATTTTCCACAAATAGTTGATTTATTGCGTAACGAAGATCCAATAAGTGTTCGATATGTACCTGGCTGGGATATGGCTTCTATTAATACTTCATCAGAACCTGTTGGCGAAGAAGAGTATAGTGGGTAATTAGGCAAAGGTTATAACTTTAGCTATTTGGTTTGCTTATTTTTATTCCCACTAGTAGGAGACTAGTGGGAGCGGGGATTTTTTGTTATGTAACGTCTTTATTCATAATTTTTCATTTTAACGTTTAACTCTGGTTCAGACTCGGTAATTTGAATTTCCAATATGGATATTTTTGATCTTAACGAGTCCAAATCGGTTTCTATTTGTTTTATTTCTAGTTTTTGAATTTCTGTTTTCTTTTTGACTTTAGATTTCTCTGATAAAATCTTTGATTTCTTATCAAACTTAGCTTGTAAAGCGGTAACTTTTTCTTTCTTGATATCTATTTCCGTTTTAAGTTTAATGATTTCCTTTTTTTTCTTTTCAATTTCGGCTTGGCTGATAGCAGCTTCTTTTTTTATTTTTTCTAAATTCCATTTTTTAGATTTAAAACTGCTAATTAATGCAACAGCAGATTTTGATGAATCCCCCAGTAAATTTGGAATATCAATATTTGGATATGATAGCGTCTCAAAATATTGTTTCGTTTCTTCAGTAACTATGTTTCTAGATTCTGTTATCGCTTGATTTAAAGCAGTTTTAAAATCTTTTACAAGTTTGTTTGTTGAAGTATCAAATGCTTTAGCGTTTACCCAATTATTTTCTAATCTGAATAGAATATTTTTAAGTTCGGTAAATGCTAAATAGAATTGACTTAAGAACTTTCGTTTTTCAAGCCAAGAAGTTACAAACCTATGTATTGCCAAAATTGATGTCATTATTATAGTCACTATACCAACAATGGTCTCTCCTGTATCTAGATCTTTACCTGGAGCATACTCGAAAGTGGTGTGCCAAATCAGTATTGGTATGGATAATAAAAGAACAAGTGAAATTGAAAAGTATAGTCTTCGCCAAAATTGCTCTTTCCAAATATGTTTTTTGTACCAGATTATATTCATGGTATTTTCATAAACAAAGACATTTATTACCCTTTTGTCCTCAGTACTTATATTGTTAAAATGCTTAAATATTGAAATTCTTTTGCAAAAAGTCTGTACTTGATTGTCCAAAAGCTTTTTAAACCCTTTATCTTTTTCTTCCTGAAACTTATAATTATGATTTTCCATATGAATTAAGTTTTGAATTATTGAATGCCTACTTAATAATTGTATAGTAACAGTTACTATTATTGACTACGCTAACTATTTTTCTATAATCCTTGCAGGAAATATTAATAACTTGGTAAAGTTTTAAGATTCATAGTATATTCCTTCAAAACTATGGGTATTACACATGTGCTTCAATACCCACTACCGGGTAATTTTAGGAATTGGAGATTGGGATTTTGCTTTATGTAGTAATGACAGGTAATAATCACAACAAAAAATTAACAATAACAATTAACGAAGCATGACGAATGTCATTGTTATTGTGCGCTATTTCAATTTCTTTCGTAGAAAAATTTGACCATGGGATTCGTGGTATTTCTTATCTTATTTTTTGCGTTGCTTGTCTCTCTTTTATTTATTCCTGTTGTGTTATGTATTGACACGACAAAGAATCAATATTTTATTCAATTACGAGGACTAGCAACCGTAAGTGTAAAACAACACGAAAAAGAAGTATTGCAAATACGACTCAAGGTACTACTATTCAACTTTTATTTTTATCCACTAAGAAAAACACTTGAACAAGTTCAGGGTAAGAAGAAAAAAGTAGTAAAAAAAGAAGTTAAGAAACATAAGAAGCGTAGCAAGAGGTTTGACATCAGAAAAATGATATCAATACTAAGAACATTCAAAGTAAAAAAGGTATTGATAAATCTAGATACCGGAGACGATATTTTGAATGCCAAATTATATCCACTTTTCGGACTCTTGAATCATTATGTAGGTACGTTTCATGTAAATTTTGAAGGAAGAAACCAACTGGTATTGCAAATGCAAAACAGGCCGATACATATTATCAAATCATTTATAAACAAATAAAACATACAATCATGGAGTTACATTTTGAAGAATTATTAGGGCAAATCACTGAATTTATAAAAAGTGAAGCAAAGACAGAAACTGTAGTAGGTCAACCATTTGACCTGGGAGAATTTAAATGCGTGCCGGTTATTAAGGTAGGCATGGGATTTGGTTCTGGTGGAGGTGAAGGCACAGAATCGAAAGTTAGAAAGGGTCAAGGCGTTGGAGCAGGAGCAGGTGTAGGAATAGAACCTATTGGGTTTTTGGTAACCAAGGGTGATGAAATCTCATTCCTTGCGGCAGGAAAAACCAGAGGACTAGCAGCGTTATTTGAAAAAGTACCCGATATGATGGAGACTTTTGCCAAAAATAGAGCTAGAGAAGAAGAGACGGTTTAAAACCCAAAGAACTGGTTAAGATGTTCTAGAACGAATGTACCCCTAAGTTTATCAAAGGAAATCTGCGAAACCCTTTGATGATTTTAGGGGCATTTTTTATATAAATACTTCTATCAATGATAAAATTATTTCTTCAATCTTCTCAACAATATTAATGGAAACCATTAATGTAAAAAAAGAAGTACACCGTTTTATTGTTTCGCCAGATAATCTTTTAATAATTGAGTAAGTAATTGTGTCCATCCTCCTTCAAAGTTTTTAGCATCAAAATCAGGATTGTCTTGTGGGAAGGTTTCCAGTCCAGTGTGCGTTAATGTGACCCGGGTTTTGTTATTTTCTTCCTGTAAATCAAAAGTTACCAAGGAATACCCTTCAAGATTCTCATATGCCCAGCTGTATTGTAGTCTTTTATGAAGAATTACTTCGGTAACTTCACATAAGTGCGTGTATGGAGTTCCTTTTACACCTTGTCCTTCAAACTGAAATTTAAATCCTACTTCGGGTTTAAACTCTGATAAGTCGAAATACCATTTTTTCATTTCTTCTTTATTGGTCAATGCTTTCCAAACGGCTTCTACAGAAGCTTCATAAATTTCTTCTACGACTACTTTTTTCATTTTTTCTTTTTTGATGAGGTTGTTATATCATTTTTTGTGGCTTTAGTTTTTGATTCAGCTTCTACCACCTGTTTAAGTGCTTGTAATTTCTGAGTCCAGAAGATGCTAAACTGGTTTGTCCATTCGTGTACTTCATTGAGTTTTTCAAGTTTAGCTTCACAAATTCTTTGCCTGCCTTCTTTTCGTACAGCAATAAGATTACATTCCTGAAGTATTTTGATGTGTAGTGAGACCGCTTGTCGGGTCATGTTAAAGTTTTCTGATATCGTATTAAGATTCATGCTTTGATTGGCCAGTAAACCAATGATTTCTCGTCGTGTGGGATCTGCAATTGCTTGGAAAACATCTCTTCTCGTATCCATATCTATTTTATGCAAGTATTTGCTTGCAAATATATATGCAATTATTCACTTGCGCAAATATTTTTTAAAAAATATTGGATTAAAGAGTTGTTTATGAGTGAGGTAGGGGTTTTTGTTCTGCCTGTTTAGCTAGTGTTTCTTTCTAATTTGATGATTAAAGTTGTTACTCAATACCTTCATACAAATATCTAGCAGCCGCATCTCCCATTTTTCTATGATTATGTCCTGTGTTAGGTACTATTTTTAGTTTCCAGTTAAAGTCAAGCCCCATTTCCTGGGCTTTTGTTTTTGAGTAATTAAAAAAGAATGCGCCCCTTTCTAATCTATGCAAACCTTGTTTGTCTACAGAAACAGAATGTAGTAATGTTCCTCCTGTTTCGGTTGCGTTATCAAGTTCGCCTATTAATACGATTAACTTCTTCTTGAATACATTCGGAAGATATTCTACATGAAAAGGAGCGTTCTTTACCCCAAACGGAAGTGTGAAATCATTGCTGGGCAGGGTATAAAAACCAGAGTTTCCTGCTATGATATGATTTGCCTTAGACCCTTTCTGAAAAATTACCATACGATGTAGAATCTGCCCTCCTGCAGAGTGCCCAAAAATGTCATAGGTTGTTTGCGTAGATTTTAATTTCTGAACGGTAAGATCAAAAACTCGGTCAAAATCATTAAAAATCCATTGATCTGCATTTTCATTGACCTTGAAAGTAAATTTACTTTCATCCATATTCGCCACATTCGTATTTTCTACATATTCAATACTATTTTTTATATCTAAATCATACATAATTCCACATAGATGATACCCGCCAAAATCATATTCTTTTTCTGGATACATAAGAGACAGGATGAGCACTCCATATTTTTCTGATTCTTCAATCCATGCATCGCGATAGCTATCGCCATTTCTTCCTGCACCAGGAACAACGATTAAAATTCTTGATTCTGGCCGATAGTTTTTAGGTTTGTGGTAATAGACCTTTATTATTTTTTCCTTGTTTCCAGCTCCACCATCTACCAAAAACTCACCAGAACCTTCATTGATATCGATATCGTTGATTACCTGTTCTTCCTTTGCTTTTAGTTCGCTTTTTTTGATGAGTTTCATGTTACAATGTGGGCAAACTCCAGGCTTGGCATAAGAAAGTGCATCACATGATTGGTCACAGGGTTTACATACATAGTCCCCCTCTTGTTCTTTACAGGAAAACGCTAACATTACAAAAAAGAATAGTGGTAAAAGAATAAGCTTATTTTTCATTTGATTGTTTCTATCTGTAAAATTAAATTTCATTCCAATATTTCTCCATAACAGGTAGGCGTTTCAGAACTTTCTTGGATAGTCTATTATATTTGTTTCCGAAGATGAATAAAGTTCTTTGGTCATATCTAAACCAACTTTCATTTCCATTTCCCTCAACCAATGTATTCGGATAAATTCTTTGCCGATCATTCAAATCATGAGCTGTCAATTTGTTTACAGGAATAACTTCTCCCCAATGCGTTTTAAATTCTGAACCTCTCCAATTAGCCAATTCAATAATAAACCCTCCACCGTGTTTGTCAAATTGAAAAGTTAGTAAATTTGTTTTTCCATCAATTGTTCTTCTATAATGAGGAAAGCTACCTTTGAAATTCATATCCCGTAATTTTGGAATAAAAATTTCATTCAAAGAACGAATCATTTTATTTCTTTGAGTACTCATCTCGCATAATTATCATTACTCAAACCTACTGCTTAACATACCATTTAATTGCAAAGTTCGTTTGACCATGTCCAACTATTTCTCCTGTAATCACATTTCTCATCATAGTATCACATTTTCCATTACTTCCTGCAATCAATGACCACTCAAGGTTTTCTTTGAGTTTTATTGTTTGAGAATCAAAATTGGGGGTTTGGCCGATGATGGGATCGATCTGTGCAAATACAATTGTATCACTTAAAATAGTTAAGAATTTCGCATCGCTAAAGTGCTCAACTTTTTTAGTAGGATCACTTTTTCTTTGGGAGGACCAGTAAACACGTATTTTCTCACCTATTCTAACGGCATTGACCAAGTTTTCGATTTTTCCTTCTATAGTTTTTCCATCTTTATCATTGTGATAAATAAGCTTCCAATTACTTTTATCCTGGGCAGCACTGCTTAATGCTACAAGCAGTATTGTTATTAAAAAGAAGACTTTTGTCATTTGTTTATTTTTTTACGATTGGATTTACATACCTAGTAAAGGTAAATGCCTGACTTTCTTATATCTTAATGCTGTTGAAATACAATGTTTCAGTGCAGTTACAGGGACTTCGTCAGAAACATTAAATACAATAGCTCTATTTCCTTCAAACGAAAATGTATCCCTATAAATCACATTAAATGTACTCACCAACCCGGTTGTACAAGTGAAATACATGGCATATTGGCCTGGAACAGATTTCTTCTGATTCATTCTTATGGTGCTCCCATGTTTTGTAACATAGCTAGGTTCTCCCCATTTTAATGTTTCTTCTAATTGGGTTACATCTTCTGTTTCTGATGCGGTTTCCAAAATAAGTTGTCTAAGAAATTTTAATTTTTCCCGGATGGTTTCCGGGTATGAATTAAATATCTCATTGACCTTTGGGTTCATGGTAAAATCCATTTTACACTTTAATTTTTATATACCTATTTATGTAATTAAATAAAAATAATTCTCTTTTCAATACTCCACAAATGATTTATGGGCATAACACCATGTCCATTTTTCTTCGGGTTCTGCTGAAATCACAACAGAATGCTCATTATGCGTTACATAATGATGACTTGCATGTTTATTGGGTGATGAATCACAACAAAGTGTGACACCACATTCCTGACAGGTTCTTAAATGCACCCAGGAATCTCCAGTTTTGATACACTCTGCACATTCATAAGTAGTGCTTTTTTTAATGTTGGAAGCGTCAAAACTTTCCAGATGTTCACAAATTTTTGTTCGTAGTTTCATATCTCTGCTAAGTATTCATGTACAAATTTTATAGCCATTGCACCCTCGCCAACGGCAGAAGCTACTCTGTTCATCGCGCCAGCTCTTACATCTCCTGATGCAAATATGCCTGGACTACAGGTTTCTAATAAAAAGGGTTCCCGGTCTTTTTTCCAAACTCGTTTAAAGTTTTCATAGCGGGTTAGATCTCTTCCGGTTTCTATAAATCCTCTTTCATTTTTTATAATATCCAGCGCAATCCATTCTGTATAGGGTTTGGCACCAATAAAAATAAATAAAGCGTCAGCCGGTAATGTTTTCCTTTCTGAAGTTTTACTATTCATAAGTTCTAATTTGGTAAGTCGTTCGTTTTCACCAGATGCTTTGGTAATGTTAGTGTATCCCAGTAGCGTAATATTATCAATTGCTTCAATTTGATCAATAAGATAGCTAGACATACTGCTACTAAGGTCTTTTTTACGAACCGTGATGTAAACATTTTTCGCAAATTTAGATAGATATACAGCAGATTGCCCAGCAGAATTTCCTCCTCCAACGATATATACTTCTTTGTCACTGCAAGCTTGCGCTTCTGTCATAGAAGACCCATAATAGATTCCTGCCCCGGTATAATCCTCGATACCTTCGGCTGCTAGTTTTCTATAATTCACACCGGTAGTGATTACCACACTTTTTGTACGTATACATTCGCCATTGCCTAGAGTAATACTTTTATACCCATCTTTTTCTGAAATAGAAGTTACTTCTTGAGGAGATAGGAACTCAATTCCGAATCGTTTGGCTTGAGTGATTGCGCGATGAGTCAATTCTTGTCCGCTTAATCCATTTGGAAACCCCAGGTAGTTTTCTATTCTTGAGCTTGTTCCTGCTTGTCCTCCAGGAGCATGTTTTTCAATAAGTAATGTTTTTAACCCTTCTGAACCACCATATACTGCCGCGGCAAGACCAGATGGTCCTGCGCCAATAATCACTACATCATAAAGATTATCTTTAGGATATGCATTTAGGCCCAAAGCCGTCGCAAGTTCAACTATATCTGGATTTTTATGGCAATTTCCATCTGGTAATGATACAACCGGCATATCGGTAACCGTAAGATTATAGAGTTCGATTATTTCTTTAGCTTTCTCACTTGTCTCAACATCTAACCACTGAAAAGGAAATAAATTAGCAGATAAAAAGTCTTTGATATCATGCGATTTTGGAGAAAACTGATATCCTAAAACTTTAATCCCATCAAACTCGGGCTGATAGTTGAGTTGCCAGGCATCAAGCAGATCATTTAACGTAGGGTATAATTTTTCTTCTGGTGGATTCCAGGGTTTAGTAAGATAATAATCTAATTGTACATCATTAATAGCTTTGATTGCCGCCTCAGTATCAGAATATGCGGTTAATAGTACCTTTTTGGCATCAGGAAACTGTTTTTTTGCTTCTGCCAAAAATTCTACACCTAACATTTCGGGCATTCTTTGATCAACAAGAAACAAAGCTATAGTTTCATTTTTCTTTTTTAGATCGACAAGTGCTTCTAAAGCATCATTTGCCGAATCTGTACTCATAACTCTATATGCTGCACGGTATTCTGATTTCAGATCCCTAGTTACTGCACGCAGCACTTGTGGGTCATCATCTAGCGCAAATATGATTGGTTTCTTCATAGTCTAAAAATTAAAATTATTAGGATCGGGACCTGTTCGCTGATTTTTGTCTAATGAATCTATATAAGCGACATCTTCTTTTGTTAATTCAAAGTCAAAGAGATCTGCGTTGGATTTTATTCGTTCTTTCTTAACCGATTTAGGAATAGTAATCACACCTTTCTGAAGGTTCCATCGAAGTACAATCTGAGCAACAGTCTTTTTGTATTTCTTTGCCAAATCATCCAATATAGAAAGACCAAAAATTTTCCCTTGCATCATGGGAGACCACGCTTCATATATAATCTGATGTTGATCACAAAAGTCAATCAAATTTTGTTGTACCAAATGTGGGTGAAACTCCATCTGATTAACCATAGGGACTATTTCGGTATGTTGCATTAGATCCTCAAGATGATGTTGCATAAAATTGCTCACCCCGATAGCCCTTATGCGTTTTTCGTTATATAATTTCTCTAATGCTTTCCAGGTATCAATATATTTGCCTTTTACTGGCCAATGAATCAGATAAAGATCCAGATAATCCAACTGTAATCGATCAAGACTTTCTTCAAAAGCTTTAATAGTAGTATCATATCCCTGATCGGCATTCCATACTTTACTAACAACAAAAATATCCTCTCTGGGGATATGGCTATTCTGTATTGCCAGCCCTACGCCTTCTTCGTTTCTATAAATACTAGCAGTATCGATATGTCGATATCCCTCGTCAAGGGCCCAATGAATTGCATTGACCACTTCTTCATTATTATCAGCCAGATAAACACCTAGTCCCAAGTAAGGCATCTCTACACCATTATGTAATTGAAATGTTCCTTTTATATCTGTGATTTCCTTCATGAATTCAGATTTAATTGATTGGTAAACAAACTGTAAATATGGTTTCTCCTTTTTTAGAAGATACTTTTATGTCGCCGTTATGTTGACTTATAATTCGTTGCACTACTTCTAACCCCATTCCTGTTCCTTTTCCTATACTTTTGGTAGTAAAAAAAGGGTCAAAGATTTTAGTTAAATGCTCTTCCGAGATTCCTTCCCCATTATCTATAATGTCAATTTTGATAAAACTATTGTCTTTAGAGGTTCTGATCAATAAAGTACCCGAATGTTCCATAGCATCAATAGCATTGTCGATAAGATTTGTCCACACCTGGTTAATCTCACTAACAAATATTTTGGGCTTAGGAAGATCATCCTGAAAATCTTTTTCTAAACTTATATTTTTCTTTTTCAATTTATGATTAAGCATTGTTAGGGTGCTTTTTATACCTGTATGAATATCTACAGGCACTTTTTCTGGTGCCTGATCCATATGGGTATAACTTTTTACAGACTGTACCAAGCTGGATATTCTATCAGAAGCTTCTTCAATTTCGTCTACCATTTTTTCTGTGGTCAACACATTTTCTATCCACTCCAAGGCATGCGGAAAATTATGATCTCCAGTCGCTTTATGGATTTCTTCCATAGCAGGAATACCCATACAAAAGTCAAGTAGGGTTTCTGTGAGTTCAAATGCATTGTCAACACCATGATCCTCTAACCATTCTTCTAGTTCATCCTCTTTTTCATTACGCTCAGTGAGTTTCATGTTATTCTCCGGACGATCATTAATTTTTTCAAAAAGAATAGTATTTAAAATATCTACTACATTCTCTGATATTTTAATTGAAGTAATTTTTTTAAATTTCTCGGGAGCATTGCTCAAATGTTTTTTGAGTGCCTTTGCACTGCGCAACATAGCCGAGGCAGGGTTATTGAGTTCATGTGCTAAACCGGCAGATAATTTTCCTAATGCCATCATTTTTTCAGACTGCACGTTGTTTTTTGTAAATTCTCTTACTCTAGAGGTCATATTGTGAACTAAACTTTCTGTAAGTTCATAATGATCAGATACCATTTCTCTAAAAAAGGATTTTTCTAAAATCAGTACTTCGGCATCTTCTATAACTTCACCATAACCCAGGGCAGAACTTGCTCTGGAAAAAGGGAGCAGTCCTCCGATACTATTCGTATGTATAAAACCTATGAATTTGTAATTGCCGTTTTGTTCGATCTTGATTTCTACGGTACCTTTAAGTACTACAAATAAACTATCTATAGGATCTCCTTTTTTAAAAGCAAAATCCCCAATAATATATTTTTGAAGATGTGATTTATCAATTAGCCATTGTAATTGATTGTCAGGTACATTAATAAAATCCGGAATTTCACGAAGGTTTTGCGTAGCAATTTTCATCTTTTAAAATTAGATAATAAAAACCCTCTTTGCAATACTTTAGAAATAGAGAACTCTTAAGGTTTTTATAAAATTGAACTACCCCAAGTTGAAAATGCTAAATTTTTAAGATTTGTTTAGTAATGATTTGGTCTCTTGCTCTGGTTTGGCATACTGAAATCGATCTAATAGAGCAGGTAAAGCATAACCATCAAGCCCAATACAAGATACAGTTTCGGCTTTATCCAATTGTACCCAACCATCTGGGTGTATGATGTTTTGATGTAAATACAAATGTTCTATAGCTCCAATAACTAGTATAGTGTCATTTTCGGCTATTTTATATTCGTTTATATACTTACATCCTATTTGGATAGGGCTATTTTTAACATAAGGCGCATCAAAATTATCCAGATATACAGACTCCAGGTTTGTTTTATCAAATTCTGAAATCTCTTCTTCGTATTTCGCTGCAGTATGATGTGCATCTGCAATCATATCTCTATGAACCTGATTTACAGTAAAAAATCCAGTTTCTTTAAGATTTTTGTATGTGCCTCTTGGGACCGCTGTAGGCCTAAGAATGAAACCAAGCATTGGCGGGTTACTGCCAATATGAATAACAGAATTGAAAATTGCTACGTTTGTAATCCCTTTTTTACCCTTTGTTGCCAGTAGATTAGATGATTTATAACCTGTACAGCTATTCACTAAATTAGCACGGTATCGAGAAGGGAATTCGAGAAGATCTTTTGATGTGAAATGATTCATTTATATCTTATATTTAACCTTAGTAAATACGAATAGAGTATATTTCAAATCTAGTTAATCTCTTTATGATGAAAGAAGAATTCAAAGGATATTTCGAAACTAATAAACAAACCTGGGACGAAAAGGTTGAAATTCATGCAGAAAGTGATTTTTATGATATGGAAGCCTTTAAAAAAGGAGAAACTTCATTGAAATCATATGAGCTGGACGCATTGGCAGACGTTTCGGGTAAATCATTATTACATTTACAGTGTCATTTTGGTCAGGATACATTGAGTTGGGGCAGGATGGGAGCAAAGTGCACAGGAGTGGATTTATCTGAAAAAGCGATAGAATTAGCCAAACAGTTGAATGCTGAACTTAACCAAAATGCAGAATTTATTTGTTGCAATGTATTGGATACATCGAAGTATGTAAAAGATCAATTTGATATCATTTTTACTAGTTATGGTGTTATTGGTTGGTTACCCGATTTAAAACCCTGGGGTGAGATGATTGCCGAACGCTTAAAGCCTGGAGGAATTTTTTATATCGTAGAATTTCATCCCATTGTGTGGATGTTCGATTATTTGGAAGAGAAACCCGTAATGAAATATGGTTATCATCAAAAAGATGTGATTTATGAAGAATATGAAGGTACCTATGCCAATACCAGTTCTACTATGATAAGTAAGGAGTATGGATGGAATCATGGATTAGGTGAAGTCATATCTGCTCTATCTGAAGCAGGGTTAACTATTGAATCATTAAAAGAATATGATCAATCACCTTACGAGATATTTCCGGGTCTGATAGAAAAAGAGAAAGGAATGTTTGAAACAAAGGATAAATTATACCCCTTAATCTTTGCAATAAAGGCTACCCGATAATTCTTTTTAGTAATTTCAATTTACCTGAACTATATGGGGAATATTTTAGGTTAGGTTCTATCCAAAACGGTTTTTGTAGTACGCTCTTAAAGTGTGAAAATGTATCAAAACCGTATTTTCCGTGGTAACTGCCGATACCACTATCCCCAACACCACCAAAAGGTAAAGTATGTTCTGTAAAATGCATTAAGGCATCATTTATTGCACCACCACCAAAAGAGATTTCGTTTAAAACTTTCTTTTTTACAACACTGCTTTTGGTAAAAACATAGCAAGAAAGAGGTTTGGCTAAGTTGTTAACTTTTTCGATTGCCTCGTCAATGGTTTCAAAAGTAAGTACTGGCAAAATAGGTCCAAAAATTTCATCCTGCATTACTTTATCTGAAAACTCAACATCGTTCAAAATAGTTGGAGGAATGATTCTTTCTTCTTTGTTACAATTGCCACCTAAATAAATTTTATCATCGTCTATCATATCTTTTAGACGATCAAAATTCTTATCATTAATGATTTGTGTATAATTTTGATTATCTACATTATAATCAGATTTTTCGATGTGTTTTTTTACAGCCAATAAAAATTTGTCTTTTATATCAGATTGCACCAAAACATAATCAGGAGCAATACAAGTTTGGCCTGCATTAAGGAATTTACCCCAAACCAATCTTTTAGCTGTCATATCAATATTCACATCTTTGGTAATAATTGCTGGGCTTTTTCCACCTAATTCTAGGGTAACCGGAGTCAAATTTTTTGCAGCAGCTTGATAAACTATTTTCCCAACGGGTACACTTCCTGTAAAGAATATTTTGTCGAATTTGATGTTTAATAGATCTGTAGTTTCTTTTATTCCCCCTTCAACCACCTTAAAAAAAGCAGCATCAAAATTCTCATTAATTAGTTTGGCCATAGTCGCAGCAGTACGTGATGGAACTTCACTTGGTTTAAGAACTACTGTGCATCCTGCGCCAATAGCTGCAATAGCAGGGCAAAGTGATAGTTGATACGGGTAGTTCCATGCTCCAATAACCAAAACTGTACCATAAGGCTCGGGGATGATATAACTTTTCCCCGGAAGATTTGTTAATCCGGTAGAAGCTTTCTTTTTTCTAGACCATTTTTTGACTTTTGAAACGGCAAGATCAATCTCATGATATATTATAGAAAGCTCTGTGGTGTATGTTTCAAATTCTGATTTTTTGAAATCTTTATAAATAGAATCATAAAGCAATGCTTCGTTCTTTTTCAGAATATTCTTTAGCCGTTTTAATTCACTAATTCTATAGGATATATCTTTTGTAGTATTCGTGTTAAAAAACTGGCGTTGCTGATCAATGACTTCTTGATAACTCATAAGGGGAACGGTAAATGAATAAAAAAACTACAACTAAGTTAAGCTTTTTGTTTATTTAATTCAAGCTCACGCTGCATCTGTTTAACTGTTAGAGTGCTGCCATCATGACTCCATCCAGGAGGGCCAAAAATGTACATAAATTTATGATACCAGTTTTTGGATTTTTTGGTGTCATTCCAGATATCCTTGTATTCATGAGTTAAGATTACCCAAGGATTGTATGAGTTTGGTGCATGCGTAACACCGTATTGAACATCTATGTTATCATCAAGCTCTTTCCAGGTACCAAATATTTTATCAAATATGTTAAGAAACCCTCCGTGGTTTTTGTCCATGTATTCCACATTTTTGGCATGGTGTACCTGATGCATTGTATGTGTATTAAAAACCTTCTCGATGATTCCCATTTTTGGAATATATACGGAATGTAATTGAAACTGCCATAAAGCCTCAATTCCTAAACAAACGACTACCATTTCTGGTGGAAATCCTATAGCAGGCATCCACATATAAAATAGAGGTTTGTATAAAAGCGTAAACCATCCATTACGGACCGCTGTACCCAGATTAAAATTATCAGAAGAATGATGTACAATATGAGCAGCCCATAACGCTCTTACCATATGATTTTGCCTATGAAACCAGTAATACGTAAAATCATCTGCAAGTTGACATAAGAGCCAAATATACCATGCGTATCCAAAAGATTGCCAGCCCATGATATTGGTTCGAACACCGTCTATCTCTGGATTAAAAAATTCATAAACGAAGTAAAAAAGAACAATAGAAAATATTGTTTTGATTAAAGGACCTAAAATCGCTGATCCAACACCCATAAATAAACTAGCTCCAAGATCTTTCCATTTGTAAAGATCTTTTTTGCTATGATCATGCGTTTTGCTGTATGTGAGTTCTAATAAAATTAGTCCTAAAAAGCAAGGTACTCCGTAGACTAAAGGGCTTGTAAAATCCATCTTTCTTTTTCTTGTTATTCCGGGATCGGAATATAGTAAGATTTTTTAGTATACCTTTAACAAATCGATTGTAATTATAGAAAATCACCTTTTTTTAACGATTGTCTAAAGGGAAAAGGTGTTCGATTTATTGAATGACAATTTTTCTTGAGGTAATTTTATTAATCTGTACTTCCTCCAAGGGCAACAAAAGCATCCAATACATTCTTTATCGATTTTTTCTCGGTCTTGCTAATTGTTCTTTTATAGACGTCGTCTTCTCCTACAAATTTGATCTTAGCAATTTTTGCAGAGGCAATTTTTTTCATTAATGGCATATCTTTTCTTTTTATGATACGATCTAACCACTCTCTTTTTCCACCAGATTCTTCTTTTGACTTAAATTCCCCAGGTTTATCTTCTTCAATTTCAAAAGTATCTCCATCTACGGTTATTTCTATCCTTTCTATGGATAACCATTTCTTTTTGGAAAAATAGTTGATAGATAAGCCTAACCATGGTTTTTTTTCTTTTTTCCCTATGTATGTCTGAACGTAATTTTTAGTATTGGATTGTGTAGCAGACTTATCAGAATACCATGTGACATGATCATTAATGTCATATTTCTTTCTCATTTTTGCCAGTGCTTTTTTATTCTTTTCAGCACTTTCTTTACTTACTTCTTCTAGTTCATCTTCTGTTTCTGAAACTTCATCTATATTATTTTGTTTGTCTGTAGTGCTCTCTCTGGCAGTCTTTAAAATCGCATTTTCAACCTTTTTTAATATGCTTTTTGCTTTCTTTCCTTCGTTTGAATTTGCGTATTTGGCTATTAAAATTTTTAAACGATCTCTACTCTTGGTATAATCTAAAGCTGTATAATATTCATTGGCTTGTTCTAGCATTTCTGCTGGGGTTAGCTCGCATTCTGCAATCTCTTTTTTTAACTTTTCATTTTCTTCCTTTAGCTTATCAAAATCAGCCTGAGGAACACCACAACTTATAATAAATAACAAGGATAGTGCGTAGGTTATTAATCTGGCAGTTTTCATGAATCGGGTATTTTATGACTATTTTATTTCTAAGAATTGATTCTCAAGATAATAAAAAAGTGTTAACAGTCATAATTTTACGTTAAAACCCTTATGCTAAAACAGCAGAAATGTACCAAATATTACTTTTTAAAAACCAGAGACATGTCTTTAAAAGATTTAAATTCTAAGGCATTACCACAAGGGTCATAAAAGAACATTGTGGCTTGTTCTCCAACTTCCCCTTGAAACCGTATATATGGTTTGATAACAAATTTAACTCCTTTTTCTGATAGCTTTTTTGATAAATTTTGCCAGATTTCCCATTCTAAAATAATCCCAAAATGAGGAACGGGAACATCCTTGCCGTCAACCAAATTGTGATGCTCCTTTTCTGAATCAGATTTTGATTTATAATGTATGACCAATTGATGGCCAAAGAAATTAAAATCAACCCAATGATTACTACTTCGGCCTTCTTCTAATTCTAGAATGTTGCTATAAAAATTCCTGGCTTTTTCTAAGTCATCAACCGGGATTGCAAGATGAAAAGGGGAGAGGGTGTTATTCATGTTTTCAAAAATGTGGTTTATTTATAGGAAGAAAATATTATTCTTTTATTCTGTTCCAGATATCGAGATACATTTTCCATTGATTATTTGACTTTTTCCAGATCACCACATATTTTCCTTTATAGGTTATCTGGGTGCCATCATCATTTTTGTTTTTTCCAGTATAGATGCCATAATCGTGAGCTGTATCACCTAATATCACGATTTCTTCGGGAATAATTTCATGCTCAATTGGTGTAAACTCTGACGATGATGACCATCGTTTTTTTATAGCCTCGTATCCAGAGATAATAGGTGTGTTGTTTGGGAATATCTTTGCATCCGTAGTATAAGATTTGGCAATGGCTTCATAGTCTTGTTTAAGGTATGATACCGAGAATGCTTTTGCGGCAGCTCTTATTTGTTCTTCATCAGAAAGTTTCTGATTATTTTTTCTTTTTGTGCAGGTTATTTCCCAAGTTGGGTAAGAAAAGGTTTCATTTGTATTTACCCATTCTCCCAACCATTTGAATCCATCTTCACTAATATCATAAAAATTGATTTTAAAGAACCCATCCATACCATTCGGGGCTTTTTGCTCATTATATAAAATGATCTTATCATCTTTTCTATTTCCTTCCCAGGCAGAAAGGATTGGTGTAGGACTTGATGAGGAATAGTAGTGCACATACCACTTGCTACTATCTGCAATAAATTGCCTGATACTACCAGAGTTTTTACCATCTTCCTTAATTGTTTGATCTTGAACCCCCATACCATTCATGATATACTTAAACTCCCAGGTCATTTTATTGGGTTCGGCCCAGGTTTTATCTTTATTTCGGGTTTTGGATATACAATCACAAATACCTATCAGCGGCTGAAAATCAGTAATTTCTTTTGGAGCCTTAGGGTTAGGTTGCCCAAAAGGGTATGCATCAGAGGGTTCATACTCACTTTGAGCGGAAACCGCAATATTAGCTATTAAAAATAGAGTAAATAGTAACCGTGTCATATTAATTATAGAATTGATGAGTAGGTAATTTACTTATTTTGAAAAAACGAATAAATCTATGATGCAGAAATTAGGATATAATTAACAACAGTATTTAGTTCCTACGATCCCTACGCTTTTTATTATTTGATTTTGAAGCTCCTTTTTTGATTGGATTTTTCATCCTGTCTTTATTATAATTACCAGAAGATTTAGAAGTGGTGTTATATCGTTTAGGAGTTGTTTCTTTTATAATAGATACTTCTTCGGTTTTACTCGAATCCCCAATGTCAGAATTAATCACTTTCAATTCTTCTTCGGTTAAATATCGCCATTTACCAATTGGAAGATCTAAATGAACATTCATAATTCGGGTTCTTTTTAGTCTAACTACTTCATATCCCAAATATTCACACATTCTACGAATTTGTCTATTAAGGCCTTGAGTTAGTACAATTCTAAAACTATACTTATTAATTTGTTCTACCTCACATTTTCGGGTAATGGTGTCCAAAATAGGAACGCCATTACTCATTCGTTTAATGAACTGAGGGTTAATAAGTTTATTTACTGTTACCAGATATTCTTTTTCATGATTATTTCTGGCTCGAAGAATTTTATTTACAATATCACCATCACTAGTCAAGAAGATAAGACCCTCACTGGGCTTGTCTAACCTCCCGATAGGAAAAATACGCTTGGGATAGTTAATGTAATTTATAATGTTGTCTTTTTCGTTTTGTGCTGTGGTACAAACAATACCAACAGGTTTGTTAAAGGCTAGATAAACGTGCTTTTCTTTAGGCTCTGTAATCAATTCACCATCAACACGAACCGTGTCTTCTGGAGCCACTTTTGTTCCCATTTCAGGAACTTCTCCATTTATAGTAACACGTTTCTGGTCGATTAATTTGTCAGCTTCGCGGCGCGAACAATATCCTACTTCGCTAAGATATTTGTTAAGTCTGGTGAGTTTAGAATTTTCCACATGCAAAGGTAAATATAATATTGAATTTCGGATTATCCAGACCAAAAGAGATTTAGTGGAAAAACAAAATAAATAATTATTCTTTTCTAAAGGTTAATCTTTCAAAAAATTAATGATCATATCATCTACTTCATCAAAAAACAATGAATGGCCATAATCTACGGTAGAAACAAATTGAACATCATTCCAGTTTTCCCCAATATCTTCCGCTTCATTATAAGGAGCGATATCGTCATTTTTATCATGAATTAATAGGCCTTTATGTGTGAGTTTTTTTGCAAAATCAGAAACTGAAAACTCTTTAAAATAAAAACCGTGTTTGTCTTTAAAAAATTGATCCAAGGCTTTCATGAATTTTGGAGATAGTTTAAGTATTTCCTGGTAACCTTTCATTATCCTTGATAACTCTGAAGGAGGCGCCAGAACAACCAATTTTTCGATTTCTTGATTTGGATAACTGTATTGATGAAATATAGTAGTCATTCCTCCAACTGAATGTCCCATGATATGATTAGGCCGATATAGTTCAACCATTTTCTGAAGACATACAGTGTATAGAGGGACATTAAGTATTTTGCCAGATGAATTACCGTGAGCAGGAGCATCAAAGGCAATTACATTAAACCCTCTTTTGTGTAATTTTTGAATAAGAGCCTTCCAGCGATGCGCGTTGCTCTCCCATCCATGAACCATTAACACTGTTTCTCCCAAACTTGCCCATCTGTACGTCTGAATTTTAGTATCACCAACATGAACAATTTCGTCTTCTGCATCTTCAAGAAATTCTTCCTGTTCTGGAAGTATTTTTCCCTTTCTTGGAGTACAAAATAAAATATAAGCTTTGTTAACGGCTTTTTTTGGTGATAAGAAAAAAAGAAGATGGAAGTATTTTCCAATTAAAACAGGTAGGTATTTTTGGTATTTTTCTTTCATGCATCTTCTCGATGTACTGTTTCCGGAGAAAATGCCGGAAGACAGATGGCAAGATACTCACATTCTTGATCAAAAGGGTTAGAATATTGAATTCTTGTGTTTTTTTTAATTTTTATGGATTGGCCAGATTCTAGTATAACCTTCTCATCTTCAATTATAAATTGTTTCTTACCTCTTATAATATAAGTGTACTCATCAAATTCTGGAGTTTGATATGGTTCGCTCCAGCCAGGAGGAGCAATCATGTGAGCAATGCTAATATCTGAATTTTGATCTGTGGCTTTACCAAAATGTTCTTCTATTAACTTTCCATCTGTAGTAGGAACAATAAAAGGTGATTTTTGAATACGATATTTTTTACCCATTTCTTTATATACTTAATTCTTATTCCAACTTATCCAAAAATGTTTGATTTTTGATGCATCAGGTATATCGGTAGCTTTGATTTCAATATCGGTTGTAAACTGAAATTCTCGAGGTAATTCTTTCTTATCGATAGTGAAATATGCCTGTATGCTATCTACAAAAATTACTGCGGTACTTAAAGTATTATTGATTTTTGATATCGAGTAATTATCCTTAATGTCTTTAAATACACTTGCAGAAGACAGTCCCAAACTCGTTTTATACCTAGGGTCAATTATTTGAATGTTTTCTATAGTGGCGTTAGTATTGGATTCTTCTCTTGCTTCAAGAACAAGAAGTTTAACACCTCCTTTTTCATAGATTTCTATTTCGTTGGCATTGCTTAAAAACTGATTTTGAGCAGTACTTCGAACAATAGAATCATTTGCAAAAACAGAATCTAACTGACTTATTTTAATTTCATTGGTTAATAATCCTATTCTATTGTGTGATATCTCGAAAGGGTTTTGCTTTTCTTCCTTTTGACAGCTGAAAATTAATATTGTTACGAGAAGTATCTGAAAAATTCTGTTTTTCATGTTTTTGAATTAAATAATTTGTTTTAATACTAAACGAAAATTACTTTAATAACTTATTAAGTACCCCAAGAGCTCCTCTAATAAATGTAGCGCTGGTGAGCACTTTTATTACCGCTTTTTCTGTTGTACTGGTTCTTCTGCTTCTAGAACGTGAGCTAGAAGAACTTTTGCTAAGTTTTTCTCTTTCTTTCTTGGCAGCGGCCTTGGCTTCTGCCGCTTCTGCTTTTTCTATTTTTTCACTTAAAAGTTCGTATGCACTTTCTCTATCAACTTCTTCATTATATTTTGAGGTAAGTTTTGATTTTTTTAGCAAGGTTTTTAACTCACTATCGGTTAGTACATCCATTCTGCTCATAGGTGCTCTTAACATGGTTGCAGCCAATGGAGTAGGGCGTCCTTTCTCATCTAAAGCAGATACCAAGGCTTCTCCAATTCCTAAAGAAGTTAGTATTTCTTTGGTGTCATAATATTCAGAAATAGGATAGTTTTCTGCTGTAAGCTTTATGGCCTTTCTGTCTTTTGCCGTAAACGCTCTAAGTGCATGTTGTACTTTTAGACCAAGTTGACCTAGAACACCATCAGGAACATCTGTCGGGTTTTGAGTTACAAAATATAGCCCTACACCTTTGGATCGTATTAGCTTTACAATACTTTCAATTTGATCCATTAACGCATTTGAAGCTTGTTTAAAAATTAAGTGCGCTTCATCAAGGAAAATTATTAATTCTGGCCTTCCACTATCTCCTTGTTCAGGAAAAGTACCATAGATTTCTGCCAGAAGGCTTAACATGAATGTAGAAAATAGCTTTGGTTTGTCCTGAATATCAGTTAACCTAATGATATTGATAATTCCTCGACCATTTTCATCGATGCGACATAAATCCTCGACTTCAAATGACTTTTCCCCAAAAAAGAGGTCAGCTCCTTGTTGCTCAAGTTCTACTATTTTACGCAGAATAGACCCTGTAGAAGCAGTAGAAATACGACCATAGTCTTTTTCTAATTCTTTTCTACCTTCCCCTGTAGAGAATTGTAACACTTTTTTTAGATCTTTTAAATCTAGTAATGGTAATTTATTATCATCACAATATTTAAAAATTATAGATATAATTCCGGCTTGTGTTTCGGTTACATCAAGAATTCTGGATAGTAATACGGGACCAAATTCACTTACAGTTGCTCTTAGTCTAACTCCATCTTGATCAGAAAGCGAAAGTATTTCTACAGGGAAATTTTTTGCTTCAAATGGGATTCCTATCTTTTCATGGCGTTCATCAATTTTTGGATGACCAGGGCTTGCCGCAGCAATTCCACTAAGATCCCCCTTAATGTCCATTAATAACACGGGAATTCCTTTTTCACTTAGATTTTCGGCGATGATCTGTAGTGTTTTCGTTTTACCAGTACCAGTTGCTCCGGCAATTAGTCCATGTCTATTTAATGTTTTTAACGGAACTTTTACATGGGCGTTTGTTACCGTTTCGCCTTCGTGCATAGCGGCTCCCATAGTAATGAAATCACCTTTGGTCTTATAACCTTCATTAATATGATCTAGAAATGCCTGATTATCGCTCATAATAATTTTAATTTTTGATAAAAATAGGAATCTTAACTTTTCTATTGAAATTATAAGTTAATTTTAATCCTGAATAATCGATAAAGAACATTGTTTTAATTTTTTTAACTATGAAGAGCGTATTTTTATTTATACTTATGAGTATGTTTTTGGTTGGTTGCAATACTAAATCTACAAAACCCACAAATAGTGTAATTTTTCATAAGACTCATGAACCTAAAAAATCAGAAGCCCCGTTTTCTGATGCTGTGCAGGTTGGTGATTTGTATTTTCTATCTGGTCAAGTTGGAATGAACCATACCACAAGAAAATTGGTAGATGGCGGAATAGAGGCAGAGACAAAACAAACTCTTGAAAATATAAAAGCTGTCTTAGGACATCATAATATGGTAATGGAAGATGTCGTGAAGTGTACCGTGATTCTTGCTAATATTGAAGATTTTGCTGCTTTTAATGCTGTATACAAAAAATATTTCCCACAAAAACCCGCAAGAACGACTTTTGCTGCTAAAGGATTGGCTGTTGGAGCGAAGATCGAAATTGAGTGCATTGCAGTTAAAAAATGATATCTAGAAAACATTCGACATGGGGATTTGCTAAATAATTCTTTTATGTTGCGTACCTTTGCGCCCTTATGCAAGAGAGTGTACAAAAATTGGTGAATGCAGGTGAAATGCTTCCATTAATGGAGGAGTTTTATACTATACAAGGAGAAGGCTATCATAAAGGAACAGCTGCTTATTTTGTTAGAATAGGTGGTTGCGATGTTGGATGCCATTGGTGTGATGTAAAAGAGAGTTGGAATGCAGATTTGCACCCACCAACAGCTACAGAAGAAATTGTTGAAAACGCATTGAAATATAGTGAGGTGATTGTGGTTACAGGTGGAGAACCACTTACCTGGGATATGACATCGCTTACTACAATGCTAAAAGCAAAAGGTGCTCAAACTCATATTGAAACTTCTGGTGCATATCCATTGACCGGAGAATGGGATTGGATTTGTCTTTCTCCAAAAAAAATAAAGTTACCTAAGAAAGAGGTGTATACTGCCGCAAATGAATTAAAATGTATTGTTTATAATAAAAGCGATTTTGCTTTTGCAGAAGAACAGGCCGCTATGGTTTCAGATGATTGTATACTTTATCTTCAACCAGAATGGAGCAATCGCGAAAAAATGGTGCCCCTTATAGTAGATTATGTAATGCAAAACCCTAAATGGAAAGTTTCTCTTCAAACGCATAAATATTTAAATATCCCGTAACTCTTTCTACATTGTCTTTTTTTTCCTTTTTTACCGGCTAACTTTTTTAAAACAATGGTTAAACCATAGTTACCAAAAGGTATAGAATTCATTTTCTAAACATAAAAGTAAGTTTTCACCTACTTCTATGCATGCATAGTAATTTGTATTTTGAATTTAATCAGGTAAATATGTTAATACATCAAATTAAAATTAATTTTTTAGTGAATTTGTTGATTATCTGATAATTACCTGCTAATTTTACACCATATCAATTTATAACTTAATAAAGCATGAATTCAATTTTTACTTTTAATGGGCTTGATTTTAATATTATCGTTAGATTTTTGAAAGATCTTCCGGGAGCTTCAGTTTACGCAATGCGTAAGTAATGACCAAAATAATCAGAGCTTAAAAAATATTTACTTGGTTGAGAAAAAGGGCTATCCAAAACGGATAGCCCTTTTTCATTTAACAAATGCTGTGTAAAAACCCTTTTTAACAAGGGCAAAGTGATGAAAACTACATTAATGTGCTTTTTTACCTATTTATAAGAGTATTTGTATACAGAAAATTCTGATGTATAGAAATGAAAAGGGGGAGAATACCCCTGAAAAAGCACTTTTGATTGTAAGATTTTTCTTCAGGATTTAACAAATTTTAGCTGCTTTTTAGCTTTATGTCGTGTCTTGAATATTTTATATCTAAAATCATATATTGAGAATGTTAATTTTTTCTCTTCAGAAACCTTGGTCTCTATCTTTGTATAAGAAATTATAAATCAAATGGTTATGAAATTTTTTTACAATGTATTACTTATAGATTTAAAAGCTTTAAAAACATTTTTAAGAGAGCTACCTGCAGCAAGCAGTAATGCAATTCATAGATAGATTTTTTGAATTGTTTAAGAAGTATAACAGATCACATTAGGATTAAGATAGGGGCGTATTCATGTTGTACTCATTAAAAGGTTTATCCTTAAGGATAAATTAAAGTTGTAAGTCGATTCTTCAATTATGTTAATTTACGGTTTTACCGTAGTCATACAACGTTAAAAAAATGTTTTATGTCTAAAATATGATTTTTACAGTGTTAAATATTTTTAAAATATGATACTCTGTGCTACTTTTGTATAATGAATTATAAATGAAATGATTATGAAGATATTTTACGGTATAATAACAATAAATATTAAGGCTTTAAAGTCATTTCTTAAACACTTGCCTTCAGCTTGCAGTAACGCAATTCATAGATAATATATTCGGACTATTCTGGAGGAAATGTTATAGATTTAAGAAAGGGAACTGCGATTGTTACATTGGGTTTTACAAAAAGAATCTGGGGAAATTACCCCATTTTCCTAGTAAAAAATAACAATCAAACCGGAAGTGAACTTCTTCTGTATTAGGTTTTTGTGTATGTCATCGATGAAACTTAAAATTACATCTAAAAATTGCATAAAACTATTGACAACACCTCATTTGGGTGTTATATTTGAATAATAATAATTTAATATAAAAATATGGGGCTATTTTACACAAAATTTAGATTAACTTTTAGAATTGTAATGGATTTTTTAAGTGAACTACCTGGAGCATCGGGGCATGCAATACACAGATAGTAAAAGAAATTTATTATTCCAATAGAGGAATAATCACAATTATTATATTTTAGGGGCATTATATAATATTGAAACAAAATAGCTCGGTAATTTTTTACCGAGCTATTTTATTGCAATATTTTGGTATTCCTGTTACATCGTAAAAGGAACTGCTACTCTGGCTGTATCCCATCCCATTACCATGTGATAGCCTTTGTCTACTTTTTTGAAAGCTATTGAAAAAACTTCTAGTTCATCTCCACTTGAGGCCGGTACTTTAATTCTAGCTACATCCTTCCCCTCATCATAAGTATATGCTCCCCAGCTATCTAAATCAGAGTTTAAAATTACAGTCCATTCTTTTTCTCCTGGAATGGTAAATAATGAATAAGTACCTGCTTTTACGGTTTTATCTCCCATTTTTACATCTTGCGTAAACTTGATTTCTGTTGCTTCATCAGCTCCTGTTCTCCATACTTTACCATAGTTTACTAGGTTCCCAAATATTTTTCTACCTTTTTTCTGCGGACGACTATAAACTACTTTAATAACAGGTTTTGCATTTCTATCTGCCTTAGCATAAGCAATGTCGGTTGGACTTTTTTGTAAGCCAGCAAATTTTTGTGCATTAACAGTAGCTACTGTTCCTAATAACATAATAGCGACTAGTAAGAGTGATTTTTTCATAATAGTGATTTTAATTTCTATAACTGACGTAAAGATAAAAGTGAACTTACAAGCTAAATGTTAATCCAGTCTATAAATTCTGTTAAATGTTTCGAGTAATGATTTGATACTGTATATCACTAATTGTTTTTGGTTAAGTTACATTTTAGTTATTTAATAATAGATTTTTGTTTTAATTTGAAACCTATTTTGCTGTTTATGTTTTTATTTTGTAATCATTACCTAATCTTTGAACTTTCAATTATTAAAAAGAATGCTATGTGTGGAATTGTGTGTGCTTTTGATTTAAAGCAAGACTCAGAGGTGTTGAGACCTAAGTTATTAGAAATGTCAAAAAAAATTCGTCATAGAGGCCCAGATTGGAGTGGTATATACTCGGACGAAAAAGCAATATTAGCTCATGAAAGATTAGCTATCGTTGATCCGGTTTCTGGAAAACAACCTCTATTTAGTGAAGATAAGAGGATAATATTAGCAGCAAACGGTGAAATATATAATCATGGTGAACTTCGTAAACAGTTTGAAGGAAAGTATACTTTTCAAACAAATTCTGACTGCGAAGTAATTTTGGCTTTGTATAAAGAGAAAGGAACTGATTTTTTAGATGAGCTAAGCGGTATTTTTGCATTTGCTTTGTATGATTCTGAAAACGATACATATTTAATAGCAAGAGACCATATGGGTATTATACCACTATATATGGGCTGGGACCAAAACGGTACTTTTTATGTTGGGTCAGAATTAAAGGCTCTTGAAGGTGTTTGCGCTAAGATCGAACTATTTCCTCCGGGCCATTATTTATCTAGTAAAGATGGAGAATTAAAGAAATGGTATGTTAGAGATTGGTCAGATTTTAAGGCTGTAGAAGAAAACCAAACTAGTATAGATGAACTTAGGGATGCTTTAGAAGCTGCTGTTCATAGACAATTGATGTCTGATGTTCCTTATGGAGTACTGTTATCAGGCGGTTTAGACTCTTCAGTTACATCGGCAATAGCTAAAAAATATTCAGAAAAACGAGTAGAATCTGGTGATACTAAAGATGCTTGGTGGCCACAGTTACATTCTTTTTCTGTTGGATTAGAAGGTTCTCCTGACCTGGCTGCGGCACAAAAAGTAGCAGATCATATCGGGACCGTTCATCACGAGATCAAGTTTACAATCCAAGAAGGACTTGATGCAATAAAAGATGTGATTTATAACCTTGAAACTTATGATATTACAACAATTAGAGCTTCAACTCCAATGTATTTGATGGCAAGGGTTATTAAATCTATGGGTGTGAAAATGGTATTGTCTGGTGAGGGAGCTGATGAGATTTTTGGAGGATATCTATATTTCCATAAAGCACCAAGTGCAGAAGAATTTCATGAGGAAACGGTTCGTAAGCTTGATAAATTACACATGTATGATTGCTTGCGAGCGAATAAATCTCTTGCTGCATGGGGAATTGAAGGTCGTGTTCCGTTTTTGGACAAAGAATTTATGGATGTTGCTATGCGTATTAATCCTAAAGATAAAATGATTAATGGTGAAAGAATGGAGAAATGGGTGATTCGTAAAGCTTTTGAGTCATACCTACCAGAAAGTGTAGTCTGGAGACAAAAAGAACAATTTTCAGACGGAGTTGGATATAGTTGGATTGATACTCTTAAGGATGTAGTTGAAACAGAAGTTTCTGATGAGCAAATGGCAAATGCACACTTTAGATTTCCGATACAAACCCCGCAAAACAAGGAAGAATTCTATTATCGTTCAATATTTGAAGGTCATTTCCCAAGTGATACGGCAGCTTTGAGTGTGCCACAAGAACCATCAGTGGCATGTAGTACAAAAATTGCTTTAGAATGGGATGAAGCTTTTAAAAACATGAATGACCCTAGCGGTAGAGCAGTAGCCAATGTTCATGAAGAGGCTTATTAATTTTTCGAGAATTTAAACAGAAAACAGTTTATTTATAGCTGAAAGTTGAGTTAATTGAGATGTAAAACCCTGAAAACAAATTTTTCAGGGTTTTGTTTTGTATGAAAAAAGGCTATAGTGTTAACTATAGCCTTTTTTTAATTATGACGGATTGTGTTTTAACCAAAAATTGGTTGGATACCTTTTTTTAGTTTCCACATCTACCTTTATTGGACCATCTGAAGTTACTTTGTAATTCAAATAAGTATCCTGCGTAAGTTACTTTATCTCCAGGAGAGTAATTTCTGTTTCTGCTGTATGCTGATACGCCGTCACAGATATCTGTAGGTGTAGGTGTGGTAGTATCACACTCTGCAATACGATTCCAACTAGAGAAATCTCTCTCATATAAGGATCCTTGGTATGTTACTCTGTCTCCAACGTTATATTGTCTTCCAGATACCCATTCGTCAACACCTTCACAAGTATCACCGCCACCAGTTGTTCCTCCTGGGTATAGTTGATTAGTTCCTGCAATGTCGCCAGCGGATAATGTACTTCTAAAAGGAATACGGCTACCATCTTTTTCTAACATTACGGGCTGACCATTTTTACTAAACGTAAAACTGCTGTAAATCATAATAGATTCTACGTCAAATCTTCCTGGATTTACTGAATTGTTATCTACTCTAAATTGACTAATTGCACCATCTTGAATATTTTCTGGAAAAATATTTACAAATTGATCTCTGTCACTTCGGTTTTGTTCGTGTAAGTAGCCTAGAGTATGTCCTATTTCATGAGTCATTACTCCAACTCCAGTTCTAACTCCCATATTAATTGTACCTCGTGAACCTTGATCTCCCAAACTAGCAGAGGCACAATTACAATTTCGGCCACTATTACGAATGGTTACATAAGAACTTTCGTTAGTTCTTTCTTTAAAACGTACATTAGTTTTGTTAATCCACTCATTCATTGAACTAAAAGTAACGTCACGTTGTCTGCTGGATAAGCTATTATCCAAAACATATACAATGGTGTTGTTGCTCCATTTTCGTACTCTTGAAGCAAGTCCCAATTTTGCATCTATACCTTGGTTTGGTTCAGGAAATGCATCAAATTCGATTTTTTCGTCTGATAATTGAGCCTCATCAAATAATATGTCACCCCATTTAAGTGTTCCATTGCCTATATCTTCTACTTGTATAAGATCTCCTAAAAAGTATTTTTCTACGAGTTCAACTCCATTAGTATCAGGTGCTTTTTCAAAATCTTCTGTGGTACATGAAGTTACAAAAAGCCCCAAACTTAATGCTGTCAGTTTTACTAGATTAATAATTTTTTTTGTTTTCATTTTTTTAAATTAAAATTGAGTTTGTGATTTATATTATTCAGTTGGGATAACAGTGTTGGGGGTATGGTATTATAAGTCAATGAGTTAAAATTTTTGTAAATAGAGTTAAGGATTTGTTAAGTCATGAGTATTCGTAAGGGACCAGTTAGTAAGCGTTTTTCAGCATATGATTTGCGAAAAAATTATTTATGAAATTCATCTTAAAAAGATCTAATATGTATATACTATTGTGATATGGGTTAAAGAGTAGATGTGGGTGATAAATTTGTAAAAGAGTGGTAAAAAACTAAATAATAATAAAAAGTAGTTTCCAATTTTGACCTGGAAATATATAGGTTATATTGGTAGTGTTTTTTTGTAGTCAAAAATCTCATTTGTAAAGATTTAAAAAGAAAGTTCAATAGTATTAATAAAATTATAAAATTATTATAAAATCCATTTAAGGCTATTTTTATCGGTTTTAAGAGCATTTTTTATTTTTCTGGTACTAATCTTAACTAATTGTTGATAACTCTTTAAATGATCCTTGATAAAATCCTTTCATCCTTTTACTGTTTTTTTATCTTTGTTTGTTGTCAAAAAAATAAAATAATTAATTAAGGGATTTTATGAGCGAAGAAGCTAAGAAGAAGGATTACTCAGCGGATAGTATTCAGGCACTCGAAGGAATGGAACATGTACGTATGCGTCCATCGATGTATATAGGTGATGTAGGGTCTCGAGGATTACACCATTTAGTGTATGAAGTAGTTGATAATTCAATTGATGAAGCATTAGCTGGATACTGTGATTCTATACAAGTGACCATAAATGAAGATAATTCTATTACTACAAGAGATAATGGTCGTGGTATTCCCGTTGGGATTCATAAAAAAGAAGGCGTTTCTGCATTAGAGGTTGTAATGACCAAGATTGGGGCAGGAGGTAAGTTTGATAAAGATTCTTATAAAGTTTCAGGAGGTCTGCATGGAGTAGGGGTTTCTTGTGTTAATGCTTTGTCTGACCATTTGCATGCTATTGTTCATAAAGATGGAAAAGTATGGGAGCAAGAATATGAGAAAGGAAAACCTTTATATCCTGTTAAGTCTACTGGGGAAACGGATTTTAATGGTACTGTAGTTACTTTTAGACCAGATCCAACAATTTTTCAGCAAACTCTAGAGTACAATTATGATACTTTGGCAAGTCGTATGCGAGAATTGGCATATCTTAATAAAGGGATAACAATTACGCTCACGGATAAGAGAGATCAGGACGAGGAAGGTAACGATGTTTCAGAAATTTTTCATTCTGAAGAGGGATTGAAAGAATTTGTAAGATTTCTTGATGCTAGTCGTAGTTCTATTATTACTGATGTAATTTCTATGGAAGGGGAGAAAAATGATATCCCTGTAGAAGTCGCTATGATTTATAATGATTCGTATGCAGAAAATTTACATTCTTATGTAAATAACATTAATACACATGAAGGAGGTACGCATCTTTCAGGTTTTAGGAGAGGTCTTACTTCTACCCTTAAAAAATATGCAGATGCTTCTGGTTTATTAGATAAATTGAAATTTGAAATTGCTGGAGATGATTTCCGTGAGGGGTTAACCGCAATTGTATCGGTAAAAGTTCAGGAACCACAATTTGAAGGGCAAACAAAAACCAAGTTAGGAAACAGGGAAGTTACTTCTGCTGTGTCACAGGCGGTTTCTGAAATGTTAGAAAATTACCTTGAAGAAAACCCTAATGATGCAAAAATCATTGTTCAAAAGGTGATTCTTGCCGCGCAAGCTCGTCATGCTGCTAAAAAAGCACGTGAGATGGTACAGCGTAAATCAGTAATGAGTATTGGTGGTTTGCCAGGTAAGTTGTCAGATTGTTCAGAACAAGATCCTGCATTATGTGAAGTATTTCTTGTCGAGGGAGATTCGGCGGGTGGAACTGCAAAACAAGGTCGTGATCGTATGTTTCAAGCGATTCTTCCACTTCGTGGAAAAATCCTGAATGTAGAAAAAGCCATGCATCACAAAGTTTTTGAAAATGAAGAAATCAAAAATATCTTTACCGCATTAGGTGTTACTATAGGAACAGAAGAGGATAGTAAGGCATTAAATCTTTCAAAATTAAGATATCATAAAGTAGTAATTATGTGTGATGCTGATGTTGATGGTAGTCATATTTCTACATTGATTTTGACTTTCTTTTTCCGTTATATGAAAGAGTTGATAGAGGCGGGGCATATTTATATTGCAGCACCACCATTATATTTGGTGAAAAAAGGAGCGAAAAAACAATATGCGTGGAACGATGACCAACGAGATTTGATTGTTCAAGAATTTGGAGAAAATTCTAAAATACAACGATATAAAGGTCTTGGAGAGATGAATGCAGAGCAATTATGGGATACTACTATGAATCCGGAATTCAGAACTATGCGTCAGGTTACAATAGATAACCTTACAGAAGCAGATAGAATCTTCTCTATGCTTATGGGTGATGAGGTGCCGCCTCGTAGAGAATTTATAGAAAAGAATGCTGTTTATGCTAATATTGATGCTTAAGCTAGAATTATAAGATACTAACTATATATGAGATCCGTTATACCTAGGTATAACGGATTTTTTTTATATTGCATAGCCTATAAACCCAAATCGAATGAAAAAAATTACATTGTTGCTGGCATTTCTTCTAGGTCATGTGACCTTCTCTCAAACAGATATTGATCAAATTCTTGAAATAGGAATTGAGAATGCGCAAAGATTTAGTGAGGATTATTTTGCTCCAGCCGGAGAATCTCTTGTAAACAATATGTCTAATGGTTGGTATAATAATGCAAAAACCAAAAAGCTATGGCATTTTGAATTGGGGTTTGTAGGAAACCTCTCTTTTGTACGTGAGGATAAACAATCTTTTGTTTTGAATGCTATTGAATACACGGATCTTACTTTTGTGGGAGGTGGAGCACAACGTGTAGTTGCTAATGCTCTTGGTGTAAATAGCCAAAATGTTTCTGTTGTCGTTGGCGGTTTAGAAGTTGTTTTACCAGATGGTATTGGTAGTTCTGAAATCAATTCGTTACCTGGTGGGTTTCTTCAAGGATCAATGGGTTTAATAAAAAGTACAGAGATAAAAGTTCGGTTTCTACCAAGAATTAAAGCTGTTGAAGATGCAGAAATACAGTTATATGGTGTTGCTTTTCAACATGAATTAACCGATTGGATTTTTCCTTTAAAAAGATGGCCAGTTAGACTTTCTGGTTTATTAGGGTATACTAATGTAAAAGGTTTCTATGATATTAATGCAAATAGTGGTGTGGTAGGGGCTGATCAAAAAGTCGAGTTAAATACAAATTCATGGTTAATTACCAGTATTGTATCAACAAAGTTTCCAGTTTTAAATTTTTACGGGGGGTTAGGGTATTATTTTGGTGCTAGTGATGCAGATTTGTTAGGTACTTATCAGATTCAAAATGGCCCATCAGCATCACTAACGGTAGTTGATCCAATTAGTGTGAAAAATAAAACAAATGGTGTTAAGGCAACTATGGGTGCCAGAGTTAACTTTGGAGTATTTAATGCGAATTTGGACTATACATTGCAGAACTATAGTAACCTTTCTCTTGCACTTAGATTTGGCTGGTAATTAACATTCTATTTGTTAATTAATTCGTGAAAGAATTTGTATTTTCGCGGGACAAACAAGTTTAATTACATTCAAAAAAAATATACCATGAAAGTTACAGTAGTAGGAGCTGGAGCAGTAGGTGCTAGCTGCGCAGAATACATAGCAATAAAGGATTTTGCTTCAGAAGTTGTATTGTTAGATATCAAAGAGGGATATGCAGAAGGTAAAGCAATGGATCTTATGCAAACTGCATCTTTAAACGGATTTGATACCAAGATAACAGGTACTACAGGAGATTATTCTAAAACTGCAGGAAGTGATATTGCTGTAATTACTTCAGGAATTCCTCGTAAACCAGGGATGACTCGTGAAGAGCTTATTGGTATTAATGCTGGAATTGTAAAAACTGTATCTTCTAGTTTGATAAAACATTCTCCAAATGCGATTATTATTGTTGTGAGTAATCCTATGGATACGATGACATATTTGGTGCATAAAACTACTGATCTTCCAAAAAATAGAATTATCGGTATGGGTGGTGCTTTGGATAGTGCACGTTTTAAGTATAGATTGGCAGAAGCTTTAGGAGCTCCTATTTCTGATGTAGACGGAATGGTAATTGGTGGTCATAGTGATAAAGGTATGGTACCTTTAACCAGATTAGCAACAAGAAATAGTGTGCCGGTTTCAGAGTTTATTTCTAAAGATAGATTAGAGCAAGTGGCAGCCGATACCAAAGTAGGAGGAGCGACACTCACGAAATTATTAGGAACATCTGCTTGGTATGCTCCAGGAGCAGCAGTTTCTGGATTGGTTCAGGCTATTGCGTGTGACCAGAAGAAGATATTCCCTTGTTCTATTTTGTTAGAAGGTGAGTACGGATTAAATGATCTATGTATTGGGGCACCTGTTGTATTAGGTAAAAACGGTATTGAGAAGATCGTAGAAATTGAACTTAGCGATGCAGAGAAAGCAAAACTTGCAGAAAGTGCTGAAGGTGTTAAAAAAACCAATGGATTATTAGAGCTATAGTAGATTTCTAATCTGAATGATATTTATAATAAAAGCTGCTTTTTTGCAGCTTTTATTATTTAAAGCATGCTTTATTGAAAATGTATAAGTTGTTCTTTTTTAGGTAGTTTTTGGTGTTCAAGAGATTTAGATAGATATTTGTTTGAAGACTTTAGAAATGCAATTCTTATTTTTTTATATTTGCGGCATGAAGAAAAAATGGTACTTCAGGATTTTAATCACTGCACTTGCGCTTCTTGTTGTTGTTCAACAACAAACTGTTGTACCTAATCAGGAAATTGTATTAGAGTTTGTTGATATTGAGATTACCTCTTTAGAAGCTCAAAATGCGATAACAATTGTGAAGAAACAATTGGAATCGATAGGGGTTGAACATACAAGAATATCAAAAGGGTTAAAAAACGGCAAGCTTAAAATTGCTTATTATAGTGATGCAAATGTAGAGAGTATAAAAAAAATACTTTCTGAAGAACAAAATGTAGCTCTTGATCATACTTCTTATGACCAAAATGAAGATAGCGATCAATTTCCTTTAAATAAAAATTCAAAAGATTATAATCTTGATGTTTATGAAATCCAAAAAGGTACAGATTTAGGCTCTGACTTTAATGGAATATCTGTTTTAGAAGTAAACCAAGAACAAGATTGGTATTCCGGTACGAATTTATATAGCTTCGTTGCTGGGATTAATATCAATGGTATAGATAGGCTTGAAAAAGTAGCTCAAAAAGTAAATTCAAATATTGCGATAGCAATAGATAATACTTCATATAAGATTCCAGAAGTAAGAGCTGGACCTGTCTCCTAATGGGAATTTAAAGCTTTTAAGAAATTCCTAAAGACTAATTACATTTTTAAAGGTTAAAAAAGAAGAGTGATTCACAGCCTCTTGAAAGCCATTTTAACTTTTAAGTAGCGCTTATGTCAGTACTACGATAGCGCTTAATTACATAAGTATTAAATAATTAAAAATAATCGTCAAATCAAGAGTGAATTGTATAAGCAGTCATTTTAAAAGGTTTGACCAAAATAAATAAATAATGCAAAATAAAGGACTTGTTAGGGTATTTGCGATATTATTTGGGTTGGTATGTATATACCAATTATCGTATACGTATATGACCTACACAAAAGAGAAAGAAGCTGAAGTTTATGCACAGCAAAAGTATGCTGAAGATGTAGAAAATTACTCAAAATTAAGAGAAACTGCAGAACGCACTTATTTGGATTCTATTGGAAAAGAAGAAATTTTTGCCGGTATAACATATAATGATGCAAAGAATAAAGAGCTTAATAAAGGTCTTGACCTTAGAGGGGGGATTAATGTTATTCTTCAAATCTCTGTAAAAGATATATTAAAAGGACTTTCGAATAATTCTAAAGACCCATCATTTAATAACGCTTTACTCGCTACAGATGAGTTGCAAAAGAATAGTCAAAATACCTATATCGAAGATTTCTTTACAGAGTTTGAGAAAATTCCAGACGCTAAATTAGCTTCACCTGATATTTTTGCAAATAAAAACTTAAGTGATGATATCATTTATGATATGACCAATGAGCAGGTTGAACCTGTTTTGAAAAGAAAAATTAGTGAGTCGGTAGAATCGGCTTACGAGGTATTACGTAAACGTATCGATAAATTTGGTGTTACACAACCTAATATTCAACGTATTGGTGAATCAGGACGTATCCTTGTTGAATTACCTGGGGCTAGAGATATTCAAAGGGTTCAGGATTTGGTTACTAGTACGGCGCAGTTAGAGTTCTGGGATGTTTATAAGTCTGAGGAAGTATTTCCTTTCTTGTTTTCTGCTAATAACCTTCTTAAGGAACAGGTAAGCAGCGTAGAAAAAGCTAAGACAGAAGTTGAAGAAAAAAGTGAAGTAGTTACAGATTCTACACAAGTAGATTCTATTAAGTCAGATGCTGATACAGCAATCGATGATTTATTAGAAGACGCAGAAGATTCTACCAAGGTAGAAGCACAAGTAAACCCATTATTTGATTTGGTGGCAATACAAGGAGGGCAAGGAGGTCCTGTAGTTGTAACTGTAGAAAGGAAGAATGCTGATCAATTTATGGCATATCTTAATGACCCTAAAGTAAGAGCTTTATTGCCGTTAGAACAACGATACATGAAGTTTGCTTGGGGGAAACCAGCAAAAGATTCTGAGCTTTTAGATCTATATGCTATAAAAGGTAACCGTGATAACTTACCAGAATTAAGTGGAGGTGTTATTACTGATGCAAGACAAGAATTTAATCAAGTTGGTAAAGTAACCGTTACTATGCAAATGGATGGTAAAGGAGCTAAGAAATGGGAAGAAATGACTGGCCGTGCATTTAGCCAGAGAAGTCAAATTGCTGTTGTACTTGATAATGTTGTTTATTCTGCTCCTGGTGTTACAACTGGTGCTATTAGTGGAGGAAGAAGTGAGATTACAGGAGATTTTTCTATTGAAGAAGGACAAGATTTAGCAAATGTATTGAGAGCTGGTAAATTACCTGCTTCTGCAGATATTATTCAGAGTGAGATTGTAGGACCATCTCTTGGACAAGAGGCAATTGACAGTGGTGTTATGTCATTCGCAATAGCACTAGTTCTAATATTGATTTGGATGGTATTCTACTATGGTAAAGCTGGTATATTTGCAGATGTAGCTTTGGTAGTAAACATCTTGTTTATTTTTGGAGTTTTAGCCGGTCTTAAAGCGGTATTAACACTTCCTGGTATTGCAGGTATTGTATTAACAATAGGTATGTCGGTTGATGCAAACGTGTTAATATTTGAAAGGATTAGAGAAGAATTAGCAAAAGGAAAATCTCAGGCAGATGCTATAAAGGATGGATTTAGTAATGCATTATCATCAATACTTGATGCTAATATAACTACAGGTCTTACAGGTTTAATTCTATTAGTTATTGGTACTGGACCAATTAAAGGTTTTGCGACGACTTTATTAATAGGTATTTTAACTTCTTTGTTTACCGCAATTTTTGTGACTAGATTATTTATAGATGGTTACGGTAAAAATGGTAAGGAGCTTGCTTTCTCTACGGGTGCAACAAAGAACTTGTTTAAGAATGTTAATATTGATTTCCTTAAGAAACGTAAGATTGCTTACGGAATATCTCTAGTTATTATTTTGGCAGGTGCTGGATCTTTGGTAACGCAAGGTTTGGATTATGGTGTTGATTTTGTTGGAGGTAGAACATATACTGTTCGTTTTGCTAAAGATGTTGTGCCGACTACAGTACAAAAAGACCTTGTTGCTGTATTTGAGAGTGCCCAAGCAAAGACTTTGGGTGCAAATAATCAGTTAAAAATTACTACTAAGTATAAGGTTGAAGAAACTGGTAAAGAAATTGACGAATTGATTTCCAACAAGTTATTTACAGCATTAAAACCTTATCTTACAGATGGGCTTACTTATGATGAATTTGCTAATGGAGATGATGATAAGCAAGAAGGGATTATGCGCTCAATGAAGGTAGGGCCTACAATTGCAGATGATATTAAACAAGCAGCATTCTGGTCTGTACTTGCATCTCTTATCGTAGTATTCTTATATATTTTATTACGATTTAGAAGATGGCAGTTTAGTTTAGGTGCTGTTATTGCAGTGTTCCATGATGTATTAATTGTATTAGGTATTTTCTCACTAACCTATAAGTTCATGCCATTTAATATGGAAATTGATCAAGCGTTTATTGCTGCTATACTTACCGTGATTGGGTATTCTCTGAATGATACGGTGGTTGTATTTGATAGAATTAGAGAGTTTTTCAAGGAGCATACTACTTGGCCTTTGGCTAAAAATGTAAATGGAGCCTTAAATAGTACATTAAGTCGTACTTTAAACACCTCTTTAACTACATTGCTGGTACTTATAGCAATCTTTATATTTGCTGCGCCCTTAAGAGGATTTATGTTCTCATTAATCATAGGTGTATTGGTAGGTACGTACTCATCGCTATTTATTGCTACGCCAGTAATGCATGATACATTAAGTAAAGTAGGTCTTAAGACTAAAGAAAAAGAAACAGAGGAGAAGAAGAAATAGATTCTTCTTTCGTATGATAAAAAAATCCGTCGCATGTTGCGACGGATTTTTTATTTAGAATAAGATCGATTTATTACATTTTAGTAAAAGAAACAGAATCACCTGCTTTAAGGTTCCATTGATCTGTTAACTTAGCGTTCACCTCTAAAACATATTGCGCAGGACCTTCAGAAGGTAATGAACGTTCATCAAGCGGTTGTGCATTTTTTTGAATGCTTACCACTTTGTTTTTAGAGTTTATGAAAATAATATCTAGCGGGAACTCTGTATTTTTCATATAAAATGAATGCGTTTCTTCTGTTGGAAAGATGAATAGCATTCCTTGGTTCGCTTTCATGGATTCACGATACATCAAACCAGTCTGAATTTGATAATCATCATCGGCAATTTCAATGTCTAATTTGGCAATTGGGCTAGGAACAGAATCTTTTAGATTAAATAAAGAAAGTTCACCTTCTTTAGTAAAAGTGATTTCTTTGGTCAAAATTTGCTTATTCTTGGTGTCCGTTTTGCATGAAAACATACTAAATGTTGCGCATGCTATTGCAAGGATGTAAATATTTCTTCTCATGGTTTCTTTTTTACAGAACTAAAAGTAGATAAAAAAGCCATACTTCGAAAATAAGAAGCATGGCTTTTCTCTCAACTAACTAAACATATCCTTAATCATTTTTCCAGTCAATCCTACGCGATATCATCATGATCGTACCAAGAATTAAGAATAACCCTATACTTCCAACAAGCAAGGCGTAGTTCTCTAATTGTATTATTACAAAAATAAATGTGTATAAAGCAGCCAAAGAAGCAGCAATAAATCCCATGAATTTAAAACTTTTTAGAATGCCCTTAGCATACATAGAAATTAGTGCAACTACTGCTATACCTGCAACGAGATAAGCTTGTAGAAAACTTGAATGTTCTGATATAGAAATAAGCAAGGTGTAAAACATGGTAAGCGCTAATCCGATCATTAAGTATTGAAACGGATGAATATGAATTTTGCTAATAGTTTGTATTAAAAAGAAAACCAAAAAAGTAAGTGCAATAACCAAATATCCGTATTTACTTGCGCGTTCACTTTTTTGATATTCATCTACAGGGATTAGTAGTTTTACTCCAAATGCCGATGAATCTATGAGGGGTAAATCTCCAAAGAACTCCTGTTCAAATTCTCTGTTGATTTGTAATACTTTCCAGTTGGCTTTGAAACCATCTTTGGTGATTTGTTTAGTCTTGGTATTTGGTAAATAATTACCATTGAAACTTGGAGATGCCCAATTTGAAGTCATGGATACATTGGTTTCTCTGCCTACCGGTATAAAACGAAGTTGTTCACTACCATTAATAATTAAGTCTAAGCTAAAGTCGATTTCGTTTTCCTTGGGTAGTGAATTTTCTTTTAGGAATTTGGTCTCTAGTGTATTGGTATGGGAGTTTTGGGTATAGCGAGATCGCAATGGGTAACTTTCTTTCCCTATTTGTAATTCTAAGTTGCTTTTTATCCCTTTTAGATTTGTAGAATTAATAATCACGGTTGCTTTATTCCATAAAATATCCTTCTCTGCAATGTCTTTTAGATCAAAGTTAGGAATAATAAAAGAGCCTTTTATTTTCATGTCTGCCGTGTACACTACAGATTCATAGATACTTCTTCCTAGGGTTTCTGATTCGATATTGGATTTGATATCTAGTGTATTTGGAAAAAAGAAAGCATCTTTTATGGTTATAATGTCCTCTTCAAAATAAGATTTGGTCTTATCGTCCCAACTTTTTTTGATCATATGTGTTTGATAGGGAATTTTGAGTACAGGTCCATATAGTAATACTTCGTTTCCCCATTTTTGGTTTATTTCTTTTACCACCTCCTCTTGTCTATAGGCTCGTTCCTGAATCAAGTTTTTGATGTAGGATAAGGGTATGAGTAATACTAGGATTAATATTCCTACCATAAGCATACGTACTGTTATTGAAGTTTTGAGCCATTGCCCAAAGGACTTTTTTTGTTTTGGTGTTTCCATAGTTTTAAAATTTATTAATGTTTCTTACTTTAATTAGTTTCTTTTTTGGTACTGCTGGATCAAACGATAAGTGATGATCAAAAAACCACCAAAGCCAATTGTAAATGACCAGGTGTTGATGTGTTCAATGGGAAATAAAATTCTTTTAAATATATCTGATAGTATTCCGATCGGGTTTTGAAGGATATCCCAGCTATTCCAGCGTAAAATTCTCCCCAGGTAGATCCCAAACCCGCATAGTAATAGGATGATATTGATAATAAAATTGGTAGCTCCTTTAGAAAATCTGTCTCTTAGTAGTTTTTGCATGATCCAGAGCGAAGCAAAACCTATAATTAAACCATTAATTGCGAAAGACAAGATGAGTAATACATCGAACCATACAGATTGTAATGTGCTTAATCTTATATGTTGTAAATCGGTTAAGATATAAGGTGAGTTTGGTAGAAAAACCAACCACACAATAAAGGCTAACCAAAAAATAAAATGGTTAGTTTTTCGCAAACTTAATATAAGTGCAATTGCATAAGGGAGACAGGCCAGAAACAAATTCCAGACCAGGAACAGATAATATGTAGAGTCTGTTTTTATTATTCTGATTAGCAGTAATAGTAGGCTAAATGCCACAGCTGTTGTAAAACCTTTGATGAAGGGTAATTGTTTATGTACTATCTCCATTATGTTAGTGCGTGTTGTAAAGGGTTATTGATTACTAATGATATATATCCAATTGTTATAGGGATATTGAGTAAAAAGACGAAAATAGTGCGTAGGTTCTCTTGATAGTATTGATAGTTTATTATGGCGTTTGTAATCAATCCTATAAAGGTGATAGTGTTAAAAACAAAGGCAATAAACACATAAAAAAGGCCTATATCTACTATTACATCTAGGCCTGAAACCAAGAATAGTAATAAGAGAATGGTGCCTAGCAGAAAACTTATCGTCGCTACAATTAACGCCTTCTTATTAATGGATTGGAAAATTTTCATATTACTCTTATTAAAAGTACTTTGAAATTCAAAGTAAAAAGATTAAAAAAATAGCTACTGTTTTAGTAATTTCTCAATAGCTTCAACGTGCTTTTTGAAAGCTTCTCGGCCTTTTTTAGTGGCACTATATTTTGTATTTGGCTTTCGACCAATAAATGATTTTTCAACGATGATGTATTCCTCCTTTTCTAGGGCTTTGGTGTGGCTGGCCAAATTGCCATCAGTGGCGCCAAGAAGTTCTTTAAGCATTTTAAAATCGGCAAATTCATTTACCATCAGAATCGACATAATCCCTAATCTGATGCGATGATCAAAAGCTTTGTTTATGTTGTTAATTATACTTCCCATGTTTCGTTATTACCTATCGTGCTTAAGGTAAATTAGACTTCCATATATAATATGCATCACTCCAAATCCAAATACCCAGAACCAAAACCCATACCCAGGATATACAGCGCAGATCAAACCTAAGATGATTTCTATATATCCCAGATATTTTACATTACCAATTGTATATTTTGAAGCATTAACTAGTGCAAGCCCATAAAAAATAAGCATTAATGAACCGGTAAGACCATAATGATTACTGTATATCTTTATCGCGATATATATTCCTCCAGTTATCAGCGGAATCAAAAAGGCAGTGAGTAGTCTTCTTGAGGCACCATTCCATAAAGTTTCATTATTTTTTTTAGCTTTTCTTGTACTTAATAGTATCGCCGTAACTATACTTAGTAGGGCGACTGCAAAAAGGTCGAGTAGAATGTAATTAAATATTTTACCATCAAGAATAAGGTAATCTCTACCACTAATGCTAACCAGGTAGTATGCAATTGCTGCACCGATCAGTGCATAGACTCCTGCCATAATACCTGATAATCCGCTAAGTGAGAAAAAGCGCGATGATTTGTTCATCATGTCCTTGATCTCGGTAATGTCTTTTAAGTATTCTTCTGTGCTCATGTTAAAAGTACTTTGAAATACAAAGTAAAATTAAATTATCGAATTGTGCAAGTTTATTTTTTGTCCATATTCTTTTAAGGTTGTGAAAGTGGCCTATTACAATTACGTAATCATGTTTCAACATTCATTGGCCATTGATGAATTTGAGCTGTGTTTGCAGGGATATCCGGAATCTTGTTGTCTAAGGTATAATTTTCCATAAACTCAATTAACTTAGTTCTAAAGGTTACCAAAGCCACATTACGGGGGTCATTATTGTCGTCAGTAAAAAATAAATCGTCATGTTTTCCCCTCAAAGGGATAATTGGTTCATAAGGTGCAGAGTATACAAAAGTATAATAGAATGTAATCATTTCTCCAATTGTTCCGGTATTTGGTAAATATTGTAACAATTCCTCTGTGCTAAAAGAACTTGTGGGTTCAGGAATAAGTGAACGTTGCAAACAAGGCGGGTAATTGCCAACAAAAGTTAGCGCGGGATTGGCCGTGTTGTCCACTCTGGATATTCCGTGAGCAGTAATTCGGTATAAGATACTAGTTAACACACGTTTTAGTGCTTCTTTATTGTCCATAGGGGGTAAACCTTTTATGTTTCCCTTTTCTTTTTTTCCGGCTGCTAGAATCCAGGCTTGTAATTCGGAATCTTTTTGTATTTCATTATCATTGGCATAGGTATGTTCTACAAACACATCTACATATTCTTTAACAATTTCCCATATGCTTAATAAATATCCAACTATTGGATACATATCCCAAGGTTTTGAAATTGTAAAATCAGATTGAGATAATCCCAGGTTTTCAATTGTTATTGTAGGATCATCATCAAAAAACTCGCGATCTTTTGCATAAAAATCAATAAGCTCTAGAAATTGATTTGCGGTCGTTATTGATGTTGGCGGGGCGGCATTTTTCCATAGTAGCACAAGTACATCATTGAATCCTATAATGTATTTGGATTGTGGAGCAAGAATTTCATAAATAGGATGTGTTTTGGATATATTATTAAACATTGTCATAACCATAGATGCCGTTACCAAGTGCCAATGATATACATGACCTAACCAAATACCATAAACAGTAACAGATGTCTTTACAGCTTGTAGCGCATATAACCATGCAGATTTTTGAGCCTTATTGATATCATAGAATTGTTGGTTGTTTCCTTCATGACCAGAAACGTGAATTGCAAAAGGTGTAAGCTCTTTTGTGTTGCGGTCTTGTTTAAGCCATGTAAAGGTAGCTGGGGTAAACCGATCAAATCCTTCGGCTTGTTGTAGTTCAAGTATTTTGTAGATTCTTAAATCTATAATATATAATTGTCCATTATTGGCAAGGGTGTTCATTTCTTCGGTCCATTCTTCTGAAAAGGTGTTTTTGTATTCTTTGAGGTTTTTGTCTGTTACTTTTTGAAGAATCAAAAGATTATATGCGGATCCATATTTTGCAATTATTGGAAAAAATTGCCTTGTTGCTTCATCTGCATTATCTATTGTTTTGGACCAATCTGGCAATAGTTTTTCGGAAGCATTTCTGAGTACATTTCCATAGGTGCTCCAGGAAAGTGAAAATTGTTCTGGTTTATCAAGAGATAATTTGGTTAAAGATTCGTTGTTTACATCGTATGGAGAGCCTTCTGAAACCAATTTGTTTTTTACAAAAGTTGAATTTTTAAAGCGTAAATGTAAAATTTTGCCCCTTTTAACTTTTTTATATAATTCATTAATAGCCCTTTCTTTATGATCGACACCACTTTTTCCAAAAGCAAAAGAATATGCATTGGCCTCGTGACCTTGTATAGTATATGGTGCAGATAATCCGGATTTAGATTGTTTTACTTCTTTGTTTCTTGCATTAAGATTTAGCAGAGTTTCCAAAATGTCTTTTATTGAGATAGGGTAAGCAGGTGCATTATGAAATCCTAGTTTTTGTAGAGGAAGATGCCAAATGGATTTCGTGATTTTACGATATAGATACCAAACTAGAATACCTAGTATGAGAAGCCCTGTGAATACTAAGATTTTGTGCATAACTAGAGGTTTAAAGATGTATAAATGACTTTAAATTAATGTCTTATGTAAATTTAACCAATTGTTCTTGATTTCTAATGAGTTATAAATACTTGTTTTTAACGTAGATTACTGTAGAGAGTTAATCTAGAATTTATATTTGACTATAAAAATGTACTTTTGAAACATGAACCCAGCAGAAGAATACATCTTAAAACAACCAGAACCTTTTAAATCAATACTACTACATTTACAAGTAATCATTGAAACTACGGTGCCAGGAGTGGAGTTGCTATTTAAATGGAAAGTTCCTTTTTATTACGTAGGGAAAAGTCCTATTTGTTATCTTAATGTAACTAAAGGATATGTAGATGCAGGGTTCTGGGGTGCTCAGTATTTTACCAAACATGTAGAGAAACTAGAGTCTGATAAAAGAAAGTATGTGAAATCTCTTCGCTATAGGGTTCAGGAAGATATCGATGATCAAGTGCTTATCGAGATTCTTGAACAAGCTCACGCTTTTAGAAACGAAAAATTTATAACTGATTAACCGTTTGTCTGATAGCGACCAAATTACTCAATAGTTTTTCCAAATGATCAAGGTGTAACATATTTGCCCCATCACTTTTAGCATTAGCTGGATCAAAATGAGTTTCCATAAAGAGTCCATCAACTCCAGTAACTATTCCTGCACGTGCAATGGTTTCAATCATATCAGGTCTACCACCCGTAACACCACTAGATTGATTAGGCTGTTGTAGAGAGTGCGTAACATCTAGAACTGTGGTACCGTATTGTTTCATGGTAGGGATTCCTCTAAAATCAACAATCATATCCTGGTAACCAAACATAGTTCCTCTATCGGTAATCATTGCGTTATCATTCCCGCTATCTTTTACTTTTTTTACCGCATGTTGCATTGCTTCAGGACTCATAAATTGTCCTTTCTTAAGGTTTACCGTTTTACCTGTTTTTGCAGCCGCGACTACAAGATCTGTTTGACGTACTAGAAATGCTGGAATTTGTAAAATATCTACGTATTCTGCTGCCATTGCTGCGTCATCATTTTCATGAATATCTGTAACCGTAGGGATTTCAAAAGTTTCCCCAACTTTACACAGAATTTTTAGCGCTTTTTCATTTCCAATCCCTGTAAAACTATCGATACGACTGCGATTAGCTTTCTTGAAAGATCCTTTAAAAACATATGGTATTTTTAGTCTAGAAGTGATATCAACCACTTTTTCTGCAATTCGTAAAGCCATTTCTTCACTTTCTATTGCACAGGGCCCTGCAAGGAGAAAGAAATTATTGGCATCAAGATTTTTTAGGTTTTTGATATTAGAAAGATCCATATGATTTTTTTAAAAAAGCAAAGATAAGTCTTTTAGTATTTGAAGTAAAGAATTATTGGTAAAAGTAAGTATGGCAAGAAGTTTGATTATTACCAAATCATTCACGCAAAAAAACAAAACAATGAAGAAAACGATCACAGCAATTTTCCTATTTAGCGCAGTATTATTATCTGCGCAAAACAATACTAATGGAGTAGAAAAGCAAATGTTTAAAGCAAACTTATTGCTTACCCCAGGTCTAGAGTACGAAATTGGAGTAAGTAAGAATGCTACTTTAGATTTTAGAGTGGGAACCGGATTAGCTTATGTAAAATCTAATAATGATGAAGACTATGGTATTTTTCTAACTTTTGAAGGGGCATATCGCCATTATTATAATTTTGAAAGAAGGGCGCGAAAAGGTAAGAATACCTCTGGTAATTCTGCGAACTATATTGCACTGACTACTTTTTTTGCCAACGGAGACCCTATTGTCGGAAATTTGGATATTGATGTTGATTATATTGGTCAGGTAGGGCCAGTGTGGGGGTTTCAACGCACTTACAATTCAGGGTTTAACCTTGGTTTAGAACTTGGTTTGGGGTATACATTTGATAATGATGATAGTTTTGTTGCACCAATTGTAGGTTTTAGATTGGGATGGGCGTTTGGGAAATAATTTCTACGCAATACACATATAAATAGAATAAGCTTTATAATATGATTATATACAATCAATTATGAAGCTTTTTTAATAATTGAGTTTTAGTATACAACCTGTTGAAATAACTCGTACCTTTGCAGCCTTAAAAATGAGGCGTTTATGACAGCTATAAAGAACATTGCAATAATTGCACACGTAGATCACGGTAAAACTACGTTGGTAGATAAGATTATGTACCATTGCCAATTATTTCGTGAAAATGAAAATACAGGTGATTTAATCTTGGATAATAATGACCTTGAACGTGAAAGAGGAATCACAATTACTTCAAAAAATGTTTCTGTAATATACAAAGGAACCAAAATCAACATTATCGATACTCCTGGTCACGCCGATTTTGGAGGAGAAGTAGAACGTGTATTGAATATGGCAGATGGAGTATTACTTCTTGTAGATGCTTTTGAAGGCCCAATGCCACAAACACGTTTTGTACTTCAAAAAGCAATTGATCTTGGTTTAAAGCCATGTGTTGTTGTAAATAAAGTTGATAAGGAGAATTGTACTCCTGATGAGGTCCATGAAAAAGTATTTGACTTGATGTTTGAGTTAGGTGCAGAAGAGTGGCAGTTGGATTTTCCTACAGTATATGGTTCTGCAAAGAACAACTGGATGAGTGATGACTGGAAGAACGAGACCGATAATATCGAGCCGTTGTTAGATATGGTAATCGAGCATATCCCATCTCCTAAAATTGAAGAAGGTACACCGCAGATGTTGATTACATCTTTGGACTTCTCTTCATTTACAGGACGTATTGCAATAGGACGTCTTCAAAGAGGTGTTTTAATTGAAGGTATGCAAGTGTCTTTGGTTAAACGTGATGGAACTATTAAGAAATCAAAAATAAAGGAACTTCATACTTTCGAAGGTTTAGGAAGAATGAAAGTTGATAAAGTTGAAGCTGGTGATATTTGTGCTCTAGTTGGACTTGAAGGTTTTGAAATTGGTGATACAGTAGCAGATATTGAGAATCCAGAAGGATTGAAAACTATCGCTATTGATGAACCTACTATGAGTATGTTATTTACAATTAATGATTCACCTTTCTTTGGAAAGGATGGGAAATTTGTAACCTCAAGACATATTAAAGAAAGATTAGCAAAAGAGCTTGAAAAAAACCTTGCACTGCGAGTTAATGATACGGATAGCGCTGATAAATTTATAGTATTTGGTCGAGGAGTATTGCATTTATCAGTACTTATCGAAACTATGAGACGTGAAGGGTACGAATTACAAATTGGACAACCACAAGTTATTATAAAAGAGATTGATGGTGTTAAGTGTGAACCTATTGAAGAACTAACTATTGACCTTCCAGAAACTGTTTCAGGAAAAGCTGTAGAGATGGTAACCCTGCGTAAAGGAGAAATGCTTAGCATGGAAGCCAAAGGTGATCGTATGGTTTGTGAATTTATGATTCCGTCTAGAGGAATTATTGGTTTACGTAACCAATTACTTACTGCAACTGCAGGAGAAGCAATTATGGCACACCGTTTTAAAGAATATCAACCACTTAAAGGTGATATTCCAGGTCGTATTAATGGGTCTCTTGTTTCTATGGAAAAAGGTTCTGCGATACCATATTCAATAGATAAGTTACAGGATAGAGGTAAGTTTTTTGTGGATCCGGGAGAAGATATTTATGAAGGACAGGTAATCGGAGAAAATTCTCGAGGTGATGATATGACTGTTAATATCACTAAAACCAAGAAATTATCTAACGTACGTTCTTCTGGAGCAGATGATAAAGCTAAGATTGTTCCTGCAATTAAGTTTTCTTTGGAAGAAGCCTTAGAATATATCCAAAAGGATGAGTATGTAGAGGTAACTCCAAATCATCTTAGATTAAGAAAAATATTCCTTACCGAAGTAGAGCGTAAGCGAAATAAGATTGTATAATTTCTTTTATATAATCAAAAAATATAAAACCCCGGGCAATAGCTCGGGGTTTTTAAATTTATAATTAATCAGTGTGGGGTGCTTGATTGTTTTTTCAGAGTAACTCTGAAAAGGGCCACTATCTTCTCATAGCATACCTACTTGCTCCTGGCAATTGCCTTAAAAAAATCTTCAGAGCCTTTAGATCTAAGATCATGATTCCGTAAAATAACTTCATAAGCCTAATTTTTATGTGTGAAACAAACTCAATCAAAGAATATAATATATTCTTCTACTATAATATACGACAGAAATCGGACCAATGTTACAGAGAAATTGGTTTTTATAAAAACTTTATGAATTGTTGTAACTGTTCCTTGTGGTCCTAAAATATATAGATTAGTTACAATGTAAAAAGTCCTGAGAGGGGGCTCAGGACTTATAGTCGATATTTTGGGGTATGAATTGGGGCTAATTCAATATCTTTTGGGGTAATCTAAGATTTTGGGGTAATTTAGTTTATTTGGGGCTTTCGATTTTGGGGCGAAATGCCATAAATGCTTTCTTTAATATTACATTACAAATGTAAGTAGATAAGTCGAGATAAAACTTGTATAAATCAACAAATAATCGGTAAAATACAATTTAATATCGATAAAATACACAAATTACAACGTTTTCGTAATATTTAAACAGTAATTCCCTATAAAAACTACTTTTAGATTTTTTTATTTCAGGAAATATTTAGAAAGAATAAAGAATATGATTAACCTTTTCTCTGTACAACTTCAAATACCTTGTTTCCATCGCATTTTAATGTCTTAGAAGGATATTTAAGTAGTAATGCATAATCATGTGTAGCCATAAGAATAGTATTTCCATTCTTGTTGATATCCTGCAGTACTTCCATTACTTCGACTGAAGTTTGTGGATCAAGGTTTCCTGTAGGCTCATCAGCCAGGATTAATTCTGGATCGTTAAGTAACGCTCTGGCAATAGCAATACGTTGTTGTTCCCCTCCTGATAATTGATACGGAAACTTAAAATCCTTGGTTTTCATTCCTACCTTATCAAGAACATCATCAATTTTGCTATCCATTGCTTTTTCATCTGTCCAACCTGTGGCTTTAAGAACAAACAAAAGATTCTCTTTTACGGTTCTATCATTAAGCAATTTGAAATCCTGAAATACAATACCTAATTTTCTACGTAGGAACGGAATTTGATTTTCTTGTAAAGAGGGAAGATCAAAATCAACAATACTTCCTTCGCCCTCTAACAAAGGTAGATCCCCATATAAGGTTTTCATAAAGCTACTTTTTCCAGTACCGGTTTTACCAATAAGATATACAAAATCACCTTTGTTAACTTCTACATTAACATCAGATAGAATTAAGCTTTCGCGTTGATAGATTGATGCATCTTTGAGGCTTAATACCGTATTGGACATAATTTATGATTCAGAATTAATAATACTTGGTAAAAGTAAAAAGTTTTCCTTAAAAAAGATTTAGGTATAGAAATAGTTTTTAACCAATATTAGTTAGATAACCGATTTTTGGTATAAATATTTTAGTTTTAAACATAGATACTACTTTTTCTCCTTAAACGAAGGTCGGGATGAAGGGATTTTGTTGAACACCCTTATGTTAATCCTCACTCATAAGAGAGAGGAAACAATACATGTAAACAATAGAATCCTTTTGTCGTAGCATTCATAAAGAATTCATAATTCTAAATTCAGGATGTAATTATCTCCAAAATCTTTCGTTATTACAATGAAAGATTAGGCTATCTTTAACGCAAAATATATCCACGGGAAACGATATTTACTTTTTAAATCTCAAGGCATGCCTTGAAACTCTATTAAATTATCATTCTTGCATGTGCAGGAAGTTAAACTCGTATAGTTAAATGAACAAGTACATCACCACGATGCTTTTTGTGATTAGCCTGTCAGGGAATATATCTGCACAGCAATCTGCAATTTACACAAACGAATTAGTACTGTATAATCAAGCACTTGAGTTATACAATAACAAACAATTTTTGGCGGCTCAGAACCTCTTTGATAAAGTCAAAGAAGCCGTCGATGATGAAAATATTGATGCCAATTGCACTTATTATATTGCTAATTGTGCCGTTTGGTTAAATCAAAAAGGTGCGGATCAGCTTCTTGAGGATTTTGTTGTGCAATATCCTACCAGTATAAAGCGTAACGCGGCCTATCTTGATGCAGCAACATATTATTTTGATAATGGAAAGTACGCTTATGCCCGTAAATGGTATGATAAAGTTGATGAGGCAAGCTTAAGTAGAGCTGGAAAAGAAAAATTCAATTTCAATAATGGATATGCTTATTTTAAAATACAACGATTTAATGAAGCAAAGAAATTTTTAAATCGTGTACAGGATTCTCAGGAGTATGGGGCAAAAGCTAAGTATTATTTGGGATTCATAGCTTATGAAGGAGATAATTACCAAGAAGCTGATAAACTTTTTGATGAGGTAAAAGATCTAGATCAGTACAATAAGAACTTGTCGTATTTCCAAAGTGATATGAATTTTAAGTCTGGAAATTATCAAGAGGCGATAAAAGAAGGATTAGCGCAACTCCCAAAGTCAAAACCTTCAGAAAGATCAGAACTCAACAAAATCATTGGAGAAAGTTATTTTAACCTTGAAGAGTATGAAAAAGCAATCCCATACCTTAAAGGATATAAAGGCCGAAAAGGAAAATGGAACAATACCGATCATTACTTTCTGGGATATGCGTATTATAAACAAGGGGATTACCAAAATGCAATTTCAGAATTCAATAGGATCATAGGAGGTCGTAATGCTACTGCACAGAATGCTTATTATCATCTTGCAGAGTCCTATTTAAAAACAGATCAAAAGCAACAAGCTCTTAACGCTTTTAAGAATGCTTCTGAAATGGATTTTGAGGCTAAGATCAAAGAAGATGCACTTTATAATTATGCCAAATTGAGTTATGAGATTGGGAACTCTTATGAAAGTACACCAAAGGTGTTGTTAGGATATTTAGATCAATATCCAAACACAGAATTCAAAGAAGAAATTAAGGAACTATTGATTAGTTCATATATTACTTCAAAAAATTATCGAGAAGCGATGGATCTACTAGAAGGAAGTAGAAACTTTGCAGACAAAGAGGTGTATCAAAAAGTTGCTTTTTATCGTGGTATAGAATTGTATAATGAAAATAATTATCCAGAAGCAATTACCTATTTTGATAAATCATTAAAGCAACAAGTAGATCCTAATTTTACAGCCAGAGCTATATATTGGAAAGCCGAGAGCGACTACCTTCTCACTGATTTTGATCAGGCACTTATTGGTTTCAAGCAATTTCAGGGTAGCACTGGTGCTTCGTCTACTGTAGAGTATGGTCATATAGACTATAATTTGGGGTACACCTATTTTAAATTAAAGCAATATCCCCAGGCGGCTAAATATTTTGAAACATTCTCAAAGAAAAACAATGTAGATGAGACTAGGCAAATAGATACGTATCTTAGGTTAGGAGATAGCCATTTTATTTCTAGTAAATATTGGCCAGCAATGGAAGCATATAATAAAGCCATTAAAAAAAACGGACCAGATTCTGATTATGCACATTATCAAAAAGCAATTAGTTATGGTTTTGTAAATAAGCATGACCAAAAGATTAAAGATCTTGAAATGTTTATATTAAAATACCCTAGATCAACGTACCGCGATGATGCTATGTTTGCTCTTGGTGATGTCTATGTTTCTGAGAATAAAACACAACGAGGTATTGAAGCGTATGATCGCCTGATTAGAGATGTGCCTAGAAGTTCGTATGTGCCAAAAGCATTGTTAAAACAAGGACTTGTATTTTATAATGGAGATCAAGGTAATAAAGCCTTGTCGAAGTTTAAAAAGGTAGTGGCAGAATACCCGGGAACAGATGAAGCTATACAAGCTGTAAATACGGCAAGATTAATTTACGTAGATTTTGGTAGAACCAGTGAGTATGCCTCTTGGGTAAAAGGACTAAGCTTTGTTGATGTTAGCGATGAGGATTTGGACAATACGTCTTATGAAGCTGCAGAAAAGCAGTTTTTAGAAAATAATGACAATGGTGCTATTTCTGGTTTCGAGAAGTATCTTAATGAGTTTCCAAATGGATTACATGCATTGAAAAGTCATTTTCACCTTGCACAGTTATATTTCAAAAAAGGAGATCAGGATGCTACAATCCCACATTATGAATATGTACTTCAGATTGATCGAACAGAGTTTACAGAACAAGCTTTAGCAAGGTTGTCTCAAGTATATCTTGAGAATCGCGATTATGAAAAAGCGATTCCGGTATTAGAACGATTAGAGAATACGGCTGATTTTCCGCAAAATATAATTTTCGCACAGTCCAATTTAATGAAATCTAACTATCAGCTACTCAATTATCAAAAGACTATTGAATACGCCGATAAGGTTTTGGCTAATCCCAAAATTCAGAATGATGTAAAAAGTGATGCGAAAATATTTACTGCAAGAGCTGCATTACAAACTAACAATGTTAGCAGAGCAAAGAAAGCGTATGCCGAAGTTCAAAAAATAGCTACGGGAGAACTGGCTGCAGAAGCACTGTATTATAATGCGTATTTCAAGAATGAAGAGAAAAACTATAAAGCTTCTAATGAGACCATACAGAAGTTAGCCAAAGACTATCCAGGATATCGATTGTACGGATCTAAAGGGTTAGTGCTTATGGCTAAGAATTTCTATGGACTCGAAGATGCATATCAGGCGACATATATATTAGAGAGTGTAATCAAAAATTTCTCGGATTTTCCTGATGTTATAGATGAGGCCACAGCCGAGCTCAAAAAAATTAAAGCCGAAGAGGCAAAAACTAATTCATCCATCCAAACCGAACAGTAATAATCAGTTTTAAAACGACTTGTATCTTATGATTAGATGTTTTCAGAAAGTAATGCCTCTTATTTGCTTAATGGCAGTGAGCTGGGGAACTACTGCACAAGAAAAAGAAGACGAAACTTTAGACACAGAACGTGTTGTGATCGTAAAAGCATATACACCTACAATTAGTGATGCTTTTAAAGTGAAATCTACACCAATACTTAATGATTCTGTTACACAAAAGAAAAAACAGGTGCGGTATAGTATTTTTTCTGTTCCTGTAGCATCTGCCTATACTCCAGAAAAGGGAAGGGCAGCAAATATTGATAGGCCAAAGCCAATAGAAATTTATGATAATTATGCAACTCTGGGATTTGGTAATTTTACATCTGTTTTGGCAGAATTTTACAGTAATTTTCAGATGAACCGGTCTGATAATTTAGGGCTGTACTTACACCATAACTCTTCGCAAGGAGGTATTGATGAGGTGCTGTTAGATGATAAATTTTATAATTCGTTTTTAGATTTGAATTATACATCCCGAACGCGTGATTACACCTATGGCTTAGAAGTAGGAGCAGAACATCAAGTGTATAATTGGTATGGGTTGCCAGAAATACCAATATTGACCCAAGAACAGATTGACGCCATTGACCCACAGCAAAGTTATTTTGGAGTAAAATTAGGAGGGAAACTTCAGTTTGATGATTTATATTTTAAGAAAGCATCTTTAAAATATCAGTTTTTTGGAGACGCATTAAGTTCTGTAGAGCATCATGTGGTTGCAAAGCCTACTTTTGAATTTGAAATGGGTAACTCATTGATCACCACAAATTTTATTATTGATTATTTAAACGGCAGTTTCAAACGTGATATAGATCCTATTCTTCAAGTTCCTAATAACTATGGTATTCTTAATCTTGGAGTAAACCCAAGTTTGGTTGTCTTAAGAGATAACCTTACCCTAAACCTAGGAGCCGCTGTATACTATAGTATAGATACAGAAAATAGTGATAATAATTTCTTTATATATCCTAAAATTACAGCCTCGTATAGATTATTAGAAGATTCTGTAATTGCTTATGCAGGATTAGAGGGAGATTTACAGCAAAATACCTATAGAGATGCAGTGCAGCAAAACCCATTTGTATCTCCTACATTAATAATAGAGCCTACAAATAGATTATATGATGCTTATATTGGTTTGAAAGGTAAAATATCAGATGTAGTAAGTTATAATTTTAGGGGTAGTTATATTTCTGAAGATGAAAAACCACTGATTGTAAATAATCCAAGTGCCACCTTGCAACTAGAAGGGTATGATTTTGGAAATTCTTTTTCTTATCGTTATGATGATATGAATACGACTATAGGTTATGGTGAGTTAAATTTTGAGATTAACAAGAAATTCAAACTAGGGGTTTCTGGAGAGTATTTTAGTTACAGTAATGAAGATGAGCAAGAAGCATGGAATTTACCAGAACTAAAAGCATCTATACTCGTTGATTATCAAATCAATAAACAATGGTTTGCTGGTGCACAACTGTTTTATGTTGGTGAGCGTAAAGATGTTGATAATACAATAATTACAGCACCCACGCTTCCAGAAGCTACAGTAACTTTAGATTCTTATTTTGATGCTAATATAAATATAGGTTATCGACTTAATGATCAGCTTTCTTTCTTTGTCAAAGGAAATAATCTTGCAGGCGATAATTATGAACGATGGGTAAATTTCCCGGTTCAGGATATACAGGTTCTTGGCGGGGTTACGTATAAGTTTGATTATTGATTTTATTTTTTTGATTACATTACAATATGTTTTATCAACAAATAGAGGTAGAAGAAGAAATAAATGGGGGCATAATATTCCTGCTTGTGGTAATATTTATGGTTGGATTGTTCTATTTACTGAAAAACAAAAAGAAGGATTCAAATGTAAATTCTGAGAATCCATATACTCATAAAATTGGTCAATTATCTGTTCGCGAAAGACAAGTATTTGATGAAATATTAAAGTATAAATCCCTTAAAGAGATTGCCGAAGCATTGTTCATAGAAGTTTCTACAGTTAAATCACATGCCAATAAAATATATAAGTTGTTTGGTGTAAAAAATAAAAGAGAATTACTGAGTAAACTATTAACTCATTCTGATGTGTAGGAGAATTCTAAAAATCCAACCTTTTTCCTACTTTTTTCAAACCTTTTAAGAAGCGAATCTAAATCTATATAGGATAGTTTTGAGCTACCTTAATTTAAAAAAAAAGTGATGACTAGATTTAATTTGACTTTAATTTCTATCGTTTTTCTCACAATGGGATGTAAAGATGATGATACCTCAGAAGCTACTCTTACTTCCAAGATTGACAAAATAATGGAAGAAGAAACTGATTTTAGCGGAGTAATACATATAGGAACTTTAGAAAGTGTATTATATAGTAAAGGCTTTGGATATGCTGATCGAGAGAATCAAATCGAAAATGATAATAGTATAGTTTTTGATATAGGTTCTGTAACCAAGCCTTTTACAGCTTTGGGAATTATTAAATGCCAAGAACTTGGCTTATTAGATTTTGAAGATACTTTAGGTAAATTTTTTCCGGAGGTTCCAGATGATAAAAAAGATATCACTATCGAGCAATTACTTACACACAGCTCAGGATTTGTTGATGCAATTGGTGATGATTATGACGAAATATCAAAAGAAATGTATCTCACTCAAAGTTTTGATACACAATTATTATTTTCACCAGGAGTACGATATGAATATTCAAATGTTGGCTTCAGTATTTTGGGGATTATTATCGAAGCTGTGAGTAATAAGTCTTATGAGGAATTCCTAAACGAACAGATTTTCCTTTCTTCCGAAATGAAAACCGCAGGGTATTTGATGCCTGATTATAGTAAGGTAGTAATCGCAAATGGATATGATGATTTAGGGCTTTTGGGTGTTCCTATGGCTAATCTTGGAAAACCTAATGAACAACCTTGGGATATAGATGGACCTTATTGGAATTTAAAGGCAAATGGTGGATTGCTAATGTCGGCAAATGATATTGGGCAATACTACAAATTCATTAAATCCGATCTTATTGATGAAGTAAGTAAGCAAAAAATGTATAATAAGTATCTAAGAGAAGATAATACAAGTACACTATATAGAGGCCTGGGGGGTTCTTGATACAAATAAAGGTTTAGCTGCAACACATAATGGAGGGAATGGTATTTTTTTTGCAGATTTTGTCTATTTGGTGCAAGAAGATTTATTTGTGTTCCTAGTCTCTAATTCTTATAGAGAAAGTCAGGATGATTTACTTATCCGATTAATGAACGAACTTTCTGTTGAGGTTATAAACAATTAATCATAATAGTTTTTATAACATAAGTATAGGAGTGATGTAATATTTACGGTCTTTATATAAAATTACATTAGGTATAATTTTTGTTGTATTTTAGGTAAAAATGAACCTATGAAAAGTGTTTTCTTACTTATCTTTTGTCTTTTTTCAATTATCACATTTTCCCAAGATAACTTCAAACTCTATTATGAAGAGACAGAGAATGGTTTCAAAATTCTTGCTGATAATGATGAGTATAGTCCGGTTTCGGCTCAAATGGATTTTAGGTTAGAAAACCTTAAGTCTAGCAATGGTAATAACAAGGTTTTTGTAGTGCCCGCAAGAACAAAAAAGCATACAATAACTGATCTAGATGTAATCGATAGAAGCAAAAGAGTAAAACTAGGATATGAGTCTGTTTATAACCATGGTAATAATTACCTTAAGGAATATGATACTGATTTTGAATACTATCTTCCTTTTGAAAAGGGAACTACGTTCTGGCTCTCTCAAGGATATAATGGTGCTACCTCGCATCAAAACGAAAACGCTTTAGATTTTAAAATGCCGGTGGGAACAAAAATATATGCTGCCAGAGAGGGTGTGGTGGTCCAGGTAGAAGAGAGTTTTGATAAAAGCTGTACTGATGCAGATTGTGCCCAATTCAATAATTTTATACTGATATATCATAGTGATGGAACCTTTGCAGAATATACTCATATCAAGAAAAATGGAGGTGAAGTTAAAGTGGGTGATCAAGTAAAAAAAGGACAATTTATTGGATATAGTGGTGATGTGGGCTGGGCTACTGGACCACATTTACATTTTATCGTGTTTTTTCAGAGATTAAAAGATAGAATTACCTTGAAAACTAAATTCTTAACAGACCAAGGGAAAAAAGCGATTATACTTACCGAAAAAGAACAATATACAAGGGGATACTAGCGTAAACCAGCCTCTTTAACATCCAATTCGTAGAAATCATTTAGATTTGTTGAAGACATTATATGGCAAATACAATGCTCTATGTCATTAATTTAAACAAACGACTATGGTTATTTACGGATGGAGATCAGCGCATTTAAGATCTACAAAATCACAAACAGCAACCTGCCCAAGTTGCGCAACAAAAGGGTCTACCACAATTAGTGTGTTTAGTAGACATGCCCATATTTTTTGGATCCCTTTATTTCCTTTTGGTAAAACCGGTACTACTCAATGCGAGCATTGTAAGTTTGCCATGAAGAAAAAGGAGATGCCAGAAGATATTAAGAATGAATACAATAACCTGAAAATGGATGTTAAGCCACCTATTTGGCAATTTGCAGGACTTGTTCTGTTTTCATTTTTAGTAGTTTGGATTATCTATACGGACAGAGAAGGAAAAAAAATGGATCAAGAATATCTTGCTGCACCTGCGATAGGAGATATTTATGAATATAAAACAGAAAGTGGAGCCTATTCAACATTAAAAGTCATGCAGGTAACATCTGATAGTGTGATGGTGTCTCCTAATGATTATGAGATCAAAAAAAAGAGCAGGATATATAAAATTGATAAGAAAGAAAACTATCCAGAATATAGTTATGGTATATCAAAAGGTGATTTGAAAAAAATGTATGACCAAAAGGAAATATTCGACATCAATAGGTAAGCAAATTTATCTATCTTTCTCAAGTCAAACAAAAACATAATATCATGATCAAAAAAATGCTCACAATGACTTGTCTTGCCATTGTTTTTACAGCTTGTAAAAAAGAGACAACCCCAAAAGAATCAACAACAGAGGTTGATATCAGTGCCAAGTTTAATGAGATGTTAGACAATTATTATGAAGAAGGTCTGCAACTCAACCCGGTGCAAGCTACTTTTACTGGAGATAACCGTTTTAATGACCAGTTCCCTAATCCATTGGCAGACGAAACAGTAAATAAATACAAAGCGTATTTTAATAAATACAAAGAAGAATTAAATCAATTTGATGATGCCTCGCTTTCAGAAAGTGAAAAAATGACTAAAGCAATCCTAAACTGGGAATGTGATATGAATTTAGAAGGCTTCAAGTTTAAACAAGAATACTTCCCTATTGATCAAATGTGGTCTATTAATTTGGTTGCGGGTCAATTGGCAAGTGGTGCTAGTGCGCAGCCGTTTAAAACAGTTGAAGATTATAACAACTGGCTAAAAAGATTAGAAGGATATATGGGGTGGATGTCATCTGCCGAAGAAAAAATGAAAGAAGGAATGGTTGCAGGGTATGTACTTCCAAAATCATTAATTACTAAAGTATTACCTCAATTAAAGTCACTAACAGAAGAAGATCTGGATAAACATCTTTTTTATACACCAGTGAAGAATTTTCCTGAAGATTTTTCTGAAGAAGATAAGAAGCAGCTGACAACAGCATATGGTACAATGGTTTCTGAAAAAATTATTCCGGCATACAAAAGCCTACATCGGTTTATGAGTACAGAATATATGGAAGCAGGTAGAACTAGTTCTGGTATTGCAGATATTCCTAATGGATCAGATTTTTACAATTATCAGATCAAATTGTATACTACGACCAATATGACTGCAGATGAGATTCATAAGTTAGGATTGTCTGAAGTTGCTAGAATCTCAGCCGAAATGGAAAAGATAAAAGAAGAGGTAGGATATAAGGGAGACCTAAAATCCTTCTTTGATTATGTGCGTAATAAAAAAGAGTTAATGCCATTTACTGAACCTAAGCAGGTAATAGATAATTTTAATGCGATTCATGATCGTATGAAACCCCAGATAGAGAAATTATTTGATGTGAAACCAAAAACCCCGTTTGAGGTTCGTCGTACAGAAGCATTTCGTGAGAAATCTGCAAGTGCAGAGTACAATCCAGGGTCATTAGACGGAACACGACCAGGTATTTTCTATACACCAATTCCAGAGGTTACAAAATATAATACCTATAGTGATGAATCTTTGTTTTTACATGAGGCTATTCCGGGACATCATTATCAAATTTCATTAACACAAGAGAGTGAAGAGTTACCAAAATTTAGAAAGACATTATGGTATAGCGGTTACGGAGAAGGATGGGCATTGTACAGCGAGTCTTTGGGTAAAGAACTTGGATTATATACAGATCCATATCAGTATTTTGGAATGTTGGGTGCAGAAATGCATCGCGCAATACGATTAGTGGTTGATACAGGATTGCATGCCAAAGGATGGACAAGAGAACAAGCAATACAGTACTCTTTGGATAACGAAGCGGAATCAGAAGCGGGAATTACTTCAGAGATTGAACGTTATATGGCAAATCCGGGACAGGCTTTATCCTATAAAATTGGTCAGTTAAAAATAAGAGAACTTCGCGCTAAAGCTAGTGCTGAATTAGGCGATAAATTTGATATTCGCCAGTTTCACAACCAAGTGTTAGAAACGGGATGTGTGCCATTGGCATTGCTAGAAGATAAAATTAATACCTGGATTGCTGCAAGTAAATAGTTTTATTCAAGTACATAATAAAAACCTCACAGATCTTGATTTGTGAGGTTTTTTTAGTTGATATAGTTAACCGAAAAATAAAAAATGTTTGTTAACCTTTTTTTAAATTGAATTACCATCATTTTTATATCCAATAGATTTATAAAAATTTTAAATACAATGAAACTTACTATTCGAACGCATGCTCCTGGTGATATCGGATGGATTATATCCAGACACGGAGAAATTTATACTACAGAGTTTAATTTTGATCCTTATTTTGAAATACACATTGCCAATAAGTTTGTTCATTTTTTTAGAAAAGAAAAGTCAAAATTTGATACCATCTGGATTGCAATAATAGATGAAGAAAGAGTAGGTTCGTTAGCAATTTCAAAGAAGTCTGAAGAAAAGGGATTCATCAATTTTGTATTAGTTTCTGATCAATATAGAGGGCATGGCATAGCTCAAAAATTATTTGATACCGCTATCCAACACTGCAAGAATCATAAGTTTGAAGTGATAGAATTAGAAACCTATGATCGGCTTAAAAGTGCAAGAAAATTGTATGATAAACTTGGTTTTGAGATTATAACGGTACATAAAGATGTAACCTTGTTTGGGCAAACAATGAATCAGGAATTTTGGCAGATGAGGTTATAACTTTATTGTCTTTGTTTGGTCATGGCCGAAGTAACTATTTGAAATAAAAAAACCGCCTCTAAAGACGGTTTTTAGTAAATAATAGCGAATATGACGATTTGCTACGGTTTTTCTATCATTTAAATAAGTACATAAATCTTGACTAATAAATATAGAGAGCAAACCTAATGCAAATAATCATACGGTACCAAGGGGATAATATCCCTTTTTCATAGGGGATTTTTAGGAAGAGTGAATGTTATGTATACAAAAGAACCCAGTAAAGTAATAATTTGCTACCGTTTAATATACAACTTTGCACTATCTGGGTTTATGATAATATTATGGATAGTTTTTTAGAAACCCTTAAACGCTTCAGCATTATTGACTAAAACGAGAAAGTCATATCTAAAAATGGTCTTCTTAAACGCATCAGAATAATTAGAGTATGCATAATTTCTTAATGGTGTCAGATCCAAAATGTAGTATTTTTTACTTATTGTAGGAATAATATCCTGGATTTCTTTAGGGAATTGTTTTGTGTTATCAAACTCAACTACAGGATCTGGGGTAAAAGGATTACCCGTGGCGGTTTTTCCTGTTATACCCATGACCACAAAGTGTAACGAATGCATATCGTTAGTAATAGCCAATTCGTGAGCCATATTAGAAATGTCATAAATATTTGTTCGAGTTAGGCCTTTTGCAGCGTGCGAGGCACCTAGTTTGAAAATCACTTTTGGGGTGTTTATTTGTGTTTTTGCTTGTTTATAATACTGCAGAAAATTATGTTTCATTAATTGTCCTCGAATGTTATTGTTCTTATAATATTCTTTGGTGATATTATTATAAGAATAGATCTCTTTGGTTTTCCATAGTTGGTTTAAGATTTCTAATTCTTTTTTGTTATTCGTAAGTGCAAGTAGGGCATTATGAGTGGCTTTATCATATTTGAAAATATAAGGAGCGTTAAAATCTTTATTAGCTATTGCTTTATCATAAGCGATATCTGCTTCTTTTTTTAATTCTTTAAGTTTGCTTTTTAAAGTATTGTTCTTTGTAGTGCCTATGATATGATCAAAATTAAGCCGAAACTGAACCATAAACGTTTGATCAATGCCCCATATAGTCCCTTCCTTTTTGACTACATTCGTAAACAAATCATAGTCATCTTCATTATTATAAAAAGGTATTGCAAAAGGAAATTGCTGATGTATTTTTTTTGCTTGACTAATGGGGTCTTTAGAAGCTGCCATAACTGCTATTTTTTCAGCGGCAACCGCATCTGTTTCTATACAAAGTGTTTTGTACCCAAAAGGCTGGGCAATGTTATAAATAGCATTAGTAAAAACTCCTACTTCTTTTACCCCATGTTGCTCACCTATAAATACAAATTGACTGTTCTTTAATCGCTCTTTTGCTAAGACAGCAAACTTTTGATCAGAAAGGTTATCTATTTCAAAACTATAGTTTGCTAAATCGGTTTTATCCTGTGCCTTTATTAATGATGAAGATAAAAGCAGCGTGCTTAGTAGTTGAACAATAAAAGTTTTCATATGATATCCTTTTTTAGATTGATTACTCAAAAATAAACCCTTTGTATGGCGTTTTTTTTGTTAATACCGTGAATCCTGATATTCTATGTTTGAGCTTATATTATTTGAAGATGAGTTTTAATATTTATAGTATGGATATCGTAATAGAGCAACGAAATAGTTGAGTTTACATAGTATTGCGAACCGTGTTTTATCGTCAATTGCCTATTTTTATCGCTATAAAAGCTTTAAATATGGATATCCAAACACCTAAACTACCCTTGGTATGGCGATTTGCAACAGTTTTTGTCGTGGGGATTGTTATGTTTAGTATTATCGCCATAGCTTCAAAATTTAAAGAACCCCCGGGATTTTATCCGGTTTTTGCATTACTATGGTTGTTTATTATTTACGTAAGTTTTGAGACAATTCGACGTTTTCAAAAAAAAATAGCTCAGCAAAGTTTTAGCAATGCCGGGATGTTTTTGGGAAGTATTATTATGGGCACAGCTACTTATACAGGATTGTTTTATTGTTTTAAATGGTTGGATCATTTTGTTCTAGGCAGTGAAGTTCCCATGAAACAACACATGGTGTTAGCTGCTTTGACGGGGTTGGCGATTTCTATGATTCTAAGCCTAATATTACTTGCCTTCAATTGGAAAAATCAACATTACATTTCTCATATACAAAATGAACAGTTTAAAAAGGAAATAGTAAAAGCAAATCTATCGATTCTAAAAAATCAACTAGACCCACATTTCATGTTTAATAATTTTAACACACTATATTATTTAATAGAAGAAGATAGTATGCTTGCGCAAAAGTTTCTGAAAAGTATAGCAGCAGTATATCGATACATTCTTCAGAATAATGAGCAGGCAATTATACCCATTTCTCGAGAGTATGAAATGGCGCGACAATATCTTTTGTTGATCGAACAACGATATAAAACTGCCTTGAAAGTACATGATACTGTAGATTCAGAATTATTTCAAAGTAGAAGCGTTCCCCCTTTAGTGTTACAGCAACTAGTTGAAAATGCCGTGAAACATAATAGGATCGATGAGAAATCTCCGTTATATATTTACTTTGAAACCAATGAAGAATATTTTACGGTAAAAAATAATAATAATCCAAAACGTTCCACTGAAACAATAGGTACGGGATTAGATAATATTAAAAAACGATATGATTACCTTACAAATAAGAAAGTGATTATTTTACATACAAAGGATGAATTTAGTGTATCTGTTCCATTAATATCTGTTCCCAATGAAAATTAACGCAGTTATAATAGAAGATGAAGCAATTGCTAGAGATCATTTAATAAAAATGATAGCACAGATCAATCCCAAGATCACGATCATTACATCAATAGCTACGGTAACCGAAGGTATAAATTGGTTTCAATCAAATGATCATCCGGATTTAATTTTTATGGATATTCAGTTATCAGACGGAGTCTCGTTCAATATTTTAGAAGAAACAACGATCGATGTTCCAATTATCTTTATTACTGCCTATGACGAGTATGCTATAAAAGCTTTTAAAACAACAGGAATCGATTACCTCTTAAAACCTATTAGTAAAGATGATTTAGAAAAAGCCTTAGAAAAGTTTTACAAAACTAAAATTAGAATAGATGAAGAATGGAGCATCAAAACTATGGATTTAGTACAACTAATACGAAAAGAAAATAAATTAGCCAATAAAAAGCGTTTTTTACTAAGATCAGGCAATAGTATGATCCCTGTAAAAATAGATGATATAGCTTATTTCTATCGAGATGAGTTGGTTTTTGCCAAGCTTTTTGATGAGAAATCATTCCCATTGGATTATTCTTTAAACCAATTGCAAACAATGATCAACCCAGAAAAGTTTGTTCGATTAAGTAGGCAACTTTTGGTAAATGTAAATGCTATAAAAAAATTGATTCCTTCAAAGCCGGGCCAATTATTGATCGAAATAATGCCTGATTATCATGAGGCTATTTCCTTAAGCCCAGAACGGTCAAGATGGCTAAAACGATTTTTAGATGGTGATGAGGAGATATAAGTGTTTATGATCCGAATTCTGATATTAAGAAAATCGTAACTTTAATACATCCTTATTTATTATTCAAAATTTTTGCAAGTTCCATTGGCGAATCTATTCCTCTTAATTGAATTACCTCTCCTTTTTTATTTAGTACAAATTGTATGCGTTCTTTGATTTCACCAACTTTAAAAATATGATCTTCCAATTGTGTTAACTCCATTTTACTCCTTTTCGGCTTCACTTGGCCATATAAAACACCATTTTCTAATGTGATAACGATGTGTATATTCCCATTTTTATAGTTTCCTATATATTTTAAATAGTCTTTTGTATTAACGTTTGTATGTTTTGTGGGAGTAACAATAAAAGATGCCAAATTTTCATAATTAGAGGGATGTATATCTCTTTTGTTGTTTTCTTTTGCATATTCTAAAGCAAGTTTATACCCTTTATTAAAAGCTTGTGCGCTTGTTGTTTGGATATGTGGAATGACACCCACTTTTTCAAAACTTGTTTTAGTTACGGCATTTATGGTTTCTTCACTTGATACCTGAACACTAAAACGATCATTTATTTTGTGTTGTGAAGCGCCATTTCCAGCTCCAATAGTGGTTTCACCTATGATAGTAGCTCTGCCTAAATGTTTGAGCATATAGGCAAAAGACTCTGCCGCTGATCCTGTATTTGCATTTACCAATACGTATAATTTGGTTTTGGGAAGCTTGGTGCCTAATACATTTGGGTCTGTCGAAATACCATAGGTATGATTGTGTAATGTACAGCGATAATCAGAAAGGTGAATTTGGGTTTTACTGTCAAAAAAATAACTTATATAATAAGCAACCATGTCTTCAAATCCCCCGCCATTGTTTCTTACATCTATAAGAAGTGCATCGGTATTTTTTAAAGATTCGATAGCACTTTTTATCACTGGTTTTATATCCTCTAGATATTGGTGTTGTGTAAAATGCTTTATTTTTAAGTAGCCTATATTACCGTCTAATACTTTGATTTCGCTTAGACCATAATTGGTCCACAAACCTGTTTCATTTACTTGTATGGCTTCAGTGTTGTTGGTGGTAACTTCTCTTGGAGAGCGATAAATCATGTTCATGTGTAAATCACCATTAATAGCCCTTAGATCTTCTCTAAGAGAATCATTAAGTATTTGAGGATTGGTAATGTTGTCATAATGACCATTCTTGTGTTTAGTGCGTATACGATTTACGATTTGTTCACCTATTTCTGGTTTTATGTAATATCGTTGTACAATCACAGCAACAGAGTCTATAATGGTATTAAGTTCATTTTGAGCTACAGGTTTGATCGCATTTTGTTGTGCGCATGTTCCTATAGATATTAAGGAAATTGCAATTATTATTAGTGTTTGTGAGAAGATAATTTTTTTGCTATTTGAATTATTATTCATAAGATTCTTTGTTATAGATGTGTGTAAATGTAATAGAATCTATGTGTCAAAAAATAGAATGAAATTAGCCAATTTCTTAAAACTTTCTATAATCCCTAGGTAAAAAACCAGTATGTTCTTTGAAGTTTCTTGTAAAATGACTTTGATCTGTAAATCCGCAATAGAATGCAATTTCGGAGAGCGATTGTGAAGTGTATTTAATAAGATCAATAGTTCTTTCTATTTTTAATTTACGTCTGTACTCTCCTAAAGTGCAATGAAAATATTTTCGAAAGTTTTTAGAGATAGTTACAGGATGTGCTCCTACATGTTTTGAGATTTCTTCTAATGCAATGGGTTCATTCCATTTTTCATGAAGTAGCTCGTTGAGTAACAAGACCCACCGAGGGTTATTTATATATGTTTTTTGTTTTTGATTGGAAACAAGTTCAAGTAGTAGATGTTGAAGCTGCAACTGATCAATTCCATCTAAACAAAGTAGCTCTTTTTGCATTCTTAGGATCAATGCTTTGGTATTTACATTGGTTTTAATAGCTTCTTTAATATTTTGTTCTGTAAGATCATATTTTTTGAGAAAAGAATGCTCTATTTCGATATTAGCACTTCTTGAAGTTGGCGTTGGAGATATCCAACGATGTAGTTCTTCTGCATGATAAAAGAAGACACTACCTTCTTTTTTGCTATAAATTGTTTGATGCTTTGTTTCTGCTTTCCCTCCTTCATATACAAAACAAATATGGAGGTTTTCATGATAATGCCAATTAGGATTATTTTTCTTCGATGTATATACGGTATTGGTAATGATACTATTGTCTATGTGATGACTTTGAATAATCTCTCCTGTATATTCTCCTTTATTTAGAAAATTCATGTCAAATAGTTTTATTTGCTTACATGCTGTTTAACGTTAAATATATGTGTCATAGCTTGGCAATATGTTACTGGGTTTTCAATATTTCTTTCTTCAAAGTATTCATTTTTACCCTTATGAAGCGTTGCTTTTGAATTGAAATTATAAACCATGAAGCTATGTTTTACACATCAAATTGTCTTAAATGATGATCGTAATGTTTCCATTTTAATACAGACCATTCATCTGGACTTAGTCTGCCAAAATATGAATGAGGATGAGTTGTACATTTTTCGGGACCGTTTTCATAAAAAGTAGTTATTAGTTCTATGGCTCTATTTTTTTCCTTTTCAAATTCTAGTGAGTTATTACTTGTGATATACATATCCTCTGTAATAGAATTTTTGACCATAGGTTTTTTGTCCAGAAATTTTCGTTTAATAAGTTTTCCAAAAATTCGACCGATCAATTTTCTCTTTGGGAAGTTTAAGCCCATTGCTGTTTCAAGAGATATATTACAATGCGCCAACATTTGATCTACTGTCATTGTTCCCCATTGTCTTTTAGCGTTAATTGTCAGTTTTTCTAATCTATGAATGATTTCTTTTACATCGGATGGATTGTACAAATTATTCATTTCACTTTTAATATTAACTTAATAATTGCCAATACTTACATAATTACCAAGGTAACTATATTTTCTAACTTAAAGAAAGTAAAACATGACCGTCATCCTGGCCTAGGCTGGGATCTATTACAATGATATAATTGCAGAGTGGATTGTGGTCCGTGTCATAAAGACGAACCTTGTTTTTTATTAAGAAAATCTTAACCTCTATACTATCCAGATATCCCTATTTTTAAACTTCGAAAACACAAATCAAACTCAACAACACAATGCAAAAATTCTTTTTTTTATTCGTCGGAGCTATATTGTTTATTTCTTGTCAAGACCCTGTAGAGGTGGACTTATTGGTGGTTAATGCCAATGTGTATACTGTAGATGATACTAAACCTAAAGCTACTGCTTTTGCCATAAAAGATGGAAAGTTTTTAGCTGTGGGTAGTACCGAAGAGATACTTAAAAACTATATAAGTACTAATATTGTAGATGCCGATGGAAAGACTATCGTGCCTGGACTAATTGATGCACATTGCCATTTTTATGGTCTTGGGTTACAACAACAAAAGGTAGATCTTAGAGGAACCAAAAGTTATGATGAGGTATTAGATCGTATTCTTGCTTTTCAGAAGGAGAAAAATGTACGTTTTATAACTGGACGTGGTTGGGATCAGAATGATTGGGAGGTAAAAGAATTTCCCACAAAAGAAAAATTGGATAGCTTGTTTCCCGATACTCCGGTAGCAGTTACACGAGTAGATGGGCATGCATTACTCGTCAACCAGAAGGCTTTAGATATGGCTAAAATCACTGTAAATACTAAGGTAGACGGGGGAGAGATTCTTAAAAAAGACGGAAAACTAACAGGAGTGCTTATTGATAACCCAATGAGATTGATTGGGGCAATTGTGCCAGGACCAAGAATGCAAGAACAAGTTCAGGCATTAAAAGATGCAGAGAAAATTAATTTTAGTTATGGACTAACTACTGTGGATGATGCAGGATTGAGTCCGCAAGTGATTGCTTTGGTAGATAGCTTACAAAAAACAGGTGAGCTAAATATAAGGATGTATGCCATGGTCAGTAATGTGCCTGATTATGTAGATCATTATCTAAAAAAAGGAGTGCATAAAACCGATAAATTAAATGTTTCGTCGTTCAAGGTATATGCAGATGGTGCATTAGGATCTCGCGGTGCGGCTTTAAAAAAACCGTATAGTGATCATGAAGGGCATCATGGTGCAATGGTAATTGGCAATGATGAGTTTAAGGAATTGGCAAAACGATTAGCCGGATCTCCTTTTCAGATGAATACCCATGCTATTGGTGATTCTGCCAATGCAGTTGTTATGAAAACATATTACGAAGTGTTGCAGAATAAATCAGATCGTAGATGGAGAGTTGAACATGCACAAGTAGTAGCCCCTGAAGAATTTGATATTCTTAATGATAATCTGGTAATGAGTGTGCAACCTACTCATGCTACAAGTGATATGTATTGGGCAGATGAACGATTGGGAGACGAGCGTATCAAAGGAGCGTATGCGTACAAAAAGCTACTAGAAAAAACCGGTAAAGTAGCTTTGGGTACAGATTATCCTGTAGAGCAAGTGAGTCCCTTTTATACTTTTTATGCTGCTGTAGCTCGAAAAGATTTGAAGCAGTATCCAGATGGAGGTTTTCAAAAAGAAAATGCATTAACTCGGGAGGAAACTTTAAAAGGGATGACCATTTGGGCAGCATACAGTAATTTTGAAGAAACCGAAAAAGGAAGTATTACCGCAGGTAAATTCGCCGATTTTGTAATCTTAGAGGATAATATCATGGAAATCGAGGAAGACAAAATTCCCAATATAAAAGTAAAAGCTACCTATTTAGATGGAAAAAAAGTGTATTGATAATCAAGAATAAGAGGTGTTAATTGTAAAATCTATTTTCCTCCATTCGCTTGTAGATCTGCGATACATTGTGCGTCTAGTTCTGGAGCTATATCTCCCATGCCCATTATACCACTGGTAAACTCTATTGCGGCTTCCATAAGGCAACTTGGTACATTGCAGTGTCCGTTAGATTCAGGGTCTTCATGTTGTGATTGTAGGGGAGTGCCAATATTAACTAACCCCAATAAGTGCGAAAACTCATGATTTAAGGTTGCTGTTTCTATGGTGCTAAGTAACGGAGAGTTTGGCCTGTTGCTTAGACTGCGTAGGGTGTTTTCATAAATGACCATTGATGTGTTAAGATAGGCAGAACCCAAAGTAACTTGTTCAGCAGTGTCATCTTCTTTACTTCCATCTGCAAAATATACATACACCGTGATATCATCTAACTCATTAAATAAGGTCCTTGTGTTGTTTTCAATTTCAACAATCTCTTCGATAGTAAAAGGAGCAGTATTAGAAGAAGGTACTGTACGTTGATTGATTGTTATCCCATCTGGTTTAAAAAGGCGATCTTCTAAAAATTGTCTAAAGGAATTAATTGCCGTCTGAGTGGGTTCAAATCCTTCTACAGAAACCATCTCAATAGTTAAGCTGTTAAATCTAGTGCTACTTAAAAGATCATTAGCAGAACTGCCTAAAGGTTGTTTGTTGCCTACCTGCGAAGGATTGGTAATAGGGTTGTTATCGTCATCATCAGAACATCCAACAAGAATAAATGAAGTAATTAATAAATAACCTAGGAACTTTACTATTTGCACGAGTTTCGTTTTTTTAAGAAGTATTGGTAAATAAACAAATTTACTGTCTACCTGCTTCTAAATTTAACATTGTTTTAAAACAGGTTTCTACCCACAAACATTGTACCAGTAATTTATGTTTTTTTAATGATCTCAAAAATGTAAATAATATTAATCTACTAAAGTAAACCTGGCCAAATAGTCATTGTTTTCCCCTTCAAATACTAATTCACACAAGAATCCATGAGTATTTGCGGCATTTTGTAAAGTGTTATAATCGATATATAACCAGTCAAACCAATCAGATTTCAGATCTTTATATTTAAGTTTATATTGCATTTCTCCGTAGTATCCGGCAGATGCATCTACCCAAAAGGCTCCGTCATCATCAGTAAAAAGATATGAAATATCAGAGGAGTCTATAAGTACCTGTCCCCTGGGCGCTAAAAGTGTTTTGATATGTATAAAAAACTGATCAATACGATCTAGTCTACCAATGATTCCGCTTCCATTCATTAGAAGTAACAATGTGTCGTATGTTTGCTGTTTAAGGTCAAAAATATCCTGAACAAAAGCTCGTTGAACTCCTCTTTTTTTGCAGACAGATACAGCTCCTTCAGAGATATCTATTGCCGTTACCTCCAAATCTCGTTTATTCTGAAGAAATAGGCTATGACTTCCGGCACCACAACCTATATCAAGGACTTTCCCAAAAGATAGATCTAGTGCTTTCTGTTCTATTTCTGGCATTTCAGAATAAGATCTGAATAGATAAGGAACAGGAATGGTGTCATCATCAAAATCTGGAGCTTGCACAATGATATCATCAGTATATTCTTGATTGTAAAAATCTATTATTGCTGTCCCAAATACATCTTTGTTCATAATTCAATTAGGTAAATCGTATATCGTAATTCTTAACGCGTAAATTTGTGTTTATGCAGGGATTTATAAATCAATTGCCAAAACTGGCCAAAGATAAACATAACGAAAACAAAAAGTTCTTTACGAAGCTTAAAAAAAAGCCGCCAAAGAAACTTGATCAGATGATGCAAAATTTCCATGATGAAGAATTTAAGAGGACGGATTGCCTGGAATGTGCAAATTGTTGTAAAACTACGGGACCATTATTTACAGATAAAGATGTGGAGCGTATAGCCAAGCATCTAAAAATGAAGCTTGGTCAATTTGAATCTCAGTATTTAAGAAGAGATGAAGATAATGATTTGGTACTTCAAGAAACTCCTTGTGCATTTCTTGGGGCGGATAACTATTGTTCGATTTATGATGTGAGACCAAAAGCCTGTGGTGAATATCCACATACCAATCGCAAAAAATTTCAGCAGATCTCTGATTTAACTTTGAAGAATGTTGCTATCTGTCCAGCAGCATACAATATAGTTGAGAAAATGAAAGCTTCTATAGATTTAGAACATAAGAGCAATAGACGAGTATAATATAAAATGAATAACCATACACCCGATTTCATATTATAATTATCCCTATGCTTTATATATAAAACATAGGGATAACATAGTTGGATGTCTTACTTAGAAAGATTTATTTTACAACCCTTTTTTTAAATCTTCAATAGTTTTTGCCATTACTACACCTGGTAGTTTAATTGGAGCGGCAACTTGTGCAAGGAAAGTACCTTTTACTTCTCCTGTTTTGTACGTTGTAAAACCAATTCTGTAAAGACCAACTGTTAGAGCCTTAAGAGGATCCCCGGCTTCACTTTTATATCGTAATAATGAGTTGTAGCTACTTCCACTAGGTTGCTTCGGCATCTCACTACTATCATCATTGCGTTCTAGTGTTGTCCAGTTTGCCGATTTTACAGCTTCATCACTAATCTTATCCTTACTTATGATATCTGAGCGCTCTAAAGTAATATAGGTATCAAAATACTCCTTAGAACTGGCATTTTCTTCGTATGATTTAGACATTGTCGCGCCTTTTACTTTAGTGCCCGCAACCGGTGACATCATTCTCACACCAAGTTCTGGAGCTACCGCAGGAACCCATACATAAATATAGTAGAATTTCTTTCCATCTTTTACTTCATCTTCATTACCAGGAGCGGCATACCCCATATAGGATACCACATCTGTATACGGTACTTTTATGGTTTTAGGGCCTATTTTTTTTTCGGTTAGACCTCCAAATTTCTTTAGTTTTTGAGCGTGAGCATCGACAGAACAAACTAAAGCGAATGCGCTTAATAGAATTAAAACTTTTGTTTTCATAATTGATTTAATATTAGTTATTATTTAGTGACAAGCACCGGTTAGTGTTAGATGGTTTCACCTTTTATAATGAAATTCTAAGGTATAAAAATTAGTTGCAAATATGTTAGTTAGTTATAGAAATCTGGTTGTCAAAAAATGATGAATTAATAACTGTTTTGTTGAGGCCTGGAAGACAGTTGTTTATAGAATATACTTTTAAAAGTAAATTTTCACCTACTTGTATAACAAATACTTTTTTCTCTTCACCTTATATTTTTGAAGATCTTTACTCCAGGACTCCTTGATTTGCTTGATAGACATACCCTCCTGGATTTGTTGTTGCAGTTTTTCTGTTCCGGCATGTAGAGTAAACGATTTGGTATTGAAGAATTTTTCTTTATTATTTGAATTCTTATAAGCATTAACCAACCACCATAAGTTTATTGCATTTAGGTGTTTAGTTTTTCTTAGATCATTCCCGTAACATACTTCTCCGCGATGTTTGGGGTATTTAGCTCCAAAATTAGGCTTGGGGATATAGGCGTAGTCATATTTTTCTATAGCCAGATCCGGGGAGCCAAAAATTTGAAATTGGGTTTCAGTTCCTCGACCGGCATTAATCGTTGTACCTTCAAAAAAGCCAAGACTTGGATATAAGTTTATGGCTTTATCGTTAGGTAAGTTTGGTGAAGGTCTAATTGGTATGCTATAAGGAGTATTGTGCGAATAGTTTTTCACAGGGATAATATCAATTTTACATTTCAATCCTTCTCCTAACCATCCTTCGCCATTTACCATTTTGGCATATTCTCCAATTGTCATTCCATGTACAAGAGGGATTGGGTGAACTCCCAGAAAACTGGTGTGTTGTGGCTCCATAGTTGGGCCATCTATATAATGTGCATTTGGATTAGGTCGATCTAATATTAAAACAGGAATTTTGTTTTCTGCACATGCCTGCATCACATAATGTAGTGTAGAAATATAGGTGTAAAATCGTACTCCAACATCCTGAATATCAAAAACAACAATATCAATGCCAGATAATGATTGTGCCGATGGTTTTTTATCCTTACCATGCAGAGAAATGATAGGTAATCCAGTTTTAATATCCTTGCTGTTTGCAACCAATTCACCTGCATCTGCCTTACCTCTAAAGCCATGTTCTGGTGCAAAAACTTTTAAAATTTTAATATTTCTTGATAATAAAGAATCAACCAAATGCGTGTATTGTTGAAATTTGAGAGATTGTATACCACCTTCATTTTCTAAAATCGAAGCCAGGTTTGGATATCTAAAAATAACAGAAGTTTGGTTTCCCACGATAGCCACTTTTTTACCCTCTAAAAGTGGTAAATATTGTTCTGTTTGATTTGCACCTACAATAATAGGTTGGGCAATTTTTGTAGTATCCTTTATTTTTTTATCACTAACTATTGTGTCTTGAATACCTCCAGATGATGTTTGTGATGATAGTTTTGCTCCACTTCCACAAGAAATAAGAACTATACAAAAGAATAAAAATGTATTTTTGAATGCATTTCTAATAAAAACCATAGTTAAGCTTGAATTTCGAATATTTTATCGCCAAACGCCTCATCAAAGGTAAGGAACATAAAAGTAGCATTTCGACACCAATTATAAAAATTGCAATTTCGGCTATCGCTATTGGTATGATCATGATGCTTATTACTGTAGCTACTGGTACAGGTTTACAACGTAAAATAAGAGAAAAAGTTGCCGCTTTTAATGGCCATATTTTAATTTCCAGTTTTGATAATAATAGTAGTGTAGAGTCTTTAATTCCTATAACTGCAGATCAAAATTTTTATCCAGAGTTTCCAGAAGTTGAAGGTATTGTACATATGCAGGCCGTTGCAACCAAGATGGGACTGATACGTACATCGACAGATTTTGACGGTATTGTTGTAAAGGGAGTTGATAAAGATTACGACTGGAGATATTTTAAAGAATACCTTGTCGAAGGCAGAATTCCAAATTTTAAAGAAAAGCTGAACGATGAGATTTTATTGTCTTCGCATATTGCAAATCGTCTCGGACTTAAAATAGGGGATAAAGCGATAACTTATTTTTTAAAGAAGAATTCTCAATCCAACTCAAAAGCCAATATAAGAGCATTTGAAATTGTTGGAATTTATAATTCTGGATTTCTTGAGTTTGATGAAACTTTTCTTTTCGCAGATATACGCCATATTCAAAAAATGAATAAATGGAAACCTAATGAGGTTGGGAATTTTGAGGTTTTTATTGATAATTTCGATCAAATTGATCAAAAGGGGCAAGAAATATATGAAAATATTCCTTCGACATTAGATAGTCAGACAATAACGCTAAAATATGCAACGATCTTTGAATGGTTAAAACTTTTTGATCTAAATATTATAGGCATTATTGGGATTATAATTCTGGTTGCAGGAATTAATATGATTACAGCTCTACTGGTTTTGATTCTGGAAAAAACTCCTATGATAGGTATACTAAAAGCGCTAGGTAGTAATGATTGGAGCATAAGAAAAATGTTTTTGTATAATGCGGGATATTTAATTCTAATTGGTTTGTTTTGGGGCAATCTTATAGGAATTGGATTATTATTTATACAAGATCAATATGGTGTTGTAGGGCTTAATCCAGAAACGTATTATGTTAGTACAGCCCCTGTTTATATTAATTTCAGCCATATTTTGGCACTTAATCTAGGTACTATGGTTTTATGTTTAGTCATGCTACTCATTCCTTCATATATTGTATCTAAAATTTCTCCAACAAAATCAATACGTTTTCAATAGCTTATTCTTGTTTCCTAAAAAGTTGAGATGACTTCATTGTAATCGATGATCTAGATCGTATCTTTGCAAAGTTAAAATACCCATGACTGGGTTGTAAAATTATACGAGTGGAATACGCAAAGAATATATTAGAGACCATAGGTAATACTCCTTTGGTAAAAATGAATGCCTTGGTAAAAGATGTAGATGCTTTGGTATTGGCAAAATATGAGACTTTTAATCCAGGAAACTCTGTAAAAGATCGTATGGCTTTAAAAATGATTGAAGATGCAGAAGCAGATGGACGATTAAAACCAGGAGGTACTATAATAGAGGGGACATCTGGAAATACTGGGATGGGATTGGCATTGGTTGCTATCATAAAAGGATATAAATTGATTTGTGTAATGGCAGATAAACAGTCCAAAGAAAAGATGGATATTCTTCGTGCTGTTGGAGCTAAAGTGATGGTATGTCCTACCAATGTAGAACCGGATGATCCAAGATCATATTATTCTGTTTCTAAACGACTTGCAGAAGAAACTCCAAACTCTTGGTATGTTAACCAATACGATAACCCATCTAATGCTACCGCACATTATGAAAGTACCGGCCCAGAAATCTGGAAACAGACCGATGGTAAGATTACTCATTTTATAGTAGGAGTAGGTACTGGTGGAACTATATCTGGTGTCGGTAAATATTTAAAAGAAAAAAACCCTAATATCAAAATATGGGGAGTAGATACCTACGGCTCTGTATTTAAAAAATATCATGAGACTGGGGTTTTTGATGAAAATGAAATCTATTCTTATATCACTGAAGGAATTGGAGAAGATATTCTACCTAAGAATGTTGATTTTTCTGTTATTGATGGATTTACCAAAGTAACAGATAAAGATGCTGCAATATATACACAGCGATTAGCAAAAGAAGAAGGTATGTTTTTAGGCAATAGCGCAGGGGCAGCCATTAAAGGATTACTTCAGTTAAAAGAAAATTTTACGAAGGATGATGTTGTAGTTGTTTTATACCATGATCACGGTAGTCGATATGTAGGTAAAATGTTTAATGATGATTGGATGCGTGATAGAGGTTTTCTGGATGAAGAAGCATCTACTGCTGTGGACTTGGTAAAAGATCATGTAGAAAAGCCTTTGGTTACAGTAAAAACCGAAGAATTAGTTTCGCATGCAATTGAACGCATGCGTAAATTTCAAATTTCTCAAATACCAGTTGTAGATAGTGAAGGGTTTGTTGGTTCTGTAGATGAAAGTGCACTGTTTAAAGCATTTATGGATGATAAAAATATGGACAGTACTCCTATTAAAGAAGTAATGAAAGATCCTTTTCCTATTGTAAATGCCAAAGCCTCGTTGGACGAGATTTCTAAGCTAATAAAGAATGGCAACCCAGCCGTCTTAGTAGACTTAGGAAACGGTAAGCATCATATCATTACAAAGTATGATGTGATCAGTCATATAAAATAAATCCTTATATTTAAATATAATTTCCCCCCTCTATTGGCGTTATTTGCTGATAAAGGGGTTGTTTTTATATTTTTATTTGGATCACATTACGCAACTTTATTGAGAAGTTGTGATCTATAGAAATGATAGTACGTGTAAAATGAGGGGGTATGAACAAATACACATTTGATTTTTCGGATATAGATAAGTTAAGGAATTATTTTAGATCTCAGTTAGATCCAGATAGTTCTTCAGACCGTATTTATTTTCCACCCGAAATTGGAGAAGGGTATTTGTCTTACTATAAAATATCTCCAGAAGTTTTTCTATTGGTTAATAATTATAAGGCAAATGCTGATATCGAGTATATAAGACAGCCTATAGATGAAAAAGATATTATTTTACATTTTAGGAAATACGCATTAGATCATCAGATTGAAGGGAATCGGATTATTAGTAATTATTCTGATAATTATACCCCAGGTAATATGAGGTGTATGCATGCCCAACAAGGAGAACAGGTTTTTATTACCAAAGGTGCCGTGGTTAAATCCACCATGATTGTACTTAAGAGTTCGTATACCAAACCCTATTTTATGAAAAGCAGTGATTTGGCAGAACGCGTGGATAACTATATACAATATTCTCATCAGCACATCAATAAATTTTATCTTTCCTATAAACAGTCCATTCTTTTTGATCAGATAGTACAACCAAATCTTAATACGATAGAGAATTATTTATATTACATAGCTCGAGGTATTCGTTTGTTAGAAACGTTCTGGAAAGATGTTTTAAAATGGGAAACAGAAAGTAACCCTTTTAATATTAATAGTTCGCAAGTAGGTAATATTTATAAGGTAAGTAACTATCTTAAGGACAATCTTCATGAACCATTTGTGGGTGTAGATCAATTGGCCATAATGGCGCATATGAGTAGAACTAACTTTTTTAATATGTTCAAGGAGATTCATGATCAAACCCCACTAGAGTTTTTTAATAATAAAAAACTTGAAAGCTCGTATAATATGATATTTAGCGATGGATTATCTATTAAAGAAGTAATGGATACACTTAACTACTCTAATTCTTCGAAATTCAAGAAAGCATTTTTCAATAAGTTTGATATTTATCCGGACATAAACTTGTAAACATAAAGAAGGCCGTCAAAAAATGACAGCCATCTATAACCTAACACAAACTCAACTTAGCTTAGGGTTTTGTAATCTTTATGTCGTTTTTGAATTATTTTCCCTTTAATTCTGTAACAAAGTAAAGAAATGAAATTGTTGTAGGGTTTTCCATTAATACATAAAATCTTACCAATAGTACATTTTACATGTAATTAACTTGATTTTAAGAATTAAACCAGTTTATTAGGGTAATTTAATATGGGTTAGAGGTCTGTTTCGTGCAATTAAAAGCAACTTACCATTGATTTTATGGGGTTCAGGTTCGTGAAAACTAAATTATATTTTTTGATTATCCAGGATTTTAAGAAATGTTTCTGGTTCTGGTCGAACCCTGTAATTATTTGTAAGATCAGCAAAAATAATTTTTCCTTCTTTGTTAGTTATAATTACTGTAGGCATAATTGTATCACTGTCATATCCCAGGGTTTGAAAACCCATTGGTAAACCGTTTTTTGCCAAAATATGTAGTTTTTTAGCTACTTTATTTCCCTCGTCTACGAGAAAATGAAAATTCAAATTAAATTTTTGAGAAAGAGATTTAGTGTGTCCATGCGGTTGCGGACTAATAAGTACCATATTTACATTTCTTTTTTCAAGCTCTTTATATTGTGAAGCAATTTCCTTGATCTGAGCCATACATAAAGGACACCAATTACCACGGTAAAAGAGAAATATTGATGGATTGCCAATGAATTTTGAAGTGTTAATTGTATTTTTTTCAGAATTTTGTAAATCAAGTTTGGGTAATTGATTACCAATTTTTAGAATTTCATTAGATTTTCTATCTTCAAAAATTGAATACCATTTTATGTAAAGAACCCATCCTAAAAACAACCCAATACTAGGTAGAGATCCATTTAGATCCTGGTCAATAATCCCTCTAAAGATTAAACTAATTAGTAAGCCAATTGCAATTGGTAAGGTGTGTAATTTTAGATTAGCGTCTGTACGTGCAACTGATCTTATAAAAATCATTATAAAAAAAATAGCGATAGTAGATGCAATTAGTATTCTACCTATGTATCGATAAGATATTCCATGATTAAAAAGGTGTACAATACCGTCGATTGCGAAATAAAGTGCAACTACTGGAAATACAGATATAAAAATGGATTTTAAAATATTTATCATTCTAGACGCTTGTTTACGATTTAGTCAATGTTATAATAATAGACTTACAAGATTAGAATAATTTTTATTATTTTCACCACCAATTTTAGAGAAGCTACACATTTTTCTTTATCCTACCCAAAATGTTAATAGCAAATTCTACCAGTTTTACTTACGGGTAAGCACCAGAACTATATAGCTATAAATAGAACAGATGAAAGAGGATTTTCTCCATTATCTATGGAAACACAAGAGATTTGAATTTTCTAACCTTAAAACTACGAGTAAACAAGAGATTGTTGTTCAGAATGTAGGAATTCATAACATTGAAAATTCGGGACCGGATTTTTTTAATGCCCACATCATTATCCAAGGCCAGAAATGGGCAGGAAATGTGGAGATACATATTAAATCTAGTGATTGGTATGCGCATAATCATGAAAATGATAGATCTTATGATAATGTTATTCTTCATGTTGTTTGGGATGACAATATTGAAATTTTCAGAAATGACAATACCTTAATACCCACTTTACAATTAAAAGATTATGTGTCACAGAAACTCTTAGTAGGGTATCATAAGCTTTTTGAGAATAATAACAATCAATTGATTGGGTGTGAAAAGCAATTGCCAAAGGTTTCTAGTTTTATTATCGCTAACTGGCAAGATAGATTGTATTTAGAGCGATTAGAACAAAAATCAGTGTTGATATTAGAGTTATTAAAAGATTCAACTAATAATTGGGAAGCAGTTCTTTTTAAGCTTCTTGCCAAAAATTTTGGGTTAAAGGTAAACGGAGAAGCTTTTTTGAGTCTTGCCAATTCAATAGATTTTTCGGTAATTCGGAAATGTAGTAAGGATTTAAATCAACTAGAAGCATTATTTTTTGGTCAGGCAGGTTTTCTAGATGTTTCTAACAATTCAAAATATTTTAGAAAGCTTCAAAAAGAATATGAGTTTTTGAAGAATAAATTTAAGTTAGATTCATCTGGAGTTATGCCTTTCGAGTTTTTTAGATTAAGACCTCCAAATTTTCCAACAATAAGATTAGCACAATTTGCCAGTCTATACTATAAAAATAAAAAACTATTTAGTGATATTATTCAAACAGATAATGTAGAAGGAATTTATGAGCTTTTTAAAATGAGTACAAGTGATTTTTGGTTGATTCATTATACTTTTGAGAAAGAATCTAGTACAAAGAAAAAAGGTTTAACAAAGTCGTTTATAGATCTAATTCTAATTAATACCATTATACCAATTAAATTTGTTCATGCCAGGAGTCAGGGTGTAAATCCTGATGAAGAAATTTTTGAATGGATATCTCAATTGCCACATGAAAAGAACAGTATTGTTGATAGCTTTACTTCCTTAAAAGTTAATATAGAAAATGCTATGCATTCTCAAGCCATGATACAACTCAAGAATGGATATTGTGATCAAAAAGCTTGTTTGAAGTGTTCCATAGGCAATTATTTATTAAATCAAGATCAAAGTTTGGGATAATATAATTATTTTGCGGTATGCTATATAATTTAAGACACTTTTTGGAGCGTAATGGCTTTTATGTATCCTCACGGTTAGCCGATAGGTTAGGAATGAGGGCCAAAAATATGCGTCTATTCTTTATTTATTTAACTTTTGCTACAGCTGGCTTAGGTTTTGTAATATACCTTAATATGGCCTTCTGGCTGAAAATAAAAGATTTAGTATATACCAAACGAACCTCTGTATTTGACCTATGATAAAAATTCATAATTGGGGCAGACCTAAAATATACATTGCTATAATTTTATTGATTCTTGTGATCTCTATAGGGGTATTAGGGTTTCGTTTTTTTTCAAATTATTCTTGGATAGATGCATTATATATGACCGTAATCACAATGTCTACAGTTGGCTTTAGTGAAGTACATCCATTAGATGATAATGCAAAACTATTCACAATCTTTTTAATTGCCACCAGTGTATCTATATTTGCTTACTCTGTATCGGTAATAACAGAATATATTGTAAGTAAAAGTGATCCCGAGAGAGTTCAATATCGAAAAACACAAAAAATGATAAATAAGCTTGAAAACCATATTATTATCATTGGTTATGGACGTAATGGTAAGCAATCTGCAGTTAAGCTGCTAGCATATAATAAACCATTTATTATTATCGAAAAAGATGAGGCAGTTATAGAAAGATATCAGAATGATGAACTCCTGTTTTTAAAAGGTAATGCCACAGAAGATGAAGTCTTGAAAGAAGCAGGTATCAAGAATGCCGAATGTTTGATTTGTACATTGCCAGAAGATGCTGATAATTTATTTATTGTGTTATCTGCGAGACAAATAAACAAGAATCTTAAAATAATTAGTAGAGCCTCTCAAGATGCTTCATATAAAAAAATAAGATTGGCGGGAGCTGATAATGTAATTATGCCTGATCGTATAGGAGGAGACCATATGGCATCATTGGTAGTTGTACCTGATTTAATAGAGTTTTTGGATAACCTCTCTATTGTAGGGAAAAGATCAATAAATATAGAAGAAGTCTCTTTTGAAGACATGTTTGATGATGCTGAAGAACGAACTATCCTTAATATAGATATGAGATCAAGAACAGGGTGTACTATTATAGGATATAAATCTCCAGAAGGAGAATATATTGTAAATCCAGAAGCTAATACATTATTAAAACCAGGATCTAAGATTGTGGTTCTTGGACGCCCTGAGCAAATTAATTTACTAAATAGGGAGTTTAATATTTAACAGTTACAAAACATTTAACTCTATAAAAATTGTACGCAATCTTTTTTTTTAGCATCTTGCTGACTTCTTAATAATTAAATTCAATTAACTCACATAATCATGAAGAGAATTCTTCTTTCACTTTTAGCACTAACAACCCCTTTTATAACATTTGCGCAAGAAACTCAGGAAGTTGGTTTAGACCAAAAAATTGATCAAGGTTTTAAACCTATTTCTGATTTTTTCTCAAACGTAATTTTCTTTGAAGTTTTCGGAACCCCATTTGTATTGATCTTGTTGGTATTAAGTGCCTTGTTTTTTACTATTTATTTTGGTTTTCCAAATGTTAGATACTTTGCAAAAGCAATTAATGTGGTGCGTGGAAAATATGATGACGTCGAAGGCCATGGTATAGAAGGAAAACCTGAAGTAAATATAGTAGAAGGAGATATTAGAGATACAATTAGAGATGAATCCCAAGAAGGGGAAGTCTCACACTTTCAGGCATTAGCAACTGCAGTTTCTGGTACTGTTGGTAATGGAAACATCGCAGGTGTAGCGCTGGCAATTGCCTTGGGTGGTCCTGGAGCAACATTTTGGATGATCATCTGTGGATTTTTGGGAATGTCTACCAAGTTTGTTGAATGTACTCTGGGAGTTCAATATAGAGATGTAGGAGAAGATGGAACAGTGTATGGAGGACCAATGTATTATTTAAGTAAAGGGCTTAAAGAAAGAGGATTTGTATGGTTAGGTAAAGTTGCAGCCGTAATTTTTGCAGTCTTTTGTATAGGAGGTTCTTTTGGTGGTGGAAATGCAGCACAATCAAATCAAGCAACCGTGGTTTTAAAAGAACTGTTAGGATTGGAAAGCACAGCAGCTGGATTTTGGATTGGAATAATTTTAGCAATATTAGTAGGAATCATTATTATTGGTGGAATCAAGCGTATTGCCTCTGTTACAGAAAAGGTAGTACCTTTTATGGCTGTACTTTATATAATTGCTTGTTTGTATATTATTTTAAGTAATTTTTCTTTTATTGATGATGCTATAGGAATGATTATTACTGAAGCCTTTAATCCTAAAGCTATTGGAGTAGGAGGAGTTATAGGTGTTTTGTTAGTAGGATTCAAAAGAGCTGCTTTCTCTAATGAAGCAGGAGCAGGATCTGCATCAATTGCTCACTCTGCCGTTAAAACCAAGTATTCTGCGTCAGAAGGGTTAGTAGCATTGCTAGAGCCTTTTATTGATACGGTAGTAATCTGTACTATGACAGCATTAGTGATCATTATCTTTAATTCAGATGGGGCCTTTGTTTATGGAGGAGACGGTAGCGGAGCTGTGATAATTGATGGTGCATCTTATGAAGGTGCAGGTATTACACAAAAAGCATTTGCAAAATATATTCCTTTTTCAAACGTATTCCTTACAATTGCGGTAGTTCTTTTTGCAGTTTCTACAATGATTTCATGGTCTTATTATGGATTACAGTCTTGGAAGTTTTTATTTGGAAGAGGTAAGAAAGCCGATTTGGTGTACAAATTATTATTTTTAACTTTTGTTGTTATCGGTGCAGCAGCAAGTATGAAATCTATATGGGATTTCTCTGATGCAATGATTTTTGCAATGGTATTTCCAAACATGATTGGATTGTACTTCCTTTTCCCTGTGGTTAAAAAACAATTGGTAAGATATTTTGAAGCTATTAAAGTTTCAAGTAGTAAATAAGAACATAAGTTTTTATGAATAATATAAAATCCCATTTCGAAATACATTCACGTTTTCGAAATGGGATTTTTCTTTTGGCTATAATACTATTCGTATGTGTTATTGTATATTATCTCTATCCAAGGTCGGTGAAGCCAAAAAGTAACTTTGTAGAGTTGACTGATTTTCAAACCCAAGTAGATTCATTAAAGAAATTGGCAGAACTGAAAAAAGAACAATATCGTTTAAAACCATTTAATCCAAACTTTATTTCTGATCACAAGGGATATCAATTGGGTCTTTCTGCAAAGGAACTTGATCGCCTTTATGAATACCGAAATCAGGACAAGTGGATTAATTCTGTTTCGGATTTTAAAAAGGTAACAAAAATTTCAGATTCTTTACTAGCAACAATTTCTCCTTTATTTAAGTTTCCAGAATGGACAAAAAATAATAAAGGAGTTAAAAGGTATTCAAAAAAAGCACATGCTGTATTACCATATAGTCAGAAAGGAGATTTAAATGCTGTATCCTCACAAGAGCTTCAGGAAAAGGTAAATATACCTGATTTTATAGCAGAAAGAATTATAAAGTATAAAAATAAGATGGGAGGTTTTGTTTCAGATATTCAATTAAAAGACGTTCGGGGACTCTATGATAGCCAAAGAAATAAGATATTATCATTATTTACGGTCAAAACTCCAAAAATTATTAATAAAGTTAACATTAATAAAGCATCGGTGAATGAATTAATTGAAGTGCCATATTTTGATTTTGAAATGGCTTTAGAAATAAAAGATTTTATTAAAGAACAAGGCGGTATTTCTAACTTTGATGAATTAGGAAAAATCGAGGGTTTTTCTTTAGAAAAAATAGATAGAATAGCTTTATATTTGACAGTAAATTAAAAATCGGAAAAAAATTGCTGTGAATCCTGATGAATCCTAAACAAATTAACGATATCATTATTTGACCTTGTTAATCTATAGTTTTTGTAACATCACCTTACACAGTGATATGCTAACTACCAAAGCAAAAGTTATCATATGAATAGCATGTATTTTACAGAAGAGCACGAATTATTTAGGGAGAGTTTGAAAGAATTTCTCAAAAAAGAAGTAGTTCCACATATAGAGAAGTGGGAAAAATCGGGAACAATTGATCGCTTTATTTGGCAGAAATTTGGAGAAATGGGCTATTTTGGTATAGCCTACCCAGAAGAATATGACGGTTTGGGATTGGATCTTTTTTATACCGTAATACTTCTTGAAGAGTTACAGAAAATTAACTCTGGTGGTTTTGCTGCTGCAATATGGGCACATGTTTATTTGGCGATGACTCATATTAATAAAGAAGGAGACCATAGAATTAAAGAAGAGTATTTAAGGTCAAGTATCTCTGGAGAAAAAATAGGATGCCTGTGTATTACAGAGCCATTTGGAGGTTCTGATGTTGCAGGAATGAGAACTACAGCTGTAAAAGATGGTGATCAATATATCATAAACGGCTCAAAAACGTTCATAACAAATGGCCTATACAGTGATTATCTTGTGGTCGCTGCGAAGACTACTCCTGAATTGGGTAATAAAGGCATAAGCATATTTGTGATCGACAGAGATACCCCTGGTATTTCTGCTACCAAGTTAGAAAAATTAGGTTGGAGAGCCTCTGATACTGGAGAGATTGCCTTTGATAACGTAAAGATACCAGCACAGAATTTGATGGGAGAGGAAAATTTAGGTTTCTCATACATCATGCAGCATTTTGCTCTTGAAAGGTTAATCATGGGAGTTAATTCCCATGCAAGAGCAGAGTATGCCTTGGATTATGTTATACAGTATATGTCAGAGAGAGAAGCTTTTGGCAGAACGATTGACAAGTTTCAGGCATTAAGACATACTGTTGCTGACATGGCCAGTGAAGTAGAGATGTGTAAAGAGTTTAATTATTCGATCGCTAAAAGACTAAACGATGGGCAGTATGTAGTTAAGGAAGCGAGTATGTCAAAGTTGTTATCTACGAAAATGGCAGATGAGGTAATTTATAAATGCCTACAACTTCTAGGAGGATATGGTTATATGGAGGAATACCCGCTTGCGCGATTATTTAGAGACAGTAGGCTCGGTCCAATAGGAGGAGGAACATCAGAAATTTTGAGAGAAATTATAGCAAAGATTGTAATTGATAAAAAAGAGTATAAACCTGCTACATAATTTCTCTCAAAATAAATCAATAGTTTTTAAAGTGCTAATTACATGTTTTTTAGCACTTTTTTTATGAGAATAGTTTTCTTAAGCATATTTTTTACTTGTAAATAATGTTAAACTTTTTATTTTGTTAACACGAAAACGTTTTCGTTATTTTTCAAACGTTTTCGTTCTTAATGAAATTCTTAATTTCAAAAAATATTAACACAAAACACTAAATATTCATGAAATTAAGTAAGTTATTTTACGGATTTCTTGCTGTGGCTTTTTTATTCGCAAGCTGTAGTAGAGATGAGATTCTGGATCCTATTCAACCAGAATCAAATGATCTTCAACAAGAGTATACTGCAAAAGCTCTTAAGCCAATTGGCTCTGGGGTAATGATGCAGGCATTTTATTGGGATGTTCCTGCCGGTGGTACCTGGTGGAATGTTATAAAAGGTAAGGTGGATGATTGGAGTAATGCGGGTGTGGACGCAATTTGGCTCCCGCCAGTAAGTAAAGCACAAAATGGTACTTTTTCGATGGGATACGATCCTTTTGATTATTATGATTTTGGAGAATTCAATCAAATGGGGAGCACAGAAACCAGATTTGGTTCTAGATCAGAATTGGAAAGTTTAATTTCCAGAGCACATAATTACAACTTAAGTGTAATTGCCGATATTGTAATCAATCATAACAGTGGAGGAGACCTAGAGCCTAATGAATTTGCAGGAGAAGATACCTATACAAAATTCACCCCATTATCAGGTAAGTTCAATAGAACGAAGTATGATTTTCATCCTAATGAACAATATAATTCAGACAGTGGACGCTTTGGTGGGTTTCCAGATTTAAGTCATAATAAGCCATATGTACAAGATTGGTTATGGAAAAGATCAAATTCTGTAGCAAAATACTATAAAAACACAATGAAGTTTGATGGGTGGAGGTTTGATTACGTAAAAGGTTTCGCTCCATGGGTAGCAAAAGAGTTTAATAGAGCTGTTGGTGGTTTTGCCGTTGGTGAATATTGGGATGGAAATACAAATACCTTAGATTGGTGGACAAATGAAGCGCAGATGTCTGCTTTTGACTTTGCTTGTTACTATAAAATGAGGGATGCATTTATGGGTAATAACTTAAATGCACTTAGCGGGGATATGTTATGGAAAAGAAATTCTTCCAGAGCTGTTACTTTTGTGGCTAATCATGATACTGATGAAATCATCAACAATAAGATACTAGCATATGCTTATATTCTTACTCATGAAGGGTATCCTGCACTGTTCTATAGAGATTATGAAGATTGGTTAGATAAGAACAAACTTAATAATCTGATTTGGATTCATAATAACCTTGCCGGAGGTAACACTTCAAACCTTTGGACAGATAATGATGAGTATATCGCAAGAAGAAATGGTGGTGGAGGTAAAAATGGTTTGATTGTGTATATAAATAATTCTAATTCATGGAAAGAAAGATGGATTGAAACAAATTGGTCTAACCGACAAATTAAGGATTATACTGGTAATTCAGGGTGGCAACCAACTACTCAAGGAGGTAGATGGGTTAAGATTCAGGCGCCGCCAAAAGGGTATACAGTTTGGTCTTTAAAATAAAATCAAAAAAGACTTTGTGGATAATAGTATTGTATTATCTTTGCACCCTAATTATTTCTAAAGAAAGGAGGTGCCACTATGTTAATTATACCAGTTAAAGACGGAGAAAATATAGATAGAGCGTTAAAACGTTTTAAAAGAAAATTTGATCGAACAGGAACGATGCGTCAGCTTCGTAAACGTCAAGCGTTTTCAAAGCCTTCTGTTGAAAGAAGAGCTCAGATCCAAAAAGCGCAATATATTCAGCACTTAAGAGATCAAGAAGAAATTTAAGTAAGATATAACGTTGTCTTTATAATGTTTCTGTAATAGGAAATAAGATTCCGTTTTTCAGTATAAATTTTAACCGTTAGGATACCAAAAGTTTCATACTTTTGTTTTCTAACGGTTTTTTTTATGCTTATTTCTGAGTTTATTGATTATTTATTTTTAGAGAAAAAATACTCTAAGCATACCGTGGCAGCATATAAGTCTGATTTGTTGTCGTTCTCACAATTTTATCAAAGCGAATATGGTAACGATGAACTTTCTGAAGTAAATTATTCGCAGATTCGCTCCTGGATTGTATTGTTGGTTGATAAAGGGGTTTCTAATCGCACTGTGAATAGAAAAATATCTTCATTAAAGACATATTATAAATTTTTACTCAAAATTGGGGAGGTAGCGTATAATCCTTTGGCCAAACATCAAGCTTTAAAAGCTCCTAAAAAACTTCAAATTCCCTTCTCTGTTAAAGAAGTAGAAGATGTTCTTCATGATTTTATGGATAATCGGGATTTTGAAAGTGTTAGGGATAGATTGATTGTAGAGCTTTTTTATGCCACCGGAATGCGAAGGATAGAATTGGTAAATCTGAAGATTTCTGATGTAGATATTAATTCCAAGCAAATTAAAGTGCTTGGAAAAAGGAATAAAGAAAGATATTTGCCGCTCCTTTCTTCTGTTTGTGAGACGCTTAAATTATATTTGGAGCTTCGATCAGATTTAATAAATGATAATACAAGTGCTTTCTTGTTATTGACTAAAAAAGGAGTTAAAATCTATGAAACACTTGTTTATCGAATCATAAATAGCTATTTTAGTAAGGCATCTTCAAAGGTAAAAAAGAGTCCGCATATACTGAGACACTCATTTGCTACTCATTTACTTAACGAAGGCGCTAATTTAAATGCTGTAAAAGAATTACTTGGTCATTCTAGTTTAGCTGCAACTCAGGTTTATACCCATCATAGTGTTGCTCAACTAACAAAAGTTTATAAAGAATCCCACCCAAGGAATAAAAAGTAAAGATAAGTCACTTGCTTGTCGTTCTTTTAGGCTTAAATTTTTGTTTAACTAATTAAACTAACAAAGTATGAAAGTGAACTTGCAATCCGTAAATTTTAATGTAGATGAAAAGCTGGTGAATTTTACTCAAACCAAATTGGATAAACTTGAGAGCCATTTTAATCGTATTATTCATGCAGATGTGTTCTTAAAAGTTATGAATACAAGTGGTAAAGAGAATAAAATTACTGAAATTTTATTGAGTGTACCTGGAGACGAATTTATTATCAAAAAAATTAATAAAACCTTCGAAGGGGGTGTGGATGAGTGTGTTAGTTCATTGGAAAGACAGTTGAGAAAACGGAAGGAAAAATTAAATGCACATGTTTAGTTATTTTTTTTAAAAAATAGTTTTGTGTACAAAATAAATTATATACATTTGCAGTCCGTTAGAAATAGCGGACTTTTTTATGTTCTAAAACATAGTGAAAAGCCGATGTAGCTCAGCTGGCTAGAGCAGCTGATTTGTAATCAGCAGGTCGTGGGTTCGAGTCCCTCCATCGGCTCAAAAAAGCTTGAAATTTTAATTAAAATAGAAGCTTTTTTGATGAAATTTTGAATTGTAAAATTTTTTACTAATTTTGCGCACTCAAATTTCATAAGTTCATCTTGAAATTTTGAATATATCAATTGGGGAGATACTCAAGCGGCCAACGAGGGCAGACTGTAAATCTGCTGACTACGTCTTCGCAGGTTCGAATCCTGCTCTCCCCACTTAATTTAAAAATTGAAGTTCGATTTTTCGAACGAGAATTACTAGGCTTGACTAGTTAATTCTTAAATACCATAATTCTAGATTTTTTTTAGAATTTAAAATGCGGGAGTAGCTCAGTTGGTAGAGCGTCAGCCTTCCAAGCTGAATGTCGCCGGTTCGAACCCGGTCTCCCGCTCAAATAGGGCTAATTTTAATGGTTACTCGTTAAAATTGGGTTTTTAAGATAAATGTGATGAAAAATCAGATTTCTTTCAAAATTAATGAAAGCGTTCTGGTCTTTCATTATACTCGTTAAAAAGCCGGTGTAGCTCAGGGGTAGAGCGTTTCCTTGGTAAGGAAGAGGTCACGAGTTCAAATCTCGTCATTGGCTCTTAGTGCTAAAGCATAAATTGAACACTAATATATAACTAAGATTAAATAAATTCATTATGGCAAAGGAAACTTTTGATCGTTCCAAACCGCACTTAAATATTGGTACTATTGGACACGTAGATCACGGTAAAACGACTTTAACTGCTGCGATTACTAAGGTATTATCAGATGCAGGTCTTTCTGAAGCAAGAGATTTCGATCAAATCGATAATGCTCCTGAAGAAAAGGAAAGAGGTATTACAATTAATACTTCTCACGTAGAGTATCAAACAGAAAATCGTCACTACGCACACGTAGACTGTCCAGGTCACGCCGATTATGTAAAGAATATGGTTACTGGTGCTGCTCAAATGGACGGTGCGATCTTAGTGGTTGCTGCTACAGATGGTCCTATGCCGCAAACTCGTGAGCACATCTTATTAGGTCGTCAAGTTGGTATTCCAAGAATTGTTGTATTCATGAATAAAGTGGATATGGTTGATGATGAGGAATTATTAGAGCTTGTTGAAATGGAAGTTAGAGATCTTCTTTCTTTCTATGAGTATGATGGGGATAATGGTCCTGTAATAGCTGGTTCTGCACTAGGGGCTCTTAATGGAGAGCAAAAATGGGTAGATACTGTTATGGAATTAATGAAAGCTGTTGATGAGTGGATCGAATTACCAAAGCGTGATGTTGAAAAGGATTTCTTAATGCCTATCGAAGATGTATTCTCTATTACAGGTCGTGGTACAGTTGCAACTGGACGTATCGAAACTGGTGTGGCTAATACTGGAGATGCTGTTGATATCATTGGTATGGGAGCTGAGAAATTGAGTTCTACTATTACTGGTGTTGAAATGTTCCGTAAGATATTGGATAGAGGAGAAGCAGGAGATAACGTAGGTATCCTATTAAGAGGTATTGAAAAGACTCAGATTTCTCGTGGTATGGTAATTACTAAGCCAGGTTCTGTAACTCCACATAAAAAATTCAAAGCTGAGGTTTATATCCTTAAGAAAGAAGAAGGTGGGCGTCACACTCCATTCCATAATAACTACCGTCCTCAGTTCTACGTACGTACAACTGATGTAACAGGAAATATTGCACTTCCTGATGGAGTTGAAATGGTTATGCCTGGGGATAACTTAACAATTACTGTTGAGTTGATTCAGACAATTGCAATGAATGTTGGTCTTCGTTTTGCTATCCGTGAAGGTGGTAGAACAGTAGGTGCTGGTCAGGTTACTGAAATTTTAGACTAATACAATATATTATATATAAGTGTGAGGTATTCGCTTAGGCGAATACCTTGACTTATGTATACGGGTTTAGCTCAGTTGGTAGAGCACTGGTCTCCAAAACCAGGTGTCGGGAGTTCGAGTCTCTCAACCCGTGCTTATAAAGTGTTGGATGTTTGTTGCACAGATAGAAGGCGTTTTAATGCATAAAATTGCAGACAAAGAGACTATTGAAGTGTGTAAAGTTTGTTTCGGTGTTTGTTTAAATAAAAAAATAATAAGATGGCTGGATTAGTGAATTATATATCAGAATCGTATAACGAGTTAAAAAATCATGTAACCTGGACTCCTTGGGCAGAAGCTCAAAGACTTACTCTGGTTGTGATTGTTTTTTCGGTTATTTTTTCTTTGGCTATCTGGGGGATAGATACCGTGTTTAGTAACATGGTTGAGTATTACTTTACTTTAGTTAAATCTTAAATTATCAAAATGGCCGAGGTGGATAATACAAAGAAATGGTACGTTGTTAGAGCGGTAAGTGGTCAGGAGAATAAGATCAAGGACTATATTGAGCGAGAAATTGCTCATATGGGACTAGAGGATTATGTTGCTCAGATTCTTGTTCCAACAGAAAAGGTAGTTCAAATCCGTAATGGAAAAAAAATAAATAAGGAACGCGTGTATTTTCCTGGGTATGTGATGATAGAAGCAAATCTTTCTGGTGAAATACCGCATATTATAAAATCTATTAACGGCGTGATAGGTTTTCTTGGAGAAGTTAAGGGAGGTGATCCTGTTCCTTTGAGAAAAGCAGAAATTAATAGAATGCTTGGTAAAGTTGATGAGTTAGCGGTTAAGACTGATAATGTGGCTATACCATATACAGTAGGAGAAACTGTAAAAGTTATTGATGGTCCTTTTAATGGTTTTAATGGAACTGTCGAAAAAGTAAATGAAGAAAAGCGTAAGCTAGAAGTGATGGTTAAAATTTTCGGTAGAAAAACTCCATTAGAATTAAGCTATATGCAAGTAGAAAAAGTATAATAATTGTTACATTATATATCCAGAGTTGTTCTTTTGCTTCCACATATAGAACAATTCTAATTTAAAATTAGAAAAATGGCTAAAGAGTTAAGTAAGGTTGTAAAATTACAAGTACGTGGTGGAGCGGCAAACCCATCCCCACCAGTTGGACCTGCTTTAGGTGCTGCCGGAGTAAATATCATGGAATTCTGTAAGCAATTCAATGGTAGAACACAAGATAAAGCTGGTAAAGTATTACCTGTTGTAATTAATGTGTATAAAGACAAGTCTTTTGACTTTGTTATTAAAACCCCTCCTGCAGCTGTTCAGATACTGGAAGCAGCAAAACAGAAGAAAGGTTCTGGAGAGCCTAATCGTAAAAAAGTAGCAAGTGTTACTTGGGATCAAGTTCGTGCAATAGCAGAAGATAAAATGGCAGATTTAAATGCATTTACTATTGAATCAGCTATGAAAATGATTGCTGGTACCGCTCGTTCAATGGGTGTAACTGTAAAAGGACAAGCTCCTTTTTAATCCAAAAACGTTTACAAAATGGCAAAAGTAACTAAAAAGCAAAAAGAGGCAAACGCTAAAGTTGATAAGAACAAGGCGTATTCAGTAGATGAAGCTTCTGCTTTAGTAAAAGAAATAACAAGCGTAAATTTTGATGCTTCTGTAGATCTTGCTGTTCGTTTGAACGTAGATCCGCGTAAAGCTAATCAAATGGTGCGTGGTGTGGTAACATTACCTCACGGAACAGGAAAAGATGTTAAAGTATTGGCGTTAGTAACACCAGACAAAGAAGCTGAAGCTAAAGAGGCAGGGGCGGATTTTGTAGGTCTTGATGAATACCTTGATAAAATCAAAGGTGGATGGACTGATGTGGATGTTATTATCACAATGCCAAGTGTTATGGGTAAATTAGGACCATTAGGTAGAGTATTAGGGCCTCGTGGATTAATGCCTAACCCAAAGACAGGAACAGTAACAATGGATATAGCAAAAGCTGTTTCTGATGTTAAGGCTGGTAAGATTGATTTTAAAGTTGATAAGACAGGTATTGTTCATGCGGCAATTGGAAAATCTTCTTTCGATGCAGAGAAGATAGCTGGAAATGCTAAAGAATTATTAACAACATTGGTAAAGTTGAAACCTCAGACAGCTAAAGGTATATATATTACATCAATATATATGTCATCGACAATGAGTCCTGGTGTAGAGATAGACGCTAAAAACTTTGCTGGGTAATTAAGATAAACGATTATGACAAGAGAAGAAAAATCACAAGTAATTGAAGACTTAACTGCTCAGTTAGCTGAAAATTCTAATATCTATTTAGCTGATATTTCAGGTTTGGATGCAGGAACAACTTCAAATTTACGTAGAGCTTGTTTTAAAGCTAATGTATCATTAAAAGTAGTGAAGAATACACTTCTTGCTAAGGCAATGGAGAATTCTGATAAGGATTTTGGAGACTTACCTAATGTATTGAAAGGTAATACATCTCTAATGTTCGCACAGGCTGGTAATGCACCAGCGAAGGTAATCAAAGAGTTTCGTAAGAAATCGGAGATGCCTTTATTAAAAGGAGCATTCGTAGAAGAAGCAGTATTTGTAGGTGACGAAAACCTTGACGCATTAGTTAATATTAAGTCTAAGGAAGAAGTTATCGGAGATATTATTGGTCTATTACAGTCTCCTGCTAAGAATGTTATTTCGGCATTAAAATCAGGAGGAGGTACTATTGCTGGTATCCTTAAAACATTATCCGAGAAAGAAGGATAATCAAAATGTGTACGCACTTTTTAACAAATTATATTTCAATTAAAAAAAATTATTTAAAACGATAGAAAATGGCAGATTTAAAAGATTTCGCAGAACAATTAGTTAACTTAACAGTAAAAGAAGTTAATGAGTTAGCTGATATATTAAAAGATGAATATGGTATCGAGCCTGCTGCTGCAGCAGTAGCCGTAGCTGCTGGTGGTGCTGGTGGTGGAGAAGCTGCTGAAGAAAAATCAGAATTTGATGTAATCCTTAAAGCAGCTGGTGGTTCTAAATTAGCGGTTGTAAAGCTAGTTAAAGAATTAACAGGTTTAGGTCTTAAAGAGGCTAAAGGATTAGTTGATGATGCTCCTAGTGCTATTAAAGAAGGAGTCGCTAAGGATGAAGCAGAAGCTCTTAAAGCTCAATTAGAAGAGGCTGGAGCTGAGGTTGAGCTTAAGTAAGCTTACCATAGATTAACACATAGGTTTAGACCCAGGGAGTATTCCCTGAGGTCTAAACCATTTTGCGTATATACACGTTAAGTGTTGAAATACGCTACCCTTTTTAAAATTTTAATTTAATTCCGTCCATTGATGTTAGCAACGCAAACTGAAAGATTGAATTTCTCTTCTGTAAAGAATAGACCTGATTATCCAGATTTTCTTGATATTCAGATCAAATCATTTCAGGATTTCTTTCAATTAGAAACAAAATCTGAAGAAAGAGGAAACGAAGGTCTATATAATACCTTCATGGAAAACTTCCCGATTACGGATACACGTAATCAATTTGTACTAGAATTTTTAGATTATTTCGTTGACCCTCCAAGATATGATCTTCAGGAGTGTATAGAAAGAGGTCTTACTTATAGTGTGCCTTTAAAAGCACGTCTTAAATTATTCTGTACTGACCCAGAACACGAAGATTTTGAAACAATTGTTCAGGACGTGTATTTAGGTACAATTCCTTATATGACACCTAGTGGTACGTTTTGTATCAATGGGGCAGAGCGTGTTGTGGTATCGCAATTACACCGTTCTCCTGGAGTATTCTTTGGACAATCATTCCATGCAAATGGAACTAAACTTTATTCTGCTAGAGTAATTCCTTTTAAAGGTTCTTGGATAGAATTTGCTACCGATATCAATAGCGTTATGTACGCATATATCGATAGAAAGAAAAAATTACCGGTTACAACGCTTTTCCGTGCTATTGGTTTCGAGCGTGATAAAGATATCTTAGAAATATTTGATCTTGCTGAAGAGATAAAGGTTTCTAAGTCCGGATTAAAAAAAGTACTAGGTCGTAAATTAGCGGCACGTGTTTTGAATACTTGGCACGAAGATTTTGTGGATGAAGATACAGGAGAAGTTGTATCAATAGAACGTAATGAAATTGTTCTGGATCGTGATACAATTCTTGATAAAGATCATCTTGAAGAGATCATTGAATCTGGAGCAAAAACTATTTTACTCCATAAAGAAGATAATCAAAAGGGAGATTACGCAATTATCCATAATACACTACAAAAGGATCCTACCAATTCTGAAAAAGAAGCGGTAGAGCACATATACCGTCAATTACGTAATGCAGAACCGCCTGATGAGGAAACTGCAAGAGGTATTATAGATAAATTATTCTTCTCAGATCAACGTTATAACCTTGGTGAAGTTGGTCGTTATAGAATGAATAAAAAATTAGGTCTTGATATTGCTATGGATAAGCAAGTGCTTACCAAGGAAGATATCATTACTATTATAAAATATTTAATAGAGTTGATTAACTCTAAAGCTGAGATTGATGATATTGATCACCTTTCTAACCGTCGAGTAAGGACAGTAGGGGAACAATTATCACAGCAGTTTGGTGTTGGTTTGGCTCGTATGGCTCGTACGATTCGTGAGCGTATGAATGTTAGAGATAATGAGGTTTTTACACCAATTGATTTGATCAATGCAAAGACTTTGTCATCTGTAATTAATTCATTCTTCGGAACAAATCAGCTATCTCAGTTTATGGATCAAACAAATCCATTGGCAGAGATAACTCACAAACGTAGACTTTCGGCTCTAGGGCCCGGTGGTTTATCTCGTGAGCGTGCAGGTTTCGAGGTACGTGATGTACACTATACTCATTATGGACGTCTGTGTCCTATTGAAACTCCTGAAGGACCAAATATTGGGTTGATATCTTCATTAGCAGTTTTTGCAAAGGTGAATTCAATGGGGTTCTTAGAAACTCCTTATCGTAAAGTTACTGATGGTAAAGTTGATATTGCTGAATTTAGATACTTAAGTGCTGAAGAGGAGGAAGAAAAGTTAATCGCACAAGCCAATATCCCTATGACAGAAACAGGTGATATTACTTCAGATAAGGTAATTGCGCGTATGGAAGGTGACTTCCCGGTAATAGATCCAGCTAATGTGAATTATGCCGATGTTGCACCAAATCAGATCGCATCTATCTCGGCTTCATTGATTCCTTTCTTAGAACATGATGATGCAAACCGTGCTTTGATGGGATCAAATATGATGCGTCAAGCAGTGCCATTATTAAGAGTTGATGCTCCTATAGTAGGTACAGGACTTGAACGTCAGGTAGCTTCAGATTCAAGAGTATTAATTAATGCAGAGGGATCTGGAGTTGTAGAATATGTAGATGCGCAAAAAATTACCATTAAGTACGACAGAACTGATGAACAGAGAATGGTGAGTTTTGATGGTGATTCTAAAACATATGATTTAATAAAATTCCGTAAGACAAACCAAGGTACAAGTATTAACCTTAAACCAATCGTTAGAGTAGGTGATAAGGTTACAAAAGGCCAAGTGTTATGTCAGGGATATGCTACAGAAAATGGAGAACTTGCTCTTGGTAGAAACATGAAAGTGGCCTTTATGCCTTGGAAAGGGTATAACTTTGAGGATGCAATCGTGATTTCTGAAAAAGTGGTTAGAGATGATATTTTTACATCTATCCATATTGATGAGTACTCACTAGAGGTTAGAGATACAAAATTAGGTAACGAAGAGTTAACTAATGATATACCTAATGTTTCTGAAGAAGCTACCAAAGATCTTGATGAGAATGGAATGATTAGAGTTGGAGCAGAGATCAAACCAGGAGACATTCTTATTGGTAAAATTACTCCAAAAGGTGAAAGTGATCCAACTCCAGAAGAGAAGTTATTAAGAGCAATATTTGGTGATAAAGCAGGTGATGTTAAAGATGCGTCTTTAAAAGCATCTCCTTCTTTACATGGTGTTGTAATTGATAAGAAATTATTCGCCCGTGCTATAAAAGATAAGAGAAAACGTTCTCAGGATAAAGAAGATATTGATATCCTTGAAAGATCTTATGATACTAAGTTTGAATTGTTAAAATCTGAACTAGTAGATAAACTGTTCACCATTGTGGGAGGTAAAACTTCTCAAGGTGTTATGAATGATCTTGGAGAAGAAGTACTTCCAAAAGGTAAAAAGTATACTCAGAAAATGCTTAACAGTGTTGATGATTATGCTCACCTTACTAAAGGTACTTGGACTACAGATGATGACCTTAACGCGATGGTTGCAGATCTTATCCATAACTATAAGATTAAAGAAAATGATTTACAAGGTAACCTTAGAAGAGAGAAATTTACGATCTCTGTAGGGGATGAATTGCCTTCAGGAATTATAAAACTTGCCAAAGTTTACATTGCTAAGAAACGTAAGCTAAAGGTAGGAGATAAGATGGCAGGTCGTCACGGTAACAAAGGTATTGTTGCACGTATCGTAAGAGAAGAAGATATGCCATTCTTAGAAGATGGAACCCCAGTAGATATCGTATTGAATCCACTAGGTGTACCATCTCGTATGAACATTGGTCAGATTTATGAAACTGTTTTAGGATGGGCCGGACAAAAATTGGGTAGAAAATTTGCTACCCCTATTTTTGATGGAGCTTCTCTTGAGCAGATTAATGGATTCACTGATGAAGCAGGAATCCCAAGATTTGGTCATACATATCTTTATGATGGAGGAACGGGAGATCGTTTCCATCAGCCAGCTACCGTTGGTGTGATTTACATGCTTAAGTTAGGTCACATGGTAGACGATAAGATGCACGCTCGTTCTATTGGTCCATACTCGTTGATTACTCAGCAGCCACTTGGTGGTAAAGCTCAGTTTGGTGGTCAGCGTTTTGGAGAGATGGAGGTTTGGGCTCTAGAAGCTTATGGAGCTTCAAGCACACTTCGTGAGATATTGACTGTGAAATCTGATGATGTTATAGGAAGAGCAAAAACATACGAAAGTATTGTGAAAGGTGAGCCTATGCCTGAACCAGGATTACCAGAATCTTTTAATGTATTAATGCACGAATTAAAAGGTCTTGGTCTGGATATCAGATTAGAAGAATAATATAAAATTAATCAAACTGTCATCCTGAGCTTGTCGAAGGAGACAGTTTGTTATCAAATTATTATTCAAATTTAAATTACAATAATTCTTTAGCAACCATATATTATGGCAAGAAATAATGATAAGAATACAATAAAGAGATTTAATAAAATCTCTATTGGTTTAGCATCTCCCGAGTCAATTTTGGCGGCGTCTCAAGGAGAGGTTTTAAAACCTGAAACTATCAATTATCGTACTCACAAACCAGAGCGAGATGGTTTGTTCTGTGAGCGTATTTTTGGCCCTGTAAAGGACTTCGAATGTGCTTGTGGTAAATATAAAAGAATTCGTTACAAAGGTATTGTTTGTGATCGATGTGGTGTAGAAGTAACAGAAAAGAAAGTACGAAGAGACCGTGTTGGTCATATTAACTTGGTTGTTCCAGTTGCGCATATCTGGTACTTCCGTTCGTTACCAAATAAAATAGGATATTTATTAGGCCTTCCTTCTAAGAAACTGGATATGATTATTTACTACGAACGCTATGTAGTAATTCAACCAGGTATTGCAAAAAATGAAGAAGGTGAGCCAGTGCAAAAAATGGATTTCCTTACAGAAGAAGAGTACTTGAATATATTAGATAGTCTTCCTCAAGAAAATTTATATCTTGATGATAATGATCCTAATAAATTTATCGCTAAGATGGGTGCAGAATGTCTTATCGAGATTCTAAGAAGAATTGATCTTGATGCACTTTCTTATGAACTAAGACATAAGGCAAACAACGAAACGTCTAAGCAACGTAAAACTGAAGCCCTTAAAAGACTTCAGGTTGTAGAGTCATTACGTGATGCAAATAAAAATAGAGAGAATCGACCAGAATGGATGATTCTTAAAGTGGTTCCAGTAATTCCACCAGAATTACGTCCATTAGTACCTTTAGATGGGGGTCGTTTTGCGACTTCAGATTTAAATGATCTGTATCGTCGTGTAATCATACGTAATAACCGTTTAAAGCGTTTGATGGAAATCAAAGCTCCAGAAGTAATTTTACGTAATGAAAAACGTATGCTTCAGGAATCTGTTGATTCATTATTTGATAATACGCGTAAAGCTTCAGCCGTTAAGACTGATTCTAATAGACCGCTTAAGTCATTATCTGATTCATTAAAAGGTAAGCAAGGGCGTTTCCGTCAAAACTTACTTGGTAAGCGTGTGGATTATTCAGCACGTTCTGTTATTGTCGTAGGACCAGAATTGAAATTATTTGAATGTGGTCTTCCAAAAAATATGGCAGCAGAATTATACAAACCATTCGTTATCAGAAAATTGATCGAGCGTGGTATTGTAAAAACAGTAAAATCTGCTAAAAAGATTATAGATAGAAAAGAGCCTGTTGTTTGGGATATCTTGGAAAATGTTCTAAAAGGACATCCGGTATTACTAAACCGTGCTCCTACGCTTCACCGTCTGGGTATTCAGGCATTCCAGCCTAAACTTATAGAAGGTAAAGCAATACAATTACACCCATTAGTTTGTACTGCATTTAATGCCGATTTTGATGGAGATCAGATGGCGGTACATTTACCATTAGGACCAGAAGCAATACTTGAATCTCAGTTGTTGATGCTTGCATCTCATAATATTCTTAACCCTGCAAATGGTTCACCGGTAACAGTACCTTCTCAAGATATGGTACTTGGTCTTTATTACATGACTAAGTCACGTAAGTCTACACCAGAATTAGAAATTAAGGGTGAGGGTCTAACATTCTATTCTCCAGAAGAAGTTGTTATTGCTTATAACGAGAAAAGGCTAGATATTAATGCTAATATCAAAGTTAGAACCAAGGACTTTAATGACGAAGGAGAATTGGTAACAATGATTATCGAGACTACTACGGGTAGAGTTTTATTTAATGATAAGGTTCCGGAACAAGCAGGTTATATTAATGAAGTATTGACCAAAAAATCTCTTAGAGATATTATAGGTGGAATTCTTAAAGTAACGAGCGTTCCTGAAACTGCTGCTTTCTTAGATGAGATTAAAACCTTAGGTTATAATTTTGCATTCCAAGGTGGATTATCATTTAGTTTAGGAGATATTATTATTCCTAAAGAAAAGCATACTATGATTGCCGATGCCAACTCACAAGTTGATAACATCGTAGCAAACTATAATATGGGTCTAATTACCAATAATGAACGTTATAATCAGGTTATTGATATTTGGACTTCGACAAACGCAGAGTTGACAGAATTATCAATGAAGCGTATTAGAGAAGATCAGCAAGGATTTAACTCGGTATACATGATGCTTGATTCTGGTGCAAGGGGATCTAAAGAACAGATTCGTCAGTTAACCGGTATGCGTGGATTAATGGCTAAGCCGAAAAAGTCAAACTCTGCTGGTGGTGAGATTATTGAAAATCCAATTCTTTCTAACTTTAAGGAAGGTCTTTCGATTCTTGAGTACTTTATCTCTACTCACGGTGCTCGTAAAGGTCTTGCGGATACTGCACTTAAAACTGCAGATGCAGGATATCTGACACGTCGTTTGGTTGATGTAGCACAGGATGTTATTGTAAATATCGAAGACTGTGGTACTTTAAGAGGAGTTGAAGTATCTCCGCTAAAGAAGAATGAAGAAATAATAGAAGGTTTAGGAGCTAGAATCGTAGGTAGAACTTCACTTCAAGATGTTATCAATCCACTTACGCAAGAGGTATTGGTAGAAGCGGGTGTAGAAATCGATGATGATGTTGCTAAAATTATAGAAAACTCTCCTGTAGAATCAGTAGAAGTTAGATCAGCGCTTACTTGTGAAGCGAAAAAAGGAATCTGTGTTAAGTGTTATGGTCGTAATCTTGCTACTGGTAAAACAGTACAAAGAGGTGAAGCTGTTGGTGTAGTTGCTGCACAATCAATTGGTGAACCGGGTACACAGCTTACATTACGTACATTCCACGTAGGTGGTATTGCAGGTAACATTTCTGAAGAAAACCAATTGAGGTCTAAATTTGCCGGTAAAGCAGAAATAGAAGAACTTAAAACGGTTAAAGGTGAAGATGCTGAAGGTAATGAGATAGACGTAGTGATTTCTCGTACTTCAGAAATTAAAGTAATCGATCCTAAGACTAAGATTGTTTTAAGTACTAACTTGATTCCTTATGGTTCACAATTATTCATCAAAGATGGTGATAAATTGGAAGCAGATCAGGTTGTTTGTCAATGGGATCCATATAATGGTGTGATAATTTCAGAATTTGCTGGTAAGGTGAAGTATGAAAATATTGAACAGGGAATAACATATCAAGTTGAAATTGATGAACAAACCGGTTTTCAGGAAAAAGTAATTTCTGAATCAAGAGATAAGAAAAAGATACCTACGCTTCTTGTAATGGGTAAAGGTGACGAAGTATTACGTTCATATAACCTTCCAGTAGGAGCTCACCTTATGATTGATGACAATGATAAGATCAAGGTTGGTAATATCTTAGTTAAGATTCCTCGTAAATCTGCTAAAGCAGGTGATATTACAGGAGGTCTTCCTAGAGTAACAGAATTATTTGAAGCGCGTAATCCTTCTAACCCAGCTGTAGTAAGTGAAATAGATGGGGTAGTATCTTTTGGTAAGATAAAAAGAGGTAACCGTGAAATAATTGTAGAGTCTAGATTAGGAGAAATCAAGAAATATCTAGTAAAACTTTCTAATCAAATACTTGTTCAAGAGAATGATTATGTACGTGCAGGAATGCCGTTGTCAGATGGTTCTGTAACACCAGAAGATATCCTTAAAATTAAAGGCCCTTCTGCTGTACAACAGTATCTTGTGAATGAAGTACAAGAAGTTTATCGACTACAAGGTGTAAAGATTAATGATAAGCACTTTGAGGTAGTCGTAAGACAAATGATGCGTAAAGTGAGAATTCAAGATCCTGGTGATACTATTTTCCTTGAAAATCAATTAGTTCATAAAGCAGATTTCATTGAGGAAAATGATGAAATGTTTGGAATGAAAGTAGTAGAAGATGCTGGAGATAGTGAAAACCTTAAAGCAGGACAGATTATTTCACCTCGTGATTTAAGAGATGAAAATTCTGTTTTACGTAGAGATGATAAGAACTTAGTTAGTGCAAGAGATGTATCTCCTGCGACAGCGACTCCCATACTTCAAGGTATTACAAGAGCATCGTTGCAGACTAAATCATTTATTTCTGCAGCATCCTTCCAGGAAACTACAAAAGTATTGAATGAAGCTGCTGTAAGTGGTAAAGTAGATACGCTTGAAGGTCTTAAGGAAAATGTAATTGTTGGACATAGAATCCCAGCAGGTACTGGAATGAGAGACTATGAAAGCATTATTGTTGGATCCAAGGAAGAGTTCGAAGACCGAATGGAACAACGACAGGAAGTAAATTATAATTAATTATCAAAGCCTGCCTATTTAGGCAGGCTTTCTTTTTTATTTAAAAGAATTTAAATCGAAAACCTTGATATGGCAGACAGTAAGAATCAAAAACAGAACCAACTAAATATAGAACTGGATGAAGCTGTAGCAGATGGCATATATAGTAATTTGGCAATTATAAATCATTCTGTTTCAGAGTTTGTTGTGGATTTTGTTAATATTATGCCCGGTAGACCTAAAAGCAAGGTGAAGAGTAGGATTATCTTAACTCCTCAACATGCCAAAAGATTACTAAAAGCGCTTAATGATAATGTAACTAGATTTGAATCTGCACATGGTGAGATAAAGGATTATGAGCAAGCACCGATTCCTATGAATTTTGGACCAACAGGTGAGGCTTAGAAATTATTATTTATTACAAACAAAAAAACCTGGTAGATATAAAATTTCACTAGGTTTTTTTGTTAATGTATGGCAATAATTTTCGTGGAGTTTAAAAATAGATTAGTTCTATTGATTTTAATTTTGCTATAGTTATTGTAAATAACTAAGAAAAGAACTAATTAAAATAACTAGGTTTTAATCCGTTCAATTTTTTAAGAAATACGAGTTTATGAAGTAAGGGCTAAATCCCTTTTAAAATAGTGTTTAAATCGATTTTAGAACTCTGAAGTAAAATGAAACTGAATTGAAGGATATTTTTGCTGTGTCATTTGTAAGCTAAAAGATGAGTCGGCTAAAAAGACCAATTGCCCCTGTTTATCTTTGGCTAAGAATTTACTTTTTACACGTTTAAAATCTTTGAACTCCTCATTATCCATTTCCATTGGTTCTACCCAACAGGCTTTATGCACGTTTAGGTTTTCATAAGTACATTTTGCACCATATTCATGCTCTAATCTGTATTGTATCACTTCATACTGCAACGCTCCTACTGTGCCAATAACTTTTCTTCCGTTTAATTCTAATGTGAATAACTGAGCTACACCTTCATCCATTAGTTGATCAATACCCTTGGCCAATTGTTTAGACTTCATAGGGTCTGCATTATTAATATACCTGAAATGCTCTGGTGAGAAACTTGGTACTCCCTTATAATGCAATATTTCACCTTTGGTCAGCGTGTCCCCTATTTTGAAATTTCCCGTGTCGTGTAACCCAACAATATCTCCAGGGTAAGAGATGTCAACAATTTCTTTTTTTTCCGCAAAAAACGCGTTAGGGCTAGAAAATTTAAATTTTTTATTGTGCCTGGTATGAAGATATGGTACGTTTCTTTCAAAAGTTCCCGAAACGATTTTAATAAAAGCTAATCTATCTCTATGTTTAGGATCCATATTGGCATGAATTTTAAATACAAATCCTGTAAAATCCTCTTCCTCTGGTCGTACTATACGCGTATCACTTTCTTTAGGTCTTGGAGTAGGAGCAATGTTAACAAAGCAGTCCAATAATTCCCGAACGCCAAAATTATTTAACGCAGAACCAAAAAATACAGGTTGTAAATCCCCATTTTGATAAGCTTCTTTTTCAAACTTTGGATATATTCCTTCTACAAGTTCTAGTTCTTCTCGTAGGCTTTCGGCAGGATCATCGCCAATGGTGTTATTAAGTTCTTGTGATGATAAATCAGAAATTTCAATAGTTTCCTCAATGTTTTTTCTACTATCGCCACTAAAAAGGTTAATATTTCTCTCCCATATGTTATAAATCCCTTTAAAATCATAACCCATTCCGATAGGAAAGCTTAAAGGAGTAACGGTTAATCCTAGTTTTTGTTCAATCTCATCAAGTAATTCAAAAGCATCTTTACCTTCGCGATCTAATTTATTGATAAAAACTATCATTGGGATTTTTCGCATTCTACATACAGATACTAATTTCTCTGTTTGTTCCTCTACACCCTTTGCAACATCAATAACCACGATTACACTATCAACTGCTGTTAAAGTTCTAAATGTATCTTCTGCAAAATCCTTATGTCCTGGAGTATCAAGAATATTGATTTTGATATTTTGATATTCAAAAGCCAAAACCGAAGTAGCGACAGATATCCCACGTTGACGTTCAATCTCCATGAAGTCACTAGTAGCGCCCTTTTTTATTTTATTAGATTTTACGGCTCCGGCCTCTTGGATGGCACCTCCAAAGAGTAACAATTTTTCGGTTAATGTGGTTTTACCGGCATCCGGATGAGAGATGATTCCAAATGTCCGTCTTCTTTCTATTTCGTCTGTAAACTTCATTTTATGCTTCGTGATAAGGGTGCAAATATAATACTAAAATAGACAATATCAGATATGATTTAGGAGTGCAGAAATGTTATTTTGGTAGTACAAGATAGCATACGAGAAAAGGTTTTTAATCGATTAAAAGTGTCAGATGGCGATTATTTTGTGGTTTTCCGTAAATTTGAATGTTAATTTTTCAAAATTAGTGGTATATTTGAGAGTATTACCTAATTATAAGAACCGACTTGAGTATGAATAAAGAATTTTCTATATGTTTTGTGGTGCTGTCGGTAGTTTATAAGGTGATTTAGACAATCAACAAAAGGATTATTTCCTTCTAATAATAAAATTTACTTTGGCGAGCGTGTGTATTTCATCGATTAAAACGTGTTTTTTATCGATGAAATTTGAAATTAAATGGATTAAGTGTTAAAAAAAATCGATTTTTTTTCTTAGATTTGAATATAATTACGGTTTAACCATAATTTAAGTACGGATAAACTTTATTATACTGTTTTATAAATGGTTTGCGAAAACCAACCCCTTTAGTTTTCGCAGATGAAATTGTAAACACATCGTCATATGAAAAAAACTACCCAAATCTCAGGGTGTGTATATACTATACATGCTCAATTTAATGTTGTACACAAAACCGAAGCCAGAAAGTCTCTTGGATTTGGAATTCTATTTTTACTTTTTTTGTTTTTTTCTACAACCATTTCAGCACAAACTGTTGGTGCAAATTGGTGGAATGGACGGGGATATCTTATTGATTTTAGGACAGCAACCCCTACTGTTTCTTGTGGCCCAACATCATCAGCTACCACCCCTGCAACTGAAGCAACTGCAACTTGGAGTGATCCTATTACCGGAGATTTAGTATTCTTTGTGGATAATGGAGTCGTAAGTGATGCATTGGGTAATGATTATACAGATGGTAGTGGTCTAAACACAAATGGCACCAGAACTCAAATGGCTTCAGTTATGCCAGTTCCTGGTACAAATGCAGAACAGATTTATATTATTCATAGTGATGGTAGTGATGAAGGAAGAGATGGTACAGCGTATTATTCTATAGTTGATATACCTTCGCAAAGTGTTATCAGTAAAAATAACTTGTTATTAAATAATAATACAGAGGCAATATATGGAACTAATAATGGAATCCCCTGTGGAGCTTGGTTAGCTGCGATTTCTACAGATGACCCGCTATGTACCACTAATTGTGCTGGTAGTATTAATTTATGGGAAGTCGTAGCAAGTAATCCACTTTCTTCTACACGAGCAAATAACCCCGATTTAACAATTCCATTACCAGATGACCTTCCTAGGAGTGGAGAGCGTGGATCCATTCGGTTTTCCCCGCAAAATGATAGAATTGCAATAGCTATTGAAGGGGGCTTTAATACTGCTGATGGTGGTATTTGGTATGCTGATTGGAATGCTACTACAGGTGCAATTGGAGCTTGGACAAAAGTTCCTATTTCTGTTGGCGTAGATACTGTAACTGGATATAGTGTAGAGTTTTCTCCTGATGGTTCTAGATTGTTTTTTGGGCATAGATTAGCAACATTTGATGATCAATATGTTGGTTGGGATAGTCAGGTTTTTGTCCACGTATTGGGTAATAATTTTTCTAACCAAATGACTGTAGGACTATATGCAGGAGTGCAATTAGGACCTGATAATCTTTTGTATATAACAGGTTCAGGAAGAACAACACTATTATATTTAAATAATCCAAATACAGTTACATCAAATGCTAATGCAAGTTTTAGTGCATTGGCTTTACCGGGTGGATGTGCTCAAGGCTTTAATTTTTCTCAACAAATCGTATTTTTTGGTACATGTTTGGATGATACAGATAGTGACGGTATTCTGGATGAAACAGATAATTGTTTAAATATTCCAAACCCTGGACAAGAAGATGCTGATTTTGATGGAATAGGGGATGTTTGTGATAATGATAGTGATAATGATGGAGTTCCGGATGGATCTGATGTTTGCCCTGGAGAAGATGATACTGTTGATAATGATGGGGATAATGTTCCTGATGGTTGTGATCAGGATAGTGATAATGATGGTATTTTGGATACCAATGAAATTGAATGTGCTACTAATGTTGAAGTTAATAGTTTGCCTTATTCTCCGGTTACAAATTTACAGACCGGTAATACTGGTACTCTTGCTGATTTTGCTGCAAACGGAACAAATAATATAGACTTAAATTATACACTTACCGGAACTGCTACATGGGCGAGAGGTATCGAAATTGCTGATGAAGGAGGTGCTGTTGGTGCTAATACTTTATTGTTGCAGCCGAACAATGTTGGAGAAGGTTCAGGATCTGCGACCTATGAATTTGTATTTGATCAGGAATCTATAATAAACAATATTACGTTCGGAGGGTTAGATTTCGATGATCGTTTGGTTTTTGAAGCTTTTGATGTCAATAACAACCCTATTACATTACAAACTTCTAATTTTACCACAGCTGGAGATGTAAATGCTGTAGGGAATGTTTATACTTATGTTGGGGATATACAGAGTTTTGTGACTGCTAATTATGTTAATGAAGCAGTTAGTATTTCAATTAACCAGGCTGTAAAACGATTGGTGGTAACTTCAGGGAAAGCTGATGTAGATACTAATAATAACACAATAGAAGTATATAATTTTTCTTATTGTACAGCTTTTGACAGTGATAATGATACAATTCCGGATTACTTGGAAACAGATAGTGATAATGATGGTTGTGCTGATGCTTTAGAAGGAGCTGGTAATTTTGTCGCATCTGACTTAACTGTAAGTGATAATTTAGCGAATTCTGCAGCTGGTGTTAATGCGGCTGGGGTTCCTACTATTGCTGGTAGTCCACAAGGAACCGCGGCATCTGTTACTAATAATGCGATTAGCGCTTGTGTTCCAACGGCAGTAAATGATACCCCTGCTGATGTAGCAGAAGATAGTGGAACGACTAATATTGCAGTATTAGGCAATGACAGTTTTGGAGGAGATGGTCCAAGTACAGGCACGATCAATGTAACAGCGATTCCAGCGGCAGTAGGAACTGCAGTAGTGAATAATGGTGGTACACCTAATGACCCGACTGATGATACGATTGACTTTACACCTGCCTTAGATTATAATGGTCCTGTAACAATCACCTATGAGATTGAGGATGCTGATGGCGATACCGCTACGGCTACAGTTACCTTTGATGTGACGAGTGTTGATGATAGTCCAACGGCAGTAAATGATACCCCTGCTGATGTAGCAGAAGATAGTGGAACGACTAATATTGCAGTATTAGGCAATG
>CANMSO010000010.1 GCA_947500545.1 uncultured Aquimarina sp. | reverse complement strand
CCGTGGTACCATCATTGGTCAAGCTTAACTCGTTTCCGGATAAATCCAGGTCCTGAGCATCAGTATTATCCAAATAGTTGGATAGGTCTACTGTATTACTTCCGTTGGCAATGCTTAACACATTGTTAGAAAAAGACAACTCTTGATTGTCGGTATTATCAAGGTAGCCCGAAAGATCTACCGTGGTACCATCATTGGTCAAGCTTAACTCGTTTCCGGATAAATCCAGATCCTGAGCATCGGTATTATCCAAATATCCAGATAGGTCAACGGTTTGTGAAGCTACGTCATCACTTTCCAATGACAACTCTAGGTTATTTCCGTTTAATCGAAATACATCAATAGTTTGATCATCTGAATTATCTAAATATTTTGCCAGATCAATAGTAGTTGCATCATTCGTTAAACTTAATGTATTATCTGTAAGTTCTAAATCTTGAGCATCGGTATCGGTTACCCATTCAGTACCATTCCAGATGTATAGTTTATTTTCTTCATTGTCATATACCATCATCCCGTTTTCACCGGCGTCTAAACTTGCTGCAAAATCTGTACGCTGCTCAGTGGTCATCCTATTAATAAGAAGTCCTTTGTTGGTAGCACTCATATGCACTGAGGCATTACTGTTGGGTCCCCATGTACCTACGCCTATCGTACCCCCAGATCTTAGTGTAAGTGTATTGGTTGGGGCATTAGGTTGAATCCTGAAAGGCAATTTACTACCATTAGTTGCATCCCGAATAAAGAAATTAGTTTCATTTCCTGCAACATCCCAGGTTTGGTTTCCGTACCCACCTCCGCTTTGTGCCAAACGCACCGAAGGGGTATCTCCATCGGCAATATGTAATTCAAAATCTCCGGGATTGTTAGTTCCAATACCAATATTACCGTTATTAGCAACATAAAACGCATTATTGGGCGAACCTGCATCTATTCTAAAAGGTGTTTTCCCTCCAGTTACATCATCTATAGAAAAATAATTATCTCCACCATTACTACTATCATTAAAAGTAAATCGCCAGTCATTAGAAGGAAATGAAGCGTTTCCTGATGTATCATCAAAAAGCATTCTAAGGTTGTCCTCACTCATCACAAAGGTGTCGAACCCAAAACTATATCCATTTTGTGCACTACCTCCTATTTGCATAGATCCCTGTACAATAACATCGTCTGTAAAAACTTGATCTTGAGAGAATAAAGTGATTGGCAGTAGTAATAAAAAAACATATCCTGAGTGTAGTTTTCTAATCATATTCTGGGGTTTAGAATTTAAGTCGGCAAAAGCACATATTAACTTTTCTTTAAGAGAATTAAATATTGTTAAATATTCTTTTTCATGCTTAACATTATACCTACAAAAGTATTTGCTATCTATCCATAATCATATTCGTAACCCTACGTAATTTTGAGTATTCAATTTGAGATATTTTTAATATATAATCGGCGTTTAATACTTAATTTTGAGCATCAATAAATTTCGTATGGAAATCCTTCACCTAGATACCAACCACACTTTACTATTAGATCAACTTCAAAAAGCAGGTTTCAAAAACGATGAAGATTATACTTCAACTAAAGATGAAGTCGAATCTAAAATCATGAACTATAATGGAATTATTATTCGTAGCCGTTTTGCCATTGACAAAACATTTCTTAACAAAGCCAAGAATTTAAAATTTATTGGTCGTATTGGCGCAGGTCTTGAAAATATAGATATTGAGTATGCAGAGAAATTAGGCATTAAACTCTTTAATGCTCCTGAAGGCAATCGTAACGCCGTTGGCGAGCATGCTTTAGGTATGATATTGTCGCTGTTCAATAAATTGAATCAAGGTGATCAAAGTGTTCGAGCTGGTAAATGGCTTCGCGAAGAACATCGCGGGATAGAACTAGATGGAAAAACAGTTGGTATCATTGGTTATGGTAATATGGGAAGAGCCTTTGCCCGCAAACTTAGAGGGTTTAATGTTGAAGTCATTTGTTACGACATTCTGGATGATGTAGAAAATAGTGATGCTACCCAGGTTGCACTAAAAGAATTGTTTGAAAAAACAGATGTACTAAGTTTACATACTCCTGAAACCAGTAAAACTATTGGAATGATTAACAAATCATTCATTCATAAGTTTAAAAAACCATTTTGGTTAATCAACACAGCCAGGGGTAAAAGTGTAGTAACCACGGATCTTGTTGATGCATTAAAAGAAGGGAAAGTACTAGGTGCTGGATTAGATGTTTTAGAATACGAAAAATCATCCTTTGAGAATTTGTTTAAATCTAAGAAAGATATACCCAAAGCTTTTCAGGAACTACTTAAAATGGATAATGTAATTCTAAGTCCTCATGTAGCCGGTTGGACCATAGAATCCAAAGAAAAGTTAGCGCAAACCATTGTGAATAAAATCAAAGCCAATTTTTGCTAAATTTATCCCGTGAGGAAAACAATACTAATATTCGCAGCTTTGATTGCAGCACTGCTTGCATTGTTTCAGTTAAGTAAATACAGTGTTCTTGCAGGAGATTCTTCTATTGAACTAATAATTGCCATCATTGCTATTGTCTTTTTTATAATTGGCGTGATCATAAATAAACGAGTACTGCACAAAGAGAAGAAAATAGTTGGAGAAATAGATCATAAAAAAATTGCAGCACTAGGATTAAGTAAACGAGAATACGAAGTACTTTGCAAAGTAGCCTCGGGGTTATCGAATAAGGAAATAGCAGAAAAATTGTTTGTTTCAGAAAGTACGATAAAAACACATGTTTCTAATTTGTTAGTAAAGTTAGATGCCAAACGCCGAACACAAGCAATACAAATTGCAAAAGAGCTTCAAATTATTTCACAATAATGAATATTGTTGGGAAGATATACATCCCCCTGCCCCCTTCAAAGGGGGATAAATTGTTTATTGTATTCTAGCATTTGTTTGAATTAATATTCCCTCCTTGAGGAGGGTTAGGGAGGTGTTATTTTGAAGGTATAGCACTAAAGTCCCATACAATTCATACTTTAGTATGAGTCCAATTTATCAACCACAACCTACTTTTGGGCTAAACCTTTAAATAATATATAGTATGAAAAATACAATTATACGGTACGGAGTTTATAGTGCCATAACTATATGTGCTTTGGCTCTTACAGGATGGTTCTTAGGAAAAAACTTAGACTATTCTATCCAGGAAGTAATAGGGTATACCGGCATGGTAGTATCCTTACTTTTTGTATTCTTTGGGATCAAACATTTTAGGGATAAAGAGAATAATGGTATTGTTTCTTTCGGAAAAGCAGTATTAATAGGAATACTTATAACGCTTATTGCCGCACTAGCTTTTGGTGTCCTGGATATAATATATATCAAGTATATCAATCCAGATTTTATGGCAGAATATTATACCCATGCTGTAGAAGAAATGCGAAGTTCTCTTCCCCCAGCAGAATTCGAGATTAAGTTTAAAGAGCTCGAGGCACAAAAAGAAATGTTTTCAAATGTATTTTTGAACTTCCTTCTTATGTTCATCACCGTGTTAATTATAGGGTTTATCATTTCACTAATTTCATCTCTAATATTACAACGCAAACCAACAAATAATTAAAATATAAATAACATGCAATACGAAGCCAAAACTCCGGACGAATATATAGCTGCTATTCCTAAAGAAAGAAAACAGGCAATGAGCGCACTTAGAAAAGTGATTAAAGACAATCTTCCCAAAGGATTTTCTGAGGAAATAAGCTACGGTATGATTGGGTATGTCGTGCCACATTCAATATATCCAGACGGGTATCATTGTGATACAAAATTGCCACTACCTTTTATGAATATTGCTTCGCAAAAAAACTTTATTGCTGTATATCATAGCGGTATTTATGCCGATCCTAAATTGATGGATTGGTTTGTTGGCGAATACCCAAAATATGTTAAAACTAAATTGGATATGGGTAAAAGCTGCATTCGATTCAAAAAAATAGATCAAATCCCTATGGAACTCATAGGAGAGTTAACGACAAAGATGACTGTTCAAGAATGGATCGATTTATATGAATCTAAAGTGAAAAAGAAATAAGAACAAATTCCCATTTTCAAGGGAATGAAAAATAATTATCAATGAAAAATAGAGTAACAGGATTAGGTGGATTCTTTTTTAAGACTAAAGATCCAAAAACAACAAAAGAATGGTATGGTAAGCATCTTGGGCTACCTGTAGATGATTACGGATGTACATTCTGGTGGAAAGACGCAGCAGGTAATAATTGCTCTACCCAATGGAGCCCTTTTAAAGACGACACTACCTATTTTGCGCCAAGCAAAAAAGAATTTATGATGAATTTTAGAGTAGAAAATTTAATCGAGCTTCTAAAAGTACTTAAAGAAGAAGGTGTAACCATTGTAGGTGAAGTCGAAGAATATGAATACGGAAAATTTGGATGGATTGTAGACCCCGAAGGAAATAAAATAGAACTTTGGGAACCTGTAGACAAAGCTTTTTTATAATCGAATCAATTTAGATTGTTTTTTTTTGTATTTTTCTTAAAAATTAATCAATTAATTAAACAACATGAGTGAAGAAAACAACAACCTGGGAGACGACATCAAAAAAGGAGCAGAAGAAGCTGCAGAAACTGTAAAAGATGCTGCTAGCGAATTTTCAGAAGGAGCCAAAGAAGTTTTTGGTTCTCAAGAAAATAAGAAAATGTTAGCAGGAATTCTTGCAATAATTTTAGGAAGTCTAGGGATCCATAAATTTATATTAGGGTATACCAAAGAAGGTGTCATCATGCTTGTTTTAGGATTACTAGGAATTTTTACTTGCGGAATCACATCCTCAATTTCCTGGATCGTTGGTATAATAGAAGGTATTATGTACTTAACTAAATCCGATGAAGAATTCTACGAGACATACCAAGCAGGTAGAAAACCTTGGTTTTAATATAGTCAGAAAGTCAGAAAATTTACTTCTGACTTTTTTGTTTGATTTTATTATCGTAATATTGCGATATATAAATAACAAATGGGAATTACGAAAACTCAAATATTTGATAAAAAACAAAACGAACTTGCCCAGCTTTTCAAAATACTTGGGCATCCTGCTCGTATAGCAATTCTACAATATATCAGCACACAAAATTCTTGCATATGCAACGACCTTGTTGAAGAAATTGGACTGGCACAAGCTACCATATCTCAACATCTTAAAGAACTAAAAAGTATTAGATTACTAAAAGGAGAGATAGAAGGTAAAAGTATGTGCTATTGCATAGACATTGATCGGTGGAATGCCCTACAGCAACAACTAAATTCTTTTTTTAATACCACAAAACATAACTGCTGCTAGCTAGCAGTACATACTAAAAATAATAACTATGAATACATCCGATTTTATAACATTATTAGCAGAACATCAAGGAAAATCCCTATTATTTGAATATGCTCCCGGCCTGTTAGTAGGAACAAACTATCATATCACCGAGGTTAAACATATCACGGTTGATGCTGTCGACTGCGGAGCAGGAACCGACGCCTGGAAAGAAACAATAATTCAGCTTTGGGAAAGCCCAAGTGAATTAGGAAAACCTGATTATATGAGCGCCTATAAAGCTTTGGGTATACTTAAAAAAGTAGGGACAATGAAAGCTTACGAAATGGATGCCCCTGTAAAAATAGAATACGGCAATGCAATGTTTCATACTGCACAACTACACGTTAATGATTTTGAAATTAAAGAGGGACAATTAATCGTAAAATTGGCAGTGCAACCAACAGATTGCAAAGCAAAAGAAACTTGCGGCGTTCCTGAAACTGCTGTTGCAGAGGCAAATTCTTGTGCACCTGGTAGTGGCTGTTGCTAAATGAAGCCCAATGTCGAAATAACGTATTTTACCAAAGTAGATTGGCCTCAAATTTTGACAATCTACAAAGAAGGTATTGCCACTGGCATTGCTACTTTTGAAACCCAACTACCAACATGGGAGCAATGGGATACTAAGCATATAGTTTCTTGTAGATTAAAAGCTACTATTGAAGGTGAAGTTGTAGGATGGGCGGCTTTGTCCCTTACTTCAACAAGAGAAGTATACAAAGGAGTGGCAGAAGTTAGTATTTACATAACATCAAAATACCAAAAATTAGGTATTGGTGCCTTACTTTTGTCAAGATTGATTGAAGAAAGTGAAGACCAAGGTTTTTGGACACTTCAAGCCAGTATTTTTAGTGAGAATACTCCAAGCATTGCCTTGCATAAGTCACTTGGTTTTCGAGAAATTGGGTATCGTGAAAAAATTGGGAAATTATACGATATTTGGTACGATAATATTATCTTAGAACGAAGAAGTAAAACAATAATATAACCACAGAAACACCACAATTATGAACATTTTAGTACTATGCACAGGAAACTCTTGCAGAAGCCAAATGGCCGAGGGTTATTTAAAGTATTTTGCAAAAGAAAATGCAACTATATATAGCGCAGGTGTAGAAACTCATGGAGTGAACCCAAGGGCAATTGCTATAATGAAAGAAGATGGTATTGATATCTCTAACCATACCTCTAATAATTTAGAAGAATATTTAGACATTACATTTGATTATATTCTTACCGTATGTGATAATGCCAAAGAAAGATGTCCTTTCTTTCCTGGTAAAGCAGAGCGATTACACTACGATTTCTTTGATCCCTCAAAAATTGATGGAACAGAAGAAGAAATTCATGCTGCTTTTGAAAAAACAAGAAATCAGATTAAGGAATATTGCAAAGATTTTGTCGAGAAAGAGGTGTTGAAAACCGTTTCTTAATAAAAAAGTCAATTATAAATGATCTGTAGATTCAAAAAACGCTACAGATCATTTCTTTTTTCTATTTCTTTCATTTTCCTATTAAAACTTCTTAATGATATCCCTAAATAACTTGCCAAATCGTTCTTAGAAATATGTTTGGTTTCATTTGATGAAAGTTGTATAAGTTTCTCTAAATTATATCCTAAAGGGTAAGACTGCTGACGAGAAGCACGTACTGCGGTATCTCGTAATTTTTTGGCAAGTGCCTTTATCAAAACAATGCTCAACTCGTTTTCTTTTTTTAAGATCTTATAAAAATTATCTTTTGCTATTTGATAGGCAGGCACTTTGGTCATTGCCTCAACATTACTGAAACTTAGTGTCTCACCAAACACTTCTATTTCTCCAACAATTTCTCCTAGACCAAAAAACTCCTGAACAAATGTTTTACCATTTTCTTCTTCAATATAACATTTTGCAATTCCTCCTTCTAGAATATATATAAATTGACCTGTACTTCCTTGTGTAATAATTTTTTCTCCAGGAGAAAATTGTTTTCGCTTTACAAATTCAAACTTCCGAAAACTCTTCGAAAAATAATCAAGTAACTCATTATTCGTTCTTATCATTTTTTATCATTGTTTGGGACAAATGTCCTTTGTAATAAAAGAAAATTGCGTTTGCTTTAGAATATAAAAAAATTACCACCTATGCGCAAATTAATTATTGATACAGACCCAGGAATCGACGACAGTATGGCTATACAATTAGCTCTAGCTTCCAAAGAGTTCAAAATACTAGGATTGACAACAGTTTTTGGAAATGTAAATATTGATCTCGCAACAACAAACACACTACGACTTTTGCAATTAGCTAATCGAACCGATTTACCGGTGGCTAAAGGAGCATCAAAACCATTAAAAGGAAAATTTATGGGAGGTGTCCCTTTTGTACATGGAGATGACGGGCAAGGAAATACATGGCAACGACCCAGTATTTTATCTCCTATAAATACACCCGCAGATGAATTTATTATCGAGCAGGTTCTTAAATTTCCAAAACAAGTCACTATTGCGGCTCTTGGTCCTCTAACTAATCTGGCATTGGCATTATCAAAAAAACCAGAAATACAGAAAATGGTTAAAGAGGTTATATTTATGGGAGGTAATGCGTTTTGCTCCGGAAATGCTACTCCAGCAGCCGAAGCAAATATGTATTCTGACCCCAATGCAGCAGATATTGTATTAGGTGCAAAATGGCCAATAACAATGGTTGGATTAGATGTGACTCATAAAACAATACTATTAAAGGAAACTCTTTCCGAAATTTCAGAATTTGATTCTCCCTTAAATAATCATGTTACAGAAGCGTATCAGTTTTATCAAGATTTCTTTATAAAAGTCAATAAAATTGATGGTACCTACGTGCACGATTCTTCAGTTTTTGCATATCTGATTAATAAAAATTTATATCAGACTGTTAGTTATCCGATTCGGGTAGAAACTCAGGAATGTTTGAGCAAGGGAAAAACTTGGCCTTCTTTGGGAGAATCCGACCATGAAGAAAGGGTGGCCTTAAAACCATGGAAAAACAGACCAAAAGTAACTATTTGTATTGATGTGGATTATAAAAAGGTAATAGAACTTATAAAAGTTAGATTAACAAATCCATAATGCAGGAAAAAAAGTTTAAGAAGATTATTTATCTCCGTTCTTGAAGTATTTCTGCTCCAGCTCTGCCTGAAATTCTTCCATTACTGGTTTCACTGTACTATCAGGTAGGTCTGCTATACGAATATACATTAAACCGTCTACCGCATTATTGAATAAAGGATCGACATTAAAAGCTACAACTTTTGCGTTTTGCTTAATATATTTCTTAATCAAGACAGGAATACGAAGACTTCCTGGCTCTACTTCGTCTATGATTTTATCAAACTTATTAAGATCACTTTTACTTTCGTCAAAAACGAAATCTTTGTCTGCATCTTTTAGCTTTACCTTAAACTCCTTTTTTGGTCTTACATATTGAGCAACATAAGGATCATAGTAATGTGATTTCATAAACTCAATCATAAGTGACTTTGTGAAATTACTGAACTTGTTACTGATACTCACCCCTCCTATTAAGTATTTATGCTCTGGAAAACGTAGCGTACAATGCACAATACCTTTCCATAACAAAAATAATGGCATTGGTCGTTGTTGATACTCTTTGATTATAAAAGCCCTTCCCATTTCTATAGACTGACTCATCATCCTATGCAACTCTGGCTCAAACCTAAACAAATCCTGAAGATAAAATCCATCGATTCCAAAATCACTATATATTTTTGATCCCATTCCCATACGATATGCTCCAGCTATTTTTTTAGCTCCGTTATCCCATAAAAACATATGGTGATAATAATCATCAAATTTATCAAGGTCTATAGAATTATTTGTTCCTTCTCCAATCTCTCTAAATGTGATTTCGCGTAACCTCCCTATTTCATTTAAAATATTGGGTATAAACTTTTTTTGAGCTAGAAAAACTTCATAATTCTTACTCGTTAAAAGTCTTTTATCATTATCACGACAAAATTGCAATTCAGCTTCAATAATTTGAGTATTAGCTTCGCCTGCAATTTGTTTAGGAGATTTGGGTAATTTTAAATTTATAGGAATTGACTCTCTGAGGGTTTTCTTCTCAAAAGGATTAGCCAACATATAAGTTTTCTTACGCAGAAAACTAGTTAAATCCTCTAGATTCGTATATTCTTCCTGATCTTTCACAGAAACAGGGTTACCTATTCTCACTTTAATAACCCTATTTTCCTGAGAGAAAAGTTCACTGGGTAATTTAGCAGTCCTTAGGGTTCCACTAATAGAAGCAAGACGATAAAAAAGTGCACTATTACGTGCATGAAAATAAATTGGAATTACCGGTACTTTTGCTTTCTGCACCAATCTCATTATACTAGGTTCCCAAGCCTTATCAACGTAATTTTTACCTTCTTTAATAGTAGATACTTCACCTGCTGGAAAAATACCTAGTGGGTAACCTTCTTTAAGATGTAGAATAGCATTTTTAATACCTTTAAGACTGGATTTGGCTTCCTTTCTGTCCTCAAAAGGGTTTACAGGCATTACAAAAGGTTGTAATGGTTTAAAATTATGTAATAAAAAATTTCCTATAATTTTATAATCGGCACGTCGTTCTAGCATTAATTTAAGTAACAATCCACCGTCAAGACCTCCCAATGGGTGGTTTGATAAGGTAATAAATGCACCTTCTTTGGGTAATCGTCTTAAATCTTCATCTGGAATTTCAAAAGTTACCCCATATAGATCCAGGGTTTTACTTATATATTCTAAACCTTCTAAATGACTAAGCTTGTCATACTGACGATTTATTTTAGAAATCCTGGTGATTTTCAGCAGTAACCAACCAATAAAGGAGCCTATAAAACCAAGTTTATCTAATTTGAGCCCTAAGGCTACTTCTCTTGCTGTGACTATAGGCATTAAATACAATTTGCGCTAACTGCAAATATAGCAAAATCCTTGAATTTACAGCATCAGCCTTTTACAACCATTTGATAAGTTTCTCTGGTGATTTGTTTCAGTAAAATATCCTTATGTTTTTCTAAAGATGCGATAGCCTCACTTGTGAAATGCCTAATAGTAAATAGAGATACATTTTTATTATAGGTTACTTTAAACTTTGATTTCAATTTCTGTAATAATTCATCAAAATGATCAAACTTATCGTCTAGACAAACAGAAAAGCTAATTGCAGAATTTTGAATTAGATCTACCTTTACATGATAATCATGAAAAAGACTAAAAATCTCACTAATATTATCCTCTACAATGAATGAGAAATCAAGTGATGAAAGAGACAAAAGAATCTGATTTTTCTTTACGATATAGCAAGGCATATAGGGATCTAGCGGCTGTCCTTTTTTTACAGAAGTACCTTCGCCAGAAGGATTTAGAAATGATTTTACATATAGCGGGATTTCTTTACGTTGCAAAGGTTGAATCGTCTTAGGATGAATTACCGAGGCTCCAAAAAATGCAAGTTCTATTGCTTCTTCATAAGAAACATGAGATAATAATTTTGTGTCTTCAAAAACTCGTGGATCTGCATTAAGTACACCTGGAACGTCTTTCCAGATACTCACACTATCCGCTCCCAGGCAGTATGCAAAAATCCCCGCGGTATAATCACTTCCTTCCCTGCCCAAAGTTGTGGTGAGGTTGTTCTGATCAGATCCAATAAAACCTTGAGTTACACTCAATGTGTTTTTTTTCACTTTTTCAATTATGTTCTGTTGTGTATTTTTCCAATCAACTTCTGCATCTCGATATACAATGTCTGTTTTGATAAGATCACGCGCATCTAACCATTCATTCTCATACCCCTGATCACTAAGATATTCACTTACTATTGTAGTAGCTATTAACTCTCCGTAACTTACTATTTGATCATAAATAAAATCATATTGCGTTGATTTATTTCTAGCTAATGTGGTTTCTATGTCCTTAAATAGATTATTAATTTTGATAAAAGCAGGGTGCTGTTTATTGTCAAAAAGACCTTCAAGAATCAGTATATGATACTGTTGCAAATTCTTGATAAGGTTCTTGTATTCGGTATTATTTCTAAGGTAGGATTCAACTACTTTTTCTAATGCATTTGTAGTTTTACCCATTGCAGAAACAATGATCAAAAGATTAGAAAACCCCGTTTCTCGAAGTACATTAACTACATTCTTTACTCCATTTGCATCTTTTACTGATGCTCCTCCAAATTTAAAAACTCTCATTAATTACGCCGTTTACTATTATTGAATGGTTCGTTTTATAAAAATTATAATTCAGCAATAAATTTATCAACCCCGTTCTCATCCATTTGAACCAGATACCAATCTTTTAGAAGTTTAGCCCCACTTTTTTCATAAAAATCAATTGCATTCTTATTCCAATCCAGAACCACCCATTCTACTCTTCTTACTCCCTTAGACTTAGCGTATTTTAATACTTGGGTATATAATGCACTACCCAACCCTGTACCGCGCATAGATTCTTTAACGATAAGATCTTCTAAATGAATAGATCGTCCTTTCCATGTAGAAAATCTATAGTATACCAATGCGATCCCAACAATTCTGTTATCTACCTCTGCAACAAAACAGTGAAACAACGGGTTCTCCCCAAAGCCCTCGTCAATCAATTCTTGTACGGTAACCTCTACAGCATCCGGTTCTTTTTCAAAAGTAGCCAATTCTTGAATTAATCCCAGTACTTGCTCCATATCCTGGGGTTTGGCATCTCTAATTATATAGTTCATGATAGAAAAGTTTATCAAAACTATAAAATATGTGTCAGAAACCAGACAATTTTCTAATGTTATACTCCTACCGTTTATGTTTTTATAATTCTTAAGCAGGTTTGGTAATTTAAACTTCCGAAAACGTTATAGTTATCTAAAAAATAATACTTTTGCACCAAATAAAATCCACCATAAATGGCAAGAAAAAACCAAACCTTAGGAGAATTTATTATTGAGAACCAGCAAGATTTCCCTTATGCAAGCGGAGAGCTTTCACGTTTGATTAATTCAATCAGACTTGCTGCAAAAATGGTGAATCATGAAGTGAATAAAGCAGGATTGGTTGATATAACAGGAGCTGCAGGAGAAACCAACATACAAGGAGAAGACCAACAAAAACTTGATGTATTGGCAAATGAAACTTTTATCAATACGCTCACCAATAGAGAGATTGTATGCGGTATTGCTTCTGAAGAAAATGATGAATTCATTACCATAAAAGGACAAAAGAACGATCATCGTAACAACTATGTTGTTCTTATGGATCCATTAGATGGTAGTTCAAATATAGATGTTAATGTATCTGTTGGTACTATTTTCTCAATTTATCGCAGAGTGACCCCAACGGGAACCCCTGTTACTTTAGAAGATTTTTTACAGCCTGGTAATTTGCAAGTTGCGGCGGGTTACATCATTTATGGAACCTCTACAATGTTGGTCTACACGACAGGACATGGTGTAAATGGTTTTACACTAAATCCAGCATTGGGGACCTATTATTTATCACATCCTAATATGAAATTTCCAGAAAATGGCAACATATATTCTGTGAACGAAGGTAATTATATACATTTCCCACAAGGAATTAAAGACTATATCAAGTATTGTCAGGAAGAAAAAGAGGATCGCCCATACACCTCTAGATATATTGGTTCTTTGGTAAGTGATATTCATCGTAATATGATAAAAGGCGGTGTATATTTGTATCCTAGTACATCAAAATCTCCCAATGGAAAACTTCGTTTATTATATGAATGTAATCCAATGGCTTTTATAGCAGAACAAGCTGGGGGTAAGGCTAGTGATGGATATAGGCGAATTATGGATATAAAACCCACACAGCTTCATGAACGCACTCCTTTTGTTTGTGGTAGTAAAAATATGGTCGAAAAAGTAGAATCGTTTATGAAGTAAAAATATCCTTGAAAGATTCTTATATTTCCAGGACAATTTTATAAAAAATAATAATCGTATATTTATGCAATAGCGTAAATGAATATCCCTTGACTTTTCGAAGTAAATATATCTCGTCATGCAATGCTAAACGAAATTAACATTACGAGCAGTACACCCCATGTTTTTAATGTTTTTATGTTAATTTTGTAGTATAACTAGGAAAAACATAATAAACCAACCAAAAATGGCTAAAGAAAGTAAAGCTGTTGAAGAAAAAGTTTCTAATGATCCTTCTTCAAAAATAGAAGCAATAAAAAATCTAATCTTTGGGGAGAATATTGCCGCCTATAATTCTGAGTTTGATAAAGTAAAAAAAGACATTTCTTCAAAAAAAAGAGAGCTAGAAGACTTTATTGAGGACACAAAAAAAGAATTGAATCAAGCGATCGATAATCTAAGTACTGATATTAACATTAGAATTACAGAATTAGAAGACAATCTAGCGGACAAAGCTGATGTGCTTGACGAAAAAAAGGTAGACAAAAAGACGCTCGGAGATCTTCTGATCTCTTTAGGTGAAAAAATAAATCAAAAGTAATCCAATCTATCCAAGGCCATGGAAGAGCAGGATAAACTTAAAATTCTTAAAGAACTTCTTCTTACAGAAGAAAAAGAATTTGCTGATTCTATTGCCGAAAAAGTAGAAGCATTAAGCCAAATAGTACATCAAAAACAGGAACTCTCGCATAAGGTAGATCCCATTATTGATGATAAACTGGATGCGTTTGTTCAGGAAATCCCTAAAACTTTAGGACCCACAATCACCGAAGCGTTAAAAGAAGAGATCAAGAATTCTCAAGACGCAGTAGTAGAGGCATTATTTCCAATCATTGGTAAGATGATAAAGAAGTATATCGCTCATGAAATGAAACTATTGAGCGAAAATATTAGCAAGCAAACTAAAAAAGCCTTTTCTTTCAAAAACTGGTTTAGAAAAACAAAAGCAAAAGCCCAAGGGGTTACCGAAGGCGATCTTGCACTCTCTGATTATGCAAAACCAAGACTAATGCAGATGTTTGTGATCGAAAAAAACTCTGGAATACTAATCGCAGATTATAGCCCCTTATCAGAAGGAACAGTAGATAAGGAAATGGTCGCCGGTATGCTTACGGCAATCAAGAGTTTTGTTGAAGATGCATTTGAGGGAGGTGATCAAAACTTAGAATTAATAGAATACGAATTATATACCATTCATATCCAAAATTTTTACTCTTACTACATAGCTGCGGTAATATCAGGAGCATACAATATGATGTTTAAAGAAGTTTTAGAAGATCAAATTATAGATTTCGCACAACATCATATCTCCCGTAAAGATTTGGAAGACAGCAATCTATTCACAGAAAAATTAAAAAACCATTTTGCAGATGAAATTGTCTAAAAAAGTAGTGCTTTTAGGACACTTTGGTGTTGGAAAAACGTCTTTATTCAGACGTTTTATTGATAACGAATTTTCAGAAGAATATAAAGTGACCTTAGGGGTTCAAATAAAAAAGAAAGTAGTTGTGTTACCAGATGGCAGAGAACTATCTATGATCATTTGGGATACAGAAGGACATTCGGATAGCGTTCAAGACACCCGAAAATCCTATCTTTTAGGATCTCATGCATTTATATATGTATTTGACCTGACCCGCGAAGATACCTATATGAATCTTAATCAAGATCTAGAGTATCTTAAAAAAACGTATACCAAAGTCACTGCCAAGATAATTGGAAATAAATTAGACTTGGTAAATGAAAAAGAAGTTACCTCCCGCTTAAAGGAACAGGAAATTCCATTTGATTGTTTGACCAGTGCTAAGACCAACAAGAATGTACAGAATTTTTTCTTAGATCTGGCTAAAGAAATAACAAATTAGGCATCATGAAAAATCACCAGAATCTAATAGAATTTAGTCAAAACATACAGTTAACAACGGTTTCGACTGATGGTATCATCAAAGAAACAGAAACAACTTTGTTTAATTGGAAAACCGGTGATTCTATCTATGAAATACATCCGTTTTTTGAAATTCTGAATAGCTTTATTGATGATTATGATCCAAATAATACAGAATTTAGTTTTCCCTGCATTCATTTTGAAAATAATGACCAGGAGAGAATATGTGATGTAACTATACGTCTGGATTTAAAAGAAATAGCCCTTACATTTTTTGATTATACTCAAAAATACAAAGAGCTTAATACTATAGCACAACAAAGAAACGAGTCGATTTTAAAATCCAAAGAATTAGAATTAAAGAACCAATATTTAATCGAAAAAGAGGAATTTAAAAACAGCTTTATTGCTAATATTAATCATGAAATCAGAACTCCACTAACCAGTATATTGGGTTTTGTAGAAGTACTTGAAAAAACGCAATTAACCTTTGAACAGGAAGAGCTTTCCAGAATTATAAAAAGAGAAAGTCATCATCTTAATGCCCTCATTGATGATATGATTGATATCTCTAAAATAGAATCGGGAAAACTGCAAATAGTAGAAGAACTTTTTTCTTTTCAGGATATAATTAATGGCTTTAAAGAGTCGTACACAATGATGGCTGAAGAAAAGGAAATAGATTTTGAAATCGATCTGGATCCGAATATACAAGAATATCTAATTGGGGATAGAACCCGAATGTATCAGATTTTAAACAATCTATTAAATAATGCATTCAAATTTACTGAAGAAGGAAGTATTAAATTATCTATCACCAAGAACTACCAGCGTACCAATAAGCTTAGTCTTAACTTTAAAATAGAGGATACTGGGATTGGTATTCTAAAAGAAAACTTACCACAGCTTTTTGACCGTTTTACTAGATTTAGTGGCTATCAACACATTTCTGGAACTGGTTTGGGTCTTGCTATTGTAAAAAATCTCGTTGATCGTCTTAATGGCGATATAAAAGTGACTAGCGAACCCGAAAAAGGAACTACTTTTAATGTCAAACTACCGTTTAAGTTCGAAATCACAAAAGCGGCGCCAGAAAGAAAAAAGAAAAAATATACTTTACCAGAGAACAAAGGTAAATTTAGAGTTCTAATAGTAGAAGATAAAGAGGTAAATCAGTATTTAGTGATGAAAATATTGATTTCTAATGGTAATTTCTATGTAGATGTCGCTATTAATGGTGAAGATGCCATAAAATATATAGAAAAGAGAAAATATGATGTCATTATTATGGATCTTATGATGCATCCCATTGATGGTTATCAAGCTACACGCATGATTCGTAATAACTATGGAGATGATCATATTGCCAAAGTTCCTATCATAGGTTTTTCTGCAAAAGCTTCAGAAAATGAAAGAGAAAAATGTCTTAGAGCGGGCATGGATGACTTCATAAAAAAACCATTTGGCCGAGAAGATCTTATCTATAAAATTACAAGACAAATTGCAAAAAAGGCCGCCGATTAGGCTGCCTTTTTTATTTTATGTGAAACAAGATAAACTATCTATTCATATTCTTAATCTCATCAGAAAAAGTGTCTCTGTCAACTCCTTTATCTACAAGATTTAAAGCTTTATCAACTACATATTTTGCATTATCAGCATTAAAACCTAATCCAATACTAAGTTTTTCTAATAATACAACTTGATCATCACCCTTTATACTATCTGCATAAACCATTCTAGACAGATCATACAATCTTTCTAACCTACTATCATAACTAATAGGTGGATTTATTGGATGTGTACTATAGTCTTTTAATATTTCCTTATAATCTTCTTCAGAGATATCCAGTCTACGAGCCAGCCTATCTAAAAAAGCTTTCTCTTCATCTGTAATAACACCATCACTCATGGCTACTTTAACGATTGCAGCAAAATGATCCTTATTTCGCTTCTGAAATCCGCTATCAAATAAATCAGATATTGACATCATGTACTTTTGTTTAATTTGCCGCAAATATAACTAAACTCTGCTCCTTTTGAAATTTAAAATTATCCTTTTTTAGTGTAAAATATACCCAAACCCTTTTGGATGTATAGTACATATATTTTTTTACTTAAGAAAACAGGAGGTTTTTGTTAAAAAAACAATTCCTGGAGCCATTTCAGAATACCCTTATTTTTATTCTGGTAACTGGAACTCCTTATCAGTTTCTATAGTAATACCAATAATAGAAGAAATAGTTATATAATGTATTTGATGTACTTTATTTCCAGATTCGAGATTAGTATGTCTTGTTTCATTAGCCAGTAATAAGAAATAATTTCCGCGTTGTAAAAATCTTCCTCGATAGGAAGTATTCACTGTAGTTACTGAAACATCGTTATACTTGCTTTTATTTACTAGTGTAGTGATATGATCTAATACACTTTTAAGATCATCACTTTCTCTTGCCATAAACTTGCTCATTATTTTCTTATTTTTATATGATATTGATTTTCTATATTATGAATTTATGATCAAAAACCTCAGCAAAATATTGATCCAATCTGTCTCTGAGACCTTTGATATCGATATCTTGAATTACATCTTTCTTTGACAATGCCAGAGCGTCTTCCAGGAGAATACAACATTCTACCAATTGTAATTCGGTTAAAAAGTATATTTTAAAAATACATTTGCACCAATACAAAAAAGTACCTTTTGGTTGATTTTCTCTATTTTTTTCGAGAAGCCTAATAAAAATTTTGGGAGATTCTTCTGAAGGATAAAGGATCCTTTTTTGAGCAGTACTCATCGAATAACTTACCTCCAAAAGTCTTTTTAATTGACCCAAATAATTATACAGCAAAAGAAAATCCCTAACTTTAAAATATATTCTCTTATTCACTTTCATACTATCAAAGATCATATAGTATCCTTTCACCTGCGCTCCACTTTATAAAGTGGCACTTTTTAATCTGATTTGGTATAAAATTAGTTTTACAAATGAAGGAGTAGTTGCCACGTTTTTTTTATTACCTATGATATTAAAGTACACCTTTTGACTTTAACCACTTTACCATCTCTGCCGGAATTTCTTTTCTTCTCACTGTTCTGATTGGTTTTGTCTTTGCTCCATTATCTATCAGAAATTCTGCTATTTCCCTTGCATTTTCCATAGCACAAAAAGTCAAAGCAGTATATGACGGATAAAACCCGAATGATTTTGCTTCTATGTTGGCTCCAGAGGCGACCAATAATTTTACCATCTCAAGCGCATGACTCCTAACAGCAAACATCAATGGTGTCATACCATTTGCCTTATGATGCATATTTATATCGGCATCATGATCGATCAATAGTTTTGCCACATCTATGGCATTCATTTGTGAAGCCTGCATTAGCGCTGTAGCTGGATCACCTATACTCTCCTCGTTATAGTAATTTACATCGGCTCCTTCAGCTATTAATATCTTAACCAACTCAACGTTATTGTTTTTTGATGCCATTATAAGAGGATTGTCCCCCATAAAACCAATAGTATTAGTATCGGCTCCTTTTTTGATCAATAAATCAGCTGTAGTATCAAGGTTATTACGAGAGGCATCCATCAGAGCAGTTTCTCCTTTGATGTCCCTTTTGTGGACATCAATTTGATCCAGAAGCCCAAATAATGCTTTTATTTTTTCTTTTATTTTCATTATCTAGTCATTTAGGTTACTATTCTTAGAAAGAAATTTCCATGAATATTCTGTATTTAGATGAACTATTATTTAATTCTTCTACTAGTTTATCAAGATCCTTTTCTAATTCATTTTTTTTGAAATACTTCAGATGAAGAATTGGCATTCCTTTTTGTTCTAAAAGGTTTACAAGATCTAAATAGGCTTTAGATTTTACCCAGTCTTTTATCTTCAGGAAAATAGGCAATACCTCTTCTATTGTAAGTAATAGGTTATGATATTTGTAAGGATCTACTAAACTATAAAAAAAACGTTCGAAGATACTTACATCCCCACCTGATTGCTTACAGATATACAGTAATATAGGGTCTTCCAACCATTCATTTGTAAGCCACAGTCTGTCAATACCATAACTGTGGGAAAAGTCATCTTCTAACCAAAGTAATTCTTTAATTTCTCCTTTTGAGTTAATTGAAAGGAAATTGGTGCATGGTCGCCCTCCCATTTTGAACATGTCTTCAATATTACCCCATACTAATTCGAAAACCATGTTTTCTGAACATCCCTTGTGCTGATCAAGAAACCACAATAACTTACGACTATCCTTAAACTTACCTGAAAGCTCCAAGTCATCAATAAGGCTTACTGCTTCTTTGAATGCAGCAGTCCATTGTTTCTTCTTAGTGCTGATTATATTTGTACCAAAATCATTCTTTTCATAGATATTCACAGTGAGTCTCCAAAATATACGGGTAAGCATGTAGGCTGATTCTTGGGACAAATCCTTTTCTAATGCTTCTTCTAATAAAACAACAAGTGCCTTTAGATTAAAACAGCGGCCGTCGCCAATATTTGAATCAAGTAATGCTACACATGTTGTCTCTTTTTTATGGGGCACAGTGACAGAAAGGTTCCATTTCGGATTAATTTCTTTGGATGATATTAATTGTGACATATTTCTTATTTTCATTACTTCATATATTCTTTAAAGAATATTCCATTCAATCACCATCCCCACATTATCTCAAAACTAAGTTTTTCTGAACACCCTTTATGCTGCTCCAGAAAATGAATCAATAGCCGGCTATGCGCAAAATCATCCTCAAAACCTGAATCAGGATCAGGTTCTTCAATTAGGTTTACCGTTTCCTTAAAAGCCATTACCCAGGGTTTCAGAATTGTACTCACCTTTTGATATTCATTGATCGATGTTTCCGGGATAAGCTCTTTTACTACATTAGCAAGTACCGTTTGTGATGCCTCTGATACATTTTTTTGTTCTTCTACTTCTAACAAATATATCATTTCAGTTAGAGGAAACCAGTAATTATCACCAATGTATGGATCCAAAAACGCAGAACATGTACTCCCTTTCTTATGAGGTACTCTTACTACAAGTACCCACTTTGAGTCAATCTCTTCTGATGATATAAGTTGTGACATATTTTTTTGTATTCCTCTTCTATTTCAATTATTAAAACAATTCCTTTTAGTTCTTGTAAAAGTATAAAAACCACCGAACTCTCCCCATTGAGCTCGGCGGTCAATTACAAAGCCCTATACCCCTAAAGAGCTTTCTCCAACACTTTTACGATCATTTGTTTACGAGCATCAACTTCATTAGCATTGGCAAATCGATAATCAAAAGTCAAAACTCCGTCTTCCAATGTTGCACCGATTCCCGTATAGGTATTGGTGATTACCAGTTTCTTTACCGTTTCCTTTATAGCTTCTTTACCCATATCATCTTGTGCGATATCTGCTATTGCTAACGCTACAGGCTCGAAATAGATCTTAGGAAAATTGCTGTCATAGAGTTTCGTATAGTCTCTATTGTCATCGGCACTGAACTTTCCCAAAGTATCCCAGTTAACTTCTATTTCAAGATCGTACCCTGCGGCATCCAGGATATTCTTTTCTAAATCCGGATATATATTTTCCTGGAAACTTTTGATGGCTCGTTTTTCTGCTAAACTCATAATTTTTGTTTTTTAAGATTAAAAAGTAATTATGACGTGAAAGTAAAACGTAATTTCAGGGGTTTCGGCCCTCTTAATTTAGCGGTACTTATTTGTAAAATACATTGGATAAATTTGCTCATATAATTAACATCTAAATGAAAAAGATAAAAATCACAATAGCCATTGGACTTTTGATTGGACTATCCTGCTTCTCTCAAATTAAAAAATCGAATGATAAGATTGATGAATCAAAACTGCTGAGTTATATTGTTAATCCCAAAAAACAAGAATTAAAATTCTATTGGAAAAACCAGTATGGTGAAAACTATTTTAACTTTCAAAATTTAAAATTAACGATAGAGAAAGAAAGCAAAGAGTTAATTTTTGCTATGAATGGCGGAATGTACACTGAAAACTTATCACCTGTGGGTCTTTTTATTGAAAACGGCATTACTCATACAAAAACGGATACAGTTAGAGATGGATATGGTAATTTCTATCTCCAACCAAACGGTATATTCTACCTCACAAAAGAAAATAAGCCTATAATTTGTACTACAGATATTTTTATACCTAGTGAAAACATCAAATATGCCACCCAATCAGGCCCGATGTTACTTATAGATGGAAAAATTCATTCAAAATTCAGGAAGGGTTCTGTAAATATTCGTATTAGAAATGGAGTAGGCATTCTTCCTGATGGAAGTCTACTTTTTGCCATGTCTACAGAAGAAATCAACTTTTATGATTTTGCATCTTATTTTAAACAAAATGGCTGTAAAAATGCATTATATCTGGATGGATCTATCTCAAAGACGTATTTACCTTCTAAAAACTGGGAACAAATGGATGGAAACTTTGGGGTGATCATTGGTGAAACTAAAAAGAAAAAGTGAGGTCACTTAGCTATTACAAATTTATAAACATTTTATCATTTTCGGAGGTATGCTTTTTTACCCTCTCAGCTGATTTTGAACTTTTTTAAGTTTCAATTATTGGTTTATATGTCTTCTGATTCTTTCCAAAAGTCCAGGCTACTGCCTCTTGCACATTATTCATTTCTGATACAGAAAGAAAATAATTCCTATTAGTAGAAGGGCAAATAACTTTAACAAAATATAAATAGCCTCTGGCTAATGCATCTCTTTCTTTTGTCTTAAAAAGCACTTGTTGATTACCCTGAAAATCCACTCCGCTATCAATAGGTTCTATCCCGAGTAACTCTGCATATCGTTCTACACCTAATTTTTCAAGAATACACCGTCTAACTTCGACATTTTTCTCTTTTAAAATATATTCTTTGGTAATGTTATCTGGCTTTTCGATTAGCTGCGCATCAACCTGTATACCATTCCAAAAGTACAATTCATATCCATCTGTCCAAGCTAATGCACTCAATCGCTCATTATGTAACTGTCCACCACTATTTCTACTGATTCTATATGGAGATTTGACTAAAAGGCACATATCATCGATCATTGTGATCATAAAAACACCCGAAGCAAGTAACATCTTATACTGATTGAAGGATTCTAGGTCCAGAACACCTAACTTGACAAAAAAATCATAAAATGCCACCCAATGGGTTTCTGTAAGTAAGCCACCAAAATTCAAATTCTTCCAGAAGGTTCTGATTTTATGCCTTTCCTGTCTTGGCAATAATTCTCCACAGGTATTTCTGGCATGTCTCGCGAAAGTATCTTCTAAGTGTTTCATTAGAGGGGTGTATAAATGAGCTTCCATATACTCTTCCATCTCAATTCGCAAAGATTTCCTGACGAAGTTCCAGATATCTTTGTTGACAAAATTAAGTGTATTCATCCACGCAGCACACTTAACCTCTAATTCGATAAAATCTTGCATTTTTTGGTTAGAAGAATCGACATTAGTCTTTCGTATTCTTTGATATGCATAAAATGCGCCCAAAAACTTGATGAACTTATCTGGGCTATCAAACCAGATAACCTGAATATTTCTCAATTCACAGGCAGGTAACAACCAAGACAATTGCCTGTTGGCTGTAGTCTTATCTATTCCTTTATCTAGCCTAACAGGAACATTTTTCCATTCTTCTAGCACCTGTGAAATCAACTCCAACCCATTTTCCTTGAGCTGTTTGACCTTTATCCCTCCATATGTGTATTTATGAGACATCGTATAACTAGTATGTTAATTGACAAGCTACACGAGCATTTAAGTCTGAGTTTTCCAAAACTGTTCCAAGTTCTCTTAGTTCGCTCATTAATTCACCGTTATACGTGTAATTTTTCAAAAACCACAATTCTTCAACCTTTCTTCTCCTTAATTCGTTCACCATAGTAAGTAGTTTTTCATTGTATTTAATCTCTTTATGTAGCCGTACAATCACAGGTAATAAATCAACAACTGATACGGTCTTTATATCCTCGGGTTCATGATCCATTGGATCATTTAAAACCTGTTTTAAAATGATCCAATCCTGTGATCGTCCATTGCACATAATCTTCAGGAAAGGTTCTTTATATAAACCAGGAACTGGTTTCCAAACCGAATACAGATCTAAAAAACGAGGACTGAAAATTACTTCAGCAGTAACCTCCTTAGTATCCAATGAAGAGATAATTTGAAATATAATATATGGAGCGGCTCCCAATTTGATTTCTTTTTAATTTTACACTTATCGATCCTAATCCGCAACAAAGACAAAAGTTCTTTTCTTCTTACCAGTTGTTTTGACTGGATAAGGATTAAACTCAATCTGTCTTATAACTTTATACTTGCCCTCGGGAACATCTATACTTTCGTGCTCTTTGGTCCATTTCATTGTATTGATATTAAGATGCTGCAATGAGGCTCCCTCTATTGCCTGTATATATATGTTCACAGGTTCATCTTCAGACTCATTTTCATATACCTCTACATTTCCTGTGATAAAATGACCATGATTTGATAGTTCCCCAGTCACAAGAAGGTGGTCTTTTTCGGTTTTAATATCACGTTTTTTGCTTTTTTGAGGAATCGATTTGATTTTTTCCAAGAGCACATCCCCTTGTCTGAATAGTATATTTTTCATCATTATTTATTTTTATGATTATCATTCAATATTGAATATCAATAGTAAGTCATATCGCCTGTTATCCAAAAAGAAGGCCCTTTTTGTTGCTTCAGATTTGGAAACATCCTCATTAGAATTATTAATAAAGCAGTGATGATACGGATATTTCGGTGTGAAAGTCAAAATATTAGCATCTAAAATAAGCCTTATCCTTTCGGTGATTCTTGATTCATTTTCAAATAATTCTAATTCTTCAGCTTCAGAATTTTCCAGAGTATTCAGTTCCAAGTCTTCTCTTAATTCTTGGATTATTATATCGTTATTTCCCATAAAAGTTACCAATGTCAATTCAATACCCTCGACTTCTTGAAAAACAACAATAAGTTCTTCACTTATCTTATACGCTCTGGTCGCTATATAATTGGGTATTGATTTCCATGTTTTTATTTCAGAGCAATCCATTTTGGTTACTCCACCCAAATTTCGTCCTGTAATACTTATTTGAGCAATTCCTTTTTTATCTACTACCTCCAGTAGTTTTTCTTCTGAACTGGTAACGGGAATATCCATAGATTCCCGAAAACATTTTTGTCCTCCTATTGCAAACTGAATATCTCCTGTGATTATATTTTTTTGTTTCATATTATGGTTTTGTTGCGCCTGACCTTGACAGGTAAATCCTATCGCAATCCATGCTATAAAGAACATTTCGATATGTTTCATTTTAATAACTATACTTCTAATATCACCCAACATCGATCAAAATTCTTCTGCAATAGATCTTGTTTTCTAATCCAGAAGTAGATTCTTCCCATTTCTTCACCTCCCCAAGCCATACCTACCTCTAGATCTGAGTCAATTTGCAGAAGCAATATCCATTCTTCGTTTTTGTCTATTGGTTCTGGAAGACTATATCCACTATATCCCAGTGGATAATGATCCATTCCATTGGCTACCCTCCTACAGATATGTGGCATACTAATATTGACCATTTTTCTGTCTGGAAACCCTAACATTCGGTAATGTGGTTTTTGATTGACCTTATCAAAATAGAACTGTTCATATTTCCAAAGGTCATCAAAATCCAGATGCAAAGATTTCACGAATTCGGATTCATAAGGTGGTATCGTATATTCTGAATGAAAGTCAATTTCAAACTCATAAAATATTAATTTTTCAAATATGCCTGTCACCTCATTATTTCGGGTTTCCAAATCTTGTGGACAAGGAATTTTGATCATTTTTGATGATTTTATTTCATCATAAATAACCTTCCACCCGTGCTGATGCTCATTTTCGTATCCTGAAGGTTGGTAAAAAGCATCATAAAAAAAATACAGCATTCCTTGACTCGGTAGTACTCCTTGCCTATCTAAAGGTTTAATATCCTCCATTCTTATTTGAGCTATAAAAGATAAGTATTCTCCATCCCGGTTGAGTGGCCAATCCAATCCTAAAGTTTTCTGTGGTGTTCCTCCTATCTTTGAAAAGGATTTTTTGAGACCACCAGCTTTTGGTTTAATCCTTATAGAATGCTTAAGACTTGGTGCTATTTTTTTCCATACTCCTTCTAATCCGGCAATTTGTAATTGATCTTGTAAAAACATCCTATTCTAAATATATCTCAAAATTAGATGTTAAGTTTCCCATTTTCGTGCCGTTTGATTAAGTGGCACCTATTAGTATAGTACAGATAGAAAAATCTTCTTTTCTATACTTCTTTTGAGAGGGCTTCTTGTATCTGTTTTTGACGATACTTGGAAGGAGATAAACTCGTAGCTTTCTTAAAAGCCCGATTAAAAGCGGTTTTACTATTAAAACCTGCATCAAATGCAATACCTAATAGCGTTAGATTGGATGTTTTGGGATCGGCCATGTATTGCTTTACCGCCTCTACTCTATAGATATTAACAAAGTCATAAAAACTCTTACCCAGTGCTTCATTAAGAACTTCAGAAAGGTGATAAGGCACCATCGTTAATTCGTCTGCCAATTTTCCGAGTGTCAACTCACTATCCAGATATGGTTTTTCGGTTTCCATAAAATCCAGAATTTGTTGCATATATTTTTCTCTTTCTTCATTAGACAAAGTAGAGGTGCGGTATTTTTTACTCTTTTGTTCAAGGTTGTCCAATTTTTCAGGCTTGTTCTTGATCTGATCGGATAACATTTCGAGCCTTTTTTTAAGATCCAGATTATTCTGCCCTAAAATGTTATTTTCCCATTTGATCTGTTCTTTCTCTCTAGCCAGTCTTTGTTTCCTGAAATACATAAATCCGCCTAAAAACAGCAATACAACAGACACAATTCCCCCAATAATAGTTATCGTTTTCTTTTGTAGCGTTGTCTTTTGCAGTTCACTGTCTTTTTCAATGATTTCCTCTTGCTTTTTGTCTATCTCATAAGCCGAAAGAATATTGGTCATTTTAATAATATTCCTACCCAACGTATCTTTAGTAACACTATATTTTTCTTTAAGTTTAAGTGCTTTTTCAAATGCTCCTTGTTTTTCATAAATCTCAGACAAATTAAAGTAGGCCTTGGATGCAAGGTTATTAGCTTCAATAGTAATTGCCTGTTTTAAACCTTCTTCAAGATATTCTGTAGCTTTAGAGAGCTCTCCCTTATATTTATACATTTGACCCAAAGCAATTTTAATTCGAATTTCGGCTCCGAAGTTTCCAACTTCATGACTTAATTGCAATGCTTCAGTAAAATGAGATTCTCCCTTTTTATAGTCTTTTTTCTGCATGTAACTATCGCCCATATTAATATATAAACTTATCATCTGATTTTTATGAGATAGTTCTTTTGCCTTTTCTAATGCATTTTTATAATACACTAGTGCCTTATCAAAATCACCTTGTTGTGAAAAAAGGATACCAAGATTATTATTAATCATCATGATACTGTTTTCACTTTTGATAACCTTGGACATTTCGAGTGCACGAAGCAGGTATCTTTCGGATTCTTTGTAGTTTTCGATAGTAAGATAAAGATTTCCAATATTCATATAGCCCTCTGCTTTTCCTTGAATATGATCGATCCGTTCCATGATCTCTAGGCCAGAAAGAAAATGTTGTAACCCCAATTGAAACTCTCCCTTTTTACAATGATAAACTCCTTTATAGTTGTAAATAAATGCTTTGTCCTGTTCAGAACTCAATTTTTCTGCCAAAATTAAAGCGCTATCTGCATATCCTAGCATTTTTGAAGGATCCAAATCCATATAAATATGAGCCAAATCCATGTAATATTGAAGTTTTAATGTGTCATTAATTGGTTTCTCAAGTAGCGTTTGTAAACTATCTGCATGAGATTGAAAAGACTGTGAATGCAAGAGTGTTACAGCTCCAAAAAAACATAAAACAACAACAATTAGACCTCTTTGTAAGGATCTTATAACCACATTATTTTTTAGTATACAAAAGGTCATTATACAATATTAGTGAAAATATAAATGAGATTTGTACCCCTTAATGTATAGGTACGAATATAACTTTTGAAGAATATTTATAATATTGAAAACAAGAAGTGTAAATTTTAAGAAAAAATGAAGGAAGATAAAGCCAAAAGCTATCGCCTTTAGGGCAAATAGCTCCTAATATTTTACTAAGCCCTTTTTGCGTATACAATGGATGAGACAATTTTAGTCTCAAATCAAAGCCCGCACATGTAAACACCAAAAAACAGCTTTTTGATGTTTTTCAGATGCTGTTAAATGTTTGAATTACAGAAAACCTGTATAGTTACGTATTGAATTAATGTAAATACAAAAAACCCGGTTGAATCAACCGGGTTTTTTGTTGTCTGCCTTCTACATCTTAACACTCATGGCATAGCTCACCTTCAGCTCCTCCATACTCATTACCATGGGGACTGTTACTGCCACCGCCACAGCCACAATGATAACCTCCATTAACTTGTCTTAAAATCTTTTTTTCTAATGTTTGTACTCCTTCTAAATTTAAAATGTTTGCTAACATAATTTTCGATATTTGATAAATGATAAATTTCCTGAGCATTTAAGGACATTCAGGAATTCTGTCTTAATCTTGATCTTCTATAAAACAAAAACAAATCTGAACTTTTTTGATTGATGAGGAGCCCTTATAGTTAAGTAATAAGGGCTGGATATCCATAAGTTCATCATCCTTGAGATTATTTCTTAGATGCATTCTACTGGAAAAGGAAGCCTACCCCTAGAATTTCCATTTTCACAGTCTTGCTATCTTTTCAATAAAACTCAGGCTTTTTGGAAAGTGAGAAAAAAAGACCCATTTAAAAACAGGTCTTTTTAATTCTAAACTATATCACTTTTAGTGACAAGTAGGACGAGTGGTTCCATTTGGATAGCACCCTCCTCCTAAAGCATATAATTCACCTCCACCTTTTACGGTTACTTGTTGATTTCTATCTAATTGATTTACTCCTTCAACGTTTAAAATGTTTTCTAACATAATTTATATTATTTAATGATTTATGAATTCCCTGAGCATTTAGAGACATTCAGGAATTATGTCAAAATTTCGTCTCTCTGATAACCGTAATACTACTTGGCACTTCTGCTTTAAGAATACTCACAAATCTTATGAAGAAGCATAGTAATCAGAGTGAAAAAACAACTGCACCGATTATGAACTGTACAGTTGTTAAACAAACCTAATTGTTTAATAACTAAAACAAATTTCTAGTAGCAAGCACATCTTCCAGTTTCTAAATTTGGAACGCCACCACCAGGCCCGCATTGGGGAAAACAACCTGCAGATCCCCAACCTCCATTGATTGATTTTTGTTGTTCGACACTAAGTTTTGTTGTACTTTCTAATTTTAAAATGTTCTTTAACATGATATTAAGGTATTTAAGAATTGGTACGTTTCCTGAGCATTTAAAGACATTCAGGAATTCTGTCTCGACTTTACTTTTTAACGTGGACACGATTAGCCAAATCCTAACTTATATTGAAGATTATTGACAATGATTAATCAAGTTTTACCACAAACAAATATAGACCTGCCAATAGAAAGAAAACAAACTAAGTAAGTGGCTTTTCAAGGAAAACAAGCTGTGTTTTCTGTGAATTAACAGTTATTAAAAGAATCTTAAACAAAAGGTATACTCAATCATAAGTTATTTGATTTCAGAGTAATTAATTTTAAAAAAATGTGTCGAAAAACAATAAAACCAAAAATTGGATTTTTCCTCTGTAAATCTTTAAGTTTGTCAGACAAAAATATCTATAGATGTTGTGTTTTATTGCCTTGTCTCATATAAAAAACAAATATTTTAAAAATTTGTTCTTTATAATACTCCTATTATTTAGTAGTGCAAATCTTTTTGCTTTTCAAACATCAATTGATAGTTTACTTACTAAAGAGTATTCATATCTAAAAAAAATGGTAGCCGAGAATGCCAAAGATTCATCAAAAGCAATTATATATGTTCAGTCATATCTTCTAAAAGCAAAAAAAGATGTGGATACTACTAAAATAGTTGATGGGTTATATTATTTCTCTGGTATTACGAAGGATGAAAAAATCAATGAAAAATATGTAGATAGTATGATTCTATACTCAAAGAATCTAAAAACAAAATTTTATCCAGCACTAGCATATTATACTAAAGGGAAAATCGAATACAATAGGGGGAATTTCAAAAAAGCGCTGGATTTATATCTTAAAACCAATGAAAAAGCAAAAGAATTCGAGAATACTCACCTTTTTTATGCTAGTAAAAAAAGTATAGGTGTACTAAAAAGTAGGATTGGTGAACATAAAATGGCGTTAACCGAGCTAAGAGAATGTTATCAGTATTATTCAAAATTTAAAAAGGATAAACCAATAACTTATTTAAACACATTGCTTGCCCTATCAGAATCCTATTATTTGAACAAAAAACTAGATTCTGCTACGATTATTAACACCCTAGGATATAAAGAATCAATAACATTAAACAATGAAGCTTCTAAATACTATTTTACCTTAAACGAAGGGATTAATTCATTTGAGAAAAAAAACTTTATAACCGCAAGAGATAGTTTATCAACTGCTATTGAAGAATTAAAAATTAGTGGAGATAGAGCTAATCTATCTATGGCTTACTTTTTTTATGGAAAAACGTTGACATCATTAGGCAAAGAAAAAGAAGCCATTGCCGCACACATTAAAGTAGATAAGATTTTTGAAGAAATATCTGAGATTATGCCTAATAATCGAGAAAATTATGAAATCTTAATCAATTATTACAAAAAGTTAGGCGATAAAGATAATCAGCTAAAGTATATCGAGCAGTTAATTACTGTAGACAGTATACTACACACTAATTATCGATACCTAATGAAAGCTGTAGTACAAAATTATGACACCCCAAGACTGCTTTCAGAAAAACAAGAAATTATAAATAGTTTACAGACTGGAAAAAAAACATCCTTTACTATTATTGGTGTTTTGGTAATTATTAGTCTTTTGCTATTTGTCTTATGGTTGATTAATCGACGCAGACAAATGCAATATAAAAAACGATTCGAAGAATTATATCACAAACAAGATTCTCTAAAAGAGCATGAAAATCAAGCAATATTACAGAAAGAGAAAACAATACTCGCTATCCCAGAAGAAAGTATAAAAGAGATTCTTAGCAAATTAACAATTTTTGAAAATGAATTAGGATTTATCCAACCCGATTTATCTGTAAATATTTTGGCCAAAAGATTTGGAACCAATTCCAAATATTTGTCTAAAATTATTAATACCTATAAAAAGAAATCATTTAATCAGTACATCAATAATTTAAGAATAGATCACGCCATCATAAAACTAAAAACAGATTCTAAATTCAGGAATTATACTATTAAGGCAATCGCACAAGAAATTGGTTTTAACACTACAGATGCTTTTTCTAAAGCTTTTTACAAACAAAACGGAATCCATCCTTCTTATTTTATTAAAGCATTAGAAAAACAGATTCAAGCCTCATAAAATCATTATTATCAAGCCAATAACCACATCAATATAAGTCCGTTTTCCCTGAAAACAGGTATTAAACCATCAAAAAAGAACGACTTCATTATATTACTAATTATATTTGACTCTGAAACAAAAGTAGATTATCTAAAGATATTTATTAATAATTGGGAAAAACAAAATATCTGTAAAATAATGAGTCACTTAGTTTTCTTAACAAAAGGGAAGGTTGAAGAAATGTGGCTCGTATAATTTATTACTTCTAATCCAAACATTTAAATTAATACCAAAAAATGAAAAACAAAAAATTAAGTTTAAAGAAAATAACTATCACTAAACTAAATAATTTGGATAGCATTAAAGCAGGCGCTCCTATTTGCCCTTCTTTTCCGCATAAAAGCTGCGAAACAAAACCTACAGAAGATCCAACTTTTACAGAAAACGGAACACTAAATTAGTGTTTAAAAAGTATTCAATCTTTTGAGAAAAGGCAGAAATTTGTCAATTTCTGCCTTTTTTGATTATCAACATAATTCTAAGAAGTCGCGCACAAAATAATTTGACCCATACAACCTGTTATTCCTAATATTTTCATAAACACTTTTTCATCTTTCTAGGAAGAACTATTTTTAGTTTTAAACTAAAAACATGCAATGCCAAAAACATCTTTTTGATCTTTCAGAAGACACAACCTATCTTAACTGTGCCTACATGTCGCCTCAATTAAAATCAGTGTCAGAAGCTGGCCTGAAAAGCGTAATCAGGAAAGCTAAACCCAATGAAATACTTCCTGAAGATTTCTTTAGCCAGAAAGAAGTATTAAAACAACGTTTTGCAACTTTGATTGATGCTCCAGACTATAGAAATATAGCTTCAATACCTTCGGTATCATATGGTATTGCCAATGCAGCAAATAATATACCTATCAAAAAAGGAGATGAAATTTTGTTGGTAGATGAGCAATTCCCCAGTAATGTGTATGTATGGCAAGAAATTGCGCAAAAAAAAGGTGCGATAATAAAAGTGATTAAGCCACCTCAAAGTTTCAATAATCGAAGTTCCATCTGGAATCAAAATATTCTGGCCGCAATAAACAAAAAAACTGCTGTGATCGCCATGTGTCATGTACATTGGGCAGACGGAACACTGTTTAATTTAAAAACCATCAGAGAAAAAACCAAATCTGTAGATGCTATGTTGGTTGTAGATGGTACCCAAAGTATAGGTGCATTACCTTTTTCTGTTCAAGAAATTAAACCAGATGCCCTGATTTGCGCAGGCTACAAATGGATGCTTGGGCCCTACTCTACCGGGATGGCATATTACAGCGATGCTTTTAATAATGGGACTCCTATAGAACATAATTGGATGCACCGTTATAATAGCGAAGATTTTACTAAACTCACTCAATATGAAGATCGCTACCAGGAAAAAGCAGCACGGTATTCTGTTGGTGAAGCCAGTAACTTTGTACTCACTCCTATGCTCATTAGATCGATCGAACAATTAATAGAATGGTCGCCGACCGCAATACAGGAATATAGCAAAACGATTTCCTCGACAGCAGTTCAAAAACTAAGAGATTTAGGTTGTTTTATAGAAGAAGATGACCATAGGGCGCATCATCTTTTTGGGATTTATCTGCCCAAGCATATTGATCTTGAAAAATTGAAAGCAAAACTAAAGCAAGAAAATATCATTGTATCCTTCAGAGGAAATGCTATGCGTGTTTCTCCTCATGTATATAATTCTGAGGCTGATTTTGATAAGCTAATTAATCAATTCTACTAGAAATTAAAAATCTCTTTGTAAGATGTTAAGATAGCACTTATATTTGCCACAAAACATCGCTACGTGAGTGCAACTATAATCTCGCAAACTTTTTTACAGTCTCCGCATCAGCAGAAACTGGGAAATGCTATTGCCCAATCCCAAGCAAAAGTACATTTACAAGGACTAATAGGATCATCGTTATCTTATGTTATTGAAAATGCTTTTAAGCAATCTGAAACACCTTTCTTATGTATTTTTAATGATAAGGAAGAAGCAGCTTATTACCTTAATGATCTAGAGCAATTATTAGGTGACAAAAATGTGCTTTTTTATCCCGGTAGTTATCGCAGGCCCTATCAAATTGAAGAAACAGATAATGCCAATGTGCTTCTTAGAGCAGAAGTACTAAACCGTATCAATTCTAGGAAGAAACCGGCCTTAATTATAACATATCCGGATGCGCTATTTGAAAAAGTAGTCACCCGAAAAGAGCTTGAAAAAAACACGCTGAAAATTGCAGTAAATGACACACTTTCTTTAGATTTTGTAAATGAAGTGTTGTTCGAATATCAATTTCAACGCGTAGATTTCGTAACCGAACCTGGTGAATTTTCGGTTCGTGGTGGTATTGTAGATGTATTCTCTTTTAGTAACGATGAACCCTACAGGATCGAGTTTTTTGGAAACGAAGTTGATAGTATAAGGACATTTGATGTAGAAACACAATTATCTACCGATCAGATCAAGAAAATATCAGTTATTCCTAATGTAGAGAATAAAGCCATGCAGGAAACTCGTGAGAGTTTTTTAAAATATATTGCTTCAAAAACTGTAGTTTTCGCTAAGGATATTGATCTGTTATCGGCCAGAATTGACAAAAATTTTGAAAAAGCTCATGAAGCTTTCAAAACACTGTCTGAAGATATAAAACATGGTACTCCTGAAGAGCTTTTTGCGAATTCTGAATTAATCAAAAAACAACTTCTTGATTTTACTTTGGTAGAAATCGGAAACCTCCCATTAACCAAAGCCGATTTTTCAATCAAATTTGACACAAAACCTCAACCTTCATTTAATAAACAATTTGATTTATTGATTCAGAACCTAAATGAGAATAATGAGGAAGGTTTTAAGAATTATATCTTTTGCGTTAGCGAACAGCAAGCCAAGCGTTTTCATGATATTTTTGATGATGCCGATCTTGATGTAAAACAATACGAGACCGTTGTTTTTTCAGCTTTTCAAGGATTTATTGATCACGGCCAAAAAATTGCTTGTTATACAGATCATCAGATTTTTGAGCGTTATCATAAATTCAATCTCAAGAATGGCTACGCCAAAAAACAAGCCATCACACTTAAAGAGCTTACCAACCTAGAAGTAGGTGATTATGTGACCCATATTGATCATGGGATCGGAAAATTTGGAGGGCTTCAGAAGATAGATGTCGAAGGCAAAAAACAAGAAGCCATAAAGTTGATCTATGGTGAACGTGATGTACTTTATTTAAGCATACATTCGCTTCATAAGATTTCAAAATTTAATGGTAAAGATGGTAAAACTCCGCAGATATACAAGTTAGGATCCAAAGCTTGGAAGACGCTTAAACAAAAGACCAAAGCAAGGGTTAAACATATTGCATTCAATCTAATTCAGCTGTATGCAAAGCGAAAATTACAAAAAGGATTCCAATATAATCCAGATAGTTATTTGCAACATGAATTAGAGGCGTCCTTTATTTATGAAGATACGCCCGATCAAAGTACAGCTACTGAAGCTGTAAAAGCCGATATGGAAAGTGAGCGCCCAATGGATCGCCTCATCTGTGGGGACGTTGGTTTTGGTAAGACTGAAGTTGCAGTTAGAGCAGCTTTTAAAGCAGTAGATAACGGAAAACAAGTAGCAATCCTTGTACCTACCACAATTTTGGCTTTTCAGCATGCAAAAACATTTCGTGAACGACTAAAAGATTTTCCGGTAACGGTAGATTATGTAAATCGTTTCCGCACGGCAAAACAAAAAAGAGAAACTCTAGAGGGCTTAGCAGCCGGAAAAGTAGATATCATTATTGGCACCCATCAATTAGTCAATAAAAATGTAAAATTTAAAGATCTTGGATTGCTGGTTATTGACGAAGAACAAAAGTTTGGAGTATCTGTAAAAGACAAACTTAAGACTATAAAAGAAAATGTAGATACACTTACATTAACCGCCACACCAATCCCAAGAACCTTGCAATTTAGCTTAATGGCAGCGCGTGATTTATCTACAATAACTACACCCCCGCCCAATCGCTATCCTATCGAAACTAATGTAATACGATTTAGTGAAGAAACAATTCGGGATGCGGTAAGCTATGAAATCCAACGGGGTGGCCAAGTGTTTTTTATTCACAACAGAATAGAAAACATAAAAGAAGTAGCCGGAATGATTCAACGCGTTGTTCCTGATGCAAAAATAGGCATTGGTCATGGACAAATGGAAGGGAAAAAACTTGAAGGCTTAATGCTCTCGTTTATGAATGGAGAATTTGATGTCTTGGTATCTACTACCATTGTAGAAAGTGGGTTAGATGTACCCAATGCCAATACCATCTTTATTAATAATGCGAATAATTTTGGCCTTTCGGATCTGCACCAAATGCGTGGACGTGTGGGGCGAAGTAACAAAAAGGCATTTTGCTATTTTATTACTCCGCCATATTCTGCTATGACCGAAGATGCTCGAAAGCGTATTACGGCTCTAGAGCAATTTTCAGAGCTGGGTAGTGGGTTCAACATTGCCATGAAAGATCTAGAAATTAGAGGAGCTGGAGATCTACTGGGTGGTGAGCAAAGTGGATTCATTAACGAGATAGGTTTCGATACTTATCAGAAAATCTTAAACGAAGCTATTGAAGAGCTAAAGGAAAATGAGTTTAAGGAGCTTTATGAAGATGATTCAAAAGAGAAAGTATTCTTAAAAGACACCCAAATCGATACTGATTTTGAACTCTTATTCCCCGATGATTATATCAACAACATTACCGAACGATTGAATCTCTATACAGAACTTAATGCAATTAAAGATGAAAAAGGATTACAAGCGTATGAGAAAAGACTAATTGATCGTTTTGGTGAATTGCCTGATCCAGCTGTGGATTTATTAAACTCTGTTCGTACTAAATGGATCGCTACGACTATTGGATTAGAAAAAATTATACTGAAACAAGGTAAGTTAATAGGGTATTTTATAAGTGATCAACAATCAAGTTTTTATCAAAGCCCTTCTTTCTCTAAAGTGCTTCAGTATGTACAGCAAAACTCAGGAGTTTGTAAAATGAAAGAAAAAAATACTCGAAACGGTTTGAGATTATTATTAACTTTCGAAAACATTGATTCTGTAGATAAAGCTTTGCAAGTTTTGCAACCATTAAAACCTAAAGATACAGTAGAAATACAAAATTAATTACATAAGTTCAAAACGTCGAAAACACCTATATTTATTGGTCTGTCGGGTAAATGGCGGGTTAAATACAGGTCGAAAAATTTGAGAACCTATTTCTGAGAATTAATATTGCTGAACAAAATGAAAATCAACCAGATTATGAAACAGCCAGAATTAGGTCAGAAAATTTCTGAACTCAGAAAGTCAAAAGGATTTACGCAAGAAGAACTGGTAGAGCAATGTAATATTAGTGTTAGAACCATTCAAAGAATTGAAGCTGGAGAAGTAACTCCCAGAAGCTACACCATAAAAACCATTCTAACTGCACTAGATTATGAGCTTGATAAAATCCAATCAGAAGATTCTAGTGTAGCAAAAGAATTTAAAAAGTTGTTTCTTCTTGATATAGATGATAGTAAAGAAGTGGTTTTTCTCACTCGCCAACTATCTATTGCATGGATTAGTGGTATTGTATATTTTATATTAGGTTTTGCAGAATTTGCTATAGAATACTTTAGATATTTCGAAGATAGAATGGTAACAAATGAAGCCGTATATATCAGTTTAAAATTAATTATTCTGGCTTCAATCATTCTATTTACCAGGGGGTTCATACTTGCCGGAAAGATTTTTAAAAACTATTTACTTCGGATTACTGCATTTATTTTTATTCTAATTGGTGTTTTGTTTTATATCTATGACATTATCTCATTATATACTGTTCAGCTTGATTATGAATTCATAATTGGTGCAGAAGCCATCACCTATGGCGTTATTGGGATATTATTTGGAATATCTGTTTTACGTCTTAAAAATGGGTTAGGAACACTGGCAACTGTTACAGGCGTTTTTGAGATTATAACATACGCTTTTATGGTTACTATCATTTTATCTATTGTAGGCTTTGTTTTACTAACGCCAACAATAATCTTAGAAATTATTTTACTCTATAAGGTTTCTGAAATGCTGAAAGCAAAGCAACAGGAAATCGATTCTGATTAATCCGTAAATCTCTTCATCGTAAAATTCAATATCATAACATTCTCAGGTTATGACTAACAATCCTATGTCTAATTTTAAATAATACAAATGAAAAAAACAATTATTTCATTCATCATAGTTATCGTATTAATCTTTAGCTACTTTTTATTTGAACCTCTTTTCACATATACTTCTGGTTGGTCTCAGTTTCCAGATACAGAGTCTTTGCAACCAGTACATACACATGAAAAAGCAAAACAAAAAAAGGCAGATAGTATCCTTAAAATAATTCATTCCCGATTAAAAGTGCCAGCAGTATCGATTGCTGTAGGACAAGAAGGTAAAATTGTTTGGGCAAATACCATTGGATATCAAAATATCGATGACAAAATTCTGGCCAACCTTGATACAAAATTTAGAATCGGAAGCACTTCAAAAGCCATAACCTCTTTGGGTATAGGAGTCTTACTTAAGGAAAAAAAACTAAATCTTGACAGTAAGGTTAAGGATTTTGTACCCTATGCTAGTCAACATCTTTCTAGATTAACTTTAACTCAATTAGCCTCTCATACCTCTGGGATTCGTAATTATGGCACTTGTTTTTGTTTTCCGGTTTGGGAGTATTATAACAATGACGAATACACAAATGTAAAAGAAAGTGTGTCGATCTTCAACGATGATAATTTATTGTTTGACCCTGGGTCTGATTTTAGTTATAGCAGTTACAATTATACGCTTATAAGTGCCATGATAGAAGGCGCCTCGAAACTAAAGTTTCCTGATTTCATGAAACAAAAAGTGTTCACTGCTATCAACACCACTAACATAATAGCCGAAACTTCTGATTTTGTTGAAAATACCTCCATATTTTACGAAATTTCAGGCACAAAATATAAAGAAGTGTATGACGTCAATAATAGTAATAAATGGGCTGGAGGTGGCTTTCTGGCCACGCCAACCGATCTAGTTAAAATTGGTAATGCTTTTTTGAATCACCAATTATTTGATAGTCAAATTACAAAAACACTTACCACTCCGGTACAACTAAACGATGGACAAATTAACAAGCAAAACTATGCTATTGGTTGGAGAAATCATACTTCTGAAATCTTTGAAGATGGCCGAAACATAACTGTTTGGCATCATGGAGGTATCGCCAATGGCTCTATTTCTTTGTTAGCATTATTTCCAGAGTATAATTTATCAATATCAATGCTTGCAAATAAAAATGGCTCATCTACTGATCTATTTGAAAATGTATATAAAATCGCGGAAGTATTTTTAGATACTAACAATTTGAAAGAATAAAACATTATTGACGAAAAAAACCGAGATAAAACATCATCTCGGTTTTTAAAAATTAACTCAACATATTTAAATCAGCCTATTTTAAAGCTTTATAATGCGCAGTCCTCCTACTCCTGTATATTCTGATATATAAAAAGTTCTTGAATGTTTATTAAATGCAATTCCGTTAGGATTGCTAAAAGAAGCTTCTAATAAAGGGCCATCTACTTGTAAAGCCTCACCATTACCAGCAATGGTCTCTACAGTACCATCTAATGAAACCTTGAAAATATAATTAACAGCTATCCCTGTAGCATAAATTACATCCTTTACGACTGTGATATAACCAATACCGAAATTTTGAATTACTATATCTGGAATATTAGCAATCAATGAGATTTGACTATTCTCATCAATAATATAAATATCTGCTGTATAAAAATTAGCAACAATTACATTTCCCTTACTATCCAAATCAATACCAACCCCTCCTAGTAATCTAGGGTCATTTGCAAAAACAGTGACTTCTCCATCTGAAGAAATTTTATGTACCGTTGGGGCGGTATAATTAGATATATACAAATTATCATTGCGATCTATGGTCATACTACTAGGCCAGCCATCTATGGTTGCTATAACTGTTCGATCCCCATTAGGAGCTATTTTCAATACTTGACCATTAACTGTATTATTAGCATTGTTAACATACAAATTCCCTTTAGAATCTTGTGCAGTCCCTAAAGGCCCAGATAAACCCCGAATTGTGTCTAAAATTTTTCCTTTTGGAGATAGTTTAAACACACGAGTTCCACTTCCTCCTGTATCTACAAATCTACCGTATTCTGACACATATACATTGCCATTTTTACCTATTGATACTGCTCCATTTGCAGCAAAATTGCTAATCAAAGTTTCTACTTCTGGATCCGGATCAATACCATCACCATAACATGAAGATAGTATCAAGAACATCCCAAACAATAACATAAGCCAAACTGTTTTTACTTGGCTGTTTTTACTAAGCATTTTCATTTTATTAGTTTTTAAAGTTTGAATAAATGTATCTTCAAAAACCGGTAAAATCGACCGCAGATATACAGCAGAACGTATCTTCCATACTTAATTGATCAAGTATATACAACCGTACTTATTATTATAATCAAACTACATTCAATTTTTTGATATAATTACTTGGTGTATCATTAACAAACATTTTGAATGCTTTATTAAAAGTAGATTTAGAACTAAATCCAGAATCCATAGATAATGCAAACAGAGTATGATTGTGATGTTCCCCGTTCTGAATTTTTTTTATAAACTCTTTTACCCTGTACTGATTTACATAATCATAAAAAGTACTTTTATGATTATTATTCAATAACCAGGAAACATTATTGGTAGAGGTATTTAATCTTTTTGCAAGTTCAACAAGCGTGAGTTTATGATCCAGATATATTTTTTCATTAACCATAAGTTTCTCTAGACTTTCGGCAAGTGTTTTCAGTGCTAGTCCTTCTATCCTCTTTTTACCTGTATTACTTTTTTTCTTCGCGATAGGCATCCTGAAAAAATCTGGTTGTTTTAAACTATAAAATCCTATTACATAAATAAAAACAGATACAGCTATCCAAATAGAATTATAGCTAATAAATGGTGAGTATGTACCCAAAAAATAATAAGACACGTAACTTATAATCCATAATAATAAAAATAAAGCTACGGTAGCTAAAATGGTTATTAAGAATGAAACGAGGTTTTGAGAAAAAGATAAGTTTTTCTTTTCCTCTTTTTGATATATCCTTATTAGCTGAAAACAGCGATAACAACAGTAAAAATTAAAGAGAATTCCGGCGGTTTCAATTATCAAAAAAGGTATAGTTAACTTACCTGTTTTTGCCAATATTACAAATTCTTCGTAAGAATATTGATAGGTCCAAAAATGATATATCAACATACCTACAGCAGGAATAAAATTAGAATAAGGTAATTTATATTTTACGCTATCACTAAATATCAATCTTCGATAGTAGAGATATAGCAAAGGCCCAAAGACAAATATTAGCGTATCTACAAATAACCCCAACCTAAATAGTACTTTATGACTAGAATTAATAGTAAAGAAAAACCTTCCGGTCAACATAATACAGGCTATGATCAAAATCAAAGATAATGTTCTATTGGCCAGTTTGTTTTTATTCTGTATTACCTGAATTACAATAGCCAAAAAAAATCCTTGACTTATGCCAACAAAAAGAATGAAGTGAATGATTTCAAAAGATTGCATTAGAAACAATTAAACGTTTACGTAAAACTATTTAAATTTAATTCAATATTCGACCGTGTGGATACACACGTACCATTTGAAATTTTGTTTTTGAAAAATACCACTAAAAAAAATTCTTGTATCAAAAAGCCCAGAATGTACTATTCATTCTGGGCTTTTAATCTGGTTTTTAGTTTTAGAAAGGACCTCCTATGGGTCTAAAAAAAACATCCCGAACAGATTAAAGGATAGCAACATTCTTGATCAGAATGACAAAATCGTTTAGATTTCCACTTCCTCCATTAATGGATTGTTGTTGATTTTTTGTCTAATTGCTGTACTCCTGATTGGTTTAAAATTGATTTCAACATAACTAATTGATTTTAAGAATTACTTATTAAAATCATTATTTTTTGATTGATTACAAGAGTTTTAACTATAAGAAAATTAATACTTCACGCGGCTCGAAATTATCCTCAAATTACTAGTACCTGCATCTGAGACATATAAGGTTTTTTGATCTCTACTTGCCAAAATACCATTCGGAAAATTAAAAGTAGCTTCGGATATATCCCCATCCGCATCTCCCAACGTACTTCCTGCAAAAACTTCAAAATCATCAGTTGCTCTAGGATTAATTTTATAAACTCTATGTTCTCCTATTTGAGTGGCGAATAAAGACCCTTTGGCATACGTAAGAAAACCCAAGAAATTAGCATTAGGAGCTTCTGCCGGTAACTCTGCAATAAAGGTAACTGCACCATCTTCGTATTTATAGATTTTTCTGTCATTAAAGTTTCCGATATAGGTATTTCCTCTTCTATCAAAAGCAATACCCGCCGGACCATTAATAGGAGCTCCCTCAAAAAGTTTGGTAATAGTACCATCTGTTTTTAGAACATTAATGGTATTGGTGTTATACTCTACAAACAACATGTTATCACTTCCAGGAATCTTTTTGATTCCTGCCGGAGACACTGCAGGAAAACTGTCTAATAGATTACCATCACTATCATATTTAAAAATAGTATTTCCGAAATTATCACATACGTATACTTCATCTTTACTATTAATACCAATACCATTGGGTGAAGTAAATCCAGTTGCAAATACTGTTACATTTCCTGAAGAATCTAGTTTGTAAACATCATTTCCTGGGAAATCAGACCCATAAATATTACCGTGACTATCTTCTGCAAGACCATCATAAAATGCTCCTTCGGTAACTGTGGAAACTGTGGTTTCGATCTCAGGAACATTTCCCTCATGACAAGAAATCATAATTGTCGATACGCAGGCAATTAATAAAAGGGCAAGTGCCTTTTTGCTTAAAAATTTGATTGATACTTTCATTTCTTTTGATTTTTTAAAGTTTTTGTGAAAGTACTTTTAGGTATATAGGAAATCGACCGTTTGGGTACAAACAAACCAATGTGTGCTCTTAGATCACATTTAATTTCTTGATGTAATTGCTTGGAGTATCTTTTAACTCAGCTTTAAACGCTTTATTAAAAGTCGATTTAGAGTTAAATCCAGAATCAAGTGATAATGCAAGAAGTGTATGATTATGATGTTCTCCTTTTTGTACCTTTTCAATAAAAGATTGAACCCGATAATGATTTATATAGTCATAAAAGCTGCTTTTATGAATATTGTTAAGAAGCCATGAAACATTATTAGCAGATGTATCCAATCTTTTAGCCAAATCTGATAAAGTGAGTTTATGATCTAGATATATTTTTTCTTCGACCATGAGCTTTTCCAAATTCACCTTTAGGTTTTCGATTGCTTCTCCTTCTAGTCTTTCTTTATTTTTTACATTTTTCTTTTTAGACCATGGCATTCTAAAAATACTGGGTTGTTTCAAGCTATAAAAACCAATCACATAAATAAAAACCGGAATGGAAATCCAAACTAAGTTATAGTTTATTACAGAGGTATAAATATGTAAAAAATACACCATAACATAGCTTATTAACCAAAGTACCATGAACAATACTATCGTAATTAAAAAAGATGATAAAAATGGTGCTAAGTTCTGAGAATAGGACAGATTTTTCTTTTCTTCTTTTTTGTAAACTTTAATCAATTGAAAACAACGAAAACAATAGTAGAAATTAAACAAAAGACCACTTGATTCTATAATAAAATATAGCAGATTTAGTTTACCTTCTCTTCCTAGGATCCGAAACTCGTCAAAAGAAAACGTTAATGTCCAAATAAAATAAATAATCATTCCTGCTGCAGGAATAAAATTAGAGACATGAAGCCTATAACTAGGCATTTCGTTAAAAACCAATCTTCTGCAGTACAAGTATAGTAATGGCCCAAAAACAAATATCAACGTATCTACGAAAATTGCAATTCTAAAAAACCATTCGCTACTCATAGAGCGAAAAAAGAATAGCCTTCCTGTTAGCATAAGGGAAGCGATCAATAAAATTATCGATAATACTTTATTTGCATTTCTATTTTTGTTTTGTATAATTTGAATCGTAGCTGCCAAAAACACGCCTTGACTTATCCCTAAAAAAAGTATAATATCTATAAAATCAAAAGATTGCATGTGAAGTAATTATATGGTTTATTCAAAACTATAGTATTATCAAGTATCATTCGACCGAATGTACACAATCATACGCTCAAAAATGATAAAAAGCATCCTCAAGATGCTCGACCTTGACACCTAATTTATTCTTTATAATTGCGATGATGTCAAAGCGAACTTCCACATCCAGATCATTACTGGCAATATAATGATCGATGGCCTTTACCAAAGATTGAATTTGTTTTGGTTTCACAAAATCCTGTGGATTTCCAAATTCTGGAGTGCTTCTAGTTTTTACTTCGACAACTACAATCGTATCCTGTTTTTGAGCAATGATATCGATTTCAGACTTTAGGTAGCGATAGTTTTTTTCTAGAATATCATATCCTTTCTCAACAAGAAAATCTACCGCAAGTTTCTCACCTTTTTTACCTAGTGCATTATGCTCTGCCATCCTTATATGTATTCAAATTTAACCTCATCACTATTAACACTAAGCAAAACTTCTGCTCCCATAATCAATGCTCTGTTATCTTCGATATGCCCCATCGGAAAGTTAAAAACCACTGGGAAATCATACCCTTTTACTATGTCTAAAATTATCTTTTTAGATTTCTTCCCAAAAGGAATATTATTATCATGCATTTTGGTCATTCCACCTACGATTAACCCTGATAATTTATCAAAATATCCATTCCGTTTTAAATTCTGTAGCATACGATCAATATGGTAAAGATATTCATCAAGGTCTTCAATACATAAAATTTTGCCAGATGTATCTAAAGAAGATGAAGAGCCACATAAAGAATATAGTATAGATAAATTACCTCCTATTAATTGCCCTGTACATGTTCCTAAGATATTCTTTTTAGAAGGAGAAACAGAATACGAAATGTTCTTTCCAAAAATTGTGTCTCGTATAGATTGTATGGATGCTTTGGTACCTTTATGCACATCAATAGGCATAGGAGCATGCAATGTACTTATCCCAAGGTTATGAATATGAGTATGTAATATGGTAACATCAGAATACCCAATAATCCATTTTGGGGAAACACAAAAACTGGAAAAATCAATCGCATCAATAATCCTAACCGTACCATATCCACCACGTGCACACCAAATTGCTTTTATCTCCTTATCATCAAGCATTTGCTGAAAATCAGACCTACGCTCTTCGTCTGACCCAGCAAATTGATTACACGCTAACCCTATTGTTGATCCAATCACGGGTTGTAAACCCCATTGTTTTAGCAAATCTGTGGCAGCCTGAACTTCTTTAAAATCAATCTTTCTAGCAGTAGAAACTATTGCTATTTTGTCTCCTGCAGTAACAAAATCAGGGGTAAACATTTCTTAAAATTTTCAAATTATGATACTAATTAACAAAGACTTTCGTTATAATCTATTATATTGTGTTGAATTTGTCCCTCAACTTTACTACTAAACCTTATGCCTATGATGTCTGATACTTCATGTAATCTAGATTCTCTGGATCCGTATGTGCCTTCGCCAGAAAATCCATGGAATGTAACGAAAATAAATCATCTCTATCGCAGAATTGGTTTTGGCGCCTCCAAAACTGAGGTTCTTGCAGCCCTAACTCAAGACAATCCATCTGCACTGGTTGATGCTCTTATTGATAATGCAATTGCATTAAATACCACACCACCACCCGTTTGGGGTTTTTGGAATAGAGATCAATTTGAAGCTGCCGAAACGGCCAATCCAGATAATGATACCGGTTTCTATAGACGAGAAGGTAAAAATCAAATGGTTAACGATCTTGTTCTAAATGGTGTAAGAGAACGTCTTACTCTATTCTGGAGTAATCACTTTGTAACCGAAGATGATACCTACAGAAGCCCCGCCTATCAATCTCAATATTACAATCTTCTTCAAGTTCATGCTTTGGGGAATTTTAGAGATTTTGTATACGACATTGGGATTTCTAATGCTATGTTAGTATATCTTAACGGAGATGAAAACATAAGAGATAGACCTAATGAGAATTATGCTCGAGAGCTTTATGAACTTTTCACCCTTGGTGTAGATAACGGTTACACCGAAGATGATATCCAGGAAACGGCTAAAGCCTTAACAGGTTATGTTGAAACCAATGATATCCCATGGGGAGATATTGTCTTTAACCCAGCTCAGTTTAGCAATGATTCTAAAACCATTTTTGGTCAATCGGGAAATTGGACATATGATGATGTAATCAATATTTTATTTCAACAAAGAGAAAGGCAAGTTGCTACTTTTATTTGTAGCAAATTATATGCATATTTTGTGAGCCCCACATGTAGTGAGGCTATCGTTGCGCAAATGGCGCAGACATTTATTGATAATAATTTTGCTATTGCCCCTGTTCTTCGACAACTTTTTAAAAGTGAACACTTTTTTAATATCGAAGCCATAGGAGCGATTATCAAAAGCCCATGTGATTTATTAATTTGTTTCTATAATGAATTAGGGTTCCCACTTTCTTCTACAGACGTTAACGATTTTATCCGAGGTACTGTTCGTATTCTTGGACAAGATGTATTAAACCCTATAGATGTAGAAGGCTGGCAAATGGACGAAGATTGGATTAGTCCGGATCTTTTAATCGGGCGATGGGAAAGTGCCAGATTTATTACAAATCAAGCTTGGAGTGAAAATCAACAGCAATTTAGAGATTTTGTCGTTGGCTTGCCAATTGGTGCTTCTACCGATGGGAATCTTGATCCTGGTTTAAACAGGGACCAAGTTGATATTGTTGTTAGAGCGCTAGTAAATTATTTTTTCCCAAGAGGGATTGAAGATCCAATAATTTTCAATGAAATTCTAGGTGTTTTCAAGGATATCGATGCCTTTCCACCTAGTTACTATGAACCAGATGCACCAGATGCAAACAGTTGGATGCTTAGCCGTCCTGAAGTATCAGAGCAGTTTTTTGCTTTTCTTAACTTCATTGTAGATATCCCTGAATTTCAACTTAAATAAATTGCTATGTGCGAAACGAATCACAACCAAAAGATAAAATTAGATAAAAACGGTAATTGTAATACCGATGATCATATAAAATGGAACCGAAGATCCTTTCTTCAGGCATTAGGAATTGCCGGTGGGGGTTCTATGATGCTTGCAAATACACCTCTTTCTGTATCAAGACCTTCTCCTCTATCTATTGCATTAAGCCAGTCTACCAATGAAAACATTCTTGTTTTGGTTAGACTTCAAGGAGGTAATGATGGTTTTAATACCATTATCCCTGTGTATGACTATGATGTATATGCTAATGCAAGGCCTTTGATACGCATACCTCCTAGTGAGTTTATTACACTTGATGACGACTATGCAATGCCAAAACCTATGAATAAACTTGAAGGAGTTTGGGGAGATGGTAATATGAAGGTTGTTCATGGTGTTGGATATGAAGACTCTTCATTATCTCACTTTAAAGGATCTGATATTTACGCAAACACTAACCTGCTTGAAGATGATCGTACAGGTTTTATGGGTAGATATTTTGGTGAAATATATCCTACCTACTTTTTTGATCCGCCACCAAGTCCTCCATCTATACAGATTGGAAGTATTGGGAACTTAATTTTTAAAGGCCCGGATAGTGATTATTCTTTTGCTATTTCTGATCCAAGAAGATTACTTCAGATTATAGAAAACGAAACATTCTATAACCAAGATGGGTTAGGAGATTGTACCTATGACGATAAATTAAGATACTTACGAGAAGCAACTAATACAACTTTTAATTATGCTGAAGTTATTAGTGCGGCTTATGAAAGATCAACAGATTTTGGTGGGTATCTTGATGATAATCTTGGGAGACAGTTTAGTATTATTTCGCGTTTAATCAAAGGAAACCTAGGTACCAAGGTGTTTTTGGTTACTTTAGGAGGATTTGACACGCATAATAATCAAACCGAAAGACACCAACAACTCTTAAATTCGTTCTCTGAAGCCGTTAGTAATTTCTATGCAGACCTCACCAGCGCCGGATGGGATGATAAAGTACTTACCATGACCATGTCTGAATTTGGTAGAAGATTTACTGAAAATGGTTCTCTTGGAACAGATCATGGTACGGCTGCACCGACTATGTTTTTTGGATCTGCTCTAAATGGGAATGGTTTTGTTGGAGAGCATCCAGATTTAAATAATCTTACTCGAGGCGGAAATGTGACCAATACCATGGATTTTAGACAAGTATACGCCACTGTGATGAAAGATTGGCTATGTATTGATGAAGGCTTGGTAGGAAGAGCATTATTAGACTCTGACGGTGGGCCTTTTGAATCCCTTGATTTAGGATTTAATTGCTCTGGTACTAATCCTAATATCCCTACAGACGGAGAAAGTTTAACCCATATACCCACGTATAGTGATAGTCAAACTTTTATAAATATTGTCTCACCACAAACCACTCATTTAGAAGTTTCTTTGTTTAATATCATTGGACAAAAAGTGGCTACATTGGCTAATGAAATGCTTATGGAGGGTGTTGATCTTATAATTAATGTAAAAGATTCTGCGAACACTAGGTTAAGCACAGGGTCCTATGTATACCTTATTAAGACTAATAATGGTGAATTTAGCAAGTCAATTATAATCTCATAAATTAGTAAATATAACCACTAGAAACATTCAAAATAAATGGATGATCTAGTGGTTATGTTTTGTACCTGTTTTTATTACCTTTGTGCCTTATTTTTATGCACTATGAGCACACAGGGAAGATATACTATTACAGCAGCATTACCATACACCAACGGTCCTATTCATATAGGTCACCTTGCTGGGGTTTATGTACCAGCAGATATTTATTCACGTTACCTTAGAATCACCGGCAATGACGTTGCTTTTATTTGTGGAAGCGATGAGCATGGAGCTGCAATCCCTATGCGAGCAAAAAAAGAGGGGGTTTCTCCTCAAGTAATCATCGATAAGTATCATACGATTATTAAAAAATCTTTTAATGAGTTCGGGATTTCATTCGATAACTACTCAAGAACCTCTGCTCCTATTCATCATGAGACCGCTTCTGAGTTTTTCAAGAAAATGTATGCCGATGGTAAGTTTATCGAAGAAACATCAGAACAATTATATGATCCTGAAGCCAACCAGTTTCTAGCAGATCGATTTGTAACCGGTACTTGCCCAAAATGTGGAAATGAAGAAGCCTATGGTGACCAATGCGAAAATTGTGGAAGCTCACTTAACGCCACCGATTTAATTAATCCAAAATCTACTATTTCTGGAGCAGAACCTATTCTGAAACAAACAAAACACTGGTTCTTACCACTAGACCAATACGAGGATTTTCTAAGAGAATGGGTATTAGTAGGGCATAAAAAAGACTGGAAAACAAATGTATACGGGCAAATTAAGTCATGGGTAGATGATGGATTACGCCCACGTGCTGTAACGCGAGATTTGGACTGGGGAATCCCGGTTCCAGTTGAAGGTGCAGAAGGAAAAGTACTATATGTATGGTTTGATGCCCCAATTGGATATATCTCTTCTACCAAAGAATGGGCTACAAGAGAAGGAAAAGATTGGGAACCTTATTGGAAAGACAAAGACACCAAACTTGTTCATTTTATAGGAAAAGATAATATCGTTTTTCACTGCATTATTTTCCCAAGCATGCTAAAAGCTGAAGGAAGTTATATTTTACCAGAAAATGTCCCTGCAAATGAGTTTTTAAATCTAGAAGGTAATAAACTTTCTACTTCAAAAAACTGGGCAGTATGGCTACACGAATATCTAGAAGATTTTCCGGGCAAGCAGGATGTGTTGCGATACGCACTTACCGCTAATGCACCAGAAACCAAGGATAATGATTTTACCTGGAAAGATTTTCAGGCACGTAACAACAATGAATTGGTTGCTATATTTGGAAACTTCATTAATCGAGTTGTTGTACTCACAAACAAGTACTACGATGGTGTGGTGCCAACTCCTTCTACACTTTCGGAAATAGACGCACAAACCCTGGCTGAGCTTAAAGCCTACCCGGCAGTGATCTCAAGTTCTATCGAAAGATACCGATTTAGAGAAGCGAGCCAGGAATTGATGAATGTAGCACGACTAGGAAATAAATACCTGGCAGACGAAGAACCATGGAAAACAATTAAGACTGATAAGGATCGTACTAAAACTGTGATGTATGTAGCGCTTCAAATTGCTTCTGCATTAGCTACATTGGCTGAACCTTTTTTACCATTTACCAGCACAAAACTAAAAGGAATTCTTAATCACCCTGGTATAAATTGGTCTGAAATATCTTCTGAAGAAGTACTACTACCTGCTGGTCACCAGATTGAAAAAGGAGAATTGTTATTCTCAAAAATAGAAGATACTGACATTCAAAAACAATTAGATAAATTGGAAGCTACCAAAAAAGCCAACGAGGCCGAAAATAAAATCGTAGAACCACAAAAAGATACGGCTACTTTTGAAGATTTTACCAAACTAGACATTAGAGTAGGAACAATCATTGAAGCAGAAAAAATGCCTAAGGCAAAAAAGCTTTTGGTACTTAAAGTAGATACCGGGATCAATGTTCGTACCATCGTATCTGGGATCGCAGAACATTTTACCCCAGAAGAAGTTGTAGGGAAAAAAGTAACGGTTTTGGTAAACCTTGCGCCTAGAAAACTACGTGGTGTAGAAAGTGAAGGTATGATCCTAATGACTGAAACTCCTGAAGGTAAATTAGTATTCCTAAATCCTGATGAGGATGAAGTAAACCCAGGAACAATTGTAAGTTAAAGATACCCCTGAAATAAAATTATTAATAATGAAAAGAGCTATTCTAGTAATTCTATTTGCCATTCTTTTTGCTATACCTTCGTTTTCTCAGAAAACTGTTGCTGTTAGCAACATTGCATTAAAAAACAAAAGAGAAGCTATTCCTGTAATCAATGCCGAAGGGAATGAACTATCATTGTTTATTACAGATAGAAAAAACATCTATCTTAAGAAATATAATGAGTCATTCAAGTTGATTGGCGAAGAAGTATTTGAACGCCCCAAATTGCAACTAAAAAATATAGTTGAAGCTGTGACTACTTCGGAAAATGAATATATTTTTCTGCTTTCTGATAGCTTTAAAAAGAATTTTGGGGTATTAAAAATAAATTCTCAACAAAAGACTCTTGAAATCATAACAGATTCTTTAATGTTTAGTGGAGATAAATACGTAATAACTCTTAAGAACAATAATGAAATTTATGTGATTACTATTAAAGAAAACCAATCAAACTTCGGTATTCATAAAATTAATGCAAATGGATCTTTGACAAGCTTGCAATATGACTTGACTAATGAGGATTTTTTTAATAGAAAAAACGAAAAAGTTTCTTTATACAAAGCTTTACTTCACCGTATCAATAGTATTGACCCAGGACGATTAGGACTTGAGTATATTGAAACTGACATTCCAAATTCTTTAGAAAAAACCTCTAAAAAAGCAAAATTGTTTGTTGATGGCAAAAAGATTAAATTATTGTTAGATCAAAGCAGTAAATTTTCTCAAATAGTTACCTTAAACTTAGATTCTATTGATTACGAAGTGAATAATATCAAAAAAGTTGATGTATCTGATTACCGTAGTATTAAGTCTAATTCCTTCATATCCAAAAACAACTTGTATCAACTTATTGCTTCAAAAGAAAGACTGAAGTTTGCCGTTATTGATATCTCTTCAAAAAAGGTACTAAAAGAAATACATCTAAATCAAGATGATTCTATTATCTTCAAAAACACCCCAATTGTACAAGAAGGCGGAGTATATGTTAACCACAGGGAAATGGAAAAAACGAAAAAGTTTTTACGAAAAATTACTGCTTCCAATGTTGGAGTCTCTGTATATCACAGTAAAGATTCTATACAAATAACTTTAGGAGGCCTTAAAGAGTATAAAGGTGCGGTAGGAGCCCCCGGCTTTGGGCCAGGTGTGGGACCAATGGGTTTTGCCACCCCTACTTTCTTTGCTTTCTCTAGTTATGCCGGATCAAAATCTACATACATCAAATGCCTGTTTGATAAAAATTTAACTCATATTAGTGGCGACATACCTTCTAATGGGTTCGACAAAATAGATGCCTTAAAAAAAGAAATTTTGGACGAGAATACTGAAACAATATTCAAATTTAATAACTATCTAATTTATGGCTATCACTATCCAAAACATTACAGTTACTATTTAAGAAAGTTCGAAGATTAATCTATCATATTCATGCTCAAAACAGTAACAAACTCAATTTATAGTACATTAAAATGAAAAGATAAAATTTATGAGGAGAATTATTTTTTCAATTCTATCCATTTTCTTTTTGGTTTCACCAATTCTATCCCAAGAGATACTCTCAGAAAGTGAGATGAAATTAAAAATTGGATTAAATAATAGAACAGAGTCTATTCCTGTTATTAATAAGGAAACCGAAGAGCTCTCACTGTTTGTTTTAGACAGAAAAAACATGTATCTAAACAAGTACGATAAAAACTCTCAATTCATTGAATCAAAAGTATTTGATCGACCAAAATTTAGAGAAAAAAGCATCGTAGAAGTGGCTAACACCTCTGATAATGAATACCTTTTTTTACTCTCTGATGTATTTAAGGAAAATTTGGCCGTATTGAGATTAGATGCCCAACTAAAATCTATCAAACCTATAAAGGGTAATATGCAGTTACTTGGGTTTAAATACTTACATAGCTTCGTTTATAACAATGAACTTCATTTAATGATTGTTGAAAAGGACCAGTCTACGATTCATGTATATAAATTTCTGCCCGATGGATCTCTAAATAAGAAAAAATATGAATTGAAAAATGAGGTCTTTTTCAATAAAAAAAATGAAAAGGATAACTTATTCAATATATTAGAAAACAATTCTTTAGGTATAGAATATATTAAAAATAACCTTCCAATTTCCATAGGAACAGCTTCGGGTAAAGTAAAAATCTATATTAAAAATGACACCTTATTTTTGTCACTTGATCAAAATGACAACTATTCTCAAATCGTGACTCTGAATCTCAGTTCTACTGATTATAAATTGAATAATTTTAAAAAATTAAGCCTGGATAACGGCAAAAAAACAACCACTAATTCGTTTTTGTTCAATGGCAATTTATATCAAGTGATTGCAAATAAAAAGCAAATGAAGTATACGGTTACTGATATACATTCAAAAAAAACTATAAAAGAATTAAATTTATTCCAAAATGATTCAATAATTTTTAAGAACACCCCAATTATTATTGAAAATCATGGATCTGGTATAAAAAAAACAGAAAGTACTGAAAAATTCTTTAGAAAAATCTCATCTTCCAATATAGGGGTTTCTGTTTATGCTAAAAACGATACGATTCAGGTTACATTAGGCGGAATGAAAGAAACGACTGTTGGAGGTGCTAATATGGGGGGACTTCCTATGCCGCCAACAAATGTTTCCACTTCTACTTATATTACCTGTTTATTTGATAAGAATCAGGCTCACTTAGATGGCACTATAAGTCCCAATATTTTTGATAGAGTTAACGATTTTTCTAAAGATTCGGTTATGCAAAAAACTGAAACCATCTTTAGGTTCAATGATTATTTTCTATTTGGATATTATGATTCTGGATTGAAAAAATACTTTTTAAGAAAGTTCGAAGATTAATTTCTCTTATTTATGCTAAAAATAGCGTATCATCCGATCTATACACATCCTTTACCAGAAGGGCATCGCTTTCCGATGATCAAGTATGAGTTATTACCCAAGCAGTTGCTTCATGAGGGAACTTGCATAGAAGCGAATTTCTTTGAACCAAACATTCCAGATCCTGAACCTATTTTAGCCGTTCACACAAAAGAATACTATCAAAACTTGATGGCATTATCCATAGAACCCAAAGCTGCACGAAAAATTGGGTTTCCATTATCTCAAGAACTAATTGATCGTGAGGTCATTATTGCTGATGGCACCATAAAAGCTTCAGAGTATGCACTAGAGTTTGGTGTTGCAATGAATATTGCAGGAGGAACACATCATGCCTATACTAATCATGGCGAGGCTTTTTGCTTACTTAATGATCAAGCTATCGGGACCAAATATCTTTTGCAGAAAGGATTGGCAAAAAAGATACTCATTGTAGATTTGGATGTACACCAAGGTAATGGCACTGCAGAGATATTCGAAAATGACGATACGGTATTTACATTCTCTATGCACGGTGCCAATAATTACCCTTTTAAAAAGGAAAAATCTGATCTTGATATCGAACTTCCTAATCAAATAGACGATACTTTATATCTAAAAATGTTAAAACAAACCCTTCCACAGCTCATCAGAGATCAAAAACCAGATTTTATATATTATCTATGCGGTGTAGACATACTATCAACAGATAAATTAGGAAAATTGGGATGTACCGTTGCCGGTTGTGCAGAACGTGATCGATTTGTACTGCAAACCTGTAAAGATCTTGACATTCCTGTAATGTGCTCTATGGGTGGTGGCTATTCCCCAGATATTAAAACTATTATCGAGGCACATGCAAATACGTTTAGACTAGCACAGGATATTTTCTTTTAATACATATTGCTAACCATTTGTAAACGAATATTTATCGTATATTCCACTCCTAATATATTTCTAAATGCAAAAAGAATGTCCTGTATGTGGTGATAAAATTATAGGTCGCGCAGATAAAAAATTCTGTAGTGATTACTGTAGGAATACCTATAACAATCAACTTAATAAGGATAGTAAAAACCTAGTTCGTAATATTAATAATTTATTACGTAAAAACTACCGCATCCTTAGCGAGTTGAATCCAAAAGACAAAACCAAAACCACCAAAACAAAGTTAATAGCAAAAGGATTTGATTTTCAACACTTCACTAGCATTTATGTTACCAAAACAGGGAACACCTATTATTTTGTCTATGATCAAGGGTATTTACCCCTCGAGAATGAGTTTTATGCTCTTGTAAAACGAAATAGTTAAAGACTTAAATCACAAATGGCTATATTACTTTCTCTATCCACCGCAGACTATTTAAACATGGCATTCTCACTTCTAGTTATTGGGATAGCAGGAGGTACAGTTATGTGGTTTGTATATAATAGCAAGAAAAGTACAATTCTTAGAAAGTTTAAAAAAATACCAAAAAAAAGAATTTCATCGGTTAAAGAAAATGAATACGTCAAAATAGTAGGCAAAGCTAATAGTATTGATGAGCTTCTGGTCTCCCCTATAGGAAAAAGAAAATGTGTTTATTATAATATTATTATTGAAGAAAATCATGGCGGCAATGGAAAAGGAAGATCTTGGCACCCTATCCATAATGAGGAAAAAAGTACTCTTTTTAGCGTTGAATCCTCTGGAGAAAGAGCCATAATAGATGTAAATATTGATAGCAAGAGTAAAATGGCATATCTTGTTAAGGATCTACAACACAGATCAGGCACCTGGAATGAGGCTCCAGAGTTTTTAGAAAAGGTTTTACAATCTCGCGGTTTAAAAAGTAAAGCAATTTTTGGTCTTAATAAAACATTGCGATACCAGGAAGGGGTAATTGAAATTGGGGAAGAAGTTTCAGTAATGGGTATAGGCAACTGGAAGGAGTCCGATCATAAATTTGACCGATACTCTTCCAAAAATCTATTTATATCAGGAGACAAAGCAAACAAACTTTTAATTACTGATGATCCAAAAGCTATAATATAACTGGCTATTTATCCCACCAATTTTGACTGTTCAATTTCAGTGCAGCTTTCATGACATCTTTCTGACTAATCTGTCCTATCAGTTTTCCATCTTCGATAATTGGAAAACGTCTTCTTTTGGTTTGTAGAAATTTATTAGCGGCATCAAAAATATTTAAATTACCATCAATAGTCTCTACATTCTTTACCATAAATTTATCTACTCTGGCATCATCAATTGGCATATTGTAATAACGACTTTCATTAAGCTGTTTGATACAATCTCCTTCAGAAATTATACCCAACAATTTATTATTGTCATCTACAACCGGCCCCCCTGAAATTTTATGCTTTACCAAAGTTTCGATTACCTCCATTACAGATTGATTAGGATTAAATGTAATCAAGTTCCTTGTCATGTAATCCGAAACTTTAATTGGAGTCTCATCTTGCTTCTTGGTCTTAGAACGAGCTCCCTGAAAACTTATTATTCCCATAATATTAAGTGATTTAGTGATTCTTAAATATAATGATTTCCAACCACTTATTCAATAAGGATTTCGAATTTCGCACTCTTAAAACCTGATTTTTATCATACTCGTAACAATTCCTTTTTAATTATACGATTTCCAAAAGCATATGATGCTTATAATCATTTCGGTTAGTATCAATACAATAATTGTGGCTTATTTCTTACCTTTATCCTAAACCAATACACACACATGCGAAAGTTTCCCTCACTAATTACCCTCTTGCTTCTACTTGCCTCTTTATTTTATAATTTTTATAGCAGTAAATCACACTCAATAACCAATCTAGAAACTCCTAAACAGGAATTCTCAACGCTTCGTGCTTTAGAACATGTAAAAGCCATTTCTGAAGCACCTCATTACTTGGGTAGTGCCGGACACAATGACACTAAAAACTATATCGTAAATGAATTAATAAAATTGGGTTTAAAACCCGAAATCCAGGAGGGATATTCTGTTGGTAAATCTGGTAATTTCAGTAAACCCCAAAACATCCTTGCTAAAATTAAAGGAAGCGGTAGTGGAAAGGCGTTATTGCTTATGTCGCATTATGACAGTTCACAACATTCTTCGTATGGAGCAAGTGACGCAGGTAGTGGCGTAGCTACTATCCTAGAGGGCATTCGAGCATATTTAGCAACAAACAAAGTGCCTAAGAATGATATTATTATTTGTATAACCGATGGAGAAGAACTTGGATTAAACGGTGCCGATCTTTTTGTAAAAAGACACCCTTGGGCCAAAAATGTAGGGCTTGCACTTAATTTTGAAGCTAGAGGAAGTGGTGGAGATTCATATATGCTTATGGAAACCAATGCTAAGAATGGAAAAATGATTACTGAGTTTTCAAAAGCAGGCGTAAGATACCCTGTTACCAATTCATTGGCTTATAGTATTTATAAAATGCTACCAAACGATACTGATCTTACTGTATTAAGAGAACAAGGTGATATTGATGGTTTTAATTTTGCTTTTATAGATGATCACTTTGATTATCATACTGCAAACGATACCTGGCAAAATTTAGATTTAACTACGCTACAACATCAAGGTAATTATCTAATGCCACTGCTCTCTTATTTCTCTGAGGTCGATATTACTAATATGAAATCGGATCAGGATTATATATATTTTAACACTCCTATTTTTAACCTTATTAAATACCCTTTTAGCTGGATATTTGGTTTATTAATTATCACTATTGTCCTATTTATTGGATTAATATTTTACGGGAAAATCACTTATCGAATCGACTTCAAAGAAGTTTTAAAAGGTTTTGGAATATTCCTTTTGGCCATGAATTTGGCAGGGTTTTTAACTTTCGGTATTTGGGAGTTACTCAAAATTATCTACCCTCAGTATCGAGAAATCCAGCATGGGTTCACCTATAATGGATATGTATATATTTCTCTTTTTATAATACTATCACTAACCATTTGTTTTAAAATATATGCCCGGTTTGGAAAACCCCAGAATATACCAAGTTTGATGATAGCACCATTATTTATGTGGTTGGTACTCTCGGCACTGGCAGCTATATATCTAAAAGGAGCTAGTTATTTTATAATCGTTGTAATTTTTGGATTGATTTCCTTATTTGTACTTATACGACAAAAAGAACCAAACCCATTATTAATGGTAGCCTTAGCGCTCCCAACCATCTTTATCTTATCGCCATTTATAGCTTCTTTTCCCGTAGCTCTAGGTCTTAATATTCTTTTTGTATCCGCTGTCCTATCCGTAATGTTATTTGGCGTATTACTTCCGATAGTCGGATTTTACAAAAGAAAAAATCTCTTGGGCAACCTTGGACTTGTATTATCCCTGGTTTTCTTAATTTCGGCTCACTTAAAATCTGATAATACAGAAAGTCGTCAAAAACCTAATAGTCTGGTTTATATTCTTGATACAGATCAAAAAAATGCAGTTTGGGCTTCATATGACAAAATGCTTGATTCCTGGACCAAAAACTACATCAATCCAGAAGAAAATATAGCCGAAGCCTATAATGCAAATGCACTGCAAAGTAAATACGGGCGATCTTTTGCATATGCCAACCAGGCACCCACCAAAAGCATAAGGCAACCCAAGTTAGACATTAGTAACGATACCATTATAGGAGATAAAAGATATTTAGACATTTGCATAGCACCACAAAGGGATATTCATAGAATTGATCTTTTTAACGAAACCATTTTTAATTTTGATTCATTACATGCAAATGGTGCAACAGCACAAGATTTTAAGCATTCTGATGGCAATTCATATAACGCTTTTACCAAAAGGTGGAAACATCATTTACTAACCTATTTTGTTAGCAAAAATGAACCTTTAGAATTAAAAATGCAGTTTCATAAAGATTCCTTACCAAAATTTGTGCTTTATGAATCCTCTTATGACTTACTCAATAATGAGCATTTCTCGGTTCCTGCAAGAAGCGCTGCTATGATGCCAAAGCCCTTTGTAGTAAATGATGCCGTCGTAGTTAAAAAGAGTTTTGCTACAGAAGAATATCGGGTAAAGGAAATTGATACATTAGCAACTAATCCTACAAAAGATAAGAAGATAAATGAGTAAGCAGGTCAGCATTCTAGGAACAGGTTGGCTTGGATTTCCGTTAGCGCAAGCTTTAATACATGAAAAATACATCGTAAAAGGCTCCACTACTTCAGAAAACAAGATTAACACCTTAAAAAGCACAGGTATTATCGGGTATCAAATTGCTCTTAATGAAGAAGGGCCCATTGGGGGCATAACCAAGTTTCTTGATGGTAGTGAGGTGCTAATTATTAATATCCCGCCAGGGTTGAGACGAAATCCCGAAATAAATTTTGTAGCTAAAATCCAGAATCTAGTACCTTATATCGAAAAATCGAGTGTCCAAAATGTGCTTTTCGTGAGTTCTACCTCTGTTTTTGAAGATTTAGAAGGGTTTCCGTTAATTTCTGAAGAAACCACACCTAACGCTACTTCTAACGCCGGAAAACAGCTTATTGAGGCCGAGCTTCTGCTACAAAATAACACTTCATTCAAAACTACTATTTTACGCTTTGCAGGTTTGTTTGGTCCACACAGACATCCTGCCAATATGCTATCCAAAAGAAGTAATATCAAAAACCCTAAAGCCCCTGTAAATCTTATTCAACTGGATGATTGTATTGGAGTAATTCAAAAAATTATAGAAATGGAAAAATGGAATGAAGTTTTTCATGCCTCCTATCCCGATCATCCCAAAAAAGCAGAATATTACGGAATGGTTTGCAAACAAATGGGGTTACCCAAACCAGATTATGATTTTGAGACAGTTTCTAAAGGCAAGATTATTGAATCACTAAAAGTTCAAGATGTTTTGGAGTATCGTTTTTTAAAAGACCTAACCCCATAACCTTTCACAAGATTTAGTGTCGCGTTTACTATAGTTAACCTTAAAACTTTAGTTAAGTATTGTATTCTAAAGCAAATACAAAAAACGCATAGTACAAGCATAATCGTTTAGACTGTCTTGTGTATTCCGTCTATCTTATTTAAGCGGTGTTTATCAATATATTTTCTAAAAGCATCCTAAATCTTAATGTTTTTAACAAAAAACAATATTAAGATAATACTTACGTTAACAAAACGGAGCTATACAATAATAAATTTTATAAACAATTAATAATTAAAATATTATAAAAAAATCAAGCAATATAGTTAACGTTTAATCCCGTAAAAATGATTTTTAGCGAAAACTTAATAAGGTTTTCTCCAAATTTATTTTACTAATTACGATTTAAACTAATTATGTTATTGACATCAAATTTCTAGTAACTAACCAAAATAAAGTGATGAAAAAGTGTTTATTAATTATTTGTATACTATCTATTAATGGATTGTATGCTCAACAAGAACCAATTAAATATAATAATGTTATCGAGGAATCAGAACAACAAAATAGCACATCTCTACGTGTCGATAATTTAAAATATTCTATGGAAGAATATGAGTCTATGGTAAAAAGAGGTAAAGAGCTTACAGCTATACTTGAGGAACACGACAAATTAATACAGGAAGGGTCGATGACCAAGAAACAGATCAAAAACTGGAAGAGAGATGTAATAGAAGCCAAACTCCTAAATTATAGGATTGGTGATTTTACATCTGCCTATATAAGAGAAGGATATTCATTAATAGATCATATAAGTCAAGACGTGTTAAGTGATTATTATGATTTTTCCAAAAAACTGGAGTCTTCCTCGCAATATGCAGGCTTTTAAAAGACACTTTTATCAAGCCGAATAAAAACACAAAATACCACAACACCTCTTTTTTAATGTAAAACGGGGTGTTTTTTTGTACAAAATAAGTAATTAACTTCTATAATTACTACTGGCAGCAGAACCTATGCATTAAAAGGAAATATGTAAGTTCTAACTACAGAAACATCATTGTCAATAAATTGAAGTTTTTCATTAACATGATGTAACAACCGCCTTATTAACTAAAATTACTCCAAAATTGGATTTAACTTCTTTTTTGATTAAAATTGAATTAGAATTATTAAACTTCATAACGTTTATCATAAAATTTAAAACATGAAAAAGCAATTAAACAAAAATGCTATTAGCAATTTTACTAATTACAAATTGAATAACCCATTAACTATTTTTGGAGGAAGTGGAGGCGGAAGCACTGTTGGCGGTGATGTAGATATAAAAACAAATATAAAAGGAGGTGTTCTTAATGCTTCTATTGGCAACGGAGGAGCTGTTAACCTTGCTACAGCAAAGGGCTAATCAATTTATGAAAAGGATTAAAAACTTTTCTTCTTAGTTTTTGAAGAATGTTATATTAAAAAACTCCAAATCTGAAAAGATTTGGAGTTTTTTAAACAATTTGTTTCTTAAAAGCTTATCCTTTCAAACTCGCTTTTAAATATTCGCGGTTCATACGCGCTATATTTTCAAGAGAAATCCCCTTTGGACATTCGATCTCACACGCACCTGTATTGGTACAGTTACCAAAACCTTCTTCATCCATTTGATTTACCATTGCCAATACACGATCGGTCGCCTCTACCTGACCTTGCGGTAATAATGCATATTGTGAAACCTTTGCAGATGTAAACAACATTGCAGAAGCATTTCTACAAGCCGCTACACAGGCACCACATCCAATACATGTTGCTGCATCCATTGCCTGATCAGCATCTTCCTTAGGAATAGGAATAGCATTAGCATCTTGTGTATTTCCAGAAGTATTTACAGAAATATATCCTCCAGCCTGTTGTATACGTTCAAAGGAAGAACGGTCTACCATTAAATCTTTCACCACAGGAAACGCTTTGGCTCTAAATGGTTCGATATAAATTGTATCGCCATCGTTAAATTTACGCATATGTAATTGACAAGTAGTGACCAAGCGGTCAGGACCGTGCGGTTCTCCGTTAATTTGCAAAGAACAAGCTCCGCAGATTCCTTCTCTACAATCATGATCAAATACTACAGGGTCATCTCCTTTAGTAATTAATTGTTCGTTTAACACGTCTAACATTTCTAAAAAAGACATGTCACCTTCAATTCCTTTCACTTGATAGTCTACTATCGATCCTTGTGATGCAGCATCTTTTTGACGCCATATTTTTAGTGTAAGATTCATAGCTTTTTATTTATAAGAACGTGTTTTTAATTCAATGTTTTCGAAGACTAAATCTTCTTTATGTAATTGTGCGTCTTTAGGCTCTCCTTTATATTCCCATGCAGAAACATATTTGAAGTTTTTATCATCACGCAATGCTTCACCTTTTTGCTCGCCTTCTTGTTCTACCGATTCTTCTCTAAAGTGTCCTCCACAAGATTCATTACGATCTAGTGCATCTTTTGCAAACAATTCTCCTAATTCCAAGAAATCAGCTACTCTTCCAGCTTTTTCTAATTCCGGATTCATACTATTTGCTGTTCCAGGAATTTTTACATTCTTCCAGAAATCTTCACGCAAAGCAGCAATCTCATCAATTGCTGATTTCAAATCTTTTTCATTACGAGACATTCCACATTTGTTCCACATGATTTTACCTAATTTCTTATGGTAATAATCTACAGAATGTTGTCCAGATCCTCCCATCAATTTCTCAATGCGATCTTTTACATGCTTTTCTGCCTCATCAAACTCTGGAGTATCTGTTGGGATTTTTCCGGTACGAATATCATGAGATAAATAATCTCCAATAGTATATGGTAACACGAAATATCCATCAGCCAAACCTTGCATCAATGCAGAAGCTCCTAAACGATTAGCTCCATGATCAGAGAAATTTGCTTCTCCTGCGGCATAACATCCAGGTATTGTAGTTTGTAAGTTATAATCCACCCAAAGACCACCCATCGTGTAATGTACTGCAGGATAAATCATCATCGGTGTTTTGTATGGATTCTCATCAACGATCTTCTCATACATCTGAAACAGATTACCATATTTAGCTTCAATAACTTCCTCTCCTAATTTGGTAATCTCTTCTTTAGAAGGATTATGTATTCCTGAAGTTAGTGCTTTTTCTTTTCCATATCTCTGTATTGCTGCCGCAAAATCAAGGTATACTGCTTCTCCTGTCTTATTAACGCCGTAACCAGCGTCACAACGTTCTTTTGCCGCTCTGGATGCTACATCACGTGGCACAAGGTTACCAAAAGCCGGATAACGACGTTCTAAGTAATAATCTCTTTCTTCTTCAGACAGTTGCGTAGGCTTTAACTTGCCTGCACGTATCGCCTCAACATCTTCAATTCTTTTAGGCACCCAAATACGTCCGTCATTACGCAATGATTCGGACATCAATGTCAATTTAGACTGATGATCTCCGGATACTGGAATACAAGTTGGGTGAATTTGTGTGTAACAAGGATTTGCAAAGAAAGCACCTCTACGGTGTGCTCTCCAGGCTGCCATTACATTGCTTCCCATAGCATTGGTACTCAAATAGAATACGTTTCCGTATCCTCCAGTTGCCAAGACCACTGCATGAGCAGAATGTCTTTCTATCTCCCCAGTAACAAGGTTACGAGCTATAATCCCACGTGCTTTACCATCAACTTTTACCAGATCCAGCATTTCGTGACGATTAAAGGACTGTATTTTTCCTCTATTAATCTGACGATTCATAGCAGAATATGCTCCTAGTAACAACTGCTGACCTGTTTGCCCTTTAGCATAAAATGTTCTGGACACCAAAACGCCACCAAAAGATCGGTTATCGAGCAAACCTCCATATTCACGTGCAAAAGGAACTCCTTGTGCCACACATTGGTCGATAATATTACCTGAAACCTCTGCCAAACGATATACATTCGCTTCACGAGATCTGTAATCTCCTCCTTTTATAGTATCGTAAAACAAACGATAATCAGAATCGCCGTCTCCTTGATAATTTTTTGCTGCATTGATCCCTCCTTGCGCAGCAATAGAGTGTGCACGACGAGGTGAATCAGAATAACAAAATGTTTTTACATTATAACCAAGCTCAGCCAATGTAGCAGCTGCGCTTCCTCCTGCTAACCCTGTTCCAACAACAATAATATCTATATTACGCTTATTGGCTGGGTTAACCAGGTTAATTGTATTTTTATGTTTTGTCCACTTATCTGCCAGTGGACCTTCAGGTATTTTAGAATCTAAAATTGACATAATAGTGGTTTTTTAATGAGTTAAATGAAGTGCTATCGCTACAACTATAAATCCTAATGGGATTACAATTGAAAAAGCCTTAGCAAACTTAGTCGCCGCTACAGAATACTTATTATTAAACCCTACAGATTGAAATGAAGACGCAAATCCGTGCCATAGGTGTAACGCTAAAAACACAAATGAAACTGCATATAACCCAGTACGTACAGGACTTTCAAACCTGTGTAGCAACTCTGGATAATAACGTGTAGGATCTTCTGGTGCAAACTCTACATATTTATGAACCATTTCTGGAATCCAGAAATCGTAAAAATGTAATCCCAAAAATGCAAGAATCACCAATCCAGAATAAATCATATTTCTAGACACCCATGAAGCATTAGCGCCGCCGCTATATTTTGCATACTTAACTGTTCTCGCGTTTCTATTCTTAAGTTCTAATACAAATCCCATTACAAAATGAAAAACTACTCCAAAAATAAGCACAGGTTGCAAAGCGAACTGAACCAAAGGATTGGTTCCCATAAAATGAGATAGTTCATTAAAAACATCTGCGCTAAAAATTGAAGTAAAATTGATTGTAAAGTGTTGTAATAAGAAGAAAACTAAGAAAAGTCCCGAAAGTGCCATGGCAACTTTTCTTGCTATTGAAGATTTTATCAATCCACCCATTATTTAAAATGTTTAAAATTTTGAAAAACAAAAATAAGGTTCGCACACCTTTTTACCAACATTTTCGTCTGTTTATGTCGTATTTATAATGAATTTAAAATACAATTTGTCTTTTGTTTAAGCTAAAAAGCGAAATCGTTTGAGTTAATGATTTAAGATTCAACAAAAAAGATGAATGTAATTAGAAATATGCTAATTTTAAGGCATGCAAAATATCATATCTAAACTTCCAGAGGTATCTATAACAATATTTACGATAATGAGCAAGCTTGCATCAGAATATGATGCAATTAACCTATCACAAGGCTTCCCTAATTTTGAAGCTAATCCAGAACTTATAGATTTAGTTACCCAGGGCATGAAAAAAGGACATAATCAATATGCTCCAATGCCAGGTTTAATGGGGTTACGAGAAATTATTGCAGAGAAAACCAATACATTGTATGGCAGTAATTATCACCCTGATACTGAAATTACAGTAACATCTGGTGCAACACAAGCCATTTTTACCATTATTTCGGCATTTATTAACCCTGGCGACGAGGTGATTATTTTTAAACCAGCCTACGATTCTTATGAACCTTCTATCAAATTATTTGGCGGAACGATCGTTCCTATACAACTATCAGCCCCTAATTTTACAGTAGACTGGCAAGAAGTAGCTTCTAAAATCACTACTAAAACCAAAATGGTGATCATCAACTCTCCGCATAACCCAAGCGGTACTGTTTGGTCCAAAGAAGATATGCTACAATTGGAAAAACTACTTCGGGATACTGATATTATTTTACTGAGCGACGAAGTATATGAACATATCATTTTTGATGGCCAACAACATGAGAGCGCGGCTAAATTTTCGGGATTGGCAGAACGTGCTTTTATCACCGCCTCATTTGGAAAAACATTTCATATCACAGGTTGGAAAATGGGATATTGCCTTGCTCCCAAAGAGTTAATGGTAGAGTTTCGCAAAGTACACCAATTTAATGTCTTCTGTAGTAATCACCCCATGCAGTATGCACTGGTAGAATACCTAAAAGACCCCGAGAACTACCTATCTCTTCCTGACTTTTATCAGGAAAAACGTGATATATTCTTATCTCTAATCAAAGATTCTCGTTTTAGTTTTACTCCCGCTGCTGGAACCTATTTTCAGTTACTGGATTACACTGCAATTACAGATGAAGGTGACGTGACTTTTGCCGAAAGGCTAACCAAAGAACACAAAATAGCTTCAATCCCTGTTTCTGTTTTTAATTTAAACCAACAAGATGATAAAGTATTACGATTTTGCTTTGCTAAAACTGAAGATACGCTGAAACGAGCTGCAGATATTTTGTGTGGGATTTAAGGCAAAAAAAATCAATTTTGAGTGTTTTTTGATCATAAATTGATGAAAAAGTGTCAAAAAATCGCCTTTTCATCAAAAATCAAATCGCAATTGAATAATCTCTACCTCATCTTCCTCTTTTTTCTTTTCATTTTTCTTTCCGGTATTTAGATTTGATAATGAGATCCCAAGCAATCGTACAGAATTTTTCATTTTCTCTTGATATAGCAACTCTTTCGCCGTTTCTAATAAGATGTCGGCATCGCTTACATAATATGGCAAGGTTTTACTTCGGGTTTGTAAAGAAAAATCGCTGTATTTAATCTTCAACGTCACCGTTCTACCGGCAACTTTGCTTTGCTTCAGTCGTTTTTGTAATTCTTCGGCAATGTTTTCTAATCGCTCTAACATGTATATTTCCGAAGATATGTTTTCGCTAAACGTTCGTTCTGCAGCAAGGGATTTACGTTCTCTATTAGGTTTTACTTCACTTCGGTGGACTCCTCGTACTATACGATAATAATGCCCCCCTGATTTACCGAAATGCTGCGTAAGAAACTCTTCAGATTTTGTTTTCAGGTCCTTGCCTGTATAAATCCCCATCGAATACATTTTGGCCTGAGTAACTTTTCCTACGCCGTAGAATTTTTTGACATCAAGATCCTCTAGGAATTCAATTACTTCCTCAGGGTTTACTGTTTTCTGCCCATTGGGCTTATTATAATCACTAGCAACCTTAGCAATGAACTTATTTATAGATATTCCCGCAGAGGCAGTTAAGCCCACCTCATCCAAAATTCGTTTACGGATTTCCTGAGCGAGTAATGTGGCGCTTGGATTTCCTTTTTTATTTTCGGTAACATCCAAATATGCTTCATCTAGCGATAAGGGCTCGACCAAATCTGTATAATCAAAAAATATCTTTCTGATTTTAGATGAAATTTCCTGATACCGATCATATCGTGGGCGAACAAAGATCAGATCTGGGCATAGCTTTCTTGCTGTGAAACCGGGCATTGCAGAACGTACACCAAACACACGAGCTTCGTAACTTGCCGCGCTTACCACTCCGCGTTTTCCTCCTCCGCCTACAGCCAATGGCTTTCCCTTAAGTTCGGGATTGTCCATTTGCTCTACCGAAGCGTAGAATGCATCCATATCTACGTGAATAATTTTTCTATGTTCTAGTAATTCTTCCACAATACAAAAATAAGAGATATTGATTATTCAAATTGTAATATCTTTAGGTCGAATTCTCCAATTAAGATTTAATTATCATGAAAACAGCAATCATACTTGGTGCCACAGGGCTTACTGGTGGGATTTTACTTCAAAAGCTTATCCAGGACGATAGATATGAAAAAATCAAACTGTTCTCCAGAAAAAGTGTCAATATCTCTCATCCAAAGATAGAAGAACATCTCATAGATATGCTTCAGTTACGAGATAGTGCACAGGATTTTACTGCAGACGAAGTTTTTTGCTGTATTGGAACAACTAATGCAAAAACCCCTGATAAAGATTTATATCACAAAATTGATTATGGTATTCCGGTAAGCGCAGCTAGGCTATGCAAAACCAATAAAATTAAAACTCTAGTTATTATTTCTGCATTAGGAGCAGATGCAGAAAGCCGGGTATTCTACAACCGCACCAAAGGTGAAATGGAAAAAGCAGTTCTGGAATTTGATATTCCTAAAACACATATATTGCAGCCTTCACTCATTGGCGGAAAAAGAGTCGAGAAAAGATCCGGAGAACACTTTTTTAAGGTGTTAATGAAGATATTTAACCCATTACTTCTGGGTCCATTAAAAAAATATCAAACCATCTATCCTGAAACGATCGTTTCAGCTATGATTTGGTTGGTAAATAACGATTTTGAAGAGAAAAGAGTGCTTTCTGATAAGATAAAGGAGCTTGTACATAACAAATAAAAAAATTCTCATCTAGATGAGAAATAAAACATTGTCATGATCGAAATAGAACGTAAATTCCTAGTTAATTCTGAAACCTATAAAAATGAAGCACAAAAAAACTATCGTATAGTACAAGGGTTTCTGAATACTGATCCTGAACGTACTGTACGCGTTCGGGTAAAAGGAGATCAAGCCTTTCTTACTATAAAAGGCATTGGCAATGCATCTGGCACCTCTCGTTTTGAGTGGGAAAAGGAAATCCCGGTAATTGAAGCAGAACAATTGATGTTATTGTGTGAAGAAGGAATCATCGAAAAAACGCGTTATGAAATTCCTTCTGGCACGCATATCATTGAAGTAGACGAGTTTTATGGTCAACATAACGGACTGATCATTGCCGAAATTGAACTACGCCATGAAAACGAGAATTTTTTAAAGCCTGAGTGGTTAGGAGAAGAAGTTACTGGTGATTCTAGATATTACAATTCACAATTAAGCAAAAAACCATTCAAAACATCATAAAACATGTCTTTTTAAGTTTAAAATGATCAAAAAATATGAAGAAAATACTGATATTTCCTATATTGCTTTTTCTGTTTTCTTGTCAACAACAAAAGGAAGAAGTAAAAGTCTTGGCCCCGACTACTGAAAAACCCTCTACAAAGTCAATTAAAGAAAAGTTACAAAAAGATGGTTTTCAGATTTTTGATTATGTAGATGATAAAAGTGGTGATACGGTGATCATGCAACAATATTTTATAGCATTCTTAAAACGTGGTCCTAATCGTTCGCAAACCGAAGAAGAGACTGCAAGTTTACAGAAGTTACATATGGAACATCTGGGCAGAATGTATAACGAAGGATATGCAGATATTTCTGGTCCTTTTGGTGATGATGGAGATATACGTGGTATTACCATTTATAATACTCCAACTCAAAAAATTGCAGATAGCTTAGCTAATATGGACCCCATGGTTAAGGCCGGTCGTTTAGTGATAGAAATCCACCCTTGGTGGGCGGCCAAAGGATTTCCGTTAAGATAAAACCAACAGTTCCTAGAGGTACTTAATAGTCAAATCGATCAATTTTTGTTTAAAATTAGTATAAGGTGGAGACATAAACTCAACGGCGCTTGGCAACTTTTGATGTACAATTGCTCGTTCGTTTGTAAACTCCATAAATCCATAATGCCCTCTAGATTTTCCTATACCGCTATTATTTACTCCTCCAAAAGGTAAATTAGGGTTTCCAACATGAATATTAGACATATTAATGCATGAACCCCCTGCGCTTGTATTTTCTATGAAATATTTGATATTCTTTTTACTCTGGCTATACAAGTACAAGGCTAATGGTTTTTCTTTTGCGTTAATAAGCTCAATTACTTCCTCTCTATCCTTATAAGTGACAATAGGAAGTATAGGGCCAAAGATCTCATTGTGCATCAAATCAGAACTATGTGGTGGGTCTACAACTACTGTTGGTTCTATATAATTTTCTTCTTCATTCATTGCACCGCCATAAATTACTTTTCCACCTTGCTCTAATGTGCTTTCTAGATATCCTTTCAATCTCGAAAAATGTTTTGGACTAATAATTCTAAGATAATCCTGAGAATGAATAGCGTCTTTGCCATAATGTTTAATAATTTGGCTTGTCAAACTCTGAACAAGCTCTTCTTTTTTGCTTTCATGAACAACCACATAATCGGGTGCAATGCAAATCTGTCCCGCATTTATAAATTTACCCCAAACGATCCTGGGAACAATTGCTTTTATATTTGCAGTTTCGTCTATAATCGTTGGTGATTTACCTCCTAATTCTAGTGTTACGCTTGATAAATGTTTGGACGCAGCTGCCATCACGACTTTACCTATTTCTGGAGCTCCGGTAAAAAACACATGACTAAACTTCATACTAAGTAACTTGGTTGCCACTTCGACACCTCCTTCTACAATGGCAACTTCCTTTTCCTCAAAAGTCTCTGCGATAATTAATTTCATTATCGCTACGGTGTGAGAAGTAAACTCGGAAGGTTTCAGAATGACTGTATTTCCCGCAGCAATTGCCGAAACCAATGGAGCAAAAAGGAGTTGCATAGGATAATTCCAGGGTGCAATAATAAGACACATTCCTTTTGGTTCATACCAAACTCTAGAAGATGACCCGATCATTGTAATTGGTCTGGCCACCTTTTTTGGTCTCATCCATCTTTTTAGATGTTTTGAAGCAAATCTAATCTCAGTTAAAACAGGGTAAATCTCTGTAAGGTCTACTTCTGCAGCTGGTTTTCTAAAATCCTTCCACATGCCCTCCTGCAATTCTATACGAAACTTTAGAATCGCTTTCTGAAGTCTTTTCAGCTTCTTAATACGTTCTGAAGCGTTTGTTTTTCCAATCGATCTATATTCCGATTTCTGTTCAGCATAAATCTGCTCTATTTCAGAAATTTCAGTTTCATTGAACTCAGCTACCATAAAGATATCTTTAAAATTGTCCTTAAGAAAATAAGGACTGCAGTTTCATAGCTACAGACATATCTCCTTTGATTTTTATCTTTCCACCCATTACTGCTGACATTGGATTAAGTTCTCCCTTGGTTAGTGCAACAAAATCATCAAACCCTACATCTACCTGGCAATCTGCCTCTTTGTCTTCGATAGAAACCTGATTCTTCTCACCAGTACCATCTATATATAATTGCTCTTCTCCAAAATTAAATTTTAGTGTATTGTTTAGGCTGTCGGCCTTTTCTGCCTTTGCTTGTATTGTCTGTAATAAATTTTCTAAATTACTCATAATGTTTCCGTTTGAATTAGTATTATTTTTTGAATTATTATCTGCTTGTTTGTATGACACATCATCTATGACCATTTTGGCTATAATTTCTCTCATGATCTCTGATGTACCTCCTCCAATAGTTCCTATACGACTATCCCTAAACATCCTTGCTATTTTGAAATCTTCAATATAGCCATATCCTCCAAAAGACTGAAGACATTGGGTCATTGTTTTATCTGATAATTCCGTCGCCAGCAGTTTAGCCATTGAACATTCTTTTACAGCATATTTAGCATCATTATTTAACCTTGAGCAATGCAATACGAATTGTTTGCAGGACTCGATTTCTGATGATAACTGCGCCATTCTATGCCTCAATACCTGAAACTTATTAATGGGTCTCCCAAAAGCGGTTCTTTCTGACATGTACTGCAACGTATACTCCATAGCAACTTCACAAGCCGAATACCCCATTATGGCACCAACCAATCTTTCTACCTGTAAACCTCCCATTAGGTAATAGAATCCTTTTCCTTCTTCACCAATGAGGTTTTCTTTAGGTATTTGCACATTATCAAAAGCAAGTTCTGCAGTGTCAGATGAATGCCATCCCAGTTTCTTTAATTTTGTCCTACTTACCCCTTCTTTATCAAGATCAACTACCAAAAGGCTCACTCCGTCGGGTCCGGCTTTTGGGTCCGTTTTAACCACACAAACCACAAAATCTCCATAAATAGCATTTGTAATAAAGGTTTTAGAACCGTTCACCACATAATGATCACCTGTAAGCACTGCGGTAGTTCGTATATTGGCTACGTCTGATCCCGCAGTTGGTTCTGATATTCCGATGCAGCTTATGGCTTTACCAGAGATTATACCCGGAAGATACTTCTCCTTAAGCCTTTGAGATCCATGTTTTAGAATATAAGGTCCAGACATATATTGAACCACTGCTTGGGTAATTGCAAATCCTCCAGAAAACACTTTGGCTATTTCTTCACAAAAAATGACATCATAAAAGAAATCGAGGTTTGCTCCTCCAAATTCTTCAGGATAAGAAAGGCCCAGAAACCCCATCTTACCCATTTTTTCCCATATTTCCCGGGGGATACGTCGATCCTCTTCCCATTGATCAATATTAGGGATTACCTCTTTTTGTAAAAAAGCTCTCAGACTTTCTCTAAATAGCTCATGCCCCTCGTCAAAATAATAGCTTTTCATGGTGTGATTCTTTTAAATTTTATACTGATTTTCCTGAATGAAATGAGACGCAATAATTCTTCTATCCTCAATAACATTGTTAACAGGAAGCTGTAATAGTTTATTGATCGCTTTAAGGCTCATTAGTGCCATATCGCCTTCTGCAACAGCAAAAATCACTTCTCTTGCCGATGTTTTTATCAAATCTGCAGAAGCATACATAAATGTACTACTCATAGCTTCGCGAATAGCTTGATTTTTGCCTTGATGTTTTAGTGTTCTTAACAGTACCCCTTCGAGCATATAGAGTTGTGTTATAATATCCGAAATACGAGACAACACCTCTTGTTGTTCCTGAATATCTTGCTGAAATTTTTGCATTGCCTGACCACTAATAAGGATGGCCGACTTTTTACAATTCTCTAAAAAATCCATGCTGAATTCTGCAAAAGATTGATTACTATCGGCAGGTTTTAAATTGCCGGATTGTAAATCCTGAAGGGCCTGCATTGCAGACTGCATTAATGGTAGTTTTCCCTTTAGGGCATATTTCATTATTGTTCCAGGTATAACGAGTCGATTAATCTCATTGGTCCCTTCGTAGATTCTATTTCCTCGAACATTTCTGTAATGGATAGAAATTTCACTTTCTCCAGAAAAACCCATACCCCCATGCATTTGTAAAGCCTCATCTACCACAAATTGTTCTACTTCTGATCCAAACACTTTGATCATAGAACATTCTGCAGCAAATTCCTGAGCCACTTTCTGTTTGGCTGTAAGAGGGCCTACTCCCTCTACAATGAACTCATCATAAAGATTATCCATATCCCCTGCCAATCTATTCCAACCGGATTCTATGGCATAAATTCGCGTTGCCATTTTGGCAATTTTTTCCTGAATTGCCCCAAAGGAAGAAATTGGTTTTTTAAATTGGATTCTTTGATTGGCATATTGCACACCTAATCTAAACGATCTTTTTCCAATAGCTGATCCAGCTATTCCAATCATTAATCTACCCATATTGAGGGCGTTCATAGCAATCTTGAAGCCTTTATCTCTCTCTCCCAAAAGATTTTCTATGGGAACCTTAACATTTTCAAAAAACACCTGTCTCGTAGAAGATCCATGGATACCCAATTTATTTTCTTCTATACCTAGTTTTACTCCCCATTCTTTTTCTACGATCAGGCAAGATAAATTATCGTCGCCCTCAATCTTGCAAAACACAGAAAATATATCGGCAAAGCCGGCATTGGTAATCCACATTTTCTGACCATTTAGGATATAGTGTTTGCCATCTTCACTAAGGACCGCTTTGGTCTTTCCAGAATTAGCATCAGATCCGGCTCCTGGTTCTGTTAAACAATAGGAACACTTCAATTTTCCGGTAAGGATATCATCAAGATATTTTGATTTTTGAGCTTCTGTTCCATAAAACAATATGGTATTGACTCCCAATCCTCTTTGCACTCCTAAAGTCTGTGAGAACGAAAAGCTATCGGACATGATCTCTGAAGCTGCAAGATCAGTTTTAATATTACACCCCATGCCACCTATACTTTCGGGAGCCGAAATAGCAAGAAAACCTAATTCGCCAAGTTTTTCTAATATTTTGGGCGTTGCCTTAATACCTTCTTTACTATCAAAGACCTCTTTGAGTGGCTCAATTTCTTTATTCAGAAAATCACGTATTGCCGCTCTAAGCATAGATTGCTCTTCGGTATAATCTTCTGGAGTAAAAATAGTATTAGGAGCACTTGTTTTGATCAAAAACTCACCTCCTTTAATTGTTTTTAATTTCGGTTCCATAAGTTCCTAAATGAAAGATTTAAGTACTCTTGCCAATCCCATTTTATCAAAACTCAGATGCTGGGCACCATCAACATAAAGCGAAACTCCTGTTATATATTCCGCCATTGCGCTTGATAAAAAAGTTACCGCATTTGAAACATCTTCAACTTTGCCAAATCGTTTTAACGGGATGGCTTTTTGAGCCTCTTCGAACATATCTTGTATTTGTTGAGGATATTGATCTAATCCGCTAGATTCTATAATTCCCGGTGCAACACAATTGATTCTAATGTTGAAATCACTCCATTCCTGGGCCAGTGTTTTAGTTAGATTTTCTACTCCTGCTCTTGCAGCACCAGTATGTACCATTCCTGGAAACCCACGATAAACATCTGCAATAATATTAACGATTACTCCTTTCTTTTGAGGAATGAAAAATGTGTTTGCCATTTCTCGTATCATATAGAAAGTGCCATTGAGATTGTTGTTAACAACCGCATTCCAACCCTTATCATTAATATATTCTGCTAAAGCAGGGAACTGACCTCCGGCATTATTGACCAGAATATCTAATCGTTGATATTTTTCTTGTATCATTTTGGCCAGCGATTGAATCTCTTCGGTCTTTCTAATGTCGCAAGCTTGAAAAGATAGTTCTCCAAACTCGGCTAATTCTTCTGCAGCGATTTTAAGTTTATCTTCCTTGCGGGAACAAATAACAACTTTGGCACCCAGAAGTAAAAAGTCTTTAGCCGTCTGAAACCCTATACCAGAACGCCCACCTGTAACCAGTACTATTTTATCTTTAAATGTGTCTGTCTTAAACATAATTATGCTTTTGTTTTTGTTGGAATTTTAAGCATTTCTCTAGCTTCCGAAATAGTTGCTATTTCACGTCCAATCATTCGAGCAAGAGATACTCCCGCTTCTACTAGCTCTCCGTTAGATGTTGCCATTTTTCCATCTGGGAGATAGAAATTATCCTCTAATCCAACTCTAAAGTTACCACCCATTGCGGCAGCAATGGCCGAAAGTTGCCATTGTTTACGACTGATTACTATGGATTGCCAAAAGGCACCTTCTGGCACTTGTTTTATTTGATGAATTAAATTTTCTGGAGTTGCAGGAATGCCACCCATTACTCCCATCACTAAACTATAGCAGGCGTTATCAGGTAATAACCCCATAGCTTTTAGGGGTTCTGCATTCCTGATATGACCAGTATCAAAACATTCCATTTCTGGGCAGATGTTGTTTTCATTCATAGTCGTTACAACCTTGATCATGTCATCAAAAGAATTTTCAAAAACACCATTCCAAATAAATTGTTTAGCGCTTTTAGAGAAAATAGCGTAGTTCATACTTCCCATATTGAAAGCTGCCATATCTGGTTTGGTGGCGGGCAAATGTTTCAATCGATCTTTGATCGAAAGGCCAATAGCTCCCGTTGAATAATTAATAATTACATCAGGGCAATGTTTTCGTACTTCGTCTGTAATTTGTTCAAATACTTCAGTTCTCCAGCTGGGCATTCCGTTATCCTCTCGCGCATGAATATGAACAATCGAAGCTCCCGCATCTACGGCTCGCTTTGCTTCTAACCCCAATTCTTCTGGGGTATAAGGTATATCTGGGCAATGTGCTCTATTAGTTGCAGCTCCTGTTAGGGCTGCAGAAAGGATCATTTTCTTAAAAGCCATAATTCTTTAATTTAATTTTATTCTCCTGTCCAAACAGGTTGTCTCTTTTCTCTAAAGGCACGCAAGCCTTCTTGTCCATCTTTTGAACCAACGGTTTTTTGAAGCATCTCCATAAGGTATTTATGTTTGGATGCCTGCTCATTAATTGTATCCAATGCTTCCAAACCTAGCCGTATTGCAGTTGGAGAATTTACCTTTATTTCATCTAGTAAACTTTCAATTGTTTTATCAATAGTTTCTGATGTCGTCATATGGGTAACAAGTCCAAATTTTTTGGCATCTTGTACATCCAAATCATACCCCCTAATGCACCAGTCTACTACAATACGTTTTGGCATAATTTCAAGCAGTGCCGCCATTATCTGAAACGGAAACAACCCCCGTTTAACCTCTGGCAATCCTAATTTAATGGCTTCATTACATACCACATAATTTGCTCCTGCCAGGAAAAAAAAGCCTCCTGCAAAAACACTTCCTTCTACTTTTGTTATAATGGGTTTATGAACTTTATTAAAAAGTTCTCCTATTAAGACCTCTGTCTTAGCTTCTGGAATAGATGAGTCAAATTCTCCTACTAATCCCATAAACGCCTTAAGATCTGCACCTGCACAAAATACATCTCCGGCAGCATCAATAACAATAGCTCTTATGTCATTGGTTTGTTTTGCGAATTGCATTGCAAATGCAATTTCCTGTACCATATGAGGATGTATCGCATTCTTCTTTTCTGCTCGATCCAAAGTAAGGTGCATGACATGATCTTCTACCTTTATTTTTATAAAGGCATATTTTTGATTAAGCGCATCCTTAATGAGGTTATCATCAAAAAATTCCATATTAGTTTTCGTTAATTTTTAGTAACAAAAATCCAGCTTCTACGCTATTTCCTTCTTCCACAAATACCTCTTCTATTGTCCCGTCTTGATCTGCAGATATATGTGTTTCCATTTTCATAGAAGAAATAACAACCAATGGATCTCCTTCTTTAATTTGATCGCCTGGTGAAACATGAATTTTAACAATTTGAGAAGGTATAGGGGCTTCATACCCTCCGTTTATCTTTTCTTTTTCTTTAACTGGGAAACGATCTTGCCTAGTGATCAAGACATTCCCAATTGAAGCAGAATGAACAAAATAATCATTGGCAACATTAATCACCGAATAGTCCTTTTGTAGTCCATCAATATTCAAGCGAACATTTTCGCTATTTATATCTACAATACTTGCAGTAAGTTCTTTTTCTTCAATAAAAAATGTAAAACTCTCATCTATATATCGATATCGAACGGTTATTTTCTGTTCATGTATAAAAAACACCTCTTTCTGATATTCATAAAAATTGTTCCTCCATCCTGAAGGAACGCTTCCCAGAGTTTTTCTTGATTTTTCTCTTTGACTCCAATCATACAGTGTTGCTGCAATAGCCATCTCTTCAATATACGTTTCAGTAAGGTTATTTATTTGCGATAGATCAATGTGTTTATCAATAAAATGGGTATTATACTTTCCTGCACTAAAATCTTTGTGCCAAAGAAGTGCTTGTAAAAGACCTTGATTGGTAATAGTTCCCTGGCAAATTAGATGTTGCAGTACGTATTTGAGTTTTGAATGTGCTGTTTGCCTATTTTTATCTTTCACAATGATTTTGGCAATCATAGGGTCATAGAACATAGAAATGTTAGAACCTGATTCAATGGCAGATTCTACCCGAAGTCCTTCAACATTTGGAAAATCAAATTTGTAAACTGTTCCTGTAACGGGAGCAAAATTGTTTGAAGGATCTTCTGCATATAGTCTGGCTTCAATAGCATAACCATCCGATATTACATCCTGTTGGTTAACTTGTAACGAAAGCCCTTGAGCTGATTCTATTTGCATTTGCACAAGATCAAGGCCAGTAATGGCTTCGGTAACGGGATGCTCGACCTGCAATCTTGTATTTACTTCCAGAAAGTAAAACTTTCCTGTTTGATCATCATAAATAAATTCAACAGTTCCTGCATTATCATAGTCTAATGCTTTGGCTGCAGAAACTGCTGCCTTACCCATCGTCTCTCGTAATTCTTCTGTCATTATGGGCGACGGACTCTCTTCAATTACTTTTTGATAACGTCTTTGAATAGAACATTCTCTTTCTAATAAATGAATAACATTGCCCTGTTGATCTCCAAAAATTTGAAATTCGATATGCCTACCGGACTCTATATATTTTTCGATCAATAGTTCATCATTTCCAAAAGCGCTTTTTGCTTCACGTTTTGCCGAAATAATCGCTTTTGGAATCTCTTTTTCCTCATATACGATTCTCATTCCTTTTCCACCACCTCCAGCAGTAGCTTTTAGTAGCAGCGGAAATCCAACTTTTAAAGCTTCTGATTTTAAGGTTGCATCTGATTGATCTTTTCCTTTATATCCAGGAATTACAGGAACCCTTGATTCTTCCATGATAGCTTTGGCTTGTGACTTAGATCCCATAGCGGCTATGGCTTCAGGTTTAGGGCCAATAAAAATAATCCCCTCGTCTGCACAACGTTTAGCGAAAGAAGCATTTTCAGATAAAAACCCATATCCAGGATGTATAGCATCAGCTCCAGACCGTAATGCTGCCTTAATAATTTTGTCTTGATCCAAATATGATTGTATGGGTTCTGGATCACCTATATGAATGGCTACGTCTGCCTGTTTGACAAAAGGCGCGTTTTTATCAGCTTCAGAATACACTGCTACACAAGTAATACCCATTTTTTTACAGGTACGCATAATTCTGGACGCAATTTCTCCCCGATTAGCAATTAGTATGGTATTGATACTCTTCATATTCATTAAAATTCTACTTAGTGCCTCCAGACACCATAACTACTAGTTCCCTTAATTTCTTGGTTGTATAATACCGCCAAAGAAAAACCTATATAATTTCTCGTTTCCTTAGGATCGATAACTCCGTCATCCCATAATTCTGATGTTGAGTGCCAAGCTGAAGATTTTGATTCTGCCTCTGCGATAAGCATACCTTCAATCATTTTTGCCTGCTCTTCATCGTAAGGAATTCCCTTTGCCTTTGCTGAAGTTTGTTGAATAATTCTCATTACACCTGCCAATTGCTGAGATCCCATAACACCAATTTTGGAATTGGGATATGCAAAAAGGAAATTAGGATCATAAGACCTCCCGTTCATACCATAATTACCGGCACCAAATGAAGAGCCAATCATCAAAGTAATAGACGGCACTTTACTATTAGAAACAGCATTAATAAGTTTAGCTCCATTCTTTATAATTCCGCCTTCTTCATACGCTTTACCAACCATATATCCTGTTGTATTCTGTAAGAATAACAACGGGATATTTTTCTGATTGGATAATTGTATAAACTGAGCCCCTTTATTGGCCGATTCTGAGAAAATGACACCATTATTTCCAAGAATACCCACAGGATATCCATGTATTTTGGTCCATCCACATACCATTGTGTTTCCGTATTCGGGTTTAAACTCAGAAAACTCCGAACCATCAGTAATACGTATGATTAATTCTTTGACATCAAAGGGGGTTTTGATATCTACCGGAACAACACCTAGTATTTCATCGGCCGAAAAAAGAGGTTCTTTTATAGGTAATTTTGGAACAAGGTGTGGTTTTGATTCTGGAATAAACTCCATGATCTCCCTTGCAATTCTTATAGCATCTAGTTCATTTTCTGCCAGATAATCTGAAACTCCTGAAACCCGGCTATGCATCTCTGCTCCTCCCAGTTCTTCGTCTGTGGATTCTTCGTTAGTAGCCATTTTTACCAAGGGAGGACCTGCCAAAAAAACTTTTGCTGCTTGTTTTTGAAAAATGGCGTAGTCAGACATACCTGGCACATATGCCCCACCTGCTGTAGCATTACCAAAAACAACAGATATCGTAGGAATTCCCATCTCAGACCTTCTTGTAATTTCTCTAAACCCCTCTCCTCCATAATTGAATATTTTGGCTTGATCAGGAAGGTTAGCACCCCCGCTTTCAACTAGGTTTATAGAAGGAAGTCTGCACTCTCGGATAATTTGCCCAATTCTAAAACCTTTAAAAACAGTGGCATAATCTACAGACCCTCCTTTACGTGTACCAACATTAGAATTAATCATACATAGTTTTCCTTCGACTAATCCAATTCCCGCAACACTGGTTCCTCCTGCTCCAAACCCTCCTTTGTTGTTCATTCCTGCCAATGGTAGAAGCTCTAGAAATGGGCTGTCTTTATCTAGAAGTAGTTCTATTCGTTCTCTAGCTAGAAGTTTATTCCTACTTCTGGCCCTGTCGATCGATTTTTCTTTTCCTTGAAATCGACTTTCTTCTAGGTGCTTGTTTAGTTTTTCTACCAGTTCAAGCATAGCTTGCTTATTCTCTTTAAAAGAGGCGCTAGCTGTATTAATATTAGATGTTAATGCCCTCATTTAATACATTTCTTTAATTTCTTGTCTTACTAAAAACTGTTGAAATCGATAAGGAACCATCCAGGATATGTTGTGGAGCATTCTCATTTTCCAACCACTTATTATAAAATCTTTTCCTTTTGTAAAACCATTCCACACATCTTTAGCCACTTCTTCTGACGTGGTCGTCGCCAATCCGCTGAATGTTTTTAAATTTTCCATATTTCCCGCATTCCTAAAGTTTGTATCCTTAATTGCAGCAGGACATACACAAATCACTTTGACTTTTGAATTAAGCATTTTTAACTCCTCATTGATACTTCTACTAAAATGTTTGACAAAAGATTTGGTCGCCCCATAAGTACTTAGTTTTGGGGTGGGTTGAAAAGAAGTATTAGAACTAATATTAATAATAGTACCTTTATTATGATCTATCATGTCATTCAAGAAAAGTCGTGTCATTTTATAGAGATTAATTACATTTAAATTAATCATATTCAACTCTCTGTGTACATCTATATCATTGCTAAAACCATAGGTGCCAAAACCTGCATTGTTAATCAATACATCGATATCCCAATAGTTTTCTTTTATCCATGCATGTACTTTTTGTGCTGCATCAGACAACGACAGATCAAGTTCGAGTGAATTTATGTCACAGTCAGGAACCTCTTGTTTTAATTGTGATTGGGCAGCATCCATCTCTTGTTTTGAAAGTGAAACCCACAGTAATCTATATCCTGCCCTTGCAAAATATTTGGAAATGGTAAGGCCAATCCCACTAGAACCTCCGGTTACAAGAACTGTTTTACCTATATCCATATCACATTTTTTTTATCATTATGCCAATCCAGAAAATGTTCACCAAACTGGCTGTCTATTTCTCCTCTTCTTATTTTAAGTGTAGGGGTTAATAGTGCATTTTCTGTATTCCAGATTTTAGAATCTACAATGATCGTAGACACACGCGTGTAATTAGCCAAATGTTCATTAAGAGAAACAAGTGTGTTATCCAATGATGATTCTATTTCTTCTTTTGTAACAGATTGTGCGACTTCTGATAGATTAACAATAGCAATGGGCTGAGGTATCCCTAGCCCTGCTATACAAACCTGCTCAACCAATTCATTTTTTTCTATTTTTTCTTCTAAAGGATTAGGTATAACATACTTACCCTTACTGGTTTTAAAGGCATCAGAAACACGCCCTATAATTTTTAGGAAACCGTTTTCATCAAAACTTCCTTTATCTCCGCTATGTAACCAACCATTTTTTAAGACTTTTTCGGTTAAACCCTTATCGTTGTAGTACCCTTTCATCATATATGGTGACTTCATAAGTACTTCATTAGTCTTTGGATCGATTTTAACCTGGCAACCCGGAACCGGCTTACCTACTGAATCCTTTGGAGCATCTTTCATTGGAGAATTTGTAATCGACCCGCAAACTTCTGTCATGCCATACGCCTCGATAAGATGAATTCCAAGGCTAGCGTACCACTTCTTCAAATAAGTAGGTGTAATTGCCGAACCCGTTGCAATCACTTTTGCATTGGCCATACCTAGACCATGCCGAATTTTCTTTTTTACAATACCAGAAAGTATAGGAATATTGAATAATAATCGTTGTTTTTTGAGGGGCAGTTTATTAGCTACTGCTAGGTAGAATTTTGTCCAAATTCTGGGAACCGCAAAAAAAATGGTGGGCTGAGTGTCTTGTAAATTTTTAGCAAATGTTTCAATACTTTCTCCAAACGAAATAGTACCGCCAAGCATTAGAGCTATTGCATAAACACCAATCTTTTCGGCCACATGATTTAATGGTAAGTACGATAATAATTGCGGTTCTGGATATTTGGCGATGCCTATCCAATCATTTTTGTTATCATCTTTAATGATTTGAACTGGGGTCTTATGTATGTGCATAACTCCTTTAGGCGTTCCTGTAGTCCCAGAAGTAAATAGAATCGTCCATATTTCATTGGGATCTGGAATATAACCTTGTACAAAAGATTCATTTCCTGAAACCAAATCATCCCAAAGTAATCCTTCTGTAACTTCTTCATTTCCTTGATAGTGAGAAAAGCGTATGATTTGGGTATCGTCTTCTATTTTTTCAGCATGTCCAGACCAATTGTCTAACTTTCCAACAAAAACTACTTTAGAATCAGATTGAGCAAGAACCTCTCCTAATTGCGTTGCCGAGAGGTTATAATACAAGGGGACAGAAACAAATCCTCCCATCATAATTGCCAAATCTGCAAGTATCCAGTGATAACAATTTTTAGAATATATGGCAACATGATCTCCTTTTTTCAAACCCAATCCTTGCAATGCCTTTGTCATTCTTGACGCCTCATCATAGGCATCTTGATAGGTCAAAGTTTTCCAGAGATTACCTTTGGGTTGTTTTAAAAAAGGAAAATCAGGTTTTTCCTTAACCCAGTGATAAAAATACTCTGGTAATGAGTTATAATTTGGAAAACTTAGATTGCCCATAACAAAAATTAAAAGGTTAAATAAGAATCCATATTTTGATCAAATTCCTCACCTAAACTGGTTAGATAATCTTGACCAAAGAATTTTTTAAATGATGCCAAACCTTTTTCAGTAAGATGTGGTAACAATAGACTCCAAATAACTTTTTCTCCGTCCTCTTTTGTTTTATCCCCCCTAATTGTTTGCTGCGAGTACCAGAAAAACATCATCATCCATGAGGTTATTGCTAAGTTCTTATAAACACCTGGGGCAGGTTCTGCATTCATGTTTCCTAACTGAATAGAAAACGCAATTGCCATTTCTATGTCCTGAATCGTTTTGACAGCAAGAGATCTCATTTTGGAAGCAATCAAAGGATGCTTAAGAACCTGGTTATCATGAAAAATAAATGAGTATTCTTTTTGCAACCTATAATATAGCTGAGCATCATGATGTAGATTTTGAAAAGAAGGAACACTTTTTGTAACTCTTTCATTTGTCAGCTTTTCCCAAAGCTGATCGGTTATCTCTTTCAATAAAGCTTCTTTATCCTTGAAATGATAAGTCATATTACCCCTACTCATTTCTAGTGATTTTGCTAATTCAAATAGGTTTACTGCACCATAGCCCGACTTATTAAAGGCCTTAATAGCCTGGGTAAGTATTCTTTTCTTTGTAGCCAATTTTTCTTTTTTTTATAAATATATGAAATACTTTTATATTTATGACAATGTTTTTAGTCACATTTGACTATTTTAACATTGATGAGTGCTACAATACTATTTTTAAGCTCTTTCTCCTATAATTGAAGTACTCTGCAGAGTTATCTTAGAAATTAAAGAGTGAAGCTTCACTCTTTAATTTCTATTTTTCGTTTTAACACATTTCCTTGATCATCTAAAACGGTAATTATGTGTTCTCCTATTTTGGGAGCTATGGGTAGTTCATGAAATCGCTTGGTTGATCCTATAAATTTGTCATCTATGTACCAAAACACCCTAGTTTCAGGTTTGGTATGCGCGATTTTAAGGATTACTTCGTTAGCCATACCATCAAATCCTTTGGGCAAATACACTGCACTATTTCCTTTAGGAAAAATAAAATCCATTCGCTCTTGGGGTTCCTTTATACAATCAAACCTATATGGTGGTAATGACCTATACCTTGCATTATTAGTCTTAAAAAAGTACTCCTGTAATGGCGGTAATACAAACCATGGTTCGTGAACAATATCTGCCACAGGCTCACAAGAAGAATTTACGCGATATCGTCGTGTTGCATCTAGATGTACTAATTGATGATATGGACAAGGTGCTGCCTTTCCTCCTAAAACAGGAGCATATATTTGTTTAACGGGACAATTACTACTTGCTAAAAAACCACTCTTGCCACATACGGTTGCGGTTATCAAATCATCGTAAGGTACGGGAAACCATTTTGAATTTGGTAATAAGTTAAACACGTCAAATAACACAGGGGCCGCTGTATTTAATCCGGTAAGCTCTGGGCGGCCTTCACCATCCGCATTTCCAATCCAAACGCCAACTACATACTTCTGACTTGTACCTATTGCCCATGCATCACGATTACCAAAACTAGTTCCGGTTTTCCAGGCAATCTCCCTTGCCGAATCATAAAACTCCCATGCCTCATCACCTTCAGGCCTGTTCACTTTTTTCATTGCTTCAAAAGTGAGCCAAATACTTCCTGCACCAAAAACTGGCTTTTGCTTTACTTTCTTTCCAAAATCAACACTTTCTGAAGCTAATACAATGGGTTCGACAAATTCCCTAGTAAAATATTCGCTTGAGGTTTCCTTATAACTATTTAGTGTACCAGTAAAACCAGCGTATGTTTTGCATAAATCCCAAAGGCTACCTTCTGCACCGCCTACGATTAATGATAATCCATAATGGTCTGCATCATACTTTATGCCTTTGATCTGAAAAGCATTCAATTCATCCCGGAAACGTTGCAAACCATATTGCTGTAATAGTCTTACTGCGGGCACATTTAACGAACGAGCTAACGCTCGATTAGCAGGAGCTGCACCACTATAACTCTCATCAAAATTTTGCGGGTTGTATCCAGCAATGACTGTTGGGATATCAGATACTAATTGCTCTGGCAACAATTCTCCTTTATCCATCATTGCAGTATATAATAATGGTTTTAGTGTGCTTCCTGTGCTACGCGCCGCTTGTATAATATCTACATCCTTTTGATGATTCTTATCTGTTGGAGTATTACCCACATAACTTAGTACTTCTCTGGTATCAACATCCAATACCAAAACTGCCATGTTATGAATTTCATTTTGTTTCAATACTTCGTAATGCTGCTTTACTACTTGATTCACCTGCTTTTGTAATATTGCATTAATCGTAGTTTGCACCCTTTTCCCTCTATGCTGTTTTGTGATTCGGTCCAATAAATGTGGTGCTATTTGTGGCAGAAAATAAGGTTTTTGTGGTAAAGTTTCACTTATAGATAATTCATAGGTCAATGAATCGATTGTTTCTTGTTCTAAAAGTGTTTTTAGTAATCGATTTCTTTTCTCTTCTAGTTGTGTTTGATTCTTCCCGGGATAGATCAAAGAGGGTGCATTTGGTAGTACAGCAAGCGTTGCACTCTCGGCCCATGACAATTGATGAGCAGGTAAACCAAAATAACGCCATGAAGCCATATCTATACCCACTACGTTTCCCCCAAAGGGTGCATTAGATGCATACAGTCTTAGAATATTTTCTTTTGAAGCACCAAACTCTAATCTTGTGGCTAAGACAAGTTCTTTCAGCTTTTCAAAATACGTTCTCTTTTTACCCTTTCTTGATAAGCGAATAACTTGTTGGGTAATGGTACTACCACCACGAATAACTTTTCCAGCTTTTATATTTTCGCCAATAGCCTGACCCATAGCAACGGGATTGAAACCAAAATGTCGATAGAATTGTTGGTCTTCAAACGCAATAATGCATTTTTTGAATTTATATGAAACACTGTCCGTTTCAGGAAAGCGCCATTGCCCATCGATTGCAATTTTAGCTCCTAACAGTTCGCCGTTTCTAGTTTCAATTACTGTAGCAGTAGGGTCACTAAATAATTGTCTGGGTATCGAAAAATAATACCAAACGAGCAATATTCCTATCAGAATACAGCGTTTTGGGTGTTTTTTTATGTAATTCTTAGATCTTTGAAACAACACTAACGACAATTAACGAAATATACATTAGTAAAGGTAAATGATAAAAACACATCTTTTTAGTGAAGAGAAAACTTAATTTCTCATAACTTTTGCGGTTAAATCTTAAAATTTTATTAAATTATATGACTCTTAACACCAAATCGATTTAGGTTTTTTTGAATCAGTTGTTACTCTTAGCATAAGAAACATCATAAAATTCAATCACAGTTATACATGATTTACCAATTTAGTTTATCAAAATTCACCAAAATTATTTTGTGTTGAAAAATATTATTTTTTTCATATTCGTTTTTGTTACTTCTTTGTCAGCCTTTTCTCAGGATGAGTCTTCCTTTATCAAGATTGATAGTCTGGATATGTTATTAAAAAATGCTCAAGAATTAAGAATGAAAAATAATATGTATGATGCTTTAGAGCTTGCTTTTAAAGCTGTTACGTATGCCCATGAACTTGAGCATAATCATTACTTATCACATGCTTACTTCGTAATGGGGACCATTCAATATGAAATTATTGATTATAAAAATGCCAAAACACATATGTTAAAAGCATTGGAATACTCTGAGAAAACTGAGTTTAAAAAATTGATGCCCTATGTTTTACAAGGTCTGGCCAACATATATTATGACGAAAATGAAGACTATGAAAATGCATTGATTTATTATAAAAAGGGTGTTGAATTAGGAAAGCACAAGGTACATATTAACAACTATGCGATTCCTCTACATAATCTTATTTGGACCTATATGGATCTGAACAAATTTGACGAGGCGGCTCCTTATCTTAAAGAAGCTGATAGTATTGACAAATTCATTCCTGAAGGTTTTAAAAATGCAAGTACTTTATACCTTCTTAAAGCTCGTAATTATACTCATAAAGGAGAGATTAAAAATGCCGAAGAATATTTTAAAAAAGCACTAGACTTATTAGAAAAAGAAAAGTATTGGATAAAAGGGAAAAGTTATTTTTATCAATATAGATCAGAAATGTACCAAAATATTGGAGATTATCCTAAAGCTATTGCAGATCTAAAAGAACTTCAAAAAAATGAGCGTAAAGTCTTTGAAAATGCACGGTCAAAAAATCAAGAAATCACAAAAATCAGATTCAAGGTAGATGAATATGAAAGAGAGCTAGAAGCGGCAAAAAGAGAAAAATTGCTATTAATGAATATCGATAAAAATAATAAAACCATTATTTATATTTCGATTGTTGGGCTTCTTTTACTCATTAGTGTCATGTTTTTTTACTATCGAGGATATCAATCCAAAAAGAAATCAAGTGAGATTCTAAGATTAAAAAATATAGAATTGGGTGAAGCAAAATCTGCAGCAGAAAAATTAAGTAAAATCAAGTCACAATTTATATCTACTATTAGTCATGAGCTCAGAACTCCTTTATATGGTGTTATAGGAATCTCATCTCTTTTATTAGAAAATGAAAATCGTTCTGAGAGCGATATAAAACTTCTTGATTCATTAAAGATTTCTGCAGATTATTTACTTAACCTGGTAAATAAAGTATTAAAAATAAGTAAAATTGATTCTGAGGAAACCGATCTTGCAAAAACACCAACCAATTTATTTTCCTTATCAAAAAACATTTTGCAGTCTTTTGATTATCAATCCGCAGAAAAGGAAAATGAATTATTGCTTGAGTATAACGATAATATCCCCTATATGGTAAACCTAGATCCATTAAGAATATCGGAGATATTAATCAATTTAATAGGAAACGCAATAAAATTTACAGAAAATGGAAAAATTTGGCTTCGTATTCAACTTCGATCCATAGATTCTAAAGACGTTCGTATCCGAATTGAAGTTGAAGATACGGGTATCGGTATACCAGATGATCAAAAAGAATATATATTCGAAGAATTTTCACAAGCAGGCAGTGTATATGAAAATAAACAAGGAACAGGCTTAGGGTTATCTATTGTGAGAAATTTGGCACAAAAGATGGGTAGTACAATCCATTTTGAAAGCCATAAAAACACTGGCACCAAGTTCTATTTTGATCTAGATCTAAAGATTTCAGATCAATTAAATGAAACGAACAAGAATTCTGTAAATCCAGAAACTAACGGGTCCTTAAACTATAAAATACTTGTTGCTGAAGACAACAAAATTAATCAACTTGTTACCAAAAATTTATTAAAAACTATTGGCTGTACATGTATTATTGTAGAAAACGGATCTGAAGCCGTTGAAATCTTAAAAAAAGAAGCCTTTGACCTAGTACTAATGGATATCAATATGCCAATATTAAATGGTATGCAAGCAACCTTGGAAATAAGAAAATTTGATAATAACACTCCTATACTTGCTTTGACTGCCTCAGAATTAAGTGAGGTAGAAGGTGATTGCAGAAATGCAGGAATGAATGATCTTATCAACAAACCGTTGAATAAAAAAGATCTAAGAGCGGCTATTCTTAAAAATCTAAAATTGAACAATCAATGATAAGGACAAGCTCCTTCTAATTCGGTTTTCATATACGCTTCTTTCTTAATTTTTGATGCATTTTTCTTTTTAGAATATCGAATCATGCATGGGCTTTCTGGCCATTTAATTGTGATCCCCTTTAAAGATTTTGGCGCTGGATTAATCAGCTCAAAATCATATTGCTGTAATAATAATGTCAAAACGACTTTCATTTCCAGATATGCAAAATTAACCCCGGTACATCGATGTATCCCTCCGCCAAACCCGATAAGACTATGTTTGATTTGTTTTCCTGTTGAAAAACGCAGAGGATCGTATTGCTCTGGATTTGGAAATATATCTGACATGATGTGCGAAACCGCTGGTGATATATAGATCATACTACCCTTTGGGATTACATAACCTTCTCTTTCAAAAGATTCATTCGCTTTTCTGGTAAGCGCTATTACCACAGGATGTAAACGCTCTGTTTCTTTGGTAGCCCATTCTATTCTTTTTAGCTTTTTGGCTTCATTTATCGTAAACCTAGTATTGCTTGCTAATACCTCTTGTTGCTCGTCTAATATCGATTGCAAGTATTCTGGATGTTGAAGTAAATCTATTAATGCCCAGCTAATATGACCTGTAGTAGTTTCATGACCCGCCCAAACCAATAACAAAATAAGATCTTTTAATATAGGATCTGAAACCGGACTCCCATCTTCATTTTTTGATTCTAAAAGAGTTTGAAGAAAATCGGGTGGATTCTTAGGGTTTTTTCTTCTTTCTTTTATCAATGAAATTAAATTATCCGCTAGTTTTTGCTTTGCTTTCTGGCTTCTTTTAAACTTTGGTAAAGGAATCCATCCAGGTATCACTGGGTCAATACCCTTTGCAAAATCTCTAAAATCATCAAAAATTGATTCTCCCAGCTTTTCTTTGAAATCGCTTCCAAAAAATGAATGTGCGGCAATCTTCATTACTAATGGACCAAATTCTTTGGTAAGATCAAAACTACCCTGATCTCCTAATTTTTCCATGAATTTAATGGTTTCATAAACCATAACATCAATATAATTTGGCATGACCGTAGCTTTAAAACATGGCAAAATAATCCCCCGTTGTTGCCTGTATGCCTGCTCTCCTCCAAAATAGAAGAAATCGCGACTAAACATTCTTATAAAGAAAGGATATGCTTCTTGTATCGATAACAGATTATCAGTTTGATCAAAAACAAACTTATTATGCTCAGGGCCCAACATGACCACAACATTTTGCCCCGGAAGTTTCATAGAAAATATTTTTCCATGCTCTTTATACCCTTTCTTTAAAAAAGGGATTGGAGCTTTCATAAAAGGTAAGGCATGACCCAAAAAAGGAAGCCCACCACTTATACTAGGAATATCTTTATGCGCTATCATAATATATTCCTTTTGACTGTGAAAAAAGTTTCGGGATGTTTGATTAAGTAATGCGTTTTTAGCCATTTATGAATAAAAAATATAAAGGTAAAAACCACTTCTTTAGAGCAGAGTGTTTTCATAGTAAGTTGGTCATTGTGTGTTCCATAAATTTATGAAAACTTTTGGCCATTAAGGAGTTATAACCAAAAGTTTTTATAAATTTTTAAGCCACTCTGCATGGGTTCTCGCGTAAGCAGAAACTACAAATTAACTCAAAACAGATTTATAATGTTGTACTACTGGAAAAGGATCATAAAAATCATGTAGTAACTTTTTCCATTCTTGATATTCTTCAGATTTTCTAAAACCAATTTCATGATCTTCAATTGTTTTCCACTCAACCAAAAGCAAGTATTTTTCCTTTTCTTCTATACATTTTAATACATCATGACGAATGCAGCCTTTCATTGATGCGATTATCTTTTGTGCTTGTTTGAAAGCTTCTTCAAAAGCAGCCGATTGTCGTGGTTTTATATTTAAAATAGCTTGTTCTAGTATCATTACATTTAAAATTATAAACTCATAGTTACGCCTTTTGATCGTGAGAATCCATACTTCTCATAAAAAGGTTCCAAATCCAATTTAGTATTCAAAAACACTTGTTCTACATCATTAAGTTGATTTACTAACTGCTCAACTATAATTTGTCCAACACCTTGCTTTCTATATTTTGTATCAACTACAATATCGTCTAGCATTGCTCGATAAATCCCGTCTGAAATGGCACGGCCAAATCCAATAAGCTGGTCATTATCTCTAACAGCAACATAAGTTGTTGTATTCTTTAATAAAAATGCTATCCCTTGTTTTGATCTATTTTTTGCCCAGCTTGTTTGCAAAAAAAGTTTTAATAGTTCTGAAGCTTCAGGAAGTTGTAGTGTTGTAATCGTATACTTCATCTTTTCTTTTTATAAAATCTTCTTTAGATTTCGGTTATTTGCTTGAATGACAAATAGCATTCAAAAGATACCTTTCCAAGCTTTTACAAGAGGAATTCACTAATACCACATCAATTATTAACAGCTACTTCACTACTTCAACCCATTTACCTTTACCTCGTACTACATAATCATTGTCATACATGGCTTCACATTGAATTCCCGGCAAATAATATTTTCCTAGATAAGACGCATTCAATAATAAGGTGACTGTTTTACTTTCTTTGGGTTTGAGATCAAAATAGAAATTCACTCTATCATCACGAATATCAGTATACGTAACTTGATTTGCTTTAAATGATCCAAAATCTGTGAAACGCGTATTTACTACTTCCCATCCCGATGGAAAAATCTCGGTAAGAGCAATATCTTTTACTTTAACATCAGAAGTGTTAGTAATTGTTACTTCGGCAATAAAATCAGTACCCTGAGTAAGCTGATTGACATTCAGAATTTTACCATCTCTACTTTTGTAATCTATAATAGCTTTAAAATTACTTTGAATCACTTTTTCTTCACCAACTGGCAGAATTCCACTTGTTGCCAGTTGCACAAAAATTGTATTGTCTTTGTTATTTTTAAAAACCAGTTTATTGTTTTTTTGTAAGGTCACTTCTCCAGACGTCGCCAACGTCTTATCAGTATCGGCCACAATTGATTTCCCGTTAAGACTATAATTAACATTTACTCCTTTTCCACCAACGTATGCAGCATATTTTGCCATTGCCATTAGCGCATATGATGTAGTTTGCGTACTCATCCACTTCTTAGAGGATAATTCTTTTGCCAGATCCACTGCAACTCCTTGTGCTTTGAGTTTTTGACCTAATGTAACAAGTGTTTCCAACGCCATTGCACGATTACGATTTGTAGAACCATAGGTATAATAGTACTTTTTTGGAGGGAAATTAATGCTTGCCGAATTCAAAAGTTGATTAGCTGCTTTTTCCTGACCTATCAATCCATATCCAGCTGCCAATCTCAGTTTTGCTTCATTAGAAAGCGTAGAGGTCTCTCGTAATCGATTCATAGATGACAGATCGGGACTGCCTGCAAGGGCCAATGTATACAATCTATAGGCTTGTGCAAGATCATTACCATTACTTCTCCAACGCTTAGCTTGTTGCTGTTGATAGTTTATCCAATTACTTTTAAAACCAATGGGTAATACATATCCTTGTTTATTTGCCTCTAGTAAGAAATGTCCTGCATATGTTGTTCCCCAATCATTAGGATTGTTATATCCGGGCCAATATGACATCCCTCCGTTAGGCTGAATATAACGCTTAAGTTTATAGATGGCCGCTTCTATATTTTTCTGAATCTTCTGTTGCTGATCTGAGGATAAGTTGAATATGTCTCCTAGATACAATTGAGGAAATGCCGCAGACGTAGTTTGCTCAACACAACCATGAGGGAAACGAATTAAGTATTGTAATCTACTTTCAAAATTCATTGGTGGTAATGAAGATAGCTCGATTGTTGCACTATTGCTTCCATCTATCCCAAATGCAGAAAAGTCAATTTCCTGCTCGCTATTAGGCTCTAAAATGATCGAAGTAACCTCTGTAGTCATTGGATTTGGGTTAACAATATCAATAGGAACGGTATAGGATGCTCTTTCTCCGCCGCCACTGGCCACCACTTCGATATCTGTAATCGAAGCTCCTTCTAATACTTCAATATCAAAATAAGCCATTTTTTCATCGGGTTCAGGAAAAGACAAGCTTTGTTTAGTTTCACCAATTACTCTAAATCCTTTATTAGGTTTCAACGTGACGTCTACATTCTTAACTTTATTTTCCATAGCAAAAACAGTAACCGGAATGGTCACTTTTTCACCAGGGGTAATCTTTCTAGGAATCGAGGTTAGGACCATCAATGGTTTACGCACCGGTGTTGTTTTATCCGCACTACCATAGGCGGCCTTATTTGCGTCTGAAGCTACAATCATTGTACGAACAGATCCCACATATTTTGGGATTTTGATCTTATGCGCTCTTGTTTCTCCTTTTTTAAGTTCAAAAGGACCTTCGAACACAACCATAGGTTTAAAACGATTAGCTTTTTTGGATTTACTCCCTCCCGCTTCGGCATCACCACCAATACTAAATACCTGATTAATACTTCCGCCATACGCCCCAATCACCTCATCATACACATCCCATGTTTTTACACCCAATGCTTCGCGAGCATAAAAACTACTCCAGGGATTTGGTGTTTTAAATCGGGTAAGATCTAACAGGCCTTCATCTACAATTGCTATAGAATAGGTCATTGATTTACCATTAGTTTCACCTACTTTGAGGGTTATCGTTTCTTCTGGCCTCAACACATCTGGCATTGTGAGTTTAGGTTGCACCTTGGTATTTGGATCTTCAACCGAAATAGGAACAATACCATACAAACGTATTGGGAGATCATTTGCCGAAGAAGCGTGCGGTTGCAATAAAGTGATATGAATATAAACATTGGGCGTATACAATTCCTCTATTGGCAACTCGAATTTGGTCTCTCCTTTTTGAGGAATTACCCATTGAGAAGAGAGCACTTCTGTTCCATTCTCTACAGTTACCAATGCTCTTCCACCCTCGCTTGAAGGAAAAGTAACAATTGCTTCCTCTCCAACATTGTATGTTTTCTTATCGGTAGAAAATAATAACATTGTCGCTGCTGACGGATCACCTTTTTGAGATCTTCCTGCCCAACCCGGCCAATCGATATACATCGTTTTTCCGGTAGCATGACCACCATTTGGGTCTACTACACGAACCAAAAACCTACCCCATTCAGGGTACTTCAACTCAAAATTGAAATTTGCTTTCCCACTACTATTTGTACTTACCTTAGTTTTATACACTTCTTCGCGATACGAACCTTGATTGTAATCTGATAAATTATCATCTGAAGAATCCCACCACCATCTCCAGTTCACTTTATATACATACACCTCTAGGTCTTTTGTTGCTTTTGGATTTCCATTTTCATCAACAGAGACTACTTCAAAATTATGTTTGGTATCAGTAAGCAGCATTCCTCGCGCTTTATCTCCTTTTGGAACATTTATACCAACATAAGTGTTATATGGCGAGAAGTCTTTACTGATGACATCTGTACTAAAATCACCTCCATTTTCATATACTTTGGTAATAAATGAAGCCCGCAGCATTCCTGCTGCTTTATTTGCAAGTTTTGGTTTCAAGCTGAAGTTTACTTTCCCCTCTCCAGAAATTTTTCCTTTGAATACTTCAAGTTCTTCTGTCCCAAACTTACGAGTTGGATCATCAAAGGTATATCCCGGAAATGTTTTAAAACTGGTTTTACCTGATGTAAATCTCACATTAATGTCTGATTGCAAGTTTTTTGCTATTGCACCATGTAACCATAGCACTTCAAGATTTCCTTGAATATTTTTATTAGCACCCAACACCTTATCATCAAAAGTAGTTTTGATTTTAAGACGATTTGGTTTTATGGTTTCGATTTTAATTGTTTTACTGAAACTTGCTCCTCCAACATTCACTTTGGCTTGCCAGTTTCCGGTAGGAGCCTCATCTGAAGTATTCACAACAAATTTGTAGAAGTTATTCGTCCCCTCGGTTTTGGTTTCCTGATGTGTTATTTTTCCGTATGGATCTCTTAATTCAAACTTTACCGGATGCCCTTTTGGTAGTTTGTTTGCGTTATCATTAAGCATAAAAGATAAAAACAAGGTGTCGCCCGGTCGCCAAACACCGCGCTCACCATAAATAAATCCTTTGATTCCCTTTTGCAAACTTACTCCAGACACATCAAACTTACTTACGGATAGCGAATTTCCATCATTAAGTCTTACATAGGTTTGTTGTTTTCCGGATTTTACAATGGCAAAATATGCAGGACGATCAGCATCAAAACCTGTCATTCCCTGGGCATCTGTAGTTGACACACCCATTTCTTGTTGCTGGTAATTATAGAAGGTTATTTTGGCGTTGGATACAGGGTTAGTTGTAATAATATCATTTACAGTAATCATATAGGAATGGTTAAGACCCATCTTAACTACCACTCCTAAGTTTGAAGCTAATATATTTGAACTTACTTTTCTGTTTCTAAAATACGAAGTACTACAAGGGTCATCCCTTTCTTGCCAATTATATCCGTAATAATCTTCATAATAATATTGTGATGTATCCCAAAAACTAGGTTCTTCTTCTGTATCAAAATTCTCTGCCAATTCACCAATTGGTGTATCCTCTGTTTTTTGACCATCACATTTATAAAGTGAATATGCTTTATTGTAATTTAGCTCTATACGGTAAATTGCTCCAGGATCAGGCGAAATCAATTCTTTTAGATCTATTGCAAATGCGTTCCACTTACTTAAGTTGAGTGATGTATTTTCTTGAAGGTTAATCAATTTTTTAGCAACAGGTCTGGCTACGCTTCTTAGATTACCAGAACCATTTAAGTTATTGCTTTGCAAGAACTGAAGAACATTGTCTTCAAATATCTTAACTACCTGTACTTCTACAGCACGAAGATTAATGGCCTCAAAATTGAATTTTAAATTATCAGAAGTTGGTAAAATCACTCCACTTTGCAATAGTTTAACTTCTGGTTTTGGTTGTTGAAAAGATATCTTCTCGCTATATGTATTCTTGAGTTTATAACCTTCTTCACTTCTGATTCCTTCATGAACTTTTACTTCTAATGTTCCTTTAAGTTCTGTTTTAGGATATACCTTTAGCACGTTTCCCGTTACCGTGTATTTTATTTTTTTTTCACGACCTACGCTAACCAAACCATCAAAATTCTGACTCTTCTTTAATGGGTCTGAGAAGTTGACCTCTACATATTGATTATCAACATTAGCTACGGACACACTAATTACCGAGAAATTATTCTTTCCCGGGATGGAAAGCACATTCTCACCTTCGGTATCTATATTAAATGATTTTCCAGACCATTTAATCTCAACCTCAGAATCATCTTCAAACCGCCGAATGCTATCGATTCTAAAACTAAACTGGCGACTTTTATCTATGGACTCGCTAAATTTTATGGCAACATTTTTACCTTTTTGCGAAGCAGTAATTAATTGCTTTGCTGTTTCAAACTGTAATTGATCACTAGATGTCAAAGTTCCGTCTATATACTGCCAGTTTTTATTATAAGACTGAAGGTTATCTGTAAGTACTGAAAACTGTTGTTTAAGAGTTTTTACATTAAAAACAAATTCTTCGTCTAGATCGTCTTTAAGTTCTTCTACTAAATCTTCGAGATCAAGAGTGAATGTATATTGCGTATCTTCCTTGAAACCTTCTTCTGGCTGAAAAGAAATAGTACGGTTATTTACTGCAATTACTTTTCCTTTGACTCTAGGAGAAACTGTAAATACATCTTTAGAAAGTTCTTGATTATCGTCCCAACCCTTAACAGGTGTTTGCAGCACAACATACACATTATCCAGAACAGAAATCACTCCTGTAGACACGTCTGATATATAATCCTGATATTTATTTAATTCTGAAGCATTTTCTTTGGCTATAGTTGCATCGTCCTTTTTCTTACAAGAAAATATAAGGGTTACAAAAAGTAACGCATAAATAACTCTGGATAATCGCATAAAAGATTGGATTTTGTTAACCTTATAAATGTAAGATATTTTTATAACAAAAAAACCCTCCAGAGGGAGGGTCATACTATTAATTTCTTAACTTATCGTTACTCTTTATAAATCCCTATTGTAAGTTCATCATTTGCATTCATCGTTGCACGATACATTCCCGCAGTATTAAACTCCATCGAGACATTTCCTTTATTATCAATCGCGACTATCCCTCCTGTACCACCAAGTGCTGTAAGTTTCTTTTGAATTACTTCTTGTGAAGCTTCTTGAAGTGAAATTCCTTTATATTCCATCATAGCAGAAATATCGTAAGCAACCATACCCCTTATAAAATATTCGCCCCAACCTGTGCTTGACACTGCGCAAGTAGTATTATTAGCATATGTGCCTGCTCCTATAATTGGTGAATCTCCTATTCGATTCCATTTTTTGGCAGACATACCACCGGTAGAGGTTCCTGCAGCTAGATTTCCATGTTTATCAAGTGCAGCACAACCAACAGTTCCGAATTTTGAATCTTTAATCGCCGGATCATAAAAAGATGTAGCACTTTTTGCATCTACATGATTAGGTTTATCCTTAATTTTTCTCAGAAGCTTCAATCGATCTTCGGTATGAAAATATGACGGATCTACAATCTCTACATTTCTTTCTTTGGCAAATTGCTCTGCTCCTTTACCAGAAAGCATTACATGAGGCGAGTTAAGCATTACTTCTCTTGCCAAATTGATTGGGTTTTTAACTGTTGAAACACCTGCTACGGCCCCAGCATTCAAAGTACTTCCATCCATGATAGAAGCATCTAATTCATTTGTTTCATCATAGGTAAAAACCGCACCTTTTCCTGCATTAAACAGTGGAGAATTTTCGAGAATATTTATTGTCTTTTCTACTGCTTCAAGGCTTGTTCCTCCATTTTTTAGAATTGTATGCCCTACTTTTATAGCTTCTTCAAGTTTGGTTTTGTACGCTGTTTCTTTCTCTGCAGTCATATTCTTCTTTAAAATTGTACCAGCGCCACCGTGAATAACAATTCCAAAAGTGTTTTCGGTTTTAGAAAGTTCCTCTACAGCATCAACAATTGGTGTTTCTGCAGTTTCCTTTGGTTGTTCTTTGCAAGCGAAAAACAAAGCAAAGCTTATAAAGATGAGTACTCTGTTCATAGTTGAGTTATTTTAAATGGATTTGTGTTTACTATAATCTATTAAAACGATCCTTCCTTGAAAGAATCTGAAAGTTAAATGTATAATATTTCCGCGATTATCCTCTAAGCTTATAGATTTATTTAACTCAAAATCATACGGTTGATCCTGGCCTCCTTCTATAGCAATATTGTCTGCAAACAAACCAAATCTTCTATCTGATTTTAGAACCGGTTCTATTTTACCTGCTATCGCAGGAATCTGACCGGATTTATTTAAGATTACAGAGCCAGAACCTTCATTTTTTTCAATGGTTACTTCTATATCATCTTTTGGATTCATATCCCGAAAAAGCACCGCAGGGTACTCTGGATGAGCGATAAGCACGGTGTATAGTTTTCGGGTACGAATTATAAAATGGGCAAGCCCTTTTTCATCTGATAAACTCTCTAAATATGTTGAATTATCTGCAACTAATACCACCTTAGCATTTTTAACACGCTTACCATTCTGATTCATGATTTTGATTGAAAAAATAAACGGTTTAGCGCTGATCATAGTAGAGAGTTTCGACCATCTTTTTCTGAAAAATGTTTGATCTTTATTCAACTTTTTCTCGATCAAAGTGGCTAATTCCTTTGGAGATTTATTTTTCAGATCGATATATCCCACGGTTTTCAGGATTCCAGGGATTTCTGTATCATCAAACCTAGCTGGTAAGATATATTCCCGACTTTCCTGAAAAGCGCGAGCTTGCATCGAAACTCTCTCATGATTGGTCCATAATTTTTGATTATAAAAACCTGAGATAAACAAAACGGTATACCTTGCCTTGTTTTGATATATCTCAGATAAATATTCATATAAGTTCTTACCCCATAAATTTGCTTCATCAAACAAATCATAGAATACCTTAACTCCTTTCATTTTTAGGCTATTTGCAACTTCTTCTACATACGCCCGATTCTCTCCCGCAAACGAGAGCGCAACATCATACTCATAGCTATTATTCTTCATCACTGACTTCCTTTTTTTTAACCTAAAACTGACTTGATCTTTTGCTAAAAAACCTGTTATACAAAATTACTCCCTTTATTTGGAAATATTCCAATTTTGATAGGAAATATTCCAACAAAAGTTTTACTTTTAAACCGTAATTTTTCAATGATTTTTTAATAAAATACTTACGTTAAAAAGACACAAATGTAGATTACAAAAAGTGTAATGTTTCCTTGATTCGTATTATTTCGTAATTTGAAATTATACTTTAAGGTCATGAAATCCGTTTGATTTGAAATTGAAAATAGAATGGATAGAAAAATTAGTTTTTGAGAGTTTTTTGCTAAGTCAAGAGCCTCTTCATTCCATGCTTTCCAGTTCACAGGATTGTGGGCGTGCTTTAGTAGATAAGGACTTGTTTCATTAATAAGTTCATTGGTATACTTTTCATCCTCATTAGTTACTGTTTTTAATTTACCCGTACAATCGAAAAATAATAAAGTTAATACGAGTATGTTAAATATTTTTTTCGCTGTGTGATTTTATAAGCGTTTAGGATTTTAGTAAATTTTATTTAAATACAGGATTATAATTTTATGAAGGAAACCACTTAAACACAAAAAAAGCAGGAAAAAAATGTCGCTTTTACGGTAGCAAGACTGGATTTTGTCTGGAAGTACAACATTTTTCTAATAGTCCAAATCAATTAAGTTTTCCGTCCACAGTTCTAGAACCTATGGATGCTTATAATTCTACTTGGTATCCATAAGTTTGATTTTATATAACCCACATTATGCATTAGAAAATTTATTACGTCTAGAAACTACTTCAGAAACAAACGCTTGATTGTACTTTTCAACTCTCGTCACAAAGTTATAATACATAATTTGGGTTTAGAATTAATTATTGAGTGCCTCTAAAAATCCTGAGTGGGCTTTTTTAGCTTCAAAATTAGAATTATACAAAAGAGGCCAATCTGGTTGCCCCCAAAAATCTATTAACCAAGTTTCATTGTCTCTCATTCCCCAAATAGTAATTGCAAATTTATTGGCATCTGGAATGGCATCATACAACTCTACAACTTCTCTTACTTTATTCTGTTGTGCTATTTCTCTTTCCTCAGTTAAAGAAGAAATATCATTACTCGGATTTATCCTAACATCTAACTCCGCAAAATGCATTTTTAAACCTCTAGCAACTGTGCCATCAACTACACTTTGTATTTGAGAAGACGAAGGGAAATAGATATCTATATGCATTTGAGCACCTACACCATCAATTAGATTTTGCGACGCTAAACCATCTACAATGGCAAATATTGCAGCTTGTTTTCCTTCATCGAACGTTATGTTGTAATCATTGTAAAAGAGTAATACGTCAGGGTCAGCATTTCTCGCAAATTGATAACACTTTGAAATATAGTCGTCACCCATCCTTGTTCGAAAAACAGAATTTCTCAATTGATTACTTCCATCCTCAATTGCTTCATTTACAACATCCCACGATCTTACGACTCCAGCATACCTTGTAACCACTGTGGTGATATAATCTTCAATCATATCTTCAAATTCTTGATCTGTTCCAGTGAAATTCTCTACCCAATCTGGTGTTGCATTATGCCAGATTAATGTATGGCCGTGAATATCCATATTATTGGCAACACCATAGTTTACTATAGCATCCGCAGCCGTGAAATCGTAATTACCTTGAGATGGATACATTATATTCATTTTCATTTCATATTCTGCGGTAAGGTTATTGAATTCGCGAACTAAAATTTCTCCATGTTGACCGCCCATACGATTAGATTGTACTGCCATTCCCACTGAGAATTTATCAGTGGCATCTTTTAATGCTGGATGCATCGAATCTCCTCCTATTACCATTACTGTTTCACTTACTTGGATATCATCATCTGGCGCCTCTACTGTTAGCGTAATTAAATATTCACCTGATGCGTCATATAAATGCATTTCGGGCCCTGCTTCATCCTGTACTACAGATCCATTTTTAGTAAATTGCCAATAACTATTTAATCCACTTATTCCCGTGGACGTATTATTTACTGTGACCCTAAGGGTGTTTTGTTGTGATACAATCACTTCAAAAGACACAGAAATTGGTGTAGTTGTATCTGGTGGTGTGTCATTATCTTTTGAACAAGCAAAAATCGTAGTTAATATGACTAGAAGCATATAGATTCTTTTGGGCATTATTATATTTTTCATAGCATTTAGCTTATCACAGTTATTTTAATTCAAATTTATCTGTTAATCCTTTATCTGATCTTCCTCCAACCATGATGTTAAAAGTTCCTTCTTCGATCAAATAGTCTCCATCATTATTATAAAAACCAAGTTCGGCATCCGTTAAACTAAATTTTACTGTTTTAGTTTCACCTTTTTTCAACTCTACTAATTCAAAACCTTTTAATTCTTTAACTGGCCTTACAATACTTGCTACAGGGTCGTTTATATATAGCTGCACCACTTCTTTTCCATCTAAATTGCCTGTATTAGCAACCTCAACACTTAGTTCTACAGTTTCACCTCTTTTGTATTTAGATTTACTCAGTTTTAAGTTTTCATATTTAAAAGTTGTGTAACTTAGTCCATACCCAAACGGGAACAAAGGTGTTTTTTCAACATCTATATAATGTGACCAGAATACATTTTTTTCTTTATTTACTGGTCTACCTGTATTTAATTGATTGTAATAAATCGGGCATTGACCTACATTTCTCGGAAAAGATATTGGCAATTTCCCACTTGGGTTATAATCCCCATATAAAACTTGTGCTACTGCGTTTCCAGTTTGGGTTCCAAGTTGCCAAGCTTCAACAATAGCAGGAATATTTTCTGCTGCCCAAGGCAAGGCTAATGGACGACCGTTATTTAAGACCAAAACAATGTTTTTATTCACCATAAAAATTTCTTCTAATAATTGTTGTTGGTTTCCAGGCAAACCTAATTCTGTTCTACTTCTTCCCTCACCGCTTTGAAAACCAACTTCCCCTAAAACCATTACGACAACATCAGATGATTTTGCTACTTTTTTTGCAGCTTCAAAACCAGAAAAATCATCTGAGTTTATCTTCACTTCTTGAACAAATAATTGTTTTCCAATGGATACATCTGTTCCTTTTTTATATACCAACTGGTTGTTTTTGTATTGTTGCATACCTTCTAAAACGGAAACAGCTGTATTATCATCCGCAGCAATTCTCCAGCTTCCTAAAGGACTGTTTTTATCAGCAGCCAAAGCACCTATTAATGCGATTTTTTGGCCTGATTTTTTTAACGGTAATAGATTGCTATCGTTTTTTAATAAGACAATCGATTTTTTCGCCATATCCAATACCGCCTCATTAATAGCTTTATTACCAATTGTTGCTTTTTCTCTAACGTCATCACAATATTTATAAGGATTATCAAATAAACCTAGTTCAAATTTTATACGGAGTATTCTTCTAACCGCATCATCTATAAACCGTTCTTCTACTGTATTATTTTCAACTAACTTAACTAATTCTTTTACATATAAATGTGATTCCATATCCATATCTGACCCAGCCATAACTGCTTTTGCTGATGCATCTGCACCATCTTTAGCATACCCATGAGTTACCATTTCTTTAATTGAAGCCCAATCTGAAACTACATATCCATCAAAACCCCAAGCCCCTTTTAATATATCTCTCTGCAAGAAACTGTCGCCTGTTGCAGGAATACCATTTAAAGTATTAAAAGAGTTCATAAACGTACGAACACCGGCATCTAACGCAGATTTAAAAGGGGGAAGAACAGTGTTGTATAATTTTGAAGTACTCATATCAGCACTATTATATTCTTTACCAGCCTCTGCATAACCATAGGCAGCAAAATGCTTCGCACACGAAACAATGGTATTATTAGCATCTAACTTTTCGCCTTGAAATCCTTTGACTCTAGCCATAGCAATTTTACTTCCCAGATAGGTGTCCTCTCCTGCGCCTTCCATAACGCGTCCCCACCTGGCATCATTTGAAATATCTACGTTCGGTCCAAAAGTCCAGTTTAGACCAGAAGCAGAAGCTTCATCCGCAGCTACACTTGCTGACTTTTTTATGGCCTCTAAATCCCAACTTGCTGCTTCTGCCAAAGGAATTGGACTCAAAGTTTTATAGCCATGAATAACATCAAATCCAAAAATAATTGGAATACCTAAACGCGTTTCCTCTACTGCAATTTTTTGTACTGCTCTTACTTCTTTTACACCTCTTACACTTAGCATTGAGCCTACCCATCCTTTTTTTATGTGCTCGTATTTTTCTTCCTCAGACCCAGATTCTGGCAGTGGCCCAGTAAAATCCCAAGAACCATTATATTGATTCATTTGGCCCACCTTCTCATCTAATGTCATTTTACTCATCAAAAGCGTAATACGTTCTTCAATAGGTTTACTTTGGTCAAAATGCATTTTAGATTGTGCGTAACTTCCGGTTATAAAAGTTATAACTAGAAAATTTATACTTTGCTTTAAAAGTTTGTTCATTTTATTTTTTTTAAGATTTACTATTTTTCCAAAGGGTTTCCATTTTCTCTAGTGTTTTTCCTTTTGTTTCTGGCACTAATTTCACAACAAAGAACATAGCCAATAAGCTCATTATACCATAAATCCAATACGCGAAACCATGGTTAAATTGCGCTGTTAAATATGAGTTATCATCCATCATTGGGAACGTTAATGACACCAAATAGTTGGCTATCCATTGCGCAGCCACAGCTATAGCCATTGCTCTACCTCTTATTTTATTTGGAAATATTTCAGATAGCAATACCCAAGTTACAGGCCCCCAACTTAATGCAAAACTTGCAACGTAAAGCATCATGCAACCTAACGCCAAATAACCTGATGCTTCTGCAAAGAACACAAACCCCAAGGCAAACATGGCGACTGCCATACCTAAGGCACCAATAATCATCAGCGGTTTTCTTCCATGTTTATCTACAGTTTTAATTGCAACTATGGTAAATAAGAAATTAGCAATACCAACAATAATGGTAAACAACAATGAGGCATTGGTACTCATATCCATTTTCTTGAATATCTCGGGCGCATAATACAACACCACATTAATCCCGACAAACTGCTGAAAGATTGAAAGTGTTACACCTACTATAATGATTAACCACCCAAAGGATAATAATTTGCCCGAACTGTGTACAACACTACTTTTAATTTCATTTAAAATTGAAGTTGCCTCTTCCTCCCCATTGATGTCTGTTAATACTTGAAGCGCCTCCTTTTCTCTTCCCCGTAACATTAAAGATCTTGGTGTATCTGGTACAGAAAACAATAACAATAAAAAGATACCAACCGGAACAACTTCTGAAGCAAACATCCATCTCCAACCCACTTCATTTAACCAAGCATCAGAACCACCACCTTTAGAAATAAAGTAGTTGACAAAGTAAACAACCATAAAACCTGCAACAATTGCTAATTGATTGTAGGATACTAATCGTCCTCTAATTTTAGCAGGCGCAATTTCTGCTATATATAAGGGCGATAACATAGACGCTAAACCCACACCTATTCCTCCTAAAATTCTATAGATTATAAAAAAAGTAGAAAATGTATGATCTAATTCGCCAATTGGTCTAAATAACATCTCTGGCATTGATGAACCTAGCGCAGATATTAAAAATAAAATTCCCGCCAGTATTAGTCCTTTTTTACGACCTAGTGTTTTGCTAATCAGGCCACCTAATCCTCCTCCAATAATACAGCCAATTAATGCACTTGACACTAAAAAACCTTTAAAGGCATTTGCCGCATTTTCACTTAGTCCTTTTGGCAATACGAAATAGCTTTCTAGTGAACCCACGGTTCCAGAAATTACACCTGTATCGTAACCAAAAAGTAAACCACCCAATGTTGCCACTAATGTCAATTTTAATAAATAACTCAATTTTACTGCTTTCGCCATAATTTATAGTTTGTTAGTTGCTCTATTGGCTTAAATGTATTGATTGATGATATTTTCAAATAATTCCTGCTTTCCACTTTTAAGTTCTAATTCTCCATTGTCTTGTGCAATTTCATATAGGTCTTTTAAACTTAATTTCCCCGTTTCAAAATCTTTGCCCTTACCAGAATCAAATGAGCTATAACGCACTTCCCTTAATTTATCATAAGCTGAAGATTGTATTATTTTATCTGCAGTAATTAAGGCTCTAGCAAACGTATCTGCACCACCAATATGTGCATGGAAGACATCTTCCATATCTGTTGAATTTCTTCTTATTTTGGCATCAAAGTTTACACCACCTCCTTGAAGCCCTCCGGCTTTTAGAAAAACCAACATTGCTTCAGTAGTTTCTTGAATATTATTTGGAAATTGATCAGTATCCCAACCATTTTGATAATCACCTCTATTAGCATCTATACTCCCGAGCATTCCTGATTTTGCAGCCACCGCTAATTCGTGCTGCATGGTGTGTTGTGCTAAAGTGGCGTGATTGACTTCAATATTCATTTTAAAATCTTTATCCAAACCATATTCTTTTAAAAATCCAATAGCGGTAGCACAATCAAAATCGTATTGGTGCTTCATTGGCTCCATTGGTTTTGGCTCAATAAAGAATGTGCCTTTAAAACCTTGTCCACGAGCATAGTCTCTTGCTAAGGTTAAAAATTGTCCCATGTGGTCCAATTCTCGCCCCATATCTGTATTTAAAAGTGACATATAGCCTTCTCGTCCGCCCCAAAACACATAGTTTTCACCATCTAAAGCAATAGTTGCATCTAAGGCGAGTTTTATTTGTCCACCAGCTCTGGCCAACACATTAAAATCTGGATTGGTAGCAGCACCATTCATATAACGAGGGTTTGAAAAACAATTCGCAGTTCCCCAAAGCAGTTTAATTCCTGTTTTGGTTTTTTTCTCTTTGATATAATCGACAATAGTTGCTAAACGTTTTTCAGATTCAGCAAAGGTTGGTGCTTCTTGAATTAAATCGTAATCATGAAAACAGAAATAATCGAATCCCATTTTACCAATAAATTCAAAAGCGGCATCAGCCTTATCTTTTGCTACTTGAACTGGATCTAATGCTTGATCCCATAGGAAATTTTGTGTTCCTGGCCCGAAAGGATCACTCCCTTGTCCGCAGAAGGTATGCCAATACGCAATAGCAAATTTAAAATGCTCGCGCATCGTTTTTCCGGCAACCACTTTATCAGCGTCATAATACTTGAATGCTAATGGATTATCTGAAAAATGTCCCTCATACTTTATTGTATCTATACCCTCGAAATATACTTTATTCGCCATTTATTAATGTTTTAATCTTATTTCTAATTCTTTTTTCCATTTTTCATAAGCCTTTTGATAAGGCTCCTCGTTATTAAGTGGCCTATAAGTCATTACATAGTCATTTTTGGTAGTGCTTTCTCCAAACTTATCAAAATCTCCATCTACCAAACCTGCAGCTCTAGCTGCCCCGACAGCACCTGTTATGTTATATATCTCGATCTCATGACCAATTAAGGTCGCCACTGTATTTGCAAAAATTTCTGAACGGAAAAGGTTATCATTTCCTGCTCTAATAACCTTAATTTCTGTACTGTCATTTTTTAAAATTTTCATACCATAAACGAATGAAAAAGCAATACCTTCTAGAGCTGCGCGATACAAATGTGGCTTATTATGTTTATTGAGATTAAGATTACAGAAATGTGTTCCGATATTTTTATTGTTCAATATGCGTTCAGCCCCATTACCAAAAGGAATAACAACAACACCATCTGATCCTACAGGGATTTCTGACGCTTTCCCGTTCATATCTTCATAGGTCATATTATCACTTAGACCTCTTAACCAGCTATACAGAATACCAGCACCATTGATACATAACAATTTTCCTAAAGTTGGATTTTGATTAGTATAATTAACATGCACAAAATTGTTAATTCTTGAGATTTCTTTTGATTTCAAGCTACTAGAAATCGCATATAAAACACCTGAAGTCCCGCCAGTTGCTGCGACATCACCTGGTTTAAAAATATTAAGCGACAATGCGTTATTAGGTTGGTCACCCGCACGATATGTAATTTTAGCGCCTATTGATAACCCTGTTTCTTTTGAAGCTCTTGCATTTACTTGACCTTGGTTTGAGAAGTTTTCAACTATTTTTGGTGTAAATTCTGGATCAATTCCATAGTACTCCAATAACCAATCTGCTATCTTATTATTTTTATAATCCCATAAGATACCTTCAGAGAGTCCATTCCTCGTAGTGCATATTTCACCACTTAATCTATAAGCAATATAGTCGCCTGGAAGCATGTATTTGTAAACTTTTTTATAAACTTCTGGTTCATTATGTCTCACCCATTTTAACTTTGAAGCTGTAAAATTCCCGGGAGAATTTAACAAGTGGCTCGCACATTTATCTTCACCTAAATCATAAAGTGCATTATTACCAATACGAACAGCGCGACTGTCACACCAAATTATAGAATTTCGTAATGGATTTCCAGCTTTATCCACAATAACTAATCCATGCATTTGATAAGAAATACCTATAGCCTCAATCTTTGATGCCAGAATATTTGCTTCTTTAATAGCTCTCTTTATAGCAGAACAAGTATGTCTCCACCAAATATTAGGATCTTGTTCTGCCCAATCAGTGTGCAGAGATACTATTTCCATTTCATTTGGAGGCTCGTGAAGTGTAAGCATATTTTCTCCTGTCGTTGCATTTACTATTGCGACTTTAACTGATGAGCTCCCTATATCTAATCCTATGTAGTACAATATGTTTTATTTATTAAATTATAAACACAAATTCGAATTATTGAAAACGTCAGGAGTTACAGCTTGCGTTCCTGATCCAATGATTACAGTCACAACATTTACTTTATACGCTATGTTTCGTCCTGATCTCCAATCTGGAATTTTGTTGAGTCGAGCAAGGAATAACTGCCATTTAAAAACATCTACAACGGTGATACCTATGTAGTCAAAAGTTATATCCACTGTTATAGCTGAAGGTTGAATTTCTGTTTCAAAAACAAGATTTGTTAAGTTTTGGGCATTAACAATAAAAACACTAGAAAAAAGTTTTGCGTGTAAAAGTAATTTTCTAAGCATAAGTTCTTAGATTTAGTATTAATCTGTATAAATCTAGTTTTATCTGAAAAAATACCGTTACTACATATAACGCAACTTATATCACAAATGATGCGTAATACAACTAACCTAAGGTTTAAAACATTATGGGCTAAGAGCTCAATCCAATTGAGGCTTAAAAGATGAACTAAATTCACATCTTTCTAATAGATAGTAAAGATGTTCTTATTGATTACAGACATGACTTTTCTTTTCAAAGTTGGTTCAAATACAAGTTCTGAATTTGACCCATAAAGTATTTTCAGGAATCCATTTAACACCTTAAGAGCACAGATGCTACATTTCTTTTAGCTTTTACATCATTACAGATACCTGCTTGACCCTTTGTTTCGCTAACTTTGAAATAAGAAATCATTTAAAGCTATGAAACTTTATTTATTAATATTTGCTGTTTTAATTTTTGCCATCTCCTGCGATAAACCCAACATGAATGTAACTATGGTTCAACAAGAGGAGAATCCAAATGAAGGTAGTGATGGCTTTGCAAGTGAATTTGACAATGGTGATATGAGAAATATGTCATCTTTTGAAATTGTCGCCGAAATGAAAGCGGGTTGGAACTTAGGAAATAGTCTCGATGTTGAAGGGCCGGATGAAACTTTTTGGGGTAATCCAGTTACCACAAGAGCTTTAATTGATGAGATTTCTGATAGAGGTTTTAATACCGTAAGAGTACCTGTTACTTGGCGTTTTCACCAAGGCCCTGGACCCAATTATATTGTTGAGAGAGCTTGGTTAGATCGAGTTGAAGAAGTGGTTAATTATGTAAGAGCCAATAATATGTATGTAATTATAAATGTGCATCATGATGATACTTGGATAATTCCTACATACGAAAATGGAGATGCAGTAAAGAATAGACTTTCAAAACTATGGACACAAATTGCTAATAGATTCAAAAATTATAGTGATTATGTCATTTTTGAAACGTTAAACGAACCTCGTTATGAAAACACACCTGAAGAATGGACAGGTGGAACAGCCGAAGGAAGAGAAATGGTGAATCAGTACCACAAAGCAGGTTTAGATGCCATAAGAGCCACAGGAGGAAATAATAGCTCTAGACAAATCATGATTTCTACCTATGCAGCCAGCACCTTACCTCAAGCTTTGAATGATTTGGTAATTCCTAACAACGATGATAAAACAATAATATCACTCCACTCTTATTTCCCTTTTCCCTTTACTCTAGGAGGCACAGATAGTACTTGGGGTACAGATAGTGACAAGCAGCAATTGGATATAGAGATGGATAAAATAAAAACCAAATTTATTGATAATGGTAAAGCTGTTGTATTGGGAGAATGGAGCTCTGGAAACCAAAATAATTTATCGGACCGTCTAGTACATGCATCTTATTATGCTCAAGCCGCTGCATCAAGAGGTATAGCAAGTATCTGGTGGGACAATGGTAATAGCGGAGTTTCAAATGATGGTTTAGCTATATTCAATAGGCAAAATATGACTTGGCCATTTGGCGAGATAGTCGATGTGATTATAGAACCCTACGATTAATTCAACAAATGATCAAGTTTTTTAGACAAATTCATTTAGAACGAAAAATCATCGATTCTCGGTAATGTTGTCAATATGGTTGGTGTATTTAGTTAAATTAATTTTTGATCTTCTCAACGAATAATAAGAAGAGGATAAGCTTTGCTTTGGGACTACTTCTTAGCAATATGATTAATCTTATACAGTAACAAAAAGGACTTCTTCGGAAGCCCCCTATTGTTACTTATTCTTCTGCTTGGTTCGTCACCCTAGTGAACTATTTTACGCTTTACAACGATAAATTTCAAAAAATCGTTGTTTTTAGCTACTAATATATATGGTTTACCCTGTATTGTAATAGAGGCTAAGTCTTTAACATCACCATCAATAAAAAGCCCTGTGTCCTTTGGATCTAATGTTTCGAAATTCAAATCTTTTGACCCTTTTAGAAACGTACCATGACCAGCATCTGCCCTAGGTGTTTCAACTTCTGAAGCATATAGATTGCCTCCAAGAACCATATCATTTATACCATCCAAATCAAAATCTTCAATTAAAATCTGATTTGTAGGTGCTATTTGGGCTTTTAACGGCAAATCACTCCTTGTAAACTTACCATTTTGATTAAGAAATATAGCACTTTTAAAAGACGACACCTTGTAATGAACACTGTTCTCAAGTTTTTTTTCATCATATACATCCACTAAAGTAGCTTCAGAGAAGTCATTGTAATTTTTAAACTTCTTTTTAATTGATGGCATCTGTTGTGCCGAACATTCTCTGCCTCTTACAGGATATTGTTCACCTTCATTATAATAACTCAAAACAATGTCATTAGTCTTATTTCCATCAAAATCATTTAAAAAAATATCGAAAGTTTCGTTATCAGAAGCTTTATACTTGTAATTTTCACCAAGATTTCCTGCAATGAGGTCCATATCACCATCATTATCAATATCATTCGCTTTAAGACTAAACCACCAACCCATGGTATTATCCAAACCAAGATTCTCAGTCACTTCTTTGAAGACAGACCCTTTATTATTCTTAAAGATTCTCAGTTTCATCCATTCACCAGTAACGGCCAAATCTTTCCATCCATCATTATCGTAGTCTAACCATTGCGCAGATGTAACCAGACCTAATTGATCAAAGACTGCCGCAACTTTATGGGTTACGTTGATAAATTTAGGCATACCTGATTTACTTACATTCTCTAGGATATAGCTTGAAGCAGGATAAGGATAATTTCCAGGAACAAGTCTTCCACCTACAAATAAATCTTCGTCTCCGTCTTTATCATAATCACAGGCATAAACCCTACTCCCACTCTCATATATTGGCGGCAATGCAGTGCGGCTTTTAACGAAAGTACCATCTCCTTGATTAATGTAAAGTCTATCTTGTAACATTGGCGACCTTTTTTTAAATTCATTTCCACCACTAACAATGTAAAGGTCATTATCCCCGTCATTATCAGTATCAAAAATGAGCGCGCCAATATCTTCATGCTTTCTATCCTCTAATAAGATTCTCAACTTTTGCTGCTCAAAGGAACCATCAGCCTTTTGAAAAAACATTCCCCCTGGGTATTTTGATGCAGCGCCAATATAAAAATCATCTAAACCATCACCATTTAAATCGCCAACGGCTAAACCTGGGCCAAATTGAGAAGTTTTGTGAGGTAAAAGGATTTCTTTTTTAAAGTCATCGTAGATATTCTCTTTATGCTTATAAAGCGCTAAGGTATCTGAATAACTTTCAAATAATTTATTATTTAAATTATGCTTTTTAAAACTATCCTTAGCTAGTTCAAAATCCAACACTAAGCTTGTGTTGACTTTCAAATCTGTTAATTTTTGCATTTTTTGATTAGGCCATATTACAATTAGGCTGTCAATCATGTCATCTTTACCTAAACCAAAATGGAGTTTTGGTGCCACAGAGGATTGAAAACCTCGACTTAATGAAACTTCTTGAACCTGACGAACGTTATTGTGAAAGACATATACTTTAGTCCCTAAACCAAATTTATTTTTTTGGCTCCCTTTAAAAGCTACTGTAATATGATTGTTGATCTTAGAACTATGATTTTCAAATAACGAAGCTACTTTGTCTATATTGTTAGTAACCACTTCCAGATCTCCATCATTGTCTAAATCTACATAAACAGCACCATTTGAAAAACCCTTATCCTCAATACCCCAATCCGTATTACTTTTTGAAAACGTCAGGTCTCCATTATTCTTAAACATATAGTTATCAATAGGTTCTGCAGGAATACTAAGGCTTTTCTTTAACAAACTATCTTTATGTTTTTTTTCACCTTTAAGATTTTCAAAATAATCTTTGTTATTGATTTCTCTTCTAGTGCCATTAGATACAAATAGATCTTTATAACCATCATTATTAAAATCCGCTAATAGAGGAGCCCAGCTCCAATCTGTTGATGAAACACCAGCTAAACGAGAAATATCTTTAAATTTAGGAACACCTTGATAATTGAACCCTGAATTCATTTGAAGCGAATTTTGCATAAACTGATACTGGAATCCTACGCGCTCAATATTTTCGAAGACTTCAGGATTCATACTGGCCATATTAGCCTTAGAACGTCTATTTGACGCTGCATCCATATCCATTTGGATGATATCGAAGTGTCCGTCGTTATTAAAGTCGGCAATATCGACACCCATTCCATAAAATGAGGTATGTGCAGTTGCATTCTTGATTTCGTTCTTAAACGTACCATCTTTTTGATTGATGTATAGGCAATCTGGTGTGCCAAAATCATTAGAAAGATAAAGATCGGTCCAGCCGTCCTCATTTAAATCTGAGGCTGTAACACTCAAGGATAGACTGTATAGCTTAATACCCGCAGATTCTGTAATTTTTGTAAATCGATCACCATCATTTCTGTAAAGGTTATCCGTTTCCACATCGGTTACTCTATCCATCCGCATTTTATAATGATAGCTATTATATTCAAATGGTGTAATTGGGTAATTCGCTACATACACATCAAGATCTCCATCTTTATCGAAATCAAAAAAGGTAGCGTCAACACTATTACCAGCATCGTCTAAACCAAAATCGGCTGCACGTTCTTCAAATGTATTATCACCTTGATTAATAAAGAGCTGGTTCTTTTTATTTCCAGACTGGCCAGCAACTAAGCAGTAAATATCCATTAGTCCGTCTCCATTAACATCTGCCATAGTTGTTCCTGTATACCATCTTTTGTCTCCAACAAGGCCAGATTCCAACGCAATATCTTTAAATTTCAGGTTTCCTTTGTTAAGGTAGAGCTTATTGTCCACCATATTTCCTGAAAAAAAAAGATCAGTCAGACCATCGTTATTTATATCTCCAGCAGAAACTCCTCCTCCCATATATATGTAGGGATATGTAAAATAGTTTAACGTATCATTCTCTACTAATCTATTTTCAAAAGCTATTCTTGTATCCTCAGGCGAAAGCTTGGTAAAAATCTTACCTTTCAAAGTTTTGATTTGATCCTTTTCACCAATATGTTCTCCATCGCCACAACCTAGGAACATAAAAACACAAAACAGTATTAATGGTGCTCTTAACATAGTTCCTTCATTTTATATATCTTATTCCTATTAAATATCTAACTTCAACTGTGTTAAAATAAAAATAAATGAGTGAAAAGAAAATTTTCGCCCGTTTAAATAAACCAACTAACTCAATTTCTAATATCCAGTATTCTGATCACCCGGTCCTATTTGTGTGTTACTATCAATTTCATTTTGCGGGATGGGCATTACACGATGAACTGCAGGATCATAATTTCTAACAACCTGAAGTGATGGATCAGGATTGTTGAAATTTTCATCTGGGAAAACAGATAATTCTTGGTCATCTAAATTCCATCTAACCAAATCATCAAACCGCACCTGTTCCCCACAAAGTTCTACAAATCTTTCGTGAACTATGGCTCTAAAAATTTGATCTGATGTATTTACAGGAAAACCTCTTGCATCCATAGTTGCTGTACCGTATCTTGGCATTTCTGCTCGGTCTCTTATCTGATTTAGAAAACCGACAGCAGCAGTGTTATTTCCCAAATTCATTTCAACCTCGGCCTGCATTAAAATAATATCGGCATATCTAAGTATTCTTGTATTAACACCGCTGTTTTCTGAAATATTTTGCTCATCATACAATTGCGAAAATTTATACCAAACCGGACCTCCCACGCACCCAGAACAAGGAAACTGAAACGCATCACCAGGCCCATAAGTATTATCGCTATCAATAAGTATAGCTACATCTAGTCTAGGATCATCGTCTTCAAACTCCGAAATGACTTTAGACGATGGCCTTGCATTGGCCCATCCTGTATAGTCTTGAGAATGAAAAGTTACTTCTGAAGTTCCTATACCAGTTTGCGCCCAACGTTCTTGCTCAGTTCCCACTTCACCATTGTATCCTATTTCAAACATTGATTCATCATTATGCTCTCCAGACTCACTAAAGTTATCCCTATATTGATCTAAAGGAAGTAAATTATGATTAACCACATTTCTAAAGGCTTGTTGAGCTTCTGAATACATTTCCCTATGTAAGTAAATTTTGCCCAATAAGCCAAAAGCTGCTTCTTTTGTAACTCTTCCAACTTCTGTAACACCTTTAGATAAAGATAGTTGGGTTGATAATTGTAAATCTGCTATAATTTGCCCGTAAACCTGTTCAGTAGTAGCTCTTGGCTCATCATCAATTGCAGTAGCTAAATCAAGTTTTAGTGGTACGCCACCAAAACGCTTGACCAAGTGATAATAATAGAGCGCCCTCAGGAAATAAGCTTGACCCAATGCATTATCAATATCCTCGTTCGTAAAATCTGAAGTGGCTGAATTAGTTCTCATCCTTTCCTCATTACCTATTACAAAATTACAAGCTCCCACACCGTTATAGCATGCAGTCCAATAAAGGGCAATATTATCGAGAGTTGCATTGAACTCAAATCTATTATAGGGTGCAAAATTTGGATCACCACTAGAAACTACCTCATCCGACATAGCATCAGGGAAAACGTATCCTACACGTTGATATATAGTCTGAAATTGATTATAACTTGCATTTACGGCACTTTCTACCTGACTTAATGATTCAAAGAAAATCTCAGGATTCAATGCATTTGTGTTTTCCACAGGGACATCTTCATCACATGCTACAAGCAATAGCAAAGAGAACGATGCTATACACTTTAAAAAATAATTACTGATTTTTTTCATCTTAACAATTCTATTAATTTAAAATTCTATTTGAATTCCGCTCAATACGGTAATTGGTCTTGGTTGGGCACTTCTATCAATACCTAATCCATCCACTAAACCTTGTGCATTATAGAAAGGGGCTATTTCAGGATCTAGCCCAGTATAATTAGTAAGTGTTAACAAGTTCTGTCCTTGCACATAAATCCTTAACTTTTTAATTATCCCATCTCCTGACTTATTTATCAAGCTGCTTGGAAAATTATATCCAACAGTAACATTTCTCAACCTAAGATAAGAAGCATCTTCTATATATCTTGAAGAAATTTCATTATTAATGTTTGATCCAAATCTAAATCGTGGTATATCTGTAATATCGCCAGGATTTTGCCATCTGCGCAATACTCGCGTACCATAGTTTAGTCCGTTATCTAAACCTTCTAAATAATATATATTACTATTAAAAACATCCACACCTTGCACTCCATTAAATAAGATATTAAAATCCCAATCCTTATATTCTGCTCTAAGATTAATAGCATATGTAAAATCTGGATTAGGGTCTCCAATAACGGCCCTATCGTCCAAACTAATCAGTCCATCTCCATTAAGATCTCGATATCTTACGTCACCAGGTTGAACCGGAACAGCAGCAGCATTGTTGTTGGGCAACTCCGCATCTACCTGCTCTTGGGTAGAATAAACTCCGTTTGCCACTAAACCAAAAAAGTGAAATGGAGCTTCACCAACAGCCAATCTATTTAAGGCAGAAGCAAAAGGAGGATTAAGTCTTGCTCTTTCTATTGGCTCACCTGATGCACCAAGACTCTCAACAATGTTTTGAGCGGTAGTTACGTTTGCCCAAAAATTCCACTTAAAATCGCCTTTGTAATCATTATAACCTAAGGTAAACTCAAAACCATCAACCTCAACGACACCGACATTTCTTATTACAGTAGATCCTGTTTGAGCGTTTCCTGGAATTCCCGAAGAAGAGGCTAGCTCTACAGGAATCAAAAGATCTTCACTTCTATTCTTGAAATAGTCAACACTAAATTGTATCTGATCATTTAACACGCCTAGATTTAAACCATAGTTTTGCTTAATCTGTGTTTCCCATCGTAAATCGGGATTTGCCGCATTATTTGGACTAATACCAGGCGAAGTCTCATCTCCTATCGATGAAGGAAAGTTTAGACCTAGTGATGGCAAGAAAGCATTTACGGAGTTTCCTGTTCTATTGTTTCCTGTTTCGCCATAACTTGCCCTAAGTTTTAGGCTATTAATGGCTTTGATGTCGAAAAAAGGTTCATTAGATACATTCCACCCTAGTGCTCCAGAAAAAAACCATTCCGAGGCATTCTCAGGTGAAAATCTTGATGAAGTATCCCGTCTTCCAGAAGCACTGACTGAGTATCGGTTATCATACTCATATCCTCCAAGAAAAAGAATGGAATTCAGGTTTTCTGGAACTGAAAAAGAAGTAGCTCTTGCATTAGGTGAAAACGCTTCAGGAATATCTGGAGACAGCTCATTATTATCAGAAATAGAGGCTGACTCCAACCTTATTTTTGTTTGCTCTAGCACAGCAGAGAAATTTATAGAGTGTTTTTCAAAATCCCTGTCAAATGTCAAAGTATTAGTGAAGATTGTTTGGGATAATGTTTGTCTTCCTTTTGTTATAAAATTAATTGGATTTGCAAACCTTCCACCATCTTCGGCAAATGCTCTGATCTGGGAATCCTGTAGCAACAAGTTAGCATTAAGCCCGAATTGAGACCTAAATGACAGTCCTTTAGCTAATTTGAAATTTGCAAAAATACTACCAATTACGGATGTAAATCTTGTCAAATTATCCTGATTATTTTGTATCCTTATTTGATTTCTAGAGTCGTTAAGATCTAATGCACTAGTACCACCAAAAAGACCATTATCAGTAACTACAGGTATATATGGCGCTTGCCCAATAATATTTTGCAAAGGATCTCTACCACCTGCAGATTCCGGAAATATTGTTTCATTGTGCGACAATGCAAGTGTTTGTCCTACATCTATCCAGTTAGCAATACTACCATCAGTATTTACATTGAGCGTAGTTCGGGTAAAACCTGTGTCAATAAATACTCCATCTTGTTGCAGTTGGGAAAAACTTAAATTATACTTCGCCTTTTCACTACCACCATTTAAATTACCGTTAATATTATACATTGGGGCCAGTTGAAAATAAGCTTCTTGCCAATCTGTATCCACACCATTACCATTAAATAGAGGGTCATCATTAACTATTCCTATTGGAAAATCAGGCCCACCATTTTGCCCAGCTAAAGCATTAATTTCCCTAAGATACTGAATGTATTGCTCAGTATTGAGAAGATCGTATCTTCTGTTAAACTCTTGAATTCCGGTATTGGCTTGAATCTTAAGTGAGGCTTTGCCAGCACGACCCTTTTTTGTAGTAATGAGAACCACACCATTTGTACCTCTTGAGCCATAAACTGCTAGAGATGCTGCATCTTTTAAAATATCAACTTTTTCTACACTTGCTAAATCAAGACTATTTATACTGTTGGTAAAAACACCATCCACAACAAAAAGTGGAGTACCATCTCCAAATGTATTAACACCACGTATCTGTATTAAAGTTTGCGATCCAGGAGACCCGCCATTAGTAATATTTACACCAGCTGCTCGACCTTGAAGTGCCTGACCCAAGTCTGCTGTTGGAAATTCACTCAAATCTTCAGAATCTACTACTGAAACGGATGTGTTTTTTTGTGTTCCATAAGTTACAAGTACTATTTCATCTAGGTTAAACAAATCCTCACTAAGTACAACATTTATTTCTTTTTGACCTGAATAAATGACTTCTTCGGTTTTATAGCCGAGATATGAAAATACAAGGACTTCCCCATTATTAATTTTGTAGAGTGTAAAACTACCATCAAAATCGGTTACTACACCCATTTGTTTACCCTTAACAATAATACTTACACCTGGTAATGGCCCATCATTTGATGTGACAGTTCCAGTAATTATTTGCCCCATTGCCTCCCCAGTAATAATCAAAAAGAGAACAATACATAAGTTCTTTAAGTTCATTTTATAGATATTGATTTAGATTAGATAGTTTTAGACTATTTTTAGTGTAATCGTATCACAACATGATTTGCTAAAAACTTTGTTAAGTGCAAGTTAAATTTACTAGTTGCAAGAAGGGTGTTTTATTTGATGCAATAAATATTTCATATGTTGCATTTGAATAAAACCTACTAAAAGCGATGTCTTTTAGCGAATTAGAAATAGAATCTATAGTCTATTCTATTAGGCAAGAAAGGTCTTTATCAATTAACTTTTCTCCTTTTGGGAAGTTCACCAAACTGCTTCTTGTAGCAAACCGTAAAATAGGAAGCTGACAAAAAACCTACCTTATGGGCCACTTCACTAACATTTAAATTTTTATCATTCTGAAAAATTGTCCGAGACCTTTCTAACCTTACTCTTCTAATAAACTCAATCGGTGATAAGCCAGTTAGAGTCTTTATTTTTCGGTAAACCTGGCTACGACTTAGACAAAGATGTGAAGACAACTTCTCAACATTTAAAGAAGAGTTTTCAATATTATCATGAATAAATCCTAATACTTTTTGGATAAAGTCATTGTCCAAATCCGTTTCTTTTTTTTCTTCGTTGACAGTTAGGTCATTTGAATATTGCTCAAATAATCGCTCCTTTTTCAAAAGAAGCTGCTCCAAAACCACCTTGAGCTCTTTAGTATCAAACGGCTTAACAAGATAGGCTTCTGCACCAACTTTCATCCCTTTAATTCTATCTTCGGTAAGATTCTTAGCTGTAAGCATTACGATTGGTGTTTGATTTAAACTAGGGTCATTTTTTACTTTTTCACTAAATTCTATCCCATCCATAATCGGCATAATTACATCTGTTATGATTATATCAGGATGATGTTCCATAGTTTTTAGCCAGCCCTCCTGACCATCTGATGCTAAAATCAACTCATATTCTTGTTCTAAAATTGTGACAAGATAATCTTGAAGATCTATATTGTCTTCTACAATTAGTAACTTTTTTTTCAACTCTTTTTTAGACAGGATGTCTTCAATTTTATAAGTTTCCGGCTTTGTTTGAGAATCGGCATCAAATGCCACCATTTGTTTATCCTGTTTTATTGAAGAAAAGTCACTAGCTCTAAAAAACTCTTTACCATAGGGTATAAACACTTTAAAAATAGATCCCTTACCCAATTCACTCTCTACCTCCACTATTCCTTTATGAAGCTTAACAAAGCTCTTTACCATTTCTAAACCAACACCAGTACTTCCATAGTAAGACTTATTCAACTGGCTAACTTGGTAAAATCTATCGAATATTTTCTTATAGTCTTTTTGATCTATCCCAGGACCATTATCTTTTACACTAATTTCAACAACAGGTATAGGAGTACCATTACTCATTATTGGCAATATCTTTGTTTTGCCCGATGTAATTTTTACGCGTATTCGACCTTTATTAGGGGTAACTTTGAAAGCATTTGACAATAAATTAAATAAAATCTTGTCCAATATTCCACTATCAGCACATATCTCTAAGTTCAAACTCTCATACTTCAAGTCTAGTTGTATTGCTCTTCTTTTTGATTCTTCATTAAAAAAGCTGAGTATACTCTTTGTTCTTTTTACAACATTAAATTGACTTACTTTTAATTGAAGTTTATTGGATTGCAACTTCCTAAAATCCATTAATTCATTTATTAATCTGGAAAGACGTTCTGCATTTTTATGAATAATATGATGCTTTTTTTGTACTGATTTTGAAAAATCCGAATTACCAGATTCTATTAATTCTTTTATAGGGTTAATTATCAAAGTAAGCGGTGTTCGGAATTCGTGGGAAATATTTGTGAAAAATTGAAGTTTTTGCTGCTGGAGTTCAACTTTTTGTTTTCTTCGCTCTCTTTCGAGTCTAAATGTATTTATTTCATTGATTCGTTTTCGGTAGAAATACATTATTCCGAATACAAAAAAGCCAAAGGTTAAAACATAGAGTATATAGGCCCATACCGTTTTCCACCATGGCGGTAATACATGTATTTTTAAAATAACAGATGCCTCATTCCAAATGTTGTCATTATTAGACGCCTTCAACTTAAAAGTGTAATCCCCTGGTTCAAGATTAGTGTAAGTAGCACTTTTTTTGGACCCAACATAATTCCAGTTATTTTCAAAACCCTCTAAAAAGTAAGCATATTGGTTCTTTTCTGGCCTCGTATAACTTATGGTTTCATAATCAATTGTTAAGACTGTCTGATCATGTTGTAATGAAATAATATTTGTGTCCTTCTTAATAACCAGTGGGCTATCCTTATCGCTTTGATTGACTTTTTTATTAAATAACTTTACATCTTTTAAATAAGGCTTCGAGAAGTATGGGTTATAAATTATGTTCTGCGGTTCTATAGTATTGATGCCGCTTTTAGTTCCTAAATAAAATAGGTTATTATCATCCATTATTACTGCACGATCAATTAAGAAATTTTCAAGTAATCCATCATTGACAGTGAATTGAATGACTTTCTTAGTTCTGCGATCAATTTTTAAAATTCCTTGCTTACTACTTACCCAAAGCTCATTTTTTATTGGCTCAAATATGGCATTTACAAATGACAGATCATACCCTTCTAATTCTAATCTTTCAAAATCCTGTTTATCCCTTTTAAACTCAAACAATCCACCTCCATTTGTACCATACCATACAGTTCCATCTTGTGTCTCATATATATCTAGTATACGACTAGAACTAGGATGGCCTGCAAATTTAGATGAAATGGCATTATTATGGGCAGTAACAGTATACCCATTACTACTATTGTTTTCAATATGATAAAGCCCCGATGAAGTGCCTATCCAAATATATCCAGAGCTATCATGATATATGACTTTGACATCTTTATTTATAATTTCTGAATTAGGATAAGACTCACCACTTGGCATTTGAATTTTACCTGTTTTTGAATCAAAATAAAACACGCCTTCTAAAAAAGAGCCAATCCAAACCTTACCATTACTGTCTTCTGTAAAACATCTTACCTTATTTGTTCTAAGAATACCTGAAGTATTTTCTTTGGTAAAATTCAAAAAAGATTTAGCCCCTTTTTTTAATAAGAAAATGCCCTCACCCCATGTTGCTATCCATACATTTCCTTTACTATCAATAAAAACATCTTCAATATATAAGCCACTTTTTAGGCCTTTGTATTCTGAGTCTGACGATCCATAAACATTAGTAATCTCATTATTATCAGGATTGAAGACATCAATTCCATTGATTTGAGCTATCCAAATTTTGCCATCATCCGTTTTAGCAAATGCTTCTATGTCGTTGGTATAAATACTATTTTCAACATCTTCCCTCTGTATGGATTTGAACTTATTATGGTATTCATCAAAAAAACCTAATCCATTTTCATAATAACCCAACCAGAGTCTGTTTTCATTATCCAACAACATAGACCAAACAGAGTCTGAACCAATACCATGATTATCTTGTACATTGTATTGATAGTATTTCACAATTTCTCCTGTCATATCCAAAACAACAAGTCCCTCATTTTCAACAGCCACAAAAACATGGTTAATACCACTAGTAATAGCCATGGTTGCACTCTCAATAATATCCAACTTGATAAAGGGTATGTGCGCTTTTTTTAGATCTCCTTTAAACGTTCCACTCTTTAAAGTTCCTACCCATAGATTCTCACGTTTATCTATATGAAGACTTGTTATATGTGCCTTAGTTTCTTGATTTAATAAAGGCATATTCTCAATATACCCTCTTTGATGATATCGCTCTACTTTTAATCCTAGGTTTGTAGCTGCATATAAGTTTCCCTTAGTAGAAAACTGTAAATCCAAAACCGAAAGTCCCGACAACCCATAATCTTCTAGTGAACCACTTTGTAAATCCAGTTTCTTTATCCCATCATAAGTACCCAGCAGAAATCTATCTTCATATTGTGCGAAGCATAGGATGTTAATATAATTATTCTCTAAACCACCTTCGTTGTCAGTTGTAAATCGTTTAAATGAGTTTTGCTTTTCGTTGTAAACACATAATCCTGCATCTGTACCAATCCACAATTGCTTAGAATCGTCAAGAAACATAGAGCTTATGGAATTACTATTAATACTATTGGTATCATTTATATCATATCTATAATACGTGTAAGAAAAACCATTATATCGATATAAACCCGCTCCTTCAGTTCCTATCCACAAAAAACCATATTTATCAAGTACTATTGATGTTATTGGGCGTTGGAATATGTTCTCTTTAACTATATTAAATTCTAGAGATTTAAAATCAATTTGAGATTGCACCTCAATTGCCCCTATAAAAAATAAGACAAGAAGGGCAAGTCTGTAATACTTGAGGTAGTCAATTATAACGGTTATCATGTATTGTTGTATTAAGACGTGAAATAAAAGTAATTTGACCCCAATTAAAATAAAATATGTCGCATTTTAAGCTTCAAATGTTGCAAAAGTGGTTTTAAGAAATGCTTGTATTGATATTAAAACAAGTAAAAAGTTATATTGCTGTATAAATTTAGAACAAATACTAAACTATGAGACTGTTTTTACTAGCAATAATTTTTATTTCCTTTGTGTCTTGTAACAGAGAGGTTGAATTTGACGCTATACTTATTGAAGGTTCGGCACCTTCAGAGGTTCAGGCTAATATCACATTCAACAATATGGAACCGCCTTTTTCAGTGGCCATAAGCCCTACTGCAATTGGCGCAACAGCTTTTGAAGTCATATCAGGACTTCCAGGTGATACTGGTATGCTTATTGGAATACAACAAGAACTAATCTATAGTTATCCAGAATCAGATGAGAATTTTTTTGTAACCATTAGAGCCATAGCGCCGAATAATTTGATTACTGAACAACAATTTGAGGTTATACCACCTGCAGACCCTTGCACACCAATTTTTAATGCACCAGTAACTTGGGATGGTAATAGTGTCTCATTCTCTTTTGGATTTAATGGCGCGGAAATTCAAGTTGTAGAGAATCCAGATCCTTCTGGTGCCAATCCAGACATTTCTAATATATTAGAAATAGTACAGGATGGTGGTGGTAATTTTGATGGTATTGGAGTTCAACTGAATGCGCCCATAGATTTTAGTGATGAGGACAAAGTCGTTAGATTAAAATTTTGGTCAAATGTAGAATTGCCAATAAGACTAGGTATGCAACAAGATCCTAATAACGAAACAGAACGTGAAGTTGAAGTGAATTTAGTTCACACTGGTACTGGATGGGAGGAACTTCGTTTTGATTTTGCCAATGCTACTGCCGGATTCACAGGGAATTCAGAAGGAGCTCTAGGTATTCTTGACGGTGCATCTATTGTACCTACAGGACAATACATTAGATTTCAAATGTTTATAAGCCCTGGAGATGATGTATCTGGCACATTCTATTTAGATGATATTGGTGTATGCCCTTAGTTACTACCTGAAAAAAACATATCAATGAATTTTTTTAAACACGCATTTTTGTTTGTTTCTGTCTTGTGTATTATCATAGCATGCTCTGACACTAATTCGCAAAGTCGTCTCAACCCACAAAAAAAAGGAGCTGCTCTAAATTTTGAGCAAAAAGCAAAAGAGTTAGTAGCTGCGATGACGTTAGATGAAAAAGTCTCGCAAATGAGTTACGAATCGCCTGCAATAGAAAGACTTGATATACCCGAATACAATTGGTGGAACGAATGCCTACATGGAGTTGGACGAGCGGGAAGAGCAACCGTATTTCCTCAGGCCATAGGTCTAGCCGCTATGTTTGACAAAAATCAAATGAGCAAAATTTCTGAGATTATATCAGATGAGGCTCGTGCAAAACATCATGAATTTGCTTCAAGAGGTAAAAGAGGTATTTACCAAGGACTTACTTATTGGACTCCCAATATTAATATTTTTCGTGATCCCAGATGGGGACGTGGCATGGAGACTTATGGTGAAGATCCATATCTAGCTGGGGAATTGGCCGTACGTTTTATAAAAGGACTTCAAGGAGATGATCCAAATTATTTAAAACTTGTGGCAACAGCAAAACATTTTGCCATACATAGCGGACCCGAGATTGATCGTCATAGATTTAATGCTACACCTAGTGCACAAGACTTTTTAAACACTTATAGTCCGCATTTTGAAAAAGTAGTAAAAGAGGCTGGAGTTTACTCCATCATGTGTGCTTATAATAGTTACAATGGTCAACCTTGCTGTGGGAATCAAGAGTTAAACAATCTCCTTAGGAATGATTGGGGATTCAGTGGATATATTGTTTCTGATTGCTGGGCTATAAAAGACTTTTATGATAAAGGAGCACATGAAATAAGTGCCGACGCAAAAGAAGCCTCTGCTGTGGCAGTTAAGGCGGGCACAGATTTAAATTGCGGAAATTCTTATCCTTCTTTGGTAGCTGCGGTTAAAGATGGTTTAATTACTGAAGCAGAACTTGATGTTTCTTTAGAAAGGTTAATTGTGGCCCGTTTAAAACTGGGACTTTTTGCACCAGAAGGTGCCGTTAAATATGAAAAAATACCATTCGATATAGTAGATTCTGAAAAACATAGACTTGCAGCTTTAGAAACTGCACGAAAATCGATAGTGCTATTGAAAAATGAAAACAATACGCTACCACTAGATAAGAATAAGATTAAAAAAATTGCAGTTATTGGTTCTAACGCAGATGACCTAGAAGTTTTACTGGGCAATTACAACGGCTACCCTACGGAGCCTGTAACTCCATTGGCAGGAATTAAGCAGAAATTACCAAATGTCGAGGTCTCTTATGCAGTGGGTTGCAAATTAGCCGAGGGACTTCCTGTATTCGACGCTATCCCAAATTCAGTATTGTTCACTGATGACTCTATGAAAATAAAAGGTTTGAATGCTGAATATTACGATAATATTGCTTTTGAAGGTACACCAAAACACACACAAGTTGATAAAACAGTAGATTTTACTTGGAGAACTAAACCGCCTTTTGACGACATGAGTTATGACGCCTATTCAGTGCGATGGACCGGAGTACTTTCTGTTAACAAAACTGGGAATTATGCTTTAGGCGGGGAAGCATTTTCATCTATGAAGTTATTCTTAAATGACGAATTGTTAATTCAACGAGAAGACGTACATCACCCCAAAAAAATATATGAATATGTAAAGCTTGAAGCAGGTAAAAAATATAAAATCCGTTTTGAGTGTATTCAAAACAATACAGAACACTCTATCATGCGCTTGTTATGGGAATCACCTAAAGACAATTTAGAAAAGGAAGCCCTAACTACTGCTAAGGATGCTGATGCCGTAATTTTATGTATGGGTATTAGTCCATTGTTGGAAGGCGAAGAAATGAAGGTAAAAGTTGATGGTTTCTCGGGTGGAGATCGTGTCAATACCAAATTACCTAAAATACAGGCCGAATTAATTAAAAAAATTAAAGCTCTTGGCAAGCCAACAATTTTAGTATTGCTAAATGGTAGCGCACTTTCCATTAATTGGGAAAATCAAAACGTCCCAGCCGTTTTAGAGGCATGGTATCCAGGTCAAGCAGGAGGTACAGCTATAGCCGATGTTATTTTTGGGGATTATAATCCAGCCGGAAGATTACCAGTAACTTTCTATAAAGATATTAACGATATTCCAGCATTCGATAATTATGACATGAGAGGTAAAACATATCGTTATTTTAAAGGAGAACCTTTATACGAATTTGGTTATGGACTTAGCTACACTACATTCAAATACAGCAACTTAAAAGTCCTAGATAATATTGAAGCGGGTAATGACTTTACCGTAGAAGTTGATGTTGAAAATGTGGGTGAATTAAAAGGTGAAGAAGTTATACAATTGTATATTCATAATCCAAATGCAGATGAATATAATCCGCATAAAACATTGGTAGCTTTTGAAAGGACTTCATTCAAATCCTGGGAAAAGAAGACCCTAAAATTTGAAATTGATAAAGAACAATTAAGTGTCGTGAATAGTAAGGGTGAGAAGGTTATTCAGCCTGGAGAATATAAAATTTCCGTTGGTGGCGCACAACCTTCTGAAAAAAGAATCAAAAAGAGTTCTGTGATTATTAAAAAAATAAATATTTCAGGAAGTACTATTAAAATATAGCTAAAATAGCACGCATTTAAACAAAAAAGACAGTTTAATATAATCTTATATTGTCTCTGATAAATAAAACATCTCCTTTATTTATCGATTGGACACCTTTAAAACTTGAAAACCATGTAAGCCCTAAGATTTACATGATTTTGTTGCTGTTTGTAACAGCTTTTATTGACCTTGAAAGGATTCAATTTGTTTTTAACTTCTTTGCCAAACACCATAAACCTTAGATTTTTTAATCTTATCAGTTTGGACTCTAAAATACTCTACAAAACTTATATCAGAAAAATTTTTGGTATCTTCGGTTAAGTAGGAAAACTCGTATTGTTCGTATTGTAATTTAAGTAATCGTTTTGATCGAATACTTTCAGCTAAATTCATGGTCCTTATCTAATCCAGTTTTAGGGTTTCTGAATAAATATAGTTTTAAAGACTCTTTTTTCAAGTTTGTTTTGCCCTTGGTATATAATAATCAAGATATAAACTTTCACGACCATCTTTTAGTTTTTTCTTTCTGCGAGAAACATTCATAGCAAATAACTTTTGTGCTTTTTGCATAAAAAAAATAAAGCTATATGTATTAAAGAATAATATCTCAAAAGCCAATGATAGCAAGCATTTTTACTGATATTCTTTGATATTTTGATTTTACCTCACTTTTAAACCGTAAAAAAACCGTACTCATGAAACCAAAAAACCATATCAAAGGACGAGGAGCTCAAGAAAAAACACACAATAGATTTTCTGAAAATCACTACGAAATGCGAGACGATTTTCTAAATTATTGCCTTAAGGAAGGAGAGCCTATAGACAAATATCGAACGACTTTTATTGAAACCTTCCCAAAAACAATTATAAACAAGGTGACTAGTCCAGACGTTGGAATGCTGTACTCTTTGAACCCATATCAAGGGTGCGAGCACGGTTGTGTGTACTGCTATGCCCGAAACTCACATGAGTATTGGGGTTATGGTGCGGGTTTAGATTTTGAAAGTAAAATTCTAGTAAAAAAGAATGCTCCCGAACTATTAGAAAAAAAGTTGAAGCATAAAAATTGGAAAGCATATCCTATTTCACTTTCCGGAAATACAGATTGCTATCAACCTGTAGAGAAGAAACTTAAAATCACTCGTAAACTGCTTGAAGTCTTCCTAAAGTACAGACACCCCGTTGGTATTATTACCAAAAATGCTTTAATCTTAAGAGATTTGGATATTCTTTCAGAGTTAGCCAAATACAATCTTGTTTCGGTATTCCTTTCTATTACCAGTTTAAAAGAAGAAACCCGAAGAATCCTTGAACCCAGAACCGCAAGTATAAAAAAACGCTTAGAAACACTAGAGAAACTAAATGCTTCAGGAATTCCAACAAATGTAATGATGGCTCCTATCATACCTTCTATTAATAGTCATGAAATACTGCCTATGGTAGAAGAAATATCTAAACGGGGTGCCAAAAGTGTAGGATATACAATCGTACGATTGAACGGAGCCATAGGAAGTATTTTCACTAAATGGTTAGAGAATACTTTACCCGATCGTAAGGACAAGATCTTACATCAAATAATGGAATGTCATAGTGGCAATCTTAACGACAGTGAATTTGGAAGAAGGATGAGTGGATCTGGTACTATTGCCAAGCAAATTCATCAACTTTTTGAATTGGCCAGGAAAAAATACCTCCCAAATCCTGAGAAAATTATCTTAAACTGTGATATGCATGAGGCATATAAGGATGGGCAAATGAGATTGTTTTGACTACAGTTCTCCTTCCCACTCTTTATAGAATTGTTCCAAAAACTTTTCCATATACGTATGGCGTTGCAAGGCTATTTTCTTGCCAGTTTCGGTATTCATTCGATCTTTAAGTAGTAGCAATTTTTCGTAAAAATGATTAATTGTAGGCGCTGTTGAGTTCTTGTACTCTTCCTTGCTCATATAAAGATTGGGAGCTATTTCCGGATCATATAATGCTCTGTTTTTAAAACCACCATAGTTAAAACATCTGGCAATTCCTACGGCACCAATTGCATCTAATCGATCAGCATCCTGGATAACATCTAGCTCTGGAGATTTGAATTTCTGTTCTACATTTCCTCCTTTAAAAGAAATGTTTTCAATGATATTGATCACATGCTGTACAACCACATTTTCAACTTGTAACTCTTCTAGAAACTCTTTTGCAATTTTGGGACCAACAGTTTCATCACCATTATAAAACTTAGAATCAGCAATATCATGAAGTAATGCCCCAAGAGAAACTACAAAACGGTCTACGGTTTCATCTTTGGCAATAAGGCTGGCATTTTTATATACTCTTTGAATATGAAACCAATCATGGCCACCTTCTGCTCCGGCTAGTTTTTCTTTAACAAAATCAATCGTTTTAGATATAATTTGCTCTTCAAGCATATCCAATTCAACTTATTTTATTAGAGCAGGCTGTACCCACTTAAATTCAAAAACCTCTTCAGGAATGACCAGTCGTTCGCTGATGCGTTGCATTCTTGCTGGCAATTTCATTACAAAATCACGAGCTTTCTCTGCCTCATCCGTAAGATCTACTAGTTTATCAATCTCCCATTTATCAATCAAACGCTGCATTATATCAATATAATCCTGAGAAGTGTAAACACCTAATCGTTGAGCGGCATTTGAGAATTCTTCAAAAGCAGTTCCAATTGCATCACCTGATTCTCTTAAAAAATGAGCTGGCATAACAATTTTATGCTTCATCATATGGCTAAAAGCAATCATCATTTGACTAGGGTCAACTTCAAAAATATTCTTTACAAATTCACTATATGCGTTGTAATGGCGCATCTCATCACCAGCAATAATTTTGCACATCTTGGCAAGTGATTTATTAGAATACTCTTTTGCCATTTTTGCAACTCTACTATGAGAAATATTAGTTGCCAATTCCTGAAAACTAGTGTATACAAAATTCTTATAAGGATCTCTATCTGTACCTATATCAAAACCATCGTTAATAAGATGTTGCGTAGTTCTTTCTACTTCGATCATATTTACTCTTCCCGATAGGTATAAATACTTGTTTAACGTATCTCCATGACGATTTTCTTCACTGGTCCAATAACGCACCCATCTTGCCCAACCATTATCTTTACCATCTTCATGTTGGTTTACGCCTTCTACATCCATCAACCAAGATTCGTAAGTAGGAAGTGCTTCTTCTGTTATAGTATCACCAACCAGAACTACCCAAAAATCATATGGTAATTCTTTTGCCAGTTCTCTTAATTCTTTAACCTCATCAAAAAAGGTATCTTCATTTTGAGAATTAGGTAAAAAATCAGTAGGCTGCCATACTTTATCTATCGGAATCAAAAATCTATCTATAAAAGATTCTATCTTCTTTTCTAGTAATTGCATTACCTCTAATCTTATATTGTCTAAAGCCATGACTTATTTGTTTATATTTTTATATTTTTATATTTGAGATTACTCTTTCTCTTATTATTTCTAACAATTCTTGCGATTCAAATTCTTTTGGTTCTATGGGTTCCTGTACTTCAAGTGTTAAATGAAGACCAATTCCCATTGGAAAGTTACCATATTTTAACAGTTTCCAACTATTATTAACAGTAACTGGTACAACAAGAGCTTCTGGTGCATTTTTGAATAAAATCTTTAACCCCGTGGGTGCAAACTCCTTTGGTTCTCCATTTCGACTTCTGGTTCCTTCAGGAAAAATTACTGCCGAAAAATTATTCTCGCTTATAAATTTTCCGAATTTGGATAGCGCAGGAATTGATTGTTTTGGATTCTTTCTATCTATTAAAACATGTCCTCCATGTCTTAAGTTAAAAGAAACACTTGGCATTCCTTTACCTAATTCAATTTTAGAAATGAACTTTGGTTTATGCTTTCGCAAATACCAAGAGATTAAAGGAATATCAAACATACTTTGATGATTCGAAACGATTATTAACGATCGATTCGCTGGTAATTTATGTTTATTTTTAAAACTAAATGTTACTGCCAGAGCATGTAAACATCTCAACAAACACAGGTTCATCAGATTTATAACTATTCTATGCGTCTTTGCTCCTCCTATTTTTACTCCTAACCACTGTAACGGATGAAAAATCACCAGTGTTAATCCAAAAAATAAATAGAAAATTATTGACAGCGGATATGAAAATATCCTTTTTATTGCCCCCATTCTCCTTCTTAACTATTATTAAATTCGACTTGTGTTACAGTACTGCAAGGTCTTACATTATTTCAAGTAAACCAATAGTTTTAGCAAAATAAAAAACCGTCTGTAGTCACAAACGGTTTAGAATTCTTTTTAGCGTGTAAACCGCTTATTTTTTAGCAATGTTCGTTATATGCGTCTTTTAGGTTTTCTGCTATCATATCTGCAGGTCTCCCTTCAATATGATGACGTTCTAACATATGCACTAATTCTCCATTCTTGAATAATGCCATTGATGGCGATGATGGAGGAAACGGAACCATAAATCCTCTGGCCTTATCTGTCGCTTCTCTATCAACTCCTGCAAAAACAGTTACGATATGATCAGGTTTTTTATCATTACTTAGCGAAGCTTTTGCTCCTGGACGCGCATTTGCTGCAGCGCAACCGCACACAGAGTTAACCACTACCAAAGTAGTTCCTTCTTTTGCTATAGCAGTCTCTACTGCCTCTGCCGTTTGCAATTCATCAAAACCTACATTGGTAAGATCTTCACGCATTGGTTTTACTAAATCTGCTGGATACATATTTCTTTTATTTTTTTATTACAATTTTGTGCAAAGATACAAATTATGTACCACATGAGGTTAACTGACAAGTAGTCGGAGAATTAAGTTTTTTCTAACATTAGAATAATCTATTTGCGTAACAAAAAGAACTCTTCTTTGTCTAATATAACATAGGCAAATGTATCGCAAGATAATTTCGGCTATATTTACAACCCAAAAAATTGCTTTAAATGATTAAATGGTTTACTGCCATATTAGGATATGTGTTTTTTAGATTCCCAGGAGCTATTCTGGGTTTTATACTTGGTAGTCTATTAGACTCAACCGATATCAAAAGTGGCGCGAGTTTTAAAAAAGTATTCTCTCAGGACGAAAAGGTTACTCCTGCTGATTTTGAGCTTAATTTACTATCACTGTCCTCTATAGTAATCAAAGCCGATGGCAGTGTTAATCAAACCGAATTAGATTATGTGAGGCGTTACTTTGTAAGCGCTTATGGTAAAGAACGTGCTAATGCAACTTTTAAGACATTTAATGAAATTATCAAAAACAGGCAGGTTTCTGCACCACATATTTGCATGTATATTAATCAACACACTCGATATCCGGCCAGATTACAGATTTTACATTTTTTATTCGGAATCGCAAATGCGGATGGTAGCGTAAGCAGTTCTGAAGCCGAAGAAATTCGTAAAATAGCAGGGTTTTTACGCATAAACTTCAGAGATTTTGAAAGTATAAAAGCTATGTTTTTCAAAACTGGCGATCATGCTTACAAGATCCTTGAAATCGAAAAAAATGCTTCAGATTCTGAAGTAAAAAAGGCGTTTAGAACCATGGCAAAAAAATATCATCCGGATAAAATCCAGCACATGGATGAAATCCATATCAAAGGCGCCGAAGCCAAATTTAGAGAAGTGCAAATGGCTTATGATCAAATTAAAAAAGAACGAGGAATAAGTTAGTAGCTTTTCAAAACCCTGTTCCAAAGTGCTTTAAGAAAATTACCTGCAGGTAAACTAGTCGTAATTCTAACATCGTCCAAAACAGTACTTTCTTCATCCAGAAACTTTAAAATCTTAGTGACCTTGTTTTTCTCAAATAATCTTGAAAACAAATAAGCTCCTAAATAGTTCTTTTTATAAAGCAGATCAATAAACAGCAAATCATAATACCAGAACTTTGTTCTTTTGCCAAATTTTGACAGATCAGTATTTTTTTTAAGATATTTCGTGAGTTTTCTTGTGTTTTTTAAAGTAAGACTAAATGTAAAACCAGTACTAGGCTTGGTCCATCCACCGGCAGTACCTATATGTATAATATTTTTGGAATTCTGCTTTCTGAAATCAAAACAAGTCATAGGAATACAGCCTCTTTCTTTTTCAGTAATTTCGTAGTTAATGATGGCTTTTTCTTTGAGGTAAAATTCAATTTCGTTCTCATATTCTTTTTTTTCTAAAAGTTCCTTAGAAAATAGTGTATACTCAAATAAGGCTTCAGTTTTAGAAATAGGCAATACGTACATAAAACGAGTATTTCCTTTCTGTGCCACTTTGAAATCCATAAAAGTAGCAGTTTCATCATCAAAAGAATTTTCTTCTGTTTTTATAAACCACCCCACAAAATGTTGATTCAAAACCGGATATTTCTTTTGCTCTTTAAATATTGAAGAAAGTATAATACTATTAAATACTTTGCTTCCTAGATAACTTCTTTGATCAGTTTCAACTTTAACGATATTTTCTTCTTCACTAATACTTGTTAAGGTTTCCTGAACAATCTTAATATTAGATTTCTTTTCTATTTCATTTAAAATGAAGTTGTAAAAATCTTTACTCCTTATCATTTTATAATGATAAGGTAGGATTTCTATTTTCTTTGAAAAATTATCACTCCCAAAATAGATGTTATTCCATTGTTTCGTTGTGATTTCATCCCATATACCATTACCTTTTTCCCAAAAACACCAAGTACGATCATTTTGATCTTTCACATCTTTATCAATCATCAAAATTTGTTTTTGATCGAAATAAGGATCTGAAATTAGATGATATCCAAGCATAAGCCCAGAAGCACCCATGCCCGTAATTATGTAGTCGTATTTTTGCATTCAGAGAATTAAAAAGACTGTAAAAAAGACTAATATAGCAATAAAAATATGTAGCGAAATCCTTACTCTTAATACTTTTATCATTTTCTGAAGAAATACATGAGCTATCAACGCCGTAAAAAACCAACCTACATAATTTTGTATGGGTACAATCCCATTTTCAAACCTCCAAAAATCGAATTTTGGCGCAGAGACTTCAATAATTACATCTAGAATTACCATAGAAATAGCCCCAAGCAATGCAGATACAAAAATATGGTGTGATATCTTTCTAGATAACGCGGCTGTACAATATGTTAAAATTGCCCAGTTTACTCCTATTATCCATGGCACACCGTAAACTTTGAGTCCCAGATTTTCTCCATATGTATACTCACCAAAAATTAATCCGTAATTCACGCCTAAATATTCGGTGACCATACCAATCCCAAAAGGAATCAATAATGATAGAATCACAGTTTTATTAAAATCATTATTCCAGAGGATTAAAAAAAGATATATCAATAAGTGCAACCATGTTAATGATAAAAACCAATCCTTATAGCCAACAAAAATGCCTATAATTCCAGAGATATTGAAAAGCCAAATAATGAATATAGAGATATGTAATCTTCTGCTTGCACTCATATCGTAATTGATTTACAGTCTTTTTGGATTAGCTCTGAAACTATTTTACCAGACAATAAACACAACGGAATTCCCCCACCGGGATGTACACTACCTCCGCAGAAGTATAGGTTTCCTATTTTTCTAGAAAAATTAGGATGCCTTAAAAATGCCGCATATTTATTATTGCTTGAAGCACCATACAAAGATCCTTGGTAAGACTGGGTATTACTTTCTATAGTTCTTGGATCCAGAATTTCTTCATCTTCTATTAAGTTTTCAATATCAGTCCCTAACAGTCTGGACAATTTTTTCAGAATATTTCTCTTTGATTTTTTAATAATAGCATCCCAATCTTGTTCTTCGTTACCAGGAACATTAATCATTACAAACCAATTTTCACATGCTGTGGGAGCGTCTCTGGGTTCATTCTTAGAAGTTATATTAATATACACTGTAGGGTCTTCATAAACCAATTTTTTACTAAATATAAAGTTAAACTCTTCCCGATAGTTTCTTGAGAAGAATATGTTATGCAAGTCAAGCTCTGGAAATTCTCTCTTTATTCCCCAATAAAATATTAAAGCAGAGCTGGACCTTGGTTGTTTAATAACTTTTTCAGGTGGTTTTTGATTTACCAAAAGCTTTTTATATGTTGGCACTATATCCATGTTTGATACAACAATATCCGCTTCAAAAAAATTATTATTTACTAAAACACCTTTAGCTTTTTTTTTATCAACCAGAATCTGATCAACTTTAGTTTTAAAATGAAATGTAACACCTATTTCTAATGCCAGTTGATATAAACTTCTTGTAATACTATACATTCCTCCTCTAGGAAAAAAAGTACCATAATATTGCTCTAGATGTGGAATCATGGACATAATCCCAGGAGTTTTGTAGGGAGAAGAACCATTATATGTTGCAAATCTATTGAATAACTGAACTAACCTGGGATCTTTAAATTCATTTTCATTGAGTTGATGCAACGTTTTATCAATATCCAATACTCCGATTTTACTCATTGCTTTTAAAGTATCTTTGCTTAAATACGTTGATAATTTATGCAACGATTTTTCTAGAAAAAGGGAAGAAGTAAGATCATATTTTTGCTTGCTTTTTTTGAAATACCCTACAATTTTTGCCTCTGAAACCTTAAATGTATCAGCGGCAGTTTTTGCAAACTTCTTTTCATCGGCAAAAGCTGTAAATCTTGTACCATCTTCATAAAAGTAAGTGCAAACTTTTTCTTTTCTTGTGTATTCAAAATATTCTGAAATCTCTTTACCTGATATTTGAAAAAGTTCTTCAACAAACTGAGGCATTGTAAATAATGAAGGGCCACAATCAAATCTATATCCATTTTTATATATTTCTGTTAGTTTACCTCCAGCGGTATGATTAATTTCATAAACATGAACATCAAAACATTGTTTTCGTAATCGGATAGCAGTTGCAAGTCCTGCAATACCAGATCCAATGATTATCGCTTTTTTTCCTTTCATAGTATCCTTAGAATGAACTATTCCAAAATTGATGAATATGAAGGAACTTTAGATTATTTAAACTTGTTTTTTATATATCTTTAACTTCTGTTAAACCTAATATGAAGCAAATCCTAATTTTACTCTTGTTTTTTACTCCATTTGTTTTGATTACTGCACAGGATTCTACTCATGTTGATCCTCCAAAAATTGTTTCGAGACTTAAGGTTGGAAAGATGAAAGATTTTAATTCTAAAGGTATCAAGTTCGTTAGTGTAATAGACGACTCTAGATGCCCCAAGGGAGTAACATGTATTTGGGAAGGAGAAGTAAAAATAATTGTTGGTTTTTATCAAGATGGTAAAGTGACAGAGGAAAAAGAGCTTGTTTTTAGCTCCAAAACTATTAATCCGGATAATATGAAAGAGTTACTGGTTACTGATAAAAAAACAATTTATGCATATACTGTAAGTCCCTATCCTTCTTCAGAAAAACCTATACATCCTTCTGAATATTATTTAGAATTACTTATCAAATAAATATGAATCAATTTGCTTTTCCTTTCTTCTTCTTATGATTTCTAATAAGGCAAAAGCTCATCTGGCTTTATTGAGCGTAAATATTATTTATGGGGCAAATTATCTTGTTGCCAAAGGATTGATGCCTCATAAAATTGACCCTTCAGCCTTAGTTTTTTTACGCATAGGCGGAGCGGGTATTTTATTTCTAATTTTAAAGTCTTTTATCAAGGAAAAAGTTGACAGAAAAGATATCCCTCGTTTGGCATTATGTGGCTGTATAGGAGTTGCTACAAATCAATTTTTTTCTATGAACGGACTTAGTTTAACATCTCCAGTTGACGCAGCCATTATAGTGACTGCCATGCCTATTTTTACGGTAATTATTAGCTATTTTTTGCTGAAAGAGCCCCTAACATTACAACGTATTTTTGGTGTATCTATTGGTGGCGCAGGAGCCGTTTTATTAATTTATTTAGGAAACTCTGGTTTGGGAACTGGTTCTTTATTAGGAAATATTTTTGTTTGTATCAATGCCTTGGCTTTTGCATTCTATCTAGTTATTGTAAAGCCTCTAATGTCTAAATACAAACCCATAACTGTCATAATTTGGACTTTCTTGTTTGGGTTTATATTTATGTTTCCGTTTTGTATCGAGAAATTGATTCATACCGACTTTCAATCTTTTGCAACATCAAATTGGGTTTCTTTATTTTATGTAGTGCTGGGGCCCACTTTCTTAGCCTATTTACTAAATATGTTTGCATTACAACATGTTAAACCCACTGTTTCTAGTAGTTATATTTATGTACAACCAGCCGTTGCAATGATTCTAGTTGCTGTAGTATCATATCTCATTATAAATAGTCAATACAAAGGTGATATAACATTTTCCAAACTTCTTTGTTGTGTTTTGATTTTTATTGGGGTGTATTTGATCAGTAGTAGTCCATTATCATGGCTTAAAAGATCTAAGCCCTAATGACATCCACAATCTGAAGTACCACAAGAAGAATTTGATGACTTCTTCTTCGAATTAGATAATGAAGGCTTCCAAAAGAATTTTCTAACAATAAATCCAATTGCATAAGCAAAAACAAGGAATACTAATATGTTTTGAATTATATCGTTCATAACAATTGTGTCGCACAAAGGTACGAAAACTTAAATTTATTACTTTAAAATTTGATATACTACAAGCGCAATACTATACGCCAAAGCACTCATAAATATCAATTGGGCCATTGGCCATTTCCAGCTATTGGTCTCTCTTTTTACGATTGCTAAGGTACTCATGCATTGCATGGCAAAAGCATAAAACAATAATAGTGATATCCCACTAGCAAAATTAAACAATGGACCACCAGTAACAGGATTAACCTCTGCTGCCATTCTGTTTTTTATAGTTTCTTCTTCATCACTGCCTACACTATAAATTGTGGCCAACGTACCTACAAAAACTTCTCTGGCGGCAAATGAACTAATGATTCCTATCCCTATTTTCCAATCATAACCCAGTGGTGCTACAATAGGCTCAATTGCTTTTCCGGCATACCCAATAAAGGAATGTTCTAGTTTATAAGAAGCAATTTTATTATCTAGTTCTTCTGGTGAAAGTTCGGTGTACTTTTGAGTTACAATCTCCTCTGCATTATCAAAATTTTCATTGGGCCCAAAACTGGCAAACACCCATAAAATGATTGAAATGGCCAAGATTATTTTACCTGCTCCAAAAACGAAGGCCTTTGTTTTTTCGACCACATTAATCGCAACATTTTTAAATAGCGGAACCTTATACCCGGGCATTTCAATTACAAAATAAGATTTGCTTTTGATTTTTAATATTTTATTAAGTATCCATGCCGACCCTACGGCAGCAGCAAAGCCAAGAAAATATAAAAACATTAATGTAAGGCTTTGATAACTAAATAACCACCCTACCTTTTCATCGGGAATAACCAAAGAAATAATAATAAGGTATACAGGTAGTCTTGCAGAACATGTAGTAAAAGGGACCACCAAAATTGTAATCAATCGTTCTTTCCAATTTTCGATATTACGAGTAGCCATTACAGCCGGAATCGCACATGCGGTTCCAGAAACCAATGGCACTACACTTTTACCGCTCAATCCAAATCGTCGCATCACACGATCCATAAGAAAAACAACTCTACTCATATAACCGCTCTCCTCGAGAATCGAGATAAAAAGGAATAAAAAAGCAATTTGAGGGATAAAAATTACAATCCCTCCCAATCCAGGGATAATACCTTCTGTAATAAGATTTACAAAAGGTCCCGAAGGCAAGGTTGATTTTGTCGCCTCGCTTAACCAGGCAAACCCTTCATCAATTAGATCCATAGGGTAAGATGACCAATCATAAATTGCCTGAAATATCAATAACAGGATGCTAAAGAAAATGAAATATCCCCAAAATTTATGAGTAAGTACTCTATCTAATCTCTCTCTTAATCCTGTTGCCGCTTTTTCATCTATTATTAAACCTCGTTTAAGCACGTCATTAATAAACTGATAGCGCTTAATAGTTTCTTTTTGCTGAAGTCGTTTAAGTTCACTTTCAGACTTAATCTTAAAATCAGGAACCACAGACATATCCTGCTTGTCAAATTTCCTGAAATTTACATCTTGAGTAATTACTAACCAGAGCTTATACAATGATTGATTTGGAAATGCTTTTTGTAACCTGTCAAAATAGTCTGGCGCAAAGGATAATGCATTTAAACAAGCTGTTTTCGGCAGTAATGCATGGGATTCAATTAATTTTTTAAGCTCGGCAATCCCTTCATTTTTACGAGCACTAACTAAAGCTATTTTAGTATTTAATTCCTTTTCTAACACGGGTATATCTAACGTAATTCCTTTTCGGGTCATACGATCCGCCATATTGATCACCAAAATCGTAGGAATTTCTAAATCTTTGATTTGCGTAAAAAGAAGTAGGTTCCTCTTCAGGTTTTCTACATCACTAACCACTACAGCAACATCAGGAAAATCCTTATCTTTTTTATTAAGCAATAATTCGATTACTACATTTTCATCTAGTGAAGAGGCATTAAGACTATACGTCCCAGGTAGATCTAATATATGCGCTTTTACGCCACGAGATAATTTACATATCCCCTCTTTTTTCTCTACTGTGATCCCAGGATAATTACCGACTTGTTGATTAAGACCGGTAAGTAAATTAAAAACAGATGTTTTTCCTGTATTAGGGTTTCCTATTAGTGAAACTTTGATCTGCTTGGCCATAAAGTAACTGCTGTTAAATAATTTGAACTTCTATCTGAGCTGCAACTTCTTTACGGATCGCAAGATGACTACCATTCACATTAAGATAAATCGGGCATTGAAATGGAGCCGTTTGTAATAATTCAACTTCATTTCCTGGCAAACAACCCATTTCTAGTAATTTAAGAGGAATTATATCTGAGGTAATTTCCTTGATTAATGCTCGTTGACCTCTTTTAAGATTCGCTATTGTAGTCTTCAAGTGTTTATTTAGATTAATTTTAAACAAGACAAAAGTAACGGAAAAAATTGTATTGAGAAAGCCAAACCACAATATAAATAGCCGGAGACATAATTCTTACTTGTTACCTTTCTTTAAAATAGCAATATCTTCTATCAACTTATCAATATCCTCTGGATTTGTTCCATCATAAAACCCTCGTATCTGCTTTTTCTTGTCAACCAGCACAAAATTCTCTGTATGCACCATATCATAAGGGCCTCCATCACCATCAGATTTTGCTGCCAAGTATGATTTTCTGGCTAAATCATAGATTTGTTTTTTATCACCGGTGACCAAATTCCATTTGGCATCATCAACACCTTTTTCTATTGCATATTTTTTTAACCTTGCAACACTATCTATTTTTGGAGTTACACTATGCGAAAGCAATAAAACATCATGATCATCCTTTAACCGTTCCTGAATCTCTTTCATATGACCTGTCATAATAGGACAAATGGTCTGACAAGTAGTAAAGAAAAAATCAGCGACATAGATTTTGTCCTTATAGTTTTCTTGGGTAATCACTTCTCCATTCTGATTTATTAATTTGAAATCTGCAATTTTATGATATTTACGAATGTACTGAACCGTGCTATCTACCAACTCGATATTTACCATTTCAGGTTCATAAACAGGTAATATTTTTTTGGGCTTAAGAATAGCGTATATAATAGAAATTATAATTGCCGAGAGTACAAACAATACTATCCCGAAAAATTTATATTTTGAAAAAAACTGTAGCATAGCTCATTTTTGTGCATGCAAAATTACAAGGTTTATCGCTTATAGAAGCTTTGTTTACCTTAAAAATATACTAAATATCATGATATCGCTTATGGATATTTTTATATGCTCTTCTAAAAGGTTACTTTTGCGTGATTTAATTTTGAATAAGACCGAATGAGTCCATTTTTTGTAAAAGCTATACAGCTACTATTAAGTTTATCGATCCTAATCGTTTTACACGAGTTAGGACATTTTATACCTGCCAAGTTATTTAAAACTCGTGTAGAGAAATTCTATCTGTTTTTTGATGTCAAATTTTCTTTGTTCAAGAAAAAGATCGGAGAAACGGTTTATGGCATAGGATGGTTGCCGCTTGGTGGTTATGTTAAAATCGCTGGAATGATTGATGAAAGCATGGACAAGGAACAAATGGCAGGGCCACCGCAACCATGGGAGTTTAGATCAAAACCGGCGTGGCAACGATTGATTATCATGCTAGGAGGGGTTACAGTAAATATTATTCTTGGGTTTTTGATCTATATGGCTATTATTTTTACATGGGGAACAGATCATGTAGGTATCGATGATATGCCAAAAGGATTTGCTATTGATGCGTCTTTTAAACAATATGGATTTGAAGATGGCGATCGAATTATAGCGTTAAACGGAGATGAGCTTGAAGATGTAATAGATATCAATCACCATCTATTTATGCGAGATGTAAAAACTATTAGTGTTTTGCATCAAAACGGACAAAAAGAAACTATTTCTTTACCTGAAGATATTGGAACATTTATGTTCGAAAATGGGATAAGAAGACCTTTTTCACCAATCATTACCCCGGTGTTAGGCTCTATAGAAAGTGATTCTCCGGCTGAAAAAGCTGGCCTACAAGAGGGAGACAAATTCATGAAATATAATGGCCAAGAAATTAAATACTGGAATGATTTCATGAATCTGAAAGCGGCTGACTCTAGTAATTCTGCCATCCAACTTACCTATGAAAGAAACGGACAAGTTAATACTATAGCCATAACTCCTGGTGAAGATGGAATTATTGGGGTATACCCTAAAGCAGATTATACCGTTCAGCATAAAGACTACTCATTTGGAGAAAGTATCTCAAAAGGTTTTGAGTTCGGATACTGGACACTACATGATTATGTTGCGCAGTTTAAATATGTTTTTACTATAGAGGGAGCTAGCCAGGTTGGAGGATTTGGTGCTATTGGAAATCTTTTTCCAGATGCCTGGGATTGGAAAGCTTTTTGGGGTACCACGGCTTTTATCTCTATCATCTTAGCCTTTATGAATATTTTACCTATTCCGGCATTAGATGGGGGTCATGTTATGTTTTTACTTTATGAAATTATTGCAGGAAAAAAACCAAATGATAAGTTTATGGAGTATGCGCAACTTGTTGGTTTTATTATTCTTATAACCCTATTATTATTTGCAAATGGAAATGACATCTATCGCGCAATAGTTGGGAAATAATAAAAAATTAAAAAAATCTTTTTGAGAACTAAAAAATAGTATATATTTGCACTCGCAAAAGAGAAAAACACTCTATATTTGCAAAGCATAAATTCCTCCTTAGCTCAGTTGGTTAGAGCATCTGACTGTTAATCAGAGGGTCCTTGGTTCGAGTCCAAGAGGGGGAGCTTAATACTCAAAGAGTTACGATACAAAATCGTAGCTCTTTTTTGTTTTTAGGCCCTTTTTTTCATTTTTTGCTTGCTTTTTGCTTGCTTTTGCCGGTTTTATACGAATTGATACAATCTTATACGGTCTATCATTAGGATACTTAATACATTTTAAGATCAAATAGTGTTTTCGATACTTATTTCACATTAAATATCTACTTAACTACATGTTTCTGGCTTCTAACCATCTATTTGTTCTATAGAATGTCGTCTTAGAAAAACCAAATGCATGGCAAACATCATCCATTGTAGTATCTGGATTGGCTTCTAAATACCTTTTAATCTCAATAGTTTTTTGTATTGATTCATCTTTGGGTTTACTGGGCCTACCTGATTTTACCTTCTTTTTATGATAAGCGCTTCTTTTTAGATCTTTCAAATTAAAAAGGATATCTTCATTCTCAAGTAGCTCCATTCCTTTCTTAGTTTTAAGCACCCTGAATGTTAGTGAAGTAATCGCGTTCTTATCATATTCTTGGATATAATTATAAACGAAAATTGAAACATCAAATTTTTTATAATCTTGAACCAGTACTTTACCTCCAATTAAATCAAGAATAATCATTCTTTCTTTATTGATAAAATTATCCGCTTCTATTTTAGCAGTTTTTGATCTTGATGCTTTTACTTGTTTAAGGCTATCTCGCCAATTCTTTTTAGCAAGAAATATTGCAAGTTCTTCTATTTCTTCTTTAGTAGCAAATCGTAACTGTAGATCGTATTTATTTTTAAGATTGTTTATCATTGATTTGTGGGGATTTAATGACGATAAATATCTTAATAATAAGTGCAGGGTGCAAATTTATGGAGAGTCATGAATTTGTGTTGGTAAATAATTGTTTTTTTGAACTTTAGTTATTAATAAAAAGGGGATTATGTACTAAGAATTTTTATTCTACCAATAATTCAAAACTCTTCCAGATTTTACCGGTAATACCTTTTTTGCCTAGATTCTCAAAATGCTTTATATCTGGATGCTCATTATTTGCTTGAAGCGCCAACATTATACCATTACCATTTTTACTTGGGATAAATACAACTTTTTCTAACCAATGTTTTAATTTTTGCATTTTTTCATCCTTATAATCATAAGAGCATTCAAATTGATACAATTCCTTTCCCAAAAAATCCTTTTTACCTTTAAAATTTATTTTGAAATTATCAAGGTTATACATCTTGTATGTTAGCTCAACCTGATCTATGAAATAAGATAACCTAAAATCATCTAACACATCATCGTCATTAGCACCGTACAGACTTCCTATTGACATAGTTTCATCTTTTTTTAAGGACTTGAACATGATATAATTTCCTTCTGACTTACCATCTTCAAGTTTATGAACAATTATAGAGTCAGGATATTTTATTGTAAAATCAATTATTGGTTTCTCATAAAAACTGGCTTTTTCTCTATTCATTACGTAAATGTTATTCAATTTCATATTATCGCCAGTACAATTAGTGAATAGCATTACAAATAACATAAGTAAAATAGAGAAGTAATTTGTGTTTAGATATTTTTCCATCGTTTTATTGAACTTTTAGTTTACCATTTCTCACTGAAAATAGTTCCGATATCAAGTTAATATCAGTTTATCCAGTATACCGTAAAAAATATTATTTCCAAAATTCCTAAAATGATTATCCAAAACAGTTTCAAATCGTATTCATATTTACTTTCCGCCTTGCCATTACTTGATTTGGAATAAACCAAATAAGGATCTGCTCCCCAATCTCCAATAAAAATTAAAAAAGCTTGTAAAATAAAAGACAGAACAATAAAAAAAAGCATACCAAAGTGTTGAGCTATTGACTCAACCTTCTGGCTATAAAGAATTTCGGTAATATTAAATAATGTCAGCCATCCTGATACTAAAACAATAAACATAGAAGCGGAATGAGTTTGCAAATGACTAGATATTTTTTGAGATTTTCCTAATAAATAGGACAAGACATATCCAATTCCAAACTCTAAAATTAAAATGAATCCAAGTTTCAATGCAAAGTTCTTTTGAGTAATATTTACCAAATATCCCATTTCTAAATCTTCAAATATTGAGGGTAATGCAAGTAAGAAATTAAATATAGTCAGTAATGATGCTATAAACCCAACAAATGAAAAAAAAATGTTTTTTCTAAATCCCATAGAAAATTACTTATTTTAGGTTGTTTCCTCAATTAATCATTTTATTGAACTTTAACGTGTTCGTGTATGGCTTGTAGTGTTAGGTGGTAAGTTAGCAAAAAAGAACGAAGAGTGCGGAAATTCGGTAGAATTTCCCGAACCATCTTTAAACACGATGAACTATAAGTTGTTGTGTCTAGTTATCTAATTCATTGGCTCTGGTTAAAGCAATGTTGACAATTTCTTTGCCAAGACCAAAAGCATCTGGGTATAATATATCAGCTCTTATATTAGAGCCTCTTAGCTTTTTTAGAAGCTCTACTTTCAAAGTCTTTGGTATGATTAATTTAATTGCTGAATTTTCCTTTATATCCAACTCTTCTATTGCTTCGAAATGATCCAATAGTGGATTATTTGAAATTGTAAAAATACCTTGTTGATTAAAAGATCTTTTGGTGTTTTGAATCGTCGCAACGACATCAATTGAATTTGAAAAATTACCATCTTCATATGTTCCAAGGTCAGTTTTACCATATTTTTTTTCAGAGGCACTTCCTATTATTTCATTATTCATAATAAATAAGGAGCCATCCTTATCTAGGCTACTTTCGACTGCATAAAAAAGACCTATAAGAGGTGAATAAGTCCAATCTAAAAGCCTAGTTGGAGCGCCATAATGTTGCATGAATGACCAAACAAGGATCAAATTTTTATTATAATTATTTAAATTCAAATTTATGAATTCATTAAAGTTTTTACTATTACTTATAAAGTAGTGCGTCAATGATGATTCCACTTTACTTGCATTAGAAGGATGTGCAATCTTGGGCTTTAGAATTCTTGCTAATGAAGGACTTAATGACCAGTCGACATCAGATTGCCCTCTAAAATTCCAGAACGGAGTATATGTGTTCATTGAAACCATATCTTTGGTGATCTCAAAGAAATGATTCCATGATTTGAGCTCTATTAATTTGAAATTACTCATAATTTAAAATTATGGACACAACGTCTCTTGTATGTTGCGTTTGCCTGCCGAAGGCGGCATATGCAATATACAAATTGTCGTGCTTTCGTACTTATTCTTTTAACAATAATACTAGACTATTTCTATTTCCTTTGTATTCTATCATACGTAATAAAATTTCTCTAATTAATTCATCGAGGAGATGATAAATTATAACAGCTTCTCGCCCTTCTCCAATATCCCCTCTATGAACAGTTTTATGTCTAACAACTTCAATTAGTTTTTCTAGTTTAGAATTAATAGGTATGTCAAAATCATTAATTATTCGATACATTTTATCTGTAGTTGAATGCCTTTTTATTTGATTCAAATTTCCTAATTTGCTTTTTACAGTGTTATAGGCATTCCCGAATTTCTCTTTGTTTTCGTCAACTATTTTAAGCAGTTGTTCTTTTATCGATTGATAATCCTCTTTTGAAGGTAAAAATTCTTCTTTCTGCCCTAAATATTCAACATATATAGTTGATAATCTCTCAAAAGCTATTATTTGGATAAAGACTTTCTCTTCTATGCTCTTGGATTGTTGAGAATTGCTCAAATAAAAAATAATAGAATTTAAATCTATTTTTTTGTTCCATTCAACAAAATGGTCAAAGCTAAATACCAGTGATTTTGATAATACTCTCTCTGTTCTGTTATGATAATTATTAAGAGGTAAATATTCATTATATCTATCATTTGTTAACTTACGAAAAGAGTAAGTAACAACTTTTTCAGCATCTATTTTTCCAACAGAGTGATAAGTTCCGTAGCATTCTTTTCTAATTCTGGCTTCAGCTCCATTTATAAATGATAATAATGAGATATAATCCATTACTTGCCCGTATTTGACCAAGGGTAGGTTCATATCCCAACCGATCCTGTATGATCTGAAATCCTGCGCGAATGACCTCTCCCAAAAACTTTCCTATTTGGCAACCTGCTGTAACCAATGGAAGCTGTACTGTGTCCTTTTTAAATATTGTTGTTTCAAGATATTTATCATCAGCCTGAAAATTAGTAGTATCAGTTTCTACAGAATAGTGATACCCAATATTTTCTGATTTTGGTTCTAAGGTAGTTCCATTATCGGCATTAATTTTATCTTGCAAATCATGTAAGACCTTTAAAATATTATTGGGTTTCCAACTTGTGTCTGATTCTTTAATTATTCCTTGAGCATCAAATAATGATGCTTTATCAATACCTCGATATACAAAAAACTTAATAACCGGAAAATCGAAATTTGGATTACTAATTGGCAGTAAAATGACATTTACACAGTTTACATTTTCTGCACATTGTTGCACGAAAGGGATTGCATCAATTACTGCGATAGCAGATGCGTTTTTCTTAACAAGAAACTGATTATTAACTCTAAAACTTAAAGGATCTCCAGACACAGGTCCAAATGCCTGTGATTGCGTTTGGGGAGTGGATAATGCATCTACGTCTGTAAAAAAGAAAAAATCTGCCATAAAGGGTATTTCTATTTTTTATTCGGGTTTATGTATACCAACTTATCGTACGATAAGAGCCACAACAACCTTCGTCCATAAATAAAATATCCTTGGATGTGTCCAATTATTTAATACAATTTAACCTTGAGAGACTTGCCGAGGGGTAGGGAGCAACAAATCATAAATTCACCAACATAATACGTGATCGAACTAAAATATTAGATATAGTTCTACATATTATTTCTATAAAGTTAGTTAAAAAAAGAGGACTACCGGGCGCTAGTAAATGTTATAAAAATGTTAATTCCATTATGATTTATGAGTTAACCAATGGTAATTCATTGTTTCTATACCAGTTACCTTCTTTTTTCATAAAAAATATAAATTCTAATTATTTCATATATTATCAAAAATATCCCCGCTACTTGGTAACGGGGATCACAGCATCAAGAATGGTGCAGCGTTTTGGGATAAATAAACGATTCGTCATTTGATCTTTGTATGTATAGATCAAATGGACTATTATTTTAAGAAATCAAACGATCTCATTATTGTTCTTATGCGATACATTAAATTTTGGTTCACAAATTTTTAATGTAATTAGATCAATCAAAAAGGTTACGATAAGTGTGTTATTTTAAAAACAGGCAATACAAAGCACTGCAATTAATACAACAAAAAAATAAATTGAACGAAGTCTAAAACGTAGAGGTGTTGTTTTATGACTTTGGTATTAGGGTTAGGTAAAGATACAATTTATTTTGAATTGAATTGCTTGAATATACATTTTGGATATTACACTTGGGCAGATTTCTTTTTAAATGTACGGATTCCCCAATCTACCTTATAGGTTCTGTATAGCAAATCATAAAGCACCATCTCATGCAATCTGTTTTTGGATCTAAATAACCTATTCATAAGCATGTGAATATAGCTACCCATTAAACTATCCAATTCTTGTTTTTCAACCAATGATAAAACACTTGCAATCGCATTCGTGCTGCGATTACTTTTTTCTTCTAATACATCTATGATGGGCGCATAATCTGGATTTGATTCTCGTTCAAAAATTAAAAATTCTTTGATTTTACCATGCTCCTCTTTGAATTTTTTATCCATTTGCTTTTTCAGGAATTTATTCATCCCAAACTCGGCACCAAATCCAGTTTTAAGGCCTTCTAAGAGTTTCAGTTTCGCATCTGCATCATACTTAAAATCTGTAAGCAAGGTATCAATTGCTCGTATTCCAAATAACCAGCGTAACTCTTCACCCTCATCACCTTCGACCATACTTATAAAATCAGTAATCATCTTACTGTCGTAGAAAAACAATTCTTCTGATTGCGCTATGGTTTTAAGACCATATCGTTCTAATTCTCTTTGGTACGTATCCGTCTGCACTTTCCAGATTAAATCCTCGCTTATATACTCTTGTATGGGTACGTGCAAGGCATTAATAATCTCTGAAACGTTTTGGGGATCGGTATAATGAAACCGAACACGGATATGATGTTTTGGATCTCTATATCGTATAAAAAACCATTTATCGATAATTTTATTTTCGAGTAAGGTATCAGTAATCTCTTTAATGATATTTGTAAGTACCAGATCAGAGGTCTTGGGGCCTGTGTATATTTTATAGTACAACCACTCTCCGCCAATAATAAAAGATCGTTGTGTATCAGCCATGATTTGTTTGTGTGTTTTTTAATTTTTTCTCATTATAGAATGAAAAGACCACTTGATTGGTGTATGCTTCATTTTCTTCTTTTACAATACCATCTTCTGCATGCAAAAACTCCTGAAGCTTAAATGATGGTCTCTTTTTTACTGTTGCCAACAACATTTTTACCGTCGATATGTTTTTAGTGTTCACCAGTAGTTCATTATCTCCATCAATAAGCAACACAAACTGAGGCAGGTTTTTTAGCGCTACAAACTTATCTAATGCTGTAGCGAGTTTATCCTGATTATTATAATTATCTAATAACATTTTTATCTCATCTCCCTTAATATGCCATGTGGTTGGAGATAATATTACGCCATTGTACTCTAGGCGAGGTAAAAAATCAAACTCCCCTTCTAGCGGCCCCCAGTGAAAACCAACTCCAGATCTAATATTCTGCATTTGCATATTGGCTAAAAACTGATAAATAGGAAGGGCATTGCCAGAATAGTTATGTGCATTGGTAAGATGCGGACGCACCTCTTTATTATATTTCTTTGATCGTAACCTTACTTTCCCGTTTGGTGATGCAGATATCATCAAATCATCCAACGTTAATTGATTCTTGGTGTTTACAATTGACTTTGCCAAATATGGGATTTCGTATTTCCTAAAAGCAGGACGCATCAGGATATTTCCTACTCTGGATTCTGGTAGATGAACAATCTCTGCAAGAATTTTATCGGGGTTTTGCTGTTCTTCTACATCGATTATTTGCTGTGTATGTTGCAGTAATTCGTCCTCGCCATGACAAAAACGACCCAGTAGATTGGCAGCGCTAGACCCTCCTGCATTTGACAATACAATCTTTTCTTCGCCATCTATAGTTACAATTTCTACCATAGATGAGATTGTATCTGGCAAATCTTCCCAGTTTTCCTTAAAGTCCTTGAAATCTTCATCGGTAATCACAACCTTGCTTTCGTTCTGGGCAATAGCTTTTAAAAGTTTTTTCTGAAGAATAGAATGAACCGGAGACCATTTTATGTCTCTAGATTGTACCCCATTATCTTTTTGTGGCAGCATCAAATCATCTACAATTTTGCTCACATCACCATCTGTATTATTTTGTAAAAATCCAACTCCCAACTCTACATCCAGCGCTCTTGAAAGAGGTACTTCTCTATCTTCATATCGCTCATAAAATGCATTTTTGAAAGACGAAACCAAAGTCTCTGCTGGCGGAAGGGATATTTTATTAAGCAGTGTTAGCGCTTTTCTCACCTTATGCAGGTGTTTTTTATCTAATGTATTGGCTTTTGGCGACAGCGACATATCGGTCTGAAACATAAACTTAAGTTCAAACCCTACTTCTAATTTCTTAAGGGATTCACTTAACTGAATATAAAGGTCTGCTTCATTGCCTATTGCGCTATCTAATTTTTCTAATATACTTTGGGTATTTTCTAATTCTGAAATGATTTGTTCTGTACCCTTAATTTTTCGCAATACAGGTAGTAGCTGATCCATAAACTCTGGACCAGAAACCGAAGGTTCTAATTCGCTAATAAGCAATTGGCTTTCTACTAACTGGCCAATAAAATCTTTGGCATCCTCTATAGTGATTTCATCATCTACCAATAACGCCGCCAGATCATTAAGCAATGCTCCCTCTTGTGCTTTTTCTAATATTTTTTCTAAATATTCTGAAGCTTCTACCCCTACAATATGGTGAACTCTTTTACTATTAATATACGTGTATTCTACATATCGTAACTGAGGTCCTGTTTTATAAATACTGGTATTTGGATAAAAAAGAAGCTGTTCTCTAATGGTATTGTTTTTAACAATATCCTGGGATAAGGCTACAAGATAGTTCATGTCTAATCTTGTATGTCTTTTGTTTTTTGATTTGGGCTGAAGCTCAATATTAGTTTCATCTGCAAACTCACCTACAGATGTTCCTGCAAAAAGTCCAAAAGGTGTACATCTTGATGACATACGGCTAATATATTTTAGCACCGAAGACATCATTCTGTCTGATTTATCTTTATCCTTAATTTCGCCCTTGAGCCATTTTTCAAACTCAACATAAAGAGAAGGAGATGCCAAAAAAATAGCTTCTTTAATAATCTTATCTGCACATACTTGCCTTAATTCTTCTTCAGATAAGATGGTATCTTTGGTGAGATTTTTGTAAAAAGAAAAGGAAAATAATGGCGCACGTAGAACGTACTTAGAAAAATTCTTATAAATCATATTTGTTTCTTCCTGGTTTGAATTAGCTAATCATTAAACATTCGTCCCATTTGGTATCAAAAGTAGCTAAAAAAGAAATGATTGTTAATCCTATTCCTGCTATTCCTTCTAATACATTAGTTTCATTTCTCCACTCTTCACCTTTTCCGCTCCACTGCATAAAACCTGCCTCGCCATTTTTATGTACACCCATTTTTAGTAGTTCATTCATCCAATAGTCAGCCGATTCTTTAAACACCTGTTCATTGGTCTCTGTGTACATGTGGTTGTATATACCTGCAATTCCACAAGAGCCATGACAATACCCAGAATCCATTACGCCGGCTTCTTCAATGTCTCTTCGCTTAGTAGAATGCTTCAAAATTTGTAATGCTTCTTCTTTATATACAGCATTATCTAATGCATTACCTGCTTTCCATAAAGAAATCCCAATTCCCAGATCCCCGTAGCACCATGCTAATCTTGATTTTGAATTTTCTTCCATATCACTATGTATCCAACTTGGAAACCACGAAGAGGCACTAAGGTCTTCATTTTTATAGCTTAACATATACGTTACAGCACCAACTATTTGGTCATGTACCAAATCCTTAAAGTCCTCATATTGATGCAATCTGCTATAAAAATTAATAATACTTGAGATCCCATGTGACAAACTTAGATTAGCACCAGAAAGGCCTGTTTCTTTATTAAGTACAGATTTCCACCAGAGGCCATCGCCTTCAATTCTGGATGACTTTTTTAAGGATACAATCAAATGATTAAGATATTCTTTATATCTATTCTTTAAATCTACTGATTTGGTGTTTTCGTATCGCTTTAGGAAATAATATCCATAACCTATTGCCCCATGTAAAAAGTCATAATTTTCATTCTCGATATCATTATTCATTACTGAAGATAAATACTCATCCAGATCGGATAGCAATTCATCATTGTCAATATCTATAAACTCTTCCTGACCAAGAATTTCTAGCACCCATCCTGCACCAGCAATACCAGTGCAAAATGTTGGATACGCGTATCCACTATTGATATCCTCGATTGTTTTTGATATCATCTCAACACCGCTATCTGCCGGCTCTTCCTCATCAATGTATTTGGAATAATAAAACTGAAACAAAGAGATTCCTGAAACGCCAGCTAAAACCCCATGATGTTGCTCAGACAATTCACTGTTTTTTAAAACATCATATATTTCTTTTAATTTTTCTTCTAGTGCGGTTTTATTAATCATTTGTGTGCTATATAAAATGTTGGATTTCTACTTCATTAATTTGATGACAATATAGAGTAGATTACCATAAATGAAAAACAAATTTGAATGTTAGCGATCGCGATATTGCTATTTTTTTCAAACATAGTCCAAAAAGGTAGTGTTTCGCAAAGCATTATTATCGATATTCTGGAATATCGAGAGATCTTCATGTTTTTTTATCCGGTAGTCCCTAATTCATCAATAAGCATTCATCCCATTTGGTATCAAATGAGGCAAGGTATGATATTATCGAAAGGCCAATTCCGGCAACACCTTCTAGCAAACTAATTTCTGATCGCCATCCTGCATTTTCTCCTCCTTGCCATTGCATGTATCCCGCATAGGTATCATCATGTACAGCCATTTTCAGAGCCTGATCTAGCCAAAAATCCATAGTCTCTTTAAATATAGGTTCGCCTGTTTCTTTGTACATATAATTATATATATGCATGATACCATAGGCACCATGGCATAAGCCAGCGTCTTTTACTCCCGCTTCTTCAGGATCTCTTCTTTTTGCTGCATGGGTTAGCACCTGTATGGCTTCAGTTTTATAGGTAGCATTATCTAATATTTTACCCGATCTCCATAACGTAATTCCTATACCCAGATCGCCATAACACCAGGCTAATCTAGAGGTATCACTTTTCTCATTTGTATTGGTGATCCAACTAGGAAAAGACCAGGTACATTGGGTGTCTTTAATTTTGAAACTTAGTACATACTTTATGGATTGTTGCAACAAGCCTTCTACATCACTCTTAAAATCCGCATAGGCTGCTAATCGAGATAAAAAATTAATGATGCTCGTAATCCCATGTGCCAGGCTTAAATTATATCCTTTTACCCCTTCATCTCGTATTAAATAGGATTCCCATTTTGATTGATCACCATTATTTTGTGATGTTTTTTGAAGTAACGCCACGATACCCAATAAGGTGACCTTGTATTGATCTTTTAATGCAGCCGATTTAGTGTTTTGATACCTTTTCAGGAAATAGAATCCTATCCCTAAGATACCATGTAAAAAATCAAAGAAATTCTGATCTGTTTCTATATCTTTTATGGTTTTGATCAAAAAATCATCAAACCCCGATAATAATTCATCACAATCCACATCTATAAATTCTTCTTCTTGTAATAACTCTATAGCCCATGCGGCTCCTGCAATGCCAGAACAGAAGGTGTGAAAACTATATCCATTATTTATTTTTTCAATAACAAAAGATAAGATCTCTGCGCCTATATCGGCATTAGCTTCTTCTTGAATCAATTTTGAATAATAAAACTGAAACACGGCAATGCCAGATGTACCAGCCAGTACCCCTATTTCGTCTTTACTTTGATAGTTTTCCTGAAGCACAAGACTAATTTGCTCTAGTTTTTTTAATAAGACTTGTTTTTTATCTGTCATAGTTTTCATTCTAAAAATAGAGAAAAGCTACCCAATACAGATAGCTTTATCCCATAAATAAAATTGATATGTAATTGCAATCAAAAGTTGACCTGTATAACACATCTTAATTTAACCTAAAAGACTAGTGTCAACCTTTATTGTTTGTATTATAGACATTGTTGTCCACGAGGAGGGCATGTATTAAATGCTCCATCTGTCATACAGCAATGCGTAGGTCTAAGACCTCCTTTTACTTTGTTTAATTCTAAACCGCTAATTACTTCTTTTTTTAATTCGAGATTTTTCAATGATTTTTTCATTGTATTGTGATTTTAAGAAAATTACCTACTCTATTAAAGGTTTTCGGTTTCCCCTAATCCTAACGTTGTGTGATCGTTAAGATGCGGAGCTAATTTATAAGGATTACTTCCTTTAATCGATATCTGTTTACCATGCTTTCAAATCAAGTAGATATCGGCATTAATTAGGCAGAAATTGCCATAAAACCGGTTATTAAGTGCGGCTTAAAGAAATCTTAAAAAATCATAATTTTTTCTTATCTCTTATGGTTTCAGTAAAAAACCAAGAGAAAAGCTACCTTGTTACAGGCAGCTCGTCACATAAACAAAAAACTGTATTTGCAACCATAAATACCAGAACCTTTAGTATTCAAATATTCTAAAAAAGGAAAATAAATTGTTCTGGTGTTTTACGCTTGGTTTACAAAATACGGCTTAGAAACATTGCATTCCCGGAGGAGGGCAAGAATTAAGCGCTCCCTGAGTTGGGCAGCAATGGCTACCTCCACCTTTTACTTTAGTTAACTTCAAACCACTAATCACTTCTTTTTTAAGCTGTAAACTTTTTAATGACTTTTTCATGATGTTATAATTTATATTGAACTCACCTTGACTTTTTCTTTTGCCTGCAAAATTCACATTTTGCACCCTGGTTTTGTTATTTTTGATTACCGTAGCTAAGGCTATGCCAATAAAAAATCACTTTATCATGGCACAAAAGCTAAACTTTTCGGCTTAAAATAAAAAGTCAAGATGAGTTCATTGTGAGAAATTTAGTGCTGTGAGTTTGATATAAGAAAAGTACTATTCTCGATACATCCCGATCAAAAATCGGGACACTCGAATTGACGCACTTTTCTAGGATCAGACTCACAGTACTACTATTACTATTATATTAGAAACATTGCATTCCTGGAGGAGGGCATGTATTTAATGCTCCGTTGGTAATGCAAAAACGTGTCTGTGCAGGAGGGTTAGGACAACCGTGTGTTGGGCAATATCCACCTTTTACATTCTCTAATCCTAAGTTACTAATCGTTTCTTTTTTAAGCTTTAAATTTTTCAATGATTTTTTCATGTGAAATTATATTTTATCAAAACACCTACTCTATTAAAGGTTTTCGGTTTCCCCTAATCAAATCGACAAAACATCGCTTTTGATGTGATACTAATTTAGGAGGTAATGCAGGGTAAGAAAAATTAAATATCCCCAGATTAGACAAAATAGGGGCATAAAAAAACCCTGCAATATTGCAGGGTTTTTTTATGTGTTGATTGCTATTATGGCCTGTGATAACAAGGTCCCCCAAATTGACGAACAGTTGGTAGTGGTTCAGTATCCATAGTCTCTGGAGTACTACTTCCCCCTTTTATCAAGCTCATAGTGCCCACATTGATTCTTGCAATCGTAAGTTTTTTAAGACTGATTTTGTTTGTTTTGTGTGTTTTCATTTATGTGTGATTTTAAGTTGAATACTTTCAATACTGTACTAGTATTTCTGGAATATAATTTATTAGCATCAGTAATGATAATATGAATGCCCTAATTTAAACAAATTAGGGTGTATAAACACATAAAAGCAGTTCATACGTTTTGGTTCTGTCATGTATAGGTACTTCGGCTACGCTTAGCACCCGTCTAGAACATGAGTTTCCTCTCCCCCTGGGAGAGGAGTAAGGTGAGGGTCATGGTTACGAAGAGCCCTCACCCCAACCCTCTCCCAAAAGGAGAGGGAGCCTATACATCTAATTGTTATTACCCGTCATTACGAGGTACTTCGACTACGCTCAGCACTCGTATGGGGCAAAGTAATCTTTTTCATAATAAGCAGATTGCTTCGTAACCTCGCAATGACATAAAAAGGTTAGGCTACAGTTTCTAAAGCGGTTTCTTGTTTCTCGATATTCTTGATGTAGTACGATGGATTTAAACCTGTTTTTGCTTTAAAGTGTTTTGCAAAAGAATAATCACTTTTATATCCAATCTCGGTAGCAATAGATTTAATAGAAAAGGATCTAAACTTTCTATCATTCTTTAATCGTTTTACCACATAATCAATACGCAGGTCATTGATATACTCATTAAAATTCTTCTCTTTATGTATATTAATGATCTTAGACAAGTAAGTGGCATTGGTTTTTACTTTTTTGGCAATCGCACGCAGGTTACAATCTGATCGCAAGTAAAATTCTTGTTGTTCTAATCGGGCTAAGCCCTTAAGCACCCCATGAACTTTTTCATCATCTATTACAATTTCTTTTGTGATGTCTTTTTTAGTAATCACTTCTTTTTCCTGAGCTTCCAACGCATCAATCTTTTTAATCAAATCAGTAAACAATTGCTTGTTTGATCGCTGTTTTTTGAGATACGCAAATACAATACCTATCAAAAGTAATGAGATTAGTAGTAACCCTATACCCGTATATTTTTTGATTCTCTCATCTTTTTCATGTTCATATTGCAAGTTTTCTATACTTCCTTTTAGTTTTTGGGCATCTTTTTGGTATATCTTGTTTATGGTTTTATCCTTTCGTTTTTGGTAGGCTTCATTTAGGGTTACATAGGTATTGTTCCAATACAATGCATTTTCAAAATCCTCTTTTTCAGCATAACAATTGGCCAATAAGAGATGAGATTGTAGTACGGGTATTTTTAAAAGATCATTCTTTTCAGAAATATCTATAGCTTTGTGCAACCTGGTAATGGCTTTATCATATGACTGCTGTTTATAATAACAACTAGCTACAAAATAATTACTATTTACTGTAGGATAGAACTTATTTCTAACCTCATGTTTTTGTAAGATTTCTTCTGCTTTAAATAAGTAAGACAATGCTTCTTTATATTGTTCTTTATGATAAAAAACCACTCCTTTTTTGATATACAAATCAACCAGACCCTCTTTATAGTCTAAAGATGTACTCAAAGCTATTCCTTGATCAGCATAGTAGATTACAGAGTCATATTGTTCGGTATCCAAGTATACTTCACTGCCCGTTGTGATGACATTTACGTGAGTCTTTGTTTTTTTAAAAGGTGTTTTATTAATCAATTGTATCATTCTTCTAGAGAGTCCTAAAGCTTTTTCATATTGATTTGTTTTCTTATAAACCAATACAAGACCTGTGCTAGCAGCTATTTCTCTGTATAAATCTTTATTTTCCTTTGCTATAGCTATACCCGAATAATACGCATCTAATGCCTCTTGATTTTGATCATTCATAAGATATGAGTGCCCTTTCAAGATTGTCGCCATACAAGAAAGAGTATAATTGTCTGCATTTTTGCTTATTGTAATTGCCTGATCAAAGTACTCGATACTTTTTTCATATTCTTCTTCATAATATAATGACCGACCTTTGTTTATGTATTCATTAACCGTCTCAAGTCGATCGTTTTGCGAGGTAGTTTCTTGCCCGTTCAAAACCAGAAAAAACAAGTAAAAAAAGACAGGTAAAAAGAGTTTGATATAAGCAGCCATTGTAATGTATATGCGTGATTACCCAAAAGTAAGGATTCCTTTTTTATTTAAGAGTACTATAATTGGATTGTTGGAAGATTGGATTTTTTCGTGTACTGAGCAGGGTACTTCGACTACGCTCAGCACCCACTTACCGTATGAGTTTCCTCTCCCTCTGGGAGAGGAGTAAGGTGAGGGTCACGACCATAAAACCCTCATTACTGAAACAAGTTCAGCACAGGCGCTAACCTTCTCCCAGAGGGAGAAGGAACTGTTACGTTATAAAAATACCCACAATGCCCAATAGCAGCGTCATTACGATGTACTTCTACTACGCTCAGTACCCGTTTAGAACAGGAGTTTACTCTCCCCCTGGGAGAGGACTAAGGTGAGGGTATTGATTCAGAACACCCTCATTACTGAAACAAGTTCAGCACAGGCACTAACCTTCTCCCCAAAGGAGAAGGAACTGTTATGTAATATCGAGTACGTGAGGTACTTCGACTACGCTCAGCACCCGTGTGCGAAGAAATACTCTTTTCACTATAAGCAGATTGCTTCGTAACCTCACAATGACGAGGAACTGAAAACGCTACATCACATCGAGTGATTTTTCTTAGCGCCCTCTCGACTCCGCTCGAGGTGACAGAAGAAAAATTGTATCGAGATGCAACTCTAAGAACCAGAATTTGTTCCTTTTTCTAACTGCTTAATAAAATATGATGGGTAAATACCTGCATTTTTATGAAAGGCGCGGGTAAACGCTTCTGAGTTTTTAAACCCTATTTCTTGTGCGATGGCTTTGATGGTGTATTTCCTAAACAACCCATCTGTACGTAATTTATCTATCACAAAATCGATGCGTAAATCGTTGATATAATTACTAAAGTTTTTTTGCTTGTGGGTATTTATAATCTTGGATAAATACGTAGAGTTGGTCTTGATTTTTTTAGCCATAGTGGTTAGGCTACACTCCTGTCGTAAAAAATAATGCTGCTCTTCTAGCATATCCAACCCTTGTAGTACTGCTGTTACTTTTTGATCATCAATGGTTATCCCTTTTACTTCTTTTTTACCAATAGATTCCTCTTTCTGCGATTTTAAATCATCAATCTTTTGGATTAAGTCATAAAACACTTTTTTATTGGTTTTTTGCTTTTTGGTATAGAATACTACCAAACCTATTAATCCAATAGTAAGAATACCTGTAACACTATAGGCTATTATTTTAACACGTTGGTCTTTTGCCTGCTGGTATTGTAGATGTGCAATATTTTCTTCTAATTTTTCGGCCTCTTTTTCAAAAATAATATTAGCAGTTGCATCTTTTTCTTTTTCATACGATGCATTAAGTCGCATATACTCATTATGCCAATGCAATGCCTTCTCAAAATTTTGTTGCTCCCCATAACAATTGGCCAATAACAAATAACATTGTATCACATACATTTTTTTTAAATCCTTCTCCTTGGCAGATTTTATTGTTTTTAGCAAATATTCAATTGCGGTATCATATGATTGTTCCTGATAGTAACAACTTGCCAAAAAATAATTGGTAAGTACTGTGGGGAAAAATTCATTACTCGTATTATATTTTTGCAACATGTCTTTTGTTTTAAACAAATACTCAAAAGCCTTTGTATACTTTTGTTTATGGTAATACACCATCCCTTTTTCTACATATAAGTGTAATAAAAGCTTTTTTGAGTCAACTTTTTTAGCAATTTCAATACCCTTATCTGCTAAATATAGTACTGAATCATATTTTTCTAATGCAATATAAATTTCATTAGCTGTTGCTAGGACTCTACCATGGTTTAACTTATTTTTATCGACAGATTCCTCCACCAATTTAAGCATCTTATGAGTCAACTTTTGGGCTTTATCTAATTGACCTATACGTTTTAGTGCAGTGACAAGACCGGAAAGACATATCATCTCCCATTCCAAATTACCCTTTGTTTTAAAAATTTCTAATGAATAATAATATGCATCAATTGCCATTGTGTATTGGCCATCAAGTAAAAATGAATGACCTTTCCTAGTATAAATTCGACCTAGAAACATATCATCTCTCGACCCATTAACAATATCAATTGCCTTATCATATGCCTCAATACTTTTTTCATACTCTTCTGCAAAATACAACGCCCTCCCTTTTGCATAATATTCATTGGCAATTTCCAATTCGCTTTTTTGAGTTTGAGCAGTTATCACATTACAACAAATAGCAAAAATCAACCCATATAGGGATCGTGATAAAAACTGTTTGGTAAGAAAAGTCATGTTCATCAATGGTAAGTACACAAAAGTATAGATTCCTTTTGTATGCAATTTACGGTATTCCTTAAAATATGGAGGTATTGGATTGTTGGATTGTTGGATTGTTAGATTGTTAGATTGTTAGATTGTTAGAAGATTCGATTTTTTCGTGTACTGAGCAGGGTACTTCAGCTACGCTCAGTACCCACTTACCATATGAGTTTCCTCTCCCTCTGGGAGAGGAGTAAGGTGAGGGTAACGATCATAAAACCCTCACCCCAACCCTCTCCCAGAAGGAGAGGGAGCCTATACGACTAATTGTTATTATTACTTGTCATTACGAGGTACTTCGACTACGCTCAGCACCCACTTACCATATGAGTTTCCTCTCCCTCGGGGAGAGGACTAAGGTGAGGGCAACGATTATAAAACCCTCACCCCAACCCTCTCCCAAAAGGAGAGGGAGCCTATACGACTAATTGTTATTATTACTTGTCATTACGAGGTACTTCGACTATGCTCAGCACCCACTTACCGTATGAGTTTCCTCTCCCTCTGGGAGAGGAGTAAGGTGAGGGCAACGATCATAAAAACCCCTCATTACTGAAACGAGTTCAGCACAGGCGCTAACCTTCTCCCCAAAGGAGAAGGAACTGTTACGGTTCTAAAAACAGAGGAAAATGCTACATCTTAGGATCTGAAATTCAAATGTTTAAGCGCGTTTTTAGACTGTCGTAATTTATAAATTACGTCATACTTCGTTTGTATTGCACCTACTTCTTCCTATACTTTTGGGTCAACAAAATCCAACACCCATGACACAGTTTAAGTATCCTAAAAAAAGTAAGTTCATTGTTGATATCATACAAGCATTGCACATACAAATGGATGAATTTATGTACAAGGTAGTACACCATAGCCCTTATGAAACCATACTCTATATCTGGATACATAAACTGTATATAAAAAGAAAATCTAGTGAAGATGCTGTGCAATTGATCTATAAAGCCAGGAATATGTATTTGCTAACCTCCTGCTATAAAGAAGGAAACTAAAAACGCTACGTCACATCGAGTGCGTGAGGTACGAGCGTGTATCGAGATGCAACCCCTAACGAAAAGATCAAGGTAATTGCTACATCTAGTTTATGAAAGGTTCTCGATACATCCCGATGAAAAATCGGGACACTCGAACTGACGGGGTAACTCATACCGTCATTACGAGGTACTTAGGCTACGTTCCGTACCCGCTTGATCAATGAACAAATAAAAGTAAATCATAATTAATAATGAAAAACCAAATGAACGAAAACAACAGAATTAGTAAAGTATTGACTCCAGAAGAAATTACAGCTATTCAGCACTGTGTGACTACCTTAAAAAAAGAATTGAATTTTTTACAAAACCTAACGCCCAACGAGCGTAAAAACCTGCCCAAGATTAATAGTGCCAATAAGATTTTTGCAGAGGACAGTATTCATATCCTAGAGGGTAGGCCCCAATGGATACCTGCCGCACTAACCGCAGAAGAAGCCAGAAAAGACATGACCCTTTTTGAGCAACTAGACCCAATTATCCTGGAGCTGGAAAGTTTGCTGCGCCAAATGAAAGATACCCAGATGATCGTAGGTAGCGAGGTATACCGCGTAGCGCTATCGGTTTATAGCCTTGCTGATGCGGCACGTAAAATGCCTATGGAAGGAGCGCAAAGCGCACATGAATTACTAAAGACCCGTTTTACGCAAAATAACAATGCGCCAATCGCAAAAGATACTGTGGCAGAGAATGTATAGCTGTTATGTGAAATATTGTTGCCCCCAAAGATGAAGAAGCTCCCTCTCCCTTGGGGAGAGGGTTGGGGTGAGGGTCACAGTTATAAAATCTCCTCATTACCCCAAAATCATGAGTTGGGATACATAAAAGCTAAGTCTTACCACAAAAATTGCCCGATCAACCAGTATCCAAGTGGGTGGTGCAGCATAACCATGTAGGTAAACTGACAACATTACCCCCTGCTCCCAGCTTTGCAGTACCCCAACTGACAAATGTACGCAGTGCTTTAACAAATAAAGTACCCCTACCTACCTAATAAGTACCCCGGGGTACTTATGAAGTGGAGTACTTCGACTACGCTAGCACGCACCCCTTTGGGGCATGAGTTTCCTCTCCCTCTGGGAGAGGAGTAAGGTGAGGGTAACCTATTATTAAAAAATCCCCAGTTCCGAAAAATGAAACTGGCAAAGATTATTATTGTAAATAAGTATTAACCATTAAACAAACACAAATCATTATGAAACATTATTTTAAAAGCTATACACTAGCATTACTTAGCATCATCTTCTTGATGCTCTTTGCATCTTGCGAAGAAGAAAACTTTATATCAGAACAAACTGCTGAAACAGAAACAGAAGAAGCAACGGCTCATCAAGAAAATCCTTTACTAGTTAGAGAGGTGTCTCAGGCGGATATCCCTAATGTATTGTCTAAAATTAAAGGTAAAATGTCTAGTGCTGCTAAGTTTTACGGAAACAGAATAGTACAAGATGATATAGAGATATATCTAGACCAAGTAAAGGAGGCTGTAAAAAAAGGAGAACACTCAAACTTCTCTTTTCCTGTTTATGTAAGCGGATCGCCGTTGACACATTTGTATATGATGACTGTAGATCGAGAAATCGATGGCAGTGTTGGGGAGCCCTATATTGCAAAGTATGAGCTTAGCCAAGAATCCTATGATTACTTTATGGAAGAAAATAACGGGATTATTGATTTTAGATATTTTAAAGCAGATTACAGTTATTATACTTTAGATGAGTTTCTTAATAACAAAGCTAATAAATCTCCAAACTGCCAAGGATCAATGGGTGCAGGACCAGGATATTATCCAACCATGAACCCAGGAGAATCATTAACAAATAGCTTACCTGGAGGACCGACGACTACAACACATTTTAGTACATCTATTTTTGACACCCATATTTATGTGTATACGCAAACTTTAACTCCTGCGCAATCAGACGGAGGGGAAGCATCTACGGTTTCTACTTTAAGTGCAAGTACATATGTAACTTCTACGACACCAATTAACACAAATTCTCAAAATATTGTAGGAACTGGTATATCTGCTAATACTGCGTTTGTGCATGAAGATATTAATGCTGAAAACAATCAAAGCAGCGGTAGTCCTGCCGGAGTAGGATGCACAACGGTATATCACCAAGGTGTTGACGGCGGTGGTTCTTGGGAAACGAGTTGCCCACAACCTAGTACGGGTGATAATAATACACATAGTTATAGAGGAAATAAAGTGACACCTACAATGTGTGCACCTGTAGATTACAGTACAATTAATACGCTGGATCTCTTATCAGCTCAAATGTCTTATGCTTTTGGGTTACCCGGTATGTGGTTACAAGGTAATAGAGAGTTTACACAACCTTTAAAAGATTATTGGGATGATTGTGGGCAAACTGATGCAGATGAATTTTTTGGACAAGTTATAATTGCTGCTGTAATTGAAGAAGAAATCACCGAAGTTGAAGCATTGCAAATATTGTTCAAAGAAAATAATAGCGAACAAGGTATTATATTTGCCAATTGTCTCAGTTGGGAATTTGCAAATCAATCAAATGGAGTGAAAGCAGCTGCGGTCACAGGAATTAATAATTTGTTTGTAGGAATACGAGATGTAAATGGACAGCGCTCAGTTATAAGTATTCCAGCTGTTTTTGGGACACTTTATTTTACCGCTCCTTCTCATTGGACAAATGGTAGAGCAGCAACAGTAACAGCCCTAGCTTACGATGTAGCAACAAAAGAAACAGAAGCTTGGTTTGCAACTCACATCAATGCCTCTGATCAAGCCCTTAAAGATAAATGGAGAACTAATTTAGTTCTGGCGATATCATCATTTGGAGGAACAGTTTCGGGTACTAACCATCATGGAGTTTTTAGACCTGCACCTTTTGTTCGTAGTTTTACACCTACAAATTGTGGTTAATTTTGAATTTAGTTGTATTATAACTATATGAAAAACATATTTATCAACAGCTTAATATTTTTATCTATGACTACTGTAAATGCCCAAATTCCGTCAGATATTTTAGGAAAACATATAAGCGAAATTTCTGTTACTTATTCCAATTCAGGAGGAGATATGTATACAATTATTATGTCTAATGAATATCTAGGAAAGCAATATAACAATATATATGTGTCTACGGATAAGAAAGAAATTGTACAGAACTTTTCGATCTATATAGATGAAATTATAGATAGACAATTCTATGATTTAATGATAAAAGAATATGGTGAACCTGAGGTAATTTATAAAGCAGGAGAAATAATTTCACAAGAAAAAACGAAGACTTATGATGACGGGCTTAAAATGCAGTCAACAACATCAACTCTTAAAGAATGTACGTTTGAAGAATCCCCACTTTTTATTATTTGGAATAAAGAAGAATATGATATAGAAGTTGGATTAGGGAACGAAAATGATACATTTAAAAAGACCAGAATAACCTTTGGAAAAGGAGCATTAACTAATTTTCAAAATTAAGTAACAAAATCATCTAGAGGATATCTAACATTAGATATCCTCTTCTTTATTTTCTAAATCAATTAAAGATTTGTGAAGATCATTATAATATCCGTCAAAATTAATACCATCATCTCCTAATAACCATTGGTACATATCCCTTTGTAGTAAAAGCATCCTATATTGGCAGTTTTCCATTTTTAACTCATCTGGTGGGTTTTTAAGTGTTGCGACTCTTTTTATTAGTTTTTCCACTTTAGCTAATAATAGTGATATTTCAGTGTTTGTTTTCATAATGGTTAAATGTAGTAAAAGAACAGAAGAAATAATAGCACACTAATTACTTATTTAATGAGTCCTCGCTACAACGAGTTTACAACTAGTCCCGGTGAGAGTGAACGTAACACAAATCAAAGCAATAATGTGGTTCTGGTTGCATTTTTTTTAGTGTAAATATTCTAGTTTCAAAAAATGAAACCGAGATGTATTATTTTTGTTGTCTATAGTATTTTACTAAGTTATTAAATACAGTCTTGCAATATGAATAGAGTAAAATCCATCCTATCATTACTTTTAATATGTTTCTTGTTTACCTATTGTCATTATCACAAAACGGAAAAACAAGATTTTGTAAAATCATTTTTTGAAGATGTTTTTATCAATGATAAGCCATTAGAAGTACTATATGAAGAGTATGCATATAAGAGTCCCAAAAACGATTTATCAAAAGATGAGAAAATAAAAATATTTAATGAGCATATCAGATATTTAAAATCTGAGAAAAAACATTTAATAGGACAGAACTTAAGTTTTACTGTAGAAAATTATAATAACTGTACTATTCCCAACCTACTCCCTTTTGACGAAAGGGCAAGGAAAAAAATATATGTAGTAATTGTTGATAATGAGGTACAATCGTACGTCCTCTTAAATAACAAGAAAATTGCATCATTTAATTATGTCCGTAAAGGTTCTGAAGGACCAGCATACTTTATTGATAACTTTTAATGATATTATGATATAAGTATGATCCTAATTATAAAATGCAAATATTAGTTAGTAGCTTAACTCTGATTGTTAAGTTATAAATACGAAGAAAAGGCCCAATTTATGAGCCTTTTTATCATGATATTAAAACTATTAAATTTTATGAAAACAGAAGAAGAGTTAAAATTATTATTGTCTAAAGCCAATAATGTAATAAATCGATGGAGTAAACTTAAAAACCCGCCAGACGATATGAAGTTAGAAAATTCTTTTTACCGAATAATGGTAGCAGAAAAGAATATGCTTGACTGGTTGCTTGGTGACGAAAATTTTGATTTTCATGGAGCATATGATGGACTTAATGAATATTTAGATGAATTAGAAAGTAGCGATTAATCTTATATTGTTTTAATCATGTCTATGAACGGCCAAGTACCATTAGATTTATTAGGAAAAAACATAGTAAACCCATGTCATATTTATCATCCTTATCCATAACCACAGAAAGAACAAAACCTTTTCCTTTTGATGTTCCTGCAGTACGATATGCCAAGAATATCCAGATGAAAACCCCGGTAACTTTTATTATTGGCGATAATGGTACAGGGAAATCAACGCTACTAGAAACCCTAGGATATCGATTACAATTGCCACATATAGATGGATCAAACTACAATAAAAAAGGTTTTGATGCTGCAAAGACCCTAGTGCCTTTTCTAGAGTTGGATTGGGCCATAGAACGAAGTGTAGGCTTCTTTTTTAGGGCAGAAGACTTTGGAGATTTTATAAACAGTGTTGATAGACACGATGCAAAACTTTATAATGATCTGGAGCAACTAAAAGGAGAGGTCCCAGATCATATTATTAACGAAATGAAGCAAAGTGCCAACTACCAATTGCATCATATGCGCAGAGATTACGGGCAAGAATTACAGGCTTTTTCTCATGGTGAGGCATATCTGCAGATCATGCAGGAAAAAATAAATCAAAGAGGTATATACCTGCTAGACGAACCAGAGGCTGCCTTATCCCCATCTAAACAATTATCGCTTATCTATTTTATACACGAGCATTTGCAAAATCACATGTCACAATTTATAATCGTTACCCACTCCCCCATTTTAATGGCATACCCCAATGCAACATTATATGAAGTGACAGAAAAAAGTATGGAACAAGTTGCCCTGGAAGATGTAGAACATTACTCGGTTACAAAGTCGTTTCTAAATAATCCACAGGCATATCTACGATTTTTAAAATAGGAAGTATGAAAAAAGTAGCAATATTATTATGGATAGCAATTTTAGGAACATTCGTTTCTAAAGGACAAGAAAGAGATTGTGCTAATACCAAAGTTTATGATCTTACTTTTAAGGAAATGAACTTATACGAAAAAAAAGCAACTGACATTGAAATTGGCTATACACCACATGAGTCAGTTATCGAAATTATTGATAAATTGAATATGTTTAATGATAAAGAAATGAAGCAATTTAATAATCTACCAAAAGACGTAGATTATCAGCCATGTATTAAGTTTCGAAGACAAATAGAATTAATACTAAGCAATGAAAAAATTAAAGAAAATGGCAGCTACGTTACATATCTATTTTCTAAAATAATATCGTTTTCAGATTCTAAAAAAAGTATCCTATCAACAATGGCAGCTCGGAACAAGAATTATGAGGGAGGTAAGATTATAGGCGGCGAAATAATTTATGTATTTGAGAGAAAAAATGAGAAATGGGAATTAATAGATAAGAAACTCCTGGCAATGTATTAGAATATCTTCTTAAAAAAACCTCAGTTTCAAAAAATGAAACTGGGATGTAGTATTATTGCTTTTCAAGGGTATTAAAAGGTATAAAACATTATGAACACAGAAATTAAAGCAAATCAACCAATATATCTAGGCATACTGTCCTTCCTTTTTCTATTTGCCTACGTGTTAATTTCCTACCTAAATACTATATACAACAATAATTTAATTGAACTTTTCTCAAATCTACCTTTTCTTATCAGTATAATTATTTCCATTCTTGGTCTTTCACATGTAGGTAAAGTATTTAAAAATGGTAATAGACTAAAAGGTTTCGTTGCCATACTTTTAAATATGTGTCCTTTTCTTTTTATTTTTATTGCATTCATTATTAGTGGTGCAGATATTTATAGCGCTCTATTTTACTAATTCTTTAAGTAAAAAAATCTATGTAAGCATCAACAAGTGTTAAATAAAACAAAAAAACAATTACTTAGTGTGCTTTATAACAGTTTTTTAAGCCAAATCACAAATTGAAAACCTATGTTTTTGGTATATTTATTGATGACTGGTTTATACCCAAATTAGAACCAGCACGAATCGAATAATACTACCTACTTCAAAAAAATTAAAAGCATGCTATAGCGATCAAATAAAAAACTAGTTATACCAATGAAATTTAAAACGCTATTCTTTTTCGTATTACTTATGGGTTGCCAACTTGTAATTGGTCAATATGAGATTACCATCGATGCCTATGTCCTAAACCAAGAAACAAAACAACCTGTACCCTATGCTAATATAGGATTTCTAAAAAAAGGGATTGGTACAGTGTGCCAAAGCGATGGTAAGTTTATGTTACAGTATGATGAGAACGAAATAAGCGACAATGATATATTACAAATATCTAGCATAGGTTACAAAACCATCTCCATTACCGCTAAAGACCTTTATGAACTGCTAACAAAAGACAACAAAATCTATATCACCCCTGATATTTTTGCCCTTGAACAAGCTGTTGTAATCGCAGAGAAAAGAGAGAAAATGACTATTGGTGCCGATCACTATTCCAGGCATTTTATGGGATATTGGAAAGAAAAAAAGGCATTGGGAGGAGAAATCGCGTCTCCTATGAAGATTAGAAAGAAAAATACAAAACTAGAGAAACTGAAATTTTATGTGCTAGAAAATTACAGTGATAGTCTATTGGTAAGAGTTAACATCTATAAGAAACACAAAAGAAAACCAGGAACGAATATACTGACCAGTAATATTTATCATACTATAGTTACAAAAAAGGGAGAAGAAACTATAAACTTATCACCCTATAATATTGCGGTAAGCGAAGATATCATTGTTAGCCTGGAGCTTATCGAAGTCTATGGGGATGATATTGAATTTGCTATTTCTGGCATTCATAACGGAAAGGGATTTACTAAATATATTAGTCAAGACAATTGGGAACAAAAAAACGGAGTGAGTATGGCCTTTAAAATGGACATTTCATATCCCGTTTCATCCAATAAACTTAAAAAACGAAAAAAACCAGAAGCGATAACATTGTATTGGGACACATCATTATCTAGAAAAGACAGTGACCTTGAAAAAGAATTGGATTTCTTGAAACAATATTTCAGAAAAATAAAAGAAACTAAAGTCAATTTTATTTCTTTTTCTAACACTCTAATGCCCAGTAAAACATTTTATGTAAAACGAGGAAATTGTAAAGATTTATTGTCTGAAATACGCAAACAGCACTACAATGGTGCAAGTAATTTTGCTGATCTTTTTAAGGAACCACAAAATCCAGATCAATATTTGGTTTTTACAGATGGCATTAATACCTATGGGGATCATAAATTTATTTTTGGAATCCCAGTATTTTATATAAATAGCAGTACTGATGCTAATAACAATATACTACAGGACGGAAGCATGTCTAGTGAAGGATACTATCTCAATTTATCAAAAATCTCTACATCAGCGGCTATCGATTATATTAGTAATGATATCGAAGATCGATCTGTGTACGAAATTGATACTTCTAAAGAAGTCATCTCTGGAACCGTTTTCTCAACCGATACTATCCCAGTACAAGGTTGCAAAATATCGATAAAAGGTTCTTTAATAGAAGCAGAGACCAATGCCAATGGTGAGTTTATGATTAATGCAAAATACCAGGATGTATTGGTTTTTACATCATTTGGGATGTTTTCAAAAAGCGTAGTTGTTGATGCTTCAAAAAAAATATCCGTAACCTTAAACCCAAAGTATACAATTCTTGATGAGGTAGAACTAAAAGCTCAAAGAGATGAACGAGAACAGGAAATAATAAATGAAGAAATCAAAAAAAGAGGTTTAGGATATGCTAATTATACGCTGTTTAAAGAAGATTTCCCTCAAAACGCTATTTTCTTTTCTGAGTTAATTCGAGGTCGATTCCCAGGAGTACAAGTATTTGGATTTGGTGATGAGGCGACTTATCAAGTAAGGACTCCTTTATCTATTAATGGGCCATTGTCACCTTTATTTGTCGTTGATGGCTTTCCCTTTACCGAACCTCCTGTTTTTTTGCAACCAGAACAGATAAAGAGTATATCGTTAAACAGTTCGATTTCAGGAGCTAGCAGATATGGATTGATAGGCACGGGTGGTGTTTTTATAATTAAAACAAACGCAAGTTTTGATGAAAAGAAAGTTACATCTTTAGCCAAAGAAGATGAGTACAACGAATCTCCTTTTTTAATAAGTCCAAATTTTGGAAGACCAGATTATTTGAATACTTTATGGGAAAGTGATAGCTTTTCGAATGCAAAGAGCACTTATTTTTCATTGCTGGATATGCATAGACTAGAAATCCCATTCTATGTCTATAGTGCAGACTATTTTAAGAGATGGAATATGGACTTTTCTGATCAAATTTTATCTAATCTAGCAGAACTATCTGCAGATAACTATAGCGTGCTGCGTACTTTGCTTTTTTATCTTGAAGAAAGGCAGGAAAAAGAAAAGGCATTATTGCTCTATAAAAAAATAGCTAAAATAAAACCAAATTATGCGCAATCCTACCTAGATCTAGCTCGCAGTTACAAAGAGAATAACAAGTTTACAGAGGCCTTTGAGATCTACAAAAGAATACTAAATAACGATAACAAGAATATTGATTTTTCTGAGATATCGTTTCAAGCAAAGTCACAACTGAGACATCTTTTAACTCATCATAGATCCGAATTGCCGTATACCGATCTGCCAAATGAATTTCTTGTAGTACAAGGTGATCCTGTACGTATAGTTTTTGACTGGAACGACCCCCAGGCAGAATTTGAATTACAGTTTGTAAATCCTGAAAGAAAATTTTATAAATGGTCTCATATCCCTGAACAAAACGATGAGTTGATAGCGGATCAAGTAAAAAATGGAATCATATCAAAAGAGTTTATTATAGACGAATCTTTTACCGAAGGAGAATGGATCATTAATATTCAATCTTTTGAAAAAAGCGCTAAACTTGCCCCTACTTTTCTTAAATATACAATCTATAGAAATTATGGTCTGGACAATGAAACGAAAAGCATAAAAGTCGTTAAACTTTATAACCAAGAGCAAAAAGTGACATTGGATAAGTTTGCTTTGTAAAATGCTATTATAAGATTTGTTTTTGATCAGTCTTGCCAGTTTATAGATACTAAGTATAAAAATTCATCAGTTCCGAAAAATGAAACTGGGATGTATTATTATTGTTGTTTAAACTATTAAACATGAAAAAGCATACTCTTTCTATTATTTCTTTAATCCTTTCTATACATTGTTTTGGGCAAGAAATACTCCCCGTAAGCATGGGACTTACATCCAAGCCTAAAAAAATGGAGGTATTAAATTATTCAACATATAACTGGTCTACATTAACCGCTGAAAATAGGTTTTCATCTAAAGAAATTTATGAGTTTAATGATAAGGGAAATGTAATTATTATGAGCACTAATTATAAACCTGAAGATGCATCTGCAAGTAACATATCAAATTTTATATATGATGAAAACGAGAATCTCAAGCAAATCTTGGAAAACGATTCACTAGGAACAAATTATTCATATAATAAACAAGGACAGTGTATTCTTCAAGAATACGGTAGTGGAGACTCAAAATGGACCATACACCATGCATATGATCAAAAAGAACATACTGAAAAGATTACCCGTAGTAACTCAAAAGAGACGACAATAAATACTTATGACGCAACATGGGAAAAAATTATAGAATCAAAAACAATTGACGAAAATAAAAACCCAGTATATAGATCAGTGTACAGTTACGATAGCAATGGAAATGGGATTAAGATGGATTGGTATGATTCTAAAGATCTTTTGCAAGATTATTATGTAACACATTACAACAAATATAATCATGAAACTAAAATAGAAAAATACCGAGTAAAAGATAAGGATACTAGTCTAACAAAAATTTTAGAATTGAAATATGAATATGATGACAAAGGGAATTTTACTAGAGAGGAGCTATACCGCAACGATATATTAATTACTATAAAGAAACGTAAAATAACATATTGATATCTATGTTTTTAGAATAACAATACTTTTTAAAATGAGTGATACGTATATTTCAATAGTTCCTGTAAATGTAAAGGCAAATGAAGTTAGTTTATTAGCTGAGAAAGTGAAAAATGAATTAATTCGAAGAAAGGTAATCAATCAAGATTTTATACCAGGCTCAAATGCCATGTCAGTTGTTGTTGAAAAAGATGATTTTTTTAAAAGTCTACTCAACAATAAATTAGACATTATCAAAACCCGACAAGTTTTTCAGAATGGACAAAATGGAACAGAAACTATAAAATGCCCTAACTGTTCATTTGATATTATTGAAACTAATTGGATAGATGTAGTGGAAGAATGGCACTCAAATTCTAAAAAAGATTCAATTACCTGTCCAAAATGTTCTGAAACGAATTCTGTTACAGAATACATATTTGAGCCTGTTTGGGGATTTGGAGAGTTAGGTTTTACTTTCTGGAATTGGCCAAAATTTGAGGATAGTTTTATTTTAGAATTAGAGAATCTCCTATCTAGAAAAGTAAAAATTGTACATGGATTATTATAAAAGCATCAGGCATCCTCACCTTCCCTTATATTACAATTAATGCCAATCATGAATTGTTCATAGCTATTAAAACAACCAATTGTGACAACAGATAAAAACTTCAAAAATCATCAAAGTCCTTGCGGTATATGGCTCATGCTAATGCCTCAAGATAACGGCACTTGCCCCAGTAGTTATATAACCAAAATTACCAGCCAAGAGATCATTAACTATACTTTTGATGAACTACTATATACAAACCCATTGCAAATTGATATTGCGAATCAACAACTTATCCTGAATGACACTCACAAAATAAGTTATGAATTTCTTAATGATCGCATATTAAAAAAGACTGGAATATTTAACGAAGAACCCAATCTAACTACCTATATAAAGTTGTTGCCCACCAACCTGCATTGTACTATTCATGATGTTTTAAAGAAACAATACATACTGCGCTCTCAAGACACTCAGATTAATATGGGGGATTATATATTTGATTTCAGCAATTCAAATCCGCATATTTCGATTGATATTAATATTGATACCATCTTAGGTACTCATTTTATAATAGGTACTTCCTATTCAAAAAGGAAAGAATGGATTTTTCCTATTAAAGAAATCCATCAAAATCATTTAGTGGTATATGGATTTGATCCCTTAGGTGGTTATACCACTTTATACGAACATATTCCTGAAGAAAAAATTACTATTGAAGGGAGAGCAGATGTTTTTATTCCTCCAAAATTGGACCTTCTAATCAATGAACTCAAAGAACAAAAAGATGCGCTTCATAAACAAATCACAGAAGCCGCTGAAGATTGGGAGTTTTTGACTGCTGAGTATCTAATCGACTCTTATCGCGAGGCTAAGAAAAAATTTGATACTGTAAGTGCTATCAAAAACAATAATCATCGTACTATTAGCTTTAATGAATATATGATAGGAATACACAAAAAAAGCCTTAATAGAGAGACAGAAGAGTATAGACAAAAAATTGATAAAGAATCCATTGCCGAGTGTGAAGAAAAAATAAGAAGACTAAAAGCAGAAAAGAATGAGTTGCGCCCAGAGACATCTAACCTAAAGGATGCAATCGAGCAATTATATGATCAAAACATACGGAACATACAATTGGTTCTTAAAGAAAAGTATGAAGCCTCGTTACATCTATCCTTACATGAAAATAACATAAAAATAGCCCTAGAATGTAATGGAAATGAAGGATATTTGGATTGTAATTTTGATATGCTGAAATCTCTTGGTTTTAATCAAGAAGCATCTAATTACATCTATGTTTTTAAAGATGCTACAGAACAAAAAACAGGTATACTCTTAACCTTCCTATCAAGATGTATCTTTGATGTTTTTCATGTTGAAAGTCTTGATAATCCCATGAAACTTATCGTTTCTTAATAAAATGATTTCTAGCCGTTATATTGCTCTGTTAAATTTATGTGTATATAGTCTTAAGAAGACCTAAATAGGAACGCTATTTGTATACATCATACAAAAACTCCCCTAACGAGTAATTCATTAGAAGAGTTTTCATTCGTTAAAGGAATTTTACATCGCACATACCGAAATAATTACCGGCCTACCCAAAATAATTTTTTCTACACCGCATACACCAGAGCAACATTCGCCATCACTAAAACATTTGCGCGCTACATTGCAATTATATGATCCCGCATGAATTGATTGTTGGGCTTCTCTATCAATAATCACAGCACCTTTCATATTTACTATTTTTTTGAGCATAGTCTTAAATTTTAATTACCTACTCTGGATTAAGGTTTTCGGTTACCCCCTATGATCGAAGTTGATGATCAATACGCATACTCGATCTACTACTAAAGTTAAGAAGTGTAAAAGACTAAAAAAAAGATACCTGCACTATATTAAACAAAATAAGGAACTCATCTAAACCGGAAAATAGAAACTATGGTATACCCAATTTATATAGTAACCATCTTTACCTCATAAGGAAAATTGGAAAACGTATAGTCCTTATCTACATTACCAGCAATCGTAGCTTCGGTTTTAAATACCTTAAATCTTTTAGGGTTGTCTGTATTTTCACCCCAAAGTCTTTTGGGAATACATAGCAATAGCCCTTTTTCATCCCCCATTGCCCACCAAAAACTACTATTTTTTGGATACACATCCAGAGCAAAATTGTTATGCAAGCCTTTTGATTCCTGATGCTGATCATCGACCACAAAAGCAATTTCACTAACGTTCAGGATATCTTTTGATGTAAATTCACCATCTGCCCCGTTCCTTAAATCATGTCGAGCAATATATTCTAATAAATTACCCGCAGGATCCCAAAAGAAAATCGAATGCGCATTCCAGTTTCTAAAATGCCTTACATCATTAGGGAATTTAGGATCTCTTGCCCTTTTTGGAGTAGGAATTATCTCGGTTCTTTCTAATTGCCAGGTCCTGGCTTTACGTAATTTGTTTTCTGGGATATTAAAGGCAAAATGATACCAGGGGTCACCCAAACTTGGATCTATTTTTACAAAAGTAATGGTAGATGCTCCTGCAATAAAAGTAATTTCTTCGTCTTTCTCGCTTTCGATTCCTAATCCAAGGGTGTTAACATAAAACTCCTTCATTATACGCAAAGAAGTACTGGTAAGTAATCGAATATTCTTAATCAAATCAAATTGAGCAGGATTTATTTCTGAAGATGTATTGTGATCAAGGGCAAAGCAGGATTCGGGATGTAATGCAATAAGTATCACCCCAAGAGAAGAGTTCTTGATAAATTTTCTTCTTGTGAATTCCATGTTCTAAGATATAATCCTGAATTTACATTAAAATACAGCAATCCCCTAAAACATTAACTTGTTTATAACTACCTGAAGTTGATCGTACAGCTTTTGGATTGCCCAAACCACTTTACACGATTGCGTGATGCCAGATTGTATATTGAATCCCTGATCATCCTGGGAACAAATGCAAGCAAAGCTGCTACCAATTTCCATCTGGGAATCTTAGAAACAATTTTTAAAAACCCGTCTGAGTGTGTATGAGGTCCATTGTCATCAATAAGAATTACGGTTTCTAATCGTTCTGTAGGAAAACTGAAATGTATAAGTATCTGCTGTCCTCTTGGGGATTGAAAGGGTATAAATTCAAAAATCTCTATAGGTGCAAATTTCATCAACCATCCTACTACTCCATTACACAAATTACATTCTCCATCAAATATGATGATATTTTTTCCTGATTGATTTTCCATTTTGCTGGTTTTTAAAATGTTATGACCTTATAGTCGAACAGAACCGTCAATCATTTCAATAGCTCTATCAGAATTTTGATAAATTTTAGGATCATGGGTCGCAATAATAACAGATTTCCCTTTATTGGCTGTAATTTCTTTTAGTAGCGCAAATATCACATCACTGTTTTTTTGATCCAGGTTTCCGGTAGGTTCATCTGCCACGATAAGAGCAGGATCATTAATTAATGCTCTGGCAATGGCAACACGCTGTTGTTGACCCCCCGATAATTTGTATGATGATCGTTTTGCAAAATCTTGTATGCCCAGTTCTTCTAATAACATGACTGCATCATGCTTGATTTCTTCTTTGTCTTTTTTACCAAGTTTCATTGCTGGAAGCATGATGTTTTGAAGCACATTAAACTCTGGCAACAAATAATGAAACTGGTACACAAACCCAATATGTTTATTTCTGAAATTAGTGAGTTCAGCTGCAGATAATTCTTTGATATCACGATCATGTATGTATAAGCTGCCTTCAAAATCGCTATCCAAAGTTGATAAAATATAAAGCAATGTAGATTTACCACTTCCGGATTCGCCATAAACAGAAGTTAATTCTCCTGAAGCTATTTGTAATGAGATTCCATTTAAAACCTGATGCTTTTCTGGTTCATAAAAATACTTATTTATATGTTTTGTTTCAAGAATCATATCCCTCTTATTATCGTTACCGGATCTACCTTACTTGCCTTTTTTGATGGAAAATATCCCGCGAGCATTGTTGTTAATATTCCAAACACTATTCCTAAAACATAATACACCAATTTGAAATTAATGGGATAGGTATCCACAATAATAAAATCTGAAGTATCCAGCGGAGTGGCAGAAATCATGTAGCTAATTAGATACCCTAGGCCAGCACCAAACAATGCTCCCAAAAGACCAATGATGGCTGATTGCATCAGAAAAACAAAAATAATATCGGCAGCAGAATATCCTATTGTTTTTAAAACTGCTATATCTTTTCTTTTGTGAATGACAGTTATATTAAGGATATTATACATCCCAAATCCTGCAACAAGCAGTAGCGCGAATGACACGGACCAAGTGAGTATATCACGAACTTTATTGCCAATCACAATAGTTTTATTGGCATCTTTCCAATCTTCGATTGTGGCCGCCCCTATCTGTTGAGACAATTCGGTTTTTAGACCCACATCATCACGATCTTTCAATTTAATATGAACATGGGTGATCGCATCATTTTGTCCTAATAAATTTTGTAATGTTTTGGCAGGAAAATAAGTACGTACATTGTCTATCGTAGTGATCCCAAAACTAAATACACCTGTAATCTTAAGGTGCATGCTTTTCCCGTTAGGAAGTATCATTTTTAGATGGTCTCCTACTGAAACCTGCAATTTTTTTGCAAGACTTATCCCTAATAGAATTGCATTCTCTTCTGTGAGGCTTTCAAATCCTTTTCCTTCAATTAATCTACGTTTTAAGTCCACCATCTCCTTTTCGGATGAAGGAAAAACACCATTAATACTTCCGGGTAACTGCTTACTTTCACTTACCAAAATAGCGGGAGATATAACCTGGTGGGCAAAAGATTGAATATTATTTTCTTTTGACAATAGGTGATCTATATTTTTAACTTTTTCAAGCGAATTGATCCGAACTCCAAAAATTGGTTTCGAAGAAAGTTTCTTTTGTTTTGCACTAATAATTATATCCGGGCTACCATTAAAAACCGCATCATCTAGAAAATCATTAACTCCAGTCATGAAGTTAATCATGACTATAAAGGTGGTCACACCAAGCATTACACCTATAGTTGCCAGGAGACTTTGTTTTTTTCTTGCCAGAAGATACTGGAAAGCAATAAAGATATTGGTAGAGTTAATGACCTGTTTAGACATATCACATATGTCGGAAAAATACAAATAGGATTACAATAATAACATTAGGTGACCTCGCTAAGTTTTATAAAAAAATAAAACTCTCTTTCTCCAAACCCAGAAATTTGATCAATTATCTGATATATCCATTCCTATACTTTGTGTTAAGATTAGTGTTAACGTTTATCCAATTATTGTGAATGAATAATCAAATTGTTATTTTTGCACCCAATTAATACAAGATTAATTGTTCCCCCCTTTTAAATAATCAGTATTTACTCTTAAAACCAAAACAAGAGAAATTAACCTATCTCTAGTAATGCCCCACCTATGTATTTATTTGTGGGTATACAGCTATTTTTTAGATGTATATCAACAATATACGTATTGACATTGTATTTGGAATTACATTTTAAACTCGTATAGTTATGAAAAAACTATTACTTATTTGTTTGCTTTTCGTTTTGGGGAATGAATTAATTAACGCTCAAGCCGATTATATAAGCTGGGAATTTAGAGGAGGGCGTCTTCTTAGAAATCCAGATGGTTCAAGTACAGGACCTGGACCAGAACCTGCTGGATTAGACGTAGCAGATATACCCAGTACTCCTATTACTCGAGGTCGCCTTCAATCTGCAATACTAGGAGATCTGGATGGTGATGATGACTTGGATTTTCTATCAGGAAGCCAGGGAGGAACTGTTCATTATTATGAGAATATAGGAACCGTAAACGCACCAAATTGGGTAGCAGCATCTATTCCTACTTTAGATAATATATGGATCTATGAAGAAGCAACAGCAAGAAATCAAAACCGCCCTCAATTAGTAGATATTGATGATGATGGTGATTTGGATTTGTTTATTGGGACAGAGTTTAATGATGATGGTGAAACAGATGACAACATTCTTTTTTACAGAAATATAGGTACCCCGGAAGTTCCGGTATTTGAATTTGAGCCTGCTTCTGTACCAGGGCTTAAAGATCAAAATTTTCTAGAATACCCCGGCTTAGGTTTCGTTGACCTGGATAATGATACCGATCTTGACTTAGTAACCCTGGGGAGTAATAAACTAACTTATTACAAGAATATAGGAGATATAGAGAATCCTAATTTTGAACTGCAATCTGAAGCCGATAGCCCTTGGGATGATGAAAATGCATATACCAATATGGATGTGCCCATACCCGTATTTGAAGATTTTGATAAAGACGGAGATTATGATATGTTCTTTATGATAGATGACGGGTTTGTACGATGGATAGAAAATGTTGGTACAGCTACAGATCCCGATTTTGCTTCTTCTCCTCAGCAAGTATTTAATGGAGAGTTAACCTTGGGGGAAATAGGAAGTTTTCCTACAATAGATTTTGGTGATGTAAATGGTGATGGCTTGAAAGATGCCATATTAGGGAGTTTCAATGTAGCTAGATTTGCATGGTTTAGACAAGTGCCTGTTTGTGTGTTACCTGACACGCCAACATTATCATTTACACCTGTTACGTGTGAAGGAGAAACTTCTACAATTACAATTTCTGGTACTCTTAATATTGCCTCAACATGGTCTATTTATGATGATTCTTGTGGTGGAAACCTAATTGGAACGACTACTACAAACACCTCTACTTTTGAAGTTACGCCAACAGCACCAAGTACAACATACTTTATAAGAGGAGAGGATGGTGATATATCTTGTATTGATGAAACATCAGCAACTTGTATGACCATTACAATTATGGTAAATGCGATAGATAATCCAAGTTTTAACTATAGTGCCGCAACCTATTGTGCTGATGCCATAGATCCAACACCTACCATTACTGGAACATCGGGAGGAACATTTTCTAGTACTACTGGATTAAGTATTAATCCTGATACAGGTAGCATTGATGTTGCTACCAGTACACCCGGAATATATTCCGTGACTTATACCACCAATGGAACCTGCCCAGATACTAGTGATACAGAAGTAACCATCGTGGCAGTAGATGATCCAAGTTTTAACTATAGTGCCGCAACCTATTGTGCTGATGCCACAGATCCAACACCAACCATTACTGGAACATCGGGAGGAACATTTTCTAGTACTACTGGATTAAGTATTAATCCTGATACAGGTAGCATTGATGTTGCTACCAGTACACCCGGAATATATTCCGTGACTTATACCACCAATGGAACCTGCCCAGATACTAGTGATACAGAAGTAACCATCGTGGCAGTAGATGATCCAAGTTTTAATTATGACGCCGCATCATATTGCGCTGATGCTACAAATCCAACACCAACCATTACTGGAACATTGGGAGGAATATTTTCTAGTACCACTGGATTAAGTATTGGCCCAGGTACGGGAATCATAAACGTTGCTACTAGTACACCAGGAACATATACCATAACCTATACCACCAATGGAACCTGCCCAGATACTAGTGATACAGAAGTAACCATCGTGGCAGTAGACGATCCTAGTTTTAATTATGATGCCACATCATATTGTGCTGATGCTACAGATCCAACACCAACCATTACTGGAACATCGGGAGGAACATTTTCTAGTACCACTGGGTTAAGTATTGGCCCAGGTACGGGAATCATAAACGTTGTTACTAGTACACCAGGAACATATACCATAACCTATACCACCAATGGAACTTGTCCAGATACTAGTGATACGGAAATAACCATCGTGGCAGTAGATGATCCTAGTTTTAATTATGATGCCACATCATATTGTGCTGATGCTACAGATCCAACACCAACCATTACTGGAACATCGGGAGGAACATTTTCTAGTACTACTGGATTAAGTATTAATCCTGATACAGGTAGCATTGA
>CANMSO010000009.1 GCA_947500545.1 uncultured Aquimarina sp. | reverse complement strand
ACCAATGATGACTTTTTGCCGGGTGCAAATACCACTATTGTAGATGCAGGAACAGGAACAGCTAACGGAACGATTGTCTTTGATCCATTAACAGGTGAATTAGATTATACACCTGCTGCTGGTGAAGAAGGCACAACAGTAACCGTAGTATATACGGTATGTAATACAGCAGTATCTCCACAAGTATGTGAGGATGCCACCGTAGCGATTACCGTACAAACCGATACCGATAATGATGGAACACCGGATGTAACTGATACCGATGATGACAATGATGGCAATCCAGATACTACGGATCCAAATCCATTAGTGGCAACAACAATGGATGATCTGTTGACCGTAGTAGAAGGAACTACAGGAACAGTCAATATATTGACCAATGATGACTTTTTGCCGGGTGCGAATACCACTATTGTAGATGCAGGAACAGGAACAGCTAACGGAACGATTGTCTTTGATCCATTAACAGGTGAATTAGATTATACACCTGCTGCTGGTGAAGAAGGCACAACAGTAACGGTAGTATATACGGTATGTAATACAGCAGTATCCCCACAAGTATGTGAGGATGCCACCGTAGCGATCACCGTACAAACCGATACCGATAATGATGGTACACCTGATGTAACTGATACCGATGATGACAATGATGGGAATCCAGATACTACCGATCCAAATCCATTAGTGGCAACAACAATGGATGATCTGTTGACCGTAGTAGAAGGCACTACAGGAACTGTGAATGTATTGACCAATGATGACTTTTTGCCGGGTGCGAATACCACTATTGTAGATGCAGGAACAGGAACAGCTAACGGAACGATTGTATTTGATCCATTAACAGGTGAATTAGACTATACACCTGCTGCTGGTGAAGAAGGCACAACAGTAACGGTAGTATATACGGTATGTAATACAGCAGTATCCCCACAAGTATGTGAGGATGCCACCGTAGCGATCACCGTACAAACGGATACCGATAATGATGGAACACCGGATGTAACTGATACCGATGATGACAATGATGGGAATCCAGATACTACCGATCCAAATCCATTAGTGGCTACCACTATGGATGATCTGTTGACCGTAGTAGAAGGCACTACAGGAACAGTGAATATATTGACCAATGATGACTTTTTGCCGGGTGCGAATACCACTATTGTAGATGCAGGAACAGGAACAGCTAACGGAACGATTGGATTTGATCCATTAACAGGTGAATTAGACTATACACCTGCTGCTGGTGAAGAAGGCACAACAGTAACCGTAGTATATACGGTATGTAATACAGCAGTATCTCCACAAGTATGTGAGGATGCCACCGTAGCGATTACCGTACAAACCGATACCGATAATGATGGAACACCGGATGTAACTGATACAGATGATGACAATGATGGGAATCCAGATACTACCGATCCAAATCCATTAGTGGCAACAACAATGGATGATCTGTTGACCGTAGTAGAAGGAACTACAGGAACAGTCAATATATTGACCAATGATGACTTTTTGCCGGGTGCAAATACCACTATTGTAGATGCAGGAACAGGAACAGCTAACGGAACGATTGTCTTTGATCCATTAACAGGTGAATTAGACTATACACCTGCTGCTGGTGAAGAAGGCACAACAGTAACGGTAGTATATACGGTATGTAATACAGCAGTATCTCCACAAGTATGTGAGGATGCCACCGTAGCGATCACCGTACAAACCGATACCGATAATGATGGTACACCTGATGTAACAGATACCGATGATGATAATGATGGGAATCCAGATGTTACTGATCCGAATCCTCAAATTGCTATAGCAAATGATGATTTGTTCACAGTGGTTGAAGGAATTAGTAGCAGCACGAATATTTTAATTAATGATGATTTCCTCCCAGGTACTAATACTAGTATTATTGATACAGGATTAGGTACAGCAGCAGGTACAGTAGTCTTTGATCCATTGACGGGCGAAATGAGTTATATAGCTGCTGCGGGTGAAGGAGGAACTACCGTAACTGTCGTTTATCAGGTTTGTAATACAGCCGTTACCCCTAATGTTTGTGAAAATGCTACTGTGACTATTACAGTAATAGGAGATGATACTGATGGAGATGGAATTCCGGATGCGGTTGATCTTGATGACGATAATGACGGTATACCAGATACAGTAGAACAAGGTGGAGATCCTAATTTGGATACTGATGGTGATGGTATCATAGATAGTTTGGATTTAGATTCAGATGGTGACGGTGTACTAGATATAGAGGAAGCAGGACATGACGGAAATGATTCAGATGGTGATGGAATGTTAGATGGTCCTTTTGGAGATGATGGGATTGCCGATGATGTACAAGATGACCCTAATGGAGGAGACATCGATTATGATCTACAAGATACTGATGGTGATGGTATTGATGATTATCAAGATGTAGATGATGATGGTGATGGAGTAGATACTATCAATGAAGATATCAATATAGATGGAGATCCAACTGATGACGATACAGATGGAGATGGAATTCCTGACTACTTAGATACTGATGATGATGGTGATGGTGTTGAAACTTCGGATGAAAACCCAGATTCAGATGGTGATGGTGATCCAAGTACAGGTGACACACAAGATACAGACGGAGACGGAATTCCGGACTATTTAGATATGGATGATGACGGAGATGGTGTTGATACTATTGAAGAAGATATTGATGAAGATGGTGATCCAACTAATGATGATACAGATGGAGATGGAATACCAGATTATCAAGATACTGATGATGATGGCGATGGAATAGAAACAGCAGATGAAAACCCAGATCCCAATGGTGATGGTAACCCCGATGATGCTGTAGACTCAGATGGTGATGATATTCCGGATTATCTAGAAGAAAACAATTCTGATACAGACACAGAAGATGATCTTGAAGTATTTAACGTAGTAACTCCAAATGGAGATGGAGATCATGATGTTCTTATCATTAGAAATATCGACAAGTTCCCGTCAAACGAGTTACAGATATTTAATAGATGGGGAGTTAAAGTTTATGAAGCACTTGGATACGGTCGTAATGGAGAATTTTTCCGAGGAGAATCTAATGGTAGAGCTACGATTAATCAAGATCGCCAGCTACCAGTAGGAACTTATTTCTATGTCCTAACGTATAAAACAAATACTGGTGAGACTAAAAAACGATCAGATTACCTATACATAAACAGATAAATTATAATTGGGGAGTACAACTACTCCCCATACAAACCATATAACCTCCTTTGAGATGAAAAACATATATATATTATTTATACTGCTTGTGATAATTACCAAAGATGGATTTGGGCAGCAGGACGCACAATATACCCAATACATATATAATACCATAAGTGTAAATCCCGCTTATGCTGGATCAAGAGATGCCATTAGTATTACCGGACTTTACAGAAATCAATGGGTTGGCATTGGTGGAGCACCAGTAACCCAAACACTAAACATCCATTCTCCAATAGGGCAAAGTAATAAAGTAGGACTTGGTCTTTCTATTGTAAATGATAAAATTGGACCTACCCAGGAAACTTATTTTGATATTGATTTTTCATATACCATTAATACTTCAGTAGAGGGTCAACTTGCTTTTGGTCTAAAAGCAGGAGGGCATTTACTGGATGTTAATTTTGATGCGTTAAATCAATATACAAATACAGATGTTTTGTTAGATACTAATATCGATAACAAATTTTCACCTAATGTTGGAGTTGGAGTGTATTACCATACAGAAAAATGGTATTTAGGGGTATCCGCTCCAAATTTACTTCAGACCAAACATTTTGATGAATCTGCTTTAGATAATAGCGCATCTTCGTTTTTAGCAGCAGAACGAGTAAATTATTATCTGACAGGAGGATATGTTTTTGATATTAATGAGACCACAAAATTTAAACCTGCTGCATTGTTAAAAGCGGTTTCAGGAGCACCATTACAAGTAGATGTATCTGCCAATTTTTTATTGTATGATAAGCTTACATTAGGATTAGGCTATCGTTGGAGTGCTGCATTAAGTGCTATCGCAGGATTTCAAATTTCAGATAATCTAATGTTAGGATTTGCTTATGATTGGGAAACTACTCGATTAGGAAATACAGAATTTAATGCTGGATCTTATGAACTGGTTTTACGATACGAGATTTTCAAAAGAAAAGAAAAGATCATTTACCCAAGATTCTTTTAACCTAAACTAATGATGACTATGAAAATTTCCATAAAAATAATCCTGATAATTTGTTTGATGAATACTCTTATACTTTCTTCACAGGAGAGTGAATTAAAAAGAGCACATTCTGAATATGAAAACTTCGCATATGCTGATGCTATTTCAGCTTATGAAAAAATAATAAAAAAAGGAAATGCTTCACTTGAAGTATATCAGAAATTAGGTGATTGTTATTTTTTTAATTCAGAGTTAAAAGATGCTGCCAAGTGGTATCTTAAAATGATGGAAGAGAAAAAGGAGTTAGAAAAAAACGGAACAGAAGTAAATGAAGTTACAGCAGGATATTATTTCCGTACATCACAATCCCTTAAATTTCTTAAACGATATAAAGAAGCAGATAGCTTGATGATTAAGGTAAAAGAGTCTAATATTGCTGATTCAAGAGCGAAACGCTTGATTGACAATCCAGACTATTTAGAAAAAATATCTTTACAATCCGGTAGATATACGATAGAAAACCTTCCTAGAAACTCTATTTATGTTGATTTTGCTCCAGCTATTTATAAGAATAAACTAGTATTTTCATCAGCAAGAGGAACTGTAAAATCCAATGCTAAGAAGAATAGATGGACACAGCAACCTTATTTAGATCTGTTAAGTTATACCTTAAAAGAATCTGGTGATTTTGATTACCCAGAACACTTTTCGAAAGACTTAAACTCCAGATTGCACGAGTCCACATCTACATTTACAAAAGATGGAAATACCATTTATTTTACAAGAAATAATTTGATAAATTCAAAATTTGGAAAAGATTCTAGCGGGGTAAACCGATTAAAGATTTATAGGGCGCAATTAAATAATAAATCAAAATGGGATAGTATCGAAGATCTATCATTTAATAATAACGAATATTCTGTTGCTCATCCTGCTCTTAGCCCGGATGGGACTAAGTTATATTTTGCTTCAGATATGCCGGGCGGATATGGTATGTCTGACTTATATGTAATTGGTATTAATCAAGACGGCTCTTTTACTACACCCAAAAATTTGGGTCCAACTATTAATACGGAAGGCAGAGACACTTTTCCCTTTATAAGCGAATCAGGAACACTTTATTTTTCTTCTGATGGTCATCTTGGATTAGGAGGGTTAGATATTTTTGCTGCAAAACTAGAAGGAAATGATAAAACTGTTTATAATGTTGGAAAACCTATAAACAGTATTGCTGATGATGTAACTTTTATTTTTGATGAGAATACCAGAAAAGGGTACTTCGCATCTAATAGACCTGGTGGAAGAGGAAATGATGATATTTACAGCTTTATGGAGACTACTCCTCTGATCACTAAATGTGAAGGTAGTTTAAAGACAATTATTATTGAAAAGAAATCTGGAAGTATTCTTGAAAATGCCGATATTGAAGTTCGAGATGGTACTAAAGCAATTATTTTTAAAGGAAAAACAGACCCGAAAGGGAAAGTTGTAATGAATTTAGATTGTGGTGATAAAACATATGAAATAACAATAAAAAAAGAAGGTTTTGATCCTGTAATTAAAAATATAACCATAAAAAGAGATACCCCAAGTCGATCTGAAAGTATAGAATTAAAAAGTAATGTTCCTGAAAAAGGTCTCGACCTTGCTAAACTTCTAAATTTAAAACCCATTTATTTTGCTTCTAACAAAGCTTTAATACTAAATGAATCAGCTAAAGAACTTGATAAAGTCATAGCATACTTAAAGGAATATCCTTCCATAAAAATAGAAATAGGATCTCACACGGACAGTAAAGGAAGTGATAGTTACAATATGAAACTATCTCAAAGACGCGCGACTTCTACAGCAAATTACGTTGTTAGCAAGGGAATTGATCCCTCACGCGTAAAAAGTAGAGGTTATGGCGAAACTGTCTTAATTAATAGATGTGGTAATGGTGTTAGATGTAGTAAAGAAGAGCATTCGCAAAATAGAAGAAGTGAATTTATAGTGATAGAAAATTAAGATATCTTAATTGCTTAAAAATTTGGGGTACAAAAGGTAATGGAGAAAAAGAGCTTTTATATAATGGAGGATCTTATCAAACATTACTAAAAAGATTTACAGGGGATTCACAATGGTCCAACGCTACTGTTCAATAATAATAGAATTAGAATTAAAAGCAAGTAATTTTTTGTAAAAGGGAATTGTATCTATGTACAATACCCTTTTTTAATTGTTTTAGTAATGTTGTTAATATTTGAACTCATTTAAAGTTTTTAGAACATAAAAAAAGGGTTGAAGACATTTGTGTTGCACAACATAAAATATGTACCATAGTACTAAGCAAAAATATACTAGTATAAGATTTTAGTATTAATGGAAGTAAATAAGAGTGTATCCTTTATGTAGTTATTAATAATGTAGAATGGGTTTTTATAAATGCTTCTAATACAAATAAATTGTTAATAGAATGGTTAGATATTTCAATCTCTCCTGCTACTACAATAACCACTTCATTTTGAGGTGGTTATTTTTGTTTATGGATATTTTTTCTTCTTGAAAATCTTCAATTTTTCAGACTTACGTACAGTATTTACGTACAGTTTTCATCAAAAAATACAGTAAGAGAGGTTTTTTCTAACTCTATAGATTAATCTGAATTGAAATTAAGTTCCTGTTTTATAGTGCTTTGTGTTATTCTGGGCTTTGGGTTATGCTAATGCAAAACCATGTCCTTCGGGTGAAGTACCCGAGATGACTCTGAAAATTATTTTTACAGACAAATTTTGAATGTTTTTATGCTTATTAGGTAGTAACTATGGAAATATTGGATTTGTAAGACAAACTTCCAATATATTCTCAGTTAATTCGATAGTTTCAATTTGTATTCTTTAAGTATACTTTGGTTTGTTTATAGATTTATTAATTAACTTTTCAGTACTTGCTAAGTACTAACCTAGTCCACTAATGATGTACTCATAAATCTCATTGTTTTGATAGCCAAAAGGGTCTTTAAAACTTTTCGTTATGTGTTTTGGTTTTGCTATAATTTCTCTTTCTATCATTTCATTGATGGTATTGTAGAAGTCCATAGAGGTTTTACCAACCAATAGCGGAGAAAGATTTACATCTACTTTCCATAGTTTCAATATTTTCTCAAATCCACTTAGGTATAGATAGTCTTTGGTAAATCCACCACCTCTAAAAATCCTTGTCACGATGATGTATGCATCATTTGTTGAAACACTATGTTGATTAACTAGGAAATTAAAGCATTCCATGAAATTAGCTCCATTACACATCATATCAGTAATAACTACTCTGAATGCTATCTTTTTTAGTCTTTTCAAGGTAATGTTTCCACTCAGGTATTCTGATAGAATTGCTAATCCTTCTTGAGTCATGGTATTCATTGGCAGACCAAGATTGAAAATATTCAGTTTCTCATCTGAAGAATTTTGTGTAGTCACCATGTGTACGCCGATTTCATGCTCTATGAGTGCATTGGCTTCTTTTCTTGTGAATTTTGCATCAGGTCGAATTAAAATTGTCTTTTTTGAGTTGAGTACCATTACTTGAGAAATCACTCGCTTACTCAGTTCGATTTTACAATCGATTCCGTACTCATCTAGTGCATTTCTAAATGAACCAATGGCCTCATCCATCGATAGAAATGGTACTCTTTTTGGTTCACTAGGGATAGATGGCAAGTGAAGAATATATTGAGCATTGGTTAAGTCTTTCTTACTTGGTCTTCCGAAATATCGGAGGGAGTTGTATAAAAACTTCTTTGTACCTAGTGCTGATAATAGATCAATCTTATCAAAGTAACTATTGATTACAGATTCGTATAATTGACGAATAGAAACATCTGATATATCTTGTGTTCTTAGTGTGCTTAATTGCTGTTTTAGCTCGAATGGATTAATCTTAATGGGTGCATATTTGAACTTAGGAGGTTTAGCGTATTTATTTTTAATAAACCGCTTTTGTTCAGAGTTCGTATTTATTGGGTTGACATAAGCTAATAATTCAAATCCTTTCAATAATTTGAAAAGCTTCTTATCTACAGAAACAATAGCTGGATCGGTTTTCTTATCTAATAAATGCACGCTGTTTTTGGATCTCCAATTGGTGTTTTCTTCACTGAAATACTGTGCATTGTTGAGAATAGCTCGTTTTAGTTTTTGCTGTAGTTCTCGTATCAATTTAGGATAATCTTCACCTGTTAATTCATTACTATAGACTTTTTTAATTTCCGTAGCCAGCACAAGTGTATTGGAAAAGTTCTGGGTAATAAATTCAAGATTATAACCTCTACCAAAGAAAACATCATTGATTGTCGTCTGATTCTCTATACCTGTTAACGAAATAGCACTTAATTCGGTTACCCAGTTTTCAATAAATTTTTCATATTTCGAACTATCAATGCGCTCTGTACCTATATTAAAAAGTGGCACAATTCTATCCCAACGTTGGTAATTATAAGAGTGTAAATCATAAACGATGCAAGAGTCATACAGCTCTTCTAGCTTCTGAATCAATGCATGGACGACTTTGTAAAAATTATGATGTTTTTGAAGGCTTGCTTGTTTTTCTGCAGGCGTAAGAGGACGTTTCCATACTTTTTTGCCCCATGCTTCATCATAGATGCAATCTTCTGGCTTTCTATTGAGGTCATACTCAAAACGGGAGTCCAATCCAACTAATGTAATAGGTAAAGAGTCTATAAATTCACCAGTATGTGGATCTTCTTCATACCATCGGTTATAATCATCGATGGCAATTTTGTTTTTTAACCGATCTCGAAGGTTACCGCCATCATGAATGGCCGTACAGCAATAGGGTACATACTTATTGATTTTTATACTGAAAGAATTATCCGAAGCTTTAGCTTCAAAGGTCTTCTTTTGCTCTATAAGCTTAATTATTTCACTAACCTTTAATTGCTGCATTTTCTAATAGGGTTTCAGGTCTAAATTCTTCTTTTAATTCGTTTCTACTTCCTACTACTTTTTCCAAATAGCCTAAAATCTTTTCTTGCAATCTAACTTTATTAAGCCTGTTTATGTCCGTAATTGTACCTGGACTCATTACATTGACTTCGATCAATTTACCATTAATTAAATCAAGACCAGCAAAGTAAATACCATCTCTAACCAATTTTTTTCCAATCTCCCTGCACAATATTTTGTCTGCTTTTGTTAATTTATATTTTTCGACTGCTCCTCCAGCTGAAATATTAGACCTTACATCACCTTGGATAGGTCTCCTTCTTAATGCTCCAATAGGCTCTCCATTTAACATCAAAATTCGAACATCTCCCTCTTCAGCACCTTCTACGTATTCTTGAAGAATTACATAGTTGGAGTGATCCTTGCCATGATTAATATAAAAGTCTAATAAAGAACGGATATTTTGCATTGCAGCCCTTTCAATAATGATAACGCCACTACCTCCATAACCATCCAATGGCTTCATAATCATCTTGTCATTCTCTGATTCTTTGATTATGTGTAAGAGATAATCAATGTTTTTAGAAACATATGTAGCAGGTATAATCTCATGATCAGGGTCGAAGTAGGCGGCAGTATAAATCTTATTATTAGCCTCTCTTAATCCATCAATTGCATTGATAATAAAAACATCATCTTTTATGGAATCCAAGAAATTCAGAACCAACCCATTCAATGGAGGGTTGTCACGCATAAATATTACATCAAACTCGCTCAACTCTCTCATTTTAGACTTAAATGTTACTGTCTTATAAAATGCAGTCATGCTTTTAGTGAGTTTTTCTCCTAGTGATATGTTCTTACACAAACTAAGGGTGATACTATGTCTAATAGTCAAGTTAGACGGATCCGTAATTGAAACATCATGGCCTCTTTTAACTGCTTCATGTATAATTCTGAGTGTAGAATCTTGTGATGGACGTACTTCTTCCCAAGGGTACATGATAAAGCATATTTTTATTTTCATAATTCTTTTTTTCGTAATTAAAAAAACCAAATTTTCTCTTTTCAAAAATTGGGATTTCGCTCTATTGAAAGCTATTAAGTAATTCTCTTGTCAATTCATTGTAAATTTAGCCAAAGAATCATGTCCAATGCAATTTTAAGATCCGACTTTTCCTTTATAAAGGCGTATATATGTTTAATAGGATTGATTCCAAAGCACACCTATTATACCAAAAATTATTAAAATTATAATAATCCACTTAAGTTTACTATTTTTCCTATGTACTATAATATGCTTAAAGAATTCTAGGTTTTCTTTTACAATGTTTAGCTTCTGGCTTATAGTTTTATGCTTATCATTTATCTCAAATTTTTTCTTAAGTTCAGTATTTAGCTTAGTAAGCATTTCATCATCCGAAACTGCACTAGGAGAATCAAATATGTAAAGATTTTCAGAAATCTTATTTTTGGAATTTAAAACCTTTTCAACGAAATGTTTATGTTTTTTATCATCTGTATATAGTCTTGTCCCTCTTGTCTCTATAAAATTAGTGTATTGTACTGTGTCTTCAATTAGTTGCTCTGCAATACTCAAATAATAGTCTAATATTATAGATTGAGATGCATTGAGCATTATCAAACGTATTTTTTCAATATTATTATCTGCTAGATGAACTGCATCAACATCTACACTAAAGGATTCGGCATCTGTAATTATGTCAATAGATTCGGTTAAAGAACTATCTATAAGCTTTGCATTTGTGGTAAATTCAAATAATTGTTGCCTCAGCTGATCCATTTCGTTTGGAGCGAAATTGAAAACACAAATAATACCATATTTAAAAATATAAGCATACCTCTGGTTTTCAAAATCGAAAAACAATTCATCACTATTAGAAAATAGAAGTGTTTGTTTAAAGTGATTTTTGCAGGTATCTATATCTATACTTTCTGCAATTTGTAGCGCAAAGGCGTTTGTTTTCATTTATCTTCTAATTCGTTTACATCTAAGTCATCATTATTAACGTTATCTTCATCGACATTATAATCCTCCATAGCAGTGACAAGGCGTTTACTTACTTTTACAAGATATAAAGTATCTTCAGTTTTTACTTCTACACATTCTACTATTTCATTTTGTGCATTTCTAAACGTAATGATATCTTCATCATCATATCCATCAGGATATTTCACTACAAGTAAATCCAAAATTTTATTATTTAACTTTTTGAAGTCAACAATAACTTTTTTTAAATGGTTGTTTTTTGAAGTTTTCATATCTATTACATATCTAATAAGTAGGCAAATATTAATGGCGCTACAATAGTAGCATCTGACTCTATAATGAACTTTGGGGTATCAATATCTAACTTGCCCCAAGTGATTTTTTCATTAGGTACCGCTCCAGAATAAGATCCATAACTTGTTGTTGAGTCACTTATCTGACAGAAATAATTCCAGAATGGAGTATCTATACGCTCCATATCCTGATATAACATTGGTACAACACAAATAGGAAAATCTCCTGCAATACCACCACCTATCTGGAAAAATCCAATACCGTTTTCAGAATTATCGGTATACCAATCTGCAAGAAAGGTCATATACTCGATTCCGGATTTCATGGTACTGGCTTTAAGCTCTCCTTTCAATACATAGCTAGCAAAGATGTTTCCCATTGTACTATCTTCCCATCCTGGGACTACCATTGGCAAATTGGCTTTTGCCGCAGCGTACATCCAACTATCCTTAATGTCAATTTCATAGTACTGTTCTAATACACCAGATAACAACATTTTGTACATAAACTCGTGTGGAAAATATCGCTCTCCTTTTTCTTCGGCATCTTTCCAGATCTTAAAAATATGTTGCTGTAATCTTCTAAAAGCTTCTTCTTCTGGGATACACGTATCTGTAACTCGATTTAACCCTTGTTCTAATAAATCCCACTCTTGTTTTGGGGTTAAATCACGATAATTTGGCACACGTTTATAATGACTATGTGCTACCAAGTTCATAATATCTTCTTCCAAATTTGCACCTGTACAAGAGATAATATGCACTTTGTTTTGACGTATGATTTCTGCAAAAATCTTACCTAACTCGGCAGTACTCATTGCTCCAGCTAGAGATACTAACATTTTTGAACCATTATTAATTTTAGCTTCATATGTTTGTGCTGCATCTACTACAGAGGCAGCATTAAAATGAAGATAGTGCTTCTCTATAAATTGCGAGATCGCTCCTTTATCCTTCGTATTCATCGTCAGAAAATTTTAAGTGGTTAGTTTTATCATTGCCTTTAAGAGCATATAAATTTTCATTTGCGTCATCAACATCTTGTTCAGTAAATTTGTAACTCAACATTTTATAGTATAATTTGGCAGCAGCAAAATCAGAAGATTTATCATTCTTATTTGGGCATAATTCTACAATATCGAATCCTACTACATTTTTTTCTTCAAATATTTTCTTAAGAAATTCAAGGGTTTCATACCATAATAACCCTCCCGGTTCTGGTGTTCCGGTAGAAGGTAAAATAGAAGGGTCTAAAGCATCAAGGTCAAAAGTGATATAGATCGTATCTGTCATTAATTCGATTGCATTGTCCATCCAATAATCATCGGTTGCCATTTCATGAGCGAAAAAGACATTTTCTTCATTCATTACAAGTTTTTCAGAAGCATCCATACTGCGAATCCCAACTTGAATAAGATTGGTATTTTGATTAGCCTCATAAAGTGCACAAGCGTGATTGTACTTAGAACCTTCATATTCTTTTCTTAAATCAGCGTGGGCATCTATTTGTACTACTGTTAAATCATTGAAACATTCATCAAAAGCACGTATAGCTCCTATAGAAATAGAATGCTCCCCACCAAAAAGCGTAACAAACTTGTTGCGTTTAATATTGGTTTTTACAGTATCGTGCACAGCCGTAACCATTGCGTTTGGTGAGCTTTTTTCGTCAATAGGTTGAGATAGATAAATACCTTGTTTGTATACTTCGCTCTCCGTTTCTATATCATAAAGCTCCATATTCTCTGAAGCGTGTAAAAATGCTTCAGAGCCTTTGTCTGCTCCTTTGCCCCATGTACTAGTTCCATCATAAGGAACAGGGATCAATACTACTTTTGATTTGTCATAGCCAGCGTATTTTTCTGGAATTCCGGCATATGTTTTCTTAGTTTCCATTTTAAAAATGTTTGGATTTAATGATTTTGGTTAGTTAGAGTTTATAATTATTTCTTTTTGTGAATATTCTAAAATTTCTTCTTTTGGTGTTTTTTGATATCCAAGAATAGATAGTAACTGTTCTGAAGTTTGTTGTGGTGCAAAAACTTCTGTAGTTAGATTTCCAGCCTCGTCACGATCTATCAAAATATGTTTAGGTTGCGGGATAAGGCAGTGTTGCAATCCACCAAAACCACCTATGGTTTCCTGATATGCACCAGTATTGAAAAAACCAATATATAAAGGTTTGTCTTTTTTGTATTTTGGTAGATATATGGCATTCATATGTTGTTCTGAATTGTAATAATCATCACTATCACAGGTTAATCCACCAAGTAGTACGCGTTCATACTCATCATCCCATCTGTTTACGGGCAACATCACAAAACGTTTGTTTATTGCCCATGTATCTGGCATTGTTGTAATGAAAGATGAATTGATCATATTCCATTTTTCACGGTCATTTTGCTGTTTTTGATATAGTACTTCGTAAATAGCCCCGCCACTTTCACCAACTGTAAAACTGCCAAATTCTGTAAAGATATTTGGAACATCTACCTGTGCTTCTTCACAGGAAATTTGGATTTGATTAATAATTTCATTGATTATATACTGATAGTCATAATCAAAGGCCAAAGAGTTTTTTATCGGGAAACCTCCGCCTATATTTAAGCTATCTAATGATGTGCATATTTTCTTAAGACTTATATATACTTTTAGACATTTTTGTAATTCATTCCAATAGTAAGCAGTATCGCGAATACCTGTGTTTATAAAGAAATGAAGCATCTTTAGTTTCACTTTTGGGTTATTCTTGATCTGATTATTATAAAAGGGTACAATATTACGATACCCAATTCCTAATCGAGAAGTATAAAACTCAAACTTTGGTTCTTCTTCAGAAGCAATACGTATACCCACCTGAAAATCTTCGTTAATTACATCGCTTAATAGATTAAGTTCTTCGTAATTATCAATGATAGGAATACAATTGTGGTGTCCATTATTAATCAATCTGGCAATGTTTTGAACATATTGGTCACGTTTGAAGCCATTACTAATAACATATGTGTCATTGGTAATCTTACCTTGGATCTTTAAGTTTTCAACGATATCAATATCAAAAGCGGAAGAGGTTTCTATATGTATATCATTCTTAAGGGCTTCGCTTAATACATGTTGAAAATGTGAGCTTTTGGTACAATAACAATAGTTGTAATTTCCTTTATAATCATTTGACTTAATAGCCTTGTTAAACCAGTGTTTTGCTCGATTAATGTTTTCTGATATTTTGGGTAGGTAAGTAAATTTTAAAGGCGCACCATATTGAGCAATCAATTTCATAAGATCAATGCCGTGAAACTCTAATAAGTTATTCTGGAGCGAAAACTCTTCCTGTGGAAAATGGAAGGTCTGTTCGATCAAATCGATATATTTTGTTTTCATTATAATGTGCTTGAAAAATTAGAAATTGATACATAAGAAATTGCGAAAGCAATTAATTTCAATCTAATCTCATACACGAAAAATAAAAATAGTGTAGGGCACGAACTGTATTCGTTCCAATAGTCTAAGTGTAGTATATACTTTAGAAGTCAGCCTGAGAATTCGGTTCCCTATCCCTAGGGCAGCTTTCGGAGTAGACTTCTTTATGCTCCTATGCCCGAATCTGAAAAAAGATTCCATTTTGTTTAGGCAATGCGTTTTTTATATAAAACGCATTATTGTTTAATCAAATGTAATAAAAAAATGATTTCAAAAACTTTTTTTGAATTTTTTTCCTAAGTTTATTATTAAGAGTGACTTAATCTAATTATAGAAAATAAAACAATATCTAATTTTATCCTTTGTAATCTACTTTTCTGTCTCATAAAACGATGAATTAATTTCCTTAGTAGTTATCAAGTAATCTTTGAAATATATCATCATAGCAATCTAATAATTTATCTAAGTAAATTTAGACACATTATTATGCAAATTAGCTGATAACCTAACAATTAGGTTGTAATCAGATGTCAAAAAGTTCGATATGAGCCCGATTCTCCCGGCCAAGTAAAGCCTCACAGAAATGCTAGGTTTTTTTGTATCATCCCTAAAGTAATTTGTAAGATCTGGCAAGAATTACGTGTTCATTTTTTTGATTAAAAAGTATTGTATACTTTACTAGATTATAATTTATATTTTTTCTACTTTGGACTGGAATTAAGAAACTTTGAAATTCTGAAATAATATACAAACTGTACGTAAGCGTTACGTACAGTTTTTACGTATCTATTTGTGCCTATTTGTTGGTGTTTGTGTACGTAATAATTTATAAACAGCTGGTTTACAGTGTGGTGTTAATAGCTTTTTCGGGCTCATAACCCGAAGGTCACTGGTTCGAGTCCAGTTCCCGCTACTAAAAAAGCTTCACAGAAATGTGGAGCTTTTTTTATTGTTATAATGTTTTGAAGACTTGACAGGACGAGAAGCCTGCCTGTCGGCAGACAGGTTTATCCTGAGCGAGGTATGAGTTGAAGGGAGTCCTGTTCCCACTAAAAAGGATGAAACTATTATGAATATAGGTGTCTTACCTTAAGCTAGCATTACAATCGTTTCGTCATTGGTATCGAAATTATTATCATAATAATTGATGCTATAATAAGCGGAGTAATAGCTTTTATTGGTTTTAAAGTTGTTTTTGTCTTATAATATTCTGGTACGAATTGTTTCCAATCTACGGTATCAGCAAGTTGCCCTTCAAATATTTTCGGATAAAAAAACAACCTTAATTTTTCATGAAATGCATCGGTAGCATTCAGATATTCCAATTGTTGACTCATACTAGTCCCTGCCAATTGATTAAAAGCTAATTGCAGATGCATATTGGGAATTACAGATGCAATTTGGTTGCTCTTGTTTTCACGTAATGTAATCTTCTTATTAAAAGCATCGCGCTGTTTTTTTGAATCGTCGTCTCCCATCTGTTGCATAGCGTAATACCATAACCAGTTGAATCCATCAGTAGGATATCCATACTTCTTAAATTGTGGATAATGCTGATAAAACTTCTCAATAGTAGCTCGCTTATCGGTATCCCATTTAACGTGGTAGCCATCTCTTTGTGCTATTGCCGTACTCAAAGCCTCTGGCACAGGATATTTTGAGGTTACATATGCATTGATTCCAGCCGGCAAAAGAATAATTAACACCAGCCAAACAGATAAAAGTAGTAGCGCATTAAAACCAGAAGATTTTTTAAAACTTATAATAAAAAAGCTAACCGTAAACCAGAAAAGTATGTAAAGTATGGATAATCCGAACATCCAAAAAAAGTGCATATCCAGAGATAAGTTCAGGACTAGTTTTGCAATAAAAAAAAGAAAGATCAATATTGTATATAATAGTATTAATCGTACCAAAAGTTTGGAGATGATAAATCCAAGTTTAGATTTCGATTGAATAGCTACCAGTCTCCAGGTACCTGTTTCTGTTTCTTCGGAAACTGCATTAAAAGTCAACACAATGACCAATAATGGAAAGAGGTAAATTATCACAAAAGAAAGGTCGAGATTACCGGACTGCAGGTTCATTGGGTTTACCAAATCGGTATCATACTTTTGGGCTTCAAAGGTTTTAATTGTAATTCTTTTTACCGTTGGATTTACATCTGACTGACCAATAGATAATCCAGCTAATGGATTTAAGTTATTGATATAGGCAAAATTTGCATAATATAACAATAGCCCTAAATCATCATTATGTAGTGATACTTGTCGGTCAAAATGTCGGTCTTGATACGTCTTTACTTCAGCAATTGCATCCTGTTGTCTTTCTAGATGTTTATTGCCAATAACGATTCCTACTATGCCCAATAATGTTATTAATACCAAGCTTATCCATACTTCTTTGGATCGAATACATTGCTGTAAAAATAATTTATATAACATCATATTGCTTTTGCTCTTTTTGAAATGAATAGTAATAAACCTATAGTACCTATTGCCCAAAACAAGATAGACAGTAATGCAGGAAAAGTTTCTTTAATAGAATTTGCAAACGCCATTGGTTCGTGTCTAAAATCCTGAAATGCTGACCAATGTTCATGTCCAATTACGTGGGTTTTCCCTTCAGAACCACTTTCTTTTTTCGGACTGATATATTCCATTTGCAATTCATTCATGGTTTGCGCTAATTGATATCGATAATTATCTGTTTTATCTTGAAAATCGATGTAAGAGGAAAAATCGGTACCAGACATCGTCATTGATATTAATTTTATTGCGGTAAAAGGATTGACAAACGATGAAAATCGAGTTACATTATTTTGGTTTTTATAAATATCTACCAACTTAGCTTGATGTTTTCTGTACAAAGAAGCCGTTATTTTCTCGCCTTCTCGCATTACAAAACCCGAATAGTTAAAAGGTAGGTCAGTTATCTTGCTTACATTATGAACTGTGAATACAGAATCTCTTAAATGGTTATAATGTGGATCATTAGGATTATGACTGTCACCTTTTTGGACCACTTCTTTTTCGATAGCAGATTGAAAGGCCAATTTACTAGGAGTAGGGAACCAGTAATTCCCCATAGCTTGTGCAGATTTTGGTAATAGAATTACTAACAATAGCCAAATTCCTAATAATCGTAATAAAGCATTTTTTGGTGCATTACTACTCGCTGATACGACTACTGTAATAGAAGATATAATAAAAAGGAATACCAAATAACTTGTTCCAATTATGAATAGGCGTAACCATCTAAAGTCATTCACAACCGGATTTTCAAATAGTAAAAGTGCAATAATTACCACTAAAAGAATGGGTATAAAAAACAGTAAAGAAATTGCAAAAAGTCCAATAGATTTTCCAAATATTATCTCTTTCCAAGTAGCACCTTGGGATAAAAGTATTTTTAAAGTTCCATTCTGTTTATCTCCAGCAACGCTAGAAAAACCTATAAAAAATAGCATCAAAGGCAATACCAGTTGTAGTAATAATGCTAAACTCAATTCACCAAATCGTAGCATGCCGGTAGAAAATGTAGCTTCAGAAAAATTAACACTATTTTGCCGATGTGCTTCTAAAAAAACTGTACTTCCTGTAAAACTTTCTAACCCATAATCAAATATCCCCAAAGTAGGGTGTATTCGAAATGCAAATGTCCCAAAATGAGCCATTCTGTGTGGATGCTTATCGGGATTTGCTTCCCAACTTTGTCTTGCTTTAACCTGGTGTTCGTGTCGAATATTATTTTGAGTACTATGATTTTTTATACCGCTAACAGCTGAATACGCCGTTAACAGTATAAAAATTAAAAATAATAGATAAAAACTTTTGGGTGCTGTCGCATTACGCCAAAAGTGAACCGCGAATAATCGAATATTTGCCCATTGCATCTTTTTAGAATTTATAAGTTGTAGTTAGTAATACATTTCTGGGAGCTCCCGGAAATACTCTGGTTGCATTCAATGCACCATTCCAATACGTTTCATCAAATAAATTATTAAGCTTTAACGCAATCTGCATATCCATACCTGTTGGGCGATAATACACAGCTGCATCAAATACCGTGTACGATGGCAATACTATACGATCTCCATACCAAGACAAACGATCTCCACGATATATCATACCTAGACCCACACCTACATTTTTAAGTGAACCTTGCATAAAATCATATCGACCCCAAAAATTAGCACTATGCTCAGGTGCTCCTCCAATGCGTTCACCAATTAATGTTGGGTCATCATCTTCTATAATTTCGGCATCGATAAAGGCATACGAAGCACTTAGCTGAAGATTAGGTAATACATATCCTGTAAGATCCCATTCAAAACCTCTGCTACGTTGTTCTCCTCGTTCTGTTAATACAGTTTCATCATTTGGATCTTGCTGTAATAGATTTTTTTGAGTGATTTGATATACGGCAGCATTCACAGTTAGTTTTCCGCCTAAAAATTCTCCTTTACTACCAAATTCTATGTTATTACTTTCTAAAGGGTCAAAACTAGCAGGGGAACCTGCCCAGAAAAAATCTTCGGTAGCAGGTGAAAGTGTGACAGTGTTAGACTGTGGCTGAAACCCTTCTACGTAGGAAGCATATACACTAATTGCTTTTGTAGCTTCATAAGTCAACCCAATTCTAGGAATAAAAGCTTCGTTTTTAAATGATTGCTCATTATTTGATTTGTAATCGAATATATCTTCGTACCAGTCATAACGAAGATTCAGAAGAGCAGAAAATTTACCTATCTTAAATTGGTTTTGAATATAAATACCGTTTGAAGTGGTAAGATTTGCCGGAATTGCAAATTCTGAGGTGATATAACCAGACGTTTCTCTTGCAGTATTATTAGGATTGGCAAGATCGAAATGAGTAACATTAGGCCTTGGAGCAGTTATACCATCAATTTCTATAGTTTCAAATTGATCCGCTTCTGCAGGATCGAACGAAGTTGCTGTACCATTTAATCTTCTGTAACGACGAGCGCCATTAGAAGCTCCACCGACAGTTCTTTCCCATCTGCTACCATCATATCCAACCAAAAGTTTATTGGTAAAAGTGTCATTTTCAAGATCAAAATTGATATATGCGGTATAGTTATCCGTTATCCAAAACTGCTGTCTCTCCGTATAACGTAGTTCAGCAAGTGTTGGAATGGCATTTCCATCTATGTCCACAGCAGCAGAACCTGCCACGCGATGCTCCGCAAGATCTTCTTTCCAAGTTTGTTTCATATAGGAAGCATTGAATCCTATATCATCAGTAATCTGTTTACTAAAATTGCTGATCACCATAAACTCTTTTGAAGCATAAAAGTCATTCGCAGCAGCCACATTGGTAGTAATATCCGTACTATTTAGATCAAACTGACCATTGATAGCTCCAAAAAGCGGTTGACCACGATCAAGATTTCCGACTCCATTACTATATATCATTTCTACATTAAGAGCGGTAGTATTATTAGGTAAGAAAGTGATAGAAGGTGCTATTAAAAATTGATTATTTTCTACCAAGTCTCGGAAAGATCTAGCTTCTTGGATAGCAGTATTAAAACGGTATAATAAAGTTCCTGAATCATTTAATGGTCCTGTAAAATCTGCAGTTGCTCTTAACGTTCCGAAACTTCCGACTGTGGCACTTACTTCATTTCTTTTTTCTTTTAAAGGTTTTTTAGTTACTAAATTAACTGATCCACCTGGATCTACACTTGAAAAGGTTACTGAAGACGGCCCTTTAATAACTTCTGCTCTTTCTATATGAGATGTAATGGGTTGTAGAAAATAATACTGACGTGTCCTAAAACCATTAATCAGTTGACCATCTTCGGCTTGAATAATACCCCGAATGTTAAAATGATTGTAGAACCCTGTATGTGTAACACTACTTGCAGTTTTTATAGCATCTGCTATCTGAAATGCTTGGCGATCATTAATTAATTCTTTTGTAATTGTAGAAACTGCTTGAGGTAGCTCTTTATTCTTAATCGCTATTTTGGTAGATGAAAAAGAATAATCACTATTGTAATCCGTTCGAGGACGACCAACAATTTCAACGGTTTGAAGCTGCTCTGCACCTTCTTCTAACTGAACAGTTCTTATATCATATGTAGAACCATTTCCAGTTTCTACAACGCTTTTATAAGGCTGAAAACCTAAATAGCGTACTTCTATAGTATAAATTCCCGAAGGAGCATTTATTTCAAATTGTCCTGAGTTATCTGTAAGTTTCCCAAAAGTGTTGGCTTTGTTTTTTAAAGAAATTGAAGCTCCCACAATAGGAATATTTTGAGTGTCGACGATGGTTCCTGTTACCTGTACTTGCGCAAAAGTCACGTAACTAAATAACAGAAATAAAAGGATGGGTAATAATTTAAAAAGGTTCATTATGTTAATTGATTTGTAGTACGTTTAGATAGTTTTTAAGTATAAATCTTGTAATTGGGTTGCATTAATAGCATCTGTGTTTGATGTATGAACTAATTGACCTTCTTTCATAATACCAATTTTGGTGCCTACGTTTACCGCATTAAAGATGTCGTGAGTAGCCATAAAAATTGCTTTACCTTCATTGCTAAGTTCTTTGCATATTTTAGTAAATTCTAATGTAGCTTTGGGATCTAGGCCAGAAATAGGTTCATCCATAAAAATGTAATCCGCATTTTTAGAGAGTGCGATGGCAATACCAACTTTTTGCCGCATCCCTTTGGAATAAGAAGATAGTTTGTTTTGATGGGCAGTTTCTTGAAGACCAGCTTTTGATAAAAAATCAGACAACTCAGAGCTCTTATATTTAAATCCAGCTAACCTGCTAAAGAAGTTAAGGTTTTCCACACCCGAAAGATTGCCATATAGTTGGACAACCTCAGGAATGTATGCTATCATTTTAGTGGTTTTATTACTGTTGGATCTGACAGTAATTCCATTGATCGAAGCTTCACCACTAGAAGGCTCAATTAGTCCTAAAAATAGATTGATTGTTGTTGTTTTACCAGCACCATTTTGACCTAGTAAACAAAAAATTTCCCCATTGTCAACCGATAAATTCAATTGACTAAGTGCTGAGTGCTTACCGTATGTTTTGGTAAGATTGATTGCTTTTAGCATATGTATTATGTAAAAATAAGTTTGACTATTCGTGTTTGTAATTTCGGTTAGAACCGATAATAGTTTGGATATAAGGGATAGGTACCAAAGCAGAACGTGTAATACGTTATTATAAGTGAATGTATAATTCGTTATTCTATAACGCGAATCACAAATGAGAATGCACAAAAATTATGATGCAAATCAAAAACTCGCATCATTCATAAACTTTATAAACAATTGGTATACCCTTTACACAAAAGGTGGAGGCTTATTATAAATACAAGTTGGAGAAACAATCTTTTCTTGCGGAGTATTGTATTGGGGTACTATAACAAATGAACTTGGTATACTTTGTTGTTCATTTTCTAAATGGGGATTATTATCATTGATTAGATCAAACTGATGAGAATCAACTATAATGTCGCAAAGTTCACAAGAAATAGAAGTATCATCATCTGATAAATGACTCAAAGCATGTAAGTTTGCCACCCTTGGAACAAGGAATGCCGCTGTAAACAACAGAGTAATGATATGTGTGAGTACACGTTGGTGCATAAGTGCAAGATCAGGAATATTGAAATAGGATTTTTTTGTTTTAACAAAAGTTTAGGTCGTTTTTATGAGTTTAAATAGAATTTTAAAAACTTGATAGAAAATAATCTATCAAAATATTAGTTTATATTTATTTGAATCTTAAACCAATTAACCAAAATCATGAAAACACTTAGTAAATTAACAGTAATTACAGCAGTTCTTTTCTTTGTTTCCTGTAAACAAAACCCAGCTGAAGCTCCTGAGCATAAAGCTATGGTAGAAGAGCATCAAGAAATGGAAGCTTCTCATGAAGCCATGGTAAAAGAACACAATACCATGAAAGATGATCACCAGCAAATGGTATCGGCTCATAAAAATATTGAAAATGATTCTATTCATGTCGTAACCGAGAAGAATCACACAGCAGTATTAGCTAAACACAGTGAGCTTATTGCAGCACATAATGCATTGATAGAAAAGCATGCTGAATTGGAAACAAAACATGCTTCTGGAGAGATTACGCTAGAACAAATGATTTCAGAACATGAATCTATGAAAGATGAGCATGAAAATATGGAGAAAGAACATCAACAAATCGCGACTGAACATAAACGCATTACTGAAGAAGATCAAAAAATGATGAAAGACGATCAGGAGAAAGCTAAAGAAGCTGAATCTGATCAAAAGTAATATAGTAATAGATATTAGTTATTGGAAAAAAGCTTTAGAATGTTTCTGAAGCTTTTTTATTGTTATAATGTTTTGAAGACTTGACAGGACGAGAAGCCTGCCTGTCGGCAGACAGGTTTGTCCTCAGCGAGGTATGAACTGAAGGGCGTCCTGTTCCCACTACTTTTAAAAAGCTTTGGTGTAGCGCACATGATGTTTGTTAAAAATTCAATAGTCTTCAACCTCGATTTTTTGGAAATACCCAAAAGAACCTTCTTTAATTTATTTTCCATTGAAGAGATATAAGAGAAGTATTCGATAATACATTACTTTTGAAAATTATATCTTAATGAAAACAAGATTTTTTATATAATCCCAAATTAATTGGTAAGATTAAATGTTATGAGCGAAGAAAATATAGTAAAGATTAATGAAGTGATAACTCATTATTTTAATACAAACCCTTCTATTGATTGGATTCCTGCAAAAGCAATTATGCCTGCATTAATTGAAGCAGGAGTTTTTAATAAGGACAAAAAAAAGGGATTGCCGATTCGTAAAGTACTACGGAAATTAGACCTAGAATCGGAGCTTGCTAAAATACCAGCAGTACATGCAGAAAGAAGATTGGATAACATCTATTGGTATTTGGTAAGGCCAGGCAAAAAATATGAGCCGAAAGAATTAATAAGTCCCATCTCCAAAAAAGAACAAAATTTACTTACTATTCAAAATAGTGATGAGTATTATCTAGTAAATTTATGTGATGAATTATTACAACAAAAAGCATCAAGAAAACATACCTTTGACACCCTGGTAGGAAATCTCCACAAAAGAGGAAAAGGAAGAACAAAACTCCCTCTAGATGCCTATTATAAGGATTTGAAATTGGTTCTTGAGTTTTATAGAAAAGATGATACTAGCGAAGAGTTGGATGAGAAAGAACAAGCGCGGAAAGCACAAATAAAATATTATAACGAGCTTAAAAAGAAAGCCATTCATACTAAAAAGCTCCGTTTAATTGAGGTTAATTATGCTTTGTTTGAGTGTAATGAGGCAAACAAATTGGTTAGAAATACGGAAAAGGATATGTTGGTTCTAAAAGGTATTTTAAAAGATTTTATATAGGATAAAATACTTTTAGAGAGCGTTAATCCTGTTTTGCTACCAAAAAAAACTTTTATTTTATATCCGGTACATCATTATGCTTCTTTATAGGGCTTTAATAATTTTGTTTCGATTTAATCTAATATGATTTCATTCACGTTTTGTGCTATAAAGATTAATACAGCAATTAAAAAGAAAGCTATTCGTGAAATAGGGTACAAAGACGAACTTCATAAATTCTCGCACCCAGTAATTTAGTATTTTACCAATTCCTTTCCAATAACTCATTTATTCGGCCTCCAATTAAAAAAAGTTAAATTATTGCTACTTTAGCGATGCGTGTACATACTTCAAAAATTCATTAAATGGCCACTTCAGTAGCTATAGTTTCGGGAATTGGTGCAATTCAAAGTATATTATTTGCCCTATTAATTTTTGTAAAAAAAGAGAGAAACAAATCAGACTGGATGCTGATGATATGGTTTCTTATATTCTCAATTCATTTATCATTAAAATTAAGCATTGAGTTTTATGAAGTGACTAGTATAGACATTTTAATAATGACTATTAGTTTCTTACACGGTCCATTTTTTTTATTCTATTCAAACTCAATTCTCGGAGAGCGTTTTACAAAAAAAGGTCTCTTACATTTCATCCCATTTTTGTTCTTTTTTATAGGATGTTTTTATGTTGAAGATATTCATGACCCCAATTGGGAAGTAATACTCCTTATTGTGAAACTAATTTCATTGATTTTTTACCCTTCTTTTATACTGTATCATTTCAAGAGTAAAATAAGGTTTTTAAAATCAAAGACTTCAAATAGTAAAATTTTAGAGTATTTCTGGATTAAAACAGCCGCTATTATTTTCTTAATCAGTATGGGGATTAGTATTATACGAATGGTCATAGAACTAAATGTAGGCGTATCATATTTTGAATTTGTAGATGTACTTCGATATACTGTTTTGGTAATGATAATTGGTTTTTATGGGTTAAAGTATGGAACTATTTATAAACCTGAAGAAGTATATGACTATCTAAAATCAAATCAAAAAAAATATAAACACAGTCCATTACAGATGAATGAAATTAATAACATTCGTCGTCTAATCAATCAATACTTTAAAGAAAATAAATCATATTTATATCCTGATTTTTCTTTGACAAAGTTATCCAGATCAATAGACATTCGTAAGCATCATTTATCTCAGGTAATAAATTCTGAGATGAAAACTACTTTTTATGATTTGGTCAACACTAAAAGAATTGAATATGCTACTCATAAAATTAGAGAAGGGGAAAGCTCTTATTTGACCATGGAAGGTTTAGGCTATGATTGTGGATTTAACTCTAAGTCGGTGTTTTTTTATCATTTTAAAAAACAAACTGGAAAAACGCCTGGGCAGTATAAGAAAGAAATGAGTACGAATTAATTAAGACCTTCTAATACATCAATTAAAACTTTAATATTTGTTGACAGTAATAAATAATTTTATTGTCAATAGAAATTCATGATTTTCATTTTTTTGAAAATTATGGCTGGATCTTGCGAAAACAGTATCTGATTTTTACGATTGTAGTTAAAGACTTATCGAGCAGTCGCTCACGTATTATAAATAAATGAATAAACATTCATATGAAAAAGATAATTCAATATTATTCTATTTTAATTTTAACCGTTAGCTGTGCTTATGGGCAAAAAGAAAATAAAGATTTAGTTGCAGTTACAGATTATTTCGAGTTTCATAGTAATTATTGGATGAATCTTCATCACTTCTTGTATCAAAAAGCCTCAGGAGAGCAACTAAGAAATTTACAACAAGACGGGAATCAATTTTTGGAAATTGGAGAAGAAGAAATCTATGATACTCTAAATAGTGAACAAGTTCAGGCTTTAGATGATGCTATTGCCTATTACAAAGAAAATATTGCATCAAAAAGCTTACTTTTTGAATTGAATAATGAGCGAATCTGGCTTCAAAACCAGTATGAGAATATATCCATTATTGATACCACTTTTACTAAGAAATACACTCAGATTCTTAATCAGGTTTCACCGATTTACAAGCAAAGTTTTTGGCCTATTCATAAAGCGCATAATAGATATATTGTAGAACATCATTTGTCAATTATAAAAACACTAGAGAATAGTGTTATACCCAAGATGGAACAACTGTCTTTAAAAAAATGGCCTTCAAGAACTAAGGTAAGGGTTGATATAACTACCTATAGTAACTATGCAGGTGCTTATACTGTGAAAAGACCAAAATTTAATATCTTCATTTCATCCATAGATCCTAATAGTAAGAAACTTGCGTTTATTGAAACTGTTTTTCATGAAGGGTCTCATCTGCTATTCAATCTTGATGGAACTTTTAGGAGTAGAATATCAGAATTATTTAATAAGAAAAAATTAAACATTAAGTACCCAAGAAGCTTATGGCATGTCTCCTTGTTTTACTTATGTGGGAGAACACTTCAAGATGAATTCAAAAAAATGAATTATCCAGTCTATGAAATGATTTTAGATGATCGAAATATTTTCAGCAAATATAACACCAAGTCCTTGCGAAATACATTAGAAGCCTACTATCAAAATGAAGTAGATTATAATACAACTATAAATCGATTATTAGATAATTTAAAGTAATAATGAATAAAAGAGAATTTATTAAAACATTCGCAGCAGCTTCGGCATTAACGTTTGTTAATCCAATAGAAATTTTGGCTAGCACCACAATTAATCCGATAAATAAAAATGTACTCATATTAGGAGGAAGAGGTTTTATAGGTCCTAGTATAGTTCAGGTTTTTTTAAAAGCCGGTTATAAGGTGACTTTATTAAATAGAGGTAAAACCAATCCAACACTTTTTAATAATCTGCCTATTATTATATGTGATAGAGAAAAAGAAGATAAGAAAGGTCTCAAGGATATAGATAAAAAGTACAGAGAAACTCATTGGGATATCGTGGTAGATACATGGCAGAAATCTCCAAAAGCAGTTGCAGATTTTCTTGATGAGTTTAAAGGACGTATTGGTCACTATCACTACATATCAACAGTTTCTGTGTATGATAAATGGGATAAGAAATTTATTGAGGAAACAGAACCTCTAAATCCGCTCCCAAAATTTCCTAAAACAATACGTGAGGATTTTAGATATGCTATAAGAAAAACTCTTTCTGAGGAAGCTATACGCGAAAGAACCAATAACTATACAATATATAGATCGCATGGCATGAAGGATTTTAGGATTACCAGACCACTGGACCCGAATGCAGAACATTTTTGGCCAGTAAGGTTTAATAGAGGAGGAGAGATACTTTTGCCAAATGTACAGAATCATCATATTCAGGTAACAGATGTTCAAAGTCTGTCAAACTTCATTTTGCATTGTTCTAGAACTAAAACTTATGGCGAGTATAATGTAGCCTATCATTCAACACCGTTTAAAGATTTTGTATCAAGTCTTATTTTAGCTACAGATATGCCAAAAAAATTACATTGGATTGATGGAGATTTTCTAATAGAAAATGAATTATTACCCTATAAAATAGTCCCTTTGTGGAAACCTAAACCAGCAGGATCGTATTATTTTAATGTTCAAAAAGCTATAGGAGCGGGTTTAGTTAACAGGCCAATGGTTGATATGATAACCGATCAATTAAATGGGTATAAAAGTAGATACCCAAATGATGATGTTAGATTTGGGGAGGTCATAGGAGGTAATAAAACTAAATATTATTCTATGGATAAGGAGAAATCCGTCATCGATAAATGGGTTGCAAGACAAAAGTGAAGCAGCATATCATTAATTACAGGATTCATTGCCATTCCTGGATAGCGTATAACACAAAAGGTCAACATATATGGTGATTCATTTACATAGCCTTGAATGTGGTGAAAAGCCATTTTTTGTTTTGAAAATACCAAATGATTTTCACCTATTTCAAATACAAGTAATTCTGAATTTCCTTTTAATCCACCACTTTTTGAAACCTGAATTAATTAATAAGAATTCGATTTTTTGAACTTATATTCATCTTTAAAGGTGTAGCTTTTATATAAATTTTAGAACCAATTCTAATTTGTAAGACTTATTAAGATTTGTGTTAAAATGTTCTGTTACAAAGCTAAATGTTGGGATATCCGTTTGTTTTAAATCATGAAATTTGGTTTTCCAGTATTTAACATATGATTTGGAAATATTACTCAAATTAAAGGTATCTTCACAATGTTAAAATTCGGAAAGCTCCAATTTAATCTTGTTTCTCCAAATTCAATATTCTTTTTCTGCTCTCTTTTTTCTCGACACTAGTGCAAGAACATTTTTAAGCTAAATATAAGGATAGCAATATCAGTTTAGTCACTGTTTTCAACATAGAACAAGTCTTCACAATCAGATTTTTCTATTTGTTTCTCGATTCCTTTAAGTTTATATGTTGTCCCCGAATTATCCGTGGAAGGGTTTAAAACAAAAGGGCAGTAGTATCGAAAAATTTAAATTTCCCGAAATAACAGACTCGAACTTCCTAAAAAATATGGAGAAACAGCATAAATAATCATATCAAATAAATATTAAATAGAATAATAAATATTAAGTAATGAAAGAAGGAACAGTAAAATTTTTCAATAGTGCCAAGGGATTTGGTTTTATTAAACTTAAGGATTCCGATGAGGATGTTTTTGTACACCAAAGTGGTATTATAGATAAAATTCGCGAGAATGACCACGTAAAATTTACGGTGGAAAGAGGTCAAAAGGGAATGAGTGCGGTCAATGTCGAATTGGTCAAATAGTTCTTATATCTCTAAAAATGTTGAAAAGCCATCTTTAATAGATGGCTTTTTATGTCTTATTTACTATGCCGATAATGCACTTAAATTTTGATTGTTTTAAAATCCAAGTTCAAACATAACTAAGATTATATGGGCGTACCTAAACATATATTCTGAAAGTAAAACTATTTATAAAGGACAAAAAAAATGACAATACGGATAAAACTATTCTTAATATTGCTGACTTCATTTGGTATTTCCACTCCTCAAGAAATAAATCGAATAGGAGAACTAGAAGGGGTTTATCAAGGACAAGTTGAGGGCGGTTATTCGTTTTGTTGTAAAACTTCCTCTGGATTTGAAGAGGCACTAGTTTTTAACGAAATTTTATCTGTTATACTTGAAAAATATCCGTTATATATCGATAAACATGTTGGACAAAATTTCATCATCTCGTTTACTAAGGATATAATTATTGAGGAAAAAAGGAGTAAAGAAGTATCGACTATAATACGCCTACAGAAGCTTGTGTCTGGACAACATCTTCGAGAATGATATAAAAACTTAATTCTCAATATGTACAAATACCTAGTGAAATATAAACGCATACAAGTATGAGCACAAAACTCTTCATAAAATATATGGTCAGTTTACGATGTAAACTCATGGTAAAAGAAGAACTGAAAAAACTTGGTTTGCATTATGTAGTTGTTGAATTAGGGATCATTGAAGTTTTAGAAGATATAACTAAGGAACAACGTATACAGCTGAAGAGAAACCTAATTAAATTAGGGTTAGAATTAATGGATAATAAAAAAAGCATTCTAATTGAAAAAATCAGGAATGTTATTATCGAAATGATTCATTACAGTGATGAGTTACCTAAAGTCAATTATTCTGAGTATATCAGTGAAAAAATAGGTTATGATTACACCTATCTAGCTAATATATTTTCAGAAGTTAAGGGAATTACTATTCAGCAATTTATAATTATGCATAAAATTGAGAGAGTCAAAGAATTGCTTATCTATGATGAACTAAATCTTACTGAGATTTCTTATAAACTACACTACAGTAGTGTTGCACATTTATCCAATCAATTCAAAAAAACTACAGGTTTGACTCCTACATTTTATAAGCAACTTAAAGAAAAGCGTAAACAAAATCTGGAAGATTTATAATCAATTTACTCAATTTTGCATTATTCAAGCAAACAGATATATTGTTGTGATATTTGCGTACCACAAAATACCCCTTATTAAGTTCTATGACCGCTCTTTCCAACCCTATTCTTTATACTATTGGGTAAACCCATGGATAAAATCACCTTTTTATTCATTATCATAAAGGTGGGATTATTTTTATAGACAACCAGGTAGCCTTGAAAGTTATTTTTCATCCTAAGTAACCTTTTCTTTTTTGACATTTGATAATGTGTGATATATGTAATATCGGCCTCACGTGGTGTAACTCAGTTAGCTGTTAATTTCCTCATTTTTGTATCAAAATAAAATTATGATGGATAATCAAGATATAAACAAAATAAATGACATATTGAAAAATGGTAAATGGAAGAAATTGTTTATTTTGGCAATACTACCCATATTGTTGATAGTATTTAAGCCATGGACTCAAGTAGGAGCTGGTGAAAGAGGAATTGTTCAAAATTTTGGTGCAGTTCAAGACGTAGTGCTAGGAGAAGGGATACATTTCAAAATACCCATAGTACAAACAGTTACTCTAATAGATGTAAAAATCCAAAAAACAATGACTGATGCTGCCTCTTCTTCCTCTGACCTTCAGGATGTAGATTTATCAGTAGCACTGAATTATCATATCATACCAGATAAAGCAAATCTGGTGTACCAAACCATAGGAGTAGAATTTAAAGAACGTATTATTGATCCTGCAATTCAAGAGGTTATGAAAGCCGTTTCAGCCAGATATACTGCAGAAGAATTAATTACCAAAAGACCTGCGGTTAGTACCGAGATGCAAGAAGCACTCACTTTCAGATTACTTGCATCAAATATATCCGTTGATGCCTTCTCGATTATCTCTTTTAGCTTTTCTCAAACTTTTACTGATGCCATTGAAGCAAAACAAACCGCAGAACAAAATGCATTAAAAGCAAAGCGAGATTTGGATAGGATAAAAGTGGAGGCAGAGCAAACTATTGCTGCTGCAACAGCTGAAGCTGAGGCGCTACGTTTGCAAAAAATGAATATTTCACCTGATCTGATTGAACTCAGAAAGATAGATGCAAATCTCAAAGCGATAGAAAAATGGAATGGAATTTTACCGCATGTAACAGGTGCAGGTGCTATACCATTTATCGGAGTAAGTGATGTAGTTAAAAAGTTAAAAGAATAATATTATAATCTTAGGGTTTCAATCTATGGTTCTTGACAATCTTACTTGTGAGGATTCATTTGATTTCTGGTAGTAATCAAAATAGGCATAGAGCATATCATTCGATTTGCTAACGCTAAATCACAACTTATGAAAATAATAGATTTTATAACTAAATGGAGTAACAATTACTTCTTCATAATTGTTACTGTTATTATCATTACTATAGCACTTATCAAATTATCGATATGGATACTCAATAAGTATATACTACATACTTCAAAAAACTCTCAAATAGCTCCGACTCATTATCATTTTTTTAAAAATGCCGTTGCTTTTCTATTTTGGCTAATTGCCTTAGCCACCATTACTTTCCTAATCCCTCCCCTCAAAGCTTATGCTCTTACGGTTTTTGCAAGTGCAGGTATTTTTCTAGCTATTCTTGGATTAGCCGCACAACAAGCCTTATCTAATATTGTTAGTGGAACTTTTATTGTTATTTTCAAGCCCTTTAGAGTGGGTGATTTTATCACAATAGCTAATCAACATACAGGAACGGTAGAAGATATTACTTTAAGACATACCGTAATTGTCAATTTTGAAAATAGAAGGATCATTATTCCAAACTCAATTATAAGCACTGAAACGGTCATCAACAGTAGCATAGCAAACGAAAAAATATGTGAGTCAATTGTTGTTGGAATTAGTTACGAAAGCGATATTGATACCGCTATAACCATTATTAGAGAAGAAGCAGAAAAACACCCTTTTTGTATTGATAATCGATCTAAGAAGGAAAAAAAAATGGGTTCAGAAATTGTTCAGGTTTTTCTTATTGGATTTGGTGAAAGTTGTGTGAACCTCAAAGCAAGAGTATGGTGTGATAATCCGTATAAAGCCTTTGATATGCATTATGATATTAACCAATCCACTAAAAAAAGGTTTGATAAAGAAGACATTGAAATTCCATATCCACATCGTACAATTGTTTATAAAAAGCCTTTAGAAAAGAAGAGCGATACAATACCTTCTTCAATATAATTATACCCGAACTGACTATTAATCCTAATAGACAGATTCCCTAATGTGCTTTCTTAGAATCATTTAAATGTGTGATATATGTAATGTAGGTTCAGCGTAGTGTAACACATTAAGTATTTAATTAACAGATTTTTGTATACATTTTAAAACTTCCCATAAGGGATTCGTTATTTATAATCTTAAAACAGAGAATCATGTCAAAAGAAAAAGAAGGTAAAGTCAAGTCAGGTAAAAAAATACCTGCAAAAAACTTGAAAGAAAAAAGGGCAGCAAAAGCAGCAAAAAGAAAGCAGAAAAGGAGTGATGATTAAATGTTATGAAAAAAACCATCTGATCACCTTCTCCTAGTTAGTCTTAACCTTCTAACATATTATCAATGAAAAATAGTGAATTAGAAAAATCCTGTACACATGAATTAGCTGACACCATTGATTACATACCTGGATCTGTGGTTATGAAGGCAATTCTGAAGAAAAAAACAGGAACTGTAACTATATCATCATTTGATATGGGAGAAGCGTTACCCTCAAAAATATCTCCTTTTGATAACCTCATTCAGATTATAGACGGAGAAGCTGAGATTATTATTAATGAAGAGTCAAATACAATTGAAACTGGTCAGATAATCATTATTCCTGCTCATGCAAGGAATATAGTAAGGGCCAATAAGCGTTTTAAAATGTTGTCAACGATCATCAAGAGTGGTTATGAGGATATAAGTATTTAAAAGTTAAGAACTAAATAACACATATACTAAATGGCACAACGATTAGGCATAACAAAAGAGCAAAGCTTTCATTTTGATATTCTAAAAAGGAAGCCGAAAATTGCCTACTTCATATTGGTTAACCATTTTCCTAGACAGTTCGAACGATTGTTCAAAGCTATTTACCATCCAGAAAACCACTACTTAATTCATATCGATCAAGAGGTTGACATAAACATTGAAAAAGAAATTAAAACATTTTTAGAAGATTACTCTAGCACTTACCTTTTTAAAAGTGAAAATATAGAGAAAGGAGGATATAGTATGGTGCAATCTCAACTTAATGGGATGAAATACCTCTTAAACCGTTGTCTGAAATGGGATTTTTTTATTAATCTAAGCGACCAGGATTTTCCTTTAAAATCTCAAGATTTTATCTTTGATTTTTTGCACAGGAATAAAGGGAAAAACTTCATGAAAATAGTCAGCCAGGTTAGGGTGGGGCCTTATGCGCTGAACCGCGTTGAAAACTATTTTCAAGAGATAAATATTGGCTTTTCGGGCATACCTTATAAAAGATCTTTCATGAAAAATGTGATATCGCATGTAGGCGGACAATGGATTATCTTGACCAGAACATGCTGCGAATTTATCTGCTATAGCCCTGAAGTGAAAAAATTTGAAGATTTCTATCGCACCACACTAAATGCTGATAAATCATTTTTTCAGACCGTACTTATGAATACCTCATTCAAAGAAACAATCATAAGCGATGGTAAAAGGGCCGTTATATGGATAGCAGATGGAGGAGAGGTAAAATTGAAACCAAAAATCTTGACAGGCTCAGATATTGATTTTTTAATGCAAGGAGATAACTTATTTGCACGAAAATTTGATGAAAGAGTAGATGAATCTATATTAAATATTCTGGAGAAAGCTCTAGAAACAGATCAAATAACAAATAATTCTAATGGTATTGATTTTGATCTTATTCCAACGTTTAATATTGATACAAAAAAAAGTACCCTATTAGATCCGGAAACAATCATAAATCAGTCAATTCAACTACCAAAACAAATACTTAATGGCAGTAAATAAATAGTAAAATGGCTAAAACAAATATTACCAGAAGTTGGAGAGAGCAAAAGGTAATGCTCAAACGGAGATTCCCTTTTTTATCTGACAAGGATTTTGACTTTAAAGATGAGCAAAAAGAAATGATGCTTGATAATCTTGCTGTTAAACTTAAGAAAACCAGAGCAGAGCTAGAATTGCTTTTTGCTGAACTACAAACCTATTGAACTATAATTAAGAAAAAAGATCATGCATAAATTCAAAATACAACCGCTTGCCGATGGAGTATTGGTAAAAGCTGACATAGCAGAAGAAAAATCAAAGGGAGGTATTATCATCCCTGATACCGCTAAGGAAAAACCACAAAAAGGAATCGTACTAGCTGTAGGAAAGGGTAAAAAAGATGAAACCATGACTGTAAAAGTTGGTGACTCCGTATTATATGGAAAGCATTCTGGAACGGAAATTACTATTGAAGGTATTGATGCGCTTATCATGAAAGAGTCAGACATCTTTGGTATTATTCAACCAACTACTTTGGAACTTATATAAGAATATTGAAACAGGTATATGAGAAAAGAATATATATTAGTTAAAGTGTTACATGAATATACATCCAGGAAAGATTGTGAGTTGCACAATAAGAACATTTTGTGAAATATAATATACTAAAGATAAAAAAACACTTTATCTGGATAACTAAGAGTGGCTGATTGCACATATGACTCTTTTAAAATACCATAGTTAGCATATTCCTTATTTTTTTCTACCGCCCAACCAATATTGCCATAGTCAAAATGCCAATATTCTTTATAATCGCATACAAAATCTTCATCTTCGAAAAGTTTCATCAGAAGTTGGCGATTTTTCTTTGCTTCTTGACTAATGTCAGGATGTTTGGGATAACATTTTTCATTTAAATCAATATGTAATCCATCGTTGGTTCCAAAATCCAGTACACATTTCTTTCGCAAATCATAAATTAGAGCATCAACAGCGCCTCCTGTTGAATGGGTAGATTGTCTTTTGGGAGCAATAAATCTTGATACTATTTCGTCAATTTCTTCTATGGTTTTTTCGGGATGTTTCTTTTTCATAAAACTGGCTTTTTGATCCCATAGTTTTTGCTGATGCTCAAATGATCTCCATGCAGACCTAATTATTAGTTTTTTGCCTTGATTATCAAGAATTTTACTAATTCGACCTATTTTTTCAGACACCTCTTTTCTAACCAAATAGCGATAGTTTTTTTGAATAGACTTTTCAAATATTAAATTAAAATCCGAATCCTGAAGACTTACCAATGGTGAGTAATCCTCCTTGATAGTCATAATAGCGGTTTTCTTTTTGTGCAACCTGTCTTTTTCATCTACTATGGTGCAATACTCTTTCGCGTTTATTGGGGTGATGATATTTTTAAAAATATAGGATGAATTCATAGCAGTAACTAATGCGCCATACTTTAATGTAAATGATACATCGCTACCAACTTTTAAGCCTTCTTTTTTAGCATTGATTATAATGTGATCACCACCTGCTCCTAAGATTTCGATATCCAGTTTTGGAGTTAAACCAGTCACCATTACATCTTGAACACCCATCGCCAGGATAGCCCGTCGTATCATGCCTTGGTCTTTAAATTTTGGTTTGTTACCAAAAGCATCCAGACCAATCTCGCCATCTGGTACTGATGATTTGTTTTTCAATTCTATAACTTCAGCCACCAACATAAAAGCATCTTGATAAAGTTTTGGAATCGGTTTTCCTGTTAAAGGTTCATAACCCAAAAATATAGATTCTCCTAATCTCAAATTATTTATCCTACCAACATCTTTTGTAGTACTAAACCAATTATAATTGGCGGAATTTCCTCCTGAGATCATAGATAGCTTTATATGAAATTTTTTCTCTATACTAATAGCAATAGAAGACAGTAATTCCATTTTTTCTGTTGTGGGCTTAACTCCCGAAAAACAAGCAAGATTTGTACCTATTCCTTCAAGTTTAATACCTTTTAGAGTTAGTACCTTTTTAATAGTATTTTCTAATTGTGATGGGACGATGCCTTCACGCAAATCTCCCAATTCTACCATGATTATGATTTTATGGATCTTACCATGTAGGATAGCAAATTCTGAAAGTTTTTTTATAACAGACAATTCCGAATTTAAACTCATATCGGTATCTAGCACCACTGATTCTGCCTGACTTATCATAGGTGTTCTAATCAATAAAAAAGTAGCTTTTACCTTGGCGTCACGCATTTTTTTGATATTTGCTATTCTTGAGTCGGCAAGAATTTTAACCCCACTCTTTACCAAAATATTAGCAATATGTGGATGTGCGCAAACTCCTTTAGTAACAGCAATTATGTCTATACCTTTTGACCGGAAAAGGGAACTTAAAGCCTTAGCGTTATGGGCAATTTTACTAAGATTAATATCTATTCTTGGGGTTGGCATAGTAGCGGGTTGACACGGATTAAATCAGGGAATATTTCATGAAGTTTTTTTATCAGCTTACTACAGTCATTTTTTAAGACATCAGTGACAGGTAATTGATACTTTTTTTCATAAGTCTTTGTTGTACTTTCAATTTCATTATCATTCATTCCTTCGTGATTAATTGTGATTGCAATTACTTTAGATCCGGAGAAAATTTCTAACATTTTTATTTCACTTTCAAGTGTTGGCATTGGAATTTTAGGAAAATCACATCTGGTATGCCTTTTGGGTGGATGCTGGAGGATAATAGCCTTAGGCATAGCACCTCGAATGATTGCACTTGAAGAAGTAAATGCCGGATGACTAAGTGCTCCTTGTCCCTCTACTACAATAATATCGGGTTGTTCTTTGAGTGCTTCCAGAATAGCATTTTCAACTTCTCCAGTTGCAAAGCCAGAACTTAACATATCTATAGCAATACCATATTTTGAGCCTTGAAGTATTCCTGTCTGACCCGTAGTTATGAAAATAGCATTCAAGTCTTCTTTTTGCAGAGCCTCTACCAACTTAAGTGCTGTAGTTCGCTTACCAACAGCACAGTCTGTACCAGATACTGTTATTATAGGAGTTTGAACATCTCGTATCTGCCCAGTAAAATTGTGGAGATTTTCTTTTGAAGGTGGTTTTCTCACATCAAAAATGGATACATTATATTTTTTTGCGAGACTCATACAAACTTCATCATCTGAAAGAAACTCTGGAAGTCCATTTACAATATGAATTCCAGCTTTAATGGCATTGTAAATGATTTTTTTCTCATCATCACAAAGTAACGGCTCAAGAGGAGCAATTCCGTAGATAAAATATTCTGGAATACTATCCAACATTTCAATGGCTTGATTGAAGCTCTGGAATATGGGTATCCCATTTTTAATTCCATCAAGATATTCACCTGCATCAAGACCTGATTTTGTACTATCAATAACACCAACGATTTTATACTTATCAGAATGCCTGACAAGACCATTTGCTACTTTGCCGTCCAGTTTGCCAAATTCATTTTCGCAATAAACAATTGCTGATGTTTTCATAATTTTAGTGATTTTAGATAAAAGAAATCGATTTCAGAAAGAGTTTAACTTCCTACCAGTGCTCTTGCAGACAAACCCAATTCCCATCTGTCAGGATCATTTTGAAATCCACAGTAATAGATCCCATCAATATATCGCTTTACTATCAACGAAATGTTGGGGTTTATTTTAGTAAATACCGTATCACCTACTTTATATTTTAAAATAACATTTTTATTCAGCTTCATAATTAATATTTGAAGAGGTTTACTTTTTCATTTCTTTTGACCCCCAGAGAATTAGTTTATGAATAAACAACCTCTGAGGATAAAAAGAATCAGCAAGAAAAATGACGACGTTAAAGAATCCTTTGGAATGGCCTTAGGAGTTATACTTATGCGTCGTCTTTTACATTAAAATCGGTCTTGTTACATTGATTTGTGTATTGTTTTAATATTTTTCACCAAAAGAATATTTGTTTTTTGAGGTTTTATTCAACTGTATAAGAAAGGCAGAGTTTTTAATTTCTGCCTTTTTATTACCTGAAATGTTTTGTAGTATCTATCAAATACTCTGCATTCATTATCATTTTGGTAATTCTAAATCTTTCATACCAACAATAATTGCGTCTAAGGATAAAATTTAATTATTATATATGTTATAAAGATCTCTATAATTAACTGATATATGGTTATACAAAAGAAATTGAATGTTACATAAATCATAGTTTCAATTTTAACCTATTTATTTAAATATTTGTATTGATTATTATACTTAATGGTCGAGGAAAAACATTTAAAAAGAAAATATCAAATTGAATAGTTTAAGTAATAGTTATTAAATGGCCACAGGTTCGAGTTAAAAAAGCTTCAGAATGTTTCTGAAGCTTTTTTGTTTTCTGCCTAATTTGCCAAAAAACTCATTTTATTAATAAAACCATAAAAAAAAGGTGACTCTATTATAGAGCCACCTTTATAAAAAACTTCAACGCAAGTTTTATTTATCTAAAGCCATTTCTGGTTCTTTAGCACTTGTTTTAACTTCAAATTGATTACTAGTGTTTTTCTCACCACCAGCTTTTAAGGCTTTTTCACCTGCAAAGAAGGTTTTATGATCATCTCCTAAGTCAGATCCTGCCATACGTTGGTGTTTTACACAAGAAACACCTTTTCGTATTTCTTGACGTTGAACAGAACCTACATAAGCCAACATTCCCATGTCTCCAAAATAACCTTCTACAAGATCATTCATATGCAATGCAGTTGTGTGATATGTTGGTAGCGTAATTAAGTGATGGAATACACCAGCATCACGAGACGCTTCTGCTTGGAACATACGAATCATTTCATCTGCTCTGTTTGATAATTCAGTACCATCGTAATTTGCTTCCATTAGTTCAGCTCTATTATAGGCAGATACATCTTCTCCTGCTTCTACCATAGCATCAAATGCCTGTTGACGGAAATTAAGCGTCCAATTAAAAGATGGAGAATTGTTGTATACTAATTTTGCATTAGGTACCTTTTCCTTAACTCGGTTTACCATATGTGCAATTTGCTTCACATTTGGTGTTGGAGTCTCGATCCATAATAAATCTGCACCATTCTCTAGACTTGTAACACAATCTAATACAACGCGATCAATATTAGATCCTTCTTTAAATTTATACAATCCGTTTGGCATACGTACAGGACGAACCAATTTACCATCACGCTTAAATAATACATCATTTTGATTCACTTCATCTAAACGAACTTCTTCTGCTTCAACAAAATCCATATACTGTGAAGCTAAGTCGCCTTCCTCTGTAGATACAGGTAGTTTTTGTGTTAAACCAGCACCTTCAGAGTCTGTTCTAGCAACAATTACACCTTCCTCTACACCTAGTTCTAAGAAAGCATATCGAAGTGCATTTATCTTAGCGATAAAATCTTCATGTGGTACTGTTACTTTACCATCTTGGTGACCACATTGCTTAGCATCAGATACTTGATTTTCGATTTGAAGGGCACAAGCACCAGCTTCAATCATTTTTTTAGCTAAAAGATACGTTGCTTCTTCGTTACCAAAACCTGCATCAATATCGGCAATGATTGGTACAACATGTGTTTCAAAATTATCGATTTCAGCTTGAACATCTTCTCCAGCATCTAGACGACGAAAAAGATCATTTAATTCTACTGCATCGGCTTGACGTAAGAACGTATATATCTCTTCGATTAACTTAGGAACCGAAGTTTTTTCGTGCATTGACTGATCTGGTAAAGGTCCTAACTCTGAACGTAATGCCGCTACCATCCAACCAGAAAGATATAAGTATGATTTATCTGTCGTGCCTTTATGTTTTTTTACAGCAATCATTTTTTGTTGTGCTACAAAACCGTGCCAGCAACCTAATGATTGTGTATAGTTTACACTATTGGCATCATATTCTGCCATGTCTTTACGCATGATAGCCGCTGTGTACTTAGCAATATCTAATCCTGTTTTAAATCTATTTTGTACAGCAATACGTGCTGCATTTTCTGGACTTATGGTTGCCCATGTATTTCCATGTTTTGCCTTTAGTTTACGTACAATGTCAAGGGCTGAATTATAATTACTCATAATGTTACTTTTTAAGTTTTATTTTAAGGTTAATGTCTTTATTTTAAACTATTGTTTTGTCTGCGCACTGTAATCATACGTGTTATAATCAATCGTATTGTTAATAGCCCAATTTGTAACCAGTGTTTTAGTTTTTACTTGAGATTTCATCATTTCCATTTTTTTACTGTATTAATAATTTACTATTCATCATAGATGATTAATTACAGGACAATATTATAAAAAAGTTTTTGAATAAAAAAGCGAACGTTCGCTAAATATTTTAAAACACGAAAATATTTAGTGTTCGCAAAAACTCATATCGTTAACTTATAATTATGTAAAAAGAACGGAAATATCGATATATACAATTGAAAATCAATTATATGTGATTCACTGGGAAGCCTTCCTTATTTGGGCAATCTAAGCTTTTTGATGTGTTTAAATTCAATTTTAATGAGATTAAAAAAATGTATAATACCCTGAAAATTGATAAGATTATTCTCTTTTCTTTTGAAAAATTGGAAGTGTTTATACGACTATCTCATAGTCCGGAATTCTAAAGGAAATTCCGTTATAGTTTTTCAAAAGAAAAGAGAATAATCTTATCAATATTACTTCAAACACTAATTATAAAGTTAATCCTAATAGCAGGCTTTAGTTCCATCGATTATACCATTTTATAAATTAAAACTCATTTCGAAATAGGTCACAATTTCATATGCTACCTTTAAACAATACTTTAATGGCAAATTGATTGTCAATATAAGTCCAGTTTCAAAAGAACGTATTGTAGTAAGTAAAGCTAAAGCTACTGGGTTCAAAAAATGGGTGGATTTATAATTTTAATGATTAGTTCTCTATTGTAGCACAACTAAGCTTGTTTATAGTTTCCTTTTTTATTCCTGAAATACGCTGTTACTGCAATAAGTATCATAAGTACTGCCAATACATAAACAAAAGTAGGAATAGGTATTGGATCTCCAGCTGCATAACTATGAAGCCCTGATAAATAATAATTTACTCCAAAAGAAGTCATAATAATCGACCAAAAAGCAAATGTACTGGCTACATTCAATACATATCGATTTTGCAACCCTGGGATGAATCGTAAATGTAATACTACCGCATATACGATAATACTTATCAATGCCCAAGTTTCTTTGGGGTCCCATGCCCAGTAACGACCCCAAGACTCATTAGCCCAAACACCACCCAAAAATGTTCCTACTGCCAATACAAACAATCCAATGGTCATGGATATTTCATTAATATAAGTAAGTTCTTTAATCCGTATTTCAATAGGAGCCTTTGTTTTATTTGTTTTTATAATCATCAAGATAAGTGCCATTAGACCCAAAATAGCAGATAAGGCCAATGGTGCATAACTACTAATAATAGTCGCAACATGTACTTTTAACCAAAAGGAAGATTTAAGAACAGGCATAAGGTTGGTGATCTCTGGGTTTAGCCAATCTAGATAGCTTACAAATAATAATGCGCCCGAAAATAAAGTAGCTAATGGCAATGCAAAATCAGATTTTCTAAAAGTCATCAACCCGCAAAGCATCAACACCCATGCTACAAAAACCAACATCTCATACCCATTGCTCCAAGGTGCGTGCTGTGCTACATACCATCTTAATAGTATGTTTCCCGTGAACATCAAGAAACAAATTAGCGATAGGATGATCAATATATTCCATAGCAATTCAATGGATTTTTTTTGAACAAAAATTTTAGTGATTGCAAGTGCTAATAATATGAACCCCAAGGTAAAAAATACCTGAAATAACCAAAAATTGAGATTCAACTCGTTATACCATAACTCTGCAGCTACTCTTTTGTTATTTGGGATAATAGCTGCACCCAATACATTTTGATAGGTCTTTATATACGAAAGTTTCTCTGTGGCTGCTTCCCATTTTTTTGAAACTATATCCTGAAAATAGGAAGGAACAATTGTTTGCACAAACTTGCCATCTTCAGTTGGGAAATCCCTGAAATGATAGGTATAACTATACCAAGTGTTGTTCTTGTCATTACCATTAGGAAAAATCTTCAAATAGTTCCCGCTAAAAACATTGTACAATATATTGAAACGTTCATCTACTTTTATTATTTCTTTGTCAAATTCATTACGTTCTGCCGGTTTCTTGAGATTAGCTTTTTCAACTGCCTCGGTCAAGATATAAGCTCCTTTTTCGTCTAACAGGGCATTAAATGGGACCAGACCGTCTTCACTTAGTACTAAAGACTTAAATAGTACTCCTCCTTTTTTTTGATCGATCTTAATCAAAGGGATTTGTTGCCATGCATTTGGGTTTACATGCATCGCCAAAAATGCCTGGTTAGCATCTAAGCGTATGTTTGATCCATTGTTTGAATATTTGAAATAAGGTTTTCTCGATATCTTTCTCAAAAACTCAGAGGCAAGCGTATTTATGGGTTTGATTCGTCCATCTAGATCTTGTACCATCAATCGGCCAAAGAGGTCGGCATGATATACATCGATCTGTTGTTCTGCTACGAGTTGTTGTTCTTTAGTAGGCTCAATTATATTTCCGTTGCAGAAAGTAGAGATGAACAAAAAAAGTAGTAATGGAGCGATCTGATGTTGTTTTAGTTTTCTTAATTTTTGATTGATCAATCGAAATCTTGAGTTTTTTCCAAACAATGTGAAAAACATCCCCAATCCCATTAGTAAATATCCCAGGTAAGTAATCCAGGTTCCTGCAGTATCATGACTTACAGAAAGTACGGTTCCTAATTCATCGGTATCATAGCTTGCCTGAAAAAATCGATAACCTTTATAATCCAGTACATTGTTCATGAAGATTCGATATGGTATCTTCTTGCTATTGTCAATAATAGTTACCTCACTTGCATATGCCGAAGGGCTTGTAGAACCCGGGTATCGCTCTAATTGAAAATCATTAAGATGTATTGAAAAGGGTACTTCTTGTGGTTGTGCACCATAAGAAAGTTGTATGGTTAATCCATTTAATTCGAGCTGATGTGTTGTAGGCAAAAAACCTTCTCGATATAATAATGAAGACTTTTCTATTTGATCATCGACCTGAACATTAACAATGAGTGCATCATCTTTGGCTCTATCATTGTCTTTTGGTTTTTCGGATTCACTTACTAGTTCTATAGTTGCGCTAGGGTGAAAGGACAGTGGTACAAAAGAGGCATCACCATCACGATACAAAGTACGTAAAGTTAATCGCTGTAGACTATCTTTCTTAATTTTCCCGGCAGTTTGAGAAGCCATAATAAAGAAATCCAGATTTCGGGGCGATATTACGCTAAAATCACCACCTTTTTCTATGATATTAATGATTCCTTCTTCTTTGGCATTATATCCAACTTTATGATGGTGTTTACCAATACTTTCTACTTCACCTTCTTCCAAGAATACCGTTTGTCTTCCATTTCCAGACGACACAACCAATTGTAAAAGAGCATTTCCACCTTCAATATCATCCACTATTTCCGGTACAGCGTCTGCAACAAATTTGCTATGAGAAATGCGTATAGGTATATTGTCAAAATCTGTTTCTATCGTAAAATCATTATCACTGATTGGAGAGAAATTCAATTGTTTTCGAATTACTTTTGTCTTGCTTCCATCAGAAATGTGTGCTTGCAGATAATTTTGATCTGAAATTATAAGGTTTGAAGCGCTTCCTTCCCTAATACGCATAATACCACTATAAGAAGAATGTCGCGTAATACCGGCACCTAATAAAATAATGATAAATGCCACATGAAACAAAAGAATTGGCCACTTCTCTTTTCTCCAAAGTTTGTATTTATAAATATTAGTACCAAAACAGATACCAAGTCCTATCATAACGAGTTCAAACCACCATGCGTCGTAGATGATTTTCCAGGCGGTAGCGGTACCAAAATCATTTTCTACAAAAGTAGCAGTAGCCATTGCAATTGCAAAAAGCAGTAATAATAGAACAGCCAATTTAGGTGAGGAAAAAAAACGATATAATTTGTGCATTATGTGTTGTTTAAAAAAAGAAAGATAACCTCATTAGGCTTACTACTGAGGATATCTTGTTTGTAAAAAGGATATATTCGATTGTTTTATTCTTCTTGCATAGAAACAGTTTTTACATCTAGTTTTGCTTCTCTGGCTTTTGCTTCTTCTAGCCACTTTGGTAATAGTGTTTTTTTGAACTCCTCTTTTTCTGCTTCTAACTTTTCTATATCGAGACCAACATAAGCTTGAGCTTTTTCCTTAGAAGATATATCTGGCATTTCTACAGGTTGGTTGTGTCCTAAATCAGCAAGTAAGCGCGCTAGTTTTACTCTAGCTTCTTGCGCAATATTTAACCCACCACCTATAACTCGAGCAGTTTCTACCGGAGAATGAAAAGAAGCACCATGAGCAGCAGCAGCATAATCCCAACGCCATTGTGCATGACGTATGTCTGTTAAAATAGCATCCATTTGTTCTTCGGTAGCCCCAAGATCCCATGCTTTTTTAGCTTCGATATGGGCTTTAACGAGTAAATCTTCTAATTTTAATCTGTTTTCTGTCGATTTTTGTTGACGTTCAAATACATTTGCCATTAATTTACTACCTTCTTCTCTATGACATACCTGGCAGGCATTCGCTATATTATTTAATGGAGATTGTATGTGATGATCCGTAAATTTTTGCCCTCCTTCACTTTTATAAGGCATATGGCAATCTGCACAGGATACCCCACGATCAGCGTGTACACCTGTTACATAAGTTTCATAACCGGGATGTTGTGCTTTTAACATTGGGGTTTTACTAATTTTATGAGTCCAGTCTTTAAACTCTAACTCATCATAGTATTTCTCCATATCTTCTACAGCCATTCCGTTTTTCCATGGAAAAACGAGATATGGAGTCCCTTCTTTTCCTGGTAAATTTTTATCAAAATAGTACTCTACATGGCATTGTGCACATACCAACGAACGCATTTCCTGATGTGTTGCATTATTGATGTCTTTACCCATGGCATCAAAAGCTTCTACTAACGCAGGACGGGTAATACGAAGTTTCATGCTTTTAGGGTCGTGACAATCAGCACAACCAATTGAGTTTACGATCTCTGCCCCTTTGTCTGCCCATTTTCCTTTATAAAATTCGGCAATTCCTATTTCATTCATCAACCGGGGTACATCTGGACTTTTACAGGTCCAACAAGTAGCTGGCATTGGTCCGTCGCCTTTTCCTTTTGGCCCTCCTGTTCTTAATGTATTATGGATATCTTCAATAGCGTATGAATGTCCACGTCCTTGATTATAGTCTTTAGAAAAACCATATCCAGCAAATAGTACTACCAAACGTGGATCTTCTTCTAGCATATCACGCATAGCAGAGCCTCCTTGGTAGCTAGAAAAACTAGTATCAGCCGTCTGAATAAAGGATTGATATTCTTTTTGGAAATTTTCACCCCAAACTGCATTTCGAGGTTCATTTTCACTAATATCTACTTTTGGTACATATTTGTATTTTGCTTCAGACTTTCTATTAATAATACTGGAAGCCAGTAATCCCAATAAAAATACTACGATAATAGTAACAATGAATAATACCTTATTTTTCATAATACTAGATGTTTATTTTTCTTCAATCTCTTTTTGTAACCATTTTGGAATAACAGCCTCTACTTCATCTGTTGGTATAGGAGCTATATTATATTTTATGGTCGAAACCCCATGACTACGCCCATGTGGTATTTCACGATGACAGCTCCAACACTGCCTATCTGTTCTATCTGCTGCATGCCCATCTATCCAACCGTCATACTTAGTTTGGGTTACTTGTTGTACGTGACAACGAATACAATTATTCTGAACAACTTCCTGAGAGGCTTCTCGCATAAAAATCACATCAGGCTCTGCGCGTAAAGTGAATATAGATGCATGATACAGGCCATCTTTGGCTTTAAAATAATATTTGTTGAATATATTATCATGAGGCACATGACAATCATTACAAGATGCCCATTCACGATGTGAGCTATGCATCCAGCTATTATAGACCGGAGTCATTACGTGACAATTAACGCATGTTTGTGGATTATCACCCATATAAGATACCACTTCCGACTCTTTAGCCATGAATAGTCCCAAGCCGATAAGGGCAGCTATGAGGAAAACAGCAGTTGTACGCCATCGGGATTTTTTATCTGGTAATACTTTGTCTTTTATTGCCAAGATTTGTGTGGTGTGGATTAGTTTCTAAATTTAATAAAAAAAAAGAGTAAAAAGACTGATTTAGCTTTGTTATTCGGGTATGTTTTTATTCTTATCCCTACGATAGAAAAATCTTATATTTCGATCACTTGACCTTCACGCGCTAAAAAACAATTTGTAAAGCGCTGTTGACATTGCCGTTCTACTTTTCTCAAGAAATCGTCGTTATGCTCAGGGTCATGGTGCGTGAGGTATAGCTGTTTTACATTTGCAGCCTCAGCAACTTCTATAGCTTGTTCCCAACTACTATGTCCCCAACCTTTATGACTTGGTAGTTCTTCTGGGGTGTATTGAGCGTCATGAATTAGTACATCAGCATTGTTACAAAAGTTAATAACACTTTGATCCAATGAATCTCCATGCTCTATGTCTGTACAGTAGACAAACACTTTTCCTTCAGCTTCTAGACGATAACCATAGGCTCCACCAGGATGCTTGTGTTTGTTAACGGTTATTTGTCCTCCATCAAAGATAACCTTATCACCTTTATTCACGGTAAACGTAAAATTTGCTCCCATATCATCTATACCTATAGGAAAGTAAGTGCTCTCCATTTGTTTAGCTAGTATTTCTTTGAAATCATCAATTTCGGGAGCATCATCTCCAATAATAAAAAATTCGATTTCTTTGCTCAGATCATATGCTGGAGCAAAAAATGGAAATCCTTGAATATGATCCCAATGGAAATGTGAAAAGGTGAGAAAAATCTTATTACCAGGAGAAAAGTTTTTTGAAATGAGTTCTTTTCCTAGTTTTCTAATCCCAGTGCCTGCATCAAAAATGAGTACACTTTCTCCTTCTTTCTTACCTGATACAGTTACACAAGTTGTATTACCACCAAATTCTTGAAAACCTGATTCACAAATTGGTATAGAGCCTCTGGTGCCGTAAAATGTTATGATCATACATCTAGTTTAGTTACAGAAACAGGTATGATAATAGATTACTTATTAATATTCCTGATTTCCTTTTTATACGTTTCCTGATCTACCCCCTTTTCAATAACAGCTAATGATTTTGCAACGATGTACTTAACATTTCCCGGAGTAAAACCTACCGCCTTGGCCATTCGCTCTAACCATATAGTTTGCTGTTCTCCAGTAATGGTTTGATCTTCAGAAATTAGTTTTGTTAACGTATACATGCTTTCTAATCGCTCATTATGGGTAGTAGTAGGTTCTAATGGATAGGTGAGATAGTTTTGCATGATGTGATTATATTCTTCTCCCAAAATCCCTAAAATTTTGGCCAAATGATCCAAAAAGGTTTTCTCTTCTTCTGATACTTCGCCATCTCGTAAAGTAATTTTAACAACTGCGCCAAATTGATAATGATAGGTACTCTCTGATTTCATAATATCGTCTTGTAAATATTTGTTATACAATAAAATTAGTTAATTTTAATGAGCCAAGGATTATCTTTTAAGATCATTTTTGTATTTAAATACAATGAAACTTAACACCGCAAGTCTGCTATTGTGCTCTTGTGTATTACACAAAAAATTATATTGATTTTGGCTAAGTGACCTAAAAAGACCTTCTGTCATTCTTAATAAGTCCAGATAGAACAATCTGGACTTTATTTGCCATTCCTTATTTCTGCATTATTCTTAAAAAATATTTCTTAGCGATCTACAAATTATAAATAACAATCTAGAATGAATAACATCACTTTATTAATGCTAGTATTTCTATGCTCAATTACAATGGCACAAAAACTAAAAGTTAAACAACATGAAATTTTTAAACTATAAACGAAGAAAACAAACGAGTTTAAAATATCCGATCAAAATTAAAATCGAAAAAGTATAGAACTACTACGGATTTTAAATAAGCTTTCGTTCAACAATCTATAAATAATTGTTAACTAATATGTTATTGATTTAAAAATCTTAAATTTAAAATGCTTTTAAATTAAAACATCACACACAAATTATGAAAACCACTATCACTGGGCTATTGCTAATGGCTTGTCTATACACATTTGGTCAAACACAAAAAGAAAAACAAGTAGAAAGAGAAAAAAATAAAGTAGAAATCTTTACTTCAGATGAGAAAGATAATTTACAGGTTTTTGTTGCGGAACAAGTAAAGAAAATGAAACTTTCTGAAAATTTAAGAGAAGAGTATTATGGTATTCTTCTATACTATACAAACAAAATGGGACGTATAGGAGATAAAAATAAAGGATATACTGAAGGAGAGAAAAAAACCAAACTCGACGCTATGGTAATCCATCTAAATGATGAGGTTAAAGAATTTCTGACAGAAGAGCAATATAAGATACACCGAGAAAGTTTCGGTAAAATTGTTACTAGTGTATACAACAGAAAAGGCTGGAAAAAAGAATAGTAAAAAAAGAATGTCTAAATTAATTATTCATAGCTTATGAAAAATGCGCTATTCATATTTCTGCTAATAGCTAGCACAACTTTTACTTTTGCACAATCCTCAAAAACAGTAACAATAGGGATTCTTGCCGATAAATCGTCGGAAGAAACTAGACCTTTACTTTCGAAGTTACAATCCGAAATAAAAGGGGTTGTGGGGCAGAATGCAACCATTGTTTTTAAGGAGGTATTAGAAAATGGATTTAATGCCCAGACCGCAAAATCAAACTATCAGACATTACTAAATTCTGATGCCGATATCATCTTGTCATTTGGAGTTGTTAATAATCTAATACTTGATAAAGAAGAACAATATCCTAAACCTGTTATCCTTTTTGGTAGTGCAAATAGTGATTTTTATGATTTCCCAGAAGGTCAAAAAACCTCTGGTGTTAATAATATCACCTACCTGATAGCCCCTTTTTCATATACAAATGACCTTGATACCTTCAAATCATTGTATGACTATAAAAAAATAGGGATTGTAGTTGATGATTTTATACCCGAAAATTTACCCATAAAAAAGCTATTTGATGATTACTTTTCTAAGAATGGAGGTTCTTATCAACTTATTCCTCTTCAGAAGGACGGGAGTATAACTGCCGATCTAAATGATATAGATGCCGTATATCTGGCAGCTGGATTTTATTTAAATGATAGTGAATTTAAAACATTGGTTGGCAGTATTAATGCTAAGAAGCTTCCTTCTTTTTCGGCATATAGCAAAGAAGACGTAGAAAAAGGAATTTTAGCCTCTAATCAGCCAGAAACTAATATTGATCAGTTTTTTAGGCGTATTGCCCTTAATGTAGAAGCAATTATTGAAGGAACGAACCCATCTACGTTACCAATGTATTTAGACTATAAGAAGAAACTTTCTATCAACTCTAGTACAGCAAAACAAATTGGATTTCCGTTACGGTATAGTATGTTAGCTAATGCAGACTTTATTGGAGGAGAGAATGATGTAGTCGTAGGAACATCGTATTCTATTATTGATATCATGAAAGGAGTAGTAGAAAAAAACCTTTCACTTGATGTAGAGAGAAAAAATATTGAGTTAAGCAGTCAGGATGTTAAAACTGCCAAGAGTAGTTACTTACCCAATGTAACCGCCAGTGCAAATGCGGCATATTTAGACCCAGAAGTTGCAGAGATTTCTAATGGTGCCAATCCGGAGTTTTCTACTTCAGGAAATGTAACGCTGGAACAAGTGATCTATTCAGAAGGAGCTGGAGCCAATATTACGATCAATGAAAATTTACAAAAGGCGCAGGAGGAAACCTATAATGCAGCAGAACTAGATGCGCTTCTTAATGCCTCGGTAGCTTATTTTAATGCCTTGGTTTTGAAAACGAATGTAGCAATTCAAAATCAAAACCTTCAGGTGACCAAAAAGAATTTAGAAATCGCAGATCAAAATTTTGTTGCCGGAGAATCGGGTAAGTCTGATGTGCTACGTTTTAGAAGTCAGTTGGCGCAGAATACACAAAGTTTGATCAATGCAGAAAATCAAAAGCTACAAGCTTTCAATACGATTAATCAATTAATGAATAATCCGATTGCAACCGAAATAGATGTTGATGATGCCAAAATATCAGAAGGTATATTTGAAAATTATAAGTATCAGGATTTTCTGGAGATTCTGGATGATCCAAAATTACGACCGGCTTTAGTCGAATTTTTAGTCGAAGAAGCAAAGAAAAATGCTCCTGAATTAAAAAATATCGGTTATAACATGGAAGCCACGCAGCGTAATTATAGATTGAATAACCTGGGTCGATTTGTCCCAACCGTAGCTTTGCAAGGGCAATATAATCTTACCATTTCAGAATCTGGTAAAGGAACAACAGTTCCTGAAGGTTTTCCCAACGCTCCTGATGGATCTTACAATGTTGGAGTCAACCTTTCTTTATCAATCTTTCAACAAAACCAACGAAATATTAATAGACAAACGGCAAAGATTCAGGAAGATCAGTTATTGGTGCAGAAAGGGAATACAGAACTGAGTATTGAAAAAAATGTAAATGATATTTTATTGGATATGACAAATCAAATTGCAAATATCGAAATATCCAAAGTATCAGAAGAAGCCGCTAGAGAGAGTTTGGATCTTACACAAAATGCATATGCTCAAGGCGCAGTACCACTTATCCAATTGATTGATGCTCAAACCAATTACTTGCAAGCACAGCTTGCCAGAGCAACGGCCAATTATGACTATTTGTTAACCTCTATGCAGTTAGAAAGAGCCATTGGTTATTTCTTTTTAATGAATACACAGGCAAGTAACCAAGATTTTATTCGAAGAGCTAATGAGTTTATACTTAACAGAGACTAAAAAAGAAAACCACTAATACACCTATAGAAATGAGATTTATAAAATATATATTACTATCGGCATTCATATTTTTGACATTAAATGCCTGTAAAAAGGAAGTGGAAAAAAAAGAAGAAGTATTGCGACCTGTAGAATATCAGGTTGTGGGAAATTCAAATTCGCAAAAGATCAGAACGTTTAGTGGTATTGCCAAAGCTGGTGACGAAATTGAATTAAGTTTCAGAAGTACCGGGATTATTACAACTCTGGATATAAAAGTAGGACAGAAAGTAAATAAAGGTGATTTGATTGCTAAGTTGGATAATGTGCAAGCAAATCTTGCCTACGAGCAGTCAGTTTCTGCACTTAACAGTGCTAAATCAGCCATGAATACCGCCAAATCTAGTTTGGATCGTATTAAATCGTTGTATGAAAAAGGAAGTAATTCATTAAGTGATTATGAATCTGCTAAAAATTCATATCAAAGTGCATTAGACCAATATGAATCTGCTAAACGTAATAAAAGTATCCAACAGTCACAAATCAGTTATGGATATATCAAAGCGCCAAAAACAGGAATTATAGCAGCAAAAAACAGTCAATTAAATGAAAATGTAAGTGCAGGACAAGTGATAGCAGTATTAAATGCAGGCGATCATACTAATATCGAAGTAGGATTACCCGAGAATGTAATTAATAAAGTACGATTAGGGATGAATCCCGAAATCTCATTTTCAGCCTTGCCTGGTAAAATCTTTACAGGAAATGTTATTGAAATTGCTCCTATTGTAAGTGAAGGCTCTGCAACATATCCGGTAAAAATTGATATTACGGGTCCAACCAAAGAAATTAAACCCGGTATGAGTGCTAATGTTACTTTTGATTTCAAAGAAGAAGGTACCAAGGCAGATACGGCCCTAGTGATTCCGGTTAAATCGGTTGGAGAAGATGGTGATGGTAATTTTGTTTTTTTAATTGATTCTGAAGATGGAACTACAGGAATAGTAAAAAAACACCGTATAGAAATTGGAGAACTCACGACAGGTGGTTTTAAAATTAAAAGCGGACTTTCTGAAGGTCAAAAAATAGCTACAGCAGGCCTTCAGACCTTGTTAGACGGACAAAAAGTGAAGTTACAATAATCACTATCAAAAGAAAAACATATGAATTTTGCTAAATTTTCCATTGAAAAAAATCGTGTTGCTCTTAGTATTCTTGCCGTAGTGATGGTGATGGGTATGGTATTTTATGCTTCGCTCTCACGGGATAGTATGCCACCATATACGATACGTGTGGCTTCTGTTGTTTCGTCATTTCCAGGTGCAAGCCCGGAACGCGTTGAGGAATTAGTGACCGACAAAATTGAAAAAATCGCGCAAGAACTCCCCGAACTTAAAAAAGTAACCAGTACTTCAAGAACAGGACTTTCTGTAGTTCAGGTAGAATTAAAAATGGAAGTTGCCCCCGAACAATTACAAGCTGTTTGGGATCGATTACGACGTAAATTAAATACGATCCAGGGATTACCTAATAATGTAAAACCACAATTAAATGATGATGGGATTGGGGAAGTATTTGGCATTGCTGTGGGGATTACCAGTGATGGATTTTCATATGCAGCAATGAAGGAACAAGCAGATGATCTTCGTGATGACCTGATTAAACTAGATGATGCTGCCAAAGTAGAAATCAATGGTGCACAAGAAGAACGTGTTTTTGTAAAATTTGATAATACAAAACTCAAAGCCTACGGATTGACTTCAAGCAGTCTGCAAGGGATTATTGCAAGTACAAATATTTTGAATTCTGGAGGAGAAGTTAATATAGAAGAAGAGCGGATTATCCTGGAACCTACAGGTAATTTTAATGCCATTTCAGATATAAAAAACATGCTAATCCCTCTTGGACAAAGTGGACAGGTGGTGAGCTTAGGAGATATTACCATAATTGAAAAAGGATATATCAATCCACCCAAACAAAAAGTACGTATTAATGGTAAGGACGCTGTTTCTCTTCATGTCTCTTTAAAGGAAGGTAGAAATATTATCAAATTAGGAGAAGAAATAGATGTGATGTTGATCAAATGGCAAGAAAAACTCCCGATAGGATTAGAAGTTTCTCGATTAGCATCTATAGACAAATATATTGACCTTAAGATTAGTGATTTTCTCGGGAATTTAATGCAAGCGATCGCTATTGTATTAGCTGTAATGTTGATTTTTCTTGGGTTCCGTACTGGGATGGTGATTGCAAGTTTGATCCCAATTGTTACCATAACCACACTTATGGTCATGGGACTTATTGATGTAGGTCTTAATCAGATTACACTTGCTGCTTTGATTATGGCATTAGGAATGATGGTGGATAATGCTATTGTTGTGGCAGAGTCTATTATGGTAAAGATGGAAAATGATATTGAAGTAAAAAAAGCTGCTATTGATTCGTGTGCTGAGTTATTTATGCCGCTATTGATTTCTACTTTGACAACTTCAGCAGCATTTTTGGCATTTTTTATGGCAGAATCTGTGATGGGTGATATTATGGGGCCTATTTTTGTGGTGATTACGATAGCTCTTTTATCTTCCTGGATTATTTCGTTGAGCATCATTACTTTATTCTGCGTATTCTTTCTAAAAATTAAAAAGAGAGAAGATGGAAAAGTTGGCTTTTTGGATCGTATGATCAATGGATTGAAATCCAAATATAAAGATCTTATTCTATTAGCTTTGGCGTGGAAAAGAACAGTGTTGTTAAGTATTGTTGCATTGTTCTTTTTATCACTTTATGGATTTACAAAATTGGCATTTGTGTTTTTCCCGGATAGTGATCGTAATATGATCACCATAGATATTAACTTACCCGAAGGCACCAAAATTGAAAGTACCACAAAGACCATATTAGCTATTGAAGAATTTATCACCAATAATTTAAAAGTTACTGAAGAAAAAACAGATGGTATCGTGGATTGGTCTTCTTACATTGGCGAGGGACCATCATCGTATGATTTAGGGTATAGTGCAGATGAACCCAATTCGAATTATGCGCATATTTTGGTCAATACTTCTTCTTTTTTAGTGAATAATGATATGGTAAAGCAATTGGATGCCTTTTGTTTTAACACCTTTCCTGATGCAGATATCAAAGTTGGATTATTAGGGTCGGGAGGTAGTGGAACCCCTATTGAAATTAAAGTCTCGGGTGATAATCCCGATAAACTGGCTAGTATAGCCGAAGAAATTAAATCAAAACTATTTAGTATTTCTGGTACTAAAAATATTAAAGATGATTGGGGACCCAAAGGGAAGAAATTTGTTATTGATATTGATCAAAACAAAGCACAGTCAGCAGGAATTACTAATCAAGATGTAGCGATATCGCTACAAACAGTATTGGATGGTTTTCAGGCAGGCGAGTTTAGAGAAAATGACAAATCTATTCCTATTGTAATGACCAGTAATCAAGGAAAACAGCAATCACTAGCTTCTTTAGAAACACTCAATATTTATGGTCAAAATTCTGGAAAAAGTGTTCCGTTGTTGCAGGTGGCGAATATTATTCCTCAATGGCAATATTCCAAAATAAAACGATTAGATCTTACCCGTACTATTAACGTATCTAGCGAATTAACCGAAGATGGAAATGCTTCAGCAATTACGGCTGTAATAACACCTTGGTTAAAAGAACAAGAAGAAATTTGGGGCAAGGAGTATACTTATAAATTAGGAGGAGATGCCGAGAATAGTGCCGAGAATATGGGTGCTGTTGCTAAATATTTACCGCTGTCTGCTTTTATCATTGTGATGTTATTGATTATTCAATTTAATTCGTTTAGAAAAATGACAATGATTGTAACCACAATTCCATTAGGGGTTATTGGCATGGTGATTGGGTTGTTGCTATTTGGTGTTCCTTTTGGTTTTATGGCGTTCTTAGGAGTGATATCTTTGGCTGGAATCGTAATCAATAATGCCATAGTATTGATTGATCGTATAGAAATCGAAGAAAACGAATTGAAACGAAAACCTCAGGATGCCATTATAGCTGCTTGTATTCAACGTTTTCGACCTATTCTATTAGCAACATTTACGACAGTATTAGGTTTGATACCTTTATATCTTGGTGGAGGTGAAATGTGGGAGCCCATGGCAGTAACTATCATGATAGGATTGTTATTTGGTACCGTGATTACCTTACTATTTATTCCTTCTTTCTACAGTGTATTGTATAAGGTAGATTATAAAGGCTATGTTTTTAATGAAGAATTATTGGATTAAGACCTATGCTTGAAAAACTATACCCATACCGTTTTGAGTTGTTTCTGTTTAGTCAGATTGCTATTCTTTTTGGGTCTTTGATTATTCCAGGGGATTTTTTTGAAGTCATTGTATCACCCATATTATTTCTTGTCAACCTACTTGCGGGGATTGTATTAATCTCTAAAAAGAAAAAGCTCATGTGGTTTTTTATTGTATTATTGATCGTTTCCGGAATTGTTTTTGGTGCAGATCTGTTCGAAAGTCAAAATAGTAGGTTTTTGGCTTTCCTTAATATGGGAGTATCTTTCTTGTTTTATACCATTGTTACTTTTGAAATTGTTAAACAGATTTGGGAAACTAAAGTTGTCAATAAAAATGTGATTTTCGGATTGATAAGCGGGTACATTTCTTTAGGACTGATCAGTTTTTTTATTTGCCTTAGTATTGAGATGGCCTATCCCGGTTCTTTCGAAGGACTTAAGGCTACTATAGATGCCCCTAAGTTACTTACAGAACGATTGATGTACTACAGTTATATCACACTGATGACTATTGGATATGGAGAAATCATACCAGTAACCTCATTATCGCAAAAGGCGGCTATTTTAATTGGGATGATGGGGCAGTTCTATTTGGTGATTCTTACTGCTATTGTGGTAGGTAAATATATAAGTCAGGTAGCAAATAAAAATAATTGATGTTTACTAGAACCAAACCATACCGTATTCATTGCTGAAAAAATTCTACTATCATAGTACACCTGTAAATCCAGACTTAATATCATATAAAACAGTTTTTCTATGAATTTATGATAGCTTGATAGCTAGTGATTTAATAGTTCTTGTCTACTCCTTGTACACTTTTTTTTAACACCTTGTTTCTCCTAGTCTACTTATTGTATACTTCCTTTTTACTAGACATATCTATGCTCCCTTTACTTTTACAAAAAAACAAGGAATAGATGGACAAATTAACTCAGTTTTTTAGTGAACTGTTAACCAACGCGGATAAATTAGACCGTTTTAACTCAGGCTCGGGCAAGAGCGAAATTGCTAGTAATCGACATAGCATGTTAAATGCTGCGGGAGTGAAGTATGCAGAAGAGATAATTGGTATGAATGCCAAGGATTTGCAAAAATTAATGGAGAAGGAGGTGACTCAAAAAACTAGTGATCATTTGGAAACAACAATTTGTGGACTGATTGCAAAGCGAGTGCTGGAATATCCAGAACGTACGGCAATTATAGATGGCGAGACCAAAATTGACTATAAGAGTCTTATGAAACGTGCTAATGAGGTTGCCGGAGAGCTCGGTCACCGTGGAGTAGAACAAGGATCGTTTGTTGGGGTGTGTATGAACCGCTCTTGGGAACTGCTTGCTACTCTAATAGGTGTGATGCAGGCAGGGTGTGCATATGTACCGTTGGATCCCGCATATCCACAAGATAGGGTCCGATATATGTTAGAGCATTCTCGTGCTGTGGCAGCTATCGTAGATAGTGATGACACTGCAAATTTATGTAGTGAAGTGCGTGAACTGGTGTGGACTAATACATTGGGCAATCATACAGATAGCTCGGTACGATCAACCGCGAACGATTTGGCATATGTCATCTATACCTCGGGTTCAACGGGGCGACCAAAAGGGGTTGCTGTCGAGCACAGAAGCGTGGTGTACATGCGTCAGTCAATGCGCGAACTATTCAGTGATGAAGAGCTGAAAGGGGTGTTTGCTGGTGCCTCTGTGTGTTTCGATACTTCGGTGATGGAAATTATGGGCACTTTGTCGTTGGGAGGCACAGTGATACTAGCAGAAAACGCACTTGAGCTGACCAAACTTCCTGCGTTAGATCAGGTAAGAACATGTGTAATGGTTGCATCGGCGATGCAGGCATTACTTGCTACAGAAAGATTACCAAATGGGATAAAATGCCTGGTTTTTGGAGGCGAAGCACTCAAGCGTTCATTGGTAGAACAGGTGTATGCGCAAAATCCAAATCTACGCGTGTTAAATGCATATGGCCCTACTGAAGATACGGTGTATTCAACTATTGCTGAAGTTCTTCGTGATACCAAAGTTGTTACAATTGGCAAGTCAGTGCCAAACTCGCGGGCATACATTTTGGATGATGCTATGCAACCCGTTTCTGCTGGGGTGGCTGGAGAATTGTATCTTGCAGGAAGCAAACTTGCACGTGGGTACTTGTACGATGAAGCGCTGACCAAGGAGCGTTTTATTGAGATGCAACCCAGTGATCTGATTCCAGATAATCGGTTGTACAAAACAGGCGATTTGTGTAGCTGGACAGAAAATGAAGAGATTGAATTTCTTGGCAGGGTGGACCAACAAGTAAAAATCAGAGGTTTCCGAATTGAACTTGAAGAGATTGAGTCGACACTTGAATCGATGCCAGGTATTGACGCTGTGGCTGCCGCAGCCGTAGATGGAGGTATTGGCCAGAAAATACTAGTAGTCTATGTTGTAAGTCGAGATGAAACGGTAACAGAAGCGAGAATAAAGTCCTATTTATCGAAACTACTACCAAAGTATATGGTTCCTCAAGTTGTGAAATATCTAAAGGCACTACCTTTTTTACCTAATGACAAACTAGATCGCAAGAAACTCATAAGCCTAGAAGATGAGACACGTTTTGAACAAGTTGCAGCTGCAATACCTCCAAGTGCTGAAGCAGTCAATAGTACCAATATTCTTATACAACGTTTGATAGGCTCAAACAACGAACAGCAAGAAGCAATACTGTCAATTATTCAAAGCGAGGTGGCTTCTCTTCTTAACTTAGGTAATCCATCAAAGGTATTACCAGACGATTCATTTGATAGCCTTGGCCTTGACTCGCTAACTACTTTAGAGTTTAGTTGTCGACTTACCAAACTATTGGGTCTAGAGTTACCAGCTCGTGCGATTTTTGAACATTCAACCCCAAATGCACTGGTCAATTATATTATCCATATAATGGGAAGTGGTACGGATAGCCGTTCAGTAGATAAGTTACCAAGTGTGACTACAGATACGCTTGCCAGCTTTCAAACACATATTCAGTCTAGTCATCCAACATTTCAGGCGGCAAAAGCACCTGCTTGGAGCGCAACTGATAAGAGCAAGCTGGTTCAAGAAGTCTTGCGAATGGTGAACGACGATCGCAGAAACCCTTACAGTAAAGTGTTACGAACAGGAAGTGCAACTAGAGGTATAGTTGGCGATGCCTACAATAATGAAGAGCAAGAAGCAATTATATGGACAACCAATCTATATCTTGGCTTAAACCGTGACCAGAAAGTCATGGAAGAAGCTTCTATTGCCTTAGAGCGTTTTGGGACCGGAATGGGCACCTCAGCTGCAGCGTCAGGTATGACCAATCAACACTTGGAGTTCGAAACAGAGTTTGCTGATTTAGTAGGAAAGCCCAGTGCCTGTTTGTTTCCGACAGGGTATACAGCCAATGTTGGAGCGGTAGCAGGACTTCTAGGAAAAAACGATGTCGTCGTTATCGATCAGCTCTGTCATGCGTCTATTGTTGATGGTGCCCGTCTATGCGGTGCGACTATCAGAACATTCCAACACAACAATGCGTCTGACTTGGAGGCTGTCCTTGAATCGGAGGTGTCACCCTATCGTACTATTCTAGTGGTTTTAGAAGGCGTATATAGCATGGGCGAAGGCGCTGCACCGGTTGCAGAAATCGTTCGAACTGCAAAAAAATATGATGCACTTGTTCTAGTTGACGAAGCGCATTCTTTTGGCTTTTATGGCAAAGATGGGGCTGGCATTTGTGCCGCTCAAGGCGTTACTGAAGAAGTGGATTTCATCATGACAACACTTAGCAAAGCCTTAGGTAGTCTTGGTGGAGTTATTGCTGCTAGCCAGGAGCACATTGACCTTTTGAAGTCATCTTCCAGAGCTTACATCTTTCAGGCTTCCATTAGCCCGGCGGATATAGCAGCAGCACTCACTTCATTACGACGCCTCCGCTCTGATGAAGCATTGCGTGCACGACTGTGGGACACCACTCGCTACATGCGCCAGCGATTCGAAGATGCAGGGTATGATCTGGGGACTGGAGACGGACCTATCGTCACACCTCATTTTAGCGACAAGGATAAGCTTTATGCAATAGTACAGAGCTTATATCAGCGTGGCGTTCAAACATCTGCGGTAACTTATCCAATTGTGGAAAGCGGACGAGGTCGTTTAAGACTCATCTGCTCGGCCGCTCATACATATGAAGACGTGGACAAAACACTAGAAGCTCTCATCGAAGCAGAACGTGAAGTAGATGAGCAACTCACTGCAACATATTATGAAACCGGGGACTCAAACATAACGCAATCTGATGTCCAGATCTGGGCCAATGCATTCGCTGACTATCTGAAAAAATCGATAGCCAAGGTTTCTACTCTAACTCCAAATCTCGCCATATCTGTTAGTGTTTCTAAACAATCTGAGCCCATCACAGTTTTATGTAAAGATGGAGAGGTGACATTGAGTGCTCATGAAAGTTGTGATTTGCCATCTTGTTCGTTGCTTCTTACAGATAGGACGGCGGTTTCCGCTTTGCAGTCATATGATGTACAAGGACTGCTTCATAGCATTTGTCAGGGAACCTGTGTCCTAAACGGGCAGGTCGAACCATTTATATGGCTTATTGGGCGAATTGTAGATCAACGACAAGGTGTCCATTCCCATGCTTTTTCAGAGTGAAGCAGGTCCATAGTACTTGCTAATTAAATCCAAGGTATACTCTTCCGCAAAATTCCTTTGCGGAAGGGAATATTGCCTTAATGCAACTATTCTTGCTATACAGATAACCATTTTTTAAACTTACCAAGCTTTTCAATAGCAACAGATATTTGTTAATCTTTACGAGAGATCATTTTTTGTATACATCTACAGGATTATATGAAATCTTACTTCTTTTCCAATGTAAAACTTTAAGTTGAAGCTGAAATTTTACAATTCAATGGCATTTTACGACAATTGAACGTAAAGTCATTTTCTTTCTTACCCAACAGTTACATATTTGAGTCATTAATTCATCAAATTATTCCTTTTTAAAAATAGATAAATATGACTCCCACACAAGTTTTTTCAATAGCAGGTATGATCACCATGCCTATGTGGATCTTGATGATTCTCTTACCCAAATGGAAAGTTACCAGATTCTTAATTGATTTCAAGGTAATTCCATTAGCATTGTCGGTGATATACGCTATCTATATTTTTCAAGCCATACAGATAGGTGGATGGATGGATTTTGGCAGTTTAGCTTCGGTTATGGAATTATTTACAGAAGAAAATGCTGTCCTGGCTGGCTGGGTTCATTATCTGGCTTTTGATCTTGTAGTCGGGATGTGGATGTTGGATCAAAACAAAAATACAGGAATTCCTCAATTAGTAATGGCTCCTTGTCTTTTTGGAACATTTATGTTTGGCCCAGTTGGCTTTCTACTTTTTATGATCATCAAAGCAATTAAACAAAAACAATCAAAATAATGACTTACTTAAACAAAATATTCAGCACAGTAAAAGCAGAAAGCCCGATACTTTATGGCATCGTAATGATACATTTTATTATGGCTATAGGATGTGTAGTAGGCTTATTTATTGATGATAGAACACTTATGGGCGTCAATGTTTGGATCAAACCATTGAAATTCTCAATCTCTGGAGGAATTTATATTTTAACTGTAGGATATCTTATGACTTTATATCCTTATTCTACTAGAAAGAAAAACATCCTGAATAACCTTGTTTCTTGGACACTAGCAATTGAAATAGGTATTATTGTTTATCAAGCAGCACGAGGGGTGCAATCTCATTACAATCAGACTACGTTGTTTGATGGATTACTTTTTGCAGCAATGGGAATATTGATTGCCGTCAATGTTTTGATCATGGTATTATTTATATTCGAAACCATAAGACTGAAATTGAAAACAACTAGATCTGTTCAATGGGCGATATTAATGGGATGGATAGTAGTGGTAATAGGTAGCTGGGTAGGAGGGCAGATGATAAGTCAATTATCTCATAATGTTGGAGTGGCTGACGGAGGTGCGGGATTGCCATTAGTAAATTGGAGCACAATTGCCGGAGATTTAAGAATAGCACATTTTTTTGGATTGCATGGCATACAAATAATTCCGTTATTCGCATTATGGCTATCTAATAAATGGAAAGCAACGAATAGAAATCAGATTCTAGCCGTGACCGTTTTTGGATTATTATACGCTGGCTGGATTGGGTTTACATTCTATCAAGCAAAGCAAGGTATGCCATTAATTAAATTATAATCGCTACAATGGTAGTCAACAAAAAGAAACGGATACAATATATAGGCTTTAATGATTCGTGGTTTATTGTCCTAGGTGTTTTAATTCTAAGCTTCGTAACTGATTATCTTTTTAGTAATTCTTCATTTACACGTTTACCTTTTTGGGAAGCGGTTATCAATTGGAGTGTATCCTTGTTCTTTTCTACATGTGATTGGTTTATTATGCGGTCAATCATGATTCTTTTACGTAAAAAATACCCCAATTTTGAGGATGATGCAAAGCGCATAGTGTTGTTTTTTGTAGCGATTGTTAGTACCGTAATACTAGTTGATTTCGTTGGCGGAAAGTTCTTGGCATATATCTTTGGAGAACACTTTAATCACAGCACACGATTCAAAATACTCTTGCCTATTATATTGATCAGTACGATGACCATGGCTATTTATGAAGCTATTTATTATTATGTAAGGCTCAAAAAATCCATTAGAGAAGAAGAACAAGCAAAACGAATTATTGTACAAGCACAATTAGATACATTAAGAAATCAGGCACAACCGCATTTTTTATTCAATACACTTAATACACTACGTGATATTATTGATCAAAACTCGAGGGAGGATGCAAAAGAATTCGTAGACAAGCTATCAGATGTATACCGCTTTATCTTAGAATCAGGAAATACTAATCTAGCTTCGGTTAGAGATGAATTAAAATTTGCCAAAGCCTATATCCATATACAATCAGAAAGATTTGGAGACAATTTGAAATTGAATTGGAATATCCCAGAAACTTCGTTGGAGGCAATGATCGTACCCATGAGTCTTCAGCTTTTATTAGAAAATGCAATAAAGCACAATGTAATTTCTAAAGCTAAACCATTAATTATAAATGTTGAAGTCAAAGGAAATCATCTATTAGTTGATAATAAAATTCAATCAAAGTCTACTCAAATACCATCAACAAAAGTTGGGTTGAAGAATATTGAAAAACGATATACTTTGATTTCTGGGAAGTCAATTACTATAAAAAATGACGGAAATCGATTTGTTGTTTCCCTTCCATTATTAAAATTATCTGATCAAAAAAACAATTATGCAAATACTGATCATTGAAGATGAATTACGGGCCGCAAACCAATTGCAAAGCATGTTAAAAACATGTGGTTTCGATTATCAATTATTAGATATAATTGATACCGTAGAAGATGCCGTGTTATGGTTTCAAAAACATACTGCTCCTGATCTGGTATTTATGGACATCCAATTAGCCGACGGATTGAGTTTTGAGATATTTCAGAAAATAGATGTGGAAACACCTATCATTTTTACAACGGCTTTTGATCAATATGCGATACAGGCATTTAAAGTCAACAGCATAGATTATCTGCTAAAACCCGTTCAGCAGGATGAATTAACCAATGCATTAGATAAATTTGTCAAGTCAAATAAATCATCGACAGTCGATCCTGCGATTTTAAAACAACTCCTTGGTAGCATGCAAGCAACTAATAACCGAGAGGGCATACTAGTCAAAGATGGAAGTGGATTTGTTCAAATTAGAATTTCGGATGTGTTATACTTTTATTCTGAAGATAGTATCACTTTTGGAGTCACCTCTAATAAACGGTATATTGTCGACGAGACTATGGATCAATTATTTGACTCATTGGATCATTATCAATTCTACAGGATTAATCGTGGTCAGATTATTTGTAAAAATTCAATCCAGAAAATAGAACCCTATTTCAATCATCGGGTAAAACTTTCTATTTCTAATCCACGAGATCAAGAATTTATTGTAAGTAGACAAAAAACAAGTGATTTTAAAGAATGGATGAATAGATGAGAGTTTTTAATAATTTTAACAGAAACTAAATTTTCGTATCCTATTTTTATTTTTTTATTAATGTTATAACCACGCAACAAATTCAACATAATTATTTATACGAAGAATTTTCTATGCGATTTTTGATATTTCTAATCTGTGTAACCTCATTTTTATCAAGCTGGGCTCAAACTAATATTAATAACAAGAAATCTTTTACAGTAGGTGCAATCACCCAAAATGATAGTATCAAAATCGATGGTGATTTAAAAGAAGCAATATGGAGCAGGTTAACACCAGCTAAGGATTTTATACAATTTTTTCCATCAGACTCACTACAAGCAAAAGCGCAGACAGAGATTTACATGTGTGCCGATAAGAAGAATCTATATATTGGTATAAAGTGTTATGCTGCTGGTAACGAATGGATTGTAAATTCGTTACGTAGAGATTATCGTGCTGGTGGATCAGATAATATTACACTGCTGTTTGATACTTTTGACGACGGTACAAATGCACTTTATTTCGGAATAAATCCAGAAGGAGTTCTTAGAGAGGGTATTATTAGTAATGGAGGTAGTACATTTCAGGATTTCTCTACATCCTGGGATAATAAGTGGAGAGGTGAAGCCAAGAAATATGATGGATATTATACGGCAGAGTTAGAAATCCCTTTTAGTACATTACGATATCCAACTCCTTCTAAAAAATGGGGTTTTTCTAGCTATAGATTCGATACACAATCTAATGAGATTAGTACCTATTCGGGAATACCCCGTAATCAAATTCTTTTTACACTAGCCTATATGGCAGATATGATTTGGGAAGAAGAGTTAACCACAAAGAGTAGTGCGGTTTCAATAATTCCTTTTGTGTCATCTGGGTTTAATAAAGATTTTGAAGATAATACCCCGGCTGATGAATTCTTTGAAGCAGGAGGGGATGTTAAAATAGCACTTACTCCAGGCCTTAATTTAGATTTAACGGTTAATCCCGATTTTTCTCAGGTAGAAGTAGATGAGCAAATCACTAATTTGAACCGTTTTGAGATCTTTTTTCCAGAGCGTAGACAATTCTTTCTTGAAAATGCAGATCTGTTTGGTCAATTTGGCTTTTCTAATATCAACCCTTTCTTTTCAAGACGGATAGGTGCTAGCGAAGATGTAATAACAGAAGAGCTTGTACAGAATAGGATATATGGCGGTTTACGGGTGAGTGGAAAGCTTGGTTCAAATACTAGAATAGGTTTGTTGAATATGCAGACCGAAGCGAGTAAAGAGCAAGGAATACCAAGTGTTAATTATGGAGTCGCAGTGGCACAACATAAATTATGGGCACGTTCTAATATTGGGATGATAGTAGTGAATAAAGAAGTACTTGATTTAAAAGAGCTGGATACACTAGATCTCAATAGATATAATAGGATGGTAGGGGTGGATTTTAATTATGCCACAAGAGATAATACCTGGTCTGGTAAAACATTTGCACATAGTACTTTTTCCCCAAATACATCTTTGGCAATTGCACAAGGAAGTACATTGAATTATAACACCAGAAAATTTGGAGTACTTTGGAAACACGAATATGTACATGAAGATTATAATGCCGAAGTAGGTTTTGTACCCAGAACAGATTATTTTAGAATAAATCCCGTTGTAGAACTTAGGTATTACCCGCAAAACGAAGTATTAAACAATCATAGTTATAGCGCTGAAGCCGATGTTTTTTGGCGTCCTGGTTTCGGAAAAACAGATCATATATTTTCAGTGGGATGGGGAGGGGAGTTTGCCCAAAGGTCAAATTTTGGACTTAATCTTAATCATAATTATGTATATCTTTTTGATCCGTTTGATCCAACAGGAACAGATTCTGTAGAGTTGGATGCTGATCAGGATTTTTCATATTTTAGTTTTACAGGAAATTATAGGAGTGATAATCGCAAAGCATTCAGCTGGAGTGTAAGTCCATACATTGGAGAATATTTTAATGGTTGGAGATACGGTACCCGGGGGAGTTTCAATATTCGATACAAACCCAAAGGCTCTTTCTCACTTAACTATGCAATAAACTATTTTGATTTACCACATTTGGATGGGAGCAGAGAGACCTTTTTGATTAGCCCAAGGATTGATTATACATTTTCTAAAAGCCTGTTTACTTCACTTTTTGTGCAATATAACTCTCAGGATGACAATACAAATATTAATGCCAGAATCCAGTGGCGTTTTGCCCCTGTTTCTGATTTGATTTTGGTATACACAGACAATTTTCTTACCGGAGATGTGGATCCTTTGGATCGCTTTGCTTTTGATGTTAGGACTCGTTCATTGGTATTGAAAATTACATATTGGCTTAATTTATAGATTTCTTAACCAGGATTATCTATGAAGACGATCTAAAATTTCCATTACCTCATTTTTCTTTCTAACAGATACTGGAATATTCTCTCCATTTTTAAGCATAAGATATCCTCCATCTGTTTTAATAAATGCGCTAATACATTGCAAATTTACCAAGTGACTTTGATGCACCCTTAGGAACTGATAATTCTTTAGCATATCGGCAAAGTATTTTAACGTTTTAGTCACAAAGATTTTTTGTCCGTCCTGTAAATAAAAAATAGTATTGTTGCTATCAGATTCACATCTGATTATATCATCAAGACTTACTATAATAATCTTATCCAGGGTATGTAACGAAATTTTGTCGGGTTTTTGCTCGGGAGCAGACAGTGTGTCTTTTAGGATATTTAATCGTTCTTTGTTAGGTTGTATTTGTTTCTTTGCTTTTGCAATTGCTTGTGCCAATTCTTCGTTTGAGTATGGCTTTAAAACATAATCTATAGCGGCAAATTTGAAAGCTCTAATAGCATACTCATCACTAGCAGTAACAAAAATAATTTTTGATTTTAGCTCTGGAAAAATTTCGAGAACATCAAAACCAGTTCCATCTCCTAACATAATATCCAGAAACAGGATGTCGGGTTCGGTGTTTCGTAATGATTTTGCAGCTTCAACAACGCTTTGTGCTGTATCTACTACTTTTATTTCAGGATGATTGGCCTTCAGGTCATTTTTCAAAAGCTGAAGTGCGTCGGGCATGTCTTCTACAATAATTGCTGTAAGCATAATCTTTTTAATAGTCGGTTTGTAAAGGAATTTTAAATGCTATTTGGGTTCCGGCAACGGTTTTGCCATTATTGATAATCTCTTTTATATCTAATGAATCTTTTCCGGAAATAGATTCTAATCTTTCTCTTGTTACGGTTAGTGCCATAGATTGATGATCGGTTTTGGTTTTGGTTTTTTGCGATTGAAAAATACCCTGCCCGTTATCTATCACAGTACAATGTAAGAACTCTTCTGTAGTATGAAACTGAATCTTTAATTTACCTGCTCTACTGCCTTTTAGAATTCCATGACGTACTGCATTTTCTACGAAAGGTTGAATTAGCATAGGTGGGATAAGTATTTCTTCAGGATCAAAATCTGTATCTATGGCAATCTCATAAGTAAATGGCTTGCTCGCCATTAATTGTTCAATCTCTATATAATGTTTTAATGTCTGTATCTCTTGGTCCAAAGTGATATAATCTTTTCTTGAATTGTATAATGTTTCTCTTAATAAGGTAGCAAAGGTATTAATAGTATTATTCATACGTTGCGGATTGCTAGTTCCCATTGCCTTAATACCATTAAGAGCATTGAAGATGAAATGTGGATTCATCTGTAGACGCAATGCTTTCTGTTCTAGAGAGAGTAAGTGGTTTTGCATTTGTAAACGTTCTCTTTCTTCTTTGTTTTTTTGTTTTACTCTTCTAATATAAGATAATGCATAGCCTCCGCCAATTAATAATAACACTGCTAAGACGGCTAACTGAAACCAAGCTTTTTCATATATAGGACTATCAATAAAAAAGCGAAAAGTTGTAAGATCACTTTCTTCCCATCTATAATTTCTGGATTGAGCAGAGAAATAGTGGGACCCATATGCTAATCCAGCTAGGTTTTGTTTATTTTCTGATGACCATGGGCTCCATTCAGAGTTATTTAACCTAAAACGATACTGTATGTCGTTTGGATGATCAAGGTCCACAGTTTTGTAGCTGAATGATAATTCAGTTTGATTTGGTTTTAGTCGTAAGATGTTATCACTATTAGCCCATTTGTTAAGATTTATAGAATCTACACTGCGATAAGCGACCTCTACATCTTCAAAAAATAATCTAGGTTTAATAGTTGTTTTTGTAGTTTCTGTGGGTTTATATTTAGTGAGTCCATATATCGCACCAAACCAAAGATTCCCCTTTTGATCCTTGGTAACGGCATTAAGATGGGTTTCTATTCCTAAAAAACCGTCATTTCTACCGAAATGAAAAATGTCGACAATATCATTATCTTGATTAAGTTCAATTTTGTCAACTCCTCTTTCACTTCCAGCCCATAAATTATCTTGATCATCAAATATCATCTGGTAAATATTATCTGAATAAGGCTTCTTTCTCCCTTTTAATTTTTTGATAGAGATTTTATTAAGTTCAGACCACCAGATACCTCTACCTGCAGTACCTATATAAAGCTTGTTTTTATGAAATAATAGGGTGCTAATAGCGGTTTTTTGATTCAAAATATTCCCCAGGTGTGTAACTTTGTTATTTTTAATATACCCTAAATGCCCATTTTGAGTGGCATACCAGATTTTTCCAAGGGAATCTTGTATCATATGCCGGATCTGTAAATCTTTGATGCCGTTTTTGCGTTCGAATCTTTTTACAGCTAATAAGCGTTTTTTTTCGGGGTCATATCTAAATCTTATAATTCCTGTTGACCATGAGGCGGCCCATATGGTATTATTATCAACAAGTATTGTTCTAATCCAATCAGAAGGCAATCCTTTGTCACCATCTATGATATGATTTTTAATGACGGTTTTTACAATGGTATCTATTTTTATAATCGAATCGGTTCTGGATTTCTGTTGTTTACTGCTATCTATAACTATGCTATCAACTTGTTTTATTTCTTTAAAAAGAATTCCTTTACCATCTGTACCGGCCCAAATATTTCCCGAAGCATCACTTGTTATAGTTTTGACCTTTACTTCAGATAGTCGTTCATCCTGTTCTATATGATGTATCCCAAGAGAATCTATTTTTATTAATCCAGCCTCAGAATTAGAAGCCCAGATCTCATCTTTCATACTATGTATGGCATAGACGCGATTACCTTTTAGGCCTGAGTTTTGATCATAGTGTATAAAATTATTCTGAAAATATTTGTAAAACCCTCCGCCAGATGTAGCAATCCAAATATTGGACTGACGATCCACAATGCTTTTTCTAACATGAGAGACTGCTAAGCCATTTCTTCGATTAATTTCTTTCTTTCTTGATCGCTTATCCCCATTAATAATAGTTATTCCTTCATTATCTGTAGCAAACCATAATTCATTATCATTATGTATAGAAATATTGGTCACTCGCAATGGTTTCGAAATCCAGCGATTACCATAAGATTTGGCATTGGTATTTAGCACTAAAATACCCTCATTAAAAGCAGCTGCAAAAATTCTATTCTTATAAAAAATGGCAGCAGTAAAATTGTGAGCACTATGTCGTTCCATAATGCTTGCATTTTTACTGATAGCATTTAGTTTCCATAACCCTTTATTAGTTGCGATCCAAAACAATTTGCCATCAAAAACAATATCATTTATAATACTAGTGTTGATTTTAGCATTTAATTTTATCTTACTTAACCCAACCTTTTTTTGGTATTGATATATTCCAACGTTAGTCGCAAGATATGTTCTGTTTTCTATCCTATATATTTTGGTAATTCTAGGCCCTTCGAGATTTGTAAACTTGTTTTTGGTTTTAATTGATAACCCTCCTTTGGTTCCTATAAAGAGGCTGTCATTTGCAAAAGTAAGTCCGTGAATATAATTGGATTGTAAGCCGTCGGTTTCGTTCCAGATTTTAAATTCTTCACCATTAAACCTACAAAGGCCTCCACCTTGGGTACCCATCCACAAATACCCCATTTCGTCTTGTATGATATCATAGACTTGTGACTGTGGTAGTCCATCTTCTAATGTGAATGCTCTAAGTCGATTATTCTGAGCAGACAAAGGACCGATACAGCACCATATCAGAAAAGAAAAAATATATGTAAACTGGTACTTGTTCATAAAAGATTAATGAGGTTGAGAACAAATATAGTCAAACTGTCTTTTGATTTGGTAAGTGATATCATATATGGTTACTATATTTAAAACAAAAACCGACAAAACCCTAAGGCTTGTCGGTATAATAAACAAAAGTTTCCCCCTTTTTGTTTATCAGATTGAGTTTGTGTGGGTGTTAATACCCAGTTATTGCAGTGGTTTTGGAATCGTCTATTATACCATCATTCCACGCAAAGCTTTGTTTAAGGTTAACATATTTTATATCTGATGTATTTTTATAAAATGTTTGTGTTTGTAAAATGTTTCCTACTATGCCATACTCCTGATTTGGGAATATGTATTGAGAATCTGTGTCTGAGTTTTCGCAGTACACATTTTTAAGTTCAGGTAATTCGATAATTTCATTATCATCTGCAACCATAAAATAATAAGATTCTACATGTGCACAGCATGCTAGGTATTCAACTTCCATCTTAATCACCTCAGAGATTCCTTCTAAACCAGGATTCTCTAAGGTGGTAATAAAGATGTCCTCAAAAAGCTCTGTGTCTTCAATGGTGAGCGTGGTTATATTTTCGGAGCTATTTCCAGCGCTAACCAAATTGACAACATAAGCAGGGTAGTCTTGTCCCTGATCTTTGATTTCAGTTGTAACTAAATACTTTGTAGTTTCAGTAAATCCTTCTTGGGCATTGATGAACTGAAAACTTTGAAATAGAATAATGATTATGGCTACATTTTTCATAACAGCTTATTTTGAGGTTGGCTATTTAATGTAAATGTAATCTCTTAGTTTGTCTCAATGCATATGGTTTTAGTATTCGTTATGATCCATTTAGTATTCGTTTTATGTTGAAAATGGATATCGTTTTTTTTTGCCTAATACTTCTGGTATGCAGATGAAATGATTGACTTTTAGAAGAAATCGAGAATTAGAGGTATTTACTGCAACGAATGAAAAAAAAGTTTAAAAGATCAATACATCATGATCATTTATGATTAAATTCATGGCACTTAAAAAATAGATCATGAAAACAATAAGATATCGTTCTAGAGGTGAGGATGTTCATTATTTGGAAGAAATTTTAACTAAGTTGGGATATACAGTTTATGTATCTAATTTCTTTGGAAAAGATACAGATCTGGCCGTTAAGGATTTTCAAACTAAGAATGGCTTGGTAGTGGATGGTATAGTTGGACTCAAGTCTTGGACCAAACTTATTGAGGCAGAAAGAAATGCAATGGCATTTGCAGATAAGTTTTTATCAGAGCAGGATGCTAAAGATTTTGCAGACCAGTTTGGTTTAGAACTGGCCATGGTTAAAGCTGTTAATGAAGTTGAGAGTAGAGGTAAAGGCTTTTTGGTTGACGGAAGACCGGTAATCTTGTTTGAAGGTCATATATTTTGGAGAGAACTCGAAAAAAGAGGTATAAAACCGTCGGATTATATTACAAATCGTACCAAAGACGTGCTGTATAAAAAATGGACAAGAACCCACTATAGAGGTGGCTCAGGAGAATTTGATCGTCTTGAAAAAGCTGCTGGGATATCAGATCTGCCGGCTTTTCATGATGCAGCGTATAGTTCTGCTTCCTGGGGGGCTTTCCAGATTATGGGTTTCCATTATGAACATTTGGGGTATTCCTCAATAGATCATTTTGTGTCAGAAATGTATGAACACGAGAGAGAGCACTTAATTGCTTTTGGTAAATTTATTCAGAAAACCTCTTTCAAAGGAAAAAAGTTGATTGACTGGATTAAAGCAAAGAATTGGGCAAAATTTGCCGAGGGGTATAATGGTCCGGGATATAAAAAGAATAAATATGATATCAAATTGAAAAATGCTTATAACAAGTATAGCAATAGTTAATCCTGCTGATTAAATTTAGATCGAGCAGAATATTTAAAATGATCATATCAAAATCCCGTTCTTATTTTTGATCTTTTTATATTTTTACTTTCATGATTGATAATTTCGAAAATGAGTTTTTTGGAATCGGTATCCAAAACGGAAAAACACCAGAAAATTTAGGAGTCTTATGGCGTTCTGCGCAAAATATGGGCGCTAGTTTTATTTTCACGATTGGTAATCGTTATGCTAAGCAGGCAAGTGATACTCATAATGCCGTAAAAGCCATGCCTTATTTTCATTATGATACATTTGAAGATTTTTATAAACACCTTCCAAAAGGGGCTATGTTGGTAGGGGTTGAACTCACAAATGATGCAGAGTCTCTTGAAACTTTTAAACACCCAAAACGTTGTGTGTATCTATTAGGGGCCGAGGACCATGGATTGTCCAAAACAGCAATAGGAAAGTCACATTTTCTTGTGAAATTTAAGTCTGAGTTAAGTATCAATGTAGCCGTTGCAGGTAGTATTATTATGTATGATCGGGGCATTGATAAACCTAGATTTATAAGGTCTACAGAATGATGCTATTAATTTTTGGTGACCTTAAAAGTTAAGAAAAGTCTATTACGATTTTTGTTGCTACATTTATAATGAAAACTTCTACTAGTTTATGTTCGAAACAATAAAAGATCTTGTTGCTAAATTCAGTTCATGGGTTTGGGATTGGCCTTTACTGATTCTACTTATCGGAGGCGGTGTATTCTTTTTATTTTATTCCAGATTTACACCGTTTTTATATTTTAAGCATGCTATAGAAATCCTAAGGGGGAAATATGATGATGATAGTGATCCTGGTCAGCTAACTCATTTTCAAGCGTTGTCGTCTGCTATTGCTGCTACGGTTGGTATGGGTAATATTAGTGGTGTTGCAGTGGCTATTGTTATGGGAGGACCGGGAGCTGTTTTCTGGATGTGGATTAGTGCTTTAATTGGTATGGCGACTAAATTTTATACCTGCTCTCTTGCTGTAATGTATCGTTCTCAAGATGAAAAAGGCACTTTGATTAGTGGTCCAATGTACGTGATCAGTAACGGTCTTGGTAAAAGGTGGAAACCATTAGCAATATTTTTTGCATTGGCAGGATTGATAGGTACGCTCCCTGCATTTACAGCCAACCAGCTTACACAGACATTAGTGGACGTTATGGGTTGGGAAGATAGTTATAAACTATACATAGGTATTGTGCTAGCCGTTATTGCGTCTTTGGTGATATTAGGAGGGATCAAAAGAATTGGTCTAGTAGCAAGTAAGCTAGTTCCCTTTATGGTGGTTTTATATTTTATCACGGTAATTACAATATTAATTTTACAAATTGAGGTTATTCCCGAAATGTTCATGCTTATTTTTTCAGATGCGTTTTCTGGTGAGGCTGTTGCTGGCGGGTCATTAGGTTATTTGATTAAAAATGGTGTAAAAAGAGCTGCATTTTCTAATGAGGCGGGGATAGGAACCGCCCCAATGATGCACGGAACAGCAAAAACCAATGAGCCAATTCGGGAAGGTTTAGTAGCAATGATTGGTCCGGCTATAGATACGCTATTAGTATGTACTTTGACGGCTTTGGCAATTTTATCTACTGGGGTTTGGAAAAAAACAGATGATAATGGCATATCCCTAACACTAGAAGCCTTTAACTCAGTTTTACCTTATGGGTTGGGTGATATTGTGGTTGTTGTTATGGTATTGGTATTTGCTTTTTCAACCTTGTTCTCTTATTCATATTATGGTACTGTTTGTCTTGGGTTTTTGACCAAACCCAAATACGGGAAATATTATAATTATATTTATATTATATCTATTGTGGCAGCTGCAGTGGTGAAAATAGAGTTTGCGATCGATCTTATCGATAGTGCATTTGCTTTAATGGCAATCCCAACAGTCATTTCGGGATTGTTGTTAGCACCCAAAGTTAATGCTAAGGCCAGAGAGTATTTCAGAAAACTTAAAATTTGATGAGTTTCTTCAAGTGGAATGTGATCTTTCTATTTTCTGACAATAAATTCACTTCTTCTATTTTCCTGGTGCTCTTCTTCTGTGCAAGGAACATCGTTTTTGCAATTATTAATCAACCTTCTTTCGCCATATGCCTTTCCTCGTAATCGACGCCAATAAATTCCTCCTTCTTGTACAATATATTTAATCGTAGCTCGCATTCTTTTCACACTTAACCTTTTATTATACCAATAACTTGATCTGCTATCTGTATGTGAACGCACTTCGATTTTTAACTCAGGATACTTGTTCATTGCCGAAATAATTTTTTGTAATTCTACCTCGGCTTCGGGACTTATTTCCGAATCATCTAGGCTAAAATAAATAGGTTCCAGCTGTAATGCTTTAGAGAGATCATCACCTATATTTATTTCTACAGTTGTTAATAATTTGTCACCGTCGTTTACAGAACTCAAATGGATAGATACGTCATGAGTGAATTCAAAAATGTCAGTTGTTCTAAGTGTTATATCTCTAGGTAAATATTGACTTAAGGATGCTTTTATCATATATTCCTGGTCACATTCAACTTCAAATTTATATCCTCCCAAGCTATTAGATTGCACTTGTGCTACAATGTCCAGATCTTCATTAAGTAGTACAACATTTGCATTTGGAAGACTCTGATTAGTGACTCGATCATAAATTATACCTTCAATATATTGTTTACAGGAGGTGATTAACTCTTCAGTTTGTTTAAAGCTATAAATGTCATCATTGCCTTTTCCTCCCTTTCTGTTACTTGCAAAGTACCCAATCTTTGTTTCTTCGTTTATGACAAAGGTAAAGTCATCTTTTGGACTATTTACGGGCTTGCCTACATTATAAGCGGCTGAAAACCCCGATTCGTCAGGTACGGTAACAAAAATATCAAGACCACCTAAACCTACATGACCATCACTAGAAAAATATAACCTACCACTATCACTTATATAAGGAAAAGTTTCCCTTCCTTCTGTATTAATTTTTTTGCCCAAATTTTTTGGCTTCCCAAATTGGCCGTTGACGAGTACATCTACAACAAATAGATCGGATTTTCCTAGAGTGCCTGGCATGTCACTGGCGAAATAGAGTTTTTTACCGTCTTTACTAAGCGAAGGATGGGAAACGGAGTATTCATTACTAGAAAATGATAATTCCTCTACATCTGTCCATTTTCCTTCTCTAAATCTTGCCCTATATAATTTTAATAATACTATTCCTTTTTTACTAGTTCCTAGTTTATTATTTGTGTAATTATTTCTTGAGAAGTATACCGTTTTTCCGTCGCTGCTAAAACTTGTTGATGATTCATGAAACTTTGTGTTGATTTTACCTTTGAGTTTTACAGGTTCATCCAGACTAATTGTGTCGTCTTTTATGTTTGAAGAAAATAAATCTAAAAAAGGCATTCTGGTCCAACCATGGATTTTTGAATCTTTTGTTTGTTTACTTCTTGAAGAAGCAAAGACAATTTGATCTTGATTGTTGAAACTAGGGGCGTATTCAGAGTTTTTCGAATTTATGTTTAGTTTGAATAAGTCATATTTTCCTGATTGCATTTCGATAAAATCCAGATAATTTCTTTTATTCACAAATGATTCCGCCCGTTTGTCATTTCCTGTAATTTCATAAAACCTATCCATGATTTTGTCCGCTTCTTTGTAGCGTTCTACACTTTTCAAACTTTGAGCGTATTTGAACAAATACTCTGGGCTTAGGTTTTCTGGGTAATTCTCGATCAGTTTTTCATACCATTCTACAGAGTCTTCTAGTTCCCCGGTAAGATAAAATGCGTCTGCAAGTTTTTGATATAATTTTTGAGAAGAGTATCCCTTCTGTGCAACATCCAAATAAATTGCTCTGGCGTCTATATAAGCAAATGCTTTAAAGTTTTGATCTGCTTTATCAATGCGTTTGTCAAAGTTCTGTGCAGTAAGGTTTAGAGACAACAAGAGCAGGATCCAAAAGGATACAGAATTCCATTTTACAAATCTTTGTAAATTGATTAATAAGTAATTTTTCAAAGGGTCCCAGTATTTTAATAATAAAAACTAGTTTTCACGGGGTTTTTGAAAACGTACTGGAATTAAATTTATAAAAAATATTAATCAAAAATTAATGCGTTCAATATTAGTTACGAACCAATTTGAGGGCATAAATGTTAACAAATTAATAACTAAGTAATAATGTGGTTGGTAATTATTTTCTTGTTCAATATTCATTTACCTTTGTGGCAAAATTAATTGTATGACTCATAAAGCAGGTTTTGTAAATATTATTGGTAATCCAAATGTTGGTAAATCTACCCTTATGAATGCGTTTATAGGAGAGAAATTATCAATTATTACATCCAAAGCCCAGACAACAAGGCATAGGATTTTGGGCATCGTAAATGGAGATGATTTTCAGGTAATCCTATCGGATACTCCTGGTATCATAAAGCCAGCTTACGAGCTTCAGGAGTCTATGATGGGTTTTGTTAAGTCTGCGTTTGAAGATGCTGATGTCCTGATTTATATGGTAGAGATTGGCGAAAAAGACCTAAAAGACGAAGCCTTTTTCAATAAAATCACAAGTGCAACAATCCCTGTACTTCTGTTAATTAATAAAATTGATCAATCTGACCAGGAAAAACTTGAAGAACAAGTTCAGTTTTGGGCAAAGAAAGTGCCAAACGCAGAACTGTATCCAATATCTGCCCTTGAAAAATTTAATGTTCGAGAAGTATTTGATCGTTTGGTAGAATTATTACCAGAATCCCCAGCGTTTTACCCAAAAGATCAATTAACAGATAAACCAGAACGCTTTTTTGTTAATGAAGCTATTCGTGAGAAAATATTACTTTACTACAAGAAAGAAATTCCATATTCTGTTGAGGTAGAAACGGAGGAATTTTTTGAAGATGATGATATTATAAGGATTCGTTCTGTTATTATGGTAGAACGAGACTCGCAAAAGGGAATTATAATAGGGCATAAGGGTGCAGCGTTGAAAAAAGTTGGGGTTGAATCACGTAAAGAGTTGGAAAAATTCTTTGGAAAACAAATACATATAGAACTCTACGTAAAAATCAATAAAAATTGGAGGAGTAATCAAAATCAACTTAAACGATTTGGGTATAATAACTGATTTATAAACAATTTTTAATCAATAAATTAACTATTTATTTGTAGGTTTTTTCTTTTTTAAAAAGTATAAACTGTGTATTTTGAAGGAAAAAAAGGTCTATTTGACGTTTTTTTGAACTTTTATGCTTGATCTTCAACGGTTAATATATATTTTAGTCTTCCTAATCTTTAAAAAACGCCTCAAATATGTTTTTAAAATTACTTCTTCGCACCTATTATTTAGAACAATCAATTAACGCTTTATCAATATAAAAAATTTAAGAAGGTATTCTTAGGGTTATTACTATTGTAATATATCTAGAGAACTAACTCTTGAGTAATTTCTTTGTTACTATAAACCGAAATAGAATTAATTCATTTATTAATTGAATTCTTAAAACAACAACCAAATGTCAAAACTTACGAGCAAACTTAACGTTCAAAGTAAAAAGATGGGTAACACTAATGTTTTACCAATGCTTTTTAGCTTTATGATGATGGTAATTTTCATACTTACGACCAGTTTTACTAGTGTGTCAAATGAAAATGATAATACCCCAAATATTAATTCAACTGAATATTTCTCTTCTGATGAGAGTAATCCATGCACATTATCTGTAGATGCAGGGGATGATGTAGAACTTTGTGATACTGGAGAAGTAACCCTTACTGCAACAGTTTCAGGTCAATCAGAATGTACCGATTGTACAAATGAATATAATATAGAAAACACATACCGATGCGGAAAAGATTTATACTATGCGCTTTGGTTGAAGGATGATGCAAATAATATCGTTAGAAGATTTGCAAGTGTAGACTTAAAATGGAAAGAGTTTGCAGATGGAACTGCAACGTTAAAAGGAACCGTTGTTGATAATAATGATGCGCAAATCACTTTAGATATTGATGTTACTTATTCTGGTAGAACTACTGAAGTGCCTCAGGGTAGCCCAAAAGATCATTTTTGTCATACCGAAAGCGCTGATGGATGGGTGTATTATACCGATGTAACGGGAACTATTACCCAAACAGATGGTTCTTGGTCTTTTGATATCTCTAGAAGAGGTCCATCATTTCAGTTAGGTAACGGAGCAAATGTTACCGAAACAGAAGTTGGTAAATATGGTGGTTCTGGATGGTTTGATACAACTGATGGAAATTTTAATCAAGGAGATTTTAATATCAATATTGGTGATTGTATTACTTCTCAAACAAATGAAGCTACTTATGAATGGTCTACAGGAGAAACTACTCCTACTATTACCGTGACCGAAGGAGGGACCTATACCGTAACAGTAAAAGATTGTAACGATTGTGTAGTATCAGATTCTGTAGAAGTTACTTTTACAAACTCTCCTACGGTAGATCTTGGAGATGATCAAGAAATTTGTGTTGGCGATTCAACTACATTAACTGCCGGTGAAGGTGATTCATATACTTGGTCTACAGGAGAAACTACACCATCTATCACAGTTAATCCTGCAACAACTACAGAGTATTCTGTTGCAGTTACAAAAGGAAGTTGCGAAAGTAGTGACGCGGTACTTGTTACTGTTAATTCTGTAACAGCAAATGCTGGAGAAGACATAACCATTGGAAAAGGAGAATCTACCACCTTGACGGCTAGTGGGGGTGATACTTATGAGTGGTCTACTGGGGAAACTACTGAGTCTATTACCGTTACTCCAGAAGTAACCACAGAATATACCGTTTCAGCTTTTAAAAACGGATGTGAAGATATAGATACTGTAACAGTAACTATTGAAGCAGGATGTGTAGTAGCCAGTGTAGGAGAAGATGTAACAATATGTAAAGGGCAATCTACAGTAATTTCGGCAAACGGAGGTGATTCTTATGTTTGGACTACAGAAGATGGTGTGATAGCCACTGTTCCATTTATTAGAGTAGCACCTACTGTAACAACAGAATATACTGTAACCGTTACAAAAAATGGTTGTCCAGATCCAGATACAGCCTCAATAATTGTTACAGTTGATCAAACGTGTACCGATGGTGGTCCAAATAGAATAGCATCTGTATATCCTACTATAATTAATTTTGGAACTAAAATGAACCTAGATCTTAAAATAGATAAAAGGCAAGATATACGTATATCATTGCATGATCTTACCGGAGGTAATATGGGCCCTATGATTACAAAAACTGTGGATGTGAATAATGAAACAATAAGTGTTGATTTTTCTATGTTACAACAACTGTCGGCAGGGATTTACATTGTGAAAATTGTTGGAGATGGATGGTCTAAGATGGAGAAAATAATAATAAGTAATAAATCTAATTAAGAAGTTAGGTCCTAAAACCTGATATTAATAAAAGCCTGTCGATATTTTCGGCAGGCTTTTTTGATTGTTTCATTTCAAAAAATCAATGCATTAAAAGCTTGTAAAGTATCAAATACAGTTGCGATTTACGAAGTTAAATAACTTCCATAAAAAGTTTGTTGTTTTACAGTAACCAACTTAGACTGAATACTTGGTATCTTTGAGGTAAGTAATTATTTCACTGACTGACTATCAATTATGAAAAGTTCCTGAGGTCTTAAATGTTTGGCCCAGGGACTTTTTATTTCACCTCTTTTTCTTCGTATTTCAATCATATATAAACATTTATAGCATTGCTAAAATAAAAAGTCTAATTTTGCACAAAATTTAGAATATATCCCAATGAGTAGTATAGTGGCAATTGTAGGGCGACCTAATGTCGGAAAGTCAACCTTCTTTAATCGTTTGATTCAAAGAAGAGAGGCTATAGTAGATGCAGTAAGCGGTGTTACACGTGATCGTCATTACGGAAAAAGTGACTGGAATGGTGTAGAGTTTTCTCTAATTGATACCGGAGGATATGTGGTTGGAAGTGACGATATCTTTGAAGAAGAAATAGATAAACAAGTAGAACTGGCAATTGATGAAGCAGATGCTATTATCTTTATGGTAGATGTAGAGTCTGGCGTTACAGGAATGGATGAAGATGTTGCTAAGCTACTTCGCAAAGTTAATAAGCCCGTATTTTTAGCAATAAATAAAGTCGATAATGCCAAAAGAGCTGCAGATGCGGTTGAGTTTTATAGCTTAGGCCTTGGTGAATATTACACTATTGCCAGTATCAATGGTAGTGGTACAGGTGAACTTTTAGATGCGTTGGTTGAAGCGTTACCCGAACAAGAAGAACAAGATGAAGATGAGTTGCCAAGATTTGCAGTAGTGGGTAGACCAAATGCAGGAAAATCATCTTTTATAAATGCATTAATTGGTGAAGATAGATACATTGTAACTGATATTGCGGGAACCACTCGTGATGCTATTGATACCAAGTATAATCGTTTCGGATTTGAGTTTAATTTGGTAGATACCGCGGGAATACGAAGAAAATCAAAAGTAAAAGAAGATTTAGAATTTTATTCGGTGATGAGATCCGTTCGTGCTATCGAGCATAGTGATGTTTGTCTTTTGGTGGTTGATGCTACCAGAGGATTTGATGGGCAGGTGCAAAATATATTTTGGCTTGCAGAACGCAACCGAAAAGGCGTTGTTATTTTAGTAAATAAGTGGGATCTTATCGAAAATAAGGAAAGTAATACCTTAAAAGATTTCGAAAATTATATTCGTAAACAAATAGAACCTTTTACAGATGTTCCTATCGTATTTATATCTGCATTGACAAAGCAACGTTTGTTTAAAGCAATGGAGACCGCAGTCGAGGTATATAAAAACAGATCTAAAAAGATCAAAACAAGTGAGCTCAATGATACGTTATTGCCGATTATCGAGAGAAACCCGCCACCTGCATATAAAGGCAAGTACGTAAAAATAAAGTACATTACACAATTACCAACACCACAACCACAGTTTGCATTTTTCTGTAATCTACCGCAGTATATTAGAGATCCTTACAAGCGTTATATCGAAAATCAATTACGCAAAGAATTTGATTTTAACGGGGTGCCGGTTTCAGTGTATTTCAGGAAGAAATAACGTTTATTATTTGCTCATTTCAATGTGTAACTAAAATTTTGTTTAAAGGTAATTTTTTGAGTAAACACCTATTAGGTCATTCATAAGGCTTATACGGTATTAACAATAATTTTATTCAGCATTTCAATTTCAAAACTTTCGGTAAACTTTTCCAATTAAAAGACCGATGGTTTCTATTTTATATGTTAATAGATATTGCTTAGGTATTATCCTTATAATGGGTTTTAAAAAAGTATCTTTGCCATAGTATTACTTATTTATTGATATTAATTATTCCTTCGCACTACTTTGGCGAATTGCTGAGACTTTCTTTTTTTAAGCTCTTGTTTTGATTAATAAAATTCTAGTGGTCAACTTAATGCCTGATTGCTAGGGAGTAACTATCTAATAGTGATTTTAATCTTACGCTTTGCTCATGTCATTACTCTGCAATTCGTTTCAATTCAAAAAGAATATGACTTTTTTTAAAATGGGTGTTATTGGAACTTCAAAAAAAGAAGATGAAAGACGTGTACCTATTCATCCAGAACATCTAAAAAGACTTCCAGAACATATTCGCAGACAACTTATTTTTGAGAAAGGTTATGGAGCGCCTTTCAATATCAAAGACGAAGAAATTAGTGACTTAACAGGTGGGATAGCTACACGAAGTGAAATATTATCGGATATTGGTTCTGTCATTATTGCCAAGCCTATTTTATCTGATTTGGAAGAGCTAAAAGATGGTGGTACTATTTGGGGCTATCCTCATTGTGCCCAACAAATGCAAATTACGCAAACAGCGATAGATAAAAAATTAACCTTGATTGCTTTTGAAGATATGTATGTGTGGAATCCTAACGGACAAATGGGAAGGCATACTTTTTATAAAAATAATGAAATGGCTGGATATAGTGCGGTTATACACGCACTTCAATTAAAAGGAATAGATGGTCATTATGGAAACCAACGAAAAGTAATCATTTTTAGTTTTGGTGCTGTAAGTAGAGGTGCCATTTACGCCCTAAAAGCACATGGCTTTAGAGATATTACTATCTGTATTCAAAGACCAGATCATGAGGTTAGAGAAGAAGTCTTAGATGTGCATTATGCAAGACTTAGAAAAGGAAATGAGAACGAGGCTCGATTGATTGTTGTTGAGCACGATGGTTCAGAACGACCGTTATTGGATTTAATAAATGAATCTGAAATAATAATTAATGGAACGTATCAGGATACAGATGATCCAATTGATTATGTAAAAGAGGATGAAAAATCTATGCTTAAACCTGGTACATTAATTATAGATGTGAGTTGTGATGAAGGTATGGGATTTTATTTTGCAAAACCTACTACTTTTAAAAACCCAATCATAGCAATTGATAAAATTGATTATTATGCTGTAGATCATACGCCAAGTTATTTTTGGGAAAGTGCTTCCAGGTCCATTTCTGCCGCATTAATTGTGCACTTGCCCTCTGTGATATCTGGTCGCGAAAGCTGGAATGAAAATATGACGATAAAAAATGCGATAAATGTTGATAAAGGTGTAATCGTAAAAGACACAATTCTTAGATTCCAGAACCGTAATACGAACTATCCGCATGAAGTAAAGTAACTAGCGAACTAACTAGGTCTATTTTATTTTTCCAATTTTATATAATCTCAGTATTTCTATAGTATTTCAAATATGAAGAAATATAATTACTGCAATCTAATGCTACCAACTCCCACCGGCGCCACCTCCACCAAAACCGCCTCCACCAAAGCCGCCTCCAAAACCACCCCCGCCAAAGCCGCCACTAGACCCTCCGCCATAGCTTCCGCGACCCATATTGCTTAAGATGATTACGTCTAGTAGACTGCCTCCTCTGGATCTGTTTCCTCGATTTCCTTTACCACCATTATTTCTATGATTGCTTTTAGAAAAAGCTCTTATGATGATTATGAAGAAAATCAATAATAAAACCAGTTGTCCAATAGGTATATCTTTCTCCTTTTTTCTGGATCCTTCAAAAGTGCCATCTAGTACTTGAAAGATAGCTGTGGTTCCTTTGTCTAATCCACTATAAAAGTCACCTCTTTTAAACTCTGGTGTAATGATTTGATCGACAATCGTTTTAGAGGTAAAATCGGTTAATTTTTCTTCTACTCCATAACCTGTAGCGATCCATATTTTTCGATCATTTTTGGCAACCAGAATAAAAACCCCATTATCTTCTTTTTCTTGTCCAATGCCCCATTCATGAGCCCATTCTGCAGCATATAAACCTATATTTTCTCCTTGTAAGGAGTTTATTGTGGCTACTACAATCTGAGTAGATGTAGTGTCAGAATATCGAACAAGTTTATCTTCTAGGCGATTTGCTTGGCCTTTAGAAAGCATAGATGCTTCATCATAGACTGAAGTTTGTAATTTTGGTTTAGCAGGGATTTGTCTTTGCGCATAGACCGTATGAATGGATATCGAGAACGTACCAAGTGTAAATAATAAGGATAATATAAAGTGTTTGGTTGTATTCATTTATCCTTTTGAGATTTCGTCTGAAAGTTCGTTGGTGTCACCACGATCCCAAGGGAAATATTTTTGTAATTGTTCTCCCGCTCTAAGAATACCGTCTATTAATCCCTGGGTAAAATCACCTTCTTTAAATTGGTTTAGAATCGCATCTTTTGTGCATTCCCAGAAATCATTTGCAACAACATCATTAATACCTTGGTCCCCATAAATGGCAAATCTGTGATCTTCTACAGCTACATAGATTAACACGCCATTGCGTTGGATGGTATTGTCCATTTTAAGCGAATGAAATAGTTCTCGTGTTCTATCCAAAACATCCAAATCGGTATGTTTTTCAAGGTGTACACGTATTTCTCCCGAGGTAGTTTTTTCTGCATGCCGGATCGCGGCAACAATTTGTTGTTCCTGATCTGCGGTGAGAAAATCTTCTACTTTTGACATTTATTTAAAATCAAAATCTACATCTGGTGCTTTTTCTGCACCTTCATCAGCTTCAAATCTTGCCATTTCATTAAAACTTCCGAAAAGCCCTAAGATAATATTATTCGGAAAGATTTTTATGTACTTGTTAAATGTCCCTACACTTTCATTATAGCGGTTACGTTCAACGTTAATTCGATTCTCTGTTCCTTCTAATTGTGTTTGTAAATTTAGAAAGTTTTGATTGGCTTTTAGGTCTGGATAACGTTCTACAGTTACCAGTAATCTGGATAGAGCAGATGTCAACCCGCTCTGCGCTTGTTGAAATTGAGCCATTTGATCCGGAGTAATATTACTAGGATCTATGTTTACCGAAGTAGCTTTGGATCTTGCTTCTATTACTTCTTTTAGGGTTGTACGTTCAAAATCCGCTGCACCTTGTACTGTTTTTACCAAGTTCCCGATAAGATCACTACGTCTTTGGTAAGCACTTTCTACATTTGACCAAGCAGTTTTGGCGTCTTCCTGAAGAGTTATCGCGTTATTATATCTACCCGCAAATAATGTGTATAAAACACCTCCTATTACAATAAGTACTAGTATTGGGATTAAAAGTTTTTTCATAATAAAAATATATTAAATGCCCATTATGGGCTTAAAGCTGTTCTTTGATTTTAAGAAGTTGACCTTTTATAGATTCTAGTTTGCGAATAATATCGAAACTGTCAAGTGCCTCTTGTTTTTGTTCTTTAAGATGAATTTTGGCTCCCTCTAGCGTAAATCCACGCTCTTTGACCAGATGATAAATCAATTCAAGATTTTTGATGTCTTCTGGAGTGAATTTTCGATTACCCTTGGCATTTTTTTTAGGTTTCAGAATGTCGAATTCTTTTTCCCAAAAACGAATTAAAGAAGCATTAACATCAAATGCTTCGGCAACTTCGCCAATACCATAGTACATCTTTTTTGGTAAGTTTACATACATAATACTAATCTTTTTGTTGTGTAAAACTTCCATCTTCATCAAAAAAGAGCTTGCTCTCGGGGAAATCTTCTTCAGTAAGTTTCTTGATTTCTTTCAACGCTCTTTTTTTCTCATCTATAAATGGGTATACTTCATCTATTTGTTTAGCAGAATGAAGTTTTCCTTTAATAAAATTTCCTTTAAGATCAATTTCAATTTCTGCAATAGGAGCATATCCTTTAATTCCATCTAAATTAAACCTTGAATAGGTGCAAAAATTACCTAAGCTATATGCGATAAACTTGTTTTTATAAACTTCAAAAGCTCTAGAAACATGAGGGCCGTGCCCTATAACTATATCTGCTCCGGCATCAATCACTGTGTGAGCAAAAAGATATACGTTCCCTCGGTCTTCTCCATAAAATCGTTCTGTTTTCCTGGTTACATGCGTGTGTTTAAGGCCTTCAGCACCACCATGAAAAGAAACAATAACAATATCTACCTTTTTCTTAAGCTCTTCTACAATTTTCTTTGCTTTGGTTAAGTTATGAATTTTTATGCAATCTTTGTTTGGTGCAAAAGCACAAAATCCATAAGTAATTCCATTTTTTTCAAAGATTGTAGAAGGTTGTGCAAATACTCCGGCATAAGCGATATTATGCTTTTCAAGAGTTTTGGAAGTGTTTTTAATTCCGATTTCTCCAAAATCACCAATATGATTGTTAGCAATACTCATTACATCAAACCCAGTTTCTTCAAGGTATTTTCCATATAATTCTGGTGATCTAAAAGAGTAACATTTTGATGGGTCAGAACATCTTTTGGCATTTTCACCTTCATCTGTGAGTGTGCCTTCTAGGTTTCCAAAAAGGATGTCGGCTTGCATTAAAACGGCATTTACATCATCAAAAGGACCCTTGCCTTTTGGGGGGAGGTAGCTGTCATTTGGAAAGTTTGTTCCCATCATGATGTCACCCACGGCCATGATTTTAATTTGCTTAGGCTTTGCTAATTTTTCTTTGGTAATTAGAGCGACGGAATACATCGAATCGATTACTTCTTTTGAATATTTTTGGGCCTGCATTGTACTACTGAAACCAAAAATAATAACAAGAAAAAGTATTTTGCGCATTGATGTTTAGTCTAAAGTTTCATTGATTAGATTGGATGCCTTAAGCATCTCAGCGAATTCTTCTGGTGTTAAACTTCCATAATAGAAGTTTCTAGGGTTGATTTTTTTACCATCTTTAAAAATCTCATAGTGCAGATGTGGAGCCACTGATCTTCCTGTATTTCCAACATAGCCAATAACATCACCACGCTTGACCTTTTGCCCTTTCTTTACATTGTATTTACTTAAATGCGCATATAGACTCACATAATTAAAGCCATGATCAATACGTATGTGTCTACCATACCCTGTAGAGTTTGCATCAGCTCTTTTTACAACACCATTACCAGATGCATATATTGGTGTTCCGGTTGGAGCAGAAAAATCCATACCATAATGAAATTTTCTAGCTTTAGTAAACGGATCACTTCTCCATCCGTAACCAGAGGCCATACGTTTTAAGTCAGAATTTTGTATTGGCTGAATAGCAGGAATTGTTGCTAATAGTTCTTCTTTTTGTTCGGCAAGATTTGCTATTTCGTCAAGAGATTTTGATTGAACAACAATCTGTTTGGTTAATTTATCTATTCGCTCACTACTCTCGATAATCATTTCAGAATTATCAAAGCCTTCTAAGTTTTTATAACGATTAACTCCTCCAAATCCGGCATTACGTAATTCTTCAGGAATAGGTTGTGCTCCAAAATAAAGACGATATATATTGTCATCACGCTCAGCGATCTCGTTTAGGATATCTTCATCACGCTGCAATCTTTTATTCATTAAATCATACTGTAACTGCATATTTTCAAGTTCTCTACGATATGCTTTTTCCTTAGGAGTCTCTAGTTGAGGGATGTTTAAGTATATCAAAAGAAGGATAAAACCAGCTAGAAAGGTACCTATAATACCTATAGCTGCTAAACCAAATTTACGCCCTTTCTTCTGCTCTATTCTGCGATAAGAAAGCGTCTCACTATCATAGTAATATTTAACCTTTGACATAATCTAAAATATGCTATTTTTGCAGGATATCAACCAAAAAAGTCTTGTTTTTAGACAAGACAACGCAACAAATATAGTAAAATGTTGCAAAGTGTAGAAAAAACCGACAAATATCAATAATATGTTTTATATGAAAATCGCATTTAAAGCACTGTTTAATAGGTAATTGTTTGATTTTTTAAAATAAATAGCAATATAATAGAATTCATGAAATCCCAAGAAATCAGAAATCAGTTTTTACAGTTTTTTAAATCCAAAAAACATGATATTGTGCCATCTGCGCCCATGGTAATTAAAGATGACCCTACTTTAATGTTTACCAATGCAGGGATGAACCAGTTTAAAGAATTCTTTTTGGGCAATGGTACACCAAAAAATAACCGTCTTACAGATACGCAAAAATGCCTTAGAGTAAGTGGTAAGCATAATGATCTTGAAGAAGTTGGGATGGATACCTATCACCATACGATGTTTGAAATGCTGGGAAACTGGAGTTTTGGAAATTATTTTAAAAAAGAGGCAATTCAATGGGCTTGGGAATTACTTACCGAAGTATATGGTATAAATAAAGATATACTATACGTTTCTGTTTTTGAAGGAGCAAAAGATGAAAACCTGGAAATGGATCAGGAAGCATATGATCTTTGGACAGCTATTGTATCAGAGGATCGTATTATTATGGGAAACAAGAAAGATAATTTCTGGGAAATGGGAGACCAGGGACCTTGTGGACCTTGTTCAGAAATCCATGTTGATATTCGTTCTGATGAAGAAAAAGCTAAAACCCCTGGACGTGACTTGGTAAATGCAGATCATCCTCAAGTTGTAGAAATCTGGAACCTTGTTTTCATGCAGTTTAATAGAAAAGCTGATGGATCATTAGAAAAGCTACCTGCTCAGCATGTGGACACTGGTATGGGATTTGAACGTCTTTGTATGGTATTACAGGGTGTAAAATCAAATTATGACACCGATGTTTTTACTCCGCTCATCAGGGAAATAGAAACGATTACGAATTCTACATATGACAAAGATAGTTTGCCAGCCAATGAAGATGGAAAAGTAAGTGTAGCCATACGTGTAATTGCAGATCATGTAAGAGCTGTTGCTTTTTCAATAGCAGATGGGCAATTGCCAAGTAATACCGGAGCAGGTTACGTAATCAGAAGAATTTTAAGAAGAGCGATTAGATACGGATTTACATTCCTGGATACCAAAGATCCTTTTATCTATAAGCTGGTAGAGACATTGAGCAAACAAATGAGTAGTGCTTTTCCAGAATTGAAAGCCCAGAAAAATCTAATTGTTAATGTAATTAAGGAAGAAGAAAATTCTTTTCTAAGGACATTAGATCAAGGATTGGTGTTGCTGGATAGTGTGATAAAAAAGACAAAAGGGAAAATGGTTTCAGGAGAGAAGGCATTTGAGTTATATGATACATACGGTTTCCCTATAGATCTTACTGCTTTAATTCTAAGCGAGCAAGGATATGAGTTGGATGAAAAAGGTTTTGAAACCGAACTGCAAAAGCAGAAAGACAGATCAAGAGCAGCATCTCAAGTTTCTACAGGTGATTGGGAAATATTACTGGATAGCACGACTGAGGGCTTTATAGGTTATGATAGCCTTTCTTCTGATGTTAAAGTTACCCGATATCGAAAAATAAAAAGTAAAAAGGATGGGGAATTATATCAACTCGTTTTTGATAAAACACCTTTCTATCCAGAAGGTGGAGGACAAGTTGGAGATAAGGGCTATCTGGAAGTCCCCAATGGAGATGTTGTGTATATTATAGACACCAAAAAAGAGAATAATCTTATCATTCATTTCACGAAGAATTTGCCTAAGCATATCAATGAAACATTAACTGCTGTGGTAGATAAAAAACAACGCTCAAGATCGGCTTCTAATCATACGGCAACTCATCTAATGCATCAGGCATTGCGAACAATTCTAGGGACTCATGTAGAGCAAAAGGGGTCGATGGTGCATAGCGGTAATTTACGATTTGATTTTTCTCATTTTGCCAAAGTATCTACAGAGGAGCTAAAAGAAGTAGAAGATTTTGTGAATGCTAGGATCAGGGAGCAACTTCCGCTAGAAGAACAGCGTAGTATTTCCTATGATCAAGCAATTGCAGAAGGAGCAATAGCCCTGTTTGGAGAAAAATATGGGGATAGTGTGAGGGCAATTCGATTTGGAGAATCTATGGAGTTGTGTGGTGGTACGCATGTTCAAAACACAAGTAGTATTTGGCATTTTAAAATTACATCAGAAAGTGCAATTGCAGCGGGAGTAAGAAGAATTGAGGCTATTACTGGTGATGCGGCAAAAGATTTTTTCACAACTCAGTCTGAAGCTTACGGAGAGGTAAAAGCGGTTCTTAAAACCAAAGACCCTATTAAAGCTATTAAATCTATACAAGAAGAAAATACTAGCCTGAAAAAACAGATTGAAACACTGCTTAAGGATAAGGCTAAAAATCTAAAAGGAGATCTTAAATCTCAATTTGAAGATGTGAACGGAATTAATTTTTTAGCGAAAAACATAGACTTGGATGCCGCAGGAATTAAAGACTTGTCGTTTGAACTAGGAGGGGAAGTAGAAAATGTTTTTATCGTGTTCGCAACAGAACAAAATGGTAAAGCATTATTATCTTGTTATGTTTCTAAGAATTTAGTCGAAGAGAAAAAACTAAATGCGGGCCAAGTGGTTCGTGAACTTGGAAAGTATATCCAAGGTGGAGGTGGTGGTCAACCATTTTTCGCAACGGCAGGAGGTAAAAATCCGGCTGGTATTGAAGAGGCGCTTAAGAATGCTAAACAATATTTGAAATAATACTTAAGTTACAAACACCAAATCTTACTTTGAATTTAGATTTGGAGGCAATAGATTTATGAATCTACAAACTAAAATACCATTACGATCAAAGGAACCTAAAATTGATTATGGATCCGAAGTATTCATGCTGGGTTCTTGTTTTACAGAGAATGTTGGTAAAAAATTTGAGTATTATAAATTCAAAAATTATATAAACCCTTTCGGAATACTTTTTCATCCTAAAGCCATAGAAACATTTTTATGGATGGCAACCCAAGGAGAACAATATACCGAAACGGATTTATTTAACTTTAATGAGCAATGGCATTGTTTTGATGCACATTCTTCTTTAAGTAATAGGGATAAGAATATTTTGCTTTCAAGTTTAAATGAAGCGCTCCATTCTGCTAAAAAAAAGATTGAGTCTGCAACACATGTTTGTATCACTTTAGGAACGGCATGGGTATATCGTTTAAAAGCATTGGATATGGTGGTAGCAAATTGTCATAAAATCCCTCAGAAAGAGTTTGATAAAGAATTATTATCGATTCCAGAAATTGATCAATGTCTTCATAACTGTATTCATATGATAAGAAGTCTTAATGCCTCTGCCCAAATCATATTTACAATCTCTCCGGTAAGACATATTAAAGATGGATTTGTAGAGAATAATAGGAGTAAGTCTTGTCTAATTGAGGCGGTTCATAAGGTGTTGGACTCTGGCCCGAATCTTAGCTATTTTCCGTCGTATGAAATTATGATGGATGAACTTAGGGATTATCGATTTTATAATGCAGATATGGTTCATCCCAGTGATACAGCGATCCAATATATTTGGGAACGCTTTTGTGAAGTATGGATTTCTGAAGAAACTAAGAAAACGATGATTAGAGTTGAAGAAATTCAGAAGGGGTTATCGCATAGGGCATTTAACCCAGAAAGTGATCAACATATCTTATTCTTAAAAAAAATGGAGTCAAAAAAGAGTAAACTTCAGGAAGAATATCCTTTTATGAATTTTTAATTAATTGCAATAATTTCCAGTCCGCTTTTTATTAAATGGCTGATTTTAGAATTCTTTAGTTTTATATTGTCTAGATGTTTCAGAATCTGTGAAGCGAACTTTTCATCTCTGTCATAAACTAGTTCATAGATTTCTATTGGCAATAGCCAATCTTTAGGATGGTCTTTTTCTAAAATATCAAAAACAGCTTCCAAAGAAAATTTGGTATTGGCGCCATCTCTTATGTTTTTTACAGATTCGTATAGAGAATGCAACTCTTTTTGAGTAGTAGAATATGTTCGTTTTTTGGTGGTGGAAGAAGGTTTATGTGTAACTAAATCAAATGAGTTATCATCAGCTGGACCAGAAAAGGCAGATGCAATTTCTTTTCCTACAGCAAGATCAAAAGTACCCCATTCTGGTTTGAAAAGGTCTTCTTCTTTATATCTGATAGTACATTCGCTAAACTGTATCAAAATAAGCTCTCCTTGGATGTTTCGCATTCCGGTAACATTTGTTCCAGCTATTGTAATCCCACTTTCGAATTCAAATTCTATGTATTCACCATCATAAAAGTTATACGCTTTCAAGTCCCGAGGGGACATATTTTCTATAGCAAGATTAATCCCTTTTAATTTTCCAAGTGGAGACCTGAAACCATTAGTGTGTGTCTTAATTCCATGACCAATAAGTTCTTTCTCCCTAAATGAAAGAGCAGTTGGGCCTTCGGTTTCAAAATAAATAACTTCGTTATCCTCATTTTTAATCATACGAGTAAAAACTCCAGAAATTTGTAGGCCAGTACTCAGTTCGATAGTTCCCAGATTTCCGGATTCGATTAACTTGGCAAGCCCTCGATGCCCTCCCTTACGTAAGGCCATTGTATCGGCAAATTCTTCTAATACCTGACATAAGTATGCAAAATCAGGAGTAACAAACAGCTGAGGTTGAGGTTTTGTAATATCAAAATCCTGATAAGCAGCATCCGGAGTATACGGCAATTTTTTTACATTATCAGTCATACACCATTCACTTTCACCTATAGAAGAAAGTAATCCTGCGCCATAAATTTTCGGGTTTTCTGTTGACCCAATTAAGCCATATTCTACAGTCCACCAATGAAGATTACGAATTAAGGCCATTTCTGAAGGTTCTTCCTTTTTGTTTTGAAGTTCTTCTACTCTTTTTTCAGCATTATCTATCTCCTTTTGTGTGGTGTCGTGAGCTTCCTTCAAAATTGAAAGGGTTCGTACCGCCTCATACATTTCATAGTCCTTCTTTGAAGAAATAGCTTTACAGCCTATTTTTCCAAAACGCCTTAAGTATTCTGCATAATCAGGGTTTGCAATAATAGGTGCGTGTCCTGCAGCTTCATGAATAATATCAGGAGCAGGAGTGTATTCTATGTTTTCTAGTTGTCTTATATCTGAGGCAATTACAAGGATATTATACGCCTGAAATTCCATAAAAGCATTTGGAGGAATAAAACCATCAACTGCTACAGCAGCCCAACCTATTTCTTTAAGGATTCTATTCATCCCATACATGCTTGGTATTTGATCAATAGAAATACCGGTCTTTTTAAGTCCGTTTAAGTAAGAATCATGAGCAACTTTACTAAGAGAAGTAATGTTTTTTCTCATGACATATCTCCATACTGCATGATCAATGGGGGTATATTCCTCGTAATTTTGCGGTTTTATGAATTGCTTTAAATGCGGAGGAAGTTTGTCAATTAATGGATTAGACTCTATATTTAAGGACATTTGAAAGTCAAATTTTGGTTAAAAAATTTCAAATGGGAAATTAATAGTTTTATTTTGATATTGAAGTATCTTTAAAAAGTTAAATTTGATTTAGATAAAAATAATAGGTTGTGAGATATAATGTTCTAGTAATGATATTGTTTTTTGTGAGTACGATAAGTGCTCAAATTACCAATAAAGGAGAGCCAATGAGTTGGCAAATACAAAATAAAAAAAATGTAACCCCTGTGGTTATGAAGGGTTTTGATCTAAATAAGATTAAGGCTGAGGATGCGATTAATGATACGAAAAGAGAAATACCCTTTAGATTTGGACATGAGTTTAATGTTGATTTGGGCTTTAAAGATGGGGTATGGGAGAACTTGCCAAATGGAGACAGAATATGGAGAATTAACATTGTATCCAAAGATGCAAAAACGTTAAATGTTGTTTTTGACACATACAAAGTTCCTAGAGGAGCATCTGTTTATTTATATAATAATGATAGAACAGATTTATTAGGAGCGTATACGAATATTTTTAACAGACCAGATGAAATGTTGGGTACATGGCTTGTTCAAGGGAGTAACCTATGGGTAGAATATCATGAACCGCCTGCTGTTTCAGGAAAAGGAAAGCTAAATATAGCAAAAGTAATACATGGATATCGATCCATTACAGATGCCGAAATACAGCAAAAGGCATTAGGTGATTCAGGAGACTGCAATCAAGATGTAGATTGTTCGGTTGGAGGAGATTTTGATTCATTAAAAGACAAGTTGAAAAAATCAGTTGGCTTTATTATTCTCAACGGGTTTGTTTGTTCAGGAACGTTAATTAATAATACAAACAATGATAAGGCGCCTTATTTTTTAACGGCGAATCATTGTGATTCTGGGTCAACAGCTACTTGGGCCTTTAGATTTAATTGGATAAGCCCAAGCCCTTCTTGCGCAACGGTTGACAGTAGTCCTGATGCTGCGATTAATCAAACAACCAGCGGTGCTACGCTTTTGGCTTCTAATTCAGAATCTGACATGAAATTACTTACCTTAGACGGAGGACTTGATGATTCTTGGGATTTAGAATGGGCTGGATGGGATAGAACAGGGCAAACGCCAAATTTTGTGGTTGGTATTCATCACCCCTCTGGAGATATTATGAAAGTATGTCGAGATAACCAATCACCTACAAAAGGGGTAGTAAATTTTAACGGGAACCCTACTACAGAAGTATGGAGTATTGCCGACTGGGATATTGGTGTTACTGAAAAAGGATCGTCTGGTTCCGCTCTTTTTGATCAAAACGGAAGAATAGTGGGTAAATTATCAGGAGGTGCAGCAGCGTGTAATGGTGTTAATGATAATAATCAAGAAGATTTTTATGGGAGATTTGATGTGTCTTGGAGTTTTGGAACCACAGATGCGACAAGGCTCTCAAATTGGCTAGATCCAACAAATACAGGAAGAGAGACATTAGATATGCTTTCTCAAGAAAATTCTACAGTAACACCTCCTGTAGAGGAAGAGGAGGTTTCGGTGTTTTTTAAAGCTTCAGATGCTAAAATTGTTATTTCAAATGGAGCAAAAAAGATATTGGATTATATCATTTATAACATGTCTGGTCAGCCAATAGGTTCGGGACAACTGTCTAATGAAATAGAGGAGATTGATATTACAAATAAGTCTTCGGGGATGTATTTCATTTACATTACTAATACATCAGACGGAACTTCATTTACAAAAAAAATAATCCTAAATGGACGATTTTAAATAAATCATGCTCTTGCAAGATTAATTCTTGGATTTTACTCCGGAAAACAAGGTTGTATTATCGCTAGTTTTTAAAAGTAAAGAGTCTTCCTTAATAATTTTGATTTTAGTTTCAATAAGAGCTTTAAAAAAGTCCTGTTCTAAAGATTCTTTCTTTTCACAATACATTTTTGTGGTCATTGGAAATCCAAAAGAAATAGAATCTTTATCCAGGGTGTATTTGCACGAAAATGTATTGCAACCAGAGTAACCAGAAACCAATCCACGTTCTTCATCAAAGACTATATAAAGTTTTTCTTCAGAAACATCTTTGCCATTAAGGGTATTTATGTAAAATTTGGTTTTATCAGGGGTCTGAATGTTCTTTTCTTCTTTATTGGCTGATATAGTATTTTTATTAGCGCAACTATTTGTATTATATAGTGTTATAAAGAATAAAACAAGGATTGTATATTTCATTAGAGTTAATTGTTTTTGTGTGTAAGGTGCTTTGTGAAAATAATAAATTTATTGTAATCTAGGTTTTTAATGACAAAAACATATGTTTTCCGAGATTAAAATTTATTTTTGATGGGTAAACCAAGCAAGTTGTCTATGAAAGTCGAAAGCCGAAAGCAGGAAATTATTAACGCAGCATCAATTCTTTTTAAAGAAAAAGGATATAGTGCCGTTACCATGAGAGATTTGGCAAAGGCTATGGGGATTAAGGCGGCAAGTTTATATAATCATATTCAATCAAAACAAGAGATCTTATCTACGATTATAATCGATCTTGCCGAAGAGTTTACCACGGGTATGAATAAGATTGTAAATTCAGATCAAACTGCTGTTCAGAAATTAGAAAATATTATTGATTTGCATATTGATGTTACTTTGAGAAACGCAGATGGTCTTGCATCTCTAAATAATGACTGGATGCATCTTGAAGAGGAAAACCTTCAATACTTTGAGAAGATGCGCCATGATTATGAAGAGAGTTTTAGAATTATAGTTCAGAAAGGTGTAGATAGACAGGAAATAAAATCATATAATATTGAAATCATTGTCTTTTCGACACTTTCGACACTTAGAACCCTTTATCTATGGTATCCAGAGCAAAAAAATATTGATGCAAATATCCTTAAGCATGATATGATGTCTGTATTGCTTAAGGGTGTAGTTTAGTGTTAGTGCCTGATTTTTAAAATTAACATAGAATTAGTTGTTTATAAAACTAACAATTGTTAGTTTTGTTTAACTATAACGATATAGTTAATAAGGCATATGACTGATTTTTATCCCATACAGATTTCTGAGATCCAGAAAGAAACCAAGGATTGTACGTCAATAACTTTTGATATTCCAGAAGAGCATAAAGAGAAATTTTCATACAAACAAGGTCAACATCTTACATTAAAAACTTTTTTAAATGACGAAGAAGTAAGACGTTCGTACTCCCTGTGTTCTAGCCCAATCGAGAATAAATGGCAAGTTGCAGTTAAACGAATAAATGGAGGAATTTTCTCTAATTATGCAAATGATGTGCTAAAACCAGGCGATGTTCTAGAATTAATGCCACCCTTAGGAAGCTTCTTTGTAGAAGTTGAACCATTAAAAGCTAAGAATTACATTGTTTTTGCTGCAGGTAGTGGGATTACGCCAATCTTGTCAATTTTAAAAACTCATTTGGCCGCTGAGCCTAATAGCACTTTCAAGCTGTTTTACTTGAATCGAAACGCGAAATCAATTATCTTTAAGGAAGAGATTGAGGCACTTAGAAATATTTATTTTGGGCGTTTAGAGATATTTTACTTTTTAACCAAAGAACAACGTGATATTCCGTTGCTTAATGGAAGGTTCACAGCAGAAAAAATAAAAGAACTTACTGATAAGGTAATAGATGTTTCGGATGTTGATGAATGTTTTATTTGCGGACCTGAGGAAATGATTTTCTTAATAAGAGATGAATTAGTGGAAGCAGGGTTGTCTAAAGAAAAAATTCATTATGAACTTTTCTTTTCGGGAGTTACCGAAGAAGATAAGATAAGAGCTGCAGAAGCTGTAGAGCATAAATTTGATGGAACTGAAGTAACTATTATTGATGGTGGAAAAGAATTTCATTTCGCTATGGATGATGATTATGATAATATTTTAGATGGAGCCTTGGCTGCGGGGGCAGATTTGCCTTTCGCGTGTAAAGGAGGAGTGTGTAGCACCTGCAAATGTAAAGTTGTAGATGGTGCGGTCGAAATGAAAATAAATTACGCATTAGAAGAAGACGAGGTAGCAAGAGGATTAGTTTTGTCTTGCCAGGCTGTCCCTACAACAGAGAAAGTAGTTGTAGATTTTGATGTATAAAACTCAAATCCTATGAGTGAAAAAGAAATAAAAAATTTAGAAGAGATTTTTGAGCAGAGAATTGCCAGAGACGAAAAGATTGAGCCAAAGGATTGGATGCCAGAAAAGTATCGGAAAACACATATTCGACAAATTTCTCAGCATGCTCATTCAGAAATTGTAGGAATGTTACCAGAGGGTAACTGGATTACTCGGGCACCTTCTTTACGACGCAAAGTAGCATTGTTGGCAAAAGTTCAGGATGAGGCTGGTCACGGGTTGTATTTATACAGCGCATGTGAAACCTTAGGAATTTCTCGTGAGGAGTTGTATGAACAATTGCATACGGGCAAGGCAAAATATTCAAGCATATTTAATTACCCAACAGTTACCTGGGCAGATATGGGAGCTATTGGATGGTTAGTAGATGGTGCGGCTATCATTAATCAAGTACCTCTTTGTAGTACTTCATACGGTCCATATGCAAGGGCTATGGTTCGTGTATGTAAAGAAGAAAGCTTTCATCAACGTCAGGGGTTCGAGATTATGATGAAATTGGCTGAAGGTACTCCGGAGCAAAAAGAAATGGCACAAGATGCACTTAATAGATGGTGGTGGCCGTCATTGATGATGTTGGGGCCTACAGATGCAGAATCTGTGCATACAGAACAATCCATGAAATGGAAATTGAAACGTAAAACCAATGATGAACTCCGTCAGCAATTTATAGATCAGACTGTTCCCCAAGCAGATTTAATAGGGCTTACCATTCCTGATCCAGATTTAAAATGGAATGAGAAAACCGGGCATTATGATTTTGGGGAAATCGATTGGGATGAATTTTGGCAGGTAGTAAAAGGCCATGGTCCATGCAATAAAGAACGATTGTCTGCAAGAGTTAATGCTTGGGAAGAAGGAGAATGGGTGCGAGATGCAGCTATGGCATATGCCAAAAAACAAGAAGATAAGAAGCTTAAAAAAGCAATTTAAATAAATTCCTTGCTTACTCCCTTCTCCCTTTGGGAGAGGGGCTGGGGGTGAGGGCTAATAGATATGAAAAATAATTGGCCACTTTGGGAAGTGTTTGTAAGGAGTAAAAATGGTTTAGAACATCGTCATTTTGGAAGCCTTCATGCAGCTGATGCAGAAATGGCATTAGAAAATGCTAGAGATGTATATACGCGCAGAAACGAAGGAGTAAGTATATGGGTGGTTGAATCCAAACATATAACTGCTTCTAATCCGGAGAATAGCGGAGAGTTATTTGAACCGGCTCAAGATAAGGTATATAGACACCCTACGTTTTATACGCTTCCAGATGAAGTAAAACATATGTAATTGTTGTGATGAAAAACGAAAATATAATTCAGTATATCTACGGTATAGCAGATAATGCATTAATTCTTGGTCAGCGATTATCAGAACTTTGTGGCCATGGACCAAATCTAGAGACCGATATTGCTTTGACTAATATGGCCTTGGATTTACTGGGGCAAACTCGTAGTTATTATCAATATGCAGCACAACTTTCAGGAGATGAGAAAACTGAAGATGATATTGCTTTTTTGAGAATTGAAAGACAATATAAAAATGTCTTGCTTGTTGAGCAACCTAATAGACATTTTGGATATGTGATTACGCGACAGTTTTTTTATGATGTTTTTCACCTGTTATTGCTTCAGGAGTTACAAAATAGTAATGATGATACTCTTTCTGCTATTGCGAAAAAAGGAATCAAAGAAGTAAGTTATCATCAACGATTTTCTTCAGACTGGATGAAAAGATTAGGAGATGGAACAGAAGAAAGCCACCAGAAAGCACAAGAAGCAGTAGATGATCTTTGGAAATTCACAGATGAGCTATTTCATATGACTAAAGATGATGAACTCGCTTTTGAATCAGGAATAGGAATTGATGTTTCAAAACTAAAAGAGCATTATTACAAAAGGATAGGTGAAGTACTTGAAGAAGCTACTTTGACTATTCCTGAAACCAAATGGTTTCAAAAAGGAGGAAAACAAGGAATCCATAGTGAACATATGGGATACTTACTTTCTGATTTACAATATATGCAACGTACGTACCCAAATATGAAATGGTAATACCATCATAGATGTTGTCATCCCAGCGTAGGCTGGGATCCATAATAATAAAAATGACTGTAGAATTAGAACAAGATATCGACCCAAACCTTATTTCAGTTCTGGAAAAAATATCAGATCCTGAAATCCCTGTATTGTCTATTATGGATATGGGAGTGGTTCGTTCTGCTCAGTTAGTAGATGATATAGCCCAAATTAAAATTACTCCAACTTATAGCGGGTGTCCGGCGATGGATGTAATAGGAGAAGATATCATTGCAGCATTTAAAGAAGAAAACATTCAAGCAAAAGTCAATCTGGTCTTGTCACCCGCATGGACAACAGACTGGATTACATCAAGAGGCAGAAAAGCTTTAGAAGAATATGGTATAGCAGCTCCACTTGATGAAGAAGCTGATAAAGAAGCGTTACTTGGTAATAAAAAGATTGTGAAATGCCCTCAATGTGGTTCTACTAATACCAAAATGGTAAGTCAGTTTGGTTCTACAGCATGCAAAGCACTTTTTCAGTGTGAAGACTGCCTGGAACCTTTTGATTACTTCAAATGCCTGAAATAATATGTTAGGATTAAGAACAACAATATATAAAGTAAGTGATCTGGATACTGCAAAGAAATGGTATGGCGAAGCTTTTGGTAAAAAACCATATTTCGATGAACTTTTTTATATAGGATTTAATATTGGCGGATATGAACTAGGGCTACTACCGGAAGAAGCTAATGAAGAGGGAAAATCAGATAGTGTGCTTTCTTATTGGGGAGTAGAAAATATAAACGCAGAATATCAAAAATTACTCGATTTGGGGGCTGTAGAACATGAAAAACCTACAAATGTAGGAGGAGAAATCGTAGTAGCTTCAGTAAAATGCCCTTGGGGCAATATCATAGGAATCATTTATAACCCACACTTTAAATTAGAGAATTAGAAATATGCCTTCAATCGAATTACAAGTTGAGAACGGAGTTGCAAGAGTTACGCTTAATCGTCCCGAAACCTTTAATAGTTTCAATAGAGAAATGGCGTTGTTATTACAAAAAACATTAGATGACTGTAACAGTAATGATGAAATAAGAGCTATTGTACTTACCGGTAACGGAAAAGCATTTTGTGCGGGTCAGGATCTTAATGAGGTGACTTCACCAGAATTAAACCCTGGTTTCAGGAAAATATTAGAGGAACACTATAATCCTATAGTTGAAAGAATAAGATCAATTGAAAAACCGATTATTGCTGCAGTTAATGGCGTTGCAGCGGGGGCTGGGGCTAATATTGCTTTGGCTTGTGATATTGTAGTGGCTATTGAAACAGCTAGTTTTATCCAGGCATTTAGTAAGATTGGGTTAATTCCTGATAGTGCAGGTACATTCTTTTTGCCAAGATTAATAGGCTTACAAAAGGCTTCTGCGCTTATGATGCTGGGTGATAAAGTAAGTGCAAACCAAGCAGAACAACTAGGAATGCTTTATAAAGTATTTTCTACTGAAACTTTTGACGAAGAGGTAACAAAACTAGCATTGAAATTAGCAAAAATGCCTACAAAAGCTTTAGGTCTAACGAAAAGATTATTAAATCAATCTATGGTGAATAATCTAGAACAGCAATTGGCAATGGAGTCTGATTTACAAATAGAAGCTGCAGAAAGCGAAGACTACTCTGAAGGAGTAAGTGCATTTATAGAAAAAAGAAAACCTGAATTTAAAGGCAAATAAAATTATGATTGTAGGCGTAATAGGATCAGGAACAATGGGAAGCGGTATTGCGCAAGTGGCTGCTACTTCTGGTTGTAAAGTAAAAGTATTTGATACTAATCAAGAAGCGTTGGATAAAAGTAAAAATGCTTTAGAAAAAATTCTTACTCGATTAATTGAAAAAAGAAGAATTGATCAAGAGGAAAAAGATCGCATCCAAAATAATATCTCCTATGTAAATTCTTTGAAAGATTTAAAGGATGCTAACCTTACTATTGAAGCAATTATAGAAGATCTTGATATCAAAAAGGAAGTGTTTTCAGAATTAGAAAGCTATGTGTCTAAGGACACCATTATTGCGTCCAATACCTCTTCATTATCAATAGCTTCAATAGCTTCATCTTTACAAAGCCCTGAACGTTGTATTGGGATTCATTTCTTCAATCCAGCTCCATTAATGAAACTGGTTGAGGTAATTCCGGCAGTACAGACGTCTTCCGAAATAACAAATAAGGTTGTAAAAATTATAGAAGGTTGGAAAAAAGTTGTAGCGATCGCAAAAGATACACCAGGTTTTATAGTGAATCGCGTTGCACGACCCTTTTATGGAGAATCTTTACGAGTTTATGAAGAAGGCATTGCAGATTTAGCGACTATAGATTGGAGTTTAAAAACACTTGGTGGTTTTAGAATGGGTCCTTTTGAATTGATGGATTTTATAGGGAATGATATCAATTATACTGTTACAGAAACTGTTTTCAAAGCATTTTATTATGACCCTAGATATAAACCTGCTTTTACGCAAAAAAGATTATCAGAGGCTGGTTATTTAGGAAGAAAATCGGGTAAAGGGTATTATGATTATGGTGATAATGCAGTGAAGGATGCTCCTAAAGAAGATGCAGCACTAGCAACATACATTTTTGATAGGGTGTTGGTAATGTTGATCAATGAAGCTGCTGATGCGTTATTCTGGAATATTGCTTCTGCAGAAGACATTGATAACGCTATGACCAAAGGAGTAAATTATCCCAAAGGGTTGTTATCCTGGGCTGATGAAAAAGGAATTGATTGGTGCGTAAATACATTAGATAAACTTTATGAGGAATATCGTGAAGATCGGTATAGATGTAGTCCTATACTAAGAAAAATGAAGAGAGAGAGTACAACATTTTTTAACCAAAAGCTTATAGCCGATAACTAATCATAAAATATGATAAAATCAAAAGCTATTCCACATAAGATGTTGTCACAAGATGCCTTCAGTACTTGGCTTGGGATTGAAATTCTCGAAGTTGAAAAAGGAAGATGTAAAGTTGGGATGACCATTAGAAAAGAAATGCTCAATAGTATGAACAAGGCCCATGGTGGGATATCATATAGTTTGGCAGATACTGCTTTCGGCTTTTCGGCGAATACCCATGGTAAATATGCGGTTTCTATTGAAACTTCTATTAACCATATAGAAGCTTTGGAGGAAGGAGATTATCTAACCGCTGAGGCAGTAACTGATGTTACAAAAACTAAGATCGGTTTTAATATTGTTGAAGTAAAGAGAGGTAATGATATTGTTGCTTTATTTAAAGGTGTAGTATATAGAACCAGTAAAGACTGGGAAGAATAAAATATAAACTAAAACAAAATTTTAGATTTTGAAAGAAGCATATATTATAGATGGAATCCGTACCCCCATCGGAAATTATAAAGGGACTTTATCTGCAGTACGTACAGATGATTTGGGCGCTTTGGTAATTAAGAAACTAGTAGCAAAAAACCCTGATATTCCTAAAGAAGCCTATGACGATGTGATTATGGGGTGTGCAAATCAAGCAGGAGAGGATAATCGTAATGTAGCGCGAATGTGTTCTCTTTTAGCAGGTTTACCATTTACTGTTCCCGGTGAGACAGTGAACCGCTTATGTAGTTCTGGTTTATCTGCTATTATTCATGCTAATAGAGCAATCAAAGCCGGTGATGGTGATCTATTTATTTCCGGCGGAGTAGAAAATATGACACGTGGCCCCTATGTTATTGCAAAACCATCTTCTGCTTTTGGTAATGATTCTAAGATGTATGACTCTAGTTTTGGATGGCGTTTTGTAAATCAAAAAATGCATGAATTATATGGGACCGATGGTATGGGTAATACCGCAGAGAACTTAGTGGAAAAATATAAGATCTCTCGTGAAGATCAGGATGCTTTTGCATACTGGAGTCAGATGAAAGCAACTAAATCTCAGCAATCGGGTAGATTAGCAAAAGAAATTACTACAGTCGAAATTCCGCAACGAAAAAAAGATCCAATTCAGTTTTCTAATGATGAGTTTGTAAAACCAACCACTACTAAAGAAATATTAGGAAAACTACGACCTGCCTTCAAAAAAGATGGTAGTGTAACTGCTGGGAATTCTTCAGGATTAAATGATGGAGCAGCAGCAACTATAATCGCATCAGAGGATGCGGTAAAAAAATATAATCTAAAACCTATTGCCAGAATTGTAAGTTCTGCTGTAGTAGGAGTAGAACCAAGAATTATGGGTATTGGCCCAGTTCAGGCCTCTAATAAAGCATTAGAAAAAGCTGGTATTACCATGGATGATATTGATGTAATTGAGCTTAATGAAGCATTTGCTTCCCAAGCTTTAGCATGTATAAGAGAATGGGGACTGGCTGATAACGACCCAAGAATAAACCCTAACGGTGGATCTATTGCAATAGGACACCCATTAGGGGTAACGGGAACCAGAATTGCATATTCTGCAGCTTTAGAATTACAAGAACAAAAGAAACGCTACGCCTTAATCACTATGTGTGTAGGCGTTGGTCAAGGATATGCTTGCATAATTGAAAACACAAATCTCTGATTGATGAAAAAATTAGAAAGCTACATAAACGGAAAATGGGTTGCCGGTTCAGGAGATGGAACCGTAATGCATGATGCCGTTACCGGTGAAATTATTGGGGTGTCAACCACAGAAGGATTAGATATTCCTGAAGTATTGCAATACGGTAGAATTAAGGGCGGAGAAATTCTACGAAAAATGACGTTTCAGGAACGTGGTAATATGCTGAAAAAACTGGCACTATTCCTTACCAAAAGAAAAGAAGAATTTTATGAGTTGAGTTACCGTTCTGGTGCTACTCGTGTAGATAGTTGGATTGATATAGAAGGAGGCTTCGGGAATTTATTTGCCAATGCATCATTGAGAAAACTTTTTCCTAATCAGCCGTATCATGTAGAAGGTGATCCGATTGATCTTTCTCGTGGAGGACGTTTTATGGCACATCATATTTTGGTGCCCAAAAGAGGAGTAGCAGTTCATATTAATGCATTTAATTTTCCAATTTGGGGAATGCTGGAAAAATGTGCGGTAAATTGGATGGCTGGAGTACCAGCTGTTGTACTACCAGCACCGCAAACGGCATATTTAACAGAAGCCGTAGTTCGGGTAATTGTAGATTCAGGAATTCTTCCAGAAGGATCATTGCAATTATTAAGCGGAATGACTAAAAATATACTAGATACTGTTGAATCTCAGGATGTGGTAACCTTTACAGGTTCTGCACATACAGGAAGAATCTTAAAAGCCCATCCAAGATTAATTGAAGAATCCGTTCCATTTACGATGGAAGCAGATTCTCTTAATGCTTCCGTATTAGGAAAAGATGCAGCACCAGGAACACCAGAATTTGATTTGTTTATCAAAGAGGTACGCAAAGAAATGACTGTAAAATCTGGTCAAAAATGTACAGCTATTCGTAGAATTATAGTGCCTTCTGACTTTGTTGAAGATGTACAAATTGCTTTAGGCAATCAATTGGATAAAGTGACGATAGGAGATCCAAGATTAAAAGAAGTAAGAATGGGTGCTTTGGCTAGTAAACAGCAAGTAGAAAGTTTTAAGAATAATGTTTCTGCAATAGCCAAAACAGCCCAAATGGTGTATGGCAATTTGGATAAAATTGAAACGATTGGAGCTGATGCTCAAAAAGGAGCCTTTGTACCTCCGATTTTGCTAAGAGAAGATCACCCTTTTAAGAATACAGGTGTTCATGAGATTGAAGCTTTTGGTCCCGTATCTACAATTATGCCTTATGATACATTAGATGATGCAATTACATTATCTCAAATGGGGAAAGGATCTTTGGTATCTTCTATTTTCACCTTTGATGATAAAATTGCCAAAGAATTTGTGGTAGGAGCGGCTTCCCATCACGGACGTATTTTGGTAGGAAATCGAGAAAATGCCAAGCAAAGTACGGGTCATGGTTCTCCACTACCCATGCTTACACATGGAGGTCCTGGACGTGCTGGAGGAGGAGAAGAAATGGGAGGAATGCGCGGTATTAAACATTATATGCAGCGATGCGCAATTCAAGGAACGCCAACAACGCTTACAGAGATTACAGGGATTTATCAAGCAAATTCTGCCTATAAAGAATCAGAAAAGCACCCATTTGCATACCACTGGGAAGATATAGAACCTGGGATGTCTATCAAAACGCATAAGCGTACTGTTACGGATACCGATATTATCAACTTTGCGAACCTTACCTGGGATCATTTTTATGCGCATACGGATATCACTTCTTTAGAGGGAAGTATTTTTGAAAAACGTACTGCCCACGGATACTTCATTCTGGCAGCAGCGGCGGGATTATTTGTATATCCTAATAAAGGGCCGGTAGCTGCTAATTATGGATTAGAAGAGTGTCGATTCTTGAGACCGATTTATCATAATGATACCGTATATGTTAGATTAACGTGTAAACAGAAAATTGATCGTGATCATAGAGGTAAAGAACTTCCTAGCGGAATCGCAAAATGGTTTGTTGAGGTTTTTGATCAGGACGATGAATTAGCCGCAATAGCCACGATTTTGACAATGGTACAGAAAAAATCACCATTTATACAAGTGGATAGATCAAATCTAGAAGGATATTTAACACGCCTAAAAGAAGATGCAAAGCCAAAATGGGGAACGATGACTCCGCAGCATATGGTGGAACATCTTGAGAAAACAATCAGGATTGGTGCAGGACAGATTCAGAACTTTGAAATAGCTACTCCAGAGAAATATTTGGAGAGAGTACAAGAAATGATTTATAATCATAAACAGATGCCAAGGGATGTGTATCACCCTTTAATGAAAGAGGGAGCACTAGAAGATCTTATTCACGAAGATTTGGTAACTGCAAAGGCTAAATTATTAGAAGCTTATGATGAATTTGAGGCATATTTCAAAGAAAATCCAGATGCGATAACCAAGAATGCAGTGTTTGGAGAAATGAATAAGTTCGAATGGGATTTGTTAAATGTGAAACATTTGAATCATCATCTAGAACAATTTAACCTTTTAGATTAAGTAAGAAATAAAATAAACATAGATTAAATTGACACAACCATACGTAAATATCAATATAGAAAACGGAGTAGGAACCATAGAATTTTTTCACCCTGCCCATAATTCATTACCTGGAGATATTCTGGCAAAATTAGCACAAACAATTACAGAGGCAGGAGATAATGAGGATATTAAAGTAATTGTATTAAAAAGTGGACGAGATAGAACCTTTTGTGCAGGAGCAAGTTTCAAAGAACTGATCAATATCAATGATGCAGAAACGGGGAAAATCTTTTTCTCAGGATTTGCCAATGTGATTAATGCGATGCGTAAATGCCCAAAATTTATCATTGGCCGCATACAAGGAAAGACCGTTGGCGGGGGAGTAGGATTAGCGGCAGCAACAGATTATTGCATGGCTACTAAATATGCTTCAATTAAGCTTAGTGAACTTAACGTAGGTATAGGTCCATTTGTAGTAGGGCCGGCTATAGAGCGTAAAATAGGATTGTCTGCGATGACTCAAATTGCCATAGATGCTAATTCGTTTTATGATTCAGAATGGGCAAGAGATAAAGGATTATTTACCAAAGTTTTTGAAGATGTCGAAACTCTGGATAGCGAAGTGAAAGCTTTTGCAGAACATTTGTGTACCTATAACCCAGAGGCAATGAAGGAAATGAAAAAGGTGTTTTGGGAAGGAACAGAACACTGGAATGAGTTATTAGCCGATAGAGCAGTAATTAGCGGAAGATTGGCGCTAAGTGAGTTTACCAAAGAAACATTGAAGCGATTTAAGTAAGCGACAAGACACAGGAGAAAAGAGTCAGGCAAATACTATAGAGTGTGTGAAGCGTCCTAAGAAAATTCAGTGTAAAAAATGAAGTGAACGAAACGTAAAATTAAATTCGGAAAAAGTTAGAATGAACAAGTTTTTTGAAGATTTAATTGATCAGAAAGAAGATCGTGTTTGCAGAATGGTTTCATTTAATTTAGTGAAGCGAACAATATTTTTAGCTGAAGTTTCATAAGACTAGACTTTTTTGTTTCTTTTTTGGGCAATGCAAAAAAGAAAAAGATAAAAAATAGAATATGATTTACTCATTCAAAGGATATATACCCGTAGTACACGAAAGTAGTTTTGTGCACCCGCTGGCAGCTGTAACAGGTAATGTGATTATTGGTAGAAACTGTTATATCGGTCCGGGGGCGGCAATTCGTGGGGATTGGGGCGAGATTATCCTTGAAGATGGAGTCAATGTGCAAGAGAATTGTACCGTACATATGTTTCCAGGCAAGTCAATTGTACTCAAAGAAAGTACTCATGTAGGTCACGGAGCTGTAATTCATGGAGCAAATCTAGGACGAAATTGCTTGATTGGTATGAATACTGTGATTATGGATGATGCCGAAATTGGTGATGAATGTATAGTTGGAGCAATGTCTTTTGTAAAAGCAAATGCTGTTTTTCCTGAGCGTAGCTTAATTGTTGGAAATCCTGCAAAAGTAATTAAGGAAGTGAGTGACGATATGATAACCTGGAAAACAAAAGGGACAAAACTATATCAGCAGTTACCAGCAGATTGCTTTGAATCATTACAGGAAGTAGAACCGTTACGAAAAATACCAAAAGATCGACCAACTCAAGAAGCGTTTTATAAAACTTTAGAAGAGTTCAAGAATAAATAATCGTATTAATTTGTCATTCCAGACTTGATCTGGGATCCATAGTAATAGTATAAAATTGAAACTAACGAACATTAGTTAACCAAAATGACAACAATAGAATTAAAAATGCCCAAAATGGGTGAAAGTATATCAGAAGCTACCATTCTTAATTGGTTAAAGAATGTTGGTGATACGGTACTAGAGGACGAAACCATCCTTGAGGTAGCTACAGACAAAGTAGATTCTGAAGTGCCTTCTCCATGTGATGGTGTGATTGCCGAGATACGTTGTCAACCTAATGAAGTGGTTGAGGTAGGAAAGGTGATTGCCATAATCCATGTAGATAAGGATTTGGCGATAAAAAGCACTAAACCTAAAGATGCTAAACAAGAAACGGTTGCTCTTACTAACACAATTAAAGAGTCTATTGATACCCAGGAAAGAGTTGCAAAGAAACTAGTATCCAATCCTGATGCATTTTTATCCCCTTTGGTAATCAGTATTGCACAAAAGGAAAACCTGACAATAGAAGAAGTACAAAGCATTTCTGGAACGGGAGTCGACGGCCGTATTCGCAAGAGTGATGTGATGCACTATCTGCAGCACAGAAAATATCCATTGCCAAGTAGACCAAAACCTCAGACTCCAAAATCTTCATATAATGCCCCACCAATTTCTTTTATTGAAGGAAAAGATCGTATTGTAGAGATGGATCGTATGCGTGGTATGATAGCCGATCATATGGTATACTCTAAGCAAACGTCTCCACATGTGACGAGTTATGTTGAAGTAGATGTCACCAATATCGTAAACTGGCGAAACAAAATGAAGCATGAGTTTCAAAAGATGCACGGAGAGAAATTAACCTATACTCCAATTTTTGTGGAAGCAGTAGCCAAAGCAATTAAGGAGTATCCCATGATTAATGTTTCTGTAGATGATAAAAAAATTGTTGTGCATAAAGACATTAATGTTGGTATGGCAACAGCTTTACCAAGCGGGAATCTTATAGTTCCAGTGGTAAGAAATGCAGATGAAAAAAATCTTTTAGAATTAGCTAAAAATGTAAATCATTTGGCTAATAGTGCACGAAATAATGCATTAAAACCTGATGAAATAGGAGGGAGTACCTTTACAATTTCTAACGTAGGAACTTTTGGTAGCCTTATGGGAACTCCGATTATTAATCAACCCGAGGTCGCAATTCTTGCTTTAGGAATCATTAAAAAACGGCCCGAGGTAATTACAACAGATAAAGGTGATGAAATAGCAATTAGAAGTATGATGTATTTGTCTTTATCATTTGATCACCGTGTAGTAGATGGATTTTTAGGCGGTTCATTTTTACGCAAAGTAGGTGATGAACTTGAAGCATTTGATAGTAATAGAGAAATAAAATAACGATGGATCAACAAATCAAAATTACAAAAACCTCGAATTCAAAATTGCAGCATATTGATTTTGATAATATTCCCTTAGGAAGAACCTTTACAGATCATATGTTTATCTGTGAGTATCAAGATGGAGTATGGCAAAACCCAAGGATAGAACCATTAGAATTAATCCCAACACACCCTGCTGCCATGGCCTTGCATTATGGCCAAGCAATTTTTGAAGGCATGAAGGCAACTGTTGGTCTCGATAAAACACCGTTATTATTTAGACCAGAAGAAAATGCAAAACGTCTTAATCACAGTGCTGCACGAATGGGAATGCCATCGGTACCAGAAAATCTTTTTGTAGAGGCGGTAAAGCAAATTGTTGGGGTAGAACATAATTGGATACCACCACAAGAAGGAAGTGCTTTGTACCTAAGACCATTCATGTATGCCGATGAGCCTTTTATAGGAATGCGAGCGGCAACAAGTTATAAGTTCATTGTGATTTGTTCACCAGCAGGTCCGTTTTTCACAAAAAAGATCAGGTTGTATGCCGAAACTGAGTACATAAGAGCGGCAGATGGTGGAACAGGAGAAGCAAAAGCAGCAGGAAATTATGCGGCTGCTATTCTGCCTACAGAAAAAGCTAAAGCCAAAGGATACGATCAGGTATTATGGTTGGACGCTAATGAGCATAAATATGTGCAAGAAGTGGGAACAATGAATATCTTTTTTAAAGTAGCTGGTAAATTTATCACACCTAGCACTGGTGGTTCGATTTTGAAAGGAATCACAAGAGATAGTGTGATCACATTACTAAAAGATAAAGGTTTTGAGGTTGAAGAACGCCCGATTACTATCGATGAGGTGATTCAGTTTTCTAAGGAAGGAACACTTGAAGAAGCTTTCGGAACGGGTACTGCAGTGGCAATTGCTATGGTAGAGGCTATTGGTTATAAAGATGAGTTGATCACATTACCAGATTCGAACCCTGTTAGTCAGGATATGAAAAACACCTTGGACGAAATTAAAGTTCAGAAGCGAGAAGATATCCATGGATGGGTTATTCCTGTAGATGTTGAAGAGAAGGTAGGATAAAAGAAGGATAGATTGTATCAGTATCAAAAAAGAATAAGATGTTAGCCGAAAAAACAATAGCAAAAGAAGTATTACAAAAGGCATTTTTAACACTCTGTAAGGCCAAATCAATGACAGAGTTATATGAAGAGAACTTCAAGACAGTTTCTAAATATGTACATGCAACATCTAGAGGGCACGAAGCAATCCAGATAGCTACGGCAATGCAGTTATTGCCTCAAGATTATGCATTTCCATATTATAGAGATGATGCCATGCTGTTAGGAATCGGAATGCGACCGTATGATCTGATGTTGCAATTGTTGGCAAAAAAGGATGATCCTTTTTCAGGAGGGCGAACCTATTATAGTCACCCAAGTTTAAGAGATGATGATAAACCCAAAATACCACATCAATCTTCGGCTACGGGAATGCAGGCTATTCCTTCGACAGGAGTGGCTTTAGGAATGCAGTATAAAGAATTGGTTGGATTAGATGATAAAAACTTAGAAGAGAAACCTCTGGTGGTTTGCTCGCTTGGAGATGCTTCAGTTACTGAGGGAGAAATTGCTGAAGCATTCCAGATGGCTGCGTTAAAGCAATTGCCTATTTTGTATCTGGTACAAGATAATGGATGGGATATCTCAGCAAATGCTGCAGAAACCCGTGCTCAAAATGCTTATGAATATGCATCTGGGTTTAATGGGTTGGATGCTATTTCTATAGATGGAGCCAATTTTACAGAGAGTTATTTGGCATTACAAGAGGTTATTAAAACAATTCGCGAAGAGCGTAGACCAATATTGGTGCACGCAAAAGTTCCTTTGTTGAATCACCATACCTCTGGAGTACGTATGGAGTGGTATCGTGATGATCTTGAAGAAGCTCGTTCTCGAGATCCATATCCTGTATTACGAAATCAGTTACTGGATAATGGTTTTACCAAAGATGAAATTCGCGCCATTGAAACTGAAGCAAAAACTACTGTAACAAAAGATTTGGAAGAAGCTATGAAAGCTGAAGATCCAAAACCAGAAGATTTGTTTACGAATGATTTTGCACCAACACCTATTACAGAAGAAACTGGGGAACGATCTCCGGCAAACAAAGAAGAAGTGGTGATGGTGGATTGCGCCTTGTTTGCGGTCGAAGAATTAATGAAGAAGCACAAAGAGTGTTTGTTATATGGCCAAGATGTAGGAGCAAGACTTGGCGGTGTGTTTAGAGAAGCTGCTACACTTGCTCAAAAATTTGGCGATGAACGTGTCTTTAATACTCCAATCCAGGAAGCATTTATAGTAGGATCTACAGTGGGAATGTCTGCAGTAGGGTTAAAACCAATTGTCGAGGTGCAATTTGCCGATTATATCTGGCCGGGATTGAACCAATTATTTACCGAAGTAAGTAGATCTTGCTATTTGTCTAACGGAAAATGGCCAGTATCCATGATTTTACGCGTCCCGATAGGAGCGTATGGCAGTGGTGGTCCGTATCATTCATCTTCTGTGGAATCTGTGGTTACAAATATCCGTGGAATTAAGATTGCCTACCCAAGTAACGGAGCTGATCTTAAAGGATTAATGAAAGCGGCGTATTATGACCCTAATCCTGTAGTGATTTTAGAACATAAAGGATTGTATTGGTCAAAAGTAAAAGGAACAGATGCTGCAAGAACAATCGAACCTTCTGAAGATTACGTATTGCCTTTTGGAAAAGCCAATATCGTACAGCAAATTTGGGCACAAGATGAAAAAGAAACATTGACTGTAGTAACCTACGGAATGGGAGTACATTGGGCACTAAATGCTGCAAAAGAGATACAAGATGTAGCAGAAATTATCGATTTACGTACACTCTATCCTTTGGATGAAGAAACGATCATGGAATCAGTAAGGAAAACAAAAAAATGCCTTGTAGTGACTGAAGAACCAAGCAATAATTCATTTGCGAGAGCTTTAGCAGGAAAAATTCAGGAAGTGTGTTTTAAATATTTAGATGCACCGGTGATGACTATTGGTTCAGAAAATATGCCGGCAATTCCTTTAAATTGTACATTAGAACAAACAATGATTCCATCTACTGAAAAAGTAAAAGTTAAGATCGAAGAATTATTGAGATATTAAAAATAAGGTAGATAGAAATCAATGTATAGTTTCTATCTACCTTTTGATTTTTTCGAGCACTATAATTTCGTATAAGTATATTTATTACGGACAAAGCGATCTGTTGTATTTTCAAAAAGCACTTCTTTAGTCATTGTAAAATTAATATCATCCAAGACGTATGTGATAAATATTGTAGCAGGTTTGTCATTGTCACTTCCATCATATTTTGTTGTGATTTTTAAGGAGCCATCATCTTGTTTTGATCTTGTAATGATTTCTTCATCATTGATAAATGTTCCGTTTTCTTTTAGTTTTATTACAAATTTTCCATTAGCACTGGGCTCGTTGGTGTAACCAATTTCACCTATTACTTTATCTTTTTTAATTTCTACATGCAGTGTAGATTTCAATGTTACTTCTTGGTTGTCACTATAATTGATATACATTAACTCACCTTGCCAGTTTCCTTGTAATACTTCAAGATCTGAGATTTGAACAGTGTTTTGAGCAATACTAATTGTGGTAAAGAATAGGCTGATACTTAATAAAATTGTTTTCATGATTTTTAATTTATTTTGATAAATGATTTAGATAATTTCTTTGATAGGGGTGTTGAAATATTTAGATGTTTCAATCCTTTTTGAGAGTATATAATCCAACCCAAAACGACCTGATCCTAATATTAGATTATAGATGGATACCCATAAGAAACCCATTGCTGGAAGCATTCCCCAAAGGCCTTGATCCCATTTTTGGAAGAAAATAGCTACCAACATGGTACATAGAATAAAAAATGAAGCGATTCTGGTTTTTAAGCCAAGCGCAAGAAAAATGCCTCCGATTGCTTCACTGGCAGCGCCCATCCAGGCGAAAAACACAGGTGTGAGTGCGAAAACACCACCGTATTCGGCAATGTCTTTAGGGAACCATTCTGCTACTTCTAAAAGAGATAAATTTTTATCAGCCGGAGTCCATGGCATTCCAAATTTGCTACTACCAAAATTGACTGCTAAAAAGAATCCACATAAAATACGCGCAATTGCGAATGATACATCTGCGATCCAGGAGGCTTGAATTGTTGGGGTGATTATTTTTAAGAACATAGTTTTCATCGTAATAAGTTTTTATGATTGAATAAGTCAAAATTGCGAAACCATTACGAGTTCATCGCCTCATACTGTATTGGGGCGTCTCAAATACGATTTGAGTCGTCTCTTTTTATGTCAAAATGAAGAAAAATGCAAGGTAAATACTAATCCATAAGTGTTTGGTCAGAAATAGATTTCAGATATTCTGTAGGAGAACTTTGGGTAATTTTTTTGAATACACGGTTAAACGTTGCTTTACTATTGAACCCACATTCATATGCAATACCCAACAATGATAATTGTTGATGCTTGCCATTGGTTAGCATTTTTTTAACTGCATCTACGCGATACTGATTGATGAAATCATTAAAATTGAATCCAAAACCTTCATTAATCAATTCGGAAAGTTCTGCTCTGGTCATGTCCAATTTTTTAGAAAGATCGACAAGATTAAGATCTGGATCCAGATATGGTTTTTCGTTCTCAATATAATTTTCGAGTCGTTCCTTTTTGATTAGAATTTCAGGAGATTGCTCTTTAGGTTCAATATTTTTTTCATTAGATACTACTTCAGATCCTAGTATATAATTATGAAAAATAGCATTCGAGTTTCCGTAATTGAGATTTGTAAGTTTTATCGTATTGGTGAAGTATCCTTTGATTCCAATATATATAACTGCCACAGCCGAAAAGAATTGTTCCCACCACTTTTGTTTCCAACTCAGTTCTGTAATAGAAAGATTAATAACGATTTGCATGATCTCATAAATGAAGAGAAAGGAATAAATGTATAAGAAATTGCGTATCCAATTCAGTTCTAATTTGTAGGTGTTCGAAAAGAAATGTTGAATATTACGCCTATACAAATAGTATAATTGAAATGTGAAAGCCAAATATAAAAGCATTTGACAAATGGTAAGTATGGTCAAAATAGGCTCAACATATTTCCATTGCAAATTGACGACTAAATACCCATTTTGTATATCATCAAATCCAGGTTGGCTTGAATCATAAACAAGAACAGCCATCTTGAAAAGGAAATAAAGTACGCCAGGTATAAAATGATAATACCCTTTCTTGGTAAACTTAAAATCAGACGTAGTCACCGACTTTACATAGAAATAAAGCAAAGGAGCCATGAAAAGCGATAAATTCACCAAATAGTAGTTGATTTTCGTATTGCGAAATGTGTCATACCATCCCATAAAACCAATCGTATATGTTGTACGATGATAACAAGTTATGAGCAAAATAATACCCAATAGTAAGTCTGAAATATTTCTTTTTTGACTATATCTTGAAAATAATAATCCAGAAAATATCAATCCTTGTAATACCAGGATCAATAATGGGGTACTATAGAGATTAAAGTCTGGAAAAGAAAAAAAATACAGAAAACCCATATCTCAAAGATATAAGTTTTCTGCAGTATCCCTTATTTTTTCTTGAAAATACCAAAAAGTTCATTTCCTTGTCTGGGAGCAATAGAGTTATAGCATTTCTCAAAGGTTACGACATCAAAATGTGTTTCCAGATAAGATAGATAAAGCTTTCTATCCCCACCAAAGGGGCGTTTCTCCATATCGTCCGTGAGTGGTATATCAAACCAAAGGCCTACTAGTTTTCCTTCAGGTTTTAAGAGATTGGCCATTTGTGTTACGTAGGCAAACCTGTTTTTATCTGTTGGGATGAAGGAACAAAAAAAGGTTTGCTCGAGGATCAAATCATATGACCCGTCAAGTGTAAAAAAATCATCTAGTAAGAGTTGTGATCTGGGAAAATTTGGGACTCTTTCTGCAAAAGTATTTAATGGTTCTGGAGAGATGTCCAACACAAAAACATTCCGGAACCCTTGTTGAAACAGATACTCTGCTTCATAAGCATTTCCTGCTCCTGGAATAAGGATCTTAATGGTTTTGTCTGTTAATTGATCGATATATTCTTTGAGTGGAGTAGCGACATATCCAATATCCCAACCTATACGATTCTCGGTATATCGTTGTGACCAGTATCGGCTTTCTTGGGATTGGTTTTTTGTCATGACTATTTGTGTTTGATATGCTTACTATACGCTCATTTTTATTACAATTTTGCCTTTATGCTTTCCATCACCAAAATACTGAATTAACCTTGGAGTGTCTTCTATGGGATACGGCCCGTCAATTTCTGGCTTAATTTTATTTTGTTTTAAAAGTTCACAGATATAATCCAGACCTTCATTTGGTTTCAGGCTGAGTATTTGAAGTTTTTTTGTAGAGAAGATGGGCACAAGTTTACCCCAAAATAGTACTCTAATTAAGTTGAACAGATTGCCACCTATAGTAACATATTTACCATTTAGCTTCAAAGCCCGTAGGTAAGAAAATGTAGATTTGTTCGTTTTGCAGTCCAGAATTATATCATACTGCTCTCCTGTCTTTGTGAAATTCACCTTTTTGTAGTCAATAACGTGGTCAAAACCGAGTGATGTCATCAAATCGAGTTTCTCTCGAGAATCAACTCCCGTCACTTCGCAATTATTAAGTTTTGCTACTTGAAGTCCTATTGTTCCGACACCACCACCGCCACCGTTAATTAGAATTTTCTGCCCTTCTTTTATTTCTCCGATATCTCTAAGTGCTTGTATAGCGAGAGTAGATGCATGAGGAATAGCGACTGCTGCTTCAAAACTTAATTCATTCGGTTTCTTGATCACGGCATTTTCATTAATACTTATGTATTCGGCAAAAGTCCCAAATCCATATTTTGATATATCTCCAAATACTTCATCTCCGACTTTCAATTTCTGTACATTCGAGCCAATATCTTCAACTGTACCCGATAGCTCCATTCCCGGAATTCTATACTTTGGCTTAGATAACCCATACATTAGTCTGAACAAATATGGTTTGCCCCTTACAAGGCTCCAGTCATAATCATTGACTGCCGTTGCTTGAATTTTTATCAGTACCTTATTTTCCTTGGGAATAGGTTTTGCTACTTCTTTACATATAAGAACCTTCTCGGGTAATCCGTATTTTTCAAATACAATAGCTTTCATTTTGGTTAGCTTTTATGTGCTTGGATGACGATTGAGAATGGTAATTGTTACATTTTAGAACGCCTCGACTATGATTAGTAAAGAATTAAAAGGATTCACCTATTTTGTTGTCATTGAAATACTTCACTAATCTGAACTACTGGCTCAATATTGGTATAGTTGGGGATGTCACCAACGATTTTTTCCGCATTTGGCCCAAAAGAATTTTGATAGGCCGAAAGCGTGTCAAAGTATAAGTATCCAATACCTAAATATGGAATTGGCTCATCGGGCGTCCTACCGGCTATTCCCTTATCAATAGCTAACAGTTTTAATGAATCGCCTAATAAACTTGCAACCATGGGCATATGCTTATTAGAATAGTAGTCCATATCAAATGTTTTTCCCTCACTGTTTGGATATAGTATCGTTACTTTGATCATGCCCTTTTTAATTTTGGGAATATCTGATGAGGTAGCCTGCTGACAGCTGGTAAGTAATGCCATGGTACCAAGGATTAAGATGATAATTTTAGTTTTCATTTTATTTAGTTTTCATTATGAATAATATTCGCTCGAATACTTAGATTAGGGATAATTAACCACATTCTTATCAGATATATCTTTCTTTAATTACACCTATATGGTGCCTCTCATGACCAACAATTGACTTAAGAAAATCTACTAAGGTAATTTCGTATTGTCTGGCTGAACCGGTTTTTTTTAATTGAGTTTCTGATAAGGTTTCAATAAAACTTAATGACGACTTTCTTACATTATAAAAATCGGTCACCAAAAGTTCTATTTTTAACTCATCAAAACGACTATTTTTAGTAAGAAAATCTTGATCGTAACCCCATAGCTGGATGTTCCCATTTCTACTTAGTTGAAATGCCCTGAACATTTTTATTCTTTCATGATCAGTAATGTGTCCAATTACTTGTTTTATACTCCATTTATTTGGTTCATAACGATGAGCAGCCTTTTTTTCATCTATTGTCTTTAGAAAGGTGAATGTTGATGCTGTTCCAAAAAGTGTTGACAAGCTATCCTCTTTAGCCAATTCAAAATAATAAGGAAAACCATCTTCGGGTATATATCTCATATTTTGTGGAAGGTTTTGTTTAATTAAGGCTTTTGGCAATGACTGCTAACAATTCTATATAGTTAATAAATGTAACTATACCCCTTAAATATAAGGAATAAAATAATCGAGAGTAAAAGGATTATAGATTAATTCTTTTTCCCTTTAAAGCTAAAAGAAAACCTATACTCTTGTGTTTGGTAACGATACTTATCTAGCGGATATGCTCCCCAGGAGTTAATCCCACCCATTCCCATCTGAAAATGATCCAGGCAGATAGAAATTTCGTCGTCTTTTTTTAGGTCTATATGGTGTTTGCTTCCTCGTTGTTCTTGTGTTAATGATTCTGGGCTATATGGTAAGGAACTAAAACCAAAGGTTGGATGACCCAAAATCTCAAGATACACTCCATCAGTGTTTTTTAGTACCAATATACTTGTTTCTTCTCTGTTACCTGTTTCTTGTGGACTTATATACTCATGCCCCATGTTTTCTATCTTTTTTTCGTACCAACCTACATGTGAAGCATACTTGCGATCTACATAGTTTTCAAAAGGACCGCGACCCAACCATTGCACATGATCAAAAGAATCTGGCATTTTAAAATATAACCCAAGCCGAGGTAACTCTGGCAATGATCTTTCCCCAACCATAAAATCACAATCTATTTTCATCTTGCCATTAGCACTAATGGTATATATCATTTTAAAACCACAATCTACATCTGGCAGATGCAAATCTGCTGAAATCACTACTTGCTTTTCTGATTGGTGAGGTATTATAATACTTTGTAATTCGCTTTTTTGTCCCGCATATCTCCAGATTTTGGTACGTTCGGGCATTTGGTTTCCAAAATCATTATCATTAGGAGCTCTCCAAAAATTAGGTCGTAAAGCCTCTGTAATACATTCGGTCTGATCATATGTATAGTAGGTAAGTAACCCTGTTGTTTTGCTAATGCCAATTTCAAAATTATTTCCTGATATGAGATACAAAGATTCATTCTCTTTAATTGAGAGTTTGCCTTCTATTTTTTCTTCTGCGGTAGTTGTCTCTGCGATATCATGTAACAAAAATTGTGCTGTCGCCACTTCATGACCAAAAGGAATCGACTTATCATTTCTTCCTTGATATAGAGCAGAGAAGTTTAAATAATATGGTGCATTTGCTTCAAAATTTACTTTAAAATCAAACCCAAAGTGCTTTAACTCTCCTGCATTAATATCTGGATTTTGAAAGTATCCCTGCTTTACAACATTGTTTTTAGACCAAACCTCCCATCGGATTTCAAAATCAGAGAGGGAAATAAAATCATAGTTATTGCTTATTTCGATAATGCCTCTTTTTAGGTCTATAATTTTGAAATTAATAGGCTGGTAGCATTTCTTTACTTCCCAAAGGGCAGGATGCGGAGTACGATCAGGAAATAACAATCCATTGATGCAAAAATTACCATCACTTGGTGTATTGGGAATGCCAAAATCACCTCCAAATTTCCAGTATTTCTCACCATCTTCGGTATAAGCAGCAATGCCCTGATCTACCCAATCCCAAATAAAACCACCCTGTAAAACCGAATGTGTTTTGATCAAATCCCAGTAATCAATCAGGTTACCTACGCTGTTTCCCATGGCATGGGCATATTCGCACATGATGTAGGGTTTTTTTGGGTTTTTGATGGCATACATTTCGATTTGTTCTATAGTAGGATACATAGGGCAAACGATATCGGTATTTTCTTCCTCGCCAGCTTGCTCAAACTGCACAGGTCTTGAGTAGTCTTTGGACTTGATCCATTGATAAGCTGCTTTAAAATTAGGTCCGTTTCCTGCCTCATTGCCCAAAGACCATATTATGATCGAAGGATGATTTTTGGTACGCTCAAACATGCGTTGTACACGATCTAAATGAGCCGCTTTCCACTCTGGTAAGTTGCAAGGATGTACAGATTCATCGTAGGGTGTAGAATAATTAGAGCCCATACCATGGGTTTCAATATTTGCTTCATCAACCACGTACAAACCATATTCATCGCATAACTCGTACCATCTGGCAGCATTGGGGTAATGACTGTTACGCACAGCATTGATGTTATATTGCTTCATCAATATTATGTCCTGGATCATACTTTCTTCGGTAATAACCCTTCCCGTGACTTCATCATGTTCATGTCGATTAACACCCCGTACTGTAATTGCCTTTCCGTTAACCAAAAGTTGTGTATTCTTGATTTCAACCTTACGGAATCCTACTTTACAACCTACAACCTCCAAAACAACTTCTTCCTGATCTAATAAAGTTAGTGAGAGTTGATAAAGATTTGGTGTTTCGGCACTCCATTGCAATGGATGGTTTAGCTGCTCTTGTATAGAGAAAGAAGCATTTTTTGATAAGAATTCGCAAGGTATGCTTTTAGAGAAGAGTAGTTCTTTAGTTGGAGTGTATAATTCACAACGTATGGTCCCATTCCATTGCTGTTGTGTGGTATTCTGAAGAGAAATATCCAAGTCCAGTAACCCATCTACATAATCTGAAGTTAGGCTTCCTTTTGCAAAAAAATCTTGAATATAGATCGGAGCTCTGGAGAACAAATATACCTCACGCTGGATTCCGCTTAAGCGCCAAAAATCCTGACACTCAAGATACGAACCATCGCACCACCGGTATATTTCGACAGCAATCGTATTTTCGTCTTTTTTTAGATGTTCGGTAATATCAAACTCAATAGGTGTCATCGAACCCTGATTATAACCTAGCCACTTGCCATTGATCCAGAAATGTGCTGCAGATTTTACCGATCCAAAATGGATATAGATTTGTCTGTCTACCCACTGATCTGGAATAGTAAATGTTTTCTTGTAAGAACCAACGGGATTATTATCATGAGGAATGTAAGGAGGGTTTTTGGGAAACGGATAACGATCATTTACGTAAATCGGAATCCCGTGCCCTTCTAATTCCCAATTTGCCGGTACTTTGATGTCACCCCAAGATGAAACATCATAACTGTCTTCCTGGAAACCTTTTGGTCGTTCATTGGGAGTATCCACATATCTGAATTTCCAATTTCCGTTAAGGGATTTGTACAAGGGAGAATGTTCCTTTTTGTTTTGAAGCAAAAATGCTATATCAGGATATGGAAACAAATTAGCATGAGGTGTTTCTTGACCAATATTGAAGACTTCTGGGTTTTCCCAAAAATTAACACTATCAAAATTGATTTTAGTTTCCATTTTAAGTTGCAGATAATGTTATCATCCCAGATATGGGTATTTTGAAGGAGGTCAAACCTTTGTTAAGCGTTTTTACGTTGCCCTGAACTTGATTTCCGAGACAATCATATATTGATACTTGATAGGTTTTAAGATCGTTTATAACATTCAGAATAACATTTTCTGAAGTTTTAGCATTAATAATATCAATATAAGTCATTTCGCCTGATAATTCAACTATAATATCAGCATATACAGCGATGATTTGTTTTTCTTTTGAAGTTCCCTTAATTAATGGATAATTTTCTGAAGGCCCCGAAGCCGTTAGATCATCATCAAGTAATATATCTCGATTTTTGATCCAATAATCAGTATAAAAACTAATCATTTGTTGATGCGGTTCTGAAATGTCATTGAGCCTAATTGATAATTGAGGAACTGAAAACAAAATATTTACAAACTGTAAGGCTGCTATTTCAACCGGTTCATCATAATTCCACATAAACATATCAGAATGTACGGCAGTAGCACCCGATAGTAATCGCAGATCAATAATTCGTCTTCTGTTGGTCACGGCATCGTTAGGACAATCATGTGCCCTAAACATATTACCACATTTCCGCAGTACCGGTCCAATATAATGTTGTCTGAATTCTATGAGAATATCGGGTTTTATGGCTGTTAATGAAAGCATCACATCGGTCATTAATCGATAAACCGCCGGACCGATAGCAGCATAATCTCTACCATTCTCAGTGGTCAATTTGGTGTTTTGGTAGGGAATAAAATGATCAATAAAATCGAGCTTAAAACCATCCAGATTCCAATCTTTTAGTGCTTTTACATAGATGGCAATTAAGTATGCTCTGATTTCAGGATATCTGGGGTCTACAATAGCCGCTTGAAACTCTTCAGAAAAATGTAAGAACTTACCTTTAAATTGTTTGAAAGCCTTGGAGTGTTTTCCAAAAAAAGGAACCGAATACCATAATAGTACTTTCATATCCAAATCATGAACCTGATCAACAAAATCATGCATGTCTGGAAAACGTTCCGGAAGCCAGTCACCGGTGTAGGCATATCCACGAGTACTATCAACAGTTTGCCAACCATCATCAACAATAATACTTTTGTAGCCCATTTTTGAAGCTACCTTACATTCTTGCAATAAATCTTTGGTGGTGATAGCCTGATGATATGAATACCAGGTAGAATACATGGGTAATTTGGCAATTTCGGGAACAAACATAGATTCGTAAATACTTGCCCACCAATTAGAAACTTTGGTTAATGAATGTTCATAACGTTGATCTCGATAGTCTAATAAAATGCTAAACTCATATTCGGTAAAGTCGGGAACATTTTCTTTGAATATAATTACATTGCAATATATCCAACCATCTTCCTCACGTAATCCCGCTCCCAGAGATAATGTGTTTATAGCATCAGAACAAGCAAAAGTATGTATGTTATTATCATTGTGCCCATAAAGACAAATTACGGGAGTTTCATAGGCAGTGCGAGAAATTAGCATACGTTCTGCGTCAAACTCGGCATATATCCTTCGATCACTTTCGTAATTACTCATCCAGGTGCCTTTTACATTGATCGCAGGAATTTTCCAGACCAATTTAATCGGTTTTATGTTTTTAGGAGTTGATGCATGTAACTCTATGGTTGCTTTAAAAAGTCTGTTTTCTAACTGTTCAGTTTTATTTGACAGTTTAAAATCCAATACTTCTTCTTTAGAATATATAGATATCCCATTGTGCGGAAGTTCATCTTTACCTACTTCCTTAAGAAAATTCCATCCTTTTGTAGTTAAGTTAGCCATAATAGCATTATTTAAGTTGCAACTCCCAATGGGGAAAAGAAAATATAAGCCGCAATAACTATAATTACAAGAACAATAGAGACAATATGTCGATGTCTCCATGGTTTAATATCTACCAGTTTTTTATCTACAGGTTTGTAGGGAACTTTCATGGGATATAGTTTCCCAAAAAGTAGCATAATTGCTGTACTTGTTACAAATAAAATTGCCATGATATGTAAGAAATGTAGTCCTGTGTCAAATACTAATTGTGTAAGGCCATAACATGTGATAAAAAATATCAAGGCAACTTTTGCTCCCAGGGGAGGAACTTTTTTGGTTACAAATCCCACAAATAAGATCGTAAAAATAGGCACACTAAAAAATCCGGCTACTTTTTGGATATAATCAAAAAAGCCTCCATCTACAAAGGCAATAAATGGGGCAATAAACATAGCGGTCATAGCTAAAAATACCTGTAAATATTTACTTCGTTTAATCAATGTCATATCGCCTATTTCTTTGTTTTTGTGTTTTAAATAGGGTTTATAAATATTAAGCATAAACAAAGTACTGGAACTATTAAGCCCGGAGTTAAAAGTAGTAAGCGCTGCACCAAAAATAATGGCCGCCATAAATCCAGTTAGATATTCGGGCATTACATCACCAATTAATCGTGGATACACTTCTGCTGTATTTTCTAGGTTAAAATAAATGTGTAAAGCAATAAGTCCAGGGATATTTAATAGAATTGGGGAGATTACCTTAAGTACACTAGCTAAAGCAATACCTTTTTGGCCAGCGGCAAGGTTTTTTGCTCCCAATACGCGTTGCATAATATATTGTTCAGTACCCCAGTAGTTTAAATTTACTAATAACATTCCCGTAAATAGGGTGCTAAATGGGACAGGAGAATCAGGTTTTCCGATAGCGTTAAGATGTTCAGTATTTTGAGTCATTATCATATCTAGGCCTACCGAAAAACTTCCGTCACCAATATAGAGTAACCCAAAAAAAGGCACAAGTAAACCTCCTATTACTAGTCCAATGCCGTTAATGGCATCAGAGACCGCAATGGCTTTGAGCCCTCCAAAAATGGCGTAAATACTTCCTACAATGCCTATAGACCATACTAAGATCCAAATTGTAGCCCAATTACTTAAACCAAAAACGCCAGAGAGATCAAACATACCATTAAAAGCAACTGCACCAGCATACAATACCGGAGGCATCATATTGATTACATATCCAACCAGAAATATGATTGATATCCATTTTTTGATACTTGGATCAAATCGATCTTCTAAAAAATCGGGAGTAGTTACAGAACCATTCCGTAAGTAGATAGGTAAAATAAACTCTGAAACTATAATTAGTGATAGAATAGATGTCATCCCCCAGGCCATTACGGCCACACTATCAATGTATACCTGTTCATTCTCACCAATAAAGTTATTGGCGCTCATATTAGTTAGAAAAAGAGATCCCCCAATCACAAACCACCCAAGACTTCTTCCTCCTAAAAAATATCCATCAGAAGTATTAAGTGCTTCACCCTTGGTTTTCCGATAGGAGATATATGCAACTAGTAATGTAAAAAGTATAAAAGTTGAAACAGCAAGCATAAGCACGATTTATTAAATGGTTATGATTGCCAAAACAACAATCTTTTAATAAAGATTCACTCGGAACAAAGTGATCATACTGGTAGTTATAGCATAGGTCTATCAAACTTAAATAAAAATAATTAATGTAAAAAATACATTTAATATTTTATTTGCTTAACTTTTAAAACTATAGGAGACTATTATCATTTCAATAATTTCCTGAAGGCTTTGACATCTCCTTGAAATATGTCATAGTCAACTTTTCCAATGCCTTCTAATCTTTCGCGATCTGTTCGTTGCCAAATGATCCAGCCTTCTTTTTCCCAGGTAGTTGGTGTCTTGGGGGATTTTGCTTTGGTATATTCTGCAACCCAGAGTTTGTAGTTGGCAAAATCGGGGTTGTTGAGGTATTTGTTGGCAAAAGAAGGATTAGAATAAATAATTGGAGTAACTCCCAGTTTTTCTTCTACGGTTTTTAGCCATGACAAGGTGTTTTTTTGAAAGGTTTCTATATTTACGGCTGTTTTGATACCTAATTCTTCAAGATCTAATACTGGCGGTAAATCACCAGATTCTAACTCTCCAACAGCTGCAATAAAATTTTGAGCTTGCTTTACAGGATCTTTACCAGTCACATAAAAATGATAAGCACCTCTATAGATGCATTCGTTTTTTGCAGCGGCATGATTTTGTTTAAATTTTGGATCCTTGAAATGTGTACTTTGCGAGGCTTTGATATATACAAAATTGACACCATCTTTTTTGATATCATCCCAATTTATATTGTTCTGAAAATGTGAAATATCCATTCCTAATATGGAAGGTTCTTTTTCTATTCTTTGATTTTCTGAATAACAGGGATCGTTCTTATCGGTTTTGCATGACAGTAATAATATTGGTATCACTAATGCCAGTGGTAATAGTTGTTTCATGGATTTTGGTTATTAAGAGTTACGAGTATTTAGGTTAGTTAAGACCGTTTTGAGTCGTTCGTTAGATCTTTTTCAAGCTCTTTCAGGTTTTTAATTTCGGTAGTTCCAATATTACTTAACCCTGAAAAATGAAAGAATTTCTTAAGAACAAAACTCATAAGATAGAAATACAATAGGGGTAAAATCAAGAAAAGTACAATGAGATTGCTTGCCATATTTATAATGAGTTTCATCAATTCTTTTTTACCTTCTTTTAAAATTTCAAAAGTTTCAGAAAACCCTTCTTCAACATCTACGCCAACATCTTCAACTTTGTTTACAACGGCATCTTCAACTTTCTTAAATACGCTAATATCTTTATGACCTTTTTCTTTAGCACGTTCCAGCTGTCTTTCTTTACGAGTTTCTTGTTTAGATTTAACCTTCTTTCTCTTTGCGTCGTATTTGTTTTTTATTGTAGACAGATGTTCATGCAGTTCAGAACCTAAATCTAATTCCATGACATCCGATACATAATGAATTCCGTTAACATATAATGACAGTCCTGGATTAATAAGTAAAGCAACAATTAATAATTTTATAGCAAGTTGTTTATATTTTTCAATAAATATACCTGCCAGAAATATGAGAGGGAGAAGTTTGAAAAGTAGCAATTTCCCCATCTTTACCAAGATAGTTTGAATTGCAATTACAATATTAGAGAAAGTGAGGTAATTAATTGCTTTGGTAAAAATATCTTCAAGTTCTGTTGCCAGTCCTCCGATTAATGGGATATTAGAATTATCAATGCTGGTGGCTATACTTTTTAATTCCATTGCCAGCCCTAAACCCAGCATCATATTACTATTTACACTAGATAAAAAATCGATTGCAGGAGTCACCAGTATATTGCTAAAAGCTACAATGACAAGAATTACTGTTACAACAATGATCCAGATTTTATCTTTCTTAATAAGGGTAGAGAGGGATTGTTTAATATTCATAGTTGGTTGGTCATTTTTTGTGCTCATTAAAGGTAATTGTTTTTGGATAGAATTTGAATACGTGTTTCTACGTATTTTTAGGAAACAGGACCCGATTGTGTACTAAATATGTTATTAGGATTGCGGCATTTTCTTAAAGACCCTTTAATTTTTTATATTGCTTATTTAATTAGAACCACAAATTATGGATAATGTATCAACAATTATTTTAGCCTCATCTCTTATTATTATCATGTTAGGAATGGGGTTATCCCTAGTTGTTGACGATTTTAAAAGAATATTGGTATACCCTAAGGCCATCCTTATAGGATTAACCAACCAAATCATAATTCTACCACTATTTGGATTTGCTCTGGCATCTATGTTTCCTTTGCAACCAGAGGTAGCCATAGGGATTATGATTTTGTCAGCTTGCCCAGGTGGTCCAACTTCTAATCTGATATCTCATTTAGCAAAAGGGGATATTGCCCTATCCGTTACATTAACAGCTATAAGTAGTTTTATTACCATTTTGACGATACCTTTTATAGTGAATTTTGCTTTGTTACATTTTTTGCAAGAAGGGCAAATAATAAAACTAGATGTTGTTACTACTATCGTTCAGATTTTGGTAATTACGATCATACCTGTTAGTATTGGTATGATAATTAGAAGATACAAAGAGGGTTTTGCTTTAAAAATGGCAAAACCTGTTCGTATAGCCTCAGGTATCGTAATTGCATTGGTTATCATTGGTCTTACAGTGAAAGAAAAGGATAATTTTGTTTCTTATTTTCAGCAGGCAGGAATAGTAGCCTTATGTTTGAATGTTATTACTATGGTTGTAGGCTATTTCTCGGCGAAACTATTTAATGTCAAAAATAAAAGTGCAATATCGATTTCTATTGAATCGGGAATTCAGAACGGAACATTAGCGATTACCATAGCCGTTGTTTTACTTGAGAATGCTTCTTTTGCAATAGCTCCTGCGGTGTATAGTCTGTTAATGTTTTTTACCGGAGGTATTGCAGTTTATTTCGGAATTAAAAAAAGTAAAACTTCTGTTGAGAGTTAATCTCTTTAGAATAACAAACTAGCTTTAAAAGCGCATAAAAAAACCAATAAATAGATATTTATTGGTTTTTCTTGAATAAGTTACATAAAGGTGATTTAATCCATTATTTACTAATGACAAATGACTTTACCATTTTATGTTTACCGGCGGTGATTTTATAAAAATAGACTCCCTGTTTAAGCTGTAAGGTATTAGCATTAACGATCACTTCATGACTACCTTTAGCCATCCATGAATTTGATATTGTATTGATTATTTTTCCTAATCGATCGTATATTGCGATTTCTACATTGTTTGCCTCTGGTAAGGTGTAATTGATTGTTGTAGTTGAAGAAAAAGGATTAGGGTGGTTACTCATACTAAATACAGACTCTGTAGAAACGATATCATTGTCATTATCGCATTTTGGAGTTCTACTACTTGCAATGGTTATTTTTCTATTAACCTTCCAAGCCATTCCTACATTAAAAGTTGCCGTAAATGCACTGTCAACAGTTCCAGTTAAAAAAATGACAGGTTGATCACTTACAGAGTCAACAAGGTTAGGGATCAACTTATTTCTTGTGCTTTCGGGTATATATACTGCTGTTTCATTAAAATTAGAATATCCAAAAGTAGCGGTTAAGGTCCCATCTTCATTATCTACAAGACAAGATGTAAATGGTATTATCTTTTCAAGTTGAGTAGGTGGTGTAATTTCGCGGAAATATAATTGTTCTTCGCCATCATTTGCATTTGATACTAATATGTCTTCTAGGCGATCACCATTAATATCGGCAATCTCAATGTCAAAACTAATACCATTGTTTTCTGGTAAAAACTCTGAAGAGGAATCTGTGAACGTTCCAGTACCATCATTGAGATAAATAATATTTGGAGCAGGAGCAAGAGGGTGACCACCCCCGGCGGGTCCCATTGGATTAGGAACAGAGTTGGCAAAAATAATATCAGGATGCCTATCATAATTAAAATCGAATAGTTTTACATCACTACTGGTATCATTTAGTAGTGGTAGTGCATTTGCAGTATTTTCGGTAAAAAAACCTTTAGCGTCGTTAAGGAAAACCTGGTTTTGTTCGAGGTTACTATTGGCTATTATAAGGTCTAGATCTAGATCGCCATCGATATCTGATAAAACCAGAGACCGACTTGCAGTAATTTCTTGTGTAATTCTGGTTTCTGTTTCAGTTATAAAAAAACCAGTACCATCATTAATTAGCACTTGGTTTTGCCCCACATTGGCTACGATCAGGTCGTTGTCGCCATCTCCATCAATATCGCCAAAAGCGAAGCTTGCACTTTGATTTTTTACATTAGGTAGACGAACTAATGACTCGTCTGCAAAAGTTCCGTCTGTATTTTGAATGTATAGGAAGTTTTGAGATCCACCAGGTCCTATATCCGGTATAGGAGGAATTTCATTTGTAACAAAAATATCTAACATCCCATCACCGTTAACATCTTCAAAACTAATTTCTGTAGAAATATCCTCTAGAATATCAGCAGGAGGTGGCGGAAGTAAAGTGCTACTGGCATCAGTGAAAATTCCATTTCCATCATTAAGGAGCAATTGTGTTGGTCCTAGATTAGCAACTACGATATCTATATCCCCGTCACTATCAAAGTCTGCAAAATCTGCACTAGTACTGTTAAAGGAAAAAAGAGAGAAGGGTAAATTACTTTGTGAGACATCGGTGAAATTACCGTAACCGTCATTTAATAAAAGACGATTGGAGCGTCCTGCAATACTAGCGGTTCCTTCTGCAAGGAAAATATCCAGATCACCGTCTCCGTCGATATCTAAAAGATCTGAGTCTACCGTATCAGTTCCGTTAGGGACAGCTTGTGGAATTTGGTTAGAAGCATCCTGGAAAATGGTTTGACTTAACATTGTTGTACAAACTAATGAAGCCAAACATGCTAGTAACAGCATTTTTAGAGAATCATTTTTATAAGATTTCATGGTTAAGGTTTTAAGTTCTCACTAAGGTACTTGAAAAGAGAATTTATACCCTGAAATAAAAATCTACTTTAGTAATATTTTAACATAAAGTATTGTTTGTCATTGTTTTATGTGTGTTTTGGCACTCAGAAATACCCCAAAACTTCTTTTACGGCGTCTTTATAATTTCTTCCGACAGGTATCTTTGCTCCTTTAATATCAATTTCACTGGGAGAAAAAGCATCTACATAGTCAATACCAATGATAAATGACCTATGAACGCGCAAAAACTTCTTGATTGGCAAGATGTCTTGGATAGAAGAGATACTTTTTAGAGCAGTAACTTCTCTATCTCTGGTTTTGATTTTTATATAGTTTCGGAGGCTTTCAATATACTGAATGTCTTTTAGAAATACTTTTTGCATCTTTTTTTCAACTTTCAGGTATATAAATGCATCTAGATAACTTGTTTCGTGGTCGTGATTTGAAGCTAAAGTATCTATTGGAGTTAGTTGTTTGAATGTTTTGTTTACTGATTTCAAAAACCTGGAAAATGCTATAGGTTTTAATAGATAATCAATAGCTTCAAGATTAAAGGCATCTACGGCATAATCACTGTAGGCAGTAGTAAAAATTACTTTAGGAGCAGGATTTAATTCCTTTAAAAAATCTATGCCTGTAACTTCAGGCATTTGGATATCCAAAAATACTAGATCAATATGTTGTTTGGAAATGATATTAAATGCTTCCAGGGCGTCCCCGCAACTAGCTAATAGCTCAAGATTATCTATTCGAGAAACATAATTCTCTATGATGTCTCTTGCCAAAGGCTCATCATCTACTATAATGCAGGTTATTTTATCTTTGTGAACCATTTTCTTCTAGATTTAACTTCAGAATAACTTCATAGGATAACTCATTATCATGTGTATGTAATGAGTAGTTGTCAGGATACAATAACTCAAGTCGCTTTTTTACATTCGCAAACCCAATTCCTCCTTCGAAATTTGTTTTTTGATTTGGTAGTTTAGCATTTTCGACTTGCATCTTCAGCGTTTTATTCTTTGTTATGATACTAATTACGATCCATGATTCTTTATTTGAAGTTGTGCCGTGTTTGAACGCATTTTCTACAAAAGGAATTAACAAAAAAGGAGATATACTATACTTAGCGTCAGTTTCTGTATTAAAACTAATATCTACATGATCGTCAAATCTCAATTTTTCTAGATCTACATAGTTTTTTAGGTATTCAATTTCTTTTGATAAGGGAACCTTGGGAACATTAGCTTCATACAACATATAACGCATCAATCCGGATAGGGTAAGAACTGCAGTTTCTGCACTATCCGATTTTTTGATGATTAATGAGTACAGATTATTCAGGGTATTGAAAAGAAAATGTGGATGAACCTGATTACGGAGTTGGTTTAATTCTGCCTCAAGTTTTTCTTTTTCGAGGGTCAATGTTTTTTGCTGAACATTAAAAAAAAACTTAAAAAAGTTTACGCCTAAAGGTATAATGGCCGCAATATTTACATCCAGAATTGTATTCATCAATTCAGTAATTGTAAAATACCCTGAACTATGCCAATCAGGAAAATATGTTGGTTCTACATAAAAGAAAATAATAGGTCTCTGTATACAGATACTTGTTGCCAATAAAAGGAATAGGTATGAGATAGTAAAAGTGAAAAACCTCCTTTTACTAAAGAATTTAGGGATCAATACATATAAAGAAATATAAACTAGTACCATTCTAGCTGGCAACCCGAAGGATTGGATAGTAAAAGATCTTGCATAATCATTGTCATAAGTTCCCCAGGTAATTCCAAAGAAAACGATTAGTCCAATCCAATACAGAATGTGTCTTGTTATGCGATTCGAAAATATTTTTTTTATGTAAAAACGAGTCATTAATGCGTATCAACAGAATAGAAGTAGCTAAAATCTGAAAAATTCTGATCAAATAACAAAATTAAGGACGAATAACCAGTAATCTGTTACGGATTACAGTAACTATTTGTGAATGCTGGTTTTCTGAAGTAAAATCAAAAAGAGAAGATAAAATGGCTGTTTGTCCTTGGAAACAGTATTACGTATAATCAATTTGTTATTGGTAAGCTTCTGAATTAACTAGTGCTCCAAACAAATACTTTTTACAATGCAATATTCATATAAAAGAACACTTCTTATTATCTTTTTAGTCACTTGTGGATTTTTTGGAAACGCTCAAAAAAACGAAATTATTAAACATGTAGAACCTCCATTTTGGTGGTCTGGAATGGTAAATCAAGAGTTACAATTACTGGTACATGGCGAAAATATTGCTGATTTTAAAGTTGATATTGACTATTCTGGTATTACGGTAAAAAAAGTCAATAAAGTTGAAAACCCAAATTATCTGTTTATAGATATAACTATTTCAGATACAGTTCAGCCTGGTCAATTTTTTATAGATTTCACTAACGTAAATAAAAACTTAAGCTATAAATATGAATTAAAACCCAGAACAAAAAGAATAACAGAAGGACAAGCGATAAATGGTTCTGATGTTATCTATTTAATTACGCCAGATAGATTTGCAAATGGCAACCCATCTAATGATTCTACAGAAGATACACTTGAAAAAGTGAATCGAAAAGATGAAAATGGAAGACATGGTGGTGATTTAAAAGGGATTTTAGATCATTTTGACTATATAAAGGACCTGGGAGTAACCACCTTATGGTTAAATCCATTTTTAGAAAATGATCAACCTGCATACTCATATCATGGATATGGGATCTCTGATTTTTACAAAACGGATTCTCGTTTTGGAACTAATAATGATTTCATGGCTTTGGTAGATAAGAGCCATAAAAACGGAATGAAGGTTATTATGGATCAGGTATTTAATCATTGTGGATCTGGACATTGGTGGTTGAATGATTTACCATCAAAAAACTGGCTTAATCAATGGGGAACTTTTACAAGGAGTAATTTCAATAACATTACATCCTCTGATCCTCATGCTTCTACAAGTGATTATAATTTATTAACCAAAGGATGGTTTGATACCAATCTTCCGGATTTAAATCTAGAGAATAAATATCTTGAAACCTATATGATTCAAAATTCAATTTGGTGGGTTGAATATGCTGCGTTAGATGGAATACGAATGGATACCTATGCATATCCAAATCAAGGAGCAATGGCAAGATGGATGCAAGCACTTACTAAAGAATACCCTAATTTTTTTATGGTGGCTGAAACCTGGGCAGAAAGAGCATCATACTTATCATATTGGAATAATGAAATGGCCAATAGAAATGGATACGTTTCTAATGTTAATAGTGTAAGTGATTACCCGTTGTATTATTCAATTATAAAAGCTTTTGAGGAAGATGGAGATATACATGAGTTATATGAAACCCTGGCAGAAGATTTTATTTATGGAAATCCAAATAATAACAAAGTATTTAATGGTAATCATGATGTTGATAGGTTGTTAGCATTATTAGGTGAAAATGTAGATAAACTTAAATTGAGTATGGCTTTTGTGCTAACCACAAGAGGAATTCCACAAATCTATTATGGTGATGAAATTTTGATGAAAAACAAAAGGCCCGACGGAAGGGTACGAGAGGATTTTCCTGGAGGATGGAAAGATGATACTCGAAATGCATTTACCAAAACAGGAAGAACTGCCAAAGAGAATGAAGTTTTTGATTATGTAAAAACCCTTTTAAACTGGAGAAAGAACGCTGTATCAGTTCATAAAGGAAAACTCACTCACTATAAGCCTTTGGACAATATATATGTATATTTTAGACATACTGATATCAAAAATACGATGGTAATTATTAATAATAGCAATGAGGATTACGAGACATTTGATTTAAGTCGTTATAAGGAATCCTTGCAGGGATATTCTAAAGGTATAGATATACTAACCGGAAATAAGATGAATGCCTTAAATACAGTTAGTTTATCAAAAAACACGGCAATGATAGTTGAGTTAAGTAAATAATCTTGTCAATTCGAGTAATCCGACCCGATGTTTTGGGATCGGATTATTTCGAGAACAGAGGTTGTTATAATTAGATATTATGAAAAAGATTTTTAATATTGGTGGTGCGTCCTACAATTCAATTATTCACTTAGATGAATTCCCAGAACCAATACCAAAAACGATACACCATTGTGAGTTTAAAGAAACGGTGGGCAATACAGGAGCTGGTAAGGCGATAACTCTTTCTAAATTAGGGTTTTATGTTGCTTTTCATTCTATGATTGGTATAGATGTCTACGGAAAAAAGATCATGGAATATTTAGATCGCCCTAATCTTAATTTTATTAAAGATTTTGACCCTACCGGTACAGAGCGGCATTTAAATTTGATGAATAAAAAAGGAGAACGCATTTCTATTTTTATGAACCCTATGTCGGACAATCCAGAAATTGATTATACTATTTTTGACGAGCATATCAAATCTTCGGATTTTGTGGTTGTCAATATTTCAAATTACTGCCGAAATGTGCTACCTATATGTAAAGCAAATAGGGTAGAGGTATGGACAGATTTGCATGATTATGATGGCAAAAACAACTACCACCAAGATTTTATAGATACTTCCGATTATATTTTTTTAAGTTCTGATAATTTGAAGAATTATAAAACTTTTATGGAAGAGATGATACAACAAGGCAAGAAATTAGTGGTTTGCACGCATGGAAAAGCGGGCGCAAGTGCTTTAACTCAAGAAGGATGGGTAGAAGTTGAGGCGGTAACTGATTATAAAATCAAGGATACTAATGGAGCTGGAGATGCCTTTTTCTCAGGGTTTCTATACGGTTTTTCAAAAGAATATTCCGTAGAAAAATGCATGCAGCTTGGATCTATCGCAGGTGGGTTATGCGTTCAGTCTGAGCTTATCGCTAGTGAAGAATTATCCGAAGAATTTTTAGAAGAAGAATTTTTGAAATATTATTAAGAATTGGGGTTTTCTTTTTTTAATTAAAGATCTTATAAAGACTAGATTATTTGCTTTCCTTTCCAAAAAGGTAGACTTTTCAAAAAGCGTATATCAGGACGATCTGTAACTAATATAAATAGTGGAATAAGTGCGTGTGGTAGTCTAATTAACATTTCCCATGTCCATTGACTAAACGTATTACCTAAAAAATCAATGTGAAAATTCCCAACTAATCGTGCTATAGCCGTTAGTCCTCCCCAGATGAATGCATAAACTAATGCTCCATAAGATATTCTAGGAATAAAAATAGCAATAGCTACTACAAAATCCAGAACCCCCGCAATCTTCAACATCGCATGTGCACTAGGTTCACTAATTTGTAATGTGTTTAATGTCATGTCAATAAAACTACCTGGCCTGGGATAATAACCAATAGCGTATAGACCATGACAGCTAAATGTAAGTGCTATGGCAATAAGCGCAATTAGGCGTATCTTTTTAAATTCAACTGATGTAAATAATACCATGTAGAGTAATATAGGGCTCATAAATTGAATAGTGTATTCAAAAAATTGGCCTACATGAAAGAATTTTTCTTTACAATACAAAAGTGCCAGAATAAAAAGACCAAAACTCCCACCTATTAAAAAGAATTTACCAAATTTCTTTGTATTTGCCTTTATCATTAATGTAGCAATAGCACAAAGGAGATAAAATACACCAATTGTTTTTATAGAAAATGAAATTGCACTATCAATAGAGAGACTGGTAACATATTCATTCCAGGTTAGGCCAAAAATATTTTCAACAATCTCTTTTAAGAGAGTTTCATCCCATAAAAAGGATCGATATGGAGCATCCCAAACTATATGTTGATAAGCCCTACCCAGGAAAACAAGAAAAGTGGAAATTTTTAAAATAGAAATTAATTTACGCTGTAAGTCAGGTGATTCTGTCATTGATTGAGGTAAAGGTTGCTAGATTGAAAGTAAATAAAAATATATGAAAGTACATGTTTTAATTATCAATATAGTACATGGTCAATGTTATATTTAAGTAACGTCTACTTTTGGAGAAATGTTGTTTTTATGTATTGTTTATGGTTTTACAATTAAGTTTTAATGAAGATGTAAAACACACATTTCTATGAGGTACTTAACAACGATTATTTTGAGTTTTGGGTATGTTGATTACTCCTAAGTAGGAAAACTATAAGAAAAAAGTAGATGAGGTAATAAAAGACTTGGACAGAACAACAAAGCTTAAAGGAAAATAAACTTTGCAGAAAGTACATTTTACTTATAGAACTTATCCAAAATATTGTCCAAAAAGTAAGTGACAAAGAATAAAAGCAATTACCGAAAGTATAATCCCAATTAGAAAAACATTAAATGACTTACGAAGTAATTTGAATTTTGCGTCTATAACTTTTCCTAAATAGAATGTGTCTTTGGCAATAGTTTTATAAAGTTCATCTCCCTGATTCATTAAATTGGTTATGTTGTCTACATAATCTTTTTCAGTCATTTCATAGAAATTTCCATAAAACATCAAATTATTTGATGCTCTATCTCCATGTTTAAGCTCGGGCCGAGTAGCAATAACAGCATATGTTATTGAGGCTAGGTTTGTAAACAATATCAATATAGCCGGATAAATAAGATGAGGGTCTCTGTCTAGTTGATTTAATACAGTACCTAGTACAATAGAAAGAATTAATGCATTGATCGAAATAAGGATATTGGATTTTCGATCAATCATTGCATTAAGAGTGTATTGGTTTTTAGAAACCAATCTGAATAAAGTTTCTACACCTCGTTCTGATCGGGGAGCTATTTTTGACAACTTCTTTTTTAAGAATTTCAATTCATCCTTATCAATATTTAGCTCTTCCATCAATAGCTTATCTTTGACTTTTTCCTGCTTTTTGATTATTTCTTTATTAGATGTTGCCATAGTTTTTTATTTGTATAATCTTTTTACCAATTTCCCTATGGTTAATCCCTGTATTATTATAGAAAATAACACTACGACATAGGTAATGTAAAGAATTACTTCAGAAGAAGAATTATCCATTAGACTTAATGCCAATGCTAAAGAAATACCACCTCGCAACCCACCCCATGTTAGTATTGCTACAGTTTTTATAGGACTGCTTTCTGAATGTTTTAATAAAGAATAAGGTAAGAAAACTGAAATAAATCTTGATAAAAGAACAATTATGATTGCAATAACCCCCAAAGTTAAATGACCAGCATCAAATTTTAAGAGATGAATTGCAAGACCAATCAATACGAATAGAATACCATTAAATACGTCATCTAGTACTTCCCAGATCTCATTAATGAGTTTTCTCGTTGGTCCTTTATTGTTAGAAACATTCAGTTTATTGCCAATGATCATTCCTGCAACCACCATTGCCAATGGTCCAGAAACATGAATAAGCGATGCAAATGCATACCCGCCCATTACAATTGCCAGGCTGATCATGACCGATAATTGGGGGTTTTCTTTTACCGTTTTTATACTTTGATATCCTATAAAACCAAGAAGTGCTCCATATAAGATTCCGCCAACAGCTTCTTCCAGGAAAAGCTTACCTATCTCAGCACTTATAGAGCCTTCACTGTGATGTTCTCCCATTCCGGTAAGAATTAGTATTCCAGAAAACACAACAACTCCAATTCCGTCATTAAATAATGACTCTCCTTCAATTTTGATTCCCAAGCTTTTCGCAATATTTGCCTTTTTAAGAATAGCCATTACCGCAATTGGATCTGTTGGAGAAATTAATGCCCCAAAAAGCAGTGCGTGTAGAAATGGTAGTTCAATACCAATCAATTGTGCCGCACCAAAGGTTAACCCACCAACAATAAAAGTTGAAATAAGAACACCCAGAGTAGCAAATAATAAAATTGGCCATTTCTCTTTTGCCAGCTCATCAATATTTACATGTAGCGCTCCAGCAAAAAGAAGGAAGCTTAAAATTCCATCAAGCAACAAGCTTCTAAAATCGGAATTCGTGACAATATCACAAAAGAACTGATAGAAACCTGGGACAATACCTTTGCTTACCGTGATCATTAGGATTGTAGCTAAACTCATTAGCATTAGTGCAATCGTGGCTGGCATTTTTAACCATTTGTAGTTTACAAAACTAAAAAAAGCGGCAATCGAAAAAATAATGCTGAAGGATTGTAACATAGCTTCTAGGATTTTACATTAATATATTTTCCTTTTCATTGATTAGATCAAGTTTACATCAGTTATTACTTCTAAAAGAGCTGGGCCATCATGATCTCGAACTTTTTCCATGGCCGGGATTAGGTCTTCGAGCTTTTCAACACGCACACCTAATGCACCACAGTTTTCGGCAAACTTGGCAAAACTTGGGTTTTTTAGAGATGTTTGCCAAACATCCAGTTCTGCTGCACGCTGTTCTTTAGATATTTTACCTAGTTCTGAATTGTTAAGGACAACATGTTTAATGTTCATATTATATTTTACCAAAGTTGTGATTTCCGTAAGGTATTGCCCTAAACCTCCGTCTCCAGACACTGACCAAATAGGCCGTTCATGTCCTTGTGCAGCCCAAGCACCCATTGCTGCCGGCAATGCAAACCCTATAGAGCCTAAATAACCAGACATTAAGATAGATTGATTTTTTGGTTCAAAATACCTTCCAAAAGAGTAAGTGTTATTTCCTACATCTACTGCAATTACAGCGTTTTCGGGAGTAATCTTATTCATGGCATCGAAAACTGTAATAGAACTTAATCCCTTACTACTATTATCTTGCAGACGACTTTGTTTTTCTTCTTTCCAAAGTTTCCAACGTTCTTCAATTTCAGAACGTTGATCTATTGTGTTGGTTTTACCTTTGGTTTTCTGTTCTAAAATTTCTAGTGTTTCTGAAATTTCACCCCATAATGCAGCATCTACTTTATGGAATTTACTTAACGCCATTGGATCAAAATCTACCTGTATTATTGGTTTTTTGGGAGTAATACCCGTGTGATTAGAGAAAGAAGCCCCAAAAACAATAAGTAAATCGCTCTCGTTCATAAACCATGAAGCGATAGGGGTACCACTTCTTCCTAAAACACCGCATCCTAATTCATGATGATCTGCTATCAAACCTTTTCCTTTGAATGTAGTGATTACAGGGCAGTTCAACGTTTTGGCATATGTGATAATACTCGACATATTAAAACGGGCTCCATGCCCTACTATGATTACAGGTCTTTTGGCAGATGAAATCATCGAAGTTGCCTTTTCGACCATTTCTTTGGGCGGAGAAATATTGAAAGGTGTAATCCTATTTTCTGGAGTTTGTGCTTTTTCTTTGGATGGTTTTTTAGTGAATGCCACTTCATCAGGAAATGTTAAATGTGAAACATCTCTTCTTATGAGCGCATGTTTTATCGCCAAGGACATCAACTCACTGTGATTAGAATTTAGATGTACTGCGTGATTAAATTCTGTTACAGAATCAAAAGCTTTTACCAGATCTACCTCCTGAAATGCTCCGGTACCAACCACCTGAGTATTTACTTGCCCAGACATTGCAAGTAAAGGAGCGCGATCGACTTTTGCATCCCACATACCGGTAAACATATTAGTAGCTCCAGGTCCTGCAATGCCAAAACAAACAGCTGGCTTACCAGTAAGTTTTGCATAACCAGAAGCAGCAAATGCAGCGGCTCCTTCATGACGAACACCAAAATATTTTAATTTGCCTTCTTTTTCTTGTCTTCGCATAGCATCTGCGACACCAAGATTACTGTGTCCTACCATTCCAAATGCGGTATCTACACCCCAGTTTACCATGGTTTGTATCATTACATCAGAGATGGTTTCGTCATGTTTAGACTCTTCAGGAATACCGACAAAAATAGCATCGCCATCATCTTTAACTTCAAAAGTAGTCACCCCGTCATCATAACCTCCCGGAGGTAATCCTGTACAAGGGTGAAAGTCCCAACCGTGCCATGGACAACGTAGTAATCCGTTTTCGATTGATCCTTCTCCTAATGGTCCTCCCTGATGGGGGCATCGATTATCTAAGGCCGAAAACTTCCCCTCGAAATGCGTTAAGCAAACACCCTGATGACCTGCAGTAACGGTTTGTACCCTTCCTTCGGGAAGTTTGTCTTTATTGTCTAGTACTTTGTACCATACAGTTTCTTTTTTTGAAGTCATGATCAGTTATTTTTTAGGTGTTAACATTTGTTATTAAATTGGTCTTGTCTAATTTTTACTGCTCTAAATGAATAAACGATTAAGACAATCAAACCTAAAAGAGCACTTATGATACCGGCTATCGTTATATAGATACCTGAATTAAAATTGGTTTCTGCACTTTTGTATACCCCAGAAATCAATGCAGAAATTACAAAAAGAGCAACGGCAGCATATAAGAAAACCATAGCGCGATTGAGTAATTTAAGCTGTTTTAGCTTTTGCTTAATAAGGTCTTGATCGATTGTTACTTCTGCAATCAATGTTTTGATCTCTGTACTAAGATTGACTAAAAGATTAGAAGTAGACAATATCAAGAGCCCTATTCCGGGAATTATAGTCGCCGGGATATACCAATGTTCCATTCTATTTTAATTTAAATAAGCGTCAAGTGCTTCTTCAAAAAAAGTAGAAGCCGTGATTTCATCAATACCAGTTACTGGTAATACTGCTCCCTTAAATCCATCATTATACCATTTACCATGAGTTAATGATTTAAATCCCGCAGTACTCATCCCGTCATGACCTTTATATGCACTGATATAAAAGTAGTAGTCATCGATCATAGTGTCTGGAATAGCAAGACCTATTCCCACAGAAAGTTCTGCCTTATTTTTGAGTGATGCAAAAGCACCGATATCAAAATGATGAGGCCAAACTCTGATATCAGAATTTAGTTGTTGATTCTCTAAGAAAGCTTCTAAAGTAAGTTGTGCCAGTATCCTGAAGTTTGTTAATTCACATAATCTTCCAACATCGTGAAGTTTAAAAGTAAAGTCATTAGTAATGGCTGCGTATGGTAAATCGTAATGCAGATCATACCTATATGGTTTGTCAATATTTGCTACGACAGCCGTTTTACCTATCCATTTCAAAATTTCTGAATGTGTAGTCCCATCTAAGCGTAATGAGCTTTTAGAATTTTTTGAATTCCACTCTAAAGTAAAGCGTTGATAATTTAGCGACAAGGTATCTCCTTCTTTATTTAAAGGGTGAGTAGACATACTACCTTCTGTTGCAGAAAATCCTAGATTGGTATGGCTATCATCTTCCTTTTTTTCTAAAAAGCTTATTGCCGCAGCTGCTAGATATTGTGCTGCCAAATGCATTTGAGTAGTCATAATTTTATTGGTTTATTGAGTAATATATATTGTTTGTTATGCTTTAAATTGAATATTAATGCTCTGGTATTTCTTTACTCTCCGAAAGTGAAAAAATAATACCTATAGAGATAAAATGGTCATTAAGTTCTCCAGTGATTCCTTTAAACTCTGCAAAAGCATATAGTTTTCCTAAATTATAATGTGTTCCCAGACCATAATTAAACCCGAACTCATTATCTTCTTCAGATTCGTTGGATTCTTCGATCAACCTTTCTTTTTCAATAGTATAATTGATTCCAGAAAGGGGATATATTCCAAATTTGTGCGTTAATTCAAAAATATAATGTGCATTAAGATTTAGCTCTGTAATTGTTAATTCATACTCATTGTCTATTTCCTGATAGGGAACAAAAGTAACTTCTGGCCCAAAGCAAAAATGTTCATTAGGCCCATAATACAGTCGGGTATTTATTCCAAAAAGTTCCTCATTCAATTCTAATGAAGGAGCTATTCCTACCATCCATCCTTGTTGCGCTTTTGTGCCTATTGTTATCATAAAAAATAATAGCAACACACTAGTGTTTTTTATATTACATAACTCCAGCATAGTTAATCCCTGTTAGTCGATGCATGTCGTGATCAAAAGTAGAAAGGTCATCATGATTAAACTTTGAAACATCATCATACCCACAAGCTCGTGCAATTACCTTTATCAGGTTATTGGTTGCGTCAAAATAATTATGTAGTTGCTTAGCAGAAGATTCTATAATCATTCTACTTCTTAGCGATTCTTTTTGTGTTGCAATTCCTACAGGACAATTATTGCTTCCGCAAGCGCGCATTCCTAAGCAACCAATAGCTTGCAGTGCCGAATTGGATACAGCAATAGCATCAGCTCCAAGCATCATAGCTTTTGCAAAATCTTCTGCGATGCGAAGTCCTCCGGTTATGATTAAGGTAATGTTTGTAGCACCAACTTTATCTAAATATTTCCTAGCTCTTGCCAGCGCTGGAATTGTTGGGACATTAATATTATCTCGTAAAATAGTAGGAGCAGACCCTGTTCCACCACCGCGGCCATCCAAAATGATATAGTCTACACCTACATCTAATGCAAATTGAATATCTTTTTCGATATGACTGGCTGCAATTTTAAAACCAATCGGGATGCCACCTGTTCGTTCTCTTACTTCATCTGCAAACGCTTTAAAATCTTTTACCCCATGAAAATCTGGAAAAGTAGCAGGCGAAATCGCCGTTTGCCCTTGCTGTAGTCCTCTAACTTCAGCAATTTCCTTACTTACTTTATTTCCTGGTAAATGTCCACCGGTTCCGGTCTTGGCTCCCTGTCCTCCTTTAAAATGAAAGGCCTGAACTTTATCAAGTTTGTCCCAGGAGAATCCAAATTGGGCGGACGCCAACTCGTAAAAATATTTTGTGTTGTTTTCTTGCTCCTGGGGTAGCATTCCACCTTCTCCAGAACAAATCCCGGTTCCAGCCATTTCAGCACCTCTGGATAATGCAATTTTTGCTTCTCGCGAAAGTGCACCAAAACTCATATCACTTACAAATAGGGGCATATCAATTACTAATGGCTTTTTAGCATTAGGTCCTATAACCACTTTGGTAGCAACTTCTTCATGATCTAATAAAGGCCTACTGGCCAACTGGGCAGGTAAGAATTGTATATCATTCCATTTTGGTAATGTATTTCTGTCTACTCCCATAGATGCAGAAAAGCCATGATGCCCAAGATTTTTTAAACCATTTTTTGCGAGCTCTTTGATATATCCGGTATAAGGTTCTGTATCTTCTGGATGCGTATCAGCATAAGAACCAAGGTATTCATCACGATTAAAAGGCTGTGGATGATCAACAAGATATTCGTTAATTTCAGTTTCATCCACATATAAATTATTACCTTCAATTTTGCTGCTAAACTTATGTAAAACCTCATTATTGTTATATTCAGAAACACCAGTATCGTAACGATAATCCCAGCCGTGAACACCACAAATTAGGTTGTGTCCATCAATGTGCCCATCTGCCATTAGCGCCCCTCTGTGCAGACATCTTCCATACAGTACAGAAATATCGGAATCAAATTTTACAATTACTAAATCTAATCCATTTACCAGTGCATGTGCTGGCTTTTTGTTTTCTAAATCACTTATTTGAGCAATGGCTATTGGTTGTTTCATATTTTTATTTCAATTTTTTTATTAGTTCAATAGAAAATTATTTTACTTTTTGGTCGAAACAGATATTCTTTTTGGTCTAGAAATTTTAACAAAACTTTCGTTTAATGTTATAATTATCTAAAAAGCAAAGCCAAAAACGAATACTAACCTGCCACCGTCTGAGCTGCCAAAATAGCCAACATTGGCTGTGAAAGTATCTAAACCGCTCACCCAAAAAGATCCTCCAACGCTATTATTCCAGGAATCAGAATCGTCATCTTCTAACCAAACTCTTCCATAATCAAAACCTCCAGTTGCGCCATATTTTAAGGGGATAAAGCTTGTTTTGAATTTTCCGAGTTGAAGACGCAAATCAGTATTTTGATACAAAGAATATTTACCAGTAAACCTTTCGTTTCTAAAACCTCGTAGACTATGTAATCCTCCTAATTGAGCTCCGTGATAAAACTCGAAATTATCTCCTAGAATAGCTTCACCACCAATCTTGGTTGCAAGTACTAGTTTTCCGCTTTTTATCAATTTATGATCTAGAGCAATGTAAGGCTCTACATAAGCAAATCGATTATCATTATCATCGCCATCAATATTAGTTTTATAACCAGCAGTGATACCTACATCCATTCCCAAGGTTGGAAATGCAAGATCATTTTTATTCTTAAATTGATAGGTGATTTCTGCTCCGGCATAGGTTTGTTGATCAAAAACGGTACTATTTGAATTAAAGAAAGTGTTCACGAACCTACCCTCAGTATTTTCTACTTCAAAAGACTCTAGAAGTGGCTTAAATTGAAAATAACCACCATCTCTTCCTCTCCAAATTAAAGATATGGCAGCATTCCATTTTCTGATTCTAACTCGGTTAAAATCTAAATCAACTTCATCTCTGTCATATTCTGTGTCATTACCAGGGCCAAAGAAATTAATTGCAAAATTTGGGCTTGTGTATAACCCTTCAACACCAAAATTCCAGTTATGGAAAATATTAGAAAATTCTCCTTTGTAGGATACATCAAACCCAGAAGAGCCTGTGTAATAAGAGGCACTTATTGAATGTTTTTGGGTAAAAGGATTACGTTGTAATCCATAATGAGTAAAATGGTTAAATACCCCAACTCGCAAACCATCATCCGGATTAAAAGCGATAAGGGGAAGTAGTTGGTTTACGCTATATTTCCGCTTTTTGTGATCATAGTTGTTGATTCCGTAATCATCAACAAGCCATTTTTTAGATCTTTTATTTACAATAGTGTTGTTTTTGCCTTTATAATCATAAAGTTTAACATTACGAGTATTTTTGAAATCATAAGTGTCGTTTTTCTTACCACCTATAATTTTAAGTTTAATTAAATTATCCCCCTTTCCGTTTATTTTAAAAGTGTCATTTCCATCAAGTCCGTATATCCAGATTTCTTTAGTTTCTTCTTTGGTAAAAGTTCTATTAAAAATCCCTAAATCTTTACGATTAATATCGATAGTTGTTTTCCCGTTTGGTAACCTGGTTATTTCAAAAACATCATCTTTTTGAGTTCCGGCAAGTACTTCAAACTTATTTAAATGCTCATAGTATTCACGAGCAATATCTACAATGTTTTCACGTCTTCCTTTAAGTTTTGTTTTGATCTCATCTATAGTAGCTCCTTTAATTTCATCAGGGATTTGTTCGAAGGCTTCATCGATAACTTCATCTGTCATATTATCCTGAAGGTGTTTTGCTTGCTTTTCCCAGGTACTCCAATCTGATTTATTTAGAAAAGTCATATCCATAGGATATGGTGTAAATGCAAACCATTTTGGACTTCTAAGTTCTTCATCAAAAGATTGCATTTTTCTTAAACTAGGTATTGCAATGGTTAAGAAAGAGACGATGCTTCCATCAAATACTGAAAATGCTTGATCTCGATCTCTTGGTATCGGTTTACAAATTTGTGTGCCATTTTCTTTTTCAAAGACAGCCCATCGCCATTGATCTTCATGACGATCCCAATCACCAATCAACATATCAAATAATCGAGCTCTTAAATACGAAGGTTCGTCTATAATAGATTTTCCTGTTTTATGTATTTCTTGAAATACCTCGCTAGTACTTAAAATATCTTTAGGCTCACCAAAACTAGTTACACTAGTTTGGCTTGAATTTACTGCTTCTTCTACTAGATATAGTTGATCACCAAATTCATCATTATATTCACCTAATGTTTTTTGTTTCGGAATATAATATAACAGTGGATTGCTATGAAAAATATCAGCGGCATCAGATAATTTGCTAATTGCAAAAGGAGTATATGGGTGGGCCGTAGTATAAAAATCAAGCAAGAATCTATCTGCATAACTATCCTGTAAATCATCTTCTACATATTTATCTAGGAAAGCTGTAGATTGTATAAACTTGGTAGCACTTTTTCTTAAAGCTCGCATTACGAACTGTTTTCCATCTTTATCTTCTAATCGTAATGACATAGATTGATGTCCGCCTCCCCGTCTTACTGGTGTTAACCCTCCCATAAGTGTATCTAGAAACGCAACAGGAGCCTCAACGGGTTCGCTGTAATATTTTCTGTAGTGATCCCCCCATAAACCACGATATAATTTACTTTTTTTAGTTTCATCGTTAGAATAGACAGAAGTCTTTTGCGTAGCTGAATAGCTGCTTTGTGGCTTAAAAGTATAATCGTTTTTCTTTTTTTCACCATTCAGCACTATGGCAGAAAATATAGAAGTTGCAGTTTCATTTCCCAAAGTATAGAAATTAACCGTAGCTTTTCCGCTTTTATGAATATCAAGCCTTGCATATCCTTTTGTTGCAATTGCAAAATCTCCGTTTGGAACATCTCTTACTTTTTTAGTTTTCCCGGATGCCCCACTTATTATCTGAGGAACTCCATATCTGTTAATGTACTGTAGATTTTTATCATGCCCTGAAACAAAAATGATATTTTCGGTACGCCTGGCCATAGTTATTAAGCGATTCCGTAAACTTCTATATTGTTTGTTTTGATAATCATGCAATGAAATTCCGGCAGTATTTGCCAATAACCCATGAGCAGAATTAGAATTTACAGGATGATGAATTGCAACAATTTTTATTTTGTCCTGAGATTTTTTGAGCATACTTTCAAACTCAAGAAAAAACAAGGTTCTATTTTTGATATCACACTCTTCATTTAAATAGATATGATTATTCCATTTTTCTAAATACCATTGAGAATCGATAGTTATTAAAACTACATTTTCACTAAGGTCTTTTTTCTTGATAGGACAACCTTCATCTGGATAGAATTTTGCACTACTGTTTTTTTGAATATGCTTTTCCAAATTACGGACTCCTTTATGGCCTTTGGCAGCCCATTCATGATGTCCGGGAGTGAATATTACATCTCCATTAAATGTAGAAATGGAGGTAAGCTGAGTAGCTATCTTACTTTTTGCTTCTGTATCAGTGAAGCCATCTTTTCCAACCGTATTACCCAAAATAAGTAATGCAGTAGCATCTTTTGTGTCAGATTGTTTTACAATCTGAGTTAAAATGCTCTGGTAGTCTGAATTCCCTGTGTTTGCAGTAATAAAAATAGATTTTTCTATTTCCTGGGCATACCCTTGAAATGCAAGAAAAAATAGAAAATATAGATATTTTGTGTGAGTGAATATTTTCATGTAATAACATTAATATTATAGTTCTGTTACTTGTTCTTTTTTGAGTAATGATATAAACTGAGAATCATAATTTATGATATCTTGTTTTCTTAAAGTACTCATTACGTTGCTTACCGTTTGTCGTGATGTATTAGTAAGATGTGATATATCTTTATGCGATAATAAGTTTTTGGCAACAATTCGGTCATTTTCACTTTCTCCAAATTCCTTAATATAATCGGTAATGAACTCTTTAATCCTTGAAGTACTATCTTTATATAACAGGTCCCGAAGTCGTCGTTCTAATTTTTTGATTCGTAATCCATATACCTTCAGAACACCGTTTTTTAAGGATTTATGTTTCTCCATAATCTTTTCCATTCTATCGGCTTCAATATAGCATATGATACAGTCTTCAAGAGCAACGGCTTGTTCTTCGGCGGCAGCCTCCTTATCATAAAGGGAGAGTTCACCAAAAATGTTTCCTTTTTTCACAATATATTTTACAGTGTCGTTAGTAGTATCGACAATTTTTATAGTTCCTTTTTTTAGAAAAAAGATGCTCTTCTCATCATTGTTAAGTAACTCTATGGTAGTTCCTTTGTCAATATTGTCCATTTCAAGGATCTCACACATACGCATCATAGTTATTCTGCCTAGTTTATTGAAAAGATTGAACCCTTCCAAAAACCAGTATTTGGTATATGTATTCAAGGGGTGTGGTTTATAAGTTAGTATTGTTAAAAGTAATGAATTTTAGTAATACCCTTAATGAATAAATTTTGGAAACTTACTTCAGGCGACAAACTTATGATTTTGCGCAGATATTTGAATATGAGCTCTATATGTATGGCTAACTGACAAATATCATAGTTTATAATCTTTTTGCTGGATACTTTTAAAGGTACAAAGCAAGAATCATTTTTTCAATATCACTAATCATTTAATAAAAACCAAAATCATGAAAAAAATAATTTTAGGGTTACTTGTATTTGGATTAACCATTCCTTCTTTTGCACAAGATTTAGAACAATTAGCCGAGGTATGGATTATAGCTACAAACTATAAATATCTTAGTGAAACTGACGCCGAGGATGAAGCACTTCCTATAGAATTGCTACAAAGAAAAGTAGCAACTTTTGACCTCAAGAGTTCAGAAATTTATAATGATGAGTATGATCATTACCAAGTGGCGTTTCATATCCCTGAAGGGAAAATACTCGCAGCATACAATAAAGAGGGTAAGGTTTTACGAACAGTAGAACGTTTTAAGGATGTTAAACTGCCGGATATGGTAAGAAAATCTATAGGCAAAAGGTTCCCAGGTTGGACAGTAACCAAAGATGTATATTTAGTCAATTATCATGACAAGAAAGGTGTTACAAAAAAAATGTATAAGCTTAGACTGGAAAACGGAGATAAGCTTATCAAGGTAAAGACCGATGATTCGGGTAATTTTCTCTAAGAGAATAGTTTTATATAAAAAAGGGCTGCTCGTAAAAGCAGCCCTTTTATGTTTATTTACCTAACATTAATAATTCATTGCAAACTACCTCAGTAACATACCTCTTTTGTCCATCGCTATCTTCATAGTTGCGTGAGGTTAATTTTCCTTCTACAGCAATTTCCTGCCCTTTATTCACATACTTCTCTATAATATCGGCAGTCTTTCCCCAGGCAACAACATTATGCCATTGGGTGTCTGTAATTTTTTCACCTTCTTTATTATAATAATAATCGTTTGTGGCGATAGAGAATTTGGCCAGTTTTTTACCAGATTCAAGAGTAATGATTTCTGGTTCTTGTCCTAAGTTTCCAATCAACTGTACTTTGTTTTTAAGCGTGTTCATAATTTTAGTTTTTCGTGTTAAACAATTGATACTATCGAGTTCTTATGTTTCGACGATGCAAACATAGAACGGGTTCGTAACGAGATTCGGTTGGGAAGTGTTTAATTTCGCTTGTAACCGTTTGTATTCGTTTGTAAACGAATATATGTTTGATAATCAATAAAATATGATTTTACGTAGATTTTATTTTTCCGAACTAAAATGAGTAATTTTAAATTGAATAGAAGATATAAGCATGTAAGATGTTTATGTTTATTTGTTATGCAACATATTTACAAAAGGAGAGAATATGAAAACTACTAAATTATTAATACTTACCATCGTTATATCCCTAAATATTGTCTTTGCTCAAGAAAATATTAAAAACGCTTCTAGCTTTCCACACTTAGAAGGTCCCTATTTTGGCCAAAAGCCACCAGAAATGACTGCTGAAATTTTTGTACCTGGTATTATTTCAATAAATGGAAGATATGAACATGCTATTTCGTTTTCTCCTGATTTAGATGAAGTATATTTTTCAGCTAATAAAAAAGACGAAGACCCAAGTATATATTTTTCAAAACTAGAAGACAAAAAATGGACAAATCCTAAAAAAGCAAATTTCACAAAAGGCAAAAAAGTTGGAGAAATGCATCCATTTGTGAACCCTAATGATGATAAGATTTATTTTGCAGCTCATGACGCATTTACATTGCCTCACCATAAAGAATCAGTTAAAACTTGGTATGTAAACCGTCTTGAGAATTCTTGGAGTAACGCAATACAACTTGATTCCCCTGTAAATGAAGATTTCGTTTTTTATCCTAATCAAGCGAAAAACGGAGATCTTTTTTATACAAATGTGTCAAAACGAAAAATGTATTATGCACCTAATAAAAATGGCAAATTCCTCCAAGCACAAGAAGTTGGAATTGAATTTGGTGTTCACGGTTTTATCTCTCCATCTCAAGATTATTTAGTAGTAAATGCTAGAAACAAAGAAGATGACCAAAGAAAAAGCGATATATATGTCTATTTTAAAGGGAAAGATGGAAGATGGACAAAACCAATTAATCTTGGGAATACAGTCAATTCTAATTTTGCTGAAACATGCCCTAGTATCACTCCGGATGGCAAATATTTATTTTTTAGTAGGTATAACGAAGAAGGAGAGATATCAAACTTTTATTGGGTGAGCACAGAAGTTATTAATAAAGTAAGACCAGTTGATTTTTAAGAAGTAATAATAAATGTGGGAGACATAATTTTGATACTAATTTTACATATGCTAGTATTCATATGAATAAACATTGTGACTGAATAAAGAAATTTTAGAGATGTTAATTTCATACAATTTCTAAGAATAGTCATTATCTACCTTTGTCATTTAAAACCCTTAAATTATGTTTAGATATATAACAATTTTAGTACTTCTAACTTTTTCAACATTATCAGGTTGCGCGCAGAAAGGTGCACCAGATTATCAAGGAAACTGGATAGGCTCTTTACCAAATAAAAGTAGTTTTAATTTTAATGTGGCAATAGAGAATTTAGAAGCCAATAATTATCACCTTGTTATAGCCAATGATACAATACTAATTGATAAAAACTTAAAATCAACTAGCGAGGATCACATTCAATTTAATATTAATAACCAGGTATATTTTAATTTAAATATTAGTGAGAATGGACAAGAACTAACGGGGTTTATAAAAACTGGAAAGTTTTATTATCACGTGCGTTTCGACAATCTTGGTGATAAAAAGTTTGCCGGAAATTGGAACCCTTTTATGCTCGATAACGGTCTAATATCAGATGATATCCTCTTGTATATTGAGAAAAATGATGATGAAACACTGGTTGCTTATCCTTTTTTAGGAGACCAAAGATTTAGAGGAACTTGGACTGGCGATTTTAAAATGAAGAATGATACCCTATTATTTAGAGACGGTAACACTGGATTTAATTTTAGGGCAAGACTATTAAAGAACATAATTGAGTTAGAGATTTTATTAGCCGATACTGTTATTACAAAGACAAACCTAATACACTCTAAAGCCGAATGGGAATATGAAACTGACCCTGTTGATCAAGGCCAAAATACCAATACACCTGCAAAATTAAACGATGGTTGGGTTACAACTAATATCAATGACTTTGGTATTAATAAAAATGAATTGGTTAGACTAATAGATAATATCCATGCTAAAAAATTAGTAAATACACATAGCGTTCTTATTGCAAAAGAAAACAAGCTGGTATTTGAAACTTATTTTGATGGATTTAACGCCAATATTCCTCACGATTTGCGTTCAGCTTCAAAGAGTATTTCGTCTGCCATGATGGGTATAGCCATTGATGATAATATTATAGAGAGTGTTGACCAAAAGCTTTATGATTTCATACCTGAAGCATATCAACACACAAAAGATTCATTAAAATCTAAAATAAGAATTAAAGATTTATTGACCATGAGCTCTGGATTAGATGTAAATAATTTGGCATCAGAAAATTATTATCAAGATTCAAATAATTCTAAGAATTGGCTAACTACAGTTCTTGAAGCTCCTATGGTAAAAGAACCAGGAGCTTATGCCGATTATGGGTCTGCCAATCCCTTTTTACTTGGTGTTTGTTTAAATGAACGCTTAGAGAAACCTCTTGAAATTTACATGGATGAAAAACTATTTGCACCTTTAGGGATTACTAATTACATCAATCAGACCGATGATACTGAGGCCATACCATATTTTGGAGGTGGCATGCTTTTAACGCCTAGAGATCTGCTTAAATTTGGTCAACTTTATCTCAATAAAGGTAAATGGAATGGAAAACAAATTATTTCAGAAAACTGGGTAACGGAATCGTTTACAAAACATGTGCAATTACAAGATGTAAAAGATAAAAATGAATATGGTTATCTATGGTGGCACGACACCTATGTTATCAATGGAAGAGCGATTAAATCTATTGAAGCGAGAGGAGCAGGAGGTCAATTTATTTTTGTAATGCCTGAGCTAGAATCAGTAGTTGTTATAACCTCTGGAAATTTCAGAAACCAGAAGGGTAATCAATCACGAGAAATATTAAAAGAGTATATACTGCCAGCAATAGTAAAATAAAATACAACATGCACAACGCATATAAAAAATAACGATTTTGGTGCGTAATCGATGAGAAAACTATAAATTTAAAATCTGTGTTTAACCGAAAAACTAGTGCGTAAAACGGCCACTTTTCATATACGATATGTTGTGCATAAATAAGAGAATGTAAAATTCAAGATAATGGTTAAAGTAAAATATGATAGGAGATAAAATAAAAGGCTTAGGAGAGGTTATAATTTTAGTTGAAAATATTAGAAAAGTTAAACAATTTTATGAAAAAATAATTGGCCTAGAAATTCTTGAAGAGGATACCAATTTTGTTTTTTTTAAGATTGCTCAAGGTTTTGGAGGGCATACACAAATTTTAGGCCTTTTTGATAATTCTATTCCAACAGCTTTTGGACAAGTACGCGAAAAACCTCAAATTAAAAATTCTAGCCTTCATCATCTAGCATTAGAAATTGACAAAGTTGATTATGACGCAATTTTAAATACCCTTACAAAAAACGAGGTTGAAGTAGAGACAAGAATTTTTAATTGGATACAATGGAAATCAATCTATTTAAAAGACCCAGAAATGAATATCGTCGAATTAGTTTGTTACGATTCAACCATAGAAAAAAAATAAATAGAACTAACAATAATGGCTATAAGTAACTACTTGTTCTAGAATACTCATAAAATTACGCTGGAATTTTTGGCTTAGTGGTTACTTACAAAGTTAAATGCAAGCTCGTGCATCTATGCATAGTTTGGACGTTAATATATAATTTGATCAGAATAAAAAACATATTGACTTAGAATGAAGATTTTGATATTTGGAGCGTCTGGTTCTGGAACGACAACTCTGGCAAAGGAGATTGAAAAAAAGACAAGTTTTGTTCATTTGGACGTTGACAATTATTATTGGAAAAAGACTGAACCACCTTTTCAAGAAAAAATACCATTGATAGAACGAAATAAGAATCTAAAAGTTGATTTTGAAAAGTTTGAAAATGTTATCATAAGTGGTTCTATGGTAAGTTGGGGAAAGGAATGGGAAACATCATTTGATTTAGCAATTTTCATCCGATTGAACAATAAGGAAAGAATGAAACGACTCGAAAATAGAGAAACTGAACGTTATGGAAAAAAGCTTCTAACAGATAAAAATATTCAGCAGAATTCAAAAGCATTTCTACAATGGGCGAATCAATATGAAAACCCAAATTTTGACGGCAGATCTTTTAAAGTTCATAATAATTGGATCGAACTACTTGATTGTAAGGTTTTGAGAATAGATGGCGGTATGGAATTGAATGACAAAACGGAAAAATTAATGATGGAAATAAAATTATTGGCTAACAAAGTGTATAAAACATAGCTAATAAGTGCTAAAACAAAAATGTAGTATCTTTTTACACGTTACGTTTTATTCATAAAACCGTTAAGCAAAATATGATCATATGAAGTATTACCTCTACTTGTCGCAATCAAAAATCGAAATGCTTTTCCCGCAAATACCGAACTCAGAAAAAGAGAGGATTGCGACCGAACTAAAATTGGATTTGAAGATATTCAGCGTTTCATTCAAAGATCAAATTGAAAAGGATACTTTGTTTTCAATGATGAAGATTGTAGAGAATTATATTGCGAAGAAAGAAGATATAGGGTCTATAGATTATCCTGGTAGTTATTTTAAAGGAGAATCCTTAATGACTTACGGAATATTTAAAAACTACGCTTCGGACTTGACCTTTTTTAAAACCGAAACAGATGAATCTATCCTGATTTTAATAGGTCGAACAAAAAATATAATTGGAATTTCTAATCCTGAAGAGGTTTTACATTTAGGAGAATTATCACCTAATTATTACTTTTTAAAATACGTGAATGAGATTTTAAAACAACATAATGATATAATCCCAATAAATAAAAGCCCATGGACTCCTGAAAATCTTACTAAAATATTAAAAAAGTCAATAGAACAAGTGGATGGGCCTGAACAAAACCTAAGTTTCTTGGCCAAAAAACTCTATCACATAGAAACGGATACTAAAAATATTATCCTGGGAACACCAATTTATGTAGAACTAAAAGAATAAAAAACTTTACCTTGATTCGTATATTTGATCTTGTACGCCATTTAAAATACTATCTACCATTCGATGAAAATTTATGATTTTGACATACAAAAAGGGATCTATAGTTTCGAGTTTAATGACTTGAATACTGAAAGCCATTCGCACCCTGTTACGGAAATCATAATAGCAATTGAAGGAACATTCACTGTAGGTATCCATAATCAGAAATCAGAAAATTTGGTTTTTGCAATAATAGATTCAAATATCAAGCATCAAGTTTTCTCACAAAGTTGCGTTGTTAAAATACTGATGGTAGAAAGTAACAATCAGGAACTACTCGAATTTTTAAAAAAATTAGGAATCAAATTATCCCATGGCTATTTTTTAAAAGAAGAGTTTATTCAAAAAGAAAACCTATTTCAAGATATCAAATTATTCACTCAAAAAAATAATCTTAAGGACCCAACAGACGAGAGAATTAAAAAATGTATCGCGATTATCGAAAATGAAGAGATTGAATACGCAACGCTTATTAATTCTTTAACATCAAAAGTATTCCTGTCCGAAAGTAGATTGTCACATCTATTCAAAGAACAATTAGGTGTTTCTTTAAAGAAATACCTTGTGTGGAGTAAACTGCGAAAAGCTATCCACCTTTATCTAAGAGAAAATAAAAACTTGACAGAAACATCCATTCAAAATGGTTTTTTTGACCAAGCTCATTTTAGTAATTCCTTTAAGAATGTTTTGGGAGTAAGTCCATCAAAAGCATATAATAGCAGAATCGTACAATTTTAAAATGATAGGTAAGGGTACTTTTGACCTTTAATCCAAAGAAATGAATAAAGAAATACGAAAGGTTATAAAAGAGGATATCCCTGAACTTAAGATTGTATTAGATTCAAGTGAGTTGTTTCCATCATATATGCTTGATGATATGATTAGTGATTATATTACCAATGAATCATCAACTGACATTTGGTTTACAACAATCAACCAGGGAAAAACAATATCAATTGGATATTGTGCGCCAGAAAGACTTACTGAAGGAACCTACAACCTTTATGCAATAGCTGTTCATAAAGATTATCAGGGCAAAGGTTTAGGAAGAGAAATGATGGATTATATTGAAACTCTCCTAAGAGATAGTGGTAATCGAATTTTAATCGTTGAAACATCAGGGAAACCGGAATTTGAACTAACAAGAAAATTCTATGATAAATGCAATTACATAAAACAAGCTACAATTCCTGAATTTTATGATAAAGACGATGACAAAGTTGTGTTTTGGAAGAAATTAAAATAAGAAGAAAACTGCATACAATATAAGTGCATAACCAAGATGTGATCTTTCATTTCAATTCCACCCAATACATCTCACATAGAAAATAAATGTAGAAGTCTTTTGTAATTGCTTACAACGATTATTCCAATAACGATGGTAAAGAAAAGCGTTACTATAGATAGTAAGTTAACCGCATTATTGAATACCGATTTGTTTAAAATTGTAATCATTGTATAGACTCCTATCAATGATAATCCAAAGTAAAAAAAGTACATAGACTTTTTTAGTCTAGATGCGACTTCTTTCTTATGCGCGGTGATGTCATATATTTTTTGCATTATTTGACTTTCAAAACCTTCATTTGAGATTGCACGATTTCCTTTCTCAATAACATCTTTTATAAAATCATCCTTAAACTCTAGTCTTTCTTTTGTTGTTTTATTTATCATTCTCAATATTTTTCCAAATTTCACGTACACTTTTTCTTGCTCTATGTAAGATTACTTTTGTGTTGGCTTTTGTCCAACCGGTAATATCAGTAATTTCATTTATGCTGGCTTCTTCTAAATAAAAAAGCTGCAAGACTAAACCTTCTTTTGGCGCTAGTAGTGAAAGTACTGTATGAATTTTACTTATTTTTTGATTCGATATTTCTTCGAATTCATCTTCAAAAGATACATCACTCTGCTCTTCTAAGGATACTAGATTTTGTGTCTTTTTTAGCGTTCTTAATCGTAGAAAAGATTCATTAACCACTATTCGATAAAACCAAGATTTAAACTTTGATGTTCTACGAAATGATTTCAGTCCTGAAAAGGCTTTCATAAAAGCATCTTGAGTAACCTCTTCGGCATATTGCTCATCTTTAACAATAGAAATGGCTATGTTGTAAGCCATATTTTTATAGGTTTTGAGAAAATAGCTAAAAGCTTCTAAATCACCCGAAAGGACTCTATCTATGTAGATGTCGTCCATATCAATTCTTATTCTTTTTACTTATAAAATGAATTATGAATAAGGAAGCGCTTAAACAAATACCTATAATAAACGTAATTAGAAAACCTTTGAATAATTCTTGATCATTTTCTAACCAGCGAACGATAAATGCTATTATTAAAAAAGCAATACTTAAACTATTGGTAACAATCCCTAGCTGTAACCAAGGAAAAATGAATTTGAATTTATTCTCTTTTTGAGCTTTTAAAATATCCTCAAACTTTTCACCCTTTTCTATAAGAAACATTCGTTCTTTATCTCTTGCTTGTTGATAAAAATACCAAGCCAAAAACAAAGCTACAATAGCCGATACGGCCACAATACAAAATACTATTGATTGAATCATAATTACTTTTCTTTATTAGTTTTTTTGAAATTTTACTTGACCTTAGCTCTTCTTTAAGGCCGTCATTTCCATGCCAGAGCCTTTCATGTGTAAACCAGTAACAATACCTTTTTTATCTACTATGAATTCTAGATCATGGCTTTGTTCATTATCAATAAACTTATGTTTATCATAACAGTTAATTGCTACTTCCTGTCCCTGGGACCCGCCATATAATTGATTGCCTTTTATTCGCACGGTTAATATGAATTCTGAAGAAAATTCAAAAACCCCAACATATTGATTCAAGTCTGCAATAGATAATTGAACAAATTTACTTTTTGTGGCGTTTTTTTCTTGATGATGATCGTAGCTTACTACTCTGGAAAGTTTCCATTCCTTATTCTCAATCAACCATATATGAGAAAATTTTGCCTTTATTTGATCAAAACTATGTATACCATTTTGCAGAGCACCATATAATTTACCTTCTTGGTATAAAGGAAATACTTCTAGACTAGCTTTATCCAGAATACGCTTGGTTACATTTTTACCCGAAAGACATAAATGCGCTCTCAATGAATCAATAAACTGTTGCTTAGAATTAGTGAGACCATCTTTATCATGATAAAACTCAATGTCGTCTACAATCAATTTTTCTATCTGATTAAGATTACATTGATTAAACCCTTCTTCGAATAATAAACTATCCTTTATTTTTAGTGTATTAAACAAATCTGATTTTTTGTCAATTTGTGCATTAATGCTACTTACTAAAAAAAGAATGAATAATGGTAATACTGTTTTTGCTTTACAAATCATGTGCTTTAAATTAAGTTCCTATTACCAATAGGATACACATATCTATTAAAAGGTTACAGATTTAGAAAAATCTTTAATGAAAAGAATAGTTTGACAATGTTGACCAGGGTTTTATAGGCCAATTGAAAATAAATACAGTCTTAATCATAACAGAATTGTATGAGGAACTACAATATTTGTTTTTGGCCATCCCAATAATATACATATTATGCCCGTCGGTAGTTGTTTTATTTTCAAAACCATCAATTAAGGAAAATTGTAATGGATTACTTTATTTAAATCATATAGTCGTATTTTTAAGTAGTCAACCAACGTATGCCTTTTTGGATCTCAAAAAAGGCAATTAATACGCACAAAAAACAACAACTATGCTCACAACAACCCAACCAGGTCCGGTTCTAAAGGACAATTTTAAACTATCAGACCTATTCAAAGATTTCAACTGTAGCAATATAGATGATTTTATATTTGACGATGTAAGCTTATCTATTTTTAATGAAGCATCCTTGTCCGGCTTAAAAAACACTATCCTATTTAAAGGGAAATTAAGAATGGATGGACCTCTTTCTGTTTTTAAGGATTATATGGATAGCGATTCCAACTTGTTAATTGCGGGTTGTATTGTTTCGAGTAGTGATGATCTTACTCAAAAGATAACTCCTCAAAATGCTAAGTTTACATGTGAAATGGCATTTCATAAAGAAGTGTTTAAAGGGGTAACCCTTACCAAAGCATGGTTTCAATTAGAAATTTCACAGAAAGATAAAAATTGGATAATAACTCCTAAGATTCAAGGTGATTTTGATGTAAATGATCTTACAGATAAGGATGTTGACAAAATGACCTTCGAGATTACCGAAGAAAACAAAACCCTTATCTTAAATGCCACTGCAAAAAATCTAAACGGTGCTTTTGGCATTGAAAAATTATATCTCGAAACTGTTGCGGTTTCGGGAAAAATAGGGGCTACCAAATCGTTGGATATTTCTTCTCAATTTATAGTCGGGCATACTACTTTTAATTTTGATGGTAGTATTACGCCTGATGCTACTGCAATTATTGCCAAAGCAGATAGTTTTACACTAAAAGAACTGGGTAATATATTTAATCAAGTATCACAAACCGGGCTTACGCTTCCTGAGTTTGATGTGAATTTTAAAAATACGAGCATTGCCTTGGCAACAGCAGATTGTAAGATTGGTAAAACCGATGTAAAAATGGGACTTACACTTCATACCGAAGTAACGGCCCATAGTCATACACTTAATGCAACTGCCCAGATCTCGAGTAAAGGAGTTGTTTTTGATGGTGTGTTGGGCAATATTACACTTGGACCAGTTAAAGTGACAAAAACGGCGCTTGATTTTCAGATTTACAGTAAATCTGTACAGAAACCTACGAAATTCGAAATTTCTGGTGAATGTGTTATCGAAGGATTAACTATTGATTGTGGTGTATATTTTGAAAAAAACACAGACTGGACTACCGTTTTGTATGCTAATCTGGCAGCAGATACTTTTGGGCTTTCTAATGTCTTTCCTCCTGCAGAAGGAACTTTTGTAGATGAACTTAAGTTCTCCAAAGTTGGATTTATCTACGCATCAGCAGATTGTGTAACAAAAAATGAAGGACTTGGTTATACTGTAAAGGAAGGTCTGCAATTAATGGGGGTATTAGAGGAAATCCCGGGATTATCTGATCTCACAGGTCAAAAACATGTAGGACTCATATTATCTGCTCATTTTGGGGGTGTTGCTACTAATATTGCTATAGAAATACCAGACACCCGTTTGCATTTAGGACATTCTGTAGAATGTGATCCATTCAAAATCCAGATAAATATCACCCCACAACCTGCTTTGGTCTTAGTTTTTGGTATGGAAGTAACTGTTCCCAAACAAACGACACCGCTTCATTTTGATATGGCAATTTCTGTGGGAGCAATAGAAGCAAATGGTTCTGTTACCATGAAAAATTACTGGAAAAACCCATTCGGAATTGAGGGCGTTAAAATAGGTCCTGCTCTTGCTATACAAATCGGGATTATCTATGAGCAATTTGTAGCTACAGGAATTCCTTCTCAGTTTGGTATTGCTGGTGGGTTAGAAATTGCAGATACGGTTGTAGATATGGCGGTAAGTATTTCTGAAAACCCTATGGAAGAAATTCTTATGGGAAAACTTGAAGAATTAAACCCTTCCCAACTTATCGAGTTTGCAGTACAACTCGCACATATTGATATTCCGGATATTCCTGATTTCTTTGAGTTGAAAGAGCTTGAGTTATACTGTGCTCCAGCAGGTGGTTCTATTGGTACAATTACATACAAACCTGGATTTAGTTTTTCTGGAGATTTGGTTATAGCGGGTAAAGAAATATCAATGTATACGCGTATTTCTGATTCTGGTATCGAAGGAGCAGGGCATATTGATAATCTTTCCTTTGGACCATTAAAGATTAGCGGAGAAGAAGGCAAAGATGCAGTAGTGGATTTAGAGCTAACCACAGAAAAAAAATCCTTGTTGATTGATGGAAGTATTTCCTTTTTAGGAGCACAAGAAGGCGTTTATGTTGATATATCTAATAAAGGAATTGCATTTAAGTTTGATCAAAATTTCTTCGGGTTGCTGAAGTATGAAATTCAGGGGGAGAGTTTGGGAACAATCACTAAACCTGAAACTTTAGATTTCAAACTTTCAGGAGAGATGGATAATGATATTAGTAATTATCTGAAAACCGAAGTTGCTGCTAGACTAGATGCTGCCCTTAAATCGGCACAAACAGATATTGATAAGGCTAAAAATGATGTAGATAAAGCTCAAAAAGCATATGAAGCCAAGTTTGTTCCTGTACAAAAAGCCCTTACCAAAGCTCAAAAAGATGCAGATGCTTACCTCAAAACTCTTACCGCTAATCTAAAGAAAGAACAAGGCAAGTATGCAAAGGAACTTACCAAAGCTCAGAATGATGTGAAAAAAGCAAAAGGTACGTATGACAAATCCTTGAAGAAAGCCCAAAACGATGTAGATAAGGCTCAAAAAACATACAATTCTGGTATGAAAACGGCTCAGGATGCTTTGAATGTGGCTCAGAAAAAGTATAACGACGGGATTAAAACTGCACAAAACGCTGTAAAAATTGCAGAGAGAAAGTATAACAATAGCATTGGTTCTGCTCAGAGAGCCGTTGATAGTGCTAGTCGTAAATGTAACTCACTAAAAAAACATCATTATAATTGGGGTACTACGCTGGCGGCATACGGTATTGCCAAAGGTGTACTTGCTACGGCCAAAGCTTTTCTCGAAGGAATTAAGTACGGAGTAGATTATACAGCGTTTCAAGCTGCAAAAAATGCATTAAATGTTGCTAAAACTGGTGCCAATTACACTGCTTTTACCGCAGCAAAAGGCGCAGTACAAGCCGCAAAAACAGGAGTAAATTACACGGCATTTGAAGCCGCTAAAAAAACACTAGAAGGTGTGCGTTATGGAGGTGATTATACAGTATGGCAAGGAGCGTTAAAAAGCTTAAGTGCAGTAAAAGCCACAGGTGAAAAAGCTATAGCTGTTGCAAGTAATGCTATTAATACAATTGGAAGATCAACGGTTTATATTGCTTTGGAAGCTGCCAAGAAAGAAGTAGAACTTGTCGAAAAAGGTACAGAAGCTGTTGCTTTTGATACCGCTAAGGCAGCATTAGAAGCAGCCAAGCTAGGAACAGAAGGGGTTCTTAAAATTGCAGAATATGTAGCAAAGCATGCAGGTGATATAATAGATATCAAGAAATTTAAAATTTCGGGTAGTTTAAAAGAGATAGAAAAAGGTAATCTTTTTGATGCCGAAATGGATGTCGCTTTATTAGGAAAAGATTACCACTGGAACATAGATTTTAATGTAAAAGATGTCGCTAAATTCGTAGAATCAGTTTTTAAGAAAGCATTAGATGATCTGAAATCACTTGTAATATAAAGTGTTTCCATTGGTGTCATTACTTATAACTAATTTTTATAAAAAAAAATAAAAAAGGGGGTAGGGTATTCAAGAAGTGATTCGTTTTATATAGGTAAACAAAATAATAATCTGTAAACAACGTAGAATTTTGAGGGACAAAACAAATTTCTATACACAGGTTTTATAATAAGGTGGAAAGAGTTCTCTCTTTCCATCTTTTTTGTAACAATAGATAGATCTAATTGATATTGTCATTCTGGTATGTGTAGACATAACACCAGAATCCATATAGAGTTTGTGTTCTTGGATCCTGGGCCATGTGGTCCAGGATGACAATTATTTTTTAAACTATCATAGTATTAATTCCTCTATACTAATTTGATTATCGATTACAGTATCATTATATTTTAATGTCCAGCCCAGGGAATTTGTAAGAATATATATCTTTTGTAACTCACTAATTAACCGATTTTTCGAATTGGTAACAAGTGTCGATTTTTTTACTTTCTTTTCAAGTTGTTTAACTACTTTTTTCCTTATTAGGTTATGATCTTTAGGAACAAACTTATTCAGAAAAGACGGCATAAGGAGATGGTATTTTATGTCTGGGTTAATATTGATTTCTGGCTCAGGGATTTTGGTAATAACAACAGTTTTTATGTCCTTATTGATTATGTAATCAATTTTACTTAAATCGTATGAAACCTGTACACCGGCATTAACCTCTACAATAGCTGTTTTGGTAGCAGTATACAAATCTCGGTAAAACTTTTTATCATCTTTATAAGTAATAACCTCAGAAAAATGCCCTTCTGTAACAACCAGCTTACCAACATTTTTGATTTGATTCAGTATAAGGTCAGAAGATTGAAGCTCTGTTTTTCTGGTGGTGGATTGATCAATAAAATATTTTATCCCAAAAGCTAATAAGGCGGTTATTGCAGCACCAAGTAGAAAATTACGCATAGACTATGTTGTAAAATTTAGTATAAATGTACATAAAAAAAAGCCTCTCAATAAAGAAAGGCCTTACATGTCATCATTGAATATTGTATTAGAAATTTACTTGTGGAGGGTATTTTTCTAAGATTGCCGTTACAATTTCATTCATTTTTTCCTGTTTTTTGTTCACATCTTTAGTGAGTGCAGAAGTGCCCATTCCTTGCCAGACCAATTCTTTTTTAGATGCGTCTATAAAATCAATATAAAGAGTTCCTTCAGTTACACGAGAAACAGAGTTGTAATTACCTCCCCAAAACCAAGGGTTCCATCCCCAACCGTATCCGTAGCCCCATCCCCAGCCCCAGTTCCAGTTGTTCTGGTAGACGTTTACATTTTCCTGGGTCTTGGTAAAAATACTTACCAGCATATCTGGATTTTCGGATTTGATAAATCCTTTAGAGGTCATATCAGCTTCGATTGCTCGAAGGATGCGTTTTTTGTCAAGATCATTTATTTCTGCCTTGTCTATTCCGGGTTTGTAAAACGCAAAGCTTTTATAAGTGTCAAAATTTGCCTGCTTATCATAATCTGAGGCAACACGAACTGTGGTGCAGGAGGTGAAAGTTATGATAAGGATTAATGATAAAAGTGAGAAAAATTTCATAATCCCTGATTTTTAAGGTTCAACAATAGCTTTTTTGTGATTAAAACATCACAATAATCATACCATGTACTGTGTTGCAGGGCTGTTTATTTAGAATAGCTATTCGTTTTTTTGTCATAACCATATGGGCAATGTCTGCAACCACTCTCACAACAATATCCTCTTCTTAAATGATATTGTTCTGTAAAACATCGATACCCTTCTGGGGTAATATAATAATCTCCTTCTTTTGGAGTTAATACTTTTTTAGGGTTATTCATATATTACAAAAATAGTATCTTGCAGTTATATGCGCATAGTTGTTAACAAATATTTGATAGGACGTCATTTTGTAGGTATCGCATTATGGCCATTTATAGTGGTCAAAAACTCTTTTCTAAAAGAGGATGAGGCATTTATCAATCACGAAAGAATTCATATCAGACAACAGGCAGAATTGTTAGTGCTTCCTTTTTATTTTTTTTATTTTACAGAATATATCATTAGGGTTATTCAATACCGAAATTCGCAAAAAGCATACCTTAATATTTCCTTCGAAAGAGAAGCATACTTCAATGAACATGACCTTGATTACTTGAAAACTAGAAGACCCTGGAGTTTTTTGAAGTACTTATAAAACTCTGTTGATCAAGTTAAGGCTGTATTTCTTCGTTTCTTAATAATTAATTGTGAGTTGTCTTTACGCTGTATAGGATTACTTCTGCAGATTTGGTATAATCAGAGTTCCATTTAAAATAGTTTCCCGTTTTAAAGTAATTATCATAATTGTATCCGTTTCCTACATAGTCGTATAACGTAACATAACCAGTATCAATATTTTTGCTTGCACATACTAATTTGTAAAGTAATTTTCCATCTTCAATTTTTAAATCAATAGTAAACTTTTCATTCTCTACTCTACCAATAGTAACTTTGGCGTCTCCGTCGCTAGTCCATTCACCGCTATCGGGTTTTTGATAATATTCAATAACAATATTGCCATCGTACCATTGCGCTTTTACGGTAGCAGGTGAATTTATAAGTCCTAAGGCTTCATTTTTAATTCCATGAATTTGTGCGATGTAGGTCTGCTTGTTTCCCTCACAATAATTTACTTTTAGTGTAGATTCTAATAGGTGAGTCCCTGTAGCCATTGACCAATTGTCTGAAGTACTTTGATTGCCTCTCCAGAATTCTCTTAATTCAGTACGGCAATATTTACCCGCATCTAATGATGACTCTCCAGATGTCGTATATCCTGTAAATTTGGTGTAGAAGGTATAACTGCCGTCTTCATTCTTGTAGAAATACTCTTTTTGATCAGCAGTAAGCCCATCATTTTCTATCGCCTCATAAAAAATAGACGTGGCTTTGCCGTTGCCTCTGTCAATAGGAACAGAGAGATACCAGTTTTTCCAAACTATTGTATTTTCTTCTTCTTCGTCTGTAGGAGGTGTATCGATTGGGTCCCCATCAGAAATAGGTTCTTCTACTGGGGGAATAGCTTCTTCAGAACTACTGCAATTGCAAAGTAAACTTGCAAATAACAGTAAAAACAATTTACTGTAAGTTGTACTGGAAAGTATTTTATTTGATGGCATTACAAACGGGTCTTAAAATATTGGTTGACCAAAAATAACTAAAAATAAATAAAGTGTAATTTTGCAGCATACAAACGGTATACATAATGCAATTTTTTTCTTCGGAAACGATATATTCAGAAAATCATCCTATTACCCATTCTATTTTGGATAAAGCTGGAATCTCTTTGGTAATAAAACGAGAAGATCAGATTCATAGCGAGGTCTCTGGGAATAAATTCAGAAAACTAAAATACAACCTGATAGAAGCCAAAAAGCAAGGATTTACTACCATTCTTACTTTTGGAGGAGCGTATAGCAACCATATTGCCGCTACTGCAGCAGCAGGAAAGATGGTTGGATTACAAACTATTGGGATTATCAGAGGAGATGAATTAGCGAAAGATCTGGAAAAAACATTATCAGAAAATGATACGTTAAAGTTCGCTTCCTCTAGCGGGATGCATTTCAAGTTTATTACAAGAGAAGCATATAGAGACAAAACTTCGGCTACTTTTATAGAACAATTAAGAGATGAATTTGGTGAATTTTATATGATTCCCGAGGGGGGAACCAATGCTTTGGCGATCAAAGGCTGTGAAGAAATACTTACAGATGCTGATGTTGGTTATGATATTATTTGTTGTGCAGTAGGAACAGGAGGAACCATTGCCGGGATTATTAATAGCACTCATGAGCATCAAAGAGTTCTGGGCTTTCCTGCTCTAAAAGGTAATTTTCTTTTCGAAGAAATAAGAAAATACACAGTAAAGACCAATTGGGATTTAGTTCAAGAATACCACTTTGGGGGTTATGGTAAGATTAATGAAGAAGGTATTACTTTTATAAATACTTTTAAAGATCAGCAACATATTGCTCTGGATCCAGTTTATACAAGTAAGATGATTTTTGGAATTTTTGACATGGTACAAAACGGTGTTTTTCCAAAAAATACTCGTATTTTAGCCGTGCATACCGGAGGTTTACAAGGCATAGACGGGATGAACAAAAAATTAAAGAAAAAGAGTCTACCCCTTATTAGAATTTAATAATAAAAATGAGGAAATTTATTTCACTTTTATGTATTGCAGCATTTTTGATTTCTTGTGGAGGAAGCAAAAAAGTGACTTCAACATCAAGAACGAAAAGAGCAACACCAAAACAATCTTCGGTTACCAAAGTAGAACGAAGCACAAGAGAAGTTGCACGTAAAGAAACTTCAACAACCGAAAACAAGAAGCCACTTCCTAAACTTTCTTATCAGGAACGCGTACAACAATATATCTTTCAATTTTCAGGTATTGCCAAAAGCGAAATGAAAACGTATGGTATTCCTGCCAGTATTACGCTTGCACAAGGTATTTTAGAATCTGGAGCAGGATACGGAGATCTAACTTCAAGGGCAAAAAACCACTTTGGTATCAAATGCCATGATTGGGAAGGTGATCGTGTATACCATGATGACGATCGTTTGCAAGAGTGTTTCAGGAAATATGATCAGGCAAGTGACTCATTTAGGGATCATTCGTTGTTTCTGAAAGACAGAAAAAGATATGCAAGGCTGTTTACCTTCAGTAAAAAAGATTATAAATCTTGGGCACGCGGACTAAGAGAAGCGGGATATGCCACCGATAAGAAATACCCAGAGAAACTAATTAGCATTATCGAAAAATACAAGTTGTATGAGTTCGATAGAGAAGTACTTGGTAGAAAATCTCGTAGAAAAAATACAGCTGTTGCCATTGCTGCAACTCCTGTTCCCAAATCCAAAGATGGGGAACATGTTGTGATAAGCGGCGATACATTATATTCTATTTCGCGTAGATATAAAATCTCTGTACAAGAACTAAAAACATATAACAATCTAGCAGGTAATAATATCAAAGTCGGTCAAGTACTAAAAGTAGCTAGTGCCGATGAAGAGGAAGAAGATTTTAATTAAGCATGATCTACAAAAGAAGCAGCGCGCTTTTTGCAGCCGCGCAAAAAGTGATTCCGGGCGGAGTTAACTCACCAGTAAGAGCATTTAAAGCAGTTGGAGGTGATCCAATATTTGTAAAAGAAGCAAAAGGAGCCTATCTATATGATGAGGATGGAAATCGGTTGATAGACTACATCAATTCCTGGGGGCCAATGATCCTTGGGCATGCCCATCCACCAGTGGTAAATGCTGTTGTAGAAAAAGCAAAAAAAGGGACTAGTTTCGGGATGCCTACAGAGATTGAAACCCAGATCGCAGAACTGGCAGTTTCTATGGTACCTAATATCGATAAAATACGCTTCGTGAATTCTGGTACAGAAGCCTGCATGAGTGCTGTGCGTTTAGCCAGGGGGTATACCCAAAAAGACAAAATCATCAAATTTGCTGGGTGTTATCATGGGCACAGTGATTCTTTTTTGATCCAGGCGGGTAGTGGGGCAGTTACTTTTGGTAGTCCAAACAGCCCAGGTGTGACCAAAGGGACGGCGCAGGATACTTTATTAGCACGATATAATGATTTGGATCATGTAGAACGTATTATTACTTCTAATAAAGGAGAGATTGCATGTATTATTATTGAACCCGTTGCCGGAAACATGGGATGTATTCCTCCGGTTAAAGGATTTTTAGAAGGCTTAAGAACATTATGTGATGCACACGGTATACTACTCATTTTTGATGAGGTAATGACAGGCTTTAGGCTGGCACGTGGTGGAGTGCAGGAATTACTTGGAGTAGATGCCGATATCGTTACCTTCGGGAAAGTGATAGGGGGTGGACTGCCCGTTGGAGCTTTTGCAGCTAGAGAAGAAATAATGAATCACCTGGCACCATTAGGACCAGTGTATCAGGCAGGAACATTAAGCGGTAATCCGTTGGCCATGGCAGCCGGACTTGCAATGCTTACAGAGCTAAACAACAATCAAGGTATTTTTAAAAGCCTGGCAGAGAAAACCGAATACCTGCATAAAGGTATTGCCAAAGCGCTTAAAGAAAATAACATTACGCATACCATCAATAGATTAGGGTCTATGATTTCGGTGCATTTTGATGCAGGTGCGGTTGTGGATTTTGACACTGCAGCCAACGGAAATAATGAAACCTTTAAGAAGTTCTTTCACGGCATGTTGGATAACGGTATCTATATCGCTCCAAGTGCTTTTGAAACTTGGTTTATTACAGAAGCACTTACTTACGAAGATTTAGACGAAACTATTGCCGCGGTGCAGAAAGTAGCAAAAACACTTTAGTACCCAGAGCCTGTCGAAGGGTACTATGTTTTACTTTTATTATGTTGAAAAGTGCCCTAAGATTCCATCCATTTGGCTAATTCTATGGCATCTCCATTAGGGTAGCGTACGCCATAAATTTCGGATTCTATCTCGTGTATATAAGGAAATTTCTCTAGGTATTCTGCCCCACCATAGTCTGTAAAATCGGCACGTATGGGTAAAATGGCAATATCTTCCATAGGTTTTTGTGGATGTACATGCCCCAATACCCAACTACACCAATGCGATGTTATCGCCTCTTCGGTTCCTAGAAAAATAAACTTACTATTGGTTTTTATTTTTTCTTTGATTACCTGTTTTGCGTGCTTGGCAATAGTACCATTGGTATCTGTAGGAATCTCCTCATCAAGCCAATCTACATAGATCAATACCCCAAAATTATTTAAGAAATTAATCGCACTGTCTAATTCTTCTAGTTGCCCAGGGGTGTGAAAAAGAAAGATCGTAACCTTGTTGTAGTCACCTTCGTCTTTAAACGACTGAAGACTTTCTTCAACAGTTTTATTATAAATCCTGACCGAGTTTCGGTATTGAATTAACCCATATTTTGGCAGTATGCTCATTTGTGTGATGATAGTGTTTTATTGCAGTAGATAACGCTGTACCCATAAGTTTTGTTGCTTGTAGTATTGTTAAAATTATCTTTTATTTCTGGATATACCAGAACATCTTTTGGGTTTCAGTACCCATTATTGTTTCATATTGCTAATACTATGATTGCTATTGATTTGTCTTTTTTACCTTTTGCGGATTGATCATAAATGAGGTGAAAACTAAAATAAGTATAAGTGATTGCGTTTCAAAAACCTTTCTGTCTAAAAAAACTCTACGTAAGGATACGTAATTGTTATTAAATCTAATTAGGGATCAAAATTAATTGTCTAATTTGGGTGTAACTAACTTAAATATATAATACACTATGGCAGGTTTTCTTGAAGGTCTTTTAAAGATCACAGCACAAGACGTGGGTAAAAAGATTGGATTAAGTTTAATCAATGATGTGCTTACCGGCCCGTTTGATTTTTTCTTAAAAAAAGGAATTGAAGAACTGTTTGGAGGTTCGGGAGAACAATTTAAGCAAGTGCTGCAAAAACTTGAAGAAGTTGAGAAAGAAATAAAACAAGCAGTATTACAAATCTCGACCGTTGTTGTAGAGTCTGATCTTGAAAAACTGCATTCTGATATCGGCGAATTGTATGAAAATTTTAAGACCACTTTAGACGGTTACAACACTGTTAGTGATGGGTATTCTGGAGCATATGACTCGCTGTATAAAACAGATCCAGTAAGTGTACTTACCCAAATTGGTAGTGCTACAGAGCAAATTCATGATATTCTTATTGGTAGCGAAGTGATGAAAAGCACGGATTATTTGGATGAAGTAACCGATAAGATGTACCAAGAAAACACAGGAATCTATGCATTTAATACGCAGTTGAATGGGGTGAGTGCATTGTTTGTTACCGATCTTATTAATGCTAGCTTGATATGCACATGTATACTTTTACATGCTACAGATAATAATCATAAAAATATTGCAGCCGCAAAGATTACAGATATTGGTACTTATATAGAAGGAATCGCTGATTATGTAGAAACTATTAATCGCGATATTCCAGAGCGTATCACCGAGATCAAGGATTCATATTTTATGCTACATTGCAAAGCAAAAGATCATGTATTAGGACGATATGTAGAATATAGTGAACGGTCCTATCACTTGTCTTTTGAACTGCAACAGCAAGTTGAAGGATATTTTTACCTGAATATTATTGGTAAGGATTGGGGAATTGATCATTACTATGGGAAGGATATAAAATTATTGACCAGTTATGATTATATCCATCCACAGCATATGTGGAAATTTGTTGCTAGTGAAAATGATCCACGATGGTTTCGCATCCAAAATAAAGCGTCTGGTCAGATTTTGGATCATTATGACGGGCAATTCCTAAGGGCTGTAAATCTTGATGAACATCCTAACCATCTTTGGCAAATACTCCCAAATAGAGAAGGAAACGGTTGTCATATTATCAATAAAGCTACCGGAGCAGCTTTGGGTCTGGATCATAAAAATCGCCTTAACGCATATACTAATGCAATTTCAATAGGTATTAATATAGGTTCCTATAATCCTAATTTACAACTACCCCCCGGTACATGGGATAATACTTATTGGAAGATGTTAAGACATGAGGCTACAGAGTTTCATAATCTCGTGAATAAAGTTGCGGGAGCTGCATTAGATTATTATGATGGGGAAAGCTTTCGATTTGTGCCTTCACCTAGCGGCCACCCTAATCATTTATGGAAGCTAGAGCCTACCACGGTAGATGATACCAACGTTTATTACTTCCTTAGAAATCAAGCTACGGGTAGGGTGCTCGATTATAATTATGGTAATGATATCAAAGGAGTTAATGAAAATAATGCAAAGTCACCACCACATCAAGAACATCTCTGGAAATTAGTAAAAGTATAGTTCGTAAAATAGAGAAGGCCTATCTTTTTTGGAGATAGGCCTTTAACTTTTAACCCGAAAAATGCTCTTGAGAATCAAGATGTAAAAATGCATCATGGGATTCAAAAACACTCCTTATCAAAGTACTCTAATATTTGCGTAAAGTCTTCCAGCGTATTTTTATATTCTTTGTTTTTGATTTTTTTCTGAAGCTCTGGACAGCTACTAAAAACTTTTCTTACTTTATCCGGCATTGACTTCGTTTGATCTTTAAAATTCAGAGATAAAATTGATGCTTTATTTTCTCCTGGCTTCAAAGGAAAAAAAGTAACTTTTCGTTCTATATTATGAATATCATATACATTCATATATAATTTTAATTTTTCGTTTTCAAACATTTTGTGTAAAAGAACAACGGCTCCCATATCTCCTTTTCTTTTAACAGGTTCAAGTTCAAGGGTTTTATCGTCCGTTTTAAACTCTGCTTTCTTGATTTTTTTAGCCATAATTAGTTTCCATTCATCAACAGTAACTACATTTCCTTTTTTTTCTTTAACAAAGGTCATACCTCTACCGTCAGACAACAGCTTTGCGTACCCATTAATAACACTATCCTTTTTGGTGTATATCGTAACCGGTAAAAAGTATTTAGAGTCAACTACCGGTTCTGGGACTACCCGTGTTGATACTGTGACCGATTGTGCTTGCCCAAAGAATACTGGTATGAGAACCAGTAAGAGTGTGAGTTTTTTCATGTTCCTTAATAAGATGATTGCTTTTTTGTTAGCCAAATATAGTAATCGATTTTAAAATGATTCTTTTTTACCAAAAATTACCCCTCCCCACCATGGGGGTACCCCCTTACCAGGAAGGGGTGACCCCATGCCATGACTACTATAACTGATATCTAGATGGTTCGAGCTGATGTGATATCGCTTCAAGGGGTCATCAAGACCCTTCAAACTGATACCTTGACCCATAAAACTGATACATTATCACTTCGAACTGATACTATATGGGGGTAGAACTGATATGATATCGCTTCGAAGGACCTCAGGATCGCTTCGACTTACCTTGGCAAGGGGTCAAAGGACTATAACAATAAATAAAATGATGTTGAAGAGGGTACGAAGTACCTGTAAAGAAGGAAAGAAGGGTAATCATAACACCTTACCGTTTTCCTCTCCCCCGACAGAGAGGAAAAGGCAAGGATGAACACTAAATTGGTTAATAAATAGTTGGCTAACTATTCTTCACGATCGTTCACCAGTGGTATGGCACTATTTTTCTTAAAAAGAACTTTCATGTCTTTGTATACAGTTTTGGCTCCCGGCTCATTTTCTCCTGCCAGATAGCGCATGGCACGATAGAAACTCAAAGCGTTAGAGTAGTTATCATAATCCAATAAGGTTTTGGTATCTATAAGCTGCTGAGACAAGTTCTCTAACATCTGTACATGTGCTTCGATCTGTTGGCGTGTCTCATAATCACGATCAAATTCTTCTTTGTCTACAAAACGAGGAACCCAGTCTGGATGCTGCTCCATATAGCTTTTTGCTTTGTCTACGATTAATTTATTTTGATTGGCGATTCGACCATACTGTCCTCGTTGTTCTGGCGTAAGGTTAATCGTTTTGCCAGATAATACTTCTCTAATGGTTTGGATACCATGAGTAAGCTGGTGTAATTCTTTGTCAGAAAAGGTTACACTGATTAGATTTTCTAATGCCATTTGTTCGATTGTTTGTTTTTGCTTGAATTGTTTGAGTGGCAAACCTAAGCGAAATAAGCGTGCAGCGCCATCGGGAGAATACCCCTTTCTTGCAGGGGGAATTTCTGGTTTTCCGTAAAAAAAAGTGTTGTCATTCCAGCGTGTCACATTGAGCTTGTCGAAGTGTAGACTGAAATCCATGAGGGTTTACTTCGCTACCGTTAGTCCCAGACTAGTAGCGTGTATAAGGGTTTTGTGGCCACTAGTTACAAACTAGTGGTAGCGGGGTTGTTTTTTAGTTTGTTAGGATAAAAATAGGGAAAAAGCTTTTGCGATAATGCAAATCAGCTAATATTTCGGCTAGCAACTGCCCTCGCATTAATTATAGGCATTGTTAGCAATAGTCATTAGTTAATAATTATTGAATCATTTTTCATAAAACTAAATTCTCTAATCAACATTATTTGATTGGTAGAATCTTTTTTTCCATAATATTGAGGAATTGATGTTACAATAACTTTTCCAGATAAATAATAAGGACCTTTTAAATTTTTCATAGAGTAAAAAATGGGCACTTTTAATGTGTCAATCAAATTATAATTCATTGCAAAAAATGAATCGCATTCCTTTATGTTTATTCTTTCAGGATTTATTCGCTTTTTCGTGAATTTCGTATAAACCTTCATAATTCTAGTATCATCAGGGTCATTTTTTATAGTGTCGTGTAATTTAAAACGATATTTAAAATGTCCGAATAAATGATTATTGATTATTGTGTCAGGAAAGACTAATTCGGAAAAGCTTTTATTAGAATTGTCTATTCTTTTTAATGGCTCAATATCTTTCTTTTTACAAGAGATAGATAGGAATATCAAATTTAGGGTAACGAAAAAAAGTTTTAAAATATTAATGTTGTAGATTTTTTTCAAAATTTTTATTTCTGTAGCATTTTATTATTGCTAACGTCTATTGTATGGTGCGTTTGCCTGCCGAAGGCGGCATATGCAATATACAAATTGTTATGCACTGATTTTTATATACAAGACTCAATTAGATCTAGCAATTCTATTGGGATATGTTTAGTTGATCTAAAGTATTTATAAGAAGCTTCTTTATTAAGCTTTCGAGCACCTTTGAAAGTAGCTTGATATAATTGTCTTAAGTCTTTTCCTCTTAAATCGATTAGCCATTTTGGAATTTTAATTTTATGTCCATTTAAGTATGACACTTCAACCAATTCTTGATATTGATTTGGGGCTTTTAATTCTTTTGTATCTCCATTGAATTCAAATGATTGTATTGAATCGCTAAAAGTAATTTGTTCGCATAATTTCTTTACAATTACATCAACTTGTCTCTGGACATCAAGATTTAATGAATTTCGAATAGTGAATTCTTCTCCAGGTTTCACCTTAAGTATGTCAAATTTGGTAAATTCTGGATCTTTTCCATTTATTAGAAAACAGTAAATAATTAACGGGTCGAACCAATAATTTTCTATACTATATCGATTGATCAAAAAAATCAAATTGTCTTCATTGTAGTCAACATTACCCGTGTCTTTATCAATTAGGCCAATTACAGAGGAATCGCTAATTGTCAATGCATCAAATCGTTTTAAATGATTTAAACTTTTTTCAACGGCATCTTTTCCTCCTTCTCCATTTTCAGTTAAATCTGAAGAAGAAATGAAATTTAAAGTTGAACAATTATCATTTTTTGAAAATTCAGTTATGCAGTTATAAAACTCTACATCATCTTGATCTTCAACTATTACAAACTTAGTCTCAGGATAAACAGCGAATAAACCATTAGACAAAGACTTAATACTTTTTGAAAATTTAGGAGAATTATCAATTTCAAGAGAAGTTGATTCGAATTCAGAGGATCTATTCATAAAGAAAAGATCTAGATTCTGATACTTAGAAGCTAAAACTAATGTTGATGAAGAGTGTGTTGTCATGATAACTTTTATACCATTTTCTTTAACTAAAAAATCATTGACAATTTCGAAAAACTGTTTAATCATAGAAGGATGAAGATGAGCATCGGGTTCATCAAGTAAGATTAGCTTTCTTTTATTGTTCCGTAATTCAGTGGAGTATCTTAACATCCCAATAGAAAATAGTTGTTTTTCACCAGACGACAGGTTATTGAAACTTATTTCTTTTCCAGAATCGTTATCTATTAATATAATTTTATAAGGTTTTTCAGACATTTCATTCAACTCCATGGATAGAATATCATTTAACTTATTAATGTCAGGGGCAGTTACCTTATAATTGAAACCTAACGAATCTATTACCTGTTGAAAGATATCCCAAGGAGCCTCTCCTAAATCATTTGAAATATTGTGTTTTTTATTATAGGCAACCTTATATTGATGGCAATAGAAATAAAATGAGAGTATTTGATCTGTCTGATTTGGTTGTAGTTCAGTCACTAAAACATGAACAGGAAAGAAGCCTAAAATATCTGCAGGCAAAAGTTCTTCTTTAGTTTTATTAGAATTTTTTTCAATCTCTGAAATTAATTTTCCAGAGAGTTGTTTAATCATTTGTCTTAACTGAGTATTAGAAATAATCTCAGGTTGATTCCTGTTTCCATTGGGGTTGTTTTTTCTTCCCAATGTGTTCAAAATGTGATTTTTTTGAGTTGGATTTATAATAGAATATATTTCAAGACATACCTCTTTGAAATCCTTATAAAGGATATTACCTTGAAAAACCACTTGTCCATAATTATCTGCCCATAAAATATTTGCTCCTGATTCTTGAATACTAAAATTTTCAATTTTTACAGAGTAGTCTGCTCCATTTGGATTATATACAAAAGTATCACTGTTAGAAGTAACTGATTGACCTACTGTAGCATTAATTAATTGAAGGAGTTGGGTTTTGCCAGCCCCATTGTATCCTGTAATTAAAGTTAACCCTTTTGAAAATTCAAACTCTACGTCTTTAACTGCATTATATCTTCCCTCAATCTTTATTTTCATGTAATATTTAGTATTTGTGCATAACGTTAAATATATGGCATTTAGGGCAGAAAATAAGCGATTACTTTCATTCTAGCCACAAGCCAAATCTTTTGCATTTTGTTTTAATTTTTCTCTTTAACACCAAATCAAAAGATTTGGTGACTTAGCAAATAGATAATGACTTTTTGATTAAACACTAATTGCCCTATTTGCTATATATAGTGTTATGTACAGGTTTTTATTTAGTTTCGTCTATTGGTTTATTCGATTCTGTAGCATTTTTAATTCCTCGTTCAACCTTCGAAGGCAAAACGAATAAAAATTCTGCTAAAGCTAATGCAAAATCAACAGTTTTTTTAGCATCATTGCTATTGGGAAGCTTAGCGTTTTCATCTGCGTGCCTTTCATCATTAGCATCTAATCTAATTTCGTGCGCCCATTTTGACATTCCTTCTGTAATTAGATGATCTTCTGTTGCTTTATTAATTCTTGGGTATAAATTTCCTTTTTTGTAACCTTTTTCTTTTAACATAGCATCAATTGCACTAGCAGCTAACATAATTGCTCCGGACGGAGCATGTAAACTATCAATTGCTTGATTTAAGAATGCTTTAGCTTTATTAGGAATACTATCTGAGACTTCTATTTCACTTGGATATAATTCTTTTACGTATCCATTTGGATAGTCAGACGCTCCTGTTACTACTCCTCCACATCTATTACAATTATAAACAGCCCAATATCTGGGATGTCTATTATCAAAGCTGTTTGTACTGAATCGTGTAATCTCCGTTATATTTGGATTATCAACTCTGCAATGAGGGCATCTTTTTAAAGTTAAATGATTTCGTAATTCAGCCATAAATATTTTTTTGTCTTGTACATAACAATTGTATAATAGCAATTGCTATTATTTCTTCAATAGCTACTAACCTACAACCAACTTTCAAAATATCCTTACGGGAAACCGCAGTGGTTTATCAGAAATAAAGTGTATGGGATCTCGATGATAAAAGGTTCTCGATACATTTTGTTTTCACTACGTTCTAACAAAACACTCGAACTGACGGGTAAGTTTGAAATGGAAACGCTACGTCACATCGAGTGATCCGACGGAAGGAGGATTGTATCGAGATGCTTTTATTTCTGATTCACCAACGCCAACGTAGTGGTATATAAATCAGTTTCCTCTGCTTTAGATTTTAACCAGGCGTAGAAACTCATTTCAAAAATATCCTCCTGCTCACGAGGAGGAATAGTGAGTTTGTTTTCGATTTTGTTTTTAAAAGTATCTGTAGTCACAACCTCAGGGTTGCGATAATACTCCAGGATAAGTTTTAGGAATTCTAATGCACGTGTTTCACCATTGTTTTTTAGATAAGGTCCATATTTTTTCCTAAAACTATTCACCCTGGATTCTACCAGATCAAGATGATCAAGCTCTATATGTAACAGGATTTCTACCAGGCTCTTTTTAATCACCCACAATGCTCCGGCTTTTTCGGTATACCATTGGTCACTATGGTATAGGTTGTTCAGAACACCCATCGATTCTTTAAATTGTTGTTGTTGAAAGTAAAATACAATTAGACTTAGTTTTAGATCCAATAGATAAACAATTTGTTCTTTATGTCGGTCATCATCAAACATTGCTAGTTCTGAAATTGCTTGTTCTGCATGCCCCGTATAATTAAGATTAAAAGTGTGGAGTAAAGTGTACTGCGGAAAAAATCTCCGGTAATACTTTTGTTGATGTTTCTGCATCTGATCCTTCATTATAGAAAGGTAATGTTGTGATTTGGTAAAATTTTTATTTCTGAAATATGCATTAGCCACGTAGTACAAAATCTGGATATGATAAAACAAGTGTTTGTCGATCAAGTCTTCTTTGGCTTCAATCTGGGTATAAGTTTCTTCTACAAAAGGTAGTATCGTAAAATAGTCCCTGGTTTCCTGTGCCGCCTTATTGGTGATCTCCAGGATTTTGAACAAGGATCTGAAGGTAAGACCCTGGGTAATTGAAATCCCAAATTTTGCCAGGGTATTTTTTATAATATCAATAAAACCTCTTTTTTGTTGCACCAAAGCATTCTGCACCGTAGCGTAGAAGAGGTTGAGGTTTTCTTCCTGCTGTATAGCTTCTTTATTGCTTTTAAAATCTGAAATCAATCTCTCGAGTGGTGCACTTGTATTAATATGAGCATATTGAATTTTGGTATAGTAAATTTCGTTAAGAATGGTAAAAAGATCGTAAGTTTTGGCCTTTTGTTCTGCTTTCTGAATAGTTTTTAGAGCGATTTTATATTGCTTTTGTTCAAAGAATATTCTACTGGCTAGCAGTAGTTTCATGATTTCCATTTCTTCAGAAGTTTCGCCTTCAAAACTTTTAGAAGCTACAAAATCAATCAAACTGTCATGTAATCTTTTGCAAAGGGCATGAAAAGCACCTTTAGATGGTTTTCCATAGATCTGTATATCAAGATCTTTAGGAGTTTCTGAAGCGTCCAAAAGCTTGAATAGCTGTATGTTTTTGGTATCGTTTCTTTTGTTCTTTTGCTTTAGTAAAGCGATAAAACTTCGCTTTTCTTCGTCAGAAAGGGTGCTTATTATAGAGGAAATAGTACTCATTATATCGTAAGCTTGATGATGTCAAATATACTATGAATATTGATTAATGTAAATAATTAGTTAAAATATATCGTAAGTTTTTTTTAAAAATTGAATTTGCTGCATTAGAGAATCATCGCACATTTGTCCTGTTCAAACATCATAACTGAACATTAAATTAATCATCAAAATTAATTATCATGGAGTACAAATTTAGTAATGACGTATCTGAGGATACAGTAAACGAAAATTTAGAAAAAAAAGAGATTAAAGTTTATGATCAAAAGCCAACACCAGCTTTTATATCGGCATCATGGTCAGCATTATTTATAGGTATGATATCCTATTGCACCGGTCTGTGGAATGCCGATATGTGGCTCAACGAAAAAGGATACTACTTTACGATCCTGTTATTTGGATTGTTCTCTGCAGTATCTGTACAAAAAAGTGTTAGGGATAGATTAGAAGGGATTCCGGTTACGGATATTTATTATGGGATTAGTTGGTTTACAACCCTTACTTCAATTTTATTATTGATTATCGGTTTATGGAATTCTGACTTGGAGCTTAGTGAGAAAGGCTTTTATGGAATGTCTTTTACCTTAAGTTTATTTGCAGCCATTGCGGTGCAAAAGAATACGAGGGATAAGAAGTTTATCGAAAATCAGGAGAAGTAAGTTATCAAAAGAAGGAGTCATGCTAATTAATTGTGTTTTTTTCATAATTGATTGGTGTCCGGGGGGAGGCTCCTTGTTTTGATGATTAGAAAGGCGGTTGTGTGGCTGCAGCCGTCTTTTTTATTTACATTAATAACACTATATAATCTCAGTATTATGAGTTCAAAATTTAATAAAGAACTGAAGGTCTTGGTAAAGGATAAAGTGATCTCACCAGAACTTTCAGAAAAAATAGAACAATATTATGCCATCAAAGATATAGGGAAACCCAATAAACTATTTATGATTTTTGGGATTTTTGGTGCCATGTTGGTTGGTGCGGGTATTATTTTAATGCTAGCCCATAATTGGGATGATTTCTCGAAGTTGACAAAGACTATGTTGGCATTTGTTCCTTTGGTTTTAGGGCAGGTACTGGCAGGTTTTTCTATTCTTAAAGAAAAAAGTAACACGTGGCGCGAAGCATCGGGTACGTTTCTTCTATTTTCGGTAGGAGCCTGCATCTCTTTGGTAAGTCAGATTTATAATATCCCTGGTGAATTAGGATCTTTCCTTCTTATCTGGATTGTACTCTCTTTACCTTTAATTTATTTATTGCGATCTCATGCGGTCGCTTTGCTTACTATAGTATTAAGTGCATATTACGCTATAGAAGTAGGTCTATGGAACTATAGAAACACGCAAACGCCTTGGTTGTACATCGTTATGTTATTGGCGATCATTCCTCATTACTATAATCTATTGAAAAATAGGGTATCCAGTAATACCGCTACAATCTTTAATTGGGTTGTACCTGCAAGTATTGTAATAGCACTTAGTGCTTTTGTAGGTAAAGGCAATCTTGGGTTTGTAATGTACATCACTTTGTTTGGCTTGTTATATAATGTGGGTAGACTTTCGGTTTTTAAAGATGTAAGAACACTTAGAAATGGTTCTCTAATTATTGGATCATTAGGAACTGTAATATCTTTAATGATATTTACTTTTCGTTGGATTTGGGATGAGCTTCCTAATATACATAACTACGATCTTCAAGAATTGTATGTATCTATTGTTTTATTTCTTATCGCATCATCTATTTTAGGGTATACAATTTCAAAAAAAGGATGGAAAGCTATCAATCTGTTTCAGGCAGCTTTTGTAATCTTTTGTTTGGTTTATTTTCTACTGTATTCTGTCGAAATTTTACCTATGATACTAATGAATTTGTTGGTATTTGCTCTCGGGATGTCTGCTATAAAAATAGGAGCAGATAGATTCGATTTTAAAATACTTAACTATGGATTGTTGATTATCTCAACACTTATTGTTTGCAGGTTTTTTGATACAGGAATGAGTTTCGTGATTAGAGGAGTATTGTTTGTTCTGGTAGGATCTGGATTCTTTGTAACCAATTATGTTATGCTAAAAAAACAACAACGTATTAAGAATAACTAAAAGAAAGAACGAATGAAAACGATATACATATTAATAGGATTCATGGTATTAGCATTAGTACAGATTTTTGTTCCTATACAAATGATTTGGGAAAGTGAAGACATCCTGGTATCTGGTACTGCTTATAAGTTTAAAACCAGACCTATTGATCCCACAGACCCTTTTAGAGGAAAGTATATTACGCTTCGGTATGAGATGAATTCTTTCGCAATGAAAGATACTTCATATACGTATGGAAATAAAGTAAGAGTATATATTGAAAAGGATGATCAAGGTTTTGCTAAAGTTGTTCAGATCAGTAAAGAACCTCTTGATATTAATAAAGATCATGTTATAGCAAAGGTTACTGGAAATTACAAAGAAATAATAAATTTTGAACTTCCATTTAATAGATTTTATATGGAAGAAACCAAAGCTAAAGATGCAGAACGAACCTATACTGAAGCCAATAGTGATGATCTTAGGGAAAATGTATATGCCTTGGTGTATGTAAAAGACGGTAGATCTGTCCTCGAAAACGTCATCATAGATGGTATCCCGATACAAGATTATGTAGAGAAATAAAAATAAGGATTAAACCTTTTAGGAATATTCATGTCTTAGATAGTAAGAAACAAAAAACTATGGATATGAATACGATACTGAAAATGTTTTTACCAATTTTACTTGCCTCTTTTTTAACAACGTCATGTGCTACCACAGTTGCTGTAAGGCCGGCTAGAGGAGTTGTAGTAACCAAATTACATCACCCTAGGGTAGTAGTGCATAATAATGTACGATACTACAGAAGTGGAGGGGTATGGTACGTAAAAAAGAATAGAGCATATAGAACAGTTGTTGCTCCTGTGGGAGTGCGAGTGACTACATTGCCAAGAGGATATAGAGTAGTCAAAGTTCAAGGAACAAAGTACTACACGCACAAAGGAGTGTATTACAAGAGATCAGGAAGAAATTACATTGTTGTGAATGTGTGATTATGTTGAGTTGATTGATCAAAAAAGGAGGCATTTGCCTCCTTTTTTTATTTTTTTACCAAGCTTCTTCTATTTTTATGCGCTTTCCATCTTGATAAGAACCGATAAAAGCATTTCTAAAACCTAGTCGAACTAATTCTCTTCGAAAACGCTTTGCCTCGGTGAGTGTTTCAAAATTTCCTAAAGCGTATTTATTAAACCCTTCGCTTTTAATTTCTTTAAAATTGACAAAATTGTCAGAGTAAAGGGATAGATTCTTTTCTTCAAAAGCACCAATTTGAACAGCATATACGATCTCTCCATCCAAAGAGCCAGCAGACTCTGTATTGGTGTCTGAAGCTAATTCTTGATTCATAGAAAGATTTTGAAGGGTTGCTTCTAACTCAGAAATTTTATTATCACGAATTCCTAATTCTGATTTATGATCTTTTTGTGAAATCATATCAGAAGGCGTGCTAAAATTCATGAAATATACGGTTCCTGCAACACCTAGTAAAGCGAGTATGCCTAGAATAATTGTCGCAATCTTAAATTTTCTAGAATTTTCCTTCTCATCCTTAACAGCTTTCTCGCTAAGGTAAGTGGCAGAACGCTTTTCTTCTTCTACTTTATCTATTTGATCCTTAAGTTCTTGTAATTCTTCGTCTGTGATAAAAGCCATGGTTGTTAAGTTTTAATACGTTCAAATATAGCAGATTCTTATAAAACTTCAAGATTTTAATGAATCTAGTCCTGTATTTGAGGTGTTTTAAACTAAAATTTGGTTTCTAAAAAAGAAAAACGCAACCATCACGGTTGCGTTTTAAGTTTTTTAAACAACTATATATTAATTGTTGAGATCAACAAAATTAAGATCTTTATCGACAGCACCCATAAAAGTTTTTCTGATGCTCAGATTACCAAGGTTTTCTATTGTATCTGTCGTGTTGTATGCGGAAATGAAGAAAATGGTATTGTCTTTTAAGAAAAGATTTGGAGTATAATCTCCATCAAAGAAAACGTTTTTAATCTCATTTCCCGAAGAATCGAACTTTCTTAAAAAATCTGGAGTTGATATTATAAAAGAATCTCCTAAATTTACTAAGCCCTCAGCATAGGAAAGGTCGCCAAACTTTTCTGATTTTAATTCTACACCTTCTGAATTTGTAACAATCATTTCGTCTAAACCATATAAGACAATGTTACCAGAATTTAGTTCTTCGATATGAAACCAACTCGATAAATAAAAAAGAGGGATGTCAAATGATCTCTGTGGAGAATTTTCATAAGTTTTATAGTCTACTAAATCTAGGTTTGTATCGAAAAAATACAGAACAGGAGTATAGAGTGTAAGGTCATTATTGTTATGTTCAAAAGAAGCACCATATCCTAGATATCCGTGAGATGTTTCAATCACGTCACCAATAATAGCATTAGGTAAATTAACAGTATAAGTATTTGTTTTTGTGACTGTATTATTGGCATCTCTAATTTCTATGACCGGAGAAAACTTCTTGGTACTGTCAATAAATTCGAAATTAGCTCCATAAAATGCCTTACCGTTATTAAAATCTATATTTCCATGCGTAGCTTTTAATGATGTAAACCCTTCACTTACAAAAGTACCATTCTCTGCAATGGTAAATGATAGGGAAGAGTTTATATCAGAGCGTATTAAATCAAAAGTAAGTTGATTGGAGCTGTTTTTTGTTCTGATACAGTGACCAGAAAAACGGCTTCCTTCTGTTGACCCTACAAACAGACTTTGTTTAATGGTATTATCTAGATCTATTTCTCTATATATTAATTTTTGTTCAGAAGTCTGTCCACTAAAGTTCCTATTGTCCTCAATAAAATATAAAGTTTGGGTATCTGTATCAATACCTGATCCTAAAGGGATAGCGTTAATTCCTAAGGGATAATCAAAATATTTAAAGTTACTTTCACCATTTAATACTGTTATGTTTTTAAAGATAGTATGTACTCCTCCCTCTGCATTGGATGCTCTTAAGGTAATTTGATATTCTCCTGGGATAGAAAACTCTATCGAGAACTGAGATACGCTTGTAGTAATATCTTCTCCATTAATTTTGTAACTGAATACAAGTTCTGTAGCATTTTCAGAACAATCAGATACTTGAACTTCCTCACCAACAATTATTTCGTTTTTACTGATCTCGAAACAAGCAACAGGTTGAACCGGTTCAGAATCATCTGAGCTACATGATAAAAAAAGACTGGAGCATATAAAGGATGCTAGAAAAATAATTTTCCTCATAAGTAGAATGTATTGATAGATTTATAGGGTATTAAATTTGGGTAAATAGAGATTAATTATAGAAAACCATAAAAACGCAGCCAGTATGACTGCGTTTTTTAATGTTTACTGTTTAAAAAGATTATTTCTTCACACAAGAACTGTATGTGTCAGCCATTTTTATGTGATCTTCCATGGTATTAGAAAAATCACCCTTTTTGATCTGCTCCTTTAGCTCCTTGCATTTTTCGTATAAATCCGACATTTTAGAAATAAACTTAGCAGATTCCATATTTTTTGCAATCTTGATACCTTTTTCTTCTTTGGTTAGTTTTAATACAAACCCATCAAAGGCAGTGGTTCTGTCTTCGTATATTTTTACTTTTCCGGCGTCGTGTTTTACTAAGTAGTATTTGTGATTTCCAGCACCAAGAGTGGCCATACTCATTAGTTTTTCTAAGGCATCTTTTTCTGTTCCAAAACCTTCGTAAGTTTCTTTAGTGTCATTTACATAAAAAGAAAATAACTCTTTGGCCTTGATCTTTTTTCCCTTCATTTTTCCTTTCTTATCATACGCCACCAATAACTCTTTCCCATAATCTGTACTTGGTTCTTCAACAGTTTGTTTTGTGTCCAAATCAAGTACCTTTTTCATTTTGTTACCAGCAAATTCTATATATACTGTACCTTCGTATTCCTTTTCTCCTTTTTCATTAAGAACATATCCAGCAAGTTTGTCAATTTTGACTTCTTTTACTTTTTTAGGTGCACCACTTGTTGATCCACCAGTTGCATCAGTAGTAGTAGGTGCGTTAGGTACAAGTCCCTTGTAAGGTGGTTCTATTGCTTTTCTGGTTCCATCGGCCTCAAAAACACGAGCATAACCGTCTTTAGCATTAAGTATCGTGGTAAAAAGTAATTTAGATACTTGTTTTCTGATCTTAAAATCTATAGCTGTATTCGAATATTCTTTTGCTTTATCAAATTCTTTGACCATACTAAGTAAAAGAGCTTGATCAAATGTTGAAGCCCATACTACTTTAACCTGTTTTTTATCATTAACATCATATTTGTCAATAATACTTTGGTTAAAAGCTAAGTGATCCTGAATATCGGATTTGGCATTGTAATAATCTTCTACAGATTCTATATTCTTGAATATATTTTGCAGAGATAAATAAAGTTCGTCCGATTTTGGTTCTTCTTCAATTTTATTCAATACATAATAACGCTGAAGATTGTTGTTCACTCTTAGGTCAAATTGTTTTTGTAAATCTTTCCCTGCTTTTAGCATAAGACGAGATAATTGTGCTCCCAAAACCTGTCTAAGGTAAGATTCAGTAAGTCTAAACTTTTTCCCGTCTTCAGAGATTGTAAAATACTCTCCTACTTCTTCTTCAGTTACTGTACGTTCAACTTTATAATGCAGGTCTTCAGGTTCTTGTTTTACAACTGTAGATGGTTGTCCTGTAGAAGGATCAAGAAAAATGTCTTGCAATTTATATTGCTTATTATAGATAAGTTTGGTTTTTGTAGGATCTGTAACAGTTACGTTTATAGACATTGTTGTTTTAACTGTAAATCTATACTCTTGCTTACCGTCTTTTGTAATTTTTGGGGTAAGTGTTTTTGTAATAAATGGTTCTGAAGCAAGATATTTTATAACAAATTGTGGGCTTTGTTCTGTATATTCAAAACTCTGAAAACCTAGCGTTGAAGCTACTTCAGAATTACTTAGGAAAGGCCCTAGGTTCTTTTTGTCTGATGCCTCTATGCTATAGTTTTTGAAGCTTTCTGGCAATGGATTTTTTGGATAAGAAACTTCTTTTATTTCTAACATTTTAGAAGAAAAAGATTGAGCAATTCCTTGGGTAGCCATAAAAAGGGCCAGGACAAAAATGCTGTAGGTAATTTTAGTCATAATAGAATTAGGTTTTTAATTTTCGAGCAAATATAGTTAAAAAAATGTTAATTAAGGAAAACCACAAAACGCAGCTTATTAAGCTGCGTTTTGTAGTGTGATTTTATATGAAATAGTATTTACTCTGCTACCTCGACGATAAGGCTATCCTCTGTCTTGGTAACTTTTGTAAGGCCTAATTTAGAAAGTCCTTTCATTCCTTTATCCCATGCCTTATTACTAAGTCCTGTAGCACTTTTAAGATCTGCCAGTGCAATACTTTGCTCTTTTTTAAGAATATCGAAAATAGTTTTTTCATTTTCGTTGAGCTCTACCTGCTTTTTCTCAGGACGCATCTGCGGGAAAAACAATACTTCCTGAATAGATTGATTATTTGTTAAATACATAATCAATCGGTCCATACCAATCCCCATTCCTGATGTTGGGGGCATACCATATTCTAATGCTCTCAGGAAATCCTGATCTATAAACATAGCTTCGTCATCTCCTTTTTCTCCTAGTTTTAATTGGTCTTCAAAACGTTCGCGTTGGTCAATAGGATCATTAAGTTCTGAATAGGCATTAGCAATTTCTTTACCACAAACCATTAGTTCAAATCTCTCTGTAAGTTCTGGGTTATCACGATGCTCTTTGCATAAAGGACTCATTTCTTTAGGATAATCAGTGATAAATGTAGGTTGGATATAGTTTCCTTCACATTTTTCTCCAAAAATCTCATCAATAAGCTTTCCTTTCCCCATGGTATTGTCTACTTCAACTCCCATTTCCTTTGCAGCTTCTCGGATTTCATCTTCAGATTTTCCTGTAATATCAAAACCCGTAAAGTGTTTAATAGAATCGGCCATAGTAACTCTTGCATATGGAGCCTTGAAATCAATTTCATGATTATCAAAAGTTGCTTTTGTTGTTCCGTTTACGGAAATAGCACAAAACTCTAATAACTGTTCTGCAAAATCCATCATCCAGTTATAATCTTTGTAGGCTACATAAATCTCCATAGCAGTGAACTCTGGATTGTGAGTACGGTCCATCCCTTCATTTCTGAAGTTCTTTGAAAACTCATAAACACCATCAAAACCACCAACGATAAGCCTTTTTAAGTATAACTCATTGGCAATTCTCATATATAAAGGGATGTCTAGTGAGTTATGGTGAGTCATAAATGGACGGGCTGCCGCTCCCCCAGGTATAGGTTGTAGTATAGGTGTTTCAACCTCAAAATACCCACGATCATTAAAAAAATCTCGCATCGCATTAAAAAGCTTTGTTCTCTTAACAAAAACTTCTTTTACCTGTGGATTTACAACCAAATCGGCATAACGCTGGCGATAGCGCATCTCGGGATCATTAAATTCGTCAAAAGTGTTACCATCTTTATCGGTCTTAGGTAATGGTAATGGTTTTAAGGACTTACTCAGTAAAGTAAAATCTTTTACCATTACTGTCTTTTCACCAACTTGTGTAGTGAAAAGTTCGCCTTCTACGCCAACAAAATCACCAATATCTAGTAGTTTTTTGTAGATTTCGTTGTACTTGGTTTTATCCTCTCCTGTACAAATTTCATCTCTATTGAAATAGACTTGTATACGTCCGTTAGCATCTTGTAGTTCTGCAAAAGAAGCTTTTCCTTGGATACGTCTCGACATCAATCTGCCCGCAATTATAACTTTTTTACCTTCCTCAAACTCATTTTTTATCTTATCCGAAGTATGATCTACCGGATATAATGCCGCAGGATAAGGGTTGATGCCCAAATCCCGTAATGCGTTTAATTTCTCTCTTCTTACAAGCTCTTGTTCTGATAATTGCATAATTGTGCCATTTTAAGCGTGCAAAGATACAAACTATGGGGTAATCTTTCAATTTAGAGAAACTCAATTTTGAAGATTTGTATTTTTCAAAACTTCAAAAACACGAGAGATACAAATCCCGCTTAATAGCGGGATTTGTTTTTAAAGGTCTTTTACCTAAATGTGAATGGTGTCTAATCTAAAAATATTAGCGATTTATCTTAGCTTTTGGGGTGACCATAGCCTTGATTTTCAGAATTTCTTTACCTTTTTCGGTATTTGTTGTAATTGTTATTTGCTTGGTTTGCATGTTAGGCTTTCCGTTAGAATTGAATGCTACTAGTAATGCTCCCGATGCTCCGGGAGCAATGGGTTCTTTTGTCCACTCTGGAACTGTGCATCCGCAACTACCTTTGGCATTGATAATTAACAAAGGCGCTTTCCCAGTATTGGTAAAGGTAAATTCGTGTTCTACAATATCACCCTCATTGATGGTTCCAAAATCATGATCTGTTTTAGAAAAGGTCATTATCGATAGGTTTTTGGTTTTTGAATCTCTTTGTGCAGCCATCTCCACATTTTCAGTTTTCACTTTTTCAGAAGCATTGTTTTTGCATGATGTCATTGAAATAATAAATGCTCCTGTCAATGCGATTAAAATTCTTGTTTTCATTCTTCTATTTTTTAGATTATTAATATAAGTTCATAGTATCATTCTTATTGATTTTCAGAATGATCCAGGTCAAAATTGAAAATTTAAAAGCTAAAAAATAATAAATGAAGGTTTGAAATGAGTACTAGACCCCGGGGTGGATTTTTGCTTATTTGTTGTTATACAGCTGTTTAACTTGTTCTCTTGAGGCTGCTCCTAGTTTTTTGTATAGATTGTTGATGTGCGTTTTTACAGTGCTAACACTTACAAACATCGAGGAAGCAATTTCCTTATTAGTTTTGTCTTCAAGAATAAGAATCAGAATTTTTTGTTCTTGTTGGGTAAGTTTTTTTTCTGAAAACCCGTTTAATTTTCTTTTTCTTTTATGGAAGATTATCTGAATTATATTAAAGAGTACAGAAAAAATTAATAAGAACAATAGAATCCAGAACCATGATCGTTTCGAAGTTACTTCATTAGGATCAAGCAGAAATTTATCAGACGCTAATTCTTTTTCATATTGTTGAGTATATGTACTGTTAGGGTACTTTTTTTGAAGTCGTCCTAATAACTCATCATAGTATGAATTACTTTTAAGATCATTAAGGTAATGTGAGTACAAGTCATTCGTTTTGTTTGATAAGAAAGCGTAAATATGTAGTTCTACAAGAGGTTCATCAAGGCTTTTTCCGTATTGATGTAAGGTTTTAATCCATCGGGTAGAATTGATTTTTCGGTTGGCCTTACTGCGATAATTTCCAAACGCATATCTCATTTCATCAATAATCGAATCAATTTTGATAAAAGCATTGCTTTTTTCATTATTCGAGATGATTTTACAAAACATTTCTTCATCAAACGTAAAAGGCAATGAAATTGTATCATTATTATTAGCAACAAAAAGAACTTCTTCGCTATCTGCGCAGAATCCATTTAAGTGAGCTCTGTTTTTATGCTTATCCGAACAATTATCGACCTGTATTTTATAGATATGATTTATGAGGGGTAAATTATCTCCTGTAAATTCAAAATATCCTGTAGAATCTGGAGTAACTTTTTGAATGATTTGCTCAGGATAGATTCCAGATACTTTTCTATAATCTTCAGCAAGTGAAAAGTATACACCTTCTGTCCAGTCCTTTTGATTTACATATCCGGAAAATTTATATTGTGCAAAACCACCATAGGTGCTCATTAAAAGGATAGCGTATAATATATAAGACAATAGTTGCATGTTCCTGAAAGAAACCAGAAATATAGAGATTAATTTTCTAACTGTGTAACAGAATAAAGCCTAAGACTACTTATAAGTATAACATATAAATATATTTCATCAGTTTTATGAGTTTTTGGAGAGTTTTATTAGCCATTTTTTTTCCGCCATTATCAATTCTAGATAAAGGTTGCGGATCTGTTTTAATTGTATTATTATTGACAATCTGTGGATGGGTTCCCGGAGTTATAGCAGCTTTAGTCATACTAAACAACCCTAATAAATAATAATTTATATATGAAGAATCTTTTTATTAGCCTTAAGCTTATCGTATTATCACTATTAATTGTTGGATGTAATTTTTCTGAAGATTTGCATATCAATGAAGATGGTAGTGGAAAAATAGCAATTAATTTTGATGGTTCTCAGTTAATGCAAATGGCCGGAGATAAGTTTTCTGAAGGGAAAGAAGAAGTTATTGACTCTACAATTGTTTTCAAAGACTTCCTCGAAGAGAAGAAAGATAGTATTTCTAAGCTATCAATGGAAGAACAAAAACGATTGAAGCGATTGGAAAACTTTAAAATGCATATGCTTATGAATACCGAGGCTCAGGAAATGAAGTTTGATTTGTATTCAGATTTTAAGGATGTTTCAGAATTAGGAGACGTATTTAATGACTTTAAAACTGCGAGTACAGTTGGGAATAAAGGTAAAAATACGCCAGAAGGACAGGCAGGGCCTCCTATACCTATGGGTACTCCAGAAGTTGAAGGCTCCAAAGTATCTTATTCTTTTAAAGGGAATACATTTAAAAGGGTTACAGAAATTATTGATGAGCAAGTTTTAAAACAAAGCCTGGACAGCTTAGAACAAATGAAAATGTTTTTAGCTAGTTCTCAGTATAAATTGAATTACCACTTCCCAAGAAAGATAAAGAAAATATCTTCTGATAAGGCTATGTTTAGTCAAGATGGGAAGAGTTTTACTCTCCAAGTCGGTTTTATGGAGTATATGGAAAATCCTAAGATTCTGGATGTCGAAGTAGAGTTAGAAAAATAATATGAAGCAGCCGATTGGCTGCTTTTTTTAATCTCGTATCTTTGTAGAGATGAATAAGAAGATTGAAATACAGGAATTAGGATATAAGGATTACAAGGAAACCTGGAATCATCAGGAAGAACTTTTCAAAGAGATTTTGGATATAAAAGTAAAAAATCGAAGAGAAGATGCTGGATTAGAAACTCCTAATTATTTTCTCTTTGTAGAGCATCCTCACGTATATACACTTGGTAAAAGTGGTGATGTTAGTAATCTTTTACTATCAGAAGAACAACTAAAAGAAAAAGGAGCTACATTTTATAAAATTAATAGGGGAGGAGATATAACGTATCATGGCCCTGGGCAAATTGTTGGATATCCAATTCTTGATCTGGATAATTTCTTTACAGACATTCACAAATATCTTCGTTTTCTTGAAGAAATGGTGATTCTTACACTAGCAGAGTATGGTGTTAACGGAACAAGGAGTGAAGGTGAAACCGGAGTTTGGTTGGATGTGGGTACACCATTTGTACGTAAAATTTGCGCTATGGGTGTACGTGCCAGTCGTTGGGTAACGATGCATGGTTTTGCCCTAAATGCTAATGCAGACCTGGGATATTTTGATAATATTATTCCGTGTGGGATTAAGGGTAAAGCCGTTACTTCACTTAATGTAGAGCTTGGCATCGAAAAGGTAAATGAAGAAGAAGTCAAAGAAAAATTATTGAAGCACTTCAAAGCACTTTTTGAAGCAGAATTCATCGTGCAAAAGACAGAAGTTTAATTTTACTTTAATACTAAAAAAGTAAATACAGGGTTTTAATTAGTTCAATGACCTTTTATCTTTGATTGGTTGTAATTAATTTAAACATACTCATGAAAATGTACATTTTTCTTATTTCCCTTATACTAATTGGTTCCTGCAAAACTTCGAATACGCTTAATTCTTCAAGTCATGATGCAATTAGTGATATTGTTCAAGAGAACAATGATTATTGTCCAGAGGATGGAAATTGTAACATTACGCTTTATAAAAATTCGGAAATAGTTTTAAAAAAAGATACTATAGAATCCTACTATCCTGTAATTGAAAAAGGGGAAAACATAGTTATTGAGTATAAATTTTCAGTAAAAGGACCTGAAGGAACTGTAGATGGCAATTATTCTGAAACTGTACATTTTGAAATTAACCCGGCTATTGAAAGTATGAATACCAATGACAAGAATCTGGAACAGCTAAATATGCTTTTTGGAAAACATTGTTTCTGCAAAGGTGAAGCGGGATACTATAAGGTAAATGAGGGGAATCTTATGCTTCAAAAAACAAAAGGTGAAATTATTGTTGATTTGTCATTTAAGCTGAATGAAGTTTTGCATAGAATAACAAGAATCAAAAAGAAAATTGTTTTATAAAAAATAAGCGGCACATTTCTCAATGCACCGCTTAAGTATTTAAGTCTTAAAAGAAAAATTATTCTTGTATAAATGGAATAGTTTTGTTTTTTCCTCCATGATTAAGAATAAGCACATACATTCCTGATGGTAATGCGCTTGTATTGATTATTTTTTGAACCAATTTACCTTTCATTACGGTATTACCGAGGATACTAACAATTTCGTATTGCGTATCTTTTTTGGAAACGGTTACATTTAGTATTCTGTCTTTTCCTACTGGATTAGGGAATACTTTTACTAGCATCTGATTTGTAGTAGTAATGTTTTCAACAGAAACTCCTTTAGAACCACCACTAATCGTAAAAGTTGTTGATTCTGAAGTTCCAAACTCTGCTCCAGAAGCTATAATAGCTCCTCCTGAGGCAAGACTATATGACCCTGTACCATAAGCACAACAAAGACCATCTCCAAAACTATCATTAATAGTTAGTATATATGTACCAGGATCTAGGCACTCTGTAAGCGTTAAAGTAGATCCATCTGGTTGAGTACCATAGGTTCCTCCGGAAGCAATTACTTGACTACTACTATTTGTAATTTGCCAGCTTGTTTCTTGCGGGTAATCATCAAAATTTAGCGTTAATAATACATCTGTACACGTAGTCGGCCCTCCAGCTTCAGTTAAACGTACATCATCGATAGCCATATCACCTTGCCATGTACTACCTGTAATACCATTAAAACGTAATCTTACAGTTGAACCAACATAAGCAGCTAAATCTACATTTGCAGATTGCCATGAATTTCCTTGATTTCCTGATTCAGACCAAACTGAAGACCATGTGGCACCATTATCATTACTAGCTTCTAATGCCAGGTTTCCCATATTCGAGCGGCCATACATATGATATTGAAAAGCGAAGTTTGCTGTTGTAGCGGCGCTTAAATCAAAACAAGGAGAATTTAAAATAGCTCTTTTACTTGGATAATTAGGAGAAGATGACTCCATATACACATAATAAGTGCCTTGTGCAGCACTAGAAGGCCCTGTATTTCTAGAAGGAGTTCCATTTGCATCTACTGTCCAATTGAAATCATCACCCGTACCTTGTGTCCAGGCTCCTAATGTATTTTCAAATCCTTCGGCATAAGGAAATGATGAAATTCCACCTGTACAAGCAGTTCCTCCAGAAGATTGTGTAGTTGCATTTGCAGTATTACTAACTTCTGATACATTACCAGCAGCATCCTTAGCTCTTACAGAAAAACTATATGCAGTATTGGGTGATAATCCGGTAACTTTATATGTAGTGCCAGTAACCGTTGTGATAACAGTATTTCCTTGGGATACATCATATCCCGTAACACCAACGTTATCTGTAGAGCCATTCCAGTTAAGATCGACTGTAGTTTGAGTGATGTTTGAAGCTACTAAAGCGCTTGGTGCAGTAGGTGCTTGTGTATCAGGCTGACCTAGAGTAGTGGCATTTGCTGTATTACTGGCACTTGATTCGTTACCAGCGGCATCTTTTGCTCTTACAGTAAAACTGTAAGCAGTATTAGGTGATAATCCTGTAACTTGGTATGAAGTCCCGGTAACTGTTGTAATAACTGTATTACCTTGGTAAACATCATATCCTGCAACACCAACATTGTCTGTAGAAGCATTCCAGTTAAGATCAATTGTAGTCTGTGTGCTATTTGAAGCAGTTAAACCACCAGGAACTGTTGGTGCTTGAGTATCTCCACCCGTACCCGGAGTAATTTCAAAATTGCTATTAGAAATATCATAGAAAATATGTCCAGATCCTCTAACCATTATTCTGTTTTGTGTTCCTACAGCATTTGGTACTGTAATATTTTGGGAACCATCATTAGTTACTGAAGAGGCAATAGTAATAGGGTATGTACTTCCTCCATCAGTGGATAATAAAATATCCACATTAGCAGCATTCACTCCATTACCTGTAGTCCCTGCAACACTCCATGTTACTGTTTGTGTAGATCCTGCAGACCAACTTACATTGGTGTTAGGTGCATTTACTACAAAAGGTCCAGCGCCACCTGCAACTGTAATTCTAGTGTTATCACTTGCAGTACTGGCTCCACCTGAAGCATTGTCTCTTACCGTAAGTCTAAAATTCATTGTTCTACTTACAGAAGGAACTACCTCCCATGTAGATGCTGTTTGTCCCGCTTTAACTGTAGATAATGCTGGCATATATCTGTCAGGAGAAGCTGTAGGAGTCAAAGATCTAAAAGCCGGTCCACCTGTAGAAGTTGGAGATGGGGGCATAGTGGCTGGTTGTGTGTCCATTTGTTCCCAGCAATAAGTAAGCGAATTTCCTGAATTAGCATCAGATCCATTACCTTTTAAAACGAATGGAGTAGAGGCCGGAATAGTAAAATCTTGCCCTGCATTGGCAGTAGGCGCAGCATTGCCTGTGTTGCTCTGTGCACCACATCTACTATTTCCGGAAGAAATATTTTGCCACATTTCTTGAATACTTATCGCATGAAAATATGCATCACTGTTATTTTGAACATTTGGAGAACATATACCTGCATACCCCATAATTGTAGATGCACTTCCTGGCTCAACAGATGCATTGGATCTTTGGCAACTATTATTTTGAGTGTGATTTCCGCCATATTGGTGCCCCATCTCGTGAGCTACGTAATCTACATCATATGAATCTCCTATAGGACGACCACTTCCTGTAATTCCTCTTGCTTTAGAATTTGTACAAGGAGATCTAAGCTGGGCTAACCCACCACCTCCGGTACTAAAAGCATGTCCTATATCATAATTGTTTCGACCAATGAATTGATCACAAACAGTTTGGCTTTCGTTAATCAAGGAACCAGCACTATTATTACTTAGGTTATCTGTATTTGGATTTAAGAAGATGATATCGGTATTGTTGTTTACAAGTACCATAGTCAAAGCCAAATCTTTTTCGAAAATACCATTTACCCTGGTCATGGTAGTATTTATAGCCGCTAGAACAGCTTGCTTTTTTACTTGATCAGAAGCACCAGAACTAATGCCTTGGTTATTTATGTGGAATTGTGAGTATTCTCCAGTACATGCAACGGCAAGCCTGAAAGTTCTTAATTTACCATCATTAGCATTTTTTGTGGTTGGTATTTTTTGTTCAGAAAAATTTGATTTGAAATTATCTTCAACCAAACATTCAAAACGATCAGGGCTAGGAGGTAAATCTGCTTTTGAATATGAGATATAACTACTCTTGTCTTTTGTATATGGATCGATATAAATGGCTTTGTGATTTCCAGAAGTTATCATGGCGTGTAAACCAACTTGAGAAAAACTAAATCTCGCAATAGATGTAGGGTCGTCTATGCCGTAACCTACAAAAGATTTGATGCTGGGAAATCTTTGTGCCAGATCTTTATCCAGGATCGAAGCTTCAAGAATTCTAAACTTCTTCATTTTTCCGTTTACAGGAAGATCTATTATAGTATTTGAACTTTTTTGTTGCACTCTAGATGGTGCTTTGTCTAAAGTAGATATCAGTTGTTTAGTATTTAAGCTAAATAACTTGTACTGATCTGGTGTGGTTTTTCTTAATTCTTTTTCCTTGCCCTGTGTTTTTGCCTGTGATATTGGGCTCCATAGTTGGGCATTAACACCAATACTCGCCAGTAAAAATGCGAGCATCAGTATTTTTTTAAAAATACTTGTTTTCATAATTGAGTTTGATTTGTGTTAGTAAATTTATGTCATTAAGCTTTACAACTCAGAATCATAAAGTTTAGTACTCAGTAAATTATGTTTAACATAAAGGCGTGAAAATCTTTATAAAATGTTAATAAAATGTAAAAATTAACCTGTAATGTTATCCGATGCTTCAGTTTTGATAAGCGTATATCTAAAATTTAGATTACGACTATTTATTCTAACGATTGAAAACAAAAAAGCCGAAGTTTTATGCTCCGGCTTTTTTTAGTTTTTGATTCAATTAATTTATTTGATAGATTAAAATGTTATTATCTTCTCCTTGCACAACGAATTCTAAATTAGGGTCTTGATCCATATTGCCAAGACTTAAAACAGAGTTTCCGTATACTGGAAAATTAGGGAATAGTTCAGCATTACTATCATACAAATACACTTTTTTTGCTTGTATGTCTGTAATAGTGATGTAAATCTTATTATTAATGAAATATAGTTTAGGTTCAGTATATACTCCAAAATCTAATTCAAGAGTTTTTCCTTTTATAGAGAGTTTGTTTTCTGAGAATGTAACCAAAGTCTTATTAGTAGATACAATTCGGTTTTCTTCGTTTAAACCTAAATCTTGATGTTTAGTGTTTCCGTCTTCCAGTATTTGAACAAGTTTTCCTTCTTTATTGGTCGAGGTGAATTTATCCTGATACTGATACCATTCGTTTTTAGAGAAATCAATCTTATCTTTTACATTTACTCTACTTCTTCCCAATCTATCCAGAATATTTAGTTTTCCATTTTTTTCTGGTATAAGAATATAGTCTTTTGTACCTATTCTGATATGTTTAGGTGGTAAGGTAATGTCGCTCTCGGTACTTTTAAAACCAAATCCAGTAACAATACCCCCTTCGGCATTAAACATTTTTACTTGATTGCCTTGGGTGACAATTATACGATAACGTTTACTTTTATCATAATCAAATAGTGCTAGTGGTTGGGTAATATTTTTTTCAAACTTTTTTGGGTAAGGAGCAACATCTTTACCATCGCGATCAATTAAATATAATGAAGTTGAAGTGTTAAAAAGCAATTGATACCTGCCGTTTTTGTAAATATCAATTTGCTGTATATCACCTAATATCTCGCCATCGATTTGTTTTTTCCAAAAAATAGACCCTTTATCAGATATTAAATATAAATTATTCTCTATATCCTGTACGGCAATATCCTTACCTTTTGTTCTGTGATTTTTTACAAGAATTGGTTTGTTCATAACCTTGTTTTCTAAGGTTGTTGAAGCTGTTTGAGTAACAGAAGTCGCCGATCCCTTAGCAATGTTTTTTTGCAAAACACCATGAATATGAGCAAAGTCGTTTTCTTTTATCACCTGCAGTATCGCAATTTGATATCCTTTGTCTTTTAAAGTACTCCATTGCTCTTTATAGGTGTCCTTTACGGTTTCAGAAATATGTTCTTTTAAGTGCTCAGTATTACCCGCAATAAGAATAGAGGAATTGTCAGATAGGTCTTTTATAGTGTTTTTATAATATTGTTGTTGATCGAGTAATGTTTGGTTTAGTATATTGGCGATAATGTCCTTTAGTGCATTTGTGGTAGCCCCAAAGACGATAAATTCATTATAGGTAAAATAAAATTTAGCTTCGAAATTTTTTATCAAAGGGTTTAGGACCTGAGAAAACGAAGAAGGGTTTTGGTATTTATAAATTGGGATGCTTCTATAAGTATCTACTCTATCCCCATCTAAACTTTTTGAAGCTGTTTCAGAGTCCAAAGAATTCAATGCCAAAGCATTTTCTTTTTCCATAAAAATGATTCCTATTTCTGAAACTCCAGATAATATCTCATCCAAATCATTAGGGATATCTTCTAGTTCTCTATCCTGAGCTACGGATAGGTTTTCCTTTAAAACATCGAAATCGTCATACGTGAAAGAGATAAAACCTTTAGCAGTAACAGGAGATATTTTTGCAATGCGATTTTCTTGAGCTATGGTATTGTCAAAAATCCCGATGGTACTTGACAATGAATCCTTTTCAACCGCAATACCGTCGAGATGCATTGCATTTTGTCCTATAGTAGCATCCAGAGATGCCCATCCACTAAAGTTGTATATCCCTTTTAGTTCTGTGTTAGGAAGAAGGGAATTATGAATATTTTGTAGTTTTTTACCATTTATTAATATAGACATTGTATTATCTGTACCGGAAACGTCATATACCTTTTGTAAGTCTTTATCAATAGGAAGAGGGTTCGCTTGTATTCTTATAGCATTTTCTATAAGTAGCTCAGAGGATGAAGCGATTAGCAAGCTATCTTGACGCATTGCGAAAAAGGTTTTTCCTTTTGAAGTAATTTTATAAATAATCTTTTCAGAATAATTTATGGTTTCAATTTTTTTTGTTTTCAAAGAATCCATTTTAAGCAATGCAGGATCCAATTTTGAGATATAGGTGTATTCAAAATCATTTTTTCCTCTAGGAGAGAAACATAATAAACCTTCTTGCTCGTTTGTTTCGTTTAAAACAGATAAGTTTTTAAAATACTCAAAAAATGCAATCTGCTTATTGTTTTTAATGAAGTTATTATCACGAAGCTTGCTCTCTGCCTCTTCTAAGTTGTTGATTTTTACAATAACCTGTGAGTCTCTGGGGATATGGTCAATTAAAGAATTTGAGTTTTTAGTTACATCATCACAAGAAATAGCTATACATGCTAAGAGAATTACAACTATTTTTTTCATTATTTGGGTGCTTTTTGTGTTCCTAAACTCGGTTTTCAAAAATAAAAAATTCGGTTTCCTGGTTTGCAAAATATAAAGTCTAATTAAATGTCGGAAATATAATTGGATTAAATCGGTGTTTTCATTTCCTTCGGTTTCAAAGATATAATTATTTCAAAATAAAATGAACACAATAAAGTTCCTTCAAGTAAATAAAGAATCATCAAGGTTTGAGGTCTAATTCAAGTTGTTCTGGTAATAACCTGAAACTTTTGCGATGATACTTTGTAATACCATATTTACGAATAGCATCTCGATGTTCTACAGTTGGATATCCTTTATTTTTTTTCCAGTTATACATAGGGAATTCTTCATGTATTTTTTCCATAAACTCATCTCGATATGTTTTTGCCAAAACAGAGGCTGCGGCAATATTCAAATATTTTCCATCTCCTTTAATAACGCATGTGTAGGGTATATTATGATATGGTTTAAAACGGTTCCCATCTACTATAATATGTTCGGGTTGTGGTTTTAGTTGCTCAATCGCCTGTTGCATAGCAAGAATTGAAGCATTAAGAATATTGATGTTATCAATTTCTTCCATAAAAATATGTGTAACACCATAGGTAATAGAGCAGTCTTCTAATAAAGGTCTTAGAGACTTTCTCTTAGTTTCACTTAGTTGCTTAGAGTCATTTAGAACAGTATTGTTGAAGTCGTTGGGTAAGATAATAGCCGCAGCGGTAACAGGGCCTGCAAGGCATCCCCGACCCGCTTCATCTGTACCGCATTCTATGAGGTCCGGATTTAATTTTAATGTAAGCATGCTGCTAAGATACAGTATGGACAGAATTTCAAAAAAACTATTTTTTAAAAATCAATAAAAAAAGTTGAAACAAACAAACAATGAGTATCATTTACTTTCGTTAAAAAAAAGTATATTTTTGCCACAGTTTAGTATGCTAATGAGAAAAAACTTAATAATTATAATTGCACTTGTATCAAGTTCGGTTATTTGGGCTCAGGATAGAGATCAAGAAGAGACAGAAGGTGATTCTGGAGGACCCGTAAGGAAGTTTGCTCCAAAACAAGAAAAAGAAAAACCTCCGGTTACAGAGTATAAAATCATAACAGTAAAAAATGATACTACACATGTAGATACAACTTTGACTTTGGTTAAGGATTATAAGTTTAATTATCTGCGCAGAGACGATTTCGAATTACTTCCTATAAATAATGTAGGTCAAACTTATAATAGTTTAGCTAAACGCGAAGAGCAGAATCATATAATGCCTCTTTTTGGAGCAAGGGCCAGGCATTTTAATTTTATGGAAGTAAATGATATTAATTACTATCATGTTCCTACACCCCTTACAGAATTATACTTCAAAACTACTTTTGAACAAGGACAACAATTAGATTCTTTTTTTACAATAAATACTTCTCCAGGTCTTAATCTTTCTATTGCTTATAAGGGAGTGCGTTCGTTAGGTAAATATCAACATGCACTAACAAGTACAGGTAATTTTAGATCTACCTTAAACTATGTAACAAAGAATAAAAGATATAGAGTAAAATCTCATTTTGTTTCACAGGATTTACTTAATGAGGAAAATGGTGGTTTGTCTGCAGAGGGCTTGGACCAATATTTGGCACAAGGTGATTTTATAGGAGAAGAAGATGAGTTTGTAGATAGAGGAGCCATATCAGTAACTTTTGAAAATGCCGAAAGTATTCTTTTGGGTAAAAGATTTTATTTAGACCATCAATTTGCTATAATTAAAAAAAGCGATAGCACCAGTACAGAATTATCTCTCGGGCATATTATGGATCTCACAGATAAGTCATTTCAATTTGATCAGTCTGCTATTGCTCCAGATAACCTTTTTGGAGCGTCGTATGAATCTGGACCGATTTCGGATAAAGTTGCTCTAGAAGATTTTAGTAATCAAGTGTTTTTAGATTTTAGGAATAAATGGTTAGGACATCTAAAATTATTTGGTAGTGCGACAAACTATAATTATGGATATAATTCGGTTTTAACACAGGTGGATAGTGAGGGTAATCCAACCAACATAACCAATCGTCTAAAAGGAGATATAACCTCAATAGGAGGTGAGTATCAGAACCTCTATAAAGGGTTTGAGTTGTATGGAGATGCTAACGTTATTGTTTCAGGAGATTTTGAAGGTAATTATTTTAATGTCGGAGCGGGTTATAATCTTAATAATAAATATGCTATTAGCGGAAAAATAAGCTCAAGTTCGGTATCACCTAATTATAATTTCTTGCTTTATCAAAGTGATTATGTGAATTATAATTGGCAGAATAATTTTGAAAACACTGATACTCAAAAAATACAGTTTAATATAAAGGCAAAGAAAATTGCACAGCTTGAAGCCAGTTATAGTACAATAGATAACTATACTTATTTTGCTAAAAATGAGGAATCTGCTACAGTTCCTTTGCAATATACAGAGAGTATAGATTTGTTAAAAGTAAAGCTTAGTCAGAGTTTAGGATTTTGGAAAATTGGTCTTGATAATACCATCATGTATCAAAGTGTAGAAGGTGGAGATAACATATATAATGTGCCAGAAATTATAACCAGAAATAGCTTGTATTATCAGGATCAATGGTTTAAGAAAGCACTTTTTGTACAAACCGGTGTGACATTTAAGTACTTTACAAAGTATACTGCAGATGCCTATGATCCGGTTCTATCAGAATTTTATGTTCAAAATGATCAGGAAATAGGAGATTTTCCGCAAGTCGACCTGTTTTTTAATGCTAAAGTGAGACAAACACGTATATTCTTCAAAGTAGAGAATTTTGGAGAAGCCTTTAATCAAAATGATCAATTTTCGGCGCCAGGATATGCAACACGAGATGCCGTAATTCGATTTGGTCTGGTTTGGAATTTCTTTCTATAAAGCTATCATTGTAATTAAGTGTTTTTTTTAATGTATCACTGTTTCACAGAGTCGGACTACCTGTCTGCCGATAGGCAGGTACGAACTATAAGGTAGTTTGCTTCTATCCCTTGCGCAGCAATTGATCTCTTCTTTTTTTGAACACTGGTATTACGTATTTTGATGTACCTTTGGTAAAGACAATGCTTCATAATTTTGTTTGTATCAAAAAATAGTAATGAGTTCTACCAAAAAAAGAAATGTTTCTGCCATAGGTTCTCAAGAGTTTAATGAAATTAGGCTAACAGAACCAGCTAATTATGCGGCAGGTCTTCCTGCTGTTAAAGTTGCACTACAACATGCTTTTAAAGAAATGGGAGTGGTGAAATCATTTCATGCACTCTCACAAATGAATCAAAAAAACGGATTTGATTGCCCCGGTTGTGCATGGCCAGACCCAGATAAGCCATCAAAATTAGGGGAGTATTGCGAGAATGGAGCAAAGGCACTTGCGGAAGAAGCAACAAATAAACGCGTAGATAAAAGTTTCTTTGAGAAATATTCTGTAGAAGAACTTTCTATGTGGTCAGATTATCAAATCGGTAAAAGCGGAAGGATTACAGAACCAATGGTTCTGAGAGCAGGAAGTATTTATTATGAGCCTATTTCCTGGGAGGACGCATACGAGTTAATAGCAGAAGAATTGCATAAGTTGAATACACCAGATGAAGGAGTGTTTTATACTTCAGGTAGGTCTAGTAATGAAGCAGCTTTTTTATATGGGTTATTCGTTAGGGCTTTCGGTACAAATAATATGCCCGATTGTTCTAATATGTGTCATGAGTCAAGTGGTGTTGCATTAAGTGAGACATTAGGAATCGGGAAAGGATCAGTAAAACTGGAGGACTTTGACCATGCAGAAGTAGTTATGGTTATTGGCCAAAACCCAGGTACAAACCATCCTAGGATGTTATCTGCATTGCAAAAATGTAAAGAAAATGGCGGGAGAGTAATAAGTATAAATCCGCTTGAAGAGGCAGGTTTAATTAGATTCAAAAACCCTCAAGAGGTAAAAGGAGTTTTATCTTCTGGTACGGCCCTGACAGATTTACATCTTCAAGTAAAAATAAACCAGGATGTTTCGCTTTTAAAATTGATCATAAAAAAACTTGCCACTTTAGATAAGGAGAAAGAAAATGTCTTTGATCATGAATTTATAGAGACATATACCAATGGTTATGAGGAGTTAATTAAAGATTTAGAAAAGTATTCTGTTGAAGAACTCATAAAACTATCAGGAGTAGATGAAGAGGTCGTGGATGAAGCAGTCAAGCTACTCGCAAATAAAAATAAAATAATTGTCTGTTGGGCTATGGGGTTAACCCAACATAAGAATGGGGTCGCTAATATAAAAGAGTGTGTCAATTTATTATTGCTTAAAGGTAGTTTGGGAAAACCTGGAGCAGGAACATGCCCCGTAAGAGGGCATAGTAATGTTCAGGGGGATCGAACGGTTGGTATTATGCATCACGTTTCTCTAGAATTAAATAAATCCATAGAAAAAGCTTTTGGTTTTATACCTCCCGATAAAGAAGGGTTAGATACGGTTCATGCGATAGAAGCAATGCACGAAGGAAAAGCTAAAGTATTTATTGCACTAGGAGGAAACTTTTTGTCGGCCGCATCAGATACAGAGTATACAGCACAAGCACTTCAGAATTGTAATTTGACTGTTAATATTAGTACAAAATTAAATAGAACCCATTTAATTGCAGGAAAAACAGCTTTAATGTTACCAACATTAGGACGATCAGAGTTAGATCTAAAAAATGGAAAACCAAGATTTTTTACTGTAGAAAATAGTATGGGTAAGGTGCATCAGTCAAAAGGTTTGATAAGACCGGCTTCGGGCGACTTAAAAAGTGAACCAGAGATCATAGGGGAAATTGCTAATGCTTATTTCAAAGGAAATCATTCTGTAGATTGGAAAAATTTAGGAGCCGATTATGAAATGATAAGAGAAAAAATTGGACTCGTGATTAAAGGTTTTGAAGATGTAAACAATAAATCTAAAAATTCGGGATTTTATCTTCCTAATAATGTCAGGAATTTAGATTTTAGTAAACTTCCAAATCAAAAAGCGCAATTCAGTCTTTGTGATTTGCCAAAACATGAATTAGAGAAAGATGAGTTCATATTAATGACAATTCGTTCACACGATCAATTTAATACTACGATTTATGGTTTAGATGATAGGTACAGAGGAGTGTATAACGAAAGAAGAGTTGTTTTTATGAATATAGATGATATAAATGAACTTTCTCTAAAAAAACTAGACGTTGTTAATTTAGTTAGTAGGTACAATAATAAAGAAAGAAAAGCATCTAACTTCCTAATCATTCCTTATAATATACCTCGAGGAAATTTAGCTTCATATTTTCCAGAGACCAATGTTCTTGTTCCTTATAATCACTTTGCGGATAAAAGTCATACGCCTATTAGTAAATCTATCGTAGTTCGTATAGAGAAAGTTTAGAGGTATTGGTTATTTTTTCATTTGTAAATATTGAGTTTTTAGGATGTTACAAAAAGGTTTTAAAAAAGGTTAAAAAAGTCATTGTTGATTTATAAAATGGTTATATGTTTGCACCCGCAAAACGGGATATTGTTTTGTTTGCGTTCTTTGATTTTTAGATTATGATATTTGTTTAAAAAACTTTTGATAAAAGTTCTTGTCAGAACAAAAAAGGGTTGTATGTTTGCA
>CANMSO010000008.1 GCA_947500545.1 uncultured Aquimarina sp. | reverse complement strand
TGCAAACATACAACCCTTTTTTGTTCTGACAAGAACTTTTATCAAAAGTTTTTTAAACAAATATCATAATCTAAAAACCAAAGAACGCAAACAAAACAATATCCCGTTTTGCGGGTGCAAACATATAACCATTTTATAAACCAACAATGACTTTTTTAACCTTTTTTAAAACCTTTTTGTAACATCCTAAAAACTCAATATTTACAAATGAAAAAAGCAAAGGTGACAATTACAATACTTCGGCTTCACCCAGAATAAACTCACCATTATATAAGTTTAACATAAGACCAATAAGGACCTGCTTGACAGTAGACAGATATTATAAAAAGCGTAGCCAAAACATTTTTCTCACCCTGAATCCCTACAATACAGACCTTTACAACCAATACATAATTTATATATTAAATATGTCCTATAATATTGTATGGATTTTATTATCGTATTATCTTTGCTCCTTATAATTTAGAAAAAGATGATTAAGATTACGTTGCCAGATGGCTCGGTTAGAGAATACAATAGCACAATTACTGCTATGGATGTTGCAAAAGATATTAGTGAAGGTTTTGCTAGAAATGTAATTTCTGCAAAATTTAATGGAACTACTATCGAAACCTCGACCGAATTAACTACCGATGGCAATCTTATTTTATTCACTTGGAGAGATGATGAAGGCAAAACGGCTTTTAGACATTCTACTTCGCATGTTTTGGCTCAGGCTCTAGAAAAATTATATCCTGGAGTAAAACTATCAATAGGTCCCGCTATCGATAATGGATTCTATTATGATGTAGACCTTGGAGACAAAACAATTTCTGAAAAAGATTTTAAATCGATTGAAGATAAAATGCTGGAGATCGCAAGAGGAAAACATAATTTTGCAATGAGATCGGTTTCCAAAGAAGATGCTTTAGCCAAATACAAGGAAGAAGGTAACGAATATAAAGTAGAGCTGATCGAAAACCTGGAAGATGGTACGATAACTTTTTGTGATCATGATACTTTTACTGATTTATGTCGTGGAGGACATATCCCAAACACTGGACTTATTAAAGCAGTAAAAATCATGAGTGTTGCCGGAGCATATTGGAGAGGGGATGAAAACAACAAGCAACTTACTCGGGTTTATGGAACTTCTTTTCCAAAACAAAAGGAGCTTAAAGAATACCTAGAGCTACTCGAAGAAGCAAAGAAAAGAGACCACAGAAAACTTGGAAAAGAACTTGAGCTTTTTACTTTTTCTCAAAAAGTTGGCCAAGGATTACCTCTTTGGCTTCCCAAAGGAGCAGCTTTACGCGATCGTCTAGAACAATTTCTAAAAAAGGCTCAGAAAAAGGCAGGTTATGAAATGGTAATGACTCCTCATATAGGGCAAAAAGAATTATATGTAATTTCTGGTCATTATGCAAAGTATGGAGAAGACAGTTTTCAACCAATTAACACTCCGGCTGATGGTGAAGAATTTCTTTTAAAACCAATGAACTGTCCTCATCATTGTGAAATATATAATAGCGGACCCTGGTCATATAGAGATTTACCAAAACGTTATGCCGAATTTGGAACTGTTTATAGATATGAACAAAGTGGTGAATTGCATGGGCTAACTCGTGTGAGAGGTTTTACTCAAGATGATGCACATATTTTTTGTACTCCTGATCAGTTAGATCTAGAATTCAAAAAAGTAATCGATTTAGTACTTTATGTTTTCGGTTCTTTAGGTTTTGAAAATTTTACAGCTCAAGTTTCGGTAAGGGATTTAGACAATCCTGATAAGTACATTGGAGATGTAGCTAATTGGGAAAAAGCAGAAAACGCTATCATTAGCGCCGCCAAAGACAAAGGCCTTGACTATGTAATTGAAAGTGGTGAGGCTGCTTTTTACGGCCCTAAGCTTGATTTCATGGTAAAAGATGCTCTTGGTAGAAACTGGCAATTAGGAACAATACAAGTTGACTACAATCTTCCTGAGCGTTTTGATCTTACTTACAAAGGAAGTGATAATGAATTACATCGTCCAATTATGATTCATAGAGCTCCATTTGGTAGTATGGAACGATTTATTGCCATTTTACTAGAACATACAGGAGGAAATTTCCCTCTTTGGCTAATGCCGGAACAAGCTATTATACTCTCTATCAGTGAGAAATATGAAAAATACTCTGAAAAAGTTTTAAATTTGTTAGAAAATGACGAAATTCGCGCCCTTGCGGATAATAGAAATGAAACGATAGGTAAGAAGATTCGTGAAGCAGAAATGAATAAATTTCCTTATATTATCATTGTTGGAGAACAAGAGGAAAATGACAATACGATATCAGTGAGAAGACACGGAGGAGAAGATTTAGGAGCTGTATCTGTTGAGGAGTTTTCAGAAATAATAAAGGAAGAAATTAATAGGACTCTAAAACCGTTTAACGGATAATATCAATAAAGGATTAAGTTTAATTTAAATTTTTAAGTCATAGCAATAAGAAGAAGAAGGTCTCAGAAACCACTAAGAGTAATCAAAGAAGATGCTCACAGAATCAACCAGAAAATTCGTGTTGAAGAAGTACGCCTTGTAGGTGATAACGTAGAAGTTGGCGTTTATCCAACTAGAAAAGCACTGCAACTTGCCGAAGAGCAAGAATTAGATCTTGTAGAAATTTCACCTAAAGCTGTACCACCTGTTTGTAAAATAATGGATTACAAAAAATTCCTTTATGAACAGAAAAAAAGAGACAAAGCCCTAAAATCAAAGGCCACAAAAGTTGTTATTAAAGAAATCCGATTCGGGCCCAACACCGATGAGCATGATTATGAGTTCAAGAAAAAGCATGCTATTAAGTTCTTAAGTGAAGGTGCTAAACTTAAAGCATATGTTTTCTTCAAAGGACGTTCTATCATCTATAAGGATCAAGGACAAATCTTGCTTCTTAGATTGGCACAAGAACTAGAAGAATACGGAAAAGTGGAGCAAATGCCAAAATTAGAAGGTAAGCGAATGATTATGTTTATCGCTCCAAAAAAATAAAAACACACATAATTCTTTCAGAAAAAGAATTATTAAGATAATAAGTGAGATTATTAAAACAAGGATCAAATGCCTAAAATGAAAACAAAATCCAGTGCAAAGAAGCGGTTTAAGCTTACCGGTACTGGTAAAATCAAAAGAAAGCACGCTTTTAAGAGTCATATTCTGACAAAAAAATCTAAAAAGCGTAAGCTTGCTTTAACGCACGCAACATTAGTGCATAAAAGCGATGAAAATAGTATTAAAGAACAATTACGTTTAAAGTAATTATTTTTTAATCAGGTTAAAATTATTACAAACCCAGGAGTTAGGCCATCAAATTTTACATTGACAATTTTCGAATTACAATATAAAATTATAATGAGCAAGTGTTGATTATCAACCGCCTGCTACTAAAAAATTTAAAATTATGCCAAGATCAGTAAATTCTGTTGCAAAAAGAGCTAGGAGAAAAAAAGTTCTTAAGCAAGCAAAAGGTTACTTCGGACGTCGTAAAAACGTTTGGACTGTAGCAAAAAATGCGGTAGACAAAGCAATGTCATATGCTTATAGAGACCGCAGAAACAAAAAGAGAACGTTCCGTGCTTTATGGATCACACGTATTAATGCAGGTGCCCGTTTACATGGTATGTCTTATTCTCAATTTATGGGAAAAGTTAAAGCTAATAATATAGAGCTTAACCGTAAGGTTCTTGCTGATTTAGCGATGAACAACCCAGAAGCTTTTAAAGCGATTGTAGAAAAAGTAAAGTAATCTTTTAGTAAAACAATACAATCTCATTTATATAAAAAGCCTGCTCTAGAGCAGGCTTTTTTTTGTTTTCACAAAATCTAAATTCGCACTTTATCGATTAAAATTGTATTTAATCTATTAAAAATGCAATAAAACCGTATTTTTTACCTATTTTTATCCAAACCGCATACTTATGAAAAAACAATACTTCTTACTTATATTAAGTTTATTTCTAATAAGTGACTCACTATTCGCACAAGACCATAGTGATCATTCTAATTCTTTATTAGGTGCTGAACAGATATTCGGACTTCTAGAAATGCCTTTTCTAGCAATTGCCCTTGTTTTTAGTTTTCTAACAGCTACAAAACTAAAAGGTGGAAAATTTGGATCCGGTATGACATTACTAGCATGGGGATTTGTTGTTATGGCTCTTGGACATCTTCATATGCAAATAGCGCATATTTTTAATTATAATATTTTCAAAAATATTTTTGGAAACACCATGGGCAACTACATTTGGTTTATCGCCTTAATTCTTACCTGGGGTTTATCTGCATTAGGTTTTTATAAAATATATAAAGCTAGCAAAATATGACCCATGATGATCTTAAGTTGGCTTAAAAAAATAATCCCTCCAAAGAAAGCCGGTCCGCCGAAGAATGCAGAAGAACAGAAAATAACTGATCTTATTGATTTCCTATGGAACGAGGTCGATATTTCTATTAGTAAAGCCAATCTAAAAATCAAAATCAAGGCTTTTAAAGAATCATCTTTGTCAAAAAAGATCGAATCCCTTCCTGAAATATATTTACTTCTAGAAGGATATATCACAGAAAAAAAAACACCAAAACACTCAGATAAACAATCAATTAGGGAACAAGTACACAAAGAACATAACTCCTTACTACAATACAAGAATTTTAGCGTAATATTCGAACCGCTTAAAGAACAAGAGCTAATTTTATGTAAAGTTTTCCTCTCTCAGGTATTAGAAAAATCCTCCGAAATTGTTGGCAATTATAATGACAACAAGATTCTTTCAATTAAAAAATATTTAGATACTCCCTATGACTTTCAAAATATTGACTTGATAAAAGAACGGAAAAATCTTTTAGAGTTTTCTAATGATATTTTTCTAAGAATAAAAAATAGTCTTGGGATAAACCCTATTACTAACATCTACCTACTAGTTTACAAAAAACATTTTCAATCGTATCACCTTTTAAATTCTTTTACTGCAATTTTAAATGTGATTCCAGAGGAAATCCTTGCCAAAGACCTTATAAACTTCCCAAGCAAGCAACAAATGCTTAAGATGCTGCAAAAGCAACTATATAGCCTAGAAGAAATAAATGAAAGACTTACAGAAGAAATTATTGAACGAAAAAAGGTTGAAGACGAATTAAAGCATAGTGAACATTTAAAAACAACCATTCTTGAAACTGCGATGGATGGAGTTATTTTGGTTAATAGCCAAGGAATTGTACTAAACTGGAATAAACAAGCTGAAAATATATTAGAGCTGCAAAGAGAGGAAACGATAGGAAAAAGCCTCTACCCTCTTGTTCCTTATAAACTTAGACAGGAATTAAAGAGAAGTTTTGGTAATTACATAATGACGGGAGATGATGAATTGATTAACAAAAGAGTTGAAACTTCCGTTAACAGAAAAAATGGGACAACGGTTTATGTAGAACTAACAATTATTGCAATAGAAACAAAAGGAGATTTTCTATTCAATGCCTTTTTTAGAGATATTACAAATAAAAGAATTATAGATAATGAAATTAGAGAAGCTAAAGTTGTAGCAGAAAATTCCGCAAAAGCAAAATCTGTTTTCTTATCCAACATGAGTCATGAGATCAGAACCCCCCTAAATGTAATACTAGGGCTTACTGGTATTCTGCAAAAAAGTGATTTTAGAAATCCTGAAATTGACATGGAGAATCTAGATGGAATACAATTTTCTGCAGAGAATCTTTTGGTTTTAATCAATGACATTCTAGATTTTTCTAAAATTGAAGCTGGAAAACTGACTTTACATAACACTGATTTTAATCTACTAGAATTAATAAACAATATATCCAGAGGTTTTAAAATTAAAGCAGACGAAAAAGGATTAAACTTTACCATGGATATTGACCCATTGGTCCCCAAATTTATCATTGGAGATCAGCTTAGACTTAATCAAATTCTTATTAACCTATTAGGAAATGCAATAAAATTTACTCACAAAGGCGAAATAGTTATACATGTAAAGCCAGAAAACATAGACAACGATCATATTACCATTAATTTTTCTGTAAAAGACACCGGTGTTGGGATTGCCGAAGATAAACTCGCCACTATTTTTGAAAGTTTCTATCAGGTTCATAAACCTGGTAAAAATAAAATAGAAGGTACGGGACTTGGCCTTTCTATCTCAAAACAATTAATAGAATTACAAGGCGGAAATCTTAATGCCCAAAGTAAACCCGGACTAGGTTCTGTCTTTAATTTCTCTATAAAGTACACCAAAAGCAATTTTAAAACTCCCGAAAAAGAAAACACAACAACCATTGAAAACACAAATAGCTTGTCTGGAATGAAAATCCTGGTAGTTGAAGACAATAAAATGAACCAGTTTTTTATCAAACAATTACTATCGAACTGGGGTGTAAACGCTGATATTGCAGACAACGGAAAAATTGCTTTAGAAAAACTTGAACACTCTACTTATGATCTAATACTAATGGATATGCATATGCCCGTAATGGATGGTCCAGAAACAGCAGAGTTAATACGAAAATCAGAAAATCCTATTGTAAGTCAAATTCCAATTATTGCCTGTTCTGCAGATGTTTTCCCAGAATCAAAAAAGAAAGCTATAGAATCAGGAATGAATTTTTATCTAACCAAACCTTTAAGCGAAAAAGCATTAGAAGAAATACTTTTCAGTCTAAAACCAAAGGCTGTCAATATTATTAATATGAACGAAATATCAGAAATTACTGGGGATACTGAATTAATGACTCAACAAAAGATTTGTGATTTATCATTTTTAAAACAAACTTTTGACAATGACAACGAAATTATCCAAAGTATCCTACAGATATTTATTGAAGACACCCCAAAAGATTACATAAAACTAAAATCCGCAATTAGTAAACAAAACAGTGAGATAACACGAGAAATAGCACACAAACTTAAATCCAGTTTTAAAACAATAGGTTTAAAAAATGAAGCGGATATCCTAGAACAAATAGAACGCGCGTCAAAAGAAAATACCGAGTTTTATAGTATTGCAGAAATGCTTGACAAATTAGAGCAATCATACCCAAAAATTATAAGAGAAATCAAGCAATTGATTAAAAATATTGTCTAATAAAACGCTAAAAAAAGAAAATACATTCATTTCGCTATCACTATATTTGCAGGTATGCAAAATCAGATAACAAGCCTTCAAAATACAAGAATAAAGTTTCTTAACCAACTTAAGGAAAAATCTAAAGTTCGTAAAAAAGAAAAAAACTTTATCATAGAAGGTAATCGTGAAATATCTTTAGCGATCGAAGGTGGCTACATCATTACACAACTATATTATTGTCCATCAATTATTTCATATGAAGACGTTTTAACAATAATTAATACATCAGAAAAGCGTTCTATTGAATTATTCGAAATCACTCTAGAAATATACCAAAAACTGGCCTACAGAAGCACTACCGAAGGGATAATAGCCGTAGCCATTTCAAAAAATCATGATATAAGGGACTTTACCTTATTGTCAAAAACGCCTTTTATTCTGGTTGCAGAGGCTCCAGAAAAGCCTGGTAATATAGGAGCTTTGTTGCGCACTGCAGACGCCGCTCAGCTTGACGCCGTTCTTATTGCTAATCCTAAAACAGATATATATAATCCAAATATTATTCGGTCCAGCGTTGGGTGTGTATTTACCAGTAACATAGCTATGGGGTCGACTTCTGAAATCATTGACTTTTTAAAACAACATAAAATAAATATTTATGGGGCGGCTTTACAAACATCTGTAAATTATTGCGATCAGGATTATACTAAACCAACAGCAATTGTCGTTGGTACTGAAGCTACTGGCTTAAGTAAAGAATTTTTAGATAACACAACTCAAAATATTAAAATCCCAATGAGTGGTGTAATAGATTCTATGAATGTTTCAGTAGCAGCTGGAATTCTAATTTTTGAAGCAAAGCGTCAACGTGGCTTCACTAACTAAAAAATCAAAAGCATCAAAAATAAATTAAAAATCACTACCTTACCGTTTCCTACATATCCCAAATGTTTGAACTACTAATTGCTATAAACTAATGACCGCTTATTCCCTATTTTATTTACTGATTGCCATAGTTATTATTGTATTCCTGATAGATTCTTTGTTGGATATTCTTAATGCTCGACACTACGATGATAAGATTCCAGAGGAACTTTCAGACGTTTACCCAGAAGATGAATATAGAAAATCTATAGCGTACAAAAAAGCTAACTACAAATTCAAAATGGTGTCGTCAAGTATTTCCTTGATCATAATGCTTCTTTTTTTCTTTTTAGATGGCTTTGCTTGGGTAGATAATATTGCCCGAAGTTTCTCAGAAAACCCAGTAATCATTGGTCTTATTTTTTTTGGAATAATAATGGTTGGAAGTGATATCCTTTCTACTCCTACTCTGTATTATAAAATTTTTGTTATTGAGGAAAAGTTTGGTTTCAACAAAACTTCGATAAAAACTTTTTTTATTGATAAACTGAAAAGTTTAATAATGATGATAGTGGTTGGCGGTTCTCTTTTAGCACTAATCATGTGGTTTTATGAAATTACTGGAAAAACTTTTTGGATATATGCATGGGCACTAGTATCTATTTTTACAATAGCAATGAATATGTTCTATGCAAAACTGATAGTGCCAATATTTAACAATCAAACCCCTTTAGAACCTGGAGAACTTAGAAATACTATTGAGGCTTACTCTAAAAAGGTAGGGTTTCAATTAAAAGATATATTTGTCATAGATGGTTCAAAAAGAAGTACTAAAGCAAATGCTTACTTCTCAGGATTCGGAAGTGAAAAAAGAATTACTCTTTATGACACCCTAATAAAAGATCTTGAAAATGAAGAAATAGTTGCCGTTTTGGCCCATGAAGTAGGTCACTATAAAAAAAGACATGTAATAATGAACTTGATATTATCTATTGCTCTTACAGGTGTAACTCTTTGGTTTTTGTCTCTTTTTATAGCAAATCCACTTCTTTCTGAGGCTTTAGGAGTAAGAATACCGTCTTTTCATATAGGACTTATTGCTTTTGGCATTTTATACAGTCCGATTTCTGAAGTTACCGGGTTAATCATGAATGTTGTCTCTAGGGCATTTGAATATCAGGCAGATGACTTTGCAAAAAGCACATATGATAATGAAGCACTTATAAATAGTCTAAAGAAACTTTCGAAAAATAACTTTAGTAATCTCACCCCACATCCGGCAATGGTATTTATACATTACTCGCACCCTACTCTTTTACAAAGAATTAAAAATCTTAGAGAATAAATCCATTACAGAAGTGCTTGGTTGTTACAATTCTTAATTGTACTTTTAATTATTATTCTTGACGAAATACCAAATTTGTTGCCTATAATTAAGGCACAATTTTTGTCAATTAATATAATTAAGGGGGATATTACACACAATGCTAAAATAGGGCTTTCTTAGAAAACTTTATGTTATGACTGAAGCTGCTATAGAGGAAGAAAACAAACAGATCACCAAGCAATACAAAGAATTGCTTCGTATTAGCTATAGAGATCTTTCAAAAGAAGACAAGACACTTATACGTCAAGCTTTTGACGTTGCTGTTGATGCTCATAAAGATCAACGGCGTAAAAGTGGAGAAGCTTACATTTTTCACCCAATTGCGGTTGCCAAAATTGTGGCAAGTGAGATTGGTCTTGACGCTACATCCATTGCCGCAGCTTTACTTCATGATGTGGTTGAGGATACAGAATATACTCTTATAGATATTGAACAAATGTTTGGGGAAACCGTAGCACGTATAGTAGACGGACTAACCAAAATTTCTTCTCTTAAAAAAGACAGAGACATATCCTTACAAGCAGAAAATTTCAGAAAAATGCTGCTTACACTTAATGATGATGTACGTGTCATCATTATTAAGATTGCGGATCGTTTGCATAACATGCAAACTATGGATTCTATGCGGCCGGACAAACAAGTAAAAATTGCATCCGAAACGCTCTATATATATGCTCCATTAGCACATAGAATAGGGTTATATAACATAAAAACAGAGTTAGAAGACTTAGGACTAAAATATACCGAGCCTGAAGTTTATAAGGATATTCTAGAAAAAATAAAGGAAAGTAAAGAAGAGCAAGACTTATATATTAAAAGGTTTTCTGATCGCATAAGAGAAGGGCTAGATAAAGAAGGGCTAAACTATACCATAAAAGGGAGACCAAAATCTATTTTTTCTATACGTAGAAAAATGGTACGTCAAAATATTTCATTTGATGAAGTATATGACAAGTTTGCAATACGAATTATTTATAAATCTGACCTTGAAAACGAAAAATTTATTGCCTGGAAGATATACACCGTAGTTACTGATTATTATCGACCAAACCCTATTAGATTACGAGATTGGATTACACAACCAAAGTCGACAGGATATGAAGCTCTGCACATAACAGTAGTTGGCCCTGATAGTCAATGGGTCGAGGTTCAAATTCGTAGTGAACGCATGCATGAAATTGCAGAAAAAGGATATGCCGCACACTATAAATACAAAAACACTGAAGAAAAACAAGATCAAGGACTAGACGGTTGGTTAAATCGATTGCAGGAAGCATTAGAAAATTCTGAAGCTAATGCGGTAGATTTTGTAGAAGAATTTAAACTAAATCTTTACGCAAAAGAAATATTTGTTTTTACTCCAGAAGGAGACCTAAAATCTTTACCAAAAGGTGCAACAGCTCTTGACTTTGGTTTTAGTGTCCATACAGAAGTTGGCTTGAAAACAAGAGGAGCAAGAGTAAATGGAAAATTAGTACCATTAAGCCACGAACTCAAAAGTGGTGATCAAGTAGAAATTATTACTTCGACCAAATCGAAACCTTCATCTAGCTGGTTAGATTACTCTACAACGGCAAGAGCGAGAGCAAAAATAAAATCTGCTTTACGTGATGAAAAAAAGCAAATTGCAGAAGATGGTAAAGCTATTTTAAAACGTAAACTTCGCTCACAAAAGATTACAATGGGTGAAAAAGTTATAAATGAACTTGTTTTATATTTTAAACTTAAAACTAGTCTAGATCTTTTTTATAGAGTTGGAATAGGAACTATTGACAACCAAAAAATCAAGGAGTTTGCCACTACCCGTAGCAATGTATTCATGAATTTTATTAAAAATAGAATTCGAAGAGGTAATGTCAAAGACGTTAATAGAGAAGAAATAACATCTAAATACGACTTGCTAGTTTTTGGTAAAGATTCTGAAAAATTAGAATATAAATTGTCTAATTGCTGTAATCCAATTCCTGGAGATGATGTTTTTGGATTTATTACAGTAAATGAAGGTATAAAAGTTCACAAAAATAACTGTCCAAACGCATTGCAACTGCAAAGTAATTATGCCTATCGTATTATGCCTGCAAAATGGATCGATTCTAGTCAGGAAGAATTCAAGGCCGTTATTAGACTTAATGGCATAGATAATATTGGTGTAGTAAATGAAGTAACTCAAATAATTTCTAATAACATGCATCTTGCCATTTACAGCATGAATTTTGATACCAATGACGGGGTATTTATCGGTAAAATAACAGTAGGAGTAAAAAACAAAAACACCCTGAAAACGGTAATGAAAAACCTTTCGAAAATAAGTGGTATTGATAAAGTAGTCAGAGAATAAAAAATAATGTAACTTTGCGTTTTCAAGCGTATGAGTATTAGAGCAACAACACAAAATGATCAAAATATCGTTAAAAACGTGTTTACCAGTTTCTTAGAAGAAAATGGTCATAGAAAAACACCAGAACGATATGCCATACTTCAGGAGATTTATGAAAGTGACGAGCATTTTGATATAGAATCTTTATATATCAAAATGAAAAATAAAAATTATAGGGTTAGTCGTGCTACCTTATATAATACTATCGAACTCCTTTTAGACTGCAAACTGGTTAGAAAACATCAATTTGGGCAAAATCAGGCCCAATATGAAAAATCCTATTTTGATAGACAACACGATCACCTTATCCTTACAGATACAGGAGATGTTCTCGAATTCTGTGATCCAAGAATTCAATCCATAAAAAAAACAATAGAAGAAATTTTTGATGTAGATATTACAAATCACTCTTTGTATTTCTACGGAACTAAAAAGAAACCAACTAATCAAGACAACTAATGGCGGTAAACTTATTACTTGGTCTTCAATGGGGAGACGAAGGTAAAGGAAAAATTGTAGACGTTCTTACAAAAGATTATGATATAATTGCTAGATTTCAGGGAGGTCCAAATGCAGGGCACACTCTAGAATTTGACGGAATCAAACATGTATTACATACCATCCCTAGTGGTATCTTTCATGACAAAGCCATTAATTTGGTTGGAAATGGAGTGGTAATTGACCCGGTTATTTTCAAAAAAGAATTAGACAATCTAGATAAATTTAATCTGGACTACAAATCTAAACTGGTAATTTCCAGAAAAGCACATTTGATATTACCAACACATAGAATTCTGGATGCAGCATCTGAGGCTTCAAAAGGAAAAGCCAAAATAGGATCTACCCTTAAAGGAATTGGACCCACTTATATGGATAAAACCGGTAGGAATGGTATTCGTGTCGGTGATTTAGAATTAAGTAATTGGAAAGAGCGCTACCGTACATTGGCAAATAAGCATGAAGCAATGATCGATTTCTATGATGCTAAAATCGAGTACGATTTAGAAGAATTAGAACGTGAATTTTTTGAAGCGGTTAAAGTACTAAAATCACTTACTTTTATCGATAGCGAAGAATATTTGCATCAAGCTCAGAAAGAAGGAAAAACAATTCTGGCAGAAGGTGCGCAAGGATCTTTATTGGATATTGATTTTGGAACTTACCCTTTTGTAACTTCCTCAAACACTACAGCTGCGGGTGCATGTACCGGCTTAGGTATTGCTCCTAATAAAATTAAAGATGTTTTTGGAATTTTTAAGGCTTACACTACCCGAGTAGGTAGCGGACCTTTCCCGACTGAACTGTTTGATAACGACGGAGAAACTATGGCGCGTGTAGGTAACGAATTTGGTGCAACAACGGGCAGACCTAGAAGATGTGGATGGCTAGACCTTGTGGCATTAAAATATGCCGTACATGTAAACGGTGTTACTAAGTTAATGATGATGAAAGGTGATGTTTTAAGTGGATTTAAAACTTTAAAAGTATGTACAGCCTATAAATATCAAGGTAAAACAATTACTCATTTACCATATAATATAGAATCTGAAAATGTTACACCTATCTATACCGAAATGAAAGGTTGGTCTGAGGATCTCACAGGAATGAATGATGCTTCTCAATTGCCCAAAGAGTTAAATGAATATATAGCCTTTTTGGAAAAAGAACTAGAAACACCAATTACCATAGTATCTGTAGGACCAGATAGAACTCAAACCATTCTTAGGTAATAAAAAATAAAGCAGCATCCCAATGACATTGCAAACTCTCACTGGGATGCTATCAAATGTTTTCAATAACTTTTTAAACTACAGTGAAGTTGTTGCTTCTTTATTAAGCATTAACTCTATTACCCTTTCTAATTTCCACTTAATATATGGTCTACTATCGGGTCGGTACTTTGGAAACAAAGCCATTTGTCTAAAACCATATATATCATCATCACCTCTACCCCCTTTACGATTACTTGCAAAGTATCCTATTTTATTCTCTTCATTAATAATAAAAGTAAAATCATCTTTTGTACTGTTAATAGGCTCCCCAAGGTTATAAACACCGGCTACCCCGTTCCTATCAGGTAAAATCATAAAAACATCTAAACCACCTAACCCGTCATGCCCATCACTCGCAAAAAACAATTTTCCTTTATCGCTAATGTATGGGAATGTTTCTCGACCCGAAGTATTGATTTGGTCACCTAGGTTTCTTGGAGTTTTAAAGCTTCCATCCTCATTAATTTCAACTACATATAAATCTGACTTACCAAAACTTCCGGGCATATCACTGGCAAAATATAAATGCTTCCCATCTTTTGATAGTGCGGGATGTGCTATAGAGTATTCGTCACTATTAAAAGGTAACTCTTCTATATTTCTCCACTTTCCATTATCATAGCTCGCTTTATAGAGCTTTAATAAGATTGTACCCTCTTGATTAGTTTTGGACTTTCTTTTAGAATAATTATTTCTAGTAAAATACACAGTTTTTCCATCCTTACTAAAAGTTGCAGAGGATTCATGAAATTTTGAATTAATCTCGCCTTTTAACCTACCTATACTTCTTTGATCTGAAGCTCTCACGGTTGTATACAAGTCCAAAAATGGTTGATTGTTCAATTCATGAACTATTTTAGAAAAACTATTTGCATTTCTTGAAGAGGCAAACACCAATTCTCCTTCAAAAAAACTAGGAGCATAATCAGAGTATTTTGAGTTAATACTCAATCTGTTAACAATAAACTTCTCTGATCTTTCTTCTACTAATGTAATAGAATTTAGTAATCTACTATATACCTCAGTTATATCAAAGTTTTCATTGTTGCTGGCATATGAATATGAGCGTTGTTCACTTCTAAACCTATCAAATAATCCTGCTGACTTAAAAGTCTTTTTTACTTCTTTTTTATAAGCTTCATTAGTTTTACTAAAAGCCAATTTCACAGAAGTTTCATTTGTAGTTTTAAATCGATTTTCCTGAGAAAATACTACGCCCCAACAAAACAAAAAAACTAGCCCCCAAAAGTTTTTTTCCAAAAACATTTATTAATATTTTGTATCAATAGTATTACGATCTCCAAACCTTTTTCTTTCAAAGCATACTCATAACATATTTGTAATGACCAACATAAAACTGGTCAAAATCAAGAATGATTTAACTATTTTAATAAAAGACGAAAAGTTAGGACGATGCTATCCCCATAGCATTTATCGAAATTCCCTTGTTGTTTCCTTTCGCAATTTACTGATAGCTAAGTAGATAAAATGTTAAAGAATTTGCAAAATTCTTTAATTAACTTCTGTTTAGTGACATTGAGTTTTGATTTAACAAAGTTCGCATATTTTTGTTTTATTATTATTGTAGTCTGTCGTTAGTATTCAATACCATTAATTTTCTAATCATTTTGACACAAAACAACTTAAAGTGCAACATGAAGTATAACTGATGGTTATTAAATGAAAGTCACTAGGTTTTTTATTTTAGACAAAGAGCCACAATCATTAGATACAATTTTCGTTATTTTGCATACAAATTTGAAACACTTGAAAAACATACTATTTTATATAATTTTCTCTTTTCTATTTTCTGTATTTACATATGCACAGGAAGGAAAACAAATTAAAGTTCAATCTGATCGTACAATAAAAGACGAAAACAGATTCCCTGGTGCTACTATCTTGGCTATGGTTGATAAACAGGTATACATGCAACATGAAGGAGTTGAAATATGGTGTGATCAAGCAGTTCATTATGGTGAAGACAAATTTGTAAAAGCATTGGGTAATGTAAAAATTATTCAAGGTGATACGCTCACTATGACTAGCAAATATGCAGAGTATAATGGCAATACACAATTTGCCTACGCAAGAGATAATGTTTTCATGGAAACCCCTTCCAACACAGTACGCACAGATACTTTATTTTTTGATAGACTGAAGCAGCAAGCATATTATCGAAGTGGAGGTACGGTAAAAGATTCTTCGAAAACCAATACCTTAACCAGTAAGATAGGCCGGTTTTTTATGGATCGAAAACAATTCTCATTCAATACAAATGTTAAAATTGTAAATCCAGAGAATACTATAGATTCTGAACGACTAGATTATTATACCGAAAATGGTCATGCATATCTATATGGCCCCTCTACTGTAAAAGGAAAAGAAAGCACCTTATATTGTGAACGTGGGTTTTATGACACCAAAGTTAAAACAGGCTACGCTATAAAAAATGCCAAGATAGATTATGACAATCGTACAGTTTTTGGAGATAGTATTTTTTATAACAGTGCCATTCAATTTGCGTCAGCTACAAACAATATAAAAGTATTAGACACTGCTAATAACTCGGTTATTACTGGACATTATGCCGAGGTTTTTAAAGACAAGGATTCTGTTTTTATTACCAAGAGAGCATTAGCTGCTACATTGCAGGAAAATGATTCTATATATATTCATAGTGATACACTTATGGTTACAGGAAAACCCGAACATCGAATAATGAATGGGTTTTATGATGTAAGAATCTATAAAAAGACAATGAGCGGTAAAAGTGACTCTATTAATGTAGATCAAATAACCGGATACACGAAAATGGTAGGAAAGCCTATCATTTGGTCACAAAAAAATCAAATGACAGGAGATACAATAAAGATCATTTCAAATACAGAAACAGAAAAAATAGATTCTTTGGTGGTATATCAAAATGCATTTCTTGTTCAAGAAGACACCTTAAAAGCTGGGTACAATCAAGTAAAGGGGCAATCACTTTATGGGTTATTTAAAGACAATGAGATTTATAAAGTAGATATAGACAAAAACACCGAGACTATTTTTTATCAACGAGAAAGTGAAGGTGAACTAAAACTTATCGGTATAAACAAAGTACTATCTAGCTCTATTAGTTTACTTTTAAATGATCGTGAAATTGAAGATGTGTACTACTATCAGAATGTAGAAGGCACTTTGTATCGTGAAATTGATCTTCCCGAAAATGCACGGGAACTTTCCGGGTTTAATTGGCGAGGTGATGAACAAATAAATAGTAAAGCAGATCTTTTTCGTGGAGAATCACCACCAAAACTAACTAAAATAAAAGGAATCCCGTTACCAAAAGACGAAGAAGATTTCTTTGATGAAGAAACAATAAAACGCCTTGAAGAAAATAAATCGGAAGGCTCTCGTTTATTAGAGCAAGAACTTAAAGATGCAGACCTTAAGGAAATGAATCAACAATTAGACTCAATCCCTTCTAAAAAGAAAATAAAAGTAGATATTGACCCAGAGACAAAAAAAAATCAAAAAAGGACATCTAATATTGACCATGATCTGGAGCGCAGTGCCAGACAAAGGGACAGTATAACCGTAACCACCTTGCAACCACCTAAGGAACAACTAAAAGATAGTATTAAAAATAAACACGAAAAAGAGTGAAACATATACTCTTTTGGAATGAATTCATACTTTTCATCTTTTAAACTGAATAAATATACTGTTGAAAAAAGATTTTTTCACATATCAGGCACAGACCACTCCTCACCCATTAGCAATGGAAATATCACATGCAGAAGGATCATACATTTATGATAAAGATGGTAAGAAACACTTAGATTTTGTAGCAGGGGTGTCTGCTTGTAGTTTAGGACATAAACATCCAAAAGTAGTACAGGCAATAAAAGATCAACTAGACAAGTATTTACATGTAATGGTTTACGGAGAATATATTCAAAAACCCGCAGTAGAGCTTACCAAATTACTTGCTTCTTACCTACCCGATCCTTTAGAAAAGACTTATTTGACCAACTCTGGAACTGAAGCTATCGAGGGCTCATTAAAATTAGCCCGTAGAGTCACTGGGCGCAGCCAGATCATTTCTGCAAAACTTGCATATCACGGCAATACAATGGGGTCTATGAGTGTCATGGGATACGAAGAGCGAAAACAAGCATTTAGACCATTAATTCCAGATGTTCACTTTATAGCCTTTAATAATGAAAAAGATCTGGAGCAAATTACGGATAAAACCGCCGCTGTAATCTTAGAAACCATACAAGGTGGTGCAGGGTTTATTGAACCAAAAAACCAGTACCTACAAAAAGTTCGTGAACGTTGTAATCAAGATGGAGCCTTATTAGTATTAGATGAAATCCAACCTGGATTTGGAAGAACTGGTGCTCTGTTTGGTTTTCAAAACTATAATATTATTCCAGATATATTAGTAATGGGAAAAGGAATGGGTGGTGGACTACCTATTGGTGCTTTTACAGCTTCATCAGAAATGATGAAACAACTTCAAGACAATCCAAAATTAGGGCATATTACAACTTTTGGAGGCAACCCTGTCATTGCGGCAGCCGCTTTGGCAACTTTGAAAGAAATAACAAACAGTGACTTAATGTCAGAAACCCTGGTGAAAGAAAAACTTTTTAGATCATTATTAATACATCCGTTAATTAAGGAAATAAGAGGACTTGGTTTAATGCTTGCTTTTATAACTCCTTCGGCTGAAATTACAAATAAGATTATACTCATGTGTCAGGAAAAAGGGCTGATATTATTTTGGTTACTTTTTGAACCTACGGCAGTGCGTATAACTCCTCCGCTAACTATCTCCCTTGAAGAAATAAAAGAAGGTTGTCGTATACTACTTGATGTTTTAGATCAAATTCAGGACGATAAAAAATTACTTTAGTAGTGTAATTTTGATCAAAAAATCGTATCTTTAATAGATATTCCTTTCTTTTCACAAATCCTATAACGTATCGAGGCTTATAAAATGATTAAACTCTAAACCATTATATATTAATGGTACGTATTTTGTTAATTAGTTTGTTAAAAACAATTGGTTTTTGAAGTTTAAACATTCAATTTCATTTGTAATTTTAATACTGAGGAAATCAATAATGCTAAAATAAATGAGGTATTGGAGTATTTATAATTCTTTCATGTTGGGGAAAACAGGAAGACATCTACTTGCCTTTGATTATTTATTAAGCATCTTTAATCAACGTGTATGAAATTTAACCACGAAGAAGAAAACAATTTCTCAATTACTCGATACGAGTCTATGCTGAGATCTAATGATGTTAAATTTTTTGATTCTGATGAGTTTGAGTCTATCATTCATCATTATCTGGAAAACGGGAAAATAGCCAAAGCCAAAAAAGCAATTTCTTTAGGGCTTTCACAACACCCGTCATCCGTAAATTTAAAACTATTACAAGTTGAAGTATTAGTATTTGAAGATCGTTTAGATAAAGCTGATAATCTCTTGGCACAATTGCATGCTATTGAGCCCGAAAATGAGGAAATATATATCCAGAAAGCAAATATCCTTTCTAAACAGAATGAACACTTTAAAGCAATAGAACTTTTAAGTACAGCACTTGAGTATACTAATGATGAAGCAGATGTTTACTCTTTAATAGGAATGGAATATCTTTTTATAGATGATTTTGAAAATGCCAAAATAAACTTCATGAGATGTCTTGAATCGGATGATCAGGATTACTCTGCTTTGTACAATATAATATACTGTTTTGATTTCTTAGAACAACATGAAGAGGCTATAGAATACCTCAATATGTTTTTGAATAAAAACCCATACTGTGAAGTAGCATGGCATCAGGTTGGTAAACAATACTTTGATCTAAAAGAATATGAAAAAGCGCTTGCAGCCTTTGATTTTGCTATAATTAGTGATGAATATTTTATTGGAGCATACCTAGAAAAAGGAAAAGTTCTTGAAAAATTGAAACGATATAATGAAGCTATAGAAAATTATCGAATTACATTAGAATTGGATGATCCAACTTCATTTGCTTTGCTTAGAATTGGAAAATGTCATGAAAAATTAGGTAATGACGACTTAGCAATTCAACATTTTTCTAAGACTGTGCACGAAGATCCTTTATTAGACAAAGGATGGATTGCAATTACAGACTTTTACATGCGTAAACGTAATTACCAAAAAGCATTATATTACACTAACAAAGCTATTAATATTGATGGTGAAAATGTATTGTATTGGAAACGATATGCAAAAATAAATAATAAGCTTGCTTTTTTTGAAGAAGCAGAACGTGGTTACCGTAAAGCTTTGGAACTAGGGAACTATGAACTAGAAACCTGGTTAAATCGCTCAGATATACTGAGGCTTCTTGGAGAGTCAAGTGCAGCTATACAGAATCTGTTTCAAGCTATAGAATTTTATCCTGAAAATGCCGAGGTTCAATATAGATTAGCAGGATTATATTATGAAAATCAAGATTTTGACAAAGGTGAATATCATATTAGAAAAGCTTTAGAACTAGATTATGAATACCACATTGTTTTAGAAGAACTTTTTGAAAAAGTATTCGATCTTACTTTGGTAAAAAACATCATTTCAGAATACAAATAACCTTAAAAAAGACCTTTTCATTCTGCATTTTTTAATTACAAAAATGCATACATTTGTTTTGATAAAAACATTTAAAACAATAAGAATGCGAAGAAGTCTTAAGGACTACCTTATAATTTCAATAAAAGGTCTTGCTATGGGAGCAGCAGATGTTGTTCCTGGCGTTTCTGGAGGCACAATAGCTTTTATTTCTGGTATATACGAAGAATTAATCGAAACTATTAACAAATTAGACCTTGCATTTTTCACGGTTTGGAAAAAAGAAGGATTCCTAGCTTCTTGGAGAGCATATAATCTTCCTTTTTTATCTACACTTTTTTTAGGAATTGCAATTAGCATTTTATCATTGGCTCGACTAATAAAATGGCTTCTTCACAATGAACCTTTATTACTTTGGGCTTTTTTCTTTGGTTTGGTACTCGCCAGTATTCTTTATATTGGAAAACAAATTACCTCATGGAAACCAAAAGTATTTGTTAGTATTACCATAGCAGCAATCGCATCCTATTTTATAACTATAGCAGAACCTTTGGCATCTCCTGATAGCAATTGGTATCTATTATTCTGTGGGTTTATAGCTATTATAGCTATGATACTACCAGGTGTATCAGGAGCATTCATACTATTGATTTTAGGAGCATACCAAACATTTATTGATATTCTAAATCAATTGAGAGAAGGATTAGTAAGTATGGACTTTGATCTTTTATGGCAAGCTATGATAAAATTGATAATCATAGGAATCGGAGCGATTACAGGATTGAAACTATTCTCTAAAGCACTAAATTGGATGTTCAAAAATCATAAAAATACCACATTGGCAATACTCACCGGGTTTATGATTGGGTCGCTAAATAAAATATGGCCTTGGAAAAAAACATTATCATGGAGAACAAACTCTGAAGGTATTGAAATTCCTTTCTTAGAAAAAAGCATCTTACCTAACCATTTCGAAGGAGATCCAAATATCCCTTGGGTTTTGCTATTTATTACTATAGGTTTTCTTTTAATTCTTATCTTAGAGCGCCTTGCTGTGAAAAAAGCAAACTAGTCTATGCAACAAAGTACTCGAACTTTTACCGACAAACTTTTTCTAGTCATTAAAGGTCTCGCAATGGGAGCCGCAAACAAGGTTCCTGGAGTTTCTGGAGGAGTTGTTGCTTTTGTAGCAGGATTTTATGAAGAGTTTATTTATTCCCTTCAGAAAATAAATTTCAAAGCATTTAAACTTTTCATAAATTTTAGATTCAAAAGTTTCTGGAGGTACATCAATGGCAAATTTCTTGGATTACTAATTCTAGGGATGCTAATCAGTTATTTTAGTGTTTCTAAAATTCTAGACTTTCTTATTATTCATTATGAATTATATGTCTGGGCAGCTTTTTTTGGAATGATAGTCGGGTCTATTTACTATATAGTAAAAGATTTTAGTGATTGGAGTAGAAGAAATATCTGCCTCATTATCATAAGTATAATTGCGGGAGTTGGTATTAGTTTGTTAGACCCCGCAAAAGAAAACGACAACTTATGGTTTGTATTTATCTGCGGTATAATTGGCGTTTCAGGAATGACGTTACCGGGGTTATCAGGTTCATTTATTTTGATCTTGCTAGGAAATTACGTTCTCTTACTTGTTGATTCAGTAAATGCTTTATATGATACTATTGCCGATTTGATACGTTGGGATTTTTCCTTTATCGAAAATGCACAGAGAGTTCGATTATTACAAGTACTCGTGGTATTTAGTCTTGGGTCATTAACCGGTTTGGTTACCCTATCCCATTTTTTAGGATATGTATTAAAACGCTATAAGACTGCTACTTTTGCATCAATAATTGGATTCATTACGGGGTCTTTGGGAGTAGTTTGGCCTTGGAAACATAAAATATACAAAACCGACTCACTTGGTAACGCACTAATAGATGCATTAGGTGATCCTATACTAGACAATTACGATCGTTATTTTCCATATTTTGCTGCCTTAGAAACTTATATCGCCTTCTTTTTTATTCTTGTGGGTATTGCAATTGTTTTATGGCTAGAATGGTACGGTAAAAGAACTCTCAAAACTTCAAAATGAAAAAAATATACGGTCTATTAGGTAAAAATATAGGTTATTCTTTTTCTAGAGGTTTTTTCTCTGAAAAGTTTGAAAAAGAAAATCTGGAATGTGAATACAACAATTTTGACCTAAAACAAATTCAAGATTTTAAAGATATAATTAACAACCCAAACATAAAAGGGTTAAATGTTACCATACCCTATAAAGAAGAAGTAATTTCTTACCTAGATGACTTAGACCCAGTTGCCAAGGAAATAGGAGCAGTTAATGTCATCAAATTTAACAAAGATCAAAAACTAACAGGCTTCAATAGTGATTACTACGGCTTCACAGAATCTTTAAAACCGCTGCTAAACAAAACTATTAAAAAAGCCCTGATCTTGGGTACTGGTGGTGCTTCAAAAGCGATTTCTTACGCATTAACACAATTGGGAATAAAGAACGTTTTTGTGTCTAGAAACCCAGATTTCAATGAACTTAGCTATAATGACCTAGACGAAGATATACTGAGAGAACACAAACTAATCATCAATTGTACTCCTTTAGGAACACATCCCGACATCGAAAATCACCCTAACCTTCCTTATGAATATCTCACAGAAAATCATGTTCTGTATGATCTGATTTATAATCCTAGTGAAACCACTTTTATGAAAAAAGGCCTAGAAAAAGGAGCCAAAGTTTCAAACGGGCTACAGATGTTGATTTTACAGGCAAAAAAATCTTGGGAAATCTGGAATTCATAGTTTTGCCTTGTTTTATGATAAACTCTTTCTTAGATAAGACCTAAGAAGATCCTAAAACCCCTTAATAACTTTGAGGTTTTCTAATATGTTAGTATCTTAGTCATGGATTAAGCTTAGACAAACAAAAACGTTCACACAATGTCAACACGTGATAACCTGCCCCAGGCAGATGGAGATAAAGAAAATAAGACTGAAACTTTAAAGGTAGCAACTGAAAATTCTGAAGTAAAAAATATAGAATCGGTTCCATTAGAAACTCCCAAAGAATCTAATGTCGAAACTTTAGATCAGACGGGCGAAGACAGTGCCGAAAATAAAACTGAAGATTTAGTCAATCCACAAATTACAGATGCCATAACCGAAGATTCTAAATCTAGTGATGACATTGTACCCGCAGAGAAAGAAGAACCAGAGTCCGAAATCCCTGCGATAAAAAATGATGTAATTCAGGATCAGATGGATGAGGCGGTTGCAGAACATAGCGAAGATGAAAGCACTATAGAAAAACATGATATCGAGAAGAAAGATTATCATGCTATGGCCAAAGAAGATTTAATCAATGAACTACGCATTTTAGTAAAAAATGAAAAAGTTCAAGCCATTAAAGAACATGTTGAAGAGATTAAGAATGAGTTTAATGCGAAGTTTAATGAAGAAGTAGAGCTTAAAAAAGAAGAGTTTCTAGCTGATGGAGGTGACATTATTGATTTCTATTATTCAACTCCTGTAAAAAAAGAATTTAATTCTGTTTATTTTGATTATAAAGAAAAGCGTAACGCTTATTACCAAAATTTAAAAAAAGATCTTCAGGAAAACCTTAAAAGAAGGTTAGAATTAATAGATGAATTAAAAGGCCTACTTAATGTTGATGAAAATATCAACACTACTTACAATCATTTTAAAAGTATACAAGAAAGATGGCGTAATGCTGGACCAATACCTCGTGATAAGTATAATACTGTATGGAACACATATCATCATCACACCGAAAATTTCTATGACTTTTTACATCTAAACAGAGAATTTAGAGATCTAGATTTTAAACATAATTTAGAGCAGAAACTTAAAATTATTGAGCGTGCTACAGAACTTGCTCAAGAAACTGATGTAAACAGAGCGTTTAGAGAGCTGCAGTTACTTCACAAAATGTGGAAAGAAGATTTAGGACCTGTTGGAAAAGAGTACAGAGAACCTATTTGGGAAAAATTTAGTGGTTTAACAAAGCAAATTCATGAGAATCGTCAAAAGCACTTTAAAGAGCTTGACAAAGTTTATGAAGTAAACTTAGAAGTTAAAAAGGAAATCATAGCCAAAATAATCGAAGTAGGATCTAATCATCCTAATAATCATAGCGGATGGCAACAAAAAATTAAAGAAATAGAATTGCTGCGAGAAGAATTCTTTAAAGCTGGAAAAGTTCCTTCTAATGTAAACGAACAAACCTGGAGTCAATTTAAATCTGCGGTTAGAGATTTTAATCGTAATAAAAACTCTTTCTACAAAGGCCTTAAAAAAGAGCAGTTTGACAATCTTAATAAGAAAATGGAACTGATCAAAATTGCTGAAGACAATAAAGATAGTGATGACTTTTCTATTACCACTTCATTGATGAAAAAAATTCAGGCTGATTGGAAAAAAATTGGCCATGTACCTAGAAAAGATAGCGATAGAATCTGGAAAAGATTTAAAGATGCCTGTAATTCATACTTTGATCGCTTACACGCAGAGCGAAACGAAGCAAATAAAGAAGAAAGTATTTCGCTTGAAAAGAAACAAGCGCATATTGAAAATTTAAAAAACATCAAACTTTCTGGTAACCCAGAGACTGATTTGCAAACTATAAAGGAAGATATTTCTGTATGGAAAACCCTAGGGAGAGTGCCTTACAAAAAGAAAAATATTGAATCCGAATATAATAAAGTACTAGACGGACTTTTTGAGCAGCTTAATTTGAGTCGTAAAGAAACGGAGTTAATTAAATATGAAAACAAGCTAAATACATTATCAAATCAAAGTGATGATAGAGCTCTAAAAAGCGAGCAAAATTTTATTCGTAAAAAAATTGATGATGTAAAGGGAGAAATACGTCAGTTAGAAAACAATCTTCAGTTCTTTAAAAATGCAAAAGATGATAATCCGTTAGTTAAAGAGGTTCAAAAAAATATAGCAAAACACAAAGAAACCCTAGAAGTTTGGAAAGCTAAATTGATAAAAATAAAACAACTCTAAATAGTATGCAATGTTCTCTATGTGGTTCAGAAACTTCATTGTTTTCTGAAGTACAAGAAAGAATGTTTTTCAAATGTTGCAAGTGTGAAGGGATTTTGCTACATCCCTCATATTTTCTTTCCGCAGATAAAGAAAAAACCAGATATCAATTACATCAAAATGATGTAACTGATCTTGGTTATCAAAATTTTGTAAGCCCCATAATTCAAGCCATTTTTGAAGAATATGAGAATAATCATATCGGCCTTGATTTTGGCTCCGGGAGCGGCCCCGTAATTACTACATTATTAGAAAAAAAGGGATACAACATAACTAGTTATGACCCTTTTTTTGCCCCAAACAATAAGGCTTTAAAAAAAACCTATGACTATATTGTTTGTTGTGAAGTAATTGAACACTTCTATAATCCATTTAAGGAATTTGAACTTCTATTTTCACTATTAAATCCTAACGGAACTTTATATTGTAAGACCTACATATATGACCAATCAATAGATTTTAAATCTTGGTGGTACAAAAATGATACAACGCACGTCTTTTTTTACACTAAAAACACGTTACAATGGATCACTAAAAGGTTCGGATTCAAAAACATAGGAATCAAAAAAAACCTAATAGCTCTCAAAAAATAATACATTTTTTCTCCTCTAAAGAGTATAGCAAAGGCAAATCTTTGTCTTATATCACGATTTAATACAAGTATAAAACGTGAACATGTTAATGATTTATTAACACGAAAACGTTTTCGCATATTATCTCTTGAAAACGCCTGTAAGAATTTACTTAAATTGCTATATCACTAAAAAAAATACTAAAAATTTAAAATATACTCAAAAGTATATTCATTTATTTCACACAAACACAATTTTAATCAACCTCAAGTTTTTCGTTTATAAGAACCAAGGTAACACAAGCTCACACTAATGAAAAAATTACTACTTAGTTTATTTACAATAATAGGAACCGGTATTATATCCTTTACTCCTTTATCAATAAACGGCCAAACAGATTTTAGAGAGGAAACCATTTACTTTTTGATGACAACTCGTTTTTTTGATGGAGATCAAAACAACAACGCCCCTACAGAATGGTCCTCTTACAATCCAGACCCCACCATAAATCCTACAATCACTGATCCAAATGATGTAACCTGGAGAGGAGATTTTAAAGGTTTGATACAAAAATTAGATTATATCAAAGATCTGGGATTCACAGCTATTTGGATTACCCCAATTGTTCATAATCGAAGTCCACTGGACTATCATGGTTATCATGCCTGGGATTTCACCAAAGTTGATCCCAGATTAGAATCACCCGGAGCTACTTTTCAGGATCTAATCAATGAAATTCATGCTCGTGATATGAAAATTGTACTTGATATTGTAACCAATCATTCTGGGCGATTTGGGATAAAAGATGTAGCAGAAATAAAATACAACACCGACCCTACTGCGACATGGTATGCACCTGACAATCCAAATTGGGCGTATGATGGATTAACCCCCAATCCAGAAGATGGCCTAATTTGGAGCAGGGCTAATTTAGCCAAAATGCCCCCACCCTACAACCAAAATTTAGAAGCCTATAATTTCCCGGGTAAAGAAAATTATGTTGATACATCTGATCCCGATTGGTATCATCATTCTGGGAATGGTTTTGCACAAGGGTTTGACGATGTTGAAAATCTACAAAATAGAGCTCTAGCAGGTGATACTCCTGATTTAAATACAGGCAGTCAAGTAGTTAGAGACTACTTAGTAAACGCCTACACTACCTTTATAAATATGGGTGTAGATGCTTTTCGTTGGGATACTGTAAAACACATGAGTAGAGAAGACATATTGTATTTTTACGATGCCTTTAAAGCGGTAAATCCCGATCTCTTTATTTTCGGAGAAGTAGCACAAAAACGTCATGAATTACATCCCGTAGAGGAGACAAATCCACACTATTATACCTGGAGAGGAGCAGTAAATAACTCGGCCCCTGTAGATTTAGCGGTTATAGATTTCTTCGCTGAAGCAACATTTCATGGTACTTTTGAAGAAGGGCAGTCATTCCCAACGGTAAAAGCAGCTGCCAGATATGATAACTTATATAGTGATCCTTCAACCTTGGTGACGTGGTTAGATAATCACGATTTTGGCCCCAATAATGATTGGAACAGACGCTATGGTGGCTCTGATGAAAACCTTGCAGCATGTATGAATTTCATGTTTACATGGCGAGGAATCCCTACAGTGTATTATGGAACAGAGATGCGTTTTAAAGCAGGAGAATTTAATGATATTCACGATGCCTCTGGTATTCAAAAATCCATTAATGAAACAGGAAGAGCTTATTACGGTGATGTAATAGATCAAGCATCTAGTCACACGGTATATCAACACATTAAAAAATTAAATGCCATTCGTAAGGCCGTTCCTGCACTACAAAAAGGAACTTGGAGTTGGAAAGATGCTCCTGGAAATGCCGTTGCATATCGTAGAACACATCAAAATAGTGAAGTAGCAGTAGGCCTAGCCAAAGATGGTGGTGCGTCTTTCTCTATATCTGGAATGACCAACGGTATCTATCGTGATGCAGTCACTGGTAGAGAAGCAATTGCTACTAATGGTAATTTAAACTTTAATGTTACTTCTGGTTCTGCGGGTATTTATGTCCTTAACGGACCTGGACTGATTGGCGGCTGCGGTGGTGGTTTTTTTGAAAACTGTGTTAATGGACCATCAAACCCTGTGGCAGTAATAAACCCAAATACTAGTCAATCTGAAAACCCTATTCAAATCTCAATAGAAGGAGTTGCAGGCGCGGGATCACCATATGAAATATACTATACAACTAATGGAAACAATCCCAATGCATTTAGTACTAGATACACAGGTTCATTTACAATTACCGAATCTACTACGATAAAAGCAATAGTTTATGATAATAATGGAACAGCTTCAGAAATTTCAACAAAAAACTATACAATAGGCCCTATTGAAGGTCTACGTATCTACTTTAAAAAACCGATAAACTGGTCACAAGTAAATGTCCACTATTGGAATGAATCTCCCGATGTACTTCCTCCAAGTAATTGGCCAGGCCCTCAAATGACAAGAATTGATAATTCTGATTGGTACGAATACATTTTTCAAGGAGTACAGAGTACAAATCTATTATTTAGTGATAACGGAAGTAACAAAACACCAGACCTATCTAGAAACGGAGATGGATGGTATGAAGATGGAGTATGGTATGATTCCGATCCCGGGAATACTTCTAACACTCCTCCTACACTTATGATCTCTCCTGAAGGTGGCACATTTAGTGAAGGTGAAATTGTTTCTGTCGCTCTTATTGCCAATGATGATAATCCAAATGGTATCAGTATTTACTATACCCTTAATGGAGAAGAGCCTTCTATCACATCAAATCTGTATGTTTCTGCAATTTCGATTACAGAAAACACAACAATAAAGGCGATTGCATATGATTCTGAAGGCTTGAGTTCTGGAATAATTAGCAATACTTACACTTTTACATCTGCAAATAATTCGATGACGATATATTATAAAGGAGCATTAAACAACCCTAACCTTTATTTCTGGAATACAAACCCTATTGATTTGGCAGTTAATTGGCCCGGGGTATCCATGACAGATGCTGGTAACGGTTGGTTTAAACACACTTTGAATACTATAAATTGTTCTAACCTTATCTTCAATAGTAATGGGGCTAATCAAACTACAGATCTAAACAGATGTGGTGATGGCTGGTATTACAATGGTACTTGGTACGATAGCAATCCTGAAGAATCACAAGAATTAACCGTTTACTTTAAATCTGACACCTATTCTTTTCCCGAAATTTATTTCTGGAATGTTATTCCTTCAGAAGCCACTACATCATGGCCAGGAGAATCTATGGTGGCCGATGTTGATGGATGGTATAGTTATACTTTTTCGAATACAAGTTGTGCCAATATGATTTTCAGTAATAACGGAAACTCAAAAACTTTGGATCTAACTAGATGTAAAAATGGTTGGTATTATAATGGTACCTGGTATGATAATAAACCAAGTGCAATGAGAACAAATGCTATTTCAGTTCCTAGTTTTTCAAATCAAAAAATTTCAATTCACCCTAATCCTATAACACACGAATCAGTGATAGAGTGGTATATTGACACCAATAAAAGTAATGTGCGTATTGAAATAATTAACCTTTACGGAGCAACAGAAGTGATCTTTGACAAGGCAGTAAACCAAGGAAAACATACTTTTGACCTCAACAAGGATAATCTTTTAAGAGCTTCGGGTATTTACTTTTGCAGAATAATGATCGATGATCATGTAACGACCAAAAAAATATTTAAGAATTAACGTTTAAAATTGCCTCCTCATTATATATGTTGAATTACCCATCATTTACTTCTGTATTGATGGGTAATTTTTTTGTAATAAATACTTATAAGATTAAAAATACAAAAACACCACCTAGGTTACGGTGGTGTTTATTGATTACTAAAATAATTTTATTTTAATTAGGAACTAGCTCTAGAGTATATTCAATACCAGGTATACCACAACAAGAACCCGAGGTAAAACCTAAATCCAATGTGATAACACCAGTAACCTGATCTAAACTAGCAGAGTTCTGCACAAAATCTACTACGCCAGGAAACGATGTAGATGGTGTAGCTACAGTAATAGTTCCGCAAACATCCGTAAACTGCAATCCAATTGGTGTACCAGCTCCAAAAAGACCTGCTGTACCATCATTTAATACATACGTTCCCGCAGACGGTTGCGTTATCGTAACTGCTTGTGGACTTATAAAAGTACCCGCAGGTTGATTTGTCGCAATTACAGTAGAGGTATAATTACCTTCTAACATGGTTGGACAAGAAACAGGGTAATTGATAACACTAGCAAACAATACAGTCGTTTGAATATTACTACCAGTATTGCTAGTTCCATCATCATTTACAATGTTTAACACAGTCCCATCTGGTCTAGTAAACCGGGTTGTGATGGTTAAAACATCACCTAACATGATATCCGCACTAGTATTTAGTTCTGTAAAGGCAGCAACAATATCATTGGTCGACAAAGTATAATCCTGCGGTAAGGTCACATTACTAAATAAAGTTGCACTATATACAGGACCCGCTAATGTTCTATACACAGCAACTATATCAGTAGATGCTGGATTTCCTTGAGCTACTTCTGCGCTAAATTCTAAATTTACAGGTTCATTATTATTTATTTTTACAAGATCTATTATGGTTTCTCCTGTTGCCGATTTTTGCATATTAGGAACAACACCATCTTCTAACGGAATTGCAGCACTACCACCGTCGTCTTCACATGAAATCCCAAGCGTTACAGTTACTAATGCAAGTAATATTATTTTTATTTTTCTCATAATTTTCTTTATTAATTATCCCAAAATATTTTATACGTTGTTGCATTTTTTTGATCTGGCGCATTCTGATTGAGGTTTAACTCTGCCTGTGGCCAGAAAAATGAAACTTGAAAATCGTTGTTCAACACCGTTAAATTATCGACCAATGGGAAACCATCATTATTATTTAATTGATACTCTGGAGAAGGACCATTAGGGTCAGCTAAAACAGGATACCCAGTTCTTCTATAATCTGTATACTGATCCATCGGATCTGCAAATGTAGCCACCCATTTTTGGGTCATGATAATCTCTAATTTTTTCTCATTACTAGCAGCATCATATTCACTAATTATGTTATCTATAAAAGTGGTCACTGTAGCCGATCCTGCCAATACTGGAACTGTTTGCGTAGTTCCAGTTCCTGCCACCACCTGATCTACTTTTGCAAAACTAGCCGTCATAGCTTCTCTTAATTTTGCTCCTGCGTCACCAGTCATTAAACCAACATGCATGAGTTCTGCTTGTATGTATAAGAATTCATCATATGTGAGTATTCGTTTAGGAGCTACACCAGTACCACTATTAATTGTTCTAGCAAATCCGGCACCATCATCATATCGCCCTCCACAGGGAAAAATACCAGGGAAAGTTGCGTCATTTTGAACCGCACCATCTCTATCTGGGCCTATACTACCAAAACGGATACTAAAAAAACCGGTAGCTGTATCCCAATAATCTGCATTGGGATCTCTTGTCACCACATCTCCTTGATCCTGAGGAAACTGACCAGGAATTAATTGATTAACAAAATAATAAGGTAATCTAGGATCAGGGTTCCCGTTATGAATGTTTGGATTCACTCCCAACAAAATCTCATAAAACCAAGGACTTGCATATTTTGTTACTTGTGCACCTCCGTATGCATCCAAAAATAGTCTATTACGCTCATCTGAAGGAGCTTGTGCAATCGTATGATTGAATTGAAAATCATCTGTATTAGAAGACATAAAATTATCTTCTGCGATTAGAGCATTAAAATCTGCTTGATTAAACAGTGGAGATAAACGTATCTGATTATATAGCTTTAATTTTAACGTATTAGCAAACTTCACCCATTGTGCTGAAGCTCCACCATAAAACAAATCATCGGTTGAAGGCACCAAACCTTGTCCACTTTGCACTTTAACCTTTCCAGCGTCAATTAAATCCAAAACACTTTGGTAAATTTCTTGCTGATCATCAAAAACAGGACTTACCGTTCCTTGCTCCAGTTGAGTGGCCTCTGTAAATGGAACATCCCCCCAAAGATCAACTGCAACAGACATTAAATATGCTTTGAGTATTTCAACAATACCCACATAAATTATATCACCACTTTCATTAGCTTGTGCGATTAGCGTTTCTATATCTGTAAGTCCTATATAGACATTATTCCAATCATTATTAATCAATATATTATCAGCTTTGGTACCATATTGATCTTGCTCTTCTCTAGCAGTAAATTGGTGGGTATATACCTGAAGTATATCTCCACTAAAGAACTGAAAATCTGCCATTTGCCCAACATTAATCTCTATACCTGTTAATAATTGGTTTATTGGTGCCTCAGTTGGGTTATCTGTATCTGTATCCACATCTAAATAATCGCTACAACTCGATACAAAAAATAAGATAGAGAATGCGAATAGATATTTAGATTTATGAAATGTATTTTTAATTATATTTTTCATACTTATTTTTTTAAAAAGATAAATTAAGCTTAAAACCGTATCGTTTTGAGGTCGGAGCGGCCGAAACCTCAATCCCTTGAACTCTTGAAGAACCAAAACTTGTTACTTCAGGATCAAAATTGGTATACTTAGGAACATTTGGCGCAAAGTACCATAGGTTATTACCTAATAGACTTAAACTGATTTTCCCAAACGGTGTATTTTTCAAGAATTTATCTGGAAGATCGTAACTTAAACTAACTTCCCTCAATCGATAAACCGTACCATCGTATACAAAACCTTCATCCGTTGTATTGATACCAAAAGTGTTTCCTCCTGCAGGAGAAAAATACAGCTCATTGGTATCAATTTGTGTGGTATTAGGAATTTGATTTCCGCTTGCATCCAAAATTGGATTACCTTGATTATCCCCATAAAATCCAGGAATAATAAAAGTACGCTCTCTATCTTCGGTATCTCTTGTAACTCCTCTACCAAGCAAGGCATTAATACTAGTAGATCGTATATCTCCTCCTTCTCTCCAATCGATCTGAGTTCTAAGTGATAAATTTTTGTATGAAATCGTATTAATGAATCCAATTTTGAAATCAGGATTTGGGTCCCCCACAATACCATTTTGAAGATCCTGTACTATTCCCCCACCTGATTGATTAATAAGGAAGTTTCCGTTATCGTCTCTTGCAAACCTCGATCCAAAAAATACACCAAACGGCTCACCTACAATAGCATGTGCAATTTGATTAGGATCCAATCGAATTCTTTCTAATCCATCTACCAACTCTGTAACTTCATTTTCATTTTTGGTAAACGTGGTAAAAAGTTCCCATTTAAAATTATCTGTTCTAATTGGGATTAAGGTTAAACCAACCTCAATACCTGTATTTTCCATTGCACCGATGTTCGTATTAAATGTTGTGAACCCACTAGACGAAGGAACACTAACAGGAGAAATTAGATCAGTTGTGGTTTTCTTATACCAACTAAAATCAACCACAGCTCTAGCATTAAAAAATTCTAAATCTGCTCCAATTTCAAATTCATCAGTAAACTCTGGAGTAATTTCTTGATCACCTAAGGCAATGTTATTTGCGATAACAGGAATACCACTAAATGTATTACCCGAAGCAAACGTTCTATTTAAAAACTCGGCAGGAGCATCATTACCAACAGAAGCATAACCAGCTCTAAGTTTTCCAAATGTTAGAACATTACTATCTAGATTCAAAGCATCTGTAAAAACTAATGAGATACTTGCAGAAGGGTAAAAATATGATTGATTATTCTTTGGTAATGTAGAACTCCAATCGTTTCTTCCAGTTGCATTTAAAAATAAGAAATCTTTATACGACAAACTTATATCTCCAAACACCCCTACATTACGAGATCTTGTAAAGCCATCTAATATAAAACCACCTATCGATTTAGAAATATTAATGGTGTTGTTTATAGTAAATATTCCCGGTAATTTAAAGTTGGTACCTTGAAGAGCACTACGATCTGTTGTATTTTGTAATACATTATTACCTAAAATAGCAGTTAGATTAAAATCATCACTTAATTGGTAGTCAAAATTAAATAGTAATGTAGACTCAAGATCTTCATTTACAAAATCATCTGTAGTAATTGATCCTAGTCCATTATTTGCCCTTGATCCTATATCTCTAATTTGTTTTCTGCTTAAGTTATATCTGTTAAGTCCAACTCTATAGGCAACCGATATATTATCATTAAAGTCAAATCCTAAATTAATATTAGCAACAATCCTATTGGTATTTGTAATTATTTGATCATGTTTCCAGGACCATAATGGATGATCATATCCATTGTTTGGTGTTACAGAAGCACCTGTTGTTGGGTTCTCAAATGGTAAAGAGAAATCCCAAGCTCTACCTAGCCATAAAGTTCTTGCAAATGATGACGCCGATCCTGCAAATTGATTTTCACCAAAGAAACCTCCAATCTGCTCGGTATCTGCATAACTCATTGAAGCTCCTAATCTAAGTCCGTTTGCAAGTTTGAAATTACCTCCTGCAGCAACTGATGTCCTATCATAGGTATTAAATGGTATATACCCATCCTGATCCAAATCAGAAATAGTTACATTAAAATTACCATCTTCTCCTCCATATGAGAGGTTAACAGAGTTATCAAAAACAGTTCCTGTTTTAAATAAATTCTTAACGTTATCAGGCTGTGCTTCATAGGGAACCGTAGGACCTATTTCTGGAAATGCTGCAAGTACATTAGGCCAAGTAGGAATTGTTTCTAGAGAATCAAACCTTGGACCCCATGAACCATTTGCATTTAAATAACTAAAATTCACACCATTACCATAGGTGTTTTGATACTCTGGTAAGTTTGCTATATTTTCAAAATAGGTACCCGTTGAAACTGAAACGGCTAGTTTATTTTTGGTAGCACCGCCAGTAGCCCCTGTTTTGGTTGTAATAACGATTACACCACCAGTAGCTCTTGAACCATAAAGTGCAGCAGCAGCTGTACTTTTCAAAACATTAATCGAGGCTATATTATTAGGATCTAGGGATGATAACCCTGATTCATATCCACCACCACCTGTTGTCTGTCTTGAAGTTGTTACCTGTGAATTGTCGAAGGCAACGCCATCAACAATGATTAATGGTTGACTTGCACCTCCCAACGTAGTTGCACCACGTATATTAATTTGATTTGAGGCTCCAGCTACACCAGTCGAAAGATTAACATTTACACCTGGTACTTTACCATTTAATGATCTTATTAAATCTGGTTCAGAATTTTCGAGAACCTCATCTGGTTTAATTGTACTTACTGCATAACCTAATTTCTTAGCATTTCTTTCAATACCAAAGGCTGTTACAACAACTTCTTCTAACTGTGCAGCATCCTGTTGTAACAACACATTAATTTGATCAATATCTCCAATTACTATTTCTTGGGTTGAAAAACCAACATAACTATAAACAAGAACCGCTCCCCGATTTGCCGTTACAGTATAGTTGCCATCAAAATCGGATTGTGTACCAGTTGTTGTGTTTTTGACAATAATATTAACACCTGGTAAGGGTACCCCGTTATTGTCTGTTACCGATCCCGAGATTATTTTTTGTTGAGAAAATGCTACACTTGTTATAAAAAAGACAAGTATGAGCAATTTGTGATAATATACTCTCATAGATTTAAGTTTTCATAAATTAGACTTCTATTTATGTAATCACAAAAGGATGGCAAGAATATCATGATGGCTAACTCAATCTTACTTTCACAAAACTTGAACAAAGTTTACATGGAAAATGTAATTACACTCGCCTATCCTTTATATGATTACATTGGTAAAGAAAAAAAGAGTTGTCCATGAGTTAGGTAATCCTTATCAAGGTTTACCAAGTACCGAAGAAGGTTTACTAGTTTACTTACAAGGTTTTATTTGACCGAAAAACTAGTGCGATAAGATGTTCATATTTGCGCATAAAAGGAAGATAACTTTACATATACAAAACAACTCCACGTACTCGAAAGATTGTTTTAAACACGTGTTAAGAAGCTCAAATGAATTATGAGTTAATACTCTAAATTCTTGTCAGGTAAATAATATAAGTGACTATTTTTCCTGCATTTCGAAACGTTTTACGTAATATTAAATAAGAAGATCAATCCTTTTGTGGAGTCTAAACAAATTCTAAAAAGGACTAAAAAATTATGCTACTAAGGATTTCACATATTCTGATGGAGTAATTTGGTTGTATTTTTTGAAAGACTTGTTAAAAGTCACTTTGTTATTAAAACCTACTTCATAAGCCACATCTATAATATTGAGATACCTTTGATCTTCACTTTTTAATATTTTCATAGCTTCTTCAATTCTATATGTGTTAATCAATTCGAAAAAATTTAGATCAAAATGTTCATTTATAATTTGAGAAGCATTATGTCTTGTAGTATCGAGAAGTTCAGAAATTCTATGAAGGTTAATATCATTTTGCTTATATATCTTTTCGTTATCTAGTAAATACAATAATTTCTCTTTTAATTCTAAGGATAAGCTTTCTGTCAAGCCAGATTTTTCATATTTATTAAGTCTATCCTGATCCGATTGCAATAATTTAAGGTTACCAAAAATACTTGGTCTAACAAAAGCAGTATAACCCACATATAAAACAAGTAAGGCCATAGATGTAATCTGCATGTAGAATAGAAAACCGCTAACAATGTGCTGTATAACTAAAACAGCAAATACGGTATATGACACAATATATGCAGAACAAAAAATAACTATATTTCGTTGCCAGTTGTGCACTACTTTTAACATATCAGTTCTATTTCTAGTAGACTTTAGATAGATTCTAATAACCAATATGCCATAAATCAAGAGAGAAGCAAGCTTAGAGGTGGTAATTAAAACAAAATATGGTCTTATATTATATATCTTAATTCTTAATTTCTCTTCGGCTGGAAGAAAATAAATAGGCAATAATAAAACCAAAAGAAATAAAGTAGGCAGTAAATGCCATATATCTATCTTTTTGAATTTATACTGCAGTGTCACTCTTTTGAAGTAAAAATAAATTAATGGGCCATAAACAAATGAAAACGAAATCGACATATAGAATGTATGGGGAAGGTAATAATCATAATTCATAAGGTATATTCCCATATGTATCATAAAAAATGAGTGAACCAAAACAAAAGTACTCATGAGGAGATTGGCAACTTTATCTGACCGCTTTCTCAAATTCAAAACCACAGATATAAAAACACCTATAAAACCAATGTAAATACAAAATATCGACCACCACCCTACTTTTTTAAGGTACTTATCTGCCAATACCTGATATGGTTCTGAAGTACTGATTTGATCAAAATAACTATGCTCTACAAAATCAATATCTAGACTAGCCATAATATATCTCTCTATATATTCACAGGCTAGTTTGGGTTCATTAGATTTTGCATAAGAAAATGCCAACTCTCTAAACACATAGACAGAATCAACATCTTTCTGTTTTAATGATTGCAGATATGCACTAATCACCAGATCATATGTTCTACTGTTATAATGATCTTTTGCAGAAGACAGGAAATTATATGCATCAACATCCTCACTCGTATTATTTTTTTCTTTATCTAGGCAATATGCATTTAAAGAAATAATAAAAACAAGTGTATACAATATACCTGTTGATGTAATGTTTTTTGGAGTTAGCCACATAATTATTTAATTAATAATTACACTTCCTAATTTACAACTTGTTTTTCGAAAAAACCAACCACATAGGGATTCCCCGATAATAGTTTACCTATAAATTCAGTAAAATCGGGGGTTAAACGAGAGTTAAAAAAAGTAAAAAAACTACAGGAAAACCTTACATCTGCTGTAGAAAAACATTATTCTCTTTAAAAAATGTTAAAAAAAGTCGACTTATAGTACTTTAATGCCATATAATTGAAGAAAATCAACGGCCATAAAACGAAACAACAGATGATAAGAATTCTAGTTAATCCTCTTGATTAAGGTCTACAATTTTTTAGCTTCTTCCCAGAAAACATCCATCTCGGCCAAAGTCATATCCTTTATACTCTTACTGTTTTCTTTCGCTTTTTCTTCTAGATACTGAAATCGTTTTATGAATTTTTTATTTGTACGCTCGAGGGAATTTTCTGGATTTACATTGAGAAAACGAGCATAATTAATCATAGAAAAGAGTACGTCTCCAAATTCTGCTTCTATTTTTTCTTGATCTTGTACATTAACCTCATGTTGCAACTCCTCAAGCTCTTCTTTAAGTTTTTCAAAAACTTGTTGTGGTTCCTCCCAATCAAACCCTACTCCGGCTACTTTATCTTGAATTCTACTTGCTTTCACAAGTGCAGGTAATGATTTAGGCACCCCTTCTAAAACACTTTTTTTACCTTCTTTAAGTTTTAGGTTTTCCCAATTACGTTTAACATCTTCTTCATCAGCTACTTCTACATCTCCATAAATATGTGGATGTCTGTTGATTAGTTTCTCACAGATCTCATTGGTAACATCTGCGATATCAAAATCCTTGGTTTCACTACCAATCCTTGCATAAAAAACAATATGCAAAAGTAAATCACCAAGCTCTTTTTTTACCTCATTAAGATCATTATCAAGAATAGCGTCTCCTAATTCATAAGTCTCTTCTATTGTAAGATGCCTTAATGATTGTAATGTTTGTTTTTTATCCCAGGGACATTGCTCACGAAGCTCATCCATAATAGTTAACAATCTGTCAAAAGCTTTAAGCTGGTCTTTTCTAGAATTCATATTTAGATTTATATCGAAACTTGTTCCATTCTCATTTTTGTTACATTGAATTCGCTTATCATATCCTCAATGATAACGGCTGCAGGTTTAATGTCGTGAATCAAACCAGATACCTGTCCTATTTCTAGCTCTCCTTCTTCAAGGTCACCTTCAAACATTCCACGTTTTGCCCTTGCGCGCCCTAATAAGGTTTTTAATTCTTCAACAGTAGGCCCTTTGGCATATAACATTGCCACATCTTGATAAAACTTATTCTTAAGCATTCTAACGGGAGCTAACTCTTTTAGTGTAAGGTGAGTATCTCCTTCTTTAGCATCCACCACCATCTTCTTAAAATCAATATGAGAAGAAGCTTCATTACTTGCAACAAAACGACTTCCTACTTGTACTCCATCTGCTCCCATAGCCATAATAGCATATATTGCCTCTCCTGTAGCAATACCACCGGCTGCGATTAGAGGAATATCAATCTTTTCTTTTACCATGGGGATCAAAGTAAGTGTAGTTGTTTCGTCTCTACCATTATGCCCTCCTGCTTCAAAACCTTCAGCCACTACTGCATCAACTCCCGCTTCCTGGGCTTTTAGAGCAAATTTAAGACTACTAACTACATGCGCTACGATAATTCCTTGGTCTTTAAGGTATTTCGTGTATGTTTTAGGATTCCCTGCGGAAGTAAACACAATTTTAACGCCTTCTTCAATAATAATCTTGATGATTTCTTCAAGATTAGGATATAACATCGGAATATTTACACCAAATGGCTTGTTTGTAGCCTCTTTACACTTTTGAATATGTTCTCTAAGAACATCTGGATACATTGATCCAGATCCAATAAGCCCTAATCCCCCAGCATTACTAACAGCACTTGCCAATTTCCATCCGCTTGCCCATATCATTCCGCCTTGGATTATAGGGTATTGAATACTAAATAACTCTTTAATTTTATTCATCATTTTTCGTTTGAAGACCCCAAAGGTTTTTAAAACCTTTGGGGTCTATCAGAATTAAAATATATTATCACTTACAAGTTACGAAATTACACCAGACCCAACCAATTCATCATCAATATACCAAGCCACGAACTGTCCTTCTGTAATTGCACTTTGATTATTTTCGAAAACGACATACAAACCAGAATCTACCATATATAAGGTAGCTTTATCTAGCGGTTGCCTATATCTTATTCTAGCTTTCACCTCAAGTTCTTCATCAACTTCAAGTTTTAGATCTTCTCTAACCCAATGCAATTCTTTATTAGAAATAAATAATGCTTTCCTATATAAACCAGGATGGTTTTTACCTTGCCCTGTATAAATTGTATTTGTTTCTACATCTGTTTCAATAACAAATAAAGGCTCTGGAGTACCTCCTACTGCCAATCCCTTACGTTGTCCTTTTGTATAGAAATGTGCTCCCTGGTGTTTTCCAACTATTTTTCCTTCACCAACATCATATCTATATTTAGACGAAAGAAATTCTAGCTTTTCTCTTTGTGAAGTAAACTCTGGAATTTTGCGTACATATTTCTCCTCAGAAGAAGGAATTTCTATTATATTACCTTCTTTTGGTTGTAATTTTTGCTGAAGAAAATCAGGTAGACGAACCTTACCAATAAAACATAACCCCTGAGAATCTTTTTTATCAGCAGTTACAAGGTCTTGTGCAGCTGCAATATCCCGAACTTCGGGTTTTAATAATTCTCCCACAGGAAAAAGCGTTTTTGCCAATTGCTCCTGGGATAACTGACATAAGAAATATGATTGATCCTTATTTGGATCTTTTCCGGCTAATAATCGATGTATTTCTTTACCACCTTTTGTAATGGTTTCCTTTCTACAATAATGCCCGGTAGCCACATAATCAGCTCCAAGAGAAAGTGCTATCTTTAGAAATACATCAAACTTGATTTCACGATTGCACAGCACATCTGGATTAGGTGTACGGCCTTTTTCGTATTCGTTAAACATGTAGTCTACGATACGCTCTTTATATTGCTCACTGAGATCAACAGTTTGAAATGGAATTCCTAGTTTTTCTGCCACCAACAATGCATCATTACTATCATCAAGCCAAGGGCATTCATCAGAAATAGTGACAGAATCATCATGCCAATTCTTCATGAATAAACCAATAACTTCATACCCTTGCTCCTTTAGCAAATATGCTGCAACACTAGAATCAACTCCTCCTGATAATCCTACGATTACTCTCTTCATTAAAAACACTTTCTTTTAATAAACTCTCATTCAAGTTTCGTCTTCAAATTCTTTCTGCAAAAGTAATAAATAAAAAAAGCAACGCCAGTGCGTTGCTATATAGTTTTATCTATGATTGTATATTATAAATCAATATTAAAAGCCTCTTTTTTGAACTGGAAATATTTTTTGTTCTTTAAGTTTACCATTTTCATAATAGTTCCAGGTACCATCTTTACGATCTCTTTTATAATTCCCTTCGATTATTAATACACCTTTGGTATCGTAATACTTTGTAATACCATGTAATTGGTCATTTTCATAGTTAAATTCTTTCAGCACTGTACCATCTTCAGAATATATAATTCTTTTGCCTTCTCTTTTGCCTTCTTCATATAAGGTTTTTTCTGTTAACTGACCATTATCAAAATATGTTAGTTGTTCTCCGTTTAGTTTTCCCAAGACATACTGTTCTGTCATCATCACTTTATCAGAATCATTATGATAATAGGTCCACAAGCCAACTCTATCTTTTGCAAGCATCTTACCTTGACTTATTACCTTTCCTTTTTTAGAAAGATATTTAGCGACAATAGTATCACTGGTTTTAGAGAATATTTTTACTGCCATTGGGTTTTTACCACTACTTGGCCTGTAGAACTTAAATTCCCCTATTTCTTTTCCGTGATCAAAAGTACCCTCGTAGCGGATTTGATCGCTATTATCAAATCGCTTTCGCCATTTTCCATGGCGTTTTCCTTCGGAGTCATAATTATTATACTCTTGCCCGAAAATCGAGAGACATGTAAAGGTGAAAACACAAAATAAAAATGTACTTCGCATAATTATAGTATTTGGGACATTATTTCAACGAATGTTATTTCCAAAAAGTATACCAATTTTTAAAATCTCAAAATAACGAAACTAAATTCAAAATACAAAAAAGCCCCAAAATGGGGCTTTTCATAATGCATATTTTATAAAACTATTTCTTTTTTGTTTTGTGTTGTTGCTTTTTTTGTTCTTCTGCTTGCTCCATCAGCTCTTTCATTTTCTTTTGGAACTTACCTTGTTTCTTAGGTTTCTTTTTATTCTCTTGGATTTTAGCATGAATTTTATCCTCATCAATTATCACATTTTTGATGACTAACATAATTCCTATTGTAATCAAATTAGAAATGAAATAATACAATGATAATCCACTAGCATAATTATTAAAGAAAAACAACATCATTAATGGCGACAAATACATGATAAATTTCATATTTGGCATTCCTGGTTGCTGTGTTTGCATTGTTTGCCCAGTAGTCATAGTCATATATATAAAGATGGCCACAGATGCTAATATTGGAAACAAACTAACGTGATCTCCATAAAAAGGAATTTCGAATGGTAACTGTGCTATATTATCATAACTTGATAAATCATCTGCCCATAAAAAGCTTTTTTGTCGCAATTGAAATGCACTTGGAAAGAAATTGAATAATGCATAAAACACTGGGATTTGCATTAAGGCTGGTAAACAACCGCTCATGGGATTAACGCCAGCTTTACCATACAACGCCATGGTCTCTTGCTGTTTCTTCATTGCATTATCCTTATGTTTTTCATTAATCTCTGTAATCTCTGGGCGTAAAACTTTCATTTTTGCCTGAGATAAGTATGATTTATAAGTAACTGGCGATAATATGATTCGCACAATAATTGTCATTACAACGATTGCGATTCCGTAAGGAAGAAAGCCACTTAAAAAGGCAAAAAATGGAATAAATAAGTACTTATTTATTATCCCAAAAATACCCCACCCAAGTGGTACGATTTCATCAAGATTACGTTTATAATCATCTAAAATTCTATAATCAGTAGGACCATAATACCAATCCATTGTATAGTTAAGTTCTCCTGCTTCTAAATCTAAAGGCATCGTTGCAGAAAACTCTTTGGTTACCTTGATGTCTTTATCATCCAAATCACTAGAATTAGCAACATTTTTAGAAGTAAAAGAAGCTTTTTTGAATGGTTTATCTGTTAAAAGCACTGAAGTAAAAAAGTGTTGTTTAAATGCAACCCAGCTTACTTCTTCTTCTTCGTCATCTGCAAACTCACCCTGTCCTAAGTAATCATCTTTATCTCCATCATACTCATATACAACTTCTGTATATCTATTTTCATATGAAGCACTTTTAGCATGCCGTATACTTTGAAGTTTCCAATCTAAATTTATAGTTTGACTACTATTGATCACTTGCTGTAATCCTTGTGATCGAATAGTAAAATCTACCATGTAATCATTTGGTTTAAGCTCATATCTATACTCTAAAAATTTTGACTCAGATACCTTAAGCTTCATCGATAGAATCGTATTGTCACCATTTTTAGTTATTGTAGGCTCAAAAAACAGGTCTTTAGTATTTAAAATCCTATTATCTGTAGTTCCAAAATTCAGGTTGAAAGAAGCATTTTTTCCGTCTTTGATAAGATATACAGGAACAGAATCATACGTCTTGAAGGTTTTTAACAAAGCTTCAGATATATATCCCCCTCTGTTGTTAACTTTTAAACTAAGTAATTCATTCTCTATCTTTGTAAATTCATCTTTTGCAGAAGGTAAGCTTGCAGAATACGCAAAGGCACCTAATTGAGATTTTGCACCTGCTAATGCCACAGAATCTTGCGGGTTGACTACAATCGCCTCACTTTGTGTTACAAAATCTGTAGTTTTAGTAGTGGTATCTGTTTTCTTATTGGCTTCTATCTGTTCTTGTTCAGCTTTCTTTGCCTCAATCTCCTCTGGTGTGGGTTGATTTTGGTAAAACATGAAAGCCACTATCCCAAAAATAAGTGCAAATCCAATTATCGAATTAAGGTCAAACTTTTTTTCTTCCATTTAATTATGTATAAAAAGCCTTTATCTGATGGCTCAGAAAGGCTTTCAAGATTATATATTACTAGTTTTTGTTGTCAATTATCTCGCCAATCACTACCCTTGTGACACTTTGGCACTTTTACTTCTTTTTGAGTATGCTACGGCGGCTTTCACAAAAGCTATGAATAGCGGATGGGGGTTAGCCACAGTACTCTTATATTCTGGATGATATTGCACTCCAACAAACCAAGGATGATCAGGAATTTCAATAATTTCTACTAGACCAGTTTTAGGGTTAACTCCTGTTGTTCTAAGCCCAGCAGCTTCTAATTGGTCTTTATATTTATTATTGTATTCATAGCGATGGCGATGACGTTCTGATATTAAAGATTCACCATATGCTTCAAACACTTTACTTTCTCCCATCAATTCACAATCCCAGGCACCTAATCGCATAGTACCCCCCATATCTGTAATACTTTTTTGCTCTTCCATAATATCAATAACCGGATCCGGGGTATTTTCATCTACCTCAACAGAACAAGCTCCCTTTAATCCTAAAACATTACGAGAATATTCTATTACTGCCATTTGCATTCCTAAACAAATCCCAAAAAATGGTAACTTATTTTCTCTTGCAAACTGAACGGCTTTTATCTTACCTTCGATTCCACGCTCACCAAATCCCGGTGCAACCAATATTCCATCAAGATGTGCTATCTTTTTTTCAATAGTTTCATCGTCAATAAATTCAGAATGTATACTTACTACATTGACTTTGACCTCGTTTTCTGCTCCAGCATGGATAAATGCCTCTAGAATAGATTTATAAGAATCTTGTAATTCTACATACTTTCCGATAAGTCCGATTGTAATTTCACATTTTGGGTTTTTATGTCTCTTTAAGAAATTATTCCAATTTTCTAAATCAGGAATGTTGTCATCTCTTAACACTAATTGTGTTAGAACTACTGCATCTAATCCTTCTTCGAGCATCAAGTTAGGCACATCATAAATCGTAGATGCATCAATAGATTCTATTACCGCTTCTTGTCTTACATTACAGAATAGGGCTAATTTTCTACGTAAATCATCAGATAATTTATGTTCGGTTCTACATACCAAAATATCTGCTTTGATACCGCTTTCCATTAATGTCTTTACACTATGTTGTGTAGGTTTTGTCTTTAACTCTCCTGCAGCAGAAAGGTAAGGAATCAATGTTAAGTGAATAACAAGTGCATTACTATCTCCTAATTCCCATTTCAGTTGTCGTACAGCTTCAATATAAGGTAAGGATTCTATATCACCTACAGTACCTCCAATCTCAGTAATTACGATATCATAATTTCCGCTTTTTCCTAAAATCTGAATTCTTTCTTTTATCTCATTTGTAATATGAGGAACTACCTGAACCGTTTTACCTAGGAATTCTCCTCGGCGCTCTTTTTCGATAACGCTTTGGTAAATTCTACCAGTTGTAACATTATTCGCCTGAGAAGTTGGTGTATTCAAAAATCGCTCATAATGGCCAAGATCAAGATCAGTTTCTGCACCATCATCTGTTACATAACATTCACCATGTTCATATGGGTTTAAGGTCCCTGGATCAACATTAATATATGGATCTAGTTTCTGAATTGTAACTCTGTACCCTCTTGCTTGTAATAATTTAGCAAGAGAAGCTGCTATTATTCCTTTTCCTAAAGAGGAAGATACGCCTCCGGTTACAAAAACATATTTGGTATTAGCCATGTAAACTAAATATTAGAAAGATTATATTTAAATTTTGCGCAAAAATACAAAGAAGTCATGAAATCATACATTGAAAATCAATCAATGTTTATGTAACTTATTTATATTTCCAGAATAAGTTAAAAAACTAACATTGAACACACCACATTTATAAAAACAAAAACCCCGTCTAAAGACGGGATTAATTTTTGTTATATCTGTATGTCCTATTCTTCTTCTGAAGAAGCTTCTTTTTCTGTTTCAGAAAAATCGGTCATCCCTTTAGATTGTAGGATATTATACCATTGGATTACTTTTTTCATATCACTGACATATACCCTATCCTCATCATAATCGGGCAGAACCTCACTAAAATAAGACTCTAGCTTATTTTTAGATTCCTTATGACTGATTGCTTGTTCTCCATTTTCCTTATCCTGTATTTTCTTAAAAATCTCACGTAAAGGCACTTCTTCTGTAAAGGTATAAATTGCGATTTCGCTAAGTATACTTACATTATGTCTTATGCTTACTGATAGTCTCTTTCCATCTAATAAGGATTCTGCTAAAAACCCACTTCTTGTTTGTGTTTTTAACTCATATAAACCAGGTTTCCCCGAAATCGCTAGTATTTTGTCTAAGCCCATATATCTTCTTTTCAAAGTTGGCAAATATCTGTAGTTCGTTTTAAAAAATCAAACATTGATCCAAATAAAAATATAATTATCTTCCTTTTTTTGCTAATGGAAAACGCATACGGTAATCTGCGTTAACTTTTCCTTTAGAAATATTAGTAAGTTTTCCTTTAATTAAACGCTTTTTAAGAGTTGATAGTTTATCAGTAAATAAAACCCCTTCAATGTGATCATACTCATGCTGAATCACTCTAGCCACCAACCCACTGTATACCTCTGTATGCTCTACAAAGTTTTCATCAAAATAATTAATCTTGATAGTCTCATTACGGAATACATCTTCGCGAATATCCGGAATACTTAAACACCCCTCTGTAAAGGCCCACTCTTCACCCGTTTCTTCTAAAATCTTGGCATTAATAAATACCTTTTTAAAATCTTTAAGTTGATTCGCTTCATCTTCGAGTAACCCATCATCCTCAGAAAAAGGCTCTGTATCAACCAAAAACAAACGAATAGGAAGGCCTATTTGTGGAGCCGCCAACCCTACTCCATGAGCTGCATACATAGTTTCAAACATGTTTTCAAGCAATTCTTCAAGTTTAGGATAATCCTTATCTATATCCTTCCCTTTTTTCTTCAATACCGGATCTCCGTATGCTACAATAGGTAAAATCATATTCTGTTATTCTAATTTCTATTATTTAACGATTATATAAATAATCTTGCAATATAATTGTGGCACTAATTTGATCAACCAATGCCTTATCTCTTCTTTTCTTTTTAGAAATTCCGCTGGCGATCATTGTATCAAATGCAATTTTGGATGTAAAACGTTCATCAATTCTCTTTATTGGAATATCCGGAAGTTCTTTATTTAATTGCTCTAAAAAAGGTTTAATTAACTTTTCACTTTCTGACGGCTCTCCATGCAATCTTTTAGGTTCTCCCACGATAAAAAGCTCAACCTCTTCTTTTGACACATAATCTTTTAGCCAAGACAATAGTTGTTTTGTATCTACTGTTGTTAATCCAGAAGCTATGATTTGTGATTCATCAGTAATCGCAATACCACATCGCTTCCCTCCATAATCTATTGCCAAAATTCTTGCCATTTACATTTTTGTGCAAAAATATGATATTATAGCAAATAAACATTCTATTTATTAATGGTTTCCTAAAATATGGCTTATCCGTACTTTTTTCCAACTAAGCTATTATCTTTACCAAAATTTTTTAAGTCAATGAACCAACTAAAAGAAACCATAGAAAAAGCTTGGGATAACCGAGAGCTTTTAAAAGAATCAAATACCCAAAATGCTATAAGAGAAATAGTTAATTTACTAGATACCGGTGAATTAAGAGTGGCAGAACCAACTGATAATGGCTGGCAAGTGAATGAGTGGGTAAAAAAAGGAGTCGTATTATATTTTCCTATTCAAAAAATGGAAACCCTGGAAGCAGGTATTTTTGAATACCATGATAAAATCCCTTTAAAAAGAGGATATGAAGCTAAAGGAATTCGAGTAGTTCCTAATGCCGTTGCTCGTCATGGAGCTTATATTTCTCCTGGCACAATTTTGATGCCTAGTTATGTAAATATTGGCGCTTATGTGGATAAGGGTACTATGGTAGACACTTGGGCTACTGTAGGAAGTTGTGCACAGATTGGAAAAAATGTTCATCTTAGTGGAGGTGTAGGTATTGGTGGAGTATTAGAGCCTTTACAAGCGGCACCAGTAATTATTGAAGATAATGCTTTTATAGGTTCTCGTTGCATTGTTGTTGAAGGAGTTCGAGTAGAAAAAGAGGCGGTGCTTGGAGCAAATGTGGTATTAACTGGTTCTACAAAGATCATAGATGTAACAGGCGATACCCCTGTAGAAAGAAAAGGTGTTGTTCCAACGGGTTCTGTTGTAATTCCTGGAAGTTATACCAAAAAATTTGCTGCTGGAGAATACAATGTTCCATGCGCGCTAATTATTGGAAAACGTAAAGAAAGTACTGACAAAAAAACCTCTTTGAATAATGCGCTTCGTGAATATGATGTTGCTGTTTAATTTGGTAATTGATATATAGATTAGAGCTTGTCTAAAAAATAAGACAAGCTCAATTATTTTAATTGATAGTTCATGAAGATTTTAGTCATTCAACAAAAAATGATAGGTGATGTCCTTACAAGTACAATTATTTGTGAAGCTTTACGCAAGGAGCATCCTAATGCCACTATTGATTATTTAATAAATTCTAATACTAGACCGGTGGTGATCGAAAACCCCTTCTTTGATAACCTTATAGAATTTAAAAATGTTTATCGAGATAATAAGATTGCTTTTTATCATTTCTTAAGGCAAATAAAGAAAACTAAGTACGATCTTGTTATAGATGCCTACGGGAAATTAGAAAGCAATCTTGTTACTTTATTTTCTGGGGCTTCAGAAAAAGTATCATTCTACAAATGGTATACACAGTTCTTTTACACAAAGACTATTCATAGAGTATCAGAACCAATTACAAATGCCAGTATAGCAATAGAAAACAGGCTGCGGTTGGTTCTTCCAGAAAATAGAATTGCCACTGAAATCATAAAGCCAAAAATATTTCTTACAGAAGAAGAAAAAGAAAAAGCCAAAGAATTTTTACAATCAAATGGGATTGATTCGCAAAAACCCCTGGTAATGATTAGTGTTTTGGGAAGTGAAATGAGAAAAACACTACCATTTGAGTATATGGCTAAAGTCATTGATGAGATTGTTGCTACATCTGGCGCTAATATCCTCTTTAATTACATACCCAATCAGGAAAAAGATGCACGCAGTATTTTTAATATGACAAATTACAAAACACAAAAACATATTCATTTTGATGTATTTGCAAAGAGTCTTCGCGGGTTTATTGCAATTCTTTCTCATTGTGATGCTTTGGTAGGTAACGAAGGAGGAGCGGTAAATATGGCCAAAGCATTAGATATTGCTTCTTTCACTATTTTTTCCCCTTGGATTGTTAAAAAAGACTGGAATATGTTTGAAGATGGAGAAAAACAAATGTCTGTTCATTTGGCTGATTACATACCCGCACTCTTTATAAACAAGGATTCGAAGGAACTAAAAAAACAATCTATAGAACTTTATCCTAATTTTAAACCAGAACTATTCACAAATCAGTTACGCGAATTTTTACACAAAAACCTGTAATTTGCATTTCAAACTTTGATCACCATAGAAAATAATATAGAACATAGAGAAAAAGTTACCGCAATTATACCATGTTATAATGAAGAGCATAATATCAGAGACGTAATAGAATCTGTTTCTTTTGCTGATGAAATAATGGTAGTAGATTCTTTTAGCACTGATAGAACAGTAGAAATAGCAAAAGAGTATACAGATTTTATTGTCCAAAGAGTATTCGATTATCCTTCTTCTCAAAAAAATTGGGCAATCCCGCAAGCAAATCATAAATGGATATTATTGGTAGATGCTGATGAAAGAGTAACCCTTGAGCTTAAAGAAGAAGTTTTGGAAGTTTTGAAGAACCCTGAAAAAGATGAACACGTAGCGTATTGGATAAAGCGTATGAATCATTTTATGGGAGAAAGAATACATTACAGCGGATGGCGAAATGATAAAGTTATTCGTTTATTTCATCGGGACAAATGCAAATATGACAACAGGCATGTTCATGAAGAAATTGTTACAGAAGGTAAAGTAGGAATGCTAAAAAGTAAATTTTATCATAATACTTACACCACTTTTGATGCATATATTAGTAAGCTCAATAGGTATGCCACCTGGCAAGCAGAGGATTACGATAAAAAAACGGGCAAACTAACTCCTTACCATTTTATAATTAAACCTTTTTGGGGCTTTATAAAACATTACATAGTGCAAAGTGGGTTTAGAGATGGCGTACCAGGTTTAGTTATTGGTTATGTACAATGGTATGCAGTTTTCATGAGGTATGTAAAACTTTGGTTACTGCGCAGAAATAGAAAGTAAGAAGTTCTATGCTTCTCTATATTTTTTTCTCCAGAAGAAGATTTTTCTTTTCAAGGCTATTTTACCATGATATTTCTTTTGAAAAGCTTCAGTAAGCCCCCACATTTTTTCAAAGATCATTGACTCATCCTCTCCTGTTAACTTGGCATATTCATTAGACATAACAGCTACCATTTCCTTTTTAGGTGTTAACCTTGAAAAATTACGAATGCGTGTTTCCAAATCCAGGTTCTCAAATTTCATTCGATTAAGGTCTACCAAATAAAAATCATATCCCAGATCATTTTTTACAATCAACGTGTTCCCTGGAGAATGATCCAGAAAGAGCACCCCTTTCTCATGAAGATCAAATGTAAACTTTGTAAACATCCTCAATATATTCTCATGATCTGGATAATCCGGCTCATGAACCAATTCTCGGTAGGTTAAATCACATTCCTGCAACTCACTTACGTAATAACTTTTTTTAAATAAAAACGTGGTCATATACAAATCATATGCAACTGGAAAAGGGGTTTTTATTCCTAATTCTAATAACTTATTCGCATACCTATATGATCTTTCTGCCTTTGATTTTCTAAAAAACCTATATGCGATTTGATTAATCAGATTAGGAACTTTAAATGATTTTATGGTATGTTTTCTACCGTCTATCTCTATAATCTTTATAACATTACGTTCTGCAGCACCCAAAATATCTGTATAACCTTCAAAATTGAGTATCGCCTCTTTAACTTTAGATTCAGAAGACTTATAGGATGAATGTATTTTAAATTGATTAGGCATATTATTAAAAATAATGAGCAAAGGTAGGTATTTAAGATTTTTAAAAGGAAAGCGTTTAAGTAAAATTATTTTCACAGAAATCCGTTACTTTGCAAAGTAAATCATTTCCAATGACAGCATATCCTAAGTGTTCTTTAGTTACTCCAACCTACAATTGGCCTGAAGCCCTAGAGTTATTACTTTTAAGTATAAAAAATCAATCTCATTATCCTGATGAAGTCATTATTGCCGATGATGGTTCTAGAGAAGACACTAGTGCATTAATCAAAAAAATGCAAAAGGATTTCCCCGTCCCGTTACATCATGTTTGGCATGAAGACAATAAAAACCAGAAGCCTGCTATCATGAATAAAGCTATAGCCAGTGCGAAATATGAATATATTGTAGAAATCGATGGTGACATTATTATGCATAAAGATTTTGTAAAGGACCATCTTTCTCTTGCTGATAAAGGAGTTTTTCTTTACGGAAGCCGAGTAAACATCCAAGAAAATTACTTAGCCACCCTTTTTGAGAAAAAACAAACCCGATTTTATTTCTTTTCTAAAGGAATCAAAAAAAGAGGACGTACTTTAAGGATTCCATTTTTAGCCAATAGATACAAAAAAGAAGACAAAAGATCATCAAAACTAAGGGGCTGCAACATGTCCTTTTGGCGTGATGACTTCCTAAAAGTTAATGGTTTTAATGAAACACTTACCGGTTGGGGTATTGATGATAGTGAGATGATCCAACGTTTAATAAATATAGGAATAAAAGGGAAGCGATTAAAATTTAAAGGTTTGGCTTACCATATTTATCACCACGAACAAGATAAAAGCCACATACACCTCAACGAGATAATCGAAAAAGAAACAACAGAAAAGGGAATAACTTATATCGAAAAAGGAGTGGATCAATACCTTTAATCAACACCTAGAACCTCTTTATAAACCTTATATGTATTTTCTCCAAGTTTTTTGGCTGTATATGAGTTCATGAATTTCTGAAAAGAAAGTTCAGAAAAAGATTCACCCAACGATTCATTATTCAGCAAAATCTCGAGCTTATTGGCAAGAGACTCATGATCCCCAACAGAAGTTACAAATCCATTTTCTCCATCTTTAATGGCCTCTCCCACAATTCCAACTTCAGTAGATACTACGGGTACTTTTTTATATAAAGCTTCTAAAACAGTTGTTGGCCCTCCTTCTCGTTCTGATGTCATTAAGTACATATCAAACTGCGGTAAAAAAGATGATGCATTTTTTCTAAAACCAACAAAAGATATATGTTTTTCTAATTTATAGTCAGAAACCATGTCCTTAAACTCCTGAGTTCTCTTTGAAAATTCGCCCATTTGAATTACATGTATATCATGTACATTTTTTTGATTAACCAAAACATCAATAGTTTTAATTAATGTACCTAAATCTTTGGCCTTTGTATGATTAGCAATATTTCCGATGATCTTAATGTCATTTGGTATGCCTAACTCTGCTCTAATGTCAGCATCGGGTTTTTCTAATTTATCATTAACTTTTACTCCATCATAAACAACACAAAGTTTAGTATGATTTTTCTTATATAGTACTTCTTTAAAATGGTCATAAACGACTCCAGAAACACATAAAATTTTATGAATGTTCTTGTAGTTGTATTTATACTTACTTAATACACTAACATTTCTACTCACGCCTTTCTTAGAAAAAACGGTTTTTGTATGTAATTTTTCCAAAAGGTCACTTACAACATATCCCGTAACAGAATCACTTGTATGCAAATGGATAAGGTCAAAATGATACTTCTCTACTGCATTTTTAAGATGCTTCCTATACCCATTCTTGTAAGGTTTTTCAAATGTTATAGCTATAACATTAATATTTAAACCCTTCATAGCATTGGATAGAGGTGTGTCTTGATAGCAAAATAGAGATTGTTCAACTCCATAATTATTTAATTCCTCAATTAGGTATAAAAGCTGCTGCTCATTACCTCCCCAACTACGGGCACCAGATACGTGTAAAACCTTCATAAATTATGATACAGATAGATTGACAAATATATAGTAATTTTGAGGCATCCTAAAAATAAAAAATCAATCTATGGTAGATCAACAAGTCGAAATCGAAAAAGCACTTACAATTTTAAAAAGAGGAGGGCTTATTCTCTATCCCACAGATACCGTTTGGGGAATTGGTTGTGATGCTACAAATCCTGGAGCCATAGACAAAATATACCAACTTAAGCAAAGGGCAGAAAGCAAATCTATGATTTGCTTGGTTAGTGATTTCAAAATGTTACAGCAATATGTAGAAGAAGTACCAGAAGTTGCATATGATATCCTGAAATATGCAACAAAAGCTACTACAATAATCTATGACAGGCCGCTACGTGTCGCCGAAAATATAATTGCAGATGACAATACGTTGGGGATTCGTGTAGTGAGAGATCCTTTTTGCGGAAGATTGATTCGAAAGTTAAAAAGACCAATCGTTTCTACTTCTGCCAACATTAGTGGCAAACCTGCTCCAAAAAACTTTGAAGAAATATCAACTGTCATTTTGGAAGGCGTAGACTATGTTGTAAATTTGCCGCTACAAAATAAAGGTGCTAAACCTTCTTCTATTATTAAAATTGGAGGAGATAGCACGGTAAAAATTATCAGGAAGTAAATTGATCCATGTCGGAAGCAAAAAATTACAAACAAGCCTTACAACACTCAATTTTTAATACAATTACCAAAGCCGCGGCAAATTTAGAATTAGATTGTTACGTCATTGGAGGATTCGTAAGGGATTACATACTACAAAGGGGAACTGCCAAAGATATTGATATTGTAGCTGTTGGCAGTGGTATTGAATTGGCTCAAGAAGTTTCTAGACTTTTACCTGGCAACCCAAAGGTTCAAGTATTTAAAACCTATGGGACTGCAATGCTTAAAACTCAGGAAATTGAAATTGAGTTTGTTGGAGCACGTAAAGAATCTTATTCAGAAAACAGTCGCAACCCAATTGTAGAAAATGGCACATTAGAAGACGATCAAAATAGAAGAGATTTCACAATAAACGCTCTCGCCTTAGATCTATCCGAAGAAAATTTTGGTGATTTACTTGATCCTTTTAGCGGTATAGATGATCTAAAATCGAAAATCATTCGCACACCATTACAACCAGATATTACTTACTCTGATGATCCATTACGAATGATGCGAGCTATCAGGTTTGCAACTCAATTAAATTTCAAAATAGAAGCTACATCGCTAGAAGCTATTACTGAAAACAAGGATCGTATTAAAATCATCACTAATGAACGAATTGTTGATGAGCTTAATAAAATTTTACTAAGCGAAACTCCATCTGTTGGTTTTAAACTTCTTGAAAAAACCGGGTTATTAAACTATATCCTTCCTGAATTAATTGCTCTAAAAGGTATCGATGAGATTGAAGGACAACGTCATAAAGATAATTTTTACCATACTCTTGAAGTTGTCGATAATATCTCAGAAAATACTGATGACCTATGGTTGCGCTGGGCGGCTTTATTGCATGATATAGGGAAAGCACCAACCAAGAAATTTAGTAAAAAAGTAGGATGGACTTTTCACGGACATGAATTTGTAGGTTCTAAAATGGTATTTAAGCTTTTTAAACGTCTAAAAATGCCATTAAATGAGAAGATGAAGTTTGTACAAAAAATGGTGCTTATGAGTTCTAGACCTATTGTTATTGCAACAGATGTTACAGATTCTGCAGTGCGAAGGCTGGTTTTTGATGCGGGTGATTATATTGAAGAATTAATGACACTTTGTGAGGCAGACATTACTACCAAAAACCCTAAAAAATTCAAAAAATACCACAATAATTTTAAGACAGTACGACAAAAAATGGTTGAAGTAGAAGAGCGAGATCATATCCGTAATTTTCAACCACCTGTAACTGGAGAAGAAATAATGAAAACCTTCAAGATAAAACCTTCACGTGAAATAGGTATTATAAAAGAAGCAATTAAAGAAGCAATTTTAGAAGGAGAAATACCAAATGAACATGATGCTGCTTATAATTTTATGCTTCAAAAAGGTAAAGAATTAGGGTTGATAGTTGATAGTTGATAGTTGATAGTTGATAGTGAAAATAGCTTTTTTGTCATTCCGGCGTAGGCTGAAATCCAAAAACACAGAAGAAAGCATAAAAAGATTTCCGTTTTCACAGAAATGGTATTAATGAAATTAATTTATGAAAAAAGACAATAAAAAGGTAATTTACTGGCTGCTTACAGGATGCTTACTAATTTTTATTATGGTAGTTGTTGGCGGTATTACCCGGCTAACGCATTCTGGGTTATCGATTTCTAATTATAAATTGATTTCCGGAACTATTCCTCCAATGAACGAAGCAGAATGGAACGATGCTTTTGAACTATACAAGCAATACCCCGAATACCAGAAGATAAATAATCAATTTACCTTAGAAGATTTTAAGGACATTTACTTTTGGGAATGGTTGCATAGAGTAATTGGGCGTTTTATTGGCGTAGTATTCATATTTCCATTCATTTATTTTTTGATAAGAAAACAACTCACTAAACCCACCATAAAAAAATCCATCATATTAATGCTCCTTGGAGGTTTTCAAGGATTTCTAGGGTGGTTTATGGTAAAAAGTGGATTGGTAGACAGACCAGATGTAAGTCATTATAGACTTGCAATGCACCTAACTGCCGCATTTATAACTTTTGCATATACATTTTGGGTTGCTTTAGATCTTATATATCCAACAAAGAAAGTAATAGATCCCAAATTTAGAAACTTAATTCGATTAGGATTAGGGCTCCTTTTACTTCAAATCATTTATGGTGCCTTTGTAGCAGGCCTTGATGCTGGTTTATTACATAACCATTGGCCCTTAATGAATGATTCAATGCTCATTCATGAATCTGTTTATATAGAACAATCACCTGTAATAAGGAATTTTATTGAAGGTAAAAGTGGCGTGCAATTTATACACCGTTATCTAGCTTATATCGTGGTTGGAGTTATTGCCTTTATTTGGTATCGAAGTAAACAACTCGAAAAAGATGACACCCAGGCCAACTCACTAAATATAATATTAATTATAGTTTGTATTCAATTTGTATTAGGTGTTCTAACGTTATTATACCGAGTTCCGATAACATTAGGAGTTTTACATCAAATTGTTGCTTTTTTCCTGCTTGGTGCAATGACTTTTTCATTACACCGTTTTAGTAAATAACAATGCATTTATAGTATCTTTGCATTTCCAAATTAATTAAGAATGATTTACCGTTTCAGAATTATACTAGACACAGAAGAAGATGTGTTTAGAGATATTGAAATTGAGCAGAATGCTACATTAGAAGAGTTTCATGATGTTATTACGCAATCCTTTGGTTTCGACGGGACAGAGATGGCATCTTTTTATGTTAGTGACGAACAATGGGGTCAAGGTGAAGAAATATCACTTTTTGACATGAGTGATGGTAATCAACCTGTTCGACTAATGAATGAAACCCCTCTTAATGAGATAGTTCATGAAGCTTCTCCTAGACTAATTTACATCTATGATTTCCTAAGTATGTGGACTTTTTTGATTGAATTAGCAGAAATCGCAGAGTATGAAAGCGGAATGGAATATCCCAACGTAATGTTTGTTCAAGGACAATTACCAGATCAAGCACCTGATAAAGAATTTAAAGCCGATAACGCAGGTGATTTTGATGAAGGTGAAGAAGAAGGCTTTATGGGGCTAGATGAATACGACGACCTTGGGTTTGATGAACATTGGAATTGATTATTGAAACCTCAAATTAAAACACTTTGTAACCGTGCTACGCTGTAGCTATGAAACTTAAAAAATATGATCAACCTATATAGTACCCAAATTGAATCACTTTCTGTTCACAAAGTTGGAAACAAGAACAAAGGTGAAAGTATATTTCTATCAGAATCACCTTACCAGGTTAACGATGAGCTTACGGCTATTCTGAAAGAATATTTTTTTAAACCCTTTAGAGAAAAGGAGGAAAACTATTTCCAGTTTGCCAATGAAGTAGATTTCGAATTTAATCCATTATACAAAATTGCTACAGAGATTTTTGATAATCCATCTTCTGTACATGAGAAATCTAAGCGAATAGCGTCATTACTTTATGAGCAATCAAATCATCCGCATATCAAAAGTGGTGAAGTATATGTAACATATCTTGAAAATGTTTCTATAGATAATGAGAAAGTTGCTGCAATAGGAATTTTTAAATCTGAATTAAAACATGATTTTCTTCAGTTTGAAGAAAAAGAATCTGATATCGAATTATTAATTCAGCAAGGAGTTAATTTAAATAAGCTAGACAAAGGATGTTTAATCTTTAATCATAAGAAAGAAGAAGGATACAAAGTACTATCTGTAGACTCTAACAGGTATGATGCAAAGTACTGGTTAGAAAATTTCTTAGGCGTAGAAGCTTTTGCAGATGAGAACTTTTATACTAAAAAGTATATGAAGTTTTGTCAGGATTTTGCCAAGGATGTGGTACTTCCTGCAGAGGATAAAAAAGAAGAAGTGATGTTTATGAACCGTGCTGTAAATCATTTTGCCAAAAATGATGATTTTGAGGAGTCAGCGTTCTTAAATGATGTAATAGATAATCCGGACCTTATTCCTGAGTTCAAAAATTATAAAGTAGAAAAAGCACCAAAATATCAAATCGAGGACCTTACCTCCTTCCCTATTGCCAACAATGCAGTAACTGCGGCTCGTAAGAAGATTAAAAATGTTATTAATCTGGATACTAATGTCCAAATTAAAATGGATTTCATAAATCCCGAGTCTGCCGAGAAATTTGTAGAAAAAGGATGGGATGAAGAGAAGCAAATGTATTACTATCTAGTATATTTTAACAAAGAGCAGAAAAGTTAATACATTATGGATTATATTCTGGTAGGTATTGTGGCCTTAATAGGATCGGGGTTAACATTTTTCTCTGGTTTTGGGTTAGGCACATTACTTATGCCGGTTTTTGCATTATTCTTTCCAATTGATATTGCCATTGCGCTTACTGCGATAGTACATTTACTTAACAACTTATTTAAGTTAACACTTATTGGAAAAAAAGCAAACCTCAAAACCGTTCTACGTTTTGGACTACCAGCAATAATATTCGCATTTCTAGGAGCATATATTTTAGGAAAACTCACCAATATAGAGCCATTGATTAGTTATACAATCTCTGGCAAATCGTATCAAATTACTGTAGTAAAAATATGTATTGCCGCTCTATTAGTTTTCTTTTCTCTTTTTGACCTTATTCCAAGGTTAAAAAGATTAGAAATTGACACCAAATATTTACCTCTGGGCGGCGCATTAAGTGGTTTTTTTGGTGGAATCTCTGGACACCAGGGAGCATTACGAACCGCTTTTTTAATAAGGGCAAAGCTAAACAAGGAGGCATTTATTGCCACCGGGGTAGTTATTGCTTGTTTTATTGATGTTTCAAGAATTAGCGTGTATGCAAAAGATATATTGCAAATGGGAGATAAACTTGATTATCCTATTCTAACAACCGCAACCATCATGGCTTTTATTGGAGCCTATATAGGGAATAAATTTTTGAAGAAAATAACCATACATACAATTCAGATTGTAGTAGGAATTTTGCTTATTATTTTTTCACTGCTACTTGGCGTAGGTATCCTATAACCTACCCTTCCAAAAGACGTTTCATATTTACATTTTCATAATTACGTCGTACAAAGTCCATTGCAGTCTTGAGCACCTCACCCATAGATTTACTACGGCGAAATTTTAGGTCTAGCGTAAAGTTATATAAATGTTCTCTTAATTCCTTCAAATTTTCTTCGGTAGAAATACTGTCCTTGCACATACACTCCACCAAAGTTTCGTAACGTGATCTCGAAGTAAGAATTCGCTTAGCCAAAATAGAACGCTCTTCTTTTTTATATTGTTCTATCGAGCTAGGCTGAAGTCTACTCATTACTATATCCACCATACTAAAATTTTCTTTAAAAAACTGAGGTTGATACACTTTCAATTTGCCTTCATAGCACTGTTGATCAAAGTCTATTGCTCTAATTTTATACTCTACATGATCAAAATCATGGATAGGTATAATAACATAATTATAAGATCGCATATCCCCTAACAAGCGCATTTGACAACGCTCATTAAACTTCACAAACTCTTTGGCTATTTGGGACTTGGCCCGATCACTTAGATCTGGAAGAAAATCTTTTATAAATACATCCCCTGGGATTCCCGCTATATGTTCTTCTATCAATGTATTTTTATATACCAAAAAGTTAATCCTGTTTGGAGAGAACATGTGTTCTAATTCTAACCCATAAATACGTGATGCATCAGCCTTCTTAACATAAATGTAGGTGTAATTATCGTTTAGAATATTTCGAACTCTTATTCTAAAAGGTTTTGAGTTTCCAAAAGTACAATAGTCTATTGCATCAATATTCAAAAATTCTATCGCATCTTCATTTCCATCAGAATGAAGAATAGTATATACTTTTTTAAGACTAGATTCTATCTCGGGTCTTTCATGTTCCTCATAATATACACGAACCCATAAGGTATCTTCATCATTACTATCATAAACCACTATAGACCCAGAAAATCTAAGCAAATCGTCATAAAATACAGGGATTTTTATTTTTCGATTACATTCCTTCAAATATGCATCCAATTGATCATTTATAGGGTAGGTAGGTTTTTTCTTAGACATTAATTTTTCATCCATGCTCCGTATCTTTACAGTTAGCAAGGTACAAAAGAGAAAATTCAAATACCAAAATTCAATTTCTAAATCAATAATCTAAAATGAAAGGTAAGTCATAAACTTTGGATCAAGTTTGTAACAAAAAGCTCTACTTGTCGTCTTGTTTTATATAACCGCCAAAACAACTACAATTGGAAAATATACTCACGCTGAATAATCTTACAAAGAAATTTGGCCCAATAACAGCTGTAAAGGACCTTTCCTTTACGATAAAAAAAGGAAACGTTTATGGTATTCTTGGACCCAACGGAAGTGGTAAATCTACAACTCTTGGTATTGTGCTTAATGTTGTAAACAGAACAGCTGGTGAGTTTACTTGGTTTGATGGTAACACCTCAACTCATGATGCATTAAAGAAGGTTGGAGCAATTATTGAGCGTCCTAATTTCTATCCATATATGACCGCTTCTCAAAATTTAAAATTAGTATGTCAAATCAAAGGCGTGCCTTCAGATAAAATTGAAGAAAAACTTGAAATAGTTGGATTACTAGATCGTAAAGACAGCAAATTCAGAACATTTTCTTTGGGAATGAAACAACGACTTGCCATTGCTTCTGCATTACTTAATGATCCTGAAATTTTGATTCTGGATGAGCCTACGAATGGTTTAGACCCTCAGGGAATACATCAAATCAGAGAGATCATCAAAAAGATTGCAGCACGAGGGACAACGATCCTATTAGCCTCTCACTTGCTTGATGAAGTAGAAAAAGTATGTAGTCATGTCGTAATTATAAGGAAAGGAGTAAAACTGTATTCTGGTAGGGTAGATGAAATGAATGCTAGTTATGGTTTCTTTGAATTAAAAAGTAACCAAAATAGTATTTTAAAAGAGTGGTTATCCAAGAATGACACCTTTGGAAATATTAAAGAAGAAGGCGATAAGATTACTGCCTTTTTAACCCATGAATTAGATGAAGAAAGTCTTAACAGGCAATTATTTAAGGAAGGAATAGTCCTCACGCATCTCGTAAAACGAAAAGAAAGTCTTGAGGAACAATTCTTACAACTAACCAACAATTTAAACTAAAGCCATGTTACGATTACTCAATATAGAATTTCAGAAATTAAGATATAATAAAGCAGCAAAAGTGATATCTATCACCTACTTTATTCTTATCACATTCATCGCATTAATAGCATCAATAGAATTTAATTTTGCTGGAGTAAAATTTAGAATTGCCGATCAAGGTATTTTTAATTTTCCATACATCTGGCACTTCAATTCATATATAGCAGCATGGGCAAAACTTTTCTTAGCAATTGTTATAGTATCGATGATGGCAAATGAATATAGTCATAGAACACTAAAACAAAACCTCATTGATGGTCTCAGCAAAAAAGAGTTTATTGGGTCTAAGTTTTTAACAGCTATCGTTTTCTCCTTGATCTCTACAATATTTTTATTTTTTGTATCCTTGATTTTAGGTTTGAGTTTTTCTGATTACAACGAGTTTTCTATAATATTCTCTGATATGGAATATATTATAGCATACTTTGTAAAACTAGTTGGGTTTTTCTCCTTTTGCATGTTTTTAGGGATTTTTGTAAAAAGATCTGCGTTTGCCTTAGGATTCTTATTTATCTGGTGGATCATCGAAAATATTACCTATGCCCTATTAAAATTTAAGCTGTTTAAAGGAACAGATATTGCCGAGAACATCGTACAGTTCTTTCCTTTAGAATCAATGAATAATTTGATTGGAGAGCCTTTTAGTAGATTAAATTTTATTCAATCGGCCGCAAATCAACTGGGAGAATCATTTCAAAAAGATTATGCAGTGCATTGGTATGAACTACTAATTGTTGCAGTTTGGACAGTAATTTTTGTTTATCTATCACACCTATTACTTAAAAAGAGAGATTTGTAATATCTTTGAGCTTAAGAGCTCAAACAATGAGATATATTCTTGTCATCTTTTTAGCCGTTATGCTTTATACTACTCCGACGTTAAGCCAGGGGGAAGCTAATAATTGGTATTTTGGTCAAAATGCAGGAATAAGCTTTAACACTACCCCTCCTACTGTTCTTACAGACGGAAGAATCAATACTTTAGAGGGCTGTACAACAATATCTGATGCTACAGGGAATCTTTTATTTTATACCGATGGAATAAGAGTATGGGATCGTTTTAATAACATTATGCAAAATGGAACCGGGCTTAAAGGAGATCCTTCAAGCACCTCATCTGCACTTATTGTTCCGCAACCAAACACACCCAATATTTATATCATTTTTACTGTTGATGAACCTCATCATGACAATGCTGATAATGATTCTACTACAATAGATGGTGATGGAGTTAATGACGGATTCATGTACTCTATTGTTGATATGTCTTTAAATGGTGGGCTTGGTGAAGTGGTTTCTGGTCAAAAAAATATTCCCTTGATCACTTATAATACTTCAGACACATTAGAAAGTCTGTATAAATGTTCAGAAAAAATTACTGCTGTAAAAAGTGATGACTGTGATTCTTTTTGGGTAATCACTCATTTCGTAGATACTTTTTATGCCTTTAAAGTAGAACAAACAGGTGTGGATTCTAGTCCTGTAACTTCTCAAATAGGTGTTACTGTACCGCTTTCGGGATACCGTCGTAATGCCTTGGGCTATATTAAAACATCTCCCGAAGGAGATAAATTAGCCGTAGCGCATTTTGGATTTGCAACCCAAACTGCTGGTAATGGTCCAGGGAAAATCTTGCTATATGATTTTGACAATACAACCGGAATAGTTAGCAATGAGATTGAGCTTTATGATGGTGACTCTCCTTATGGTATTGAATTTTCTCAGAGCGGACAACGATTATACTCTTCGGTGGGGGTGGGTGATCAAGGTAATGGAATTAGTTTTCTTTTACAATATGACCTTACACTACCGGACAATCAAATCGCCGCCAGTGGCACACGAATTCTTAATGAAAATAGCCAGGATACTTCTCCCTTTACAGAAGGAGCTTTGCAGTTAGGACCAGATGGGAAAATTTACCGAACACTCTATGATTTCCGAACAAATCAAGGTGATTATCTTGGGGTTGTAGAAAATCCCGAAGAGCTACCTGCAAACGTAATTTTCAACCAACAGGGCCTTCTTATCAACACTGATGGAATTAGAGGAGCTCGTCTAGGACTTCCTCCTTTTATTCAATCAATTTTTGCGCAAACTATTGATATTATAAATATGGGAGATCCTAATAATGTTAATCTTTCACTTTGCGAAGGAGAAACATTTAGACTATCATACCAAAACATTGCAGGGGCAACATATACTTGGTTTGTAGATAATGTTCAAATAGCAGATACTACTAATTTTTTGGATATAACCGCAACTGCCAATTATCGACTGGAAGTCGATCTTAATGACGGTAGCTGCCCTCTCACAGGAGTAGCCAACGCTACTTTTTCTGAAGTCCCTCCTATGAACCCTACAACACTAGTACAATGTGATGCATATCAAGTTATTGGAGATAATATTACACTATTCGATCTTACTCTTGCAGAAGATCAACTTACGGGTAATAACACAGATTATTCTGTTCAATTTTTTGTAGACCAACCATCTGCGCAATCGGGTAATCCTCTGATTACCAATATTTCAGCTTTTGAAAACAATCAAAACAACCAACAAATATTTGCTCGTGTTATTAATAGCGATAACACAAACTGTTTTAGCATTACAACGGTTACCCTACAAGTAAGTACCACTGTTGTAAATGATGCAGAACTAAGAGCTTGTGATAATGATGGTACAGAAGATGGTTTTATTTCTTTTGATTTATCTGAAGCCAACCAGCAAATATTATCCGGAGTTACCGCTGCTGGATTAACCATTAGCTATTTTCAAAATACAAACGATGCGTTATTAGATACAAATGCAATTACCACGTTTACTAATCTTACACAAAATACTCAGGGAGATGACGTAGTGTATGCCAGAGTAGAAGAAAATGGAAGTAATTGTTTCGGAATTGCAAATATCCGACTATTTGTAGATTCCTTACCCAATATTGAAATGCAAGAAGAATACTTCTTATGTCAAAATCAGGCAAACCTCTCGATTGATGCAGGAGCTCTTCCTGGTAATAATCCAAGTAATTTCACCTTTTTATGGTCTACTGGTGAAACAACTGAAACTATTTTTGTTAGCCAATCTGGAATATACACTGTAGAAATAACAAGTATACAAACAGGATGTTCAGAAACTCGAACGGTAGAGGTAATAGGATCTGGTTTAGCCATAATAGAATCTGTAGATATAATTGATGCCGTAAATAACAACACGGTTACTATTAATGCACAAGGATTAGGTAACTATGAGTATGCAATTGAAATAAATGGGGTTTTAGGTGCCTTTCAAGACGATCCTACTTTTACAAATGTACCTCCAGGATTTCATACAGTCTACGTACGGGATAAAAACGGATGTACTCCAGTTACAACTAGAGATATTTCAGTAGTGGGATTTCCAGAATATTTTACGCCAAATGGAGATGGTTTTCACGAAAGTTGGAATGTTGAAGGTATATCTGCGCAAATTTTATCAAATTCCCTAATCTATATTTTTGATCGCTACGGAAAACTCCTAAAGCAACTTAGAGCGGGTGGTAACGGTTGGGATGGCACCTATAATGGGCGATTAATGCCATCTAGCGAATATTGGTATCGAGTTGAACTAGAAGATGGTAGAATTATTACAGGAAGTTTCTCTCTAATCCGCTAAGTAAAGATACTCCCAATTTGTACTGATTTAGTAAAAAAATATTCTTTTTATAAGTATCTTGGCCAGCCATACAGATGGTATATATGAAAAGAATATTACTTTTTACATTATTTCTTATTTCAGCAATTTCTATAGGGTATTCTCAAAACGAACCTACAGATTGCATCCAATCTATCGTTGTTTGTGGCAACACAAATTTAGAATTAAATTCTAATGGCGTAGGTACAAATGATTTTGCTTTGGCAGGTAATAACCCACCTAGTTGTAATTTTTCTGAAAGTCAAAGTTTATGGCTACGAGTTAATATTGTTCAATCGGGAACTTTAGCCTTTACAATAACACCAGAATCTTCAAGTACTTCTGAAGATTATGATTTTGCTATATATGGACCAAATGTTACCTGCTCTAATTTGGGTAGCTCCATAAGATGTTCTTCAACTAATCCAACATCTGCTGGAGTCTCTACATTAACAGGACTTAACGACACAGAATTAGACTTTACAGAAGGTCCCGCTGCTCTGGGAAACGGGTTCGTAAGATCCATTGATGCTCTTGCAGGGGAAGTATATTATATTTTAGTAGACAACTTTTCCCAAAATGCAGGTTTTGACCTTAATTTCACTGGAACTGCATTGTTACCAGATAGCCCGATCAACTCATCAAACAACACAACAGATCTAAACCTCACAGAATGTGATGTTGTTGGGGATTCTCAGGATGGGATAACAAACTTTAATTTAGAAAGCAATACTGCAGCCATTTTAGGAACTCAAATAAATACGACGGTCACCTATCACAATACCGCAGAAGATGCTAGCATTAATAATTCAGCTTTAGCTAGTCCATATTTAAGTACTCAAAATAATGAAACTATTTATGTTCGTATAGAAAACACACTTACAGGATGTTTTATTATTGACTCTTTTACACTTAGCACAACTCCGGGTCCGTCAATAGTAACGCCAACTCCGTTTATTATATGCGATGATAATACTGATGGTAATGATGCTAATGGTTTTGCTCCTTTTTTGCTTAGTGATAAGGATAATGAGATTCTTAATGGATCTGATCCTGCAATTAATCTAATAACATATCATCTATCACAAACAGGTGCTAATACTGGTACAGATATCATAGATAAAAATACACCTTTCATTAATACTGCAAATCCACAAACAATTTTTGTTAGAGCTCAATTTGCTCCATCAGAATCATGTTTAAATACTTTCAGCTTTACAAGCTTTGATTTAGAAGTAAATCCATTACCCATATCAAATTCAGTTTCGCTAATACAATGTGATGAGTACCAAAATCCTTCAGATGGTCTCACTCTTTTTAATCTTAATGAAGTTAGTGACCAAATTACAGCAGGAGCTGCAAATAGAACTGTGTTGTTTTTTGAAAATTTGATTTCTGCCAATACAGGAACACCCGCTATAACGAATACACAAGCATATCAAAACACAGCAACAAATCAACAATTATTTGCTCGCGTCACAGATAACATTAATGGTTGTTTTAAAGTTGCTACCGTTGATCTTGGGGTTAGTGTTACTTCTGCAAGTAACGCCATCATAAGAGCATGTGATGATGATGGGAATGAAGATGGGTTTAGAGAATTTGATCTAACATCGGCCAACGGACAGATACTTCTTGGTATTTCTAACCTCAATTTAGGAGTAACTTATTATGAAACATTAGAAGATGCTTTGAGTGAAATAAATCCAATAACGGTGATAACAAATAGTGTTGCGTTAACACAAGGACAAGACATCGTATATGCCCGAATCGAAGATAACCTGAATCAATGTTTTGGAATAAATCAAGTACAACTATTTCTTAATCCTTTACCTAATATTGCAGTACAGGATGAGTTTTTCTTATGTCAAAATCAAGCAAATATTGAAATTGATGCTGACATACCATCAAATAGCAATGCTACGGATTTTACTTTTTTATGGTCTACAGGTGAAACAACTGAAACCATTTTTGTTAGTCAACCCGGAACATATACAGTAGACGTTACAACTATACAAACTGGATGTTTGAAAACACGAACAGTAGAAATTACAGCTTCAAATGTAGCTACAATACAATCTATAGATATAACAGATGCCGCAGATAACAATATAGTTACCATAAATACACAGGGAATAGGCGATTATGAATATGCAATTGAAATAAATGGAATTATAGGTGACTTTCAAGACGATCCTAATTTTACCAATGTACCCCCAGGTTTTCATACCGTTTATGTTCGAGATAAAAACGGATGTCTTCCGGTAATTACACGAGATATCTCAGTAGTAGGTTTCCCAGAATATTTTTCTCCAAATGGAGATGGTTTTCACGAAAATTGGACTGTAGGTGGGATATCTGCACAAGTTTTATCAAATTCTTTGATCTATATATTTGATCGCTATGGAAAACTATTGAAACAGCTTAGAGCAGGTGGAAATGGTTGGGATGGCACTTACAATGGGAAATTAATGCCATCAAACCAATATTGGTATCGGGTTGAATTAGAAGATGGCAGAATTCTTACCGGAAGTTTCTCTTTGATTAGATAAATCTATTCTCTGTATTCTGTATATTTATGTAAAAAAAGAAAGAGAATACATGAAGTTCGAATTAAAATCTGAATTCAAGCCCACAGGAGACCAACCACAGGCAATCCAACAATTAGTTCATGGTATAGAATCCAATGAAAAATACCAAACACTTTTGGGGGTAACAGGATCTGGAAAAACATTTACTGCCGCCAATGTAATTGAAAAAGTACAACGCCCGACCTTGGTGCTAGCTCATAATAAAACATTGGCTGCTCAATTATATTCTGAGTTTAAACAATTTTTCCCTGAAAATGCGATAGAATACTTTGTTTCCTATTATGATTACTACCAACCTGAAGCTTATATTCCCACATCGGGAACCTATATAGAAAAAGATTTATCGATAAATGAAGAGATCGAAAAGATGCGATTAAGTGCCACTTCTTCCCTACTTTCAGGAAGGAGAGATGTGTTAGTGGTTGCTTCGGTTTCATGCCTATACGGTATTGGTAATCCAGTAGAATTTCAAAAAAACGTGATTTCGATTCAATCGGGTCAATTTATATCCAGAACTGCATTATTACATCGATTGGTGCAGAGTCTGTATTCAAGAACCGAAGCAGAATTTAAACATGGTAATTTCAGAATAAAAGGAGATACAGTAGATATTTTTCCTAGTTATGCGGATGATGCTTTTAGAGTCCATTTTTTTGGTGATGAAATTGAAGAAATAGAAGCATTTGATGTTCAGACTAATGAAATCATTGAAAAATATGATCGACTGAATATCTACCCTGCCAATATGTTTGTTACTTCTCCTGAAGTATTAAATGGTGCGATTGATCAAATTGCATTGGATTTAGGAAAACAAGTTGAATATTTTAAGGAAATAGGAAAGCCCCTTGAAGCTAAGCGCTTAGAAGAACGAACGAACTTTGACTTGGAAATGATCAAAGAATTGGGATACTGTTCTGGCATTGAGAATTACTCACGCTATTTGGATGGTAGAGCCCCTGGCACCAGACCATTTTGCTTGCTTGATTATTTTCCTGATGATTACCTCATGATAATAGATGAAAGTCACGTAACTATTCCGCAAACACATGCTATGTATGGTGGAGACCGATCTAGAAAGGAGAATCTGGTAGAGTATGGGTTTAGACTTCCGGCTGCGATGGATAATCGACCATTAAAGTTTGAAGAACTAGAAGCTATTCAAAACCAGGTAATGTATATTAGTGCTACACCAGCGGATTATGAGTTACAAAAGAGTGAAGGTACATTTGTAGAACAAATCATTCGTCCAACTGGGTTATTGGATCCAGAAATAGAGGTTCGGCCTAGTCTTAATCAGATTGATGACCTTATTGAAGAAATGCAAAAACGAATTGAGGTAGATGAACGAATCTTGGTAACGACACTAACCAAACGAATGGCAGAGGAGTTGACTAAATATCTTACCAGAATAGAAATTAGATGTAGATATATCCATAGTGACGTAGACACCTTAGAACGCGTAGAGATTATGCAAGATTTACGAAAAGGGCTTTTTGATGTATTGATCGGAGTAAACTTACTTCGTGAAGGTTTAGATTTACCCGAAGTATCTTTGGTAGCTATTCTAGACGCAGATAAAGAAGGTTTTTTAAGAAATAAAAGATCATTAGTACAAACCGTTGGTAGAGCAGCCAGAAATGTAAACGGAAAAGCAATTATGTATGCCGATAAGATCACGAAGAGTATGCAGCAAACTATTGATGCAACCGAATATAGACGAGAAAAACAAATTGCATATAATACAAAACATGGTCTTACTCCTACTGCAATTAAAAAATCATTAGATAATGCTTTAGCGGGTAAAACTGTTGAACCTTATACTTTTGAAACTGCACCTACTTTGCAGGCTGCTGAGGAAGAAACTGCATATTACACCAAAGAACAACTAGAAACTCGTATCCGTAATGTGAGAAAAGAAATGGAAAAAGCTGCCAAAGAGCTTGACTTTATGACTGCAGCTCGCTTACGTGATGAAATTAAGATGTTACAAAATAAGATTCAAGATCAGAAAGTATAGTTTTTAATATCAAAAAAACAAAAAATTATTATGAGTAATATTTCAATCGAAAAATTTATTGAAGGTATCCCTAAGACTGAACTTCACTTGCATATAGAAGGTACTTTTGAGCCAGAATTGATGTTTGAAATTGCAAAACGCAATAATAAAAAAATTAGTTACAACTCTGTTGAAGAACTAAAAAAAGCTTACAGTTTTAATAACCTTCAGGAGTTTCTTGACATTTATTATGCTGGAGCTAATGTTTTAATTGAGGAACAAGATTTTTATGACCTTACCTGGGCATATTTAAACAAGGTGCATGAACAAAACGTAGTACATGTAGAAATATTTTTTGACCCTCAAACTCATACTGATAGAGGTATTTCATTTGACACTGTAATTAAAGGGATTTATCGCGCACTAGAAGATGGCAAAGAGCAACTAGGGATCAGTTTTAAATTGATTATGTCTTTTTTAAGGCATTTAGATGAGGCTTCTGCTTTTAAAACATTAGAACAAGCTCTACCGTATAAAAAATGGATAAGTGCAGTTGGTTTAGATTCTTCTGAATTAGGCAATCCTCCCTCTAAATTTGAACGTGTTTTTGCCAAAGCACAAGAAGAAGGATTTATTACTGTAGCGCATGCTGGAGAAGAAGGACCAGCAGAATATATTTGGGAAGCATTAGATTTGTTAAAAGTAACGCGTATTGATCATGGTAATCGCTGTCTTGATGATGAAAAATTAGTGCAACGCATAGCTAATTCACAAATACCACTTACTGTGTGCCCCTTATCTAATCTGGAACTAAAAGTAGTTACCGATCTAAAAGATCATCCTATACCAAAGATGATGGAGAAAAACATATTGGTTACTGTTAATTCAGACGATCCGGCTTATTTTGGTGGGTATATGAATGAGAATTATTTAGAGATCGCTAAAGCTCTTGATCTTTCTAAACAAAAAATTACAACATTAGTTAAGAATAGTTTCAAAGCCAGCTGGTTGTCTGATGAGGAGAAAGAAAAAAGGCTTTCTGATATAGAAGTATATTTTCAAAACAACTAGATCCGACCTTTACCTTAAAACTTCAAAAAAACAAAATATTATAATCAACACATGCCACATTTCATATTAGATTGCTCCGAAAACATCATTCAACTAAAATCTCCTGAAGAAATTATAGAAAGGGTATATAACGCAGCAGAATCTACCGAACTTTTTGACAAAGGAGATATTAAAGTAAGAATTAACCCTTTCAAATATTATACAATCGGAAACACGAAAGATGATTTTATTCACGTATTTGGAAATATCATGGAGGGGAGAACCGATGCCCAAAAAGCGAATCTTTCTAAAAAAATTGTAAGTACTTTAAAATCCATGTTTCCGGATGTTCCTATTCTCTCTATTAACATTAGAGATTTTGAAAAATCATCTTACTGTAATAAGTCTATGGTGTAATATCTTATTTAACAATACTAACAATCTGCCCAGAAAATGCAGCATTACCCGTTAATGTATCTATCCTATTATGATCAGTTATATCGTTAACACTTACTCCGGCATGGGCTTCAGCTACTTTTAATTTGATTCCATTTTTATGGTGCCCAAATCCGTGAGGAATACTCACAACACCAGACATCATATTTTTGGTAACCTCAACAGGGATTCTAATCTCACCAACTTCAGATTTCACCGTAACTTCTTCGTTATTTTTAAGACGTAATCGTTCTGCGTCAAAAGTATTCATCATCATAGTGCATCTGTTTTTCCCACTAACTAATTTCTCTGCATTATGCATCCATGAATTATTACTTCGCAAATGTCTTCTTCCGATTAGTCGGAATTCATTCTCAAGAAGTTCTTGATTTTTAGTTGTAAACTCAGCATATAAAGTTTCTAATTGGTCCATAAACAGTTTTGGAGCCAAGTTAATTTTCTGATCTTTTGTTTTTAACAACTTAGGAAACATAGGGATCAAAGGCCCTAAATCTAAACCATGCACAGATTTCTTTATCTTTCTTAGCGTAAGTCCAGTAAATAATCTTTTTACATTACTAAAATTACCATAAGGACCATTAAGAAGCGCTAATTTGAGCCATAATTTTGGTGTACTAATTCTAAACAACCAAGACAGTTTCTTTTTAGACAACCGTTTGGTTAAGGCTTTAAAAATCTGCCAGTCATGAAGTTGTCCATTCTTAGGCGGAAACAAAGCTTCCGAAAACTTTGCGTTATTAGAAACCGCAAATGAATTAAAAATAAGATCATAATGATCAATTTCGAGTCCTGTGGTAGGTGGGAGAATGATATCAGCATGCTTGGTTGTTTCATTTAAGTAAATATCAATAGAAACCATAAAATCCAACCCACCTAGTGCCATATCCAAACGGTCTCCATTAGGTGAAGATAGCACCGGGTTGCCAGCATGAGTAATCATTGCTTTAATCTGCCCTTTACCTTTGGTAACCATTTCTTCTACCATCACAGATACAGGAAGCTCACCCTGAAATTCTGGCAAACCACTTACTCTACTTTTCCATCTTGCATAAGGTTTATGTCCTTTTTTATTTCCAACAACCGGTACAGCTGGGTTAGTAAACATGGCTCCTCCTTCTTTATCAAAGTGCCCGGTAAGAATATTTATGAGATTAATCAACCAATGACATAATCCACCATGGGATTGTGTACTTACTCCCATTCTACCATATAATACCGCTTTTTCTTTACTTAGATACTCTTGAGTTATCCTCGTAATATCATTGACTGCTATTCCTGTGATTTGAGACACCTTTTCGGGAGTATAACTACTTGCCATCAATAATATATCTTCGAGGCCAGTTATATAAGATTGTATATGTTTTACATCATATTTTTTCTTTTTGACAATAATATGGAGCATTGCCAGCAAGAAATATACATCTGTTCCTGGTTGAATAAACAGATGTTCATCTGCCGATTTTGCAGTTTCAGTCAAACGGGGATCAATCACTATATACTTCCCTCCTCGTTGTTGAATATCTCGCAATCGTTTTTGAACTCCGGCTGCAGACATAATACTTCCATTTGACGCCGAAGGATTTGCTCCCATAATAATCATATATTCTGTCCTATTAATATCAGGAATGGGCATAATCATACCATTACCAAACATAAAATGAGACGTAAAATGATGTGGCAACTGGTCCATAGATGTTGCACTGAAGTTATTTTTGGAACGTATAGCTTTTTTTAAAGCTGCGACATACATCATAGCACCATAATTATGAACCGTAGGGTTTCCAAAATATAGACCTATAGCATCATTTCCATGCTGGGTCCTAATCGCATTCAGTCGTTTACCTACAATATCAAAAGCTTCAACCCAATCAATTTCTACAAAACTGTTATCAGTTTTCTTTAATGGTTTCCTTAGTCTATCAGGATCGTTATACATATCGCCAATGACTGCCCCTTTTGGACATATACTACCTTTGCTAAAAGGATCTTTTTCATCTCCTTTAATACTCAAAATCTCTTTACCATTATGTTCAATTTCGAGTCCGCACATGGCTTCACAGAGATTACATACACGGTAATGCATTTGGGTTTTTGAAGAAACATTCATTTTATACGAGGTTTTAGAGTGATTATAGCCTTACTAAATGTAAGGAAAACTCTTTATTGTAACGCTATAGTATTTTAAATTGAGTGGAATTTATTGATTTACAGCAGGTTTATTCTTTCAAAATATCTTGTGCAATCTTTAAATGATGCCGAGTATGAATTTCGATAAATCGCTTAGCTTGTTTCTTATTCAATTGGTTAAATACCGGGTGATTGAAATTGGATTTATCATCTAAGTTATCCATTCTAATAATTTATTTCTGGCAATAGCCAGTTGAGATACTATATCGTCTGTTTTTATGGTATCTGGTGGTAGTACTGATTTTGGTGATTGTGCTCTACCTCTAGGTATGTATCCAAAAGTAAAAGACAATGTACGAGCCATATTAAAACTCTTTTTATAGGCAGAAGGATCAGAATGCTGCAAAGAGTCATAAATTGCATTTATCACTTTGAGACTATGATCCAGATGCCATGCCACAGCTACTTTAGAAACTTCTTTATCCAGACTATCTCTATGAATAAGATATTGTTCTATTTTATTTAATTCACTTTTCATGAAATCACTTTTTGAAGGTTGACCAGAAATATTTGCGATACCCACTCCTAAAGAGCATAAGATAATAACTATTATTAGTATTCTTTTCATGATATTCATTTTAAATATTTATGGTATTAAAACTGAAATCTATACCCGAAATCTGGAAAAAAACCTATTTGATCTACTTCATCTACACGATTGGTTAATCGATTATATCGACGTGTAAACACATTTTCATTACCTGTAACATTTTGCAAGTCGACATAGAATTGGTGCGAACGCTTCTTAGATTTACTATTGATTTTATAACCAAACTTTACATCCCACCTAAAATAATCATCGATCTGCTCACTAAAGGCAACATCTTCTTGCAAAACCTCAAATCCTGCTTGTTGCGAAGCTTCGAGATCAACAGGTGTAAAATATCGCCCTCCAGAAAAGGTAACCCGTGTATCAAAAAACAAGACGTCTTTTTGTGATTTACCCATTTTAAATTCTTTTCCTGCCAAAAAGTTAACTACCTGTCCATTATTGAAAGGAGTATTACGTTCAACACCATCACTACCTTCGTATTTACTTTCAAAAAAGGAAGCAGTAAGTAAGCCGTAGTATCCATTACTAAAAAACTTTTCGAGTGTTACTTCAACACCTTGATTATACCCTGTACCTTCATTCACTAGAGATACGCGATCGTTTTCAAAATCAAAATCTGCTCCTTCGGTCAATGATGAATAACTAGAAGAGAATGAATCTACTGCGGCATTGTCTATATCTTGATAGTACAGTTCTACTTTACCTCTCCAACCCTTATCTATTCTTACATCATACCCTAACACATAGTGACTGCTACTTACAAAATCAAGATTTCGATTGGTTTGTATCAACTCTCCATTAATTTCTTCATTTAAAAACAATAGTGGTAAAGAAACTGGCTGATGATGTAACCCATACCCTAAACTAAAACTATGATTTTGGCCTACCTTGTAAGATAGTCCGGCTCTTGGTTCAAAAACAAACTGTTCGTTTAATGTACTATACTGCCCGTGGACACCAGCATTAAGTGTAAGGTCTTTTGTTAATCTAAATTGCCCTTGTATGTAGGGTTGTATGATACTTAGATCCTCATCAATATCCCTAAATGTGAATAAATCAGGATCTCCATCTCCATCATTATCTGATTGTTCCTCTCGATCTCGATTAAGTAATTCTACACCGAAATTCTCTACTAAAACCCCAGTTCTTAACGTGCTTTTATTACTAAGTTTAGCATTAAAAAGGGTAGAGAATGTAAAGCGTGTTTCACTATTATCAGCTTCAGTAAATCGTATGATTCTTTCTTGCGGCGTATCTTTTTCAATAAAGCGATCCGCTTTAAAATCATTAGAGCTAAATGAACCTGATGCAATTGTACGTAAAAAAGAGTTTTTACCGATACTAATCTGGTGTTTCAATCCAACAACGCCAAAACCAGACTCTACAAAAGCATTTTCATCTTCTGCCGCAAAGAGATCATCTTCATCGATATCATCTCCTAAAAACTCGATATCAGAAGTTCCTATAATTCCAAATATAGATAAGTTACCAAGCTTTCCTTTTCCAAAGTCAATATTGAATGAAATATCATTATAATTTGGTGTAGCTGATGTTCCTCCTGCTCCTCCGCCTATCAAACTAATCAAAGAATATCTTCCTGCGATCAAAAACGAACCCTTATCTTTCCCCAAAGGACCTTCTGCCATAGCTTCTATCCCTGTAAAAACCCCTACTTGGCCGGTAAATTCATAATCATCTTGATTTCCTTTTCTAAAACCAAGATCAAAAACACCACCAATAGCATTACCATATTCTGACGGGAATGCAGATGTTATAAAATCAGAGTTTTTTAAAAGATTTGGGTTCAATGCCGAAACGGGACCTCCTGTAGTTCCTGCGCTAGAAAAATGATTAGGACTAGGAATCGGAACACCTTCTAATCGCCACAGCAATCCTACCGGAGAATTACCGCGTACTACGATATCGTTACGACTGTCATCTGGTGCAGATACTCCTGCAAAATTAGCTGCTAGTCTACCGACATCACTCCTACCTCCAGAAAAACGGGTTACCTCTTCTACTCCGAACTGGCGAGCAGAAACCGATGCTAATTTATTAATAGCTTTTGCTTTTGCATTACTATTCGTAATAATCACTTCATCCAACTGATCAAAAGCTTCGATAAGCGGGACATTCACCACGGCATCTTTACCCGAAGTGACTACAATATTAGGCAAGGTCACCGATTCAAAACCAATATAACTCACCCGTATTGTTTGACGTCCCAGCGGAACAGCCTCTATGGTAAAATAACCATTACTATCGGTAACCACGCCATTAGGTTGTTCTACATTTAATAATTCTATAGTAGCACCAACCAAAGGAATTTCTGACTGCTTGTCGATAATAGTACCTTTAATAATACCAGTTTGGGCATTTACAATGTATGTTATTGAAATACATAAGATAAAAACAATCTTTTTCATAATAGTATTGGATTTTGAAGATTTCATCCAAAACTGCATACTTATCGAAAAGATTGAAAACGAAATCTCTTGAACTGCCAGTTTTTAATTTGAAATGATGAATATCCGTTTTAATACTATTCATCGATTCTGAATGTCTATTTTTCAAGTCAGGTCAAATTAGTTACTATTCAACACTTAATATGACAATTGAATATAGCTGTAAACGATTTTTGTATCTCAGTTATGTATCTTTATCATACTAATTGCTAGTACTGTATATGATTTCAAAAACATACATAAAAAAATTTGCAATCCGATTTCTTATCATTAATGTGATTTACTTTTTAGTAAAACTGACTATAAATCATGATGATGACGGCAATTTCCTTGATGCACCTGCTGTTTTTTATTATTTCAGCGCTTTTTTTCTTCTTATGTTATCTTGGGAAACCAATGATTGGTTAATACGTCGTGAATTAAGTGCCGACTTGGAAAAAAGCTTAGACATTTCTAACGGTATCAAAATCTTAGGAATTAATCTGCTCGTTGTGCTCCCAATTGCCGCGCTACTCTATTATTTGGCTATTTTTGAATTGGATCATATCTGTAAGATTGATGCAGGAGATCCTTGGCTACGATTTAGAATTGATTTTTTCAGAGCTACAGTTCTTGGGTTTGCCGCAATACTATTCAATATGTTTTATTTTGCTCTTAAACAAAAAAAAGAGCTTGAGAATACAATGAACCAATTGAAAAAAGAAGCGATGACTTCTAAGTACAAATCATTAAGAAATCAAATAAGTCCACATTTTTTATTTAATAGTCTAAACACACTCACCTCTTTGATGTATGAAGATCGAGATTTGGCTTCTGATTTTGTTTCTAGATTGGCGTCGTGCTATCGCTATATTTTGGATAATCGCGAAGAAGACCTGGTGAGTTTAGAAAAAGAGCTAAACTTTCTGGATTCCTTCATATTTATGATGAATGTTAGACATGAAGGAGCATTAAGTATTACCACACATGTTTCTATTGATCCAAAAGAGCATTTAATACCAACACTTTCTTTACAGATGCTTGTAGAAAATGCATTAAAGCATAATTATTTCTCAAAAGAGAAGCCATTAGAAATTAGTATTATTTCTATTGGCAGAAACAACCTGTTAGTTCAAAACAACTTACATGTAAGAAAACAAAAGGAAGAATCTACTAAATTGGGCTTAAAAAATATTGAAAAAAGATATTCTTTCTATACTAATCAAAAAGTAGTGATAACGCCTGAAAATGGATACTTCAAAGTCAATATCCCATTATTACCAAGTAATACAAAAGAAGTATCCATTGTAAAAGTTTCATGATATGACTGCAGTAATTATTGAAGATGAAAATATTGCCTCTAGACGTTTAGCCAATCTTATTGTAGAATTGGCTCCAGAAATCGAAATTGTTGGTCAGATAACTTCTGTAGAAAATGGACGTAATTGGTTTGATAACAATACTGTTCCTGATCTTATTTTTCTAGATATTCAACTTAATGATGGATATGGTTTTGATATTCTTGATGCCTTAGAGAATCATCCTCCTGTAATATTCACTACCGCATATAACGAATATGCAATTAGAGGATTTAAATACAACGGATTAGATTATTTGTTAAAACCCATTGACAAAAAGGACCTACAGCATGCATTAGCTAAATATCGTAAAAATCATATAGAAACTAATACTTTATTAGATGATGATAAGTTGGAACGCATTAAGAACCTATTCCATAAAGAATACAAAAAACGATTTATGGTTAAGGTAGGAAATCAATTTAACTCATTTAATATAGAGGATATCGCATATTTCAAGTCTCATGAAGGGCTAATTTTTTTGTACACACATAAAGGTCAACAATACCCTATTGAGTACTCTATTGATCAACTTGAAGATATATTGGATCCTGTTCAGTTTTTCAGAATCAATAGAAAATTTATGGTTTCTGTAAAGGCCGTGATTGAGATTCATAGCTATTTTAATAGTCGATTACTGTTAAAACTAAAACCGCAAAGTGAAGAACAAACTATAGTATCAAGAGAACGAACAACTAACTTTAAGAAGTGGTTGGATTTGTAGCATAAGAAGCCTTAGATTTTATTAAGACAATTCAGACTCGAATTATGTTCTTTTTCTTTTCTTACTCTGTTATTACTATTTCCATAAATGTATCATGATTATATCGGAAGGGAAAAACTAAATTTACTCCCCTGACCTAATTGACTTTTCACGGATATAGCCCCTTTATGTTGCTCTACTAATTCTTTACACAACATTAACCCTATCCCGGTACCCAATTCTCCTGAAGTACCTTTTTGTGTAGCAACCATTTTATCATCAAATAGAGTTTCTAAAGTTTCTGTATCCATTCCAACTCCCGAATCAATAACTGAAATTATAATAGACTCTGGAGTAGATTCGCTATCCAAAGTTATTCTACCTCCCTTTGGTGTGAATTTGATCGCATTAGCTACTAAATTTCTAATTATAAACGAGATTACATTTTTATCTCCCTCTATAATACATTCAGAATTTATATGATTAAAAAAATTAATATTTTTATTTATTATCTTTTGTTTAAACAAGGCAAATATCTCGTTGGCTACATTATGCACATTGACATCATCTATATTTATTATTTCAGTTCCCAATTGTGATTTAGCCCAGGATAACAAATTATCCATTAGAGATTGAACGCTGTTCAATTCTAACTTTACACCAGTTGCATATTCTTTTAGTTCTTTTTCTTCTAATTCTATCTCTTCATCACTAAAAACCTGTAAAAGACCATCCAAAGTGGCCAATGGCGCTCTTATATCGTGAGATATAATAGAGAAAATTTTATCTTTAAGTTTATTTAATTTCTGTAGCTCCTCGTGCTGTTTAGATATCAACAATGCCTGATCGGCTATTTCATCACCACTTTTTTTAATTCTTAAATATGCATCTTGAAGTTTTAAAGTAGCACTTACCCTAGCCATAAATTCAAGCTTATCAAAAGGTTTCGTTAAATAATCATGAACTCCCAATTCAAAACTTTCTTTCATAGACTCCGCATCTACTTTTACCGCAGAAATCATAATAAAAGGGATATCTTTTGTTCTGGGTGAATTTTTCAAAGCCTTCAGTAGTTCTAAACCATTCATTTTTGGCATTTCCCAATCCGAAAGGACTAAGTCCGGAGCAACCTTATCTATTAGTTCTAAGGCAACTTTTCCATTTGGGGCAGAATAAATTTTCTTCCCCAATTGCATTTCCTTTAACAATAAGCTAATAAATTTAATATTATCAGGCTGATCGTCTACTACTAAAATGGAATATTCCATTGTGGGGTATTAGGTTTAAGAGGTTTATTAGTACTTTTATTCAATAGATTCTGTAGTTAATAGATTTTTCAAATATGAAAATGCATTTTCATCAAAACTAGTAAGTGCCTCCATCATTGCACTTTTCCATATTTTAATATTCCCTGTTTCAGGGTCATTTAAATTCTCGAAAATATCTAACCACTCACCCATCTCATAGATGGTTAAGGTATTAATTTTTTCTGAAAATGGTCGAAGTAAAATAAAATCTTTTGCTTCAAACCGTATACTATGTAATGGGTTTTCATAGCTGTATTTTTCAACCTTATTTTGACTTTGAGTCACCATACTATCCTGAAGTTTGGGAAGGGTGAAAAAAAACGAACTTCCTTCACTTATCTCAGAATCTACCCATATTTTACCTCCATGACCTTCTATTGCCATTTTACAAAATGTTAGACCTAATCCCGTTGATCTGGTAACACCCGAGTCTCTTGCTTCTGCCTGAGAAAACTTAGCAAACACATAAGGCAGTTGATCTTCTGAGATACCTGTACCATAATCCTGAATACATATAACTACCTCATTTTGATTTTGATCTTTTACATTTCCTGTAATTTTAATCTTACTATCAGTAGTAGAAAACTTAATAGCATTAGACAACAAATTAACAAAAACTCTTTCTACAACTTCTTTATCAATATTTACAGTATATTCTGCTCTGATATCATTAATTATCTGTATCCTTTTTTCCAGCACTAGTAGTTCTACTTGATTTATTGCTTCAATAGCAATATTTCTAAGGTTATAACTGCTAATTCTAAACTTTACTTCTGTACTTTCAAATTTCTGAACCTCTAACATGTTTTCAATAAGATTGAGCATTTTTTTACCTGACTTATTGATACTTTGTAGATCGATATCAGAAGAGTTTTCTGAAGAATATCCTAAGATGGTAACCAAAGGGTTTTTAAGATCATGAGCCAACATGCTGGTAAATTCATCCTTAAAACCTTCTAGTTTCTTTAATTGTTTATATGCCACCTCTGTTTTGTCCTTTTCTATTTCTAAGGCTTTATTCTTTTCTTTGATTGTTTTTGTTCGTTCCTTTACTGTTTTTTCGAGTAGTTTATTTCGTTTTTGTGCCCTATTTAGTTGAATACGATAATAACCATATCCCACCAATAGAAAAATCAAAATACTAGATCCTCTGAAATACCAATTCATATACCAAGGGGCAGGAACATATAAAGAAATGCCTGAATACCCTTTATTCCAAGTACCTGCACTATTGGTGGATTTCACTCTTAGTTCGTACTCTCCTGGGTTCAGATTTGTAAATTCTAAATAGCGGTTCTTATCCATATTATTCCAATCCTTATCTTGCCCCACCAACTGATATGCATACCTAATATTATCTGTCTTGTCTGGATTAATAGCAACATATTCAAATATAGCTCTGCTCTTATAAGGAATTTCTAATTGTTGCTGAGTCATTGTATATATACTGTCCTCTATTTTAATATTAGTAAAAGTAACTCTTGGAAATTTTGACTCTTGTACAACATCCTTTGGGTCAAAATAAGTCACTCCTTTTTTACCACCAAAATATAGCATCCCATCTTTTGTCTTTGCATAAGCCTCTAGATTATAATCATCACTACCTAATCCATCATTCATCGTATAGTTGACAAAAGTTTCATTAATCGGGTCAAAACAACTAAGCCCATTATTAGAGCTTATCCAATACTTACCGTTATCATCTTTTAGCATACCCATGGTCGAATTGTTGGACAAACCATCTTTCTTAGTAAAATTGGTAAACTTTTTTTCTTTATGTTTATATTTATTAATTCCACCACCCAACGTAGTTATCCAGAAAAAGTCATGTTCTGGTTCTTCGAAAATGTGTAGCGTTTTGTGATTATTAAGTGTGTATTCTTTTTCAGGATTGGGTAAAAATCTTTCAAATTTATTGGCTCTTTTATCATAAGCATTAAGTCCTCCTCCATACGTACATATCCAAATTATCTCATTTTCATCTTGATAAAAAGAAGTGATATGGTCGTCACTAATAGAGTTTACATTTTCTTGATCATGAGCAATTGATCTAAAGTCATCGGTTTCAGGTTGATAAATATTTATTCCTCCTCCGTAGGTCCCTATCCATAATTCACCATCTTTATCTTCAAACAAGGCCGTAACTATATTATGATTTAGATCATTAGTTTTATTTGACATTGAAGAATATCGTTTAAAACTACCATTAGATTTATCAAATTTATTAAGACCACCTCCCCATGTACCAATCCACATTATGTCATTTTTGTCTTCATAGATTATTCTTACCCAATCATGACTTATAGTAGAAGCATCATTTTCATCATGTAAAAAGTGTGTAAACTTTTTTGTTTTGGGATCATACCTATTCAGCCCTCCCCCGTATGTCCCCAACCATAAAATATCTTCATGATCCAAATACATGCAGTACACATTATCGTTGCTTAATGTATTCTCTTTTTTGGGGTTGTTTTTTATAACATAGAATGGATTGCGGATCATTTTATCAAATCCTTTTGTATAAAATCCTACATATACAACATTGTTAGCTCCAGAAAATACACCACTGACATCATTATCATATAAAGAATTAGAATTATAAGGATCTTTTAAGTAATTATAAAAACGATTCTCTTTATACGAATAGTAAGAAAGTCCCTTTGTAGCACTTCCAATCCAAAGTATGTTATCATTGCCTTTGCTTATAAATTTTATCTTCTTACCTGCTTTATAGTTATAATTGCCATTGCTCTCTTTATAAAAGTCAAATACATTGGTGATACTGTTATATCGTACAAGACCATCTTCATCTGTTCCTATCCAAATATTATTCTTCTCGTCTGCATATAAACTCCAAATAATAGTGCTGCTTAATAAGTTTGCATCAACAAAACTAATAACTTCAGATCTATCTAAAGATATTTGAAAAAGTCCCATATTCTCTGTACCCACCCATAAATTACCCGACATGTCTTCTGTTAAAGCGGTAACTTTTGCTGTGTTCGGGAAATTTTTTATGAGAGAAAAAGTCTCTTTTTCTATAGAAAATGTGTACAAACCTTCTCCTTCGGATCCAACATAAAATCGATTTTTTTTATCCTCAAAAAGAACCTTTATAGCAAGTGTACCTACTGATTTATTATTTTCCCTTATAAAATAGTTTGTAAAATTATCACTTTGACGATTATACTTACTCAATCCCATTTTTGTTCCAAACCACAATGTTTTATCATGGCGCTCAAGAATGGTCCAGACTGCATCATCTGAAATAGAAGAGTTATCATTAAATTCATTTGTATACGAAGTAAAACTATAACCGTCAAACTTATTAATTCCTCCAAAACTAGCTAACCACAAATAATCTTCAGAATCTTGATAAATAAAATTTACACTACTCTGATTTAAACCGTCTTGTTTTCCATAATGGGTGAATTTCTGAGAAGCTCTCTGTGGAAAGGCAATAAAATTGAGAAAGAAAAGTGCAAATATTAAAAGTACTTTTATTTTGATATTAAGATTAAATGTATGGTTTACTTCATGCATTATCAGAAATTTTTATTTAAGACAATATCCCTACTACATACTGTATAAGATACAGAATTAACCTCACAAAGTTAATTGAACTATTCTAAACATATAAAGGTGCGAAGAAAAAATAAGGTTTATAAATTAATTATATTAAACAATTTTATATTTTACTTAACATATTAATCATTAACAAGTTAATCACTTAATAAAGTCTTTACAAAACAAATAATCAGGAAATCCTCAATTTTTATTACACTTAAACCATAAACATTATACTTGTTTATTGAATACTTGTTACCAAAAAAAGGTGTAACTTTGGTCAATAATTTATGTTTTTATTATAAGTTGTTTAATTTTTAAATTAGGATAGTTAATCTCCATACCCATTTTATTTAACTATCTATCACAATGAAGTTATTGTGCTAATTTGATTGCAAGGTAAAATATTCAGCTATCGTGTTGTTTTCGCATTTGCAATCAAAATATCCCCAAGGTATGGAAAATAATATATTACCCTATAAAGACTTATTTAACTTAAGTCAAGATCTAATGGCAATCGCCAACTCAGATGGTTATTTCAAGAAAGTCAATCCTCAATGGTCCAAAAAATTAGGATATTCTGAAGAAGAATTATTATCAACTCCTTTTATGGAGTTTATTCATCCAGAAGATAAATCCAAAACCCAGGATATGATACAACAACAAATTGACGGAATAAAAATTAGTCAATTTGGCAATAGATATATAGGTAAACAAGGACAGATCATTTGGTTAGAATGGAATACGACCGCCGTAGATTTAACCGGTGACATATTTGCAGTTGCACGAGACATAACAGATGCACAAAATCAACAAAATAGACTTGAATCTTTGGCAGAGGTGCTTCAAACAAAAAACAAACAATTAGAAGATCTTTTCAATCTAAGCCAAGACTTAATTGTCGTTGCCAATACAAACGGTTTTTTCAAGGTTTTAAATCCTCAATGGTCTAAAATACTAGGGTATCCTACAAAAATACTGAAGTCAAAATCTTTTTATGATTTTATTCATCCTAATGATATTGAAAATACGCGCAAGGAAATAGAAAAATTAAAGGACGGATTACCTACAATTTCTTTTACAAACAGATTTACACAAAGTAATGGAGGCCATATTTGGCTAGAATGGAATGCTACACCTATAAAGGAGACTGGAGATTTATTTGCAATTGCACGAGATAAAACCGCATCGATAGAAGATGAGCTAAAGCAGGAGAAGATGCTAAAAGAATTACAAGCGAAAAACAAACAACTTGAGAGTTATGCCTATATCGCATCACACAACCTAAGATCTCCTGTTGCTAACATTTTTACATTAGCCAATTTTTTAAAAGAAACTGAATTAAAAGAAGAACAACGTGAGTATGCCAATTTAATTCAAGATTGTACAAAAACTTTGAGTAACACAATGGAAAAACTGATCAAAGTAGTACAAATTAATCAAGGAGAAAACCTTAAAATCAAACATCTTTCCCTTGAAAAAATATGCGAAGACGTTTTAAAGCAACTTAGTGGTGAACTTATATCGAACAATGCACTTGTGAACACTAATTTCAATGAAATAAGTACCATAGAATACTCAGAAACTTATATGCATAGTATTTTTCTAAATTTAATTTCTAATGCTATTAAATACAGATCTCCAGAAAGACCTCCGTTAATAAATATTGAATCCAGAAAAAGCTCAAACTCGGTTCAGCTTATATTCAAAGACAATGGTAGTGGAATAGATCTAAACCGACACAAAAATAAAATCTTTGGTTTTAAAAAGACATTTCATAATAATCCAGATGCCAGAGGTTTTGGATTATTTATGACAAAATCTCAAATTGAAGCTTTAAATGGAAAAATATCCGTGGACAGTGAGCCAGAAAAAGGAACAGTATTTACCATAGACATAACATCATGATAAAAAACAACCGCACATTATGTCTTGTAGATGACGATCTCATCCATCAGTTTATTGTAAAAAAGCTAGTACAAGGTATTGAAACCTACCACGAAGAACTTTTAATATTTTCTAATGGTGAAGAAGCAATTAAATATATAAAATCTGCTTCTGAAATTAAAGGAGCTCTCCCCGATTTAATCTTACTAGATCTAAACATGCCAATCATGGACGGATGGGAATTTCTTGACGAGTATATCATTATTGCCCCTAGTTTAGAAAAGAAAATCAAGATTTATATTCTTTCATCATCAGACAACCCTGAGGACATAAAAAAAGCGAAAGAATATGAGAGAATCTCAGACTATCTTATTAAACCTATTAATGAAACCCAGTTAACCTCTCTCTTAGAAGCCGTATAAAATTATTAGTGATAATAGAGTATCTCTCAAACTAAAAACACCCTTGACATAGGGTGTTCTTAAGTTGATTTTCACTAATCTTTTTATTCCTTTTCATCTGAATTATCAGATTTATTTTTAGGTTTTAATCGTTTAGCATCTTTAAGGCTTTTATGAATCATCCATTCTAATTGACCATTAACACTACGAAATTCATCGTCTGCCCATTTTTCAATTAACTTGAAAGTTTCAGGGTCAATTCTAAGAACAAATGATTTTTTCTTGCTCATAAATTATGAATGTAATGTACCTGTATTAATTACAGGTGTGGCTTCTTTATCCCCGCATAAAACAACCATCAGGTTACTTACCATAGATGCCTTTTTATCATCATCGAAATCGATTATGCCATCTTCTGACAATTTGGATAAAGCATCCTCTACCATGCCTACGGCTCCTTCGACTATTTTTTTACGTGCAGCAACAATTGCTACAGCCTGTTGTCTCTTTAACATCGCACTTGCAATTTCTGGAGCATAGGCCAAATATCCTATCCTAGCCTCCATAACTTTAATTCCCGCGATCGCTAAACGCTCTGTTATTTCACTTTCTAATGCTTCATTCACTTCATCCATACCGGATAATAGTGTTACTTCGTGATCGTGATGACCTTCTGCAAAATTATCATATGGATAAGTACCAGCCAATTTTCTAACTGCCGCATCAGTCTGCACTCTAACAAATTCTTCATATTGATCAACGTCAAAAGCAGCTTTATAGGTATCTTCTACTTTCCAAACCAAAATTACATTAATCAAAATAGGATTACCAATCTTATCATTAACTTTTACTCGTTCACTATAAAAATTCCTAGCCCTTAGCGATATTCGCTGTTTAGTATAAAAAGGATTCGCCCAAAAGAAACCATTATCCTTTACCGTTCCTTTATATGCACCAAAGAGGACCATAACCTTAGAACTATTAGGGTTCACAATAAAAAAACCTTTTACTATAAACAACACTGCAGCTAGCAATCCCAAAAACAAAGCATTATCGGTACTAAAAACACCTACAATCATTACTACTATAACAAGCAATAACATCCCAAACATTAGATACCCGTTGCTCGTCTTTATTTTATTTTCATATTTCATAATAATATCATTTTGATATCACAATAATACAATTTTTTTTATGAATCTAAAAACAAAAAAGCGCCTTTTATACAAAAGGCGCTTTCGCAACATTAATTAACTAAATAAAATCTCAAATCAAATTATGAAATCTCAATCAACCGTTTAGGTTGTATTTTTGCTTCCTCTTTTTTAGGCAGTGTAACCAATAACACTCCATCTCTATAAGAAGCATCTACACCATTTATATCTACAGTATCCGGCAAACTAAAGGAACGCTTAAATTTCCTGTAGTTGAATTCTTTTCTTGTGTATCTACCTTCATTATTTTTAGTTTCTTCTTCAGATTTCGTTTCTGAAGATATAGTAAGCACATCATTATCCAATTCGATATCAAAATCTTCTTTGGAAAGCCCTGGTGTAGCTAACTCTAATGTAAAATCATTATCTGTTTCTCTAACATTTACAGCTGGTGTATTAAAACCAATTCTTCTTACATTACTTGTTCCTCCTAACCAATCTGTATTAAAAAAATCATCGAAAAGGAAAGGTAAACTGTCTGTTCTTTTTACTAAACTCATTGTATATTCTTTTTAAGGTTAATCAAAATTTTAATTTCAATGAGTGTATAGCAATATGAGTTCCATTGTAAAAAACACGTCATTATGTCATTAATTCAGTTCAAAATACTGTCATTTTGACAAAAATATTTGTTTTTATAATGACAAAACCACATAAAAAGGACCCGAAAAATAAAATCACAACTTAAATGGGAGGTTGTAATTTAATCCTCGAGTCTCTTTAAAAAATAAAAATCATTAGCAACCTTACTCACAAGATTAGCTAAATAAATCTACCTGTGGATTGCATTGCTACTCGCAGCAGGTAATTGTTGAATGAACTTCTTAAATGCTCGAAGGTCAACAACTAAAATTCCGTAAAAAAGCTTCATACGCGTATATTTTAAGGTTAGACAAAAATGTAATTCATTATCTCTAAAACTCTGACTTCAATTTTAAAGCGTTCTCTATAATATTGGTATAAAGAAAATACTTTACACCTAACTATTTTTTGACATCTCAAAAATGACACCCCCTCAATTCGATAAAAACCACTATTTATCGCCGAATTACATTGAAAATATGTTTTTTAAAACCTAAAATGTTATTTAATCATAAACACCTGATATATACTAGTAAAAAAAACATCCAAAATTTCTATTCATCTAACAAAATCATCTATTTAAAAAATATACCTTTGCATAATGGGTTTAACAAACAATGACATTTTCAAGAAACTACGTGTAGCACATAAATTGCGAGATGACGATATTGTAAAAATATGTGCCTTAGTAGATTTCAAAGTTTCCAAAAGTGAATTAGGCGCATTTTTCAGAAACGAGAGTCATCCCAAATATATGGAATGTAAGGATCAGATACTTCGCAACTTCTTAAACGGTCTTATTATTCATCTTAGAGGGCCGATGCCCGATAAAAAAGACAACCAAATCGCAAACAAGAATAAAAAATAGCGTTTTTTACTTCAAAATAAATGCTTAATTTGGTTGAGACTAATCTTGTCTCAACAAACAAACCTTTCAATTAAGTATCTATGCTTACAGCAGCCGAAAAACAACAATTTCGCGAAGAGCTTTTCCATCACCTAGACGGAATAACTGTAGCTCCTGTCGCTTACTCTTTATTCAAAAATAATATTACAGAATATTTAATCAACAATAAGGAATGTACCGTTTCGAAAATCGCTGCCGATTGCAATGCAAATGAAGGCTATTTAAATGTCGCATTGCGAATTTTAAGTTCTCAAGGATGGTTAAATTACAAAGTGACTCAAAATGAAGTTCTTATAAGCACAAATACCATTTCTAAAATTGCTTTTGAGCATCTTTTCTTATATGAGGATGTGGTAAATCTATTAGCGTATTCTGGAAAATTTCATCCACGTAAGTTTGAACTAGAACCCTTCCATAAACTGGAAAAATTGTTTGAAAAATACCGAAATCGATTTGGTTTAAAATCTACATCAGATATTACTATTTCAAAAGTTCAAAACCAAATCCTTAAGCATATTGAAGGCATTCTTGTAGGCCCCACAACAGTACATCTTGGTATGGGAGGTATGTTTCATAAATATTTTATGGAAGCTTCGTTTAGTGCAGATGAATATCATAGATTCCCCAAAAGCTTTAATACCATTCTTACATTTCTTGGTCATTTAGGCTGGTTTAGTAAATCTAATAACAACTATACCTTTACCAACAAAGGGTTGTTTTTTGCTAAAAGAGCTTCTGCATATGGGGTTACAGTTTCTTATATTCCAATGTTCAGACAGATGGATCAATTATTATTTGGCGATCCCAATATATTATGGAGCTCGCAAAATGGTGATGAAACCCATGTAGATCGTGAAATGAACGTATGGGGAAGTGGAGGTGCGCATGCTACTTACTTCAAAAAAATTGATGAGATCATTATAAGCCTGTTTAATAAACCGCTCGACCAACAACCAAAAGGAATTTTGGATATGGGGTGTGGCAACGGGGCTTTTTTGATTCATCTTTTTGAGGTTATTGAATCTAAAACACTAAGAGGTAAACATCTGGAAGACCACCCTTTGTTCCTTGTAGGTGCTGATTATAACAAAGCTGCATTAAAAGTCACAAGAGCAAACCTAATACAAGCAGATATATGGGCAAAAGTAATATGGGGAGATATCAGTGACCCAGACTTATTACAAAAAGATCTAAAAGAAAACTACGGTATTGAATTGAATGATTTATTATCTGTAAGAACATTTCTAGATCACAATAGAATCTGGAGTGAACCCAATGCGCAATTAGACAAACCTAGTATATCTACAGGCGCTTTTGCGTATCGAGGAAAAAGACTTAATAATAGTGATGTCGAACGAAATTTAAAAGATCATTTCGCAAAGTGGAAAACACATATCGAAAAATTTGGATTGATTGTTATAGAACTACACACAATCCCACCAGATTTAACAGCCAAAAACCTAGGTTCTACTGCAGCTACAGCATACGATGCTACTCATGGATTCTCTGATCAATATATTCTTGAAATTAATTCTTTTATTAAAGTAATCGAAGAAGTAGGTTTAAAAAGTGACCCAATATACTTTTCAAGATTCCCTAATTCTGATTTAGCAACAGTAAGCATTAATTATCTTATCGGTAAATAAAAAAAAATCAACTTCTTGTAAGTTGAGTAATCACATCTTTGTACTTTGGGTACTCCTGAATCAGCTCTTTTCTTTGAGCCAACTCAAAGTCATCAAAATCAAAGCCTGGTGATACGGTACACCCTACCAAGGAATAACTTGAGTCATTTTTTACACTAGAAGCAAACCAGCAACCAGCAGGAACAATCAACTGAGGTAATTCTCCATGATTTAGATCCATCCCAACGGCATATCGCTTATACTCACCATTCAAATCAATCACGTGCACATATAAAGAAGAACCTTCGTAATAATGCCATATTTCATCTTGTTTTATCCTATGAAATGCAGAGAAATTGTCTGAAGTTAGAAGAAAATAAATAGCCGTACAATAATTACGTTCTCCTGCAAATTTATTACCCAAAACCTTTTGGGGAATACTTTCTTTACTCCTATAAGTCTCCTTATAAAAACCACCTTCCGGATGAGGATTCATTTGTAATTTTCCAACTATTTCGCTTATCCTTTTATCCATAACATTCCTTTGTTTTTTATACATCAAAAAAAGAAGCGACCTTAAACAGATCGCTTCGAATATATCATAAATATAAATAGTTATTACGCCAATACCGCTTGTACTTTATCAGCAGCTTCCTGAAATTGCACGGCACTTTGAACATCTAATCCACTATTATCTATAAGTTCTTTAGCAATATCCGCATTAGTCCCTTGTAGTCTTACAATAATAGGTACTTTTATAGCATCACCCATATTTTTATAAGCATCAACAACTCCTTGAGCGACACGATCACAACGAACGATACCTCCAAAGATATTAATCAATATTGCTTTTACATTGTCATCTTTTAGGATAATTCTAAATGCTTCTTCTACTCGCTTAGCATCTGCCGTACCTCCTACATCAAGAAAGTTAGCCGGTTCTCCTCCCGCTTGTTTGATAAGATCCATGGTTGCCATTGCAAGACCAGCACCATTAACCATACACCCAACATTACCGTCAAGATCTACATAATTAAGACCTAACTCATTTGCCTCAACCTCTACTGGGTTCTCCTCTCGGATATCACGCATATCTACGTAATTCTTGTGACGGTATAATGCATTGTCATCTATCGTAACCTTAGCATCTACTGCCAGAATCTTATCATCACTTGTTTTAAGAACAGGATTGATTTCAAATAACGAAGCATCGGACTTATCATAAGCCGTATACAAAGCCATTACAAATTTGGTCATCTCTTTAAATGCAGTACCACTTAACCCTAAATTGAATGCTACACGACGCGCCTGAAAAGGTAAAATTCCTACAGATGGATCAATCTCTTCTGTAAAAATCAAATGAGGTGTTTCTTCGGCAACTGTTTCAATATCCATTCCACCCTCTGTAGAATACATAATCATATTACGCCCCGTAGTACGATTTAACAGTACAGAAACATAAAACTCATCTGGTTCACTATCACCTGGATAATATACATCTTCTGCAACCAATACCTGGTGCACTTTTTTTCCTTCTGCAGAAGTCTGAGGAGTGATTAAGTTCATTCCGATAATCTGACCTGCAATTTCTTCTACTTCTTTAAGGTTTTTAGCAAGCTTAACTCCACCGCCTTTTCCTCGTCCACCTGCGTGTACCTGAGCTTTTATAACGTGCCAACCAGTACCTGTTTCTGCAGTAAGCTGTTTTGCTGCTGCTACAGCTTCATGAGCATTTTGCGCAACAATACCGCGCTGAATACGCACACCAAAACTGTTTAATATCTCTTTACCCTGATATTCGTGTAAATTCATACTATTATTTTTTTTGCCTTTTTTATAGGAGTCCCAAAAATAGGAAAAGTGAAGTTACTGTGCCAATCTTTTGATGGAAAAAACACTGAAGATTATCATCCCGAAAAATTACGCAAAGATCAACAGAAATCTAATTAAAAAATATGAAGATTATACATCACATTTTAAAGTCTTCAAAATCTAAAGGGTCAAAGTTTTTAAAATGTCCATTCATCATAATTACCTCTTTGGTTCTATTCATTTCTCTTACTACAGGTATAGTAATTTTAAGATGTCCAATAAGATAATTAAGTCTTTCCAGTTCACTACGCAATGTTAACAAATGATATTCCTGGTGTAATGCTAAACCTACTTTATGTGCAACTTGATAACTAACAAATGGAATATCAAACACAGGAGGATTATCTATAGTAAGTTCTACATACAAAATTGCAATATTCTTAAGTAATTCTTCCTGCAGCTCCTCTGCGCTTCTATCATTATCTGTAAGAAACTCGACATCGCCTCCAGAATAAAGCTTTCCAGGAAATTGCTGATGAAAATTTTTAACTCTAAATATTCTTTTTCCGACACAAACGACATCACTTTCTCCTCCTGGATATTTTTTAGATACTTTTTGCAGCACTACCTCTGTCCCATAATCCAGTTTTTCATCAATATATGTAGGTATCCCAAATGCAACCCCATCCTTTTCACAATCAGAAATCAATTGCTGATATCTTTCCTCAAAAATATGTAGAGGAAGACGTTCACCAGGATAAACCACTGTTTGTAATGGAAAAAGAGGAAGCATGCTTTTTTTATTAAAATTACTAAATAACCCTCTTTTTATCCATTAAACACAAGTTAAAAATCTTAAAATCTATCGTTGTAGTAGATTTTTTCAATGCAAGACCTTAATATCTCTAATTTTATTGATAATTTCGTAGGCTTAAATTTGTGACACGATGGAAAATGAAAATTTATTAGCAGTAGCAAGAGAGTTCGGGAGTCCGATTTATGTATACGACTCCGCAAAAATTACTTCACAGTACAATCGCCTATATGACGCATTTAAGAAGGTCAAACGGGTAAAGTTGAATTATGCTGTAAAAGCATTATCCAATCTTGCAATTTTGAAGCTAATGAATTCATTAGGAGCTGGATTAGATACAGTTTCAGTTCAAGAAGTGAGATTAGGGCTGCTAGCAGGCGTTCGACCTGAAGATATTATTTTTACACCTAATGGGGTTTCTCTTGAAGAAATAGAACAAGTTTCTGCAATGGGAGTACAGATCAATATTGATAACCTTTCAATATTAGAACAATTTGGTGCAAAACATCCTAAAGTACCTGTTTGCATACGAGTTAACCCTCATGTTATGGCAGGCGGAAATAGTAATATTTCTGTGGGGCATATAGATAGTAAATTTGGCATTTCAATTCATCAAATACCTCACATCCTTAGAATTGTTGAGAATACGGGTATGAATATTAATGGGATTCATATGCATACCGGGAGTGACATTCTTGATGTTGAAGTTTTCCTATATGCTAGTGAAATTTTATTTGAAACTGCTAAAAACTTCAAGGATCTTGACTTTATAGATTTTGGCAGTGGTTTTAAAGTACCATATAAACCTGGGGATATAGAAACCAATATTGAAGAATTTGGTCAAAAACTTACTAAGCGTTTCAATGCATTCTGCAAAGAGTATGGCAAAGAACTAACTTTAGGTTTTGAGCCAGGTAAATTTTTAGTTAGTGAAGCAGGATATTTCTTAGCTAATGTAAATGTAGTGAAGCAGACTACTTCTACTGTTTTTGCAGGAATTGATAGTGGTTTTAACCACCTTGTGCGTCCTATGTTTTACAATTCTCATCATGAAATCGTAAACGTTTCTAACCCAGACGGAAAGGAACGATTCTACTCTATTGTAGGGTATATCTGTGAAACTGACACCTTTGCTACCAATAGAAGAATACCAGAAATCAACGAAGGTGATATTATTGCGTTCAAAAATGCAGGAGCCTATTGTTTTTCGATGGCCAGCAATTACAACTCAAGATATCGCCCAGCAGAAGTTTTGTGGCATAACGGGGAAGCACATTTAATTCGCAAACGTGAAGTTTTTGAAGATCTAACAAAAAACCAGATCGATATAGATATTTTTTCTAAAGTTACCGAATCGGTATCTTAATAGAAGAATTGACAATTTATACACAAAGCGCCAGATTTTAGTCTGGCGCTTTGTGTATAATTATATTTGGATATTGAACTGGGCTAGAGTGCAATCATCAATATCTTGATATGTAAGTTTTTCTTAAGATTACAGAACAACTCTATTCTTTTATCCCAGGTTGCAAAATAGAAAAGTTTTCTTTTTCCTTTGCCTTATCCACCATACGTTTCACATCTTTAAGAAGCGCTTTGGCATCATAAACAATTCCGTCCTTGATTGTGTATTTTACTCCACCAGCACGTACTACTTTATTATCGCTTGTTAATCTAATCGCCCCAGTACCATATAAAACTTTGAGGTTTTTTAACGGGTTTTCATCAATTAAAACAAAATCCGCCAGTTTTCCAACCTCAACAGACCCTATTTTATCTGAAACTCCTAAAGCTTCTGCCCCATTCAAGGTAGCAGCTCTTATTACTTCTAATGGATGAAAACCAGCCTCTCTAAGCAACTCTAATTCCCTTACATAAGCAAAACCATACAATTGAAAGATAAAACCAGAATCAGACCCGGTTGTAACGCGACCTCCTCTATTCTTATACTCATTTATAAATGTCATCCACAATCGATAGTTTTCTTTCCAAGCAACCTCCTGCTCTGTTCCCCAATCGTGCCAATACGATCCATGTGAAATCTTACTAGGTTGATAGAAACGCCATAATGAAGGCAATGTATAAGTTTCATGCCACTCTGCTCTTCGTGCTCTTTGCAAATCTCTACTAGCCTCATAAATATTAAAAGTAGGATCTAAAGTAAAATCTAGTTCTAATAGCTCCTTCATCACCTTTTTCCAGTGCTCAGAATATGGCTTTGCCGCTTGTTTCCATAACTTCCCCGCTTCCTCAAATCGATGTTGTTCATTTTGGTAATTATAATCAAGAGAATAGTATTGAACAGTCTTATCATCAAATAGAGCTTCTGGCAATCCATACCAATGCTCCATAGACGTCAATCCAGCCCTGGCCGAGTTTAAAACATTCCAACGAGCTACATCCGTTTGTGCATGATGACAAGCAGAACCCAATCCTAATTTTTTATTTTCATCTAATGCCGCGGCCATAATTTCGGGAGCAGCTCCAAAAAACTTAATCCCATCTGCGCCTTTCTTTGCATTTTCTCTGACCCAATTTCTGGCCATTTCTGTAGTACTTATTGGTGATTTACTTCCTTGTCCAAAACCAGTATATGCAAAAATTCTAGGAGCTACAATTTCGTTGTTCTCACTGGCTCTTTTTAACTTCAATGTCCATTCAAGACCTCTCCCGCTAGGTTCTCTCACTGTAGTAATACCATGCGCCATCCATAATTTAAAAACATAATCATAATCTGCTCCCTGTGCTACCCCTCCTATGTGCCCATGCATATCAACAAAACCAGGCAATACATACATCCCTTCTGCATTAATCTCTTTACCTCCTGGTTTTAAGGCCGGGCGCTTAGTATTATCAATCTGTACTCCAGGGTATCCAACGACTTTTACATGCTTTATTACATTATTTTCGACGATTATATCCACTGGGCCCCTTGGAGGTGATCCATTACCATTAATTAATGTAGCCCCGCGAATAATAAGTTGAGAGAATGGACCTTCACTAAACTCTTGTGTATATGATTGTAAACCTATAAAAAAAACAAAACTGAAGAGTAGGTATTCTTTTATTTTCATTTTAAAAAATTAAGATGTGCGTAAATAAAGAAAAGCAATTGTTGCATTTCTATTTATCTCTAAACTTACAGAATTCATTACAAAGTTAAACCTCCTCTAGGAAGAATTTAACTAAACCCGTCTTAAGCTTTTTAAATCATATGTTTAACTAATTTTAAGATAGATTTTCCTTATTTTTAAAGTAATACCTAATTAAATATTTTTTACCATGGAAAAATTACAATGGAGTTCATTTACCAAGAAGATATATATTCACACCTCAACCCAAAAGCTATATGATTTATGGGCCACTGGTGAGGGGATTACTTCTTGGTTCCTAAAACGTGCAGAATACAAAAATCAAGAAGGGAACGTCAGAAAACCTACAGAGCCCATTCAAAAAGGGGATACATATACTTGGGAATGGTACAATTGGGAAGGAAAAGAAGAAGGAAAAGTACTTGAGGCAAATGGAAAAGATTATCTTGAGATAACATTTGAATCCTCAAAAGTATCTGTATTATTAGAAAATAAAAACAATGTTACAATTGTAACTTTAACTCAATTTGACATTCCTGAAGATGACGAAAGCAAATTAAGGGTACATTTTGGATGCAGTAACGGCTGGACCTTTTGGCTTGCCAATTTGAAAGCCTTTGTTGAACATGGTATTCTACTTAATGAAACCGAAATAAACTTGCAAGAAAATGAATTGGCTGGATACGAGTTTGTAAATATGTAATTATAGATTTTTAATATTTCTAATTAAATATTCTAGCCCATTGACCTTGAGTTCGTATACTGTTTGTAATTGTTGACCCAATACTCCTTTCGGGAAACCTTTATTATGATACCAAACAACATAATATTCTGGAAGATCTATAAGATACCTATCTTTATACTTTCCAAAGGGCATCTTGGTATGTGCCAATTTTACTAAAAAATCTTTTTGGAGTTGGGAGTTCACACTTTAATTGTATGAGAGGATTATTTGGTATAATCTCTATAGTACCACATGAGAGTTTGTATCTTTTTCTCCCACTTCTTTTGGTTTACTTTATTTTTGGAATGATCAGTTTCTTCATCATATCGCTCTTGCATATTAATTCTCATTCTCTCTACTAATTTATACATCTTATTCAAATCTCTTCTTATGTTCTTGCCGGCTTTATAATCCTTCAATCTTTTCCTCATAATCCGAGCATGCAATTCAGAAATATCAAAATGCAATTGTTCATGAACAAGAAGATAATCTGACATTTGCCCCCTTTTTACCCATGACATCGAAGGATAACAAAAGCTATCAACCTGATAGTTTAACTCAATATCTCCCTTATCCTTACCGTAAGACCACTGATAGGTAATTCCTGTATTCACCGCAGAATCAAACGTGCTATTTTCATCGGGTTTGCCTCTAAAGTCCGACCAATCCAGTTTACTTTTTTCTGTATACGAGAATTTTCCTACATAACCATTATTGTTGGTAAATATTAAAAATAAAATAATAGTAAAGTACTTACCCATAATTGTAACAATTATGCCCAACCAAAGTTATATTTTTATCCATTTCAAAATGCTCGAAGTACAATATGGGGCAAATATTGTTAGCACGATAATGAAATTGTTCTATTTTCTGATCCTAAATATACATGTATTTTTAAATAATACAATAATTTATTAGAATCTGATCAGAAATTATTTTCTACTGTATTCCTTACAATTATAATGCCAAGTAAATCTTTTTCTAGAAATAAACACAGAAAAAAGACAACTTAAACGATATCAAATATATATAAAAAATCTCTTTTTATTATATTGAATATCCATTTTTATTTAAGTTCAAAATAAATTCCTTAAATAATACAAGTATTCTTTTACTAAATTCTGTTTTATTGTCAAAAATTACTCTACTATGGTCAATTTTAGATCATCATCAAATTTAATAAGATACGCGGCATTATTATAATATCCCCCTAGAAGTTTTTTTGTGTAGCTAAATTTATTTTCAACATATTCTGTAGTTCCATCAAAAGAAACCGCATGATATAAATCATCAGCAGTACCAAGTCTCATTAAGATATCATAAGCAATATCAAACCCACGAATAGCCCAGTTATTTGGGTCTACCCCGTATTCTTTTTTGTACCTTTTTACAAAGGGAGAGACTTCTTGATTCTCGTCTATTAGCTTGCTATCAAACTCTTTTTTATCAACAGATGGATAATGCAAATGCAATTTTGATAAATGCTCATTCTTGATACTATCATCATCAAACGCATTATTTTTATCAGTAGTAAACAAAGTAATCTTGTGACTCTCTGATTTGGCATTCAATAAGGGAGCAACGTTACTAATCATTGCTACATCATTAGATTCCAGAAATACCCAATTTGGCTTATTATTGTCCAAAACTTTATTTAAATGCACCTCATAAAGGTAATTGCCTTCTTCAATCCTAGCTATTTTGGCTTCGGGAAATTTAGCAATTAATTTATCCTTGATCTCTTCATGCCTTTCTCCTTGCTGTACTATTATTATTATATTTTTATCTGTAGAATCTTTTTCTACAAATGATATAATTCGGTCTTGAAGTACTGCTTTTGTAGGTATCGTTTTAAAGAAATTATCATATAGACTTGATTCTTTCCTTGAGGCGGGGGAAAAAACTGGAGTATTATATTTTTTAAGCTCTGCAGCAACAGTCTCTATGTTATTTTGATACAAAGGACCTATAACCGCATCTGTTTCATCAAAATTATTTTCTTCTATCAGCTTTTTGATATACGCTTTATTATTATTCTTTTGCGTATCATAAACATTAAGTTCTGTAGTAATTCCTCTTGTTCTAGCAGAATCTACAGCTATTAATACACCGCTATAAAGATCTAATGCTATTCGCAAACTTTGCTTGTTCTTAAGATACCCCTCTGTATCCTTTCGTGCATTAAAATCTAAAGTATCTAAACTAAAAGGTAGCATTATCGCCACTTTTTTAGGAGTAAAATTATACAGTTTCTCTTGTAAATTAACATATTTACTTTCAGCTATTTCAAGACTTAAAGTGTCTTTTTTTGGAATCGTAATTACCATACCAGCTTTTAAACCTTCTCTTAAATAAGGATTCATTTTAAATAGTGAATCAGAAGAGATTCCAGTACTTCTCAAAATACCATAAATTGTTTCCTTAGGCTGAACTTCATATAATTGAAACCCTGGCTGTATAGAGTCTTTTAACGATACAAAAATAGTTGTGGGTACTGTTAGTTCCATTCCAATAGGGAAATCGGGATCCATACTTGGATTAAGTTGTTCAAGTTCACCAATTGTTATACCATGTCTTCTTGATATACTATATCGAGTATCTTTTGGCTTAACAATATACTTTGTAGTTCTACTTAATCTACTACTGATACTATCAATAGGTTGTACTGGAGTTAATTCTTTTGCAAATACCGGTATTCTTATTTTATCTTTCTTTTTGATTTGCTCTGAATACAACCTTTTGTTATGCTTTTTAATATCTTCTATAGTAATCTTATATTTATTAGCTATACCGTATAAAGTTTCTTTGCGTTTTACTTTATGTGTAATAAAACGAATAATCTCTCTCTCTTCAGGAACTGGTTTTAAACTATCCAGAATTTTAGAATTATCACCTTCTGAAGGCCCATCAACAACTGTCGTGTCTTTTCTCTCTATTTTGCCTACTCTAAGAATTTGCCCCAGATTAATACCATTAACGGCTTCTGGATTAAGTATATAAATAGCTTCTGTAGTGATACCATACTTTTGAGAAAGACTAAAAACAGTATCTCCTTTTTCTACAACATGAGTTTTAAATTCTTGATCATCAACAACAGGAATTGCAAGAATTTCTCCTTCTTTGATTCCATCTTTTGCTGTAGGGTTTATTTTATATATTGCCTCAGGTGTAGTATTATAGCGTTTGGCTATTCTGTATACGTTTTCTCCTTTAGCAACCTTATGACTCTTATACTGTTGTGCATTGGCAAAATTCCCAATAAACATCAACAAAAAGATCAATAAAAACTTTTTCATGTATTCTTTTTTTTAATTCCCTTGCCTATAAAACAAGATTAAATCCTAAACCTTTATTCCCACTCGATCGTAGCTGGAGGTTTAGAACTAATATCATATACTACTCTATTAACGCCTTTTACCCTGTTTATTATTGCGTTTGAGGTTTTTTGTAAAAATTCATAAGGAAGATTAACCCAATCTGCGGTCATCCCGTCTGTACTTTCCACAGCTCTTAAGGCCACACAATTTTCATAGGTACGCTCATCTCCCATTACACCAACACTCTGTACTGGCAACAAAATTGCTCCTGCTTGCCAAACTTTATCATATAAACCGTTTTCTTTCAACCCGTTAATAAAAATAGCATCAACTTCCTGCAAAATACGAACTTTATCACTGGTTATGTCACCCAATATGCGAATAGCTAATCCGGGACCTGGGAATGGGTGTCTACCTAGCAATCCTTTATCCATACCCATAGATGCTCCTACACGACGTACTTCGTCTTTAAATAACATCTTTAATGGTTCCACTATCTTTAATTTCATAAAATCTGGCAATCCACCAACATTATGATGGCTTTTGATTGTAGCACTTGGACCGCCCGTTACAGAAACACTCTCTATCACATCTGGATATATTGTACCTTGTGCTAACCACTTAACATCCTCTATAGCATGTGCTTCATCATCAAAAACCTCAATAAACACTCGCCCAATAGCCTTACGCTTTTTTTCCGGATCACTTTCTCCTGCCAAGGCATCCAAAAAACGTGCCGAAGCATCTACTCCTTTAACATTTAGCCCCATCCCTTTGTATTGCGCTAGCACATCTGTAAATTCGTTTTTACGAAGCAACCCGTTATTTACAAAAATACAGTACAGGTTTTTACCTATAGCCTTATGTAATAACATGGCAGCAACTGAAGAATCTACACCTCCAGAAAGTCCTAATACAACTTTATCGTTACCCAGCTGTTCTTTTAAGTCATTTACCGTTTCCTCTACAAAAGAATCTGGAGTCCAATCTTGAGCAATTCCAGCTATATTTACTAAAAAATTCTTTAAGAGTTGCGTACCATCTTTAGAATGATACACTTCTGGATGAAATTGAATCGCATAGGTTTCTTCTCCACCAATCTTAAACGCGGCATTTTCTACATCATGAGTACTTGCCAAAAGTTTCCCATTCTTTGGCAATTCTTTTATGGTATCGCTGTGACTCATCCAAACTTGTGAACCTTCCGAAATATTTTGAAATAATTCATTATTGTTAACATAGGATAAATTTGCACGACCATACTCACGTGTATTAGATTCTGCCACTTGTCCTCCTCCAAAATGTGCAAGGTATTGTGCACCGTAACAAATACCTAGTAATGGTTTTTTACCACGTATCTCTGTAAGATCTGGGTGAGCTACATTATCACCTCGTACTGATAATGGACTCCCCGATAATATTACAGCATTATAAGTATCAATATCCTTTGGAGGATTATTGTATGGATGTATTTCTGAATAGATATTGAGCTCTCTTACACGACGCCCAATAAGTTGTGTTACCTGTGACCCGAAGTCTAAAATAAGTACCTTGTTGTTTTGCATAGGCAAAAATAAAATTAAATTGATAACCCTGAAATCTTGAATAGGATAATTTTTAAAAGATTATCATTTTTAAATTTGGAAGGACAATTTACAACAGGAATAGTCTTTTTAAGACTACTTACTCAACCAAATCATCTTTTAATCAAACTGAAATAATTTTATCTTTTATAGCCTTCATGATAAGTCCTGCCGTATTTTTCACACCCAACTTGCTTATTAAGTTTTTCCTATGTCCTTCTATAGTTCTTGTACTTAAAAAAAGTTCATTAGCTATCTCTACCGTTGTATATTCACGAGTGATCAACTCTAAAACTTCTAACTCCCTTGTGGTTAAATAATAATTCTTACCTATTTCAGGGGGTTTTATCGCCTTATGCTTTAATCCTTTTACCAATGCTTCGGATACAAAAGGGTTAAAATAAAATCCTTTTTCATAAACAGATCGTATGGCATCTTCAAGCTCTGATTGATTGGTATCTTTTAATAAATACCCATTTGCTCCCACTTCCATCAAGTATGAGATCATTCTTTCTTCCTTATGCATGGTTAGAATAATAATCTTAAGATCTGGATATAGTTCTTGTAGTTTTAGAGTGGTATCAACACCGTTCATATCTTCCATTTCCAAATCCAAAAGGATTACGTCAGGAACTACGTTATTAAGTTTTATCAACAAATCTTTACCACTTACGGCTTCTAACACAAGCGAAACATCTGACATTTTATTTAACAAGGATTTTATTCCTTCACGAAACAGATTGTGGTCATCTATCAATCCTAATTTTATAGTTTCCATAATTGTGTGATTAATATTATCTATTCATAAAAGGTTTATACTATCTAATTTCAATTTTGACCTTCATCCCGGGGTTCTTTTTTAGAAAAAATAGGCTTCCAGATACTACAGACAACCTACTTTCTATGTTTTTAAGGCCTAATCCCTTTTTACTCGAAAGGTTTTTTTGATCTAAACCTTTTCCATCATCTTCATATAGTATGATCAGTACATCATTCTCGTTTTTCAATTCAATCTTTATGGTCGAAGCCTGTGCATGTTTTAACGTGTTTGTTACTAATTCCTGAATAATTCGATACAAGTTCAATTCTTTCGACCTGGCAATAGTTTTAATTGTGTTATTCTTAAAATGTACTTTTATTTTTCCAGAATCATTTATTATCTGTGTTAGACTTTGAATGGCTTCAATTAATCCAAGTTTTTCAAGTACTACTGGTCTTAAATCTTGTGAGATGCTACGCACACTGTGAATCATATCATCAAAAAAGCCACTCATTTTCTCTGTAATACTTTTTAATTCATCGTTTGACAATTCTGGAGATATTTGACCAAAATACAATTTGGTTGTGGTCAACATTGCTCCAACATCATCATGTAGTTCTTTTGCTATTCGGGTACGCTCTTCTTCTTGACTTAGAATAGAAGTTTTAAGCAGCTCTTTTTGATAATCTGATTCCAGTTTTTGATGTTTCTTCTGTTGAGAAAGCAACCTTCGCTGATAAATAATAAAGAAAATAATCAATGATAAGGATAGCAAAAACAGCACGACCATACCAATGATAATAATCTTTAATGTTATAGCTTCTTCGGGTTCACCCATAAAGCAATGATATAAAAAATAGTTAATACAATGTTCACGATAGCATGAAGCCCCCAAATCAAATAACCGGCTTCATTAGATCCCCCTTTAAACAAATTATTATTAATAAAAAATAGAATCAAGTTACTAGAAAAATAAATCAAAAAACCAGAATTGACCCAAAACATAGGGTTATTCTCTAGAGCACTGTATTTCACCTCTTTAAGCAAAGCATAAAAGTAACTTAATGCAAAGAAAATCACTAGCAATCCCAATACCGTTGTCGCATTAGAATTAAAAGTATTTAGATCCTGAAAAAATAAAGTATTTACTATAGCAAAAACTGTAAAAAGGATACCCATTATTGTAAAAAACAATTTTGAAAACAGTATTGATAGTTCTTTTCGATAAATATTGACAATAAGTAAAAACTCAATAATCGTATAAAAATGATACACCGACAAGTTATTCATTCTTTTGTCCCATAGTACCCTAGAAATTACCTCAACCAATACAGTTACCAAAATTAAAAGCAATAGCCTTTTTTGTGAAAAATTAAAAAATTTAAATCTAAAAATTGATATAACCAAAGGGGCAAATAAAAAAATAAAAGCTGCCCAGGTAAGGTTTTCAAATAATGTTATACTCATCAATCTGGTTTTAGTAAATTAACAATATCCTAAGCATCAGGATCTGGCGGTGGCGGTGGTGGACAAGTTGGAGGACATGGGGTAAGATATTCGTAAAAAGTCTCATATTGTCCTGGAAAAGATCCTACTACACCGGCTAAACCGTATATACCTTTACTTCTAGTACTGTCTTCTTGTGTACCAATGCCAATAACCGGGGTAAACGAAATCATATCATTATACTGTACCTTATTCATATCAACACCAGGATACAAATTAACATTGGTTATTTTTCCAAGATGAGTATTTATATGTTCAATTAATTCTTTGTCTATATTTGAATCATATGCACTACCTATTTGAAAATGCTGTACTCGTATTATAGGTGTTTGAAATTGACTTTCATTTTTACAATGAAAAAGATCATCAATCAGATGCATTTCTAACTGGTCCCAATTTTTGCAAATCATTTCTTTAAAAGCGTTAGGAATTATAGAAGGAGGAGGTGTTGTGAACCCCCTGATTACTACAGGATCCAATTCAAAAATCATTTGATCATCATCATTAATCTTAAGAAAAGGTCTAAAAGTGACATTTTCTTTACCCGATTTATCCAGTGCCAAACAAATTTTAACCTCCTTGATTTTTTTAATCTTATTAAACTGTTCGACCCTATCCTTATTTAACATCAAATAATTCACTCTAAGATGCTGCCCCGTTTCTTTATCCCATTCATGAAAATGATGCGCTAGTTTTAGCACATCTTCTTTACACCATTTCTCGGTATTATTAACAAACCTTTTCGCTGTAATGGTTCCGTTTTGTTCTGTGATTGTACTTCCCATTTGTGTGATTTTTTATTGGTATTAATTTCTACTTAAAACTAATCAAAAAAACCCTTATTAACTAATTACCAATTGATTAACAAGTGATTACCGTCACAAAACACGTATTTACCACGTATTTACATTTCCGGTATTTATGGTCTTTTTTTGCTCGAATATCTATCTCATTTTTGTAGTGCTGACTGAGATTAAGTTTTGATTATCAAATACATATAAAAAAACTCATCACAGAATTTAAAAAATCAATTAATAATACATATTATGAAAACTCACACAACAATTTTGAGAGCGCTTATGCTATCATTTCTAATTTTAGGATGTAATAAAGATGACGGGGATAGCTTACCTCCTACCGACACAGGAGTAGAACAATTACCAGGCATAGATCTTAATGAATTTAAAACCGATGAAGGAGAAATAGGGGTAAGTATTAGTGCAAGAGGTATTGCGCGAAAAGGATATAAACCTACAACAGCAGACATAATAGTGACTGCAACCACGGGTGACTATAGTCAACAAATTCCTTTTGACGAATTCAACAACATTGCCAACCTATCTTTTAAAAATGAAGATCTGACCGATGAGGCAAAGGCAGAATTAAAGAATGGCGTAGCATTAACGGTAAAAATTCTTGATGAAAATAATAGCGAATTGGCAGTAAAAGAAATTTCTAAACTTTCTTTTACCTCAAGCCCTATAGAGCAAGAAGTAGATTCAGATGCTCTTGAAGATTTATACGCCAAAGTAAGTATCAGAGAAGGGGTACCACATTATATGCAACTAGTAACCAACGCCAGCGACGAGATATTCGGAGCACCAAATTCAGCCTTATATCTAAACACCGTTTTATTAAACACTCCTATATTAATTAGTCAATTGGCAGATCTTGATTACAATTCAGAAAACACTGAAAAATATACAACCTACATGTTTTCTGAAGTTCCTGGAGAAGAAGATGTATTTACAATATCTGTGCATAATGGCGAGGACATACACTATTTATATGTAGTACCTGCTAATTCAGAACTTCGAATTCAGAGTAAAGCAAATCTGATTAGAAATGGAGGTAATAATACAGGCACTCCTCCTAACTATAAATTTAAAATAGATAAAACAGAACCAGGTCTTTATACCATAACACCCACATTTACTGGTAATGCTTTAGCACTCATAAATGATCGTCTTAATGCCGGTAATAGCACTGCTGATCCTATTTATTTTAGAATTCTATCATTTGATATTGACTGGGATATACAACCAGTTGAGTCCAAATTTATGCATCCTATACTTCCTCCGTCTGGGACATCAGAAGCTTATAATAGCACCCTTAGAAACTGTAGTAGCGGTTCTCTAGCCCAAACAGTAGGTAGATCCGAATCTCTGGAAACTAAGGAGATATTAGGCTGGGAAGAATCTATGTCTGTAAGTACAACCCAGGATTACTCTGTTTCTGTAACTATAGAGGCTGAAGTTTCTACAAAATTCTTTGGTGCTGGAGGATCTGTAAGAAGTTCTGTAACCGGAAGCTATGGATTCAGTAAAACAAGAACTCAGACCAGTACAAGATCTGGTAGTTTTGAAGAGACAAAAACTACAGAAATCTCTACAGAACGGACTCAAGAAGTACCCCCTCAAACAGCCATAACGGTGGCAGATGTTTACCAAACCTATGAAAATGTTAGGATCCCATATGTACAACGTTTTAGAATAAGAGGAACGTATCAAGAAAACAGCGAATCCCTAAGCGGACAAGAAATAACTACTCAATTCGCATTTAATAGTTTTACCGGTGTAATCACCGATGTACAAGACGACTTTATTGAAGTAACAGTAAGAGGTGTAAACGTTATAAATAGACTAATAGAAACTGAAACAATCTCTAAGGATGTTGAAGGAGCTTGTAATAATTAGTTTTTTTAATTGGTTGTAAAAAACATCCTGATTAGTTCAGGGTGTTTTTTTTTGATACTCCCTTTTAAATTAACTAACTTTATAAGAGCAACCACAACATAGTTACCAATGACCGAAATTATCTTCTCTACTATCGTAAATGATCTGAAAAAAGCTATAGAAACCCCAGGGCATCCTTTTAGATATTTTACCCTGGCAACCTCAAGTATCAATGGGACACCAAGATTAAGAACGCTTGTACTTAGGGAACTAGACGAGCAATTAAACCTTACGATATACACTGATAAAAGATCAAAAAAAATCACACATATTAATGAACATAATATAGTGAGTCTTCTTTTTCTAGATACTGAAAGATTGATACAATTATCAATAAGAGCTAAAGCTGAAATTGTCACTAATGATAGTACTCTAAAAAATATTTGGGAACAGGTTCCTCAAAAATCGAGAAAAGAATATACCACAAAACTAGCTCCTGGAGAAGAAATAAAAAATCCTGAGAAGGTAGATTTTCTTGAGGAGAAACATTTCTTTACTGCTATTAAATTAATTCCAAATAAAATAGAATATCTACGCTTAAACAGACCTAATCATACTCGTGTTTTATACAAAAAAGAAAGTGGTGAATGGAAAGGTACATATCTGGTGCCCTAGATAATTAAGCCTTCCGAAAAATAATATGAGTAAATTAAAATTATGAATTAACAACAAAAACTGCCTATTAAAATATTTGTATATTCGTTCGCATTTATATTTTAAACTTACCCATATCAAACAAAAAAGGTGAATGAAAAAGAAAATTTTTAACACAGAAAAAATCATTGGATTTTCTGCAATATTCATAAGTTTACTTACCCTTATTATTTTTTTATATCAAACTAGAGTAATTAGCAAACAAGCTAGATTATCGGTAACACCAAGAATATCTTTTACTTCAGGAGTTGCTAATTCGGATTCTACAGTTGTATTTAGTATAGGAATTAAAAACAACGGACTTGGCCCCGCAATTATTGATTCTACTGCTATTTTTGCTAAGAACAAATACTACCCTCTTAATTTTAAAAGTTTTACAGAAAAAAACTATCCCCAGGCCGACAGCCTTGTTAATCATACAAGTTCATTTTTTTTAACAAAAGGAGCTACCCTATTGCCTAATAATGAACTTACATTAACTGAGGCAGCAGTACCGAAACAAAATTTATTATCCTTTTATCAAGCTTACGGCCTGAAAGAAGGAGATACCAATTTCCCTTTTGATGTTATCATATTCTATTCTTCTATATATGAAGAAAAATGGAAAGTATCTTTTAATGCCATAGGGCAACATCCAATACAACTATAACTTGATTTATTTATTATTGATCAGGAAGTTACGATTAAAAACTCTCTCTTTAAAGGATCCAAATGTTTGATCAGCATCAGAATCAATTCTTCCCCATATTCCAAATACATTTCAGAAAAATTGGTATTACGTTCTTGTAAGCTCTGATTAGGAAATAACTCATTTTGAATAGTAGTTAATCGTTTTACATGATCACTTAGCTTGCGCTTTTGCGCTTTTAACAATCGTTTTTCTAAAACATCTAATCCCTTGAGTTGTTTTACTTCTTGAGCTTTTACAGCATTTAAAAAGGTTACATCCGTTTTTTCTGCTAATGCATACATTCCTTCAAACTGTTCTTCAAGATGTTTACGTTGTGGATCAAAGTTGATATCTATATTTGAGATTCGTCTAACTTTACGATTGATCAATTCATGTTGTTTTAGAAACAAATCGGTATTCGATACATTCAGTTTTTTTATTTTTTCTGCCTGCTTTTCTGTTTGAATCAATACAGAATTACGCAGTAAAAGCATTGGGAAAGGAATCTGCACAGTATCAAAATAATCTTTTAGTTCTAACCAATACGCCAGTTCTCCTCCTCCACCTATATAACAAAGGTTTGGCAAGATAACTTCCTGATACAAAGGTCGCATCATTACGTTAGGGCTAAATCGTTCCGGGAACTCATAGAGTTCTTTTAAAATCTCACTCTTACTCCAAGAGATATTTGTTTCATTTACAAAATACTTTCCATCATTTTCTACAATACGTTCGCGTAGCCCTTCTGCTAAATAAAATAAATTAATTTCTCGCGGATTTACCTGAACTTTATACCCCAATCCTCCTAGTTCTTCTGCTTTTGGCAATACAGCATTATATGCAGTTTGCTCAACAAATTCCTTTTCCATAAACGGAATGAAAAGGCGCTTCAATTTGTGATCATCACCATCAACAATTACTAATCCATACTCTCCAAAAAGTTCATTTGCAAGATATCGAGTAGCTTCAGCAAGATTATTATGTTTTATATAGGCTTCTTCAAAAAGAGATTTCAATCGTTCTGCATTTCGTCCAGAACCTATTTCTGAAGAAAAAATTTCAAACACCTTATCCAATCCTTCGGTATCAAAAGTACCAACTGCTCCCCCATCATTACGGTTCCATTGCACTTTCTTTCCGAATAGATTAAAATAATTAATCTCATCAAAATCATGATCTTCAGTTGCCATCCAATAGATTGGCACAAAGTTATAATCTGGATATTTTTCCTTTAAATCTTTGGTAAGATTTATAGTAGAAATGATCTTATACAAAAAATAAAGAGGCCCTGTAAAAAGGTTTAATTGATGCCCTGTGGTAATAGTAAATGTAGATGACTGTTCTAATAACGCTATATTATCCTTAGTACTTTCAGAACAATCAATTGCACTATACTGACTATTTAATGCATTTGTAAGTATTTTCCTGTTCTCATCAGAAAAAGATTGTTGTTTCTCATCAATCTGAGCTTTAAAATTTTCTACTTTCGGAAAACGATTATAAAAAGGCTTTAATTCTGCTTTTTCATCTAAATAATCGCATATAAGGGATGAAAAGTAATTCGTATCTCTAAACGGAATACAGTCACTAGGCATACATATGTGTTTTTGAGAGGTTAAATATACATTAGATTGTGATTGCAAATCCTAAATTTTAGTTAATACAGATTATATCCTAAATTTAACTCGGTATTTTACCATTTTAAAATGAATTCATCAATCAATGAAAAAATTATTCTTTGCACTATTTGTCGTAACGACATGTCTATCATTTTCACAAAATAAATTACAATCTCCGGCAGAATTTTTAGGGTATGGAATTGGAGATCAATTTACTAGGCATTCGGATGTCGTAAATTATTTTAAACACGTGGCGAATAATTCCAAAATGGTGACTTATGCTACCTATGGAAAAACAAATGAACGTAGACCACTTACTTATGCTATAATTTCTTCTGAAGAAAATCTTACAAATATTGAAAATATAAGATTAGATCATTTAAAGAATACTGGTATTGCTGAAGGGTCATCCAATCCACAGACTGCAATCGTATGGTTAAGTTATAATGTACATGGTAATGAGGCTTCAAGTACTGAAGCTGCTATGCAAACGGTTTATGAATTAATAACTCAAAAAACAGCTTGGTTACAAAATACAGTCGTCATCATGGATCCTTGCATTAATCCAGATGGTCGTGATCGATATGCAAACTGGTACAATCAAGTAAAAGCGACACCTTATAATACAGATCAAATGGCTACTGAGCATAATGAACCATGGCCAGGAGGAAGACCAAATCATTACCTTTTTGATCTTAATCGAGATTGGGCCTGGGCAACACAGGTAGAATCTTCTCAACGATTAAAAATTTATAATCAATGGATGCCACATATTCATGTAGATTTTCATGAACAAGGTATAAACGAACCTTATTATTTTGCACCAGCCGCAGAACCTTTTCATGAAATTATAACGCCATGGCAGCGTGATTTTCAAACTCAAATTGGTAAAAATCATGCAAAGTATTTTGATGCTGAAGGTTGGTTATTCTTTACCAGAGAACGCTTTGATTTATTATATCCAAGTTATGGAGATACATACCCAACCTTTATGGGAGCCATAGGTATGACTTATGAACAAGCTGGTCACGGGCGTGCAGGATTAGGTATTCAAACCGATGAAGGATATGTTTTGACTCTAAAAGATCGAGCATTACATCATACTACTACAGGATTATCTACAGTTGAGATTTCTTCCAAAAATGCAACAAGGCTGAATACCGAGTTTAAAAAATTCTTCAATAATTCGGATCTAAAATATAAAAGCTATGTATTAACTGGTCAATCTGACAAAATTGAAGCGTTAACCAAATTATTAGATAAGCATGAGATCAAATATGGATATACAAATACTTCAAAAGTTTCAGGATACAACTTTAGACAAAATAAACAAGGAAGTATAAATGCCAACGGAGCATTGGTCGTAAGCACCAATCAGCCCAAAGGCAAAATGGTGAAGGTGCTTTTTGAACCAAACGCAAAATTAAGTAATCCACTTACTTACGATATTACGGCCTGGAGCGTTCCACATGCGTATGGCTTGGAGGCAATTGCATCTACCTCACTAATTCCGGCAAACGGAAATAAAGAACAAAGTACAGCCAATAATATTGTAAATACATCTGGTGCAGGATATATTGCAAAATGGAACAGCCTTAATGACGCGGCTTTTATGACTGATTTACTTAAGCATAATATAAGAGTTCGTTTCAGTGAAAAAGACTTTGCAAATAATGGTGATAGTTTCAAGAAAGGAAGTCTCATTATAACTAAAAGCGATAATCGTAAAAATGAAAATTATGATAAACTTGTTATTGATCTAGCCAACAAGCATAATCGAAAACTCTATGCTGCACCAAGTAGTTTCGCTACCAGTGGTGTAGATTTTGGTTCTCCGGATGTTAAACTTATCAATAATCAACGCATAGCAGTTCTAAAAGGAAGTTACACCTCATCCCTAAGTTATGGGGAGATCTGGCATTTTTTTGAACAACAATTAAAATTTCCGATCACCAGTATTGATACTGATTATTTTAAAAGAGTTGACCTTGATAAGTATGATGTACTAATTATACCTAATGGATATTATAATGGTCAGATAGATGATAATACCTTAGATAAGCTAAAAAAATGGGTTCAGAGTGGTGGAAAACTAATTGCTATGGCTCAGGCCGTTGGTATTTTTGCAGATAAAGATGGTTTTGATCTTAAAAAAAATAAAATCGATGATGAAAAGAAGAAAGATTCTATAGGCAATACCACACCCTATGATCAAAGAGAACGCGAAAGTGTAAAAGATTTTATTACCGGCAGCATTTTTAAAACCAAAGTAGATGCTTCGCACCCAATGGCTTTTGGGTATGACGATACCTATTTTAGTCTAAAATTAGGAGGTTATTCATATAAGTTACTTGAAAACGGTTATAATGTTGCTTATATGAAGAGTCCACAAAGCGTTTCTGGGTTTTCTGGTGCAGATGCTTTAGAAGGTTTAAACAATTCTTTGGTATTTGGTGAAGCAAGAATGGGTAATGGAAGCGTAATTTATATGGTAGACAACCCACTATTTAGATCCTTTTGGGAAAACGGGAAGCTTTTCTTTGTAAACGCGATTTTTTTCACAAACAACAATAAGTTTAGAATTTAAAATTAAATAGTCATGATTAACACTCACATCTCAACAACTTTAAAAACGATAGCCCTGTCTGCTATTGTCTTGTTTACAAGTTGTAATCAAAAAAAAGAAACTGTGGAAGGTACAGAAACTAAAGAGACGACAAATGTTTTATTGGCAGAATGGACTGGCCCATATGGCGGTACTCCTGCTTTTGACAAAATGAATCTGGATGACCTAAAACCTGCCCTTGAAAAAGGAATGGAACTTAATTTGGCAGATATAGATAAGATTGCCAATAATACCGACGCTCCTACTTTTGAAAATACTATAGAAGAATTAGAAAGGTCTGGTGAAGAACTTAATAGAGTTTTCTCATATTACGGTATTCTAAGTGGTAATATGTCTTCTCCAGAGTTTAGAGAAATTCAAAAGGAAATGGCGCCTAAACTTTCTGAATTTAGTTCTAAGATATCACAAAACGAAAAACTTTTTAAAAGAGTTAAAACGGTTTATGAAAACTCATTAAAAACCCCCTTAGAAGCTGACCAACAGCGTGTGGTACAATTAACGTATGAAGGTTTTGCTATGAATGGAGCAGAGCTAGATGAAGAAAAAAAGAAACGTTACGCAGCAATTAATAAAGAACTTTCAGAATTGTATACAAACTTCTCTAACAACATACTTGCAGATGAAGAAGGATATGTTACGTACCTAACCAAGGATCAATTAAGTGGTTTATCTGAACCTCTAATTAAATCTTACGCAAAAGCAGCGACAGATCGTGGGCAGGAAGGAAAGTATGCAGTCACCAACACTCGCTCTTCTATGGACCCGTTCCTTAAATACTCTAATGAGCGAGAATTACGTAAAAAAGTATGGGAAACCTATTATTCAAGAGGTGATAATGGAGACGACAAGGATAATAATGAAAATATTGCTAAAATTCTTAAGCTAAGAAAAGAGCGAGTAGGATTGTTAGGGTATGATAATTATGCCGATTGGAGATTGCAAAATAGAATGGCTAAGAATCCCGAAAATGCTATGAAACTTATGAATGCAGTTTGGCCTGCTGCTATTGCACGAGTAAAAGAAGAAGTAGCAGATATGCAAGCGGTGGCAGATGCCAACGGAGATAAAATCACAATAGAGCCTTGGGACTATCGCTATTATGCAGAAAAAGTAAGAAAAAAGAAATATGATCTTGATTCTGACGAAGTAAAACAATACCTACAGTTAGATAAATTAAGAGAAGCCATGTTCTTTGTGGCTGGTGAGTTATTTAACTTCAAATTCACTCCAATAGAAGAAGGCAAAGTTGCTGTATTTCATGAAGATGTAAAAGTTTGGGAAGTAAATGACAAAACCTCTGGAGAACACATTGGATTATGGTATTTAGATCCTTTTGCAAGAACAGGAAAACGTTCTGGTGCATGGGCAACTACCTATAGAAGTCACACCACATTTGATGGTAAAAAGACCGTATTGGGATCTAACAACTCTAATTTTGTAAAACCTGCACCTGGAGAACCTGTATTGGTATCTTGGGATGATGCAACTACTTTTTTCCATGAATTTGGACATGCATTGCATTTCTTTTCTTCAGAAGTTAGATACCCAACATTAAATGGTGGTGTACGTGATTATACAGAGTTTCAATCACAATTATTAGAACGTTGGTTATCCACAGATAAAGTAATAGATAATTACCTAGTACATTATAAAACTGGAGAACCAATGCCAAAAGCATTGATCGACAAGGTTAAAAAAGCAGCAACTTTTAATCAAGGGTTTGGTACTACAGAATACTTGGCTTCTGCTTTAATGGATATGAAATTTCATTTGGCAGACCCAACTAATATTGATGTTGATAAGTTTGAGAAAGAAACTTTAGCAGAGCTAAAAATGCCTAAAGAATTGGTTATGCGTCATCGTACTCCGCATTTTGGGCATGTATTCTCTGGTGAAGGATATGCAACTGCATACTATGGATATATGTGGGCAGATGTACTTACCTCTGATGCTGCCGAAGCTTTTGCTGAAGCTCCGGGAGGGTTCTATGATAAAGAAGTAGCTGCTAAACTTGTTAAATATCTATTTGCACCTCGTAATGCGATGGACCCTGCCGAGGCATATAGAAAATTTAGAGGGCGTGATGCCAAAATTGAAGCGTTGATGAAAGACAGAGGGTTTCCAGTTCCAAAATCTTAAATAACAAATAGTATAAAATTAAATACGCATATATTCTGACTTTCAGGATATATGCGTATTTTTATTTAATACATATACATGTAAAAGTATATACACAAAAACCATACTAGATAATAACTCGAACCCCACCATTACACGCATACAAATCGTTATATCTAAGGTAAAACATCTATGCAATGAAAAATGAAATAAAGAATATTTGGATAGACTTACATGAAGAACTTTATAAGTTCATTATTAGTAAAGTTAAAGATGAGCAAATAGCAAAAGATATTCTTCAAGAAGTTTTTTTAAAAGTTCAATCAAAGATTAGCCAATTAAAGAATACCTCAAAACTTACTTCTTGGGTCTATCAAATTACAAGAAATACAATATTCGATTACTATCGAAATTTAAACCTTAAGAAAATTTCAATAGAAGATTTGGACATTCCTGAAAATGAAAAAGAGAGTTTCGACTATACAAAACTTAGTAATTGCATCAATCAAAAAATTGAAAACCTCACTACAAAACATAAACAAGCTATTATATTGACTTCTTTTAAAAACTACTCTCAAAAAGAATTGTCAGCATACCTTAAAATATCATATTCCGGAACTAAATCCAGAGTTCAAAAAGCAAGAGCAGTTTTAAGAGAAAATATTTTAAACTGCCCAAACGTCGAATCTGATAAATCGGGTAAATTACTAGATTTTGGTAATTAGTTAAGTTGATTTTACGTCTTTTCATGATTATAAACGTCCATTAGTCATAAACAATAAAAAAATATAAAATGGACAACGTAAAAATTATTGATGTACAAATTATTAACGCCTTTGTTGATAATTCAAAAGGAGGCAATCCCGCAGGAGTCGTATTAGAGGCAGATAATTTATCTGACAAAAACAAATTACAAATTGCAAAAAAAGTAGGTTTATCTGAAACCGCTTTTGTTTCAAAATCCACGTCAGCAGATTTTAAATTAGATTTCTTTACTCCAAATAAACAGATAGCACATTGTGGACACGCTACTGTAGCTACATTTTCATATTTAAAACAACTGAATATTCTAAAAAATAATACTTCTTCTAAAGAAACAATAGATGGAAACAGGGAAATAAAACTAATCGGATCCTTAGCTTTTATAGAACAACTTGCTCCAAAATATATAGATGTCAGTCATAGAGAAAATAAGATTCTAAAATCCCTTAGTCTAAACAAATCTGATCTTATGCAAGATGCTCCTATACAATTAGTAAATACAGGGAATTCATTTATAATGATTCCTGTTAAAAGTTCGCAGGTTTTAAAAAATATAGTTCCTGACTTTGAATCAATAATTAAAATAAGTGATGAGTTTGATTTGATTGGATTTTATGTGTTCTCTAATGATTTGAACAAATCCGAAAGAGACGCTAGTACAAGAATGTTTGGTCCACGATATGATATCTTGGAAGAAGCTGCTACCGGAATGGCTGCAGGTCCGCTTGCTTGTTACCTATATGATGTGTTGAAAATTAAGAAAAATAGATTTTTAATACAACAAGGAGAATATATGAATACCCCTTCTCCTAGTTTAATAATTGTTGATCTAAAAATTGAAAATAACAGAATAAAAACTTTAATGGCTGGAGGCGAAGGGTTACTAAAAACACAAATAAGGATCGAAATAAATATCTAAAAACAAAAGAATAATTGTAAGTCCCAAAATTTTGTATTTCGATACTAATAACAATTCATTACATTTATCGTAACACAATATGCTATACATTTGAATGAGCAGAAACGATATGAATACTATAAATAATTATTTAAGACTATGTTGAAAAATATCACCTTAATCATACCCCTGTTAATCTCCTTTCTTGGAAACGCCCAAATTGATACAGTTTCGGTAAAATCAATTGAAGGTATTACTAATAAGATGATAGAACTAATATCTGGAGAAAAAGATGAACCAAGAAATTGGGATGAATATCGAAATTTGTTTTTGCCAACCGCACAAAAAATTTCTATTAACCGTAAGGCTCCTCCCAAAAAACAAATACGTGTTATGAATTTGGAAGAATTTGTACGAAATGTAGGCCCTTTATACAAAAAAAACGGTTTTGAAGAAATAGCAATCGGATTAACAATTAATGAATTTAATGGGATTGCAAATGTTTTTCAGAGTTACTACTGTAAAAACCTTATCGGAACTTATGAAAAACGAGGCATAAATAGTTATCAGTTAGTTTATGCAAACGATAGATGGTGGATAGCAAGTACGACCTTTACTAATGAAACTGATGATAACAAAATACCAAATGATTACCTCAACAAAGAGCATCAATCCAAAAATTAAGTAATCTTCTTTAAGACATTACACAGAATGGCATATAATATTGTTCTTATAGAACCCGAAATCCCCAATAATACAGGCAATATTGGTCGATTAAGCTTAGCATCTGGATCAAATTTACATTTGGTAAAACCTTTTGGCTTTGAGCTAAGTGATAAAAGAGTAAAGCGTGCCGGACTTGATTATTGGCAACACATTTCGTTAAAAATTTACGATAGTATAGAAGAATTTTTTGCCATAAATGAAGGTAAGAAAATGGCATTTTTCTCTAGTCATGGTAAAGAAACACATTGGTCTATAGATTATGAAGATGAAATGTTTTTAATTTTTGGGAAGGAATCAGTTGGATTACCTAATGATGTAATAGAAGTTAATCTTGATAGAACATATAAGATCCCAATATACAATGACCATATACGCAGTTTAAATTTGGCAAATGCAGTAAGCATTGTAATATATGAAGGCCTAAGATCTTTGTCTTAAAAAGGTGGTCATAAAAAACCTGGGCTCTTTATTTTATAATAATTAGTGCGGTTTAGAATAGTCAAATAACCTAGCTACTTAAATATCCATGAATTTGTATTTTTAGATTAATCAAGAATTTAATCTATTATGAAACGGATACATGCATTTGAGTTTGAGGATCTGCAATGGTTCCCTAAGATCTTAAGAGACTTCATGACAGATTTTTTACAATTTGGCGCCAATATATTTGACATATATAGAAGTGTTATTCCAACAGTAAAAAAAGGGATCCAAAGTTCAGAAAATAATACAATAATAGATATAGCCTCTGGTGGAGGTGGAGGTTGGCTAAAACTTACAGAACATTTAAAAAAAGATAATCAAGAGTTAAAAATCATACTGTCTGACTATTATCCTAATTTGAAGGCCTTTGAGAGAACGAAATCAAAAATGCCTGATACATTTGATTTTATAGATTATCCTGTAAATGCTATGAAGGTTCCTCCAGATTAAAGAGGTTTTAGAACTTTATTTTTGTCATTACGCCATTTTAAGCCCGAAGACGCATCTTCAATTCTTCAAAATGCTTTAGACGCCAATCAACCTATTGGAATTTTTGAGGCACAACAAAGAAACTTTAAAAGTATAATCCCGATGCTGCTATCCCCTATTTCGGTATTATTAATGACTCCATTTATCAGACCATTTAGAATTAGTAGATTATTATTCACCTACTTCATCCCAATACTACCAATACTACCAATACTCATATTATGGGATGGTATTATTTCGGTATTACGAACATATACAATAGACGAACTTAATCAAATGGTTTCTAAACTTAATAATGTTGATCATTTTAGCTGGGAAATTAATGTATCTAAAGGAAAGCCAAATGAAATTCTTTATGTTTTGGGAATACCAAAAACCGAATAATTGATAACTGAAAGATTCATTTAGTATCTAGGATATGACCAAATTAGAGATCATACGTAAAATTAATTCAAAAATATTACTCATGGAGGTATCTCTAACTGTCAAAATTGATGTCAAAAACAGTAAAAAAACTCTAAAAAGACGACAAAATTAGGCCTAAAATTATCATATCAATTTTCTTCGACTCTTATCTTTAAGAAGACCTAATACATTTACTTCTTTTAAATAAATAATTATCATTAAAATGACTGCTTTAATGATAATTAAATAAAAATTACATAAAAAAAGGCTCTAATGTTACTTAATTGTTAATTATTGGGTTTATTTTAACAAATTAAAGATTAGCAATTCCTTAATAAAACAACCTGAAAATTGAATAAAATTAACCCATTTTCTTCAAGATATTATCGAATTACAAGAACCTACCTTATTTCTATTAAAAGATATTCAATTTACCTTTTCCTGACTTTCGCCCCCACTTCTATTTCCTTAAAAAAACTTTAAGATTTTGTGACTCTTTTTTATATACATTTGCCCCCGATTTTAACGAACAAAAAGAAACTAAAATTTTAAAACGATGATCAAAAAATTACCATTCCTACTTGTTATTGCTATCGCTCTTTTTTCTTGTGAAGCTGAATCTTTTGACGAAACAACTTTTACTCAAGAAAATGATCCAAGTGTAATAGACACAGATGTTGATCAGGAAAAAATTATCGATGAATCTAACGAAACTGATGGAGGACTAAATAACTAAGTTGTTTAATCTAATCCCAATTTACTCAAAATAAAAATTAAGACGATGATCAAAAAGTTAACATTTTTACTTGTAATAGCTATAACTACTCTTTCTTGCGAAGCTGGATCTATTGATGAAGCAACTTTTTCTCAAGACAACGATTCTGGTCAAATAGATACAGATGTTGATCAAGAAAAGATAATTGATCAATATAACGAAACAGACGGGGGATTAAATAGTTAATCATCCTGTAATTAATCTAATTACCCCAAATCTTAATAGTTCTCTTTACATTTGAGTTAGCCCTAAAATAGAAAAGAACATATTACGGATAAAAAAAGAAGCCCAATTGGGCTTCTTTTTCATTTATATATACTTTTATATATACTTTAAAATCTTTAATCTACTAGATTACTTCTCCGTATAAATCAAAATCTTCTGCTTCATAGATTTTGACACTAGCAAACTCTCCTGTTTTTAAATAAAATTTAGAAGCATCTATAAGCACTTCGTTATCCACATCTGGTGAATCAAATTCTGTACGACCAATAAAGTACTGTCCTTCTTTACGATCAATAACCACCTTGAATTCCTTACCTATTTTCTGTTGGTTTAGTTCCCAAGATATTTGAGATTGTATCTCCATAATTTCATTTGCCCGTTCCATTTTAACTTCTTCGGGAACATCATCTTCTAAGTTAAATGCATGGGTATTTTCTTCATGCGAATATGTAAAACAACCTAAACGTTCGAAACGCATTTCTTTTACCCAATCTCTAAGGGTTTCAAAATCTTCTTGAGTTTCTCCTGGATACCCCACAATAAGCGTGGTCCTAATCGCCATCTCTGGAACAGCTTTTCTAAACTCCTCAAGAAGCTTTGTAGTTTTTGCTTTGGTTGTTCCGCGGCGCATAGATTTTAAAACTGAATCTGATATATGTTGTAGAGGTATATCAATATAATTACAAATCTTAGGCTCTTTGTTCATTACATCAAGTACTTCCATAGGAAAACCAGTTGGAAATGCATAATGCAAACGTATCCATTCAATTCCATCTACTTTTACCAAGGCTTTAAGTAAATCTGCTAACTTTCTTTCTTTATACAAATCTAAACCGTAGTAAGTTAAATCTTGAGCTATCAAAACCAGTTCCTTTACTCCATCAGCAGCTAGCTTTTCAGCTTCAATAACCAATTCTTCAATTGGAGTAGATTTATGCTTACCGCGCATTAACGGAATAGCGCAAAAAGAACAAGGGCGATCACACCCTTCTGCAATTTTGAGGTATGCATAATTCTTTGGAGTAGTGGTTAATCGTTCTCCTATTAATTCATGCTTATAATCTGCACCTAAAGCTTTTAATAATCCTGGTAATTCTGTAGTACCAAAATATTGATCTACATCGGGAATCTCCTCTTCAAGATCAGGTTTATATCGTTCCGACAAGCATCCAGTAACAAAAACTTTATCAACAACACCTTCATCTTTTTTCTGTACATATTCAAGAATTGTATTTACAGATTCTTCTTTGGCATTAGCAATAAAACCACAAGTATTAATTACAACAATATTTCCTTCTTCTTCATGTACAACTTCTTTATTATTAGCTCGAAGTTGCCCCATTAGCACTTCACTGTCGTATACATTCTTACTGCAACCAAGTGTTACAACATTGATTTTATTTTTCTTTAAAGTCTTTGTTCTCATATCTTTTGGATAAAGGTGTGCAAAGATACAATGATTAAGTAAAGTTTCGACTATAAATCCAATAACTCTAATGATTAAAGATCATACTTTTATTAAACCTTTTGTATATTGTTTAGTCTAAACCCCAAAGATTTAGTTCATGAAAAAGATTCTCCTCTTATTTCTTACATTAATTTTGTGTTGTTTTTCTTGCTCTGATGATAGTTTAGATATTGAATCTAGCGCTTCTAATACTTCAAAATTATATTTCCCCCCGATAAATTCAGATGAATGGCAGAGATTATCTATACAAGAATTAGGATGGAATAGTGATAATGAGCAAACTCTTTATAATTTCCTAAAAGAGAAAAACACCAAGGCTTTTATTGTACTTAAAGATGGAAAAATAGTCATTGAAGAATACTTCAATGGAGGTTTACGTACCGATAACAATCCATGGTATTCTGCTGGAAAAACGCTAACAGCATTCACCATTGGATTGGCGCAACAAGAAGGGGTTTTAGATATTAATGAACCCTCTTCCAAATACCTAGGATCAGGATGGGCAAACATTAATACCGCACAAGAAAACTTGATTACAATAAGAAATCACCTAACAATGACTACTGGGTTAGATTATAATGTCTCTAATCAAAATTGTATAGATACAGAATGCCTTACTTATCTAAATGAACCCGACAATTTTTGGTATTACCATAATGCTGCATACACCTTATTAACTGATATCGTTTCTGGTGCAGTAAATCAAGAATATAACAGTTATTTTGACTCCAACCTAAAAAACAAAATAGGTATGGATGGTACATGGTTAAGTTTTGGTTTTACAAATATATATTATAGTAGCGCAAGAAGTATGGCACGCTTTGGATTATTAAATCTGAATAATGGCACCTGGGAAAAGAATGAAATTTTGAAGGATAAGAATTATTTTACAGAGATGACCACCACTTCGCAAAACCTAAATCAATCGTATGGCTATCTGTGGTGGTTGAATGGAAAAAACAGTTTTAGAGCTCCGGCATTTGAAACAGAATTCCCTGGAGAATTAATACCAAATGCTCCGGATGATCTTATTGCGGGATTGGGTAAAAATGATCAAAAGCTATATATAGTACCAAGTCAAAACCTTGTAATTGTACGAATGGGAAATGATACAGGAGAAGCCTTACTAGGGCCGTCAAGTTTTGATAATGATTTATGGGAAAAGATAAATGCTCTAATAAACTAATCCTATTAAATAAGCTAAAAAGAAACTCTAAAAGTAGCGTTGGGGGTAATACCTAGTGACGACTCTACCTCTTCTTCGGGAGTGTTTTCTTCGTTTATCCTATAATAACTATTGATGACATTATGATTATCTGTAAGGTTCCAAATTGATAGGCCTGTATGTGCTTTTACGTTTTTACTAATATTAAAATCATAAGTAGCAGAAACATCTAATCTAAAATACTCATCTAATCTGTTGCTATTTGCTGCCAAATAATTGATTTCATTTCCATTGATTGGGTTATCAGGGTTCGGATTAGTAGAAGGTAACCCCGAATTCCAATTTATACCTGCCGAAACTTTCAAATCTTGAAAAGCATATGATGATCCCAATGTAATAGAATGTTTTATATCAATATTATTAGGAAATTTTTGCTCTTGAAATGATTCAAAATCATACTCATTAACAACATATGAGTAACTCATCCATGTGCTAATATCTTTAAATCTTTTATTTAATAAGAAGTCCATACCTGTTACTTCATAATCACCTGTAGCTTGCACAAATTCGTATTGATTCTGAAAACCTTGACTTCTTGCAGTTATACCTTTTACTTTTTTTACATATCCTTCTCCATTAATTAACCAACCTTTCCTGTCATACCCAATTCCGACTGATATCTGCCTTCCCTGTACAACAGGAATATCTTCATTATCAGCCAAAATCCACCTTCGTTTTTCTATCCCTAAAAAATCATTCTGAAAGTTTATAATTTGCGAAGTATTCTGATGCTTGAACTCTCCTAATACTTCCAAATTAAAATGCGTTAGAAATTTTTGATTATAACTTAATCTAGGCTCTACCGTATGAGATTTAAACTTCTCGTTATAGTTATATCGTATTCCAAAATTAAGCGAAGTTGATTTTTGAGGTTTAAAATACAATTGAGAAAACACATTATGTGTCCTGATTACTCTGTCTTGTTTTTCTCTAAAAACCGGATTATCAACATCATTCAAGTTAGAGACTCCTGTTTCTATCAATTGATACCCATTAAGCAAGGTTATATTATCATTAAGATCATAATACCCCTTTAATTTAATCCCGGTTTCAGAGACCTTGTTTTCTTGTAAGAATCGTTGTGTATCCAAAACATTGACATTAATAGATCTAAGTCTGTAATCCGTTTCATATACTTGTAAAACAGATCTGAATCTTTCATTCCAATCTCTTTGATACCAAATTCCTCCTGCAAAACTGCTTTGCATCAAACTGCTTTCTCGTGCCCCCTCAAATCCCCTAACTAATTCGTCTTCGGTAAAAACCAACTCGTTGTTAATTGCCAAAAAGTTAACTCTTAATTTATCTTTGGCAGTAAAATTATAGTTCCACCTTAGATTAACATCATAAAAATCAAAGCTTATACCGGATTTCAATTCTCTTTGATCCTCTACTTCACTACCTTGTGATATTCTGTCAAAATATGCCGTATACGTTGGTGTTTCTATAAAATCTATGATTGATTTTCGCGCAGTCAATTGTAATGAAGATTTTTTCCCGGTTGGGATATCTGCAAAAACATCTGTATTGATCATATTTACCCCTACACTTACCTTAAAATCGGTGTTAATTGCAGCATCTGTATTCATTACTATTGTTCCCGACACACCATCTGTATATTCTGGATTTGTACCATTTTTAGTCAGTGTAGCTTTTCTGGTTATAAATGGATTAATCGCAGATATCAATCCAAAAAAATGTCCTGATTGATACATTTTTATCCCATCCCACAGGATTAGATTCTGATCATGTGTTCCGCCTCTTATATTGATATTGGATACGGTTTCATCTGTACTTTGAATTCCTGGCAAGGCTTGCACTGTTTGCAACACATCGGTCTCTATAAGGCCAGGAAGAAGACCAAAATTATCATAATTTATTTGGAAGTTACCGTCCGTAGTTTTTCCTATGCCCTTAGTGATATAGTTACTAAGTATTACTTCGGCTAATGTTTCTGTTTTAGAATCTAAATAAACCTCTGGGCACTCACCTAATCGAAAAGCATCTGCTAATTGATACATGGTTTTGTAGCCTAGATGACCAATAATTATTGTTTCGCCAGAATTAAAGACTTCGAGTTCAAAAGTACCATTCACTGTACTTATAGCAGAAGACTCTTTTCCTTGAATTGTTGCTCCGTCTATTGGATATTTGGTATACCCATCCTTAAGAGTTCCACAAATAATAAAAGAAGTTCTTTTTTTATTAATAGAAACAAAATTATTAGCCAACTTACTAAAAGTTAAATCTGTTTCTTGTTGCAAAAGATCTAGAATTTGCTCGAAAGATATATCATCTGGTAACGGAGAAACATATATATCTTCTATAGTATCATCTGCAAATGTGAATTTATGTTGAAAACGACTTTCAACATCAAGAATGATATCTACCAAAGGTATTGTATCATTTTTAACTTGGGCGTTGGAGGAAAAAGAATAAAAAATAAAACACAACACTATAATAGCAATCTTATGCCAATTATAGCTTACTGTTGTATAGGGTAATATATTTATTTGAGTCAATGCTATATTCCAGATCTAAAGGTAAAGTTATGGATTTTAACCCATCTTCTAAACTAGTATGAACAAAACCTCCAGTAAATATACGCGAAGTATCTATATTATCAATAGTAAAAACAACATCATATTGTCTTTCAAATTCTTTAATCACTTCATAAAACGGAACACTTTTAAAGCTGCTTACATTATTTATCCATTGTGGTTCCATTTCTGAAACAACGCCAGAAGTGACTAATCCATTCACAACTTTAAAAGTGCTGCCAGCTGGTAATTTCTTAGCATGTTCTCCATATTGAACACTTACCAACCCATGGAAACACTGTACTTCAAAATATCCCTTACGATTTTTGACATTAAATTGTGTTCCCAAAACACTTACTTTTCCGTTATCAGTAATTACATTAAAGGAAGATCCTTTGCTTACTGTAAAGAAGGCTTCTCCATCAAGAATTACTTCTCTTTTATCTTTCCAATTATTTTTATCAAAAACAATTTCTGACTTAGAATTAAGCTTTACAACCGAATCATCTGGTAGTTCTAATGAAATTTTTTCACTCACCAACGAGTTAACAGATGTTTTGGTATTTAAGAAGAAAAGTGACCCTACTCCCAACAAAATTACCAACATTGCAGCAATCTTTAGAAAAGGTTTGTACCATACTTTATCCCTATCAACGGGTCTATTTTTTTTATCGATTTTTGCATAAAAAGAATCCAAAGTAGCCACTTCAGAAACATCAGAAGCCTTAAAAAAGTGTGCAGTCTCAAGAATTTTGACATGCATCTCGTAATCATCCAATGCCTTAAAAGCCTTCTCTTCAGAGGCTGTTAATTCATCAGATAACCATTTTTCTATAAGGTATTCTTCGTTCATATTTAATTTCCCTTCTATTAGTAAAACAACTAACTTTCTATTTTTCCTTTAAAAAACTCAAAATTTTATTTAAATCCTTCTATTTCGTTTTTAAGTTTTTTATACGCCATGTAAATTCTATTCTCTACCGCTTTTCGTGTAACACCCAGCATCTCTGATATTTCAGCATGTTTTTTCCCTTCAACCTTGTTCAATAAGAATGCTACTCTTTGATCTTCTGTTAATTTGCCAAGAGCATTTTGATACTTCTGTAAAAACTGTTTTTGTTCTAATATAAACTCGGGAGATTCATTAGTGTAATCTTTGGGTTTAACTTCTTGATGTCGAAGTACAACTTTTCGATGCTTAATTTCGTTAAGCATCATGTTCTTTGCTACACTAAATAGAAAGCCTTTTGCTTTAGACGGAGTAACTTTTTTACAGTTTTCCAGCAACTTAATGAAAGCTTCCTGCATTTTATCATTAGGACCTAAGGATTCTCCGTATTTATAGTATAAATAGTTATACAGATCTTTTGAATACTGATTATAAATCTTAGAAAATATCTTTTCTTTACAGACATTCTCTTGCAACTCTTTTGGCATTTTGACGAAGTTTCTTGAGCATAAATGTAGAAAAAACAAAAATAAAAAAGGAGATTTAAGGAGTTAGTTGTTTTAGTATTACCACCCAATTCGATAAGATCACCTATTATGAATGCAAAAATTAATTCGACACCAATCATCTTGATACTGCTGTTAGGGCTTATCTTAACTGCCTGCAGAAGTGAATCAGACGAATTAATTGAACCTCAAGTTGACCAACTACTCAAGGCAGACTCCAAAGTAGCACGCTTAATGCAGCGTACAGCTTCAAATGATGGGGCATCTGATGACATTATAGATAACACAGATTGTTTTAGCATAAAACTACCATTCTCAATAACTGCCAACGGTCAGGAAATAGTTTTTACATCTCAAGAAGACATAGCATCTGTTGAAGATGTTTTTGATGAATCTGACGAAATCATCTTTACTTTTCCAATTACGGTTATTTTCAGTGATTTTTCTGAAATAATAATTAACGATGTCAATCAATTCAATGAAATAATCGAAAACTGCCAAGATGAAAATGATGACGATGATGATGAACATATAGAATGTATTGATTTTACATTTCCATTTTCAGCCTCTGTTTTTGATTCTGAGAGTGAGCTTATTACTACTGTAACTTTTGAAAGTGATAAGGATCTATATCAATTTATAGACGATTTGAGTGAAGCAGATATAGCGACTGTTAATTTTCCTATTGCTGTAGTTCTTTCTGAAGGTACCGAAATAAGCATTAATAATCTGGATGACCTAGAAGATACTATCGAAGATGTGATTGAGGAAGGCTGTAAAGATGATGACGACGATGATGATGATGACAATGACGATGATGACGATGATGATGACGATGATGACGATGATGACGATGATGACGATGATGACGATGATGACGATGATGACGATGATGATGATATTACCGAAGAAGATTTTTCAGAAATATTGACAAATCAAACATGGGAAGTTCTTAAGTATAAAGACAACGAAAGTAACCAAACAAAGGATTATAAAGATTTCGTGTTTAACTTTTCTAATGATGGAAATGTAATTATCCAAAATGAAGAAACTCAGGAAATGACTAATGGAATCTGGCTGCTACAGAACACGACAGAAGGAGAATCCCTTGTTGTAAGTTTTGATTTTGGAACAGAAGCACCATTAGATGCTTTTAACAAGGATTGGAATATAAAAAAAGCTAAAGAAAATCAAATACAACTGGATAGTATAGATGAAGACGGAATAAGTAAAGACCAATTATTTTTTAAAAATAAATAACATCTTAAAATCACCCCAAACCCTAATAATAAACTATGAGAAATAACATAAAAACTATATTTAGTATATTATTTATTGTTGCAATCTTATTCTTTATTACACTTATAATAAGTTCAAAAAACGAATCTTTTTTGACAAATGATAATCAAAAGCAAAAAAAAGAAAAAGGGATTGCTTTTAAAACGTTTTCCAATACCAAGGAACAACCGTTATTTATTATGAAATCCACAATAAAATCACTAAGCTTTACCCCAAAAATGTATTGTATCAAAGTAAGTTCATAATCAAATAACACATGGTTATAACAATCTAACAAACACAAACTCATGTCAAAATTAAGCAAAACAATGTCAAAATACAGAATACTAATTAGCGGAGCTTTTTTAGTAATCTATTGCATATTTATGACCTTTCTAATTTTAACCTTGAATTATTGAAACAACCATCTAACCAATGTTTCTATTCTAAAACAGTCTTTGATTTATAAAAAAAGGGAATTGTTTTTGTACAAGACTGCCGAAGTATAGAAAATAAAAACCTTCAATTAATTGAAGGTTTTTTTATATTATTACATCAATGTACAGTCAATTAAAAAAGGTAAACTAAATTTGGCAGCATCACGTATTGAATAAAGTTCTATTCTAATGATCCAACACAGATATAGTCTTATTTGAAGAAAGAGTCAACAAATTCATATTTATTAAACACCTGAAGATCCTCTATACCTTCACCTACGCCGATGTACTTTACGGGAATTTGAAATTGATCACTTATTCCTATTACCACTCCTCCTTTTGCCGTTCCGTCAAGTTTTGTTACAGCTAATGAAGTTACCTCTGTAGCCGCTGTAAATTGTTTTGCTTGCTCAAAAGCATTCTGACCTGTAGATCCATCCAAAACCAATAATACATCATGAGGAGCATCTCCTATGACTTTCTGCATAACGCGTTTTACTTTTGTTAATTCATTCATCAAATTAACTTTATTATGTAATCTACCAGCGGTATCTATAATAATAACATCTGCATCTTGATTCACACCAGATTTCAATGTGTCAAAAGCCACAGAAGCCGGATCACTTCCCATAGCTTGTTTTATTATTGGCACATCAACACGATCTGCCCAGACTTGTAGTTGATCAATTGCTGCAGCTCTAAATGTATCCGCAGCTCCAAGTACCACCTTAAGTCCTTTTTTATTAAACTGATGAGCCAATTTACCAATCGTAGTGGTTTTCCCTACTCCATTTACACCAACAACCATGAGCACATAAGGTTTTTTGTCTTCAGGAATTTCATAATCGGTAGCTTCTCCCAAATTTGTTTCTGAAAGCAAAGCTGCAATCTCTTCTCGTAAGATCTGATTTAATTCCTCTGTGCCAAGGTATTTATCTTTTGATACACGATTTTCGATTCTCTCGATAATCTTTATTGTTGTTTTTACACCAACATCACTAGAAACTAAAACCTCTTCCAGGTTATCTAAAACATCATCATCTACACTAGATTTACCAGCTACGGCTTTGCTTAATTTTGAAAAAAAGCTTGTTTTGGATTTTTCCAATCCCTTATCTAATGTTTCCTTTTTTTCGGAAGAAAATATATTCTTAAAAAGTCCCATTTGTGCTATTCAATATACTATGTGTTCAAAAATAGAATTAAATTATTTAAATATAAAAAGAAAGAGCCATTTCAATACAATTGAAACGGCTTCTTTTTAAAATATTTTGTAAAAGATTACTTCTTCTTTAAAAAATCATTTACAGCTTCTGGTGCCATAATTGACTCTACAAAAGTATATGCTCCTGATTTCGGAGATTTTACCATTTTTATGGCTTTAGTTAACCTCTTTGACCCTGTCTGTAACGATGCTACTGATTTCTTTGCCATGTCTTATTATTTTATTTCTTTATGAACAGTCATTTTCTTTAGAACAGAATTAAATTTCTTTAATTCTAATCTATCAGGAGAGTTCTTTTTATTCTTAGTTGTAAAATATCTTGATGTACCTGGTTTACCAGTAGCTTTATGCTCTGTACATTCTAAGATCACTTGTACTCTATTACCTTTCTTTGCCATTTGTAGTATCTTTTAAAAAAGGAGATTATTTGTTTAAGAAACCTTTTGCTCTTGCTTCTTTCAACACAGCAGAGATTCCGTTCTTATTTATATTTTTTAATGCCGCAGTAGACACCTTTAGTGTGATCCAACGATCGTCTTCCGGAATATAAAAACGTTTTTTTATTAAATTCGCATTGAATTTACGTTTCGTTTTATTCATCGCGTGGGAAACATTATTTCCAACCATTGCCTTTTTACCTGTAAGCTCGCAAACTCTTGACATCTTTTCTTAATTTTGGTATTATTTCAAAACAGGGTGCAAATTAACGAATTATTTACCGAACCACCAATAATAGTTTAGTAATTTTTTCCTTTTTTTCAGGTTTTTATTTCGCACCTATCAAAAGACAGAACTAAGCAATAATTTAATAAGATACAGATACACTTATACATACCACATATAATCATTGATTTTCATAATTATTTATGTAATTTAGCTGGTAAACCCGTTATTAAAATGATTGAAAACATCAATAAATCTCTTTATAAAAAACACATTATTGATATAGGTTCATTCTATTTTTATAAAAACTTCGTGATTGGAAAAGTAAAAGAAGGATTAGATCTTAATTTCGAGAGCGGAAAAAAATTGTATGAGCTTATTAAGCTTTATTATAAGAGTACTATACCTTTTGTATACATCTCTGACCGAATTAATTCATACTCATTTAAACCTACAAGAATATACGGTTCACAGGATTATTTCCAAAATTTAAAAGGCTATGCTATAGTAGCTTACGATCCTATTAATTATAAAGTAGCAAAATTAGAGGAGACCTTTACAAACATGCCAACTTACATAGCAGACAATTTAGATGATGCCATATGCTGGTCTGAGAAATTAGTTTCTAAAAGTTGATCACATCAAATTCTACTAAATTATTTTTAATTCTATTTACTTCACAAGTAAAAAAGCATAGTTGTCCATATCTCGATTTTTGTAACTAAAAAGTTAAGATTAATATTGAATTTAAGGAGTCTTTGTTCTATCTTAGATTTACCAACTTTTATATATTATGTCCTTAAAGATTGATAAGAAGCTTATCAAGAAGCACGTTCTTGATATCGGCTCATTTTATTTCTATGAAAATTTTATTGTTGCAGAAATTAAGGAAAATGTGAGCCTGGATTTTGAAAGCGGAAAAGAATTATTTCTACTTGCTTATGAGTATTATAAAAATATTATACCTTATGTATACATCTCTAATAGAGTCAATTCTTATTCTATTAAACCAACAGCCCATTATAAATTAAACAACATTTTACCCAATTTTAAGGGATATGCAATTGTCGTTTATGATGCTATTAACTATGAAGTTTCAGAATTAGAGAAATTATTCACCAATAGACCGACCAGTATTTTTAACAATCTTGATGATGCTATTAGATGGTCTGAAGAGATTGTTAATTTGGATTAATGTTTTTATAAACTTGCACACGGATATCTTTACACCTAGATAACATACTTAACAATTGTTTTATTCATTTCATCTCAATAAAACCCATATACAAATAAAGTTATCAACTATAACGTTTGAAACTATTAAAAAAAACACATAAACAACTGAAAAACAAGATTTAAACGAAAGAAACGTCATTATTTATCGACTTAGTTTTCACTAACAAAAAATTCACATAATCATGAAAACAGGAAACGATAAACTAATAGAAGTACGAAATCTCAAACTTGGCACCTATTACTTTTACGAGCAATATTTTATAGCAGAAGTAAATGAAGGAGAGGTTATAACTCTGAAAAAACTTGATGATCTAATCCCATTAATCCTTAAACATTATGGAGACGGAAAATCTTTTTCATATATTTCAAACAGAATTAATTCTCATTCAATAGCTCCGATAGATTATCTATATTGCCCCCTTAACACCATGGAAAACTTTAATGGTTACGGTGTTGTAACATACACCGAAGCATGTGAGAAATCAATTGTTGTAGAACAACACTTTGCCAAAAAACCATTTTATCAATTTAGTGATCTAAAAGATGCTATTAACTGGACTAAAAAAAGTGCTTAGAATTTTAGACTATTGTTCTAATTCTTTCAGTAAAAGTTCAAAAGACTTAGCCACAGCCTTACCTATTGTACGTTCTCTTGAATTACCAAAAACAAATTTTTGCGAAAAGACTTTTTCTGGAGTTGCAATAGCTATAAAAACTGTTCCAACATCTACCATTCCATCACCTTTTGCCGGGCCTGCATTTCCGGTTGTAGCAATAGCATAATCAGATTTAAATTTTTCTTTTACAGCTACCGCCATTGCCTCTGCCACCTCAGGACTCGTTACTGTATGTTCTTCTATAACGCCAGCATCTATGCCCAACACTTCAACTTTGGATTGTGTAGCATAGGTAACAGCTCCCCCATTAAAATATGCAGAAGCTCCTGCATTTGCAGTAAATGATTGTGCAATCATACCGCCAGTACAACTTTCTGCAACAGAAACTGTTTTAGACCTACTCATTAAAAGCTTACCAATCCTAACCTCTATTGTTTCGTCGTCTTCATAACCGATAATAATATCGCCAATAAGCTTATCAAGCGCACTTATTTTACTTTCAATAGCATCTTCAAGCAATTTCTTGTTATTACCTCTAGCAGAAAGCCGAAGTCTTACTTTTCCCAAGTTTGGCAAATACGCCAATTTTATAAATGATGGTAGGTTATCCTCCCAATCCTCAATTTTTTCTGCAATAGCGCTTTCTCCTACACCATATGTTAGGACAGTCTTATGAAGTATAAAGGGCCTATCAAACCTTTTTTGTAACCTTGGCAGCACCTCATTTTTCATCAAACCTTTCATCTCATAAGGAACCCCAGGCATTGATACGAAAACTTTGTTTTCTTTCTCTATCCACATTCCGGGTGCAGTACCATAAATGTTCATCAAGGCCTTTGCTTTAGTGGGCACAAGAGCTTGTTGCCTGTTAATATCAGAAATAGGTGTGGAAATATATTTTTTAAACAACTCTTCTATATTCCTTAACACATCCTTATTTTGCACTAAGGTGTCATTGAAATACTCGCAAATTGTATGTTTAGTAATATCATCTTTAGTAGGCCCCAACCCACCAGTAATCAAAATAACATCTACTCTATTGCTAGCGTCATGCATAGCATTAAGAATATGCTGCTTATCATCACTAATCGAAGTAATTTGGTAAACATCAACACCAATTTTATTGAGTTCTCTACCAATAAATGCAGAATTGGAATCTACAATTTGACCAATTAGAATTTCATCACCTATAGTAATTATTTCTGCTAGCATATTTAACTGAAGTCTTCTTTCAAATCTTCTATAGCTCCATTTACAGTTAACACAATATGATCCAGCACTGGTTTTATTTGTTCTTTAGCTTTTTTAGTTTTGGACCAAGCTTCTATTTGTTTAATTTGGGTTAAAAGATCGATATCAAATAGTTGAAGATTAGGTTTCATCTTATGAGCATATTGATATGCCATTTGAGGGTTGTCAGAATCTACAGCCTGAACCATACTATCAAGATCCGGAGGTATTTCTTCTAAAAAGGTTTGTACTAATACAGCTATAAACTCATTATCCCCACCAGATAATTCATTTACATGTTTTAAACTATATCCTTTGCTCATCTATTTTACTTTTATTGAAAAAAATTGTTTGTTGCTAATGTATCCGGTCAAAATGTCTTCTTGTTTTACAGCTCCAACACCAGCCGGTGTACCCGTAAATATAACATCTCCTATCTTTAAAGTAAAATATTTTGACACATATTCTATTAATTCGTCAATCTTCCATAACATAAGTCTGGTATTACCTTCCTGAACAACCTCCCCGTTTTTCTCCAAGTGAAAATCAATATTATCCACATCACCATACTCTTTTTTCGAAACCCAGCTCCCAATAACAGCGGCACCATCAAAGGCCTTAGCTTTTTCCCAAGGTAAACCTTTTTTCTTAAGGCTACGCTGCAAATCTCTAGCCGTAAAATCTATTCCTAAACTAATTTCGTCATAATACTTATTTGCAAATTTTTTCTCAATATACTTTCCAACCTTTTTTATTTTTACTAACACCTCTACTTCATGATGCACATCATCAGAAAAATCCGGAATAAAAAAAGGCTGCTTTTTAAGCAAAATAGCAGTGTCTGGTTTCATGAAAATTACCGGATCCGTTGGTCTTTCGTTTTCCAATTCTTCAATATGATCTGTGTAATTACGACCGATACAAATGAGTTTCATTGTTCTAAAGTGATAAGAAAAACAATTATAATTTTAAACTATTATTTAACTTACGAAGTCTAACAGCTGTAAGTACCTTTTTAGTATACAAAGGAAAATCAGCATTTTGAATCCATCCAAAATATCCTGGTTCTTCTTTCATTACTTGTTCTACCAATTTCCCTTTATGCTTTCCAAATGAAAAAACTTCTTTCCCATTGTCATCATAAGCAATGAAACCAGCAAAATCAGCAAACTGTTTTCTAGAACTAAATTCTGCCAAAAATTTGGTGTCATTTTCTAATTCGGGATATCGATCTAGCTGCGACTTTAATACTTCATATGTTGCTAAAGTATCGGCTTCAGCAGAGTGGGCGTTATCCAAATCCTTATCACAATAAAATTTATACGCGGCAGATAACGTTCTCTTTTCCATTTTATGATAAATAGTTTGAACATCAACCGCAACGGTATTTTTCATATCAAAATCCAGTCCTGCTCTTAGTAGTTCTTCTGCCAATAATGGGATATCAAACCGATTAGAATTAAACCCTCCTAGATCACACCCTTTGATCATCTCGCTAACCTTTAATGCCAATTGTTTAAAAGTAGGCTCATTAGCTACCTTTGCGTCATCTATACCATGCACTGCAGTAGTTTCTGCAGGAATTGGCATTTCAGGATTTACCAACCAAGTTTTACTTTCCTGCGTGCCATTTGGAAATATTTTTAGAATAGAAATTTCTACAATTCGATCTTTAGATATATTTATACCGGTAGTTTCAAGATCAAAAAAACATATCGGTTTTTTTAAATTAAGCTCCATAAATTGATTGTGTGATACTCAAAGATAACAGCAATTCTTTAACAATCTTATAGACAAACTCTATTTTAACATTTACGAAAATTATACAACCTTCTTTACGAATACATTATCTGCAAATTTTCTTGTAACGGTTTCTACGGTATCGTTAAACTGAATCCGGATAGAGTTATCAAATTCTCTAACTTCAAGAATTTTTATTTCACTACTTAATACCAAACCAATAGCTGATACATATTTTAAAAAATTAACAGAACCATCGTTAACTGCCATCAATTTACACACATCTCCTTCTGATAAGGAAGATAGTGTTACTTTGGGCAATATCGAATATTCACCATTAGCATCAGGTATTTGTTCGCCATGAGGATCTTTCTTAGGAAAATCCATAAACCGATCTAACTCATCAATCAATTTACGAGACTTTATGTGCTCTAGTTGTTCTGCAACATCATGTACCTCATCCCATGTAAAATTTAAATAATTACACAGAAAAGTTTCCCACAACCTATGTTTCCTAATTAACCGTACAGCTATGGCCTTGCCATCTTCTGTTAAGTCTAGCTTCCCATATTTTTCGCTTACAACATAATTTTTACCCTTCAACTTTTTAATCATGTTGTTTGTTGAAGCTGGAGAAACATTTAAATAATCAGCAAGTTGATTATTACCAACCTTAGCAGAATCGTCCTCTACAAGCAGCTGAAAAAGAGCTTTTAAATAATCTTCTTCACTTTTTGTTAAATTATTCGAATTTAATTTGTTAGTCATGGCTAACTTTTTTAGTTTTGCATAAATAATAAAACAAAATTACTAAACCTAATGCAATTACAAAGAATCATCTTACTTACTTTTTTAACTTTAATAAGTTTCAAAAGTGTTTTTTCTCAGGAAAAAACTAATCCCGGAACACTTGTAACAGATAGACCAGATCAAACAGAGTCTCCAACACTAGTACCAAAGGGATATTTACAAATTGAAACAGGTGCATTTTATGAAGATGCAGGAGAAGATGCTTTCAAACAAAAAACCACCACATTTAATACTATGCTTTTACGATATGGATTATTAGACAATCTTGAATTAAGAGTAGGTTGGGATTTTGCAGAAACCAAAACCGAAATTAATGGAACAGAACTGGATGATATTGCTAGTGGCTTGTCACCTTTACTATTGGGAGCCAAAATTGGCATTACAGAAGAAAAAGGAATATTACCAGAAATAGGATTACTTGGGCATTTACATCTACCTTTTAGTGCTGGTAACGATTTTAGACCTGAAACTACCGGTGTTGATTTTAGATTTTCATTTGCACATACATTAAGCAAAAAATCAAGCTTATCCTATAATTTAGGTGCTGCTTGGGGTGATGATTCTCCAGAAGCTGCCTATGTATATACATTTGTTTATGGATATAGCATTACAGATAACCTGGGTGTTTATGTAGAACTATATGGAGATCTACCTGAAGATAGTAGGGCAAATCACCTATGGGATGCAGGATTCACTTATTTGTTAAGTGATTCTATACAACTAGATGCTACAGTAGGATCTGGTATTACTGAAGGGCAAAACTTATTGCTTAGCGCAGGAGTAAGTGTACGATTACCTAACTAAAAAAACAGGCTTAAAAACATTAAAATGATACAAAGAATTTCTATAATACTAGTAATTACAACAGTACTATTCTCTTGTAAAAAAGAAGTAAAAGACGAAAACCAAAAACTCAATGTGGTTACCACTACATCAATGATCACAGATTTGGTAAAGAATATTGGAGGAGACTTAATTGAGGTTAATGGTCTAATGGGAAGTGGTGTTGATCCTCATTTATACAAGGCAAGTGAAGGCGATGTAACTAAACTAGTAAATGCCGATGTAATTTTTTATAATGGTCTACACCTAGAAGGAAAATTAGTCGAAGTATTCGAAAAAATGGAGCATCAGGATATCAAAACCATTGCAATTGGGGAAAGCTTAGATAAAAATACTTTAATTGGTTCCGATTACTTTGCCTCGAATTACGATCCTCACATATGGTTTAGTGTAGATAATTGGAAAATTGTAACTTCTTTTGTAATCAAAGCTCTTAAAGAAATTGACCAAAAAAATGCTGAAGCTTTTGATAATAACGGAAAAAAGTACTTAGCTAAACTAAACGAATTAGAAAGTAAATTAGAAAATATTATAAATGGTCTACCTAAGGAAAAGCGAATTTTAGTCACTGCACATGACGCTTTTAGTTATTTTGGGAAAGCTTACGATTTTAATGTAGTGGGACTACAGGGACTATCTACAGCTACAGAAGCCGGAGTTCAAGATGTACAAAAGTTGGCTAATTTTATTATTGAAAAAGAAGTAAAAGCTATTTTTGTTGAAACTTCGGTGCCTAAGCGAACAATTGAAGCGTTACAGGCGGCTGTAAAATCCAAAAATCATGAAGTAACTATAGGAGGAACCTTATTCTCGGATGCGCTTGGCAATCCAGGAACAAAAGAAGGGACCTATGTAGGCATGTTCGAATATAACGTAAGCACCATCGTAAACGCATTGAAATAATGGAAGATAAAATCGCAGTTCAGATAGATGACCTTACCGTAGCATATAATTACAAACCTGTTTTATGGGATATTGACCTGTCTATTCCCGAAGGAGTACTCATGGCAATCGTTGGCCCTAACGGTGCTGGAAAATCTACATTGATCAAATCGATTTTGGATATCATTAATCCCATTGCAGGAAGCGTAAAAATCTACGGAAAGCCTTACAAAAAGCAACGATCACTAGTAGCCTATGTTCCCCAAAAAGGAAGTGTTGACTGGGATTTTCCAACCACTTCACTTGATGTGGTTATGATGGGGACCTACGGAAGTTTAGGCTGGATCAAAAGGCCTGGGCAAAAAGAAAAAAAAGCTTCATTAGAAGCCCTTGAAAAAGTAGGGATGCTTGCGTTTAAAAATAGACAAATAAGCCAACTATCAGGCGGACAACAACAACGTATATTTTTAGCCAGGGCTTTGGTACAAAACGCTGCTATCTATTTTATGGATGAACCATTCCAAGGAGTAGATGCAACCACAGAGAAAGCAATTATCAATATCTTAAAAGAGCTACGGAAAGCGGGTAAAACGGTAATTGTTGTGCATCATGATTTACAAACCGTACCAGAATATTTTGACTGGGTTACTTTTTTGAATGTAAAAAAGATCGCTACCGGACCAGTTAAGGATATTTTTAATGACGATAACTTAACAAAAACATACGGAATTAATTACAAGGTGAGCGTACAACAGTAACAACTATGGACTTACAACAATACATAGAACTCGTCTTCACAGACTACACCTTACGCACAATAACATTGGGGACTGCTGTTTTAGGTGCTATTTGTGGCATGTTAGGCAGTTTTGCCGTATTACGAAAACAAAGCTTACTAGGAGATGCCATTTCACATGCTGCTCTGCCAGGTATTGCAATAGCTTTTATAATTATTGGGACAAAAAATAGTTCTGCATTTCTGCTTGGAGCTTTAATCAGTGGTTTAATAGGCACTTTTTGGATTCGAGGAATTACCAGCAAAACGCATCTTAAATCAGATACAGCCTTAGGATTAATTCTTTCACTGTTTTTTGGATTTGGAATGTTGCTACTAACATACATCCAAAAAATGCCAAATGCCAATCAAGCTGGTCTTGAAAGCTATCTTTTTGGGCAAGCCGCTACTCTATTAGAAAGTGATGTATGGCTAATGGTAATTACTACAGGGGTAAGTTTGATTATTTTACTCCTTTTTTGGAAAGAACTTAAGCTGTTACTTTTTGATGCAGATTATACAAAAACGTTAGGTTTCAATATCAAATTTTTAGATATCTTAATCACTACCTTTATCGTAATTGCGATAGTTTTGGGATTACAGACTGTTGGAGTAGTATTAATGAGTGCAATGTTATTAGCACCAGCAGCAGCAGCTCGACAATGGACAAATAACCTATCTGTAATGGTTATTTTAGCAGCAATCTTTGGTGCACTTTCAGGAGTTATAGGAACCGCAATTAGTGCGAGCCACAATAACTTGTCAACTGGACCAGTAATTGTATTAGTTGCGGGGGTTTTTGTATTATTCTCTTTTATATTCTCACCGGGGCGCGGGTTGCTGTTTAGAGAGATACGTTTTAGAAAAAACAGAAACGATCTTCAATTACATAAAACGCTATCTTTTATGTACAACATAGCAAGTACACATGAAGATATTTCTCATCCGCATGCTATCAAAATTTTGAATAACTTTCAAGGTTTCACAAGAAAATCTCTTCAAAAACTAGAGGATCAAGATTATGTGAAAATTCAGGGAAATATGTGGTCTATGACAAAATCAGGCTATCACACAGCTGCTAATTTGTATGACCAATTAATCAAAGAAGAAAATGAGTAATGCACAAATTGAAATACAATTAATTGCCAGTCTTGTGGCTATTGCCTGCGCTATCCCAGGAACGTTTCTGGTACTGCGAAAAATGGCATTAATAACAGATGCCATAAGTCACTCTATTCTACCTGGTATTGTGATTGGTTTTTTCATCACGCATGATTTATCTTCACCATTACTAATTATTCTTGCTGCGGCAAGCGGTGTAATCACAGTGGTACTAGTAGAATTTATTCAAAAAACAGGATTAGTAAAAGAAGACACAGCAATCGGTTTAGTTTTTCCCGCCCTTTTTAGCATCGGCATCATACTTATTTCACAAAACGCTAATGATGTACATCTGGATATTGATGCCGTACTCCTTGGCGAACTTGCCTTTGCTCCTTTTGACAGATTGATTTTTAATGAATTGGATCTAGGCCCCAAATCTTTATGGATTATCGGTACTATTCTACTTATTACGGTAGGGCTACTGTTTGCCTTTTTTAAAGAACTAAAAGTTAGTACTTTTGATGCAGGTTTAGCTTCAGCTTTAGGGCTTTCACCTGTAGTGATGCATTATGGATTAATGACAGTTTCTTCAATCACCACAGTTGGTGCATTTGATGCAGTGGGAGCTATCTTGGTCATTGCACTAATGATCGCACCAGCTGCAACTGCATATTTATTAACCAATGACCTCAAAAAAATGCTAGTATTAGCAGTATTATTTGGTGTAGGAAGTGCCATTACAGGATATTGGGTAGCTCACGGATTAGACTCTTCCATCTCAGGATCTATGACTACCGTATTAGGGCTCCTATTTTTGACTGTATACCTATTTGCACCTAGTAAAGGATTATTCTCTGTATTGTATCGCCAAAAACAGCAGCGTATAGAAGTATCTTTACTTACTTTTTTATTGCATTTAGGAAATCATGAAGAAGATGAAACGGAAAGACATGTAAAACACCTTAATGAACATATTAATTGGCAAAAGGTAAAATCTAAATCTGTTTTAGATCTTGCATTAAAAAACAATATGATCCTCATTGACAATGACATTGTTTCTTTAACAGAAAAGGGGCAACACTTTACCACTGAAGCAATCGACTATATTGTGACCAATAAAAATTCAGAAATTGAGAATATGAAAGATAGGTTCTTTTTGTTCAGAGGTTAAAATTGATATCTTTATAAAAAAAAGAGCAATGCTCATTTCGATAAAAAAGAGTTTTATATTATCATCCATCTTTATTTTTTTAATTGGGATCACCACATATTCTCAAGAAAATCCTGTTCGCTTAATTGAAGACAAACAAAAAAAACGAACTATTATCTATGTCCAAAATGATACAGATACAGATAAAAGTGTATTTCTAAAAATAAGCCCCATTGGATATCGTAAAAGCGCTCATAGGCCTATTATCAAAATTATACCAGCCAACAGCAAAGCACAGATGTTAATTCTGATCCCGTTAACAGATGTAGAATCACATTACACCTATGACTTAATTGTAAATGATGAATTAGAGACTATTGATGTAAAACGAAGTAAAGGGTTAAAAAAGAAAGATAGTATGCAATAGATATACAAAACAGTTTGAATATTTTTATTTTAACCTCTTTTCTGTGCTCCCTTTAATATTGCATTATTTAATTCATATTCATTACAAAGTTCTTTCATTTTCTTATAGAACGCATCGGTGTAATAATTCGGCATATTTGAGTTATTATTAAAGAATTTATGATATTTAACCAAGAGTTCTGGATAATGCTTTTTAATAGCATTTAGCACAAGTGTTTTACTATCTGATTTACCATTTCCAAATAGGGTAATGGTAGCCGGAAGAATATAATCTATTTTTTTATTTTTTAATGTAGAAAACATAAAATGCAATTGCTCTCTGGTATCAGATATGTATGGCAATAACGGCATTAAACTAACACCAGTCAGGAAACCATAATTAACCGATTTTTCTAACGCCAATAACCTCTTGGAAGGTCTCGTCGCGCCAGGTTCAAATATTTTGGCAACGCTATCTTCAAGGGATGAGAACGAAAAAGAAATAATTACTCCTCTACCCAAACCTGTCAAGTCTCTAGGTAGAATGGCCAATTTATCTATTTGTTTAAGTATGTCAAAATCTCTTTCAATTAAATCTGATTTAGTAATAATATGAACAGGAAATCTATGCTTAAGAATTACTTTCAGTGCTTTTCTGGTTAATTCATATTCTTCTTCAATTTGCAAATAAGGATCTGTTGCAGAAGACAATACAATTATACCATACTGATTTTTCTTTGCTCTATTTGCCAATTGCTTATCTAATACATCTATAGCATTAACCTTAACCGACAAACTATTTTCAAGGTTCTCTCCGTACTTGCTTCCTCTTATATAACAATACAAACAATTAAATGAACAACTACTATATGGGTTGAATGTATAGTCATCCAGAAACCAATCGTCCCTCCTTTTTGTCTTGTTTAAGACCGACTTAACTTCGATTTCTTTTGGCATAATTATTTCTCTTTAAACCAATATCGATTTTAACTCTAAACCAGTTAGCGACCTGTTCTTCATTATCAATTTCTTTCTGAAAAAAATCTATAATCTCTGGATGAAATTTCGCCGTAGTTTTGGCCGCCCAACCGACGCCTTGTCTTATTTCTTTATCTTTTGTATTTGCCATAGAAAGTAATAGCCTAAAAACTGTTTTTACGTTGTTTTCATCCAAACCTTTTTTAATAGCATAATGAATTCCTGCTCCTAAAGAACGAATAACCCAATTAGCAGGATGATTAGATAGTCTTTTTATTTCTGGGATCGTTTTGACTGGCCAATTTAGTAATGCGTATCCAAATACGCGCTCTCCGATAATATCGCAAACGTACCAAACATCGGCATTTGACACATATTCTGTTGCTTTCTCAATAGACTGCTTAAAATTGTCAATCAATCTGATTTGCAACATCATCCCCAATATAACATTTCCTCCCTCTGTATGTAATGCTTCGATCTGATCACAAAAAATAATATGTTCGCTTTCAGGAATTTTCTGATATAATGTCTTTGCGCAATATTCTAAAAGTGGAAATCTCACTTTCCTTTTTAAAACCTGAATATGTAACTCCTTTACACATGCTGTTAACCCCATGGTTTGATACACCAATACACATTGATCAAGGTATATTTTTACTTCAAATTTTCTAGTAACAATATGCACTTTTTAATTTTATAAAATGAGTTCTAACTGCTGTAATTATTGCATTACTTTAAATTAACACAAAATTCTACAAATAAAAAAACCACAACAGTTCTTGTTGTGGTTTTTTTATTTTTGGAAATTATGTTCTTACTAGAACTCTCTATTCACATCAAAAGCTTCAAGATAATCTTTAACTCTTTGCACAAACTGCCCCCCTAATGCTCCATTTACTACTCTATGGTCATAAGAATGTGATAAGAACATTTTGTATCGGATTCCGATAAAGTCTCCATCAGGAGTTTCGATAACCGCTGGTACTTTTCTAATTGCTCCCAAGGCTAATATTGCAACTTGCGGTTGATTAATAATTGGTGTACCCATTATACTGCCAAATGTTCCCACATTGGTTACAGTATAGGTTCCTCCTTGAATATCGTCTGGTTTAAGTGCATTGTTACGAGCACGACCTGCCAAATCATTAACTGCCTTGGTCATACCAACCAAATTTAACTGATCTGCATTTTTGATCACAGGAACAATTAAGTTACCATCTGCCAGGGCTGCCGCCATACCAAGGTTTATATTTTTCTTTTTGATAACAGTATCTCCTGAAACAGAAATATTAATCATTGGAAAGTCTCTAATTGCTTTTGCTACCGCTTCCATAAAGATTGGAGTAAACGTAAGGTTCTCTCCTTCTCTCTTCATAAAATCTCCTTTAACTTTCTTTCTCCAGTTCCATATATTGGTTACATCTGCCTCAATAAAAGATTGCACATGAGCCGATGTCTGCACAGATTCTACCATGTGATGTGCAATGAGTTTCCCCATCCTTGTCATCTCGATAATTTCATCTTCTCCAGAAGCCACAACAGGTGCTGCTTTAGGAGCTTCCTGCTTTTTGATTGGAGTTATGGTTTGTGCAACTTTTACTTCTTCTTTTGGAGATTGGACTACCGGTTGTGCTTTAGTCTTACCATTCTTACGATCCTCTACAAATTGAAGAATATCATTTTTGGTTACACGACCATCCTTTCCTGTTCCAGAAATAGCCTCTAATTCTGATAAAGACACATTCTCTGCAGCAGCTATATTCTTAACCAAAGGTGAATAAAACTTGCTGCTCTCAGAAAAATCAACAGCTGCGCTTGCTGCTACTTCTGTTACCTCTGCTATTTGGTTCTCTATAGTTATTGCCTCTTTAGGAGCTTCAACCACAGATTCAGTTTGAGTTTCCTCCTTACCAGAATCAATACTCCCTTCACCTTCTGTTTCAATTATGGCAATAGTTTGCCCCACCTGTACAACATCATCTACCTCAAAAAGTTTCTCCAACAATACCCCTTCTACTTCACAAGGCACCTCGCTATCCACTTTGTCAGTAGCAATCTCTACTACAGCATCATCCAGTTCGATAGTATCTCCAACTTCTTTTAACCAAGTTGTTATTGTTGCTTCTGCAACACTCTCGCCCATCTTTGGAAGTTTAAGCTCAAATTTTGCCATATCCGTAATTAAAAGTGTTTAAAAGTTATTTTTTTGCGAATTTAATTAAAAATAAGCCTAAAAATTAGTTTTTCTTTATTAAAATTTATTTAAAATGTAATTACCTCTCCTTTTCCATCACTAAAATCACTCCCCAAAATGTAATTACAATTTTTTGGTCTAATTTTAAAGGTAATATTATCTTTTCTTAATTTCTGCATTTGATCGATAATTTCCCCAAAACTAATGAAATTGTTATCAAATATAATCTCGATATTCGTATCACCCAAATCTTCTTTTCCTACCCTGTCTAGAATTTTGACTTCTGCACTTAACTTTGATGCTATTTTACTGTATAAACTCTCATCATTTGTTATTAAACAATATCGCTCGATAATTCTTTTCTTCTTATCGAAATTCTTAAAAGATTGTATTACCGATACTAAGCGTATGGCAACAGAAACCATAAAATCTAAGGTTGCATTACTCCTAAAGTGTTTCTTATAAAATAGCCGCATTGCATCATAAAACTGTCTTACATAGACTGCATTGCGGTCTGTACTTTCTCCGCGGTAATGAATAGCAACCACATTACCTATATAATAGTTTAGCAAACCTTTCTTTTTAATCTTGTATGCCAAATCAATATCTTCTCCGAATATGAAATAATCCTCGTCAAAACCTCCAACTGAGAGGTAACTTTCTTTCTTTACTAACATAAATGCACCTACTAACACATCTACATAACCAATACTATTACTTGGTATGTGATCTGCATAATAATTTTTCACATACCCAATTTTGATTCCAAAAAGCCTTCTGAAAGAGGTTAATGGTGAAGGTATATTTCGTTTACTTTCATGAAGAAAATCTCCCACTCCATTTATAAGTTTTGGCCCTAATAATCCAGCATGAGGTAATTGTTTTTGTATTTTCAGAATCTTCATGAATGTATTAGAAGCTAATACCGTATCGGGATTGAGAAAACATAAACAATCTCCTGTGGCTACCAATACGCCTTGATTATTTGCTGCTGCAAAACCTTTATTTTCTTTATTTTCGATGAGTATAATTTCGGGAAAGCAATCTTTTATCATTTGACAACTTTCATCCTTAGAACTATTATCAACTATAATGATTTCTGCGTCCATAGATGACGTAGCTTCTTTAATACTTAGGATGCATTGTTCTATAAAATAACGAACATTATAGTTAACTATGATTATTGATAATTTCATCTGGCGAGGCTAATTTTTAGTAAAAGATCAGACGAAACACATCATGGTAAGTACTTTATCTGGCGGCTATAAAAGTGATTATGACTCATTTTAGAGGATCAATTTTTCAGGTTCAAGTATTTTACGAACTTTTTAATGCATTTTCAAAAGGGATTCGATTAAGTATACTTCTACCCAAAGTAACTTCGTCTGCGTACTCAAGCTCATCATTTACACTAATTCCACGCGCTATTGTAGATGTCTTCACCTGTATACCCTCTAATTGGCGGTATATGTAAAAATTAGTGGTGTCTCCTTCCATAGTGGCACTTAATGCAAATATTAATTCATTTATTAATCCTGATTTAACTTTTTCAATAAGCGAACTAATATTTAAATCTTGAGGACCAATACCATCCAGAGGACTTATTTTCCCTCCCAGAACATGATACAAACCCCTGTACTGCCCAGTACTTTCAATAGCCATTACATCTCTAATATCTTCAACAACACAAATAATATCTTGAGAACGGTTAAGGTTACTACAAATATCACAAACATCATCATCACTTATACTGTGGCACTTTTTACAGAACTTAATTTCTTGTCGCAATACCCCTAAAGCTTTGACCAAATGTTCTGTTTGACTTTTTGGTTGCCTTAATAAATGTAGTACTAATCGTAATGCTGTACGTTTGCCTATCCCCGGTAATTGAGACATTTCGTACACTGCATTCTCTAATAATTTTGAAGAAAATTCCATAGCCATGCAAATTTAGCATTTTTAATGAAGACAGCTTTAAAATACATTAGTAATCTTACTATTCAATTAAAAGCATTTTTCTACTTTTACTTTAAAAGTAAAAAATAATGTTAGATTCTCTTTCTGAAGAAACCCAGCTTATTTTAATGATTGTAGGGATTGGAATTTTATTTGTGTTTGTATCATTGAATACAAAACGAAATAAAAGCAAACTGTATAATCGAGGCAAACGTAATTTTAAAAAAAATTACCTCAAAAAGAAAAAGGAAAACAGTAAATAATATAAATTTTACATGAAAATATACACAAAAACTGGGGATAAAGGTACTACAGCTCTATTTGGTGGCACAAGAGTTCCTAAACACCATATCCGCATTGATAGTTATGGTACTGTTGATGAATTAAACTCACATATTGGTTTAATTAGAGATCAAAATATTGATGAACTTAGTAAAAAAGTACTAATCGACATACAAGATAAACTCTTTACAGTGGGTGCTGTTCTAGCCACCGACCCAGAAAAGGCAATTTTAAAGAGCGGGCAAAAACGACTCAACATACCTACAGTTTCAATTGAAGATATCGAGTTGCTCGAAAAAGAAATGGATAGAATGAATGAATCCTTACCGCCAATGACCAACTTTGTATTACCTGGGGGACACCAGACCGTGTCATTCTGTCACATTGCTCGCTGTGTTTGCCGTAGGGCCGAGCGTTTGGCCGTGGCATTGTATGAACTTGAGCCTTTTGAAGAGACAACTCTGCAATATCTAAACCGACTATCTGACTATCTTTTTGTACTGGCACGAAAGTTGTCACATGATCTCAAAGCAGATGAAATAAAGTGGATTCCATCAAAGAATTCATAGAAAAATTAACACTGCAAAATTAATAAGGGAGTACCCAAAAAAATCACGTTCTTATAATTATTGTTTAAATAATTAGTTTTTTACTTGACTTTTTAAACTAAAAAATTATTTTTGCAAAAAAATTAAACCAGTAAACATATGTATTGGACTTTAGAATTAGCGTCATATTTAAGTGATGCGCCTTGGCCAGCTACAAAAGACGAGTTAATAGATTACGCAATTCGTACTGGAGCACCTCTGGAGGTTGTAGAGAATCTACAGTCAATTGAAGATGAAGGAGACTCGTATGACTCAATAGATGAAATATGGCCAGATTATCCAACAGATGAAGATTATCTTTGGAATGAGGATGAATATTAAAAAAATGAAATAGTATTAAAAGTCTCGCAAGAGGCTTTTTTTTTGCGTAAATTACGCCACTTTTATGGTGTTTTTACATCGCAAAAGTATTGTATAACATGACCGCTTAGGTCCTGAGATAGCAATAGATCCCAGATATTGGAGATCTAACCTGAATGTTACCTTAAAGAGGTTCAGTCAGTTAGTTTCTTTTTGAAATTAAATCTCATTAAACACACAACCATAAATTATGGGAATTTTAGATTCTGTATTAAAAGTATTTGTTGGAGATAAATCCAAACAAGATATAAAAAGCATTCAACCAAAAGTTGAACTGGTAAAACAAGCAGAAAAAGGTTTACCAGATCTTTCACATGACGAATTACGTGCTAAAACTGTCGAATTTAAGAATAGGATTAATGAAGCACGTGCAGAGATCAATGCTAAAATCGAAGCACTTAATGAAGAAGCTAATGTTACCGAAGATATTGATAAGAAGGAAGATATCTATGGCCAAATAGATATCTTGAAAGAAGAAGCATATACTGCTACAGAAAACGCTCTTAATGAAATTCTTCCCGAAGCTTTTGCCGTAGTAAAAGAAACGGCTACCCGTTTTGCTAATAATGAAACTATCGAAGTTACAGCTTCTGCATATGATCGTGAACTCTCAGGAACCAAAGAGCATATCACACTAAACGATGATAAGGCTGTTTGGGCTACAAGTTGGGATGCCGCAGGTAAAGAGGTAAAATGGGATATGATCCATTACGATGTTCAGCTTGTTGGTGGTATCGCACTTCATGAAGGGAAAGTAGCCGAAATGCAAACAGGAGAAGGAAAAACTCTTGTAGCAACACTTCCTGTATATCTTAATGCATTATCAGGAAATGGTGTTCATCTGGTAACGGTAAACGACTACCTTGCACGTCGTGATAGTGAATGGATGGCTCCTATTTTTCAATTTCATGGTCTAACAGTAGATTGCATTGATAATCACAGACCAAATTCTGCAGAACGTAGAGCAGCATATAATGCAGATATCACATATGGTACAAATAATGAATTTGGTTTTGATTACCTACGTGATAACATGTCACACTCTCCAGAAGATTTAGTACAGCGCCCTCATAATTATGCAATCATTGATGAAGTAGATTCTGTATTAATTGATGACGCAAGAACACCACTAATTATTTCTGGTCCGATACCAAAAGGAGATGTACATGAATTTGATGAATTAAAACCTAAAATTGCAGATATAGTATCTGTTCAGCAAAAATATTTAACTACCGTTCTTGCCGAAGCTAAAAAACTGATTAAAGAAGGTGACACTAAAGAAGGTGGATTCAAATTATTGCAGGTATATAGAGGGATTCCTAAAAATAAGGCATTAATTAAGTTTTTAAGTGAAGAAGGAGTAAAACTATTACTACAGAAGACTGAAAACTTCTATATGCAAGATAACAATAGAGAAATGCATAAAATTGATGCAGACCTGTACTATGTTATCGAAGAAAAAAACAATCAAATTGATCTTACGGATAAAGGTGTAGACTATCTTTCTGGTAAAGATGACCCTGATTTCTTTGTCCTACCGCAAATCGGTATGGAAATAGCCAAAATCGAGGGAGAAGGGCTATCAAAAGAAGATGAGGCAGAAAAGAAAGAAGATCTATTTAGAGATTATAGCGTAAAAAGTGAACGTATACACACACTACGCCAGTTATTAAAAGCATACTCATTATTTGAAAAAGATGTAGAGTATGTTGTAATGGATAACAAAGTAAAAATTGTTGATGAGCAGACCGGTCGTATTATGGATGGTCGTCGTTATAGCGATGGGCTTCACCAAGCGATTGAAGCTAAAGAAAATGTAAAAATCGAAGACGCTACACAGACCTTTGCTACGGTTACACTTCAGAATTATTTCCGTATGTATGGCAAATTATCTGGTATGACGGGTACAGCTGTTACAGAAGCTGGCGAGCTTTGGGAAATCTACAAACTAGATGTGGTAGAAATACCAACCAACAGACCTATCGCCAGAAAAGATATGGAAGATTTGGTATACAAAACCAAACGCGAGAAATATAATGCAGTTATTGAACAAGTTACTGAATTATCCCGAGCAGGAAGACCTGTGCTAATTGGTACTACCTCTGTAGAAATTTCAGAATTATTGGGAAGAATGCTTACTATTCGTAAAGTACCCCATAATGTATTAAATGCGAAACTTCATAAAAAAGAAGCAGATATTGTTGCCGAAGCCGGTAACCCAGGTGTTGTAACCATTGCAACCAATATGGCAGGTCGTGGTACTGATATTAAGTTATCAGACGAAGTAAAAGCGGCTGGTGGTCTTGCTATTGTAGGTACAGAGCGTCATGATTCTCGTCGTGTAGACAGGCAGTTACGTGGTCGTGCAGGTCGTCAAGGAGATCCAGGAAGTTCACAATTCTATGTGTCTCTTGAAGATAACTTAATGCGTCTTTTTGGTTCTGAGCGTATTGCTAAAATGATGGATAGAATGGGACTTAAAGAAGGAGAGGTTATCCAACACTCTATGATTTCTAAATCTATTGAAAGAGCTCAGAAAAAAGTCGAAGAAAACAACTTTGGTGTTCGTAAGCGATTACTTGAATATGACGATGTAATGAATGCACAACGTGAAGTGGTATACAAGCGTCGTTATCACGCTTTATTTGGTGAACGTTTACGTGTAGATATTGCAAATATGATCTATGATACATCTGAGGTTATTGCAGAAGGAAATAAAGTGGCTCAAGATTTTAAAAATTTCGAATTTGAACTCATCCGTTACTTCTCTATGAGTAGTCCTGTAAGTGAAGAAGAATTTGAAAAAATGGATCCTCAAAAAATTGCTGGTGAAATTTACAAAGCCGCTTATGAGCATTATCAGGATAAAATGAAACGTAACGCTGAAAGTGCTTATCCTGTAATCAAACAAGTATACGAAGACCCATCAAGCAAATACGAAAGAATCTTAGTACCGTTTACAGATGGAGTGAAAAGTATAAATGTTGCTACCGACTTACAAAAAGCATATGAGTCTGGTGGAAAACAATTGATTACTGATTTCGAAAAAAATATTACTCTTGCCATTATTGATGATGCTTGGAAAACGCATTTACGTAAAATGGATGAGCTAAAACAAAGTGTGCAACTTGCAGTTCACGAACAAAAAGATCCATTACTTATATACAAATTTGAGGCTTTTGAGTTGTTTAAAGCAATGATCGAAGAGGTAAATAAGGATGTAATTTCTTTCCTGTTCAAAGGAGAACTACCGACAGGTAACACTCAGGATATTTCTGAAGCTCGTCAAGTTCGTAGAAAGGAAAAGCTTGAAACTTCTAAAGAAGAAATTCCGAATATGGATGAACGTGCTGCTCAAAGTAGAACTGCAGGACAAACCCAGGGACGCCCGCAAGTGACCGAAACCATCGTTAGAGAGCAACCAAAAATTGGACGTAACGATAAGGTTACTATTAAACATGTGATGAGTGGAGAAAATAAAACACTAAAATACAAACAAGCAATTCCATTAATTGAAAAAGGAGAATGGGTTATTGTGAGTAACGACTAATAATGTTTTTATAATCTCAATAAATTTCTATTGACAGTAGTATAAAAACACTTTAAAAACAAAAACCAGGTCTTTTGAAAGACCTGGTTTTTGTTTTTATTTATTAACTAATTGAAAGCTTTAGTTAGTTTTTAAATGCCCTCTGTAAAATTTATAGCTCTGTAAGATTGTTTTGAATTTCAGTAAATTTCTCTATTATTACAGAATCTCCTTTGCTATTCTCTAGTACATATACTCCTACTGGTAATTGACTCAAATCTACAATATTTGTCGTTTTTGATAATACATGAATTGTATCCTTAACCTCAAACAGTTTTAACTTGTCTCCTTCTTCAAAATTAATTACGGTAATCATATTACCTTCTCTCTCGATAGACAATAAATTCTTGTTAGAATTTACATATTGCTCCACAAATTCTTGCTCTACATCTATTTCTTCTTCTATAACTACATCTTCGGCAACTTCCTCTGCTATATAGTTTTCTTGAATATTTTCCTCTTCTAAAAGAAATTCAGGTGATTCTGCAATAATAGCTCCATCAATCATAAGACTTTCTTCTAAGCGATCAATAATTACAGACTGTCCTTGATTGTTTTCAAGTAAATAAGAACCTAAAGGTAATTGACTAAGATCGATACGTCCATAAGATTTAGACAAGATATGATCTCCTGATTCAACTTCAAATAATTTGATCTTATCACCTTCTTCAAAATCCATTACTTCAACAACAAGACCATCCTGTTCTACAGCAAGGCTTTTTTCATTATTTGCAAAAATTGAAAGAGATAAAAATAAACTGAAAATTAGGGCTGATAGTTTCATAAAATTGGGGCTTTACGATTAAAAACTTACGGTTTTACCATACAATGGTACTTTTAAATAATAACACTACCAACTAATAATCAGGCTTTTAGATAAAACACCTATAATTTTCGTTCAAATACCAAAAAATATGTTAAAAAAACACTAATGAATTGATTTTCAGTGTTTTAATTTCTTAAAATATTAATAAAATCAGATTAAAAACACGTTTTTAGCGATGAAAAACACAAACAACAGATGGATTCTCACATGATCTAAGTCAGAAATATGTTCTCAAAGAAATTTTGACTGAATAAACTATTCGATTTTGAGTAATAAATTTGGATCTGGGCAATTTTCAAGATAAAATGTCAAATCGTTTTTATTTGAAACTCCAGGATAATCTCCAACATTTCCTTGCATATCTCTAATAATCTGAAAATGCAAATGTGGTGCATAGTCTCCATTAACCTGAGCATCACCAAGTGTTGCTATAACTTGTCCTTTGACTATATTTTGACCCGGTTCTAAATCAAAAAGTGAAGCCGTACTCAAATGACCATATAATGTATAAAACTTTATATCACTAGCAGTATGTTCTAAGATAATAGTTGGGCCATAATCTCCATAATTATCATTATTCTTAAAACTATGGATTTTCCCATCTAACGGAGAAAGTATTTCTGTACCAGCATCGCACCAAACATCTATTCCCAAATGAATATTACGTTCGGTTTCTGGATCTTGTTGATTAAAATGTGTACTTCTGCGATAAATGCCCCTCATTTCATTATACCCTCCCCAAGCAACTAATGTGTCGTTTTTTAGTAAATATTGCTTTATATACGCTTCAAATGCTTTTGAAGACGAAACATCTATGTTGTCAAGATCAGAATTAACTTCAGACAGGTCAATTGACACATAATCATCCTTATAAAATTTTGAAGATACTACAGGCGTAAAACCTTGTGACAAATTTTCTATAAATCTTTTGAAATCATTACTTATCATCACGCACTTTGTGAAATTGTATTTGATCTTCTCGATTTCCAATTTTTAGGCAACTGCTTTAACAATGCTTTTCTAAATGCATGATAATCCACAGTTATGGTATGCCTTGGTGTATTGATTTGTCTATAGTGTGGATTTGTAACTTCCTTTTCACATAGCGCTTTGATATTTGTTGGCATTTTCCAGGTTCCGGTTAAATAATTTGCCAAAAGTTTACTTTGTAACTCTGATCCCGGCCATATACACCCAAGTGGTTGAAACATACCTACAAAAAATAGATCATGATACTCTGCATGAAACATCTTTAGATACAACGGTACCGGACCTTCACTATAATCAACAAATCCTTCATCAAAAAAAGAATGTTTAAGAATATACCCTGTACAGGCAATAATAATATCAACTTCTTCATGACTACCATCCTTAAAATATACCGTAGCACCATCAAATCTTTCAATATCTAATTTTGGATGTACTTTTCCATGACGAATTTTATATAATAATTCATCATTAATTGTTGGATGCGTTTGACCAAACTTCGTTTTTACTTCTTGCAATCCATACAATTTGTTTTTACCCAACATTATGGTAAGCAATCGGTCATTAAACCAACTTCTAATTTTTATAGGTAACCATGAAGAACGAGCACCTACAATATCTGAAGGTAAGCCAAAGAAGAACTTGGGAATAATACGATACCCTCTCCTCCAGCTTATACTTGTTTTCTTGCTAACTCTACTGGTCTCTACGGCAACATCACAGGCAGAATTGCCACCACCAATAACCAGAACTTTCTTATCTCTAAAGGGCGATGCTTTTTTATAATTATGAGAGTGAATAAACTTACCCGAAAAGTTTCCTGGGTATTCTGGGATTCTAGGTACAGAATGATGACCATTACAAACAACCAAATCGGTAAAAACTTCTATTCTTTCTTTATTATTTTGAACAATAGCAATCTCCCATTTGTTATTAGAAACTCTGTTACAATGTTTTATGGTTGTTTCGAACTCTATATATGGGTACAGTTCAAAACGTTTTGCATAGGCTTGAAAATACCTCCTAAGCTCATCATGAGAGGGATAATCTGCCACTGTTTTATCAAAATCGTCAAAGGTAAAATCTTCATATTGCGATAATGTCTTTGAACTTATAATATGCGTAGTCTCAAAAACACTAGAATGACTTTCGTCCTCAGAATAAATCCAGTTACCACCTACTGCTGCGTTACGATCATAACAAATAACGTCTAGCTCTTTATCTTTTAAATTCTTAAGAGCAGTAATTCCACTTGGTCCTGCTCCAATAATACATACCCTTTTTTGCATAAAACTGTTTCCCAAAATTAATTTGGTATGTAAAATAGAAAATGTACTGCAGTTTAAAAAATAATCTTGGACTGTTATATCGAAAAACTTCTATCGATCCTCCTTTTTAGAAGCGGAATTTGAACAAAAAATAAAATTGCAAGAAACAACATACCATATATTGTAGTTTTATGAAATGTGAATCCCGAAAGTGGGTTATTTATTCCTTTAAAATTTAAAAAGGATAAGTCGACTTTATCAATAATCGACGCTTTGCCTTCTGACAAGAATGGCAATACAAATAATAACCCCACAATTACCAACCCAATAACAAACCAAATTTTCTTAGAAATTAATGGTTTATATACTATAGATTTTTGAGTTTGGGCAACCTCAATTTGATTCATCACATTGTTCAAAAACCCAGGATTAGGATGATCTAAACCGGCTTCTTTTACCAAATGCTTTATGTCTTTATATTGCTCTTCCATTTTTACTACTTATTTCAGGAGAAACGTGGTGCTTTAAAATCGAATATAGTTTTTTTCTACTTCGATATAATTTTATTTTCACATTATCTGCCGTTATACCTATAATATCAACAATTTCCTTTACGCTTTTTTCTTCAAAATAATATAATGTTATTATGGCAGCTTCGTCTTCAGGAAGCTTCATTATACTATTTGATATAATCTCTTTTCTTTCTTTTGCCTGTAAATAACCCAATGCATCCCCTACCAGCTCTATTTCTCCTTCACTAATCTCTTCTATCAATTCTGACGCCATTGTGCGTTTTGCAGCTTTAATTGAATCCAAACTCTTTCGATACGCTATTGTATATAACCAGGTCGAAAATTTGGCATCTCCTCTATACTTACTAAGTGACTTATATGCCTTAATAAAAGAATCTTGTGCTACCTCTTCTGCCTGCTCCTTATTCTTTATCATCCTATACACCACAGTATAAACTAACCCCTGATACCTTTCTACAAGGACAGAAAAAGCATTAACCTGTCCTTCCAGGACTTGGTTGATATAATATTGATCTGATTGATGGTTCATTTCTTCATAAGACGACACTATATAATTATTGGTTACATAAGTTGATATAAAAAGTACAAAATATTTTTTTGATGCTTTTTTGTAACCGGTTCGTAACATACCACGTCTTAAATAGAAAACGAACAGTATTAATCATTTAAAAATTAAAATTATGAACGGACCAGAAATTCTAATACCACTAATCTTTTTTGGAAGTATTTTTGGAATAGTATATTTATTTGTAACAGCCAGAAACAAAGAAAGATTGGCTTTAATCGAAAAAGGAGCTGATGCCTCTATCTTTTATAGTAGTAAAGACAAAAGAGTAACTCCTGTTTGGAAAGTCTTTATCCTAAATCTATCATTATTATTAATGGGTATAGGTGTCGGAATTTTTATTGCAGGAATTTTACATTTATCAATTGGAGTAGATGAAGATATAGCATATCCAGGAACAATTTTCTTGATGGCCGGAGTTGGATTATTTGCTGGTTTTACTATGACCAAGAATTTAGATAAGTAAATTGCTCCGAAAAGCTAAAAAAAATACCGTTGCAGAGCAACGGTATTTTTTTATTAATTACTCTTCACATACGTCATCTTCATCCAACTTAAGATTATCTGTATTTTGAAATAAATCACAAACTTCTTTTGGGATATTAGTGACTGGGTTTTCTCTTAAATCTAGTGCTCCTAAATTAGTTAACTCACCCAATTCTCTTGGTATACTAGATAAATTATTATCCTTTAATCGCAGTGATCTTAAATTTCTGATTTGTTTCAATGCAGCTACTGGTATTGTCTCAAAATTATTACCTTCTAAGTCTACAAGAACTAGCTTATTCAAATTATTTAGTGTTGCTGGTAAAGATATTAATCTATTATCTATAAGAGTTAAAAAAGCCAATTCCTGCAAATCATTTATCTCATCAGGAAGTTCTTGAAGTTTTGAAGATATAATAGTTAAGCTCTCAAGCATAGATAGCTTACCTATACTTTTTGGAAGTTCATAAATAGTTACAAGAGCAGCAGCGCCAATATTAAATGAAACCACTCGTCCCGTACTATTTAAAGTGACTCCACTCCAATTTTCGATTTCTGAAACATTAGGATCCCAGTTTCGTAGATATTCAACTGGTAAATTTAGGTTATCTAACTTGTTATTTGCCTTATAAAACTCTACTAACACGGCTCTATCGCTTCTAGGGCTATCTTCTTCAAAGATATCAAACCTATACTCTCTTGTACTACCATCTGCTCTTGTAATGGTATACATCACTAATTTGCTAAAATCTTGAGTTTGCCCACTTGATGGGCTAATGGAAGCGCCATTAGAGGTCTCTATAACTGGAGCTAATGCATTAAGTTGAGTTCCTTTAGGCAATTCTAAAATAACATCTTGACCACTTACCAAAGCATTATATTGTTGCCCTTCTATAGTGAACACGACCTTTGGAGCCTCGTCTTTATAGGCTTTGACAATATACTCTGTTTTTGTCACTCCATCCTGAGCAGTAACTGTATACGTTATAGGATTCGTAAAATCCTGCTTAACTCCCATTTCGGGGCTTATTGTGGCTCCAGAAGAAAATTCAATAGTAGGAAGTAATGATGAAATATTGACTTCGCCAGAAAACTCTAATGTGATATCGGTACCATCTATTGTACCTAATACATCGTTACTCAAGTTTACATCTGGATTTCTATCTTGAATAAAACTAAAACTAGTTATTTCACTTTCTTTACTATCTTCTATAGTCACTATAACAGTATACTCCGATTCAATAAAGTTATCTCCAAATACCCTATACACTAAAGGGTTAGTAAAGTTCTCAGGAAAATTCTCTCCTGGTAAAACACTAGCTCCCTGAGGTAGTTCAATTGTTGGCTTCAAAAATGACACCGACGTATTTGCTGGCAATGTAGCTTTAATAGTTTTATTTGCTTCATCGATAATTGCTATAACATCTTGTTGTAAATCATCGTTATTGCTTGCTAAAAAACTAAAAGAAAGCATCTTAACCAATTCTTGTTGTCTATCGAGATCATCGTCGTTATTACAACTTGATAAAAGAATCCCCAAAATTAAAGCCCAAAAAAATAATAATTGTTTTTTCATTGTGTGATTGTTTTTTAATACTTCTGTTGCTTTAAACAAACCTCATGCCAAAGCAAAAAAATAAATTAAAAGAATAACCCCACAATTATGAATTTCGGTAACAATAAACGTCTAACAATGTATTATTTATAAGGCATATGAAAGTAGTTGAAGAAGCTTTTCTATTTGGATTATTGGCATAAAAAAAGCCTATCTAAAAAGATAGGCTTTAATTCTAAAAATATTTTATTTTACATATCAGCTACCTGATCATTGTCTAAAAATTTCTCAACTACTACAGCATCTCCTCTACTATTCTCTAGAACATAAACTCCAGCTGGCAATTGGCTTAAGTCAACAAAATTAGATGTTTTAGATAAGATATGTACTGTATTCTTAACTTCAAATAATTTGATCTTATCTCCTTCTTCAAAATCAACTACAGTAATAAAGTCTCCTTCTCTTTCAATTGCCAATAAATTCGTCTCAGCATTATCATAATACTTGATAAATTCTTTTTCAACATCAATATCTGCAGGAACTAAAGCTCTTTTACTATCTTGTTCTACAAGAAAATCATTATGAATTGCATTTATAACACCATCAACATTAAGCTCTTCTTCCAATCTATCAATAACTACAGATTTCCCTTCATTGTTCTCTAACAAGTATGATCCAACAGGTAATTGACTAAGATCAATCTGACCACGAGTCTTAGATAAAACATGGTCTCCTGTTTCGATCTCAAATAATTTCAACTTATCTCCTTCCTGAAAATCAACAACCATAACAACAAGACCATCTTTCTCTACAGTAAGAGTTTGATCATCGTCGTTTGCATAACTATTAATGAACAAAAGTAAGCTTAAAGTATATAGTAGTATTGATTTCATATTCTTTCCTTTTCTGTAATGGTTTGTTACTCCCTTAATACGGTTTTACCATACAATAATATCACTTAATTATAGTTAGACAAACTATAAATCAGACTTTTAGATCAAGTGTTTTGGATTTTCGACAAAAAACACAAAAAGTGTTAAAATTCAACTAAAAAAACACTAAACAACTGTTTATCAATGTTTTAAAAAAGAATAATCATCAATAATACAGACCAAAAGCAGCATTAAACAGACAAAAAACCATCTTAACTGTTCTTCTGACACTTTCTTAAGTTAAAAAAATGCAAAAAAACAATAGTCAAAACTAAAAAGCTCTGCCATTTTACCGACAGAGCTTCTTATAATTAACACTACATTATTACTATGAAAAACTTATTTGTTTTGTAATACAACCTCGCTATACTTAGCATTGATTGTAATTATTTTATCGGTACTACGAGTACCTTTAAATCCATTAATAAATACATTCCCAAAATTCTTTCTTGTATTTATTTCTAGAGTTCTTGGTAAAGAAATTAGGCTTTGTGCGCCACTATATGATAGATTAAATGCTGTATCTGGTAATTTTAACTTAAAATCACTGTTCTGTACAGCCAAATCCAGCGAAGAGAAAGACTCTCCTAAGTTTGCTATTGTAATTACACCAAAACTTCCTGAAATAGCTCCGTTTTCATCCAATTGCTGAATATAAATATTACTAGAATCTGCATTAACCAAAAGATTCTTAGCACTCTGTATCCTGCAGTTTTTCACATAATTAACTGCTAGCTTACCATTGTTCCACTGACGTACAAAAACCGGAGAATATGAAGCCTTAATAAATGTTTGATCACCATCTATAATATTTGCTGAGAGTTTGGTATGAGATAGAGATGCTTTAATATTATTTGAAACCTCGGCCAATTGTACATCACCATGACGAATATTAAGTCTTAGTTTGGCTCCTTTAGGCATGCGCACTTTTATAATCTTACTCGTATTATTAGTATTTACTTTACTAGCAGTATATTGATAAACAGTGACATTAGCCGTGCCTTTTTGTTGATTTTCAACATCCCTTATCAATTGGGAGGCCCATGCATTCATTTGTCTACCATATTGCTCTCCCCATGCTTCAAAACGAATTTCCATCTGGCCTGACACTTTTCCAGAAGTGCTCTCAATTTGATTTGCCCATTTTTGTTTTTCTAGATCTACATCATTGCCAAACTTCTCACGTATCTGATTTTCCCATTGCTGAATATACTTTTCCTCTTCTTTACTATACTTTCTTTTGTTATAATTAATACTTGCAGGGTTTTCTGTAAGAGTACTTGGCATCGGGTTTTTAGCAATATTTTCCATAAGAGGACCCAACATATCAGTAATTGCAGGACCTAATCTTCTTAATTGCTGTAGGTTTTCATCCATTCTTATGCTAGAAGCCGTTACATTTCCCCTCCATAAATTACCTGCTGTAGAATTAATTATTATTTCTTTGCTATTTCCCGACACATCTACTTGCCAACTATCTAATATTCGCTTACTATTCTCATTTGTAAGATCACCTTCTAGATAAGCTTCAATGGCTACCGTATTCTTGTTCCAGGTTTCAAAAACAATATTAGTGTGACTTGTATTAAGATTAACAGTAACATCATTATTAACGGTGAGGTTTTCACTTAATTTATTCTGCTTATCCTGCGCAAACAAACCTGCGCAACATAATACGCTAAGCGCAAAAATATTAAGCTTGTACTTCATTGTAATTTTCATTTTCAATTCTCTCTAATTCTTTTAGTTTGTCATTTAGTCTACTAAGCAACGATAGTCTAATTGTTAAATTCTCCATCATAGCTTCAACACTTTGCACATTTGGTCCCACTTCTAAAAGCTCTTTGTTAAGACGTTGATATTCTTTATCAAGATTATCCAATCTGGTTTTAAAGCTTTCTACTAATTCTCTATTGGTATCATCAATTGTAATATTGGACAACTGAAATTTTATACTGGTAAGTATTGTATTCTCTACTTTTTCATACTCCGGAGATATTTCTGCCAAAGTTGAAGATTGCTTTGACATCACCACAGTAGCATTTTTCACAGATGTATTATCAAGGTCTACCAATTCAGTCCCTTCAGGATTACTACTACCTAATTGATTAAAAGTTAATAAAGAAACAGAAAAGATAACAACAACACTCGCTGCAATCCTAAGCCAGTTGTAATTAAGACTTTTAGTCTTTTTAGGGAGTTCGCTTTCCAACCTATTCATAAATCGATCTTCATGTCCTTCTCTGATACGCTCAGTAGGAATTCGCTTATCTTGTTTCAAAAGCTCTCTAATATCCTGTGCCATCTCTCAAATGTTTTAATTGTTCTTGCAACTGCTTTTTACCTCTATGAACAAGAGTACGTGAAGCTACAGAGGTAATATCTAATATCTCGCTTATTTCATTATGGTCATACCCTTCTATCAAGAAAAGCATAACAGCATACTTATATTTTTCTGGTAATCTTTCAATTGCTTTTTTAACCTCATCTACAGTAACAGAATCTGATACCGACCAATCATTCTGTTCTTCTACCGTACTCATAACTTGCTCATTAATAGCAACCATATTCATTTTCTTGGCTTTTAGCATATCTATGCTTTTATTAATAACAATACGTTTAAGCCAAGCACCAAAAGTTACATCACCAGTAAATTGATGAAGTCTTGTAAATGCTTTAATGAAAGATTCTTGCATTGCTTCCTCTGCCTCAAATGGATCTTTAAGGAATCGCAATGCTACATAATACATACCATCACAGTATTTATTATAAAGCTTCATCTGCGCTCTACGATCGTTAGTCCTACACTGTTCTATTAGCTCGCTTTGTAACAAACTTCTTTAACTTTTGGTTAGTGATTAATACTCTAAAACTGTTTTAAATCTTACTCATCTATATAGACGAGATTAAGTATTCCTTGTTGCAAAATTATGCATAAAAATCTTTCGCCCATAACAAATAACTGAATATCAAACAATTAATAAATATTTAACGATCATTAAAGTAAGCTTACCCATTGAAAGAGTACTACTTAGACACTTTTATTAACTAAACCACTATAACATATGCGTACATTAAAAAATGATTACAATTTTTGTAATGCCGATGAAATTGAAGATGTATTTAATCTTTTAGAAAAAAATGTTGCTGCAACCAACAAATTAATAGAACATATAGATACCCTAATAGAAAATAAGTGTTTTCCAGAATCAATATTTAAAATTCTAACCTCCCTAAGAAATACATGTGCTGTAAATGTGATGAATATAGCCCGTTTAACCAAATAGTTCGTAGATGATATACATTTTTGAAATACTATGATACCAAATTAACCTCTAAAAAGAACTATCTTTAAAAACAAAATCTATCATTTATGCCAAAGCTTTTAAAACGAACAGTACTAATATTATTAGGGTTAATTGTGATTGGATTTGCCGGAATGTATTTTTTGAAACAAAACACTAAAAAACATAGCCCCGAGGAAACCATCTCGCATATTGCCAAAGATGCAACCTTTACTGTATTCTATAACCGGCCATATAAAAAGGATAGAGAAATTTTTGGGAATTTGGTTCCCTATAATCAAGTATGGAGAACCGGTGCCAACGAAGCCACTACATTTACTACGGATAAAGATCTTCTTGTAGACGGAACCATACTTAAGGCCGGAACATATACACTTTGGACAGTGCCAAACAAGGAATCTTGGAAAGTAATTTTTAATAGCAAAGAATATAACTGGGGTGTAAATATGGATGGCACTGCAAAACATGATCCTGAATTTGATGTCCTTACAATAGAAGTCCCAACACAACCCTTACTGAATATCGTAGAGCAATTTTCTATATACTTTGAAAATGCTAATGACTTCACAATACTATATATGGCCTGGGACAGAACTGCTATTGCCATACCGATTAAGGTTTAGCATTTTAATTAAAACTTATTTCGATTTAGAATGATAAATCAATTAAGAAAAGTTAGGAAAAAGTTACTTGCTCAAGGTAAACTGAGGAGATACTTCATTTATGCTATTGGTGAAATCCTATTGGTTGTGACAGGCATTCTCATTGCTTTACAATTGAATAATTGGAACCTAAATAGAAGTAATAAGAATATTGAAATTCAATATTATGAAACTATCAAAAATCAACTCGAGCAAGATTTGAATGCAATTTTGGGTAATATGGATTACAACCAGCGTTATCTAGATCAATTTTCTTATGCAAAGAAATTAATTATAATCAATAACAGAAGTAAAATTGACACTTTGGGAAGGATTTCTCTTAATATGAAATATTACTCTGATTTTAGGAGAAAAAGTAATGTATATCAAACCTTGATAAGTAGTGGTGAAATAAAACTCATAAATAATCATGATGTTAATGAAAAGCTTCAAAGTCTGGAAGAGGTTTATGTATACATAAATCGGCTAGAGGAAATTCATCGTGATGTTATCATTTTTCAGATAATCCCAATGGTTAGTCAAATAATAAGAATGGACCCTTTAAAGATAGAAAAACCAGAAGCTCTATATAATTATAAATTTCAAAATAATTTTGAATTGTTAATTGAACTTATGATAGAAAAAATGGGAATATACAAGCAAGCCGAAAATGATATTAATACCGCTATCAAGCATATTAACCAGGAGCTTGTTGATAAAAAATAGCTAACAACGGTATGAATACTTTATACTAATTTCACCTAATATTAATAGTTTTTCAAATACCAATTCCTGAATACCTAAAAGTAATTTATAACTTTGTCCTAAAGCCATTCTGTGTCTAAAGATAACATCAAACATACAAATCCTCTTCAAAAAGTACCATCAAGTACTACTAATCAGGCTATTGATCGATTCAAGAAATTACAGCAAAAAGAAGTACTGATTGATCCTATTTTCAAAGCAATTATTTCTAAAGACACAACGGCGTTGAGCAAAGGAATCACATTGGTCGAGAGCACTCAGGAAACACATATAGAAAAAGCACAAAAACTTATTGAGAAATGCCTTCCTTATGCCAATAATTCTATAAGAATAGGAATTACTGGGGTTCCAGGAGTTGGAAAAAGCACATTTATTGAAGCCCTTGGTAATATACTCATCCAAAAAGGTAAAAAAGTAGCTGTTTTGGCTGTAGACCCAAGCAGTACAATATCACACGGAAGTATTCTGGGAGATAAAACCAGGATGGAATCTTTGGTAAAGTCTTCAGAAGCTTTTATCCGCCCTTCCCCTTCTGGAAATTCATTGGGTGGAGTTGCACAAAAAACTCGTGAATCTATTATTCTTTGCGAAGCTGCAGGATATGATGTGATCATTATTGAAACAGTAGGAGTAGGACAAAGCGAAACTGCCGTGCATAGTATGGTAGATTTCTTTTTACTATTGAAGCTTGCAGGAGCTGGTGATGAATTACAAGGAATTAAACGCGGAATTATAGAAATGGCAGATGCTATTGTAATCAATAAAGCCGATGGAGATAACCTGAAACGCGCTAGAGAAGCCAAAAATCAATTCAGAAAAGCATTACATCTGTATCCCCTTGCACAAAGCAGTTGGTCTCCAGAAGTACTAACCTGCAGTGCTATTGAAGGAGAAGGCATAGAAGATATCTGGGAAATCATATTAAAATATCTTGAAATCACCTCTAAAAATGGTTTTTTTGAAGAAAACCGAAGACAACAAAATAAATTTTGGTTATTGCAAACCATAGAAGAACGATTAAAAACTTCCTTCTATAACCATAAAGACATAAAAAAAGAATTAACTACTCAAATTGATGCCGTAATGCAGCATAAAGTCACTCCTTTTGCAGCAGCAAGGTATTTGCTTGAACTAACAAAAAAATCTTAACACTATTGATTTAGTTAAGTTGTTTTTTACTTCTTTCCTTTAAATTGAATCGATACACATATCCCAAACTAAGTTCAGAAAAGTCTGCTTGCCCTAAATTAGCATTAATACTGGCTCCCAAAAACAAATTATTCTTTGGGGATTTATAGGTGTTAAACAGATAATATTTAATTCCTAATCTACTAGAAACTGTTCGCTTTACTTCATAATACCAGTCCAGCTCACCAAGTCTGGTATATTCACCATTATAGAAATAACCTTGACTAAGTTGCCAATCAATTTTATAAAACGGTTTATAAACATTTATACCCAGACCAAATTCTACTCCAACATGACCAATTAAAAGTTCTGCACTTCCTGAGAAGCCAAAATTAGTTGCATTACTATATGGATTTTCTCTAAAATCAGGTACCTGCTCATCTATAAGTTGACCATTTTCATATATATGATCATAATAATGCTCATAAAATCGATAATAAAACCCCACTCCAAACTTAAAAGTTCTATTTATAATTTTACCTCCCGAAATAGCAACCGAGTACACTTCCTTTTTATCATTAAAAATCCGAGAAAGTACATTCTGCCCTATCCCTGTTCTAAAAGAAAAATACGTTTCTACTGATTTAGTTTGTTTATGTTTTCGTTTAATTTCATGGCTATCCAAAGACTCTTGCTCCCTTCCTATTTGCGATGATAGACTTATCAAAAATGAATTAAGACCCTGATTAGGCAAACGCGTGTGACCATTAGAGAAGTGTGCATACCCTAATCCCAAACGCCAATTCATTGTATTTCTTTTTAACAAATCATAATAAAGAAATGACCTAAAAGACCAGTTGACTGCTGTAGTAACCGCCAAATTTAATGGGTTAGTGTCGGGATCAAATTGTGTGTCAATATAAGACACTCCCATCCCTATATTCAAATCCCACTTATCAGAATGTTTTTGAAAAAGTCCTATTTCTACAAAAGGCATTAAACTATAGGCAATCCCAATTTTTTCGGTATTACCAAAATCAGTTACACCCAAAGAAACACCTGTTTTTGGATACCCTAATTCTACTGCCCATTGCTGATCCAGCATTGTATTATAACTCCCCAAACTAACAAAAAAAGATTTCTGCAATTCAGTTTTAGGGAAACCTGTATTGGCCTCCATAGTTTTCCCTACTAAAACTTCTGGCGTTATAAAGAATGATCTTTTATGATCATTTTCAGGTGTCTGTCCATATAATTGTATCCCAATAAAAAATATGAGCAAATAATATCCACTAAGCTTCATTTATGCTTTTTATCTTCCCCTTTAGATGCGTTTCTTATTGATTCAGATCGCAAATAGGTTATTTCAATTAAAATAGTTCCTCTTATATTTTCCTATTCTTGATTTTGCATTACAAAATCGAAAGTTGCAAATAAACGGAAACTTTACCTTGTTTATAACGGTTTTCGGGGAAATTATTTTATTTCAACACTTGTAGCTGTCTATCTTCAAGAATAAGACAAACTTGTTTTCCGTATTTAAGATCTTGGATTTTGGGAAGAATCAATTCTAACGTAGATAATGATTGCTTATGTTCTTCTTTGGTTTCTGGATCTGGCATATAAACTAAACCCTTATACTCAACATCCTCAAATAATAGTATAATATCAAAAAAGTAAAAGTTCTCTGGAGAGATATATTCGGACCAGTTTACTCGTTCGAAGTAAAATTTAGGAGTAACTATATTATAAGTATAAGGCGAAATATCAATATTAAGTGTTCCTGGAAAGTATGAACTAAGATCTAAACCTCTTTGTTTAAAATGATCTAACTGCATAGCTATAGTGCCTTTCTCATACCTGGGATCTTTATTCTTACCAGATGCCGCACCATATCCCGGAATAACTTTAGCTTCTATTTTCATTTGATATATACCCCAAAAAGGTTCACACCTTTATTTGTCCTCAACGTCTCCTACCTCATCTTTACTTACTTCAGCAGGAATGTCAATAGATGAATTTTCAAAGCTTTGCATAGAATCAGCTAATCTTTTACTAATCTTAACCAGATAAATAGTATCATCAGTTTTTACCTCTACAGCTTCTATAGCTTCATTGTGATGGTTTTTAAATGAAATGATATCCTTATCATTATATCCATCAGGAAATTTTTCTACAAGAAGGTTTAAGATGTTTTTATTTAATTTTCTATAATCAACAATTACTCTTCTCATGGGTTTGCAGGTTTAGTTAGTCACATATATAGTTATAGAAATGTGCATTAGCACTATTAATGATACAACATTGGGGATACGCCTTTATAACTAACCCCATGTAATTTTCAATTCGGGTATAGCAACAAAATTTGTTTATTTTGTTACTACAAGTCTAATTAAAAAAAATTAAATTTTAGAGAAATAAGCTTTAAAAAATCTATTATTTTTTGATTTTTTTACTTGTTAAAAAACCCAAAACTTTTATTGAATCATAACCAAGTCTCAAAACTTTTTAGGACATTTATAATCCTATAAATCATTTTAGAATATAATAACACATGAAAATAGATTTTAGAAAAAATGGTTTATTGTACATTTCATTAGGGATATTACTTTTCTTTTCGTTTTTCTTATACGTTTTTACGTTAGAAACCTACAATGGTATTGAGTCTTTCTCGATATATATTCGTCAACGGTTTGGTCGATTCTACCTATGGCTGGGGTTAGTCTGTGTTCTGTTACTTATTGCCTTAGCATTTTCTAAATGGGGAAAACGTAGATTAGGAAAAGATACTGATCGTCCACAATTTTCGAGATTAGCATGGATTTCTATGCTTTACAGCGCAGGAATGGGTGCAGGAATACTATTAAGAGCCGTCCAGGAGCCTGTCTATATGATGCATAATCCTCCAATTAACAACAACACTGATTCAGGAACCATTGCTTTAGAATACACATTCTACCAATGGGGGTTTACTGCATGGGCTTTTTATGCCGTATTCGCTATAACTGTAGGATATTATCTTTTTGTACAATCTAAAAAAGTATTATCTAGTAGTGCTTTCTCGTCTGTAGAGCGTTTGGTTTCCTCTAAAAAAACCAAGAATATGATTTTTGCAGGCATCGATATTCTTGCTATACTAACTACTGTATTTGGGTTGGTAGCAGCCATTGGTCTTGGCACTACACAAATTGAAGGAGGTCTTACTCACCTACTTAAAGAAGATTTTGGGCTTAAAGGAACTATTTTCGTCCTTTTACTAATCTCTTTATTAGCGTTTATATCAGTTTTTAGAGGTGTCGACAAAGGCATCAAAATAATCTCTACCTGGAACATTTATATCACCATTGGTCTCCTATTCTTTGTATTATTACAAAGTGATATTCTGGCTGTGACTACTCAGTTTACGGCTTCATTATTTCATTATATAGTAGATTTTATTCCTCTTAGCCTTGCATACGGCCGATACGATCCTGGAGAAGCTTTTCTTACTGATTGGACCTACTATTATTGGGCCTTTTGGTTGGCTTGGGCTCCTTTTACTGGAATTTTTATTGCTCGAATATCTAAAGGGAGAACGCTACGCGAAGTTATATTAGGGGTGCTACTTGTGCCATCTTTAGGCACTTTTTTCTGGTTTACAACTTTTGGGCAGTCGGCCTTTCTGATTATAGAAAATTTTGGAGCATATCAAGGGCAATTTGATAATGTTTTTAGTTCTATTTTTATCTTCTTCGAAAACTATCCTTTTCAGGGATTTATAAATACGTTAACCATATTACTCTTGATAAGCTTTTTGGTTACTTCATTAGACTCTGCCATTTTTGTACTTAGCATGTTTACCGATGACGGGAAACAAGAACCTTCAAAAAAACATCGTCTTTTATGGAGTGTCATTTTATTAATTTTCTCTATTGGAATCATTCTATTAGGAAATGCCAAAGCAGATATTAACGTTTTGATTGCAATGCAAAAACTCCTTATTATTACCTCCTTGCCGTTCTCCTTACTCATGGTGGTAATGATTGTACTATTTATACGAGATTTTAGAAAAAACCAAGAAATTGATATACCCTAATAATGTACTATTTTCAACGTTATCTATGTCGATATTATGATTAAGAACATACTACATAAAAAATGGATTAAATGGTCTCTGCTTATTATGGGTGGGGTACTATTTTTATGTATTTGCTTTTATGCAAGTATATACTTTGGTTTTTGGGGAAAATTACCTACTAAAGAAGAATTAAGTTCTCTAAAACAAGCCGAGGCGACCCAAGTACTAGATAAAGATGGTCATCTAATTGGTAAGTACTATATCTATGACCGACAACCTATAACATATGAAGATCTTCCGCAGCATTTGATTGATGCTCTTGTGGCTACCGAGGATGTGAGATTCTATGAGCATGATGGTGTTGATAATACAAGTCTCTTACGTGTATTTTTTAAAACTATCTTATTGCGTGATAAATCTTCTGGAGGAGGAAGTACCATAACACTTCAGTTGGCTAAAAATCTATTCGGAAGGAAAAAATATCAAATGTTCAGCACAGTTATTAATAAACTAAAAGAATCCTTTATCGCAAAAAGAATAGAAGACATTTATTCTAAAAAAGAAATTCTTACGCTTTATTTTAATACAGTACCATTTCCGGATAATACATATGGTATCGAGAGTGCTTCGCAAAAATTCTTTAACAAACCAACTCACCAGTTAACAATATCTGAGGCTACAACGCTCATTGGAACTCTAAAAGCAAATCATAGCTATAACCCAAGGCTTTTTCCTGAGAGAAGCCAACTTAGAAGAGATGTAGTACTTAAACAAATGCTGAAATATGAATATATCAGTTCTAATCGGGCGGATCAAGTCATGAATAAACCGATTGTGTTAGATTATCAATATTTTAACCACGACCTTGGATTAGCACCGTATTTTAGATCAGCAGTAAAAAAAGAGCTGACTAAAATTCTGGAAAAACACAAAAAACCTGACAGTAGTGTTTATGATATCTATAATGATGGATTGATCATACATACTACATTGGATTACAAAATGCAGTCTCTTGCTGAAGAAGCCATGAAAGAACACATGAAAACACTGCAAAAGGACTATGAAACATCTTATGGAAGTACTGCTCCATGGAAAAACAATAAGGACCTAATAAAAAACTCTATTAAAAACCTTGATATATATAAAAAATTCAAGGAACAAGGATTTACCGATACACAAATTGAAGATTCTTTATCTGTAAAAAAAGACATAGAACTATTTGAATGGCAAGGAAATATTACCAAAAAAATATCATCTCTTGATAGCCTGCAGCACTATCTCAAGTTTCTAAATGCAGGTATGATCGCTATCGAACCATCTAGTGGCGCCGTAAAAGCTTATCTTGGTGGTATTGATTATCGTTATTTCAAATTTGATCATGTTTCACAAAGCAAGCGGCAGGTGGGGTCTACTTTTAAACCTTTTGTCTATACAACTGCCATTGAAAATGGTATGAAGCCTTGCTCCTATTTTTCGACAAAAGAGATTACTTATACCAATCTAAATGATTGGACTCCAAAAAATGCATCAGAAGAAGAGGATCCCCATCTTAATTTCACTTTAGAAAAAGCTTTAAGCAATTCTGTTAATACTATAGCTGTAAAAGTGTTGAATGAAATTGGAATTCCGAAAGTGATTGATCAGGTTAGGAAGTTAGGAATCACAGACTCTCTTTCTAAAAATCCTGCTATGGCGCTTGGTACAGATGGCATTAAAATTAAAGAGCTTGCCGGAGCCTATACCAGCTATGTAAATCAAGGAAAAGGCGTAAAACCCTATTACATTTCAAAAATCGAGGATAAAAATGGCAACCTTATTGCCTCTTTTGAACCAGAAATAATGGAAACTCCGGCATATAGTGACTATACAAGGCAAGTACTGTTAGAGATGATGAAATCTACTGTAGACAAAGGTACGGCAACCAGATTAAGAACTGTATACAAGTTAGAAAACGACATTGCTGGTAAGACAGGAACAACACAAGACAATAAAGATGGGTGGTTTGTCGGGATTACACCAAATCTGGTATCGGTTACCTGGGTAGGAAATGATAATTACAATATTGGTTTTAAAACCACTGCACTGGGTCAGGGAGCAAATACAGCATTACCTATTTTTGCAAAGTTGTATCAAAAAATGAATTTAGATCCCACTTTTGATCCAATCACCAAAAGCAAATTCGAAGAAACTTCAGAAGAAGTTCTTAATGATTTAGACTGTAAACCTGAAAAACGGGATAACATACTGAAACGCCTTTTTGGGAAAAAGAAGAAAAAGAAAAAGTTCAAAAAAGAAGGTTAAAAATGCTTAGAGAACCTAAATGACTCAAACCGTTGCATCTCCATACTTCTTTATCAAAAACGTATGTAGTTTAAAAGCTCCCACACCTAACAAAATACCGATAGCCATACCGGTAATAATATCTCCAGGATAGTGAACTCCAATATAGATTCTGCTATAACTCACCACAATAGACCATACCACCATAAACGGAAAGATATATTTCAATCGTTTTTGTAATGCTAGTCCTGTAAAAAAAGCTATTGCCATTGAGCTTGCAGCATGTGCTGAAAAATATCCATGACGCCCACAACGTTCTGCAATAAATCTTGTAAATTCTGCCACACCATCTGCTCGACAAGGTCGAGGTCGCATAAATAGTACATTTTTGAATAAATTTGATAATTGATCTGTGGCAGTAATTAATAACGCTACGATTACCAAGGTTATAATTGTACCTCTTATGCCAAAATATTTATAGAAAAAGTAAAGTAAAACCAGGTATAATGGGATTTGATATAATTTTTCAGTCATAAATAACCAAAACCAATCCCATGTAGAAGTACCTAGGCCGTTGAGATATAAAAAAAGATCTTTATCTAATTGTATAAGTTCTTCCATCCTTCAAATTTGTTATTTACTTGTCGTAACGTTCGATCTCGCGATCATAGAACTCATTGGCTGCCTGAAAAAGATTCTCTGCCTCATCCAATAATTCTTGCTCTTCACTCTTATCAAATTCCTCCAGCCATTCAACCTCATCATTTTCAAGATTAATAATAAACCTGGGGAACTCAGTATGAATTACAAAAATAGCATTGGGATAATCCGTATTATCGCCTAATAAGAATTTAGGAAAGTCCATAGTACACACTTAGTATTAACCCTCCAAAGGTAATAAGTTATCTAAGTAAATCGAAAATTATTATTGCTGAGTTATTCAATTTTAATTTCTACTCTATTATTTGATTCAGGATCAAGATCAGAATCCGCTGTAACGATAGGTTCAGTATCGCCAACAGCAACAATCTCGATTAAAGATTCATCAACTCCTTTTTCGATCATATACTCTTTGACATTACTGGCCCTCATGGCAGACATGATTTCATTTTCGAAAGATGAACCTGCATCATCTGCATGACCAATAATTTTAACTGAATTTACCTTAAATATAGATGCGTACTGAATATAAGAATCTAGTGATTTTTGAATCTCTTTATAAGCCTCACTTTCTCCTACCAAAAACTCAATAGGCGAAAAATCAAGGGCCATATCACAAACTTGGCCAGATACTAGATTTTTAGGATCTTTCATTTCCATTAGAAGTACATCATCTACAAAATAATATCCTGTATCGTATTTACCACCTTTTACTGATTTTCCTCTTGGGTCAATAGAGAAATAACCAAGAGAAATATACTTTTCTGTACCTTTTGCTCTGTATACTCCACAAACCTTAGCCCACCCTTTGGTATCACAAACCATTTTTGAAGACTCAACATGCAAAGCAAGTTTTGATGTTAATGTTATCTTGGGATCTCTTGCGCTAAAATATGATCCTATTGATGAAGTACAGGAATTTGATATTCCTTCCCCCAAGGAGACATACATATGAAAATAATAATATTTTCCTGCCGATAATGGTCGTTTCAATTTTGCCGTCACTCCTTCTTTATAAGCACCTCCTGCAATATACATTCCTACTTTCCCTTCTCCCGTTCTTGGTTCTTGTGCTCCAAACTGTTTCAAAAAATTAGGAGATTTATGAGTAAATCTAATCATTTCTAATCTAGGATGGTAAGCGTCTGGGCTATTAACCGCAGGTTTCCAATCTTTCATAATTCCAAAATTCTGCATCTCCATATCCAACCTTTTTAAGGTTGTATTCACATTTTCAAAACTAGGGTTTGGAATAAGATTTTGGGCTTTACTATGAGCGAAGTCTTGACTTTTAACGCTTTGCGTAAACACTACTGAAAAGGCTACAAGCAGTAGACAAAATTTAGAATTTGGGACTCTCATTTTTTGTGTTCTGTTTTTTTGGAAAGATAGTTAATTATTCGTTAATACCAAATAAACGCATTAAGTCTAAAAAACGTATTTCTCTCCTGTTTTTATTACAAGAATTAATCTTTATTGATCAAACCCTTTGTTAACTTATTGAATCTGAAATACAATAACAATGCCGAAGTTGTAAGCCCCGCTAATAATCCAATCCAAATCCCAGAACTTTTATATCCTGTATGCAGCCCCAGGTAATAACTAATTGGAAACCCAACCACCCAATAGGCTATAAAAGTAATCAATGTTGGTATTTTTACATCCTGAAGTCCTCGCAATGCACCCAAGACGGTAACCTGTATTGCATCCGATATCTGAAATAACGCGGCTATAATTAAAAGCTTGGCTGCAATACTAATTACCTCCATATTATCTGCAAGATTATCAACATCTTTTACATCCAAATAAATTTTAGGTAACATTTGATTGCAAACAACAAAAAATAATGCAAAAATGGTTGCAATAAAAAAGCCCAATAAAAAAATTGAAATCGCAATTCTTCTTAAATCTGTAAATTTTTGAAGCCCTTTTTGATTTCCGACACGTACCATTGCCGCAACACTTAATCCCATAGCAACCATAAAAGTCATAGATGATAGGTTCAATGCAATCTGGTTGGCAGCTTGTGGATTTTTACCTAAAATCCCGGATAACCATATCGCAGCGGTAAAAATTGCTACCTCAAAAAACATTTGTAATGCCGAAGGGAAACCTAGTGCAATTATTTTCTTTATCATTTTATTTTCTAAAATGAAGAATTTAATATGTGTAACATATTCTCTGGATTTTTCCTTGTTTCTAAGCAATACCCATAAAAAGATTACCATCACAAATCTTGAAGCTAATGTACCAACAGCCGCCCCTACAATACCCATTTGTGGAAACCCAAATTTTCCAAAAATCAACAGATAGTTCAACACCACATTAACAACATTGGCAATCAATGTAGCATACATAGGATGTTTTGTCATCGACAAACCGTCTGAAAATTGTTTTAATGCCTGAAAACTAACCAATGGAACTAATGAAAACGCTACCAAATCCAAATAAGGGATTGCCAGCTCTACAACCTCTACAGGTTGTTTCATTAAGTACATCAATGGTTTTGCCAACAAAATCAGTAAAAACAATGCAATTCCTAAAGTTGTGCATAAAAACAATCCATGTTTAAAAGCAGACTTACCGTTTTTGAAATTGTTTTCTGCATCTGCTTCTGCCACCAGCGGAGTAATCGCTGTAGAAAACCCAATCCCCAAAGACATTGCAATAAACATAAAGCTATTACCCAAAGATACTGCAGCAAGTTCTGCCGTACCCAATTGCCCCACCATAATATTATCGATTAACCCAACAAAAGTATGCCCTAACATACCCATCATAACGGGGGCCGCCAGTTTTAGATTGTATCGAAATTCTTTGGTGTATTGGTATAACATTTCACAATTTTGAAGACGCAAAGGTATTAGAACCCGAATAAACTAAATTATTCTTATCGTATATTTAACGTTATTTAATAAAAGTCTATGTCAGAGGCCAATGTATCCGAGAAGGAAATCAAAAAAAGAAACAATACTAGAATTTACCTTATTATAGCTAGTATTATTTTTGGAATACTAATATTACCATCACTGCCCATGATTATGATGTCTGCAATGATGTTCGACAGCCCAGGGTCTGAGGATAGTGTCCCTACAATCACCCTAGTCATAAGTTTGGTTGCCTATCCTTTTGTTACCGTTATTGGAATTATAACAGGATGGATATTATTTACTCGAAAAATATATCTACTAGCTATTGTTTTTGCCAGCCTGCCAATCTTAAATATAATTATCGGAATAGCCGCAATTATCTATATGGCCGTATTTTGTGATGGAAGTTTTAGCTGTTAAGACAGCACTTCTTTGTTTGATTTGTTTACATGTAGTATAAACACTACTGTACCTAGTATTTATTATTTTTTCTTTGTTTTTGAAAGTTCCTAATCACTTTCCCTAAGTCTTTGTCCCTCTTTTTTCTTTCTATTGCATCTGACTGAAAATGTTTTTTTTCTTTTTCCATTTTTCGGAAATTAGCATATGAATCCTCATTAATTTCTCCGCTTTCAACTGCTGCCAGTATAGCACAACCTTTTTCGTGTATGTGAGTACAATCTTTGAATCGACAATTTTTAGAATATTCAATAATAGATTCGAAAGTAGTTTCTAGACCTCTCGTTCTATCAGCAATTCCTACTTCTCGCATCCCTGGATTATCTATTAAGATACCTCCACTATTCAATACAATTAACTCCCGATGACTAGTAATATGCCTCCCTTTGTTTACGCTTGAACTTATTTCACCCGTTTTCATTTGCGGCTCTCCAGAAAGGCTATTTAGAAGAGTAGATTTACCAACTCCAGAAGAACCGAGCAAGCAATACGTTTTTCCTATTTTTATAATATTTTCTAATGTTTCATACCCTTTGGTTTGGTTACTTACAGCAATTATTGAAACATCTTTAATTCGTTTTTTAACCTGAACTTCAATTGATTCCAACTCTGATTTGCTTATCAAATCTATCTTGCTTAGTACAATTATTGGCTCAACATTAGAAGCGTTACAAATGGTTAAATACCTTTCTAACCTATTTAAATTAAAGTCTCTATCAACTGCTTGAACAATTATACCATAGTCTACATTTGTTGCAATTATTTGTATGTGCCCTGATTTGCCCACCGCTTGTCGTTCTATAATGGAGTTTCGCGGATAAATAGCATGAATTAAAGCTTTGCCTTGGTCATATTCAGAAAATGCGACCCAATCACCAACTGCAGGAAAGTCATATCTGCTTTTTGCTGTAAATCTTAAATTACCTATAAGTTCAGAATCAAACTCCTTTTCTGGGGTTTTGATAACATATCGTTCTTTATGTTCCAATATTACCCGGCCAACTTCTAACGAGTCCAAATTTTGTTCTACTCTATATTTTTCCAGGTTTTTGTTATACCCTAATTCTTTTATTGTCATTGTTGATTTATTTTGAGCCTAACGATCCGAATAAGCACCTGTTTTTATGTATCATTTTTCTAAATGTTTTCTCGTTCCAATTTCATAGGCCATTTTCATATATTTTTTCAATTCGTCAGTCAAATCTTCTTTACTATAAAGTCTGAAGTGATGAACATGAGCACTATTTGTCACCGTATCAATTTTATGGAAACATAGAGTTTCATCATATCTTTCGGTAAACACCAAATGAGCATCGAGGTAGTCTTTCCCCAATTTATTAATAGAAGCAAATCGCATTTTCTTATTTAGGGCAATACGAGTTTTTGCAGGATGTAGTTCAAAATCTCCAAATTTTCGAAACTCTGTAATAAGGTATTCATAAAGTTCAATAGTCTTATCGGTCTTTTTCTGTAAAAAATTAGCTACTGTATTTTGCCCGCACGAATGCCATTGATTAGTGTTTACAAATTTTTGTTTGCATTTTTGACAAGTCCACATTACTATCATTTTTAAATTAACACAACCTATTTTTTATATATGTATTAATACCTTCATTTTTTTTTGGGCGAACTAATTAATACAGTTCCTAGAGGCAAATCATTTATGAGGCGCGAAATATCCTCATCAAAAGAATCAAAAGTCGGTTCATAAAAAACAGTATTCAAAAATGATAATACCATTTGACAAATAACTTCATACCCAACTTGTGCTACCACACCACCTTTGGACCAACTATGAACTTTATCTGTTTGTAATACCCCAGGGATCATTCCTTCTATAGCATTGAAATTACCATGTGATAATTCTGCAAAAGAAATAAATCGCGAATTTGGATTCATAGAATTAAGCAAATCAGGAGGATTTCTCGTCTTTCCATTTGTTCCCACCTGCTCAGATAGCATTAAATATGGGACATTAATTTTCTCTATATCAATTTTGTTCGTAAGTTCTTTCCCTAAATACACACCATAAGAAAAACCTACAGAACTTAACCCAACCACAGCTTCTATCTCGGGATTATTAATCTGTGCAAGTATGGCAGATTCACCCGCATAACTCCATGAGAGTAGCCCTATTTTGGTATTATCAACATGATGAAGATTCTTAATATATTCTATTGTAGTATTAATATCTCTTACCTGTTGCATTAATGCCTTTTCTTTATCTTGTATAGATTGAAATTCCCATGGATATGCTGAGTTTGGTATATCTTCGGCAAAAGCTACAACAAAGCCATGGCTTGCCATGTATTCAGAAATAATACTTTGATATCCTACTGTTCCGTAGCGGATGCTCCAAACTAACATAGGAAATTTTCCGTTTTTTGGCGCTACTTCTTTGGTAGCTTTCATTTTAGCATTTAGCAGCAATTCTAGACTATCCAGAGAAAAAAGATTTTCTTTACCCCCGATACCAACAGAAATATCTTTTAACAATTCAGGTTTACTTAGCTTATTTGTAGCATCCAAATAATCAGAAAACCTCACCTTTTCCCTATTTTCTTTAGCAGGATACCAGAGCCTTATCAAAATTTCTTTAGGTTCTTGTCTTAAGGTGTCGATTAAAGTTATTTGCTTTGTTCCTACATCGTACGATCCAAGTTTAAGGTTCCCAAAAAGGTTAATTTCTTCTTGACCGTAAATGGTGCTTGCGGTAAGTGTAAAAGCAAGTAGAATAAAAAATTTAGATTTCATTACTTCTTAGTTTTATCATATTGATGTCACCGACTAGATCAAATGGTGTTTTAGAGGAATTTAATGTCCATTTTCAACTCTCTTAATTGGCTTAAACTCTATGATATTTTTCCATTCATTATTGTCAAATTCCCATGTATCTCCAAATACATTTTTCCCGTCATGCCCTCCAAAGAGGATTACTTTTTTACGTTTTTCATCGTAGATCATACTGCTATGATTTCTGGAAGCCGGGCTATTCCTAGTATTCAATTGCTTCCATTGATTATTACTAAACAACCATGTTTCATTAATTCTAGATTTGCCATTCCATCCTCCAAAACGAATAAGTTGCTCTTGATCTTCATCGTAAATCATCGATGCGTTAAAAACACCTGGAGGTTGTTCAACTTCAAGTTTATTCCATTTTTCTTGGCTCCAAATCCAAGTTTCGCCCTTTGACTTACCATATTGTTTATCAACTGTACTGCCTCCAAACAGTATTACATATTTATTTTTATTATCATAAATCATTGATGTCCCATGGCGGTTAGATGGTCCTCTTTCTGAAACCAAGTACCAATTATCATTATAAAACTCCCAAGTATCACCAAGTTTAAGATACTCGCTATTTTTGATAGTATACCCGCCAAATAATACAATTCTTTTGCGATGTTTATCATAAACTATAGAAGCTTCTGCTCTTGGAATAGGTGAACTACTAGTATTTATTTTCTCCCAACTGCCACCTCTAAATTGCCAAGTATCGTTAAGCAAGTTTTGAGAGCTTGGTTTTTGACCAAACAAAACTCGACTTCCTCCAAATAAAATGATTCGATTGTTTTGTTTGTCATATGCTATTGATGCAAAAGTTCTTGGTGAAGGCTGATTTTTAGTTAACACTTTTTCCCACTCGTGTTCTCCTAAAACCCATAAATCTGATAACACCTCTTTTTCGTTTGCACCGCCAAAAAGATATACCTGTGAATTACTTGAATCGTACACCATAGAATGCGCATTTCTAACAGAAATAGTATGCGTTTCTTCGCCTAAAGATTTTGATTTATCTTCATTACGATGGTTTGCGCAACTAAAAAACAGAATTAGAACTAATATTACTGCCAAATATCTAATCATGCCTTTCAATTTTGTTACTTTTTTCATTGAAATCTTTTGATTTCGCTGTTCTTATTTTAATTTCCATCTGGCAATTTCTTTGTTTCAATAACGTTGAGCATAACTAATACAGCTTGCCAAAAGGCAGTTATGATTTGTTAAACATTGCTGAGAAACAGCTACATTTTTTATCTAATCTTACTGCTTATTTGATTGAACGAGTTGTTCGAATCCACCATAAACCATTCGTTTGGCATCAAAAATCATCCTTGAAGGATCCGTTAGTGGGTTAACTAAGTCCGCCATTCTTGGGTCTGCAGCAACCCGTTCATTGGCTAAGTCACGAATCTCACGTGAATCAAACACAACCCACCCAAATACAATAGCTTCATCCTCTTTCGCATCTACAAGTTCTAGGAAAGAACGTGTGCCTTCCAATTTTAAATCCTCTCCTACATACTCAAAGTAAGCTAGTGCGCCATGTTCCTTCCAAATCTTTGCAACCATTTCAGCTGCACGCTTGTATTCGATCAGGTGATTTCGCGGAACAGGAAGAACAAATCCATCTATATAATTTGTCATACTTTCTATCATTTTTTCTGTTGTTGCTTAACGTTTAGTATATGAAGCATAACCCACTGATAGACGGCTATGATTTCACATATAGTGTTACCTGCTTTTTTGTTTTATCTGCTTAATAATTTCTGCATTTACCCAGTATATGTCTTGGTTACTTGTGTAAAATAGGTAATTCCCATCTTTAGTTACGAAAGGACAGTATTCATAATTTTTGGTATTTATTTCTTTACCCATATTAATTGCTTCTGACCATTTATTATCAGATTCTTTGAAACTTATGTATAAATCGCCACGTCCAAATCCATCATCACGAGTAGAACAGAAAATAATATAAGACTCATCTGGAGAAACAAAAACATCTGCTTCGTAATTCTCAGTGTTTATAGCGCTGTTTAGCAGTATAGGTTTTTGAAATTCGTCATTAACAAACTTAGAATAGTATATATCATGGTCTGTTCTTGTAGTATCCTTACGTTTATAACCGTTGGATGAAAAATACATCGTTCTATCATTGGTGAACGAAATATAATATTCATTACCGCTTGTATTAATATTCATTCCGGCATTGATTGGTTCAGACCATCCATTATCAGTTCTCTCGGCATACCAAATATCAACGTCTTTGAGTTCGCCCTTTCCGTCTAAAGGTCTTTTGGAAATAAAATACAATCTATTCTCATCATTCGAAAGAAAAGGGTCATTATAACTATATCGTTGATGCGAAAATACAGTTACAGGTTTTGTCCATTTATTTTCTTCCATTTCAGAGAATCGAATTTCATTTCTTCCACCCACATCCACGCCAAAATAAAATTCTGTTCCATTCCTATTAAATACTGAACCGAATTCTTGCTCTTCTGTAGAAATAAAGTTTGGTGCAAACATTTTAGGTGTTGTTCCAGGTTCTTTCTGTCCCATGTATTTACCTTTTATCTCGAATTTACGAACAAGACTTTCATCTGCTTCTATGGAAATCAGAAAATCAGAAACATCCTCGGCGCCTATTCTTTGAGAAATTTCCAAGGCTGTACTCCCTCTTTCATTCTTAGTGTTTATATCTATTCCGCTTATAATTAATTTCTTGATTAGCGTTTTGTTTTTATTCAATACTGCCATTTCAAGAAGTGATGAACCATACACAGAAATCCAATGATTATCGGGTTGTAATGTTATAAGATAATCAAGATATTCTACATTATTAAATTGCACAGCCACATGCATCGGAGTTTTTCCTTGATCATCCTTTACGTTAATCTTTATTTTTTTTTGGACTAGAAAATCAAATATATCCTTCTTCTTACATGCTACTGCCCAATGCAATAAAGACCTACCACGATTATCTTTTACATCAACTACATCATTTGTTAACATACTATCCAATCTCACTAAGTCACCATTGCAGGCAGTCCTGTGAATATTTTGTGCAATTAGTTTGAGTTGGAACACGAAACAAGCTATGATTATTAATGTATGTTTCATTTTTTTCAAATTGCATGTAACAATTTTATAAAAAGACATATGCCCTTTACATTCTTAACACCCCTATATAAAAAACTCACTCTCAAAGTCTCATTTGACTCCGTACTTATCAAAAAGATACACTAAACTAGCCATTGTAGCAGCACCAAGTTCGAGTTCACGCCTATTTACTGCATCAAAAGTATCGTTCTCGGCGTGATGATAGTCAAAATATCGTTGAGAGTCTGGCCGTAATCCTGCCAATACGATTCCTTCTTTTTTAAGTGGTCCTATATCGGCACCGCTTCCGCCTTTGGCAAAATAATGTACTAGATAGGGTTCAAAAAGAGGTTTCCAGCTTTGTACCTGGGCAAAATTAGCATCATCACAGTCAAAAGAAAATCCTCTTGGGGTAAACCCACCGGCATCACTCTCTAAAGCAAATACATGGTTCTCTCTTTTGTTTTTAGCAAGCTCAGCATACTTTTTACCTCCACGCAATCCATTTTCTTCGTTCATAAACATTACCACTCGTATGGATCGCTTAGGGGTATATCCAATTTCTTTAAACAATCGCAATACCTCCATAGACTGTACAATCCCTGCCCCATCATCATGAGAACCATCTCCCAAATCCCAGGAGTCCAAGTGCCCTCCTACTGCCATATATTCATTAGGGAATTCGCTACCCGTAATTTGCCCAACCACATTATAAGATTGTACATCTTTCCAGGTACGACAATTCATATTGAGGTGAAATCTGATTTTTGGATTCAATTTTAGCATTGAGCTTAACAGATTAGCTCCGTTGGTACTAATTGCGGCTGCAGGAATTTTATCCATGTCAGGTGTATCGCCATAACTCATTGCCCCGGTATGTGGGAAATCATCCTCTCTTAAATTCATAGAACGCACAATTACGCCCACCGCACCAAACTTGGCGGCTTCTGCAGCACCAGAATATCGTTGATCTACACATCCTCCATAGGCTCTAAAAGTTTCGATAAGATCAGCTTGCATTGGACGATTATAAAATACAATTTTTCCTTCAATTTGTGAAGTTCCCAACTCCCTTAAATCTTCAATACCTTGTACTTCAACAATAGAAGCTTTAATTCCTCCTACAGGTGTAGGAACTGAGCCTCCTAGTGCACAAATGGGAACATTTGTGGTTATACCAGGTTCTGTTTCGATAAAAGCAAACTCGGTAACACCACGCGTCCATTTAGGAACCATTACAGGTTGTAGCCATACTTTGTCTATACCTAGTTCTTTTAGTTCCTTTTCTCCCCACTCTACAGCTTTCTGGGCATTTATAGAACCCGATAGCCTGCCTCCTATCTGATTAGAAAGATAATCTAACCAATCATAACTCTTACCATTTAGCAATGAGGTGTCATATATTTTTTTAAGTATTGTAGAATCTTCTTTTGCTTCATTTTGTGCAAAGCAGTTCAATGATAGTATTACAAAAAGTAAGGGGATTACATTTTTTAACATAGTGTTTTCTTAAACTCTGGTTTATTCGTTTTCTAACTGCTCTTTATACAGCCCTAGATTCGCTTTCGTTTTTTCGTCTAATTCTGGTTCTTGTATATCTTCGTATTCTTTTATCGTATCGTATAGTGTTTTTGCAACGATATACCTTGCCACGGGTTTATCATCTGCAGGTATAACATACCATGGTGCGTGAGACACAGAAGTCTTATTTATGGCTTCTTGATAACACTCTTGATATTGATTCCAAAGTTTACGTTCTTTTAGGTCTCCTGCAGAAAATTTCCAATTTTTTTCTCTTTTTTCTAATCTACGTAAAAGTCTGTTTTTTTGTTCTTCTTTAGACAAGTGTAAATAGAATTTATAAATTAATGTGCCGTTTTGTGCAATGTGCTTTTCAAAATTTCGAATTTGCTCAAAACGTGTATTCCAAAATTCATCATTAATATCATCAACAGAATCTATATGAGGAATATTTTCTCCCATTATATATTCTGGATGCACCCGGGTGACTAAAACATTTTCATAATGTGTCCTGTTAAAGACCCCAAACTTGCCACGTTGTGGCAAGGCAATATAATGCCTCCATAAATAATCATGACCAAGTTCTAACGCTGTTGGCACTTTGAAACTATGAACAATAATTCCTCTAGTATTAAAATCTTTAAATACTTCTCTAATTAGACTATCCTTACCAGAAGTGTCCATTCCTTGAAGACAAACCAATACCGAATATTTACCATGTGCATATAATGTATCCTGAAGTTTTCCCAGTTTTTCGCGAACTTCTTCTAATTCTTTTTCGATTTTCTTCTCGCTGGCATCAAGATCATGAGTAGTTGGAATTTTGGATAACTCTATGGGTGCAGAGACCTTGAAGTCCTCATGTTTAATTTTATTCATAATACGATTTGTGTTATACCCGAAAGATACTAATACCATTTTAATCTAAAATCGCCCTAAAGGAAATTTATTAGAGTTTTAAGATTTTGATCCTAACAATAAACCCTTTTACAGTATATTATAATACTTCACTTAAATAATCTAATGACATTATTGTAGTAGCAAATGATATTTATCTGGCATTAAAATCATAACTAAAGCCCACAAGAAAAGTATCGTATCGTCTTCCCAAACTCTTTAGATTAAGTTCAGCAAAAATATGCACCGGTGTAGATATCTGGTGTAGTGCTCGTATTTTAATTTGTGCTCCGTGATTAAAATTACCTGTTCTAAACGCCAGGAAAGCTTCGTCTTCAATTTCCTCAAAAAAACTAGAATCATTACCCATATAACCAATACCAGCCGTTATGGTAGTAGGGTACCAATTAAAAAGAATGAGATTCACCCCAAGTGCTAGTTCATTATATCCTTCCTCTTCTTGATCTGAAGCGATAACAAATGAACGATTATACTCACCCATAAACGTAGTATAGCAATTAAATGCATACTCTACTCTTGCTCCTAGTGCTGCTTCATTTTGTAACCCAAAGCTTTTAATAGCCACCAATCCATAATTTGTAGCACCTGGATCGTACTGCGCCGATGATGTATAGGTAACACAGGATAGGATAATTAAAAAAAGAATTCTTCGCATTATTTGAGGCATATCACTAATAGGTCGTAAGATATATGTTCTAATTACTTGCTTGCAAAAAGTTTAACATCCTCTTCGCTTACCTCTTTACCTCCTAGGATAATCAAACGCTCAATTACATTACGTAATTCTCTAATATTACCTGTCCAATCATATTGTTGTAATTGTTTGACAGCCTTTACTGAGAAAGCCTTTATAGGAGAACCTTGTTCACTAGAAATTTTCTTAGCAAAATAATCCACTAACAATGGGATATCATCTCTTCTGTCATTAAGTGCGGGTACTTTAACTAGAATCACCGCTAGTCTATGGTATAAATCTTCTCTAAATCTGTTTTCAGCAATCTCCTTCTTTAGATCTTTATTGGTAGCTGCTACTACTCGTACATTTACTTTAATATCCTTGTCGCTTCCAACTCTTTGAATTTTGTTTTCTTGTAATGCCCTTAGCACTTTGGCTTGAGCAGAAAGACTCATATCTCCAATTTCGTCAAGAAATATAGTCCCGCCATTGGCTGCTTCAAATTTACCCGCACGATCTTTATTGGCAGATGTAAAAGCTCCTTTGACATGTCCAAAAAGTTCACTTTCTATTAGTTCCCCTGGTATTGCAGCACAATTTACTTCGATCATTGGGCCTGCCGAGCGATCACTTTTTTGATGGATCCAATGTGCAACTAATTCCTTACCGGTTCCATTTGGCCCTGTAATCAAGACTCTAGCATCTGTTGCGGCTACTTTTTCTATTATAGTTTTAATATCAGAAATAGCTTTGGATTCCCCAATCATGTCATAGTTTTTAGAGACTTTCTTTTTAAGCATCTTATTTTCTACAACTAATTCTTTCCTATCCAATGCATTGCGAACGGTATTTAATAAACGGTTTAGGTCTGGCGGTTTTGAAATATAATCAAAAGCCCCCAATCGCATAGTGTTTACTGCCGTGTCCAAATCACCATGTCCAGAAATCATTACAATAGGAATCTCTGGTTTGATCTTTTTTATGGCCTCTAACACTTCTACACCATCCATTTTTGGCATTTTGATATCACAAAGAACAAGATCATAGTCGTCTCCTTTGATTTTTTCTATTCCAGAAAGCCCATCTTCAGCTTCAAATACTTCATATTTATCATTTTCTTCAGATAAAATTTTAACCAGTACTCTCCTGATTGCTGCTTCGTCTTCTATTACTAATATTTTCGCCATTATATTTTTAATTTAATTCCACTACGTAGATAGAATGTATTTCCATCATTAATAGATAATATATTTTCCTGATTACCGTCTCGTAAACGAATTTCATTACTTAACGTATATCCTCCGTAGACGTAGAACAATAAGTGTTCCGTAAAATAATATTCATATCCTAGTGCTCCAATAACATTTAACATTGATGCATTCTCAACAATTCTTGTCTCACCATTTTCATCTACAAACGCTCTGTTATTCTGCAAGTTGCCATAAAATCGATCTAAACTAATAAAAGCCTGAAGGGTATTTTTTTCATTAAAAAAATATTTAACCCCTGACTTTGGGGTACCTATAGAATAAGACCAATTTGGATGAAATCTTTTAAAGTAATTGATAATAGGCAACGGGAAACTAATACTGGCCGGTGTAGTATACCTAAGTCCAACTATTAATCGTGCGGTTTTCGGTGTCTGCTTGTTCTTATAACTCTTTACGAAAAATATTGACCCTGTATACCTAAAATCATCTCCTTGAATACCTGAACCTTCAAAATTTGATGAGATACCGGCTCCCAACTTGGCACCAAATCTCCAATTATTTTTCATTTTGAAAGTATATCCCAACTCTAAACCAAAAGTCTGAAAAACATTTAAATCCCCTCCTTCCTCAAATGCCAATCCATCACTTATTCTTAAATCATTATATCGGTATTGCGGAGATATTACAAAATAAGTTCCTTCTTTATTAATTTTTATAGGATAGTTTGCTGAAATCCTAAAACGACTATACGTATTATCGCTGCCTGCCTGAGGGATATAGGTGTATTCTATTCTTGCCAAATTTGTATCCTGAGATCTCATATTATTAATAGCACAAAAAAATAGGCATATCAAAATTAGATCCTTGGTTCTCATCTTTGGGGCGTATATGTTACTTCGCTCTTGATAAATATTCTAAGTGTTTAGTCTTTTTCTTTTAAGATAGTGATTTCTCGTTGAGGGAAAGGAATACTAATATTATGTTCTCTAAATAGACGATCTATCTCGAATCTTATCTCACTTTTAGGGATTCCCGCTTGAAAACTATCACTCATTGTAAAGACCAATTTAAAGTTTAATGAACTATCTGCAAAATCAGTAAATAGAACAAAAGGTTCCGGACTTTTTAAAATATTATCATTAGATAGTGCTGCTTTAATCAATAAATCTTTTACTAATTGGGTATCGCTACCATACGCTACACCAATCTCGATCGACTCTTTTGTCATGCTTCCGTTCTGCGTCCAATTATAAAGTGAGGACGTCATAAACTTATGGTTAGGTATAATGAGCACTCTATTATCTATTGTAACCGCTCTGGTTGTCCTCAATTTTATCTCCTCTACACGTCCAACCTTGTCATCAATTTCTATAATATCACCAACATGAACCGTTTGATCCATAAAGATAAAAATTCCTGATAAGATATCCTGAATAAAAGTTTGTAACGCGAGACCAACACCAACCAATAGCGCTGCCGATGCGGCAAAGATTGCCGTAATGTTAAATCCAATACCATCTAAAGCACCAAAAATAACAATGATATAGACAAAATACTTTAGGAACGAAAATATGGATTCAAACTTAAGTTTATCGTCATTTCGAAGTTTTCTAGTAACAATTCTTTTGAAAACCTTTAGAATATAAGAGGTTACCAAAAGAATAATAATTACAAAAAGTAGTAGTTGTACTGTAAGTACAATTGGATGTTCATCACCAAAATGAAAGATTTCATAGCCTAAAACGTCTTTAATTGCTCCCCAAATATCCTTCTGGATTACGTCTTTCACTTGTTCTGTGATTTCTTCTTGAAACATCATAGTGCTAATACTTTAACCACTTAAATAATTCCTTATAACTTGGTTTTTTGCCATACATGAGTATACCCACTCTATATATTTTTGCCGCTAACCAGGTTATAAATATAATACTTCCTACTAACAAAAGAATAGAGATCGTTACCTCCCACCAAGGCACACCAAAAGGTATACGCATTAACATCACAATTGGTGACGTTAATGGTATCATTGAAAACACTGTAGATACAGTACCATGAGGGTTTTCGATTACCGAAAAGAACCCCACATATATCCCGAGCATGAGTGGTAAAATAATAGGCAACATAAATTGTTGCGAATCGGTTTCACTATCTACTGCAGCTCCTATTGCAGCATAAATTGCACTGTACAAGAAATAACCTCCTATGAAATATACAAAAAACGAAAGTACTAGTGTTCCTAATGGTAGTTTTAATATGTCTTGCAACAACAATTGTATTTCTTGCTGATTGTCTTCTTGTAGAGCGATAGATTGTTCCATCCCCACGGGTTGAGGATCAATTCCAAAAACGGATGTAGCTACTAACAATAAAACACTCCCCAAAATTACCCAAATAAGAAACTGTAGAATTCCTGCGAATGAAGTCCCTAAAATTTTACCCATCATTAGCTGCAATGGCTTTACTGATGAGATAATGATCTCTATAATACGATTTGCCTTTTCTTCTATTACAGAACGCATTACCATATTACCATATATAATAATAAACATCATAAGGAAATAACCAGCGGCGCCACCAAAAAACATTTTCACATAATTGGCCATCTTAGAAGTTTTCTCCCCAGAAAAATTTTCTATCTGTATATTTACTTTAGCTTTAGAATCCTCTATAACACCAAGATCAAGACCCTTCTGCTTAAAATTTTGATTAGTAAGCTTACTTGCTATTATATCCTCGATATCATTAAGTATAGAAATATTTGGTGCTTCTTCCGCATAAAATTGTATTGATGCTGCTAATTCTTTATTAGATTCTTTCTTTGGAATATATAACAGACCAGAAAGTTTTTTTATCACTACCGAATCCTTTGCATCACTAAGAGGCAACTTACTGTAATCTAAATAATCTATATTACCAGAATCTGTAAAATCGGATCCAAACAAATTAGTTTCATCAAAAAAAGCAACCTGTTTTACTTCTTCATTATTTAACGTTGCCAACCAGGTTATTAGGGATATCATCCCAACGAAAATTAGCGGGCTCAAAAAGGTCATCACTACAAAAGTTCTATTACGAACACGAGCTATAAACTCCCTTTTAATAATTAATTTTAAGTTACTCATTTTCTGTGATGGTTTTAATAAATATCTCGTTAACCCCAGGTATTACTTCATTAAATCTCATAACCTGGCCTTTCTCTGATAAATACGAGAGTAATTGATTTGAAGATGTGTTTTGGTCTAGAGTGATTTTTAATTTTAACTGATCATCAATGGTCTTAAAATCTGCGGGAACCACATTAAACTTATCTTTTAAAGTATTGTACAACCCATTGTTATCATCGGTTAAAAGTCCAACCTCAAAAGTATTAGATTTATAAGCTCTTTTAATGTCTGACACCTTCCCCTCTAGTATTTTTTTGGATTTATTAATCAATGCAATATGATCACATAACTCTTCAACACTTTCCATTCTATGGGTTGAAAAAATTACGGTAGCTCCTTCATCTCGAAGTTGTAGAATTTCATCTTTAATAACATTAGCATTTATTGGGTCAAAACCACTAAATGGCTCGTCAAATATTAGAAGTTTAGGTCTGTGAAGTACCGTAACAATAAACTGAACTTTCTGTGCCATTCCTTTAGACAGCTCCTGTATTTTCTTGTCCCACCAGTGCGATATATCAAACTTATCAAACCAATATTTCAGTCGTTCTTTTGCTTCTTTCTTACTCAAACCTTTAAGCTGAGCCAGGTATAACGCTTGTTCTCCAACCTTCATTGATTTATAAAGACCTCTTTCCTCGGGCAAGTAACCAATATCTTTAATATGTTCTGGTCGTAATAGTTGATTATCAAGATATACACTACCTTGATCGGGTAACGTAATTTGATTTATTATTCTGATCAGTGTAGTTTTACCAGCTCCATTAGGCCCTAGTAATCCAAAAATACTTCCTTTTGGAACTTGAATAGATACATCTTGCAATGCTGTAAAACTTCCAAATCGTTTTGTTGCTTGCCGTACCTCTAAAAGATTAGACATATATTATAAAATATAATTGTGGTTTGTATGAAACCTGCATGATACAAAAACTTAAATACTTATGCTAATTATTATTGATATTACAACTTAGTTATAAGTGCTTGATGATACTAACTTTATTAAAAACAAAACCCACCCTGAATACAAGTATTAAGGATGGGAAAAAATTGCTATGAAAAAGAAAAATTATCACTAAATGCGCTAGTGATGTCTCAAATATACGAATTTTTCCTAATCAAACGTTAATAAAACCAAATGATTCCTACTAGGAAGAACCACCCATTTTATCTACGAAAACATATCTTTTACTTTTTCAAAAAATGACTTATCTCCACTTTCTGGATTTGGTCTAAAATGGTCATCTTTAGCCATTTTTTCAAAAAATTCTCGTTGTTCTTTATTTAAAGTTTTTGGTGTCCATACATTAACATGTACTAAAAGATCTCCTTTACCATATCCATTAAGGCTAGGAATACCTTTTCCTCTTAATCTTAATATTTTTCCACTTTGGACACCTTCTTCTATCTTAATACGCACTTTACCAGATACCGTATCGATTTCTCTTGATGCTCCTAAAGCCGCTTCAGAGAAACTTACATATAGGTCATAATGCAAGTTATTACCTTCTCTTTGTAATTCTGGATGGTCCTGTTCTTCTATAGCAACCAATAAATCTCCTGCAATACCATTACCTGGAGCTTCATTCCCCTTTCCAGAAACTTTAAGTTGCATTCCATCTTCTACACCTGCCGGAATTTTTATACTTACTGTTTCATCTATGGCTTTTAACCCTTGTCCATCTGCTTCTGCAGGTCTATGATCTATTGTTTGGCCAGCACCTCCACAAGCAGAACAAGTTGTAGCCGTTTGCATTCTACCCAAAATAGTATTGGTAATTCTGGTAACTTGACCACTTCCGTTACAAGTCTCACAGGTTTTATACGTTGTTCCTGGCGCTTGTATCTTACGTTTTACCTTGATCTTTTTTTCTACACCATTAGCAATCTCTTCTAATGTAAGTTTTACACGAATGCGAAGATTACTACCTTTTACACGGCGCTGTCTTCCGCCACCGCCAAAGCCGCCAAAACCACCAAAGCCGCCACCGCCAAAGATATCACCAAACTGACTGAATATGTCATCCATATTCATGCCACCACCGCCAAAACCACCACCTTCAAATGCCTGATGACCATATTGGTCATAGCGTGCCTTTTTATCTGGGTCACTTAAAATCTCATAAGCTTCTGCAGCTTTTTTGAACTTTTCTTCAGCAGCTGTATCTCCCGGATTTTTATCAGGATGATACTCAATAGCCTTTTTGCGATACGCTTTTTTAATTTCTGCATCGCTGGCACCTTTGCTTATTCCTAATATGTCGTAAAAATCTTCCTTCATACCTAATTATTGTCCGGTTACTACTTTTGGGAAACGAATAACTTTATCCCCAAGTTTATAACCTTTTTCTATTACATCAACAATCTTCCCTTTAAGCTCATCACTTGGTGCAGGAATCTGAGTTATTGCCTCATGATCATCTGCATTGAAAACGTCACCTGCTGCAACCTCTATAACAGATAATCCTTTGCTTTTCAATGTCTCTTTTAATTTATTATGAATGAGCTCTACTCCTTTGATTAGATCTTTATCTTCTGACTTCTCTATTTCTTTCGATGCACGATCAAAATCATCTAAAACAGGTAACATTGACTGTATTACATCCTGACTCGCTGTCTTAAATAACTCTAAACGTTCCTTGGAAGTACGTTTTTTATAATTTTCAAATTCTGCAAAAAGTCTTAAAAATTTATCTTTTTCTTTCTCAAGATCATTTTTAAGTTGCGTTTCTACATCTATTTCTTCAGTCTCCTGTTCTTCTACCTGCGGAGTATCAAGTACTTCTTCTACTTGATCTTTTACATCTTCAGTATTTTTATTTTTCTTACTCATGTAACTCGTACTATTTATAAGTTTTCTTTTTTTGAAGTAGCAAAAGTACTGCCATTTTTCAATTAATGTCATAATGTCACAGGAATATTTTAGTATATATTTAAGACAGTTTATTTCTCAAAAAAATAATTTTGAAATCATTTTAAATTCTTAAACCATTGCATATGAAAACCAAATTAATAACCACACTCGCTATTTCTGCGCTTATAGCAACAGTATTTTCATGTAAAAGCGAAACAAAGAATCAAACTGAAGCCAATACAGCGGAAGAAGTAACAGAAGGTTCTACAACCGCAACTGCCTATAAATTAGATGGAGCATCTAGCATTATAGAATGGGTAGGTAAAAAACCAACCGGACAACATTCTGGGAATATAAAAGTAACCAACGGATTGATAAAGGTTCAGGATAAAAAAATTCATAGTGGATCATTCATTATTGATATGACATCAATTAATGTCACAGATCTTGAAGGAGATGAAAAAATAAGTCTAGAGGGGCATCTTAAAGGCGAAGGTGAAGGAAAAGAAGATCATTTCTTTAATGTTGCCAAGTTTCCTAATGCTAAGTTTGAAATAACGGGGATTACTGAAAATGATGGTAAAACAAGTATTGAAGGAAATCTTACGATAAAAGGTATTACAAAGAACATTTCATTTCCTGCTAATACTTCACTTGAAGGTAATGTACTGACATTAAACACTGAAATATTTACTATTAATCGAACAGATTGGGGAGTAAATTATGCTTCAAAATCTATTATCGCAGATATTGGTGATAAATTCATTAATGATGATATAGAATTAAAAATCAGTGTTAAAGCTAATAAGGAATAGTCTTCTGGATATTAAACAAAAAAGCCGATACAAGTTTGTATCGGCTTTTTTGTTTAATTACTCTTTCACTAAATCAGTAATTGCAGCTTCTATATTATCATATAGAAAAGTGTAACCAGATTTCGAAATTCTATTACTACATACACGTTGACTTGAAAACAAGAGGATATGCATTTCGCCTAAAATAAGCTTCATTATTATTCTTGGGATGTTTGGTAGTACTATCTTTTTATTTAATCTCTTTGCAATAGCATAAGTAAGTTTCTTATTTGAGACTGGGTTTGGTGCTACTGCATTAAAAACGCCTATCAATTCTTCATTAATTACAAACATAAACATGTGTGCCAAATCTTCGATATGTATCCAGCTCTGCCATTGCTTTCCGCTACCAAAAAGCGACCCGATACCATACTGAATGGGTTTTACTATTTTTGGAAACGCTCCACCTCTATCTGAAAGTACCAAGCCAATACGAAGTAAACTAACTTCTATATCCAAGGTTCTAAATTTTTGTATTGATTCTTCCCATTTTGAGACTACTTTACCAAGGAATCCCTGATCGAATTCAGAAGAATCTTCCATATAATAATTCTGAAAAGAATCGGAATAAATACCTATTGCACTTGCAGAAACAATATGTCTAACGGAATGTTTAATCCCCTTTAAAGATTTATAAATTAGTGTAGCGGTCATCGTCCTACTTTCTAGTATTTCCCTTTTGTAGGATGATGTCCAACGTTTTGCTACAGAAGCCCCTGCTAGATTAATAATCACTTCAACATCTTCAAAACACTGAAGGTCAATTTTTCCATTTTTAGGATCCCATAAATATCCCTTATAATTAGAACTTGTGTTTAGTTTATTTTTACTGGTAGTTAGGAAACTTACGTCAATACCTGATTGGTGACATAGCTTTACAATTTCCTGACCAATTAACCCTGTGGCGCCAGTAATTAAGACTTTCATTTAAAGAAATTTTAATGCAAAATACTATCGTCATATAACAAAACCTATTTCTTTATTATAGGTTTAACAATCGTTTACAACCTCATTTATTAGAGGGTATCACTCCAAAAACTATGTCTTTATAGCTCTAAGCATTTCGCGTTTTCCAGGAGGGCCAGGAAGTCGTTCCACCTCGAAACCAACCTCTTGCATTGCGCGCCTTACACTTCCCTTTGCAGCGTAAGTAACCAGAACGCCATTTAATTGAAGTGCTTCATACATCTTCTTAAAAATCTCTACTGTCCAAAGTTCTGGTTGCACCCTAGCACCAAACGCATCAAAATAGATAAGATTAAAACAATCTTGATCTTCAATATCAATAAAAAACTGCTTTCGCTTAGTCAATACAAAAAACTCTGTAATTTTATGTGAGGTCTCCCAGGGAGATGAATGCATCCCATCAAAAATATTTTCTTTTTCACTAGCTTCAAGCAAATCTGGGTAATTCATCATTTTTGCTTCATTCAATGCAACGGGATATGCTTCTACCCCAACATAATTGATATTTACATTAGTTTTCTCTACTTCTATAAATGTGACAAGCGCATTCAATCCTGTTCCGAATCCTATCTCCAGAATATCTAAATCTTTACCATCCTGATTTTCTAAAACATGACACAACCCATTTTTGATAAATACATGTTTTGCTTCATTAATTGCACCGTGTTTTGAGTGATATTGTTCATTCCATTCTGGCAAATGGATCGTGGTTGAACCATCTGCTGTGGTAATGATCTCACGCTTTAATTCCTCTTTCATTGTTTTTTAATCAATACACCTTCAGCAATAAAAGAATATGTTTTCTTGGGCTTGGTGATTGCATTTATTTCTTTTTCAGTCTTTCCTGCATCACTTGCATAATGACGTTGATCTTCAACAGACATTGCATTTACAAAGGCTTTTCCTTGAACAATTACAGTATCATTCTCAATATCTTTTGGAACAAAAAAACCATAATCTTTAAACTTTACCATTGTCTCCTTGTTTTCATCCAAAGCGATTTTCATCCAACATCCTTTAGCTTTACAAACATCATTCACGGTACCTACAAAGGCAATATCCACTGTATCACCTTCATTAAGCTTATTATATTTCTGAGCAATTTCTTTTTTATAATAAATATGCTCTGAAGAGATTTTTTCACCATACGCGGTATAGTTCTCTGCAGCAACATCTTTTATTGAAATAGAAACTTCATTTTTATCTTTACAACTAGTCATTATCAACACGAGTCCTGTCAAAAAAAGTATGCTTTTATTCATTTTTTTATAATTATTGGTATATAGTGGTAAAATTACACATTTTAAGAATTACTATTTTGTAAGAAAAGGGTATTTTTGCTTATTATAAGAATAGTTGTTAGTATTCTCATGTTTTTTTGACGAAATACAGTAACACACTATTGACATGTAGTTCTGATCACCTTAAAAAAAGTCATATGAAAAATACAATCTCACAGGCTCTAGAAATTAATAAAGTAAGTGAGTCCAAAATTGGACAAGTAGATTTTGAGAACCTTAATTTCGGAAAGATCTTCACGGATCATATGTTTGTCTGTGATTATATTGATGGAGAATGGAAAAGCCCAAAGATTATTCCTTATGGGCCTTTAACTATGGAGCCTTCTGCTCGTGTTTTTCATTATGGCCAGGCGGTTTTTGAAGGCATGAAAGCATACAAAGATGATAATGGTGATACCTTCTTATTTAGACCAGATAAAAACTTTAAGCGTATTAATAAATCAGCTGAACGCTTAGCAATGCCTGAGTTTCCTGAAGAATACTTTTTTGAAGGATTGAATGCTTTGCTAAAATTAGATAATGAATGGATTAAATCAGGTTTTGGAAATTCGTTATACATACGACCATTTGTTATAGCAACTCAGGCTAGTGTTTCTGCTTCTGAAGCAGATGAATATAAGTTTTTAATCATCTGTTCTCCTGCACAATCTTATTACAGTGGCGATGTAAGTGTACTGGTGGCCGAAAAGTTTAGTCGTTCTGCTAGTGGAGGTTTTGGATATGCGAAAGCTGCCGGAAACTATGCGGGACAGTTTTACCCAACAAAATTGGCAAAAGAACAAGGATACCAACAAGTAATATGGACAGATTCTAACACTCATGAATACATGGAGGAAGCTGGTACTATGAATGTATTCTTCAGAGTTAATGACACATTGCTTACCGCTCCAATTAGCGATCGAATCCTTGATGGTGTGACTCGTAAAAGTTTAATAGCCCTTGCAGAGAAGCAAGGTATTAAGGTTGATGTTAGACCCGTAAAGGTTAGTGAAATTGTAGAAGCTGCTAAAAATGGTAGTCTAAAAGAGATATTTGGTGCGGGAACTGCCGCTGTGGTAAGCCCTGTTAAAGCATTTGGATATAAGGGCGAACATTACGAACTAAAGAAACAAGAAAATTCATATGCTGCCCATTTTAAGAAGGCATTAATGGATATCCAATATAACAAAGCAGAAGATCCTTTTGGATGGAGATATAAAGTATAGTTTACAACTATTGAATTCAAAAAAAACTCCGGAAGAATATTCCGGAGTTTTTTTATTTATCTATCTAGTATCTCTTTAATATTTGGTTTAAAATAGTTAGGACCTTTAAGCACCTTACCATCTTCTCGGTAAATAGGTTGACCGTTTTCTCCTAATTTACTCATATTACTACGTTGAATTTCGTTAAAAACTTCTTCTATTTTATGCTGCATACCATGTTCTATAATGGTACCGCACAAAATATAAAGCATATCACCCAAAGCATCTGCAACCTCTACCAAATCATTATTTTGAGCTGCCTCCCGATACTCTTCATTTTCTTCTTTCATTAGGTTAAAACGAAGTGTGTTTTTAGCCTCACCAAGGTCTGCAATTGGTTCATTTTTATATCCAATTTCAAAGGCAGTATGAAATTCTTGCACTGCACTAATTTTATCTTTCATAACAATAATTTTATAGATTATCTTTGCCGTAAAAATAACAATTTATGTTTAGTCAAGGCCAGTTAATATTTGCAGCATTTTTTGTAGTTGCTTTTATCATTTTAATGATTTTTAGCTATAGAAAAGATATTAAACTACATCGCAAATATTACAAAGGCAGTATTTTTATTTTAATTGGTTTTATTATCTTTATTATATTATTGTTTGCTTTAAAGACATATTTAAAGCCGGAATAACCTACCCCTCACCCCTGTTTTCAATCGTTAAAATTGCTTTTACCCTAGTATCTTCATGATATCTAGTCATATTTTGATGTTGATCATCAAATGTAATTTCTATGCAAAATTTTAAAATAACTTAAAACTAAAGACTATGAATGACTTCTTCCATTTTAACGCATTACCCGAAACCGCAATTTATTATCCCTCCAGTAATACCCAAAACCTCAAAATAATCATTCCTTTATTGACCGATTCAAAGGAAGCTTTGCTTATTCCTTTAAGAAGTACAATTCAAAATGGTTCTAATGGAGAAATCTTAGACTTATTTTATATAATTGCCTATAAACCTATTGCTGATTCAGATAGCAATATTTTTAAATTTTTAAATCTTCAAATGGATATTGATAGAGATTTCAGTGAATTCAGGCTAATTAGGCATAAAGTTGTTAGAATTAATATACCAACTGGCTTGGAGTCCATCTTAACCGATACTCCTCTCGAATCTTTAATAAGATTAAATAATATTATTGAAGTCCCAAATTTAAGTATCCAAACTATTATTGAAAACCCAAATTTTATTGGAGATAACCCCTCCGAAGTAATAGAAAAACTGAGCAACGGGGAATTTTTATATTCTGATAGCTGCACAATTCCTCCTAGATAAAACAAAGAAACAATCACATTAAATACCCTATATCGGGTATGGTTTGACAGTAATTTTTTAAGGAATTTTGATTTAACTAAATAATTAAACCTTAAAACATTATTATTATGAATGAGCCATATCATTTTCATCCGATTCACGAAGTTCCATACTCAATGCCACACGAAGAGCCTAAAAAGTTGTTCTCTCTAAAAATAGTTATTCCTATTTATACCTTACGAGATGAAAACAATGCAAGCGTTAGAATGACTAGACAATTAGGAGGCAAAGTAGTTCAAGTAAAATTTACATTAAACTATCATCCAGTTCCAAATAATGAGAAAAGCTTTAAGTTTTATTGTTTTATAATTGATGACATCCCAAAAGAAGATTTAGCACTTATCCAGTTTAAAGCTAAATATGGTGGAGTTCCAAATTCAGAAAACTGTGAATTACCTAATTACCCTGTCTTTGACCATAAAACTCCACATATACAATATCTTTTCGAAGGTGATATTAAATGTGGGGAAACTCATAGAACGAGTGAACTCCATCCAAGATTGGCAGGAGATAATCACGAAACTGAAAAAAAACTAATAAGTATTGAAGAAATAAAAATAGAATTTAACGACAGCTGCACCATCCCACCAGAAGGAGGAAATCAATAAATAGATCATGAATAAATAAAGAATACCCCTGAACGGGTATTTTTTTTTATCTTTAATTTCCCCACTTTGCATATCAATTAATTTTATATCAATGCGTTATCTACTATTTGTAGTATTAATCTTTCTTATACTTCCTTTATTCCGATCTTTTGCGCAGGAAGAAGGATACTACTTAAATCAGGCTGAAATTCTTTTTCAGAAAGGAAAATATGAAGATTCTAAAAAAAATCTAATAAAAGCTTTTGTTAAGGACAAAAAGGATATTGAATTTTATTTGTTTATGGGTAAAATCTATGCTCGGCAATTCCAAATGGACTCAAGCATGTATTGGCTCGACAAAGTGGAAGCCTCTTCTCACTCCGAGGTCTCTACATCACAAAAATTTCAATACAATCTCTGGCGAGGTTTTAATTATGAAATAAATAAAAACTACTATAAGGCTTTAAAAGAATATTTTCTATCAGAGGGTAAATTAAAAAGTATAACAGACCCCTATTATACAGGTATACTCCATCAAAGATTAGTATTAATTAATAGTGAAAAAAAGTATGAAGCTGAAAAGTGGATTAATCGTTATACTAAAGAAAAAAACTCCTTAAATAATGATAGTTATAGTAATAGCTACCACAATGCTCTAGGAAAACATTATCATTACAGAAAAAAACCAATATTAGCTTATAAAGAATTTGAGAAAAGTATTAACTATTCAAAAAGACTTAAGGATAGTGTTATACTTAATAATTCCTATTTTCATAAAGGAATTATTTATGCAGAACACTTTAAACTTCAGGATTCTGCAAGACATTATTATCGCTTAGCTAAAGATTTTTGCAATTGTCCAGAAAATAAATTGTTCCAAACGACAAACAGATTTAATGAATGCAGAACATATCTTTATGAAAACAAATGGCAAATAGCAAAAAAGTGTTATTTAAAAACACTTAAAGACACCACTCCTTCTAGAATGCTTCATATAAGAAACAATACCACAAGAGACTTATACTTAATATATAAATTTGAAAACCGTATAGATTCTGCTTTTTATTATTTAGAACATCACAAGTTTTATGATGATAGTTTGAAAAAAACAGAACAGAAAAAGGCTATGAACGAATTACGAACACGTTATGAAGTTGCAGAAAATGAAAAAGAAATCGTACAACTTTTAAATAAAAATCTAAAATCTGAAGCTAACCGGATTCGTAACAAAAATATAATGATTGGTTCATTATCACTATTAATTCTTGGATCCGTCATTGGTTTTCTTATCTATAAAAGCACCAAACGAAAACAACATATTGCAGAACAGCAACAAGAGATCGAAGTTCAAAAAACAGAAAAACTACTCAAAGAACAAGAACTCACAGCAATTGACGCTATGATTTCTGGACAAGAAAAAGAACGCCAACGACTAGCTAATGATTTACACGATAACTTGGGTGGTACACTAGCAACTGTAAGACTTCATTTTCAACATTTAAAAAACAATCGAGAAAACACCAAAATTGAAAATATAGAAGAATTATATTCCAAAACAGACAATCTTCTTGAAGAAGCCTACCAAAAAGTAAGGACTATTGCTCATGAGAAAAATAGCGGTGTTATGGCCAATCAGGGATTATTGCTCGCTATTAAAAATTTGGCAAAAAAAGTATCCAATGGGAAAACCTTACAAATCGAAGTGCAGGATTATGGTTTAGAGGAACGATTGGACAATATGCTGGAAATTTCAATATTCAGAATGATACAGGAATTAATCACAAATACCATTAAACATGCCAATGCATCAGAAATACATATTTCACTCACCAATCACGATTCTTTATTGAACATTATTGTTGAGGACAATGGAGAAGGTTTTGATGCAAAGATATTGCCAGAAAAAGATGGTATGGGTTTAGCCACTATTGAGAAGCGTGTGGAACATCTGGAAGGAACTTTTGAAATTGATTCTACCATCGGAAAAGGAACTAATATTATAATAAACATACCAATATGATAACTGTAGTCATAGCCGAAGACCATCAATCGCTTATAGACGGGATTCATCTGCTTCTAAAATACGAGGATGAAATCAGTATTGTAGGTATGGCTAATGATGGTGAAGAATTGTTAAAAATTGTTCGATTAAAACAGCCCAAGATTGTCCTTATGGATATTAGAATGCCGAAAATTGACGGTATCGCAGCTACTAATATTATAAAAAAGGAACTGCCTTATACCAAAATTATCGCCTTCTCTATGTTTGATCAGGAAGATGCGGTTAGACAAATGATAGATGCAGGAGCATCTGGATATCTTTTAAAAAATTCTCCTCTCGAGGAAGTACTTACTGCCATAAGACAAGTTGCAAAAGGAGAAACCTATTATGATGCTGCTTTGGATCCTTCTTTTTTTTCAAAAGAAGCCAAGCAGCAGGTCAAAAAACAGATATTATCGAAGAGCGAGCGTGAAATACTAAAACTTATAGGGCAAGGAAAAACCTCATCTGAGATCGCTGCAATTCGTTTTAATTCTGTCTCTACCGTAGAAACACATCGTAAAAATATCATCCGTAAACTTGGACTTCACGGCAAAGGAGAATTACTTCGATATGCTATCGAGAAAAAGTATGATTTTTAGCTAATTACGCTTCATAAAATATTAAATATACCCAGCTATGGGTATATTTTTGTGCCTGATTCTAACCTAGTTTTAAACATAATTAAAACCACAAAAATTATGAAAATCAGGGCACTAATTACCGCTGCATTCTTGTGCATGGGCACATCTATATTTTGTCAAGACTTGGACAGTTTAGCAACTAGGGTTATGGAAAAATTACAGGCAAATTATGATGTTGAAAAGAAACAACTGTTTGGTACTTTTAAATTTATAGACACCTTAGAAATTAATGTCTATGAAGGAAGAGATTCAATAGTAAAATCGGATACTTTAAAAAGTGTTATTATCGAAATAAAAGATGGAGTGATGTTTGACATTAAAGCTTTTTCTGCTACCGACGAAAGGTCATTCTACTACAACAAGTCCCCTACAAACATTCATAGTTTTAACACCTCAAAAAACAATAGAAAATTATGGAGTAACAAAAATAAAGGAGAATATATAAAACTAATGGATTTTGTTACTTATACTTATGAAAATGGGAAAAGATTTATTATTGAAAAAGAGCACGTTAAGTTAACCAAAGATTTAACAGAACACAAAGTATATATCAATAACAATCTTAAATCGGCTATTGATTTTAGAGTTTATTCTGACTTCCTGGGGCTAATAGATGAATCTTCAAACGGTATTGTAAGTTTTGAAGGAAATAGTACTTTTTACCTTAATCCGTTTAGTCTAGGTTATTTCAATTACATCTTTAAAAAGTTTAAAACCACTGTACGATATTCTCGATTTGATAATGATGATAGAGCTACACAATTGTCTCCAGATAACACTTTGGATCTTATTCAAAAATCATTCATCAATTTGGGTGCAGAAGTTGATATTTATGAACATCGTTCTGGCAAAAAATTCCCTTACAAACTTTTGTTGAAAGGAAAAGGAACTCTTGACCTAACTGAAACCATAGGCGATGACCCAGAAAGCACTAATAATACAACAACTCTTGGTATTGGTTTTGGCGCAGGGATTCAGATAGAACGTTATTCAAATTTTGGAGTCAATGGTTCTTTTTACTTCAATAGGTATCAAAACAATGACCTTTTAGATGATCGTGTTTTAAACTTTGATACTTTCTCTGTAAATACTGAAGCATATTTCTATGTACCAGATAGTAATGATGCTTTTTTCTTACGCCTGCGTTATGAACAAGGAAGAAAAGACTTGAATCCTAATTCTAATTTTTTTAATATTCAGTTTGGATACAAAGCCGAGTTAAATCTTAAATCACAAAAATAAAAAAAGCCCTTTCTTACGAGAAAGGGCTTTTTTTTGATCTTTTGCTAATTTAATTAATCTCTGGTAAGAAATTATAGTTCTTACTGTACTCTAACATCTGAGCGGTAAACCCTTCTGGTTGAGTAATGTTAATTTTTATAATCTCACCATTCTCGTCCATTTCTGGTACCAAAACAGGATTTACAAATCCACTATAAGGTGCAGATGTAAATTGTTCGTTACGTTTTAATACTTCGGCATGTATAGCTTGGTCCACTTTCACTCCGTATCCTTCTACCAATGCTTCTGCAGCTTTAAAATCTCCTTCAGATTTGATACGTTGTGTCTCGCGTAATAAACGACCAAAAATCTCACGTAATTTTTTATAATCATTGATATTGAAGTACGTTTTACCTTCTTTAGTTACTTTCTCAATAACATTTTCTTTAGCTCCTTGCTCAAAAGCCCAGGCACTCACCCATTGTCTGTTACGCATATGTGCTTCTTCTACATCGTCACCTAGATTCAGACGTATTAACTGCGTCATTAATCCATTTCTAATATACCCATCGTAGGCAGCTTTACCTGTCTTCTCCCAGTCTTCTGCTAATCCCAGTTCTTGTAGCTTAGGATCCATTAAATAATATAACCCTACTAAATCTGCACGACCTTCTTCCATGGTAGAAGCGTAATTCTTTAGTGTTTCTTTGGTTTCTCCTACTCCAGGGTTTAATTGACCAGATGCATGACCAACTACTTCATGCAGTGCTGTGTGTAGTTTATCTGCTACCTGACCATATTTTTCTTCTAATTCAAACTCTTCATCGTCATGAACAAATTCTTTCAAACGACCAGAACCACCTGCGTTGTTATATGCTCCAATAATATTACCTAGAGAAACTGATTTAGATCCTACCGCAGCTCTAATCCAGTTTGCATTAGGAAGATTCACTCCTATTGGTGTGCTTGGTGATGCATCTCCCGCTTCTCCTGCTACTGCTACTACTTTATAACTTACACCTACAACATTCTTTTTCTTATGTTCTTCCATTAATGGAGAATTATCCTCAAACCATTGCGCATTTTCAGATAATACAGACATTTTTTTAGACATATCAAAATCCTTAATCTGTACAATTGTTTCATAAGAACCTCTATATCCCAAAGGATCATTGTATACTTCGATAAAACTATTGATATAATCAATATTTCCCTCGGTAGCCGCTGTCCATGCAACATTATAGTCATCCCAGGTTTGTAAATCTCCTGTTTTGTAATACTTTATAAGCAATCCTAAAGCATCTCCTTGCGCTTTATTTTCTGCTACTCCTTTAGCTTTTTCGAGCCATTTGATAATTTCATCAATAGCTTTACCGTATAACCCTCCAGATTTGTACACTCTTTCCTTAAGTTCGCCATTATCTTTTACTAATTGAGAGTTTAAACCAAAAGATAAAGGCTTGTCTTGGTTAGGAGATTTCATTTTTCCATAAAATGATTCTACATCTGCGTTAGTAACACCTGGACCATAAAAGTTAACTGCAGATAAAGCTACATTATCAACTCCTTTTGACTGATTTACTTTTTTAGCGTCACTATCGTTAAAGATCACTTCGTATACCTCTTTTGCAACTTCTGTACCGGTAGCCGCAAGAAGAGAACTCAAATAATCTTGACTAAATTCAGGTTTGATTTTATCATTGCTATAATGATGATGAATACCGTTTGAGAACCAGACACGTTTTAGATACGTTTCAAACGCTTTCCAATCTTCAGAGTTTTTATTGCCATCATATGAAGTATATACTTTTTCAAGAGCTGCTCTAATTGTAAGGTTATGGCGGTAATTCTGATCCCACATGATATCTCTACCGCTTAATCCTGCCTGCGTAAGATAATACACTAATTTCTGTTCTTTTAATGTAAGATTATCCCATCCAGGAATTTGATACCTTAAAATTTTCAAATCAGCAAACTGCTCTACTACATAATCAAATTTTTCTTCTACAACTTCTTGTCCTTCTTTGTTAATCTGATCCTTGACATTTGGATCTTTTTTACATGCTATTACTGAAATTGTAATAGCAATAAAAAATAATATTTTATTGAATTTCATATTGAGTATTTAATTGTTTTGGCAAATGTAATAAAATAATAGGACGCAAAAATTAGTTATATTAGCTCATCTAACAATCTAAACTGACTAACATGAAAATAATTAAGTATTTATTTTTTCTCTTATTATTAGCCATAATTGGTGGTGCGGTATACGTTGCTACCATAGATGGTGAGTACCAGGCAGAAGAAAGCAGAGTAATCGATGCCCCAGACGAGCTACTGTTTAATACGATCAATGAATATAAGACTTGGGAAAAATGGGGGCCATGGATGGACGAATCCGATGATCTAATTATGGAATATCCCGAAAAAACTAGTGGAGAAGGAGCATCCTACAGCTGGAAAAGCGAAACCCAAGGAGACGGCATTATGGAGACGGAAAAAGCTTCTCCGTTTACAAGTATAGATCAAAAAATTACTTTTATTACACCCATGGGAGAAAGTAAAAGTGATGTCTATTGGAAATTTGAAAAGATCGAAGGAAATAAAACCAAGGTTACTTGGGGAATGAAAGGCAAACAATCCTTTATGGAAAAAGCATTTTGGGCCACCCAGGATAGTACATTATCGCAAAATATAAAGCCTATGTATAGAAGAGGATTAGAAAAACTTGATAACTATACCAAAGAAGTTATGAAGCAATACTCTATAAATGTAGACGGAGTCACAGAACATGGAGGTGGATTCTATATGTACACCGCTACAACATCATCTATTGCAGATATGTCGCAAAAAATGGCTCAGATGCTACCTGCAGTTCATTCTTATATGAGGCAAAATAATCTTCCGCAAACAGGAATGCCATTTACTTTGTACAATGAATTCAACCCAGAACAAGGAACTACAATTTTTTCCTCTGCAATTCCGACAAGAGATAAAGTAGTTACTCCCAAAGAAAGTAAAATTCTTTGTGGTTTCTTACCACAACAAAAGGTAGTTAAAACGACGTTGAAAGGTGATTACGTGAACCTAAAAGAAGCATGGGAGGCGGGATATAAATACATAACCGAGAACAGCTTAGAAACACAGACAGAATCACCTACCTTTGAAGTATATAGAACCGATCCAGGTTTGCAGCCAAATCCAGCAGAGTGGATTACTGAAATATATATTCCAATAAAATAAGGATATTACACAAGCTGCATTTTACTTTTATAAGCTAAAATGCAGTTTTCAAATTGTAATTAATGAAACAAATACTTTTGGTATTTATTGGCGGTGGCACAGGCAGTATAGCGAGATATCTGATTAGCAAATACCTTAATAGCACAGCCACCGGTATTCCTTACGGAACCTTTACAGCAAATGTTTTAGGAAGTCTTCTTATTGGTATCATTTTAGGACTAGCTCTAAAAAATAATATGGTATCTCAAAATACAGTTACTTTTCTGGCAACAGGTTTTTGTGGAGGATTCACTACGTTTTCTACTTTCGCATATGAAAATCATATGTTATTGAAATCCGGAGATTTTGTAAACTTCTTCATCTATGCAATCGGATCATTTGTAATTGGATTCCTTTTCGTATTTTTAGGAATGTTCATAGTAAAATAGTTCGCCTTAAAATTACAATAACAGCAAAATAAATACCTCATGAAAAAAATCGAAGCCATTATAAGAAAATCAAGATTCAAGGCTGTAAAAGAGGCTTTACATGAAATTGAGGTTAATTTCTTTACATATTGGGATGTAACAGGAGTAGGGAATGAAAAAAAGGGTCAAGTATATAGAGGGATTGCATACAGCACCTCAGATATACAACGCAGGTATTTATCAGTTGTAGTATCTGATGAGTTTGAGGAAAAAACAATACAAACTATAATTGAAGCTGCAAAAACAGGTGAAGTTGGAGATGGTAAAATATTTGTTTCAGATATACAGAACACATATAGAATTAGAACCGGTGAAGTAGGAAACCAAGCTATAAATTAACTTTTCCCTACCAACAACTACATATACCACTTGTATATCTTCACTTACTTACAAACCCTTTTCCATATTCGATGTTTGTTAATTTTTGAAAAATTACTTTAAGAATTTCGAAAAAACCTCTTTCAAATTCTCAAAAATCAATCAAATAAACATTAAACCTTAATTTTTTTAGGGTGTAAAATCAAAAAACCATAAAAATACACTATCGTACCCCTTTTTTTATTGGGGTAATAATCTTTTAACATAGTTTTACGGTTCCAATTAAAAACAAATTAATAATAATTAATGTTTATTATGAAAACAAAAACCGTAACAAATTTTTTTAAAAGAGTATGTCTTCTTGCCCTAGCTTTTATAAGTTTTACAGCAATAGCACAAGAGGAGGAAGAAAAAAAATGGTTTGACAATTTCTCTATCAGCGGATCCGTAGACGGGTATTATAGATACAATATTGGGGCTCCAAACAGAGGTATTGCTCCCGCTGGAGAAGAAGAAGATAATGGAGCATATGAGTTCCTTGCTCCAGCTACATCATTTGCTAATAAATCAGGTTTTGCTTTAGGTATGGCCAATGTAATTATTGGTTACGAAGGAGAAAAGGCTGGATTTGTAGCGGATCTTGTTGTAGGGCCAAGAGGTGAAGACGCCGTATTTCTTTCTACCGGTTCTGCCCAAATTGTAAATCAGTTATACGCATATTGGAACGTAAGTGAAAAAGTTAAACTTACAGTTGGTAACTTCAATACATTCTTAGGGTATGAAGTTATTTCCCCTACCGGAAATTTCAACTACTCTACTTCATATATGTTCTCTTATGGCCCATTTTCTCATACTGGTCTAAAAGCGGATTTCACTCTTAATGAAAAATGGTCAGCTATGCTCGCCATAATGAACCCTACAGATTATACAGAAAGTAACCCATTCGATACATATATTATAGGAGCACAATTAGGATATGCCGCAGATAACGGAAGTGCATACCTTAATTTTAGATATGGTAATGAAGGAGAACCAGGATTAGTAGGACCTACATTCCAGGTAGATCTAACTACAGGATGGGACGTTGCCGAAGATTTTTATCTTGGTATAAACGCTACGTATCTATCGACAGAAGATCAAGGAGATGCTGATGCTTCTGGGTTTTACGGAGTAGCGCTTTACCCACAGTACAAAACGTCTGAAAAATTTACTATTGGACTTAGAGGTGAATATTTTGCAGAATATAACAATGCATTGGGAGCAGTTGGTCTTGACACTGAAGGAGACGGAAGTGTTATTGCCGCCACTCTTACAGGAAGTTATGATATTGGTGACTTAACCCTTAAACCAGAATTAAGATTAGATTCTGCATCTGAAGACAGCTTTGTTGATAACGATTTAGAACCTACAAAAAGTCTTTCTTCATTCGTATTAGGTGCTGTTTATAAATTCTAATATACTGAGGTACTAAGTTATATTGTTTGTTTAAAGTTAAAGCGTGCTTAACCAGCACGCTTTTCTTATTCATTATCAGGAAACTTCTTATATTTTTTCACCCCAACGGCAACTTTTATATCAAGATGATTCTCTTCTGGAGGTATTGGGCAAGAGTACCTATCATTATATGCACAATACGGATTATATGCAGTATTAAAATCAATTAATATTGAATCTCCTTCTGGAATTCTAAGGTCAATAAATCGACCTCCGGCATAGCTCGATTCTGCATTTGTTAAATCTGTGAACGGAAGAAATAAATAATCCTCATACTCAGGCTGTGTTTTGAGCCCTTGATTTTGGTAAATATTTAAAATGTGCTCTTGTTCTTGAAATGAGAAATGAGCTTCTCCATATTTTACATACAATGGTTCTCTACCCGTTGTTGTTTTCATAATAAAGGGAGTCTCATATGGCGTACGTATAAATTTTGCCGTTATGCTAAAAGAAGTATTAATTTCAAAAAAATCTAACGTTTTAAAACGCTCGAAATCCTTGGGCGCCAATGGTGATTTCTCTTCTGAAGCAAATTCTTTGTTCAACTCTTCCTGAAACAACAAGATTCTCCTTACATCAGATGAGTCCTGAGCAAAGATACTTCCAAAAGAAAAAAACAATACTAAAAAAAATTTATACACTCCCCGTTATTTTTTTGCAAAAGTACAACTTACAATTAGTTAACTAATTAATTTTTATAAAATTGTGCCCGAATAGTAGAGAAAAAGCTACTTTTATCAGTTCTTTTAGGCTACAAACACAAATCTTCAATTCGTTGCAAAGAATATTACTTAGTTATATCAACTCCTTTTCAGGGCTTTCAAAAGAGATATGGTGGCTTGCGTTAATAACACTTATTAATCGAGCCGGGGCAATGGTTATTCCTTTTTTATCCCTATATCTTTCTGATGATTTAAGTTTCACAAAAGGGCAAATTGGCTGGATAATGACAAGTTATGGTTTAGGTTCTTTTTTTGGAGCCTGGCTCGGAGGAAAACTGAGTGATCAAATAGGTTATTACAAAGTAATCCTTGGTTCGTTGATGTTAACAGGCGTTTCTTTTGTGATTGTTCAGTATTTTTCAAGTTTCTGGAGTATATGTATCAGTTTTTTTATCCTCATTGCTATTGCAGATGCGGCTAGACCTGCTTTTTTTGTTGCTTTAAGCGCTTATAGCAAACCCGAAAATAAAACTAGATCATTAACATTTATTAGATTAGCCATTAACCTTGGGTTTTCTGCAGGCCCAGCATTAGGTGGATTAATTATAGCGACTATTGGTTACCATGGACTATTTTGGGTAGACGGTATCACTTGTATTATTGCTGGATTAGTAATGATTCAAACATTACATCCTAAAAAAGCAAAAGAACTAGACAAAGAGGTTGTTATAGAGAACCCTGTACCTGCATATAGAGATACCACTTATATCATATTCCTTATTTCGTTGGCATTATTTGGTTTTATTTTCGTTCAGTATTTCTCTACAATTCCACTATACTATAAAGAAATACATGAATTATCTGAAGAGAAAATTGGTTTACTACTTGCTATGAACGGAGCTTTAATTTTTTTCTTTGAAATGCCTTTAATAGCGTACTTAGAAAAAACAAGTATTTCAAAAACCGGTAATGTAATTAATGGTTTTGTTCTCACCGGAATAAGTTTTGCACTTTTATTAATTACTCCCTGGGCAGGTATTTTGATAATAGGAATGATAATTGCTACTCTTGGCGAAATGGTTGCATTTCCGTTCGGGAACGCGTTTGCATTGGATAGAGCAAAAAAAGGAAGACAAGGAGCATACATGGGGTTATACAGTATGTCCTTTTCTGTAGCACATATCTTTGGGCACAATTCTGGTATGCAATTTATTGATAGCTTTGGATACAATAATAGTTGGATTTTAATGACCCTTATAGCCGGGGTGGGAACATTTTTATTATTTCTTGTTAAACGAAGGCTTAGACAAGAGAAAACGAACGACTAAAAAAATCACCGATAAACACATCATCATGAAAAAACTACTTTTTATTCTGCTCATGACATTAATTTTTGGTTGTGCCAAAAGTAAAAAAGCAGAAAAACCAATAATCGAAAATTTACAAGCTACAGAAATCCAAAAATCATTTCCAAAGCTAGAACCCAATAGATACAACGTCGCTTTTTTAATTATGGACGGTACATATAATACTGAATTCACTGCTCCTTATGATATATTTCAGCATACTCAATACAGAAAAAACATAAAACAAATGAATGTTTTTACGGTAGCAAATACAGACCACCCCATTACGACTTTTGAAGGTGTGAAAATTATTCCTGATTACAATTACACAAAAGACACTTTACCAAAAATTGATATTTTGGTAGTACCAAGTGCAGAACATCACTTAGACTCTGATCTAGATGATCAAACGATGATTAATTTTATAAAAAAAGTAGACAAAAATGCTATTTACATGACTTCTCATTGTGATGGTGCTTTTGTTCTTGCCAAAGCTGGGGTTTTGGATAATAAAGTTTCTACCACGTTCCCAAGCGACATTGATAAAATGAGAGAAATGTTTCCGGGGTTAGACATCAGAAAAGATGTTTTATTTGTGCATGATGGAAAGTATATTACTTCAGCCGGTGGAGCCAAAAGTTTTGAAGCCGCATTATATCTATCTGAACATCTGTACGGAGCAGAAATAGCCAGATCATTGGCTGGAGGGCTAGTTATTGACTGGAAACTAGAAGACGTCCCGCATTTAATAATAAATAATAATGAGCAATAAAAAACGCCCCGAAAGCTTCGGGACGTTTTTTATTTTGGGGAAAATTAAGTACTATCTTCAGTTTCTAGATTTGGGGTCTTGGAACCAATGTCCTCACACATAATTTTTCCACAATGCTTCAAAAATTTTCACTCTTCTTATTATCGTCATAATCGCCTGAACAATAATTTTAAATAAGCATCAGTATCTTTTAATAACATTACTAATATATGAAAAAATAAAGATTAAATGCAAATAAAATCGATGAAATACACAAATTTTAACATAAAAACCGTTTTTATCATAATTTCAAGCAATATTAAGCTTTATAAATACTATTTCTATTTTACCTTATTCCCTGTTCATATTGTGAAAATCTTATACACTCCAAATTGTAAATAATTAAACCCGGTATTTTTTCCATAAAAAAAGCGTTTCTTTCGAAACGCTTTCTATATTCGGGCAAATTACGTACTCTCTTTAGTTTCAAGATTTGAGGTCTTTAGACTAATGTCCTCACACCTAATTTGTCCCTGATGTATTCCAAACTAAAATTTTAAATCCACATCGTCATATAGTCTAAAATGTTAATTCTGGATCATACATCAAGTATTTTTAAGTTAAAGTAAAGATAATGTAAACAAATTGTAATTACCAAAAAAACAACGATAAAAAACTTAATTATTCGACGAAATACACAAATATTTATGATTTCACTTTATTCTGAAAAGAAATACTTAGAAGAACCTAGATGTTTTTTTACTAATTTATTATAATCCCTCGATATTTTGAGCGCCAAAGTACCCTCTATACTATAAAGAGCATCGATGTCCTTAAATCCATTTACGAGCAATTTCTCTAAGTAAAACAAAGCTGTCTCATAATCCTGATCTTGGGCACTTAAGGAAATAATAGTGCTATAGAATTCAAAATCTTTTTTATCTACTATGGTACCAAGTACATTTAGAAGCATTCTTTTCTCAAAATCCTCTTGTTTTTTTGTAAGCGCCACTTCATAGTTTTTTATTAAATATTTAAGATACCCCTTCATCCTAAATGCCATGTTACTTCCATATTTTTCTTTACGAGATACCAATGTATCTAACAAGGATACTTGATATTGCCACCAACCAAGATTATCATACTGCTTTCCTACAACGTCTTCTTCCATAGAGAACAGATATTCTTGTCTAAGAAAACCTTCTTGGTTAGTATACTTGGACCGCAACCTTTTTTCTTTCTTATAGCCCTTGAGCTGTCTAATTTGTTTTTCTTTTTCCTTAAGATAACTGGTATCAAAAAACAAACGGTATCTGTTTTGTATCCATTTTATATCATCATAGGCAACTACAAAATTTCTTTTACTCAAATTAGCCTCAACGTCTTTTAAATCTTTCTGAAACAAATTTTGAACCCAAATAGAATCTTTTGGCATCCTTCCTTTCAACATTGCTTGTAATGTAAATGTTGAAAGTGATTTTGTAAGAAGATCCGGATCAGGCATATCGGATTCACCTATATACGTATAAATATCTGCTGCAATCGCTTTTCTATTAAGGTAGGTCTTATTCTTTAAGAAGTCTTTATATCTATAATTAGTCGTATTCAAAATACCTATATAAGAAAAATTCTTTCCTATTTTTATTTTTGAATCATAATAATGACTATCACCAATTGCTATTACTCCAAATACATCTTCACTATATAGAGCCGGTATCATGCTTACTAATTTTGCATCTTCATTTATTCCAGTTACATATACTCTACCTTTTTGAATGGGGAAAAGTGAAAAAATATGATCGATAAAAGATGATATCTGCTTTGTTTGTTCTTTGAGCTCTTGATTCTTTGAAAAATTGCTGATTGCAACAATATATCCAGATTCCTCTGCTGCTGTTTTAAATAACCTGGTGAGTGTGTCCACCTCTTTATTTGAATTAAACCCTATGATCACCGGCCAATTCTTATTCAAATCAAAAGCTTTAGGTAGATAAATACTAAAACTAGTGTTTGTCTCTGGAACTAACAAAGAATCTATGACCATTCCTTTTTTTAGACTAAGTGTATTTTGTCCATAATCCACCAGAGAGACTAAAGAAAAAATAATTAATATGATATATCTTTTCAGAAAAATTAGTCGCGCCATAAACCCAATTTCTTTACAAATACTATAAATAAAGTAGCGTTTGACATATTAATAAACATTTATCTTAACCTATTTTAATTACAAATTTTACAGTCCTCTTTTTCCTTTCTTACCCCAACGAGCTTTCCTTTTTCATTAAGGGTATAATTACAGCATTTCATATACCCATGTATAATCAATTTCCGTGCGCGTTGTACTTGAGATTTCACAGTAGACAATGGCAGGTCTAATTGTTGGGCAATTTGTTTTTGTTTCATACCTACAATATCAGAAAGAAACAAAGCCTCCCCGTATTTCTTCGGTAAATTATTGATTAATCCCGGTAGGCAATCTTTCTCTGTATGAGTATTTTCTGTTTCTGTTTCTTCAGAAATCTTTTCTACAATAGGGGTATTACAATACTTATTCTCTTTAAAAAAGTCGTATATCGTATTTCTGGCAATTGCAAACAGCCAAGATTTAATTTTGGTATCATCTCTAAGTTTTCCTCTATTAAGGTGTACTTTGGCAAAAGTTTCCTGTATCAGATCATCTACAATCTGATCGTCTTTAACTTTACTCATTATAAAGTTCCTGATATCGCTATAATAAGATCTCCAGATTTGCGAAGTTTCCATAAGTAATAAATAAACTTCTATCCTCACAAATATTGAGGATAGAAGCATTATAATTAACAATTACATCCTGAACATTCGCATCCTGTACAGGAGCAATTTGCACACAGTCCTTCTACGCAGCTAGAACATGTACATGTACATTCTTTATTTTTCATGTTTTATCTTTTTTAATGTTATACACCTATAAGACTACATATTTCTAAAAAAGATGCATATTGATATTATAAAATTATGAAAACTTAAATATAAATGTATAAAAAAACATCTGAATACATCCAGATGTTTTTAATCTATCCCTTGTACTCTCTTTAGTTTCCCTAACTAATGTCCTCACACAAGATGTAGATGATTTTCATTTATATAAATACAAATCTCATGCCAAATTTCTAAATTTCCAAATCATTAAATCCAACTCCATCGGTAATTGGATTATTTTGTATCAAATTAGATAATATAATGTGTGTTTTAACTTCTCCATAAGTGATTAAACTATCGATAAATTCTTGTAAATGTATTTGATCACGTAAAACTACTTCCATGATTATATTTTCATTTCCCGTAATTCGATAACAGTTGAGTACTTCGTCAAATTGAGATACTTTCGTCAAAAAAGGCTTTAATCTTCCCATAAAAGCGCGAAGCGTAATTATTGCTTTTAATTGATATCCTGTTTTGGTATAAGAGACAACGGCTTTATATCCTGTTAAAACCCCATAATCCTCCATTTTTTTTATTCTTTCGGCAACCGCCGGAGAACTTAATCCAACCTTTCTTCCTATTTCAGCATTAGATAGTCTGGCATTTTGTTGCAAGCACTGTAAAATACCCCAGTTTGTGGAATCTATTTTCATTTTAAACCAAAAATAACAATCATACTTAATTACTAAAGCAAATTAATCATTTAACTTTAAAATCAAAAGAAAAATTCTTGAAAATTGCATTATTTTTGAACAACTAATTGTTATGAGATCACAGCCACGAAATAAAAGATTATATAAGAAAGCACTTGATATATTTACATTATCAAGGAGTATTTCTACATATCTTATTCATGACATGACTTCACTACAAAGTAATGGAAGCGAAGACCCGCATATATATTTTACCGGTGATATTATTAGACAATCTGATGCATTGGCTCCTAAAATAATTAATGCCGAAAATCAGACTTTTCAAGATGACCGTATCAAACATGCTAATTCTTTGATACACATTACCAATAAGCTTTATAAAAATTGTGAACGCCTTGAAAAATCTGAAAGTAACGGAAAAGAATTTTTGGTACTTTTAAGAAAGGAACTCAAAAAATTTAAGCGTTTACAACATAGTTGGATAATGAGCTTATGATCTTATGTTATTTTCTTAATTAAGTTTTGGTTACATAATCATACCCTATCCCTATTAAAATAACAACTGCGCTTAATCTTATTTATATTGTTTTCCATGCTTTATAACAATACCTACATTTTGTAGAAGATTAATATGTCGCAATACATCTCCTTTCACAGCAATAATATCTGCATATTTACCTTCTGTAACGGTTCCTACCTCATCCGCAACTCCCATCCATAATGACGGCCAATAGGTAGCGGCACGTATGGCATACATTGGATCGATTCCAAATTCATTTACCCATACATCCAGTTCATTCCAAGTAGATTGGCTATGAAACTTCATGGGGATACCGCTATCTGTACCAATCATCAATACAACACCCGCATCCATTAGTTGTTTTATTTTAGTTTCTAATGTTGGTTTACGAATAGGAGTTAGCTGAAAATAAGGTAAACGATCCTTATATTTAAAACTGTTTTTAATATCTGCAATGATCGTATCATGCAAACCTCTATGCCATGAATCATTATCCAAATGCTCTCCATTATCTCTTACATATTCATAATTAAAAAGCCCTTCTACTGTAGGACACCAAAATAATGGTCCCAAATTCATTTGTGCAGTTCGTTCTTTTATAGCTTCCATCACATCATCAGGATATTTGGGCGCAGAAGATAACCCGGTATGCTCAAAGCAATCTGCTCCTGCCTGAAGGCCCATTCTAATTTCTTGCGGACGATGACCGTGAGCAACAACTTTCAGGTTATACTTATGCGCTGTATCTACCACAGCCTGTAGCTCATCTTTTGACATTTGATCCTGATCTATCAGTTTAACACAATCCACACCAGCATCGGCTAATTTTTTGACTTTCTTTCTTGCATCTTCTACTCCGTTAATTCCCCAACGAAAAGCTTCTGTGCCGGGATAAGGTTTTTTCTGAATAAAGGGTCCTGAAACATACAACGTAGCACCCGGAATTTCTCCTTTATTAATTCTATCTCTTACTGAAATACTTTCTTTTAATGGTCCCCCAAGATCTCTTGCACTGGTAACTCCGGCCATTAGTAATTGCTCTGCAGAAGACGGCATGATAACATCTTCTAAGAGTGGTGGGTATTTTTTATCCCAATAGGAGTAATCTGCATGACCATTAATCATAGTGTGCACATGCATATCCCAAAGCCCAGGAAGCACAGACATACCTTCTGTAGAAATAACCTTGGCTTTTTCAGGAATTTTCAAGGTTTCTATTGTACCAACAGCCTTTATTTTTTCTCCTTCAATGATTATTACACTATTCTGTATTGGAGTAGATCCATAACCATCAATTAAAGTCCCTCCAACTAAAGCTTTTATCTCACTTTGTTGTCCAAATGAAAAAGCCGTAATAAATAGTAATCCTAAAAGTAATTTTTGCATGACGAGTTGTGTTTCTCTAAAGATAAAGAAACTCTCGCAAATGATAAACCCCATATCATATAGTATGGGGTTTATTTTATTTAATATGATTGTTTACATTACATATTCCTGCGATACTGTCCTCCTACTTCAAATAAGGCAGATGTAATTTGTCCTAAAGAGCATTTTTTACAAACCTCCATTAAAGCATCAAAAATATTTTGGTTAGTGATTGCCTTTTGTCGCAAGTCTTTTAATAATGCTTCCGTATCATTGCTATTTCCTTTATGCAGCTCATTTAACATAGTTATCTGATACTGCTTTTCTTCTTCTGTAGCTCTAATTACTTCTCCAGGAGTAACCGTTGGCGACCCTTTAGAGCTTAGGAATGTATTTACACCAATAATTGGAAAATCGCCATTATGTTTCAAGGTTTCATAATACAAACTTTCTTCTTGGATTTTACTACGTTGATACATAGTTTCCATTGCTCCTAGTACTCCGCCACGCTCAGTAATTCTATCAAATTCTGTTAGTACAGCTTCTTCAACCAGATCCGTAAGTTCTTCAATAATAAAAGAACCTTGAATTGGGTTTTCGTTTTTAGCAAGACCTAATTCTTTATTAATGATTAATTGTATTGCCATTGCTCTACGCACAGACTCTTCTGTAGGTGTAGTAATTGCTTCATCATACGCATTTGTATGTAAAGAATTACAGTTATCATATATCGCATACAATGCTTGCAATGTTGTACGAATATCATTAAAATCTATCTCTTGTGCGTGCAATGATCGCCCTGAAGTTTGTATATGATATTTTAGCATTTGAGCTCTAGAGTTGGCTCCGTATTTATGCTTTAGGGCTTTTGCCCATACCTTACGAGCTACGCGCCCGATAACTGCATATTCTGGATCGACTCCATTAGAAAAGAAGAAAGATAAGTTTGGACCAAACTTATTAATATCCATTCCACGGCTCAGGTAATATTCTACATACGTAAATCCGTTTGCCAAAGTTAATGCCAACTGGGTAATAGGATTCGCTCCAGCCTCAGCAATATGATATCCCGAGATAGAAACCGAATAGAAATTACGTACTTGCTTCTCAATAAAATATTCCTGTACGTCTCCCATTAGTCTCAGGGCAAATTCTGTTGAGAAAATACAAGTATTCTGAGCTTGATCTTCCTTCAAAATATCTGCTTGCACAGTACCTCGTACAGTATTTAATGTAGTTGCCTTAATCTCTTCATATACATCCTTTGGCAACACCTGATCCCCTGTAACACCAAGAAGCATTAATCCAAGTCCATCATTACCTTCTGGAAGTTCTCCTTGATATTGTGGCCTTGCTACTCCTTTGTCTTTATATATCTTTTTAATTTTCGAGGTTACTTCGGACTCTAACTCATTTTCTTTGATATACTTTTCACAATTTTGATCTATAGCAGCGTTCATGAAGAATCCAAGTAGCATTGGTGCAGGACCATTAATAGTCATACTTACAGATGTCATAGCATGCGTTAGATCAAAACCAGAATATAACTTTTTGGCGTCATCCAAACAACAAATAGAAACTCCTGCATTACCTATTTTACCATAGATATCAGGCCTATGATCTGGATCATTGCCATATAATGTAACAGAATCAAAAGCAGTTGAAAGTCTTTTTGCGGGCATCCCTAGACTCACATAATGAAAACGTCTATTAGTACGCTCTGGACCTCCTTCTCCGGCAAACATACGTGTCGGGTCTTCCCCTGTACGTTTAAAAGGGTATAATCCAGACGCATAAGGAAACTCTCCTGGAACATTTTCTTGCAAACACCAGTTCAGTATATCACCCCAAGCTTGATATTTTGGTAAAGCAACTTTAGGGATTTGAGTGTGTGATAAAGATTCGGTATGTGTATCTATTTTGATTTCCTTATCTCTTACTTTAAAAGAGTAGATTGGGTCTTTATATTTTTTTACTTTGGCCGCCCATCCTGTAATAATCTCCCAATTATATGGATCTAGGTTAAGCTTTACACGATCAAACTCTGCAAGAAGTAACTTTAAAAATGCGGTATTATCTTCATTTTTAATATTTCGAAGTAATTCATCGTCAATACCGTTCTTAGACAAACCAATAAAATCTAAATCTGCTACACTACAAATTGTTTTATAGATTCCGTATAACTTTTGAGCAACCTCAACTTGTGTTCCTGCAGTTTTATCATATGCCCTGTTACTTTCTGCAATTTCTGACAGATACCTTATTCTACTTGGCGGAATAACAAATATCTTTTCAGACATTTCTTTAGAGATGTGAAAATCTGACTTTAAGTCTGATCCTGTTTTTTCAACCACTTTATCCATAATCGCCTTATAAAGCGTGTTCATTCCCGGGTCATTAAATTGCGAAGCAATTGTACCATATACGGGCAATTGATCTTGCGGAGTATCCCATAGACTGTGATTGCGCATATATTGTTTTTTCACATCTCTAAGCGCATCCAAAGATCCTCTTTTATCAAATTTATTGATCGCTACTAAATCGGCAAAATCAAGCATATCGATTTTTTCTAATTGTGTAGCAGCTCCAAATTCTGGAGTCATAACATACAGAGAGGTATCACTATGCTCTAAAATTTCGGTATCTGATTGTCCAATACCTGATGTTTCCAGGATTATTAAATCAAACTCTGCAGCCTTAAGCACTTCTATAGCTTCTGCAACATATTTAGATAATGCCAAATTAGATTGGCGTGTAGCCAAAGAACGCATATATACCCTTGGTGAGTTTATAGCATTCATTCGTATTCGATCACCTAATAATGCTCCGCCTGTTTTTCGTTTAGAAGGGTCTACAGAAATTAATCCTATTGTTTTTTTAGGAAAATCAATTAAAAAACGGCGAACCAACTCATCAACTAATGAGGATTTACCTGCCCCACCAGTACCAGTAATTCCTAATACCGGAGTTTTAGATGTTTTATTTTTTTTATGAATTTCGTCCAAAGTGTCTTTAGCAATTTCAGGAAAGTTCTCTGCTGCCGAAATTACTCTTGCAATAGAACCTATTTCTTTCTCTGCCAAATGGTCTGCTTCTCCGTTAAGTGCATCTCCTATTGGAAAGTCTGATCTTTGGACCAGATCATTGATCATTCCTTGCAGTCCAAGTTCTCTTCCATCATCAGGAGAGTAGATTCTAGTGATCCCATAATCCATTAGTTCCTTAATCTCTTCGGGAAGGATTACTCCACCCCCTCCTCCAAAAATTTTAATATGCGTTGCTCCCTTTTCTTTAAGCAAATCGTACATATATTTGAAATATTCATTGTGACCTCCTTGATATGACGTCATTGCAATAGCATTGGCATCTTCCTGAATAGCACAATTAACAACTTCTTCTACACTACGATCATGACCAAGGTGAATCACCTCTACTCCTGTAGATTGTATAATACGACGCATAATATTGATGGCAGCATCGTGACCATCAAATAGTGAAGCTGCAGTAACTATTCTTACTTTGTACTTAGGTTTATAGGGTGCAATTTGTTCCATTGATAATAAAAAGTAGTTTTGATGGTGCTAATTTACGAAATACGCATCAAAAAGGATTATTTTTTTAGAATTATATAATTTATTTAACCAATCTAGTTATTTCATTATTCATCATTCAAATTTAGTGCTATTTATGCTGGTTTTTTTGAAAATTCCGCACCAATACTGCCAATACATTTCAAATCAAGTAAAAAGAGCATGAGCCATCTTACGTTTAGGTAAAATAATAGAAGGAATTATCTTAATTATAGTAAGTTTATCGATGAAAACATGAGTAAGAATGAAGAAAACTACTTTATTAATCAACTGTCCCGATAAAAAAGGGATCATAGCCACTGTTACCAACTTTATTTTATCTAAGAAAGGGAATACGACCTATATAGAACAACATGTAGATCGTGAGTTAGAAGAGTTCTTTATGAGATTAGAATGTGAGTTTGATCAGGATGAAGAAAAATTGGCTTTATTCAAGGAATCTTTCAACAAGCATGTATCAGAAAACTATAATATGCATTGGGAAATGTATAATGCCGAAAAGAAACCTAAAATGGCTCTTTTTGTATCTAAATATGATCATTGCTTATATGATATTTTAGGAAGGTATGCTTCTGGTGAATTAAAAGTAAAAATCCCTATAATCATTAGTAACCATGAGGCTCTAAAACCAATTGCCGATGCTTTCAATGTTCCATTCAAACATATTCCTGTCACAAAGGAAAATAAAAAACAGGCCGAAGCCGAACAATTGAGAACATTAAAAGAACATAAAGTAGACTTTGTAGTTTTAGCAAGGTATATGCAAATTCTTTCTTCTAATTTTGTGGATCAGTTTCCTAACAAAATCATCAACATACATCATTCTTTTCTACCGGCATTTCCAGGGGCAAAACCGTATCATTCTGCATATGAACGTGGTGTTAAAATTATAGGTGCTACAAGTCATTATGTTACCTCTGACTTAGATGAAGGACCTATAATCGAACAAGAAATCGTAAGAGTTTCACATATACACAATGTACATGATTTCATTCTCAAAGGAAGGGATCTTGAAAAAATAGTATTATCAAGAGCTATTAAGCATCATATAGAAAGAAAGGTTTTAGTTTACAATAATAAAACGGTGATTTTTTCATAAAGGCAAAATATCCCCAAAGCTAGCAAAGCGGTACCCCTGTTTTTCAAGCGCAATTCTTTCACTATAATCCTTATTAATCGCAGGGTTGGAATGATTAAAATGGATAAAGATTATTTTAGATTTTACGGCACTTGATTCTGTACTAAAAATATTAGTTGTTTCTTCTATAAATGGATGTGGAACCTCTGACATTGGTCTAGGGATTTCACCATCTTTAAAAAATGTCGCATCTATAAGTGCATAATCTACATTTTTTACTTCTTCAACAATATCTTTCTCCCAAAGAGACCATTTATTAATATCTGGAATAAATAATGCCGTTTTCTCATTACCTATAATTTTATACCCTACAGTTTCGGAATATTCATCTCTATGTGGCACGATAAAAGGAACCACTTTAATGGCATCAGTTAACTGTACTGTGGTATCTGCATATATAGCACTAATATTTATGTTGTTTAAATTCACTAATTGAGACCATGGGCCATTTGATTCTAAGAATAATTTCATTTTTGGCATTGCAAATACTCTAATATTGTCTGCTCCCATAGCTTCTCGCCCCAAATGCATTAATCCTGTATAATGCCCAATATGAGCATGGGTTAGAAAAATCCCATGTATAATAGTATCGTTTTGCAAGTGTTCACTATCCAAAATAGCCAATTGCTCTGGCATATCTGGAGTTGCTTCAAATAAAAATTTCTTATTTTCTTTTCTATCAATTAATCCCAATGAAACTACTAATTCTTTACCTATTGCACCCTCTTTAACCTTTACAAACTCCTTTGTGTTATTTATGTGAGGAAAACCGCCGTCTTGAGTTATTCCCAATATGGTTAGATATTGATTGTGTTTAATGAACGGTATTGACTTGTCATTTATCGATACTTTTTCATTTTTACAAGAAATAATTAAAATAGATAGTATTAAAAAAATTAAATTTGACCTCATATTAGTAACTTACATTCTCAAATCTAATAAGAAATCATGAAAAAAATAGTCATTATACTTACCATTATGGTATTATCAAGTTGCGCAGAGCTTCAACAAGTTGTAAATAGTCTTCCGCAAACAACAGGTGGTGGTTTTGGTATAAGCAATATTGATATCGCTAATGGGTTACGACAAGCTCTGGATAATGGTATTGATAAACAAGTGACCAAACTCACTCAAAAAGATGGTTTTTATAGAAATCAATTAGTAAAGATTCTTCTTCCGCAAGAATTACGAAAAGTAGATAAAACATTAAGAGATATAGGCCTGGGTAATCTTGCAGATGAAGGGTTAAAAGTACTGAATAGAGCCGCCGAAGATGCCGTAAAAGAGGCTACTCCTATATTTGTGACTGCGGTAAAACAAATCACTTTCACAGATGCACGCCAGATTCTTTTAGGTAATAATGACGCTGCTACACTATACCTAAAGAATAAAACCAACAGTGCTTTGTACGCAAAATTTAACCCTGTAATAAATAGATCTTTCTCTAAGGTTGGAGCAGATAAAATATGGTCTAATATCATCAATAAGTATAATTCAATTCCATTAACAAATAATGTAAATCCAGATCTTACAGATTATGTTACGCAAGAAGCTCTAAAGGGAGTTTATGCTATGATCGCTGTTGAAGAAAAAGATATTAGAACTAAAATAAGTTCAAGAACAACGGATTTATTAAGAAAAGTATTTGCTTTGCAGGATAATCCATAACTCAACATACTTCATTACTGTTCTGAGTTTAACATTTAAAAGAACTTTATACAATGTTAACTCATCATTAAGATAGCCTGAATGAATTAACCTTTAATTTTGCAATATTAACGGTAAGATAGGACAAAAATGCCAGCCTGGTTTAAAAGTAAATCTAGATTGCAAAAGTTACAGGATAATTACTGTAAACTAATGAAGAGCGCTTATAAAATTGCGGTAAAGAACAAAGACAAAAGTGATCTACTTCATAAAGAAGCAAACCAAATCCTAATGGAAATTAAGAAATTAGAAAATCAATCGACTTCTTAAAAAATTATGACTGCTGAATAAAGCTAATCGTTGCTTTATTAAAAACCTCTGGTTGCTCTACATTTACAACGTGCCCAGAATTTTCAACCACAAAAAGTTTGGATAATTTATGCGAAGCAGCCACTTTTTGAACAGAAGGCAAAAATAGATAATCTTCTTCTCCCATAACATATAGTGTGGGAATTTTAATATCCTTTGCTCTAAAAAATCGAAGCAATGGATTAATTTCTGAAGTAAGTCTAAACCAACGAACGAATTCTTTTTGATATAACTTCTTCGCTTCATTTGCAAAAAGTAATCTAGATTGTTTGTGATTTTTCTTGGGCATAATAATAAACGCAAAAAACTTATACAAGAACATATATGGGATTACTGATTTAAAAACAACTCCCAAACGCATTAGGACCTGAGATCTTAAGTTCAGTTTCATAATTGCACCTCCCATAATCATACTAGAAACTCGTTCTGGATATTTTTCTGCCAAGTTTCTAATTAATATAGTACCTAATGATATGCCAACAAAATGAGATTTCTTTACATTTTCTTTATCAATCACCTTTACAATATCATCTGTAATAGAATCAAATGTGTATTTAGAATTAAAAGCATCTTTAAGTGCAGGCTTTGAATTACCATGCCCCCTAAGATCTAATATAAGTACATTAAAATGCTTTCTGAATTCACGAACTTGTTTAAACCATATTGAAGAACTTCCTCCTGCCCCATGAACAAAAGTTACCCACTCTATACCCTTAGGATGGTGATATACCGAATAATTTAGCAATAGTATGTTGTTTAGTGCGTCAAAAGTATAAACTTATTTTATAAAACAGTTAGGCTTAACAGTATTTAAAGAAATGTTTATCAACTAAAAATTAATTAATCTTAATGCAAGGTTTTAAAATAAGAAAAAGCCGTAGCCAAACGAGAGCCATACCATGAAAAATATTCCCCATCTACCAAGATAATTTTGACGTTTGGATTAATCTTCTGTATTTCATCAATATGTTTTTCAGAAAAAGGATAAGGTTCTGAAGACAAGAGAATCAAATCGAGGTCCGTTATGTCTTTAAGTTGATTTAGTGAAACTTCAGGATAACGGCTTTTATGACCAAAGACATTAGTAAAACCATTTATATCCAAAAGATGATCTATGAAAGTATTATTACCAACAACTATCCAAGGGTCTTTCCATATAAAATAGGCTACCTTTTTTTTAGGAATATTAATCATAAAATCAGAAAAAGACTTCTCTTCTGATTTTATGTTATAAATAAGCTCTTTTGCCTCGTCTTGTTTTTTGAAGATCATTCCATATTGCAGAATCATCTCTAACGCATCTTCTGTTGAAAAAATATCAGAAACATGAACCACAAATTCTTTTTGTAAAAATTCTACAATATCCTTGGTGTTTTCCTCTTTATTACAAAGAATAATATCTGGATTTAGTTTCTTAATCTTTTCAAAATCCACCTTCTTAGTTCCTCCTAATACGGTTTTTTCTTTTCTTATATCATCAGGATGTACACAAAACTTAGTGACACCAACAATACTTTTCTTTAATCCTAAATCTACCAACAGTTCGGTTTGCGAAGGAACTAAAGATACTATACGTTTTGGAGTGTCTAAAAATTCTATTTTTCTTCCTAGCTGATCAGTATAAATCATAAATTTTATTTACCTAAAAGATTATAATCTTAATAAAAAGCCAAAAGTTTATAAACACTTAATAACTAATCACTTAATGCTAGGGATTTTGGAGAAAATTCCTTATATTAGAGATAATTATTAATATAAAAACACGGGGCTATGAATTCAGTATTACTTAACATTATCATTTACGGTATAATGGCATTTTTTATAGTGTTCATCGCATATGGACTTTATGGATATGCAAAACAGGTATTTAATGCGAATAGACGTTAATTAAAATTCTATTCTTTTGAAGAACGAGAATCTTTTTAATAAAGATTCTCGTTCTTTTTTTATTTTCTTTTTTCAAGAATTTGTTTCATTTCCTTTTGAAGTTCTAAAGCTTTATCGGCAGCCGCTTCTGCATAATTTACATCCTTGGATGCATAAATAATTCCTCTAGAAGAATTAATTAGCAGCCCCACTTGATCATTAAGTCCATATTTACAAACTTCTTGTAAACTTCCTCCCTGTGCTCCTACACCAGGAACTAATAAAAAGCTATCGGGTAATATACCTCGAATATCTGATAAATACTCTGCTTTTGTGGCCCCAACTACATACATTAGGTTTTCAGAATTTTTCCAGGACTTTGAAGTTTCAAGAACTTGCTTATACAATTCTTTACCTGCTACATCCTTTGTTTGAAAATCAAACGCCCCCTCATTAGAAGTAAGTGCAAGAAGTATCGTATGTCTATCATTAAAAGCTAAAAAAGGCTCTACAGAATCTTTCCCCATATATGGAGCCACTGTTATTGAATCAAATTCTAAATCTTCAAAAAATGCTTTGGCGTACATAGTACTCGTATTCCCGATATCACCTCGCTTCGCATCTGCAATGGTAAATACTTCAGGATAATTGGTATTTAGGTATTGGATGGTCTTCTCTAAAGACTTCCAACCTTGTACACCATACGCTTCATAAAAAGCTGTATTTGGCTTATAACCAACTGCCAAATGATTCGTAGCATCTATAATTGCCTTATTAAATTCAAAAATTGGGTCTTCTTCTTCTAATAAATGCTTCGGAATTTTATTAAGATCAACATCTAAACCTATGCACAAAAAAGACTTCTTTTTATGTATCTGATCTACGAGTTCTTGAGTTGTCATAATGTACTTCTAAATTTATTGTAAAATTACTCCTTACCATCCACATATTTCTGAAGGTAACTAAATCTTTTTGTCAATTTCCCATCTTGAGTCATTCTTGCTCTTTCCAAAACACCGTCTTTATCATCGTTAAAAAATGCGGGAATTACATATTCTAAAAACATTTCTCCAAACCCTTCACTTGCGTCCTTGGGTAATTCACAAGGTAAGTTATCAACCGCCATTACAACAATTGCATTTGAATCTTTATAATCAACCTCTTTTTCTGTTTCAGGATCATAGCCATATATTGGGTCAGCAATAGTAGATGCACGAAGTGTACTTGCTACCGGCCCATCTATATCACAAGAAACATCGGCCACAACTTTGATATTAAAATCTTTAGACTTCACATCATTTCTAGTGTAAATAAATGGTGCGCCATCACCAAAAAAATGCCCCGCTATATACATATCGCTTACCTTTGCAAAACGCATAAAGTTTGATATATATTCCTGAGGATGTTTATAAAAATCACTCTTATCTATTACAACACCGTCTTTGCGTTTGTTATAATCCAGCACGTCAATCTGAACATAAACAGGCTGATCAAAAGTCTTATTTAAATAATCTTCTACAGAAACTTCCTTGATTTTCATTGCATCCAAAATTTCCTTGGCCCCACCTCCAACTTTACCATTTCCTGTAAGCACAATCTTCATATTGGGTAAAGAAACCTTTGATAGTTCTAATTCTAAAGCTTTTTGATCAACAAGAGTTTCCGCTTTCGGAAGTTCAAAAGTATTAAACTTTAGTCCCCAGGCTCTAAATCCATTATATGCACCAACAATACCTGCATAACGACCAAAACCGATCAATCTAAACCCTCTTGCACCTACAATGACCTCGTGATCGTATAACTCGATGTTTTTGTCAAGAATCGCCCTTAGCAAATCTCTATTATATGGCTGTTTCTTTATCGTGTGGGAAAAGAAAAAATACTTTTTTTTAGGTATTAAATCAGAAACTGGCACCTCTTTTACCCCAAGTAAAACCTCTGCATCAACTATATCATCAGAAACTGTAAAACCAGCATCTATATACTTTCCATCTTTAAAGACCCTTATATCAGAGCTTTCTACTATAAAAGAAGCTTTAGGAAATTTAGATTTTGCATTTTTTAGGCCATCTGGAGAGAAAACAACACGACGATCTGGCGGGTTTTTACGTTCTTTAATGATACCGAACTTGGTCATATGAAAATGGTATATTTTTTGTAGTTTAAAATTGCGGCTAAAGATATGACAATTATAGTTATCTTTGCCAACCATTTTTGATGTTAAAAGACATTAAACTATGAATTTTGGGGTCGACTGGTTTTGACAGCGAGATTAATAGGATGGTAAGCACGTCGAGCTATGAAGTTAATGCTCGTAAATATCTATTTCACTTTTTTAAACGGCGAGAATAACTACGCCCTAGCTGCATAATCCGAATTTTAGTAGGATAGTGCCTCGGCCCGTTAGACGGGCAAGCAGGATACTCTTCAAAAGCCTTGGTTTATGGCGTTTGGTTTTGAGTATCGTAAAAGTAAACCTAGAAATTATAGGGTCTTGATATAATTTTGAAACTTAATTGAGAATAAGCGGTGCGTTGGTTGTTTTTGACCGGCAAGCTGACGAAAACCTAAACAAAAACTAAGCGTGTAGAAAGCTATTATATTACTTGTTTGGACGAGGGTTCGAATCCCTCCGACTCCACTAGGAATTAACCAAATTCCTTAAAAAGCCTATAAATACTATGTTTATGGGCTTTTTACATTTTCTTCAATATCAAATAAAAAGTGTGAGATTCGGTGCGTGTTTTTGAAACATAATTTACGCACCGAATTACATGTTATATGCTATTAATTAAGGTTTTATATGTAAATCATATTTATATTTTTTATATCTCTAGAGAAGAATAAAAACCACGCACCGATGCAAAATACATTCTCTGTACTTTTTTATCCAAGAGGAAATGATGTAGATAAAAACGGGAAGACCTCTGTTTATATGAGAATAACTGTTAATGGTAAATAAGCGAAGTAAGTATAAAACGCAAAGTACCTTTAACTAAATGGAGTTCTGATGCAGGTAAACTAATTCTTTTATATAGAAAACTTTAAAACCTAAGACATTCTTTACAATATTTTCATATATGTTCGTTCTGCAACTAATTACAATATCAAATTCTCTATCTTCTTTTTCTAAGTTAGTTATGAAGTTTTCCAATTTAGAAACAAAGTCTTGAATATTTTGTATTTCATCAATACCATCAAAAATAAATATGGTATTATCAATAATTCTTAGTTAGCATACGCTTGCATGACGAAGATGTTGTTAAACTAAGATATCCTGATGCTTAACTTGTACTTGAGGAAAGTATTGAAATTGGAAAATAAAATCAAAAGAAATGATCCACTATTAAAGGCAAAAATTTGGTGAGCCATATAGTGACTTCAATTGCGTACTTGTCAAAACATCAGGTATCTTAGTTCGGGCTACACAAACCTCAACTTGAGTAAATTTTACCGCTCCGTAGAGTTTAAGGACTTCTTCAGTATTCATTTTTGATGCATTTTTCTTATTCATTAACAGCATTCTGATTACGAATAAATGGTGCTTATCTGTATTAATACCGTTACCTATATCAGGTATATTGTTTTTATTGGGTGGTATGTAAGTTGCTCCTTAAACATCCCAATCCCTAATTATTTACTTAATTAAACATTTATTTATTTTCAATAACTAAGGATGCTATCGAAGCAACCTACTCCCCAATGTAACATACCACCTTTAACTTCCATATTTAGGTATTTGCACATATATTGGAACACTCTTTGTGCTGTATACATGCATATATAACTTATATCTGGTATTGCTTTTTGCTTTATATATTTTTCTAACTGTAAATTGCGATGTAAACTATGTTTACCACCCCAAATAAAATGACGGTCATTTGCGCAAACACAATCAAGTACAACAGGTATGATAATTTTAGTATGCTAGCTGGTTTTTGCAACGCTTTGAACAATGTCATGGTAAAGACATCTTTTTTTATCTTCTTTTTTTCCATTTTTTAGAATTTATTTATTTTAGGTATAATAACATTTAGTGATATACAGGCTGCTCACCAAAAAGGTTTCAATCCAAACTCATCAAAACAAATTTCCCATTATTATATTACTGCCATTGCCCCATATTATAGAAATACGAAAGGAATTGAGGGAGCAACCTATACTTCCTTTCACCATATAGACAACATTTTTAATTTCTATATTCTAATATTTGTGTACCTCCATAGATTGGAACTCTTTTCAAATTTATACACACGTATATAGCTTATTATGGGTACTTGTTTATTCCTATTCCCTTTTTTTTCGAAGGCTCCTATAAGGGTAATAGTATTGTCATTACTCAAGTTCATATTATTAAAACCTGATAAGTTATATCCCGCTATTCTATCGTCTATATCCGCACCTTGTTGTACCCAGCTATTAGACGTATTGCGGTAAGTCCTCACATACCCATACCTCTTCTCTTTACCATTGTTATATGAAGCTATTGAAATAGCAGCACCATTATCAGATAAGCTGATATTCCACCCTAAAAAATTATCTGTTGGTAATCCAACGATATCTTTACCTATTTGCTCCCAAAGCCCTGATACGTTTTGATAAACACTTACGTAACCCGATGGCATCCCACCCTGGTGAGCTCCTATTGCAATCATTTGACCATCACTCGACAAACTCACACTTGCCCCGAAATAATCTCTTACTGCTTTTCCATTTATATCTTCACCTATCTGAGACCATTCCCCTGATGTATTTCTGTACACTCGTACATGACCAGAATGTTTGCCATTATCACTGTTAAGTATTGCTCCTATGGCTAGTGTAGAACCGTCTTGAGATAAGCTTACACTATAGCCAGACCAGTCCCCTTGCATCTCACCATCGATATCTCCTCCTACTTGTTCCCATACTCCTGAATTACTTTTATACACGCGTACATGTCCTGAGCGTTTACCGTTACGTCCATTGTTACGCTTGGCTCCAATAGCCACCATAGTGCCGTTTCCTGATAAGCTCACACTATAACCTGACCAATCCTCTGTTGCTTCACCGTAGATAGCATTCCCTAGTTGACTCCATGTTCCTGAGTCTTTTTTGTATATGCGTACACATCCGGATTTTGTACCGTTGTAACTATCTAGATATGTTCCAACAGCCAAAATAGTTTCATCATCAGATAAACTCACACTGTATCCTGACAAATCAACTACCGCTTTGTTTACATTTCTAACTGTTTGAACCTGAGCATAGCTAACTAAACTTAATATCCCAAAAAGAATGGCCGTATGTTTCTTCAATTGTATCAATTCTTATCAATTTTGAAACGAAGATTCACCGTATTTAGCTACCCTAATAAAAAAAGTGCTGAAGTATGTTAAATCGGGGACTAAAAATTTATTTTATGGGACTTTAAAAACTTTCTTACACAGTTTTTAATGGGTTTTGAAGTTTTGTATTACATCTACTTTATAATGACATCTAATAGTGTTGATACTTATTTTTATCCATGTAAAATTGTCCATGAATAAGTTACAGATATCCATTCCTAGATCTTCATATTAGTCACAAATTTGACCTGTAATTAAATATTAAACTATTGAAAAACAGGAATTCTATTAAAAACCACAGCCCTAATCATGCTTTTAGGATTTTCTATTCAATTATTTTCTAAACTCAAAAACAGTAATATTATGAAGAACAAAAAAAAAGAAACCATTGGGATACTAGTAACCATGAAAGCTAAAGCGGGTAAAGCGGAGGATGTTAAAGACTTCCTATTTAGCGGACTACCGCTAGTGCGTCAAGAACCTGAAACAGTATCTTGGTTTGCTTTTCAAATTGACAATAACACTTTTGGCATATATGATACTTTTGAAACGGAAACTGGGAGACAAGCCCATCTAAAAGGTGAGGTAGCAAAAGCTTTATTAGCTCATGCTCATGATTTATTAGAAAATTTTGATGCAAACACGAGCATTCAATTTGCTAATGTGATTGCCGCTAACCACAAACCTGGAACACAAAACAAAGGACTCCTTGTTATTATGAACGCCAAAGCAGGAAAATCTGAGGCTGTAGAAAATTTTCTGAAGGCTGGTAGGCAATTAGTCGATAATGAACCTGAAACATTAGGATGGTATGGTTTTAAATTAGATGATACAACTTATGCCATATTCGATACTTTTACTAAAGATTCCGGAAGGGATACTCACCTAAATGGTAAAGTGGCCGCTGCTCTTATGGAAAATGCGCCTGTTATACTGAAGGATTTTAGTGCTACAGCTATCCAGAAGATAGATATTTTGGCTTCGAAATAATAGTGTTTACCATAGTTAGAAAAGGAGCATTTTAATTGATGCTCCTTTTTTGATATACACACACATAAATGTTCAAGCTTGTTGTATAACTACAAGAGGTCAGCTTGTATTTTTTTCAAGTTTAGCAAACCCAACTGTCTTACGGTAAATATCTGGTGAAACACCTACTTTCTTTTTAAAAAATCTGCTAAAATAAAATTCATCTTCATACCCCAAATTAGCTGCTATTTGCTTTACAGGCTTAGAGGTTAGATATAATTCTCTTTTGGCTGCTACTACAATTCTATGCGTTATTAAAGAGGTTAAGGTTTGATTTAAATATTTCTTTACTATTCCTGCTAAAGTTCTAGAACTTACACATAGCATATCTGCATATTCTTGCGGGGCATGTAATCTAGCATAATTACTTTCTATAGCATTTACTAAATTTTGTAAGATTTCGGATTGTCGATCTGTAAATTTAAGCACAGAATCTTTATCAAATTTCTTTTTCTGCCTTACAGCCTCAATAAGAAATACTTTTAAAAAAGCCACCAATACCTCATGTTGCGCAATTGAATCTTTATACATTTCTCTTGAAATTTGCTCCATAAGGCTAAAAAACAAAAATTCTTCTGCTATTTTAAAAAAAGGTAAGCCATGAAAATTACCAAAAAGCACCCCTTCTGTTTCTATTTCATTTTGATGGCGGTATGTACAAAAAAAATCGGGATGAAAATTTAATATAAATCCCGAACATTCTTTTTCCGAACTCAACATAAATGGTTGGTAAGGTGACAAGCAAATGATATGATTTTCCTTGAGTTGATATTCTGAGAAATCTACTTTCAAAGTAAAACTATTACCCCTTAACAGAATGATAGAGTAATAATTTTTTCTTTGTAAATGTTCAAACTGATCTAGGTCACTGAACTGTTCTAACCTAAATGCTAATTCATTGTTTTGCTTATTAATAATCGTTTGTACCATAAATAAAACTTAGCTTGGTTTTAACTCAATATATGTAACGCTTCTAAGGCAAATGCCGTACTAAGCTCTCTACTTCCAAAATATGTATTAGACCTTGGTGCTATAAAAAGCCCATACACCGGCCAGCCTCCATCTGCTAATTGTGTGTCTAATAATTTTAAAAAATCTACTCTATTCACAATGCCAAGTTTTTTTAACGCAATGATTCTTAATGCTCTTTCTAATGGAAACGTTGAACAATTTACACGAGCTATAAGCATTTCTGTGAGTGGCTTTTGAAATTTTTCAAATTTATCAGGGAAATCAACTACTAATCTAGAAAGAAAAAATAAAAAAACATCTGGCGCCGGGTAATATCGTGTACCTTTAAGGTATTCTTTACTAATTAAAAAATCGAATACAAATGCCTCGGTTTCTTTTAACTCGTTTCTTTCTCCGTCCCCTATTTGGTGCATTAAATACAATATATTAATAGCAACTATAGCATCTATTCTTGGTCTATTGTCATCAAAATACACCTGGATAATACCTTCTTCATTTCTATTATCTATCATTTGTTCTATCACAGGTATAATCTCCTCTCTACTGAGCTTGTTATGGTTTAACAGAAAAGACAATACCATAGATGTCGTATCTAAATCGTCTGGAAAATTGTCTGGCCTAGCTTCATTTTTGTAAAAACACCATCGCAATTTATGTTGTCCATCATGGTTTAGTATCTCATGGCACATGGACTCTATGATATCATTCGGAAGTGATGTATAGGAGTGTAAAATGACCGCTGTAGAAAATATTTCTTTAGAAAAATCTTCCCCTCCTATTAATTGTACGTTGTTACTTACAAAACTCTTGCAAAAAGGAAATTTACGTAGTCTAAGGTTTAAATAGGCCTCTCCTAATGTCTTCTTTTTATGTACTTCTGGTGTTATATTTTGAAGAGGTATAGGTCCACCACTTTCTATGGCGGTATATTCAAAGTTATCTTTATTATATTTTAAGGTACTAATCCCAAAGTTTGCAGCTTCCTGCAGGTTTTCTGACTTATCATCTATAAAGATGGTGTTTTTGGGGTTTATCGAAGCGCTTGAAATAATATATTGAAAAATATCTGGATTCGGCTTTCTAAGTTCCAACAAAGCCGATATGTATATTCCATTAAAATATTTCCAAAAATCAAAATGAGTATATAAATAGACGAAGGATTCTAAATCAACATTCGAAAGGCAGTATATCTTTTTTTCTTTTTCATGTAATGCTTTAAGCTCCCCTAGCATAAACTCATTAACCTTTAAACTGCCTACACTTAACTCAAGCAGTTCTTTTAATTTGCTATAAGGGGTTTGTAATTCGCAACTAAGTGCCGTAAGTGCATGTTCTTGATCAATCAAACCTTTTTCTAAATCTTGCCAAATAGGATGTTTGACCATTTTTCGTACATCATCTATTCCCTTTGTTTCTGGGGTAAAGTGTACAGAATCCCAATTTAACAGGACATCGCCCAAGTCAAAAACAATCGTATTATAACTATCTAATGTTTGTGATAACTCTTGTAAATTGGTAATAAGTTCTGGGGTTAAAACTTCTTTCATATTATTTTGATTTATTGGTGAAACATATGACGTGGAATCCACCTTAGCTTTTTGTTCTGGAAAAACAATAGATAAGATGTGTGTTTACTTTCGAGATGGTATTAGCGCTTCCTCTGAACTGTAAATCTTGCAAGTTCTTCTAAAACGGCTACACTATCGTTCTCAAATTCATTTAAGTTAGCTATTGCTCTTTCTGATAATTTGTTAGCTTCGATTTGAGCATTTTCTACAGAACCAAAAAGTGATGGATAGGTTAGCTTATTTTCATCAGCTTCTTCTCCTGCTGGTTTGCCCAATGATTCTGTTGTTTCGGTTTTACTTAGGATATCATCTTTTGCTTGAAATGCAAGACCCAAATAATATCCGTAATCCAACAGTTTATTTACTTCTTGCTCCGATAATTTGCTAGAAATACACCCTCCCAAAATGGCGATTTGAATTAAAGCACTTGTTTTTCCGGAGTGTATAAATTGCAAGTGTTGTAATGACACCATATCATCTGCCCATGATTCGGCATTTAAATCTGCGCATTGGCCTTTATGTAACTGATTATTTAGTTTTCGGAAAAGTTCTATGTCCTGGCAATACTTATGAAATGGATACAATCCTTCTTCAAAGAGTCTTGAGGCGGCCAAAGTAGCTGTGTTGACATCATATTTTATATGACAAGTAGGCGCATTTCTTCTAATAGCATCATTATCTTGAATATCGTCGATAATTAGGGTGTAGGTGTGAATAAATTCTACTGCTTTGGCAAATTCAAAGGCTTGCTGTGTATCACCATTAAATCCCTCTGATATCGCAAAAACAATGGCCGGTCGTATTCTTTTCCCGCCATCTCCCAAATTTAGCATGTAATACATAGCCTCATTTGTAGATTCAAGCCAATTTGGTTCAGGAAACGTTATATCCCTAAACGCAGTGTCTATTTTTGTTTTAGTTCTTGTCAGAACATCCTTGAGTCTTTCCATTTTCTATATAGGTTTTTAGAGTTCTTAACTTGAGGTTTTAGATGAATCTCAGCATGCTGCTTTAATTTTCAACGTTTTACGACACATCTAAATTTTCGTGATCTCGTTAAACAATTATTAAAACATTTCTGCATTTTGTTAATACACTAGAGGCAAGTTTCTACAAACTGAAGAATAGTGAAAAACACTAGCCCTATTTAATAGTATTTAGTATTCAATACATCTAACTAATGCTCAAACCTTGTAATACCTAAATTATGAATAAGGTATAGCATTAAGTAAAGTAAATTAGTATGTGAACGAATAAATTACTCAATAAAAATGAGGTTGTCTAAAAAATATTAAAATTCAAGTTTGTCAGTCTGAGCCGGTCGAAGGCAAATTGAAAATCAACAGTTTAAAAACTTCGACAAGTACGATTTGAAATCGTGAAACTACTTTTTAGATAGCCTCATTTTTTAGTGTTTATTATTTTTACCAAATAAACTGTACTGGTCTCTTTATAGCTTTTTGTAAATAAATTCTCTAATTTGTTCATTATTATCACTATCAGTGAATGTATGGACAAGCTTAATAGTAGTGCTATCTTCTAATACAAATTTGACCCTAGGGTTATTTTTAAGGGCTATAGTTTTCTCATCTTTTACTACATACTCTAGAGTGCTGGTTTTGATAAATTGACATTCTGCACTGGTATCAAAAACAACCGTGCTATTTCCTTTGATAATTGTTGCCTCAATACTTTCTGGCAAAGGATAACTCACACTTACATTATAGTCTAACAAATCTCTACGACTAAAGGTTTTTTTATGTTGAATAAATTCAAAAACACTTTGGGATTTAAATTCTATGGTGTTTTTTTGAAGGCAATCTTTGTCAGAGTCAATTTTCCATTTTCCTAATATATTTTGAATTACTTCTGTTCCATCAAAAGCGTCGTCATTATTATCCTCATCTGTCTGGTTATCTGTTTCTACCTCGTCTGTTTCTTCTGCCTGATTTCCTCCTAATTCTGAATTGTCACTTCTAATAAAAATATCAATTTGATCTTGTTCTTCATTATCATTAGTAACTTTGGAAGTAATCTGTAAAGTATCGTCAATCAACTTGATTTCAGAATCAAAGTTAAAAAAAGTGACACTGTTCAAATCAACAACTGTATAGGTCCCGGATTGTGTAACTGTTCTAGAACAAAGATTTGTAGAACTACTCCCTAGTTTTAAAAAAGTTACTTCATAGGTATCGTCTTGATTGAAAGTAGCCGTTGAATTTTTTAAGCATTCGAATTCAGATGGTGAAACATTTTCATTGTCGATAATACTGCTTACTAATATCCAATCTCCAACTAATTTTTCTTTAGTGACCAATGTATTCTGAGAAACTTGCTCATTGTTTTCTGGATTAGAATCGTTATCAGAATCACAAGAAAAAAGAGTTAGAGACAACAGAATACATAGAATTGATTTGTAGGTTTTAATACGGATCATTTTTGTTTGATTTTAATGTTTATTTTAAGAGTTGGTTTTAATTTATTCAGTTATACAGTTTTTTGTTGGTTAAAAACTGATTTTGCACTGATGTACTAATAAAAGGCGTAGCATCCTCTACACTAACAATACACTAAAAGTATTATACCATTTACTATCAGGAATATTCCTCAATTAGTTTTTGCCTTTTTTTAAAAACGCCCTTTATTTTTTAGGTATTAGACTGTGGTAACAAACTTATTGATCATGTTTACCTTTTGCAAAAATAGGGGGTGGACAAAGGGGGGACAGTACATTAAAATGAAAAAAAACTATAAATTTAGGAAATAGAAAAAGTGAGGATGAGTTTAGTAATATCTATATCAATAGTATTGATTTTAAATCTTTTAAACTATTGACATAGGGTTCAACCCATCCATTACGCAATAAAAAAATAGCATGCTTGGTTATATTATCCTCATCTGGATACAGTAGATTGCGAGGCTAAATCACCTTCTGGAATATCTTTATGCAAAGGTGCGTGTTGCAAATCAAATACATCAGTAATCTTAGTAACCATGAATTAGCAAGAGAATTAGGAACTACTAGAGAAGTTATTTCTAGGTTGCTAAAAAAATTACAATCTAATGGAAAACTAAACCTAAGACAAAAAGAAATTCAAATTTTAAAATAATTTTTTCTGTTGTGCCAAAAGTCACAAATAATTATTCTTAAATACTTCTTCCTTTGTATTAAATTAAAATATAAAGACAATGAAAGGTATTAAAACAGTAATTACAGCGGCAGCATTGATGATATATTTAACTTCTTGCGGACAAAAATCGAATACCGAAAAAACCCAAATTAAACCATCTTTTATAGGAGATATAACTACATTACATCACGAGGTAGCATTAGAAGTATTAAATGCTAGTAAAAATTGGATTATGAATTTTAATGCAGGAAATGCCGTAGCTTACGTAAAAGGATATGATAGAAATGCAGTAGTGAGAGCTATGCCTTTTGGAATCAAAAAGGGGACTTCAGAAATTTCTGGATTTTGGAAGCCATTCATCTCTTCTGGTGCCACTAATTGAATTTATACTAATGTAAGCATTGAAGTCGTTAATAAAACGACTGCATTTTTATCTGCAGACTGGAGTATGAATATAGGTGAAGGCAAAATCTATCAAGAAAAATGGGAGCGAATAAATGGTAAATGGCTTTTGACATATGATGAATTTCAGGTACTGAAACAGTATTAAAACAATATAAAACAGAGAGGGGGAGCTAGTACCTTACTTTATTTCCTATGAATGTCATAAATAAACAAAATTTAACTTGATTGAAAAAAATCTAAAAATGTTTCTTAAAACCTTCATATCCTTTTGGCTTTTTTTTGTTTGTGTGTTTGTAAATGCACAAAATAAAAGAGTAGTGGATAGCCTTTTACAAATTATACATCAAAAATCAGTAGCAGATACAACCTTAGCAATAGCCTTTAATGATATAGGAGTCGAATATGCTATATCAAAACCCTTATTGGCAAAGGATTATATAATGAAGGCGCTAGCTATTTCACAACAAAATAATAACCCTAGAGGAATAGCTGGTTCATACAATTGTTTGGGTAAGGTTTACCTTTATCAGAATGAGTATGATACTGCTCTAAAATATTTTGAGAAAGCGTTACAGGTTAGTAAAAAATCAAATCATATTTGGGAACAGGCTTCTGCACTGCATCAAATTGCTGCTACCCACGTTTATTCAGGAAATTATCTTGAAGGAATCACTGTACTAGAGAAATCTGGAGCGCTGTTTTTGAAAAAGAATGATTCTCTCTCTTATGCAAAATCGCTGCAAACTTTGGCGGTTGCTTATAAAAGATTGGGACGGCTAAGCGTAGCGACTAAGAAATACTTAGCCTCAATAAAAATCTATAAACAACTTAACATTACAACGGGGATAACACATTCAAACTATCAATTAGGGGATATTTTATCGATAAAAAAAGAATATAGAAAAGCTTTACCTTATTTGAACTCGTCTTTATCAGGCTTTCAAGAAATAGGTAATTTTAAATTCATTTTAGTTAATCATCAAAGTTTAGGATGGTGTTACAAAGAATTAAAAGATTATAATAATGCCATTAAACACTATGAAAAAGCATTAGAAATTTATAAAAACAAATATCCAATATCTAATAGTTGTTATGTATTATCCATGTTAAGTGAGATCTATTACGATTTAAATCAGCTCGATAAAGCTACCTACTATCAAAAAAAAGCCGTACTGGAATTGAATTCCAATAAAAAAATGTACAAGCTAGGGAAAGCGTATACCTATATTTCTATGGGCACACTTTTTCTAAAGCAAAAAAAAACGGACTCAGCAGTCTTTTATGCACAAAAGGCATTAAAATATACACATAAAAATGGTTTTTTACGAGCAAAAATGGACACCTATCATCTATTGGCGCTCGCTGCGGAAGAAAAAAACAATAATATTGTTGCTCTTGAATATTTTAAAAAATTGGCAATGTTGAAAGATTCTATACAAGAGCTAGAAAATAAAACGCTGGTTTACGAACTGAGCGCTCAATATGAAGCCAATGAAAAAGACTTAAAGATTGAGCAATTCGAAAAAAGCACTAAAACGAAACGAAAACAAATTGTGGCATTAATGATTTTGGGGTTAGTTTGTATAGCTTTTTTGCTTGTAGGCGGGAAGATGTTAAGAAAAAAAAATAAACAAAAACAAAAATTGGAGGAAATAGTGGTACGAAAAAATAAAGAGTTAACCACCAATACACTCCATTTGCTAAAAAAAAATAACACCCTTAATAACGTTAAAGAAAAAGTAACAGACTTATGCAATGCACAAGATGCAAATATATATGAGTATCGTAAGGTGTTACAGGTTATAAATTTTGATAAAAAAGAAGATCAAAATTGGGGGCTTTTTAGAGAACTTTTTGAAGAAAGCCATCAGGGTTTTTATAAAGAAATAAAAAACAGGTTTCCCTCTATTACTTCAAAAGAGCTAAGACTTATTTGCTTGTTAAGACTTAACCTTTCTTCAAAAGAAATAAGTACATTTCTTAATATATCTACAGAAGGAGTTAAAAAAGCTCGTCACAGATTAAGAAAAAAATTGAAGCTTACTATAGAAGAATCTCTTGAAGATTATATTATGAGTATTTAATAGAAGCTTAAACCCGGATTATGCATTGAAACTTCTTAATGAAGTTTTGAGATACCCTAAACACCGACTTTTTTCTCGATTTCACTATCGCATAGCTATGGTTAAATTACATAAAGTAACGAAGTGGTAGTATTTGCAGTCGCTCAGAGCTGTAATAGATTTCTTAATACATAACTGGCTCTTGATTTATCATTATCAAGTGCTTTTTCAAAATAGCGTCTAGCATGTGCCATACACGATAGTAGTGTTATTTCTCCAAATGTCTTTAGATTTTAATAAACTTTTTGTATCCATCAGTTTGCAGGACTCCTGTATAGTTTTGCAAAAGCTTTTGAGGAGCTTTTGAAGATCTACTTTTATCATATTTGAATAGCACTAATCTTTCTATGGGAGCATGATAAACCCAATAGTAACTCCGCTGTAAATTAGTATAGTTACTTAGGATCAAATTTTAGATCATCTCATCACCAAAAAACTCGGTCATCCCTATTTCTTATATTATTTAGAGTTAGTCATTATCATTGCTTTTCTTTAAACAAATAACTATATTCAATCTTAATTTGAAAGGACAACAAGGCTAAATAAATTACGAGTTCTTTTTCTTTATCATCAATTTCTGTAGCGTTTAAAATTTTTGTGATCTTTGTAGAAATCGTTGAAGCTTCTTTTTGAATATCAATCAACAAAAAATCTTGTCTATCCAGCAATTGTAAATTGAATGCTCTCCTAAAGGCATTGTGCCAATTATGAACAGAAAGTTTATCAAAAATCTGTTTTTCCATATAGCTATGCTCTATATTACCATTAAACTCCAATTCTTTGGCTATAGCTTCTTTATCTACCCCTTTATACATTAAACTCAGATAGATTAATTCCTTATAATTAAGTAGTTTTGATAGCGTATATATCATTTTGAAGTAAATATAATCTGTTTTAAAGTAGATGTTACTGTATTATCGAAATCAAGTAATGTATCCTGAGGGAATTTATACCCATATGATATGTTTTTAAAATCTTTTATAATTTTTGATGCATACCCTAATGCTATTTTTTCTACCGTTGCATCCACATAATCCTGTTTTTTTAATACACCAAGTTCAAATGCTTGTTGGATTAAAGCTGCCCAATTTTTTGTCCTAAATTTCCTTTTTAGTGTACCTCTTATATAACCTAAATCCTCCTTTCTAAGTGAGAGGAAATCTGCAATATATTGATCATCGACATTAAGAACAGATAATCTCAAAAAGTACTTTTCCCTATTTGATAATGTGATTAAATTACCCTCCATAGTTTATTTTTTTCTTGAACTCTGTAGTACATCAAATATCAATTCTTGATCTAAGTTATTCTAAAAAAAGTGCTGAAACCCATTTAAAATGGGACGAAGAAAGATTGAAATGTGATTATAAAAGTTATCAATAATAACGTTTGAAATAATTTCAATACATCTATTAAGGAAATTATAACCAAAACCACGTTTTAATACCAAAAAATCATGATAACGGTCTTGCCTCACCTTGACACCATAAACACGCACTTCACTTTTGTCCTGAATATTAAACGCTTCGTCCCACTTTTTATGAGCTTCGTTACATTTTTTTGATTTTTCAGATTAACCTATTTTTCTTTGCTAAAAGAATACATTAAGAGGACTTGAATATCAAAAAATATGAGAGACATCATTCAAAATCAATTAATCCATGAAAAGGTTTGGGATTATCATAGGCATAGTGTAGGTCTAAGTTCACCCGATGTAGATTGGCAGGAATTTGAAAATGATTATAAAGCCCATAGGTTTGCAGAGCATTTATTGGGTCGCATTGAGAGTGTCGCCTATCGCCTTGAAAGTACCAAAATGCTACATGATCATGACAACTACCAGGATGCACTTAATGACTATGCTTATTCACAATACAGTAAAGGAGCAGGAAAATCAGGATTTACAGAAAAAGTAGCCGAACTTAAACAATTCTTTAATCGCACTAAGAATCAGCCAAAGGCAGAAGAAAACACACAATAGTGTTGGGTTTGACATTTATTGGTGTTAGTTAGTTAATCATTTTTATTAATAATACCTTCTGTTGGGCCAAAAAGGCCTTCTATTAGGCTCAACACGCTCAGAATTAGCCCCCTGAAGTTAAAAATTGAGCCTTAAAGGTCTAACATTAGACTTAAGAAGTTAAAAGTTAAGCAAGATAGTCTCATAGTCTATCAAAGTCTAACACTTCGTCAAAATGGCCCTCCAGAAGGTTAAAACGACTCATAGCATAGTCGTAAAGTTCTAAATTTTAACTCGGCAGAATGAATTTTTGATAAAGCCAATTAAAATTTTAAACAGTAATATTTGTATATTACTGTTTGTCTTTTTTTAGTTGATTATACCTTCTAAAACTACATTATGAAACTTCATTAAATAAAAAATCCAATCACTTTCATGATTGGATCTTATTAGTTTGTTTTACAAGGTATTACAACTGCCGCTCATACGTTTAAAAATTCAAAAGTTACATATTATATTAGGGTTCTCTTGGTAACTTATTCACTTACATACTTATTGCTCAACGTCTCTTTTTATCCTTTTTAAAAATACTGATAAATTGTTCTATTACCCATTTTATATTCCAACTTATCAATGCCGCCACAGCTATAATTATTAATATCATTAGAATTATAAAGATACCGGGAGATAGAACATTTTGGCTCAGATTTTTCATGATGTTAGCGGTCATTTAGAGATCTGGCAAATGTCAATGGAACATAGTTGGTAACCACCACCAGTACCGAGTTCCCATTTTGCAAACGCTCCATCATATGTTGTTTTCCGGTTCTTTTGGTTTCCCGGATACTTCTTTCGTTCATATAATATTTTGGTAATGTCTTTTTTTCCATTGCTACTTTATTTTCTTATAACACAGATTTGCATTGAATTACATTTTGAGTTCTTTATTATTTAATAAACTTTACAAAAACCAAACAGCGCCAGAAGCTATTATTTGGATCAAAAAAGGCTGAATTGCAAAAAAAAAGCAAGTGAGAACTAAAACAATAGTTTAGTTTCACAGTGTTTTTGGGTTCGGTTCATCTATTGGCGTTTTAGACTGATTTAAACAACTGCTCAGTCCTTGAACAATTATCCGTCCTGTTTCTAGGGGTTACTAAATCCATCACCCAATTCTTGAAAAACCTCTTTATTCTTTTGTTGTTATTACAAATAATATTCTATTTATTTTATTGATCAAACGTGCCTTAAACATTCTACCTATCTACAATCACTATTTTCTCAATAGATCTATCGTCTGTTTTTGTCACGATTTCAAATAAGTACATCCCTTTGGATAGACGATCAATGTTTATTTCTAGTCTGTTTTCCGAGTGTAAATAAGTCCCGACGATAGTATCGAATAGATGTTTACTTGTTTTAATTCTTGCCCTAGACCCAGATTAATAAGGTCCTTATCCATTGCCGGGTTGGGGTAGATGATAAAGCTGTCCTTTTTGAGTCCGCCTATGGCCGACGTGCTACCGTCGGATATGGATTTAAACCCTGTCCATCCATTATCCAAATAAGCTTGTATTCTCCCAAGAGGCACTATAAGGTTTATTTGGTTACGAAGATCGGTGCCATTCAAATCTAGAAAGGTAGCTGTATGGAGTGTTGGTGGATCGGTGGGTACCTCTACCGTGGCTAAGTTTGGATTGTTCGCAAAAGTCGAATTCCCTGTATAGATCACCGAGGCAGGTATGATGATCTTGGTCAAATCGTTGCCCCAAAAAGCATACATGCCAAAACTGGTTACATTTTTGGATATGGTCACCCTGGTTAATCGGTTATAGGCAAAAGCATAACGGCCAATACTGGTCACACTATTGGGTATGTTCACACCAGTCAATCTGTTATCGTAAAAAGCATATCTGCCAATACTGATTACACTTTCGGGTAGGGTTACCTCTGTCAATCGATTATAGGCAAAAGCACTAGCCCCGATAACTGTCACATTGCTTGGACTTTCGAAGGTGATCTCGGTCAACTTGTCCGCGGAAACTTCTAGGGAGACCTGGTCACGACGATTAAAAGCATCTTCTCCAATAGCGGTAACGTCATAGATTTGATTTTTAAAAAAGATATTTTTGAGGATTTTCAAGTTGGGGGACCATGAAGTCCTAATGCCTCCAGACAGTCCCATAACCTCTACTGAATTTGGGTTTTTAGAAGTAATTCTATACTTGATGCCATCAAAGCTAAATTCATCCCCTACATTTTGGCCATAACCGGTAAGAACTGCCAATACTATAAAGATGGTAGGCATTATTAATTCTAATTGTTTTCTCATTTGATGGGTTTATTTTTATCCATTTTTAAAAAACTTTCTAAAACAAAAAATAACCATACAGGAAAATATCCAATAATTGATGTCAAAACATTACCGTTATCAGAAAAACTTGCACTATATATGGATAAATCGACTATCTGCCTGTTGGTATTGGTATTTATTTGAAAACGAAAATTCCACTTATTTTGCAGATTTGATAAATAAAGTGCTGAAATGAATTGAAACTGGGACTGAAAAGGAGTTTTATGGGACTTTACAAAATTATTTTTTGAGTCATTTTATTATACGTTAGGGTTGAAATAATTTGAAATTGAAAGCCTTGATATATTTTTAATTGAGACTCTCTCCTGGTTTTTAGCTTGTTGAGTAAAAACATGTATGACCAAAGCCCAGGGCAAAAAAGTGGTTTAGTTTCTTTGTTCATACAATGAAATAGCCTTGCTTCTGATGCCTCGATGGTCCTGTCTGGTCTTAGTTTGTTAACGATTGCTTTATTTCATTTTTTAGGCAAAATTTTACAAGGCATTTTTTAGTTAAGTGCTGACTCTATTTAAGGGTTAGAACTCTATACCACAGTTCAAAATGTCTATGAATCTAGGTTTAATTACATCAGTTTTTTTGCGCCACAGCGACTCTTTGGCAGATAGGTTTTAGGATCACCTGCACTACGTATGCGTGTTGTTGTTGTAAAATCGTCCATGTATAAATTACAGATGTCCATTCCACAATCTTTAGACTAGTTACAAATTTGCATAGTAACAAAATGATAAATTATTGAAAACATGAATGCTATTAAAAGTAAAGTAATGATCCTGGTCTTAATTCTAGGATTTTCAATTCAACTATTTTCTAAATCAAAACACAATACTATTATGAAACACAGAAAGAAAGAAACAATTGGACTATTAGTTACAATGAAAGCCAAAGCTGGTAAAGAAAAGGAAGTTAAAGATTTTTTACTTAGTGGATTACCACTAGTACTTCAAGAGCCTGAAACGGTATCCTGGTTTGCTTTGCAGATAGACGACAGCACTTTTGGTATATATGATACTTTTGAGGTTGAAGCAGGTAGACAAGAGCATTTAACAGGTGAGGTTGCAAAAGCTTTATTAGCTCATGCTGATGATTTATTGGAAGGTTTTGATATAAAAGTGAGTATTCGGCCCGTAAATGTGATTGCTTCTAACCATAAACCCGGAACTCAAAAAAAAGGGTTATTAGTTATTATGAATGTTAAAACAGGAAAATCTGAGGCTGTAGAAAATTTCCTTCAGACTGGAAAGCAACTGGTAGTCGACGAGCCAGAGACATTAGCATGGTATGCTATTAAATTAGACGATACAACGTATGCTATATTTGACACTTTTGCCAATGACTCCGGAAGGGAGGCCCATCTAACTGGTAAAGTAGCCGCTGCACTTATGGAAAATGCTCCTATTATGCTGAACGACTTTAAAGCCACAGCTATTCAAAAAGTAGATATTTTGGCTTCGAAATAATAGCTTTTACCATAATTAGAAAAGGAGCATTTTAATTGATGCTCCTTTTTTGATATATAGATATATAAATATTCAAGCTTGTTGTATAACTACAAGAGGTCAGCTTGTATTTTTTTCAAGTTTAGCAAACTCAATTATTTTTTGATGCATATCTTGTGAAAACGTCTATTTTCTTTTTAAAAACCTCTTTACTTTTCTTGTTGGTTACTGTCAACCGTTAAAGAAGCGAAAAGATCAATAATTGACATATATCATTTTTGTTTCGTGGGGCAGCTCCGGTTCGTTATAGTCTATTACACATACATAGGTGCCAACGGGTACAAGACTGCCTTTATGGGTACCGTCCCAAGCATCGCCCGGTCCGCCATAATGGGCCTTGAACAGCAATCGTTGGCTCAGGTCATATATTCTCACCACGTTGTCCCTAAATCTTTCTAGGCCTTCTATGACCAGGTTATCGGCAATGCCATCACCATTTGGGGAAAATCCTCTATTAAAATTCACAAGAGGTGAACCGGTAGTGGGCGAGCCGGGCCCACAATTGCCGAACACAGTCACCATGGCAGTGGCCTTAGCCGTTAGGTCATCTTGGGAAGCGGTAAGGGTGACCATCACCGGGGTACCCACATTGCTACAATCAAAGGTGTCTATGTCCAGGCTCAATTCTGGTGTGCTGTCACAGCCATAGGAGCCGTTGTCAATATCTCCTGGTGAGATGGTGGCCCTTCCGTTGGCATCCAACTGTATGGCAATATCCCGGGCAATGGCCACAAAGCTGTCCGGATCCGCTTCCAAAGCCACCCTTGCGCTTGCCGGCAGATTGGTGAAATTAGGCATATCCACTGCATTTGCAGGGAGATCAATGGTAATGGTACCATCACAAGATCTTGGTGTGATCTCCACGGTGTATATGGAACCGCTGCCCGTAAAATGGTTGGCGGCGGCATTACCCAGATCAATGTCATCGATCGCAAAGCCCGTCACATCTGCATCAAACCGAAAGGTGACCGTAAAGACCGATAAACCAACTGTTTCCGAAGGCGCCTCTATTGAGACTCCGACCCCTTCCCTGATGGACCTAAACCCTGTCCACCCGGCATCTTCGTAGTTGGCCCTGATCCTTCCAGGAGGGGGGGACGAGGAAACGATCAAATCTATTTGACCACGGTCTGCATTTGTAAAGGTGCTTGCTTCGATCGATGGGGGAAGTAAGACCATTGACGCCACTGTACCAAGGTCAGGATTGTCGGTAAAAGCATTGGCACCAATACCGGTAACGTTTTCAGGTATGATCACACTGGTCAATAGGTTGCCCTGAAAGGCATCATCCCCGATATCGGTCACGCTCCGACCAATCACCACATGGGTCAATTCGTTGTAACGAAAAGCACCGGCACCGATACCGGTAACGCTGTTGGGAATGGCTACACTGGTCAATAGGTTGTAAGCAAAAACACTGGCCCCGATACGGGTCACGTTCTGACCAATCACCACACTGGTCAATTCGTTGTTCGCAAAAGCATCATCCCCAATACCGGTAACACTTTCGGGAATGGTCGTACTGGTCAATAGGTTGCCCTGAAAAGCACCACCCTCAATGCTGATCACACTGTTAGGTATGTTGACCTCGGTCAAACTGTTGCCCGAAAAAGCACTTCCCCCAATACTTTCCACGCCATCAGGTATGATAAGAGTGCCAACTAAATTTCGTCCAACAAAAGCGTCCTCACCAATTTTGGTGACCTTGAACACATGTCCCACATGTTCTACGAAATCGAATATTTCCAAAAAACGACGATCGTCGTCTTCATTTTTTATTACTGTAACGGTATTGGTGGTGCCGAATGCGGATACCTGATATTTGACAACAGCGGTGTTGGCATCACGCTCAACGGTAAAGGTATCGCCAATATTTACTTTTGCCTTGATGGATCTGAACCCAAGGTCGTCCCAGGCCGGTACATAATTATCGAACGCGCCATTGGGAACGATCACATCCATAGTATCACGATCTGTAAAGGCGTCAGTGCCAAGCTCTGGAGCGTCACTACTCCCCAATTCTACTGTGGCAAGGTCCGGGTTACCGGCAAAAGCATTGGCGCCAATACCGGTAACGTCTTTGGGAATGATCACACTAGTCAATTGGCTGTTTTCAAAAGCACCGGCCTCAATACCGGCAACCGTAAATTCAATCATAGTGTCACTTTCAGAGAGTCCCGCCTCCTTTTCAGAGACTTCCACCTCCGTGGGTATGGTAAGGTCTCCTGTATTTTCATTGTCGATTATAGTGACCGTGTTGGGGTTGAATTCCGTTATTTTGTAGGTGATGCCTTCAATTTTAAAGGTCTTTTCGATGTCCCCTACTTCCGTAATGGATTTAAAACCTTCGTCCCGCAGCAAACCGCTCGAATACCGCAGTTTGTTCTTACCGGGAGGTACACTTCTGGGAACGACCACATCTATGTTTCCGCGATTATCTTGAATGTTAAAAGGGGCTCCGATAAGAAAGACGTCTTGCTCGAGTTTTAATAAGCTGGCATTCTCTTGCTCCAACACAATTCTGGAAAGGCTCGGGTTGTTGACAAAAGACCCATTTTCAATATGGGTAACGCTTTTGGGAATGGTCACACTGGTCAATAAGTTGGTATGAAACATACCGTTACCAATAGTATCCAGACTGCTCGGTATGGTCACACTGGTCAATTGGTTGGCCGAAAAAACACCCCCCTTGACAGTGGTAACGCTGTTGGGAATTTCAAGATGTCCGGTCAATCCACTGTTCTTAAAAGCCCTTGTTCCAATAAACTCCACCTTACCCGGTATGTTGATCTCCTCAATTTGGTTGTTCTCAAAAGCACCAAGGCTGATATGGATAATGCTTTCGGGAAGCTTTACACTGGTCAATCCATTGTCCTTAAAAGCGTTCTCCTTAATAGCGGTAACGGTATAGGGGAGTCCATTAAACACTGTTTCGGGTATCCTCACATCAATCGGGCTTCTGGCATCTCTTGAGACCACTCTCACAGTTCTATCCGAGTCCGAGGTTATTTCATAAGTTATGGCATCGCCATCAAATTGAAAGTCCGGGAAGCTAAAGGTGGCGCCAATGGTCGGTTCTTCCTCAATGCTTTTGAAACCTCTCCAAGCGGCAAGAAAAATGTCTGTGCCCGGTTCTTTGTAAAGATCTAAGGCACCCCTGGGAACGATCAAACGTATGTCCTTACGACCTTTTGGGTTCGCAATATCCGCTCCCAAAAAAAAGGAGCGGTCCTGAATATTCGGTGGGGAATCAGTGTGCTCCATCCCCACTATCGTAAATCTTCCGCTATTCTCAAAAACAGTATTCCCCAATTCGGTCACACTATTCGGTATGGTGACCTGGGTCAAGCCGTTGTTCTTAAAAGCACTACTCCCAATAGTGGTAACGCCCTTACCAATGGCCACACGGTTCATGCCGTTGTCCGAAAAAGCACCGTTCCCGATACTGGTAACGCTGTCCGGTATGTCCAATCTTTTCACGTTTTGGCCTGCAAAAGCCCGATCCGCGATACTGGTCAACTTACTAACGCCTGTAAAGGTCAAACTTGTAATACGGCCAGTGTTGAGGTCGGGGTTGGGGTTGTTGACCCTATTTGGGTCCCTATTATTAAAAGCGTCTTCCCCGATACTTTCCACACTATCGGGAATTTCAAGATGTCCAGTTAATCCGCTGAAACTAAAAGCTCCTATTCCGATGTGGATCAGATTATTCGGTAGGGTCACACTGGTAAAGTCGTTGTCCTGAAAAGCTTTATCCCCGATGTGGGTCACACTGGTAGGTATGGTCACACTGGTCAATCCTTTGCTTTTAAAAACACCGTCCCCGATATGGGTAACCGTATGGCCATTTATGGTCCCGGGGATGTCCACACTGGTGGCCATACCTATATAACCCGTGATCCTTGCCGTGTTGGAGCCAGCTACTACTTCATATTCGAACTCATCGGGACTGCTGCTTTCTTCTTCCGTGATGTCTCTGAAGTCCAGCCACCCATTGAGGGCGAACTGGTTTTTATAAGCATCTATAGTGCCTAAAGGAACTATCAGGTCTATTTGGCTCCTGTCATCAAATGCACTTGAATCAAGGGATGGAGGATCAGTGGGCTTTGACACCACCGTAGCAAGATCTGGGTTGCCGGTAAAAGCATTGGCACCAATATCGGTAACGCTCTCGGGAATAATCACACTGGTCAATCCGCTGTTTGCAAAAGCATCGGCCCAAATAACGGTGACACTGAAGTCGGTGCCATTATAGGTTACGCTCCCAGGTACGGTAAAGTCCTCCCTATTTGTATCTGTATTGTCAGTTATGGCCACAGTATCGGAGGAACCGGGGATCACTTGATATGTGATGTTTTCAACTGTAAATGTCTGCCCATAGCCCGTAAGGCCCACTAGCACCATACAAACGGTACATGCTATTATTTGAAGTTGCTTTTTCATGTTTTTTTATTTTATGACTATTTTTTTAACTGCTTTGGCCCCTGTTTGGGTTGTTATTTCCAGTATATGCATATCGCTGGGCAAATGACTCACATCTATTTGTAAGGTGCGCGCGGAATGCACATGGGCACCCTGGGTATTGTATATATTTACCTGTTGTAACGTTTCACCATCACCCAATGCAATGTTGATGTAATCTTGTACGGGGTTGGGATACACCTAGCGGTCACCGTATAGGTGTTCGGGCCATTATCCACCGTTGGGGGGATGGTTACTTCTGTGGTCGTACCGGTATAGTCCGCAATCTCGACTTTGGTTGCAGAAGTGATTTTGTATTCAAGGTTACCAACGGTAAATTGGTCCCCTACATTTTGACCATACCCGGTAAGGCTTGTCAATATCATAAAGATGACAGGTAGTATTAATTGTAATTGTTTTTTCATTTTGATGTTTTTTTTGCTTTTTGAATATTGTTTTAACTACAAATAATGTCCATGTAGCAGAAAAATCCAATAATTAGTGCTGAACCTTCTTGAAAATGGGATAGTATACTGGGTTTTTGGGATAATGGAACAAGCGGGTACTATACACCCCTAGTCAGTGTCGGGAACGACAATAAACAAACGATGTTCAAAAAATATGTCTTTCATGCCTATATCACTTTTAACAACCTGTTTGTCCCGGTTTTAGCCGATATGGGCACATTTTATTGTCCTCTTCCGTACTAAACACCATTTTTGTAGATATAATGAAGGTTGCACTCTACAAAAGTATTCCCAATGGAGTGATGTCGTGGAGACAAATCAACCATTGTTGGTCTTATAAAGGGTAAATGTTTTCATGATTTGTTGAGTTAATAGTAACGACGGGGATTTACAATAATGGTTCCCGTCGTTTTTTGTAGGACAAGATCCGATACCAAAGATGCCTAAAATATACAGTTCAAAAGTATTTAAAAACCTGATGTATGCCTTTATATGATGTCATTGGTTTAACAGGGATTATACGATGTTGATATCATATCACTCATCAAATGAATTTACAGTATTAAAAGAAGAATTTCTTGAAATTCTGAAATCTACAAAACGAGTAAATCTTCACCACAACTCCACCGTATTATACTTAAGCAATTGTTTTACTATTTCTTCTTCTAAATTTAATACTTATTCATTTATTCAAGTCTAAAGAAACTTATTCACTACAAACATAGGGGAAGATAAGCGCTAATGAACTTCTTCGACTCCGATAATTACCGAAATGCACTAAATAACATTCTCCAAGGGCTTACACCATTTAATAACTGATACTATTTACTATATCTAATATCTAGCCAGGTACCTATTAAAGGTCGACATTATTAATATTAAAAATAGAATAACCACAAATAATGCAGGCATTTGTACTATTTTTTTAAATCTTAAGTCATTTATCAATTTTCCTCTATTAGGAAAATCAGAAACTATATTGATGATATTTTTTGTATTTATCTTCTCTATGTTTACCTCAGTTTTTTCTTCTTTTAATTTTTCTAATTGTTCGAATAACTCAAATTCTGGGGCTTGCTTTATTTTACTATCTGCCAAATTAATATTAGTTCCCCCTACCGATTGTTGTGCTTCTAAAACTCTTATTTCTTTATAAAACGATTGTAATTTATTGATTTCCTTTAGCTGTTCGCTAATCATAGTATCTCTAACTGCCAAATTATCATCATTAACCTTTTTTTGAAGCTTGAAATATTCATTGGTTTCTATAGAGGCTACTATTACCTCTTGGCATTGCTTTGCTATTTCAGGTGCTGTCGCCTCTATTTGAATTTTATAAAATTCTGCATTAATTTCATTAAAGTTCTTTAAGTAATTTTCATAATTTATGCTCTTTCGTGTAATAGAATCCTTATCTTCAATAAACTCATCAAACTTTATAATTTTTCGTTCTTCATTTATTAATGCCATTATTTCAATATTTGTTATACTTTTTGCTGCTGACTTCGGAATATGTAATACTTCTGCCAACTTTTCATTTTCTCCTTGCTCTACCAATTCATTGTAAAATTCAATATTATTATATAGTTGCCGTGCACTGTTAAAATTAGGTTGTACAATCATAGAAGATCTATACATACGTGATCTACCATAATCCATGTAACTCCCAAGCCCAATACCTAATATAGTCGCCAAACAAAACTTAAAAAAATGGGCTCTTAGGAAGAGAACAAATAAAATAAAAAGGTGATATATGGCTTTCAAACTATTACAACCCCAGTTACAAAATATATTAATTGCGCTTCCTCTAAGTTTGGACAGTTGTCCTAAATCCATTTCTTCTGATGTGTCTTTTTTTATATACATATCTTATTTTATATTTCATAATTGTTTCCCTGTCTTGGGATAGAAACATGGGAGTGATCTTGTATCCCAAAATGTCCGCCGCCGGGAATCTATCGCCCGTTTTGAACTTGGGCATGACCGGCGAAATTTGATGAACCGATCTCCAAAAGAACTAAGAATGAAAAATCCACTCCATGAGCTTTTAGTATATTAATCAAAAACAAAGAATGATCATACAAGAAAAGTATCCAATAATTAGTGCTAAAACTCATTAAAAGTGGGATAGCATACAATGTTTTTGGGATAATAGAACAGGTAAGTACTATATGTCTTTGTAAGGGAAAAAAGAACGGTTAGTGTCGGGAATGACAATAAACAAACGATGTTCAAAAATACATCTTTCATGCCCCTATCACTTTTAACAGACTATTTGTCCCGGTTTTAGCCGATATGGACACATTTTATGATTCGGTCTTATACCAAAACCCCATCTTTGTTATCAAGAACGGTTTATACAACAAAAAGCATGCTCGATGAAGTGATGGTGTAGGGCCAAATCAAATATTAGTCTTATAAGGGTAAGTTCTTTTAGTTAGTTTTAGGTTTATTAACAACGGCGGGGATTTACAACAACGGTTTCCGTCGTTTTTTCGTGGAACAAGGTCTAAATCAATGATGTCCACAATGCACAACTTAAGGTATTTGAAAACTCGAGGGATGTCTTTATATGATGTCATTGGTTTGACAGTGATCATATGATGTTGCCCCACAATTACTCACAGCCTTACTTCTCTTTTCTTTAAAACGTTCCAACGGGTTGTTTTATCAAATTTTCAATAGTTTTAATATGCTTGTCTACTATTTGTAGTTCAGTCTTGTTTAACTGGATCATCTACTCTAGATTAAGACTTATAGTCTTTTTACTGAGTCAGCAACTTTTTTCGCATCTTAATTCTGGAGTCCCTCTCTAACAAAACGACTTTAACCTATATTATCAAATGGGAATATCAATAAATATTTAACATATAAATACTTGCGAAAAACTATTTTACAAAGTCCCTTAAAAGCATTTTTTAGTCCCCATTTTAACACGCTTAAACACATTTTTTTATAAGAATAGATAAATAGGATGAATATTAGCGTAGAAATTAAAACTGAAACTGAAACCCAAGTTTTTTAATCTCATCATTTATAATTTAAAGTATTACATAGACAAATGCAATCCTTATCAAAACGCAAAATAAAATTATCCATGCTTAGTAGATAATTATCCATGTTTTAGCATGAAAAATGAAGATAGTTTTGTCTATAAATAATAACGATATGCGTGCCGTTATCTTGGTATTAAGTTGGATAGGTCAAATTTGATATTCTCCCATAATGACCTCAATTTACAAATTAAGTAAGGGCACGCTTATTTTTCACCTTAGTATGTAGATGCTAAGATTTTAAAAAAAGTAGCAACGAGATTTTTGAGCTTACAGTACAAAAAAATTTAAGATTTTATGACGAATAAAGTGGCAATTTTGGCGAGGGAAAAATCACAATGTACATCCTTGTTAGAGGATTTAAAGTTAAGTGGAGTAAGAAGAAGTACGGTTTTTTTTTCTTGGAAAGATATATGGTTATCAGAACAGAAAAACGAATACGATTTTATATTAATTGACTATTACTTCTTTGACATATTTAGAGATGATATTGTGATATACCACTTATTTCATAAATATAAATACAAAATAACTTTTTATAGTAACATTACACAAAAGGTAAAAACTGCTGAAGGCAATG
>CANMSO010000007.1 GCA_947500545.1 uncultured Aquimarina sp. | reverse complement strand
TCATCATCTGCTACAGGTACCACCTGGTACGTCACTGTAATCAGTGCTGTATCCGCCTGGCTATTATCTAAATCGGTCAACTCATAAGTGATCGCGGTTGGAGCAGTCGTAAATACGGGATCAGGATCGAAAGTAACCTCGCCTGTCAGGGGTGCATAGCTCCAAACTCCTTCACTAGCAACCGTCAAAGTCGTTTGAACCCCGGCTGTCACTAAATCCAAGTCTACAGTAACATCCGTAGGAGCAGGAGTCGTACCATCCGCCAGCTCATCATTACTCAATACATTAATCAGCGTATTAGCATTGATGGCAGTTGGCACTGTATTACTATCATCATTCGCCACTGGTGCCGTTGGGGTATACCCAACACTTACCGTAGCTGTATTCGAGGTGTTCCCATCATTATCATCAACCGTATAGGTAACATCCGTAGGATTGCCCGTGAATCCAGACTGTGGATCAAAACTCAAACTACCGGTAGCATCATCATACAACCATACTCCTTCTCCGGCAATGGTAAAGCCTATCACATCACCATCCAAATCGGTAACCACATCCGTAGCTCCTACTGGTGTTGTCAGGTTTACACTCGTCGCATCAATCGTACCATCTGCATCTGTATCTCCATCTAAAATCATAACACTAACCGTAACTCCTGCAGTGTTTAAGGTACTGCTATCATTATCCGCAATGGGAGGATCATTAGGTACAATCGTTACAGCAACAATACTTTGATCATCTTCAGCAGGACTATTATTATTTACCGTAGAATCAGGATCAAATTGATCACTAGCCGTAATTTCAGCAGAATTATCATATGAACCTGTAGCATTTACAGTAGTATCAAAGGTTAGATTAAGAGTGCTTCCATTCATTATATCTAGTCCACTCCAGGTTATTGAAAAGTTCCCTGAATTATAAACCCCAGAATTACTTACTGTACCCGGTACAAGTGTATATCCTGCTGGTATAATATCTATTACTTCTACTCCTGTTGCATCAGAACTACCTCCTACACTATTATTGTTAAAAACAGCAATGGTAAACGTAACTGTATCTCCAACTTTTGCTGAAGTTGGAGTCACAGTTTTTACCAGCTCTAAATCTGCGATTGATTGCACATCAATCTGTACAATATCAGAAACTGAATTACATATTCCATTAGAAACGGTCCACTCGAATTCATAGATTCCCGCTATAGTCCCTGTAACTTGGGAATCAAAATTATTTGGATTTAAAATAGAAGCCGTATTGGGTCCGGATACTTGTGTCCATGTGCCAGAAAAAGGAGAAGGGTCATCGGCAGCTAACGTTAATGTAGAAAATTCTACAATCGTTTGATTAGGTCCTGCTTGTGCCGTTATAGGTTGGGATAGAATACTCACTTCCATAGAGTCTACAAATGAACATCCTCCACCATTGGTAGTCCATATAAATTCGTAGGTTCCTTCAATAAGGCCAAAAACTAATGTATTTGGGCTATTTGGAGCTGCTATATTGGCCGTATTGGGTCCTGAATTTTGTGTCCAAACACCTATTCCTGATGTTACAGGAGTAGCATTAAGGTTTGTTTGTATATCATCACAAAATTCCTGATCTACTCCTGCATTTGCAACAGAAGGAGGAGCTCCCGTAAATGTAAGTGTTACTATATCAGACTGAGGAGCACATAAACCTGATGCAAAAGGTCCATTAGAAACCGTCCATGTTAATACATATATATCTGCAATTCCATCACTCCCAATATCATCAGGAATATTAGAAAGTGTCGTTTGATTATTATTTGGACTGTCTATCACTACTTGTCCTCCAGATGGGTCGTCTGCTGCATTTGCAAAAGACCAGACACCTATCCCTATAGCTGGAGGCGTTGCAGAAAGTTGTGCATCTAACTGACAGACAGTTGGTTGATCGGGTCCTGCTTCAATAATTGGCCCGGGGGCTTCAAATACCTCAATCCTAACGATATCTGCTTTGTCTGTACAAAAATTACTTTCAAAATTTAGCTCTAATATATATAAGCCTGGTACACTTAAATTGGAAACATTAGTCGTTATTGAATTATTAGGTGTATCAATTGTTGCCACACTACTAGGTGGTTCTGATACAAATCTCCATTCTGATGTAACGTCTCCTGGTATGGAAGCATTACCTGCAGTTAATATTGCAGTAGTAGTATCTGCAATACAAATGTTTTGGTCAGTTCCAGCATCTGGATCTTCACTTGGTCCATTACTAATTACAAAAGTAACCTGATCAGTATTATTACATGCTATCCCTGTCCCTGTATAATCCGTAGTATATTCAAAAACATAATCGAATCCCGGATCTACAGGAGCATTAGCTGTATTGCTATTTGTCGGGGATTGAACTGGTGTAAATGCTCCAATACCTACTGGATTTGTTGTGGATATAATACTCCAAGTACCTGTTGTTCCTGCCGTTGCCTCTAAAAAAACACTGGTAGCCAAGCACAAATTTTGATCCAGTCCTGCACTTGCAGCTGCATATACATCTACAATTACATCTGCAGTCGAAGATGTACAGAGTGGAGAACTACCAGTAGTTGTCCATCTAAAAGTATAGCTACCAGTTTCTAAACCCGTGATTGTTGTAGTATTACTTGCCGGAGTTGCAATATTAGGTGTATTGGGTGCTCCCGAAAGCAAAGTCCATACCCCAGATTCTGTGTTTGTGTTTAAAAGAGGGTCTGCCGTAAGTGTAGTAGAGTTTCCTCCGCATATAATTTGATCTCCTCCAGGAATATTAGCCGTTGTTGGTGGGATCCCTACATTAATTGTAACTTCATCCATAGTAAAAGCGCAATTACCATAGTCCACTCTCCATTCAAAAACATAAGCTCCGTCAAGAAGGTCGCTAAAAATAGCTGTAGGGCTATTGACGTCATCAACAGTAAAGCCAGCATTTCCTGAAGTTAAAACCCAAGTACCTACACCTGGTGAGACGGGTGTGCCTGCAGCCATTGTAAAAGACAAAGGAACTGGAACTGTTGTTGGATCTAAACAAAGACTCTGATCGGGTCCGGCACTAACTATTGCACCGGTATTTGCTACTGTTATTTCTACATCATCAGAAGTAGTATCACAACCGTTTGAAGTTATAAAATCTATGGTCCAGGTAAATGTATATGTGCCATCTGATGGTAGGGTTACTGTTGTATCAAAAACATTTTCTCCGCCAGGCGGAAAAGTTACACCTGCTGCCGGTATCACTGTCCAGGTACCTTGTTGACCGGCTGGAGGATCATTACCTGCCAAAGTTATCACAGTAGTTCCTGCAGGTTCGCATTGATCCGGACCTGAGTTTGCAGTTATAGGAGAGGCGGCCGTTGTAATATCAATATCAACCGTACTCGTAACAGGAACTCCACAATTAATTGTAGCGTTTTCTACAGACCATTGTAATGTATATATTGCTGAAGAAGAAAAACCTGTTGCAGTAGCATTAGGGTCATTTACATCAGAAAAAACAACACCTGCAGGACCGGCTATTTGACTCCAAGTACCTTCTTGATCAGCTGTTGGAGTATTTGCCGCTAGTTGAACTGGCACACCACTACATAACGTTTGATTTACTCCTGCATTAGAAGGGCCATTGATATTTGCAGATACTAAAATTTCTGTATCCAGATTTGGAAAAACAGCCGAACAGCCTGAACCACCGCTTATACTATATCTAAATTTATATAACCCTTGAACCAAACCTGATACTACTGGGTTTTGAGCATAGATATCAGAAATAATAGCCGTATTTGGCCCACTAACCTGGGACCACACGGAACTTCCTATTGTTACGACACTTCCTGCCAACGATGTAAAAGTGTCTCCACAATTTAATACCTGATTTGATCCCCCACTAGCTCCTGGTGGTTGTAGGGAAACCGTTATGATGATTGAGTCTGTTCCTTCATCACAGCCAGTTAACAAATCTCCTGTTGCTATCCTTCTAAAATTAACTGTATAATTTCCAGGTGCATCAAAAACATTAATTCTTGCAGGACTATTTCTAACAAACTGATATGGCGTAGGAAATGATAATGTAGATTCACTGGGCCCACTAATAATACTATATTCTGTTCTATTTCCTCCTGTAACTGTGTATGGAACAACAAAATTTGTTTGATCACAGGTTCCAACTATATCACTGCCCGATGGTGCATTTGCTGTAATGGTAGGACTAGTACCAAAACGTACTCTCGCTGTATCTGAAGAAGTACAACCTGTCAGATTATTTGTGATTGTATATCTAAATTGATAATTTCTTGGAGCCACTAAACCTGTAACTTGTGTTGTTGGGTTTGTGGGATCTACAATTGTAATTGTACTTCCGTTTCCTGCTATCAGTTCCCACAAAACTGTTTCATTTGTAAAATCAGGTGTAGATCCTACTAATGTGGTTTGTGTTGTTGAAGTATCACAAAATCGCTGATTATCATCTGGAATTGTAGCTGTAGTTACATCTTGAGTTGCTGCTGGCACAATAATGTTTACGGTATCACTACCATTTACACAAGGTCCTGACACAGACCATCTAAATATATACGTACCTTCTACTAAACCTGATACACCAGTATTCGAATTGTTAACGTTAGAAATCGTGGGAGTGCTTGGACCACTTACAAAGATCCACGTTCCTTGTTGGCCATTTATATTATTCCCACCAAAGCTTCCGCTTAAAGAAGTAGATTGTGTAGCTGTATAACAATTAGATAGTGTTTGATCTGGTCCAGCGGTTACAGGAGTTTCTCCTCCATAATTGGTAATTTGAATATCGGATGAAGAATTACAAGACGTACTTCCATTAATTAAGGTCCATCTTAATGTAGTAACTCCTGCACTTGTCTCGGCAAGATCTAAAGTTGTTGTAGTTGAATTGGGGAAATTTATAGTTACCCCTGCATCATTGCTTCCTACTATTGACCAAGATCCGGTCTCGCCAACTCTTGGCGTATTTCCTGTTGCTATCACTGAACCATTACTGCTGGGACAGGACATAATATCTGAACCCGTACTGGCTGTAGTAATGGGATTTACTGTTATGGCAACAGTTTCTTTAGGTTCTGTACCATTTTGACATAGTGCCGCATATTGAAAAACATATATATTACCTCCAATGTAACCTGTAATAAGTGGATCGGCTATATTTGTATCACTAATAATAACAGAAGGACCGCTAATTTGGCTCCAAACTGCGGTACTTGTAAAATCTCCAGAGCTATTTCCTTGTAGCTGTAATGTTTCATTTTCACAAATGGTTTGATCAATACCCGCATTAACCGTACAACTTTGGGCATTCACATGTGATATTCCAAAAAATAATAAAGGAATCACTATAAAAAAGAAATTACATCTTTTTTGAATAGTCAATTTTAATAAAAAAATTCTTTTAAGTAGGTAACTATATTCCATAAAAAATATTTATAAAACTATTTTGACAAAGTGTTTTATTATAAATATTATTAATGACAACGGAATCCTTAAAATTTGGTTGCATTAACTACAAAAGGGTATTTGCTAATGGGTAAATTAACAATTGATATTAATGCAATAGGTCAATTAGAAGTTTAAAGATAAAGGGCCTAATAATCTGCGCTCAAGTTATGATTTTTTTAACAAAGTAAATTATGGTAAAACCACAAAAATAGCCAGTAAAAACTCGAAAACATATTCTTGCAAATCCGCTTAAGAATACAGGAAACAATATAGTAATATTAGCTCCTGAAGATTAAGGAGGTTTTGTATTATGAATTACTAAAAAAGACAAGCAAATAGTTTTGTACCAACAAAAAAGCCTATGAAATCAAATTTCATAGGTTTTCTTATATTATGATCTGTTCATTTCAATTCCCAGAAAAATTCAATTTATAGTTTATTAGGAATTAAAATACCTCGTTAGATTCTTTTAATTTTTCTGTGTTTGCAACCAGTTGAAGTTCATCTATAATTTTCTGAATATTACCATCGATAATATTACCTAGATCATACAACGTCAACCCTATACGGTGTTCTGTTACACGGCCTTGAGGGTAGTTATATGTCCTAATCTTTGCAGATCTATCTCCCGATGACACCATGCTTTTACGCTTCTCAGAATCTGCAGCCTGTTTTTTGGCAAGTTCCATTTCGTAAAGCCTGGATCGTAATACTTTCAATGCTTTTTCAAGATTTTTATGTGATGATTTCTGATCCTGGCAACTTACTATCATTCCTGTTGGCTCATGATGTAGCTTTATTGCAGAATATGTTGTATTTACCGATTGCCCACCAGGACCAGTAGAAGTAGTTCTCTCGATCCTTACTTCTGTCATATCCAACTCCACGTCAAACTCTTCTGCCTCCGGAAGCACCATAACTGTAGCCGCACTAGTATGCACGCGACCTTGGGTTTCGGTTTGAGGAACACGTTGTACACGATGCACACCCGCTTCAAATTTTAAAGTACCATATACATCTTCACCGTTAACTTCAAAAATAATTTCTTTGTAGCCACCACTAGTTCCTTCATTAAGGTCAACTACACTTGTACTCCAACCTCTACCTTCACAGTACTTGGTGTACATTCTAAATAAATCTCCTGCAAAAATACTAGCTTCGTCCCCACCTGCACCTGCACGGATCTCAACTACGCAATTCTTTGCATCTTCTGGATCTTTTGGCACTAACATGAAGCGTATTTCTTCTTCTAAAGCTGGTAGTTCTTCTTTGGCTTCTTCTAATTGCATTTTGGCCATTTCCACCATTTCGGCATCACTACCGTCAGCAATAATTTCTTCAGCCTCTTTAATATTACTTGTAAGTTCAATATAAAGTTCTCGCTTATCCATAATAGCTTTGAAATCTTTATACTCTTTATTAAGCTTTACATATCTTTTTTGATCAGCAATAATATCTGGTTGGATAATCAAATCGCTTATCTCATCAAATCGTTGCTTTACGATATTTAATTTATCAATCATAGTGTATTCTTCCTATTCTGTAGAATTCACAAAAGTAAGCTTTTTTGTCTAAAGCTCATACTCCTTCTTGGTAATCTAAGCCAGATTTTCTGGTATAAAAACCTTATTTTTGTATGTAATGAAAGAATATTCAGCTTTATATTATAAACTTCCTATTTGGAAATGGTTTTTTGCCATTGCTATTTTATTTAGTTTAGATGGATATTCTAATTATACTTCACAAGAAAACCAAAAGGTAACCACAGAACTTGTCGTTGCAAAAAAACGTCCCTACAAAAAGACGGTTATCTATAATAAGGTTTTTAAAAACCATGGAGAATGCTTTTTATATGGTCAAAATCTGGCATCAATAGCACAATTACTTATAATCCACACCAAAATTAGTGCTATTAAAACCAAAAGTTATTCAGTTTTTATTTCTTCGATATACAGACATAGAATATCCTTAATTCACAACACTTCATATTCTGAAGAAGAAGAATCTTTTCATTTCTTATTAGGATAATCACATCCTATTTGCCTTTTTGGGCTCGATCTCTAAAATATAACCACCGCATCTTTCTGTAAAGATTGCCGGTATTTCCGATCAATTTTAAAAATGAAAAGATTCAAAAAACTAGTAAGGCGAACTGCCTTGATACTACTAATTATAATGGCTTCATTAATTCCGGCTCCTATTGTAACAACAAAAAAAGAAGGGAAATTTAATGAAGAAAACTTAATAGAGCTTGTGGAAAAAAATAAAGATGATACTGAAATAGAAAGTAAAAAACTAGGGGAAGAACTTAACTCATAACATTATATAAGTTAAGTTATTTATATCATTCATTAGTTGGCTGTCGTAATTTGTCCGAGCTCAATAACTTCAAAATTATCTAATGATACTTGCCGTAGGTTTCTGAGATCATCATTATCCCAATTATCATTGGGTGCCCCAGTAATGAACATATCAGAACCTACATCAGCAAGCATTAAACCATATTTTTTCATTGCTCTAAGTATGACTTGATTGGTTTCAGAGAAACCGCTAATATCATAATTTGCCTTGAGCCTTAATCTTCCTGCAAAAGGCAATAGTTCGTTACTAACATTACCTGATACTAAGTGACGTGCTGGATGGATGTATCCTTCATATATTTTTGAACGACCAATGGTAAAACGAATTGGATGATCTATTTCTCCTTTTTCTACTTCCGGATAACGCACCAGTAATGGAAATATTGGAAGACCCGCAGCATCGGCAGAGGTCCAACCATCGGTTCTAAACTCAACAGTATTTAAATTAAAAACTGCAGCCGAGGATGCTTCAAAACCGGCCCCCACTTGACCCACATTATATAGTTCATACAACATTCCATTTTGAACATCTACAGCAATTATATGACTATCCCCAGCTCCATTTCCTTCAATCGGAGCGTTTAATGGTATTGGAAAAGGGCCTTGATCACTTTCATTACCATAATCCCCATCGTAATCATTTGCTCTAAACGTAATAGGAACTTCAGGTTGACTATCATTTACTACTACATAAGGAATTCCGATTGGAGTACCTTGGTACAAACCGCTACCAAAATCAGCAAATAAACTCTCATTTAGCCCTATATTACTTAAAATTAACTCTGAATTAGCATCGACAGGACTATTAGAAATATCCATATTTAATGGATGATTTGCAGGAAATATTTGGATATTTTCTGCTTCGGACAAGTCAGTTCCCGTAATATCTGGATTATTAGGAGTTCCCTCAGAATCATCTGAAGAACAGGAAATCACTAAAATAGAAATCATAAATAAAACAGAAATATATGAAGTTGGGGTTCTCATATTGTTAGTTTGTATAGCTATTTAACGACAAAAATTAATAAATATTTCGCCTTAGCTGAAGAGGGTATTTCAGTTCTTTTCTGAAATTCAGTTATCTTCATAGGGATATATATGATGAGTAATTTTCAAAAAATAGGATTAGGAGGTGGTTGTCACTGGTGCACAGAAGCAGTTTTTCAATCTTTGAAAGGTGTACATAAAGTAGAACAAGGGTATATCAAAAGTTACAATGAAAACAACTATTTTTCTGAAGCTGTACTTGTACATTTTGATCCAAAAAAGATTACTCTTAGTGACCTGATCGAGATTCATTTACATACACACGAAAGTACATCTAATCACAGTTTTAGAAAAAAATATAGAAGCGCCATCTATTATTTCGAAGCATATGAAAAGGAAAAACTTGAAATAATTCTTAACAAACTGCAACCAGTTTTTACTAATAATTTAATTACCAGTGTTTTGATCTTTAATGAATTCAAACCCTCAAGAATTGAACTTCTTGATTACTATTTAAAAAACCCTGAAAAGCCCTTTTGTAAAAAGTATATAAATCCTAAATTAGATTTCCTAAAAGAGAAATATACTAGCGTTATTAGATAATTAATAAATATACTCCCCAAACTCACTTTTGATAGTAAGTTTCTTCTCGCTTGAAGCCTCTACTCTACCTACGATTTGAGCATCTACATTAAAGCTTTTAGAAATTGAAATAATTTCTTCTGCAGTTTCAGGAGAAACATATAACTCCATACGATGCCCCATATTAAATACCTGATACATTTCTTTCCAATCTGTACCAGAATTCTCCTGAATTAGTTTAAACAAAGGAGGAACATCAAATAAATTGTCTTTTATGATATGAAGGTTGTCTATAAAATGAAGAATCTTTGTTTGCGCACCACCACTACAGTGAACCATCCCATGAATGGTTTCGCTACCAAATTTTGATAATATTTTTTTAATAATAGGCGCATAGGTTCTGGTTGGAGATAACACCAACTTACCTGCATCAATAGGTGCATCTTTCACAGCATCTGTAAGCTTTGTTTGACCAGAATACACCAAATCAGAAGGAACTGACGGATCAAAGCTTTCAGGATATTTGTTTGCAAGAACCTTACTAAATACATCATGACGAGCAGAAGTTAATCCGTTACTCCCCATGCCGCCATTATACTCTTTTTCGTAACTAGCCTGACCAAAAGAAGCAAAGCCCACAATAACATCTCCTGCTTTTATATTTGCATTATCAATTACATCTTTTCGTTTCATACGAGCAGTAACCGTAGAATCTACTATTATAGTTCTTACCAGGTCACCAACATCGGCAGTTTCGCCTCCTGTAGAATGAATCTGCACTCCGAAACTTTTAAGTTCTTCAAGTAATTCTTCTGTACCATTTATAATAGCCGAAATCACTTCACCCGGAATAAGGTTTTTATTCCTCCCAATTGTGGAAGAAAGCATAATGTTATCGGTTGCTCCAACACATAACAAATCATCAATATTCATTATTAATGCATCTTGAGCTATTCCTTTCCATACTGAAACATCTCCTGTTTCTTTCCAATACATGTATGCCAATGAGGATTTTGTACCTGCACCATCTGCATGCATAATCAGACAATAATCTTCGTCTTTCGTGAGATAATCGGGAACAATTTTACAAAACGCCTTTGGAAAAAGTCCTTTATCTATATTTTTTATCGCACTATGTACGTCTTCTTTTGATGCAGAAACTCCACGTTGCGCATAGCGTTTACTAACTTCTTGACTCATTGTAATGAAAATTAAAGCGCAAAGATAGTTCAATTTAATACAACGACTAAACTGAAAATACAAAATTCCAAATTCTACTATAGTTAAGTTAGAATTTGGAATTTTATACTTAAATAGTTTTGGGTTTTATTCCCAATCCGGCATTGCAGCATTTTCTAGCAAACCAGTTCTATTTCCTAGGTCCAGGATAGGAACTGTTTGAATATTTCTTGCAGAGATACCATCATTTGAAGTATTTACATAAATCACGCTGGCCTCATTTGGAGAAAACCTGGCATCAAGATCATTTGTTCCAGATGGTTTTTCTATAGACAAATCAATAGCTGGGCTTCCATTAAAGTTATGAATAAACATATGGGAGTCTAGCCTGCGATAGCTTGTATTTTCTGATCCCGAAATATCCCGAGTATATAGTAACTTAGACCCATCAACAGATAGGTTAATTCCACCAGCAGCTCCAGTTAGACCAGTTAACACGGTATTTTGCAGCACTCCAGAATTGTTAATCGTTAGTATTTCGACAGAATACCCGTCAAGATCATTGGTTTTTACAGCAATTATTCCTGTATTTTCGTTTTTATCTACTTCTGTAATCAGATTACCATTAGTAGTTTGATAAACTAAGCTAAGACCGCTTCCAGTTGCATTAATCGAGTATAACTTATCCTGATTAGGAAATAATAATTTGGATCCATTTGCATCCCATGAAAAATCTATTTCTTCTAAATTAAACCCAGAAACTCCAACTTGCGAAGTAACTTGTCTCACTTGAGAACCATCTTCATTCATAGTAAACAAATGTGTTTGTGAACCTACAGACTGTAAAAAAGCGATTTTTCCGGTAGCTACATTTCTTCTTGGCCTAAAACTATTTTTTGACTCAGAAGTGAGTGCAATCTCTGTTGCTCCGCTTTCGTCAGACGAATAAATAACGCTATTACCTTGTACTAATCGTGTAAACACAATTCGATTATTTGGAGGAATCCCTGTTTCGAAGGCAAAAGTTGAACTATTAACAGGATCGTTTATATCATCGCTAGACGCCACCTGCCAGAAATATTTCACACCATAAGCTAGTCCTGATAACGCAAATGTTGTATCTGTGATGTTTTCAAAAACCTCTACATTCGTATTTTCATCATTCCTTAAAGTAACGGTATATTTAAGTTCATCATTATCTGGGTCGTTAGAACTCCAAACTAATCCTAATTCTATAGGAAGATTTGTTGCATTATCTGCTGGAGTAAGGAGTACAGCGGCATCAGGAGGTCGGTTTCCTGCTGTTTCTACATCCATCTCGAAAACTACCTCTAATTCTCTATCTGAGATTACAGTAATTCCCTCAAAAACTGCCAACAATCCTTCTCGTTGAGCCGAAAGAGAATAATCTCCCGAAGGCACATTTTCTAGAAGATAAAAACCTTCAGCATTGGTAAAAACTGTACTAGATCCAGGATTGGTAGATATTTTAACATTCTCTAACGGTTCGTTGGTACCAACCTTTACCACCCTTCCTTTTACAGACCCTAAACCTTCTAAATCAATTGTATCCTCACTACATGAAAATGTAGTCAAAATAACCAAAACCATTATTGTTTTAATGATAAATTCTTTCACTTTATTTTGATTTTAGTTCCCGTATCGAGTACGGGATTAATTCGATTAAGTTCAATTTTTGAACTATCTCACTAATTTTCCCCTCTAGGGGTTAAACTTTCTTTTCTAACTTCTCTATTCCTTTTTCTAAGCTTTTGCAACTTTAAATTCTTCTCTTGTTCTTTCTTTCTAGCCTTTTTGTTCATCTTTATTGGATTATCAAAATACCAATTAAGTCCAAATGAAAAATTAAAGTATTGATCATCACGCTTTCCTTGAACGATATTATCCAATTTATCGCCCAAAACAACATTATGAGTTCCATTTAATGAGACTCCGATATCGTCTGAAATCAAATACTCAATTCCTCCTCCATATTGAAATTTAAAAAATGTTCTATCGAAGCTATCAGTATTTACTGTTCCAAACCCTCCAAAAAAGAATGGAGTCAATTTTTCAAAAGGCAATAAAGTTAATTCGGCATTTAAATCAATAGCATTAAATCCTTCAGAAAAGGCATTTTGATTGTTAAGCTCAAACTTATTAATGCTCGCATTGGCATTAACATAAGGATTGAAGTAATATCTTGCTCCTATCCGTGCTGAATAACTTAACTCTGCGTTATTATAATCTCCACCAATTAAAGCAGTACCTCCCTTTGCAAATAGGGACTTTTTGCCTCTTCTTTCTTTAAAATACCGTTCATACAAAGCTGTATTTTGTGCTTCTTCCTTTTCTGCCTTGTAACTCGCAACTAAATCATTTACAGTCTGAGAATCTGCTTTAACTGCCCATAACCTGTCCTCTATCCCTTCAACAATTAAAGATTCTACGGCTTTCTCTATAGCCTCGGATACAGCCATTTGCGCAGGTTCATTTTTTGTAAATCCTGTTTCTGCTTCCAGCAGTCTTCTAAATCTTACGTACCTAAAGAAATTTGCATCTAGTGCTTGTGACAGAATAGTTTTAGATACATATACTGTCTTTAAAATCTTACCACTTGATGTAGAAACTGCTCTTAGATATATTGTAATTCTATCTTGTCTATATTGTGTAGAAGCTCCAACACCAAAATATCTAGCTCCCAAACCTCCTGTAATTATATTAGAATCATAGGAAACAATTCCTCCTTCTAGAATGATTCCTGCATACAATAGTGGTGGTAATTGAGGTTCGTTGGGGTTTTTAGTTTTTCTATATTCCTTTCTTGTCGAACGAATTATATTACGTTCATTAAGAAGGTTACTTAAATTTTCTCTCTCTATCGGCACAAACCATTTAGAATCTTCTAAAGCCTTAATTAAAATTGTTGTTGCCCCTTGAGTAACTGCAGTACTAAAAGTACTTCCGCTCTCTGTTGGCTTATATTGCCCGGTTTGATCTCTAAATTTATATACCCCCACAACCACTGGTTCTACCGGCGCAGGGAAATTTCTTAATGCTTTTGTGGCCTCTGTATCCTCACCAATTCTAGCATTCTCTATCACGATAGGTTGATTAAAGTATGCTCCACATCCGGATAATAAAAGTGCGCAAGAGATAATTGCGATTACTTTATAAAACTTATAATACATTAAAAATTAATTAGGAATTATTACTTGGGATTGATCTCCGGTGCTTGTATCCAAAATATTGATTACCAAACCTTCTCCTGAAGGAAAGATTTCTATAAATAATGTTCCAAAACTGAAGGTGCCCTCTGTAAGGCCATCTTGCCCAAATTGCTCATTAAATAATGATCTTGATATTTGACTTAATAATTGATTATTCAAACTTTCAGTAAATCTTTCTAAATCCGATCTTTCGTCTCTACCTGGATCTTCATCATCTGTAAATTTATTTTGAGACTCTGCAGAATTCAGAAGCCATTGATAATTAAATGTGTCACCTCCAAATGCAGGGTTTTTTGGTCTGTAGACTAAATCCTGTCCAAAAGAAAAGCTACACATCGAAAAAATAAAAAATATGGTTGCTACAATTGATTTCATGTCCTTATTTTATTGTTTTTTTGATCCCCAGGTAATTGTGTTAATATTGAAAAATATCATTTTTCTGTTTTTTGAGATCTTTAAAATATTTATAGACTTTCCGAATTGCAAGTTTCGACATTTGTTCTAAATATTCCAAATCTGGTTTCCCTATAAATTGATGAATAACTTTATCTTCAATTTTAACTCGTAATATGGTTGTTCTACCAAAACTTAATGTTTCGTATACCCCTACAACCTTACTACCATTTATTTGATTAAGAGTATACGAATTATAAAAGAATTCATAAAAATCTCTACCTGGTTTGGTTTTGGTTTCTTCTATAACAATACCTTTTAGTTCTATCCCATCATCTGTAGAATAATCTTCTTCTATTTTTTGAGGCTCTTGTTTAGGCTTATCATTAAAAGCCAAACGATCTTTTCCTATAATTTTATCTTCTTCATAAACAAGCAAAAGCACTACTACTTTTTCTTTGTCATCGATATTTAACGAAACAACAGAAAGTTCTTTCCTTTCGTTTGCTTCTAAGGTAAATCTACCTTCTTGATCGCTTTTAGATAAATTGTTTTGAGCATCTGTTCTGAAAACAGAAAATGTATAATGTAAACTTTTGTATACCTCAGTAGTATTTGTAGCGGTACTTATTATAGAAATAGCGTCATCAATTTTTTCTGTTTTAATCTTGGCAACTATATCTACGTTTGTGAATTGGGCAATTGAAACCTGAAACATTAAGGTAAGAAGTATGATGAGTTTAGGTTTCATGTATGTATAGTTTTCGTTTTTTCAACGCTCAGATAGCCTCTGAAATTATTGAATCTTAAAAACTTCTAACAATTATAGTGCGCGCCTCACCTGTCATTTTGAACTTCAAGTTTTTAGATAATTCATTATTACCAAAACGTTCAAAAATGTGATTATCTCCTTCTTGAATAAGTTCTAGAGAAGTAGAAATATCAGGGTTGAAAGAAAAATCAATAACAGTATTATTATTACCAGTCTGCGTGATTATTTTTTCAATTTCGTTTGCTGACTCGTCTATCTCAATTCTATTTTCGATTCCATTTTGTAATATCTTAATATCCGAAGAATTTGCGACTATATTAGAAAGCACTACATTATCAGCTCCTATTTGTTGAATAAAAATCGAGTTCGTACCTTCAGGAATAGACGATAAATCCCTAGATACCTGTGGTGAAACACTATTTACCTGAGATAATGTTATAAATTTATCTTGATCTGTAACCAAAACCTGATCTTCCTTGTCTGTATCCTGTGCAAAGGACATACTAGTTGAAAGAATTAAAAAAGCAAATACTAGTTTAAGAATATTATTGTTCATCTTTTCAGTATTAAAAAAATCAAGAAAAGAGTTATGCTCATAGTAACTATAAGCATAACCCTTGTAAATATATTAAATTTTAGTCAAATCTTATTGTAAAGATCCTCCTCCAGCTCCTACTCCAGTTTGAGTAACTACTGCTGAATTGTTTGTTCCTGCTTGAAGAATAGTACTACTGTTCAAATCTCCAGTTTGAGTAACAAAAGTAAAGTTATCAGTTCCTAATTGAGAATCCAATGCTATGTTTCCATTTCCGCTCTGGAAGATATCGCTAATATTACCAACTCCTTGCTGACCTGTAATCGCAATATTTTCGTCTCCTAATTGGATATGGCTAATGATGTTACCTTCTCCAAGTCCAAAACCTTCACCTTCTTGAGAAGCTTCAGCTACGTTTCCGTCACCAATCTGGAATTGTTGAGTAAAGTTTTCACCACCAAATGTCAATATATTCTGTGTTGCAGAAGCACTGTTTGCGTTTCCTAATTGAGTTTGAGTAACAGTATTGTTATCTTCTTCATGTCTAGCAAATGCTTGGTTTTCATCACCTGATTGGAATTGGTCTACAGTACCACCTCTAGAAGTAAAGAAAAATCCTCCTTGCTCTGCTGTAGCAACATTACCTACACCACTTTGGCTTTGGATTGCATTATTATCTGTACCAGATTGTGTTACACTTGCAACATTCTCATCTCCACTTTGTTCTTGATCAGAACTGTTATTGCTACCATTTTGTGAAGCGGTTGCTGTGTTTCCATTACCTAGTTGGATTTGGATTGCAAAGTTATCGCCACCAAAAGAACCAAGGTTTTGATCTGCACTAGCACTGTTTGCATCTCCTAATTGTCCTTGAAGAATTGTGTTATTATCTTCTTCATGATTAGCAAAAGCAGTATTTTCATCTCCTATTTGTACTTGTTGTACTTCTCCTCCTCTAGAGTCAAAAATACTACTACCTTGTAAAGAAGTTGCAACGTTACCTCCACCTTCTTGGTCTTGGTTTAAGAAATTATCTGTTCCCCATTGTTCTCCTGCTGCACTATTTGCTTCTCCTAATTGTATTTGCTGAGATGCGTTACCGTCTCCTACTTGTGCAATAGTAGCCGAGTTAAAAGCCCCTTCTTGATTACTATCACTAAAGTTAAAGGTTCCTTCTTGAGTTGCAGATGCCATATTACCATCTCCTAACTGAGCTTGGAATGCAGTGTTTAAAATCCCTTCTTGAGATATTACCGCAGAGTTTCCTCTTCCCTCTTGAAGTTGATCTGCAGAGTTTCCTCCTCCAAAAAATGCTAAATTTTGTGTAGCACTGGCAGTGTTTCCATCACCAATCTGTACCTGAAAAATCCCATTTGCATCTTCTTCATGTTGAGCTGTAGCTGAATTTTTAACTCCAGTTTGTGTTTGTTCTACAACACCATTTCTTGAACTAAATGCTTCGCTTCCTTGAATTGCTGTAGCAGTATTAGCTGATCCTTCTTGTGCTGTTAAAGAAGAGTTTTCGGTTCCTACCTGAGTAATGTCAGCGACGTTGTCTTCCCCTGTTTGACTTACATCACTAATGTTCGACTGCGCAACCATCACTGTCGTAATAAATAAAGTTGCTAGACTAAGAATTACTGTTTTCATACGTAATATATTAAAATGATTTATGAGTTTACTTTTTTTAAATTCTGCATAAGAACACGAAAGATTAGAAAATTCTAATCTTCATCTGATAAGCATAAAATTTGGGGGAAATTTAAGGGGTATTATCAAACTGCAATGCATTTTGATATTGACAAATTTATGAAAATATTGAGGCTATTTTACAAGTTTCTTAAGAATTCGATAAAATACATTACGGAAAAACCGTAGAAATTAGATTTTCCTACGGTTTCATTAACAGTTTAACAGTTATTATTATTTTGTTAAAAATAGTCTCAAAACACATTCTGTAAGTTAATTCTTACTCACCTGGTAAACAGTAGCTCACGATACTTTGTTAAAGGCCATAATTCATCATCAACAAGTAGCTCTAATTTATCACAACTATATCGGATTTCGTCAAACAGTGGCTTCACCTTATTACAGTAATCGGAAGCTTTTTTCTCTAAATCTTCTAATTTATTCGCTTTCCTACGTTCCTCTGTCATATCATTAACTTTAGTATTAATGTTACCAATATGTCCAGAAATTTCTTCAATAATCCCCATTTGCTCTTTTGCGTATTTCATAAAATCCTTTCCATAAAGCCCCTTAAGCCCTGAAACATTATTAATAAGCATATTTTGGTATCGTATCGCAGTAGGGATCACATGATTTCGCGCAATATCTCCCAACACTCGACCTTCAATCTGAATACGCATTACATATTCTTCAATCTCAATTTCATATCGCGCTTCAGCTTCTACTTTATTCATTACCCCCATTTCTTCAAAAAGCGCAATGTTTTTCTTAGACACTTTAGCTTTAAGAGCTTCTGGAGTCGTCTTATTATTGCTCAATCCTCTTTTCTTAGCTTCCTTTTCCCACTCTGCACTATATCCGTTACCTTCAAAAAGAATACTCTTGGACTGTTTAATATACTCTCTTAGTATATTGAAAATAGCTTCATCTTTTTTCAATCCTTTTTTATCAATTAAAGCATCAACTTCTTTCTTAAAATTAACTAGTTGTTTAGCCACAATTGTGTTAAGAATTGTCATTGGGTTAGCACAATTTGCTTTTGAACCCACAGCTCTAAATTCAAATTTATTTCCTGTAAAGGCAAATGGAGAAGTCCTATTACGATCAGTATTATCTAATAGAATTTCAGGTATTTTCCCAACAACATTAAGCTTAAGGTCTGTTTTTTCCTGCGGAGACAATTTACCATCTGTAACCCCTTCTAATTCTTTAAGTACAGCCGTTAATTGTTCACCAATAAAGACAGACATAATTGCAGGTGGAGCTTCATTTGCTCCTAATCGATGATCATTACTGGCAGATGCAATACCTGCTCTCATGAGTTCTTCATTTTCGTCTATTGCTTTTATCGTATTAATAAAGAATGTCAAAAACTGAAGATTGCTCATTGGGGTTTTTCCCGGACCTAATAAATTCACACCAGTATCGGTACTTAATGACCAATTATTATGTTTACCTGACCCATTTACTCCAGCAAAGGGTTTTTCGTGCAATAAAACTTTCAAATTATGCCTGGCAGCAACCTTATCCATAACATCCATTAACAAAGAGTTATGATCCACTGCAAGATTAGTTTCTTCGAATATGGGCGCCAATTCGAATTGATTAGGAGCAACTTCATTATGACGCGTTTTAACAGGAATCCCAAGCAACATGCACTCTACTTCTAAATCCATCATAAAATTTAAAGCACGAGTTGGAATACTTCCGAAATAGTGATCATCTAATTGTTGTCCTTTTGCCGAAGAATGACCAAGCAACGTTCTACCCGTCATTACAATATCTGGCCGAGAATCTACAAGCGCCTGATCAATTAAAAAATATTCCTGTTCCCATCCCAATGAGGCATTAACCTTCTTTACATTTTTATCAAAATACTTTGCCACAGCTGTTGCTGCACTATCAACAACTTGTAATGCTCTTAGTAACGGAGTTTTGTAATCCAAAGCTTCACCAGTATACGCTACAAACACGGTAGGTATACATAAGGTTGTACCATATATAAAAGCAGGAGAAGTAGGGTCCCAGGCTGTATATCCTCTAGCCTCAAATGTATTACGAATTCCACCATGAGGAAAAGAAGATGCATCAGGTTCTTGTTGAACCAACTGCCCTCCCCCAAATCTTTCTATAGCTAAACCATTGCCAATGGTTTCAAAAAAGGCATCATGCTTTTCTGCTGTGGCACCCGTTAGTGGTTGAAACCAATGTGTATAATGTGTCACACCTTTTGACAATGCCCAATCTTTCATCGCAGAAGCGATCTGGTCTGCAATTTTTCTATCTATTTTAGAACTATGTTCTATTGCATCCATCACACTACTATATGCATCCTTTGTTAAAGATTGCATCATAGTTGCCTGATTAAAAACGTTTTCACCAAACAGTACAGAGCGTCGTTCTGTTTCTGTAACAGGAACAGAGCGACGATTTAGCGTCTCTTTTAAAGCTTGAAATCTGAGTGTTGACATAATCGAGTAAGTTTTTTTGCAAATATAAAAGAAGTTTTCTTTGTCAATATGAAAAATATTATGTTTTAAAATTGCTAATTTTCAAAAATACCCCTAAAAAATATGGGGTGTTAATAAAAATGCCGATAAAATTAATGATAACACCCCTATTTTTTTTGGTTATCCAAAAAGATAGAGTAATTTTGACGCCTTAAGAGTTCAATTTATAAAGTGTTAATTATGAGTAAAGCTAAATTAGAATACATTTGGCTAGATGGTTATAAACCAACTGCTAATCTAAGAAGTAAAACAAAAATTGAAGAAAATTTTAGTGGAAAGCTTGAAGATTGCCCTGTGTGGTCTTTTGATGGAAGTTCCACAAGACAAGCGGAAGGCGGTTCTTCAGATTGTTTATTAAAGCCTGTAGCTATCTATCCTGATCCAACAAGAAGAAATGGATACCTTGTAATGACAGAGGTTTTAAACGCAGATGGTACTGCTCATGAATCTAATGCAAGAGCTACAATCGATGATAATGACAATGATTTTTGGTTTGGTTTTGAGCAAGAATACTTTATCATGGATAGGAACACTCAATTACCTTTAGGTTTCCCTGTTGGTGGTTACCCAGGACCCCAAGGTATGTACTATTGTTCTGTAGGCGGAAGAAATACTCACGGAAGAGATTTCGTAGAAGAACATGCTGATTTATGTATAGATGCCGGGCTTAATTTTGAAGGTATTAACCAAGAAGTTGCAAGCGGACAGTGGGAGTTTCAATTATTCTCTAAAGGTGCTAAAAAAGCAGGAGATGAAATATGGATAGCTAGATACTTATTAGACCGTCTTACTGAAAAATACGGTTACTATATTGAATATCACCCAAAACCTGTAAAAGGTGACTGGAATGGTTCTGGTATGCATGCCAACTTCTCTAACGAAGTATTAAGAACATGTGGTTCTAAGGAAGTATATGAAACTATTTGTGAAGCATTTAGACCTGTTACCAAAGAACACATTGCTGTTTATGGTGAATTTAACGATCAGAGATTAACAGGAGAGCACGAAACACAGTCTATAAACGAGTTTTCTTACGGTGTATCTGACAGAGGGGCATCTATAAGAATCCCTATCATTACTGTAGAAAACGGATGGAAAGGTTGGTTAGAAGATCGTCGTCCTGCATCTAATGGAGATCCTTATAAAATTGCCGCAAGAATTGTGAAAACTGTAAAAACTGCAGATGTTGCAGCTATACTGGCATAACAATATACTTTTAACCTAACTAACTACTATGTTGGTTAAACGCTAAAAAACACCTTTAGAAAATTCTAAAGGTGTTTTTTTGTTTACTTTCTCTAACAAATCAGAGTTTAAAACCGACATAGAAACTTAAGCTATTTCTCTATTGATTTTTCTAGCTTTTTAAGACAAACCACTTTTCAACTACTTTTATCATTACAAGAATTACTTTAGTAATTGGAAAACCCCGGGCACGTATATCGGAGATTAAGAAACCTGTTATTTCAATCAATTATTTTATAAAGACTAATGCTATGAATATGCCATAAGCAGCAAAAATCAAAAACCCTTTTGGACGCCCCAGAATCATTTTTTTAGGAATAAAGGCTAATGGAAGTAGAACAAGAGCAAAACCCAGCATCCAATAAATATTTACACTCATAAGGGTTTCATCTTTTACAGCAATAGGTTGAATCAACGAAGTTATTCCTAAAACTGAAGCAATATTAAAAATATTAGACCCTATAAGATTTCCCAAAGAAATTGCTTTTTCTTGCTTAAGCGCAGCTATAACAGATGCTGCTAATTCAGGAACACTTGTTCCTATTGCAATCAAAGTTACCGCAATAACACCCTCACTAACTCCCAGCTTTATGGCTATAGCCTCAGCACCATTAACCAACAACTCTGAACCAAAATAAAGAGCAACTCCACCTATTAACAACCATATAAAAATCTTAAAGTTAGACGTCTTTTGAAGAGAATCATCAACTTCCTCAACCATCGTATCCGAAAATTTTCTCGCCCTTCTTAATAACACAAAAAGATATAAAAATAAGGACAGAAGCAACCCTAAGCCCTCTATCTGACTTAACACACCATCATTTTCAAGCAAGAGATACAAAGCAAAAGACAACAGTACCATTACAGGCCAGTTAAACTTATAAAAATCTCTATCAATCGCCAATGGACCAATTATCGCCGTAATACCTAGTACCAAACCAATATTAGCAATATTAGACCCAACCACATTACCAAGGGATATATCTGACAACCCATCTAAAGCCGCCTGAACACTAACTAACAATTCTGGTGCTGAAGTAGCAAAAGATACTACCGTGAGCCCGATAACCATTCGCGAAAGCTTAAGCCTAAAAGATAATGCTACAGATGATCTAACTAAAAACTCTCCTCCCACCACAAGAAGCACCAACCCAATTAATACATAAAGTATACTTGCTATCATAGTTCAATATTTGCTTGCGAATATAAAATAAGAATCTCGTAGTTTATAGACATAGGAAAAAATTATTAAAATATTGATCCTAACACCCCTGAGAACTATATAAATAGTTAAATAACTACAAAAATAGTTGTATAACTATAATTATAGTTATACATTTGAACCCTCTTAACAATTAATAGATGGAAAAACTCACCAATAAAGAAGAAGAAATCATGCATGCCCTATGGAGATTAGGGAAAGCTTTTGCAAAAGAAGTACAGGCAGAACTTAATAACACAGTTCATTACAACACCATATCTACTATTATACGCCATCTTGAAGACAAAGGATACGTCGGTCACCAAGCATTTGGAAAAACACATCAGTACTTTCCCATTGTAGCCAAAGAAGAATATCGAAGTCACTTTTTTAATAAAGCAATGACCCAATACTTTAATAACTCTTATAAAAACATGGTCTCCTTTTTTGCCAAGGAAGAAAAAATAACGGCAGATGAATTAAGAGAGATTTTAAAAGTAATCGAAGAAAAAAACTAAATATGGAAGCCCTTTTAACCTACTTATTTAAAGCAAGTATACTACTATCAATATTTTATTTGATCTATTACTTTCTTTTAAAGAGAGAAACTTTTTTTACTGTAAATCGACATTTTTTTATCCTTGGAATTTTAATTTCATTACTCTTACCTTTTTTAGAATTTACTACAATTACATATATAGAGAACGCTAATCTTTTGGTAACCGAAACCGACCCTCTTGTTCCTGCGATCGATAATGTATCTGAAAATCCAGCTTCAAAAACAAACCCATTTAATTGGTGGCAAATAGGATTTATGGTATACAGTATAGGAATACTTGTGTTCTTGATTCGTTTTGGAACCCAACTCCTATCATTAAGAAAAATACTAAACCAAAAAGAAAACCTCTCTAATGAATCATTTAATTTAATTGAGGTTGAAGAAGATATTGCTCCTTTTTCTTTTTTTAAGACCATTGTGTATAATCCTTCTCTGCATAATGGTCAAGAGTTGGATATGATACTAACTCATGAAAAAGTTCATGCAAGACAGTATCACACGATAGATCTTCTTATTTCTAATGTAATAGTAGTTTTTCAATGGTTCAATCCTTTTGCCTGGCTATACAAAAAAAGTTTAGAACAAAATCTTGAATTTATTGCAGATCAAGAAGCTATAAATCAAATATCATCAGCCAAAGAATATCAACTTGCGCTTGTAAATGTATCATCAAGTAATTACACAGCAATAACTAATAATTTTTATCAATCATTAATCAAAAAACGAATACTTATGCTAAACAAACAACCATCAAAAAAGAAAAATTTACTAAAATTCGCAATCATTCTTCCACTACTCTCTTTATTCCTATGGAGTTTTAATACTAAGGAAGTTATCAAATATGAAGAGGATATAAAAACAACCCAATTTGAGGTAAGAACAGTTTCACAAGATTCTACGAAACCATACGTTGGCTCTCTTTCTAAGGATATTAGTAAAAAAAGTACTAATGAAGAGCTTACAGAGTTCAAAGAGTTTATTAAAAAAGAGTTTAATGTTGATTTTGAATTTAGTAAGATTAAGCGCAAAAACAACCTTATCACAGACATAACGCTTGAATACAAGGATAATTTTGGTAATCAAGAAACATATCGTCAGACTAGTGATAACGAGGGTGAGCCTATAGAACTTATTATATTTAGCATTGAAGTTGATAAAGATGGGAAGACCGAAAAGATTGGTTTTATGAAACCTAAATCAATAGCTGATTCTCCAATAATTATTGATAATGGCGAAAATGGAAGGGTTCTTTCAAGCTTAGGAAAAAATCCGATATACATTATTAACGGAAAACAATACTCAAAATCCGAATTGATTGGAAAAACTTTCCTCACAAGTAGTGAAATCCATCTTTATTTAAACGAGAATGCTGTTACCAAATATGGTAATACTGCCAAAGACGGAGTTGTTATTATAGAAAATGCCACTCCTTGGAAAAGCATGTCGACCAGAATTGATGACGAATACCGTAAAAAGAATAAGCAAGCACACCTCATAGCTATTACCACTGAGAGTCATGAATTTGCTTATGTAAATTTTGAAAAAATGAGGTAAATATCTTTCGATCAAAAACTCGCTTTATCAAGCGAGTTTTTTTATTTTCGCAGTATGAAAAAATTATTGTTTTCAATTCTGGCAAAAACAAACAAATTAATCCTCCCTAGCTTTACCAAAAGACGTTTGGATCTTAGTAAAGCTTCCAAATTACAGCTTCTCATATTTGGGTGGAGATTATACGTTACCAAAAGGGCGCTGTAATATTTTTTTCTAATTTTCAGAAAAATGAGTTGTTTTTTTGCAACACTCCTATTCGTTTTTCGTAATTAAGGATGAACCTAATATCCTTAAAATAAGTAACCAAAAATATTTAGTATGAAAAAATGGATCATTATAGGAATGAGCATACTAGGTACGCTTTCCTTAACAGCCCACACCACCAGTCCAAATAAACAATTGGTAATTGAAAACACTCAATCTGATGAGATAACTGCTATAATTAATAAAGACACATCAGAGAAAGAACTTGAAGATCTAAAGACCTTCTTTTCTGAAAATGGAATAGAATTAATTCTAAAAAAAATTGAATACAACGAACAAAATGAGCTTACTAGTTTAAGTATAGTTCTTAAAAAAGGAAAATCTAAAAGTCAATATTCATCATCATCAACTACACCTATTTCAGAAATAAAACTTGGCTACAAAAACGGCAATCTATATATCACCAACTCTGGTATGTTCGATATTACTGCCTGGACTAATCAATCTGGTTTCAACTATGCCAAGATTGATATGGATAGTATCATGAAGAAACATCGTTTTGCTTTTGATTTCGATGAAGATTCAGATTCAATATTCTTTAAAGGCAACTTTGATTTCAAGAAACTTAAAGATCAAATTATGAATTCTTTCACCTTTGAAGAGGATGAAGATGGTAATTTTATTTTTAACGGGCAGCATGTACAACCATTTCATAATTTCAATAATCAGAAATTTAGCTTTATAGATAATCCAGACATCGAAAAATTAATCATCATAGATGGTAAAGAATCTGATTTTGAAACATTAGATAGTCTAGCCAAATCAGAACAATTAGCAGAGGTAAATTTCCTTAAACCTAAAACAGCGATAAGTCTTTATGGTGACAAAGCAAAGGATGGAGCGATAATTGCCACCACCAAAGAATAGTTTATTTTACATATAATTTAGCCAAGCCTTCATTAAGTTGAAGGCTTTTTTTTAGTAGTTCAATAATGATGAAATCGGAACATTCAATTTTTCTCTTCCATTAAGAAAATCCAATTCCATAATAAAATTACACTGCACCACTACTCCTCCAAGTTCTTTTACCAAATCGCACACCGCTTTAGCCGTACCGCCAGTAGCCAGGACATCATCATGAACAAGAATATGTTCGCCCGCATTTATGGCATCTGTATGTATCTCTAAAGTATCTTCTCCATACTCAAGACCATAACTCTTGGAGTTTACTTCATAAGGAAGCTTTCCTTTTTTTCTAACCGGTATGAATCCAGCTCCTAGTCGTTCCGCAATCATACTACCAATAATAAAACCTCTTGATTCGATACCAATAACTTTATCAATTTTTATGTCTTTGGGAGAAAAATTAGCCAATTGATCTGCACAACCAACCAAAGCCTCATGATTTGCTAATAATGGAGTAATATCTTTAAACAGAATTCCAGGTTTTGGAAAATCTGGTATGTCTCTAATAAAATCTTGTATGTTCATCGACCGAAAATAATGAAAACTAAAAAAAGAGACCTAAAAAAGATGAAAACCTGCTAGAAATTAGAAAAGCCTATCAAAAACCCTCTACAAAAGTATCATTCATTAACCATAAAACATCTTTAATATTACATTTATAAACATAAATTAAGGCAATTAATTATGTTTTAAAACACATTTTATTTTTTTAGTTACATTTATATAATCTCCTTTACAAATTTCATCATAAATATTTTGCCAATACTTTTCCTTCAGATATATTGAAAAAACAATCAACCAATTACAATCAATTATTAATTTATAAAATATAGAAATCATGTAAACAAAATTACTTCTACAGCTAAGGGAAAAATTATCAATTAATCATTTTTAAACTATTTAATATGCTAACATTTTTAGGAATCGTATTGATTCTTACAGGAATCATCATTTTTATTATCAAGCCAATTTTTGTGAATTCAAAACTTCTAAAATGGTTCACACGACAGCGTAATTTTCAAATGATAGGTTTAGGGTTTATACTAAGTGTAATCTCTGGAATGTTCTTTTATGCAGAACCTGGTACTGCCTATGCCGTGCAATACCCCTGGGGAAGTCAAAAAGCCGTTGTTCATCAAGGAATAAATACCAAAATGTGGGGACGTCTTATCCCAATACAATTTGAATTACCAATTAAATATGTGATTCCTGACAAAGAAGGTGAATTAGGTGAACAAAGTAAATATGCAAATGTAGATATAGCCAAATACTGGGCGTTTAGCGATGCGGTAAAAGCCAGGATAGCAACCTCAGTAGTAATTAGTATTAATACAGCCAATGAAGGTCAATTTTTATCTGTGGCAGATCGAAATAAAACGGAAAGAAATCTAATTCGTTCACGTATTATTCCAAATATTGATCAATCTATAAAGAACACTTGTAAACTTATGGATGCACAGGATTATATTTCGGGACAAGCTTCAGATTTTGATAGATATTTTAAAGATCAGCTTGAAAACGGAATGTATGTTCTAGAAGAGTACTTTGCAAATGAAAAGAGTGAAGTTATAGGTGATAGCACTATTGTAAGAACTGTAGTTAATAAGGAGTCTAAACAGAAACGTTATAGAATAAAGTATGTAAACGGAGAGCCAATAAGAGAACATGGCAATTCTCTAAAAGCATATGGACTTACGGTGGTGCAAGCTGTTGTTACAGAAATTGATTGGGAAGTTACTTTTGATAAACGGTTACAGCTACAAAAAGAAGAGGTAGCCCAAACCCAATTAGAGAAACAACAAGCAGAACGCCAGTTCTATCGTGCTCAGAAGGAAATTGCAAAAGGAGAAGCTGAAAAGGCAACAGAACGTGCTAGATTAGAAAAGGAGCAAATTCAAAAAACTATTGAAGCCGAAACTAAAGCCAAAGTAGCAGAGTTTAATCTTATTGAAGAGCGTAAAAATTATGAAGTAGCCCAATTTAAGGCCAAAACACAAAAGACAATGGCAGATGCCCAGTCTTATGAAAATGCAAAACTTGTAAATGCAGGTCTTACTCCGCAAGAACGCGCAGAATGGGAATACAAAACCTCTGTAAACATCGCGAGAGAGCTTAAAGAGCTTAGATTGCCAGAAATCTATATACAAGATGGAGGTAAACAAAGTAACGATGGAAATTTATTACAATCTTTGATTGGCGCCGATCTTGCTAAAAAGATGATGAGTAAAAAGAGTGAGTAAAGTAATAAAACTCTGGCATACAGCACTCTTAAAGCACGTTTAGAGATATAAAACAAAGCTACTACAATTATGTTTTCGGGCATTATTTTGCCAGGGCATATTGGGTAGCTTTTTTTAGTACTGAATATATATTGAAAAAGTCAACATAAATTTTGCCAGCAATATAAAAAAAATTATATTTGCACCCGCAAAACGGCCTCGTAGCATAACTGAATAGTGCACTTGATTACGGCTCAAGAGGTTGCAGGTTTGAATCCTGCCGAGGTCACACCTTCAAAACCCCAGTAATACTGGGGTTTTTTGTTTTTACAAACAATTTTAACGCTTTCAATTTCATAGATGAACGGTAAAAAACGGTACATTTACAGTAAGAAGTTTACGACAAGTTTACGGAAATTTACTAATCTCAAGAGTGAATTTTATGAAAGCTACGATAAAATTATACACTAATGATGGATCATCAAAAGGTCTATATCCTATCAAGTTAATTGTTACTCATCAAAAAAGAATCAAACGGAAAACAATAGCTTACTCATCTATCGATGATTGGGATTCAATCCATGAATTACCTAAAGTTACACATGACGACTTTGAAGACTTATATGGCTTAATCATGGAGTATCGTAAAAAGGCATTATCCATTAAATTTAAGGAACTAGAAACCGTAGCATCTGGAATGGCCTTTTTTGAGGGAAGAAAAGGAATAATTACAAACTTTTACTTATTCGCTGACCAAGAAATTGAACGAATGAATAAACTCGGCAGAAATGGGAACGCTCTAGCCTATAAATATGCTAAAGATCAACTGGAGAAGTTTGCTCCTGAATTAAATTTCACAGATATTAACCGAACCTTATTAGAAAACTTCAAACAACATAAAAAAGAAGAGGGGTTAAAAAACACATCAATCAGAACCTACCTTTATGAGATAAGGGCTATTTACAATAAAGCTGTCCGCTTAGGAAACTGTGAAGACTCAAGACCATTCACTGGACTATTTTTTGACCTACCTGTTCGAGTAAGAAGAAATAAAAATGAATATCTAGATCGTGAAGGGATACAGAAAATTATTAATGCAAAAGGCTTATCAAAAGAACAACAGATGTCGGTTGATCTAAACCTACTTCAGTTCTATTTTTGTGGGACTGATTTAGTAGATGTTTATTACTTAAAAAAGAGTCAACTAGTCAATGGAAGAGCGTTTTTTAAAAGAGCGAAGTTAGGGCTTAGAGCCTACGAATTTGATATGTTGGTTTTGCCTGAGGCCCAAGAAATAATTGACAAATATCGAGCAGATGATGAAGTGTATATCTTTCCGTGGAGAAAAGATGAAGTTGGATACAAAACCTTTAGAAGCAATCATAATCGAAAACTTGAACGTGTTAGGAAAAAACTAAAAATTGAATTAATGCCTAAAGGGGGAAAGTTAACTAGTAAAGTAGTACGACATAGTTTTGCAACTCTTGGCAAATTTGCCGGAGTAGATCCTGATATCATGAGAGAATTAATGGGTCATGAACGTAATGATATTGATACTGCCTATAAGGATAAATTCCCTAGCAAAATAAGGGATAAAGCTCAACATTTAATTTGTTTTGGAAGAAATCCAAAGAAAGCTTCTTAAACCATTCCATCAAAAAAACCAAGCTGATTCAAAAACAAGGTAAATTTTCTAACATAAACGAATTATTCTCTAGTATTAATTCCTCACTGTCTTCTGAATAATGTATTCTAATTTGTTTTATTTTGTTTTTGGATAAAATTGATTTGTTTTTTGGAGATATAGAATAATTAGCCAATAATCTATGGTGATATTTGAGATTAGATCCATAATAATCAATATCAGTGCATTGAAAACTACCAACATATGGTAAGGAAATAGTAGTATCATTTTCGAGAAGAAACAATATTTTTGATGAATTATTTAAACAAAACAATCTCTCATAATTCAAATTTTCCCTGTATTTCGCAGTCAAATAAAGTTTTTTGTCTTGTTCAAAAACTGAAAAATCTACAGTTCGTATTTTGAATGATTCATTGAATTTATACACATTCTGAAAATCGATAATTTTTTGCTTTTTCTTGGTGAAATTATCTTCCAAAATTTCAACCTTGCAGGGACTTTGTGGAAATACAAAGTTGGTCCAAACACTTATGAAGAAAATTAGTATTAGATATCTTTTATTCATTATATAAAATGTTAAAATTTAAACTCTTTGATTACGGTTTACCCGTAATTACTTGTATTTTAACTTATTACGTAGGAAAAGTAGTCTCTTTTTTTGTAAATTCATAGCCCTACCCCTCATTTTAACTACAAAACAAACAATTAATCACCAAAATTTTACCGGGATTGAATAAAAAGTCGGCCATAATCTGAGTTGAATTATTACTAAAATTGGGTTTCACTAAACAATGTTCCAATGGGTTTAAAATCAATGAAGCATGAGTTTTTAAATTTAAAAAAAGCTCATAATCATAAAACTATTAATGATCTTACTTATTTAGAAAATTTGTACTTATTAAAGAAGAATTTAAATAGCATCAAATTAAAAAAGTTGAAAAAACTAACAAAAAAACTATTGAATTCAGAAGGTATTATTTTATTTGTTTTTAGCTTGGTTTTTTAAGTCTTTCTTTATTCTTTTGATTTCATCATTGACTTCATATTTTAGAGATAAGGCGTCAACCATTTTAAGGATTTGCATACCAAGTTCTTTAAAATTTTCATTTTGTTGCGTCAAAGATTCAACCATTATTCTAATACCTTCAAATGACTTTTCATAATTCTCTTTGATCAATCTGTTCTCCGCTTCTAAAAATTCAGTAAGCTTTTCTAAATGTTCAATTTGTTTATACGCAGCAATTTCATTCCCCCCTTTTTTTGGTTTTTGATTGTGCGTATTTTGTTCATCTTCAGTTAACTTTTTAAGTAATAGTATAATGGACTTAGGTATTGTTCTATCTCCTTGTTCATAATTTTGATACCCTCGGGTCGAAAGCCCAAGTTTAATAGCCATTTCTGCTTGTGTTATTTTTAATTCTTTCCTAATATTTTTTAGTTCTAAATGATTCATTATCAATATATCAGTATTTGTCTCATTGTTAAAATATGCACAATGTGTGTTTTTTTCTTTGTATTTACACTCAATGTGCGTATTTTTGTTCGTAATGTTGAATTCTATATAACGAATATACTTAAAGATAAGTATTAAACCATGTGGAATTCCACATGGTGATAAAAGATCTTAATATGGATTTAAGAAAAGAAGCATTTTCCATTTACAATTCATTACCAAGAGGTGCAAAAAATTATGCTGCTCAAGATTTTGGATGCACGTCACAACATTTTAGACTATTGCTACAACATATCAATACTGAAGAAACTACTATTCTCGAAATGCTCGTGTCTATAGCTGAAGCTTCTCAAAAATTAAGAAAATCTATTGAAAAAAAAGATCTGATCATTCAAGATTCTATACTTAAAATTTTAATGGATTACTCTTCTGATTTTCAATTAAAAAGTATCAGGATAAACGAATGTATAACACTCAAACAAACATCATGAAAAATAATTTCAAAGAATTGATCAGAAAATTAATTGAGTTTACAAAAGAGCTTCCTGCCGCATTAAAGTGGATAAAAGCTCATTAAAATCTAGTTTATGGAATTTCACAAAACAATGGATATCGTTTGCACATTTTTAATACTGCTTTTGATCTTTTTAAACCACAAAGCGTATAAAAGTTTCAAAGAAATAGTAATCATTGAAAAAGGCTGTGGGAATCCGAGATTCATCAAGTATTACTGGATTGCTTTAGGACTATTTTTTATAGCTACTCTTATAACGATAGGGTTTTATATACATTTTTTTAGAATAAAATAGCCATATGAAAGCCGCTTTAAACCTTATTAATCGAAAGAACAATATTTCCAGAATACCCACTGGAATTTTTCTAAAAAGTGGAAGGTGGTATGTCAACGGAAAAACTTTTGATGAAATGTACGATTATGAAAAATTAAGGCTTTCAGATTTTATCATTGAGGCTAAAGGATAAATTAAATAACCCAAAATGAGTTGGTATCAAAAATTATTATTTGGATTGTTCCCTTACCTATTATTAATGCTAGGTGGTATTATTTATTTAAGAGATGATATTTGGCTTGCAGTATTGATTTTCATTTTAAGTTGCGTTTCGTGGTTGATTTTAATTGGAGATTATTTTAAACGGAAAGATGATGAAAGGTAATGTATCTATAAAAGAATTTATGGTTCATCTAAAAAAGGAAAACCTTTTAATTGTTCCTGCACACCTTGTTATGGATGAATTGACGCATAAAGCTGCACTTCGAAAGAAAATACTATCAAAAAAAGCAGTTACCTATAGAGAAATTTCAAATTCCGGACTTTGGGGAGATATCACTCAAAAGCGTGCGTATCAGATCGCAAAAACTTTTGCAAAGCCGTTGGAAATAATCAAACCTGGTTGCACTGAAAACTCTCCTGAAAAATTACTAACCATAGCAGCAATACGAATTGCTAAACAAAGAAAAACTTATGAACCAACAATACTGTAAAGTAAAAAGAAAATATCCCGCGCAATTGGAATTAAAAAATTGTTATAACCATGGGAAATTATGCTATCCACAGCCAAGCAGGTTTGGAAGCGTTTTGGAAACGTGTGATAAGTGTAGTAAAACTAGTTGATATGGATTCAAAAAATAAAATCGTCAATCTTTTAGGTAAAGTAACTGAAAAAAATACGTCGCTCAGCTATACCAACACTATGGTAAATCCAGAGAATATTGATAGGCAATACTGGAGTATTGCAATAAAGGTTTCAGAAGCCCTTGAAATTCCTTTAAACAAAATCATCGGTGTTCGTGATACAGATGAAAAACTACTAGCCTGTTATATGGAAATGGCCATTTCTGAATCTACCTACCCCATAGCGATATCCAAAAAATACAATATTAATACATCGTATTTAATGAACCAACTAGCAAAATTTGAAAATCGTTTTAAAAAAGAAGAAGCATTCAAGCATAAATATAGGCTTTTGTTGGATGCTTTTTTTGTGAAAAAATCTTAAATATTTAAAAATGGAAACAACAAAGCTAACAAGAATTCAGAATCAATTAGTGAGACAATTTTATTTGCAAAAATCTGACGTGGATTTGGCGAAAATGGTTAATTCTACAGCAGATATTATTCAGCGTTTTAGACTTAAAAACAACCTTAAGCGTAATAAATATGTACAATCTAAACTGGATATTCCATCTAAAGAAATTGAGGCGATTGAAATAAGCGATGAAATAGAAGTTTCAAAAGAAAAAAAACCTCAGAAAACTGAAAAAAACAAGTAATCATGAACCCGTCATATTTTTCAATCATTCCCGCTTCAGTTCGGTATGATAAAGTATTAAAACCAAATGCAAAACTTTTGTATGGTGAGATTACTTCTTTATGTAACAAAGAGGGATATTGTTGGGCTGATAATGGATATTTTGCCGATTTATATGATGTAAGTCCTTTTACGATTTCTCGCTGGATATCACAATTGGAAAAATGCGGATATGTAAAGATTAAGCATAATAAATCACAAGGGAATACTCGCAAGGTATTTATTGATCATAATGTAATCACTCATCAAAAAAAGGTAGAAAAAAATAGTCAATTACCTATTGACAGAAAGAGCAAGACCATTTGTCAAAAAGAGCAAAACCTATTGACGAAAAGAGCAAGACCTATTGACGAAATGGGCAAATCATATAAGGATAATAATAAAACTAATACTAGAAGTAATAATAGCGAAGAAACTCGCTCTATCGACTTTTTTAAGAAGAACTTTCCTTCCGAATGGGAATATTTTCTAATGCAGAATAAATCTCAAATTAAAAATTTTGAAAGATTCTGTGCTGATTTTAATGACACTTTTGATCTTGAAAATAGGGAATACAATTACCGAAACATTAAAATAAGGCTCGATAAATATGCTCGAGCTTGGATACATAATAATCAACGAGAAGGGGCTTTTAATAAACAATCGCACGAACCCTCTCCGTATGGTAACTTGACTTTAGACTAAATTCTTATGACTACAGAAAAATACACACTACCTAAAGCACTTGATGTTGAGGAACTAGTTCTCGGAGCTATGATGGTTGATAGCAACGGACCTATTGAAGCCATCCCAATTCTTAAAGAGGTTGATGTCTTTTTCTCTTTTGAACATCAAGCAATATACCGTGCGATATTAGCCTTGTACAATAATAACAGACCGATTGATTTGGTTACAGTTACCACTGAACTTAAAAAAACAAAGAAGTATCACAATATAACAAATGATGTTTATGTCATCAGCCTTGCGCAAAAGATAGCCTCCGCTGCTCATATCGAATATCATTGTCGCATTTTGTTACAGATGTGGATTAAAAGAAGAATAATTCAAAAATGTAAAGAACTTACAATGTTCGCTTTAGATGAAACTTATGATTCTTTGGATCTTTTAGACAAAGATGCCGCTACAAGTCAGTTCATTGAAGAAACAATAAGTGAAGGTGCCAAGCACATGAACTACAAAGAAGCACTTAAATTAGTTGAAAAGCGTACCGAAATAATTTCAAATTTAAATGAAGGTGAGTTGACAGGTGTTCCTACAGGATATAAAAAAGTTGATGACTTTACTGGTGGCTGGCAACCAAGTGATTTGATAATACTAGCAGCACGTCCTGGTATGGGTAAAACTTCTTTTGTTTTGAAAACAGCAGTAAGCTGTGGTTCACAAGATATTGCGGTTGGTATATTTTCATTAGAAATGGGTTCACAACAACTTGCAACTAGAACGGTCGCTATTAATTCAAATTTACACTTAACACAATTATTAAGAGACGGATTAGATAAACCGAAGTACTTCGTCAATCTTCGAGATTGTGTAAACACAATGGGACAATATCCAATTCATATTGATGATACAGCTGGTATTGATATACGATCGTTGATGTCTAAAGCTAGAATTTGGAAACGAAAACATGATATAAAATTATTGATTGTAGATTATTTACAATTATTAACAGACCGTGCCGCACCTAAAAATCGTGAACAAGAAATAAGTTCTATCTCTAGAAAATTAAAACAACTAGCTAAAGAATTAAAAATACCTGTCATCGCTTTAAGTCAACTGTCAAGAACAGTAGAAACAAGAGGTGGAGATAAGCGACCACGCCTTGCAGATTTGCGGGAAAGTGGAGCTATCGAACAAGATGCTGATATAGTAACATTCTTATATCGCCCAGAGTATTATAACATTGAAGTTCCTGATGCTTTATTGAAGATGGATGCTAATGCTGAGTTGATCTTTGCTAAGTATAGAAATGGTAGTCTTGGAATGAAAGCATTAAAATGGATCGGAGATAAAACGAAATACGTTGATCCCGCAGAATTAGAAATTAATAATGATGACGAAACCACTGTATTCGATGCCGATTAGACCTAAGAAAATAAAGAGAGCTTGGAAACCAGATCGGGTTGCGCATCAGCGTGCTGTTGATATGAGCTGGTATTACAATGATCCAAGATGGAGAAAATTTTCTAAAGGATTTAAAGAGCGTCATCCGTTATGTAAAAAATGTATTGATAAAGACATGGTGTCGCCTACAAAATATACCGATCACATCGAACGATTACGAGACGGAGGCGCACCAGATCTTAATCACTTAGCTGATGAAGATTTTCAAGGATTATGTGATAGTTGTCATGCTTCAAAATCTGGTCGAGAGGCACACGGATACAAAGAGGGTAAGGGGTCTAATCGCTAGAAATAAAAATATGTAAACATCGCCACTTAGTAGAAATTTTACTCAGTTAAACTTTTGAAGGGGGGGGCTTATAAATAATAGGTTATGAAAGTCGTAAGTATCGATACAGGTTCAGATTTTTTAACAACACTTCCTCCTGCTCCTACTTACTTAGGGACAAAAGCTAAATCACATTTTAAAAAATTTGGGCAAATCTTAATATCAGGGAACCAATTAAAAAGAATACATATTCCTGCACTGGCCGTTATGGCAGAAAACTTTGAACAATGGGAATGGGCTATACGGGAAATAAGATCAAAAAATAAAAAAAGACATGGCTCCGGTTACATTCAAAAATTTTCAACAGGAGCAAAGAATATTTCAGTAGAAGTTACCATTAAACGAGATGCTGAAAAAGCGATCATGCAATGCTTTAAACAATTTGGATTAGATCCAAAAAGTGAAAAGGAATTAAAAGGAGTTGTCGATCCTAATCAAGGAGATTTATTTAACGGATTTCATAAACGTAAATATAGCAGTAGATCATAGATGATAATTTCAGAAGAAATACAATCAACAGTGCCTTTTCAATACGCAAAGGATGTAAGTTCCGGTAAACTTATTACCGGAAAATGGATTAAACTTGCCGTTGAACGATTTTACAATTGGATTGAAAATACTGAAGATAAAGGTTATTGTTTAGACCATAGTAATGGTATGCATGTGATTGAATTCTTTGAAAACTTCCTACTTTATACTAAACATCCAGATAAAACTAAAATAAGTAAGCCCTTTGAACTTTCTTCTTTTCAACAGTTTACATTGTATAATATTTTTGCTTGGAAACATAAAGACACAAATCTTAGAGTCATTAATCAGGTGTATGATAAACGAGCTAAGAAAAATGGAAAAACAGCAGAAATGGCTGGTTTATCCCTGTATTGTATGGCTTTTGATGATGAAGAGGAAGCCGAAGTATACATTGGCGCAACTAAGGAAGACCAGGCTAAATTGTGCTTTAATCAAGCCGTAAACTTTATAAATAAATCTCAAATATTAGCTCGCATAGGATTTAGAGCTTTGCAAAACAAAATTATATTTAGCCGTAATAATTCATTTATGAGACCCTTGGGTGGTGATTCTAAAACTCAAGATGGTGTTAATGCCCATGTTTCTATCATTGATGAATACCATGCTCATAAAGATGACACAGTAAAGGAAAACCTAGAAAGTTCATCGATCTCAAGGGCACAGCCCCTACTCTATCATATTACAACAGCTGGGTTTAATTTGTCATCGGTATGTAAATTATATGAAGACTCATGTAAAGATATTTTGTTAGGTCTAAAAGAAGAGGATTCCACTTTAATTATGATTCATGACTTGGACGATAATGATGATTGGGAAGATGAATCGGTATGGGTCAAAGCTAACCCAAACTTAAACGTGTCCGCCTTGTTAGATCGCATACGATCAGAATATACAAAGGCCATAAACCAACCGTCAAAAATTCCAAATTTCAAAACCAAACATCTTAACCTATGGGTAGATGCACCAACTGTTTGGATTCCAAATGAAATATGGATGAAAAATAAAGTGGATAGAATACCTATTAACAAGTTTAAAGAATTTGGAAGTTATAGAGCTGTTGATTTATCAACTACCACAGATATCACAGCTGATATTGTTCTAAGTGAACCTGATGAAAATGGAATTCGGTATATCATACCTACTTTTTTCTGTCCCGCAGATACAATTGAAAAGCGAAGTAAACAAGATCGCGTTCCTTATCGGTATTGGAAAGATCAGGGGTATCTAATTGCTACTCCTGGTAACACAGTTGATTATACATACGTGAAGGATAATATTTTTCGTACGAATAATGAATATAACGTTTTCCGTATTGAGTTAGATCAATGGAACGCCTCTCAATTTGCAAACGATTTGACAGCCAAAGGCTTGGAAGTTTCTTTTTTTAGTCAACAAATATCTATAATAAGTTTTCCTACTAAACAATTTGAAAAACTAGTCTATGAAGGAAAAATAAAACATGATGGGAATCCAATTTTAGCTTGGATGCTATCGGGATGTATAACCTATCAAGATGCGAATGAAAATATAAAAGTTCATAAAGGGCAAAGTCACGCTGGTGTAAAAAGAGTAGACGGAATAGTTGCGACAATTATGGCTTTGGGTGGAAGCTTATCAAATGAAGACGAAACCGAGAAAAGCCAGTATAATGATCCAGATGTAGAAGTATTTATATAAAGGAAAAAAATGAATGTATTAAGCCATAAAGAACTTACTCAAGATGACCTCAATTTATATTGGTATTACAGAAAGCATGGAATACACAAGGCGTATTTTCTTAGATATTTTGGAATGTTGAAAAACAGTAGGACGATGATTGAAGCTTTTAACTCGGTAAACGATGAATATTTTGATCTTTTTGGGGAATACAAATACAGTTGCATCAGAAGCTTTAGGAGAAGTTTAAAAAATTATTTTAGAACATGAAGTTAATATACTTAGTCATTACAGTTGTCATTACTTTTTCATTGATATTGATTACTTCAATGGCCTTAGATTTGATTTGGATAGATACAGAAATAGTAAGAAAAATCACCATTTATATTTTAATGATCTTAGAACTAGCCACCGGATTTCTAGTAGCAAAGGAGCTACTAAGAGAACCATAGAAAAATGATTTTAAGACGACTAGGAAATAAGAAAAAAATAGCCAAGAAAATACAAGGCTATTTTCCAGAACATAAAATTTATATAGAACCTTTTTTCGGTGCGGGAGGTATGTTTTTTAATAAACCTAAAGCAAAGTATAATATCCTGAACGACAATGATAGTGAAGTGTTTAACCTTTTTATGGTTGTAATTCACCAACAACATGAATTAAAAAGATACTTAAAAAAAATGCCTATTAGTGAAGACTTATGGAATCATTGGAAATTAAATCAAGAAGTAGAACCAGTACTGAAAGCGATACGATTTTTGTTCTTTTCAAATTTTGGATACATGGGTAAACCAGATACCCTAAGATTTAATAATGGTAACACATTGGAACTGATCTTAAAAAAAATAGATGAAGCCCATGACTTCATATTTGGATCAGAATTCATGAACACGGATTTCAGGAATATTTTTAAAAAGATAAGTTTAAAAGGAGAAGCTGAAAAAATAAATTCATTCTGTTACTGTGATCCTCCTTATCTCGATACTGATAACAATTATCAAACAGGTTTCAATGAGAAAGATAGTCTTGATCTATTTAATGTTTTACAAAACAGTAACATCAAGTGGGCGATGAGTGAATTTAATCATCCTTTTATACTAAAGGAAGCTAGAGCTAGAAATCTAAATATTAATATTATTGGTGAACGAAGAAATTTAAAAAACCGTAGAATTGAAATTTTAGTAACCAATTATAAAAAGGCACAGGGAACATTGTTTTAAACTAAAATAACATGGGAGCAATAAAAAGCAACGATCGCTTAAGAGCTATGATAAATCAAAATTTTGTTATTCAAATCATAGATAGAAATACTAAAAAAAGAAAAATTATTGGAGCTGGACAATACTCTAAAGAATTAGAAAGTGAAGAACTTAAAATAAAGCACTTTAAGAAGGTTTTGGAAGGAGGTTTGGATAAGTATGTATTTCTATTGCGAAGAGGTCTTAAAATACAATTTTTACCAAAATAACTAACAAAACTTATGTCAGGATGATTTACGAGATACAGAACTGATTTTTACTACAGAAGATCAGATGATTGAAAGAATTAAGCAATTGCACAACGCCTAACTTTATACACAACAAAAAACCAGTGCAGTTAACTGCACTGGTTAGATTTAGTAACTTTAACAATACTTCGATTTTAATATTTGACATGAAAACAGTTTAATCAATTTGATATTCTAATCTAACGTGATCAAAATTTTTGTCAATCAAATCTTTCTCTTTAATTCCAAAATAATGAACTCCAGAAAATTGTCCAAAATCTAGATCATGGTTTGAAGTACTCATTTGTAATAAATTGACATAACTCAAGCCTTCATCTTTATACTGTAGTGTAGTTTCGTAATAATCTTCTAATTGATCTATATCTCCATTAAAGGCCCAACGAAAAGCTACATTCCCTTGCAAATCTTCTGTATGACCTAGCATATGACTTCCGGGGTTATAAGAATGATTTGATAACTCAGAAATACCAGAAACCATATCGTATCTCTCTTCACTTTCAAGTAATTCTTCATTTTCATCGGTAACAAAATAACTCTCATCACTTGGGAGCGTATAATATGGATTAAAACAAATTTTCTTTTCAGGAAAAATGGTCGGTTTATTTATATTTTTGGAAAACTCATATTCTTTTAAATCATTTACTTCTTCACAATAGATTACTTTATAATCCTCTTCTTTAAGAGGATACTCAGTAAACCCGTCATTTAATATAAAAAAATACAATATTCCTGTTCTTGGAAGTACGTTAAATTCATCTTCTATCCCAATTTCTTGCATCCCAACTTGAGCCAATAATGTGTATGCCACTTCTTTATGACTTGGATAAACAAAATTCGGGGGGACATCTGGAACGCCCCCGAATTTAGAAATTGTATTTTTATTAATTATAGAATCTATTGCTATTGCCGGTTTTAAAAGCTCTAACCACTGACTAGCACTTTTAGGCGATTTTTCAACAATAAATTTTTCTACTCTTTTATTTAACATATTTTTTTTTTACCAAACAAAGTTAATCAACTCAGAAAGTTGACCCAAATTTAAAGCAGGATTTTGCTCATTTAATCTACGGATATGTTCTCCAAGAGAATTCAATAACTCGTGAGCTTCATTTCCTGATAAATTTCGGTATTCCGGTCGATTTAAGATCGCTTCAATTGTATCACTATAAACACTATGACCGTTCAAATGATTAGAACTATTAAGAGGAAGTCCATTTGCAAATTGATTCATATGCCAACCTTCTTTTGAGTTAGCGGCTTTTTGGATTAAAGGATGGTCACCAAATTTCCATGGAACCATATGGTGTGCTTGTTTACCCGTTCCTTTAAGTCCTAATACTTTGGAAAGTTGTCCTCTATCTCCAAAGCTAATTAAACCATCTGTCTTCTTTATAATCTTTAATGAAATTTTTCCTCCAGTATTTAAATTATCAACTACTTTAAGACCCAACTTAGAGGCTGTTGCACCCCACCCTGCAAAAGGAATTGCAGCGGCAAAACTTAGACTTGCATTAGTAAATTCTCCCGAGGCACTATATATGACCCCGTTTAATATATCGCAAATCTCGCCGATTACAGGTACTAGTCCAAGGGCGTCCAGAGAATATTGTGCCATCTCTTTAGAAGCTTTCAACATAGCCTCTGCCATGCACGATCTAGGGTTTCTATTGCACCAGTCTTTTTTGACAGGATCATTTTCGATTTCTAACAGGACAGATACTAATTCCATTTTATAATAAGTAACAAACCCTGGAATAGGTGTAGTTGATTGTGCTTCGTTAACCTGATTTATAACTTGTAATGCTTGTAACCCTTCAACCTCATTGATCTCCCGGTTAACAACTGATTGAGCCAGTTCCTTACTATAGTCCTTTTTTAAATTAAGACTCATGGGCCCCGTACTTTCCTTAAAATTTTTAAGAGGATCTCTAAATTCTCTGTTTTGATTTAACCATCCAAAAGGTAAACCCAATTCCTGAGTAAGTTGTGCGGAAACTAAATCAATAGTATTAATAGCGCTATAGTCAAATGGCAAACATTGATTTGGTGTTCTGTTTTTATAACTATGTACATTATTATCTCCATTGTTAGGTTGTGGGCATTGTAGTTCCCAAGAACCACCTTCTCCATTACTTTTAAAAACATATGTACATCCAGCTCCACCACCATTGTTGTTATTAGGAGTTGGTACATCTTGTGTCACTGAATCGGTATTTTCAGGCACTTCCACTTCTACTAGAGTTGCGTCTGGGACTTCACCACTTGTATCGCCTGTTGGTTCAGTTGTAGTAGTTATAACACCACTTGTTGCTAATGTAGAAACAGAAGATGTTCCCCCATTCCCATTAGGAACATTTGAAGTATATACGTATGTAGTTGTATTAATAACCGTGTTATGAAACCCCACTGTAATACCTGTTACCGTAGTACTATTAGTAATTACTCCCCCGGGTTCTGTTGTTGGATAATATCCCGGTCCTGCTCCCATTGTTCCCTGACAATCTGGGGATTTGTTTGCTTTTCCACTAAAAAACTCATCAAAAGTGTAATAAGTATAATCTGCTTTAAGATGTTTAAAATCAACAATTCCATCATTCTCATTTAAGAAGTAATCATAAGATTCTTGAGAAAGCTCGTATTTAGTTACAATAGGTTCACCAATAGTTCCATCTATGTATTTGTCAATACCTAATACATATAACTCTGTAAGAGGCGCACCTTCTACATGTATAGGAAAAGTATAATTAGAATGCTGTCCTTTTTTAACAGCTTCTTTTACTTGACCTAAATATACTTGGATATCGTCTTGCTCTATTTTATTATCATAAAACTTGGCAGCACTAGACATTTTACCTTTAATTTTGGATAATACATTAGGGATATCTGCTTGAGATACTTCTCTAACTAGTAAAGGATTTTCTTTATTAACTACAGTGGGTTCTGTTTCGGTTTCAGTAGCTTGTTCTGGTATAAAGTTTTCTTCTTCACAGGATGACAAGAGCACCAAGAAGACGGTGCTAAATAATACTAGTATACAGCTTTTAAAATAATGTTTCATAATATAGATAAATTAGTTTATTAGTAGTTTAATTTTTCCGACGGCAAACCTACAACCATAATTAGTGACAAACAATGGGGTCAGGGGGAAACTCCCCTGCTGTATTGTGATGTTTTCGATCAGTGTCCTAAATATTTGTTGAACAACACAAAAAAGTTTCTTTTTTAACAACTCATTTTTTACGGTTTTCCTCATATTTCTTAGTATTTATATATTTCATAGTGCAATACTATATCATCCGAGTTTCATTTTTCGGGACTCATTAATTTTATTTTCTAAAATTTCAAACCTACCCACAAAGATTTTAACTTAAGTGTGGAAAACCACATACGTATAAAAACTGAGCTTACTAGATTTGTAAATGGTTATAAAATGGTTCATAAATGCCTGTAGAAAATACAGAGCGAGAAAGCACGGGTATTGTATTTGTAATCCTAAGAGACTATATTCATTAAGGATTTCCGTAAAAAGCAATAAGAATTTCTTTCTATATTGGTTTCAATATCACATTAAACCATTTAAAAATTTTCAACATGGCTAAGAAAAAATATCGATCGGCAGTAACTGGACAATATGTAAAGGAATCGTTTGCAAAAAAAAATCCTAAAACCACAGTAGGAGAAACCAATAAAAAGAAGAAACCTAAGAAATGACAGAATCCCAATTTAAATTATGGCATTTACTAATAATCATACCATTATGGTTATTAGGAATGTGGTTAAACGATTACATACGTAAAAACAAATACAAGAGATGAAAGAAGGTGATTTGGTAAAACTGGCGACCGGCGGCCCTTTAATCAAGGTTACCAGGATCGACGATGATTATGTGATGTGCTCTTGGATGAATAATAGTGGAAATCATATGAGTGGAAGTTTTCCGAAACACATGCTTGTGTTAGTTAGTGAAAATTAATATGGTATTAAGCGCAGAGTATATTCACATGTTGTTCAAGGAGGATATAAAACCAGTTTAGGAGGTAAACAAAAGAGTATTTCGATTTTGATTATGCAATTGTGGAAAACCATAATAATCATGTTGAAATTAATGTTATATTGTTCTGGTATTCAGTTATTTAAATTAAATTTTCACACGATGAAGAACTATGTATTTTTAATATTCATAATGTTATTGAATTATTCTTATGGTCAAACAGAATTAATTCAAGATCTAGATCACAAACAGATTAATAAAGCTGTCGCTAAAGTTAAAGCTGATATACTTTTTAAGTCTATATCCTCTAAAGATATTGATAAATTAAAGGCTACATCAATTGAGAATATTAGTGAGAACGAAAAAGAAGCATTACTGATTAATTATGATGAATCCGCATTGGACTATGTAGTACCGAAAGATGGAACAACTTATATTATACTCTCTTCCACACAAGCAAGCTATCAAGACTGTTACAGATGCCCATCGAAATATAGGAATGGATGCAATGCTAAGTATATTGTGGAAGGAAGAGAATATACGGAATGGAAGAACGGTGAGGTAACGAGAGTCTGGACAAACAGTGTAAGTAGGTTTATGGGATGTGGTGTTTGGAATTATTAAAGCTTTAATAAGACTAATTAGTATTGATAAGTTAAAAATTTTGTATATATCTGAAAATATCTTATCTTTTATATATATTTACGGCACAAAAAAAAAGCGAAGTTCATTAGACTTCGCTTATAAAATTACCTCAATTTTCTAGTGGTAATTTTTACTCGTCTGGTAATTGTAGTTCTGATCTTAACTGGAACTTTAACCGTACGAGTTCGCGTGGTAACTCTAACTCTAGCCATCTTAATTGGTTTTGAGTTAATACTTGGTAAGAACCTCGGCTCTTACCTACCGATCAAAATAAAGGGTACGCTAGAACGTACCCTTTTTTTAATACCTTTATGAAACTGCTTTCATTAATAATGTTTCTACCATGTTACTAAAATTTCTATTTTCCTCTTGAGCCATTTCTTCAATTCTTTCAATAATACTTTCCTTTAATCGGAGTGTTTTAGTTTTAGTTTCAGTGTTGTTTCTCATACTAATTATTTTTAAGATTTATTGAACATTATAAAATTACAATGTATTCTCATTCATTGCGCTTTAATAAAATGTAGTTTTTCACAAAGTTTTCAACAAATTATGGATTAAGTGTATTTATGCTAGGTATTTCCCGTATTTATAATATTTTAAGTTTATGGCTTATACTTCGCCCAATTGCCCCGACTATAGAAGTATTTATATCCTTCATGCTCAAAGGAATTATATTTATTAATAAGGTGATGAAATATTTTTTTTAACTGTCTCACACTTTTTTTCGAAGTAAACGAACCTTCATTATTTTGATATGTATACTTTCTATACTGCAATTTTGCCCAGCACCTTCCAGTATCTTTAACAATAACATATTGATCAATAGTAAAACATCGATCTATCATTAAGTCGATAAATTCATCGTCTATTTTAGTTGTTTCAATATTGTAATTCATTGCTTGGAATATTTCCATACAAAAATAGGAATATTTCCAATATATTAAATTAAACAAAGGAACATATTGTTCCCTTTTTTTTTATTAGCCAATCATACTTTAGCTGTAATCTAAAAAATTACAGTAGTGAGCAATCTGGTGTTAAGAGCTTTACAATCTCCTTTTACCTCGCAAACGCGAAGTGATAAAACATATGATTATTCCGAAGGAATCTTTTCAGTATTTGATGGTATTACCAGAAGCGGTCATAAAATTAATTATAAATCGGCACTCGCACTCTCAGCAGTTTATAATGCTGTTGATCAAATCTCTAACGATATTGCCAAACTTCCAAAAGCAGTTTTTAAAAAAGTCGATAAAGACCGTTTTAGAAATCCTGAACATCCTGTTGACTATTTAATCAGCAAACGTCCTCACCGATTGATGACTCAATTCAGTTTTCATAAAGTGATGATGATTTCAGCATTATTAAGAGGAAATGGAATTGCCGTTATTATTCGTGATCGTGTTACAGGTTTTCAGAAATCTTTTGATTTTGTACATCCAGATTGTATTTATGATATCCGAAAAAAAGACGATGAACTTTTTTATTATATTCAAGGATACGCTAGACCTCTAACCTCTGAAGAAGTAATTCACATACCCGGATTTTCATTTAATGGTCTCTATGGAATTTCTATTTTCAAACATGCTGCTTTAAATTTAGGAGCAGCATTATCCGCAGAGACTTTTGCAGATGAAAACTTCAAATCTAAAGGACTTCTTGCCGGAATAATAAAATCTACCAAGCCACTAGAAGCAAACCCAAAAATAAAACTAGCCAACGCTATGGAACAGAGATTATCCAAAGGAGGTAGTCATAATATTGGTGTTTTGGATGAAGGAATGGACTTTATGGACATAAGAGCTAATGCTCAAGAAAGCTCATTAATTGATTGGAAAAAAATCTCAATAGAAGATGTAGCGCGTTGGTTTAACATCGCTCCTCACAAAATTAAGCAATTAGAAAATGCTACTTTCAGTAATATAGAACAGCAATCCTTAGAACACGGATCAGATACAGTATCTCCTTGGTCAAAGAAGTTTGAAGAAGAATACGACTACAAATTATTTACGGAGGAAGAACGATCTTCTTTATATACGAAGTTTAATACTAACGCTATTATTCGTACAGATATCAAAACCAAAGGAGAATACTATGGAAGGGCTATTAATTTTGGATGGCATACCAGAAATGAAATAAGGAGCCTTGAAGATCATAACAGAATAGATGGTCTAGATGATCCTTTAACTCCAGCCAACACACTCACCCTAGAACAAATCGATAAACAATTTTCAGAAAATGGAAGCTAAACGAGTATACATACCTGTGCTGTTGAGAGCAGCTGATAATTTAGACCCAGAAACAAGGGAATTTCCTTTTGTGATAACAAGTGAATCAAAAGATAGCTATCGAACTGTTTTTAAAGCTGATGGATGGAAGATGGAACGATTTATAAAGCATCCTGTAGTCTTTTTCCAACACCGTAGTAGTTCTCCTGATCCTGATGATCTTATTGCTCGATCTACAAAACTATATAGAGATGGAAATACATGGGTTAGTAATACTTTGTTTGAGACAGAAGATGTCAACCCAAAAGCGGAAAAATTGCGGAAAAAATTACTCTCAGGCACACCCTTAATGGCTTCCATAGGTGCAGATGTTACAAAATATCGTATGGGTGATGCTTCAAAAGATGAAGATCCCGAAGCAATAATTTTTGAAGAGCAAGAGCTTTTCGAATACTCCATAGTTACGCTTGGAAGTAATCCAGATGCAACGATAAAAAGAAACGATGAAGTGTTTAAACAAATCCGATCTGAACTTTCGGAAAACTCTGATACTTCAACTGAAACCGAAAAACCAAAAGGGCTTTCTGTTATGAGGGCTCGCTTAGAATTATATAAATCAAAAAAGTTTTAAAAATGAAGAAAAGTGATGCCTTAAAGCAAAAGCGAGCTTCCAAAATTAAGGAATGGGAAGATATCGTAGATCTAGCTGAAACAGAAGAAAGAGATGTTTCAGCAGAGGAACAAACGACCATTGATACACTTCGTGCAGAGATTAAAGCCTTAGAAAATAAGGTAGACGCGCAGGTTGATCTTGAAACCCGTCAGGCTCAAATAGCGAGTTCAGCAGCTGGAGAATCTATAACAGATGGTGATGGTAAAGAAAAAGATAAAATTGAAAAACGTTTTTCTATTACACGAATGCTTCGTAATGCCTTAGAAGGAGAAGCACATGATGGCGCAGAAAAAGAAGCTCAAGAAATTGCCGAACTCGAAAATCGTGTTGCAGGGGTAACTTTTGATACTCCTAAGAAAAATAGAAAGGTAATGGTACCTCTTTCTTTTATTAGAGCAAGTCAGCAAACAGTTTCTCAAGATGCAGGGGCATTTGGTGGTGAACTAGTACAAAACCAAGCTCCAAGAGTAATCGCAGGTTTAGAACCTAAACTTTGGATTGAAGAAATGGGTGCAACCCTACTTACTGGATTATCAGGAGGTGATATTCCAATGCCTGTCAATAATAGTTATACGTTTCAATGGCTAGCAGAAGGAGCAGCAATTACTACACAAAAAAACACGTTCCAAGGACCAAAACTATCTCCGAAAAGAGCAGGTGCATCAGTTCCTATTTCTAACAGATTGTTAATGCAATCTTCTGTAGACGTAGATAATTTAGTTAGACAAAGTCTCGCAAGAGGTTGGGAAAATACTATTAATGCAGCTGCTATCAATGGTGCAGGTGGCGATGCTCCCACAGGTATATTAAATTATGCTGGTGTCAATGTAGCTGCGCAAGTAGCCGCAAGTGCTTCCGATTATGCGAAGATTGTAGAATTACAAGGGTTAATAGAAGAGGATGATGCTACAGAAAATAGTCTGGGATATATTCTTCATCCTAAACTAAAAGCTGCTCTAAAAACTAAAGGTAAAGCAACCAGTTCTGATACCTTTTTCATCGATAGAAATGAGTTAGATGGTTACAGATATGTTTCCACTTCATTAGTGCCAGTAGGTGATGCAGCAGGAACTCCTGTGTATCCTATAATTTATGGTGACTTCTCTCAAATGTTTATTGGTCAATGGGGATCTGTTGCCTTTATGGTGAATCCTTATGCATTGGATTTGGAAGATAGTGTTCGAATTACTGTAAACACTCATGCAGATCTTCAAATAGCGAATCCTGAAGCATTCTCAAGAAACAGCTTATTAAGTGCTGCATAATAATTCAAATAATCAAATACCCCTTTGAACAAAGGGGTATTTAAAACATAAGAGTCATGTCGAAAAAAGCAAATAAAACTATAAAAATAAGAGTAACAGGTCCGCTATGGGGCAAATTTAATCTGCCTTGGGAAATAGGTCACTCTCCTACTCTAGACTACAAGTTAGGGATGGAAATAATTAATTCTGGACATGCAATTACAGAAGAAGAAGCAAAAAAATTAGACGCTTTAAAACTGGAGGAATCCAATAATGAAGATCTGGAAAACGAAGAATAAATGAACCTGAATTATAACATCTCAGTTAAAACACCACAGCCTGAATTTGTGTCCTTACAAAAAGCTAAAGATCATTTGAAGATTGACTTTGTCTATGAGGATCAATTGATTTCAGATTATATCGGTGCTGCACTAAGTGCTGCTGAAGGTTATCTGGGTTGGTTTATTAATAATCGAGATGTTGTCATTAATAGCGACAGGTTTTTAGCCTCCTTTCCTGTAGAATATGGCCCCCTTTTAGGAGATGCTTTCACTGTTCAATATCTCGATGTAAATGAAACTAATCAAACACTATCTGAAGGATATGAATACCAGGAGTATTACGGTGCAAAACCGATGTTTTATTATGATTCCGAAATTCCTTTTCCTGAAGTAGCAAAGAAATCCAATGCTGTTAAAATTAGTTATGTGGCCGGAGTTACAATAACCACACTGCCTAAAGATGTATTTAGTGCAATTCTATTAATTATTTCTGATCTGTATGAGTTCAGGACTGATCGATCAGAAATTATAAATACTCGAGCAATGGCACTTATGCGACCCTACAGAAAAGTATCATGATCTATGAAGAAAGCAGTGCACATAGGAAAAATGGATAGGCGTATTGATGTGATCAAACGTAATAAAACTAGAAGTTCTACAGGGGCAGAGATTTTCACAGAATCGATTTTAATATCAGTATGGGCAGAGAAAAAAGTACTAAAAAGTGAGGAGGATATAGACGACAAAGTGGTGACCATAAACGAGTATCAATATATGATTCGATATGATCCCGATTTAGCTGCTCAAAAAATCCAGCACCTATACATAAGAGATGGTATAGATGAATTTGACATTTATGGATTTGATCCTATAGGTCGTAAACAGTTCTTAAAAATAGATTGCGAGAAACGTGAGTAAGCCAATTTTTGAAATAAAAGGGTTTGATGAGTTGACCAAAAAGATCAAAAAGTTACCCGATAGAGCTAAAAAACGAGAGGTTATTAAAATCTTAAGACGGTCCGCCCAAACTACGGTAAAGGCTGCACGACAGGAAGCTCCGAAAAGTGAAAAAGTGCATACTCTAAAAGGTGGTAAGGAAATTCAGCCGGGTAACACCAAAAAATCAATAGGTGTTCAGGTGGCCCGTAAGGCAAAAAACCCAATGATTGTAGTAAGACCCAGATCAACGGGGCAGTATGATGGATTTTACGCTCGAGCTTTTGTGATTTTTGGACATAATATATATAGAGCAGGGTTTAGGAGAAATCGAAGAGGAAACCGAAGGTTAAATAATAGAGGAGCAAAAAGTAGGATACCTGCCAATCCTTTTATGAATAGGGCGAAACAAAAAACTGAAGGTAAAGTAAGTAAAGAGGCATTAGCGTCAACAGAAAAATATATTCAAAAATTAATTGACAGACTGTAATGAAACAAACATCAGATATAGTTAGTGCAAATATTAAGGACTTTGATGCTATGAATGCTTTTCCATTTAATGGAAGGATCAGCCCGATTTACGGACCAGTTGAAGATGTATACCCTTTCTGTATTTATCGTATTGATAGAAGGCCTAGTGCTACAAAGGAGGGTTTTTTTGAATATGAAATACAAATACGCTTAGTAAGTGCTGATTATGATTCTCTATGTGATTTAGTGGATGGATTAGCCGACCATTTTAAACAATATAATGAGTTTTTTGATCAGGGGACGGAGTCTTCTGCCAACAGCGATAAACCAAGCGAATACATCATGACATTAACGTATCAACTGTTTAAAAATAATTAATAATTAAAAATATAGAATAATGGCAGCAGGACAATTTTATAGAGGCGAAAATTTGAGGTTTAAGTTTAATGGTGATGACTTATATCACGCCACCACGTGTAGTTTAGAAGTGGCTACAGCAAGCGAAGAACTGGCAAGTAAAGATATTGCCGGAACAGAAATATCAATGGGCAATTATGCAGGAACATTATCAACTGAAGCTTTATTGGCCGATAAGCCTGTAACCCCAGCAACTTTTGTTGATCCTATTGAATTATTACAATTACAACTTAATAAAACATTATTGGATTTTGAATTTACTACAGGAGTTGTTGGTGATAAGATTATATCCGGTAAGTGTTATGTATCGCAAAGTACAGTAAATGCGGATAATCAAACAGTAGGTACTGCTAACTTTTCATTTTTAGTAACGGGTGACATCATCATTGCTACTGTACCAGTTTAATAATTAAAATAACAAAAACGAAAATCATGAAGGCCATAGGAACTATCAAAATAAAAGGTAAAGAATATACCTACGAATTTAAAATGAAGGCAGTTCGTCTTTTTATGGAGCTGTATAAACTGGAATATTTTCCAGAGTATGAAAAGAAAATACAGGAGATCTCTGCTAAAAGCAAAAATGGTATGAGTATGTCAGGCTTTTACATTTTTGCCAATCTAGTATTAACAGGAATACAAGCGTTTAGTGATGATCCTTTAAATTTTGGCGCAGACGAAATACTGGATGAGCTATTGCACGATCAGGATAAAATCAATGAGATTACTAAAGTATTTGTAAGTAGCCAGGAAAGGTTTAAAAAAACAAATAGTTCCGTTGGCTCGGGAAAGTCAAAGGTGGGGAAGTAGAGAAATCCACTTCCCTAACTTTTGATGATTTAGAAGCTTTTGCATGCGGGGAAATGGGATTGACTATTGATTATTTCTATAGCCTGACACCTAGTCAATTTACTAATATATCCAGAGGGTATGTTGAAAAGCGTGAGATAGATATAAAACTAAGTTGGGAACAATGCAGGTTCAATTCCTTTTATGCGGTAGTAGCTCATAGTAAAAGGATAAAAAGACCTGAACAAATTATAACATTTCCATGGGAAAAAAGCGAGACGCAAGTTCAGAAGGATAACCGAACCCCGGAAGAACAATTAATAGCGGTAAAGGAATTTTGGGAGAATATAGATAAGAAATAAAGAATTTGGATTTTGGCAGCACCAATCGTTAATATAAAATTTCTAGCGGATCTAGCTCAGTTTTCTTCGGGCATGCAAAAGGCATCCCGAAGATTGGATAAATTGGGTAAGCAGCTAAAAAGTGTAGGTACTACCCTATCGGTAAGTCTTACAGCTCCTATTGTTGCCTTTGGAGTTTCTGCGGTTAAAAATTTTGATAAACAGGCCAAAGCCATTGCGCAAGTAGAACAAGGTCTAATCTCAACAGGAAATGCGGTTGGATTTACCTCGGATGAATTACAAAAACTAGCAGCCGATCTTCAGGAAAATTCTTTGTTTGGGGATGAAGAAATTCTAAAAGGAGTTACCTCTCAATTATTAACATTTACCAATATTGCAGAACAGCAATTTAAAAGAACACAGCAAGCAGCTTTAGACTTAGCTACTCGACTAGATGGTGATTTAAAAAGTGCATCAATTCAATTAGGAAAAGCGTTGAACGATCCTGTAGCCAATTTATCAGCATTAAGTCGTAGTGGTATTCAGTTTACTGTTAGCCAAAAACAAACAATTAAGGCATTGGCCAATACTAATCGTTTGGCTGAAGCTCAAACAATAATCCTTAATGAACTTGAAAAGCAATATGGAGGTAGTGCGGCAGCAGCAGCCAGAGCAGGATTAGGCCCATTTAAGCAATTAGGTAATATTTTAGGAGATCTAAGCGAAGATTTCGGAAAAATTATTATTGATGGGCTTCTACCGTTTATCGATACCGTAAAAGATCTTGCAGATAGTTTCAAAAATTTATCTCCAGAAACCAAAAAATTTATAGTGATCATTGGAGGAGTGGCAGCAGCGATCGGGCCTCTTTTGGCTTTAGCCGGAACGATACTTCCAGCCATTACTACAGGTTTTGCTTTGTTAACTGGACCTGTTGGACTAGTTGTAGGGGCTTTGGCCGCAATAGCTGTTATCGTGATTAAAAACTGGGCACCTATTAAGCGAATACTAATCGATATTGCTAATTACTTTATTGATTTATACAATGAAAGTTTAGCTTTTAGAATTATAGCAGAATCTATAATTACCACTTTTGAAAATATTTTTGATGTAGGTACATTCATTTTTTCTGCCATAGGAGAATTAATTAGTCTAATAGGTCAAAATATTAAAGATGTATTTTCCAATCTTGGGGCGATAATAAAGGCTGTATTTACTGGTAATTTTGAGGCGATCCCGGAACTAATAGGAAAAGCCTTAGGGGAAGGAATTTCAAATTTTAAGGATTTCATTAAAGAGGTAAGCGCTGATTTCACGGTGTTACAAAAAAATATTTCCGACAATATACAAGATGGTATCAACAATGCTTTACAAGGGAAAAAATATAAACTGCTTTCACAAAATGTAGATGTTAGTGAGCTTGAAGACAAAGTAGCTACTGCTGTTACAAACGGGTTAGTAAAAGGTGGTGGAAGACGACAAGAAGAAACAATAAGCACCATAAAACCTGAAGACATTACACAGGTTGACTCTCCTTTGATAACCGCTTCACAAACAATCCCGGGCCAAGTTGCAGCGATTTCAGAACAACAAGCCTTAGCATTAGCCAATGCAGCCGAGTTTAACGAAGCATTTACTTCAATTATAGAAGAAGGAGCTTTAAATGTAGCCTCTGGAATAGGAGAGTTTGTAGCTGCTTTTGCCCAAGGAAATGTAGGATTAGGGTCTTTAGCTACTTTAATTGTTGGTACAATAGCAGATATGGCAATACAACTAGGAAAGACTGCTATTGGAATTGGAATTGCATTAAAGGGAATTGTAGCTGCATTTAAAAGTTTAAATCCAGTAGTTGCTATTGCTGCCGGAGTAGCATTAATTGCTTTAGGGACTTTAGCTAAATCCGCAATTGCGAATATTGGCGGAGGTGGTGATGGCCAAACCGCATTTGCAGATGGAGGTATAGTATTTGGTCCAACAAATGCTTTGATCGGGGAGTATATAGGCGCAAGAAATAATCCAGAAGTTGTTGCTCCACTAGACAGGTTAAAAGATCTCATAGGTGACCGAAGCCCTCAACCTCTAGTCTTAAACGGTGGGTTTGAACTGGAGGGAACTAAACTGAAATTGCTATTAAAGCGCACTGATGAACTAGATAACCGTATAAGCTAATGGCACAAAGTTGTTTTATTATTAAAATTTTTGACTCCGATAATCCAGATTTGGTTACGCTGTTGGAACAATCCCAAAAAAGTGGTGTACGTCTTAATTGGAATGGAGGTGAAGAAAAAGATACTTCCATCATTGGGTCCAATCTTAATTTTAATATGCTCGACGAACGTGCCGAAGATGGTCGTTTTCTCGATTTATATACCGGAAATGAAACCCGATACCGAGTAGAATTGTATAATGTACGATTACAAGATGGTGTTGATACAGAAATATTATTCTGGAAAGGGTTTTTGCTACCAGAACAATATAGCGAACCTTATAGAAATGGTCAGTTTTTCGTGAATTTTGTAGCCTCTTGTGGGCTGGGACGACTTAAAGGAAAGTTCCTGCCGGATGAATATTACGAAAACAGTTTTACATATATTGAATTTATAACGGCTTGCTTATCTTTAACTAGAAATGATGGAAATCTTTACTTCTCTCCTGCCCTACGAAACAAAACAGCTTCATGGGACACCACTTATATTAATGGGGAAGTATTCGTTAAGAATAATAAAAATCAAGATGCATACAAAATTTTAGAAACGATTTTTGAGGATTCCTTATGCTGTGTTTTTCATGAATATGGTAATTGGTTTGTTATGGGATATAACAAAAGAATTATTAAAAAACTCACTTATAAAGTATACGATTTAAATGGAGTATTTATTGAGACAAAAGTAATCACAAGAAAACCAGTAGACTGTTCTACATCAGCACTAGTCACCCCTCAAATATCTATTGTAGCGCCTCTAAAAGAAATTACAGTGACGCATGATATTGCAGAAGTTAGTATCCCTTCTGAAGTATTCCAAGAAAAAAGTGATGGTTGGGTGATTACTGCACAAAGTTCTGGTAATTATAATCCAAGAAACTTATTTTTTAACAACTATCAGCCTGATCAGTTTGGAGTTACATGGGTTACCGTAGATGTAAAAACTAATAAACTCTCCCTTTTTAATTTTGATGATTTTGACGAAACTCAGTATTTGTTTTTAAGAGATAAAATATTCGTAACGGCTGGCCAGAAACTTAAGTTTAGTTCAAGTCTAACAATTAATAGGTCAAGTATTGATAAAGACACTACAGATGCTACTTTATTTAGCCAAGGAAAATGGAGTAACCTAATTCGTATCGCTATTGTTATTACAGATTTTGATGGGGCTGCTGTCGATCAGGAAATCGTGTACACTTTAAGTTTTGGTGAAGACAAGAAATCAATCGATGTTAAGGATTTTATAATTGCGCAAAATGGGTTTTTAGATATCCGGTTATTTCGTCCTATTGGAGGAGTAGATCAGGAAAGTATATTGGATATTACAATTGATGATATTAACCTTGAGGAAGTTGGCTTCATGGAAACTGAAACGTTTTCTAACAGTATAAACGAAGAGTATTCTCAGACTAAAGAGATCGATCTTACGTTATCTGATGATCTTAAATCGTCTAAAAATTTATTAAGCATTCAAAATCCAAGATTACAGAATGTCTTTTTGTACAGTCAGGAAATACCTATACGTAACACCTATGTTTTAGCCGGTAAAAATTATGTCGTAGTTGTCGATTTTGATATTTTCCCTATTAACGATATGAATAACTTTGTGTTTGTAAAACAAAGCGGGCAAAGTAGCTTTATAAAAATAAACAATCCTGAAGTAGTATATAATATCAACAATACGGAACAGAATGCATTCACGTATGACCCCGTTGATTTGGGCTTTACAATAAGTGAAAATGATGTGATCCGTGTTGATTATACCGATTACACATATCCTACAGGAAATAGAATCACAAATCTAAATTGGTGTGATGATATATTTCAGGCAAATATTAGAAGATATGGTCAAATAGTAGCCGACGTATATCGGAATTTATACAAAGAACCTCACCTATCTATTGATATTTCTTTAAACGGATTATATGGTATTTCTACGTTAATATCTTTTCCCTATCGTGGTTTAAAAGATTTTTATCCCTTACGAATAGAATGGGATCTATCACTTGGAAAAACACAAGGGTTTTATCATGAAGCATTTTATGGGCAGGAAGACTTGGGAATATTGCCTATTAGTGTTGATGCCGGAGAGGATATCTTTTTGACAGACGCTCTTACCCCTGCTATTTTCAACCCAATAGTAGTAACCCCAAATTCTTTTATAGTAACAGTTTTTTGGGAACAACTATCTGGTACTGGTTTATTGCTTTTTGGTAATACTTTAAATGCTAGGTTAATTTTAGCCTCCGGAGTGTCTAAACTAAGAATAACGATTACTGATAACTTTGGTCAGACTGCTAGTGATACTATATCGGTTTTTAAAGTTGTTAATTATACTGCAAGTTTGTTATTGATACGAGAGTTTAATAATAATGAAGTTACCAACAATTTACAATTAAGGGATTTTGAATTTGTTATTACTCCAGATGCTTCAGATAAATTTGTTGAGATACAATATATTATTACAGCGCAACTTAAAAATAGAGGCTCGACATACGCTTGTCTTTCAAATTTCACGGTTTTTAGGAATGATATTAACATACTGTTTAAGGAATACAATAAACTTGAATCAGGATCAAATACAATCACCTCTTTATTCCCATCCGATACTTTTTCGGTTAGTATAGCTCCTGGTGATACATTGAAATTTGCATTATCCGCAAGATCGGAAGGTGTAGTGTTATTTGATGGTGGAGCCTCCACATTAATAAGGGTTCAGATAGTCGGTGTAACAATAGAGAATAATACAGTAACCATTGTAAATGCGTTTAAGGCTGCATCTACACAATTCGGAACATTATAATGGCAGAAAAACATAAAATAGAATTTTGTAATGGTCAACGCTTAGGTGAAGAAGGCGGTAATGATCTCATATTCATAGTATATGAGAAGGTAAAATATACGGCAGATACGACCGTATTAACAGCAGATAATACCATAGTAACAGCGGATAATTTCGCTACAACAATTTAATAATTATGCCAATCGTACCAGTAGATATCGGATTATCTCCTAACGATGATAATGGAGATCCATTAAGAACAGCTTATGATAAAATTAATAATAGTTTTGATCAAGTGGCTAGTGATATTGCTCAAAATCTTTCAATCGACCCTACCTTAGCCGAACTTTCCCCCAATGCCGTTGCTAATCAAGCAATTTTTGCAGAATTTGTATATATATCGGCGATTATCAAAGCGTTGCAACTGACTAATGTTAATCAACTTCCTTTTGTACTGTCTGATTATAAACGGCAACAAGGTACCCATGTAGATGGATCTACCGTAGTTTATGATAGAGACTTGATTTCAGCAAACATTGATTCTAAAGAATATTTTTTGATAAAAACCTCGCTATTATCAACATCATTGTATAGCAATTTCTTTTATAAAGAAAATTTGTTACTATACATTGTTGTTTCTTCTGAAGATAGCGAGCGAACTACACAACGCATTTTTCAATTTACGGGTTATGTTAATACCACGATAGAAACGGTAACGGCATTAGATGTTGACTACACCGCTTTTTTAGTGAGTGATCAGAATTTTGTAAGTGATGGTTTGGCGATTAATACTAATGGTGGATATATTAACATTTCATTGGTAAAGGATAATTTGGATTTGAGTCCTTATCAATTATTAAGTGATAAAGGAGCTGCAAATGGATATGTTCCTTTAAATGGTTCTACTTTAATAGATAATGTTTACTTACCATCTTATGTAGATGATGTTTTAGAATTCACAGATTTTGCTAGTTTTCCAGCAACAGGTGAAACAGGTAAAATCTTTGTTGCTATAGATACGGGATTTACTTATCGCTGGAGTGGTTCTTTATATATTCAAATAGGAGGAATAGATCCAGATGCTATTAAAAGCGTAGAGCTAGTTCTAACAGATGTAAATCTTTCAACTTTAACAGCCCAACAAATACTCCCTAGTCTTGGAGTTGGTTTAATTTATGATGTTATAGCGGTTTCTGTAGGGACAAATTTAACGACAGGTTACGCTGCCGACTCAGATTATAGGATTACACTTGGCGAAGTTGCAATAGCTGAAACATCTACTACGAAAGTAGATTTCACGCAAACTTTTAAACAATTTCATAAAATGGACATTATTGAGAGAGCGGATCAACTAGGTGCCCCACAACCTCCGGGATCTTATTTTGCGGATTCAGTTCTTACTTTTTCTCCATTTAGTAGTACTGGAGCTACAGGAGGAGTTGGTAAAATAATAATTAGTGTTTCTTATAAAATTATAGACTTAAATTAAAATTTACGATTTGAATATTTAAATAACCACAAGCTCACGAAATATCATGATGACATTTATAAAAGAAAATTGGGAGCTAATAACTGGATTGTTTGGTTCTATTATTGCGTTTTTTGGTGGCCGAAAAAGTAAGAAGCAAAATGAAAAAACTAAGGAATTAGAAAATATTGAAAAAGTCCGGGAGATAGAAAAAAAGCTGCTTGCAGATATGGAGGACCAAGTTAACAAGCTAATTAAATACAATAATTATCTAGAAGGAGTTATTAAAGAAATAAAAAAGAAGCTCGTACAATATGTTGATAAATATGGGGAGTTGGACTAAAATTTGAAATGCTTATTATTGCAGTGTTAGGACTAAGATAGCAAAAAGAGACAAACGTGTTGAAAATCCGAATGGATTTTCAGATAGTTCTTAAGCACTATGAATTATGGACACGTTGTTGGCAACAGTTTTTATACTATAATTTCTTGCGCGTGTAATCTAATTATATTATCAACATCCAATAAATTTCGCTCCTCATAAAAATTTGTATGTTCCTCATAAGTCAACCATCTTGAACCAATCATTCTAGCATTAAATAACTCATCGAAAATTTTGTAAGAGACATTTTTGCCTCTAACATTTTTTTTATTCAACGATTTTTCTATTTCCATAATTTTCTTGACTTCGCATATTGGGACGTGCAAACCTGTGCTTACCATTTTACTATCAGAATTTTGTAATTTACTTGTAGGTCTTAAAAAAGCACAACAATAGGGAAGTCTGTAACCTTTAATTGATTTTTTTCCTTTATCGTTACTACAATATCCAGCTTTACATAGATTTTTGTCCATCTTTTCAATTTGGGCATTTAAACTGCCTGCTTTGAAATTCAGACTTTTATTGTCCCAAGTTTTATATTGCATATGCAGGAACCTAATTCTACCACTTTTTGTGTCCAAATGCTCATAAATTAAGTCAGCACCAATTATATTTTCAGCATTATCGGGATGTAATAGGCGCAAGCGAAGAACATTATTACTATCTAATTTATAATCAATAAATTCCTCTCGCTCGTATATTTTATTTTTTATTTTAAGGTCTTCTCTTTCTGCGATGTACGTATCTCGGTTTAAAATCTTATGTTCTGAAATCTTCCTTGGTTGAAAATATTCAATAGCGTTTTCATAATCTCGAATCCGTTTATTTATAGATCTCTTGTTGTCTTTATTTAATGCAATACTATTAAGTTCATTCAAATCATTTTCAATTAAATCAACCGGATTAATTTCGTTTTCAGTTGTTGATTGTAAATCAGCTAATTCTTTATAATATTTCACCCAATCACTTTCATTTTTTCTATCCAACAAAACGGAAACTGATTCATATATTTCAGGATTTAAATCTTGAATTAAATCTAATGTCTGTTCGTATGAAATAGGTTGATTTAGTTTTCTTGATATACTTACTACTTCTCTTAATGCATTTACCATTTGAAAAGCTATATCTCTTCTGTCGCCTTCATTAATTTTGTCGTTTGAAAAGTAGTCCATAGTTTGGTGTTATTGATATTCCTGTAAATTGTTGCCAACTTTAAATATATGGCAAGTAGAACAGAAAGCAAGCGATTATTTTCGGTTTGGCCACAAGCCTAATCTTTTGTATTTTGTTTTAATTTTTCTCATTTAATACCAAATCAAAAGATTTGATGACTTCACAAATAGACGATAATCTTCCGGTAAAACACTAATCGCCCTATTTGCTATATATAGTATTAGGCCTATACCTTATTCACTATTTCTTATTATGAACTTCGCTCTTTGATATAATTCGTCAAATGTTATTATATCAATTTTAGAAAGTCCTTGTCTAAACATTTCAAATGACGAATATTTATCTTCATTAACACCTAATTCTTCCTTAAATTCGGATAAATTACCTATGATTAGGTATGATTTAGGGGAATAGAGGAATAATGTTTCACCTGTTAAAGTTCCCTGTTTGTTTTTTATTTCTGTTTTAGTTTTAATGTTTTTTACTGATTTATGAACTGTTCTTTGTATTTGTGCTATTGCTCCAATCAACTCATCAGAAACTTGCCAGCTTTCAAGTCGATAAGGAGTCTTTTTTTGATTTATTAAATCAGTTTTGTGAGTTTTAATTTCTCCAAAAAAAAGACTTTCAATAATTCCTCTTGTCTTTAATAGAGCATCAGACCTTTTGCCTGAGTTATTGAAATCATAACCAGAAATTACTTGTTCCAGCTTTTTTCCTTCAAGAGGAGAGTTGAAAATATAGTTTAATCCATAACCAAATATCCAGGTATTTTTTTCAAAGTATTTTTGCCATAATTCTTCATCACGCTTTATATCACATTGTATTTTAAGTTGATCAAAATATTCAATGTCATTTAACATTTTATCAAAAATTTCAAGTTGCTTTTTTCTGTATCCAAGAGTTACAATATCTTCTTTCGTTAATTCGTTTTTAAGAATCTCCGAAATAATTTCTTCATTATCTATAATAAACTTTTTAGTGTTTTCTTTGGAGGATAACAATTGAGCTAATTCTGTGTCTTGGATGTTTGAACTTGTTGGTTTATCAAAAGGAATGAGATTAAGAGTTTTTAGGAAGTTGAATAATTTACCGATTTCATTTCCAACAAAGGAGAAGGAAGCTTTATGAGGCATTCTTGTTTCTGAGGTGAATTTTTGAAAAGTTAAAACAAAAACGCCTTTGTCATCCTCAACTAATTTAGCTATTAGTTCTTGACGTCCTCCTGTAGTTTTTCTCAAAACCAGTTCTTTTTTAACTTTTGCAAAAGTATACTGTTCTTCAGAATCAATTACTTTTGAGACAATTCTAATATTTTTAACTTCTTCCACAACACCACCTTCACCATCAGGTTTGTAATCTTTGGTTTGTATTGGCCTACTGATATAAGTTTTATCAGTTTTTTTATTGTTGTGTATGTTTTCTTCTTCGAAGTTCATTTTTTTGGTTACCCTTAACGTCTCGGCTATGGTTAGTGCAGGAATTAAAAGTAGTAAACTTTCGATTAAGCACTTAGCCAAAACTTTTTATTTGTTTTATCTTTTTTGTTATAAAGCCAAATCTTTTTGATTTGGCGGACTTGGTTAAAAGCTCTAAACTTTGGGTTAAGCACCAAAAACCCGTATTAATTATAGCCATAGTTGGGCTTAGTTTTTATCCCCAGTCCCATGCTTTTAGGTCATAATCTGTCACTTTTTTATTCTCTATTCTTATAACAAACTTACCTCTAAATAGAGGTGTGTCATGTTTGTAGTCAAATTCTTGGTCAATAGAGTAATCAGGTATAAAAACCATATCCATTTCAGGTTCTCCTGTTATTGGATCTATAGTGTACCTATGCTCATATCTTGAAGAATCTCGTTCTATAACCCTTTCAATTTCCACTTCAAATTCTGTCTCAAATTCCCACTCCGCATTTAAAAGTATTGTTCCGTCTGTTTTTTCATAAACATAAAAATCTAAGAGATTGGATGATAAATAATCTGACCGATTTAAATAACCTGTTTTACTCTCATTATGATCAAGTTCTATACCTTCTAAAATTAAATCATCATCCAAATTATCTAAAGTTTCTTCAAATAAGCTTTCAATTATTTCGTTATCTATATTTTCAGAAATCCATTCTTTAGTTATGAACTCAATCACAGATGCGTGTTGTTTTGCAAAGTCATCAAGTGTTCTGAAGTAAACTATTTCAATTCCTTTTTCATTAGTCTCTTCTAATAATTCTACACATAATTTATTTTCACCTTTTTCAGCAAAATCTGTTGGGTTATCCGAAATAAAAGCTACTCTTTTTTCTTCAGTATTAATGGCATAATCAAGAAGAGATAACCAAAGTAATCCGTCTCTAAATTGTTGTCCTTTATTATCTAATGGTTTTTTTCTATCAATTGCTCTACTTACTAATTCGGGTAAAAATTCGTTTTTATATTCAATTATATTGTCACTTGTAGTGCCAAGCTTATTATGAATAAATTCGATATAATTTTCAGATTCAATTTCAATATTTATTACAGGTAATTCCGCTATTTCAGTTGTAACTAATGTTGATTTCAATTTACGATTAACAGTGGTGAATTGTTCAACCCTTTCTTTTAAGGCTCTTTTGTAAAGTCCTTTTACTTCTTGAATTACAATTGAAGGATAAATTAAATTCGAATTTGTTTTATTTAGATAATCAGTAAGAATCTCAAAGTTTTTATCATTTAACTTTAAGTCTCTTCTTATAATATTCGCATCAATAATTATATCCATTTTTCAAATTAAGCCCAACAATAGAATAAAGCACATGTCCTTTATTTTCCATGTATTTTTATTTCTTATCTAATACTTTAAATTATAACATATAAAACCCCAAACCCAGAGAGAATCTGGATATGGGGTAATTAGCATTTTTACGTTGTTTCTAAATTAGTAAAATTTATGTAATTCTATTTACTTTTTCTATCTTAATTTAGCTTTTATATAAAAATGTATTTTTCTGATTGATCCTTTTTCTCTGAGATATTTATAACAAGTTGTTATTGATACTCCAATCTTTTCAACAACTAATTGACCAATATTAAAATTTTATTTTCGAAAACAAAATCATACGAAAAGTTTACGAAATAAAACCAAAATACACATATTTATCTGATTATAAGATATTTAAACTACCTAAAAACTTGATTACGGCTCAAGAGGTTGCAGGTTTGAATCCTGCCGAGGTCACATCAACGAAAAAACCATTGTAAATCAGATTCTTACAATGGTTTTTGTTTTTTTGTGTATTTTCAAGAGTTTGAAAATTAAATATTTAAGGTTTGAATCTTCTTGACCCAAACTATTGTAATAAAATAAAAAAATCATTTTCAATTCATCTTTTGTCTTGGTTTTTGTAGGATATCCTTACTTTTGCAATCAGAAAAATAATAGCAATTGCTATTACATAATTGCTGGCAACAATAACAAGCAAAACATAAAAATTTGGTGAATGGAAAAAATTTGGATAGTAGCAATAGCAGTTTTTTTAATAATAAACTTTCTTCATTTCATAGGTCTTAAAGGTTATGTCAAAAAAGAATTTGGCAAAAAGTGGTTGAATATTTGGGGGAACAAAATTTATTTCTGGCAGAGTTCAATATTTGTTAGCACGGCTGGTACACTTTTAATTATATATCTTTTAAAATGGGCAAATATTTTGACTTTTTAAAAGTTTAAAAAAATCACAAAAGGTATTGCCGATAGGGTATATACAGTATTAAATCGCAGTTTATAAAGAACCATTATTTTTAAGCTCTTCAAAAGTTACAAAAAAGTTAAAATATTTTCTTCGATTATATTCTCAACAAGCTATCAATAAGGCTTGATAATCTTTTGCATATTCTGAAATTTCTTCTAAATATTTTGTTAAAAAGTTTGAACTTTGAATGCTTGGGGTCACAACAAGCAAGAAACCACGTCCAAAAGACGTGGTTCTTCATTTTATGGAGAAAAAACAATACCTTAGTATTTCAGCTGCTCATTTTTATCCCAAATCCCCCAATAAGCACCTACATCACCTTCGTCTCCTACTTTCCAGGATTCATCAAAAGATGAAAAGAAGAATACCTCAATGTTATCCTCCTGAGACCATTTTTGCGTATTAATAAAATACTTTATAGCATTTTCATAGGATGGAAATGCCCCTTCAAGGTTCGTTCCCATACTAGGCCATCCTGTTTCAGAAATGATTACTTTTTTTCCATTTCCTGCACGAAGTGCTCTATGATACATATCTTTCATATATAACAAGGAGTAATCTAGATCGCAACCTTCCCAGAAAGGGTAACAATTTGCCAAAATAATATCACAAGCTTCAGTAATTCTAGGGCGATCAACAAACTCATAATAGGCATCAACATATCCCACAGGAATACCAGTAACCTCTTTTTTTACCAAATGAATATGACTCAATAATTCTTCTTCTGTAAGGTCTCCTCGATACATCACTTCATTACCTACTGCTGCGATATCAACATAACCTGCATGACACAATGCTATAAGGTTTTTGACTTCTTTTCTATTAATCTCATCATCATCGCCTAACCATGCGCCAACCAATGTTTTGATTCCATATTCCTTTGCTATTTTAGGAATAGTTTCATTTCCATCTGTACAGGAAAACGATCTTATCCATTTGGTATATGGTTTGATAATTTCTAACCTTCTTCGTATTTGATCTTCGGTAATTTGGTCTCCGGGTTGTTGACCTTCTATATACGGACTAAAACATAAACCATGCATGCCATTTTCTAAAACCTGTCTATACATTTGTTTTAAGTCTTCTGTAGTTTTGTTAGCATACTCTAGAGTGGCTAAGGTCAAAAACTTTTCTTTTCTAATAGACATAAGATATATTAATTAATATTATTAAAGCTCTCCTCTTCGTTCTACCAATGTGGCTTTTATTTCTCTAGCTCTTTTTTCAGTAAGGCCATATTTCCACATTACCCATATTGCTAATGCTGCAGTTACCGATGGAACCAATATATCAGCTACCCTAAGTCCATTCATGGTTTCTACAGATTGCTCAGTAACATTAGGGTCAAATCCAACAATACTCAAAATTAATCCTCCTAAGACTAGTGCAATAGATTGACCAATTTTCACCATCAGCCAATAAATGGCTCCAAAAGTCCCCTCTTTACGAGGCATCCCATTTTCTAATTCATCTAAGTCACATACATCAGCAGTCATAGACATCATTAATGTAAATAACCCTCCCATCCCGAAAGCAAATAATGGAATTGGTAAAAATATAAGCCATGGCACTTCGCTACCTGGATCTATACTAAACCAAGACATTCCTATGGTATCTAATACTGGGTTTAAAGATTCGAATATTGAGCCTATTCCAGAGTTTAATGATTTCCCTAATCCGGTTTGATTAAATTGACTGTTAAGTTCCTTATCAAAACCCCACCATTTTAAAAGGTAACCTACTATTGATAAAACTGTTGAAATTATAAACGCTTTTTTCTTCCCCCATTTATTCGCCATTCTTGAAATAATTGGTATAACAATGAATGCAGTAATCATGGCATTAATCGTATTAAACCATGCTGGCCAAGTACCCGCTAACTCATAACTACCGTTGTACATATAAAATACAATGATAAAAACACCAAAGGCGGCAACAAGTTGAAAACCATTAAAAACCAAGAACGTTGCACCACATAATTTCATGAAGGGTTTGTTTTTAGAAACTTGAACAATTCCTGCGAATAAGTCCTTCATGTTAACCACAAGCGTTTTGAAATTGATCTCTTTTCGATTTTCCATATGTGAGGAATCAATACCTTTACAAAACAATGCCGGTAAAATTCCGAAAACTATACACATAGCACCTACAATAAGCGCCATAGTACGAACACCCTCTGTCTGTGTATTAAATGTATTTGTGTCTGGAATAATAACATACAACCACGGTACAATCATCCAAGCAATTTGCCCCATAGTGTTAGAAAATGCCATTAAACGTGTTCTTTCGTTATAATCTGATGTCATTTCATAGCCTAGCCCAACTAATGGAGTCGCAAACATGGTATTACCAATAAGGAATAGCAATTGAAGTATCATGACATGCCAAATAATATATGATTGAGAAGCATTATCATCAATCTGCCACATGAAAAAGAAAAGTATACCACTTATGATAGCACCTACAAAAATATAAGGTCTTCTACGCCCCCATCTAGATGTAGTGTTGTCCGAAATGAAACCCATTATTGGGTCTGTTATCGAGTCAAATATTCTTGGTAAACCACCTAAAAGCCCAGCCCACAAAGGATCAACCCCCCAAGCCGTTAGTAAAAAGAATTGGATAAAAACCCCAAGTGTACCAGGTAGTATATTTAATATAAAATGACCTGCACCAAAGGCGGCTTTTTGACCCACGGGGACTTTATCTTTTGCGGCAGTTTTAATATTTGACATAGTTTTAATTTTAATTGGCAAGGACTATTGTTTGAATAGCCTGTGCATTAATAGAAATATCCTTTGATTTTTCACCTAGGGCCAATGAAAATTGTTTTGCTTCTTCTGTAGGATTAAATACAACCACCGCAATAGAACCATCTGGGTTTTTAGCAGCAGTAACCATTACTTTCTCATCTGAAACCTGTACATCAATTACTTTTGCTTCAGGGCGAATATATTTACTAAAATGTGCCATGGTATAATACAAAGGTGTAAAGTATACCTCATCACTATCGGGGTCTACAATCACTGGTGCTACACACCAGTTTTTAAACCAATTTGGGCCACCTTGTCTGTCTAGTACCATGTTCCAATCTACCCATCCATCTACCCAATTATTCAAACAACCTATTATATCTCTGGCATAACGATTTACAGGGGCATATTTGGGATGTAGGTATTTTTCATCCTCAGCTGCCCAATCCCAACCCCAATCGGTTGCTTCTTTACTCCAATACCATTGATCATCTTGCCACTTAGGCACTTCAGAATCTACACAGCCTTCAGTTTCGATTAAGAATTTATTAGGTGCTTTGTTGTGTGCGTATTGTAAGGCTTCGGGAAATATTTCATATGTACTTTCATACCAATGAATCGCAGTGCCATCATAGTATTTTGAAGAAGCGTCATCCTTGTACATCACATCTACCCACTCTTTTAAACCTGCTCTATTCTGATCATAACCTAAGATAATTTTGTCTCCATAACCATCAGCTTCCAGCTTGGGACCCAGATGATGTTGCACAAAATCTGTCATTTCTTCTGGTGTAAAATGCATACTTTCCCAGTTATCGCCATTGCCATGTGGTTCATTTTCAACAGTAAACCCCCAAATATCGATTCCTTGTTCTTTGTAAGCCTCTAAATACTTAGAAAAGAATAATGCCCATGTATCGTAGTATTTTGGAAGGAGTTTTCCGCCAACCCATTTGTTATTGTCTTTCATCCATGGCGGTGCCGTCCATGGTGATGCAAATATTTTAAAACCATCTTCTGAAGTTGCCATGGCTTCTTTAATCATTGGGATTAAGTCCTCCATATCTTCTTTTACCGAAAAATCTTTAAGTTCTTTATCTTCGTTAGGTGTATATGAATATTGGCTTAGTGAGAAATCACAAGAATTCATATGTGTTCTTGTAAGTGAGTAATTGGCACCCTCTCTTCCAAAATATGCTTTAATGATTCTATCGCGATTTTCTTTACTTAACTTATTCAATAAATATGCTGAAGATTCTGTAAAAGCACCTCCAAAACCTGTAATGGTTTGATAGGTTTTTTCAGGATTTAAGGTAATCCTAACCTTGGTTTCTGAAATTGAAAACTCGGTTACTTTACTCAATTTATTTCCGCTAGCCGATGTTTCAAAAACCTCAACTTCTAGCTCCTTCCGTGTTTCGGTACAACTCATCGTAATCAATAAAATTAGACAGATATGATATTTTAATAATTTCATTTCAATGATTTAATGTGATTTCTTTTTTAATCGGAGGTAATTGTACCTCTAGTAGCAGGTCATCTTTATTACCATTATAAGTCTTAGTAATTGGATTACCGCCTCGTGTTAAGCCTTCAAACACACCTTGATCTACTAAATCCCAAAGCACATATTTGGCTTTACCATCTACTGTAAATAATCCAAAATGATTTTCTGAACCTTTATGATTGTGAGCATCTTTCCATGGTTCGTCAAAGGCTTCAAAATAAAAGCATGAAATACCTTCTTTATTGGTCCACTCTCTCATGTATTTATAATACAATGCTTCTTTAAACTCATCTGTGGCTTTAGAGCCATTTGGTCCATAATGCCCATTAGAAACAGTAGCCCAGCCTGTCTCCCCTATATGAATAGGTTTTTTCATACCTAAACTCTCAACATAATTCGAAACGGCTTTATATTGTTTTTGGGCAAATTGTAGTGTTCTTTGCATTGCTGCTTCTAATTTTTCATCTGAAGAGAGTTCTTTTTCATCATCATCTATCCCCCAAAATTCTGGGTTATAATGAGTATTATGGTATGGATATGTGTGCATAGATACATAATCCACTGCTTTGATTAAGTCTTCTAAATCTTTAACATGATAACTTTCTTCGCCTCCTCCCCAAGATGCAAAATCATCAGAAGAAGTAATCCATAGATCTTTAGAGAGTTTATCTTCTTTCTTTAAGTTCTGTAAATAATTAACCCATTTTAATATCACATTGGGCTGCACATAATAGCTAGTTGCCCATCTAACCATGGCTTCATTACCTACAGCAATTACTTTTACAATATCTGGATATTGATTAGCCAATGCTACTGCTCTATTTATCTCACTTTCGTTTTGGGCACTTTCTATAGTATGATCTGGTTCTTTATCAGTCCAGGCGTTCTTGCAATCAATCCAAGCACCAAGCATTACATACATTTCGAAAGTTTCATCTTCTGTCTTGAGTTGATGTATCGCTTTCAATATATTAGAAGCTTGAGCCAATTGAACATTATAGGTTCTTAAGACTTTAATGTTCATAGCTTGAAGAATTTTCATATCTTCTTTTAGCTGTGCAATAGTAGGTTGAAACTCTCTTGATGATTTACGATAACCTCCATAAGATATAGCAAGATAATTTGGATTGCCTAAAATGTCTTTTGCGGTAATGCTTTTTTGGGGCTGCATAGATTGCTTACTTTTATGTTCTTGATTGCAAGACACCATAAGTACTGTAAATAAGAATATGAGTACTATGTCACGTCTTGGTTTCATTTGTTTTTATTTTAAAATGGTTTTCTCAATATTTACTTTTATACTCTCTATTTCTGCAGTTCTTCTAAATAGTTTTTGACTAATAGAGGTGTCTAATGTTAAACCCGTATGTGAAGTTATCGAGCCGTTATGGTAGGTTATTTCAAGACTGTTTTCTCCCGACAATGAATACACAATAGGTACTTGGCAATACGTAAAAGCCAATTCGTGTCTGTACAATTGCAATTTTTTTTTATTTTCATTTACATCTACGTAACGTAACATCTTTGGCTCTTTTAAGAACTCTTCTATTCTTAACAAACATGGGTGAAATTGCAACTCACCATTTTTAACAGACACACCCAATTCCCCTATACGGCTTAAGATATCTTCTTTTACTTGCCCAGTCATTCCAGGTTGTTGCGCTCCTTTGCCTGTTGGTGTATGTGAGTAAGGGTCTGTAGGAAAAGCCCCATATAATTCTGGGGATTTGTGAACGCCAATGCCTTCATTAATTTCGTAATAATGTTCTAATAACTTTCCTACTACTTCATCTGATTCTTTATCCTCTATAGCTTTTAAACAACATTCTTCTACTGCTAACAACAGCTTTGAAACCATATGCCAGTAAATAGAACCTAATCCTTCATAGCCGTAAAATGTTCCGGAACGCCCCGTAAATGCTTTATGATTAAATACTTTTTCGAAAGTCTCTACTACTAAACCTCTATATTTTTCAACTAAAATATGATACCCCTTAGTCGATAGGTTTTCTAATTCCTGTTTTAAACTTTCAGCATTATTAAAACTTCCATTAAAATGATAATTCCCGTTTACATCTTTTTCAATGATTTGTTTATTGTTATCTGCAAGTAATTGTGTTAGCAATCTTGAGTTTTCTACGTACTCTTTAGGGATAATATTTTTTTTTGTAAATTTTGGTAATTCCTTATTTGGATACAGTAAATAACTATATTGATCTGGCCTAAATAAAGTACTGTTCTTCATAGCATCTAACAGACTCAAACTATCTTTTGATGATAAATACCCAGAACTTAACACTGCTACTTGGCCTTCGAGCATTTCATCTAAATAGGTAATAGAAATTTCGTTTTCATTATTCACTGTCATTAGATTATATGCGTGGTACATATTATCATCTCTTTTATTCGCCTTTATTGAATGATTTAAATATTTCAATGTTAAATCTATAAAAGCTTTTAAATCACTAAGCTTAAGCGTTTCTTTCTTGCCTGACAATGCATGGTCATAAACTTTTGTTCTATACTTACTTCCAGCCATTCCTAAACCATCAAGAATTTCCTTTCTTTCTATATTTGATAAGCTCCTTGATAAAAGTCCTTCGTAGTTTTTGAAGGTTTTATTTATAGTATTATAAAACTCTAGAAGTTCTTTAGAAATTTCAATGTCTGTGTCTTCTGTGTCTTCAAAAACGATTTTAAAAAACTTGAAGAAACGCCTTAAGTAATAAAGCGTTACCATTGAAACTCCATCACCTACCAAAGCATTATTGGCATCATTCCACTCGGGGCGCTGTGTATTTAACCAAATTCCTGCTTCTGGAATAAAGTTAGATAGCTTAGCTAGTGTTGTAGCTAATATCTTTTCTATGAAATTTACCTTATGAATAAAGTAGTTTTCGTCTCTTAGCAATATTCCATCTGCTCCAAATTCAACACGTTTTTCCTGTAACTTTTTATCAAGATTGTAATCAAACTCAATCGTATCTTTAGGATTCCTTAAAAGGTCTTCATAAGGCTTAATTTTATAAGGTACATTAGCATACACGAACATATCCTTATTAAGAAAGTTTTGTAGTCTGTTTGGGTAATGATCATGGAAAAATTCTAAAAACTTTAATAAGTAAATGATTTGATGATCTCCCCAGTACCCAATATAAGACCAAGGATCATGTTCCTCTATAACTTCCCAGTCTATACCTCCTTTTGTAATTCTATAAGGATTGTAACCATCAAAAGTACTAGCGTTTAGAAACTTGTGGATCATACTTTCTACAAACTCTGGATAAGAATACGCCAGGGCTTCCCAATTTTGAAAAATATCCCTCCAGTTACCTTCGTAATCTAAAATCTTAGACCCGTCTATTTCACTCTGAGTATTTATTGAGAATTTATTCCACGGACGGCTAGGATCACCATGACGTCTACTAAACTTAAGCGGCATATACTCCAAGGCAAGTCTTCTAAAATTTTTATCCTCATTTTGGTGTGCTATTTCTCTAAGTTCTAAAAGTGTAAACACCTCTGGAAAACCCTCTAATAATGCTTCATTTTTACTATATACCTTTCTATTAGCTGATGCTAAGTAATTGCTGAAATCCCATTTTTCGATTGTATAATTAGCATCAAAAATACCCCCTCTCATGATATTAAAAAGAGTATTTGAATAATGCCTTGCATTTCGTCTTTTATCGGCAGTTAACTGAAATCCATCTGATGCATATACTAAATTGATTAAACGTTGCGTTCCTAATTCTATGTCATCATTAACCTTCTGAATTAAATCGTTGCTGTTTTTAATTATTTCTGAAATTTCTACTACTTGAGAAGGTCCTTGATTAACATTAGCGACCATCATCCAGTCTTTACTTTCTTCTGCTGGCAAAGTGATGCTACAATTAACAAAATACGCACCTTTTTCAGCTTTTATATCACCTTCTTCGTTTATATCATATCCATTCCTATAGCTATTCAACTGCAATGATGATAAGAGATACTTTGGATTTTCTAGTCCCTTAGACCAAACTATATTTGCCTTTAATGCTTCACTTGGCTCTGCACGATCTACAATAATAGCACTAAGTGCATAAATACCTAGTCCACTATCCTGGGCAAGTTGACTTCTTTTATAAGCATCTACCAAGTTACTTCTAATTGCCTGTACATCTGTATTGACTCCATAGGGTATAATGTTTTGTAAACCATCTAATATTTCAATATGTACAGATTCTTTGGAATTATTTTTTAAGGTACTTTTTTTTACAAAACCATACTCATTACTAGAACTCCACATATAGGTATATGTCAAATTCAAATCATGATTTATTTCTTCAAATAAAATCTTATTGCCATAAGCATTTTTATAGATATTTCTAGAATATTGGTACGTTCCTGAATAACGTTCAGAAAACGGTTCCCAAATGATTAGCTTTCCTTCTTTTTTTATTCTAAAAATGGATTTACTACCTGTAATGTCATACGATTCGGTAATCTTATCATCTGTATAATATGGGAATAAAGCATTATCTGCATCCTTTCTTCCTGCTGTTACTCCTCCATTACTAGCTATAAACATCCAATGATTAGAATCACTAACGATACTCATAAAAAAGGGACGCATTACATCACTATTAGAAATCTTATTAAACATCTCACCATTAATAGTAATGTGCTCGAGTTTTACTTCTTTACCTTCTTCTCTTTCTGAAGTTAATACAGAGTCCTTTATCATTTTTATATACTTCTATTTAAAATTACCTATTAAACCTTTTATTTTTTAGGTTGAAAGAGGTTGAAAGAAATATTCAACCTCTTATAAGTAATACTAATTCAATTAATTATTAAAGCTTAATCTATTCAAGTCTTATATCATCAAAATAATATGTCCCACCTGATGTTATTGGGCTATCAGTCTGATCATTATCTGGTTTTATGACTAAATGATTATATGTTGTTGGTGATGCCGGTAAATTGATAAAAGTAAATTCGACTTCTGTCCATTCATTTGCATTCGCTATTGTTACAAATACGGGAGCCGGATTACCAATACTTCCATCATTAGGTAAAACAGCTAATTCAAAACGCATTACTACATTTGCTTTAGTAGAATAGACTTTAACTTTAAAAGTCATGGTTGTAGTCAAATCAAAATTATCGAACGTATTTTGAACTCCTGCAAAAAATTCGGAACCAGTTGGTTTATCTACTTTTAAAACAAAATCAGAAGTATTAATACCTGTTTGAAAAGGGTTCGCTAGAAGCTCAGAAGTAAGCCCTGCACCAAAATTAACATCAGAAAGAAACGTTTCACAACCTTCAAAATCTAATGGAAGTGATGTTGCTGCAACTAAGGTAGTAGCACATCCACCCCCACCGGTGCCACCGCCAGAACTGTATAGTCTAAAGTCATCTATATAATAAGTCTCTGTAGTATTAGTGTTCAACTCAAAAAACAAAATTATCTTATCATATTTTCCACTTTCGCCACTTGCGAAGTTAAATGTCAATTCTTCCCAACCACTAGCTACACTAGTAACCGCTCCTACTTCTACATTAATCGCGTTGTTAACCTTATCTTCAAGTTTAACTAAAACATTAGTACCGGCATTAGGAGACCATACCTTTAGTTTAAACCCTGCATTGGCATTAAAATCAAATTTTGCATCAAAGTCAATTTGATTATTGGCAAATAATGCCGCTCCTGATCTATCAATTTGACCGACTTTACATGATTTATTAACGTCATTGTCAAAATCTGGATTATCAACCCAAGATAAACCTGCATCAAACGAGCCTATACTGGCAGTTGGATCTGTCTGGAACGTTAAATCAAAATCTGATGCATCTAGTGATTGACTAGTTTCTGGAGTACATGGATCTGCAACCATTCCTGCAACCTGCTCAATATCATCTACATAAAAAGTACCCGCAGCGGTACCTGGACCATCTACAAAAATTACCATATCGTTATACGAGCCAGATGAGTTAAGTGTGAAAGTTAATTCTTCCCAACCGGAGCCTCCATGGTTTTGTGAATTCTCAACAGGTGCTTCTGTGCCATCTTCAAATTTTAATAAAACGGGTAATGCTTGATTAGAGAATATTTTCATTTTAACACCCTTATCCATTGAAAAATCAATAGCAGTATCTAAGTTAAAGAAAGCATTTTCGAAGTTAGCACCTACATTCGTGATTTGTCCAACCATAGTTGGTTCACTATTTATACCTGACAATTCTGGGTTATCTATAACAGTAAACGATACATTACCAACAATCTTAGTAGCATAATCAATTCCATTACAGTCAAAATCTATTGGTATTTCTAATAACGTATCCGTACAAGGAATATCTGCAGTATCAATTTGAGAAATATCATCTATATAAAATGTTCCTGTTGTCGTACCTGGTCCATCAACAAAAATAGTGAGTTTTGAAAATGCGTCTGAAGAACCAAATGTAAAGTAAATTTCCTCCCAACCTGTTCCTCCATGACTTGCAGCTGTCTCTACAAACGTACTTCCTTCTTCAAGTTTCAATAGTACATCAATTGGAGTGTCTGACCAAAAAACAACTTTTATAGATTTTTGTTCGGATAAATTTAACGGCTCACCTAAATCAAAGACAATACCTTCAAATGCTGCTCCACTATTAGTAATAGCACCAACATTAGATGTGCTCGGATTTGCCCCCGTTGGATCAGGGTTTTCTACGACTTGAAAAGATGCACCTCCAAAAACCTCAGCTTGATAGTTAACATTATCTGCATCAAAATTGATGGGAAATGTTATAGGTACAGGAATGTTTATAAATATTTCATCTTGAAAAGTACCTTCTGCTCCAGCTACATTTTTTGCAGTTAACACTACGGTATAGCTACCTGTTGGATATGTTTTAGTTGGATTAATTTCGGTAGAAGTTGTACCATCCCCAAAATCCCAGGTATAGCTATCTGCATTTTCAGAAAGGTTGATAAAAGATACTATACCTGTGTCTTCGTTTATGGTTTGTGCAAAAGTTGCAATTACCTTTGGTAAGTTGGTATCATCATCTTCGCAACCAAAAAAAAAGGCAACAGCTATAATTAGAACCCAAATTATATTAGTTTTTTTAATCAATTGTTTCATGAGTTATCTTGTTGTTTTAGAGGTTACATGGAACTTGCCAAATAATCTTGATGAACGTCAAAATTCTTGCAATGGCTCGTTTCACAATTTTTTAATAATTAAATTAGTTTATTCCATTAGTATATACTCTTACATAGTCTACAATCATGGTCTGAGGAAAGACCGTTTCTTCATTTGGTGATCCAGGTAGGTTACCACCAACGGCTAGGTTTAAAATAATGTAGAACTGCCTATCATTAAACACCCATTCGCCCTCCCCATCTGTTTCTTCATCCACATCTTCAGGAGTGATCTGGTAATATAATACGTTATCTACATAATAGTTTATGTAGTCTGGGGACCATTCTATTCCATATATGTGAAAGCCAGTATCAACCCTACTATTTACTAAGGTGTACTTTTTTGATATGGAACTTTCACGTGAGTATCCAGGTCCATGGACAGTGCCAAATATTTCTGTTGGCGCATCACCGGTATTCTCCATAATATCTATCTCACCTATCTGTGGCCAGACACTACCATCGCTATCATCACCTAACAACCAAAAGGCCGGCCACATTCCCTGACCAAAAGGCAAGCGTATACGTGCCTCAAAACGACCGTAGCGTTGTTGAATTTTTCCTTTGGTCTGTAATCTTGCAGAGGTGTATTGTGCTCCATTAAAATCCTCTTCTTGGGCGGTGATCAATAAAAAGCCATTCTCTACAGTAACGTTTTCAGATCTATCTGTATAGAATTGTAACTCATTATTTCCCCATCCGGGAATACCTTGTTCTGAGCCATCGCCGATATCAAAATTCCAAAAAGAGGTATCAATTTGGCCATCCTCATCAAAATTATCTTCTGCCACTAAATTATTGAATGTGGCCACTGTTTGAGTATCATCAGTTCCACAACCCATCATAAAAAGGCATGAAATAAAAAGAGATCCAATTATCTTATTTAAATTATTATTCATTTTTCAATTTTTTATTCTCTATAGAAGTATATATTATCAATTACAAAAGAGTTGCCATTTGACACAAGTGCGACTCTTGCTATGTTATTTAAATTAGGAGAACCAGCAAATCCACCTGCCGTAGCTTCTGTAAATGCATTTATAGGTATGTCTATACCAACCCAAGCACCTTCTATTAGTTCTGAACTTGGTATAGTAAACCCACCTCCTGTGTCATCTCCACCACCATCAGCGTTATTTGCACCAAAGTCAATCAGCTGAACGGTAAATACTGGATTTGCAGAACTACTCAATTGTACATCTACATGCAGGTGCGTCATACCTGATACATCTTCAGTTCCATCCCAACCAAGTCCTACAAAACTTAAATTATCATAAGTAACAATCTGGTCACCATTGAAATTTTGTGTTTCTATCTGTACATTTTGATCATTAAATGCAGCGAAATTCAAATTATTAACATTAGTATAAGCATCACTAAATATTGATATAACATCTGAGGGATCTCTTTCTGGAGGTGTTTCTGCACCAACAAAACTACCGAGTACTTCTAAACTCAAAGATCCTTCAGCTGAAACACCATTAAGTTGTCCTGTAATGGTTGTAGTACCCTCACCAACAATTTGAATTAATCCAAGTTCATTAACAAATGCTACATTAGTATTAGAAGACGAAAAATCAAAATAACCTGGTGCCGGTACTACCGTAATATTTTCGCCAGTAGGAGCATTAAAAGTTGCTCCTAAATCAGTAATTAGTCTAGTTGAGCCTACAAAACCTTGCTCTATAAAATCTTCTCCAGAAAATATCGCTGGTCTTAGCTGTGCTATTGTACCTAAGTTCTCAAATCTTAATTCGTCTATCCAAAAGGTATAGCCAATCTCATTCCCGTTAGGTACTGAATCGATTATATCCAAGCCACCTGCAGAGAAAACAAACATACCACTCTCTTGAACTAATTTTGAAGGATCGGGAATTGGTACAATGTATTTTCGCCAATCTGTAGACAGCTGAATGTTTGGTCGTTCAACTGTAAATTTATCCTCTTCGAAATCAGTTCCAAAGCCTACTAGACCAATCGTTGCAGTGATGGAGCTCCTAGCCCAAAAGGATAAGGCAGTATACCCTGTTAAATCTCTTCCTTCTCCTCTATCTAAAAAGATACCTCCTACAAAATTTCCGTTTGGATCATTCGGAGATGGTACGTCAATTCTTATCGAAGAGTTTCCCTCATAGGCAACATCATCATCTGTACCAAAAGCTTCTGTGTTAGCTCCAAGGGCAGGGTCAAACGATATAAAAAACCTGTCTGTAAGACTTACTGGACTATCTGTAAAAATGTCGGCAGTATTTGGAAAGGTAGCAAAAACTGCTTCGTCTGAAAGATCTCTATCACAGCCAGATAGAACTATCATAACCAATATTAAAGAGCATATGGTTTTTAAATTGATCTGTTTTATATTTTTCATTTTCATCTGTTCTTTTTTATTGTTTTTTTAGTTGTCAGATGGAATTCGCCATTGAACATTTCAGTTGGTATCAACCAATAGTAATGGCTCATTTCATGGTATTATTTTCCTATGTTAATGTGTACATATGTTCTTATCTCCCATTCGTTACCATCATCAAATCCCACAGGGCTTAATATAGGTTCTGGCGGAAATGTGTTTGGTGATACCGCTAATGGCGCGTAACGAGGAGAAAACTCATTTAATGAACGCCAAGTGCCCCGAATCCCGATTCTAGTAGTGGGTAGAACAAACCAATCTGGTTTACCAATAGATGTCGATATATCTAACATTAATTGTACTGGATAGGTTAGGTTGAAATCTCGGTGATAATCATACGGTCCCCAATCGTTTATTTGAAAAGTATGTTGGAACTTCCACTTGTTGTAGATAACACGAATATCCCCTCCAATTCTATCAATTTCTCTAGAGTCGCTACCATTTGCTTGACCATTACCTGCAAATAATTTAGCTATTAAGGCTAGATCCGGGCTTATTTTAGATACAATCCGTGAATTAGCTTCCCATAAATCTTTAGCGGGCACAGAATTAGGAAACGCAAATATGGTACGATCGGCAAAAAACCCGATATGTGCATCCATAGTCGTTGGAAGATGCCAGTACACGAATCCAAAATTAAACGCAAGTTTAGCATCTTCAGATCTATCACTATCCCATGCGTAGAACCATGATCCGGGTGTTGGGTCATAGGTAAACAATAATTCTGCGGCTGTTGTTTTTCTGTTCGCTCTTACTACAAAAGGATCTGCAAGTATGTTTCTTAATCTTGCAGTTCCACCAGCATCATTTGGTATTGCATCTACTAACGGCTCTTGCCATAAAAAATTAGGAGCTATTTGCCAATCTCCTAAAGTATAAGTAAAACCTGTTAGAAAACTATTTTGGTTTCCACTTCCATTATCTCTTAGTTTCCATCCTGCAAATGATTGTGTTTGATCTGCTCCACCATTCGCTACCAATCCAGTAGCAGCGCCTTGAGCATACCAATTAAACTTTCCTTTTGAAAATGTAATTCTTGCCTTCCCTCCCCAATTATCGTCACTATTTACCTTATCCTCATATACTATATAATTTCCTGATTCACCTCTTACATCTTGATATGCAATATCGTTTAGTGGACTACCTGCCCATATCCCTCCGAGTGTAACCCCAAACGCACCAAAGTCTCTATCTACAACTAACGTAGCTCTCTCTGTAGGCCAAGGTGGAATTACACCACTTCTTACTTGATTTGCATCCAAGACACGACTCCCAGTTTCATCTAATGATATATCCGTCTCGAAATCTCTATGGTAAATACCTGTGATATCGAATTTTTTTATTTTGGTACTATACTTTAGTAATGCTGTAGGGTTAGCTCCCCACCATATTTGAGGACCGAATGCGGCTTTCAAACCGTTTAGACTGCCTTTACCATTTATCTCCATGCCTAAAATTTCACCATTATAAATATCCAAGTTTGGCCCGTAGTTAGCTTCGGGATACAAACCAAAGAAATCACCTTCATAGCCCCAATGGTAATGCCCGGTTCTATAGAATCCTTTTATATCGGCAATTTTAGTATTCCATTCGTATTCTGCATTATAAACACGTAGTCTATTAAAATCAGCTATTTCAACATCTAAATCATTTCCTCCTTCTACGCCTTGAACTACAACTGGTCTACCTACACTTTCATAAAATAATTCATTAATGGGATTCTCAGCAACATTACCAAGAATATTAAAATTAACATTGGCTCTCATACTGGGTGTAGGTCTTCCTTCTACGCCTATGTAATAAGATTGCATATGATCAAAACCTAGTTGGTTTGGAAATACATTTGCATTTGGATCTTCATTATCTGGAGTTGTGATTAATTCTCCCCCGGTATTATACGTAGTGAATTCTGCTCTTAGCTGACTTAATCTTATTTTTCCCCCACTCTCAGCTTCTAATGCAGCTTTATCTCCTCGTGCTCTTAACATAGCATCCATTATTTGAATGTTGTCAAAATAATTATCCATAAAATCAAGTGTCATTCCTTCATCATATGGATTAAGCAGATGAGCTTCTTTTAAGGCGTAATAAGCAGCACGTGGATATAATTCGTAGAGTCCTCTTTCGTTAGTTGGTCCTTTGGCACAGATACCAAACCACTCTTCATTCATATTATTATCATCCTTTTTTGCTTGATCTCTGTTATACCCACCATTAGACCAAGAAGCGGCATTATCATGAACATCTAAGTTTTCGGTCTGCTTATACTTCCACCAACCATCACTAAATTGAAAGGTGAAACCACCTATAGAATTATTTGCATTTCCAAGTCCAGCAGCATTTTCATAAATTTCTTTCCAATTTCCAAGGTTATAGTACGCCTGAGAGTATTGATCTTCTTGATTATCTCTTGCGTTGAATGCATCCCCACCAAACTCTGCAAAAAGAATTGGTAAGCCTAGTTCATCTCTAACTCTTTGAAAAGCATCTCCAAAGGAAATACCACGATACATATTAGTACCATAAATATCAATGTCAGTACATTCTTCTTTTACTATGTCTGCATATAACAGATCACCATTACATATAGCTACTGGATGTGATTGATCAATAGCTTTTACTTCTTTAGCAGCATCATTAAATGCTTTATACAATGCATGAGCTGCAAGTCTAATTCCTGAACTAGTATCATTAATTGGAATATCTTCGGTTTCTGCTCCTGTCCATGATAAATGGTAATTATTTTCGTTACCAATCATGTATAACAACAGACCTGGTGTATTTTTGTAAGTGGCAGCCATATCTCTGGCTTCTTTCATTAAGACTTGTCTTGTATCTGGATCAGCATAATCGGTTTGTGGCACCCAAGCCCCGTTTATGGTGAGTCCATAGGCCCCAAAAGTAATGTTGAGCATAGTGTAAATACCATAATTTTCATAGATGTATTTAATCCACTTTGGCTTAAGGTTATAAGTACGAATGGCATTAACCCCCATATTCCTTAATAAGGGCATTTCGCCATCTATAGCCGCTTTGATTATATCATCGGACTTTCCCCAAATTCCGGAATCTGTTATTGTAGAGCCAATTGGAACATAATCCCAATTCACCCCATTGACCATGAAATCTTTTCCGTTTACTACTAATTTCACTCCTTGATCATTATTCACTATTGAAACCTGATCAGTCTGTGCAACCCCAATTATTGTAAACAAGAAAAGTATTAATTTTAGAAAATTAGTTCCCATTGTGTATTGATTTTAAGAATGACCGTAAAAAATGTGAAGAAACTTTTTTTGCTGTATTCGCCCCAAATACTTTTTAGCATGACCTTCTTGAATTAAGTGACTGATTGTGTTTTGTTATATGTCTATGTTGACAGGATAAACTTATTTTAAAAAACTATGAGATCCATAAAAAATACCTCAACAAAAAACATACATCGCAATAAAAGAGGTGTTTTTTTGCATTATTAACACTTTAAGGCCCGCGGTTTAAAGGTTTCAATAAAACACATTAAACAATAGTTAAAAAAGCTTATAACATTAAATTGTATAGGTAATGTATAGGTATTAATTCTATCTGTATTGGTATTTATAATTGAAGAATGTAATTTACCAGGTTTTCTTCGTGTTGCAGATTTAGTTTTTTTCGAAGTCTGTAACGCTTAATTTCAACACTTCTTGCAGATATATTGAATAGTGGAGCTATTTCTTTTGATGATAAATTAAGACGTAAATATGCACAAAGCTTTAGATCATTAGGAGACAAATCAGGGTGCGTCTTCTTTAGCTTTTTTAAAAATTTTCTATCTACATTATTAAATGCCTCCTTAAAAAACTCCCAATTATCATTATGATCTAAATTTTTATCTATAATATTTATAACAGGTTTAACAGAACTTTGATCTGAAACCTTGGTAAGGTGATTTTTGATTTGTGTTAATAATTCATTCTTTTTTGCAATGTCTATGGTAGAAGCTGCTAATTCTTTACTCTTACTTTTAAATTCTTGCTTTAGTTGTTCATTTTTGATTCTAATAATTTCTTTTTCGTTTTGAACCTTTGTAAATTCTAACTCACGCTTATTCTTCTCTATTAATTTTTTTTGTTCTTTATTGTAATATCTTTTATACATGTTATGCATAAAAACAGAAAACAAAATAATAGCTAAAGCATAAACAGCTAACAGTAGATTTGAAATATACCATGGCTTTGCTATATTAAAAGAATATGAAACAACATTACTAGAAATGACATTTCCTATTTTTGCTCTCACACTAAATGTATAATCACCAAAAGGAAGGTTTTCAAAAAACACATATGAATGTTCTGACCAATCACTCCAATCATTATAAATTCCCTTGAGTTGATATTGATATTGAGTGTTTATGCACTTATTGAATTCTGGAGCATAGAAAGAAAATTCAAGGTTATTTTCATTAGTTCTAAAATCGCCATTTATTTTTTTATCAAGTAAGCTCTTACTTTTTTCATTTCTTCCTTTCTTAATACTACCAATATGAACTTGAAATTTCTTGGTTTTTAGCTCGTTTATATCAATAGTTATATACCCTGATGTGGTCCCCACCAAATATCTACTCTCATCATTAAGTCGTATTATATTTTCATAGCCAAGAGTACCATTTCTCAATTCTTTGGTTAAAGGTATGCTCTTAATTTTTGGAATATTCGTTAATCCTCCCGGAGAGATATAATTTATATTAGATTTTGTAAAAATCCATAGATTATTGCTCTCCTCATCTAATATTAATTTTCCAGAAACGTATTCATCTTCGCTATATACATTACTTAAAACACTGTCTTTAACAAACTTCTTATTAGTGTGGTTATATTTAAGGATCCCATTTTTATAAGCATACAACAAATCTCCATTATACTTTATGATTCCAGAATTTGCACCTTTAATTAATGAATCAATAAAAACACTTTCTGCATTAGAAAAAGTACTATCTACTTTTACTTTGTATACGCCGTTGTATTCATGATTTACAAAAATTTCATTTCCCAGTGTTTCAAAATATCTAGATGAATTGTTAAATCCTTTAATCTTATTTTTCAATCGCCAGGCATTATTTGTTTTTTCCAGAACATATATACCATCGTAATTTGCCTGGAGAAGAAAATTAGGCTTATCATCAAATTTATTTACATCCCAGGTTCCTTGAATATCTGATATTTTTTTTCCTTGATTGCCTTCAATTATATATGTTCCAGAATTATGTCCACAAAATAATGTTCTATCAATCTCTTTTAAACACCATACCTGTCCCTCTGTACCCTTAATAAAATTGAAATCATCATTACTTTCAAGCTCTTTATAAAATAAGCCTTGATTAGTACCTAAGTATAGCATACCATTACTAATCGCAGATGCATATACACTTCCTAAAACTCCTTTATTATCATTGTATATCCTAAATGGTGAATTAATATTTATGTAATTGATTCCATTATCAAGACCCAGCCAAATATTACTATCTCTATCTTCAAAAAGTGATAAAACTGTATTATTTGATAGCCCCTTGTTTTGATCTATATTAGATAACAGTTCTCCTTTTTCATTAAGGTGAATTAAACCATGAGATATGGTTCCTAAAGCAAAACTTTTATCTTTTAATCTGATACCATCATAAACGCTAACTTTCTCTAATAACTCATTTGAAATTTTATCATATTTTACCAGTGAATTATTTTTCGTAATATAAAAACCATTGTCCCGAGTTAGTATTAATAGCTCTTTCCCACTTTTAAAAATATTAATTACTTCATTATTCTTTACTACATCATCATCAAAAGTCAAAAAACTCTCTCCATATTCAATTTTAAATATTCCTTGGTTAATTCTTTGGAAATATATACTCTGGTCAACCTTAAACATTTTGGTAATAATATCATTTGACCCTATAACATTTACAGATTTGTTACTAACATTGTAAATGTAGATACGCTTTAAAGATTGAAAAACTACCCAATCATCTATATTGATAATATTCCAAAACTCTTCATCTTCTACTAATTTAATATCTACTTGTTTAGATAAAGAAGTATAGTTTAAAATTCCTAAATTATTTTTCTGCCAATAACCAAACTCCTTAAAACAACCTGTATAAACACGATCATTGACGACATGAACTGATCTCATGATACTCCCATTTGGAGAAGGATAAAGTTTCCAACTAGCACCATTAAACTCTAATAATCCTTTATTATTAGCAACATAAATCAATTTATCTAAAGATTGAGAAATTGACCAATTTTGGTTTTCGCCATTATAGTCCTTTGGGGAAAATTTTTGTATAGGAGGCAACTCCTGTGCTTTAGCAAGAGCACAGAAAAGAATAACAAGAAGAAAAGATATTACTTTATTGATTCTCAATTAACAAAAGGAAATATATTACCATTACAATAATACAAATTATTAATTCAACATGAGATCTCCTTAATTTTCTAAACAAGTACAATTACCGTAATATCCTGTTCGAGATATAGATTTTTAGAAATTATAATTAATTTAGAAATAAGAAAATCACTCAAACGTTTTCGTTTACAGTCTCCTATCTGAATACCCTACAGTTTTTGGCAAAAACCTCTAACGACTTATAATTTAATTACAATCTGTAAAAGAGCGAATGATACATTTCTTTTCTTTTCGTTGATTATTTACTAATTTGACATATTTTTAACAAAAAAAGAAGATTGTTGTAAAACATCTAAATGCATTCGTCACTAGCCAAAATAACAATACAATATCTTGTAGCATCTGTGCTCCTGACATTTTTCTCTATTTCCTATCTGGGTGCGCAAGAAGAGTGGAAAAAAGTTTCTGAGGTTAGAAATTACTCAAACAACGATATAGGCAAAGCGGCTCCAAAAACTTTTGACATCACACAAGATTCGCAAGGGCTAATATACTTTGCTAATGAATATGGGTTGTTAGAATTTACTGGCAATACATGGAAAATTCTTTTACAACCAAAAAATCGTTCTCCAATAAGTTCTTTATTATCATACGGGTCAAGAGTTTATGTAGGTAGTAATAATGAAATAGGATATACGGCAAAAAATATTTTTGATCAAATCTACTATGTTTCCTTAAATGAACTGTTACCTGATAGTTGTATCAATTTTTCGCAAGTCTGGGGGATTTTTGAAATTCAGAATGTTATTTATTTCTGTACCAATGACCAGTTTATAAAATATGATATTTTAAAAAATAAGATCCAATGCGTAGCCGCTAGTAATGGGGTAAAGTATGTTGCAAAAATCAATAACAAGCTTTATTTTATAGATAACTCTGATAACATCAATATTCTTGGTGACAGCCAAATCAAACAAGCATATTCCTCTACGTTACTTTCTAATTACACAGTAGACAGAATACTTCCTTATGGTAGAAATTCATTTTTAATTGTTACGGCTAAAAATGGCATTCAGTTATTAGAAAACGATACTCTAAAACAATGGGGAAATAAGAAATACTTCGATCTTTCAAGCATCAATATATCCTCTGCAATTCTTTTAAGTAATAATGTATATTGTATTGGAACAACCAATAATGGTGTTCTGTTTTTAGATAAGAAAGGTAATCTTCTTCAAAAACTTAATCGAGATAACGAACTACTAAGTAACACTATACTAGACTTATATATTGATGGCTCTGAAAATTTATGGATAACTCTAGAAGGAAGCATAAGCTATGTAGAGCTAAAATCTCCTTTTCACACATTATCAGAAGATGATGGAATATATGGTTCTACATATGATGTAAAAAAGCACAATGACACATTGTTTGTAGCTACATCAAATGGTTTATATTATTGTAAATGGCCTCCTGGTAACTATACTAATGCGTTCAAACAAATTCCGGGAATAGAAGGACAAGTATGGAATTTATCTGTTATCGATAATACATTATTTATCGGAGCTCATAATGGGTCCTTTATCTTTCAAAATAGCAAAATTGAACCCATAAGCGAAATTAAAGGAGGATGGAATTTTGTAAAAATACCGGATAATAAAAATCTAATCCTGCAAGGAACATATACTGGTTTAGTAGTGTATGAAAAGAATAATGGCACTTGGAAATTAAGAAATGTAATCAAAGGTTTTAATGAAACAGCAAGAGAAGTAGCATTTGGAGTTAATAATAAACTATGGATATCACATGGATATAAAGGCATTTTTCGTTTAAGTATAGATCAAGGTTATAATGAAATAATTAAAACCACTCTTTATGATCAGCAAAAAGGATTTCCTGGTAATCTATTTATTAGTTTGCTAAAAACAAATGACTCTCAGTTATTTGGCACACAATTAGGAGTATATAATCATGATGAGAAAACTGACTCTATGGTTGTTAACAGCAAATATACCAGCATATTAACAAATCACAACCTGGTACGAAGGTTGACTAGCGTTTCAGAAAATGAAGTTCTCTTTATTCAAGGATATGATAGAGATGATGACATAGGAATTATAAAATTCACACCAAACGGAGATCATTCTACCCAGCGTGTGCCGTTTCAACGGCTAAAAAATCAGCTTATACCGGCATTTGAAAAATTTATAACCTTTAAAAATGGCGACTTAGGTTTCACTTCTAAAAACGGATTAATTATATATCAAGAAGATTCTAATCTGGACTATAACAAAGAACTTAATACATTATTAAGAAATGTAAAAATCAAAGACTCTATCGTATATGGTAATGTGGTTGATTATGTTACTGACATAAGAAAAGATTCTATATTTAAACCTGTGCCTTTCAATTCAAATAAGTTAAACTTTTCATTTGTAGCTCCCTTTTATGAACATCCAAGCTCTGTAACATACCAAACTTATTTAGAAGGTTTAGATGAAGATTGGTCAACCTGGGATGCTAAAACACATAAAGAATACAACTTTCTACCTTCTGGGGAATATACGTTTAAGGTTAGAGCAAAAAATGTATATAATAAAATTGGAAAAGAAACCGCTTTCAAATTTGAAATCAAACCGCCTTGGTATAAATCGATACCAATGTTTATTGTCTATTTTGTATTATTAATTCTTGCTCTTTACTCTTTTATTAGGATCAAGAATGATCAACGTAAAAAAAGTGTTGAAAAATTAAAAATCACACACAAAAGGGAGATTGAGCTGCAAAAAATAAAGTTTGAAGAAAAGAGGCTTAAAGCCAAGAATGAGAAAATCAAAAAAGACAATAAATTCCTTAAAGAAAATCTTGAATCCAGAAACAAAGAACTTGCATCCTCAGCTATGCAAACCGTACAAATAGACAATCAATTACTGCAACTAAAGAAATCTTTAGATGAGATTTATAATGAGTCCGAAGGAAGAATCAGAAAACAACTTCGGGATACTTTAAAAGTATTAGAAGATCAAATAAAAGGAGACACCAATTGGAAACATTTTGAAACACATTTTAATCAAATTCATGACAACTCTTTAGAACGATTGAAGGAGGAATATCCAGATTTAAGTCATAGAGAAATACGATTATGTGCTTATCTAAAATTAAACTTATCCAGTAAAGAGATTGCCCCATTAATGGGTATTTCATATAGAGGAGTTGAATCCTTAAGATTCAGGGTTAGAAAAAAAATGAATCTGGATACTTCTGTAAATCTCACCGATTATATTATACGGTTTTAAATAACGTGAATTGGATATAAAGTCTACTCCTATTCCGTCTTTTATAGTACATATTAGGTTCCTTCTCCTATAAGAAGAGGAAACTCAAAGTATTGTTCTATAGTTATTTGTGTAAGAATTTAATTTGGTCTTAAATCGAACTCTAATTAAATATATTTTTCCATCAAAAATTTAGATTGAAAATTCATTAAAATTACTTTGCGTAGTAAAACTGTAGTACTCCAGTATTTTAACAGTACCAGCATTAAATAATCTTCATAAGACATGCCCTAAATTTGATTTATAGCTAAAATAAAAGTCGATTATTTAACTAATCGTTAATTTAAAAAATCACAAATCATGTTAACTTTTAACAATAAAGGTATATTCCTATTATGTTGTCTATTATGGATAGGAAATTTTACCTCATTTTCACAAAATACAATACCCGGTAAGTTTGCGCCTGTAAATGGTAAAACTATGTTAATCATAGGTCAGGATTTAGGCTCTGTAGCCGGTTACGTAAACAGTGGTCGTTTCCCCACTCCCGCTGGAGTAACTATGTATACAGATGTTTATACAATGGATGGATTAAATAACATTACCAACTATGGCGCAGGCGATATCGGTTCACAGGCTGCATTTGATAGATATCCAAATTCTGCTCTGGCGATTGGATTGTGGATGGTAGAAGAAAATGACGGTCAAGGAGAAGATCATCCCAACGGATTAACAGAGATTGTAAATGGCCAGCATAATGATGAACTGGACAAGTTTGCTACCTTTTCAAAAAGAAATTCGCCACGACCAATTTATCTAAGAATTGGATATGAATTTGATGGCCCCTGGAACAACTACAACCCAGGTAAATATCAAGCAGCATATAGATATATCGTAAACTACCTTAACCAAAAACAAGTTAACAATGTAGCTTATGTTTGGCAATCTGCAACTTGGGGAGCTACTCCCGCAAATGGAATTGACAGTTACTATCCAGGGGATCAATATGTGGACTATGTAGGGCTTTCATTTTTCTTTTTTGATGAAAATTTTAATGGAAATAACCTAGATTATATTCTAAATTTTGCCCGTAGTAAAAATAAACCTATCATGATGGCTGAAGTATCAGCACAATATCATGAATTTGATCAGGGAACATTTCATCCATTTGATAATCCCGGTGCACCACAGCAGTTAGGAGGTCAAGGAATCTGGAATCAATTCTTCAGAGATCAACTTATTCCATTTGTAGATGATAATAGAGATGTAATAAGATCTGTTGCATATATTAATGCTGACTGGCAGTCACAACCACAATGGAAATGGCCTGATGCCAACAATGGTTTTTGGGGAGACACCAGAATCGAAGCAAATAATACGATCTCAACAAACTGGAATAATTATATTAATAATGGTAATTTTCTACATGGCGGCCCTAATTTATTAAGTGACCTTGGAATAACAGGAGGAAACAATCCTAGTTGTAATGACGGAATCCAGAATGGAGATGAAACTGGTATAGATTGCGGTGGAAGTTGTCAACCTTGTCAAACAACACCAACTTGTAATGATGGTATCCAGAACGGAAATGAAACAGGAGTAGATTGTGGAGGAAGTTGTGCTCCTTGTACTACCGGTGGCGACGTTACCACAAAAATTGAAGCTGAAACTGGAAGTTTAACAGGGCAAGCACAATACTATAATGATGGTGCGGCTAGTAGCGGGCAAGGTGTTGCATATCTTGATGGTATAGGCAATGGATTTACAATTTCTAATGCTCCGAAAGCAGACAAAATCGAATTAATATATGCTTCACAAAACTCAGGAAAGATTTCAATACGAGTTAATGGTCAAAATCGGGGAGATCTTAATTTCGTATCAAATGGCGCTTGGGTTGGGTCATATACTACAGCAACAATAAATACAGTTGTTCCTGAAGGAGCTTCTTTTCAGGTGGTAAATAATAGTGGAGATGAAGCTTTAAATGTAGATTACCTCAATTTCATTAGCGAAAACACCGGAGGCGGTAATGAACCATGTACTGGATCTGATATCCCCAATGCAACTATAGGTAAAACAGATGAAAGTATACAGGGAGCAAATGACGGTAGTATAACATTTAGTTTCTCAGACAATGCAGATAGAACAAATATGGAGTTTAGCATAGATGGAGGTTCATCATATCCATACAATGTTGCAGATAATACGGGTTCCACTACAGTTTCAAATTTAGCTCCTGGAACGTATCAACTATTCACAAGATGGGGTAATAACGAGTGCCCACAAAATCTTGGAGCCGTAACTATTGCTGAAGGTAATGGTGGAGGTGGCACAGATTGTTCAGGAAATTGTCCTGATGGATTTACTTTTTTTGCTTGTGGAAGATGCTGGGTAGATGAAGCTCAGGCACAATCTGCTGGGTGCACAGAAACATGTAATGACCCAGGAGGCCCTACCTGTGATGATGGCATTCAAAATGGTGATGAAACAGGAGTAGATTGCGGTGGATCTTGCCCTAATGACTGTGATACTGGTGGGGGATGTTCAGATTGTATCAACTTTGATCAAACAGGTACTTCTTCTTTTTCAAATCAGGATAATGCTGCCAGTATCAATATTCAAGATAATGGTACTACAGCAGTGCTAACAGATAACACCTGGAGAAGAACTAACACCAAATACAATATTACCACTAATACTGTATTAGAATTTGAATTTCAAAGCACACAACAAGGTGAGATACACGGTATAGGATTTGACAGTAACGAATCATTGACTGCAGCCCAAATTTTTCAATTATATGGAACACAAAACTGGGGTAATCGAGACTTTGATTATACTCCAGGAGGGTATATATCCTTTAGTATTCCTGTGGGAGACTATTATACCGGAAACGACATGTATCTGGTATTGGTTAATGATTTTGATTCCGGTTCAGGCAACACAAGTTATTTCCGTAATGTTAGAATTTTTGAAAATGTGGCTGCACCAACATGTGACGATGGCATTCAAAATGGTAACGAAACTGGTATTGATTGTGGGGGTAATTGTGAGTCATGTAGTACAAGTAGTTTAACGGCAAAATTACTACCGCCTAATGACAAAATTTTACTTACCCTTGGACAAGATCTTAAAACAATAAAAGATTATAACGATGGTGGTGTTCAAGGTAAAGGATTTCCTGAAATGGGAGGAACTACTACCTATATCTCATTTTATAGCCTATTGGATTCACAGTTTCCTCAATACGGAGCTCTTGGAGAAACTGCAAATGGTGGTATAGCTAACAACGGAAACGGTTCTACTATTGATGTAGATTGGGGAGCTGGACCTTTAAATGCCAGAAGTTCTATCTTGGCATATCCTAACTCAAGTTTATCTATTGGTTTAAGTATGACCGAAGGAGAAGCAACCGCTAATGGTATTAACTACTGGTGTCAAGGATGTCTAGCACAAGTTGGGCAAGGACAATGGGATAATCAGATCAAAAGATTAGCTTCTTTTTGCAAACGATATGGGGATAGAGCAATATACCTTAGAATAGCCTATGAATTTGATGGTAACTGGAATGTAGGCTACGAAAATCGAAGCAACTATATTAATGCTTATAAAAGAGTCGTAGATATAATGCGAGCAGAAGGAGTTACCAATGTTGCTTACGTCTGGCAATCCAGTTCATCTCCTATTGATGACGTATTAGATATACAATTTGGGGAAGGTAACTTTGGAGATATCAAAAGTTGGTATCCAGGAGATAATTATGTCGATTGGATGGGGTTATCATGGTTCGTTACTCCAGATGAGACTACATCGGTACTACCAGGAATACCAACTCAACGAGAAAAAGCGAATGAAGTAGTTTCTTTTGCCAGACAAAAAAACAAACCTGTATATATTGCAGAATCAACCCCACAAGGATATGACTTGATAAATCTCATAGATTGCAATATTTCTAACGTTTGGGATGGCACTGCTGCTCAAGGTTGCCAGAATAAATTTGCCAACGGCCTTTGGAATGAGTGGTTCGCTCCTTTCTTTGAGTATATTTACGACAATAGTGATGTAATAAGACAAGTACATTATATCAATGCCAATTGGGAAGATGATACTGCATTATTTGGACAAGGAAATAGAGCCAATGGCTACTGGGGGCGTGCGGGAGTGCATGTTAATTTGACTATTGCCAATAACTGGAAGTCTGAAATAGATAAACCAGTATGGCTACATGGTAGTAATACCCTTAATAGTCAATTGTTGCAATCTCAATTAAGGTTATCTAAAGAACCTTCTAAAAAGAGTGAATTTAGTATATCAATACATCCAAATCCATCAGAGGGTGTATTTGCAATAAGAGGTAAAAATCTTTTTCGAATATTGATTAGTGATTTGAACGGAAGAGTTATAAAAAATATAACTCCAAATTCTTCTGATCAAGAAGTAAGAATTAACATTACAGATGTAGAAAAAGGAATGTATTTAATAACCACATTTAATATTAACAAAAGTAAAACCACAAATAGACTGATCGTAAACTAGAACACAAACTCAACTTCAAAATACCAATTGTTTATATCAGCAAAAGGGGTTTGATCTTATGAATCAAACCCCTTTTTAATACTTCAGTTTTTACAGGTTCATTTTATAATGCTTGGCTTATATTAATTTTTTGCTTCAAATAAGGGACTAGTTTTTCATAAACTGGCACAAAAACCTTTTCTTTTATATTTTCTACATCCTGAGGGTAATACACTTTATTTACCTCATATCGAGCCCTACCTAAAAGGTAATGCATATGCAGCATTTTAAAATCAATGACTTCTTTTATGTTATTCCCTAAATCTTCACAACCAAAAATCCCAGGCGAATTAGGCACAGAACTTAATAGCTCGCTCAAATCATTATCATCTTTAGCCATATCACTTAGCACCTGTAGAAAAACCTGTTCATATAAATCCCCGGCTCCAAGGCTCCAGTCTGTCTTTGGTTCTTCTTCTTTTGCCAATGTTGCTAAAGAAAAGGACTCTTTAGTATCAATTCCTAAAACCATAAACAATTCATCTAAACTCCCACTAGCAGCACCATGGGTTTTAATCAAATTACTTATATTTTCTTTATCCAGATCACTCAGGATTCCATTAACCATATATTCATACCCAAGTAACAAAAGGGCCTCCCGTAATGCAACGTATTTTTTAGAATGCTCTTTTTTCATTCTCATAAAAACACCTCTTGCAGTTGCTGTGCCCATTGCCAAATTAGAGATCAATAACTCCGCGCCAAAAGCATTATCAGCGATGCGTCGTATACCGCCAGAGCTTAATTCCTTATTAGACCATTTAAGAAAATCAAATCGATTAGAGTACGTTTTCCCTTCTTTGATTTCATTCATTCGTAATACATGTCTATATGATAATGCTTCACCATTAGGTCCTGCCGCCTCATTATCCCCAAAGACTCCAGGCCAGTCCATATTAGTGCCCCATACTGGTCTAGGTTTATCACCATGGCATCTAATACATGATTCTGGACTTCTATGAAGTTTTGGTGTTTCTTCTGTAAAATCAAATTGAGAAAACTCCCAATTACCATTTTCTTCATTGAGTTGGGCACAATCCAATAAATCATGTTTAGGATCATCTGGTTTAGTGCTAATATTCATTAAAAATGTACCATCAGAACCAAACAAAACTATCCTGGGAAATCTTAAAGAAGATTGCCCTTCTCCCTTGGTGTGTTCTACAAGAGAAAAATTATTTTTATAGTGTTCTGGAAGTCGATTTAATAGTTCAACAATGGTTTTGATATTATTCTTTTGCATAAAACTCATAATACCATTAATTGTCATTTCTGGATCTCCTTCTTTTGGCGAAGGGTTTAGACTATCCAATTTAACAATAACATCATTTACCGTTTTAGGACAAAGTAGCTTACCGTGAAGTTCTCCTCCTGTGCTGATATAGTCTTTCTGCAATTGTACTATTGCTGTCTTTTTTACGTTTGTTTCAGGGTTACAACCCATAATAAACATGAAGATAAATAGTAAACTCAAATAACCTGATACTAAATTCATTAAAGTTAATTTTTTAGCAAAAAAACAGAATTTTATCTAAAGAAGTGACCCGAAAATTGCATTTAGCACAAAATGCGTGGTAAAAGTGTATGGATCAGGAACTGTTAAAGTATTATTAACTATTAATTAAAGAGCATTTTTATCGAAATTAGCTCAAACGATTGAGTTCGTGATTTTTTAATAAAAATATTAGCAAATAAACTTTAAGTAAACATTAAAATTGATAGAAATGAAACATGTAATTAACTTAGCCATTTTCTCAATGTTACTATTAGCAGTAACAGTTTCTTGTGAAAATGAAGAATTTGCCTCAGACACTTCAGTATCAAAAGTTATTGACGCAAATGGTAAAGCAAGCTGTCCTGGATCTCATCCTTATGAAGCATGCGGCGCCTGTTGGACAGATGCAAATCAAGCACAATCTGGAGGTTGTAATGATACCGGAGGTAACAACGGTGGCGGAGATAATAATGGTGGTGGCGACAACAATGGCGGAAACCAAAATAATGACTGCCCATCCTCTCATCCATACTCGGCTTGTGGTCAATGCTGGACAGACGCAAATCAAGCGCAATCTGCTGGTTGTAACGAAGATGGAAACGGCGGTGGCAACAACGGCGGCGGTGATAATGGAGGAGGTAACAACGGTGGCGGAAATAATGGTGGTGGAACACCATGTGGAGACTATAACTACAACCCAGACAATTTAACCTGTATTACTGTTGTTGCTAACGGTAGTGGATGTATGAATAGTGATGGTTTATTTGTAAGTAGTAAAGGTGTTGTAAGTAACCCTTGTAATACAAAAGAAGCTGTTTTGGATATCGAAAGAAATTTAGGCGTTAATATTGATGATCAATTTATCGCACAATGTGGTTATCAAGGAAATGTGCCGTCTATTAATCCTACCATGACAAAAAGTGATTTCCTAATATACATGAAAGCTTTGTTTATCAACATCAATATCAATGGTAAGACAGGTGATCAATTTGCAACTGAATTTGCAGATTTACTTGATACTAATAATGATGGCATTTTAACAAGAAATGAAGCTAGTCAAGCTAAAGGTTCTGATCCACGTCAAATATTAAACCTTGAACCTATCTTTACCATCAATGGTGGACTTGCAACAGACGATGTATTGGCATACGTTGGGTTATACTTGGGCGATGGTGCATTAGATAAATATGCAGGAGACTTACCTCAGACAGTTCAAGATAATATGGCAAATTTTACTAGAACATGGCAACCAGGTGTAAATGCTGCATCTAGAAGATATGATTCGAATAAATAACCCTCCCATGTGCAATTGATGAAGCAATTCATTTATTGTTATATTTTGCCCTAAAATTACTATAAGGGTTTGATACCAAAAGCTATCAAACCCTTATATCTTTTCTACTATTATTGCTATTTATCAAATGTTTCTCATAAATTGAAACGCAATTATTTTGGTCTAATGAAAAAAAAGAAAAGAATAACACTAAAGGATATAGCGAATGAGTTTAATGTCTCTATTGCCACTGTTTCTAAAGCATTAAACGATAGTTATGAAATAAGTACCAAGACTAAAGCTAAAATTCAGGAATACGCAAAAGAACATCACTACAAGCCCAATAGCATTGCATTAAATTTACAAAACAAGAAGACCAAGACTATAGGAGTGATTATTCCTAATATTCTAAATCATTTTTTTACCAAAGTATTTGTAGGAATTGAAAAAACAGCTGCAGAAAAAGGGTATAATCTTATTACTTGTATTTCAAATGAATCTTATGAAAAAGAAGTAAATGCGATGGAACTTCTTAAAAATTCTGCCTTGGATGGCTTTATACTGTCTATAGCCGAAGAAACACAGATAAAACAAAATTTTAGTCATTTTCAAAACACAATTAATCAAGGTATTCCTATCGTAATGTTTGATCGCGTGACCGATGAAATTGAATGTGATAAAGTGATTGTTAATGATAAAGAAGGTGCTTACAATGCTACTAACCATTTTATTGAAACTGGTTGTAAAAACATAGCTATTGTATCCACCATACATAACCTTAGTGTGGGAAAACTGCGCCTGGAAGGGTATAAAAAAGCGCTTCAGGAAGCTAATATTCCCATTGATGAATCTTTAATTCTGAAAGTCGACGAGTTTAATGATATTGATACATTGCTTAAAATTCTATTGGGCTCTAAAAAAGTAGATGCTATGTTATGTCTTGAAGAAGATTCTGCTGTTAGCACATTAAGAATGGTACGCTCAAAGGGATTTAAAGTACCCGAGGATATTTCTATTATTGGTTTTACTAACGGAGTATTACCTAGACACGTTACTCCATCGATTACAACAATTAGTCAACATGGTATTTATCTGGGTGAAACAGCAACAAAGATGTTAATCGAGAAGTTAGAAAATGAAGATTCAGAGACTTCTCATACTACAAAAGTGGTTAAGACTAATTTAATAGAGAGAGAAACAACGAAGTCACTTCCGTACTAAATGTCATTATTAATATAAAAACATATATTGGTTTTAACATGTATAAGTAGTTGCAGCATACAAACTTTATTAGTTACCTCTCCCATTAGGGTAACAGTCTCAAACTAAAGAACCATGTATATTTATCTTATACAATGAGTTCCTGTACTCCTGTAAGAGCTATTTGTATGTTATACAATGGTCTCCTTCGCTTCTGCATGAGTTATTTGCATATTTAAAAAACAACATATTACACAAAAATATTATTTTCAACAAAAAAATCCTGCCGGTCTCATTCGTAACCAACAGGATTGGGTATTGGGGAAATAAAATCCCTTTTTTATGTTATTCTATAGTATACCGACCCCAGGGATATTTTCTAATACAATAACATCTACTTCTCCAGATACAGATAAATCATTATCACTATCGTTATTAACCCCATCGACATCAAAAGAGAATGAGAAAGTGAGATTATTTGTATCATCATTAAAATTGAAATTGGTAATGCTAAAATTAGATACAGGTGTTTCTATGCCTTGATTATCAAAAATGCCATTTAATTGCAGTAATACTAGGTCCTCAAAAATCATATTATATTCCATGAGTTCTATTTCAAATTCGAATTCCTGAGTGTCGGTTCCCGGATTAATTACATTAAGTGTAATTCCGGCCGTAAATTCTTGAGAATCGTCATCCGGAGTATTTAGAAACCGTAATAGATTAAAGGTAATATCACCTGTTTCATTTATGGTAAATGAATTGAAATTGATAAGCGAATTCGCATCAATAGCAGTAAACGCTAAAGTTTTAGTGTCTGTAAATGCTTCGTTATTATCTTTTCTTGTTCCATTAAGAGTAAGATTGATACTTCCAAATTGAGTAAGTTCTTCAAAACCAACGCCATCTTGCCCGTTAGCACCATCTGTTCCATCAACACCATCAATTCCATTAGTGCCATCTAAACCATTAGGCCCAGCAGCACCATCTTCACCTTCACAATTGGTTAGGGATACCCCAAGAAAACCAATCAAAAGGATTTTATATATTGTTGTTAAATGTATATGTTTCATTTTTACGTTTATTTTAATAGTTTTTAATATATTATAATTCTTCTACTACTCCTTGTATCTCTCTTAGTAAAATCACATCTACTTCTCCTGATACCGACAGCTCATTACCTGTAGTATTTCTGTTTGCAGGTACATCTAGCGTAAATGAAAACGTAAGCGCATTTGTTTCGTTATTAAAATTAAAATTTGTGATGTTAAAATTCTCTATGTCTGCATCACTGCCTACAAATGTTGTTATATCAAGTACAGTGAGATCTTCTGAAATTACAGGGTATTGAAATATAGTAAAACGAGATTCGGTAAACTCTGGGGTGTTTGATTCGGGGTTGGTGACTTGTAAACTAAATGTTGTACCAACACTTTGGAATTCTTGGCCACCGGGAACACTCAGAAATCTTCCGAAGTTAAATTGTAGAGAAGACTCCTCGACAATAACTGAATTTGATTGTGGTAAAATTTCTGGAGATAAAGGTATGAATCGAAATACATTGCTATCGGTAAAAGCTACATCATCTGGTCTTGTGCCTTCTAAGGTAAGCGTTATACTTCCAAACTGTGTAAGTTCACCAAAGCCTAATCCATCAGTTCCATCTATTCCGTTAATTCCATCGGTTCCATCAATGCCATTATTAGCATTTTGTCCTGCTGGTCCTATTTCACCATCTTCGACTTCGCAATTGGCAAATAATACCCCAAAGCAGCAAATAAAAATTGTTTTATATATGTTGATATGATTAAATCGTTTCATGATTTTTTGTTTTTTGTTATTGTTTAAAGTTCTATGTCATCTATATCTTCTACAACTACGACATCTACTTCTCCAGAAATGGTTAAATCATGACCCGTATCATTATTTGCTGCATCGACATTAAAAGAAAATGAAAATGTAACCGCATTGGTCTCATTATTAAAATTGAAATTGGTTATACTAAAATTTGTAACCCCTATTTGATCGTTAGTAAAATCATCCCTAAAACCAAAGTAGGTGAGATCATCAAAAATCATTGTATAATCATCTACGAATAAATCGAATTCAATGGTTTCATTAGCTTCTCCCGGGTTAGTAAGAACGAGGAAAATCTCTATTTCTGAACCCTGAAAATCGTCATCAGGTGCACTTAAAGTCCGTTCTATACTAAACTCTAAACTGTTTTCTTCAATTGCTACATTGTTAAAACGGTCAATATCTTCTACAGCGGTAAATTTAAATTCATCGGTCTTGGTAAAAGGAATATTATCGGGCCGTGTTCCCTCTAGCGTGAGCGTGATACTTCCAAATTTGGCTAGTTCATCAAAACCAACACCGTTTTGGCCATTGGTTCCATTTTGGCCATTGGCACCATCAACACCATCTAGTCCGGCAATACCATCTGCACCAGCAGGACCGATATCACCGTCCTCACAATTGGTGGATAAAAGCCCCAATACACCAATTACAATTGTTCGTAAAAAAAAGTTTTTCATTGTTTTCATTTTTGAAAATTATTTAATGTTTGAATGATGAAGCAAATAACCATATATAAAGGCATGCGAATGAAATTAAATTTTATGAAAGGGAAAAAATGACCTTAAAAAGGAAAAAATAACATTGAATACAGCCAAGTATTTTTCAGTTTTGCGGGTAATTATGAATAGATAGTAAGAACTTCACTCAAAGAAGAGGTTTCCTTCTAAAATGAAAACATGTTAGGGCTTTTGAATATCTAAAAGAAGAAAGAAAAGGCTATTTGTTTATGTATATGTAGTTGGGGGTAAAAGATAAACTTTGTATCATTACACTAACACAGTGGATTGAATAAATGAGGTTTGTAGTAATGGAAGAATCTCCAGAGTCTGAAGCTGCCAAAGAAAAGCCAGACCGTTTTATCATAGTCATCCATATGAACCTTTTAATAATGAGGAGGCCACAAAACTAATTATGGGGTAACCTTCCTCTGGTTAGATTTACAACCAGAGAAATAAAACCCGAAGATGTAAACTTTTATTATAGTGGTATAGAGCAATAGCTATGGCCTATATTAAATCATATATTTGATCTGGATCTAAGATATAAAAACACACAAGAAGCAATTATACAAAGAAAAGAGTTTTTAAAATCTCGTAGCATAGGTTGTTAGGATTTAATTAGTTCTGTATGCTAAATTTAAAAACACTACGATTTTCATAGAGTTCTCCTGCTTTTATGAGAGTCGATGGAAAATTGCTATGATTTGGAGCATCAGGATAATTTTGCGTTTCAAAACAAATCGCAGGAAACTTATCATATTTAACTCCTTTCCTAAAATTCCAATCTGGAAATTGTTTATGAGTATAAATAACTACTGCCGGTTGATTGGTTGATACCTCCATTTGAATACCGCTCTCTTCAGCGTTAATTACTACTTTTGATTTCTCTTTGGTGTCAAAAACAAAGGTGTCATCTAAAATCCCTTTTTCTTCAAGCTCATCTAACTTTCGCCAATTAAGAAAATCATATTTAGTACCCAAAACAGAGTTTATATTCCCTGTAGGAAACTGTTTTCCATCAACTTCAAGATAATTAGAGCAATTCAATTTCAATATATGATTGGTAATGGTTTGCTCTCCGCTTAGGTTATAATAGGCGTGATTGGTAAGATTAACAACAGTATCCTGATCAGAAATTGCCTGATACTTAATTATCAATTCATTATCATTAGTTAGCTGATAAATCACTTTTACTCTAAGGTTGCCTGGGTACCCTTCTTCCATATGCTCACTTAGGTAAGATAAAGAAACTGACAATTCATCCTCATCGATATAGTCTATTTCCCAAACCTTTTCGTCAAAACCATTCTTACCTCCGTGCAAGTGGATGCCTTCTTCATGATACAATGGATAATCAATAGTATTAACTGATATTTTTTGATTAGAAATCCTTCCTGCATATCTCCCAATAGAAGCTCCAAGAAATCTAGATACTTTGCCCTTCGATTTCTCGATATAATCTTGTAAGGATTCGAATCCCACAACAACATTGACAAGTTTTCCATTGGCATCAGGAACCTCCAAACTCATTATAGTTGCCGCAAAATTGGTAATACGCAATCGCATCCCGTTATCATTTCTTACGGATAATATTAGGAGTTCGTTTTGATTATGAAAACCAAATGATTTCTGTTTTATTTTTCTTTTTGTCTTCAATTTCCCAGTCCTTTATTGAGCTTTATGCCATAATTTATCATATAATCCCGGAGAAGATTTAATGTATTTAGGGTTTGATGTAATTGTTCTCCAACGTTTACTGATCGAGTCACTAAGATGCAGTCTAGCATCAATCTTTTTAAAGGTTGGATTATCAAACCACATACGATGCGAATCCCAATGACAATTGATATAATGAACAGCTTTTACCACATCTGGGTTCTCGTCTATAGTTTTAAAGAAGGGAATAAACCATTTTTGCCAGGCCTCTTCGGCTTGTAACGGGTTACTTAATTGTGTTTCTATTGTATTCCCTGTTGTTTTCGCATCTACATCCGAAATGGTTGGGGAAGCTTCAGCAATGAATACTGGTTTCCCTTTTTTGCGTGCAAATTCAATCATTCTTTGATCTTTCCAGCGGTTAAAAAATGAAAAACCTAACCAATCAACATAATCATCACCTGGGTACCATGCTTCTAATTGTCCATCTTTAGGAGACATAAACCCTGTAGATTGCCATACATAGGCAGTGTTTGTTACTCCTTTGACTCTAAGCATATCTACCATTCTTTTATATGCTTTTATTGTACTTTCTCGATCATAATGATTCCAGGGATCACCGTCAAACTCATAAGCAATACGTAAAAACACCGGTCGTTTACCTAAAGATAATAAAAAGTCTCCAAGTTTATTAATGTACTTATCATGCGTACCATCGGCCACTTTTTCTTCGTGATTTACAAACTGAAGCCCTATGGCCAAGGCCATATTTGCATAATCCGGATCATTTAGTTGTAGCGTTGCATTATAATCATTATCCCCCCAATCATGTGTTTCCCATAGGCCATCTAAACCTTCCTGTATTCTTCCGAAGGAATTTTCTCCAGGATTAATATTTGTATACGTTGTCCAACCGGCAGGTGTATCAAAATGATCCAGGTAGCCATCATTGTATTTTTCTAAACCTCCAACAGCCTCTAATTCCTGACCAACAAAAAGTAATACTTCGCCTTCTTTAGGTTCGAACTTAGCTAGTTTTCTTTTGGATGTTTCTACTTTTTCTTCTCTAGTTCCTTCTTCTGAAACGATTTTAGATTTAGACTCGTTCTTGCATCCTAAAGTGCTTAAGATACTTAATACAATGATTACTTTTTTATACATAACCTCGTTTTTAGTTTATTTCTTTATACTCAAACCAATCAAAATCAGCTTGTTTTTTATTGTATGCCAAATCCTGACAACACATTCCCACAAACATCCCTGTAAATGCTGGTCTATATCGTTCATCTCTATCTCGCACATAATCATCTGATAATATACTGGCATCAAGAGTTTCTCCTATCGGAAAGAAATTCTTTTCTTGATCAATACTGTAATAGAACTGAAGTTTGTAATGATCAAGAGTTCCTTTTAAAATGATATTTCTTTGTCCGGTAATATCGATTTCTTGTACCTGTTCTGACATCTCAAAATGATCCGAAGAAATGATTTTTAGTAATTTTTTAGTGCCTCCATAATTAGAAGTAATATGCAAATAATGATAATGCCCTGTATTGTAATAAAATACCAATCCGGCCATTTCCAGAATATCATTTGGATCAAATTCTAATGATGTAGCAACCTCAACATTAAAATGTTGTATTCTCCTAGCTATTAGTGCTTGCGTATGAGTAGATGTCAGGCTTTCTTTTCCTTTAAGTCTTAGAAAACCTTTTCTTTCCCGAAGTGAAACCCAGCTCTCATCTCTAGGGATTCGTAAGGATTGAAAATCGATACTGAGTTCTTCAGCATCAAAATTATCTCTTATCGAAATCTCCTTGAACTTATATTCTTCAACATCTGGCCCGGGAACTTCTAGTCGAGGCAATTTTGATTCGCTTTTTAAATATGGCCATCCGTCTGATCTCCATTCTATTTCTTCGATAGCCGTTTCACGCCCTAAAATACATCTTCCTTTTTCCGATAATGGCCTTCCTACTAAGAATACAAAGTACCATCGCCCATCTGGGGTTTCTACAAAATCGCCATGTCCTGATTTTTGAAGAGTATGTAATGGATCTACTGTACTAGTAACAATTACTGTATCCGGATGCATTTCATAAGGCCCCAATAATGCTTTTGATCTGGCTATAGATTCTGCATGACCATATTCTGTTCCGCCTTCAGCAAGTAGTAAATAATAATACTCATCTTTCTTGAAAATATGTGGCCCCTCGGTACATCCAAAAGAGGAACCTGAATGTAAATAATGTACTTCTCCAACCAATTGTTTTTGTATGAGATCATATTCTTGTAGTTCTATACCTCCAAACAGTTTACTTTGTCTATGATCAACCAACATATTTAGAAAATACTTTTTCCCGTCACTATCATGGAACATAGATCCATCAAAACCTCTAGAACTTAGGTAAATTGGATTAGACCATTCTCCTTCAATATCTGTAGTAGACACTAAGTAATTAGGAGTGTCTTTCCAAACTCCATCAAACGATCGCACATTAGAGTAAACCAGATAAAACATTCCATTATCATAAGACAAACAAGGTGCCCATACTCCACAAGAATCTGGGTTACCTTTCATATCTAATTGAGATATCCTATTAAGTGGTTGTGCAATTACTTTCCAATTTTTGAGATCTCTGGAATGGTGTATTTGTACCCCCGGAAACCACTCAAAAGTAGAGGTAGCAATGTAGTAATCCTCTCCTACTCGTATAATTGATGGGTCTGGATTAAAACCTTTTAATATTGGATTATGGATCATGGTCATTAATTTGTAATCAAGTCTTTTTCTATTTGTTCCAGGGACTTTCCTTTAGTCTCTGGTAATATTTTAAGTAAAGCAAAGAATCCAATAAGTGCTACTACTCCAAAAATCAGGAAACTCATAGCATTACCTAAGTTAGCAAGCTCCCAAGGGAATACTTGCTGTACGATCCAGCTGGCAAATGAATTTACAAATCCAATAAAGCCAATGGCCAATCCTCTATATCTATTGGGATATAATTCTGACAACATTACCCACATGACCGGGCCTAATGAAAATGCAAAACATGCGATAAACCCTAAAATACCAATAAGAACCAAAGTAGCATTCATGTTAGTCGCCGCCTCAAGGATTGTTCCTTCGTTTTTTGCATACACTTGTGTACCCAGGTTTTCTATCATTGTATTTTTAAAATCAACATCATTTTCAAAAATTTTACCCGAAATCGGCATTAGTTTTTGTTGATCAATATCTTCTAATTGTACTATTTCTTCTTTAGTTAATTGATAAGTAGCTTGATTAAATCCATAGGCACAGAGTAATAGACTAATTGCAATGCCTCCAATACCGATCAAAAGTAATGGTCTTCTTCCTAATCTATCAATCAGAAACATTGCTACTATAGTGAATACAACGGTTGTAAAACTCAATAAAACACCAGAAGCAAATGCAGCATCGGTTCCTATACCAGTTTGTTTAAAAATAGATGTCGCATAAAAATAAATAGCATTAATACCTGTAATTTGTTGTAATACTCCTATAGTTAATCCAACGATAAGAATAAAACGAATGGCTGGTTTAAATAACTCAGAAATAGAAGCATTTTTGTTTCTTTTTTCTTTATTCATATTACTAGTTATCGCTTCTGCTTCGATATTGGCCGTAGCCTTTCCGTGCAACTTAACTAGTACATCTTTGGCCTCTTCTTCTTTTCCTTTTACAAATAGCCAGCGTGGGCTTCTTGGGACAAAGAATAACAGCATAAAATATAATAAGGCGGGTATTAACTCTATTCCTAACATCCATCGCCATACGGTTTCATCAGTAAAAAAACCACCTTCAATAGTATTCAATCCATTCAAATAGTAATTACAAAGAAATGCACCAAAGAACCCTAATACAATATTTAGTTGTTGTATTGATACTAGTTTTCCTCTATTTTTTGCCGTTGAAATCTCTGCAATATAAGTAGGTGCTAGTATCAATGCAGCTCCAAAAGCCAGCCCTCCTACCATTCTGGCAATCCATAACATGTGATACGACATTGCATATGCAGATAAAAGAGCAGATAGTGCATACAAAAATGCAACGATTAGTAATATTTTTTTTCTTCCAACAAGATCACTTAATCTACCCGCCAGTAGCATCGCAATCATGGCCGCAAAAGATGGACTACTAACTGCCCATCCCAGTTGGCCAACACTTAAATCGAACTGCGGACCGGCATACTCCATAACTCCTGAGATAATCCCTGCATCAAAACCAAATAGAAACCCTCCCAAGGAAACTATGAATGCTATAAAAAGTGTTTTTCTTGACATACTATTTTTTAAAATTAATTAAGTTGTTTTTCTGAAGGAAACTCTAACCCTGTTTGTTTTCTTACCTCATCTACAATTTTAATAAGATCCAGACTATTTTGATGAGACCAGATCTCGCTCTCTATTCTCTGATTTCTGATACATAGATGACATTCTTCTATCTCATAAGTAAATCCTTTCCCTTTGGTAGGAAATTGATAATCCACTACATGATTATTTTTAATAACAGAATACGATTGCGTTTCGTGCCAAATAGTATTTAAACGAATCCTACCATCTGTACCACTAATTGTTGCTGCCATATCTGAAGGAGAAACGAAACTACTATGTAATATAGCTTGTGAGTTCTGGTATTGCAAGATCATAGACGTTTGTTTATCGGCCCCTGACTCGTAAAAATTTGCCAAAGCCAGTACTTTATTAGGGCATCCTAAAATTACATATGCCAAAAATAACGGATAGACACCCATGTCCAAAAGTGATCCACCACCTGTTTTAATATCAATCATTCTTCCTTGAGGAGTACCTACATTAAAAGCGAAATCTGCATTAATGTATTTCACTTCACCTATTTCTCCATTTTTGATTTTCAATAATACTTCTTGTACAGAAGGGTTAAAACGTGTCCAGAAAGCTTCCATGAAAAACTTGTTGTTTGCCCTGGATGTTTCTACCATTTGTATAGCTTCATTATAATTGAGAGCTATCGGTTTCTCACAAAGTACATGTTTACCTTGTTCTAAACATTTTATTGTTAAGCTTGCATGAGAGTCATGCGGTGTTGCGATATATATGATATCAATATCTGGATCTGCTATTACTTGCTCATAAGATCCATAACTTTTTTCAACAGTGTATTGTTCAGCAAATTTTTGGGCTTTATCGATCATTCTGGAGGCCACTGCAGTTAATTCTGCATCAGATACAAGTGCAAGGTCCTTAGCAAATTGATGTGCTATATTACCCAAACCTATTATCCCCCATCTTATCTTTTCAAACTCTGTCATTAATCGATTTATTTTTTTACCATGAATGGAATATTACCTCCTCCTGCTTTACCTTTATTATCATACACGTATACCAAAATGCGGTATTCGCCTTCTACCGGGGCTACAAATGTAAATTTACCATCTTGATCATTAAGGATCTTAACATAAACGACAGGGGGTTCAATTTCTTTTTCTCCACCTTGACTGCGTGTAATTACTTCTTTTGAAATCACCCATTTATATACTAAAGTGTCATTATTAGGTTCTGATGCAAATACTTGTGCTGTATACTTTTGATTTGGTTTAAGATAAATATTGTCGGTCGCTTTTTTACCATCAAGCCACAACGAGTCTACTCTTGGAGCCCGGTTTTCGGGATATTTCCCAGTCCATAGTTTGGTTAGGTTGTCTATGGTTTCTGTTTGACTGCCGTCTTTATGAAACATCCCATACCAGGTAGGTGTACGTTCTTGTTTTTGCCCCCATTCAAAAGCAAACCCTCCTAAACATTTGCCTGAGGTGTTATTAGTTAGCCCCTTTTTTATTCTGTTCAAAATACCATCTGCTTTAGGGCCACTAACCTCTTCTATCTCTCTATTCCATACTGTTTTTGGCATTTCCCAAAACCCCATTGGTCCAAATTCAGTAATCATATATGGTTTTTGAATACCAGTATTCTTCATACGCTCCTCTACATTTTCCAGATCTCCATATACCTGTACCGATACAATATCAATCTGTGGGCATCGTTCTAAAGCCACTTTTAAATGCTCATCTATAACCCCTGCAAAGGTCATTGTAACGGGATGATTAGGATCTTCTTTGTGTATAAAATCCACTATATCTGTCATGGCATCATACACTTTTGGGTTTACAGGCCGCAGCGTACCGTTCTTGTTAAATAGTAAATTTAATTCGTTACCAACCACCCAACATAATACATTAGGGTGATTCTTATATCTTTTTATAATGGCTTTTACTTTCTTAAATTGTTTAGCAACTGCCTTTCTATCATTATAATCAAAACCATAGAGTTCTTTGCCAATACTAATTCCCATAGCTATCTTAAATCCATATTTTTCGGCAGCAGCTAATTCTGCTCCAGCATTTTTCACCGTCCAGGTTCTAAAAGCATTTCCTCCTGCTTTATATAAAGCTTCAAAATCATGACCATCGGCATAATTTATACCAACACCTTTTATCTCAAAAATTTCATCATTTACGTAAAAATCATACTGCCCTTCAACCTCTTTAATTTCGACAAAAGAAGGTTTACTAAGATCATTCCCTTTTTTCTGACCTGTTGTTATGCAAGAGAAAAAAAATGTACAAATAAGTACCAATAAAAAACTATGCTTTCTCATTTAACTGCGTTCTTCTATTACTTCACTTGTTGAAAACTTATATCGCATATTTCGATACACACATATGTCGGTTATATCTTCTGGAGTTCCTTTAGGTACTGCTCTAAAATTAGATGAAACTCGATCTTTTTTCACAGGCATTACTCTATGCCAGCAATGACCATGCAGGAAAATTACTGTTCCTTTTTTTGGTTTAAATACTAATTGTCCCTCTAAATCTTCATTAGGAATACCCGCTGGAAGCATTCCTGCTTTATGTGTTTTAGGAAAAATCACTATTTCACCTCCCGTTTCATCAGTAATATCATGTGTATACACTAATCTATTAAGGTTATATAACTTTTCATCATCAGGTGAACAATCTTGATGCCAAGCTTGACCAACACTTCCGGCTTTAGAAAACATCATCATGCAATACAAATTGTTCCAACCTTCTTTTAGAATAATATCTGTAATAGCATTAAAATGCTTGTCATTATTAATCCTTTCAAAATATCGTTTCCCCTCTCTATACGGAAACCAAGGGATTACTTCTACGGCAGATTTTGTGATAAACTCATCTGTATGTTCCCAATTTGGATTAACTCCATAATGATCAAGTATTTTGTTATTATACTCATCCATTAACGCAGCGTTGAAAAAGTTTTCAAAAACGATGAAACCTTTTTCCCAAAACTCATCTATTATTAAATCCTCATCCATATTACTTCTCTGTTTTATAATCTATAAAGCTATGCTTTCATCGATTGTGCATCTTCTAGAAATTTCTTCAGACCACTATCTGTTAATGGATGTTTTAGCAACCCTTCTATTACCGAAAGTGGACCTGTCATCACATCAGTACCTATTTTGGCGCAATTCACAACATGCATAGTATGTCTTACCGAGGCTGCAAGAATTTGTGTTGCAAAGCCATAGTTATCATATACTCTTCGTATCTCATCTATAAGCAATAACCCATCTGTCGATATATCATCCAATCTTCCAATAAATGGTGATACATATGTCGCTCCAGCCTTTGCGGCCAATAACGCTTGTCCGCTTGAAAAAACCAGCGTACAATTAGTTTTAATTCCTTTATCTGTAAAGTACTTTATAGCTTTTATCCCATCTTTTATCATTGGAATTTTTACTACGATTTGTGGATGCAGCGCAGCCAATTCTTCGCCTTCCTGAATCATTTCGTCCAAAGTCGTTCCTATAACCTCTGCAGACACATCTCCTTCTACAACTTCGCAAATATTACGATAATGATTTAGTATATTTTCTTTACCATTCACTCCCTCTTTTGCCATTAATGATGGGTTTGTGGTGACTCCATCTAATACTCCTAACGACTGGGCTTCTTTAATCTGATCTAAATTTGCTGTATCTATAAAAAATTTCATGGTTTCTGATTTTATCCTACGAAGTAGGATAGTATGGTTATTACTATAAGTACTAATAAAACAGATAATATGATATCTGATAACGTAATACTCTGCTTATTCTCTAGTTTATGTTCCTTGGTTAATGTCCCGAATGATAATCCTGCAATAGCAGTATAACTTGGCGGATTAGTAAGCAAACTGATCGTAATGCATATGATTACAGAAAAGACAAACATAAAAATTGCCATATGAGCAAAATTTATAGTTGCAAACTGAAACAGGATACCAGACAAATCATCTTTGAATATCTCGGCTGTAATTCTTAACGCGGCCACAACTAACCCAGAAAATAAGGTTACTATAGCTGCTTGTGAATTTACTCTCTTCCATAATACCCCTAACAAGAATACTGCTGTGATTGGCGGTGCAATATACGATTGCACACTTTGTAAATATTGATATAGAACACCTCCCCCTATTTTTTGCATAATTGGTATCCAGATGATTCCCAAAACTACCATCATAACCGTAGCAAGTTTTCCTATGTCTAGCAATCGCCTTTCTGAAGTATGCGGCTTAAGCTTTTTATAGATATCAATTGTGAAAATTGTAGAGCAAGAGTTAAATACTGATGCCAATGAACTCATTAGCGCTGCCATCAATCCTCCTGCCACTAGTCCTTTAAGCCCAACCGGTAGTAGTGTTTTTACTAATATTGGAAAAACCTCGTCTGCTTTTTCATATGTTAAAACTCCTTGTTTCGCCAAGGCAAATGCTATGATTCCCGGAATGAGGAATATGAAAATGGGCAAAATCTTAAGGTATGCACCAAATATCGCTCCTCGTCTTCCGATTTTTATATTATTTGCTGCCAGCGTGCGTTGAACAATATATTGATCTGTACACCAATACCAGATTCCCACAATGGTTCCTCCAAACAGTAACCCTGTCCATGGAAAATCAGGATCATTCATTGGTCTCCACATATTAAAATGATCTGACCCTACGGTTTCTCTTAATGTATTCCAACCGCCTACTTCCTTTAATCCCAAAAATGTAATAATAACAGATCCCGCGATTAAAATAACCGTTTGTAAAGTTTCTGTATAAATTACAGCTTTCATACCTCCTACCACAGTATAAATACCGGTAAAAACTACAATTCCTATGGCGCCATACCAAAAAGGGATTCCAATTAATTCTGAAACCACAATTCCTCCTGCATATATGGTCACAGACACTTTGGTGATAACATATCCTGCTAATGAAAAAACGGATAAAAACCATCTAGATCGGCTATCGAATCGTTTCTCCAGAAACTCGGGCATTGTGAATACTTTGCTTCGCATATAGAAAGGAAGAAACAGCCATCCCAGTACCAATACTATCCATGCATGAAGCTCATAATGTGCCATTGGCATTCCTGATTCTGCTCCTGTACCTGCTAATCCTACGACATGTTCAGAACCTATATTAGAAGCAAAGATTGAAGCGCCAATAACAAACCAACCTACATTTCTACCTGCTAGAAAGTAATCTTCGGTGTTTTTGTTTTTTTGAAGAATCACCCATACAGCGACCCCAATTAAAGCCAAAAAATACAACCCTAAAACGATCCAATCTCCAAATTCTAATACTGATTGCATACTTTTAGAATCTATATATATTGGTTAATAATATTTTCAAACAATTCTTGCTTTCCGCTTTGTAATTCTAGCTCTCCATTTTCTTTGGCAATATCATAAAGCTTATTTAGATCAAGTTTTCCTTCTTCAAATGCTTTACCATTTCCAGAATCAAAAGAGCTATATCTTTTCTCTCTTAAACTGTCATATGATGATGACGAAATGATTCTATCTGCTATGGTTAGCGCTCTTGCAAATACATCTGCGCCTCCGATATGGGCGAGAAAGACATCTTCCATATCTGTAGAATTTCTTCTTACTTTAGCATCAAAATTAACACCACCACCTTGCAATCCTCCTGATTTCAGGAATACTAGCATAGCTTCAGTAACTTCTGCAATATTATTTGGAAACTGGTCTGTATCCCAACCGTTTTGATAATCACCTCTATTTGCATCTATACTACCTAACATTCCTGCGTCCGCAGCAACTTGTATTTCATGCTGAAAGGTATGTTGAGCCAACGTGGCATGATTTACCTCTATATTGATTTTAAAATCTTTATCCAGGCCATGTTCTTTTAAGAAAGCAATGGATGTAGCCGTATCAAAATCATATTGATGTTTCATAGGCTCCATAGGCTTTGGCTCTATAAAGAAAGTTCCCTTAAATCCTTGGCCTCTAGCATAATCCCTTGCAGCAGTTAAGAATTTGGCCATGTGATCCAATTCACGTTTCATATGGGTATTAAGCAGCGACATATATCCTTCTCTACCTCCCCAAAACACATAGTTTTCACCATTAAGTGCCATGGTAGCATCCAAAGCCAATTTCACCTGACCTCCTGCTCTTGCAAGGACATTAAAATCAGGATTAGTGGCAGCGCCATTCATATATCGAGGATTCGAAAAACAATTGGCCGTACCCCAAAGAAGTTTTACTCCAGAAGATTGCTGCTTTTCTTTGATGTAGTCAACAATAGCAGAAAGTCTTTTTTCCGATTCAGAAAATGTCGCAGCTTCGTTTACTAAATCATAATCATGAAAACAGAAGTAATCAAAACCCATTTTGGTAATAAATTCAAAAGCAGCATCAGCTTTTTCTTTTGCTGCAGTAATGGCATCTTTAGATTGATCCCAGGAAAAATTTAATGTTCCTGGACCAAAAGGGTCTGCACCTGTTCCGCAGAAGGTATGCCAATACGCAATGGCAAACTTGAAGTGCTCTTTCATAGTCTTACCTGCAACCATTTTATTTGCATCATAATACTTAAATGCCATTGGGTTATCTGAAGCTGCTCCTTCAAATTTTATATCGTTGATTCCTTTAAAATATTCTTTATTTCCTATTAAGGTCATCTGTACTTTTATTTTTTTATAATTCTATTTAATTCTCTTTTCCAATTTTTATATGCTTCTATATAATCTTCCTGATTCTGAAGCGGATGATATGTCATTACATGATCATTTTTGGTAATCATTGTACCAAAATCTTTAAATGTACCATCACTTAATCCAGCCGCTCGTGCCGCTCCAATGGCCCCAGTGGTATTATAAATTTCTATTTCCTGATTAATTAATGTAGCTACGGTATTTGAAAAAATTTCTGAACGAAACAGATTATCATTACCTGCTCGTATTACTTTGATCTCAGTACCATCTTTTTTCAGAATCTCCATCCCGTATACAAAGGAAAATGCAATTCCTTCTAAAGCCGCTCTAAAAATGTGTGATCTTGTATGTTTATTTAAATTTAGGTTGCATATATGGGTACCAATATTTTGGTTATTAAACATTCGTTCTGCACCGTTACCAAAAGGAATTAGTTGTAAATTATTAGAACCAACAGGAACTTTTGAAGCATGAGAATTCATGGTTTGGTAAGAATTGGTTTCTAGGTTAAGGTTATTTTTTAACCACCTATACTGAATCCCTGCTCCATTAATGCACAAAAGTTTTCCTATGCGTATCTGTTCTTCGGAATGATTTACATGAGCAAAATTGTTTAGCTTCAATCCTTCTTTTGCAAAAAGATTATCAGTAATCGCATAAATCACACCAGATGTTCCTCCAGTTGCTGCAACTTCTCCAGCATTAAGCACATTAAGGGATAACGCATTATTGGGTTGATCTCCTGCCCTATAAAGAATTGGAGTACCTTCTTTAAGTCCGCTTTCATCTGCTCCTTGTGAAGACAGCTCACTTTGACGTGAAAAAGTAGGAACTACATCTGGTATAAGGCTAGGGCTAATACCATAATGTTGTAATAACCATTTCGCCGGTTTATCTTTCTTAAAATCCCACAATGTACCTTCTGAAAGCCCTGATTTTGTAGTATTTATGATTCCAGTAAATTTGTATGCTATATAATCTCCCGGTAATAAAAACTTATAAATTCTTTTATAAATTTCGGGCTCATTATCTCTTACCCATTTTAGTTTTGAAGCGGTAAAATTAGCTGGAGAATTAAGTAGTGTAGTCATACATTTTGCTTCACCAATCTCTCGAAAAGCCTCATTACCAATCTCTACAGCTCTGCTATCACACCAAATTATAGAATTTCTGATCAGTTCTCCTTCTTTATCCAATAATACTAAGCCATGCATTTGATATGAAATTCCTATACCTATAATTTGATTTGGATTGATGGTATTCTCTTTAAGTAATCTTTTTGAAGCCTTACATACATACTCCCACCAAAACTCTGGATTCTGTTCTGCCCATTCCTTATGTATCGAGATAATATCCATTTCTTCTTCAGGTTCATTAACCGAAGCAATAGATTTACCCGTTTTTGCACTAATTAAAGCCGCCTTTATAGAAGAACTACCTATGTCAAATCCTATGTAATACATTATGTAATTTTTGTTGGGATAAAAGTTCGATTTATTAAGGAAAAACAAAACTTCTATCTAAAAAATCATCGAAAACCCGCATCTAGAGTTTTCGTAATTAGCTATAACATTCTATTCTAAAAGCTTTTAGATTAAGATTAGAAAAGGAGTTTCCTGTAAAATGAGAGAAAAAACTCCCTTTCTAAATCAATCAAAAACTAGCTTTTATCAAATATATTTGTGGGGTATATTTAATTTTTTTGGTATACTCTGATATAGTCAATAATTAAAAAAGCGGGGTAATCTGATACCAAAGGCGCAGTTGGTAAATTACCTCCAACCGAAAGGTTCATTAACAAATAAAACTCATCGTTAAACGGATATGGTTGACCATTGGTTTGAGTTGGAGTAATCGAATGATATTCCACATCATTTACTAACCAGGTAATCTTATTTTCTTCCCAAACAATTGAAAAAACATAGTATATTTTATTGTAGTTTTCATCTGGGGCCGGATATTGCATAGAATTAAATCTACGGTTATTGAAATCACTTCCATAATGTGCAGTTCCAAAAACTTCTGTAGGGTCTTCTCCTAGATATTCCATAACATCTATTTCTCCTCCGCTTGGCCACCATGCACCAGGATCGGCAATGGTATAATTATGATTTAGAAGCCATAATGCAACCCAAGAACCCTGGGCAGAAGGCATACTAGCCCTTATATCAACCCTTCCATACTGAAATTCGAATTTATTATCGGTATGAATTCTTGAGGATGTATAATCCAAACCTCCTAGATTCTCACTTCGGGCACCGATAATTAGGTTACCTTCTTCAAAAAATAGATTCTTTTCGTTATCCGTATAATATTGAAGTTCACTATTCCCCCAAAAACATAAACCAGGACATCCATCACCTAAATGAAAAGACCATTTATCTGATGATAATTTTCCATCATTAAATTCATCACTAAATACCATATTATAGCCATCATAGGACATGGGCGCATCAAATCCCGATGTAGGGATAACCACTCCTGTTGGGCAATTTTGACAACTACTTCCACCGCAATCCACACCAGTTTCGTCACCATTCATTATCCCGTCGGTACATGTTGCTTGAGTTGGCTCGTCTGTATCATCATCACTTGATGAGCATGCCACAGAAATAACTCCTAAGAGGATAAAGAGACATATATATATATTTGTTCTAATCATAATCATAGCATTAAATTATGGGAGAAGAATTTCTTCTCCCAATCATTATTTTTCTTACATAAAAGGTACAAAATCTTTCACATAAAATTCACCAGCAACCGTATGTCCACTGCCACCAAAGCGTAATGTAAATACTGTATATGTTGAATTATCAGGTAATAGTGTACCCGAGCCTGCAGCCGCAGCAGCCGTACCGTCAAACTCTAAGGTAACCCATGTATCAAATTCTGTTACTGTTTGAGAAATAATGGTCCATCTTTCAAAGAAATTAGCATTATCATCATGTAAAATCAATTCTACAGTTGGCGTTAATGCTCCCGAGAAATCCTGTCCAGATGGAATAAACACATCTACCTTAAATTTAAAATATTCTGAAAAGTCTATTGTTTCTGTCTGAGGTTGAAATTTAAAATCTTCAAAACCCCCAAATCGGCCATCATCTGGCCTATAAACTCTAGCCACTCCTGCATTACTTCCTGCAGGATCTGCAGCTCCATATGTAATATCAACTCCTTGACCATAAGGACTACCATCTGCATTAGTTGTTCTAGGTTCAAGATTCATTCCTGAAGTAGCATCTCCTGCTTCAAAAGTAAAATATCTTGGTAATCCGCTAGATGCAAAAGCATCTGCTCTTGGTGTACCAGGTAGCACTAAACTTGTTGTTGGAAGAAAATCTCTAACATAGAATGTTGCGGGAATCTGATGATTCGATCCTCCTATTCTAATTGCAATGGTATCATAAATAGTAGCCGCAGCAAGTGCATCACCCCCATTAAGACCAATAGTAACCCAAGAATCGAAATCTGCAGGATCAACTACCATATTTAGAACCGTCCATGTCTCCCAAAAAGCAGGATTTGTAGAGTCTAATAAAATTATTTCTACTAATGGAACAAGATTAGCATCATACGCATTGGTAGAAGGCATAAAAACATCTAAAGTAAATTTATTATATGCCGAAAAATCTATTGTTGAAGAAAAAGCCGCAAACTTAAAATCTGAAAAACCATCAGCAACATTTCCTTCTGAGCGCGTATATCTACCAACTATCTCTCCTGAACCTGCTGGGTCTGCTATACCAAAATCTAATGTAACGCTATTATCTGCCGGAAGTTCTAAATTTGAAGAGGATCCCTCTAGCTCGAATGTGTGGAAATACGGTAATCCCGAGCCAACCAAAGCATCAAATCTTGGTGTCGCCTCTGGACATTCATTCCCACAAGGACCTCCGCAATCTACCCCTGCTTCTCCTTGGTTCTGAATACCATCATTACAGCTAGGACATACTACTCCGCTTCCACCGCCGCAATCTATTCCGTCTTCATCAAGATTTTGAATCCCATCATGGTATGAAGGTAGTACAGCAAAATCAAATTCTGGATCATTATCTTCACAAGAAGAGATTAAAAATAATCCAAGAATAAAAACGCCATACTTTAAAAGTGACTTTATTTGAAATATATTTTTCATTTTAATTCGTTTAAATTTTCTATTAATAACCTTGGTTTTGCTGTAGCATCCCAGGAGGATATATTGCTATTTCAACTGAAGGAATTGGCAATAATTCATCTCTACCTACCGTAAAAGTCTTTCCGACAGCATCTATGGCTTGTTTAGCGTCTCCCCATCGTACCAAATCGGTAAATCTGTTCCATCCTTCTGTAGCTAATTCTCTTCTTCGCTCATCTTTTACGCCTTGAAGATCATAAGCAGGAGCTGCAGGATTACCTGGCCCATAAGCTCTATCAATTACCTGTTGGAAAGAATTAGCTCCATCACCCCCACCTCCCATAAGAGAGGCTTCTGCGTGCATTAATAATACATCTGCATAGCGTAGCACTTTTTCGTTCAAAGGAGATTGAAATGGAGACAATAACCCCTCTACTTCTTCAAATGTTAAGAAATACTTTCTGCTCATGGCATCATTCCCTATTGCAAACGGAAAACTAGCCGGAGCAGGATCCCATCCTCTTGCTTCTAATCCTGGGGAAAATGTTCTAGAACCCGGTAAAATAAAAGTAGCTTCTTTTCTGGTATCACTATCATCAAAGAACTCTACCAGAGATCTACGCGGAAGCATATTACCAAAAGACTCATAACTATCGATAAACATGAACATAAATTTCCATGAACCAGAACCTTCCTGGATTGGTGTTGGAGTTTCAAAACCACCACCAACTAAACCATCTACATAATTGATTTCAAAAAGAGATTCTTTTCCAAATTCATTATTTAGTTTAAAATTATCTCCAAAATTCTCTTCAAGAGCATATCCATGAGTCATTATTTCTTCGGTATATTGAACTACCTCAGGATATTCTTTCTGATATAAGTGTGCTTTTGCCAATATACCTAAGGCTGCGCCAGAAGTCGCTCTCCAAATGTCTGTTTCACCTTTTCTAGGAAGCAATTGAACAGCTTCTCTAAGATCGTCTTCTATTTGCTCATAAACTTGAGCTACTGTAGATCTTGGTTTAAACAACTCGTCTTCTGTAGTTATAATAGGCTCGGTAAAAATAGGCACTCCTCCAAAAAGTCTAACTAACTCAAAATAGTATAGTCCTCTTAAAAATTTTGCCTCACCTATAATTCTATCTTTTATTCCTTCGGTTTCAAACCCTTGAAATTCATTAGCCAGTTTAATAGTAAAATTAGCTCTCGCGATTCCTTGATACCACTTACTCCATACCCCTGCAACACTTGCATTATTTGGTAAAATCGTATTGAATTGATCAAAATTAGCACCAATTGCCCAAAATGCGGCTTGTTGAGAATGTTCGTCATCTGAACGAATACTTTGAAACATCTGTGGAAACGTATGAGAACCGTTTACAAACTGCCATTGTAATGGATCGTATACTGCCGATAAGGATGCCAAAACATCTTTTTCTCTATTAAATGCGTTTTCTGCTGTTATCTCTGTAACAGGTTCTTTTTCTAAAAAATCATCTGTATTGCAGGACATTATTGTTGTCATTATCATTACTATAATAATCCCTGCTTTTATCCATTTTAATTGATAAAACTCTTTCATTTTCATCGCTTTTTTAAAAGTTAAATTCAAAACCTAATAAAAATTGTCTTGGTTGAGGATAAAACCCTCTATCAATACCAATATCTAAAGAGCTATTGATAGTATTTTCTCCGATTTCTGGATCTACTCCGTCGTAATCGGTAAACGTAAATACATTTTGTCCTGAAACATAAATGCGCACTTTTTCTGCTCCGATTGCACTTATTGCACTATCAGGAAGACTATATCCAATGGAAATATTTTTTACTTTTAGAAAAGACCCATCTTTTACGTGGAAATCTGAAACTAGGTTTTCTCCATTAGTTATACTGGTTGCCGCCAAACTTCTTGGGGCTCCAGGTTCTGAATATGAAACAGGTCTATTTGATCCGATTGCATCATAACGGATTGTAGCATCAAAAATATCATTGCCTTGTGATCCAAATAAAAATGTAGAAAAATCGAATCCTTTATAATTAGCACCTAAATTTATTCCGTAAGTATAATCGGGAAACGGATCTCCTATAAATGTTTTATCCTCGGCATTAGGTCTTGTTTTGTCATTACCACTGTCATCCAAGTCAGCAAATAATAAATTTCCTGCAGCATCAATTCCTTCTACCTGAAAACCATAAAAACTAGAAATGGGTTCGCCTACGGCGGTTAATGTGATGTTATCTGCAAACAACGGAGCAGTAAATCCTCCTCCGATAGCTTGCCCTTTGTTACCCAAACCGGTTACTTCATTCTCATTGAATCCAACATTTACAGAAGCATTCCATGAAAACCCGTTTTTATACACATCTCTATATGATAACAATACCTCGAAACCTTCATTCTTTACATTTGCAATATTTACTACAGATGGATCAAGTCCTGAAGTAAGCGGTGTATCTCCTAAAAGCAATACATCACTAGAATCTTTAGTGTAATATTCTACTGTTAACCCCAAGGCATTATTAAATGCATTTAAATCGAGACCAAAATTGATTTGATCTAATTCTTCCCATTTAAGATCAGGATTAGCCAAACCTGTAAGTACAATACCTGGCGCTCCACCATATCCCGCAGCAGCATTTGCAGAAGCGGCAAAGGCCAACGCTCTAGGAGAGGCATCGTTACCACTAATCCCCCAACTTGCTCTAAATTTTAATAGATCAATCAACTCAGAATTACGTAGAAAATTTTCTTCTGAAACAACCCATCCTGCTGATGCAGAAGGGAACCAACCAGAACGATAATTTTCTCCAAAGTTTGATGATTGGTCATTTCTTAATGTGGCACTTAACAAATACTTTTCTCCATAATTATAATCTATCTTCCCAAAATAAGACACCAAAGAAACTTCTTGTACTCGTAAAGGCGTCAATAGTGCATCTGAAGGATCCAAGGATAGCCCAAAATTAACTGAGTCAAAATCGTTGGTGAAAAATTCTCCTGGGTCTGATACTAAATTTCCATTAGTTAATCTATTGTCCACAATTTCATGTCCACCTAGAACTTTAAGATAATGATTTTTTTCTGCTAAACTTTCAAAAGTATACTCTACAATTGCACCCCATTGTCTATTCTCAAATTTTGTAGTAAACTCTGAGTAATTTCCAAATGGTCCACTATTGAATATTTGTGTAGGTATGGATATTGTAGGCGTAAAACTTCTGTTTAATGCAGATAAACCAAAAGATGAGTATGTACCTCTAATATTTAAACCTTTTACTGGCTCCCAATTTAAGGATCCACCCAGTACCGATATTTCTTGTGCTGCTTCATTGTTTTGAATTGCAATACTCCATATTGGGTTAGTAACCGCCCCAAGTACATTAAGTGGTACTCCTCTGTATGAAGGGTTAGGATTTTGCCTTCCCGGATTAAAGATTTCTCCGCTTTCTGCAAAAACAGGATAAATTGGAGGAAGTGCAGTAATAAAATTCATTAATGCATTTCCTGGCCCTCCATTATTTTCGCTTAAAAAATAACGTTGTACCTTTTGATAATCTGCTGTAAGGTCAACGGTTAGGTTTTTAGTGATATCTCCGCTCAAGCTACCACGTATATTTCTTCTATTAAATTCTGATTTACCTTCTCCTCCTACTATTCCCTCTTGATCAAAAGAACCACCCGAAACAGAATATGCTATTTTCTCTGAACCATCTGATAAAGAAACATGGATATCTTGTATTGGTGCCTCATCAAAAAGCACTTCGTACCAATCGGTATCAGGCAGTAATGCACGCTCTGCATCTGTAAACGCTCCTCTAAACCCTTGTGCTAGGTTTCCGCCGGCAGACGCAACACCAGCATTATAATAATCAATATATTCATCTTTACCCATAAGATCAGGTTTGTTACCCAAGCTTTGGAAACCATAAAACCCTCTTACAGAAATATCTGGTTTTGACCTATTTCTTCTTCCTTTCTTCGTTTCTATTAGAACTACTCCATTTCCACCTCTAGATCCATATATAGCAGCAGAAGCTGCATCTTTAAGAATGGATAATTTCCCTATATCATTTGGATTGAGGTACTCTAGATTAGGCACTTGCAATCCATCAACGATGTACAAAGGTTGTGAAACATTTGGAGAACCAACTCCTCTTATCCTAACCGTCAATGCAGAACCTGGAGAACCAGAAGTTTGGGAAACGACTACACCGGGAGCGGTTCCTTGTAAAGCTGCTTCTGCCCTTTGAATTGGCAATTCTTCTATTTGGTCTGGAGATATGGTTGACACCGCAGTGGTCAAAGTTCTTTTATTTTGAACCTGACCATACCCTAAGATAATAACCTCATCTAATGCCTGAGCATCTGAAATTAAAGAAACATTTAACACAGCTTGTCCGGCAACGGGAATCTCTTGAGTTAAAAAACCAACATAACTAAAAATCAAGACGGCATCTTGTTGTACATTATCGATGGTATAATTACCATCAAAATCTGTAGATGCTCCGTTATTGGTTCCTTTAACAATTACATTTGCCCCTGGGACCGGAATCCCATTTTCTCCAGTAACTATTCCCGAAACACTCTGTGAATAAGTGTTACTTACCATCAAAAAGATCCCTATAAAAAGAATCCTTAGTAAGTTATTTTTCATACTGACTGTTTTAAATTATTAATTGATTGTTCTTTGTGAATTTTGATGGATCTAAATTAATTTTTATAAAACCTCATTCAAAAAAAGTAAGGTTTTTGCATACAACGATAGTCTTATGAAAATACTGTTAAAAAAATATTTTTTCTTCAACAAAACAATTTAATAATTTGACTATCAGCAACTTAACTGATAATCAAATTAAATGTTTCTTTTTTCGCAAACGTTTAAGTAAATTATGATTTCTATAAAACCTAAAAAGATCCAAAAAAGTAGTTCTGCATGACCAGAGTCAAAACATTAATATTCACTATCATTGAATTCAAGTTAAATATGAAATAGCAAAAAAAAACTCGCAAATACATGCGAGTCATTTTTATATAAATTCTTTGATTTATGCTTTCATCTGGTTTTGACTAAAGTTGCTTTTGGATATTTCTTTTTAATTTCTTTATACTTACCATTTTCAGCATTTACTTTTTCTCCCGTCTCAACGTAGTGTTTTAAACCTACCAAAGTACCTGCTAAAGTTTTACGAAAACTTCCCTTTGCAATAGTTCCCATAAAAGCAGGTTTAGTCCTGAACTGAAACTCGTAAGACGCCGTAGCAGTTCCATCTCCATTGTCCTTTACCCGATAAAACGCCTGAGAATTATCCATATCTAACGGGAATTTTTCTCCATCGATTACAATATTACGCATTACCATTGCTGAATTATCAATTTCTACAATACGTTCATGGGTCCAACGTGTTCCTTTTTCATTAAAGCTGCATTTGCGCTTTGCTCCTTTTTCTCCTTTTATTGATCCACTTATATAATTTGATGCATAGATGTATGGCGAGAAATTAGCTATTTCTCCGTAATCCAAAACCATAGCTTCCCAAACACGTTCTGCCGAAGCATTGATTTTGGTTTCCACTTTAAGGGTTTTATACTTTTTTGACATGCTCTGGGAGAATCCTGAAATGCTAAATATTGCCAATACAATACTCGCAACCAATGTTTTCATTGTTGTTTTCATAGTTTTTATATTTATGTTATAGAGGTGTTTTACACTTCGACAAGCTCAGTGTATGTTAAGTTTTATTGATAACTAAATGATGATTTCCCTAGGAACTTACGGTATAATCCAATTTGCCCGAATTCATATCCCAGATGATGCATTTGAAAAGCATATAAACCTCTCATAGTTTGTTCGGGAAAAGGAATCGGAAATGGTGCCTTTGCATCCAACTGTTCCCGAGTCAATTTACCAAGAGCTTCAGAAATTTTGGGAGATAAGATATCCCAGTCTGATTTCATTTTTGATAATGAAGGATATTGAGTATTAGGATCAAACTTTTTTCCAAATGCAAATTGTTCTGCGTATGGATTTTGCGTCTCCACCCTCAATAACATAGAAAGGTTATATTGAATATCAAGCGTATGTCCTGCAATCCATGCCAAACTATTTGCATTATTGATTCGTTTATTTGCTTCAGTATCGGTTATACCATTCAGGTTTTTTGAAAACAGACCTGCGTGCAGATCGTATTGAGATTTTAAAATTTGTATATCCATTGGTTTATAGATTTCTTTGATTACTTCTTTTTCGACAGTGTTCGGTTCTTTTGTTTGCATATTGCATGATAACATTGATAAGGATATCATTAATAATAGCAAGGGTTTTATATTAATTGATTTCATTTTCTATGTATTTATGTTTAGAAGGCTTTTACAGGATTCTTTTTAAAGTATTTTATATCCGACTTAATTTTTGCTGAAGTTTGCTGACCGGTTTCTACAAAATATCTTAAATCAACTAATGTTTGAATTATATCTTTTTTCATCCTTGGCACTATCATCCAACTCATCAATGCTTTTGGAACAGGAGCTAACACTATCTCTAAATCAATAGAAACTTCTGAGGTATTCACACTCTTGGGGTATACTTTCCAGGTATTTTTGGCTTTCCTCATCATTGCTGGGAGTCCATCTGCATGATAGGTATAGGTCATATTTTTCTCATCTACTTCATCTACTATTTCGCTTATTTCGCCCCAGGTAGAATGGCAGCTACGTCCAGTATATTTTGAATCAGGCACCTTCCTTTTTTCGGAATGGTTTACTGTACTTGCCCAATCACAGGCACGGTCATATTGATCCCAAAGCACTTCCCATATCTTCTGGGCAGGTGCTTCTACACTAATAGTTTGTTGAATTTTCATAATACTATATTTTGCATTTACATCTTAGATGTGGGAAAGAAAGAACTGTGACGACTTTGCAAAAAAAAGCCCGAACTAACTGTTCGGGCTTTTTTTTAAAGGATATTTTTTTCAATTAAGATTCATTATATTTTTGATATGCTCATCATTAACTATGTCCTCAAGGAAAGTTTTTTTATCAAAATCTACTTTATAAGGAAGTTCCTGATATAATTGAGCATACTTATCATCAACATAATCCAACATACTGTCTGCTTTGGGCTTTACAATAATTCTGAATTTAGAATATTCTGAACGGTTAAAAAGGAGATTTTTACTATCGATAGCCTTACCTTTGATAGCATAGGTTACTTTTTTGTGACAACGGCATGGATTACTCTTATTGACCAAACCACACTTATTGTTCATGAAGTTAAATATATCTGCTCTTGCGCGGGAAAGTCTTTTTCTAAAATTATCCTTAGAAATCCCCAAAATTTCGGAACCAATGGTATGATCTGCGTTAAACATTTCTCCAAGAATAAATGTCAATCGCTGTTCCTTGGTCAAACACAATAACATTCCACTCATACACATATAATTCATTTCACGGATTACTTGCTTGTTTTCTTTCTGCTCTAACTCTGTAAGTGGCACGTCTGGCGTACTATTCAAGGCCTGCTCCATAGTATCAAAACTATTAAGAACAGTACCCGAAGTCTTACGTTTGGCCATCAAAAAATGGTTTGCAACGATTCGGTATAACCAGGTTCTAAATGAACTCTTACCTTCAAACTGAGAAAGCTTGGTAATGATCTTGATGTTTACTTCCTGAGTCAGATCTTCTGCATCTGTTGGATTTCGCACCATCTTCCATGCAATATTATATATGTATGGTTGATGCTTTAAAATTAAGACCTCCAATGACCGTTTATTACCCGATTTAGCTTCATTAACTAGCTGAATATCTGTTACATCACCTATATATTCTCTTAAAAATGGATTTTCCATAATATATGTTTAAGACTTAGATGTAATACTTTTGAATGTGTGACAACATTAAAGATACATATTTAAGTAATATTACATTGTCAAAGGGCTTATGGAATTCTGAAACGGATTTTATCAAAGATTATTCTATGCTAAGTACTTTATTTCTTGCATACATTTTGGTACCTTTAATAACGTTTTTACATCTTCTTTTTGCAAAAGAAGAATAGTAAAACTTTATAACCTCTTAAACACTATCATCATGAAAACTTCACAAATCATTAAAGCTACAATGTTAAGTTTATGTTTAGTATTGATATGCTGCAATCAGAAAAAAGAAAGCGATACTGCCACTGAAACCAAAAAAACAGAAGAGACAATACCTCCCAAAGAAAAAGAAATTACCTACGATGTTAATCAACCTAAGACAATTATAAAAGCCATAGCCCAAGCTTCTGGTGGATGGAACACCCTTTGGAACCTTAAAGATGTTGAATACACTTATACCTATGAACAAGCAGATGGTAAAAAAGACGTATCTATAGAACGCTATATTTTTGATGGAGAATACTCCTGGGCTAAGTATACAACTCATCAGGTAAATGTATTACCAGAAGGCGATCAATCCATTATCCAGAACTATACAAAAGGCAAAGCTTCGGTAAGTATGGATGGCAAAGAAGTAGCCGATGAAAAGATGCTTGGAACAGCAGATTTCCTTCGTCAGGTTAACTATTATTGGTTTATGATGAATTTTAAAATTGGTGACCCGGGAACTACTTATGAATATTTAGGGCAAGAAACTCTGGATGGAAAAACTTATGATAAAGTTACCGTTACTTACGATCCTCAAAAGACAGGTAAAGAAGCCAATGATGCTTATATTTTATATGTAAATCCTGATACAAAACTTATAGATCAGTTCTATTTCTCTCTACCTGCATGGGGAATTAATGAAACTGTGTTATTAATGAAAGTAAAATATACCGAAATCGATGGTATACAAGTTCCTACACATCGATACGCATATATCCCTGATGACAAAGGTCAATTTCCAGAGGAACCTTCTTTATCTGAAATTTCTACTGATGTAAAATTTAATAATGGATTTAAACCAGAGGGTTTTAAAATATAAATAGATTCAAAACTTATCATAAATCTCACCCTGATTGTATCGAAGTTTAGCGTAATAAATATTCGTTTTCGATGCGCTCAGACTTAAAATAATGTGCCTTGATCACTTTTAATATTACCTAAATTTTTCTTAATCTTTTTTATCGATTTTGTGTCATTTTTAAACAAAAATACATTTAATATGCTGGTATTTAAATAGTTAACTACTTTAATGTATCCTAGTATATTTAAGAAGAATTTGGGTAATACCCTATTGACATACTATATAAAAGTCCATACATTGAAATTTGTTTCATTCATTAATCAAAAAATCATGTCTGACCAGATTCAAATTTCTTCTCAATTTGATTACAAAATTGATGTTTCAGATCCCCCAAAAATTAAGTACGCCTCATTATATGAATTCTTTTCTTTAAAGATATGGGGTAGTTTACCAAGTCAATTTCAACGCCTGATCTCTAAAGTATATGCTAAAATTTTTAATCTCAGAATTTCCCGTCATTTAATTAAACCATATTGCAAACTTCACTACGAAAAAAAGAATTATCTTGATCAATTTACTCCCCCATTTGGTAAAACCGAATATCATAATTTTCAAGATTTTTTTATACGAAAGTTTAAAGAACTTCCTGAAGTAAAGTCTGACCATGTTTGGCCTTGTGAAGGTTTGCTGTGTGATATTGATCATGTGCATAAGATCTGGAAAACAAATGTAAAAGGAGATATAAGATCTGTGCATCAAATCTTTGGTTTAGATGAACATGCTATTAACAAGGATTCTGTATTTACCAACATATTCCTGCATAATAAGAATTATCACAGAATTCACGCTCCAATTGATGGTACTGTTACCAGAATTCAATATGTTAAAGGAGACTTGGTTATTTTACGGCCATGGTTTTATAAAAATAATCCTTCAATTCCTGCCTTTAGGAATGAGCGAATTAATATTGACATCAAAGATAATAACAATAGAACATGGCATTTGTCTATTGTAGGAGGTCCAGCAGTAGGGACTATTGAACTGCCTAAAAAAATAAAAGTAGGCGCTACAGTTTCTATGCTTGATGAAATCGCTCTATTTTACTTAGGCTCTACCTGTTGTATGATTTCTCCTGAAATGCCTAAACAAAATATCAAAAATAGTTTGGTATATATGGGAACAGAGTATTGACTAACGGATAATCCCTCGATCATTAAATATTCCTAAAAGAACACTTTTAAAAAAAATTTAGTTTAGGTTGTCACACTTGTCTTTTCATGAATCTAAATAACATTAGTAACTTTTAAAAACATAGATCATGAAACTATTAAAATTAATAAGCTTTGCAGCTATGGCCATATTTGGTTTTACGCAAATCAATGCACAAAAAGCAAATGCCAATGTAACGTTGACCAAAGTTGTAGAAACTTCTGCCGATAACGTATGGGGTAAACTAAGACAAATGGATGATATTGACAAATATTCATCTGCTGTTGCCAATGTAAAATGGACAGGGAATCATGGGATTGGTGGACAGCGTGTTTGCACAACTCCCGACGGAAAAGGATATTTTAAAGAAAGTATAGTAGGATTTGACGATCAAGGTAGAACGTATACCTATGCGCTGCTGGAAGGTGTTCCGGTAAAAGGAATGGTCAACAATTTCAAAGTAATCGATCTGGGGTACAAAAAATCTATGATTGTTTGGACGAGTAGCTATGAACAGTTTATGGAAAACCCCCAGATGACTGAAGAACAGTTTTTGGGGTTTTTGAACCAATCCGCGGGTGAGATGATTGCCAATATTGCTGTTGCAGCATCCAAGTAACATGTTACTTGGTATATTTAAGAGATGCTTGAAAAGTAGATTTTCAAGCATCTTCAATCAAAATTATGTTACAATGAAATGCTTTTTCAAACTATTGTACCCATTATTAATATGTTTTACTTCTCTGGCACAAGAGCAATCTACTATATTCACCAGCAAACAACTGTCAAAAAACATTACTATCATCACTTATGACACCGATTCTAGTAATAAAAATAAACCTATTGTATATGTTACAGATGGTAAAAAATTTATAAAGAATGGAAGTTTAAGTCTAATTAAAAAACTGTCTAAGGAAGACAAAATTCCAAAAGCATTTTATGTTTTTGTAAGTACCATTGATCCAAAAACAGGTAATGATTATCGAAATAATTACTTTTTCAACAATCCAAAGTATATAGCATTTTTTGAAGAAGAGCTGATCCCGACTATAGAAAAGTCATTTGGTCAAACTTTTAATCCCGAAGATCGATCATTGATAGGGATTTCCTTTGGCGGGTTGAATGGAGCCTACTTCTCTGCAAAATCTTCTGCTTTTAAGAACTTTGGGTTGCTTTCTCCTGTTACCTATCCAAAAAAAGAAGAATTGATAAGAGATATTACCTTTTCAAAAAATAAAGATCTAAACATTTTTCTTTCTACTGGTACTAATGATGCCGAAAGCTACTTTAATGATCTTTACGCTATTTATACTTCTAAAAACTATACTATCAAAACTCTCGAAACGAAGGGTGGTCATGATTTTAAAAATTGGAATGGGCAGCTTGAAGAAATATTTAATTTCCTTAATTGACATTAGTTCACATAGCATAAACAAAACTTTAACATTTAAAATTTTGTTTTACTAGACGAGTGGTCATATTTTTGTTCCATAATTATTACAGACTATGTCAAAGACCTTAAAACATGAAATAAAAGCTGACGCCCTTATCGAAAAGGGCATGATGCTCTTGTGGTCAAAGGGTTATAACGCTACAAGCGTTAATGACATTGTTAAAGAAGCTGGTGTCCCTAAGGGATCTTTCTACTTTTATTTTGAAAGCAAAGAGGATTTTGCGGTTAAGTCTATTGAAAAGTATTTTGATATGCAATTTCCACCGGCATTAGAGATTTTACAAAATAAATCGGTGTCACCAAGACAACGTGTGATAGACTTCTATGAATTTCGATCTAAGGTTCTAAAAGAGGAATTTGATTGCAAAATGGGATGTATGGGCTGTAACCTAGCTAACGAGATGGCTGAGCATAATGAAGCAATTCGAAATGCAATCAATGCCAAAACCGAAATGGTAAAGACATATATAACAGAGGTAATAGAAGAGGCACAAAATCTAGGTGAGATGGACTCTAAAATTGAAGCTTCGGATCTTGTTGCTTTTATGGAAGATGCAGGTAAAGGAGCAATGGTCTCTATGAAAGAAATGGATAGTGCCTACCCTATCGACAATTTCACTAATATGGTCAGAATGATTCTATTAAAATAATTTTTTTAAGCATTTAATAGATGACTGGTCAATTATTTATTTTAAAATAATATTCGAATAACACATAAACTATAATTCAGTAATCACATAAAAATACATAAACAAATAATCGACCGGTCAATTATTAATAATTTTAGTTCAATTTCTCTTATGACCTGTCCAATTATCCAGAATTAAATCGTCTAAATAGAAAACTCACAACAACCTGTATCAGGAAGGCTTTCGTTAAAACATATAGTCGACTGGTCAACTAATTAAAATAATATGAATGCACTTAAAAAAGCCAGTAACGCTACCAATGCGTTTGCAAAAAAATGGGCAGAATTTACAATCAAGTTCAAGTGGCCCGTATTAATTACAACTTTGATTATTGCTATGGGGCTTGGCTCACAAGGTAATATGGAGTTTGATGGAGATTATCATGTGTTTTTCAGTGAATCCAATCCAGAATTGGAAGCTTTTGATGCGCTTCAAGAAAAATACACAAAAGATGACAACATTGTAATCGTACTCTCCCCTTCTAACGGAGATGTTTTCACAAAAGAAAACTTAATCGCTATAGAAGAATTAACCGCAGACGCCTGGAATACACCATATTCCTCTAGGGTTGATGCTATAACCAATTTCCAACATACCAGTGCACAAGGAGATGATTTGTATGTTGATGATTTATCCTATGAATCCGCATCTAAAACGGATGTAGAGATTAAGAGTATTAGAGAAAAAGCCTTAAAAGAACCGCTTTTGGTAAATCGTTTATTAAACGAAAAAGGGAGCGTGACGGCTATCAATGTTACTGTTCGCCTCCCTGGAGAAGACAGTGCTAAAGAAATACCCGAGGTGACAGCCTTTGTTCGTGGAGCTATTTCAGATTTTAAGGAAAAACATCCTAATTTTCAAGTACATTCATCTGGTTTGGTTCCTTTAAACACGGCTTTCTTTGAATCCTCTATGAGAGATTTAATGCTTACCATGATTATGTTAGTCATCGTAATTATTACAACTTTAATTCTTACTAGAAGCTTTTTTAGTACGATAGCCACTCTCGTAGTAGTGCTATTTTCTATTATGAGTGCTATTGGATTTGTGGGAATCATGGGGATAAAACTTACTCCTCCTTCGTCAGTATTTCCAACCATGATCTTAACACTAGCGGTGGCCGATAGTATTCATATTCTTATCACCATGTTACAAAAAATGCGAAAGGATGGGTACACCAAAAAAGATGCATTAGCAGAATCCATGCGTCTCAACTTTATGCCAGTATTTATTACCAGCTTGACAACAGTAATCGGGTTTTTGACCATGAACTTTGGAGATGTTCCCCCGTTTTGGGATTTAGGTAATATTACAGCTTTTGGGATGACAATGGCTTTCTTATATTCTACTACCGCTTTGCCTGCGCTTATGGCTATTTTACCTATCAAAGTAAAAGCTAAAAAAGAAGCTACTGTAGAAAAAACTAGTTCATATACTAATCTTGGCCATTTTGTAGCTAAACAACCTGTAAGACTAACTCTAATTTCATTAGTTGTTATTGGCGGACTTACCTATCTAGCTACAAAAAATCAGTTCAATGATGAGTTTATCAATTACTTTGATGAAACCGTACAATTTAGAAGTGATACTGATTATATCAGTGAAAATCTTACAGGAATTTATAACGTTGAATTTTCTGTTGGAAGTGGAGAAAGTGGAGGTATAAATAATCCCGAATACCTTCAGAAACTAAATGCCTTTGAAAATTGGTTAAACAAACAACCCGAAGTGGTTCACGTAAATGCTTTTAGTGAGGTTGCTCGTAGAGTTAATCGATCCATGCATGGTGATAATGAAAGCTATTATCGAACCCCGGATAATCGCGAAGAAGCGGCTCAATACTTACTGTTATATGAATTGTCACTGCCATTTGGTTTAGACTTAAACAATCAAATTAATGTAGACAAATCAGAAACTCGTGTTACCGTTACAATTGAAAATATTTCAAGTGCAGAGATGATTGCTTTTTCTAAAAGAGCCGAAAACTGGTTAGAGAAAAACACACCAGAATCTATGCACGCCATTGGTGTAAGTCCCACTTTGATGTTCTCTACACTTGGGTTTCGCCAGGCAGACAGTATGTTTAAAGGAAACATAATAGCACTATTATTGATTTCGTTAGTGTTAATGTTTGCTTTAAGAAACTTTAAACTAGGATTACTTAGTATTATTCCTAATGTAACTCCTGTTTTGGTAGGTTTCGGTTTTTGGGCAATGTACAAGGCACAGATCAATACCGGAATGGTGATTGTTTTTGGGATGACACTAGGAATTATTGTAGACGATACGGTGCATTTTATGAGTAAGTTCCTTAGAGCACGTCGTGAGTTAGGTTATGATTCCAGACAAGCAGTTGTTTATGCCTTTGAAACGGTCGGTAAAGCATTAGTAACCACAACAATTGTACTACTAGCAGGGTTTGCGGTCCTTTCTACCTCATCATTTGCCTTAAATAGTTACATGGCAAGGATAACCGTTATCATTATCCTTTCTGCATTAATCATTGATTTCATTCTGCTACCATCGTTACTTATCCTTGTTAGTAAAAAGAGTGAAGCAACAAAGCCTATAAAAAATTTAAAACCACAAGTACAACTTGATAAATAATAATTCAAAACAATAATAAGTATCATTATGAAGACAATAATTTTGGCAGGAATAGCATTCCTAAGCATTTCAATAGTATCTGCACAAAGTGCGGAAGAACGCGGATTACAAATTGCCGTAGCGGCAGACAAAGCAGACCAAGGGTTTAACAGCTCTATTGTAAATCTGAAAATGACCTTAAAAAACAAAAATGGTCAAACAAGTGAACGTTTACTAGTGACCAGAACACTAGAACAAACAGAAGACGGGGATAAATCCATGATTGTTTTTAATAGCCCAAAAGATGTAAAAGGAACCTCAACCCTAACTTTTACTCATAAAGTTGGATCAGATGATCAATGGTTGTTCTTACCTTCAATCAAAAGAGTAAAAAGAATATCATCTAATAATAAGTCCGGTCCATTCGTTGGTAGTGAGTTTGCATATGAAGATCTTTCTTCGCAAGAAGTTGAGAAATATTCTTATAAATTTCTGGAAGAAAAAGGAAATCTTTTGATTGTTGAACAAGATCCTGTTGATCCAAAATCAGGATATACTAGACGTATTGTAACCTATAATAAAGATAAAGGATATCGTATTGAAAAAGTTGAGTTTTATGATCGTAAAAATTCTCTTTTAAAAACACTTACCTACAGTGATTACAAACTATATAAAGAAAAGTACTGGAGAGCATTGACTTTCAATATGGTTAATCACCAAAGTAATAAAGAAACATTACTAAAATTTAGTGAATACAACTTTGAAGCTGATCTTGCTGATGAAGATTTTACACAAGTTGCACTTCAGAGAGCAGGGCAATAAATAAAAAACAATGAAATACACAAGGCTACGTCTATTATATCCCATAACGGTTCTTTTGGTTAGTGGATTGTTACTATTGTTGCGACCTGGTCTTGTGTTTTACCTTTTACAAAGCATTAAATTCAATACATGAAAATTAAGTATATCTATTTTATAACACTATTGTTATATGGTTTACAAAATATTCATTCTCAAAATAAAATACCTAAGAAAGTGAATCATGATTTTGAGCTAGAATTAGAAGCAGAATATCGCTATTTCTACGACGATGCGCTTTTTGAAGGGCAGGAAAATCATTTTCCTTCTCTAGCCGTACGGCCAGAATACGCAATTGACTGGAATAAAGGTTACGAAAGTATTAATTTCAAGGGCTTTTTCCGGTTAGATGTGGATGATGAACGTACACATTGGGATCTTCGTGAATTATATTATCAAAAAGCCAAAAGCAACTGGGAATTTAGCCTGGGGCTTAAAAAAGTATATTGGGGTGTTGCAGAGAGCAATCATTTAGTAGATATCATTAATCAAACCGATGCTGTGGAAGCGTTTGATGGTGAAGAAAAGTTAGGACAACCCATGGCACAGTTTACCTGGATAACTCAAAAATTTGGGACCTTTGATTTTTTTTACCTCCCCTATCATCGTAAACGTACCTTTGCGGGAGAAAAAGGAAGGTTACGCTTTCCAACAGTTATTGATAAAGATGATTTGGCATATGAAAGCAGTGCTAAAGAATGGAGGCAAGATCTTGCTTTTCGTTGGAAACATTACTTTGATATTTTTGATATTGGATTATCACATTTTTATGGAACCGGTAGAGAGCCACTTTTTACATTTGATACTGAAGGAAATATCAATGCTTTTTATCCTGTGATCAATCAAACGGGCCTAGAATTACAAGTTACACATGATGCTTTTCTATGGAAACTAGAATCCATTTATCGCAATGCTGATGCTCAAGATTTCTTTGCATTAGTGGTAGGTCTAGAATACACTTTTTCTAATATCGATGGAAATGGATTGGATATAGGTCTCCTTGGTGAATATTTATATGATGAACGAGATGAATTGGCACTAAATGCATTGCAAAATGATGTGTTTTTTGGAAGCCGTATTGCTTTTAATGACACACAAGACACTTCTATATTGATTGGAGGAATTGCTGATCTTGAATCCAGCAGTACCATCTTTAGTTTAGAAGCTTCAAGACGTTTTGGAAGCAGTTGGACCGCAGAAATTGAAGCACGAATTTTCAATGATATTGACAGAAACGAATTCATCCTTTCTAATTTTAGAGAAGATAGTTTCTTCAGGATATCTATTTCAAAGTATTTTTAATTAGAAAACACGAATTCTTTAAAGATTTTCAGGGTTTACGGCCAAGCTATTAAATAGTTTGGCTTTTGCCTCAAAGAACTTATTTTGCACTTCGATCTCTTTAAGTTTAGCATCTATAAGACTTCTTTCTCGTGAGTTAATTAGAAAAAGTGAGCTTTCGCCAAAACTAAACTTACGTTCTTCTGCCGCAAGTAGTGTACCATAATCACTTACAATACTGGATATAAGTTCATTTTGGTTAACAAAAGATTCTAGCTCTACATAGATGGCCATCACCTTATTTTTGATTTGCAATTGAGTTGTTTCTTGCTCAAATTGTGCATCCTGAACTTTAAATTTAGCTAATTTAAGATCTCCTCTTTCTTTCCTTAAGAAGAGTGGAAATCTAAACGAAATCCCCGCTTTATATTCTGCCGTGTTAAAAGAATTACCTACCTCTGGCGTTTCGGTCAAAAAGTTATATTCTAAATCAATTCTTGGAAGCAATTTATTTGCCTTAAGCTTTCTATCAACCTCTAAACCATCTATTTTATACTGTAACGATCTTAACTTTGGGTGACTTTCTATGGTAAAACTATCTAATGGATTTCCTTGAATCTCTAATGTACCATCTATATCCTGTTCAACATTAGGATCTGGGGTCACATCAGATTGTAATTCTACAGGGACATTATTCTCTAACCATAAAAAGTTGGAGAGCTCTAAAGTTGATTTCATTAATTTTACCTTTGCTTGCTCTAGACTCAAGGCTCTATTTTGGTAAGCTATTTTGGCTTCTACAGTATCAATAGTTGCTTTATCCCCTGCTAAGGCTCTCTTCTTTATCCCTTCAAATCGTATTAAAGCATTATTTAAAAAGTTATCATAGATTTCTTTTTCGCTATAGGCTTTTAACCAATCAAAATAGGCTAATGAAGCATCATATAAGATTTGATTAACCAATAGATCTCGATCTGCTTTAGTTTGTTCTCTAAAAAATTTAGCTTTTCGTAATGTTGCCATACGATTATTAATTAATAACCCTTGGGCAACAGGAACCGAAACACCAGCATTAAAAAGCCCATCGTCGGGTACAAAATTTTGCGGATTTAAGAATTCTCCATCATTCTGCTCAAAACCACCCTTAAATTCTATCCCATACCACGTAGGAATTTTGAAAGTACCATTTAACAGATCGTAATACTCAGATCCTTTGAACTTTTTTCTATCATAATCTACCTCAATCTTTGGATCAAATCCTCCTCTGGCTTTCATTAAGTTAGCCTGGCCGATATCAATATTTAATTCTGCCTGTTTAGCAACTGGATGATACTTTTTTACATACCCTAAATACTCTTTAAAATTTAGAACATTAGTATTTTGTTTCTGAGAAAAGAGTGATGTTACCAAAAAAAACAGGGAATACAATACGTATTTCTTCATCTTATTTTTTTTCAGATTTGGATACTTTATCATTTACTGGTTGATAATAATTAGGTGGGAAACCGTTTAACTGCCTCCACAATTCAAACCAAATAGGTACATCTTCGAGTAATGCCAATGTTCTGGCACCAGACCCCACCTGTATCTTTGGCCATTCATGATCATCTTGATCAGGAGCAATTAATACCCTGTACTTTCCATTATCACTAATAAATGTTTCTATAGCTACAACTTTTCCTCCATAGGTTCCATAAGATATATTTGGCCATCCACTAAAAACTATAGCCGGCCAACCATCAAATTGAATTCGTACCACCTCCCCTAAATGAATCAAAGGAAGATCAATAGGCTTAACATAAGTTTCTACAGCAAGTTCGTAGTCTGACGGCATAATATTGACTAATTGATCACCTTCCTTAAATGTCTCACCAACTCCAGAATACAAAGCCTTATTAATGAATCCGTTTTGTGGCGCTCTGATGTAGTAAAGATCATTACGCATTTCGTAATTCGTAAATTCATTTTCGAGTTTAGTTACCTGCGCTTCTGCATCAAATTGGTTAGATTGAGCAGTAAATTTATCACTTTGTGATTTTGATATTTTATCTGTGTATTCTGCTTTAATCCGATTAAGTTCTATCTGAGCATTGATTACCTGATTTTTACTGGCCAACAACTTATTTTCCTGCTCGATTAGTTTTGCCTGTGTTTCTTGTAACTTTAACCGTTTTTCTTCTACATCTGTAACTGCCTTAAGCCCTTCTTTTTCTAGCTGAGTTGTTCTATCAAATTGACGTTCTGCAATACTTATATTTGTCTTGGCAGCTTCAAAAGCTATGCTATCACTTTGCACCTTCAATCTTGATTGAAGTAGTTTATTACTTGCTTGTTTTAACTTTAAAAAGCGTTCATTTACTAATGCTTCTGCTTGATTTTCCAATGCCTTTACTTTTCCCTCATATGAAGTTACTGCCATTGATTTTGCTTTGATTTGCATACCAGTACGGGCAACCAAATTAGGATCAAAATATTCATTCTTTATTTCAGAAATAAATAGGATGGTATCTCCTTTTTTTACAAAATCACCTTCCTTTACGTACCATTGTTCAATTCTACCGGGGATAGGAGATTGAATAGTTTGTGGACGTTGATCTGGTTTTAAAGTAGTTAAGAAACCATTTCCAGAAACGTTCTGTGTCCATGGAAGAAACAGAATAATAAATACTGTTACTGTAAAGACCTTCAAAAAACGATTGAAATACTTATAATGCTTCCTATGAACAACTTTTTGGATTGCATTATATTCTGAAAGATCTACTTTCTTATTTAAAGTATTATGCGATATATTCAACATATCTTTCTATTTTTCGCTTATTATTTTACCATTTTCGATAGTTATAACTCTACCACATCTTTTCGTCCATTTTTGATTTTGACTTACAACTACCAAAGCCCATGGGTTTGATGGCTCAGTCAGAAAATCCATAATTCTGGTAACCTCATTTTCATCAAATTGATCTAATGGATCTTTTAAAATTAAAAGTTGGGGTTTTCTTACAATACCTCGGGCAAGAACTATCTTCTTGGACACTGTATATGACATTTGTTTTCCCTCTGGGTAGAGAATAGTATTTAATCCCTTTGGTTGTTCTTTTACAAACTGGGTTAGTCCTGCCTTATCAAGAGCCCAGTATACATCATCAAAAGGAATAGTTGTATCTCCAAATGTTATATTTTCTAAAATTGTACCTTCAAAAGGAGATTCTTCAGTTAATGATTGTCCTAAATGTGATCGAAAGTAATTCAGGTTAATTCCTTTAAGATCAACATTATTAATATAGACACTACCTCCGTTTGGCTCTATTAAGCCGGCGATTAATCGTAATAAAGTAGATTTACCAGACCCATTAGGGCCATGTATAAGAATGGTACAATTTTCTGTTATTGTAAGAGATAAATCATCAATAATTTTCTTTTTCCCTCCAGGCACTGTATAAGAGACATGATCTAATTCTAAGGTAAAGCCTTCATCTTCTCTAAATGGTTTCTCACCTTCTTGAGGTTCTAACTCTTTATCCACTACCTGACCAAGTTTTTCTAATGATGTTAGTATGTCATAAAAAGATTCTAGACCTGTAATTAATTTTTCTACCGACCCAATAACCAGTACAATAATGATTTCTGCAGCTACGAATTGACCAATATTCATTTCTTGATTAAGTACCAAAATACCACCTATTAAAAGAAGACCGGCAGTAACAAGTACCTTAAACCCTATCATTTGAATAAATTGTATAATCAGCACCTTAAAATGGCTTTCTCTAGCCTCTAGATATTCTGTAACAAGAGTATCATTTTTTCGGAGTGCATGACTAGTTTTTCCAGAAAGCTTAAAACTTACAATTGTTCTTGCAACTTCTTGTATCCAGTGAGCTACTTTATATTTACTCTTAGATTCTTTTAAGCTTGTCTCTAATCCACGTCTTGCAGTGTACTTAAAAACGATATAGATTAACAAAATTAGTAGTAAGCCATATATGATAAAGAAAGGATGATAAAATGATAGTAACATTAACCCAAATACTATCTGTACTAGAGCTGCCGGAAAATCAATAAGGATTTTCGCCAAGCCTTTTTGTGCTGTTAGCGTATCAAAAAATCGGTTTGCCAATTCTGGAGGATAATAATTACGTAATTCGCTCATTTTTATCTTAGGAAAACGATAGGCAAACTCAAAAGATGCTCGAGTAAATATTTTTTGTTGCACATTTTCAATAATACGCATTTGCATCAGCTGAAGTAATCCCACAAATAATACCCCGATGGTAACCAGAATTACTAATATAATCCATGAAGTACTAATCTGAGCTCCTTGTACAAGATTTATTATTGCTTGAATTCCAAGAGGGAGTGAAAGACTAACTAATCCTGCAAAAATTGCATAATAAAATGTTTGCAGAACATCTTTTTTATCCAGCTTCAAAAGTCCCAATAACCTTTGCCAAGCTGTCAAAATACCTTTATCCATATACTTATTTTCTTAAAGAATTGAATACTAGATCTATGAAATACTTTGCCGGAGTAACCTTGTTATTACAATCTGTAAGTGAGATAAAATGCTCCTTAAGAAAATGCTGATGTAATGCTCCTTCAATAACCGTACTAGATAAACTAGAAGGATATGGGTATTCATTATTGACCTCTATAATCATATCTTTAATTCTTGTAACCAAACGTTTGTAAATTGAAAAATAACCGTCTTTATTTTCATTATCTACCTCTTTGGTTAAATAGGATTTCGAATATTCATTAACTACAATTTTATTTAAAAGCACCTCATTAATATGAGAGAATGAAGAATCTTCTTTAACAGATCTAGTTATAATTTCAATAGCTTTTTTTAATTTTTCCTCTGAATTAGAGATACTATTTGTATCAAAAACCAACTGATACTCTAACCATCCCCAATACCAAGAAGTCAAGTATAAAAGTAGCTTATGCTTATTTTCAAAATAACGGTAAATAGAGCTCTCATTAGAGCCTATTTTTTCTCCCAATTTCTTAAATGTAAAACTTTCAAAGCCTAAGTCATGAATCATAAAAATGCTATTCTCAATAATCCTTTTACCAAGTGCTGATGACTCAGGGTCCTTGATATAAATCTTATCATTAATCCTAACTTTTAAATCTTGAAGTAAATATTTCATCTGCTTGCTTTTATTATTCCTTAATTGTTCAATTTGATTTACGTACCAATACTTAATAAAACATCAAAGTCTTTGGTTATAGATTATCATAAATTAACAATGTATACCGCAAAAATAAAAGTAATACTATTAAAATATAATAGATTAACTTTTATTTAACCAATACCCTTTTTGCTTCTACGCTTCCAATTATTATTTTTACATAAAACAACCCAGATAATTAACAATAAATCATAATAGCCATGAAAAACATTCTAATATTTGTATTATTCTCATTTTCGATACTTTATGGACAAGAAAACCAGACTTCTACACAAGCAGCCATTCAGGTAGGAGATAAATTAATTATAGGAAAACCTTCTGGACAGCATTATCAACATGTTTTGTTTCCAAAAACAAATTTTATCATTAAGAAAGGAGGGATTGCTAACTTCAAAAAAATCGTTGGTAATAGTGTAACCGTTACTCAAGTAAGCAAAAACAAGGAAGGACAAACTAAAATTTCTATAAAGAAGACCGATGGAAAAAAATTCTTTAATAGTGTAGTATCAGTAAATGCTAATCTTGAGGCAGCACTTGAAGCCAAAGAAATTCTTTTATTACAGTAAGCACATTTAATAAATAGCATAAAAAAACCATCCCTTAAATAGGGATGGTTCTGCAAATTTTCAAAGCTTTTCTGTATTATTAATATATAGTCTCTATAGCTGTAATATCAGACGATGTAAATTCACCATCTTCACTACTACTAAAACAAGCTAACATAATAGAATCTGCTCTATCAGAACTAGGAGTACCATTAATTAAGATAGCTCCAACTCCAGCAGTACCTTCGTTAGTATTTTGACCACAACTCTGACGAGTTCTCCAGTCTTGATGACGGAATCCAATAGAGTGACCTATTTCATGACCGATTACATGCTCATTTACGTTATTACCAAAAGAGCTAGTACCTGCATTAATTTGGATAAATTTGTTTGGTCTACCACCGCTAGGGAATCCGGCAGAACCACCACCACCACCTTGGTTGTTATTATATACAACCATATCAGCAGCTTGGAAATTAGTTCCAAAAGTAAGTCTGAAATTAAGAGAACTGTTTAACCTATTATAGTTATTTACAGCCCATTGTAAACCAGTTTGCATAGTACTAGTTAATGCATTACCAGAACCAGTATATCCTAAAATATCAATTGTCCTGTTAGAACCAGTAACCAAGTTAGAAGTTCTGTATTGCTTAGACCCGTCATCATTAAGTTTCATTGCAATCTCATTAAGTTGATCTAATTGAATAAAAAGATCTCCCGCTTGGATTCCACTTCTCTTAACACCATCTAAGTGAGTAACTGTTGTTAAGTGAGCATCAACAGTATTTACCCCTGCATTAGCTAGAGCTTTTAATTGATCTTTAGTTAAAAGCTTAACTGCTTCTGGTTGTACTTCATTAGCAATTTCATCTTTTTGACAAGAAGTTACTACTCCTGCCACGATAGCGCAAAGCGCTAAAAATTTGATTTTTTTCATTTTTAATAAGTTGAGTTTGTGTAGTTATTAAAATAGAGTTCTAACACTCTATTTTTTAACAAAATTTATGTAAAAAGCTTTGATCTTTTACCAAATTTGCGGTTTGAAGATATGATATTTATTTCTAAATATCAGTTAATTTTTTAAACTATTTATTGCAAATACGGTGAAACCGTAAGATTATTCTAAAGAAAGTGCCAAAAATCTATTTTTTAATTAACCATAAAATCGATTAAATACACTATTCTGAATCAGAGTAATTTAACTATTGAGCTATTAAAAAATAAGGGCAAACTACTAGTAATAAATAGTGCTAAAGTCAGTTAAAAGAGACACAAAAAGAAAGTTTTTTCTTACAAGTTATAAAGTTTAATTCTTATATGTTAACAAAATCTTAAAAAGTTAAATATTTAACCATTAATGAATTTCTATACTCGCATGGAACAAAAATTACGAAACAGAATTTGATAAAACTCAGGTGATTAAACATAAAAAAAAGCTCGTAAATGAGCTTTTGATATTATTATTAAAAGTAAAATCTTAATTTTTTAGAATTAAACTATTTCTGCACTAAGTCCAGCTTGTAGTAATTTTGAACATCTGGGAACGAGTTCTTCATAAGAACCTGTTTTAACTGTACACTTTCCTTTATAATGTACCAATAAAGCGCATTGTTCTGCTTGTACAGGACTATGTTCACAAGTATAAATCAGAGTTTCTATTACGTGATCAAAGGTATTAACATCATCATTATACAAGACAATCTCACTATTGTCTTGTATGGTCGTTTTCTCAAGAACTTCTTCTAAAACTTCTTCCTTGGTACTCATGATAAAATTCTTTTGTACAAATATAACAACTTAACGCATTTAATTACTAACGAACATATTATTTTAACTCATAAGACGCTGCTATCCAATTATTTCTATCAATACTATTCATGAAATGCAGATCATTTTTATAACATTCAGCAGTTATTATATCCAAGTCCTCTTCATAAAACCCGCTTAAAAACAACATTCCCTCAGAATGTAAGGATTTAGCATAAGATCGAATATCACTTAGTAGGATATTGCGATTAATATTAGCAATAATAACATCATATTTTTTCCCAGACAAAAGAGATACATCTCCCTCATAAGCTTTGATATTATTACAATTATTACGTTCTACATTCTCTATAGTATTTAGATAACACCAGTTATCAATATCTATAGCATCTATTGCACTAGCACCTTTCATTTCTGCCAAAATAGCCAAAACACCAGTACCACAACCCATATCTAGAACATTTTTACCCTTTAGGTTGGTTTTCAAGAGATGCTGAATCATCATATGAGTCGTTTCATGATGCCCGGTACCAAAAGACATTTTTGGTTCTATTATGATATCATATTTTGTATTGGGTTTATCATGAAAGGGGGCTCTTACACTACAAATATCGTCTACTGTAATTGGAGTGAAATTCTTTTCCCATTCTATATTCCAATTAACTTGTTCTATCTCTTCAGATTCATATTGGATTTCAAACTCTTTAGAATGTAGCACATGGATATCATCCAGTATTTCATCTCGCCAATCTTCTTTTTGGATAAAAGCATTAACTCCATCTTCCGTTTCTACAAAGCTCTCAAATCCGGCATACCCTAATTCGGCAATTAGAATTTCGGTAGTAGGTTTAAGCGGTGAAACTTTAAAATAATATCCAAGGTATATGGGGTTCGACATACTTAATTTTATTAAGCTGCAAAGTTAATCTTTATGTTCAATAAAAAAGCATCTCATTATAATAATGAGATGCTTTTATGTATTATTTAGTTTCAAATTTTACTAGATCGCGTTTGCGATTGCGGCAAAACTTTCCGGATCTAATGCGGCACCACCTATCAACCCTCCGTCAACATCAGGTTTCGCAAAAATCTCTTCTGCATTATTAGGTTTTACGCTACCTCCGTATAAAATGGAAACCTCATCTGCAATCTCTTGATTGTAAGCTTTACCAATCGCGTTTCGTATGAATGCATGCATTTCTTGAGCTTGTTCTGGTGATGCTGTCTCTCCAGTACCAATTGCCCAAACAGGCTCGTAAGCAAGGATTATGTTTTTCCAGGCACTTACATCTATATGGAAGATTCCGTTTTTTAATTGGTTTTCTACAAGAGAAAAGTGATTATTGCTTTTACGGTCTTGCAACTCTTCTCCAAAACAAAAAATTACAGTCATATTATGCTTAAGGGCCGTGTCAACTTTTTGAGCTAATAACTCATCAGTTTCTCCAAAATATGCCCTACGCTCACTATGCCCCAAAATTACCGTGTTAATATCGATACTCTTTAGCATATCTGCAGAAATTTCTCCTGTATATGCACCATTTTCTGCCTGATGCATATTTTGTGCTGCTACTGTTATATCAACTCCTTTTAGTTCTTCGGTAGCCTTATGTAAATTAGTAAAAGTAGGCGCCACTATAATTTCTGCTCCTTGCACATTTCCTACTTTTGATTTTAAATCTGATAGTAACGTTCCCGTTTCTTTCAAATTTTTATTCATTTTCCAGTTTCCTGCTACAATTTTTTTTCTCATTAATTTAATATTTACGTTGTGGTTAAAAGTTTGGTTATTTACTAATTATAAATGATGTAATATTTACATTCTTATTTTTGGATCAAGCCATCCATATATGATATCGACAAATATATTGATTAGAATAAACATAGTGGCTATTACCAAAACAGCACCCATTATTATTGGAAGATCTAATGTATTTAAAGCATCAACAATTTCTTTTCCCAATCCATTCCACCCAAAAATATACTCAACAAAGACAGCACCTGCAAGCATAGAAGCAAACCATCCTGAAATTGCAGTAACAACGGGGTTTAGAGAGTTTTTTAGGGCATGTTTTCTAATAATCTGAAACATCGAAAGCCCTTTTGCTTTTGCAGTTCGTATATAATCCTGACTCATTACTTCTAATAACGAATTACGCATTAACTGTGTAACCACTGCAAGAGGTCTTATCCCCAATACTATTGCTGGTAAAATCAAATTTTTAAGCTGAACGTAGCTCCCTTCTCCAAAATCATCCACTTCATAAAGACTACCATTCATATTAAGATTAGTATACTCATGCAATATATACCCAAATAACCATGCAAAAATGATTGCACTAAAAAAAGAAGGAACACTCATTCCTAATGTGCTTAATAATTGAATTAACCTGTCCGCCAATTGGTCTTTGGTTAGTGCACTCACAATACCCAACAAAATTCCCAAAAATATTGCAATACATATCGCAGACACAGCGAGTATAGCCGTATTGGGCAATGTTTCACGGATAACATCACTTACTTTTTTTCCATTCTTTTGAAAAGAATCTCTTAAATATGGATATTTAATAACCACTACCACATTTCCGGTAGTGAATAATCGAGTTGCAGCGTACTTTTTATTATCAAAATATGAGAAATCTTCTTTATCGAGACTGTGAAGAGAAATTGGAGACAGATCATTAAGATAATACCTGTATTGAGTAATTAATGGTTTATCAAAACCATATTTTTTCCTTACGTTTTCCAATTGTTCCTTACTTTCATTTTGACCTAACATCATTTGAGCCGGATCCCCAGGAAGTAAAGTGAATAACAAAAAAATAACAGTTACCACACCAAATAAAGTAAGTAAAGCATAGCCTATTTTATTAATGAAGTAACTTAGCATACTATTAAATTAATTTAAAGAGATAATTTATTCGCATCATTCCAATGTAGTTTTTCTACAATTGTTCCTTTCTTAAGCTTTACAATACCGGGGTTAGACCTTAGAATTGTTTTTAATGCGGTCTCATCTGTTGTATACAATTCGAAATTAAGATTGTATTTCTCCCTAACTTCCGACATATCTTTTAGTGCTGATGCCGTAAGCCCTATAACATCATAACCTTGTGCGATTGCATCGTCTGTAACTTTTTTTATAGCATTCAATCCTTCTGCTTCACTTTTAGATAAGTTATACATTATTACAAGTATAACATTTTCTTTTTGCAGAAATTCTGTTGTATAATCCGTTCCATCTTTTTCGATAGCAAAATCATGAATTGGAGGTTCATATCCTTCTTTAATGGTTTCGGTTTCAACGGCAATAAACTTACCCTCTATTTTGGGATAATCACCGCTAGTGGTAATAATTTTTTCGGTTCCACTTACATCAAATTTCCAGTGATAAGCAAATTCTGCTTTTGGAGCATCATCGGGAACCTGCATTCCTTCCTCGATATTTGTTCCAATTTTATAAGCTCTAAAGTCAAAAACCGGAAGATGCATCAAAACATAGTACGCAAACCCAAGGCATGCGGTAAAACCAGCAAATACAATCCATTTATGAGTTGCCAAAGGGTTAATTGGCGTAATGTACTTTCTTCCAAAAAACAGAACCAATACTAAAATAAGAAGTATTACATCTTTAGTAAATGACTCCCAAGGAGTTAAAGGCAAAGCATCCCCAAAACAACCACAATCTGTAACTTTATTAAAGTACGCAGAATAAAATGTCAGGAACGTAAAAAACACAATCATCAACAAAAGAGACCACACAGTAAACTTAGGCAAATACCCTAATATCAAAGTAATCCCAAGTATGATTTCAAAAATCACCAAAAAGACAGCAATCAATAAGGCAAAAGGAATTAAGAACTCCAAATTAAGCACACCTTCACCAAAATACTCCTGAAGTTTATACGAGAATCCAAGTGGGTCATTCAATTTTATAAACCCCGAAAACAAAAAAAGGGCGGCTACAAAAATCCTGGAGAACGTAACTAATATTTTCATATTCTATAAGTAATATTTTATTCTAAAATTTTACAAGATAACACAGATTGCTCTTGGCAATTTTTAGTTTAACAGTATTTTATATCTCTAACGTTTTGACTCATCTAAATGAATCATTGCAAACACAGCATAATTAATCATATCCTGGTAATTTGCATCGATACCTTCGCTAACCAAAGTTTTTCCTTTATTATCTTCGATTTGCTTTACACGTAATAATTTCTGAATGATTAAATCTGTAAGGGAACTTACTCGCATATCACGCCATGCTTCTCCATAATCGTGATTTTTATTCATCATTAATGTCTTTGTAATATTGATATGCTTGTCATATTGCTCTGTAGCTTCTTCTGTAGATAAATCTGGTTGCTCTGCAATTCCTTTTTCTATTTGTATCAAAGCCATAATACTATAATTAATAATACCAATAAACTCTGAAACTTCACCTTCATCCACCTTACGTACTTCATTTTCTTGCAAGCTTCTGATTCGTTGTGCTTTTATAAAAATCTGATCTGTTAAGGAAGGGAGTCTTAATATTCTCCAAGCGCTTCCGTAGTCTTTCATTTTTTTAACAAATAAGTCACGGCACGTATTAATCACCGTATCATATTGTGTAGACGTATCTTGCATATAACTGTTCAATTTTGCGTAAATTTCGCTTTAATATGGGAATTAAAAAAATCATATCTAAAGTTTAGAAACAAAAAACATCAAATCTCTAAAATGACGATTAACTGTAAAGGTTCTTTAATAGATCTAACTACACCAAAAGTAATGGGTATTCTTAATATCACTCCAGATTCTTTCTATGATGGTGGTATATATAAAAATGAAGCTCAGATTTTAAAACAAACAGAAAAAATGCTTGTCGAAGGAGCAACTTTCATTGATATAGGGGCATACTCATCTAGACCTGGAGCTGATCATATTTCTTTAGAGGAAGAAAAAAGTCGCGTTTTACCAATTGTAACCCTATTAATAAATAAATTTCCCGAAATATTGATATCCATAGATACGTTTAGAAGTGAAATAGCAACGTACTGCATTGAAGCTGGCGCCGTATTAATTAATGATATTTCTGCGGGAAATATGGACTCTAAGATGTTTAATACCATTGGCAAACTTAAGGTACCCTATATAATGATGCATATGAAGGGGACGCCGCAAACCATGAAGACATTAGATCAATATGACAATCTAATTAATGAAATAAACTTTTACTTTTCGGAAAAAGTAGCCGAAGCACGAAAAAGTGGTATCGATGATATTATTATAGATCCCGGATTTGGGTTTGCAAAAAACACAGATCAGAGTTTTGAGCTTTTAAGAAACCTAAGCCTTTTACAATTAAACGACTTACCAATACTCGCAGGAGTATCCAGAAAATCAATGATATACAAAACTCTTGATGTAAAACCCATTGATGCCCTTAACGGAACCACAGTACTAAATACTATTGCACTGCTTAACGGAGCTTCACTCCTACGTGTACATGATGTTAAAGAAGCTGTAGAATGTATTACTTTGGTAAATGCTATTAGAAGTTAATTTTTTCTATTTTTACAAAAACTCCTAACATTTGGATTTAATCAACCTTAGAATACTCGATGTACTTGATATTGTATTAGTAGCCTTTTTACTATACTACATCTATAAGTTGGTTAAAGGCACGGCAGCAATAAACATTTTTATAGGAATTGTTATGATTTACCTGGTTTGGAAACTTACACAATTCCTGGCCATGGAGATGTTGAGTAGTGTTTTGGGAGAGTTTATTGGCGTTGGAATGTTTGCTCTTATTGTAGTTTTTCAACAAGAAATACGAAAATTCCTATTGATGATAGGTTCTACGAATTTTGGTAGAAGACGAAAATTTTTACGCCAGCTTAAATTTATTAGAGATACTCCTGAGGATAGCATTACTAATGTAAAAGCTATCATAGATGCATGTAAAAACATGGGAACTACAAATACAGGAGCACTTATAGTCATTAAAAGAAATACTTCTTTGGATTTTGTAAAAACTTCTGGTGATTCTATGGACATGGTGGTAAATACTCCTATTTTAGAGAGTGTATTTTACAAAAACAGCCCCCTTCATGACGGAGCAATGATTATAGAAGATAACCATATAGTAGCTACTCGTGTCATACTTCCTGTGTCTAACGATAACAATATGCCCCTACGTTTTGGATTGCGTCATCGTGCTGCCGTTGGGATTACAGAAAAAACAGATGCTTTGGCATTAGTTGTAAGTGAGGAAACCGGTAAGTTATCCTATATCAGAAATGGAGAGTTTGTAATTTTCAAAACACAAGAAGAATTAGAGGAAAAAATAAAAAGGGATTTAGCTTAATGAATGATTTAATTACGATTACCGATTGCAAAAACTGTGGGCAACAGATAGAAACTTATAATTTTTGCCCTGACTGTGGTGCTAAGAAAATAACAAAGAGAATTACATTTAAAAATTTGGTTATAGATTTCGTTGACCGCTTTCTTAATCTTGATAATTCTTTTATAAGAACATTTATACACCTGTTTACAAAGCCCGAAGAGGTAATTGAAGGTTATATTCATGGGCTTAGAAAGCGATACATCAATGCTTTTGGATATTTTGCAATTTCTGTAACAATTACAGGGTTTTATGGATTTCTGGTGAAAGATCGATTGAAAGAAATTATGAAATTTGGTGATTTCTCAGAACAACAATCCGTTATACAAAGTTCAGCTCTAGATTTTACCTTTCAATACCAATCTGCCATAAGTTTTTTACTGATTCCATTTTTAGCCATTATGTCAAGATTGGTTTTCTTAAATTACAAAAAATTTAACCTAACGGAACATTTTGTTATATACCTATATTCCTACTCTCATATTGTAGGAACGATGACCCTTATTCTGTTACCATTAACATTTATGACTGACAATATCCTGAATGTCATGGCAGTCCAATTCCCTGTGTACGTGCTTTATATTGCCTACGTATTAAAAAGACTTTATAAAATCTCTTTAAAATCTATTATTCTAAAAACGCTTTTGTTCTTAGTAATTGGGTCAGTTTTTTATATAGTTTTCTCTATCCTTTTGGTAATTATAATGGTTTTAACAGGTGCAATGGATTTATCATCATTTCAACCACCGCCGCCTTCATAATTTTATTCAACTGCGGTAGCAAATTGCACTTCGTATAAATTCCTATAATACCCATCTGCGATTTCAAGAAGTTCATTATGATTGCCTTCTTCAACTATTTTGCCTTGATCCATCACAATGATCTTATCGGCATTTTTAATAGTTGCTAATCTATGTGCAATTACAATAGAGGTTCTTCCTTTTGTTATCTTATTAGTAGCATCCTGAATTAATTGTTCACTATGTGAATCTATAGAAGATGTAGCCTCATCCAGCACCAAAACTCCTGGGTTAGTAACGTAGGCTCTTAAGAAAGAAATCAATTGTCGTTGTCCAGAAGAAAGCATTGCCCCTCTTTCTTTCACATTATAATGATACCCATTAGGAAGGCTCATAATAAAATCATGGATCCCTATTTCTTTTGAGGCACTATGCACCTGTTCTTCTGTGATTTCTGGATTATTTAATGTAATGTTATTCAGGATTGTATCTGCAAACAAAAAGACATCTTGTAACACCACTGCAATATGGCTTCGCAAATTTTTAAGAGCTATAGTTTTGACATCTGTATTATCTATAGAAATGGTGCCACTATCAATCTCATAAAATCTACTCAGTAAATTAATGATTGTAGATTTTCCTGCTCCTGTTGCACCAACAATAGCCACAGTTTCCCCCGCATTGACCTTAAGTGAAATCCCTTTCAACACCTCTTCATCATCAATATAACTAAATCGCACATCATCAAAAGAAATATCGCCTTTTACGTTTTCAAGTATTACGTCCCCATTATCTTCGATTACAGAATCAGTATCAAGTACTGCAAACACTCTATTTGCCGCCACCATTCCCATTTGCAAGGTGTTAAATTTATCAGCAATCTGGCGTAATGGTCTAAATAAGATTTGAGACAACTGGATAAATCCTACTACAAGCCCCAATGTCATACCATCAATCTGAGCAGCTTTTAACCCTCCATACCAAACTATCAATCCAATGGTAATTGAACTCGACATCTCTGCAATCGGAAAAAATATAGAATTATACCAAACTGTTTTGATCCAACCTTTCTTATGCTTTTCATTAATCTCTTTGAAACTAGCATATTCAATTTCTTCTCTTGTAAATAGCTGAACTATTTTCATTCCGGTAATACGTTCTTGTACAAAAGAATTTAAATTAGAAACCTGAGTTCGTACTTCTTCAAAAGCTGCTTTCATCTTTTTCTGAAAAACTCGTGTAGCATAAACAATTAATGGTAATACTGCAAAAACAAACAAGGTAAGTTCCCAACTTTGATATAACATATACATCAAAATCGCCAACATCTTTAGAAGGTCACTAATAATCATGAATAACCCTTGACTAAAAATACTAGCAATAGTCTCTATATCACTTACTGCCCTTGTCACTAATCTCCCTACTGCAGATTGATCATAATATTGCTTTTTAAAGCCAAGCATGTGATTAAAAAGTTTAATTCTAATATCACGAATCACTTCTTGCCCCAACCAATTGGCAAAATAAATGAACAGGAATTGTAAAATAACATCAAGTAATAATGCTCCTATCATTAAGGTGATATAATATACCAACAGTTCACTATCCTTAGGAATTATAGTTTTATCAATAAATTCTTTAAGTAAATGAGGGCTTACTATAGACAAAGCAGCTAATAAAATAGCCGAAAAAGCTACAAAATAAAAAGTCAAACGATAAGGATTAGTATATGTAATCAATCGCTTGAAAAGTTTAAAATCAAAAGCTTTACCACTCTTTTCTGCCATCTGTTTTATATATTGTTTTTGGATATTTTACTTCTGTCAAATATAAGCCATGAGCAGGAACAGAATATCCAGCCTGGCTACGATCTTCACTCTTTATAATACGAATCAAATCGCTTAGACTTAACTTATGTTCTCCTATTTCGATAAGCGTACCTACAATAGCTCTTACCATATTTCTTAGGAAACGATTTGCAGAAATACTAAAAATTAATTGACTTCCATTCTGCTCCCAAACTGCATTCGTAATTGTACAATTATACGTTTTTACATCGGTTTTAGACTTACTGAAACATTTAAAATTAGTATAGTTTAACAGTAATTTAGCAGCTTCATTCATGAGATCTACATCCAAAGACTTTTTCAAATAATAAGACTTATTAATCTTAAAAGGATCTTTCTCTATAGTTACGTAATACTTATACGACCTGCTTAAAGCATCAAAACGAGCATGAGCATCATCTTTAACATTATACATATTTCGAATAGCAACCTCTGCAGGTAAAATAGAATTAAGTTTGTACTTAAAACTATCCATTTCCAACTCACCATGGTAATCAAAATGTGCCATTATCTGTTTTGCATGAACACCCGTATCTGTTCTGCCCGCACCCATAATCTCTATTTTTATCCGCAACAAAATCGACAAAGAATCCTCTACAACTTCTTGAACGGAAATTGCATTTGGCTGTCGTTGCCATCCATGATAGGGGGTTCCATTATAAGAAAGTTCTAAAAAATATCTCAAATCAATATCCTATTTTTGTTGCAAAGCAGATCGCAAATATACCTTTTATAATAGAGATAAGTATAAGCATGTATTTCTGTTTTTATTATTATTCTATAACTACTTTTTATTATTGATTTGAAAAAGATACTTCTACTTAGCGACACACATAGTTATATTGATAACCGCATTTTACATTATGTAGAAGATGCCGATGAAGTTTGGCATGCAGGAGATATTGGAGACCTTAAGGTAACTGATGCTATCGAGGCCTTAAAACCACTTAGAGGTGTATATGGAAATATTGATGATGATAAGGCACGTACTACTTTTCCTTTGAATCAACGATTTACTTGCGAAGGGGTTTCGGTATGGATCACTCATATTGGAGGCTATCCTCCTAAATACAATATAAATACTAGAGATGAGATTAAATCAAACCCACCTAAGCTTTTTATATGCGGGCATTCGCATATTCTAAAAGTCATTCCTGATCATAAAAACGGATTATTACATATGAATCCGGGAGCAGCAGGAAAACATGGATTTCATAAAGTTAGAACAATGCTTAGATTCACTTTGGATTCTGGTAAAATTGAAAATTTGGAAGTTATAGAACTGGGTAAAAAATAAAACCCGAAGTTGGCACACTCCGGGTTTTAACGCACTAATACTACTAAGATTTTAGGTTTATCGTAATCGATCTACAGATTTTACGAGATTTTCATCCTTTTTAATGGCTTTGTTAGCCATTACTAATAAAACGATAGAAATAATAGGAATCAACATCCCAATACCTTTCTCAGAAATTTTGGTTTCTCCAGATACCGTTAGTGACCAATAAACAAATACTCCTAGTAAAATAAAGTTTAATATTATATTGATACGCCCCAAAACAAATTGAAGCTTTCTATTTTTAAATAAAAAAATGGCGACCAAGGATAATATCGCTGACCCCATAAACATTCCCAAAAGAAAAGTATCATCTTTTACATACAGAGCCAATCCATTTATATCCATTGCATAAGACAAAAACATACTTAGACCAGCAGAAGCACCTGCAGCCAATAAAAGGTATATAGTTTGAATTCTCTGTAACATTCTAATTTTTCTTACGGGAAAGCAAAAATAAGAGTTTCTTTTTATAAATATGTGTAAAAAATTAAAAATAAAGTCGTATACTTGCAGCACAAAACCTGTAACCTACTCAACAAAGGTTACTTACCTTCAAAATAAAATTTTCCTAGAATTCTTCTTTAGAAAATTTATACCAAAACGTAAATTATATAACACATTTAAATGTTAGAGATTTCAGAATTAAAAGCGAAAAAGCTTCCTGAATTGCAGGAGATTGCAAAGACCCTTAACGTGCCTAAGTACCGCACTCTAAAAAAGCTGGATTTAGTATACCAAATATTAGATCACCAAGCTGCAAACCCCGACAAATTAAAAGGAGCTGTGAATGAGGATTCTTCAGCAAAAGAAACGACTGAAAAAAAGAGCACAAATCCTCGTCAATCTAGACCTCGTACTAGAAAACCTGTAGTCCCTAACAACCCCGTTAGTAAAGAGAAAAAGCCTGTTCAGGAAAAAAGTAAAGACGCTACTTTGTTCACAAAAACAGAAGACGCTCCAAAGAATACTGCAGAAAGTCCATCTAGAGGTGATGATAATAAAGAATCTAAAAGACCCCATCAAAACAAGGACGACAGAAACAGAGGAAACGAAAAACCTCAACCAAATAAGGACGATAGAAACAGAGGAAACGAAAAACCTCAACCAAATAAGGACGACAGAAATAGAGGAAACGAAAAACCTCAACAAAGCAAAAATAGAAACAACAAAAAAGAAAACGGAAATAGAGATAACAGGAATCGTTACAAAGAACCGGATTTCGAATTTGATGCTATCATACAAAGTGAAGGAGTATTAGATATCATGCAAGATGGTTATGGATTCTTACGCTCTAGTGATTACAATTACCTTTCTTCTCCAGATGACATCTATGTATCTCAATCACAAATTAGACTTTTTGGTTTAAAAACAGGAGATACTGTACTAGGGCAAGTTAGACCTCCAAAAGAAGGAGAAAAGTACTTTCCTTTAATCAAAGTAAATAAGATTAACGGAATGGACCCTCAAGTAGTTCGTGATAGAGTTTCTTTTGAACACTTAACACCTTTATTCCCTCAGGAAAAATTTAATCTAGCAGAAAGACAAAGTACTATTTCTACCAGAATAATGGATTTGTTTTCGCCTATAGGTAAAGGACAACGAGGAATGATTGTATCGCAACCCAAAACTGGTAAGACAATGCTACTTAAGGATGTTGCAAATGCTATAGCAGCAAACCATCCAGAAGTTTATCAAATGATTCTCCTTATAGACGAAAGACCAGAAGAGGTTACCGATATGCAGCGTAATGTTAAAGGAGAAGTAATCGCTTCTACGTTTGACAAAGAAGCCAACGAGCATGTGAAGGTTGCAAATATTGTTCTTGAAAAAGCAAAAAGACTAGTAGAGTGCGGACATGATGTTGTAATATTACTAGATTCGATAACACGATTAGCTAGAGCATACAACACCGTTCAGCCTGCCTCTGGTAAAATTTTAAGTGGTGGTGTTGATGCAAATGCGTTACATAAACCAAAACGATTTTTTGGTGCTGCCCGTAATATAGAAAATGGCGGATCGCTTACTATAATTGCTACAGCATTAACCGAAACAGGGTCAAAAATGGACGAGGTTATCTTTGAAGAATTTAAAGGTACAGGTAACATGGAGTTACAATTAGATCGTAAAATCTCTAATCGTCGTATTTTCCCGGCTATCGATCTTACCTCTTCAAGCACACGTCGTGATGACATACTACTTGACGAAACAACAATTCAAAGGATGTGGGTAATGCGTAAGTATCTGGCAGATATGAATCCTGTAGAAGCAATGGAATTTATCAACGAGCGTTTCAAACAAACTCGCAATAATGATGAATTCTTAATTTCCATGAATGGATAATTACACCTTATATAATGTAAAAAAACGGCTATCAAATTTGATAGCCGTTTTTTTTATCGTTCATTTAAGAAATGTCTAAATGTAATATTTCTAAATTTACCCATCTAAGAAGTATACCTATGAAAGGTTTGGATAAAGATTCTGACCAATCATAAAAATTATACCGTTATGAAACAAACACCTTATATATTACTCACAGCAATCATTTTATTGACAAGCTGTCAGACCAATAGTCAATCCAAGAAAAACAACAAAGAAACTACACAAAATCAAAATCTCACGCCAATACAGGTAGAGCCAATGGACGGATTAGAGAGAGCATATTTTGCGAGCGGATGTTTTTGGTGTGTAGAAGCTATTTATGAAAGTGTAAAAGGAGTAAAAGAATCCATATCAGGATATTCTGGAGGGCACACGAAAAACCCAACATATGAAACAAGCAATACGGGACGAACAGGACACGCAGAAGCAGTAGAAATTATTTACGACCCTAAAGTCATTTCGTTTACAATATTAGTTGATATATATTTTGGCTCTCAAAACCCAATCCAAGTAAACGGGCAAGGTCCAGATCATGGTTCTCAATACAGATCAATAATTTTTTATCAAAATGAAGAACAGAAAAATATAATCGAAAAAAAGAAAAAAGCACTAAGTACTAAACTAAAAAAGAGAATTGCAGCAGAAATACTTCCATTTCAAAAATTCTGGATAGGAGAATCGTATCATCAGGACTTTGAAAAAAGAAACCCAAATAATGGATATATAAGGAACGTATCGATACCACGTTTGAAAAGATTTCAAGCCAAATTCCCAGAACTTATTAAAGAAACTCATTAAAAGACAACACCTACTTAACCTATGATCTCTACAATAGCTAAATGACTCATTTTCAACAGCCTTTTAAAAGCGAATATTAAAACCGACAATTAAACTCAAAAACAAGGCTTAAATCGGTTGTAATAACACAAAAAATCGTTGAAAAACACAAATCATTGAAAAAAAAATGATATTTTTACTCAAATAAAATGAAAAGATGTTGTGTTTTTAATATTAAAACACTACTTTTGGATCTGATTTAATGGTTTTCTTTTCAGTGTTTTAATAAAAAATATTGAAGTTTTACTGAAGAAAAGTTTATATAAACTACTGAAAAACAAACCGTTAACAAATCAGATGTTCTTTTAAAAACTGTTTCCATCTACTAATTAAAAAAGTTAGTTTTTAGGAAGAATTTAGAGTCAAACAAACTTTGGCATCGTTTTTGAAAAGCAATTTTTGACGGTAAATTCTAAATTTTATTTGGAAATTTTGAATAAGAAAATTAATATTGAAATTAAATTATAACCCAATCTATTAAAAACAAGAGATATGAAATCTATTTTTACATTTATTCTGCTTTTGGTGATTACTTTCTCGGCTCACGCTCAAAGTGATGGGCAATATTTGATGTCTTCTAACAAACTAGAGGTTCGAAGTGGTCCAGGCCTAAACTTTAATACTATTGCTGAGGTTCCTCAAGGTACTCAAGTATACGTAATGAGTTCTAACTACGGAGATTGGAGTGCGATACAGTTCAAGAAAATGAACGGTTTTGTACTTACCAACCTTTTAACGGAAGATAGTCGAATTGCAGATGCTGAAAGAGCTGCTCAAGAAGCTGCAGCGAAAAGAGAAGCAGCAAAAGCAGCAGCAAAAGCGGCAATTGCGCAAGCAGAAGCTGCTAAAAGAGCGGCTGAAGAAGCTGCAAGAAGAGCTATTGCGGATGCAGAGCGTTTACAAAGAGAAGCTGAAGCAAGTGCAGCTAAAGCTATCGCTGATGCTGATGCTGCCAAAAGATCACAAGATGCGGCAGCAAGAAGAGCTCTTGCTGATACCGAAGAAACAAGAAAAGCATTAGAAGAAGCTAATCGTAGAGCTGCTAAAGGTTCTAGTGTTGCTTCTAATCCTATTGAGTCTACAACTCCTTCATACGGTTCAAGTAGCTCTAAAAGAGCTAACTCGCCAAAGGCAGCTAGCATGTCTGTAACAAGAGAGGACAAATACTCAAGCTGGGAGAAAAAGACATATAAGTCTGGTGCAACTCCAAAATCATTTAACTTTAAAGGTAAGTTTGACTATAAATTAGACAACTACCTTAAAATTAAAGTTGGTAAAAACACAGAAGTTGTTGTTAAGTTATACAAAATGGGTCAAACTGAAAAACAAGATGAGCTTGTTCGTATTACCTACATTAACACTAACACAACTCAGTTTATCAGAAACATTCCTGAAGGTGAGTACTACCTAAAAATAGCTTACGGTAGAGACTGGAGAGAAAATATAGTTGATGGAAAACGTGTTGGAACCTTTACTAAGAATGCGTTATATGAAAAAGGTGTACAAGTGTTAGACTATAATACTGTAAAAACATCTAAAGGTATTAACGTTCCTTCTTATAACTTATCACTTGACCTTTTACCTAACGGAAGTGGTTATGGAAACGAAGATCAAGATAATATCTCTCCTAACGAGTTTAATGACTTAAAAGGATAATACATACAATTTATAATCACCAAAATATAAATGTAGCGAAAAGTTAGGACTGTAATAGTCCTAACTTTTTGGTTAGTTAATACAACGAATCAAGTTCGAAGTATTTTTCACATATAAAAAGCCTGGTAATAAACATTACCAGGCTTTTTATATTTTATTATTTAACGTAATAATCGTTTACCTAATCGGCACGATGTCTTTCTCTAGCCAACAAAGTATTTTTCAATAGCATAGCTATTGTCATTGGACCTACCCCTCCTGGAACTGGAGTAATAAACGAGGCCTTCTTACTTACATTTTCAAAATCAACATCACCAACAATTTTATACCCCTTAGGTCTAGAATCATCAGATACCCTTGTAATACCTACATCAATAACAACAGCATCATCTTTAACCATTTCAGCCTTTAAAAAATTAGGAACTCCCAGTGCTGAAATTACTATATCGGCCTGAGAAATAATCTGGGTAATATTTTTTGTATGACTATGAGTCAAAGTAACAGTAGAATTACCAGGCCAACCTTTTCTTCCCATCAAAATACTCATAGGTCTACCCACAATGTGACTTCTACCTATTACAACAGTATGTTTTCCTTTTGTGTCTACATCATATCGTTCTAGTAGTTCTAGAATACCAAAAGGAGTTGCAGGAATAAAAGTAGACATATCTAGGGCCATTTTACCAAAGTTCATTGGGTGAAAACCATCTACATCTTTATCAGGGTCCACTGCCAGTAATACTTTTTGTGTATCAATTTGTGGTGGTAATGGTAATTGAACGATAAAACCATCGATATCGTCATTTTCGTTTAATTCTTTGATCTTAGCTAGTAGCTCTATTTCACTAGTTGTACTAGGCATTTTAACCAAAGTAGATTCAAAACCTACTCGCTCACATGCTTTTACTTTACTACCAACATATGTAAGACTAGCACCATCGCTACCAACTAAAACAGCTGCCAGATGTGGGACTTTCTCACCACGTTCTTTCATTTTTTGAACTTCGGCGGCGATTTCATCTTTAATATCGTTGCTTACTTTTTTCCCATCTAATATTTCCATTACCCCTATTTACTTATATAAGTTTTAAATTAAATTCAAATATTATCTCATTTTACCCATCATCTGCATCATCTTTTTTCCTCCGCCACCTTGCATCATTTTCATCATCTTACTCATTTGATCAAACTGTTTAAGTAGTTGATTAACTTGTTGAATAGATGTTCCCGAACCTTTACCTATGCGTTTCTTTCTACTCGCATTAATAATCTGAGGTTTCGTTCTCTCATCTGGTGTCATAGAATGTATTATAGCTTCAATATGCTTAAAAGCATCATCATCAATATCCATGTTTTTCATCATCTTCCCTGCCCCTGGTATCATTCCAACCAGGTCTTTCATATTACCCATCTTCTTGATTTGCTGAATTTGCTTTAAGAAATCATCAAACCCAAATTGATTTTTTGCAATCTTCTTTTGCAGCTTTCTAGCTTCTTCTTCATCAAATTGCTCTTGAGCTCTTTCTACCAAAGAAACTACATCACCCATTCCAAGAATACGATCTGCCATACGTGATGGATAGAAAACATCAATAGCTTCCATTTTCTCTCCAGTACCAATAAACTTGATTGGTTTATTAACGACTGATTTAATAGATATTGCTGCTCCACCTCTAGTATCACCATCTAATTTGGTCAGAATTACTCCGTCAAAATTAAGTACATCATTAAAAGTTTTAGCAGTATTTACCGCATCTTGACCAGTCATAGAGTCGACTACAAACAATGTTTCATTAGGTGTAACTTCCTTATGTATGTTTGCAATTTCGGTCATCATTACCTCATCTACTGCCAAACGACCAGCGGTATCAATAATAACTACATTAAACCCATTAGCTTTTGCATGTGCAACACCGGCTTTGGCAATAGCAACTGGATCATTATTTCCTCTATCACTAAAAACCTCGACATTAATCTGCTCTCCCACAACATGTAATTGATCAATCGCTGCTGGTCTATATACATCACAAGCAACAAGAAGAGGCTTTTTGGTTTTTTTAGTTTTAAGAAAATTAGCAAGTTTACCAGAAAAAGTAGTTTTACCAGAACCTTGCAAACCAGACATCAAAATAATTGATGGATTTCCAGATAAATTGACTCCTGCTACCTCACCTCCCATTAATTCTGTTAGTTCATCTTTAACTAACTTCACCATTAATTGTCCTGGTTTCAGGCTTTTTAATACGTCCTGTCCAAGAGCCTTCTCTTTTACTGTTGCAGTAAACTCTTTTGCTATTTTATAATTTACATCGGCGTCAACTAATGCTCTACGCACCTCCTTAAGTGTCTCAGCAACATTTATTTCTGTTATTTGACCATGCCCTTTTAGAATATGCAGGGCTTTATCTAACTTATCACTTAAATTATCAAACATATATTTATCCTGTTTTGAAAATTCTATCTTTATCGATAGACAGGTGCAAATTTAAGGATTTGAAGTGTATAAATAAAGAATGGATTTATAGAATTGCATATGATAGCAATGAATTAAAAATATATCAACAAAACTGATCTAAACAAAGCCATATTTTCAAAAAACTTCATCAAAAAGCATTTGATTTAATAATTTGTAACTCATCACTATATAAAATAAATCTGGGCTGTCATCATCATTTATTGTGAGACAGCCCAGAAAAACAATTTTGGGGGAAATTATTATTATTACATCATTGGTAACAATACTTGATCCACCACATGGATCACACCATTAGCTGCCTGAACATCAGGAACAACAACATTGGTAACTCTGCTATTTTCATCTGTAATAGTGACTCCACTTGTGGTATTAACAGTAAAAGTACCAGTTTCTAAAGTAGTAACAACCTGTCCGTCTGTAAGATCAGTAGATCTTACATTTGCCTCGGCTACAACATGGTAACTTAACGTTGCTGATAAAGTAGCTGTTGGAATAGCAGCTAGATCCGCAAGACTAAGCTCTGTTAACAAATCTCCAAAAGCATCATTGGTAGGAGCAAATACTGTAAATGGTGCTGGTGCTGTACCATTGTCTGTATTTAAAGTTGCTACAAAAGTAAAATCAGTCTCTCTAGTTAATGCCGCAACAAGTGTGCTAAATGTAGCATCTGCAGTTGCAAAAGTCACAACCGTTGGTAAAGTAATTACCGATCCTACTTTATGAATTACGCCATTACTAGCTACAATATCTGCAGTAGTAACCTCAGACATACCATTAAAAGTAACTCCACCATCTGTATTTATGTAAATATTTAAATTATTACTTGTATCACCATAGGTAGCTAATGTGCTGCCATATCCTGTAGTTAAACCTGAAGAAAGATTTGTACCTGCTATAACGTGATTTAAAAGTACTTGTTCAACCTGAGCGGCTGTCAAACCAGAAATATCACCTAATGCAACAAATGCATCATTATCAGGAGCTAAAAGTGTTAAATCACTATCTGCACCACCTAAAACTGCGGCAAAATCGGTATCAAATCCTTGAGTAGTTGTTGCTACAGTAGCCAATGTACTTAGATCAGAATCAGCCGCTGCAAATGTAAGAAGTGTTGGTAATGCAATTACTTTATCTACCGCATGAATTACCCCGTTAGATTGATCAATATCTGCTGTCGTTACCGTAACATCTCCGTTAAGCACTACTCCATTTGACGTATTCACATACGTACTTACGTCAGCCAAGTTAGAAACATAACCTGTGGATAATTGTGCTGAAGTTACTTCAGATCCAATTACATGATTAAGTAATATTGGAGTTAAATCTTCTTTTGAAAGATCATCCAATGTAACCCCCAAACCTGTAAGGAAGGCATCAAAAGCAGCATTATTCGGCGCAAAAACGGTAAAACTTCCATTTCCGTCTAATGTCTCAACTAACTCTGCTTTTTGTAATGCTGCTAACAAAGAACTGTAGTTAGGATTTCCTGCTACAAAATCTGCAATAGTCTCTGACGATTGTGGAAATGTGGTATCATCGTCATCACTACAAGAAAAAATAGTTACTACAAATAATGTAATTAAAACTGTTTTAAAGATTTTTTTAATTTTCATGGTTTTAAAATTTGTTGTTTGATGATTAAACAACTTATACAAAGAAACTCTAACCCTCAAAAATGACTTTAGCATTATTTTAACTTTTTGTTTAATGTTTTGCCATTAAGTATTAAACAAAAAAAGCCGCCTTTATAGACGACTCATCAAATATATAGTTTTATTATTACTCAATTATCATTTTCATCACAAACAGAAACAACATCCAAAATTATTTTTAGCAAATCACTGTTATGCTGGGCTCCCACCTTTTGCCCATTATGCAATTGCAAATTGATAGGATAATTGATACTTACAGAAGTATTTTCGTCTACGTTAGACATAAATTCGAACATCCCCGAGTCATGTCCAATGTCTAAAGAGCTAAAAGTGTTTGACCTGCTATCAAATGTTGATAAGCGTATTGGGTATAGAAAATCAACACATTCTATGTCATCATCATTTACCTGGCACATATTAGCAAAATCAACCAAGTTTGATGTTGTATTTACTATTTCTTCGGAATGATCAAATAAGGTTATGGTAATAGGAAATTGAATTTCAATTATATCGGTATCAAATAGTCCTTGATAATCAGAAAGTTCATTTATAAGATGTTCTTCTCCATTCTGAAGAATGGTATAAGGTAAATTAATACTAAAACAATTCCCCCCATCAACAACATCATCAAAAGAGCCATCATGTATAACAACCTTTTTCATTAGACTCTCTAACTGAGAACCCCTGAGAATCGTATTATCAATGGTTGGATCGATAACTACCTCTTCTTCTTCTTGACAGGATACAAATAAGATCATTCCCACCGCAAGCAAATACAAAATTTTCTTCTCCATTTTTTAGTAATTTTCCTATACTAATTTAATTTAAAACAATATACGGAGCAAAATTCCTACTCATAAAGGCTATTTTTTTTAATTTTAACAAAAAAAGCAGAATGCCAAAAAATCTATTTGACAATATTTGTGAAGAGAAGTTATTCTCAGAGCTTTTCCTTAGGCATTCTAAAGAACTGCACGATTTCATCTATTATAAATACGGAGAAAGCGTTGATCCAAAAGATAAAGTCCAGGAAGCATTTATCAAGCTATGGGATAACTGTAAGAAAATATCGCTTCAAAAAGCCAGAAGTTTTCTTTTTACAGTTGCTAATAACCTAACTTTAAACCAATTAAAACATAACAAGGTAAAGCTAAAATTTCGACAAAACGAGTATTCTGATAGAACTAATGAAAGCCCCGAGTTTGTTTTAGAAGAAAAAGAATATCTTTTGAAATATCAAAATGCTATGGCAAAACTCACAGAACCTCAACGAGTTGCGTTCCTACTTAACAGAGTTGAAGGTAAGAAACATAAAGAAATTGCCGAGTTGCTTGGAATCTCTAGAAAAGCTGTAGAAAAAAGGATTTACGGAGCCTTAGATAGGCTTAGAAAAGAAATTGACGGAATTTAGAAGTCAAGGGGTAGGAATTTTTGACAGATGATTGTTATATACATAGAAATCTTGCTATGAAAAAGAAAGATCTCATAAAGAAGTGGCTGGATAATGAACAGCTAACAACATTAGAATCAGAGGCGTTTAAAAGTTTAGACGCCTATGATTCTTACATTAAAATTTCTGAAACGGCAAAAAGAATAGACACCCCAAAGTACGACACAGATAGTGGCCTAAACGACTTAAAAGTAAAACTAGAGGAACGCAAAAACACTAAAAGTTCTAAGTCTACATTAAATATTTTAATTAGAATTGCAGCAATATTTGTTTTAGGAATAGGAACCTATTTCACTTTCTTTACCACAGATATAACAAGTATAAATACCATAGCTAGCCAAAAAACATCTATTGAATTACCAGATCAAACTATCGTTAGACTTAATGCATTGTCCTCTATTGATTACAAAAAGAAGGATTGGGAAAATAATCGAGAAGTCAAACTCGACGGTGAAGCTTATTTTGATGTTGCAAAAGGGAGAAAATTCGATGTAATCACTTCATCAGGGATTATTAGTGTCTTAGGTACAGAGTTTAATATAAAACAACGAGAAAATTACTTTGAAGTTGTTTGCTATGAAGGACTCGTAAGAGTTACTTACAAAGAAAACATAACAGATCTTCCTGCCGGAAAAGTGTTTAAAGTAATACAAAACAAGGTTATTAATGACAATACATCATTAATCAAGCCCAATTGGACAGATAATCGTAGTACATTTTCTAGCATTCCTTATATCTATATACTCAAAGAGTTTGAAAGACAGTATAATGTAACAATCTCTGCAAAAAATATAGATCAAAATAAACTTTTTACAGGTAATTTTGTACATTCAGATATTCAAACAGCATTACAATCTATTACTATACCTATGCGTTTGAAATATGAAATTAAAAACAACAACGTAACCCTGTATAAAGAGTGATCAAAACCAAAGTATCAGGTATAATACTTACTCTTCTTTTTTTTATATGCTGTCAGACTTACTCCCAGTCTGAGAAGAATTCTTCATCCTTAATTTCAATATTAAGTGACACCCAGAAAAAGTTTGATTGTAGTTTTACTTTTATAGATGAAGATCTAGAAGAAATCTCACTCCAAAAGCCTTCTAACGCTTTTGATTTTAATGAGACTATCGAATATTTAGAACAGAACACTCCATTTGAATATATTTCTCTAGGTGATAAGAACATTGTTATTCGTCCTAAATCCAACAAAACGGAAGTGTGCGGAATACTTAGAGCTAAGATTGATAATACAGTAATAGCAAATGCGACAATACGTACCAGAAAAAAATCTACAACTAGCAACAATAAAGGAGAATTTAAACTCATAATTGAAAATTCTGAAGAACTTATTAAGATTAGCTTCATAGGCTATAAAACTATATTTCTTACAGCTAAAGATTTTGATAATACGTCTTGTACTACAATTATTTTAACTCCAGAAGTTCAATATTTAAGTGAAGTAGTACTTAATGACTACTTGGTAAAAGGTGTCAATAAAAAGTCTGATGGGTCTATCATTATTGATTACACAGATTTTGGAATACTTCCGGGTTTGATTGAACCTGATTTATTACAAACCATACAAGCCTTACCGGGTATTCTAAGTGTAGAAGAAACGGTTTCAGATATTAACGTACGAGGAGGTACTAATGATCAAAATCTAATTCTATGGGATGGCATAAAAATGTACCAATCTGGTCATTTTTTTGGGCTTATCTCGGCTTTTAACCCCTATCTAACAAAGAATGTACAGTTAATTAGAAATGGCTCGAGTGCCAGTTATGGAGACGGAGTCTCAAGCGTAATCGCCATGAGCACTACAGATGAAATTAATTCAAACCTAGATGCAAGTTTGGGAATAAATATGATAAGTGCAGATGGTTACATCGATACTCCTATTGGTAAAAAATCATCCCTACAATTATCAGCAAGAAAATCGATAAGTGAGCTATTAGAGACCCCAATATATAATCAATTCTTTGACAAAGCCTTTCAGGATTCGGAATTAGTAAATAACATGGAAAACATATCTAATACTGATGATGAATTTTCTTTTTATGATATGAGTCTAAGGTGGTTATATAGATTAAGTTCTAAGGATTTATTGAAAGTAAACGCCCTAATCATTAGAAACGATTTAACTTTTGAAGAAAATGCTATAATCAATGAAGAAAACATTTCCAGAGAAAGTAATTTAAAACAAAATAATAGTGCGGGAAGTATATTTTACCAGAGAAAATGGAATGATTTTTTTAGAAGTGAACTACAAATATATGGAACAAACTATGCTTTGGAAGCTACAAACTCGGATATCCTAAATGATCAACGTTTATTGCAGGAAAATGAAGTATTAGAAAATGGTTTCAAACTAAACAACTTGCTTAAACTAAGCTCAAATATTAACCTTACAACCGGGTATCAATTTAATGAAACAGGAGTTTCTAATCTTAGAGATGTAAACAATCCAACTTTTAGAAATTTCACCAAAGAAGTCATTCGCACTAATAGCCTTTTTTCTGAAATTGAATTTAAATCAAAAGATAATAATACACATCTCAATTTTGGAATACGCCTTAATCATTTTGATAAGTTTGATGAGTATTTGATTGAACCACGTTTAAGTATTAATCATAGGTTTAACAATCACTTTACCTTAGAGGCACTAGGCGAATTGAAAAGTCAGGTAACTTCTCAAATAATCGAGTCTCAGAATGATTTTTTAGGAATAGAGAACAGAAAATGGATACTTTCTAATGATGAAAACATACCAATCATAAAAAGTCAGCAAGCTTCTCTTGGGTTGAGTTACAATCATAATAATTGGTTAATTAGTACAGATGTTTACTATAAAAACGTGGATGGAATCATTACACAAAGTCAAGGATTTCAGAACCAATTGGAGTTTGAGCAAGATCATGGCAAATACACAGTTAAAGGAATTGATTTTTTAATAAACAAAAGGTTTAAAAATTTTAGCACATGGTTGAGTTATTCATTCGCAGAAAACGATTATGTTTTTAATACCTTAAGTGAAAGAAACTTCCCTAATAATATAGACATTAATCATAATCTTAATTTTGCCTTAACATACATCCTGGAAAGCTTTAAATTCTCTAGTGGTATAAACTGGCACAGTGGTAAGCCAACAACAAGGCCCGTTTCTGGAAATGAAATTGATACCAATGGTAATATTAATTATCAACATCCAAATAGTGATACATTAATGGATTATTTTAGGTGGGATGCCTCAACAACTTATAATTTTAACTTATCCAAAAAAGTTAATAGTATGGTTGGGATTTCAATATGGAATATTCTAGGGCAAAAAAATATAGTAAATAACTATTATAGAATAAATGCAGAAAACAATGTTGAGGAAATTAGACAACTAGGCCTAGGGATAACACCAAATGCAGTTTTTCGTATCAATTTTTAAAGTTGTTTTACCCCACTATAACTTAGCACTTCTTCTCCTCCAACGACTTTTACGGCATTCTTTACAATCTCAAAACCATTTTTTTCAAAAAATGATCTCGTAAGAGGGTTTATTTGGGTAGTAAGTGTGTTTATGTTTGATTTCTTGGCCACCTCCTCTATTGTTTTATAAAGTTCTCTTGCGATACCTTGGCCATGGTAGTTCATATGAACAAAAATATACTCAATATTTCCTTTAGAATCCATTGAGAAAGAACCTACAATTTCGCCATTTAGTTTGGCATTGTAAATAAAGTCCTTTTCAAATTTTTTATTCCAGTATATTTTATTGGTCGCTAATCTAGAGTAAATTTTAATTTCAGATTTAGTAAATAACATAGCCCCATAGGTGGTAACCGTTTGATAAAACAAACGCTGCATAAGTGATAAATCACTACTAGTGGCTCTGGTTATTTGATATTTCATACTCTCAAAATAAAAAAACAATTACTAATGTTGAAGTAAATGTCTATTTTTTTCTTACATTTTCCAGACGAAATGAATAAAAAAACCGTTATTCTTCTCTTTTGGGTCGCAAAAATACTGATTTTCAGCAGATAATAAACAAATTTCAATAATTGTTACATTCTTTCAGGAACTCTTATTCCTAAAAGACTAAATGCCGATTTGATTACATTTCCTACAGCACCAGAGAGTTGAACTCTAAATTGTTTTTCTTCCTTTGTATTGGCCCCAAATATAGATACGTTTTGAAAGAATGAATTATAGCTTTTAACCAAATCATACGTATAATTAGCAATTATTGCAGGACTAAGGTCATTTGCAGCACTTTGAATAACCTCTGGATAGAGCTCTAGCTGTTTTATCAACTCCCTTTCTTTTTCATGCAAGATTATATCGCCAGCAGGTTTACTCCAATCAAAATCCGCTTTACGCAAAATAGCTTGAATTCTTGCATATGTATATTGAATAAATGGCCCTGTATTACCTTGAAAATCTACAGACTCTTTTGGATCAAAAAGAATGCGTTTTTTTGGATCTACTTTAAGAATGAAATATTTTAGAGCGCCAAGACCAATAGTTTTATACACTTCTGCTTTTTCTTCTTCAGAGTAGCCATCCAGTTTACCTAGGTCTTTAGAGATATTTCCTGCCGTTTCTGCCATTTCGACAATTAAATCATCAGCATCCACAACCGTACCTTCTCTACTCTTCATTTTTCCGCTAGGCAAATCAACCATTCCGTAACTTAGATGGTGCAAATTCTTAGCCCAATCGTATCCCAATTTCTTTAGGATTAAGAACAACACCTTAAAATGATAATCTTGTTCATTTCCTACAGTATATATCATCCCACCAACATTTGGATTATCCTTTACACGTTGTATGGCAGTTCCAATATCCTGAGTCATGTATACAGCAGTTCCATCACTTCGTAGTACGAGTTTCTCATCAAGACCTTCATCTGTGAGATCACACCAAACAGATCCATCTTCTTTTTTGAAGAAAACACCTTTTGCAAGGCCTTCTTCTATATTATCCTTACCTAATAAGTAGGTATTACTCTCATAATAATAGCTATCAAAATCTACACCTAGGGTTTTATATGTTTGATCAAAACCTTCATAGACCCATCCGTTCATCATTTCCCAAAGCTTTACCACTTCTTTATCTCCAGCCTCCCATTTACGAAGCATTTCTTGGGCTTCAATTAAAATTGGTGCTTCTTTCTTTGCATCTTCCTCAGGTTTTCCACTTGCAATTGCTTCCGCGATTTGTTCTTTATAAACCTTATCAAACTTCACATAATAATTCCCAACAAGCTTATCTCCTTTGAGACCAGTAGATTCAGGAGTTTCTCTATTCCCATATTTTTCCCATGCAAGCATAGATTTACAAATATGTATTCCCCTATCATTAATAATTTGTGTTTTAATAACCTTTTTTCCACTTGCCTTAATAACTTGGGCAACAGCGTATCCTAAAAGGTTGTTTCTTACATGGCCTAAATGTAAAGGCTTATTAGTATTGGGTGAAGAATACTCTACCATAACAGCTTTACTGTCTTTTGAAGGACTTGCAAAACCATATTGTTTATCTTCTCGTATAGTATCAAAAAAATCAAGGTAGTATGAATCAGAGATCACAAGGTTTAGAAATCCCTTTACCACATTATAATCCTTTATCTCTTTTACATGCTCTACTATGTATTTACCTATATCTTCTCCTATTTGCACAGGATTTCCCTTCACAACGCGAAGCATTGGAAATACAACTACGGTAATATCGCCTTCAAACTCTTTTCGAGTTGCTTGTAATTCAACAGATTCCAGATTAGCGCTATATAATTCGCGTACTGCAGTTTTTGCCCCTTCTGAAATAATTTGTTGTAAACTCATCTTCTAAAAAATTAAGCTGCAAAGATAATAGAAAATATACTGCAATACTATGTGTTTTAGTATCATTTCATATACCCGAATAAATATTTCTTTGAGTTGATTTTGCTATCTTGTAGTTAAAAAGAATGTTGATTAATAACTCATATAAGGACCCTGAGTTAATTCATAGAATAAATATGGAAGTTGGTTCTGCTTTTACACTAATAGAGCGAATAAAACTTGGAGGAATTGGATCACCGAAACTTCATATTACCGGTAGCAGTTTGGAAATACATAATTTATTAATTCTAGACAACAGTATCAAAACATGCAATATTGAATTAAGACCCAAGGGTATTTTGGTAGGCTTTCAAGTACGCTTAGAAACATATCTTCTCATCATCCCTTTTTACAAGTTGAATCTTTATAAAGGAAAAGCAGAAGAATACTCGATATATAAGGATCATTATTTTATAAAGTTTAGGGCATCAAAGAATGATATCGCTATACACAAATACATAAAAAAAATATTAAAATTTAAAGCAGAACATCTACCAACAAGCATTGGAGATCTGTAAAATTTCTGGTCGCAAGAATGTTATCATAGCCAAATTTATTTGTAACTTATACAGAAAAAGATGCGAATTCTTCTTACTGGAACTAATGGGTACATTGGAATGCGAATTTTACCCTTATTATTAGAATCTGGTCATGATATTATATGTTGTGTGCGAGATAAAAATCGACTCTCGATCGATCAACAAACAAGAAAAAAAGTCTCTGTCATTGAAATAGATTTTTTAACTACACCAGATCCATCAAAATTTCCTAAAAATATAGACGCTGCATACTATCTAATTCATTCTATGAGTTCTTCTACAAAGGACTTTGATAAGCAAGAAGAAATATCTGCTCAAAATTTCAATATTTATGTAAAAAATACCAATATCAAGCAAGTAATCTACTTAAGTGGTATTGTAAACGAGAAAAATTTATCTAAACATTTATGGTCCAGAAAAAACGTAGAAGAAACACTATACAAAGGTAATTACAATCTAACAGTACTGAGATCAGGAATAATTGTTGGCTCTGGAAGCTCCTCTTTTGAAATCATAAGAGATCTATGTGAAAAACTTCCTGTGATGATTACTCCAAAATGGGTAAACACCAAAACCCAACCAATTGCTATAAGAGATGTTCTTAATTTTATGACTGGTGTGTTAGGGAATCCAAACTGCTATAACAAATCATTTGATATTAGTGGGCCAGATGTTTTGACTTATAAACAAATGCTTTATCAATATGCTAAAATTAGAAATATTAAACTGTTTATATTCACACTACCCATAATGACACCAAGATTATCCTCATATTGGTTATATTTTGTTACATCAACATCATACAAATTAGCATTAAACCTGGTAGACAGCATGAGCATTCCTGTTATCGCAAATGATAAACAATTACAGGAAATCCTAAACATTCAACCAATGACGTATACTAAAGCATTGGAATTGGCATTTATAAAAATTGAACAAAATCAAGTGGTCTCTAGCTGGAAGGATTCTATGATTAGTGGTCGGTTTAGAAAAAATATTCAGAAATATATAACTGTACCTAAAAGAGGATGCTACACAGATCAAAAAAAAATTAGACTAACAAACTCTGAAAGTGCACTAAAACGCATCTGGGCCATTGGTGGAGAAACAGGTTGGTATTATGGCAATTGGTTATGGAAAATACGAGGTTATTTTGATAAATTTTTTGGCGGAGTAGGTCTGCGAAGAGGAAGAACACATCCTGATGAAATATCGTCTGGCGATGCTCTGGATTTTTGGAGAGTATTGGTAGCAGATAAAAACAACATGCGATTACTACTGTTTGCCGAAATGAAAGTTCCCGGAGAAGCTTGGTTAGAGTTTGATATTGACGATAACAATATATTGCATCAAACGGCTACCTTCAGACCAAAAGGTATCTGGGGAAGAGCGTATTGGTATCTGATGATCCCTTTTCATTACTTCATTTTTGGAGGTATGATTCGCAGAATTGCGAGTGAAATTTAATTTTACTAGGATAAAACGCTTTGTTTTATCGATAAATTGCAGTTTTTTTGGTTTTTTTTATATATTTAGTAAAACAATCACATGAAGCAAATTTTACTTTTTGTTTTTACATTCACACTACTCTCTGGGTGCAGCGACAAGCCTTTAACAGATCCCGAATTAGACAATTTGGTTGGGTTGCTTGTAGGTGAATTTTCTAATGAACAACAAGCAAAAGATGATTCTGGTTATGCACATTTGAATCTGGTAAATGTAATTATCTGGCAAGATAGGCCTGGATATTGGGTATACTCAGAATTATATGATGCCAAAGAGAATAACAATATATATGGTCAAAGAATATTAAAATACGAAAGAGTAGATTCAACCACGTTTAAAAATATGAGTTATAAAATACCAAATGCTAAATATTACCAAAGTGGTTGGAAGAATAAAAGTGTTTTTGATAAACTGACTATCGATAGTTTAGAAATAAGAGATGGTTGTGACGTCTATTTTAAGAAAAACACTTCTACCATATATTCTGGAAAAACCAACAAGAAATTCTGTTCTAGCAGCATCACTAACGTAGAGTATATTACCGCAAATTTTGTTATTAGTCGGGAAAAAATATCTATTTGGAACAGAGGGTATAATAATTTAGGAAAACAAATATGGGGGAAAATAAAAGGCCCTTATAAATACCAAAGAATCTCCAAAAAAAAATAAATCAATCTATAAAATCAGCCAAAGTTTTATTTTCTAAAACCTTTAATGTATTGTCTCTAACCTCAATCATTAAACTATGTACGGCACATCTATCTTCATCTGGGCAGTCATCACATTTCTCATAAAAATTAAGGCTTACACAAGGAAGCATTGCAATGGGCCCCTCTAGCACTCTAATTATTGCTGCCATTACTATTTCCTTTGGTTCCTTAATAAGATAATATCCACCTCCTTTTCCTTTTTTGGATCCTAAGAAACCATTTTTTCTTAAGGTTAGTAATATACTCTCTAGAAATTTTTGAGAAATATTTTCGTTTTTTGCAATCTCAGATATCTGAACGGGATAATCACATCTTTTTCTAGCAATATACGTAAGCGCCTTTATTCCATATTTTGTTTTCTTCGAAAGCATATACTATTATTTCACCCGTTGATACTTCATTATTCCCTAAGTAGTTAAAAGAAATCTTTTTAAAACCACTGTATCGGTTTTAACAAATTACGGTTATTTATTTGCTGGCAAAAATACTTCAGCCATCATACATCTTGCACTTCCACCTCCTAACGTTTCTATTGTAGTGAGATCACTGTAAAGAATTGCACAATGCTTTTCTATCTTATTAATCTGTTCTTTGGTTAAACTTTTAAAAGCTGCCAATGACATTACAAGATACCGCTTATCTCCCGAACCTGCAACTTGAAGCATATTACCTGCAAAGCTATTCACCTGATCTTCTGTAATAGAAATAATCTCTTTGCCATCATTTTTTAAATGATCAACCAAATTTTTACGTTCTTTTTTATCATCTATACAATCCAGACACACCACAGCAAATGTTTCTGCTATACCCATCATAACATTAGTATGATATATTGGGAGTCTTTTAGCATCAACCGTTTGATAAGCAGTAAAGATTACCGGTGTATATTCAAAATCTTCGCAAAATTCTATAAGCAACTCTTCATCTGCTCTTGCAGAAAGGGCACAATATGCCTTCTTATTTATTCTATCCAAAACAAGACTACCAGTTCCTTCAAGAAATACTTCTTCATCTTCTGCATGAGTATAATCCACTATATTTTTTATTTCAAAACCAGAAGTTTCTATAAGATCCAAAATTTCTGGTCTTCTTTCTCGTCTTCTATTTACAGCAAACATTGGATATAGTCCTACATCACCGTTTTCATGAAAAGAAACCCAGTTATTAGGAAAGATAGAGTCTGGAGTATCGTTTTTTGGATCATCATTAATCACGATAACCTGTAGACCTACTTCTTTCAATGCATTCACAAATCCGTCAAACTCTTGCTGAGCTTTCGTATTTGCATCTACAATTTCTTTATCTTCCTGATAATAATTATTTACCGCGGTTTGTTCATTCATCCTAAACTTTACCGGACGAATCATCACTATTGTGTTAGTTACTTGTTTCATCTGTATATACTTATTTTTGCAATGATCAGATTTAATTAGCCAATATTCATTTTCTTCAGAATCAACAAAATGATACAGCTTATTTCATGTTTTAATCTCTTATTAGTGGCATAGTAGAACATCGTAATAAACCTTCCTGCTTTGCAATTTCTGCATAAGGCACCTCTTCTACAGTTATCCCAAGACTTCTAAGCCATGTGTTCAAACGTGTGAAATTTTGCTCAGAAATTACTACGTCTTCTGCAATAGAAAAGATATTAGAATTCATGTGATACATTTCGTCCTTATTAATATGGAAAAGGTTTTCTTTTCCAAAAAAATCAACTAAATATTCATAATCCAACGGATCTCTGAATCCTTCCTTATGAATTATAGCCTTATCTCTTCCTACAGGCTGAAAACAACAATCCAGATGTAATGCATTATCTCGCGGATCTTCCATAGATTTATTAAGGTCAAACTCCTTTATCGTTTTATTTGGAAAAAGTGATCTTATATATTCAACCCCTTTCATATTCGTACGCGCTACAATACAATCAGGGTAATCTTCTCCTTTATAGGTGCCAATAAAAATATGATCATTATGAATCATAATATCTCCTCCTTCAAAATGGATGTCCTCAGAAGGAGCTTTGTATACTTTTTTAGGGTCGATTTTGTCAATTACATGCTGAATCGCTTTTATTTCTTTTTCGCGATCCGGAAGTATATTTGATTTTATAAACTTATCTTCTATAACTAATGCTATATCCCTTGCAAAAATCTGGTTATACTCCTTTATAATTTCTGGTCGATAAACTTTTACGTCATATTTTTCAAAAACTCTAGCCACCGCTTCCATTTCGGAAACCATCGCGGATTCTTTGGGATATGTACCAGCTTTGATATGCTGAATAGACTTAGGATCATAGGCATCTTCTATTTTAGGCACAGAGCCATTATCCAAGGCTGTTCCTAAAACGACAGCTCTAAGTCTTGATGTTTCGTTTTGTATGTTTAGTTTCAAAAATTGAATCTTTTAAGTGTACTATTATTAATTTTGAGTAGTTACGCAAATATATAAATAGCGTGTTTTACCACTAAGACTTTCTTCGAAAAAATTGCAAGTATTTTATCAAATTCTAAAAAAATAACTGTTTTTGGACAGTCGTATTGAATATTTTACAAAAAAGGCGTTGAATTTCTTCAACGCCTTTTTATTTATTTTAAGAAAAATTCTATCGCTCAGAGATAGATTTGAATGGTCTATAATTTTCTCCAATATAAATTTGTCTTGGTCTTCCAATAGGCTCCTTACGAAGACGCATTTCTCTCCATTGGGCAATCCAACCTGGAAGCCTTCCTAAAGCAAACATTACCGTAAACATTTCTGTAGGAATTCCTAATGCTCTATAAATAATTCCTGAGTAGAAATCTACATTTGGATATAATTTTCTCTGTACAAAATACTCATCTTTTAGTGCTACTTCTGCCAATCCTTTTGCGATATCAAGAACAGGGTCTTCTATCCCTAGGTTTCCTAATACCTCTTCTGCTGATTTCTTGATGATTTTGGCTCTAGGATCAAAATTCTTATATACTCTATGCCCAAATCCCATTAATCTAAAAGGGTCATTTTTATCTTTTGCTTTATTAATATACTTAGCAGTATCACCACCATCTTCTTTTATGGCTTCAAGCATTTCTATTACTGCTTGATTAGCACCACCATGAAGAGGACCCCAAAGTGCAGATATTCCAGCGGATAATGATGCGAATAATCCAGCATGTGAAGAACCAACTATTCTTACTGTAGATGTTGAACAGTTTTGTTCGTGATCAGCGTGTAGAATTAACAATTTGTCCAACGCATCGTTTACTATTTTGTTTGCCTCATAAGTTTGATTTGGTTTGGCAAACATCATTTTATGTAAATTTTCTACATACCCTAAAGAATTATCTCCATAATCTAATGGAAGACTTTTTCTTTTTCTCATTGTCCATGCTGCAAGTACAGGGAATTTTGCTAGTATTTTTACAATAGCTCCGTACATTTCTTCTTCAGAATCTACATCTACCGATCCTGGATTAAAAGCTATTAAGGCACTCGTTAAAGACGACAATACTCCCATTGGGTGAGCACTTTTAGGAAAACCATCTAGGATTTTCTTCATATCCTCATCTACCTGAGATTCTTCTTTGATGTCTTTATCAAATTTTTCTAATTGTACTGCTGTAGGTAATTCTCCAAATATCAATAAATAACATACTTCTAAGAAGTCTGCCTTATCTGCAAGCTCTTCGATAGAATATCCACGGTATCTTAAGATTCCTTTTTCTCCATCAAGAAAAGTAATTGCACTCTCACAGCTTCCGGTATTTTTATAACCAGGATCAATAGTTGTGATCCCACCAGTAACACCTCTAAGTGTTTTGATTTCTATTCCTAATTCGTTCTCTGTTCCTTTAATTATTGGGAACTCATATTTATTACCGTCGACTTCTAAAGTAGCTTTTTTTGACATTGGATTATTTTAGAATTTTGCTTTATTATAAGGGTCGCTAAATTACGAAATATAGTGTTAATATGTTATTAATCGTTAGATGATTTTTAACCTTACAGCACTTTTTCAAAATTATCTGCAAAAAAAAGAGGCTATCTGCTTAGATAACCTCTTTTTCCTTATATAATATAGATATATTCTTATTTAACTTTAAAAGCATTTTGCTTTGGATAATAGGCAATACTTCCTAATTCTTCTTCTATACGAAGCAATTGATTATACTTTGCCATTCTATCACTACGAGAAGCCGAACCGGTCTTAATCTGCCCTGTATTTAAAGCAACAGCCAAATCTGCAATAGTATTATCTTCGGTTTCACCAGATCTGTGAGACATTACAGAAGTATATCCTGCATTATGTGCCATGTTTACCGCCGCAATAGTTTCAGTAAGCGTTCCTATTTGATTCACTTTAATCAAAATTGAGTTTGCAATACCATTCTCAATTCCTCTAGAGAGTCTTTCAACATTAGTTACAAATAAATCATCACCTACTAATTGAACTTTATCTCCAATCTTATCTGTTAGGTATTTCCATCCATCCCAATCGTTTTCATCCATACCATCTTCTATAGATATAATTGGGTATTTTGAAGCTAATTCTGCAAGGTAATCTGCTTGCTCTTCACTAGAACGAATTTTACCTGTATCTCCTTCGAATTTAGTATAATCGTATTTACCATTAACATAAAATTCTGCTGCGGCACAATCTAATGCCACCATCACTTCATCACCAAATTTATATCCAGCTTTCTCTACAGCAAGAGCTATTGAATCTAATGCATCTTCTGTTCCGTCTAAAGTAGGAGCAAAACCACCTTCATCACCAACTGCAGTACTTAATCCACGATCATGTAGTACTTTTTTCAGGTTATGAAAAATCTCTGTCCCCATTTGCATTGCATGTGTAAAGTTCTCTGCCTTTACTGGCATTACCATAAACTCTTGAAATGCAATTGGCGCATCACTATGTGAACCACCATTAATTATATTCATCATAGGAACAGGAAGTGTATTTGCACTTACTCCTCCAACATAGCGATACAAAGGCATATTAAGTTCATTTGCCGCGGCTTTCGCTGCTGCCAATGAAACTCCTAATATAGCATTTGCTCCAAGTCTTGATTTGTTAGGAGTTCCATCTAATTGGATCATTGTTTGATCTAACAAATTTTGATCGAATATAGAATATCCTAACAGCTCTTCAGCAATTATTGTATTAACATTTTCTACAGCTTTAAGAACTCCTTTACCCATATAGCTTTTACCACCATCTCTTAATTCTACAGCTTCATGCTCTCCTGTTGAAGCTCCCGAAGGAACAGCTGCTCTTCCTAAAACACCATTTTCGGTAATCACGTCTACTTCTACAGTTGGGTTACCACGGGAATCTAAAATCTGTCTAGCGTGAATATTAATAATTATACTCATTTTTTATTTATTTTGTTGGATAATTTTAATTCTCCGCAATATACAAAACCAGTAAATTCTGACACCGCGAAAAAAGCCTTAATTTATTACGGAAACCGCAATATTGCTGTTAAGTTATCAACTATAACGTTATAGATTAATACATTACAATAATACTGAAATTACCATATAAATAATCTAATTTTTATGCAGTAACTTTTACTTTTTTAATATTTTCAATAAATTGATCAAACAAGTATATTGAATCATTTGGCCCAGGACTAGCTTCTGGATGATATTGAACTGAAAAACAATTTTTATTTTTCATTTTGATCCCCGCTACAGTATCATCATTTAAATGTAGATGTGTAATCTCTACATCTGTATGTTTTTCGGTTTCTTCTTTATGTATTGCAAAACCATGATTCTGCGAAGTAATTTCTCCTTTACCTGTTATTAAATTCTTGACAGGGTGATTTATTCCTCGGTGTCCGTGATGCATTTTATAGGTACTAATTCCATTAGCCAATGCTATAACTTGATGCCCAAGACATATACCAAATAGAGGTAAATCTCTATTCAAAATCTCCTTGGCGGTACTAATCGCCTGTGTTAATGGTTCTGGATCTCCAGGCCCATTAGACAAGAAATACCCATCTGATTCCCATTCACTCATTTCGGCAAATGTAGCATTATAAGGAAACACTTTTATATAAGCATCTCTTTTGGCTAGATTGCGTAAGATATTCTTTTTTATCCCTAGATCAAGAGCCGAAATCTTATATGTTGCATTAGGATCTCCAAAGAAATATGGTTCACTTGTCGACACTTTGGAGGCTAGTTCTAAACCATTCATATCTGGCACAGCAGCCAACTGTTCTTTTAATTTGTCAATATCCTCTACTTCTGTTGATATCACGGCATTCATTGCTCCGTTATCTCTAATATAACTTACTAAAGCACGTGTATCCACATCTGAAATAGCCAAGAGATTATGTTTCTCTAAAAAGTCTTGTAACGAGCTATCTGCAAGATCTCTGGAGTAGTCGTAGCTAAAATTCTTTACAATCAAGCCAGCGATTTTAATAGAATCGGATTCTATCTCATCTTCATTAGTTCCATAATTACCAATATGCGCATTGGTTGTCACCATCAATTGGCCATAATATGAGGGGTCTGTAAAAATTTCCTGATAGCCGGTCATTCCAGTATTAAAACACACTTCACCAAACGCACTACCTTCTCTTCCCACGGCCTTGCCATGAAAAATAGTACCATCAGCCAATAAAAGAATCGCTTTTTTTCGAGATTGATATTTCATCCTTTTAAAATTTTATAATCTATTACAAATTATCACAAAAATTTATTCAAAAAAAAAGGATAAACGTTAAACGTTTATCCTTTAGACATTATGTGTGATTCACACTTTTCATTTATTCTTCTTCAGAGTTAGCAGTTTCTGGAGCTGGAGCTACAGGAGCAGTTTCAGCTTTCTTTCCTTTACCTCCTCTTCTTCTTGATTTCTTCTTAGCAGGTTTACCAGCATTATATAGCTCGTTATAATCTACTAATTCTATCATTGCCATATCAGCGTTATCACCAAGACGATTTCCAAGCTTAATAATTCTTGTATATCCTCCTGGTCTGTCACCAACTTTAGTAGCAACTTCTCTAAACAATTCAGTTACTGCATATTTATTACGCAATCTACTAAATACGATACGACGATTATGAGTTGTGTCTTCTTTAGATTTAGTTACTAACGGCTCTACGAATTGCTTAAGCGCTTTTGCTTTTGCAACTGTAGTGTTAATTCTTTTATGTTCAATTAAGGAACAAGCCATATTCGCAAGCATAGCTTTACGATGTGCTGTTTTTCTTCCTAAGTGATTTATTTTCTTTCCGTGTCTCATGACATTTAATTTTAATCATCATCTTGCTACAACCCATTCTGAGGAGCAAATTATGATGGATTAGTCTTTATCTAATTTATATTTAGAAAGATCCATACCAAAGTTAAGTCCTTTAACATTAACAAGCTCTTCGAGCTCTGTTAAAGACTTTTTACCAAAGTTACGGAACTTCATTAAGTCGTTTTTATTGTAAGATACCAGATCTCCTAAAGTATCAACCTCTGCAGCTTTTAAACAGTTAAGTGCACGTACAGAAAGATCCATATCGATCAACTTAGTTTTCAACAACTGTCTCATGTGAAGTGATTCTTCATCATAAGTTTCTGTTTGTGCAATCTCATCAGCTTCTAATGTAATACGCTCATCAGAGAATAACATAAAGTGATGGATTAATATTTTAGCTGCTTCAGTAAGTGCATCTTTAGGATGAATAGATCCATCTGTTACAATTTCGAAAACTAACTTTTCGTAATCTGTTTTTTGCTCTACACGATAGTTCTCAATGCTATATTTAACATTTTTGATTGGAGTGTAAATAGAATCTGTAAAAATGGTTCCGATAGGAGCATTTGCCTTTTTATTTTCTTCAGCAGGAACATAACCTCTACCTTTTTCAATGGTAATTTCAAGGTTAAGCGCTACTTTCTTATCCATATTGCAGATTACCAAATCAGGGTTTAACACTTGGAATCCAGAAATAAATTTCTGAAAGTCACCAGCCGTTAATTGTTCCTGACCTGAAATAGAAATAGTAACAGATTCATTATCTATATCTTCTATCTGACGCTTAAAACGTACTTGTTTAAGATTTAAGATAATCTCTGTAACATCTTCTACTACTCCAGAAATAGTCGAGAACTCGTGATCTACACCTTCTATTCTAAGAGAAGTTATAGCGAATCCCTCTAAAGAAGATAGCAAAACTCTTCGTAAAGCGTTACCAACTGTTAATCCATACCCTGGTTCTAATGGTCTAAATTCAAATTTACCATCGAACTCAGTAGAGTCGATCATGATAACTTTATCGGGCTTCTGAAAATTTAATATTGCCATGTTATTGTTTCTTCTTTGAGTTATTACTTAGAATATAATTCGACAATGAATTGTTCATTAATGTTTTCCGGAATCTGGATTCTTGCCGGAACGGATACAAAAGTACCTTCTTTCGTATCATTATTAAATGTAATCCATTCGTATACTTTGCTATTATTTGCAAGAGAGTTTTGGATTACCTCTAATGATTTTGATTTTTCTCTTACACCAACAACATCTCCAGCTTTTAATTGATAAGAAGGGATGTTTACTTGTTGTCCGTTAACAGTAATATGTCTGTGAGAAACTAATTGTCTAGCACCTCTACGAGAATTGGACAATCCCATTCTGAAAACTACGTTATCCAAACGCGACTCACAAAGCTGAAGTAAAACCTCACCGGTAATACCTTGTGCACGAGTTGCTTTTTCAAACATGTTACGGAATTGACGTTCAAGTACGCCATATGTGTATTTAGCTTTTTGCTTCTCCATTAATTGGATAGCATATTCACTTTTCTTACCTCTACGTCTGTTGTTACCATGTTGCCCAGGAGGGTAATTTCTTCTTTCGAATGATTTATCATCTCCGAAGATCGCTTCACCAAATTTACGAGCGATTTTAGTTTTTGGACCAGTATATCTTGCCATTATTAATAATTTAGTTAATGAGGTGATTATGAATTAAGGTCTCTTTCCTTCGATAATCATTATTCCTCGTTTCGATTTACCTATTGTTTACTTATATAAAGATCCCGAAAACAAGTTTTCGGGATAAATATTTATACTCTTCGTCTTTTAGGAGGACGACAACCGTTATGCGGCATTGGTGTTACATCGATAATCTCTGAAACCTCAATTCCTGAATTGTGAAGAGAACGAATTGCTGATTCTCTACCATTACCAGGGCCTTTAACGTATACCTTTACTTTCTTAAGTCCAGCTTCGATAGCCACTTTAGATGCATCTTCTGCAGCTAACTGGGCAGCATACGGAGTATTCTTTTTAGAACCTCTGAATCCCATCTTACCTGCTGAAGACCAAGAAATAACGTCTCCTTTTTTATTTGTTAACGAAATAATGATGTTGTTAAAAGAAGCTGTTACGTGAGCCTCTCCTACTGATTCAACAATTACTTTACGTTTTTTTGAAGTTGACTTTGCCATACTACTTATTATTTAGTTGCTTTTTTCTTGTTAGCAACTGTTTTTCTTCTTCCTTTACGTGTTCTAGAGTTGTTCTTAGTACGTTGTCCTCTAAGCGGTAATCCCGCTCTATGGCGTATACCTCTATAACATCCTATATCCATAAGACGCTTGATATTCAACTGAACTTCAGAACGTAATTCACCTTCTATAGTATAGGTTCCTACAGCTTCACGGATACGACCTATTTGATCATCATCCCAGTCAGAAACTTTTACATTCTCATCTACTTTGGCAGCATCTAAAATTTCTTTAGCTCTACTTCTACCAATTCCGAAGATATAGGTTAATGCTATAACTCCTCGCTTTTGTTTAGGTATATCTACCCCTGCAATTCTTGCCATAATTACCCTTGTCTTTGTTTAAATCTAGGATTCTTTTTATTAATCACGTAAAGTCGGCCTTTTCTACGCACAATCTTGCACTCGGCACTTCTCTTTTTTATTGATGCTCTAACTTTCATCTCTTTTTATTTAATTTCTGAAAAATATACTATACTCTTTCAGAAGGTATTTTTAACAAGATTTTTCAGCCTGCAAAATTACAGAAAAAATCTTAATTACCTAATATTCTTAAATTATTAGTATCTATATGTTATACGAGCCTTAGATAAATCATAAGGACTCATTTCTAACTTCACCTTATCTCCTGGTAGTAATTTTATATAATGCATACGCATCTTACCCGAGATATGAGCCGTCACAACGTGACCATTTTCTAACTCTACACGAAACATTGCATTTGACAATGCTTCAATGATACTTCCGTCTTGTTCTATTGCTGGTTGTTTTGCCATTATGCTACTGCTTTACGGTTTTTACCAGATTTCATTAACCCGTCGTAATGTCTATTCAACAAATATGAATTAACCTGTTGCATAGTATCAATAGCGACTCCTACCATAATCAATAGAGACGTTCCTCCAAAAAACAATGCCCAACCTTGCTGTACATTCAATAATTTAACCGCTATTGCAGGAAATACTGCTATTAGTGCTAAAAATATTGACCCTGGCAATGTTATCTGTGACATGATCCTATCTAAAAACTCCGAAGTCTCACTTCCTGGACGAATACCAGGGATAAAACCACCACTACGTTTTAAATCATCAGCCATTTTATTAGTCGGAACCGTAATAGCTGTATAGAAAAACGTGAAGATTATAATCAATAGTGCAAATACTACATTATACCAAAATCCGAATATATCACTAAATGCCGCTTTTATACTTTGAGAGACATCTGATTCTGATAGACTAGCTACGGCAGAAGGAACAAACATGATTGCCTGAGCAAAAATGATAGGCATAACTCCTGAAGCATTTAATTTTAATGGAATATACTGTCTTGATCCAAAAACATTCTTTTCATATCCTCCTCCAGCTGTTCTTCTGGCATATTGTACAGGTATCTGACGAACTGCCATTACTAACAATACAGAAGCAAGAATAATAACGAACCAAATCACTAATTCGATTAATACCATAATCATACCACCAGCATCACCCGAAACTCTGGATACAAAGTTCTGCACGAATGATTGTGGTAATGTAGCAATAATACCAACCATAATTAGTAAAGAAATACCATTACCAATACCTTTATCAGTAATTTTCTCTCCTAACCACATTGCAAAAATACATCCTGTAGATATAATGATTACAGAAGATACAACAAAAACAGTTTGATTAGGAATTACAAAGGCCTCTCCTGGTAATATTGAAAACAAATTATAGATATATCCAGGTCCTTGAACCAAGGTAATAGCAATAGTCAACCAACGTGTTATTTGATTGATTTTCTTTCTACCACTCTCTCCTTCTTTCTGAAGTTTTTGTAAATAAGGAATAGCTATCCCCATTAACTGTACAACAATCGAAGCAGAAATATACGGCATAATACCTAATGCAAATACTGAAGCATTAGAAAATGCACCTCCCGTAAACGCGTTTAACAGACCAAGTATTCCTTGATCCGTTTGCGACGCCAAATTTGCTAATTGAGATGCATCTACCCCAGGAAGTACAACCTGAGCTCCAAAACGATATACTAAAAGCAACCCTAGAGTAACTAAGATTCTATTTTTTAGTTCTTCGATTTTCCAAATGTTTTTTATTGTATCAATAAATTTCATGAATTGTCTATTATAAGGTTACTGCTTCACCACCTGCTGCTTCTATAGCAGCTTTTGCTGTGGCTGTAAATTTGTGAGCTGAGACTTTCAACTTCGCCTTCAATTCACCTCTTCCCAGTATCTTAACCAAATCATTTTTCCCTGCAAGGCGTGTAGCTAAGATCACTTCTAGATTTACAGTATCTGTAATTTTTCCTTCATCTACTAATTTCTGTAGCGTGTCTAAGTTAATTCCTTGATACTCTTTTCTATTAATGTTCTTGAAACCAAATTTAGGCACACGTCTCTGAAGTGGCATTTGACCTCCTTCAAAACCGATTTTCTTAGAGTACCCAGAACGTGATTTTGCTCCTTTATGACCACGAGTTGCAGTTCCGCCTTTTCCAGAACCTTGTCCACGACCAACTCGTTTACTGTTATTTTTTACCGAACCTGCAGCAGGTTTTAAGTTACTTAAATCCATGTGCTTATATTATTTTGTTTCTATAGAAACTAAATGTTTAACTTTATTTACCATCCCAAGGATATTAGGAGTATTATCATGCTCCACAACCTGGCCGATCTTTCTAAGACCTAGAGCCTCAAGAGTTCTCTTTTGTCTCTGAGTGCGGTTAATCGCACTTTTAACTTTAGTAATTTTAATCTTTGCCATCGTTCCTATATTTATCCTTTAAACACTTTCTCAAGTGAAACACCACGTTGAGTTGCTACTTGCTGCGCACTACGCATTTGCAATAGAGCATCAAATGTTGCTTTCACCACATTGTGTGGGTTAGACGATCCTTGGTTCTTAGAAAGTACATCATGCACCCCTACAGATTCTAATACTGCACGTATAGCACCACCAGCAATTACCCCAGTACCTGTAGCAGCAGGAAGTAACAATACTCTAGCTCCACCATACTTACCTTTTTGTTCATGAGGCAAGGTACCTTTATGCAATGGGATACGAACCAAATTCTTTTTTGCATCTTCTACTGCCTTAGCGATAGCTTCTGCTACCTCTTTAGACTTTCCTAAACCGTGACCTACAACACCATTTTCATCACCTACAACTACGATTGCAGAGAATCCAAATGCTCTACCACCTTTAGTTACTTTGGTTACACGTTGTACACCAACTAGGCGATCCTTCAATTCAAGTCCGCTTGGTTTTACTAATTCTGCGTTTTTATATTTTTGATACATAATTTCTTAGAATTTAAGTCCTGCTTCTCTAGCACCTTCTGCTAATGATTTTACTCTACCATGATACAAATATCCTCCTCTATCAAAGGAAACTGTGTCAATGCCAGCTTTCTTAGCCTTTTCAGCAAGGGCTTTTCCTACTAAATTAGCTTTATCTATCTTGTTTCCAGATGCAGAAACGATGTCTTTATCTCTTGAAGAAGCTGCACCGATAGTTTTACCAGTTACATCATCTATGATCTGAGCATAGATTTCTTTATTACTTCTAAAAACAGATAACCTAGGACGTTGCTCTGTTCCGCTTACATTTCCGCGGATTCGCTTTCTTATCTTTAATCTTCTTAAGTCTTTTGAGAATGCCATAACTTCGTTATTATGCAGATTTACCTGCTTTTCTTCTTAATTGTTCTCCTACGAATTTAATTCCCTTCCCTTTATAAGGTTCTGGTTTACGGAAGCCTCTAATTTTAGCAGCTACCTGTCCAACCAATTGCTTATCATGAGAAGTCAATTTTACGATAGGGTTTTTACCTTTCTCAGAAATAGTTTCTACTTTAACCTCTGGAGCCAAGTCTAAAACTATATTATGTGAGAATCCTAAAGCCAAATCTAGTTTTTGGCCTTGGTTTGAAGCTCTGTATCCAACTCCAACCAATTCTAATTCTTTGGTAAAACCTTCAGAAACACCTCGCACCATATTATTGATCAAAGCTCTGTACAATCCGTGTTTCGCTTTATGATCTTTGGTCTCACTTGGTCTTTCTAGAACTACCTGACCTTCTTCTACTTTCACATCGATACTATCGATTTCTTGAGAAAGCTCTCCTAATTTTCCTTTAACAGTAACAACATTACCTGTCACTTCGATAGTGACACCAGACGGAATAGTTACTGGATTTTTTCCTATTCTTGACATTTCTTTTGCCTTTTATACTGTTAATATACGTAACAAAGTACTTCACCACCCACGTTATCTTGTCTTGCCTGTTTACCAGTCATAACACCATGAGAAGTAGAAACTATTGCTATACCTAATCCGTTAAGAATTCTAGGAATTTCTGAAGATCCTGCATATTTACGCAAACCAGGCTTACTGATTCTTTGTAATTCTTTTATTACAGGTTCTTTTGTCATCTTATCGTACTTAAGTGCAATCTTGATTGTACCTTGAGTTGTATTATCTTCAAATTTATAACTTAAAATATACCCTTGATCGAATAATATTTTAGTGATTTCTTTTTTAACCTTCGATGCAGGAATTTCAACTACTCTATGTTGAGCACTATTTGCGTTACGAATTCTGGTTAAATAATCTGCTATAGGATCTGTATTCATTGTATATAATTTATGATTTTGGTTTTCAACAATTACATTGAACCTTAAACCAATTAATTTACTTTATTATTACCAACTAGCTTTTGTTACTCCAGGAATTAATCCTTTATTAGCCATTTCTCTAAATGTAACACGAGAAATTCCAAACTGACGCATATACCCTTTTGGTCTTCCGGTCAATTTACAACGATTGTGTTTACGGACAGGAGAAGCATTTTTTGGTAACTTCTGTAGCGCTTCATAATCTCCAGCTTCCTTCAAAGCCTTACGTTTTTCAGCATATTTCTCTACAGTCTTTGCTCTCTTTACCTCACGGGCTTTCATTGATTCTTTAGCCATAATTAATTCTTTTTAAAAGGTAATCCTAGTTCGGTTAACAATGATTTTGCTTCTTTATCAGTCTTAGCAGAAGTTTCGAATGTAATATTCATTCCTGAAATTTTATTTACCTTATCGATATCAATTTCTGGAAAAATAATTTGTTCTAAAATTCCTAAGGAATAGTTCCCTCTACCATCAAAACCTGTAGCTTTAATTCCGTTAAAATCTCTAACACGTGGAAGTGCCGAAGTAATTAAACGATCTAAAAATTCATACATTCTTTCTCCTCGTAGCGTAACCTTAGCACCAATTGGCATTCCTTTACGTAATTTGAAAGATGCAACATCCTTTTTAGATATAGTTGCTATAGCTTTCTGACCAGTTATATTTGTTAATTCGTCTACTGCATAGTCGATTAACTTTTTATCAGCTACTGCTGCTCCAACACCTCTACTCAAAACTATTTTTTTAAGCTTTGGTACTTGCATTACATTATCATAGCTGAATTCTTCTGTAAGAGCAGACACTACTCTGTCTTTATACTCTTGTTTTAATCTTGGGATATAAGCCATAATTATATTACTTCATTAGATTTTTTAGAAAATCTCACTTTCTTATCTCCTTCTACTCTATACCCAACTCTAGTTGCTTCTCCTTTAGAAGTTAACAATGTTAAGTTAGAAATATGAATAGGTGCTTCTTGCTTTACAATACCACCCTGTGGATTAGTAGCACTAGGCTTCTGGTGTTTAGACACTAGGTTAACACCTTCTACGATCGCCTTGTTCTTATCTTTCAATACTTTCTGTACCGTACCCTCTTGACCTTTATTGTCTCCAGCAGTAACACGTACTGTATCTCCTGATTTTATCTTTAGCTTTGTCATCTTTAAAAATATTTAAAGCACTTCTGGCGCTAGTGAAACAATCTTCATGAACTGTTTATCACGAAGCTCTCTTGCAACAGGACCAAAAACACGTGTTCCTCTCATTTCGCCTGCAGGGTTCAAAAGAACACATGCATTATCATCAAAACGAATATAAGAACCATCTGGTCTGCGCACTTCTTTTTTAGTACGAACTACAACTGCAGTTGAAACCGCTCCTTTTTTGATATTACCATTTGGAGTTGCTTCTTTTACACTGACAACGATTTTGTCTCCTACAGAGGCGTATCTTCTTCCTGTACCACCTAAAACACGAATAACTAAAACTTCTTTACCACCTGTGTTATCGGCTACCTTTAATCTAGACTCTTGTTGTACCATAATTACTTCGCTCTTTCAATTACTTCTACTAATCTCCAGCACTTGGTTTTACTCATAGGTCTTGTTTCCATGATCTTTACAGTATCACCAATATTGCAGTCATTTTTCTCGTCGTGTGCAACGTATTTTTTCGTTTTTAACACGAACTTTCCGTACATAGGATGTTTTACTTTTTTAACTTCAGCAACCACGATTGATTTCTGCATTTTGTTACTAGTAACAACTCCTATACGTTCTTTTCTTAAGTTTCTTTTTTCCATCTTTCAGCAGAATTAACCGTTTAATTCTCTTTTTGTTAACTCAGTTGCCATTCTTGCAATAGATCTTCTTACTTTACGCAGTTGTAAAGGATTTTCTAGCGGAGACATAGCGTGAGCCATTCTTAAATCTGAATATTCTTTACGAGTTTTACCAAGTTCCTCTTGTAATTCAGCTGTAGACGATTCTTTTACTTGTGATTGTTTCATAGTCTCTTTCGAATTTAACCTTGATAGGTTCTTGATACAATAAACTTAGTTTTCACAGGTAGCTTCTGAGCAGCAAGACGTAATGCCTCTTTTGCTACATCATATGGCACACCACTGATTTCAAATAATATTCTTCCTGGTTTCACTACTGCTGCCCAATACTCAACAGCACCTTTTCCTTTACCCATACGTACTTCAAGAGGTTTCTTAGTTATTGGCTTGTCTGGGAAAATTTTAATCCACAGAGAACCTTCTCTTTTCATATAACGAGTAGCAGAAATACGAGCTGCCTCAATTTGTCTAGCAGTAACAAAACTTGAATCTAATGATTTGATTCCGAAAGTACCATTAGAAAGTGTATGTCCTCTTTGAGAAAGACCTTTCATACGTCCTTTTTGTTGCTTACGGAATTTTGTTCTTTTAGGCTGTAACATTGTTAATTTACTTTAAAAAATTACTTTCTACGACGTGACTTGTTCTTATCACCTCCACGGCTACCTCTATCACCTTTTCCTTGTTTTTTGGATAAACCAACTAAAGGAGAAAGCTCTCTTTTACCATATACTTCGCCTTTCATAATCCATACTTTAACACCTAATCTACCATAAGTAGTATGTGCTTCTACTAAAGCATAATCTATGTCAGCTCTAAATGTTGACAAAGGAATACGACCTTCTTTATAAGACTCTGAACGCGCCATTTCTGCCCCATTCAAACGCCCTGAAATCTGAATCTTAATACCTTCTGCATTCATTCGAATTGCAGCGGCAATAGCCATTTTAATAGCACGACGATAAGAAATACGACTTTCTATCTGTCTTGCTACACTAGATCCAACCAAAAACGCATCAAGTTCTGGTCTTTTGATTTCAAAAATATTGATCTGAACTTCCTTTTCAGTAATTTTCTTAAGCTCTTCTTTCAACTTGTCTACCTCTTGACCTCCTTTACCGATAATAATACCAGGTCTGGCTGTAGTGATAGTAACGGTTACAAGTTTAAGCGTACGCTCAATAATCACTCTAGATACACTAGCTTTTGATAAACGTGCGTGTACATACTTTCTAATCTTATCGTCTTCGGCGAGTTTATCACCGTAGTCATTACCTCCATACCAGTTGGATTCCCATCCTCTGATGATACCAAGGCGATTTCCGATTGGATTTGTCTTCTGTCCCATAGTTTATATTAGCTTTGTGTATTATTGTTTGCTGCAACCACTATAGTAACGTGGTTAGAGCGTTTTCTTATTCTGTGTGCGCGACCCTGTGGAGCAGGACGAAGTCTTTTTAACATACTTCCTCCGTCTACACGAATCTCTTTTACAAAAAGATCAGCATCTTCAATGCTTGCGTCTTCATTTTTCGCCTGCCAGTTAGCTATTGCAGAAAGCAATAACTTCTCTAAACGACGTGATGCTTCTTTAGGGTTAAATCTAAGAATATGAAGCGCCTTTTCAACTTTTTCACCACGAACTAAATCTGCAACTAAACGCATCTTACGAGGTGACGTAGGGCAGTTATTAAGCTTAGCAAAAGCAACTTGCTTTTTGTCTTCCTTAATTCTTTCTGCCATTTCTCTTTTACGAACTCCCATGACTTAAATTATTTTTTACCTTTATTTTTAGCACCAGCGTGTCCTCTAAATGAACGTGTTGGCGAAAACTCTCCTAATTTATGACCTACCATATTCTCAGTAACATATACTGGAACAAACTGTCGACCATTATGAACTGCAATTGTTTGCCCTACAAAGTCAGGAGTAATCATAGATGCTCTAGACCAAGTCTTAATAACAGACTTTTTATTAGCTTCTACATTTGCAGCTACTTTTTTCTCTAACTTATAGTGAACGTAAGGTCCTTTTTTTAATGAACGTGCCATATCTTAATTATTTCTTTCTACGTTCTACAATATATTTATTACTCGCTTTCGTCTTAGAACGGGTTCTATACCCTTTAGCAGGAAGACCTTTTCTAGAACGTGGGTGACCTCCAGAAGAACGTCCTTCACCACCACCCATTGGGTGATCGACAGGGTTCATCGCTACAGGTCTTGTACGCGGACGACGACCTAACCATCTTGTTCTACCCGCTTTACCACCAACGATCAACTGATGATCACTGTTAGATATAGCACCGATAGTTGCAACACAATTAACCAGTATCATTCTCACTTCACCAGAAGGCAACTTTACCGTAGCAAACTTACCATCTCTAGCCATAAGCTGAGCAAATGAACCAGCACTACGCGCCATAACAGCACCTTGTCCCGGTCGTAATTCTATACAAGAAATAATTGTACCTAATGGAATATCACTAAGCGGCATTGCATTACCTATTTCTGGAGCAATATTAGCACCAGAAACGATATTTTGACCAACTTGTAGACCATTTTGAGCGATAACATAACGCTTTTCACCATCTTGGTAATTCACAAGCGCTATAAATGCAGTTCTATTTGGATCATATTCTATTGTTGCAACGGTAGCAGGGATTCCTTGCTTGTCACGTTTAAAATCAATAACACGATACCTTCTTTTATGACCACCACCTTTGTAGCGCATAGTCATTTTTCCTTGACTGTTTCTACCTCCAGATCTTTTTTTCGGAGCTAATAAACTCTTCTCCGGCTTATCAGTAGTAATGGCGTCATACCCATTTACTACTCTAAAACGCTGACCTGGGGTAATTGGTTTTAATTTTCTTACTGACATTTTTTAGTCTTAAAGATTACTATATAAATCAATTACTTCACCGTCCGCCACCTGTACAATTGCTTTTTTATAAGCACTTGTTTTACCAGAGACCATACCCGTTTTTGTATAACGAGTTTTACGATCTGGACGAACATTTATTGTACGAACTTTAGTTACAGATACACCATAAGCAGCTTCAACTGCTTTTTTGATCTCTACCTTATTCGCTTTCTTATCTACCACAAAACCATAGCGATTAAACACTTCACTTTCTGCAGTAGCCTTTTCCGTAATAATAGGTTTTATTAAGATACTCATGGCTTCTATTTACTTAAATTCGTTTCAATTCCTTTCAAAGAACTCTCAAGAAGTATAACATTATTAGCATTAAGTATTTTGTAAGTACTTAATTCTGAAGAAGTTACAACTTCTGAGCTTTTTAAATTGCGTGACGACAAATATACATTTTTATTTGACTCAGCCAACACAAACAAAGACTTTTTGTTTTCAAGCCCTAAAGACTTCAAAACAGCGGTAAAATTCTTAGTTTTTACTGTATCAAAAGTAAAATCCTCCACAACCGTAATTGCTTTGTCATTTGCCTTAATACTTAACGCAGATTTACGAGCTAATCTTTTTAAGTTCTTATTTAATTTGAATGAGTAGTTACGAGGTCTTGGACCAAATACTCTACCCCCTCCTTTAAACACAGGAGACTTGATACTACCAGCTCTGGCGGTACCAGTTCCTTTTTGTTTCTTGATCTTTCTGGTACTACCAGTAATCTCAGCACGCTCCTTAGCTTTGTGAGTACCTTGACGTTGATTTGCAAGATATTGTTTCACATCTAAATACACCGCATGATCGTTTGGTTCTATACCGAAAACAGCGTCTGAAAGGTCTGCCTTTCTTCCTGTTTCTTTTCCGTTTATATCAATTACCGCTACTTTCATTACTTCTGAATCGTTACATAAGCGTTTTTATGTCCAGGAACACATCCTTTAACAACTAGTAAGTTCTTTTCAGGAACTACCTTTAACACTCTTAAGTTTTGAACTTTTACTTTTTCTCCACCCATTCTTCCTGCCATTTTCATTCCTTTGAAAACTCTTGCAGGATAAGATGCAGCACCTATCGAACCAGGAGCCCTAAGACGGTTATGTTGACCGTGTGTCGCTTGTCCAACACCACCAAAGCCATGTCTTTTAACAACACCTTGAAAACCTTTTCCTTTTGAAGTTGCTGAAACATCAACAAATTCTCCTTCAGTAAAATGCTCTACTGTTACCGTATCTCCTAATTTGTACTCCTCCTCAAAACCTTTGAATTCAACAACTTTACGTTTAGCAACAGTTCCTGCTTTTTTAAAGTGACCCAAAGCCGCTTTAGTAGCATTTTTGTCTGCTTTGTCATCGAAACCTAATTGAACGCCTTCATAGCCGTCAATCTCTTCAGTTCTGACTTGGGTAACAACGCATGGCCCAGCTTCGATCACCGTACATGGAATGTTTTTTCCATTTTCGTCGAAGATGCTGGTCATACCGATCTTTTTTCCTATTAACCCAGACATATTTATTAATTATTAATTAGTATTCTCTTTAAGTATTTGCAAAAAAACAGGGTCAAAATACTTCAACCCTGAATGTATTTTTTTGCCGTTTTTCCCTCGCACAAAGCTTGGGACATTTTATCGTAAGACTTCTTACTTTAAAGTTATATCACACTTTGATTTCAACTTCAACTCCACTTGGTAATTCCAACTTCATCAACGCATCAATCGTTTTTGAAGAAGAGCTATAAATATCCAAAAGTCTTTTATAAGAACTTAATTGAAACTGCTCTCTGGATTTTTTGTTTACGTGTGGTGAACGAAGCACTGTAAAAATCTTCTTATGTGTTGGCAATGGAATTGGTCCTGTTACTACAGCTCCAGTACTCTTTACCGTCTTTACGATTTTCTCAGCAGACTTATCTACCAAATTATGATCGTAAGATTTTAGTTTTATTCTAATTTTTTGACTCATTTCTGTAATAATTAAGCGTTAACTCCTTTTGCAGCTGCGATTACTTCTTCTGAAATATTAGAAGGAGTTTCAGCATAGTGAGAAAATTCCATTGTAGATGTTGCTCTACCTGATGACAATGTTCTTAATGTTGTAACATATCCAAACATCTCAGAAAGTGGAACGGTAGCCTTTACAGTTTTCGCACCTGCACGATCACCCATATCACTTACTTGTCCTCTACGACGGTTAAGGTCACCTACGATATCACCCATGTTTTCTTCAGGAGTGATAACCTCTAGTTTCATAATTGGCTCCATAATTACGGCTTTAGCAGCTTTTGCTGAATTTTTAAAACCTAATTTGGCAGCTAATTCGAAAGATAGTTGATCCGAATCCACATCATGATAAGAACCATCTTTTAATGTAACTTTCATAGAATCAACCTCATATCCAGCCAATGGACCATTTACCATAGCCATTTTGAATCCTTTTTCAATTGAAGGGATAAATTCCTTAGGAACATTACCACCTTTAATAGTAGATTCGAATTGAAGCCCTACAACACCTTCATCAGCAGGCTCGATAGTAAATACAATATCTGCGAATTTACCACGACCACCAGATTGCTTCTTATAAACCTCTCTATGATCTGCTGCAGCTGTTATAGCTTCTTTATACTCTACCTGTGGTTGACCTTGATTAACTTCAACTTTGAATTCGCGCTTTAAACGATCTACAATAACGTCTAAGTGAAGCTCACCCATACCAGATATTATAGTTTGTCCTGAAGCTTCGTCAGAACGTACAGTAAATGTAGGATCTTCTTCTGCTAACTTTGCTAAACCAATTCCCAATTTATCAACATCAGCCTTAGTTTTTGGCTCAACCGCAATACCAATTACTGGATCAGGGAAGTCCATAGACTCTAAAACAATAGGGTTTTTTTCATCAGAAAGTGTATCTCCTGTTTTGATAGACTTAAATCCAACAGCAGCTCCAATATCCCCAGCTTCTATATAATCGATTGCATTTTGCTTATTTGCATGCATTTGATAGATACGTGAAATACGTTCTTTTTTACCAGAACGATTGTTTAACACATAAGAACCTGCATCTAAACGACCAGAGTATGCTCTAAAGAATGCTAAACGCCCTACAAAAGGATCTGTAGCAATTTTAAATGCTAAAGCAGCAAAAGGCTCTTTTACATCTGGTTTACGTAATTCTTCTTTATCCGTATCAGGATTTACTCCCACAATACCCTCTTTATCAGTTGGTGAAGGTAAGTAACGACACACAGCATCCAAAAGGAATTGAACACCTTTATTTTTGAATGCAGATCCACAGATCATAGGAATGATACTCATATCCATTACAGCAGCCCTAAGTGCAGCATGCACTTCTTCTTCTGTAATCGAATCTTCGTCTTCCATATATTTTTCAAGAAGATCTTCATCATATGCAGCAACTTCTTCAATAAGTTTACCACGAAGCACTCTTGCTTCTTCCTTAAGGTCTTCAGGAATATCAATAACATCAAATGTTGATCCCTGTCCTTCTTCATGCCATACTATAGCACGATTTTTTACTAAATCAACAATTCCTTTAAAATCTTCTTCGTCACCAATATTTAATACAATAGGTACCGCATTAGAACCTAACATATCTTTTACTTGCTGACATACTTCCATAAAATTAGACCCTTGACGGTCCATTTTATTAACAAATCCTATTCTTGGAACTTTATAATTATCGGCAAGTCTCCAATTAGTCTCTGATTGTGGCTCTACACCATCAACTGCGCTAAACAAGAATACCAATCCATCAAGAACACGAAGAGAACGGTTAACTTCAACCGTAAAATCAACGTGACCCGGAGTATCGATAATATTAAAATGATAACCTTTAGTATCATCTACTGGCTGACCATTTTCTGTTGGGAACTTCCACTCACAAGTAGTAGCAGCAGAAGTAATTGTAATACCTCTTTCCTGCTCTTGCTCCATCCAGTCCATTGTAGCCGCACCATCATGCACCTCACCAATCTTATGACTTACCCCTGTATAATAAAGGATACGCTCAGTTGTTGTAGTTTTTCCCGCGTCAATATGCGCAGCAATTCCTATATTTCTAGTATATTTTAAATCTCTAGCCATTTCTTAATGATTAAAATCTAAAGTGTGAGAATGCTTTATTTGCCTCAGCCATTTTGTGAGTGTCTACTCTTTTCTTAACCGCAGCTCCTTCTTCTTTTTCTGCAGCAATAATTTCAGCAGCAAGTTTTTGAGCCATAGATTTCTCGTTTCTTTTACGAGAAAACTGAATCAACCACTTCATAGCGGTAGATATTTTACGATCTGGTCTGATTGGATTTGGAATCTGAAAAGTAGCTCCACCAACACGACGGCTTCTTACCTCTACGTGTGGCATAACATTAGACAATGCATCTTTCCAAATTTCTAATGACGTTTTTTCATCATTTTGTTTTTTCTCTTCTACAATATCAATTGCGTCGTAGAAAATTTTAAAAGCAGTTGACTTTTTACCATCCCACATCATCATATTTACGAAACGAGTCACTAATTGATCGTTAAAACGTGGATCTGGCAAAATTGGTCTTTTTTTAGCCTTTCTTTTTCTCATGTCTTCTTCTTAAAGTTTTTTAATTACTTCTTAGGGCGTTTTGCACCATACTTAGATCTACGTTGCGTTCTTCCTTCTACACCTGCGGTGTCTAAAGCTCCACGAACAATGTGATATCTAACTCCTGGTAAATCTTTTACCCTTCCACCTCTAACTAATACTATCGAGTGCTCCTGGAGATTATGACCTTCACCACCGATGTATGCGTTTACCTCTTTACCATTTGTTAACCTTACACGAGCTACTTTACGCATAGCTGAATTTGGTTTTTTTGGTGTAGTGGTATAAACACGCGTACAAACACCGCGGCGTTGCGGGCACGAATCCAAAGCAGCCGATTTACTCTTCTTAGTTATTTTGGCTCTACCTTTTCTTACTAATTGTGAAATTGTTGGCATAAATTTGCTTTACACTTTTTTGTTAAAAAATTTTAATATCCCTTTTAAAAGGGCTGCAAAGGTAGAAATATTTTTGAGCAAATCAAATCCTAATAGATTAATTTTCAAATAGATTTATCCTATCCTCATTTAACAACACAAAAAGCGAATGTTTTTTTCTCAAAAAACCATTTTCTACCCACAATGAATTAAAGCATACTGTAATTAATATCTCAAAGTCAATATTATATATTTTGACAATATTTTGATTAGCATAATACAAGAAAAAATCTTTAGCTCAAACTGCCATCATTACCATCTTATTTAACTGTGCCAATAACACCAGAATTACCTCTATAAACAAGGAATCAAAGACAACAAAATCAGTCTTAATAAAAAAGAGAAGCCATATTAAATTATTATAATTTAACAAACAAAACAGCCAATAAAAGTTAAAATATTCAAAAAAAATATTTATAAACCCCTTTTTATTATCAATTTTGAAAAGGCTAATTTAAATAAACACACAAATAATGAAATTTTCAATGAGGCAAATTCTAATGCTTTTCATGGCATTAGTCGTGCAATTATCTTTTGCACAAGAAAAAACAATAACCGGTAAAGTAACAGATGACAAAGGTTCTCCTTTACCCGGGGTAAATATTATCATTAAGAACACCAATAACGGAACTCAATCAGATTTTGACGGTTTGTACACATTACAAACCTCTGAAGGGAGTATTCTTGTTTTTAGTTACCTAGGCTTCTCCGATAAGGAAGTAGCTGTAGGGTCTGATAATAATATTAATGTAGAACTAGAAGCTTCAGCATCTGAGTTAGAAGAAGTAATTGTAACAGCACAAGGTATTAAGCGAGAAAAGCAAGCCTTAGGTTATGCAGTAGCAGAAGTAAAAAATGAACAATTAGAACAACGAGCAGAAGGTGACATTGGTCGAGTATTATTCGGTAAAGCTTCTGGGGTTAACATTACCCAACAAAATGGTTTGTCAGGCTCGGGGACTAATATAGTAATTAGAGGACTAAGTTCTTTTAGCGGAAGTAACCAACCCTTGTTTATTGTAGATGGTGTACCTTTCAGTAGTGACACCAATTCACAAGGATCTAATGATGGAAATAGTCAAAATGATTTTGTTGACGGAAACTCAGGATCTAGTAGATTTCTTGATCTCGATCCAAATAGTATCGAAAGTGTCAATGTATTAAAAGGTTTAGCTGCCGCAACACTTTACGGAACCGCAGGTCGAAATGGTGTTATCCTTATAACTACTAAAAACGGATCAGCAGGTAGTGCGGTTAAAAAGAACGAAGTTACTATAACCTCTTCTTTCTTTTTTAATGAGATCGCTTCCCTACCTGATTATCAGGATAAATTCGGAAATGGATTTGACCAGGCGTTTGGGTGGTTTTTCAGCAACTGGGGACCAGGTTTTGAAAGAGACGGAGTTGCCGGTTGGGGTAATGGCATAAACGCTGACCCTAACAGAGGGTTCAATGAAGATGGAACTCTAGCGCATCCTTATAGTACAGCCGCTAGTGCAACAGGGATACCTGCCGCTTTTCCAGAATTTGCCGGTGCAAGATACGACTGGAGACCATATAACAGTGTAGAAGATTTTTTTGAGACAGGAACAGTTTCCAATACGGCTATTAATTTTAGAGGTACAACTCCAGACAACACTATAAGCTACAACGCTAACTATAGTTATCTGGAAGATCAAGGGTTTACTCCTGGAAACACATTAAGAAGAAACACACTTGGTTTTGGAGGAAGAGCGCAGCTATCTAACAAGATCACTCTTTCGAATACATTAAATTACTCTAAAACAGATTTTAAAAGCCCTCCTGTTTCTGCTAGTTTAGGTAATGGTGCTACCGGAACGGGGTCCTCAGTTTTTGGAGAATTGTTTTTCACTCCTCGTAGTGTTGACCTTATAGGCTTACCGTTTCAAAATCCAATCGATGGATCTAGTGTATACTATCGCCAAAATAATAGTATACAACACCCATTATGGACAGTAAACAATGCATTAAACAGGCAGGTTACCAATCGTCTTTTTGGTAATGGCACATTACAATATGATTTTTCAGAAAACATAAATCTTGTGTATCGATTTGGGATAGATAACTATACAGAGTTCAATACAAACCAGCAAAACAAAGGAGGGGTAAGTGACGATGCCGCCTTGCGAAGTGGAATTTATCAGACATGGACCAATACAAATACCATTTTTGATCACAATATCATCTTAAACGGTGATTTTACACTGACAGATGAAGTAGGAATGACTTTCAATCTTGGAGCCACAAGCAGAAGAGAAGTTTTTCAACGTAACGGAGTTGCAAGTAGTGACCAAGTAAGGTTTGATTTTTTTAAGCATGTAAATTTCCTTAATCAAAATGAAATCGAATTTGAACAAGAACGAAACATAGTAGGGTTATATGGTCAAGCAGATTTTGACTACAAGAGAATGCTTTATCTTACCCTCGCAGGACGAAATGATTGGGTATCAAACTTAAGTACAGCTAACCGCTCTATATTCTACCCTAGTGCAAGTGTATCTTTTTTACCAACATCTGCCATTGAAGGATTGAAATCTGAAAACGGGATCAATTATCTTAAAATAAGAGGAGGTTATGGTACCTCTGCAAACTTTCCAACAGGATTTCCTATTGCCGTAACCCTAAGTTTGGATACTCAGAATTTTCAGGATTCAGATTCTGGAAACGATATCGTAACAAACTCAATTCCGCCAAGAAGCGGAAATCCAAATTTAAAACCGGAACGTTTGAATGAATTGGAATTTGGTATAGAATCTCGTTTTCTCAGAAACAGAATTAATCTAAATGCTTCCTATTATAATCGTACCACCAAAGATCTTATCATAGATCGACCATTAGACCCATCTACAGGCTCAGCCATAAGAAGCGAAAACATTGGAGAAATAAAAAGTGATGGTTTTGAACTAGATCTTGGTGTAGATATACTTAAATCTGGAGACAGCAAAGGTTTCTCATGGAATACTAATGTGAATTTCACTGCAAGCGAAACTACTGTAGAAGACCTTGGAGCTGATACAGATATCATTGTATACTCTGGATTTTCTAACTTGGGTAATGCCGCAATCGAAGGCGAGCCCTTAGGAGTTATAGTTGGAAGTAGAATAGAAAGAGATGCTAATGGAGATTTCGTTGTTAATGATGCAGGTAGTTACAAAGAGGAAGAAGGAACATTTGTAATTGGGGATCCAAACCCAGATTACTTATTAAATGTCTCTAACACTTTTTCATACAAAAATCTAAATCTTAGTTTCTTATTCACTTTTGTTAAAGGTGGAGACATTTACTCAAGAACAGTATCTACCTTACTTGGTCGTGGACTTACAACAGACACTGAAGATCGTGAAAACACTTTTATTCTTCCGGGAGTTAGAGAAGATGGTTCACAAAACAATATTCAGATTAACAATTCTACATTCTATTTTTCAAATGTATTATTTGGACCAGATGAGTTAGGTGTTTTTGACGGCACTGTTTTAAGGCTGCAAGAGCTTTCATTAGGTTATACAGTACCCACAAAGGCTTTAGACAAAACTCCTTTTGGGGCAATCAGTATAAACGTTACTGGATACAATCTATGGTTTGATGCTTTTAACATTCCTGACGGAACGAATTTTGACCCTAACGTTGCAGGACTTGGAGTAGGAAACGGGCGAGGCTTTGACTTTTTGAACGGACCGAGTTCTAAAAGATACGGTATGAGTATTAAAGCTTCATTTTAACAAAAAAACAAAATCATGAATATAATAAGATTATCATATAAAATTTCATTAATAACAATCCTATCATTAGGACTGTTATTAACTTCATGCGAAAGCACAGAGCTTGACCTCGCAGAGAACCCAAATCAGCTGGACGGAGACCAATCTGACCCTGATTTATTCGTAAACTCTATACAAGTAGATTTCGGAAAATTAGTTGAACGCTTTGGTGCCATTGGCGCTCAAGTCACACGTATAGACAATATGTTTGGTAGGGATTATCAAAACACGTATTCCCCATCTGATTTTAACGATGTCTGGAGTGGGTCTTATCAATCCACAGGTGTATCATTTGCAGATCAAAATGGTCATAACCAAACCTTTAATGGTATATTGGCGGATGCAAGAGCTTTAGAACCAATTGCAACTGACAACGAACTTTATCATCATTTAGCAATCAGCCAAGTTATTGAAGCATACGTAATTGTAACATTAGTAGATTTCTTTGGCGACATTCCTTACTCTGAAGCGCTTCAGGGAAGCGACAATTTCAATCCAAAAGTAGACGATGGAGCTTTGATTTATGAAGCTGCACTAAATATCCTGGATGATGCCATTCAAAATTTTGGCAGAGACGTATCGGCAGAACCAGAAAATGATTTTTACTACGGTAAAGATTGGGACAAATGGATCAAATTAGCCAACACCTTAAAGATGAAAATTTATCTTCAAAGAAGACTTGTAGACGGTAATGCCATTACAAGCTTTAACGATATTGTGACTTCAGGCAATTACATCCAAGATATAACGGAAGATTTCCAGTTCTCTTGGGGGACCAATGTTATTCAACCAGATAATCGCCATCCTAGATACGCCAATAACTACGAAGGAGATGGCGCAGATGAATATTTATCAAATTGGTTAATGAACCTCATGTCCACTTCGGATGATCCACGAATAAGGTATTACTATTATAGACAAACAAATGTAGTTCCTGGAGCTGAAGTTGCACCTAACGAAGAAACCTTAAGCTGCTCACTTGAAAGCCCTCCACAACATTATATTGATGGTGGATTCACATTTTGCTTCTTAAATAGTGGTTATTGGGGTCGTGATCATGGAGATGATGACGGAACACCACCCGATGGATTCTTAAGAACCACTTTTGGTGTATATCCGGCGGGAGGACGTTTTGATGACAGTAGTTTTGAAGGAACATCGCAAGGTGATGGAGCTCAAGGTGCTGGAATTACACCTATATTATTATCATCATGGGTAGATTTCATGATTGCTGAAGTAGCCATGGAAGAAATGAATGATGCCGGTGCCATGACTGCTTTAATGAATGGTGTTGATAAATCAATCACCAAAGTGGCAAGTTTTGGCATACTAGACAGCTCTGCTAATTTAGACTTTGAACCCAACGCTACCGCAATTACTACATTTAAAAATTCGATATCAACGAATTTTATGAATGCCATTACTCCAGAACAAAAATGGAATGTTATTGCAGAACAATACTGGGTAGCGTTATTTGGGAATGGTGTAGATGCCTATAATTTCTATCGCAGAACAGGTTATCCAACTACATTACAGCCAAACATAGAACCAAGTCCAGGGGGATTAATAAGATCTTTCTTTTATCCTGCTGACTTAGTAACTAATAACTCATCAGTAACACAAAAAACAGATACAGATCAAAAAGTTTTTTGGGATGACAACCCTGATTCACCAACTTTTCCGGTTGCAAATTAATTTTTGACAAAATTTAAAGTTTTGGAATCATTAAAATATAAAAAAATGAAAAACATATTTAAATATATCAATATAGCATTACTCGCCACTCTAATATTGGGTTGTAGCGGAGATGATAAAATTGTTGACGATGTTATTGACGGCGTAACAAATGGAGCTGTTTTAAGAACGATTGATATCGACAATAATTTAGTTTACAATAACCTTACTCTTGCCTTTGAGGCAGGATCAAATTATGTACTTACACTTGAAGAGCAAGATGCACAGAGTGGTGGACTTTTGAGTGAAGTTGAAATATCTGCACGTTTTGTTGAAAACACAAGATTAGACACCAATAATGATGGTATTGTAGATGAAAACGATGATGACCTTTCTACAGAATTGGGATTAATAAGAACACTTTCAGCTTCTGATTTTCAAACCGGAGAAAGAGGTGTGCCAACATCGGTTATAACATTTACAGCAGAAGAATTAGTTTCTTTTACAGGAGTTGATGAAAGTATGATTGAGGGTAGAGATGACTTTGAGTTAACATTCTTACTTAAACTCACAGACGGAAGAACATTCTCTGCAGATGATGCAAATGGTAATGTGTCCGGCGGATCGTATTTCTCTTCTCCGTATTTATATAGAACACCTATTGCTTGTGCTATAACCGAAAGCCTTGCAGACACATACACATATCAAATCACTTCTTTAACATCGGCTCCTGGTGGAAGAAGCAATTGCCCAGCGGCTCCATTAACAGGTGAAGTTACATGGGAAGAAACCGATACTCCAGGAGAGTACACAACTTCGGATATTAGCTTCGGGCAGTTTGATAGTTGTTATGTTGATGTTTTTAAAGAAATTACTTTTGATGATGTGCAAGTAGTATGGGATTGTATCAATTTGGTCTCTGAAGGAACTATAGAAACTGTTCAAGACAGTAATAACAAAGAAGACGAGTTCACTTATATTTATACAATCGTAGCAACAAGTGGATCAGACATGACAATAGACTTTGGCAACTCCGCCGGAGATAGAGGTACAGTAATACTTACCCGTCCAGACGGTAAAATTTGGCCAGCGCTTTTAACAAGATAACACTTCTTATTTATAAATCTTAATATAAAGGCCTCTCAAACGAGAGGCTTTTATATTTAAACAAGTGATCAATTAAATCCTCCAACCCATACCTATAGATCGTTTTACACATCAATAAAAAACAAGCATATACATTACGATTCATTTAGTATAAAAAACTGAATTTCAGAAACAAAAGACAATTCCTCTTCAGACACAAAAGAATCAATTCAAAAAAAGATTGACACACAAAACATTAGACAATATTCATTACTATAACGTTATAGTAGCGCATATTCACTAAGCCCATCACTCAATACAATAATTCAAATTTTAATAGTAAAAAGTTGTTTTATAAAGATATTATTATCATTTTTGGAGCTGGCTAATTCAAATAAATTGTAAAATGAGAACAAAGTTTAGTGGAATTTTAACGCTATTTTTGGCGTTTGTTGTGCAAATCACTTTTGCACAGGAAAAAACAATCTCAGGTACAGTAACCGATGATAAAGGGTTACCGCTTCCTGGGGTGAATATTGTTGTGAAAAACACAGCTACTGGTACACAAACCGATTTTGATGGTAATTATACTATTGAAACTAATAGAGGTGCAGTACTTACTTTTAGCTATGTAGGATTCACAACAAAAGAAGTGGTTGTTGCAGATGGCGACACCGTAAGTGTTCAATTAGAAGCTGCTGCCTCTCAACTTGAAGAAGTAGTTGTAACGGCACAGGGTATTAGAAGAGAGAAAAAATCTCTTGGATATGCGGTAAGTGTAATAAAGAACGACGAAATTGAGCAAAAACCAGAATCCGATTTAAACAGAGCATTAAACGGTAAAATACCGGGTGTTCAAATTACAGGATCAGGTGGTGCAACGGGTAGTGGAACTAACGTAATTGTTCGTACTAACATCTCTATTAATGGGGATAACCAACCTCTTTATATAGTAGATGGAGTTCCTTTTGAATCTTCTGCTAACACGGTAGGTACTTTTACAGGTGGTACTACTAGTACAAGTAACCGTACATTAGACTTAAACCCAGATAATATTGAAAATATCAGTGTTCTTAAAGGTCTTAGTGCAGCAAACTTGTACGGATCTCGTGGTAGAAACGGGGTTATCTTAATTACTACTAAAGCAGGTGCTACTCAGCAAAGTAACAAGAAATTCGAGGTAAGTGTATCTAATACTACTTATACTACAGAAATTTCTAACTTACCTGATTTTCAAAATACATACGGGCAAGGAGCTGACCAAGTATTCAATCCAGGTTTCGTAGGGAACTGGGGTACAGCTTTTGCTGACTTAGAAACTGTTGTTCACCCATATGCAAATGGAAGAAACCCAGGTTTCGATCAATTATTTCCTCAGTTTTTTGGAATCCAAATTCCTTATGTAGCTGCAGAAAACAACGTTGCAGATTTCTTTAGAACTGGTCTAGGTAGATCTACTTCTATTGGAGTAACTAATTCTAGCGAAAAAGGTAATATAAACTTTAGCTATAACAATACTGATGAAGATGGTTACATCCCTGGAAACAATTTAAGAAAAAACAGTTTCAGTATTGGTGGAAACCTAAGATTAGATAATAACTTCAATGTAGGTGGTACTATTAACTATGTAAACACTACATTAAAGACACCTCCTATTACTGCAAGTAATGGAGCAAATGCAATTTCTATTTTCGAAAGATTATTATTTATTCCTAGAAACTTAGATTTATCTAACTTACCATTTTCTAACCCTCTTGACGGTTCTAGTGTATACTACCGTCCTGACTTAGAAAACCCATATTGGTTATTAGAAAATAGTGGTACAAATTCTGACACAAGAAGAACTTATGGATCTTTCAACGTAGGATATACGTTTAATGATCATATCAATCTTCAATACACATTTGGTTTAGATACATACTCAGATACGCAAAGATTCTTTGTAAACAAAGGAGCAATTGACAGAGTTGAATATCAAGTAGGATACCTTAGAACTACACGTTCAACAAATCAAATCTTAAATCACAGAGCAATTTTAAATTTTGATGATTACAGAACTGGTGGATTTAGATTTGGTGCTCTTGTTGGTTTTGAAAGTAGATCTGACCTTTTTAGAAGAGATGGTATTGCAAGTACAAATCAAATCGTTTTTGGACGTGTAAATCATGACAACTACTTAAACCATGCAAATCTTGATCCTATTACAGGTGTAGATTTACAGTTTGACAGTAGAATTAATGTTGTAGGTTTCTTCGGAGAAGTTAAAATGGATTTTAACGACTACCTATACGCTACAGTATCTGGTAGAAATGACTGGACATCTAATGTTCAACCAGAAAATAGATCAATATTCTATCCTAGTGCATCTTTATCTTTCATCCCAACTTCAGCTTTTGATGGTTTAAGAAGTGATGTACTTAACTTTTTAAAGATACGTGGTGGTTATGCAACTTCTGCAGGTTTCCCTGGTGGATTTAATACTGTACAACAGTTAAACTCAAATGGTAATGCATTTGTTGATCCAAGCGGTAACCCAACTACAACGAATACGTTAAGTGGATTCCAAGCTAACCCTGATTTGAAGCCTGAACTTCATAAGGAGGTTGAACTTGGTATTGAAGCTAATTTCTTCAATGGAAGAATTACTTTAGACGCGAGTGTATATTCTAGAATCTCTGAAGATCAAATATTACAAGAACCTTTGGCTCCTACAACTGGATTTACTGCAAGATTTTTTAACGCTGGTAGAATTGACGGTGAAGGTGTAGAAGTAGCATTAGGATTTACTCCTATAAAAACTGATTCATTTACTTGGAATGTTTCTAATAACTTTAGTGCATATGAGACAGAAGTAAAAGAACTTCCTCAAAACCGAGTTATCACTGCTGGTTTTGGTACTTTAGGTAACGCCGCAATCTTAGGTCAACCTTTAGGTTCTATAGTAGGAACTTACTTCATCAGAGATGATCAAGGAAATATCCTTGTAGATGCTGCTAACTCTACTACTGAAGGAAGATATATTACTAGTAATGATGTTCCTGTTGATGATGTGATTGGTATCATTGGTGATCCAAACCCAGACTGGAAATTAACTACTATTAACTCTTTCAGCTATAAAGGACTTACTTTATCAGCTCAAATAGAATACACACATGGAGGAGATATCTACTCTAATACAGCAACTAGCTTATTATTAAGAGGGGTAACTAGAGATACAGAAGACAGAGAGTCTACTACTATCTTACCAGGTGTTATAGGAAATCCTGCAACAGGAGAGCCTCTTTTAGACAGCAATGGACAAACAATTCCAAACACTGTTCAAATTGGTGCAAATGATATTTATTTCCAGAATATCTTTAGAGCAGATGAGGCTTCAATTTTTGACGGAACTAACTTAAGACTTAGAGATGTAACTCTTGGATATAAATTACCAGAGACTTTCTTAGCTAAAACTCCGTTTGGAAGTCTTTCTTTCGCACTTTCAGGACAAAACCTTTGGTATAAGGCATATAACTTCCCTAAATACCTTAATTTTGACCCAGAAGTATTAAGTACTGGTGTTGGTAACGGGCAAGGGCTTGATTTCTTGACTGCTCCTACATCTAAAAGATATTCTTTTAGCATAAAAGCTACTTTTTAATAATTAATTAAATTGAAAATGAAAAAAATAAAATATAACATAAATAGATATCTGGTAGGTATTGCCGCATCTGTCGCGATTCTTTTAGGATCTTGTGATACAACAGAGCTTGATCTAGCTGTATCTCCAAACACCCTTTCACCAGAAAGTTCAGATCCTAACTTTGTACTTAATCAAATGCAAATCGATTTAAATCGAGTTTTTGGAGGGTTGAGAGACGAAACGATGGAAGTAACTAGATTATTGTACATGTTTGATGCATATCCATCAAACTTAACAAATACTACATTTAATTCATTTCTTCCACCAGCTGATGATAATGTATGGTCTAGATCATATAGAATTAATGGAAACAGAAAATTCTTATCAGACCTTGCTGATGGTGATCCAGATCTAGTTAAGCACAGAGGTGTAGCTGGTTTGATTACTGCCTATAACTTTGCAAATATGGTGGACATGTTTGGTGAAGTACCATTTAGTGAAGCAAATGATCCGATTAATTTCCCATTCCCTATGCCTGATGGCGGGCGTGATACGTACGATGCTATATTCACATTAATTGATAATAGTATTGCAGATTTATCTGGTTCTACTACCAACACAATCACTCAAGATTTGTATTATGGTGGAGATCTTACTAAATGGATAAAATTAGGGAATACATTAAAATTAAAAATGTATAACCAACTTAGTGGAATTGATGCTACTGCTGCAGCAAACGGTGTTAATGCTGCTATAGCAGGTGGAAATTTACTTGAAACAACTGCTGATGATTTTCAGTTTCAATACAGTACTTCATCAACTCCAGCAGAAAGTAGACATGATTTCTTTACGAATCCTTATTTAGGAGGTGGTGCAAGTGTTACTTTATATATGAGTAACTCTCTAATGAGAAACCTTAGAGACCGTAGTGACCCAAGACTTCGTTACTACTTTTACAGACAATCATTAACAGATCCTACAGGTGATGATTTACCATGTACAATTGCAGAATCAGAATGTTACATTGGAGATTTCTACTGGGGAAGAGTGCATGCAGATTCTCAAGGTGTTCCTGCGGATAACTTAGCAAGAACAATTTATGGAGTTTATCCTGGTGGGGGTGCATTTGATAACGATAATGGTGTTCCTGGAGTTTCTAATCAAGGTCTTCAAGGTGCCGGAATCAATGTTATGCTATTATCAAGTTTCGCTAAATTTATCCAAGCAGAAGCTGCTATTACTTTAGGGACTACTGGTAATCCAAGAACGTTACTTGAAGATGCAGTTAGAAACCACATTGGAAAAGTTATGGCTTTTGGTGCTGGCGATGCAGGAAGTTTAGCTCCTGATGCTGCTGCAGTAGACACTTATGTTGCAAGTGTACTTGGACAATATGATAGTGCTGCTGATGATGCTGCTCGTTTAGCGGTTGTTCTTGAGCAATATTGGATTGCAGGATATGGTAATGGTATTGAAGCGTATAACACATACAGAAAAACAGGTTTACCTGAGCTTCAAGATCCATTAGCCCCATCTGCGTTCCCAAGGTCATTCTTATATCCAACAGATGAAACACTTGCCAATCCAAATATATCAACGAACCAACTTACGGATCAAGTATTTTGGGATGATAATCCAGCAACTGGCTTTATAGACTAATTAAAATTAATACAAATGAAAAGTATATATAAAATATTATTATTACTGTCTATTATAGCAGTAGTATCATCTTGTAAAGATGATGAAAAAGATCTTTTTAATGACTTTGGACAGGGTTCTTTCATTAGATTTGTAGATGAAGCAGCTCCTCCTACAGTAAGTTTTGAGGTACCTTCTGAAGCTTCTTTTTCTCTACCAATAGAGGATGTTAATGAAAACACTTCAAGTTATTCTCTTGATCTGATTGCAACGGTAAGCGGTACGCAAACTACTGTAGAGGATTTTATAACTATCACAAGTTTTCCTGCTAACTTAACTATAAGTGCTCAAGGTATTGCAGATGCTCTTGGAGTTCCTTTAAGTGATCTAAGTTTTGGAGATAACTTTGCTTTTGCTGCTACTGCGGTAAGAAATGATGGTGTAGAATTTATTGGTCAAAGACCAGTTTTTACTCCTGCAACAGATACTGATCCAGCTACTCTTTCTGGAGGTAATACATCTTTTAACCTTTTGGATGGTATTGGATACAGAAATGCAATGGGATTCAATTTCTTCCTAGCTTGTCCTGTATTCGTTCCTGCTGATGCATATGGAACGTACACAGTTTCTCAAGATGAGTTTGGTGTAGCTAACTCTACTTTTGATGTAACTGCTGGACCTGACGGACCAAATTCTTTAACTTTCACTGGTTTGTTTACACAACCTTTCAATGTTAATATCGATCCTGTTACTGGTGGAGCTACTATAGCTAGACAACCTGTTGAGGATGCATTTTTTGGATATGCAGGTGGTAATGTAAATACAAATGCGGCTCCAAGCTTTTTATTCTCATGTACAGGAACTGTTACCTTTTCAATTCAATATACTGTTGATTTAGGTAGTTTTGGTACTTTTAAGCTAGTAGCTCAAAAGAACTAATAAGACTTATATAATGAAAATTATATTATCATATTAATAATAAAAAAGCCATCATTTTCTTGATGGCTTTTTTTATCATAAATCAATATAATGAATACTTTCATCCTTAAAATTTTTCGTCTAACTCTTATTATTTGTATAGGTATTACCTATTCTTCATGTAATAATGATGACGATTCTGGAAATGACCCTGGAGAGCCTGTTGTTGACCCTATAACTATCGACAATCCGATAGTTGGTGAAACAGGTAAAATTGTTACACTGAACCCCGATAAGGTTACTGAAGGCTATATACTCATTAATGACATCACGAATGCAAGAGTATATCTTATGGATAAACTTGATGCTAAAATAAAATATGAATGGACGTTAACTTCTCGTTTGGGTAACGACGTTGTTTTACTAGATGATGGAAAACTATTAGCTTCACTGAAAGATCCAGATGCTGTTTACAATATAGGAGGGTATGGTGGTAAAATCCAATTAATAAATCCTGATAGTTCTATTGATTGGGAATACACCTATTCTGATGACAAGCATCTAGCTCATCATGATATAGAATTATTACCTAATGGTAATATACTTGTAATGGCATGGAAAATTAGGACAATAACTGAAGCGGAACAAGCCGGCTATGACCTTAGTAATCCTAACGACTTATTAATGCCTGAATCCATAGTAGAAATAAACCCACAAACCGATGAAATAGTTTGGGAATGGGATTCTTGGGATCACTTAATTCAAGATCATGACGCTACGAAAGATAACTTTGGGGATATAAGTCAAAACCCCCAATTAATAGACATAAACTATCACTATGATGATCGTGGTGATATAATGCATGCCAATGGTATGGATTACGATCCCGCTACAGATTTGATTTATCTTAGTATTAATTTTTATAGTGAGATATGGGTAATTGATCATAGCACAACTACTGCTGAAGCTGCCACACATACATCTGGAAATTATAACAAAGGCGGAGATCTGGTATATAGATTTGGAAATCCAACGACCTATAAAAATACCGTTGGTGCCAGATTATTTTATAACAACCATTTCCCCAATATTCTTCTTGAAAACGAAATTGGAGCAGGTAATGTATTAATGTATATGAATGGTAACATACCAGGTAATGAGCAATCTTCGGTTTATGAACTTAAGTTACCTCAAACTTTAGCTCTTAATCCCAATCAAAATAATGAACCAGAAATTATCTGGGGATTCACAAATTCTGAATTATATTCTCCCTTGGTATCTGGCGCAGTTAGATTAGCCAATGGAAATACATTGATAACTCAAGGATCATTTGGTTTCTGGGAAGTTAATGAGAACAAAGAAGTTGTTTGGAAATTTGATGCGGATAGTAGCCTACACTGGCGAGGTTATCATTACGATTATGACAGCCCCGGGGTTACTAATCTAAATTTATAATCAAAAATCCTTTGTATCTAATTAGATACTAAGTCTAAAAAACATCTGATTGAAAATTTTCAATCAGATGTTTTTTTATATCTATCTTTGCGCTCTATGAACAATGAATCACAAATTTTTGGTATTAGGGCTGTAATTGAAGCTATAACTTCAGGAAAAACTATTGATAAACTATTCGTTCAAAAAGGACTACAAGGAGAACTATCCAGAGAGCTAATGTCTCTTATCAAAAAAAACGGAATTACCTTTTCATATGTCCCAGTTGAAAAAATAAACAGACTAACCAAAAAAAACCATCAAGGTGTTGTTGCCCATATCTCCCCTATCGATTTTCATGAGTTAGAGAACCTAGTGATCAAGGTTGTTGAGTCTGGTGAAACACCACTATTCTTGATTTTAGATCAACTATCTGATGTACGTAATTTTGGTGCCATAATTAGAACCGCAGAATGTACCGGAGTGCATGGCATAATTGTACAAAAAAAAGGAGGTGCTCCCGTAAGTGCAGATACTATAAAAACATCAGCTGGTGCAGTATTTAACATTCCAATATGTAAAGTAGACCATATTAAAGATGCAATGTTTTATCTTCAAGGCTCAGGTATTCAAGTAGTAGCAGCTACAGAAAAAGCGTCAGAACCTATTTACAATATAAATTTAACCAATCCTACTGCCATCATTATGGGTAGTGAAGGCAAAGGTATATCTAGTTCTGTGCTAAAATTAGTCGACCAGCAGGCAAAACTACCTATGTACGGAGAAATTGGCTCACTTAATGTTTCAGTGGCTTGTGGGGTGTTTTTATATGAAGTAATCCGACAAAGACTATAAATAAGTTGCATTTTTATAATAGCTAGCGGCATTGAAACATCCCCCCTATTGTTCTTCATCAATATTTTTCTGTCCCGGCTTATATTCATAAAACACTTGTATATCATTATCATCCTCCAGGTTTTCTTCTGGTAAACGTTCAATAAAATTACCATTTTCATCAAAATGCTTTAAAAATTCATCTTCTTCAGGATCATAATCCGGGGATTCCCAAGTATATAATTTTGGACGTGATACTCCCTTTCTAATAAAAAACCCTAACGCAGTACCAGATAACAAACCAGACAAATGGCCTTCCCAAGAGATTTTAGGATCTATAGGAAGAACATACATCACCATACTTCCATAAATAAATACCACAACAAATGACAAGGCAATTAATCGAAAATGTTTTGCAACAATTCCTTTAAAAAACAAAAATCCGAAAAGCATATAAATCACTCCACTCGCTCCAATATGATTTGCTGGTCGTCCAAAAGACCACGTTAAAAATCCTGTCAGAAAAAGACCTATTACTAATACTTTCCAGGCGTTGGGTTGATAAAAATAAAAAAGTGCCATAGACAGTATAAGAAGCGGTAGTGTGTTATGCCATAAATGTGTTATATCCGAATGAATGAAAGGGGAAAACAATATCCCTCTCAGCCCAACTATACTTCTTGGATACACTCCTAAATGGTTAAAATCAAAACCAAAACGGATTTCAAACCAAAATACAATCCAAATTATTAGCACAAATAACAAAGGGTAACCTATAACACCTGTATTAAATTTAAAATGATCATGTTCTTTTACCATAATACCAAATGTATATCAAAAAAAAGTCCAAAACATAGACTTCAGCTAAAATGGCAGTTTTTTGGTGTTTTATAAAATTCATCAACAAATTTAACCATCTACCCACTTTCTTTTTACTACAGATCTAACAAAGCTTTGTAACTTTGTAGTTATGAACACAAATAAACCTTTGGCGGAAAGAATTCGACCAAAATCATTAGAAGAATATCTTAGTCAAGAACACCTGGTAGGAGATAACGGGTCACTAACACAGCAAATCAAAAAGGGTATAATTCCGTCACTAATACTTTGGGGGCCACCGGGTGTTGGAAAAACGACTTTGGCAAACATTATCGCTCAGGAATCACAAAGACCATTTTATATATTAAGTGCAATAAATAGCGGCGTAAAAGAAGTTAGAGAGGTAATTGATAAAGCCAAACAAAGCGGAGGGTTGTTTACTGCAAAAAACCCGATTTTATTTATTGATGAAATTCATAGATTTAGCAAATCTCAGCAAGATTCACTTTTAGGAGCTGTAGAGAAAGGTTGGGTTACGCTAATTGGTGCAACTACCGAAAATCCAAGTTTTGAAGTAATACCTGCTCTTTTATCTCGATGCCAGGTATATGTACTAAACCCATTTGGGAAAAAAGAACTGGAAACACTATTGACTCGTGCAATGAGCGAAGATGAATATTTGAGCACTAAGAAAATTGAGCTTAAAGAAACTGACGCTTTACTAAGACTAAGTGGTGGCGATGCTAGAAAGCTACTTAATATATTTGAACTTGTTGTCTCTAGCCAAGAACAGGACACTATTATTATAACTAATGATTTGGTCTTAAAATTGGTTCAGCAAAACACGGTTAGGTATGACAAAACAGGAGAACAACACTATGACATAATCTCAGCATTTATTAAGTCTGTTAGAGGAAGTGATCCCAATGCAGCGGTATATTGGTTAGCTAGAATGATAGAAGGTGGAGAAGATCTAAAATTTATTGCTCGTAGATTAATTATACTAGCTTCAGAAGACGTAGGAAATGCAAACCCTACTGCGTTAATAATGGCAAATAACACATTTCAGGCGGTCAATACAATTGGATATCCCGAAGCAAGGATAATTTTGAGTCAATGTACTGTTTATCTTGCAACTTCTCCCAAAAGCAATGCATCCTATATGGCCATAAACAAAGCACAACAATTAGTCAAAAAAACCGGGGACCTATCTATACCTTTACATATCAGGAATGCTCCAACAAAATTGATGAAAGAACTTGGCTATGGAGAAGATTACAAATATGCTCATGATCACAAAGACAATTTTGTTAATCAAGAGTTCCTTCCTGATGAAATAACAGATACAAAATTATACGAACCCGGAGATAATCAACGGGAAAATTCGTTTAGAAATTTTCTTAAAACTAGATGGGGAAACAAATATAACTACTAAGTAGCATTTTGAAAGAATATCATAAACTTACTGCCTAGCCAATGTATCTACTATGATTTTATTGGTAGCTGGATTTACTCTTTCTAGAATAAAATTTCCATATCCATCAAAGTAGCCTACTCCACTTAAATCTTTGGCATCAACCAAATAACTGTTCTCTCTTTTCAATTTATACATCTTCCCTAAAGAGACCTGATTATCACCTTTCTTTTGCAATAACTCATACCCATAACCTTGTATCTTAAATACAATATTGTCACTATTAAAAGTATATAAAAGTGTTTTTTCTGATTGAGCAGGTATATTTCCTTCTTCTGCTTTTAGATTCTTTTTTTCATCTGCTTTAGAAGGATCTACGTTTTTCTCTTTTTTATCTGATACTACAGTGACTTTTTCGGTGTTGTTGCTATCATTTACTTCATTATATTTATAATTAAGACTTTGAATATCTTTAAATGCATCTCGTAAAGCTTCATGATATGCTTTCTCATATTCTTTCTCTCTACTTGTACCTTCAGATGAAGAGAATACTACCGTACTACTACAATTAGACAGTTCAATTACCAACTTAGTAAGAAATAGCGTTGAATTCTTTTTTACTGCTACTTGCAGTCCTTTGCAACCATTCTTTAAAAGGTCTTCGGGCATACCTTCGCCTTTAACAAAAGCTTTGAAACCATGTTTATTAAATAAAAACTTGGTCAAAGAGTTCAATTGATATTTATCATCTCCTTCAAGAAAATCAAAACTCTGCGGAACAACAATATATTTATAATCATTTATACTTTTTTGAGCATAACTATTTATAGTTGAAGCCAAAATAATTCCAAAAAATAAGGTACGTAACATATTCATCACATTATAACATTAAAACCAAACTGCAAAGAAGCTCCTCTTGCTTTAGCAAGATTAGTATATTCCAGCAAATTATTAGCCGAAATATAAAAATTAATTTTGTTAATATGTGTAGATACTAGAAATCCGAAATTCTTATACGAATAATCATCAATCGTGTAGGTTGCTTTTGCTCTTAAAAAATGAAATAATCTTTTATAATAGAATAACGAAGCGGCATACTGAGGCCTTTTGGGTCTAAATTGCGAAAATAGCTGAACCCCAAAAGCATCTAAAAATTCTCCCTTTTGCCCATCAAGAGCACAATTACAGGTACCATTATCATATTGATTAAATGAGTATTTAATTGACCCATTAACTTTTAACGGCCGCATAGTTATATAGCTATTGTTTAAGGTATCTAATGGGATTGCTTCTTCTAGTTCATCCAAAAAATCTTGATCTCCATCTCCAGAAATCTGAATCGGAGTTTCAAAACCTTCAAAAACGAAATTTCCTCTAGCTCTATAGGTTTCAACATCTTTTGTATAAAGAACAGCTCCAAAATCATTTATACTACCGGTTACTGACCATTGTTCATCTATTTTATGGGTAAATCCAACATCTACGCCAAGGCCTAAATTACCACCTAATAGTGCTCTTCCTATCAACTTATTCACAACCTGTTTTGCGCCATCAGAAGTATTTTCACTTTCAATTTCCCTAAGAGAAGAAATTCCCGAAGTTCTTAATGTAACATCTGCATTACCAATTATGTGTTGGTATATATTGCTTCCTTGAGGGGTTTCTACCGTGGTAAACGTTCCTCTGTTTCTAGCACTACGCACATGAAGCATGCTCGAATAAAGTTTTGCTCTTGCTCCAAAGGTGAATTTTTTACTTATTTTCTTATTAAATCCAAAATGATACACCATCAGTAACTCTCCTGATCCACTTATTGAAGAAAAACGAAAGGGTCTGTTAAGAAAATCCCGATTTCCTTGATAGGCAAGAACGGCAAAATCCTTTGGGAAATAGCCTATGACATCCAACTCTTGGTATACTCCTCCTGAAAAATATATGTTTTTGTTTTTTTTACTTTCCCATCCAAAATTAAAAACCTCTAATTGCTGAGTCAATGTCAAATAATCATAGTTTGTAAGCGTATTAAGAGTAGTTTCTATCTTTTCATTAATACTTCTTCCATCATCGGCAAAAACATCAAAGAGTGATGCTCCTCTCAGTCCAGCATTTGCATGAAATTGTGACAAAAAAGGGATGCCCACATGATACTTAAAATTTGTATCTGCTCCTGGATTTAGCATTAAAGACTGTGGTAGGTCTGTAAAATCATATAAAGTTTCTTTATTTTGGGAAAACATAGAGAAACTTAATAAACCTAGATATAAGAATATTATAGTTCTCATAAATCGTAATTGATAAAGTAAGTACCTTTGGATCTTAGTTCTAAAACTCCTTCTAGAGTACTATTCACATTTTGTACCCTTATTTCTGAAACAAGTTTTGTAGCTGCCCCTAAAATATTGATAGTTGCATTATCCAAAATAATGATTTCATTGGTTGGCACAGGGTCTGTTCCCGGGCCCATTCCTGCATTAACCGTAATAGAAAACGATGGCCCTATACGTTGACCGGCACCATTTAAGAAACCAAAATCAAATTCGAATTCCCGTTCAATCGTATTACTAAATTCAAAAGTCAATTCTACTTGTTCTAAATTATCAACAATAAAATCAGAGCCTAATAAGTCATAATTGAGCGTGTCGTCAACCACAACCTCAGGAATTATTATTGTTGGATCGATATCAGGATCAACAAACTGAGCTGTATCAAATGTTGAAAAAATAAAATCCGCTTCAAACACAGGAGTAAGTACAACATCTTCAACCTGGTCGAAATCCACATCTTTAACGCAAGAAACGGATTGCAACACTAAAGCTAAAGTGAGCAATATTAAGTATATCTTTTTTGTTTTCATCTTTGGGGCAAAATGTTAATAAAATACTAAAATACAAATATTAATAATTAAAGATGGTCTTTAATCGCCATTAATTCAGAAACTTGAATATTTTGCCTTGGTAATTCTTCCTTGTGATAATTAAAACAAATCGTTTTTAACCCTAGTGCTTCTGCTCCTAAAATATCTGCTTCATAATTATCACCAATCATAATACTATCATTGGTTTTTGCTCCAGAAATTTCTATTGCGTGCTTAAAAATGATTGGATTTGGTTTTTTTACACCGACCTCTTCACTATTAGTTACCGTTTTAAAATAGTGTTTTATTCCAGAGTTTGACAATTTATTATTTTGGACTTCCATAAATCCATTTGTAATAATATGCAGATCATATTTTGGATTTAAATACTCAAGTAATTCCTGTGCTCCATTAATTAAATAGTTATTATGCGGCAAAAAAGCTATATAATCATCAGACATATTATCAATAGCATCTATAGAAAATTCTTTATTGAAGGCAGAGAAAGCGTCCATTAAACGACCTCTTCTTAGCTCTTGTTTACTTACTCTTTCTTCCCTATAAAGTTTCCAATATTTCATATTAATTGGCTGATAAATCTCTAGAAAATCATTAAGACTAAACCCAACTCTATATTTCTCGAATATCATTTGAAAAGCTAATGAAGAATTCTTGTCAAAATCCCAAAGAGTATGATCGAGGTCAAAAAAAATATGCTTTATTGTGTTATTCATCTTCAATATTCCAAATAAATTCAAAAATTGATTTCCAAAACGGTTGTCCATAAAGGTCACTAAATAGGGTATTACTAAAAATAGGGATAAAAATTCCGTTAACCTTTTTTATTTTCTCGATATATCCGATGATTTCATTCTTTACAGATTCTTCATTCTGAAATTCTTCTTGAATACCCTGATTTACAAAACAAAATGAATAAATCACTAATGGTGTTTGCACTTCATAATCTAAATCATAAAACATAAAAGGAGTGCAGGTACCGGCTCTAAAACCCGAATATCCTGAATACCCCATAGAGTAATCTTCACCAATCTCCAGTTCTATAAAATTACGATAAGCTTCTGGTAGTTTAATTTTAAAAAAAGAGCAAATTGAATATTCCAATCTTCTATTTAAAATATTTTCTATTCTTTGTTTTTCTTTTTTTAGTATACTTAAACTTCCAACAGCTTCATAGGATACTTTTAAGCCAATATCGATATAATCGGCTATATGCTTAATAATTGTATGGTGCTCTGGTCGATTATAACCAACATTTTTTTCATAGTTAGAGTAATCTCCTAAACCAAATAAAACCTTGGATTTACGTTTTTTATTTTTTTGCAAATCAATGATAAAATCAAAAGTATCATAAGGGTCTTTTTTTAAACCTAATGAGACTTTAATCCTATCAGTAAACTCATCTAATTTTAGCCTCCATAAATCTCTAATCCCTCCTCCTATTGATCTTAAAACTCCTTTATTCTTGTATGCAAAAGTTTGAGCAACAGAAACAACTGGCATTATGTTAAACTTTTTTTCATCAAACTGTAAGTCAATATATTTTTCAAGAAGAATTTTTTTAAACTTAAACGCCCATATATCTACTACAGGGTCTTCTAGAAAATTATTGGTATACCCTATACTTTCAGTAGCAGGAAATCTTCCCAGGTTATCTTTTACATGGGGCAAATATTCTTCATAACGCGTTAGGAGATAAAAAGTAGCTGCAAAAATATCATACGGTAATGCTGAATCCGGGTTTTTAACTTCAAAAAAACATTTTGTTTCTTCCCAATCAAACACCTGAATATCGATATCATTTAATCCATGTTCAAAAAGTAAATCTACACTCTGAAAATAAAGTTCCTTACCTAGTGGTTGTTTCCCGTAGGAAAGCTTAGGTCCATCATGAGCTATAAAAGTCTCTATTTTTGAGGTCAAACTTACATCAATCCCCAAAATTCGTTTACAAATTTGTTTAAAAGTATAAGAGACTCTTGGAGTTACTTTTTGTACATGGATTAATAGCATCGAAACTTTGAATTATAATATTGATTCATCTGCAAAGCTAAAATAGTTTTTTTCTGTTATAATAAGGTGGTCAAGTACATTGATATCTAAACTTAACCCTGCCTGTTTTAGTTTTTTTGTTAAATCTATATCTGATTTACTTGGACTAAGTGAACCACTTGGATGATTATGACTAATAACTATACCCGTAGCGCCATATTCTAATGCATATCTAAAAATAATACGAGCATCAACCAAGGTTCCGGTCTTTCCCCCCATACTAATCTGCTTCTTTTGTAATACCTTATTTGCATTGTTCAAAAACAAGACCCAAAATTCTTCGTGATCAATATCACCTATAACTGGTTGTAAAAGGTTAAAAGCGTCCTTACTACAGGTTATCTTTGGGACAATCTCGGCATCTTCGCTTCTTCTTCTACGACCAAGTTCTAAACCGGCTATTATAGCAATTGCTTTGGCTTCTCCGATTCCTTTAAAAGCCATTAATTGTTTAATCGATAATTTCCCCAAGGCGTTGATTTTATGATCGACACTTGCCAATATTCGTTTACTCAATGCAACTGCACTTTCATTTCTATTACCAGAGCCTATGAGTATTGCTATAAGTTCTGCGTCGGTTAACGCGTTCTTCCCTTTGACGATCAATTTTTCCCTTGGGCGATCATTCTCACTCCATTCCTTGATAGAAAACGAAGAGTTTAATTCCTTCATCTGGTAATTTTAACAATTAAAAAACTATGATTTTTATAACGTATAAGTATAAACTATTTATCTCAAAAACAAGGCATTATTAAGCAATTAATCTAAAAAAAAGAGAAGTACCTTATTAAATATTTCTCAATATTTATAACATATATTTGTTTGAAAATGAAAGTTTTACTATATTTGGGCACCCTTAATCAGAAAATGAATATTTTAACAACTTCAAATTAACCTATTTATGAAGAATATTTTTACTATCGTTTTACTTCTTGTAACGCTTAGTTTTTACGGTCAGGACAAGAAAGTTTCCTTTTTAAACTTAGTAGGAAATAACATACAAGTACCTAATGGATGTCAAGCCCAATCTGAATATGAATTGCAAGCATGCGATGGAACTTCTATAAAATGGGATTATTATAATGATGATATGTTATCTGCAGTTTTTGATGCTACTATAAGTGCATTTGCAGAAAGTAATACCTCTAAAACAGAAGTTACTTTTACTTCTTTTGGCGCACAACTAAAAGGATATAAATTTAAGATGGGAACAACCTATCAATATTTTTTGAGAGGTACTATTAAAGACCAACCATTAATGATTAATTTGGGAACTCCAAAAGACATTGCAAGTAATGATGATCTAGATGGATTTTTAGGTCTTTTCTTTGATGAAGTAAGTTAAAAAGAAATTATATATATTATTAAATAAAGGCGAATCGAATGATTCGCCTTTATTATTTTTATGCCCTCATGATAAATTAATATATTACTTTTAAGTATTGTTACCTTAAAAATCTCCATATATGAAATCTTTGTTTGAGGAGTCTACACTTCAGGAAATAGAAACCCGCATAAAAAAACTATCAAATACCAGTAATCCAACTTGGGGGAAAATGGATGTATCACAGATGTTTTATCATTGTCAGTTTCCATTAAAAATTGCATTGCATAAGGATCATCCCCAACTAAAACCTAATTTATTAGCAAAGTTATTTTTCAAAAAAGCTATGTATAATGATAAACCATGGAAAAAGAATTTACCAACACATTCCAAACTAAAGGTAGTCGAGCAAAAGGAATTTGATAAGGAAAAAGAAGAACTCCTAAATCTTGTCATTGAGTTTTCAAATCAAAGAGATAAAAAAGTTTGGAATCCTCATCCAATGTTTGGAAAATTCACGCAAGATCAATGGGGAAAAATGCAATACAAACACCTAGATCATCATCTTCAACAATTTAACGTATAGCAAGTGTACCCACCCAAACATCATCAGGATTATAATATAGAAAACATTAAAGAGGTAGCCAAGGCATATCCTTTCTCTGTACTTGTATCTGCAGAAGGTCAAACTCCCTTTATTACTAATGCTCCATTAATATTTCAAGGAGAAAAACTTGTTGGCCATATAGACAAGAACAACCCACACACCAAATTATTAAAGGATAATTATCCCATTACAGCAATATTTCAAGGGCCTCAAACATACATTTCTCCTTCGATATATACCACAAAACAATTACCCACCTGGAATTATATCATTGCTCATGCAACTGGTGTAGTCAAACAAATAAATGATCCAAATACCATTAAAAAGTCTATAGTTACTATGACAGAATTTCTTGAAAATCCTGATCAAAAATTTATTTTGGATCTTAATGACCCCAGAATGGATCGTCTGGTTCCTTATATTCATTGTTTTGAGATCGAAGTGCAAAACTGGGAGGGAAAATTCAAATTAAGCCAAGATAAAATTCCTTCTGATATTAATAATGCAAAACAAGAGCTCATTAAAAACAATCAAAGAAGCGTTGCTGATTTTGTAAACAGATTATTTGAAAAGCATTTTTAAGATTTCTATTAAGTATTGAGGTAATTAAAACCAACTTTTTACCTCATCAAAGTCCAAACCACCATAGTTACCACTACTCATTAGCAACAAAGCCGTGTTAGAAAACTTCTTTTGCTTTAGGTATGTTTTAAATTCCTCTGGGTTGGTATAGATAATTAAATCATCTCTACTAAATGCATTTGCAATTTGGGAAGCAGACACTTCTTCTAATTGCTTAATTTTTACTGCATGTGGAGAATAAAATACAACAGCTTCATCTGCGGCATCAAGTGCTCCTCTGTATTCTTCCAAGAATTCTGCATTCAAACTACTATATGTATGTAGTTCAAGACAAGCGATCACATTTCTATTACCATATTGCTCCTTCATAGCTTTTGTTGTTGCACTTACTTTAGATGGACTATGTGCAAAATCCTTATACGCTACAGCTGTGCTATTTTCGGCAATTTTTTCTAATCGTTTAGAGGCTCCTTTAAAAGAAGCTATAGCTTCATAGAAATCGTCCTCGTCAATTCCCATATGCTGGCAAATCCACTTGGCCCCGGCTAGATTGCTTAAGTTATGTCCTCCAAATATCTCAATTGGCATTTCTCCTTCAGGAGTATTTAATAATGTTTCTCCGTCCTCTACTCTATACTCTGGAGTTATATAAGGAAACTTACGCATTGGGTTTTCTGCCGCTTCTGCTAATTTTTTTACCTCCTCATCTTCTTCGTTATACACTAAAGCTCCTCCGTTAACAATAGAGTTCATAAAAATCCTAAATTGCTCTATATAATTATCAAAAGTCGGAAACACATTAATATGATCCCAAGCTATACCACTTACCAAAGCTATATTAGGTTTATATAGATGAAATTTTGGCCTACGATCAATTGGAGAAGATAAATATTCATCTCCTTCTAACACCATAAAATCATTCTCCTCTGTTAGGTGTACCATTGTATCAAAACCGTCTAGTTGCGCTCCTACCATATAATCCACTTCTTTTTCGTGATAGTGAAGCACATGCAAAATCATAGAGGTTATTGTTGTTTTACCATGAGAACCACCAATTACAACTCGAGTCTTATTTTTGGATTGTTCATATAAAAACTCCGGGTATGAATATATCTTTATCCCCAGTTCTTTGGCCTTAAGAAGTTCTGCATTATCTTCTTTGGCGTGCATACCTAAAATAATTGCATCAAGATCTGAAGTAATTTTATCGGAAAACCAGCCAAATTCTTCTGGCAGTAACCCATAACGATCTAATCTTGATTTTGAAGGCTCAAAAATAGTATCATCACTTCCTGTTACCTGATATCCTTTTTGATGTAACGCAATGGCAAGGTTATGCATCGCGCTCCCTCCTATTGCTATAAAATGTACACGCATAGTAAACTTTTAAATCGAATCGTAAAGATACAATCTACAATGAATAATGAAAGAATGAAAAGATAAAATGGAAAACAAAACCTGTATTCGTTTTTCAATACGTCAAATCTATTACTTCATAAACCACCTTGACAACTAAATGAAAAGGCCACTTCCCTCATTTATCATTTCAAAGAAACCACTTTAGTATTTTCTTAGTATCGATTTATAATAACAAAATTGCTACGGCTCATTTCAAATACGTAGCTTTATAATGTCGTTTACAAATCTCAAGAAGTAGTAAAATAAATTTGGTACACCTCTTGTTTATGTTTGTGTAACACACCTAAAACTTTTATGATGAAAAAGCATATCATCCTTATTATTATCTGTATATCAAACCTAAGTTATATGAAAGGTCAAAATGAATACCAGAGCGATTGGAAAAAAGTTGAAGCCTTTGACCAAAAAGGGTTGCCAAAATCTGCTATAGAGGTTGTTACTGCCATTTATAACCAAGCAAAAAAGGAAAATAATGACAATCAAATAATAAAAGCATTACTTCATAAAGCAAAATATACACTTACGCTAGAAGAGAATGCGCAACTCACTATTATCAAAGAACTACAAAACGAGATTACCCAAAGTGAGTTTCCAAAAAAGAACATATTAGAAAGCGTTTTAGCAAATTTATACTGGCAATATTTTCAACAAAATCGTTGGAAATTTTATAATAGGACTCAAACATCAGAAAAAGTAGATCAAGAAGATTTCAGAACATGGGATCTGGAAACATTATTTGCTGAAATACATTTACATTATCAAAAATCACTTCAAAATGGTGTTCTGGCACAACAAACAAACCTCTCAAGATTTGATCAAATTTTAATAAAAGCTTCGGGTTCTAAAAAATACCGTCCTACATTATATGATTTCTTAGTTCACAACGCTTTAGAGTTTTATAAGACTTCGGAAACCAATATAACTAAACCATCCTACGCTTTTTCAATAGACAATTCTGAATATTTAGCAGAACATGAAAAGTTTGCTTCATTAAAAATAACACCAAAAGATTCTTTGTCATTACAAGGAAATGCGCTACAATTATATCAGAATCTCATAAAATTTCATGTTAGAGATACTACACCAGATGCACTTATAGAGGCAAATATCGAACGCTTAAATTTTGTTTATGAGAATGCCGTGTTTACAAACAAACAAGCTACACTTTTAGAAACATTATCTTCCGAAAAGGAAAAGTTTAGTACCGATAAAACTTCTGCATTATATGATTATGAAATTGCTAATCAATATCAACAACAAGCAGCTTCTTATATCCCTAAGGAAAATGAAATGCATAGATGGAAATTGAAAGAAGCTATAGAAATTTGCAATGCTACTATCAAAAAATTTCCTGATTCTCGTGGTGCAAATAAGTGTACTACATTAAAAGATCACATACTTGATTCTGAACTTGCCATAAAAACCGAGAAATATATACCAATACAAAAACCTGGACGATTACTCATTACCTACAAAAATCTAAACAAGCTCCATTTTAAAGCATTAAAAATTAATCCAAAACAACTAAAATCTTTAAAAGGATTATATAAAGTAGAAGATCAAATAAAATTCTTAAACAGGCTAACGATAAATAAAACCTGGGAAGCAGAAATTTGTGATGAACATGATTACCAAATACATACCACAGAAGTCCTTTTTCCAGAACTAGAACAGGGATCTTATCTCATTTTGGCTACTTTATCCAACGATCTTACAGAAAAAACCATGTTTTCTTATGCAGATGTACAAATAAGCAATTTAGTACTAATAGAAAACAAAACCCAAGAGAAGTCTATTTTTCAGGTCCTGGACAGAAACAATGGAATGCCAATTGCCAATGCCAAAATACATTTCAAGACTAGTAATGAAAGAGGTCATGGAAAGAAAATTGATAAAACTATTACTACAGACAAAAACGGTCAGTCCGATCTAATAATAAACACCTATTACTATGATGTGACTATAACTGTGTCCTATGAAAAAGATAGTGCATATTTTGAAGGATATTATCTAAATCAGTCCTATAAAAGCGCTCAAAATGACAAGGAAACGCGATATAATACCTTTCTTTTTACGGATCGAAGTATTTATAGGCCAGGGCAAACTGTATATTTCAAAGGAATAATGATGTCCTCGACTGGTAATGAAGATTATAAGGTAATGCCAAACCAACCTGCTTTTGCAACATTAAAAGATGTTAATGGCCAGGAGGTAAAAACTTTAAACTTTAAGACAAATGATTATGGATCATTTAATGGCGAATTTATATTGCCTTCCTCAGGATTAACAGGAGTATATACCATACAGACTAATAACTATCAAAGTACTTCTATTTCTATAGAAGAGTATAAACGGCCTAAGTTTGAAACCAAATTTAATCCTGTTACAGAAACTTATAAAATAAAAGATACTATCAAATTAATTGGTACAGCAACAGCGTATGCAGGAAGCAATATTACTGATGCCAAAGTGGTATATCGTGTGCACAGAAAAGTACAATACCCCAGATGGTGTTATTGGTACCCAAGATATAATTCTGAATCACAAGAAATCACTCATGGAGAAACAAAAACAAATGATAAAGGAGAGTACAAAATTAATTTTGCCGCACTTCCGGATGCTAGCGTTTCTAAAGAAAATTTACCGATTTTTAATTACGAAATTACTGCAGATGTTACAGATATTAATGGGGAAACAAGAAGTACGACAACGATTGTGAATGTTGGTTATCATGCAATGACTGCTGTCGTTACTATAAACGATAAAATTGATAAAACGTTAAAGAATCATTCAATAGCCATTACGACATTAAATCTAAATAATGAATCTATTGCCGCTACCGGAAGTGTGAAAGTTTTTAAACTAAAGGGACCAGACAAACCAATGCGTCTACGACCATGGAAAGCACCAGATTATGAAGGGTTTAAAGAGGGTGAGTTTTCAAAATTATTCCCACATGATGCTTATGAAGACGAACATGATTACCGAACCTGGGATAAAGGTAAATTGGTATTAGACAAGACTTTTAGTACTTCAGAAACAAAAGATAACACAAAAGGTAGTCAAAACCTGACTTTGGAAACTATCAAGAAATGGGAATCCGGCAAATATGTTATAGAATTAAATACTAAAGACAAATTTGGTCAAGAGGTAAAAGACATACAATATTTTACATTGTATAGTCAAGATGATAATACAATAAGTGATCAGCAACTATTTGAAATCACAACTAATAAAACATCCTATAAAATTGGTGACGAAGTAGTTGTAAAATTAAGTTCAGCCTCAGAGGATATTACTATTACGATAGATATTGAAAAAAATCATAAGATTATAGAAACAAATCTGATAAAGCTTTCTAAAAATAGTAAAACGATAAAAATCCCGGTTAAAAAAGAAGATCTAGGTGGTTTTTCTGTGGGATATAGTTTTGTAAACTATAATGGTTATCAGAGCGGTTCAGTTTTAATTCCTGTGCCCTATGAACCAACAGAACTTAGTATCGAGACAAAAACCTTTAGGGATAAATTAGCTCCGGGACAACAAGAAACATGGAGTTTCGCCATAAAAGGGCCAAAAGGAGACAAAGTAAGTGCAGAACTTCTTGCAAGCATGTATGATGCTTCGTTAGATCAATTTAAACCGCACCAATGGTATTTTAACCCTATTAACCGTCCTACATATTACTCTCAAAATAAAAGACAAGCTACACAGAGTTTTGGAGTTAATATTTTTAACCTTAGGAACAATAATCAGTTGAGGCAATATTTTGCCAATCAGGGTTATGATCAGTTTAACTGGTTTGGGTTATATTTTGGTCAGCAATACTTTGGTGGTAGAAATAGAAGGTTTGAAGTAATGGAAAATGCTGCTGCACCCATGATGCAAAAATCAATGGCCGTAGATGGTATGGCTGATGATGCTGAATCAGAAGAAGCTCCAGAAAGTATAGCTTTCATGAAACCTATGGATACTACCATTAATGAAGAGGATAAAAAAGAAACCTCCTTAGAAGGCATAAAAATCCGTAAAAATCTTCAGGAAACAGCTTTTTTCTTTCCAGAATTAACCACAGATGCAGATGGTAATGTAAGTTTTAATTTTACAGCTCCAGAAGCATTAACAAGATGGAAACTACAATTATTAGCGCATACAAAAGAGTTGAACGCAACTACAACTGCCCTAGAAACTGTAACACAGAAAGAATTAATGATCCTTCCTAATCCTCCAAGATTTCTTAGAGAAGGTGATAAAATTATTTTGAGTTCTAAAATATCAAATCTGGCTACCAAAGATCTTAGCGGGGTGATAGAATTACAATTATTTGATGCATTAACGAATAAAACTATTGATACTGATCTTCAAAACAATAATGCCCGACAGAGTTTTGAAGTAAAAACGAAAGGAAACACAAGTGTATTCTGGGAGTTACGCATTCCAGACAATGTGCAAACTGTACAATATAAAATCGTTGCTAAAGCTGGTGATTTTTCTGATGGCGAACAGAATGTACTACCAGTACTTAGTAATCGAATGTTAGTTACCGAAACATTGCCTATGTGGATTCGTTCGAATCAAACGAAAACATTTACTCTGGATAAATTAAAGGACAATACTTCTAACACACTTAAACATCATAAGCTCACCTTAGAAATGACTTCTAACCCAGCATGGTACGCCGTACAAGCATTACCTTATCTTATGGAGTATCCTTACGAATGTTCTGAGCAAACATTCTCCAGGTATTATGCAAATGCATTAGCTAGTCATATTGCAAATTCTAACCCTAGAATTCAGGAAGTTTTTAATCAATGGAAATCTACTGATGCTTTACTAAGCAATCTTGAAAAAAACCAGGAGTTAAAATCCCTGATCATACAAGAAACACCTTGGTTACGTGATGCGCAAAGTGAAACCGAGCAAAAGAAACGAATTGCCTTGCTTTTTGATCTAAATAAGATGAATACAGAGCTACAATCTGCATTAAACAAATTAAGACAAATGCAATATGGTTCTGGTGGATTCCCATGGTTTAAAGGAGGTAGAGAAAATCGTTTTATTACTCAGCATATTGCCACAGGATTTGGCCATCTCAAAAAACTAGGAGTCACCAGGTTTGACAATAACACTTCTAGCATGCTTCAAAATGCCATTCGTTTTCTGGATAAGGAATTTGTAAGAGAATATGAGGATCTGAAAAAATATTGCACCAAAAATAAGATTGACATTAATAAAAATCACTTGAGTTATACTCAGATTCATTATCTATATATGCGGAGCTTCTTTGCAGATATCAATAGACCAAAGAACACAAATGAAGCATGGAAATATTATCTGGGACAATCCAAAAAGTACTGGCTGAATCAAGGGTTATATGCCCAAGGGATGCTAGCGCTTGTTTTAAATCGTAACGAGGATAATACAAATGCTACAAAAATTATTAGATCATTAGATGAAAAAAGTATCACTAGTGAAGAACTGGGTATGTATTGGAAATCGAATACTGCAAGCTGGTACTGGTATCAAGCACCTATTGAGACACAGTCGCTAATGATTGAAGTCTTTTCTGAAGTTGAAAAAGAACCAAAACGAAAAGAAATTGTAGATAACCTAAAAATCTGGTTGCTAAAAAATAAGCAAACCAATCGTTGGAAAACTACCAAAGCTACATCAGATGCTGTATATGCCTTATTGTTGCAAGGAAGCGATTGGTTGTCTGTAACAGACATGGTAGAAATCGTACTAGGTGATCAAAAAATTGATCCCAGTAAAATGGAAGGTGTAAAAGTAGAAGTTGGAACCGGGTACTTTAAAACCTCATGGAATGGTAGTGATGTAAAACCCGATATGGCAGCTGCCAAAATCTCAAAAAAAGGAAAAGGTATTGCATGGGGAGCGCTATATTGGCAGTATTTTGAAGATCTAGACAAAATTACATCTGCAAAAACACCCTTATCTCTTAAGAAAAAGTTATTCTTAAAAAAGAATACGGATACAGGAGAAGAAATTACCGAGATTACTGAAAAAACTAATTTACAGTTAGGTGATTTAGTAAGAGTTCGTATTGAATTGAGATCTGATCGTGCAATGGAGTTTGTGCATATGAAAGATATGCGTGCTTCTGGCCTAGAACCAATAAATGTGATCTCACAGTACAAATGGCAAGATGGTTTGGGATATTATGAGAGCACAAAAGATGCTTCTACAAACTTTTTCTTTGACTATTTACCAAAAGGAGTCTATGTTTTTGAATATGATCTTCGTGTTAATAATAAAGGAGATTTCTCTAATGGAATTACAACAATACAAAGTATGTACGCTCCTGAGTTTTCAAGTCATTCTGAAGGTGTACGCGTAAGTATTAAATAAAATATGTTATTTTTAGCTATTGCGGGCCCTATAGATTTAAATCTATAGGGCCTTACAAACAAAATCAATCACGAATAGCCTATACTACCTAATATTAAGGATGGGGAAAGCAAAGAAAATATTAAAATTCCTTGGAGTTATCTTAATAATTCCAATTGCATACCTTATTATTTCCTTAGTTTCCTCTTATATTACAGTCAATACAAGTGACGATCTTGCGGACAAAAAACATAGTATCTATCTTGCATCAAACGGCATACATTTAGAAATTATTATCCCTAAAAATGAATTAGATCGATCTATTTTGGACGGGTTAACCTATAACAATCAAGAACAGTTTTTTTCGTTTGGATGGGGAGATAGAACTTTTTATATAAAGACTTCTACTTGGTCAGATTTCACTATTTTAAATAAATGTAAGGCAGCATTCGTTAATAGCCCCGCTCTATTACATGTCACAAAATATTTTGCAATAAGAAGTGATTGGGTTGAAATAAAATTGACCCCGACTCAATTTAAAAAGTTGACCACATATATTAAAAGCTCTTTCAGATTAGATGAGAGAAACAAAAAAATAGTTTTACCTGGATTAGGCTATCATAACAATGATGATTTCTATGAAGCCAATGGAGGTTACAACTGTTTTAATACTTGCAATACCTGGGTAAACACCGCTTTTAAACAAAGTGGTATCAAAGCATGTTTATGGACACCATTTGATTTTAGATTGCTTTCTATACATCAAAAAAATGAATAATTACGTATCTCCTATCTTTTGCTATTAGATTCTAAACCTTCCTTCAGATTTTGAAGTTTAGACATCACATCTTTGTATGCTCTAGTTTGTTTTTTTAATAAAATACCATACCCAATAATCATATTTTCAAACCTATGATCGCTAACAAAACTTGCATCATCTACTGGATAAAAATCTCTGTAACGAATTTTCTCAAAAAAGTAAGGCCTAATAAGGTTCTTTACATAATCCCTTAATACAACTTCCTGTTCTTTTAAATTCTGTAAAGATTCATAGGCAATTATAATTTTCTTTCTGAGCTGATAATTTTTAATTAATTCAAAATCCCCTGATTCTTTTACGTTTTCCATGGTAATAATTGACGGCCTGTAATTAATAGAGTTTAGCAAACTAGGTGTCATCAAGGTAAGTCTTCTATCGTAATATGCTTCTTTCAGCATTATTTGCTTAAGCGTATCGATCTTTGCTTGTTGTGAATTGGATTGGCCCAAAACTGTATTTAAATCATCAATATTAGATTGATTTTCAACAGAAAAACTATTCAGGTAATCATTTATCAATCTGTTTTGTTTTTTTGACTCACTCCAACTATTGAGTCTAAAAGCAAGGGTAATACCAATAATTACAATTAGCAGATCTACTAATTTTGATTTCCAATCCATAGTAAAGCCAGATGCGATTCTGCGCAATACGTCCTTAACGCCCCTAATTATCTTCATATGTTTATTGTATTCCCCGTTTATAAAACAGTGAGTATTCTCAATTTTTATATTTAGCTACTCACTAAGCCCCTAAAATTAAGAATTTATATTTTTATTACAACACTTTAATAAAATCCAGAATTTTATTAATTCTTAATTAAAAACAAAAAAAGAACCTACAAACAATAGGTTCCTTTTTAATATAAAACGAGTTTTAAGAGTGTGGCTATTTTTTGGGCATCATTACAGCATCAATTGTATTAATAAATCCATTAGACGCTTCAAGATCAGTCGTTATCAATTTTCCTCCATTCCCTCTCTCGTCAATTAGAAATATACTATTTCCTTTTAAAGAAGCAGTAAGTAAAGTTCCACCTAGTGTCCTTAGAGGAACACTACCTCTTCCTTCATTAATTGCGATTATAATATCTTGTTTGTTTATTTTGCTAGGAATGATATGATATTTTAAGATAGAAATAAGTTCTTCTTTATTTTCAGGTTTTAATAATTTTTCAACCGCACCTTCTGGTAAAGTTTCAAAAGCAGAATTTATTGGGGCAAAAATTGTGAATTGACCATCACTATCTAGCGTTTTATCTAGTTCAATAGCTTTTAATGTATCTGTAAATATCGAAAAACCTTTATCAAGTGAAATGAATTCAGCTATGGTCGGCACCTTTTCTTCAGCCTCTTTGACAGCCGATATATCTGATATTTTTTGTGCTATTAATTTTCCATTTTCATCCTTGGTAACAATATATTTTTCGCTCTCATTACATGCAGTGGTTAGCAACAATACGGACAAAACAAAAATGGGTAATACGCTTCTAAAGTTCATGGTTAGAGTTTTTCCTTTTTTTAGATTTCTTTAACGCACGAAAACCTCTTTCCTTTGGTAATCTTTGGTTAAATAAATGTTAACGAAACCCTAAAAATATTTTTAACGTTTCATAAAACTAGGTCGTTACATTATTCATAGTTCCTCTTAAAAGAAAGAACAATAACGACCACACAGTAGTATTTATTTGCTATATTTAGAATGCAAAAAATCAAAAGTAAGTATTTTCCAGAATAGTATTAAATAGCTATCCATGCGCATAATAAAAAGAATTTCATTACTCATTTTAGTTTTAATAATTGCTTTTATTGCGCACACTTTAATTTCTACTGGTTTTTTCAGGACTATAGAAAATCAATTTGAAGGAACCATTGTAAAGAAAATACCGCTTCCTGGTGCAGAAGACATTACAATAAGTGAATCTGATGGTTTTGCACTAATCTCATCTACCAATAGAGGTGTTTATCCTCCAAAAGAACAAGAACACGGTGGATTATATGCCATTGATTTAAAAAATGGAGAATTCGAAACCACACATCTTACTGCCTCTTTTCTGAAACCTTTTGCTCCTCACGGAATTTCAATGATCAAAAGAGATAGTATCTATAAAATAATGGCTATTAACCATACTCCTCAAGGACATTCTATAGAAGTATTTACAAAATATAAAGATAACTTGGTTTTTGAAAAATCAATTACTGATCCTTCTTTGATTAGCCCAAATGACATTGTACTTATTGATGAAAATCGTTTTTACTTCACAAACGATCATGGGTATGCAAAAGGAGTTGGTAAATTTCTTGAAGAATATGCTGGGCTTTCTGTATCAAATGTAATGTATTTTGATGGTATAAATTTTAGAGAAGTCGCAGATGGAATTGCATATGCCAATGGAATAAATTTTGATCCTAAACGTAATCTACTTTATGTAGCCTCTCCCCGAAAGTTTCTAGTAAAAGTATACTCAAGAAAAAATGATGGGGCTCTAGAATTTATTGAAGATATACCATGCGGCACAGGAGTTGACAATATCGAAATTGACAAAAAAGGCAATCTTTGGATAGGTGGACATCCTAATTTATTAAGATTTAAGGCATACGCGCAGGGAAAAAAAGAGACTTCTCCTTCTGAATTGATAATGATAACTTATCACGGAAAGGCTGATTATTCTATTGAAACCATTTATATTGGTGATGGTAGTGCTATGTCTGGATCTACGATTGCTGCTCCTTATGAAGATTTGATCTTTACAGGAAATGTAATGGACGATGAGTTTTTGATTCTGAAAAAAGAAAAATAATTTCAAGTTTAGATTTTCTTTATAAAAAAATGAAAGATCAACTTAAAGAACATATCCTGAAATTTGTAACTCCTTCAGAAAGTGAACTTCAATCTTTTTTAAACACTTTAGATTTTGAAAGCATTAATAACAAAGAATATCTTCTGAAAGAAGGACAATATTGTAAATATCAATATTTCATTCTTAAAGGCTGTTTCAGGGCATTTTTTGTAAATAGAAAAGGAGTTGAAAAAGTAGTTAATTTCGGAATTGAAAATTGGTGGCTTACCAACTTTGACAGCTTTATCAATCAAACACTTTCTGAACTAAATATACAAGCTGCAGAGGATTCGCTGGTTTTAAAAATCAGTAAAGAAAAACTGGATAGTGTTTTAAAACATTCTTTAGAATTAAATCGATACTTCAGAATTATATTAGAAAAAGTCAGGATTGCTGATCAACGTAGAATCCAATTTATGTATAACTTATCTGGAGAAGAGCTCTATGATGTTTTTTACGAACAAAATCCAGATTTTGTTCAACGTGTTCCACAATATATGCTGGCTTCCTATTTAGGCTTCACTCCAGAATTTTTAAGTAAAATCAGAGGTAAGAAAAAAGCATAATGCATTTCTTAATCTAGATTAATTTTTTCATCATTTCATATGTTGAACTTTGTCTTAAACAATTAAAACAAAAACATGAAAGCGGAAAGAATTAACATTAGTGAAGTTAACCCCAATGCATATAAACCGGTATTTGACCTATACAATAATATCAAAAATAGCGCTCTGACTTCATCAGAATTTTTATTGATACAAATTAAAGCTTCACAAATCAACGGATGCGCGTATTGCATACAATCTCATATCAAAGAAGCAGTAGAACAAGGAGAAAAACAATATCGTATTCATGCCTTAACTGCATGGAAAGAGTCTCCATTTTTTACTAAAGAAGAACAAGTTATTCTCGAAATAACTGAGCAAGTAACTAACATTTCTATAGATGGATTAAGTGAAGAGCTATATCAAAAAGCCATCAAACTTTTTGGTAATAAAAAAGTAGCTGATATTATTATGGCAATATGTTGCATTAATGTCTGGAATAGAATTGGCAGAGCCACATTAATGACCCCAGTACCTTCTCAAAACTAATCCTTAAATCCATAAAAAATGAAAAACATTTATATCAAACTCTTTCTTAGAGTAAGTATCGCCTTTGGTTTTTTTTCTGCCGTTGCAGACCGGTTGGGAATGTGGCCAAAAGAAAATTCAGCCTGGGGAGATTGGAATAGTTTTCTAGAGTACACAAAACTAATTAACCCTTGGTTTCCTGCTAGTTTTATTAATACAGCCGCTATAATTGCGACACTAGCTGAAGTTTTATTGGGGTTGTTTTTAATCTTGGGGTTCAAAACCTCCTTATCTGCTAAACTTAGTGGTTTTCTATTATTAATTTTCGGAACAGCAATGACACTAACAATTGGCATAAAAGCTCCTTTGGATTACTCTGTTTTCTCAGCCGCCGCTGCTGGGTTTGGATTAAGTTTAATAAAAGAGAAATATCTTGAACTGGACTCTCTTTTAAGTAGAAAATAAATGATTGTCGAATTCTAAAAAGCAATCAACTTATACACTTTGGTATTATAAAACTTTAACCTTATCTTAAATCATTATAGCATAAGAATATTTAAATTTAAATAAATACAAATTGCTACTATGGAAAAGAAAGATTGGTTACAAATCCCATTGGTTAATAACATACATAGCCCTAAGAAACGTTTCGAGCTTCAACTAGAAAATAAAGTTATATTTATTGAATATATTCTTACCAATGACAACTCTATATATCTTACTCATACAGAAGTCCCTCGTTCTTTAGAAGGTAACGGGCTAGGTAGTATAATAGTAAAAAAGGCATTAGGTTATATACGTGAAAAAGGATATAAAATGATCCCGTTATGCCCTTTTGTAGCGGCTTATCTAAAAAGACATCCAGAAGATGCTAATGGAATTTTAAAACAAGGATACTCAGTTTAAAAATGTAATACTTTACGCATTCAACATCTGCCAGAGTTTATCCTTTAATTCTTGCATACCTTGTTGTGCAACAGAAGAAATAAATAAATATGGAACATTGAGTTGTTTATCAAGTTCTGATTTAAGTTCTGCTTTTAATTCATCATCTAGCATATCGCATTTTGAAATTGCAACAAGTCTTTCTTTATCTAACAAGTCAGGATTATAACGACGTAATTCATCCAATAGAATCTCATATTGTTCGTTAATATCCGGAGCATCAGCAGGTACCAAAAATAACAATGTAGAATTACGTTCTATATGACGAAGAAAACGATGTCCAATACCCTTACCTTCTGCAGCACCTTCAATAATTCCAGGTATATCTGCCATCACAAAGGTTTGAAAATCCCTATACTCTACAATTCCTAAATTAGGTTTCAGCGTAGTAAATTCATAATCCGCTATCTTAGGTTTTGCAGACGTTACGACAGACAATAATGTAGATTTTCCGGCATTTGGAAATCCAACTAATCCAACATCTGCTAATATCTTAAGTTCTAGGGTGATATCATGTTCTTGTCCTTCGACACCTGGTTGAGCATAACGAGGAGTTTGATTTGTTGAGCTTTTAAAATGCCAATTTCCTCGACCTCCCATTCCACCTTCAGCAGCTATATACTCTTGTCCTTCTTCTGTAATTTCGTGAATGATATTTTGAGTTTCTGTATCACGTATTACTGTACCCAAAGGTACATCAACATAAACATCTGTTCCATCTGCCCCAGTACTTCTACTTTTACTACCGTGCCCTCCATGTTCAGCTCTTAAATGACGCTTAAACTTAAGGTGGTGAAGTGTCCACATATTAGGGTTACCCCTTAGGATTACATGACCTCCACGACCTCCATCACCTCCATCCGGGCCTCCTTTAGTAATATACTTTTCACGATGTAAATGTACAGACCCCTTACCTCCATTTCCGGAAGTGACATGCAACTTTACATAATCTACAAAATTCCCTTCTGTCATAACTCTTCTCTTCTTATTTTTCTAGTCAGGCGTATGAGGCTACTATAGTTTATCGATAACTACACTTAAGCGTCCTGTAATCTCATTGATATCTCCAACTCCGTCTACACCAAAATACTTTTCCTGTTTCTGATAATAATTTTTTAGAATTGCGGTTTCATTGTAATATACTTTAATACGATTACGAATTACATCTTCATCGGCATCATCGGGACGCCCAGATGTTTTACCTCTTTCTAGTAATCGTTGTACCAAAACTTCATCATCAACCTCTAGAGCTACCATGGCGCTAACATCTGCTCCTTTAGATCCTAGTAATTTTGCTAATGAATCTGCCTGAGCTTCGGTTCTTGGGAAACCGTCAAAAATAAAACCTTTAGCGTCTGGATTCTTATCTACTTCGGCATTAAGCATATTAATAGTTACCTCATCTGGTACTAACTGTCCTTTATCAATATAAGACTTTGCCAACGTACCTAATTCGGTAGCATTTTTTATATTGTATCTAAATACATCTCCTGTAGAGATATGTACCAGATCATATTTTTGTTTTAAAACTTCTGCTTGTGTCCCCTTTCCTGCCCCCGGAGGGCCGAATAACACCAAATTTGTCATGTTGCTTGATTTTAATTGGTAAACTTCTGTAAGATTACGTCCAAGACCATTATAATCTAATCCGTATCCAACAATAAATTTATTTGGGATCTTAAACCCAAAATAGTCTATATTTATTTTCTTAGTATATGCCTCTTCTTTGAAGAAAAGAGTCGCAATTTTAATGTCTTTACAACCTTTATCTGTTAAAAGTTTAGATAACACTTCTATAGTATTGCCTGTATCAACAATATCCTCAAGAACAACAACTGTTCTTCCCGACACCTCTTCATTTAATCCAATTAACTCATTGACCAAATTTGTTGTTTGGGTACCTTGATATGATGACATCTTAACAAAACTAACCTCACAATCAAACTTAAAGCGCTTTACTACCTCTGAAACGAACATAAAAGCACCGTTTAAGACACCTATAAACAAAGGGTTTTCATCCCCTAAATCTTGATTTAATCTCACAGCCAATTTATCAATTGCAGTGGTGATTTCATCTTCGCCAATAAACGGAACAAACTGTAAATCGTGCAGCTTTATCATGTTATCTTATACTAATCCTCTAACGGACCTTTTGATTTAAAGCGGCAAAGATAGTGATTATAAAAGTTTGGATATAGCATTTACTTCGTATTATTATGGTTATTCTTTCTGAAAAATTTATTTTTGTCCTTTAAGACAAATTTGAAACCCCAATAATGGCAAATTTTTTCTCGTCAAATTTTAAGTTAGGAATTTTAGGTGGTGGTCAATTAGGCAAGATGATGCTTTATGAAACCAGAAAATATGACATTCAGACTTATGTACTAGACCCAAACCCAGAGGCACCCTGTAAGATTGCATGTAACTATTTCCAACAAGGGAGTTTAATGGATTATGACACCGTTTATAATTTTGGAAAAAAAGTGGATGTGCTAACTTTCGAAATTGAAACAGTGAATATAAAAGCCTTGGAAAAACTTGAAAAAGAAGGAACAAAGGTATACCCAAGTCCAAAAACTTTAAAAAAAATACAGAATAAAGGAAAACAGAAGCTATTTTACCAGGAAAATAATATTCCTACTGCTGGTTTTACGAAATTTTCTAATAAAGCCCATCTTACCGAAGGCATTACAAGCAATAGAATTAAACTTCCATTTGTATGGAAAAGTACACAAGGAGGGTATGATGGCAAAGGTGTTTCTGTTATAAAATCTGGAGCTGATGTTGCCAAACTACAAGATGTAGAATGTATTGCAGAGGATTTAGTTAATTTTAAAAATGAGCTTGCAGTAATTGTCATTCGTAACGTAAGTGGTGACATAAAGATATACCCCATTGTAGAAATGGAATTTCACCCTGAAGCAAATCAGGTAGAATATGTAATTTGTCCCGCAAGAATCGAAAGTAAAGTGGCACAAAAAGCGATCAATATTGCCGAAAAGGTTTCAAAAGCCTTTGAACATGTCGGCGTGCTAGCTGTAGAAATGTTTCAAACACATGATGATGAAATTCTTGTAAACGAAGTGGCCCCAAGACCTCATAATAGTGGCCATTATAGTATCGAAGCCAGTTATACCAATCAATTTGAACAACATATAAGGGCTATTCTGGATCTACCCCTAGGAGCCGTAGAAAGTAAAGTAGGTGGTATTATGGTTAATCTTGTTGGTGAAGAAGGACATACAGGAGAAGTTGTTTATAAAAACATTGAGAATATCATGAAAATGAAAGGTGTTACACCGCATATTTATGGTAAGAAACAAACTCGGCCTTTCAGAAAAATGGGGCATGTCACTATAATTCATGAAAATATAGATGAAGCAAGAAAAATTGCCGAAGAAGTAAAGAATACTATAAAAGTAATAAGCAAAAAGTAAGTTATGAGCAAGGTGGGAATAATAATGGGCAGTACTAGCGATATGCCCGTAATGGAAAAAGCAATTGAAATATTACAAGGATTTGATATTGAAGTTGAAGTTGATATTGTTTCGGCTCATCGTACACCCGAAAAATTGTTTGATTATGCAAAAAATGCTCATACCAGAGGGGTGTGTGTAATAATTGCCGGAGCAGGTGGTGCAGCACACTTACCCGGAATGGTAGCATCCTTATCCCCTTTACCCGTAATTGGCGTTCCTGTAAAATCAAGAAACTCTATTGATGGTTGGGACTCTGTATTATCAATTTTACAGATGCCAGGAGGGGTTCCCGTGGCGACCGTAGCACTGGATGGTGCTTTAAACGCCGGAATACTTGCAGCACAGATTATTGGAGCAAGTGATACTTGTGTATTAGATAAAATATTAGTGTATAAAGAAGGGCTAAAACAAAAAGTTATCCAAGGAGCCAAGGAAATAAAGAAATAAAGAAATAAAGAAATAAACAAGTATAATTAATTAGACTTCATTATTACATTAAGTAGTATCTTCAATTTTACTATTGAAGAACAAGAATTCTACACAAAATAAATAATCTTTTATATACCTATTATATCCAAATAAAAAAAGAGCCACTTTTCAGTGACTCTTTTAAATATCAGGCCTTACGAAAGAATATAACAATATTTATTAACCAACTTAAATATATTACACAAAAAATTCATCGTAAGACCATACTCTTAAAACCTATAACAAAGGTAAAACCTTACCTTAATTACACAATAAAAGTAATGAAAATTTATTAACAATTTTAGATAAAGTGCATTTTTTTTCGACGAAATGCACTTTTTAAAAATTTAAAGCATTTTTTTAAACAGAAAAGACATACACAAATTGATAAATTACTCACAAAAGTCTTTTTTTAACAAAAATAAAAAGAGCTGCAATAATTGCAGCTCTTTCAATATATTTGGTCTTTGCTTTGAAAAACAATTATCAAAATCCATACCCCAGACTGAAATAATGTTATAATTTCATTGCCAGACCATCACTAATAAACCTGATCAAATCTATTGATATTAAAATTAGTTTAGTCAAAAGAGGATAAAATGGAAGGCGGGTTTTTCGACAAAAGACCACTTTCTTCGATATAAGACATAAAATATTAAAAACTAAAAAAATCATCATTACCACAATGAACAATCCATTATTAGAATTATTTGACTCAGCTCCATTTTCAAGAACAAAACCCGAGCACTTTTTGCCAGCTATAAAGAACGGAATATCTGTTGCCAGGGAAGAAATCAATACTATTGTCGCTAATACTGAAGAACCATCTTTTTCAAATACTATTGAAGCGCTTGAATATAGTGGGGAATTATTAGATAGAGTAACAAGTGTGTTCTTTAATCTTAATAGCGCTGAAACCAATGAAGAAATTCAAAAAATTGCACAAGAAGCTTCTCCTTTACTCTCAGAATTCAGTAACGACATAGCACTTAACTTAGATTTGTTTAAAAAAATAGAGATGGTCTATAATCAAAAATCAGCATTAGACCTAAGTCCTGAACAAGACACCTTACTCACAAAAAGATATAAATCATTTTCTAGAAATGGAGCTAACCTTCCTGAGGGTAAAAAGGAAAGGCTAAGAGAAATTGATAAACAACTTTCAAAATTAAGTTTAAATTTTGGTGAAAATATTTTAGCAGAAACCAACAAATTTGAAATGTTACTCACTAATGAATCTGATTTGGATGGACTTCCTGACGGAGCTAAAGAGGCTGCAAAAGCCTTGGCCGAAGCCAAGGAAAAAAAAGGCTGGCTAATAACACTAGATTATCCAAGTTATATACCTTTTATTACCTATGCAAAAAATAGAGAGCTGCGTAAAAAATTAGCTATTGCTTTTGGGTCTAAGGGTTTTCATAGTGACAACCTTGATAATCAAGAAAATGTTTTAAGAATTACCAATCTTAGACATCAACGTGCACAGTTATTAGGATATAAATCGCATGCACACTACGTTCTTGAAGAAAGAATGGCAGAAACTCCAGAAAAGGTCTTCACGTTTCTAAATGAGATTTTAGAAAAGGCAAAACCCGCTGCCGAAAGAGAATTCAAACAACTTGAGGCTTTTGCGAAAGAACTCGATGGAATTGAACAACTTCAAAAATGGGATGGGCCATACTACTCAGAAAAATTAAAGCAAAAACTTTTTAATCTTGATGATGAGAAGCTAAAACCCTATTTCAAATTAGAAAATGTAATTAATGGGGTATTTACAATTGCTTCTAAACTATTTGGCCTTCAGTTTAAAGAAACTACTGAGGTAGATAAATATAATGAAGAAGTAAAAACATACGAGGTTACGAATCCTGAGGGTGAGTTTGTAGCATTGTTTTATGCAGATTTTCATCCCAGACCCGGCAAGCGAAATGGCGCATGGATGACATCATACAAATCACAAATGAGGAAAGGTGATAAAAATGTAAGACCACACGTATCTATCGTTTGTAATTTCACAAAACCAACACCAAGCAAACCTTCATTATTAACATTTAATGAAGTAACAACTCTTTTTCATGAGTTTGGACATGCTTTACACGGTATGTTAGCTAATACTACCTACCCAGGTTTATCCGGAACAAGTGTGTATTGGGATTTTGTAGAATTACCAAGTCAAGTATTAGAAAACTGGTGCTATGAGAAAGAAGCATTAGAACTTTTTGCCAAACACTATGAGACTGAAGAAGTAATTCCTATGGAACTTGTTACAAAAATTAAAGAATCTGCAACCTTTATGGAAGGCATGACAACATTACGCCAATTAAGTTTTGGGTTATTGGATATGGCGTGGCATGGGCAAGATCCAAGTGCTATAAAAAATGTAAAGGAACATGAGAAGAAAACGTTCTCTGAAACTTCTTTATATCCTGATGTATCTGAGAACTGTATGAGCACTGCTTTTTCTCACATTTTTCAAGGAGGTTATTCTGCTGGATATTATTCTTACAAATGGGCAGAAGTACTAGATGCTGACGCTTTTGAACATTTTAAGGAAAACGGAATCTTTAATAAGGAGATTGCCTCCAAGTTCAAAGAGAATGTATTATCTAAAGGAGGTACAGAAAATCCAATGACATTATATAAACGTTTCCGTGGTCAAGAGCCTAAGCCAGAAGCATTATTGAAACGTGCTGGATTGATTAAATAATTTCTGATCATTTAGTTTTTAACAAACAAAAGGGTGCTTCAATCATCATGAAGCACCCTTTATAATTTTTACAATTCAAGCTTATTGAATTACTATTTTTTGCGTTATCGTTTCTTCTCCGTCAGTTTCAATTTCGATGAGATATACCCCTGATCTTAAGGATAATTTTTTAGCAGATATCCTATTCGCTCCATCGTTTAATTCAATCATAAATATTTTTCTTCCAGAGATTGAATAGATAAAAGCGGTTACTTCGTTCCCACTTTTATTCCCTAAATTAATTATAAAACTATCTTTTGTGGGATTAGGGTTTATCTTTATCGTAGATAGTATACCTTCTTTTTCGTTTCCAAGTATTGGAGTGATTGATCCAAAATTTTCAACTCCTTTTTCAGATCTTCCGCAAGAGCCTTCATAAATTTTTACATTAGAAAAGACAGAGGTGTTGCCACTTCCTGCATCATTATCATTAACAAACACCAGTCGATCCATACTACCGGAATAGAAATTTCCAACAGGAATAGTGTATCTTGTGGTACCACTTGAGTAATTGTCATAATTCGTTACACCGTAATTCTGAGTGCCGTGAACCTTAAAATATCTATTTGCCGTTAAATTATTATCATTTTCGAAACCAATCCCATGAATTTCTCCTTGAGAAGTACTACTAAAATCAAATTCTATAACCGTAGATGCCGTTACCGTATAATTTAGTAATATATATTTCCAAGAATTATTCTGTAAAGATAACCCCGAACCTCCATTTACCACAGAATAGTCACCTGTAGTATCTTGATTAGAGAACCCTGCTATCTGAAAATCATTAAAGTTTAATGTTTCACATGTTGGATCTGGATCTGGATTTCCTGTACCATTTTGAATAGAAACATCATCAATAGCAATATCACTTTGCCATCCACTGCCTCCACTGCCAGTAACCGCATTAAATCTAATCTGTACGGGATTTCCTGTATAAGAAGAAAGGTCAATACTAGCAGTATTCCAATTACTCCCCTGGGATCCAGATTTACTAAAAACATTAGTCCATGAGGAACCATTATCTGTACTTACTTCAACAAATAAATCACCCATTGCCCCCCCTAGCATGTGATATTTAAAAGTTAAACTAGGCGTGGACAACCCACTAAGATCAAAACAGGGAGAAGTAAGTATTGCTCTTTTATTTGGAAACCCTGTTCCATTACCCGATGCTTCTACATAAATGTAAGAAGCCCCATCTGCAGCACTACTTGGGCCTGTACCATTAGACGGAGTTCCATTAGAATCTACGGTCCAGTTAATATCATCTCCTGTAGATTGTATCCATGCACCAATGTTTCCTTCAAAACTTTCGTTATATGGAAAAGCAGACACATTTCCATTGCACTCATTTGGTATTGGTCCAGGACCACCAGTTACCCCATTTGAAATTTCGATTAAATATTCCAGTGCCAGTTTTGCAAATTTAGCCGCATGAGTTGCATTAGGCGTTGGAGAGCGATCAAAAGTATCCCTAGTGGTATGAATATTAGGATTGCTTTGGTTAAAGGTGGCCTCAAACGGAAAAGTAACGTCATATCCTTGTTGCGCCCAGCTATAGTGATCAGAACATCCATAATTACATTGAGAAGTTCCGTAAGTGAGCTTATGCGTTCCTGATGCATTGTAATAGTTCATTAATTCAATTAGAAAATCATTCAATGTATCATCATTATAAGAATCTGTTGATACATAAACATCATTAGTAGAACCTTTATAATTGGTCATATCTAATTGCATATAACTTACTACATTTACGTTTCGGTTTTTATAATCTTGGGCGATTTCCTTTGACCCACGAAGACCAACTTCTTCGGCAGCAAATGCCATAAATTCTGTAGTCCTTTTTGGTTTAAAATTCATATCAAATAATACTCTCGCGGCTTCAGTTATCGTAGCAATTCCAGAAGCATTATCATCTGCTCCCGGTGCGTTTGTACTATTATTTCCACTGGCAGTAGAATCAATGTGACCACCTATAATAACAAATTCATCAGGCTCATCGGTCCCTGTTATTGTCATAATTAAAGAAGGCATGTTAGTACTGTTATGGTTTACAATCCTAACAGAAACATCACTTCGACCTGCTGCTAAACCTTCCCACTTTGTTTTTAGGTCTAGAACTGCTCGTCTAGCACTATTAGTAGTATGGTATCGGGTACCATAATCTTCTAATTCCTGAATTTGATTAGCTATATTAAGGTTATTTACCATGTCCAAGCTCTGCCTTACCAGTGCATCTTGAGTAATCGAAAAAACAGCTCTTTGTTTCTGGGCCGGTCTTTTATTAATATTCTGAATCGAAGAAAGTGCATTTTTTTCAGATGTTTCGTAAATGAACCCTGGCCCATGAACTAATACTTTGTGATGTAATTCTTCGGCAGCATTTGGACTAAGCATTACTGCGCTATACCCATTCTTGGAGCTAATGATTTTAATGTCTTCCGGATGATCGATTTTAAGTCCTTGAGCATCCCTGGTTTGCATGGTAGCAAAAAACATTTTGGCTTGTTCTTGAGCGTAGCTATGAGAGAAAAATAAACATAGCAAAAGCGCTGAAATAATTAGATTTAATTTTTTCATTTTTATATGAGTTTGTGTGAGTGTATAACTTACACAAAATCAAACTTTAACAAAAATGGCTCGCCCACAAAATAATAACTGTATTAACATATTTTGGTCTAAAAACATTTAACTTTCATTTTTTATTGAAAGTTCGGAAAATTTTATATATTTGCACTATGAATTACGATGAAGCAAAAAATAAGTTTATTTCCACCTGGGGAGCCTTAGGTACATTATGGGGTATTAACAAGGCAATGGCACAGATACATGCGCTACTAATTATATCGCCAGAACCGCTCTCTATGGAAGATATTATGGAAGAATTACAAATATCAAGAGGAAATACCAGCATGAATTTACGTCAGTTAATGGATTGGGGTATCGTTTTTAAAGAGAATAAAATGGGGGAGAGAAAAGAATACTTCACCTCTGAAAAAGATGTGCAGGAGCTCGCGAGACAGATTGCCAAAGAAAGAAGTAGACGGGAATTACAACCTACAATAAAAATTCTGAATGACGTTTCCAACATTAAAGAAGACGGAACAGCTAAAACCAAAGAATTAATAAAACAAACCAAAGCATTACATGAAATGGCCGACACCCTGGATATTATGATGAACAAAGTTGTTGGTCAGGATCAAAACTGGATCACAAAGGCATTGGTAAAACTAATTAAATAATAAACGTACTATTAAATCTAGAAAGGAGCCATTTACTCCTTTTTATTTTCAATATTACTTTCAAATTTTTCTGAAACTTTAAAATAACGGAAACATGAAATTCAACATTCCTAATTGGCTAATAATTATCGGCGGAGTAGGTCAAATATTTACAGCATTAATATACCCATATATTAGACATAAAGTATTTGACTGGTACAATGATGTAAAACAACTAAAACCTCTTAATCAAGAAATTGCAAAAACTTATGGAAGATACATCCAGGGTTTAAATTTTTCATTTGGACTTATTGCAATTTTATTTACATCCAATCTCAAAGAAAAATCTGAATTGGCAATTGCACTTACTGGGTTAATCGCAGCGTACTGGGTTGGTAAAGTAGTAACTCAAATAGCGTATTATCCAATGTATGAAATTCCTAAAAAAAGAATATTTAAAATCGGAAGTTACTTCATGAATTGTCTATTCATACTCTTCGCTTCTGTCTATACATTATTATTTATCTATAACTGTATTGGTTTTTTTAACCTTAATTAAAAATATAACGTCATGAGTACATTTACAATACTACACAAACTAAGACTTAAAAAATCGAGTACAAAAGAAAAAATAATCCAGTTTTATGACGAAGCTACAGAGGATTATGAATTCTGGAGTAAAGATTTCAACATGCATTTTGGATACTACATCCCCTTTAAAACTAATTTATTTAAGAGAGATTCTATGCTTAATGAGATGAATCAACAGATATTTAATAGATTAAACGTTCCCAAACAGAACTCTTTGGTTGCTGATCTAGGTTGCGGTATCGGCGGTGCTATGCGATACGGACTAAGAAAATACCCTTTACTTAACATTATTGGGGTAACACTTTCTCGTTTTCAGGTCAAAGAAGGAAACAAAAGATTGAAAAAAATGAATGGATTAATTCTAGAAGAAAATTACAATAATACTTCATTCAAAACTAATAGTGTAAATGGTGCTTATGCTATCGAAAGTTTTTGCCACTCTGGCCATAATAAAGAAACATTAAAAGAAACATATAGAATATTGAAACCAAACTCAAGATTAGTAATTGCAGATGCATTTCTAAAAAGGGACGAAGAAGAGTTATGTCTGGGTAGTACATATTGCTACGAACAACTTTGCAAAGGATGGAGTCTGGAAGGTCTAGGAAGTATTCAAAACGTCAAAAATGATTTGGAACAAATTGGATTTAGAAATATAAAAATAGAGGATGTATCCTTTAGAGTTGCACCTTCGGTTTTACACGTGCCCTTTGCAATTACAGGGTTTATCATAAAAAAGCTTTTTAAAAAAGAATCCTTGAAACCGCAAAGCTGGAAAAACCTAAAAGGATCATTATTCGCTTTACTTTCTGGGTTGCACTTGAACAGCTTTGGATACTATTTAATTACAGCCGAAAAATAAATAAAACAAATGAAAAAAGTAATCATAGCAGCAGGAACTGGTTTCTTAGGAAAAACGCTTATAGAATACTTTAAATCTAAGTCAGAAACCATAATCATTCTAACTCGCGGAAAAAGTAGAATAGAAAACAATATTAAGTTTGTTAATTGGGATGCTAAAACTATTGGAAATTGGAAAAATGAACTAGACAATGCAGATGTTCTTATTAATATGACAGGCAAATCAGTGGATTGCAGGTACAACAAAAAGAACAAAGACTTAATATTAAATTCTAGAGTAGCATCTACCGCAATTTTAGGAAAAGCAATTAATGAGTGTCAAAATCCTCCTAAGACCTGGCTGAACTCCTCTACAGCAACTATCTACCGTCACTCTTTAGGTAGAGAAATGAATGAGATAAGTGGTGAGATAGGAACTGGTTTTTCTGTTCATGTCGCAACATCATGGGAAAAAATATTTTTTGAACAGCAAACGCCAAAAACCAGAAAAGTAGCATTAAGAACTTCTATCGTTTTAGGGAAAAATGGGGGTGCCTTACAACCAATATTAAACTTAATCAAAATTGGATTTGGAGGAAAACAAGGCCCTGGAAATCAAAAACTAAGTTGGATTCATGAAATAGATTTTGCCCGGAGTTTAGAATTCATTATTAATAATCAAAAAATCGCAGGTGTCATTAATATTGTATCGCCAAAGCCTACAACAAATCAGATGTTTATGAAAACTCTCAGAAAGCTCATAAAAATTCCTTTTGGAGTATCATTATCAAAACCCATGTTAGCATTTGGAGCTCGTATCATTAGAACCGAAACTGAATTAATACTTAAAAGCCGAAATGTGGTTCCTAAAAAACTTCAAGATCATGGTTTTGTTTTTAAATACCCAAATTTAAAAAATGCCTTATACGAACTTACTAATTAATTTTTTATGACTACTATCTACATCAAAACCAAAATAAATGCTCCGGCAAAAGAAGTATTTGACTTATCTAGAGATATTGATTTCCACATGTATTCTGCCAAAAAGACTAACGAAAAAGCTATTTCAGGAACTACTTCCGGATTAATAGGATTTGATGAAACCGTAACCTGGCGAGGAAAACATTTTGGAGTTTACCTTACCCATCAGAGTAAAATTACACGTTTTGAGTATCCAAACAATTTTACTGATGAAATGGTAACCGGTTATTTTAAATCATTTAAACATCAACATTTTTTTCACAAAACAATTTCTGGCACAGAAATGATTGATATTCTTGAATATGAAACCCCCTACTCGATCTTTGGTGCCTTATTCAATATTACAATCCTAAAAAGGCACCTTACACATTTTCTTACTTCAAGAAATCGAGCAATCAGATTACATTTAGAAACTAAAAATCGTGAAGTATAGCAAATAAAAAATCTTTTGTAAGGAATCTATAATTAGCACTACTTATTATAACATTGTTAAAGCATATTCAGTTTCAACTTTTTATCCTATTTTTGGTGAACGCAACAATAGATACAACAATGTCAACAAACACCATAGACCCCAATACATGGGTGGATAAATACAGTGATTACCTTTTTAACTACACTATTGTAAGAGTTGATGATAAAGAAATTGCTCAGGATCTTGTGCAAGAAACATTCTTTGCTGGTCTGAAATCAATGAAAAATTTTAAAGGTGAAGCAAGTGAACGAACTTGGTTGATCTCTATCTTGAAAAGAAAAATCATTGATCACTATCGTAAAATCAATAGTAATAAAGGTAAAGCTGAAGTTAGAATAAATTATTCAACCGATTCTGAAACCGAAGGAGATTGGTTAGAAGAACGAGTAGCGGATCCTTTTGATAAAAATGCAGAAGGTGATATTGAAAATGAAGAGCTTGGTCTAGCAATACATAATTGCATGGACAAATTACCCGAAAAGCAAGCCACCATTTTTAAAATGAAAACAATACAAGGTTTTGATACAGAGGCCATCTGTAATGAATTTGATATTACTGCGTCTAATCTATGGGTTATCATACACAGGGCACGTACAGCAATGGCCGAGTGCCTGGAAAAAAATTGGTTTTAAGAAAGAAATGAGTAAGGAAGAAAATAAAAATGGAATATTTGTAAGTTGTTCTGAAGCTAATCACTTTTGTGATAAGAATCAGTATAAAGAAGCTACTTTTTGGGAAAAAGTAAAGCTTAACATACATCTTATATATTGTAAAGCGTGTAGAAAATATTCTGCAAAGAACAACAAGTTGACCAAATTGATTAAAGACCCTAAAGTTATCAATATTAATCAATACGAAAAGGATGCAATGAAAGAGCGATTAAAACAAAAAATGAACGAGTAATAAGAATAATTAAAAGAATTACCCCAATAAAAAGAAATTACCAAAATTTGTAATGAAAACTACTAATAAGTTATTTGTATCCTGCGAACAAGCAAAACATATCTGTGATAAAAACCAGTATGGAGAAGCTTCAGTTGTGGAAATAATAAAACTAAATATTCGACTAATATACTGTAAAGTTACGCGTGCCTATTCCAAAAGAAATACAAAGCTCACAAAGACTCTAAAAAAATCTAATATTCAGAGCTTTAGTTCTTCTGAGAAACAAGTAATGAAACAACGATTACAAGAAGAATTAACTAAATAGGTTCTGCAAAAAAATAAATATTATTAACCACATTAAAGGAACACTTTCTACCCAAAAAGAGCAATAATATTCTGATTGTTTTCGCTCTGTACCCCATAAAAATAAAAGGCTAATTGTAGTAACCAGAATTGTGCTCAAAATCTCTATTGATGTGATATTATCTTTTATTGCTGTCAATAATAAAAATATTACCAATAAAACGCTTCCAAAAACTTTTGTTCTTGTCACTCCAATTTTTTGTGGCACCGTTTCCAACGTAGCGGCATCATATTCAAGATCTCTTATCTCAAAGGGTAGCATGATAACAACAATAAACAAAAACCGCTGTGTTAGTTCAATTAAAAAATCAAAATTCAAAATTCCTTCTGCGTAGATTAATGGCACAAACACAGTTATCCCCGCCCAAACTACTCCTATAATAAAAATCTTTACTCCGGCAATACTTCTAAGGTTTTTGTTATTCGGAAAAATTGGTACAGCATACAATATAGTAAGTGCTATAAAGGGGACCATGTATAATAGTGTCTTTATAGACACCTGAAAAGCAACATACACAAAAAGGGTACAAGAAAGTACAGTCAATAAACGAATCCCTTTCATCGACCTGGTTAATCGTCTATGATATAATTTAGACGTTTTCGAATATTTCACAAAATTATAGGCCGTAATAGAGCTTAAGAAAATGAAAAAAAGAAACGTACTCCCCCCTGTTATTTCAAATTTCATGAATGTAATATTCACCAACGCGCAAATCGCTAGGGCAACATGGATACTACCATTGATATAAAATCTAAATATACTTTTTAGGGTTTCCACGTTACAAATTTAAGGGTATCTGTTAATAACCCCCGAAATTGGTTAAAAACTTGATACAGTAGGGTTAATTAATTGTGAAATTTTTAGCAATTAAATATGTACTTTTGCCGTCTGAATCTCAACTGTTTTTTTCGCTATGAAAACTGACTCTTTTAAACTGCGTCATATTGGTCCTTCAACAAAGGATATAGACAGCATGTTGAATACCGTTAAGGTAGACTCTATGGAACAATTGATTTATGAAACTGTTCCTGACGATATTCTTTTAAACAAATCGCTCAATCTTGATGCTGCAATGAGTGAGCAAGAATATTCAGCACATATTCAAAGACTATCATCAAAAAACAAGGTTTTCAAGACCTATATTGGATTAGGGTATCATGAAGCTTGCTTACCCGCAGTTATCCAACGTAATATTTTAGAAAATCCGGGTTGGTACACTGCTTATACCCCATATCAAGCAGAAATTGCTCAAGGTAGATTAGAAGCACTATTGAATTACCAAACAATGATCTGCGATCTTACTGGTATGGAACTAGCAAATGCATCTTTACTAGACGAAAGCACTGCTGCTGCAGAAGCCATGACTATGCTTTATGCGGTACGTTCCAGAAATCAAAAAAAGAGTGGCATAAATAAGTTTTTTGTTTCCGAAGAAATTCTTCCGCAAACACTTTCATTATTAAAAACCCGTGCAATACCTCTTGATATTGAATTAGTTGTTGGAGATCATCAACAATTCACCTTCTCTACAGAATTTTATGGAGCCATTTTACAGTATCCCGGAAAATCAGGACAAGTATATGACTATGCGGGTTTTGTAGAAAAAGCACATAAATCAGAGATTAAAGTTGCAGTTGCAGCAGATATTTTAAGCTTAGTATCTTTAAAATCTCCAGGAAGTTTTGATGCAGATGTTGTTGTAGGTACAACGCAACGTTTCGGAATTCCGTTAGGCTACGGAGGACCGCATGCAGCATATTTTGCAACAAGAGAAGAATATAAAAGAAATATTCCTGGTAGAATTATTGGGGTTACCCAAGACATGAATGGTAATCGCGCCCTTCGTATGGCGCTTCAAACTCGAGAGCAACATATAAAACGTGACAAAGCTACATCAAATATATGTACTGCACAGGTCTTACTTGCTGTAATGGCAGGGATGTATGCGGTTTATCATGGACCAGAAGGATTAGAATACATTGCTTCAAAAGTCAATAATTCTACTGCTGTATTAAGTGAAGCATTAGAAAAACTAGGTTTCAAGCAACTTAATACATCATATTTTGATACTATTCGTATAGAAGTCGATGTAAATAAAGTAAAAGAAATAGCAGAAAAACAAGAGGTAAACTTTTACTACCCTGATGCTAATACAGTGTCTATTTCTTTAAATGAAGCAACTACAATTGAAGACTTAAATACCATAGTTTCAATCTTCTCTCAAGTTTCAGGAAAAGATACTCCTGAGATTCTTAAAATCGACAACAACGACAAGAATATTGATCAAAACTTAAGACGAAATACTGAATTCCTGACTAATGAGGTATTTAATGTTTATCATTCAGAAACAGAATTGATGCGTTATATCAAAAAGTTAGAGCGAAAGGATCTTTCATTAAATCATTCAATGATTGCTCTTGGGTCGTGTACAATGAAACTTAATGCGGCTTCAGAGATGTTACCTCTAAGTGATCCACAATGGGGAAATATACATCCTTTTGCACCTATAGAACAAGCTCAAGGATATCAGGAAATCCTCAAAAAACTTGAAAATCAACTTACCGAGATTACAGGTTTTGCTGCAACATCTTTACAACCAAATTCTGGTGCCCAAGGAGAGTTTGCAGGATTAATGGTGATACGTGCTTATCATGAATCCAGAAACGATTATCATAGAAATATTTGTTTGATTCCGTCGTCTGCCCATGGAACAAACCCTGCTTCTGCTGTTATGGCCGGGATGAAAGTAGTTGTTACTAAATCTACCGAAGAAGGAAATATAGATGTAGATGATTTACGCGACAAAGCCCTGAAATATAAGGACAACCTTGCCGCTTTAATGGTTACCTATCCTTCTACTCACGGAGTATATGAATCGGCTATTAAAGAGATTACCAAAATTATTCATGATAATGGCGGACAAGTATATATGGACGGTGCAAATATGAATGCTCAGGTTGGCTTGACTAACCCTGGGGCTATTGGTGCAGATGTTTGCCACCTCAACTTACACAAAACATTTGCAATCCCTCACGGTGGTGGTGGACCAGGTGTTGGACCAATCTGTGTTGCAGAACAATTAGTCCCATTCTTACCAGGTAACCCTATTATACCAACGGGTGGAGATAATGCCATTACGGCTATTTCTGCAGCTCCTTGGGGGTCTGCTCTGGCATGTTTAATATCTTATGGATATATCACTATGCTGGGTGCAGGTGGTTTAAAAGAAGCTACTCAATACGCAATATTGAATGCCAACTATATCAAAGAGCGTCTAGATGGACAATATAGTGTGTTGTATGTAGGTGAAAGAGGAAGAGCTGCACACGAAATGATTATCGATTGTAGACCTTTTAAAGCAAACGGTATTGAAGTTACGGATATTGCAAAACGATTAATGGATTATGGTTTCCATGCCCCTACAGTTTCTTTTCCGGTTGCAGGAACGATCATGATAGAACCAACAGAAAGTGAGAGCAAAACCGAATTAGATCGCTTTTGTGATGCTTTGTTATCTATACGTCAAGAAATTGCAGAAGCAAATGCGGACAACCCAAACAATGTAATGAAAAACGCTCCGCATACACTGGCTATGCTTACCTCAGATAAATGGGATTTTCCTTATTCAAGAGAGCAGGCGGCATATCCTCTGTCATATATTGCCGAAAATAAATTTTGGCCGTCTGTACGTCGTGTAGATGATGCATATGGAGATAGAAATTTAATTTGTACCTGTGCTCCTATCGAGGAGTACATGGAAGCAGAAGCTTAAAAGTGAATTCTGAATAAAACTAGTAAGAGGTAGCTTGGCAGCTACCTCTTTTTTTATTAAATCAAATGATAATGCAAGACATTACAACAAGAAAAGATATAGAATTTCTGATGAGAGCTTTTTATAATGATGCCCTGGTAAATCCAACGATAGGCATGTTCTTTACCGAAATTGCAAAAATTAACCTAGATGACCATATACCAGAAATTACAGATTTCTGGGAACAGCAATTACTAAGAACAGGAGGTTATAAAAAGAATGTCATGCAAATTCATAAAAACTTAAGTAGTAAAAAGAAGCTAGAAAAAATTCATTTTGACACTTGGTTGTCTTTATTTCATAAAACAGTAGATAGTAATTTTAAGGGAGAAAAAGCAGAGCTTATTAAAACAAGAGCTTTATCAATCTCCACGGTAATGCAATTAAGGATATAATAATACGCGTTTTGTTCGTATGTTACCTACTAGAAAGGTTTGGGCATCGTAAAACATATTATGCGCGCATAATAAAACCATTTATTATACCTATCTTTCCTAATCTAACATATAATTAGGAATGATGAATATCAAAATAACAGGCACAGGAAGCTATATTCCTAATGAAATAGAGAAAAATGAAGATTTTTTCGATCATCAATTCTACACTGGAAATGGAGAACAAATCCAGCACCCAACTGATGTAATAATAGAAAAATTCAGAAAAATAACGGGTATTGAAGAGCGTAGATATGCATCTCAACAACAAAACACCTCTGACCTAGCCTTTCTTTCTGCAGAAAAAGCAATCAAAAATGCGAAAATCGACCCTGAAACACTTGATTACATAATAGTAGCTCATAATTTCGGAGACGTTGATAGTAACTCCTCCCAGGCGGATACAGTACCTAGCCTTGCAGCAAGAGTAAAACATAAATTAAAAATAAAAAACCCATATTGTGTGGCCTATGATGTGCTTTTTGGATGTCCGGGCTGGATCGAAGGTGTAATACAAGCACAGTCATTTATAAAAAGTAACATGGCCAAAAAGTGCCTTGTTATTGGTGCTGAGACATTGTCACGTGTTATAGATCAACACGATAGGGATTCTATGATTTATTCTGATGGTGCGGGAGCTTCAATACTTGAAATCACAAAAGAAACAGGAGGTATAATTTCTACAATAAGCGCCTCTTATACATTAGAAGAAAGTAATTTCTTGTTCTTCGGAAAAACGTATAAAAACACCTCTGATGACAACAATAAGTATATTAAGATGTATGGTAGAAAAATATACGAATTTGCTCTAAACCATGTACCATTGGCCATGAAAGCTTGTCTAGATAAAACTAATGTCGATATCACCGATGTCAAGAAAATTCTAATCCATCAAGCCAATGAAAAAATGGATGAAGCCATTGTAAAAAGGTTCTACGATTTATTTGGTCAAAAAGTACCAGATGGTGTCATGCCAATGAGTATTCAGAAATTGGGAAATAGCAGTGTAGCTACTATTCCAACGTTATATGACTTAGTTTTGAATGGAAAAATAGAAAATCAACAAATCAACAAAGGCGATATACTACTATTTGCTAGTGTGGGTGCCGGCATGAATATTAATGCTTTTCTATATCAGTTTTAAAGGCTTCTGTTAAAATTATATCTTAAGTACATATAGTAATCTGAGTAATTGTCTATTTTTACATCTGCAATTACTGATTATACCATTATGTACGAAGGAACTTTTCCTCATAAACGTTATCAAAAAACACTTGAATTTCTGCGAGAGCATACTCCTGCTCCATCAAGGATTCTTGATCTTGGAGTTAGAAATCCCTTCGTAGAATTTATGGAAAAAGAAGGATATACAGTATCCAATACTTCAGGAGAAGATTTGGATCTAAATACTGAAGTTGTAAAAACCGCGGATGCGGAGATTATAACCGCTTTTGAAATTTTTGAACATTTGATTGCCCCTTTTAATATACTGAAAGACATAAAATCCAATAAATTAGTAGCCTCTGTACCTTTAAAATTATGGTTTTCCCCTGCCTATCAAAGTAAAACTGATCCATGGGACAGGCACTATCACGAATTTGAAGATTGGCAATTTGACTGGTTACTCGAAAAAGCTGGCTGGAAAATTAAAGCTAGAGACAAATGGACACACCCTGTTAAGAAACTTGGATTTCGCCCCTTGCTTCGTCTTTTTACACCAAGATATTATATTGTTTATGCAGAAAGGATAAAAAACTAATAGTTAGCACTTTTAGCTCATGGTTTTTAATTTTAAAACTGAAATCGTCTCTTGAAAATATACATTGTCATACCTGCTCATAACGAAGAACGTTTTATTTCTAAAACACTTGAGTCATTGGTTACACAAACACTTCTTCCTAAAAAAATTGTTGTTGTTAATGATAATTCTACTGATAATACAGAGCACATTCTAGAGAATTTTTCAAACAAGTATGATTTTATATCCCAAGTAAAAACTAAATCATCGCAAGATCATATGCCTGGCAGCAAAGTGATTAATGCTTTTTATCAAGGTTTTCAGACATTGGATAGTGACTACGATATCATTTGCAAGTTCGATGCTGATCTCATTTTTCCCTCAAATTATTTAGAAAAAATGACAAGGCATTTCAATAATCAGAATAATATAGGAATGGTAGGAGGTTTTTGTCATATTGAAAAAGGTCAAGAATGGATATTAGAAAATTTAACCAACAAAGATCACATACGTGGTGCATTAAAAGCATATCGTAAAGCTTGCTTTGAGGATATTAATGGCCTAAAGCCAGCTATGGGATGGGATACTATAGATGAATTACTGGCACAATATCATAATTGGGAAATTAAAACCGATTCATCATTGATCGTTAAACACCTTAAACCAACAGGAAACACTTATAATCCTAAAGCAAAATACAAACAAGGTGAAGCATTCCATCGCATGCGTTATGGTTTTTGGATTACAATAATAGCTTCATTAAAGTTAGCCTTTCTTAAAAAGCAACCCAAACTCATCTTTGATTACCTAAAAGGCTATTTCATAGCAAAAAAACAGCCATTTCTTGTTTCTAAAGACGAAGGAAAGTTTATTCGCAAACTGCGATGGAAAAAAATTAAAGAAAAGATTTTTTAGGAAAAGAAATAAGATTATTCGAAAATATCTTAACCACTATAACCTAATTAAAAAGTTAAAATAATTCTAAAAACAGACAAGTCTGTCTGTTTTTAGAATTATTTTATATATTTGCCTCCATGAAACATTCATTGATTAGACAGCATATTATTGAAACTGCTTCAAACCTTTTTTATAGTAAAGGATATAACCTTACGGGTATCAATGAAATTATTAAAGAAGCTGGTATAGCCAAGGCCACATTATATAACCATTTTGCTTCAAAAGAGGAAATCTGTCTTGCATATCTTACATATAGAAATGAAACATTCATTAATGATATAAAAGTCTTTGTTAATAACGCTGAAGAAGGGAAAAATAAACTATATGCATTATTCTATTTTCTTCAGGAGTTCTTTGATCAAAAAGATTTTAATGGATGCTGGTGTTTAAATACGATAGCAGAAATCCCCAAAGAAAATGAAAAAATAAAAAAAGAGATACAAAAACAGAAGGGAGAGTTTATTGCGTATATAGAAGAATTAATAGAAAAAAGCTATCCTCAAGATTCTGATCAAAAAAATGAAGCACTCGCCAGGCAAATTTATTTGGTATATGAAGGCTCAATTTCTGAAAGTAAATTACATCAAGATCCATGGCCTATTAAAGCAGGTTTATCGCTCTGTAGAAATATTTTAAACTAAAAAAATTTATTCACAAAAAGACAGACTTGTCTGTTCATTTATTAACTAAATATATTTAAAAATGACTCAATTCAAAAACAAAACTGCGTTAGTAATTGGTGGAACCAGCGGAATCGGAAAAGCAACCGTAGACACATTAATTAAAGGAGGCGCTACGGTACATGTGGTAGGACGAAATCCTTCTAAGATAGTAGATCACGCAAACATTATAAAACATCAGGTAGATATTACAAACTCAGAAAGCGTAAATGATCTTACACAAACCATTTCTAAATTGGATCAATTGGATTATCTGGTAAATGCTTCGGGAATTTTTGGGCCAAAAGCGTTTTTGGATCATACAGTAGCAGATTATGACTCTTATCAGGATTTGAATCGTGGCTTCTTTTTCATTACGCAATCTGCCGCGAAAAAAATGAAAGAAAACAATAGTGGCGCCATTGTTAACGTAGGCTCTATGTGGGCAAAACAAGCAGTAAAAGCTACCCCTTCTTCTGCATATTCTATGCAAAAAGCCGGACTACATTCACTTACACAACATCTTGCAATGGAATTAGCCGATCACGGAATACGTGTAAATGCAGTATCTCCCGCTGTAGTTGAAACTCCAGTGTATGACAGCGTTTTTGGAAGTGCAGAAGAGGCAAAAAAAGCACTAGTAGGGTTTAACAATTTTCACCCAATTGGAAGAAATGGCACACCCCAAGACATAGCAAATAGTATCACTTTCTTGTTATCTGACCAAGCTTCATGGGTTACTGGTGCGATATGGGATACCGATGGAGGTGTAATTGCAGGAAGAAATTAAGAGATATTCTGAATATTAAGTCAAGCTTAGTTTATCTAAAAAACTCAGCTTGACAATATTTTCATTCTAATACAAAAGATAAGACATCCCCTGTGGCACCATTAGGAAATGCAATTCCTAACATAGCTGAAATTGTAGGTGCTATATCTGTAATATACGTCTCTTTAACTGTACTTCCTTTTTTTATTCCCTTACCAAAGAATAGTAAAGGAGCATGTGTATCATATGTCAATCCACTACCATGAGTAGATCCAGTTCGAGAATACATAATAGTTGCAGGATCATACACAATAACAACATCTCCGCTTCTTTTTTGATTAAACCCTTTTTGTATTAAATGTGCGATTCCAGAAGTATAATTACTTGATTCTAGCTGATTTCTGGTGAATACTTTATCAATTTGGTCTTCCTGTAACACAAAATGTGCTATGGATTTTTGAAGTTCTTCAGCATTAACTCCATTTTTTGATACAACTTCATAATTGAAAAAAACTTGATTATTGGACATATTCTCAATCAAACTATCGACCTTAAATTTGTTCTTCACAAATGCTTCAACCTTTTTTGTAAATACATCTCGATTAAAATAACCTGCTGGTATTTTAAGTGATTTCAGGTATGATGGTACATGAACTGCTCCGTGATCTGCTGTTAGAAAAACAGTATATTGCCCCTTACCTACTTTGGCATCTAAAGCATTTAAAAATCGTTCTAAATCTTTATCCAATCGCAAATAAGTATCTTGAATCTCTTTAGAATTAACTCCAAAATTGTGTCCTACATAATCTGTACTAGAAAAACTAACAGTAAGAAAATCGGTTACCTCATCTGCTCCCAATTTTTCACCGCTAATTGCTTCAATCGCAAAATCTGCAGTGAGGCTATTTCCAAAAGCAGAAGACTTAATAATGTCGTATCCTAAATTTTGATCTTTTAATTTAGCCAAGTCATAAGGGAATGTAGCGGTCTCTTTTCCTTTATATCCGGCTTCAAACGTATTTAGATCTGCTCCACTTTCGACATACGTATCAATATCATATAATGTGTTCCATTCTTTAAAATAAGATTCTGCTTTATCTGATGTATTAAAATCTTTAACCCAATTTGGTAAATCATTTCTGTAGAATGTACTTGTAATCCATTTACCTTCATCTTTACCAGTAAACCAATATGCTGCATTTGCAGTATGCCCTGCAGGAAGTATTGCTCCACGATCTTTTATAGCAATTCCTATCGTTTTTCCTTTACCTTGAGTATGCAACCTATTTTGATCTGTTACCGTAGTTGTTTTCATACGGTGCGGAGACATTCTTTCCCATTCACTATCAGAACCTACGGCTTTAACTGAAGGATCACTAGCACAATACACCATCTTCTTACTAAATTTATCATACCAGTTATTAGAAATCACCCCGTGATTTTGTGGAGTTGTTCCCGTATAAATGGATGTATGACCCGGACCAGTATAAGTAGGTACATAATTAAAATGGTTATTTTTGCAATTATACCCTTCATTAATCATACGTTTAAAACCACCTTCTCCAAATCGATTATAAAAGCGCGTTAAATAGTCATATCGCATTTGGTCCACCACTATACCAACAACAAGTTTTGGGGAGCTATTAATAGACTCCTGAGATTTACAAGTAATAGACAATACGGTTAGCAACGTGATTAGAAATACTTTCTTAGTCATTATTTTTTAGTTTAGATACAAGAACTCATCTTAAGTTCAGCGAAAATAGCATTTATGCAAATGTAAAACTTTAATGCAAGGTTAAATGCTGTGGATATTTTTTTTTCTATTTTAGCCTTTCTAATAAAGAACGTATGTTTTATCTAGACGATATCGGTCGTTACTTTTTAATGTTGAAGGGAATTTTTAGTCGAATGACAAAAGGTTCTGTGATTAGAAATCTAATATTCAAAGAAATAGACGACCTAATTATTGGTTCTTTGGGTATCACAGTATTTCTGGCGTTCTTTATTGGAGCAGTTGTTGCTATACAAACAGCGCTTAACCTTAACAACCCTTTAATTCCCAAAAAACTTATTGCCTTTGCATCCAGACAATCAGTAATCCTGGAATTTGCCCCTACTTTTATTTCAGTAATTATGGCGGGTAAAGTAGGTTCATTTATTACCTCTAGCATTGGAACAATGAGAGTTACCGAACAAATCGATGCACTAGAAGTTATGGGTATCAATTCTCTTAACTATTTAGTTTTCCCAAAGATTATAGCAATGCTTACCTATCCTTTTGTGATTGCAATAGCAATGTTTACTGGTATATTTGGAGCATACATCGCGGGGGTATATGGAGGCTTTGTTTCAAGTACAGATTTTTTGACCGGGCTTAGAGAAGAGTTTATCCCTTATCATCTGGTATATGCATTTATAAAAACCTTTTTGTATTCGTTTTTATTAGCAACTATACCCTCTTTTCATGGATATTATATGAAAGGTGGTGCCTTAGAAGTTGGTAAAGCAAGTACTTCTGCCTTTGTTTGGACCACAGTGGTTATTATTATATCAAATTATGTACTCACTCAATTACTACTAAGCTAATGATAGAAGTTACCAATCTACATAAAGGTTTTAACGGGGAAGAGATCCTAAAGGGAATTACTACATCATTTGATCGTGGTAAAACCAATCTGATCATTGGTACCAGTGGTAGTGGTAAAACGGTTTTCTTAAAATGTTTACTTGGTCTTTTTACTCCAGAAAAGGGAGCCATTTGTTATGACGGTGCTACCTATTCTGAACTTAATGAACAACAACAAAGAGATCTAAGAGAGCAAATGGGAATGGTTTTTCAAGGGAGTGCTTTGTTTGATTCTATGACTGTTGAGGAAAATGTGATGTTTCCTCTTATGATGTTTAGCAGGCAAAAGAAGGAAGAAATGCAGGATAGAGTAAATGAGGTATTGGATAGAGTAAATCTAGAAAACGCTAATAACAAGCTTCCGTCTGAAATTAGTGGTGGAATGCAAAAACGTGTTGCTATAGCACGTGCAATTGTAACCAGACCAAAATACTTATTCTGCGATGAGCCTAACTCTGGACTTGATCCTAGAACGGCTATCGTAATCGACAATCTAATTAAAGAAATCACCGAGGAAAACGATATTACTACTGTAATCAATACTCACGATATGAATTCGGTAATGGAAATTGGAGAAAAAATCGTTTTTCTTAAAAATGGACATTTAGAATGGGAAGGTGATAAGAGTCAGATTTTCCAAACAGATAATAAAGCCGTTACAGATTTTGTATACTCTTCAAATCTATTTAAAAAAGTGCGTGATGCACAATTAAAAGGGTTGTAACCTAATCAATTACCTTAAAAAATTAATTTGCCTTTTGATACGCTTCTTCAATCCATTGTTTTAGCTCATCATCTATTTCTTCTATAGTTGTTATCTTAACTCTATGTGTACACATAGTTCCAAAGGGTCCAGAATTTTCTAGTCTATTGGTTATAGGTTTATCTTTTAGTTTTAGCCCTAAATCAATTCTTGTTCTGGTAGCTGGTTTTATTAAAGTGAATTGCTTTTTTCTAATAACACTCACACTTCCTTTTTTTGGTGTGATAATAACGTCTGTACCTAAAGTTTTTACCAGAGAAATTAACTTCTCATAAATAGGCTTTAGCCCTTCTTTTCCTTTATACTGATTTTCGATAAGATCATCAGGCGTTTCTTTTTCATCTTTGGACAACGTCACAATCGTATTTGCAAATCCATGAGTAACGTTATGTTCTTCTTTTAGATACTTTACTCCTTCAGAATGCTTTACAAAAGATTTTTCTTTTAATATCAATTTCCATTCATTTAATGATTTTCCAGTTTTTTCTGGCATATTATCAATCATTGTTTGTAGTGCTTTATCCATAACTAAAATTTTGTTTGTTGTCCCGATTCTAAATACGAAATCAGTTGTTGATGACTCGCTTCGTTTCCAGAGATAAAAAATTTCATCATCTTTATATATTCTGCGCTTTTCCTATACCCAATCCCATACGAAGTGATCTTTGCGGTATTCGTTTGGGTCTCTTCAAATACAATGACATTAAATAAGTTCTTAGCATCTTTCTTCATAATAGCCGGAAAATTATCTGTCACTTCAGCCTGTAGGGTGATCATTTTATTAGGAACATAATTAATAATATGAAGACGAATAGTTCCTTTGTCCCCAATTTTTGCATTCTTATCATAATTGGTTTGTATATGCCCTCCTATTTTAAAATCAACTTCTGCTACAGGGGCTACCCAACTTTCCCAACCTTTTTTGGTTGTATAGGCATCCCAAACTTGATCCAAAGTTGCCTTAACTTCAAAGGTTTGAATCAACACCATATTGTTGCTTTGTGTTGAATCTACTACTGAAACGGTCCTATTTACATGTGATTCACTGACATTCTGAGCATATTGAATAATGGGAAATAATAAAGTAATCAAATATAAAACTGATTTCCTCATAACGATTTGTATAAATAACAAATTACTGAAATCGATGTAAAATAAGATAGTAAAAAATTAACCCTTTTTATCTAATGGGAAGAAATTGGGCTGTTCTTTGTTATACTCTGCTGTAATGAATTCTTGAGGATTAAATCCTGAAAATTCTTTGAATTCTTTAATAAAATGGGATTGATCTGTATAACCAAATTGATAAGCTATTTGCGACCATGCTATATTTTGTTTGGCGTGTATTTGTTGCAAAATTTCATTGAATCGAAATATTCTATGAAATACTTTGGGGGTCAAACCGCAATACTTTTTAAATTGTTCTATTAAGTGTTTTTGAGTTTTAGGGTATAATGACACTATCTCGCTGTGTTCTGTAAACGATCCAATCTTCAATTTATCAACGATCGTCACTAACTCTTTTGGAGCAATCTTATTTGCATTAAATCGATTATGCAACCATGTCTCTACAGTTTTGAATTTCTCAACAACTATTTCTTTTTCCATAACCGCTTTTCTCAAATCTAAAATTTCGCCTCCCAAAATATCTTGCGCCGCTATTACTTTGTTGTTTAGTTCCTGAACTGGAATGTGTAAAAAGGGATGTGATCCATTAGGTTTAAATTGAATAACCAGCATTTCTGAATCCTGATGAGCAGAAATTGAAAGATAATTTTTGTGCATTCCTGAAATCCACACTTGCTCAAAAGTAGCATTGGGTTGAAGCGTTTTATTATCAAACGTATTTCTGGGAATTCCGTCTAATTCAAAAATAATAAACAAATGCCCTGTTGGGACAACCCGTTCTATAGAATGATCGGGTTGAAAGTTTTTAAAATAGAAAACTGATTCGATCAGATTATCTAAAGGTTTTGCTAATATGTACGTTTCAAATATCAAAAAAAGTATTGTTCGTTTTAACGTCTTGGCAATGCTTAGTATGGGGTTAAAAAGTCATTAATTTCTGATTAAGCACTTAGCCACAGCTATATATTTTGCCTGCCTGTCGGTAGACAGGTTATATTTTTTCATTATTAAAGCCAAATCAAAAGTTTTGGCGGGCTCGGTTAAAGCTCTTGACCTTCGTTTAAGTAATAAAAACAGTATTAATCGTAGCTATTATTGGCAATAATTTTTGGGTATTCATTTTCAATCAGTCTTAGTATTTTTTCAACATTGATTATAGATGTTTGATAGTAATGAATTTTATATATTCTGAAATACAATATTTCCGAAATAAGGAACCTAAACTCTTCATCATTTCTTAATTTTTCACTATTCAACGGGATGTAGCCTATAACTTGCTTTATTCCATTTCCAAAATCTCTTGGATAATCAATTTTTAAAGAGTCCCCAAGAAATAATGTATACTTAATGTTTTCGTTTCTGTTGACTTTGAAATTATTTTTGACATAGGGATGTAAATATTCATTTATATCTGGGTGTAAATTATCTCCTTTAGATATTCTAGGGAAGTAATTATTATAAACTAAAGTTATTAAATCCCGTAATGAGTCTTTTTTTATAATACTCATTCCAACGTTTTTTAAATTTTCGAATGCAGATGTGTTTGGGAAAATATATTCTTCTTTAGTCATCCAATAAAAATCCATCATTAATGAATCGGAACTAATTTTATTATTATCCAAGAATTTTTGAACTCTTAACTGACTTTTAAAAGAGTTTTTATGAATTTCAAAATCATTTTTTAAATCAATTAAGTTATCATTTAGTTCAAAATATATTTGAGAAATGATTTCTTTTTCAGTCTTTCTTTTTCCAATTTCATTTTCCCAATTAGTTAAATAAAATGCAATTAAAACACCAATCACAATGATGATGATTTCAATTAAATATTTATAAAAATGTTTCTTCTGTAGTTTTTTCATTCAAATTATTGCCAACAACTGTACAAAGGACATATATCCTTTATTTTCTTTATAAAATCTTTACTCTACATACAATGTATCTGCCTTCATCTCCTTGGTAATCCATTCATGAAGTGAATTTACACGTATAGTATTCAAGCTATCCGATACTTGAAATTTCCATTTTGGAAAGATTACTTTTACTGTATCTACTTTTAAGAAATTTGACCGCAATACCTCACCATAACCCAATTCTGCCAAATCAGGAAATCTTATTTTAGCATCTTTAGAGATATTAAAGTAAGGCAACACTTTTACAGGAACCACTTTATTAGCCTCTCTTAAGTTGGTTTCTAAGCCAGCAATCTCGATTTTAAGGTCCTCGATTTCATCTAATAAATTATTATTCTCCTTTTCCAAACGATCAAGCTCAACAATTGCACGATCGTACGCTTTTGATACTTGATCAAGCCCCCTTGATTTGTTACCATTAACAGTTAATTCAAAGTCATCAAGATCATCATACTTTTTGATTTCGTTTTTAAGATCACTCACTATAGCATCAGGAATTTCTCCATCAAAATATAACTTTATAGTTTTCTCATTATAATTATAAAAATCTTTTCTCAGATACAAATTTTCATTGGCTTCGATCTCGTTTTCCAGAAAAATTTTATAATCATGTTCTGCATTACTTTCTTGTAGCGTTACATAGAATGTCCAGCTCGCAGGGATCATAACCAATACCGCCAGTAAAGAAGCTAATTGCGCTGTACGTTTTCTTTTTGCAGAATTTGCATAACGTAACATTGGAAAACGCAATAATTTTGCAACGATAAAGGTAGATAGTGCGATAAAAGTTGCATTAATACCAAATAAATATAAGGCCCCTAGAAAAAAATCAGGCTCCCAAACGGCAATACCATATCCAACGGTACATAAAGGCGGCATTAAAGCCGTAGCAATTGCCACTCCCGCTATAGCATTAGGCATTGTTCCTTTCTTAGATTTAGCAACAATCAAAGCCAAACCACCAAAAACCGCTACCAGTACATCTAGGATTGTAGGTGCTGTTCTGGCCTCGAGCTCCGGAGTGAGTTCGGTCAAGGGAGACACCCAGAAATATAACGTAGCGGCAAGTACACTCAATCCTACCATCACTCCTAGATTAACCAATGATCTTCTTAAGGTATCAATATCATTAATAGCAATAGATAATCCAACACCTACAATTGGCCCCATTAATGGAGAAATTAACATGGCCCCGATCACCACTGCAGTAGAACTTACATTAAGACCAATGGATGCCACAAATACAGAGAAAATAAGAATCCAGGCATTATGCCCCTTAAACGGAATATCATTTTTGACGTCCTCAATAGTTTGATCCTTATCCGTTTCTGCTCTAATATTTAATAATTCTCTAAGAAATTTATTAATACTTGCAAAAAGACCTTTGGCATCTCTTTTAACAGATTCAGTAACCTCTTCTTTATTAGGAATTGGTTGATTTGTGTTTTCTTCCATTGGTTTATCCGTATTGTTCTCCGTATGTTTCTTTTATTTTCTTAAGTACTTCTTTGATGTCCTGTTCCTTCTTTTTAGGATAGATCAAAAGCACATCTTCTTTATCTACAATGATATAATCTTCTAGTCCGTCTACAACTACAATTTTATCCTTTGAGGTTCTAATCATATTACCAGTAGCTTCCTGAGAAAGTACACGAGCATTTACAACAGCGTTATTATCAATGGTTTTATCTAATTTTTCATATAGCGAGCCCCATGTACCTAAATCATTCCAATCAAAAGTGGCGGGCAGTACATATACATTTTCAGCTTTTTCTAGAATTGCATAATCTATAGATATGTTTTCTGCCAGGGGATAATTTGTACAAATGAAATCCTTTTCATTTTCGGTATTATAGAGATCTGTTCCTTTTTCGAATAAAGAAGTCATTTTTTTCTGAAAACTTGCAAATGCATCTACAATACTTTTAACACTCCAGATAAAAATACCGGCATTCCATAAATAATTACCGGCATTTAAAAATGTTTTTGCGGTATTATAATCTGGTTTTTCGGTAAACTGCGCTACTTTTTTAATAGCATCTTCCTCTTTGTTATATTGAATATACCCATATCCCGTATTAGGAAAAGTAGGCTGAATTCCTAACGTCATTAGGATGTCACTTTCAGAACAAGCTGTAAAACATTGATCCAAATTTGATACAAAGGCATCCTCATCTTCGATCCAATGATCACTAGGGGCCACTACCATAACTGCGTTTGGGTTTTCCTTTTGAATTTTCATTGCAGCATATAAAATACAGGGAGCAGTATTACGCATAGCGGGTTCTGTTACCACCTGCCGTTGATCTGCCATAGGAAGCTGTTCCAAGACAAGATCGTTGTACCTTTCATTCGTAAGTATAAATATGTTTTCGGTTGGAATTATTTTGGCCAAACGTGAAAATGTACGCTGAATCAAAGTTTCTCCTGTACCCAACATATCATGAAATTGCTTTGGAAAATCGGTTGTACTTACCGGCCAAAATCGAGATCCTACTCCGCCAGCCATTAATATGGCATAATAATTTTTATTCATAATCAATTCAACAGTTCTACTTCTGCATTAGGGTTAAAAAGGTAGATTCTACCAGTGCTAAGTTCTACACATTCATATCGTTTCACCTTTTTATTACCTTTTTTAAATATCTTTCCATTATATAATCTAAAGGTACTTCCGAAGGGTAATTCAAAGATATAATTTTTATCACTTTCAGGATCATATTGTTTTAAAGCAAGAGATAACTTTTCATCAGTATCGCTACTTGCTCGTGGATTTCTGAAATGATTGGCAATAACCGGCAACAGTTTAGACGGAAAAACCTCTGGATTAATATAAGGTAGCATTAATTGCTGAAAGACCCTTTTCCATTCTATTCCGTGTGGTTTTATATACCGCCCATATTTCTCAAAAGCCACCAGGTGAGCAATCTCATGAATCAATGTAATAAGAAACCGATACTTATTTAGAGAAGCATTTACAGTAATCTGATGTCCTCCATCTGCCATTTTTCTGTAATCGCCATGCCTTGTAACACGTTCATTAACAATTTTAAGGTGTACATTACATTTTACTATCAAGTCAAATGCAGGTTCTAGTGCACGCTCAGGTATATATCTGGCAAGTATTTGTTTCACGGGCACAAAATACAAAATAAGAATCGGTTCATAAAGTCTTATTTTATGTTCGCAAACCCTTCTTTTTAAGGTATTTTTTATTTTAAAATCAGAAAGTGGCAAATAACAACAAAAGTGATCATAAGCAATTCATTATCAATCATGTTTTGTCAATTTTCATTGTTATATTTTTTATCTTGTAGTATTCATAATTTAAAATAAAATTATTAAGCTATTTTTTGTTTACATATTGACCTTTTCATTCACTATTGGATGCACAAACGCATCCAAAGAAATAGATATTAAATCAACTGACACCATATACAATAAAGAGGATACGCTTATTAACAACAAAGAAGAATATACCGTTGTGATATTTCAGAAACTTCAGCAGTATCTTCATAGGGACAAATTGAACCCTCAAAATCAAGACAGAATTTTCTCTAGGGAAAAAACCACTATCAAAGAAGTTGAACTTATTGAACCTTACATTATTACCTCAGATTCTATCAAAAAAATAAAAACGAAAGTTATTTTTGAATCAGAAACCGACACCATACTTACTACAATTAAAACTTTGGAAAAAGATATAGATGGAGAATGTATTAAGACTAATCGTTTTTCCTTTGAAAGCCTTAAGAAACTGAAAACTATTTCTCCTATAAATGCAGTTTCTAAAAAACCTATTCATGTAGAAAGATTTTCTCTAAGAGATCTTAGTTTTACATGGGAAGATATAAATGCTTGCGATTGTTTGTATATGGTAAAAGCCGAAAACACTTCATACAAGAAGCTATATTTTGGTCGTTTTAAAGGCGATACAACCGGAATTATACAACTTGGAAAAAACACAGAGAAACAACTAGTTCCTATTATTAAATCAAGAGCAAAAAACCGAAAACCCGGCAGCACTTGGAACGAAACCTATCAAAACAATCTATATACTATAAAGCTAAAGTCGAAACCTACCAAGCGAAAGGTAAAAGGAAAACACACCTACTATATCGACTTTACTTTAATGGATCGATCCACAAAAAAAATGGTCAAAAATACCGTTTTGGCAAATTGTAAATCCTAATTCATCATTTTACGGTTTTATAGCCAAAAAACTCCTGTAAAACTATCATAATGCAGTTTTTAATCGGATAAAAATTAACACTTAACGATTATTTCATGTTTTTAACTTGTTGTTAATCAATTATTAATATTTTTAAAATCTTAATATTTACTAACACAAACCATAAAGGCACACTCATATGAGAACACTAATAACTTTGGTTATTCTTTTTGTCTGTACTACAAATACTATAGCACAAACTCAGGTTGAAGATCAAGAAAAAGATAAAAAAATACTTAGAAAGTTAGCCGCAGAAAAAGCGATAGAATTGCAAAAGGAACTCAATCTAACCATTCGTGCAAGTCAAATCCTTCAAAAGACAATTTTTGATTATTCTCTGAAAGCTAATAAAGTACTGCAGTCTAAATTATCTGCACGAGAAAAATCTAAAAGCTTAAGCAACATCATATACTTTCAGAACGAAGAGTTGAAAAAAGTGCTTACGGTAGATCAATTTTATCAATATTTAAACTTGCAAAACGTATCTGTAGCCGGTTTTTAGAGATCGTATTTTAATTTTAATAAGAAGTAATTATGGAGTGCTGCTAGATACTTGCAGCACTTTTCCATTATATATTTTATTTCCTGTAAGCGAGAAATCTTTAATATAATTTGCCATTTCCAAAGCCGTTAGCGGGGCTTGATATCCAGGGAAAGCTTCTTCTAACATTTCGGTTTGTACTGCTCCCAATGCCAACACATTAAATGCAATACCACTCTCTTTATATTCTTCTGCCAACAATTCACTTAACGTAATAACTGCTCCTTTACTAGAACTATAGGCAGCCAATCCAGGAAATTTCATACTGCCTTGAATACCGCCCATACTGCTAATTGTGACTACATGTGATCCTGATTTCATAAAAGGCAAAACCAAACGTGTAATTTCTGCTACTCCAAAAACATTTACCTTATACACATCTTCAAAGTCTTGAGCAGACATCTCACTAAACGGTTTATTAAGAAGTTTACCCGCATTATTAATTAAAATATCCACCTGTTCCCATGCCTCTGAAATATAATCGACCATCCTATTTAGATCTCTATTATTACAAATATCAAATGAAAACGTATGTATATTCTTATGCCCAAGGGTTGCTATTGGTTTTTCGTTTCGAGATAAGGCCAAGACCTGATGACCTTCAGCTGCAAATTGCTTTGCCAGTTCATACCCGATCCCTCTGCTCGCTCCAGTAATAATAATATTCTTCATGTATACCAAAAGACCACTTTTAAGGCCTAAAATTAGTTTAATTTAATCTCTTTACTTGGTGTGTTAGCTATTTTTACAATCGCCGGAACGCACTCATTTATTAGTTCTGCTATAAATTCAAAATTCATTTCAGATGCTTCGTCATCTACATGGTGATAGTAATCATAATTTGTAAAATCGAAGGTAGAAATAGTCTGACATGGTACGTTGAATTGCTTGTAGAAAGGATAATTATCACTTCTTTGAAACAAATGAAATTCTTTCGCCTTTGGTAAATATCCTATTAATTCAGAACCTGTATATTCATTTATCTTTTTTGCCATGTTGGACACCTCGTATCCCGTAATATATGCTTTAAAAGGCTTCTCATTTAATGGTACACCAATCATTTCAAAATTCACCATAGCATACAGGTCTATATCCTTTTCTTTTAACACCTCTGCCAGATGTTGAGATCCAAGTAGTCCTTTTTCTTCAGCGCCAAATAACACAAACAGCATACTTCTTTTGTTATTTTTCAACTTAGCAAATTGTTTTGCCAAAGAAATAACTGCCGTACTTCCCGCCGCATTATCATTGGCTCCATTTGCAATAGTATCACCATTAACCTCTTTTCCTGTTCCTATATGATCAAAATGTGCTCCAACAATAACAAATTCATTAGCAAGTGTTTTATCAGTACCTTTAAGATATCCTACAACATTAAAAGTTGAAATTCCTTTTGCATCAAAAGTATCTCTATACGTTTTAAAATAAGGAGCTACGCCATATTTCTCAAATTCTCCTTCAATAAACTGAGCTGCCTTTTCCAGGCCTTCACTTCCGGTATTTCTACCTCCAAGTTCATCACTTGCTAAAAAACTTAAAATTTCTTTTACTTCTGAAGGGTTAGTTGCAGTAAGCAAAGACACTTCTGCTTCTTCAATATTTGGGTGCACATCTTTCTTTTCTGACTGGGCTATTGTAGATTGTTTACAATTAACAAATAACACCAAAGCAACAAGAATTATAAAAATATTTTTCTGCATAAGAATCTAGTTTTGGATAAAGATAAAAAAATCCCACTTCGATTGAAGTGGGATTTTTTATAAATATTTGATCACTTGAATTAAGCTAACATAGTAACTGGATTTTCAAGATATTGTCTTAATGTTTGTAAAAACTGAGCACCTGTAGCTCCATCAACAGTTCTATGATCGCACGCCAGAGTAACTTTCATCGTATTACCAACAACTATCTGACTATCTCTAACGACAGGTTTTTCTACAATTGCACCTACAGATAAAATTGCAGAGTTAGGTTGATTAATGATTGAAGTAAACTCCTGAATACCAAACATTCCTAAATTAGAAACTGTAAACGTACTGCTACTCATTTCTTGAGGAGTCAATTTTTTATTTCTTGCTCTACCAGCCAAGTCTTTGACTTTAGCTCCTATCTGAGTTAACGACATTTGATCTGTAAATGGCAATACAGGAACTACTAATCCATCTGGTACAGCAACAGCAACACCCACATTAATATGTTTTGCATAAACCGTATTATTATCTGTCCACTGTGTATTTACCTGTGGATGTTTGCGAAGTGCCATAGCACAAGCCTTAACCACCATATCATTAAAAGACACCTTAGTATCGGGTAATTCATTAATATTCTTACGAGAAGCCATTGCGTTATGCATATCTACCTCGATAGTAAGATAATAATGAGGTGCAGAGAATTTAGAAGCCGATAGACTCTTAGCAATAGCCTTACGCATTTGCGAATTCTTAACTTCTTCAAAGCTTACCTCTCCTGCAGGAGTATACGTCTGCACCACAGGGGCTGTAGTTTCTTTTACCGAAGCAGGTGCTGTAGCGACAGCCGCAGGGGTAAATGATTCTACATCCTTTTTTATAATACGTCCATTTTCACCAGTTCCTTTTACCTGAGAAAGATCAATTCCTTTATCTGCAGCTATTTTCTTAGCTAGCGGTGAAGCAATAATTCTACCACCGGTAGAGCTACTGGTTGCAGGTGCTTCTACTTTAGCTTCCGTCTTAACCTCTTTATTTGGTGTTGCAGGTGCATTTTCCTGAGAAGGAGGAGTACTAACTCCATCTTTAAGACCCGAAACATCGGTTCCTGCGGGGCCAATAATTGCCAATAAAGCATCTACAGGAGCTGTTTGACCTTCGTCTATTCCAATATACAATAAGGTTCCATTATAGAAAGATTCAAACTCCATTGTAGCCTTATCAGTCTCTATCTCAGCAAGGATATCTCCTTCTTCCACAGTATCACCAACTTTTTTAAGCCATGTAGCAACAGTTCCTTCTTCCATGGTATCACTTAGCCTTGGCATAGTAATAATTTCAACCCCTTCTGGAATTGAAGTGCTTCCCGATGGAGCTGGAACAGATTCTTCTACTTTTTGTTCTTTTGGAGCTTCAGTTTTCAGAGTAGCATTTCCGTTTAATAATCCAGAAATATCTTCTCCCTCATCACCAATGATTGCAAGCAACTGATCTACAGGAGCTGTTTCTCCTTCCTGAATCCCTATATGAAGTAATGTTCCTTCATAAAAAGATTCAAACTCCATGGTCGCCTTATCCGTCTCAATTTCTGCGAGAATATCTCCTTCACTAATTTTATCTCCTTTCTTAACAAGCCACTTTGCAACCACCCCTTCTTCCATGGTGTCACTTAATCGTGGCATATTTATTACTGTAGCCATATTTTATTGTGGTTTGTGTGATAAAAATTGATAATCATCCTGGTCATATACAACATCATACATAACATTCTTTTCTGGAAATGGTGATTCTTCAGCAAATTTCTGACATTCTGCAACCCTTTCTTTTACTCTTTTATTTATTACTGCTATTTCATCTTCACTTGCATAATTTTTCTCCTTAATAATATCAAGTACTTGAGTAATTGGATCAATTTTCTGATATTCTGCTACCTCTTCCTTGGTACGATACTTTTGAGCATCACTCATAGAATGACCTCTGTAACGATATGTTTTAAGCTCTAAGAAAGTTGGCCCTCCTCCAGTTCTGGCTCTTGTAATTGCTTCATCCATAGCCTCAGCTACTTTTATTGGATTCATAGCATCTACAGGACCCGATGGCATTTCATATCCATTTCCTAATTTCCAGATATCTGTATGATTTGCTGTTCTTTCTACCGAAGTTCCCATTGCATATCCATTATTCTCTACACAAAACACAACAGGTAGTTTCCATAACATTGCAAGATTGAAAGCTTCATGTAATGATCCTTGACGTGCAGCCCCATCACCAAAAAATGTAAGTGTTACCGCATCTCTTTTATGGTATTTATCTGCAAAAGCTAAGCCAGCTCCTAGTGGTATTTGTCCTCCTACAATTCCATGCCCTCCGTAGAATCTATGTTCTTTCGAGAAAATATGCATTGATCCTCCCAAACCTTGAGAAGTACCAGTGGCTTTACCATACAATTCTGCCATTACACGTTTTGGATCTACCCCCATACCTATAGGTTGTACGTGATTACGATATGCAGTAATCATCTTATCTTTTGTAAGATCCATAGCATGCAATGCTCCTGCTAAAATAGCTTCCTGACCATTATATAAGTGTAAAAATCCTCTTACTTTTTGCTGAATGTATACCTGAGCAAGCTTATCCTCAAACTTTCTCCAGAAAAGCATTTCTTCGTACCAATTAAGGTAAACTTCTTTGGTTATTTTTTTCATTTACAATTGTGCTGATATATGTATAAAGAACTAGTCATAAAACTAGAAATCATTTAGTTTCCCTCTTAATTTATTGAGAGAACGAAAAACAAAAATAACATATTCGAAATTAAGGAAAAAGCAGTTTGATAATAAAATCAACGAAAACGTTATAAATACGAATTATCGAAAACAAGTGGCAATAAATTAGCTAAAGAAGAAGATTTAACCACTTTTCCTGTCTCTCCCATAAAATAAATCTCTATAGGCTTGTCCTGTTTCACTTCATACTCGGCTATTGATTGCCTACAGGCACCACATGGAGGCGTAGGAGTAAGTAATTGATATTTAAGAGATCTGGCCGAAAGCGCCATTTTTACAATTGCAACATCTGGAAAATTAGCTCCAGCATAATATATAGCCGTACGTTCTGCACATAATCCTGAAGGATAACATGCATTTTCCTGATTATTTCCCAGAACTACTTCACCATTTTCTAATAACAGAGCCGCCCCAACCAAAAATTCTGAATATGGGGCATACGCTTTATCTCTTATCGTTATAGATTCACTCATTAGATTTTGAATTTCTCCTGGCAATTCATCAAATGAGTCATACACTTGTAATATAGATTTTATTTCTAGTTCTTTCATCTTTTATCACTAGTTATTTTGAACTTATTGGTAACAGCAATACAATGTACTACAAACAAAAAAAGTATCAAACCCTAAGGCTTGATACTTTTTTTATAATTAATATATCTAGGTATTAATCGTAATATTCATCTCCGAAATCAAAAGTAAGACCAAAGCGAAGTGTTCTCTCTAGTGGGCTCGTGATTGATGATGTAGAAAATAAATACGAAACGTTTAAGTTTATAACATTATATTTAAAACCGGTACCCAACGATAAAAATTGGCGACCTCCTTTTTCTTCACTTTCATTAAAGAAACCTGCTCTAAAAGCAAAAACTTCTCTATACATATACTCTGCTCCTAATGACCAAGTAACTTCTTTTAGTTCTTCACTAAATCCTCCATCTGCATCTCCCCAAGAAGAAAAAATAGCCCCAAATTCACTAATATCCTGATATTCTGTATTATCACTAGCATCTATATCTCCATCGTTATCAAAATCTTGTGGAGTGGGAACAAGTAATTTACTGAATTCTAAAGAAGGGGTTATTCTATTATCCTCATCCAGAATAAAATCAAATGAACCTCCTAATCTAAAGTTTGTTGGTATAAAATTTTCCTGACCTGCATCATCATATTTAATTTTAGGCCCTAAATTTGCGATCGTCGCTCCAACTCTCCATCTACCATTAAAAGAATTAAATGCTATTTCATCACTTCTGTAGAAACCTGCAATATCAACACCAAAACTATCTCCTGCGCTTGCATCGTCGGCATCAAGAGTCTGTAATCTTAAATCAGACCTTAAATAGCGACCACCTACAGCCATAGAAAAATAGTCATTCAGTTTTAATGCATAAGAAATATCTAGAGTAAACTCATTAGGACGTTGTGTATTACCAGCACCATCTGCAGTTTGTCTAAATTCTATATCTCCCAAACTAAAATATCTAAAACTCGCAGCGAAAGCACTTCTTTCATTGATACGATTATAGTAATTAACATTTCCTAGGAAAATATCATTAACCAGACTACTAAGGTAAGGTGTATAATTAACCCCTACTGCTTGTTTGCTTTTAATAAAAGCATATTTAGCTGGGTTCCATTGTTGTGAAAATGCATCGGGTGATGTTGCAACCCCCTGATCGGCTAGACCGGCTGCTCTTGCATCAGCAGCTATTATTAAAAATGGCGTAGCTGTTGTGATTGCTCTGTCTCCCTGTGCTTTGGCATCAAATTTAAAAAATGTTAAAAATATAAGACCAAGAATAAGTGTTTTTTTCATACCTGCAAAAATTGAGTTTGACAAATATATAGTTATTTAGTGATTAAAAAATAGTGAGCCATTTAATTTTTTCAACTCACTCTTTTGTTAACGCATTTTTTGGCGATATCTTATATCTTCCAAATCATTTTAAATTTACCCGACAAAAAATACACATACTATTAGGGTTTATTTTTTAAAACCACACATGTTACAACTACATGTACTACTATATTACAAAAGAAACACAAGTATATTACAAGGAAGTGGACTTAGTTTTTTTAACAATTAAATTTTTGCAGTTTTTATTTGGTCATAAATAATAATTTTAGAAATATTGCGTTAAACCAAAGTCGTTGGAAATTCATTAAAAAATATGAATCGATAATATTTTAAAAAAATTAGGGTAAATTTAACGTTTATTATTTATATTGCGATCCCTAATTCTACTTTAACGAACTTAAGATTATGAAAAACGCGTTTATTTTTAGGTCGCTGATGGCACTTACCGTTAGTGTATTTCTATTTAGTTGTACCAAAAACGACTATGGAAGTAATTCTAGAGCCACTGGTTGGAAATACAACTCCAAAGATGGTGGATTTCAAGTTGCCACAAATTATAAAGAGCAAGAAACTGGACCTGGATTAGTATTTATTGAAGGTGGTACTTTTACCATGGGACGTGTCCAGGATGATGTTATGCATGATTGGAATAATACTCCTACACAGCAACACGTTCAATCATTCTACATGGATGAAACTGAGGTTACTAACATTATGTACCTTGAATACCTTGATTGGTTAAAAGGTGTTTACCCTCCTACTGAACCAAAATACAGAAATATTTATTACGGTGCTCTTCCTGATACTCTTGTATGGAGAAATCGTCTTGGTTTTAATGAGATGATGACTAATAACTATCTTCGTCATCCAGCATATGCAAATTATCCTGTTGTTGGTGTAAATTGGGTTCAGGCAGTAGAATTTAGTAACTGGAGAACAAATCGCGTTAACGAAAGAATTCTTGAAGAAGAAAATGTAATAAAAGAAAATGCTCCTTTTGAGGATGTTTCTGCAGAAAGTACTTTTGATACAGAAACATATTTAAATGCTCCTTCGCAAACTTATGGTGGTAATGATGAAGCCATTAGAGGAGGTAGAGCTTCTGAAAAATATGAAAAAACAAATGACTCTACTGGTTTATACATTCAACGTAAGGATGGATTACTTTTGCCAAAATACAGACTTCCAACCGAAGCTGAATGGGAATATGCAGCCTTAGGTCTTGTAGAAATCAGAAGTTATAATATCTATAGAGGTAGAAAAAAATACCCTTGGAGTGGAAAATATACACGTTCTGGAAAAAGAAGTACCAGAGGTGATCAATTAGCAAACTTTAAGCAAGGTGATGGTGATTACGGTGGAATTGCTGGATGGAGTGATGATGGTGCAGATATTACTGCTCCTGTAAAATCTTACGATCCTAACGATTATGGATTATACGATATGGCAGGAAATGTTGCAGAATGGGTAGCTGATGTATATAGACCAATAGTTGACGATGAGTATAATGATTTTAACTACTACAGAGGTAATATCTACACTAAGAATGCTATTAACCCTGACGGAACTGTAAAAGTAGTAATGACAGATTCTATAGTTTATGATACTCTAAGTAATGGAAAAATTATTGCGAGAGTATTACCAGGAGGAATCCTACAAGTGCCTATCGATGAAGAAGACACTTATATGAGAACTAACTTTACTGATAGTGACAATAGAAACTATAGAGACGGTGATAAAAGTTCTTCTAGATACTATGAGGGTTACCAAGACGAGAATCTACCTAACAGAAGAATGTATAATGCTCCTATTCATTATGTTGGACCGGATGCAGAAGATAGTACAAAATTAGATAGAAGATATGACGAGTCTAGTAAAAGAACTACCATTGTAGATGATAATGTACGTGTATACAAAGGTGGATCCTGGAAAGACAGAGCATATTGGTTAGACCCTGCACAAAGAAGATTTATGCCACAAGATATGGCTACCGATTATATCGGTTTCAGAAATGCAATGTCTAGAGTTGGTACTAAGGCTAAAAAAGCAAAAACTCCTAGACATCAAAAACCTAGAGGATAATATTATAGAAAATTAATGTTCGTTATAAATAAAAAGCCCTGTACATAATCGTCAGGGCTTTTTTAATACATCATTTTTGTCATATGACTATTGCACAAATACATCAATTATATAGAGAGAGTAACGGTGTATGCACTGATACTCGAAAAATTAAACCAAATACACTCTTCTTTGCCTTAAAAGGGGAAAATTTTAACGGAAATACATATGCCGCAAAGGCTCTTGAGCTTGGGGCCTCATACACTATCATTGATGAAAAAGAATATGAAACCACAGAAAGACATATTCTTGTAGATGATGTACTAAAAACACTACAAGACCTATCTTCTTATCATAGGCAATACCTAGATATCCCAATAATAGCATTAACCGGTAGCAATGGAAAAACCACTACTAAAGAACTAATAAACTGTGTTCTCTCTTCCGGGTTTAGAACTACTGCCACTGTTGGCAATCTAAATAATCATATAGGTGTCCCTCTCACTTTATTATCGATGACACAAGACACCGAAATAGGAATTGTAGAAATGGGAGCAAATCACCAAGGTGAAATTGATTTTTTGTGTTCAATTGTGAAACCTGATTATGGTTATATTACCAATATTGGTAAAGCCCATCTAGAAGGTTTTGGTGGCATTGAAGGTGTTTTAAAAGGAAAAACTGAGTTATATAGACATTTAAAACAAAACAATAAGTTGATCTTTCTTAATAGTGAAGATGAAAAGCTCCTTAATGCTTCTTTACACATGAATACCTACAAATTTTCACAATCAAGTGAAACTGACACCACTGTTAAGTTATTAAACACTGATCCTAATGTGATTATTTCATATCAGAATTTGACTATACAAAGTAATTTAATCGGCCAATATAATTTTACTAATATAGCCGCAGCAATTACAATAGGACATTATTTTAAATTAAATCCTGATCAGATTAAAACAGCTATTGAATCTTATATCCCATCTAATAATCGCTCACAAATTATAAAAAAAGAGAATTTTACAATCATTTTAGATGCTTACAATGCCAATCCATCTAGTATGGATGCAGCCATTAATAATTTTATCACATTAAATTATAAATATAAGATTGCTTTTCTAGGTGACATGTTTGAATTAGGAAGTGATGCGCCCACAGAGCATCAAAAAATATCTGACCAGATTGCTAGTACCGGAGTTAATGAAATTTATCTTTTGGGAAGTAATTTTTATGAAACAAACTGCAAAGATCCGAGGATAAAAAAATATGAGTCTTTTGACCAGATTAAAGGTCATTTGAAACTAGAAAACAGAGAAAGTGCAATTCTGATTAAAGGATCACGCGGAATGAAACTTGAAAGAATACTAGATCTTATCTAAGAAGTTGGTGCATTACCCTGAACAGCTTCCTGTAGGTTACTTATGGATGTTTTTAATGAATTTCGAATAGCTCTTTTCATGATTAAAGATAAAAGGAGTCTTTTAAACAATGATTTAGCTTTTAGATATATTTCAACCGTCAATTCACAACTATTGTCTGATATTGTTTTTACAATAAAAAATTGGTACAATGCATCTATTGGAATATCTGTTGTAAGCTCTCCGTAAACAATTTCATCAAACTCTGATTTTTTGGTAACAGTTGTAAAATTTAAACGTTTTCCATCAACTACACATACATGCTCCGTTCCTAATCGAGTAACCTCATCTGGATTATATTCAAATTTATCAACTCCTTTTACCCAATAATGTCGATAGCTATAGTTCGTAATATATTCTAACAACGTATCTGAAGAAATTGAAAAAAACCGATTAAGAGTAATACTAGGAGCGCGTTTAAAATCAACAACTTCAGGAATTTCATAAGGGTTAAGTTTTAAATCGCTTTTATCAATTTCAGAAAATAGATAGGTAATTTCCTTATTGTCATAGGTATCTCGACCCTTTCTAAAACTGTACAATTTACTTTTATAATCCTCGGGAAGGCCAATAATTTTTGACACATCTTCACTTAACAGCGCATAATTGTCGCTTGCTATGGAATTCTTAAGTAATCTATGAGCTTCAATAACGGATTGACCAAAAGGCTTACGTTTATCCTGAACAGTAATAAATTGTATATCTCCACAATGAACAGCTATTTTTAATTGTAAATTAGGAGCTGTTGCGCAAGCATTACAAGGACAAATTCTATTTTTTTCTAAGAGTTTTAGGTGACTATAAAACGCAGTATACATGGTTTCAATTTGAGCAAGGAGCTTCTCTTGCGATGGTATCTCATTTTCTTTATAAAAAAATAATGCATCTCCTTCTACCTCTGCCAATTTGAGTTTTTGTGTATTGGCATTAATTAAAACTTCTAACAATTCTGATATAACATGCTGGCTATGCTCAATTTCTGTATTTCGAACAAACTGTGTAAATCCAGAAATATCAGGTATAAAAAGTAACGAATTCGTCATACATTAAAATTAGTGATAAATATTAATATACTTCGGACATAACTACGAACTCAAAAATTCAAAAAGTGAAAAGGTAGTTAAACCATGAGCCAAACATTAATTTTGAGTTCATAGAAAACAAAAAAATCCGTACAAGTATGTACGGATTTTCATTCTAACCTAGTCACTACAGAAAAACTTAATTTCAACATAGCATATTGTTTTACTATGAATTGTTAACTAATAATTTTCTACAGGTACTATCATTTACAAATAGATTTATTCTTTGTGGCGGTAGGACTATCGAGTCAATTTCTTCTTTAAACGCTATATGGCATTTATATTTATTATCTAATTTAATCTCTTTTAAGAAAAAATTTTCTTCGTTAATCATAGTTTTATTGTTTATCACTTCGAAAGATTGTAATGGAATTGAAAGCCCCATACCATGAGCTTTTATAACGGCTTCCTTTTGTGTCCAATATTCAAAAAATGAACCCTTCTTATCATTAGATGATACAATACGCTCCCATTCTGCTGTGGTCATTTGTTCTTTGAAATCTTCAATTTTGACGTCTTCTAAAATTTCTATATCGACGCCTATATCGCAGACTTCAGTTATTACGCAGACCACTATATTTCCTGAATGGGAAATATTGAATTTAATTCTTTGGTCTTTAAAATATGGCTTACTATAGTACGAATAGTGTAATTCGTTATCATCATATTTATTATTATGATCATATTGTAGGCCATGTTTAAGTAAAAATCTTCCTAATAAGGATAATTGCGCATCTTCCCATCTTTTATATTTGAGAATTTTTTTTTGAAACTCTCCAGAGAAACTTGGCAATATTTCTCTTAACAGAAAATCATGTTTTTCTCTTGCTATATATGCGTAAAGTATATAAGTCATTTATCTATACTGAATTACTATTACTTTAATGTTTCTTTAATCGGAGATATACATTTACATGAAACACATAAATGATTTTTTAATCCATCTCTTCCGACTGTATCCATTTTTTTTATGCACACAGGAACTTTTTTCTTTGAGGTAGTTTTGAATTTTCTCATCTTTATTTCAGTAATTATTATAACATTTTCATATAGAAAAAATACTTTAAGATTAAAACATCATATGCACTTCTACAATCAATGAATCCTATGGATAATTAACTTATAATCAGGTAATTAAAATTATAACGCGATAAATTAGATTAACAAAAATCACAAGTATGATCCTGATAGGTATCACATCCATTATGCTTTGAGTTTGGCTGTAATGCAACTACTCCACCTTTAATTTGATTTTGTTTTAATTTGCAAATTGTCTCTTTTTTAAAATTTAGGTTTTTTAAATTTCTTGATTTTTTCATTTTGAAAATAATTAAACTTATTATGATGATATCACTTCGAACATTTTAAGTCTATCGAAGTTTTAGACTTCTTTTTTGAAAAAGTATTTCTAAGTAATTATTGATTTTACAGCATTTATTTGTCAGTAGTATAAACCCAACAGAAGAGCCCTTTTAAGCCTCTAATATGACTAAGTCTATAATTTAAAATACTTTTGTTTGAAAGACAGACTCTTTATATAGAGAATAGCGTATTATAAAACTCCCCAATAGAATAAATATGTAATTAACAGGAGATTTGAGAATAACACAGAAAATACAATACTTCTATTATTTATCTTTTTTAATTGTAGTATAAAATAAAGTAAAGTAATCACGAGTAGTACCCCAAAAATTAATAACAAATTGAATACATAATCAAAATCATCGGGTAAACCAAAAGCTAAAACGAAATAATTCTGCCCCGCAACTTTAATTAATGCTAAAAGAAGAATAACTAAACCTGTAATCCCAATTATCGAAGTTATTGCACTCGAAATTCTAATTATTTTATCTTGTGTAGAGTGATATTTATTTCGAACTAATTTTACTATATAAGTAAAAATAAATGCTATCATAACCATCAAAGCAATCATCAAGGGGGATAGAAAAATTAGATTCAACTCGCTAAGACTATTCCCGATACTGGAAATACCGGAATTTATAGTAACTCCGCTAACAAAGCTTAATTCTTTTTGATTATCAAACATATCTAAACGAGATTCTTGATATGGGTGATTAAAAAAGGCTTCTGTAAATTTTGCTCCTATTTTAGTAAAACTAGGAGCATGACCATAAGAAGGGGCTATAATACTATGACCATTATAAAAAGATTTAGCTGTGTTCTCTGCATTTTCTGCAGGTGTAATTGGATCATATTCTCCAGAAAGCACTAATACCGGAAAGGACAAGTTTTCTAGTTTTGAATAATCCAAGGATGTTAAAGTATCTTTACGATTTAAATTCCATTTTTCACAGACCTTATAATCAGATTTATAAAAAGACACCCCACCTCGTATCTTTTTATACTTCATTACATCTTGCTCATATTCAGAAATATTGTTCATCGGTAGCGTTTCATTGCAACTAACACAATAATACATTCCATAATCCATATTCAATAAGCTAGAAAAGGCTTCCACTAGATTTCCTAATGCTTTTTTATTTCTATCTCTAAACTGGTAAATCAACAATGGTACGATTTCGATAAGTTTCTTATGATAAAGTGCTTGCTGGATTGCTATTTTAAAATCTTCTGCATTATAGGTAAACTCTTCTGTGTCTATTACTTTTTTGTCCACCAATACTGTAATTGGTTCTTGTTCCAAATCTTCAATCACTTTGTAATACACATTTTCTAAATTTGGATACTCTTTATTGCAATCATTATTACTTAAACATTTTTCAAAAACTTTAGAAAGACTGCTTATATAATTACTAGTATTTTTCGTGTAGTACGTAGCTATATTAGAAATCGACGAATCAAGTAACAGCGCTTTTATATCGTCTGGATATTCACTCACGTACACTTGAGCCATGTGGGTACCATAGGACACTCCATATACATTCCAAATACGATATCCGAGTTGCTTTTTTAATTCATGTAAATCTTTTGAGACAGCAAAGCTATGATATCCACTAACATCAATATTTTTGTTTAAAATCTCTTGTTTACAAGACAATGCTGCAATTGATTTTTGCTTCTCGTCATCTTCTTCTGATTGATTTTTTGCCAAAATCTTCATGAATTCTTTCCCTAAATCAGGACATAATCTGGGCTCTGAGAAACCAGTTCCTCTAATATCTAATAAAACAATATCATTTTTTTTGCGTAAAGGATGCCGAATCCAATATCCCATATTTTGAATACCTGCAGCACCAGGACCTCCTTGGATAAAAACCACGGCATTTCTTGTAGCTTTCTTTGAAGTACTTTTCAATACCGAAACGGCCACTTTAATTTTTTTACTTTTTGGATTATCCCAATTTTCTGGAACATTAAGATATCCCCAAACAATATTCTCTTTAGCCAAAACATCAGAATTTGGAAAGAAAGATTGTGTTTTCTCAAAACTTGCATTTTGAGCTGATATGATGCAAAACGCTAGAATACTTACTACTGTAAGTACCTCTCTTATTTTATTATTAAATCTCATAATAGTTTATGTAAAAGGGTAAATGTTATCAAATAGGTAATTCTAGAAACTAAAATCTATCTCAATAGTTTCTTCTTTTTCGAAATCTAAGCTAGCATCTATATGATCTATCAAAATATTAGGGTTAATTATAACCTCATCCAATATTTTTTTAAATTTTAGAATTAGAAGTTCAATAGTTTCTTTTTCGTATTTACTGGTGTCATAATAAACAGACCCGTGTAGATGTTCTTCGTTTATAGAAAAACTAACTAAAAGAGGTAATCTATTGTATTTTGCATCTACAGGATTAAACTCCAAAGAAAAATCCTGGTTTATTTCAATTTTCTCATAATTAAATGTTGGGTTTTGCAATACTAAAATCGCTTCTAACCTTAGAGAGCTAAGTACATCTTCGGGGATATCTTGATATTTGTCAATGGCCAACATATCCTCTTGGACATTTTGCAACATTTCTGTAAACAATTGATCTGGTTCTATCTTTAAACGTAATGGTAATGTTTTTACAAACATCCCAATTTGAGAGTGTAAATCTGAGAAAGGTCTTCCAGAATTTATTGTACCTATACAAATATCATTAAGGCCTTGCATTTTATAAATCAGTATATTAAATACAGTAGCCAATAACGTATGAAGCGTAGTTTTTTGCTTTAACGCGGTTTGATTTAACTTTTCAAGAAACGTCCTATCCCAATTAAAATGATAAAAACTACCTGAATATTTCTCGCCCAACCCTCCTTCTTGATCATAAGCAATCAAGCTTCTCCACTGATAATTATTAAGATACTGTTTCCAAAATTGATGGTTAGCTTTTTTATTATCAAGCTCAATATTATGTTGCCAAACTGCATAATCCTTAAATTGAAGACTAAGTATTTCTTCTTGAAAACTTTTCCCCGAAGTAAATGAAATATAGTACTCAACAACTTCTTTAATCATGACTTCTAAAGACCATCCGTCCATCATGATATGATGTGTGACAAATAACAATAAACTATCCCCTGTTGATGTTTCAAACATACCCAGACGTACTAACGTCTCTTCCTTAAGATCAAACTCTTGATTGGCATACTCTTCCAATTCTCTTTTTATCTTAGAGTCATCTACAAAAAACCGGTCTATTTTAAAAAAAGTTTCTTTACTCGATTTAATTACTTGATATGGGAAACCCTTAAACTCAACAAAGTTAGTTCGTAGTGTTTCATGTTTATCAATAACTTTTCTAAAAGCTTTTTCCAACAAAACATGATCAAACCTACCCTTTACTTTATATGATCTAAACATGTTATATGCTACTGATTTTTCACTTTGAAATGAAGCCAACCATATCGCATATTGGGGCAGGGTAATAGGGTAGTGTGATTTTATTTCTGTTCGAGTTATCGATTTTAATTCTTGGGTATCCCTCTGCTCTAAAAACATTGATAATGAAGCTATCGTTGGATGATCAAAAATGGTTTTTAAAGAAATCTGGTGTCCTAATTCTTTTTCTATTTTACCAATTAATCTAACTGCATTTAGCGAGTGTCCTCCAAGTCTGAAAAAATTATCAGTTGTGCCTATTTCATTTTTTGTATCTAAAACTTCTTTATAATATTTACAAAGTTTAATTTCTAAACTGGTTTTAGGCTTTTTGTGTTTTGATTTAGCTACAGAAGGTTTTGTATCCTTTTGGGCCAGTATTTTTCTATTTATTTTTTTATTAGGTGTTAATGGAAAACTCTCTAATGGAATAAATGTATATGGTATCATATACTCTGGTAATTCTTTTTGTAGATGGCTGATTATATTATCTACATTAATCAACTTTTGATTTAAAATTACATAAGCTATTAAAGAAGCTTCTTGATTTGTTCTCTTTTTGGCAACGACAACAGAAGATTTTATTGTTTCTAATTGGTTTAACTTGGTTTCTATTTCGCCTAGCTCAATACGATACCCTCTTATTTTAACCTGATGATCATTACGTCCTAAAAACTCAATTTCGCCATGGGTATTCCATCTACCTATATCCCCGGTATCATAGATCTTTCCTTTTTCATTAAACGGATTCTTTATAAATTTTTCTTTCGTTAAGGTTTCATTTTTAAAATACCCTTTTGCCAATCCATCTCCACCTATATAAATATTACCTGTAGTACCTATTGGTAAGAGCTTTTTATATTGATCAAGCACGTAAATATTGGTGTTACATATGGGTCTTCCAATATTGGAAGCATCTTTGGATGTAGTCACTTTTTTTATACTTGACCAAATTGTTGTTTCTGTAGGGCCATACATGTTCCAGACCTCTGAACAAGTACTTATTAGGTTTTCTGCAAGAGATTCACTCAATAGATCTCCTCCACATAATATTTTTAGGGTATTATCTCCTTCCCAATTCGCATTGTAAAGCATCTGGTAAAAACTAGGTGTTGCTTGTATAATGGTAGGGTTAATGCGTTTTAGTTCTTTGATTATAGCCAAAGGATCAACCAAAGTATCATTATCGATAACATATAATTTTGCTCCAGAAATTAACGGAGTAAAAAATTCTAATATAGAAATATCAAAAGACTGAGTAGTTACAGAAAACAGTATATCTTTATTTGTAATCCCTGGCTTTTGCTTAATGCTTAACAAAAAATTTAATAGAGATTGATGTCCTACTTCTACTCCTTTAGGGGCTCCTGTAGAGCCCGAAGTATATATTATATATGCCGTATCAGATGATTGTACTCTACTTAAACGAGATTCATTAAGATCATTACTATTGAGTATGGTTTCTACGTTTATAAATCTAACCGCAGTATTAATTATATTCTCTTGTTGAGCATCTCCTATTATACACTTTACACCACTATGTACAATTATGTACTCAAGTCGTTCTTTAGGAAAACTTGGATCCAAAGGGATATAAGCTCTTCCTGACTTAAAAACTCCCATCAAAATTGCTATCAAGTCTGCAGAACGATGCATTAAAATAGCTACCGGAGATTTATCCTTGTCTCCAAACTCTTGAAATATATAATTGGCTACTTGATTTGATTTAACATCTAATTCTTTATAGCTATAGGTGTTAAACCTATCTTGAATCGCAATGCTATTTGGGTTTTTCTTTACTTGATCATCAAAAAAGGACAATAGTGTTGCTTCTTTATTATAAACCGACTGTGTATGATTAAAAGCGCTTAATACTTGTTGCTGTTCTTTCTGTGTTAAGTAGTTATAATCTGATAATTTTTTCTTCGAATTTATAATAACATCTTCCATAAGATGTTCAAAATGCGAAACTAACTGACTGGCAGAATCTTCATCAAAATAATTAATATTATAATCAAAATCGATTTTTACATCTTCTAGTTCGTCAAATTCTCTAATATATACTGCCAGAGCTACCCTTTCAGACTGGTGCGTTAGTGGAATAACTCTTGTTGTTGTATTCTTAAAATGATCTGAATAGTTCTGTTTCTCATAGGACAATGTGATATTAAACAATCTATCCTTTTCCTGAAAAACATCTAATTCTTTGATAAGTTTCCCCAATGGAAAACGTTGATGGCGATAATCTTGTCTTAATTCTTGTTTTATTTGACTAACTAGATCTTCAAATGTGTTTTCAAAATCAAGAGGTATTCGTAAAGCAGAAACCCCCATAAAAAGACCTACAGTTTTTTTAAAAATTGACTTACTTCTGTTCAAAACAGGAAGCCCAATTGCAAAATCTTTATTTTGATGTTTCCTTCCAAAATAAAGATATAACAATGCCAAAATCACATGAAAAGTTGAACTCTTATACGTTTTAGCTATCTCTGAAAGTTGATTATATACCGATCTTTTAACTATTAATTCTTTTCGACTACTCTTATTAAGGTCAATAGTTTCATCAAGTTTCTCAAATAAGCGTTCAGGAAGGTTTTGAAACTTCTCTTTCCAAAAAAGTTTATCTTTTAAAAAAGCTTCGGAATTGCTATATTCTCTATCATCATTAACAAAATCTTCATAGTAAAAAGGGTACTCTGTATCTACACGACCTAATTCTATAAGTTCATTATAATTCTTAACTAACCTCTGAAACATTAAGGATGTTCCCCAACCATCAGTAATAATATGATGATATACAGAGAATAAATAATGATATGTTTTATCTACCCTAACTAGAATAAACTTGTGCAATAATTCTTTAGAAGTAAAATCAAAAGGTTCTTCAAAAGTGCTTTGCATAAATACATTAGCAAGATTATTTGCATTTTCTTGATCAGAAAAATCTACATAACCAAGAGAGGAATTATGCTCTGACAAAGCCTCTATTTCGGCATTTTCTGAGGTATGCACAACAATACTTCTATATGCGTCATGTTGATCGATTAGCTTTATATATGCTTCATTTAGGGTTTCAAAATCTATATCACCCTTAATAGCTATTTTGGCACCTATATTATAAATAGGTTCGTTTGGATATAACAATTGCTCAAAATAGACATCTTGTTGTGGAAGTGTCAATTTCATATCAAAAAGTTCTATATGATTATTAAAATATCTACTCTTATTTATAAGAGTTTATTCTGCCTATGCCCAGAGATTTTCGGCCAGTTCTTCTTTATTATTTATTACGTTTACATCTTTTACGATTTTTCCGTAATCGAATTTTATTATTCTGTCGGCAAGGTGAAAATATGCATCATCGTGGGTTACTGCTATAATAGTTTTTCCTTCTGCTCTTAATTTTGGTATTAGTTCTTCATAGAAGTATTTTCTAAAATGAGGATCTTGATCTGCCGCCCATTCATCTAATATCAAAATTGGTTTCTTTTCTAGAAGCGCAAAAATCATTGACATTCGCTTACTTTGTCCTTTAGAAAATTTTCTTCTGGCAGATTCTTCTTTATCATCAGCAACCACTTGATCCAACTGCATAGTTTTTAACAGTTGACCATATTCCTTATTATTCTCAAGAGTATAATCATCATAATTATGAGAAAATATATGATTGTTGGTAAAAATTGCGGTCATAGAATCTTGCAAATCATTCTTGATATTCAGATCCATATTATCATTCAAAACGACTCTTCCCTTTGTGGGTGTATACAAACCAGTTAAAACATTAATAAACGTGCTTTTTCCTGAACCATTACCTCCTACTATAAACAAAACTTCTCCTTTATCAATAGTAAGGTTAACAGGACCTAAGGCAAAAGTTTTTTCTTCATTTTCACTTTCATAATCAAAACACATATTTTCAAATTTCAACGAAGAGAACTTATGGTCTTCCTTATTTTCTGTTAAGACCTCTACTTCATCATTAATTTGAAAGTCTTCCATAAAAGTTTTAATCCTCTTATTTGCAACCATAAAGCGGGTATACATTTGTTGCAAATTTATTAAGTTATTTATTGGTCCAGAGATAAAAAGAATCACTACAACATATGCAATTACGTCTGCTCTTTCTAAAAAACCTAAAGCGGGTAATCCAAATAAAATAGCAGCAATTACAACATATAACCCATATTGGCTAACCATATTTATTGACAGAAAAACATAATTGATATTAAAATCTAATTTTTCTGAAGAATCACGGTTTGGGCCTAAGTAATCGCTCATAATATTTTTTCTTCGAGAAACACTCAACTTTAATTCTTTGAACCCCAATATCAAATCATTCACATATTTATAGTAATGTTCATTCATTTTTCTAAGCTTTCCAACTTGATTTGACATTGAATTCATAACTATAAAATAGCAAACGGCTACCAAAACTATAAGGGCAAGAACGATTCCTGCAGATACTGCCGATAATGTAAACATATACACAACTCCAAGAACCAACATCAATAATGAACTAACTGTATGTGTAACAGTATAAGGTAGATTAGAAAATATTCGTAAATCTTCCATTGCTGTATAAAAACGTTGCGTCCCAAATTTTTCGAGAGTTGCTAACGGAGCTCTTAGTATTTGATTAAACAAGTTTTTTTCGTTTTTATACAAAATTTTAAAAGCATATTTATTCAGCCCTTTTTGAAATATTACATTTAACAAGTACGTGTATCCAACGATAGATAAAAAAACTATAATCATGTAATCTTTTAAGAATTGTTCATTCCCTGAGAGCACATTATTTATTATATATATAATCGCAAAACTTAGAATCGTATTTGGTATGGCATATAATAATAAAAGAACAATATCTTTTGGTTTTAATTTTAGCATCTTATAAGTTTTATAGTTATGTATTTCGTGTGAAGATTTATTCCTCTATTGATTATCCGAAATAGAATTTCTGATATAGATATATGAATGTATACAGAATAGGGTTAAATTAATAATCCTATATCCATACTTAATTTAATAATGTTATTTAGTCCTTTTTAGGAAGTTGATACTTATAATAATACATAGTCAAATCAATACTTAAATCATTTATTAATTCTTATTTATATGTATTTGAACTACAAGCTTTATTAATAAGTAACTGAATGTTTAAAGTAATGCATCATAACATCGATCAATTCTTTTGGATATTTCTTTATAAAAAAGTGATCTCCTGGTAAAATTTTACTTTGAAAACTAGAACAAGTAAACCTCTTCCAGTTTTCTATACTATGGTGATATTCCTCTTCAGAACCCATAACTGCATATATAGGAACATTAAGTACTATCTCTTTTTCCGAGAAGTTATCTTTTTCTAGTATTTCAAAATCAGCGCGCATGATTGGGTTAAAGAATTGAAATAGTTCATTATTTTCTAATATTTCTTCAGGAACTCCTCCTAATTCTCGTAATTCGTCTTTAAAACCATCATCGCTCATTAAATACCGCTTTGCCCTGACTTTTCTTGTGCCATCTTTATTAGTTTTTGTGATGCCAGGTCCTGGATTCCCTGAGACAACCAACCCTACCGGAGGATCCTGAATATCCTCCATTCTTTGAACTAGTGATAATCCCATTGTTGCCCCCATGCTGTGCCCATAAATAATATAAGGATTCTTATTTCTTAGTGTTTTGATTTGATCAAAATAATCTTCGATAGCCAATGCTTTATCTTTAATTAAGTCTTCCTTAACTCTTTTTCCTCTGCCTGGTAATTCCAGAGAGATAAATTCGATATCAAAACTTATATAATTTTTCAGAAAGTTATATGAGTAAAACCCTCCTCCAGCAAAATGTAAAGCAAATACTTGAAACTTATTATTCATTTATTTTTGATTTAATTACCAGACCTTCTTCTCTCCTCTTCATTTCCAAACTTCCTTTGTTTTACTCTTATTTTTTTATTTCCGAATTTGTACATTACAGAAAACCTTACTGATCGGTCTCTCATATATACTCTGTAAAACTGTCTGATATCATTAACAAAGGCCGTTTTACCAAGCTCATTTAACCTTAATATATCAAAGGCTCCCGCAGTAAACTGAAGATTATTATTTAGGAGTTGATATTGAAAAGAAACATCTAGTTTATGGCGCTCCTCATACTTAAATTGATTTTTATTGTATGGAGAACTATAACTATAGTTAATTTGAGCTTTTAAGCTCTTCTTAGCATTTAAGTGTATTGTATTATTTGTTTCGAAGTAAAATCTTAGCCCTTGTCGAGTTCTTGTATTTATTTCCCTATCAAACTTAACATCACTTCCTAAAACATATATCGCGTTTTGGCTTTCCCACCAATTAAACTTTTCAAATGAATAATGCTCACTAATCCCATAGTTATATAGAGTATAGTAATTTTGTACGCTATAGGCTTGCTCTTCTGAATCCTCACTTATTACTGCTACTTCTCCAAAACCATCGGACTCTATATTCAAGAATACTCCTGAAAACAATTTGTTCTTATAAGCATGTGAAAACTCAAGATTATCAGAAAATGAAGGTCTTAGTAGAGGATTTCCTTCTAAATAAAATGTATTTGTATAATAACGTCTTACAGGACTTAACTCATAATATAAAGGTCTTCTGATTCTCCTTCCGTAATTAATAGAAAATACACTGGTCTCACTTTTTTTATACGACAAATAAAATGTGGGAAAAAGTCTTAGATAATCAAACTCATTTGTTTCATTTTCTACAAAAGAAATTCCTTCTGTTTCAGTATTCTCTAATCGTAACCCCAGTTTTACATCAACCTTCTTTCCCAGACTCTTTGCAGCACTTACATAGACTGCTTGTTGCGTTTCAAGATATTTAAAATCATCTCCAAATTCTGGATTTAATACATTGTTACCTGATAAAGTATTAAAATTCTCTATTTTATATAAACTTTCTGAATGATTAATCTTTCCTCCGAACGACAGATTAATATTTGACAAAGGATATTCTACATCTATTCTTGCGCTATAATTTTTGAGATCTTCATCAGATATATTTAAGTTAGAAAAAACATCTTCTATTTTTGTTCCGTCTGGTGCAAATGAATCAGTATCTACAGCTATATCTTCATCTTTTACATTATTAAAAAAATCTAAATCGACTGATATTTTTCTTCCTAATGTATCTAGCTTTGTTACAAAATTGAAGTTCATTGCATTGTATATATTCTGTACATTTCTTACAGAATTTCCATTTAGAATAGACTCTAGATTTTGTTGTTCGAAAACATTATTTTTATTTCTTATATCTGCATCAGGATAATTTAGGTTATTTAAATATTGCATTCCGATAGTAGTATTTTTAGAAATACTATAATCCAACATTAATCTACTTGACAATTTATCTTCTCTCCATTTATCTACTCTATCCAATTCCCAAAGTCCTCTATCATAAAAGATTTCGGTTCTTCGTTGTACTTCATTATTTCCTAAAGTTGCATTGAAACCTAATAATAACTTTAGTTTATTCTTATTGTAACTAAAGCTGTTATTCAAATTGTAAATCGGATACTTTGCTTGTGTATATGATAAATTTACTCTGTTACTCCAAGTTTTTTCTGTATCCCTTTTGTAAATTATGTTTATAAGTCCACTATTACCTTCAGCTTCATATTTTGCTGGTGGATTAGTAATTACTTCTACTTCTTTAATATCATCTGATGAAATGGAAGATATATAATTTACTAAATCACTACCTGCCAAAGGAACTAACCGCCCATCTACCATTAATCGCATTCCACTCTTCCCTATCATAACTAATTGATCATCACTAAGCGTTACACCGGGAGCCACCCTTAAAACATCTAACCCTGTTCCACCACCAGTCATTCCATTATTTTCATTATTATAAACCAAACGATCAACCTTTTGTGTTATCCGCTTTTTGTTTTTTATGATAACTACCTCATCTAATTCATTATCTGCTTCTAAAATAATGCTTCCTAAATCAATGATAGGAGTATCGTTTGATGCCAGTAATTCTTTTTCTAACTCTCTATATCCAACATGACTTAGGGCTATTTTGTAATTTCCTTCTTGAACTTCAAGTGAAAAAAAACCTAAATCATCTGTAATGCTTCCTGTTACTATTTTATTCTCCTTGTCTTTGATTATAATATTTACAAAAGGAATAGTTTCTTTTTCATCATTTATTTGCCCCTTAATCTGAATCTGACTAAAACTAAATAATGGAGCTAACATTAAAACTAGAATTCTAATATGATAATGACGCTTTGTGTTTATATAACTCATTTTTTGATTTTATTTTGTTATTCTATAATGACGATATCATTATGTTCTTCTTATTTGATTAATAAATGTTTTTTCTCTTTATATCTATCTACTATTCTTTTCATTCTATGTTTAAAATCTATTAAGTCTCCCTCTCTACCAAAGGCTTTTGTATATCCTTCATTTTCTAATTCTGCGGCATGATGTTCTGTTAATTCTAAGTTTGTACTCAAATTGCCTCCAATAAAAATGTTTTTTATCGAAGTAGATTTTTTCTTTAGTTCATTAATTAATTGTTTACCCTCAATAAAACCATGACCATTTATTGTAGATACTACCAACATTTCCGGCTTATATGTGTTATAGTATTTTATAGTTTCTTCAAAAGGTACACAAGCCCCTAAATTCATTATTTCAAACCCATGTTCTTTGAGTAATAATTCAATAAAAATCAAATTCCAATGATGTGAATCAGAAGGTATTGTTGTAATTAAAGCTAGCGGTTTCATTACTGTAGTATTAATTAGGAATTGGTGTAATTAAGCGTATATCTCTTTTTTATAGCTATCATATTTTAGTTCGTTATATGATAACATTCTTAAAAATGCTTTAGAGTTCAGGTTACTTTCTACATTAGATTTGTTATAGTGGATTACATCAGAAATTTGTAAATTACCTACACGAGTCCACGAAATACACCCTGAAGAGTCTATATGAGCTAAGGTTAATTTTCTATTACTTTGATGCAAGCAAAATGGGACATCCAAATACCCCTTATTAAATGCTATTTCTATTGCTATGCTTGGATCTTTCGATATATTTAGCACCGATTCTATAAGGGCTTTTGCTTCAGTATAGATTTGTTCTTCTAGCAATGTGTTTATCATTATTTCTTGGCCAATAGATCCTTGATTTTGATTAGCAATTTTATTTGTTAATAGTAAAGCTTCTAGATTATCTTCTAGTGTTGGTATTTGATAGGCCTCTTTAATTGTTTTTACAATCAATCTCCGTGCACCTCCTTTTTTGGCTATAATTGCGCTTTCACTAATAATTGATTTCGCCCCATTAATTGTTTTTGGAAATTTTCCCATAAACGTGTAATACACTATATGTTGCTTGATTTTTTCACCTAAATGTTTTGCGCTTAATTTTTTTAAAACTCTTAGAGCTGCCAAATCTTGCTGTGAATTGTATCCTTGAGTAAGACTTAGGGATATAGATTTTATCCCGTAATATTCAAAAAAAATAGCTTCCAGTATCGTAATGGCTATTAGCAAAGATGGAGGGCATAGTTGTCCCATCATGCATCCACCAAAACTTTCGATATGATTCTGACCATTATTTGCTTTTGCGAAAATTTTACAACAAGTTCTCCAAGAGTCAATACTTTCTTTGATTGGAACTCTACTATACGGTAAACAATATGAAATAGGTCCTCCTTCAATAGCATCTATACCACACCTAATCGTTGCTCTAAAAATCTCTTCAGGAGTAGGACTTCCATGTCTTACTTGAACCGGGAAATCTATGCTTCTAACTTTTGAGATAAGTTTTTTATTCTCTTCAGTAGAATAAGATACAATTGGATAGCCATTTAATGGCTTTGACATTTTAATTGCTCTAGATGCTTTTTCAAAATCTCGTACTCTTGTAAAACTATCTATAGTAATTGTTCCAATTGCCGGTATGTTAAGGTTTTTAGTAGCTATAAGCCCATTTTTCATAGATTCTTTACAACTAAACCCCATTCTTGGCTGTACAATTAACTTATCAGACAGTATAGCTTCGTCTATAAACTGCTGGAAAAATGCATTTTTTGAACTCATCTGACTTTTTATACCGCAGTATTGTTTATTTCTTTCTGAATTTTCTCAAAAAACGCTTTAAGTTGAAAAGGTAATTCGTAGCTTTTTGAAGCCTCATTATATAGATAATCAATACATAATAATTCTATTTCAAAAGTATCTTCATGTTCGTAACAGTTAAAGACAATCTTGTCTTTCATATAGAGTTTGACATTATTTTTGTAATTGACATTACCTTGTCCTGATTTATAACTTTTAAATAATTTATTATAATTAAATACTCCAATAATATAATCCTCTATATTCTGTTTTTGCTCAAAATAATAATCTCTTCTAATTACAGAAAATGGTAAGTATTGATACATTCTGGCTTCATTAAACTCTAAAAAATTATTGTGCAGATTACTTTCAAGACTCTTTCTATCATCAATATTTACAGAAATTGGAATTGAATTATTCATAACGCCAATAAATCTTTCTGCATCAAATTCTGAATCTGAATACTCTCTTCCGTCTACTCTTACATTAATTAATGTTGAATTAAAATCTAGTTCTTTTAGCATATACTTAAAAAATAGCATTACTAACATCGAAGGAGATATATTAAGTTGTTTAGAGAAAGTAGTAATCCCTTCAAAATATTCTCCAGTGATAAAACTTCTTTGACTTATATATTCATTATCCCATTTTTCTATTTTGGGATATGTCTTTATTAATTCTAAACTTGATAATTTTTCTTTCCAAAATGTTTTTGCTAATTCACCTCTATTAGAATTAAGCATTTGTTGTTGGTTTTTCAAGAAATTGTTGTTAGACAAAGATTTTTGCATTTTATAATTATCTATTGTCAAAAACGATTCTAATTCACTTGTTAGCAAAGCTTTGCTTTTTGCATCAATTATTAAGTATGGAATACTAATTTGCACTTTTAGGCTTTCTTCATTTTCAACAACAGAAACCCTCATTATTTCGCTCTCTAAATTATCATAGCGCTCTAATAATGTTTCTCTAGGAGATGTATCATTTTCAAAGAAATTTACTTTAACCTCATTTGCCTCTACAAAGTATTGCACTAATTCTCCATTGATAGTTTTAAATGATACGCATAATGAAGGGTGGTAACTTATAAAGTTTAAAAAAGATGTTTTAAAATCTTCTATACTATACTTATTAATAATTATTGGAGTAAAAAGACAAACAACACTCCTTTCTTTCATATAGTTTTGGTTCTCTGAAAGTGGAAAATATTTTGAGTTTTCTTTTTCATTTCCCGTTTTTATTTGTCGTACCATCGAAACATTTCTACCTTCAGAGATACCATTAGAAATAGCCCTTATGGTAGGATTAATAATAAAATCTCGAAAACTGATTTCATAGCCTATATTTCTACATTTTGCCATTACTTTAATCAAATCAAGAGAATTACCACCTATGTCGTAGAAATTATCTAGGACACCTACTCCAGAACAACACAAAACTTTTTCCCAGATTTTGATTAAATCAGATTCTATATCATTTTTAGGTGGGACATATGTATTACTTTCTTCTTTAGACTCTACATAATTTAATTTTTTACGATCAACTTTTCCGTTTGAGGTTAATGGAAATTCATCTATTTGAACAAAAACAGAAGGCACCATATAAACAGGTAATCTTTCTAACAGTAGACTTTGGATACGCTTATTATCTATCTTTAGATTACACTTGATAAAGGCAATAATTTTTTTATCTTTTAATTCATTTTCATTTATGATGACTACAGCTTGGTTAATTTCTTCTAATTCTTGTATCACCGATTCTATCTCGCCTAATTCAACGCGGTATCCTCTTATCTTTACTTGGTAATCTTTTCTACTTATAAATTCTAATTCTCCATTAGGTAGCCACTTTACCAAATCTCCGGTCTTATATACTCTTTCTCCTGAAACAAATGGATTATCTATAAATTTCTCATTTGTTAGCTTCGTATTGTTTAAATACCCTCTAGCCACTCCTGGTCCTCCTATATACAGTTCTCCTTCTATACCTACTGGAACCAAATTTTGATTATCATCAACTATATATACTCTAGCATTTGAAAAAGGTTTTCCTAATGGTACTTTATTGTATTCTTTACTAAAATCAACCTTATTAAGTACTTTACCTATAGTTGTTTCAGTTGGACCATAATGATTAACTACTACTAATGAATCGTCTTTTTGTTTTATATCCTTTATAATCTCAGGACTAAGTTCTTCTCCTCCTAAAACAATTCCTTTTTTTGGCAAGTTTAATCCGTCATTGTAGTTTAATGATATCCAATAGGAAGGTGTCATTTTTAAATAATCTAGACTATTCGCATTCAAATAGTTATACACCAAATTAGAGTCTTGTAAATCTTCTTTTGAAAATATATGAATAACTCCACCTGTTATAAGTGATATGTATAGAAAAGTATTAGCTAAATCTGTTGAAAAAGTAGACATTGTAGCAAATGATTTATTCGTATCTATTTCTACTCTTTCTATAAAACCAAACGTATAATCAACAATATTACCATGTTCTATCATTACACCCTTTGGAGCTCCTGTAGATCCGGATGTAAACAAAATATAAGCTAAATCATTAGGTTTTGGTTTGACTTGAGTTAAATCATTATTTAAAGTTTTTGATAATTGATCTACATATACCAAATCGAGTTTTCTGGTTAGGCCTTCTAATTTTTTTAACCATTTAGATTCTGTAACCAAAAAATCAGCACTAATTTCTTCAAGTATCAAGTCAATACGATTTATGGGAAAATCATAGTCTAGAGGAACATATGCGGCTCCACTCATCATAATACCTAAGATTCCAATTACCATTTCTATTGATCCATCTAAAAAAACAGGAATCATTGTTTCATGTGATGCTCCTCTTTTTAATAACTCAGTTTTGAGCTGTAAAGATTTTTCATATAATTCTTTATACGTAATTGTCTCTTCATGAAACCTTAAAGCTTCCTTATTTGGAGTGGTTTCAACCTGTTCAACGAATAAGTCTACTATTGTTTTTTCTTTTGGATAATCTGCATAACTAGTACTAAAATCATCTATTAACTGTTTTCGTTCTTCTTTTGTTAGATAATTTATAGATGTGATTTTTTGAGAAGGAAAAACAAGTAAATTTTTTAATAATTCTTTAAAATTTCTTATGAAATTACCTATAACATCCTTTTTGAAAATATTACTATTGTAGACCACATCAAAACATAATCTGTCACCTTCCTCTATAAAAGTTATTTTTAAATCAAACTTTGAAGTTATAGCTCCTTTATCTTCTATTTGTTCATCGTTTAGAGAAATTATATGTCTTTCGTTTTTCTTACTTTTCTCAAAAATTAATACGGTATCAAAAAAAGGATTCCTAGAGATATCACTTTTATAGTCTATATCTTCTATGATTTTAACGAAAGGGTATTCTTGATGTTGAAGAGCTGAAAAAGTATTCTTTTTAACTTTTTCAAAAAATGAATCAAAATTATCTTCTTTATCTAGGTAATTTCTTAAAGGGATAGTATTGACATAGTAACCTATTTGATCAATCAAATCTATGTGATTTCTTCCGGCAACCAAACTACCAATTATAATATCTGATTGAGAAGTATATTTATTAAATAAAACATTTAATACTGATAATAAACCAATAAATAAGCTCCCATCTCGATTTAAGCAATATTTAGTTAGCTTTTCAGTACATTCCTTAGAAATATTAGTTTTTAAATTATGACCATTATAGGTTTTAATTGGAGGCCTATTCATAGAAAATGGTAAATCCAATACAGGTAATTCTCCGTCTAATTGTTGTTTCCAAAATGATTTATTGGCTTTAATAAAATCTTGTTCTAGAAATTTATTTGATTGCCATACAGCATAGTCTTTATATTGGATTTTAAGAGGTGGTGGTAATAAATTTTCCTTATTCTTAAATACGTTATAAAATCTTAGTAAATCCTTTGATAAAACATCGATAGACCATCCATCTGTTATAATATGATGCATATTATAAAAACACAATTTCCTACCCTCTGAAATTTGAAAAAAATAAACTCTTAATAGTGGGCCTTTTTCTAAATCAAAAGGGGTTACAATGTCTTCTTTAATTATTTTATGATAAGCATCTTCTTCTTCTTTATCATTATATACAAAACTATACGGTGTACTTTCAAAATCTTCTATCTCTACAATACATTGTTTTGGTTCTCCGTTTTCATCTTTCTTAAAGACAGTTCTTAATATCTCATGCCTTTTGATTACTGCTCTGATCGCTTTTTCAAGAATTTGGAAATCGCTTTCAGAATGAAGTTCAACAAAATTATATGTATTATATGCCGTAGAAGTCTTAGTATCTTGACTTATCATCCATAAGGCTTTTTGCTGAGCAGACAATGGATAAAAAGATGTAGGTTCTGCTTTCTTTATTTTTGAGCTTTTATTTTCTAGATCAGTTTTTAGATAGGCGATTAAATCATTTTTGTATGACCTTATTACATCAATATCTTCTTGATCTATTTTATTTTCATAAGAGTTAATATCTATATTGCCATCATTATAGAACAACTCGATATTCTTTTGCTTAAGCTTCAAAACAATTTCCTTTGCAGTACTCATCTTTAGTTCCTTTATATGAATTACTAATACTCTATCGTCTTTTCGCCAAATAATCTTTCTGCATCCATTCCTATCTCAATACATTTATCAACTAATTTATTTGATTCTATTATTGGCTTTGATTCATCTGTGTATTTTATAGAACTTATAAATTGTAACCATGGTTCTAATCCCATGGCATACACAAATACATTCTTAGGGTTAAAAATATTGATGAGTGATATCCCTTGGTCATAATTACATCCTGCTAATCTTCTTGACTGATCTTTTGATCTTTCTAGTTTTTCATACATCAAGGGTCCGTATAACCATGATAAAGGCGCTCCATCACATTCCATTCCTAAAAAAATCACATCAGTGTCGCCTAATATTTCATGAACTCTTTCATATACTTTAGGTTCTACATTACAAGAATCGGCTACAAATAACACTTTGAAATCATTATGTAATCCTACATGATACGACAGTTTTGAGCGCACATCTATATCACTATGCTCACCTAAAAATGGTATCCCTGTAATTTCACATTTATCAAGTTTTACAGATTCCATTTCATCCAATTCTATGACATTATCAAACCCTATAGCCTTAAACATTAATTTTAAACTTGGATCTTGCAAATTTCCTTTTCCGCTACTTGGTACAATAATATTTTTTATACAATGTCTTAATTGAAGTAATGTTTCTAATAACACATGATCTTGATGATTATGAGTAATCAATACATAATCTATTACTTCGGGCAGGTCATTAACCGTATATCTGTTAACATCTGTTTCATACCCATCATAACTAATTACTGGATCTACCAGAATAGACATTTCATCGGTTTCTACAAGGACACAGGCATGTCCAAAATATCTGGTTCTTATTCCTTTTCCCTTATACCCTTCATATTTGACTGGAGGTTCGCTGGTAAAAAAGCTCTTGAACAGCTCTTCTTGTTCTGGTTTGATTCCTAAAGCTTCTTTTATTTTATTATAATCCCCTGGTGTTCTTTTCATTTTAAATAACTCATCTATTAAGTTATTTTTAAAAGGCATGTCTAAGTGCAAAAGATGATCATCATCTAGTCTGGGAGTACTAAGAACAAAAGATCTAGAATCGTCAGAGTCTACTAATTGTAAGGATATTGTTTGTGTAGATTCATCATAATATTCTGTATTATACAATAACGATTCAAAAAATCTAAAATTAGGTTGATTATTTAAATCATAATATAGTTCTACTAATCCTTTAAGCTCTTCCGGAACCTTAGGATATAAAGAGTCTAGTGAATGTCCATCTGCTTCACTCTGCAATAATCCATTTAATTCGTGAATGGCTTCTGTTAGCTTAAGAACCTTTGTCCTTTTCTCTTTTGTATGCTCTAATAATTCTTTTATCTCTTCTACTCGTCCTCCATCATAATCTATAAAAGGCCCTCCTAACATTTCAGGTTTTTTAACAGCGGCTTGATGAATTTTTGGATTCTTAACATAAGATTCCATAATTTTTAAATGTCTGTCTTTAATGTTTAAAGCAGCGGTTGCTGGCGAAACCAAATGGGACCAAGCATACCATCTATCAATTAACGCCTCTATAGCTACGTTTAATTTTAAATATGACTGAGTTTCATTTATTGTACTCATAACTGATAATTTTATTTTTTATACTGATTATTGTTTGAGTTTATAGAATAGTGTATCACCACCCTATAAACCATAGGTTATTGATTTGTGAGAAATCGAAAAATGATTTTTATATAAAATAAATGGAAGGTTATATTGTAATCTTATCTACAATTTGCCTTTGGGTTTCTTTTTCGTTTTGTTGTTTCGAAATAATAGCTTCGGAAAGTTTTTTTATTGTTGTCAACTTAAACAATTCTGACATCTCAAAATCAATATTAAACTTGCTATTTATTTCTAAATTGATTCGTATGGCCTTTAGACTATCACCTCCTAGTCTAAAAAAGTTATCGTTAACCCCTATTTTTTCTATATTCAAATTTTCCCTCCATAATTCAGCAATTACTTTTTCAATTTGATTAGAAGGGGCTACATAATCCTGTTTCAAAACAGGAAGAGGTAAAACTTTACGATTTATTTTATCATTATGTGTTAATGGCATTTTCTTAAGTTTCACATAGATCCTTGGAACCATGTATTCAGGAAGTTTATGCATTAAGATACTCTGTATCTCCTGTTGATCTATTTCTTCTTCACTAACAAGATATCCCACTAGTTGCTTAACGCCACTATTTTTGATAGCTAAAACTACTGCTTGTTGAATATTATCAATATCAATTAATGCAGATTCTATTTCTCCCATTTCGATACGATATCCATTTATTTTTACTTGATGATCGTTTCTTCCTAAAAATTCAATAGTACCATCTGGCGACCAACGAGCTAAATCTCCGGTTAGATAAAGATGTTCTTCTTTTTTAAAAGGGTGAGGAATAAACTTTTCTGAAGTTAAATTTGGACGATTTAAATATCCTCTAGATAATCCTAACCCTCCAATACATAGTTGACCAACCATCCCTTGAGGGATTAAAGATAAATGCTCATCTAATATGTATACATCGGTATTGGCAATAGGTTCTCCTATGTTTATTTTTTTTCCCTTTTCTAACCTAGAGATACATGACCATATAGTTGTTTCTGTTGGTCCGTATAGATTCCAAACTTTATTGCTCACTTCTGTAAGTCGTTCTTTAAGCTCATAATCAATACTTTCACCTCCAGACAACAGGGTAATATTTTCATTATTATTCCATCCACTAGTCATTAACATTTGCCACCTTGATGGTGTTGCTTGAATACAATTAGGTTTAGTTGTATTAATAATATCTATAATTTGTTCTGGGTCCTTAGATTCTTTATCTCCAACCAAAATCAATTTTCCTCCTGAAAGTAACGGAGATAAAAGCTCTAGTATAGAAATATCAAATGTAAAAGTCGTAAGGCTTAAAAACTTTAGATTCTGATTAAAAGTGAAGTAGTCACTCATGCTAAATAAAAAATTCATCAAAGATTTATGCTCAATTTTTACTCCTTTTGGTTTTCCTGTACTTCCTGAAGTATAAATAACATACGCCAAATTATTTGTCGAAAATTCGGTTTTTGGAGAATCCCAATTGTCTTCAGGTACTATTTCCAGCTTTTCATCTAGGTATATTATATTTTTAGAATCATATCTTCCAACAATGCTCTTAAAATTTGAAGAGGATAATATAAAACTAGAATTTGTATCTTCTATAATAAAATCGAGGCGTTCCTTAGGGTAATTAGGATCTACAGGAACATAAGCTCCTCCGCTTTTTAAAACAGCTAAAATCCCTATCACCATTTCTATATTTTTATCGATACAAATTGGAACTAAATCTTCTTTTTCTACTCCTTTTCTTATAAGTTCATGAGCCAAGTAATTTGATTTTCTATCTAACTCTTTAAAGGTTATTGACTCATTTTTAAAAGAGATTGCTATAGCATTAGGTGTTTTGTTTACTTGTTCCCTAAATACCTCTACTATTGTTTTATCTAAATCAAACTGTTTTTGTGTATTATTAAGCTCTTTTAATTGATGTATTTTTTCTTCACTTGATAAAAAATCGATCTTTTTTATATCTGAATCAGGAGTTTTTAGAATAGAATCTATTAACTGTTTAAAATGCGATATTAACTTCCTTACAAATCCTTCTTGAAAAATATCTGTATTGTATGTTACTTCAAAAGTTATATAATTTTGATGTTCCAGAAAATCAATGTCTAAATCTAATTTAGCCTTAGTTGTTGTTTTATCAAGCTTCATATTCTCCAAAGCTTTTTCCTGGCTGGATTCAAGCTTCATTTTCCTAATGCTTTGATAAGTAAGTAGTATATCGAATAAAGGGTTTCTACTCACATCCTTATTTACTCCTAGATCTTCAATAATTCTATCTAAAGGATACATTTGATTTGAAATCCCCTCGAGCATATTTTCACTAATTCTCTTAAATGTTTCAAGAAAAGTATCTTCAGAGTTAATTTTATTTTTTAATGGAATTGTATTAACATAAAACCCTATTTGATTTTCTAATTCTTCTATACCTCTTCCTGCAACTGGTACTCCTATAGTAAACTCTTTTTCTCCTGTGTACTTGTATAGCAATATATTCCAAGTTGTTAACAAAAATGAATATATACTCCCTCTATATTTATTTACAAAACTCCTTATTTCATTTGTAGCTTCAATATTTATTATTGTTTGCAGCTTTTTTCCATTAAAAGTTTTTATTTCAGGCCTTTTTGTATTGGAGGATAGATTTAGTAAAGGGATATCTCCTTTAAGGTGTTCTGTCCAATATTTTTTTTCCTTATCAAAGGATCCGTTTTCAATTGATTCTAATTGCCATGAAGAATAATCTTTATATTGTATTGATAATTTTTCTTTATTTATTTGTGTCCCTGCCAACAAAGCTTCATAAAAGAACATCAAATCTTTTTGTATCACTTCTAGCGACCATCCATCACTAATTATATGATGCATATTATAATACATCATATATCTATCTGAGTCTGTCTGAAAAATGTATACTTTGAATAATGGCCCTTGTGCTAAATCAAATGGTATTTTTGCATATTGCTTAATCTCCTCTTTTATTTGCTCACTAGATTTATCTCTGTAATCTTTATATTCAAAAAAAGAATCTACTGGATGTACTTTTGATATATACTGATATAATTCTCCATCTTCTTCTATTTTAAATACGGTTCTCAATATCTCATGACGATTAATTAAGTAATCCAGTGCTTTTTTAAATTTTGTTATTTCAAAATGTCCAATATCTCTTAGATTAGAAAGATTATAAGCGACAGACCCTTCTTTAAATTGGCTTAACACCCATATTCTTTTTTGCCCTAAAGATGCTTTGTATTTAGTTTTCTCTACTACTTGTGATATTTTGTGTGGAGTTTTATTATTAAACCTACTTAAATACTGTATTAATTCTTGTTTATGCTTTGTTATTTCTTCTAATAGATTACCGTCTATATAATCACTATCATAACTTAATTCTAATTCATTTTTACTATTAATTGAAATACCTATATCTTCCTTTGTGAGTCTTTTTATTAGCTTTTCCATTATATAGTGATTTTATTCTTTTTGACCGACTGTTTATTAAGCTTAAAAATATTTTTTGCGACATCTATGTCTTTGGCTAGTTCTTTTATGGTTGGCTTTCCAAAGAAATCCAATAAGTTGATTTCTAATTCAAACCTACCTTGTATTCTTTTTACTAGTGTCATTGCTTTTAGAGAATCTCCTCCTAAATCAAAGAAGCTATCTGTAATATTTATACTTTCGTATCCAAAAAATGATTGCCATAATTCGCATAAAACCTTTTCAGTTTCAGTACTAGGAGGATCATAATTCTCTTTTTCTAAAAAGATCTTTTTTTCTTCTTTTTCTGGTATTATTTCCTTTTTAAATTCAAATTTATTTGGATCATTTAAGCTAATAATTGACTGATGACAGTTTTCAAGGCTTAAAATATCCTCAAATATGTTTATTAATTCGTGATCCTGAATTGCTCCTTGACCTAAGCCGTCTAGATTAACAACTTTCCAATTTTGTAACTCCTCTCTATTATTCTCTATAAATGCATCTATAAACTTATTTGCTGCGGCATAAGAACCATAAGTCAATCCCCCTAATATGGATGAAAGGCTTGAGCTAATCCAAACAAAATCCAGATTGCTGTTTTTAAAGACGTTATATAGGTTTAGCGTACCATGTATTTTAGGATTAAAATGAGTTTCAATATTTTGAATATCTATATCCTCTACTGGTTTAAAAGAATGATTATCAATTACTCCTGCAGCGTGAACAATTCCTGAAACTTTGCCTAGATTACTTTCAACACTACTAACTACCGATTGCATTTCCTGTAAACTTGATACATCCATTCTATAATAATGAACCTTTAAACCTTGTTCCTTTAACTTTTTAAATCTTTTTATTTTGTTTACTAAACTGCTTTTCGAATCTTCATTAGAAAGATATGCTTCCCAAGTATCTTCTGTAGGAAGTTCAGCTCTACCAGTTAATATTATTGTAGCATTATAATTTGCTCCCAGGTAGGATGCAATAGTATACCCTAGATGTCCTAGACCCCCAGTTATAAGGTATGTTTTTTCATTCGTTATGGTAATTGTTTTATTTTTAGGTAACTCAATACCATCATAAAACTCTACCCATCTGTACTTATTTCTATAAGCTATATTCTGATCTTTAAAATTATATTTAATATCCTTTATTATATTTTGCAATAAATCTTCAGAAAGATCTGGTTCATTAATATCTAACTGTGAAAATGATACAATAGGGTTCTCTTGCGCTAATATTTTGAATAGGGTACTAATTGTGGATGCAGAAACGTTAATCTTTTCCCCTCCTAGCACTTCGTTATTATAATCCGAAATAAGTGTTATTTTCTTTTGTTGATCTGGATAATATGCAATTATTTCTCTGCAAATATTTAAGAAGTAAATAAAGTAATCTTGTAATTTAGATAAGTCGTCAACAAAAGAAAATTTTAAAATAATGTTATTCAAACAAATCTCTTGTTCTTTGATTGCTATAAATAGTTTTTTCAGATCATCTTTAACTTGGTAAGACGAGTTTCCAACTTTTTTAAAAGAGTCTCCTTGCAAAACATCTATACATGTTTCCCCTTGATTTTCTAACTCTGATTTTATAGATAAATTGAATTTTTTATCATTTGAAAAAACAATAAACCCTTTGTTTATATCCTCAGTAATTCGTTTGACAGATGATTTTTTCCAGTTCTTAATGTAAAACCAATTATCATAAGAACTTGCTTCTTGTCCGAAAAGGGCTCCTATTCCTGAATATGGATCCACTTTATAATCTAACGAAGTATGGTCAAAGTTATAAGTTGGTGCCGAAATTTTGTTTACATTTTCATTTTCGAAGTATTTATCCCAATTTAAATTTAAACCATAGCTCCATAGCTTTCCAATGACATTTGTGAAATAAAAGGTATCGTTTACATCTTCTTTAGGTGATTTTAATAGATTCAATGTTTCTTGATCTCTAATATTCTCTTTCTGTTTAGCGTAAGGTATCAGTGTTTTTCCTGAACCTATTTCTATAAAAATGTTGTTTTCTTTTTTATTTAAATACTCTAATCCTTCAGAAAAATTTACTGTTTCTCGTAAATGTTTAACCCAATATTTTACTGAAGTAGCTTCTTCACTTTTTATTGGTTGACCTGTTAAGTTTGAGATAAAGTCTAAAACTGGTTCTGAAAATTTAAACCTCTTTAAAAACTCTTGATACTCATGTAAAATATCATCCATCATATTAGAATGAAATGCATGTGAGGTTTTTAATATCTTATAATTTATATCTTTTTCATCAAGGCCCTTAATGCATTTACTTATACTTTCATCCCGACCTGAAATCACACAAGAATCCGAAGAATTGATTGCGGCAATCGAAATATCTTTATCAATCAGGCTACGTATTTTTTCTGCAGATATCCCAACCGAAACCATTGTGCCTTGAGGGACTTTATTCATGAGTTCTGCACGTTTTACAATAATCTCAATAGCCTTTTCAAAAGAAAATACTCCCGCTATTGTTGCAGCTACATACTCTCCTAAGCTATGTCCAATCATATAGGTGGGCTGAACCCCTAAGTACATTAAATAGGATGCTAAACTATACTCTATCAAAAAGACTAAAGGTTGAGTATATAGTGTTTTATGAATCAATGTTTCATCAGGTATTTGGTTTTTCTTAAAACCAATAATCAATTTAAAATCTGTACCTGTTAGATTCTCTAATTGCTCAAAACCTTTATCAAGCATTGATCTAAAAAATGGCTCTTCTTCATAAAGTCCTTTCGCCATTTTGAAATATTGACTTCCTTGACCAGGAAATAGAAAAACAACATTATTAATATCTTTCTTAACTATTGTTTTATAATCACTAGTAACTTCTAATCCTTCCTGATTGTTTTGACAGGTCAAGTAATTGCGATAGTCAAAATGCCTGCGGCCATTAATAAGAGTATATGATAAATTTGAAAGTTGATTTTGATCAATTTCTTTGATAAATTCTTCTACATCTTTCTTATTCTTATCTAGAACATAAGGTGTTTTTCCTGAAATAGGTAATAAACGGGTTGATCTTAGGTCACCATTTTGAGTCTTTTTATTGGACAAAAACTCTTCCATAACGACATGCACATTAGTCCCTCCTATACCAAAACTACTAACTCCTGCTCTTAGGGGAGTGTCATCATTAGTATTCCAATCTACAAGTTTATTATTTACATGAAACGGCCCAGATTTAAAGCTTATATTAGGATTAGATTCCTTAAAGTGTAATGAAGCAGGTATTTTTCTATTCTTAAGAGAAAGACAAGTTTTAATAAAACCCGCAATACCAGCTGCTGCATCCAAATGACCTATATTAGATTTTACAGATCCTATAGCACATTTATGTGTAGTGCTATTAAAAACATTATTCAAAGCAGAAATTTCTATAGGATCACCCAATTTAGTACCTGTTCCATGGGTTTCGATATATGAAATAGATTCTGGAGTAACATTTGCAATTTTATGCGCCAGATTAATACACTCTGCCTGTCCTTTAATACTAGGAGCTGTATACCCTACTTTTCTTTTACCGTCATTATTTGCCGCTGTAGAACGAACAACCCCATATATATTATCATTATCTCTTACGGCATCCTCAAGTCTTTTAAAAACTACTACTGCACCTCCATTTCCTCCTACTGTACCTGTAGAATCCTTGTCAAATGGCTTACAATGACCATCAACAGATTCTATCATTCCTTCTTTATGAAAATAACCTATATCTTCTTTACAGTTTATACTAATCCCTCCTGCGATAGCTATTGAACACTCTCTCATCAATAAACTTCTACATGCTAAATGCACAGAAGTTAATGAACTTGAACAAGCTGTAGAAGTAAGATAACTTGGTCCTTTTAGATCTAAGGAATATGATATTAATGAACTTAAAAAATCTTTGTTAGCTATTTGTGAAATAAAAAAAGGATTTACGTCACTTTTTTGGGTTAATGCATGGGCAACCCATCTTAAATTGTTTGACGCCGACAAGAACAAACCTATATTTTCTAAATAACTGTGTGGATCACAACCTGCATCTTCTAAGGCAGTCCATACAAGTTCATGCATAATTCTAATTTGCGGATCCATTAAATTAGCTTCATCTCTTGTATATCCAAAAAACGAAAAGTCAAAACTTTCGGCATTCTCTATAACAGAATCTACTGGTACAAATTTTGGATTATTGGCAATGGATTTATCAACGCCAAGTTCTAATAGTTCCTCCTTAGTAAAAAACTGAAGTAATTCTTTAGAACCAGCCAAGTTTTCCCAAAACTCCTTGATATCCTCAGATCCATGAAATCGCCCTGCAAGCCCTATAATTGCTATATCTTTTTTTCCCATTGTAGTACGTGTTATAATTATTCTACCATCATATCAAAGAAATCATCCATCTCTTTCACATTGTTTTCGAAATTGTCACTTTTATTCTCTTCTTTTTCATCAGAAAATACCTTAGCCAATTCGTATATACTTGGATATTCAAATAATACTTCTGGCATAATAGTAACATCAAACGCTGAATTAATTAATTCTAAGAACCTGAGTAGTTTTATTGAATTTAATCCTAAATCAAAAAAATTATCATGGATACCTATTTTTGTACCTTCATTCAATTCTGTTCTTAATAATTTTATTAACTTTTCTTGAATTTCGTTCTTAGGTTTTTCAAACTTCACATTGCTTTTAAGTACCTCGCCCTTATCAAGAAGTAGCGCTCGTTTATCAATTTTTCCGTTTGCGGAAAGAGGAATGTTAGAAACGACATAAAAAATCTCTGGAATCATAAAAATTGGTAATTTGTTTCTTAAAAAACCTTTTAAATGATCCAAACTAATTCCTTTGGCAACTAAATATGCTGTTAGAATTTTCTCTTTACTTGTATCATCTGCCAAAACAACTACCTGATCGACTTCATCTAGAGTTAATATTGCTTGTTCTACTTCTCGAAGCTCGATTCTATTACCTCTAATCTTTACTTGATTGTCTTTTCTTCCTTTATAATAGATGTAGCCATCATTTAGCCACATGCCTAAATCACCAGTTTTATATACTTTTCCCACTCCTGAAAAAGGATTAGGTATAAATTTATCAGAGGTTAATTGTTCTTTCTTGAAATATCCTTCGGCAACTTGGATTCCTCCTATAACAATCTCACCAATTACCCCCATAGGTAATAGGGTATTAAATTCATCTACAATATATATTTCTGTATTTGCAATGGGCCTTCCTATACTAACTCCTACGTGGTCTAAGCTTGATTCTGTCAAATCTATTGCGGTAACATCTATTGCAGCTTCAGTTGGACCATATAAATTATGAATCCTTGATTTTTTGTTACTTTTTCTAAATTCTTCTACGAACTCTATTGGTAATTCCTCACCGCTACATATTAAATTTCGAATAGAATCAAAGGAATTTTCTTTTACACTCTGCATATAAACTCCTAACATTGAAGGAACAAAATGTACTAAACTTACTTTTTCTTTTTTGATAATATCTTTTAAGTAAAAAGGGTTTTTATGTCCGTCTGGTGATGCAATAACTAACTTGCTTCCACAGAGTAGCGGAAGAAAAATCTCCCAAACAGAAACATCAAAAGTAAATGGGGTCTTTAATAAAAATGTATCAGAAGCATCTAGAGTTAAATAGCTTTTTTGCCAAAGCAATCTATTTATAACTCCTTTATGATTATTCATAACACCTTTAGGATTTCCTGTTGTACCAGATGTATATATCATATACGCTAAATCCTCAGAAGCTATTTCAATATCATTTACACTGAGCTCCTCATCTTGAAAATCATCTATATCAACTCTTTCCGTTTCTTCAAATTCAAATTCAACAGATTTTTTACTTAAAATAAGTTTAGCTTCTGTTTCTTTTAAAATATGATTGATCCTGTCTTTGGGATATGAAGGTTCTATTGGAACATAACAGGCGCCAGATTTCAAAACACCTAATATCCCTATTATCATTTCAAAAGAACGGTTTATACAAATAGGTATAAAATCGCCTGGTTCTATTCCTTTTCTCATGAGGAATTTAGACAGTTGTGTAGCTTTTTTGTCTAATTCTAAATAAGTTAAATTTTCATCTTCAAAAATAAGAGCAACTGTATTCGGATTATTTTTAACGTTTTCATTAAAATGATCTAGTATTGTTTTTTCTAAATTGTAAGAAACCTCGGTGTTGTTGAATTTGTATTGTAGCTTGTTTTTTTTCTCTTTACTCAATAAGTCAATTTCATTTATAGGTTTGTTTGGACACTCAAGCACCGAAGACAATAATTGCTTAAACAACTCCATAAATTCTTCTATCATCCATCTATCATAAATACTTGTGTTGTAACTAATATGAAATAATATATTTTCACCTACTTCTTCAAATATTATACTAAGGTCAAACTTAGCCAAGCTATCTCCTAAAAATTCTATTTTATCATCAACAACCTCATTAGTAGAGTTTATTGAATTAGAATTATAATTTATAAACACATCAAAAATCGAATTTCTAGAAACATCTCTTTCTATACTCAGATACTCTAATAGTTTATCAAATGGAAAGAGTTTGTGATTAAATGCAGATAATGTAGACTCCTTAATATCTTTATGAATGCTGTCAAAAGAATGTGAGGGTTCAATAGTATTTCTTAAAATGAGTGTATTCACATAAAACCCTATTTGACCTTCAAGATCAGAGTGATCTCTTCCATCAACCGCAGTTCCTATAATAATATCTTTTTGAGATGTATACCGATTTAACAACACCTTACAAATACTCAAAAGGCTAATAAAAACACTTCCTTTATTCTCTTGAGTAAATGACTTTAACTTTTTTGTGTTTTCTGATGATATATAGGTCCTAAGAGCTTCTCCTACATTAGATTTAACCCCCTTATTCTTCTTCCTAAATGGCAAGTCTAGATATGTCCATTCTCTATCTAGTTTTTGCAACCAATACCTTTTATGTTCTTCAAACTTTGGACTTACTATTTGTTCTAATTGCCATGCACTATAGTCCTTATAATGTATTTTTAATACTGGTAGTTTAGGTGTAACATTCTTCAAAAAAGCCGTATAGAAAGCTTTTATATCTTTCTCTAATATGTGCATTGACCATCCATCGCTAATGATATGATGCATATTAAAATAAAGTGCCCATTTGATTTCAGAAATTTTAAATAATGTGACTCTCATTAACGGACCTTTCTCTAAATTGAAAGTTATAAACGAATCTTCTGAAATACATTCTTTAACAGCTTCTTCGGCTCTCTTTACACTAGTAAAATCATGATAGTCAACTTTAAAACCGAGAGCTCTTCTATCTAAAACTTTTTGATATAATATATCGTTTTCTTCGATAAAAACTGTTCTTAAAACTTCGTGACGATCCACCGTAGCTTCTATGGCATCAATTAATTCTTTTTTGTAAATATTCCCTTCTAGCTCTAAGGTATTGGGGATGTTGTATGTACTAGAGTTACCATCAAGTCTTAATTGGATCCACAATCGCTGCTGAGCACTAGAGGCAAGGTATTTATCTTTTTTTTGTAATGGAGTAATATTTTCTTCTATCAAGCTAGAGTTTTGCTTCATAAAGGCAATCAATTCTTCCTTGTTTTCCTTTATCTTTTGAAGAATAACTTCATCTATTTCGGGTGTATCAAAACTAATTTCTAATTCACCCTCAGATAGTGATAAGCGAATATCATTCTTATCTAATTCGTTAATTAAACTATACATTTTTGTGGATCTTATTAAATATTAATTGAGACAGATCTAATAATCTTATAGGTAATTACCAAGTACTGATCTTTTGTAATACTATTTGATTGTTACATTTACATTCACGGATAGATGTAAAGTACATTGCCTTTAAAACGTGAATTAGTATGATAATTATGAGAACTCTATATTGAATCAAACTTCTATTGTCTGGAACAATATTACTTATTACAGAATTTTAAGCATAGAATGATAACCTCTCTAGAAGGTTACTAATAAATATGATAGTGTTTTTGTATTTTTCTGTAGAATAATTAAATATTGCTACGCTACCTCCGGTCACAGAAGGTATTGCTTTATAATAGAAAGATATGTAAATATAAAATATTAAATCATTTAATGAACTATATTTTGATTATATTTTTACCTCTTTCTTTATTTTGAATTTTATCAACCTTTTTTAATAAATCAATTTTCAAGCTTAATCTTTTAACATCTGACATTGAAAAGAATTCTTTCAAATTAATCTCAACACCAAATTGAGTATTCACACGTTTTATAAAAGTCATCGCTTTAAGTGAGTCGCCACCTAATTCGAAAAAATCATCTTTTACCCCAATTTCGCTAATACCAAAGAAAGATTGATACATTTGGCATAATTCAGTTTCAAGATCTGTTGTTGGTAATACAAAATCTGTACGAAGTAATGGCCTCTCTATTTCATTATCTGTATCCTCTTTAGTTTCTTGATCTGATACATTAGAAATTTTTTGAATTACACTATTGATATCTTTAATGGATATAATTAGTTGTTTATGGTCAATCAAACTCAATGATTTTTCAAAAATCATTATTAATTCATCAGAGGAAATCATATTATCTCCTACTCCATCAAGGTTTATACCTATCCAATTTTTAAGATCTTTCTTATGATGTTGTATAAATCCATCTATAAACCTATTGGCACAGGCATATGCTCCATAAGTAAGTCCCCCTAATATCGAAGAAAGACTTGATGTTATCCATACAAAATCAAGGTTTTGATCATGAAAGACTTTATGAATATTTAAAGTCCCTGCAACCTTTGGATTAAATTGGCTAATTATTGCCTTTTCATCTATTTCCTCTACTGGTTTAAAAGATTTAATATCATGGTTTCCTGCGGTATGTATAATTCCAGAAATACGACCATGCACTTTTTCTATTTTATGAATAGTTTGTTCAAAATCCAATATATCAGAGACATCTGAATCATAGTAAGTAACATCAAAACCTTTATCTCTTAGAGATTTTAATTTAAAAATATTCGATTTTATTGAGTCCTCAATTATAGTATTACCCTCTAAGTAACTTTGCCATTCTTCCTCTTTAGGAAGCTTACTTCGACCAATCAAAACCACTTCTGCATTATGAGTCTCACATAAATAACTTGTGAAATATTGTCCTATTTTACCTAACCCTCCTGTAATTAAAATCAGTTTCTTATTTAAGTCTGGTTTTTTATGACTATCTATTTTAATTTGATCATAAAACTCAACCCATCTCTCTTTTTTTCTATATGCTATATTTTTATAATCATCATTGACATATAGTTCTTTGATAATCTTATTCATCAAATCTAATTCTGTATTAGTTGTATCAATATCTATAAAGCTAGTGGATATATTAGGATTTTCTTGAGCTATTATTTTCCCTAACATTTGAGATATCAACATTGCAATATTTATACTTTCTTCACCTAAAACGTTATTATTTAAACTTGATAAGAAATATACTTTTCTATCTAGAATAGGACTAAGACTCAATAATCCCTTACCAAGATTTAAATACTTCTTGTAAACATTTACAATTTTTGATTGATCATTTCCTGTATAATCCCAACCAAAAATGATTTTATCTATACTGTAATCATCAATAGATTTAAACAATTCTATTACATCTTTCTTAATATCAGGATTTAAACCAAATGTCTCTTCATCAATTTTCTTAAAATTATCTGATTGTAAAACAACATGAACAGTATTGCCTATCTTTCTAAGTTGTGTTATTAAATTATCTAATAAAGGACTCTCATTAGAGAAGATTAAATAGGTACCCTTCTTATCTTCAAGGTTGCTATCTTGTAAAATAGATTTTTTCCAATTTGAGGTGTAAAACCATTCAGAAATTGGCTTTCGGCTTACAAAACTTTGATTTGAGATTTTTTCAAATGGATTAATATCAAAATCAAGTTTATACTGATCAAAACTATAACCAGGCACACTAACTTTTCTTCTATTTTTAGCATAGAACACCTTATCCCAATTCATCTCTAAACCATGAACCCATAGTTTACCAAGTCCATCCATGAAAAATTGCAAATCATCAATATTCTGTTGAGCTTGAGCCATTAAATTAACCGAAACATGTTTTGTATTAGAATAATGCTTGTTTTGCTTACAAAACGATGTTAATGTTCTGCCTGCTCCAATTTCTATAAAGAAGCAGTCTTTTTTGGTCAAGTACGTTATCCCTTTAGAAAAATTTACTGTATGTCTTAAATGATCTACCCAATATTTTGTCGATTTCACTTCTTCGTTCTTTATTGGTTCTCCTGTAACATTTGATATAAAGGGAATCGTTGGATCAGAAAATGAAATCATCTCTAATTCTTTTTCAAAATCATCTAACATATCATCCATCATGTACGAATGGAATGCATGAGAAGTTTTTAAAATTTTATTAGGAGTGTCTTGCTGCTCTAACAAATTTTGAAGTTGATCGATACTTTGTGTTGTTCCTGATACAACTACCGAATTTTCTGTATTAATAGCAGCAATTGAGATATTGTCATTTAATAAAGGCTTGATATCACTTAAAGGGGTACCAACATATAACATTGTTCCCTTTTTCATTTTATCCATTAGGGAAGCTCGTTTTAAAATAATTTCTATAGCATCTTCTAAAGAAAAAACACCCGATAAACAAGCTGCTACATACTCTCCGAGGCTATGACCTATCATATAATTAGGAGTCACCCCCCAATCTATTAACAATTTTGCTAACGAATATTCAATCAAAAATAATAGTGGCTGCGTATACCTAGTCTCATGAATTAATGTTGAGTCCTCTTCTTCTTTACCATATCCCAAAATAGCCGTAAAATCTTCTCCTGTTTTTGTTTTTAAAACCTCTAAACCAGAATCAATATTTTCTTTAAAAAAGTTAATTTCATGATACAACTTTTTTGCCATTCCGAAATATTGACTTCCTTGTCCTGGAAACAAGAAAACAATCTCTTTTTTAGTATCTAATTTGTAATGCTCTTCTTGAATTAGATTATTTAAACCTGTTAAAAGACCTTCTTTATCCTTACAAACTATATAATTTCGATATTTATGAAAGGTACGGCCAGTTCCCAGAGTATACGACAAATCTGCAATATTAATTTCCTGTTGTTCTTTTAGGAAACCTATCAATTTGGAATAATAATTTTTTAATGATTTGGCTGTTTTTGCAGATAATAAAATTAACTGAGACTCTACAGATGAAATTTTCTTGTTTTCTGAGAACTCTTCCAATACCATGTGCACATTTGTACCTCCAATACCTATACTACTTAAACCTGCTCTTAATGGTAAGTTATCTTCAGTTTCCCATGGTTGTGTTTTACTATTCACATAAAAAGGTCCTGAATTAAAATCAATATTTGGGTTAGGCTCATTAAAATGTAAAGAAGGGGGTATGATTCTTTTGCTCAATGCCAGGCAAGTTTTTATTAAACCTGCAACTCCTGCCGCTGTATCCAGGTGACCAAGATTTGTTTTAACAGAACCTATGGCGCATTGATGTTCTGAGTTATAATCAAAAGCTTCATTTAAAGCATCAATTTCTATTGGGTCTCCTAATTTTGTAGCTGTACCATGTGTTTCTACATATGTAATTGTTTTTGACTCTACACCAGCAAATTTATGAGCAGATTTGATGCAATCTGCTTGACCTATAACACTTGGCGCAGTATATCCAACTTTTCTTCTTCCATCGTTGTTTACTGCCGAGGATTTGATTACTGCATGAATTGGATCCCCATCTTCAATAGCTTCTTCTAACCTTTTAAGCACTACAATTCCAGCTCCATTTCCTCCAACAGTTCCCGAGGAATCACTATCAAATGATCTACATCTACCATCTTTGGAAGCAGTCATTCCGTCTTGATAAAAGTAGCCATAATTCTTTATGGGATTTATTTTAATTCCTCCAGAAACAGCAATAGAACATTCTCTTAACAATAAACTTCTGCATGCCATATGAACAGCAGATAATGAACTTGAACATGCTGTATCGATATAATAACTTGGTCCTGTTAGATTAAGATTATACGAAATTAATGAACTTATGTAATTTTTATTTGAGATTTTTGATTGATAAAAAGGCGCTATTTTTTCATTTTGATTAAGCATTGAATGCGCAAGCCAATTTAAGTTTTCACTAGCTGCTAAATAGAGCCCTATTTTATCTTTATACTTAGAAATATTGCACCCTGCATCTTCTAGAGCTAGCCAAACTTGTTCATGTAAAATTCTTATTTGAGGGTCCATTGCATTTGCTTCTTCTTTGGTGTATCCAAAAAAAGGATAATCAAAACTCTCTGGGCTGTTAACAAATGAACTAACTTTTATAAAATTTGGATTATTGACAATATCTTTATCAATACCCTTATTTATAAGATCTTTAGCCTCATAACGATCCAACATTTCAACACCATTAACTAGGTTGTCCCAATATTCAGTGTAATTGGATGCTTTATTAAACTTGCAGGAAAGTCCAATTACCGCAATGTCTTTTTTACTAACTTTATTTTTCATAAAATCAAATATTATTCTGAAATAATGTCAAGAATCTCATCGATCTCGGGAGCATAATCTTTCTCTTCTTCTTTTTCTCCTTTGTCGGTATTATCTTGCAAAAACAGATTAGTTAATTCATTAACATTTGGATACCTAAACAATAAGGCCATTCTAATCTCAACGCCAAATTCTCGTCGTATTAAATTTTCCATTTTCATCATTTCTAATGAATTCATTCCTAGGTCAAAAAAGTTGTCATTAATTCCGATTTCATTTTTTTCTCTTCGTAATAAATCTGCGATTAATTGTATTAATCTTTCTTCAGTTTCATTTCTAGGAGCTACATAATTATTTGAGGAAATAGACTTGTTTACTTTTGGTAATTGATTTTTATCAACTTTACCATTAATCGTTAATGGAATTTTATCTATACTGACAATATGATCAGGAACCATATATTCTGGTAATCTTTCTAATAAGTAACTTTGTATATCTTCTGATTTGATTTCTTGTTTAGAAACATAATATGCTACTAATTCGTTCCCTCCCAAACTATTTGGTTTAGTAATCACGATACAATCATCAATTTGCTCAGAAGTTTGCATGCAAGAAACAATCTCATTAAGTTCTATTCTAAACCCTCTAATCTTTACTTGATCATCCTTTCTTCCTAAAAACTCGATTTTTCCATCTTCTAGCCATCGTCCAAGATCACCTGTTTTATACAATTTTTCAGATTCGTTAAATGGATTTTGAATGAACTTTTCTTTGGTAAGGTCTGGGCGATTAAGATATCCTTTTGCCAAACCTATTCCTGCAAGACAAATTTCACCAATGACTCCTTTAGGCTGCATATTCTTATTTTGGTCTAGGATATAAACTTTAGTATTATCAATAGGATGACCTATAGGAATTAAACTTTGATCATTGTTAATTTCCTCGGTTATACACCCTACGGTACTTTCTGTAGGACCATATTCATTAAATATTTTAATTGAAGGGTTTATATCTCTAAGTATTCTAATGTGCTGTTTTGTTAATGCATCTCCTCCTACGATTGCTAATTCTATAGTTTCTGATTTTAAATCAAGACCATCCAATAAACTAACGTGAGCAGGAGTTAGTTTGATACATGATATATTATTTTCTAAGTATGCCGATAATACATCTGTCAAATTATCTGACGTCTCAAATACTTGTAACACCCCTCCTGAAACAAGAGGTAAAAACAAACTCGATATAGTAAGGTCAAAAGAAAGAGATGTAAATAACCCAAAATTAGTATTGATTAAATTATTTTCTAAGTAATACGATTTACCCCAAGATATATAGTTATACAAAGATTTATGCTCTATAATAACTCCTTTAGGGTTTCCTGTAGATCCCGAAGTATAGATAATATATGCTGGTAAATCATTTGATAAATTGTAATCTAAACAATCTATTTCTTTTGAAGTATCTAATTCTATATCGATTGCTAAGACTCTATCTTCGTAATAATCAAGATCAAACATACTATTTGAATCTGTGATCAACAGTTTTATCTTAGAATCATTAACAATAAATTCTTTACGAACCTTTGGTAATTTTTGATCAATAGGTACAAATGCCGCTCCAGATTTTAATATTCCTAAAACAGCAACTAAAACCCAATTACTAGGCTCTATTTGGATACCTACTAAATCTCTTTTATTAATATCATGATTATTTTTTAAATCGTAAGCTAAATGATCTGATAGTTTATCTATCTCTTCATATGTCAATTCTCCATTTACATCTCTAACTGCTATCGCATTAGGTTTTTGTTTTACTTGTTCAGAAAAATCATCAAGGATTGTGTGATTTGAAGGCTTTATTTCTGAAACATTAAAAGCATTTGTAATTTGATTTACTTCTTCATCAGATATATAATTAAAAGAATCTAACGACTCTTCTGGAGCGCTTGAAAAGCGTTCAAGTAATCTATAAAAATGACTTACTAATTGATTAATTCCATTTGAATCATATTTAGTTTCGTTATATCTGAAATTTATTCTAATAGAAGAAGCAGTAGGTAAAATAGTTAAATTAAAATCATAATTTGATTGATCGGTTCCTCCAACAGATTCTATATTAATATCAACAGAACTTGACTGGCTCAAGCGTTCTTGAATTGGAAAATTTTCAAAAACAATAATACTATTAATAAGATCTTTCTTTATTGTACTTTGAGATTGAACTTCAGCTAAGTTTAGATAATGATGAGATCCACAGTTTATCGAATTCTCTTTCATTTTATGTATCAAATCAACCGGAGTAGAACTTGTATCATACGTTAATCGAACCGGTATCATATTACTGAACAAACCAATCATTTCTTCAATATCTTGCAAATCACCAGGTCTACCAGAAACAACAGTTCCAAAAACTACATCATTAACATCATTATATCTAGAAAGCAAATATCCCCAAACACTTTGCATTAATGAATTTAATGTGACCCCTTTTACTTGACATAGTTCATTTATCTTATCAAATAGCTCTCCTTCGATACATAATCTCTCTTTCGACTCTTTATATGTTGTATCGTCATATCCAATATTTTTAAAAGGAACTTCGGATACCTCATTGAAATCTAACAGATAGTCTTTCCAAAAATCAAGTGAGATTTTTTTATCTCTTCGTTCTAACCAATTTATATAATTTACATAAGCTGCTGGTTTAGATAGTTTCAGTTCTTTTTTCTGTCTGATAGAGTCTAATATTTGATAAAAATCATTAATTAGTATACTGGTACACCAGCCATCTAATATTACATGGTGATGACTCCAGATAAACTCAAACTCCCCACTTTCAAGTTCAAATATTTTTAATCTCATTTGTGAAGGTGCTTCTAAGTCAAACCCTTCTTCTCTATCTTTTACTTTTGCATCTTCAACATACTTTTCTTGTTCATCTTTGTCTAAAGTATTTGGTACTTTTTCATAGAAAAAATTACTTGAAATTGTTTTATGAACAACCTGAAGTGGTATTCCTGCATATGCATTCGTAAAACTTGTTCTTAATACTGCATATCTAGAAACTAATTTATCATAAGCTTCTTTTAAATCCTTTGAATTTAGGTTTGAAGAGCTTATTCTGTACGTTGTTTGTTCAAAATATAATAGAGTAGAACTACTGGTCAGCCAATGGTAATATATTCCTAACTGTAAAGGAGATAATTTGTATATATCTTCTATTGTTTGATCTTTGTTTATCTCTGTCAGTTCTTGGATAGTAAGACCTTTATATGTTAAATCTGATGGCGTAATACATTGTTCTTCTTGCTCTGACAACTGTAGTATTAACTCTTCTAAATGTTTGTTATATGATGCACTCAACCTCTTGATGGTATCTGACTCATACACTTCATCACAATAACGTATAGAAATATTTAAGCGACCTCCCATCATAATACCCGAGATATCTAAAAGAGTATCCTGACTATTCTCCTTGGCAACACTAGAACCAATATGCTCATTAGAGTAATCAAAGAAACCTCCTTTGTCTCCCCCAACCTGATCTCCAAAATCACCTAAATAATTAAATAATATCTCTGGATGTATATCTCCAGAAAGACGATCTGTTAAATATCTTAAGACACCATATCCAATACCCTTATTAGGAATCTTTCTCAAGTCTTCCTTAACCTGAACCAATGCATCTTCTCCCAACAAATCATTTGCTCTTAATAAAAATGGATATACCGAAGTAAACCAACCTACTGTTCGACTAATATCTACTGCATCTGTGATTTGTTCTCGACCATGACCTTCCATCTTGATCAAACTCTTGTCTAAACCAAAAACATCTTTGATCGCAAGACCTAAACTGGTCAATAAAACATCATTAATCTCTGTGTTATAAACACTATGAACCTTGGTCTGAAGTAAATCGGTTACTGTTTCACTTAC
>CANMSO010000006.1 GCA_947500545.1 uncultured Aquimarina sp. | reverse complement strand
AGAGTAGGTCGCCGCCTTCCTTGAAACCCTTCATCAATACAGATGAAGGGTTTTTTTATACAACAAAAATCGAAGCAGTAAACTATGATTATTGGAATATTTCCATTAATTAGGAAATATTCCAATAATTCGTTTTTTTATAGTAGTTTTGTATTTCTTAACAAAACTATAATGCAAGACCAATTATATACCGTTATTGATGTTGAAACTACCGGAAAAGGTATTTTGGGTAATCGTATTACGGAGATATGTATTGTACTATTACAAGGAAATAAAATCCTAGATAAATTCACGTCTTTAGTCAATCCTGAACAAAATATTCCACCTTTTATCACGGGGCTTACAGGTATTGATAATGATATGGTTCGAAGTGCACCTAAGTTTAATGAGATCGCAGAACGTATTATCGAAATGACTACAGAAGCTATTTTTGTAGCTCATAATGTCAATTTTGATTATAATGTTGTAAGAAGTGAATTCAAAAGTTTGGGATATACTTTTACTCGAAAAAAGTTATGTACTGTACGCCTTTCAAGAAAATTAATACCAGGATTATTTTCTTATAGCTTAGGTAGACTTTGTTCATCACTTAATATCCCATTAGTTGACAGACATCGTGCCGAAGGGGATACCGATGCTACGGTAATTTTGTTTCAACGAATTTTAGAACTAGACCCAGAGTATATACTGATAAATTCTTTTTTAAATGCCCGTTCCAAAGAAGCAACACTTCCTCCACATCTTGATGTAAATGCTATACATGCTTTGCCAGAAGAAACAGGGGTTTATTTGTTTAAAGATCAGAAAGGAAAAGTTATTTATGCTGGTAAAGCAAAGAATATAAAACAACGGGTAGTTAGTCACTTTTATGATAAAAAGAATAAAGAATACGCTCTTGGGCAAAATACATATGCCATAGATTATGAAATTACAGGTAATGAATTGATTGCTTTATTATTAGAAGCAGAGAAAATTCAGAAACATTACCCCAAATTTAATAAGGCTCAAAAAAAAGTAGTAGCTCCATATAGAATCATACAGTATACGAATAGAAGAGGTGTTATACAACTTGCGATCGATAGATCAAAAAGCACAGATTATTCACTAGAAGTTTTTTATAGGAGATCTGACGCCATAGAACAACTAGAACAGTTATGTTTTGATTATCAATTGTGCCCACGGTATTGTAACCTGCAAAGTACTTCAGGGCAATGCTCTCATTATCGTATAAAGAATTGTAAGGGGATATGTAATGGAAAAGAATCTGTTGCATTATATAATATGAGAGTACAGCAGGCATTATCATTTCTAATGAAACAAAAAGAGACTTACCTAATAAGGGAAAAGGGTAGGGCTGTAGATGAACACAGTTTTGTTATGATACAAAATGGAATTTACAAAGGCTTTGGCTATGTACATCAATCAGAGCAAGTATCACATTTTGATGATTTTGATACCTTTATGATATTACAAAAACATACATATCATACTACAAAAATCATCAAGAGCTACTTACGTAAACACGGGGAAAACAATGTTATATATATGTAAAAGGGATAATTATGAATACAACAATTGTACACTTCGATCTGGATACTTTTTTTGTATCCTGCGAGCGTCTTTTGGATAGCAGACTAAACAATAAACCTGTAATTGTTGGAGGTACAGGGGATCGTGGAGTAGTTAGTGCAGCGAGTTATGAAACTAGAGGGTATGGTGTTCATTCTGGTATGCCTATGAAGATGGCCAGACAACTGTGCCCTAACGCTATCTACATACGTGGTAATGCAGGTACATACACTAAATTTTCAAAACAAGTAACTGAAATTTTACAAAGGGAAGTGCCGGTTTTAGAAAAAGCCAGTGTAGATGAATTCTATGCAGATCTTACAGGGATGGATCGCTTCTTTGGATGTTACAAGTTTGCATTAGAGCTACGTAATAAAATTATTAATGAAGCGGGATTACCAATCTCTTTTGGGCTTTCAGTAAATAAAACAGTTTCTAAGGTCGCTACCAATGAGGCTAAACCAAATAATCAACTGAAAATCGATACTGGTTATGAAAAGGCTTTTTTAGCCCCGTTATCAATCAAGAAAATTCCAATGGTAGGAGAGAAGACTTATCGTACTTTTTGTAATATGGGAATCAAGAATGTACATACAGTACAGCAAATGCCTGTAGAAATGATGACCTCTGTTTTTGGAAAAAACGGACGTGTTATATGGCAACGCGCTAATGGTATTGATTATACACCTTTAGTAGAATACCATGAGCGTAAATCCATTTCGAGTGAGCGTACATATGGTCAAGATACAATTAATGTTACTATGCTTAAAACTACAATCACTGCAATGGCAGAGAACTTGGCTTTTCAATTACGACGAGGAGGAAAACTTACATCATGTGTGACTGTAAAAATTCGTTATTCAGATTTCCAAACGTATTCTAAACAACTTAAAATACCGTATACATCGGCAGATCATCATTTGATACCTGTAGTAATGGGACTTTTTGAAAACCTGTTTAATAGAAGGTTGCTAATACGCCTTGTTGGTGTTCGATATAGCGGTTTAACAACTGGTACATATCAAATTAATTTATTTGATGATGAAAAGAAGACGGTAAATCTATACAAAGCAATGGATGCCATACGTAATCGTTATGGGGACCGAAGTATTATGCGTGCAGGTACATTGGGAGAAGGATCACGAACTATAGGTAATTTTACTAATCCTTTTAATGGAGAACCACCTATTGTTTTAGCACATAGAACTTTGTAAATAATCACCAGACAAAAGAGGAAATGTATTTAAATAATCATTCATATTATAGTTTACGTTATGGTACTATGTCGGAAATAGAGCTATTAGAAATGGCTCAGCAAAACAAGTGTGACTATTTTCCTCTTACCGATATTAATAATACTTCAGCTTGTTTAAATTTTATAAGAAAAGCTCCTTCTTATGGTATTAAACCTATTGTTGGTATTGACTTTCGAAATGATGCCCAGCAGTGCTATGTTTGCCTTGCAAAGAATAATGAAGGTTTTCTTGAATTAAATCGGTTTCTTTCTGAACATTTACATCAAGAAAAAGCTTTTCCAGACGAAGCACCGTCTTTTGATCATAGTTTGGTTATTTACCCTTTTGAGAAATTGTTAGCTTTAGAAAAGACTACTTTTTTGAAGAATGAATTTATTGGTGTAGGTCTTGCCGATATTAATAAATTACGTTTTTCGAAGTTGAGTGAGTTTACTAATAAATTGGTAGTGTTACATTCAGCTACTTTTCGTGACAAACGTGATTTTAATACACATCGATTGTTACGTGCTATCGATACTAATATGTTGCTAAGTAAATTACCAGAATCACAGCAAGGTAAACAGGAACATAAAATGTATCCTTTAACAACCATTGAAAAAGCTTTTGAGAATTACCCACATATCCTTAAGAACACACAAGAGTTACTTGCTGAGTGCAGTATCGAATTTAACTTTTCAAAAGATAGAGAAAATCAAAACTTAAAAACTGTTTTTGAAAGTGTTGATACAGATTATGAAAAACTTGTCTGGTTATGTGAATCTGGATTATCAAGGCGTTATGAAGAAGTAACTGATGCTATACGCCAACGATTAAAGAAAGAACTTACTTTAATCAAGAAACAAAATTTTGTAAGTTTCTTTCTCATTAATTGGAAAATCATTCAGTATGCCAAATCTAAAGATTATTATCATGTAGGTCGTGGTAGTGGTGCCAATAGCATTGTTGCGTATTTATTAGAGATTACCGATGTAGACCCAATAGAATTGGATTTATATTTTGAACGTTTTATGAACCTATATCGTGCTAGTCCCCCTGATTTTGATATTGATTTTTCTAGCTGGGACCGAGAAGATGTTACTCGCTTTATTTTTGAAGCTTTTGGTAGTAATGGTCAAGTAGCTTTATTGGGAGCTTATGTAACCTTCAAGCATAGTGGCGCGGTACGAGAATTAGGAAAGGTATTTGGGCTTCCTAAACATGAAATTGATAAGTTGAGTGATGGTAAATATGATCTCAAAAAACTTGATGAACTTTCTAGATTGGTGATTCGATATGCAAAATATCTACATGGACGACCAAATTATATAAGTATTCATGCAGCAGGAATTCTTATTTCTGAAAATCCTATTCATTATTTTTCGGCTACACATTTACCTCCCAAGGGATTTCCTACGGTTCAGTTTGATATGCATATTGCTGAAGATGTAGGGCTATATAAGTTTGATATTTTGGGACAACGAGGATTAGGAAAAATAAAAGATGCTATTGCCATCATCAAAGAAAATTATCCGGATGTTACTTTACCCAACATTCATAATGCAAGCCCTTTTTTTGAAGACCCTAATATTAATGCAATGATTGAAAGAGCAGAATGTATTGGTTGTTTTTATGTAGAATCCCCTGCGATGAGAATGCTCTTGAAAAAACTAGGAGTGCGTGATTATTTAACACTGGTAGCGGCTAGTTCTATTATACGCCCGGGGGTAGCTAAAAGCGGAATGATGCGGGAATACATTTTACGTCATAAAAATCCTGAACGAAGAAAACAAGCGCACCCAGTATTATGGGATATCATGCCTGACACATACGGAGTAATGGTTTACCAGGAGGATGTGATTAAGGTAGCACATCATTATGCAGGTCTTGATTTGGGAGAAGCAGATGTGTTACGAAGGGGGATGAGTGGTAAATATCGATCACGTGACGAATTTCAAGCAGTGAGAGAAAAATTTATCGCTAATTGTCGAGAACGAGGAGAGGCCGACGATGTGATTTTTGAAGTATGGCGACAAATAGAAAGCTTTGCAGGGTATGCTTTTGCAAAAGGGCACTCGGCCTCTTATGCTGTAGAATCTTACCAAAGTCTTTTTTTGAAGTGTTATTATCCTCTAGAGTATATGGTAGCTACTACTAATAATGGTGGAGGGTTTTATCGCGTAGAAACTTATTTGCATGAAGCACGAATGAATGGTGCAATTATCCATGCACCTTGTATTAATACCAGTTCGATAGAAACCATAATTAATGGAAAAGAAATCTATTTAGGTTTTCAGCATTTACAAGGGCTTGAAAAACGTGCAATGTTGAAAATAATGAGCGGCAGAGTGAGTGGGGTATTTGGTTCTCTGGATGATTTTATAGAACGTGTACCACTTTCTATTGAACAACTGGATATACTTGTTCGTATTGATGCTTTTAGATCATTAGGCAAGGATAAACGATGCCTATTGTGGGAGGCTCATTATAAGTGCAATCATATTGTTATGAATGATTCTCAGCAGCAACTTTTTAAAATCCATGCTAAGGATTTTACATTGCCTAAGTTTACAATTACAGATTTAGAAAATGCTTTTGATCAATTAGAATTATTAAATTTTACACTTTATGATCCTTTTATCTTACTAGAAAAATCACCAATCAGTAGTTTACTAAGCTCAGATTTAGCTTCCTATTTAAATACAGTTATTGTGATCTATGGATATTTGGTTACAGTTAAAAACACAGGTACATCTAAAGGAGATCGAATGTTTTTTGGAACATTTTTAGATCAGAAAGGAAAATGGATTGATACAGTGCATTTTCCGCCGGTAGCCAAGAAATATCCTTTTAGAGGAAAAGGAATCTATAGAATTACTGGAAAAGTAGTTTCTGAATTCGATTTTTTAAGTATTGAAGTAATAAAACAAGAGCGAATGCCTTATGTGTCAGATCCTAGGTTTGATGTCACTTATAATCGTAAAGAGCTATCCGAAGAGCAGGGGAAACCTTTTGGGTTACTTAGGTAATATGGTTTGAAAAAGGGGTATATAAATTTATGTTGTCTTTTTATCCATGGTTAAGAATAAAAAAAACGACACCTAATAAAAGGTGTCGTCCGTAAAAATTTTATTTTGGGGCTACAAAATAAAATTCGATCATGTATTAGTTTTCCACATTATAGCCTACAAATTGTTGCATAGCTGTTTGGGTAAGTTCTTTGGCTCTATTTACATAGAAATTTTTTGTATCATCTAAAGATTCATTCTTTAACTCATTCTCGCTTCTCAAGTAGTCTGATTGCGTTTCGAAACTTGATTCTTCATTTAGCACAATACTAAGTTCTTGTAAAGCATTTTCAAGTTTTTGTAGTGCGTGTTCTGCCTTTGACTTTATTAATGATTGTTCTTTTAACTCTGCAGCACGCATAGCTTCAAATTCAGCTTTTTTTCTACTTTGCTCAGCGATTTGTGCTTCTAATTCTCTTTGTTCGATTTCTAATTGACGGCGTTTTTCTTCTAATTCCTTTTGTTTACTAGAAACTTCTTCTGTAGCTTCAGCTATTTCATTCTCATCATCTATCGAAGCTTCTTCTGCATATGTGTAAGCACCAACACTAGCTTGGCAAGATGTTAACTGTTCTAATAATTGAGAACCTAGTTCCTTTGCTCGTTTTGCAAAAAACCTACTACGTTCGTAAGTATCTTGTTCTAATGAACTTTGCATGTCTACTCTAGCTGCATATGCAGTTTCATTGGCATTTTTACAATTACATTGATTGGCCAAATCTTCTACTTTCTGGAAAGCTTCTATTGCCTTATCTGCATATTCCTGAGTATGATATACGTTATTAGCTCCGTGAGCTTTCTTGCTATGCGAGTATGCATAACTAGCGGCTGTTAATGCATCGTCATATAAGTTCTGAGCATTAATTTGAGAAGCAAAACAAGACAAAAATAAAATAAGAGCAATTCTTTTCATTCTATGGGGCTTTTAAATCACTTAGCAATGATACAATATTTTTAATATAACATCCAAACAAAAATGTCATTAATCGATAAAATACGCACTTTATCTTAATTTTTACGGGTAAACCTTAGTTTTAGTGATAAATATCCTACCGTTCCGTAAGAACCAGTTCTGTTTTAATAAGGATACTTATCCAACGTTAGTTTATCTGTAATATTTTAACAGAGCTTGAAAAAAGATAAATTTATGATTTAAAGGATATGTCTTGTAAGTTAATTATGTATATTACGTCTGAATAGCTTATGAAACAACTCATCATATCTTCAATTAATCATAATCTTAATAACGCTATAGCCTTATTAAAAGCGATAGATTCAAATACGTATCAAGATATCTCGGTAGGGCCTTACTACTCAAGTATTGGATCACACATACGACATACTCTTGATTTTTTTGATTGTATAATTGATGGATTAGATTCTAACAATATTGATTTAACAGCTCGTAAGAGAGATGAAATTTTATCTACAAATATAGAATCGGCAATACAACATATTTATAAGTTACAAGAGATATTACTTTCTTATATTGATGTAAACACAGATTATTTAATACATGTTACCGATAATATGGGACAGGGTAAGATAACGGTTAACTATACTTTAGAAAGTATTCTTGCACATGCCAATAGCCATGCAGTACATCATTATGCAACAATAGGGTATATACTGGATAATTTGGGCATAGAAGTTAAAATTCCTGGATTTGGGTATAATCCAACTACTCCTATAAATAAAAGAGAAGGGATTTAATTCGAAATAATTGGATATTATTTCTTTCCAAACATTGAATCCATTATAGTTTTTAACCCTCTAAAAGCCATAAATATGGCAAAACTGGCACCAATTAAACCCAAAATTAATATAGGAACATATAGTGGGTGATCTTGATTTTTAAAAGCCGAATGGATAATTACAGGACTAATAAACATGAAAATAAGAGCAATAGCCATGCGTTGCACACCTTTGCCAAGTAGTTCTTTATCGGTTCTATTAGGCTCCTTCATAATTGTCTATTGCGTTACGCACACTACCATATTCCTCTAATAATTTTGCCGCCTGCTCTCGTTCAATATTTAATTCTTCCATAATCATTCTAGTACCTCTATCTACCAGTTTGTTATTGCTAAGTTGCATATCAACCATTTTATTTCCTTTTACTCGCCCTAGTTGGATCATTGCAGCTGTTGAAATCATATTCAAAACTAGTTTTTGGGCTGTGCCAGCTTTCATACGTGAGCTTCCGGTTACGAATTCGGGACCTACAGTTACCACAATTGGAAATTGCGCAGTTGTGGCCAATGGGCTTCCTTCATTACACGTAATACATCCTGTGATAATGTTATTTTTGTTACAACTTTCTAATGCTCCTATCACATATGGAGTTGTTCCTGAAGCTGCAATACCGATTACCACATCTTTTTGAGAAATCTTATATGCTGCTAGATCTTTCCAGCCTTGATCAGTACTGTCTTCTGCAAATTCTACAGCTTTTCTGATTGCAGAATCACCTCCAGCTATTAAACCAATAACTAAATCTTGAGAAACTCCAAAAGTAGGGGGGCACTCACTAGCATCAACAACACCTAATCGACCACTGGTTCCAGCACCCATATAGAAAAGACGGCCTCCTTCTTTAAGTTTTTGTACAATTTGAGAAACCAATGCTTCAATTTGTGGGATTGAACGTTCTACAGCATTAGGGACTGTTTTATCTTCTTTATTAATATTAATGAGTAGTTCATTAATATTCATCTTCTCCAGATGATTATGATTAGAGGTTTGCTCTGTAGTTTTTATAAATGACATGTTCAAAAATACTCATTTTTGGTTTTAAGATAACCTGTTATTTTTATTTAATGAGATGTATTATTCTTGAATAGTGAATTCGAATCTATTTGCTTCTGATAGATTAAAATATCCTAATGCATAGTTGTCGGGATTTGTAGTATTGATTACATTACCTCTTAATAATGCAGGAGGTGTTTGAAAAGGCCCGCCGCCATCTTGATCACTTTGTTCTATTAGTAGAGATGCATAGTTAAAATATTGCTTATCAATTCCTAGGATCTTGATGGTTATATCTCGTCCTGCAACCATGTCTTCATAGAAATATGAAAAATTAAATGCCTCACCTTGATAAAAACGATCCTCACTCACTTCTAACAGATTAAAATCGAAATCAAAAAGATAAAAATCATCTCTTGCTCCATCATCGGTGAAGGAAATTATTATTTCAGTTTCATCTCCGTCAAATAAAGTTCCGTCACCTTGCTCAATATTATCAATAGGAACGGTAGGAAAGAGTTCGGTTGTTGCTTTATATGTTTCATTTTCATATATAACTGTTAATTCATATTGAGTGGCAAAATCGGGAATAATTATTATTCCATTTTCTGGTAGATAGAGTCCTGGTTCTGCGGTTTCTTCGAAATTAACAATACTGTTATCTGAAAGATTGGTAACAAATACGGTGGCGTTGCTTACTGTTGGCAAGGTTTCATCAAAAAATGGGGCAGATAAGGTGAGTTTTATGCCTCCTTCTACGTCTACCGGAGTTTCATCAAGATAAAATTCAAAAGAAGCGTCGACGACTAACCGGGGTTCTCCTTCTGGTACATCAACATCGATTACGTCTTCACAACTTGTAAAGATTAATAACATTGAAAGTATGTAAATTAGCTTTTTCATCTGTCTAAAATTTAAAGTTATAAGTTACTGCAGGCACAACTCCAAAAATTGAAGTTCGTATGGCCTCATTGACAAAAGTTTCATCATTTTGCCCAAAAGTTATTGATGCAGCATTTCTACGATTATATAAATTATAAATACTGAATACCCATTCTCCTTGCCATTTTCTGTTTTTGTTTTTTCGAGGGGTTAAAGTTGCCGAAATATCCAAGCGATGGTAAGAGGGCAAACGTTCGTCATTACGGGATCCGTCATAAATTGGAACTACTAGTCCTTGATATACAAATTGACCCGTAGGGTAGTTAGTTGGTTGTCCGGTTTGAAACACAAAATTAGTTCCAAATTTCCATTTTTCATTTACTTCATAACTCCCATTAAAAGAAATATCATGTGTTTTATCATAGGGCGTGCGATACCATTCGCCATTATTAATCCCAGTTTCGATAGGTGTTCTTCCCGGAGTTCGTTGTTCTGATTTGGATAAGGTATAGGCCAGCCATCCCTTAAACTGGCCTTCATTTTTTCTAAGTAATAATTCTAATCCATATGCACGAGCTTCACCATTTAGGATATCTTGTTCAATAGCATTGTTGGCGATTAGATTTGCTCCATCTATATAGTCAATACGATTTTTGATATCCTTATAAAAGATCTCAGTTTCCAGTGAGTATTCGTTATCTTTTATGCTTTTGAAGTATCCAAGTGCATATTGATTTAATAATTGTGGTTTTATGTATTTACCACTAGGTGTCCACACATCAAGAGGAGTAGGAGAGTTAGTGTTTGATAAAAGATGAAGATATTGTGCCATTCTATTATAACTTGCTTTTATTGAAGTATTATCATTAAAAGCATATGCCAAGGCAACTCTGGGTTCTAAATTTGTAAAAGTTTCAATTTGCTCACTTCTGCTTATTTTTTCTGTGCCTATGGGATCCGCAGCTTCGTAAATTTGGAGTTCTTCATCAAACAAAAGAGGATTGTCATCTTGATAAATGTTTAATTCATCTTGCCCCAATCTCATAAAATTACTAAGTCTAAGCCCATATTGTACAGTTAGTTTATTAGAAATTTTATGTTCGGCATCAATATATGCTCCAAACTCATTTGCGTACTTATCAATAAGCTTTTCTCTAATAATTCCAGAATCTTCACTATTTGGCTTTATTTCTCCAGGATTAAATCTGAAGTAAATGTTGTTAAGTCCATAATTGAGTTGGAAAGTATCACTTAAGTAATGTTTGAAATCGTATTTTATATTAAAATTTCGAATCCCAGAATTCCATTCAAATCCTACAAAATCAAGTTCTAGCCCATAAAAGTAATCAGAGTATATTAAAGAAAGATTAGAGAATAGTTTGTCTGAAAATAAATGATTCCATCGTAAGTTAAGCACTGTGTTCCCGTAGATGTTTTCAAAACTTTCATCAATGCTAAATACATCTCTGCCAAAATAACCCGAGAGATATAAGCTATTATTGTCATTAATTTTGTAGTTTAATTTGGTGTTGAGATCATAAAAGTAGGCTACATTATCATTATCAAAAAGTGGTAAAAATAAATGCGCGTAAGAAGCTCTTCCGCCAACCAAAAAAGCACCCTTATCTTTTACAATTGGGCCTTCTGCAAGCAATCGACTAGATACAGCGCCCAAACCACCATTCAGCTTAAATTTTTTACTATTACCTTCTCGCTGATAGATGTCTAATACAGAAGATATCCTTCCTCCATATCGGGCGGGGATTCCTCCTTTATATAGTTTGATGTCTTTAATGGCATCGGGGTTAAAAACAGAGAAAAAACCAAAAAGGTGTGAGGAGTTAAAAATAGTGGCTTCGTCCAATAAAATAAGATTTTGATCCGCAGCCCCACCTCGTACATTGAATCCAGACGCACCTTCACCACCACTGGTAACACCAGGAAGAAGAATTATTGATTTGATTACATCGGCCTCACCAAGGACCACAGGAATTTGCTTGATTGTATTAGCCGAGAGTTTGTTCATACTCATCTGAGGGTCTTTGATATTCAGTTTCTCACCTTTCTCTGTGATTACTACTTCGTCTAGCATTTCTGAAGATTCTACTAACTGAAAATTTAGTTTTTTATCTTCATTTAAATCAATTTCCTGTGTTATATCATTAAATCCTAAATAACTGACTTGTAGTTTGTATTTTCCTTGTGGCAATGTTATTGAGTAGAATCCATATTCATTAGTTGCGGTACCTTTAGCCATTTCTGGAAATAGCACATTAACCCCAATAAGAGTTTCGTTACTTGATTGTTCAGAAACTATTCCGCTTATTGTAAATTTTTCCTGACTATAGATTTTGAGTTGTGATATAAATGCAAGCAAGAAGCCAATTATGAAATACTTTTTCAAGATATATATAATTTTAAAAGTTTTTTATGAACTATAGAAGTGTCAAATAAAAGATTAATTGTTTGAAATTATACTAAAGTCATTTCAAATCAAAAAAGGATATACAAATCTTAGAGATTCATCTACCAACTCAATTGTATAGTCCATAAATAAGTTACAACGCCTAAAACTACAGACTATTTTGATAGACACATGTTATTTAATTATTAAAAAATAACTATAAACCATTTATTGTGCAGTTATTTTTAATAACAGTATTTAAAAACAAAAAACCTATGAAGATATGATGATCCTCATAGGTTTTTTTCTAAAGTTGTTATATTCTTAAGCGTTAATTATAGTATTTAGAGTTTTACTTGGACGCATTGCATTAGAAACCTTATTTATATCTGGCCAGTAATAACCACCCATGTCTACAGTATTTCCTTGTGCATCAATAAGCTCATCGGTGATTTGTTTTTCATTGTCAGCTAATTTTTTCGCAATTACAGCAAACTCTTTTTGAAGGTCTGTGTCCTGAGTTTGTTCTGCAAGTTCTTGAGCCCAATACAGTGCCAGGTAAAAATGGCTTCCTCTATTATCAAGTTCATTTACTTTTCTAGACGGAGATTTTTTATTGTCTAAAAATTTAATAGTTGCTTGATCCAGTGCTTCTGCAATGATAAGCGCTTTAGAATTGTTATTGGTTTCTCCAAGGTGCTCTAGTGATACCGCTAAGGCCAAGAATTCCCCTAAAGAATCCCATCTAAGATGCCCTTCTTTGTTGAATTGTTGAACATGTTTAGGAGCAGAACCTCCCGCACCTGTTTCAAAAAGACCACCGCCATTCATTAATGGTACAATAGATAACATTTTTGCACTAGTACCCAATTCTAAAATTGGAAATAGGTCTGTGTTATAATCTCGTAATACATTTCCTGTTACAGAGATAGTGTCCTTACCATCTTTAATTCTTTCTAGTGAGAAACGTGTTGCTTCTACCGGAGACATGATTCTTATGTCTAAATCTGTGATGTCATGTTCTGGTAAATAAGTATTTACCTTTTTTATTAGTTGCGCATCGTGCGCTCTATTTTTGTCCAACCAAAATATTGTAGGAGTCTTTGTAGCTCTGGCTCTATTTACAGCAAGTTTTACCCAATCTTTTATTGGTGCATCTTTGGTTTGACACATACGCCATATATCTCCTTGCTCTACAGTATGTTCTATTAATACATTTCCAGAAGTATCAACAACGCGGACAACACCATTTCCTTTGATTTCAAAAGTTTTATCGTGAGATCCATACTCTTCGGCTTTTTTAGCCATAAGACCAACGTTAGGTACTGTACCCATGGTTGTAGGATCAAAAGCACCGTGTTTTTTGCAAAAATCAATAGTTTCCTGGTATATTCCTGCATAACTGCTGTCTGGGATAACTGCTTTGGTATCCTGGGTATTTCCATCAACATCCCACATTTGACCAGAAGTACGAATCATTGCGGGCATAGAAGCATCGATAATAATATCACTAGGAACGTGTAAATTGGTAATTCCTTGATCAGAATTTACCATTGCTAATTTAGGTCCTTTTTCATAACAAGCTTGTATGTCTGCTTTTATTTCTGCTCTTTTAGCATCTGGAACCCTCTTAAGCTTGTTGATAAGATCTCCAAAACCATTATTTACCTCTACTCCAATTTCATCTAGAATAGCTGCGTGTTTCGTGAAAACATCTTTAAAAAATACTTCTACAGCATGACCAAAAATAATAGGATCAGAGACTTTCATCATTGTAGCTTTCATATGTAATGAAAACAGTACATTCTTTTCTTTTGCATCTGCAACTTGTTCTTCTAGAAAAGCAATAAGCGCTTTTTTGCTCATTACTGTAGCGTCAATAACTTCTCCTTTAAGTAAAGAAGTCTTTTCTTTTAAGGTAGTTGTATTTCCATTTTGGTCAACAAACTCGATTTTTACATCTCCTGCTTCAGAAAGTGTTATAGATTTTTCGTTTGATCTAAAATCTCCACTAGACATAGTTGCTACGTGTGTTTTTGAATCAGAACTCCAGGCTCCCATAGAATGAGGGTTTTTTCTGGCATATTGCTTAACAGGTTTTGGAGCTCTACGATCAGAATTACCTTCTCTAAGAACCGGATTTACGGCACTACCTTTTATTTTGTCGTATCTGGATTTTATTTCTTTTTCCTCTTCATTTTCAGGTTCTTCAGGGTAGTTTGGAATATCAAACCCTTGAAGTTGTAATTCTGCAATGGCAGCTTTTAACTGAGGGATAGAGGCACTTATATTAGGAAGTTTAATGATGTTTGCTTCTGGTTTTTGTGCAAGTTCACCTAGTTCTGCCAGAGCATCGGCTTGCTTTTGTTTATCAGTTAATTTTTCTGGAAAATTAGAAAGAATACGAGCTGCAAGTGATATATCTTTTGTTTCAATTGTAATATTTGCAGCTTTTGTAAATTTCTTGATTAATGGTAGAAAAGAGTAGGTTGCTAAAGCGGGTGCTTCGTCTGTTCTAGTGTAAACAATTTTTGAGGTGTTAACTCCCATATTTCTCGTTTTTTTATCGAGGTATCTCTGTTTTTTTTCGACTTATAACTGATACCTAATAGATTATTCTATTTTTTAAGGAAATAATTAGTCGTTTAATTTTTCTAAGACAAACAATTTTGGCAGTGTTTTCTGGATATTAACTAATTGTCATAGAATTTTCCGTGCGCGAAGATACAAATCTAGTCATGTAAATGCAACCTGTGTATTGATAGTTTTATGTTAAAGAGATTGAATTGGGATTTCTTGAAATAAAGAAGGTGAAAAATGATGTATGAGAAATTTAAAACTGAAATTTAATCGTATTGATAAAAAATTAAAAAGCCATATCAAGAATACGGATATTTTGATATGGCTTCACGGAAATAATATCGATATGTTAGCTGTTTTACCCGCTACTAAATAAGAACTTTCGTTACTTTATACCATAGATTTTTATTTCCAATTTTGAGTAGATTTAAATTTATCAAATAATAATTTGTTTAATCTATTTCTACTCATACGACTAATAAGAGTGTTTGTGTTTAGAAATTACGATTGTAATTTTTCATTTTCTCACTCAGATAGTCTAATACCGTTTAAATTAAAAAGGTGTCAAAACTTAATTTTTTCCTTTGAATTTCATTTTGAAATGATTTTAAAGTAAGGCCTTTAAAGTGATTTCAAGGATGTACTCAAAAAAATAACTTTCGTCTTATATTTATTTTAATTCAAAACTGGTTTTTTAAAATGTTCAAAGAACGTATTGTGTAAATTACTAAGCTATGAATCCTTGTGTCATCATAATGAACTTGTAATTTGTTCTATAAAGATAAGGAAATTCGATTAGTTCATCAATAAAACTTATCTCATTAGTTATCAACTGTTTATAAACTATAGTTATTAACTTTTGTTCATAAAAAAAAGGTTGCTAAAGAGCAACCTTTTTAACTTGTAAAAGAAAAGAGAAATTAGTTTCTTTTTTCTGCTATACGTGCTTTTTTACCAGTAAGTCCTCTAAAGTAGAATATACGTGCTCTACGAACTTTACCTCTTTTATTTACTTCAATTTTTTGAAGTGCAGGTAAATTTACTGGGAAGATACGTTCTACACCTACAGTTCCTGACATTTTTCTAATAGTAAAAGTTTCGGTAGATCCAGAACCTCTTCTTTGGATCACAACTCCTCTAAAAAACTGTGTACGTGTTTTATTTCCTTCTTTAATTTCGTAATAAACAGTGATCGTATCACCGGCAGAGAATTCTGAGAATTCTTTTTTTGTTACAAATTCGTCTTGTACGAATTTTACTAAATCTTCCATTTTTGATATAGTTTCTGGGTTTTATTAAAACAACATTCGCGATTCTCGCCAGAGGTTGATCTAATCAGGCTGCAAAAATAAGTATTATTTAGTTATTTGCAAGTATTTTTTAATTATTGTTATTGTAGACTTCATATTTGTTATGTGGCTAGTTTTCAGTAAGCTATAATTGTAACTTAAATATGGTTTATGTCAGCTATTTAGTCCTTTAATAGGTCTGGTCTTCTTTCTTTGGTTCTTTGATAGGCTTGTTCTTCTCTCCAGGTTTCGATTTTTGGAAAATTACCAGAGGTTAGAACTTCAGGAACCTTCCAACCTTTATAATCTGCTGGTCTGGTATAGATAGGTGGGGCTAATAAATCATCCTGAAAGGAATCGGTTAGGGCAGAGGTTTCGTTTCCTAATACTCCTGGGATAAGACGAATTATTGCATCACATAGTATCAACGCGCCAAGCTCACCACCAGATAATACATAATCACCAACAGATATTTCTTTGGTTACAAAATGTTCTCTTACTCGTTGATCAACACCTTTGTAATGACCACAAAGGACAATTAAATTACCTTTTAGGGATAGTTGGTTTGCGATACTTTGATTTAATGTTTCACCATCTGGTGTCATATAGATAACTTCGTCATAGTCCCTTTCTGATTTTAGTTTGGAGATACATTTATCAATTGGTTCTATCATCATTACCATTCCAGCACCACCACCAAATTGATAGTCATCAACTTGCCGGTAATTGTCTGTGGTATAATCACGTAAATTATGTAAATGTACTTCTACAAGACCTTTCTCTATGGATCGCTTCATTATTGATGCTTCAAAAGGACTTTTTAAAATATCTGGTACTACGGTAATAATATCTATACGCATCTGTTTGTCAAATTCACTAATGAATGCAAAGATGCAAAAGAATATGATGAAAATCTAAAAAATAGCTTACTTGGCTCCGGCTTTGCGTTGTTTGTTTATCTCATCTTGAAGTTTACGCATTACTTTTTGCTCTCGCTCTAATGATCTACGTCTATGTTCTTCAAACTCTTCTTCGGTTTCAGTAAGTGCTTTTTTGGCTTGTACGGTTATTGCATTACTGTTTTTGAATTTATATATAAAGAAACCTAATAACCCTAACAACACGCCAATAATGATTAGCATAATGGTATTGTAGCTAGATTTAGTCACTGAGGCTCCAAAAAAGCTCATGCTGTCTTTCTCTTGAGTAATGGTAGAGAGGTTTTCATTTGTTTTAGCAAGTGATTCTTGAAGGCCAGTTATGGTAGTTTTTTGTTCCGCAATCTGAAGATTGGTTGTATTCAGTTTTGATTCTAAAGTTTTAAGAGTATCGATAGTATTTGATTTAAGTTTGTTTAACCAAACTTGTTTAACAACCTTATACTCCTGATATCTTCCGGATTTTTTTATAACAATATCAAATTGCTCTTGAATCTTTTCTTGTTTTAAGGCCTGTTCCACGGTTACTTTTTCCTCTTGAGAATGAACTATTCCAGAAAAGGATAATAGTATAATTAAAACTAGTAGGTACTGTGGCAATTTCATAGGTTTATTCTTATTTTGGTGATCATAAATTATGCCTTTGACATCTCGAAGTCTATAAGACAAAATAACCGTCTATTTGTCTGCGGATTAGTAATTGTCTTAAATAATGCTAAGGCTTTCTTTTTTCCTTACTTAATAATTTCTTCTGTAACGATAATAAATGTACAATATTGTAAGTAATTAAAAAGATTTTTTGATAAGAATTTAAGAGAAAATGAAAAGGATGTTAACTTATTGATAAATAATGGTTTACAGTTTTGTTAGATATGTTTTAGGTTGTTTGCGGGTTATAAAAATTTTAAACATAAAAAAAGCCGTTATAAAAACGGCTTTTTAAATATATACAATGTTGCTTGCTCTTAATAATAGGTAAACCTTCTTACTTTGGCAATATATTTTGATAATCTTATAACCTGATGGCTATATCCATATTCATTGTCATACCATACATATAGTATAACATTATTACCCTTAGGGTCTACAATAGTTGCATTGCTATCATATATAGATGGGGCAGATGAACCTACAATATCACTGGATACAAGTTCATTGTCCAGAGAATATTTAATCTGTTCAACTAAATTTCCTTCTAAAGCATATTTTTTCATTACTGCATTCATACTTTCTTTAGAAGTCTTTTTCTCCAGATTTAAATTGAGGATAGCCAAAGAACCATTTGGCACAGGTACTCGTATAGCATTTGAAGTTAATTTTCCTTCAAAACTTGGTAGTGCCTTTGATACAGCTTTTCCAGCTCCTGTTTCTGTAATTACCATGTTAAGCGCGGCAGCACGCCCTCTACGGTATTTTTTGTGCATATTATCTACTAAGTTTTGATCGTTTGTATAAGCATGTATAGTTTCAAGATGACCATTAACAACGCCAAAACTTTCATCTACTGCCTGCAAAATAGGGGTGATAGCATTGGTTGTGCAAGATGCTGCTGAAAAGATATCAACTTTATCAGGATCATGTTCTTTATGATTCACACCATGTACTATGTTTGGAATACCTTTTCCTGGAGCTGTAAGCAATACCTTATCAATTCCTTTTGCAGCCAAATGTCTGCTTAGTGCTTCTTTGTCTCTAAAAGCACCCGTATTATCGATCACCAATGCATTATTAATTCCATAAGCAGAATAATCTATTTCTTCTGGATTATTAGCAGTAATAATTTTTACTGTTGTGCCATTTATGATAAGAGCACTGTTAGCTACATCTGTTTCGACTGTACCCGCAAAATCTCCATGTACAGAATCATTTCTTAATAAAGAAGCTCTTTTTTCCAGAACTTCTTCGGTAACAGCTCCTCTTGTTACAATTGCTCTAAGCCTTAGTTGACTTCCTTTTCCTGTAATTGTCATGAGCTCTCTGGCTACTAGACGACCAATTCGTCCAAAACCATATAACACGACATTTTTTGGAGAAATTGGCTTAAACTTCTTTGCGTCTTTTAGTTTATTTTGAACAAAACTATTTATAGTGCTATATTCATCGCTAGCCAGGTGATACTCATAAGTTAATTTTCCTATATCTAACTTTGCAGGAGGTAGGTCCATCAATTTAATAGCTTGAGCAATTTCTGCAGAATCAAAAATTGAGATTGGCTTTTGCACAAATTCTCCGGCATATTCGTGTAGATTAATGATCTCACTTACATTTTTGTCAATTAATTGATTCCGGAAAAGCACTAACTCAATAGAATTGTCATACCATAAGTCACTTACGGTTTTTATAAATGCTACTGTTGCTCGGCGTCTATCTGCCTGAAATGCTAATTCTTTTTCATAAACTTCGTTAGAGCTCATAATAGTTGTGTTTTGTTATAGTCTTGAAATTTCGTGCAAAAGTATATATTTCAAACGTTTTCGTAAAGTCTTTTTTAATAAAAAAATCCCATTGCTTTAAGAAAGCAATGGGATGTATGATTATATATGGTTTTTTGCTTAATTCTGAAAAACAAATTCTTTTTTCTCTCCGTTTCGGTCAATAAGGCTTATTGTGATATCATCTTCAGAATATTTACTTTCAATAATTTCTTTCACATCTAACACATTTTTTACCTTTTTACCATCAATTTCGCTTATTATAAGTCCTTCTAGATTATATCTTTTCATTCTTGCACTAAGCGCTTTGCTTATTACAACCCCATGATCAAGGTTGAATTTCTTAAGATAACCTTCTGGAGGGTTAACTACTTCAACACCAACATCTGTAATATTATAGTTCTGGATCTCATATTTAGATAGTACCACAGGTAAAACTAGTTCTTTATTTCTCCTCAAAACTTTAACATTAATTACATCTTTAGGTCTCTTGCTGTTTACATAACCCGTTAAATCAGCAAATTTACGTATCTGTAAACCATCAATTTCTCGTATCACATCTCCTTTGAGAAGTCCAGCTTTTTTTGCACCACTATCTTCGGCTACTGAAGCAACAAAAACTCCTTGTGAAACAGAAATTGAATATTCTTCCATTGCTCTTGGGTTAATTGTGCCGCCTCTTATCCCTAATATTCCTCGTTGCACATCTCCAAATTCAATGATATCATCTATGATTTTTTTGGCATTATTTGAAGGGACTGCAAAGGCATATCCAACGTAACTTCCGGTTTGAGATGTAATCGCTGTGTTTATGCCTATTAATTCACCTCTGGTATTTACTAAAGCACCTCCACTGTTGCCCGGATTAATAGCGGCATCAGTTTGTATAAAAGATTGTGCTTTATCATCATATATATTAAGATCTCTTGATTTTGCACTTATGATACCTGCGGTTACGGTAGAAGTAAGGTTGAATGGATTACCTACTGCAAGAACCCATTCTCCAATTTTTGCAGCATTAGAATCTCCAAAAGGTATATAGGAGAGTCTTTCGTCTGTTTCAATCTTAATCAAGGCAATATCCGATTGCGGCGCTGTGCCTACAACTTTTGCCTTATAAGATTTGTTATTGTTTAGTGTTACTTCCAGATCAGTTGCTCCATCTATAACATGATTGTTTGTAACAATATACCCATCTTCAGTTATAATAACTCCGGATCCTGCGCCCTGAATTCTTCTTTCTTCGGACCCACCATTTCTGAAGAATTCCATCAAATTTCTTGGAGATTTTGTCACGCCATATTGTTTAACATGTACCACGGCGTTTACTGTTTTTTCAGCAGCCACAGTAAAATCAATTCCCGCATTTGTTAGGTTAGTGTTGGTGTTTGATACCATATAATTTGCTGGGATTAGACTTGACTTTGTTCGATCCTCGTTAATTACAATGTTTTCTGGTTCCAAAAATAATTTGTAGGTCCCTAGGGTTAATACTCCTGCCAGAATGGCAACTGCCAATAAACTCAAAAATCTTTTCATCTCCTTGTTTCTTTTTTTTTGTTTTACTAATGTCTATTTTCTAATAGACTGCTAATAACTCTTAAAATTACACTTATAGTATACTTTTTTTTCGAAATTTAACTCATAATTAACAACGGTTTTGTGTTAACATTCTTTGTACCTTTGTTCTTTACAATTGAACAATAATGACACTTACTTTTTATAAATATCAAGGCACGGGTAATGATTTTATTATCGTTGATAATAGAAAATCAATATTGTCCAAAAATAATACCAAATTGTTCTCTAGACTTTGTGATAGAAAATTTGGTATTGGTGCAGATGGTTTAATGCTGCTGGAACTCCCTGACAATCAAGAGGATGATTTTAAAATGGTTTATTTTAATGCTGATGGCAATGAGAGCTCTATGTGTGGAAATGGTGGAAGATGCCTGGTTGCTTTTGCTTCCTTTTTAGGTATTATAAAGGATCGTGCTGTATTTACTGCAATTGATGGGAAACACAAAGCGATTATAAAAGATGGATTAGTGTATCTACAAATGCAGGATGTTTCAGATATTGAGAAATATGATTCTCATTTGTTTTTGGATACCGGATCACCTCATCATGTTACAATGGTAAATGGTTTGTCTAATTTTGATGTTGAAAATGAAGGGCGAAAAATTAGAAATGGTGCCCCTTACTTTGAATCTGGGAGCAATGTGAATTTTGTTGAAAAGAAAAACGGAAACTTGTTCGCTGTGCGTACTTATGAAAGAGGTGTAGAGGATGAAACATTATCGTGTGGGACGGGTGTAACAGCGGTTGCTCTTTCTATGCATGCAACAAAACGAACAGATAAAGAAGAAGTGAGTATTAGTACAGAAGGAGGGGAGTTAAGGGTTACTTTTAAACAAACTAAGCTTGGGTACGAAGATATTTTTCTAATTGGCCCGGCAGAACAGGTTTTTAAGGGAGAGATCGTATGTTAACATTAAAAGGGAAAAACATTTATCTAAGGGCTCTTGAGCCAGAAGATCTTGATTTTATATACATTATTGAAAACAATGAACGGATCTGGGAAATGAGCTCTACACAAACTCCATATTCTCGTTTTTTGATCAAACAGTATCTAGAGAATGCTCATCAAGATATCTATGAAGCAAAACAATTACGATTGGTCATTTGCTCTAATGATCATGCAACTTTGGGGCTTATTGATTTATTTGATTATAACCCTACTCATAATAGATCTGGAGTAGGAATAATTATAGCAGAGGATAAAGATAGAGGCAAAGGATATGGAGCAGAAGCTCTTGAGTTAATAATTAACTATGGGTTCACTCATCTTAGATTACATCAATTGTATGCCAATATTGCTCAAGATAATCAAGCGAGCATTAATTTATTTGAAAATAAGGGATTCAGTAAAGTAGGTGTAAAAAAGGAATGGAATTTAGTAAACGACTCGTATAAAGACGAGTTTTTATATCAATTGTTATATGTACATTAAAAAAATAATATTTGCAATCGCACTAATAGGATTAGTGGCAGGAGGGATTTTTGCTTATAATGTTTACCAGGCTGTGTTTTCGCCAAACACTAATTTTGAATCTGAAACTACAACTGTCTACATACCTACAGAAGGAACGTATACCGAGCTTATTGAAGCGGTTAGTCCAATTGTAAAGGATATTTATAGTTTTGATAGGATTGCCAGAAGGAAAGGATATATAAATAATATTAAAGCGGGACGTTATATCATAAGTAAAGGGCTTAATAATAATGAAATTATTAATGTTTTACGTAGTAAGAATACTCCAATCTATGTCAATTTTAATAATCAAGAGCGACTAGAAAATCTTGCTGGTAGAATTGCTGGTCAGATAGAGGCAGATAGCATTTCACTAATTGAGTCATTTAAAACCCCCTCTTTTTTAGAAGCTAACAAGTTTTCTTTAGAAACGGCTTTATCAATGTATGTTCCTAATAAGTATGAATTCTTCTGGAACACTTCTGCTATTCAATTTAGAGATAGAATGCTGAAAGAGTATAAGCGATTCTGGAATGATAAACGCATGGCAAAGGCTAAAGAAATAGGTTTAAACCCTAATCAGGTAGTAACGATAGCTTCTATTGTGCAAAAAGAAACAGCTAAGGTTGATGAGCGACCAAGAGTGGCGGGTGTGTATATGAATAGATATAATAACGGTTGGAAGCTGGATGCAGACCCTACTGTGATTTATGCTATAAAAAAACACCGTAATGATTGGGATGTGGTAATTAAACGTGTTCTTTATAAAGATTTAGAATTGGATAGTCCTTATAATACTTATAAATATGCAGAGTTACCGCCAGGGCCTATAACTATGCCAGATATTTCTTCAATTGATGCTGTTCTTAACTATGAAAGGCATGGATACTATTTTTTTGTGGCCAATGTGGAAAATATGGGATACCATAAATTTGCAAAGACACTAAGTCAGCATAATCGGAATAAAAAACAGTATGTTAATTGGATTAATAAACAGGGGATAAATCGATAAATTTTGGCCTCATACTTTTGTAGGAAAAAATCAAGTTATTTTTCTTTTTTGATGTAAATCTAGATTTACTTATTAACAAAATTGTGTTTTTTTTGTGAATTACTTCTGGTTTAGATAAATCATTTTTTACCGATCAAAACACATAGATTGACGTTTAAGTGTTTAGTTTCTGTCATAATTAATGATTTTAGGGGGTTTTCCCCCTGCTTTTTTTATGTAAAACACTGTTATTCAACGTTATAATTATTTTAACATATTATTGCTTATTGTTTAAAAAAACGCCGTATATTTGCACGGCAAAAATTTAAGTAGAGGGGACCATTTTTTTAATGGCTACTTAGAAATTTTTTATATGATAAAGAGGATAATAGGATTATCTATATTACTTACAATTGGGGGGGTGCTCTTGTTAAGTTTTACGACAAAAGAACGTTTAGATTTTAGTTCTTATAGTACAGCTGGTTTAGATCTGTATTATATTGCACCTAATTTTAATGAGATTGAAGATGAAGGGGTGATTGTATCTCCAGAGTTAGGAAAATCTTATATAGGATTCAAAGAAGCTGTTGCGTTTAAAGAATCAAGAGGGGATTACGGAGTCGTGAACCAATTTGGTTACCTTGGCAAATATCAGTTTGGTAAGGGTACTTTAGATCTAATAGGAATTAAGAATGTTAACAGAAATAAGTTTCTTAATAATCCGGCACTTCAGGAAAAAGCATTTTACGCTTACCTTTCAAGAAATAAATGGGTTTTACGCAGAGATATTAAATGGTTCGTTGGTAAAAGAATGAATGGAATCGAGATTACAGAATCCGGAATTCTTGCAGCTGCACACTTGGGAGGGCCAAATTCTGTAAAGAGATATCTGCGTAGCGGAGGAGTAGAGGGTTTTGCTGATGCTTTTGGAACAACAATTAGATACTACATGAAACGGTTTGGTGGGTATGATACATCTTTTGTGGTTGCAAACAGAAAAGCAAAAGCTTCACTATAGTCTTTGTGTTGTTGTTAGTAGTCTCTCTGAATAATATATATTGTTGGTCTTTTATGAAGATCAATTTCTTCTTTTTTCCATTGTTCTACACTTTTTGTAGCAATATATTCAGTTGTTAGGGTAATATCACAAGCAATACATAGTCGTGTGTTTGCATGCAATATAGATTTCAAATCAGAAAACATTTTATCGTTTCGGTAAGGGGTTTCAATAAAAATTTGTGCCTGATTTTTTTCCAAAGAAACCTTCTCCAGCCTTTTGATGGTTGACTTTCTTTCTGTTTTATCAATAGGAAGGTATCCGTTAAAAGTAAAACTCTGACCGTTCATTCCGCTGCTCATCATTGCTAATAATATAGATGAAGGGCCTACAAGAGGTATAACTTGTATGTTTTTTTCGTGAGCTATTTTTATAACTTCTGCACCAGGGTCTGCAATTCCTGGACAGCCAGCATCGGATAACAAACCAATAGATTCGCCGTTAAGACAAGGTGTTAGGTAGCCAGGGATTTCTGAGACATCAGTGTATTTGTTTACTGTATGGATAACCAGTGATCGTTGTGATTTACTTGGGCTTACCTTTTTTATGAATCTACGAGTGGGTTTCTCGTTTTCAACGATATAATGATTAACCTGTTCTAAAACTTTTTTTATAGATATAGGAAGTACTTCTAAAGGGACGTCATCTCCTAATCTAGTAGGTATTAAGTATAATTTTCCTTTGGGATCTAGGGGTTTAAGCTCCATAGGTTTTTTTTAATGAATGATTTTTTTTGATTAAGTTTTTTGGCCTAATTTAAAAATGTACAGTCATATTGCAAATCTAAATATACAAAAACTTTATGGCTGTAAAAGTTAACTAAGCTTTTCTAGTTTAATAACGATGTTGTCGCAGGCTTTATTGAGCATTTGGTATACATCTTCAAAGCCTTGTTCACCACCATAATACGGATCTGGAACATCTAAATGGTTATTTGGGTATAGCTCTTCAAGAATAAGCTTCACTTTACTTCTATTTTTGATATCATCAGAAAGTTGTGTGATGTCTTTATAATTGGCATTGTCCATTACGTAAATGTAATCGTATGTTTCAAAATCATCTATACTAAACTGGGCTGCTCTCTGGTTGTTAATGTCGATTCCGTATTTGATGCCAATGTCAATTGATCGCTTATCTGGTTTACTGCCAATGTGATAGTTACTAGTGCCACATGATTCTACCATATATTCATCGGGGTCTAGTTTTGATTTTAGAATGCCTTCTGCCAAAGGGGATCTGCAAATATTCCCCAGACATACCATCAAAATTTTGGTTTTCATTGAGGTAAGGGTTGTTACAGAGTAAGTTTCTTTCCTAGGTCCTCTACGTATTTTCTAAATTGTTTGTCTGTAGAAGAAAGGTTGTCTACTGTTTTACATGCGTGTAAAACCGTTGCATGATCGCGTTTTCCTATTTGGGTTCCTATACTGGCTAATGAAGCCTTAGTAAGTTTTTTTGCAAAAAACATAGCTAATTGACGAGCTTGTACAATATGACGCTTTCTTGTCTTAGATTGAAGTGTTTCAACATCCATTTGAAAATAATCACTTACTACTTTCTGAATGTAATCAATAGAGACTTCACGCTTAGTATTTTTTACATAGTTGTCTACAATTGCTTTTGCAAGATCTATTGTGATATCCTTTTTGTTAAAAGAGGAGTGTGCTATCAAAGAGATAATTGCTCCTTCTAACTCACGAATATTGGTTTTAATGTTATTTGCCAAAAATTCAACTATTTCTTCAGGCATCTCTACACCATCACGATACAGTTTATTTTTTATAATAGAAACTCTTGTTTCAAAATCTGGTTGATGTAATTCGGCAGATAATCCCCACTTAAAGCGAGAAAGTAATCTCTGCTCTATGTCTTGCATATCTACAGGTGCTTTGTCGCTAGTTAGTATAACCTGTTTTCCGTTTTGGTGCAAATGGTTGAAAATATGGAAGAATACATCCTGTGTACCAGCCTTGCCAGATAATAATTGTATGTCATCAACAATAAGTACATCTATGATTTGGTAAAAATGAATAAAGTCATTTCGGTTATTCTTTTTAACAGATTCAATATATTGTTGAGTAAATTTTTCCGCAGAGATATATAGAACTGTTTTCTCTGGGTAATTATCTTTTATGTTTACACCAATTGCATGGGCAAGATGTGTTTTTCCTAAACCAACCCCACCAAAAATAAGTAATGGGTTAAAAGATGTTCCTCCTGGTTTGTTGGCAACTGCCATTCCCGCAGAACGAGCTAGTCTATTAGAGTCTCCTTCTAAAAAGTTTTCAAAATTATAACTGGGATTTAGTTGAGATTCAATCTTAACATTGCGTATTCCCGGAATTACAAATGGATTTTTTAGCTCTGGATTTTTGCTCTTAATGGGTACATCTACTTCTTGAGAGTTTACAGAAGTGCGGTTTGCACTAGGGATTTTTTCTGTGAATGGTTTTTTATTACCATATGTATTCTCCATTTTAATAACGTAAACCAATTTTGCATGTTCTCCTAGTTCACGAGTCAAAGATACCTTGAGTAGGTTAACATAATGTTCCTCTAACCATTCGTAAAAAAATTTACTGGGAACCTGAATACTTAGAGCGCCATCTGTAAGTTTTACAGCTTTGATTGGTTCAAACCAAGTTTTAAAAGCTTGTGGAGTAATATTGTCTTCTATAAAAGATAGGCAGTTATCCCAAACTGATTGCGCAGTTATATTCATTCTATTGGCTAGATTAACTATTTTATTAGGTTACTAAAAGAAATTGTGTTGAAAAAACTCCTTACTGTTTTTGCATGACAAATATGTGAACAAAAAATGTAAAAAAAAAACGATTAGGGGGTTGAATATTAATTATTTTTTTTGCATAATTTGATAGTACTACTTTTACTTATGTTAATAATCACTCAATTTAAAACATGCTAATCACCTCAGAAACTCAATTTAAAGTGCGATACTCTGAAACTGATCAAATGGGTATTGTCCATCATGGCAATTATGCACAGTATTTAGAGTTAGCACGAATTGATTGGTTGTCCCGATTAGGAATCTCATATAAATCAATGGAAGAAAATGGTATTATGCTTCCTGTGTTTACTTTAGACCTTAAATTTAAGAAATCTGCGTTCTTCGACGATGAATTGACTGTTAAAACTTCGTTGAGGAAAATTCCTACGGTTAAGATTATTTTCGACTACGAAATTTTTAATAGTAGTCTAGAATTGCTAACGACAGCCTCTACAACTTTGGTCTTTGTTAATAGTGAAACTAGAAAACCTATCCCTTGTCCTCCTTTTTTAATTGAAAAAATACAAAATCACTAACTACCCAATCTTTCAATTTCTATTTCGTACAACGGGGAAAAAACCTCTTTTATTTTATCAACCATCTTTTTTCTAACCGAAATTTGAATTTTACAATTTAATTCAAGCTCTTGTTTGATAATATTTAATGCGTTTTCCTTTATAATTCGCATGACCTTGTTCATGTCCTTATATTCAAAAGTAATAAGGAAGTCAATATTGATGGTTTTTTCTACGATGATTGATGCTTCCAGAGCTAATTGAGCTGCAGTTCTATAGGCGTTTATCAATCCGCCCACCCCTAATTTTGTGCCACCAAAATAGCGAACTACAACAATTAATATATTGGTCGTCTCAAATGATTGGATTTGACCATAAATTGGTTGCCCCGCAGAATTAGAAGGCTCACCGTCATCATTGACACGATATTTTATGTTTTCTGTTCCTGTCTGCCACGCATAGCACCAATGTCGCGCAGAATGATGTTGTTTTTTTAGAATTTCTATATACTGTTTAGCATTCTCTTCAGAGGTTATTGGAAAGGTGTATCCAAAAAATTTACTATTTCGATCTTTAAAGAGAACTTCTTCTCCTGCAGAGTCTATAGTTTTGTATGTGTCTTTTGTTTCCAAATAATAAGTTTATATAGAAAATGCTACCAAGATAATACTAAGTACGGCCAAGATAATACCAATCCAATTTTTGAGAATCAATCTTTCTTTAAAAAGAATAACCCCTGCAATTGTAGAGACTAAGAGTATGGCTACATTATTTATAGTAAATACTGTTGAGCTATCCATGTTTTCATGTCTTAGTGCTTGTATTAAAAAGTAAATCGAAAAATAGTTAGGTACTCCTAATCCAATCCCGGCAATTACATTTTTAAAAGAAAACCTAAGACTGCCTTTTACGGCTTTATATAATAAAGTGAAAATACCAACAATTGCTGCAAAGCCAAAAATGGTTGCAGAAAAAACAGGAATATCATTTTGGGTAACATAATTCGTTTCAAAAAATTTAATGCTAGTATCTATGATTCCACTTCCTAAGAATACCAATAATGGGAAAATCAAGTTTTTTTTGGTTATAGAAATTCCTTCCGCAGTTTTTATAGAGGTTAGGTATACCGCTACAAGAGCTATAATAATTCCAATGATTTTTAGTACTCCTGTGCTTTCATGATACATTAGTATCCCAAATACAATTGGGATGGTTAAGCTCATTTTGGTTGCTACTGCAACTACTGATAGGCCATTTCTTTGTGTAGTGATAGCCATTAAGTTGAAAACCAAGATAAAAATAACTCCCAGGATCATCGTGCCATAGAACCAATCTTGTTTTGAGACATACACCATATCAATTGGTTCTGAGTACGCTACAAATCCAGATATTGACGCAACTACATAATTAATAATAATGGCTTGTGATGTGTCTACATTATACTTAGAAAACAACTTGAAGATTATTAATATCAAGCTAGAGGCTACAATGCTTAGAACTAAATAGATCAAAATAAATCGTTTATGGTAAATAAGTTAGTGATATCTTCTGTCTTTGGGTTGTTGTTCCAGGTATGAATCCCCAATTTAGATGCGATATCAGTATTTTCTTTGGTGTCGTCAATAAAAAATGTTTCACCAGGTTGTATTTGATGTTGTTTTAAAACAAATTCAAAAATATCGACATTAGGTTTTCTTAAATGAATTTCGTGTGATAAATAAAAAGAATCAAAACAAGACTTAAATACCGAATAAAAAGGGATGTTTTTTTTGATCCAATCAATATGTAGTTCATTTGTATTGCTAAGCAATATGAGCTTGTATTTTTGTTTTGAAGCCAAATCTTGTATAAAACCTAATCTGTGCTTTGGGAAATCAAGTAAAATTGCATTCCAACCATCGGTTAATTGTTTTTCGGTAGCTTCTGGAAGGATGGCCTGATGATTTTTGATAAACTCTTGCGTAGAGAGTTGCCCTATTTCGTACAAATTATGAATTTCCTGTAATTCTGATGTTAATCGAAAATCACCAAATTTTGAAAATTCCCGTAACGTAGCCGATTTATCTAAATTGATAAAAACATCCCCAAAGTCAAAGATTATGGTCTTAATCATTTCGATATATTCTTAAGAAATCATCTATAATTTTTTCTTCGGAAACCAAGTTTCCATTTAGTATAGGTGCTTTTATTCCGGAGCCAAATGTAGTATTTCCTTCAAAAACTCTAGCTTCGTCCCAAAGATTTTTGTCAATAAATGATTGAATGGTTTTTGTACCGCCTTCAATAATTACAGATTGAATACTCTGTTTGTGTAAAATAGTGCAGATGTCTTTTGTAATGTCTTTTTCTGAACTAACCACTTCATAAATTAAGTTTTTGGTATTTTTTTTTCTGAATTTATCTGTAGTGATTATTATGGTTTGCTCTGTTTTATTAAGTATTGCTGAGTCCTTTGGGATTTTATCAAACCTGTCTATTGCAATTCGTATTGGGCTTTTTCCAGACCAATTTCGTGTTGTTAGTTTAGGGTTGTCTTTTGTAATTGTTTGATTTCCTACTAAAATCCCCTGTTCTTCTGCACGCCATTTGTGTACCAGTTGCCTTGAATAGGAGTTTGTGATCCATACTGGTTCTCTTTTGTTAGAAAAAATTGGAGCGACATAACCGTCAAGGGTTTCTGCCCATTTCAGAATAATATATGGACGTCTCTTGTTGTGATAAGTAAAAAAACGTTTGTTTAATTCTTGGCATTCTTTTTCCAAAACGCCAACGGTAACATCGCAACCGGCGTTCATTAATTTTTTTATTCCGGCTCCCGATACTTTTGCAAACGTATCTATTGTGCCAATAACAACTCTTTTGATTCCTTTTTCTATGATAAGTTCACTGCAAGGAGGCGTTTTTCCGTAATGGCTACAGGGCTCTAGGCTTACGTAGATTGTAGCGTCTTTTAGTAGATCTTGATCTTTTACGGATCTGATAGCATTTACTTCGGCATGTGGCTCACCAGATTTGTAGTGCCAGCCTTCACCAATAATTTTTTTATTATGTACAATTACGCTGCCAACCAAAGGATTAGGGTAGGTTGTTCCTAAACCATTTTTGGCTAGTTGAATACATCGTTTTATATATTTATGGTGTACTGTCAATTTATTATTTCAGGCTTACTTTTTGTTCTTTTTCTATTTTGTATGGGTAAGAAAAACTACCTAAGTGGTATTTGATAGTACCCTTGTATTGTATGTTAAGAGAATCGGTCTGGATCACTTTTAGAACACTTCCAAGGAGACTGTTTTTATTTTCTTCATAGATTTTAGATAGAGAAAAAGTACCTTCTAACGGAATCGAAAATTCACTCTCTGATGGTACTTCAAACTCTTGTGATGAAATAGTTCCCACATCTATGTTATCAACAAATACGTGAATATCATCAATAGAAAGCTTTCCTTTTAGGCTATTTGGGTTGTTAAAAACAGCATCTGCCTTTAATGTTATATCACGCATACTTACATTTTTGACCACCAGGTTATCAATATATTTAAATTTTGGTTTTTTAGATAATGTGCATGCAGTTATAAGTACAAATATTGTTGATAATAATAGAAATTTCTTCATTGATTCCTTGTTAGATTTGACGTATATTTCAATATTATAAAAACTAATTTATTTGTTAAATTAGGTTCAGGAAAATATAATAATCTACATTTAATAGAATAGGGCAAAAGTAGTGTTTAAAATATAATGGGAGAAATAAAAATCCGAACTATAGCGCATAAAGATAATGAGGCGCTAGGCGCATTAATTCGAAGTGTTCTTGTCGAAATGGGTGTTCCTAAGGTGGGTACAGCATACGAGGACGAAGCTTTAGATAAGATGTATGAAACTTATGATCAATTAAGAGGTGCTTATTATGTGGTAGAGGAAGATGGAAAAATCATTGGTGGTGGAGGTGTAGCTCCATTAGAGAAAGGCGACTTGGATATCTGCGAGCTTCAGAAAATGTATTTTTCACCAGAGGCTAGAGGTAGAGGATTGGGGCTTAAAATGATAAATATTTGCCTTGATTTCGCAAAAGAAAAAGGTTTTTCTAAGTGCTACTTAGAAACGATGCCATACATGAAAGCAGCAAGAAAATTGTATCAAAAGTTAGGCTTTAAAGATCTTGATGCCCCTATTGGTGATACAGGGCACTATAGTTGTCAAGCATGGATGATGAAAGACCTCTAAATTAAACAAAACTTACATTGAAAATAAAAGACATTAGAGCCGATTTTATAAATTCTTTAGTTGAAAATTATGATCATGAAGAGATACTGTCATTTTTTTATATCCTTTCTGAGGAAATTATAGGTTTACGAAGGGTAGATGTAGCTATAGACCTGGATAGGATACTTTCTGAAGATGAAGTTTCAAGGTTTGAAGATGCAAAAAAACGGATTATAAATCAAGAGCCAATTCAATATATAATTGGTAATACTCATTTCTATGGTTTATCCTTTAAAGTAAATAAAGATGTTCTAATCCCAAGACCAGAAACGGAAGAATTGGTAGACTGGATTTTGAAAGATCTGCAAGATGTAAAAGATCAATTGAGGGTGTTGGATATTGGTACAGGCAGTGGATGTATAGCGATTTCATTAGCTAAGAAATTGCCAAATGCTAATGTGTTTGCTATGGATATATCTGATAAGGCTATTGATACTGCGAGGGAAAATGCAAAAATAAATGAAGTAGATATTACTTTTATTCATAGCGATATTTTGAATGTTCAAAATCTACCTCATAACTTTGATATTATTGTTTCTAATCCTCCATATGTTCGTGAATTAGAAAAACAAGAGATGAAACCTAATGTCTTGGATAATGAACCTTCTCAAGCTTTATTTGTGTCTGATCATGATCCATTGATATTTTATAGAAAAATTACAGAATTAGCAAAAAGAAATTTAAAGCCTGAAGGAGTATTGTATTTCGAGATTAATCAATATTTAGGAACAGAAACTAAAAGTATGATAGAATCTTCAGGTTTTAATTCTGTCGCCTTACGAAAAGATGTATATGATAATGAGCGCATGATACGGGCTCGCTTAAACTAAAAATATATAGTATGAATAACTTAGATTCAATTTGTGTGTTTTGTGGAAGTAGTGAAGGGAATGATACTAAAATAATCTCTGAGGCTTTTGCGCTAGGTGAAAAACTGGCACAAAAAAATATTACTTTGGTATATGGTGCAGCCAAGATAGGTATCATGGGAGAAGTTGCTAAGGGGGCTTTTAAGCATAAAGGAAAAGTGGTAGGCGTAATTCCAGAATTTCTCAAGGTAAAAGAGGTGGTTCATCAAGGATTAACAGAATTAATTGTTACCAATAATATGCATGAACGAAAAATGAAGATGCATGAACTTAGTAATGGTTTCATGACATTACCAGGTGGATTTGGTACCTTAGAAGAGCTTTTTGAAATTATTACATGGTCTCAGTTAGGATTGCATCAAAAACCTATTGGGCTTCTAAATATTGGAGGGTTTTATGATAATCTACTTGGATTGCTTGAAAACATGGTCCGAAGAGGTTTTTTGAAAATGGAGAACTATGATTTGCTCCTTGTTGATGAAGATATAGATCGATTATTAGAAAAAATGAAAACATTTAAACCTGTTCAAGTGCCAAAATGGCTAAAACCTGAAAGAACCTGAAATTACTTTTTGTTAAATGAATATAGAACAACAGATCAATCAATTAAGAGAAGAACTAAGGCAGCATAATTATAATTATTACGTACTGGATGCAGCTGTGATAAGTGATTATGAATTTGATATGAAGCTTAAAACACTTCAGGAATTAGAAAAGAAACACCCAGAATTTTACGACCCTAATTCGCCAACACTAAGAGTTGGAGGTGAAGTGACTAAAAATTTTGAAACTGTGGTTCATGAACACAGAATGTATTCTCTGGATAATTCATATTCTAGAGAAGACTTACTTGATTGGGAAAAACGTATAAAAAAATTAGTAGACGGAGAAATTAATTATACTTGTGAGCTTAAGTATGACGGTGCCTCGATAAGCCTTACATACGAAGAAGGAGTTTTGGTAAGGGCTGTAACACGTGGAGATGGGATACAAGGCGATAATGTTACGACCAATGTGAAAACGATTAATTCTGTTCCGCTAAAGCTGAAAGGAGATTTTCCCTCAAAATTTGATATACGCGGAGAGATAGTTTTGCCTTATGAAGGTTTTGCAAAAATGAATCAAGAACGCATTGAAGCAGGAGAAGAGCCATATGCAAACCCAAGAAATACAGCTTCTGGGAGTTTAAAGCTACAGGATAGTAGCGAAACCGCAAAACGTCCGTTAGATTGTTTGTTATATAATATTACGGGAAATAAAATAGGAATAACATCTCAAATTGAGAGCTTAGAAAAAGCAAGAGTATGGGGTTTTAAAGTTCCTTCAGAATCCAAATTGGTTCATTCTATTGATGAGGTGTTAAGTTTTGTGAATTATTGGGATGAGCATCGTCATGATCTACCATACGAAACAGATGGAATTGTAATCAAAGTGAATGATCTTCAGCAACAAGAAGAACTTGGGTTTACTGCAAAAGCCCCTAGGTGGGCGATGGCTTATAAATTTAAAGCTGAGCAAGCTTCAACCATATTACGGGAAATAACCTATCAAGTGGGTAGAACTGGTGCAATTACACCTGTTGCCAATCTGGATCCCGTGTTACTTGCGGGTACAACCGTAAAGAGAGCTTCATTGCATAATGCAGATCAGATTGAGAAATTAGATATAAGGGTTGAGGATACCGTTTTTGTCGAAAAAGGAGGAGAGATAATTCCAAAAATTATAGGTGTCGATTTTCAGAAAAGAAATCAAAACTCTAAGCCAACACTGTATATAACAGAATGCCCAGAATGTAACACGCCACTAATCCGAAAAGAAGGAGAAGCACAGCATTATTGCCCAAACTATAAAGGATGTACTCCTCAAATAGTGGGGCGTATACAGCATTATATTTCAAGAAAAGCAATGGATATTGAGGGGTTAGGAGGGGAAACCGTAACTTTACTGGTAAACGAAGGCTTGATTACCAATTATGCTGATCTGTATGAATTGAGAAAAGAGCAGGTGGTTCCGTTAGAAAGAATGGCAGAGAAAAGTGCCGATAACCTCATTAATGGAATACAAAAATCTAAAGAAATACCTTTTGAACGCGTCTTGTTTGCTTTAGGAATTCGATATGTGGGAGAAACAGTTGCTAAAAAATTGGCAAAGCATTATAAATCAATTCAGGCCATAATTGAAGCTACAGAAGAAGGTTTGGTTAATGTAGACGAAATTGGAATCAAAATCGCTCAGAGCGTAAGGGAGTTCTTTTCTATTGATGAGAATAAAGAATTGATTAATAGATTATTAGGGTACGGGGTTCAATTAGAAATTTCTGCAGAGAAGTTGGCTAATCAAACAGATACACTTCAAGGACAGACGTTTGTTGTTTCTGGTGTTTTTGAAAAAGTATCTCGTAATGAGCTTAAGAAGTTAATCGAAGATAATGGAGGTAAGGTTTCTAGTTCTATTTCATCAAAAACTTCTTTTGTTGTGGCGGGAGCCAATATGGGGCCTAGTAAATTGGAAAAAGCCAATAAACTTGAGATATCAATCATTAGCGAAGATGAATTTCTTAGCAAAATAAAATGAAAATAAGAACTCTAATTAAAATATTGTTACTAATTACTGGTGGGCTTTGTGTTTTGAGTACCGCTATGCAATGGCCAGATTTAGAGTTTTATGTTAAGCCAACGACCGTACCATTGTTTTTTATGTTGTATTGGTTTAATGTGAAGAGGGTAGATAGCTTGTTTTTGGTAATATTGCTTTTGTGTTTTTTGGGAGATGTTTTTTTGTTAACCGAAATGAAAAACGCTTTTATGTATGTGCTCCTAAGCTATACAATATGTTATCTTATGCTATTTTATTATTTATATAAGAATTATTCTCCTATTGATTACGGTGCTACCGATATGCTATATTTGATTGTTTTCTTTGTTGCGTGGACCTATGTTGTGTATGAGATTTATAACGCTGTCGAAGGAACGATGGGAGATATTAGACCATATGGCTTGAGTTATCTGGTAATACTATACCTGCTTTTTATAGGGGCAGTTCTACAGTATGCAAATGTTAGATCTACAAAGTCATTATGGTTTTTGATCGCAGTGTTAAATTTTGTTGTTAGTGATACTTCCTTTGCTTTAAACAGATTCTATATTCCTTCTATTGAGCTTGAGATTATTAATTCTATATATCAATTACTGGCAGTATTTTTTCTTGTTCAATTCAAGACATCAAGTTCAATTTCATTAAAACTTAAAGATTCTTAGGTGTGAACAAAGTGTCAAAAGTTGTAATTGTTTCAAATTTAGTATATTGTGTAACGGAAAACACAAATTTATAGATATTTAGCTAAGGGGGTACTCATGTAGGTATTAATCTTGAGTGCAAATAAAATTTAATGGATGGAGAGAAGTTACTAAAGCTTTTAATTTCTTTTTTGATTGTATTGCAGGTATTAGGGTTTGTGTTTAAAAATGATTTTTTATATACAGGTTCTGAGTTAATTTTATCTGTATCAATAATAGTGCTTTATTTTATAGGTACTAAAAGGATAAAAACGTATCATGTAATTGTATTGTCGGTTCTTTTTATAGGGAAGTTAATCACATTCTGTAATGTTGAAAGTATAATAAAATTTCAGATGACGACACATATAATGGTCTATATTCTGCTTTTTTATTTTTTGTATTATAATCATAAATCTTTTGTTTATAACCGTAGAGATGTGTTTACTCTGGTGTTAGGTAGTTCGTTGTACACAGTTATATTTTTTTTAGCCTATCTAACTCTAAAGGAATCTATGGGAGATTTACATTTGTTAGGATTCCTTCATCTGCTATTGCTCTATATGTTGCTGGTAATAGGAGCAATGCATTATATTAATATACGATCAGAAAAATCACTTTGGTTTTTTTTGTCAATGTTAAATTTCACTTTTAGTGACTATATGTTGCTTATAGATGAATTTTATTTGCAATCATACGAGTTACAGGTGCTTATGTTGATTTGTGAGCCGCTTGCAATGGTTTTCTTGGTTAATTATATGGTCACAAAATCATTGAAGCTAAAATCCGAGGAATTTGAAGGGTTTTGAATTTTAATAATAAGGGGTGAAAACAGAAAAAATAGCATATAGTTTGTTTTATTTTTTTGCAGCGTTAACGTTGTTAATGGCCATTTTTGAAAGACAAATGGTGATTTTCTGTAAGCCCTTTGTGGTTCTCTCGTTATGTTTTATCTATATAGTAAAAACTGAAAAAATTAATTTTTTGGTGTTGTTTACTATGTTATTAGTTATGGTGTCAGAGATCCTTACAATGAGAGACTTCTCTGGTTATTTTGGGATTATAGTCATTTTTCTGTCAATACATTACAGCGTGAATATGATTATACTGTGGAAAAGTTTGCAGAAAGTAAAAATAAAACTAAAGAAAATCTTTACTGTTCAATTAATGATAACCATGATACTGATTACTTATGTTGTGCTTTCTGTTTCAGAATTAATCACGCCTGCAGTACATGAACATATGGTGTTTCTAAATGTGTTAATTATATGTTTTGTCCTTTTTATAGGGCTTTGTTATTATATATATTTAAATAGCAGAACGGTAATAAGTTATTCTTTGATGGTTGCCGCCTCTTGTTTTTTGATTTCCAATATACTTACAGCTCTGGATAAATTGTATATCTCTATAGATGTTTTTACTGTTATGAGTAATCTTTTACAAATATCGGGAGAGTTTTTTCTAATTAAGTTTTTTCTGGAACAACATAAGTTGGTGTCAAATGAAGAAGATTATTTTGAAAATTAATATGTTTTAATTCGAGGATTTGTATTTTGTTGTCGAATCTTATAATCTTTTAAAACCTTTTGAAAAAAATAGGAGCTACATATTTATTTTTCTACCTCACTTTTCTGATCGTAATCTATGTAGCTATCTTTTTGGATAAATCATTATTGATTTATGTTAAACCCCTAGCTCCGCTTTCATTGATTTTGTTGTACATGAGATTTACTAATAAAATTAGTTTAGCGTTTCCATTGTGTATGATAGTAATAGCCGTAACCGATATTTTTAATTACTTGAATTTTATTAAATATTATAGCATTATTGCAGTGTTAATATCTCTTTTTTACGCTTTATGCCTTTTTTTACTTAAGGAGTATCTTGCTAAAGATGACATTAAGTTTAGTAGGTTGACTTCTCCTCCAGTTATAGTAAGTGTATTTCTGATAGGGTATCTAATATTTTCTATAACAGAGCTGGCTATGCCTAAAGTTGAAGGCTCTCTTGGGTCAGTGGCAATGATTGTTGTTAGTTTGCTTCTATTTGTTATAGCTAGCTTTTTTATTTATGTTGCCGACAGATATGAAAAATCTATTTATCTCTTTATAGCGGCTTGTTGTACATTGTTTGTTGATGCTCTTTTGGCAATAAATGAATTGTATTATTACACAAGGGTGTTTACGGTGCTTATAAATATTGCGGAAATAGCGGGCTTGTATTTTTTTACATTTTTTTTGATTGAGGCAAAACTTATTGATGAAAAAACTTCCAAAGAAAAATATTTTTAAAATGATTAAGTTATACTAGCCTAGTTGATTTTCAGGCTTTTCTGTTTTCTTGAAGTTGACGGAGTGGTTTTAAGTTGTAAAATAGCTACATTTGTGGCTTCTTAATCTTTTTGTAAATGATTTTAAAGGGTCTTAAAAGAAATGCTATAAAAAAAAGTATTGAAGCTCATCTTCAGAAAAGAAATGCTTCGCCATCAGGGATTTCTAACCTAAATACTCTTGCCGTACTTATTGATGCTTCTCAATCAGTTAATATTTTATCATTAGTAAAATTGGCTAATGAATTAGGAGTAAAATCGGATAAGTTAAAAGTGATGGGGTATAAGGAAGAGAAAGATATTGAGGATGATAAAGATGCTGCTTACTATAATGACAAAAGTTTTGCAGTAAATGGATCAATAAAAAGTAAATCACTACAGGATTTTATTAATAAAGATTATGATGTTCTGATAAGTTTTTATCCAGAAGATAAATTGGAGTTGAATTATGTTGCAGCTGCATCAAAATCAAAATTGAAAGTAGGTTTTGCAGAGGTAGATAATCGAATTAATGATTTGATCATAGGATCGGCTGTAAATAATACTAATCTCTTTATAAAAGAACTTAAGAAATATTTAAAAATTTTACAGATTATATAGTATGAGTGGTTTTCTCAGAGGAACAGGAGTAGCGTTGGCAACTCCATTTAATAAAGACGGTTCAATAGATTATGCAGGGGTTACTTCATTAGTTAATTTTTGTATTGAAGGAAATGTAGAATACCTTGTGGTGTTAGGGACTACGGCAGAATCAGTTACGCTTACTAAAGATGAGAAGAAAAAGTTAGTACATCATATTGTACAGGTTAATAATAAGAGACTGCCATTGGTTATTGGCATAGGAGGAAACAATACCGGGGCTATACTTGAAGAAATAAAAGAAACCAATCTTTCAGATTTTGATGCCATACTTTCTGTGGTTCCAATGTATAATAAACCAAGTCAAGAAGGGATTTATCAACATTATAAGACTATTAATAATAATACTCCTCTTCCGATTTTACTTTACAATGTGCCATCCCGAACAGGAACCAACATGACTACAGAAACTACATTACGCCTTGCTCAATTGGATAAAATTGTGGGGATAAAAGAAGCTGTAGGAGATTTTACGCAAGTTCTGAAAATTATAAAAGATAGACCAAAAGGTTTTTTTGTAATTTCTGGAGATGATACTTTAGCTTTGCCTGCTGTGGCAGCAGGAGGAGACGGAGTTATAAGTGTTATTGGTCAAGGTTTTCCTAAAGAATTTTCAGAAATGATAAGACTAGGTTTGTCAGGAGAAACAGAAAAAGCATTCGAAATACTTTATAAACTGTTACCAGTTGTAGATTATGCTTTTGAAGAAGGAAATCCTGCCGGAATAAAGAATATTTTAAAAGTGAAAGGTGTTTGTGATGATAATATCCGACTACCCCTGATTCCAGTTTCTGAAGGTTTAGCAAAAAAAATAAGAGAGTTTATTGTTTTATAACCGATGGCTAAAAGAATAAAAGACCCAGGAGTAGGTAGAAGTTCAAATAGGCATGCCAAACGCTTTATAAATGCCGACGGATCTTTTAATATAAAACATATTAACAGACTCAGTTCTTTGTCTGAAAGCTATGATTATTTAATAGGAATAAGCTGGTCAAGGTTTTTTTTATGGGTGCTGCTGGGCTATACCTTAATCAATACATTATTTGCTATAGTATATACTTTTTTGGGTATTTCTGATATAGTAGAACCAACAGGTAATGTGTTCAAAGATTTTCTGAATGCATTCTTTTTCTCGGCACAGACAATTACTACTGTTGGCTATGGGGCTTTGGCACCTAAGGGTTTTGTTTTTGGAATTATCTCTTCGTTCGAAGCGCTTATAGGTTTGTTATGTTTTTCGTTTGTTACGGGCTTGTTGTATGGAAGGTTTTCTAAACCGAGGGCAAATATTCAGTTTAGTAATAGTATAGTCATAAGAAAGCATAATGGTGTAGATAGTATTATGTTTCGGTTAATGAGTAGAAGTGCCAATGTTATGATACGACCTAAAATGGAAGCTACACTAGCATTATCTCAGGAGGACAAGGATAAGGCGTATGTCAATAATTTTTATAACCTTAAGTTAGAGCGAAATACGATTACTTACTTGCCAACAACTTGGACAATAGTTCATTCTATAGATGAATCTAGTCCTTTACATGGATTTAGTAGAGAACAACTTGCAAACCTAAACGGTGAAGTTTTATTGCTAGTGAGTTACTATGATGAATCGTTTTCGCAAGAAGTTCATCAAGTACATTCATATGTGCTAAAAAATATGAAACAAGATCAAAAATTTGTTCCTGCATTTTATTATGACGATGCCGGATATACTATACTGGATCATGATAAGTTAGATGAAACCTTTTCAAGTGATTTATGATGTGAATTAAAATGCAATGTTTGAGGAAAAGCATTGTAATTCTGCAACAAGTACCCAGAAATCTAGTTATTGTAATAAGCCAAAATTAGTAACCCGAGATGTGTTTAGGTGACTTTTTTGGTAAATTCTATCTGTTAATTTAACACCAATGTGCAAAGACAGATGAATTGATGAACTAAAGTTTTTGTAATAGCGCAGAAATATATACTTTTGCCAGATGTTTTTTTATCTATGAAGAAATTATTGTATTTATTCATTTTTGTATTACTCCTAGGATCTTGTAGTGAATACCAAAAAGTGTTAAAAAGTGAGGATGTTGGCGTCAAATATAGGGCCGCAGAGAGTTTGTATAAAGAAGGGAAATATAAAAAGGCATTAGTGCTTTTTGAACAAGTTGTTCCTCAATACAGAGGTAAGCCTCAGGCAGAAAGGGTAATGTATTATTATTCTGATACATATTATCAACTAGAGGATTATTATTTGGCTGGATATCAATTCGAGAGATTTGCTAAATCATATCCAAATAGTGATAAAAAAGAAGAGGCAGCGTATAAGGGGGCAAAAAGTTACTACTATCTTTCTCCAAGATATAGTCTTGATCAAGAGGAAACCACAAAAGCAATAGAAAAACTTCAGGCTTATATTAATACTTATCCTGATAGCGAAAATCTAAAAGAAGCTAATACTTTGGTTTCTGAGCTAAGAGAGAAAAAAGAGAGAAAGGCCTATGAGGTAGCTAAACAATACCACCATAGAGAAGATTATAAAGTTGCAATTGCAACATTTGATAATTATTTGGTGGATTATCCAGGATCTGTTTATAGAGAAAATGTACTATATTACAAATTAGAGTCTGAGTATCTTTTGGCCATAGGTAGTTACGAAAGCTTGATAGAAGAACGCTTAAAGGTAGCTTTAGGGTATTATAATAACTATAAGAAATACTATAGAACAGGAGGAGAGTTTACTCAAAAAGCCGAAGAAATAGGAGAAGATATAAAGTCAAGATTAGAACAATATAAATAGAAAATAAAGTAGAAGATGGATTTGAAAAAAAGTAATGCGCCGGTTAACACGACTACTATTGATAAAAATCGTATCGATCAGCCAACAGATAATATTTATGAGGCAATTTCAATAATATCAAAAAGAGCAACCCAAATTAATACAGATATTAAAAAGGAGCTTCTTGAAAAATTAGATGAGTTCGCTACTTACAACGATAGTTTAGAAGAAATTTTTGAAAATAAAGAGCAAATAGAGGTTTCCAAGTTTTATGAAAGACTACCCAAACCACATGCTTTGGCAGTTCAAGAATGGTTAGAAGATAAGATCTACCACAGAAATACAAAGGCCGACACAGAATCTCTATAAATCTATGTCTATCTTAAGCGGTAAAAAGATTTTAATTGGTGTTACCGCTGGTATTGCTGCTTATAAAGCTGCCGTTCTGGTGCGATTATTTATTAAAACCGGAGCAGAAGTTCAAGTTGTAATGACGCCAGCGGCCAAAGATTTTGTTACACCGCTTACCTTATCTACACTATCCAAAAATCCTGTTCATTCTTCTTTTTTTGATGAAGAGGATGAAAATGCAGTATGGAATAATCATGTTGACCTGGGATTATGGGCAGACTTAATGATTATTGCACCTGCAACAGCCAATACATTATCAAAAATGGCAACAGGTAATAGTGATAATTTATTACTGGCTACTTATTTATCTGCAAAATGCCCAGTGTATTTTGCTCCTGCAATGGATTTGGATATGCATAATCATCCTTCTACACACGAAACTTTTAAAAAATTACAAGAATTTGGGAATATTATGATTCCTTCAGAATCTGGTGAATTGGCAAGTGGTTTAGTAGGTAAAGGGAGAATGGCAGAGCCTTCAACAATCGTTGATTTTATCGAAAAAGATATTTTAAATAACCTTCCTTTGAAAGGTCAAAAGGTGCTAATAACCGCTGGCCCTACATATGAAGCGATCGATCCTGTACGATTTATAGGTAATCATTCTAGTGGTAGAATGGGGATTGAACTCGCCAAAAGTGCTGCTAATCTTGGTGCTAATGTTAATTTGGTTCTAGGACCATCTGCATTGAAAGTTGATCATAGTAATATTCATGTGACTAACGTTGTAAGCGCAGAAGATATGTTTCAGGCTGTGGTTTCAGAATATAAAAACTGTAATATTGCAATAGCATCAGCAGCCGTCGCCGACTATAGGCCAAAATCTATATCAAATCAAAAAATTAAAAAGGCAGATACCGAGTTTTCTATAGAACTAGAACGAACAAAAGATATTCTTAAATGGATGGGAGGCGAAAAGAAAGACCAGTTTTTGGTTGGGTTTGCTTTAGAGACTGAAAATGAGGAAGAAAATGCAAAAAATAAACTCAAGAAAAAGAACTTAGACTTAATTGTTCTTAATTCATTAAATGATAAGGGGGCCGGTTTTAAGGGACAAACTAATAAAGTGAGCTTAATTAATCATAAATTAGAAGTTAAAGCGTTTGAATTAAAAACAAAGTCAGAAGTTGCTAAAGATATATTCAACGAAATCAATCTACTAAAAAATGAATAGATTCTTCCTCATAATAGTACTAGTGTTAGGTTTTAATTTATCTGCTCAGGAGTTTAATGCTACGGTAGTAGTAAATGCAGAACAAACAATTAATCCTAATTTACAGGTATTTAAAACATTAGAGCGTTCCTTGACAGAATTTATAAATAATACGACTTGGACGACTGTAGATTATCGTACAGAAGAGAGGATCAATTGTAGTTTCTTCATTACGATAGCAGATTATGATAACGATGCTTTCTCTGCAACAATACAAGTACAGGCTTCACGCCCAGTGTATGGATCTAATTTTACGACTACAATTTTTAATATTAATGACAAGCAATTTAATTTTAACTATCTCGAATTTCAGCCTTTAAATTATAATTCAAATAACTACGACTCAAATCTTATTTCTGTTTTAGCATACTATTTATATACAATTCTAGGGGTAGATGCAGATACTTTTGAATTAAATAGCGGTACCAGCTATTTTCAGGAAGCTAAAAATATTGTTGGTAATGCTCAAACTAGTAATCGATTGGGATGGAATGCTCAAGACGGAAATCAATCCAGATTCAGATTAAATGATGATCTGTTATCAGGTACGTATGATGGGTATAGATCTGCAATGTATACGTATCACAGAGAAGGATTGGATGTTATGTATAATAACGTGAAACAAGGAAAACAAAATGTTGCTAAGGCTATGGAATCTCTTGAAGACCTTCACAATGTAAGACCTAATTCATACATAATGAGAGTGTTTTTTGACGCCAAAGCAGATGAGGTTTCAAGTATTCTTTCAGGAGGGCCTTCTGTTAATATTGCTGAGACCATAAGGGTTCTTAATAGAATAGCACCAACATATGCCGAAAACTGGAAGGATATAAAGTTTTAATAAAAGAAGTCGTTTTTTAATAGACATTTTTGAGCTTTATAATCATCTTTAACTATTGCTACTACACAATTTGAAATTCTATCTGAAAAAATAGAAAAGAACAGATCAAATCTTCTTTAAAACTGTAGTATATTTACTTTTTGAAAAACTATAAAAATCTTTCTATCCTTTGCTTAGAGGTCTTTCTATAAAAAACTTTGCTTTAATCGAACAGCTGCAAGTCTCTTTTGATTCTGGTTTAATTACTATTACGGGAGAAACGGGGGCAGGTAAATCTTTGTTATTAGGTGCGCTAGGATTACTTCTTGGCAAGAGAGCTGATCTTAGTAGCGTTAAAGATGGTACTCAAAAATGTGTGATTGAAGGGGTTTTTAGTATAAAACAATACAATCTGGATTCCTTTTTTGACGAGGAGGAATTAGATTATGAGCATGAAACCATTATTAGAAGAGAGATTCTTCCTTCAGGAAAATCTAGAGCTTTTATTAATGATACTCCTGTTACATTACAATCCCTAGTTCGACTTGGTTCGCGATTAATTGATATTCATAGCCAACATCAAACATTGGAGGTAACAACCAATGATTTTCAATTCGAGGTGTTAGATGCATTGGCAGAAGCAGATCGCGAAATAGAATCCTATAAAAGAGGGTTAGGGTTACTTAAAAAGAAGGAAAAAGAGCTAAATGTTCTTGTTTCAAGTCAAGAGACATTTACTAAAGAGTATGATTACAATTCATTTCTCTTAAAAGAGCTAGAAGACGCCAAACTTAAAGCTGGGGAATTACAGGAGTTAGAAGAGCGTTACGAACAGCTTAATAATATAGAAGAAATCCAGGAACGATTATCGGGATCGATTTCGTTAGTTACTTCAGAAGAAATAGGGGTCTCAGATCAGTTAAATACAATCAAAACCAATCTCTCTAAAATAGAATCGTATTCTGGCTCGTTAAAAGAACTTTCAGAAAGAATTCAGAGTGTTTATATCGAATTAGATGATATACAGCTATCCCTGTTAAATGAATTAGAAAGATTAGAAGCAGACCCGCAACAATTAGAAGAAACAGGGCAGCGATTGCAGTTATTACATAATTTGCAAGTCAAACATAGTGTCTCTACAGTTGATGAACTTATTTTAATAACACAGGAGTTGCAGGAAAAAGTTTCTAAAACAGAGTCTCTTTCAGAAGATATAGAAAAACTGAAAGAAGAGATGTCTACGATTCAATCTCAACTAGATGAGGTTGCAGAAAAAATTCATAGTAAAAGAAAGAAAGCATTGCCTCAATTAACCGAAGAATTAGAGAGTATTCTTAAGTCTTTGGGAATGCCAAATGCAAGTTTTAAAGCATCTCTAGAATTACAGGATAACTATTTAACCAATGGAAAAGAAGTTCTTGAATTTTTGTTTTCTGCCAATAAGGGAGGGTCTTATGGGCAGCTTAAGAAAGTAGCTTCAGGAGGAGAGTTGTCAAGAATTATGATAGCTATCAAGGCTATTCTTTCTAGATACGCTCAACTGCCAACAATTATCTTTGATGAAATAGATACCGGAGTTTCTGGTGAGGTAGCTCATAAAATGGCTGATTTAATGATGGATATGAGCAAGAATTTACAAGTTTTTAGTATCACACATTTACCACAGATAGCCGCAAACGGGCAAAGTCATTATAAAGTGTATAAAGAAGATATTGATAATACTACAGTTACACAGCTTAAGTTGTTGAGTGAAGAAGAGCGAATTCATGAAATTGCCGAAATGATTGGAGGAAAAGATATTTCAGATTCTGCATTAACACATGCAAAATCATTACTATATAATTAAACTAAAATTCATTTTGTTTAACTACGGTTAGGGTCGTTTTGTTATCTTTACCGATTGTATAACTATACTTTAATTTACAACTAAATGTCACACAATTTATTAAAAGGTAAAAGAGGGATTATTTTTGGAGCACTTGATGAAAGTTCAATTGCTTGGAAAACAGCAGAACGTGTCTTTGAAGAAGGTGGTAGTTTTGTTCTTACTAATGCACCTGTTGCAATGCGTATGGGTGCTATTAATACCTTGGCAGAGAAAACCAATTCTCAGGTAATACCAGCAGATGCAACCTCACTAGAGGACCTGGAAAACCTTGTAGAAAAATCAATGGAGATTTTAGGAGGTAAAATAGATTTTGTTTTACATTCTATTGGGATGTCAGTAAATGTTAGAAAAGGACGTCACTATACAGATCTTAATTATGGATTTAGTGAAAAAGGCTGGGATGTGTCTGCACTTTCTTTCCATAAAACAATGCAGACTTTATATAAAAAAGATGCAATGAATGAGTGGGGGAGTATTGTTGCTTTAACATATATGGCAGCACAACGAGTTTTTCCCGATTATAATGATATGGCTGATAATAAAGCATATTTAGAGTCAATAGGACGTAGTTTTGGATATTTCTTTGGAAGAGATAAAAAAGTACGAGTAAATACAATTTCGCAATCACCAACACCTACAACTGCAGGAAAAGGAGTAAAAGGTTTTGATGGGTTTATAGAATATGCCGATAAAATGTCTCCTCTTGGTAACGCTACTGCAGGTGAATGTGCAGATTATACAGTAACTATGTTTTCTGATTTGACTAAAAAAGTAACATTACAAAACTTATATCATGATGGTGGTTTCTCTAATATGGGAGTAAGTCAATTGGTTATGGATAAGTTTATGGATGAGGAATAAAAACCCTTAGGATAACTAATGTAATACCAAATAAATCCCATTCTTAATCGGTAATGGGATTTTTTAGTTATATCGTTTATGAGGTAAGCGGCATAATTTAACTTTGTAATATGAAGATACACTTTTCTTTTATTGTACCGGTATACAACAGGCCGCAGGAGATTGATGAATTACTGCAAAGTATGCAAGCGATGAAGTATACTGGAGAATACGAAATTGTAATCATTGAAGATGGATCTTCAGAGACTTCAGAACATGTTATTGAATCCTTTAAAGATAAGCTGTCAATAAGCTATTATCAAAAACCAAACACTGGCCCGGGAGATTCGCGTAATTATGGAATGCGCAAAGCAAAAGGTAACTATTTCATTATTTTGGATAGCGATGTGATTTTACCCAAAGATTATTTGTCCAAGGCTGATGAGTTTCTAGACAAAAAATTTGTGCATTGTTATGGGGGTCCAGATGACGCACATAAAAGCTTTTCGAATCTTCAAAAAGCGATAAGTTATAGTATGACCTCTTATCTTACAACAGGAGGTATTAGAGGTCGTAAAGGTACAATGAATAGATTTCAACCTCGCAGCTTTAATATGGGGTTATCTAAAGAAGCTTTTCAAGCTTCAGGAGGTTTTGGTGATATACATCCAGGAGAAGACCCGGATCTTACCATAAGATTATGGAAATTAGGATTTGATACAGCATTAATTTCAGATGCTTTGGTTTTTCATAAAAGAAGAATCTCCTGGAAAAAATTCTATATACAGGTGAATAAGTTTGGACTCGTACGACCAATCTTAAATAAATGGCATCCAGAAACGGCAAAGATAACCTATTGGTTTCCCCTTGCTTTTATTGGTTATATCATATTTGCAATCATATTTGCGTTCTTAGGATGGTGGCATTTTTTGGCAATGTTGGGGCTATACTTTACTCTGATATTTCTTGGTGCAACAATTAGGTTTAAAAATATTTCTATTGGTTTACAGTCGATTTTAGCAGTTTTGATACAATTTTATGGATATGGAAAAGGATTCCTAAAATCTTATTATTATATTCATCTATTGAAAAGAGCCCCCGAGGTGCAATTTGAGGCATTGTTTTTTTCAAAGTAAATATCATTTATGTCTAGTAGAAAAAAGAATTTTTCATTCAAAAAAAATAGTGTAAAAACCTTTTTATTTTTTTTAATATTCACTTCTGTTTTATGGTTGTTAATACAGTTTTCAAAGAATTATACGCAAGAAGTAGAAGTTGGTGTTAGATATACAAACCTTCCGGAAGGCAAAATTTTTAATGACCAAAGTGACCAGATATTGAGGATGACACTTAATGGTAATGGTTTTAGGTTGATGGGCCATAATTGGAAGAAACCTACCCTTGAGCTTAATGTAGAGGATGCAGTGGCAAATAATCAAGATGACTACTATTTTTATATTGACAAAGAATCTAAAATATTGAAGAATAAATTAGATTTTAAGGGACGAGTACTATCTGTGCAAAAGGACACATTAAGATTGCAGCTTGATATTAATTTAGAAAAAAAAATTCCGGTTAATCTTGAACAAGATATTCAATATGCAGTAGGGTACGGTAGCGATAAAGGACTGGTAATTACTCCAGATTCTATAACGATAAGTGGCCCATCAAAGATTATAGATACCATTCAATTTATAAATACAGATTTTTTAAGCCTTGAGGGAGTAAATGTTGATCATTTATCTGAGCTTAACATAAATACAATAGAATTACCTCCTAATGTTATGGTGAGCCCAGACAAAGTTGAAGCAAAGATTTTGGTTAGCAAGTTTACTGAAGGAAACCAGAGAGTACCTATAACCTTGAATAATGTACCTGAAGGAATAGAGATTAAGATTTTTCCAAAAGACATTACGGTGGTGTATAGAGTAGGATTAGATAAGTATAATGAAATAAGCTCTCGTGATTTTATGGTAGTTGCTGATTACGCTAAAGCTTCAGAAGAGAGTTCTTTTTTAACGCTGGAGTTAGCAGACAAGCCCAATTCTATTCATGATGTTCGTCTACAAGAAAAGCAAATTCAATTTGTTGTTTTAAAAAAGAACTTGAAATAGACCTGATTGAATGGATGAATCCTAATTAGAACAATTTCTTATATACATCACACAATTTTTAAGAAGAAACTAATACATGTAAACGAATGAAAGTGGTAGGTCTTACAGGCGGAATAGGTAGTGGGAAATCTACAGTTGCAAAAATGTTTCATCAACTAGGGATCGCTGTTTACATTGCAGATGATGAGGCTAAAAAACTTATGAGTAATGACAAAACTGTAAGAGAACAAATTATTGATTTATTGGGTGTTGATTCGTACCTGGAAGGAGAACTAAATAGGCAATATATAGCAAATATAGTTTTTGATGACCGGTCAAAACTCGATAAATTAAATGAGATAGTTCATCCGGCTGTAGCTAATCATTTCAAAATATGGAAAGACAAGCAAATTGGTAGCTATGTGATAAAGGAAGCTGCTATTTTATTTGAGAATGATGGGTATAAGCAGTGCGATTATACAATTTTGGTTTCGGCACCTTTGGAAACTAGAATAAAGAGAGTTTTAGAAAGAGATCAAATTACAAAGAAACAGGTTTTGTCTAGAATGAATAATCAATGGGAAGATTCTCGAAAAATACCATTGGCCGATTTTGTTATATACAATACAGATTTAGAAGAAACTGAAAGTCAAGTGTATAGAATTCACAAAGAAATATCTTCCTAAGGCCGTTGTAGTACGAATCTTTCATTTTGTTAACATTTGGTTAAACCGTAAAGTAGCTAAATGTTAAAGTCTTACTTTTGATCTATGAATAAAAGGTTATTCGTATTACTGATAATCCTGATGAGTTTATCATTAATCGGGATTATTTTCGTTCAGGGATATTGGATTAACAACACGGTTGAAAATAATAAAGAACAGTTTTCTTTTAATGCTAAACAAATATTAATATCTGTTTCCAATGGAATTCAGTATAGAGAGTTTGAAGAGATGTTTTTTCCTTTACAGGGAATTCTTGATAGCATAGAAGAACCAGATAATAAAACAATACGACAACTTTTAGATATTAGTATAGATAATACTACGAGATCATTTGCTTATGCAAACGGTATTTTGGAAGAAGATTATAAGTTGTTTTCGTCTTTTATAAACTTTAATATTGATACGGTAAAGTTAAAAAATATTCTAAATCGTAATGTGGATATTTCAGCACAAGACGTTCAGAATGATTTTGCCAAAGAAAGTTCTGAATCTAAGTTGGAGAGGATACAAGGTTTGACAGATCTTCAAAGAAGGGATTATGAAATTGTAATAGGAGAAATTGCAAGTTTCATACCCATCCATAGAAGAGTTCAAAGGAAAGAGATAGAGTATTTGCTTAAAAAAGAGCTCGAAGAGCGCGATATAAAGGTAGATTATGAATACGCAATATATAGTAACGCTTTAGCAACAAAAGTACGTTCTGACGATTTTAGTTTGGATTATCCAACAACATATGCGATACCTCTTTTTGTAGATGATGAGGGTGTGAGTGAGTATCAGCTATATGTTAATTTTACTGGAAAAAAGCAATATGTTCTTTCTACTATTAAAGGAATGGCCATATTATCAATAATTTTTACTTTGATTATTGTAATTGCTTATTCTAGTGCATTGTCGCAGCTTATGCAGCAACGACAGATATCACAGATTAAAACGGATTTTATTAATAATATGACTCATGAGTTAAAAACACCAATTGCAACAATCAACTTGGCGTTAGATTCTATTAAAAATCCAAAAATAGAAGGAGATCCGCAAAAGGTGCAGCGATATATGGATATGATTCGAGAAGAAAATAAGAGAATGCATGCGCAGGTTGAAAATGTATTAAGGATATCTCAGTTAGAAAAGAATGAGCTTAATATAAAGAAAGAGAAGCAAGATCTTCATGATGTTATTGAGGATGCGGTTACACATGTTTCTTTAATTGTAGAAAATAGAGAAGGATATATAAAAACACATTTAGGAGCTCTTAAAACTACAATATTGGCTAATGATAGTCATTTGACTAATGTTATAGTAAATATTTTGGATAATGCCACTAAATATTCAGAGCAAGAACCAAAAATTGATGTATATACCGAAAATGTAAAAAATAGTATTATTCTTAAGATTAGAGACCAGGGAATAGGAATGAGTAAAGTTGCGCAGAAAAAGATCTTTGAAAAGTTCTTTAGGGAACATACAGGAGATTTGCACAATGTAAAAGGTCACGGATTAGGATTAACATACGTAAAAAGAATAATTGATGACCATCATGGTCAAATATGGGTGGAGAGCGAAAGGGGAAAAGGCTCCACATTTATAATTAAATTACCGTTAATATCTTAAAATATGGAAACAGAAAACAAAAAGATTTTGCTTGTAGAGGATGATCCAAACTTCGGAACAGTGTTAAAGGATTATCTAGTAATGAATGATTATGATGTTGTGCATGCTAAAAATGGTATGGAAGGCTTCGAAAAATTTAAAAAGGATGATTATGATATGTGTATCCTTGATGTAATGATGCCTTACAAAGACGGATTTACTCTTGCAAAAGAAATAAGGGATAAAAATGAAGAGGTGCCAATCATCTTTTTAACGGCCAAAGCCATGAAAGAAGATGTACTTAAGGGATACAAGGTGGGTGCAGATGATTATCTAAATAAACCTTTTGATAGTGAAGTATTATTGATGAAAATACAAGCTATTATGCAACGTAAGAGTACAGAGTCTGTTGCTGATAGTAAGCAATTTGAGTTCAAAGTAGGTGGTTTTCACCTTAATTCTAAACTTCGCTTCTTAACATATAAAGAAGAGGATCCTATAAAACTTTCTCCAAAAGAAAATGAATTACTTCGTTTACTTGCATTACATCTTAATGATTTAATGCCTCGGGAGCTGGCGTTGACAAAAATATGGAGAGACGATAATTATTTTACTTCTCGTAGTATGGATGTTTATATTGCTAAACTAAGAAAGTATTTAAAGAAGGATGAAAATGTAGAAATACTTAACATCCATGGTGAAGGATTTAGATTAGTCGTACGAAACGAAGAGTCATAAGAATATAACGGTAACTAAACTAATTGAAAATCACTGTGAGATTATTATATCACAGTGATTTTTTTTGTATATATTTTATAACAGATTCAGGATTGGACATATAATCAAACCATTCAATCTCTAAATCTTTTTTAAACCAAGTGAGTTGCCTTTTTGCAAAGCGCCTTGTGTTTTTTTTGATTTCAGAAATAGCAAAATTTAGATCCCATTCACCATCAAGATGATTAAATATTTCTTTGTATCCTACTGTGTTTAGTGCATTAAATGATTTGAATTCATAAAGACTTTTGGCTTCATTGATAAGCCCTTCTTCAATCATAATATCAACCCTTTGGTTTATTCTGTCATAAATAATCTGTCTTTCTGCCGTTATTCCAACCTTTATACAATTAAATGGTCTATTCTTTTTTGTTGTAGAGAGAAAAGAAGAATATGGTTTACCGCTACTAATACAAACTTCTAAAGCCCGCATTACTCGATGTGTGTTTAGTAAATCGACCTTTTCATAGTAAACAGGGTCTAAAACTTTCAATTGACTTTGTAGTGTCTCAATTCCATTGTCTTTATACTCTTTGTTGAGTTTTTCTCTAATTTCTGTATTTACCTCAGGGAAACTGTCTAAACCTTTGGTTATAGCATCTATATATAGGCCAGAACCACCAACAAGAATAGCGTAGTTGTTATTTATAAAAAGCTTGTCAATTTTTAGTAAAGCATCTCGTTCAAAATCGCCAACATTATATGATTCATGAATACTTTTATGTTGTATAAAATGATGGGGAGCTTGTTTTAACTCTTCAGAACTTGGAACTGCGGTACCAATACTCATTTCTTTATAAAACTGTCTGCTATCTGCAGAAACTATCTCGCAATTAAAATGTTTTGCCAGTGCTACACTTAAGCTTGTTTTGCCAATTGCGGTTGGTCCTATTATTACAATAAGGTTTTTATTCATTGTGTAGGTCCTCTCCACATTTATGACAGAATTTTGCACTATCACTATGTTTGTCCTCATTGCAATTACTACAAACTTGAGTGTTTAAATGAATTTTTCTTGTCTGCTGTGTGTATTCTGCACTTACAATACCTGTAGGTACGGCAATAATACCATAACCCATTATCATAATAATTGCTGCAAGAAATTGTCCTAAAGGTGTAACAGGTGCGATGTCTCCATAACCAACCGTAGTTAAGGTTACGATACACCAATATACGCTTATTGGTATGCTTTTAAAACCGCTTCTTTCACCTTCAATAAGATACATTACAGACCCCATGATTATACATAAAACCAGTACCGTGAATAGAAAGACCAATATTTTAGCTCTACTATCTTTTATTGCTTTAATAAGCTTGTTGGATTCACCAATATAACGCGAGATTTTTAATATTCTAAAAACACGAAGAAGCCTAAGAGCTCTTACTGCAAGTAAAGCACTAGTTCCTGTGATAAAAAATGAAAGATAGAGTGGAAGAGTAGATAAAAGATCAATCATCCCATAAAAACTAAATATATACGTTGAAGGTCTTTTAATAGAAATAATACGAGCAATATATTCGAAAGTAAAGAAAATAGTGATAACCCATTCTGCGTAATATAATAATGTATAGATATGATCGGGTAATCCTTTTACACTTTCAATCATTACAAAAATGATGCTCAGTACTATTAGAACAAGAAGAATTAGATCAAATATTTTTCCCGTAGGAGTATCTGCTTCATAGATTACGTCGTGTAACCGATCTTTCCAGGTTCTATGATATGAATTTTTCTTCAAGCTTTAGAGTTTTGATAAAAGTACTAAAAAACTAATTTATCTTTTTAACAGTAATAAGAGTATCGTTTTCTATTTGGACAATTAGATTAAAAAACTCTTTTAAAACCGAATAATATTCTGTTGGATAATAGGGTGAATCGAATGATATACGATGACTAATGATGAGCTTGTTGTTATTTTGTTGAAAATCTATACTGATTTTTCCTAGGCTATTAGGGATGATGTGTCCTTGCCTTTTTGGAATATCAATAAACTCAAAACCTTCAGGTAATTCAATAGAAACAAGGTATGTGTATGAATCTTTATATCCAAAATCTACCGGATAGGTTCTTTCATTTAGTTTGAAAGGATTTTCTTCAAAAAATGGTTTTAGAAATGGCTTTATAAAAATGAGATCATCTATTTGTTCTGTGTTTCGTACAAAATTGAATTCTTCTTTATACGCTTTTTCTAATTTTCTCAGATTTTTTATGCTTGCATTGGTAATATTAATTTCTGGATTTAGTTTTTTAAGTTTTTCTAAATAGTCATCAATATTAACTTGATTAAGATTTTTTCGTTTAAAATATCCGTGATATCCCGAGAATATGTGTCTAGCTTCACCATTTAATTTTAATTCAGGAGTTAATGCTAAATCTTCTTTATAAAAACAAGAAGAGCGTTGTCTGGATTTTATGTCAATCCATGAACTTCCTTTATCAAAATTTAATAACCTTCCGTATTGATTTAAGCAGCGAAATGGTACTTCGCCAAACGCCAACATATTTTCAGAAGCATCCAATAGAAAAGTCTCTTCATCTATTGATAACTGGACAATAAGGTAATTAAAATCAGAAATTACAGGATATAGTTTGGTGGCATATCCATTTTTTCTTGTTGAAAGAAGAATAGGGTTTACATTAAATCCTTGTTGTTTTAATATGTTATGCATTAGAACATTAATCCCGGATATATTTCCTGTTTTGTTTTCAATTACATTTTTAATTTCACTATCCTTATTGTTGCCCTTAAATAATTCATATTTGCCATTCCATTTGTAATTATCAGTAACGAATTTGTAAATCATCTTAGCCTTTAAAAGACTAGTTGGCATAGTTTGTATCGAATCGGGCAAGATATTTTTGGTGGCATTTATTTTCTTTAGCTGAAGCCCAACACTAGGCTCTTTTTTAAACTCCTTGTCTACATTCTTCCAGGTCTCAGTATATTTTTTGTTGATTCCGTCAAAGCCTTTATATTCTTTTAGTTCAAAATCTATTCTAGAGAAATAATTCTTTTTGGCAGTCATGTATTCTTCCTTTTTGAATGCAGGAATATCTCTCATCCCATATACATTATGTGAACAATCCGCATGGCCGCCTCTGGGAACTTCCAGGCATTGTTTTATAATTGTAGATTCGTCTGTTTCTAATTTCAGGGTGCCTACAAGTTTTATATTATAAACATAGTTTCCGGGAAGATCTGCTATGAATTTACTGTAAATTTTTGGGATGCCTGCTTGAAACTCCCATCCGTTAAATTTATAGATAAAAGGAGACTCTAGTTGGTAAGTATACGTTAATACTGATCCGGGTTTTACATTAGGAAATGTAAATTTTACCAAGGTGTGATTTTCATCATATTTTTCATAATAGATGTTTTGTTTTTTTATCTGTGTTTTTGTGACCTTACCATTTTCCAAATTATAAGTGTATGCAACCAAATTCCTAAATAATTCTTTACGAGATTTATTTCTGTATAAGTGTACCTGTATTGTTGCTTGATCAACCCCTTGTTTGTTCAGTATTTTTACTTTTGCTTCATAGTCGGTTAACAAATTATAATCTCCTCCATTTTCAACTCTGCTAAATCCTTTCTCATATAAAAAAAGAGCATTAGCAGTGGTATCTTTTTCATAAGTGCTATTTTCTAAATCAGCATGACTAACAACCATGCTAGTGCTGTTATATGTTTTTTGTGCCGATAGAGAAAATGAAAAAATTAAGAAGGTAAGCGTAAACAAGTTTTTAATCATTCTTTTGGTAATTTAATAATCTTTAGCTTTTTATTTTGGCGTATATAGCTCTGGATGATGTGTTGAGCATCTCTATTGTGGTTCATAGGGGTGATAATGGATCTTAAGATATCTAGATTATTTACTTGATAGTTTAGATTAACATATCCAATACCTGAAAATTTTCCCTGCTCAACAAGAACAATACCTTGTTCATCAATATCTCGACCACGATCTATAATGATCATATCCTGACCATCAAGTGAATGGTTATGGATTAATTGTTTTACTCTTGGATTGTATTCTTGAGGGGACTCAATAGATATACACGCACCAAAACACTGTTTTATAGTGTAGTTAAAACAGTTGCTTTTACCAGTGTCTAAACCCATTAATTTTTGACATAAGTTGTATTCCTCTGCCCATTTATGCATAAAAGATTTAGCTTGTTGTCTATTTGAAAAAGTAGTGATGCTTCTTTTGCGATTATCTGCTTTTGCTACTTTTAGGTTTATAAACCCATCATCATCAATAAATTCATAAAGAGCTTGATCAAATTTAGTTTTCCTAAGAGCTCTATTGTATTTTGGTTTGTTCAGTTTTATTTCTTCACTTTCTTTAAGCAACGCTAAAAGTTCACTTCCTGTGATTTCGTATGTAACTTTTACAACTTCTTCCTGGATCCTTCTTGATTTTCTATTGTCACTTGTAAAATGTTGATTAAGACGTTTTTTGATATTTTTACTTTTACCTATATAAATTATGGTACCATCTTCACGATGCATATAATATACGCCCGTAGCAGTGGGTGATTGTTCGATCAGTCTAAGTAATTTATCATCGATCTGTCGTTTAGTATCTGCACGAACAGTTTCTGTAATAATCTCTTTTTCTAAATCTTTGGCCAATAATAGTTTAAAAAGTTTTACGGTCGCTAAAGCATCACCATTAGCGCGATGACGATCAGAAAGAGGAATACCTAGGCCGCGAACCAATTTTCCTAAACTGTATGATTTTTGATCCGGAATTAGTTTTTTAGAAAGTTCTACCGTACATAAAGAGTGTCTTTCGTAGTCAAAACCTAGCCTTGAAAATTCGGTCCTTAGAATCCTATAGTCAAAACTTGCATTATGTGCTACGACTACACAATCAGTGGTTATTTCGACTATTCTTTTGGCTACTTCATAAAACTTAGGAGCATTACGAAGCATTTCTGTATTAATTCCTGTAAGGTTAGCTACAAATGGTTGTATAGGTCTTTCGGGATTTACAAGGCTAATAAATTGGTCTACTACTTCATGCCCATCAAACTTGTATATAGCAATTTCGGTAATACCTTCTTCATTGTATTTCCCGCCAGTAGTTTCTATATCTAAAATTGCATACATATTTAGTTGATAGTATTATAAATTATCCAACAACTAACCATTAATGGTAGTTTCTTGACCCAAATATAGAACTTCCTATTCTAACCATAGTACTGCCAGAATCAATAGCCGTTTTATAATCTCCGCTCATTCCGATTGATAACGTTTTTAACTCAGGATATTTAATTTTTAATTGATTAAAAAGAGTTTTTATTTTTTTAAACTCTGTTTTAATTTGTTGATTATCACTTGTAAATGTAGCCATTCCCATAAGTCCTTGTATATGAATATTGGAAAGGCTATTGACTTCTTCTGAGGCTAATAAAATTTCAGCTTCTTCATTACTTAAACCAAACTTACTTTCTTCTTCGGCAATTTTGACCTGAAGCAGACAATTGATGATCCTATTGTGTTTTTTGGCTTGTTTATCGATTTCCTTTAACAATTTTATACTGTCTACTGCGTGAATAAGATCCACAAAATGAGCCATGTATTTTACTTTGTTGGTTTGAACATGCCCAATCATATGCCAACTTATATCTTTAGGCATTTCATTCCATTTTTCGACCATTTCCTGAATTTTATTTTCTCCAAAAACACGTTGACCGGCATCATATGCAAGCATTAAATCTGCAATAGGTTTGGTTTTGGATACGGCTACCAAAGTAACCTCTTCTGGAATTGATTTATTTATGTTTTGAAGATTTTCTTGGATACTATTCATAGTTTGCAAAGATATCTAAAATTGCTAATAATAATTAATCTTTACAGATTGGTTGTAGTAGTGAAAATAGATGGTGTTAAAATTCATATATTGTAATGCCGCTTCTTAATTTAGGTTCTATGTATGTACTTTTTGGTGGCATTTTTAATCCCTGATCTGCAATTTTTTTCATTTGCTCCACAGATGCGGGAAATAAACCAAAACCAACACTATATTCCTGGTTATCTACTTTGCTTTTTACAGAGATAATATCATTTTTACCATGTGAATATTCAATTCGGTTATCTGTGCGAAGATCATGTATTCCTAAAATTGGTTTTAATACTGTTTTATATAATATTTGAGCATCTAGTTCTTCAAGTGCGTCTGCAAAATCGTATATAGTTTTTCTGAGGTATAGTGAGTAAAACTCTCCATCTAAGTACATGCTAAAATGATGAGGTTTTGACGGCTTATAAACTTCAATTCCTCTATTTTCTATGCGGAACCATTCATCTAATTGAATCAAAAATTCTTCTTTTGATAATCCGTTCAGGTCTTTAACCAAACGATTGAACTCATAAATTCTTAAATCAGATTCAGGAATTAGATAACTCATAAAAAAGTTATAAGTTTCATCTCCCGTATGATCCGGATTGTTTTCTTTAAGATCTTTGGCTAAAAGATATGAGGATGCTGATCTATGGTGGCCATCGGCTATATATATGGTTTTAATTGAGGAAAAAGCTTCCTGTATATTTTGGATCGATTTTTTATCATCTATTTTCCAGAGATAGTGTGTGTCACGATATGTCGAGGTGAACTCATACTCAGCTCGACGCTCTATAGTTTGCGAAATAATATTAGCAATAATATCATTATCTGGATAAGTTAATAATACTGGTTCAGCATTAAACCCAACAGTTTTTAGATATTCCTTAAAAGTTGTTTCACGATGTTTTAAGGTGTCTTCGTGTATTTTGATAACATTATTTTCATAATCATCTGCACTAGAAGCTGCAATTATACCACAAAAAGATTCGTGTTCCCGGTTTACAATTTTATATACATAATAACAAGGGGTGTCATCTTGCATAAAAATGTTGTCTTCCCTAAACTCCAGATATCGATTACGTACTAGTTTATAACGTTCTTCTCCCGATATTTCTTTTTGATATTTGTATCCGGGATTTACAATGTGCAAAAATGAATATGGGTTATAATCCATGCGTGAATCACGTTCGTTAGGCGTGTAACTTTGATATGATCTTGAAGCTACCAGACTCACCTTGTCCCTGGTCGGACGAACAGCTCTAAACGGATGAATTTTTGCCATTTTTTATTAAGTAGTTAGGTTTTTGATTATCATACTTATAGATACACCATAAAACAATACACTAAACTAAACAAATTGTTTAGCCACATTCTCCGCTTTTCTACTTTCGGAATAATCATAAAATCCTTCGCCACTTTTTACGCCAAGTTTTCCAGCCATAACCATATTAACTAATAATGGGCAAGGAGCATATTTTGGGTTTTTGAAGCCGTCATACATTACATTCAAAATAGAAAGGCAAACATCAAGGCCTATAAAATCTGCCAATTGTAGTGGTCCCATAGGATGAGCCATACCTAATTTCATTACGGTGTCAATTTCAGAAACACCAGCAACTCCATTATACAAAGTTTCAATAGATTCATTAATCATTGGCATTAGGATTCGATTTGCTACAAACCCAGGATAATCATTTACCTCTACAGGAATTTTCCCCAGTGTTTTAGATATTTCCATGATAGTATTGGTTACTTCGTCAGAGGTATTATATCCTCTAATGATCTCTACCAGTTTCATAATTGGAACAGGGTTCATAAAGTGCATCCCGATTACCATTTCTGGTCGGTCTGTTACGGCTGCTATTTGTGTAATAGATATAGAAGAAGTATTCGTAGCTAAAATTGTATCTTCTGAACAGGCACTGTTAAGTTCTTTGAAGATTTTTAGTTTAAGGTCCAGATTTTCTGTTGCCGCTTCAATTACAAGACCTGCATATTCAACTCCTTCTTTAACAGTTGTATACAATGATATGTTACCTAATGTTGCTTCTTTGTCGGCTTCAGAGATTTTCTCTTTGGCAATCATTCGATCCAAATTCTTTGTAATCGTGGCAATACCTTTATCTAGTGCTTTTTGAGAGATGTCTATGAGTTGTACTTTAAACCCTTTTTGGGCAAAAGTATGAGCGATACCATTACCCATGGTTCCTGCACCAATAACTGCTATATTTTTCATTTGTGTATTGTTGTTATTTTTGAGTGTATGTGTAAATTTTCATTTTAATAATTGAAACAATCAATAATTTTTAGAGCAACTTCTAATGCTTTTTTACCTTGTTCAAGAGACACTATAGGGGTGGTGTTGTTGTTTATTGCTTTTGCAAATGTATCCAGCTCATCAAGTATCGCATTGTTAGAAGGAACATTGGGATTGTCAAAATATATCTGTTTCTTGACACCTTCAGCATTTTGAAGAATCATAGCAAAATCATCAGGGTTTTCCGGAGCATCTTTCATCTTTACGACTTCACATTTTTTCTCGAAAAAATCTACTGAGATATAGGCGTCTTTCTGAAAAAACCTTGATTTCCGCATATTCTTAAGCGAAATTCTACTTGCGGTAAGGTTAGCAACACATCCATTTTCAAATTCTATTCGTGCGTTGGCTATATCTGGTGTTTCACTTATTACAGATACTCCACTTGCACTTATATGTTTTACTTCAGAATGTACTACACTCAAGATTGCGTCAATATCATGAATCATAAGATCCAATACTACTGGTACATCTGTTCCTCTTGGGTTAAATTCAGCAAGCCTATGGGCCTCAATAAACATTGGATTGTCTATTTTATCGGCTACCGCCGTATAGGCAGGATTAAAGCGTTCTACATGACCTACCTGTCCTTTTACGTTATGTTTCCTTGCTAAGTCAATTAATTCAATAGCTTCTGCAACAGTATTAGTAATGGGTTTTTCTATAAAAACATGTTTTCCGGCCTTAATAGCCCGTTTAGCAACGTCAAAATGTGCAAAGGTTGGTGTTACAATATCTACCATATCAACAGCATCGATTAATTCATCGACAGAGTTAAAGAGTTTGTAACCAAATTCTTCGGCAATTGATTTAGCTTGTTTTTGACTGGCGTCATAGAAACCTACTAGTTCGTAATTTTCAGATTGTTCCAGAAGGCGTAAATGGATTTTACCAAGGTGTCCCGCACCGAGTACTCCGGCTTTGAGCATAATTCAAGATTTTACACAAAAATAGTATTATTTATAAACTAAGTGATATTCCATTTTGAAAATCCTAATTTTAAATTGTTAAGATTTTAATAACGAATTCACTTTGCTATTTTTCAAACGATACAATGTAAGCAAAATAGGATTTAATCGTTTTTGTTGCAAGGTTTTGAAAACACTTAAAAATATACTATAATTATGCAGAAAAAAATTAAGAGTATGAAAAAGAGAAATATGTTGCAATTCATTTTATTTTCTATGATGTTCTGTTTGAATCTGCAAGGCCAGATAGGGTTAGATAAATTAATAAAAGTAGGAGAAAAAGAACTTAAGAATGGGGTTGCTTTTAAGGAAGATATTGCAGATTTACCTTTTTATGATTTGAAAGGAAACAAGGTGGAGCTGGATGAAGTAAATTCGTTATTAGACTCATATAAATATTTTCCTCAATTTTATATAAATGAAAGTAAACAGATAGAAGTTGTTGTACTTCATGAAATGTTAGACGAAACTCCTACGGCTATGGCAAAAATGAATAGCTTGCGCATGCTTAAGGATAAATACAATGAAAATCCAAAAGATGTGGAGTTTTCTGTAAATGATATGAGCGGAAATTCATTTAAGCTTTCGGAGCTTAAAGGCAAAGTAGTGGCGATCAATTTTTGGTTTATAAATTGTAAACCTTGTGTAGATGAAATGCCAGGTCTGAACAAAATTGTTGAAAAATTCAAAAACAATGAAAATGTGGTATTTTTAGCTTTCTCTTTTGATAAAAAAAATAATATAGAATTATTTTTAAAGAAACACCGATTTCTATATAACATCATTCCCGAAAGCAAACAAGTTGTTTCAGATTATGGTATAAGGTCTTTTCCTACAAATTTAATATTGAATCAAGAGGGAAATGTTATTTATGAAGAAAAAGGTCTCCATTCTAATACTATTTCTGAATTAGAAAACACTATAACATCTTTAACAAAATAATTAGAAAAGATACATATGTAAATATTCGAAAAATTTATCTATTGTCTTACCCAATTGTTTATGTAACTTTGAGGTGTTAATCTACCCTAATGAACTCTAAAGACACATTAAAACACGCTGGAAAAAGAAAACAATTGGTTGATGTTTTAATTCAGAAAGGAATTAAGAACAAGGCAGTTTTGTCTGCTATAGGTAAAATACCTAGACATTTGTTTATGGATTCTGGATTTGAAGATCATGCGTACCAGGATAAAGCATTTCCCATTGCGGCAGATCAAACTATTTCTCAACCATTTACTGTAGCTTTTCAAAGTGAATTACTACAAATTGTAAATGGAGATAAGGTGTTAGAAATTGGTACTGGGTCTGGATATCAAACGGCTGTTTTGTGTGAATTGGGAGCCAAGGTGTATAGTATCGAGCGTCAAAAGGAATTGTTCAAAAAAACAAAACTATTTTTATCTAAACTTGGTTATCGACCAAAACATTTATCATTTGGAGATGGATATAAGGGATTAGAGGAACATGCACCTTATAAGGCAATTATAGTTACTGCTGGTGCACCTTATGTGCCGAAACCATTGTTAAGTCAGCTACAAATAGGCGGGCGTCTAGTAATTCCCGTTGGTGATGATTCGCAAATTATGACACTCTTTGTTCGTAAAAGTGAAACAAAATTTGAAAAACACGAGTTTGGCGAGTTTAGGTTTGTTCCTTTATTAGAGGATAAGAATTGAAAATGACCTATAATGGTCTGCTAATTAATAGAGTTATAGAATGACAAATATGTAATTTTATGTTTTTACAGTATGCTTTCGGAGTAAATCACGTAAATTAAATGTAGAATTTTTAACTACCTTTAGAATGCTTGGAAAATAGTTATCAGATATAGATGCGCTTGATAAGAGTTTAAGAGTATACGACTATATATCGACCATCAAATAACTGTACCATGAAAATCTTCACAACTATCTTTTTTGGGATACTTACTACTATTACTTTAGGTTGTACTCAAAATAACCCTTCTAAATCAAAAGCCGAGCCAGAGAAACATCAATATGTTAGAAAGAATGCCAATACTCCCGGTGGACAGGCAGATCTTGTTGCTATGCAAGCTGCTCTTGAAAAAATGAGAAAAATGAACTGTGATGATCCACGCAGTTGGTACTATCAAGGGGCTATTCATAGTATACCTAGAAGTATTGTTGGGGAAAATAAACTTTGTTCTTCTTATCAAAATTCTGGAGATTATAAACCAGCTTGGAATAACTGTACTCATGATAAAGTAGATGCTTCTAGTTTTAATTTTTTACTCTGGCATCGATTATACATATGGCATTTTGAAAAAATAGTACGTGAACTATCTGGGAAGAAAGATTTTGCATTACCGTATTGGAATTATTCCGAAAATAGTGATGCCAAGTTGCCAGAATTGCTGAGAAATAATAAAGGAAGTTTATATACAGATGAAAGACGTGCAAGACTTAATAAAGGACTTTCTATAGAATCAGATACGGTGCAGCATATACAAGAACAAATTAAAGAACAATCCGATACCAATATTTTTATAAGTTTTTCAAAAGGAATCGAACAAGGCGTACATGGATATATGCATGATTATATAGGAGCCGATGGGACAGATGAAAGCTTTTATAATAAAATTTATCAAGAAGAAGATAAAAAAGGATTAATGGCTTTAGTTCCTTCTGCAGGATTTGACCCTGTGTTTTGGCTTCATCATAGTAAAATTGATTATTTATGGGATATATGGCAAAAGGATCATCCTTATGAAAGGCCTTCGTTAGAAGATATAAAAAAGTACTCCTGGAGTTATCTGTTTTTTGAGCCAAACAAAGATTCAACAACATATACGATGGAAGAAGCATACCATGCCGCATATAACCAAGATTATGTATATGAAGGGCTAAATGAACCAATTCCATTGGCCAATGTATATCAAAAAAAACAAGCTAAACTTCAGGAAAAAGTTAATCAATATATAGTTTCTACTATTTGGGAAAACTCAATTAATAAAGCCGTTGGCAACAAATTATTAGCTCTTGAGGTCGCTTCGACCTTTACTACAGAAAATAAGCCTCTTCTTACAAATCAATCAACAAAGGCGATTATCTTAGAATTAGATGTACTTCTTGATAAGAAACCAGTTGGACATTACAAGGTTTACCTGAAAAATAAAGACAGCCAGGTAGAATATTATGCAGGCACAATGACCTTTTTTGGTGCAGATCATGATCATGGAGGTCATGGTTCTCATAAAGGAGAAATAGAACTCAATTTTGTATTTGATGTTACTGATGAGCTAAAAAATTCTGGCGATAATTTTGAGATCGTTGTTCGTAAAAACAGCTCTGGGAATGAAAATTTTATTGTTAAAAAAGCAGCACTAAAAGTATATCAACAGATCTGAGAATAGTTATTCTTTGAAAGTGACAAACCTTTAGAATAGATTATAAATTCTTATAAAATGATGAATACAGTAGATAAAATATTTTTAGTGAATGTGGTGTTGCCAATAAAAACTGGTGTTCTTATTCTTATTCTGAGTTTAGTTTTTAGTTTTGGTCAAGGTCAAGAAGACCATCAAATGATAGAGATTGGTACTAGGGCAGATGTTTTGAATAATGCAAAACCATCTGATTTTTTTAAAATCCCAGAGTTGAAATCTAAAGATGGAGCATTAGAGGTACATCTATTTATCAATAAAGAACAATACAATTTTGGTGGTACCAATGTTAATTTACGGTCATACACATACAAAAGTGGTGATGCAGTTTCTACAAGTGTGGGTCCTTGGGGCCCTACATTACGAATTAAACCTAATGATCGACTTAGTGTTATTGTTCACAATAATTTATCAGAAGAAGACGATTTGGACTTCCTTGGTTCTATGAAGTCTAATTCAGCTATTTCTAATATACTAAACAAGGGAGGAAATGTTTCTGAGTTGCTAAAAAATATTCTAATTAAATCGACAGATTCACTCATTAAATTAGAAAATTTAGAAAATGCCAAAATAAAAGTCATAAAAAAGGATAGTTTATGGGATGTGTATTCCAAGCAAAAATATCCAATTAAAAGGATGTATAATTTTGGAGCACGGCAAGAGGGGTTTAGAATATACGAAAGCAAGCATCATCATGGAGGAAAGCATGATCATAATATCCCTCATGGATTTAATACTACCAATTTACATACACATGGTTTTCATGTAAGCCCTTTTCAAGATGATATATTTAGAAAGGTCGAAGCTGGGTTTTTTAGCTATTACACCTATGATTTAAAGAATCATACTCCCGGTACCATGTGGTACCATCCTCATGTTCATGGTTCTACAGCCTTACAAGTAGCCAGTGGGATGTCTGGGGCGATTATAATCGAGGAAGATAACTTAGATAACTTTAAAGATCTCGCCGCGGCATCAAAACCAGAACATGAGCGAGTTCTCATATTTAATCAGGTTTTTTTTGATACAATTACGGGGGAACTTCCGGATTTTGAAACATTAAGACGGGTTAGAAACCCTCCAAAAGGAACTACCATTAATGGTGTGATTGTGCCTAAAATGAAAATAAATCCAGGAGAAGTACAACGATGGAGGCTGATACATTCAGGTTATGATTCAACCTTGGCTTTAAAATTTCCAGAGGAAGCAGAAGTTTTCCAGATGTCTGTAGACGGCATTATGTTTAATGCGCCTAGAGAAGTTAACACTATTCATATGGCACCCGGAAACAGGACAGATATCCTTATTAAGTTTGATCCAGGGACTAAAAAAAGTACATATGATGTGAAATCAATAGATTACAATGAGTTCTGCGAGTATTTTCCTAGTAAACAGGAATGCCAAAACGTTGTTTCTGTTCAAGACAAAGAAACGATTATTAAAATAATTTTAGAAGGTCAGGGCTTGAATATGAATATGCCTAAAAAAATCCCTGGTCCAGGTAAGGATCTTGGTGATATTTCAGATAAGGAGCTAAGAAACCTTGGTAAGCCTAGAAAGACGGAATTTAATATCGCAAGAGACGAGGAAACCGGTAAATTTAAGTTTATGGTTAATAATGATGTTTTTAAGGCAGGGATTATCAACGAAACCCTGGAGTTGAATACCGCAGAGGAATGGTTAGTATCTTCTGCAGGAGGCAGACATCCGTACCACATTCATATCAATCCTTTTCAGGTAACTAAATTTGGGAATTTAGAAGTTAAACCACCTATTTGGAAAGATGTGATCATAGTTAATAAGAATGACGAAGAAAATATAAATGCACAGGCATACATTCGTGCAAGGTATCAGGAATACTGGGGTGATTTTGTTTTACATTGTCATATCCTTCATCATGAAGATAGAGGGATGATGCAGCGCATTCGAATTGAAAACCCTTCTTTAAAAGATAATGCTAAGGTTTTTAATATAAAAAATTAACGACCTGAAAAAGAAAACAAGGATTGTAGTAATTACTTGTAATCCTTCTTAATACGATCAAGGGTTCTTTTATTATCTCTGTCTTTAATTGTTTCTCGCTTATCATACGTTTTCTTACCACGAGCCAGAACGATATTTAGTTTTGCTAACCCACGATCATTAATAAAAAGACGAGTAGGGATAATGGTAAGCCCAGAGTTTTTTACTTCTTTTTCAAGTTTTTTTAGTTCTTTTTTATTGAGAAGTAATTTTCGCTCACTCTTTGGGCTGTGATTAAAATAAGTGGCGTGAGAGTACTCTTCGATATGCATATTGATTACAAAGAGTTCATTATTGTTAAACTCGCAGAAGCTTTCGGCAATATTCGCTTTTCCTTCACGTATTGCCTTTATTTCTGTTCCTACTAGCTTGATTCCAGCCGTATATTTATCTAAGAATTCGTATTCGAATTTAGCTTTACGATTTAGTATATTAATCTTATTTGGATTCATGTGTATCTATTCGAGTACTTTTATAAACGCCTACAAAAGTACAAAGCTTTATCGAAAGAAAGCTTTGTGAGAAAAATGAATATTTTTAATATTTTAAGGTTCTTGAAATTGTATGGTAGAAATCTTACCATCTTCGCTAAGTTGAAGCTCCATAATCAGGCTGATTTTATCAAACTCAGCTGTATAACTGTTAACGCCTTCAGCGGTTTCAATAAAAGTAAGATTTTTTAAATTTCCAAACTGTTCGTGACATCCTTTTATAAAACGTGTTACTCCTTCTTTGGTCATAGCTTCCTGCAAATCTGGAGTATATAAATCAAAAACTGTATCTACATCCTGTGCATTAAAACTTTCCTGGAAAGCCTGAGTTACTTTCTTATACATAGTATCGATATCCTGAGAAAGTATAGATTGTGAAGAAAAGCATATTAAAAGTAGAACTATATATCTCATATCATTCATATTTTGGGATTTAGGACTTGCAAAATAATTATCTTTTTTAAAATTTTAAAAAATATAAAGAAAAATAATTAACAATCAATATATGTTTCCTTTTATAAAACAAAACAATTATAGTAGGAAAAGAACATCCAAGACATCCAAGACATCCAAATGTATTGAAGTATTTGTGACCATTGTGAGTTTAACAAAATTGTCACAATTATTAACGTGATAAAGTTTAATTTAGTTTTTTTAAAGCTTGATTATGCAACGTTATATATTATTATTATCATTCGTCGTTTTCTCTTCTTTTTCAACACTGAATGCGCAATCTACTGCGCAGGAGATCGTGGATAAAGCGATTGAAAAAGCCGGAGGTGCTCGGTTTGATAATGCGATTATTTATTTCACTTTTAGAGGAAAAAGATATCGTAGCAAAAGAGATGAAGGAGTTTATGAGTTAGAAAGGTTTGTAGATAGCCCAAAGGGAGTAATTCATGATGTTGTAAGTAACTCAGGTCTGGAGCGAACCCTTGAAAATTGTCCTGTTAAGGTTGCTGATTCGTTAATATCTAGAATTAGTGATGGAGTCAATTCGGTACACTATTTTGCTAATTTACCTTATGGTCTTAACGCGCCAGCTGTGAAAAAAGAATTGGTTGGAGAATCAATTATAAAAGGAAATGGATATTATAAAATTAAAGTAACTTTTGAGCAAAAAGGGGGAGGTACCGATTTTGAAGACGAATTTTTGTATTGGATTCATAAGGACAATTTCTCCATAGATTATTTAGCATACAAATATGCCGTAAATGGGGGAGGGATACGTTTTAGAGAGGCGTATAATCCAAGAATAAAAAATGGGATTCGCTTTTTGGATTATAATAATTATAAAACACATGATCTAAGCACTCCGTTATTTAATTTGGACACTTTGTTTGAAGAGAAAAAACTCAAACTACTCTCAAAAATCGAGCTTGAAGATATTTATGTTTATCTAGAAAGAGATTGCTGCTAGTTTATATTAAGCACTATGTCTGTAACTACATCACCTTTAATCTTAATGACAAATAATTTACCATAAACTTTTTCGTCAATATCAATGTACTTCCTTTTGCCAATGATTTTATTGACAAAAGCAGGAGTGGTGTTACTATGTCCAACTATCACACAAGTTTTTCCTTTAGTCTTTTGTTGAAAATCTGTGTTATATAAGTCCCTTGGGTCATAAACTGTTAGCGCTAGTCCTTGACTTTTAGCAATAGGCATTGCCGTTTGTCGCGTTCTGTCATAATCAGTTGTAAAAACCATATCTACTTTAGTGTCAGAAAGAATTCTTGACCAATTTTGAGCACGGTTTTTACCTTCTTCTGTAAGTGCTGGGTTTCTATTACTAGGATCGCTAATATCCTTTTCAGCATGTCGTACAAAAAAATAAGTTGTAGTTATCTCTTCTTGAGATGAGTCTTGCACACAACTTAGTAAAGAGAAAAATAAAGCGAATAAAATAGGGAATGCTTTCATGAATTTGGTTAATGAATGTTATACATATAAATGATTATTCTAACATGCCCATCTTCCAAATAACAATAATCATGGATAGAATAGCTATGATAAAAAATCCTATATAAATGTAGGAACTTCTCTTTTTATGAGAAGGTCCTAAATCGCCAGAAGATTTCATATGGCTAGGTTTTAAGTGGTTGAATATTTATATAAGACTTTAAAAAATATAAATTGTTACACTTTTTGTGGTTTAAAATGTAAAACTCTCTCTTCAAAGTTATTTGTATTAATAGGTTTTACTATATTTTGAAATAGTTTCATAAGTTGTTCGTCGTGATTCCAACGTTTTTGTTTTAATAAATTAAAGTGTACAAATGTACTCCACATAACAGCTTTGAGTTCTGTTTTGTACTGGTTCCACATTCTTATTTCTACATGCAGTTGATTTTCTGTACAATGTGTTAATTGCGAGTTTATTACTACATCCTCCATAAGTAATGCGGGTTTTATATATGCTATTTGGTTTGATCCGACTACCCAGCTGATTCCTTTTGTTTTGGCCAACTCAAAAATATCAAGATCATAATGCTTTTCTATCTGATCTTCTCGCGCATTAATCATGTAGTTAATATAAGCGGCATTATTAAGGTGGTTAAATGGATCGCAGTCCTGAAATCTAATTTTAGCTTTGGTTTCTAATATTTTTGGTAGTTCCATATCGTTATATTTATAATATACCAATTGGTATATTTGTGTTTAAAAAAAATAATTATTTCTTAAGTTCTTGATGAATCATAATATCTATTTGATCCATTGTCTGAATTAAATAGCTATTGTCCTCTATGGTGTGTGTCATAAAAATTGCACCTATTATCATCGTGTATAATCTTTTGGCATATAGCGTGGTGTCAATTTCTGAGTTTATCTCATGTTTCAATTTACCGGCTTCAATGATTTTTGCGACATTATCTTGAATTTTATTTATTGTATACTTTACATGTTGAAACAACATAGGGTTTTGGTGCTTGGCATCTACTCCCATATTAAGAACAGGACATCCGCCTAGTTCTTTACTGTAATCATAGTAATTTCTATAAAAATCGGTGACCAAAAATAGTTTTTCTAAGGGAGACTCACTTAAGGATTGATGATCAGAGATTCTACGAAGCATGTTTTTTACAGTAGTATTGAAAGCAGCTACGGCTAGCTCTTCTTTATTTTTGAAATTACCATAAATAGCTCCTTTAGTAAGCCCAGTCGCTTTTGTAATATCACTTAAACTTGTAGCTGCATACCCATTTTTATTAAAAATAGGAGCAACTGTTTGAATGATAAATTCTGCTGTCTGTTCGGCTTTCGTAAGCATTTTTAATGAATTAATTTTTCAAATATATTAAAAATATACCAATTGGTATATTTTTATGTAAAAAAACATTGCAATCTAGTTAATGTACTCCCGATTTGCTGAAAATGATATCCTGAGGCTCTATATTCGTAATGCTTTTGGGTAAATTGCATGCGTCTTCAATATTACTTTCCTGGTATTGTAATAGTATGTCAAATTTTTCAAGAGCTTTTACAGCTTGATCACATCCTATATTTTTGTTTCTAACATAGTTGGTAGTAATATTTTTCCTATTACTTCTATTTTCGAAATCTTTAAACTGACACTTTATTACTTTTCTATCTTTGAAATAAAAACGTTCCTCAAGAGTTAATGTTACGTTTACCTTTTGAGGCTTTTTTGATTTATTTCTTTCGATGTCTATATATGAAATGTTATGTATCGCATATTGAAAGAATAATTCATCATTCCAGATATAAAATTCATCTCTATATTTTACATGCCCTTGTATATGAGTATGAATAATATGTTTCAATTCATTTCCATTATAATAAAATGTCAAAGCACCTTCTTCTGAAGTCTCCTCACAAGTATAATCGGTATGAAGTTGTCGCAGGGCATTTGAACTTATCAACTCCCTGATTAATTGGTATTTATTGCTAATATCAGATATGGCCCCTTTTTTATTTTGGCCAATACAAATGCTAGACGTTAGAAGAATTAGTAATATGGTTGGTTTCATTGCGGGCGCAATGTAGTCAAAACCTATTTTTTTTTTGGATTTAGTTATTAACCGTTGTAGGAATAATTCTGTTAATATCTACGGTAAAACCGTAATTGTAGATATCTAGCAAAGTTTTATTAATGTTTATTTTTTTTCAAAATTAAATAGGCTACAAACACTATAACCGGGTTTGTAGCCTATTTTCTTGAAGTTAACTTGTGTTTAAGATACAAGATCTGCTTGATTCCTGAACACTAGATTACTATCAAACTCATCCAATAGTATGGTGCTATCTGTTGAAATTTTTCCTGCAAGAATTTCTTTGGATAATTTGTTTAATACCTCTTTTTGTATTGTTCGTTTCACGGGTCTTGCTCCAAACTCTGGTTGAAAACCTTTTTTAGAAAGAAATATAATAGCTTCTTCTGTAGCTTCTAAAGTAATATGCTGCTGCTCTAGCATTTGTGATACATTTTTTAATTGAAGTTTTACAATTTCTTTTATGTTTCCTTTTGTAAGAGGAGAGAACATAACGATATCATCAATTCGGTTTAAAAACTCTGGACGAACAGTTTGTTTTAATAATCCAAGTACTTCTATTTTGGCAGCTTCCATTGCAGTGTCAATATCCGTAATGGCCTCTAATTTATCCAGTATAATATGACTGCCAATATTGCTAGTCATGATTATGATGGTATTTCTAAAATCTGCGGTTCTTCCTTTATTGTCTGTTAAGCGCCCTTCGTCTAATACTTGTAATAGTATATTAAAAGTATCTGGGTGTGCCTTTTCAATTTCATCAAGTAATACAACAGAGTACGGTTTTCTTCTTACAGCTTCAGTTAATTGCCCGCCTTCGTCGTATCCTACATATCCAGGAGGTGCTCCTACCAATCTACTAACGGCGTGACGCTCTTGATACTCACTCATATCAATTCGAGTCATGGCACTTTCATCATCAAAAAGGTATTCTGCCAAAGCCTTTGCCAATTCGGTTTTACCTACACCGGTTGTTCCTAAGAAAAGAAAGGATCCAATAGGTTTTTTCTGATCTTGCAATCCGGCTCTACTTCTTCTCACCGCATCACTTACGGCTTGTATGGCTTCAATCTGACCTACAACTCGTTTTTGCAATTCTTTTTCTAAGACCAATAGCTTTTCTCGTTCACTCTGTAGCATTTTGGTTACCGGTATCCCAGTCCATTTTGCAACTACTTCTGCAATATCATCGTTTGTAACTTCTTCTTTAATTAGTGAAGAATTGCTTTGTTGTTCTTCTAATTGCTTTTGTAAACCTTCTAGCTTTTCCTGGGACTCTTTAATCTTACCGTATCTAATTTCGGCTACTTTCCCATAATCGCCATTACGCTCTGCTCGTTCTGCTTCAAGTTTATATTCTTCGATGCTGGTTTTTGTATTTTGGATAGCATCTACAACTTCTTTTTCGCTTTGCCATTTTGAGAAAATCTCATTACGTTCCTCCTTAATATTGGCAAGATCTGCGTTAAGACCCTTTAATTTAGAGCCGTCGTCTTCTCTTTTTATGGCTTCGACTTCTATCTCAAGTTGCATTATTTTTCGATCTAAAACATCAAGCTCTTCTGGCTTCGAATTAATTTCCATTCGGAGTTTAGAAGCTGCTTCATCCATAAGATCAATCGCTTTGTCTGGTAAAAACCTATTGGTGATATATCGTTGTGATAGTTCTACAGCTGCTATTATGGCCTCATCCTTTATGCGTACTTTATGATGTGTTTCGTATTTTTCTTTGATTCCTCTAAGAATAGAGATAGCACTCTCGGTATCGGGTTCATCAACCATAACCTTCTGGAATCGCCTTTCTAACGCTTTATCTTTTTCGAAGTATTTTTGATATTCGTCTAATGTTGTTGCACCAATAGCCCTAAGTTCTCCTCGTGCTAACGCAGGTTTAAGAATATTTGCAGCATCCATGGCTCCCTGACCACCACCTGCACCCACTAAGGTGTGTATCTCATCGATGAATAATACAATATCTCCATCACTAGTGGTTACCTCTTTTACTACGGCTTTAAGGCGCTCTTCAAATTCACCTTTAAATTTGGCTCCGGCAATTAACGCTCCCATATCTAAAGAAAAAATTTGCTTATCCTTTAGGTTTTCAGGAATGTCACCCGCGATTATTCTATGTGCCAAACCTTCTGCAATCGCAGTTTTACCAACTCCAGGTTCACCAACAAGCATTGGATTGTTTTTGGTACGTCGTGAAAGGATTTGCAAAACCCTTCTGATCTCTTCGTCTCGACCTATAACAGGATCTAGCTTACCACTTTCAGCCATTTCGTTAAGGTTCTTTGCATATTTGCTTAATGCTTGATACGTTTCTTCTGCACTTTGTGATGTTACTCTATCGCCTTTTCTTATTTCGTTAATCGCTTCTTTAAGGTGTTTTTCGGTAACTCTTTGATCTTTTAAAATTTGTCCAATCTTACTTTTGGATTTGAAAATGGCAATTACTAAGTGTTCAATAGAAACATATTCGTCATTCATCTTCTTGGCAATAATACTGGCTTCATTTAATGATTTTCCAGCTTCGCGAGATAATTGTAATTCTCCACCAGAAACTTTTGGAAAACTCTCTAGAGTACTATCAAGAACTTGTTGTAGAAGAGTTATGTTAACATCTAGTTTTTTTAACAAAAATGGAAGCACATTTTCATCTACGCTAAAAATTGCTTTAAAAATATGTTCATTCTCGATTTGTTGATGCCCAAAACCCTGTGCAAGCTGTTGTGCTTGCTGTATGGCTTCTTGTGACTTTATAGTGAAATTATTAAAATTCATTATTATTTATTTTGAGTTTGTTAGCAGGAGATCAAATAATATTCCTAATGCATAGTTGTGTCAAAATGTCTTGTTATCGCTTGTTTTTACTGACTTTTTGGCTTATTGTAAAGTTACGTATTTTACAACGACAAATAAATGATTATGGTCAATTTTAAAATCATTTGATTAAGTTTGCAATAATTAGTATAAGAGAAAAATGGGAATATTTAATAAGTTATTTGGGTCTGAAGAAAAAGAGTCAAAAGAAGAAAAACAAGCTTTGCCTTGGCAAGAGTTAAATTCGATAGAGCAATTGGATCAAATTACAAAATCTTCTAAAACGAAGACCCAGGCAATATTTAAGCATTCTACACGATGTGGTATCAGCAGAATGGTAATTCGTAATTTTGAAAGTAGTTTCGATCTTGATGAAAATCAAATAGACTTGTATTATCTGGATTTACTTAATTATCGCGATGTGTCTTCAGAGATTTCTGCAAGGTTTCAGGTTTTTCATGAGTCTCCTCAGTTTATAGTGATTAGAAACGGAGAAACTGTTCATCACTCTTCTCATAGTATGATTACACCGCAGGTGTTACATCAGTTTGTATAGATTTTATAAAAAGAAAAAGGAGATCATATTATGATCTCCTTTTTCTTTATGTTCTATAAATTATAAACTATTGCTTAAAACGATAATTGGTAATAATACTCTTCAATTTGTTTTTTAAATCCTCACCAGAATCATATACCATTTGCTCATTAGAAGGAAACTGAACAGCTTGTAACCCTAAGTATCTCACTAAATCATCTTCTAGGGCACGCTTATCACCATTAAAATTTGCATAGATATGTTCAAAAATATACTCGCTTACTAAAGGGAAAGCATCTAGAAGTTGCTTTGTTCTTAAGTTTTTATATTGAATATTACCTACAACATTAGCAGCTTTAAACTGTTTGAATTCATAATACTCACAACGAACAGTTGCCATTTTATCTACCTTTATTTTATTTCCCTCTTCATCTTTTACAACATTTCCTTCTTCATCCAAAAGGTATTCCCAGCCATCTTTAACCTGTTTCTCTCTTTCTAGCTGACGCTCACGAATTTGCTCCGGAGAAATATTAATCTCTCTAAACGTAACCTCCATAGAATAGTCATACTTTACAGATTTTTGAGGTGTGTTATGATACACTGTCCATAGGTCATCAAGACCGTACGTTCCAAAATTTAATAAATCAGTTTCTAATCGTTTAGGAATAATAACATTTGTCTTATTCTTCATAGAAACTTTTACAAAATCAGTTCCTTTTAGATGAGCTTCTTCTATTAAATCTGCTGTATTTTTATAATTAGGAGTAATTTTATCTAAGTATACTAGATTTTCATATACCGATCTAAAATCAGCTTTTCTTTTTGCTGTAGACAATAACCCTTTGGCGCTATCATATAAGTATTTAGAAAGCTTATCTTTTGTAGTAATAATTCTCTGGTCATAATTGTCCATTAAGAAATTTGCACTACGCCCTTGTTCTGCAAGATGTAAAGGGAGCAACGGTTTTATACGTTCCTGTCTATCCCTCAAAGAGAGATATGTATTATACATACGTTCAAGGTTTGCAGGATTCCCATCTTTTTCTAGGTAATCAATAGCATTTCTATCTCGATCAACGACTTTTGCATAGGCTTCCTCTAACATTAAGATATAAGGTTGCTTTCCTTTTTTATCTTTATTGGTCTTAAGCTTGTTTAAAGCAATATTTATTGCTTGATCATAATTTCCCGTATTAAGTGCCTTTTCAGTTTGTTTAACACTGCTACAAGACGATGCAATCGCTAGTATAGTAAATAGGAGTATTAGTTTTTTCATGTCAATAATGTTTTGATTTGGGTAGTAAAAACAATTTTAGTGCCAAAAGATAACAAAAAAACCTCGAAATCAAATTTTTCGAGGTTTTATAATAGTTGTAATGGTATCATTTTTTGAATACCGGAAGTAATTTGGTAGATACTTCTCCAAAGCCAATTCGTACACCATCTTTTTCACAGTATCCTCTTATGATGACAGTGTCATTATCTTCTATGAACTTTCGACTACCACCAGATTTAAGTTGTACGGGTTTTTCTCCACGCCAGCTTAATTCTAACATAGAGCCATAAGAATCAGGAGTAGGGCCTGATAAAGTTCCGCTACCCATCATATCACCAGAATTTACTGGGCAACCATTTATCGTATGATGAGTAAGTTGTTGTGCCATATTCCAGTACATATGTTTAAAGTTACTCCTAGAAACTATAGTTTCTACCTGTTTTTCTGGTTGAATAGCAACTTCAAGATTTATATCAAAACTTTTGTCCCCTTTAGATTGAAGATATGGGAGTTGTTTTTTTAGTGGTTTAGGGCCTTTAGTTCTATAAGGTTCCAAAGCATCTAAAGTAACGATCCATGGTGATATAGATGAAGCAAAGTTTTTACCTAAAAATGGCCCTAGAGGTACATATTCCCATTTTTGAATATCTCGGGCGCTCCAATCATTAAATAAAACCATACCGAATATATAATCTTCCGCTTCTTCTATTGGAATAGGCTCTCCTAATTGATTAGCATCAGTGGTTATAAAAGCCATTTCAAGTTCAAAATCAACCAATCTTGAAGGGCCGAAAATAGGCTCAGTAGCGCCATTTGTTAATTTCTGACCTTGAGGGCGATGAACAGGAATACCAGATGGAATAATAGAACTACTTCTACCGTGATACCCCACAGGAAGATGCAGCCAGTTAGGCATCAAAGCATTTTCCTTACCTCTAAACATCGTGCCTACGTTTGTAGCATGTTCTATACTGCTATAGAAATCGGTATAGTCACCTACGCTTACAGGAAGTTGCATTTCGATTTCATCTAATGAAAATAAGACTTCTTGCCTGTGTTTTTTGTTATTTTTTAAAGCATCATTTTCGGCATCAAAGATATCTGCTATGCGATTACGAACCAATCTCCAGGTTTTTTTTCCATCAGATATAAAGTCATTTAAAGAATCTTGTAAGAAAATGTCATCTGTTAATGGGATTCCTTCAAAGTAACCCAATTGATGAAGCGCACCCAAATCTATTGCAGTATCACCTATTCTTGTTCCTATAGTAATGATATCATCTCTAGTAAGGAATACTCCAAACGGAATATTTTGTATTGGAAAATCAGTATTTGAGGGGATGTTAATCCACGTTTTTCTGTCAGGATAATTTGCGGTTATGGGCATTGTAATTTTTTATTAGGTTTTGTGATCATGAAGTTATTTAAAATCTTTCTTTTGATTGTAAAATATGTCAAAAAATATATTTAAAAAGACTGTTTTATTTACTTAAATGTTGCTGAGGTAAATAAAAAAGCAATTTTCGGAGTCTTTAATCCAAATTTTTAACGAAGAAGTTAAAACTTTAAAGAACTTCAATTCTTATAATCAAATATATAATTTTCGTACGGTTAAAAGTTTTTTATTACACGAAAAATATTTAAAAAAATCATAAGATTTGGTAATACATGTGTTTCTATAGGGTTTACTACTTTTATGTAAGATGATTTTAAAGAAATATAATCCTTTATCTGCCGATTGTGCCCTAAAATAGGAGCTGCTGTTAACAATGTGCCAGTTACTTCTAAATATCAATTGTAACGCTTCAGAATGTGAACAAGTTGTTTATATTTATTAGGGATTGTTTAAGTTGATTTAAGAAATGTATTTCATACTTTTGCTCCTTTATTAACAAACTAAGAATACATGCAACGCGACGAACAAATTTTTGATTTAATCCAAGACGAAAGGGAACGTCAAATTAATGGATTGGAACTTATTGCCTCTGAGAATTTTGTAAGTGAACAAGTAATGGAAGCAGCAGGTTCTGTACTAACCAATAAATACGCCGAGGGATATCCTGGCAAAAGATATTATGGAGGCTGTGCAGTAGTAGATGTTATTGAGCAGATAGCTATTGATCGAGCAAAAGAATTATTTGGAGCGGCTTATGCCAATGTACAACCTCATTCGGGTTCACAGGCTAATACGGCAGTGTATCATGCATGTCTTAAACCAGGGGATAAAATATTAGGTTTTGATCTTTCGCATGGTGGGCATTTGACTCATGGTTCACCTGTTAATTTTTCGGGTAAATTATACAATCCTGTTTTTTATGGAGTAGAGAAGGAGACAGGAAGATTAGATTATGATAAAATTCAGGAGATAGCTACAGCAGAAAAACCACAATTGATCATCGCGGGAGCATCTGCTTATTCAAGAGAGATTGATTATAAAAGATTTAGAGAAATAGCAGACAGTGTAGGGGCAATTCTTTTTGCGGATATCGCACATCCGGCTGGTTTGATAGCAAAAGGTGTCATCTCGGATCCTGTTCCTCATTGTCACATAGTTAGTACTACAACACATAAAACATTAAGAGGACCTAGAGGAGGGCTTATTTTAATGGGAGAAGATTTTGAAAATCCTTTTGGGATTACTCTTAAGAGCGGAAAAAAACGCATGATGTCTTCTTTATTAGATAGCGCAGTATTTCCTGGAAATCAGGGAGGACCTTTAGAACATATTATTGCTGCAAAAGCCATTGCATTTGGAGAAGCACTAACAGATGAGTTTTTACACTATATCGTGCAAGTAAAGAAAAATGCTGCAGTAATGGCTGAAGCATTTGTACAAAAAGGATACGAAGTGATTTCTAACGGAACAGATAATCATATGATGCTTATCGATTTACGTAATAAAGGAGTTACCGGTAAACAAGCTGAAGAAGCATTGGGTGTAGCTGAAATTACTGTAAACAAGAATATGGTGCCATTTGATGATAAATCACCGTTTGTAACTTCGGGTATTCGTATTGGTGTTGCAGCTGTTACAACTAGAGGGCTTAGAGAAAATGATATGTTAGCAATCGTTGAACTCATTGATAGAGTGATCGCGAATGTAGAAAATGAAGATGCATTACATGCTATAGCAGATGATGTGAATGCAATGATGGCTGATAAACCATTGTTCGTTGGATAATTTTCAGGTTTTAAATGATACAAAAAAACGCATGATTTTTGAATCATGCGTTTTTTTATATTTATGAATGACTCCAGTTATCAGGGTCATCACTTTCGTTTGGCGAAAGCCCTATGATATCTCCATCTGTATTAACTCCCAGTCCAACTACAGTTCTGTTTACATAATTAAAATAACTAACCACTTGATTAATCTCTAGGATTTCTCCGTCTGACAGTTTTTGTTCCCTAAGACTATGAATATCAGATTCTGTAATGGTGTGATGTGATAATGTTAATTGCTTAGCATATTGCAATCCTGCTAGGTATTGATACTTAAATTGAAGTTTGACATCATCAGTCGTCAAACAAGACATAATCTCGTGAAATTTAGAATCATCATTAAGTAATCGTTTTAATCCTTCAGAATGATGATCTACACAGTAATTGCATTGGTTAAGACTGCTTACATACACACCTAGGGTCTCTAGATACCATTTGGGCAAAGTGTTATTAGAGTTATGAAGTACATTTTTATACAATCCCATATGCCCTATAAGGGTATGCGGTCGCAAACTATGGATTGACAATACATTATCAATATTGTTGTTAGGCCCTTTTATGCGATCATAAATTTTCTTTAATTGACCAGTGGCCTCAGAATATGATATCTCTTTGATCCAGCTCATTTTATTGGGTTTTTTCTCTAAAAAATGAATCTTTTTTGTTGAAAATAGCACTTGTAAGAACCAAAAGAGATCCAAACATGATTGAAACATCAGCCATATTGAATATCTCTGTCTTTATAATACCTAAGTCCAAAATAAGAAAATCAGTAACAGAGCCATATACAATACGATCAAAAAGATTACCAATTCCACCACCAATAATAAATGCAAAACCAATAATGGTCTCTCTAGAGTAATTAGTTTTGATAAGTATTTGTCTTAACAGAATTAGCAATACAAGTATCGGGAGAATTTGCAACAGAATTATTTTTAGTGCCGGGCCCAGATCAGATCCTAGACTATATGCTGCACCTCTATTCTCGACTTTGGTTAGTACAAAATTGTCCTTAAAAATTTCTATGCGTTGGTATGGCTCAATAGCGCGACGTACAACATTTTTTGAAATCTGGTCACAACTGATATTCAGTAATACGAGAGAAAGTACCAGTATGATTCTTAATTTTGGTGTAATCTTCATCTGAGTTTTAAAAAAGGGGAATGAATTTTTCAAAAGTAATAGAAACTGCGGATTATTCTAATGTTTCCAATACTTTTTATATTCTGAAAGAGGAAAAGCACTATCATAACTGTTTTTGTTTATACTTTCTCCTTCATTAGAGTCGTAATCGATTAAGATTCTCCAGTTTCCACCTTCTAGCCGTAATAATACATGAAATTGACCATAAGAATAGCTTGTCTGATTTTTGTCATCTATATAGGTAGCCCTATAAATTCCTCTCTCAGAAACTAAAGAATCAGAGTATACCCTTTCAAAAAGCCTAAAATCAATAGGAGCAGGTTTTCTTTTTGGATCTGACCATCTTTTTTGATACCCCTTTAAATAAGTTTTTACATCCTTTATTTCTCCACCATCTCCTCCAGAAATTCTAATCATGTCTTTACTATGAATTGAAGCAAATAAATCATAATCCAAGGTCGCAAATGCTTTAGAAAAGTTTTTGTACATATCTGAATTTATTTTACTGTGAATGGCAGCTTCTTGAGCTGTAATTATATTTCCCAAGCAAAACAATGTAATTAATACCGCTGATATTGTTTTAGAGTTGATCATTTCGACAAATTTATTTGTTTAATTACTATGCAAGATACCAATTCTTTGTAGTTTTTTAAATTTGAAAAGGGAAATTTTTTATCCCTTAAGTTTTTGGTTTTCAGACTATTTATGAGGTTTGGGGAAGAAATAATTTGTATCTTGAATTATGAAAACAGGATGCTTATGAGAACTTCAGCAAAAAGGAAAAAACCTACTTCAGAGACTTACTCTTCAGAAGAACCTTTTTTTAAAAATACCAGACGAGGAATTTTTTCATCATCATCTCAAAATAGCAATTTATTTTTTAAATCACCTACTATTCAGTCTAAATCTGACCAGGGTCCACAAAAAAGTCAAAAGGTATCGCTGCAAAATAAAGATGCAGGAAAAACTATTGAAACTCAATTACAAGATAGTAAGGGTGGGGGAGTGTCGCTAGGAAGAAGTACTAAAAGAGTTATGGAAAGAAACTTTGGGTCGGATTTTAGTAATGTCAAAATACATACAGGTCATGATGCCGAACAAATGAATTACAAACTTGATGCTAGAGCATTTACAAACGGCAATGATATTTACTTTAATAAAGGACAGTATAATCCAAATACACAAGAAGGGAATAAGCTATTGGCTCATGAATTAACTCATGTGTTGCAACAGTCTAATAATACCGGGGTTATTCAGAGAAATATATTTGATGATATTTATAATTGGGTAAAGAAAATTTATAATACAGGAACACTCTGGGCAGAAATTCACAAACAGCTTACATCTTCAACTATTAACATTAATAAGATTGTGAGGACAATTAAACGAGCAACCTATCCCGTACGTCAAACATTATATAGATTTGATACGGCCAGAAAAGAAATCATGAGTGCTTTATCCGGGGAAGATTTGGTTAAAGTGATGTCTGCGCTATTGTCTGGAGATACATATCGACCAGGTTGGGAGTCAGAAGGATACCATTTAATGTCAACCACCGATCAAGCTACATTAAATAAAGATATTGACCGGCAATTTGAAAAAGAAACGGGAATAACGAGGAGTCTCAATCCATCTTCATCTATAGATATGCCTTTGGTACGTAAGTGGCTTAGAATACGAGATCGTTTATATACATCTATGATTGATAAAAAAATAGAGGAAGAGAGCTATGAAGATTACCTAAGAGAGGCTATTGCCAAAATGAAAGGTGTTACTTTTAATTCTAAACTAAATTTTGAGCCTAAGGATGACGAAAAAGAAATTGATATACCTGGGTTATCCTATTGGAAATTAGTCTCGGACCCAGATATGAGTGTGCAACTTCATGACGAAAAAGTAGGGATGCTTTATTTTAAAGGAACACCAGAAGAAGCTTGGAAAGGAGTAGATGAACTTTTTGAAGCAGGAAACCTTAAAAGTTGGGCGTATGATTGTGCAGAGTTTGTACAAGCTGCACATATGTATGCTCGTAGGCATACATTTGGAGAAGATGGTTTTTCTGAAACGATTAAAAAGAAAGGAGGAAAACTATATTTACGGATGCATTATTCTACAGGGTTTAATGCTGTAAAAATGTATCAAAGAAAAGCAATGGGAGGCGCAATATTTGAACAAATACCAGGAAAAGCACCTAAAAAAACAAGCCTTTCTATGGGTAAGATTTTAGACGATGCTCCGATTGGTAGTCGTGTGGTATGGCGAAACATTAAGGCAAAAGGGACTTATTTCTATAATGAAAATGCTATAAAATTAGGAAATGACGAATTTGCTGCTCATGGTTTTACGCATAAGCAAAGGTTTACTCGTAGTGAACTTGAAGCAGCTTTAGCTGCAATAACTAATACATCTGCAGATGAGAAATATATAAAAGATAATGTTTTCATTAGAACGGTAGAGTATGTTTCAGTTCATTAAATAGTACTTTTCAATAGCTGATAAAGTACACAAGTCTTCAATCGTTCATCATCTAATAATTTAGGATGCTCAAAAGTTCTGATTCTTTGCATTCCGATTTTTTTCATTACATGCTCTGATTTTGTATTAATTTCGGGAGCTACAGAATAGATTTTTTCTAATCCAATTTGGTTAAACCCAAAGTCAAGGCAGGCTTTTGCACCTTCAGTAGCGTATCCTTTTCCCCAGCTACCTTTTTTAAGCCGCCAACCAATATCAACAAATGCCTCTAATTCTTCTAAGTAAGTTTGTTCACATAAGCCTATAAAACCAATAAATTCTTTGTTTTCTATAGTTTCAACAGCAAAATAGCAGAACCTTTTTTCTTTTTGCATTACTTGCATTCTTTTAATGAAATCCATAGTATCCTGTTTAGAAGGTTTAAAGGGGAAAAACTCCATCACATCATCATCATTGTTAATTTGCGTAAGAGGCTCGAGGTCGTTAAAAGTCCAGTTACGAAATCCTAGTCTTTGAGATTTGAATATATATGATTGCATGATATTTTTTTATTAAAAATCAGATTTTTAAGTTTTTGAAAAGTTGCGCTACACTTCTTTGCTAATTTTAATATATACTGTAGTTTCTAATTAAAGAACATTCTTGATTTTAAAGAACTATTATACTAGAATAACTATTGCGATTTTGAGTTTTGGCATTATGTAAGAATTAAAGCTATTAATATGAATATAGTTAAAAAAAAATTTATTGTTAAAGTGTTTAAGATAAAGGTGTTATATTTATAATATCGTAAACGCCTCATTAGTCAATTTTATTTATTCTTTAATGAAATAAAAGCATAGTTCTTATGAGGGTTTCATCAACCAAAGTTAATGATTCTTCTAATTCTCATTCATCAAAATCTTTTTTTGATAGAAGTGGGGCTCAATCCTTTTTTTTCGGAAATCAAGAAGCAAACACTCCTTTTTTTACTACCTCGATTATTCAACCTAAATTAACCATAGGACAACCTAATGATAAATATGAACAGGAGGCAGATTCAATGGCTGATAAAGTTGTTCAGAAACTTGATAGTTCAAGTACATCTACACCTGTACAAAAAAAATGTGAAAGCTGTGAAGAAGATGAGAGACTGCAAAAGAAAGAAGAAGAATTGGAAGTTTTTCGAAAACCTATATTTGAGAGTGATAGAGAGATTTCTGGAGATAAAATCCGAGCAAAATCTAATTTGCCAAATCTTCAACTCAGCCCAGGATTAGAGAACAGTTTACAGAGTACAAAGGGAAAAGGTAATCCGCTATCCGGAGATGTTCGAACTGATATGGAGTCTGGTTTTGGTACTGATTTTAAGAATGTTCGTATACATACTGATAATAATGCGGTGCAAATGAACAGGCAAATAGGAGCAAAAGCTTTTACAAGTGGATCAGATATTTATTTTAATAAAGGTAATTACGATACCAATTCCAGATCTGGAAAGCATTTGTTAGCTCATGAGTTGACGCATGTGGTGCAACAAAAGGGTAATAACACGACATATATTCAACGAAATTTGGATGCGTCAAATGCAAGTTGTACCCAAATACAAGGTTGGGAAAGAGGAAATTGTTCAAACCGAAATGGGAGGTTAAGAAGTAGAATTGGTCGTATTGTTCATTCACAAGTACAACAAAGATTTAGAGCAAGGAGTAGGCAAAATAATATTACGGAATTAGTCGTACCTAGAGGCGAACTATGCCGTTTTGGTGGAAGTACACAGTTTGGAAGGACCGGACGTGCAGACTTAGTAAAAGTTACAAGAAGAGGGACTAGAGGCGGGAATATTTTTACTGTAGTGGGCGAGATTAAACCTATAACTACGGGCGATAGTGGATTGGTGTCTGGTGAATTACAGGCAGGTTGTTATTCGGCTAAAATACAAGAACACGGTGAAGATTGTTTGGTATTTGGACGTAATCCCGCAACCGGAGGACGCCTTACGGGAAGAGAAAGAGCTAGAGCTCGTAGAGGATTGCCTTCTGATGATGCCGCTACAATGCGAATGTGTGAACGTCTAGGAGCATTTAGAGGAAGGAGAAGCAGAGGGTTAAGAAATCCTAATTTAGGTCGTAGAGTACAAGTAGAACCGTTTCCGTATTTGTTCCCATTCAGCCCAATGTTTTTTCAAGTAGGGAATAATTTTGTTTATGTAAGAAGGTGTCTTCCAAATGTAATAGGCTATACTGTTACTGATAGACAAAGAAGACTTCGTTGCCCTGAAAGACGGGCAATGCGATCTGCAAGGTCATCTAGTTCACAAATAACAGCTCGGGTAGATCGATCAAATCCATCATTGATACATTTTAATGTTAGTGTAGCACAAAGTCATGCAATACGATTTATTTGGCCAGTAGAGGTACCATTTAATCAACCTTTGGCTCCTGATCAAAATTCTGAAAATAGATATCTTCGTGGGACTTATAGGACTTTCAATTTACAACATAATGGAAATCGGATAATTCCCCATAATCATACTCTAGAATTGTTTTTGCCAGGGATGCAACTTCATCTAAGAGGTCAATATCAGAGATTAATTTCACAGGGATCAAGAGTTTTACGTAGTCATTCAAGCCAACCATTCTCTGAAAGAATACCTTCATGGATACACCCCAGTGCGAGAGAAGCAATTATGAATCGTGATTTTGCGCCTGGAGTTAGTGTACATGTTTACTCAGCTACGGGTGATGGTTGGGGTAGAACAGTAATTCGGGCTTCTAGAAACGGTAATTCTTATAATATTGGGATGTATAAAGAATATCCTTCAGATTTAAATTGGTACAGTCAAAATGTCGCCAACGGAGATTCATTTGTTGCGAGAATGAACCATAGAGCATATACTATGTGGAATAGAGATTTGGCATATTTTGTTATAGGCCAAGGGATGGATGTTCACAGAGCGAGGAATGAATTAAGAAGAATCTATAGACAAATATTTGTTTTAATGGCTTCAGGTTTTGCAAGTGCATTTGCAGGAGCTAGTATGCCAGGAAGAAATCCAACCGCTGGAGCTAGAAATATGAGATTAAATAGCCGTAGAGTAGCTTCTTCTAGAATTGCACAAAGATCAGTCGGACGCCAAATAGGTTCTTTTCGCAATATGAGGAGATTCCCCGGTATTCCTGCAAATAATAATGGACTTGTGGTTGTTAGACAATTTCGAAATGTTTCAGGTTTCTAAAATCGGTTATGTATAGTTAATAATTTCCTTAATCAAACGCAGTACTCTCATAAGCACCAATATCTGGTGCAGTAGTGTTTCTTGGAGTTCCTAAAATATCATTTCCTGATGTTGGAGTAGAAGCAGCGCCGTTGGCTGCAGAGTTTTCTCCGATATTAAGCATGTTTTCAAAGGGTTCCTTAAAATCAGGCTCTTCGTTAAATATGATATTTTCGAATAAATTAGTATTGGTAAAATCGTATAAAGGGTCGTCTGCAAAACTGTTATTAAAATCATTAAAACGAACCAAACAATTCTTTAAATTATAATTAAAAGCCGTGCCTTCTACTTTACTAAATAGCAATTCAATATCCTGATTTCCGTATATGATGCAGTTGGTGAAGTTGGCTTCAACTAAATCCGCTACCACAATCTCAGTTTCACTAACTTGTATATTATTGTCAATAAGTACTGTTGGAAATTGTCTAAATCCAGATCCAATACTTGAGTAATTAGTAAAAGTACAATGGTTAAAATTGTATGTTCCTCCTAGAGAACAATTAAGTGATACCTGACCTGCATTATTAATTACTAAATTTTCTCCCAATACATTCCCAGTTCGGGCTATTAGTCCAACATTGGAGCTATTATAAATCTGAGTGTTAGAAATCGTGAGTGTTGGATCGGGGCCACCATCATTAGAATCCATAAGGATACCAACAGTTGAATTCTTGATAGTTGCATGATTAATTACATGTCCTGTACTTCCGGCCGTTAGCCAAATCGTTCCCCATTGCCCGGGTACCTCTTTAAAACCGGGTTCTAATCGATCTCCCTCAAAGATTACTTCGTTTTCTAGTAATTCAGGATCATTGCTTAGTTCGCCATTAACTTGTAAGGTGCCGTTATCAGCTACAATAATCCCCGAGTTGGCATGAAAATGTATTCGTGCCCCCGCATCTATAGTAAGTGTTTTTCCGCCAGGAACGGCAATATATCCGTAGATGACATAAGGTTTTTCGTTAGTGAAATTAAGTTGATCATCTTCAAGAAAAAAACCTTCAATCCTTATTTCATTATTGTCTTCATCTAATCCAAGTAAAAGCGTTTCTACTTCACCCGTCATAGCGTCTCGCGATGGAAACAAGAATATCGCATCCTTAACAAGAGTTACCAAGTCAATATCTTGTTGATTTCCATCAGTATCAAAAAGAACTCTGTCTGTATACAGGAATTCCAGACCTGCTGTTTGATCTGTAATATCGGTAGTGGTTTCAACAAAAACAAAAATGCTGTCCTTTGCTAATACTTGAATATTTTCAAAAGATTTTCCAGGAATACCATCTACATTCAATCTGTAATTAGAGCTTTCTCCTCGTTCTAGTGCAATAGATGGAATAGTAAAATCATCATCTGTACGATTATATACTTTGAAACTATATGTACTAGAACCAATATTGGTAAAAACAGTATCCAAAAATAAAGTATCAGTAGAGAACTGAAGGTTTCCTGTACTGGGCCCTGACTCAAAATCTTTACGACATGAACTCCATAAAATGATAATTACAAGTAAAAAAAGAGTAGATAAATAACGCATTGTTTATTTTCGTTTTTTAGATGTTTCTTAGTTCAAAAAATGGGACAATGATATAATATTGGATAGTCCCACCTAATTTGAGCTAAATGTATAACTTTTTAAGTAGTACTAATATTGCTTTTTAATAAAAATTTGACAAGATCAGTCCTTCTGTAAGAAGCAAAACATTTGTACATTTGCTAACCATAATTAATACGCACAACATAATAATCTATTATGAGTACATATGATGTAGCCGTAATTGGCTCAGGACCTGGTGGATATGTGGCCGCTATTCGATGCGCACAGCTAGGTATGAAAACCGCAATAATCGAAAAATATTCAACACTTGGAGGAACTTGTCTTAATGTGGGGTGTATACCTAGTAAAGCTTTACTAGATTCTTCTCATCATTATGAACATGCCACAAAACACTTTGAAGATCATGGAATCGAAATTCCTGGTGATGTGAAAATCAATCTCAAGAAAATGATTGCTCGTAAGCAGGCGGTTGTAGATCAGACTACGGGTGGTGTTGATTTTCTGATGAAAAAAAATAATATTGATGTTTTTGAAGGTTTAGGAGCTTTCAAAGATGCCACCCATGTTGATATTACTAAGGCAGATGGTAAAGTCGAAACTATAGAAGCAAAAAATATTATAATTGCTACTGGTTCTAAACCGTCTACATTACCATTTATTACACTTGATAAAAAGAGAGTAATAACATCTACAGAAGCCTTAAAATTAAAAGAGATACCAAAGCATTTGGTTATTATAGGAGGAGGAGTAATAGGTTTAGAGCTTGGGCAGGTATATCGTCGTTTGGGAGCAGAAGTTTCTGTAGTAGAGTTTATGGATAGAATTATCCCAGGTATGGATAAAGCTTTGTCCAGAGAATTACAAAAGGTAATGAAAAAGCAAGGTGTAAAATTCTATACCTCACATAAAGTAACAGAAGTAAAAACAGGAGCTAAAGAGGTAACTATAACTGCAGATGACAAGAAAGGAAACCCTGTAGAGTTTAAAGGAGATTATTGCCTGGTTTCTGTAGGGCGCCGCCCATATACAGATGGACTAAATGCTGATGCAGCTGGAGTAAAAATAAACGACCGCGGACAAGTTGAAGTAAATGATCATTTACAAACCAATGTTGCTAATATTTATGCCATTGGTGATGTTGTAAAAGGAGCTATGTTAGCCCATAAAGCGGAAGAAGAAGGTGTTTTTGTGGCTGAAATATTGGCTGGACAAAAACCACATATAGATTATAATTTAATTCCTGGGGTGGTATATACTTGGCCAGAGGTTGCTGCTGTTGGTAAAACCGAAGAAGAACTTAAAGAAGCTGGAGTACAATATAAATCAGGACAGTTTCCGTTTAGAGCATTAGGTAGATCAAGAGCCAGTGCAGATTTGGATGGTTTTGTAAAAATCCTAGCAGACGAAAAGACTGATGAGGTATTAGGAGTTCATATGATAGGAGCTCGTTGTGCAGATTTAATTGCAGAGGCTGTTACTGCGATGGAGTTTAGAGCGTCGGCAGAGGATATTTCTCGTATGTCACATGCGCATCCTACATTTACCGAAGCAATAAAAGAAGCAGCATTAGCAGCTACAGAAAATAGAGCTTTACACGTATAGACTTTTTTGAAAAATATATGATAACAAAAAAGCGAACCAAAATGGGTTCGCTTTTTTTATTCTTTTGTTCAATAAGAATTACGGTACATTATTTCCAATATCTCCTTGAGCAACAATAGTGGCTAATTCTGTTGGACTAAGGTGTACATTAATGTGACCATCAAAATCTAACAAGCCTTCATAACTTATATCGGCACCAATAACATCACCTTCGTCGTCTAATTTGGTAACTGTAGTAGTACTAGATCCAGTATTACCATCAACATTCGTAAGAGTTATTGCAATACCTCCGCCTGTAGCGGCATCATTGATATGAATGTGCATAGGATGATCACCATCTGCAGGAGTACCTTGCAGTTGAACTTCTATTCTAGTTGTTGTTTGATCAACTTGTATAAATTTTGCCGTTCCTGAAACTCCAGAACTATCAACTTCTGCTAAGGTGTAGGTTGTTGATATTTCTACTGGGGCATCATCGTCATCGCTGCAATTAACAAATACTAATGGGGTTGCCAATAGCATTAATAAAACTAATTTTTTCATAATTTGCTTTTTTAAGGGTTTTGAGTATTGTGTAATTAAACTGTAGAAAAGATGTTTAATTTTCTGATAGTGGCCTAAAATTTTATTAAACCTATGTTAAAAATAGCCAAATCATATGGCTTAATTCATGCTGATTAACCCTGCTGATCTATAAAAAATAATAGTTTTACAATTGCCCTAATCTGGCAAGGACGTCGGGTTTATAATTTCTACTTATTGGGATAGATTTATTATTTAAAACGATTTCTTCATTAGAAAAAGAATCTATTTTCGAGATAGAAATGATATACGACCTATGGGTTCTCATAAATTCCTGTTGCGGCAATTTAGACTCAATAGTGCTAATTGTTTCCCTCGTAACAATAATATCAGATAAACAATGAATTTTCACATAATCACTATAACTTTCGATATAAATAATATCAGAGAAGTTAATTTTTTTCATTCTACGATCTGATCGTACAAACATAAAATTACTAGCAATGATTTCAGTAGGCTTTGATATTTCTGTTTTGTGATGGACATCAAAGTAATTATTTATGGCATTGAGAAGTCTTTCAAAAGAAATTGGTTTCAATAGATAATCTACTGCATGAAGATCAAAACCATCAATAGCATATTCGCGATAGGCTGTGGTGAAAATGATTTTAATATCCTTATTAATGGATTTAGCAAAAGAAATACCTGAAATATCAGGCATATTAATATCCAGAAAGATGAGATCAATTTTTTGAGAATTGATAGCATTAAAGGCTTCCAAAGCACTTTTACAGATCGCTCCAACTTCTATATGTTCGATTTTGGACAGATGATCCAGAATGATATCTCTGGCTGTTGGTTCATCATCAACTATTATGCAGGATATTTTAGTATTCATTAACTTAATTTTAATTTTTTCAAAGTTAAAATGACAGTATACCAGTCTTCATTTTTTGAAACCTTCAACTCATGTTTATCTTTATATAATAACACTAATCTTTTTTTAATGTTTGCCAACCCAATACCTTCTTGGTTATTTTCAGAATGTCTTAAAATAGAGTTTTTTATGATAAAACGTATGTACTCCTCATTACATTTCAAATCCATAATAATAGATAGTTTTTCATTTTTGATTTGACCGTGTTTAAAACTATTTTCTACAAACGGGATGAGTAACATAGGGGCTATTTGCAGAGTACTGTCTACATTTTCAAAATTCATATTAATGTCTAAAGTGTCACTAAAACGCATTTTTTCTAATGCTACATAATCTTTAATGTGATTGATCTCATCTTGCAGGGGTACCAAAGGTTTATCTACCTGATAGAGCAAATAATCCAAAAGATTAGACAGTTTCAAGATCATTTCAGGAGTTTGTTCTGATTTTTTTAATGCAAAACCATACATAGTATTTAAGGTATTGAATAAGAAATGGGGATGAATTTGCATTTTGAGGTATTGTAACTCTTGTTCTTTCAGTTTAAGCTGAGCTTCTAAAATTTTATTTTTAAGCTCTTGATTAACCGATGTGGATTTATAATTATGTTGTACTAAACTAAAAGCACTGGCAATGAATACAACAAAATATACTGCAATAAATAAAAATAAGGGGCTACGTGTCATTGGAGCCATACTATCTACATTTAAGGAGGATAAGTATATTAACCCATAAAAGAATGAAATAACAATGAAAAGGGCAGAAATTATAATGGTATATACACAATACAATATAAACTGAAAATATTTTTCTAAGATTAAGTACTTCGGAATTAAAAGATCAATTACAGTATATGTAGTTCCTATAGTTACTGGCATCAAAAATAAAGAGAAGGAGAAAATATAGTTTATATTCTCACTATTATATCCAAAAAAATAGGTGTAGCAAAAGAGTACTACCGTCCAAAATATAATGTGGAGTAGTAGTTTTGCAATTTTTTTTAATATAAAATCTCTGGAAAGCATATTGAGGGACAATATCAGTATTTTTTATGTAGAAAAATTTATTTAGGAGGAAATAACAGTTTTAAAACCTCTTTTAGCAAGATCTGTAAGTTTGATGTCAAAAAAGTTTCTTTTTTTGTTTAATACCGTATAGATTTGGTTGCCGAACGCAAAATAATAATAGCAAAAATATTTGAAACTAGTTTTGGGTATGTTTAATTCGAAAAATTACTAATATTATGATTTCACTTACCGTTTTGATGCTACAAAATAATTTACTTTTCATTTCTTTCTTTGACTTTATGCGCCATGGAGGAATGCTATTTATGACTCCGATACTAATAATGCTTTTATTAGTGTTTTTTCTCGCTATAAAAAGTGTATTAGCAATGAGAAAAAAGGAGCTGTCATCTATAAAATATATAAGTCTTATTAATTCAATCGGTCTCTTGACACTAGTTTGGGGCGTATTGGGACAATTAATTGGATTGGTTGCGGCATTTGATAAGATCGAAATGTTAGGAGAAATTTCTACACCAATGTTGGCCGGAGGGTTAAAGGTATCTGCATTACCTACCATTTTTGGATTCATAGTTTTTGTAGTTTCCAGGGTAGTAACAATTATATTTACTTGGTTACAAGATGAAGGAATAAAAGAATAAGTTGTTTTTGGAAAAAAAAGAAATTCTTGTTCAAACTATTTATTGAACAAGAATTTTTTATCAATTCTTATGAGACCCATCACAATAAGGAGGATTCCCAGTTTGTTTGCAGGTGCATAAATATGCTTCTTTGGCTTCTTCAACACTAAAAATTACAGGATTCGTTCCACCTTCTTTTTTGTGATTGCCATTGCAAAACGGTTGATCTGCACTATGCCCGCAACTACACCATGCATAGTTTTTATCTGCTTCTAATTCGCACGCTATGGGTGCATCACCACCTCTGATATTATTTTCCATAGTTTTGATTTTTTTGTATTCTAAAAATATCAAATCCTAAGTTAAGATTGGTTTTAAATTGGACAGAAATAGATATAAAAAGATCCTCAATCGATAGGGATTGGGCACTCAGAATTGTCTGGAAACCATATACTTTTGGAACCTGTAACACGATTTGGATTAATAAAACCATCTGCAGGACCAATTAATCCAATGAATTCCCCATTACAGTTGTGAACTGGTACTACAGTATTACAATTGGGGCAGCAGTTATTAAAGATGAAAACTGTTTTCCCTTTATGAAATAAACTTTCTTGATATATTGCCTGATCAATAAATTGATATTTTAGAAGATCTCCTGATGTATTTTCTATTTCAGTAATTTTTTCATTTAACCAAGATAAATCCTGTACTGGATCATTAAACAGACAATCGATTTCATCATCATCATTATTACAGCCTAAAAGTATAAATGGAATGATAAAAATGGACATTAAAATTTTACTATTCATCACAATTATTTTACAAGTTTGTCTTTTAGGAGTAGATGATTAATTTTCAGTTGGTTGCTTTGTTTAATATTAATTTTTGTGTGGTCATTTCATTTAATCAAAATTACTCCAGGAAAAGCAGCCTGGTAACCAAACCAAAATGCGTTATGGGAAGGTAGACGTTCCAGTTTCTCTTTAGTTTGGGTATTCTCTAATCTATCTTCATTTAATTTCCAGGTGGTTCCATTTGTATCCACAGTAAGTAATCCTCTATCATAGGATGAAAATTCAATGTCATTTGTGAAATAAACACGATGCGCCCCACTTTGATCAGTGAAAACTGTGAATTTTTTATTATTTATTTCGTTTCGATATATTCGATTTTTCTTTAAAAACCGGGAAGAAATTGCAATATTCTCGTTGGTTTCACCAGGAAATCTAATAGCAAGAATTTCTTGCTTGTTTTTTAATCGATTATCTCTTTTTGGTACTGTAAACATTAATTCGTCTGTAGCGAAGTAATCTTGATAAGCAATGCCTTCTCTATAATTTCTTGTATGTCCTGTTTCTAATGATAATACTGTCGTTTCTGGATGTGATTTTCTCCATGCCTCCCATGTTGTAGTAACGACGCTTAGGTATTCTAACTCAATCCCTTTTTCTACTAATGGACCAATTACTGGTTTTCCCCAAAGTGTGTTCCATAAGGATTGTGTTTTTTGATCATACATGAGTTTATTTGATCTGTATAAAAAACCACTTGTCCCTAGTTGATATTGAATACCGTTTTGTTCTGTTTTATAAAGAATCACAGTGCCACATAAAGTACAATATACTCCGGCTAAAGGTATGCCTCCCACACTATCAGTAAACATCTCATGCCAGGCAAGAATCCGTTTGGGATATGCTCTGGTGTCTCCATTTACCGAAATGCCAAAAATGATATCATCATCGTTTAGATATCTAGCTTGTTCTACAGGTATCATTTTAGGATTACGAAGCGGTGGGATTCCGTCTTGCATAACTCCTCCCCAACGTACTTCGTCTAATCTAATGGCGGATTGTTGTTCTCGATCAAGAAAATACCTATCGAACCGTGAATCAATCCCTTTGTGCAAAACAGCCTTGAAGGTATAATATGATGGGGTATAGGTTGGCACTTTATTCCATAAGTATTCATACCATAAATTGAAATCGTAGCGATAGTATTTTTTTGTTTTCTTTTGAAGAATATTTAAAAGGCTACCTGCGGTATTAGGGTTTTTAAGAAAGTATAATGATTCAATTGTGAGAATTTCAAAACTATCAGTCCAGTTATTTTCTATATGTTTTAGTGCCTCTTTGTGCACTTGTACATTTCTGGATGTGAAAAAATCCAGGAAATATTGATAATCCTGTTTTATATCATCAGTAATATTTTGGCTATATGTAAAACCAATATATAAGAATATAATTATTCTAATCAAAAGTCTATTCATCCCAACTGCTTTAATAAGTCAGTCGGTTGAAGTAGCAGATCTCTACATGTTTTAAGGAAATTTTAGCGTATTAAATTCTAGCCTGATACGTATATAAATCAAAATATCTACCCTCTGCAGCAATTAGTTCATCGTGATTGCCTCGTTCTGCAATTTTGCCTGATTCTATTACCAAAATTTGATCTGCTTTTTTGATTGTACTTAATCTATGGGCAATTACGAAGGTTGTTCTACCTTTCATTAATTCACCAAGACTTTTTTGTATTAAAGCTTCGCTTTCTGTGTCCAGGTTAGATGTGGCTTCATCAAGGATAATAATTTTGGGATTAGCAAGAATAGCTCTTGCGATGGCAATTCGTTGACGTTGACCTCCAGATAGTTTAACGCCTCGTTCTCCGATTAGGGTATCTAGACCATCATCAAAACGATCCGTAAATTCATTTACGTATGCTGCCTTTACCGCTTGTAATAATTGCTCTTCAGCAGCATCTGGTCTAGGGAAAAGTATATTTTGTCGTATGGTCCCTTCAAACAAAAATTCATCTTGTAAAACTACGCCAAGGTTACGGCGATAACTATCCAATTTTACCTTGGACACATCATGGCTATCTATGGTAATAAGCCCTGATTTTGGATTCAGGAATGTGGCGGATAATCCGGCAATTGTAGATTTACCAGATCCCGAACTTCCTACCAATGCAGTTACAGACCCCGAAGGAGCTCTAAAACTAATATTGTGCAATACTTCTTTACCTTCTTCATAAGAAAATGATACATTATCAAAAATAATGTCACCTTTGATATCACCAAGTTCTATTGTACGGTCTTCAATCTCATCTTCTGGAGTCATATTCATTAGTTCCTCAGTTCGATCTAACCCTGCAAGAGCTTCGGTTAATTGACTTCCTATATTACTCATTTGAACAATTGGAGCAATCATAAACCCAAGTAAAAGGGTGAATGACAGAAAATCACCAACAGTCAATTCATCAATCATAATTTTATAACCACCAATCCCCATAATTCCGGTAGACGCTATTCCCAAAAGAAAAGTAGAAGAGCTAGTCATAACCGCAGTCGCGGTCAAACTCTTTTTTACATTTTGGAATAAACGATCAACACCATCTTCAAATGTTTTATTTTCTTGTGCTTCAGCATTAAACCCTTTTATTACCCGTACTCCTGCAAGGGTTTCTGTTAACCTGCCTTTTACTTCGGCATTGATTACACCTCTTTTTCTAAATATTGGTCTTATATACTTAAATGCTTTTAAGGCAACAATCCCAAATATAGATACCGGCACGAGTACAAATAATGTCATAGACGGGCTTATGCGAATAAGTAGCACTAGTGAAATAATCGCTGTTATTGTTCCGCCAACCAACTGCACCAATCCGGTGCCTATAAGGTTTCGAACTCCCTCAACATCACTCATGATTCTAGACACGAGAGCTCCTGATTTTGTGTTGTCAAAAAAACTAATAGGTAATGAAAGTACTTTTTTCTGTACCTGAGCTCTTAATTCTGAAATCAAAAATTGAGCTTGTACACTTAATATTCTGGTTAATAAGAATGAAGTTATTGCTTGTACCAAGATAGCTCCTCCAACACCAACTAATAATAACTTTAGCATTTCATAATCTTTTTTGGCAATTACGTCATCCATAAGATATTTACTAGCTACGGGTAATACTAAACTAGCAAGTCTACTTAGAACAATAAGAAGTAATCCAATAAAAACAAGATTTCGTCTAGGCCATATGATGGTTTTGAAAGCTTGCCCAATGGTAACTTTTGATTTTTTTTCTGATTTTTTATCCTTGAATTCTCTCATTCTTATTCTTTTGTTTTAAATAGTGAAATGGTATAATCCAATAAACTTTGATCACCAAATTCACCATGTCCAGGAATTACAATTTCTACTTCGGGATGTGCATCTTTGATTTTAGAAACTGTGTTTGACCATTCATTTATATTAGCATCTTCAAGATTCCCTTTTTTAGCATCAAGGCTTTTAATCATACATCCTCCAAATATGATTTTTTCATCGGGAAAATATGAGATAATATTATCAGATGTATGAGCTTCTCCAAAGAATTGATTAACAATAGTTTTGTTTCCTATTTGTAATTTAATATGCTCTTTGAATAGCAAATTAGGCTCTGGGTAATTTTTGGTTAACATTAATTTTGCAGTCTTTTTACTGGCAATAGTGGGAATTCCTTCTTTTTTAAAAATATCAGCACCTTCTGTACAATCTCTATGAAAATGATTAAATACAACACCTTTTATGCTAACATTTTTATCCTGTTTTAACCAATTTATTAATTCTAAAGTTGCTTGGTCATTTGCCGGAGTGTCAAATACATACGCTTCTTTATTATCAGTATAAATAAAACCATTGCTAGGGAATTTAGATCCACTTTCTAAATAAATATAAGAAGTATGAATATAGCTATTGTCACTGAGTTGAGTGATTTGTAGTTCTTTAGAGATATTAATAATTTTTGATTCCTTCTCTCTTTTACAAGAGTTAAAACTTATACATAAAATTAACAATAAAACTAGCCTAGTTGATTTTCCTATCATCAAGTTTAGAGATGTTTTTTTTCTTTTTGGCATAACGCATCACTAATATATAAATCCCAGCCGGAATTCCTACCCAGATCAATTCACTTAACAATACTTTAATGCCCCAAATACTAAAAAACTTACTAGCCCCAATTGGAGAAACTTGAATTGGTCTCCAAGGAAAAAAATACCTTGTATTATCAAAGGGCGAAAAGAAGGCAATTCCTAAACCACCCGTAGTCATGGCATCCAAGATTCCGTGAGAAGCACTACAAATGGTAAAGTAAAGAATAAGAGAAAGCCCACTTTTATAAGAGAACTTTTTATTGTAAAAAATAAAAGTAACAAAAATACCAAGGAGTATTGCAAATAATAATGAATGAGAAAACCCCCTATGTCCCCAAAAATCTTCGTAGGCTATACCAAACTTGAACCCTATTACGTCTGCATCAGGTATAACGGCACATGCAATTCCTAATATCCAAAATTTTCTAGTAGCTATTTCTTCAGAAAAACTTTTGCCAAATGCGTAAGCCGAAAGTGCATGTGCGAATATGGAGGCCATTTGGATGGAGGACTATTATTTTCTAGTGTTTGTTCTTTTTTGTTTTTTATTTCGGACATATATTAACTTAGAACGTCCTTTTGAAGCTTCACGTTGCTCTATTTCAAAACTTTTAATGGATTGGATCAACGGAGTTAGTTTTTGGAATCCATAGTTTCTAGAGTCAAAATTTGGTTGCTTTTTTTGTAATAGACTCCCAACATCTCCCAAAAAAGCCCAGCCATCATCATCTGCCAGATCTGATATGGTGGAAGAAATTAGTTTGATGTCTTTTGGGGTTATTTTATCAATATTACTTTTGGCGACAGGTTTACTATCCGAAGATTCTGTCTCATTTTCTTCGGCTTCATATTTTAGAATTTCGAGATAAATGAATTTATCACATGCAACAATAAAAGGGTTAGGTGTTTTCTTTTCGCCTATCCCAAAAACTTTCATTCCAGCTTCGCGAAGTCTAGTTGCCAAACGGGTAAAATCACTATCACTAGAAACCAGACAAAAACCATTAACTTTTTCTGAATATAGAATATCCATTGCGTCAATAATCATTGCAGAATCTGTTGCATTTTTACCTCTGGTATACCCATATTGCTGGATTGGAGTTATGGCATTTTCAAGAAGAATATTTTTCCACTTTGTTAGATTTGGGTTCGTCCAATCGCCATAAATTCTTTTGATAGTAGGATTACCATATTTAGCAATTTCTTCCATCATTTCTTTAATATAGGAAGATGGGATATTATCACCGTCTATTAGTACTGCAAGATTTAGGTCCATAAAAGGAAATTAGGTGTTTTTTTACAAAGTACGAACTCATTTTCTTTTACTATAAATATCGGTCCACATTTTTCTCCATATTTTCCAGGATTCATTTTTTTGCTTGCGATAAATAGTTGTATTTATACCTTTTTGAATCATTCCGAATTGAATTGTGTCTTTTTGATATGACCAGTCCAAGAGCGTAGTATGCGTTGTTATTGCTATAGAATCTTTAATATTCAGGTTAAGTAATTCTGTTTCAAAAGTATTAATGACAGTAATCGAACTATCCTTAGGGAACCATAGATTTCTGATGTTTTCTTTACCCTCAATAGGTGTTAATACATTAGGTTGTATGCGTGAGCCGTCTTCAAAAAGAGACATTATTTGTTCTTCATTCATATCTTTCCAACCTTCTACATACTTTTTGTGGAGAGCTAAAACTGATTTTTCGTTCTTATCTCCAATATTTGCACGCTCTATATTAGTTGTTGGATCTTGTTTACATCCAATCGCCATTAGTAATAGTAATGCTAGTTGGAACTTTTTCATGATGAATTATCTTCTTTTTTTCTTATTTTTCAAATTATAAGTTTTATCTCCTTTTGTTTTTGGTTTCTTATACTTCTTTTTGATCTCACGTTGATATGAACCTCCTTGGTTTACTTTCCTGTTTTTTTCCTTCTTTTCATGAAAAGCAGGACCAACTTCTTCATTAGGGCGCTTGTGAGGGTTATTGATTTCCTTAATCTTAGGCTGTTCTTCGGGAGTGAGTTGATCAGAGATTTCTACCTGAGTTGGTAGATCAAGCTGTTCAATGTTCATCTCCATCAAGTTTTCGATAGCCTCTAAGTGTTCTTGTTCTTTTTCTGTAGTAAGTACGAACGAAACACCTTGTCTTTCTGCACGCCCAGTTCTACCAATACGATGCATATAGTTTTCAGGATATTCTGGGGTATCAAGGTTAATTACCTGACTTACATTTTCGATATCCAACCCTCTTGCCATAACATCGGTTGCGATAAGTATACGGTTTTCTCCTTTTCTGAATTGTTCTATACTTCGAAGTCGGTAATTCTGAGTCTTATTGGAGTGTATGATACAAATCTCATCTGCATATTTATGTTCTAATTGCTCAAATAATCGATCAGCAATTTTTTTAAACCCAACAAAAATCAATGTTTTATGGAAAGTTTCTTTATCAGAAAGTAGGTGCTCCAACAAATTCACTTTTGTATAAAAATTTGGAACTTTATAACCATACTGTTGTATATTTTCTAGAGGTGTTCCACTTTTGGCAACAGATATTTTTTGAGGTCTGACAAATGTTTCTGAAATCATTTTATCTACTTCGTCTGTCATTGTAGCAGAAAACATGATGTTTTGCCGTTGCTGGGGAAGAATATCAAAAATATTCATTAATTGGTGTCTAAACCCTAAATCCAACATTACATCAACTTCATCAATGACTACTTTTTGAATAGATTTTAGTTGTAAAACTCTACTTACAGCCAGATCGTACAAACGTCCTGGTGTGGCTACAATAATATCTAATCCTTCAGAGACAGCTTGTTTTTGTGTATTGATATTAGTACCACCATATACACCAGTGATTCGCAGATTGATATAAGCAGATAGTTTTTCGATTTCATCTACAACCTGTACCACCAACTCACGGGTAGGAACTAATACTAATACTCTAGGGTTTTCTTGAACAGAATATTTTAGCATTCTTATAATCGGAAGCATATAGGCATATGTTTTACCTGTACCTGTTTGTGCTATACCAACAACATCTTTACCAGACATCACTACAGAAAAAGCTTGTTCCTGAATTGGTGTGGGTATTTCAAACCCCAAATCATCAAGGGCGTTGAGAAGTTGAGTGCTTATGTTTAAATCTCGAAAAGTCAATTGAATTGTTTTTTTTTTGATGGTACAAAGGTAGCCTTATTTTGTGACTGTTTTCATTTTAGTTACTTTTGGTTTCTTAAGCTCATTACAATGAAAAACATCCTTGCCTTTTCCGGCTCTAATAGTAGTACTTCTATTAATCAAAAACTAGTAGAATTTGTGGCTTCAGAAATAAAAGAACATGAGGTCAAAGTTATTAATCTTACTAGTTATCCAATGCCAATGTACAGTGAGGATGAAGAGAAGAATAATAGTTTCCCAGGAATGACTATAGAATTGAAACAAGAAATTTCTAAGGCCGATGCATTGATCATTTCGGTTAACGAACATAACGGTAGCTGGAGTGCCTTTTTTAAAAATATAATAGATTGGCTTTCTCGATTAGATCGTAATTTCTTAGAAGGTAAAAAAATATTATTAATGAGTACATCTCCTGGAAAAAGGGGAGGAGTAGGCTCTCTTGACTATGCAAAGAATGTATTGCCCAGATTTGGTGCAGAAATTATAGAAAGCTTTAGTTTTCCGTCTTTTTATGATAATTTTTCAGTAGAATCAAATACTATAACAGACGAGACACTTTTATTGGGATTAAACGAAGTTCTCAGTACTTTTGCCCATCAAATCTCATGATCAGGTGCGGAGTGTCAAAAAATATACTTTAGAAAATCCATCAGAATTTAAAGACCAATTGTTGTATTGGGGACAGCAATTTGATGATATTGTTTGGTTAGATTCAAACAAATATACCCAGCAATATACTAGCTACGATAAGGTATTGGCGGTTGATGCTTTTACATCGATTAAAACAGATTATGATGGTGCTTTTGATCAATTAAAAGAATACCAGGAGCAAACAAAAGATTGGATTTTTGGGTATCTATCGTATGATCTTAAAAATGATACCGAGAATCTGATTTCTAATAACCAAGATGAATTACATTTTCCAGATTTATATTTTTTTCAACCAAAAAAACTTTTCCTTCTTAAGGATGATACTTTGGAAGTCCATTATTTGAGAATGGTGGATGACGAAATAGAGCAGGATTTTGAAATTATTTCTAAGGTACCACTTGGTATTGGTAATTTGTCTAACGAAAGTGACAAAGAATCTTCATGTGGGAAGGTTAAAATAAGCTTACGAATTACCAAAGATGTATACAAAGAAAAGGTGAATAGGATGTTGGCATATATTCACCGCGGAGATATTTATGAAGCTAATTTTTGTCAGGAATTTTTTGCAAAAGATAGTTGTATAGATCCTTTACAAACGTATCATCATCTTAACAATATTTCAAAACCTCCTTTTGCTACCTTCTTTAGAATGAATAATCAATATTTGCTATCGGCTTCACCAGAGCGTTATTTACGTAAGGAAGGGCAAAAAATTATTTCTCAGCCAATTAAGGGTACAGCAAAACGATCAGAAGACTCCCAAGATGATCAAAAAATGATAATAGACCTTAAAAATGATCCTAAAGAGCGATCAGAGAATATAATGATTGTGGATCTGGTTCGTAATGATTTGTCAAGAACAGCAATAAAAGGTTCGGTTTTGGTTGAAGAATTATGTGAAATTTATAGCTTCAAGCAAGTACATCAAATGATCTCGACCGTGATTTCAGAGGTTGATGAAACAGTTTCTCCTGTTGATGTCATAAAAACCACTTTCCCAATGGGAAGCATGACTGGTGCTCCTAAGATTTCTGCAATGCAAATTATAGAGGAACTTGAAGAATCTAAAAGAGGTCTGTATAGTGGAGCGGTTGGCTATTTTACTCCAGGGGGAGATTTTGATTTTAACGTTGTAATCCGCAGTATTCTTTATAATGAAAAAGAAAAATATATTTCTTATACAGTTGGAGGAGCGATAACAGCCCAATCTGATCCAGATAAAGAATATGAAGAATGCTTGCTCAAAGCAAAAGCAATGAGAGAAGTTCTAGAAGGGATGTGAGTTTTCTAGAGATGAGCATTTGAGTTATTGAGAATAAATAGTTAAGAAAAACTCATCACCCATATACTAAATCTTACCACTAAATCAGATTGCGTCTAAAACTTTTTCTTACATCAATAATAATCTGTTTGACCTCTTGAGCAGTAAGATCCTTTATTGTAGCAATTTCTTCAAAATTTAATCTTCCAAATACAAAAAGATCAATGATTTTAGAAGCTTCCATGGGTAACCAACTATAAAATTTACCTAATAACTTTTGTTTTCTTGATGCCGATGAAATTTCAGAATCTATAACCTTTACTATAGCAGAATCAAGATCATCATAAATAAAATTTTGTTTGTTTTCAGAATTTTGATGATAACAAATATCATCTAACTCTTCTTTCATTATAAGTTCATTATCACCTTCTACGGTATAAGTTTCTTCTAGTTTTTCAAGTTCAATTTTTAAAAAATGATTTGTACTTATACTTCTTTGATGCCACCCTTCTCGCACGTATAGCTCATCAATAATATCATCTGAAATTTTGAAGAGCTTAAGTTCTAACGATAAAGTATCTATTTCTACATCAAGATCATCGTAATATAGTTTTAAAATAGCATCATCAATAATGCCATTAGAACAATACATGTTTTGTGGTAAAATCCCAACACTCTCTGCAATATATAATCGATGTTTTACATAGGGATGCAAGTGGGGTACAATAGATAATAATTTTTTGCCGAATTCTCTTTGATCATCAGCTCCGTAAAATTTCTGTAGTTCCTGTGTCCTATTCATTAGTGAGTGATTTAAGAGTTGATTCCTAAAAATAACGAAAACAAACTAGATTTGATGTTAAAAACTTGAAAATCAACACTTAAATTCGCTTTTAATAGTAATTGCCATAGCAAATCAAAATTGTATCTTTGAAAAAAGATAACAAGAAGTAATTTAGAATTTGTTGTTAAAAGAATTTAAAGAGCATATTACAACTCATCTTTCCTTTTTGTCCAAAGGCAGATTGCTAATTGCCTGTAGTGGAGGATTAGATAGTGTGGTCCTTACTAGGCTTAGTACCCTATTGAATTTGGAAATAGGAGTGGCGCATTGTAATTTTAAATTAAGAGGATCCGAGAGCGATGAAGATAAAAGGTTTGTAACTGAACTTGCGGGCCAAATACACGCTCCATTTTTTAGTACAGATTTTGATACGGAACAGTATGCCAAGGATCATCGCCTTTCTATTCAAATGGCAGCAAGAGAGCTAAGATATAGTTGGTTTGATAAGATTGCACAGGAATACCAGTATGATTACATTCTCACAGCACACCACGCAGATGATAACCTTGAAACGTTTTTAATAAACCTCTCTAGAGGTACAGGTATAGAAGGGTTGACCGGTATACCAGAAATAAACGATACCTATATTAGACCATTACTACCCTTTTCAAGAGATCAAATTTTAAAATTTGCCCAGGAAAAAAATATGCTATGGAGAGAAGATAGTAGTAATAGCAGTACCAAATATTTGAGAAATAAGTTAAGACATAATGTTGTTCCAGAATTAAAATCTGTGAATCCTCAGTTTTTACAAAATTTTCAAACTACTTTAGAACACCTAAAACAAAGTAGAGAATTTATACAAACCCAGGTGCTCAGATTACGGTCAGAATTATACGAACATGGAGAAGGAGAAATAGTTAAAATACCTATAAGAGAGCTGTATGAATACGGAAACCCAAAGATTTGTCTATATTATTTATTAAAGGATCATTATGATTTTACTGCTTGGGACGATATTGCGCAGATTATTACAGCTCAGCCCGGGAAACAGATTTTTTCAAGATCCTATAGATTAGTAAAAGATAGAGATTTTCTATTATTAAGTCCTATTTCTGAAAAAATATCTGACAGAACATATACTATTCCAGAAGAGGAAAATATGATTATGACTCCCTCAGGAATGTTGAAGTTACAGTTTGTTCAAGAAATGTCAGACGTGGATTTGAAAACAGTTTATGCTGATAAAGAAAAGTTAAAATACCCCCTTACTGTAAGAAAATGGAGAGAAGGCGACTATTTTTATCCACTGGGAATGAAAGGCAAAAAGAAGTTAAGTAAATATTTTAAAGACGAAAAATTATCTTTACTAGCCAAAGAAAGAATATGGTTACTATGTTCTGGTGAAGAAATCCTATGGATTATTAATTATAGAGCAGATAACAGATTTAAGATAACACCCCAAACGAAACAAATTCTAAAAATTACAATAACCTAATGCGTAACATCTTATTATTACTTATAACATTACTATTCTCTACAACACTTTTTTCTCAAACATTGGATCCAATTAAATGGGAGGCCGGTATAGAAAAAGAAGCAGAGGATGTCTATATATTACACTTTGAAGCAACTCTGGATCCTGGATGGCATTTATATTCGCAAAAAGAAGCAGAGACCGATGAGATAGCTCCAACACCAACAGAATTTACTTTCAACAATACTGCAGATACTTTTACTCTTGTTGGAGAAACAATAGAGCCAAAGGGTATTGAAAAATATGACAACATCTTCGAGATGGATGTGAAGTATTTTGAAGATAAAGTAAATTTTACACAAAAAATCAAACTTGTTGATAAGAATCTAAAGGTTATTAAGGCTGAAGTCTTTTTCTCGGTATGTGATGATGAGAAATGCCTTGCACCTGAGGTTATAGAATTTGATCTAAGTATAACGGGAGAGGCAATAGAGAATAAAGGTGACCTATCAACTATTACTAAAGATGATAGAAATAAGTCAGAAGCATTATATATAGAAGTACAGGGTAAAGAAGCTTTTCCTTCGGATCAGGTGGAAAAGAAAAGTTACCTAAATATATTTATTTTAGGATTTTTAGGCGGATTAATTGCTTTATTAACACCATGTGTTTTCCCAATGATCCCTCTTACAGTATCCTTTTTTACAAAAAGCGCTAAGGATAAGAAAAAAGGACTATTTAATGCATTATTATACGGTTTTTTCATCTTTGCAATTTATGTGTTACTTAGCTTACCTTTCCATTTATTAGATTCCTTAGATCCAGAAATATTAAACAATATCTCAACAAATGTCACTCTTAATATTGTTTTCTTCATCATTTTTATCGTTTTCGCCGTATCATTTTTTGGTTATTTCGAAATTACATTACCAGCTTCATGGAGTAATAAAATGGATAATAAAGCAACTAGCGTTGGTGGGATATTGGGAGTGTTTTTTATGGCTTTAACATTGGCTTTGGTGTCTTTTTCATGTACAGGGCCAATTTTAGGTTCGCTATTGGGAGGTTCTCTTAGTAGTGATGGAGGTGCTATTCAGCTTAGTTTTGGAATGGGAGGTTTTGGTCTAGCTTTAGCTTTACCATTTGCTTTATTTGCACTGTTTCCAAACTGGCTAAATTCTTTACCTAAAAGTGGTGGATGGTTGAATACAGTAAAAGTGGTATTAGGGTTCCTGGAATTAGCTTTGGCTTTCAAATTTTTATCCAATGCAGACCTTGTAGAACATTGGGGAATTCTAAAAAGAGAAGTTTTTATTGCTATCTGGATAGTTATCGGGATAGGTATGACATTATATCTTTTTGGAAAAATTCGGTTTCCGCATGATAGCCCAATTCAAAAATTAAGCATGACAAGAAAAAGCCTTGGGGCGCTAACATTGGCTTTTGTCATTTATTTACTCCCGGGACTTAGCAATACAGCATATGCAAACTTAAAACTGTTGAGCGGTTTTCCTCCTCCTTTATTTTATAGTGTTTATGAAAAAGACGCACATGGTCCATTGGGTTTGAATGCATATACTGATTTCGAAGAAGGTATACAAGCTGCTAAACAGCAAAAGAAACCTGTTATGCTTGATTTTACAGGTTGGGCTTGTGTTAATTGCCGTAAAATGGAAGAACAAGTTTGGAGCCACCCTGAAATTATCGAAATCCTTAAAAATGAGTACATCTTGATTTCTTTATATGTAGACGATCGCGAAAAGTTGTCTAAAGAAGATCAATTTAAATTTTTGAAACCAGATGGAAGAGTCAAAGATATCAGAACAGTAGGTGATAAATGGGCAACTTTCCAGACAGTAAATTTTCAAAATAATTCCCAACCATACTATGTTCTTTTAAACACAGATATGAAATTACTGAATGCCACAACGGCATATACTCCTGACACTAACGAATACCTAAAATGGTTGAAAAAAGGCTTGAAAAACCACGTAAAAAGGTAATAGGCTTATAGTATTATAGATTTTTATTATAACCTCTTTTGTAAGTACGAGGTAATTTTTCGACTTTAATTATAGTACTAACTAAAATTAAATCGAAGGATGATAAATGAAAAAATAGAACTTTCTAATTGTTTCCCATTTATTGAAAAAGAATTGGAGAATGAGATATTATCATCTGGCGATTTTAAGAATATTCCTAAAGGGGAGTATGTAGTTAAACAAGGAAGTTATTTAAATTTTTTACCTATTATTCTGGATGGATTAATTAAAATGTATGCAGAAGAGGAAGAAGTAGAGTTTCTGCTGTATTATATACACCCTAATCAATGTTGCATACTTAGTTTTAATCATTTATTTGGTCAGGAACCCGTTCGTTTTTCAGCTAAGACAGAAGAAGATACAAAAGTATTGTGTTTACCAATAGAGAAAGTAAAAGAATGGTTTATAAAATATCCCTCTTTTACCAGAATTATCTTAAAAGATTTTCAACGTAATTATGAAGATTTACTAAATACAACCAAACAGGTTGTTTGCTATAAGATAGAAGATAGGTTGGTAAACTACCTTAACGAAAAAGCAAGACTTAAAAATTGTAATCTAATTCATATGTCACATCAACAAATTGCTTCTGATTTAGGAACGTCAAGAGAGGTTGTTTCCAGGTTGACCAAAAAATTACAATCAACAAATTTACTAGTTCAACATAAAAGACATATAGAACTCAAACAGTTTCAATTGGCTTAAAAAACATATCATTTCGACTTCTTTTTATTTAGGCGCTATCTGGTGCCTAAATTTGTCGGTTTTAATATTTATATATCTGATAATCAAATATTTAAATAACATTTTTTTAACACTCAACAGTGACTTTTGTCACCGTTATTCGTGATAGATACCGGCTACATTTGTTTCAAATAAGATGAACGAATAAAAGTATTTATTATGAAAAAAATTAATTTTTATCTATTAATAAGCCTTTTGGCTTTTGCATCATGTAGTGATGATGATGACGCAATAACACCTCCAAATAATGTTCCTGATGAGGTTAATAATCAAGTTGTGTTTAATGAAGTTCAATATCAGGGAACCGATTTAATTGAAATCTTTAATCAAGGAAATCAAGATGCAGATCTCAATGACTATTGGTTGTGTTTAGGACCAGGAACTTATGAAAGGATTGGGGATTTAACTCCACAAAGCGGAAACATTATAATCCCAGCAGGTGGGTATTTAGTTTTACCATATGATTTACCAGATACAGAAGGTGGTTTGGCATTATATTCAACCAACGCGTTTACAGATGCTGATGCTATAGTAGATTTTGTACAATATGGGTCTGCAGGAAGTGCAAGAGAAAATGTAGCAGTTGCTGCGGGAATCTGGACGGCAGGAGAGTTTGTTCCAACAGTTACCAGTGCAGAGAATAGTATTGTATTTGATGGCGAAGGGGACACAGCGGTGGATTGGGCAGAGACTACCACAGTTACTTTTGGAGTAGAAAATGTACTTACAGTACCGGTACAATTACGTTCTGTGGTATTTAATGAAGTACAATATGGTAACAGAAATTTAGTAGAGCTTTATAATAATGGAAACATAACTGTAGATTTAAGTACCTATTGGTTATGCTTAGGGCCAAATACTTATGTTGAAATAGGAAGCCTTACACCAGAAAGTGGAAATATAGCAATAGCTCCAGGTGAATTTTTAGTACTACCCTATAACATGCCAGATAATGAAGGAGGGTTAGGCTTGTATTCGACAAACAGTTTTACTGATGCTAATGCTATTATGGATTTTGTGCAATGGGGAGCAGCTGGAAGTGAAAGAGAAGATGTCGCCATTGCTGCAGGAATCTGGACGGCTGGAGAATTTGTACCAACAGTAGCTTTAGATAGCTATAGTATAGAGTATGATGGAGAAGGAGATGCAGCATTAGACTGGGCAGAAGAAGTGAACCCATCATTGGGATCTTCAAACGATATGCAAAATGCAACAACGACGTTTAGTGTAACGATAAAGAATACTATTAATTATTTAAATGTACATACGTTTACAACCCCGGTGGGAGCAACTGGTCCTGGTCCGTTAACAACAAATGGAGCGCAATATACTGTGTCATTTAAGGCTGTTCCGGGTGCAAAACTTAGTCCTGTAACTATGATGGGAAATAGTAACGACTGGTTTTTAGCACCTACAGACCTTGAAGGAATTGATTTATTCCCTAATGGCACGGCACTTAGCGGGGTAGACATTGCAAGCCAACTTTCTTTATATGATCTAGGTACAGAAGCCGATGGTGATCCAAGTACTTTTCCACCAGCAGGAGCTAATGTAGGGCCAGCCGATTCAAATACATCTGTGCGTTTGGTGCCGGGTAGGGATACCGGGAATATTTATATGACAGCGGTATTAGATTATACTAATGGTGATGGTAACTCTGCAGGAACGTTTACTTTAACAATTACTGCAATTAATACTCCAGATCCTACTTTGGCCGCAAGTCAAAATAATGGATTTGTAATTACCCCAGGGATAGTTGTATTGCACGCACAAAGTGAACCACTATTTACATTAGGAGAAGCAGATAGAGGTGTTGGATTAGAAGGTATTGCAGAAGATGGTATGCCGGGAGCTTTGTATAATTGGTTTACCGAGACAGGATCTCAAGGAACACCATTACGTTTGTCTTCATCACTAACACCTTTTTCTCCAGCTTTTATATATGCTTTTAATACAAATAGCGACCCTTGGTTCACTCAGGGCGAAGCGGCCAAATCATCAAGTGGTATAGAAGAAATTGCAGAAGATGGAAACAGAATGGTGGCTTATAATTATTTGAAAGATTTCGGTATCCCGGTGGCATTGCCTGCAGAAGATGGCCCAATAGGACCTGGAGGATCCTTTACTTTTACTATTGAAGTGCCACAAGGACAAAATTATAAACTTGGATTTGGTACTATGTTCGTAAAATCTAACGATTGGTTTATTAGTACTAATAATTCTGGTTTAACATTGTTCAATGCAGATGGTAGCCCATTCTCAGGGAACGAAGTTAGTTCCAATACATACTTATACGATGCAGGGACTGAAGAGGATCAACCTGTAGGATTTGGTGATAACCAGGTAATGAATCAAGGAGGGACTAATACAGGTCCTGCAGATAGCGATACAACCATTCGTAGAGTATCATCTCTGGAAGACGTACAATTTGGAAAGGATGTAATCAATAGTGGACCAGGAGTAACATGGTTTGGTGATCCAAGAGGAGGGTATAATTTAATAGAAGTTAGCATACAACCTCAATAACAAGGACTTATAAAACTGGACTATTTAGATAGTAACTGGTCTGTATATAATTGCTTTTTAGAAAGACCTCAAACTATAGTGTTTGAGGTCTTGTTGTTTGCATAAATATAATTTATATTCTTATAGCGAATAAATATTCATCTAATTATTATAATGAATAAAAATTCATTTATCTTTGCGAGATTATTAAGAAACATGCCAAAGTTAAAAGACCAAAATAAGGTTAATGCCATTCAGAAGGCTGCAATAGAACTGGTTACTAAAACCGGCTTTTCTGGCTTAAAAATGGCAGAAGTAGCTAAAAAATCTGGTGTTGCCACAGGTACACTATATGTATATTATTCTAGTAAAGAAGATCTTATTAATGACGTGTACGTAGTAACTAAAAAGGAAATTGCAGCAGCTATCATAAGTCCAGAGTATTTGAAAGAAACTTTCTATGAAACCTTTAAAGCTATGTGGTATGGATATTTTGGTTATTGCCTTCAATACCCGGAGAAAATGCTTTTTGTAGAGCAGTTTATCTATAGCGGGTATATTTCTGATGTTAACATGGAAACTACAGATTCGTATTTCGAATCTCTTGATCAATTCTTGTTAGACGGTCAGAAACAAGGCCATATTAAGGGATTGGATGTTGAAATCATCAAGGCGCATTTACAAGGATCAATTCATGAAATTGTAAAGATGATTGTGAAAGGAAATATTGAGCTTCAGAAGGATAGTATGCATACATGTTTTAAGATGGCATGGAATAGTATCGGAGAATAATTTTTTTAACTTTTAAATGAATATTTATTCACTAAAATAATTTTAAATGAAAAAGACAGCTTTAATAACAGGGGCATCAAGTGGGATCGGATTTGAACTGGCCAAAGTACATGCGTCAAATGGAGATAACCTTATTTTGGTTGCACGAAACCAGCCTAAACTAGAGGAACTCAAAAAACAGTTAGAGGAACAATATAAGATTAGTGTACTGGTAATTGCTCAGGATCTTTCCATTCCAAATGCCGCTCAGATAGTCTATAATAAAACCAATCAAAAGGAAATCCAGATTGACTATTTAATTAATAATGCTGGTTTTGGTGATTTTGGAATGTTCTATGAAACAAATTGGGAGAAGGAGCACAGAATGATTGAACTTAATATCACCACGCTTACACAATTCACCAAACTATATCTTAAAGATATGGTTACCCGTAATAGCGGGAAAATAATGAATGTAGCCTCTACAGCCGCTTTTCAACCGGGACCAACAATGGCGATTTATTATGCGACCAAGGCATATGTTTTACATTTCTCAGAAGCTATAGCTAATGAACTTAAAGATAAGAATGTTACAGTTACAGCACTTTGTCCTGGAGCTACGGCCACTGGTTTTCAGTCCGTAGCCGAAATGGAAGAAAGTAAATTAGTAAAAGGCAAAAAACTTCCGTCATCAAAAGAGGTTGCCAAATATGGCTATAAAGCAATGATGAAAGGTAAGCAGGTCGCAATTCATGGGTTTATGAATACAGTTTTAGCGAATTCAGTAAGGTTTATGCCCAGAAAAATGGTTACTATGATTACCCGAAGCGTTCAAGATAAAGCCAAATAGAATTTTATAAATAATACGAGCCCCAAGAGATTTTTTCTATGGGGCTTTTTATTTGGTAAGTACATGTACTTTGTTAAAATCTCCTTAAAAGTATGATGCCCGCAATACTGTTTTTTTATCTTCAACGCTAAACAATATTAACACTAATGCGATCAGTCAAATTTATTATTTTAAAGGGTATATTACTTCTTTATACCATTACTTCATTTTCTCAACAAACAGACACTTACGAAGTAAAAAATCAGTATACCAAGCAGGAAGTAGATATCATAATGCGAGATGGTATTAAACTTCATACCACTATTTATTCTCCAAAAGATACTTCAAAAAAGTATCCTATTTTAATGCAAAGAACCCCATATAGCTCAAAACCATATGGTGAGGGACAATTTAGATCCAAAATTGGACCTAATGAATTTTTGATGAAAGAAGGGAATATTATCGTGTATCAAGATGTACGTGGTCGTTGGATGAGTGAGGGTGTTTATGATAATATGAGAGCTTATATCCCAAATAAAAAAGGAAAGCAGTTTGATGAGGCCAGTGATACTTATGATACTATTGATTGGTTGGTAAAAAATGTAACCAATAATAACGGAAAAGTTGGGATATGGGGTATTTCTTATCCGGGCTTTTATGCAACCTATTCTTTATTAGATTCACACCCTGCACTCAAAGCTGTATCACCCCAGGCTTGTATTGGTGATTTTTTCTTTGATGATTTTCATCATAATGGAGCATATTTGTTGAGTTACTGGAGAGTAACATCTTTGTTTGGTCATGAAAAAACAAATCCAACTAATGAACCTTGGTATAAGTTTGCTGACCTACCTAGTAAGGATCAATATCAGTTTTTCAAGGATATAGGCCCATTAAGTAATTTGGATCAATACTATAAAGAAGATAATGTATTCTGGACACAGCTAAAAGAACATCCTAACTATGATGAATTTTGGCAAAAAAGAGGAATCATTCAGCATTTAGAAAAAATTAAACCAGCAGTTATGGTTGTTGGTGGTTTGTTTGATGCAGAAGATTTATATGGCCCCTTTGAAACGTATGAAAATATAGAAAAGAGAAGTGACAACTATAATATTATGGTTTTCGGTCCATGGAGTCATGGAGATTGGTCACGAACTAAAAAACGTCAGGCAGTAGGTAATGTATATTTTGGAGATGATCTTTCTGAAAAATTTCAAAGAGATATAGAGTCTAAGTTCTTTAATCACTTTCTAAAAGGTGAAGCAACTGGAAAGACTGGTTTACCCGAAATTCAAATTTTTGATACAGGTAAAAAAGAATGGAATTCTTATGAGAGTTGGCCACCAAAAAATGTGGACAAAAAGACATTTTACCTTTCAGATAATGAGCAACTCTCTAATGAAACTGGAGGCGGTTTTTCTGAATTTATAAGTGACCCTAAGAAAGCTGTACCATATTCTGAAGACATCAAATTGGTATTTACACCAAGAAAATATATGACAGATGATCAACGATTTGCAGCTCGTCGTCCAGATGTATTGGTTTTTGAGACATCAGTTCTTGAAGAGGATATTACTTTATCTGGAGAGGTTTTAGCCAAGTTAAAAGTAGCTACTACAGGTACAGATGCAGATTGGGTGGTGAAATTAATAGATGTGTTTTCTAATGATGTAGAAGATACAGAGGAAACTCAGGAGTATTTAAAAATGGCTAACTATCATATGATGGTACGTAGTGAAGTAATGAGAGGGCGCTTCAGAAATGATTTTAGTAAACCAGAACCTTTTGTGCCAAATCAAAAAACTGATGTAAATATTAAGTTACAGGATATACATCATACGTTCAAGAAAGGGCATAAAATTCAAGTACAGATTCAGAGTACCTGGTTCCCTTTAATAGATTTGAATCCACAAACATATGTTCCAAATATTTTTAAGGCTGAAGCATCTGATTTTACTAAACAAACGCATAAAGTATATCACGATTCTGCAATAGAAGTATCAATTTTAAAGTAAATAAACTAAATCTAATAAACCATGATGAATAAAACAAAAATCTGCATATTGCTTTTTTCTTCTCTTTTTATAACATTTGGGTGTAAACAAGACGGAAAGGAAGGACAAAAAGATACTACTTCTTCAGCAGAAGATATTGCTGAGCATTCTAAAAATTTAAATAATTGGTTTGAAACGCAATTTCAAGAAGAAGTTGCCAAATCTCCTATGACACAAACATATTTAGGGATAAAAACAGAAGATTATGGCAAATGGGACGATATATCGTCTAAACAAGAGGCTGAAGATTTAGAACGTTCTAAAGAACGTTTAGCGTATTTAAAAGATTCTGTAGACCTATCTAAATTAAATCCTGCAACGATACTTAGTTATAAATTGATGAAACAGGATCTTGAAAATGAAATTCAGGACTTTCAGTATCGATTTTATAACTACCCCGTAAATCAGATGCATGGTATGCATGCCGAAATCCCTGCTTTTATGATTAATATGCATAGAATAGCTGATAAAAGTGATGCAGAAGCCTATATTTCTAGATTAGATGGGATGGATGAGTTATTTGATCAGTTGATTGATAATATGAAGATTAGAGAAAAGAACGGAATCTTACCTCCTAAGTTTGTTTTTGCCAAAGTTTTAGATGATAGTCGTAATATAATTAGTGGAAAACCTTTTGATAAATCGAATAATGAAAGTACGCTATTTGCTGATTTTAATAGCAAAATTGCAAAACTTAAACTTTCTGATGAAGAAACAAATGAATTAGTATCTAAGGTGGAAAAAGCGTTATTGGAAGATGTAAAACCAGCTTTTACTAAATTAATTTCTTTGTTAGAAGAACAACAACAAAGAGCAACTACAGAAGATGGTTGTTGGAAATTTCCTAAGGGAGCGGCATTTTATAACAATGCACTTAATCGCACCACAACCACCAATATGACCTCTGATCAAATTCATGAACTTGGTTTGAAAGAAGTTGCCCGTATTCACAAAGAAATGCGTGATATTATGCAACAAGTTAAGTATGAAGGAACACTACAAGACTTCTTTACATATATGAAGGAGGATAAAAAATTCTATTATGCTAATACAGAAGAAGGCAAAGCAGAATATCTTAAAAATGCAGTTGGGCTAATTGATAATTTAAAATCAAGATTAGATGAGCTGTTTATTACAAAACCAAAAGCAGATATTATCGTAAAAGCTGTAGAGCCATTCAGAGAAAAGAGCGCTGGAAAGGCTTTTTATCAAAGAGGTACACCTGATGGATCAAGACCAGGAACATATTATGCAAATTTGTATGATATGGAAGCTATGCCAATATACCAAATGGAAGCGTTGGCTTATCATGAGGGAATACCTGGTCATCACATGCAAATCTCTATTGCTCAAGAATTAGAAGATATTCCGAAATTTAGAAAATTTGGAGGATATACTGCTTATATAGAGGGCTGGGGGTTATATAATGAATTCTTACCAAAAGAAATAGGACTGTATAATGATCCGTATTCAGACTTCGGTAGATTAGCAATGGAACTTTGGAGAGCTTGTAGGTTAGTGGTTGATACAGGAATTCATACCAAAAAATGGACAAGAGAGGAAGGGATTAAATATTACACCGATAATACTCCAAATGCAGAAAGTGATGCTGTAAAAATGGTGGAACGACATATTGTGATGCCGAGCCAGGCAACGGCCTATAAAATTGGGATGAATAAGATTCTTGAGCTACGTGAAAATGCAAGAAAAACATTAGGTGATAAATTCGACATCAGAGAGTTTCATGATGTTGTTTTAACAAATGGAGCAGTACCACTAAACGTTTTAGAAGAATTAGTACAAGATTGGATCACTTCAAAGAGTGATATTTCTCAGAACTAATAAGAGAAACGTTTTTAGGAATATAATACTAGTTTTTACTGCAATAAGAAATAGGCCTTTCATTATACGAAAGGCTTATTTTGTTTCAAAAAAATAAAATTACGGTAAAACCATAAAATATAAGTAAGAATAATACTACAAAATAACATAAAATGTTAATTTTTGTGTATTTTGCAGAATAAATAAGCTTTTTATCATGTTTAATCCCCAAAATAAACAAAATGAACAAAACAGCCTTTATATGCTTAGCTCTGGTTCTGATAAGCTTTTCGGTTTTTTCGCAAAACCAATTATCAGGAGTTGATCTGTCTGAAATAAGAACATTAAAAGATTCTACATTATTTAATAATGCGGTCAAAGATTTGCAAAAGTTTGTAAACGAAGATCAGTTAGATAGGGCACAACCTTTAGCAGATCAGCTTACTAAGTCTGGAAATGATATAAAGTATACGAGAGGATTAGGTCTTGTCTATAGACTAAAAGGGGTCGTGAGTGATAAACTTCAAAGAAATATCGAGTCCGACAAAAATTTTGAAAAAGCAACAAACTACTTTAAAAGTATTGATAACCTAGTAGGACTCGCAACCGTGTGCAATGACAGGTTTATTATAGAGCAAAATAAAGGCAATTTAGAGAAAGCTGCAGATTATCTTATGGAAGCTAAGCTGTATCGAGAACAGTTAAATGATGATATAGGGCTATCAGGTATATATAATAATCTGGCGATTGTTTATAAAGAGCTTAAAAACATACCAGATTCTGAAAAATATTATTTAAAGTCAATAGCCTTAAGAAAGCAATTAAAGCTTAATGGTTTGGGGTTGGTTATGAATAATTTAGCATTGCTATATACTGAAAATGGTAAACTCTCTAAAGCCAAGAGTATATTACCTGAAGCATTGAAAATTAATAGAAAAGAAAATGATTTAAGACATACTGCTCAATCTTTTAGTATTATGGCCAAAGTTGCAATGTACGGTAAAGAGTATGAAGCTGCGAAAAAGTATTATGATACTACCTTATGTGTAGGAAGTCAAGCTAACTATAAACTAATAGTAGTTAACGCGAAACAACAACTTGGAATTATCGCATTAGAAGAAGGTGAGTATAGTAAAGCAGAAGAGTTGTTAAAAGTAGCTAGGGAAGATTTTATTAAAGCCAATGTGACATCATTGATATTGAAGAACTATAAATACTCTTTTAAATTAGATTCTACCCGGGGCAACTTATTAGGCGCCGTGAGCTGGCAAAAAGAATATCAAAAGCTTTCAGATAAACGAATGTACGATATTGCAGCTAAGAAGGTTGAAACAACTAAATCTCGATACGAAGCAGAATTAAAGCAGCTAAAATTAATTGATGAACAAGAAAAAAGAGAACAACAAACAAAAGAGACGTTGTTTAAATATAGGTTACTTACTTATATTAGTTTGGCAGTCATAGTTATTATACTAGTTTTTATGACACTGATCATCAAAGCAAGAAAAGAAAGAAAGAGATATATCAAGGAACTTAATGAATCAAATGAAGTTAAAAATAAATTATTCTCAATCATTTCTCACGATCTTAAAAATGAAATACATGGCCTTGAGGGAAGTCTAAATTTACTGAAAGAGGATACCATTTCGACCGAGGAATTTAAAGAAATTGTTCCGTTGTTGGCCAATAGAACGCACCAAACATCAATTCTATTAAATAACTTATTAAATTGGTCTAAATCACAAATGAAAGAGCTTAATCCTAAGCCTGTAGAGTTTGATATTGCTGAAGTTATTTGTAATAAATTTACTTTCTTCAAGGTTAAAGCCGAGCAAAAAGGAATTAGACTAGTTAATAAATTAGATCCCACAATTATTTTTGCAGATAGAGATATGTTTGCAATAGTTGCTCAAAACTTGATTGCCAATGCCATTAAGTTTTGCAATCCTGGAGATTCTATAGCGTTACTTTCTGAAGAAAAAGAAGATCGATATGAGATTTCTTTTAAAGATACGGGTGTTGGTATAGATCCTTGTCATATTCAAAAATTATTTGCAGAAGATACGTTCACAACAGAAGGTACACAAAACGAAACGGGAACTGGCCTTGGTTTAAGAATATGCAAAGAACTAATTGAACTTAATCAAGGTAAAATTAAAGTAGAAAGTAAACTAGGAGAAGGTAGTGTCTTTTATATTTCATTACCAAAGGCCGCTTAACTAGTACATGTTTAATAAACGAGAACAGACTATTTATCCATTATTGTTCTAAACTGGTAAAAGAAGCGTTCGATAAGGCGAAGATCCTCGGTAACGATTTCTACTACAGCTCTCATTTCTTGTTTAAAAGGGATTTCTTTGTCGTATGTAGTGATAAGTTTTTCGGGTAACTCTACATCAATCAAATACAATCCATTTTTATCTGGTAAGAGAGAGATATGTTTTACTATACCTTTAAGTGTTCCAAATTCATCATCCGGGAAATTTTCTAACCTGATATTGGCAGTTTGCCCAATTTTTATTTTTCCTGAGTTTTGAGAAGGTGCTTTGATTTTTGCGATATAAGAAGATTCTTCAACAGGGATAATTATAAAAACCACATCACCGGCATTTACAGTTTGGTTTTCATTTCTATAATTTAGAAAAGAAACCCTACCTTGAAGATCAGACTTTAAAACAAACTGCAATTCCCAATCTTTGATACTTTTTTTAAGCTGATTAAATGATTGCAGCACCTTCATGTAAAGGTTCATTTCTTCTTTTCGCTGGTTAATTTCAGTACCTCTTGACGCCTTTGTAGCTGTACTAATACTTTCCTTGTTTTGTGAAAGTTGTACATCCGTATTTTTATAATTTCTTTCAAACTGTAAATATTCTACCCTTTTACTTTCATATTCCTGAGCAGAGATAACACCTTTATTATATAATTCTTTTTGTCGTTCAAAATCCTTCTTTTTAAAGTCTAGTTCTGTTTTAGAAATCTTTTTTTGAGATTTTAAACTTTCTTGCCTTCGATATAATTCAGATAAAGAAATTTGATTAGCCAGAGCTTCATTAGAAAAAGGCCTAAGTTCTTTATTTAATATATATTCAGAATAACTATTCTCGAAGATGGCGAAACTGGTTTCGATATCACCAAGAAATAAGACTGGTATTTCATTGATAGGAAAACTAAAAGTTTTACTGTTTAAAGAAATAGTATCTATAATGGATTTAAGCGTGAATACATCCTGGTAATTAGCGGTATTTCTTAAAATGGCAAGTGGAGTTCCTTCTGGTACCATTTGACCGTCTTCTACCAATATGGATTCAATTTTTCCAGTAATTCTTGCTCGTTCTTTTTGAGGAGGTATCTGGGTTGTTACAATTGCTTCTGCTGGGATTACATCAGGATATTTGATTAACCAGGAAAGAAATAATAATAATAGTACCAAAGCTAGAATTAGAAGGTTACCCCATCGAATCATCCAATGCGGTACACGAGTCAAGATTTCTTGGACCTCTTCACTTCTTAATTGTATGTCATCTAAATTATCTGGCATTTTACTTTCCGAGTTCTAATTGGTTTTTTACTAAGTTATAATAACTTCCTTTTGTTTTGATTAATTCTTCGTGATTTCCAACTTCAATAATTTCACCCTTGTCAAGAACAACAATTTGATGCGCATTTTTTACGGTACTTAATCTGTGAGCTATTACCATAACGGTTTTATCTTTGAAAAAGGTATCTAATTTTTCCATTATCACTTTTTCATTATTAGCATCAAGAGCAGAGGTTGCCTCATCAAAAAACAGAAATTTTGGATTTTTGTATACAGCACGAGCAATAAATAATCGTTGTTTTTGACCTGTACTCAATCCAACACCTTCCATTCCTATTTTGGTATTATACGACAGGGGAAGGGATTCTATAAACTCTTTAATATTGGCTACATCAACAGCGTGTGCCAGTTTTTTCTTATCTACATAATCTTCTCCTACTGCAATATTATTGGCTATAGTATCATTAAAAACATAGCCTTCCTGCATCACCACACCGAAATGATCTCTCCATGCTTTTTGAGAAACATTCTGCAGGTCATGAGCCCCAATAGATATTGAACCCTCATTGGGTTCATAAAACTTAAGTAACAACTTCATTAAAGTTGTTTTTCCACTTCCACTAACGCCTACAACCGCCGTAATTTTATTAGGAGGAATAGATAAATTCAAATTTTCTAATACAGGTTTGTCTGAACCTACATATCTAAATGCCAAATCCTTTACTTTAAATCCAGAATTTTCCGGAATTTCTTTTATTTTCTCATCACCCGCATACTCCTCGTCATCTTTGTTATGAATTTCTCCTAAACGTTCCAAAGAAATTTGCGCATCCTGTAATTCTCTAAGGAAATTTATTAATTGCGCTATTGGAGCGTTTAACTGCCCTACAATTGCTGTTATGGCAAGCATCATACCCAATGTAATATCACCATCAATTACTAGTTTTGCAGAAAATACGGTGATAAGAATATTTTTGAGCTCATTAATAAAGGCCGATCCTACGCTCTGATATTGTTCAAGAGCAAGGTTTTCGATAGAGATTTTAAATAGTTTTGCTTGTACGAATTCCCAATTCCAACGCTTTCTTTTTTCGGCATTATGAAGTTTTATTTCCTGCATACCGTTAACCAACTCTATCACCTTACTTTGTTCTTCACTAATCTGTGAGAAACGTTTGTAATCTAGTTTTTTACGTTTTTTGAAAAATATAAGTATCCATGCAAAGTAAATAGTACTACCAATAGCAAAAATACCAAAAATTGGTATGCTGTAATAAATCAAAACAATACTGAATACGATAAGGTTTACCATAGAGAACAGTACATTTAGTGAAGACATGGTTAGTATCTGTTCTATACGTTTATGGTCATTTATCCTTTGTAAAAGATCTCCTGTCATTTTTACATCAAAATAAGAAATGGGTAAGTTCATTAGTTTGATAAAAAAGTCTGAAATCAAAGAGATATTAATTCGAGTACTTAGGTGAAGTAATATCCAACTTCTGAGTACTTCAATAAGTGTTCTTCCAATAAATAGGGATAGCATGGCAATAAGAACAAGATATATAAAGTTAATATCTTGATTTTTAATACCAACATCTACAATACTTTGGGTTAAGAAAGGAGTTATTAGTTGAAGTAAACTTCCTGCCCCAAGACCTAAAGCAAGTTGGAAGAGAAATTTTTTGTACTTAAAGACATATTTTGAAATGAATTTAAAACCAAACTTTTCTTCATTTTCTTCTAGATCATCATTATAGAATTTTGGAGTGGGCTCCAAAAGTAAAGCTACTCCTTCTTCAGTGAATTCATCTGCATTATTCCCTATCCAAGCTTTAATAAACTCTTCTTTGTTATAGGTAATTAAGCCATGAGCTGGATCAGAAACATATATGGTCAATTGCCCTTTACGAGATCTTTTTATTTTATACACAACTACATAATGTACTTTGTTCCAATGAACAATGCAGGGTAGGGGGACTTCATCTAGTTTTTCTAACGATAGTTTGACACCAAGTGACCTAAATCCAATTTCCTCAACAGCATCACTAATACCCAAAAGCGAACTTCCTTCTCTCGTAGTCTCACTTAATGTTCGAAGTTTTTGAGTGTTTAGAACTCTTCCGTAGTGTTTTGCTATTATCTTAATACAAGTAGGACCACAATCTTTAGATTCTGCTTGTCTATAAAATGGAAATTTTGGCATTAAAAGTTTTAATTTGTGTAATAAGATGTTTGTACAAAGTAAAGTAATTCTTTTTGATTATGCTATACCTAATATTTATTCTAGTGATGTGTTTGTAAAAGGAGCATGGATTTAAATAAAAAAAGAGTGCTATAAAGCACTCTTTAATCATTTTACTGGCTAACTCAATAAAAAACTATAGGGTATATTATTTAGTAACAGACCAAATAGAGTAACTTCCTGCTGGTGCATATATGGTAGTGTTACCATTTGCATCAGTAGTTGGTGTCGCTCTAGAATTATCTGTATAGTCTACTAATGTTTTATTTGCCCAATTAGTTGTTACATCAAACTGTTTAGTTTGGTTGCTAATATTCATGTAAAGGATTAGTCCTGGATTGTCTCCATTTCCACCTCTTTTCATAATATATTCATCTTTACTAGCTTCAATTATTTCAATATCTCCAACAGCTAATGTGTTATAGATTTCGATTAGGGTTTTAAGTTGCCCTTTGAAAGCTTGATAATCAAGATAAAAAACAGTTGGATATCCATCATGAGTAAGAATATATGAATATGCCAATAATTTATTAGCGTAGCTTATAGAATTATTTTTGAAATCTTCTTCAGACTTACCTTCTCTATTTTCTGTATCGTGATTAGCAGTAAAAGTTACAGCTTTATCAGCATAAATTTTTCGAAGCATATTTTCTGCATCACCAAGAGCAGTTAAATCTTGAGCACGATCTAGAGTTTCTTCTAATCTATAGAAACAGGCAAAATCAAATGCTGGAGATTCAGAAGCATCCACCCAGTCTTTAAGAACTTGTTGGTTGCCATCAAAGTTTTCTCCTACAGAGAATCCTCCAATTTTATCATTCCAAGCTTTTACCCATTGTGCTCCAAAACTCTTTACATAGTCAAAACGCCATCCATCAAAACCTAATGTATTTTTATAAAAAGCGGCAACAGAATCATCTCTTCCCCATAACCAGTCTTGTACATATTGTTGATCGTGACAAAGATCGGTTTCTGCAAAGAATAAATCTTGTTCATCTCTTTCGTGGATGTCATTAGGGTGAAAATGCTCATTAGTACGGTTAAATTTACCAGAAGCATTACCATTAACTTCATTAAATAAAGAATAAACTTCATCACCGCCTCGAAATGGATTGGCTTGTAATCCTCCACCAGAATTATGGCCCATCACGATATCTGCAATTACTTCAAGACCATTTTGATGAGCAGTAGCGATTAAGGTTTCTAGTTCAGCTCTAGATCCAAAACGAGTTTCTACAGTACCGTGTTGATCAAACTCACCTACATCAAAATAATCTGCAGGATCATATCCCATGGAAAATCCACCAGAAGCTCCTTTACCCGGTGCAGGTAGCCAAATTCTATTTATTCCAGAATTTGCCCAATCTTCAACTTGCGAAGTTACTTGATCATACCAACCTCCTCTGGGCTCTACATTCCAGTAAAACGCTTGCATAAATACCCCTGCATCATCTCTTTTAAATTGAGATAGATCCATTTTTAGTGATTGACTTGTTATTACAGGTTCACCTTGATCAATGGTATTATCATCCTCGGTACATCCTGTTAAACCAAGAACCATTCCTCCTAGTAGGAGGAAGGTTTTGGTTGATATATTTCTTAAGTTTTTCATTTCAACTTTTTAGTTTTAGAATTATTTATCCTTTAGGAATGAAAATATATCTTCCATCAAGGTCATAGAACCAAATGTCATATGTTCCTGCAGTTACTGGTATAGCTGGTGGATCACCATCTGTAGTAGTTGTTCCGCTTATTGCAGTTGTACCACCCCAGTTTCCTGGCCAGTCATTACTATGTCTAAACTTAAGTAAACCATCTACAAGTGTAACATCTTGTATATACCACATATGCTCATCAAAAGTTGACTGAGTCATATCTGTATCAGCGTCCCATCCATCAGGAGTAGAATCACCGATGATTCCCAGAGTAGTATACGAAGGAGATGAAGTTGCATCAATTGTAGCTACTTCAAATGTAAAATCTTCAATATTCACAGTAATTTCATAGTAACCATCTGCACCTACTGAAAAAACACCAGGATCAGTACCAAGAATATCACTACTAGTTACTCCACCACCATCAAGACCCCATTGTGGTTGCCAAAAACCTGGAGTTTCTAATAATTTAAAAGCATTGTCACCGCCTAAAAACCATCCTGTAAACTTGAATAAATTCTCGTTATCTGGATCTCTAACTAATGCCGGATTTGGATGTTGAGTAGGTTGATCACCATTGTTCCAGTCTGGAGCAGTTGCGTTTCCTACTAAAAATAAATTCTTTTGTACTACAATTGTGTTATATGGAGTTACAGTAAGAGAAATTACATTAGAATCAATAGCAGCTCCTCCGTTAGTTCCTAAAGAAGAAACAACACGAAGTTCTAGTGCAGCTTCTACATCTGGAGAAAGACCTAATGATATTGATAGACTGTTAAGGTCTCCAACGGTCCAAGAATAAAAACGATCAACAGTTACTGCAGCGTCTTGTGGTTCTGCAAAATCAGTACCTGCAGCAGCAGCTTGAACTGTATAAGTAATAGGAGTTTGAACATTATATCCTGCATCTTCCCATACAAGTGTGAACGCTTGATCACCTTCTATATCTTTATTAAGAGTAACTGCAGAGTTTGCAGATACAATTAGCGGTCCTTCTGATTGATCTTGTTGAAGAACAAATGTAGGTTCTTCATCTTCGACACAAGCATTGAAGCATAATACTGCTACAAATGCAAACATTAAAATTGATATCTTTTTCATGACTGTATAAATTAAATTTTTCATAGTTTATTAAAATCCTGTGTTCTGCCCTAGGTTTGGATTAGCAGCTCTACTCGATGCCGGAACAGGGAATAACTTAAAGTTTTCTGAGATAGAAGAACCATTTTGTGGACCTCCTTTAAATGACCAGTTATAAGCTCCTCCTGTGTATCGGTTAAATCTGATAAGATCTTGTCTTCTGTGTGCTTCCCAATGTAACTCTCTACCGCGTTCATCAAGAATGAAATCTAAAGTAAGATCGGCATCAGCAATATTTCCAGAAGTGTCTCCAAACGCTCTTTCTCTAAGTGCATTTACAAATCCTAAAGCCGTAGCACGATCACCACCACCATTATTAAGATGAGATTCTGCATACATTAAATACACATCTGCAAGTCTAAACAATGGAAAATCCGTATCTACAAATGTAGCATCTTGTCCTGCTTCACCAGCAGATGTCAAGTTAGAATATTTAGCCATTAGATATCCAGAAGAAGTGTCTAAAAGATTAGGATCTATATTTATATCTCTTGGCGTAGGAGGGTCTGTACTATCTGGATCTGCAGGTACATTTTCTGTAACTAGAGTATTTCTAGAATCATTTTGAAAAAGAGGATCAGTATCAAATAGCTCAGAGAACTCTCCTCTTACTCTAAATAGGTTACCAAATCCACCTACACCAAATGATTGTGGTGTTGGTTCAGAAGCAGAATCTCCATTTTGTTGTCCTTGTATTATAATACCAGCACCACCAAAATTTCTAACGGAAACTCCATCAGCTATAACAGGGAAAATAACCTCATTTTGAGCTCCGTTTGTGTTATTATCTGCAAGAAAGTTATATGAATAATTAGGAGTAAGTGAATAACCACTTCCTATGATTTCTTCACAAACTCTTAAACAATCTGCATAACGATTAGTTCCTGTATAAACTTCAGCATTAAGATAAAGTTTGGCAAGAATCATTTTTGCTACTCCTTTATTTACTCGACCATAAAGAGAAGCGTTACTAGTGGCTACATCTAATAAATCAGCATCAACTGCTAATAATTCTGCTTCGATATAATCAAATAGCTCTTGTTCTTTAATCTCTTGAACTCTAGTAAATCCAACAGCATCATTTTCTGTTGCATTAGGAGCTCTTCGGAATAAATCAAGTAAGTGATAATTAGCTAACGCTCTTAACACTCTTGCCTCTGCTCTGTATGCTCTGATTTCTTCTCTTGTTTGTGCATCTACACCTCTAGAATCTAATTTTCCATCTGTAGTTTGACGAAGAAATTCGTTTGCTAAGGCAATCTCGAATGTTGATCTGGCCCAAAAACCGAGAACAATTACATTGTTTGCATCCCAGCTGTTTCTTTGTATTTGACGAATACCAGGGTCATTTTCAAAATTAAAGATTACTTCATCAGTAGATAAATCTTGTAGATTAAATAGCCCTCTTACATAATTACCAGTACCGGCATCTATTCCTGCAAGATTAGAGGTGCCTGGATCATCAAGTCCTACAACAGCAAGGTTTGCATATACCCCAGCAATTGCTCTATCATATCCACCTGGCTGATTGAATACATCCTCGGCCAGTAAGTCGTCATCATCTTCTAATTCGACATCCAAATCCCCTTCACAAGAAGTGAATATCCCTATGAAAAGAAATGCGTATAAAAAATTCTTATATATTTTCATTTCTAATGTTTTTAGTATTTGTAGTTTAAACCTAACAAGAAAGTGCGCCCTCTTGGGAAGATCGATTGATCTCTACCTTCATTTTGAATTTCAGGATCTAATCCAGAATAATCTGTAATTATAAATGCGTTTTGAACACCTGCCCAAAGACGAAGGCTTGAAACACCTTTCATTATATCTCTAACTGTATATCCTAAAGTTATGTTATCCATTCTCAAGAAAGAAGCATCTTCAACATAAAAATCTGATTGAATTACATCAGGTGTATTGTTAAAATTAGTGTCTAACAAAGATGTTGGAGCATTATTGAATACATTTCTGAATAAATTACCAGTTTGCGCATTTGCAGAAGCAACATTATTATATACTTCGTTACCAATACTAGCTCTTAAGTTAAAGTTGAAATCAAAATTATGAATATTTAAACTTGATTGAAGTCCCATAGTTAAATCTGCTACAGGTGAACCAGAAACATACCTATCATTATTATCTACAACACCATCCCCTGTAAGATCAGCATATGCACCCTCGATTGGAGCACCATTAGCATCATAAACTTGAGCAAATGTAAAGAATGAAAAAGGAGTCTGTCCTTGTCTATGGATCTGAATAGTATTACCAGTACCTCCATCGATTCCACCTATTAATATATCCGCACCAAATGCTAAGTCGTTTATTTCTTGATCTATATACGTAGCATTATAGGTTAGATTCCAATTTACATTATTATTTCTAATAATATCTGCGCCAATAGAGAATTCAACACCCTGAGTTGTAAATTTACCAATGTTTTGGAAACCTTGGTTAGAGAAATTTACACCATCTGGAACAGGAGCTTGAGAAAGTAAATCATCAGACTCTTTTCTAAATACATCAACCGATCCCGATATTCTGTCATTCCAGAACCCATAATCCAAACCAATATTATATTCTGAGATTTTTTCCCATTCAATTTCTTCATTTCTAAATTGAGGTTGAACAATATTGATTACCTCTCCGTTAAGAATGTATTGCGTGTTTGGATTACTACCTCTATATCTTTCAAAATAGTCTGTTCTGTCGATATCTTGTTGTCCTGTTACACCATAACCTAATCTTAACCTAAGATTACTTAGTGTTGAAGAGTTTTTAAGAAAGTTCTCTTCGCTAATTTGCCATCCAAAAGATGCCGCAGGGAAATAACCCCATCTAACGTCTGGTGCAAATCTAGATGAACCATCACGACGTATGGATCCAGTTAAAAAATACTTGTCACTTATTTTTAGATTTGCTCTTAAAAAATAAGCTAAAAGTACCTCATCAACTTTAATATCTTCTTCAGGTGATCTGTTTGGATCACGTTGATCTTCTGTTTTAAATTCTCTAATATCAATTTTTTGATAAGAATACCCTCCAGTTGCTTCAATATTAACAGCACCTACATCTTTATTATATACCAAATAAGCATCTAATAATCTGTTTTTCGTGTCAAACTCTGTATCAGACTTAAAACCATTAAACTCTCCTAGATTTGAGTTAAAAGTGTTTGCACTTTCTGTAGAACGTTCTTCAAACCTACTTGTTTCACTTGTATCTAAACCTAAGTTTAATACTGCTCTTAAGTCAGGGAAGAAATGCAATTGATAATCAAACTTTGCATTACCAAAATATCTTCTAACGTTGGCAATGTTTCTAGTTTGAAGTAATTTGGCAACAGGGTTTCTCTGAACATTTGCTCTTGCAAAACCAGTAGATGGATCTAAATATTCAAAAAAGCCACCGTATAAAGAGCCTTCATCAAAAACTGGTTGTGTAGGATCAAAAGTAACAGCATCTCTTTCTACACCTTCTGCAAATCTATTTTTCTCAAAATTAAGGTTTGCATTTACATCAATTTTTAAGTGATTGTTAAAAACCCTTGGGTTTAACGATAGAGATGTTGTTGTTCTTTCAAACTTAGATGTTTTTCTAAGACCTTCTTGATCTGATCTTCCTATAGCTAATCTTGTTGGTAGCACTTCTAAAATAGAACCACTTACAGAAAGATTGTGTTGTGCAGAAAAAGCATCTCGATATATCTCATCTTGCCAATCTGTATTTGCAGTTCCTAAATCTGCAACACGATCAGGAAAATTATCGGCAATTAATGCTCTATATTCATCTCCAGAAAATACATCAATTGTTTCATTTGCTGTGGTAACGCTTGTTTGAGTGTCTAAGTTAACCTGTAAATTCTTTTTTCCTTTTTTGGTAGTAATAATAATTACCCCATTTGCACCACGGTTACCATATATTGCGGCAGATGATGCATCTTTAAGGATTGAAAAAGATTCGATATCGTTAGGGTTAATTGCTGAAAGAATAGATCGTGCACCATTATCCGTATCATTCGCATCATTTATCGGTAAACCATCTACTACAATTAAAGGGTCGTTAGATGCGTTTAATGATGCACCACCTCTAATTCTAATTTGAGAGTTTCCGGCAGGACCACCATTGGTGTTAATGTTAACACCTGCAACTCTACCTGTAAATAGGTTTTCTGCACTAACATTATTACCAGTGTTAAAATCCTCTGCTGTAACCAGAGCAACCGATCCTGTTAAATCCTTTTTTCTTGCAGCACCATAACCAATAAGTACTACTTGTTCTAGTTCTGCGGCATCTTCTTCTAATGTGATGTTTACTGAGGCTTGGCCAGTAAAAGAAACTTCCTGGGGTATAAAACCAACATAAGAGAACGTTAGAACGTCTCCGTTGTTAAGATTGCTTAAAGAGTAATTTCCATCAAAATCGGAAGACGTTCCGTTTGTGGATCCCTTTACAATGATATTTACACCAGGAATTGGCTGACCACTTCCTGCATCAGTCACCGTTCCTGTAACGGTCGACTGAGCAAAAAAGCTCATCGGTATCAACCACAATAAAAACAATGCGCTTTTAGTAAATGTTTTCATAAAATTAAATTAGTTTTTGATTGTTTTAAGTCTTATATTTTCACTTTCTGACAACCAATGTATGTAAATTTTATGTTAAATTTTGAAAGAGGTGTAGTCGAAACCTTACGAAAACGTTTGCGTGTGGAAAACTTTTAAAATTTCGTTAAAATTTTAAGTGGAATTGTGGTCATATGATATATTTTCGCGGCAAATATTAACGTTTAGATAAAAAAACTAAGGGATAAAATAAGTTGCTATGAATTGCGTTGACGCTTATCAAAATGATTACTCGTAATTTTTGTAGTTATAATTCAATATAAAAATAGATGAAACAAAAAGTTACCTTAAAACAAATTGCAAAAGAGCTGGATGTTTCCATTTCTACGGTATCAAAGGCATTAAAAGATAGTGTAGAGATAAGTTTAGACACTCGACAAAAGGTAAAAGCTTTCGCTAAATTGTATAATTATAAGCCTAATAACATAGCGTTAAGCCTTAAGAATAGAAAAACAAAGACCATTGGCGTTATTATCCCCGAAATTGTTCATCATTTCTTTACTACAGTAATTGGTGGGGTAGAGAAGGTAGCTAATGAAAAAGGTTATAATGTAATTATCTGTTCTTCTAATAACTCTTTTGATAAAGAAGTAATTAACTTAGAAATGCTTGCAAGTGGTAGTGCAGATGGGTTTATTCTTTCTGTTGCCAAGGAAACTCAACTTAAAAAAGATTATCATCATATTGAAGAAACCATGAGCCAGGGTATGCCCGTTGTTCTTTTTGATAGAATTATAGATGAAGTAGTATGTGACAAGGTAATTATAGATGATTCTAAAGGAGCGCAAACAGCTACAAATCATTTGCTATCTATTGGATGTAAGAGAATTGCTATCCTTACTACTGTAGATTATATTAGTGTTGGAAAACTAAGAACAAATGGTTATTTAAGGGCGTTGAGGGCTTATGATGTTCCCGAAAGAGAAGATCTTATATTGAAAATAGAAGATATTGATAACTGTGAATCAGAAATTTCAGATTTTCTTAAGGATAAAGATATTGATGCCGTTTTTGCCGTAAATGAATTGTTTGCCGTTACTGCTGTAAAAGTTTTAAATAATCAAGGCAAGAAGGTGCCAGATGATATTGCCATTATAGGTTTTACAGATGGGATTTTATCTAAACACTTTATACCAAGTTTAACAACAATTAGTCAACACGGAGAAGATATGGGGGTCAGAGCAGCAAAACTTTTAATTGATAAATTAGAAGGTGATGAAGCTGCTACTGAGGAATATAGAACAGTTATTATTGATACCAGCTTAATTCAAAGACAATCTGCAAAAAAAACTAAGTAGTGATCTTTTTAATTAAAAAATTATAATATCTTTGGCCCCAGTCAAAACTTATATTTTCACTTTCTACTAAATAAATAAGTTTTGATAAGTGTACGCGCTTATCATAGTAATTTCAAAAAATTTACTTAATGAACAAGCGTAAGCTAAGTTTCTGGGAAATTTGGAACATGAGTTTCGGTTTTCTAGGAATTCAATTCGGTTTTGCATTGCAAGGCGGATTTATGTCTAGAATTTTTCAAACCTTAGGTGCAGAAAAAGATGCAATACCTTTATTATGGATTGCAGCTCCTTTGACTGGATTACTGGTACAACCTATTATAGGTTATCTTAGTGATAGAACCTGGAGTCCAAGGTGGGGTCGTCGTAGACCTTACTTTTTAATTGGCGCAATTTTAAGTTCTATTGCTTTATTTTTAGTACCTCATTCTCCAGTTCTATGGGTTGCAGCTGGGTTTTTATGGATTCTAGATGCATCTATTAATATTTCTATGGAACCTTTTAGAGCATTGGTAGCAGATAAGCTTCCAGAATCTCAACGGTCTTATGGATTTGTAACACAAACATTAATAATAGGGATAGGAACATGGGTTGCAAGCAACTTACCATGGGCGGTTTCTCAAATGGGTGTAAGTGATTCTGCACCTACAGGGGTTGTTCCTATGTCAGTAAAGGTTGCTTTTGCAATCGGGGGAGTTGTTTTTCTTGCAAGTATTCTTTATACAGTTTTTAAAACCACTGAATATCCTCCTGAGGATATGGAAGAATTTGAAAGAGAGAAAAAGAAAAAGAATCAATTTATTCCTGATATTTTAAATAATATAGGGAGTATGCCACTAACAATGAAGAAACTGGGATTAATACAGTTTTTTAGTTGGTTTGCATTTTTTACCATGTGGAGTCTAGCAAACCCCGCACTTACAGAGCATGTATTTAAAACCCCTGTGCCGATAGAGTCAGCATATAACATGAATATTCCTGAATCTGCAGCAGCTTTTAAGGAGGCAAGCACTGCTTTTCAAAAATCTTCTAATGATGTAGGTAGGTATATGGGTATTTATGGTTTGTCATCAATGGCTTTTGCTTTAATATTAACTTTTTATACTTCTAGGAAAAGAATTAATAGAAAATTAGTGCATCTTGGATCATTAGTTTTAGGAGGTATAGGTTTTATATCTATGTATTTTATTCCTTCACCAGAATGGTTAACTTTTTCATTTACATTGGTGGGTTTTGCATGGGGAAGTATATTATCTATGCCATACGCCATGCTTTCAAGCTCAGTAGATCCCAAGAAAATGGGAGTGATTATGGGGATATTCAATATGTTTATTGTAATACCTCAGATTATTGCAGCGATAGGAGGTATTAATTTTGCTTATAAGCTTATAGGTGATCAAACAATCAATGCAATGATAGTGGCAGGAATAAGTTTAATAATAGCTGGTTTTTGTAACTTGTTGATTACAAACAGGGATGCAATAACTTATAACCCAAAAGAAGTAGCAGAATAATGAAGAAAGCATTTATATTTGATCTAGATGGTGTTATTGTTGATACTGCAAAATATCATTTTTTAGCCTGGCAAAATCTTGCCAATAGTTTAGGTATTTCTTTTTCTGAAGAACAAAATGAACAACTAAAAGGAGTTAGCCGAGTACGATCTTTAGAAAAAATATTAGAATGGGGAAACAAAACCATTTCAGAAGAAGAATTTACCAGATTAATGACTAAAAAAAACGAAGAATACCTTGTGTATATCTCAAAAATGGATACTTCAGAAATTTTACCTGATGTACCTAGAGTTTTGGATAGTTTAATTTCAAAAGAACAAGCTATAGCTTTGGGTTCTGCTAGTAAAAATGCCAGAGTGATTTTGGATAAGGTCCGGCTAGCAGATAAGTTTCAGGCTATTGTAGATGGAACTAATGTGTCTAAAGCAAAACCCGACCCAGAAGTATTTCTAATAGGGGCAAAAGAGCTAGGTATTTTACCAGAAAACTGTGTCGTATTTGAAGACTCAGTGGCAGGAATTCAGGCAGCTAATATAGCCAATATGATAAGTATAGGAATAGGTGATCCTAAGGTATTACATGAAGCAGATTACATTTTTAGTGATTTTACAGAAATAAAAGAAGAGTTTATAAATAATTTGGTTTCGGCCAAAAAAGTATGACAATACGATGAATCAGGATTATATAAAACCAGATAACTGGTCAATTATTGAAGAAGGATTTGATGTAGAAAGAGTTAAATCCTCAGAGAGCCTTTTTAGTATAGGTAATGGAGCAATGGGACAGAGAGCTAATTTTGAAGAAGCATATTCTGGTCCTACTTTTCAAGGAAGTTATATAGCAGGGGTTTATTACCCAGATAAAACTAGAGTAGGTTGGTGGAAAAATGGATATCCAGAGTATTTTGCCAAAGTGCTTAATGCTCCAAACTGGATAGGAATTAATGTTGAAATTAACGGAGAAAAGCTGGATTTATATAGATGTAAATCAGTTGTTAATTTCAGAAGAGAGCTAAACATGAAAGAAGGTTGGTATCAACGTTCTTTTACGGTAATCTTATTGAATAATATTGAGGTTTCTGTAAAATCTACACGGTTCCTTAGTTTAGATTTGGATGAAGTAGGAGCAATTAAATATGAAGTAACTCCTGTAAATCAAGATGCTACAGTAACTTTTACCCCTTACCTTGATTCTGGAATTACTAATGAAGATACCAATTGGGATGATAAATTCTGGGATACTTACGATTTATCTCACAAAGGAAATTCTGCGCAGATTTTATCTAAAACAATGAAGACAGAGTTTCATACTTGTACAGGTATGTTAAATCAAATATTTGTTGAAAATGATCCAAAAGACATTTATCCTAAAGTAGAAACTAATAGTAACTATGTAAAATTAAACTATGCCGTTGATGTTTCTAAAGGCCAAACGGCAAGTATTGTAAAGTTTGGAGGATATACGGTATCTCTTAATCATAAAAAAGAAGACTTGGCCTCTGCAAGTACTGCTGTACTTAAACAAGCTTCAGAGTCTGGTTTTGATGCATTATTAGATTTGCAAAAGAAAGCATGGTCCAAAATTTGGGAGATGGCCGATATAGCTATCGAAGGAGATGTAAAAGCACAACAAGGGATTCGATTTAATATTTTTCAATTAAATCAAACATATCTTGGTAAAGATGCAAGACTTAATATTGGTCCAAAAGGGTTTACAGGTGAGAAATATGGAGGAAGTACTTATTGGGATACCGAAGCATATTGTATCCCGTTCTACATGGCGACCAAAGATCAGATTGTTGCTCGTAACCTATTAACCTATCGTTATCATCATCTGGATAAAGCGATTGAGAATGCAGAAAAGCTTGGCTTTACTAATGGAGCGGCGTTGTACCCAATGGTAACCATGAATGGTGAAGAATGTCATAATGAGTGGGAAATAACTTTTGAGGAAATACATCGTAACGGAGCAATGACATTTGCAATTTATAATTATGTTAGATACACCGGTGATTATAGTTATATTCCAGAAAAAGGATTGGAAGTGATGATTGCTATAGCACGTTTCTGGCACCAACGAGCTACGTTTTCTACAGACAAGGATCAATACGTAATTTTAGGAGTAACAGGCCCTAATGAATATGAAAATAATATTAACAATAATTGGTACACGAATTATTTGGCTAAGTGGTGTATAGAATATTGTATTGAAAATATCAATAAGGTAAAAGCAGAATATAGTAACGATCATAAGAGAATTATTGAAAAGGTGAACTTGCATCAGGAAGAGATTGATGCAATGGCCAAAGTTGCTGAGAAAATGTATTTCCCTTACTCTGAAAAACATCAGGTATACTTGCAACAAGACGGGTTCCTGGATAAAGAATTGATTTCAGTAGAAGATTTGGATAAGTCTCAAAGACCAATTAATCAAAAGTGGAGCTGGGATAGAATACTGCGCTCCCCTTATATCAAACAAGCAGATACATTGCAAGGTTTTTACATGTTTGAGGATCAATTTACAAAAGAAGAATTAGCCAGGCATTTTGATTTCTATGAACCTTTTACTGTTCATGAATCTTCTCTTTCACCTTGTGTTCATAGTATCCAGGCGGCAACATTGGATAGAATGGATCAAGCATATACCTTTTATTTAAGAACTTCAAGATTGGATCTTGATGATTATAATAAAGAAGTAGAAGAAGGATTACATATCACAAGTATGGCAGGTACTTGGATGAGTATTGTTGAAGGGTTTGGCGGGCTTCGAATCAAGAATGATAGGTTATCATTTGAGCCTAGAATCCCAAAAGAATGGAAAGGATATACTTTTAATGTGAATTTCAGAAATCAAATTTTAAAAGTTAATGTCTCTCAAGAAGGAACTTCATTCAATTTAGAAGGAGATCAGGAACTTGTAATATATGTAGGCGGTAAGGAGTTTAAAATTTCTCCGGATAGTTTAATAACTGTTTAACCAATAGCATTGACTAAAATTAATATACCCCGAAGGCTTTTGTTTTTGGGGTATTTATTTCTATGAAGAATTACACAAACATTTTATCTAGATAAAGCAAAAAAAATGAAAACCAAGTTAATAACCTTATTTTCCTGTTTCCTTTTTGTATACACGTACGGGCAGGTAGAAAAAATAGAACCTCCCTTTTGGTGGAGTGGTATGCATCACAGTGAATTGCAATTGATGTGCTACGGAAAAGGTATTGCCAAGTATGACATTCAAATTGAAGATATTACTATAAATGATATCACTAAAACCGAAAACCCAAATTATATTTTTATAACTATTGATACCAAAGATGTAAAACCAGGGACAGTCTCTATACGATTTACAAAAAATGATACAGTTGCGTTCTCAAGACCTTACGAATTTAAGTCTAGAAAAGAAAAATCTGCAGAGCGAAAAGGGTTTGATAGTAGTGATGTGATGTATTTAATCATGCCAGATCGATTTGCAAACGGAGATTCTAATAATGATTCTCACTCAGACACCATTGAAAAAGCCGATAGAAGCAAACCAGGAGGACGCCACGGAGGTGATATACAAGGAGTGATAGATCATTTGGATTATTTAAAAGATTTAGGAGCTACAGCATTATGGAGTACACCATTGCTAGAAGATAATGAGCCAGAGTTTTCTTATCATACGTATGCTCAAAGTGATTTTTATAAGATTGATCCACGATACGGAACAAATGAAGATTACAAGCGTTTGGCTTCAGAAATGCATAAATTGGATATGAAACTCATAATGGATTATGTGACCAATCATTGGGGATCCAAACACTGGATGATAAAAGATTTGCCAACAAAAGAATGGATTCATCAATGGCCAGAAGGTTTTAGACGTAGTAACTATAGAATGACTACTCAATTTGATATCAATGCTTCTAAAGTAGATAGCAAAGGTTGCATGAATGGTTGGTTTGATACCACAATGCCAGACATGAATCAAAGTAATCCTTTACTTCTTAATTATATCACCCAAAATGCAATTTGGTGGATAGAATATGCAGATTTAGATGGACTTAGAGTAGATACATATTCCTATAATGACAAAGAAGGAATAGCCAAATGGACCAAAACTATTATGGATGAATATCCGAACTTTAATATTGTTGGAGAAGTATGGATGCATGATCAAGCCCAGATGGCATATTGGCAAAAGGATAGTAAAATAGGGGCATTAGATAATTATAATTCCTATTTACCATCTGTAATGGATTTTACCCTTCATGATGCACTTATGGTTATATTTAATGAAGATGAAAAAGCTTGGGATAAAGGCATGATCAAGGCCTATGATAACTTCACGAATGACTTTTTATATCCGAATATTAATAATCTTCTATTGTTTGCAGGAAATCATGATACCAATCGTATCAATGAGATATATCAGGGCGATATTAATAAATATAAAATGGCCATGACTTTAGTGTTTACAACTCGTGGGATTCCGCAGATGTATTATGGGGATGAAATTGGAATGCTGGGTAATCGCGATAAAAAAGGAGATGGTGATATAAGAAGAGATTTTCCCGGGGGATGGTCTAACGACAAGCAAAGTGCTTTTTTACCCTCAGGAACCAAAAAAGGAAGAACCAGTGATCAGGAGGCATTTCACTCTTTTACCAAAAAAGTACTTAACTGGAGAAAAAATACCCCAGTTATTCATACTGGAAAACTATTACAGTTTATTCCTTTTGATAATGTATATGTATATTTTAGATATGATGATGAGAAAAGCGTAATGGTTATTATTAATAATAATACTGAAGATCAAAAATTAGATGTTTCTCGTTTTAAAGAAGGATTAAAAGACTATAAAACAGGAAAAGATATCATAACTGATTCTAACATTGATGTTACTGAAACTTTTAATATTTCTGCAAAAACATCAATGATATTAGAGTTGCAATAAACCAATAACCACATATAATTTTATAAAATGAAGAAGATAATTTTAAGTCTTGTTGTAATGGGAATATTGTTTTCATGCGGAAAGACAAAAACAGAGAATACATTAGCCAATACCAAAACTGAAATTAAAGAAGAAGTAAAAGAGCTAGCTCCAGTAAGTGATGCAATGATGGAAAATGCTGTTATCTATGAAGCCAATATTCGTCAATACTCTGAGGAAGGATCGTTTAAAGCATTCACAAAAGATATTCCAATTCTTAAACAATTGGGAGTTAAGGTTCTTTGGATAATGCCAATTTATCCAATTTCTACTACAAAGAGTAAAGGAACTCTAGGAAGCTATTATGCGATATCAGATTATACAAAGGTAAATCCAGAATTTGGAACTATTGAAGATTTTAGAGAATTGGTTAAAACAGCACATGATAACGGAATTTATGTAATTCTGGATTGGGTTGCAAATCATACAGGTTGGGATCATGTTTGGTTAAAAGAACATCCAGACTATTATACCAAAGACAAGGATGGAAATATTACACATACTGTAGATACAGATTGGACCGATGTTGCAGATCTTAATTATGACAATCAACAAATGCGAGAGCAGATGAAGAATGATATGATGTATTGGTTAAAAGAAGAAAATGTTGATGGTTTCCGCTGTGATGTGGCAGGAATGGTGCCTACAGATTTTTGGAATACTACCGTTGCCGAACTGAAAAAAATAAAACCAATATTTATGCTTGCAGAAGGATGGAAGCCAGAACTATTAGAAAGCGCTTTTGATATGGGGTATAGCTGGGATACACATCATAAAATGAATGATATTGCCAAAGGAAAAGCTAGTGTAAAGGAATGGGACAAAAGAATGGTGCAGATAGATACGATGTATGCAAAAGATGATATATTAATGAACTTCACCTCTAATCATGATGAAAACTCATGGAATGGTACGGTAGAGGAAAGAATGGGCGATTCTAAAGAAATGTTTGCAGCACTTTCCTATTTAGCACCAGGTATGCCATTAATTTATTCTGGTCAGGAATATGATATGGATAAACGTTTATTGTTTTTTGAAAAGGATACGATCATAAAAAAGAAAGGTAAGTTCTTCTCATTGTATGAAAAGTTAGGAAAGCTTAAAAACACTAACCCGGCATTACACGGGGGGAAAAATGCAGCTTTGTATGCACGTATTACCACTTCTCAAAATGATAAGGTTCTTGCTTTCATTAGAGAAAAAGATAAAAACCAAGTTGCTTTTGTTGCGAATATGACTGCCGAACCTGTTAGCTTTAATATGAGTTTACCAGGTCGTTATAAAGATTATCTTTCAGGAGAATCGTATGAAGTAAAGCCACGAGAACCACATAATCTTGGAGCTTGGGAATACAAAATTCTTATTCAGGAATAAATAAAAATAGATATATTAATTTATGAAAACGACTTGCTCAGGCAGGTCGTTTTTGTTTTTTATATAATTCTTGGGAGATAAAAACCTTAGAAATGCCTATTTTAAGATATTGTTCTTTTCTTAACGTAATATATGAATATGTGTTAAAATAATGCTTTTTCTGTCAGTAAATACTGAATTTATCAACCGAAAACGTTTTAGTTTTTTAGCAAATTAGGTTATTATGGTCATTAACAATAGATTTGGCTTCAATGACAAAAAAAGTTAAAAATATAGCCGTACTAACTTCTGGAGGAGATGCTCCAGGAATGAATGCTGCAATTCGTGCTGTAGTTCGTGCGTGTAGTTATTACCAGATAAATTGTTTTGGTGTTTATAAAGGATATGAAGGTTTAATTAATAATGAAGTAGAACAACTCAATGCACGTTCTGTAAGAAACATTATTAATAAAGGAGGAACTTTTCTTAAATCTGCTCGTTCAAAGGAATTTAGAACGATAGAAGGAAGACAGAAAGCCCACGCTAACCTTATCAAAAATAATATAGATGCCCTAGTAGTAATTGGAGGAGATGGAAGCTTTACAGGTGCTTTAAAATTATCTGAAGAATATAATTTTCCAGTAGTAGGTATTCCTGGAACTATTGATAATGATATTAATGGTACAGATTATACTATAGGATACGATACTGCATTAAATACCGTAGTAGAAGCAATTGATAAAATTAGAGATACAGCAAGTTCTCATAATCGATTATTTCTTATAGAAGTTATGGGGCGTGATGCGGGAGATATAGCTTTAAATGCAGGAATAGGAGCAGGAGCAGAGGAGATTTTGATCCCAGAAGAAAACATGGGAGTAGATAGACTTATCGACTCACTTAAAAAGAGTAAAAAAACGGGAAAGACTTCTAGTATTATAGTGGTTGCCGAAGGAGATAAATCTGGTAAAAATATTTTTGAACTAGGTGAATATGTAGAGGAAAAACTTGATGATTATGAAGTAAGAGTATCAGTATTGGGACATATTCAAAGAGGTGGTGCACCTAGCTGTTATGATCGAGTATTGGCTAGCAAACTAGGAGTAGGGGCTGTAGAAACATTATTAGAAGGCAAAAGTGAAGTTATGATTGGTATTGTTCATAAAACGGTCACTATCGTTCCGCTTAAAACTGCACTAGACAAAAGATCACATAAACACGATGGACTAATAAAAGTGGCTGATATTACTTCAGTTTAGCTTTTTTATATAACCACATTTTAAATTAAACAACTAAATTTTTAGATATGAGTACGTTAAAAATTGGAATTAACGGTTTCGGAAGAATTGGAAGAATTGCTTTTAGAATTGCTTCTAAGCGTAATAACGTAGAGATTGTAGCGATTAATGATTTATTAGATGTAGAGCACCTTGCTTATTTATTAGAATATGATTCTGTACACGGAAAGTATGATGGAACTATCGAAGTAAAAAATGGTAATCTTGTTGTAAATGGAAAAGAAATCCGAATTACTGCAGAGCGTAACCCAGAAGAATTAAAATGGGATGCAGCTGGCGTAGATGTAGTAATGGATTGTACAGGAATCTTTACTACTTTAGATAAAGCCAATGCACATTTAGTTGCAGGTGCTAAGAAAGTTGTAATCTCGGCTCCATCTGCAGATGCTCCTATGTTTGTAATGGGAGTTAACCACACTCAGGTAAAGGATTCAGATACAATAGTTTCTAATGCTTCTTGTACTACAAACTGTTTAGCGCCACTGGCCAAAGTTATTGATGATAATTTTGGAATTGAAGAAGGGTTAATGACTACTGTACATGCAGCAACTGCAACACAAGCTGTTGTTGATGCTCCTTCTAAGAAAGACTTTAGAGGAGGTCGTTCTGCTTTAAATAATATCATACCATCATCAACAGGAGCTGCAAAGGCCGTTGGTAAAGTAATTCCAGAATTAAATGGTAAACTTACAGGTATGGCGTTTAGAGTACCTACTGCAGATGTTTCTGTAGTGGATCTTACAGTAAGAACTAAAAAACCTGCATCTTTTGATGAAGTAAAAGCCGTTATTAAAAAGGCTTCAGAAAATGAATTAAAAGGAGTTTTAGCATATACTGATGAAGCTGTGGTGTCTCAGGATTTTGTAGGAGAAGCGCATACATCTACATTTGACTCTGGAGCAAGTATTGCTCTTAATGATAACTTCTTTAAACTGGTATCTTGGTATGATAATGAATATGGGTATTCTTCTAAGTTGGTTGATTTATCAACTTATGTAGGAAACTTATAAGGACTATATAATTCTCGCCCCGAGAATAATTCTTGGGGCTTATTTTCTTTGCTAACAACAAACAAATTTTCAAATGATTTTATTAGCTGATGGTGGTTCTACTAAATGCGATTGGATTCTTCTTGATGACTCTGGAGAAATCGTTTTTAAAACCCGTACAGAAGGTTTAAACCCTGCTGTATTCGAAAAATCGTTGCTTGAAGAAAGAATTAGAGACAACGAAGAACTTACTTCTTATCGTGAGAAAATTGATGTTGTCAACTTCTATGGAGCTGGATGCGGTACTAAAAAGCCAACAGCAATGTTAAAAAAGATCTTTGAAGATTTTTTCGTTAACGCAGAGGTTGTAGTTAAAGAAGATATGGTTGCTGCTGTATATGCTGCCACAACAGAACCTGGTATTGTTTGTATATTAGGTACAGGTTCAAATAGTTGTTATTATGATGGAGATGATATCCATATGGTAGTAGACTCATTAGGTTATATCCTTATGGATGAGGCAAGTGGTAATTACTTTGGAAAAAGATTAATTAGGGATTACTATTATAAAAGAATGCCACCCGAAGTAGCTTCAGAATTTGAAAAACGTTTTGATCTTTCTTCAGATTCAATTAAGGAGAATTTATACAAAAAAGATAATCCTAATACCTATTTGGCTTCTTTTGCAGAGTTTATTTTTACTAGTGAACGTAATGGGTATTTTTATAAAATTGTAACTGAAGGTATTCAGGAATTTGTTGAAAACCGAGTACTGTGTTTCCCTGAAGCGCAAAATGTACCTATTCACTTTATTGGATCTATAGCACATTTTAGTGAAGATATTATTAGAGCAGCTGTTTGGCCATATAATCTTACTGTCGGTAATATTGTAAGACGACCAATTGATGGTATTATTGACTACTATCGTAATGAGGTGATAAAAAAAAAGCCAAATAAAGTGTAATGTTTAGCTTTCTGGTATGGTGTAGTTTAATGTAACTCTTGTTCCTTTATTAGGAACAGAATTGATAAATAATCTACCATTTATATAATTCATCCGCTCTTTCATAAAAAATAAGCCCATCCCACCTTCTGCATTATTGCCAGGCTTGGATGGTATATCTTCTAGATTAAATCCTTTTCCGTTATCATCTATGGTAACACTCAATAACAAATCCGAGTGATTGATCGCAATCATGATATAATCAGATTGGGCGTATTTGATAGAATTATTAACAGCTTCTTGAGTAACCCTATATAAATTGGTTTCTACCAGTGAATCAAATCGCTGATCAAAATTTGATTTATTTTCAAAAATTATGTTTTTACCGGTTAATTTAGAAAGCTCTTTTGCCATTTTTTGAAGAGCAGTACTTATACCATAATCTTTGAGTTCAGGAGGAGTAAGATTAAAGGTTGCAATTCTGGTTCCTTGAATTAGATCTTTTGATAACTGCTTCAGACCTTCAATTTTTTGGAACGCTTTTTCAATATTATTCAGATTGATAGATTCTATATTAAATTTTAGTGCTGTTAGCATTTGCCCAATACTATCATGAATTTCCTTAGCAATCCTCTTTCTTTCTTCTTCCTGCGCTTCTACAATTTGGCTAGCATTGGACTTTTGTAACTCTTCTTTTTCTTTATATCTGGAAGTGTTTAATCGTTCGATTTCATTTTGAGCTTCTTTTCTCTTTGAGATATCTGAACATAACACAAGTCGCTCAGAATTTCCAGATTCTTTAAATACTGTGAGTATTGATATGTCCAACCAGATTTTTTCTTTGGATGTTGTTTCAAATTCAAATTCTTCATTAAAAACACCACCTTTGTTTTGAGAAATAAGATCTAGTAACCTATTCTTTTGTATTTCCCCCAAATCCATAAGATCGGCGATGTTTTTTCTCTCATAGTTCTCATCAATATTTAGTAGTTTGGCGAAACGACTTCCTAAACTTTGTATCATTCCAAACTCATCAACTTCGGCGTAAAGAAGTGTTTGATCAATGGCTTTTGTAAGTGAAAGCAATTCCTGAACATTTTTATCCTGTAGCTTTCTTAGTTCTTCAGCTCTTGAAGCCATATCTTCAGCCTTTTGCTGGGAAACAAGTAAATTAGAAATAGTTTTTTTGATACTTAAAGCAGCAGGTCTGAACAACAGAAAAAACTCAAAGATTAAAATCAGAATAATAAGAGCGAATAAAAGGTATTCTATTTTCTTCAAACTTGATACCTTTTGTTGTGCTTCCTTTTCATACTGAAATACAATAGCATCCATTTGCTCAAGGAATAATGACTCGTTTAAAACAATATTATCAAGATGTAGTTTAAGTTTTTCTTGATGTATTGTATCATCTTTAATAAGATTAATTACTTGCCTACTGCTTTCTAGAACCTCTTGAAAATAGGGCGCTAAGACAAGAAACATCTTTCTTATTTCTGTAATGTGTTTTTGTTCCTGTTGTATTGATTCGTTATACTGAGAGAGAACTTCGTGTGATTCTTTCCAAAGATCAAGTGTAGCTTCAATATCTTCAATGTACTGATCTTTAGCTTGATTTTTTTTAAGATAAGACAATAAAAGAATTTCTTTCGACAGTTTTTGACTTAGCATTCTTTGTCTTCCGGATATATTAATAATTCTGGAATCGTCTATCTGAGCATTTAGATATTGCTGTATAAAAAACTGGCCTCCAATAGTAAACAAAGCAATCGCACCAAGCGCAATAATATAGATCTTGCTTAGGCGGCTAAAAGTTTGATGATCTAAAGGTTCTTGTTTGCTCAATGGTGTTATACTATGCTAGCGCTTGTTGAATTAAATCTAAGGCTTTTTTTGAATATGAAAGTTTTAGTGCTGCTTGATGTCCTTTTTTAGACATTTTACGCCATGTTTTCTGTAATATATCTATTACTTTTTCATCGGTATGTTTGACTAAAAAATCTTCATAATAGAAATTAAGAAAAACAAGACATATTACATCTTCTAGAGTTTGTGTTTCCACATCTTTTTTTAATTTTTTTTTCTGAAGCAAAAAAGATACTCGATCTATGGTTTCATCATCATAACCTATGCTCGCAAGAATTTCTGACGCTTTGGTAGCATGAAATTTTTTCAAATCTTCCCTCCATTTCAGATATCCAACTCTATCCATTGGGTAACTATCTCGAGAAATTTCCCAACGACAAATATGTTGTGATCTTGCCGCTAGTTTTAATGTTTCTGAAGCTTTTGGTTCAAACTTCTCTAAAGTTTTCGTCATTCGCTGACTGTAGAGTAGTTCTTTGGGTACAAAATCCCCATTTGCTTCTTCGGTATTGGGATCTTGAGCATTAGCTTTGTCAAAAAGGATATAGGCTTCTGATAATTTTTCGGTTGGCATAAAAGTATTTCATTTGGTATACTAGCAAAGTTAAGCCTTTTTCGTTAAGCCTAACGGGTAGAGGAAATCTATTACTTTTGAATAGCTTGTCCAAAGACGAATGAAAATCCATCTATCAGGATATTAACTAAATAAAAACCCAGCTGCATCATAATGTAACTGGGTTTCTTTTGTATTTTATTGTTTTTACAGGATGTTACTTTAAAAACAGTTGCAGAATGAAAGTTATTAATCAAACTCTAACTGAAGCGGTTTTTTAAGGGCATTCATCTTTAGTATTCATATCCTCAGTCCATGGTAAATGCTCCCCATTTGGCAATATAGAACCTCCTTTGATTTTAAGTTTAGAGAAAGTATCAAGGTTAGCTATTTTGATTTTTGTTAAGCTTACTTTTCTTTTATTTTCTTTTTTCATTGTTATTGAATTGTTAGATTATTGCTAAATGTAAAAATAAAAAAACAACTTCAAAAATTAATAGTCAGTTCTTTCTAATAAGTTTTATTACTATTGAAACTAATAGTTTACCTGAAAAGATAGTAAATAATATTGTTGTGTTTTACTAATATAAGAAGCTCGTTTTGTTTTTTGAAGCCTTTCTGACTTTGTCTTTTTAATCAAATCTTATAGGTTTATATGAGAGGTATAGTTTAATTTTTCTGTTATTCAGAAAACCCTACATAAACAATATCATCTTCTATTTTTACTGGATAGGTAGCGATAGGTGCTAAGTCTCCATTTAGGTTCTTTCCATTTTCTAAAGAAAAAGTCTTTTTGTGCATTGGGCAAGCAACTTTGGGAATCCCATTTTGATCTCCCGTCATTCCGCGACTTAATACCATTTCCATTTTATGAGGACATACATTTTGACATGCATACCAGGTATTTTTTCTTTCAAAGTTAAAGACGGCTATTTGCTTTTCCTTGTACTTAACGCAAGCCCCTCCACTTTTTGGAAAATCACTCACCTTGGCTGCCTTAAACCATATTTTCACATCTTCTGCAGTAATGGTTTTGTATATTTCTAAAATTTCTTCCATAATTTTTTTAGTTTCAAATTTCGGTTTTCAGGTTTTGTCTTTATTGAAACCTGAAAAAAATAAACTTCAAAATTTCTATTTCCAATGTTCCGGCATTTTTTGATCCCGTAATGGAACAAAAACTAGATTGTCATCAGGTTCTTCACTATTTACAAAATGATTAAATCGTTTCATGATCTCTTCGTTCTCTATGGCTTGAGTCCATTCACATTGAAAGTTATCTACTAACTTGCTCATCTCTACCTCCAGATCATCTACAAGACCAAGTGTGTCTTGTATTACAACTTCTTTAAGATATTCAATTCCTCCGTCTAACTTATCCAACCATTTGGCAGTTCTTTGCAAAGGAGCGGCTGTCCTTATATAGAACATCAGAAACCTATCAAGATATTTAATTACAGTTTCATTGTCTATTTGTTCTGCCAACAATTCTGCATGTTTGGGATTAGCTCCTCCATTTCCACACACATAAAGATTCCATCCACCCTCTACCGCAATTACTCCAAAATCTTTACAACGTGCCTCGGCACATTCGCGAATACATCCCGAAACTCCTCCTTTTATTTTATGAGGAGATCGAAGACCTTTATAGCGTTCTTCTAGCGCTATGGCAAAGCTTACACTTTCATCCATACCATATCGACACCAAGTTGAACCAACACAACTTTTTACGGTACGTAGAGATTTACCATATGCATGACCGCTCTCAAAGCCATGATCAATTAAATCTTTCCAAATTTTTGGAAGTTGGTCTAGTCGAGCTCCAAAAAAGTCTACCCGTTGTCCCCCAGTAATTTTGGTGTACAGATCGTATTTTTTACCTACTTCCCCAAGGACAATCAACTTTTCTGGAGTAATTTCTCCTCCGGGAATTCTGGGAACAACAGAATAGGTTCCGTTACGTTGGATATTGGCAAGAAAACGATCATTAGAGTCTTGTATTGAGACTTCTTCGTTTGCAGTATCTGCATAAATACTTGCCATTATAGAAGCAACCAAAGGTTTGCAAACTTCGCATCCATCTCCTTTACCATGAGTGTCTAATACTTCGTTATATTTTCTATATCCTTTGAGCTTTACAATATCATAAAGCTCTTGTCTATTGTACTCAAAATGCTCACAAATAGTGTCTTTTACTTCTTTACCCAAAGATTTTAAGGTGGCATCAACAAGATCTTTTACCATAGGTTTACATCCGCCACAACCTGTTCCAGCTTTGGTACAAGAGATTACATCTCCAAGAGTATCACAAGAACCATTCTCAATTGCTCCACAAATAGCACCTTTACTTACGCTCTCACAGGAGCAGATTTGTGCATCATCTGGTAAATCCATAACGTCACCCAAAAGTGATCCTCCATCACCACTTCGATTACCTAGAATTAGATCTTCAGGATTTTCTGGTAACTTCATCGCTGTATCATAGATTTGAAACAAAGCATTATAATCTGAAGAATCACCTACCAGAATGCCACCCAGTAGTTTTGTTCCATCTTTGGATATATTAATTCGTTTATAAATTCCACTTCTTTTATTTTCATAAACAATGGCATCTACATCATCACTATCACAAAGTGCATCTCCAAAACTTGCGACTTCTGTTCCTATAAGTTTTAATTGGGTAGACATATCGATATGATCAATCATTAGATTATCGATCTCTCCTGTTATTTGAGATACAGCTACGCTGGCCATGTCGTATCCTGGAGCAACAAGCCCATATATCATATTATTGTATAATGCTACTTCTCCAATAGCATAGATAGAATCATCAGATGTTTTCATTCTATTATCTACTACGATGCCTCCACGTAGCCCCGCTTCGAGCCCACATTCCTTTGCGACTTCGTCACGAGGACGAATACCAGCTGAAATCACGAGCATGTCTACCTTTAACTCAGTGCCATCCACATATTGTAACCCTTCAATAGCGCCGTTTCCTTGGATAAAGTCTGTTTGCTTACTTACATGCACTTTTAGACCTAAACTCTCTATCTTGGCTTGTAACATATCACTACCTCCTTGATCCAATTGTCTTGGCATTAATCGCGGAGCAAATTCTACAACATGTGCATCTAACCCCAGCTCTTTTACAGCATTTGCAGCTTCTAGACCAAGCAAACCACCACCCAATACTGCAGCTTGTGTTTTCCCTTCTGACTTTAGTTTTTTTGCGTAAGTTTCAATAGCTTCAAGGTCTTCAATGGTCCTATATACAAATACGCCTTCCTTTTCTACACCCGGTATAGGCGGTACAAATGCAGATGATCCGGTTGCTAGAATCAAGTAATCATAAGAGTATTTAGTACCACGATGGTTTGCAACCGTTTTTTCCTCTCTATCAATTTCAGTAATCATTTCAGAAGTATGAAGATCTATATTATTTTCTTCGTACCAAGTGGCGGATGACATACTTAAATCTTCTGCAGTCTTTCCAGCGTAAAATTCACTTAGATGAACCCTGTCATAAGCCCTTCGAGGCTCCTCCCCAAAAACAGTAAACTTGTATTCGTTAAACTTTTCTGAGGCTACAAATTTTTCACAAAACTTATAACCTACCATTCCATTACCTATTACGACTACCTTTTTCATGAATTACGTATTTATAATCCAAAATTAAGTATTAATACGTATTTAAATAGTAAGAATTACGTAATTATAGATGTCTGCAATTGAGAATTTCTAAATAATAAATAGAATACCCTGCAAAAATCATTTTGCAGGGTATGATTATAGTACATAAATATTCTATTATTTTATTCTGTTGGAGTTGCAATAGGTTTTGGATTCCACTTTAAGAAGTTTGGTTTTACAACTAACATGGCCCAACCCCAATTTTGAGTACTTGCGGGATCCGCAACACCTTTTAGGATTTCCATAGAATCAGATGCGAACATATGCGAGTATCCAATTTTTAGAGTAGCAAAAGGTAGTAGTTTTTGGGTAAATACAAGGTCAAGTTCTGTCCCCAGATAATCATCTATATCATCTCCCAGACTTTCTGCTCCAGAGAAGTAATGCGCTTTTATAAGTAAACTTGATTTCTCACCTGTCTTGATTACCGTTTTTGCATAGATGTCATTTAAACCAATATTATTAGCATGATTCCCTACGTAGAAATAATCCATATATCCGTTAAACTTGTGATTGGTTCCAAAAATTGGAAAGAAAGATTTGATTTCACCGTCTGCACCGCCATTGTCATCACCACTTAAAGTTTCAAACCCAAGTCCAAATAATGTTTTTCCCGGTTTATAAGTTATTTCCAACATTGCGTTATATGCTGATAAATCAACATCTTCTGTAAATTCCCCCGTTTGTCCATATAGGTTAGCAGCAATGGTAAGACCTTTGGTTGGTTTAGAAACCAGATGGGTTCCAAAAGTCTGTCTGTTTACATTCCCATCTACAGGTGTCTGACCATCTATTGGATCTAGATTTTGATAAGAATTGTTTGCAACAAGAAGACTTGCTGAAAACTTTTCCCAGTCTTTATGCAACCAGGCATACACCATTCCTTTATAATCAAAAACAGCTCTGGCATTTCCTCCATTGTTGGGATCAAATAAAGTAGTTTGTCTTTGCGTACCATTTTGATTAAATGCTAAACCTAAGTCTAGTTTAAATCCTTCTTTAGTATATTTGAGTAATGCGGCATCATGAAATCGTCCTTGCATTGCCCAGTCTAATCCTCCAAAAATTCTTTGATCATCGTATGATAGTGCTTGTCTTCCTAATTTGGTAGACCAACCACTTCCAAACTTGAAATCTATCCAAGCTTGAGCAATCGAGAAACTATTATTATTGTCTGCAACAGCTATTTGAGGAGTGTCTCCCCAGACACTTACATCCTGAACACTTAGATATGCAGAGAATTTTTCTTCTTTATAACCAAATTTTAATCGAGAACGTTGTTGTACAAATAATCCTGCATCTACACCATCAGGGATTAGATTTCCAAAACCATTTGTGTATTCTAATCGTGGTCTAATATCTGCATCGATGCTTAATTCTTGTGCTTTTCCCTTAAATACCATTACTATTAATAGTATGATAAGATATAATTTGTTTTTCATCTAAATAGTTTTTGTTGTACGCGTAAAGTTTCCGTACAAATTTTAATATTTTCCTTATTTAATTATTCTATTAGCTACTATTATATTAGTATGAATTCTGAAACAAATCTAAGTATTAATACTTAGATTTAAAATGATTTTAATATAAAAATAAGTACTATTTAGTTCTAATTTTCTAAACTTACTTAGTCATTTTTGAAATATTCATATATTTGAGCGAAGAAGTACATACGTCACTTAGAATCTCATAAATAGTATAAGTCAATGATTAAAATAGTATTAATAGATGACCATTTTATGGTAAGAGATGGTATTCGTGCGATTCTGGAAGATGAAGAACGATATAAAGTTGTCGGAGAAGCATCAAATGGAATTGATGCTGTAAAGCTAGTTGAATCCATGAAGCCGGATATCGCTATTTGTGATATACGTATGCCAGAGATGTCTGGGATAGAAACAGTACAACAGTTAAAGAAAATCGGGGTGTCTACCAAAACGATAATGTTGTCCATGCATGATTCTGATGAATATATTTTACAATCTATTAACGCAGGCGCTGATGGGTATCTTCTAAAGGGTGCAAGTAAAGAAGAATTTTTGAAGGCGCTTTCAATGGTGAGCAGGGGTGAGAAGTATTTTAGTGGGGATGTGTCATCTATCTTAGTTAGAAAAATAAGGTCAGCAGATAATACATATTCAAATGATGTAACTTCTGGTATTGAGCCCGAAACTATTGCTAAAAATCCTTTTGATTTAACAAAAAGAGAAAACCAGATACTTCAACTGGCAATTTCCGGAAAGACAAATAAAGATATCGCCGCAGAACTCAATATCAGTAAGCGTACTACAGAAGTACATCGGTTTAATTTGATGAAGAAGATGGGGGTCAAAAATGGATTAGAACTTAGTAATAAAGCTAGGGAATACGGAATGATTCCCTAGCTCCATTTCTACTACGAATTTTTAGCAATTACTTCATAAATGCTAGTTATTCTGTTAAAACTCTTTGTTAGCTCATTGGTAATGGTGTAAACTTCTTCAAGAGAAAAATCTCTACCATTAATAAAACCTCGTTTGTTAGATTGAAATTTTTCCCATAAAGACATTACTGATCCGAGCTCTTCTTCAGATTCTGTTGTGTTGTAGCTACTTATAAGCAAATCTCCTATAACGCCATCGAATTCTTCAAACACCATAGTTAATATTCTCTTGAATTCAATTTTTTCATTAGGAAACATGGAAGAGGCTGTATAATATAAGCAGAGTCTTTGTGACAGCATTCTTTGTTTACCAGAAGTGTTAATGATGCTTACCAAATCCTGATTCTTGTTTTTAAAGAACTGGTTACTGTAATTGGAGCTGACTTCAATGCTCAAGACTAGTTCATGGCAGGCACTTAATAGATCTGAGTTTAGTTTTGTGATATTCTGAGAATTCATAAAGCTTGGTGGTGATTCGATTATTTTTTTAAAACCACTCCAGAGTTTCCTTACTTTCTTTATAGAAAGTTTCACGGCTGAGCTGGAAGCATTTTTACTTAGAATATCTAATTGCTTCTCAAAAATAAACTTACTGGAGTTGAGTTCTTTTTTGATTTCAGGGCTATTTATTCCTTTAGTAATTAGTAGGTATGCTTTGGACATTTTTTGAGAAAGCATTCGTTGTTTGCCTGAAATATTTACGGCCTTATTGAAACTAATAGCCCCGTAGTTTGCAGATTGTGAATGAATCTTGAAGGTGTTTAGTAACATTAAGGAGATAAAAATGATGGTAATTTTTGTTTTCATGTGCTAGTGCTTAATTCTAGGGTTAATAAAAATAATTATTAAGTAAAAATACTTATAATTTTTAGATAAACAAATTGCAGAGTTGTCTCCTCGAGATGATTCCAGTTTAAATTATTTATTTAATGTTTATACCGTATGTTTTCAACTATTAAGCCTTAATTTTAGGGCGCTTAGATACTATTTATAATATTCATTTTGTCTTATTTCTATTTTTAAGGGGCTATAATTATTGAATAATCAGTTTAGAATATGGAATATTTTGTAATGCATAATAATGATATGAATACGTGTTTTTTCTTAATTTTACATACTTTTAATACGTAATAATACTTAGTTTTGAATAATTCTATTAGCGAAATTCTAAAAACACAGAATTATGAAAAAAATGCGTTTTAAAGTTGTAATGATTATTGCTACCATAGCTTTAGTGTCTTGTGGTGGAGAAAAGAAAAAGGGAATTGCGTCAAGTGATTCTTCTATAGATGAAACATCTAAACTGCTTATAGAGAAACCTCAGTTAACCTTTGGTTTCATCAAATTGACGGATATGGCGCCTCTCGCCATTGCAAAGGAAAAAGGTTTTTTTGAAGATGAAGGTCTTTTTGTTTCTGTTGAAGCACAATCTAATTGGAAAAATGTTCTGGATCGTGTAATTGATGGGCAATTAGATGGTTCTCATATGCTTGCAGGGCAACCCATTGCCGCTGGTGCTGGATTTGGTAGGCAAGCAGAATTAGTTACCCCGTTTTCAATGGATTTAAATGGCAACGGTATCACTGTTTCTAATGATGTCTGGAAAAAAATGAAACCTAATGTTCCTCTAGACAAAGATGGTAAGCCTATTCATCCAATATCTGCAACTGCTCTTAAACCAGTTATAGAATCATATAAAAATGATGGTAAGGCTTTTAAAATGGGGATGGTATTTCCTGTTTCTACACATAATTATGAAATAAGATACTGGTTAGCTGCTGCAGGGATAAATCCAGGAATGTATTCTAAAGATAATATTCAAGGACAAATTGATGCTGAAGTGTTGCTTTCTGTTACACCGCCACCACAAATGCCAGCTACGCTTGAGGCAGGAACAATATATGGATATTGTGTTGGAGAACCTTGGAATCAACAAGCTGTTTTTAAAGGAATAGGAGTTCCTGTTACTACTAATTATGATATCTGGAAGAATAATCCGGAAAAAGTATTTGTGATGACTAAAAAGTTTATTGAGAAATATCCTAATACAGCCGTTGCAGTGACCAAAGCATTGATTAGAGCAGGAAAATGGTTAGATACTCCCGGAAATCGTAAAGAGGCTGTTAAGATTTTATCTATGCCAGAATATGTTGGAGCGGATGAGGTTGTACTAGCTAACTCTATGACAGGTACTTTTGAATTTGAAAAAGGAGATAAAAGAGAGATGCCGGATTTCAATGTGTTTTATCGCTATGATGCTACCTATCCATTCTATTCTGATGGAATTTGGTTTTTAACTCAAATGAGAAGGTGGGGGCAGATACCAGAAAGTAAACCGGCAGAGTGGTACGAAAAAACAATTAAGGAGATCTATCGTCCGGATATATGGACTAAAGCTGCTAACCTTTTAGTGTCGGAAGGTCACTTAGAAAAATCTGAGTTACCAGAAACAGATGGATATAAACCCGTAACTACAGATTTTATTGATGGTAAAAAATATGATGCCAAAGATCCTATTGGGTACATTAATAGTTTTGGGATCGGAAATAAAGAAAATTCACAAGGTGTTTCAAGTATTGAATAACCTAAAGTTATCAACTAATTACATGTTCCAATCATCAGGTATAAAGTATGTACTTGGTGATTGGTAATAGGAAAACTTAAAAAGATTTAAAAAAATGAAAGATCGATCGATTCATGTCCTAAACTTTGTAGGCTTAGGTTTTTTCGAACCGGCAATCAGACTGGCAACCGGTGAGGAGGTAAAGAAAAATTTGGTAGTATTATTCAAGAAAGTGTTTTTACCGATCTTATCCGTAGGGCTTTTTTTGGTAGTATGGCATTCAGGAGCAAGGTATTTGTATAATATCGAAAAAGATGCTCGTATAGAGAAAGCATTAACAGATAGGGGTGAGGTTGCTGCAAATGAAATGCGAGTATGTATTGAATCTGGGGATATTGGTTGTCAACCTAATACGTTACCGTCACCTGCTCAGGTTTGGACGGCTTATGAGTCGTTATTATCAGATCATAGGATCATTTCAGAAAAGAAAACTGCTTTTGCTGAAAAAGTGGCTGCAACCAATGCGCAAAGAGAAGAGCAAGGTTTGGTAGCAATAAAGTATACTGGTCGACCATCATTTGTAGATCAGATTTTTACCAGCTTGAAGACAGTTTTTGCTGGATTTTTATTAGCACTTTTTATTGCTGTTCCTATAGGTATTATGCTTGGGTTGAGTGAAACTTTAAGATCATCAGTAAACTGGTTGATACAAATCTTTAAACCAGTTTCCCCAGTGGTTTGGTTGCTTTTGGTATTCATGATTGTGAAAACGTTAACCAGAAACTCTGACACCGATAGTTCATTTATTATTTCGTTTATAAGTGTTGGATTGTGTTCAATGTGGGCGACATTGGTAAATACTAGTATGGGAGTGTCTTCTGTAGACAAAGATTATATAAATGTTGCTAAAGTGTTACAGCTTAGTGTAGGGCAGAAAGTATTTAAAATTATTCTACCATCTTCTTTTCCTTTAATTTTTACAGGCCTTAGAATTACATTGTCGGTAGCTTGGATGGTTTTAATTGCTATTGAGTTGTTGGCACAAAGCCCTGGTCTAGGATCGTTTGTTTGGGAAGAGTTTCAGAATGGAGCAAATGACTCAAACTCGAAAATCATAGTGGCGATGTTTGTAATTGGTATCATAGGATTTTTATTGGATAGAATCATGTTAACAATACAGAAGTTTGTAACATTCACAGAAGAAAACGCATAAGTCTAAAGATATGGCATATATAGAATTAAGAAACGTATCAAAGTCATTTGGTGTAGGTAAATATAGAACGAAAGTATTATCAAATATAAACCTAGAAATCGAAGAAGGGGAGTTTGTAGCTATAGTTGGGTTTACAGGAAGTGGTAAAACAACCTTAATTAATCTTATTTCTGGTCTTATAATGCCAGATGAAGGCGAGGTTTTGTTTAAAGGCGAACCTGTAACGGGACCTAGTCATGAGCGTGGAGTAATTTTTCAAAATTATTCATTATTGCCCTGGCTTAATGTTAAAAACAATGTTGGAATGGCAGTAAAAGAAGCTTTTAAAAAAATGTCAAGAAAAGAAAGGGTTAAGCGTGTCGAAGACTACGTTGAAATGGTAAACCTTTCACCTGCAATACATAAGCTGCCAAAAGAACTTTCAGGAGGAATGCGACAACGGGTTTCTGTAACCAGAGCATTGTCTATGAGCCCTGATGTTATCTTGATGGACGAACCACTTAGTGCTTTAGATGCGCTAACGAGAGGGAATCTTCAGCAAGAAATTCTTAAGATCTGGAATAAGGACAAAAAAACTGCATTGTTAATTACTAATGATGTGGATGAAGGTATATTGATGGCCGATCGGATTATTCCGCTTAAACCCGGACCTAAAGCTACACTTGGTCCGGAATATAAGATTAATTTAGAACGACCAAGGGATAAAACTGCTTTAAATCATAATGAAGAGTATAAGAAACTACGAAATAGTATTATAGAATATTTGATCCAGATTGGAGAGCAACGTGCATCAAAAAAAGAGAATAATTATATACTACCCGATATCAAACCTAAAATGAAACCTACTTCTTTTAGGAGGTTAAGTTTTAGTTAAAAAAGAATTCGACATGGAAGAAATACTTGAAAAATCAGTGATGCGTAGAACCGATAATGGGTTGTTTGAGGATAAATATATGATGGATATTTCTCAGCTCACCAAAATTTATCCTACTCCAAATGGCGATTATGTTGTATTGGATGATTTGGATTTAAAAATTAAACACGAAGAATTTGTTTCTATAATTGGCCATTCGGGTTGTGGTAAATCTACATTGCTTACTATGATTGCAGGACTTAATCCAATTTCTAGAGGAACTATTGTAGTTAATAATCAAACAATAAAAGGCCCTGGTCCTGATAGAGGAGTCATTTTTCAGTCTCCAAGTCTTTTACCTTGGATGACCGCATATGAGAACGTAATGTTAGGGGTGAAACAGGTTTTTGGACATGGTACCAAAAAAGACAGAGATGATATTGTTAAGTATTATTTAGCTAAAGTGGGACTAGAGGATGCAATGCATAAAAAGGCTAAAGAGTTATCACAAGGAATGCAACAAAGAGTAGGTATTGCCAGAGCATTTGCAATAAAACCAAAAGTATTATTGCTTGATGAGCCTTTTGGAATGTTAGATTCACTAACCCGAGGTGAATTACAAGATGTATTGATTGAAGTATGGAATCAGGAAAAAATTACAGCCGTCATGATTACGCATGATGTAGATGAGTCCATATTTTTGGCGGATAGAGTAATTATGATGACTAGCGGACCAATGGCCAAAGTAGGGGATATTCTGGAAATTGATTTTGAAAGACCTCGCTTACGAAAAGATGTTTTGGATCATCCGGATTATTATAAATATAGAGAGCATTTAATTAATTTTCTGGAGCATTAATTACCATTTTTAAAATAAAGACTTTTCATTTTTTTTGTTAAAACAGCATTATTTCTTTAACTTGTTTGTGGATATAGATTTTTTGATACAAACAAGTTTGGGGCTTAGTGCTTGTATATTGTAAAACAAATATCTTTTACATTGTTTTTTGAAAAAACTTTAATTTTCAAAGACTAAATCACTTCCCTATACGTTTAGAAAAAAGTTTATACTTTATCGTGCTTTGTTTTGCACCTAATATTTTTATAATACGTAGAATTTAAAATATAAATTCATTACAATTTAGTGTTGAAACCTTAAAGAACTAAAGTAGCTTTAAGTGTTTCTTGTGTTACCGGTTACAACTAGTTTGTGACCGGTTTTTTTGTGTCGAATATGATAAAATAAACCATTCAATAATCTTATTATCATTTTTTAATCCGCTATATTTTATTGAATTAATAATTCTTTTGATTCTTGAATAGAAAGTAGTATTGAAGTTATGTGAGATACGTATTTATACTTAGTTTTGAGGTTGAAAAATACTACCTAACGATATATGTCTGCATTCAAATCATATAAAACAACATGTTCTTACTGCGGTGTAGGTTGCGGAATTATTGCGAAAAAAGACACAAAAGGCGTAATAACTGTAAAGGGTGACCCAGATCATCCAGTTAATCAAGGGATGTTATGTTCTAAAGGAATGAATCTTCATCATGTGGTTCAAGATAAGAGTGATAGAATTTTATATCCTGAAATGCGATGGAGTAAAGGACATGAACGTCAAAAGGTATCTTGGGATCAAGCGTTGGATAGAGCTGCCGCTGTTTTTAATACTATGGTACAAAAATATGGCCCAGATAGCGTTGGTTTTTATGTGTCGGGGCAATGTCTTACCGAAGAGTATTATTTGGTTAATAAGTTAGCCAAAGGTTTTATAGGAACTAACAACATAGATACCAATTCTAGATTATGTATGAGTTCTGCTGTAGTGGGATACAAACAAGCATTAGGAGAAGATAGTGTGCCGATTGCCTATGAAGATATTGAGCTTGCAGATTGTTTTATGATAGCAGGAGCAAATCCAGCTTGGTGCCATCCTATCTTATTTAGAAGAATAGAGGCGCATAAAGAAAAGAATCCCAATACAAAGATCATTGTTGTAGACCCAAGAAGAACACAGTCATGTGATATAGCAGATTTACATTTACAAATTCTTCCAGGTACAGATGTGGTATTATACAATGCAATTGCTAAAAGATTGATTGATAGAAAAAAAATCGATAAAAGCTTTATTACTAATCATACGGATAATTTTGATGCACTTAAAAAATCATTACAGACTACTTCTCTTTCAGAATCTGCCAAAATATGTGGCGTATCAATAGCAGATATTAAAAAAGCTGCTTCCTATATTGCAGATGCAAAGGGATTTATAACGCTATGGGCAATGGGACTTAATCAAAGTTCTATAGGAGTTTACAAAAATAATGCCCTTCTTAATCTTTCATTACTAACTGGTCATATAGGTAAACCTGGGTCAGGACCATTTTCTCTTACAGGACAGCCCAATGCTATGGGAGGACGAGAAGTGGGAGGAATGGCTAATCTTTTAGCGGCACATAGGGATTTAACAAATGATGATCACAGGAGAGAAGTTGCAAATTTTTGGGGAGGGAAAGAGATTTTGGCAAAACCTGGTCTTACAGCTACCGAAATGTTTGATGCTTTAGAGAGTGGTAAGCTTAAGGCAATTTGGATTATATGTACAAATCCATTGGTGAGTCTTCCCAACTCAAATAAGATCGAAAAAGCTCTAAAACAAGCAAAATTTGTTATAGTTCAGGATATATCTCATCGATCAGAGACCACAGAATATGCCGATTTGATACTTCCTGCTGCAGGTTGGGCAGAAAAAGAAGGTACGATGACTAATAGTGAACGTCGTATAACTTATTTGAACAAAGTAGTGGATCCACCAGGAGAGGCATTACCTGACGCAGAAATTCTTTGGAATTTTGCTCGAAAGATGGGGTACAAAGGATTTGAGTATAATGGGGTTGAAGAAGTTTATAAAGAACATTGTAGACTTACTAAAGGAACCAATATTGATATTTCTGGGCTTAGTTACGAACGCTTGAAAACAGAAGGAAGTTTTCAGTGGCCTGTGCCCGAAAATAACCATAAAGGGACACTGCGCCTTTTTGAAGATAAAAAATTCTATACCAATACCGGAAATGCAAAATTTGTGGTTCCTCGATTTATAAAACCAACTTCAGAGTTGCTTACCAAAAAACATCCACTAATTCTTACTACAGGAAGAGTAAGAGATCAATGGCATACCAGAACAAAAACAGGTAAAGTAAACCGGCTTCTTACCCATGTGCCGGATCCTTATTTAGAAATGAACCAGGTAGATGCTTTTTTACGAAAGCTTAGAGATGGAGATATCGCCGTAGTAGAAAGTAAACGAGGTAAGGTACAGGTTAAAATAAAAGTGAGTGATACGATTAATAAAGGAGTCGTTTTTCTTCCTATGCATTGGGGTAAAGTTTTGGGTAATGATTATGGTAGAGCTAATAATCTTACCACAAGCATAATTGATCCAATTTCTAAAGAACCAGATTTTAAGTTTTCTGCAGTTCAGGTTTCGGGATACATTAAGCCTAAACAGAAGATTTGTATTATAGGTGCTGGGACTGCTGCTTATCGTTTCATTCAAACCTACAGAGAGTATAATACTGATGATGAAATCATAGTGTTTTCAAAAGAACCATATCCATTCTATAATAGGGTTTTATTGCCCGAATATGTGAGTGAAGAGTTATCATGGGAGCAGTTACAGAAAATGCGGGAAGGGAGTATGGAATCTCTGAATGTGACTTTATCTACAAGCAATCCTATCGAGGAAATTAATAGAGAAGAACAGTATATTATTGATAGTAAAGGGCAAAAGCATGACTATGATATCGTTCTTATGGCTACTGGTAGTCGCGCTTTTGTACCAAAAGAAGTTCCTATTCATTTACCAGGTAGGTTTACAATGCGTGATCGGAGTGATGCAGATAAATTGAAAACCTATTTAAGTCAAACAGGTTTGCTAGAGAATGAACAGCATGTTACAATCGTTGGAGGTGGGTTATTAGGTCTTGAATTGGCCGCGGCGCTTCGTAAAAAAGAGGTGAAAATTACTATCGTACAACGAGGAAACCGTTTGATGGAACGTCAACTAGATATTGTTGCTAGTCGTTTACTAGCAGAAGATGTACAAGAAAAAGGAATTCAGATTCATTTTGACAATGAAGTAGATACCGTTTTTAATCAAAATACCGGAGATTTAGTGGTTAATCTAAAATCGGGAAAATCTTTTAATTGTAATGCAGTAGTATACTCTATAGGTACGATTCCAAATATAGATTTAGCAAAAAGAATAGGAGTAGATTGTCGTCGTGGAATTTTGGTAAATCAATATTTACAATCCAGTGATTCAAATATTTTTGCAATAGGAGAAATTGCTGAATTTGAAGGAAATCTTTATGGTATTACAGCGGCAGCAGAGCAACAAGCGGATATTGTAGCGAAGTACTTATTAGGTGATTTTAGTGCAATATATCGAGGTTCTGTATTTATGAATATTCTCAAGTTTGAAGACCTAGATCTTTGTAGTGTAGGTAGTATAGATATGCCAAAAAACGACCCCTCATTTGAAGAAGTGATTTTTATGGATGTTAGAAAACGTTTTTATAAAAAATGTATTGTAAAAGACGATAGACTGGTAGGTGCTATTTTGATGGGAGATAAAAAGGAGTTTGCTGATTTCAAACGTTTAATTGAAGATAAAATAGAACTATCAGAAAAACGCGAAGAATTGTTAAGATCCTCTCAGCCAGGAGAACCGGTTTTAGGTAAGCTTATCTGCTCTTGTAGCCAGGTGGGAGAAGGAAATCTAGAACAAGTTATAAAATCAGGATGTGAAAACTTCACAGAACTGTGTAATGCAACAGGTGCAGGCCTAGGTTGCGGGAGTTGTAAACCTGAAGTAAAAGAAGTGCTAAATAATGTAATGCAATTGACCTAATTATGGAAAAAGAACAAGCCTTACAGAGAGTTGATGTTAAAGGAGGTGTATTATCTCCTGTAGAATTACAACGTATTATAAATCATGCACAAGATTTGGGATTAGATACATTTCATTTTGGATCCAGACAAGATATTATATTCCCTCTTAAAGACAAGAAAGGAGATACAATTGCTGTGCATAACTCATTTGATTCCTCTTTTTTTGCTTCAGAAAGTCAGCAAAACATTTGTTGTTCTTATGTTTCTATTGATATTTTTAATGCAACTGTGTGGTTACGAGGAACAACTTATTTGTATGTTTTAGAAGAGTTTAGGCACAAACCAGAGCTAAGAATAAATATTGTAGACCCTAAACAACAGATAGTACCGTTATTTACAGGTGACTTAAATTTTATAGCTTCTTCTTATGAAGATTATTGGTATCTGTTTTTGAAATTACCTGGTTGGGAAGAAATGTATTATCCGGTATTGATTTATACATGGGATATTGCAAAAATAGCTAAAGCGATAGAAGAGGTATATCAAAAATTGAAAAATGTAGATGAGCTTTTTCAATTTCTGAACGAAAATTTAGATACCAATAATAGAGTAATAGAAAAATCCCTTAAAGTTGATTTTAACCCCTTTCCATATTATGAAGGGATGAATAAAATGGGGGAGAATGAGTATTGGTTAGGCTTGTACTGGAGAAACAATCAGTATGACCTAAAGTTTTTAGGGGCACTCTGCGAATTTTGCGTTGAACACAAAGTGGGTAAGATATGTTTGACTCCATGGAAATCTTTTATACTTAAAGGGATACCTAAAGAAAGCAAATTAGCCCTAGAAAAATTGCTAGGGCAGTTTGGGATAAATGTTCGACATTCTGCCTTAGAGCTAAACTGGCACATCCCGGTTAATAATAAAGAGGCACTGGAGCTTAAGAAGTTTTTGGTTACGGATTTTGATCAAAAAGATATAAGTACCTATGGATTGACCTTTGGGATTGCATTCGAGCGAAACCAGAAGAAGTATTTTACTTCAATCATGATCGAAAAGAATAAGATACCCGAAGTTCTTCAAGATTTTGACACTAGTCCCACATATAACTTATTACATGCTAAAAATTTTAACCCAAATACAAAAAAATATGTGGTATATGCTCAAGATGTTAGTCGTATGGATTTACCAGAGCTACTACTAGAACTTACCAAGACGTATTTTGAAAACTTAGGAAGCGAAGAGGATGATCAAAACCCTGGTGCAGCTGTTCAGAAAGAAGTTCTTGAAATAGAAGTTTATCAATGCAGAGATTGTAAAACCATTTACGATGCTTCTTTAGGTGATATTGTTCATGAAATTCCTGAGGGAACAGACTTTAGTGACTTACCAAATGATTATTCTTGTTCTCTTTGTGATGCTTCCAAAAACGATTTTGAGAAAATTGTTATTGAAGTCGTTTAATATATAAATCTTCCTTTCTATTAAAGTCTCTTGCTAGTTTTAGAAATTTAATCGGCTTTTAGTCTTTTATTAACAAATTCTGCTGTATTCTAAGCTTATTGTCTTTGTTTTTCCGAGAATTAAGATTAAAATATCTGATTTTTTCAATTGTTGTTTTACAAAAACAACAATTTTGACAATACTTTTCTTTAGAATACATAAATATTTGCAGCTACCCCTATTTTATAGAGGGTTGTTTTTAATTTTTACATGTTTTATATATAAATTTGACTTTTTTAAAGGGGTTTATTGTGTTTAAAAAGTTATTTATTGTTTTTATACCCTATAAAAAGTAGGGTATATATTAATTTTAATGAAAATTAATTTAAAAACGATATGCCCAAAATTTAGTATGTAGTAGTAACCAAATTTTATGCTTATGAATATAGAAGAGTTAATTATGGCGTCAATAGGAGAGTTTTTAGATGTAGAGGTGCATAGAGATACAGAAAACCTCGATTTATCTTCAAAAATTGAGATTGTCCAGAAAAGAATCGCAGATAAAGTAAAGAATAATCGAAAAGCTACTTTGTCTAAAAACGGTTCGATGAATTACGAATATGAAATGTTTTTTAGTAGCAATCCTAATGATATGATTAAGATAGATGGATGGATACCAATAGAAACTGATAAGATTGGGAAATCCGATAAAATCTCAGAATATATAGAAATAGGCTTGTTACGAAAAGTTGAGATAAGTTATAGCTAACAAACATTAGTTACTTATGTCTTTAAAGTAATAGGAATGTTAGGGCGAAAACCTCCCAATATGCCTGCGAATTTAGTAAGAGTATATATAAATTTTTAAACCTTCCGGTCACAGTTATTACTGTGACCGGTTTTTTATAATGATTAATTTTTTGTTAATTATTTGGAACGATCATTCTATTATTATAATTTTATATTGAAAATATGTTTAACTAAAAATTAAATTAAAATGAAAAATTTAATAAATATTCGTTATCAAAGAATCTTGATGCTATCATTCGTAGGTCTTAGTTTTTTATTAATTACGCAAAGCTTTATGCCTAACTCCAGAGCGATAAGCGACAAAGCAGTTATTGACGCAGATACTAGTAATTTCACGGTTATTAATGTAATTACACCAAAAGAAGGGCAACAGGATGAGGTTGTTCAATTACTCCAAAAAGGAATGACAGAAACAATGAGATATCAACCTGGTTTTATATCGGCTAATATTCATAAAAGCCTCGATAGTGATCATATCATTGTATATGCACAATGGAAAGACGCTGCTTCACTTCAACAAGCAGTGAAACTCATTGAAGCAGGAAAAGCCCCAAACATGTTAGAGGTTTTTAGTAATGCCTCACCAGACTATCATCCTTACCAAGTGATTTCGGTTAATTTGGCTGCGAGCAAAAAATAAGAGAATTAGATGTACTGCTTTATACAAAAGGGGTAAACAAGTATTGAATTCTATATTTTTTTGAGTAATTTTGGAACGATTGTTCTAATATTATAAGATCGCAGATGGCTATCCGCGATCTTAGTTAATACTACAAGTTATGCCAAGAATTAAATTATTTGACAGAGAAGAAGTCTTAGAAAAGGCAATGAAGTTATTTTGGAAACAAGGGTTTTACGCTACTTCTATTCAGGATTTAGTGAATGACTTGGGGATTAATAGAGCGAGTATTTATGATACTTATGGAGGTAAAAAGGAATTATTCTTACAAGCTTTTAGATTATATAGAAAAACATCTTTGGATGAGTTAAAGACTTTTTTGTATTCACATTCTTCAATAAAAGAAGGTTTTTTAAATTTATTTTTGTTGGTGGTAGATGAAGGAATAAAAGATACCGAAAAGAAAGGTTGTTTTGTTGTAAACTCTACTACAGAATTGGCTTCTGATGATGAAATGATTTTTAACATAGTTAAAGAAAACAGAATAGTTTTTGAAGAACTGTTCTATGATCATTTAAGTTTGGGAGTAGAGCGCAAAGAAATTGCCCCGAATAAAGATTTAAAAGCTATCGCTTCCTTTTTGTTTACATTTAATAATGGGTTGAAGGTGATGCTTAAAACAGGAGCTTCAAGAGATGAATTAAAAAATTCAGTGCATCTTGCTTTATCTGTATTGGATTAGCCGATATTAATGCCTTAGCGGTGAAAATCTCGGTCTTTTACCTTGATATGTTCTGCTACAAAAGTGTCTATAAAAGTACTTTTAGATGAAAATTGTTTGTGTCTATATTGCAACTTCAACGTGTCGTCTGTAATTTTAAGAATCTTAAAGTACTTATGGGTGTCCTTAATATTCATAATTTCAGGAAGTTGATCACTGTTTAGTTTTAAATATGATTTTTTATTTTTATTGGTAATCAATTCCCAATTCCCCATAAGTGATGGACCGCAATTATCTTGTTCTCCGTTATTATCATTCACTGTCATATCTGGTTTGTAGGTAATTCTGTATGAAAGAAAACAACCTGCCATATTCATTCGTACTCCGTCATTATATCGCCAGGCCACCTTCCATGTTTTTCCAGATTCACCGGCTAATAGTTCGATTGCGTTTTTGGGTAACTGATATGGTTCTTTTTGAGAACAAGAGCAAAGAAATAAAACAATAAATATTTGCAAATAGGGTCTTTGTAGTATGTGTTTTTTCATAAGTGTTGATTAGCTTGTTTTTATGATCAATAATTATACCTCAAAATGGTTGTAAGTAGAAATTGTTAATACTTCTGTGTAAAAGTATTCGATTATTTTTTTTAAGGTGACTGTTTAAAATTTATTTTTATCCTTGTATTTATTGAATTTTTTAAAAGTATTTAAGACAAAAATTCAAATAACAAATCTATCATATGACAGAATACGTACTTTTAACAGAGGATCAAAATTATTTTGTTGAATACCTTATAGGTGAACTTATATTATCTAATAGTATCAGTGAGGCGATGAAGTTTAATGATGAAAATATCGCTTTACGATTTAAGCAAATGCTACATAACTCATGTAAGTTAACAACCAGTGTAAATACCTATATAGATTAATTACCTATAAAACATTTCATTTCTTAGATATATCTTTTCAAACAATTGTCTCGTAAAGAATAGCTCTCATTTTTCTAAAAATGTGGTATAACATGGCTACACAATAGTTATGCACTTTTTTGGTTGTCGTTTTTTAAATGAGATTTTGGGAATACTACCTATAAAATACGTGTAACTACGTATTTCCCTGCGTATTTACTTTTCATAATTTGCAGTACACAAAAATTAGTATTAACAATTTTCTAACTTAAAAAAAAATATTATGGGTATTAATATTAGTATTGTTGCAGGGCAAGATAAATCTGCTTCAACCGTAAATGCAAGTGGAACTATTCAAGATGTGATATCTTTTGACGAAAGAGTTACTTTTGGTCTTGGAGACAAACAGTTAAAAGATGCGGTGAATGAGTATTTCGGAAAATCCCCTAATGACGCATATCTTTGTAGTCCAACTCCATGGGGTGATCTATATGAAAAATATAGCTGGCCTCAAGTACAACGGGTTTTAGTGGTTCAGAAAGCAGAGATTCTAGGAATCACTTCAGAACCGGTAATTGTAAAAACTCAAGAGTTTGAGAACAGTAGTAGTGTAAAAGGTACTTTTAATGTTGCTATTACAGAGTCTGTGAATAATACAACATCATCATCCTGGAATAATGTAAGTACACTTTCGGTTGGTCAAAAATTTAAATATGGTGTAAAGTTTCTTGGCTCGGGAGCAGAAGGAGAAACGTCACTATCATTTAGTCAATCATGGGGTAAAGGAGGTCAAGAGTCAAAATCGATCACTGTGGGCTCCACGGCAGGAGTTAGTGTAGAACTTAATCCAGGAGAGTCTATAGTTGCACAACTTTCTGCAAGTAGAGGGGTAATGAAAGTTCGCATTCATTATAATGCTTACCTTATTGGTAATTCTGCCGTAAATTATAATCCAAAACATAAAGAACATCATTTCTGGAGTTTAGGGATACGTGGTGTAATGTCAAAAGCAGGAATTTCTAATTCAAAAAAGACAACAGAGGATATTGAAATTGGATATTATTCAAATTCTAAAATAGAATTAAAGGATAAGAAAAGTGGTAGAGTAAAAGCAATGCATGTAATGGCAGACGAAGCTGCGGTATAACTAAAGGTGATATCATATTAATAATTAAGCTTCAGTACAAAAAAGGGGGGATACTTAATTGTATTGAGGCTTAATTTAAAATTCATATTTCAAAAAAGTACTAACTTCTTAAAATCTATAGTCAATTAGATATTATGTTTTGCTTACCCTTTAATCAATCTAAAGATATAGTCTAATTGAGGATCTTTTCCCTTAATTAAATCATCTACCGAAAGCTCAATATATTGATCAGGAGGAACACCAGATCCCTTAGGGATAGTTTTGTTTTTTATGTAATTTACTACTTTTACCATAGATATAACCATTGCTATTTTAGAGTTGGGGAGTTCATAGTACACCGGAAATTGACCATTAAAAAAATGATATCCACTCCCTGTTTCTTGTCCTATTAATGTGATATCTGTATTGTTTTTTGCATTTAATGCAAAAGTAGAGCCTACAGAAAATGTTGAACCTCCCGCTAGTACATAAATTTTGCCATTAAATCTATTTTTTTCTGGAACCATAAGGGCCTCCATTTCATCAAAGGTAAGTTTCCAGCCGTCGTATTCTGGGTGATTTTTAAACTTATCTTCTAAAAATTCCTTTTCGTTTAAGAATACCCTAGTTGCATGTTTCTTTTCAGGTACAGAAAGAGAAACAACATATTGGCTGGTGATCTGTTTAAATATGTTTTTGGCAATAAATGAATATAAATGAATGGCATTAGGTCTAAAACCACCGTCGTTTTGGCGGATATCTATAACAAGATGTCGTATCTTTTTCTTATTGATTTCTTTGAAAATTTTTATCAAATTTGATTTAAATATTCTAATGTCTCTTCCAAATGAGTTAACTACTAAAACAGCCGTACTCAAATCTTCCTTATAATATATAAAAGGGGCCTTGTTGTTAATATGCTTATCAAAGAAATCGAAACCGTTTTTCTGGTTGTGATATTTTGCAAAGTATGAACTTCGTTTGGTGTTTCTTAATTTAACTTTTGTAAAGGATTCAGCTTCTAGTTTAACAGTTTTTTCTATGCCATTAGGAGCCGTATAAGTTACATCAAAGTGTTTTGTAATACCATATTCATATGCATAGAAAAGTCCGAATTTGAGCTCGATATCTCTATGTTTTTTGGTAATGTTAAATCCATCTGAGGCTGAGTATTTTTTAAGATTCTCAAGAATTCTGGAAGCTTCCTTGCCATTTATTTTACTAATTTGTGATCCTGTCGGAATATCAAAATCATCGGTATCTGTGTAAAATTGGTTATTGATAACTTTCAATATCAATGGAAAATAATATTGATTAGTTTTTACAGTATTTGGTGCAAAAAGCAACAGGTGTCCATCTTTAATTTTATTAGTAACCTGAAGCATCTTTTTATATAAATCAATATCAGACAGTTGATCGGTTATTGATTCTTCTATACTTTCAAAATGATAATTCAAAGAATCTTGATCGATATACTCATATAAGCTAGGATGCCCTTTCTCAAGAATATTTTTGAAAATTTCGAAATCTTCTAGTGCTGAAAGCGAATCTATTTGCTTTTGAGCATAAATTGTAGTGGTGATTACCGCAAAAAGTATTAGAAATATTATGTTCTTCAAGATTTGATTTTGAAAAATGTGTATTAATGTTTAAAGACTTGTTCAAACTAGTTGTTGTTACAACTCTTATGTTTTCCTTGGCATAAAATTACTAAAATTGCACTGTGAATTAGATGTGAAAATGGTTTTTATATAAAAAAAGGAACACGTCGTTTGCGTGTTCCTTTTTTGTAAATATTAGGTTTCCTATTTAATTTAATTTTCTAAGTTGTTTTTGAATCTTTTTAATAGCAGATTCAATTGATTTCTCTGGTTCAATAACATTATATTCTCCCCAGAATTTTGGATCTGAAAATCCAGAGGCTTCATCTGCAATTACTATAGATGATTTTAATCTGTCTTTTGGTTTTAAGGTTTCGTTTTCAATGTTTTTCTTCCAATCTGTAACAGCCATTTCTACATTTAATTTGTATACAGAATTAAATAGTTTTTTCCTCCAATTTATTTTGATAGCTAAATCAATTCTTCCATAGCCATAATACCATCTCCCATCTTTTTCACGATAATCAATATTATATGTAGCTTCTGTTGGGTATACTTTTGCGTTTTTAGGTTTTTTTCTCACAAACATTTTGCTAACCTCTTCTTTGTTTTCCATATTTAAACTAAATATAGCTTTGGTCATAGCTAATGTTTCAGAATCTATATATAGCTTTCCAAAATACATTGGCTCTATTATTTCTGGGCGTTGTTCAAAATTTAATACATAAATATCACGATCATTAATTCTGGTAGATTTATCAAATGAGAACTTATACGTCTCAGTCATATCTTCGGTAAAAAGAATTTCAGGATTTTTCATTACATCTATATACAATGTGCTGGTGGGACCTCCTTGAAGTTTAACGGTTAATGTGTCAAGCTTTTTATAGTCCGCGCTCTTGCGAGCTCTATATAGTTTAATGATATCTGTTTTACTTGATATGTAGGGATTTTTATATACATCTACAACGGCTTCGGATAAGGAGACATAACTTCTTCGTTTTTTTATAGTCTCTCTATAAAATGCAGTCATTATGGTTTTGTCATTAAGATAATTAGTTCCTTTTTTCTTCATGACTGCACGGATAAGAGCTTCAGGATCTCTGGGGTCTATTGTTACTGCGGATAGTTCTGTGATTGATAAATTAAGTCTTATTTTCATGACTTTATCACTGAACTGGGAAAGTTTTACTGATGTGTCTTTATATCCTAAGTGAGAAACTGTAATCTCGCCATCTAAAATATCATTAGACACTTTTAAGAGAAACCCCCCTTCATCATTGGTGACAGTAGAGATATTTGTATTATTAACAGAAATGGTTGCAGATACAACAGGTCTGTTGGTTTCATTGTCGATTACCAATCCCTTATATTCCTTATAGTTTATAGAAGCATTTTGCTCACCTACATCTTGAAAATAAGTTAATGCTTGCATGTTTGTAGGATATACAATCATCAAAAAAACAAGCAATAGAGGTGATAGGTCTTTTCTGTAAGATAGTATACTTTTTATATTCATGGCTTGAGTCTTTAGTTTAAAATTCTTGGTGTTACCAAGATACTGACTTTACAAGATAACAAATTTTGACGAGGTTTTTTGTCATAAAACCGTTAAAACGATGACTTTTTATACACTATCTTAATCATACTAATGATAATCAAAATGATCACCAAACCAATTTTTGAGTTTAATATTCAATATTTCAGTTGTATAGGGTTTTGTTATATAGTCGTCAAGTCCTTTTGCAATGAAACGCTCTGCGTCACCAGGAAGAGCGTTAGAGCTTAGTGCAATTACCGGAGGGACTTTCGTATAATTTTTTCGTATAATTTGGCATGTTTCTACACCATCCAGTCCAGGTAGATTGATATCCATTAAAATAAGATTATAAGTATCTTCTTTGAACATTTTGATTGCTTGTCGACCATCTCTTGCAACATCCATGGTACAACCAAGATACTTTAAAATTTGTTTGGAAACTAGGATGTTTGTGTTGGAATCTTCAACCAATAAAACATGTAAGTTGTAATTAGGAGCCTGAACAGCAGCAAGATTTTTGTCCTCTTTGGTTGTTATAGTATTTGAGACTTTGGATTTAAAAGTGAACCAGAAATTACTTCCTTTTCCTAGTTCGCTTTTTACTCCTAATTTTCCATGCATAAGATGCACCAATTTTTTACAAATTGTTAATCCTAATCCACTACCTTCTCCTGCGAGAATTGATGCTTCATGAAATTGGCTAAAACGATTAAACAACTCTTCTTGATCCTTTTTACTTATACCTATTCCAGAATCAATTATTTCTACTTTAATGGTCAACTCTTCTTTTTTTTGAGACACAAGAGAAGTCATTATTTTTATTTCCCCTTGATTAGTAAACTTTATGGCGTTGCCAATAAGGTTGGATATAATTTGTGTTAAGCGATTATTATCTGCTATTATATTTTCTGGCAATTCTTTTGAGTATTCAGAGGTAATATTAATTTCTTTAGCTTTAGCTGTAGCAAGGAAAAGATCAATATTTTGATTGATGAGGCCCTTGAAATTAATGTCTACAGACGAAAGTTTGAATTTTCCGGCTTCCATTTTAGAAAGATCCAAGATTTGATTCAAAATATCTAGTAGGTTAAGTGAAGATCGATGAATTATATTTACATATTCTTTTTGGAGTGTATCCAATTTTGTGTTTTTGAAAAGTAAATCAATCATACCAATTACGCCAACCATTGGTGTTCTGATTTCATGACTCATGTTGGCAAGAAAATCATGTTTAAACTTTGAAGCTTTTAATAGGTGTTGATTTTTCTCTTTGAGCTTGTCTAAATTACGTCCTCCAAACATTGCAAATAAGCCTAGAAATAGTGGTGCGGTATCTATTATATAATGAATAGGATATTTTCTTTGTATACTGACAGCCGTGCTCCAGGAAAATTCTAGATTAAGTCTGTAAATATCTATACATGTAGCTATAATCGGGAATAAAAATCCAAATATAATCCCGTAAAATGTATACTTCGCTGTTTCAGATTTGAACCACGGTATTCGTGACATAAAGATGAATTTGGTTAGTTCTTACCTTTAATTGGCATTTCGAAAACGGGGATTAATAGCTGTTATCTAGGGGTTGCTATTTTTTAAATATAAGGCTTTTTTGGATGTTTTTCCAAATGTTTCTTCAGGAATTGTAATGATTTATCTTACAGTGAAACTAAAAAAAATCCACAACAAATACTTGTCGTGGATTTTAAACCTTACTTTTTGTGATTTGATTAACCTTTAAAAACTATCTTTCTTAGTTTATATCCTTCTATTTTAATCAAATATGTTTTTGGGTCTATTAGATAATGGATATAGTCATCAACCTTTCCTTTGTCTAATAATCTTCCATCCAAAGTGTATAAGCTGTAATTCAGCCCTTGAGGAACTTCAATTATATGTCTGAAAGTTTTTTGATCTATACTTTGCTGGCAAGTATCGTCAGCTAAAAATCTATTTATAAATGTAATTCTTCCTTGCTCTTCACCTTCTAGAGTAACGGTTGCAGAGCTATCGACGTCAATAATTCCAGTACCAGTAAGGTCTCCAAGAATTATTAAACATGCATTTCTTATTTTTATACGCGCTCCAGCTTCTAGGTGTAAGCTTTCTGTAATAAAAATAACACCTTCTTCTGTATTTTCATCTAATCCGTTAATGACTGTGTTTTCTGTAACAGACATTAACTTATATGAAATGTCAATTTTTGTATTTGCAAATACAACGCTTGTTAGGAACAAAGCTAATAGGGGTAGAAATCTTTTCATAAAGTTTGGTTTTAGGGTTAAACCTCTAATTAAAAAAGTAAGTTAAAACTTACAAAAAATGATTTTATATCGCTGTAAAACACAAAATCAACGACAATATACACATTTTTATGTTAAAACCGTAATTTTTGACTTCATAATATTGATTTTTACATATAGTTTGATAATAAATTATCAGTGACCCCTTGTAGATACTAGAGATTTGGCAAATGTTAATTTTTTAAGTTTTTTAATAATCGCTAAGCTTAAATGCTCTATTTCTTTGATTTTTAGATTGTAATAAATAAAAATGTACTTGAATAGAGGTGTTCGCGTTTTTTTAAATCTTATTTTTTCGTTAAAATGGAATTAATGATAGTTAACATCTTAACATTTTATCTAAATTACCGCATTGTTTGCGTAACGAATTTTTAATTAATACGTCATATCGCTAATAACTAATCTCAATTTAATAACATAATGAGTATAAAAATGAAAAATGTATATTTTTTAGCCGCATTTGCTCTTGCTTTTGTTAGTTGTAAAAACGAAGCAAAACAAGAAAAAGATGTTGCTGAAGTGGAAAAAATCCCCGGAATAGTTTTAGAAAACATGGACAAAAGTGTTAGTCCAAAAGAAGATTTCTATAACTATGTTAATGGTAACTGGATGAAAACTACAGAAATTCCAGCTGATCGTACAACATGGGGAGGATTTGGAGTACTTCGCAAATCAACAGACCAAGATGTATTAGAGATTTTGGCAAAAGCCAAGGAAAGTGGAAAATATGGTGCAGATACTGATCAAGCAAAAGCACTAGCTATTTTTGATACTAAATTAGATACCGTTGCTAGAAATGAAGCCGGTCTTAAACCATTACAGTCTGCTTTAGATGATATTGCATCTATTAAGAATCTTACCGATTTGCAAACAGTATTGGCCAAAAACCCATCAGTTTCTTCACCTTTTATGGGAATTGGAGTACAAGCTGATCTTAATAATAGTGCTATGAACGCAGTATATTTAGGAGCTAATGGGTTGGGATTACCTGATAGAGATTATTATCTGGATCAAGATGAAAAATCAAAAGAAATCCGTGTAGAATACAAAAAGCATATTGTAAGAATGTTACAAATGCTAGGAGATTCTGAAGCTGATGCTACCAAAGCTGCAGATAAAATTCTTGAATTAGAAACTGCTTTGGCAGAACCTAGATTAGATAAAGTTGAAAGCAGAGATGCGCGTAACTATAATAACCCTAGAAAAATTTCAGAAGCAGATGCTATGCTTTCTTCAATTGATTTCAAGAAATTGATTAGTGATCTAGGTGTTACAAAAGAGTTTGATACTATTATAGTCGCTCAATTACGTTATACTAAAGCGTTAGATGGCTTCTTGAAAAACACATCTATCGATGATTTAAAAACTTTAGTTAGATGGGATACTTTTAATAGTGCTACTGATCGCTTAACCACAGATGTTGAAACTGCAAATTGGGAATTTTATAGCAAGTACTTAAGAGGCCAAAAAGAACAACGTCCTGCAGATGAACGTGCATTAGCTACTGTAAATGGAACAGTTGGTGAAGCATTAGGGCAGTTGTATGTAGATGAAAAATTTCCGCCAGAAGCAAAAGCTAAGGCCGAAAAAATGATTGCTAACGTAATCGAAGCTTATAAGGCACGTATCCAAAAATTAGATTGGATGAGTGATGAGACTAAAACAAAAGCAGTTGAAAAACTAGATAAGTTTACTGTAAAAATTGGGTATCCTGATAAGTGGGAAGATTATTCAGAAATGGAAGTATCTGCTGATAAGACATATTTTGAAAATATGGCTGCCGTAAGCAAATGGGCTCAGGATAAGAATTTTGAAGAAATAGGACAGCCTGTTGATAAGACTAAATGGGGTATGTCTCCTCAAACGGTTAATGCATACTTTAATCCACTTAATAACGAAATTGTATTTCCTGCAGCAATTTTACAGCCTCCTTTTTATAATTATACTGCTGATGAAGCTGTAAATTATGGTGGTATTGGAGCAGTAATTGGTCACGAGATTTCACATGCTTTTGATGATTCTGGAGCACGTTTTGACGGAGACGGAAACCTTAAAAACTGGTGGACAGAAGATGATCTTAAAGCATTTACAGAAAGAGGAGATGCGTTGGCAGAGCAGTATAGTGCTATTGAAGTATTAGATAGTGTATTTATTAACGGTAAGTTTACGCTAGGTGAAAATATAGGTGATTTAGGAGGAGTTTTAGGAGCTTATGATGGATTGCAGATGCACTTTGCAGAAAATGGAAGACCTGATGATATTGATGGTTTTAATGCAGAACAGCGTTTCTTTATGTCTTGGGCTACCGTATGGAGAACAAAAATGCGTGAAGATGCATTAAGAACCAGAATAAAAACTGACCCGCACTCTCCTGGCTTTACAAGAGCAATTCAACCATTATTAAATGTTGACGCATTTTATGATGCTTTCGATATTAAGGAAGGGGATAAATTGTATCTATCACCAGAAAAAAGAGTACATATCTGGTAACAGATGAATAACAAAATTAGAAGAAACCCGCTTTACATGCGGGTTTTTTTGTTTTAATCTTCTTTGATTTCATTCATTAATAGAAAAGCTTTGTTTACATGCTCTTTTTCTAGAAACAAAGTGAAGTAGTTAGATGTAGATATCACTTCAAAAACTGGAATTCCTTCATAAGCCAGTAATTTGAATATATAAAAATACAAACCAATCACTTTAGAGTTATCTTCTGGTAGGGCTATTGACATAGAGGATAGGTTGTCTGCAACAGAAATGCAAGTTTCATCCTTGAAATGCTTTTCAACGGTACCTTTAAGTGATGAAGCAACAAGTATATTACTCTCTTGAAAATTACTTGAATACGTAAAATAAGCTTTCGCTTCATTTTTTACGCTATTCAGTAAATTGGTTTGACTGGTTAATATAGTATTAGAGTTTAGAAAAGTGTATTCTGTGATACCTGATCTTACTACAATATCACCTAAATTTCTCAGATTGTCAATGTGTTTGATTCGTTTGGGATGATAACGCCTTAGTGCCATGACAATAGAACCCGCTTTAACAGGTTTTCTCATTGCTGCCTCTACTTGTGGTAATAAGTCAATAGCAAGAGAACTGAAATTGATGATATTTCTAGATAATGCATCTTCTAGAAAAGGCTGATGTCGTAAAATATTATGTACACAATCTGTAATTGTTTTCATTGTTATATATTTAACATGTTGTGCAAATTTAGACTTTTTTTTATAAAATATTTATTCTGTGTGGATAATTAACTAATTATGCCCTATTAAAAAACAATATCAAAAAATACATTGATGAAAATTTTAAAGTTTGGTGGAACTTCTGTTGGGTCAGTTGAAAATTTACATAAAGTAAAAGAGATTCTTACTTCGGACCAAGAAGAAAAAATTGTGGTTTGTTCTGCAATGTCTGGGATTACAGATCAATTAGTTCGTTTGGTAGAGAGTATTAAGTTTAATAATGCCGAAGAGATTACCAGAAGTTTACATAGACTTGAAAATAAACATAATGATGTTATAGATGCTTTAATTGATAATCAAGAAGTGAAAAATACTTTGAAAGATGGTGTTTCGTCTATAATAACAGAGATGTTCGAGGTGTCTAGCCAGGAATATTCTGATATTATCAATTCTCGAATCATAACATTTGGAGAAACACTTCTAACGTATGTTTTTTCTGGTTTCTTAAACTCTATAGGCATATCCAATGTATTATTGGATGCAAAAGAGTTTATGCATGTTGATTCTGTAGAAAACCCCAACATAGAAAAAGTTCGTAAAAAAATAAATAAAGTTCTTAATGATAATATTCAATCTCCTATCTATATTACTCAAGGCTTTGTTTGTATAGATGAAAATAATCAAATAAGTCATCTAAAAAGAGGAGGCAGTGATTATACTGCTACTATAATTGGAGCCGCACTTAATGCTTCAGAAGTACAGATTTGGACAGACATTGATGGCTTACATAATAACGATCCAAGGTATGTAGATGGTACTCATCCTATAGCGCATCTTACCTATAATGAGGCGGCTGAGTTGGCGTATTTTGGAGCTAAAATACTTCATCCGCAAACAGTATCTCCTGTTGTAGATAAGGATATTCCTGTGTTATTAAAGAATACTTTTGACCCCGAAGCTCAGGGTACAGTCATCTCTAATAAAGTTAATAGAAAAGGGCTTAAAGCAATTTCTGCCAAAGACGGTATTACGGCTATTAAGATCAAATCTAATAGGATGTTAATGGCTCATGGTTATTTAAGAAGAATTTTTGAAGTTTTCGATAATTTCAATACCTCTATAGATATGATTACAACTTCAGAGATAGCCATATCATTAACTATTGATGATACCAGTAATTTAGATGAAATTGTAAAAGAAATAGAAAACTATGCAGAAATAACAATAGAGCAGGATCATAGTATTATTTGTATTGTAGGAGAGTCTGTAATAAATGATAGAAACTCTTATAAACTTTTCGAAATTCTAAATTATATCCCTGTACGAATGGTTTCTTATGGAGGAAGCAATAATAATATTTCAATTTTAGTAGATACTAAGGATAAGATACCAACATTAAGATTTTTAAATGAAAGACTGTTTCAGATTCCAGAAGAAGCAGTTGTATAATTGTTTTGTTATGTAATTATGTTATAAAGTAGGGGGAGGGCTTGATATCATGCGTAATATATCCTTTAAAATAGCATAAACCCTACTTTTATAAACCTGAAAACCAACTGTGGTTTTCAGGTTTATTGTTTTTAAACTTTTTTTGATTCTTTAAATATTCTCAGTTTCATTTTTTAAAACTCCTCGAGCTTACTTTTGCATATAAGCAAAAAACATAGTGTATGTTAATTAAGGTTTTTGGGAGTGCTGTTTTTGGTGTTGAAGCAACTTCCATTACAGTAGAAGTCAATATAGATAAAGGAATTGGGTATCATCTCGTTGGGTTGCCCGATAATGCAATAAAAGAAAGTAGTTATCGTATTGCGGCTGCATTGCAAAATAATGGGTACAAATTACCAGGTAAGAAGATCACCATCAATATGGCACCTGCGGATCTCAGAAAGGAAGGTTCTGCATACGATCTTACTTTGGCTATTGGTATTCTTGCGGCTAGTTCTCAAATTAAAGACGATCATGTGGCAGAATATCTGATTATGGGAGAATTATCATTAGATGGAGGTCTTCAACCAATTAAAGGAGCGCTTCCAATTGCGATAAAAGCTCGTGAAGAAGGTTTTAAAGGGTTTATACTTCCAAAACAAAATGCCAAAGAAGCTGCTATCGTAGATAATCTTGAAGTGTACGGAGTGGATAACATCAAAGAAGTAATAGATTATTTTGATGGTAAGGGAGTCTTAGAACAAACTATTGTAGATACCAGAGAAGAATTTTATGCAGCTCTTGATAATCCAGAGTTTGATTTTGCAGATGTTAAGGGGCAAGAAAGTATAAAGCGTTGTATGGAGATTGCCGCGGCTGGAGGCCATAACATCATACTCGTTGGCCCTCCTGGAAGCGGAAAAACAATGCTTAGTAAAAGATTGCCTAGTATTTTGCCTCCAATGTCTTTGCAGGAGGCATTAGAGACAACCAAAATACATAGTGTAGTAGGTCGAGTAAAGGAGCATGTGGGGTTAATGGCGCAACGTCCTTTTCGCAGCCCACACCATACGATTTCAGATGTAGCGTTAGTAGGAGGAGGAGCGTACCCTCAACCCGGAGAAATTTCGTTATCTCATAATGGGGTATTGTTTCTTGATGAACTGCCAGAGTTTAAAAGAAGTGTCTTAGAAGTCATGCGTCAACCTCTTGAAGATAGAGAAGTGACAATTTCTAGAGCCAAGTTTACCGTAACATATCCATCTAGTTTTATGCTTGTAGCGAGTATGAACCCAAGTCCCGGTGGATATTTTAATGATCCAGACGCTCCAGTAACTTCATCACCGGCAGAAATGCAACGATACTTAAGTAAAATTTCTGGCCCGTTACTCGACAGAATAGATATTCATATAGAAGTTACACCTGTACCGTTTGATAAGTTGAGCGAAGAAAGAAGAGGAGAACCTAGCGTCGAAATAAGAAAGCGGGTAACCATAGCAAGAGATATTCAAACAGAAAGGTTTTTGACCTTGCCTAATATCCATTATAATGCACAAATGGGAGTCAAGCAAATACGTGAATTTTGCGAGTTAGATAAGAGCTCAAAAGAACTATTAAAAACGGCTATGGAAAGATTAAATCTTTCTGCCAGAGCGTATGATCGTATTCTTAAAGTTTCAAGAACGATTGCTGATCTGGAAAACTCCAAAAATATAGAAGGAAGTCACATTTCTGAAGCTATACAATATCGTAGTCTTGACCGTGATGGGTGGTTAGGATAGGAATTTATAAACTATTTACTGTTCTTATTAACAATATATCTAGTATCGATTCGGAAATCAATATTTTTAAGAATACACAGACATGCTTGTGTGATAAACATTAAGAAATTTAAACAATTACTTTATAAAAAGGATGTATGAATTTTTAATGTGAGAATGGAGTGGGTGCACACGTTCTCAATTTTATAATTATTTTATTAGGAATCAATTACTAAAATTTGAACGTGTGAAAAAATGGTTGTCTAACATTGGTCCGGGTACATTAGTCACTGCTGCATTTATAGGTCCGGGTACGGTTACTGTGTGCACCTTAGCTGGGGTAAAGTTTGGGTATACATTATTATGGGCATTAATATTATCTATTGTTGCCTGTATTGTATTGCAAGAAATGGCAGCCCGTTTAGGGATTATAACACAAAAAGGGCTAAGTGAAGTGCTTAAGTCTCAATTTGAAAACAAAATAGTGAGATCTGTTCTCATTGCGATAGTCATTTCTGCAATTTTTATTGGTAATGCCGCTTATGAAGCAGGAAATATAAGTGGTGGTGTTTTAGGGTTGTCTACCATTATTGATTCTCCAAATATTAAGCTAGGAAATTTCACCTTCAACTATTTAAGCCTGGTCATAGGTCTTTTGGCGTTTATTCTTTTGTATATAGGTAATTATAAGGTGTTAGAGCGTAGCTTAATTGTATTGGTGTTATGTATGAGTTTTGCGTTTATTATTACTGCAATAGCAACCAAACCGGATCTTTCATTGATTCTTAGAGGGTTTATGCCAAGTTTTGAATCTGAAAAGCTTTTTACTATTGTTGGGTTAATTGGTACAACTGTAGTTCCATATAATTTGTTTTTGCATGCTTCCTTGGTTAAAGAAAAATGGAATACTCCAAAAGAACTCTCCTTTGCAAGAAAAGATACTATTATTGCTATTGTTGCAGGAGGATTAATGTCTATGGCTATAATTATTGCAGGTGCTGCCGTGCAGAATACCGAAATCAATAATGCCGCAGATCTGGCGCAAAGCTTGGAGCCTATTTTTGGATCAGCAGCCAAATATGTGCTCTCATTAGGACTTTTTGCAGCCGGAATTACATCAGCAATCACTGCTCCGTTAGCAGCGGCTTATGTGGTAAAAGGATGCTTAGGGTGGGAAGTAGGTTTGAAAAGCTTTAAATTTAGAGCAGTATGGATGTTTATTCTTCTATTAGGTGTAGTGTTTTCATCCTTGGGGATAAAACCTATAGAGATAATCCAATTCGCCCAAGTGGCAAACGGACTTTTACTGCCCATTGTTGCTGGTTTCCTTTTGTGGGTTATGAATAAGAAAAATTTACTCGGAAAATACACTAATTCTACAATTCAAAATATATTAGGTTTTTTGATAGTACTAGCGACTATTTTTCTAGGGTTAAGAAGTATCTGGAAAGTACTTACTAGTTTGTAAGATGAATATTAAGTTTTTGTAAGAATATGAAGAAAATAATCCTGAATGCAGATGTTGGGGAAGAGGCTGGTTTTGATGCTGAAATTATGCCTTATATTTCTTGGTGCAATATTTCTTGTGGTGCTCATGCAGGTAATGATCAGGTTATTCAAAAAACAATTGAATTAGCACTTAAGCATAATGTGAAATTCGGAGCGCATCCGTCATACCCGGATAGAGAAAATTTTGGAAGGAAGAGTTTGAATATCTCCTACGATGATTTAGTGAAGACTATTACTGAACAGGTGAAAAAAATGAAATCGTTTGCAGAAAAAAATGGAACAAAATTACATCATGTTAAACCTCATGGAGCGCTGTATAATGATGTTGTAAAGAATGAAAAAGTGGCTAAAGCTATTGTTGATTCTGTCAAAAGTATCGATAAAGGTTTGTCAATTGTGACTTTGAATAAATCGAAGCTATCGCATCTTTGTAAAGGAAAGCTGAATGTGAAACATGAAGCTTTTGCAGATCGCAATTACAATGATGATTTAACCTTGGTTTCACGTTCAGAAAAGGAAGCTGTGATTACAAACCCTTCAGCCGTTTTTGATCATGTGTTTAAAATGATTTCAGAAGGAAAAGTGAAAACAAAAAATGGACGCATATTTCCATTAGTATTTGATACAATTTGTGTGCATGGAGATAATCCTAAGTCTGTAGAAATTTTAAACTATATTTATCATAAGTTTTCTAATTTGAATTTTGTACTTAAATAAGCTTATGGAGTACAAATTGCAATATAAAAGATATTCTGAAAACGCTATTCTTATCGAGTGGCCTTCAGAAATAGACGAAAATTTGCATCAAAATCTTCTGTGTTTTAAGAAAATTATTGAAACTGAATTAGTTAAATTGATTGTTGAGGTAATTTCTGGATATAATTCATTATTAATTGTTTATCATGTACCTATAAATAATATCTATGATAAAATTTCACTTCTAAAATCATTATACCTCCCAAATGCAGTAGATGATACAGTAAAAAATGTTCTATGGAAGATACCAGTTTGTTATTCACCTACTCTTGCTCAGGATTTGGAACAGTTTTCTAAGGTGAAATCAATGACAATAAATGAGTTAATTAGTTTGCATACGGCTACTAGGTATAGGGTGTATTTCATAGGCTTTTTACCTGGGTTTTTATATCTGGGTGGTTTAGATAAAAAATTACATTTACCAAGAAAAAAATCTCCTTCCTTGAATATTAGAAAAGGATCTGTTGCTATAGGTGGAAATCAGACAGGAATTTATCCTATGAACAGCCCAGGTGGGTGGCATGTAATTGGCGAATCTCCAGTATCCTTTTTTGATGTAAATAATAATGTTCCTTGTTTTGCTAAGCCTGGGGATTTAGTTCAGTTTGTTTCTGTTGACATTGAAGAATATAACGATATAAGTTCACGGATTGTAGAGAGTGATTATCAACTTGAATCTATTGTCTTATGATTGGAAAAGTGAAAATTATTAAACCGGGTTTCTTTTCAACCATACAGGATGAAGGGCGTTTTGGATTTGCAAAATTTGGAGTCCCAAGAAGCGGAGCAATGGATCAAACTTCCTTTAATTTCGCTAACTCTCTTTTAGGAAATAATAAAAATGATACGTGCATAGAATGGGCATTTCAACCTCCAGTTTTACAATTTTCAGAACCAACAAGTATTAGTGTAACAGGGGCCGAAACGGATTGTTTTTTGAATGGTGAAAGTATAAAGATGTACCATCAAATAAAAGTTGAAAAGGGGGGTGTACTAACTATGAATTTTTGTAAGACAAATGTATATGGATATGTAGGAATAAAAGATGGTTTTCAAACTCCAAAAGTGTTAAGTAGTAGATCTTTTTATAAAGAAATAACACCTCAGTTTTTACTAAAGGAAAATGATAAAATTGAATACAAAAGCAGTCAATCATTTTATGACCAATTTTCTAATCTTTCAGTTCCTTCATTTATAAATGATGAAAATGAATTATTAGTTTTTAAAGGTCCAGAATTTGATCAATTATCAGAAAAACAGAAATTGGCATTGTTTACTTCTCGTTATACAGTTTCTAATATGGCAAACAGAATGGCGATTCAGTTAGAAGAAGGGTTACCTAATGATATACAACCGATATTAACTTCTCCCGTGTTACCCGGCACGGTACAGCTAACACCTTCTGGTAATATAATAGTGTTAATGAGGGATTGTCAAACCACGGGTGGGTATCCTAGAATATTACAGCTGAGTGAAAAATCTATTGATCATATTGCGCAAAAAAGAGCGAACGGTCAATTTAGTTTTCAACTCATAGTATAGCCTAAAACCATTATTTTTATTTGATTATAGAATAACCAGGGGTAAAACCCCCTAAAGGCAGTGGGGGGAAAATCCCCTACTAGTATTTTTATTAAATTTTATAAAGTTTATTTAAATCATTGATTAATAAGTGTTTTATGTTGAGGTTTAACCATAATATAATTCTTAAAAAGGGTATGCCAATTTGTATAAAAGACAGGTTTTTCAATATATTAGCAACAATTAACCTAAAAATTGGAATGTAATGGCAAAAAAACGACCCGTAAAGTGTATTAGTAAGGAAGAAGCTAAAGAACTTCAAAAGACATGGTGTAATACTAGAACACCAGAAATAGATCGATGTATAGGATTCGAAGATACAAGAGAGTTTTGGTGGAGTGTAGAGGAGTTGCAAGAGTATCTTAAATATGTAAAGAAAAAATCTCGAAAAATGGGGATTGATAATCCAGGGATTAGAATGTATTTTGGGGCATACCCGCAAGAGAAATGTAAAATGAATAAAGGATATGCTACTATGTTTATGTCACCTACTGGCGCTCCTGCAGGAGATTTAGGCAAAGATGGTGATACGGCTCCTAATAACTATAATATTGAGCCCTTTAATAGTGGAGGTGCTGGCAGACCGCCAGTTGATTATTAACTATTAGTAAGAAGCGAAAAATAAGTGTACTCCTTTTTAATAATCAATATATTCGAATTATTGGCCTTGGTGGCTGGTACAATTTATATCACAAAGTATCGTGCAGGTTTTCCAGCGCGATACTTTGTCTTTTTTTTATGGCTGACCTTTTTTGTGGAGATAATTTTTGGGTGGTTTCCCTCATTAGTTTATTATGTTGATAGCTTTTCTTTTTTAAAAGGTACACTTTTAGAAAAGAATTTTTGGATATATAATATTTATCATATAATTAATTTCTATTTATATACTAGTTATTTTAAATGGAATATTAATTCAAGTTTATCGAAAAAAATATTGAACTTTTTACTTGTAGCATTTTTAATCAGTTCTAGTGCAAATTTGTTTCTGTCTAATATATTTTTTACCTCATTATCTTCTTATACTTTTATTGTCGGGTCTGTAATGTTCTTATTGAGTATTTCATTTTATTTTTTTAAAATGTTAAAAAGCGATGAAGTATTGAGTTTCAACAAAACTTTACCCTTTTATGTAGCTATTGGGTCGTTGGTTTACCATTTAATGATAACTCCAATATTTATATATGATAATTATTTTAATTATGAAAAAAACCCCGATTTTGTTGAAGTTCATGAAATAATCCTAACTTCGGTTAATATTTTTATGTATACTTGCTACACTATTGGTTTTTTTGTATGCTCGAGAAAGAACAAATCTTACTCATAATTTACTTTACCGTAATTATTCTTTTCTTTATAATATTCGGTATTGTGTTTTTTGTGGCCTTCCAAAGACGGAAAAATAAACTATTGGTTGAAAAATTAAGAGCAGAACAGCGTTTTGAGGATGAGATTTTTAAATCTCGTATAGAGATTCAGGAACAAGCGCTTAAAAACGTAAGTTGGGAACTTCATGATAATATTGGGCAGCTACTATCTACAGCTGTTATGCAAATCAATATTTTAGGAACCACAATAGATGAAAAAACATCTGATGCTCTAGAAGATGTGCGTAGTTTGGTAGGAGATAGCCTTCAAGAAATACGTAACCTATCTAAAACGTTGAATAATGAAGTAATTCACAATATTGGATTAGAGAAATCTATACAGGTAGAATTAGATAGATTCGAGAAACTTCGTTTTCTAAAAACAAAACTTTCAGTTATCGGTGAAGAATTTCATATCGATGCCAAGGATGAAATCATTTTGTATCGTATCATTCAGGAATTTTTTTCGAATACCATAAAGTATGCAGAGGCTTCTAATCTAGAAGTTGAATTAGAATATGCCTCTAATAATTTAAATATTAGAGTCAAAGAAGATGGGGTAGGTTTTGATATGAAATCTGTACAGGCAAACTCCGGATTGTTGAATATGAAAAGTCGCGCAGCTTTGGTTAAAGCTGATTATGAATATAAATCTGCTCCAGGAAAAGGAGTGTCACTTTTGCTATCATATCCTGTAAAAGGGTAAGAATAGATTAAAAAGCTTACTTTAGTCCTCAAAGATCCCATGTGACCATTAAAAATTAAAACACACATGAAAAAAAAGACCATAGTTATTGTAGATGATCATCTTTTATTCGCACAGTCGTTAGAAAGTTTGATATCTAAACTCGAAGAATATGAGGTTTTAGCTATTCTTAAAAACGGAAAAGAGCTTACACAGTACTATTTACATAAAAGAAAAAAACCGGATTTAATCCTTTTGGATGTAAAAATGCCGGTAATGGATGGAGTACAGACAATGCAATGGCTTAAGGAAAATCAACCCGAGCAAAAAGTGTTGGCCTTGACCATGGAAGATGATGAGGAAACAATCATAAGAATGCTAAGAGCAGGGGCAAAAGGGTATTTATTGAAAGACATTCATCCAGAAAATTTCGAATTTGCCATGAAAATGGTTATCGAGCAAGGTTTTTATTACTCCGGAAAAATAGAAAGCGCATTGCGTCATTCTGATGAAATCGAAAATAGTATAAGTCTTCAGGAAAAATTAACTGACAAAGAACGAGTGTTTTTAAGGCATGCGTGTTCTGAACTTACGTATAGAGATATTGCCGCCGAAATGAGTTTGAGTCCTAAAACTATAGAAAATTACAGAGAGACTGTGTTTAAAAAATTAGAAGTCAAAACAAGAGTCGGTCTCGTTATCTATTGTATGAAAAATAAATTATTTAAAGTGTAAGTTCGAATTTGAAAACATTTTTTTTCTATATTTGAATCATAAATGAAAAGAAACAATATAAATATCAATACAGTCATTAGTATTGAGGTGATTATTTCGCCTCGATAAGGGATGATATTGGTATATTAAAAATATATAAAATCCCTTTACGCATGTAGAGGGATTTTTTTTGATCAATATATAAGATGAAAATACTAAAAAACATAATTGTCATTATCATTATTATCGTCGTGATTTATTCACCATGAAGGGATATTGATATGATGTTAACCATACAGCTCCCTTCAAATTTTTGAAGGGAGTTTTTTTTGGATAAAAAAGAATGTTTAATAAAAACTAACAAATAGTGATTGTAAATACAAAGTATGTAAATAACTGTAAATCAGTACTTAACAATGTTAAAATGAGTATTGGATATTGTAAGGCTATTGAATAATATGTAATGGTTTAGTCGTAACAAAATAATTTTATACTGTGGTTTATTTGTAGAGATTATTATATCGCAAATAAACTGTTAAAATTTTATATAATTCATAAAAAAATCACATTCAAAAGGAATGAGCATCAATAAATATAGTAAACAAGTCACTCAAGACGATACGCAGCCTGCAGCACAAGCGATGCTTCATGCTATAGGACTTACCGATGAGGATTTCAAAAAACCATTAGTTGGTATTGCAAGTACAGGTTATGAAGGGAATCCTTGTAATATGCACCTTAATGATCTTGCCAAATTGGTTAAGAAGGGAACATTAGAAGAAGATGTAGTTGGTTTAATATTTAATACCATTGGTGTTAGTGATGGGATTTCTATGGGAACACCAGGAATGCGTTTTTCACTTCCATCTCGAGATGTGATTGCAGATTCTATGGAAACTGTTGTTCAAGCCATGTCTTATGATGGTATGGTAACCGTAGTAGGTTGTGATAAAAATATGCCAGGAGCATTAATGGCAATGCTTAGATTAAACCGTCCTGCCATACTAGTGTATGGTGGTACAATTGCATCTGGATGTCATGAAGGCAAAAAATTAGATGTGGTTTCGGCTTTTGAAGCTTGGGGAGAAAAAGTAGCAGGTACTATTACTCAAAAAGAGTATAAAAACGTTATCGAAAAAGCCTGTCCAGGGGCTGGAGCTTGCGGCGGAATGTATACGGCAAATACAATGGCATCGGCCATTGAGGCTTTAGGATTGTCATTACCGTATAACTCTTCTAATCCTGCTATTAGTAAAAATAAGGAAGAAGAAAGTGTTGCTGCCGGTCGTGCTATGAGAATACTCTTAGAAAAAGATATTAAACCAAAAGATATTGTTACCAAGAAATCATTAGAAAATGCTATTCGATTGGTTACCATTCTTGGTGGATCAACTAATGCAGTTTTACACTTTTTGGCAATTGCCAGAGCAGCAGATGTTGAGTTTACACTTGCTGATTTTCAAAGAATAAGCGATGAAACCCCTTTTCTTGCAGATTTGAAACCTAGCGGTAAATACCTGATGGAAGACGTACATGAAGTTGGAGGTATTCCTGCAGTATTAAAGTATTTATTAAAGAAAGGATTACTGCATGGTGATTGTTTGACCGTTACCGGAAAAACATTAGCAGAGAACTTATTAGATGTTCCGGATCTTACAGAAGGTCAGGATGTGATAAAACCCTTAGAAAATCCAATAAAACAAACAGGACACCTTAGAATTATGTTTGGAAACCTGGCAGAAGATGGGTGCGTTGCTAAGATAACCGGTAAGGAAGGGCTGCGTTTTCAAGGAAAAGCTAAAGTGTTTGACGGCGAGTATGCTGCCAATGACGGTATTAGAGACGGTAAGGTAGAAAAAGGAGATGTGGTCGTCATTAGGTACGAGGGACCTAAAGGAGGTCCTGGAATGCCAGAAATGCTTAAACCAACAGCAGCAATTATGGGAGCAGGTTTAGGTAAGGATGTTGCTCTAATAACCGATGGAAGGTTCTCTGGAGGAACCCATGGGTTTGTCGTCGGTCATATCACTCCTGAAGCACAAGAAGGTGGTTTGATTGGTTTAGTAGAAGATGGTGATATTATTACAATTGATGCAGAAACAAATTCTATTACTGTTGCTATAGATGAATCAGAAGTAGCGAAAAGAAAAGCTTCTTGGATTCAACCAGAATTGAAGTTTAGCAAAGGAGTATTGTATAAATATGCAAAAACTGTTTCATCTGCTTCAGAAGGATGTGTAACAGATGAATTTTAAAGATATTCTAGTGTGTAGCACTAGTTTCAATAATTTGCTATTCCAGCGTAGGCTGGAATCTAAATAAAGAAAATCGCGTATGGAAACACAAACGCAAACAATAAAAAAGGAAACTAAAGTGACAACAGAAAAAATGACTGGTGCAGAAGCTGTTATCCGATGCCTTTTGGCAGAGGGTGTGGATTTAGTTTATGGTTATCCAGGAGGAGCTATTATGCCTGTATACGATGAGTTATACAAGTATCAAGATCAATTACATCATGTATTAACCAGACATGAGCAAGGGGCCACTCATGCTGCACAAGGATATGCCAGAACTAGTGGTAAGGTTGGTGTAGCCATTGCTACTTCTGGACCGGGTGCTACCAATTTTGTGACCGGAATTGCAGATGCGCAAATTGATTCTACTCCAATGGTGTGTATTACTGGTCAAGTAGGGTCACATCTGTTAGGGTCTGATGCATTTCAGGAAACAGATATAATAGGAATCTCTACACCGATTACAAAATGGAATCATCAGGTAACTAAAGCCGAAGATATACCTACTATTTTGGCCAAGGCATTTTATATAGCACGTTCTGGCCGACCAGGACCTGTTTTAATTGATATTACCAAGGATGCACAGTTTGGCGAATTGGACTTTGTTTATGAAAAATGCAAGGGCGTGAGAAGTTATAAACCAGTTCCGGAAACTGATCCTAAAAGCGTTGTTGAAGCGGCGAAACTTATAGAAAATGCCAAAAAACCAATGATTGTTTTTGGTCAAGGTATTATTTTGGGTGAAGCAGAAGAGGAACTGAAAAATTTTATAGAGAAATCGGGTATCCCATCTGCATGGACAATACTAGGGCTTTCAGCTTTGCCAACCGCACATCCACTAAATGTGGGAATGGTTGGTATGCATGGTAACTATGGCCCAAATAAATTAACAAACGAATGTGATTTACTATTGGCTATAGGAATGCGTTTTGATGATCGTGTAACTGGCAACTTAGAAACCTATGCCAAGCAAGCTAAGGTCGTACATTTTGAAATTGATCCTGCAGAGGTAAATAAGAATGTATTTGCCGATGTCGCTGTGATGGGTAATGTTAAAAATACACTAGCACAAATTCTTCCTTTAATAAAACCAAATACCTATGATTCTTGGGTACAGGAATTTAGAGATTATGATAAGATAGAGTATGATAAAGTGATCAAAGAAGAATTACATCCCTCAAAAGAAGGTCTTTCAATGGGAGAAGTGCTTAGAGGAATTAATGAAGAAACCAAAGGAGATGCGGTTATTGTATCTGATGTTGGACAACATCAAATGATCGCATGCAGGTATGCAGAGTTTACTAAGTCTAAGAGTAATGTGACTTCTGGAGGTCTGGGAACTATGGGGTTTGCGTTACCAGCAGCAATTGGTGCAAAAATGGGCGTTCCAGAAAGAGAAGTCGTTGCTATTATTGGTGATGGTGGTTATCAGATGACCATACAAGAATTAGGAACTATTTTTCAAACTAGAGTACCCGTAAAAATTGTGGTCTTGAACAATGATTTTTTAGGGATGGTACGTCAATGGCAACAATTGTTTTTTGATAAGCGATATGCATCTACCGAAATGGTAAATCCCGATTTCGTAACTATTGCAAAAGGATATCATATTGAAGCTAAGAGAATAACAAAGAGAGAAGATTTACAAGGCGCTATTAAGGCGATGATTGCTTCCAAAGAGCCTTACTTTCTAGAAGTATGTGTAGAAAAGGAAAATAATGTGTTCCCAATGATTCCTACAGGAGCATCTGTTTCAGATATAAGATTGAGCTAATTATGGAAAGAGAAAATTATACGATATCGGTATATACCGAGAACAATATAGGGTTGCTTAATAGAATATCAGCAATCTTTTTAAAGCGCCATATTAATTTGGATAGCATGACCGCTTCTCAGTCTGAGATCAAAGATGTATTTCGATTTACTATTGCCATTAAGGTAACCGAAGAACAAGTTAAGAAGATTGTTCTGCAAATAGAGAAACAAATAGAAGTGATCAAGGCTTTTTATCATAGAGAAGAAGAGATTATCTATCAGGAAACCGCTTTGTTTAAAGTAGAATCAAAATTGTTATTTGAAGAACGTCAGATTCAAAATGTAATCAAGAATAGTAATGCTAATATCGTCACGGTAACTCCAGAATTTTTTGTTATCGAAAAAACAGGAAGAAGGCGAGAAGTAGAGGCGTTATATCATAAGTTAGAACCTTATGGGTTGATGCAATTTGTGCGCTCAGGTAGTATAGCTGTGACCAAGGACAAAATGGATATTTCTAAAATATTAGAAAGTTTTACCGAAGAAGCTGTGTAAAGGATAGCTACAACATCTCCCGATCCAAATGATAGGAGATACACCAAGAAATAAACAACTAAAATCAAAATTAAATAAAATTTCCAATAGGAAATGACAACAAATTAAAAACAAATGGCAAATTATTTTAATACGCTATCATTAAGAGATCAATTAACTCAATTAGGAAAATGTAGGTTCATGGATGCTGAAGAATTTTCAGCAGGAGTTGAAGCTTTAAAAGGAAAAAAAATTGTTATTGTAGGATGCGGTGCTCAGGGTCTTAATCAAGGACTTAATATGAGAGATTCGGGTCTTGATATTTCATATACACTTCGAGAGGCTGCTATAAAGGAGAAAAGACAGTCTTATAAAAATGCTACAGATAACGGATTCAATGTAGGGACTTATGAAGAGCTTGTACCTACTGCAGATGTCGTAATCAACCTTACACCAGATAAGCAACATACTCAAGTTGTAAGTACTGTAATGCCATTAATGAAAAAAGGCGCTACTTTATCCTACTCGCATGGGTTTAATATTGTTGAAGAAGGTATGGAAGTAAGAGAAGATCTTACTGTGATCATGGTAGCTCCCAAAAGCCCAGGTTCTGAAGTGCGAGAAGAGTATAAAAGAGGATTTGGTGTGCCAACATTAATTGCTGTACATCCAGAAAATGACCCACAAGGTCACGGATTAGCACAAGCCAAAGCCTATGCAGTTGGGACGGGAGGGGATAGAGCAGGAGTACTTGAATCGTCATTTGTTGCAGAAGTAAAATCTGACCTTATGGGAGAACAAACTATACTTTGTGGTTTGTTACAGACCGGATCTATTTTATGTTTTGATAAAATGATAGAGAAAGGTATTGATGCGGGATATGCTTCTAAATTAATCCAGTACGGTTGGGAAACAATTACCGAGGGATTAAAATATGGGGGAATTACCAATATGATGGATCGTTTATCGAACCCTTCTAAAATAAAGGCATTTGAATTATCTGAAGAGCTAAAAGATATTATGCGTCCACTATTTCAAAAACACATGGACGATATTATTTCGGGTCACTTTTCAAAAACCATGATGGAAGATTGGGCAAATGATGATAAAAATTTACTGTCGTGGAGAGCAGCTACAGGGGAAACCGCTTTTGAAAAAACTCCTGCAGGAAGGGTTGAGATATCAGAACAAGAATTTTATGATAATGGAATATTGATGGTCGCTATGGTAAGAGCTGGGGTTGAGTTGGCTTTTGAAGCAATGACCGACTCTGGAATTATCGAAGAATCAGCATACTATGAATCATTACATGAAACACCACTAATTGCCAATACAATTGCTCGTAAGAAATTATTTGAGATGAATCGCGTAATTTCTGATACTGCGGAATATGGTTGTTACCTATTTGATCATGCTTGTAAGCCTTTATTGGCAGATTTCATGAAAGGTATTGATACAAATGTTATTGGTAAGCCATATGATGAAGGTAAAAATAATCAGGTTGATAATGCTAAATTAATTGAAGTGAATGCAGCATTAAGAAATCACCCTATCGAGGTTATTGGAGCAAGATTAAGAGCATCAATGACCGCAATGAAACCCATAGTATAACCAACTACAGGAAATAACCAACTAAATTTTTGTCTGGCCGGATCTGTTAAGGTTTTGAGATGTGTATTGTGTGACCTTTGATGGGTCCAGGCTGACAAAAATATATTGCTTTGTTGAGTTGTAATTATAAAGAAAGTAAAAAAATGAATGATTTAGATATTAGAGATAAGCCTAAAATTCATTCTATAATAGAATCTAAATCTAAAGAAATTGGATTTACAATGCCCTCGGACCTTTATATAGGGACACTATTAAAGACATTAATAACTTCTAAACCTAAATCAAATTTATTAGAATTAGGCACAGGTATAGGTTTATCATTGTCTTGGATGATTGAAGGTATGGACGCTGAATCAAAATTGATTAGTATAGATAATGATCCTGAGTTAGTGAAAATCGCTAATAATAATTTTGGAAAAGATAAAAGGGTAGAAATTATATGCACAGATGGAGTTGAATGGATTAAGAAATACAAAGGGAGAAAATTTGACTTGGTTTTTGCAGATGCATGGCCGGGTAAGTATAGTGAGATAGAGGAAGCGTTAGAATTGATTAGTATTGGTGGAATCTATATTATTGATGATATGATTTATCAACCCAATTGGCCAAATGGACACCAAGAAAATGTTGAAAAGCTTATTGAATATTTGGAAGAAAGGGAAGACTTTAATTTAACCAAAATGAACTGGTCTACTGGAATAATAATAGCAGTAAAAAAGTATTAAACTTAGATTATGAGCACTATAACCACTACATATTTTCCAGAATTAGAAGATATCCAGAAAGCTGCTTCTGCGATCAAAGAAGTTGCTATGGTTACACCTTTGATGAACAGCATTCGTTACTCTAGACGCTATGATGCAAATGTTTTGCTTAAACGAGAAGATCTTCAACGGGTTCGTTCATATAAAATCAGAGGAGCTTTTAATAAGATTAGTTCACTTTCCAAAGAACAACTAGATAAAGGGGTGGTTTGTGCAAGTGCGGGCAATCATGCACAAGGTGTAGCTTTTGCATGTCACCACTTAAAAATCAATGGAACAATATATATGCCTTCTGTTACTCCTAAACAAAAAGTCGCACAAACACAAATGTTTGGTGGGGATCATGTTAGGATAGTTTTAGAAGGCGATACTTTTGATGACTCTTCAAAAGCAGCAATGAAAGCTTGTGAATTAGAAGGTAGGACTTTTGTACATCCTTTTGAAGACCCTAAGACTATAGAAGGACAAGGAACAATCGGATTAGAAATATTCAAGCAATCTGATGTACCAATCGACTATGTTTTTGTGGCAATTGGAGGAGGAGGATTGGCCTCGGGATTATGCGGGGCGGTCAAAGCACTATCTCCTAAAACAAAAATTATAGGAGTGGAGCCAGAAGGAGCACCTTCAATGTTAACTTCGATAAAAAATAATAAGAATACCGAGATTTTTGATATTGATAAGTTTATAGACGGAGCAGCGGTACAAAAAGTTGGAGATCTCAATTTTGATATTTGTAAAGAATATTTATCGGATATGTTTACGGTCCCCGAAGGAATGGTATGTCAAACCATTTTGGATTTGTATAATAGAGATGCTATTGTTGTTGAACCTGCAGGTGCACTCACACTAGCGGCATTAGAATTCTATAAAGATAAAATTAAAGGTAAAAATGTTGTTTGCATTGTTAGTGGAAGCAATAATGATATCACACGTACTGCTGAAATTAAGGAGAGAGCTCTATTATATGCAGATTTAAAGCATTATTTTATTGTTCGTTTTCCGCAAAGAGCCGGTGCTTTAAAACAGTTTGTGGGAGAAGTTTTGGGGCCTAATGATGATATCACTCATTTTGAATATTCTAAAAAATCCAGTAGAGAAAATGGGCCGGCAGTAGTTGGTATTGAATTGAAAAACAAAAATGATCTTGAACCGCTTATAACCAGAATGAAGGATCTTAATTTTTTTGGAGACTATCTTAATGATAAACCAGATCTGTTTCAGTTTTTGGTATAAGAAACTCGTTTCACAGTTATTATTAATAAAAGAAAACCCTTGTACATAAATTATACAAGGGCTTTTTTGACAATTGCACATTATTTGATTGTCAAGAGTAATCTAATTTCAGTTTTGGGTCTATTACATAACAACACAATACATAAGATTAGTTTTCTTTTTTTAGTTGGTTCACTATTTCAATTGAGCTTTTAGTGAGATTAGTAATTGTCTGATAATCAAAATCATTATTTTTATTCTTGACTATTAGTTTGGATCCCATACCTACACAATGAGCTCCGGCTCTAAACCAATTAGTAAGATTCTCTTTTTCAGGAGAAACTCCACCACTTGGCATTATGCTAGACCAAGGGCAAGGAGCCAAGATACTTTTAACAAAATTTGGACCACCTACTTCGGCTGCAGGAAATATTTTTACAATCTCAGCACCTAATTCTTCGGCATAATTGATTTCACTTAGTGTGGCGCAACCAGGTAACCATGCTATTTTTCGTCTATTACACACTTTTCCTATCTCTGCGTTTAGGATAGGGGAAACAATAAAGTTTGCTCCCTTTTGAATGAACAATGATGCGGTGCCTGAATCTACAATAGATCCAATACCTAAAATCATTCCCGGGAGCGTATTTGCAATCCACTTGGATAGCTCTGAAAAGATATCCTGGGCATGATCTCCTCTGTTAGTGAACTCAAACACCCTTGCTCCACCATCATAACAGGCAGTGACTACTTTTTTTACGGTTTCGATATCCTCATGATAGAAGAGAGGTACGATTCCCGTATCTTTCATTATCTGTGCGACTTCTATTCTTGTATACTGTGCCATTTATCTGATTATTCTTCCTGTTAAATTACCTCTAATTATACGTAGTACTTCTTCTTCAGTAACTAAGTTAGCATCTCCTTCTATAGTGTGTTTTAATCCACAAGCTGCATTAGCAAATTCTAGTGCCATAATATCATCATAGTGCAATAATCCATGAATTAACCCTGCTGCGTAAGCATCTCCTGTTCCAATTCTATCAACAACATGCGTAATCTCTATTTCATTGGTTTGAGCGTATTCATTTCCGTTCCACATTCTGGCAGTAATTTTATGCCAGTTTGCATTTAGTGATACTCTGGTTTTATCATATACTTTTTTAATATTTGGATGTTCATCGATTAACAGCTTACTGGCAGGAATAAAACCTTCTTTACTATTTAGAAAAGTTGTGTCCAGAAGCTCATTAATTTCATTTGGCCCTCCTATAAAAATGGTTGAGAGACCAACTAGTTCATTGAGTATCTTTACTGCATCTTTTCCATAATTCCATAAATTGCTTCTATAGGCAGGATCGGCAGATATTGTAATCCCTTTTTTATGGGCAAGTTTTAATCCTTCTTTAAGTGCTTGATAGGCATTATTAGAAAGGGCAGGAGTAATGCCTGTCCAATGAAACCACTGGCAGTTTTCTAAAATCTTTTCCCAGTCTATTTTTTTTGGATCAATATTACAAAAAGAAGAATTTGACCTATTGTATGATATTGTACTTGATCTCATGACGGCACCAACCTCTAAGAAATACATTCCTAGTGGGTGATCTGTATCTATGATAGCATTCGTGTTAACACCAAATTTGCTAAGATAGCTTTTGGCAGCATCACCAATAAAATCATTTGAAACTGCACTTATATGCTGGGTTTTATTACCAAATTGAGACAATGAAATAGCTACATTGGCTTCTGTTCCACCAAAGTAATACTCTAGTTGATTAGATTGTTTTAATTTTTTATTTCCCAGAGGAGCTATACGCATTAAAACTTCTCCAAAGGTTACTACTTTACCCATCTCGTTGTTTGGTTTAGTAATTCTTTATTTTTAAATTCCCAAAGCTTGACCTCCACCAATTTGAATAGTTTCGGCTGTTATAAAAGCGGCGTCATCACTTGCCAAGAAAGAAACAACAGAAGCTACATCTTCTGGTTGACCTAACCTTCCTAATAAAATATTATTTTTCCATGATGCAAAAACTTCGGGCTTTGTTGATTTAATTTGTGCATGGAATGGAGTATCAATAGTACCAGGAGATACTGCATTTACTCTAATACCATACTCAGCCAGGTCTTTTGCTAATGCTCTGGTAATTGCATTAACTGCTGCTTTAGATGTTCCGTAAATCCCTGCTCCGGGTCCTCCGGCTGTCCATCCTGCATTTGATGTGTAGTTAATGATAGAAGCGTTTTCTCCCTTTTTAAGGAATGGAATAGCGGCTCTAGAAGCAAAAAATGTTGAGTCAAGGTTTAACGCCATTACAGATCTATAAAATTCTGTTGTCATTTCTTCAAATCTTGATCTTCCACCTAATCCACCAGCATTATTTACTAGTACATCAATTTTACCATATTTTTCTCCAATTGCATTTATGTTTGAAGTTACAGCATCTTCATCTGTAACATCAAATCCATAGTACTCAGCGGTTATTCCTTGCGCAGTAAGTTCTTCTACTCTTTGAGCTCCTTTATCATCTTCTATACCATTTAAAATTACAGTATATCCATCATTACCTAATCTTTTTGCAACTTCGAAACCAATACCACCGGTAGCTCCAGTTATTATAGCTATTTTTCTTTTTAAATTCATTTCTTTTATAATTTTTTTAATTTAGTTGTTCTAATTTTTTCTTGTAAGGGTTTTATTTCTTTGATCAGTACAAAGATTGAGAGTACTGATAAAGGTGCTAATACAGCCAGGATAATAAATGCTGGAGTATAAGACACAGTTGTTATCTTGGGTATAATGAAGTTCATAATGGCTACAGAAATAGCCCCAATGGTTCCTGCTAGTCCAGCTAATTTTCCAACTGATTTACTCTTTAAAAGGTCACTGGATAATGTTTGGATGTTACTGATAGAAAATTGGAATCCAAATAGTACTATGAATACAAAAGAAACAAACTTTTCTGGGGTGTCTGCAAATAAAATCGCTGCTATAATCGCTACAAAAATAATCGCTCCACCAATGGCTATAACTCTTTTTCTGGCTTTATCAAGACTGAGAGTTTTCATTAGTTTTTGAACATACCATCCACCAGCAATACTTCCTATAGCCGCACCTACATATGGAAACCAGGCATAAAGACCAATCTCTTTTACATTAAAGCCATATTGTTTATTGAGGTAAATAGGCATCCAGAATACAAATAACCACCAGATAGGTTCAATAAAGAACCGAGATACGAGGATTCCCCAGGCTTCTTTGAACTTAAGTATTTCTAATAGGGGGAGTCCTTTTTCATTATCATTTTGGGAAGTTTCTGGTCGTCCCGATAGAATAAGATCTTTTTCCTTATCTGTTATCCATGGGTGTTCTTTTGGTTGTTTCTTATTAAAAATTAACCATGGAATGATCCATAAAAATCCAATTGTACCAATTATAATGAAAGTCCATCTCCACCCATATCCTTCAAATAATTCTGCAATTGTTGGTGCGGCAACTATAGAGCCGATAGCGGCACCGGCATTAAAAATACCTTGTGCTACGGCACGTTCTTTTATTGGGAACCATTCGGCATTGTTTTTTACGGCTCCCGGCCAGTTTCCTGCCTCAGAAACACCAAGTATACCCCTATACAGGCCTAGAGAAGCTAATCCTTTGGCGAAAAAGTGTAACAAAGAGGCAAGAGACCAGAAAAAGATAGAAAGTACAAATCCTATTTTGGTACCTACCTTGTCATATACCCATCCCGAGATGAATTTACCTGCTGCATAGGTAATAGTGAATATGTTTATAATCCAGGCATAATCTTCTTCTGTTAACCCCAAATCCTTTTGCATTTCAGGCCACATGATTCCCAGAGCCGACCTATCAATATAATTGATGATTGTCGCCAGACATACAAGTCCTATAATCCACCATCTTAATCCTTTAACTTTCATATTTTATGTTTAGTTAAAGAGATTTCTCTGAAAAAAAATGCTAAGATGCTAATCATCTATATAGATGTTTAAGCGAACTAAGTGTTATTTCAGTATACTGGCCATTAATGCCCTTAGGTAGATTCAAATAAATTTTAAATACCTAAGTAATAGTAAAATGGTTTAAGTATAAATCCCTCTATATTTTTTTAAAGAAGATAAATTCGTGCAATTTTATCTTCAATACTTATTTTTAATCCTTTTGGTTATAGCAGTATTGATATAACATTTTGAAGTGAGCTTTCATTTTTGCCTTAGCTAACTTCGGGTTTTGTGTTTTAATAGCTTCATAGATGTCTGTATGTTCTTGGATACCTAAAAAAGCTTGATTAGAATCGCATACATGGTACTTTTCAAAATTGGTAATAATTCCGGGAGTAATAATGAGCATAAACGTATTCATGGTGCTATTACCACTTGCTTTGGCAATAGCTAAATGAAACAATAAATCCTCCTGTACGGCATCTTCACCTTTTATAACTTTATCAGCGTAGGCATCAAGCGCTTCTTTAATAAGTTTTAGATCATCATCAGTTCTTCTTAGAGCCGCTAATCTGGCAGTTTTTAGTTCTAATAAAATACGCGTTTCCACTAAAGATTTAAATTCAGGGTCCTCTAGCCTTAAAATATCTTCTATCATACCGTTCATGGCAATTACTCCAATATTGGCTACGAAAGTTCCACTTTGTGGGATAGAGTTCAAAAGGCCATAAAATTCTAATTTCTGAATAGCTTCTCTGATGTTCCCCCTGCTAACTTCGAATTTTTCTGATAAACTTCTTTCTGAAGGCAATTTATCACCAGGCTCCAAATTTTTATAGTTAATCAAATCCCTTATTTGGGAAATAATTTTCTTCTGAATTTCCTGATTCTCATTCTTTGTTAGTATTTCTAATTTCATAGTCTTCAGTAGGTATTAAATAAATTGGTTAACCAGATTGGTTTGCCAAATTTATAAAATTATTCGTTATAATAAAAATATATAAATGGTCAAAAAAAAATTATTTAATTGCTTTGTTTAAGCTGTTTGTGGATTATGCTAACCCTACGCCAATAGGGTTAGCAGATCCAATCAAAGACTAACTCAAATTTAATTTCTTTCCTTTAATTATTTCAATTTGGCGATTCGAAATGCTCCAAATTAATGAGATACTTCTAGTCGATAATATTTAACCTTTGCGTATGCTCCTTTATCATTAGTTGTTAAGTAGTTGCCTGCCTTGAAATAATTATCGAATACTCCCCATCGTTTAATATTTAAGTCCTTGTAAACAGCAAACTCATTATTATTTAGTGAGATCACCATTTTCCCGTTCGTGACTTTTACTTCTAGAGTGAATTTTTTGAACCCCACTTCTTCCTTAAAAGTGTATCCTTTATCATCGATCCAAGCATCTGTTTTCAAAATTTCAGTTTTTGATGCATTCGGATTTTTCAAAACTTTCGTCTTCACTCTTACTTTACCATCTTTCCAATAGATTTTCAGGATAGGAGGAGCATTATTATCTTTTTGTCCTATCAAATCCCGCTGCTCATTTGTTAACCGACCATGAATTTGCATAATGATGGTTTTGTGATATTTATCTTCTTTGTTTTTAGAAATATCCTCAACTTTCAGTTTCCCTCTCATTATACCACCTTGCGCAAAAGTCCAATTTGTGTTATTGTCACCCGGTACCATTTGCTCTCGTAATTCTGATCGCGAATATTTGGTATTTGAGGTTCTGGAGCCAGGAAAAGCATAAAATACAAGCGATCCATCTATTGAGTCATTGTACATGTATTTCTTGAGCTTTTCATTGGTTGCATAATTCAAAATTTCTGGAGGAGCTACTTCATCAGGCTTACCTACTGGCAGGGTTACTTTCCAATGACTTAAATCAATTTTAGGTAACTGATACTTCTTTTTCTTTTTTCTTTTTTCTTTTTTAACATTCGTATCCGTAACGCTACTTTCCTGGGATTGACAAGTAGCGTTAACAGATAGAAATACTATTATTAAAAATGGTAATAGATTTTTTTGAATGTTTTTCATTTTACAAATTAATTAACAGCTGTAATAGTAACAGAATCAGCTCGTATTTCTTCATCTCCACTGTTATATCCGAAGTCACCACCACCGCCACCAGTAGTTGGTCCTCCAATACCTCTTATGAAGAGCGCAACACTATCATTAGCTCCCGAATTAAATAAGAAAGTAAAAGTGCGGTACTCAGAATCATTAGGGTTATCTACAACCGTAATATGTAAATTATTAGCTGCTTCTTCAATTTGCGCTACAGAAGTGTAACCAAAATCATCTTGCGGAATTACAGCGGTATCTGTATAATATACTGGTGTATAACCGTCTACATAACCCTCTCCTGCCAAAACTCTTACTTCTAATTGACTGGCTAAATCTCCTGTCTGGTCTGATTGGAAAAGTACTGGGATTTCAATTCTGTAATCTGCATTTGGAGTAACTGCAAATTCCTGATACACGTGATCTGGTTCATTATTATCAAATTTGACAACATCAGAACCATTACCGCTACTAGATTCACCTTGATCTCCAACACTTTTGTTAATCCAACCAGAACAAGTACAATCAGAACCTGAAGATTTAGGAAGCCTGTCAAAATCAGCATTCAATAATACAGGATCGGGAACAGCAGGTACATCTGGTTCAATTAATTCTATTGTTTCTGAATAGGTAGAAGTTTGATTTAGTGCATCTGTAACAGTCAATGTAACCATATAAGAACCTTCTCCTGGATAAATATTTACGGGATCTATTTCTGTTGAAGTATTTCCGTCACCCAAATCCCAGCTATAACTGGTTGCATTATCCGATTGATTTGCAAAAGCGACATTTGTAAAAGTTTCAATTTCTACACCGCTTGTAAAGGTAAAGAATGCAGTTGGTGGTGTCTCATCTGCGATAGAATTTGCCTCAGGCAATTCGTCTATAAAATCACAAGAGAAAAATACCATCGTAGAAGCTAAAAGCATAGCGATACTAGTTTTTGATATCAATCTGTTGTTTAAAAATATTTTTCTCATAACGTTATGTTTTATTTTAATATCCTCGATTTTGCATTAAGATTCCTTGGCTAATAGCAATTTCTGCACCAGGAATAGGCAACAATAAATCTGTAGCTTGGAAGTCAAAACTGTTTGATGCTGAAAAAGCAGATAAGACTTCTTGCGCCACGCCAAAACGTTTCAGGTCTAGAAAACGATGATTTTCAAAGGCCAATTCTACACGTCTTTCGTCTATTAATGCCTGCTTGGTTACACTGGTGATAGGATCGGTTATGTCTGCTCTTTCTCTAACGGCTCTAAAAGATGCAATCGCTGCAGGAGCACTAGTATCTTGTCCACCAGCAAGAATTGCCTCAACGTGCAGTAACAATACATCTGCATAGCGTGTTACAATCCAATCATTACCAGCAATCCTTGGGTTAGCAGGTGGATTTGTTGGTAACCCTATGTTTTCATCCACTAGTGGTAAAAACTTTACAGTTTGGAATTTTCCCGGATTTCCCGGATCTTCTCTAAAAGTAAATTGTCCTCTATTACCACCAAAAGTATTGAGAGCAGCAACAAGTTCGTCTGTGGCATAATTTGAACCCGTACCACGCCCTACTGCATCTAAAAATTCTGCAGAAAAACCTTGACTATCATTTACGATATCATTTTGAAAACCAATAGCAAATATGGTCTCATTATTGGCCTCATTATAAAAAATATCTGAGAAATTGGATTCAAGGCTATAATCACCACTAGCAATTACAGCTTCCAGCAGACGTTGAGCGTCCAAATAATTAGTTCCTAGAGTAAGATATACTTTGGCAAGAAAGGTTTGAGCAGCGGCCTTCGATGCTCTTGTTCTAAAGCTGTTGTCTAAATCACTATTTACAGCAAACTGAAGATCACCCACAATTAAATCATAAACTTCACTTTCTTCAACTCTTGTGAAAGCAATTTCGGTTTCCTCAGGACCAATAACCCTATCTACTAATGGGACTGGGCCGTAAAAACGAACCAAATTAAAATAGGCATATGCTCTTAAAAAACGTGCTTCAGCTTCAAACTTATTTGCATTCTCACTAGAGGCGTTTTGCAAGTTTTCTAGCACTAAATTAGCTCTAAAAATAATGTTGTACATACTTCTATAATAGGTAAGTACCGCCGCTGTTTCTGGTGTAACATTAAAGGTTTCAAAATCAAAACCTTGGGGGGATCCACTTTTTGTTCTTGAATTGTCGCTTAAAGTCTCAGCCATTTGATATTCTATTTGAATAGCTAAATGAGGATTATTGAAACCACCATCTCCTTCTAAAGGGTTGCTACCTTGTAAGCCATCATAAATATTTATTATCCCAGCTGTTATTTCATCATCATTGTTGAAAAAATTATCAACAGTTGTAGCAGAAACTGGCACCGTATCTAAATCGCATGACCATAAGAAAACGGCCAAGCAAAGCAATGAATATATTTTTATTAGTTTCATAAATTTTGTTTTTCGGATGTTAAAATTCAACATTTACTCCTAGGGTTATTGTTTGCTGTATTGGCGTACCACCTCTTTGATAACCAAAGGTTAAAGGTGTTAATTCACGAACATGTTCCGGATTCCAACCTGTATAATCATCTGCTGTGATAAATAATAGGTTTTGACCGGTAGCATACAACCTAAGCTTAGACAAATTTAAATTAGAAGTGACCTCTTTAGGAAAATCATATCCCAAACTTACTGTACGCAAGGCTAGATAACCCGCATTCTGTACTAATTGGTCTGTAAATATACGCTGTACCAAAAACTCTTGATTTGGCGTACTAGCTCTATCGAAATCTACAGTATTACTATTAAAAAAGTCAAAAACATATTGATCTCCTAAGTTATAGGTCTTGGCTCCATGGCTACCTTGAAATAAGAAGCTAAAATCCATATTACCAAATCTAAAATTGTTACCAAAACTCCAAACTAGGTCTGGATAAGGATCACCCAAAATAGTTTTATCATCTTCGTCTATTAAACCATCACCATTTAAATCTTTTGCATAAGCGAATTGAGTTCTATTACCTACTTGCCTAAAAGGATCGTTTAAAAATTCAAAAGGAATATCACTATCATATACATAACCATAGAAAGAAGAAATAGGCTGCCCCACTAAGTTGATCCATTCAACCAACCTACTACCATCATTGGTGTTAACCACTTGACCATTTGAATCACCAAAATCGACCAAAGTATTTTTATTAAAAGAGCCAATTAAGGTAGCTTCCCATCTAAATTTTTCTGTACTGATCAACCTCGTACGTAATTCCATTTCAAATCCTTCGTTTTCAACCGTACCAATATTTACAAGTGCAGAAGTAAATCCTGTGGTTCCTGCTACAGGATTATCAATCAGTAATTCATCGCTGGTTCTTTTGTAATAATCTAAAGAGCCAGAAATTGCATTATTAAAGAAGCCGAAATCAACTCCTGGGTTAATTTCTTCTGATTGTTCCCATTGTAACAGCGCATTAGGAATGTTAGCTGGATTGAAACCATTAGTTATAGAGCCATCTACAACGGCGCTAGAACCTTCTAATAGAGCAAGAGAAGGGTAGTTATCAGTTAAGAAAGAACCAGTATCAAGGGCATTAGTACCTGTAATACCATAACTAACTCGAAACTTAAGTTGGTTGATCCAATCTGCATTTTCCATAAATTTTTCATTTGAAACAATCCAACCGGCTGATACCGCAGGGAAGTTACCATATTGTACGTCTCGTCCAAAAACGGAACTACCATCTCGTCTTATACTAGCACTAAACAAATATTTATCGTCATAAGAATAAATAATCCTACCCAAAAAAGCATTTAGAAAGTTTTCATACTCAAAAGCAGTTGCATCGTTAATAATGGAGCCTCCACCAACGTTGGGAATCAAATCCGAAGTAAATCCACTAGTCTCTATTTGAGATTCTTCAAAAAATCTATTTTCTAGAGAAATACCAGCAATAGCACTAATCTCATGCTTTCCTATTGTTTTGTTAAAACTTAAAATATTATCTGAAATTAAAGCATATCTGCTACGCGTATCATATGAGGCATTTGCACTAGCAGCGCCATTTCTAGATCTGTTAATACCTTGATAATCACTGTTTATTCTATTCTCATAAGTGGTAGTGAATGTTGACCTAAAACTTAAGTCATCTGTAAACTTATAATCTGCGTATAAGTTTCCATAAAAATTATACCTCTCTTCAAAACGTTGACGTTCAAGCAATTTTGCCAGTGGATTAATATTACTTGTGTTACTAATATCAACTCCACTACTTACAGGAATTCCCTGGAAATTACCAGCAGCATCAAAAATACTTGTTGCCCCGGCAGGGTATTCGAAATCATCAAACATTCTTTGTAATACATAGTCTCCAACCTGTGCATCAGCATATCTACCCCCGTCACGAACACGGTTGACAAAATTGATATTAAACTCATCTAAACGAGCAGGCACCCAAGACGGTTGTCGTATAACATCATAAAGACCAGTTGCACTAAATCGTCTTCGCTTTGAGAAAGAAGGAGAGAAACTCGCCCCTATCTTTAACTTATCTGTAACGTCTGTACTAAGTTTGAGCTGTGCTTGATATCTTTCAAAACTATCTGTTAACAATACGCCATCATCAGAAACATAACTTAAGTTAACATTGTATTTAGTTTTTTTAGTACCTCCTCTTACGCTAAAACTATGGCTTCGGATTACACCTCCATCTAAAACGATGTCTTGCCAGTCGTTTTCAGCATTTATCAATTGTCTAAATTGACTTCCCAAAGAAAGACCACCTGTTAATTGTCTCTCTCGTTCCAACTCACCTTGAAAATCAATATCATAAGCATCACTTCGCCTTCCTTCCTTTAATCCTGTAAAGGTATTATATGTAAATTTAGCTTTACCCTCTTTACCTTGCTTAGTAGTAATTTGGATTACACCATTTGAACCTCTTGAACCAAAAATAGCAGCAGAAGCAGCATCTTTCAATACTTCAAAAGACTCTACATTGTTCATATCAATATTGGTTAAAAAGTCAGAATCAACAACAGCACCATCGATTACTACTAAAGGCCCGTTATTTGAAGATATTGATCCAACACCTCGTATACGAATCGTAGGTGCAGAACCAGCTTCACCTTCAGAGGTTCTGATATTCACCCCAGAAACTTGACCAATCAAGGCTTCATCTACCCTAGATACCGCAATTTGATCCAAATCTTCATTAACAACTTTTGAAATAGCTCCGGTTAGCAAAGATTTCCTTTGCGTTCCGTAACCAACTACTACGATTTCATCAAGTTCAGTAGAATCTTCTTGAAATAGAATATCAAGGGTTTTCTGATTTGTAATAATTACAGTTTGTGTGATATACCCCAAATAAGAAACTTGAAGTATATCATCTGGTTTTACCTGAATTTGAAAATTTCCATCAAAATCGGTAGATGTACCTGTCGAAGTGTTAGTGATAATTACATTTACTCCCGGAATGGGAACGTTTCTTGCATCTGATACCTTACCAGATAGCAAATAACTGTCCTGAGCTAACAAAGGAATTTGAGATAAAATCAGGACTATAAAAATTAATTTAACTTTAAAATTCATTTTGATTGTGTTATGTTCCTACAATTTTGTTTGACACTTTGGTAGGTGCCTCAATGAAGAATGTTTTTTTCTTATTCTCCCTTCTTTAATGAATCACATAACTATATTATTAACAAAATTTCGTATTTTTGCATAGCATGTGATTTGTAAAGTGCATGCGTGTTTAAGTATTACTTCCCTCTGAAAGAAGTAATTTTTTAAAAAGGATAGGCGTGCACCTGTCCTTTTTTGTTTCCTAGTAATTTATTTGTTTCATGTTTGATATAATTTGACTTGTGTGAATAAAAGATGTTTGTTTTTTTGGTAAACCAAACTGGGTAACCAATTTGGTTTACCAAATATATATTATTTTAACATTAAATAAAAAAATATTGTAGTTTTTAATGTTAAAATTTAATTACTCCTTATTCTGTATGAGGAAATTAGGGGAATCTTTTGCTGATTAGTATGAATATGGAGGTGTTAATTTGTTAGGATTACATGAAATCCTCTCTAATGGGACTAAAAGTGTCTATCAAAAAACCAGATTTTGTGCAAATAGCACCATGCATTACATTTGGGGGGATATAAAAAGAATCTCCTCCTTTTAAGGTTTTTGTTTCTCCTGCAATAGTAACTTCAAACTCCCCGCTAACAACATATGTTACCTGGGAATGATAGTGTTTGTGCATAACTCCTATACCGCCTTTGTCAAATTTCACGTTTACTAACATAATTTTGTCATCATACCCCATAATTTGGCGCTCTACACCATCACCAACTTTTTCCCATTTGATTTCTTCCCCGATTATAAACTCTTTACTTGATCCAAAACTTTTCATGTGATAAATATTTAAAATAAAAATTAATTTTCTTTGACATAAGAGTAGGGGCCAGACCACTGATATGCCTTTTTATTTAAATTGATTTTGTGTTTGATTTTGCTATCTGCATTTGATGTACATAAAATAAATGTATGTACTTTATCTTTTTTTGTTCTGATTAGCCAGGCAATATAATTATTGTCTATTGTAGGTAATCTCTGGATTTCTTTTATGTTACTATGAGCATTATGGGCAATTTCTGTTACCCTATTATAAGATCCATGTGTTTCGATTACATTTATGTATGCGCCGTTTTTAGCGTTGAGCTTTCTTAAAATAATGGAAGGGTCTCTTCGCAAATTAAACTTTGGATCATTTGCACCAATACGAGCAAATAGAAATTCATCATTAGTATCTAATAGGGAAGACAACGTGTAAAAGGTGTTGTTTGAAAGCCATGTTGCTCGCACCGTCTTATCATTTGGTGATACTCCTTTGCCTTCTAGCCATAAATGTTGATATCCATTTTTGTTTCCTAGTACAGATAGGTTATTAGGACTGCTGTACTCAAAGTTGGTGTCCATTATTTGCCCGTGATAATAAAATGGTAAGTCGAACTGATGTGTAGTATCTGAACTAAATTGTATTACATCTATTAATAATGGATTTTCAAAATCCTCATCTTCGAGCATAATCATGGTTCTATGAAGTTTTGTATTGATGTAAGCATTATCTTCTTTAGCACTTACTATTTGCAATTTAGGATTTGAAATATTAAAAAGATATTTTTCAGAGTGATGATTACTTCCTGTTTTAAAATCACCTTTGAAGTGGGAGTTTTCATCCTGAATAATGGTATTATGCGCAATACTTTGTTTAGCCCATGTTTTATTCTCTTTAAGATAACCGCCTCCATTCTTTTGTTCAATATTTACAAATCTTGCCAATCCATAATCTTGTAAAATTTCATCACCATTATTGTAATAAGAAAAAGATAGTTTGTCATAATGCCCATGACTTAACCCTTGTGCAGTATATTTCATTACTAAACTTAAGCCTGAATCTTTTGAGTGCAAGATACCTACGCCACCTTCAGAACCATCAGACCCATCTTTGAGCTCAACTGATTTTTTTTTGAATGGAGTTGCCTTATTTTGCATAAGCCCTAAAGCAATCGCTAATCCTGTATCATCTAATTGTACTTTGTTTTGTTTCTTGGCTATGCTCAATAGAGAAGTGTCGTTTCCACCAAAATGGTAAGCAATGTTTACTGCTGAAATTAATTCTCGTGAATAGTATGACATTCCTTTTTGTCCATCATTAAGAGGGAAAAATTCTCCATCTGAATCTGTTAAATTTAATAATGCATATACGGCTTTAATTAGCACGTCGTCTTTATATTCAAAGATTTTTAACTCTGGTTTTGTGTTCTGTAATGCTTCTGCAAATATCATAAAAGGATACATTGCATATCGTTGATAATATGGGCCCTCTGTATAGTAACCGTCTGGTGAAAATGGTTCATCAAGGTTTGCTAAGAATCCTGTTTTCTGACCTTTTGGTTTAATAAAACCTCCATCATTATCTTTTTGATTAGGGTCGATCTTGTCACTCTTTAACCCATATAATGCCCTGTTTATTAATTCTTCGTTGTCCATTACAAGACCAATCATACCTACGGCTACATTTCCCCAGGTACTGTGATTGTGAATTCGATTAAAAAACTGGGGGCTTTCTTCTGAAAGGAAATTTGCGTAGGGAATAAACAAGTTTTTTTCTAGATGGTCTCGCTCTTTCTTGGATAGGTATTCATAAATACAATCATAGGCTTGACTTACATATACTAACCAATTAGAATCGTTTAAGCATTGCCAAAATATCTTTCCTCTGGCATAAGATCTTGTTTGTGGATGTAAGGGGAGTTTTGGGTATATTTCTGCATAGGCTTTCAGGACATCATGTACATAACTAGCATATTTTTCTTCTTCCAAGAGTTGATACAGCACCCCAGCTTTTTGAAGAGTTAACCAATTTTTTTTATGTCTGTCATGTGTATAACCACCAGCCATATCTTTTGGAATTGGGACATGAACCCCCGTAGTCATTTCGATATCAATTTCTTTTTTTGTTTCGGCTAGCGTTTTATCAAAAATGGGTATGCTTCCTAATTGTTTTCGAATATTTTCAACTCCTTTTTTGGTTAAAATTAGATTGGGATGTTCTTGTGAAAAAATATTTGAACAGAAAACAAAAACCAAAACAATAAGAAATTGTTTCAATAGGTTGTTTGACTTAAATTTTAATTGGCTGAGCATAATTATTCAGTAATTACTCCTAAGCTTAGATTATCATCTCCTTTTCCATTCATAGGAGAATCGGATCTAAGTTGATATGTGTTTTTATTTTTAAATTTAGGGTCTAGAGACCAAATATTCTTTATCTCATATTTTTGATCTCCAGTTACAATTGCCTTTTCTGACCCAAAGAAATTCATGTTGTGTATTTTAGCTATTGGCCCTCCTACTACCAGATGCATTTGAATCCCCATACTATTATAGAAAATGCTATTTTTGATTACTGCATTTTGTACTCCAATCAGGGAAATAGCTTTTTTATTTTTATTTCTTTTTCCATGGCCTACATTATCAACAACATTGTGATCAAAGGTTAAGAATGGTCCAAATGTACTTTCATCACGACCGTCTCGAACTAAGTTCAATAATGCTCCTTGGATATCTGAAAAAATGTTGTTTCTCAAGGTTACGAATTCAGCATTAAAAATTCCATTTTCTCCAATTTCTTTATCTAATGAAAGCACGTTGCCTGATATGTTTTTGAAAGTTGAATTTTCTATGCGAATCATATCTGCCATAGTGTTTTTAAATACTTTCACTACATCATATGAATGATTAATGTCTAGATTTTTGAAATCACAATTATCAATAAGTAATTTATAGTTTTTATTCATTGAATATTTACTGGTTCTGATAACGGCATTTCCAGAATAATCAGGTGCTTCTTTTCCATCAAAAATCAGCCCTTTAAGTTGTAAGCTTCCTCCGTTCTGAATATCAAAAAGGGATTTCTTTTCGAAAGTAATTGTTGATTTTTCTGCAAATGATTTAATCGTAATGGGATGGTTTATATTTATGGTTTTAGTCACTAAATATCCATAAGAAGAAGTTAATTCAATAATGTCCCCTGGGGCCGAATTTGTAATGGCATTGAACAAAGTATTAATTCCAGGTCCTATTTGTATTGTTCTTCCAGAGTTGAAATTGACGGTTTTATCTTTTTTAGTGTACCACGAAGCTCCCGTAGATTCTTTTGTAGGAATATCCTCTTTAATTAAAGCGCCAATATTTTCAGTAACTTCATTTGGAACCAGTAACCCATTAGCACCTTTTTTGAAGTTCAGTTTCTTGGCTGAAAACCCAATATTGGTTATAGGAGTTGTATTCGGACTTATAATGTTGTCACTAAAATTTATTCCACTAATATCATCATAAACGGTAAAAGAATTATCCTTATTTTCATTATAAAAGATATTGTTTTGCATTACAGAATTCACTGGTGTTGCACTTCTTTCAGCATCGCTCCCGGCACATAACTGGATATAATCACAATCGATAAATGTATTATTCTTAATTTTTGCATCAGATACTTGAAAATAGCGATTAAGAGGTGAATTAGGGACCCCGTTCATTACTACTAATGCCCCGCCAAAACGATATCCAGTTAACCCAATAGCGTAGTTGTTTTCTACAGTCTGTTTTCCATTGATCACTCGAATACCACCTGTACTAGGCACTCCATTACCTATAAATACATTGTTGTTTACATTGGTTTCATTACCGTGACGCATGGTCAATGTCCCCCTGCACTCATAAAACACATTATTCCGAAATGTATTTTGGCATGATTTATTTGAGATTATTTCTAGTTCACCACCACAACGGTCGAAGTAATTATATTCGACAATTGTATTAGAATTGCTTAAAGAATGATGACTAGTTCCTATCCGAAGTGTTTCTCCTCCGTTTGATCCCAAAGTATGTCTTGGGCCAAAATAGTTATGGTCGATCTGATGATGATTTTCTATGAAGTACTCAGAATTTAATCGAACGGCCATAGTTACACCCAGATTACTTTTTCCTTCAATATGGTTGTGATCAATACGATTGTTTCTTCCATAAATGCCTATCCAATAATCTTGTTCTCTACGTTCGGGATTACTATAATTGTCAATTACACATTCGGTCAAGCGACAATTTGAAGCAAAATTATTTTTGTCTTTCTTGAAAGAAATGACTTCAGAGGTAGGGGTGAAGCCATTTTTAAACACCAAACCACTTATTATTAAATGTTCACCTGCTATACGTAAGTAAGAAGCCCCCTCCAAGGTAGTTTTCCCTTTTTTTTCTACTGTTAAGGTAATAGGCTGGTCTTTGGTTCCTTTAGCCTCAAATAATAATTCAGCGTCTTTCCAAATACCCTTTGCTAATATTATAGAATCCCCAGGTTTTGAATTTTGTACCGCTTCATTAAAGGCATCGACTGAGTCAATTGTCTTTACGGTTTTTTTTTCGACAGTGTTATTACAAGAGTATAGAGATACACAAATAAGAATGTAATAAAGTGCTTTTGTTTTCATGAATTATTTTTGGTTAACCAAATTGGTAAACCAAAAATAAGGATATAAATCAATAATCAAAGAAAGTATTACGATTTTTTAAATTTTTCTCATAAAAAAATAGAATTTCATCATGTTTTTTTATGTTCTGATATGCTTTTGCTAACGATTACAATATTTGTGCAGTTCTTTGAAGTGGTTATCTAAGCTTGCGACTGCTTTGTCTGCGTCTTTTTCTATAATCGCATCTAGGATGGCCTGATGCTCTTTTATTAATAGGTAGTTATCTTCTTTATTACATACCTTATTACTTACAAAATGACTAATAATTTCTGGGGTGATTACCAGCATTAATGAATTGATCACACTATTATTACTTGCTTCAGCTAATTTGAGATGAAACATTAAATCTTCTTCTACCGCTTCCAGACCCTTTACGGCTTTTTCACTATAAGCATCATGCGCCTTTTGTATCTGATCGATTTGATCATCTGTTCTTCTTGTTGCCGCTAATCGCACCGCATTAGTTTCAATAATTATTCTTGTTTCTACTAATGACGTAAAATCTGGTTTTTGTAATTCTAGGATATCAGACATCATCCCGTTTAATGCTGTAACTCCAATATTTGCAATACGAGTACCACTTTGAGGGTATTTTTTTACTAAACCGTAGAATTCTAATTTTTGAATAGCCTGACGAAGTTGATTTCGGCTAACACCAAACTTCTCAGCAAGGTTCCTCTCTGCAGGAAGTCTGTCTCCTGGCTCCAAATGCTTGGCTACAATTAACTGTCTAATCTTAGAAATGATGATTTCTTCAGTATTTTCTTTATCTGTATTTGAATTTTCAATCTCTTCTATTGAATTCAATTTCATAATAATTTTAATTGGTTGACCATCTAAGTTAATCAAAAATATTATTTCTGACGTTATTCAGAAGGAAATTAAGAAATTTTTAGACATGAAATTTGGTAATAAGAATTTCTTATTTTTTGTGTTAACAAATTGATTATTTAGTAGTTATTGTATAATTTTTTTACGAAAACGTTTGAGTTGTGTGATAAAATGATTAATATTGTCAAAAATTGGTTGACCAATTTAATTATTGGTGAACCAAAAAATAACACACAAACTTATACTAACGTTCTAAAATTAATATTATGATAAATTATTCAATGAATTGGAAAAAAGGTATTTTCTTCCAGTTCACTAAATCAATTTTATTATCTACTCTTTTAGTTTTTGCTTCTTGTGAGACTGAAGAATTCGATAATGCAACTTCCCAACTAATAAACGAAGATGCTACAACCAAAGTTGCCATTATACCAGTTAGTGTTTCGGCAAATGGCGATGATGGTAATGTACCGGCTAATACTTTAGATGGTAATTTAAGCACAAGATGGTCTTCAAAAGGATATTCGGGAAAGTATATTACTTACGATCTAGGTTCTGTGAAAACAATATCTAGTCTTAAGATTGCATGGTATAAAGGAAATCAAAGAAAGGCATATTTTAAAATTAGAGTAGGTAATTCTACCTCTAGTCTAAGCACAGTTTATGATGCTAAAAGAACCGGAAGTAGTGGTAATACTACAAATTTAGAAACATATACTTTTAATGAAGTAAGCGCTAGGTATGTTAGAATATCTTGTTTTGGTAACTCTAGTAGTGCTTGGAATAGTATTACAGAAACACAAATACACTCATCAGGTACTACACCGCCACCACCTCCGCCACCAGGTGGGAATTCCCCAGGAGATGTCTTAGGACTTACTTCTAATACTTGGAAACTAAATGGTTTTACGGGTAATCCTGGTTCATCAGCAACATATCGTGACGATGTATTAGATGCTACGGGCGAATCATTTAGTACATATGAAGATCCTAACTATTTCTATACAGATGGAGAATGGACATATTTTAAATGCTATAGAGGACTAGGAGGATCTGCAAATTCTCAAAACCCAAGAGTGGAATTAAGAGAATTGAAAAATGGCGGCCTGGCAAATTGGGATGCTAAAAATGGTAACAATACAATGACCTGGACGGTTAGAGTTGATCAATTACCTAAAAGTACGAGTGGAAAAGATGGTGTGTTATGTTTCGGACAAATTCATGGACCTTCTAGTACGGTAGATGATGTGATTAGAGTACAATTTATTGGGGATCCTGATCAATCTTCTGGGAACGTAAGAATCAAAATTAGTGGTTATATCACCGAAGAAGTTCTTGGCGGAAGTAGGATTTTGAGTGGTACTTATAAATTAGATACCAGTTATACTTTTAAATTGGTATATAATGATGGTTTAGTTGAGCTTTTTGAAGGAGGTAATCGAATATTCGACCAAGAAATGGATACGAGTACAGAAGGCAACTATTTTAAAGTTGGTAATTATTTACAGTCAGTAAAAAGTGCTTCTTATACAGGTTCTCATGGTATAGTAAGAGTTAAAAACCTTAGTATAACACATTAATAAATAGTCTATTTAAATTACCTCAAAGAATGTGAAAAAGCAGAAAGTCATGACTTTCTGCTTTTTTTATACTTTAAAACAAGAACTTTTTTCTTATTTATGAAATGAATTGAAGAAAATTTAAAGACTAAAAGTTTTCAGATACTTGTATCTCACTAAATTCGGCAATACCGTTTCCGGTGCTAGTTGATTTGGTTGATTGATTATATACTCCGGCTTTGTAGTAATTACTTTTACATGTGATATTATCGTATGTACGTATTGGAGTACTCATATCATCCAGGTAAATTTTCATCACGCTGCTTTGTACTGTCACTTTAAATGCCAACCAATCTCCCAAAATATAGTCATTCTTGATGTATCTATCATCATAATTTAAGCTTCTAAAATCAATTGGGAATCCATCAGACATTTCTCCTTCTGTAACATCCCCAAGTACATAAATCCTACCAGTATCACCTTCTTTTGCATTTGGGTTATCACTCTGTATCTGTATTCGTAATAGATCATCCCATATATCTTGTTTAAAGTCATGAATTTGAGCAAAGGCAAATTTTCCAGTAGAAGAAGTTTGTACTACTTTTACTTTAAAAGTTAACACTTTTAAAATATCGTTGGTAGCATCCCAGCCGGCTTCGGCGTCTCCATTAGAGGGCATTTCCCTTAATTCGCTTCTTGTATTAGACGAATTACCTGTTGTTGGGGTGCCGTTTTCTGTTGGACATGAAAATCTTACATTCCCATTCTCAACAAAAAAGAATTCGTCTTTGTATTCTGTAAAACTGGGATCATCGCTAAAATCATTTTTGCTTTTATCGAGATATACTTCATCTGCCAAGTAATCATTATCAAAATCTCTAGGAAGCGTAATTTTCCAGTTTTTTAGGGCCAAAACTTCGTAGGGAATATCAGAACCGCTTGTGTCGCCACCAGTATCACCACCATTGTCTCCACCGTTGTTACCATCATTTCCATCTGTTCCTCCGTTGTTATCAGGATTTGGTTCTTGTATTGTTGGTTCATCAGAATCTGATGAGCAACTATTCAAAAAACAAGTGAATAAAATCATTAAAAGTATACTACATAATTTAATAGCCTTCATAATTATTTTGGGTTTGATTCGCATTGTTTGTCTAAATTTCAAATTGGATGACCAATTTAAGATAAAATTTGAAAAACACCTACAAGGTTTAAAAATTATGGATCACCTTTATATTTTAATATATAGCATAACGATTATAATTTGATTTAGTATTAGGTAATGTGTCTTAATGTTTTAAGCGTAATGAATGATCTGTTTTGATAAATATGAAGCATTTATACCAGTATTTACTTGAGTATATCGCAAATTATGTAACCTGATTTTATGAAAATCACATTTTTACAAAATTTTATGCCTCATCTTATAAACTGTATTTAGTTTTTATGTAATATTGTACCATCTAGTTAACGAAAGGGGCTACGGCCGACGATTTAGAGTTACTATTATGAAAACGGCAAAAATTATTTATTCGGAAGTTAATGTTCAATTCTTGAACAAATTAAGTAATACTACAACACCTGTACGCCGTATTCGCCGCCCCTTGGGGGTCTAACTTTTTTTTGAAGTAGGTGCGTCCTACTTCCCCTAGAGACATATTCCATTTTCGATTTAGATAAATAATATTTAATCAAATACAATTTTTGTATTCTTTGAATATTCATTTGATCATACTCGAACCTTACCCGGAATCTATTCCTATAATTTTTAACATCAAGATTTTTTGATAAACGTAGCTCGTTTATGGAACAGATAGTAATACATATAGCCAATCAAGACCATTATCATTATGCAGATGAAATATGCGACGTAATATCGGATTCTGCAAAGGTAAGAGGTACGGGTATTGCCAAACGTTCACCAGATTATATAAGAACAAAGATTCAAAACGGGAATGCAATCATAGCCTTATCAGGTAATCAGTTTGCAGGCTTTTGTTATATAGAAGTTTGGGGGCATGAAAAATACGTTGCACATTCTGGATTAATTGTACATCCTGATTTCAGGAATAAAGGTTTGGCAAAAAAAATCAAAGAATTTACGTTTAACCATTCTTTAAACAAATACCCTACTTCAAAAGTATTTGGTATTACAACAGGATTGGCTGTAATGAAAATCAATTCAGAATTGGGGTATAAACCGGTTACTTTTTCTGAGCTCACAAATGATCCAAAGTTTTGGGCGGGTTGCAGAACCTGTACGAATTTCGATATTCTGACATCCAAAGAACATAAAATGTGTCTTTGCACCGGGATGTTATATGACCCAACAAAGAAGGTTCAGAAAAAGAGAAAATGGTTCAATAAAAGAGTATTAAAAAGATTAAAAAGCATCAAGCAAACAATGCTTGCAAGTAATAAACAATTGTTATTATGGAAAAAGTAGTATTGGCATATAGCGGAGGTCTAGATACCTCATATTGCGTAAAATACCTTATTCACGAACAAAACCTAGAGGTGCATACTATTTTGGTAAACACAGGAGGGTTTTCGGAAAAAGAATTAGAAGAAACAGAAACAAGAGCTTATGAATTAGGTAGTACTTCTCATATAAATAAAACCATATTAGAAGAATTTTATTATAAAGCGATTAAGTACTTAATTTTTGGTAATGTTTTAAAAAACAATACGTATCCACTTTCTGTAAGCGCTGAAAGAATTTTTCAGGCTATCGAAGTTATAAATTATGCAAAAAGAATAGGAGCGAAGTACATTGCACACGGCAGTACAGGTGCAGGAAATGATCAGATCAGGTTTGATATGATTTTTCAGACGCTTGCTCCAGAAATAGAAATTATTACACCAATAAGAGATCTCAAACTTTCTAGACAAGCTGAGGTGGAATATCTCGAAAAACATGGAGTTCACTACAGTTGGGAAAAAGCGCAATATTCTATCAATAAAGGAATATGGGGAACTAGCGTTGGAGGAAAAGAGACCTTAACCTCACATAGTGCTTTACCCGATACTTCATATCCAAGCCAACTACAAAAAGAAAATGAGGAAATCGTTATTCTCAATTTTGTAAAAGGAGAATTAGTTGGTCTGGACGGAGTTAAAGACTCGCCGGTTAAAAATATTCAAAAACTTGAGGAATTGGCAAGTGATTTTGCCATTGGGCGGGATATTCATGTAGGAGATACTATTATTGGGATCAAAGGTAGAGTAGGGTTTGAAGCTGCTGCGCCAATGGTTATTATTAAAGCACATCATTTATTAGAGAAACATGTATTAACCAAATGGCAACAATATTGGAAAGAACAATTGGCCAATTGGTATGGGATGTTGTTGCATGAAGGAAATTATCTGGATCCCGTAATGAGAAATATCGAGGTGTTTATGCAGGATTCACAGAAATCAGTTACCGGCGACGTAAAAGTTAAACTGAAACCATACCACTTTTCGTTAGAAGGAATCGAATCTGATTTTGATATGATGAAATCTGATTTTGGTCAATATGGTGAGATGAATAATTCCTGGACGTCCGAGGATGCTAAAGGCTTCATTAAAATCTATGGTAATGCCAACAAAATTTATCATAACGTAAACCCAAGTGAGTCATGATAAAAGTAGGAATCATAGGAGGATCAGGATATACCGCAGGTGAATTGCTCAGATTGTTAGTACATCACCCAAAAGTGGAGTTGGATTTTGTCTATAGCACTACAAATGCAGGTGTTTCAATTCATAAACAACATCCGGATTTGATAGGGGAGATAAACCTAGAGTTTGCTGATGCCGTAAATCCAAATGTGGATGTGCTGTTCCTGTGTTTAGGTCATGGAAGATCAAAATCATTTCTGGGGACTAATACATTCTCAAAAAATACGAAAGTGATTGATTTAGGTAACGATTTCAGGTTGAATGAGGATCAAAAATTCTTGGATAGAGACTTTATATATGGTTTACCAGAATTACAAAAGGAAAGTATAAAAACGGCGAAAAACATAGCTAATCCAGGATGTTTTGCAACCGCTATTCAATTGGGGTTGTTGCCATTAGCTTCAGCTGGAAAACTAAGAGATACGGTTCATATAAATGCAACAACGGGAAGTACAGGAGCAGGAGTAATACCAGGCGGAACTACTCATTTTAGTTGGAGAGATAATAATTTCTCTAGCTATAAGGTATTTACGCATCAACATTTAGGAGAAATAAAGCAAAGCCTTCAACAGTTGCAAACTGATTTTGAGGTTCCGGTTTTCTTTATTCCTAATAGAGGAAATTTTAGCAAAGGGATTTATGCCACAATGTATACTCAATATGAGGGTAGCGAGCTTGAAGCTAAAGAATTATATACTTCATTCTATTCGGATTCAGAATTCACTGTAATTTCTGACGATGAGATTCACCTAAAACAAGTAGTAAATACAAATAAGTGTATTCTTCATATCACGAAAAAGAACGGAATGTTATTAATCACTTCGGTGATTGATAATTTAATCAAAGGAGCATCAGGACAAGCAATTCATAATATGAATTTGATGTTTGGATTAGAAGAAAAAACAGGATTAGAATTAAAAGCAAGTGCATTTTAGATATGAAAAAAATAACAATCATAGGAGGAGGGAACTTAGGTAAATCCATTATTTCGGGACTAGCTAGTAGTGACTTGTTTGAAGCAGAAAATATTACAGTTGTAGATAAATCCAAATATAATCTAAAAGAGGTTAAAGAAAAATTAGGAGTAGCTACATCGCAAGATATAATAACATCGATAAAGAGTGTAAAATGGATAATTCTTTGTGTGCAACCTAGACAGTTGGATGCTGTATTACAAGAAATTAAAGATATCGTTACCGATGATCAAATTTTAATTTCAACAGTAACTGGTACATCAATTGCTGAAATCAATGAAGTAGTTGCCAACAATAAAGTAGTGCGAGTAATGCCAAATACCGGGGCAGCTAAAAAGTTGTCTATGACATGTATAGCGGCCAATGAAGATGTTAAAGAGGAATTGACAATTGTAGAAAAAATGTTTGACACCATAGGAGAAACCTTAATAATTGAAGAACGGTTAATGCAAGCAGCTACTGTTCTTGGTGCAAGCGGGATAGCATTCTTTTTAAGATTTTTAAGAGCAATGATTCAAGGCGGAATCCAAATGGGTTTTCATCCTCATGAAGCGCAGATTATAGCAGTACAAACGGCAATAGGAGCAGCAACTTTGGTTGCCGAAAACGGAACCCACCCAGAGCGCGAGATTGATAAAGTGACAACACCTCAAGGATGTACCATAGAAGGATTAAATGAGATGGAACATCAAGGACTTAGTTCCTCTGTAATAAAAGGAGTGATGGCTTCTTATGAAAAAATTAATACCATAAAATAGTTGATTAGGTACTCAGTGAAAATTGTACAATAATTAACCAATAATTTATTAATATGAAACTATTTGATGTATACCCATTGTATGATGTAGAACCAGTAAATGCATATGACTGCATTGTGGTTGATAAAAACGGAATAGAATATTTGGATTTATATGGCGGGCATGCTGTGATTTCAATTGGTCATTCACATCCTCATTATATCAAAAAACTAAAAGAGCAAGCAGAAAAAATAGGCTTTTATTCTAACGCTGTTCAAAACGGCATGCAATCAAAATTAGCAGACAAATTGGGTAAACTGTCTGGTTATGAAGATTATCAATTGTTTTTGTGTAACTCTGGAGCAGAGGCGAATGAAAATGCTTTAAAATTGGCATCTTTTTATACAGAGAAGTCAAGGGTCATTGCCTTTAAAAATGGTTTCCACGGAAGAACTTCTGCCGCAGTTGCTGCAACTGATAATCCCAAAATCAATGCTCCATTGAACAATCAGCAAGATGTTACCTTTTTGCCATTAAACCAGGTTGAGTTGGTGAAAACTGAATTAGAAAAAGGTGATGTATGTGCTGTAATAATAGAACCTATTCAAGGAGTTGGAGGGTTAGATGAAGGAACAACAGAGTTTTTTACAACATTAGAAATCTTATGTCATGAATTTGGAGTGGTTTTGATACTGGATGAAGTACAATCTGGATATGGGCGAACAGGAAAATTCTTCGCACATCAACATCATGGGATTACTCCGGATATTATTTCGATTGCAAAAGGCATGGGTAATGGTTTTCCTGTAGGTGGAATTTTGATTGCTCCTCACATAGAACCAAGCTACGGAATGTTGGGGACCACCTTTGGTGGAAATCATCTTGCTTGTGCCGCTGCTTTGGCAGTATTAGAAGTAATAGAAGCAGAAAACCTTATTGATAATGCAGGGCTAACAGGGGAATATTTTTTATCTAAAGCAAGTAGTCTTGAGGGTGTTCAAAAAGTAAAGGGTAAAGGATTAATGTTGGGGGTAGAGTTTGATTTTGAAGTTAGTGAGCTTCGAAAAAAATTAATCTATGATCAACATATTTTTACAGGTGGCGCAATGAATAAAAAATTATTGAGAATACTTCCACCTCTTACTGCAGGGAAAAAGGAAATTGATCAGTTTATAGAAGCTGTACAAAGTGTATTGGTGCAGGAAAAAGTAGGGTTATGAGTATGATACTAAGTATAGAACAACGAAATTCTGTTTTGCAAAGAATGTTGACTCTTGTAGATCAACAAAGCGAAGCTATTATTAATGCAAACCAAAAAGATCTGAATAATTATTCAGGAGACGATAAAGCGATGTATGATCGCCTTAAAGTAGATGTGATTAAGATTGAAGGAATGATCTCTTCATTACAACAATTAGCAACTCAAAATGATCCTGTAGGAGTGGAACGATTTAGGTTTATGCATGATAATGGGATGGAAGTTTATAATAAAACTGCCTCATTTGGGACAGTTTTGATTATTTATGAATCCAGACCAGATGTAACTATAGAAGCTGCTGGAATTGCTTTTAAATCTGGGAATAAAATTTTACTCAAAGGAGGAAAAGAATCGCTAAACTCTAACCTAGAAATTGTTAAGCTCTGGCATCAGGCTTTAGAAGAGAATAATATTTCAAAAAACTGGGTAGAATATCTAAGCTACACTAGACAAGAAACTCAGAATTTTCTTGAAAAACCAACGCAAAAAGTGGATCTAATTGTACCAAGAGGTGGAGAAAGGTTAATTGACTTTGTGAAAACACATGCTACATGCCCGGTTATTGTAAGTGGAAGAGGCAATAATTTTGTGTATGTGCATAAGGAAGCAGATAGGGCCCTTGCATTGGATAATATTATTAATGGAAAAACAGATAAAATTTCTGCTTGTAATGCAGTAGATAAGGTGCTGATAGACAAAAACCTCCCAAATAAAGAAGACTTTGTTAGAAACCTGATCGCTACTCTAAAGAATTTTAATGTAGAAATACTAGGAGATGGATCGTTATCCAAATATGAAGAGGTAAAGTCAATATCGGGTGATACGGTTTGGTATGAGGAATTTCTAGACTATAAAATTGTAATTGGCGAGACGGAAAATGAATTTGATGCTATTTCAAAAATAAATCAATACAGCGGAGGGCATTCTGCAGTAATAGTTACAAAAAATAAAGAAGAAGCAGAAAATTTTATGTCATCTGTAGATTGCGCTGCGGTTTACCATAATGTATCAACACGATTTACAGATGGTTATCAACTTGGTTTGGGCGGTGAATTAGCAATTAGTACAGACAAATTGCATCAAAGAGGTCCAATAGGACTACAACATTTGGTAACGAATAAATGGTATATACATGGTGATGGGCAGATCAGATAAAAAAAGAATCGTACTCAAAATAGGATCTAATGTTCTTACAAAAGGGACCAACCAGATTTCTAGAGGTAAGATAGAGGATATTGGAAGGCAAATAGTTGCGTTACAAGATGATTATGAGTTCGTAATAGTGAGTTCAGGTGCTATTGCAGTAGCGAAACAATTTGTGAACCTAGAAAGTAATGGGACCGCAATTAATGTAAAACAAGCTCTGGCATCTATAGGTCAGCCACATTTAATGAGAATATTTCAAGAAAGTTTCAGAGACCTTGGGTTATTAACGTCACAGTGCTTATTGTCCTATTCTGATTTTGAAAGAGCACAATCCAAAAAGAATATTGTGAATACAATCAATGTGCTAGTTGCGAATAACTATATACCAATTATTAATGAGAATGATACTGTTGCAACAGATGAGATTCAATTTGGGGATAATGATAAACTGGCAGGGCTAACAGCTTCTTTACTAAAGGCTGATTTATTGGTAATAGCAACGAATACTAATGGGATTTGTACAAAAGAATCGGTAGAGAACAATACCTATGATACCATTAATGAAGTAGATGACATTGAGGTTTTAGAGAGTGAAATTGTTGCTGAAATTTCATCTCATGGTACTGGCGGAATGAAGTCTAAAATTGAGGCAGCAAGAATAGCTCAGAAAGCAGATATAGAAACCTGGGTGGTAAATGGGCTAAAAGATGATTTTATGATAAACGTAATTCATAACAAAATTGCATTTACCAAAATAACTAAAGCAGTGTATAATGAATAATTACTTTTCTATACAAGATATAGATTCGCTTTCTGACTGGATTGATGAAGCGATTAAGATGAAGAAAAACCCTTTGTCTGATAAGACTTTAGGTGTGGATAAAACTATTGGATTATTGTTCTTTAATCCTAGTCTGCGTACACGGTTAAGTACACAAAAGGCAGCACTAAATCTTGGAATGAATGTGATTGTTATGAACTTTACAGGTGAAGGTTGGTCACTAGAATATGGCGATGGTATCGTGATGGACCAAGGAAATTCTGAACATGTAAAAGAAGCTGCGCAAGTTGTTTCTCAATATTGTGATGTTTTGGCCATACGGGCTTTTGCTAAACTAGAAAATAGGGATGAGGATTATAGTGAAAAAGTACTGAAGAACTTTATTAAGTATGCTACTATTCCAGTTGTGAATATGGAAAGCGCCACGGGTCATCCATTACAAGCATTAACTGATGCTATAACTATTGCAGAACATAAAAAAACAGATAAACCGAAGGTTGTATTATCATGGGCACCGCATCCCAAAGCTTTGCCTCAGGCGGTTGCAAATTCATTTGTAGAAATGATGCAACGCACGGACGCACATTTTGTAATTACCCACCCAGTGGGATTTGAGTTAGCCAGTCAGATTACTAAAGAGGTGCCCATTGATTACAACCAGGAAAACGCATTTAAGGATGCAGATTTCATATATGTGAAAAACTGGAGCTCATATGCGGATTACGGAAAAATACTGCCTAATGAATCATCATGGCGAATTACAGAACAGAAAATGAAACATACAAACGACGCAAAGTTTATGCATTGTTTACCGGTTAGGAGAAATGTTGTTGTAGATGATGCAGTAATTGATAGTGAAAACTCTATAGTAATCGAGCAAGCAAATAATAGAACATATGCCGCTCAATTGGTATTGAAGAAAATTCTTGAAAAGGCCTGAAAAATGAAGAAACAAAAATTACTTGTAGCAAAAATAGGGGGTAACATCATAGAAGATGAAAAAGCCTTGGCTTCATTTCTAGAAGATTTTTCTAAAGTTGATGGACCAAAGATTTTGGTACATGGAGGAGGAAAATCAGCAACTCAACTTGCTGATAAATTGGGAGTGAAAACAGAAATGATTGATGGACGACGAATTACTTCAGCAGAGAACCTTGACATTGTGGTGATGACATATGCTGGATTGTTGAATAAAACCATTGTTTCTGGCTTGCAAAAACAAAATTGTAATGCTTTGGGATTAACAGGAGCAGATGGTAATGTGATTTTAGCAGAAAAAAGACCTATACAGTTTGTTGATTATGGTTTTGTGGGTGATGTTCTAAAAGTAAATGGAAACATAATACAAACCTTTTTAAACCAAAACATAACACCTGTTTTTTGTGCATTAACCCATGATGCAAATGGACAATTGTTGAATACAAATGCGGATACCATAGCATCCGAAATCGCCTCTACAATGAGCAAGTATTATGAAGTGTCTTTGTTTTACTGTTTCGAACTAAAAGGTGTTTTAGAAAATATAGAAGATAAAGAATCCGTAATCGAACATATCGATCTGGAAAAATATACCCGATTAAGAGATGCAGAAGTGATCGCAAACGGTATGCTGCCAAAACTTCAAAATTGTTTTGATGCATTACATAAGAATGTAAACAAAGTACACATCGCGAACGCAGATTTCATTAAAGATAACACGACCAAACACACGACTTTGAGTTTATAATAATGGTACAAGAATTAACAGATCAAGCAATAGAATTATTACATAAACTGATAGAAACATCGTCTTTCTCATCAGAAGAGGAAGAGACTGCTCAATTGATAGAAGCTTGGTTCATCAAACATGATATTCCTTTTAATAGAGAAAACAATAATATTTGGGCATATAATAAATACTTTGATGGGGCTAAGCCTACTATTTTGTTAAACTCTCATCATGATACGGTAAAACCTAACGGAAATTATACTAATGATCCGTTTAAAGCTTTTATAGAAGACGGGAAATTATATGGTTTGGGAAGTAATGATGCAGGAGGGTGTCTGGTTTCATTAATTGCCACATTTACTCATTTTTATGATAAAAAAGATCTGAAATATAATTTTGTAATTGTTGCTTCTGCAGAGGAAGAAAATAGTGGTCCATTAGGACTGAAAAGTGTTTTAAAACATCTTAAAAATGTTGAATTTGGTATAGTAGGAGAACCTACATTAATGCAATTAGCGATTGCAGAAAAAGGGTTGTTGGTATTGGATGTTTCTGTAAAAGGAACGGCAAGTCATGCGGCACATCCAAACGATGATAACGCAATTTATAATGCTATAGAAGTTATTAGATGGTTTGAAAATTATGAGTTTGAAAAATCATCTGAAACCTTAGGTAAAGTGAAAATGACTGTTACGCAGGTTAACGCGGGCAATCAGCATAATGTAGTACCATCGCATTGTGATTTGGTAGTAGATGTTAGAGTAAATGATAGGTATAGAAACGAAGAGATTCTGAAAATAGTGAATAAGGCAATGCCAGATAATGTTGAGGTGAAACCAAGATCATTGCACCTGGGTTCATCTTCCATTCCAGAAGATCATCCAATTGTAAAATCAGGAATCGCATTAGGGAGAACCACTTACGGTTCGCCAACTTTATCAGATCAATCAGTTTTGAGTTGCCCATCGCTAAAATTGGGACCTGGGGACTCCACTAGATCTCATTCTGCAAACGAATTTATCTATGTAGATGAAATCAAAGAAGGAGTGGAGTTGTATATAAAGATTTTAGAAGGAATAGTATAAAGAGTAGTAAGAAAACGTAGATATGAAACTTTGGGATAAAGGATTACCAACAGATCAAAAAATAGATATGTTTACCGTAGGTAATGATAGGCAGTTGGATTTGGTAATAGCAAAATATGATGTAAAAGCAACTTTGGCTCATGCAAAAATGTTGCATAAAATAGATTTGCTTTCTGATAAAGATATTTTGGGTATTGAAATGGAATTGAACAACCTCTCCATTGAAATCGAAGAGGGAACTTTTGTGATTGAAAATCAGTTTGAAGATGTACATTCTAAAATCGAATTCGAATTGACCAAAAGAATTGGAGATGCAGGTAAACGAATTCATACAGCCAGATCGCGAAATGATCAGGTTTTGGTAGCAATGCATTTGTATCTAAAAGATGAGTTGTTACAAATTAAATCACAGGTCAAAGAATTATCCAAAAATTTACTGGATTCTGCAGAAAAATATAAAGACATTTTATTACCAGGATATACACATTTACAGATAGCAATGCCTTCTTCTTTTGGGTTATGGTTTTCTGCCTATGCAGAGAGTTTAGTAGATGACCTATATTTTGTGAATGCAGCTTTAAAAGTTGTAGATCAGAATCCGTTAGGAAGTGCTGCCGGATATGGAAGTTCTTTTCCTATAGATCGTGAATTTACGACTAAAGAATTAGGCTTCGAAACTTTAAAATACAACGTAGTTGCTGCCCAAATGAGCAGAGGTAAGTCTGAAAAATCAATAGCTTTTGCAATGAGTAGTGTTGCGGGAACACTGTCTAAGCTGGCGATGGACGTATGCTTGTATATGAGTCAGAATTTTGATTTTATGAGTATCCCTTCAGAGTTTACAACGGGGTCCAGTATCATGCCTCATAAAAAGAACCCTGATGTTTTCGAATTAATTAGAGGGAAATGCAATAAGATTCAGGCATTACCTTATGAATTGACCCTTTTAACAAACAATTTACCTAGTGGATATCATAGAGATCTTCAATTACTAAAAGAAGGAATTGTACCCGCTATACAGGATCTAAAAGCATCTTTAGAAATGGCAATGTATGCGCTGAAGAATGTAAAGGTGAACGAAAATATCCTAAACGATAATAAATATGACTATTTATTTAGTGTAGATACATTAAACGAATTGGTGATGCAAGGAATGTCATTTAGAGATGCCTATGTGAAAATTGGGTTGGATATTGAAAATGGAAATTATAAACCTGAAAAAAACACAAAGCATAGTCACATTGGGAGTATCAATAATCTATGTCTTGAAAATATAGAAGAGAAGCTGAAGCAAGTTTAATTGAGTGTAAGTTGAGTTAGTTTAATTTTTTGGCTTCAGCCTAGATCCCCAGAGGAGTTGTTAACCACTGGGGATTGTTTTTTTTTGAGCTATTAATGGTATCTTAGAATAAAATTAAATAAATGAAAATCACCTGTTTCGGAGAAGTACTGTGGGATATATTTCTAGAACATAAAAAAATTGGTGGAGCACCACTTAACGTTGCTTTGCGATTACATTCAATGGGCGTAGATTCATCTATTATCACCAGAATTGGGGCTGATGCTTTGGGGAATGATATAAAGAACTATGTTCAAGAACACGGTCTTCCATTTCATACATTTCAAGTAGATGAACAACATAAAACGGGAGAGGTTTTGGTGACTTTAGATCATGAAAATACCGCTACCTATGAGATTAACCGTCCCGTGGCTTGGGATTTTATCGAGTATTCAAAATTAATAGAAGAAGAGGTAGAGCAATCTGATGGAATTATTTTTGGAAGTTTGGCTAGCCGAAATGAAGTGTCCAGAAATACGTTATTTCAAATATTGAATAAAGCGAAATTCAGAATATTAGATGTTAACCTAAGGGCACCACACTATAACGAAAAGCTACTTTCGGAATTAATGAAGAAAGCAGATTTTATTAAACTAAATGATGAAGAATTGGATGAGATTTGTGGGGAATTTAAAATTATAACCTCGACACTAGAGGAGCAAGTAAAAGCCATTGCAGTATATACAAATACAGATCAAATTTGTGTAACCAAAGGAGGTAAGGGCGCTACTTTGTTTTACAATGGTATTTTTTACAACAATAGTGGTTATAAGGTAAAAGTAGTTGATACTGTGGGAGCAGGAGATTCTTTCTTAGCAACGTTGATTTCAGGATTACTTCAGAAAGAAAAACCACAAGAAGCTATTGATCGAGCCTGTGCAATTGGGGCGATGGTAGCGGGTAGAGAAGGAGCTAATCCCGTTTTTTCTGAGGATGAAATAAAAAACTTCATGATGGGTCAAGGTTAGTGGATTCAGTTTTGTAACGTTTTAAATGTGGTGTGATTATATGGTTTTAAAATGCTATCTTTAATAAGATCATACAATCATTTTGAAATGGCAGCAAAAAAAATTAATCGTAGACAGGCAGTTAGAAACATGTCATTAGGTATGGGAGCAATAAGTATTGCAGGTCCTGCTATGGCCGGATATTCGAAAAGTGATCCAATGAATTTTTCGAATGTTTCTACAAACTCTTTAAAAGGAAATATAAATCATGCTGCTTGTAGATGGTGTTATCAGAGTATTCCGTTGCAGGAGTTTGCAGAAAAAGGAAAAGAAATAGGTTTAAAAGCGATTGATCTACTAAAACCTGAAGAATGGCAAACAGTTTTAGACGCCGGATTAGAATGTTCTCTGGCAACAGATGCTTTTGCTAGTATTACAGATGGATTTAATGATCCTAAAAACCATAAAAAACTACAAGAACAATATCTTAAGCTTATTTCCGAAGCATCTCATGCAGGCATAAAACAAGTTATTGTTTTCTCTGGTAATCGCAATAGTGTTTCTGATGAATTTGGTTTAGAACATTGTGCCGAGGGATTAGATGTTTTGGTAAAACATGCAGAAAAAAACAATGTTACTATAGTGATGGAGTTGCTAAATAGTAAGGTAGATCATGAAGATTATCAATGTGATCATACTCCTTGGGGCGTTGCTTTAGTTGATAAAATTGGATCTAATAATTTCAAGTTATTGTACGACATATACCATATGCAAATTATGGAAGGTGATATCATTGCTACTATCAGGAAATATAATGAGTACATCACTCATTATCATACTGGTGGTGTGCCTGGTCGAAATGAGATTAACGCAAGTCAGGAGCTTAATTATCCGGCTATTATGAATGCAATTGTAGAAACTGGTTTTAACGGATACGTAGCCCAAGAGTTTATACCAACTTATGATAATAAGTTAGACGCGCTAAAAGAAGGAATTACAATTTGCGATGTTTGATAAAATCCAATTAACGTATTATTGCTTTCATATCATCAACTACATTTAGGTTGTGCCTTAGGTTTGCATAGAGAAGGAATAAAATGAAGATCGCTATTGTAAACCCTAGTAAGGTTCCATTTTTATTACTAGCAGAGAATTTTTTAGAAGAATTTAGGTAAGCTTGTGAAAGTTTTTTGGTGTACTTGGTTACTAGTCCAAACGCTGGAGCAAAAATAAGCACAACTATTGCCATGTCTATTAATACCAACAGGTATCCTTGTTGGTCTATATGTTTTTTTACATACTTAATAATATGTTCGTTAATCAATGCTGCACAAAGGACGGCTACGGCATAAATAGCATATTGGGTAATTTTTTTATTATTCATGGGACTTATCTATCATTTAAATTCTAAAACTTGGAAACGAATAAAAGTATTAAATTAAATCAAAATTTTACAAGAAGAAAACGTTTTTGACATTTGTTTATTATATGTGAAACCATTTCGCTAACAATAAGTTTTTAGTATATTTTTTGGTGTAAAGATATCAAATCTAATACTTTATTGCTAAATTGTTATATTTATGCTAAATAAGTATATATGAAAATTGAAGCATGTCCTAATTGTGGTTCAGGAGAATATATAAAGAGCGGAGTAGTAAATAATAGGCAACGATTTAAATGTAAATCGTGCGGATATTTTTTTTCAGTAAATAAGATTGGAAAGAAAATAGATGATTATTATGTTAACAAGGCACTTCAGTTGTATTTAGAGGGGTTAACATATAGAGAGATTGAACGTATTTTAGGTATTTCTCATGTAAGTATAATGAATTGGGTGAAAAAATATGGAATTAAAAGACCATATAATTCTAATTACCATCCTACATACAAAATATTGAATTCATCAGAGTTGTCCGAATATTTTCAAGATATCAATAATTTATCAGGAGCAGGTGTAGTTGTAACTGAACTAGGTGACAAGTTTATGCTTATAAAATGGGAACGTTTTAAAGAATAAATATATTAAATTAACGAATAAATATATTAGGTTTTAGTTAACTCATACTTTTTAAGAGATTAGTAGTGCGCACAAAATCAAATTAATACTAATCTAATCTTTTAAAACTCTATGAGAAAACAATTTATATTACTGTTAGGTATAAGTTTTTTTGCCTCGCAGTTTTTGTATTCACAAGGTTCACCAGATTATACAGGAGGACTTAAAGTGAAACTCAATGATGAAGGATCAAAATATTTTAGGATCATTTCATGGGCACAATTTTGGGCAAGGTATCAAGATGAAGTGCCAGACGATGTTAGCAATACTAGTATGAGTATTCGCAGAGCCAGAATTCTTACCTACGCGCAAATCAATAAAGATTTTATGATTCTCACTCATTTTGGATTAAATAGCCTGAACGGTAATAACCAGAGTCCTTTAGGAAGAGGAGAAGAGTCTCAGCTATTCTTTCATGATGTTTGGGTACAATATAGTATCGGAAAAAATCATGCGATAGGTGGTGGACTACATTATTGGAATGGAATTTCACGTCTTAATAATCAGAGCACGCTTAACATAATGACTCTAGACAATAACCGACAATCTTGGGCAACTATTGGATTGTCAGACCAATTTGCAAGACATATAGGTATGTATGCAAAAGGTGCATTTGGCAAATTGCAGTATAGAGTATCGATAAATGAATCTGGTACAAATAATTTGCAAGAAACAGTAGCCGCCCCAGTCGCGGGGGAACCAGCAGTATACGCTGGTAGACGATTATTAGGTTCTAAGGATGCCGGCAAAAATTTTGCAGGATACTTTGACTATAATTTTTTTGATCAAGAATCAAATTTTTTGCCTTACAAGGTGGGTTCGTATATAGGTGGTAAAAAAATCTTTAATATAGGAGCAGGATTCTTTCTTCATCCAAATGGAAGTGTAATTGCTAATACTGCAGGAGAACTGGAAGGTGAGGATGTAGCGATATTTGCCGTAGATGCTTTTTATGATGCTCCACTAGGCGAAAATGGTTCTGCTATTACAGCATATGCTACCTATCAAAATAGTGATTACGGAGAAAATTTCACACTTGGACAGACGTATGAAACAGGTTCTATGATTTATGGTCATGTAGGGTATGTAATACCTAATGATAACAAGAAAACTAAATTTCAGCCCTATGCTTCATTCAATACTAGATCTATAGATGCTATTGATGATAACGCAACTACTTTTGGCTTAGGTGCAAATGCATATTTTAGTGGACACAATTCTAAAATAACTTTAGAGTATCTTAATACAAAATATGGGGATAATGAAGCACAAAGTTTCGTAACCCTTCAAGCTATGATTTATTTATAAAACTAAATATTATGACAGATAAACAAAAGGCCGTCGCGTACTGGAAAGAAAACCTAAAATACCTTGTAATTCTATTAACAATTTGGTTTTTAGTTTCCTATGGAGCAGGAATATTGTTCAAAGATGCACTCAATAATATTCGATTGGGAGGATTTAAACTTGGATTCTGGTTTGCACAACAAGGTTCGATTTATGTTTTTGTCATACTCATTTTTGTGTATGTACGATTGATGAATAAACTGGATAAAAAATATGGTTACGATGAGTAATCTTAATACTAACCAAAAAAATATATTATTATGAGCGTTCAAGTATGGACATGGATTTTAGTAGGGATTACTTTTAGCCTTTATTTTGGGATAGCTATATGGGCTAGAGCAGGTTCTACAAAAGAGTTTTATGTTGCAGGTGGTGGAGTTTCCCCCTTGGCCAATGGTATGGCAACTGCTGCCGACTGGATGAGTGCAGCTTCATTTATATCGATGGCAGGTTTAATCTCGTTTATGGGGTATGACGGTTCTGTTTTTTTAATGGGATGGACTGGTGGCTATGTATTACTAGCACTGCTATTGGCACCTTATCTTAGAAAATTTGGAAAGTTCACCGTCCCCGATTTTATCGGAGACCGATATTACTCTAATACAGCAAGAACCGTAGCGGTGATTTGTGCACTGATCGTATCGTTCACCTATGTAGCGGGCCAAATGAGAGGTGTAGGAATCGTGTTTTCACAATTTTTACAGGTCGATATTAGTCTAGGAGTTATTATAGGTATGGCGGTTGTTTTGGTCTTTGCATTCCTAGGAGGAATGAAAGGAATCACATATACACAGGTAGCACAATATTGTGTTTTAATATTTGCATTTATGGTTCCTGCATTTTTTATCTCAATGCAAATGACCGGAAATATTATTCCACAAATAGGAATGGGAGGAACAGTTGAAGATGGAACTTTTTTACTCGATAAATTAGATACTTTACATACACAATTAGGGTTTAAAGAATACACCAGTGGATCGAAATCTACATGGGATGTATTTGCAATTACTCTGGCATTGATGGTAGGTACTGCTGGATTACCTCACGTAATTGTTCGTTTTTTTACTGTTCCAAAAGTAAAGGATGCACGTAAATCTGCCGGGTTAGCCCTATTATTTATAGCAATTTTATATACTACCGCACCCGCAATAGCTGTTTTTGCAAGAACAAATCTTATCGAAACTGTAAGTAATACAGAGTATAAAGAAGTTCCTGAATGGTTTAAAAATTGGGAAAACACAGGATTAATTGCCTGGACAGATAAGAATAAAGATGGTAAAATTCAATATGTGAATGGAAGTGCAACTGATGGAAAACCTGCATATATTGATCAAAGAGGACAGTATGGTGAACGGTTAGTATCCAATGCCAATGATTCTACAAATGAACTATATGTGGACAGAGATATTATGGTCCTTGCAAATCCAGAAATTGCAAAATTACCAAACTGGGTAATTGCATTAGTAGCTGCAGGAGGATTGGCTGCGGCATTATCTACAGCAGCAGGGCTATTATTGGTAATTTCTACTTCAATTTCTCATGATTTGATCAAAAAGCAAATCAAACCTAATATTTCTGAAAAAGGAGAGCTTTGGGCAGCACGTATTAGTATATTGTTTGCTGTAATCATTGCTGGATTATTTGGTATCTATCCACCTGGGTTTGTAGCGGCTGTCGTCGCACTGGCCTTTGGTTTGGCAGCAGCATCATTTTTTCCGGCTATAATACTTGGTATTTTTGATAAAAGAATGAATAAACAAGGTGCTGTATCCGGTATGATTGTCGGTATTACACTAATGTTATTCTATATGATTAGATATAAAACGGGATTAATAGGAGTTATGGAGCCCAGACCTGCTAGTGAGTGGTGGTTTGGTACTTCACCAGAAGGGTTTGGTACTATAGCGATGATTGTTAATGTAATCATTTCAATGATTGTTTCAAGAATGACATCTGCACCACCAGAGAAAGTTCAAGAAATTGTTGAAGACATTAGAATCCCAAGTGGGGCAGGTGAAGCATCTTCACATTGATTTATTAGAAAAGAATACAGTGCTCTACAATATGCAGGGCACTGTATTTTTCCTAACTTTATAAGATCAATTATCCAAAAATGAAGAAAAGACATCAACAAAAGCTTATTGTACTTTCCTTAGTGTTGTTTTTACTTTGGAATGTACCATTGGTGTTGATTTTTGATCACTCTGGCGAAATTTTTGGTTTCCCAATAATCTATTTCTTTATTTTCCTTATTTGGATTTTGGCAATAATCATTTCGCTTTTCATTTTACATAGGCATTATGAATAATTATCTTTTGATATCCATCATTATTGTCTATTTGGCTTTGTTGTTTTTGATTGCTTTTTGGGCAGAAAAAAACTCCAAAAGTAAATGGGTCAATAACCCATATATTTATGTTTTGTCACTAGCGGTCTATTGCTCTGCATGGACATATTATGGAAGTGTTGGTATTGCATCTCAATCCGGAATTAGCTTTTTAACTATTTATCTGGGACCAGTGATTTCATTACCCTTATGGATACTTGTAATGCGTAAGATAATACGAATTTCAAAGCAACATAAAATCTCTAGTATTGCAGATTTTATATCATTGCGATATGGAAACAATCGTTTTCTAGGTGCATTAGTTACTTTAATTTGTGTTTTTGCAATTGTTCCATACATCTCGCTACAACTTAAAGCTATTTCTGAAACATTTGAAATCATTACCGATGAGACCAGTTACATATCTACTTCTATATTAGATGATTCTACATTTTATATTGCAGTTCTTTTAGCAGTCTTTGTAGCTTTTTTTGGTACTCAAGCTACAGATGCTTCACAACGTCGAAAAGGAATTATGACTACTGTAGCGGTAGAGTCAGTGCTAAAGCTCGCTTTCTTTCTTATTGCGGGAATATATGTTACTTTTTTCTTATTTGATGGCACTTCGGATATTTATCAACAAGCGTCTCAAATCGACAATTTCAAACAGATTACTTCATTCAATGGTCTAGAATCTGGTTTCAATTGGATGTTTACTATAATGCTTTCATTTTTTGCAATCTTTTTGTTACCAAGACAATTTCATGTTGCCGTAGTCGAAAATGATAGAGAAAGATACCTTAAAAAAGCAATCTGGGTATTTCCTCTTTATCTATTACTATTCAATATCTTTGTTATTTTTATAGCTTGGGGAGGAAATCTTTCTTTTGACCAGAACGTTAATCAAGATTACTATACTCTTCTCTTGCCTTTACAGAATAACAATATAGTATTAGCTATGATTGTGTTTTTAGGAGGGTTCTCTGCTGTGATTTCTATGGTAGTAGTTTCTACACTCGCTTTGTCAACTATGGTAAGCAATAATTTAATTATCCCATATGGATTTTTGGATAAGTTTATAAAAGGAAACCCTGAAAAGAATGCAAACAATATTAAAAATATAAGAAGGATATCAATATTTACATTAATTATTATCGCTTACTTCTTTTATGTTAATTTCTCATATGAACTGTCACTATTTTCTATTGGACTAATCTCTTTTGTAGTTATAGCTCAGCTAGCTCCTTCATTTTTTATTGGACTTTTTTGGAATAGAGGCTCTGCCAAAGCTGCAAAAATTGGGATGATTGTTGGTGTTTTAACTGTGGTCTATACTTTGATTTTACCGTTTATTATGAACGTACTTACTAGAAGTAACTCATTTGTAGATCAAGGGTTATTTGGGATTAGTTTATTGAAACCATATGAATTTTTGGGAATAGACTTTCTAAGCCCAGAAGCACATGCTTTTTTTTGGAGTATGTTTCTAAATACATTTAGTTTTCTTACAGTGTCATTGCTTTCTAAAGGAAATTATAGAGAACGAAACTACGCAGAGATGTTTGTTCATAGCAGTAATTATACTAATTTACAGGACAGAGCTTTTGTGTGGAAGGGAGAAGCTTATGTTTCAGACATTCGTAATATGTTAAATCGGTTTTTGGGAGAAGAACGTACAGAGAGAGCATTGAATCTTTTTTATTTAAAATATGGAATTTCTAAGGAAGAAGAAATGGCAGATGCGAAGCTTATAAATTTTTCTGAAAAACTACTTACAGGTAGTATTGGTAGTGCTTCTGCAAGAATTTTGATTGGTAGTGTAGCAAAAGAAGAACCCGTGAGCTTGTTGGAAGTTCTAAAAATATTAGAAGAATCCAAAGAAACGATTGCTATTAATAAAGCCTTACAAGAAAAATCAGAAGAACTTACTAAGCTTACTGAGCAGTTAAAATCTGCCAATGTAGAACTCTTAGAACAAGATCGATTAAAAGACGAGTTTCTGGATACGGTAGCTCATGAATTGAAAACGCCAATAACTTCAATTAAGGCTGCGTCAGAGGTTTTGGTTGAAGGGGATGATATGCCTATAGAACTTAGAACCAAATTTCTAGACAACATAGTAATGGATTCTGATCGATTGGCAAGATTGATTCATAATATTCTTGATCTGGAAAAGCTTTCTACGGGTAAAGAAATATTAGAAATTCAATCCAATCAAATTGATGAAACGATTGGAAAAGCTATTCTAGGTATTTCGCAAATAGCAAGTAACAAGAAAATAAAAATTGTTCATCAAAACGGTAATGAAATCTTTGCTAACTATGATGAGGACCGAATGCTTCAGGTACTTACCAATTTGTTGTCTAATGCCCTGAAGTTTTCAGAACCCGAAACAGGAACAATTAAGATAATGGCAATTGAAAAGAAAAAAGGAATAGAGGTTATTGTTGAAGATAATGGAAAAGGCATTCCTAAAGAAGATGTAAATTACGTTTTCGATAAGTTCTATCAATCAAAACATCAGAATATTAAAAAACCAACAGGAAGCGGACTTGGATTAGCCATAAGTAAAAAGATTATAGAAAGCCATAAAGGAAAGATATGGGTAGATAAAAAGTTTAATAAGGGTGCACGTTTCCTTTTTACAATACCTAAATAAAAACAACCAAAGTAAACCCCATTGAAGAAGAAATTATTACACCTATGAAAAAAATACTAATTGTAGACGATGAACCTAATATTGTAATGTCTCTGGAATATGCTTTTAAGAAAAAAAGCTTTGAAGTGTATATCGCTAGAGATGGAGGGGAAGCAATGCAAATAGCCGAAGATAAAATACCTGACGTGGTATTGTTGGATATTATGATGCCAAATGTAGATGGATATGAAACTTTAAAACAGATAAAGAATAATATAAATCTCAAGAATACTAAAGTAGTATTTCTTTCGGCGAAGAACAAAGCAGCGGATATTGAAAAAGGATTGCAAATGGGAGCCGATAAATATTTAACTAAACCATTTTCAGTAAAAAAACTGGTTTCAGAAATAAATGAATTGTTGAATTAACATTTTTGAAGTTGTGCGCAAACAACTATTGTTTAATTTAAAAATATACAGATGAAAGTAAGATTCACCCCACAGGTGTCAGACATAATAATAAGTGTCTATGCTATAGTTTCATTATATATTCGGTTTCAACTAGAAAATGAAACTTCAATAAGTGCAATGAACTCAATTGCTATAGGCTTGTGTTTTGTAGTGATTTTATGGGTTTTGATAAAATTAAAAGTGCTAAACCCTAATTGGTTTGGACTTTTTAAACAAAAAAATGATAACAAAGAGAAGAATAATAAAATGTAAAACCAACCACAATGAGTAATTATCACATAAAACATCTAGAAGAATATTATCAAGTATATCGAAAATCAGTAAGAGATCCTGAAACCTTTTGGGCAGAAGTTGCCGAGGAGCATTTCATGTGGCGAAAAAAATGGGATAATGTATTGAGCTGGGATTTTACAAAACCTGAAATTAAATGGTTTGACGGGGCGCAATTAAATATAACAGAGAATTGTATAGATAGACATTTGCGTAACAGGGGGCATAAAACGGCAATCCTTTTTGAACCCAACGATCCAAATGAAGATGCGCAGCACATTACATACAAACAATTGCATGAGCGTGTATGTAAGTTTGCTAATGTACTTAAAGAGCAGGGTATTGGCAAAGGAGATCGAGTGTGTATCTATTTACCGATGATTCCTGAGTTAGCAATTTCTGTATTGGCTTGTGCCAGAATAGGGGCTGTTCATTCTGTAGTTTTTGCTGGATTTTCGGCTACAGCATTATCAACACGAATAAATGATTGTGAAGCAAAAATGGTTATTACTTCAGACGGATCATATAGAGGAGCTAAAACTATTGATTTAAAAGGTATTGTAGATGAAGCCCTAGAAAGTTGTCCCGGAATAAAGACCGTTTTGGTTGCAAAACGCATCAATTCTGACATCAATATGAAGAGCGGTCGGGATCATTGGTTACAACCGTTACTTGATGATGCGTATAAAGATTGTGTACCAGAAATTATGAACGCAGAAGATCCCCTGTTTATTCTATATACTTCGGGATCTACAGGAATGCCAAAAGGTATGTTACATACCACTGCGGGATATATGGTATATACTGCATATACATTTAAAAATGTATTTCAATATAAAGAAGACGATATATATTGGTGTACTGCAGATATTGGTTGGATCACAGGTCATTCTTATATCGTGTATGGTCCATTGGCCAACGGAGCAACAACTGTGATGTTTGAAGGTGTACCATCATATCCTGATTTTGGGCGTTTTTGGGATATCGTACAAAAGCATAAAATAACTCAGTTTTATACCGCTCCTACCGCAATTAGGGCTTTGGCAAAAGAAAACCTGGATTATGTAACTAATCGTGATCTTTCTAGCCTAAAAGTATTGGGAACGGTTGGAGAGCCTATTAACGAAGAAGCATGGCACTGGTATAATGATCATGTTGGGGATAAAAAATCGCCAATAGTAGATACCTGGTGGCAAACAGAAACAGGAGGAATCATGATATCTCCCATACCATATTCTACACCTACAAAACCTACATACGCAACTTTACCAATGCCAGGAATCCAACCCGCTTTAATGGATGAAAACGGACAAGAGATAAAAGGAAATCAGGTCGACGGGCGATTATGTATCAAATTTCCCTGGCCTTCTATGGCAAGAACAATTTGGGGCAATCATAAACGTTTTAAGGATACTTATTTTTCAGCTTTTGAGAATAAGTATTTCACGGGTGATGGTGCGCTGCGAGATGAGGTGGGATATTATAGAATCACAGGTAGAGTAGATGATGTAATTATTGTTTCTGGTCATAACCTGGGTACAGCACCTATTGAAGATGCTATTAACGAGCATCCTGCTGTTGCAGAATCTGCTATTGTTGGTTTTCCACATGATGTTAAAGGAAATGCATTGTACGGATTTGTGATTTTAAAAGAAACTGGAGAATATCGTGATAGAGGTAATCTAAGTAAAGAGGTTAATCAACAGATTACAGAACGTATTGGCCCCATTGCTAAGCTTGATAAAATACAATTTGTACCAGGATTACCGAAAACTCGTAGTGGTAAGATTATGCGACGTATTTTACGTAAAATAGCTTCAAAAGATACCAGCAACTTAGGGGATACGAGTACATTATTAAACCCTGAAGTGGTACAAGAGATTATGGATAAGGCATTGTAATTACATTCAAAAATGGAAATCAAGGATATAAATAGTTTTTTAGAGTACTACTCAAAAATCAAGAACAGGACTCGACGACTTTTTGAATATATCCCATCTGAAGATATAGAATGGACCTATCAAGCAGGAAAGTTTACTATTGGCGATATCATAAGACATCTAGCAACGATAGAAAGGTATATGTATGCAGAAACAGTACAGTTTAAACCTAGCCTTTATAGTGGTTGCGGAAGAGAGTATGCCAATGGTTATGAAGCAACGATTTCGTTTTACAATCAAATGAATGCTGAATCCATGGAGATATTTTCTAGGTTAGGAACAGAAGATCTTCATAAGAAATGTAAAACACCAGGAGGAATAGAAATCACCATCTGGAAATGGTTACGAGCGATGGTAGAGCATGAAGTACACCATCGGGGGCAGCTATATCTATATCTAGGAATGTTGAAGGTCAAAACACCGCCAATTTTTGGGTTAACATCTGAAGAAGTGATATCTAATAGTGGGTAATAAAAATTTACTAACTAATGATTTTTATATAGTATGAATTACAATAAAGCAGGTTCATTTATAGTGTTTAAATGAACCTGCTATAAAGAAGTTCTTTAGAGGTTTAATATAGTACATCCAGACTTGCTTCCAAAAGGAGAGGAAACTTTTCCGCAAATTTTTAAGGCAAATGGATTTGTTTCAAGAGTTATTGTAATTTCGGCTTTATATCCAAGTGCACCACCACCAAATGTTATAGTAGGGTGGGCTAAGTCTATTGTACCACTGCCAATTTCTACTCCGGCTAAATACACTTTTAGTTTTACACTTTCCCCCTGTAGATCTGCGCAAACTTTTATTACTTCTAATAAAGAAATACATGCACTATTTGCTACCGCTTGACCGGCTAATGTTTCTGGTCCATTAATGTGATCCAAAATATCTGTATTATGCGTTTTTACTGCCATGATGTTTAATAATTTATGTAATTCCTACTCTACGAGCTTTTCGGATTCCGCTTTTGAATAACAAAATGATAGTAGCCACTGGTTCAAATATGTATTCTTTACTTCATATCAAATTTCTTGTATTAATCTGATTTATAATAGAGTACAAATACTGATTTTGTAAAACAGGTAGTATTACTTAGTCTTAAAAACCTACAGCGTATCATGCTGCAACTTTGCCTAAAACATATAGTCATTTTAGTAACTATATGATTAAAATACAGCATGAATTTATTCGTCTCAATACTAATTAGTATGCGCAATTGCTTGTTGTTATTAATGGTAATTGTTCTTAGTTTTTCGTATAAAAGATCATCTGCCCAAGTACCAAATGATGAACTCCTAAAAGTGGAGAAAGCATTTGTGGCTGCATTTAATGATGAAGCAATAGATGCATTTGTAGTGTTGTTTGATGATGATATGAAAAAACGCAATACTACTCAAAAGCTTAAGAGCAGCTTTCGTCAAATGGCTTCACAAATTGGTCATATACATTCACTCACTCTAGACAAGACCGATGGGAATTCTTTTACCTACAGAAGTGTGTTTCAAAAAATGGCTACATTAAAAGTGGTTTTTTATCTAAATGACAATAGTAAAGTATCTAAAATGTCAATTAGCAGTGATTATGTATACAAAGATGCTCCGATACTAGAACGAAATAAGTCAGATCTCATATTACCCTTTAATGATGAGTGGTATGTGTTTTGGGGAGGTAAAAAAACAAGCGACAATTATCATAATGCATACGCCAGTATGAGAGGTGCATTTGATTTTTGGGTGATGGGAAGTAATGGTAAGTCACATAATAATGGAGCCACTAAAAATGAAGATTTCTACGCCTTTGGAAAAGATATTATTGCTCCTGTAGATGCAAAAGTGATCTATGCCTATGATGACATACCAGATAATAATTGGCCAGCTATGAATCCTTCAGCAGGAAGTGGTAATACCGTTCTTTTGGAAACAAAAAATAAAGAATATATTCTATTGGGACACCTTAAACAGAACTCTATCACAGTCAAAGAAGGACAATACGTAAAACAAGGAGAACTAATAGGGTTATGCGGTAACTCTGGTAACTCAACAGAGCCACATCTTCATTTTCAAGTACAGAATATACCCGATTTTGGCGCTGCAACAGGAGCATGGACTCACTTTAAAAAGATTAACGTTCACGACAAAATTAAGGAAGATTATATTCCTGTACGAGGAGATAAAATAAAGAATTAAATACGCTGCCTGCAATTATTGATGCATTATTAGAGATAAATCTGTATTTATTATATTTATAAAAGAATCTACAAAATCCTATAAAGATGAAATTTAAGGGCTTTAAAGACATTAATCAGAATATAGATAAACTAGCTGAACTTTTTGCAGATCCAAATAACCTAAAAGAATATCAGGATGGTTTTATTAGTAAAGAGTTGCTAAGTGGTGAAGAAGGAGAAGATGGAGCAGTTTCCAAAATGTATTTCAAGCATGGGAAACGAGATATGGAATTGATCGAAACAATCACTGCAAATAAATTACCAAATTCTTTTGAGGCAAGTTATCATCATAAGCATATGGATAATACTATGAAATGCACTTTTACTGCCCTTGATAATAACAAAACGAGGTATGAGTATGAATTTGAATATACTCGTATAAATTGGTTTATGCCAAAGCTTATTGCGATTCTATTTCCTGGGATGTATCGAAAACAGGGAGAAAAATGGATGAATCAATTTAAAGAATTTGCAGAAAAACAATAATTGGTTGTTATAAAGTAAAACCAAAGTAATCGTTACGGCTAGAAACTTAATCCATTATATTTGAGAGATATAATTACCTTTTGTAAATTTATATAATTACAGGTAACAAGTAAAACCAAAAACTAAGAACGTGAGGGTAACAACGCAAATAGCAAAACATTTTAGAGAAATTCATTTTGGGGGAAACTGGAGCTGGTCAAACCTTAAAGATACTCTAGAGGATGTAACCTGGCAACAAGCTACAACGCAAGTCTATTCTTTTAATACTATAGCAACTCTCGTTTATCATATTAACTATTTTATAAGTGGAGTACTCAATGTATTACAAGGAGGGCAGCTCGAAATTAAGGATAAATATAGCTTTGATCACCCACCAATTGGTTCACAAGAAGATTGGGAAATTTTTTTGAACAAGGTTTGGATTGATGCCGAAGACTTTGCGAACTTAATTGAGCAATTGCCAGAGGATACCCTTTGGGAATTTTTTTCAGAAGAAAAATACGGGATTTACTACAGAAATATTCACGGAATTATTGAGCACTCCCATTATCATTTGGGGCAGATTGTACTCATAAAAAAAATACTTCAGCAAACTAATACGTAAAAATTAGAAAACATGGATGAATTTCTTTTAGAAGCGGTTAATGAAGCTAAATCCGGTCTTGCAGAAGGAGGAATACCAATTGGCTCTGTTCTTGTTCATAACGGAAAGATTATTGGTCGGGGGCATAATCGAAGAGTACAAAATGGCAGTGTGATACTACATGGCGAAATGGATGCTCTCGAGAATGCAGGGAGACAATCCGCAAGTGTTTATCAGGAATGTGTTTTATATACCACTTTATCACCTTGCCCCATGTGCTCGGGTACAATTTTACTCTACGGAATTCCTAAAGTAATAATTGGTGAGAATGAGACGTTCCTGGGAGAAGAGAAATTGTTAGCAGAAAGAGGTGTTGAAGTTGTAGTAGCCAATGATAGCACCTGTAAAGAACTAATGAAATCATTTATCCAATCCAACAAGGATTTATGGAATGAGGATATAGGGGTGTAAAGAATGAGTGATTGTAATTGGATTTCGGTACGCAGTTTTAAAAGTCATAGAGCAGTATACTTAATATGGGGGATATATTAAAATTAGCAAGAATACAAATAGGGATCCTTATTCCTTTCATATTCTTTAAGGCAATAAGACCGTATGTTCTTAAGAATGATTATCCTGAATTTTTTAAACTCTTTTTATTATCATTTCCGAATTTTTGTGAAGCAATCGTTGGAGTTATGACAGTAACCATGCTAGGACTCGTTATTAATCATAAATGGATCCCAACAAAACATCAAGTTAAAGAAGAGCAGATTTATATTTTGGCCATACTATTATCGGCAATTTATGTAATTCTACAAGAGTTTAAGGTTCATAATTTAGGAGGTAATAATGTCTATGACTCAAATGATATAATATTTTCTGTAGTTGGGTTAGGTATTGCATATTTTTTAGTTGTTAGAATTAAACCACGCATCTCAAAATCAAGATTAAAGTAGTGAGAAGTTGTCATTAATATAAGGAACTATAAGCTGTAAATAAAATAGGAACCTATTTTACTGTGATATGATAAGTACATAGATAATTAAACCCAATGCCCCGATAAAAGTATACAAAGGGAGAAGTTAAGTCATTTTGCCTTTGGAGGGTCTACTGTACTTCTGTTGTTTGAAAAAAATAGAATTACATCGCTTACGGTAAAATAAGGACAGAGAATAGGAAAATTAAAAAACTAAATCTTATATATAGTTATGTCTGTTAAATCAATATATTATTCATTTTTCGTGCTGTTTATAGCATTGGCTGGTTGCAGCAGTGAAGTTGTTTCAGAATCAAATCAACTTGAGGTTAGAATAGAACCCAAAGACACTGTTTTTGTATATGAAATTAAAGGAGTTGGAACTCCATTAAATCTATACAACGCAGTTATTCAAAATATGGCGATTGTTAATTTGAATAAAGAGCGTGCAATTGTAGAAGAAGTATGGTTAGATGTTTATAAGGATGGGCAACTGATGCAAAAATTGCGTATCGAAGATAGCAGCTTAATTAAAACATCACAAAAATTTAAAATGTACAAAGAACAGGGAGTGCTAGCACTTTATGATTTTCAATTTAGAACATCTAAATATCTGAGTGACATATCTTTTTCAGAAAATAAAACACTCGAAGAGAATCAGGGATTAATTAGTACATACAACACTTTGCTATTTCAAAGATTACCAGATTCCATACAGATCAATGTCAAAGCCACAAATTCTGCTGGTAAAACAATGCATGGCCAAAATAGCCTAAGAATTATTAATCATAAATCAGAGAACACATATGATCTTCCGCTTGCGGGAAGATGGGTAGCTTTTGGAACACCTTCTTTAGTTAGCCATCACAGATGGGGCGCTCTTCAGGAATTTGCTTTTGATTTTGTGAAAATAGGACAGGATAATAAATCACATTCAGGAAAAGGAGACAAGCTAGAGCAGTATTATGCATATGGCGAGCCTGTATTTAGCATTGGAGATGGAGTTGTAGTTTCAACCATGAATGAGATGACAGAATCTGACCAGAACTTAAAACAAGTTACCGAAACAAGTGAAGAGTTTTTATCTAGAACGATGATGGCTCAACAAAAACTTTTACAAAAAGGGTTTAAGTATACCACAGGTAATTATGTAATTATTGAGCATAGCAATAATGAGTATTCCTACTATTTGCATCTCAAACCTGGAAGCGTAATGGTAAAAGAAGGAGATCGTGTTAAAAAGGGACAACCTATTGGCAATATAGGGCATAGTGGTAATAGTACAGAGCCACATTTGCATTTTCACCTTTCTAATAGTGCAGTTATCGACTATTCACGTAGCATTCCTGTTCAATTTGATAATATACAGTTATGGCCAGATGATAATGGTAATATTAGACACATTCATAATGGGCAAATTATAGAAACTAAGAATTAGCAATATGAAATTGCTAAGTAACCTTTTCATTTAGAACAAGTTCCTTACTCATGTATACAAGAAATGTTTTTACATTTGTAATTCTATAATCGAAGTAAAAACAAACATGATCCAATACTTCTCAAAATATAAATTCTTGTTGGGCATATCGACCCTGATAGTTATTTGTGTTTTGGTTTTTAATGTGTTCTACTTTTCTGCATATTATGGGTTTGTTCAGGTAAATTATATCAATTCATTACTATTAGTTCCTTTCATTGCTTTGATACTATCTTTCGGAATCATTTTGGGGCAATCAGGATCCCTTGATCAACAAACTCCCATAAATGAAAATACACTCACTCCAAGAGAAAAGGAAATAGTTGAACTGATTATTCAGGGAAAAAAGAATGTTGAAATCGCCAACGCGCTTTTTGTAGAATTATCAACTATAAAAACTCACATAAATAACATTTATAAGAAATTAGATGTGAAAGGACGTCAAGAAATTAAAGAAAGATATAGCCTGTAAACAAAGGCTATAATGCATTTCCACCCTTTTTTCCACCCCCGTTTATTTAAAAATACCAAAACAAATATTGAATCTTTGCAGGGTATAATCAAACAAAGAGAACAATGAAAGAAAAACTTAAAATTTCGATTGTAGCGGGAAGTTTAATCGCACTTGCAGGAACCATTTTGATGCTGGTATTACTAGCTTTAAATTTGTTAGGTCCAGAATCGGTGCAAAATGATAATTTGATGTATGGTGGTACCATCTTATTTATTGCATTGTACATATTTCTATTGATTGGGATATTTATAGCACTTAAAAAGACTAAAAAACTGAATAAAGGTACGCTTACATTTAAAGAAGCCTTAAAAAATGGATTCTATACTAGTTTAGCTACAGGATTGGTAGGGGTTGTTTTTACTGTAATATTCTATGAGTTAATCTATCCTAACTATAACCAAGAAATGGCAGAGGTAATTGTATCAAAAATGAAGGCTTTAGATCTTACTCCAGAACAGGTACAACAAAAAGTTACTGAGCAAACAAAATATTATAGTACAAGTGTACAGGCAAAATTTTCGTTTATTGGTAATTTTATCACCGGGATCGTGTTTTCATTATTGTTGGGGTTGTTTTTAAGGACAAAAAGAGTAAAATAACCTTATCAATGGCAACAAATGCCCTACTGCAATCACGATGATTAATAGATTGCTTCTTTACAGAAATATAGCTATCTTGATACTGACTGTATTTTAAAACCTAAGTCAATGGAAAGCGTATCAATTTTGACAATTTCAGGATTCATTTTAACTACAATAGCAACGATCGGGCTATTTTATAAAGCTAGTAATAACAACAAAAAAGCGGTGTATGCCATTCTGATTTGGGCTATAATTGTTGGGGCTCTTGGATTATCGGGATTTTATCAAAAAGTGGATACGGTTCCTCCAAGATTTATTTTTCTACTTGGACCAGTTATTTTGATCGTTGTAGTACTGTTTTTTAATAAAAAAGGAAGACAATTTATAGATTCATTGGATCTAAAATGGCTTACAATATTGCATGTGGTCAGGATTCCGGTAGAGGTTGTATTGTATGCTGTGTTTTTAAGTGGATTGATTCCGATCTATATGACTTTCGAAGGGTATAACTTTGATATTATTTCTGGTATTACGGCACCAATTGTTTACTATTTGGTGTTTGTGAAGAAGACGTTAGGTGAGCGGTTTCTTTTATTTTGGAACTTTTTTTGCTTGGTCTTGTTAATAAACATTTTAACGATTGCCGTTTTAAGTGCACAAACTCCACTACAGCAATTGGCTTTTGATCGACCCAATGTAGGTGTTACATATTTTCCATTTGTATGGTTACCGGCAGTAATTGTGCCCATCGTATTGCTTTCTCAATTGGCCGCAATTAGAAAATTATTACTTACTAAAAGTGAATCCAATGAATAGTTTATAAGAAATGTAATTACCTTGGTGTCTAAACATATTTTCTACGCACATGAATGAAAAAATTGAAATCCCATTAAGTAAAATGAAAATCATTCTTCTTGTGATAGGAGCATTGGTTTTTGTGGTTTTAGGAGTGCTATTGATTATGGAGCCCGCAACCTTTGTAACTTCTCGTTTTAAGAATGAGAGTATGATTAGGATAATTGGTATTGCATCTGTTTCCTTTTTCGGAATAGGTTTGTTTTTCATTGCCAGAAAATTGTTTGACAATAAAGTAGGCTTGATTCTCGATAGTAACGGAATAATCGACAACTCAAACGCTGCAAATGTTGGACTTATAGAATGGCAGGATATAACTGGTGTTGAGGTTTTACAAATTGCATCTACAAAAATTCTAATACTCTTAACCGATAAACCAGATAAATACATAGACCGAGTTAAAAATAAGATGGCTAAAAGAGTAATGAAGACAAATTACTATTCTTATGGATCGCCATTATCAATAGTTTCAACTTCCTTGAAAATAAAGTTTAATGATCTCGAAAAATTGATTGTAACTGAATTTGAAAAAAGGAAGTAATCCTACTGCAGTAAAAGTATCTACTTCTTTTCAATTCCAAAACCAGTGGCAGCGTAGTAAATACCGCCATATAAGTGATCTAAAAACCATTGGTTTTCATATACTTTTTCGATATGGCCAAGTGCGGTATAAAAAGATCGCCCACCATCAAACTCATGATACCATGAAATAGGGTGAAATTTTCCCATACCCGTTCCAACACGATCTACCATAGTGCCATTAGCACCAGGGTCTCTGTTTTTCCAGGTGACCTTAGGGTCAAAAGTAGTTTCATCAACGGTTACCAGATATTTTAGATCTGCTACTTTTTCTTCTCCAAACTCATACCACTCGTCTGTCCATAGGAGCGTATCAGGAAAATGTTCTAACCCAGGAAAGTTATGATCTATGATTTTAAGTTTTGCGGTTTGTTGTACCGGGTGAATATGAAACATTCTACCTACCAGTTTGGTGTACCACTCCCAGTTATATTCGGTATCAGAAGCGGCATGAATGCCCACATACCCTTTACCAGATTGTATGTATTTTTCAAATGCCGCTTGTTCTTTATTATCAAAAATATCTGCAGTGGTGCTTAAGAAAACAACCACATCAATGTCTTTTAACCCCTCTGTAGTAATAGGTATAGCATTTTGTTGCCGTCTTATTTCAAAATTATGAGTAGCGGCTAATTCGTTTATTGCCGTTACACCATTTTGTATAGATTCATGATGCCAACCGGCAGTTTCGGTAATTAATAAGGCTGTAAATTGCTTTTGCGCAGCCATAGGATTAATACACAGTATACAAAATGAAGCAATGAGTGTTATTTTAGAAAGGATATTTTTAGAAAACATAGTTTATAATATTTAAGTTTTTGATAGCTTAGGATGTATAAGTGTAGCCAAAATCTGAAGCAGCGTAGAGCAGATTTGTGGGCTTAATGTCTTGCCTCATATACATGTGTTCTAATCCCATATATTTCTTTAGGTATGCGTTCATCCTCGGGAGTTTCTTCATCAGATTTTTTTTCATTCACCCTCACAATAAATGTAACAGTTCCTGTTGGTTCCCCAGCTCTGAATCGCTGCGTTATTTTCATGCTATTCACATTGGGTAATGCCAAAATTTTATTGAGGATAGTTTGAAGTTCGCGACTACCTGTCACTCTAACCAGGTCCAATAATTCTTCTAACATCTCTCTTTCTGTTCTTTGCGCTTTGGAAGGATCGATAGGAATTGTATCAAGTGTTTTCTTGAGATCTGGCCACCACTTTTCGAATACATTTTCGATTTGATTAATATCTATAGGGCTTTTAATAGCGGCATGCAAGCTACGCATAAGGTTTAAAGTGCCCGCTCTCGTAGCATCCACTCCTTGAAATTGCGAAAGAGGAGGAGCAATATCAGTAGTTTTAAGATCGAACCTATAAGGAACAACTCTAGCTTCATCAATAGCTTTGGACAACGCTCCCGCTTCAAAAAGTAACCATTCTGATTTTAAATTTTCAGGGGTAAGGCAGACAATTCCAAAATTTGAAGATTCTAGCTCTTTGGTCAATTCTTGCGACCAACGTTCGCCAGCGCTTATGTCTTTATCAGACATCCAAACTTTTAATCCTTGAAACACATTTGGGAGCCAATCTGCAAGGCCTTCGGCTACTATTTTACTACGATTCCCCGACCAACTTAAAAAAACATGAGCCATAATGTTTGATTTTAGAAAGAATGATTAGTAGTAAAAGTATAATAAACTTGAAAAACTAAAAAGGAATCAGGGACATTATAATAGTATTGAAATAAATCATTGATCTATTACTGACATAGGGTTGTCATACATGACTTTTACCTTTGTATGTTATGATAAAACCATGGGTCATGAAACATGAATGGAGAAAAAAGGAAAAGAGTAGCTACCTACCTAAAAATAAACCAGAGATCATCAATATCCCAGCATACCAATTTCTGACAATTAAGGGCGAGGGCAATCCAAACAGTGATTTCTTTCCTGAGTACATAGGTGTCCTATATGCCATATCCTATGCCATAAAAATGAACCTGAAAAAAGGACCAGCTCCAAAAGGATATGTGGATTATACGGTATATCCGCTAGAAGGGGTTTGGGATATTAATGAGGAAGCAAAAAAGACTTTTGATGGTACTATAAATAAAGATGATTTTGTGTTTACACTCATGATTAGGCAACCCGATTTTGTGGATGATATGTTTGTTCAAAAAATGATAGAGCTTACGAAAACAAAAAAGCCACATGCATTACTAGAACAAGTAAAGTTTGAGAAGATACCAGAAGGAGATTGCATACAGATGATGCACTTGGGTAGTTATGATAATGAACCCAAAAGTTTTGCCATCATGGAGGCTTTTGCCAAAGAAAATAACCTGTCCAGACCATCCAAGGTACATCGAGAAATATATGTATCTGATTTTAGAAAAGTAGCTCCAGAAAAATTGAAGACCGTGTTACGGTTTAAGGTGGTATCTCAGTATTGAATATAGAAGATTGCTTCACTTTAGCTAGTCTGTGACTAGTGGTGAATATGAGTGAGAAAAAATGAAACAGCGGCAGCAAGAGGAACTTGAAATCTAAAAACTAACTTTCTTCTTTAATATAATTTGAATTTTTACGGTTTTGATTGTTCTAGCAAATATTATTGTCAAGAAATTTGGAAAATTAAATAATTGTTGTATATTTACAACAGTTATGAAAAACAACAATCATATAACTTACAACAGAACAACATCTTTAGGACAATTATCTGGTTCTATTTTTAACTTGCTTAAAAAAGAGTTACAACTTCAATTAGATAATAGAAATATTCCATTAAAAGTTGAATATTTCCCTATTATAAATAGGTTGTTTGAACAAGATCAAGTTCCACAACAAACAATTGCCGAATGGTTTGGATATGATCGTCCAAGAACTTCAAGAATTATTGACGAGTTGGAAAAGTCTGATTTTGTAACGCGAAAAGATGATCCTGAAAGTAGAAGAACAAAGTTAGTATGTCTATCAGAGTATTCAAAAAAAAATGAAAAACTAATTATTCAAGCAATAGAATCTTCCTTCGAGACTGCCTATAAAGGAATGTCAAAAAATGAAATTACTAATAGCATTGAAAGCATGAAAAAAATTAAAAATAACTTGAATAGGTAGGAAAAAAATTTAACTATATTGTTGTAAAAAACAACAGTTGTAATTAACAATTATAAAAAGAGAAATTATGAAAAATTTATTAGAAGGAAAAAGAGTATTAGTCGCAGGTGGAAGTAGAGGAATCGGAAAAGCTATTGTCATTGAATTAGCCAAACAAGGTGCACACGTATTATTTACCTACCGTAGTAATGAGAAAGAAGCTAAGATTACAGAAATGGAGGCCAAAGAGTTTAGCCCTTACATTTTAGGAATGCAGGCAGACATTACTAGAATGGAAGATATGAATAAAGTATTTGATTATGTGCCTCAGAACTTTGGAGGTAAACCGGATATTTATATTGGTGTAGCATTCTCACAAAGTATTTTTATGCCAACGGCAATAATGACAGAGAAAGACTATGATAGTATGTTTGCAGCAGTAAAAGGTCATTTTTTTTCCTTGCAAAAAGCAGTTCAAAGTTTAAGTAATGGTGGTAAGATTATAGTTTTTAGTAGTGGTGCAGCAGCTATGCCAACACCTGCTAGTGGTGCCTATGGAGGTGCGAAATCTGCAATTGAAAAGTTCGCCTTGTCATTATCAAAAGAAACCGGTGATCAACAAATTACAGTAAATGTAGTTTCCCCAGGTGTAACCCAAACTGATGGACTAGTAGCACCACAAGAAATGATTGATATGTTGGTTCAACAAACACCTTTAAATCGGTTAGGTACCGTTAATGACGTTGCAAAGGCGACAGTAAATTTAGTTACACCTCAAATGGATTGGATAAATGGACAAGTCATTCAAATAAACGGAGGCATTCTTTAAAAAAAGAACCGCTTAAAATTTTTATTCAGTATTTAATAATCATTTTAAAATTATGAGCATAATAAAAAACATTCTCGTTTATCTCTTAGCTATTCAATTTACAGGAATTGGTTTTATGAAAGTAGTAATGCCTTTTTTTGGAATAGATATGTTTCTAGAAAGTATGGCTGCGATAAATTATGATCACACTTGGACAATAATTATAGGACTAATTGATCTTATAGGAGGTATTGCGTTAATCATCCCGAAACTAAGAGGATATGGTGCATTAGGGTTAATTTTCTTAATGCACGGAGCAATAGGTTCTCACATTACAAATAATGATAGTTTTATGGCGATTGCTGGTGGTGCAGGTTTATCGATAATTCTTTTGGTTATAGTTTTATTACTAGATAAACCTTTCTCGGTAACAAATAATAGGACCGGTAAAAAAGTAGTGTAAGTTATGAAAGTCAAACAGCCATCACTCTTTATATCTCACGGAACAATTTATGAAGCATTTAAAAGTGAGCAATTAAAAAGAGATTTTGAGATATCAAATGGTCAGATAGTTGGAACAGTTGACAATAGTTATTTTGAACTATCTATTTGATTTATAATTGGAGGAAGGAAGGGATTAGAGGAATTATAAATTTAATTATTTCAAATCCCCTTCTACAGGTGGTCTACGACTAGTGGCAAGTTAGAAACAAACGAGCAGGAACATAGGAGACATTTTTCTTATTGGATTGTACTAACTAAAAAAATAATGTAGTTTTATAAAGCAATTCAGTATAAATCAATAATCTTAAATTAAAAATCAATCAATGAAAAAGGTATTAGGCATGTTTTTTATAGCGGTAATGGTCTCCTGTGGAGGTAATGACCTTGTAGGAGAGTATCATTGCGAAATGCCAGACGGTAAGTTTGGTTCAGTGCTACGATTTAAAAAAGGTGGAAAACTATTTTTGGATCTTGTTCCACAAGAATTGGTAGAGCGTAATCCTGATTTGGGGAGAAAACTTAATGTGCCAGGAGAGTATGAGATCATAGATGATCAAATCGTTATCAAATATTTTAATGGAGCACAAAGCCATACCTTAACTAAAATTGGTGATAAATTAACTTCTGCTACCAATACGTTTAGACTATGTACGTGTACTAGTAAATAGTGCGATTATGCTTTTAAATCAATTTGCTTAAGATTTTCGATTCTGTTTCTTTTTAAGAACTCGTCGATGGTTTCAAAATGTTCGATGACTCTTTGATATTTAAACTCAAATACTTTTTGAGAGAGTCCCTGCAAGAAATCACGATCATGAGATACTAAGATCAAAGTACCATCAAAGGCCAATAAGGCTTCCTTTAAAACATCTTTTGATTTGATATCTAAGTGATTGGTGGGTTCATCAAGGATCAACACATTTACCGGTTCTAGCAATAGTTTTACCATGGCCAATCGTGTTTTCTCACCCCCAGAAAGTACAGATACTTTTTTATCGATATCATCACCGCTAAACATAAACTGCCCAAGGATATTTTTGATCTGCATTCGTACATCGCCTTCGGCTACTTCATCTACGGTTTGAAAAACGGTAAGATTAGGATCTAGTAATGAGGCTTGGTTTTGTGCAAAATACCCCACTTTGGCATTATGCCCCAGCGCACATTCACCATCAAAATCAATCTCGCCCATAATGGCTTTGATCATCGTGGATTTTCCTTCGCCATTACGACCTACAAAAGATACTTTTTCGCCTCTGGCAATAGATAGATTCGCATCTTTAAATACCACATGCTCCCCATAACTTTTAGATAACTCCTTTGCAATTACAGGATAATCTCCAGATCGTTGTGAAGGAGGGAAGCGTAGCTTCAATGCAGAAGTGTCAATCTCATCAATCTCTATGATCTGCAATTTCTCTAGCATACGCTCTCGCGAGTTTACCTGGTTGGTTTTGGAATACGTACCCTTAAACCGTTCTATAAAACCTTTGGTGTCGGCAATAAATTTTTGTTGCTCTTCGTAAGCTTTGATTTGGTGGGCTCTGCGGTCCTCTCGCAATTGCAGGTAATGAGAGTAGTTGGCCTTATAATCATAGATTCTACCCATGGTGACTTCTATCGTACGGTTGGTAATATTATCGATAAATGCTTTATCATGAGAAATTACAATCACGGCTTTTGCTTTATTGATCAGGAAATCCTCTAGCCAGATCACAGATTCTATATCTACGTGGTTGGTAGGCTCATCTAACAGAATTAGATCTGGTTTTTGCAATAAAATTTTGGCAAGCTCGATACGCATACGCCATCCACCACTAAATTCACTAGTAGGACGCGTAAAATCTTCTCTTTTAAACCCTAGCCCCTGTAAAGCTTTTTCTATTTCGGCATCATAATTTACCTCTTCGATCGCGTAGAATTTTTCTCCCAGGTCGGTCACCTTTTGGATAATGTTCATATACTCCTCAGATTCGTAGTCTGTACGAGTTTCGAGCTCCTTGTTAAGGTGGTCCATCTCCTGTTTCATAGCCGTCACATGTCCAAAAGCTTTAGAAGCCTCTTCAAAGACGGTACAGTTATCATCAGTCAAAAGATGTTGAGGTAGGTAAGCAATTACGGCTTCTTTGGGATATCGTATGTTTCCTCGGGTTGCTTTTTGTACTCCCGCAATGATCTTCATCATGGTAGATTTACCAGCCCCATTCTTACCCATTAGGGCAATCTTATCATTTTCATTAATCACAAAAGAAACGTTATTAAATAACGTTTCACCACTAAATTCTACTGCTATACCATCTACAGAAATCATATCCTTTTCTTTAAAAGTGCAAAACTAAAAAAAAGGAGAGTACAGCAAAGGAATTATTTGGTTTTGTGGGGCAGTAACTATTAGGATCAATAAATAACGAAGCAACCTTTTCATTTAGATAAGATTGCTTCGTTATTGTGATAATGATTTTAATTTATTATCTACAAAGGAATATTTCCGTGCTTACGCTTAGGACGATCTATGGTTTTATCCTCTAACATACTAAAAGCTTTCAAGAGTTTACGTCGCGTATTTTCTGGTAAAATCACTTCATCTATAAAACCACGTTGCGCAGCTCTGTATGGATTTGCAAATTTATCGGCATACTCTGCTTCTTTTTCGGCAAGTTTAGCGGCAGGGTCATCTGCAGCTTTGATTTCACGTCTAAAGATGATTTCACTTGCACCTTTGGCACCCATTACAGCGATTTCGGCTGTGGGCCAGGCAAAATTAAGATCTGCACCAATATGTTTAGAATTCATTACATCATATGCACCACCATATGCTTTACGCGTAATCACCGTTACTTTGGGTACCGTAGCTTCACTAAGTGCATATAATAGTTTGGCTCCGTGAATAATAATCCCATTCCATTCCTGATCGGTACCCGGTAAAAACCCTGGAACATCTACTAAGACAAGCAAAGGGATATTAAAACAGTCGCAAAAACGTGTAAAACGTGCAGCTTTCTTAGAACTGTTTACATCAAGAACTCCAGCCAAGAACATAGGTTGGTTGGCAACAATCCCAACACTTCTTCCGCCCAGGCGGGCAAAACCTATAATAATGTTTTCTGCATAATCTTTATGGATCTCGTAAAATGAATCTTCATCAATAATCCCATTGATTACCTCGTGCATATCATAAGGTTTGTTAGGATTATCCGGTACGATATCAGAAAGTGCTTCGCGAACTTCGTCTTGTAGGCTGTATTCCAGATTTTTGGGTACTTCTTTATTACTTTGTGGTAAGTAACTCAGTAGTTTTTTTACATCTTCTAGACACTCGATATCATTTCCAGAAGTTACATGTGCTACTCCAGATTTAGTAGAGTGGGTACTTGCTCCTCCTAATTCTTCTGATGTTACCTCTTCATTGGTTACTGTCTTTACCACATTAGGACCAGTAACGAACATATAACTGGTATCTTCTACCATAAGGGTAAAATCGGTCATGGCAGGAGAATAAACTGCACCCCCTGCACAAGGGCCCATAATCGCTGATATTTGAGGAATCACTCCAGAGGCTTGCACATTTCTGTGAAAGATATCTGCATAACCGCCCAACGAACGAACTCCTTCTTGGATTCTGGCTCCGCCAGAATCATTTAGTCCAATTATTGGAGCTCCCATCTTAACGGCCATATCCATTACCTTGCAGATCTTTTCGGCATGGGTTTCTGATAAAGCACCACCAAAAACAGTAAAATCTTGTGCAAAAATATAAACCAGTCTACCATTTATGGTTCCGTATCCCGTGATTACACCATCACCGTAATAAATTTCTTTTTCCATCCCAAAATCGGTGGTTCGGTGTGTGACCAAAATACCTATTTCTTCAAAAGAGCCCTCATCCATTACATATTCTACACGTTCACGAGCCGTTAATTTTTTCTTTTCATGTTGTTTAGCAATACGTTGTTCACCGCCACCTAACTTAGCCTGATCTATTTTTTCTTGTAACGTTTTTATTTGTGAGTCCATAGTTTAGTGAATTGGTAATCGTAATGTTTCTTGATCTTTTTTATATTGTTTCATTGCAATCATAGCTGCAATTTTGGCTTCTTCTTCCATTTCGGATTTTAGAATTTCTGGAGTATAATGTTTCTTCACAAAATGCGTATCAAATTTCCCAGATCGAAAAGCCTCGTGTTCACATACAAATTTTCCGAAGGGTAGGGTAGTTTGTACCCCTTCAACTTGATAATCGCCAATAGCCTTGATCATAAGTTGTATAGCTTCTTCACGTGTTTTTCCATACGTGATCAATTTTGCCAACATGGGATCATAGTAAATAGGAATATCCATACCTTCTTCAAAACCATTATCCACACGGATACCTTCTCCCACAGGTATTTGGTAGGTTTCCAGGTGTCCTACACTTGGCAAAAAGTCGTTTAATGGATCTTCTGCATAGACACGTAACTCTAATGCGTGACCGTTAATTTGTAAACTCTCTTGTTGGATAGGTAATTCTTCACCTCTGGCAACTTTTATTTGAAGTTCTACCAAATCTGTCCCTGTGATCAACTCAGATACTGGATGTTCTACTTGCAATCGGGTATTCATTTCCAGGAAATAGAAATTGTTCTTTTCATCTAATAAAAACTCTACCGTTCCTGCTCCCAGATAATCACATGCTTTGGCAACTTTGATTGCCGCTTCACCCATTTCAGAACGCAATTCGGGAGTTAGTATAGCAGAAGGCGCTTCTTCAACCACTTTTTGATGTCGTCGTTGTACGCTACACTCTCTTTCAAACAGATGAATTACATTACCATGGCTATCTGCCAATACTTGGATCTCGATATGTCTTGGTGAGGCGACATATTTTTCTATAAACACAGAACCATCACCAAAAGCTGAAGTAGCTTCGCTAATTGCACGCTGCATTTGTGACTCTAGGTCACTTTCTTTTTCTACAACACGCATTCCTTTTCCACCCCCCCCAGCAGAGGCTTTAATCAATATAGGAAATCCGATTTCCTTGGCAATAGCCTTTGCTTTGTCTGTATCTGTAATTGCTTCGTCAATGCCAGGAACCATAGGGATATCGTACGCTTTTACAGCATCTTTGGCCGCCAACTTACTTCCCATTACCTTAATGGCTTTGGATTTTGGTCCTATAAAAATGAGATTGTTTTTTTCTACTTGCTCTGCAAAGTCTGCGTTTTCACTTAAAAAACCATATCCCGGGTGTATAGCATCTACATTTAGTTGTTTTGCAACCTCAATAATCTTTGAACCCAATAGATAGGATTGATTAGATGGCGCTTCTCCTATACAAACCGCTTCATCTGCAAATCGTACATGAGGAGCATTTCTGTCTACAGTAGAGTATACAGCAACGGTTTTAATACCCATTTTCTTGGCGGTTGTCATAACTCGTATGGCAATTTCACCTCTGTTTGCAACTAATATTTTTTTCATATGATAATTAATTAGAACAGGCTTGTCCTATTTAAATGCCCTTTTATGAGTTAGGCAAATTCGATTAATAATTGTCCTTTATCTATAGCATCTCCTTTGTTAGCAGAGATAGATTTGATTACACCATCTCTTGGCGATAGAATAACGTTTTCCATTTTCATGGCTTCTAAAATAAACAAAGGGTCATCTTCTTTTACTTCTTGATCAACCGTTACCTGTATATCCAAAAGTAATCCAGGCATAGGAGCCTTAATGGCATTTACTTGTTTTGAAGAACCAACAGAAAAACCCATAGCAGCGATTTGTAAATCCAATGCATCGGCAATTGAAATCTGATAGGTGTTATTATTTACCTTAACCGTATAATTTTTAGCATTGAAATCTGTTTGTATAATCTCTGTGTGATACGATTTGTCATCCTGAAGTAAGTGATATTGTGTTTCTGAAGTTTGTAATGCATCAATTTTTGAAACATCTTCATCGGTAAGATCAAATTCTTGAGTTTTGTTTACCGTGACTTTGTATGTACTCATGCGAAAAGATTTTATGAATGGTGTAAATATAGGTATTAAAAAGAACCATTTCTTAGCACAAATGTGAATTTCTTGTGAATTTATTGAGTATTCTATAACAACCCTCTTCTGTTAGAATTGAAAAACAAATCTTGGATAGAGATTTTTCGAGCTTCGGTTATGGAAGCTATAATTTTCATAAAAACAATCGCTGTGATATAGGCATCTCCGGATGCTGTGTGTCTATCATGTTTTTTCAGATGAAATACATCACATAATTCATCAAGAGCGTATAGTTTATCTCTATTAAGGCAAAGGTTCGTTTTTTTAAATAAGATACCGGTATCTAGTACTTTGTTTTTTAGTTTGGGTAACTCCATTCGTTTTAGACTTTCGTTTAAGATAGCAACATCAAAAGCGGCGTGATGCGCTATTAATATTGAATCTTTTATATAGTCCAAAAATTGAATGATGGCTTCAGACTCATCAATTTTTTTGATGTTTCCATCTTTTAGAATACCATGTATTTCTGCTGTTTTAGGGTTAAATTTATCTTGTTTTATATATAGCTCTAAGCTATCTGCTACATCCATAGTATTGCTAGTAACTGATATTGCTCCTATAGACAAAATACGATCTTCTTTTATGGTTAACCCCGTAGTTTCTGTATCGAATATGACAAAGCGAGTCATAGCCAATTCCACTTTTTTCTTTGCTTTAAAGTGACTTAGATAAGTATTCCAGAAACCTGGGTAGTTTTTATGTTGTAACCAGTTAAACATTACTAAAGCATTTGAGATAAATTAAAACGTATTCGTATAAGTTCCTGGATTTCTTTTATGGGTTTAAAACATCTTTTAAGTTTTAACCGGTCTGCCTTGCTAAGTGACTTTAGGTTAATAAACCGCCCTGAATCATTATTACGTAAACCATATTGTGTTCTAAAATGCAAAAGAGTTTTGAAAGCATCAATACATAAAAGATATAAATCTTTGTTTTGTGGTTCTATGTGAGCCAGTTTTTCAAAACGCAATATTGTATTATTAAAAGATTTGATATTATGCGATAAGATAAGCAATCGTGCAGCATCTACTAATGGCATTAATGCCCTTGCTTTTATATCAAACTGATCCTTGTGTTCGCCACTTTGCTCGACAAGAAATTGCCTAAAAAAACTAAGAGGTGGTGGGTTTTTTAAAGCATTTAGGCCTAAAAAATTCAGGAAGATTTCATACCTGTTTATGGATTGAAAAATACTTTGAGACATTTTATCTACTAGTTGCTCATCCCCATACACTATATCATAATCAAAAAAAATAGTACAGAGCATGATTTTATCTTCATCGGGCTTTGTGATCCAATTATTAAACTGTTGTTTCCATTCTTCTAGAGACAAGCACCATTGTGGATTGCTGGCCATCATTTTTGCAGGGCAAAGTTCATAACCAACAATGTTTAATTTTTCAGTTATTTTTTGTGATAGCTCTAGGAAATAAGCTTTTGTTTTATTGTAGTCTCCTGAAGGAATATTTTCGAAAACTAATGCATTATCTTGATCTGTAAGTAATAACTGTTCCTTTCTGCCTTGACTACCAATAGCAAGCCAACTAAAGTTAACCGGAGGTGGAGCATTCATCTCTTCCAAGGCAAGTGAAATAGATTTTTGAGTAATTGCCGTCGTAATTGCAGAGATAACCTTAGAAATAAAGTCAATAGGGATGTTCTGTTTGATATACCCTTCTAGCAATTGCTGTGCTTTGGATCTAATATATTGCAAGGCTATAGCGCTTTTTGCGCGTTTTACCTCTTTAATGAGAACTGAAGGATTATTACCATGAATAACCACAATATCATGTTCGGACAAAATACCAACAAGATCAGAATCATGGGTTCCGTCTTTGGTGATACACAAGTGGGTAATTCTATGCTGTAGCATGGCTATTTGTGCTTCAGCGACAGTAATGTTTTCTGGATAAGTAATCACAGGAGAAGACATAATTGATTGCACATTGTCTTCGATAGAAAACTGACCTGTTGCGATTTTTGTTCTGAGATCTTTATCGGTTACTATACCAATAGGTTTATTCTGATTTGTGATGACAATAGAACCTACTTTTTTCGCACTCATTGTTTGTGCAGCCTCTTTTATGGATACATTAGGGGAACACGTAATAGGATGTTTTGAATATTTAGCAGACTGTACCTCGGTAAAATTAGATTCATTTTTTTTAAGATTTTCCAGCTTGCCAAATACAGAGGTTTTATTTTCACCTGAATATGAGTCTTGGGTATTAGCAATAAAACTGGATAATAAGAATTTATTGGCTTGTGCATTGGTATTGATAATTCCCTCGAGTAATTCTGAAGAAATACTATATAGCATACTTTCTTCTATAGCTTTTGCACTTAGGATATAGTTTCCTTTTCGGATTAGGGCTCGTAATCCAAAAATATCTCCTTCATCACACTCATCTACCAATACACCATTGTCTTCTTTAAAAATTCCAATAGCACCATCTTTTACAACATAAAAATGGTTATGAATTTTTTCATTTGATTTAAATATGTATTTATCCTTTTGCAAATACACAACCTTTACATTTTTTGAAATAGTATATAGTTGCTCTTCTGAAAGAACATGAAAAGGAGGGAAGTTTTTTAGGAAATCAAAGATTCGTTCTGATATTGTGTTTTTCATAAGACTAATTTAGAAAAAGGGGAACGGTGATAGAATGAGATTTATCACATTTTATGGGTATTTACTCTATATTTACAGATGTTTAATACAAGTAACGGTAGTCATGTCATTTATAGAAGGTTTCGTTATAGGGTTAGGGATGATTATTTTTATAGGTCCTGTCTTTTTTTTATTATTGAATAGTAGTTTTCAATCAGGCTCCAAAGCAGGAGTAGCAGTTGCTCTGGGAATAATTTTTAGCGATATTGTTTGTGTGGCACTTTGTTATTATGGACTTTCCTCATTCATAGGGCTTGAACAAAATCAGTTCTGGATTGGTGTTATTGGTAGTGCAATAATCTTTGGTTTAGGGATTAATTATTTGATTAAGAAAGCCATAATTACTTCAAAAACCTCCATTGATTCCAAAGGTCTGGGAGCTTTCTTTTTAAAGGGTTTTAGTGTTAATTTTTTTAATCCATTTGTTTTTGTAGTATGGATTGGTGTATACAATTATGGGCAACATAAGTACGATACAAGTGAATCATTATTACTATTTCTTACAGCTGTTCTATCGGGGATATTGACAACAGATTTGCTTAAAGTTTTTTTGTCAAAGAAAGTCAAGAGGTTTATATCGCCAGGGCGTCTTTCTGTTTTTTTTAAAACAACAGGAGTTCTACTTATATTATTTTCTATTCGATTGTTGTATTTGGTGTGGTAAAATCGATAAAATTGTTTTTACCTATATTTGAGAAACAACTTTTAATACTAATCAATATGGAATTTAATTTTTTGATTACCGCACTTGCAGCATTAATACCAATGGTTTTGGGTTTTATTTGGTATAATCCAAAGGTTTTTGGTACCGCTTGGATGAATGCCTGTGGATTTACTGCAGAAGATCTAAAAGGGGGAAATATGGCTTTGATTTTTGTACTAAGCTATGTGTTTAGTTTTTTTCTTGCGGCTATCCTTTCTGGGATCGTAATTCATCAGTATTCATTTTTCTCTAGCCTTATGGCGGATCCGACCTGGAACGAGGTAGGTTCTGAAACGTACCAGTTCTCACAAAAATATATGGAGAAGTATGGTGAAAATCATAGAAGTTTTGGTCATGGAGCATTACATGGTGCCATTGTAGGGTTGTTCCTTGTTTTACCAGTACTTGGAACCAATGCTTTATTTGAAAGAAAAGGATTTAAGTATATAGCTGTAAATGTTGGATATTGGACAGTTTGCCTAGCACTTATGGGTGGGGTAATTTGTCATTTTGTATAGGACAGATAATTTTTTATATAAAAGAAGAGGGGCATTATTGTCCCTCTTTTTTATGATTTATTTCCTAACACACGATTGAATAATTTTTTGAGCAGAGGTGAAGCTTTGCCCATATCTCTTTCTCTTTCTTTAGCCATTAATTCTCCGTTTTTGTCATAATACAATTCATAACTAAATACAAAACGCTTTGCTTGATCACCTATGCCTAATGTTCCAAATCTTAGATCGTTAAAATATACACTGTCACCAACCTTTTCAATAGTATACCAACCTTCAGAAAGTTTAATTAACCTTAGGATCAGAGGGTCATTTTTCATGTCGCCTAATAAATTATGATTCTTAGGGAATTCAGAAAAATCAATGATATCATCTTCGTCTAACAATGAGTAGTAACCAATAAGAAATGAACTATTGGTCTCTATATTGGCTGTCCATAAGATACTATTTAATGGTGTAGGACGTGTTTGTATTTCATTATATTTAATATGCTGATTTTCTAGATTAGTAGAAAAATTAGCCCTTGCCGTTTGTTGTAGCACCAATGTAATGATCATATAACAACTGCTTACATATAATCCCAGGTTATTGAATTTTCTTCTTTTATGATGTGCACGCTTATAAAACATTGCTATGATTACAAAAATCAAAAATGGTATTGTATATAAAGGATCGACAACAAAAATATTATTAATGGCTACCCTATAATCAAATGGCCAAAATAACTGCGTTCCCCAGGTAGTAAAAGCATCTAAAATGGGATGGGTAAACAGTCCGACAAACATTAATTTACTCCAGTCTTTCCAATCGGCTTCTTTATTCTTATAGAGTTTGGCTATTAACCATCCAAATATGGGAGCGGCAAGAATACTAAATAATATTGAATGAGAGAATCCACGATGTAACTCATTAGCAGTTACGTTATCTACAAAAAGCTTTGATAGTACGTCTAAATCTGGTATTGTTCCTGCGATTGCACCCCAAAGTATAGCTTTATTACCAACCTTTCTTCCTAGTACAGCTTCTCCTACGGCTGCACCCAAAACTATTTGAGTCAATGAATCCATGTGATAATTTAATCTAATTGAAGTTTGAAAGGGTTTCGAACTTCATACTCACTAGGTGAAATAAGTTCAATTAAGGGTTTTAGAAGTGTGTTTGAAATCGAATTACCATGACGCACATACAATTTCATTTCTACAGGCTTAGCCCCAACACAGCTTTTTATAATCTCTGCCGTTCTTCCTAATCTAAGTTCACTTACATTTTTTGAAATGGCAAGATCAACATAATCATACAACATCTTTTGATAAATAGCATAATCTTCATTATAGTTATAATCAATACCTATGTGATTGGCGTCAACCACATTGTCGAGAACAAAAGATGTGGTAAAACCTACTAATCTTTGATCCAGGAAATATCCTTTAAAAATAAATTTGTCATTTAGAGATTCTTTAAGGTTTTTAAAGGTTAATGCATTTAGTTTACCGATTTTAAAATCAGCTTTTTCAATTACCGATAAATACAATTTATTAATCTCATTCTGAAATGTATCTATATCTTTCTGAGTAAAGTCCTTGACAATAATATTTTTAGATTTCTTAAAAACCTTTTTAGTTCTAGTCCTAAATTTTGTGCGCATGCTTGCAAGGTAATCGTCAAAAGTATTCCACTCTGGATGAATGTTTAATACCATATTAACGTCTATCTTAAACTCTCTAAAATCATGCTCTTTAATATAATCACTATTATCAAATGAATGTGGCCAGAATTCTTTAAGAAGGATAAAAGATGGTTTATCTGAATTTTCAGATTTTCGAATTTCACGCAAAGCATTTGATAAATTTTCAAAAGCTTCTTTTGCGTTAAGGTGATCCGAATTATATAAAAAACCATGCTCACCACAAGAAAACAAATTACCACAAACTAGTACTTTTACATCTAGGTTTTTGAAAAACGTATTCTTTATAGTGTCACTAATTTTGCATGGAAACTCTTGAAATTTTAATTGCGCAGAATTAAATTTAATGAGTTGTGCGGCAGCTAATGCTACAGGAATTTCATTATCATAAAATAAGATATATCTAAATTTTATGGTTTCTGAAAGTGTGTCTTCCAGAGTTTTTAAGTATTCTAGTGAAAGAAAAGTATTATTCTTGGAGTTTACTGTTTTCCAATCTTTAGAAGGAATATCGCTACTGTGATTGTAATAATCATAGCGTAATGAAGTAACCGAATACTTGTGTTTTGTTTTTTCTAGCATATATCCCTTACAGAAATTTCAAATAAATGATAATCTGATTTATTCCAAAATTACATTTATTTTTATATAGTCTATAGTATAAGACTGTCAAAACTACATTTTGTAACACAAATGAGATGTTTTTTTAATAAGATATTACTTTGTTAAAGCTATAATTTATTATGCATGTGCATACATTTTACCGTAAAATATATGTTTTTAAACGAAAACTATTCTATTAAATTTAGTTTTGTTATGAAAAGTCCAATAAGTTTATTTCCTTTAGAAGGTAATTGGAATCGTCTTATGAGTAAATTGGTGAATTGTGTCTTATTAATAGATGATGATAAGGCCACAAATTTCTTTAACGAAAGAGTTGTTACCAAACACGAAGGCTTTCAGCAGGTATATACTGTTCAAAGTGGTTTAGCAGCTCTCGAATATCTTAATGCTGTAGAAAACAATGCAGCCACAAAGCCTGACCTTATTTTTTTAGATATTAATATGCCCGCAATGAATGGTTGGGAGTTTTTAATAGAATTTTCTAAACTAGATCAAAAACTAATTCAGGGTATTAAGGTAATTCTATTGTCAACGTCTTCTAACCCCGATGATGTAAGAGAATCGGCTAAGAATCATTCTGTAGATGATTTCATAAATAAACCTTTGTCTTTAAATTTATTAGATAATGTATTAAAAGATCACTTTTCTGTTACCGTTTAGGAAGAAGACTGCACGACAATATTAATTAAAGTTTAAGATCTAGGATATTTATAATTCTTACATTTTGTATTTACATATAATTAAATTTTGAGAAGATGTATTTAAAATAGATATAATATTTTAGGGTTTTATCGCGTTCTATATGAGTTAATTACGCTTTTACCTTAGTTTTTTTACTATTTTTGCGTTAATTGATTTAAGGTTTTACTGTAAAACAATTTTTTAGTATATAACTTTACAAAGATTATTGAATTAAACAAGTGCTTTTTATAGGGTTTTTTGGCTCTTTGTCGAATAATGATGGTAGGTTTTTTTCTTTTAAGGAAAAGTTATTTGCAGTTTAGCTTTTTTAGCAAATAGAAAATACCCCTGTGATAGGATGATTAATTAGTTATTCGATTACGATTTTACAAACCTAACATTAAGCGAATAAGCTTTTTTAAACACATGTCAATGGAAAATAAATTAAAAAAAGTATTGTTGGTTGACGATAGTCAGTCTACAAATTTTTTCAATAAAATGATCATTGAGCGTACCAATGTTTCGGAAAATGTTGGCATTGCAAAAAATGGTTCAGAAGCTTTGGAATATCTTCAATCTGGAGCTGTACCAGAAGTGATATTTTTAGATATCAATATGCCTGTAATGAATGGCTGGGAGTTTATTGCAGAATATCAAAAATTAGAAGAAGAGTATAAAGGAGCAATTATTATTTTGATGATAGGTGCAGAGCTTAACCATGAAGAAAGAAAGTTAGCAGAAAGTATTCCTGAAATAAGGGGGTTTAGAGAAAAAATGCTAACAAAAGAAGTGGTATTCGATATTGTAGATAAGTATTTTAGTTATTCAGTTCCTGAGTTGTATGCCAAAAAAGCGATTTAAACTCTTAGGCCCAAAATTATAGGCCTAATATATTTGCATTTTGTGTTAACATGTTATAGCTTTGAAAGTATAGCGAAAGCTTGTTAACTAAGGTTTTAATAAGTAAGTATAATTATTATCGTCACAAAAATAATCCCCCATATTTTGGTTGTTCAGCATAGAACTTATCTCACTATTTTATTATGTATTTGTTTTGTCTCAATAGGATTTTCACAATCCAGAGCCGTAATCTCGGGAAATGTTTCTGATCAGTTTGGGAATTTACCCGGAGCGAGAGTTTTTATAGAAGGTACAGATAAAAGCATTACAACTGATGTTAATGGTAATTACACATTCGACGTTGAAGAGGGCGAGTATATAATTACTTCTGGATTTGTAATGTACACTTCGGTTTCTAAAACAGTAACAGTAAAAGTAGGAGAGGCTATTCAGGTTGATTTTGTGTTAGAAACGGGATTTTCTATGGACCAACCCGTTTCATTAGGATCAAGAGCAAAACCTAAATCTCTTTTAAAAAATACCGCAGCAGTAGATATTATTTCCCCCCAGCAATTAACAAGTTCATCACAAATAGAATTAAGTCATATTCTTCATTATATTACTCCATCTTTTCATTCTACAAATCAAACCATTGCAGATGGTACAGATCATATAGACCCTGCAACATTACGAGGATTAGGACCAGATCAGGTACTGGTTTTAGTTAATGGTAAACGAAGACATAGTAGTTCGTTATTAAATGTAAATGGTACAATAGGTAGAGGTTCTGTAGGTACTGATTTTAATGCAATACCAATAGCCGCTATAGATCGTATAGAAATTCTTAGAGATGGCGCCACTTCTCAATATGGTTCAGATGCGATAGCAGGTGTAATTAATATTGTTCTAAAAAAACAAACCGAAGTTATTCAATTAGATAACAGAGCTGGGATCAATACAGAGGGAGATGGTTTCAATATATACTCATCAGCAAATTTTGGTCTTAACATAGGAAAAGAAGGGTATATTAATGTTACTGCAGAATACAGAGAACGGGAGGCAATAAACAGAGCAGGAGATTATACAGGTTCAGTTTATTCTAATGACCCAACAGAAGATCAAACATTGATTACTCAAAACAACTTTTTTGGGCAAACTGGGTATTCTGATAGACAAGTAATGGAAATAGGAAGTGCAGAAACTCAAAATCTTACCTTGTCTTTTAACGGGGAAATAAAAATGTCTGACAATGCTACCTTCTATATGCATGGAGGCAGAAACTATCGAGAGGGTAAATCCAAAGGTTTCTATCGTTTTCCTAAAGATGAAGATAGAGTTGTTCTGGAACTGTTTCCGAATGGTTTTTCGCCAGAGATTTTAACAGATATACAAGATGATGCGGTTGCTGTAGGGGTAAGAGGAGTTAAAAATGATTGGAATGTTGATTTTAGTCACTCTATTGGGACTAATAAATTAGATTATACAGTAAATAATTCTAATAATGCATCATTAGGAATCGCTTCTCCAAGAACTTTTTACGCAGGAGGGTTTATGTATAATCAAAATACAACTAATCTTGATATTTCTCGAACATTCGATTGGCTTAGTGGAGTAAATATTGCTTTTGGAGCAGAATTACGAGTAGAAAATTATCAAATTATTGCAGGTGAAGAAGCTTCTTATATTAATGGAGGAAGTACCTATGTAAATGAACTTGGGGTTGAGTTGCCAAGGGTTATCGGCGCACAGGTTTTTCCCGGATTTCAGCCAGAGAGCGAGCTTAATCGTTTTAGAACAAATAGTTCAGGATATCTGGATATAGAAGCAAATCTATCTGATAAATTATTATTAAGAGGAGCAGGACGATACGAGTCATATAATGATTTTGGAGGTCAAGGTATCTGGAAATTATCAGGGCGATATAGAATTAACGACGAAATTAGTGTTAGAGCTGGGTTTTCTACTGGTTTTAGGGCACCATCACTTCATCAGGTATTTTTTCAGAATGTAAGTACACAATTCGTAAATGGTGAAAGTTTACAAGTTGGAACATTTAATAACGAAAGTGCAATCGTTACAGAAGCTTTTGGAATAAGAAAACTAAAACCAGAATTATCAAACCATCTGAGTGCAGGTTTTAGTGGAAAACTTAATGAGAATTTTACCTTTAGTGTGGATTATTATTTAATTAATATAGAAGATAGGATTGTTCTATCTGGAAGATTTGCAGAGGGGTACGAAACGATTCTAGAACCTTTTGGGATTGGTGCAGCTCAGTTTTTTACGAATGCGATAGATTCAAAAACTTCAGGAGCAGATGCCGTTTTATTTTTTAAGAGCCCAATAGGTAATGGCGAGTTTAATGCGTCTTTAGGAGCAAATATCACAAGTACCAAAGTAGAGGGGCCAATTAAAGTTTCGACAGCTCTTATAGGGCAAGAAGATGTTCTATTTAATAGAGAAGAAATCGCAAGAGTAGAGTATGGGCAGCCAAATTATAAGGTAAATTCATTACTTTCTTATGATATCGATAAATTTAGGTTTCAAATGGTAAATACATTGTTTGGAGAGGTTAAATTTATTCACCCTGAAGATGGGGATAGTGCTAACTGGGTTTTGAATGATTTTACCGGAAATTTAGAAACCAGAGATCAATCTTTTTCTTCCAAATTAGTTACAGATATGGCTGTTTCTTACCAATTTAATGATTTTGTAAAATGCACCCTTGGCGGAAATAATATATTTAATGTTTATCCTGATGAGCATCAGCATTCGGCAAATACAGAAGATGGTAACTTTATTTATAGCCGAAGGGTACAACAATTTGGAGTTAATGGCGCAAGTTATTTTTTACGATTATTAATCAGATTATGATATATAGATCTCAGAATATATCAAGCAGTAAAACACGATTCATTTTTATAGTACTTTGCCTGATTATGGCGTTTTTTGTTAGAGCTAATGCTCAGGATTCCCAGGATACAAGTAACGAAGAAGTAAAAAGATTACAGAGAGCCATTTTTGTATTTAATTTTGCGCAACAAATAGGGTGGCCAAATGCAAATGAAAGCGAAAGTTTCAAAATAGGTGTATTAGGACCGGACCGAACAATTCTGGATCTTCAGGCTATGGCACAGAAACGACAGATATATGGAAAACCTGTTGAAATTGTTCGTTTTCAATTTATAAAGGATGTAAAAGGGATTCAACTATTATATGTTAATAATAAATACAACTATGGGATTCACTACATTCTAAGCAAAATTTCAGCTAAAAATATCCTATTGGTTAGCGAGGATTACAATTTTAATGCCTCTATGATTAATATGGTCAACGTTGGTAATTCTTTTGAATATGAAATTAATTCAGGACGAATAGAAAATGAAGGTTTTGCTATGGCACCCTCATTAAAACGGTATGCTATATCTTCTTCAGAAAAGTGGAAACGACTATACAGAAAAACAGAAAGATCGTTAACCGAAGTACAAGAAGAAAATAAAGAACATCAGACTGTTATTAGGAATAAGGAGCAGGAGATACGATTTCACAAGGATAAGATAACCGATCAATTAGAGAAAATAGGTGATCAGGAGGAAGAAATACATCATAAAAGGGTAGAAATTAGTAGGCGTAACAAAGAAATAGAGAAATTATACACTCAAAGCGAAATACAGCAAAAAAAGTATGAAGATAAAGTGCTTATAGAAAGAGAGCTTGAGGATAATATTCAAGAACAAATAGCCTTTATAAAGAAACAAGAAGAAAAAATAAAAATTGCAAACCAAGAAATAGACAATAGGAATGAGTTCCTGGAAAAACAAAATACTCAGATCGATGAACAAAAAAAGGTTCTAGAACAACAGAATTTGGAAATTAATACCCAAAAAAAAATAAATCTATTACTCGTAGCTTTAATTATTTTAGCTCTGGGTGCAAGCTTCATTATTTATAGGGGGTATTTAGCCAAGAAAAGATTTAATATCGAGTTAGAGAAAAAGAATCGGGCAATTCATGAACAATCTATAGAATTGGAAGCTAAAAACAAAGAACTAGAACAGTTTGCATATATAGCAAGTCATGATCTGCAGGAGCCCCTTAATACCATTTCTAGCTTCATAGGCTTGATAGCAGAAGATTATGGTGATAGTTTTGATGAAGTAGGAAAAGAAAGTTTAGCTTTTATATCAGATGCCAGTAAAAGGATGAAAAACCTGATTGATGCATTATTGCAATATTCTAGATTAGGACGAAGTAGAGAATATAAAAATGTTGATTGTAAGGTGGTATTAAAAGAATTGCAGGATGATCTGAAGAAGATCATAGAGGAAACAAATGCTAAAATTACGATAGCTAATCTTCCTGTTGTTAAAGGATCAGAAATTGAACTTAGACTATTATTTCAAAATTTAATAAGCAACGCTATAAAATTTAGAGATGCTAAGACGATTCCGAAAATTGATATCTCATTTACCAAGAGAACGGACCCCAAAGATAAGGCAAAAGGTTTTTGGCAATTTTCTGTAAAAGATAATGGTATTGGTATTCCGGACGAACATAAAGAACGAATATTTGCCATATTTCAAAGACTACATTCTAGAGACCAATATCAAGGGACCGGTATAGGCTTAGCACATTGTAAAAAGATAGTAGAATCTCATGGCGGTGAAATATGGTTAGAATCTAAAGAGGGAAAGGGCAGTACTTTTTATTTTACTATTCCCGTATAATAATGACTATAAGCATTATTTAAATTGGTGAAAACTGACCCTTTCCCTGAGTATACATTTTATAAAACCTTAATCCATAATAGATTTTTATAGATATTAAATTCTTTGAAAATCAACGCTATATTGATTAAAAAATACCCTCCGGTTATGGCCAATTCTCCTATTTCATCAGGTTCCAAGAAAAGATGAAATAGAAAAATATGCAAAGTTATAGGCAGTAAAAATAGGGCTCCTATAAATCCTGACCCTTGAAAAAATAGGAATAAACCAAATAATACTTCACATATTCCTAAAACCTCCCAGAAATATCCTGTTTGCTTCATTCCATTGATGTAGAGAACCTTTTGGAGCGTGTTCTCCTGTCCTGGATCCTGAAGTTTTAGAGCTTTGTCAACTACTTCAAGAGGAGTGGGGATAGGTTTCTGAAATTTTTGAATACCGCCATACACCATCATTCCACCCAAACCAATGCGCAAAATGATAAATATTATGTTAATAGTTTTGTTCATTTATTCTAAATTTTTGTTTCCCTCATTTGGATTATATACATAATTGAAAGTGTAGTATCTAGCTATATCCGAGCTTGGATCTGGAGTCGTTGGAGCATCTTTGTAATAACTTAAAATTTCGACCTTTGCATACCTGTTATTTCTCGTTTTAAAAACCAAAATCTTACCTGCTATTGGAGAAATGACATTGATTTGTGGATTGTAATTATACCATCCGTTGCCACTACCAGTTGGGATAGCAAAAGTACCATCAGCGTCTGCAGTAAATTCTGAAGCATCCGGAGCTTCTTTTACTTCACCAAAAGTGTTGGTTGTAATTGCGACAATAACATCCGCATTTCTTATCGGTTCGTCAGCCGTTCCAGTAGAAGTTCCTCCATTAACAGCTATAGTAGTTCCCCTAAAAGCAATATCCCAATCGGTATTGCTTGAAGTAATCTGACCTGTTGCAAAATCAAATTTTGTAAAGTTTCCTCCTACTGGTTGCCCTTGCCCGCCAGTTTGGGGAGCATGAAGATTGTCTATTCTTTTAGCAACAATTGCCTCAGGCATTTCTGTTGTTTCAGAGTCGTCATCGCTGCTGCAGGAAATAAAGTATGACGAGATAAGTAATACGATGATTAATTTGATAGTTTTCATAATGATTTTTGATTTGTATTAAAATTGAACTTCTATTTTTCCGTAAATCTGTCTTCCTGCTAGATTTGAGATGTTCTGTACATCGGTGTAGTCAAAAAGATTATTTGCTCCAATCTGCAGTTTGTAGCTTTTATATATGGCTTTGTTGATGGAGAGATTTGTTATGGCATATCCTTCAACAAATGGATCAAAAATATCCAAGATGTCGTTTCCTCCGGCAGTGTTATTAATAAGGCCATATTTACTTCGATAATTTATTCTTAGGTTTATGTTGGCATCCCATGAAGGGATATCATAAAAAACCTTGAAGTTTATCGTATGTCTTGACCTGTTTAATAACCCAAAATAGTCTGATTTACTTAATCGAAAAGTTTCTAAAGTTGCAGGGTCTCGGGCAAAAAAATCTCCATCTTCCAACCTATCCAGTACATTTTTATCTTTGGCATATAATAATTGGTAACCTAAATTTAAGTTGATATTTTCTGTAAGCTTATATCCTGTATTTAGTTCCAGCCCTGTTGTAAAAATGTTATTAAAATTGGTGTAACTAAAAACGTTTTGCCCATTTGTTTTTCGTGCAATAACTCGGGTGTCAATAAGGTTTTCAATCTCGTTTCTAAAAAAGTTTACTTCAATCAGAAGTTTTCGAGTTTTATAAGTTGTACCAAAATTAAATCCAATAGAACTTTCTGGTTTTAGGGGCTGATTAAGTTCGTCTAAATCAACTACAACATCTGCTATTTGATTCAAATCAATAAATTCTTGAAGTTTATCTGTGGCTACGTTATATCCCAATACTGTATATCCAACAGCCGAATTGGTAAAATCAAAATATAGCTGCCTAAAATCCGGAGCTTTAAAACCATATCCCGTAGAAGTTTTTAGAGATAGGTTTTTGGTAAGATCATATTTTAAAGAAATCTTAGGGCTGAATTGGGATTGATATTCGCTATGATTGTCAAACCTTGCGCCGGTAATAATATTTATATTTTTTAAAGGATAAAAATCATACTGCAAAAAAACATACTGAGAATCGAAACCAACCTCTTCGTCAAAAAAGGTTCGGTTTAAAGTCTCATGATTCCAACCTATACCAGCGGTAAGATCATTCTTTGGAGAAAATGAAAATGTACTTCTTACTTCTGGCCTTAGGAGGTGTTGATCAAAATTACTTTGGGAGAGTACTTCGTTACTGTTTGGGTTGGTTAATAATTCTCCTGCTTTATAGTTGGTATAATAGAATTCATATTGAAATTTTAATCTGGATGATGGGCGATGATCTAGTCGTATCTGTGTATTCCATTCGTCCAAATCACTTGTTCCGTTATAGTTAATCTCATCAAGAAATAGGTTTAATTCCTGATTTTGAAAATAATACCTTCCAGATGCAAAAAGTGATAGGTTATCTTTAAAATTGTACCATAATTTTCCTTGAAATGTATAATTGTCAAAAGGATCTACAGTTTGCCCTGGAATGTCTGGCCTTAGATCGTAACCATCACTTTGTAATCTATTGATAAAAAAATGATATCCCAATTTCTTCTTCCGTTTCGAAAAATTAAGGTTACTATCTTGGGTGTTAAAAGAACCAATTCGATGAGAAACTATTCCTTTATGTTGTTCGGTTTTTGGAGTTTCAGTTATAATGTTAATTATTCCACCTAAAGCTTCAGACCCAAAAAGACTTGATGAGGGACCTTTTACCACTTCTATTTGTTTGATATTACCAACAGTAATTCTGCCTAGATCAAGATTACCAGAACTGCGACCAATAAGAGGTACGCCATCGATCAAAATCATGATGTAATCGGATGATATACCTTGCATTTGGATTCCTTCAAAACCACTTTCATCTGCGATAGAAATAATACCAGTTTGCTCATTGAGAATTTCGTTTAATCTAATTGTTCCGCTCTTTAAGATTTGTGATTTTGATATCAAAGTAACCGGAAGAGGGAGAGACGAAAGTTGTCTTTTTGTACGAGTTGCACTAATAATGACTTCTTCTAGATAATTTGTTTTTGTGGTGTTTAGAGCTTTTTCAGAAGTATCATTTTGACTATATATACTTGAATAACAAATAGTTAGTGTTAAAATAATTCGATACATATTATTTAGAATAATTCTTAATAATTAATTGGTTGAGCAAATATATGATCTTATTTTTATTAAATCTAAATAAAATTAATTATTTTTGACCACGAAATTATTAACTATAAAAATCATCTTAAAATGAAAATTGAAAAAATTTGGGCTACTATTTTTGCTTTCACATTTATGAATGTTTCGGCTCAAGACATGAAGAAAAAACAAGACATTGAGGCCATTAAATCCATGTGTGGATGTTATGAAGTCTCATTCAAATATTCCGAAACTTTTTCTCCAAATGAAGATTATGAAAAATCAAAAGATTATAACGCAAGAGGACTCGAATGGGCAGAATTAATAGTGGATGAGGAAAACAAGTTATCAATCCAACATTTATTGATTGTTAAAGACTCTATGATTGTAAAACACTGGAGACAAGATTGGCTGTATCAGAATTCAAACATTCATGATTATCACAAAAATAATGCCTGGAAATTTACTGCCATGACAGCCGAAGAAGTAAAAGGACAATGGACTCAAAAAGTTTATCAAGTTGATGATGGACCACGTTACTCCGGCTCTGCAACATGGGTACATGTAGACGGAAAGCATTATTGGGAGAATAAAACGGCTGCCCCATTACCAAGAAGAGAATATACCAAGCGTAGTGATTATAATGTAATGCTTAGAGGTAATAAACACGAAATTACAGATTATGGATGGGTGCATGAACAGGATAATGATAAAATAATTCGTGAAGAAGGTAAAGATGATGTATTGTTAGCCAAGGAAAAAGGATATAATATCTATACCAAAGTAGATGATGAAAAGTGCAAATTAGCTCGAACTTGGTGGAAGGATAATCAACACTTTTGGACTTCGGTGCGTAACGAGTGGGATGAAATTTATAATAGAAATACGGATCTTTCACTTAAAAAATCCGTGAATGATAAACCATTATATGAATACTTGTTCGGAATGGATATCGAAACAAAGAAAAAAGACATAGCAGAGGTGGTTGGGAAATTCTTGAAGGAATAATAACGAATTAGCTAACTATTTTTTATTCTTAAAAAGAAAACCTAAAGGCAAAATTGCAAAAATAAAGAGATATCGCCCTGTGACCAATCCGATTATGGTTATTGCTGCAGCAATAACCATAATCCATTGTGTTTTATTAAGTTTTGACATTATAATTCTCTTAACCAGATATTTCGATATTGTACGAGGTTTCCATGGTCTTGTAATTTAATTGGCCCCTTACCATGCGCTTCATTTTTTGGAGGCCCAATATATTCTGTAGACCCCAAAATTTCAATATGATCCTGAACCAAAACACCATTATGTATTACAGTAAATGATCCTGATTTTGTTTTATTTCCTTTGACATCAAACTCGGGAGCATGGAAAATAATATCATATGTTTGCCATTGATCAGGTGCTTTAGTTGCATTTGCCAGAGGGATATGCTGTTTATAAATTGAAGTAGCTTGTCCATTTGCATATGTGCGATTTTGATAACTATCTAAAATCTGCACTTCATACTTGTTTTGAAAAAATACGCCACTATTTCCTCTACCTTGTCCTTCTCCCTGAACTATATCGGGAGCACTCCATTCTAAATGTAGTTGAACACTACCAAAGTTTTTCTTGGTTTGTATATCACCGGTTTCGGGTTTTACGGTCATTGTTTTATCTGGATTTATGGTCCAGATGGCCGCCGTTGTAGTATCTTTTGTTGAAATCCAAGAATCAAGATTAGATCCATCAAATAAAATGATAGCATCAGATGGAACATTGTTTTTATTAAAAGAAATAACCTTTGGCTCTGGTTCCCAAACCTCAGTCTCCTTAGGATCTGTAATCTCTTTTTGTGGTGTTGCTATGATTTCTTCCTTTTGCTCTTCAATTTCAGTAGTCTCATTTTTTTCTTTACATGAAAAAGTAAGAGTTAATGTCAAAAAGAGGTACATGATTTTTCTCATTGTGGTGTTTTTTAGTTGGTTATAATCCTAATATTTTTTTTAATTGTTCTTTGTCAATTTCTGCTCCGGAAAAATCATCAAAAGCTTTCTCTGTAGCCTCTATAATATGACTTTGTATAAACGGAGCGCCTTCTCGTGCCCCTTGTTCGGGTGATTTAATGCAACATTCCCATTCCATAACTGCCCATACATCGCATCCGTATTCTGTAAGTTTAGTGAAGATGGTTTTAAAATCAATTTGTCCATCTCCAGGGGATCGATAACGTCCGGCCCGATCAATCCAATCACTATATCCACCAAAAACTCCTTTTTTCCCTGTAGGATTAAATTCTGAATCTTTTACGTGAAAAGCCTTAATGAATTCGTGATAGTGATCAATGTACTCTAAGTAATCAAGTTGTTGTAATACAAAATGACTAGGGTCATATAAGATGTTGACACGTTTATGATTTCCGGTTGCTTCAAGAAAGCGTTCAAAAGTAACTCCGTCATGAAGATCCTCTCCAGGGTGAATCTCATAACAAACATCAACACCTTCTTTATCAAAATGATTCAGAATGGGTAACCATCTTTTTGCAAGTTCTTCAAACCCCATTTCTACTAAACCGGTTGGTCTTTGGGGCCAAGGGTGCATCGTATGCCAAAGCAACGCTCCAGAAAATGTAGCATGAATATGCAATCCCAAACGTCTGCTGGCAATAGCAGCATTTTTAACTTGTTGCACTGCCCATTCTGTTCGTTTTTTAGAGTTGTTTTTACAATTGTCAGGAGCAAAATTGTCAAACATTATATCGTATGCGGGATGTACAGCAACCAATTGTCCTTGTAGATGTGTAGACAGTTCTGTAATCTCTAATCCGTAACTAGCAATTTTACCTTTTAACTCGTCACAATAGGTTTGACTCTCTGCTGCCTTATCTAGGTCTATAAGTCTGGTCTCCCATGTTGGAATTTGTATTCCTTTATACCCCAGATCCGACGCCCATTTGCATAACCCATCCAGAGAATTAAATGGCGCCTTATCATCCATAAACTGAGCAAGAAATATAGCAGGCCCTTTAATAGTTTTCATTTGTTTAAATTTTTATCCAATTTGAGTTGTTCTTACTACTTTCTACGGCAGCGTATATAAATTTCATACCTCGTATACCGTCATCTATAGTTGGGAAATCGGGTAGAGTAGAAGGTGTATTTCCTTCTTTGATTAGTAATAATTCTTTTGCGAAACTTCTATAGATAGTAGCAAAGCCTTCAAGATATCCTTCAGGGTGACCAGCCGGGATACGAACATATTCAGAAGATTCTGGATAACTGCCGTTTCCTCCTGGTGTAAATATTTGCTTGGGTTGATTCAACCATCGTACCACCAGTTCGTTTGGATTTTCTTGATACCACTCAACACTTCCTTTTGTACCATAAATTCGTACTCCCAGATTATTTTCTTCTCCTGTTGCGATTTGCGAAAAGGTCATAATCCCTTTAGCTCCATTCTCAAAACGTAATAAAATATTACCATCGTCATCTAAAACTCTTCCCTCACCAAAAGCTGAAAGATCAGCTGCCAGTTCTTCTATTTTAATTCCCGTGATATATTCTGCCAAATTCTCTGCATGCGTACCAATATCTCCAAGTGCACCACCAATTCCAGATTTTGAAGGATCTACTCTCCATGTAGCTTGTTTCTGCCCAGTTTTCTCAACAGCTGTAGATAACCATCCTTGTAAATATTGCACATTTATTTTCCGAATAACACCCAAATCTCCTTTAGCAATCATGGCTTTTGCCTGTTTTACCATGGGATATCCAGTATAATTATGCGTAAGTGCAAAAACTCTTTTAGAAGAATCTACTATTTTTTTTAATTCAATGGCTTCATTCAAAGTCAGAGTAACAGGTTTATCACAAATCACATGAAAACCATGTTCCAATGCCATTTTTGCTGGTGGAAAATGCATATGATTTGGTGTTACGATAGCAACAAAATCCATACGTTCATCTTCAGAGAGTTTGGATTCTTCGATGATCATTTGTTCAAAACTACCATAAGCTCGATTTTTTGATATTCCCAATGCTTTTGCTGAAGCAATACTCTTTTTTTCATTACTAGAAAAAGCACCACAAACCAGGGTTATCATACCATCAATATTAGCGGCTTTTCGATGGACGTCTCCGATGAAAGAACCCGTTCCTCCACCTACCATTCCCATTTTAAGTTGGGTCATATAATTTATTCTTTATATTCTATTTTTTCATTTTTAAAGAAGATAGCAAAAAGGACCATCACTATAGCTGCGAATATAGCGGGGAAAATCCAAATGCTGTTCCAATTGTGCTGTCCTTCTGTTATTACATTGGCATCTGTGATTTTTCCAGCTACGTAAAAACCGATTAACATGCCTAATCCATAGGTTGCTAATGTGATTAACCCTTGTGCTGCGCTTTTAAATTTTTCTCCAGCTTTACTATCGGTATAGATTTGCCCCGAAACAAAAAAGAAGTCATAACAAATACCATGTAATGCAATCCCAATGATTAGCATGAATGCGAGTTCTCCAGAATTTCCATAAGCAAATAGTAAATAACGCAGAGTCCATGCAATCATACCCACTAATAGTGTTTTCTTGAAGCCGAATTTTTTAAAGAAAAAGGGTAGAAGTAACATGAAAACTACTTCGGACACTTGTCCAATGGTCATTTTGGCAGCGGGGTTCGAAACTCCGGCTTCGCCTAAAAACTGACCCGCATGTTGATAATAAAAAGCTAAAGGTATACAGATTAATATAGAAGCTAGAAAAAAGAACAAGAAGTTTCTGTCTTTTAAAAGTTTTAGTGCTTCTAAACCTAAGATATCTGAGATACTAATTTTTTGATCTTTACCAATTTTTGGAGGTGTTTTAGGTAGCGTAAAACTAAAAACTCCTAGTACGGCAGAAGCTATCGCGGTCATTAAGAATGTATTTTTGAGCATCCCATTGGCAACACCTTCTTCAGAGTCCCAGTGAAAAGCATAGCTTATTACAAGTCCTGCTACTATCCATCCAATAGTGCCAAATACACGCACAAAAGAGAACTCTTTTGCTGGGTCTTTCATTTGATTAAAAGACACAGAGTTTACCAATGCTAATGTAGGCATATAAGCAATCATATAGCCAAGTACATATGGATAGAATACACCGAAATCTGTGGCATTGGCCATTTGATACATTAAAACTGCACCAATTAGATGTAATATACCAAGTATTCTTTCTGCATTAAAGAAACGATCAGCAATTAATCCAATTACAAAAGGCGCTATGATGGCACCCCATGATTGAGTAGAGTATGCCATAGCAATTTCTCCTCCACTAGTATTAAGTGTGTTTGGTAGATATATACCCATAGTAACAAACCAACCTCCCCAAATAAAGAACTCTAAAAACATCATTAAGGATAGTTGAAATTGAGTAGTCTTGTTCATAAACAGTTATTTAGTTAATCTAGTTGTTTTGATGATTTAATTAGTAAATCACGAGTAGCAGTAATTCCTTTGACTTCTCCTAAACGTTCTCCTTCATACTCCACGCCAATAAAACCGTTGTAACCTGATTTTTTAATAATTTCAAGCATCCTTTTATAATCAATTGTGGTTTCTTTCCCTTCAGCATCAAAATCATAGGATTTTGCACTTACTGCCTTTGCATAAGGCATCATTTCTTCTACACCTTGATATTTTGGGTATTCCTTAATGCATTTTGTTTCCCATCGTTCACCTCCCTCACGTTCTAAACAAAAGTTGCCAAAATCAGGAAGCGTACCACAGTTTTTTTTATTGACTTTTTGCATTACTTCTGTTAGCATAGCTGCATTAGAAGAAAGGTATCCATGATTTTCTACAATAACATTGATGTTTTTGGTAGAAGCATAATCAGATAGTTTGCTAAGACCATCTATAGCAACATCGACCCATTTATCTGGATCATTGGTTCCAAATAAGTTTACTCTAATAGAATGACACCCTAAAAACTGCGCAGCATCTACCCATTTTTTATGATTTTCTATGGCTTGATTACGTTCTTTTTCATCAAGAACAGCAAGATCACCTTCTCCATCAACCATAATAATGAGGTTTTGAATCTTATAGGTTTCACTATTTGATTTTAAAGTTTTTAGAAGCAGTTCCATAGCCTTTTTAGGATTTGCATCTTTTTTAAGTTCATCATTGTATAATTGACTCACATATTCTACTCCTTCAAAGCCTAATTCACTGGCTTTTTGAGCAAAATCCATTGGACTCATTTGTCCAGATTGTATTGCTCTATGAAGAGACCATTGGGCTAAGGACAATTTGAAAAAAGGTTTATGCTCTTCCATAGTGGATTCTTCATTTTGGGCTCCAGAATTTTCGGAAGTACTTTGCTTACATGAACTAATAAGGATACATAGAATCAAAAGCCCCTTTAAAATGGTTTGTTGCATGATTTTTATTTTTAATCAATAATTATAGGGACCAGGCCTTTCCTTGTGTTAAATTTTCAACTGTATCACAACCTATCTGAACTCCAGGAACAGGTGCATAGGCCAAAACGTTCTCGCCAATTTCTTCACTCGTTTTGAATCCCCAAATAGATAGATCTCTAATTGCTGTTAGATAGGAAAATATGCGCGCATCTTTGGAGACATTTTCCAGATCATCTGGTGTTTTTACAATCTCCATTTCTTTTTGATAAGCTTTTTGTTGTTCTTTTGAAGCTCTAAGATACTTTGCTAAAAAAGCATCATATTCTTCAACTTTCATTTTTTTTACGGGTTTGTCTTCATTAATCCCTAGTTCTTCCATCACCATAGTGGCACTACTTTTAAACATGCTAGCTTCTTCTTCTTTTGCAACATTGTTAATATATCTTTCAACAAACATTGGAACATTTAGTGATTTGGCTCCCGGAATATCTGTCTCAGGAATAATAAGGTCAACTATTTGGTCCAATACTTTTGCTTCATCCTCAGAAAGTAATTCTGGTACCCAGGTAAGTTTTATCTCACTGGTGCAGCTTTGTAAGATGCTAAGTATAGCAGGAGTGGCGGCTATATATCCTGCTGACAGTCCGATGTTTTTTAAGGCTTCTCTTCTGTTCATCATATTTAGAATTAAGCGGTTTTTTGAATTTGTTTCGCAGCATGTTCTGCGGCTCTGGCCGTAAATGCCATATACGAAAGAGATGGGTTTACACAACTGGCAGAGGTCATGAAAGAGCCATCGGTAACATATACGTTTGGTACCGCATGAATTTGATTATTTTCATTTAGAACCGATGTTTTAGGATCTTTACCCATTCTTGCTGTCCCCATTTCATGAATACCAAGTCCTGGTGCTCCAATGTCGTCCCATGGCTCAATGTTTTTAAAGCCAGCTTTTTTAAGCATTTCCATAGCTTGAGTAATCATATCTTTACGCATTTCCAGTTCATTTTCCTTAAATTCTGCATCAAAGGTTACCGTAGGTAATCCCCACTCATCTAATTTCTCATAATCTAATGTCATTTTATTATCATGATATGGTAGGCATTCTCCAAATCCCATTAATCCTATTTGCCATTTTCCAGGTTTTAAAATACTTTCTTTTAGCGCTACTCCATATCCTAATTCTGCCACGGTTTCTCTCCAATCCTGTCTGCTAGCGCCACCTTGATATCCATAACCACGTTTGAATGTTTTTTGATCTGTATCTCCGCCAATATTTCTAAATCTAGGAATGTATAGTCCATTTGGCCTTCGCCCTTTATAATATTTATCTTCGAATCCATCAAAATTTGCTATGGCACCAGCTTTAAAATGATGATCCATGATATTGTGACCTAGTTCTCCAGAATCATTTCCCATCCCGTTAGGGAATCGTTCAGATTTGGACTGCATCAGAATACTAGCCGAAGCTATAGCAGAGGCACATAGAAAGATAACTTTAGCTGTATACTCAACAGTTTCCTTAGTTTCCGCGTCTATTACTTTTACTCCTGTTGCTTTTCCGGTTTTATCATCATATATTACCTGATGTACGATTGAGTTAGGGCGCAGAGTCATATTTCCTGTACGTTCTGCCGCGGGTAAAGTAGAGGAATTACTGCTGAAATAAGCTCCAAAAGGGCAACCTCGCATACAACGATTACGATATTGACAATTCATACGTCCTTCAAAAGTTTTAGTGCCAGTGATGTGTGCAGTTCGTCCGATTGTCATTAACCTATCATCATAATTCTGTGCGATATTAGATTTTAAGTGATCTTCTACACAATTAAGCTCCATAGGAGGAAGAAACTGTCCATCTGGTAATTGTTCTAAGCCAAGTTTTTCTCCACTCACGCCTATAAACTCTTCTACTTTGTCATACCAAGGGGCAATATCCTTATATCGTACTGGCCAATCTACGGCAATTTCATCTTTTTTATTGGCTTCAAAGTCGATATCAGATAACCGGTAACTTTGTCTACCCCAAACAAGAGATCTTCCTCCTACATGATATCCACGAATCCAGTCAAAACGTTTAGTTTCATTATAAGGGTGTTTCAGATCATTTACAAAAAAATGGCGGTGTTCTGTACCAGTTACATACCCTGTACGATTCTGCTTTTCTTGTTCAGCAATCTCTTTTCGGCTTGGCTGTCCCTTAAATTCTGAATCCCATGGATCATCATTCATTGAGGTATAATCTTCGATATGGCGTACCATTCGACCACGCTCTAAAACCAATGTTTTAAGCCCTTTTTCGCAGAGTTCTTTGGCGGCCCAGCCACCACTAATTCCTGTACCTACTACGATTGCATCGTATTGTGGTTCTTTTTTCATATGTAATTGACAATTTGTGCGTGTTTTCTATTTTTCTAAAGTTCTGAACCATTCTGCCATAGCCCTGGCTTCATCTTCAGGAATATTTTGATTGATCATTATGGTATTGTTATATTCTTTTAGTAATGCAATTGCAATTGGATCTTTTTTAAGCATTTCATCAGGATTCATGATAATATTCATTACCCATTCTGGACTGCGTTTTTTATAGATGCCTGTAAGAGCAGGGCCAATAAATTTTTGAGAAGCTTTATGACAAGCCGTGCATTTTGATTTAAATAATTGAGCACCTTTATCAGCCAATTTCTGATCGATTTTATCCGCAAAGGTTATAGAACTTATTGGACCAATCCCTTTGTTTTCTAAGTTTATCGGAACTGAAGGAACGTTTTCTGATTTAGTAGTCTTTTCCTTTTTTTTAGTGCCAATTGTAATGGGGTTTTGGGTGTTTTTTTTCTCTTTAGAGCAACTAAAGCTTAAAAAAAGAAAAAGTACACCTAAATAAATAGAAGATCTTTTCATTTAATACAATGTTATTGTTTTTATTAGTTAGTATTGCCGTACTAACAAATTTTAGAAAATCCTCATACTGTGGCTATATGATTATTTTCAGGCATTTTATAACCTTTTAAATTTTGGCAAAAAGCCATTATTAAACAATTGGTTCTATTAAATGTGAAATTTTGGTGTTTGAATAATTGGAGTTAAATATAAGAAGTTTATTTATGTTTTAACAAAACAATTAACGAATCCTTAAATAAATTACGAAATGTTTCGAGTTTTTGTTTTTTAGTATATAGCCTCTAATATGAGTTTGAACCTAAATAAATAAAGGGCTTGAGGTAGTTTAGTCATAGGTAATAATGCTAGGTGCTGAATTGATAATGCTATTTTTTCAAATAGGGAATAGTAAAATAAAATGTAGATCCTTTGTTTTTTTTACTTTCGACCCAAATTTTACCTTTAAGCATTTCTACATATGCTTTAGCAATTGATAATCCTATTCCTGCACCTTCAAGAGCATAGCGATCTTCAATATCTGCCTGAACAAACCTATCAAATATAGCTTCTTGGCGACTCTTGGGAATACCGATTCCAGTATCTTTTACGTAAAACTCCAGAAAATCCTCGTTTTTATGATATCCAAACTCTATCGTTCCTTTATTTGTATATTTAATTGCATTTTTCACCAAGTTGGTTAGTATTGCATTAAATTTTTCTTTATCAGTTTCTATAATGACATCTTGTCCAGATAAACCATTGTTTAATGATAATGAAATGCCTTTACCGTCTGTTTCGGGTTTAAAGAAATTATATAGGTATTCTGTTTGCTCATTAATATCTACTACATTAGTAAAAACCTTTACTTGATCTGCTTCAATTCTGGATATATCAATGATATCCTTGATTATATTAAGCATCCGAGCTCCACTTTCTTTAATAAGGTCAAGGTATAACTGTTGCTCATCCCCGCTGAGTTTCGGCTCCTTTAAGAGCTCTGCAAGCCCTAAGATACCATTCATTGGGGTTCTGATTTCATGACTCATGTTGGCTAAAAAAGCAGATTTTAAACGATCACTTTCTTCTGCTTTTTCTTTCAATCTATTAAGTTCTAACTCATATAGTTTAATATCGGTAATATCAGTTATAGTTCCAACATAACCGATAACTTGTTTTTTTTCATTGTATTCAGGAATTGCTTGTCCTAATACCCAGGTTACCGAACCATCTGGTTTTAGGAAACGGTACTCCGCATCAGAATCTTTTCTTTTTTTAGCGTCATCATACCATCCTTGTTTTAATTTCTTTCTATCATCAGGATGCACAGCATTAAGCCATCCGTCATTAAAAGCATCTTCTTGGGTTAGGCCAGAGATTTCACACCATTTTGGGTTTACAAATGTTGTTTTACCATCGGCTTCGGTCATGAAAATACCTACGGGAACGAGATTTGTTAGTGTATGATACCTGTTTTCGGTAAGTTGTATGGCTTTTTCAGCAACTTCAAATTTTTGCCTGTAAGTTAAAGAATGGTAAATGTCTTTAAATGTAAAATAATTACTCTCGTATACATCCTTTTCAAAATACTTCAAATAAATTGTAAATATGATACTATAGAAGATAGCCATAAAGACCTTTGAAGTCAATCCAGAATATAAAATTTGATATATATCGTCAAAAAACCAGAAAGAGCCTAAAGTAAAAGTTATAGCATCAAAAATTAACACGAGCACCATTGTAATTAGTATTCTTAAAAACAGATTGGATATATGTTTTGAAACAAACTCAAATATAAAAATGATTAGTATAGAGTCGATAAAAAGGATGGCCGTACCAACAAAAAGAACAAAAACATTGGTGTAAAAGAATTCTGTTGAGATATCAAACGGATTGTAACTTTCGGCACCTTCAATATTCATTCTAAAAGAAAGTAAAAGAAAACACAATACAATGTTGGCTATGACCAGGGCATAAATTAATTTTCTCGCCGTTATAGCATCTTCTTTTATATAAATTAATAATACGGCAAACAATGTAGCCGAGAACAAAATGGATGAACCGGGAGATACTACAAGGTATTCTGAAACTTTAAAATAAAGAGTACTTGCCAGAAAAACTTGTATGAACTGAAATAACCCTAATGAGGTAAATAGTAAACCAAGACCCATTACTGTTCGTAAGCGAAATAATAGCAGTATTAATGATGCAATTATAAAGCCTTGAAAAAGGAAGATCGATATTTGATAAAAGTTAAAAGTGTCCATAAAATCCAACATGCATTGGATAGCTTATTTGAGGTTTTCTTACGAAGCCAGCAAATATAGATTATAATTTAGCCTTTGAGGATTTTAAAGTTACGAACAAATGTTAAATTTTACTTATATAAAGACATATATATTTGATTAAAAATAAAAATTAGAGTTTTGAAGAAAATATAAGTGAGAAAAACATGTGTTATACTATAAGTAGATTTATTGTTTACATTTGTTCATCACATTTTTCTTTGTTATAAATTGCTGATATATTTTGGAAGACTTAAAGAAAACAATACGATCCTATGCTAATGTAAGTGATTCTGACATGGAGTTTGGGCTTCAATTTTATAAAAAAGAAATTTTTAGAAAAGGAGCACATCTTCTGCAAGCTGGTCAATATATAAGTGATTTTTATTTTGTACAGCGAGGATGTATCTCATATTATACTCTGGAAGAAGGTAAAGCCCAAGTGATGGAGTTTTTTACCGAGGGATACTTTTTTACGGATTTGTATGCATATATACAGGGTATTCCTTCAGAATCTTATCTTGAAGCATTAGAAGACTGTGTTGTTTATAAGATTTCCAAAGAAGATGTTCAAAAAGTGTTTGACCATTCGCACCAACTTGAACGTTTTGGTCGATTATCGATGCAAAGAACATTTGTAATAAATTTTCAACGTATTAATGAACTTAGAAATCTTTCTAATCAGGAACGATATTTACAACTACTTAAAAAGCGCCCCACACTTTTTCAACGAGTTCCCCAGTATCTAATTGCATCATATTTGGGACTCACTCCGGTTGGATTATCCAAAATTCGAAAACGCCTTAGCCAAAAGGGATAATATCTTAAATTATCTTTTCATTTTGTGGTTATTCTGATTGAAAAGAGAATAATTTCTTTTTGTGCTATTTCTATAAAAGTTAAGAGTATCTAAAATTCAATATTTATTAAACTAGTTTAATAAGAATTTATCAAATATTCCCGAACTTTATTGTGTAATTAATACCCAACTTCAAAAAACGTTACACAATGGCTAAAGAATATATTGATTTTGAAACCCTTAAATACCTTTTATATGACGTACATCAATTAGAGGAGGTGTTAGATCAGGGCCGATTTGCAGATCACGATAAGGAATCTCTAGATATGTTTTTGGACTCGGTAAAAGAGTTCTCTGATAGAGAATTATTTCCATATATAAAGGAGATGGACGAAAATCCTGCCTATTATGAAGACGGAAAGGTAATAGTACATAAACAGGTAGAGGTAATGATGAAAAAAGGTGGGGAAATGGGACTGATTTCGGGAACCTTTGATTATGATGCAGGAGGATTGCAACTACCTATGATGGCATATACAGCATCTGCCTTTATTCAAGATGCTGCAAACAATCACTTACCTGGATATGTTGGCCTTACATTGGGAGCTGCAGAACTCATAGTACATTTTGGTAGTAAAACATTAAATGAAATTTATGTGCCTAATATGCTTTCTGGTCAATGGGGCGGTACAATGTGCTTGACCGAACCACAAGCGGGAAGTTCACTATCTGATGTTGTAACCAAAGCAATATCTACAGAAGAAGGATATTATAAGATATCTGGACAGAAGATATTTATTTCTGGAGGAGATCATCAATATGCTGATAACTTTGTGCACTTAGTATTGGCACGTATTGAAGGAGCACCTGCAGGTACAAAAGGAATTTCTTTATTTGTGGTACCTAAAAAAAGGCGCGATGATAATGGTAACCTTATACCAAATGACGTAACCACTGTAGCTGATTTTCAAAAATTGGGTCAACGAGGATATTGTACAACTCACTTAGGTTTTGGTGATGCAGAAGATTGTCGAGGTTGGTTGGTTGGAGAGGCGCACCAAGGGTTGCGATATATGTTTTTGATGATGAATGGTGCTCGTATTGCTGTAGGTCGTGGTGCAGCGGCAATTGCTACAGCGGCATATCATGCTTCGTTACAATATGCCAAAGAGCGTCCACAAGGACGAAAACTTGCTAGTGATGGAAAGAAAAATCCTGAACAAGGGCAGACTTTAATTATTAATCATCCAGATGTTCGAAGAATGTTACTACAACAAAAGGTAGTAGCTGAAGGTTCTTTGAGTTTAGTATTGTTAGCATCAAAATATTTTGATCTTAAAGAAACACTTGAGGATAAAGCCGATAAAGAGAAATATGAACTCTTGTTAGAATTAATTATACCTATGGTGAAAACATACCCATCAGAGATGGGAGCGCAAGCAGTATCAGCTGGACTTCAGGTTTTAGGGGGGTATGGCTTTTGTACAGATTTTATTCTCCAACAGTATCATAGAGATATTCGGATTTTTCCAATATACGAAGGAACAACAGGGATTCAATCTCAAGATCTGTTAGGTAGAAAATTATTAATGGAGAATGGTAAGGCTTTAGAACTGCTTACAGCAGAAATAATGCAAACTATTCAAAATGCAGCTAAGTATGATGACTTAAGAATTTATGCTACTAAGTTGGGCGAAAAACTACAATTAGCTCAGAAAGTGATTGGCTTCTTAGTTGGTTTTGCCCAAAAAGGAGATTATGAACGTTTTCTGTCTGATGCTACTCCATTTATGGAATTCCTAGGTAATATCACTATGGCTTGGATATGGTTGGATATTGCAAACCACGCAAAGAATGCCCTTGTAACTGGAGAGAAAACCCATTCTGAAAGTTTCTATGAAAGTAAAATTCATGCAATGAAGTTCTTTTTTAAGTACGAATTACCAAAGACTATTGGTCTCGCTGAAATCTTAATGGATGAAGAAGTGCTAACTATAGCGGGAGAAAAAGAACTATTTAATTAGAAAAAACTTTAGATCATATTTTATTATTAACTCATTTTCATTCAGCCATACATGAATAGTATTAAAAAGTCCTTCAATTTGGAGGGAAAAGTAGCCATTATTACAGGCTCTAGTAAAGGAATAGGTAAATCAATTGCTAAAGGTTTGGCAGAACATGGTGCCAAGGTGGTGATCAGTAGTCGAAGTCAGGAGGCTGTGGATGAGGTTGCTGCAGAGTTTAAGAAAGCAGGACTTGAAGCGGTTGGTATAGCCTGCCATATTGGGAAGGCTGAGCAACGTGAAAATCTGGTACAAAAAACCATAGAACATTATGGAGGTATTGATATTCTGGTAAATAATGCGGCTATTAACCCTATTTATGGACCAATTGAGGATGCTGAAGAAGGTGTTTTTGATAAAATAATGGATATTAATGTTAAGGCCCCATGGATGCTGTCTAATTTGGCACTACCTTCTATGAAAGAACGTGAGGGCGGAAGCATTATTAATATAGCTTCGGTAGAAGCAATGCACCCAGGAGCTGGTTTGGGGTTATATAGTACAAGTAAAGCGGCTTTATTAATGCTTACCAAAAATCAGGCAAAGGAATGGGGTAAATATGGTATACGAGCAAATGTATTATGTCCTGGTTTGATCAAGACCAAATTTAGTGCGGCTTTATGGCAAAATGAGAAGTTAGTGCAAAAAATAGAAAAAACACTGCCTAGTGCGCGCATGGGGATGCCAGATGAAATGGCAGGAATGGTATGCTTATTAGCTTCAGATGCAGGAGCCTATATGACAGGTAGTGTTTACAATGCAGACGGAGGCTATTTAATTGCTGGTTGATCCAAAATGTTAAATAAAAATAATTTAAAACTTGCCTGTCACTTCAACTGAAGAAGAGAGGCTTTAAAATTCAAAAGATGAATTTTGATTACTCAGAAAAAATAGTTTCTCTTCAAGATAAACTTAATACATTTTTTAATGAGCATATACTTCCGGTAGAAGAAGAAGTCGGTGCTTTTAACTATAATCCAGACAACCGCTGGAAACGTTGGCCTGGTATGGAAGCTCTTAAAATAAAAGCAAAAGAAGCTGGTTTATGGAACCTTTTTTTACCGAAAAACTATGGTGAATTAAGCCCGGGTTTGACCAATTTAGAGTATGCGCCACTTGCAGAAATCATGGGTCGTGTCCTTTGGTCCTCAGAAGTGTTTAATTGCAATGCTCCGGATACTGGTAACATGGAAGTACTTGCTAAGTATGGTTCTCCACATCAACAAAAACAGTGGCTACACCCTTTGATGAATGGAGAAATTCGTTCCGCTTTTTTAATGACAGAGCCTCAGGTAGCTTCCTCAGATGCTACCAATATTGAAACATCTATTGTGTTGGATGGAGATGATTATGTTGTCAATGGTCGTAAGTGGTGGTCCTCTGGCGGAATGGATCCACATTGTAAGATAGCAATCGTAATGGGAAAAACGAACCCCAATGCACATAGACATCAACAACAAAGTATGGTATTGGTACCCATGGATACTCCTGGATTAAAAATAATTAGACCTCTATCAGTTTTTGGATTCTATGATTCTCCTGAAGGCCATGCCGAGATCGTATTAGAAAATGTAAGAGTTCCTAAAGAAAATTTGATCTTAGGCGAAGGTAGAGGGTTTGAGATTGCCCAAGGGCGCTTAGGCCCAGGACGGATTCATCATTGTATGCGTTTGATTGGTATGGCGCAACGTTCGTTAGAACTAATGTCACAAAGAGCTTCAGAGCGTATTGCTTTTGGGAAAACTTTTAAGGATTATAGCAGTATTCGTCAGGAAATTGCACTATCGCAATGCGAAATAGAACAGGCAAGATTGCTAACGCTTTCTGCTGCCGATAAAATGGATAAAGAAGGAAACAAAACATCTAAAGACCTTATAGCAATGATCAAAATTGTGGCACCCAATATGGCGCTAAAAGTTATTGACAGAGCTATGCAAATTCATGGAGGGAAAGGTGTAGGACCTGATACTCCATTAGCACACTTTTTTGTGGCTGCACGAATGCTTCGGTTGGCTGATGGTCCCGATGAGGTGCATATGTATCAACTAGGGAAGAGTGTAATTAATAAATACACGAAATAATAAAACTAAAGTATTTTTCCATTTTAAAGTGGAGTGAAGAAATCTTTTCTTCTACAATATTATAAAGACATGCAAAACGTACGTAAAGGCGAAGAACTAAACGAAAAAACATTAAAATCATACCTTCAGAATGAAGGATTAATTAATAGTGATACTAGTGATTGGCAAGTAACACAATATACCCATGGGTATTCTAACCTTACCTATTTGGTAAAGATTGAAGATAAAGAATATGTACTCCGTCGTCCACCTTTTGGAGCAATAAAGAGGGGGCATGATATGGGTAGAGAATTCAAAGTGCAATCCAGTATATCTGATACTTTTCATAAAGTACCTAAAATGTACACTTATACCGAGGATGAAAATATTCTTGGTTGTCCTTTTTATATTATGGAAAAAGTTGATGGCATTATACTTAATGTTCATGAAGCCAAAAAAAGGGACATACCTGCAAATAGTTTTAAAACTATTGCTAGTTCGTGGCTTGATACCTTTGTAGAACTTCATAATATAGATTATAAAGCGGCTGGATTAGAAGACTTAGGAAAACCTGAAGGGTATGTAGAACGACAAGTACTCAATTGGGGGAAACAATACTTAAAAGCCGCTACAGAAGATGTGCCTGCGGCAGAAAAGGTAATGCGATGGATGGAAGATAATCAACCCAAAGAATACCGACATAGCTTGGTTCATAATGATTTTAAATATGATAATATTGTTTTTAAGGATAATAGCTGGAAAGAAGTAGTTGCTGTATTGGATTGGGAAATGGCAACACTTGGAGATCCATTAATGGATCTAGGGACATCGCTTGGATATTGGACTATGGCTAGTGATCATCCATTTGTACAACAAGGGATTCCATCACCAACAGCTCTGGACGGTAATCCGGGAAGAAGTGAAATTGTAGAATTGTATACCCAAAAAAGCGGAAGGCAAGTTGATCATTTAGTGTTTTATTATGCGTTTGGGTTATTTAAGATAGCAGTAATTGCGCAACAGATTTATTACCGATATAGCAAAGGGTTAACAACAGATCCTCGATTTGCACAATTGAATAAGGCGGCAGAGTTGCTTTGTAATCTAGCTTTGCAAGCAATTCAAAAAAATAAAATTGATTAATGACTCATCATTTTAAAAATCATTAAAATGGATTATTTAGCTTCTACTTACTATTATGATTATGAATCAGAAGAGATTCAGGAGCTCATAAAAGAGTTTAAAACAGACGCATTAACCCCAAAAGAAAAGGCTAAGCAATTATACGTAAAAGTTCGTGATGAATGGCGGTACGACCCATATACGCTGCATTTTTCTAAAGAAGGTTATATAGCAAGTGTGCTAGCAAAAGAAACAAAAGGTCATTGTATTGATAAGTCAATTCTTTTAATTGCTGGTTTACGTGCTTTAGGTATACCGGCAAGAATACATTTAGCAAAAGTTAAAAATCATATTGCAGTGGAACGATTGGTAGAAAAATTTGGGACCAATGAATTGACTCCTCATGGGATGGTTGATTTATGCTTAAATGGCAAATGGCTTAAGGTATCTCCTGCTTTTAATGAATCCCTATGTAGAATGTGTAATGTAGCTCCTTTAGAGTTTGATGGTGAGAATGACTCAATTTTTCAGGAATATAATAATGCAGGAAATGAGTTTATGGAATATATAGAGGATTATGGTCACTTTGAAGATGTTCCGATAGATTTCATTTTTAATAATGTTAAAGAACATTATCCTGAGCTTCTTAAAAAGTATAAAGGCGCAGCTATAATTAAGTTATAAAATAAACCAATTTTTAAACTTCAAAAATAGAAATATGACGAATACATATACAGGAGTTACCCCAGAACAATTTCAAGATTTTGCAAACTTACCCAGTAAAGGTTCTTTTCAAATGCTGAATCTATTAAAGTTCAAAGGCAAAGTTGAAGAAACAGGAATGTCTGGAGCAGAAGCCTATGCGCAATACATGAATGCAGTAATACCTTTCTTTCAAAAGTCAAAAGCAAAAGTGATTTATCAAGGGAAACCATTATTTAATCTGATTGGTCCAAATAGTGGTCTTGAATGGGATAAAATATTAATTATAGAATACGCCAGTAAAGAAGATTTTTTAAACATGATTACTGCAGAAGGATATCCTGCAAAAATGCGAAGTCAAGCTTTAGAAGATTCACGGTTAATCCTATGTAAGGCAAAATAAGGTTATAGTAGTTTAACATAAAATATAATATGGAAGTAAAAGATAAAGTAGTAATCGTTACTGGTGCTGGATCAGGTATAGGAGCGGCAAGCGCTAAACATTTTGCGAAGCACGGAGCTAGAGTCATTGTCTCGGATATTAAAGAAGAAAAGGCACAAAGTGTTGTTGATGAGATTAACAATGATGGCGGAGAAGCTATAGGGATTGTTGCTAATGTTGCCAAATTTGATGATGTAGAGCAGTTGATTGCAAAAACGGTTTCTAAGTATAATAAGTTAGACGTGATTGTAAATAATGCCGGAATTGGTCCAAGAAATATGGCCAGGACAGGAGAATATACCTTGGATGATTGGGATAGTGTTATAGCAGTAAATCAGACCGGAGTTTTTTATTGTATGAAGGTAGCTTTACAGCAAATGGTAAAACAAGGAGGAGGGAATATTGTTAACATAGCGTCTTTGGCAGGACTAAAAGCATCATTAAATAATCTGTCATATTCTGCAAGTAAATTTGCAGTAGTTGGTATGACTAAATCTGCGGCATTAGAGTACGCAACAAAGAATATACGTATTAACGCTGTATGTCCTGGATATACTGAATCTGCTTTGTTAGATAAGCTTTTATCTGTGAGGCCAGATATGGATCAGCGATTGAAAAGTGTGATTCCTATGAAACGTTACGGATTAACAGAAGAAATTGCAGAAGCGGTAGTTTGGCTGGCTTCAGATAGTACCAAATTTATTACCGGACAAACTATAACCCTGGATGGAGGGACCTCATTATAAAATAAATAATCGCATAAATTATTTTTAATAAAATTAAAACACAAACCAATGAATAAGCAACTAATATTTAAGAAACGCCCCGCTGGACTTCCAGATGCGGATACCTGGGAATTACAATCTAACCCAATTCCAAAACCTAAAGATGGAGAGGTGTTGATCCAACAACATTATATATCCTTGGACCCGGCAATGCGTGGTTGGATGAACGAAGGTAAATCTTATATAGAACCCGTGCAGATTGATGATGTAATGCGCTCAGGTTCGATAGGGAAGGTGATAAAGTCAAATAATCACCCAAAATTTAAAGAAGGAGATTATTTAACGGGTTGGGGAGGAGTACAACAATATGCAGTAACCGATGGAAGCAATTGGTATAAAGTAGATCCAAACCTTGCTCCTTTACCAATGTATATTGGTACTTTGGGTATGCCCGGGATGACAGCTTATTTCGGAATTTTGGAAGTCGGTAAAATCAAAGAAGGTGATGTTGTCCTGGTTTCGGGAGCTGCTGGGGCTGTAGGTAGTGTAGTTGGTCAGATTGCTAAAATCAAAGGCTGTCGAGTAATTGGTATTGCGGGAGGAGCTGAAAAATGTAAATATGTAGTAGACAAACTGGGATTTGACGGAGCTATTGATTACAAATCTGAGAATATCCATACTGCTCTAAAACGAGAATGTCCTAAGGGAATTGATGTGTATTTTGATAATGTAGGAGGAGAGATTCTTGATGCGGCATTGGCTAGACTTCGAATGCATGCACGAATTGTTATTTGTGGTGCGATTTCGCAATACAATAATAAAACAGCGATGAAGGGTCCATCAAATTATTTGTCTCTTTTAGTAAATCGTGCTACAATGCAAGGAATGGTAGTTATGGATTATGCAAAAGACTACGGTAAAGCTGCTATGGAAATGGGTGGCTGGATGGCTCAAGGAAAACTAAAAAGTAAAGAAGATATTTATGAAGGAATTGAGAATTTTCATGAAACATTTTTACGATTGTTTTCTGGAGATAAGATGGGTAAATTGGTGCTAAAAGTTATTGAAGAATAATAAAATCGATAACTATGAAAGCAATTGTTTGCAAACAATTTGGACCACCTTCTAGCCTTGTTCTTGAAGAAATACAAAGCCCTTCGTATAAGGAAAATGAGGTTTTGGTAAGCGTAAGAGCTTGCGGAGTTAATTTTCCAGATACTTTAATTATTCAGGGATTATATCAATTTAAACCAGAATTACCCTTTACACCTGGAAGTGATATTGCCGGTGTAGTTAAAGAAGTTGGTGCTGGAGTAACACATCTAAAACCTGGTGATGAGGTTTTTGGATTTGTAATGCATGGCGGATATGCAGAAGAGGTGATCGTACCTGGTAATGCTTGTTTTAAAAAACCTCCAATGATGGATTTTCCGATTGCAGCATCTTTTATGATGGCCTACGGTACTTCATATCACGCTTTAAAAGACAGGGGTAATCTTAAAGAAGGAGAGACGTTATTGGTGTTAGGAGCCTCGGGCGGAGTGGGATTGGCTGCTGTTGAGCTAGGAAAGCTTATGGGAGCCAAGGTAATTGCTGCCGCATCTTCTGATGAAAAATTGGAATTATGCCAGGAATATGGTGCAGATGAGGTTATTAACTACACAAGTGAAGATCTGAAGTTGAGAATCAAAGAGCTTACTTCGGGTAAAGGAGTTGATGTGGTCTATGATCCAGTGGGCGGAGAATACTCAGAACCATCTATACGTGGTATGGCATGGGAAGGACGTTACTTGGTGGTTGGTTTTGCTGCGGGCGATATTCCCAAAGTGCCTCTTAATCTGGCTCTTCTAAAAGGTTGTGCCATTGTAGGTGTGTTTTGGGGAAGTTTTGCGATGAAAACACCCAAGAAGAATATGCAAAATACTATGGAGTTAATGAAGTGGTATGGAGCAGGTAAACTAAAACCTTATATTCATAAGATATATCCTTTAAACGAAGCATCAAAAGCTCTTGAGGCTATGATGAATAGAGAAGTAAGAGGGAAAGTGGTGATTCAATGTTCATAATACCAAAATCAGAAAAGAAATGAGATTAAAAGATAAAGTAGCTATTGTAACCGGAGGAGCTAGAGGGATAGGTAAGGCTGTGTCAGAATTGTTTGCTAAAGAAGGAGCAATTGTGATTATTTGGGATTTACTAGATGGAGGAGAGAATATAGCAAAACAAATTATTGCAAATCATGGAGTAGCGGAGTTTACTAAAATTTCTGTTACTGATAAAGAAGCTATAGAAACTGAAACTGAAAGAATATATAAGAAGCACGGCAAGATTGATATACTTATCAATAACGCAGGAATCACCAAAGATCGTACACTACATAAAATGAGCGAAGCTGAGTGGGATGCTGTGATTGATGTTAATTTAAAAGGTGTCTTTTTATGTACCCAGATAGTTTCAAAATATATGAAGGAAGCGGGTTATGGCCGTATTGTTTCTGCAGCCTCTAATGTAGGTCTGCGAGGTAATTTTGGGCAAACTAATTATGCTGCAACCAAGGCTGGAGTTATTGCTATGTCCAAAACTTGGACAATGGAGTTGGGTAAGTATGGAATTACTGCTAATGCGCTTGCCCCTGGTTTTACACTTACCGAGATGACCGAACAAATCCCAGAAGAACATTTAGATGGGATAAAGAAACAGATTCCGCTTCAAAAAGCGGCTATGCCAATTGATATTGCTTACGGATATTTGTACTTAGCATCAGATGAGGCTTCTTACGTTTCTGGAATATGTTTAACAATTGATGGAGGAATTTCACGGTAAACTAACCGAATTCAAATTAAACTTTTAATTCAATACATATGAATCAACTAATTTGTAAAGATTTTGAAGCGTTTAAAAAACATGAAGGAAAGCCGTTGCCAACAGGTGAGTGGTTAGTCGTTACTCAGAAAATGATTAATGCCTTTGCCGAGGCTACCCAAGATTTCCAGTGGGTACATGTTGATCTTGATAGAATTAAAAAGGAGTCACCTTTCAAAAAACCTATTGCTCATGGGTTTTTATCAGTCTCTTTACTTTCTAAAATGCTTATGGATCTAATCGTTGTAAAAAGCTTTGCAATGGGAGTAAATTATGGGTTGAATAAAGTGCGTTTCCCACATCCAGTGATTGTAGATAGTCGTTTGCGCTTACATAGTAGTATTCAGAAAATAGAAGAATATGGGGATAATGGGTTGAAAATCACCTGGGATTGTACTGTTGAAATAGAAGGTGTTGAGAAACCTGCATGTGTGGCAGAGTTTGTTTCCCTAATGTTTGAATGATTAACCTAAATATGATATAAAAAAAGCCTGTCACATGTGACAGGCTTGTGCTTTAAAAAAATTAAATAGTATATATTAAATTACTTTTACATTTACTGCGTTTAATCCTTTTTTACCTTCCTGCAAATCAAATTCGACTGCATCGCCTTCTCTAATCTCGTCGATTAATCCAGAGATGTGTACAAAATGTTCTTTGCCTGAGTCTTCTTCAGTGATGAATCCAAAACCTTTGGCATCGTTGAAGAATTTTACTGTTCCTTTATTCATTGTTAAAATTTAAATTAGTTAATAAAAATCAAAGATAATGCCAAATATTGAAATGTTCATCATTATCTTGTTTTTACATACATTATAAACACATTTTTTAAATGTTTATTACTAGTAAAAGTATGAAAAAGGATTTACATAAAGACAAGGATACCAAATTTACTACTTGTTTTTTTCTAAATAAGGTCTGGAAACCAAAGCTATGCATGAGGTTTTGTTAAAATAGTTTCTGTAATTCTAATTCATAGTCATATTGTAAATCTTCATGCAATACTTTTATTTTCTTCTTTATTGCTTCAATTTCTCTTTTAAGAATGTTTTGCAGCACAGAATTGTTTTGAATGTAGGGTTTATAATTTTTTAGTTTTTCACAAAAGTAAAGTAGTAGTTCAATCTCTGTCTCTTTGTTTTTAGAATATCGAATATATTTCTTTATAGTTCTTAAAATTTTCCGGATACTCTTTTTGATATAATGATAGGATGATGTATTAATGACTTCAAATTGACTATTAACTTCATTTTTTACATTTTCAATATAACCTTCCTCATTTGTGGATTCAAATAATAAATAGGTTAGCAATTCTTTGTTTTCCTTTTTAAACCTAGATAGACGTAGACACAACTCTATAAGTTCCTGATGTGAACTATGCGCTAACTCTGTTTTAAGTTCTCTTACTGTAGCAGATTTCATGAGCGCAATTTAGGTAAAAGAATGAATTGATTGGAATTGTACATGTTCATGTTAATAAACGTGTTTTTAATGATTGTCGTTGTTAAGCTTTTTAAAGGTGTTCGTGGGTTAGAAAGTTGTTTTTTGTTCTAATTGGTTGATTTTGAAGAGTTTTTAATCCGTTTGTCAACGTAAAGATCTCACTGTTTATAGGTGTAATTGGAGTTATTAACATAGTTATTAACAATTAAAGTAGGTTTTTACGTGTTAAATATTTATATTTTTACATATATTATGTTTTATAACGAATTTAATAAACTTTTCAACAAATTATTAACAAATAATGAACATTTCATTTTGTTATATGTTAATAACTGATTACTTTAGTACCAAATAACCCTTAAATCACACGATCATGAATCATTTATTTTCCACACTCGGATTTAGTTTTATGAGTATTGTAAATTTTTTGAGACAACTCCCTGAAGCTTCTAGTTATGCAATTCGTAAGTAATAATAAAAATAACTCCCTTTACAAAATCTTTGAAAGACTCTTTTTTATTAGTGTTTTGAGATAGTTGTAAGAATAATAGTTGCATTTGTTTTGCCCTAAAACCCTTCATGTATTTATTTGAAGGGTATTTTTTCGCAATATTTTTGCACAACTATACTATATAGAAAAGGTACTTAAATAGTAGTATAATATTGTTATTCTCTTGGTAAGACTTTAATCTGTGCTTTTTTTAGCTCTTCAACAATTTTGCTTTCTTCATTGGTAAGAGATGGGGCATTGTAATGTTTCCAGAATTCTGAATTATAAGGAGGAGCTTGGTTTTCTATGCTCTTGTTAATACTCAGATTTTGGTTGAAAGGGTACTGACTCACATTTTCAGAGATCACTTTACTTATAAACAACTCCTTTTTAGGGTGTTTTTTGAACAGTATATGATTTGATCCTAAGCTCTCAAAGATGTGCCAGGTATCTTCCTCTTTTAAATATTTTAGGTACATTTTGTTGTTGTGTTCCTGGTATTCAAATACTATATTATAACTAGCCTCTTGCTGCCCGTTAGAAAGTCTTCTTTTATAGTATCTTTTTTTACTTCTAAATCTTGTTAATTCGATTCTGACAAACGCAAAACTTTCAGTATCAATGTAAAGCGTTGCTTTTTGAAATGGAGGATTAGTCGCTATTATTTTATAGACTAATTTATCTGTGAAGGTTAAGACGTTCTCAATTTCATATGACCATCCTTTCCTTACTTTTATTGGTCCATAATCATATCTGATAAAATCATCCTCGGTTAAGTCGATAATTGAGTTTTTTCTTTCGAAATCATTATTCCATGGATGATTTTGTGTAATGTAACTTCGCCTTACTTCCTGAAGTTCTACTTGTGGTGAATAATTGTCTTTGTAGTCTTTATAATAGAATTTGGCGGCACACTCTAATAATTCTACATAATTACCATCTTCATTTTGTAAATCACGGATAAAACCCTCTAATATGTATGGTTCTGTGGGATAATTTCTGTCGATAGCTTTATATGCCTTCTTAACAATTTGTTTTGCTGTTGGAGATTTATCTGAGTTAAGAATGACTTCGTCTAATTGGGCTATACTTTGGTCAAGATAAATATTCTCATTTTTTTCGAATTGCGTTACTTGTTTTCTAATGCTCTTGTATCCTAACATTGAAATGGTTACGAATTGGGTATTCATGTCTGAAGAAACATGAAATATAAATGAACCATCTTTATTAGTAGTTGTTCCTATAGCTTTTTCCTTTATAAATATTGAAGCAAAAGGCAAAGGCTCTTTGGTGTTATTGTCTATTACTTTTCCCGAAATAGAAATAAAATCTTGTGCATAACTGAGGAATGAAAAAAATATAAATAATACAATACAAGATATATTTTTCATAGAAATATTTTAAAAAAGGAATTTATTTTAAACTCAAAACCTCATAATAATAATAATAAGTTTCGACCCCGTTACCTTTTTGTAAGACGATCACGATTGCATTATGTTACCAAAAAAAAAGAATCATGACCAATTCATGATATTATATACCAATCGAGCAGCTAGTTTTGCTGTACAATTATCAATATCATATTTTGGATTAAGTTCAACCAAATCAACACTTATTAACTTATTAGACTCACAGATGCATTGTACTGATTTTAAAGCAATATCGGTAGAGAATCCTAACGGAGAAGGAGCGCTAACTCCCGGAGCAAAGGCAGAAGAAAATCCATCAATATCTATGGTGAGATAGATGTAATCTACTGAAGTAATAAAATCTTTAATAAGTGCTATAACTTGATCTTTGTTACTAATAGTAAACTCTGTATTCTCCAGGTATTGAACACCCAATTCGTTAGCGGTTTCATATAGCTTTCGATTATTTGATGCTTTTTGAATTCCTAAACATAAATAATTAAAGTTATCACTTTCTTGTGCAATTTGATAAAATGGCGTCCCTGAGTTTCCTTTGTCAGTTTTTTGTCTAAGATCAAAATGTGCATCAAGATTTATGATACCTATTGTTTTGTTGGGAAATTCCTTTTTTATTCCATTATAATGTGCGTACGCAAGATCATGTCCACCTCCTAAAATAATAGGCAATGTTTTGTGGTGCAAAAGAGAGGTAATGTAATTGGATGTTTCGTTTTGTGTTTCTTCAAGATTTCCTGCTTTGCATGCTATATTTCCAACGTCTAATATTTCAATATGATCTGCAAAATGGTTTGATAATGAGGCTAACATTTTTCGTATTGCATCCGGACCTTCTGCAGTACCAATTCTTCCTTTGTTTCTTTTTACACCTTCGTCACATTCATAACCTAGGATAGTGTATGTTTTTTTTGTTGTTAGTTGTAATGAACTATTGCAAAGGTCAATGCACTTGACTTTTTCGTGTAAATATAATTGATTATCAGACAGTCGTCCAGTCCATAGATCCGCGTTTGGTTTTTGATAGTAGCTCATTTATAAAGTAATAAAAGTATTTTTAATTGTGAAAAATGTGATCAAGGATATCATCCTCTACAAGATTTGGTATCGTCACTTTTAACTCTGGCGTACGTTCCATTTCTCTTTTAATTGCAAACAACGCTTCTTCATTTCTGGCCCAACTTCTTCTGGAAATTCCATTATTTACATCATAAAATAACATACTCTTCAATCTTTCTGAAGCTTCTTCTGTACCATCAAGTAAAAGTCCAAAACCTCCATTAATAACTTCACCCCAGCCAACGCCGCCGCCATTGTGGATTGAAACCCATGTTGCCCCTCTAAAACTATCTCCGATTACATTGTGAATAGCCATATCTGCCGTAAATTTGCTGCCATCATAGATGTTACTGGTTTCGCGATATGGAGAATCGGTTCCGCTTACGTCATGGTGATCCCTTCCTAAGACTACAGGAGCAGATATATCTCCATTGTGTATGGCTTGATTAAAAGCTTCTGCAATTTTTGTTCGTCCCTCGGCATCGGCGTATAAAATTCGGGCTTTAGAACCTACTACAAGATTATTTTGTTTTGCTTCACGTATCCAGGTAATGTTATCCTGCATTTGCTGCTGAATTTCTTCGGGAGAGATTTTCTTTATGGCCTCCATTACTTGCAATGCAATTTGATCTGTTTTATCAAGATCTTCGGATTTTCCCGAAGTACAAACCCATCTAAAAGGACCAAATCCATAGTCAAAACACATAGGTCCAAGAATATCTTGTACATAAGACGGATACTTGAAATCAATCTTATTTTTTGCCATTACATCGGCTCCTGCACGTGATGCTTCAAGTAAAAATGCATTGCCATAATCAAAGAAATATGTACCTCTCGCGGTATGCTTATTGATTATAGCTGCATGACTGCGAAGTGATTCCTGGACTTTGATTTTGAAATTTTCGGGATCAGTGCTAATCATTGTATTTGCTTCTTGATAACTTAACCCAACAGGATAATATCCTCCTGACCAAGGGTTGTGTAGTGAAGTTTGATCTGATCCAAGGTCTACATATATATCTTCCTCATAAAATTTTTCCCAAACATCAACAATATTACCTTGATACGCTATAGAGACTACTTCTTTATTGTTTACCGCATTTTTTACTCTGTCCGACAGTTTATTGAGGTCGTCAAGGATCTCATCAACCCAACCCTGCTCATGACGTTTTTGAGCCGCCTGCGGATTCACTTCGGCACAAACAGTAATGCAGCCTGCAATATTACCAGCCTTGGGTTGTGCACCACTCATACCACCTAAACCAGCGGTAAGGAAAATTTTACCGGCAGAAGATTCGTTTGGTTTTAATGTTTTTCTAAACGCATTCATTACTGTGATTGTGGTACCATGAACAATTCCTTGAGGCCCAATATACATGTAACTTCCTGCGGTCATTTGTCCGTATTGGGTGACACCTAAGGCATTATATTTCTCCCAATCATCAGGTTTAGAATAATTAGGTATCATCATTCCGTTAGTAACTACAACACGTGGAGCGTCTTTTGAAGAAGGAAATAACCCCATAGGATGACCCGAGTACATATGTAGTGTTTGCTTATTTGTCATTGTGACCAGATATTGCATCGTAAGCAGATATTGCGCCCAATTTTGAAATACAGCACCATTACCGCCATATGTAATTAACTCATATGGGTGTTGTGCAACGGCAGGATCCAGATTGTTTTGAATCATTAACATAATACCTGCGGCTTGTTTTGATGTTGCAGGATAGTCATTTATTGGTCGAGCATACATTTCATAATCCGGCATGAAACGATACATGTAGATACGGCCAAACTCATTTAACTCATCTAAAAACTCCTTAGAAAGCTCGTTGTGCCATTTTTCAGGAAAGTAACGTAACGCATTTCTTAGCGCTAATTTTTTCTCTTCAATAGATAGAATTTGTTTTCTATGTGGGGCACGACTGATTTTAGAATCTAAAACTTTTTTTGATGGTAATGTTTTAGGAATTCCTTGAAGTATTTGTTCTTTAAAGGTAGTCATTAGTGATTCAAAATTAGAGTTGATAGGAGGAAGGTTTTATTGTTTATATACAAGTTCTCCTTGTTTCCATACTTGTGTTGGGACGAGTTTACCTTGGTGGTAGAAAATTTCATTAAAATGGTCTGTTTGAAACAGATTAAAATCAGCAAGCATACCTTTAATTAATCTTCCTCGATCACTTAGGTTGAGTGCCGCTGCTGCTCTAAACGTTATTCCTGCCATAATTTCGGCATTAGTTAATTTTTCGAATGTTCCGAGTATACAAGCTTGTGTTAATAAATCGCCCATTGGTGCAGAGCCTGGATTCCAGTCACTAGCTATGGCTACTGCTCCTCCGGCATTTAATATTTTTCTGGCGGGAGTGAAATTACACCCTAGACCTATAGATGCACCTGGTAATGCAACTGATACCACATTGCTATTCGCTAGCATTTCTATTTCATCTTCTGTACTTGCTTCTAAGTGGTCTGCACTAATAGCATTCATTTTTACGGCGACTTCGCTACCTCCAATACTAAACTGATCTGCATGTACCGTTATGTCAAAGCCTAATGCTTTTGCTTTTCTAAAATACGGGTAGATATCCGTTGGAAGGAATGCGCTTTTTTCGATAAATGCATCAATTCTATTTGTTAGCTTTTCTTCTTTTAGAATAGGAAATAATGAATTACTCATGGTTTCCAGGTATTCTTCATGGTCTCCATCAAAATCCTTTGGAAGCATATGTCCAGCAAGACAAGTAGGGATTAAATCGGCTTCTGTTTGTTGATTAGCATTTTTTATTGCCCGAAGCATTTTCAATTCTTCAGGAACGGATAATCCATACCCACTTTTTACTTCAATGGTAGTAATCCCTTTTTTTAAAAGCGCATTAGCTCTTTTAATAGTTCCACAAGTGAGTTCTTCCTGTTTTGCTTTTCTCGTTTGTGTTACAGTATCCCAAATTCCGCCACCGGCTTCAGCTATTTCCAGGTAAGACTTACCTGCATTTCTCATAGCATAATCCTTTGCTCTGGAACCTGAAAAACAGATATGAGTATGAGCATCAATAAATCCTGGAGTACAGATATAGCTTGCTTGTAATTCTATAATTTCTGTATCAAGAGTATCTACCTGCTTTTTTAAATCTGAAAATTCACCTATGGTACGTATACGATCTTCTTCAATAAGAATTCCGGCATTTTCAACTATAGATAGTTGTTTGTCTGTAATTGCACCTTTTACACTCAGTTCTTCCATACTTACTAACTGTGTAATTGGGCCAATTAATTTATATTTTTTGGTCATAAAATCTTACTGTTTTCTCAATACCCTTAGTTACCTGTTAACTTCTTTAATATACTTCAAATTCATCAGAAAATTGGGTTTCCAATGATACTTTTTCTCTTTGAGATATTAGGTTTGCTATATTGATTATACTTTTGTTTTTGATCATTTTTATTCCTGCTTCAATATCATCAGCAAATACACGATCTTTATCTGCAAAGGAAACGTACTTACGAATTTCCTTATATATTTCATCCAGAATGATTCCAGATTTTAGAGGTTTTCTAAACTCGAAAGCTTGGGCGGCGGTTAAAAGTTCTATTGCTAGTATTTTTTCAAGGTTCTCAATTACTTTCAATGCTTTTCTACCACCAATCGAACCCATACTCACATGATCTTCTTGTCCGAGCGAAGTAGGAATGCTATCTGCACTTGAAGGAAAACACAATCCTTTATTTTCACTAGCCAATGCCGCAGTAGTGTATTGTAATATCATATATCCAGAATTGATACCGGTATCTTTCATTAATAACTTTGGAACTCCCGGAGAGTTACCTTCTAGAGAAAGGTATATTCTACGATCAGAAATATTACCAAGCTCAGAAGCTGCAAGACATGCATAATCAATCGCCATTGCTAATGGTTGCCCATGAAAACTACCACCACTTATAGTTAGATTTTCATCAATTATAACTGGGTTATCCGTTACAGAATTAAGTTCTACCTCTAATAGTTCTTTTAAATGTAACCAGGCATTACGTGAAGCACCATGTACTTGTGGCATACAACGTAACGAATATGGATCCTGAACCCGATCACAATCTGTGTGGTCTTCCATGATTTCAGAACCTTTAAGAAGTGATTTTATTCTGGATGCTACATGGATATTTCCCTTAAAAGGACGTAGTTGATGCAATTCTCTAAAAAAAGGTTTTATTGACCCTTGTAATCCTTCAATCATCATCGCTCCAATAATATCTGCTTGCGAAAGACAGTTGTGTAGTTTGGTGACCACTTGTACAGCATGAGCGGCAATAAATTGCGTACCATTTATTAGGGCAAGCCCTTCTTTTGGCCCCAGATCAATAGATTTTAATCCAGTTATTTCAAATAATTTGGCGGTCGTTATTGTTTTGTTCTGATAAATTACTTTACCTAAACCAATTAATGGTAGAAACAGATGGGAGAGCGGAGCAAGATCTCCCGAGGCGCCAACAGATCCCTGGCTAGGAACAATAGGAATTGCATCATTATCAATGTGCCAAAGAATTCTGTCTAGCGTCTTTTCGGCAATACCAGAATACCCTTTGGATAATGATTGCACCTTTAGTATCATCATTAATTTGGCAATTTCAGAATCAATGGGCTCGCCAACACCAACACTATGACTTTGTAAAATATTACTTTGAAGAATTTTCGTCTCTTCTTTTGTGATTTTGGTAGTACATAGTGGGCCAAAACCTGTATTTATACCGTATACGGGATCTCCCTTGTCTACAATATTTTCAACAATTTGCCGACTTTTTTGGATTTTTTTTCTCGAGATATCAGAGAGTAGACCTTTTGTTTCTCCCATTGCTATTTTTAATGCTATTCCTGCAGTTAAATAATCTTCTCCGTATAAAAAATGATGAGATGTATCTGACATTTATAAGTTTCTAATATGTAATACTAAATTAATGCTTACTTTTAATAATTTAAAATACTTATTTGATCAATAATTAATAACTATGGGTTATCAGTTAGAGTTACGTCATTTTAGCTATTTTCTTGCTGTGGCTGAAGAGTTACACTTCAGGAAAGCTGCAGATAAATTGTTTATTTCTCAGCCTGGTTTAAGTAGGCAGATTAAGCAGATGGAAGAGATTATAGGGGCGAGGTTGTTTATTAGAGATAAAAGGAATGTAAGCTTGACAGAAGCTGGTCATTACCTTAGAAAAGAGCTGGATTACATTTTTAATCATATTGATTTTACGGTAAGACAAACTCGTTTGATTGATAAAGGTAATGAAGGGGAAATACGAATAGGGTTTTTAGGGTCTGCAATGCAAACGGTCATACCTCAATTATTGGTTAAAACCAATGCAGATTTTCCTAATATAAAGTATAGTCTAGAAGAAATGTCTAATCACCTTCAGGTTGAGGCAATAGAAAAAGATCAATTAGATCTTGGTTTTGTAAGACTTTCCAGGGTCCCTGAAGGATTAAAAATAAAACCGGTATATACGGATACTTTTTCTTTGGTTTTACCAAAAAATCATCACCTAAATATAAATACGTTTAAAAGGATTAATCAGGTATCTGAAGAAAATTTTATTTTATTTTCATCAAATTATAGCTCTTTATATTATGATAAAATCATGAGTATCTGCGAAGATAAAGGGTTTACACCAACAGTATCACATAAATCGGTACATGCCCAGACTATTTTTAAGTTAGTAGAGAGTGGGTTAGGAGTGGCTATTGTTCCTACTTCGCTTCAATATGGATTTGATTTGGGAGTAAAGTTCTTAGAAATCCCTAAAATCCCTCAAAAAGCTGTTTTATCGGTAATTTGGAAAGAAAACAACAGAAATCCAGCATTGCAAAAAATAAGAAGTTTAGTAGGTTTATAGCTGTTTTGCAAATGCTTAGCCTTGACAATAATTAGATTTTTTTTTATTTCTGGATAGTGTTGTTTACTTTTGATTCGGTGATTTTGTTTATCTTTCTTCGTTTTTAGCTTAGAAGATGAATAATATTAGCTTTAAATTATAATGCTCCAAATTTATAAACTATGATTAAAAAGCTGTTTTTTACTGCTTTACTAATGGGAATGTTTTCTCATCAAGTAATGGCTCAATTAGATTCCTTTCATATGGGTTTCAAGTTCGGGTCGAATCTGGCAGATATAAAAGGTGAGGATACAGACAATCTCGATATGCGTTCAAGTGTTCATATTGGATTGGTTGCAGAATTCCCGGTTAATGAATATATAGCAGTCCAACCTGAGTTGTTATACTCTTTTCAAGGTATCAAAACAGAAAGTGCAGAGCCTAATTTTGAAGAAGAAAGACTTAAATTAGACTATATCTATCTTCCTGTAATGCTAAAGTATTATCCATTTTATGTAGTACCTGGCCTTAGTTTTGAAGCTGGGCCTCAAATTGGGTTCTTGACTTCGGCCATCTTAGAGCGTAGAAATAACCTTGACGGCGGCACAACCGAGACTTCTGACTTGGATATTAAGGATGGTACTTCTGAAATTGACTTTGGTTTTAACTTAGGATTTGGGTATCATTTCGAAATAGGTGCGTTTCTTCAAGCGCGATATAACTTAGGGATTTCAGATGTATTTGAAGATTCTGGAGTTCAACATTCTGTATTTCAGTTTTCAACAGGGTTTAAGTTCTAATTATAATATGATTTACCAATTTTTATATAGTTACTTATAGTAAACTATATAAAAATTGGTAAATCACTTCTCTGTAATATCAGTTGGGCATGCTATAAAAAAATTGCTCTTCGGTTATTTTTCCATTATTTACCTGATAGACGGCTACTTCTTCTATTTGTATTCTACCTTGCCCTTTAAAAGTACAATCCATTTTCATGGTGCAACTAAAGTGATTTTCTGCTACTTGTGGATCTGATACTTCTCCTCCATGAAATTCCTCTACTGTTGCGTACCAATCTTGACCTTTTTTGGTCACTGCATCTTTTCCAGAAGTTATAGCATTTGGGACACCAGGCATTTCTTTACTTACAACATTCTGATCATACAATTCATTTATGGCTTGCATATTTTCGCCTATACGGCAAAGTTCTACTAAACGGTTGGCTACTTGCTGTGTATTCATTGTATTGTAATTTAGTGATTAATAGATAGTATGTAAGCCATAAATTACAAAAAACTTTAATCCAATACTTTAAAAAAAATGTTATAATTTACTTTCTATTGTACAGCATCTTTATACGTTTTTAAACAACGTTCACGAGCCATTTTGTGCTCTATAATTGGTTGCGGATAGGTAAGCTCATTTAGATCGTCAACCCACGTATTAATGTATTCTAATTTTTTATCAAACTTAGTAATCTGAGTAGTTGGATTAAAAATTCTGAAATAGGGTGCCGCATCAACTCCTGAGCCTGCTGCCCATTGCCAATTCCCAACATTGGCAGACATGTCGTAATCTAGTAGCTTTTCGGCGAAATATGCTTCTCCCCATCTCCAATCGATTAATAAATGTTTGCATAAAAAGCTTGCTACAACCATTCGAACTCGATTATGCATATATCCCGTTTTGTTAAGTTGGCGCATTCCTGCATCCACCAATGGGTATCCAGTCTCTCCATTCTTCCATTTTTCAAATTCATGCTCATTATTTCGCCATTCAATTCGATCATATTTGGATTTGAAGGATTTATCTTTTGTATATGGATAATGCCATAATATTTGCATGAAAAACTCGCGCCAGATCAATTCGGACCAAAATATTTCGTTTTCTTCTGCAATAGCTTTCTGAATAATCGTTCTAATACCAATTGTTCCAAAACGAAGGTGAGGGCCAAGTCTTGAAGTTCCATTATTTTTTGAAGGAAAATCTCTTGTATCTTGGTAGTTTTGAATGAGGGAGGGGGAGGCATCAAAATTAAGAACTCTAATAGTAGAAGTGGTGAATCCCATTTGATCTAGAGATACCTCAGGAAGATTTGTGTCTTTAATAAAATTATGTGAATAGTTTTCTGTTCTATGTATTTTTAGTTTTGAAGGATTAAATAATTCTTTCCATTTGTTTTTGTAGGGAGTATATACAACATAAGGAGTACCATCTTTTTTTAAAATTTCATCTTTCTCAAAAATTACTTGATCTTTAAAAGTTTGAAATTGAATATTGTTTTCTTCAAGAAGCTCTTTTATTCTTGCATCACGACTTTTAGCATAGGGCTCATAATCATGATTGGCATATACTGTTTGCACTTCAAACTTTGAGATTAAATCTTTTAAAACAGATATGGGAGTTCCATAAAATCGAGCCAAAGAACTGTTATATGTTTCTACTAAATCTTTTTGGATATTTTGTAATGTCTTAAAAATAAAACTAACTCTAGCATCATTTTTTGGCAAGTGAGCTAGAATATCTTCGTCAAAAATGAAAATTGGCAATACTGGATAATCTCCTTGTAATGCTTTAAGTAATCCTACATTATCTGTTAGCCTAAGATCTCTTCTAAACCAGAAAATTGATACTTTCTGATTCATAATTAGCTTATATTTAAGGTTGACATACCGCCATCCACACCAATAATCTGACCTGTAATCCAACTACTTTCATCGCTTAATAAGAATCGGGCAATATTTGCAATATCTTCGGCTTGACCAACACGTTTCATTGGGTGTCGATTATTCATGAGCTCTTTCTTTTTGTCATTTCCTAATAATCTACTTGCCAGCGGAGTATCGGTTAGCGAAGGAGCAATTACATTTACCCTAAATTGAGGCGCATATTCTGCAGCTAATGCTTTAGCAAAACCTTCTATTGCTCCTTTAGCTGCCGCAATGCTAGTGTGGAAAGGCATACCAACCTTAACCGCAACAGTGCTAAAAAAAATCAAACTGGCTTGATTAGAATTTTGAAGCTTAGGAAGTAAACTGTGTATAATTTTTACCAAAAACATAAAATTGATCTGCATATCTTCTTCAAAATCCTTTGGATTAAGCATTTTGAAAGGTTTTAGATTAATACTACCTGGGCAATACACAAAACCGTCGATTCTTTCTGGCAATAATGAAGTATCTATTTCATCCTTAGATGCATCATAGGGAATATGTGTTACTTCTAAATTTCCAAGGTTTTCTGAAGTTCTTGAAGCAATGAATATATTGTGTTCGTTATAAAGTTTTATAGCAATTTCAAAGCCTATTCCATGACTTCCGCCAATAAGTACTATATTTTTTCTCATTACTTTAGAAATTATACAAATACAATGGTATTCTCAGTTTGAGTATCTAAGGTACCAAATAACTCAGTTAACTTTTTTTCACGATACTTAAAAATTTCTTTAAGTTTTGGCTTTACTAGTATTGGGTGCATAAGTTGTCCCAGAATCCCAAAAGGTATTTTGTAATCAATAATATCTTCCATTTCGACTCCTCCGGGTATTTCTTTAATAAAGTGCTTATGATGCCATAATGCATATGGTCCAAATCGTTGTTCATCTACAAAATATGCTTTGTCTACTACGTGAGTGATTTCTGTAACCCACTTATTTTTAATCCCAGCTACCGGAGTAACAATATATTGTATGATTTGTCCAGCGTACATTTTACGATCAACATCAGACAAAATTTCAAACCCCATATAATCCGGAGTAATGGTTTTTAGGTTTTTGGGATTGGAAAGAAATTTCCAAGCTTCATCAATGGTAATAGGCAGATTTTGTTTTGCTTTTAAGGTATATATTTTCATGCTTCAATGAATTTGAAGTAAAAATACAATCATTTTGTTTAACAAAATAGACCATTATGTTAAACAAAAAATAAAACTTTGAATCAAAAGTATGCCTCTGCCCAAGATTTGGCTTCATCCAGGCAAGAGAAAAATACGAAAGACTTCTCGTACAAGGGTTGTTCTATTATAGCTTTATCTCTTTCTTGATTATCGCTTGATACCACAGCTAGCCCTTTCATATTAGGTAAGTGGCCGTGTTTGTATACTTCTTTACTAATCTTGTGTTTGAATTTACGATGACTAATCATTAAAAAATCTTTCGACCGATAATGCGCACGAAGTTTATTTCTTAATTCTGTTGCTTTTTCAAGAGTAAAATTGACATTTTCGTTTACTGTAAGTACAACGAATCGGTCAAATAACTCCATCTGGCAAAACTCATTTGAAAAATGTTCCATAGGGGGATATGGTTTATTAGTGCGATAAATATATGTTAAAAAGAATAAATTTTGAAAGGAACTTAGCAGAAAAGACGCAATTCAGTTTTTATAGATATCAATTAACAGGTATTTGACTTACTTTCTTCTAGATTTTACAATAGAGTTGATGATAAATAAATATATTAACTGAAATAAACCGAGTATCCAATATATTGGAAATCTAAGTTTGGAATAAGATCTATATATTTCTGAGAATTCAGTTTTTGTAAGACTGAATTTCACAATAATGCCAGTTATCGCAGGTATGGTAATCCCAAAAATTACGGCAATAAAAAAAAATGTTGCAAGTCCAGTTTCTTGTTTGATATTAAATTCGGTAGAAAACTTATACTTTTTATAATTTACGTATAGTAGAACTATAAAAATTATAATATCAATATACACTAGAATCATGAGTATGATTTAATTTATAGTTAGTTTTTCAACAGTCTTCACAACAATTGTCTGGTTTAACAATTTTGCATGTAACAACTGCTAATAATGCTCCAATTACTGGGGCAATAAAATATAACCATTGATGTTCCCAATGACCAGAAAATATGGCGGGTCCTAATGATCTTGCCGGGTTCATAGAAGCTTTGGTTATGGGTCCTGCAAACATAGCCTCTAGCAATACCACACCACCAATGGCTATTCCTGCCATAGTTCCAGTTTCTTTAGAGCCAGTGGATACATTTATGATTACCACCATAAGAAAATAGGTGAGGAGTAATTCTAAAATAAATGCTCTAAGACTATCTACGGTTGGTAATGTTCCTCCTAGAAACTCGCTATCAGGAAATAAAAACAGCAAAAGACCACTGGCAAATATTGCGCCAATACATTGTGCTAATATATAAATGGGAACTTCTTTCCATTGAAATTTTTTGGCATATGCGAATGCTATGGTAACGGCTGGATTAAAATGAGCTCCTGAAATTTCTCCAAAAGCATAGATCATAGCCATGACAATTAACCCCCAAGTAATTGCTATTCCTACGTGGGTAACATCCCCACCGGTAACTTCATTGATTGTCATAGCCCCTGTACCACAAAACACCAAGCTAAAAGTTCCAATACTTTCTGAAATATATTTTCGCATCATAATTATAATATGCTGACAAATATACTATTCCTTATTTTAAGTTTTTGTTAACTCTTAATGTGGGTGTAATCATTATTTTCGTTATGAGTAAACCAAACAAACTAAATTAAATACAATGAAAAAGATTGTCTTATTTCTTTCTGTGGCTTTATTATCCTTTGGGATTGAAGCTCAGGTAAAAACCCCACAGCCTAGTCCGACTTCTAAAATTGAGCAAGTTATAGGATTAACTGATGTTGCTATTGAATATTCTCGTCCTAGTATGCGAGGAAGAACTATTTTTGGAAACTTAGTGCCTTATGACAAACTTTGGAGAACTGGTGCTAATAAAAATACCCAAATTACATTTAGTGATGATGTAAAAGTTGGTGGTAAAGAACTAAAAAAAGGTACGTATGCTATTTTTACTAAACCAGGTAAAGAAAGTTGGGAGGTAGTTTTTTATAGTGATGCTAACAATTGGGGAACCCCAAGAGAATGGGATGATGCAAAAGTGGCTGCAAAAGTTACAGTAAAACCAACTACAATTCCTGTAAACATTGAAACGTTTACAATTGTGTTTAGTGATTTTACAATGGATTCTGCCCTTTTAAACTTTTTATGGGCAACTACAGAAGCAGCTGTGAAAGTAGAAGTTCCATCAAAAAAGATTGCTCTAGCTAGTATTGAAAAAACAATGGCTGGTCCTTCTGATGGAGATCATTATCAAGCAGCAGTTTTTTATAAGGAAATAGAAGATTATGCTAAAGCAAAAGAGCATATCGATAAAGCGATTTCTCTTCGTAAAGAGCCAGCTTTCTGGTTTCACAGACAACAATCTTTGATTTATGCTAAAGCTGGAGATAAGCCTGGTGCAATAAAAGCAGCTAAAACTTCGTTAGAATTAGCAGAAAAGGCAGGAAACGCCGATTACGTAAAATTAAATAAAGACTCCCTTGCAGAGTGGGGAGCTAAATAGTCACTCTTTTTCACACACAAATCATTTGAGAAAGCGTTCCGTACCTATATCGGAACGCTTTTTTTGATGTTACTCGTATTGTAATCCTATTTTATGTCTAACAGTATCTAATAGATGTATAAGTTGAAGACTTTTGTCGAAAGTCATTATAGTGCTTTCTGTACGATTTTGAAGTAGCATTTCTTGAACATGAATAGCTTCAAAACTATATCCGTTTGTTGAAACATCAAATTCTAGTACTTTTGATTTGTTGCCTTTTTGAATTGTGATCGAAGATGGTTCATGAAAGCGACTATTAATAATAATTGTTCCTTTTTCAAATTCTATTATGGCTTCTGTATTGGTTTTTTTTGTAATCGCACTAAATAATGAAGCTGTAGCACCATTGTCATAATGTAGTTGCATAGTGCAGGTTTCATCTACTCCTGTTTTTCCAAATGACGCTTCGGCATTTATATTGTTAGGATACCCCAAGATACTTAATCCAGCAAAAAGAGGGTAAATGCCAACATCTAATAAACTACCTCCTCCCAATTTTTTGTTGAATATTCTTCCATTAGGATCAAAAGTTGTTGCGAAACCAAAATCAGCCTTCAAATTTTTAACTTCTCCAAGTTCTTTTGATTCTATTAGTTTTAATACATATTGATAGTGGGGTAGGAAATATGTCCAAAGTGCTTCCATTAGGAACACGTTGTTCTTTTTTGCTGTGGCAATCATTTCTTTAACTTGAGAAGCATGCATAGCAAATGGTTTCTCACACAAAACTGCTTTTTTGTTGTTAAGACATGTTACAGTATTTTCAAAATGAAAAACGTGCGGAGTGGCAATATAAATAACATCGATTTCTGGATCCAGGCTTAATTCTTCATAATTGCCATAACAATTAAAAACTTTATAATTGTGACCAAACTCTCTTGCTTTTTGAAGACTTCTACTTGCGACAGCATGAAGTTTTGCGTTAGGTACCTTAAGGATGTCCTCTGCAAATTTATGAGCGATTTTACCACAACCTAAAATTCCCCAGTTTATGTTTTTATCTTGACTCATATATTCATCACGTTATATCAATTAACTTCAAAAATACTTAAAACCAAATACTTTGTTTCCTCAAGGGGTAATTACTTTATTAGTGTTTAAAGTGAGCTGAGATTTTGACTTTTTTAATATATGATAATAATCTTCCTCTTTTTTTAGGATTAATTTAATTATCACATTATGAGTGGTTTATAAATTGCTTGTTTGAAGATATTTTCCTATATTTAAGATACTCACTAATTAGAACCCGACCATTATGAAAAACCAAAAAGTTGCAAGAAGAACCTTGAGTAGACAATCATACTTCATGAGATTAAACCTTATGGACAATGAGCTTTCTAGTATGCTCTCGACACTTCATTCTTATCGTTGTGAGCCATGCACTTATGATATGTATGAACAATTTATGAAATTAAACGATAGTGGTTCTGTACTAAAGAAAGCTATTGATAAAATCAAGACTATGTCTCGAAATTCTGAACGATTTTCTAAAAGCATAAGCGAAGAAGTCAATGGCGTAATGCAAAAGTATCATAAGTTTCAAAAATCACTTACTCTATATCTAAAGGAAGCTGCTGTACATCACTAATTTTTTCCACTGCAAATATGAACTATTGCTTTTTTTTGCTAGAACTTATTAAGAAGAAATTTTAGAGTTAGATCCAATCATCGGTTGTATAATCATAGCAATTGCCATTACCAATACACATCCAAATAAATTTAACCATAAGTATGGCATCCAATCATAATACCAACCTAAGATTACGATTACCTGAGTGATTAATGCTGCTATAAAAGTTGCATTGCTATGTACAAATTTGATAAAGAAGGCCAAAAGGAAAATACCCAGTACATTTCCATAGAAAATAGAACCTATTATATTTACTAATTGAATCAAGTTGTCAAAAAGATTGGCAAAACATGCAACCAAAATTGCAAGTATTCCCCAAACTAGGGTGAAAAACTTAGAAGCCTGAACATAATGTTTTTCTGTTTTTTCTTCTTTAATATTACGTTTGTATAAATCAATGGCCGTTGTAGACGCCAATGCGTTAAGTTCTGATGCTGTTGATGACATTGCTGCAGATAGTATAACGGCTAGCAATAACCCAATTAATCCGCGAGGTAAATTATTGAGGATAAAATGTATGAAAACATAATCCTTGTCATTAGTTTCGATTTCTGGATTTGCTTTTTTGATAAGCTCCTTAGCTTTGTCTCGTATTTTTTTATCTTTATTATTAAGCTCTTGAATTGCCGTTTTATGTATAGTATTTTCAGAATCGGTCAAGTAGTTTTGAATTGATGTTTCTTTTAAATTATTAACCTTTAAAAGTTGCCCTTCTAAGTTTTCGTATTCTTCGACGTATTCTGAATTTAGTATCGCTTCTTTTGCTTTGGGATTAAAATTTAGAGGAGAAGAATTGAATTGATAAAACACAAAAACCATTACCCCAACGAGCAAAATAAAAAACTGCATTGGTACTTTTAATAATCCGTTGAATAATAATCCTAATTGACTTTCTTTTATAGATTTACCAGATAAATAACGCTGCACTTGACTTTGATCTGTACCAAAGTAAGAGAGTGCGAGGAAAGTTCCTCCTATAATACCGCTCCAGAATGTGTACCTGTTATCTAAATTAAAAGAGAAATCAAGAATTTCCATTTTTCCACTTGCACCGGCAATGTCCAGAGCTTTAGAAAAAGTAACTCCTTCTGGTAAATAACTTATAATTAAAAAGAAGGCAATAAACATCCCGGTAAAGATAATAGCCATTTGCTGTTTTTGGGTAACACTTACGGCTTTGGTTCCGCCCGATACGGTATAAATGATAACTAATATTCCGATAATAACATTAAGAGTAGTAAGATCCCATCCTAATACTGCAGATAATATTATTGCTGGTGCAAAAATGGTAATTCCTGCTGCCAACCCTCTTTGTATTAGGAACAAGATAGCTGTTAAGCTTCGAGTTTTTAAATCAAATCGACTTTCTAGGTATTCGTACGCAGTGTAAACATTTAGTTTGTGGTATAGGGGTATAAAGACCATACATATAATTACCATGGCAATTGGAAGTCCAAAATAAAACTGTACAAATCCCATCCCACTATGAAAAGCCTGACCAGGAGTTGATAGAAAGGTTATTGCACTAGCCTGGGTGGCCATGACTGATAAACCAATGGTCCACCATTTGGCTTCATTCCCACCTCGAATATAATCTTGTACGTTTTTGCTTCCTCGGGTTTTCCAGGTTCCGTATAAAACAATAAACAACAAGGTTCCGGCTAGTACGATCCAATCAATGGTTTGCATATGTATGTGTCAATGAGTTTTGTTAATTAGAACTGAAGTATTAAGAATAGATATTAGTAATCAAATAAAATAATAAAATATAGACCGCATTTGCTATTAATACGCCAGAATACAATTTTTTCCAAACAAATTTTTCCTTTGTTGATTCCATATTCTTTAGTTTATTTGCCTAAAGATAACATATTTGCAAAAAGGCGATATGCTCCCGGAACTCCGGCAGGAAACTCTCTAAAAAAACTAAGCCCTGTATATACATAGTATCCTTTTCCGTATTGGGCAATTAAAAGTGGACCTTTCTTCAGTGATTCACCCTTGTCATTAGCGGCTAAAATAGCGGTATACTCTTTTGACCATTCATTAGGGAAATATAATCCACGCTCTTGTACCCACCCTTTAAAATCTTCTGAAGTAATCTTATTTGGAGAGTTTAAAACCTGATGATCTGGAGCTAAAAAAGTAATTTCTGCACTTTCATCTGTCACACGGTCTCTTGATAGTTTAAAAGGATATGGACCAAGGTTTTCTTCTACTTTAAGTCTTCTGTTCGTATTATACTGAATTACCAAATTACCTCCGTTCTTCACAAAATCAAGTAAGTATTGTTGCTTAAATTTTAGTTGCTCTACTGTATTATAAGCTCTAATGCCAACAACAATTGCATCAAAAGGTTTTAAGGTTTCTGTTGAAATCGATTCTGGTTTAACTATAGTTACTTTATAACCAATTTGCTGTAAACTCTCGGGAACAACATCTCCAGCGCCTTCAATATATCCAATGTTCTGACCTTTCTTTTTAATATCAAGTTTTACCACCTTTGTTTCTGACGGAAGTACTACAGTTTGGTAAGGAATATGATCATAATCAATAGTCATCACCTCTTTAGAGTAATTATTTCCGTTAACCTTAACTATTGGTGAAATGTAGCCTTCGCTTTGTTTCTCTGGGGACGTGAGGGTAAATACAACAGTTTTTTCCTCTCCTTTTTGTGTTAAATTAATATCAATACTCACAGGAGACACTTTCCAATCCTTTGGATATGCCAAGGAAACAGTACCATTAATACCAGCCTTACCAGCTTTTATAGTAACAGGGATTTGTTTTGACGGGCCATTAGCATAAATTATTACTTTGTCTTTAATACCAGCAGAAACAATAGGAATTACCTCGAAAGGTTTATACACTTCACCTTTTACCGGATCAGTAGTTTTGTAAACAACTTCTTTAGAAAAAGGAATGGTCATTCCGGCAATCTCGATATTAAAAATAGCTTTTACTCTATGTTCTGTTTCTGGAGTACCTATTAATTTCAGATCATTAACTTGATACATTCCTAGAGTACCTTTTTTGTTAAGCCAATACGGATTGGTATAATCAAATACATTTGGAATTGTACCTTTTACTTCAAAAGCTTGTTTATTATTGTTATCCAGAATCTTATTTGAATCATCATTTATATCTAATGCTTCTATTTTTAAAGATTTTAATGAAGTCTTGATATCACTTCTATTGATAGCTTCAATTTTGAGAGTTACTTCATCTCCTAAAGTAACATTTGATTGTGTTGAAACCGCTTCAAGATATAAACCAGAGGCTGCGGCAATTATTTCTTTAACCTCTTTAGATTTAATATTTCTCCAATGCGAATCTTCAAGTTGTTGGATTAGTTGATAAGCTTTTACTAAGTGAGGGACTGATGCAGATGGATTTCTGAAATCATAATCTTTTTCAACCTGATATAAAATATCACCAATAGCTTCTCCACCTTTGATTCGATTCCATGAAGTGTCTATTCCTTCAAAAATATTGGTTTTGTCTTCGGGTAAATCTCCTTTAATTAGTTCAATATATTCACTTTGTTTACCTCTAGTACCAGTACTACCAAATCCTTGAGACTTATGATTGCTTCTGCTTAAAGAAGCTATTTCTGTATTTGAAAGACCTGTGGCAGGGTAGTAAACCCCAGTGTCAAATTCTAATAGTTTTGTTTTATCGGCCTTTTCAAAATTTTCTCTACTTCCGTAGAACCACCATGAGGTATTAAAAAATAATCGTTTGGTTTGCCAGATTTTAGTGTTTTGTAATTGATCAGGATATATTTTGTCGTTTGCCGCTAATTCGAATGCCTCTGTACTTAACATTGCAGAGGATGTATGATGCCCATGTGTTGATCCGGGCGTTCTGTGATCAAAACGGTTAATAATGACATCTGGTCTGAATTTACGTATAGCCCAAACCACATCACTTAGAACTTCCTTTTTGTCCCAAATGGCAAGTGTTTCATCGGGATGTTTAGAATACCCAAAATCATTTGCCCGGGTAAACATTTGTTCTCCTCCGTCAGTTTTACGAGCAGCTAATAACTCTTGAGTTCTAATCACTCCTAATAATTCTCTTATTTCTGGTCCTATAAGATTTTGTCCGCCATCTCCACGGGTCATAGATAAATAAGCTGTTCTTGCTTTTATATGATTGGACATATAAGAAATAAGTCTTGTGTTTTCGTCATCAGGATGTGCTGCAACATATAAAACCGAACCTAAAAAATTAAGTTTTTTAATAGCTTCATGAATTTCTGAGGTATTAGGTTTACTTGGTTTTTGAGCTTGAGCTGCAGATGATATAAATAGGCATAAACTGATTACAAGAAGTAATTTTTGCATAATGTTTGAAGCAATTTTGAATGGATTTTTCAAATATATAAAGATAAAATTCTCGGTATTGCGGTTTAAGGATACTTTAACAAGAAGGTTTCTATTGGCGATAACATAACGATTATTTCTTTTTTCGCTCAACAAATTCTAATTGATCAAGAGCAACGTTAGTTGTGAAAATTCCGTAATTAACAACCGCTTTTCCTTTCTCAATCTTATCAATAGTTCCTATTGATTTTCCATCAATCATTCGTACACGATCCCCCAATTTTATAGTTACTTTTGGTTTTTGTGCAATGATCTTTTCTTCCTTCTTTTTCTCTTCTTTTTTCTTTTCCCTAATTACTTTTACTTTTTTCGTTACTTCCTCAATAACTTTTTTCTCTTTAACTTTTTCTGCATTACGTTGTTTGGTAGATTGTTTCTTTCTTTTAGAATTTTCGACTTGTACAATTTTCATGAACTCATCTATCAATTCACGTTTCTTTTTATTATTGAAATATTTTTCACTTATATCATCAAGTTTTTGTCCAAGATAAATTAGGCGTTGATTACTATCATATAATTCCTGGTAACTTTCTAATTTGCGTTGTATTCTGTCATTAGTTTTTTCTAGTCTTTCTTTTTCATCCTCTGCCTGTTGTTCTTTTGTCTTTAGGGAAGATGTAGTTTTCTGTAACTTTGACCTTTCCTTTTGAAGATTAGCAATACTTTTATCAAAACGCAGCTTACCACGTTCTACCTTTTTCTTTGCTTTATTAATTAGGCTATATGGGATGTTATTTTTTTGTGCGACCTCAAAAGTAAACGAACTACCAGCCTCACCAAGATACAATTTGAATAAAGGTTCTAAAGTTTTAGCATCAAAGAGCATGTTTGCATTACTAATGTGCGGCAGTTCATTGGCCAACATTTTTAAGTTTGCATAGTGTGTGGTAATAATACCAAAAGACTCACGCTCATAAAAAACCTCCAAAAAAGCCTCTGCTAGCGCACCTCCAAGTTCAGGATCACTACCAGTACCAAATTCATCTATAAGAAATAGTGTTTTGTTGTTACATTTCCGAAGGAAATAATTCATGTTTTTTAGCCTATAGCTATAGGTGCTTAAATGATTTTCGATGGATTGGTTATCACCAATATCTGTAAGTATATTGTCAAACAAACACATTCTGCTGTATTCATGTACAGGAATCAACATCCCGCTTTGAAGCATCACTTGTAGTAGACCTATAGTTTTTAAAGTAATACTTTTACCTCCGGCATTAGGTCCAGAAATAACAATTATTCTATTGTTTTGATCTAATGATATTGATTGGGGATAAGTTTTCTCTCCTTTACTTCGATTGTTAAGATAGAGTAGAGGGTGATATGCTTCTTTAAGGGTTAGTTCTCTGTTTTCTGTTATTTTTGGCAATACAGCATTGAGTTGATTTGCATATTTTGTCTTTGCAGATACCACATCAATATTGCTTAAATATTCTTGATACTGTTGCAGCAGTTCATTGAAAGGGCGTAACTTGTCGGTTAATCCTTTCAGAATTTTTACGATCTCTTCGCGTTCTTCATATTTCAGGTTACTAAGTTCTCTACTATATTGTAAAGTGGCTTCTGGTTCAATATAGACTATGCTTCCAGTTTTAGAATTGCCCATTATTGCTCCTTTTACCTTACGACGGTACATAGATTTAACAGCCAGTACTCTGCGATTGTCAACAACACTTTCTTTAATTTCATCTAGATACCCCAGACTATTATATCTCGTTAAATCTTTTCCAAAACTTCCATTTAACTTTCCTTGAATAACATTGATTTCTCTTCGTAGCGAGAATAAAGTTGCGGATGCATTATCTTTTATTTCACCAAATTTATCAACTACTGCTTCTATAAGATTTATAATTTCTTTGGTAAAAGGAACTTCTGTTGAAGTTTTATATAGAACGGGATATAATTCCTTATTGAGCTTGAAAAAGGTCAATAACTCATTACTGGTGATATTTATAGAGACTAATCTCTTTAGATTAGAAGCTTCCAGAAAAGTATTTTCGATGTTTAATAATTGTATTTCTTTGTTTATACCATCGAATCCATGATTGGGAATGCGTGAGTCATTTAAATATGAGGATTTATATTCAGAAACCTGTAGTAGTGAAATTGTTAGATTTTCCTCAGTTTCATAAGGTGTGATCTGAGAAGCTTTTGATCTACCATAATCCGTATTGCATAATTCGGCAACATGACTGACTACTATATCGAATTCAAGATCAATTAATGTTTTTTTAGAAATCTTAATCATACTTTTTTTTACTCTATTTTTGAGCTATATTCCGTTGATTTTGTAACGAAGCAAAAGTACATAAATACTATAATTTTGTCATCTATATGAATGTAAATATTGAACCCGGTTGGAAACAGCAACTTAAAGATGAATTTGATCAGCCATATTTTTCTAAATTGGTAGATTTTGTGAGAGAGGAGTATACTAATCAGACCTGTTATCCTCAAGGAGCAGACATTTTTGCGGCTTTTGATCATTGTAGTTTTGAAGATGTTAAGGTGGTGGTAATAGGTCAGGATCCATATCATGGCATTGGTCAGGCAAATGGTTTGTGTTTCTCGGTAGGCGATGGTATTGCGATGCCGCCTTCATTGATTAATATTTTTAAAGAAATAGAAACAGATTTAGGGATTTCATTTCCATCTAATGGAAATTTAGAACGTTGGGCTAAACAAGGAGTTTTATTATTAAATGCAACATTAACGGTAAGAGCACATCAGGCCGGGTCACATCAAAATAAAGGTTGGGAAAAATTTACTGATATGGTTATTCAGTCAATATCAAATAATAAAAAAAATGTAGTTTTTCTTCTTTGGGGAGGTTTTGCAAAGAAAAAGGGTTCAAAAATAGATAGGTCTAAACATCATGTACTTACAAGTGGGCATCCATCACCATTAAGCGCAAATAGAGGGTATTGGTTTGGTAATAGACACTTTAGTGAAGCTAACAGATATTTGTTAGAAACAGGTCAAACGCAAATTAATTGGTAATTACGCAGCTGTTGGTATCTCAGAGCTTTTAGTCTTTTCTGTAGACTGATCAGTAATGTGATTGACTTCGGTTCTGTTTTTCCCAGCTTTCTTTTTATTAGTATTTACAGATTGCATACTAAATTTTAGTAAAACAAAATTGAAGGTCACTAAACCAACTAATATAAGTAAAAATGTAATCATAATAGATTTGTTAGTTAATTATTAGATGCACTTTCTTTAATATGGTTGCTTATGCGTTAATAATTAGTTTACTGGGGTAGGAGGTGCAAATGTACAATTTTTTTTCTTTTCTTATGTGATTGATTCATAGATATTTAATATTTCTCTATTCGTCAATTTTTTATTCCATAAACAATATATATATTATTAAAAGTCATAAATTTTTAAAAGATTCTCTATTATATAACGTTTGTGTTTTAATTAACCCTACCATGGATTTTAAAAATCTTTATAAATAATACTAATAATTCAATCTTTAGATGTTAAAAATCAGTTGTTCTGGAGATATATTATTTTCGATAATATTTAGTTCTAGCAATTGTTCTTGTACGGTAACTAATGTTTCTTTCTTAATTAATGACTGGCCCCATTCTGTAAGTTGTAACCACTTTTGAATATCTTCTAGCTTTTGTTCGTACCTATGGGCTAAGGTCTTATCTATGCTAGGTATATTTTTGAAATCTAATGTTGTAGCATTTATTGTATCGAGAATTATTTTGATCTGATCCTTTTTAGTCTTCAATATATCTTCCCTAACTGCAATTACGAAGCACGGCCATGGAGTTGTGCAATCTGCTATCCTTTTAAACGTTCCATTATCTACTAATGGTTTTGTTGTAAAGTGTTCCCACATGAAATAATCGGCATTACCATTTGTCAATGCGCCAACGGCTCCTTCCAGGTTCTTTATGACTTCAAATTGAAGATCAGAAGTATTCCATTTTTGATTTTGAGCATTTATATATGCCATGAGGTGAGAACCCGAACCATATCTACTGATTGCAGCTTTAGTGTTTTTTAAGTCTGAAAGATCCATAAATTCTGAATCCGCTGCAGCATGGATGCCCCAGATTAATGGAGTTTGTATATATGTTTGTACAATTTTACTTGGATTGCCTTCTATTATATCTTTTATAATACCTTCGGTAAGAATTATGGCGATGTCGATTTCAGCTTCTCTTAAAGCTTCACACATTGCACCTGTGCCTCCTAAGTAATCTTTCCATTCTAATTGGATGTCATGTTTTAAATAGCTTCCTTCTTCAATTGTTAGATGCCAGGGTAGATTAAAATGCTCAGGAACACCGCCTATTTTTAGAGTATGCATACTAATTTATTGCTAATTTTGTGTATTTCATCGATTATTTATGTTTTTTAACGACGAAATTAATTTGTTTTATATATATTTGACCTATAATTCTTCCAATGAGGATTATATTTGAATAAGTTTAAACCCAAAATAAAACAATATTGCTATGAAAAAGAATTTTTTTAAAAACAAAAATGCGTTTGTAAAGGTTGCTAGACTAAAAAATGATCCTATTGAAAATGGAATTGTTGTTTTTATAGCGGTATTATTGTTAACTAATTTATTGATAAGCTTAAAGATACTATTTGGATAGTATTTTAAAACGATATTGTATTTGAAAAGATGGCCGAGGCCATCTTTTTTTATTTTTATCACATAATTTATTTTGGATAACTTATAATTTTGTCGAGTGTATATCGTATTAACTTGTCTACCGTTTCCTTTGGGTTTGCACTAAATTCACCAGTGGCACGATTTGCTATGATAGCATTCATCGACACTGCTTTGTGCCCCAATAGTTTTGCTAATCCATAAATCGCAGAGGTTTCCATTTCTAGATTTGTAATTTTTTTATTAGAATATTTAAAGGATGCGATCTTATTGTTTAGCTTTGAATCTTGCAAAGGTAATCTTAATACTCTTCCCTGCGGTCCGTAGAAACCAACATTCGTAACTGTGAAACCCTTGTGTGTGTGCTCACTTTGAAAGTGATTTCCTAATTTTTCATCAAACATAACGGTATAAGGAATGGATTTGTTTTTATCCCAATCAAGATGTTTTATTAGGGCATTCGTTATTTTAGGATATAGTACATTTTTGCAATCATAAAAATGAAGCATTCCATCAAAACCTGTTGCTAGTTCAGAAACTACAAAACTGTCAATAGGGATATCTGGCTGAATTCCTCCAGATGTGCCTATTCTAATTATATTTAAGGTAGTGTGTTTTTTCTTGATCTCTCTGCTAGTAAGATCAATGTTAACCAATGCGTCTAATTCGTTTAGGACTATGTCTATATTGTCTGGACCTATACCTGTAGAAATAACTGTAATTCTTTTTCCTTGATAAGTTCCGGTTTGTGTTAGAAACTCTCGCTTTTGTATTTTGTGCTCTATGGTATCAAAATATTGAGTTACTTTTTCAACACGGTCAGGATCCCCGACGGTGATTATAGTTTCGGCCAGATGTTCTGGCCTAAGATTTAAATGGTAGATACTACCATCACTATTAAGAATGAGTTCTGATTTGGCTATAGCCATATTATAGTTTTAATAAAGTATGTGTTTCATCATTATATAGGTAGTCGTATTTTTTGACACCTCCGTAGTACCAGTCTAACGTTTGGGTATTGTAAAAATTCTTTTTGTGTTGTAGCGCAAGTTTTCCTCGTTCAGAAAGTTGAAGACGATCCTTAGTTTGATCCAAAAACTGAAAAAGCCTAGCTAATACACGTTTCATCTGCATATCTCCATAGCCATAATACCCTTGATACTCTAACGTATACCCCATAAGTTGCTTTATGTTTTTGATGTTATAAGTATCTACCATTTCTAGTATGTTATGCTCTAAGACATTAAGTCCGGTAAGCATATTGGGAAAACGCTGTAAGTGTGCACGTAAACATATGGATAGGTATTCAAAAGAAGAATGTTTCTTTATCTGTCCTGCAATTTTCTTTGGATTTGATTCACAATACAAAGTCCATATATATTCTGCTAATTCGAGATCATCTAAAGTAAGTTTTATTCTATCATTATAATGTTTTTTTAATTGGCTATCTGATAATTCACCCAGTCCAAATAATCTTTTTTCATGTTCCACTCTTCCGCTACAAACTAAATAAACAGGTATCTCACCAATTCCCTTTCGCATTAATAAGCTTATGGCAGCTATCATATTGACATGACAAAATAAATCATATTCAAACCATAATATTATTTCATCATACGCTTGTAAATTATCTAATTTCTTAAGCTGCGAGACAAACTTTTCTTCATAATCTTCAGGAGGGATTCTGTAATATTTTTCTAAAAAAGCTTTCCTTTTTTTTATAGAAACTTCTGTTTCAATTTTAATTTCAGCAGGTCCTTCGCATAACATTTCTCTCCAGACAAGAAATTCTCCTTCGACTAAGTTAAGTTCCTTAATTCTATGGGTAAGACTATCCCCATTGGTGATATGTAATGTGTTTGTTCCCAAAATCTATGTGTGTTACCCGCCAACGCGCTTTACATTAAACCCTTTTTCTTTAAGAATATTCATGATTTGATCTCTGTAATCTCCCTGGATAATTATACTATCGTTTTTAAAACTTCCGCCAACGCTTAATCGGGTTTTTAATTCTTTGGCCAGTTTTTTGAAATCTTCATCTGCACCCGTGTACCCCTCGAGTATGGTTATTGGTTTTCCCTTTCGCTTCTCATATTTACATATGATAGGATCTTCCTGCAACCATATTTTTTCTTTTGGATCATTAGTTTCAATTGGTTCTTCAGGTTGATGATCAGGGAATAGATTCTTTAGTTGATCTTGTAAATCCATTTAAGTACTATATTATTTTTTAATTAGCCCAATTTCAACAAGCCTTTGATGTAAGAACTCGCCTGCTGTAATATCTTCATAATGTTTAGGGTTGTCTTGGGTAATACATTCTTCAAGACAATTCAGTTTCATATCACTTCTGGGGTGCATAAAGAACGGAATAGAATATCTTGGTTTGCCCCATTGTTCTTTTGGAGGGTTTATTACTTTATGGATTGTAGACCTTAACTTGTTATTGGTATGACGCTCTAACATGTCTCCGACATTAATAACTAATTCATCTTCTTGCGGTATGGCGTCTATCCATTCGCCATCTTTTCGTTGTACCTGTAAACCTCCTGTAGAAGCTCCCATTAAAAGAGTAATTAGGTTAATGTCACCATGGGCGCCAGCTCGAACGGCTCCCTTTGGTTCTTCTGTTATTGGAGGATAATGAATAGGTCTTAAAATACTATTTCCATTACTTGCCCAATGATCAAAATAATGCTCATCAATTCCAATATATAATGCCAGGGCCCTAAGTACATAGATCCCGGTTTTTTCAAGCATTCTATAAGCTTCCATTCCTGTAATGTTGAAATCTTTTAGTTCTTCGACATTTACATTAGGAGGGTATTCTTCAATTAGATTTGCATCTTCATCTGCTTCTTGTCCAAAATGCCAAAACTCTTTCAGGTCACCTTCTTTCTTACCTTTGGCGTGTTCTTTGCCAAAAGAGGTATATCCTCTTTGCCCTCCAAGCCCTTCAATTTCATATTTTTCCTTAGTATCGACAGGAAGTGCAAAAAATGCTTTAACTTCTTTATATAAATTTTCTACAAGCTTATCACTCAAAAAATGATTTTTTAATGCTACAAAACCAATTTCCTCGTATGCATTTCCGATCTCATTAACAAATTTTTGTTTTCTTGACGGATCATCAGACAGAAAATCAGCCAAATCTACACTTGGTATATTATTCATTGGTACTATATCTTATATATTGAAGAACTAAAATAGGTGTATTTGGATTAAAACACCACATAGTCTTTCAAAAAAATTAACAATCTTATAATTATGATCAAATTAATTATTTCTAAATATAGAATAACTAATTAATAGTAAATTTAATTAATTCGTGGAATTGTTTGGGATAAATTAACAACTACTTAATAATTATATTATGAGGGTAATGGATCTGAAATAAAAATAATTACATTTACGTAACAAATTTTCTTTTATGGAGCACATTTCAAAGGAAAAATATCTATTAGACTTTAATAAGAAAGAATATAGTAATGATCGGCTTGTTTCTTTATATATCAGCATGCTTAAACCAAGGTTGATTGAAGAAAAAATGCTCGTCTTACTAAGACAGGGGAAAATATCTAAATGGTTTAGTGGTATTGGGCAAGAGGCAATATCTATTGGTGTTACTGCCGCTTTAGAGGACGATGAATATATACTACCCATGCATCGTAATTTAGGGGTGTTTACTACTCGAAACATTCCTTTGTTTCGACTTTTTAGTCAATGGCAAGGAAAAGCAAATGGATTTACGAATGGTCGTGATCGTTCTTTTCATTTTGGTACCCAAGAATACAAAATCATTGGTATGATCTCTCATTTGGGCCCGCAGATGGGAGTTGCTTGCGGGATAGCAATGGGTAATCTATTAAAGAGAAACAATAAGGTTACAGCAGTTTTTACTGGAGAAGGAGGAACAAGTGAGGGAGATTTTCATGAAGCACTAAATATTGCCTCTGTATGGAGCTTGCCTGTACTGTTTTGTGTAGAAAATAATGGATATGGTTTGTCTACACCAACTAGTGAGCAATATAATTGCGAAAATCTAGCAGATAGAGGTTTGGGATATGGTATCGAATCTTACATCATAGAGGGTAATAATGTTTTAGAGGTTTTTGATAAGGTTAATGAGCTTACGAAAAGTATGAGGAAAAACCCCAGGCCTGTTTTGCTTGAATTCAAAACTTTTAGAATGCGAGGGCATGAAGAGGCTAGTGGTACTAAATATGTTCCTCAAGATCTCATGGAGTATTGGGCAACCAAAGATCCTGTAGAAAACTTTAGAAAATATTTAATTGATCAAGATATCATATCTGTTGAAGATGATCTGCAGAAACGATCTATTCTCAAAACCGAAATTGAGTCGCATTGGGAACGTGCAAATGAAGAAGAGGTTATACCAGTAAATTTAGAAAAAGAACTAAATGATATCTATGCAAAATATGAATACAACGAGATAAAACCAGTTTCTGATACAAATGAAATGCGATTGGTTGATGCGATTTCTGATGGGTTAAATGAATCCATGAAACGTTACGAAAACCTTGTGATTATGGGTCAAGATGTTGCTGAGTATGGAGGAGTATTTAAAATAACAGAAGGTTTTGTAGAAGTATATGGAAAAGATCGTGTTCGTAATACTCCAATTTGCGAATCCGGAATCGTATCTACTGGTTATGGACTTTCTGTAAATAATTTCAAAGTAATTGTAGAGATGCAATTTGCAGATTTTGTTTCTTCAGGATTTAATCCAATTGTTAACTTATTGGCAAAATCAAATTATCGTTGGGGACAATCTTCTGATGTTGTGGTTCGCATGCCTTGCGGAGCGGGAGTTGCAGCCGGGCCATTTCATAGTCAAACAAATGAAGCGTGGTTCACAAAAGTACCAGGGCTCAAAGTGGTGTATCCTGCATTTCCTTTTGATGCAAAGGGACTATTGATAACAGCAATAGAAGATCCAAATCCTGTATTGTTTTTTGAACATAAAGCTTTATATAGAAGTATAAGACAAGAAGTTCCTGAAGGGTATTATAATTTACCATTTGGGAAAGCTGGTTTGTTAAAAGAAGGAAATGATGTAACTGTAATTAGTTATGGTGCTGGAGTGCATTGGGCAATAGGGGTGCTTGAAAAAAATCCACTGCTCTATGCTGATCTTATTGATTTAAGAACGCTTCAACCATTAGATGTCGATGCCATATATACATCTGTGAAGAAGACCGGAAAGGCTATCATTTTGCAAGAGGATAGTATGTTTGGTGGAGTAGCATCTGATATTTCGGCATTTATTATGGAAAATTGTTTTCAATTTCTTGATGCGCCAGTAAAACGGGTGGCTAGTTTAGAAACTCCAATTCCTTTTGACCCCAATCTGGAAAATCAGTATTTGGCGAGAGATAGATTTGAAAAAGAATTATTAGCTCTAGTAGATTACTAATTCTAGTTATAAATTAAGAAAACGTTATAGTTAATAAAAAATATGTTTTTTGTTAACTATTTGTTTTTAAAGTATTTGTGTTTGTTTTTATGAGTGCATTTAGCTTTTTTTAATGTATTAGGTGTAACGAATTCTAAATAGGGGTAAAATCCCCGTTACTATATGTTGTATGTTCTGTAAGTAAATCTTAATTTCGCGCCGACTATGTAGATCATAGTCTTGGGGACTAAAAAACAGGGAGTTAAAAAACAATTCATGAACACTAACCAACTAGAACGGCTTCGTTCTTCTAAAATACTTGTGACCGGTGCTGCCGGATTTATCGGGTCTAATCTATGTGAAGTACTATTAAAACTAGGTAGTAAAGTAATAGCACTAGATAATTTTGCTACGGGGCATAAAAAAAATCTTTCATCATTGCTTGAAAATCCAAACTTCACTTTTGTAGAAGGAGATATAAGGAATCTTGATGATTGCCATAAGGCTTGCGAAGGAGTAGATTTTGTATTACATCAGGCGGCTTTGGGTTCTGTGCCGCGGTCTATAAATGATCCAATAACAACTAATGATGTTAATGTTGGAGGATTTCTAAATATGTTGGTTGCTTCACGAGATGCCGGTGTAAAACGGTTTGTTTACGCCGCGAGTTCTTCAACGTATGGGGATTCAAAAGCGTTGCCAAAAGTAGAAGAAAAAATAGGGAAACCATTATCTCCTTATGCGATCACAAAATATGTGAATGAATTATACGCAGATAATTTTAAAAAAACATACGATTTAGATACTATAGGATTACGATATTTTAATGTATTTGGACGTAAGCAAGATCCAAATGGTGCATATGCTGCCGTAATACCAAAATTTGTAATGCAATTCATGAAGCATGAATCGCCAATTATTAATGGTGATGGCTCCTTTTCAAGGGATTTTACATATATCGATAATGTAATCCAAATGAATCTGCGGGCAATGGTTTCTGATAATCAAGAAGCGTTAAATAATGTTTATAATACAGCTTTTGGAGAAAGAACAACATTAAATGAGTTGACTACTTTGTTAAAAGAATACCTTTCTGAATATGATGCTGAAATAGCAAATGTTGAAGTGAAATTTGGACCAGAAAGAAAAGGAGATGTACCACATTCTTTGGCATCTGTAGACAAGGCAAAAACATGTCTTGGTTATGATCCGGAATTTGATATGAAATCCGGATTAAAAGAAGCTGTAAAATGGTATTGGGAGAACTTAAAATAATATCGAATTTTTGATAAATAAAATAAATAACCACTATGCAAGATATTAAGATTGCCATCATTGGATTGGGATATGTAGGATTACCTCTAGCTAGGTTGTTTGCAACCAAATATTCTGTAGTTGGATTTGATATAAATCAAAAAAGAATCAAAGAACTGCGTTCTGGTGTTGATTCTACGTTAGAAGTAGAAGATGATATATTGCAGTCAGTATTAAAAGATTCATCAAATGCAAATATAGGTCTATTTTGTTCTTCTGATCTAGAAGATATTGAGGGGTGTAACTATTATGTGGTAACCGTTCCTACCCCTGTTGATAAAAATAACAGGCCAGATCTTACACCATTGTATAAGTCGAGTGAAACTGTTGGCAAGGTTCTGAAAAAAGGAGATATTGTTATTTATGAATCTACAGTGTATCCCGGTGTTACTGAAGAAGAATGTATTCCAGTATTAGAAAATGTGAGTGGTTTAACTTTTAATAAAGATTTTTATGCGGGTTATTCACCAGAACGAATTAATCCAGGAGATAAAAAACATACAGTAGAAAAAATTCTTAAAGTTACCGCTGGATCGACTCCAGAAATAGGAAAAAAAGTTGATGACTTGTATGCCTCTGTTATTACAGCCGGAACGCATCTGGCACCTACAATAAAAGTAGCCGAAGCTGCAAAAGTAATTGAAAATTCGCAAAGAGATATCAATATCGCTTTTGTGAATGAGCTGGCAAAGATTTTTAATTTAATGAATATTGATACTAATGATGTACTAGAAGCGGCAGGTACCAAATGGAATTTTCTTCCTTTTAAACCGGGTCTTGTAGGTGGTCATTGTATTGGAGTAGATCCATATTATCTTGCTCAACGTGCGCAAGAGTTTGGATATCATCCAGAGATAATTCTAGCAGGACGAAGGCTGAATGATAGCATGGGTCAATATGTGGCATCAGAAGTAGTTAAGTTAATGGTTCATCAAGATATTCGTATTAAAGGTGCAAATGTGCTAGTACTTGGGATTACTTTCAAGGAAAATTGTCCAGATGTTCGTAATACAAAGGCAGTAGATGTTATTAATCATTTAAAAGATTTTGGAACTGAAGTTACAATATATGATCCTTGGGCAAACCCAGAAGAGGTAAGGCATGAGTATAATCTAGAAACTACAGTTGATTTACCAAATCAAAAATTTGATGCAGTGGTATTAACGGTTGCCCATAAAGAATATCTGGATGTGAACTTGAAATCATTATTAGAGACAAATGGTGTTTTATATGATGTAAAAGGTATATTAAAAGAAGAGGTGCACGGACGATTATAATACCCTATAATACACCAGCAAAATAACCAAATAAAACCATTCACCTTGAGCCAACTAAAAAAAGGAGCTTTTTTAAATTACGTTTCAATTTTCTTAACCAATACTGTAGGATTGGCAATGACTCCTTTTATATTAAAAAGTCTTGGTCAAGATCAATACGGTATATACTTAACTATTGGCGCATTAACAGGTACAATATCATTGTTAGACTTTGGGCTTAATAACACAATTATTCGTTTTGTTGCGAAATATAGAGCAGAAAAAGATAGAAAGGGTGAAGAGAATTTTTTGGCCACTTCAATGTTGATTTATTTATTGATTTCACTATTGGTACTTATAGTCGGAGGAGCGTTTTATTACTATTTTGATTCGTATTTCATAAAAATGAATCCTGAAGAAATTAGAATAGCAAAAACCATGTTTGTTATTTTGATTTTCAACCTTGCAATTTCACTCCCTGGTGGGGCTTTTACAGGGGTATGTCTTGGGTACGAACAATTTGTATTTCCTAAATCTTTGGGTATAGTTCGCTATATATTGCGTTCACTTACTGTAGTAGGTATTCTATTACTTGGAGGGAAAGCTATTGAATTGGTTATTATTGACACTATATTTAATGTTCTGGTAATCCTGGTGACAGGATATTTTGTGCTTAAGAAACTTAAAGTTAGTTTTAAGTTACATTCTTTTCAAAAGAGTTTCGTAAAAGAGATTCTTAAGTATTCTGTTTGGATTTTTGTTTTTGCACTGGTAGGTGTTTTTCAATGGAAAGCCGGTCATTGGGTTTTAGGGCGAATAAGTGTACCGGCCGTTCTTGCAGTATATGGTATTGGTATTACACTTGGTACATATTATGGGGCTTTTTCAACAGCAATATCAAGCGTTTTTTTACCTCGAGCGACACAAATGTCTGTGGGCAATGCATCAGGAGAGCAGCTAACGGACATGATGATTAAGATAGGTCGTCTATCTTTTATCGTGTTGATGTATATTCTTATTGCTTTTACGCTATATGGATACCAATTTGTTCATCTTTGGGTTGGGTACGAGTTAGGAGAAGATGGAAGTTTTCAGTCCTGGGCAATTGCTTTGATGATTATGGTTGCATATACATTACCACTAGTTCAGAATTTTGGAAATTCTATTTTGGAAGCGAAAAACAAACTTTCCTTTAAAGCCATTTTGTATTTGTCCTTCATGATAATTGGTACCGCAATAGGGGCCATATTTGCTATGGATTATGGTGCTATCGGAATGATTTCTGGTTCTGTTATCGGCTGGTTGATTGTACAAAATGTGATGAATTTTTATTATCATCGAGTAATTAAACTCAATATTCTAAGGTTTTTTAAAGAACTAGGAAATAAGATTGTTTTGGCCCTTCTGATAATTCTGGCTATAGGATATGGTATTAACTATATTCCAGGTGATGGCTGGATAAATTTTATTATTAAAGGAAGTATATATACTATTGTTTTTGTAATACTTATGTATTCTTTGGGAATGCTGAATTATGAGAAAGAATTGTTTAAAAAACCAATTGCTTCTGTTCTGAAACGGAAATAATCTAAAAAGGAAATGATAACACTTCATCAAATAACATATACAGACGACGGAAAGAGAATCGACTACGATTATTCTGTTGAGGCTCATATTCAAAAATATTTTGATAAAAATCATCCTTTTTATTGTAAATATGGTGAAGACGTAAGTGCTGTTCCAGATAGCATAGCGGCTATCCCATTTTTATCAAATATGTTACCTATAGCCTGGTTTGCTGGTTTTAATATAGAAGTTAGGGAACTAGATGAGGACTTTTATAAAAGCATGGAACTTGTGAAAATAGAGTTTCAAAAACAATTCCCTACATATCAACTAGAAGGTAAATTAATCGCAAAAAAACTGATTAAAAATACTATTGAAGGCGATAAATCTGCAATGTTGTTTAGCGGGGGGGTAGATGCTTATGCTACATATATTAGAGTATATGATAAAACTCCGGATCTGGTAACTATTCACGGAGCGGATATCGAAATTGAAGATCAATCACAGTGGAAGGATTTTACCAATTTTGTTGAATCTGAAAGGTTATTAGAGCGCAACGATAAGAAATACATAGAGACCAATGTTAGAAAGTTTTACACCTATCAAGTAGAATTATTACTAAAAGATATTGGTTGGTGGGGAAAAGTACAGCATGGCCTTTCATTGGTTGGATCATTAGCTCCTTTATCATATTTATACTCATATACTTTAATGTATATCGCATCATCATATACAGAACAAATCAATATTGCTTGGGGATCTACTCCAGAGATTGATGAGAAAATAAGTTGGGCTTCAGTAAAAGTTTTTCATGACGGATATGAACTCCAAAGGCAGGATAAAGTAGATTTAATAACAAGATTTGCTAGTGACAATGATACGAATTTCAAACTTAGAGTTTGTTACTCAGAAAATAGAGATGAGTTTAATTGTAGCAAATGTGAAAAGTGCTACAGGACTATTTTAGGTATAATTTTAAATGGAAAGGACCCTAATAATTATGGTTTTGAAGTAGATACAAATGTGTATAAAAATATGTTTGAAACCTTGAATATTGGAGGAGCAAGCAAAGGGCTTCAATACTTTTGGTGGGAGTTAATGGAGAAAGCTAAAATAAGTAAAGATGTTTTTGTTTTTAGTAATGAAGAAGAAGAGAATATTCAATTAGAGAGAATAAGATCCGGAGAGATACATGAACTTTTGGAAAAGAAAATTAATACACCCAAAAGAACAATTGAAAAAATAAAGTTTGTACTAAGAAATCGTTTTTCGGGAATTTACAGCCTTTATAAAAAAATAAGATATAATTAGAGGTATGATGAGTCATAAGTATTGACTAATTCTACCTAATAATTAAAATAATAACAAAGTTACACAGATGAAATACGGATTATTAACATACGACGAGAACAGACGTTTCTTTAATGTTGGAGACAATATTCAAAGTTTAGCTGCAAAGCAGTTTTTACCAAAGGTTGATACCTTATTAAACAGAGAAAGACTCGGAGATTATAAAGGAGATCCTATAAAACTAATAATGAATGGCTGGTTTACTCATAATATTCATAACTGGGTACCATCTGAAGATATAGATCCAGTATTTGTGTCTTTTCATATGAACAATACTGCAGCACCTGCTATGTTGAGTGAAAAGGGAATTGCCTATCTCAAAAAGCATGAACCCATAGGATGTAGAGATCAATTTACGGCAGATACATTAAAGGCAAAAGGTATTGATGCGCATTTTACTGGCTGTCTTACCTTAACCTTAGATTCATATAAAGTTGATGATTCTGAAAGAGGAGATGATGTGTATATTGTAGACCCTTTGTATAGTTATCCAAGACCAGAAAAGATTTTTTATAACACCAAGGCTACTATAAAAAATGTACTTAACGGTTCGGCTTTTCAATTAGGTAAAAAGCAGAAACATCTTAAAAAATTTATCGGTGAGGATCTCTTAAACTCTGCAGAATTTATTAATCAAGAACCGCCGTCGAATACATATACCGATGAGGAAAAGTTCGAAATGGCAGAAGCGCTTTTACATAAGTATGCAAGAGCAAAGCTGGTAATCACTTCTAGGATTCACTGTGCACTACCATGTTTGGCAATGGGAACTCCTGTAATTTTTGTAAATGGCTTTGATAGTTTTGTAGATTCTTGTCGCTTCGAAGGTATTCTAGAATTGTTCAATAGAATAGATATCAATAGCGAAACAGGAGCATACACAGCGAATTTCCCGTTAGACGGAAAGATAACCAAGAGCACTACGGTAAAGAATCTTGAAAAACATCATGATTTGGCAAATTCATTAAAGGAAAAAGTGACCAGTAAATTAAACTAGTAAATACACTTACTGTAATGAAACTTGTATACATTGTTAATAGAATTGATGGGCCTGGGGGATTAGAGAGAGTACTTTCTATAAAAGCAAGTATGCTGGCTGATCATTATGATTATGATATACATGTTATAACACTAAATCAAAAAGAGAGTACGCTTTTCTATGACTTTAGTCCAAAATTGACTTATCACAATATTACCGTCAATGGTAATCCATTACTATATATCTACAGATATATTTCTAGATTAAGAAGTATAATCAGACAACTCAATCCTAACGTAATTGCAGTTTGCGATGATGGACTTAAGGGGCTTTTGGTACCGCTTGTTTTAGGTAAACCTTGTCCTATGATCTATGAAAGGCACGTTTCAAGAAATGTAGAAATAGGAAGAGGGAAACAATCATTATTACGTAAAATAGTCACTTCAATAAAATTCAGGTTAATGAATTTTGGAGGAAGATTTTATGATAGGTTTATTGTTTTGACACAAGGAAATCTAAATGAATGGAAATTAAAAAATCTACAAGTAATTCCGAACCCATTATCATTTTATCCGGATGAAGATGATATTAGCACTTTGTTGAATAAAAAAGTAATAGCTGTTGGTAAGCATAGTTTTCAGAAAGGATACGATCGGTTATTGCAAAGTTGGAAGCCAGTTGTAGAAAAATCTCCTGATTGGGAATTGGATATTTATGGTACGATTAACGAAAAAGAGGGCTTACAGGATTTAGCAAATAAATTAGGCATAAGCGAATCCGTTAATTTTTATCCCCCGGTAAAGAATATAGCAGAAAAATATAAAGAAGCATCTATTTATGCAATGTCATCAAGGTATGAAGGTTTTGGGATGGTATTAACAGAGGCTATGGCTTATGGGGTGCCATGTGTTTCTTTTGATTGTCATTATGGACCATCAGATATTATTTCTGATAAGGACAATGGTTTGCTAATCAAAAATAATGATATCGATGGACTAGGGAACGCCATTGATTTTTTAATAGAAAATGAAGAAACTAGAATGTCTATGGGTAAAAAGGCACGAATAGATGTACAACGCTATTTACCAGAGAAAATAGTTTCTGTTTGGGATGATTTATTTAGAAGTTTAACGGCCAATAAATAGCTGAAAATGAAAATAGTTTTTATTATCGATCAAGTTTACCTGCATGGCGGTATAGAAAGAGTTCTTTCTATTAAAGCCAATTATTTTGCAGAGCAGGACGATAATGACATACATATTATTACGACAGAACAAAAAGGTAAAGAACCCTGTTATGACTTTAGTTCAAAAATTTTATTTGAAGATATAGCGATTAACTATAACAGAGCAAAATCATATTTCCATCCAGTTAATTTAGGTAAGCTGCCTAAACATATTAGAAGAATAAAATCTAGAATAAAAAAAATACAACCTGATGTAGTGGTAGTATGTAGCCATAGTACGGATACATATTTTATGCCTTTTATAGTCAAAAGTATTCCAAAGGTAAAAGAGTTCCATTTTTCAAAATCTATTGAGATTGCTTCTCGCTTGAACCCACGAAATATTCTTAAGAAGTATTTTTTTAAGTTCACGGATTATGTCGAAAAGAAATATGATAGATTAGTTATTCTAAACCCAAATGAGACGGATTATTATAAAAGTAATAACACTGTTGTTATTCCTAATCCACTAACCTTTTATCCAGAATCGGTTTCAGAATTATCTAATAAAATTGTAATATCTGCAGGAAGGATAGCCCATGTAAAAGGATACGATCTATTAATCGATATTTGGGAGCTGGCAGTACAAAAAAATATAGATTGGAAACTTCATATTTATGGAAATGGCGAACCTAATTATGAAAAAATGTTGCAAGATAAAATCAATGAGAAAGGCTTACAGGATAGTTTGATTTTAATGGGATCAACAAATGATATCAAGGGCAAGATGCTAGAATCTTCAATATATGCGATGTCCTCACATAATGAGTGCTTTCCACTTGTGTTATTAGAAGCTCAGGCTTGTGGTTTGCCAATCATTTCTTTTGATTGCCCACATGGACCAAAAAGCATTATTAGTGAAAAAACCGGAGTTCTAGTACCTCTTTACGATAATGAGGCTTTTGCAGATCAGCTAATACAATTAATGGAGAACAAAGAAAAAATGGAAATAATGGGGAAAAATGCAAGGAAGAATGCCGGTAATTATAGTGTTCAGAAAGTAATGATTAAGTGGAAAGATATGTTTGATAATGCAATATCTGCGAATAGAACTAAACGTAATTAATTAATCAAAAAAACAAAGAGAGTACAATGATTTTTAATTCGGTAATATTTCTTTTCTTTTTACCTATTTCTTTCTTCATTTATTGGCTTTTATCCAAAAAGCCTTTAAAAGTACAGAATACCTATTTGTTATTTATAAGCTACTTCTTCTATGGTTGCTGGGATTGGCGTTTTTTATTCTTGATTGCTGCTAGTTCTTTAATTGATTTCACCATAGCGAAAAAAATAAAGGCTTCATCCAATAAGAATACAAGAAAGGCTCTTTTAGGCGGTAGTTTGGCCATGAATTTGGGATTATTAGGCTTTTTTAAGTATTTCAATTTTTTTGCAGATTCTTTAGTAGATCTTTTTAGTGTTTTTGGTTTTCAAGCGGATTACATCACTTTACACATTATTCTGCCTGTTGGGATTAGTTTCTATACCTTTCAAACTCTTAGTTATACTATAGATGTGTATAGAGATAAAATTGAACCTTCTAACTCTATTGTTCAGTTTTTTGCATATGTAAGCTTTTTTCCGCAGTTGGTTGCAGGCCCTATAGAGAGAGCTACAAACTTACTACCGCAATTTCAAAAGAAAAGAGTTTTTAGTTATGATAAAGCTGCCGATGGTATGCGACAAATGTTATGGGGGTTTTTCAAAAAAGTTGTTGTAGCGGATAGCTGTGCAATTTTTGTGGATAGAGCCTTTAATGATCCCGCAGCAAGTTCTTCGGGAGAATTATTTGTTGCAATGGTGTTTTTTGCATTTCAGTTGTACGGAGATTTTTCCGGATATTCAGACATTGCGATTGGTAGTGCCAGGTTATTTGGTTTTGATCTAAAACAGAATTTTGCGTTTCCATATTTTGCTAGAGATATTGCAGAGTTTTACAGAAGATGGCATATGTCTCTAACCAATTGGTTCAAGGATTATGTGTATTTCCCTCTAGGAGGAAGTAGGGTTGGTATTAATAAAAAGCTGAGAAACGTTTTCATTATCTATTTAATCAGTGGGTTTTGGCATGGAGCCAATTGGACATTCATTTTTTGGGGCTTTCTGAATGCCTTGTATTATGTTCCCTTAATGTTATTCAAAAGAAACAGAAGAAACCTGGAAGTAGTAGCATTTAATGGTTTTTTACCTTCGTTTAGAGAGTTTTATGCCATACTAGAAACTTTTATTGTAACTTGTTTTATAAGAGTGTTTTTTAGGGCAAATACTATAGAAGATGCATTTTTGTATATCAGAAGAATTTTTAGCTTCCAAGGAAATACATGGGGAAATCTGGATAAGGTTGCTATCGCAGTAATTATAGTTTTATTAGTAGTGGAGTGGATTAATAGAAAAGAACAACATGGATTGGCAATAGCTAATAGGCCTGTTTATGTGAGATGGGGGATGTATATGACGATATTTATATGCATTTTGCTTTTCGGAAAAGCATCAGATTCTTTTATCTACTTTCAATTTTAATAGATATGAAAAAGTATTTAATAAAAGTAAGTTTATTTATAGCACTTTGCTTCGTTATTGTAACTTTTACAATGTTAAAGTATGGAGAGAATATAGATTATTTCTATAATAAGTTTACAACACCTCAGGCCAAATCAATGATTATTGGTGACTCTAGAGGTATGCAAGGAGTGATGCCAAGTATAATCAATAAAAAATTTGCAGGGTCTGATTTTGAGTTACCCATGTTTAATTACAGTTTTACGATAGCACAAGCGCCAATTGGTGAGCTGTATAATGAGAGTATTCTAAAAAAACTAGATAAAAATGTTACCAATGGTGTATTTATAATTTCTATGACACCCTGGATGCTGGCTTCAGAAAAGGAAAATGACAACCATAAAGGCGAGTATCGAGAAGCAGGAGAACCTCCTCATAATATTAGGTTTGTTAATATGAATCCAAATTATGAATACCTTCTTAAGAACTTAAATTATTTTCATTTTCAGGCCTTATTTAGAAAAAGCTCAACCATGCATAAAGATGGTTGGTTAGAATTAGATAATTTACCTAAAAGTCCTGAAGTTTTTAATAGATGGAAAAATACACAATCCGAGATTTTTGATAGAATGATTGATGATTATAAAATCTCAGAAGTTCGATTAGAAAGCTTAGATGTGTTAGTGAAAAAATTAAAGGCTCACGGAGAAGTTTACCTTGTGCGCATGCCGATTGATTTGGATTTCCTTGAAAAGGAAAATGGATACTACCCAAGTTTTGATAAAGATCTTCAGGTTATCGCCGATGATAATGATATTCGTTATTTTAATTTTAATCCAGTAACAGATACTATTGATTTCAAAACATATGATGGTCATCATTTGGATAAGAATGGTAGTGCAGTGTTTACTAACTTACTTTGTGACTCTATACTTAAGTACAATAATCAATCATTACAAAACGCCGGTGTCCTAAGATGAAAATAATAATGACCCTATATAAGTTGTTCCTGATTCCGCATATTTTACTATATATGAATAGTAAAAATAAGGAGGATATTGATAAGGATATAGAAAGATGGGCAGAAGCAAAGGGAATGCATAAAGGGAAGATCTCATTACTATTAGATTTCCTGGCATATTCACCAGATTTTAGAACGATTTTCTACTTTAGAAATAGAGGATTGATCGCTCATGTTCTTAATTTGTATTGTAGAAAAGAAAAATACTTTAGAATTGATATTAGTACAAAATTGGGAGGAGGAATCCTTACGGGACACCCTTATAGTACGATATTGAATGCAGATGCCATTGGAGAGAATTTTTATGTCAATCACCTGGTTACTGTGGGAGAAGTAGAAGGGAAGAGACCAACAATTGGTGATAATGTTTCTGTTAATACCGGAGCAATTATTATTGGAGATATTACAATCGGAAACAACAGTGTGATAGGCGCAGGTGCAGTGGTGGTTAAAGATGTTCCTGAAAATTGTGTTGTTGTTGGGAATCCAGGAAGAATTATAAAAAAAGACGGAAAGAGAGTATAATTTATTGGGAGAGTACTAAATACCATTGGTTGAGAAAAATGAATTTAATTTTTGACATACAAAAATCTATTGAGGATAATTATGATCAAAATGCTTTCTGCATTAGTAATACATATTATACGTATAAAGATTTTGCAAAAGTGATTTCTGGTATCAGGAAAGTTATCCAAACTTCGATAAAAGAAACTGAGTCCAATGTCGGATTAATTACTAATGATGATATCCAAACCTATGCTTCAATAATTGCATTATGGTTAGAAGGAAAAGCTTATGTGCCTTTGAATCCTGAATTTCCGGTAGAGAGAAATAATATGGTTATTAAACAAGCCGAAATTTCTACAATTCTTGATTCTTCTATAGATAAAGTATTTGTAGAGTATAACACTGCGCAAACAAAAGACAGTACTTCTTCAGAAATAGATTTGGCACCTGTAAAAGTATCAAACGATGACCTGGGGTATATTTTCTTTACATCGGGAACTACCGGAACGCCAAAAGGAGTGCCGATTACTTTTGGCAACTTATCGGGTTTTATAGATGCTTTCTGGAAATTAAACTATACCATCACAAATACAGATCGTTGTTTACAAATGTTTGAATTAACGTTTGATTTATCGGTAGTGTCGTATTTGGCCCCTATACTTAAAGGAGCGTGTATTTATACCATCCCCAAAGATGAAATCAAGTATAGCTACATATTTGAATTGATGGAGGACTATGAACTCACATTTGCCTTGATGGTACCGTCAATCCTTCATTATCTGAGATCATACTTTGATGAAATAGATTGCCCTGCAATGAAATTTAGCCTTTTTTGCGGTGAAGCATTACCACTAGATGTTACAGAAGAATGGAGCAAGTGTGTTCCTAATGCAACAATTGCTAATGTATATGGTCCAACAGAATGCACTATATTTTGTACAGATTATACTTACAAAAGAGGAGGAGAGAATAAAACTCATAGTGGAGTTTTAACTATTGGAAAGGATATGAAGAATACCACTACAATTATTGTAGATGAGGAGAATAATGAAGTGAATATTGGTGAAAGTGGAGAGTTATGTTTAAGTGGTGCGCAGCTTACCCCAGGATATTGGAAAAATGAAGAAAAAAATAAAGAAGTCTTTTTTTACAAAGAGTATAATGGAGAAAAAGTAAGATTTTATAGGACCGGGGATTTGTGTAATGTTGATGATGATGGAGACATATTATATTTGGGTAGAGTAGATTTTCAGGCAAAGATTCAAGGATTTAGAGTAGAGTTGTCAGAAATAGAGTTTCATGCTAAAGCCGTTTTGGATAAAATAAACGTAGTAGCCATAGCTTTTAATAATAAAATACAAAATACTGAAATCGGCTTAGTATTAGAATCGGCTGTATTTGAAACAAAGCAATTGGTAGATGATTTGAAATTAAAACTACCACAATACATGATTCCTACTCAGATAAAATTTGTAGATAGCTTTCCGCTAAACACAAATGGGAAAACGGATCGAAAAGAATTAAAAAAACTATTTAGTTAAGATTGTAATTGATTGGATATATGGAAGCAGAGGTTATAAAAAATAGAATAAGTGATGTGCTAATATCTATATTAGAACATAAAAATTTTGAAATGCATGACGAGTTAACTGCCAGAGATGTAGATGGCTGGGATTCATTATCACATATGATGATTATTACCAAAATAGAAGAAGAGTTTAGTATTCGTTTTAAACTTAGAGATTTAAATAAACTTAAAAATATGGGATCACTAGTTTCAGTAATCCAATCTAAAATATAATTCAAGAAAGTGGTTTTTAACTCGGTAGATTTTATTGTTTTTATTATTCCTGTATTTTTACTGTACTGGTTGGTTTTTAGTAAATCAAGTGTTTATCAGAATCTATTTTTATTAATAGTTAGCTTGTTTTTTTACGCCTGGGCGGATTGGAAGTTTTTAGCTTTACTTGTTGCAAGTACAATCATTAATTTTTACCTCGGATTAAAAATACATAAATCACCAGATGACCGTAAAAGAAGCATCTTTCTCTATATGGGAGTGATATTTAATGTTGGACTACTATTGTATTTCAAGTATTTTAATTTCTTTTATGAGGGATTCTATGAAATTCTGAACGTTTTTGGGGTATCATCAAATTATAGTACATTAAGTATACTTCTTCCTCTGGGAATTAGTTTTTTTACCTTTCAGACCTTGGGGTACCTTATTGATGTTTTTAATGAAGAAATTGAACCCAATTCTAATCTTTTAGAGTTTTCTGTTTTTGTAACTTTTTTCCCGAAAATACTTTCTGGCCCGATTGAGAGAGCGGCAAGTTTTATTCCTCAAATTCAGGACAAAAGAAAGCTTTCTTATGATGTTTGCGTAGATGGGTTTCGACAAATATTATGGGGATTGTTTGCCAAGGTAGTAATTGCAGAAAATTGTGCAGAATTCGCAAATCTGATTTTTGATAACTATGAAAATAACCCGGGAAGTGTATTATTAATAGGAACGTTCTTTTATGCGATACAGTTGTATGCCGATTTTTCGGGATATTCAAACATGGCGATAGGAGTCTCTAAGCTTTTTGGAATACAGCTAATGCGTAATTTTTCAACTCCATTTTTTTCAACGAATATTAGTGATTTTTGGAGGAAGTGGCATATTTCATTAACTACCTGGATGATGGATTATGTATTTACTCCACTTTCTTTCATCCTAAGAAGACATCAGAAAAAAGGATTAATAATATCTATAATTGTCACCTTTATTTTGGTTGGATTCTGGCACGGTGCTAACTGGACATTTGTCGTTTATGGACTTTTACATGGGATTTATTTTGTTCCTTTGGTATACTCTGGTAGAATGAATACAGAACAAATTGTTGCAAAGGGAAAATGGTTCCCTTCAATAAAGGAGATATTTAAGATGTTGATGTTATTCGTATTGATAATGTTGACCGATGTTTTTTTTAGAGTAGATAGTGTTGAGACAGGAATTGATTATATGAACAGAATTTTTTCTACTAGTATAATCGATGCACCTTCAGCGATATATGGAAATACAACAATAATTACAATTATGTTAATAGGTATTTTTATTGCAGTTGAGTGGATTAATAGGGAGAAGAAGCATGACTTTGACATAAGTAATTATAACATCTATCTAAGATGGGCTTCTTATATTTTCATTTTTGTATTGATATTGTTTTTCGGAAGAAGTTCTGAAACGTTTATATATTTTCAATTTTAAAAAACCATGAGATTACTTGTATTAAAATTGGGCGTTTTTATCATGGTATGTTTGGCAATACTCACTTTTGTATTGGTCAACTACGGAGGGAAGGTGGATTTTTTCTATGAAAAATTCACATCACCCAAGGCTAAATCAATGATCATTGGTGATTCTAGAAGTTTACAAGGAATTCAACCAAGAGTTATAAATGACTACTTTGAAAAACAAGGGTATGATCTTCCTGTTTTAAATTATAGTTTTACAATTGCCCAAGCCATAATTGGACCTTTATATAACAATAGTATCTTTAAAAAACTTGACGAGACATCAGATAATGGGATTTTTATTATTTCGATAACACCAGAAATGATTACATCGCGAAAAGGGTATGATAATATAAGAGGAGAATTTAGAGAAGCCGGACAACCACCTCATAATATCAATTTTGTGGCTATCAATCCTAATTATGAATATTTCGTAAAGAATCTCTCGTTTTTTCATTTTAAGGGAATGTTTGGTAGCGGTGCGATGCTACATAAAGATGGATGGTTAGAAGAAAATAACTTAACTGATGATGAGAAAATACTAGAGGATTGGAAAAAAAATCAACTTAATGTTTTCTTACGAGATCGTGATGATTTTAAAATATCAGATGTTCGTGTAAAAAGTTTAAATATACTGGTTCAAAAACTTAAGAAACAAGGTCATGTTTCTCTAGTTAGAATGCCCATAAGCGAAGAGTTTTTTGAGTATGAAGAAGAATATTACCCGGAATTTAATCAAATTATAAACTCTATAGCAGAAAGTAACCGTATTCCTTATTTTGATTTTAATAAGAAAGGTATGGCGTATAAAACATATGATGGGCATCATATAGATAAATATTCAGGAAAAGTATTTACCAAGAACCTTTGTGATTCGATTCATAAAAGTTTAGTGGTAAAAAAGTAATTATATGCGTAGTACACAAAGTGATATTAAACTAATCAATAATGGTATAATTATATGATGGAGATAGTTCCCATAGAATGGTATTATCCAATATATCTTAATCTGTGCTTCTTTTTAGTACTTTTTACATTGCTGCATACGCGTATTTTAAATATTCATGACCATAAAAATTTGGTCTATATTAATTTTACAGGTTATTTATTATTATTTTCCTTAATACTGTATATAGGGCAAAGACCAATTAGTGCTCGATTTGGGGATACCATGAACTACTTCAGAACATTTACGTCTTATAGTCATGGTGCTCCAATTACTACAGTAAACGACTACGGTTGGCATGTTTTTATGAGGACAATGGCTAGCTTTTCTTCTGTACATACTTTTTTTACTATTTGTGCATTTATTTATATTTTTCCGATGTATAGGATCTCTAAGGAGTTTTTCAAGGAGTATTGGTATTATGCATTTATAATGTTTATTGTTTCTTTTTCCTTTTGGACTTATGGCGTAAACGGTATGAGAAATGGCGCAGCCTGTTCCTTTTTTCTTTGGGGAGTTAGTTATCATAGAAAGAAAGCGCTTATGGCAATGTTTTTCTTACTTGCAACATTCTTTCATAAAACAGCATTTTTGCCAATTCTGGCGTTTATAATGACAATGTTTTATAATAACCCGAAAGTATATTTTAGAGTTTGGTTATTGTGTATACCCTTATCCCTTGCCATGGGGAGTTTTTGGATTTCTATGTTTGCAGGTTTAGGTTTTGGAGACGATGAAAGGTTAGCGGGATATTTAACAAGTCAAGCAGTAGAAGGAACATTTTCTAATACAGGGTTTAGGTGGGACTTTTTATTTCATAGCGCCTTTGCAGTATTTGCAGGGTGGTATTTTGTGTTCAGGCGTAAATTTGAAGACAAAATATACAACCAGCTTTTAAACACCTATTTTGTTTGTAATGGTTTTTGGATTTTGGTGATCAACGCGAATTATTCAAACAGGTTTGCTTATTTATCCTGGTTTATGATGGCAATAATTATTATTTACCCTTTTCTGAAACAACAATTTTTCAAAAAACAACATTTTGTCATCGGCATGGTGATGTCAGTATATTTTTCGTTCACCTATTTTATGTATTACTTTTTTTGGGGATAACATTTATATTCATACTTATGAAAACTATTACCGTATTTACACCAACTTATAACAGGGCTTATTGCCTGGATCAATGCTATCAGAGTTTGATTAGACAGACCAACCAGGATTTTATATGGCTTATTATTGATGATGGTTCTACAGACAATACAGAAGAATTAGTGAACTCCTGGATTAAGGAAAACAAAATAGCAATCAAATACCATTTTCAGGAAAACCTGGGGATGCATGGTGGACATAATGCAGCGTATAGAATTATTGACACAGAACTAAATGTTTGTATTGATAGTGATGATTTTATGCCAGATGATGCAGTTGAAAAAATTCTCTCTAATTGGGAAGCTGTAAAGGATAATCAAGAGTTAGCGGGATTGGTTGGGTTAGATGCAGACCAAACCGGTAAGATTATTGGTTCAAAAATGCCAGATGGCCTGAAGGAAACAACATTAACTGATATATATAACAAACACGGAGCAGGTGGAGACAAGAAATTAGTGCTAAGAACTGAAATAGTTAAGCAATATCCCCCATATCCTATTTTTGAAGGAGAACGGTTTGTTCCGCTGGGATATTTATACCAATTAATCGATCAAGACTATAAGTTATTTGCTGTTAATGAAGTCTTTTGTATCGTAGAATATCTTGCAGATGGTTCCAGTATGAATATGCTAAAGCAATACAGGAGGCATCCTAACGGTTTCGCGTTTTCCAGAAAAAGCAGAATGAAACTAGAGAGTAGTTTCAAAGAGCGGTTTAAGAACGCAATTCATTATGTATCTAGTTCTATGTTTACAAAGAATTGGTCATTTTTAAGAGAATCTCCAAAAAAGCTTCTTACCCTATTGGCTATTCCGTTTGGAGTGTTACTAAATATATATATAAGAATAAAAACAAGAGGTGAATTTTAATGGGGGCTAAAAGGATATTACAGGTTTTTACTATCATGAATCGGGGAGGGGCTGAATCTATGATAATGAATTATTATAGAAATATAGATAGAACAAAGGTTCAGTTTGATTTTTTGGTGCATAGAAAAGAAAAAGCCGCTTTTGATGATGAAATCGAAAGCCTTGGTGGGAAAATCTATAAATTTGATCCTATCAATCCACTATTTCCCAAAAAATATTATGAAGAATTAAGAGACTTTTTTAAAGAACATACAGAATATTTGGTTGTTCATTCTCATTTAAATACGTTTAGTTGTTTTCCTTTAAAAATAGCAAAGGAGTTTAATGTTCCATGCAGAATTGCGCATGCCCATATTGCTATGGAAAAACTAACACTAAAGTCTATTCTTACCCAAAAAGAAAGTTGGACGGATATCGCAAAACAAATTATAAAACTTCAACTAAAGAAAAGAATTCATAAACATACTACTCATCATTTTTCATGTGGAAATAAAGCTGGTGAATGGTTATTCGGAAATGAGACTTCTTTCCGTACGATGAATAATGCAATTGATTCTGAAAAATTTAGATACAACTCTGTAATTGCCGATTCATATAGAAAGAAAAATCAAATAGGTAATGAGATTGTATTAGGCCACGTTGGTCGATTTGATAGCCAAAAAAATCATACTTTTTTGCTGCAAATATTTGAGGCCTTGCTTAAAATAAATCCTAATTACAGACTTGTATTGATTGGCGATGGCCATCTTAGAAGCAAATTAGAAAATGAGGCAAGACATCTTTCAATTCATGACAAAGTTGAGTTTTTGGGAGTTCGAACCGATATTCCTGAGTTGTATCAAATGATAGATATTTTCGTTTTCCCTTCATTATACGAGGGCTTGCCTGTTACACTTATAGAAGCTCAAGCAGCAGGGCTGAAAGTGCTGGCTTCAGATACTATTACTGAAGAAGTACGTTTATCAGACCTTATTCAATTTATTTCCTTAAAAGAATCCCCAGAACTTTGGGCAAAAAAGATAGTAGATTTAGATATAACAAAAAGAAAAGATACTAAGCATTTAATTGTAGATGGCGATTATGACATAATCTCTAATGCATTAAAAGCTCAGGAATTTTACCTTCAACAAAAAAATAATTAACCATGGGAGGATTTCAAAAAAAAATATACGATAGCTTACCATATCCTTTTAAGGTTGTTTTATTAAATATCAAGGGGTATTTGAATGTTAAGCAACGATATACCAAAGAGTTTGAGAGTTATCTTCAAGAACACATAAAGTTGTGGGATGCTAGTCTTGAGGACGTAACCAATTTTCAAAAAAACAAATTGACAATGCTACTTTCTGAAGTATTGGAATATTCAAAATGGTATTCATCAATAATGCAAGACCTTGGTATTACCATAGAGGAGATCAAGAAAGATCCAATGGGCGTTCTTAAAAAAATGCCGATTCTAGAAAAAGCACAACGAAAGGATGAGGTTGAATCTATTGTAAATACCAAACGAGAAACAGTAATGGTTGGCCATACTAGTGGCACTTCTGGCGCGCCTACCATAGACTATCTGGATCGAGACTCTATTAATGTGTCCTTTGCCATCTGGAAAAGATTCCATCGAGTTATTGGTGTTACGCCAAAAAGTAAGCAAGTACGATTGTCAGGAAGATTAATTGTAGATGCAAAAGCTAAAAAACCTCCATTTTGGATTTATAATTATTTTGAGAAGCAGTTATTAATGTCTACATATCACCTAACAAGTTCTGGTTTGGGACATTATGTAAATAAGCTTAACAAGTTTAAACCAGAGCTAATTGATGGTTACCCTTCTGCAATTTATGTGATAAGTATGTATATAAACAAAAATGACATAAAACTGGACTTTGTACCAAAAGCAATAGCTGTAACATCTGAGACTTTGTATGACTATCAAAGAACCGAAATAGAAAAGGCATTTAAATGTCATGTATTTAATCAATATGCATCTAATGAAGGTAGCCCATTTATTACTGAATGTGTTAATGGTAATTTGCATTTAAATTTAGATTCTGGAGTATTTGAATTTGTAAATATTAATGGAGAATCTGCTAAACCTGGAGAAATTGCAAAATTGATTGTAACCAGTTATATCAATTTAAAAACTCCATTGATTAGATATGATATAGGAGACACTGTGTTGTTGCCTTCTGAAAATGAGAAGTGCTCATGCGATTGCAATATGCCAATTGTAAAGAAAATAATTGGACGGGAAGATGATATCCTTTGGACCGAAGAAAAAGGATATGTAGTGAGTGCAGATACTGGCTATAAAGGTTTATCAGGAATAACACAAGGGCAAATTATACAAGAGAGTCCAAAGGAGATCACTATTAATTTGGTAATAGAAGATGGATTTGACGAAAGAATGAAAGAAAAGCTACTCACTAATTTCAGAGATAGACTAGGAGAGAATGTAGAATATACAGTAAATATTTTAGATAACATTCCACTTGGACCCAATGAAAAGTTTGACGCTGTAAAAAGAAATTTTGACCTAGAATTTTAAAATCGCCTTTTTATAGATATAAAGCTATATAAACACAATTTTTAACTACTACTTAATACTATTAATGAAAATACTTCAGATCATAAATTCTTTAAATGCCGGAGGGGCAGAAAAGTTAGTGGTAGATACTTCTATTAAATTTGTTGAGAAAGGATTGGATGTAGATGTTCTTCTTCTAAATGGATCTCAAACCTCATTGTTTGAAAAACTATCAAAGCATAATAGTATCAATATTATTTCTTTAGGGGATAGAAAGAATACCTATAAATTCACCAATGTTTTTAGGATAAAAAGTATTCTTAATAGATATGATTTTGTTCATGTACATTTATTTCCATCCTTATATTGGACAGGGTTGGCTAAATTGCTTAGTCGTTCAAAAACACCAATAATCCTTACAGAGCATAACACCACCAATCGAAGAAGAAAAAGCCCGTTGTTTAAAATTCTGGATCGTATCATTTACAAACAGTTTAGGAAGTTGATTACAATTTCGGATTCTGTTGATGAGAGTTTACGGTCGCATTTGGGTAATCATAGCGTAGAAATTGTGAAAATTAATAATGGAATTGATCTAAAGGTCATGCATGATGCAGTTCCTTATTCTAAAGAAGAATTAGGATACACATCATCAGAAAAATTAATCATTCAGGTGGCAAGCTTTTATCCACAAAAAGATCAGGAGACATTAATTCGATCTATGAAACTATTATCTAATGATTATAAGTTATTATTGGTTGGTCAAGGTCCCTTGGAGGATAAACTAATTCAATTAACCAAAGACCTAGGCTTAGAGGAGCAAGTTAACTTTATGGGAGTTAGATCTGATGTTCCTAGATTATTAAAATCTGTAGATGTTGTAGTGTTATCTTCACATTTTGAAGGCTTATCGTTGTCAAGTATCGAAGGCTTAGCTTCCGGAAAACCATTCGTTTGTACTGATGCACCTGGACTTACAGAAGTTGCAAAGGATGCAGGTGTTTTGTTTGCTGCAGGAGATATTAATAAATTAGAAGATATCATTCGCAAGCTATTAGAAGATACGGATTACTATGATACTGTTGTTACCTCTTGTTTAGAACGGGCAGAGCTGTATCATATTGATTTAATGGTTGATAGTTATATAGACCTTTACAATGAAGTGGGGGAGATTGTTAATAATAAATAGTATACATGTTATTTAACTCTTTAGTCTTTTTTGTGTTTTTGCCAATAGTTTTTGTTGGATACTGGTTGGTGTCAAACAAAAACTTAAAGCTTCAGAATATAATTCTGTTGGTCGCAAGTTATACATTTTATGGCTGGTGGGATTATCGTTTTCTATCTTTAATTGCTGCTAGCACAATTGTAGATTATTTTGTTGGATTGCGTATAGAGGGGGCTAAAAACAAATCAATAGGCAAGAAATGGCTTTTGGTAAGTATTTTATTTAACATTGGACTTTTAGGTTTCTTTAAATATTATAACTTTTTTGTAGAATCTTGGATTGATTCACTCGCCTTATTTGGGTATACTGTAAATAATGCTTGGACTCTGAAAGTTATATTACCCGTTGGAATCTCCTTTTATACTTTTCAGACACTATCTTACTCTATTGATATCTATAAAGAAAAACTAAAACCTACCAGAGATTTTATTGCATTTGCAGCATTTGTATCCTTTTTTCCTCAATTAGTTGCTGGCCCTATTGAAAGAGCTTCAAATTTATTACCTCAAATTTTAACCAAAAGAAAGTTTACGTACCAAGGTCTTTCCTATGGTATAAAATTAATGATTTGGGGATTTTTCATGAAACTGGTGGTAGCAGACAGAGCTGCTATTTATGTAAATGCTGTGTATAATAATGTAGAAAATCACGAAGGCTTAAGTTTTATTGCAGCTACTGTTTTATTTGCGTTTCAGATATATGGTGATTTTGCAGGGTACTCTTTAATTGCTATTGGTACGGCCAAAATTTTTGGTTTGGACTTAATGACTAATTTTAGACGACCATATTTTGCAGCTTCGGTAAGTGAATTTTGGACCAGATGGCATATTTCTTTATCAACTTGGTTTAAGGACTATGTATACATTCCGTTAGGAGGAAATAGAGTTGCAAAACCACGCTGGCTTTTTAATCTATTTATTACGTTTTTAATAAGCGGATTGTGGCATGGAGCAAATTGGACCTTTGTTATATGGGGAGCTCTAAATGGTATTTACTTAATTATTGAGGCGCTGTTGTTTAAAAAAACGAGAAAAGGTTTAATTAATGTATTTGCTACCTTTTTTCTTATAAATTTTGCCTGGATATTTTTTAGAGCCAATAGCACAGAAAATGCCTTTTACATTATAAAAACAATTTTCACAACTCCGGGAAGATTATATATAGGTAGTGGAGACGATATTACGGCATCAATATATGCAACATTAGCAATTGCTATTCTTGTTCTAGTCGAGATTAAAAAAGAATATTTTTCTACTCTATTTTCTATTTCGAATAATAGAATAGAATATGTGAGACTAGCAGGATATGCTGTTATAATTTTTATGATTTTATATATAGGAGTGTTTGGTGAAAGTCAATTTATTTATTTTCAATTTTAAACAATGATTAAAAAAGAATATAAATTAGTATTCATGAAGTTTATAAAGTTTGTAGTCATATTATTGATTATAGATTTTGTATTTGGTAGTATCTCAAGACAAGTATTTTTTAATCAAAAAACTGGTAAATATGCCAGATCCACTCATGTTATATATGAAGCGAATCCCGATATATTGATATTTGGAAGCTCTCATGCTCATAGACATTACATTCCCAAAGTTTTTGAAGAAAAGCTACAAAAGAAATGCTATAATGCAGGGGCAGAGGGGCAACAACTTCTTTATCACAATGCGCTTCAAAAAATGGTTTTTAAAAGGTCAACTCCAAAATTGATTATTCTCAATATTGATGAAAACTTTTTGTATAAATCAAAGGTTGCATATGATCGACTTAGTGATTTACATCCATATTATGAAGATTATAAGAGTGAGCTTAGACCTGTGCTAGAATTAAATTCAAAGTTGGTAGATTTTAAGTTATTTTTTAAATCATATCAAACAAACTCTACAATCATTCATGCACTTAGATATTACTTATCTCCCCAAATTGATTATAAAGGATACCGCCCACTGTTTGATAAAATGAAATCTTCTGATAATGTTTCCTCAAATAAAGAAGATCTTGCTAAAGAGTATATCGAGGAAATTGATGAAAATTTTGTAATGGCTTTTAAAGAATTTATTGCCAATGCAAAAAGTAATAATGTTGATCTCATATTTGTAACTTCGCCAACCCTAAATAAGGTGGATTTTTCAACTAATGAATCGTTGAATATGATGAAAGAAATTGCTAAAAAGGAGAAAGTACCTTTAATTGACTTTTTTAACTCTGAACAATTTATACATAAATATGAGTTGTTTCACGATCCCTCACATTTAAATAATGATGGATCTACATTGTTTACGGCGTCAATAGCAGAATTTATAAAGAATCAAACAAATTGATATTTGAAATGAACAATGTTCTTGGGAACAGTGCTCAGGAAATAATAGAACTAGTAATATATATTTTGACAACCATTCATAAGTAATTAATTGTATGCTTTTCAACTCTCTTGAATTTTTTCTTTTTCTTCCGATAGTCTTTATACTATATTGGTTTGTAGTTAACAAAAAACTAAAGCTTCAAAATTTTCTGGTGTTATTGGCTAGTTATGTATTTTATGGTTGGTGGGATTATCGATTTCTCTCATTAATAGCTTTAAGTACAATAGTCGATTATTTTATAGGACTAGCTATTCATAAATCTGATGTAAAGTCTGTAAGAAGACGTTTGCTTTGGATGAGCGCCTTGTTTAACCTTGGGTTGCTAGGATTTTTTAAGTATTACAATTTTTTTATTGATTCCTGGATTGATGTACTTGATTCTATAGGATATAGTGTAGAAAATTCTTGGACACTACAAGTAATCCTACCGGTAGGAATTAGTTTTTATACTTTTCAAACGATGTCATATTCGATTGACATATATCGAGGTAAATTAAAACCTACAAAGGATTTTATGGCTTTTGCGGCCTTCGTATCATTCTTCCCACAACTAGTTGCAGGGCCAATAGAAAGAGCATCCAATTTGCTACCACAGATATTAAAAAAACGAAAGTTTAGCAAAGAGCAGGGTATAAAGGGAATAGAGCTTATTGTTTGGGGGATGTTTAAAAAGGTTGTCATCGCAGATTCTTTGGCCCCCGTAGTAAATGATATATTTAATAACTACACAGATTTTTCCGGAGGTACGTTAATTGCAGGAGCCATATTTTTTGCTTTTCAAATCTATTGTGATTTTAGTGGGTATTCTGACATTGCAATCGGGACAGCAAAGTTGTTTGGGTTTGACCTAATGACAAATTTTAGTTTCCCATATTTTTCAAGAAGTATTGGCGAGTTTTGGCGAAAATGGCATATTTCTCTCTCTACCTGGTTTAGAGATTATCTTTATATTCCGTTAGGTGGTTCTAAAGTGGGTAAACTAAAAGGAATTAGAAATGTATTTGCAATATTTCTGGTAAGCGGTTTTTGGCATGGAGCCAACTGGACATTTATTGTTTGGGGAGGAATACATGCATTGTTGTTTATTCCTTCGTTTGTGATGGGAACAAACAGAAGACACTTAGAAAGCACTGTTGTACAAAATAACTTGTTATCCTATGCAAAAGATTTTAGACAGGTTTTATTTACCTTTTTTGTGGTTACTGTTGCATGGGTGTTTTTTAGAGCTGATTCTATTTCGGATGCGATTAATTATATTGGTAGAATTACCTCGTTAGAATCAGACACATTAAGTTTTGTTTCAATATATGATTGGGGTCTTGTAATCGTATTACTAGGTTTGGATTATTTGATATATAAAAAAATTAAAATACCTGTAATCATTTGGTTGGTCATGATATTGGCTATTATTGGTTCCCTGAATAGAGAAATGCAAGCAGAATTTATTTATTTTCAGTTTTAGAGATGAAATACGTTAAAAAAATTATCGTCGGTCTTATTATTTTAGAAGTTCTTAATTTGATTATTGGGTGTATCAGTAATGGTAAAGACGCAGTTTTGCCAATTACAGGTTTTAATGATCCACCGTTATATTATGATATGAATGCATCGTATGGAATTACAAGACAAAGAAGTTCTAAGCAAATGATGAACTATTCATGGGGAGGTGTTGTCTATAATACCAATTCTTTGGGGTTTAGAGATAATGAATTTACTGAAGATGGTATTTTAATGGTCGGAAACTCTTTTGTTGAAGGTTTTGGAGTAAAAGTAGAAAATAGATTTACAGAAAAACTAGAGGAGAAACTAAATGTGCAAATTAATAATGCCGGATCAGGTGGCGTCTGGACACCTATACAAAGTGTGGTACTATTAAAAGATCTGTTGAAAAGTAAGAAACAGAGTTTTTTAAAGAATGTTGTCATATTAACCCCTGGTGGAGTAATAAATATTGATAAACGGTCTCCAAGTAATGATGCACATAGAAATTACCCATATCGAAGAGGAGATTCTATCGTTTTTCATAAAGCAGGTAATTCTAGTTTTACAGGGAAATTGTCTTTGGTAGCCAAAGTAAAACGGTTTTCAAAAAGCTTGTTGCTTTCTAAAATATATACTACGTTTAAGTATTATGGAGTCGCAAAAGTGAAAAGAAAAACTGTTGATTTTGATAAAGACAAACTAGATTGGTTAATTGGTCAAATAGAAAAGGAAAATTTTGATAGGGTTGTAGATATTATCGTTATTAATAATCTGGGTAGGACTCAAATTAATAATATCAAAAAGTATAACAATACATCTTCAAAAGTTAATTTTCATGTGGTAGATTTCCCAGATGACCTAAGCAATTATTTTGCTTCTAACGGTCATTTAAATGCCCAAGGAAATGAAGTTTTAGCTAGTTTATTATTTCCAGTATTAAATAAATAGGAGCGTAGTAAACAAAAAAATCCCGAGCTTAACTCGGGATTTTTTTGTTTCATTTTAAAATAATCTGTACTTAGTTAGTACAAGTGTTTCCTGCAATAGTAATATTTGTACCAGAAGATTTTTCATCGATACATTCCAAATTACTACCAATCACTGTGATATTATTTGATTGAATATTTAGATTACTACATCCATCACCAATAATAATACCATCATCTCCTGTAGATTCGATCGTATTTCCGGTAATATTCATGTTTTTAGCGTTTATGAATTGAATACCTTCTTTCATTGTATTGTTAGTAAAATCTAAACCATTTGAACGACTAAATGTTCCTGAATGATTAAACATATTATTATCAATGGTTACTCTGTAATCAGCTGCATCTGTACCTTCATTTACGGCAACAAATTTAACACTCTCGCGACTCACTTTTTGAATCGTATTTTCATAGATTCTTATATTGTCTAGCGTTGTCAGATTTCCAAAGATACCAACACTACCATCTCTATCACTACTAAAAGTGTTGTTATAGATTTTAAAGTTTTTAATATCTTTTGGTTGTATACCAATACCAAAGTTTTCAATAGTATTTCCAAAAATTTCGGTGTCTCTTTGATAAGCGGCGATACCAAGGTTATAACCTCTGATCGTATTATTTGAGATTACATTATTATAAGTATCTCTAGAATCTGGATGACCGGTTACAATACCAGCGCTACTTAAATTATCTGGATTTGCTGTTAATTGATTATCAGAAATATTAACGTTGTATCCTGCACCAATTGAGATAGCTTTTTCGGTTTCGTTACCTATAATATCAACATCATGTCCAATAGCAACAATAAAAGAACCGTACTTACTATTCTTTTCTACATTATTTCTTATCGTAATATCATATGCATCTTCATAGAAGGTCAACACACCGTTAACAAGTCCTCTGTAGGCTTCGATATCCAAGGCAAAACCAGGAGCTTTTCCTTCAGAACCCGGATTATCTACACCTGCATTCAAGAATGTATTTCCTTCAACAGTGATATTAAACCCATCGGTGATAGACATATTATTTCTTCTATTGTTATCCATAGTACAATTGGTAACCCTAATATTATTTGATGGTATATAGCCAGGTTCAAAAGTAAAACCAAGACTTGAGATTTTAACACCATCACCTGTCCCATCTTTCATAGTCATACCAACAATATCTATATTATTTGAACCGTGAATCATTAACATATAACCAAAGGCATGAGGACCCGGTTGTGAATTGTCATCATGCTCAGCACGATCACCAATAAGTATCCCACCTTCAATTCTTGTAGCTGTAACATCTCTTACAGCCAATAGCGCATAATTTTTACGACTATTTGGTTGTACTCTTAGTACTGTGTTGTTAGTCATACGAAGCGTAAAGTTTGAGGGTACATTAATAGCTTCAACAGAAGGGTAAAAGTTTTGATTAGTTGTAGTACTGGTTACTTTACTTACTTCAAAATATGCATCGATCTTATCGATTTCGAAAGTAGTTGCACCTAATTCTTTAGTCCAAAACATTAAACTTTCTAGTTTGTTGTTATTTTCTTGGGCAATTTCTGAAGTTGTTCTACCTTCAACGATATCCCATCGTGATGCAAAAAGCTTAAACGTAGGTTTTTCAAGTTGTACATCACCTTCAATAGTCAGTTTAGAACTTAGAAGTTCCCCGGCGATTGTACCACCAGAAAAGATTAATTTACCATCACCAATGATGTCACCTCCATCAAACTGAAAGCTAACATTTGCAGGAAGATTAATTGTTTCACCCTGAAGGTCTAAAACGCAGTCAATGACTATTGTTTCGCCAGCTGTGACACCAGAAAGGTCAAAATCACAAGGAGTAGTCACATCGTTATCAGGTGTATCTGGATCCGGATCTGGGTCTGGATCGGGACTAGGATTTTCTCCATCTGTTCCGGTTGTATCCGGTACGAGTTCTTCAAAACTTTCATTGCTACAGGATACAAAAAAAGTAAAACATAAAATTAAGGTGAAACTAAATAAATTTTTCATTTGGGGGAATTATTTTTTGGTTATTCATCTTAGAATAACGTCACTTTATCGAGGAAATTGTACTATTGTGAAAAAAATAATGTTAAAATTTTGTTAACAATATGTTATTGATATTTAACAAGTTATTCGTTTATGGTTTAACCGTATTATTGAAAAATAGTTTCCAAGGTTCGGATATAAAAAAGATCATTTTATTTTTATAATAAAATGATTTCAAAAACATAAAAGCCCCGATGTTATACATATATTTGCAATTATTTTTTTAGTTATAAACTTTACATATAATAATGCGTAAAATAATAAGAGTCACTACTATACCAAAATCTCTTGGAGGGTTACTTAAGGGGCAACTAAAGTTTATGTCTCAACATTATCATATAATCGGAATATCTGGTGAGGGAGAAGGCCGATTAGATAGAGTTTCTAAAGAAGAAGAGGTAGAGGTTATTGCGGTAGAAATGACTCGCAAAATTACTCCGTTTCAAGATCTTAAGGCAGTATATAAGTTGTATAAGATTTTTAGGAAACAAAAACCAGATATAGTTCATAGTCATACTCCTAAAGCTGGAACCTTGTCTATGTTCGCTGCAAAACTTGCAGGAGTACCAAATAGACTGCATACTATTGCCGGATTACCATTACTTGAAGTTACTGGTGCTAAAAGAAAATTATTAGATGTAGTAGAAAAAATAACCTACCGTTGTGCTACGATGATTTATCCTAATTCATTTGGACTCAAGGATATTATAATTGACAATAAATATACTTCGCCTAAAAAGCTTAAAGTTATTGCAAAAGGAAGCTCTAACGGTATAGATACAGATCATTTTGATCCAGCGTTATATTCTGATCAGGATAATGAGAGTTTACGTAAGGAGTTGAATATAAATGAAACGGATAAGGTATTGATTTATTTGGGGAGACTAGTTAAGGATAAAGGAATAAATGAATTAGTATTAGCCTTCAAAAAATTGTGTAAAGAAAGTACGGATGTAAAACTTCTTCTTGTGGGGATATTTGAAAATGATTTGGATCCACTATTGCCCGAAACCGAAAAAGAAATAAATACAAACCCAAATATAATTTTTGCTGGTTGGCAAACAGATGTTAGACCATATTTTGCAATATCTGATATTTTGGCATTTCCTAGTTATCGTGAAGGTTTTCCTAATGTAGTTATGCAAGCAGGAGCGATGGGAGTAGCGAGTGTGGTTACAGATATTAACGGTTGTAATGAGATTGTGTCTGATGGTGTTAATGGTTTGATAATTCCTGTAAAGGATACCCAGAAATTGCATGAAAGCCTTAAAAAGTTAATAGATGATGATGTTTTAAGAAATGATATAGCTTCTCGCTCTAGAGATTCTATTACTAGTAGGTATAGGAATGAATTTGTATGGAAAGAATTATTAAAAGAGTATAACTCACTTACTCATTAAGTAATTGAATAGCATGTAGATTATGAGGCAAAAAATAAGGTTGTATAAAAAAAGATTTTCGGTTGTATTACAGGATAAAAACAAGAAAGGATTTTTTCAAATTATGAAAGAAGCTTTTGTTTTTTGGATTGTAAAACGAGAATTTCCATATTTTTATTTTGGTAAATTTTTATACCGAAAAGATATTAAGAACTATAAGGATTATCTAAGTAGTAAAGAGATTGATAAAGTAACCCTTTCTAAAAACTTACATAATCCCCAGTATGCAACTTTATTAAGGAATAAATTAGCTTTTTCCATGTACATGGAAAAAAGCAATATGTCTGTACCACCTCTTACAAGTTATAATTTAGGGAATAGATTTTTCTATCAATCCAAAGTACAAATGGTTCTTGACAAAGAAAGTTTATATACATTTTTTAAAGACACATTTGAACAAACAGGAGAAACAAGAATTTTTGTCAAGGCCATTACAGAAATGGGGGGTGTTGGTGCTTATCTCATTACCAAAGAAAATTTAAAAGAAGAAATAGAGACTTGTGGAGATTATATTTTGGCTAATAGTTGTATTCATCAGGAAGTAGTCATTCAACACGAAGAAATAAACAGAATATACAAGCATAGTGTGAACACCATTAGGTTTGATACCTATCTTGATAAAAACGAAAATATCCATATTTTATCAGGTTATATGAGGTTTGGTCAAGGAGGAAGTGTTGTAGATAATAGTTATTCAGGAGGGTTTTATGTAGCAATAGACTTAGATGATGGTGTATTGAAGGGTAAGAGCTTCCAAATGATGAAATACGGAGGAGGGCAATTGGATAGACATCCAGATACAGGTGTGCCATTTGAGGGATATAAAATACCTTATTTTAAAGAAGCTGTAGAGTTGACCAAGAAGGCAGTTACTCATATCCCAGATAGGATTATTGGATGGGATATTGCTATAAGTGTCGATGGACCTGTAATTATTGAAGGAAATGATAATACTTCGATTTTGGGACCAGACCTTATTTTAGGAGGCTTTTTAAGTCACCCTATAAGTAAAGAAATTATGGACGAAGCTTGATAAATAGAAAAGAAAAAAAAGCAATGAAATTATCTGAGTTACTGAGAAATAAAGCATTTTGGTTTTTAGATTCGTTAAAAGGTGGAAAGAAGAGAAACCACTATAATGAAATTAAATTCATAGTCGAAAATCCTACAGCTCAAAAAGTTATTGATAGCAAAAAAGAAAAACTCCATGACGTTTTAAAACATGCCTCGGGCTCTACTAATTATTATAAGGATTATGAGAAGTTTAGTTCTATAGAAGATTTTCCTGTAGTTAATAAAAACATCATAAGAGATAATTTTGAAAATTTCGAGTCGCAAGAGTATATAAACCAACCTAAATTTACTTTTAGTACAAGTGGCTCTACAGGTACACCGTTCAAAGTGTATCAAAATACAAATAAGAGAATACGCAATATGGCCGATACGGTCTTTTTTTCGGAAATGGCTGGATTCAGAGTAGGTAACAAGCTTACCTATTTTAGATTATGGAACGCTTTTGAGAAGAAAAGTTTTGTTGCGAGAGTAATGCAAAATATTGTACCTGTTGATGTTTTTGAATTGAAGGATAAAGGGCGTATTGATGATGTAATACTGAAGCTATCAAAAAGTAAATCATCAAACAGCTGGTTGGGATATGCATCTGCCTATGAAGAAATATGCAAACATTTGGACCAACAACAATCTTCTGTAATCCCTAATAAATTAAAGTCTGCTGTTGCCATGTCTGAAAGATTAAATGACTATACTAAGCAAACAATAAACAAGTATTTTGGTACAGAAGTAGTTTCAAGATATTCTAATGTAGAAAATGGAATTCTTGCCCAGCAACCTTTAGGAAATAAAAAACATTTTATTATAAATGAAGCTAGTTATTTTGTTGAGATTCTAGCCTTAGATTCTAATGAAAGAGTAGAAAATGGGAAACCAGGTAGAATTGTGATAACCGATTTGTATAATTACTGTATCCCAATGATTAGATACGATACAGGAGATATTGGTATTAAAGACATAATAGATGATCAACCTGTTTTTACAGAAGTTAGTGGTAGAAAAATAGATGTTATTTATAATACCAAAGGCGAAATTATTACTATTAACCTAGTGTTGTTAGTGAATAATTATCCTGAGTTAAAGCAATGCCAGCTTATCCAAAAAGCAGAAGGGGTTTATCACTTTAAATTAAATTCTCATCAGGAATTTAAGAGGGAAGAAGAGTTCCTCAACGAGTTTAAAGTGTATTTAGGCGAAGATGCTAAAATCTCTATAGAATATGTTGATGAAATTCCGTTACTTGCATCTGGAAAGAGAAGGGTTATGGTTAATGAAATGATAAATTCATAATTAATAATTTTTCGAATCGTGTATAAAATTTTTATCAAAAGAAGTCTGGATTTTAGTATTTCGCTAATTTTACTAATTTTGATCTCCCCCGTTTTTTTATCACTTATTGTTTTTCTGGCTATAGCTAATAGAGGTAAACCTTTTTTTGTTCAAAAAAGGCCAGGAAAGAATGAAAAGATTTTTAGCATTGTAAAGTTTAAAACCATGAATGATAGGAAGGATGCTGATGGGAACTTATTACCAGACAAGGATAGATTAACACGTGTAGGAGCTTTTGTGAGAAAAACTTCTTTAGACGAAATTCCCCAGTTAATTAATGTTTTAAAAGGTGAAATGTCTTTAATAGGACCTCGACCTTTAATTATAGAATATCTCCCCATTTACAACAACACACAAAAAAAACGTCATAATGTTAGACCAGGAATTACTGGCTGGGCTCAAATTAATGGAAGAAATTCTATTACTTGGAAAAAGAAATTTGAATATGATGTTTGGTATGTAGAAAACTTGAGTTTTTTACTAGATGTTAGGATATTAGGGATGACCCTTAAAAAAGTCTTGAAAAAGGAAGATGTTAATCTTTCAGAAGAGTTAACATCTGAATACTTTAATGGTAATAATTAGTTTTATTTTAGATAAAATAGATGGGTAAAAGTTTAGAAATAATCGCCTTAACAAAAAAAATGTTAAGAGATGGGATTGAGCAAAATACATATTGGAAAGATGGATTGGCTCCATTGCCCAAAAGTAAAGCTTTATGGTTGGTTTCTAATACAAGAATAGAAGATGATGAGTATTGTGGTGTACTGGGATATGAAGAAGAAAAAATGATATCTTTTATTTTTATGTTCCCTGATTTATTAAATGCTAAAAGTGAAGGGGATGCCAAAAAAGTATATTGGATGATATCTTGGTGGGTACACCCAAAATATGAGCATACCGTATTTGGAACCTATATATACAATGAAGCCGTTAATTACGCAGGTAAACAAATACTAATTAAATCATATGCCGAAAATGTAAATGATTTCTATGAAAAACAACCATTCACGGTAATAGCATCAAGATTAAGACATACGATTTTCTTTAGTCTTGATTCGTCTATGCTTATCGGAAGATTTAGATTTCTGAAACCTTTCAAGTTTATATTAGATAGAATAAATGCTTTTGTTGGTGGAATTGTAAAATTTATTAATAAGTCTAAACTTAAAAGTAGAACAAAAGCACTGTCATATGAGTATATTACTCAATTAGATGATGAAACTTGGTCATTTATAGCCCCTTTATGTAAAGATGACTTGATTTACAAAACAAAAGAGTATGTAAGTTGGCAAATAAGCAATAGTCAGTATTTACAAACACCTACACCAAACAAACATCCTCGCAAATCATTACAAACCGGAATTAGCAATAATATTCATATTCATAATTTAAAAATTATAAATGAAGGTAAGATGATTGGCTTTTTGTCATACATTATAAATTATAACGAGTTTAATGTTAAGTATTTTTTGGTAAAAGATGAAGAAGATTATGAACTTTGCGTTGATGCTTTAGTCGAAAATTTCATTCAGCATAAAACAACATTTATTTTTACAGATGATACTAGGTTGTCTGATTGTATAACGAAAAAATACACCACTGTTTTTACGCATAGAGTCAACAAAAAAGCTTTAGCTCATAACGACACTAAGTTAGATTTTGAAAATGCTAATGTGTTAAATAGAGATGGACATTTTTATTAAACCAACAGTTCAATTAACCACAATATGAAGTATGTAAAAAAACTACAAGAATCAATAGATGGGCATGCAGATCATAATGTATTGTGTATAAGCAATACATTTTATACCTATCAAGATTTTGCCGTTGAAATTTCCAAGATAAGAGCGGCTATAGTAAATACTGTAGAAGATTCAGAGAAATTAATAGGTTTAGTGACAAATGATGATCTTGAAACCTATGCCAGTATTATCGCACTTTGGCTGCAAGGAAAAGCATATGTTCCTGTGAACCCATCCACACCGTTAGAGCGTAACTTACAGGTTTTTGAATTAACCGAAACCAAATATGTAATTGATTCTTCAGAATCTTCAATCTATACAGATCATACAGTTATTGCTTCTAAAACACTAACAGAGACAGAAATTAACCTAATCCCAAAGGAATTTTCAGGAGATCAAATCGCATATATTTTATTTACATCAGGTACCACTGGTTTGCCTAAAGGTGTTCCTATTACATTTAACAATGTTCAAGGTTTGGTAAATGCTATTGAAGCAGAGCCAGAGTTTAATCTAGTACCATCAGATCGATGTTTACAAATGTTTGAACTTACCTTTGATTTTTCAGTAGTAACTTATTTATTTCCTTTATTGGCTGGTTCTTGTATTTATACCATACCCAAGAAAGCAATCAAATATTTCTATATTTTTAAACTTATTAAAGAGCAGAAGTTAACCGTTCTAACCATGGTGCCTTCCATTATAAATTATCTTAGACCATATTTTCCAGAGATAAATGCTCCCGATGTGCGTTACTGTAGCTTCGGAGGAGGAGCACTACATAGTGATATTGCAAAAGAGTGGAGTGATTGCCTTCCAAATTGTAAGATATTCAATTATTATGGTCCAACAGAATTTACAGTATACAGCGGTTTTTATCCTTACCATAAAGAAACTCATCAAAAGGCACATAACGGAATTATAGCAATTGGAACACCACAAAAAGACACACTGTATCTTGTCGTAAATGAAAATAATGAAGAAGTGCCAGTTGGAGTAACTGGAGAATTGTGTTTGGCAGGCCCACAGATAACTCCTGGATATTGGAAAAATGAAGAGCGTAACGCCATAAGTTTTTTTACGCATAAGGTAAATGACGAAGATATACGCTATTATAAGACAGGTGATTTATGCATCAAAGATGAAGAAGGAGATTTTTTATATGCAGGTAGGGCAGATTTCCAAGTAAAAATTAGAGGGTATAGAGTAGAACTTGCCGAAATTGAATTTCATGCCAAGGCAAAATCCGAAAGAAAAGTAAATATGGTTGCTTTAGATATCACCAATACTCTGGGCAATGCGGAGCTTGGATTGGCAATAGAAAGCGAATCTTTTGATACCGATGCGATTTTTGAATACATGAAGACCAAAATGCCAGATTATATGATCCCAGGTCATGTGAGGTTTGTAAAAGAATTTCCGCATAGTATCAATGGGAAAATAAACAGAAAAGAATTAAGAACATATTTTGATATAAACTAAAATAATAACAATGAGTAGAGAAGAGATTTTATCTAAAGTTAAGGAAGCTTTTGTGTCTGTATTAGAACATGAAAACTTTGAACTTGCGGATGAAACTACAGCAGATGATGTTGATGGGTGGGAATCTATTACCCATATGATGATCATAACCGAGGTTGAAAAAGTATTCAATATCAAATTCAAGCTTATGGATTTAATGAATATGAACAATGTTGGAGATTTGTTAAATACAATTACATCTGAATTAGAATAGCAATTTTTAAGGTTATCCAGTGACCTGCTGATTTTTGTCATAGTATAGTGATGTAGGGATTCATTCCTTTATTCACTTAATTATCACAGAATTTCAGAAATAATGGAAAAAATAGTAATCATTGGTGCATCAGGTCATGCGAGAGTAATTATAGAAACTGTTGAATCAAATGGGAATTATCAAATTTATGGAGTGATAGACTCATTTAAACCAAAAGGGCGCAAGATTTTGGGGTATGAGATTTTGGGAACCGAAGATTTGATAAAGGGTTTAGTGAAAAAAGGAATTAACAAAGGGGTTATTGCAATTGGTGATAATTGGACAAGATATCTGATGTATGCCAAAATTAAAGAAATAGCTCCAGATTTTGAATTTGTGACAATCATTCATCCCTCTGCCATTATAAGTCCTAGTGCTAAAATTGGAAAAGGAACAGTTGTGTTGGCTTCGGTGAAAGTTAATACGCTTGCAGAAGTGGGAGATGGGTGTATCCTTAATACAAACTCTAGTTTTGGGCATGATGGGAAGTTAAATGATTTTTCAAGTATTGCCCCTGGAGTAACTGTTGGAGGTAATGTTACTATTGGTTTTTGTACTGCTATATCTCTTGGAACTAATGTGATTCAGGGGATTTGTATTGGTAAACACAGTATAATTGGAGCTGGTTCACTAATATTGCAAAATATTGATGATTTCAAACTTGTTTATGGTGTTCCGGGTAAGGAAATTAAAACAGTAGAAAAAGGAAAAAGATATTTATCTAAATCTTAAAAGTTATATAGTTATATGTATAAACAATTTATAAAACGTTTTTTGGATTTCACACTATGTTTTATAGGTGTTTTGATGCTATCGCCTATTATAGTTTTATTAATAATATTATTAGCCATGGCAAATAACGGAAAACCATTTTTCTTTCAATCACGTCCTGGTAAAAATGAGAAAATATTTAAGATCATAAAGTTCAAGAGTATGAATGATAAAAAGAATGAAAACGGAGAGTTATTGCCTTTTGAACAAAGAATTACCAGAACAGGAAAGTTTATTCGCAAGTACTCGCTAGATGAAATCCCGCAGTTGTTTAATGTTGTAAAAGGAGATATGAGTTTAATTGGTCCCAGGCCTCTTTTAATTAAGTATTTGCCTTTGTATAATGATGTTCAAAAAAAACGACATAATGTAAGACCTGGTATTACAGGTTGGGCTCAGGTTAATGGAAGAAATACAATCTCTTGGCAACAAAAATTTAAACTTGATGTCTGGTATACAGAAAACGTAAGCCTTAAAACAGATGTAAAGATTTTGCTGTTAACCATAAAAAAAGTCTTTTTTAAGGAGGATATTAATAGCGGTGAAAACCTTAATATGCCTACTTTTGACGGAAATAATTAACCAAATAATTTATAACCACTAAAAACTTAATAATACGCAAGTGAAAAATGCAGTAATCATAGGAGCGGGAACTCAAGGACAGGTATATGCGTCCTACCTTAAAGAGGCCGGTGTCAATATTATAGGTTTTATCGATGATAATTCAGATCTAGAAGGACAAGAAGTAATAGGTGTACCTGTATTAGGAAAGTATAAAGATTTGTTTACAGATGAATTTAAAAATAAGATTCAGGACGTGTATTGCCCTATTGGGGTTAATTCTGTACGATCAAAATACTTATCAACTTTAAAAAAAGAAGGATATGGTATTCCCGGTTTTTTACATCATACAGTGTCGATAGCACCAGATGTTACAATCGGAGAAGCTGTTTATATGCTTGCAGGTAATATTGTAATGCCACACACCACAATAGGTAATTACATTATGATTAATATGGATAGTACCATCGCACATCATGTAACTCTTGAAGATGGAGTATTTATGTCTTCTGGAGTGAATATTGGTGCACTAATAAATGTTCGGGAAAATGCATATATTGGGATGGGAGTTACAGCAATGACCGGAGTAAAGGAAATTGGGAAAGAAACACTAATTGGAGCAGGAACAGTAATTATCAAAGATGTTCCCGAATATACCACTGTGGTTGGTAATCCGGGAAGAGTAATAAAAACAAAACAACCATAGTTCATGCATTCTGAAATTAAAACTAAAATATCTGATATTACTTTTATAGGTTCAGGCATTTCATCATCTTTTACCATCTTACACTTTTTGGATCTTATTGAAGACCAAAAAACAGATAGGCAAATTGATATCAATATAATTGATAAATCAGGTGAATTTCATACAGGAATACCCTATGGTTCAAGATCTGGGTTTTCTGTACATCTTATTACATCATTAAAAAACTTTTTGCCAGAACCAGAATTAAGCAAGTTTATTGTTTGGCTTAATGATAACAAGAGTTGGTTGTTGGATGAATTAAAAAATGACGGAGGAGCGTTGTCTTTAGATTGGCTTTCTACTCATGATAAGAAGATAAAAAATAATGAGTGGAAAGATCTATTTATTCCCAGACGATTTTTTGGTTCTTATATTGATCAAAAAGTAAAAACCAGATTAGAAAAATTTGAATCTCAAGGAGTAATCAATGTTACTTATATCAAAGGAGAAGTTGTTGACTTGGATAAGAAAGATGAAAAGTACACTTTATTCCTAAAAGATAAACAGACGATTATATCTGATAAAGTTGTTCTTTCGGTTGGGTCATTACCAGTTAATCACCTTTGGAAGAATGAAAGCCTGATCGAAGAGGAGAATCTACTTTTTATTAATGATCCATATGCGCCAGAACTGAAAGAGGTTTTAAAAAGAGTTAATAAGTTTCTTGACAAAAGATCAAATAAAAAAGCAAACGTTCTTATTGTAGGAGCAAATGCAAGTGGTCTTGAAATGCTCTATAAGCTAAATGATGTTGAAGAAATAAAATCTCAAATAAATAAGTTTATTTTTCTCTCAACACAAGGTTTGTTGCCTGACGCTGTAGTAGATGAGGAGAGAAGGAAAGATTATGTTCCTTTTAATTTACAAGCGTTGAACGATAGAAGTAGTTTAACGGCTAGAACTATTGCAGAAGCGGCTTATAAAGACCTGGATCATGCAGATGAAATTAATTTGGGAGCTGCCTCTACGGTAGAAATAGTATCAAAAGCTTTTGGTTCTTTGTTAGGTAAGCTTGATCAAAAAGAATTAAAAGAATTTGCATGTCGTTATGGAAATGAAATTGGAAGAAGACAAAGATGTGCTGGATTTCATTATTCTAAAACTGTAGATGAATTAAAAGAAGAACAACATTTTGATCATATAGCAGGTAGATTTAGTACCATTAAGAAAAATAGTGATGGCGCATATTCATTAGAATATTTGGATACAAAATCTGGAGAAAATAAAATCTATGAGGATGATATTAATATTGTTCTTAATTGCGTGGGAAGTACCAATTTAACTAAGAACGATATTCCGGTGCTATTAAAAAATATGATAGAAAAAGGATATTGTAAATCTAATGACTCGAAGATTGGTTTCGAGGTAAATGAATCTTTAGAATCTCATGAAAATTTACATATTGCAGGTCCATTACTGGCAGGGAATATTTTTGAAGGTAAGGCTGTATGGCACTTAGAACATTGCGGAAGGATTATATGGTTGTCTCATGTTCTGTCAGAAAAAATAAAAGATTATTTTTTTGAGAATAGTGAGCTAAAAGAGCGCCCTATACGGTAATTAATATAATACTATGTTTAATTAACATTTTTACAATTGAAGCAAAACTACAGACTAATTATTGAAAATCTTGACAACAGTTCTGAGATAGAAAAATATAAAGGACTTCTTCAGAAAGAATGGAATAACAACGTGTACTATTCTACTGAGCATTTACAATATTTTGAAAAAAGCTCGGATACACTCAAGTATTTTTTATTCAAAAAAAGTGACGCTCCTATTATTTTAATGCCTTTTGTTTTTAGAGCAATTAGTATTAATGGTCAGGAGCAACCGTACTTTGATGTAATTAGTCCTTATGGGTATAGCGGCCCTTTATTTAATGATTCAATATCCAAAGATGATATTGCGTGTTTTTGGGAATGTGTTGATCATTGGTATCAAGAAAATAATGTTGTAACAGAGTTTGTTCGTTTTAGTTTAAACGAAAATTTTGAAGAGTATTCTGGAGCCTTGATTAAATCACTTTCAAATGTGAGAGGACGTCTTCTGGAAAATTTTGAAGATCAATGGACAGCTTTCCTCCCAAAAGTAAGAAACAACTATAGAAAGGCAGTAAACTATAATCTGGATTTTAAAATATTTCATAAAGAAGAAATTACAAAAGATGTTATAAAAATTTTTAATGATATCTATGTTGCCACTATGAAACGTAATAACGCAGATAGTGTATATTTCTTCTCAAGTACCTATTTTGAAAATCTAATATTATCAAATCTAAATAATTTTTCTATCGCTATTACTTATTTTGAGAATATTCCAATTTCTGTAGAACTTATTATTAATTATAAAGAAACAATTTTTGCGTTTCTTGGAGGTACAGATGCAGAATATTTTAGTTATAGACCAAATGATTTTTTGAGAGTAAAGGTTATTGAATGGGCTATTCAGAATGATATAAAATATTATGTTTTAGGTGGTGGAATGAAAGATGGAGATGGGTTGTACAAAAATAAAAAATCACTTTTTCCAAAGGATGAAGATGTAATTTTTTGCACAGGTAGGAAGATCATAAATGAAAATGTTTATGACGAATTATGCCTGGCCTCTAATGCAGAATATTCCAATATTAATAAAGACGATTTACAAAATTATTTCTTTCCTTTTTATAGATTGAACGCATGAAAAAAGAACATATTGATTACTTTTTTGAGCTATATGAAAAAGGAGTAGTTCCAAAAATATTTTCAAAGGTTAATTCGTTAGAAAACCAAGAATCATATGTCAATCCTGATTATGATGAAAACCTTGTAAAGAATGCAGATAAAATATATTCCGTTTTTTTTATTCCGGATTATCTAAAACCTACATTTGATACTGATAGATTCTCTTCGAAAGTGATTAACCAGTTTTTTAAAGGTTATGCTATATTTCTTGATGGTTTTAGTAGTGCCGATGCATATATAAAACATCGTTTTAGAAGTAATGCAAAAGGTATAAGACGAAGAGTCAAGCGGCTTGAATCATGTTTTCAAATTTCTTATAAGACTTTTTATGGTGAGATCGATGAGAATGAGTATAATTTGTTAATGAACAGTCTGCACCAAATGTTGATTAGGAGGTTTGAGCAGCGTAATGATGTGAGTCAAACACTAACGCAATGGGATCGTTATAAGAAAATGTATTTTTCTTTGATTAATGAGAAGAAAGCTTCGCTGTTTGTTGCTTACGAAAAAGAGATTCCGATTATTGTGTCTATTAATCATCATTTTCAAGGAAGATTGTTTAGTGCGATATCGTCTTATGACATAGATTATGGTAAATTTAGTCTTGGTAGTGTAGAAATATACAAAAAGTTGGATTGGTGCATTGCTAATGATCATAAGTCCTATGAGATGGGAATGGGAGATCTTAGCTATAAAAGAGAGTGGTGCAATCATATTTATAACTTCAAGCATCAGATTATATATCCAAAGAAATCTTTTTTGGCAGGAATCAAAGCAAATCTGGAATTTATAAAAGCAAGCTTAAAAGAATTTATATTTAAGATTGCATATGTTCGATATAAAAATTTCAAAGCAAAACGTAAGAAAAATAGTAACCTTCAACCTCAATTTCAAATATTTCCTTTAGAAGAAACTAAGAGTGATTTGGAGTATGAAACAATAAATTACAATACAAAGTCATATTCATTTTTACGTAATGTTGTATTTGATTTTCTGTATTCTAGTATAGAAAATGTAAAAGATGTAAAGGTATTTGAAGTTTCAAAAGAAGAAAAATCATATCTGATAGTAGGAAAGTCAAAAATGCAGAAGGTTGTTTTTTGATTATTTGGTTTTTAGACCTTTTTTTTTAATGTATTGCGATATGAGCTGTGCGATTAATTCTCTTCCGTGATTGTTCCAATGTCTATCGTATATTAGGGTAGTAGAACGATTGGTGTTTTCAAACGATTGTGAAAAATCGATATAATGGAAATCGTTTTTTTCTAAGTAAGACAAGAAAATCGGACTTGTAATTCTTGAATCCAAAAGAAGTGTGTAACGTTCCTTATCATAGCCATATTTAGCAATCAAGCTTTTAAAATTTGCCAAATATGCTTTTTCATTTTCTTTCTGAATCCTCAATGCTTCCTCATCATTAATAGGAAGGACTTCTCTTTTTGGTTTAAGAATATTAATCAATCGATACATGAGCTCTTGTGGTGGTTCTAACAACCCAATACTTTTGCAATAAACTATTAATTTACTTCTTTTCAAAAGTCTATGTATAGGAGATTCTAATGCTAATCGGCCTTTAGCGACTTTGTATTCACCTCGGGTTAGATCATTTGAAAATTTTATTCCTAATATGAGATGGTCAATTAGATCAAACTGCTCTCTGTATGAATGAACAAGATGCAACTGATCAGCAAAATCATAACCTGCATATCCGTACTCGTAAATTTCAATACCGGGTAGTACATTTTCCGCCTTTTTACCAATAGAATTATAATAATTCTGATGGAAACCTTCAATAAAAGAGTCGCCTATTAGTGCTATTTCTATGTTGTCTTTAGTAGGAGTAAACTCTCGGTATGAGTTAAATCCTGAGCTATTAATGTGAAACTCTGAAAAGTTTTGTCTTCTATTTCCTGTAACGTTAAAACCATTTTGATTTGGAACCCATTTTTCTACTTGTCGATCATCAAGAAATCGGGTAGGAGTGTCTTTTCCTAAATGAAAAACGCGTACTAAAACCTCTAATATCATTAGTATTAAAAAAATATATAAAAGACTTTTTAGAATAAGTTTTTTCATAATTTCTTAAAATTGGAAATAAATAAAAGACCTATCGATTTGATCGTCATAAAACAGGAGCATTCCTAAAATTACTAAAGTATAGATTATAAATCGTACAATTTTGGACTTAAATTTGAATGGAGATCGCTCATCTCTTCGAATCTTAAATTCATATAAAACAAAGATTCCGAGTAATATAAAATAATCTATCATTCGATAGCCTAAAGGGTGTGAATAGCTTTCAAAAGTAAAATTGTAATAAATCTGTTTCAGAAAACCGAAAGCATCGGTAATAGATTCTGATCTGAAAAATACTCTAGAAAAGGTGACCAGGAAAAAAGTAAGTAAAATTTGTGATATTTCAATAATTGACGGAAACCATCTATTTTCAGCAACCACATTATTCATATAAATTCTATTCCTTCCCATCAAAAAAACAGGGATGTATAAAGCCGCATGAATTGCCCCCCAAACTATAAAGGTCCAGTTTGCACCATGCCAAAAACCACTTACCAAAAAGATGATTATAATATTTCTTATTGATTTGAGTTTACCTACTCTATTTCCACCAAGAGGGATGTATACGTAGTGACGAAACCATGTAGATAAAGAAACATGCCATCGTTGCCAGTATTCTGCCACATTTCTTGAAAAGGTCGGAAACTTGAAGTTTGACATTAGTTCTATGCCAAAAAGCTTGGCCGTTCCTATTGCAATATCAGAATACCCACTAAAATCACCATACACTTGAAAACTAAACAATGAAACCCCTAGTATTAATGTAGATGCCGGATATTCTCCGTAATTGGCAAAAATATCATCTACGATAGGAGCAATAGAATCTGCAATCACTATTTTTTTAAATAACCCCCATAGTATGAGTTTAAGACCATCTGTACATTGTGTGTAATTAAAAACTCTTTTGGATGTAATCTGTGATAAAAGATTAGATGCTCGCTCTATAGGTCCCGCAACTAGTTGAGGGAAAAAACTCACAAAAGTAGCAAATGAAATAAAATCTTTTGTTGGAGTTAATCTTTTATAATAGATATCCAATGAATATGACATGGTTTGAAAAGTGTAGAAGGATATTCCTACCGGTAAAATGATTTGTAGCGTCCATGTGCTTTTTAATTCATAACCAAAAATAGACAATAGGTCTGTCCAGGAGTCAACAAAGAAATTGTAATATTTAAAGAATCCTAAAAGTCCAATATTAAAGATTACACTAACCCATAACCATAATTTTCGTTTTTTATCAGAGTCACTAGAATGTATGGCTTGTCCAACAAAAAAATCAACTATAGTACTTGCTAGTATGAGAAACAGGAATCTCCAATCCCATAGGCCATAAAAAATATAACTGGAGAACAGAATAAATAAATTCTGCACTTGATTTTTTTTATGAAAAATGAACCAATAAGTAATAAAGACAATTGGAAGAAATATGAAAAAATCTAAAGAATTGAATAACATTTATTCCTGCTTGATTAGTATTGTTTTTTTTTGGAAGATAAAACCAACAAAAAATAAAAAGTAAAATGTGGTGTTTGAAGCGTGTAAATTTGGCGTATTTAATTAAATAAATCAAAATTTATTTTAACATTTTTTCTTTTTGATTCAAAATCAGGGAGTTCTGGATATTTGCTTGAATATAAAAAGGGGGAAATCCCCCTAAAACTATTAGTGGTTAAACTCGATAATTTCATGGAATTATAGACTATCATTGTCATGTCAATTGGTTAGTGAAAATGCGCACTATAAAAATTGAAATGTTTTTTGACAGATATTTACTTAGTATTACAAGTATAACTTTTTGTTACTATAATACTTTTCTTACGGGATTAACGTATTTGGAGTGGGTAAATAAGGTAACTTTAACCGTTAAACGTTTTTTTTAAGTATTCTGTCTAAAAAATAAAAAAATAAGTTGATAATTCGTTTAACTGAACTATTTTAGCATCGGAAAATAAAAATTAGAGTAAATTCAAAAAAAGGAAGTTTCTACCCCCTTCTTCCAGCGTTTTTTTAGATTGTCATGAAAAAGAATGTGATAAAAATTCATTATTGATTTTTTATCAGTAGCTAATTATTGTTCATTATTAATGGGAGAATATGAATGTAATTGATTCAAAAAGGATATGGCTTTCTTCGCCGCATATGGGTGGAACAGAGCAAGATTTCGTAAGAGAAGCCTTTGAAACAAACTGGGTAGCACCTTTAGGTCCTAATGTAGATGGATTTGAAAGTGATATTGAAAATTATCTGGATAATGAGGTCAATGTGGCCGCATTAAGTTCAGGTACTGCTTCGTTACACTTAGGTTTAAAGTTGTTGGGAGTTTCAAGAGGGGACGAAGTGCTATGTCAAAGTATGACATTTGCCGCTTCGGCCAATCCAATTGTTTATTTAGGTGCCAAGCCTGTATTTGTTGATAGTGAAAGAGATACATGGAATATTTGTCCTAATCAGCTTGAAATAGCAATTAAGGACAGAATGTCTAAAGGCAAAAAACCAAAAGCCATCGTGGTTGTGCATTTATATGGTATGCCATATAATGTAGATGCAATTCATAAAATCGCTTCAGAGTATAGAATTCCTGTTTTAGAAGATAGTGCAGAGGCACTTGGTAGTTCTTATCATGGTATCAAGTGTGGTACTTTTGGTGATATAGCCATTCTTTCATTTAACGGAAATAAAATTATTACAACTTCTGGGGGTGGAGCGTTAGTTTCAAAAAATGTAAAGCACAAAGAAAAAGCAATCTTTCTTGCTACTCAGGCAAGAGATAATGCTCCCCATTATGAACATTCTGAAATTGGTTACAATTATAGAATGAGCAATATAACAGCAGGAATCGGAAGAGGGCAAATGCAGGTATTGGATGATCATGTAGCTAATCGAAGAAGAAATTTTGAATTTTACAAAAAGCATCTAGAGGATTCTTCGGAAATAAAATTTTTAGAAGAGCCTAAAGGATACCACTCCAATAGATGGCTTACTTGTGTGGAAACTACTTCATATAAGTTAAGAGAAGGAATACGGCTGTCATTGGCCAAAGAAAACATAGAATCTAGACCGTTATGGAAACCCATGCATCAACAAGCTGTATTTGCAGATTGTGATGCTTACCTCAATGGAATTTCTGATGATTTATTTGATCGAGGCCTTTGCTTACCAAGCGGGTCTAATCTTGAAGAAGAAGATTTGTATAGAATAGTATCAGTAATTAAAAATGTATTGAGATGATTAAGAGTTACCTTATAAATAATTCACATAAGCACGCTTCGAAATGGCTTGTGTTGGCAATTGACGTATCAATAACCATTTTTAATTTCTTTTTGGCATATGTCATTAGATTTGGTATTACTTTAAATTTTGATATTACCGGTTTTGTATATCAATTACCTGTCGTTGGAGTCTTGGCAACATTAAGTTTTTTAATGATTGGTTCTTATAAAGGTGTGGTTAGACACACAGGGATGAGGGATGCATATAATTTATTTCTTTCTGTTACAGTTCTAATTGCACTTACGGCATTTTTGATGCTTTCTAGTAGAACATCACCATTGATACCCGAACTATTAAACATTCCTGTATCTATTATATGCATTCACTATATGTTAAATATTATAACGCTTACTACAAGTCGTTTAATATTTAAGTATTGCTACTATTACATTAAATCGAAAATAGGAGAGACTTCAAGAATTCTAATTTATGGAGCCGGAGATTCTGGATTAATTACGTTAGCAGCCATTACTAATGACTCTAATAGATCCTTGTCTGTTTTTGGTTTTATTGATGATAATTCTCAAAAGAAAGGGAAAACAATTAATGGTATTAAAGTATATGCTTCGAGTTCTTTGAGTCAAAGTTTTATTACAAAGAATAACATTAAGGAGATTGTAGTATCAATACCACATATAGATAAGAAGAGATTATCTGAAATTTCTGATGACTTACTTAAATTAAATGTGAAGGTCAAAATTATACCTGCAGTAAATGATTGGATAGATGGTAAGTTACAAGTATCTCAGATAAAAGAAATTCAAATAGAAGACCTATTGGATAGAGCTCCAATTAATATGGAAAACCAAAATATTAAAAAAGAGCTAGATGACAAAGTAATCTTAATTACAGGTGCTGCAGGGTCTATAGGTAGTGAAATAGTAAGACAAGCTTCCTATTATAATTACAAGAAATTGATTTTGGTAGATCAGGCAGAGTCTCCATTATATGACTTACAACAAGAATTGTTAAGCAAAGGAGTTTCAAATTTTGTACCTATTGTTGCAGACATTAGAGATCACCAAAGAATAGAAACAATATTTGAGAAATTTAGACCTAATATGGTTTTTCATGCGGCTGCATATAAGCACGTGCCACTTATGGAATCTAACCCATGTGAGGCTATTAAAATCAATGTTTTAGGGACTAGGAAATTGGCAGATTTATCGTCTGAATATGGGGTAGACAAATTTGTATTTGTGTCTACAGATAAAGCTGTGAACCCTACTAATGTTATGGGGGCTACCAAAAGAGTGGCAGAAATGTATATAAAATGCCTTCATAAGTCTAGTAAAACGAAATTTATTACTACTAGGTTTGGAAATGTTTTAGGGTCTAATGGATCTGTAATTCCATTATTCAAAAAACAAATTCAAAAAGGAGGCCCATTGACGGTTACGCATCAGGATGTGACAAGATTTTTTATGACAATTCCAGAGGCATCTCAATTAGTTATAGAAGCAGGAACAATGGGTAATGGTGGAGAGATTTTTATTTTTGATATGGGAGAATCTGTAAGGATTTTTGATCTTGCTAAGAAAATGATAAGATTATCAGGACTTAAATATCCAAATGATATAGATATAAAGATTACAGGTTTAAGACCTGGTGAAAAACTGTATGAAGAGTTATTGGCTGATACAGAAAATACATTACCTACATATCATAAGAAAATTATGATTAGTAAGTTTGATGATAATGATTGTGGAAATGTCAAAGACAAAATCGATGATCTATGTATTATGAATTTACTTAATCAAGATCATCAAATAGTGGGTAAACTTAAAGAAATTGTTCCAGAATACATATCTAATAATTCTACATTTGAAAGTATCGATAAAATAAATAGTGATACCCTTCAAAGGAAAAGAAAAGTTTTAATTTAATACGTTAAACAAAATTCCATTGCTGAATTAAATAAAGTTATATTTTTGTGATTCAATTCAACAGCTTACGCTTAAAGTATTAAAGATATGCGATGTAGATTTTTGTTATTACTTTTATTATTCATTTCGATTATTTCATGCAAGACTCCAACAGATGTAGTCTATTTTCAGAATGCTAAAAATCAGGAAAAAATAACTTCTACAAACTCATTTACTCCAGTCTTTCAGGTAGATGACATCGTTAGTATTTTTATTTCTGCAACAGATATGGATGCTGCAAGGCCTTTTAATCTTATGCAAGGAGCTTCATTAGGCGTTGCGGTTGGAGAAGCAGGCGCTGGCGCAGGAGCTGCTGGTGGAGGCACTACTCCAGAACCCACCTACTTGATAGATGAAGATGGTAATATTGATTTTCCCGTCCTGGGTACATTGCAGATTTCGGGATTAACTCGTATAGAGTTAAAAGAAATGATCAAGGAAAAACTAAAGATTTATATTAATGACCCTATCGTAAGTGTAAGACTTAAAAATTTTAAATTTACGGTAATAGGTGAGGTTACAAGACCTGGTTCTTATAATATCCCCAATGAAAGGGTTACTATTATTGAAGCCCTAGGTATGGCTGGTGATATGACCATAAAAGGTAGACGAGGTAATGTGACAATTATCAGAGAAAATGAAGGAGTTAATACCTATCATCGTGTAGATCTTACTTCAAAATCTATTTTTGAATCTCCTGTATACTATTTAGCTCAGAATGATGTTCTTTATATAGAACCAAACGAATCCCGGATTAGAGAGTCCAAAACGAATAGAAATGTAGTCGGAATCGTTTTGAGTGTAATTGGGGTAGGCTTATCTGCTGCTGCCTTTATCATAGGACTATAACATATGATTTCAAATAATAATAATACAAGCGCTACTAATAGTGCGATTGAAACATCCTCTGGATTTGGTTTCGATTTTAGGGATATGATTGTGCGATACCTTAAAAAATGGTATTGGTTTGTACTTAGTGTTGTTGTCTTTGTCGCTTTGGCATATGTGAAATTAAGATACACAATTCCTCAGTATAGCGTTTCATCTACAATAATGATTTCGCAAGATGAAAATATTTCGGGATCAGAACTTGCAGCTTTTAAAGACTTGGGGTTATTAGAAAATTCTCAAAGTAGTAAGCTGGAAAATGAGATACAAGTACTAAAGTCAAGAACATTAATTAAAAATGTAATAAATGATCTAAACCTTAATGTTAGATATTTTTCTGAAGGAAGGATTTTGGAGATTGAGAACTATCCAAAATCTTTGGTAGAGATTAATTTCTTGTCTCATGACTCTATAGTACATACAAAATCTAAAGTTTTTCATGTACGAATTAACTCGGGTACTTCTTTTTCGTTTTTAGATGAAAAAGGAAACAAATTGAGTGATCATTCTTTTGGAAATACTGTTGGTAGTACAATTGGGGATATTGTAATTACTCCAAGTGTAGATGATATTGAATCTAACGAAGGTAAAGTCATAAAAATCCAAATCACTCCGGTTGAAGTTTTGGTAGAATCCTATAGAAATAGATTAGCAATTAGTCCTTCTGGGACTTCTTCTATTATTAGGATATCGCTTAATGACCCTGTAAAGGAGAAAGCCAAAGATATTGTTAATCTTCTTGTTGATGAGTATAACAAAGCTACTATAGAAAGTAAAAAAGAAATTTCTGCACGAACAGCTAACTTCATTAACGAGCGATTGGATCTTATATCTGGAGATTTATCTGAAGTAGACGATGAAGCTGCTGGATATAAATCTAAATTTGGATTAACAAATGATGTTGAAGCACAAACACAAAGAGTTGCAGATATTGATTCTAGAAATGTTCAGGAAATCGCACAACTAGGTACACAGCTAAGTTTGATCGAATCTATGCGCCGGTTTGTGCAAAGCCAGGATGGACGATATGACCTAATACCGGCTAACCTTGGATTTGATGACGCTACGATTACGAATACTGTAACCAGATATAATTCTTTAACACTTCAAAGAAAACGTTTGCTAAAAACCTCTAGTGCACAGAACCCTGTTGTTGTAAATATAGATCAACAGATAGATGGTTTACGACAGGTTCTGATTGGTAGTTTAAATAGTTTAAGAAGTTCAATAAATATTAGGCTAAAAAGTCTTAGGACTCAAGATCAGTATTTTAGTGGAAAATTATACAATGCACCGATACGACAAAAGGACTTAAGGGTTATAGAGCGTGAACAAACGATTAAAGAGCAACTATATCTTTACTTATTACAAAAAAGGGAAGAGGCGGAATTAACGAGTCATATTACTCATTCTAATGCCAGAATAATTGATAGAGCGTCTACATTAAATTCGTTTCCCGTTTCTCCAAATAAGAAAGTCGTTTATGCCGGAGCCTTGTTCATGGGTTTTCTTATTCCATTTATGATAATTTATCTTTCGGATTTATTGAATGTTAAAATAAACTCTAGAGAAGATCTTGAAAAAGCCCTTTCAATGCCAATTATTGGTTCTATACCCAAAGTAAAGGGTAAAAGTAAAATTGTTATTTCTCAAAGCGATAGGTCGGGAGTTGCAGAGGCATTTAGAATTTTAAGGACCAACTTAGACTTTCTCATGGCTGGCATAAGCAAAGATAGAGGCAGAGTTGTCTTTGTTACATCAACAATTTCTGGAGAAGGGAAAACGATGATATCTTCAAACCTAGCCAAAACATTATCTATTACAGGCAAAAAAGTTGCTTATTTGGGTACAGATTTAAGAGATCCTAAATTTCATAAGTTTTTAGAACTTCCTCTTGGTAAAGATACCAAAGGGCTCACAAATTATATAATGAATAGTGACTTAAGCCCTAAAGATGTTATATATAAGGACAAGAGCGAGAATTCATTTGATTTTATCCCATCTGGAGCTATTCCTCCAAATCCTGCAGAACTTTTAATGAATGATAGAGTAAAAAATATGTTCGAATATCTAAGAGAACAATATGATTATGTAATTGTAGATACGTCACCTGTTAGTTTGGTTGCCGATACTCTTTTGATTGGTCAATATGCAGATATGTGTATATATATCGTAAGGGAAAACTATTCTGACAAAAGAATATTACAAGTACCACAAAATTTTTATACAGAGAAACGTTTGCCAAATATAGCGGTATTGCTTAATGCTGCAGGTAGCCAAGCTGGATATAATTATGGATATGGATATGGTAAAAAAAGTTAAGAAAAAACACTATTTTTTTTCATTAATTCAGTAACCTTTTCTGCCATTTTAGGAGTGAAACCTCTCTCTAAAATACCCAATTGATAGTAGTTGTGGATATCGGTTCCAGTAAAATCAATGTAATTTTGATCAATAAGTTTTTTGGCTACATTCTTAACTTTTTCACCATAAAATTCAGATAGGGATAATAAGTTAAGTTGAAATAAAAAACCAGCGTTTTTTAATTCCTCATATTTTTTAAGATCGTTTTGATGATAAAAGGAATAACGTTCTGGATGTGCCAGAATCGGAATATAACCAGCCACCTTAATTTCAAATAATATTTCACTAAGATTTAGAGGTGGTGCAAAAGTCGACATTTCTACCAGAATGTAATTTTTGTGAAGTGGTAAAATGTCATTTTCCTTAATGCGTTGATAGAATAAATCATCCATCATATATTCAGCACTTGTTTGCAGCTCAATTCGTGTGATCCCAAGCGGAGGTAGAATTTCTTTTAGATCGGCTAAACCATTAGTAATTGTTTGTGAAGAATTTGGCCAAACTTCCTGAAGCACATGCGGTGTGGTAATGGCTTTTTTAAAACCTAATCTTTCAAATTGTTCTAAGATATATGCAGATTGGTATACAGTTTTTACGCCATCATCTATCCCCGGAAGAAGATGTGAATGAATATCAACATAACCATCAGGAACAATTTCAGTAAGAGGAATCTCTTTTTTTGATAAAAATGGCAATATAAGTCTTGTTTGGGGTGATTTTAAATAAAAACTATACCTAGTGTATTACATTTCAATAAGTATAGTGTAAAAGTAAAGATTATTATACATAAAAAAAACTGTTTAAGAATCTGTATTCTTAAACAGTTTAAAAAATAACTATACCGATATTATTATTGTTTGGTGATGTCTCCTGATCCCGATACTTTTTTATCCTCAATTTCTGGATTCCCTCTATACATAATATCTCCAGATCCTGTAATTCTCGCTTTAATTGAAGAGTTTGCAGTCACTTGTAAATCTCCAGATCCCGTAACCGAGGCCACTACCTTATTGGCTTTTAGGCTGTATGCTTCTATATCTCCAGATCCCGTAACCTTGCAATCAAACACTTCAGAAGTACCGCTTAACTCTAAGTCACCACTCCCCGTTACATAACCTTCAGTGTTTTGAGCATCAACAACTAATTTTACGTCACCAGAACCAGATACACCAGTTTTAAAATCTGTAGCTTTTATTATATCATCACTATAAATATCTCCTGATCCCGATAAAGTCACTCGATTCAAATCCTTAAAAGGAACTGTTACTACGAGCTTTTTACCTCTAGATTGTTTAAGGTAGTATCCTTTTTTCACATAGATTTTTAAGGCATCATCTTCGACCTCTGTTACAATATATTCAATAAGATTGCTTTCTCCTTCAATTGATAACTTTCCTTCGGTTCCGGATACTAGAGATACATCTAGACTTCCTTTTAGTTTAATTGCATCGTAATCTGATGTACTTCGATCCTTGGTTACTATATTCCCGTTTCCCTGTATTTTTTTTCCGTTGCCCCACCATTGTGCTTGCAAAGAAGTAATACTTAACAATGTTATGCTTAAAATTATTGTTGCTGTTCTCATTTGATTGAATTATTAGTGTTTAATTTTTTCTTAATTTGATACCTCCATAACTTGAAGTTATATCAACAGTATTTCCGCTATTGGGTTGCCCAATGTAACCTTGGTAATCTTTTTTGGAGTCTTTTACGTATTTTTTTTGAACTGTAGTGTTTTCATCTACTTTAATGCCTCCGTATGAAGTTCTCATTGTGAAATCAAAATTGCATCCATCTACATAACCAATATCAATACCTGTGTAATCTGTTTTAATTATCACGCTTTTTATAGTAGGTTGTAATGAACGCACCTCAATAGACCCATAATCTGAAGAAATAGAAAGTTCTCTAGATACGCTACCTATTTTGGTATTTACATAATCAGAATCTCCTATCATTTTTTGAGTGCTTTCTACTCGCAGTCCACCATAATCACAATTATAGTTTAAGTTTTTTACAGATTTAAATTTAGATTGTGTGTAATCTGCGTTAAGGTCAATTTCTTCACTATTCCCAACTTCAAAATCAGAATAATCTGCGTTTATCTTCCCTGTTTTCATATATTTTATAGAACTGTTATTGGTATAGTCAATATTAATATAATTGTCTTCACCAAGTAACTCACCAAGTATTATTTGTCCGTAATCACAGTTGATTTTGGCAGTTCCTTCGATTTTATCCAAAGTAATGTTTCCGTAATCATTATTAAGATCTATACGATTAGTAACAGGAACCTTGACAGTATAGTTAATCTTCATACTCATATTATTATTCCAGCCACTTGTCCATTTATCCCACCATGAGCCACTATCCTTATCAAATGTTGTTCTGGCACTTACCATACTGGAAGAGGATTCAAATTCTACATCAATAGACTTTAATTTTTTAATTACTTTTTCTTCATCATTACCACTCACTTTTATGTTAATCTCCATTACAATTCTGTTTTCATTCCAAGAAGTAATTTCAAGATTCCCATAATCATTACTAATCTTTAATAATGCATCCTTATCTACAGGGAAATCTTTTTTTAATGTCTTTTCCTTGTTGTATTTTCCTTTTAGGCCACCATCATTATTACTGGCCAAGACGAGTGTTGGGACAAGTAATAATAGTATTAGGCTATAGTATAGAGTTTTCATTTTCTGATAATTTAAATTCGTTAATGTTATTAATTTTTTGGAGTACTTCTTCTAATAAGTTTGCACGTTGTTGAAAGTTTTTGATCATGGCACTGATTACGCGTTTATCATTACCACTTAGAACAAGATCTCCTTTTAGCATTTCATAGTCAGACTCTAATTTTTCCAATTGCTTCATAGCATCTGTTACCAAGGCCTTGGTTTCTTTAGAAGATATCTTATCTATTTCTTCTAATTGCACCTGAATAGCGGTAGTGAAAAAACCTTGAGTTTCCTGCATTTGAGGCGATACGCTAGCAAGATCCGCCTTTTCTGTAGGATTGGTAATAAAAGAAATTGAAGCTATTCCAATTAGTATTGCGATTGAAGCAGCAATAGCTAACGGTCGATACCAATTTCGTTTTATAGGCTGCAACTGTACAACTTTATTTTGTTGCTGCAGCTTTTCTAAAAATCGAACCTTATGATCCATAGAAGGTTCGTATGCATCTAGTTGATCCTTCATGTTTACAAATAACTTTTCAATTTTATCTTCTTTCATACAAACTGTAATTTTTTTCGTAAGCTTTCTTTTGCGCGCGAAACAAGCGTACGACAATTTGAATATGATATATTCATAATTTGACAGATTTCATCATAGTCATATCCTTCTATAAGATGTAATGACAATGCAGTGCTATAACTGTCCTTTAGTTGATTTAGTGTACTTAATACCGTGTTTGCTTTTACCGTAGTTAAATCTTCTTCTGATACTCCATTGTCATCTGTAAGTGCATATTCAACACTCTCAAGAGTAACTTCGCGATGAATATTATTTTTACGGGATGCCGTCAAACTAGAGTTAATCACAATTTTTTTTAACCACGCACCAAACATTCTGTCGTCACTTAGCATTGAGAGTTTTGTAAAAGCTGTTAAAAAGGCTTCTTGCATGGTATCTTCTGCTTCGGCCGTATCTTTTATTATTCTCAAGGCTGTGTTATACATTGCTTTATAATAACGGTTATAAATCTCGAGCTGCGCATTTTGATCTTGCTCGCGACATTTGGCTATTAATTGCTCCGTATTTAGTTTGGTTAGTGACAAAAAAAATAATTTACTTTACATAAAGATATACATTGAAATGTTTTGTTACAGTTTTTAAGTTTTTTTTTAAAAGGTTATGGCATAACAATTGAAATATAGATAATGAATACATTGTAGATACCTTGTTATATTAGGTTTTATGATGTTTTTTAGTGAGTTTACATTAATTTTAAAAAAGAATGTTGTTTTGCTGTAGTGACAAAATGACTTTGATATATAATTATGGCGAAGACCAAATTTACAACACTTGACAGTTTGTCATTTCAAGGAATAGATGAAGATGCAGAATTAATTCCATTATTAACTCCGGAAGATGAGGAGGAAATCGATAGGGAAGAACTGCCGGATACATTACCTATATTGCCCTTACGAAACACAGTTTTGTTTCCTGGAGTTGTTATACCTATTACAGCAGGAAGAGATAAATCGATTAAACTCCTTAATGAAGCCAATAATGGTAATAAAACCATTGGTGTAGTTTCTCAAAAAGAAGAAGGTGTCGAGAATCCAGTTTTGAAGGATATCAATAGAGTAGGTGTAGTTGCCCGTATACTTAGAGTATTAAAAATGCCCGATGGTAATACAACGGTAATCCTACAAGGAAAGAAACGATTTGAAATTGAGGATGTAGTAGCTGAAGTGCCTTACATTAAAGCAAAAGTTAGAGAAGTTCCAGAGGCTAGACCAGCAAAAGAAAATAAAGAGTTTAGTGCAATAATTGATTCCATCAAAGATCTTGCATTAGAAATTATAAAAGAAAGCCCAAATATCCCTTCAGAGGCGTCATTTGCCATTAAGAATATTGAAAGCAACTCTTTCTTAATCAATTTTGTTTCTTCAAATTTAAATCTTCCTGTAGAAGAGAAGCAAAAACTTTTAGAAGTTAATGATCTTAAAGAAAGGGCATTGGCAACTTTGAAATTCATGAATGTAGAATTTCAGAAATTAGAACTTAAGAATGATATTCAGAACAAGGTTCAACATGATATGAGCCAGCAACAACGAGAATATTTCTTACATCAGCAGATGAAGACTATCCAGGAAGAGCTTGGTGGTGTCTCTCACGATGATGAATTAGAAGAAATGCGCTTGCGAAGCAAGGATAAGAAGTGGGACGAAAAGATAAAGAAGCATTTTGATAAAGAACTTTCAAAAATGCAAAGAATGAATCCGCAGGTTGCAGAATATTCTATTCAACGTAACTATTTGGATTTATTTTTGGATTTACCATGGAATGAGTTTAGTACCGATAAATTTGATCTTAAACGAGCAATGAAAATTCTTGATAGAGATCATTATGGGTTAGATGAAGTAAAAAGGCGTATAATAGAGTATTTGGCAGTATTGAAACTTCGTAATGATATGAAGTCTCCAATATTATGTCTTTATGGACCTCCGGGAGTAGGAAAGACATCATTAGGTAAATCTATTGCAGAAGCATTAGGTAGAGAGTATGTTAGGATCTCACTAGGAGGTTTAAGAGATGAAGCCGAAATACGAGGACATAGAAAAACCTATATCGGTGCCATGCCTGGTAGGATAATACAAAGTCTTAAGAAAGCGGGTACTAGTAATCCTGTATTTGTATTAGATGAAATAGATAAATTGTCTATGGGAAATCAAGGAGACCCTTCTTCAGCTTTGTTAGAAGTTCTAGATCCCGAACAAAACTCAGAATTTCATGATAATTTCCTCGAGATGGGGTTTGATCTTTCTAAAGTAATGTTTATAGCTACATCCAATAGTTTGGGAACTATACAGCCGGCACTTCGTGATCGTATGGAGATTATAAACGTTACAGGATATACTATAGAAGAAAAAGTAGAGATAGCAAAGCAGCATTTATTACCCAAGCAACTAGAAGAACACGGCTTGGATAAATCCCATATCAAAATAGGAAAAGCACAGCTAGAAAAAATTGTTGAAGGCTATACCAGAGAATCCGGAGTACGTGGTTTGGAAAAACAAATTGCCAAAATGGTTCGTTATGCTGCCAAGAACATTGCGATGGAGGAGGAGTATAATGTAAAAATCAGTAATGATGATATTATAGAAGTACTAGGAGGCCCAAAATTAGAACGCGACAAATATGAAAATAATGAAGTTGCAGGTGTTGTCACAGGTTTAGCCTGGACAAGTGTAGGAGGAGATATACTTTTTATAGAATCTATCCTATCTAAAGGTAAAGGAAATCTAACGATTACTGGGAATCTAGGAAAAGTAATGAAGGAATCTGCTACTATTGCTATGGAATATATTAAAGCTAATGCAGATGAATTAGGAATTGATCCTGATATCTTTGATAAATATAATGTGCATATACATGTCCCAGAAGGAGCTACCCCAAAAGATGGTCCAAGTGCAGGAGTAACTATGCTTACTTCTTTGGTCTCTCTATTTAGTCAGCGTAAAGTAAAGAAAAGCCTTGCGATGACTGGTGAGATTACACTAAGAGGAAAAGTACTGCCGGTAGGAGGAATTAAGGAAAAAATACTAGCAGCCAAGAGGGCACATATTAAAGAAATATTACTTTGTGAAGATAACAAACGTGATATTGATGAAATTAAAGCCGAGTATTTGAAAGGCCTTAAGTTTCATTATGTAAAAGATATGGGTGATGTTCTGAAATTGGCAATAACCAATACCAAGGTCAAGAACGCCAAAAAGCTCTAAGCCAATAAAAAAAGGCAGAACAATTGTTCTGCCTTTTTTTATTTTATTTCACCACTTACTTTATCGCCTTTTCTGTACAAGACAATCGTTATATCGATCTAAGTTTTTCAGTACGATATCACTTCCTTTAACAACTGTCTTTAAAGGTTGTTCTCCTAAATGAACTGGTAATTCTGTAGTTCTTGATAATCGATCATTTAACCCTCTCAACATTGATCCTCCTCCTGTAAGATAGATACCGGTATTGTAGATATCTGCAGAAATTTCTGGTGGGATTTCTGATAATGTTTCTAATATGGCATTTTCAATTTGAGTAATCGACTTATCGAGACTTTTTTCTATCTCTTTATATGATAGTTGTATTTGCTTCGGTTTCCCGGTAAGCAAATCTCTTCCTTCTACCAACATGTTTTCTGGTGGTAATTCTAAACTATCAACAGCCGCTCCAATCTGAATCTTTATTTTTTCTGCCATAGATTCTCCAATATGTAGATTATGATATTCACGTATATATTGAACAATATTTGTATTAAAAACATTTCCTGCAATCTTAACCGATTGACCACTAATAATTCTACCTAAGGAAATTACTGCAATTTCGGTTGTGCCACCACCAATATCCACAATCATGTTTCCTTTAGGTTCTAGAACATCAATACCACCACCAATAGCAGCTGCAATCGGTTCATGAATAAGAAATACATTTTTGGCATTAAGTCGTTTAGCAGATTCCTGTACGGCTCTCATCTCAACTTCTGTGCTGCCACAAGGAATTGAAATTATCATATTGTACGATGAATTAAATACTGAAGCACTAAAAGAAGATAATCCTTTAATAAATGTTTTTAGCATTTTTTCTGAGGCATCAAAATTAGAAATGACACCGTCATTAAATGGATAAATTGTTTTTATATTTTTATTAATTTTTCCACGCATCATACCCGCTTCCTTTCCTACGGCTATAATTTTTCCGGTAATTTGGTTTATAGTTATTATTGAAGGATTATCAACGGCTATTTTTCCTTTGTAAGTAATTAGAGTATTTGAAGTGCCGAGATCTATTGCAATTTTTTCGTTTAAAAAATTAAAGAAGCCCATGTTTGTTTGCTTTGGTTAATGTAATGCTGATTTGGGTGTAAAAGAGTAACATGTTGTCATACAGTAGGTTTAACGGTTAAATAACTCCGATAAAGTGTAATTATTGTGTGTTTTTAAAGTTTTATACTTGTATAGTGTTGAATATTTGATAGATCAAACACCGTTTATAATATGGAACATCCTTTGTTCATTGAGATAGATTAGAAAAATGGAAGACCGCAGAATGATGAATAGTATTTTTTATTTATCAGAATTTTTTTTCAGCATGGCATACATTATAAATACTTTCGATTATTTTTGGGACATAAATTTGGGCATTAGCACAATTAATTTAATATTTTGAAAGATAAAAAGATAATTATAGCGATCGATGGACATTCTTCTACTGGTAAAAGTACGGTTGCAAAACAGTTGGCCAGGGCACTTAAATATATTTATGTGGATACCGGAGCAATGTATCGCGCAGTTGCTTTATATGCAATGCGACAGGGCTTTATTAACGAATCCGAATTTAATCAAGAAGAACTAGAAAAAAAACTTACCTCGATTAACATTAAATTTGAAATCAACGCTAACACAGGATTGGCTGAAGTTTTGTTGAATGGCGAAAATGTAGAAAGCGAAATTAGAACATTAAGGGTTTCTAAGCACGTAAGTAAAATTGCTGCGGTATCATCTGTTCGTAAAAAATTAGTAGAACAACAACAACGAATGGGTCAGGATAAGGGAATAGTTATGGATGGTCGTGATATCGGAACAGTTGTTTTTCCTAATGCCGAACTTAAACTATTTATGACGGCTACTGCCAAAGATAGAGCAGAACGCAGATTTCTGGAGCTTACAGAAAAAGGCGAAAACGTGTCCTACGAGGATGTCTTAATGAATGTTGTTAATAGAGATCATATCGATAGTACTCGTAAAGACTCTCCACTTAGAAAAGCTGGAGATGCAATAAAAATTGATAATTCTAATCTTACGTTAGAGCAACAGTTTGATCAAATTTTTTTACTGGCCGAAACCACAATCAAGAACTCCTAGTACTTTATTGGTAATTGAGAATTTGAAATATTACTTTCCTTAGGATTAAAATTTCCAATCTCTCGATATTCATAAAATTTCATATCATCAGTACTCCATTCTATAAGTTCTAAATATTCATCGTTGTCACTTTTAATAGTAAGAATACGATTAAGACTTAGCACGTGATCCCCAATTTGTATAAATTTATCTATTGTTGTATCAGAGACCTCATAAAAAGGAGTTTCTGTTAAGATCTGAAACTGCTTTCCATTATCCATTATGATCTGATCTTTATACTCATATATAATATGGGTTTTAGATACTGATTGTCCGTATTGGATTGTAGAAAACAGTAAGAATAATAGAAATAAACATTTCTTCATTTTTTGTTGAGTTTGCGTAATGTGCTAACAAAAATATGTTAAAACCATAATAAAATTACGGTTTTTGAGTTTTTATTCCCGTTTTTTCGACGAAATACAAGATTCAGGAATTCCTTAATAAGAAAATAATAATATTGATATGACCACTATAACGCACATAATTTGTGGAATTAAAAAAGGCCACTTAAAATAAGTGGCCTTTGATATATAAAGTGATTATGTTTTATAGATTGGGAATAATTAATTCTTGATCAGGATGAATAACATCTGGATTTTTAAGAATATTTGTATTCGCTTCAAAGATAGCTTTGTATTTCATAGGGTCTCCATAGTAATGCTTAGCTATTTTACTTAATGATTCCCCACTTTTTACTGTATGCCTATGGTATACCGAAGAATCAGCAACTTTAATATCGGCCACTATATCAGAAGGAGAGTCTCCACCTATTTCTTTTATTTTATCCCAAAGTTGATTTTTTTCATATTGAGTATTAGCAGTACCCTTTATTTTAAGTTTTCCGTTATCTTCAGAAACATCACCATCTTGAATATTAAGTTTTTGTCCTAAATCTAGTACGCCTTGATATTTAGCTTTTACCATAACTAAGTTGATTTTAAATTATTAATTGATTTACTCAAATATAACAAATTATAGTGTTTTTTTTGCATAATTTTTAGATTAAAAAGTGTCCAATAATCGGTGAAATACATAATTTATCTATATTCGGATAGATTTAAAGAATTAATGAATGTTTAGAAAACGTTTTTACTATATCATAGAATTACAGTATTTAGGTTTTAGATACCATGGGTGGCAAAAACAACCTACTGTGAATACGTTGCAAAGAATGGTCGAGCGAACTATTGCATATGTGTTAGAACATAAAGATTTCAAAATACTTGCTTCTGGAAGAACGGATGCAAAGGTGTCTGCGAATCAAGCTTATGTAGAGCTTTTTGTGGATAATCAACCCTTGGATCTTGAACTTTTTTACCCATTATTTAATCAAAATTTACCACAAGATATTAAGGCGTTAAGTATAGCCGAAACGGATGAGCATTTTAATATTATCCAATCTCCAAAAATCAAGGAGTATATCTATCTGTTTTCATGCGGAGAAAAGTTCCACCCTTTTTGCGCACCCTTTATGTATAATATTAACGAGGAACTTAACATAACTTTAATGCAGGAAGCTGCAAGATTGTTTGAAGGAAAACATAATTTTAGATCCTATTGCCATAGACCGTCGGAAAACACAATTCTTGAAGGAGAAATAATACATTGCGAAATAAAAATGAACGACGTGTATACAGCAAGTTTTTTTCCAAAAGAGAGTTATCTTTTGCAGGTAAAAGGAGAGGGGTTTAAGAGAAATCAAATTAGGTTAATGATGGGTGCATTATTAGACTTGGGCAAAGGGAAAGTTAGTTTAGATTTTATTAGAGAAACTTTGGATCCTAAAGCCGATGAAATTGTATTAGAACACATAGTGCCAGGATCAGGATTAATACTGAACTCAGTTGAATTTAAATAAGAAATGATGAGGGTTAAATCTACAAATATCGGCGAGCCTAAAACTGTATTATGGAGAGGGAAAGAAGTCGAAACGGGGATTTATAAGTATCCGGTTAATGACTCAATTTATCTGGATAAAGAAGATGTAAAAGGAGACCATGTAATCGATAGAAGGTATCATGGCGGGGTAGATAAAGCTTGCTATTTGTATGGAGCAAATCATTATTCTTATTGGAAAGAAAAACACCCAGATTTGGATTGGGGCTACGGAATGTTTGGAGAAAACATTACTGTTGATGTATTTGATGAACATAAAATTAAAATAGGTGCTACGTATGCGCTTGGTACGGCACTAGTGCAAATTTCACGTCCCAGACAACCATGCTATAAGCTTGGGATTCGCTTTGGAGATCAAAAAATAATTAAAGAGTTCATAGATTCTTTGTTTTCTGGTGTCTATGTTAGAATTTTAAAACCTGGTTCTGTAAAGATTGAAGATCAATTTATTTTACAAGAAGAAAACCCTAAAGGAATATCAATCGCCGAATTGAATACCTTAATGTTTCATTATAATGCAGAGAAACATATAGATTTGTTAAAAAGAGCACTCAATGATCCTTTAGTATCTGATAGTGATAAGAAGTATTTCAGAAAATGGATCTAAAGCTATTCGTCTTAGTGTTTATTCTTTATTTCCCGTAATAACAGTTTTCCACTAATACCTTTTCGAATTTTGGGTTTATTAGTTTTTTCTATCTCTTTAATAATCTTGATAATATTTTCATTTGCCGGACAGGCAATTTTCAACTTTGCGGCTGTACTTAAAATGGCTCCATTGAGATAATCTATTTCTGTCTTTTTTCCTTGAGATAAATCCCACCACATTGAAGTCCTTACACTGGGATCAATTGCCAACATTTTGTTAGCAACAAGATTAAATAAAAAGTCAGGTAATCTAAGTATAACTGGAACGTATCTGGCTGGTAAGGCTGTTAACTTAGGTAGTTTTATTCTAAGTGCTGTAGTTACAAGAAGTAACTCTTTCATTAGCATAGAGATAACCAATCGATATTCTCGCTGTTCTAGCATTGACTTTACAGGGATATCGGCCAATGCGTTCACACTGTTTCCGAGATTTAATTGTAGTTTGGCCCATAATAATGATTCCATTTCTGCTGATTGAGCAACCGACATGATAGGAGTATTTAATTGTTGTACCAAAGAATTTATGGGGTTTAAACTTTGATCTGTAGTTTCGATGCATAAAGTCCCTTCTGAGCCACGGTGCAGATGGCCGTCTTTGGGTTCTGCAACATTAAAAGGTATCATTACTCGCAAAACAATATTGTTAGGATAATGTTGCTTTATCACCTGATCAGAACCCAAACCATTCTGACAACATAAAATGATCGTATCTGGACCCACCAAAGGGCTGATATCCTGGCTGGCTTGATCAATTCCTGTACATTTTACCGTTATCCAAAGAAAATCGCAGAAAGACTCTTTATTGGCAATAGACGCTAAATCGTCAACATCTAAAAAATCAAGGGATCCTATTTCAATTCTATTTTCTAAATAATCTGAAAGTATAAGTCCTTTGGTAAGCTTTTGCTTAACTCCAGGCCTACAAACCAGTTTTGTGTTAAAGTTTAAGGATGTGAGTATACCTCCTAGAAAACTACCAATTAATCCAGCGCCAAAGATGATATGTGATTGCATAGATGATGTAGTATTAATTCTCTTCTAAAATTGCTAATGCTAATTTGATTGTATTATAGTCTATAGCGCCTTCAAAATGCTCAAAATACGGTTTTAAACCTCCTGGGTTTTCTAATGTTTCTTTAGCTTCTTTGATAGTGCCAATATCTTCTTTGCTCACAAATTGAGTTAAATCAATATTTTCACCGTCATCGTAGAGCTTCATAATATGAGAAAATATTGTTGATTGTGCCAGCTGTCTTTTGATCGCTATTTCTTCTATAGACAAACCTTCTTGGTAAAGGTTTAGGGTTTCTTTATGCGAATTCCCTTTATTGGATTTTTTCTTTTTCTTTTTTGTCTTCTCTTTAGAGAAATCAATGATTTCCTTAATGAATCGGTATCCATAGTTTTGCATTTTTTGTCTTCCCACACCACTTATTTGCATAAATTCATCATCGCTCATGGGTCGATGTTGTTCCATATCTTTTAGGGTAGCATCATTAAAAATCTGATAAGCGGGTATTCCTGCCTCTTTGGCCAATTCTAATCTAAGCGCTTTTAGTTTTTCGAATAAAGTATTGGCTTTGGTTTTACTAGCTATTTGTGCAACAGCTTCTTTAGCTTTTTCAATGTCTTTGAGATTGGCCAAGCTAATTTTTTCACCTTCAAAAAGCACTTTTTTGGAGAGCCCAGTTAATTTCAGTTTATTATTTTGATGGAATGCAATTTCTAGGTATCCTTGATTAATGAGTTGAATGATATATTGCTGCCAATCTCTCCATGGGATATCATTACCAATACCATATGTTTTTAGGTTTTGATATTCTTTATCGTACATGGCAGTATTTTGAGCACCTCTCAATACGTCGATTATTGTACCTATTGGTTCTTGTTCTTTGATTCGGGTTACTGTTGATAACGCTTTTTGGGCAAGAACAGTTCCGTCAATGAATGTAGGCGGATTTTTACAAACGTCACAATTCCCGCAATCCTCTTCAATCAATTCTCCAAAATAGCTTAATAAAATTTTACGCCTGCAACTTAAAGATTCTGCATACTGTTTCATGCGGTCCAATTTGGCTAATTGCACCTCTTTATTGCCGGACATATCAGCAAATTTTTGCAATTGCACTACATCTGCGTAACTATGAAAGAGCAGGGTAGAAGATGGCAATCCATCTCGTCCTGCACGTCCAATTTCCTGATAGTATCCTTCAATGTTTTTTGGTAGGTTATAATGAATCACCCAACGTACATTGGATTTGTCAATTCCCATTCCAAAAGCTATAGTTGCACAAACAATTTGTACCGTATCATTAATAAAGCCTTCTTGGGTCTGCGCTCTTTTTTGATGATCAATTCCGGCATGGTAAGCTTCAGCTTTAAAACCTTGATTTTGTAGTTTTTCAGCCAACATCTGTGTCGTTTTCCTACTTAAACAATAGATAATCCCGCTATCGTTAGGTTGATCTTTTAGGAAATCAATAATTTGTTCAATTCTCTTATTTCCAGGGCGTACCTCTAGACTTAAGTTTTCACGATCAAATGAGGCCAAATGTTGTGTTGCATCAGGAATATTAAGTTGATCACAGATATCTTGTCTTGTGGCTTTATCTGCTGTAGCGGTTAATGCTATAACTGGAGTTTCTGGAAATTTACTTTTAAGATATCCCAATTGTGTATATGCTGGTCTGAAATCATGGCCCCAAGCCGAAATACAATGGGCTTCATCAATAGCAATTAAACTAATGGTGACTTGTGATAGTATGGTATCTAAAAAGCTTAGGCTTTCTGGTGCCACATACAAAAGTTTGATTTCTTTATCGATTAGTTTTTGGTAGATATCTTGCTGTTCATTTTCATCCTGACTACTATTTATAAATGCTGCTTGTATACCATTAGCCAATAATCCATCTACCTGATCTTTCATTAATGCAATCAAAGGCGAAATTACCAAAGTTATTCCTGGTAATAATAGTGCCGGAAGTTGGTAGCAAATAGATTTTCCACCACCGGTAGGCATGATCACAAGGTTGTCATCACCGTTGAATATAGAATTAATAATTTCTTCTTGTAACGGTCTGAAGCTATCATAACCGAAATATTCCTTTAAAATATGTAAGATTTCCTGTGATTCTGGCATAGGTGCAAAGGAACAAAAATAGCTTTAGAAAATAAATAAAGTGCGCTATAAAGACACATAAGATTTTCTAAAACCATATCTGTTTACGGTTTAATATTAATAATGCTGCAAGGATAAGAAATACCAGTTTTATTTTTTGAAACTGAGCGGTTTTTAATTCATTACTTTTCTACAAATTGGGTGATGGCATTATAATGCAAGCATGATAATTTCAGTTAGACTGATCCGGATTGCAAATCTTCGCCATCGGGTTCTCAGCCAAAGATGTTTTCGAAGTGTAATTCACTCCACTTTTGTGTAAATGTTTAAAATATACTATATTCGCAGCCCCAAAATATACCTAATTTATGTCTAAGTACACTTTGGCATTCTTCGGAATGTTTATAAGCTTAACTGCTTCTGCACAGGAAGTTATATCTACACAAGGAGATTCTTATTCTAATGAGAGTGGTAGTGTCAACTTTACAATTGGAGAAGTTGTAATAAACACTGTAACCGATGGGGTAAATGATTTAACACAGGGTTTTCATCAAACAAATTGGAACTTTGTAGATCAAGAGGATCACACGCCAAGCTTTGAAGCCATTATATTTCCTAATCCAACTGAAGATTTTTTGAATATTCGAACCAGCACCTTCGAAAATGTAACCTATTCAATTTATGACGCCCTGGGGAAACTTATTTTGCAGGGTAAACTCACTACTGAGCAAACTCCCATCAATACGAGTCAATTAGCTTCTGGATACTATTCGGTGCTATTGAGTGATGAAGAAAAAAAACTAAAAACATTTAAACTAGCCAAGATACTTTAAATGAAACGAATATGAGAAAAACTTTACTATCACTCTTTGCTATTGTAACAATTTCATTAAGTTCTTTCGGACAATCTCCAGAGGGATTTAAATACCAGGCTGTCGTGAGAGATGCCGGAAATTTGATTTTAAACAATCAAGCAGTCGGTATGCAATTAACGATTAGACAAGGTGCAATCGTGGGGGCTGCTGTGTATACAGAAACCTTTGCGACAACAACAAATGCTTATGGTTTGGTAAACCTTGAAATTGGTTCAGGTAATACTACAGACGATTTCACGAGTATTGATTGGGCAAACGGGCCATACTTTATTGAGACAGCTGTAGATATCAATGGAGGAACTAATTTTTCTGTGATGGGTACTAGCCAATTTATGAGTGTTCCGTATGCGTTGTATGCCAAAACTGCAGAAAATGTTACAAATGATTTGGTCGATGATGCTGACTCTGATCCTTTGAACGAAATGAATACTTCTGTGGTATTGAACGGTACCAATTTAGAAACAACAGATGGTAATGGTACTATATTTACGGATCTTTCATCTTTACAAGACGGAGTAACTGATGCAGATGCCGACCCGAATAATGAAATGAACACTTCTGTGGTGTTAAACGGTACCAATTTAGAAACAACAGATGGTGGTGGTACTATAGTTACGGATCTTTCATCCTTACAAGATGGAGTCACTGATGCCGATGCTGATGCTACCAACGAAATCGAACTACCAGCGGGTGGGGTTAATGGACAAGTATTAATTACTGATGGAAGTGGAAACTACAGTTGGGTAAATGATAACGTAAATGATACCGATGCTGATGCTACCAACGAAATCGAACTACCAACAGGTGGAGTTAATGGACAAGTATTAGTTACTGACGGAAGTGGAAACTACAGTTGGGTAAATGACAATATAAATGATGCTGATGCTGATGCTACCAACGAAATTGAATTACCAACAGGTGGGGTTAATGGACAAGTATTAGTTACTGACGGAAGCGGAAACTACAGTTGGGTAAATGATAACATAAATGATGCTGATGCTGATGCTACCAACGAAATCGAACTACCAACAGGTGGGGTTAATGGACAAGTATTAGTTACTGATGGAAGCGGAAACTACAGTTGGGTAAATGATAACATAAATGATGCTGATGCTGATGCTACCAACGAAATCGAACTACC
>CANMSO010000005.1 GCA_947500545.1 uncultured Aquimarina sp. | reverse complement strand
TGTGACCGGGCTGGGGCTCGAACCCAGGACCCTCTCCTTAAAAGGGAGATGCTCTACCAACTGAGCTACCAGGTCATTGATAAATTAACTATCAAAATATTTTAAAGAACTAACAATAAATAATCTTCATTATTTATTTTTTTGTGACCGGGCTGGGGCTCGAACCCAGGACCCTCTCCTTAAAAGGGAGATGCTCTACCAACTGAGCTACCAGGTCATGCATTTTTTTCCTTCAATGCGGGTGCAAATATACTATCATTAATTTATTTTTCAAGAAGAATTTGATATAAATTTGCGTTTTATTTAAAATGATATTTCTTTTGGGCAATATCTAGTTAATTTTGACAGTATGAATATAGTTTTGTTAGGGTATATGGGGAGCGGAAAATCATTGATTGGTAGAGACTTGGCCCAGGAAAGGAAATTGGAATACTTAGATCTTGATGATTATATCGAAAATCAAGAAAAAAAAACAATTTCTCAGGTTTTTGAAGAGAAAGGTGAAATATATTTTAGGAAAATAGAATCTATATATCTGAAAGAAGTATTAGATATTCAAAATAATACTGTTATTTCATTAGGAGGAGGAACCCCTTGTTTTGCTGGTAATCTGGATATCATTAAAAACAAAAAGGGGGTAAAAAGTATTTATCTGCATACATCTCTGGATGAATTAACGCAAAGATTATTTGTTGAACGTGGTAAACGGCCAATAATAGCACATCTTGAAACGAAAGAAGGGCTTAAGGATTTTATTCGTAAACACTTATTTGAGAGATCATTTTATTATAATCAAGCAGATTATAAGGTTGTTACTGATCAAAAAGATAAAAATCAAATAACTGAGGAGATTGTGTCTTTATTATTTTAAGATAGCAAGATCTTGGGTTCCAAATTTTATTTCTACATGTTCATGTAATGATGTTGATAAAGAAATCCCTTTAAAGTCTGCTTTAATTGGGTATTTTTTGTGATTTCGATTTACTAAAACAGCAGTTTTAAACCTTGTTAGTGGAACATCTAAAAAATGTTTTACACCATAAATAAGTGCTGTTCCAGAATTAAGTACATCATCAGCAAGTATGATTGGTTTATTCTTGTATTCTTCAGGTTCAATAGAAGTTTGTATTGTTTTATTTGGAGATTTTTTATCCATAGTCACCTCACATAGTAGTACTTTAATATTAGAAATTTCCTCTAGAGTTTCCTTTAAGCGTTTGGCAAAAATAAATCCGTTTTCAGCAATCCCTGCAATGACTACTTCTTTCTCATCAACATTAGTTTCATATATCTGATAAGCGATACGCTTTATTTTATGCTGTATCTGTTCGTGGGTAAGTATAATATTATTATCGGTTTGCATATATTGAATTATAGATTGTCATTATTAATCCAAAGATAGACTATCCGGGATAATCATGTTCTTAATGTTTATGGATTTTATCTTCAAATAAATCATTCCTAAGGGTTTTCAAATATAAAAAAGAGTTCTGTATATGTTAGAGAATCAATAGAATTATTAAATTGTTTTTACTATTCTTCGCTATCATCTTGGGGGGCGTCAGTATACCAATCATCGATATCTCTACGATCCTTTTTGGTAGGTCTTCCAGTTCCTTTTTTTCGATAGTAATCTTTAGAATACTTTAAAAGGTCAAGTTTTTGCAACGATTCTTTCAAAGTGGTGTCTTTACGATATATATCGACCAATTTAGCCCCAATACGGCTATCAGGTGTGTCTAATACAACAAGTTCATAGTTTATTTGATTTTTTCGAACAGTAATTTTATCCATAGGATAGATTTCTCTGGAAGGTTTTATAAGGTCACCATTGACTCTCACTTTACCTTCTTTACAAGCTTTAGTAGCAATACTTCTTGTTTTAAAGTATCGGATACACCATAAATATTTGTCAACTCGCATAAAAAATTATTAAAATGCGTTTTATATTAATTAATAGTGAAACAAAAGTACAAGAAAATCGTATCTTGCGCCCTCAAAAAAGTAATCAGATGAATGTAAGAAAATATATTTTTGTCATTGTAACAGCTTTGGCAGCATTATATGCTTGTAATAACGATGACGATGATGATGGAGGAGTTACCACTGAACCTTTAAGAGACAGGGCAGAACAACAAGTCATAGATGCTGAAATATTAGAGAAGTATCTTGAAACCCATTTTTATACTTTGGTTGATAACCCTATTAATCCAGATTATAAAATCGTACGATTTGATACTATTGCTGGTGAAAACAGTGGTCGCCAACGTTTAAAAGATTCTGATTCTTTAGTGTCAAAAGAAGTTACACGAGATGATGTAACATATAAACTGTACTTTTTACGCTTTGATCAAGGAGCTCCGGACCAAAGGCAACCTACATTTGCAGATTCTACTTTGGTAACTTATAGAGGTGAATTGCTATTTGATTATCAGGATAGAGATGGAGACGGAATTCCTAATGCTGCAGATATTGATTCTAGAGAAGATGGATCTGCTTTTGGTGAAGATGAAACTCCTACAACTAGACCAGATGCTGATAATGATGGTATAGCTGATGATAGTGATGCTGATAACCCAGACTTAGCATCAGAACCAGATTCAGATAACGATGGGATCATAGATGATAAAGATCCTGTAGATAATAATAATCCTGATCGTAGAATTTTTGACAATAGAACGACTCCGCTATGGTTTGATCAGGTTACTGTGGTAGAAGGTTGGAGAGAAGCTTTGGTTGATTATAGCGGAGCTTCAGGGTTTATGACTAATTCAGACGGTACAGTTGATTATAATGATGATTTTGGTGAGTTTACTGTATTTATGCCTTCTGGACTTGCTTATTTTGCTGCACCACCTACAAATTCTGGGATTCCTTTATATGCTCCTTTAATCTTTAATATTCAATTATATAGTATAAATGAATCTGATCATGATAGAGATGGTATCCCATCATACCTTGAAGATACAGATGGAGATAGATTGGTATTGGATGAAGACGATAATACAGATGGAGATCGTTTAGCTAATTATGCAGATACAGATGATGATGGAGATGGTACACAAACTATGGATGAGATTACTCTTGCTCCTGATGCCTTAGAAGATGGTTTTGTTACTTTGGATGAGATAACATTTTATGATGATGATGGAGATGGAATATATAACCATCTAGATCCTGACGATAGAGAATCTAAAAATGAGCAATAAAAAAAACTCCGGTAAAAATTTTTACCGGAGTTTTTTTAAAATTAATATGATTTTATAAATCCAAAGCTAAACCAAGAATAAATTGATTGGGTCTTGAGTCTACTCTAATTCCTGGATCAATTGATTCGGCTCTATTTTTACTTAGCCCTCGCTCATATCTAATATCGGCATTTAGCTTTCCTAATTGAATACCTGCACCAAATTGCATACCTACAGTAAATTCATTTTTCACATCTCCTAACCGTACATCTTCAAGATCATTATCTACTATAAATTGAAGGGCAGGACCTCCAAAAACATGAATCGGACCTAAAACGGATATTCCTACAAGTATTGGTAGGTCTAATTTTTTAATATCATAATCCAAGCTAGACCCTGGAATATCGTAAGAACTATTGTTAACAGTATATTGTAATTCGGGTTTTATGTAAATATTATCGGTGAGTTTTCCTCTCAAGAAAACACCTATATGATATCCAACACGGTCATCTGCTCTCTCTGATAAAATATTATTTCCTGAGTTGGTAATGTCGGCTACTTCGATTTTACCATTATCACCATAATTAAGACCGGCTTTTACTCCAAAAGTTATTCTGTTTTCTTGAGAAAACACAGAAAATGAACTAAATAGAATTAAAAAAACAAATACATTTTTCATTGTAAAATAATTTTTTGATTAATAAATAATTGAATGAGTTGGTGTAATGGCTAGTGTTTATAAAACGATTATAGTCTTTTTTTATTCTGTTTAGATTATCAAAAAGCCTGCCAGAATGTTTAGAAAAGTTATCGAGATTACTCATATTTATTCAAGGCTTTATTCTAAAAGGGGGGTACTTGTAGTTCTGCTTTTGTCTATAAAAAAAAGCCTTCTGAATCTCTTCAGAAGGCTATATTACTAATGTGTAGAATTTCTATTTTCTCTTTATAACATTATGTGCAGCATTATGAATTGCTTCAGTATTTAAGCCATATTTTTCCATAAGTTGCTCTGGTGTTCCACTTTCTCCAAAAGTATCTTTGGTTGCAATAAATTCTTGAGGAGTAGGGTGATTTTTGGCAAGAACTCTAGAAACACTTTCTCCAAGCCCTCCTAAATAATTATGTTCTTCAGCTGTAACTATACATCCAGTTTTCTTTACTGAATTTAGTATTGCTTCATCATCCAGCGGCTTAATAGTATGAATATTAATCACTTCGGCACTTATTCCTTCTTCATTTAAAGACTCTGCAGCCTGAAGGGCTTCCCATACCAAATGACCAGTGGCTACAATAGTTACATCTGTACCTTCTTGTAATAGCACGGCTTTTCCAATTTCAAATTTTTGATCTTCAGGAGTAAAATTTGCTACTTTTGGCCTACCAAATCTTAGATAAACTGGCCCATGATGATCTGCAATAGCAATAGTAGCTGCTTTAGTTTGATTATAATCACAAGTGTTTATCACTGTCATTCCTGGTAACATCTTCATAAGACCGATGTCTTCTAGGATTTGGTGCGTAGCACCATCTTCTCCTAAAGTTAAACCAGCGTGCGAAGCACAAATTTTCACGTTTTTATCACTGTAAGCAATAGATTGACGAATTTGATCATAAACACGTCCTGTAGAAAAGTTTGCAAATGTCCCCGTAAATGGAATTTTTCCTCCAATTGTTAATCCGGCAGCAATTCCCATCATATTAGCTTCTGCAATCCCTATCTGAAAAAATCGCTCTGGGTGATTGGCAATAAAAGCGTCCATTTTAAGCGATCCAATTAGATCGGCACACAATGCAACAACATTCTCATTTGTCTTACCTAATTCTTCCAAACCAGCTCCAAATCCTGAACGAGTATCTTTTTTTCCTGTATCTATATATTTTTTCATTTTCTTTTTAGTTTGGATATATTAATAATCTCCAAGGGTTTCAGGGTTCTGATCTAATCCTATTTGCAATTGTTCATCATTAGGAGCTTTACCATGCCATGCGTGAGTATGCATCATAAAATCTACACCATGCCCCATTACAGTATGCATTAGTATACAAACAGGTTTTCCTTTACCTGTTCTACTTTTAGCTTCTTTCAACCCTTCAATTACGGCGCTAAGACTATTACCCTCTTTAATTTCCATAACATCCCAACCAAAAGCTTCAAATTTTGCTTTTACATTTCCCATAGGAAGTACATCATCTGTAGAGCCATCAATTTGCTGACCGTTAAGATCAATGGTCGCAATTATGTTGTCAACTTTTTTACCAGCAGCATACATAATAGCTTCCCAGTTTTGTCCTTCTTGCAATTCACCATCACCGTGCAGACTAAATACCAAATGAGGGTCGTTGTTGAGTTTTTTAGCTTGTGCAGCCCCAAGTGCTACAGACATCCCCTGACCTAATGACCCAGAAGCTATACGTACTCCAGGAAGACCTTCATGTGTTGTTGGGTGTCCTTGTAGTCTACTATTGATTAGTCTGAACGTATTTAATTCCTCTACAGGAAAATACCCGCTACGCGCTAATACACTATAGTATACTGGCGAGATATGACCGTTAGATAAGAAGAAAAGATCTTCTCCAATCCCATCCATATCAAAACCATCCTTTCTTTCAAGAATTTCTTGATAAAGAGCGACAAAAAATTCTGTACACCCCAAAGAACCACCTGGGTGCCCTGAGTTTACTTTGTGTACCTGGCGTAGAATATCTCTACGAACCTGTGTTGCAAAATCTTCTAATTGTTGTGTTTTTGGCATTATAATGCTGATTTCTTGATAATAAAGCCCCAAAAATACAGGTTTTGTATACGGTGACAAAATGTATATGCAGCTTTTAATTAAGAAAGCGTTGTTAATAACGAAAAGTTTTCGAAAACCTAAGTTTATCAATGTAATTTTAGTTAGTTATCTTTGCGCTCTATCAAAAAGAAAATATGCAATTTGACCTTTTGTCTAAAGACCCTCAAAGTAAAGCAAGGGCTGGAAAAATAACTACAGATCACGGTGTGATTGAAACGCCAATTTTTATGCCCGTAGGAACGGTTGCAACAGTAAAGGGTGTTCACCAGCGTGAATTGAAAAATGATATTAACCCTGATATTATTTTAGGTAATACTTACCATTTGTATTTAAGACCTAAAACTCCAATTCTTGAAAAGGCAGGTGGATTGCATAAATTCATGAATTGGGATCGAAATATTCTTACTGATAGTGGAGGGTATCAAGTATATTCTTTATCAGCTAATCGTAAAATTAAGGAGGAAGGGGTTAAGTTCAAATCACATATTGATGGGTCATATCATGTTTTTACTCCAGAAAATGTAATGGAGATACAGCGTACTATTGGTGCTGATATCATTATGGCTTTTGATGAGTGTACTCCTTATCCTTGTGATTATAATTATGCCAAGCGCAGTATGCATATGACGCATAGGTGGCTAGACCGCTGTATGCAACATCTTCAAAAAATTCCTGTTAAGTATGGATATGATCAAGCTTTTTTTCCCATAGTGCAAGGGAGTACTTATAAGGACCTCAGAATGCAATCTGCAGAATATATTGCAAATGCAGGAGCGGTAGGTAATGCAATCGGAGGATTGTCTGTTGGAGAGCCTGCAGAAGAAATGTACGCTATGACTGAAGTCGTTACCGATATTTTACCAGAAGATAAACCCCGCTATTTGATGGGAGTAGGTACACCAATTAATATTCTAGAGAATATTGCGTTAGGAGTAGATATGTTTGATTGCGTTATGCCAACGCGTAATGCACGTAATGGTATGTTATTTACGGCACATGGGACTATTAATATGAAAAATAAGAAATGGGAAGATGATTTTTCGCCTATTGACGAGATGGGAATTACTTTTGTCGACACCGAATATTCTAAAGCGTATTTGAAACACTTATTTTCTGTTAATGAATTATTGGGAAAACAGATTGCTACTATTCATAATTTAGGATTTTATATGTGGTTGGTTAGAGAAGCAAGAAAACATATCTTAGCTGGAGATTTTTATTCCTGGAAAAATATGATGGTTAAACAAATGGATAAAAGATTATAATTTGAAGATACTAGATTGGTACATACTTAAGAGGTATTTAGGGACATTTTTTACAATGATATTATTGTTTATTCCTATTGGAATCATTGTAGATCTTTCTGAAAAAATAGACAATATGCTAGAGCACAAAGTTCCTGTTGCTGCAGTTGTAGGTTATTATTTAGATTTTACAATTTATTTTGCTAATTTATTGTTTCCTCTGTTTGTGTTTCTATCTGTAATATGGTTTACGTCTAAGCTTGCCAATAAAACCGAGATTATTGCATTCCTAAGTTCTGGGGTTTCTTTTTGGAGATTTTTAAGACCTTATATGATTGGTGCTATAATTATTTGTGTAGGTGCACTAGCTATGGGATTGTTTTTAGCTCCAAAAGCTAGTCAAGGGTTTAATGAATTTAAGTACTCTTACCTTAAGAAAGGTAAAAAAGTACAAGAAACCAAAAATGTATATCGTCAACTTAACGATAGTATATTTTTGTATGCAAATAATTTTAAACCTTTAGAAAAGTCTGCTACAAATTTTACTTTAGAATACTTTAATGGTAATGTTTTAGACACCAAGATTTCTGCCAGAAAAATTACTTTTAAAGATAGTATTTATGAGTTAACAGATTTTGTAAAACGGAAGATATTAGATGACAGGGATATTCTGGAAAAAGCAAGAAAAAAAGATACAATTCTGCCCTTTAATATAGATGAGTTTACACCTGTTACTTATGTCGCAGAAACACTTAATTACACACAATTAAGCAAGTTTATAGAAAAGGAAAGTAAGCGAGGTTCCTCAGATATAAATCGCTACAAAGTAGTTGCATATAAAAGATGGAGTATACCTATATCCGCTTTTATTCTTACTATTATAGGAGTTGCAGTTTCCTCAATGAAGAGACGTGGAGGAATGGGGGTTAATCTTGCTGTAGGTATTTCATTGGCATTTGTTTTTATATTTTTTGACAAGGTACTGGGTACGTTAGCCAATCAATCTGATTTTCCTCCTATTGTTGCCGTATGGTTTCCTAACGTTTCCTTTGGAATTTTAGCAATTTATCTGTTGTACAATGCCAAACGTTAAACTTCAAAATTATCTTCATTTACATTTTATAGTTTTTGTTTGGGGCTTTACAGCAATATTGGGAGAATTAATTTCTATCGATGCATTACCATTGGTTTGGTATAGAATGCTTTTGGCATCTGGTTTTATTTACGTATTTATTTATATCAAAAAAATATCTTTAGTAGTAACCAGAAAATTGTTTCTGACACTTTTTTTATCCGGTATAATAATAGCATTGCATTGGATAACCTTTTTTGCGGCTATTAAAGTTTCTAATGTATCCATAACTTTAGCAACGCTATCTACTGGCGCTTTTTTTACATCAATTCTAGAACCTATTTTTTATAAAAGAAGAATAATTTGGTATGAGGTTATTTTTGGATTACTAGTAATCACAGGGTTATATATCATTTTTAAGGTAGAAGGAGATTATAGTGAAGGTATCATCTATGCATTGTGTTCTGCATTTTTATCTTCTGTTTTCTCATTGATAAATGGAAAAATAGCTCAGCAATACAACCCTTCGATGATTTCTTTTTATGAATTATTAAGTGGAGTAGGTGTAATAACTCTTTATTTACTAGGGATAACCTTTTTTGGGAATGAAGCTGAAGGTTTTACAGTTTCTTTCTTTCAATTATCAACTTCAGATTGGATATATATGCTAATATTGGCATCTGTTTGTACTGCATATGCATTTATCGGTTCTGTACAGGTAATGAGGTACTTAAGCCCTTATACTGTTATGTTAACGGTGAATTTAGAACCTGTATACGGGATATTATTAGCAGTTTTAATTTTTGGAAATTCAGAAAAAATGAGCCCTCAATTTTATTATGGAGCACTGATTATAATTGGGACCGTAATATTGAACGGAATATTCAAAAATGCTAAAAAAAGAAAAAGACCACCAACTTTGCATAACATTACGAAGTAAAGTTTTTATATTTGTCGGCTAACCCTAGTTAACATAAATTATATTCTTGATTATGGAATATTTAGAATTTGAACTCCCCATTAAAGATCTTGAAGATCAGTTTGAGAAAGCTTGCGCCATAGGTGAAGAGAGTGAAGTAGATGTTACGGACACCTGTAAGCAAATTGAAAAAAAACTGAAAGAAACCAAGAAAGAAATATATAAAAACCTCACACCATGGCAGCGAGTTCAGCTGTCAAGGCATCCTTCTAGACCTTACACTTTGGATTATATCGATGCAATTTGTGGAGAATCGTTTTTAGAATTACATGGTGATCGTAATGTTAAGGACGATAAAGCAATGATTGGTGGTCTTGGAAAGATTGGCAATCAAAGTTTTATGTTCGTTGGTCAACAAAAAGGATATAACACTAAGACCAGGCAATATCGTAATTTCGGAATGGCGAATCCAGAAGGATATCGCAAAGCACTGCGATTAATGAAAAGTGCTGAGAAATTTAATCTTCCTGTAGTATGTTTTATTGATACACCAGGAGCTTACCCTGGATTAGAAGCTGAAGAGCGTGGACAAGGAGAGGCAATTGCCCGTAATATTTTAGAAATGACTCGTCTTAAAGTCCCTATTATAGTTGTAATAATAGGAGAAGGAGCAAGTGGAGGAGCACTGGGTATAGGAGTAGGTGACAAAGTACTAATGCTAGAAAATACATGGTACTCTGTTATTTCGCCAGAATCCTGTTCTTCAATTCTATGGCGTAGTTGGGAGTTTAAAGAACAAGCGGCTGAGGCCTTGAAACTTACTGCTACGGACATGAAGAAACAAAAACTTATTGACGAAATAGTAAAAGAACCGCTTGGAGGTGCTCATAGTGATCGTGAAAAAATATTTAAAACCGTTCGAGATAAAATTTCTTCTACCTATGATGAATTAAAAAACTTATCACCAGAAGATTTGGTTGAAAATCGAATGAACAAATATGCAGATATGGGAGTCTTCAAAGGGTAACCCCTAAAGAATCACTTACTACCTAAATCTGAAGTGTTAAACTTCAGATTTTTTTGTGCTTATTAACAATAAAATTAACTTATTAACAGTTCATTTGTTGAAGACCGGTGGACATTCGTATCTTTGTAATTGAGTACATCTCTTTACAAATTTTTTACATTCGTGGTTATGGAAAAAGTACAGCAAGCTCAGCAAATAAATTACGGTCGGGGGAACGTAATTTCGCTTGAGAAAGGAAAAATACCTCCTCAAGCAGTTGATTTAGAGGAAGTTGTGCTCGGGGCAATGATGATTGATAAGAAAGGGGTTGATGAAATTATTGACATTCTTAATCCTGATGTTTTTTATCGAGAGGCGCATCAATACATCTTCGAGGCAATCTTTAAACTCTTCGAAAACTCTGAACCAATAGACTTATTAACGGTTTCTAGCCAACTCAAAAAGGATTCGAGACTAGAATTAGCTGGGGGTGACTATTATCTGATACAATTAACTCAAAAAGTAGCCTCTTCTGCCCATATAGAGTTTCATGCACGTATTATTCTACAAAAATACATTCAGCGTAGTCTTATTAAAATTTCAAATGAGATTATAGAGGAATCATACGATGAAACCACAGATGTTTTCGACCTCTTAGATATGGCAGAATCCAGATTGTATGAAGTTACACAAGGAAATATTAAAAGATCAACAGAGAGTGCTCAAAACTTAGTAATACAGGCTAAGAAAAAAATACAAGAAATCTCAAACAAAGAAGGTTTAAGTGGAATCCCATCTGGCTTTGATAAGTTAGATAAACTTACTTCGGGTTGGCAGCCAAGTGATTTGATCATTGTGGCTGCCCGTCCGGGTATGGGTAAAACGGCTTTAACACTTTCTATGGCAAGGAATATGGCGGTTGGGCAGAATATCCCTGTTGCATTTTTCTCATTAGAGATGTCATCGGTACAGTTGATTACCCGTTTAATTTCATCAGAAACTGGTCTTTCATCAGAAAAACTACGTACTGGTAAATTAGAAAAACACGAATGGGAGCAGTTAAACGTGAAGGTAAAGGATCTTGAAAAAGCTCCATTATTTATTGATGATACACCTTCGTTATCAATTTTTGACCTTAGAGCAAAAGCACGACGCCTTGCCTCTCAACATGGTATAAAAATGATCGTTATTGATTATTTGCAACTAATGACGGCTGGGGGATCTGGTAAAAATGGAAACCGAGAACAGGAAATTTCGACTATTTCACGTAACCTTAAGGCTTTAGCAAAAGAATTAAGCGTACCCGTAATTGCTTTATCTCAGTTATCACGTGCAGTTGAAACACGTGGAGGAAGTAAAAGACCGTTACTTAGTGACCTTCGTGAATCTGGAGCAATCGAGCAAGATGCGGATATTGTTTCATTTATTTATCGACCCGAATATTATAAAATAGATGAGTGGGATGATGAAGAAAGATCACCTACGCAAGGGCAAGGAGAATTTATTGTTGCTAAGCACCGTAATGGTGGTCTAGAAAATATTAGGTTAAAGTTTATTGGTCACTTAGGTAAATTTGATAACTTAGATGATTTTAGTACTCCTTTTGAGTTTCATTCTAAAATGAATGATGGTAAAGAAGAAGAGCCTTTTGGCACAAGCCATCTTCCTAGCGCAGATGAAGCTTTTGGGAGCAGTATAAATGATTCTGGTGACGATGATGAAGTACCTTTCTAAAACAATATTTTTTGTAAAACAATTTTTCATAGAAAAGAAGACTATTTCTTCTGTTCTATGTGTTTTACTTTTTCTGTTTTCCATTCAATCTTACGCTTCTTATGTACTAATACCTATGGATGCAGATGGACAACAAAATCATCTAAAAGCTTACGGTATAACCTACTGGACACTTAGCAAAGATCTTAAGGTAAAATGGCTGTTAAACTATAGGGGAGGATCTTTTCTTCTTCCAGATACAGAATCTATTAGAAAAGAGTGTACAATTAGAGGCATTACATATGAAATTTTAAGTGATCCCGAAACTGAAGAAATTCTTGAAGAAATTAGTAGTCCTTCTCAAAATATGGAGGCTGTGGTCTTGGAAAAGGCACCAAAAATCGCTGTATATTCTCCAAAAGGAAATCAACCCTGGGATGATGCGGTTACTATGGTATTAACCTTTGCCGAAATCCCTTATGAAACCATCTATGATGAGGAGGTATTAGAAGATAATTTAATTCTTTACGATTGGCTTCATCTGCATCATGAAGATTTTACGGGACAATATGGTAAGTTTTATGCTTCTTATAGAGCAGCGCCATGGTATATTCGAGAAAAAGCAGCAGCCGAAAAATTGGCAAAAACATTGGGCTATCAAAAAGTTTCCCAGGAGAAATTAGCAGTTGCTTTAAAAATTAGAGACTATGTTGTAGGTGGAGGGTTTATGTTTGCAATGTGCAGTGCTACTGATAGTTTTGAGATTGCATTGTCAGCTGAAGGTATAGATATATGTGAGCCAATGTTCGACGGTGATCCAAGTGAGCCTGGTTACCAATCCAAAATTGATTATGGTAAAACTTTTGCTTTCAAGAATTTTACTTTAGAACGTAGCCCTAATGTTTATGAATTTTCTTCTATAGATATGACTCGTAATCGCCGTATTTCAAAGACGACAGATTACTTCACACTCATGGATTTTTCGGCAAAATGGGATCCTATTCCTACCATGCTATGTCAGAATCATACAGCACTGGTGAAGGGGTTTATGGGGCAAACTACTGCCTATAACCCTAATGAAATAAAATCAAATGTGCTAATATTGGGTGAGAATAGAACCAACGGAGAGGCTCGATACATACATGGTATAAAAGGAAAAGGTTTCTTTACATTTTATGGCGGTCATGATCCAGAAGATTATACTCACAGAGTAGGGGACCCTAAGACAGAATTAGAATTACATCCCAATTCTCCGGGATATCGTTTGATATTGAATAATGTTCTGTTTCCGGCTGCAAAAAAGAAAAAACAAAAAACCTGATTTTTGTTGTAAGGTTATGTAAATGATTCGACTATTTTGTTTTTAAAATCACTGATAACTAAATCTTACTCATGAAAAAACTACTCACACTACTATTAGTAGTTACGACTACGATCTCCTGTATACAAGAGGCAAAACCAGAAAAAGAAAATAGTACTATAGATTCTTCCAAAGAAGAAGTGCTAGATCGTTCTAAGGATTTTCCAAAAGATATTGCTGCCGTTTTTAGTGCTCACGGAGGTATTCAGGCTTTTGATGAAATGAATACTTTGATTTTTGAACTGGTTAACCCAGAGGGAAATGAAAAACATACAACAGATCTTAAAACTCGTAAAGCACGTGTTGAAACAGATAAATTTGTTCTAGGTTTTGATGGGAAGGATGCTTGGTTAAAACAAGATTCGACCTATTTTAAAGGAAATCCGCGTTTTTACCATAACCTGATGTTTTATTTCTATGCCATGCCATTTGTTCTTGGGGATAATGGTATATCTTATCAAAAAGTTGACGATCTTAAAGTAGATGATGTTGCATACCCCGGGTATAAAATATCATATGGTGATGGTGTAGGAGATTCTCCAAAGGACAATTATTTTCTTTATTATGATGCTTCATCCAGAAAGATGAAATTTCTAGGATATACCGTAACTTTTTTTAGTAAAGAAGCCAGTGAAAAAATCAGTTTGATTGAATATGCAGATTGGAGTGATGTAAATGGATTATTACTTCCTAAAACTTTGAAATGGAGGAATTATGAGAATGGAGTAGTTGGAGAAGTAAAAAGTGAAAGAAATTTTATTAATACGATAGCAAGTAAAGAAAAGCCTGAAGCTTCTCTTTTTGAAGAGCCCGTAGAAAAGCAATAAGTATTTCTGACAATATATATTTAAAACAAAACCTGCCAATATGTTTGGTGAGTTTTGTTTTTCATAAAAACCTAAAAACTTTTTTTGATAAAAATCCAGCTGCTTTTTTTTGAATCTAATAATTTTTATAGCATATCTTACTTTCAGAATGTGTAATTGATATTCTGAAACAGGGTTTTAATAAAAAACAGAGATAACTAGAAATTTGAGAATAATAGAATTATCTAACTTTATACCCTTTTATTCAAATTTATTTACGAAAACGATATAGTGAGGAACTAATAAAAAGTATAAACTATGTACACTGAACTTAACACGAGTAATAGAATTTTAATGGGGCCGGGTCCGTCTGATGCACATCCAAGGGTGCTTAAAGCTATGTCTACTCCTCTAATAGGACATTTGGATCCAGAGTTTGTGAAGATTATGGATGAGGTAAAAACTATGACTCAAGAAACGTTTATCACTAAAAATCATCTATCATTTGTAGTATCTGCACCCGGTAGTGCAGGTATGGAAACATGTTTGGTAAATCTAGTGGAACCTGGTGATGAAGTGATTATATGTATCAATGGAGTTTTTGGTGGCAGGATGGTAGATATAGCAGAACGTTGTGGTGCAATAGTTCATAAAGTAGAAAAAGAATGGGGAACTGTTGCCTCTCCTGAAGATGTTAAAAAAGCATTAGACAAGTGTCCAAAACCAAAATTAGTGGCTTTGGTGCATGCAGAAACTTCCACTGGAGCTTTGCAGCCCATAAAAGAGATTAGTGACTTAGTTCATAATGCAGGAGGTTTATTGATGGTTGATGCTGTAACGTCATATTGTGGTATGGAACTTAAAGTAGACGAATGGGGTATAGATGCTATTTATACCGGAACACAAAAGTGTTTAAGTGCTCCTCCGGGATTATCACCTGTTAGTTTCTCTGATAGAGCTGTGAAAGCATTAGAAAATAGAAAAACAAAAGTTCAAAGCTGGTTTTTAGACCTTAGTTTGGTTAAGAATTATTGGGGTGGCGCTAAAAGAGCGTATCATCATACGGCACCGGTATCTTCGGTTTTTGCATTAAGAGAGTCATTACGAATTGTCTTGGAAGAAGGTCTCGAGAATCGATGGAAAAGACATCAAGAAGTACATCATGTATTAAAAACAAAACTAGAATCTCTAGGGTTTAGATATTTGGTCGAAGAACAATATAGATTACCAAACCTGAATTCTGTATTCTTACCAGAAGGGAATGATGAGGCATTAATTAGAAGTAAGTTACTTAGCGATTATAATATAGAAGTAGGAGGTGGATTGGGAGCTTTCGCTGGGAAAATATGGAGAATTGGAATAATGGGAGAGAGTTGTACACTTAATCACGTCAATATGTTAATTAGTGCTCTTGAAGATATGAAGGAATTCAAAAGCTGAAAAAAAACAACATCCCATCATTTTCTAATATGATGGGATGTTTTAGTTTCAGGAAAACAAACTATTTAGAATGTTTACCACTATATCGTTTCCAAAGTTTAGTCTGATGGCTTTCTAGGCTAATATCACGACCTTGAATGAAAGCTTTTTCTAACTGATTGGTTCTCATGTCTAAAGCATCACCTATACTAATAAATAGAGTTGCATCTTTACCAACCTCTAATGTACCAGTAAAATCATCAATTCCTAGGATTTTGGCGCTATTTCCTGTAATAAGTTGTAATGCTTTTTCTTTATTTAGGCCATGTGCAGCTACAGTTCCTGCTTGAAAAGGAAGGTTTCTCGCATTTGCACGTTCCATACCACCACTATTTTGTAAAGCGACCAATACACCGGCATCCATTAGTAATTTGGCATTTTTATACGGAAGATCATAATCTTCATCTTCAAGATTTGGTGTTTTATGTGTTCTCCCTGATAAAACGGCAATATTATTTTGTTTTAGTTGATTTGCCACTTTGTATGCTTCATATGCATCGACCAATACCAGTTTTTTGACATTGTGCTTTTTAGCAAAAGAAATTACATCTAAGATTGCCTTTTCTGCATTTACATGCACAAATAGTGTTTTAGTCCCATCAAAAATACCTTTCATGGCGAGATGAGGTAAATTATCTGTAGACGCTGATTTCAAAGAAGCTTTTGCCTGATTAATGAAACTTTCTAATTGGGAAACCTGTTTTGAGTACTCTTTATTAGGCTTAAATCCAGGATCTTCGCCCATCCACCAACGACCTCTTGTAAAAATGTTTGGCCAGTTCATATGTACTCCGTCATCTACTTTTATGGTAGCATCTTCCCAATTCCATGCGTCTAATTGCACGATAGATGATGTTCCAGAAAATACACCTCCACGCGGAGTTATTTGTGCAGTTAGAATACCATTAGGGCGCATGCTTTCTACAATTTTGCTTTCTGCATTATAGGCAATAATACTACGTATATGTGGATTGTAACTTCCTAGTTCGCTATCATCATCAGTTGCTCTTACAGCGCTAATCTCTACTAGCCCTAATGTAGAGTTGGGAGCTATGAAACCAGGGTATACGTGTTTTCCGGAAGCATCTATTACTTTTCCTTTTGGAGCTACACTTCCGCTAGCACCAATTGAAGTTATTTTACCATTTTCAAAAATGATAATACTATTTTCAATGATCTCACCATTACCAATATGCGCAGTAGAACCGGTAATTGAGATGGTTTCACTTTGCGCTTTGACAGGGGTTTGTTGTGCGTTTACTTTTCCAGAGAAAACTATTAGCAACGTTATTATAAATATTATTTTTTTCATATTCTTTGTGATTATTGATCTGATTAGCTTCAACTATCAGACTTTAATTGTTATAATCCCTTAATTAATAGTTTCTATAGTTTCACATTCAAAATGCTGCTTTTCCTTTTTCTTAGGAGGCTGAGTTTTTAAACCATTGTTTTTGGCTTTAAGCATCATGGTAGATAGCTTGTTTTTCTCTGAAGCTATAGATTTTCTAATGTTTTTATCCTTTTCAAGATCGAAATAAATGGCGCCTTCAATAATAGTTTTTTCCGCTTTCGCATATATAGAAAGAGGATGATCAGTCCACAGCACTAAATCAGCATCTTTGCCTACTTTAATACTTCCTACTCGATCATCAATATGAAGTAATTTTGCTGGATTTAGAGTAACAAATTTCAGTGCATCTTCTTCGTTTACCCCTCCATATTTAATTGATTTTGCAGCTTCTTGATTTAATCTACGTGACATTTCTGCATCATCGCTATTAATAGCAGTTACAACACCTTGATTATGCATGATTGCGGCGTTATACGGGATCGCATCATTAACCTCATACTTATATGCCCACCAATCAGAGAAAGTTGAACCACCAACACCATGAGCAGCCATTTTATCTGCTACTTTATATCCTTCAAGAATGTGAGTAAATGTGTTGACTTTGAAATTAAACTTTTCAGCTACTTTCATAAGCATATTAATTTCGCTTTGCACGTAAGAATGACAACTAATAAATCGCTGACCATTAAGAATCTCAACCAAAGTTTCCATTTCTATATCCTTACGATATGACTTTCCACTTTTCTTTAGTTTTTCGTATTCTTTTGCTCTGTTGAAATAATCAACATAGAGCTGTTCAACTCCCATTCTGGTTTGCGGGAACCGTGTTGTGCTTCCCCAATTACTTTGTTTTACATTTTCACCAAGTGCAAATTTTATAAACTTAGGTGGATTCTTGTAAATAAGGTTTTCAGCGCTTTCTCCCCATTTTAATTTCAGAATCGCAGATCGACCACCAATTGGATTGGCAGAACCGTGCAGGACTTGAATAGAAGTCACTCCTCCAGCTAGGTTTCTATAAATATTAATATCACTTGGAGAAACAACATCTTCAATGGTTACCTCTGCAGAAGAATTATGACCAGCTTCATTAATTGCATCTGCAGCAATATGTGAATGCTCATCGATAATACCCGCAGTAACATGTTTTCCTGTGGCATCTATTACTTTCGCGTTACCTGCATTTAGGTTTTTGCCAACAGCAGAAATTTTACCATTTTTTACTAATACATCCGTTTCTGTCAAAATACCATCCGTTTCATTGGTCCAAACGGTAGCATTTTTTAATAAGATAGTTTCAGATTTCGGTAATTGAGAATTACCATACGCTATATTAGGGTAGGCAAGCGGTAATACTTCTGGTTTTTCTTCTTTGTCAGAAGGTTTTTTGTCTTTTTTCTCATCTGAAGCATCATCGGGTTTCTTTTTAGCCGTAAAAGATGTTTCAGAACCATTAGATAAGATTGCTTTACCGCTCCAGAAATTAGAAGTGTCGCCTATAGCAGTAACTACTCTGGTATATGTGGTTTTTGTGGTGTCAGCATCAGTAAACGTAAGCGTTACCCAATTATTTTTGTAGTTAATTTTTGAACCTAGTTTAGTTTCTCCAAGTTTAATTTCTGCTTTTGGCTTTGATGGTTTCCCAGAAATGGATAAATCATAGGATTTTCCGGCAACAGTTAATTCATATTTACCATTAATATCTTTAACTGTCATGTCATTAACAACATTCTTGTGACCTTGTACCCAGTTTTCAAAAATGATATTATCTTTTGAAAACAGTTCATCCTTAGTTATTAGAAAATTTGCATATGCCCCTTTCTTAAGACTTCCCAATAGATCACTTTTTCCTAAAATTTGAGCAGGAACTGTAGTTAGACTTGCAAGAGCAATTTTCTTATCAAAACCATGCTCTATTGCTTTCATTATCCTGGTTTTAAGATCGGCAACTTTTTTTAACTTATGCGTAGTTAAGGAGAAAGAAATGCCATTTTTAGATAAAACCGAAGGATTAGTTGGTGCTTGATTCCAATGACGCATATCTCCAAGGCTAACCATATTGGCCATATAAGGATCTGACACATCGTAAGCTTCTGGGAAATCTAAAGGAATTATATACGTCGCATTGGTAGCTTTTACTTTATCTATTCTGGCATATTCATCACCACCACCAACGATTGTATACTGTATATTAAATTGATCTCCCACTTTATCGGCTCTAAATCCATTAATCCTACTTCCGGCCTCAAAGATTTGTGGTAGATTCTTATTTCTGTTTAATGCTTCAATTGATAAATCTTTGTTATCTGATTTACTTGAAGGATACCAATTGGCATCGTGGTAAACCTGTCTTAGCAAAGCCATAGCTCCCATTAAAGATGTTGGGTATACTTGATTACTTTTATTACTTTTTTCGAATGATAAAAATTGAGCGGATCGATCACTTAGTAAACGTTCACCTGCTGTTCCTTCATTATTTAAAGCGACTAATAACCCAGTACCTCTAATAATTCCATCTGGCATATGAGTGTTTAATACTCCAAACCCCTCTTTTACATATTCGGTAGCTTTTTTACTATCATATTTAAAATCCGTTAGGGCATTGGTTTCTGGTCGTATGTGATCATTCCAATAATAGCCTTCTCTTGTGGCTTTCCAATCTAATTTAGCTCCTGGACTGAATATACTGCCTCCTTTTCTTTTTGGTTTTTCAATACCAAAATTTGTGAAAGGATCGATAAAAGATGCATAGATGTGTTTCCCTTTAAGGTCGATAACTACACTGTTTTCCGGAACCGGAACGGTGTTTCCAACCTGAACAATCTTACCTTTATGTATAACAAGGGTTCCATTTTTGATTTCTGAATCGGGCGTGGTGTGAATCGTCGCATTTTTGAATACGGTATAATTAGAATCTGTTGTTTTGACTCCATCGTTTTTTGGAAAGTATTCCTGGCCGTAGAAATTAAAGGCCCAAAACATTACCGTTAGCGATAATAGAAGTTTTTTCATAAAAATTGTGTAAAGTGTTTGAATTGAATTTAAAGATAGCAGTTGAAGTAAAATTAGCTTTGTAATTAGCAATTATTTAACAACAGTAATGGTATTTGCATTACTTCTTGTACGCAATAGGGTTTACTTTATAGTAGTTTACCAATAATGCCACTACGTAACTATAAGTATCTATACCGTCAGGCTGATTATTAGCTTTTAAATAGCTGTCGTAGGTACCTTTAAAAATAGGTTCTAAAGGATTTTCATAAGATTCCCAAAATTCGTTTACCTCACGATAATTTTTTCTGATACCGGGCCTTAATTCTTCTATAAGACAAATTGCTTTTTCTTCATTACGCAGATACAAATCGTTAAGACAAAACTTTAAAGCAAAGGTTGTACCGCTATAATTAAAATATAAGTCATTATACTTCATCGTTGTAAGTGCAGCTATAAAATTAGCTTCATTTTCTTTAGCAAATCCTAATTGATGTGCCTCCTCGTGACAACTGGTTGTTGGTGCCTTATAGTTAAGTATTAGTCCATTTACTTGAGCTTCGTTAGTAATAGGATTTAGATATCCACTAAAGCCCATATAGGTAAGAGGTAAACTCAAGATTGACTTTTTAATACTCTTAGGGTGATAGTTTAGTTCAGGAAAAATACCATTTAATCGATCATATGCAGGAACGGTTTTTTGAAATATTTCTTCTTTTGAATAGGGTATTTTTATAGGTAATGAATCATTTGATTCAAGTTTTGAATGCAAAACATTGGCTTGAGTGATTAGTGCTTCAGAAACTTTAATAAGTTCTGTTTCAGTATATTGATCGTCGATCTTTAAGATTTCATGCAACGGTAACCTGTAATAATTCATTCCCCACAGTATATGAAAACAGACATAAACGATTGATAACGTGGCTCCGGTATCGAGTAAGACTTCTTTCCAGGCGATCTTTTTTCGAAATACTCTTTTAAACAAAAATCGTATTGCCATAATGATTAAAACAGAATATAAAATGTCCCCAAAGGAAAAAGGGATCCACCCAAATACATAGCGAAGAATTTTGGACGTAAATAAAAAAATACCATTGCTATAGAAATGCTCAACAAATTCCGGGAAAAAAGAAATAATCTTAATCAGGATAATTTGAACTGGTAATAATAGGGTAAGTAATAGCTTTGTTTTGGATTGCATGAAACAAGTATAATTTTCATTAGCAAAACTACAACATTTAATATTTCATTTGATTTAAGGTTATCATAATATAGTACATTTGCGAAAATACAATACACAATATGAATTCAGAAATAAGAAATCTTGAACCCAAAGCACTTTGGAATAAGTTTGCAGATCTTAATGCAGTGCCAAGACCTTCAAAAAAAGAAGAACGCGTTATAGCATTTATGAAGGAGTTTGGCGAATCCTTAGGACTAACTACAGAGATAGATAAGGTAGGTAATGTTTTAATCAGAAAACCGGCAACACCAGGGATGGAGGATCGTAAAACTGTGGTTATGCAATCTCATTTGGATATGGTACATCAAAAAAATTCGGACACCAATTTTGATTTTGATACCCAGGGAATAGAAATGTATGTTGATGGAGGTTGGGTGCGAGCTAAAGGGACCACATTAGGAGCAGATAATGGGTTGGGTGTAGCAACAATCATGGCAATTCTTGAAGCCAAAGATATCCAACATCCAACTATTGAAGCATTATTTACCATAGATGAAGAAACGGGAATGACCGGTGCCATGGGATTAGAAGGAGGCTGGTTACAAGGAGATATATTATTAAACCTGGATACCGAAGAAGATGACGAAATAGGAGTGGGATGTGCGGGTGGAATTGATGTTACAGCAAAAAGAAGTTATAAAGAAGAAGCAGTTTCAGACGGTAAAATAGCGTATACAATTTCTGTGACAGGACTTAATGGCGGTCACTCAGGTATGGATATTCACAAGGGCTTGGGTAATGCGAATAAGATTATGAATAGGTTATTGTTTGATGGGTTCGAAAATTTTGGGCTACAAGTAAATGAAATCAAAGGAGGAAGTTTGCGTAATGCAATTCCTAGAGAAAGTTTCGCAACAGTTGTGGTAGATACTATTCATGCAGAGGCTTTTGAATTTGAGATTGTAGAATTGTCTAAAACGATCAAGCATGAACTTTCTGTAATGGAAGCTGATCTGCAAATTGAAGTGAATACTACCAATTTGCCTAAAAACGTGATGGAACTAGAAGTGCAGGAGGGTATTTTGAAAGCTTTATATGCGGCGCATAATGGCGTGTATACCATGAGTGCATCTATTCCTGATTTGGTAGAAACCTCTAATAATATTGCCAAAGTAACGATAGGAGAAGGAGAGATTACTATAGAATGTTTGACTAGGAGTAGTGTAGAGTCGTCTAAAATAGATTTGGCCAATAAACTAAGAGCGACTTTTGAGCTTATTGGATGCGAAGTTACTACAAGCGGAGACTACCCAGGTTGGGCACCAAACATGGATTCACCGGTGTTAAAAGTTCTTGATGAGTTGTACCAAAAGTTAAACGGAGAAAAAGCCCATGTAGCTGCTTGTCATGCAGGTCTAGAATGCGGGATACTAGGACAAAATTATCCAGATATGGATATGATCTCTTTTGGCCCAACGATTTTGGGAGCGCACTCACCAGATGAGCGTGCGAGTATATCCTCTGCACAAAAATACTGGAAATTTGTACTGGAAATTTTGAAAGAGATACCTAAAAAATAGGGTAAACAAAAGCCCCAGAAGTTGTAAACTGCTGGGGCTTTTTATGATCAGATGCTAGTTATCACTTTCCAACGGCCACATTTTTATGCCTAGAACTTTAGAAAAAAATCTAAGGATTACGGAACCCCATAATATAATTGTATTTATATTTCTCATTTTTGACGGGTGTATAAATAGTATGATTGCCTTCTGTGCCCATACTTTTAATATTTATTAGTTGTACCCAGCTGCCGCTAGTCTCTGAGTAATGGCAACAAAGCATAAAATAAGCCTTGTTTGATCACCAAATTCCTAATATGATTTCACACACAATTTGCTATCTTAGTTCTGCAAGGAAATCATTATTGTTTGTCACTCTTAATTAATCATACATAAATCATTAGTCACAACTATGGAGAACATCTATGTCCAAAAAAAATCTACTCCAAAGTTATCTGGAATGATTAAAAGTTTTTGGTTGATTGATAGTAAAGAGGATGTGTCAATACATAGAGAAAAGATAATTCCTGATGGTTACCCAGAGCTTATTTTTCATTACGGAGATGCTTACAAAACCAATATTGATGGTCGCTGGAAACTTCAGGGAAAGAATTTGATCGCCGGACAGATTAAAAATCATTTTTTTCTTGAAAACAGAGGAATAAGTAAAATGTTCGGAATCAAATTTCAGCCTTGGACATTGACAGAATTATTTGATATTGAAATGTATCATTTAACGAATACTGTAATTGAAGTTCCGTTAGAATTGCTAGAAATACTTGACCCAATTAGAGAGATTGGCAGTAGAGCTTTGTCTTTTGATGAAAAAATAAAAAAAGTTGAAAACTGGTTTGTAGAATATATTGGTCGGCTAAATCCAAAATACCCCAAGGGACAGCAGGCTGTTGAATTGATTATCAAAAACAATGGAAAGCTGGACTTAAAAAATATTCAGGATACGGTTGGTATTAGTGAACGAAGTTTGGAGCGTTATTTCAGAAAGTACATTGGGGTATCTCCCAAATATTACAGTAGGATCATTCGTTTTTCACATATTTTTAAACTAGTTCAGGATGATGCTATTAATTGGGCAGATATTGTTTTTTTAACAGGGTTTTACGATCAATCACATTTTATTAAAAACTTCCAGGAATTTACAGGGGAGGACCCTACCAAATACAGTTTTTTTGAAGATAACTTAGCGAATTTTTTCTTAAAAAAGTGAAGTGTCGGGTTCTTACAATCATCACGCTTTTTTTGAAATTACATTTGAAGTATCAAAATTTTAAAATAGAAGTGATGAAAATAATTAAACTAAGTATCACAGTATTAGTATTAATCTCGTATACCGCTTGTAGCCAAAATAATAGCTTACAACATGTTGACTTTTTAATAGGAACCTGGAAAAAGGAAGGAAAAGAAAGCTACGAAAGCTGGGTGAAAAAGGACGATAAATTCCAAGGACAGTCGTACAAAATTAAGGATGGACAAAAATTTGTTTCTGAAAACATAGAAGTAACATTAGTGGGTGATCAAATAATGTATACGCCTACGGTGTTTAATCAAAATGATGGTAAAGGGATACCTTTTACATTAAAATCATTAGAAGAGAATCTATTTTCCTTTGAAAATCCAAAACATGATTTTCCAAAAAAGATCCAATACAAAATTCTAAATAGCAACGAACTATATGTTTCGGTTTTAGGAGAAAAAGATAAAGGCTTTTCTTATAAATTGATGAAACAATTGGATTAATATATTACCAGCTCATCACTACGGCTAGTCTGTAAATAGTATTGACAGATTGCTAGTAACCATTATTTTATACCCAAAATTGCGTTAAACAATCTTACTTCACAGTTATAAAATTGTATTAGTTTACTTTTTAAAGTTTGGTGTTTTTTGCTCTTGTTCATGGTTGTATAATTTTATAGTTATAGAATATTAGTATCCCAATCATTAAAATTGTCACAAAAACTTTAAAATATTTGTGCAAATAGATTAAAAATAAAAAACATCCTGATCATATCAGGATGTTTTTTTATTGATATTATTTTTTACTACTATTTTTGAGCAGCTTCTTTATCTTGAACACCCATTATTTCTAATTCAAAGATTAGATCTGTGTTTGGCGGAATTACTCTTCCCGCACCTCTTTCTCCATAACCTAAATGTGAAGGAATGAATAATATAGCTTTATCTCCAACATTTTTCATTTGTAAAGCCCCTTCCTTAAAACCAGGAATCATTTTCGCATCTGGAGAATAAGGCATTGGCATTGGCTTATAAGGTCTTCTTTGATCGTATACTTCAAATTCTTTTGCTAAATCTTCAAAAGTAGTGTCAAACATTCGACCGTCGGATAGATAACCTTGATAGTTTACTAATATGTTATCACCAAACTTAAGTTTTTCACCTGTACCTTTATTCAGGAAAAGAATTTCCAATCCACTATCTAATTTTGTAGCCTTTTCTTTTTGTTCTGCATATTTAGCAGAAACTTTCTCACCTCTTTCTTTTACAAGACGTTCCTTTTCTGCTTTTTCTTCTTCAAGAACTTTAAGCTTTTCAGTAAACGCCTTATCTGTATCAAAAGCTTTTGCATCTGATCCTTTACGAATAATGTTTACTTCTAGCATTTTTATTTCACTTTCGGGTTTGTCTCTAGGACCAGTTTTTGTGGTACCAATACTATCTACGATATCTTGTCCTACCACAATTTCTCCAAAAATAGTATGCTTACCGTTTAACCAAGGAGTTTCTTTTAGTGTAATAAAAAATTGACTACCATTAGTAGCTGGGCCAGAATTAGCCATAGATAAAATTCCTTTAGACTTGTGAGTAAGTGAATCTACAATTTCGTCAGGAAATTTATAACCAGGGTCACCTGTACCAGTACCTAAAGGATCACCAGTTTGAATCATAAAGTCTTTAATCACCCTGTGAAAAACAATACCGTTATAGTATTTTTTTCCTTTGTAGGTACTATCTACCATTGAGTTTGTTCCCTCTGCAAGAGATACAAAATTTGCCACGGTCATTGGCGTAAGATCGTAATAAAGTTCAGCAACAGCTGTACCTTTATTGGTTACGATTTCTGCATAAATACCATTTTGTAATTCTGGATATTTATCATTACAACTACTGAAAACTATTGCTGAAATAGCTAGGAATAATAGATTTAATTTTCTCATTTTTTGTTAATAATTAATTTTTTGTTGTTGATTCTTTTGTAATTTTATTAAGTGTTACTTCAGTCATTAACGGAATATTTGTCCCAATCTTATTATCATCCCCATAATATCCGTAAGCTTGATACGAGGGAAATAGAAATGTAACCACTTCACCTTCTTTCATAAGCTTTAATCCTTCTCTAAGACCCAAGAAAAGTTCTTCTTTATCAATATAATAGATTATTGTATCTAATTCCTGTTGAGTGTAGATTACATTGTTATTTAGATCTTTTACATTGTAATTGAAACTTACAAAGTCTCCAAACTTTGGAGTAATAGAAGATACCGTATCTTTTTTATTATAAAAATACCAAAATCCACCCTTGGATGTGATATAAGTATTTAGGGTGTCATTTTTAATAATTTTTTGGATTAAGGCTTCTTCTTTGGCAGCAAGTTTTTTGTTTCTATTGATCGATTCGGTAATAAATGACCCTGATTTGATACTTACAGGTTTTCTGGCTTCAGGAGTTTTACACGAACAGATTAGTAGGACAATGCAAAGAATGTGAAGTAGTATTCTCATTGATTTAAGAGGTTTTTATAAGCCGGCAAGATACTAATAAATTTTTCTACGGTATCAGATAGCGAAAGATTACTTTTTCCTCCTGCAGCATTATGATGACCACCTCCTTCAAAATGATTTCGTGAGAACTCATTTACCGAAAAATCACCTTTAGAGCGTAGAGAAATCTTTATAATTCCTTCACCTTTATTTTCTATAAAAATTATAGCAAACTTTATCCCTTGTATAGATAGTCCAAGGTTTACAAACCCTTCTGTATCTCCTTTTTTGAAATTATGAGAGTCTAACTCCTTCTGAGACATAGTTATGTAAGCAGTACTATACTCTGGAAGTATTTTAAGGTTATTTAAAGCTACTCCCTTTAACTGAAGTCTCGATAATGTATTAGCATCATAAATTTCTTCATGTATTTTGGTATTGTCGGCACCTTGCTTAATAAGATCTGCAATTACAAGATGAGTCGTGCTAGTAGTTGATCTAAACCTAAAAGAGCCTGTGTCGGTCATAATACCAACATATATACAAGTTGCAATTTCAGGAGTGATTTTATCCAAATCACCTAACATTTCTATAAAATGATAGATCATTTGGCATGTAGAACTCATACCTGTATCGCTATAGGTGTATTTGGCATAAGTATCAGGTTGTTGATGATGATCGATCATTAGAAAAGTAGCCTGAACCTTGTTTAAAATGCCTTCCATATCACCACTTCTGGACAGATGATTGAAATCTAATGTAAAAATAAGATCTGCTTGATCGATTTTGGATTGAGCTATTTGAGTATCACAGCTATATTTTATAATGGTTTCTTGTCCCGGAATCCATTTCAAAAAATCTGGATATTCATTAGGAGTAATAGTAACAGCATTATGTCCCTTTGCCCTAAGATAATGTTGTAATGCTAATGTAGAGCCAATAGCATCTCCATCTGGGTTTTTATGGGTGGTTATAACGATGTTTTTTGGTGAGCCTAAGAGCTCTTTTACTTCTTTAATATGCATAGGTCAGCGAATATACAATAAATAATATTTTAGTAATATTAGAACCACTAATTTTGTCTTATTATCTTACTTGCTCGATATGGAAAACAAGAATCTTTTTATACTATTATTTATCATCTCTGTAAATATGTGTTTCGGGCAAAAGAAGGTCAAGAAAGACAATGCTGATTTTGTTATTGCTTTTGGAAGTTGCAATGATCAGAATAAACCACAACCTTTTTGGAAAGAAATTTTAAATAATAATCCCGATGTATTTATATGGGGAGGGGATAACATTTATGCAGATTCGGATAATATGTCAAAGGTTGAAGAGGATTATAAAACTCAAAACACCAATATTCTATATCAAAAACTGAAACAATCAATTCCAATAATGGCCACTTGGGATGATCATGATTACGGCAAAAATGATGCTGGAGCAGAGTGGGGGATGAAAGAAGAAAGCCAACAATTGTTTTTGGATTTTTTTGAAGTACCAAAAGAAGATATAAGACGATCACAAGACGGGGTATATACGTCTAAAATATTTGAGATCGAAAAAGGAAGTATAAAAGTAATTGTATTGGATACTAGGTATTTTAGATCTCCATTAAAGAAAAGTAATGTAATTGGTAGGCGTTATGAGCCTTATGAAAATAATGAAGGTACAATATTGGGGGAGGTACAATGGAAATGGCTAGAAAAAGAATTAGAAAGTAATTATTCTGATTTTGTAATCATTGTAAGTAGTATTCAGTTTTTATCTTCTGAACACGGTTTTGAGACTTGGGGTAATTTTCCTCATGAAGTAGAACGACTCAAAGAAATTTTGGTGAGTAAAGCGGTTAGGAATGCCATTATATTAAGTGGAGATCGTCATATTTCTGAATTTTCTACATCTAATATACAAGGGCTTAAATATCCATTAATAGATTTTACTTCAAGCGGATTAACACATTCATATACCGATTATAAAGGAGAGTCAAATAAATATAGAATAGGAAACGTAATTTCAGTTCCAAGTTTTGGAATGTTAAAATTTGATTTCGATTCATATACCGTTTCTATGCAAATGCGAGGTGAGAATGATCTATTGTTACAGAATTTTAGCAAACAATATCCCAAAGATTAATTTTTATGTTGAATTATAGTAAGTGCCATACTTTCTTATTATAATTCTTGTTTTTGACACTTTTATATATACTTTTGCACAAAAATTTAGAAATCGAGGTATAAATTCCTTGGCAAATAATTTAAAATACTCTTCTTTTTTGACAGGAGTAATCAACAAAAAAATACTATGGCAACAAACAGAACTTTTACAATGCTTAAGCCCGATGCGGTAAGAAAAGGATATATTGGTGCAATCCTTGAACAAATTACAGCTTCAGGATTTAGAATCGTAGCGCTTAAATTAACTCAGCTTACAACTAATGATGCGAAAGCATTTTATGAAGTACATAGTGAGCGTCCTTTTTATGGGGAATTAGTAGAGTATATGACCAGCGGTCCTATTGTAGCAGCTATTTTAGAAAAGGAAAATGCAGTAGAAGATTTTAGAACTCTAATTGGAGCAACTAATCCAGAAGAAGCTGCAGAAGGAACAATCCGTAAAAAGTATGCAACTTCTATTAGTGAAAATGCTGTTCACGGTAGTGACAGTGATGAGAATGCTGCTATCGAAGGAGCTTTCCATTTTTCTGGAAGAGAGCAGTTCTAAACAGACAATATTTTTTAAGAAAACGAAAGCCCGTCTAATTAGACGGGCTTTCGTTTTTATATCAAACCTTTTCTTTTATTCTTTTTGGTATACCATCTTTATGAAGTAACACACCTACAGTTTTCATTCGGAAATAGGCTTCAGACATATAAATATATCCTTTTTGAACTCCTTTTGAGCCCCAAGAATTTTTGATTTTATAATAAGTTTTTCCTTTTTTATCAGTACCCTTACCAACAATATGCATTAAATGATCATCAGTGGTATTGTAGTTTTCAAATTCTTTTTGTCGGGATTCAGGAGTTACTTTTTCTTCCTCGTTATATTCCTTAAATAAGTCTTTCTTCTCTTTCTTGTTTGTTAGGATTGCTAAACCAGTTTTCTGAGAAAAGCCAACTTCGCTTACATCTCCGTCCCATGCTATAGTGTATCCTTCTTTCAATGCATAATCAACCGTTTGTTGTAGCTCATCTAACGAAATATTGTGATACATACCATTAGAGAAATTATCCGGAATTTCTAAAATAAAACTACTGTTCATTGGGTGATGAGTGAAAGAGGTAAGGGTTATGTAATTATCGGGTTCGATGCCAAGTTCTTTTGCAAACTGAGCTGGAGTATATGTTTTATTGTTATAGTCAAAAGTCACAGGCCTTTTTCCAATATAGATATCAAGCATGGCTTCATAGCTTTTCCACCAATTTTCTGAAAGAATTTTGTGAGTTACGGCATTGTCGACCATATTAGTTAGCAACTTGATTAATTCCCTGTGATCATGAAGATCCGTTTCACTTCCCGAAAGACCTGTATACATGTCATTGGGAACAATTCCGTAGTTACGAATAGAGTTTATTACATCGTGAGAAAGAGCGCCTTCACCAAACTGTGCCTTTCCTTGTCTTAAGATGTAATTTCTTGCTTTATCGGTATACGTGTTTCTTACTTGGTACAATTCTGATAAATCATGAGTGCCGTGCCCTAAACGAGCAATTTCAGACTCAATATACGATGTTGTAGAAAAACTCCAACAAGTACCTGATTTTCCTTGACTAATAACAGGCGTGCATTCAATAAATGTTTCGTCAGTAATTGAATAATCATCATGTATTTCCTGTGCATTTCCTATGCATATAAATAAAAGCAGGAAATTGATAAAAAGAATATTTTTCATTAGTTCTATGATTTGTAGGATATGAAGGTACAAGAAAATGCTATATAATCGAAAATTGAACCAAAAGATACAAGATGTTTTAAGCTTACCAAAATACCCTAAAACTTATATTAGGAGTAATACCCAATGAAAAAATATCAGAATTAATGAGTTGATTATTTAGAGAGTTTGTAGTTCTGAATTCTCTGTTTAGTAAATTTTTTCTATCATAAAGGTTAAGTACAGAAAGCCCAAGGCGATATTTTATCCTTGAATTATGCCTCATCTTAAAATCATAAATGGCAGAAAAATCAAGTCTATGGTATATGGGCAGATTATTACCATTTATATCGTCAAATTCTAAAATAACAACTTCACCATTTTGATCAACCTCTGACGCATTAGTAAAAGCTTTTCCTGTATGCCATAGCCACCCTAAAGAAAATTGAAGGTTTTTTAATTTATAAAAGTGTGACCATTTTACCGTATGTTCTATGTTCCAGTTTCCTGGAAAGAATTCGTCATTATTAATGGACTCAAATTTATTACGCGTATTAATATATGAGTAGCTTACCCAGGTTTTATACTTTTTAAATCTCTTTTTTAGAAAAAAATCAATACCAAAAATTCTACTTTCTCCATTATGATATGTATTGTCTATAGGATTGATAAACCCTGCGGTAAGAGATGTAATGTCTTCAATTCGCTTATAATAACTATCTACATCCAAGTACCATTTATTTTTTCTAAAACTACTGCCTAAGGTAAATTGATAACTCGAAATTATTGGAAACTGGTCATTATTCGCAAGAGTCCATACTTGATTTTCAAGAGATAAATCACTTATAACAGATTCCTGGATTTGACTTGTTGCCTGACTTCGATACTCTGCACTAGTATTAATTTCCCAGTTTTTATTTAAGTATTTTTGAACAAAAACTCTGGGTTCTATAAAGGATTGGTTAAGTTCTGAGTAATGATTAAATCTTAACCCTGCTGAAAAGTAAAAATTCTTTGGGTTTTCATATTTGTATTCAGAATAAAAGGCATGCGTATTTAGAAACTGGTCATCTTCATCAAGAATCAGTTCATAACTTGGGGTTGTGGTCACAAATGCATACCTGGTACTATTATTAGAATACTGATAACCTGCGGATAAATTTTGATAAGTAGAAAATTCATAATTCAAATTTAACTCAGCTCCATAATCCCGAACACTATTCTTTTTACTTTCGATTTCTGTTATAGCGATCGGATCTCGGGTTATAAACTGATAGTTTAGGATATATTTGGCGTAATATCCACTTATATCGAGTGATATGTTATCAGAATAGGAACTTTTCCATTTGATATTATACCCTTCATTTTCAGTTACTAGATCGTCACTAAATGATTCAATGTCATCACTTCGTCTAAAATCAAGGTCATTCTTACTATAAATAGAATTGATTTCAATTTTCTGAGATGCTGAAGGCTGGATTAGTAGGTTGGCATTATAATCGGCATAAAAGAAATCATTATCTTCATTATCAAGCACAACAGTTTCTGCAATTTTAGTATTCTGAAAAACACGGTCTGATAGCTGTTTGTATGTAAATGTTTCTAGCACATCGGTAAATGACCTTCTTCCTGAAACCTGTAAGGATACTTTATCTTGGATAATAGGAGTGTGAATTATGGCATCTGCATTAATCATATTAAAACCTGCTCCTCCTGTAAAACGTTCTGCAATCTGATTTTCTGATTTGATATCTATTACCCCGGCGATGCGATCTCCATATCTGGCACTTACTCCGCTTTTGGAAAAGTTCACTTCTTTTGCGACATAAGGATTAAAAGCTGATAACATCCCAAAGAAATGCCCTTGATTATATGTTTTTATACCATTCCATAAGACAAGATTTTGATGCGGAGTGCTTCCTCTTACAAACAACCCTGAAGCCGTTTCGTATGGATTATTAACTCCAGGAGTAAGTTGCACGCTTTGCAGAATATCTGGTTCTGTTCTTCCAGGAAGCACTTCAACATCATTTAGATTGATGTTGATTATTTTTTTATTTTGTGTAATTCCTTTGGCTAAATATTCTTGGATAAGAACTTCGTCTAGTTGCTCTTCAGGAAGATTAATAAGGTATATTTTAATGCATTCCTTGCTTAAAAAAGATTCTGTATTTAGCACACTTTGCCTGAAACCAGGAGCACTAATTAGAACAACAGAGCCATAAGGTACGTCTGGACTCTCGAAATAACCGTCTTTATTCGTAGTAATATTAGTTCGGGTTGCCTTTAGAAATACCCGAATATCATCAAGAGGTTTTTGGTCCTCATCTAAAACATAACCGCAAATAAATAGATTGTCTTTCTTATTAAAAGCACTAATAGTTACAAAATTATTTCCGGTGATTTCAAATTTAAGGAGTGTTTGTTGTTGTAATTCTTCTATTAATTTTTCTAGTGGTAGTTTTGGATCTAGCGATGTAGAGATAGATTTGTTATCTAATACATTGTCTATATATGAGAACTTAATAGCGTACTGTTTTTCTATTATTGAAACAGCCTTGGATAATGGAATGTTTTCTAACACAATGACTTTTGCTTCTTCTTGAGAAAAAACAGATATGCTCCATAAAAAAATACATGCACATAAAAGTCTTATCATGCTATTACTTTTCTAGTACGACGGTCTTACCATCTTGAGATAGGCTATAATCAATGCCTAAGGTACTAAAAACCGTTTTAAGCGCAACGTCTATATTATCATTTGGGAAAGTCCCGGTGTATTTATATCCAAGATCCAGATTTTCTTGTTCAATCTGTATATTATATTGTTCTTCGAGTTCCTTAAATACATAATGTATTGGGATACTCCTAAATGAACTTGTATTGGATAACCATGAAGGTTCTAAAGTATTGAAAGTCCAGTTTTCTGGAGTATTTCCTAGGTTTCTATATGCTTTTCCTGCTGTTAAGATCTCATTATGTCCTTTGTTAACAACGCTTACTTTACCCTCAAAACAATTAACTTCAAATAAAGAGTTTTGAGAATGCACACTAAACTGTGTTCCTAGAACCGAAACCTCTCCGTTCTTGGTAGCTACCGTGAATTTACTTCCTTTTTTCACTTTAAAAAAAGCTTCTCCTTCTAACGTAACCAATCTATTCTTTTCCCAATTTCCTTTATCAAAAATTGCATTGGATTTTGCGTTTAAAATCATTTCAGAGCCATCGGGCAATGTGACCGCTAATTTTTCGCCATAATCAGCAGTAATTGATTGATTGGGATTAAATAAGAATATTCCTAAAATAATTGCAATAGATGCTGCCGCGGCAAAATATGGCCACAATTTGATTACAGAACCAGGCTTCTTGTCATTACGTTTAGACTTTAACTTAATTAGTTCTTTTTCGCCATCATAGTCTTTTAAGTCCAGGGCATCAGCACCTGCCATTATTTTTGCATAATGCTCATACTCGGGATGGGCCTGAAACTCACGAAGTTCTTTTTCAGAAAGCTCGCCGTTAATCCATCTGGATAAGAATATGTCGTCTTTTTTATCGTCTAACATGATTTTAGCTCTATATAATGTGAACGTTCTATTTTCAAATTACCCTACCCTTTTTGTTTAAAAATTTACTTTTTTTCGAAAAACATATTAAATCGCACATTTTTCTATATTTATATTCTTAATTACTTTTTAAATATTTCCTATTTTTTTTCTAAGTGTTAATAACGCTTTGTGCATCAATTTCTCTATTGCTTTAACGGATACATTTGATAATTCAGCAATTTCCCGGTATGTTTTCTTGTCAATCCTGCTCAAAAGAAAAACTTCTCTTTGCCGTTCAGGTAGCTCTGCTATTGCATTTTTTAACTTCTGCATGTATTCTTTTTCGAGTGCAATAAATTCAGGTGATTCATTATTAACGTCTGTTTTACGTTGTATAATGTAATCTTTGTATTTAAATTTCACTTTTTGATGACGGGCTATACTTATACCCAAATTTGTAGCTACTGTATAAATGTAACTTTTGGCCTTGTCGAGATCTACTTTAGAGCAATTATTCCATAATTTGATAAATGCGTCCTGAACAATATCTTCTGCTTGATCAAGATCTCCAAACTTATAATAGATATAATTCCTCAAAAGTTTAGAGTGACTTTTGAAGAAATTATCAAAGACTTTTTCGTTACACGTAGAGTTTTTGTTGTCAGACATTTGGGGTATGAAAAATATATCCTCAAATCTATATTTTTTTTTTAAGCTATCAAAAAATAAAAATGGTAAGGGTAGGGTAAGTTTTTTTTGGTGCGTTTCATTTATGAGAGCTTGTAAAAAGTTTCTGAATAAAGTAAATAACCCAAAAATAATATACGATGAAAAAACTTAGCATTTGGTTTATATCCATTTTAACAATTGTATTAGGATTCACTTCTTGTGATGACGTTGAAGAATTTGAAACATGCCCAGAAGTAAATATCAATGTAGAAAATGAGACAGGTAGTGCAGTATATCGTTTCGCTGCTCAATTAGAAAGTATTGAAGATGTAAGGTTTACATGGTCTATTGATGGGGAAGACGTTGATACAGGAAATCTTAATGATTTGGCAAGTCAAATTTTTGATTATAGATTTGAACCTGGTACATACACAGTTTGTGTAAAAGTCGCAAGTGATGAATGTCCGATCCAGGTTTGTACAGAAATAGAAGTAGAGCGTGATGAAAATGATCCTTGTCCTGATCTTTTCTTTGAGTCAAGACAGTACGAAAGACCAATGCAATACAAGTTTATCGCAGATTTTAAAGGAATTGAAGAAGTGTCTTACGGTTGGTTCATAAATGGAGAGCTTGTAGAAGATTCAGCTCCAGATGAAGATAACTACTTGATTTGGAATTTTGACGAACCAGGAAGATACGAGGTATGTATCAAAACTGAAACTCCAGATTGCCCAGAGGGTGCTTCTTATTGCAAGGTAATAGAAGTTGAAGAAGAAAACAACGCTTGTCCAGAAGTATCATTTACAAAAGAAATGGAACCGGGAACAGTAGGCACTTACGTTTTCGAATCTATAATTGAGGGTACCGATGAGGTGAGTGAGATACAATGGTTCGTAAATGATCGTCTTATTGAAAATGCAACCGATCAAGAGGAAGGAAACAGAGTTTTGGTATATGAATTTGAACCTGGGGAATATAAAGTATGTTTAAAAGTATTTACTGCAGATTGTCCTGAGGGAGTGATTTATTGTAAAGAGATTGCCATTGGTGAAGGAGGTTGCCCTGAAACCATATTTGATGTCCAACCACAAGATCACGAAGGAGTATATAAATTTATTGCAGAGGTTCAGAGAGAGGATGCACTTTACTATTGGTATATCAATGGACAGTTGGCGGGAGATGCAGGGCAGTATTATTTTATATATGATTTCTTATTAGATCAAACTGGAAATGTGCCTGGGGGACCTGGCGAATATGAGATTTGTCTTCAAATTGAAACTTCTAATTGTCCAAGAGAGCAGAGTGAGAAATTCTGTAAAACAGTTGTAGTAGAAGGATCAAGTGTATGTCCAGAATTATTTTTTGAGGCAGAACAAGATGGTGACAACCCTGCATATTATTTCTATCCAAGAGAATTTGAAGGAATGGCAAATGTTACCCTAGAGTGGTCAATCAATGGAGAACTTGTAGATAGTGTTTCTGGTGCAGGTGATCCTTTTTACTACCAGTTTAATCCTGGTACCTATGAGATATGTCTTATGATCGAAACTCCAGATTGCCCAGAAGGAATCAAATATTGTAAAACATTGACAGTGCAATAATAATATAGTTGTTTAGGTTAGATTAATTAGGTTAAATTCCCTGGAGGCAATGCCATACTTCCAGGGAATTTTGTTTATACCAACAAGATGTATTAGATTGTAATCGTATTAATGACCTAATGTTTTATTCAAAAAAGGTAGGGTGAATACCTTTTTAAGCGTTATAAGTATATATAAAGGACAATACATTGAAAAAAATTATTACATATCATCAAGGATTTTTACTGGCATTAGTCGTTTTGGTTAGTTCTTGTGTTAATGATGATTCTTTGTTTCCGGATGATAATGGAGATGATATAACTCAAAGTCCAGCACTAGTAACAGTACTCAATAATTTTGATTCTATGGGTGATGTAACTATTTCTGAAACGGATCTGTGTTTTAGATTTGTATATCCGGTTGTATTGGGATATAATACAGATTCTAGTATTAAGATTGATAACTATGACGGATTGACGAGTGTAATATCTGGTCAAAGTATAAATTTTAATATTTCAGGGCTTCAATTTCCTGTTCAAATTGTTTTTAACGGTAATAGTGACACCAGGTTGACAATAGATAATGAAGAAAGTCTAATTAATATCCTGCGGGAATGTAATTTTAATACCTTAAGGCAAGACTTTGATAGATTATTCAGACAATGTTTTAAGTTTGATTACCCCGTGACTTTAGTAAATAGAGATGGAGGAGAAGTGTTATTGTCTTCTAAAGAAGAGTTTGATAGTTTTTACTCTAGTCAAGGAGCAGATTATCAACCATTATTTAAATTACCTGTTAGTATATTAGTTGGCCCTAATTTTTCATCTAAAGAAGTAAATACTTATTTTGAGTTTTATCAAATCATCAATGATTGTGTAGGATGCCCTAATAATGCTGAATTCACAAAAGAACTAATAGAAAGTCCAGCCACGTATCGATTTACATCCAGTATAGAATTAAGTGACGCTGTTTTCTTCTGGTTTATTAACAATGAACTTGTGGGAGACGCGAGGATGAATGTTTTTGAATATGATTTTCTTGCAGTATTCGATGGAAGTGTTCCTGGAGGCCCTGGTAGTTATGAGGTATGCTTAAAAGTAGTGACGCCAGATTGTCCGGAAGGAATAAAAACTTGTAAGGAGATCGTCGTAGAACCCATTTGTCCAGACTTACGATTCGAATTTGCTCAGGCAGCGGGTACGTTTTCCTATGATTTTGAGGCCAATTTTCCGGGAATAAATGAAGTAACCTATAACTGGATAGTTGATGATCAGGTTATCGAAGATAATGACGGAGGAGTAAATGGGGACAATAGGTTTACTTTTCAGTTTACTCCAGGAATTCATAATGTATGTATACGTACAGAAACACCTTCATGTCCAGCTGGTACAGATTTTTGTGAAGAAATAATCGTTTGTCCTGAGTTGTTTTTTATGTCAGAACAACAGGGAGGTACCAATACCTATGATTTTTTTGCAGAATTCCCCGGAATGGATATGATCACATATCAATGGACAATTAATGGTGAGCCACAAGAAAGTGATGGTGGAGCAGGTGGTGATAATAGATTTACTTTTCAATTTGATCCGGCAACCTCTTATGAAATCTGTATAGTAACTGAAATAGAAGGATGCACAGATGGAACCAGGTTTTGTGTTACGTTAGATATTCCATAATACTATAATTTACATGTGTTACTAGTTTATTTATTATGCTGCACTGTTGGATTGACAAAATATTCAACCCGTAATTTTTAATCAGTTAGTGTATTTCTTATAAAATTTAAAATGTCATAATTCTTTCCGAGTTACTAACAAAATAAGTGTTTGAAAGGATGTTTTCAATAATTTTGTAGTAAACAAAATAAGAATATGAGATATCATACCCGGAAGATTGTTAAGCCAGGAGATTTAAACCCAAATGAAACATTGTTTGGAGGTAGATTACTTGAATGGATAGATGAGGAAGCTGCGTTGTATGCCGTAATACAACTAGAAAGTAGAAAGGTGGTCACTAAATTTATGTCTGAGATTAATTTTGTAAGCTCTGCTGTTCAAGGAGATATTATAGAAATAGGTATGGATGTAGTAAAATTTGGGAAAACCTCCTTAATACTGAATTGTGAAGTACGAAATAAACTTACCCGTAAAACTATTATACAAGTAGAGAATATTACCATGGTAAATCTTGATGAAAATGGAAAACCAAAACCCCATGGAAAAACACAGATAGAGTATGTAAAAGATAGATTATCTGAGAACTAGTTTTTTGATCAATTCTTTACCTAATTCTTCATTTAAATTAGTAATGATCTTTTGTGTCCCATAGCTAAGCTCTTCTCGCAATACAGATGATGTGAGTTGAACGTATAAGGTGTCTCGTTCTAATTTGATATTTTGCGTATACTTGGTAATGGCAGGCCCCATAGTTTTCTCCCAAACATCTCGTACCGCAACTTTATCTAAACCTTTTTCTAGTTTATTATCAGACACAAAATCCTTTAAAACTTCACTTAAACTTTGATGTTCTTGATGACGTTTAGCCATTATAAATTTATCTTTTGATACCGTTTATAAAAGTACATATTTCCTACTTCATTTTTAATCACAATCCTGTTTTCTTTTGCATTAATCACAGTTTCTTTCCAAGAGGCTAAAGAAGTTTTATAATACACCCTTAAACTATCATTTTCTATTCGTAAAGTAAATAATTCACTATCATCGGTAGTAATAAAACTACCATCTAATTTTGGTTGCACTTTTTTACGAATACCTATTGAGTCATTGATCTCAAAAAAATCAATACTTTGATTAAAGTTGTATTTTTTTTCTGTACCATCAGATAATATTACTTTTTCTATTTCCCAATATCCATTAATATACTGTACGTAACTTTTAGGATCAGGTTTTGAACAGGAAAAGATAGATATGAGTACTACTATATACAGGATATTTTTCATGTTACTTTACTTCTTCATTATTTTTAAGCCTGATGATTTTATAAGATTGAGATATTTTTTTTACCACTTTTTCTGTTCGATCTGCATGAGTATCGCTTATAAAAAGTTGCCCAAAATTTTGATCGTCAACCAGTTCTATTATGTGTTCAACACGCTTTTCATCAAGCTTGTCAAAAATATCATCTAATAGAAGTATAGGGTTTACCTTGCTTTGATTTTTTATAAAATCAAATTGTGCAAGTTTCAATGCAATAAGAAACGATTTTTGTTGTCCTTGGCTTCCAAATTTTTTAATTGGGTATCCTTCAATTTCAAAAGACAAATCATCTTTATGGACTCCCACACTTGTGTATTGTAACATTCTGTCTTTTGCAAGATTTTGCTCAAGCAATGTAGATAGATCAGTCTCGGATAATTTACTTTGGTAACCAAGCGAAACTTTTTCTTCACCCGAGCTAATGGCATGGTAACGGTTTATAAATATCGGAATAAAATCGTCTAAAAACGAAGCTCTCTTTTTATAGATAATACTTCCATATTCATCTAATTGTTGATTATAAATTTCTAATTGAGCAGCATCAAAAGTATTATTAGCCGCAAAATACTTTAACAAAGCATTACGCTGTGATACTATTTTGGAGTATTTTAAAAGAGTACTAAGGTAACTTTGATCGCTTTGTGAAATAACTCCGTCAATAAATTTTCTGCGTGTATCACTTCCTTCGGTTATTAGATCTCTATCAGCCGGAGAAATAATTACCAATGGTAAAAAACCAATATGAGCACTAAATGTATCATATACTTTTCCATTTCGCTTAATAACTTTCTTTTGCCCTCTTTTGGCACTTACAATCACTTTTTCATCACGACCATCTTTTTCATAAAAACCATCAATGACAAAAAAATCTTTGTTATGCTTAATGTTTTGACCGGTGATAGGGTTAAAATAACTTTTGCCAAAGGATAAATGATATATAGCATCCAAAATGTTCGTTTTTCCTACCCCATTATTTCCAACTAAACAGTTTATCTTGTCATCAAATTCAAAATTGATGGATTCAAAATTTTTGTAATTGATTAATGAAAGAGATTTTAAAATCATAAAACACTGATGATCAAGGGGTCGTAACTTTTGAGGGATTCATAATTTATCTGTGCAAAATATTGAAAAATAATAAATAGTTGTGCTTTTTATTATGAATAAAAATTTTATTTTTGCCCTTCATTAAAGAAAATTTATGGCAACTTACAAGAAACGAGGACACAAACCTAAAAGTAAAGCTGAAGAAGTAGAGCAAATTCAAGATAATTCGACTACCGCAGAGGTATTTAATACCTTGGATGAGGGAGCTTCTAAAACCGAAGAGTGGGTTGCGGCTAACCAAAAATATATCCTTGGTGCAGTAGCGCTTATCGCAATTGTTGTTTTAGGATATTTGGGATTCCAGAAATTTATTCAGGAGCCTAAAGAGCAAGAGGCGGCAAATGAAATGTTTAAAGCTCAACAATATTTTGATAATGCCGTTAATGGCAATTCTGTTGTTCGTGATTCTCTATATAATTTAGCGCTGAATGGTGGAGAAGGTAAATACGGGTTTTTAGAAATTATTGAAAACTACGGTAGTACTAAAGCAGCTAACTTAGCTAATTACTATGCTGGTTTTTCTTACCTTAATATGAATAAGTATCAAGAAGCAATTGATTATCTTGATGATTTCAAAAGCGATGATGAAATGTTAGGCCCATTAGCACTTGGTGGTATTGGAGATGCATTTTCGCAATTAGGTCAGATAGAAGAGGCATTGGGGTATTATGAAAAAGCTGCAAAAGCTAAAAACAACAATTATACTACGCCAAAGTTTTTGCTAAAAGCGGCAATTACTGCATTATCCTTAAACAAACCTACAGTGGCAGCTCCTTATTTGGAGAGAATCAAAGAAGAATTTCCTAAGAGTGTAGAAGCTAATCAAGTAGATGTGCACCTTGGTAAAGCTCAGGCGATGCAACAATAGTTTTTAGTTTCAAGTTTATCGTTTCAAGTTTAAAAAGAAACTTTGAACCTGAAACAGTATAACTTTAGACTAATATGGCTACAGAGAATAAAAATTTATCAGAATACGATAAAACGACAATCCCAGACGCGAAGAATTTTCGGTTTGGGATTGTTGTTTCAGAATGGAACGAAGGTGTTACACAGGGGTTGTTTCAAGGAGCATTTGATGCACTTATTGATTGTGGAGCGATAAAAGAAAATATTGTACGTTGGAACGTGCCTGGTAGTTTTGAACTAGTGTATGGTTGTAAAAAGATGCAGGAGTCTTTTGATATGTTAGATGTCGTTATTGCCATTGGTTGCGTAATCCAGGGTGAAACTAAACATTTTGATTTTGTTTGCGAAGGAGTTACCCAAGGAATCAAAGACCTAAACATCCAGAGTGATATTCCCGTGATTTTCTGTGTGCTTACAGATAACACACAGCAACAATCTATTGATCGTTCAGGGGGTAAACATGGTAATAAAGGTACAGAGGCAGCAATTGCGGCTATTAAAATGGCGCAGTTACGCAAAGATGCTAAATTCTATAAGTAAGATTATAGATTGATGCATTATGCATTTTTTAATGTAGTGTTTTAAAGAGTTTCTTTGTAGCAAAATTGATGTAATTTCTATAACTCAAGTTTAAAGTATATTTTGCATATTTACCAAAACGGCATTGTCCTTGATATTATTCTCAATGTTATTGTAATGCTAAAAGCTTTAGATTACACCGCATTTTAATTATATTTGATTTGATTATGGGAATATTTAAAACAAGAAAAAATAAAAAATTTAGTTATTCTCCTCGCTATTGGGATGATAATGGAGAAGGTAATCCATATCAGATAGAAAATAGGTTTGATAAATTTCGAAGTACGGTAGGAAAAACTAATAATATTAAGGACAAGTTTAAAACAGCTTGGGAAGAATTGAGACATGATTCTGACCGGAAAGCAAATCGAAGAATTTTATGGATTGTCCTTATTTTGGTTTTTATTTTTTTATTTCTCATAGATTTTGATTTATCCATATTTACTTCTTGACTATAAATGTCTGATATAATACAACTACTACCAGATCATGTTGCCAACCAAATTGCGGCGGGAGAGGTCGTGCAAAGACCGGCTTCTGTAGTAAAAGAATTGTTGGAAAATGCAATTGATGCTAATGGTACTCATATAAAATTAATTATCAAAGAAGCGGGTAAGACTCTTATTCAAGTTATTGATGATGGAATGGGAATGAGTGTTACCGATGCCAGACTTAGTTTCGAACGCCATGCTACTTCAAAAATAAAAGCTGCAGAAGACCTTTTTGAATTGAACACCAAAGGTTTTAGAGGGGAAGCATTAGCTTCTATAGCGGCTATTGCGCATGTAGAACTAAAGACTAAGCAGGAAAACGACGAGGTAGGTACAGAAATTAAAATAGAAGGAAGTGAAGTGATTTCACAAGAAGTTTGTGTCACTCCAAAAGGAACTTCGATAAGTGTTAAAAATTTATTTTACAACATTCCTGCAAGACGAAATTTCTTAAAGTCAAATCCTGTAGAATTACGACATATTATTGATGAGTTTCATCGTGTAGCGATGGCGCACCCTACAATAAAATTTGATATGTATCATAATGGGAGCGAAGTTTTTAATCTACCAGACTCTAATAATCGTCAACGTATTGTAAATATTTTTGGAGGAAAAACAAACGAGAAATTGGTTCCGGTTGAAGAAGAAACCGATCTTGTTACCATTAGTGGTTTTGTTGGTAAGCCCGAATACGCAAAAAGATCACGAGGAGAACAATTTTTCTTTGTGAATAATAGATTTATTAAAAGTGCATATCTAAATCATGCCGTTAGTGCTGCTTTTGAAGGGTTGTTGAAGGATAAAGCACATCCAAGCTATTTTATTTACCTGAAAGTGGACCCTAAATCCATAGATATTAATATCCATCCTACTAAAACTGAAATCAAGTTTGAGGATGAGCATGCTTTATATGCAATGCTTCGTTCTACAATAAAACATAGTTTAGGGCAATTTAATGTAGCACCGGTGCTAGATTTTAATAGGGATGCTTCTATGGATACTCCTTATGAATATAAAAGCAAAATGGCTCAGGTCCCTACTATAGAAGTAGATAGAAGTTTTAATCCTTTCAAAGAGGAAAAGACATCAGGAGGAGGTAGTACAGGAAAAAAATATACACACTTTAAAAAAGAACCCGCCGGAAGCTGGGAAAATTTATATGTGGGTCTAGAATCAGAATCAGATATTTCTAAAACCAAAGATGATGAGTTTTCTACAGTAGAGTTTGAAAGCACAGAAGTTACGGGCTCATTGTTTGAAGAAGATGAAAAAAAAGTAAAACATCAAACTACATATCAACTTAAAAGAAAATATATAGTAACCACCATTAAAAGTGGAATGGTAATTATTAATCAAAATCGAGCACATCAAAGAATACTCTATGAAGAAATATTGCGCGGTATTACAATGGCAAGTACTGTTAGCCAACAATTGTTGTTTCCGTTAAAGCTATCCTTCTCTAAACAGGAGATTACACTTCTTAAAACCGTAAGGGAACAATTAGAAAACACTGGTTTTGTATTTGGAAAACTAACAGCGGGTGAAGTAGAAATCACAGGAATACCCTCGGTTATATCAGAAAAGGAAGTTTCTGTTTTGTTGGAGCAATTGCTTAGTGATTTGGAAAATGAAGTCCCGGATAGTGGTTTTTCACAAACAGATTTGTTGGCAAAATCTATAGCCAAAAGTGTTGCAATACGAACAGGGGTAGAGCTAGCACCCGAGCAGTTGCAGTATATGGCAAATAGCCTTTTTGCTTGTACAGAGCCAACAATAACACCAGATAATAAGCCAACTTTCATCACGTTAACAGTAGATGAGATCGATAAGAAATTTTAAAAAATAGATGGGGAGAATTACAGAAACAGTAAAGGTTTTATTGATTATTAATGTCATTTTCTTTATTGGCTCCTTGAGCCTTGGAGATAAAGCCTATGAATGGTTCGCATTATGGTTTCCGAAGAATGAGAACTTTCAGATATGGCAGATTGTCTCACACATGTTTATGCATGGAGGAACAGGGCATATATTTTTCAATATGTTTGCTTTGTATATGTTTGGAAGCCATTTAGAAACTTCTATTGGTAAGAATAAATTTCTTTTTATTTATTTCTTCTCGGGTCTTGGCGCAGTGGGTTTTCAAATTTTATTCACCTATTTTCAGTTTAACCCTGGTTATCAAGCTTACTTAGAAGCTGGTTTTTCTCCAGTTGAAATAGGTAAGTTTATTAACGAAGCCGTTACGGCTGGTCAATATAGCGTATATCCTAATATTCCTCAGGAAGTGACTGAAAATATGATTGGAGCTTATTTTACACCAATGGTGGGTGCATCTGGTGCGATTTTTGGCGTTTTAGCGGCATTTGCGGTATTATTTCCCAATCTACCTTTATACATCATATTTATTCCTATACCAATCAAAGCAAAATATTTAATAGGTGGATATTTCTTGTTAGATTTATATGGTGGTATTTCGGGTCAAGCTATTCTAGGACCATCTAATGTTGCCCATTGGGCGCATATAGGTGGAGCCGTAATTGGTTTTATTACGATGTGGTACTGGAAAAAGAATTCGTTTAATCAACATCGTTGGTATTAATATGGCGACTAATAATTTGACATATCAGTTTAAGACAGCTAATATCATTATTAAGTTAATTGTTATTAATGCGGCTCTGTTTTTATTTGCTACACTTGGTTCATGGATTTTTAAGATTAACCCAGGAGTTTTGATGGAGTGGTTTGTGCTACCAGTTGATCCTGAATCCTTAATTATTCAGATCTGGAGTGTACTTACGTATAGTTTTTTACATTTTGACTTTTGGCATATCTTCTGGAATATGTTAGTACTATATTGGTTTGGGCAATATGTCTTAAACTTATTTACAGAAAAAAGGTTTCTTACTGTTTACCTACTTGGGGCCATCTGTGGCGGGTTATTATTTGTTTTGGCATATAATGTGTTTCCAGTGTTGTCAGGCTCATTGGCATATTTAATTGGCGCATCAGCAGCCGTTAGAGCAATAATGATTTTTATTGCTGCATATACTCCAAATAGCGAAGTAAGAATAATTTTCTTTAATGTTAAACTATGGCAGATAGGAGTGTTTGTAGTATTGTCTGATTTGATTCAGATTCCTACTTCTGGTAATGCAGGTGGGTTGATTGCTCATATGGGCGGAGCTATTTTTGGGTACCTATATGCGATTCAACTCAAAAAAGGAAATGATATCGGTGCTTGGTTTGAAAAGTTAATGGATGGATTTGTAAATCTATTTAAATCAAAAAAGAAAAGCCCTTTAAAAACTGTACACAAGTCTAAGTCATATACAAAATCAACTAAGAAAACAGCAGGTTCTGTAAAGAAAACTCATATTAAATCTCCAAATCAACAACAAATTGATGCTATTCTTGATAAGATTAGCAAAAGTGGATACGATAGCTTAACCAAAGAAGAAAAAGACTTTTTGTTTAAAGCGGGTAAGGAATAAACTATAATGAGGAAGTTGATTAATAAGTTCGTCTTTGTTATGAATTCTATAGCAGCATTTGCGCTATTGTTATCATATTTATTGCCGTATGTTTCACCCAAAACGTTTCCATCACTTTCTGTTCTCAGTTTAACAGTTCCTATTTTGATAATTGTTAATCTGATTTTTCTATTGTATTGGGCGGTTTTACTTAATAAAAAACTGATACTTTCCTTGGTAGTGCTTATTTTAGGTGCTACTCATGTTTCTTCATTGTATAAGTTGAGCGGAAAATCATCTGATCATATAGAGGATAGTATTACATTTCTCAGTTATAATGTGCATAGCTTTAATCGTTTTGATTGGATTGATTCTGATTCAATACCTCAGGATATTTCTAAGTTAGTAAGGGAGCAAAATCCAGATATATTTTGTGCTCAGGAGTTTTATAATAATCCTGATATTGATTTTAATCAATATACATATGAATACCAGGATTTCAATAACGATAATGGAGAATTGGCAATGGTTGTTTTTTCAAAGTATCCTATTATCAATAAAGGGTCTTTGCATTTTAAAAAAACTGCAAACAATATTATTTTTACGGATATAGTGATAAAAAGCGATACAATACGAGTTTACAACGTACATCTGCAATCTCATAAGATAAGCCCTAATACTGGTGAATTGGCAAGGGAAGATTCTCAGAAGCTCTTAAAAAGAATAGCAATGTCTTTCGAGACACAGCAAGAACAAACTGAGAAGTTGATAGAACATATTAAAACGTCACCCTATAAGAATATAGTTCTTGGAGATTTTAATAATTCACCATATTCTTATGTGTATAATAAAGTAAAATCTGAAGGCTTACAAGATGCTTTTAAGAAAGCAGGCAAGGGTTTTGGAAGAACTTTTGATTTTGATTTATTTCCTTTGCGAATTGATTTTATTTTAGTGTCTGAAAAATTTGAAGTATTAGAGTTTAAAAATTTTGATCAAGAGCTTTCTGACCATTACCCTATATTTTCAAGAATAAAATTATAAAATCATTATTAATTATCTTCTAAACGAGTAGCTTCTTTTGTCATTTGGGTTTCCCAATTCTCTGAAAAAGTTGCGTGTCTATTTTTTACCATTAGACGCATTTTTTCTTTTATAACTTGTTGTATTTGTGTAGGTAAAGTATAAAACTTGCTGCTTATTTTAGTTAGCCTACCACCCTTAATATCGCTATTTTGATGCCTTATAGTAATTCTTTTCTTCTTATGGTATATCATGATCTTTACCCTGCCGTCTACATACTCGTCTTGACCTTTTGTCCCATAAACCAATATAAGGTCTGCTAAACCGTCTTTGTCTAGATCAGATATTTCTGAGTATTTGTTCCAAAAACCAATGGTTGTTTCCCAATCTTCATCTATTTCATCTTTAATAGAGGAACTCTTTTTGAGTTGATTGTTTTTGTTGCTTACTTTCATTGCAAATATGTTATCGTATAAGGTATCTTTTTCTTCATCTATTGTTTTCATGTGATCTGTTAATAATAGATAATATTTACCAGATTCATCATTATAAGAATATGCTTGATATACAGTGTTTGAAATACCTAACAGATTTTGTTTCCTTTTGGTGAAAACTTTAGAAACCTCTTTGCCAGAGAGTCTATGTGCTAATGTTGAATCAATTGATATGGTATCATTTTTTTTTAGTTCTACCACCTTGTTGAAATCTTCTTTTGTAGCTTGATTAGCATTGTTTTTAGATTCTTGAGATTTTTTACCACAGGAAAATAATGCAAAAATTACGATGTAAAGTATAAATCTGTTCATAGGCAAAAGAATGTATTAAAAAGAACAATTGGTCCTAGATTTGTAATAAATGTAATAATTATTTTGCAAAAGAGTTAGGTATGATGTGCCTTTACATCATCCAACAGTCAATTTGATCTGTAATAATATGCCAAAGTAAGGCTAAAGCAATAACACGGATTTTTGACGAGAATAGAAAAACGGCATACCCCACAATTGCATAATAGCTGTGTAAAGGATGAAAACCGATACTGCAACGATTAGGGTCAAAAATAGGATACGTTAATAAATGATCCAGATCGATTAACATAGCACCTAAAAAGATAAGATATATTTTTTTCCATTGCTTTGGGAAGAAAATTAAAGCAATAACTAGTGGGACAAAAAGGTGGAGGCCATAATGTAAGAAAGGTCGAATCATGAAAAAACTGATTGCTTCTCTAAATAAGTCAAAGCATTGGTACCTTCATTAAATAATAAATCCAGAATAGAAAGGTTGGATATAAAACCGTGTTTTTCTATAAACACTTGGATATAGGTTTCTAGTTGGTGAGTTTTGTCCTTTTTGGCGTTGACTAATCCTCTAAAGTCTAGTAAATCTTTTGGTTCCTTAAAATATTCGTTGGTTTTTGTAAAAGAACAATCTAATTGAAGGCAATCGTTAACTGCTTGCATACATTCATAATTGAAATCTAAAAGGAAGCCCTTCTTTTTTTCATATAAATGAGCAAATTCATCTTCGTAATATTCAAAAAAAGGAGAGGTTCTATATGCGGTCTCTATTGACCTCCAGTGCAATGTTTGCCATTCAAAATCATTTTCTATACGAACATCCTTATACAATTGTCTTCTTTCTTTTCCTACATGTTTTATGGGAATAGTAAGTAATAGTTTACCGTTTGCTCCGTAGATATACGTTCGATTACGATAGGTCTGTTTTTGATAGTTATCTTCGTTTTCAAAAACCACAGCTTCAGATTGAGCTATAGCAGCATATTGTGCTATAGACCCAAAATACATAGGGTGCAATAAGGTATTCTTCAATGTTCTTATTTATGATTATGCTCCTTTTTTTCTTTTACGATATTGACCATAAATGATCCAACCCGCTAGTAGTATCAAGAAATATTTGAAATAAGAAACAGGTTCGCCATCTCCGCCTACAGTTGTGAACATACGTTCCCATCTTATTTTATTAAATAATCCTTTGGCATCCGTGTCCCAACTAAACCATACAAAGACAGGTTTTCCTACTACATGGTTTTCAGGAACATACCCCCAGGCACGACTATCTTCACTATTGTGACGATTGTCACCCATCATCCAGTAATAATCTTGCTTAAAGGTGTAACTCTCTATTGGTTCTCCATTAAGTAGTATCTGGGTTCCGTTTACTGATAGTTTGTTGTCAATCCCTAGTTCAGACCCTTCATAGACTTCAATAATTCTTCGATATAAAGAAAAACTTTTAAGATCCATTTTTACCGTTTTTCCCGCTTCGGGAATGTAAATAGGACCGAAGTTATCAGAGTTCCAGTTTACTTTACCGTTGTTGGGAAAAATATTTGGATCTTTCTGCCCTTCCGAGGCTATCATTCTTTGAATACTGGCTACGTTTGGGTGGTTTTTAAACCTCGTAGCAGCCTCTTCGGTCATTCCTTTAACGAAAAAACGTTGGTTGTCGTATCCAAATTCTTGAGGGTTTTTTGCTTTTATTTTGTAGCGATCATATAAATTCTGAAGGTTGAAATTATTACCTTTTGTAGTTCCTGTATAGGAAAATTGTACCTGAGCACGACTGGGCAACTTGGTTCTTCCTCCATTAATATTCACATAACCATCTACTACAGATAGAGAATCTCCTGGGATAGCTACGCAACGTTTTACGTAATTAGATTTTTTATCAATGGGTTTGTAAAAGCTTTTCTTTGATCTATCTCTAAAAAAACGGACAGTGTCAATTGGCCAACTAAATACAACAATATCATTGCGTTTGATTTTTTGAAAACCAGGTAATCTAAAATAGGGATACTGTGGTTTACTTGTGTATGATTTAGTTCTAGCCAATGGAATAGTATCATGTACCATAGGAAAAGATACTGCAGTCATAGGGGTTCGTGCTCCGTAATGAAATTTGCTTACGAAAAGGAAATCCCCAACAAGTAAGGTGCGCTCTAAAGAGCCTGTTGGGATAGTGTATGGCTGCATGAAGTATGTATGTACAATGGTAGCAGCAACTACAGCAAATAATATAGAGCTAATCCATTCTCCTGTTGCTGTTTTTGGTTTTAAATCTCGATCTTCAATATAGGTTGCATCCAACATATAGTTTACATAAAAGATGTAAAACCCTAGAGTAACAATAACAAGGATAGTATCTGTGGTAGAATTTTTACCGAAGCTTCTAATGGTTTCTACCCAAATCACAGGTAACATAATAACATTTATAACAGGGATAAAAAGTAAGATCACCCACCACCATGGTCGATTTATGATCTTCATTAAAACCACGGCATTATATACAGGTATTATTGCTTCCCAAGCTTTTCTACCAGCTTTAACATATAATTTCCATGTTCCTAAAAAATGAATCACCTGTAGTATCAGGAAAAAAATAAACCATTCTGTAAGTATCATCTTTAATATATTTTGTAGTATAAGTATTCGCTACTCTAAAAGCGTTACACTTTTTATAGGCCTAAAACATCTTTCATGCCGAAAACCCCTGTTTTATCTTTCAACCATTCTGCAGCAACTACAGCACCCAAAGCAAATCCATTGCGATTGTGGGCAGTATGCTTAATTTCTATATCATCTACTAGAGATGAGTAGGTGACTGTATGTGTGCCAGGCACTTTATCAATTCTCTTTGCAATAATAGGGATAGTATTTTTATCTCCAGTATCTAATTGCCAGTTGTTTTTACTGCTATTTTCAATGATTCCTTCTGCAAGTGTTATGGCAGTGCCGCTAGGTGCATCTAGTTTTTCGGTATGATGAATTTCTTCCATAGAAATATCATATCCCTCTAACGGAGTCATCATGCTTGCTAATTTTTTATTTAGCTCAAAGAATAAGTTCACTCCAAGACTATAATTAGAAGCATAAATAAACCCTCCTTTTTTTTCTTTGCATAACAGAACCATTTGTTCATAATGTTTTAACCATCCTGTAGTTCCAGATACAACTGGTACATTGGTGTTAAAACAATTAGTAAGGTTATTTACTGCTGCAGATGGAATGCTGAAATCAATTGCAACATCAGCTTTAGAAACATCATAAGCTTTATCATCCTTATCTACTCTAAGCACGATACTATGGCCTCTTTCTATAGCAATTTTTTCTATGGTTTTACCCATTTTGCCATATCCTAATAATGCAATTTTCATGTGTTGGTTAATTGTTTATAAAAGTACAATGTTTATTTTCAAAAACTATAATTGAGTGAAACTCCATAATTGAGTCCTGTGTTGAATTCGTTAAAGTTTACTTTGGGTTTAAAAGAGAGATCTTCGTTAATGTTATATTGTTGTAAATGAGCAGTAACATTTGCATCTACAATATTCAAAACATAAGCGGCTACTGTTAGTAGTAATGATAGTTCTTTGTCACGTCTAAAACGATCCTGAATTGCAATTAATTGGTCATTGGTTACTAAAGTTGGATCACCATTGGCATCTGGTACACCATAGAATTGATCATCTGTAAATCCAGCAAGTCTACGTTTGAAAATATCACGAAATTCATTGTATCTATTGTTATTGTCAATATAAAAATAAATTCCAGTACCAATGGCTGCATAAACCACAGGTATTTTCCAATACTTTCTTGTATATGCTTGCCCAAGACCTGGTAGGGCGGCAGAATAAAATGCTGCTCGTGCAGGAGCCAAAGGTTCATAAGGACGGATCTTTTTTTCCTTCCTTTTCTTTTTCTTTTTTGCAACTTCTTCTGTGGCTACTTTTAGGTCATCATTTTCTTGTGAAAGAATACTTTGAGTAGAAAAAAGTATTAAAAAAATAATATAAAAGAATTTAATCTTCACTATTGATAAGTTTCTTTAAACGTTTAAAATCTTCCTCAGAAGAAAAAGGTATAATTAATTTACCACTTCCTTTACTCGAAACTTTTACGTCAATTTTTGCACCAAAATATTCAGAAAAGTCTTTAACTCCTTTTAAAATATATTTCGGAGCTCCTAAATTTTCTGTTTTTGCAGTATTCGAGCCTTCCGTTTTACTATTTAAAGACCTAACTAAACTTTCGGTGTTGCGAACAGATAACGAGTTCCCTATTATTTTTTCATAGATATCTAGCTGTTGTTGCTGATCTTCTACATTAATAAGTGCTCGACCATGCCCCATAGAGATAAAACCATCACGCATTCCGGTCTGTACTATTGGATCCAGTTTTAATAATCTAAGATAATTGGCTATTGTAGATCTTTTTTTACCGACTCTATCACTTAATTGTTCCTGTGTAAGGCTAATTTCATCAATAAGGCGTTGATATGATAATGCAATCTCAATAGGATCTAAGTCTTGTCTTTGGATATTTTCTACCAAAGCCATTGTAAGTGACTCCTGGTCATTAGCTATTCTTATGTAAGCAGGAATAGTTTTTAAACCAGCTAGTTTAGAAGCGCGAAAACGTCTTTCACCACTTACTAATTGAAAGTTGTTGAAATCAAGTTTTCTAACTGTAATTGGTTGGATAACCCCAACTTCCTTTATAGAAGTTGCAAGCTCACGTAATGTCTCATCATTAAAACTAGTACGAGGTTGAAACGGGTTTACATCAATGCTTTCTAGTTCTAATTCTATAATATTACCAACTACTTTATCAGCATTTTTGTCATCAACAGATTTTATATCATTATCCGGATCTTTCAGCAATGCTGAAAGCCCTCTTCCTAAAGCTTGTTTTTTTGTTGCCTTCGCCATGAATCCTTAGCTATTTTTCTTAATAATTTCGTGTGCTAAACTTAAATAATTACTGGCACCTTTGCTAGCTGCATCATAATTAATTATACTTTCACCATAACTTGGTGCTTCACTTAAACGTATATTTCTTTGGATGATTGTTTTAAATACCATCTCATTAAAGTGTTTTTGTACTTCTTCTACTACTTGATTTGACAGTCTTAATCGCGAATCATACATAGTAAGTAATAACCCCTCAATGTCAAGATTTTTATTATGCACTTTTTGTACACTCTTGATGGTATTTAAAAGTTTACCTAGTCCTTCTAGAGCAAAATATTCACATTGGATTGGGATCATAACCGAATCCGCAGACGTTAATGCATTTAATGTTAGTAGACCAAGAGATGGTGCGCAATCTATAAGTATATAATCATATTGAGATTTGAGTCCTTGAATTGCTTTTTTAAGCATATATTCACGTTCATCTTTATCAACAAGCTCGATCTCAATTGCAACCAGGTCTATATGCGAAGGTATTATATGCACATTTGGTGAACTGGTTTCCATTATAGCATCTTCTGGTTTTATAGTATGCTCTAAGATCTGATATGTACCTTTTTCGATACTCTCAACATCTAACCCAAGTCCCGATGTGGCATTAGCCTGGGGATCGGCATCGATAAGTAATACTTTTTTCTCTAAAACACCTAGAGAGGCTGCTAAATTTACAGAGGTGGTAGTTTTACCTACACCACCTTTTTGATTGGCAATCGCTATTATTTTACCCATAAGGGGAGATTTGGATTTAAGAGGTAAAAATACAATTTATTATAAATTATAAAAATGAAAAATGTTAACAGTGAGAGATAAAAAAGACCATCCGCCTTTGGGGATGGTCTAGTGTACCTTAATTATTGTTAATAACTAGTTATTTCTTGTTTTTAGATCGTATAGAAGCTTCTAGCATGTCCCACATTTCTTCCGGAACTTGCTCAAGCATGTTAAACTCTCCAGCACCTTTTAACCATTCTCCGCCATCTATTGTAACTACTTCACCATTAACATAGGCAGAAAAATCTGAAACTAAATATGAAGCCAAATTGGCAAGCTCTTGATGATCACCTACACGACCTAAAGGTACTTGTTTAGTGATATCAAGTTTTTCTTTTAAATCTCCAGGCATTAATCTATCCCATGCTCCTTTTGTTGGAAATGGTCCTGGAGCAATTGCATTAAATCGCATTCCGTACTTTGCCCATTCTACCGCAAGAGATCTTGTCATTGCAAGTACACCTGCTTTGGCTGTAGCACTTGGTACAACATAAGCAGATCCTGTCCAAGCATAGGTGGTAACAATATTAAGTACCACTGTATTTTTAGACTTTGTATCAATCCAATGTTTTCCAAAAGCCAATGTGCAATTCTTAGTTCCTTTAAGAACAATATCTATTATTGTATCAAATGCATTTGCCGATAAACGTTCTGTTGGAGAAATAAAGTTTCCAGCTGCATTATTAAGTAATACATCTATAGAGCCAAACTCGGCAAGAGCTTTGTCTCTCATTGCTTCTACTTGATCATAATGTCTAACATCACATTGCAAAGGTAAACATGTGCCGCCTGTTTCAGCTTCGAGTTCTTTAGCCGTGTTCTCTAATTTTTCAAGATTACGAGATGTTATAGCAACCTTGGCACCAAGTTCTAGAAAACACTTGGTCATTGCTTTTCCTAATCCGCTACCACCTCCGGTAACGACAATGTTTTTTCCTTTTAGTGCTCCATCACGAAGCATTTTATCTGTATAACTCATAGGTGTATGATTGTCAATATTTGGTGAAAGTTACAATTAATACTTCAAAAAAGCTATGCGCGCATAGTATTTTTTGTTCTTTACTCAAACGTTGAGATTAATATTTCTAAGATTGTAATAGCGGCATCACTGATCTTTGTTCCAGGACCAAAAATAGCGACGGCTCCTGCCTCAAATAGGAAATCATAATCATCAGGAGGAATTACACCACCAACAATGATCATGATATCTTCTCTACCATATTTTTTGAGTTCGGCAACAATTTGCGGTACCAAGGTCTTGTGTCCACCAGCAAGGGAAGAAACACCAACAATATGCACATCATTCTCAACAGCTTGTTTGGCAGCTTCTATGGGAGTTTGAAAAAGAGGGCCAATATCAACATCAAAACCTACATCTGCATAGCTTGTAGCTACTACCTTAGCTCCGCGATCATGGCCATCTTGTCCCATTTTGGCAATCATGATTCTGGGTCTACGACCTTCTAATTCTGCAAATTGATTTGCTAATTCTCTTGCTTTATTAAAAGATTCATCGTTTTTTATTTCTTTTGCATACACTCCTGTGAACGTTTTAATTTGTGCTTTATGTCGTCCGAATTCTTCCTCTAGAGCGTCACTAATTTCACCTAGAGTTGCTCGTAATCTCGCTGCTTCAACAGCTAAAGTTAATAGATTTGCATTTTCATCACTTGCAGCTGTAGTTAATTTGGCTAAAACTCTTTTTACAGCTTCATTATCTCTAGTAGATTTTACTTTTTCTAACCCTTCTATTTGCTGAGTTCGCACGGCATTATTATCTACTTTAAGAGTGCTGATCGCTTCTTCCTCTTCTAATTTGTATTTATTAACCCCAATGATTACATCTTGTTCGCTATCAATTCTCGCTTGTTTTCGAGCTGCAGCTTCTTCAATTCTCATTTTAGGAATTCCTGCTTCTATGGCTTTGGTCATTCCTCCTAATTCTTCAACCTCTTCAATCAGTTTCCAAGCTTTTTCAGCAATGTCATTAGTTAAAGATTCTACGTAGTAACTTCCTGCCCAAGGATCAACAGTTCTCGTGATTTGGGTTTCTTCTTGTAGATATATTTGTGTATTTCTGGCAATTCTTGCAGAAAAATCGGTGGGTAATGCTATAGCCTCATCCAAAGCATTGGTGTGTAAACTTTGTGTTCCTCCAAAGGCGGCAGCACTGGCCTCAATACATGTACGTGCTACATTGTTAAATGGATCTTGAGCAGTTAAACTCCATCCACTAGTTTGGCAATGGGTCCGTAGCATCAATGACTTGGGATTTTTTGGATTGAATTGTTTAATTAATTTTGCCCAAAGCATTCTCGCCGCTCTCATTTTGGCAATTTCCATAAAATGATTCATTCCTATTGCCCAGAAAAAAGATAGGCGAGGAGCAAAAGAATCGACATCCATTCCCGCTTCTATCCCTTTTCTAATATATTCAAGACCATCGGCCAAAGTATATGCTAATTCTATATCGCATGTAGCTCCCGCTTCTTGCATATGATATCCCGAAATACTTATCGGGTTAAATTTCGGCATGTTTTTAGAGCAATATTTGAAAATATCACCTATAATGCGCATTGATGGAGTAGGAGGATAAACGTATGTATTACGTACCATAAACTCTTTTAGGATATCGTTTTGAATAGTTCCTGATAGTAGGTTTTTGTCAACACCCTGTTCTTCTGCTGCTACAATATAAAATGCCATAATAGGCAATACCGCACCATTCATTGTCATAGAAACTGACATCTTATCTAGTGGAATTTGATCAAAAAGCACTTTCATGTCTTCCACTGAGTCTATTGCCACTCCTGCCATACCAACGTCTCCAACCACTCTTTCGTGATCACTGTCATAACCTCTATGCGTTGCTAGGTCAAAAGCTACAGAAAGTCCTTTCTGTCCCGCGGCAAGATTTCTACGATAGAAAGCATTACTTTCTTCAGCAGTCGAAAAACCGGCATATTGTCTAATAGTCCATGGTCTTCGAACATACATTGTTGAATATGGTCCTCGCAAAAAGGGAGGTAATCCTGCGGAGAAATTAAGATGGTCTAAATTAGCAATATTGTCCTTGATATAGGAAGATTTAATGTCAATTCCTTCTGAAGTGGTAAAGACAGAAATTTTTTGCGAGCTTTTAGATCCTACTTTTTTTGGTAATTGTATATTTTGTAAGTCTTTTCTATTCATTACTCAAAGCCTCATTTTTATGAGAGATAAATTATCGAGGCTATAAAATTAAGCTTTTAGAAATGATTTTTATTTAAAAAAGTTATTCTATTTATGACTTTAATGCGAATATGATAAAAATTACCCAAAAGCTTTTTCTATCACCATTAATATTGAATAGTAAATATCAAATGCAATAAAATTTTTGATCTCAATTTTAGAAAACTCTCTATCTGTCATATAATAGATTTTTTGAGAAATAAGCGAAGTACTTACATTTCCATCTTCTTCCAGAGAATTTACGATATCCTTAAAATCATCGCTATCGCTTGTGTTTTTAAGGCATTGTATAAATCCGCCTCTATAATTAAAAATTAGAACTTCTTTCTCATTTTTACCAGATGTGGTAGGGGATGATTTTTTTACAGCCTCTTGATTTTCATACTCACTTAACTTTATCCAAAGAGAATTTTTATTGTCAGCTATTTTTTTAAATTCACGAGTCAGCTGAATAGAATTATCGGAAGGTAGTTTTCTGAGATTTATTGACAAACTGGCCACTTCTGCTAAGAAGGTTCTATATGTTTTTATAGAATCGTTACCAAATTGGTAATAACTAAATAAATCATTTTCGAAAGATTCATATGCTCTTTTTATAATACCAGTTTCGTCTACACTAAGGCAATTATTAACAGATTGCGCATAAGTAAATCGAGGGGATGCTATCAAAAATAAGACGATAATCCTTGATCTAATCTTAAGGGGCATTGATTAGGGTTTAGTAAAGTTAATGTATAAGCTCTATTTTAATAATTTAGATGCAAGTTAACAATAAGTTAGGAAATATTAACGATTATTTACACTTTTTTCTCGATTACCTCACTTAATCGACTTTTTAAAATAGGTTCAAGTAGTGTTTTTCTTACATTTTTACTTTGAAATATACTTTTTTGAAAAGCTGGAATTACTTCTTCTTGATTTTTGTACTTGTTTGAGCCCGTTAGAATAATTTTTTCGTTATCAAATAGCTCTTGTTCTTTGTTTGCGCTTTCTTTAATTTTTTTCTGAATAATCCCAGATTTTAGTTGATTTAAAAAACCACCGCCTTCTTCAATGTTTTTGAATAATGAAAGGCCTTTTTCTGCTAATTGATCTGTTAAACTCTCAATATAATAGGATCCTGAAGCAGGATTGCTAACCAGATCCATATAGCTTTCATTCTTTAATATCAAAAGTTGATTCAAAGAAATTCTCGTACCAAAATCATTTTCAAGATTATAAATGTCATCATATGCAATATTGTAGATTGTATTTGCGCCACCTAGTATTGCACTCATACATTCTGTAGTGGTTCGTAACATATTTACATTGTAATCCAAAATTGTTTTGTTTCTATGAGAAGGATAGGCCAAAATGTGACAATCTTCTTTGACTCCGTATTCTGCAGCTAACGTGGACCAAAGTAATCTAATTGCTCTTAGTTTGGCAATCTCGAAGAAATAATTCCCACCAATAGAAACTTTAAATATAGGTTTAGTTTTCTTAAAAGGATTAAAATCTTTATTGTTAAAGAAATTGAGGTATTCATTAGCATGGGCAAAAGCATATGCTAATTGTTGTACCATAGTAGCGCCTGAATTTTGGTACAAACTTATATCTATACTCATAACACTCTTTAGCGAGTCGTATTTAGCAATTTCTTGTACATTTTGATGATCTTCTTTTAAGTTTTTGAACCAATTTCCCGTAGCTGCAAGATTGTTTATGATATCGGTTAATACGTAAATATCATTTCTATTAGTTTGAGCAATGCTATTTAGTTTTTGAACATAAGAACTCGAAAGAAATTCAGTTTCAATAAATATGGAGGTGTCCTTGGGAATGTTGTGTAAAAGCCCTTCTGGATCTACATTTTCATCTTTAATCACAAAAAATAGGCTTTCTGCACCTTTATCTATTGCTTTAATTGCTTTTTGATTAGCAGACGACGCCTCTGTAGCTTCTATTCTTATTGAATTATCCCATGTTGAAGGATGTGAAACCAGGTTGGTAATTCCATCAAGATCTTCTTGATGATAAAATGGTTTTATATCAATCCCTTCCAAAGTTTTAAAAATGAGCGCTTCATTATAATCTGCACCCTTGAGATCGAACTGAATTTTTTGTTTCCATTGCTTCGAAGATACTTCTTCAAAACTATCAAATAAGGATTTAGTCATCTATCTTGGTTTTAGGCACGCTATCTTCATATTCGATGATATAAATTTCTTCATTCTCACGTTTCATGAAATACTCTTCTCGTGCAAATTTTTCTAGCTCGCTGCTGTCCTTTAATACTTTAATATCTTTTTGATCTTTAATGATCTCCTTGATGTAATATTTTTTGTTATCCTCTAGTTCCTGAATTTCCTGATCCAGTTCTCTATGAATTAACCATGAGTTGGTATCCAGAAATAGCATCCACACCACAAAAAGTAATACGATAAGCACATATTTATTTAAAAATATAGCAAATATCGGTATCAATGCCGGTTTGTTTTTTAGTTTCTGAAAATAACTTTTAAGCTTCAATCTAAGTAGGATAATGTTTGATGTAAAGGTACAAAAGTTAATTCAAGCGTTCCTTTATTATAGTGCGAACAATATCAACAGCTACATTGTTGTAATGATTATTAGGGATAATAAGGTCAGCATATTCTTTGGTAGGGTCAATGAACTGTTGGTGCATTGGCTTTAAGGTATTTTGATATCTGTCTAAAACTTCATCAATATCTCTTCCGCGTTCTGCAATATCGCGTTTAAGCCTTCTAATTAGCCGTTCATCACTATCGGTATGTACATATATTTTTATATCAAACATATCCCGAATTTTTTGATTGGTTAGAATCAAAATACCCTCTACGATAATTACCTTACTTGGTTTGGTGCTAACGGTTTCGTCTGTGCGGTTATGCTCAACAAAAGAATACACGGGTTGTTGGATTGTTTTTCCATCTCTTAATTCGGACAAATGTTCTACTAATAAATCAAAATCAATAGATTGAGGGTGATCAAAATTTATTTTGGTTCTCTCGTCATAGGTTAGATGACTAGTGTCTTTATAATAGGAATCTTGTGAAATTACACATACTTCATTTTCAGGTAGTTCATTAACAATGTGGTTAACAACAGTAGTTTTTCCGCAACCCGTACCTCCGGCAATACCAATAATTAGCATCTTTATTTGTTTTTTGGCAAATTTACAGAATGCAAGTTAATCTTTAGTATAAAACTTATTCACGATGGATAGTAAATAACTCCCGAAGAAGAATTTTTGCTAGCTCCGGTCACTGATTGTAAGCAATTTGCCTCATTTCTTTCTCTAAGAACGCCCATAAATCCAAAGATTATAGCTTCTTTATAATCGATAATTTGCTCTTTTGGCACAATAACTTTTGAAAATTCACCTAGTTCTTGCTGTAGCTTTTCAATCAAAAACTTATTTTTTGCGCCTCCTCCTGTGACAAGAAGTGTTGAGTTTTCTTTTCCTGTATTTTTAATATCGCTAGCTATTTGCTTTGTAATATGAGAGATAGAAGTATTCAAGAGGTTTTCTACAGAATCGTGCGTGTTTTGGATAAGGGGAATAATATTCTCCTTAAACCATTCATATCCCAGAGATTTGGGGTAGGGGAGTTTGTAATACGCCAAAGTATTCAACTTGTTTAACAAATCGATGTTTGTGGTTCCGGCAGCCGCAAGTTTACCCCCTTTATCAAACTCCATGTTTATTTTTTTGCAAATAAAATTTAGCAGCATATTGGCAGGTGAAATATCATAAGCCATCCTTTTTCCAGCACTATCAAAAGAAATGTTGCTAATTCCACCCAGATTCAAGCAAAAATCATAATCACTAAACAATAATTGATCTCCAATTGGTACTAGGGGAGCTCCCTGACCACCAAGAGCAACATCATTAGTTCTAAAATCGCAAATCACTTTTTTACCACTTGTATTAGCAATATGTTGTCCAGACCCGATTTGATATGTTAGACCAATTTCCGGTTGATGAAAAACGGTATGACCATGGCTGGCAATAAAATCAACGTTGATATAATTTTTATCGATAAAACTTTTGACTTGCTTTCCCAACCAATTTCCGTACATATTATGAAACGCCAATAATTCTGAAGCTTCTAGGTTTATTGTGCTTTTTAATTGTTCTTTTAATTCTGAAGAATAATCAATAGCTTCTGATTTTTTTAAGGAAAAAGACCAGGAATCGTTTTTCTTTTCAAATACGCAATATGCAATATCCAAACCATCCAGAGAAGTCCCGGACATTAAGCCAATGACATTATATGTTTTTTGAGGAAAATTCATTTAATACACCAAGCTAATAAAATAATTTTAAGAACATTTCTTTTAGCAAACTATATTTTGGTTATATAATGAAGGTCGAGTACCTCTGGATTGATTTCGTGCAAAGATTTTTTATAATAAAAATCGATAACCTGATTCTCTAAGTAAGGTTTAATTTTTTCGATACGATTTTCGATGTATAGTTTGTAGACATGCACCGCTTCTGTTTTTTTGAAAGCTTTCATTAATTCATCTGGATTTTTAATGATGTCTATATTTTTATATTTCTCAAACTTGTTCTTCATCCAACGATGGCATGATAATTTGGTTTGACTATCAACAAGGTCTTTTTTTGCTTGTTCAAATTTTTCCAGATTTGTTATGTCTTCTTTCAAGATACGATCAAATTTCACTTTACTTTTTATAAACTGCCTTTCAAATTTAAAATCAACCACGTAAATATCATTTTTTACTTTTTTTACGATTTCATATAAGGCGTTTTCATAAACATTAGCAAAATCCTCATAACTATATAGTGCGTCTAGAAATGTAATTGCATGTTTTTTGTAAAATTTGGGTATCGCTTGTTTCTTGGTTGTTGTAAAAAGCGAAGTAAGTTCTTCTTCGATTTCATTAGGAATATCTACAAATTTTGAATCGTTTTTTAATGCTCGTAACTGTTCGGTTATTTGAAGTCTGGTTCCTTTATATAATTCTGACTTATATTTAAATCTATATCTATTAGGAGAATCTATTTCGTTTTGAGCATTAATCGAGTGTGAGGTTATTGACATTGAAAAAAATGTTAAAAACCCCATAAAGAATATCTCGTTAATCGAATTTTTGCCCCTCATTTGCGTGTACATAGAATATTATGATTAACGTAAAATATTCTATGATTGTTATATAATTAATTCTTTATATCGGAAACTTCCTGTAAGGTAACAATTTTTTCTTGAGTATTACCCCAACTATTCATGATATAGTTCATTACGTCTACAATTTCTTCATCCTCTAATCCTAAAGAGGTCATTGCACTATTGTAAGGCTTTCCATTAACTTGTATAGGTCCATTTAATCCATATTTTATAGAATGAATACTTTCTTTTCGTTTGTTAATCAACCAATCTGATCCGGCAAGAGGGGGAAATACATTAGGTGTTCCTTTTCCATCTGGCAAATGACACTGCATACAGAAATCTGCATAAATTTCTTTACCACGAATAATACTTTCGGATAATTTTGTATCCTGAACTTCTTGCTTTGGATAAGAAACATATTTTGTGTCCGACTTTCCTTTTTGCGCTGCGATAGAAATGCTGAGAATGAATACCGTAACTTCTAATATAAAGAATCGTTTTAGATGTTTTTTCATTTAATTTGGGATTAATTTCACGATACCTTTATTTTCCACCGCTACATAAACAAACCCATCTGGACCTTGTCTCACATTTCGAACTCTACCGATGCCATCCAGTAATTTTTTTCGTTTTGTAACTTTATTATTAGTCAATTCAACTAACTCTAAATATTGAAATACCAATGAACCTACCAGTAGATTATTTTTCCAATCTGGATATTTGTCGCTGGTTATGAAATCCATTCCGCTTGGTGCAATGGATGGGGTCCAGTAGTATAAAGGTTGCTCCATTCCTTCTTTTTTGGTAATGTTGGTTATAGAAGTACCACTATAATTTAAACCATATGTTATTACTGGCCATCCGTAGTTTACACCTTTTTTGATGGTATTAATTTCATCACCACCTTTTGGACCGTGTTCATGAACCCAAATTGTACCATCTGGATGTATTGCCATTCCTTGCGGGTTGCGATGACCATAAGAAAAAATGGCTTTTTTAGCACCCTTTTTGTTTATAAAAGGATTATCCTTTGGGATGCTTCCATCATCATTTAGTCTATATATTTTTCCGCCATCTCTCGTAATGTCCTGTGGGTTAACATCTCGATTTCCTCGATCACCAATGCAAAAATATAGATACCCATTATTGTCAAATTCTATACGTGACCCAAAATGATGACCTCGAGTAGTGTTTGGCGTTGCTTTATATAATTTTTGGATATTGGTTAATCGATTATCCTCTAGTTTAGCTCTAATTAGGGCCGTATTCCCACCTTTTTCAGTTCCTTCTTTAGAGGAATATGTAATGTAAATCCACCCGTTTTCTTCATATTTTGGGTGTAATTCGATATCCAATAACCCTCCTTGATTTCTGTTGTAAACTTCTGGAACATTGGTTACTAGTGTTTTGCTACCATTTTTGAAATGAATTAAATTACCACTTTTTTCAGTAATGAGCATACTCTTATCGGGCAACCAAACCATTCCCCATGGGATCTGTAATCCCGGAACAACCAATTCTGTTGTATAGTTTTTAGGATCTTCTTCTAATGCGATATCATTTTTCTTTTCCTGGGCACAGGATAAAGTAGTGAAAAACACATAAATGACTAAGAAAATAGAATTCTTCATGGATACAATATTTACTTTAGAAAAATACAAAGAAATATTGTTTGTAATCTATAATTTATGTTAATCTCATAGCTCGTGTTGAGTGGTAATTTTAAGCTGAAATACCCTATTCTGTAACTAGGGCTATTCTCTTCTTGTTCATAATTCAATCTTTTACAATTACACTACAAATTCCGGAATAAATACAGCGAAGAAATAATCACTTTCTACTGTAAAATGACCTAAATAATGACTATCGCGTTTGTCTGAATTTATTAGGTGTAGTTCCGCTTATTTTTTTGAAAAAACGTGTAAAATGTGTTGCTTCTTGAAAGTTGAGTTGGTATGCGATCTCGGCAATGTCTAGAGATGAAAAAGCGAGCATATTTTTACTTTCCAAAAACACACGTTCTTGAATAACATCTTTAGCTGTCTTTCCTGTGATTTGTTTAACAATAGTGGTTAAATAATTAGGTGTTACGTTTAACTGCTCCGCATAATCTCTTACACTTTTTGAGTCGATATAAAGTTTGTTGACCAGTTGTTGAAAGCGTTGTAAAAGTACCTGCCCACGAGATAGATGACTCTCAGTAGTTTTGTAACGTTCATAAATCGACTTACAGTTGTAGAGTACCGAAATCAACATTCCTTCCAGCATTTTTTCTTGATAGGGATGTGGGTTTTGAAAAACAGAATGCATACGCTGTATATCCAACTGAAGTGATAATTGCTCTTCTGGTGTCATTAAAAACACGCTGTTTTCTGATAGTTTTAAGAACGGGAAATCTTCAGTGAGATTAGGGGTGGTTTTTGAAATGAATTCTTTTCTAAATTGGATATGATGACCCGCAGTTTTTTCATCTCTTACCCATGAAAACACCTGTCCGGGAACCACAAACCATAGCGGTAATTGTTCTAACTTGACTTTATTTGTGTTGAGGTTAATTTGACTGTTCCCCGTATTATTTAGTATGCCTATTTGATAAAACCCTTGTCGATAAGGTGACATAGATTTGGTACAAGAAGGGTCTAATGATTCTAAAGTAAAAATATCAAACCCGGGTATATGAGAACGATGGTCATATCCTGTCGCTTCGTGCAAATCATTACTTGTCTCAAATATTGGGATTTCTTTTTTAGCCATTTCTCAAATTTAGAAAAAATGTCGTTATGCAATGACTAAAATTTTATGTTTTAAGAAGGTTTCTGCCTTTTAATTCCTTTGGTCGCTGTTCTGTGAAGTACTCTAAGTGTATTACTGTGCGTTGGTTTTGCATAATGAGCCAATGCATAATTATCAGCAATTACCAAATCGCCAAAATTCCATTTATGCTCATAATATGTGTTCTCTTCCCATAGGTGCATGTTGAAGAATTCATATAACTCTTCATTTTCTTTTTGACTGAATAGTTTTTCTGTGACTTTATCTCTAAAACCATCACTAAACCCTTCATTTATATGTAAGACTTTTTTAGAAGTAATGGGATGTTCCCAAATGACAGCATGCGGTTTGTACATTTTGCCAAAAAGCGCTTCTGTATTGTTCAGTTTTTCAGCTAGGTTTTTTGGTAATCTTTCTAACGCATTGTGCAAACTGCTAAAATATGTTGAAGCACCGTCTTTTGGAATCTCGCCGATTGAAAAAACACTTAAATGCATAGGTCTATTGTAAATGGACCCATCTGAATGCCAAGCTTGACCGGCATTTACAAAACCATTTCCTTTTTGGTTGGTCACTTTGAACACTTCTGGATAATCCTTGTATTGCCCAGGAATATAATCATATACCCAAGGTTCTCCCAGTTGCTTTGTAAGTGCAACTTGGTTTTCAAGGGCTATAGGTTCTGGACTTTTAAGAAATATAAGATGATATTTATTAATAGCTGTCTTTAAATCATTAATCGCTTCTTCATTCAATGGTAAATTAGGATTTACATTTGTTATCCTAATACCTAAACTATCTGTAATAATATCTCCTTCTAAAGAGTTGATTTTTATCGTTTTCATTATTTATAATCTTAATAATCCACCAATACTTTATTTTTAGTTTGTGATAGTTTATAGAACTCTTTACCTATATTGGACGGATTGTATTTTTTATCTTTTTCATTCACCATTCCGTTTACACTTACAGATCCTACATAAATGCCTTCGGCTTTCAGTTCTTCGTGCAATTGTTTGGTGAGGTTTTTTATTCCTGCTTTTGCAATAGATACTGAACCATATGCTGCCATAGGAAATTCGGCAAAACCGCCTCCTGTTAGTAACATAGTACCGTTATTCACTTTCAAATCGTTACGCAATTCTTGAATGGTGGTTACTGCACCTATAATACCCACAATTAAATCGTTCAATAGCTCTTGCGGACTATTGTTTAATACATTTAATGGTCTCAAAACTGCTGCATTGTAATGAACAATTTTTATGTTAGGTAATGTTTTACGTAAAGATTGTATGGCGGTTCCCAGCTCTTTTGGGTTTCCTGCATCGGCTTTCGCGAAAGCGGAATGAATCCCTTTTTCTGATAATTCCTTTTGAAGATTTTTTAATTTTTCTTCTGTACGACTTATTAGACCTACTGAATAACCCTCTTTACCAAATTTTTCTGCTACACCCATTGCAATGCCTGGACCTGCACCTACTATTATTATTGATTTTGTGTTCATTGTTTATTATTTTTAAGAAATTCAAGTACTGCTTTATTGTATTCTTCTGGTGCATTTCTGGCGATAAAGTGTCCTGAACCCTCAATTCTTTTGTACTCAACCTGACTATCAATGTATTGAGTTCCCAATGCCAATTGTTCTCTATCAAGATAAGCATCATTATTTGAGTAAATAATTAGTACAGGAATATTTACATTAGGTAAAGGTTCTCCCTGTTCTTTGTTATCTGGATTCGCATTTGCTCGGTACCAGTTAAGTACAGCACCTTTAAAACCATTTGGTCTTTCAAAATTCTTTATCCAATGGTTCACATCTGGATGGTATTCCATCCACGCTTTGAACATTGCCCAGTTATCTGCCTTAAATGCTTCCTCAGCAATATCAAACTGGGTAAAAAGCATATACCAAGATAATTTGCTCTGAGCAATTCCCTGACTAAAGAATCCGTTTAAATGACTTAAGTTTTCACTTATTAATTTTTCTACTCGTTCAGGATTAAAAGCAGCAATGAACCAAGCTGGTAACGAACCTCTATCTCCTCCTATAATATTGAACTTTTCAATATTCAAAGCATCCATAATACCCAGAATGTGTTCATAATCCTTTGTACCAGTATAATGCTCAATACCTTCTGGTCTATCTGATTCTCCTGCACCTAATAAATCTGGAACTATGGTACGATAACCAGCTTCTCTAAATGCTGGTACATTTAATCTGTATTCTTCTGAAAATCCTGGTTGCCCGTGAATCATTAGGATTACTGGTTGGTCTTCATCTCCTTCATCATATACATTGAAGTTGAAACCATTTACCATGATTTGTTTAAAATTTTCTTTTTTTAGAGGTGTGTCTACTATCCTTTTCATTTTACCTATATTTTAAAGTGATTCGTATATTATTTTCTGCCTTGTGCTACAGCATAGGTATTTTCATAGAATTGTCCTCCTGCTATTTTTCCGTTTTTCATATTGAAAAGCCCAACAAAATCACTGTCTGCTATTTTTTGAGTTTTATAATGTTTGAATTTGAAATGCCCTATCATAATGACCTTATCTTGTACTTCGTAGAATTCTTTGGTATCAAACTCTAATGCTTCGTATTCTCCAAAGAGCTGACTTGTTAAGTTTTTGTATCCTTCTAATCCTTTATGTGTCATTCCAGCCCAAGGAATAGCGGTTGTTAATTCGTTATTATTGGCACTAGATACAATCCATTCAAAACTAGAATCTGCATAATTAGCAAATGCTTCTTCGATCTTTCCTTCGTATTGTAGTGTTAAAAATTTTTGTACAGCTTCTATGTTTGTTATAGTTTCCATTTTCAATATTTTTAGATTTTGTTATTTACGTTTGACACTACAAAGTTATTATGGGAAGCTATGTTTCAGTTAACCAGAATCTTTTGTAAAATGATCAAAATCTAACCAAGTTAATTACCTCTCAAGAATACTAAACCCAAAATTTGGATTGTTGCTATTTATTCTTCCTTGATAAATCCAAACCATTGCCATAGGTTCTAAAAAGCGAGCCATAAATAAATCTCCAGTATCAAAAGGTTGAAAACCAAAAGACTCAATAATACGTGCCACAGCTTGTTTTGATTTTTTGTCATTGCCTGCGTAAGGCATTGTCAGTTTTCCGTTTTGATAACTAGAATCTGCCATATTTTCCCAACCAGTCGTATTAAATGCTTTTACGATTTGAGCGTTAGGTAACCATTCGCTTATTTTTTCTGCTCCAGAACTTGTATTTCCTACGCTCATACTTTTCATATCTGATGCTATAGGATTTGTTGCATCGATTACTATTGTTTCTGGTTGTATTGTTATTCCGCTAAAAATTGACTGAACTGCTTCAAAGGGTACCGCAAGTACAATTAGTTTTGTTTCACCAACTACCGCTTGTAAATTTGTTGCAAAGTGGTTTTTAGTAAAACCTTCTGGTATTTCACCAGACGCATTGTATATTTTAACTTGGTGATTGTTTTCTTGAAATTTCTGAGCTAAAGTTTTGCCCACATTTCCTGTTCCTATAATTAATGTCTTCATCGTATAATGTTTTTATGTTATATTAAAGTAGGGTAGAACCTTTAGAATTAGTGATTCATTGGTCTTCTCTCTATTCCTTTAATAAGTGGTTCTGGATGCATCCCCATACGAACTGGAAATCCGGATTCTTTCATATAAGTCACTAAGTCTAATGATAAATCGGCAGCTCTTATTTCGCTTATTTTTCCATCTTTGATTTTATAAATAAGATATTCAACTGAAGTGCCTTCTCTTCCAGTAGGTGGCATCCCAAAGAAATCACCAACGTGCTTCCAGTTAAGATTTACGGCAATAAAGCCTCTGTTTTTTGTTTCTAATTCATCCACTAAATCGATTCTGGCAGAGAAAGCAGTCAAGAATCCTTTTGCCCAAGTTTTAAGAGCCTCTATTCCATTTGCATTCTGATAAGATCCCGAGGATATGGTTACAACATCTTGATGAATTATATCATCAAACTTATCAAAATCACCTTTTTGAAATGCGTCGTAGAATTGACGGCCTATACTATTATTATTTTGAGCAGAAGCAGTAAATGATATCATTATAAGCGATACGATTACTATTTTTGAAATTGTTTTTAAAGTTTTCATAATTGTAATTTTTTAAATGTTATTATTTGATGGTACAAAGATATTCGACACACACACTTTATTGTTAACCAAAATCTTTTGAGGAATGACCAAAATTTAATGTTACAGTATTACTTTCGCAGAAACACAAAAAAACAGCGACTACAAAGTTGTAATCACCCTTTGGGGTATTTCATTTTTAATAATAGTTATTTGGTAAACACACCTCTGTCTAAAGCTATTTGTCTCTTTTAGTAATTTCGCTCATTTACCTGTTGAGAAACTAAATTTAAGTAGTTTACTACCATCCCGTTCAACACATTGTCGTACGGGCAAAGAGCTGGTAAGGTTGATGCTAAAAAAATTGTTTGAAGAATATTTTAAAAATAATTGAACAATGATGTCACTATCTATCAACTTCGGTTATCATTGTGGAATAAATGTCATTATTAACTTTAAAATATAAACGATCAAAGATTATTTATTGATTGTTAAAACCGAAGGATGTGTTTGGACAGATCTATCAACTGAGCAGTTACAGAACCGCATGGAGCACGGAGGTGCCTATATTGGGGATTTAATGAAAAAAGGAATCTTGAAAGGCGCCAACCCTATAGAGAAATCAGGCAGTAGAATAATTACCGAAAGTAATGGGATACTCAAAGATGGCCCTTTTAATGAGAGTAAAGAAGTGGTGGCAGGGTTTTCCACATAACAGCCAAGGACATTAATGAGGCAGTACAAATCGCAAAAGAAAATCCAATTTTCAATGATTTTTCTACAAAAATAGAGGTTTATCCAATGATGCCAATTGGAGGGAATTAAATCAAACTTATATATACTAGCGGCTCTGGTGATAAATCGGAGTCGCTTTAATTTTACCGTTTACACTAAACCCTAATTCCAACTATTTTATTAAATATTGTGTGCATTAAAATTTGTTACGGTGCAAAATTATAAGCAGAACTTTAAAATGTAACGTTTATAGAAATCAGATGTCCCTATAGTAAAATTAATTCCCATGAAAGCAAGCAACTTTATTTTCGTAGTCTTTATCACTGTCTTGATAACCTCCAATACTATTTCTGCCCAAATCCATATTTCGGGTAGTGTAGAAATCGACATGAATTCTGGCCTTATCATATGTGACTTGAACCTGTCCAATATCCCTAAGATAAAAGAGTATCACATATTGCTGAACAAAGGCATGAATATCAAATATTTTAAAAACGGTCAAGACGAATTAATTAGATATAATGGCTATTACGATGGTAAAATCCGAGGAGAAGCTATAGAATATAACTTTGAAATTGATAGTACAGCGTATATCCCTGAAGGTTTTCAAATTACGTATTCAGGAGCATTTCCGGTATATAAGAATGATTACAATCAATTTGACGATAAAGGTATCATTGCAATTAACAAGCGAACCTTAAGGGCTACGGAGCAAACAAAATGGTACCCTGTTATTTACGATTCTGAAAATGATAAGTTGATAGATAGTTATTCGTATGATTTGATGATAGGAATAAAAGGTGGGAATACCATTTTTATAAATGGAACTGCTCCAAAAAGGGCAACTGATGCGCATTTTGTTTCCGAAAAGCCGTTTCCACTTTTATTATTTGCTGGCAACTATAATTTTATCGAAAACCATGGCGATTACATTTTAAATACATTGGTAACCAAAGAGAATGCCGAGGTTATATTTGAGAACATAGAATTAATCAAGAACAACCTTTCCAATAATCTTGGCCTTGAGTTTACGGATAACATCTATTTGATTAACCATACGGCAATAAATAAAAGACGAAAAGGAAGTAGCTGGGGATTTAACACATATCCTACATTTGCCTTTACTGGATTGGATTTCGAAAAATTAATAGATGCTGACGGGAAATTCTTCGATCATCATTTTAGATATTTCGGACACGAATTTGGTCATAATTATTTTGGGAGTAACGTAATGTCCGGGAATTTAGGATGGTTTTGGCTCGAATCGTTCGCTGAATATTTATCTTATAATACTGCGGAAGATTTATCCGGAAAACAATTTCTATCGGAAGTTTTGATAGGGCAATTGAAATACTTAAAAGACGACAACTTCATTCCCTTAAACCAAATTGAAAATAGAAATGAAATTGGAGAAACGTATAGATATGTCCTAGCTCCTCTTATGCTAAAATGTTTCGAAGATAAATTTGGCAGGAATAAGATGAATCTGGTGATTCAGTATTTATTGGAATTTGCAAAAAATGAAACATTAACACTACAGCTTTGGAAGAAGTCCGCAATCAAAAGTGGCATAAAAAAAGAAGCGTTTGAAGAATTTGAGAGAGATTTTATTACCGATGAAAAGTTCAAACAAAATATTATAAATGAAATTGTAAAAAACTATAGTTAACAAAGAATTGAATTAGAATTTCCTATTATGAATATTACAATAGTAGGAACTATAATAAATCTGTAACTCCTTTTAGGTAAGGCTACAAGTATTAAAAAGTCTAGTTATAAAGGCTAAAATTCATTGATTCAAATCCTGTTTCCTTGCCGAACCTTTTGCTAAGTGGGTTGGTTCTCAATAAGTAAGAAATGTTAAATTAATTAGTTATCCGAATTGTTGATTTTAATACGGTGTTCTAACATAAAAAAGGGTGTTTTTCGAGAGTTTTAAAAACAAAAAATCCTGATAATAAATAGATTATTAGGATCAAAATATTGAAGTCGGGGTGGCAGGAAGTCTGCCGTCCCCTTTATATTTTTAATAGTCAAAACGTTACGTTTCGTGTTGTTGACTTGGTAACCGATTAGGTAACATATTTGATAAGAACTTTTGTCGTGTTTTGTCTATATTAAGACGGTCAAATATAATATTTGTTATTAAATGAGCCAATCAATACTATTTTTAATTTGGTGACTTTTTGATGTATATGTTATCTGAAAGATTTTTAACATAACCGTAATTCTTTTCAATCGTGTACGGTTTCAAAATTATTGCGGCACTCAAAATAGCTGCCACCTATTTTTATGCTAAGGTAATTGAAAAGAAAGCTATTGTATCCAATATGATGAATCATATCACTGTTAAAATCACTCATCCCCACTTTGGCTATAATTGTCCCTCTATTAATTCCAATTAGCACTTTTAATTTTCTTTTTCCTTAATATTTTTTTGCTTTAAGAACAGTTTGTATTTATAACATTCAAGCTTCTAATGAGAATAAGAGTCATAAAAATGCTATAGATATAAAGTGAATCTACCATTAGGAATTATTACTAAATTTTAAAATCAAGTTATATGAAACAATCAAACAAAAGCCTTAAAAGAAGAGAGGTGTTTTACCCTTTTTTTTGTTCTAAATAGTTTTCTAGTACCCTTAATTCAAATCATTAGAAATGCGTCTATTTGTAATACTACTCTTGCTCCCTGTAGGGCTATATGCTCAAAGAACAATCAATGGGGTTGTTCTGGACAGCGAAACAAAAAAACCTTTGGAGTTTGTTGATGTCTACACTAAAGATTCCTATACACTTACCAATGCAGACGGGAAATTTGAGCTTGAAGTTGAGAGAGGGAGTATCCATTTTAATCTTATCGGTTATGAGAAAACAACTAGAGATATAGAAAGCAACAGCACCGTTCTTGATATGGTGTATATGAAAAGTAAGTTTTACGAACTGGACGAGGTGCTCATTACCAATACCTCACTCTCATTAAAGGATTTTATCAGAGTTGGGAAGAACTATCCCTTTGAGCCTTATACGGAGTCCTTTTTTATGAGAACCTTATTGAAACGTAACGACAGCATTATAAAATTACAGGATATCAATGGCCTGATAAGAAGAAAACAGCTTTTGGCTACAGGTAAAAAACCTAGACCAAAAAATAATATAGGTGTACATGTTGCAAATATGAGGAAAGCAGCGATAAAAGAAAATGACATCTATTTTGAGATGTGGGGCTTAGCAGGAATGGATAAGGTATTGTCCTCTATTGCCGTATCGCCTAAATACTTCAATTTGGAAGCGAATTTATCCAAAAATGGCACTAAGAACAAACTAATGTTCAAGGCAAAAAGCACTTATGAGAACCTTTCCGCAAAGGGACGTTACATTATCGATTCCCAGGATATGGCCATTGAGGAATACTATTTTATAGATGACAGACCAACCAAGGAGTTTACCCAAAAAAGAGGAATAAAGTACCGTAATGTGTTCTATGAAGTCAACGTACATTTTTCAAAGAACAAAGAGACTGCATTGTATTATATGGATAAAGCTAAACTTAATGTCAAGGTGGAATTATACGAAGGGGGTAATCTTATCCCAATAATGTACGATGCGAGTTATGTGTGGTTTGGTCTTAACCTAGTCAAAACAGATAAAATCAAGGAAAATGTTTCCAAAACCAAAGATGTTTTAAAGTTGGATTATCCTTACGATGAAGCCTTCTGGAACAATCAAAATTTTCTGCTCCTTACCGACGAGATGAAATCCTTTATCAAGGAGCTACAAAACTCCAATTCCAAAAATGAGTACAACACTAATATGGACTGATTCATAGTTCACAAATTTATGTCTCAAAACCATGTTAACGATAGACTTCTACAAACAACGATTTATTGATTATATCAAAAAGCTTGATATCCATTCAAGGTTTAAAGAAATCATCGCCAATCAAGATTTTATAGAACAAAACCCCTCTTTCTACCTGTATTAGCCAAAACCATTGCCCCCAAACAAAAGATTCTTTTTCAAAAAGGTGTCCTGTTTGCTGACATACCTATTTCTTAATACCTCTTTTTATCTTTTTTAAAATATTGATGGATTGTTCGATCACCCATTTGATATTCCAACTTATAAATGCCGACACTACTCGGTCCTTGAACAATCGTTCATCTGTCTATGGGAATTACTAAATCCCATCCTACGATTTTTGAAAGACCCTCTTTGTTTTTCTTGTTATCATTGCCGATGACCATTCCATTTATTCTATTGACCGAACTTGCCTTAAACATTCTATCTATCCGCAATCACTATTTTCTTAATAGACCTATCACCTGTTTTGGTCACGATTTCAAACAGGTACACCCCTTTGGATAGACGGCCCGTGTTTATTTCGGGTCCATTTTCCGAATATAAATAGGCTCCGACTGTGGTATAGATATTTACTTGCTTTAATTCTTGCCCTGAACCTAGATCAATATGGACCTTATCCCTTGCCGGGTTGGGGTAAGTGGTAAAGTTCTCTTTTTCTGGCCCGCCTATGATTAACGTAATACCATCCGATATGGATTCAAAGCCCGTCCAACCGGCTGTTCTATAAGTATTTATCCTATCGGTGGGAACGGTCAATTCTATAGTATCAGGATCTGAAAAAACATCATAAAAGTTAAGTTCTGGAGGTGTATCGGCCAATACCAGTACACTGGTCAGAGGGTTGTCGGTAAAAGCATTGCCCCCAATACTGGTAACGCTAGTGGGAATGGTCAGACTGGTCAATTGGTTGCCCCTAAAAGCATTTGCTCCAATGCTGGTAACGTTCCGGCCAATGTCTACACTGGTCAAATTGCTGTTCTCAAAGGCACCATCTCCAATACCGGTAACGATATAGGTGCTTCCGCCATGGATGACCGTTTCGGGTATTGTTACGGTTCCAGGGAAAGATATTGCCGGTGATTTGCCTGATGTATTGGTTCCACTAATGCCCGTTACCGTTACTGTATGGGGATTCATGGACGTAATTTTATAGTCCATGTCCGATACGGTGAACACATGGCTTATTTCTGCTGGATAGGCCTCCACAGTCACTGTGGCCATTGCTGTATGCTGGTTTCCACTACTGTCTGCAACGGTCAAGGTGACCGGAAAAGTTCCTGTACTAATGAAAACCTCTTGTGATAGCGACATATGGGCTATGCCACAATTATCTAAACTGCCATTGTCCATATCCATGGTTGTAATGGTGGCCCATCCACTGGCATCCAACTGTACCGTAAGGTCCTTGGCAATAGCTGTAGGAGGCATTCTGTCCACTATTTCTATCACGGCCGTTGCCGTGGCAGAGGCGTTATTACCACTGGTAGCGGTCAGGGTAACAGTCCTGGGGGAATCGATATCGTCACAGCTAAAACCTGTCCTGTCCAAACTTAAGGAGATAAGACCATTGCTACAGTTACCATGAGAACCATTGTCCACTTGTTCAGGGGTGATGGACGCCTGCCCGCTGGCATCCAGTTCTACGGTAATGTCTCGGGCAATAGCTGTTAATGGACCATCCTGAACGGTTACCGTAGCTGTTCCCGTTAGCGGCATACTACAGCTCCCATTGGTTACTTCTGCCAGTTCCAGGGTCGTGTCAGAGCTTGCCCCGTTTACTGTTACATCTACCGTTCCACCATCTTTTATGGTTACCGTTCCACTTAAGGCTCCGCTATAGGTTACCATATCACCAGGGGTTCCCGTAATGATGAACACGGCATTTCCACCAGGACATATAGAGCTGTTCGTACTTATTGTCGGAGCCACTGGTAGGGCATTGATCATTATTGTAGTGCTTGCTCCCAAATTGGGGAAATTAGTCGCATATTCCGCTACATTCGCTAGGATATCGATTTGGACAGCACCATTGCAGGATGTTGGAGTGATCTCTACGGTATACACCGAACCGCTACCTGTAAAATTGTCTGCGGTGGCATTGTCCAGATCAATGTCATCCATCGTAAAACCTGTCACATCCAAATCAAACCGAAAGGTGACCGTAAAAGTCGATAAATTGGTCGTTTCTTGCGCTTCTATTGAAACCCCAATTCCTTCCGTAATGGATTTGAAATCTGTCCAGCCTTTGGTCGAGTCTTGATAATCGCCAAGGGTACCCTTGGGAACAAACACATCTATTTTGTCACGGCCTGCGTTTATAAAAGTCTCTACTTGAATTGAAGGAGGATCGGTTCGCTTTGACACCACTGTGGCAAGGTCTGGGTTGTCCTTAAAAACATTTTGCCCAATACTGGTCACACTACTTGGTAGGGTAACACTGGCTAAATTGTTGTGACATAGGGCTCCATCCCCAATACTGATCCCGTTACCATTACTTGAAATGGTGAAACGGGTTAATTTGTTATAGGCAAAAGCATTCACCCCAATACTGGTCACGCTGCTGGGTATTGTAACACTGGTCAATCGGTTATTCCTAAAAGCACTGTCTTCAATACTGGTTACTCCCTCGGGTATGTGAACACTGGATAATCCACAAACACTAAAAGCTCCAAAGCCTATACTGGTAACGCTTTCAGGAATGGTCACACTGGTAAAGGCATTGCCCTGAAAAGCATAGTCCCCGATACGGGTAACCTCAAAGTCATTACCCTGATGGGTTATGGTTTCGGGGATATTTACACTGGTAGCTGCATTTTGATTTTGATAGTCTGTTATTGTTACCGTGTTGGGATTCAATTCATTTACTTGATATGTGATCCCCTCAATTGTAAAGCTATCACTATTGGACACGTCTTCAGTGATAGATTTGAAGCCTGTCCAAGCTGTTTTATAATCACTTAATGCACCCTTGGGAACAAACACATCTATTTTGTCACGGCCTGTGTTTATAAAAGTGTTTTCTTCGATTGATGGGGGATCGGTTCGCTTTGACACCACTGTGACAAGGTTGGGGTTGTCCTTAAAAACATTTTGCCCAATACTGGTCACACTACTTGGTAGGGTAACACTGGATAAATTGTTGTGACATAGGGCTCCATCCCCAATACTGATCCCGTTACCATTACTTGAAATGGTGAAATGGGTTAATTCGTTAATGGCAAAAGCATTCACCTCAATACTGGTCACGCTGTTGGGTATGGTAACACTGGTCAATTGATTCCCCCTAAAAGCACTCTCTTCAATACTGGTAACTTTAAAGTCATTACCCTGATGGGTTATGGTTTCGGGGATATTTACGACGGTGGCCGAACCGAGATAATCCACAATCATTACCGTGTAGGGACTACCGAGTTCTGTTATTTGATATTTGATACCATTAGCAGCATCAAAGGTATCGCCAACTTGCTGCCCATAGCCAGTAAGGCCTGCTAGCACCATGCAAACGTACACTATTAATTGTAGTTGTTTTTTCATAATAACGGGTTTATTAATTTTTTATGGACTTTTGAAAAAAGAATAAAAACGACCATACAAGGGAAATATCCAACAATTAGTGCTGAACCTCTTTAAATGTGGGATGTAATAAGTTTTTTTTGGGATAATGAAAATTCAGTAATCCCCTTTGATGGCTTGTTTGTCCCGGTTTTAAACAATATGGGTACTTTTTATCGTCGATATTGTACTAAAACCTCACCTTTGTTTCTAACAAAGGGCTATCCAACAGAAAACATGCGCAATGGAGTGATGGCGTAGGACCAGATTGATCATTGGTTTTATAAGGGTAAAATGTTCTTTGGCTTTTGAATATTTAATACCAGCGACGGGGATTGGAAACAACGGTCCCTGTCGTTTTTTTGGAACAAGCCAATACTAAGGTTTTACTCGATAATCGAGATTTGAATGCTCCGAGGTAGTTCACTTTCGACCACTCGACATATAATATGTGTGGTGGATAGCTTGGTATGTCTCATGAGTTTGGAGAAGTCAGGAGACTTTGCGGAGCGGAGATTCTTAATCCTGTCAAATGGTATACCCCCGCTTATATAAGTACCCCCTCCCACTTGTACAAGTACCTGGGGGTACTTCAATTGTTAAAGGTTCCTGTAGAGTTGTCAGGTAGGGTACTTACCTAAGTGGGGAGGGGTACTTCATTGGAGCAAGATCCCTGTAGAGTTGTCAGTTCACCCACTTATAGCAGTAGGTACGCCGGGTAGATTGGCACCTCATCCCACCTTTTTGGTACGCTATCGGGGTATTTTTGTACCTCGAGCTATCTTTTTTGACGATACACCCACCTTTTTTGCCAATCTGTTGCTATTCAACCGTATCTTCTGGGGTATCGCCCTTGGTGTTCATGCTTTGAGAAAATCTGGCTTTTAAGAGTTCGTGGGCACTTTGGGCGCCTTCCATCGGCATTTTGCGTGCCGCATCGGCAAGGCTATAGACCGACAGTGCTACTCGGTATACCTCGCTACCCACAATGGTTTGTGTGTCTTTTAACTGGCGCAATAAACTTTCTAGCTCCAGAATGATAGGATCTAATTGCTCAAACAGGGTAAGATCTTTGCGAGCTTCTTCTGCCGTTAAGGCCCCCGGGATCCATTGAGGTTTGCCCTCAAGGATATGGAGGCTATCTTCTGCAAAAATTTTGTTGGCGCTATTGATTTTGGGTAGATTTTTACGTTCGTTGGGAGTTAAGTTTTGTAAAAAATCTAATTCACTTTTTAAGGTGGTTAGACAATCTTGTACGCTGGTAATCTCTTCACTGGTAAGTACCTTACTAATTCTGTTGTTTTCGTTCATTTTAGTTTTTATTGTTTATAATTATGTATTTGGTTTTTATATAATTTGAGGGAATAAGTCCCTTACCCCGGCCCTCTCCCAGGGGGAGAAGGAGTGACTCACGATTCACATCGAGGCTTCAAATCCCAACATTCAATCCTCTCAATCCTCTGACCATTACAGAAGCGAAAAGATCAATAATTGACATATATCATTTTTGCCTCGTAACTCAGCCCCGGTTCGTTATAGTCGATCACACATACATAAGAGCCCACGGGTACCATGCTACCTTTATGGGTGGCGTCCCAACCATCGCTGGGTCCCCCATAATGAGCGCTGAACAACAAGCGTTGACTCAGGTCATATATCTTCACCACGTTGTTCTTGTATTTTTCGAGGCCTTCGATCACCATGGTATCGCCAATGCCATCACCGTTGGGGGAAAACCCTCTATTGAAATCCGCAAGGGGCTCACCAGTCCCACAATTGCCAATCGCTTCCACGGTCACCAGGGCGGTTGCCGTGGCGGTTTGGTTGCCCTGCGCAGCGGTAAGGGTCACCGTTACCCGGGTGCCGACATCATCACAATAAAAACTATCTATATTCAGGCTCAATTCTGGGGTGGTGCTGCAACCATAAGTAGAGCCATTGTCTATATCCTCTGGCAAGATGGTCACCTGCCCGCTGGCATCCAACTGCACGGTGATATCTTTTGCAATGGCCTCCAAGTTATCCAAACGCTCTTCAACGGTCACCACAGCGGTAGCCGCGGCTGTATTGGTGCCTTGTTTAGCGATAAGGGTCACCGTTACCGGGACTCCCACATCCTCACAGGTAAAGGTATCCCTATCCAAACTCAGTTCGGGAATGTTGCCGCAGCCATAAGTAGAGCCATTGTCTATATCCTCTGGCAAGATGGTCGCCTCTCCATTGGTATCTAACTGTACGGTCATGTCCCGGGCCATTGCCACAAGGTTATTTACATGCGCTTCTACTGTTATCAAAGCCGTTGCCACGGCCGTTTGCCTTCCTTGTACTGCGGTAAGGGTCACCATCACTGGAGTCCCCACATCGTCACAGGTAAAAGTAGTCTTGTCCAGACTTAAGAAGATAGAATCGGAGTTGTTACAACCGCCCCTTGAACCATTGTTTACTTGCGCTGGGGTAATAGACGCCTGTTCACTGGTGTCCAACTGTACGGTAATATCCTGGGCAATAGTTATTAATCGATCACCCTGAACAATTACCGTAGCTGTTCCCGATAACGGCATACTACAGCCCCCATTGGTTACTTCTGTTAGTTCCAGGGTCGTGTCCGAGTCTGCCCCGTTTACTGTTACGTTTACCGTTCCACCAGCTTCTATAATTACCATTCCACTTAGGGCCCCGCTATAGGTTACCATATCACCGGGGGTTCCTGTAATGGTAAATATGGCATTTTCACGAGAACATATCGGGGTATTTGAACTTATTATTGGAGCTACTAGCAGGGGTTTGACACGAACTACAATCTCTACGCGTTCGCTCTCGCAATTGTTGTCGTTGTTTGTTTGACTTACATAATAGGATGTGTCCCCAACATTTCCCGTATTTGGTACCGGTGCGGTTGCACTTCCCGTACCTCCCGTTGGCTCAGTATACCATAATAGATTTCTTCCGGTTGCCATCAATGCAACGGCGTTATCACCTTCACAATATTCGACCACTGAACTACTTACCTCGGGTTCGAATACGGCATTAACCTTTACCTCTACGCTTGCTGGCAAATTCGTGACATTGCTTAGATGTCCAGCTACAGCCGCATTTCCAGGGACATCAATGGTAATGATACCATTGCAAAGTGTAGGTGTGATCTCTACAGTATATTCAGTACCGCTACCTGTAAAATTGTTTGCGGTAGCATTGTCCAAATTAATGTCATCTATCGTAAAATCTGTCACATCCAGATCAAACCGAAAGGTGACCGTAAAAGGCGATAAATCACCTATTTCTGCCGGCGCTTCTTCTATGGAAACCCCAATCCCTTCTTGGATGTTTCGAAAGCCCGTCCACCCTGCATTTTCATAATCATTTCTCGTGCCTACAGGCACTATCAAGTCTATTAGGTTACGGTTTATAAAGGTGCTTACTTCAATCGATGGGGGATCTGTGCCAATTGACACCACTGCGGCAAGGTCTGGATTTTCGGAAAAAGCATTACCCTCAATAATTCTCACACCATCCTGTATGTTCACACGGGTCAAGGCATTGTTATTAAAAGCACCACTACCAATACTGGTCACACTACCAGGTATGTCCACACTTTCCAAGGCGTTGCCAGCAAAAGCACCAAACTCAATACTAGTCACACTGTTAGGTATGTTCACACTCTTCAAGTTATTGAACTGAAAAGCACTTTCTCCAATACTGGTAACTGTAAAGTCATTCCCCCCATTGCTTACAGTTTCGGGGATCTCTACTCTGTTAACTGCAGACACGTAACCTATAATCATTACCTCGTTGGGGGTACCGAGCGCCGTTACTTGATATTCGATACCTTTAGCCGTAAAGGTGTCGCCAACGTCTACTTTTTCTCTGATAGATTTAAAGCCAAAACCTGTCCAAGCTCGTACATAATTATCATATGCGCCCTTGGGGACAATAACATCTATTTGGTTACGATTTGTAAAGGTGTTTGCCTGGATTGATGGGGGATCTGTGCGCTCTGATACCACTGTGGCAATTGGGTTATTCCTAAAAGCTCTAGCCTCAATAGTGGTCACATTATCGGGAATCGCTACATGAGTCAACTTGTTAAAGGCAAAAGCATCAACCTCAATACGGGTAACGCCTTGACCAATGGTCACGCTGGTCAATTTGTTAAGTGCAAAGGCCCAAGAACCAATTGTGGTCACTCTATCGGGAATAACCACGCTCTCCAAGTTATTGCCCTGGAAAACCGAAGGCTCAATACTGGTAATGCTTTGACTAATGGTCACGCCAGTCAAGCCGCTATATCCAAAAGCCCTTAGGTCAATCCTTTCCACACTATTGGGAATGACCAACGCAATTCTCAATTTGTCGTGGAGGTCAGGGTCATGTTCGTTTCCTGCAAAAGCTTGCTGCTCAATAAATCTTACAGTGTTCGGTATGGTGACCTCACTCAACCAATACTCATAACCAAAAGCTTCACTATTAATACCGGTAACTTTATATTCTCCCTGAGGACAATCAATCGTTATCGTTCCGTTGTTTGTTGGCCTAAAGGCATTATTGGGGCAGGTTACGGTTGGAGGTATGTCTAGTTTTCTAACAAAAGAACCTGCTGGGAAACCTTTAGGATGCCCAAAAATCTTTACCTCCTTAGGGCTAGTGCTAGTTATTGCATATCCGATACCGTTGTCTGTATAAAAATAGTCATCTATTTGCGGTTGCTGTCCATAGCCAGGAAGCCCCACTAGCAACGTAAAGACGATGTACACTATTAATTGTAATTGTTTTTTTATTTGTGAGTTCATTTTTATCACTTTTGAATATTATAAATTACAAGAAGGAACATGCAAGGGAAATATCCAACAATTAGTGCCCAACCTTGTTAAAAACGGGATGTTATATGATGTTTTGGGGATTATGGAAGTTGTTTTGTGTTTTTCTTTGGGTACCCTTCGACCACCTGGTTCCGGAGCTCGCCGAAGGACAGGGTACGAATTCTGTCGAAGGGTTGAGGTGCTATACTGAGCCTATCGAAGTACTCTCGAAGCCCGCTTTCACTTCGACTCCGCTCAGTGACCGCTTGTGATTGCTTTTCCGCCTCATCATTGTCGGAGGCTGAGCGTAGTCGAAGCCCCGACCATTACAGAAGCGAAAAGATCAATAATTGACATATATCATTTTTGCCTCGTAGCTCAGCCCCGGTTCGTTATAGTCGATCACACATACATAAGAGCCCACGGGTACCATGCTACCTTTATGGGTGGCGTCCCAACCATCGCTGGGTCCCCCATAATGAGCGCTGAACAACAAGCGTTGGCTCAGGTCATATATCTTCACCACGTTGTTCTTATATTTTTCAAGGCCTTCGATCACCAAGGTATCGGCAATACCATCCCCGTTGGGAGAAAACCCTCTATTGAAATCCGCAAGGGGCTCACCAGTCCCACAATTGCCGACCGCTTCCACGGTCACCATAGCCGTTGCCGTTGCCGTTTCGTTTCCCTGGGTAGCGGTAAGGGTTACCGTTGCTCGTGTACCTACATCATTACAGTCAAAATTAGTTTTATCAAGACTCAGGAAGATGGGATCGGAGTTGTTACAAGTGCCCCTTGAACCATTGTTTACCTGCTCTGGCAAGATGGTCGCCCGCCCACTGGCATCCAGTTGAACGGTGATATCTTTTGCATTGGCCACAAGGTCGTTTGGATTCTCTTCTATGGTTACCATGGCGGTTGCCGGCAAATTGGGCAAACTGTTTGCTCCTATGGCTACATTGGCCGGTATATCGATGATAATATTGCCATCACAGAGCGATGTAGCTGCAATGGTGGTGGTATATGTTGATCCGCTGCCCGTAAGAACACTTACCGAGGCATTGGTAATTTGAATATCGTCCACCATAAAATCCGTAACATCGTCATCAAATGTAATATTTACTGTAAAGGGGTTTAGGTGATCAACACTTTGTGGCACATCAATGGTTGGTCGGGGAGGGACGCTGCCATCTAATATGGATCTGAACCCGCCCCACCCATTATCTTCATAAGCATGTCTCTTGCCTGTGGGCACCACAAGGGCTATTTGGTGTCGGTTTGCATTTGCAAAGGCAGTTGCATCGAGCGCCGGTGGGTTATTGGCCTCTACCGTCACCAAGCCAAGACCCGGGTTGTTATTAAAAGCCTGGGGCCCTATGCTTTCCACACTGACCGGTATGGTTACCTCTGTCAATAGGTTCTCACTAAAAGCCCGTTCCCCGATGCTGATGACACTGGATGGAATCTCAACATTGACCAGTTCCTTGTTTTGAAAAGCATCTTCCCTAATAGCGGTCACCGTGTAGATGTTCGGACCATGATTCAACGTTTCAGGGATGCTCACGGCTGTGGCCGTACCGGTATAGTCCACCACCATTACGTCGGTAGAAGAGGTAATTCCGTATCTGATGCCATTAACGGTAAAGATTCCGAAGCTGATGGATCTGAATCCGTCCCATCCATTATCTAAGTAAACTTGTATACTGGTATCACTCATGGGCACCACAAGGTCTATTTGGTCACGGTATGCATTGGAAAAGGCATCCTTATGAAGCCTTGGGGGATCATTGGCCTCCATTGTTACCAAGTGAAGTTCGGGGTTGTCCAAAAAAGCATACAAATCTATACGGTTCACATTGCCCGATATAGTCACCTCTTTTAAATCGTTGGCAAAAAAGGCCTGGTACCCAATGTATTCCACATTGGCCGGTATGATCACCTCTTTTAAATCGTTCCGGGCAAAGACCCACTGCTCAATTCTAGTGATACTATTCGGTATGGTCACGTCGGTCAAGTTGTTATGTCCAAATGCCCGTTGCCCGAGGCTGGTCACGGTTTCTGGAATCTCAACGCTGGCCAATTGGTTTTGCCAAAAAGCATCTTTCCCAATGCTTTGCACACCATAGGGAATAGTTACATTGGCTAAGTCATTGAATTCAAAAGCACTTTCCTCGATTTGTTGTACACCAATGGGTATTCCAACACTGGTCAAGGCATTGCCCCTGAAAGCATTTACTCCAATACTTTGCACACCATTGGGAATAATCACATTGGTCAAGGCATTGCCTTCAAAAACACCTTTCTCGATCCGTGTCACAGCATCGGGTATCTCAACACTGGTCAAAGCGTTGTTCTTAAAAGCATTTCTCCCAATATGTTGCACACCATCGGGAATAGTTACATTGGCCAAGAAATTGTTTTCAAAAGCACTTTCTCCGATCCGTCGTACAGCATCGGGTATTTTAACGCTGGAGATCTTCCGATTCTTAAAAACGTCCTTCTTAATAGACGTGACGGAATACATCTTGTTTTTGCGGTAGTATTCGATTTCTGAGGGAATTTCCACGTGACCTCCCACAGGGTTATTAATTGCCGTGCCTTCGAGGGCTACTTCATCGGGAGATAGCGATGTGAATTCCCATGTGAAGTTATGACCAATATGCTTCCGTCCTAAGACCGAAGAGACAAGCTTGAAATTTGTCCACCCTGCATTTTTATAATCTTGCTCCTTGTCTAGGGGCACTAACACTTCTATATTGTTACGGTGTGGATAATCAAAGGCATCTGCATCGAGCGTCGGTGGATTGTTGCCCAACATTATCACCAGGTTAAGTCTAAATGACCTACGAAAGGCCTGGAATCCAATATTTTTCATACTACTCGGTATGACGACAGTTACCAGATTCTGCCTACTTCGAAGAGCTTCATCGCCTATAGCGGTCACCGGGACCGGTTGCCCGTCAATAACCACCGCTTCGGGAATGACCAAATTATGTATTACACCAGGCATAAGGCCAATCAGCGTGGCTTCGCCTGGAGAGGTAGTAATTGCGTATCTAACATCATCAACGACAGTCATTCCGGAGGTGACGAACTCGAACCCAAATTCCTCCGTCCATCCTGCATTTCTATAAGCTTCTATAAGACCAAAGGGCACCACAAGCTCTTTTTTGATAATGACATTTAGGTGAGCATTTCTTGATTGAAAGGCAGTTGTATCAAATGTTACTGGTGGATTACGTTTGACCGTTATCAGGGTAAGGTTTTCGTTGCCATAAAAGGCCTGGTACTTAATACTATCCACATTGGCCGGTATGGTCAACTCTTTAATATCGTTCTGGGAAAAGACCCACTGCTCAATTTTGGTGATATTGTTCGATAAGGTAACACTGTTCAATTTGTTGGTACCAAAAGCCCGCTGCCCAAGAGTGGTCACACTGTTGGGTATATCAACACTGGTTAATTTGTTTTGCCAAAAAGCGTCTTGCCCTATACTGGTGAGATTGTTCGATAAGGTAACACTGCTCAATTCGTTGGTACCAAAAGCCTGCTGCCCAATAGTGGTCACACTGTTGGGTATATTAACACTGGTTAATTTGTTCTTATAAAAGACCCATTTCCCTATACTGGTGATATTGTTCGGTAAGGTAACACTGCTCAATTGGTTGGTGCCAAAAGCCCGTTGCCCAATAGTGGTCACACTGTTGGGTATATTAACACTGGTTAATTTGTTTGTCCAAAAAGCGTCTTGCCCGATACTTGTGACACCATCGGGTATCACAACGCTGGTCAGCTTGTCCGCCTCAGCTTTACGATAACCGTTAAAAGCTTGATCGCCAATAGCGGTCACCTGGTAATCGGTGCCTTGGTCGGTAGCCGTTTGGGGGATTTCCACTTCTGTTGCTGAACCAGTATAGCCCACGATCTTAACTTCGGCTGGAGAGGTAGCGGTAATTTCGTATGTGATACCATCAACATCAAATTGGTCTCCCACGCTTTGGCCATACGTGGTAAGGCTCGTCAATACCATAACGATGGTAGACATTATCAATTGTAATTGCTTTTTCATGTTGGAGTATTTTTATTATAAACTTTTGAATATTGATTCATAACAAAAAAAACCATACACTGATAATATCCAACAATTAGTGCTTAACTCCTTTTAAAATGGGATATTGAATGGTGTTTTAGGGATAAAAAGAATCCAATAATCCCCTTTTGGTAGTTTGTTCGTCTCGGTTTTAGTCGATATAAACACTTTTATAGGAAGGTCTTGTGCTAAAACCCCACCTTTGTTTCTAACAAAAGGCTACACAACAGAAAGTATGCACAACGGCGTGGGGCCAGATCGACCATTGGTTTTATAAGAATAAAGTTTTTTCATTTACGCTTAAGTTTTATAGTAGTAGTGGAGATTGGGAACAACGGTTCCCGTCGTTTTTTTTCGAACAAGGTCCGATACCAGGGATGCTCGGAATGCACGGACCAAGGTATTGGAAAACATGGGAACGAACTACGTCTTTTATGGAATCATTGGTTTGACGGTGATTATATAATGTTGCCTAACAATTACTTAAATTTTTGTTCCTCATTTTCCTCAAAACGTTCCAATTCGTTGTTGATATCTTCGCTTATTTTGCTTTCGACCACTCTGGAATATATCTGGGTAGTGGACATTTCTTTTTAAACTGATTTCAGCACGCTTGCCCGCTACGGTAATGCGCACATAGATGGAAAGTTGATTGGGATTGCTTCTTGATTTTCTGGTGAAGAAAATAATGGCGAAGCTGTTTTTTGCTTTCATTTTAAGGTGACTTTGGTTCAACAATAATCTGTAAGGACGAAAGTCAAATCATGCCTTAAAGCTCCATAAAGTTAGTACAATTTTAGTGAAACATTGCACACCTGATTGCACACCTTTTTACTGGTTTTAAATGGTTTTAAATGGTTTCATTTGACATCAAAAAAATGGATAAAAACAAAAAACACTGATAATCACACGATTAACAGTGTTTTGTTGTGACCTATTACTAGGTTCGTCGGGGTGGCAGAGTTAAAACTCTATCCATATTCCTCTATATACCAGTATTTTATATCTCAATTTCCAAAATAGGACATCAATTAAGACACTAACGAGAGCGTTTTATGCTTTCGGCATCATAAATATAAGAAAGGTATATCAAAACAGTACAAAGGATATCAAATTTAGTTAATTCTTCAAAAAAGCATCCGTTTGCAAATCGAGATTCTATTCATTCGAACCCGCTCTTGCATATCGAACAACCATAACCAATAGTTTAAATAAACGTCAAAATAGAAACTATTTAATTGGTACGACAGATTAAACTTTATGAGCTTAATAAATATGTAGTTTCAAAAGTTTTCAAATAAACGGTCGTTTAAATATACTTTGAGTATCCCGTAAAAGGGTAATTATCGAAACTATTAAAAGAGACCATGTTTGGGACACTCTGGGGTAAAGTTTAGGTTTTTTCGAATAGAGTCTCCTAAAACGGTCCTTTGATGAGACTCTCTATCTCTATTTCAATTATACTCCAACATTACTTAATAATTCATCATGATTTTTTAAATTTGCTGATAACTACTATGCCAATGTAGCATACCATTTAAGACGAAATCTGGAAAATGAAAAGCGAAAATCCTGAGGCAAAGTCACTCTATGAATTATATCTACACTTGGGATTATCTGTGGATTTAATTCAACCTTCCGAAGGATTTGCTATTCTTAATTTGAAAGATATTAATTTTACACTCCCATATCAATCATCATCATTCCGTCCCGACTATTTTTCGTTTCTTTTTGTAAAAAATGGCATGGGAAAGTATACTATTGATGAACACTCTTTCGTCGTACAACCACATTCTATCTACTTTACCAATCCGAGCAATTACAGAACATTCAGTTGGAAAAAAATCGAAGAAATTTATCTGATAACTTTTGATGAAACATTTCTAAAACAATATATCAGCAAAGACATCTTCTCTGCATTTCCATTTTTATTGACCGAAACGATTAGCCCTAAAATTGTAAGTGATGAATTTTATGACGAACTGGAACATGTTTATCTAAATATTCACAACGAATATATCAATCAATCCGCCGATACATATAGAATTATCGGGCATTTGTTGGCAGTGATGCTTTATAAAATCAAAGCCTATTTTTGGCAGGATTACAACCCGATTTATGAAGGAAATAGAAGTTCACAAATTGTTAAATCGTTTAAGCGATTACTTGAAAAACACTACCGGGATTTAATTACAGGAAAAACGGAAACTGCTTTTAGGGTTCAAGATTATGCCGATGCACAAAATCTACATCCTAATTACTTGAGTAACATTATAAAAACCAAAACAGGAAAACCTGTCACTACTTGGATTGCGGATAAAACTATTTCCGAGGCAAAATCGCTTTTGCAAAATTCTTCCTTGCCCATCAAGGAAATAACCTACAGATTAGGATTCTCGGAAACTGCCCATTTTAGTAATTATTTTAAAAAACATACCCTAACATCCCCTGTCCAGTACCGAAAAGAGCATTCGAATTAGCGGGTTAGTTCCCTATTCCCATATTCTATTTAAATTTTACAAATACTGCTGTATTCCTTGCAACAAACGATGGACAGTACCCAAATACCTTTGTACTATTAATTTTTAAAAAATAGACAAATGAAAAATTTAAGTAACAAAGTTGTATTGGTAACGGGTGCATCAAGAGGAATTGGTGCCGAAATAGCGAGTCAAATGGCAACAGCAGGCGCCAAAGTTATAGTTAACTATTCCGGAGGCAGGCCTGATGCCGACAAGGTCGTCGAACAAATCAAAACCAATGGTGGTGATGCCATCGCTATACAAGCGGATGTAAGCAACTCACAAGATGTAAAAAACCTTTTCGATACTGCCATTGCGCATTACGGAAAAATTGATGTGTTGGTCAATAACGCAGGTATTATGATCAATACGCTTATCAAAGATACCACCGACGAGGATTTTGCAAAACAACTGGATGTAAATGTAAAAGGAGTATTTAATACACTTCGTGAAGCTGCCACAAAATTAGCAGAACATGGAAGTGTCATCAACTTTTCAACTTCGGTCAATAGAATCATGCTGCCCACATATGGGCCTTATGTAGCTACCAAAGCAGCAGTTGAACAATTGACCCGTGTGTTTGCAAAAGAAGTCGGAAGCAGAGGTATTAATGTAAATTCAATTTCACCTGGACCTACAAACACGGCGTTGTTCACAAAAGGAAAGCCAGAAGCGGTAATCAATAGATTAGCCTCTTTATCAGCCTTCAACCGTATTGGAGAGCCAGAGGATATTGCAAAAATTGTAACGTTCCTAGCAAGTGATGAAGCCAAGTGGGTTTCTGCTCAGAACATAGGTGCCAACGGAGCAATGGCTTAACTGCTCTTAATCATTTAATTATTACGTATTATGAAAACATTTTTAACAGCCCTCGTTATGGGGCTATGCGGAGCATTGGCAGTATTTATCTCATTTTCTATGGGATGGGCTACATGGGTCATGTTCCTTGCCTGGGTAAGTTATTACCTATTCGGAAAATCGATTAAAGTATATCCCCTCAGTTTCTTACAGATTATTTTAGGAATAGTAATGGGAGTACTTATACAGTCTTTAGCAAGTGTACTTGCACCTGCAATTGGAGCATTGGGGTTTCCATTAACCGTTTTTGTCCTTATCGGTTCGCTGGCTTATGCAGCAAAAATTAAAGGGCTGAATAACATTCCTGCTTGGTTTCTGGGTTTGATCATCTTTTTTGGGGTACACCCAGAGCTACAAATAATCCCAATATTGGGTTTACTTGTTCCTATAATTGCAGGGGTCGTTTTTGCAGTGATTAATGACACAGGACTTAAATATATAAACAAGAAATTTTAAAACATAGAAATAATGAATACACTACAAAATAAAACAGCCTTAATAACAGGTTCTGCAAGAGGTTTGGGAAAAGCCATAGCTGAGAGATATGCAGCACTTGGTGCAAATATTGTCATAAACTTTTCAAAAGACAACATATCGGCAGAAGAGACGCTATCAAATATTGAAGCCATGGGGGTTAAAGCCATAGCTGTACAAGCTGATGTAAGTAAAGTAACCGACATTGAAAGACTCTTTAATGAAACAAAAAAAGCCTTTGGAAAAATAGATATTGTCGTTGCCAATGCTGGTATAGAAATGGTAGAAACACCGGTAACGCAATTCACGGAAGAGCAATTTGACCGTTTGTTCAATATCAATACCAAAGGTGCTTATTTTACAATGCAGCAAGCTGCTAAAAACGTCGAAGATAACGGACGTATTATTTACATCGCTTCCAGCACCACGGTATTTCCGGTTCCAGGAATGGCTGTGTACGGAGGAAGCAAAACGACACCACGTTATCTAGTAGATGTTCTTTCAAAAGAAATAGGGCATCGGGGGGTCACTGTAAATTCTATCATTCCCTTTGCAGTAGATCATTCAGGAATATTCGGTGATCCCAATGCGTATCCAGAATTAAGAAAATCGCTGATTGAAAGCTGTCCTATGGGAAGGCTCGCAGAAGTAGAAGATGTAGCAAACCTGGCAGAATTTTTTGCCAGTGATTTATCTTCTTTTGTGAATGGGCAGCACCTATTGGTAAATGGTGGTGCTACGCAATGAAATTAAAATAATCTTGAAATGAAAAACAAGTATTATTTTGCTATTGCCCGCTTGTAGTTTAGCTACTTGCGGGCAATTATAAAAACCACGACAATTCAATGTATAAAAAAGAATTTTACAGAATTCCCGACCGTAACCTAAACTTGCTATTTTAGGAAATGATATTAATTGTCATTTGGCAAATTCTAATTATTATATAATTACGAACTTTGTAACTATGGACAATTTGATAAACTACTTATTAGAATTTGGTCAGTTGAATCAACAGCAAATTGACTTGATAAAAGGAAAGGTAAAAGTCTTAGAACTTCATAAAGACAATTACTTTTCAGAAGCTGGGAAAATCCCACGGCAGGTTGGTTTCATTGTCGAAGGAGTGCTTCGTGTGTGTTACTACAACAATAAAGGGGAAGAAATTACCAAATATTTTGTAGATGAAAACCATTTGATAGTAGACTATCAGCATTTTGAGGCCAAAATAGCAGCATCTGATTATGTACAGGCAGTAACGGACTGCAAACTCTTGGTGTTCTCTAAAGAAGATTGGGAAGATTTGTCCAAAACCATTCTTATTTGGGATGCTATCGTAAATAAAATTGTTCAGAAAGCTTTGACTGAAAAATTGGAAAGAAGAAGTCCGTTGGTAGATCAAGATGCTACCACACGATACCTTAGTTTTCTGAAAAAATTCCCAAGACTGGCAAACCGTATTCCACTTTCCTATTTAGCTTCATATTTGGGTATCACACAATCGTCATTAAGCCGAATTAGAAAAAACATTCATTAAAATTGCTTTTTGCCAAATGGCAAATGATTTTATTTTTCTACATGCAATCTTTGTATTGTTAATTTATTTATCAATTTAAAAAGAAAGAAAAATGAAAACAGTATTAATTACAGGAGCCAATAAAAGTATTGGCTTTGAAACGGCAAGACAACTTTTAAAAGAAGGATTCTTCGTTTATTTAGGAAGTCGAAGTTTAGAGAATGGGTTAGAAGCGGCTCAAAAACTTAAAAACGAAGGATTAGAACATGTTCAAGTCGTCGAAATAGACGTTACTAATCAAGAGTCGGTGGATTCGGCACGTGCAGAAATTGGAAAACATTCAGAAGTTTTGGATGTTCTTATCAACAACGCCGGATTGAGCGGTGGTATGCCTCAATCCGCATTAGGTTCAAGCGTAGATGTGTTCAAAAAGGTATATGATGCCAATGTTTATGGAGTAATTAGAGTAACACAGGCTTTTATAGATTTATTGAAAAAATCTTCAGAACCTCGTATCGTGAATGTGAGTTCAAGTCAAGGGTCACTTACTTTGGCAACCGATGAATCCAACCCCTATTATCACTTTAAAGGGGCAATATATCAATCTTCAAAATCAGCGTTGAATATGTACTCAATCAATTTAGCATACGAGCTACGAGAGACATCAATTAAAGTTAATATGGTTGATCCTGGTTTTACCAAAACCGATTTCAACAATCATCTAGGTACAGGAACAGTTGAAGATGCAGCAAAAAGAATCACCAAATATGCCCTTATTCACAATAATGGACCAACTGGGAAATTCTTTAGTGAGGAACTCTACCCTGAAACTGGAGAATGTCCTTGGTAAAAAAGCAACACATAACAATGTTTAGCATTAGCGGTTAGAGAGCGAACTCTAACCGCTATTAGTTTTTTGCTGATTGAAAAAGATAACGATTTCAGTAGACCTGTGCAGAAAATAAGTCCATTGATTGATTTTTATAAATAACACTTTGATTTTTTCAAACTTGGAGTTTGTATGTAGCCCTAATTTTGTTTCAAGACAATTAATTTCTGCAGAATTAATTATAGGTCGTATTAAATAATTAAAAAATAGAAATCATGAACACAAAAGAGCAAATTAAAAAAGAAGCCCAAACTACATTTAAAAACCACTTAAAATATTTATCCTCTGGACGAATAAAGGATTGGATTGAGCTATTTACAGAAGATGGAGTATTGGAATTTCCTTATGCCCCTAAAGATTTTCCTAAGTTTGTAAAAGGGAAAAAAGACTTGTATGAATACATGAAGAATTTTCCAGAGCACTTCAAAGTTGACTTTGAGAATCTTCATTTTCATTCCACTGAAGAGCCCACGTTGGTCATAGCGGAATTTTCAAGTAATGGACATGCCATTAGCACCGGAAATCCCTACATACAAAAATACATTTCGGTTGTTACCACAGATACGAAAGGAAAAATCATTCGATATGTAGATTTTTGGAATCCTATGGTGGCAATGGAAGCAATCAATGCGCCATTAGGCGACTTTGCTCAAAAGTAAATTTTAAATGAAGACAACAGAAAAATAGCCAGAATCTAGTTTATTCGAATTCTGGCTATTTTTTATTTCATCAAATTATAGGATATGAGGTTAATCAATAAATTTGCTATTTTTCGTAAATTGCTAAAAATATGTCATAAAATGGACAAACCAGAGACATTAGAAGCATATTACGCCAATAGACCTTTTCTTAAATCTGTTGATTTGAGCCATGAAGAAGGGCATTTTAATGTGTTTCGGATTGAGGATTATAAAGCTGATAATAAAAATAATGTTGCATATAGTCGAAAAGATTATTTTAAAATATGCCTTGTTAACGGGAATAGTAAAATTCATTATGCAGATAAGAGTTTTGAGATTTTAGAGCATGGTCTGTTGTTTACCAGTACACATGTTCCTTATAATTGGGAAGTATTAAAACCTACACAAACAGGCTATAGTTGCATTTTCACAGCGTCTTTTTTTACAAATTATGGTGAATTAAAAAAATATCCTTTTTTTAGTCCGAACAACTATCCCGTTTATGAATTAAACAAATCGGAAGTTGATAGGCTTGAGAAAATTTTTATACAAATGATAGATGAAAAAAAATCCGATTTTGAATTCAGGGATGATGCACTCAGAAATTTAACCATTCAGCTAATTCATAATGCTCTAAAAATACGCCCCACCAAAAATGTCTCTTTCGATAAGGTAAATGCCGCAAATAGAATTACTTCCTTTTTCTATGAACTTTTAGAAAGTCAGTATCCTATAAGAAATACAATAGATGGAATAAAATTGCGCACGGCTTCCGATTTTGCCGACCAAATGGCCGTTCACGTCAATCACTTGAATAAATCAATCAAAAAAGTCACACAAAAAACTACATCTGAGCTCATTGCAGATAGATTATTGAAGGAGGCTAAAATTATGTTGAGACACAGCTCTTGGGCAATATCCGAGATTGCTTACAATTTGGGGTTTGACGGGCCATCACATTTTAGCAATTTTTTCAGAAACAAATTAAAGATTACCCCATCTGAATACAGGAATTTTTAGATATCCTTTGAATGTTTGAAGATGAAAATATTTACGATCCTAGAGCTATAATGCGATATAAGCATTTGTTTTAGGCAATTAAAAAAACATAAAAATGTCAATCACAAAAGAATCTGAGCTAATCGGAATGAAAAAAATTAGTGAGGTTGTTGGAACTACGCTAAAACTGATGAGAGAATACATCAAAATTGGGATGTCAACTAAAGAATTAGATGAATATGGAGGTGGTATTTTAAAAAGTTATGGTGCTAAATCTGCACCATATGAAACTTATGGATTCCCAGGGTATTCTTGTATAAGCGTAAATGGTGAAGTAGCACACGGAATACCATCAGAGAAAAAAATATTAAAGGAAGGCGATTTAATTAATATTGATGTATCCGCAGAACTAAATGGTTTTTGGTCTGACAATGGAGGTTCTTTTATACTGGGAAAAGACGTCAATAATCACCAATCTCTTGTGGATGCGTCAAAACAAATTTTACACAAAGCTATTCATAGAATTAAAGGAGGAGTAAAGATTTCTGAAATTGGCTATTTGATAGAAACCGAAGCTAAAAAATCAGGATTTAAAGTGATTAAAAATTTAGCAGGTCATGGAGTTGGTAGAAGTTTACACGAAGAGCCTGATAATATTTTAAACTACGGGGTAAGAACCAATCGAGAAAGATTTAAAAAGAATACGACTGTTGCCATTGAAACTTTTATTTCAACGAATTCAACGATAGCTGTTGAATTAAATGATGGCTGGACTTTAGTCGGGAATAAAGGAGGGTACGTAACTCAACATGAACACACAATACTAGTGACAGATAATTCCCCAGTCATTCTAACAGAATCTAATGAAATCTGGAATTAAAAAACTGCTTATATTTGAGTATGTTGGAAAGTCTCAACTGATTTTCCGCGACTAAACCAGACAAACATTTACAGTCAATTATAGAATGAAGGAAATCAGATTGCCAGAAGCCCCGCATTCCATTCAAAAGGGAGTACCGTTGAAGCTTGTTCTCGACAAGGCTGCTGTGAACCAGCTTGCAATTAATTTAAAAGCTGTAGATAGTCATTTTAACAAAACCGACTTCATTGAAAAGGTTATGCAGAATATCGAGCCTCTTGCACTCAAAGAACGAGGAGTCTTCATTGCAAAGGTTCTCCGAGAATATTTGCCGGATAACTACTCTGATGCAATCTCTATACTATTAAGATCTTTAACTCCACCGCTTAAACGTACCGATGATCTTGGATTGTCTGGATTGTTCTATATGCCTCATGTGTCTTTTGTGGCAATGTATGGTCTCGATAAAGAATACAATAACAACCGAGACCCGTTTGATATTTCTATGAAGGCTCAATATGAATTGACGAAGCGGTTCTCATCTGAATTCTCCATACGTGAATTTTTAGTCGCCCAACCAGAAAGAACATTTGACATCTTGTACAAATGGATGAATGATTCAGACCCACATGTTCGCAGACTATGTTCTGAAGGAACAAGGCCAAGGCTGCCTTGGGCTCAGAAAATACAATCACTAGTAGTTGACCCAAGCCCCTCATTCAGAATTCTTGAGAATTTAAAAAATGATGTTGATTTGTATGTGAGAAGAAGCGTTGCAAATCACGTTGGGGATATTGCGAAAGATAATTTGGAAACTGCATTAGAAATGTGTGAAGCTTGGCTGATTGATTCATCAAACGAACTTAAGTGGGTTATTAGACATGCACTTAGACATCCAGCTAAGAAAGGAAATAAAGATGCCTTGAGAATTCGAACTTTAGCAATGAAAAAATGATTACACCAAAGAACTGAGTTAAAATTTACAATTGTTGATGCATAAAGCTATTTTTTTTAAGTCCCATAAAACGAACGTTTTGTAGGACAGGGCATTATTCAAAATTCAAGCAGTTTAGTTAAACTCACCATTAAATGAATTCTCGAAAAGTGCTTCTGCAAAGTTTACTTTTTTACGGACCTAATTAAATAGTCATTTCATCAGAGTACATAATTTTTATAATCAAATAAGCAACGGTTCAGAAAAGAGATGCTTCTGTTATACCTATAGAAGCTTAGCCCTCTAAGTTCTAATCCGGGTTCCTCGAGAACGTAAATGTTAAAGCCCCTTGTTCACAGACCCTCCCTAAGAATAGGATAAAATAGGTCACGTAATAGGACACGTTCATAGTGAAATTTGGTGTGTTTTGGGCCGTTTTGTAGTAGCTATCAAAAATATAAAATCCTGTAAATAATTGATTTACAGGATTTTAAAAAACAGTAGTCGGGGTGGCAGGATTCGAACCTGCGACCTCCGCGTCCCAAACGCGGCGCGATAACCGGGCTACGCTACACCCCGAAGTATAGCTTTTCCTTTTGAGGGTGCAAATATAAGTAAATCATTTAGTTTAAAAATGAAATTAATGAATAAAATAATAGATATTTTGTTAATATATATGTTCTGGTTGGCCTTGAAGCAAATAATAGGCGATAGTAGGACTACTTTTATCAAGAAAACCCCTTATATTAGGTTAAATACAAGGGGTAGGTTTGTGCAATGAAAATATAGTATTGTTTTATGCGTGATAGTATCGTTCTCTATAGATTTTTTCATCTTTCCATTCTGTAACAACAGTTTGTTCTGAAAGCATAGTACTACCATCTTTTAGTTTTAATTCCATAACTGCATCATAGAATGAATGATTCCCATTTACGGCATAATTGTTCACTTCGTATCTTATAAACTCTGCAAGCTGATTGTCTATAAAATCCTGTTCAAACTTAACATTGAATGCTTTTCCTTTTTTTGGATGATCATTAGCTTCTTTTAACTCTACATCATCGTGTAGATAAGTTTCCATAGCTTCAATAAATTCTCCTCTTGATAGTAATTCATGAATATGTTTAAGGTTTCTCTCGATTGTACTTTCCATTTTGTAGTGTTTTTTAGGATTAATTACTCTAATAGTTTGATGATGTAAAGATGCGACCACGATTGCTGGTTAAAAATGTACTTTTTCCCTTTATGCTTGTCAATTCTTCCCTAAACGGAAAATTATAAGAGCAATACCTTATAGACAAGTTTATATTCTCGAAATATGATTTCGAATTCTTCAAAATACAAAGCGTTTTTTTATGGAGTTTTCAGTTTTTTAACGGAAGAAAAATAAAATATCAACACTCAAACGTTTGCGCGAAAAATTGATACTTCTATAGCGTTCAAATACCAATTTTTTTTAGAAATATTTATTACAACGTTTGAGGAAATATTTAAAAAATAGATTCTCAGATGATTAAAGTATTAATACACACAAACTAACACTTATTATGAAAAAATTACTTTATTTAGGGCTTTTACTGGCTTTATTCTTTCCAAAAAACAGTATCGCTCAATCTGGTAGGAATCTACCATTCTCGTGGGATAATGTCACGATTTATTTCCTTATCACCGATCGTTTTAACAATGGAGACACTACCAACGATATTAATTTTGATCGCAAACAGGATAGTAGGAATAATGAAATCGATTTTCATGGAGGAGATATTCCAGGGGTTACTCAAAAAATCAGAGAAGGATACTTTGATAAACTTGGTGTAAGCGCTATTTGGGTAACACCCGTAGTAGAGAACAGGCACGGATTTAATAATCCGCCAGCAGATGACCCTGCGTTTAGAGATTATCCGTATCATGGATATCATACCAATGACTGGACTGCATTTGATCCTAACTTTACATCTGCAGAGCAATTTCAAGAGTTTATTGATGAAGCACATAACCATGGGATTCGTATCCTTATAGATATCGTAATGAATCATTCTGGTTACCGTACTTTTAAAGAGGTAAATGGCCAACTAGAATTTGTAGATGATGATTATCCTAATGATTGGGTAAGGTTAAGGTGTGGTACAGAAAATGGTGAACTTCCTTGTGATGATTTAACCACTCCTCTTTTTGGATTACCAGATATCAGAACTGAATCTTTTAATTCGGTTGCACTTCCACAGTGGTTATTAGATAAATGGGAAACTGAAGGTAGAAAACAACAAGAGCTTGATGAGCTTGATGCGTATTTTGCAAGAACGGGAAAACCTAGAGCACCAAGATATTATTTGATTAAGTGGCTTACTGATTGGGTTAAAGAATATGGTATTGATGGTTTTAGAGTGGATACCGAAAGACATGTGGGTGTAGATGCTTGGGCAGAGCTTAAAGATGAAGCTGTTTTAGCATTAAAAGAATGGAAACAAAACAATCCAACAAAAAAATTAGACGACCTTGACTTTTATATGACCGGGGAACATTCTGGAGTAAATATTATTGGTAATGTTGGAGATCAATTACCAGACGATTTTACCGTAGGTAAATTTAATAGTATGATTAATTTTCGTTCTCCTAAAGAAGCATATACTGATTTAGGACAAGAGGAAATATTTAGCTCTTTTGCAGCAAAACTTAACAATAATGATGGTGGATTTAATACCCCGGGTGAATACAATATGGTAAGTTACCTTAGATCTCATGATTTTAGTGAGTTTTATACAGGAAACATGTTCTACGGAGGTACAACGTTATTACTTTCTCCAGGGGGCGTTCAGATTTATTACGGTGATGAATCAGGTAGACAATTCTTTAATGCCGAAACTTATTTAGATGCAGGATATCGTGGGGATATGAATTGGGATTCCATAGATGATGGTATGCTTTTTCACTGGAGAAAACTGGGTACGTTTAGAAGAGAACATACTTCAGTAGGAGCTGGGTCTCACCAAAAATTAAGCGACTCACCTTATATTTTCAAAAGAGAGTACAATCGTAACGGAGATAGTGATAAGGTATTAGTTTTCCAAGGACAAGATGGAGATTTTGCAGGACAACTTAATGTCTTCGGAATGTGGCCCGACGGAACATTACTTAAAGATTATTTTTCTGATCTTACTGCTACGGTTTCTGGAGGAACAGTAAATTTTGGAACTGCCTTTGGGATGGTTTTGGTAGGTGAACCTTTTGAATTAACAGATTCAGTAAGTCTATCGGTTAATCCTGCTTCGGGATTATATAATGATGCTATTAATGTAGAAATGACAGCTTCATCTACAGTACAAGGAGCTTCTGTTTCTATATTTTATACAATAGACGGTGACACACCTACAAGTGCCAGTACACCATATAACAGTGCTTTTGAAATTACGACCAATACAACAATTAGATCAATAGCTATAGATTCTGAAGGAAACGAGTCTGAAGTAGTAACTAGAGATTATGTTATAGGAGAAGGCGGGCCTTTTGATATTCATTTCAAAAAACCTGCAGATTGGAGTTCAGCTTTTGTATACATTTTTAATCAAAATACAGGAGAAGCACTACCTGGATTCCCAGCTTGGCCAGGAATAGCTATGGAAAAAGAAGGAGATTCTCCTTGGTATAAATATACTGTGGATCAAGCCGTACAAGTAGGGATTGTTTTTAATGACAATGGTGGAGCTCAGACCGATGATACCACTAGAATAACAGATGGCTGGTATGATAATCAATGGTTTGATAGTTGTCCAAGCGACTGTCCTGCACCAATTGGAGTACCTGTTTTAACAGTTTCTCCTGATTCTGGAACATATAACGGAAGCGTAGACGTAAGTATGAATGCTACAAACTCAGGGGCAATATTTTATACCTTGGATGGTTCTGCACCAAACAGTTCTAGTATTGCATATACGGGTGTTTTCACTATTTCAAATGTTGGTACTACAGTTGTAAATGCGGTTGCAGTAAATAGCTCAGGAAGTTCTTCTGTAATTACAAGAACATACACTATAGAAAGCACTACTACCGCTTATACTGTTAACTTTAAGAAGCCTAACAGTTGGAGCTCAGCATATATATATCTTTATGATAAGAATGGTAATACTTCATTACCTGGATTCCCGGCTTGGCCAGGAATAGAAATGTCTAAGCTTGGAGATTCTCCTTGGTATGCGTATACAATTGAACAATCTGTTGAGGTTGGAATTGTGTTTAATGACAATGGTGGAGCTCAAACTGATGACCTGTTTAGAACAACAGAAGGTTGGTATGATAATCAATGGACAGATACTTGCCCAGGTGATTGCCCAGGGATAGTTGTGCCTACTTCGTTTGATGTGTATTTTAAGAAACCAGCTTCATGGAATACGGCATATGTATATATTTATGATAAGAATGCTAATGCCCCTATTTCAGGAGCACCTTCTTGGCCTGGAGTAGAAATGAAAGTTTTTGTTGGTTCTCCATGGTACTCAATTACAATAGATGAATCTGTTGATGTTGGTATTGTTTTTAACGACAATGGTGGGACTCAAACTGATGATTTGATTAGAACAACAAATGGTTGGTATGATAACCAATGGTTTGATACATGCCCAAGCGAATGCCCTGGATCTAATGCAATGCCAGCTAATTCAAACGGATTCAAAAGGAATACAACTAGTATGGTTAAGGCATCATCAAATCCATTTGGTGATACATTGACATTATCTTTTACTGGTGATACAACCAAAAACCCAGTAAGGGTTGTAATGTATAATCTAAGTGGAGAAAGAATGAAAGTAGCTCCAAATGGAAATATAAGATCAAACAATATTACCATGGATACGTCTGCATTACCAAAAGGAATTTATTTATTTCAGGTTACCTCTAGTACAGGTACTGAGATGATTAAATTGGTTAAGTAATACGATTTTTATCATAATAAAACCTGCTATAGATATCATTTCTATAGCAGGTTTTTTGTTTTATTCAATTATTAATTGTCCAAACGCCTAAATCTATGCATCCCGATGGGGGTATGATTGCATTTGATATATCAAAGATTTGGTTGAATTCTGCATTTGCGGATCTACAAGCTTGTAACTGAAACGCACTATCCGGACAGACCCAAAAACGTACATACCCATTTTGATTAGGATAATAAAACCCGTCACGGCCTCTATAAGAAAGTCCTTTAGCCCCAATACCGCACCCAGGATTACCATTGGTGTATTCGATTTTAATTTTTACGCATATAAGTTCATTAGCACAAGGTATGTCTGCGTTATAGCTGTTATTGACTGAAGTAATTGAGCCTTGTAGTGCATTGTTTACTGCAGTGAGAACTCCTACCGAAGACCAATACCCTGACGTTTCATTTAATGCATATAAATTAACTTTATCGGGAGTCCCGTCATCAAGAATGGGAAATGACACTTGTATAGACATACCGTTAATAAGCTCTAAAGGCAAGAGGGTTCCCGGAATTGTTGCAGTGATTTCCATCATTCCGTATGACTCTAATGGGGAAAGATTCGTACCAGAATTATTTTCGGAAATATAAGCCCCTGGTGCACTTTCTAGTTCAGAATCATTGGTTACGTCGATATAAGTCGCACGAATATCAATGGCGCCAATATACATAACACCATTGTTACTAAATGCGTTTGGGGGAATCGTTATTTGTCCTCCGGGCCCTACATCTATTACTGATTCGCTTTCAGAGTTGATACGATTGGGTTTTGCCCTTTCTTTCATTAGAAAAAAGAATTTAGTATTTTCGTTAATGACTTTATACAGGGTTACAAAATCCGGATGTTCTATGGTCATAACGTCACCAATTTCAAAATTATCTCCTAGTATAAAATTTCCTTGTTGATTGCTTCGCGCTATTTTTTGCTTTCCCAATTTTATAATAGCATTTGCTATCGGTTTGTTAGCAGTACTTTGGATAGATCCAACGGCGCTAGTTTTTGATGTTTCAAGTTCTATTACTTCGTTTTTACTTTCAGTAATTCCTTCTTTCTCGCAACTTTGTATTGTAAAAATAATGGCGAGTAACATAGTGGTACAAAAAAGTAGAGTACCCTTTCTATTTCGATTTAACACATGGCTAATTTGATTTGTTTTCATGATACATGTTTTATTAGTGATCCCATATTTTTTTATACAGACAATAGGATATAGCCTGTAATCAGAATCCTAAGTGATGCTGTCTTTTTGCTTTCTAAACATGAAGATTAGAAGTGTCATTTCTGGAAATTCTATGTTTACATCTTAGGTTTCTATGAATTAAATGGGGTATGCATGTATTTTTTAAGGTTGAATAAAGAGAGTACTTTCAATACTTACCCTCTTTATTCTAAATTCTTAAAAACATATTAAGTTTAATCCTCAAACAAGCTATAGGCTCTGAAACTTCCTGTTCCAGTAGGTCTTGAATATATAATTCTTCTTTCGGTTTTAGGTCCTGCAAAAGTTCTTGACCAGCCAATTGAACCGTTAAATTCGTGTCTGAATTTAAGTACCCATTGCCAATTCGGATTAAAAATACCACCAGTGTTTTCCCAAGTCTGGTGATCTACTCGTTGAGTGTCTCCAATATTGTTAGCTTCTCCGTAAGAGGAATCTACGTGCTCCCAATTCCCTCCAAAGAAAGAGCTACGCGTCAAGCCAATAAAAGGACCAAGGTCACAAAACTCTATAAAATTTGGATTGGATGCCAATGGGAAGTTGCAGTTATTATTTTGAAAATTAGTGGCACCAACATCGAATCCTGTTTTTAGATTGTTAAACGGGGTATAACCAGGATCCTCGATTAGTACTTTTTCAGCTCCCTCGGGTAGCACAGTTCTTTTTGCTGCATCCAAGGTTGAAGCATCCACTGTCATAGCAATTCGATGGGGTACAGCTATGCTTTGGTTGGTGATACTAATAAATAACTCAAAGTCATTCATCTGTTGATACTCCTTAAGTTTAGCATATGCTTTGTCTAAGTTTTCACCATAAAGAGCTCCGGTTACCGCTAGGTCATCATCATCGCCTAAGGCAAAAAATGTGATTTCGTGTCCATCTTTCTGAATTTTAGCCAATTCAACTGGAACCTCGGTCATTTCAGTTTGCACTGCTGCATCGGCTGTGGGTTCTGGTCTAATTTCCTGATTTTGTTCGTCTAATGGTGCATCATTTTCTTTTTCGCAGGATATACATACCACCGCAATTAGTAAGATGAAAATTGATGTTTTTAAAATTGAATTTTTCATAATTTATGTGTTTAATTAATTTTATACCAGAGCTTTTCTGGTATCCTATATTGATGAATATATTATAGGCCTATCCCTTTTTAAGGACTCATCATAGTAAAGGGTACATATGGGAAATTCATTACCCAAAAAATGTAGTTTTTTTGAATTATTATCGGAAAATGTATAAAAATAAGAGGTTAGTTAGGATTTGGATTTGTATCTAATAACTATGAAAATAATGGTGAGAAGGAGTAATTCTATAGTCAGATAAGTAACATTAGTTATCAAGTATCATTATTAAAAAAATTAAATTCTACGCCTCTATTTTCCCATAATGAAAGAGGATACCCACTATTCGGATACCCTCTTTAAACCAACAAAAGATGAGCATTTATTTGGCTATATTTTTTAAGCTTAAAAATTTAATCTACCCGGAGAAAGAACTATTGGCGTAGTATAGTAATCCCAGTCTGTTGCATTATCACCAGTCAACCAAATCTCAGGGTATGTAACTACTTTTGAAACTCCAGTAGCTGGAACAGTTTGATGTTCCGGAAGTATTTTGGTTTTAAACGAATTAACAACCCATCCATCTGTACCTAGTAATCGTATATGTGCATGTTCAACCTCAATCCATGAGATGGTTATGTTCGGAAAATAAATTCTAATAAGATAAAAATCCTTTTGTCCCTCTGCTCTGTCAGTACCAGGATTGTCTAAGGTGAGATAATTAGTATGAAATGATCCTCCGCTGTGATTAAAATCTGCTGAAGCCTGTACCAAGGCGGTAGTACCATTAGTGGCTTGACTACCGGTTTTGGTAACTACCTGGTAATATACTTCTGTACTTACTCCTTTGTTTTGATTTGGGTTTTTAATCAAATAATCTTTAACCGCATTGTCCCATGCACGTTCGGCTTGCTCCTCGCTTAGATCTTTGTCAAAACGCATATGCAACACTGATCCTACTTGTGCTCCTTTAGTACTTCCTGCATGGTCATGATTGCCAGTCTCACTTTGCATCCCTTCATCATTAAATTCGATAGCTTCTTCAGGAATTACTTCTTCTGATTTTTCACAAGCAACAAATACCACCCCAAGCATCATTATTAAAATTGATGTTTTTAAAATTGAATTTTTCATAATTTATGTGTTTAATTAATTTTTATACCAGAGCTTTTCTGGTACCCTATATTGATGAATATATTATTAGGCCTATCCCTTTTTAGGGACTCATCATAGTAAAGGGTACATATGCGAAATTCATTACCCAAAAAATGTAGTTTTTTGAATTATTATTTGGAAGGTTAGAAAAATAGCGGGTTTGCTAGGATTTAGTTTTATATCTAATGACTATAGATATAATGGCAAGAAAGAGTAATCCAATATATAAGTAAGTGTTATTCGTTGTTGCGGGTATCGAGTTTTTGATACTTCCAGTCAAAATTAGAGGTGCCCAAAAACAAGGAGAACTTTCTGAGAATCTATTTTCTTGTAAATATTGAAGTTTTGCCTTTCGAAGTGCTACAGATTTTGTTTCTCCTTTTTTAAAATGGCTATAAAAATTAGATATAATTGTTGCGCTCGACTTTTCATTGGTACTCCATAATGATGAAATAACACTGTTGGCGCCCGAATGAAAAAAACCACGAGATAAACTCATTACACCTTCTCCCGAATGAAGTTTTCCTATACCTGATTTACAAGCATCTAAAACCACCAAATCTGCCTGGTTTTTAACAAAATATAACTCATTTAGGGTCAATAGGCCTTCGTAAAATGCTATCCAGGGCTCTTGATCACTTACAGAACTAGCATGGGTAGATAAATGAATTATGCTGTACTCGTTGGCTTGAGCCACAAAATTAGATTTAGAAGCGTCTTCTCTAAGTACTATAGTACCCGAAAAATGATCGTCTATATCCTTCATTTTACTTTCACTTCTATTTAGATCAGACAATCCATATTTCTTGAAGTGTATGGGAGCAAAACCAATTAAAAAGGATTTTGGGTTTCGTTCTTTCTGTTCTATTTTTTTTAATAAAGACATAGAATAGGCATAACTAATTTCTGTATTATAGATCAAATATGGAATTTTGTTTTCTTTGGAATAAGGGTTCGTAACAAGGGCTTCAAAGGGTAAATGTTGTAGGCTATAATCCGGTATTATGAGCAATTTTTTGTTAGAAAGTAATGTTGAAGCGTCAGAAAAAGGAAACAGCTTCTGATATACAGAAAAAGACATTTTTGCATATTCATTTTGCTGTTGATTGGTGATAAGAGGTGCCGTGATAAGTTTGCCTAATATGCTTATTTCTGTATTTAATAGTTTTGCATTGGGAATTTTGAAAAAACGCGTCGAGTCACTTGAAATCAATATACCATACCCTTCATTTTCGGTTAAAATATATTGAAGCAAATTACCGGTAGAAGAAACGACTTTTGAACGACTTTCTTCAAACGAAGAAATATCGATTTGCTTTTTGTAATTGTAATATCCAGGGTATTTATGTTCTAAAGAGTTTATGAAATTTTCATATACTTTTTTCTGCTCAAATATGAGTGATTGTTTTTCTAATTCTGTATAGGTGTCGTCATCCTTTAATCGTTCACTAACCTCATGAATCTCACGTTTTAAGGCATACTCTTTTTCTACTAGGGATTCAGGAAGGTTTGCCCTGTTTTTTGCCTCTTCGTGGGTTAAGTTTTCTAATAAGGATAATGACTTACTTTTTTCCATAAAATAGAAAGCTTGTTTGGGATCGTCTAGCTCATAGCATATAGAGGTCGCCAGCATATATAGGTCAACACCTTTCTCTCGCCAGAAATACTTTGACTGTTGCTCGATGCTTTCTGATCGAATGATGTCGATTAACTGATCTGCTAGTTTAATAGTTGCCAGGGCATGATGTAAATATGCTGTGTTTTTGGTTTTTGAGAAAAACGCAAACCATCCTTTTGCTTTATCTTTTAGATTGCCAACTAAATTAACTTTTTGATTGGATTGAGCTAATTGCTCTATTTTTGGTAATGTTTTATAATCAATATTTTGATATTCTTCGAGCTTATAATTGATGGCTTTCTGGTAATTGAATAATGATTCTTTATAATTTTGCTTAGTCAAATAGATATCTCCTAGGTTGTTATAAACTGCACTGGATAGCGAATCATATTGTATTGCTTTGGTATAGTATTCATAGGCTAAAGTATTCTTATTCATTTTTGCAGAAGTCAAGCCTAAATTATTATAAGAACTGGCTATATCAGATTTGTTTATTGGATTGGCTTTGAGTCCCAGTTCAAGTTCTTTTTTATGATTTTCTAAAGCTTTGTTATAGTGTTTTTGTCTGAAATATATATAACCATAGCGATGATATATAATGATCTGATTTTTTAATTGATTTTTGGGAGATAAATGTGTAATAGCTTCTTTTGTTTTTTGTAGATATGCTATTGCCTTTTTATAGTGTTCATCTTTGGAGGTCTTAGAATATACGCGAGAAAAACTAAGGTACACATGAAATAGTTCTTTATCGAGAATAGAATCATTAGCTTGTATAATAGTATTCTCGGCTTCTCGTAGATAATTAATGGCTTTGTAATAGTCTCCCCGGTATTCATGTGAGTCTGCTAGCCCTATTGTATATGCATTAATGACATATCGGTCTTTATGTGATTGTTTAGATAGGGTTTTAAAAGTTTCGAGCGCTTTTGTTTCGTTCCCTGAACGAAGATAAAATAAAGCGAGATTATTATAACTCTTATTGATACTTGAAGGAATTGAATCAATAAAATTTGTCTGTATATCCAGTGCCTTTTGTATATTAAGAATAGCATTTTCATAGTCCTGATGTCTATAGTTAAATTTACTCAGATCATTGTATCTATAACTTAACTGGATAGAATCAAGATGGGCTTCTTCGGTTTCGAGCAATAAATTTGCTTTTTCGACCTTACAGTTATATTCGATATTAGAACTTTCTAATCTCTTATATTGTAGTGCAATAGATCCTTCAGAACTCTGTGAATATACAGGATGTAAGATATTTAAAACAAGCATATAGAGAAAGAGACAATGCCAAGATCGTATGAATGGGTTTTTGTCCATGCCAGCATAGTAAGTGTATTATAAAATTAGGTATTTTTTTATAATTACAGATTGATGAAAATAGAAATTCTTTTTTGCTGTGTTGATAAGATTAAGCTAAAGATATCCTATTTTCTTAATTTTCAGTAGTACAGATATTGTCAAGCCGCTCATGGCAATACGATTAAACCCAAAAATGTAGCGAAACGCTACATTTTTAGTCATTTTGGAACGAAAAATATTCTCTAATGCACGAAAAGTATTTAATCTATGATTTTGTCGTTACACCTTACAGGGAGCGTAATATTAGGATCAAATGGGGTTGCATTCGTACGAAGTTGCTTTAGAATGTCCAGAGGGTTTCTATAACCATCAATGAATTGTATTGTTGATTTAGCCGTTACAAAAGGCGCCGCATACGATGTGCCCGAAATTATATACTTATCACCATTAATGTCATAAAATATGACACTATCTCCTAAAGAGAGAAAATCAACACTGGATGTTCCGTAATTTGAAAAATCTGCAATGTCAGTTTTATCTGCGTTTATGCTCCCAATGGCAACGCTGTGCGTATGTCTATATGAAGATGGGAAATGAGGTTCGATATCATTATTGATAGAATCGTTTCCGGCGGATGTTACGTGTAGTATATGATCGTTTTCAGAAATATACCTATTCAATAATCGGCCTCTTTTGTAATACCATCCAAAACTCATATTAATAATAGAAACAGAAGGTTTACTCGTAGCATATTTATAACCACAAAGCAAAGTGAAATAAGATCCTTCACCTTCGTGATCGAAAACCTTAACAGGCAAAATTTCAAAATCGTTAGTATTAGAAGATAGCCCTGATTTTATAATACCTGTAACTATAGTCCCATGTCCATTATCATCATGTGGATTATTATCATGATTCACAAAATCCCATCCCGATAGTTCCCGTTTTCCGTTTTCTACGCAGCCCGATTCATTTGGTCTAAGTTGATATAAAAAAGGACCAGTATTGGGTAATTGATTTAAGTCTATACCTGTATCCAGAGTTGCAAGAGTTATCTTAGTAGGAGCAGGCACAATATTAGATTTAATTAAGGCTATACTTTGTTCTATGTTTGTTACGGCTAAGTTTGAAGGAATTGGGTATGAATTATTATAGTAGAATTCATTTTCGACATCAATACCTTTATCTTTAATTTCTGCTTGTTCTTCTTCAATATTAACTCCATCTCCAAATACCCATTTTTCTATCTGTTTATTCGAGCAATCGCAGGTTTCATAACGTATTACGCCATGTTTCTTTCGTAAATTATCCCTCTGATCCTCAGTCGTGAATCTGTCTTTAGGATATTCAATAATTAGCTCTGTAGCAGATTCTACAGGACCGCTTACTTCACTATATGCTGTATTATTTTTTACATTTATTTTTTGTCCTAAATCAATAGTATTGATTTCTTCTCTCGTACACCCCAAGAGTACAAGATAAGTTACCAATAGTGGTAACAAAGAGTTTAAATTTCCCATTTTTTGTGTGTTTTAAGTAGTACTTTTATGATATAGTACATGAATGATGAATTCATTACCCATTATTTTTAGTTTTTTAAAATATTTTAGGATAAGTTTCTGTTTATGAGCTATAATAGTACTTTTAAAGTACATAAAATGTTTTAAAATTTATAATGTAATTATAAAGGACTATTAAATAATTTGTTAGAAAACAAACTCAAAAATAGATTGGTTTTATGAATGATGATACATCAAAACAATCATTAGATAGGTTTATAGATGCATTGCTGAAAAACAATAGTGTAGTTATTTCAGAAATTTATTCACGCTTTTTTCCAAAAGCATTACGTTTTATTTTACAAAATCATGGAACTCGCGCTCAAGCCAAGGATATTTTTCAGGAATCTTTAATGTATATCATAATCGGAGTGAAAGAAAGAAACTTAAAGATAGATAATTTTGAAGCCTATGTATTTACCATTTGTAAAAATATGTGGCGACGAGAAATAGAAAAGCAAAAAAAAAGGGTAATAAAAGATGGTTTATATACACTAGAGGATAAAGAGACGAATTTTGCTTCTTTTATGATTGAACAAGAACGGTTAGAATTATATCATGAAAAGTTTAGTTTGCTTTCTGATAATTGTAGGGAAATTTTATCTCTTTTTTTTAATGATGTGTCGTATGAAGATATTGTTCTAGAATTATCATATGCAACAATTAATACGGCTCGACAAAGAATATTTAAATGTAAAAGTAAACTGATTAAATTAATAAAATCCGACTCCAGGTTTAATTAATATCCCCTAATTATGGAATTTGATAATAACATATACGAGCAGATCGAAGCCTTCATTTCAGAAAAGATGGGCGAAGGTGAAAGAAAACTATTCGAGGCAAAAATTCAATCTGACAAAGACCTTGAAAACGAAGTCGAATTGCATCGATCTTTAAAAAATGTTATACAGAATAAGAAATGGCATTTAACAGAAAGTGTAAAAGATAACAAAGAGTTTAATCAGATTAAAAATAGTAGAAGAAGTAAGAAATATGCCAATATAGAATCATCAATACAAGAGGCAGGTGATCAGTATTTTGAAAATGAAATAAAACCTAAAGGAAACAAAAAGTGGCTGTATTATATAAGTGCTGTTGCTGCCGTTGTTTGTATCGCATTTTTTATAAACTATTATAATAGCAATCAATCTACAACTTCATTGTATGCAGAATATAGTGATTGGAAAGATTTACCCTCTCTTACCGTTCAAAACGATAACGAAAATATTCTAGCCCACGGAGAGCATCTTTTTTTTGAAGCAGAGTACACTAAAGCAATTATGATTTTTTCTGAAGAGCTCAAGGATTCTTCAGTACAGAAACAAAACCTTAATCCTTATATTTTGTCATATTTAGGCGCTTCTTATTTAGAATTGAATGACTACCAAAACGCTATACTTACTTTTGATCAATTGGTACATAGTAATACTATTGATAGTTCTAAAGGATATTGGTATAAAGCCATGGTGTATCTTAAACAAGGAGATAAACAAAAAACAGAAGAGCAGTTAAGGTTAGTGCTACAAGATGAAAGAAATTTTAACTTTCAAAAAGCAAAAGAACTTTTGAAAAAATTAGATTTTGATTGATTATACATTTAAATTTTTCTAATCTTAATTCTTTACAGAAACCAGGTGTTGTTTATTGACAGAAGTTTAACTCATTTTTAAATAAAACACTGGTGCTTTTTCTTTCTAAAACCGGCTATGAGACGTATCTTTATCGTATTAATTGGAAACTAATTTCTTCTCTAAATTATATCTATGGAAAACCTTGATGCGGCAAGACTCCAGATGGCATTTACCCTTATATTTCATATTATTTTTGCTTGTATTGGGATGGTTATGCCTTTTTTTATGGTAGTATCTCATTATAAATGGCTAAAGACCCGAGATCAGATTTATCTTACACTTACAAAATCCTGGCAAAAAGGTGTAGCAATCTTCTTTGTTACCGGGGCAGTTTCGGGAACGGCTTTATCTTTTGAATTGGGATTACTATGGCCCGAGTTTATGAAACATGCAGGACCAATTATAGGAATGCCATTTTCTTTAGAGGGAGCGGCATTTTTTGTAGAGGCCATAGCGTTGGGATTTTATCTATACGGCTGGAATAAACTACCAGAGCGATTTCATTGGATTACAGGAATTATTATTGGGGTATCGGGAGTTGCTTCGGGTATTTTAGTGGTAGCCGCAAACGGTTGGATGAACTCTCCAAGTGGTTTTGATTATATAGATGGGCAGTTTCTTAATATTGATCCCATTAAAGCAATGCTTAATCCAGCATGGTTTACACAAGCCTTACACATGACATTGGCCGCTTTTACGGCTACAGGTTTTGCCGTAGCGGGGATTCATGCATATCAGGTATATAAGAAAAGAAAGGTAGAACTACATAAAAAAGCATTTAAGATTGCGATTACTTTTGGAGCTATAGCTGCTATTCTACAACCCATAAGCGGAGATATTTCTGCAAAAGATATTGCAAAACGGCAACCAGTTAAATTAGCAGCGATGGAAGCCCACTACAATACAGAAAAAGGAGCTCCCTTGTATATAGGAGGAATAGTAGATGATCAAACGCAGGAAGTGAAGTATAAGATTGCGATCCCGGGAATGTTGTCTTTCCTTGCCTTTGGTGATTTTGATGCTGAGGTAAAAGGCCTAAATGATTTTCCCGAAGACGAACGCCCAAATGTACCCATGGTACACTACGCTTTTCAGGTTATGGTGGGAATTGGAACATTGTTGCTCTTATCGGGGATATTATATTTTGTATCGCTTAAAAGAAAGAAATGGTTTGCTAGTAACTGGTACTGGTTATTATTTGTGATTCTGGCTCCAATGGGATTTATAGCTTTAGAAGCCGGTTGGATTGTTACCGAAGTAGGAAGACAGCCTTGGATAATACATAAAATAATGAGAACCAAATATGCTGTAACGCCAATGCCCGGTATCGTTTTTAGTTTTTATACCTATATAGCAGTATATCTTACATTGTCTATTGCTGTTACTTGGTTAATGTTGCGACAAATCAAAGTTCTAAATAACTCAAATTACTAAATATGTTATATGTTGTTTTATTCTTTCTAATATTTTCGTTGTTTCTGTACGTGGTTTTGGGAGGTGCTGATTATGGTGCAGGCATAGTAGAGCTTTTTTCATCAGAGGAAAACCAGAAAATTACCAAGAAAACTGTTTATCGTGTAATGGGACCAGTTTGGGAAGCTAATCATATTTGGATTATTATTCTTGTCGTTATTTTATGGATTGCTTTTCCTGCATACTATAATATTCTGGTCATAAATCTTCATATCCCTCTTACTATTGTGTTACTTGGTGTTACTTTAAGAGGAGTAGCATTTGTTTTTAGGCATTATGATGCCGTCATAGATGATTCTCAGAAGTTATATGACGCCATGTTTAAAATATCTAGCCTTGTTACTCCCATATTTCTGGGTATCGTATTTGGGGGATTGATAAGTGGTAAGATTAAGATCGTAGAAGATGTGAGTACCCTTACATTTTATGAAGCTTTTATTAGGCCATGGTTTAATGTTTTTAGTGTATTGGTAGGATTGTTTTTTGCGGCACTTTGTGCGTTTTTATCTTCTGTTTTTTTGATTGGGGAGTCTGAAGGTAAGAATGAGAATATTTATATCAGGAAATCGGCAATTGCAACTATTGTGGTTTTCATTGTTGGATTGGTAACTTTTGGATATGGCTTCATTTCTGATCATGTTTTTGTGCAAAACTTTGTAAAAGATCCGGTTGCCATAGTTTTGGTTGTACTATCGGCATTTTTACTATTACCATTATGGAAAACTATTAGAAAGGGAAATAAGGTGTGGAGTCGTTTTTTTGCGGGGTTACAAGTCTTTTTGATTCTTGTAGCTGCATTATTTTCTCATTTTCCTAATATTATAATTACTGAAACAAGCAGTATAAGCTTATTGGATAATATTGCTCCTGATTCTGTTATTAAGGTGTTAGGTATTTCTTTACTAATAGGAGGAACTGTTATTCTACCGGGCTTATTTCATTTACTAAAAGCGTTTGGGATGATTAAGATTTTAGAAAAAAAATAGTGCTTCTAATTAAATCTAAGAGCATTATATTTTCGAACAAATTTCAAACATCTACTTTCTTTAACAGAATAGTTGTCCAACTACTTTTTCTATTACCTATTGAGATAATTTTATATGTTGTTTTATTGCTATTAATGTAATCATCAGTAGAAAATGAACCTTCTATTTTATCTTGTGACTTTAATTGGTGAGTAACCTTAGAGCCTTTACTATCAATATATTCTTTTATAATACCAGATGGAGCATCCTTAGACTTTTTTTCTTCCTTCTTAGCATCATCTTTAGAACTCGATGGTGGAGCTAAAATACTGGTTATCAAAGGTATTTTATCACTACTGCTTTTTTTTGTTGGAGTAAATTTAGGAAAACTTATTGGTCCAACCTGTTGTTTTACTTTTTCTTCAGATTCGGCCTTTTTATAACCTTTAAGTATAGATTCTTTGTAATTGGGGGAGGCTTTTATAGCATCGGCAAAAGGACTAACTGGCATTTTATTTTTAGCTAAAAAAGCCCCAGTTTGTTCAGCTTTTCTATACTTTTCATCAGTTAGTTTCTTCTCGCTTTCTTGTGATTCTTTTAATTTTTCTTCTAATGTTTTCAGATTTTTGCCTAATTGTGTTCGTAATTCTTTCTCTTCCGATGATTTCTTTTCAGGTTTTTTTTCTTCTAATGCCTTTTTTCTGGCATCTTCAATGGCATCTTCAATGGCATCAGTAAGATCTTCAACAATTGATTGTGCGGTAGCTATTTTTTTTGCGGCTTCGTCAAATTCTTCTAACTTGATGTTTTTTTCAATTTCACTTAATTGATTCTGAATATTTATGATTTTAACCCCAATATTATTTTTTGCAAGTTCTAAAGTAGAAGGAGCACCAGACACTAATTTTAATGCCTCGGTAAGACTTTGAGCAAGTTTAATAAAAGCTTCCCCCAAAATAGATGCTTTTTCATCTTTTTTACCACCTTTGATTTTTTTTGCGATCTCATCAGTTTTTCCTAATTCTGGAAATGTTGTTGATAACAATGATGCAATATCTAGTTCGCTTACTCCTTCAGTGTTAGGTGCCCATTGTTTAGCTGTTAGTTTCCTTTTGTTTGCCTTTCCTAGAGTTAGTTTTTCATCCTCATTTTTAGAATGAGAAATATTAAAAAAATAGGGATCCCCTATGGTAGGTGTTTTTTTACTCGAATCTTTTACTGCTTTACTGGCAGCCTCACCTTTACCAGATGGGATGTCGCGTTCAGGAAAAGGTTTCGATTTCTTACCTTTTTGTTCTTCTATTTTGGCACTCATATCCCAGGAGTTAGGTATCCTACGCGGGATAACTATTTCTTCTCTATTCGCTATTGCATCTTCAATTTCTTTTCCTTTTTTAATATCAAGACCATCAAGCGTAAGCACTTTTAACTTTATAAGCTCTTCTACAGGTACCTTATAATTGTCTACATCATATCCTACGGTAACAACTACTTTTATTTGTTCTCCCGCGAGGGCCATTTTTTTAATGGGTTCTTCCATGGTTCGAGCATAAGCTGGAGCATTAAATTCAGCAACTTGTGGAGCAAGGTTCCATATTTCGAAGGAATTATATTCTTTCTTTCCATCTAATAACTGATCAGCAATAAGATGACCTGCATCATAAAATTTTTTAATATCGGCTCCCTGAAGTAGAAATTCTTCTGCCCTTGCCATGCTGGTGACCTTTGATAGGTTGCCATCTTTTTTTCTGTCATCTTTTCTCAATGTATCTTTAGTAATCGTTGCTTCTACTTGTTCTGCTCTTTCTAAATCACCGACGGGTTGGTTGCCTGGTAAATTAATATCTTTTCCACTTATACCTAATTCATCTTTTATAGCACCTGCAGGAGTTTTGGCCTTTTCTCCTTTAAGATTACTAAATCTTTGTATTGTATTAGTACCTATGGGTATATGCTGCAGGTAAGTTTGTACAGGGGTGTTTTTTTTCAATGCTTTTTCTCCCATCTCATCGGCTTCTTTCTCTAATTTTTGATCATCGTTCAGGTGTTTCTTACCTTTCATCTGCATGGTAGGCTTTACTCGACCTTGCTTTTGTTGTACCACATGCCAGGCTTCATGTGGTAGGTGTTTTTCTTGCCCAGGTGCTAAATGAATATTTGTGCCTTGTGCATATGCAAGTGATTGCAATTGAGCAGGTTTGTTAGAATTGTAATGTACATCTACATCATTCATTGCAAGACCAGAAAGGTTTTCAATTCCATTTTTTAGGGGTGTAGGTAATTTTGTTTTGCTTTTTGTTTGATCTTGATCAAGATTAACTTGTTTAGGTTTAGAAACCTCTTTTCTTTGTGTTGTTTCATCCTCTTCTATCCCTTGTTTTTGGACTTGAGAAGTTAGGGATGTGTTGTTGCTAGCGCCGAAAAATGAATTGTCTGATGGTTTACAGAAAAAAGGCGTTTCTTTTTTTTGTACTACGCCTGGGTTGAAAAAACCAGATGTACTGAAAAAGGGCATGTACTCTTTTTGATTTTTGACTGAATTATTATTTTTACTCGGTCTAGAAATAGTAAGAGTTTGCGCCTTCATTATTGTATTTATTTTACATCAGAATATTATAGAGAAATTAGTTTGAGGGGTAAAATAGATTGCAATTTTTGACGGAATACTTATATTCTAAAGTTATGAAATATGGTAGAATTATACTTATGGTAAATCCGCCTAAATTGTACGTAATTAAGGGGTTGGTTTTTAACTTATTATTCAAGAAAACCCTTCGATATTTGCATTTTATTAACGAATAATTATCTTTGTGCCTCCCCGTAAAATTTACCGACTTGAAAAAATTATACTTTACCTTAGTGATAACATCACTCTCTTTCTTGTGTGTACAAGCGCAGGAAAACACTGCTAATAGCTATATTCCCGAAAATTTTGAGGCACTCAAGACATACATTGAGAATACAAACAGAACCCACATTAATAGGATAGAAGGGAAGTATTCTTCAAAAATTAAAAAAGCATTCAAAAATCAAGACGAAAAAATGATCGAGGCTATTAATGATAGCTCTTACTTTTTCCATCCAACCATAAAGAGCAATCTAGATGCAGTTTTGCAAAATATATATGACGCTAATCCAGAAATTGACTCAAGAGACTTTTATTTCTTTATAAAAAATAATGTTATTCCTAATGCGGCATGTTACGGAGATGGCAGATACGAAATTAACTTAGGATTATTTACAAGTTGTAAAACAGATGATGAACTTGCATTTATTATTTGTCATGAGATTGCCCATCTGGTATTAGAACATTCATTAAAAAGTGTAACAAAACGATACGAAGATCTTAACTCAAAAGAGACCAGAAAAAAAGTTAGTGAAATTAAGAGGCAGAGATATGGTAGAACCAAAGCCGGCCGTTTATTAGTTGACGAATTGTATATAGATATGTTAGATCATTCTAAGCATTCAGAAACTCAAGCAGATTCCTTGGGTTATGTTTTGTTTTCAAAGACTACATATCAAAAAAACGCAGCGGTTACTTCTTTAAAAAGATTAAGTAATGAGGATGATATCTATTTTGATTACGACGTTAAGCTAGATAGTGTATTTAATTTCAAAGAATATCCATTCAAAAGTTTTTGGCTAGAGGAGGAAACATCACTATTTGATACCGATGAGGAAATAGATGAATTCAGGCTCTCTTCAGATACAATACGCACTCACCCAGAGATTCAATCCAGGATTGATAAACTAAAAAAAGAGTTTAATATAAAATCAAATGATGCCACCGCTCATACAAAAAATCATCTAGACGCTATTAAAACGGTTATAGTTCCGCAAAGTGTTCAATACACGATAGATTTAAAAATTCTGGATCTTTCGATATACTTATTAATACAACAATTTTCTGAAGAATTAATAACTCCCGAGGAATACTACGGAACAATGGTAAATGTATTAAAGCAGATTTATGTGGCAAGAAAGAACCATAAATTAGGAAAGTACGTGTATCAGCAAAACTCATTCTCAGACGAAAAAACATTAAACGATATACGACGATTCATACACAATCTTGAATTATCTGAAATAAAGAAAATAGGGCAGGCATTTTGCAATACCCATAGTTCTAAAATAACCAACAACGAAGATTTTAAGGAAGCATTTCAATTCTTTAAAGATTTAAATTAATCTAATCTAATCTAATCACAATCAATAAACATGAAAAAAACAATCACTTTACTGTTGATGCTGGCTTTGGTCGGTTTCGCAAATGCACAGGAAAAAACTATTAATGAAATCTCTTCATTTAAGCCTAAGGACTCTGGTACTTTAATGGATAAAAATAATGATGTAGATGGATATTATTTCTTTTATGAAGTAGATAAACTTAAAAAAGGAGACAGAGAGTTTGCTATTAGAATTCTTGATAACAACCTTAATGATCTGGCTACAAAATCCTATGTAGATAACAAGAACACAGTTTTGGTACAGAGTAAATTTAACAACCAAGCTCTGATTTTTGCAATGACCAATTACAAGGAGAAATTCTATAAGCTGATTACTTTTGACAGACAAGCAAATCAGGTAGAAAACATTCAAATTCCTGTATCTAAAAAGGAAATGAGATGGCTTAACGCTATGAAGCAAACCGGAAATTTCAATTTTCTTTTCCCGGTTGATAATAAAGGGTTTTTATTCAATTATATAAGAGATAACAATAAACTTGGATACGGACTTAAATATGTATCTACAGATGGTGGTACATCATGGGATTATAACTCACCAGACGATTCAAAATCAATCTTAACATTAAACCCTATCGAAGCTAATGATGAGGTAGTAGTAGCGCTAGAAGGGTCAAAGAAATCGTTACTAAGTCAGACAATTAATTACAAAGTAATTGTTATTGACATTAAAACAGGAAAATTCTTGTTTGAGAGAAGTTTTGATAGAAAAGATAACCCAAGATTAATTACCAATGCATTTTTAACCGAGGACAGAAACCTGGTAATGTTAGGAGAGTATTATGCAGCTGGTAAAAATATCATGAAAGATAAGAGTGAAGGTTTATTTGCAGAAACTGTTGATCTTACTGGTAATGTAATTGGTGATTCTAAAATAAGCTGGGTCGATAAAATCGATCCTATAATGCCTGCTAATATCGATGGTAAGAAAAAGAAAAGAGGGTATATCTACTTTCATGATATCGTGAGAACTCAAAAAGGCACCTATTATGCTATTGGCGAAAGATACCGTAAAACTGCAAGCGCAGCTGGTATTGCTGCGATGGCATTAGGTGGAAATAGAGGAGGATCATCATCTGTTACCCAGTTAACGATTACTAATGCTGCTATTTTTGAATTTGATAATAAATTTGAACTTAAGGATATCAAGGTATTCGAAAAGGGAAAATCAAGAGCACCTAGTCTTACAGATTTTGGGAGCCCACAATTAAATGCACATGCTCTAAAGTCTTTTGGAGCTTTTGATTATGAGTTTACGCAAATGGATACGAAGAGAGATAGATTTTACTCTGCTTTTATTGATTATGAAAGATTAAAAGGACAAAAAAACAAGTTCGCATTTAAGGCAATTATGTATAATGACGGAAGTTTTTCTGAAGATAAAATCTACCTAGAAGAAGATAAAGGAAAAATCCAATACAGAGTTATGCCTGGTAAATTAGGGAATGTGATGTTACTAGAGTATAACAGAAAAGAAAAAACGGTACAACTTCATTTAGAGAAATTGAATATTCAATAACCTAGTCTGAAAAGAATGAATTTTGAAAAGGTCCCAACATCATGTTGGGACTTTTTTTATGCAGTCTCAGAATTTGAGACATGTGAAGATTAGTTTTACCAAAGTTTTCAAGGAGAAACAACGTAAAAAATAATCTTTAATTAAAATTCAATCAAAATGAGAAATTTAACAAGTCTAGAATTAAGAGAAACTAACGGAGGAACAGATATAGGTTTAGCACTTTTATCAGCTTTAGAAGAAATACAAAGACAAATGGATGCTATCGAGAATTTGAGCAACCTAACAGGAACTACAGACGATATTCATTAATCTGTAATTACTTAAAAAAGTAGTATTTATGAAAGACTTACAGAAACTTGGGAAACCATTGAGTAAATCCCAACAAAAAGGAATTAAAGGGGGTAGAGCAAGAATTCCAATCGATATTAGTGATGAATGCATTCTCCCTCTGGCACCGCCTCCACATGGTTGTAATTGGCATCTTGATATGGAGGCCTGTACAGCAAAACTTATTTGCTCAGACATAGACCTAATAGCAATCCGATAATGTATTAAAGGCTGTCAAAATAATTTGACAGTCTTTTTTTGGCTTTTGCCGAAATTGTTTTCGAATGTGGTTAGAATATAAAGACAATATGTGCCAAAACTTTAAATTTTAGTAGGTGATCCATTCTCGAAAATTGGAATTAAAAGTTATATTTGCTATCCAATTTTCGGGTAGTAGCTTAGTCCGGTTAAAGTGCTGGTCTGGGGGACCAGAGATCGGAGGTTCGAATCCTCTCTACCCGACCAAGAAAATCCAATGTAAACACATTGGATTTTTTGTTTTTAAACTTAATTCTACAATATTTTACGGACTCCCGTAAAAATACTTACCAACCTATTTTTATCTTGAGATGCTTTTTTAGAGGCAAGGATGTTTGATTAATGTACATCCCGTAAGATTTTATGAAACAATAAATTAAACAGTACTTCATAATGATTTGTTAAAACTTTCTCAGTTCCGGAAAATGAAACTGGCATTTTTTAATATTGGATTTAAGTAATTGATTATTAGTTGTTTAATAGTCAAATGTTATATGTCCATAAAAAAAGCTGTAACCCTTGTGTACTTCATTAACTAATAATAAATTTAATCACAAATCATTATGAAACAGTATTTTAAAAATTATTTGTTAGCATTTCTTAGTGTCATTTTCTTGACGCTCATTTCATCTTGTGAAGAAGAGGATTTCTTAGGGGAACAAACTTCTGAAACAGAAACCGAATCTAATGTAGTTTCTAAAGAAAACCCTTTAAAAGTTAGAGAGGTATCTAAAGCGGATATCCCTAATGTGTTATCCAAAATTAAAGGCAAAATGTCTAATACAGCCAAGTTTTATGACAATAAAATTGAACAGGATGATATCCAAATATATCTAGACCAGATTAAAGAAGCTGTGAAAAAGGGGCAGCATTCCAATTACAGTTTTCCCATGTATGTAGCCGGTACTCCTTTAACAGAGTTGTATGTTATGTCTATCGACAAAGAAATTGATGGTAGTATTGGAGAACCTATTATTACAAAATACGACCTTTCTCAAGAATCTTACGATTATTTTATGAATTACAATAATGGGATTATCGATTTTAGATACTTTCAAGCCGCTTATAGTTACTATACTTTTGATGAGTTTTTCTCGAACAAAGCAAATAAAACTACTGATTGCCAAGGAACAATGGGTGCAGGACCGGGGTATTATCCAACAATGCCTCCTGGGGGATCATTCATCAATGGTACTACTGTAACTGGTATCACTGTAGGATTTAGTAACACCATCATAAACACAACTTCAACATACGTATATACTTCAAACGTACCGAGTACAAACGGACAAACCTCTTCAGTTTCTACACTAGCAACTAGCTCAGAGGTTGTGTCGTCTCCACTAGAGCAACCAACGGCCGGAACTGGTATAATACCACCAGTTGTAATTTCTGTGCCTGAAAATACGGCTTCGGTAACACAAGATGTTTCTCAAAATAATAATGGGTCAAGTGGGGGTGCAACCTGTGTAGGAACAATTAATGTTGGTCTTGATGGCGGTTCTTCGGGATCGTTCGCCTGTCCACAACCAGATAGTGGAGGTAATAATAATCATAGTTTTAAAGGATATAGAACACCTACGATGTGTTCTCCATTTGACTACAGTACAATTAATACATTGGATCTTAATATCGCTCAATTTTCACATAGTTTAAGATTACCAGGTGGATGGTTACAATTTAATAGAGAGTTTTATAACCCGTTAAAAGATTTTTGGAATGATAGTAGACAATCAACAAGCGATGAGAATTTTGCTCAAAATCTAGCTACAGCTGTTAAAGAAGAAAAAATGAATGAAGTTGAAGGGATGCAAGCTCTTTTAGAAGTAAATGAGCGTAATTCATCAATCGAAGTTGTAAATGCAGTTTCGAAAGTTTTAGATGCCGTAATTGATGAAAGTATAGTTACAAAGTCACCATTTGTTAAATTTCCAAAAGATAAAGCCGAACAATATAAAAGGGATTATCCAGAGCTTACAAAGTTTTTAGAAAATGAAATACCTAAAATAGCAAATAACGAAATAATTATTAACGCAATTAAGGGGGTAACCGATGCTCCTGTAGAAAAAATTAAGGAGGCCTTACAATGGGGGAAGGGTCCTGAAATTGTCATTGAACAATTGCATGGAGAAGGAGATAAGGAGCAATATGGAGCGTATAGAGGAACATATAATCCAGAACTACGAAATAAACTTTATATAGATATTGATTTAGTAAATGATATTGAGAATTTAAAAAATAGCGCTACTTTTAGGAGAGAAATAAGTTTTTTAATCGCTGTGACTATTTTACATGAATATAATCATCTTGGAGATACTGTTTTTGGAGACAACTACTGGGGGGAATTGTATTTAGAAGATGATATTGATGAAAATGAAGCTGGTGCGGTTTTTGAGGTAGAAATATTTGGTGAAACTGTTTGGCGAAGTAATGTGGGAGTAATAATGAGAAATTTTGGAAATTGGTAATATGAAAAAAGCAACTGTATTTTTAATTATCGTAGTATTAGGAACATTAAACTCTATAGGACAAGAGAATTATTGCACTGATGCAGAATTATATAATATTGTTTTTGAGAAATTGAAGCTTTACGAGAGAAAAGCTGTAGATATTCAAATTGGTTACAAACCGAGTAAGTTCATCATTAATTCCATTGATGAAATGAATATTTTTAATGAAGCAGAAATGAATCAGTTTAATAATTTACCCTCTGACATCGACTATCTTTCTTGTACAAAACTTAATGATCAAATTCAATCGATATTGAGTGACGATCTTATAAAAGAAAATGGTAGTTATAACACCCGTAAGTTTACTAATGTCATTACTCTTTCTGACTTTAAAAAAGTTATTTTGACATATAAGGTTAGCAGGAACAAGAAGTATAAAGGTGGTAAGGCTACAGGAGGAGAAATGATCTATACCTTAATCAAAAAGGAGGGGGAATGGATTTTAGAGGATAGAAAGCTTATTGCGATGTATTAATTTATTTTATAGATACATAAGTAACAAAAAAACAGTCACAAAATTTGTGGCTGTTTTTCTTTTTTAAGAAACAACAAGCACAAAGTATCATCAGCTATTATTATGCTGGTCGGCATCATAATACTTGATACTACAGCAAACATGTATATGATAATATCTGCAGGAGCAAAATATAATACAAAAATACAAAACTGTATTATTGTTGTTGTAGTCTGTTAATTAGTAGTTTATGATGAATAATAACTGGTTTTAAAAAGAATTAAGAAAAACTGTATTGCGTTTTGTATTTAAGTTAACTGGCTAGTAATTAATTGATTATTTGTGAAATAAAGGAGGGCAATACAGAAATACAGAAAACATTGGAAAAAAACATTTTTTTATTCAAAAAAATCTAAAATAATGCCAATTCATCTCAGGTAAATGTTTGACAAATGTTTGACAGAATCTAATTAGTGGTTAATAAGTGGCTGATAAAGAACTAAAGTGTATTGGTCTGGGGACCAGAGATCGGAGGTTCGAATCCTCTCTACCCGACCAAGAAAATCCAATGTAAACACATTGGATTTTTTGTTTTTAAACTTAATTCTACAATATTTTACGGACTCCCGTAAAAATACTTACCAACCTATTTTTATCTTGAGATGCTTTTTTAGAGGCAAGGATGTTTGATTAATACACATCTCGTAAGATTCTATGAAACAAGTAATTAAATAAAGCTTCATAATGATTTGTTAAAATTTTATCAGTTCCGGAAAATGAAACTGACATGTTTTAATATTGGATTGAAGTAATTGATTCTTAGTTTTATAATAATCAAATGTTATGTGTCTGTAAAAAAAAGCATTAACTCTTGTATACTTCATTAACTAATAATAAATTTAATCACAAATCATTATGAAACATTGCTTAAAAAAATTTGGGTTATTATTGTTTAGCATCATGTCTTTGATGCTTTTCTTTTCCTGTGAAGAAGAAGATTTCTTGCGAGAACAGGCTTCTGAAACAGAAACAGAACCTACTGTAGTTGCTACAGAAAATCCTTTGATAGTTAGGAAAGTATCCCAAGCAGACATCCCAAATGTACTCTCTAAAATTAAAGGTAAAATGTCTAGTGCAGCCAAGTTTTATGACAATAAAATGGTGCAGGATGATATCCAAATATTTCTTGACCAAGTTAAGGAAGCTGTTAAAAAAGGACAACATTCTAATTATACTTTTCCAATACATGTAGAAGGTGCCCCACTTACTGATTTATATGTATTAGGTATTGATAAAAACCTAGATGGAAGTATCGGGGAGCCTATCGTTACTAAATACGAGCTTAGTCAAGAGTCTTATGATTATTTCATAGAAGAGAATAACGGGATTATTGATTTTCGATATTTTAAAGCAGATTATAGTTACTATACCTTTGATGAATTTTTTAGCAAAAAAGCTAATAAATCACCAGATTGCCAAGGAACAATGGGAGCTGGGCCGGGATATTACCCTACTACAGAGCCAGGAGGAACAATTACTAACAATACTACGGTAACAGGAATTACCGTTGGATTTAGTAACACCGTTATTCATACATCAACATATGTTTATACTGTTAGTACTCCTAGTAACACAAACGGACAAACCTCTTCTGTTTCAACATTGGCATCTAGTAATTCTATTGTAACCACTACAACAGACCTAACTGGCGACACAAGCGGAACAATACCAGATCCTACACCTACAGTAATTAATGTGCCTGATAATGCAGCCTCAGTATCAGAAGAGGTTCGACCATTTTGGACTCCAGGAGGCGGGGCTACATGTCTTAATCCTACTCATGTTATAGATGGTAATGGTGGTAGTCAACATTCTTGTCCGCTACCTGCATCTGGCGGTAATAATACACACAGTTATCAAGAGAATAAAAGCTCTACTCCATGTACACCATTTGACTATAGTGCGGTTAATACTCTTGATTTATGGTCTGCTAGAATGGCTCATGAGTATTCTGTACCCGGTGGATTCATGCAATCCAATAGAGAATTTACACAACCTTTAAGAGATTTTTATGATCACGATGCAAATTCGTTTACTAACAGAAATTTTGGTCATAAATTAATGATGGGTGTTGTAGAAACAAAAATCAGTGAAGTTGAAGGATTACAAACACTTTTAGTTGTAAATCAACATTATGCGTCAATTGAGGTTGTAAATGCAGTTTCAAAGATTGTAGATGCCTTAATAGAAAATAGTATTGTTACCAATTCACCATTTGTTAAATACCCAAAAGATAAAGCAGAACAGTATAAAAGGGATTACCCAGAATTCACAAAGTTTTTACAAAACGAAATTCCTAAAATAGCAAATAATGCAAGAATTATTCAAGAAATTCATGATCTTACAGATACACCTAAAGATACAATTAAGGCGCATCTGCAATGGGGGAAAGGACCGGAAATTGTGATCGCTCAATTAGGAGGTGAAGGTGAAAATGAGAGATATGGTAGATATCTTGGTCATGTACTTGAAGAGGAAAAGAATATACTTTATATAGATATCGACCTAGTAAATGATATAGACAATTTGAAAAATAATGCTGAATTTAGAAACGAAATTGGATTTTTAATTGCAGTAACTATTTTACATGAGTACACGCATTTTGGTGATACTAATTATGGCAATAACTTCTGGAGTAATGAATTTTTTGAGGAAAGACTGGAAGAAAATGAAGCTGGTATACTTTTTGAGAAAGCTGTATTTGAGGGAGAAAAAGTATGGAGAACGAATGTCGGAATAATATATAGGAAATTTAAATTATAATATGAAAAGAGCTATTATTTTATTTGCATGTTTGTTGAGTTTATATTTTTGCAAAGGACAAGAAAGTTCTTGTATTAATGCAGAATTATATAATCTTGTTTTTAAGGAATTAAATCTACACGAGAAAAAAGCTGCCAAAATTAAAATTGGCTATAAACCAAATGAATCAACTGTAGATGTAATCCATAAGTTAAAAATTTTGGATGACGATGAAATAAAACGGTTTCAAAAGTCACCAATGGATATAGATTATCTTAATTGTAATAAACTTAAAATTGAAGTTCAATCCATTCTAAGTAATGATAAAATTAAGGAGGATGGAGGTTATATGGGATATGTATTTTCTAATTTGATATCAATTTCAGATTATAAAAAATGCATATTATTACATAATTTTGTTGGGAATACAAAATACGAAGGAGGAAAGGCCATAGGTGATGAAGTAATTTTTATTCTTGAGAAAAAAGGTGATAACTGGGAGTTAACTGATAAAAAATCTGTTGGAATGTACTAACTCTTTTAGCAGGATATAAGTAAAAAAAGTAGCCACATTTGTAAAATAATGTGGCTGTTTTTTTTACATCATTATTTTTGTGGATACCGCAGCATCTATAAATCCATGGATATTGGATGAAGGTGTATTTCTTTGACTCTAATACAAAAATACAAAACTATATTGTTGTTGTAATAATTTGATAATCAGTCAGTCGTTGCAAATAAATGCTGATTTTAATTATGATAAAGAAAAACTGTAGTATTTTTTATATTCAATCTAATGAGCTGACATACAATTTCTTAATAGAGTGTTTGGACTAGAAAATACAGAAATACAAAAATATTTTAAAAAAAAGATAATTCTTATTTAAATACACCTGAGATATTACTGATTTTTAGCAAGTAAATATTTGACAAATGTTTGACAAAATAGAATACAAGTATTGTAAATATTTGATAATCAATTAAAACATTCTGGTCTGGGGGACCAGAGATCGGAGGTTCGAATCCTCTCTACCCGACATTATCAAAACCCCTTGAATAAAGGGGTTTTTGTAATTTAATGAACTCCTTCTAACTGGTCATAGATGCCATCACATTCATTTATGCAATTGTCAATTTTATTACGACCTTCAAAGGAGTTCATATGATTGGAAAAATCATTAAGTTATTTAATTTTTTTGGGATTAAAAACAAGGGACTAAACGATGCTTTCGCTGAACTTCCCCGTACCGCTAGTGTCTCACTAGTGGCGAATATGAGTGTGAAAAATTGAAACGGCTAATGGTTTTATAACGTATTGTTTTTTTTTGATATGCTATCCTAGTTTTTTTGGCACACTAGCGGCGGCAGGGGGGCAACATCGTATCGATAAATTCATCATCTACTGTAATTGTTTCACTTTCAAAATTCTTAATTAGGAAATATTTCCATTATTATTACGGCTTTATCGTAATAATTTATTGCGAATAAATTATGAACTTTTACGTCCAAAGTAATAACCAACAACAACACCTAGAAGTCCTACCATATTACTCCAGTATTCACTTAAATATCTAGATCTAATTTCCTCTACACCAGTTAAACCTTGCAACTCATAAACGTAAGGATAACCAAGAATGAAAAATAAAAAAACGAATACTAATGAAATTAGAAGAATTGCCAGGAAAAACTTTTTTTGTTCACCATCATCATTTCTATTATTATCTTTTCTTACACCATCATCCTTTTTACTATCATCTTTTTTTTTACTCATAACAATTATCTAATAAAGTTATCAATCTACTAATTCCATTACCATTTAGGACTGTTCTTTGGATTCTTTTAGTTCTTTTTTCTAGGCACTCAAAATACTTCACACTGCAAATCACATTAGACTGATCCTTAAAATCTATAATAAACAACTCAAGAAGATAAAAATCGCCAATACTAGTTGATTTTATGTTTTTAATAAAATCAAAAAACCATATCTCATTTTTTACTCCTCGATATATTCTATAGTTTTTATAATTCTGCCTGATAATAGATTCATATTTACAACTGTCATTATATTTAGGAATATTTGAAATATCGTATGGTTGTGTTTCATTCACATAATTAATATCAAATTTATTTGGGTCTATAATATTTTTGGCGAATCTGGTCTTGTCAAGATTAAAATCTATACTTTGATGATATCTCTTGACTAAATAATTGACTCTATCTACAGAATCAATCTTAATATTTGGGATCATTAACTGACTAGTTAAACCTAGTAATTGCATTCCCAGTGTTGAATATTTCAATAAGTTAAGTGAATCAATTAATTTCTCTGATTTTTCTTCATTACTCATTCTAATACTGTCCTTCACTTTACCTAGGGTTGTATTAACTCCAATACTTGTTTTCTTATGAAATTCAATACTACCAAGCTCATGCACATTTAATAAATACTTGATTCGCAGTCTTTGGTATTCATGAAAAAACTCGCGTTGTCTTTTCTTACTAGCATCGACATACTCATTATACTTCTTGGTACTAACACATCCCAAAAAACAAGTTGTTAATAAAGCTAAAATTCCAAATCTAAATATACTAGTATTTAATGATCCCATATAATTTCTTCTAAACTCTGGTTCGATAAAATCCTTTTAACTTTAAAACACAAGTCCCTTTGATTGAATTAGTTGTTCAATCAAAGGGACTGTGTTTACGATTATAAATATAATAATTACCTTGGGATTAATTTGCAAAGCAACATCAAGAATTTAATTTAGCTCACTTTATAAATTCATAATATTTTGAAGGATATTTTATTAAGCTGCAAAAAAAAACAAGAAATCGAGAAAAAATAGCGAAATCAGAGGAAGTAAAAAACAATCTTTTGGCTCTACTAAATAACAATACTCTGCGCTACCACTAGTCTCTGTTACAGGAAGACGGCTGCGACTAGTGGAGAATATGAGTGAGAAAAAATGAAATAGCTAATGGTTTTATAACGTATTGCTATTTTTTGGGTATACTGTCTTAACTTTGAATGAGACACTTGCGGCAGCAAGGGGCACTTACTTCTCTAAAGAGACTTTTATAAAGAAGTATGAGACTATGATTACTATACAAAGTACTTTTAAATACAATTTAATTTTAAAGTATAAATAAACGATTGAAATAATTACAATGCAAAAGGGACTTATTTTCATTTACTTAATTTTTCCAATTATTTTTTCTTGCAACATAGAAAACACATCTTATGAGGATATATTAAATAACCAAATCAGAACTGGAGGATTCAACGGGAACGTCATTGTGATTGAAAATGGGAAAACCGTTCTAAAAAGGGCACATGGCATTTCTAATATACATAAGGGTGATTCTTTAGTAACAAATTCGGTTTTTAGGCTTGGTTCGGTAAGCAAACAATTCACTGCGATGGCAATTACCATTCTCAAAGACAAGGGTAAACTTTCCTACGACCAGGACGTAAAAGAATTTATACCGAACTTTCCGTATAATGGAGTTACTATCAAACATCTCTTACACCACACTTCCGGTCTTCCGGATTACTTAAATCTCATGGTGGAGCATTGGAAAACGGAATATAAAGAAGACGAACCTTTAAGGTATATATCTGGTAACGAAGATATTATCCAAAAAATAATCGAAAAAAAACCAGAGATTCTATTTCGCCCAGGAGAGAAGTGGGAATATAGTAATACAGGATATGTTTTATTGGCAACAATAGCTGAACGGGTATCTGGAAAATCATTTGATAAATTTTTAAACGAAATGATTTTCAGTCCGTTAGGCATGACCAACACCTCGGTCTATAACTTTAAGAAGGAGGAAGATCCTGATATGCCGATGCGAGTTTTTGGTTTTAAGGAAACCCCGAATGGAAGAGTTTCAAATGATGTACACTTTCTAAATTTTGCAAAAGGTGATGGTGGAATTTATTCGACCTTGGATGATTTATTGAGCTGGCATAGATCTTTACGCGATAATAAACTGATATCTAAAGCAACCTTGAAAGAAATTTTCACAGAAGGGAAACTCAACAATGGAGAACATATTGACTATGGATTAGGATGGTTTATAGGGGAAGAAAAAAACAATCACAAAGTTGTTTATCATGGTGGCGGCTGGGTTGGCTTCGGAACTTATATTTATAGAGATGTTACAAATGATTCGGTATTCATTATTCTAACAAACAATTCAAGTTGGGATGATGTTAAGGCTCTAGTCGAAGAATTCAAAGAATTAATATCTAGTTAAAAGTTCGCCTCAGCTACGGCTAGTCTCTAATAAAGGCCGATAAGTGTGACTAGTGGCGAATATGAGTGAGAAAAAATGAAATAGCTAACGGTTTTATAACGTATTGCTATTTTTTTGATATACTGTCTTAGTTTTGTATGGCACACTAGTGAGACACTAGCGGCAGCAAGGGATAACCAAGATTTAGAAAACTCATTATTTTATAATGAAATAATAACTAAGTAGTATTGGCATTTTAACAGCGGAACTATGACCCAATCTTTAGAATCAAAGTTCAATAAATTGATGAAAATTAGGATTGGAAATATTGAATAAAAAGATAGATACTACATGTCAATAGAAAAATTGAAATTACAATTCCTAAGTTTTTATCAAATCTTGAATATGGAATTCCTTTTTGCGAATGTTTTTTTGTATGTTCCCAGTCCAGATAGTATGATAGAAAGGTGTAAACAGAAGAAATTAAGAATATAAAAGCCAATATTATCATAAGTCAAAAATAAATAATTGAATACAATTAAAGCTCAATAAACCTATGAAGAAGTATATAATTTTATTGATAGTATTAATTTTACATCTTGGAGCATTTGGTCAGGACTCTTTAAACGTATCTAATGAAGCAAATGATTCTTTAGTCTACAATTTTGATGATGTTGAAATTTCACGGGAAAAAGATATTAAATGTAAACGTAAAAAAGATTCTTCTAAAGAATGTGCTAAAAAAGCTGTAATACGACATTTTAATATAACTTTCAATACCGAAGTTATTTCTGAATTGGGTTTACTTTCAGGAACTTATATTATGAATAATTCAATAACGGTGGATAAAAGAGGAAATCTTATTGCCTATGATGCAAAATCAGATATAGAAGGTTTGGAAAAAGAAGCACTAAGAGTACTTGCGACACTACCAAAAATTTTTCAAGGGAGTTTTAATGGAAAACCAATAGTTGTGAAATTTGATTTTCCTGCTACTTTGCGGGTACAATAACAAGTTCTAAAAGTTCAATAAACCGATAAAGATTTAAGCTAAATCTATGGGACCAAATGAGAAAAGAAAAATGAAGGTAAATTGGTTGCAAAAGGCCCGTGAAAGCTGGAGTCATACTGGTAATAAAAGACCTCCATTTGCAATAGAACCAAAAAAAGGCCAGCGATCTGTTTGGGATTTTCCACGCCCTCCAATTATCGAAAAAGTGAGTAAACCGGTAATGGTCAATCATAAGGGTAAAAGGATTGCACATTCCCACGACGTCCTAGCTGTGCTTGAGACCGCAAGCCCACCAACATATTATATACCTAAGACTGATATTGATATGAGTACGCTTGTTAGAATACCAGACAAGATCTCGATGTGCGAATGGAAGGGGAGTGCGGTTTACTGGGTGTTGAAGGCTATGATGGACCAGCCCGTGGCATGGTCGTATCCGAAACCTTTTCCAGAATTTTCAGCATTAAAAAATCATATAGCGTTCTATCCTCAAGATCTTGAATGTTATATCGATGGGAAACAAGTAGAGGCGCAATCTAGTGAATTTTATGCAGGATGGATCACTTCAGACCTAGTCGGACCTTTTAAAGGGGAACCAGGAACGCAACATTGGTAAGTTAGATTGGCGAAAACAAAAGCTCAAATAAACGATAACCTAAACATGAAAAGTTTTCTTTCAGTTTTTTGAATCAATTAGTCATAAACAAAAGACCAAACTAAGAAAAGAATTCGAGAACGAAAAACAAAGGTTTATTGCAGAGTTAGAGAAAAAAAGACGTCAGTTTTTTGCTTGACAATATCGATTCTTCAGCGTATTTCTCGAATCTAGTTCTAAAAAAGTAAAGAGTTTGAAAAAATGATTCTTCTTGGACAGGTTCCTATATTTGTGGTTTTTGTAGGTTAATTATCTCTTTTTATCTATATTGGTTATGTTTTATTAACTAAATATAAATATATTATCATGTTAAAATCAGTTTTAAATATTAAAGGTGTTCAAACACTAAACAAACCAGAACAACAATTCATTATAGGTGGGCATACTATGCACGATATATGTCGAGCATTTTGCAGGGATAGTCTACCTGAAAATTTTGAAACAACTTGCAATTGTAGTGAATATTAATTGTTTCTTTATTATTCTTTTTTTCAATGTGAGGAAAATTTATATACGGACTCTAGTTTTTATATGATATTGTCATTTTTGAACCTCTCGAATTCGAGAGGTTCAAAATGTATCCGTCCGAGCAATTACAGCGTGATTTTTTTTGATGTTTAGTTAGGAGTTCTTCTGGTTTTTGTATACTATGATCTGGTAATTTTTCCAAAGTATCTGTGAGTCCATTCCCTTGGATTGATATTTTTAATGCATAATTATTACTTCTAGAGTCCATCACAAATGTAGATTTTCTTTTGAATCGTAAATTTCATCATCTTTTTTGATAAGTTTAGGTTCTGCTCTTTGCGACTCAATTAAATATCTACTTTATTAGGAACACACCATCCATTATCAGTTTATCCCTTCATAATCTTTGGATATTGTCGTGGTTTTATGATTTTTGATAGTCTATTTAATTGTTTTGTAATCAACTTTGCTATTGATTATTTTTTTAAAAAATATTAAGTAAACTAAACTCAGGATTAACTATTGGTGAAATTATAAAGTTCATATAAGATCGATAATTGTTAATTGACTTTCGAATTTTAGGGTCACTTCATTTACCTTCTTCTCCCCGAATAAGTCATTGCCTCTCCTTTGCCAAAAGCATAGCTTAGTCCAAAAGTAATAAAGCGTCCGCGTTGCCCAAAATTGTAGGTTTCAAAAGTGGGTTGATTCACAAAGCGTTCTTGAATTCTGGAAGCAAACACATCACGAATACTAAGATTCGCCACTATTTTTCCCTTTAGGATTTTTTTACGCATACCTATATCTAGAAAGGCAAAACCACTTTGCTCCCCTTGCACAGTTTCAAATCCAGAGCGGTAGTTTCCATTCAATTCTAAGTCAATATCTGCGGGCAAGCTAATTTTTGAACCTAATCGAGTAGACCATTGATTCCCTGTAAAGTCAAAAACCTGGCCTTCAAAAGTTCCTTTTCGGTCAAAATAATTAAAATTAAAATCCCCGGTAAAAGTCAACCATTTTACAGGATTATATTTCCCATTGGTTTCAAAACCTATAGAAGAATTCGTACCAATATTTTCTGGGGTAGTAAAATTCACATTATCGACAAAAGTCGATACGCGTTCTACCACATCTGTCGTATAACGATGGTACAAACTGGAACTCATACTTGCCTTTCCAATTTTATAAATACTCGTTAATTCATAGGAATTAGTAAACTCAGGTTGTAATTCTGGATTTCCAGTTCGTATATTGAAATTATTTCGAATGTTGAAAAAAGGATTTAAATCCCAAAGCCTAGGCCTGAATATACGTTTTGAGTAGCCTGCCTGTAGTGAAAACTTCTCGCTAAACGTATATGACGAGTGAAAACTAGGGAAAAAATTAGTGAAATTTCGGGAGTTACCTTCGTTGGTATTTGCTAATAAAGTTTCTAAATCAGTATTTTCTACACGTAAGCCTGCCTTGATTCCCCAGACCTCATTTTCATAAGATATAGTTCCATAAACTCCCAATACCTTTTGATTCCACTCAAAGTCATTGGTCAGGTTTTCATTGATTACAAATTCTCCATCGATAAGATCCTCGACCTCAAAATCATTTCCTACATCGTTTATAACATATTGTGCTCCGGTCTCTATAGCATATTCTTTAGTTAACGGATTGGTATAATCTGCTTTGAAGGTAAAATCTGCTTGCTGAAAATTAGTAGCGGTGCGTTGATTATTATCTACATCTTCTCCTTCTAAAGTAGTATCTGTAAATAAGGAAGACTGATCTTTTCCGAAGAAACTTCCTAAAGCACTAAGCTGGAACGTATGGTCTTTATCGTTTTTAAATTGCTTTTTCCAATTAAATTCATACTGCCATTTGGGATTGGTGGCTTCGGTAATTTCATCACGCACCCATCGAGATACCAAGGTATTACTTGCATCAAAAAAACGAAAGTTTGTTTCAGAAGGCTGGTCCTCAATTTCGTAGGCAAAATTTCCCGAAAGGGTGAATACGTTATATTTATTCAAATGATAGTCTGTACCCAACGTAATATTGAAGAAAGTTTCATTTCTAAAGTTCTCTCCTTCGCTAAAAATTACTTCATTATTTATCAGGTTTCGGTTGATGGCCTCATTATCCCTGGGAAGGGAACGATATCCTGCACCAAATTGGGTAAACAAGTTGAATTTTTCAGTTCTACGGTTTAAGCTTCCTCCTATACTATGGTTATCAGGAACACCGGTATTAATAGATACAGAACCGTTCCATCCTTGTTTTTCTTCTTTTTTCAGGATGATATTTAAAATACCCGAAGTACCCGAAGCTTCATATTTGGCAGAAGGGTTGGTGATAACTTCGATACTCTGGATCATATCCGCTGTGATGGTTCCCAAAGCATTGCTTGATTCATCGGCTAATACTGATGGCTTACCATTAATCAGGATTTGGACTCCTCCGGCTCCTCGCAAACTTATCTCTCCTTCTATATTAACATTGACAGATGGTACATTATTGAGTACCTCCAATGCGCTGGCTCCTGTGCTACTTAGGTCTTTTCCAACATTAAAAACACGTTTGTCTAGTTTAAACTCGGTTTTAGAAACTTCTCCTCTAACCACCACTTCGTCTAGCATTTGGTTGTCTTGAAAAAGTTTGATTGTACCCAAGGTAACTTTATTCCCTTTTACTTTAAAATCGCGAAGCTGAATCGTTTTAAACCCCATAAAACTGATCTCAACGTAAAAGTCTTTTGTTAATGAATTTACTTGAAATACCCCTTGTTCATCTGTAATTGCTCCCAAAATTGTAGTGTTAGAACTTATATCTTTCAGCACAACTGTGGCATAAGGTATAGGTTGACCAGTTTCAGTTTCAACCAACGATCCTGAAACTAATATTTTTTCATTTTGAGCCCAGGTCCCAACTGTAAACAATGATAGGAGTAAAAGAAACCGTATATTCATTATATGTGTCATTATAATTTCAGAATTCAAAGAACGGAAGTAAAAAGGGTTTATAAAAATCTACTTGGGTAAACAGCCATACTAAACCTACAAACGACATTGTTGTTATTCACCTTGATAGATCTGCTGTTTAAAGGGGATTTTGAGACGGTTACCTTATAAATCTAATAGTTGGGTAAGCAAAAAACTATATTTGTTATATAGCTTTTGAAATTGTGAAAAGAATATTCTTAAATAAAGAGATTTGGTTTCAGGTGATATTGCATATCGTGGTATTTACTTTCTATTCATTTGACCGTCGTAATCCTGAAATACAGACCTATAAATATGTGTTCTTTTTGAATTTTGTGATTGCTGGTCTTGTAGTGAATTATGTACTTCTTCCAAAATTTCTATATCCCGGAGCATACTTGAAGTTTGCATTGTATGTTGGATTGGTGGCGGTATGGGTAATTTTTATAGAAGAAGCTATATTAGAAAAAATCTATTTCCCGGACACTCGCGGTAAAAGGTTTCTGGGTGTAGGATATAACCTTATGAGTACTTTGCCCACTTTATCGGTCCTGGCAGGGTTCAAGTTTGGCTGGGATGCCCTTATCAAACAAAAGGAGGTCAAGGAATTAAAAGACTCTGCAAAGGAAAGCGAACTCCAATTCCTGAAGTCGCAAATTAATCCTCACTTCCTGTTTAATAATATGAACAACCTGTATTCATATGCTATCGAAAAATCCCCACGTACACCTGAGCTTATCCTGGAGTTGTCGGGTGTGCTACGGTATATGCTTTATGAGTGCAAGGCAAAATACGTTTCGCTTTCAAAAGAGGTGGAGCAATTAGAAAATTTCATCAATCTTGGGCGTTTGCAAATAGAAGGGCGTGGCACAGTTACGTTCTCAAAAAATATTGCCCAATCAAATTTTTGGATAGCTCCCCTGATTTTGATTGTTTTTGTTGAGAACGCCTTAAAACACGGAGGCTCCAGTCAAACAGGCGGTATAATTATTGACGTAGATATCAAGGTTACAGAGGACGGATTGCTTTATTTTAAATGCTCGAACACCTACAAAACGCAAACCAATATATACAATTTAGATAGCGGGATTGGCTTGGAAAATGTAAAAAAACGGCTTACCATTATATATCCAAAGGCACATACATTACACATTAAAGCTGATAAAAAAACATACGAAGTTGAATTAACCATTGATCTAAAAAAGTCTAGGGAACAATGAAGTGTATTATTATAGAAGACCAACTACCAGCACAGCGTATTTTGAAAAAATACATAGAAGATATCGGTTCACTAGCACTAATAGGAGCTTTTACTGATGCCCTGGAAGCTATGGAAATGATGAAATCGACTAAAGTAGATGTCATTTTTTTAGACATTCATTTACCCAAGATATCGGGCATCGACTTTTTAAAAACGCTATCCAATCCACCCCAGGTTATTCTCACAACGGCTTTCCCGGATTATGCTTTGGAGAGCTATGAATTTGATGTGGTGGATTATTTGTTGAAACCATTTTCATTTCAGCGGTTTATTAAAGCTATTTCGAAGGTCGAGACCAAACAGCAAAATTTAATCCCTAGTGTAGAAACCAAAGAAATGAATGAAGTGTACATTAAGGTAGGCTATGACCATGTGCGTATTCTTATCGATACTATTGTCTACATTGTATCTGATGCTGATTATACAGAACTTCACCTACAAAATAAAAAACACGTATCCTCTGAAACACTTCGTTACTGGGAAGAGCTTTTGCCTTCAAAGAAATTTATGAGAGTACACAAATCATATATTATTAATACTTCAAAAATTGAGAGGGTGTCTGGTAATCAGATTTATTTAACAAATCAGAAGACAGTTCCTTTGGGTAGGGCTTATAAGGGTGATTTTATGAAAAAATTCTTGTAAGAAGAGATTGTATTTATATATTGATCAAAGACAAAAAGAAAATTTGATAGAGATTAATCAAAAATCTAAAATTCAATAAATCGATGAAATATGAAGCAGATTATTCTACTTTTTATTCTTTTATATAGTTTTTCTATAAATGGTCAACATTCAGAAGACCAAGTGAAAATTTATAGTCTTAAACTTACAATAGCTTTAACTGAATTAGAACATTACTTCAAATCTCTGGAAGTTCGGAAGAATTATATTGAAAAATTCCCTGACAAGGCGGTAATGTTTAGGGAGATATTTGACTCACCGCCGGATAATCTTTACTCTGAAAGTCATAAATATATATTTAAGCTTACCGAATTATGGGAAAGCTTTCCTGAATTGGTTGGTAATAAACTTATACGTCTGTGTATTGAGTTCAAACAATTAGAAGCAGATGCTATATGGTATATCCAACATATAACTATACAATATGCAAATGAAAAATACGACCATTTTATTTCATTGATCAAACAGCTAAAAGAAGAAGATCTTAAAGTCTTGATCACTTTCTTGGCTGATGCTGAAAATCATGATGATTATCTTTATTATAAAAAAATAGTAAATAAACTCAAGACAAGTGGAGAACATGAACTTGCAAAGGAGTTTGAGATTGCTAGGGAATTAAGAATAAAATCCAATCATCACTAGATCAAAAAAACTATAGATAATCAATTAATTAGCATTTTTTTTCGTATATTAAATACATAATCAATAAAGTCATAAACCCCGTATCCATAATTTTGGATATGGGGTTCTTTGTTTACATAAGAAAGTAAAATAAACCAATTTAAAAAATACAATTATGGCATTTAAAAAAGTAGATAACTATTGGTTGGGGTATAGTGTGGAACAAAAACGATTTTTCTTCTATTATAGACTCGAAGGAGAAGGAAAAGTAACCCAATTATTTCCAACTCCAGAGGAGTTTATAGGACTCTCTGATATGTTTCGGAATGAAGGCCCAATTTCTTACAATACTACAAGGAAGTATTTTGTTACCGGTGCAGAGGAGATTGGAGAAGAAGAATCCAAACCGTAGGGTTTTAGAAATATCAATAACTATAAAAGCCTCTGTTTAGAGGCTTTTATAGTTATTGATATTTGGTAAGATACTTATTTCACTTTATCATAATTTTCTGCCAGAGAATAATGACCTTCTTCGTCAATATCGATTTGTTGGTAGGAGTCTTTACTCATAACAAGTTCAAATCTAAATACTTGGATAGTGTCTACTATTTTCATCATTGGGCCAGAGGCATATTCTAAGCGTTCTTCAAGAATACCATCTTTTATAGTGTAGGTACCATAACCAAACCATTCATTATTATCTTTGGGATCATATCTAGTCCACATGACTTTTCCTTTACTATACATTTTTACCTGCCTATATCCGTTTTGATTGTAAATAGTATCGGATATGTGATTATCTTCATACAGAAATTGATGTTTTAGTTCCCAAACACCTTCAAGGTTATATGGCTCAGTAGGGGTAGTTTTGTTCTCTTGTGTATTTAAAACAAAAGGACAAATCACGAAAAGAATCAGTACTAAGGTTTTCATTATGGATGAGGTTTAAAATCTATACCTTAATAAGTTACGAATTTTTAGCGAGATTAGTTTGCTTAAAAACCCTTTTAGCATTTATTTATAGAATGACTTAAACATTCATATAGGATTCATAAAAAAAGCCACTCGAGAAATTGAGTGGCTTTTTAAATAACGCCGTGATTGTAGTTTAGAAGATAAGTTTTCCCCCTTATTGTGTTCTAAAGTTCCAAACTCGGCCAATGGTAACTCCTTGTTGATTATCTTTTACAACTACCCTCCAAAAGTATTCTGTATTTGCAGATATGGCCACATCAAAAGTTGAGGCGACTAGGTTTTCTGCGAGTAGGGTGGGAGGGTTAGTATTCCCAAAGTAAAGGTCATATAGTAATGGATCACCATCGTTATCGATTGCATTCCAATCTAAACTAGCCGTGCTTCCTGATATAGTTTCTTCTAAATTGGGCGACACTACTGTTGGTGCAAAAGGAATTGTATTTACACCTGCATCAGGTTCTGTAAAAAAGGTCTGAACACTTGAATATGCGCTTTCATTATTTTGATTATCTCTGGCTTTAACTCTCCAATAATATGTGGTTCCTTTTTCCAGATTAAATGCTCGCAAGGTTTCAGAAGTTACTGCCGTAAACAAAATGCTAGAAAACTGATTATCTGTAGCAATTTCTATAATATATGTAATTAAGTCTCCATTAATGTCTATTGCTGCATTCCAATCAAATTCCAGCTCAAAATTAGTACACAGCAAATTATTTGTAGGATACACCAAAGATGGTATTGATGGTTTTTCGTTTACAGCGAATGGAGTATCAGGTTGTATACTAAAGTCATCTCCGCTACATGAAAACAAGAGTATTGAACTGAGTATTATTATATATATATTCTTCATCTGTTTATTTTTTATAGATTTTATGATCTTTATAGATATTCCTCACCCCTTCCTTTTTTAGAAGGGGCGAGAAAAATTATTTACTCTTTTACGATTTTAATTGTTTTTGAGTTCTCACCGTGGATATTTACAAAGTATACGCCAGAAGGTAAGTTTTCCATTGGTAATCTTACGCTACCATTTACAATACTATATACGTTGGAAGCTACTGTTGCTCCGATGGCATTGTATATTTCTATAGCAATAGAGCTCTGTCCTACATTAGGTATTGTAAGTTCTACATTTGCTTTTGTAGGGTTAGGGTATGCCGTAATATCATCAAACAATGATACCTTAGTACTAATTTTACCCTCACAAGCAACGCTAGAGAATACATCAAGGGTATCACCGTGCTGTACTTTTACAAAGAAGCTATTGGTGTTATATTCACCGACTACTTCATCGTTGATCATTACCGTATAAGGAGCTGTCCCAGAGTCAACCTCTACAAGTACTTTGTTAGTTCCGTTGCTGGTTTCTAAACTTGTTTTACCATCTAATACCGGTGCTTCTTCGATCACTAGTTCAAATGACTGCTCACAGTTTGTAAAACCTTCTATTGCAATACTTACAGGATATGTCCCCGGTGCTAAATCAGCTACAAAAAGACTAGAAGTAAAATTATAAGTCTGATTGTTTACGGTTGCGATATAATTAAGCTCTTCAGTAGCATTTACAAAAATAGTTCCGTTGTTTTTATCAGTACACGTTTCGCTATATGCTTGAATAAGGAAGTTATCGGCTGGCAGATTAGTAATAGGACATGCTTCAACCACATTCACTGTTCTAGTTACTTCTAGAGCAACATTTCCAGCAGCATCAGTAGCATTATATCGAATCGTATAGGTACCAATAGCATCTATAAAGCTAGTTGAATCAATAGTTACGATTGATCCGTCATCAGTTGTTGCACCTAGTTCGGTATAACCGTCACCCACTACTATAGTTTGAGGATTAGCTCCGTTTAAGGTAATTATTGGTGCGGTTGTATCCGAGCTTATAACATTTACTGTTCTAGTTACTTCTAGAGCAACATTTCCGGCGGCATCAGTAGCATTATATCGAATCGTATAGGTACCAATAGCATCTACAAAATTAGTAGTATCAATAGTGACGATTGATCCGTCATCAGTTGTAGCACTAAGTTCGGTATAACCATTTCCTTCTACTATAGTTTGAGGATTAGCTCCATTTAAAGTAATCACTGGTGCGGTTGTATCTGCTTGAAGTACAGTAAGTGTTTGTACTACATCAGTTGCCGCATTCCAATTTGTATCACCCGCTTGTGAAGCCGTGATCGTTGTTGTTCCGATACCTACTATCATTACCGTATTTCCTGAAACAGTTGCTACAGCTGGATTCGAACTCGTATACATAACTACCAATCCTGAAGAGGTAGTTGCATTTAAGCTGAAATCAGGATTATCTATAGTTACATTTGCTAATGTATTAAAAGTAATAGCTTGATCTCCTTTGTTTACGGTTAAGGATTGTTGTACATCGGAAGCAGCGGAATAATTTCCATTTCCTGCTTGAGAAGCTGTAATAGTAGTTGTACCTACTCCTACAATCGTTACCGTATTACCTGAAACTGTCGCTACAGCTGGGTTAGCACTAGTATACATTACTGCCAATCCTGAAGAAGCCGAAGCATTCAAGTTGAAATCAGCATCACCAAATTGAACATCACTTAGTGCATTAAATGTAATATTCTGTGCAGCTTGACCAATTGTGAAGGTATTACCCACATAGCTTAACGCATAGTTGTTACCTACAGTTAAAGTTCCTTGATTAATAGCATAGTTGCCTACATCTTCACCCGCAATTCTGGACAGATTTCCTGAGAACATATCAGCAAATTGTAAAGCTCCAGTAGTAATTTGATACGTAAGCGCTGGATCTACATCACCAAAAGTCTTACTTGCAGCATCTGCAGTGATCGTAATGGCTCTTTGACCAATAGTTAGATCATTTGATACAAAAGTTAGATCATAGTTGCTACCTGCAGTTACACTTCCTTGTTGGATAGTGTAGTTACCAGCATCTTCTCCTGAAACTCTTAATAAACTTCCAGATAGAGCATCACCAAATAGTAATGTTCCGGCGGTAAGTCGATAAGTTAAAGTAGGATCTACATCACCATATACTTTACTTTGTGTATCTGCTGTAATTTCAACAGTTCTAGGGTTAATAGTAAGGTCGTTACTAATAAAATTTATAGCATAGTTTGCATTTAAAGCCATGCTTCCTTGTTGTATTGCATAGACTCCTGCATTTTCACCCGCTATACGAGTTAGATTACCCATGAATACATCTCCTCCAACTAAACTTCCTGAAGTAATTTGATAGGTAAGCGCTGGATCTACATCGCCATACGTTTTTGATTGCGCGTCTGCAGTAATCTCGATAGCTCTTTGACCAATAGTAAGATCATTACTTATATAAGTTAGGTTATAGTTAGCATTCAATGCAATGCTTCCTTGATTAATGGCATAGATTCCTAAGCCTTCCCCAGTAACACGGGTTAAATTACCTGTAAAAGCATCGCTAAAAGCTAATGAACCACTTGTGATTTGATACGTTAATGCAGGGTCAGTATCTCCATACATTTTGTTTAAGGCATCTGCGGTAATCTCAATAGCTCTTTGACCAATCGTAAGATCATTACTTACATAAGTCATGGTATAATTGCTCCCGGCAGATAAAGTACCTTGATTAATGGCATAAGTACCTAAATCTTCACCTGTGACTCTAGATAAAGAACCTGCAAAGGCATCACTAAATTGTAAAGCACCATTAGTAATTTGATAACTTAAGGTTGGATCTGCATCTCCATACGCTTTTGATTGCGCATTTGCAGTTACTTCAATTGCACGAGCGGTAATGTCTAGGCTTACGGATCCTCCATTAGTAAATGTTATCGAGTAAGAAGACTCCCCACCGTTGTTGGATGTAAATAGGGCAGATAAGCCTCTTATCTGATATCTTCCTATATTTTCACCTGGAGATCTAAATGTCCCGTAGGTTTCTATGGTATCATCAAATGCTAAAGATCCTTCGGTTATAATATATGGCCAGGTTAAATCTGGGTCTACATCTCCATAAGTTTTTGAAATAGGAGCGGCAGGGATTACTCGAATGAATCGATAATTAATAAATAAATTACCAGATACAAAAGTTAGATCATAATTTCCTCCTAGAGATAGTGTTCCCTGGTTAATGGCATAATTCCCTTGTGCTTGTCCGGCAACTCTGTCTAATGTACCTGTAAAGGCATCACTAAAGGCTAGTGATCCATTAGTGATCTGGTACGTTAATGCAGGGTCTGCGTCACCGTATATTTTGGTTTGAGCATCTGCAGTTACTGTAATCGCTCTTTGGCTAATAGTAAGATCATTTGATACAAACGATATCGCATAATTTGAATTTATTCCTAGCGTACCTTGTGTAATCGCATAGTTTCCTACGTTGTCTCCCGTCACTCTTTCTAAAATTCCAATAATGGTATCACTTCCTGCCAATGTTCCCGAAGTAATTTGGTAGGTAAGAGCGGGGTCTGCATCACCATAAGTTTTGCTTTTGGAATCAGCTGTAATTTCGATAGCTCTTGTAGTAATTTCAAAATCAAAAGTAGTACTACCACTATATACTGTATTATCAGATTTTACGGTTGCCGTAACTTGATATTTCCCTGCATTTGTTGGTGCGGTAGTACCTAAATCTACGGTATAGGTTGCTCCATTGTCTGTTGAAGCCACATATGTATAATCAAAATCAGTAGCTGCCAAAGAACTTCCTGATTCATCAAATGTTATACTTGAAACACCTGCCGGTGTATCTGCTTTACCAGTTGCCGTAAAAGCTTTAGCAGTACCATCATAGGTATAGGATGCCATTGCTGGGCTAAATGTTATATCCGACTGTTGAATAGCATGAGTAATGGTTAAACTTCCAAACAAGGATTTTATATCATATTTTCCATTGGTTGTACCAGCAACTGCTCTAATAGGATACACTCCTGGATGAGAAGTATTTGTCAATGCTGTATTTGGTTGAAGATTAGCTCCATAAATCACTTCAATAGAAGTGGTAACACCTCCCAAATTAGATGCATCGTCTCCGGCATCTAAGCCCCAAATTTCATATGGTAATGATGGGATTGGATCTCCAAATGCTTTCGTTTGATCCTGAGTGACTATCGTGGCGGTTTTTCTGAAATTGAAGAAACCTACATTAGGAACTCCTGTATTCAAATTCCCGTTACCAAAATCATGCGCTTGATATGTATCTGTAGTTAAATTATAAGAAAATGCTTCATACAAACCTGTTGCGGCATCTCCTTTAACACCCCATAACACATTATCTTTTACATCATATAAATTCAAATAGGGTTTCGTTAGCGAAGCCAAAGGTGTAGCTCCTATCGCTCCATTAAGAGCCGGAATCGCTGTTCTACTTACAGATCCAAAACCTAATATTGAATTGTAAGTATCCTCTTCCATGATTTGAAGGCTAAACTGACCAGCATTTTTGTAAGAGGTAAAAAATTGTCCATCTGCAAAAATGATTTTGGTTTGATGTATATCTTCTAGAGGAACAGGCAAGATTGAAGCAACATCCTCATTGGCACTTTGCCATGACCAATCTTCTGACGGTAAATAAGTATTAGCATATTGTGGAAAATAAGCAAAATTTGACACTTCAAAATTTTCTACCATTCTATACCCTTCTACTACAAAATCAGTAGTTGGTTTTAATCCAGTAGACAAACTATTTTGACCGGCAATTTCATGTCCTGAAAAATCTGTATTCACTCCTACAATGGTTGTACCGTTATCAGATACCCATAACTTATTTTGGAGATAGGTTAATCCTGTAACGAATTTATTACTACCGCTGTAACCATTATAAAAAATTACGCCAGTCGATGGGTTGGTTGCTGAAACTTTAAAGATTCCATAGTTTCCAGCTACACCATATACATTTGTATCGGCAACGACTGCCATATCATTTCTTGGGCTTCCTTGGGCAACTGTAAAATCATGGATTTTTTCAAAACCAGTACCATTAGAATTCATTCGGAATAAGGTTCCTTGGTCATCTGTTCCTCCACTTGTAGTGGTTCCCCATATTTGGTTCCCTACTTTCTTTAAGTCTTCTATATTTTGTCCTTCGTTGGCACTTAATGTTTTTACCAAAGCGGTTTCTCCTGCATTGGTTATCCCATAAATGGAGTTAACTTTTACAAAATAACGCTCATAATCGGGGTGGTTTATATTCAATACTTGACTAGCATCGCTGGCCGTATTATAATTAGAATCTCCTGCTTGACTTGCTGTAATCGTTGTTGAACCAGTTCCAACTATGGTTACTGTATTTCCTAAAATGGTTGCTACCGAAGTATTAGAACTTGTGTACGTGATCGCTAAACCTGAATCTGAAGTCGCTGTAAGATCAAAACTTGCATCTCCAAAGGTTACCCCTGTTAAAGCTCCAAAAGTAATGCTTTGGTTTGCTTTGTTGATCGTTAAGGTTTCGCTAGAAGTTCCTTGGTAGTTTGTATCGTTAATAGTCGCCACTACCGCATAAGTACCTGCGTTTGTTGGCACTATTGTTCCTGCGTCATACGTAATATCAGCGGTTAATCCGTTAGGTGTTGTTACTATTGAAACTGGCTTTGTTGCACCATCATACGTTTGTAGTAGATCGTTAATAGTTACTACAGCAGTTACTTTAACAATTTCAAGATTATTAGCGACAAACGAAATCGCATAATTTGAATTTATATCTAAAGTCCCTCGTGCAATAGCATAGGTTCCTACATCCTCGCCAGGGTTACGAGTTAAGCTTCCTGTAAATGCATCACTAAACTGTAATGCGCCCGAAGTAATTTGATAGGTAAAAGTTGGATCTGCATCACCAAAAGTTTTGCTTGCCGCATCGGCAGTAATTTCTATGGCTCTTGGGGTAATCGTAAGATCATTAGAAATAACAGTTATGGCATAGTTTCCACCTGATGTAAGGGTTCCACGGGTAATGGCACGCGTTCCTATACTTTCTCCATTAATTCTGCCTAATGAACCTGTAAGGATATCACCACCTAATAAACTTCCATTAGTAATTTGGTACGTAAATGCCGGATCTGCTTCTCCGTATACTTTACTTTTAGCATCGGCAGTAACTTCAATAGTTCTTGTATTTATAGTGAAGTCATAAGTATCATTTCCTTGATATGCAGGATCTGCTGCATCTATGGCTACCGTTATGGTATAATCTCCAGCATTTGTAGGTGGTACGGTAGTTGGTCCATAAGTATTTCCGTCGTAATCTTCTCCAGCATACGAGATGGTATAGACTGGAGTAGGAGTTATAATAACATCATTGCTGTCTGTAATACTTGTAATATTAACTCCTTGTGGAGTCCCATCATAGGTTAAATTTCCAGAACCAAAATTAAAGGTTACGTACTCTTTATCAAAGATTGTTAATGTTGCACTTGCACTTCCATAGAAATTGGCATCAGCTGTATCTACATATGCAAATACTTTGTACTCTCCTGTATTCCTTGGCGGTGTAGTAGTCTTATTATAATTAGTTCCATTAATTCCTTCATAAGTTATGTTTATGGTAGGCGTTGGTGTTGCAGCTACTCCTGGACTCGTTTCAATACTACTTACTGTCACGGGTTTTTGAGTATTATCAAATTGTTGCGTAAGATTTGCAAGAGTTATAGTTACCTCTGTATTATCGGTAATAACTAAAGTTCCTCCCGAATAGTTAACATTATGATTTCCTGTTCCGGATGCGTAAACTGATACCGGATAACTTCCTATCTCTGTAGGTGCTGCTTCACTGGCATATATACCTATTGTGTATAGTATTCTTAATGGAATATTTTCTCCGGATAATCCTGTTGCGGTAGCTTCAAAAGTTTTAGGGCTACCATCATATATTTTTGTTTGCGGGGTATCTGGAGTAATAGCGATGTATCTTTGATTAATAGTAAAGTTTCCAGTTACAGATCCAAAATAATTAGGATCGGCTGAATCTACAGAAGCTGTTACGGTATAATTTCCCGCATTTGTTGGTGGTGTAGCAGAAGGACCATATGAATTCCTAAAATTATCAGTTCCTGCATATGACAAATTTATGGTTGGTGACACAGGAGTACCATCAGAAGTTAGCACAACACTAGAAATATCTACAGCTTGTCTTGGATTTGCATTGTAAAAAGTTGCATATAAATCGAAGCGATCTAATGTAATTGTCACTTGTTCTTTAGTCGTAATGGTAAAAGTCCCTGTTTGTAACTGAATAGTATAATCAGCGTTTGTTACTCTACCGAAAGAGTCTTCTACATCGATATAACCATATCCGAAAGGATCGGTACCTATACAGACCCCCGAAGGGCAAAGGCCACTTGGATCAAAACTAGCAGGCGCTTGTGCTGTTTGGTCTATAGAAATTACATAAGTTCCTTCGGTTTCTCCAGGCTCTCTTTTTAATGGAACCCAAATAATATCACCAGAGTTTAATTGCCCTGTCGTGATAGATGATGTTAAAGTTGGATCTGCACTTCCTAAAGCTTTTATAATTGCATTTGGAGTAATTTCTAAAACATTAGATGCTCCTGATCGTGTTACTGTAACAGAAGTGCTTCCGGCAATTACATTATAATTGGTATCTTCTGGGATAAATCTGGTATAAATAGTTGTAGGGAAACCACTATTATATAGTAATGTGGTAACTCCTTCTGTGATTCTTCCTGAATAAGTATTCGTAAAAGAATTATAAAAGGTATAGTATTCAAAAGTACCTGGTACATTGGCTGTCGCATTTAAATAAGAAGCATCAATAGGTATACCTTCGCCAATTGTTGCTGGTGCATTCCAAGTAATTACCGGGGTAGCTTTTATGATCGTTAAACTATAGTCCTTTGAAATAGCTTGGTAAATACCATCTGCTACTACCGAAACTCTTAAAGTTGTACTACCTACTGCTCCTGGAGTAAAATCACTTCCAACCAAAGATGCACCCGTAGTATCATTTATTAAACTATAAGAAATGGCTCCTGTACTGGTTGTTGTAGCACTTAAAGTAGTTGCTGCTGCATCATAAGCAAATGTTGGTGGTGTAAAATTCAACCCTAAAGCAGACTGTGAAAAGGTATATCCTGTTTGCTGATATACTAGTGTTCCGTTACAATCTTTATACCCGTAGATAGTAAAGAAGTATTGAGTTCCTTCAGAAAGTCCAGTAATATTAAGGTTCGGAGTAACCGAAGTTCCTGAATATATTACTTGTTCTCCTCCTGCATATACGGTATTTCCGGTTGGAATAGTTGCACCAATAGCTAAAGGTGAAAAGCTATTGGCTGTGTTCATTTTAATTACATATCCGTCAGGCGCATTAACAGATGCTGTTGGAGCTGTAAACGATTCCAAATCCATAGTGGTAGCATCCACATTATTAATAACTGCACTCGAAGCTAATGCTGAAGTAACACCACAAGTAGTTTGCTGACTGTAAATACCCGTTGGATAGAAATAATATACTCCATTACATATTTTATAATTGACCGCTGCATAATAATAAGTAATATTAGGAGATAATCCCGTGGTCATTAATCCAAAACCGCTTGCTGCACCTATATATGCTGCTACCTGTCCCGTTTTTCCAGTATAATCAGTAGAGGCAGTAGGTAAAGAAGCTGCAGTTAAAGTTGTGGGTAATGTAAAATTATTTTCATCACTCATATAGATAATTTTACCATCGGCATTATTACCTCCTGTAAAATTTACTACACGAATAGAGTTATGTGTGCTAGTTGGCTCTGCAAATAAATAAATCCCTGCATTACTATTTGGTGGAGAACAAACTGGAGTTATTGATGAGCCAACTCCTGTTGATTCGAAATAGTAATTTCCACCGCATAATTCAGCAGTATATACATTAAAGAAGTATTCAGTACCGGTAGTTAACCCTGTTATTAATTCATTTGGAGTTGCTGAATCTCCTGCATACACTACTTGCTCTCCGCCACCATAGACTGCATTTGCAGTTGGTAATGTTGTACCGTTTGTTGGCGCAGTAAAACTATTGTTTGTATTTACTTTTACCACATATCGTATAGATGCTCCTGTTGTTCCGGTAATAGAACTCACAAAACTAGAACTTTCATTATTCGCTGCTAAGTTTAATGCTGTTGCGGTAGCTGGTGCGCTTCCACATGTCGTTACTGTAAATACATTACCTGCATTTAGTTTTAAATTTCCTCCGCAATCACTATAGTTAAATACTTTTACATAATATGTTGTGTTGGCGGTAAGTCCAGTAACGGTAACATTAGGTGTAGTTGAATTCCCTACATATACCGTTTGTTCTCCTGAGCCTGAATAAGCAGTACCATCTGCAGTAGGATAATTTGTTCCAGCTGTAGGGTCCGTAAAACTATTTACAGTATTTATTTTTATTAATGATATATTAGTACTTCCCGCAACACCGGTTATAGTAAAATCATTTTCAGTAGGGTCCGTAGACAATACTGTTGTTAAACCGGGAATATCGCACCTAGGAAAATGAGCCCTATAATTATAACCACCAGAAAGATTTCCTCCTGCTCGTACCAAATAGTATTCGTTTGCAGCTGTATAGCTCAATGTCATGGGTCTGTTCGATTGGTCAGTACCAGGATGTATTAGCGTATTAGACACTAATGGGCCATCATAGCTTCCGGTTCTTTTTTCTAGCCAAATCTGTGGCTGCGACGATCCAATATTGGATTGAATAGCCATTCCAACACTACCTAGTACGAAGGGAGATCTACCGATTTTCCAATAATCCTCGTCAGAACCAACGGCAGTACCACCGCTAAAAATAGTAGTCGTATTGGTCGTTGCTACAGTAAATGTTTGTACACCGCTATCATTAGTAAGGTTATTTGGTTCTGTTTCTGTAGCAAAATCAAATTGAGCGTAAGAAATAGTAGTAACCAAAAAACACAAGGTCATAAAAAGAAGCTTTTGCGTGCTTCTTGTAATTCCTGAATTAGTTTTGGGTAAAAGAAGTTTCATAATAAGGGGTTTATTAATAATTGAAATTGTTTTATAACGCATACAGTGGCAATGTGCGCAGCACAGTACCCTTTTTAATGTTTATATCGTGGATTGTTAAAGAGTATGAAATATGTTGATACTCTTATTGAATGACCATAAATAGTTTGATATGAATTTTGAACTGATCATTATGAGGTTAGACCAGGTTGTAGGCTTTTCATTGAGATTGTAATTTTTTTTCATAGTACTAGGGGCTTAGTTAGTATTATCTATTAAATTTTTCAGCAATTTTTAGAGTGCTGCTTATAGGTATTACAGTTAAGTTTTAGAATACCCTATTTTTATTTTCATTTTTTTTGAAATCTGTTACAAATTAGATAAGAGGTGTCATGAATTGTGAGAGAGATGCAGTATGTCTACAGTTAAAAGAGTTCATAGTTAGAAGGTTTTAGATTTGGTGAGACAAAAATATGTTTAGGCCTGTGTTTTGGCAAAAAATGTACCCCTACAAATACCCCTACAAAAGTTTATTGTTCAGTATGTCCTGGTATTAGTGGCCCCCGCGTCACGGAAACCTTTCCCATGTGCGGGGAATGATTACCTAATACCGCTGGTCGATAAAAGTAGTGCGCGGGAGCCTCACCTGTGTGCGGGGAATGATTACCTAATACCGCTGATCGATAAAAGTAGTGCTCGGGAACACAATTTATGTGCGGGGAAGCGTTACTTGATACCGTTGGTCGATAAAATTTTATGTTGGTATCTTTTTTTATACATGTAAAGACATAAAAAATAAAAAAACCACTCAAAAATGAGTGGTTCTATGCTGCCGTGATTAAAATTTAGATCAAAAGTTTTCCCCCTTATTGTGTTCTAAAATTCCAAACTCGGCTAATGGCTACTCCTTGATTGTTATCTTTGGCAACAACCCTCCAGTAATATCTTGTATTTGCTTCAGTAGTTACATCAAATGTTGAAACTTCAATATTTTCTGCAACTAACTGAGGAGGGTTGCTCTCGCCAAAGTATAGATCGAACAATAGTGTATCCCCATCACTGTCTGTTGCGTTCCAATCTAATGTTATTTCTGATCCTGACACGGTTGCTCCCAAAGTAGGGGATATGGCAACTGGAGCATGAGGGATATTGTTTATTCCGGCTTCGGGCTCTGTGAAAAATGTTCGTGTACTTGTGTACCTGCTTTCATACCCTTTTTCATCCTTGGCTTTTACTCTCCAAAAATAGGTTGTTCCTTTTTCAAGGTTGAACGCTCTGTTAGTTTGTGATGTACTCGCTGTAAATAGTATTTCTGCAAAGGTGTTGTCTGTAGCAATATCGATAGTGTAAGTAAGAGAATTTCCATTAAAAGCGCTAGAAACATTCCAATCAAATTCAAGATTGAAATTAGTACATATCAAATTATTAGTTGGGTAGATTAAACTAGGTAATGATGGATTTGGATCTACAAAAAATGGATCATTTATTTCTATGCTTTCATCTTCTGTAGTACAGGAAAAAAGAAATAATACGCTAAATAGTATGCTATATATATGTTTCATTTGTTTATTTTTTTATTAGTAAATAAACCTCCTGCCTATTTATAAGCGGGCAGGAGGTACTCAGTAATTTACTTCTTTATTATTTTGAATGTTTTTATGGTTCCCAGATTAACTCTAATAAAGTATACTCCTGGCGATAAGCTTTCCATAGGTAAAGTTACCTGGCGATTATAGATGTTATATTGTCTTGAGGAAACGATCATCCCTAAGGTATTATGAATATCTACAGTAATTGTTTCCTTTCCAATTTCAGGAAGTGTTAAAGTTGTATTCGTTTTTGTTGGATTAGGATATATATTGATGTTTTCAAACGAACCTTCTATTTTGGTTGCTAGTTTTCCTTCGCAAGCAAGGCTAGAAGCGATTTCAACATTATCTCCATTTTTAACAGCTACCATAAAACTTTTGGAATCATATTGACCAATTAATTGATTATTGATCATTACACTAAATGGAGCTGTACCTGTTTCGATCTCTACCAGCATTTGTTTATCGAGAGTTGTATCATTAACAGATGTTTTACCAGTCATTGCAATACCTTCTTCAATGATTAATTCAAAACATTGCTCACAGTTATTATTTCCTTCAATTGTAATACATACAGGATAGGTTCCTGGTGTTAAATCTGTTACAACAAGAGTTGAGCTGAAGGAGTGCGTTTCATTGTTAATAGTTGCAATATAGTCTTGTTCCATTACGGTATTGATCGTGATGATTCCATTATTTTTCCCTACGCAGGTTTCACTAGAAGCAAGGATGCTAAAATTATTCTCTGGTAAACTATCAATAAAACACGTATTTACTATTACTGTTCTTGTCACTTGCAAAGCGTTGTTACCATTTGCGTCTGTGGCATTATAGGTAATCATGTAGGTTCCTTCTTCATTAATAAAACCTGATGTATCGATTACAACCATGGATCCATCATCTGTGGTGGCTCCTAGCTCAACATAACCTTCTGCTTGTTCAACTATTTGAGGATTATCTCCTATTAAAGTAATTATAGGAGCTGTGGTATCTACTACCGTTACTGATCTGATAACTTGAGCAGCTATATTACCCGAAGCATCTGTTGCATCATAAGTAATCGTATAATTTCCTATGGCATCGATAAAAGAACTGGTATCTATAGAAATTGCTGTTCCATCATCTGTAGTGGCTCCTAATTCTGTATAACCTTCACCTAATTCTATTACCTGTGGGTTATCACCTGTCAAAGTAATTATTGGGGCTGTGGTATCTATTACTGTAACCGATCTGGTAACTTGCGAAGCTACATTACTCGAAGCATCGGTGGCATCGTAAGTAATTGTATAACTACCTACGGCATCGACAAAAGTACTAGCGTTAATAGAAATTGCTGTTCCATCATCGGTCGTCGCACCTAATTCTGTATAACCTTCACCTAATTCAATTACTTGCGGGTTATCACCTGTCAAAGTAATTATTGGAGCTGTTGTATCTATTATATTTATGGTTCTGGTAATTTCTATAGCATCATTACAAGAATCATCAGCAGCGTTATATCGTACGGTATAGGTTCCTACAGCATCTACAAAATCTGAAATATCAATTACTACAGAAGACCCGTCATCTGTAGTAGCGCCTAGTTCTATATAACCAGTACCTTGTTCTATAGTTTGAGGATCTGCACCTGTCAATGTTATTAGGGGAGCGGTAGTATCTGTTGTTTCAACTCTTACATTGGTTGTTTTACTAGCGCTATTACCATTTACATCGGTTATGGTAAGAGTCACTATATTATCTCCTTTGTTACTACAATCTAAAGTGTTTGGAGAAATTACTACTGTATCAATACCACAATTATCAAATATATCGTTTGTAGGAACAAAAGCAACATAATCATTTGTAGCTCCCCAATTACCTGCATTACGACCAGGAACGATAATAGCTGCTGTACCATCTATATTTTCTAACCCTTGTGTTTTATCATCTCCGGTTAATGGAATATTTGTGGTATGTATCTCAATTCGATTAGATCCTTCAAATAATTTTACTTGAGTTGTGGTAATATCATCAGAATCATCGATATGAGTAACACTATCCCAATCCATGATTAAGATTCTGTTTGGTGCAGTACCAATGGTGGTATATCTCATTGTTCCTCCATCTTCAGGATTTATATCATTCCAGTCGAACGCGATCAGGTTATTGGGTTCATTAGTGTCTGGTATGGATTGTCCATTGCAACACCCATCTTCTCCTTCATCAGAAAAGGTAATAAATCCGTTAGACGAAATATAGAATTCTGTATAGATATTTCCGTAGAAACCAAATTCAAAACCTATTGGCAATGCCGCTGTTAGTTCATCATCATCAAGCGTTACTTGGGTTCCTGTGGCACTAATATCCACACGATCAAATGTGCCAGAAGTATCTAGTGTATAATCACGAGCAATAGGATCTGCTCCTATAATGTCTGAAGCTAATACTGTGGCAGTTTCATTAGCATTTAAAGTAACGGTATGTTCTTGTGTATTAAATAATGGTGCTCTAGTATCAACAACAGTTACATCATAACTACATGATATGGTAGCTCCGGTATTATCAAGAGTATCATAAGTAAACGTTGTTGTACTTCCAACAGCTAATTGCGTTCCACTTGCGGGACCTGCGGTGATATTGCTAGCACATGGATAATTGTATGTAGCTCCACATGTGTCAGCATCACTTTCTAAGGTAAAATCAGATGGACACGAAGGTATGGTAATAGTAACCGTTGTTGTACATGTTACCCTATTTCCACCATTATCAGAAACAGTTACTGTTACTGTATTATCTCCTATATCTGCACAGGTAAATGTACTTTTGTCCAGACTGATATTAGTAGTACAATTATCTGTAGCACTCAAAACAATGTCATTTTCGGTGATGGTGGCGTTACCCGTAGCGTCTAATTCCAAAGTAAAAGGAGCAACACATTGTACAACAGGGTCAATGTTATCGTTAATGAACACAACTGGATTACTAATACTTACATTGCCATTAACATCGGTTGCTGTAAGTATTAGTGAAATAGGTCTCCCAACATTGCTACAGTCAAAATCTGTTCGGTTTAGCGTTAAACTTTGTAACCCGCAATCATCGGTTGCACTTGCGTTAAGATCTGCTAACGTGATTGAAGCATTACTTGTGGCATCCAGATCAATGTTTACAAATGTATCATTAGTAATAACAGGAGAAGATTCGGTTATAATAACCGTTACATCGATAATAGTACTATTATTTTGATCATCGGTAGCTGTTAATTGAATAATATTACTTCCAATATCGGTACAATCAAAGTCAGTTTGATTTAAACTCAGGGTTACATTTACACAATTATCGGTAATGTTAAGTCCAAAGTCTTGTGGAGCAACAGTAACATTACCTGTTTGATCTAAATTTGCTGTAATTGTTGTTGTAGCTGCTGGCGAAAGATCACCACGCACCCATACACGGTGTATAGTACTTTGTGTATTATTAGAAAAATCATCTACTTCCCAACGAGAACCTCCTCCACGAATTCCCCAATGATAAGCCCCAGCAGTCCAAAACGGGAAATTGGTTAGTGCGAGATCCCCTTGATCTGCCCATTCATGATAAGCTTGAGCCGGAATATTAGCAGAATGGTTTGATAATACAGTATGATTTGATACTTCATTAATTCGATCAAAAGAACCTGTTCCTGTTTTTACACAATTTAATACTCCTTGAAAGCTTGTCTTAAAGTTGATTACACGATTATGTCCCGTGGTTACTCCATAAAATCGTATTTCTTCAAAATCGATTGCTGCGGCCAGGGCATTACCCATATGTCCCCAATTGGCTGTTCCTGCCTCGTTATCGCCTAGGGTAGAAGAGCCTAATAATGGCAGGTCTGTATTTCGAATAGTTAAATCAGAATTATCACCTGCTAAGTGAACATAATTAAGGATCATTAACCAGCCACCGCCGTCGGTGTCGTTGTCTAATGCTCCTTGAAATGTGCTACCGTTAAAATTAAAGTAGTATGTACCGCTAGGAACACCACCTACTGTGGTTTGTAATAAATTTCGAAAAGGGCTAGCAAGGGTTCCATCTCCTGCAGTTTCAATGACTGGGGGAGTGGTATCCTGTCCAGGCCCACATTGTGCTTGTGCGTTATAAGCAAAACAGAATGATGCTAATAACAATAGTAGTAGTTTTTTCATAAATAAGGGGTTTATAAAAATTAATTGTTTAATGATTGTTTCGTATCTAATACAGTCAAGTTTTAGGATACCCTATTTTTATTTTTAATTTTTTTTAGAGCTTCCAAAAATTGATGAGAATCAGATTCGTAATTCATTCTTCGTTAGAGGAAAGAATGATCGTATAGTTTTTAGAAAAGTTGTAGGTTAAATATTGGGTGCTCATATAGGATAAAGTTTTGGGGGTAAGGGTCCAAAATTACAGACAGATGTATGTATATCCATTAAAACTTACCCCTACAAATACCCCTACAAAAATTCAGAGATAAATGAAAAACAGCTATTTACAATGACAGTAAGAAAATAACGCCTATCGAAACGTTCTAGCTTTACGTTTTTTTAATAGCTTTGAGTATTGATTAATTTCTTTTTCCCATGCCCGACAAAAAACAATCTGTTTGTGAAGAAAAGAATTTTGACACCCTGTTCAATACACATTTTGAATCGGCCAGAAATTACTTATACTACAAGTGTGGAGATATACAGCAGGCAGAGGATATTGTACAAGATGCTTTTGTGAAAATATGGAAACAATGTGCCGATATTATTTACGAAACGGCAAAATCTCTCATTTTTAAGATATGTAATAATGCATTACTTAATGAATTCGCGCATAAGAAAGTGGTGTTGCGTTATGAATCTGCACCTCGAGATGATAAAAACAACGAAAGCCCGGATTTTATAATGGAGACCGAAGAATTTAGAATCAAGCTAGAGCAAGCAATCTCAAAGTTGTCTGACAAAGAACGTGAAGTGTTTTTACTAAGTAGAATCGATAAAAAAACATATAAAGAGATAGCCGAGATAACTAATATTACTGTAAAAGCAGTAGAAAGACGTATGAGTAACGCTTTTATTAACCTCAGAAAACTATTAGGTAAGGATTTTAAAATTTAAAAAAATAGGGTAATTTATTGTTTAGCTGTATTATAGATATAGAGGCGAAAATGATGAGGATTAAAAATAATATTAATTTGGATTACCGAAAGTAAAAAATACTTTCTAACTATTATGGAAAAGTACGAATCAGATAAAACATTTTTAGCACGTTGGGCGACAGGAGAGTTGAGCGAGGAAGAATTATCTGAGTTCAAAAATTCTGAAGCATATAAAGGGTTTAATCGCATCAATAGGGTGGCACAAAATTTTAAGGCTCCTCCTGTAGATAAAAGACAAGCTCTAATCAAAACCAAAGAACAAATCACTTTTGGTTCAAAAAGAAAAACAACCAATACTACTTGGCTAGCTATTGCAGCTTCTATTGTAGTGCTATTAGGAGTGTTTGGATTGTTCAATTCAACAAAAAGTTATAATACTTCTTATGGAGAACAATTGGCAGTTGTACTTCCAGATGGATCAAAAATACAACTCAACGCAGATTCTGAATTAAAACACAAACGTTTCTTTTGGGCAAATAATCGTGACGTAAACTTAACAGGAGAAGCATATTTTGAGGTTGAAAAAGGAGGTGATTTTGTGGTAAAAACTTCGCAAGGTGAAATATCTGTTTTAGGCACCAAATTCAATATCAAAACTAGAGGCGAAGCTTTTGAAGTAAACTGCTTCGAGGGAGCGGTTCGATTTGATAAGCTTAATTCAGACGAATATCATATTTTAAAAGAAAACGATAAAATTAGTCTTACTAGTGGAGATGTTACCAATGAAAAAACTGAAGAAGAGCAACCCAACTGGATGAATGGTATAAGTGTTTTTAAAGAAAAACCTTTACAAGAAGTTTTGGACGAAATCCATGTTCAATATAATGTCATCTTTCAGAATGAAGACATAATTGATTTATCCAGATTATTTACAGGAAGTTTCTTACATAACGACCTTGAAAAAGCATTAAGATCTACATTAACCCCTATGGGGATTTCGTATACGCTTTCCGAGGATAAAACTATCGTATATTTGCAATAAACCAACTTACTTATACATTCATGAACCAACGTCTAATGCTTATTGTGGCACTGTTTGTGTCTACATTATGTTATACACAGGAGAAGTTTGAGATTTCGCATATCAATACCCCTCTCAAAGAAGTGCTAAGTGATATCGAATCAAAAACAGAAATTCTTTTTTCTTACGCTCAAGAAGTTGTTGCTTCTAAAACTATTACAATATCGCGACAAGAGATAGGTATTGATGATCTGTTACCTCTTTTGTCTAAGCAAACAAATCTTATTTTCGAAAAAGTATCTTCCCAACAAGTCATAGTTACGCAGAGAAAAGTTATATGCGGTTATGTTTTGGATAGCGATACGCAAACCGTATTACCTTTTGTGACTGTGTTAATTAATGCTGATTTGAATACTACAACAGATGATAATGGGTATTTTAGTATTGAAGATGCCAGTTTAAGCGCAGAAAATGTAAAACTGAGCTTTATAGGATATGATGATAAAGAGCTAGTAATTAGAGTTGGAGACCCTTGTCAAAAGATAGCATTAGATCCATTGTCTTCAGCTCTGGATGAGGTGGTTGTTTTAGGATACGTTACTTCTGGAATTGATAGAAATAAAGATGGATCAATTTCATTAGACTCTGATAAATTAGGAATTTTACCAGGACTGGTTACTCCAGATATAGCTCAAAGTATACAATTAATCCCTGGTATTTCAACCTTGGATGAATCTGCAACTGGTATCCAGATAAGGGGAGGGTCACCAGACCAAAATTTGATATTGTATGATGATATCAAGCTATATAATACTGGGTATTTTTATGGTATGTTCTCCTTGTTCAATCCTTTTGCTACAAAAAAAGCATCTGTTTTTAGATCGGGTACAAGTGCGAGTTATGGTGATCGTATTTCTGGTATTATTGATATCTCCAGCGGAGAGATTATTCCTAAAAAAACAGAAGGAGGAGTCGAAATTGATGGCTTATCTGTGAATGGATATGTAAAGGCTCCTTTGTCAGAAAAAGTAGCGCTATATGCTTTTGCAAGAAGATCTTATTCTGATGTTTTAGAAACACCAACCTATAACAGCTATGCTGATAAAATTTTTACAAATTTTGGCGTAGCTAAAGATATTAATGGAAACGTACTTGAACTTGAAACAGATGATGACTTTAGCCGTGAAACAAGTAATAATGATTTTTCTTTTACCGATGTAAGCACCAAATTTGTCCTAAAACCCAATGCTAAAAATAGTATTTCTATTAGCGGTTTATATACTAGAAATCGTCTGGACTTTGATTTTACAGGGGGAGAAGAACTTGTTGTAGATTCATTGATTACCCAAAACAAAGGAGCAAGTATTAACTGGAAGTATAAATCAAGTGATAAATATCAACAAAAGCTTACCGCTTATTTTGCCGAATATAATTCGTTCTATCAAAATGATGAGATAAAAGACGAAACTGGCGATGGTATTTTGGATCTGGCAGAAATTAATATTCGTAAGAATGATATTACAGATTTAGGATTAAAATTTACTTCGGGTTTAACAATCAAAGAAACACAAAAGCTTACTTTAGGATATGAGCTTTCCTATACTGATTTAGATATCATAATAAGTAAAGAAAATCCCGTTGATTCTGAATTTGAAAGTTCTGGTCAAGATGATGAAAATCTTCAAAATGCGCTATTTGGAGAATATACCTTCAACTTTAAGAATAAAGGGTTTATTAATGCAGGGATTCGGTTTGTACATTATTCTTCTTTAGATGAATTTTTGCTTGAACCTCGTATCAATTTGGAGTATCCTATAGGTGATCGTTTCAGGGTTAAAACAGCTATAGAAAGAAGAAACCAACCCATTTCTCAATTGGTAGAGTTTAATCATACCGAGTTGCGTTTGGAAAATGAACTATGGCGTTTATCAGACGATGATCAATTTCCTTTGTTGAGTAGTAATCAAATTTCTGGAGGAGTATTATATCATTATAAAAATTTTAATGTTGATATTGATGCGTATTATAAAGAATTAGAAGGGTTGACTACCTTTACCAGTGGATTTAGTAATCCTCTGGAAAACTTAGAAGAAGGAGAAAGCACGATAAAAGGCTTAGACCTTTTATTAAAATATAGGTTTAATAACTACAAAATATGGGCGGGTTATACCTATAATGATATTACGTTTCAATTCCCAAATTTACAAGACACTCCTTTTAGGTTTCCTGGAAACAATGATATTACCCATTCGTTAAGGGTTTCGAATACGTTACAATTAGAAAAATGGCAATTCTCTCTCGGTTGGCAGTTTAGAACCGGAAAACCTATTACTCCTGTAAATAGTTATGAAATACAAATTGATGCGGATGGTGAAAATGCTGGAGTGGTTAATTTTGGAGCTGTAAATAGTGACAAATTACCAGATTTTCATAGGTTAGATGCTTCTATATTATATGATTTTAATATTAAATCCGGTAACAAAAAACTAAAAGCGCAGCTTGGATTATCATTCTTGAATATTTACGATAGGGTAAAACCTTTAAATTTAATATATAAAGCAGAACGAAAGCCTCTTGATGATGGTGGAATTGCTGTGCCAGGTACTACTGGATCTACACCCGAAGAACTTGAAGTAATCTTAGAACAAGTAATTCAACGATTTTCTTTGGGCTTTACACCAAATGCGGTATTCAGAGTAGTTTTTTAAGTAAAATACAAATACAGAACTTTCTTTTTAGTCTTCAAGATAGTCAAGAATCGGTGCTCCTTTGGGAGCATTGATTTTTTTACGTAAACGGTATCGATTCATCATCACACTATCTTCAGAAATGGCCAACATATTGGCAATCTCTTTCGTGTCTAATCCAAGCTTTTCCATTGCAACCAAACGCTCCTCTGATTTGGAAAGTATATATCCTTTGTTTTTTATAATGCTGTAAAAAAGAGGGTAAACAGTGGTGAATTTTTCTTTGAAAACGTACCAATCATCCTTGGTTAAAATCTTTGAAGTAGCTAGATCTTGAAGTTTATGAATAGACTCTTTTTCTCCTACATCTTTTTTTAGTTCTGTTAACTCTTTGGTCAATGCCTCCTGCGCATTACTTTTTTCGATGAGTTGTTTGGTGAAATCTGTTAATTCTTGTTTATTTTTTTCTAATTCTTCTTTTGCGATACGAACTCTGTTCTTATAGATTCTTCGGATAAGGTATCCAATAATCAATCCTCCCATAACTGTAGTGATCAGTAAAGTTAGATATAAGCGTTTCTTAGCCGTTTCAGACTCGGTAATCAAAGCTAGTTCGCGTTTTTCTGTTACAAATTCTAAGCTGTCTCGTACTTTTTGTTTCTCGTACGCATAGGTGGTTTCAAGCTTGGCTAACTTTTTCGCTTCTTCAACATCATTGCGTTTTTCTAATAACCTATGATATTCTAAATATGCGACATAGCTCTCTTTATAGTTTCCTAAAGCTTCATAACTTCTGCTTAAGGCAAGGTATCTAAAAGGTAAGACAGCTTCACTTTTGAGCTCTTGGCATAGATTAATGGCTTGTTTTAAATACGTTATGCCTTTTTGCGGTTGGTCTACTTTAGTATAGTGAACTCCTAGCGCATATAAACCAGACTCTAAACCTATTTTATTGTTGTTTTTCTTGTGCAGGGCTATGGCCTTCTGCAAATATGGTAAGTTACCTTTGTAGTCATTAAAACGCCTTAGGATACTCGCATAATTAGCATACATCGCGGCTTTTTGATAATCTGTCCCTATAGAATCAACCAGGCAGATAGATTTATTATAATACTTCATAGCGTTAACCGTATCGCTTGTTACCCCATAAGCAGACCCAAACGAGCTATAGATCTCTAACAACTGCTTTGTTTGTTTGTGTTTTATAGCGACCTGTTCGGCTTTTTCGAGTTGTTTGATACCATCTTCCATAGAATTTATAACAGAAATCCAAGCTTTGGCCTTTTGATGGTAGGACGTAGCTAATAAAGAGTCTAACCCGTTTTTAAGTTTTATATCAATACTTTTTTGTGCTAATATTGCCGCTTCATCAAAATTATGCTCTCTACGTTCATAATAGCTTAGGAAGTGATACGCATCTGCTTTCTTTTTATTGAAGTAATTATTTTTTGATTGTCGAGGAACTACGATACTATCAATATACCGGACAAGTTGATAGAGGTACTTTTTAGCTTCACTTGGTCGACGATCAGAATTTTCTTTGGCAAGCCCATACAATTTCTCAACCTCTAAACTATCTTGAGTGTCCAAATTTTCAGATTTCTGCTGCCCTTTTGCAAAAGAAAACATAGAGAGAAAAACGATAATGAATAAAGAAAATTTCATGACAACAAATATAAATAATACTTGTTTTTGAAAACGACATTATGTTTATTTATTAAATATAAATAGATAGAGCTATTTTGTTTTGATAATTTCGAAACATTATTTCTGAAGCCGATCAAGTTTGAATTCTTGTCTGATCAACATATGGGTAGCTCTCTGAAGATAAAGAATTCGGGATGGGGGAGTTGAGGTGAAACATGTAAACAAATCCATTATGAAGGATTTTTATATTCAACTCCTTTCCATCACCGAAAACAAAGTCCATATATTTTAATTAATCTTTGGGTAATTTTTTAATTCTAATTCCATCTGGATATTACATCGTTCGTATGGTGTGGGATGTCCAATTACTTTTTTGAACCCTAGTTTATGATATAGATTAATTGCCGGTTTTAGAACGGTATTACTTTCTAAATAAATTTTTTGCGCACCCAGTACTTGCGCTTTTTTGATAATAGCATCACCAAGAATCCAACCAATGCCTTTTCCTTTTGCTTTGGGAGAAACGGCCATCTTGGCAAGCTCAAAATCATAGTTTGGATCTTCCATTTTTATCAAAGCACAAACACCAACAGGTTCTTCTTTATATAATGCAATCAATATTTCACCGCCTTTGTCCAAGATATACTCTTTCGGATTATCAAGAGATTTTCGATCTGTTTCTTCCATTTTGAAATGTGCCCTAATCCATTCTTCATTGAGCTGCTTAAATAATGTCTTATATTTGGGAGTATAGGGTATAATTTTTACTTGTTTTGCTTCTCTGGCTTTCTTCTGTTCAGTAACACGTTGGAGCATCGATTTTTGATCAAGTAAGAATTCGAATTCTTCCATGGCTCGCCACATATTGTGCCTGCTTTGATCTAGAGTTTCTCCCACTGCATTTTCTACATCTATGTACTGATCCTTAATTTGATCAGCAATTGTCTTGCCTTTTTTGGTAAGCTTTATATTGTTCTTTCTTCCATCGTTTGTATCTTTTTTTTCGGATAGAATTCCTGCTTTAATCATCTCCTTTACGATTTTGCTTACAGAAGGGTGAGAGTGCCCAATTTCATTGGCGATTATAGTAATGGGTTTTTCTTCATTTTGGGATAAAACGTAAAAAACAGGAAACCATTTAGGTTTTAAATCAACGTTATACATTTCATAGATTTTTGAAGCATCTTCGGTCATTTTTTCGCTAAGCATTCTTAGCCTGGTACCGATAGCCATAAAGCCAACATTGTCAAAAAAATTCATTTATATAATTGTTTACGTAACTAGTTACGTAAATATATTAAATTATTAAAAATAACATCCAAAAGCTCATGTTAAATCTTGGGTGTAGGGAATAAAAAAATCCGATCATATAGATCGGATTTAATATAAAATTGTAGTTAGTTTACTTATCCTTTAGATGCATTTTTCATGTTTTCTTTTACAAGACCATAAAACTCATCAAACTTAGCATCTATTATAATTCTAGTCGAAGTTTCGATGCTTTCTGAACCATATTCACTTTTTCCCAGAACTTCCATTCTTTTTGGATCTACTTTAAAATCATTTTGCAGTGCTCTTACTACAGCGGCAGCCTGTTTGGCACTTAGATCCCAATTATCGGTTGTACTTTTATCCTTGATATTAAGAGCATTGCTATTTCCTTCAACAATTATTTTCAAATCTGGCTTTGCATTCAATGCGCTTGCTATTTTACCTAATATGCCTTTTGCTTTTTCATCAAGAACATAGCTTTTATCATTGTCACCAAATAGCATGGTATTCGCTAAGGTTATGAGTACGCTTCCATTTTTTATGGCAATAGTATTAGCTTGATCTCCTAATGCGTTCTTTAAAACTTTTAAGGTTTCTAATTTAGAAGCATCACTATCACTTATGGCATCATTAATAGTTTTAAGCTGTTTGTCTTTTTCCTGAAGACTTTCTAAAGAAGACTCAAGATTTTGAGCTTTCTTTTTAGACAGTTCAGTAAAATTTCCCATATTGGCTAAAAGAGTAGCATTAGTCTCTTTAAGGTCTTTAACCTGATTTTCCATGGTTTCAATACGCGTAAGAGTGGCTTTTTCTTTTTTACGAGAATCGTTTAACTCTCCTTTGGTTGTCTTTAGTTCTGATCTTAGTTTATTTATTTCGTCAAGAAGATCTTTTTTTTTCTGAGCATTTACAGACGAGATCGAAATAAACAATACAGTGGCAAATAAAATAATTTTTTTCATCGATTTTAATATGATTTGTTGCAACCGCTAAAGTAAAACTTTTTTGCAAATAATAAAGCAACAGCCTGCTATGACTTTTCTAATAGCGTCTTAGCTTCCTTGATGCTTATATTGATTTGATCTCTTAGTTTATTTACTTCAACTTCTTCTTCTTTAAGTAATTTCATTTGTGTAGTCATTTTTTCGGAACTCATTTTTTCCTTTGTATGTGGGAATTTTTCACTAAAATCACCCATCCATTCCATCATAAAATCATACGAATCTTTAAGGTTTTCCTGAGCTTTGGCATGAGATTTTCCTGAAGCTGTCGTATCAATTTTAGATTCTAACTCTTTGATCAAAGTACTCATTTCGCCCATTTTTGGCATTACTTCATCGTGAACATCTATCACCTTTTGCATTAGAGCATCAAACTCCTGTTCTTCTTTAGACAGTTGATTACACGATATAAATAATAAAATTAAGGCGAGTGTCGAATATAAAAATTGTGATTTCATAAGTATTGATTTTTTGTTGTTTTAAAGGTATTATTTTTCTTCTTCTTGTTGAAGTTTTGTTTCTTTAAACTGCTTCCCGATTTTATTCATTTTACGGCTTTGTAAAATTATCTGGAAAATACAAAAGGCAATTGCTGCAATTAAAATATAAGTTAACATATTAATTAGGTTTTAAGGATTGCTTTCGATTCATAATGGCAATTAATAGTAGACTAACACCAAATAGCGGAAACATAATAGCAAGAATACCTACTATAATGATTATACCATATCCAATTTTGAAACTTGTTGGTACTTTTGGTGTTCCCCAGGAGTTTTTACGTTTTCGTATGACGTAAGATACCAGTGCCGAAATACTCATAATAGCTAATGCAATTGCGGTAAATAGCATTAACCACCAGTTCCACCTTCCAAACTCTCCCTGATGAAAAGCCATTACCCACATTCTACTTCTCATTAAAACGCCAACATCCTGCCAATTATTCGATAAAATTTGTTCTCCAGAATATTGATCAAAATGAATCTTTTTTTGAGTATCTAAATCTGATGGATTTATGTTTGATACACTAAAAACGCCTTTTGGTCCTTTTGGAAAATGGACAGTTACTTTTCCTGGAAACTGAAGTTCTTCGGCTTTGGAAACCATTTGATCTAATGACAATGATTTACCATTTGGTTTGGATTGTAATTGACGACCTTCCCAAGTTTTGGGATAACCAGTATTGGTTATTTTTTGTAGTTGTTTGAAACTTTCTCCAAATACATCTGTCCAAGGAAAACCGCCTGCCAAAATGAGTATTAATAGACCAGAAATCCAAAATCCGGAGATTGAATGTAGATCTCTAAAGAACGTTCTTTTTCCTTCTTTTATTCTTGGAATAAAAAACCCTTTTAGACTCCATCCGCGTCCTGGCCACCAAACATAAAGCCCCGTTATGATCAAAACCACCATCCAACTGGCAATAAGTTCTATGATTTTAGTACCAAACTTACCCATTAGCAGTTCTCCGTGCAGTTTTCTTATTTTGAACATATCGGTTTTACTGGAGACAATTTCTCCCGAAACTTCTCCTGAATATGGGTTTACATATAAGCTACTTTTTCCTCCAAAACGACCAGATATAAACTCACTAGCTTGATTGGCCGATGTGGATAATACCATTGAATTTGGTTTTTTAGTAGCCATCGCGTTGGCAATTTCCCATTGTTTTTGAAATGGTATAGGTTTTCCAGTCACAACAACTTCTTTAATATGTTGTTGTCTGGGTTTTTCATAATCACTTTTGAAAAGATAAATTGCTCCTGTTAATGATAGTATAAGTATAAACGGAAGCGAAACAATCCCAGCAATAAAATGCCATTTCCAAAGCCATTTATTTAATTTTTCATTTTTTTTCATTGTTTAAGTAAATTGAATCTCACGGGTCCTAAAACCCGTGAGATTTGGTTACTAAAAATTATACCTTGCTCCAAAATGAAACGCTCTTGGATTACCTATTGTATAGCTATTTTCTCCTCTGAATCGATTAAACGAAGCTCGTGCTGCATACAATTCATCAAAAACATTAAGAGCATGTGTCCATAATTCAAAACTTTTGTAGTTTACACTTGCTCTTAGATTAAAAACGTTATGCCCTGGATAAGTAGCTGTGCTAGAGGTGCCATCTTCATTATCTATTTGATTTTCAAAACTGGTATTGTACTTACCCACTAGTTCATGCTCTGCAGTAAGACTAAACCCAAAATCATTTTCAAAATTCTTACGATACGTGATCAAAGAAGTACCTAATAAATTAGGAGCTGTTTCTCTATCGGTATCAGAATAATCTACTCCATTATCAAAAAAATCGACATAACGGTGCATAGCATAGCTGCCGTTATGTGTTATAGATAGTTCTTTGATAGGAAACCAGGTTAACCCATATTCTACACCATATGATCTGGTTTTACCAGCATTGGTATTAAAAAACAGGTCATTTTCATCTCGTAAAGTAATTAATGTATTATTTCCTTCCAGAACATAAATAGCTGCGTCTAGCTTAATTTTAGAGGGTACGGTAAAATAACCTCCAATTTCATAGTTATGGTATCGACTTGGTTTTATACCGCGTAACTCATCTCGATTGCGATAAAGTGTAGAAACCTGAGGAGGAGTAAAACCTTGAGAATAATTTGTATAAACTCCGGCCTTTTTGGTGAAATTATAATTAACACCTAATTTTGGAGTAAGGTTATTAAAATTATCTACAGAATCGTCAACACCTACTATTCCGTCTGCAAGATTATCATAATCATACTCAAATCCATCATACCTTAATGCGGCGGTAACTTTTAGTGCATCAGCGGGTGATATTTCATACTGGAAGAATCCGGCATAATTAAAAATATTAGCATCATAATTCAGAATAAAATCTCCTGTATTAATACTAAAACCAGTGTTTCTACCTGTTTCTATATCTACTACAACATCAATTGTTTCTGATACATACTCTTGTGGAGAATAATCAGCTGTAGCTCCAATGATCAATGACGAATTTGCAAATTCGAAGTCGAGTTTATGTTGAATTAGTCCTACAAAACTCCTAAACTGGTTAGAATTCACTTCTCCAGTACCAAAACCCGTTAATTGACCATTTTCTCTTGTTTGACGAACTCTATATGAAGGATTTTGATCCATTCGGTTGTCTCTAACAATAAAATTAAAAGAAGTTTTATTGTTGTCACCCCATAGTTTGTCTAACGTTGTTCTAGCTCTAAAAGATATAGCTTCTCGTTCTGTAAAAGTTTGATCACTTTCATAGTTCCCACCGTTGTAATCAGCTTCACTTAGTGAACCAGTCATATCGGACCTATAATCTACCACATCGAAAACCGTGGACCATTTGGTGGTTTCATTTATATCATAAACGGTTTTAAAAGTTACGGCCGTTTTTTCATAGTCGCTATGCTCAATTGGACCCCCAGCACGTTCACCATATTGACCACCCAGATAGAAGCCGAGTTTTTTGTTGACCTGATCTGAAACTTCAAATTCATATCTAGTCAATCCTAAATCATTGGTTTGAAAACCAAGACTACCACTAAGCTTCTCTGTAGGTTTTTTTGTAATGAAATTAAAACTACCACCAATAGCTTCGCTACCATAAATGCTGGATGCCGGTCCTTTTAGAACTTCAACACGGCCAAATGAAATATCATTCATTTCTAATAAAGCATTATGATTAAATACCGAAGTAGGGCGAATTTGTAATCCATCTTCCAGATATAAAAACAATGCTTTTGTTGAAATAGGAGAGCGCACTGCCATAAAATGTTGTTCATTACTAGCTGCTCTAGATGTAGACATAAATACTCCAGGGACTTGATTTACCAATTGATCAATACCAAACGCTTTAGTTTCCTTTATTGTTTTTGCATTGATAGTTGCAATAGATCCTGGTACTTCTGATCGTTTTTGTATTTCTCTACTAGCCGAGGTAACCAAAACTTCATCAAGAGTTACGCTATCTGTTACTTTTTCCTGATATGATTGTTGGGCATAATTCAAGAAACTCGTACACGATAATACGAGTAGAATATATTTTTTCATTAATTATTATATATAGTTGTTTCTTAGGAATTTTGTACTATGTGATTCCTTTGAAAATTATTCATAAAAAGATATTCTAAACCTAATCGCTAGATTTAGAAATAAATAAACATGTATGAATCTATATGTATTGAGGAGGGTGATCTATGCTATTAGAAACTTCTAAAAATTGAAGATGATGAAGTTTCCAGTTATGTGCAATATTATAATTGGTTATAATTTTTTCTAATCTAAATGTGGTTTCTTGAAAAAATAAAGGGATAAATGATTCTGTGATAATTATAGTGTCAGAATTTTCTTTTGAAGGTTGAGATTCTGTTTTTATTTGACTCATCAAATAACACTTTCCATTACAGTTTAACTGTGGTCGTTCTTTGTTTACACAATATTTATCAACGATATAATCAATGTTGAGTTGATAATATAGTACCGTACTGATTTCCATGACAGGACGTACAGCAAAGGTTGCAAATAATAGTATGGAGAACAGAATCCTAATCAATACCTTTTAAATTTTTTCAAAACTACAAAATTGAATTATTTTTTGCTCTTAAAATTAAATAAGGTGTTGTTAAAATGACAACATTATCTGGGTTAGAATTTGATATAAGTACTATAAATTCTGCTTAAACCATTTTCATAAGAATCCATAGTCTGTAGAAGTTCTTTCAGATTTTGAGATTGACGCTCTGCTTTTACTGCACTTCTTTTGCTTGTAAAGTATAATATATTAGTCTTTGCATCATAAAACGGACAATAATCCATTTTGTTAGAATTCACTCCTTTTTTAAGATTCTTAGCTTTTGACCATTTTCCTTCTTTTAGATAAGAAATATATAGATCACCGCTTCCTAAACCATCATCTCTTTTATACCTTCCAAAAATCAGAAAAGATTCATCTGGAGCTATATAGGAGTTATATTCATATCCCTCAGAATTAATAGCTTCACTTAGTGATATTGGTGCTGTATATTTATTGTCTTCCCATCTACTAACGAAAATATCATCTTTTCCTTTAGAAGCATTGGCAGTACTGGTGAAATACAAATTACCGTTTTTGGATACAGAAGGATAAAATTCATCTCCATTTGTATTTATAGGACGTCCAATATTTTTTGGTGTAGACCACTCAGAAGCAGTATTTGATCGTTCAATATACCAGATATCACGGTCTTTTGCTTCTTTTGTTGTGTTCTCTAATGGTCTGGCGGAAACAAAATAAAGTTTTAACCCATCGGGAGAAAACATGGCTTCTAGGTCTTCATATTTTCCTGAAAAAGGTGCGATTTCAGGAGTCGACCATTTATCATTTTTTTTACTGACTTTGACTATAGTTGAAAGTTCACCAGAGTATCCCTGTACCGTAAAATACACTTCATCCTGATCAGGAGATATGGTAAAGTCTCTTATATTAGGAAATTTGGAGATTATTTCTGGTAATACATGATTAATTTTAGTTGCTTCCTGAGCATTACCTATTTGCGTTAAAATAAGAAGTAGGAGTAAAGTAAATTTATTCATTAAAATTGGTATTGTTCTTGTCGAAATATAAATATTAATGATTGATTTGAATATTAAGGTTTTGGTAAAATTAAAATCAAAGGTGAAGCTTCATCCCTTCATGTGAACTTTTAAACCCTAGTTTTTTATAAAATTGAATTGCTTCAGGTCTTTTTTTATCAGTTGTTAGCTGAAGTAGGTGTGCACCTCTTTGTTTAGCTTGTTCTATAGCCCATTCAAACATTTTTTGCCCAACACCCTTGCCTCTTTGATCTTCTCTAATTCTGACAGCTTCAATTTGAGCTCTAATTCCACCTGTATAAGTTAAGTATTGAATAAAAGTAAGTTGTAGGGTGCCTACTATTTCTAGATCATGATTCTCAACAACAATTAACTCCTGATTAGGATCTGAATTTATGTTTTTATAGGCATCAATATACTCTTTTGGTAAAGGTGTTTGATACTTTTCTCTGGTTTTACCAAGGTTATCATAAGCAATCATTTGAACTATACATTGAAGATCTTCTCGAGTTGCTTTTCTAAATATCATGATTAAAGTAAAACATTAGATATCAATTGTTCTACTGTAGGGTGATCATTTCCACCTGCGGGCTCTATGGTAATATTAATAGATTCTGCATTATCTATGTATTTCATAGCAATCATTTCTTTATTAGATGGTATAATACCCATATCAATCATCTCTCCATCAACATCTGCCCACATCTGATAGGTCTTATCATCATCCAACTTAGTTAATCCTTTGGGGTTTAAAATAACCGTTTTTTCTGTATGATTTACATAAGTGATAGCATTAGAATTGGGAGAAATTTGATTTCCCCTTAGTACAAGTTGAACTGTATTTGGATTATTTATTGCTTGGTACCAGGAATTGGTTTCATTAAAACTATTCTCTAAGGTTTGAATTTGATTACGTAAATCTGTAGCTTCATTCTGAACAATCTCTACAGTATTTTTAGAATTCTGCCATTGATTAAATAACCAGCCAGAGGTAAGCATAAAAAGCAATGCAAAACCAGATGCTATGGCAAGATAAAATTGGCGATTACTTTTTTTACTTATAGGGATTACCTTTTCCTCTTTGGTTATAGAGTTTTCTATACTATTCAATAAAGAATCCTTTATACCAGATGGAGGGGTAATAGCATTCTCCATTGCTAGTTTCTCAAAATCGTCTTCTATTTTATTGAAATAATTACGCAATTCTAGATCTTCTTTCAATATATTTTCAACTTCAATTCGTTGACTATCTGAAAGCTCACCTAGAAGGTATTGCTCTAATATTCCTGTATCCTTTATAGAATTCCTATCCATCATATCATCTTTTCTATTATCACCCACAATAAAAAGAGTTCTTTTTGATATGCCTCTCGCAATTTTTTTAATGCCTGTTTTATGTAGGACTTAAATGTACCCAAAGGTACATTCATCTCTTCATGAGCTTCACGATGAGTTAGACCATTAAAATATACAAGCTGTAATGCTTTTTGATGATGTGGTTCTAATTGTTTCAATGAACCATTTAATTGTAACATATCAATTTCAGATTCATGAGTTTCTTCATTTTCATATACACTCAGATCTTCGTTTTGGATGAGTTTATAAGGTCTTCTTTGTGCATTTAATGCTATATTTTTTGCAATACGGTATGCCCAGGTAAAAATTTTTCCCTTTTTTGGATCGTACTGATTAGACTTTTGCCAGATTTTTAAGAATGTTTCTTGTAATAGATCCTGAGCCTGTTCTTCATTTTTACAGATACGTAAAATCACACCATACAAAGCGCCTGAGTACTTGTCATAGATAACAGACAATGCCTTGCTATCTTGTTTTTGTAATCGTTGTATGAGCCCTAAATCATCTTGCATTTCATCTGTGGAATTACTCAAATTTAAGAAAAAAATAATCCAACCTCATCCAAAAGGTTCAAACTTGTGTATATGTATATGTAAAGCGCGCTCAAAAATCATTTAATCATTAAAATAGAAATCATGAAAAAATTAGTTTTTATTGCCTCAACTCTTATCTTATTCCTATTAGCACAAACAGTGTCTGCCCAAAAAGCAAACAAAGATATTGTAGATGTTGCTGTATCAGTAGATGACTTTTCTACATTGGTAACTGCTTTAAAAGCGGCAGATCTGGTTGGCGCCTTAAAAGGCGACGGACCTTTTACTGTTTTTGCTCCTACTAATGATGCTTTTGGAAAAATTGATTCTAAAACATTAAGCTCATTACTTGAACCCGCAAACAAAGAAAAGTTAACAGCTATTCTTACCTATCATGTGGTAGCAGGTAAAATTGCCGCTGCAGATGTTGTTAATGCGTTGAAAAAAGGAAATGGAAAAGCAGAATTAACTACACTGGGAGGGGCTAAAATTATGGTCTTACAAAAAGATGGTAAGATTTGGTTAAAAGACCAAAACGGAAAGTACAGTAAAATAGCAAAAACAGATGTCATGGCTACAAATGGAGTTATCCATGTGATCAGTGATGTTGTTATGCCTAAGTAGGTTATTTGTTAATTTTGAATGAATGAAGTGCTGCACTATAACTGGGCGGCACTTTTTTATTTTTTGTCAGGACTGTTTTTAAGTTCGATTAACGTTAATTGCGCCGCCGCACATAACTTTTCTTCTCCGTTTTTAACGATGAAAACTTCAGATTTACAAATGGTTAATGTTCTTCCGTTTTTCAAAACATTGGATTTGCCTATTAAAACATCTCCATCTCCCGGAGCAATTAAATTAATTTTGAATTCTACTGTTAGTACCGAAGAATTTTCTTCCATTAATGAAAACCCCGCATAACCGGCAGTATTGTCTGCTACAGTACTAATGACACCTGCATGAAAAAAACCATGTTGTTGTGTTAGATTAGGGTTGTAAGGAACATGAATTTCACAATAGCCTGGTTGTATGTCAATTAATTCTGCATTAATTAGTTTCATGAATTTTTGACGTTCAAAACTTTCTTGTACTTTCTTTTTGTAGTGAATTGACTTAGGCCTGAATTTCATTTAATATAATTATCAATAGTTTTTTCGATTTCTTATTTAGCTGAGGGTAGTCTACTTATTAACCACTTAATCTGCCCGTTATGGTTCGATTCGTGCTCACATACATGGAACCATTTACAATAATTATTAGTTGGTCCCCATGACCAGTTTTTATCAACAGCCATTAACCAATCGTCATCACGTTTTGCCAGCTCTTCTAGAGTATGTTGTCTAACATCATTTAATTTTGATAAATAAAAATCAAGAGAATTTCCTTTTATCGTTTTTCGAGCTCTTTCACCCAAACGAGAGGCAACATTCCAAGTTGATCTATCTGCTTCGCTCCAGTCTCCCCAGTTTTTCCCCTCGAAAGTATGTATTTGATAAAAACGTTCTGTTGCTGCTAAATGAAGTAACATAGCACCAATAGAGTTAGCGTCTTTATCGTGTATATAATCTAAATCCTGAATACTCATCCCTCTAACTGGATTAAGAATGACGCTTCGCATCCAGTTTAACATAGATACTAATGTACCTATTTGTGGAGTGAATCCTTCTTTTGGCCCAAAAATATTAATCTCATTCTCATTTGTGGTTGGAAAAGCATTTGTTGTTTGTGGTAAAACAAGTAAGCTTCCTGTTCCTAATGTTGCTAAAGTGGTTCGTTTTAGAAAATTTCTTCTGTCTAGTGAATTCCCGGTAGTTTTCATTTAGAATAGATATTTGTGAATAAGTGGTTATAAATTACTAATTCTTATTCTACCAAGTTTCTTATTTAACATCACTTTGACTTCTCACGGTAAATAATGGTAATGATACTTTATATCGTACTACCAATAAGCGTATTATGATGATTAATAGTGTAGTAGATATGTAAATAATATTTTGATTCATTTTGGCATAAAACAAACTCATAAAACAAATTCCTCCGGCTATGGATGCAATCGCATAAATCTCTTTTCTAAAGATTACAGGAATCTCGTTACACAGAATATCTCTAATTACCCCACCAAAACATCCCGTTATGGCTCCTAGACCTATGGAGACAATAGGATCTAAACCAGCTTGAATACCCGTTTCTACTCCTATAATTGTAAAGATTCCCAATCCTATTGTATCAAATAAGAAAAGAGATTTTTTTAGGTAATCCAATTTATTTCGAAAAACAATTGAAAGGGTGGCAACGCCACCGATTAGATAAATAGTAATTGTGTTTTGCATCCAGGCCACCGGTGTGTTTCCTATAAGTATATCCCGAATAGTTCCACCTCCAATAGCGGTTACAAAGGCGATGATAAAAATTCCAAAAAGATCAAGTCTACGATTCATAGCACTTAAAGCGCCTGAAATTGCAAAAGCTATTGTTCCTAAAATATCTAAAGTATCAAAGAGGGTCATCCTATTTATTTTGGGATTAAATGTATGATATCTATTCTAAATTATGATTCTCGCTTTGATATTTTGAGTTCTTTCCTTTTACTTCTAAAGTGATAATGCCAACCTCCATTTTTAAGGTGTCTGGGATAATGCCATATTTCAAGCCTATTCCGTTTACGAAAAAAGATTTTAAATACTCCCTGGCAAGTCTTACATTTTCAAATATATAAGTACCTCCAATAATTTTTGTTTCAGTATTTGTGTAGTAATATTTATAGATAAGACCATTTACATTTGCCATCTTACCCAGATCCTGATTAGAAATTTCTTGTAACCTCTCTTGCGATAAACTTGATTTAAACTGTACATTCACAATTGTTTTTTCCTTAAACATATAATCTTCTTCTTGCTTAATTTAATACTGAACTATTTTAAGTAAGTTTTGATTCTATTTTTTTATACATTAAAGAAGAAATTGTAATAACCAAGATAGCATTGACTTTTATAAATAAGAGGCTTGTAGAATATGTATTGGCCATATTTCTAAGGACAAATAAAGAAATGATAAGTATAGTTGAAATTACAATGACTAGTAATATTTCTACGAATTCCTTGGAAAAAAGATGTTCTGTTTTTGGAGATAAAATATCCCTGGCAAATAGAAGCATGTTGATGATTATGTATAGTAAAGTGATGTTATAAACTTCTAGATATAAATACTCACCTGAGTTTTCACTTGGTATAACAATCGTAAAGATTAGTATGGCATATAAAACTGCACTAAATAAGGTTCGAAGTGCAAGCAATTGTTTCCTTATTTTGTTAGAGATGTTTACTATTGTTTTCATTTGTTAATATGTTTTATTTTAATTGAGAAGCTGATCCGGATTTTAGTAAAAACTATAACCCGGGAACAACTTCAACCAAACCCAACCCGTTACTTTTTTTGAGATATATCCCTAAATAGAAGCATATCCTTTACTTTATTTGAACCTCCATCATAGAACCCCGTCTCATGGCTATAGGTTTTAGGATTCTTAAATGTGCCAAAAACGATATCGATAATTGGAAAATCTGCGTAGTTATATGCATGTACCCCTCTGGCATGATGATAAGTATGTGCTTCAGGTCTTTGGATAATATAGCCCAGCCAACTTGGTGTTTTGATGTTACTATGTTGGAAAATTGCCAAAAATGTGGTGCTTAATATGATCAAAGTCGTAGCCTCTGGCGTAAAACCAGCTACGAGTACAAGACATAAACTACTTAGAAATGTAAAGCCAATCATGTCCATAGGGCTAAAATAAAAAGCTCCATAACTGTCTAGTCTTTCTGCACTGTGATGCATTTGATGAAAGACTTTCCATAAAGTATTGCTACTATGCATCTTTCTATGCCAGGCATATAAACCAATTTCATAAATAAAAACTCCTACAATTGCTCCCCATACTGTACCTAAACTTGTTAGATCAAATAATTGATACTTTGCTAAATACCCATCCCATAGTAATGGGAAGTAAGTAGATAAATAAAAAAAGGTGGTAAAGGCTATAACTCCTTTTAATTTCCAGTATTTCACTTTTGGTAATTGACGAGCAGGAGCAATTGCTTCCCAGATCATCAAGGCGATATATATACCCAAAACAACTAATGATATTGGGTCTAATAATATTTCTAATGGTGTTGGTAATGTTTTTAATAACTCTTGCATCTTCTTACTTTTTGTTGTTTAACTTATTTTTTAATTCATTTTCCCTTCTTACCCAACAAGTTTTTAGGGTAAGCCACTTGTCATTTCTTCTGCTGCTAATCATGTTCAAATTTTTAATTGCTATTTTTTGTTTCCGAATCAAAAGTAGAAGAAGAGGTAACTATATGAAAATAAGATAGGTATACACCGAGTGTGCCTTGTGTTATAATAAGTAGACAAGATTTTTTCTTTTCTTAAAATGAAGTAGACATTAGATAGACGAATGCTTTCAAATAACTGGTAATCAATTGTTTGTGAATATTTTGGTTTAAGAGGATTTTTGGTTTAGAAATATCAAATAATGGGCCTATTTGCGTTCAAGACCTAGTAAGTATGTAAAAATCTCTTGATTAGGCTTTAATTCCAGTTTTTTACGAAGCCTGTAACGTGCAGTTTTTACACTTTCTGGTGAGATCCTAAGAATGCTGGCAGTTTCTTTAATATTAAGATTAAGTCTGGTCAATGAACATATCTTAATGTCATTAGTACTTAGATCCGGATGTCTAGATTTTAGTTTAGAATAAAAGCCTACATGCACTTCTTCAAAGAATCTTTTAAAATCTTCCCAACTCTTGTCGATATTTAGGTTTTGTCGTATAGTTTTATTTAACTCATCGATAAGTCTATCTTTCTCTTTTGAAGTAGCTTTCTTTGCCAATGCAACTGTATCCTGCAATTGTTCCAGCAATTCGTTTTTTTGTACAAAATTTATAGTGTACGACGTAAGTTCCTTATTTTTAAATTCTAACTGTTGTTTTAATTCATGTTGTTTTAGACGCGCATTTTCTATAGCTTGTTTTGATAAAATCTCTTTTGATTTTAATAACTCATTTCTTTTTTCCAGAAGCTCTTTATTTTTTTTAGAACGTTGTTTATTGTTCCTAAGTATTATATACCCGCTTATGGATATAACTATAATTCCAAGTATTAGACTTGACTTAATAAGATTGTCAACCTTTTCCTTTTCCTGAAGAAATTCTAGTTCTTTATTTTTTTGTTCGAGCTCATTTTCGAATTCTAAATAAGCTATTTGTTTTGATTTCTCAATATTGAAAATAGAATCTTTTAGTTGTACGTAACTATCATAATATTTAAGGGCCTCATCAGATTTATTTTGCAATTTGTTTAGCTCTTTTAATTCTTCATAGGCCAATAACTCATACTTCTTTAAGCTACTTCTTTTCGCTCTTTCTAACCCAAGCTGTAGATGAATATCTGCTGGGTCATAATTCTTTTCTATACGAAGTAGTTTACCATACTGGATTAAGTTACTTGTTATACCGTCTTTATCGTCTATTTGTTTACCTATAGAAATAGATCTTTCTAGATGATACTTGGCCTGAGCAAGTTTTTTTTCGTTTAGATAAAGAATTCCCAAGCGGTTATGAGCCTCTGCAACGCCATATTTGAAATTATTTTGATTATGAAGTTTTAGAGCATCTGAAATATATTTTCTGGCATCATCATATAAACCTCTTTCTATGTATATCGTCCCAATTTTGGTAAAAGTAGTTGCGATACGACTTGTCAGATCTAATGCTGTAAAATTATCTATTGCCAGATTATAATTTTGTATTGCTTTTTCATATTGTTTTAAGTCGGCATATACCATGCCTATATTGAGCATCGTATTAGCAATACCTTCTTCATTATTTATATCCTGAAAGGCTTTTTGAGAATCCGTAAGATATTGAAGAGCTTTGTTTTGGTTCCCTTGTGCCCAATAGGCAACCCCTATTACACGATTGGCCTTTGCACTTCCTAATAAGTATTTTATTTTTTGAGCTAGGAGAAGTGCTTCGTTACCATATTTTAATGACTCACCAGTATCTGTAATCCAGTATTCAAGCCCAATATCATTGAGTAAGTCTACTTTTCTAGTATCATCTTGTTGGTATTGATTAAGTAACTTTTTTAGACTATCTGCCTTTTTGTTTTGGCCATAAAAATTTGAACCTAATAGTATCAAAAAGATAATTAGAACAACTCGCATATTTATTTACTTGATTGATGTACAAATATATATGTGTATTGTTGTAGAATATTTGATTTTAATATTTATTTATGATGTCTATAGGATAATAACAATTCTTAATAACTTTCGTGTAAGGTTTATGATCAAATTGCTACTTTTACATCAGATAAAAACGAAATGAATATGTCTGATACAATAGAAAGAATAAAATGCCTAATCATTGGTTCGGGACCTGCAGGTTACACTGCAGCGATATATGCAGCAAGAGCTGATCTAAAACCTGTTATGTACACTGGTATGGAACCAGGAGGACAATTAACAACTACAACAGAAGTTGATAATTTTCCAGGATATCCAGAAGGTATAGATGGGCCAACAATGATGGTACAGTTACAGCAACAAGCTGAGCGTTTTGGTACAGAAGTACGTATTGGAATGGTTACTGCTGTTGATTTTAGTAAAGAGGTAGGAGGGATTCATAAAGTGACTGTAGATAATAGCACACAAATTGAAGCTGAGTCAATTATCATTTCTACAGGAGCTACTGCCAAATATTTAGGATTGCCAAGTGAACAGAAGTTACGAGGAGGCGGAGTTTCTGCCTGCGCGGTTTGTGATGGTTTCTTTTATAAAGGACAGGACGTAGCAATTGTTGGGGCAGGGGATACTGCGGCAGAAGAGGCAACCTATCTTGCTAATATTTGTAAAAGTGTTACTATGTTAGTTCGTAAAGACTATATGAGAGCATCAAAAGCAATGCAACATCGAGTAAATAATACTCCAAATCTTAAAGTATTATATAATACTGAAGTTGACGAAGTAATAGGAGATCAGGTTGTAGATGGGTTACGAATGATAAACAATCAAACTGGAGAGAAATCTGAAATAGAAATAACAGGATTGTTCATTGCTATTGGTCATAAACCTAATACAGATATCTTTAAAGGTCAGGTTGATATGGATGATACTGGATATATTATTACTGAAGGTAAGTCGACCAAAACTAATATCCCAGGGGTATTTGCATCAGGTGATGTTCAAGACAAAGAATATAGACAAGCTGTTACGGCTGCAGGAACTGGATGTATGGCAGCATTAGATGCAGAGCGTTATCTGGCAACTGTTGAGACCAGTGAAGAAGTTTCTGCATAGTTAGAAACAACTATATAAAACTAAAAAGGCATCTTGAAATTTCAAGATGCCTTTTTAGTTTTTCGAGTACTATGTAACTTTTTTAGTTCAATCTAAGTTTACTTGGTACGTAATCTATATTTTTCTTGTATAAAGAAGCTTCGTTTGCGAAGTTATTTAAATTGACTTTGGGTTCACCCAATAAAAATATTTCAGCTTTATCTATTGCTTCTATTGTTATTTCTTCATTGGTGAGAATGTAGCAATCACTAGAGCCTTCTGCAATTAATGAGGTTTTATTGGAGCTTAATTTCTCGCCATAAAAATTGGTTTCATTATCTGCTCTAACCAACATGGATTTTATTTCTCCTTCAAGAGTAGCAGATCCTTTCTGGTATAAATCTATTTTAAGACTATCTGCAGTCACAATTCCTTTTATTTCTGAAGCTTCATTAACCTGGTAGATAACTTCTTTAGCCGTAACATGCAATTCTGCATTTGCTTTTCCGTAGGCAATACATGTAAGTTTACCTGTGTCTGCAGTAAGAAAAACTTCAGCATTATCGTTAACTTCTACCTTTAGTTCACCAGAGTTTATAGCAGATAATGATTTTGCCGTTACTTTATCGAATAGTTTGATTTTCTTTAATTCTGAACCGTAGAAAATTTCAATATTTAATGCTTTGGCTCGTCTTAGATCCTTATCAGATGTAATAGTCAAAATGCTGTCCTGAACGGCAATTTGTATTAAATCTTGTAAATTGCTGTCAGCTTCAACCTTAACTTGACTATCACTGCTTTCATCAAACGAAATGTCAAAATTTTCATATACTTCAATCGTATGAAAACCTTCAAGATCAAATTCTTCGGTACTAACTATTTTATTACCCTTTACTTTTTCCTTTTGTCCGTATACATTCCCTAGTAATAGAAGAGAAAATAATATAAGAAGAGATATTTTCATATTTATATAAAATTTATATTTAATAAACAGATTATTTTGAATTTAAGTATGTTATAATACAAAACTTGTTTACAAATATAAATAGACTATTTGTTTAGAAAAAAGTTGCGGTAATGGCTTTTATGCTATTTATCTTTGATTGATTTAATCAATCTTTCTTTAGTTATTTTTAAAACCTCTTGAACCTCTTTCAATGTTGTTTCATTTGCGTTGTTGAAATCAACTAAAACATGTTCATACCTTTTTGGATGCCTTGATTTTATTACTTCTCTGACCTCTCTAACCGAAGGACGCAAATGTCGATATTCTCCATCCACTTCAATTGACGCTTTATAAAGAGCGCAAAAAATACTAAAAGAATCAATGCTCTCGCAAATGCGATTGCCATTTCTATTCCAGTTGTTTTTACTGGATAACAATTTCATTGCATAATCGATGATTTTTATTTCGATCTCATTGGGTTTAAACCAATTGCCTTGCATTTCAGCATCTTGCCCATTGAATTTCTTTATGATTATTGGTCGCACTTGTGCTCCTTCAATCCAATTTCCTGAATAATAAAACTTGTGATATTGGATAAGTGTACAGGTTTTTTTCGAATTTCCTGGCCATTCCATTTTAATTAACCCTTGGATGGTGTCATGCTCAATTATTTTAAAATCAATGGGAGATATTCCATATGGAGCCAATTGAATGGCCGATACTATTCCAGATTTTTTTTCAATGTTATAGCGTCCTTGAAGAACCTTTCCGTTATCATCGCAATAATTCCCAAACCAAAGTTCAGTTTGCGAATAGAGCTTAGAATTGCTAATCAAAAAAAATAGGATAAGAAAGGTAAACTGTATCACAGATTTTGATAATTTATCCTTGGGAATTTTTGTTATCTTGATTTTTGAATACTTAATAATGAAGGTCATAGCCGATATTTTTTAATGAAATGCCAAATAAACATTAGTAGAAATTTAATGTTTCATAGTAAGCGCCACCCTTATTTATAGTTTTTTACTTCTTCAGTGTTTTTTAAGCATTTGTTTCTAACAGATTGCCATTTACTTGCAGAAACAGTTTTTAATACGTTTTATTCTTTCACTCCTTTTATAATTCCACCTCCATCAATATGCTGTATCAAATGATCAGCAGACTTATATTTAATAATTCCACCAGAATTAATAGTTGCGATAAGGTTTTTAAATTCGATGTTAGATAGGTTTACATTTCCTCCATTTTGAATAGTGACTACAAAGTTTTCAAGCTTTGAAAAATCATCATCCATGGTGACGTTACCACCAGATTCTAACTTAAAAGCAGTAAGAGATGGAGTAAAAATGTGTGTGGTTACCTTATTGAAATTAATGTTGGATTTTTTTGATGTTATTTTTAGAGTATGATCAGAGATATTTACGGAAATGTACTTTATAGCTTTAGTATCACCTGAAAATTCTATTTTTTTATCTTTTGATTTACTGATTTTTATTGTTCCGGCAATAGTATGATCTATAGCCTCGAATGTATCAACTTGAATTGTTTTTTGCTGAGGGAAAGAGACAGTTGAGATTAAAAAACTAATGGTTAGGATTATATATTTCATGGTTTTTGATTGATTAAGTTTGATGAAATAATCTTTTGTTTAGAAACAAAAAACTGCCTGAAAAACTATTAATTGATTGATTAGTTTTGCTTCCAGACAGTTAATTTTGGTTGGTCTATGAGTTGGTTAGACTATTGTCTTCTTACATCTCCCCCAGAGTTATCGACTTCAGACACTTTCTCAGGTTTACCGTAATAACGAATATCGGCTCCACTGGTTGCTTTTCCTGTAAATTCTTCTTTTGCATGAATCCTGATTGAAGCACCACTAGTTGCTTTTGCTTCAGAAACCAAACTTAAGAGTTCTTCTGCTCGAATATCGGCCCCACTCGTAGCACTTGCTTTGTGATTATTCACTTTTCCTTGCAAATCAATCATAGCTCCGCTAGTCACAGAGGAGGTTACATTTTCGGCTTTTATTTTTAATCTAATATCAGCTCCACTTGTAGCACTAAGAGCAAGATCTTTTTGCACAACTGCTTCTTCTGAAGAGATACTAGCGCCACTATTGACTTTTAGTTGGTTTAATTTATTATAAGATACATATACATTTTTTTCATCAGCCAAATATATATTTTGGTCAGAGGTGACATGCAATGTATTATCCTTAACATATATTTCTATATGTTCGTGCAAATTTTTATTGGCTTCTACAATAACTTTTCTGTCATTATTGCGTACAAGAATTACATCTAACCCTCTACTTGCTTTAACTGCATCAAAGTTTTCGTTGATGGTTCTTTCTTTACTTACTACTTCTCCTTGACCTTTGACCCCGTCAAAAACAACATTGCAAGAGCAACATGCCATGGATAAACAAAAGGTTACTAAAATTTTAGCTAGTGTTGTCATGATTTTAATTTTTTATGTATTTAACTGTTCGTTTTTTGACCTGCCGATAGGCAGATAGATTGATTTTTAATTATCGGTTTTGATTTCTATACCGTCTTCGTCTATTTTTACTTTTACCGGTTCATTATTTAATTCTACGCCATCTTCATCAATTTTTAAATTGAAACTGTCGTCATTCGATCTGATTTTAATGCCTACATCATCATCATCCTGCCATTCATTGTGCTTCCAGTCATTATCTTCTTCAGGGCAGTTATCACATTGAAATTCTCCGTCGATTAGTTTTAGATATTCACCTTCTCTACCATCAATTGTTTTATACTCGTCATATTTCCAGGAATTATTGTATCGAGATGTATTGTTATCGGCAATAACGGTAATCCCTTCGGGAAGGGTTAATACTACGTTAACCTCCTGATCTCTATATTTACTGGCATAGTCGGTGATTGCGTAACCATCCAATAATAAGGTGTTGCCATCAAGTACATAACTGTATTTGAGATCTTCTGCTCTTTGTGCAGCAGCGTCATAAGATCTTCCTTCTGCTTTTTTCTCTATTGTTATACCCACAACAGAATCCCTTTTTGTAGTTTTAATATACAGTTCTACATCCCTGATAACAATTAGCTTATTACCTTGAGGGTCTCTTTTAATTTTATAATTATTTCCTCTACGAAGATGTTTCGCATATCTGTTATTTCCTTCCATTTTAATGGTTAGGGTATCGCTACTTGTAACAGGTAGTAGTTTCTTCTCACTAATTACTTCTGCATCGTATGCTTCTAGAGTGGCTTGTCTAACTCCTAAAATACCCAAACCTATTAATGAAAGTATCCAAACTCCTAATAACCCTAATTTTGCCGGAGTACCAATAGACTTAAGATTGTTTATTAGTATTTTTAATCCTAGGATAAATAGGAAGAAAAACGGAATTCCCACAGCAAGGAAAGATAATAATGATATTAACCATAGCGGAACTTCGGGGTGGCTACCTACTTCAAAATATTCTACCCATGGCATATCCATGAATCCAAAAGTTCCTAAGGTAAATAGCCCAATAAATAGACTTATTAAGGTAATTCCTGCAGTAATAATAAGAATTACTCCTATGAACTTTACAAATATCTTTAGAAAGAATAATAATACATCGCCCAGAGCATCGAAAAAAGTAGTAGAACTATTTTTTACTTTGTCGCTGTACTTTTGATAGTCTACATTTTTTACTGTGTCAGCGACTCCATCGAAACCCTCTTTAATCTTTTTTTCTATATTACTAATATTTACTGCTTCTCCTTTCATTGCTAAAAAATCGGCAGTTGTTTTAGCTTCTGGAACAAAAATCCAGAATGCAATATAGATTAATACAAAGGCACCACTAGAGAAAATTGTAAATAAGATCCATGCTAATCGTATCCATATTGGTTCTATTCCCAGATAATGAGATAGTCCAGAGCTTACTCCACCAACGTATGAGCTTGTTGTATCTCTAAATAGTTGCTTTGAAGATTTTGTTTTTTGATAAGATGTTCTAGGTTCATCCTCAAAGATTTCTTCATCTAGTCTATAATCTTCGGGTTGCCCCATAACGGTTATGACTTCGTCAACTTCTTTATTGCCAATAACCTGTTTTTCATCCTTGATTTTTTCACTAAATAATTCTGCTACACGAGCTTCAATATCTGCTATAATCTCGTCTCTACCTTGTGAGTCTGTAAAGGAACGTCTTATAGCATCCAAGTAGCGTTGTAATTTTAGATAAGCATTTTCATCTATATGAAAAAATATACCTGCTAAATTTATATTAACTGTCTTGTTCATTTTACTTCTTTTTTTGTTTGGTTACCAGATTTACAGCATTGCGTAATTCGTCCCAAGTGGTATTTAATTCTTTTAGAAACAATTTTCCCGTTTCTGTTAGTCCATAATATTTACGTGGTGGTCCAGATGTGGATTCTTCCCAACGGTAATTGAGTAATCCAGCATTTTTTAGCCTGGTTAGTAAGGGGTATATAGTACCTTCTACCACAAGCATCTTTGCATCTTTAAGGGTCTCTAAAATTTCAGCTACATAAGCATCATCGTCCTTGAGGATAGAAAGTATGCAATATTCCAGAACACCTTTGCGCATTTGCGCTTTTGTGTTTTCGATCTTCATAAAACTATTTTTTAAAAGTTAAACTGTTCATTTTTTGATTGATGATTGATGGTTAATGGTTAATGGTTTATTTTATAAATCGTATGCATAGGGGGTATTTATATGTTTCACCTTTATTGGCCTTTAGAGCCGCCGTGATTACGAAAATTATTTCAAGAAAAAACCCGACTAAAGCAATAACTCCTATAAAAGAGGCGCCTATTAGTGTTCTAAATCCTCCTGCGTCAGAAAAATTAATGGATATATCATTGAAATGAAATAAATCTGTAATTGTAGCATCTCCTAAAACATTGAAAATGAAAAAAGGAAACGAAAGCATTCCTAATATCACAGTGTATAGTAAAATACTAAGCTGAAAATTGATAGCTTCTTTACCATTGTGATCGATAAAATCCGACTTATCCTTATTTGTGGTCCATAACAATATAGGAATGATGTAATTTCCAAAAGGGATGAAGTACTTTGAAAATGCTCCCAAGTGCATGAATGTTGCGATGTTTTTGTGATTATTGACTGACATTATTAAAAGTATATAATAGTTTCTTATGCAAATATATGGTTAAAAAAAGGTATTATGCAAAACATAGTACCATAATTTAACATAACTTTAAGGAATTATAATCCTTTGAGCTGCATTTCTTTTTACTTATATTGTACCAACTAAAAGTATATACAATGAATATCACGCCTAGAAAACTTAATACCTTCTTATTACTTAAGTTACCTTCTGCTTGGTTATGTGGAGTAAGACTAAAACAGATAGATAGAGAGAATTGTACCGTTACAGTAAAACATAGATGGATAAACCAAAATCCATTTAATTCGATGTTCTGGGCTGTGCAGGGTATGGCGGCTGAGTTAACTACTGGTGCTCTTGTAACTGGTTACATAAGGAATAGTGGAAAAAAGATTTCGATGTTAGTTGCAAATAATAATGCCACTTTTACTAAAAAAGCGACAGGAAGAATAACTTTTGTGTGCAACGATGGAGAGTTGGTTCAAAAAGCAATAGACAAAACAATTGAGACTGGAGAAGGGCAAACTGTATGGATGAAATCCGTAGGAACCAATAAAGAAGGAGTAGTGGTTTCGATCTTTAATTTTGAATGGACTGTTAAGGTAAAAGGCTAATAATTTATGTGCTAATAATTATTTAATTGTAACACTTTGTGAAAAGCGTTTACTTATAAAGTGAATAATTCATTAATCAATATAAATTAAATAGTAAAAAAATGACAGCACACGAAATCGACTACGAGATAATTGGTGAAGAAATGCAATATGTGGAGATTGAACTTGATCCACAGGAAGGTGTCATTGCAGAAGCAGGGAGTTTCATGATGATGGATGATGGTATCAAAATGGATACCATTTTTGGAGATGGTTCAGGCAAAGATAAAGGGGTTATGGGAAAAATCTTTGGAGCAGGAAAACGCCTGCTTACAGGAGAAAGTTTGTTTATGACCGCTTTTTATAATCAAGTGGGAGGTAAGAAGAAAGTAAGTTTTGCTTCCCCTTATCCAGGTAAAATTATCCCAATAGATCTTACCAATTACGGAGGAAAATTTATTTGTCAAAAAGATGCCTTTTTGTGTGCAGCAAAAGGAGTTTCGGTAGGAATAGAGTTCTCAAGAAAACTTGGTAGAGGGTTATTTGGAGGAGAAGGATTTATTATGCAAAAGCTAGAAGGTGATGGTATGGCATTTGTTCACGCAGGAGGAACAACTGCTCGTAAAGAACTGCAACCTGGCCAGAAATTAAAGATTGATACAGGCTGTATTATTGGATTTTCTAAAGACGTTAACTATGATATCGAATTTGTTGGAGGAATAAAGAACACAATCTTTGGAGGTGAAGGGTTGTTCTTCGCAACATTAACTGGCCCTGGAGTTGTATACGTCCAGTCATTACCTTTTAGTAGGTTAGCAAATCGAGTATTAGCACTAGCGCCTAGAGGTGGAGGAAAAAGTAAAGGAGAGGGTAGTATTCTAGGCGGAATAGGAGATTTATTAGATGGCGATAATAGTTTTTAATGATGTTAAATAAGCGCTAAATAACTCCTTTATTGGTTTTATTTGCATATATTAGCCTTAGACAACTTTAAAAACGTAAGCCTATTCCTACAATTACTTGTTTCAACCTAACATTCTAAACCCCTATTAATATATGGCAAGAGCAATGTTTGATTACACTAAAACTGTACTTAGAAAAGTTAGTTTTGATGTTAATCTTTTTACAAAGGAAGTTCTAAAAGCACTAAATAGACTACTTCCACATGAAATTGAAGAATTAAAGATTTGGATTCAATCGTTGACAGTTAAACAACCAGAATTACAATCTTGTTTAATTTATTTAAAAACATAACAAAAAAAGCGACTTTTTAGTCGCTTTTTGCTTTTGTAAGAGGGCTTATAATTTGAACATTTTGAAATGTAATGGCTCCTTTTACTACTCCTGCTATTGTTGAATGCAAGGCATCTATGATTTGCATTTTCAATTCACTTTTGTTAAAGATTAGACTAACTTCACGTGCAGGAGAGGGCTCATTAAAGTAATGAAGATTACTTTTTTCACTATTTTTTATATCCAAAGTATGTAGGTAGGGTAGAAGTGTCATACCCAAACCTTCATTTGCTAGTTTTATCAAGGTTTCAAAACTTCCACTTTCTAATTGAAAATGATCTTCTTCGTAGCTCTTTTTGGTCTTACATAGATTGATGATACCATCTCTGAAACAATGGCCATCTTCTAGAAGGAGCATATCATCAATATCTAAATCCGAAATATCAATCTTTTTCTTTTGATTTAATCGATGAGTAGAGGGAATGTACCCTACAAATGGTTCGTAATATAAAACACGTTCTTTAATATTTTCGTTTTCCAAAGGTGTAGCCGCAATTGCAGCATCCAAATGCCCATCTAAAAGTTGCTCTACAATTGTTTCTGTGTTTAACTCCTCAATTTTCAGTTTAACTTTTGGGTGTTTTTTTATAAAATTATTTAAAAACATGGGTAGAAGCGTAGGCATTACCGTTGGGATTACTCCCAATTTAAATTCGCCTCCAATAAACCCTTTTTGTTGATCTACTATATCTTGTATACGTTCACTTTCATTAACAATATTGCGAGCTTGATTTACTAATTTGGCCCCAACTTCTGTAAGTGCAATGGGCTTTTTACTCCGATCAAAAATAAGTATATCCAGCTCCTCTTCAAGTTTTTGAATTTGCATACTAAGTGTTGGCTGAGTTACAAAAGTTTTTTCTGCTGCTTTGGTAAAGTTTTTATGTTCTGCAACAGCAAGAACGTATTTAAGCTGTGTGATTGTCATTTTTATCAATTTGGTTCACAAAAATAGAAAAGCAATTGAAGAAAACTATTAAAATTTAATTAAAAATTTATTTTATCTATCGCTTTTACGGTTGAGAATCGTTCGAGAAGGTGTTTTTAATTTTTATTTTATTGAGGTAGAATTACTCGCATAGAATTTTTAACTATCCAAAATGTGCTATGTGCATTATTATTTTACTTGCCCATTTTATTGAAATAACGTACATTTAAAGAGATGGTAAGTAGAATAGTCTTGCTTTCTTGTAGAAAAATGTTCTACTACTCAATATAAATCTTCTTAAAACCTAATTATATGAAAAAATTCGAAAAATTAAAAAACATTAGTATTAAAGAATTGTCTAGAAAAGAAGCAGAAACTATTGCAGGAGGATGCTGGCACCCAAGTGGGGGTGGATGCTACAGTTATTATAATAGCGCTGGAGTGTTAGTTACAGTTTGTAATTAATTTGAATGAATAGTATTTTATAAAAAAGTGTATTTTAAGAGTATTCTTAACAGGTTTACTTTTGATTGCACTTTTTGTCGTTTCATCAGATTTTATTCGGTTTGATAAAATGATAATACATGATTTCTTGATATTAGACATTCTAAATGCCTCATGCAATGAAACTTATCTACAGTTTTTGGACCTACCCTATACGTTCTAGAAAAGAAGACAAACGAAACCGTCTTGCAGGAGGATGGCCTCACACACGATACCATTACTTAAGTTGGATACTAAGTTGTTTGCTGGCCAAAAAGCATCATGGTAAGATTGACCTTTATACTGATGATTATGGGAAAGAATTGTTGATTGATAATTTAGAACTTCCATATAACAATGTACATGTAGCGCTTAATGATCTTGAAAAAGAATATTCTTCTGATCTATGGACAATTGGGAAAACAATGACACTCAAGCTGGTAAACGAACCTTTTTTACATATAGATAGTGATGTATATCTATTCGGGAAAATAAATCGTAAAATACTGAATGGAGGTCTGGTTTGTCAAAATCTTACCAAAAATCTAGATGTTTACGATAACATTTTTAAAGAAGTACATAAACTGGATCATTGTCCGGCATATTTTAAACGAAACCCTAAAGAAGATTTAATTAGTATTAATGCAGGAGTTATAGGAGGAAATAATCTAAAACGTATTCATGAAATAGCTGAAGAAGTTTTTAATTTTGTCAATAGCAATAAAGATTGTATTCATAAGATAGATAACTCCGAATTAACGTTACTTATAGATCAATATATCTATTATTGTTTGTTTGATAAAAAACAGATTAACCCTCTTTTTGATAGCGTCGACCAAATATTTACTGAAGTGCTTAAATGGCATGTTTTGCCGCAAAAATCGAGGTATGTTCATGCTCTTGGATTCTCAAAGAGAAATCCACATACTATAGTACAATTAGAGTCTAGACTTGCATATCATTTCCCCGATGAGTATAATCGATATGCTAAGAAACTTGAATTGGTCAATATCTTAGAACAAAAAAATGATCAAGTCGACCGTCGTTTTAAAGCATATTCTTTTTTAGAAAATAGTACATTTTCTGAGATTATTGAAAAGCCAATAGTTTTAAGTCCTAGTCATATTGTGATAAATGGTAATATACAAAACAAGGCAACGGGAGAAAAGATACCTCTAGAAGGCTTGAATAATGTATTGCCTGTTTTTGAAGAGCCTACAACAATGCTAGAAGTTGTGGATTATTTAAAAAGTTTAAAGGTGAATGAAAGTGAAGAAGATATAAGTAATCGGGTGTATGAATTTATAATGGATAAGATTATTTATCACGATCAATTAACTTTTGATTAATTGTTTAATAATATAAAAAGTTCATCCCGAAAAATCAGGATGAACTTTTTTTGATTGATGATTGGTTTGTATTCCTACATTCTAATTTCCAGATCCATATCTTTAGTTCCTACTTCAAATTTTGCATCTACCCACATAGGTGGCCCATAACTCATATTATTATTAGATACTCCGTAACTTTCTTTTGGCATACCATTTTCTTCAAAATCCATTCTGTTATTTCCGTTTTTATCATGAAAACAAGAAATAGCGAATACACCTTCTGGCACGTTAGTAAATGTGATTTTTGCAGTACCATCCTTAATACTACTTTTTTCACCCTGTATTGGAGCGGCTTTCATAAACGTATTTTCATCATATAAACCAAAAAGAACTTCTCCTTCAGAACTTGTTACATTAGGTACAGTAACAGTTATTGTTATTCCTTTGGAGTTGTCTTGAGCCTGAATAAAAAGATTAGAGATTAGCATGGCTACTAATAATGCGAGAGTTTTCATATGATTACAGTTTTTATAGTTATTTGTTTTTTGATGATTCAAATGTCTATAAAACAGTATACTTTTTATAAAGCTTATTACCCAATTGTAGATATTAGGGGATGGATTGTAGATTATGTACTTATGTTCGACTTTTCTATAGAAAACATCCCTGTTGGCGTATGATTTTTATTCGTGATATTATAGTATAAATCTATATAGAAAGTTTGCTCGAAACTTTTACTCTTAGGGCAGAAAGAATTTTGAAGTTTAAAATATATTCTTTGTAAATAGTAAAGACGAGCAACCAAAATTATTCTGGATGCTCGTCTTTACTATTTGAAATTTAGAACTAGTTATGGGTTTTACTTAATTTTCCCCAATTTTTATTAGCAACAGATAAAAGCTTGCTATGATTTTTCTCTGCTAACCATAATTGTTGTGCATCCAATTCTAAATTATAAAGATATAAGAAGTACTTTCCATCTTTTACAATAAACTTGTTAGGATCTGGTCTGAACTTGGCTCCAGCATAAACACCAAAGGCACAGAAACCACCATATTGCGGTTGGTATTTTGTAGGATTTTTATCAAAGGCTTCTTTTTGTGCTTCAGAAGTGAAATAATACACCACTTTCTCATGCTCAGTTTTATATTGTTTCAGCCCTTTTTGTGCTATTCCTAGATCCAAGTATGACACAGGACTATACCCTTGCAAAGCAATATTACTGTTATCGATGTTATTAGCCATTTTGTTTTGCGCATTTATTGATGTAATCAATAATAAGGCAAATATTAGGGTGAGTGATTTTATAGTATTCATTTTAATTGTAATTAAAGTGTTAAACAGATTTTGGTTATTGTGCGTTGAAGTATTCTTCCTGGACTACTTTACCATCTTCATCCCAGACTCTTCTGATAATTTCATGCCAGTAAATTTTACTGCCATCTTTCATATCAAAATCAAACGTGAATTCGGATGCAGATACGTTTCCATCGACAATAGAATGATGGTGTTTTATCACGTTTACATTGGCAATAGATCCGGCAAAATTCTCCATTTTTTCTACCATTTGCGATTTGTTGGTAGTAGCTGCGTCTCCGTAATCCGAAGTGGTGGCATTTTCTGCAAAAAAATGTTTTACTGCGTCTACAATAGCACCTTGACTAACTATTGCATCCATACTTGTTACTTGTTCTTTAATATTCATCTTTTTATTTTTTAGTGAATTAATAATTACACTACAAAGATGATTCACAAGCGATAAAATAAGCTTACCAAAAAGGAGCTAAAGATTGTACTTTTTGTCTTTAAAATCAGAAGGAGGGATGCCGACATAGTGTTTAAAAAATCTTGAGAAATGATTGGGCTCTTCGAAGTTTAGTTTTTGAGCGATCGTATGAATGAGTGCTCCTTCAAGAAGCATGGTCTTGGCAGTATGTATGAGTTCTAAACGTATTAGCTGCCCCAAAGAAGTATTCATTTTTTGCCTTACTTTTTTAGATAGTGTTTTGACAGACAGGTGCATTTTATCGGCATAAAACTCGAGCGATCTTTCCTGATCATGGTGCAGTTTTAAGAGTTCAATGATGTTTTGTGTAAATAAATCTCGGTTTTTGTAATCAAAATTCTCTCTAAATTCATTAGGAGTTTGACCTAAGTTGTTTTTAAATACTCGATTAAAATAAGCGGGATCTTTGTACCCCAAATCATAAGAGATTTCCTGGATACTTTTATCAGTAAATGCAATTTCTTTCTGGCTTTCTGTTAGACGTTTGTTGCCTAGCAGGTTTTTTACAGAAAGCCCTATTTTATTCTTTATTAACGTCTGGGCATTGTACCCTTTTGAATTTATAAAAGATACTAGTTCTTTGTTAGTAAGATGGTTAGAGAACTCCTTGTCTATTACATCTTTGATGTCGAATATAATTTGATACTCATCTTTACTAGCGTGAAATGGGTTTTGCCAAAACCATTGTTTAGAAGAAATATCAAGAATATCACTGGTGTGGTTAGAGAATACTGTATTGGTCAGATATGTTTGACAATCATCACATTCTAATAAGTCAATATATCCCAAAGAGATTAAATGTTTAAACAAGACTCTGATTTCGTTGTTTTGAAATTTCTCTTGATTTGGGAATTCTATTTTTCTGATTTCAAAATCATTAGACAGAAACTTGATGTATTGTCCTTTTTCAAGGTAAATAACTTTGTCTTTCCAATCATAGTAATTTTTAAAGTCTACTTCTATGCTTCCTTTACCAGATAAAATATGAATAAGGGTATATGTATCCATAAAATACACTTCATTAAGTGCTGGACGCATTTTTTCAACCTTAGGGTTATCCATATTTGATAAAGACTTTTGCAAGGGCATGACTTAATAATTATTCTTCAATTATTTTCTTATTTAACTTTTTCAAATATACTAATCTATGTGTGTTCAGATTCAATTTTTCTAATAGCCACGGGATGGCCATTAAAGGCCATATTATATGACAAAGGATCTAATCTATCATGATCCATCAATTGATTAATGTTGGCACCACCATTACGTTTAGCTGTTTCCATTTGTACTCCGTCTCCATGATGCCCCCAACCATGAGGGATACTGATCGTTCCCTGAATTATATTTGACGTGATTTCGGCTTCAATAGAGATAGCTCCAAACTTAGAATATACTTCTACCATTTCCTGTGTCAGAATTCCATGAGATGCAGCATCATCAGGATGAATCATCATGGTGCATGTTCGTGAACCTCCTTCTAAAACTGGTAAATTATGCATCCAGGAATTATTACTACGCAAATGTCTTCGGCCAATTAATTTAAGTGGATATAGCTCTATTTTTTCGGGAATAAGAAGTTCTTTCACCTTTTCCATTTCTTTTACAAAAAGCTCGGGCATCAATTCTATACGTTTGTTTTTTGTAAACAAACGCTTGGGTAAAACTGAGGTTAAAGGCGACAATTCTACACCTTCTGGTTTTTGTTCTAGACGTTTTAAGCTTAAACCATCTTTTCTTAGAAAACGCCCTCCCCATACACCATAAGCACCCGTTTTTAATGCCAAATCCAATTTTGTCCTTGGATGAATCCTTGACATGATATTGCTTTTCATTCTTTGAAAAATGTTTCCGGTAAATAATCGTCGTTGTAACTCACCCATTATTTGCCAATCGTAGCGTTGTTCTTTAGAAATAGATAAAGGTGCACGACTAAACTTGGAGGTATTACGTGTAGCTATGATATGCAGTACAAACGAGTAATGCATCGTTTCTAACCCTACAGCCGGTGGCATAATAAGATCAGCATGTTGTGTAGTTTCATTGATATACATATCAATAGTCAGCATAAATTCTAGATCGGTCAACGCTTTTTCCATTAGTTGGGAATTAGGAGCAGAACGTGCAGGATTACCGGCGATACTTATAAAACCTCGAATTTGGTTTTTGCCTTTGGTCAATATTTCATCAGCCAATGTAGCTGTTGGAAACTCGCCAACAATCTCTTTATAAGATTTAACTCTGCTACTATAGCGAAACATTTTTGATTCATGTGCCATTAAAGTCACATAATCTATAGCGGGTAAGGTAAATAATAGCCCCCCTTTTTCATCTAATTTTCCAAGTAAAATATTAATACTTGTGATTAGCCATTGGCACAGCGTTCCATACGATTGAGTGTTGACTCCTAATCTTCCATAAACGATACTATTAGAATGTTTTATTAAATCATCAACAATATGTGCAATATCTTTTGAATCAATACCGGTTAGAGGTGAAACAATCTCTTTGGTATAGGACTGAACCATTTCTTTTAATTCTTCCAAATGATCCGAAAGTAAGAGTGCTTTAGAAGAAGGTATGGCATTTCGTAATACCAATTCATTTATAATTGCTAATAGTAGCAATACATCTTTTTCTGGATGAATAAAATAATGCTCACTGGCTTTGTCTGCAGTTTCAGTTTTACGCGGATCAATGACAACTACTTTTCCTCCCTTTTGCTGAATAGTTTTGATTTTCTCTCTAATATTTGGTGTCGACATAAAACTACCATTAGATGCCATGGGATTGGCACCAATAATAAGCATGTAATCCAGGTGATCTATATCGGGAATCGGAGCCATCATTGCATGTCCGAACATCATTTGGTTTACTAAAAAAACAGGAACAGAGTCTAGACTATGTGATGCATAACGATTTCGGGTATTAAGAGCATTGATGGTGTCGTATAAAGTTATTGCAGTGCCCGTATTGTGCACCGTAGGGTTTCCGGTATAGGTACCTATAGCGTCATTACCATACTTTTTTCGTATTTTTTTGAATTCCTTCTCTGCTATATCAAAGGCTTCTTCCCAAGATATAGTTTCCCATCCGGTGGGTGTTTTTTTGATAGGTTGTTTTAAACGATTTGGGTCATCGTGTAAATCTTTTAGAGCTACTCCCTTGGGACAAATATGTCCACGACTATAAATATCTTCTTTGTGTCCTTTAATTGCAATTACTTCATTGTCTTTTACTTCAATGGCTAAGCCGCACATAGCCTCGCAAAGGTGGCACGTGCGATATTTTATTGTTTCTGACATGATTTGTGAAGGTGTTTAAGAGTGAAATCATAAATAGATCGTAGCTATACTTATCATATACAAATCACTTAGAATGGCTTCGTATAATTAGTTACAAGAAAGCATGTTGTACTATTCCTAAAGATAATCAATACAATTGAATTTCTAATATTTGTGAAGAATTAAGTCCAAATAGGGAAAATTCTGACGCAATTGATCATACAAGTTATTGTATGTCGTTTATGTTAATTTGGTGTTTACCCAAACTAATTATGTAATTTTACTAATAGTTACAATTATTTCATGATCGAATTACCAGTCAATATTTTTAATTTCATAATTTTTGCCTCTATAATCATAGGTATTACTTTTGGACTACTATTAATTTTAGTAAAGAGAATAAATAGTAAAGGAAATCGATTTTTGGGATACATGCCTATAATCATTGCGCTTTGGAATTGTTGGGTATTAGGAATAGATTTTAAACTTTATGAGTCTTTTCTTTCTTTAAATTTAATACCATTTCAATATTCATTAGCTCTTGGCCCTTGCATATTTTTTTATACAAAATATATTAGTGATCAAAGTTTTACCTTTAAAAAAAGGTACTTGTTTCATTTTGCTCCGGTATTGATTGAAGTAATTGTCTCAATAGTACAGGGATTCGAAAGCATTGAAAAGGGTATTCCTAATTATGATACTACTGTATTTTTCATTTTCAGTCCATTATTGCAACTGGGTTCAATAACCTCGGTAGTTATCTATAGCTTTTATGCGTTAAAATCGATTAAGAATTATCATATCTGGATAAACAATAATTACAGTAATAGTCATGGTTATAATTTGAATTGGTTGTATAGGTTGATCAGTATTTTTACCGTTTTGTGGTTACTATGGGTTCCGTATACTATGGTAGATTATATTGTTTTTGACTATGATTTGGGAGTAAGGCATTATTATCCGCTCTACATTTTAATGGCAATAATTACGATATGGATAAGTGCTGAAGGTTTTTTACGTCCCGAGGTTATCTTATTAGATTCTTTGCGAAAGTCGTTACGAAAAGACATTGTTGGCTCTGATGAAATAATAGAGCAGGCAAAGTGGCTAAAAGAACAAATGGAAACTAATCTATTCTATTTAAATTCTGAATTAACGCTGGGTATTTTGGCTAAGGAACTAAGCCTTCATCCAAACAATGTTTCTCGTATCATTAATGAGGGATTAAAAAAAAGTTTTTCAGATTTCGTGAATGAATATAGGATTAATGCGGTAATCCAAAAATTAAGTGATGCCGAGTATAACAAAATTACTTTATTGGGAATAGCGTTTGATTGTGGGTTTAGTTCTAAAACGACATTTAATAGAGTATTCAAAAAAGCCATGGGCAAAACACCATTCGAATACAAAGAAGAACTTAAAAGAATGTAGTATCATATTATAATTTGGAGCGATTGGTGTACGAATTTCTCTTTTTTTTGTTTCTCCAAAAATAATAGTACATCAATCAAGTTCATTTATGGTCAAGAAAAGAATAATTCAAGCATTAGTTTTAGTACTAATAGTATTTGTTTTGGGTTGTGATAAGTCAACAAAAACAAAAGAAAGTAGAGTTATTGTTACAGGCAATGTGAATTCATCGCATTACAAAGAAATTCGATTGTCAAATAAGCCTATACCCATAGAGAACGAATGGTCTGTCGCTAATGATACTTCTGGTATTGCTACAACTATTGATAAAGAAGGGAACTTTAGATTTGAAATAGAAGTTGACAAATCGAGCTTTCATAGAATAATATTAGGGGATAAAACTGTACAACTTTATTTAAATCCAAATGACAGTATATCAGTTACTTTGGATTCGGTAATAGGTATAAAAGGTTCTAATGCTCATTTAAACAACTATTTTCTAAATCAAAAGGAAGAATTGGACAAATCAGAACGCTATCTTCATAAAAATCTTGCAAAGATATATGCCTTAGACGAAATTAGATTTAGCAACCAATTGGACTCTTTAAAAGAATCTAACATAACACATTATCGTACATTTATTGGTGGTTTTGAAAATGTTTCCCCAGAGTTTGAAGAGCGTTGTATGGCCAGTATCCATTATCTCTACAAATATTATCAGCTTCTATATCCATCAGGTTATGAAATTATAACAAGTAAAAAAGCACATTTGTCTACGAGTTATTTTGATAAAATGTCTGAAGGACTGGACAAGTTTCAGTTTCTAAATAATAAAAAATACATTGCTTATCTCGATAAATACGTTGAGGTAATGTCCGCCGGAGATTTAAAAGAAGGAAGGTACGATAATCTACCAACGGAAAAAATACGCACTCGCTACAACACTATAAAAAACCTTTCTACTAGTAATGAAATTAAGGATTATTTATTAGAACAGCATTTTAAAATTTGTAATATAAATTATAGTTCTAAAAATTGGAAAGGGATTTTGAACGATTTTGAAAAATATTCCAAAAACGAAAAATTAATATCAAAAATCAAAAAACAGTATCAAAAATCAAATGATCTCAGAAAGGAACCTAACGAAATTATAACCTATAAAGTAGTAGATGGCATTGAACTTGACGCCCATATTTTCTATCCAAAAGAACATCAAAAAGGAAATAATACCCCTGCTTATCTTTATTTTCATGGAGGAGGTTGGAGTTTAGGAATGGCAGAATCTGGATATAGCATTTGTAAAAGAATGTCAGAGAAAGGGATGGTTGCCATTTCATTTGAATATAGGTTGATTGAGGTCTACGGCAATGATATTCAGAAAAGTTTGGAAGATGCAAAATCAGCAATACGTTGGGTGAGGTCGCAGGCTTCGGTATTGGGCGTGAATTCGGATAAAATTGTAGCAACAGGCTTTTCTGCTGGAGCACATTTGGCAGCTTCAACCGCAATAATTGATGATTTTGTTTCAAAGGATAATAAAGATTATAGTTCTAAACCTAACCTGGTGATCACGCAATCTTCTAGTTATGATTTGACCAAGGGGGATGGTTGGTTTGATGGGGTTTCTAGAGGGCAAGCTATGTCGATATCTTTACTACAAAATGTAAAAACAGGTTTGCCACCTTTTCTTTCATTTCATACTACAGAAGATTATTTGGCTCCTGTTTATGAGTTCTTTCAATTTAAAGCGGCCATGAAAGCGCATAAGAATGATTTTCAATCTCAGGTTTTTGAAGGAGTCGGTCACTTTTTTAGGAATAAAGATGCACTGGAAAAGATGCATATTTTGAGAGACGAATATTTAGTTGCCAGAGGATATATAGCAGAGGTAACGCATTAATGTTTTTATAATGGTATACGGTAAATATAACAAACATGGTAGCCCTTGGGACAACCATGTTTGTCATATAAGTGTTAAGTACATATTTTTTTATTGAATTTTATTTAACGCATCTTTTACAGATGTAATATCTTCAAGTTCTAAAGTCTTTTTATAATTTTCAATCGCTTTGATTGTATCTTTTTGAGAAAGATAAAAATCTCCTAAATCTTTATATACAGTAGGACTTTCTGGGTAGTATTCTTTATTCAATTCAAATACTTCCTTAGCTTGGTAAGGTTGTTTATGATAATTTAAAAGCATATAAGCATTAGAGCTAAGCCATTCTTCATCTGGATAAAAAGAATAACCGATTTTTTCTGAGATAGAATTGAAATGGGACTTTGTTAAATTAGCAAATCGGTCTTCTTTTTTCTTAGGAATAAAATATTTAGAACGATACTTGTTCTCTTTTTTAAACTCAAACCAAGAATAAAAAAATCGCAATCCATCCAATTCTGCTAAAAATGCTGTACTGCCATGCGTATCCTTTTCGTAATACTTCCATTTCATATTCAAATTAGCATTTGAACTCTCTATTTGGTCAACAAGTTTAAGTGAATGCCGAACGTATCTATTTGCTCGAATTGTATCTCTTTTTATACTTTCTAAATTACTGCCATAAGTTGCAGTATTAGCTATTGCGATATAAAGGTTTTTGTCCTTCAGTTTTTTTCCTTCCATTTTATACTTTGGTTCAGTAAGAAATAGTTCATTGTCGAAATAAAGACTGCCGTCGATCAGTAAATAGTTTTTAAACATTCCTGGGTGTGTTGTCAGTGCATTCATAACAGCCAAACCACCAAATGAATGACCAACAATTGTTCTGTTTTGAGAATCAGAGTAATTTTGTTCGATATATGGAAAAAGTTCCTTTTCGATGAATTCTAAAAATTTATTTCCGCCTCCAAATTGTTCTGGATTTCCATCTGATGTTGGCGAAAAGTCCATCATCCTGCTTTTAAAATCGATATTTTCAATACCTACCACAATCATTTCAGGAAGGATTTTAGTATCATTCATTTCACTATATCGTTTCAACATTCCCACAAATGGAACAAAATTATAACCGCCATCTAATAGATAAACTACAGGATACTTCTTCCTTTTTCGTTTTGGATTCTTTGCGCTTTCTGGAATATAAATGATGAGTTCTCTGTTTTGATTTAAAATTTGAGAATGTAGTGTGTCAATTTTCCCGATTTGAATTCCAGTATTTATCTGTGAATTGATCTTTTCTTTCTCTACTGATCTCTCTTTTTGGTCACAAGAAATAATACTCAATAATAAAATTGCTACTATTAACTTTTCAAGTTTTATCATTGAGTCATAGGTTTTTTTAAACTTGTACATAACGTACATGTATATGGTTGCGTGAAAATCCGCGATGATTTTCAGATTAAGAAACCAAGATAGTTCATTGCTTCAGTAAAATTTTCAAAATCAGATGTTACTTTTCTTTTTTCTTACCCAATGAAACCTTATAGTCATCTATGCTCCCTTTGATCTTTAGATTGAGATACTTTATTTTTTCGTTAGGATCTACTTCTACAATCTCATCTTCTTGCTCCTCATTAATAGCAGCATCCTTCTTGTTTCCAAATATTTTTTGCGAGGCAGCTTTTCTTACAGTTTTCCAAGGAATACGTAAATAATAATCGATATTTTGATTTTTATCATGCGTACCAGACAATTCTATATGGCCCAAAGTAGATTCGATCGTCATAGCCGGAATATTAATCTTCCCTTTCTTTATATCTAAGCTATTTTGTAAAGTGTCAAACCGAATGTTTTGCAGGTTTTTATCTCCGATGTAATCTGAAAGCGCCAGCATTGGATCATAATTCTTTAATCTTCCATTTAATACTTTTACGTCCATTTCTATAGTAGATTGGTCCAGATCTGGCACCATATCTGGGTATACTCTAATCTTACCTTTAATTCTAGAGGTGAGTTTCCCTTGTAAATTTTCTGAAACGAGATGGTCTTGCCCAAAATTTTCGAATTTGAACAGCAATTTATCCAAATCAACATTATTCATAACCAAATCCGGCTGCATATATATATGTTTTGGATCGCTACCATTAAAATACCCACTTAATCGAATATTTCCTCCCGCAGCATTCATATGTAACGTATCTACATAAATGTAATGGTTGGGTGTTGTTCTTAAATCTGCGTTGATATTTTGAAGATCTATTTTATGGTAAATAAAGTGAGCGATATCTACCTTAAATTGCATATCCGTAAATGGCAACTCATATAAATTGAAGGCGTCTGCATGTTCTTTTACGTCTGCAGTTTTTGAAGTAACAACTTCTGTTGGTTTTGGGGGACTTAAATCGAAATTAAAAAGTGCATCAAAGTCGATATAATTTGCCTTTAATTCGAGATAGTTATCCCTTTTCTTTATTTGCGGATCTTCCCCCAAATAATAGTTTAAATCGAAATTAAAATTGGTGGTTCCTATTTCGCCATGAAAGTCTTTTATAACAATGTGCTGGTCTTCATAATGTATGTTTCCTCTAAAATCATGAAAGCGTAGCGGATGCAATTTCATTTTTGTATCTAACTTGTCTAAAGCCAGATCGATAGAATGTAAAGCTGAATCTTTATAATGCATACTAGAGGCAAAATGCAATGCCAAATCATCAAATTCTTCATGTCTGTACTCTTCTGGAACATAATTTTCTCCCTTATAAGAAAAGACATCTTCTAGTCTTAATTTTTTAGAAGTAAGATTGATATCTAAATCTACATCTCCGTTAAGTTGGGATTTCATCCAAAAAGCATAATCATGTATTAGCCCATCAACATGAAAATCACTATCATCTATATACCCCGTAAAATCTATTATTTCTAAGTCTTTGTCATCTATTAATACATCGGCATGAAAATCATGTAGTTTATGCGGATAATGCCTCAAGTCTGCATACAGGCTATCGATAAAAAATTCTCCTTTCGGTAAATACTCAGATTCTGTAAAATCTTTCGCAGAAGCTTTAAAAGAAAGCCCCAAGCTTAAATCTTTTATTTGTTCATCGAAACCGGTTTGGGTAGTGTCCTGTTTTGAAAAACCTGTTAATTGAGCAATATCTAAGTATTTGGAGGCAATATCTAAATGGACTTCTACCGGGATGTTTGTATGATGTACAATTGCAGGTAAGTCCGAAAGAAAACCACGTATTGATAGATCAGAATTTCCCATTAGCAGTTCAAACTGGTTCAGGGTGGCTTCCTTGCCTTTCATTACTAAATGTACATTCAAATTGTGCAAGGGAGCGGGAAGTTCTTTGGCGACTAAACTCAAGTCTTTTACAATCAATTCTGTAAAATACGCTTGATTGAGTTTTTGTAATGCCTTTTCGGGGTTGTTAATATCAATAATATCGTGAAAATTCATTTTCAGCGAAACCTCTCCGGAGGCTTCTTGTACGCGTCCCAGTTCAAGAAAGTCTGCAACAAAATCAAGACTAAAATTCGAGTTTATTTGCATATCCACTTCTGGGGATTCAAAATTCTTTACAAAAATAGAACCTTCAAATTCTCCCTTTTCCAAAGACGCAGTCATATCGGTTAGCGAAAATTCCATGGTACTTGCATCTCTATTTTTTCCGTTCGTAAAATGACCGTTGAAGCCCATTTTATCTATCTTTTTCGCTCTTTTGGTATTTTCCAAAAAGGCTTTTCCAGCTCCAAAACTGGCATTGATAAAAGGTCTGTTTCCTTTGTTAGCAGGTCCTTGGATTTTGGCATTAAAATAGATTTCACCGGCATTTCTGTATTTCTCTAATACAGGTATGACATCTGTTGGAGCAAAAGCAATCAGCATATCAAAATTGGGCTTTGTTCCTTTTATAGAAAGGTCAAGATCCACATCATTCTTTGTGTCTATAGAGCCTTCTAACTCAAAATCGCCATTTTCCATTACAATACCTGAAGGTTGTATGTCGATAATACCCGTGTATTCATTAAATACCAGGTCTGTATGCACTTCAAAATGTTTATTATGGATGAAAGTGGTATCTCCATCTTTGATTACATTTAATTCAAAATGGGTGTCTATATGCCCCGCGATAATACTATCTTTTCGGCTAAAACCACCTTTGCCCGAATAGATAAATTTTTCGACATCTGTATTCGTAGCTTCATCTAAGGTGTGGATATCTAGATTTTTAAGTTTAATTTTTTTTAGATGAATATTAGTAGAAGGGGTTTCTGTTTCAGAAGTACTCGCTAAGGAGTTTTGAATATTCGTAGTGTTATTTTCATGAATCACAATATTAAAAACGCCTTCTTCAACCAATACAGACTGAATATCATAATTTCCTTTCACAATATCCCATAGGTTAAAGCCTATGTATATGTCTTTTACATCCATTATGATGGGCGCATTGTCTTCTTTTGTTTCAAAAATTCGCACATCATCAACTTTTATAGAAATGTATGGAAAGTTGCCAAAAAGGGATAATTCACTTTCACCCACACTAATAAGGCCTTTGTGTTCTATGTTTAGTGTTGCGATCTCCCCTTTAATAATTTCAGATTGATTGCTCTGAATATATAGCATTAGGCCTCCTACTACTAAAATTGGAACTAAGATTAGCACTAATAAAATTCGTTTCCAGAATTTTTTAATTTTCAAAGTAGATGTCTTTAGGGTTAGAAAAGGTGTTTGACTTTAAAAGTAACGAATTAGTATGAAAAAATCTTATTTTAGAATACGATTTAGTTTTTGGGTGAATCGCATTTATTGATTAGATATTTTAAAGTTTTTAATAATTTAGAATATTTAAAGCCACTTCTCCTTAAAACATCGATCTGCTCATTTGATTTAGAAAAATAAATATCTGTGGCTTTAATTTTTTAAACTTAATGTATAATTGGTGCCAACGGTCAGTATAAGAAACGTATGGCAGGTGACAAGCAATACGTTTCGTATTGGTACTAAGCCAAATATAAATATTTTGCTTTTATCTTTTTTCTCATAAACACCAAATTTTATTTTTGGCGACTTCGCAAATACAGACTGACCTTTTAACTAAGACAAAAAGCCCTATGTTTTCTTATACATTGTTAGACATTCGTTTTTTTATTCCAATTTTACATACCTTAATTAAATACTATTTTACGACGGTCGCTTCCAATTCAACTTTCAACGTTTCAAAAAGACTTTTGACTTCCAATAAAGTGAGTGCTTGCTTCATACCATGCTTAGCTACCCAGTCCTGAAATACATTAAAACTGAGCAAAAGTTCTTCATTGGAAGTAGTATAGATATTCAACCGTACAATATTTTTACATTCGTAACCCGCCTCGTCGATTACTGTTTCTAAATTTTTTATAGCCTCAGTCAATTGAGTTTTCATATCAGCGTTACTTGATTTACCATCAGCACTTATTGCCGTTTGCCCAGATACATAAAGTGTACCTTCAGCTTTTCTTACTTCTACGGCCTGCACATAACTGCGCTCGTTTTGCCATTTCCATGGGTTTGAGATCTGTTTTTCCATTTTTTCTCTTTTTTGGTTTTGCGCCGTTGATGACACAAAAGTTAATAATGTGATTGCTAAAATTTTTCCTATATATTTCATCGTTGTATATTTTAATATTCAATACAAAGGTCTAAATGGAATCATTTTTTTAGCGTGATAAACGTCACAATTATGAAAAAGCAAAAAAACTAAGAAGAAAGACGACTAAGTGTCTCGCGTGAAACACCTAAATAAGAGGCTAAAAGTGTTTTGGGAACTCGTTGAAATAATGATGGATATTGTTTGAGCAGTTGCTCATATCTTTCCTTAGCATTTGATGTTAGAAAAGATAAAATTCTATTTTGTGAGGCAATGTGCCCTGAGTTAGATTTCTTGAGAAAGAAACGCTGCATTTTTGGGGATTCAGCAGATAGCTTTTGATAATTTTTAAGACTAATTGAAAACACTATGGTGTCTTCAATACATTGTAATGACATTTTAGCTTTAGCTTCTGAAAAATAAGCTGAAAAATCACTTTCCCACCAATCTTCCATCGCAAATGATACAATATGTTGTTTCCCATCTTTATCATCATAAACTAATTTTAAAAGCCCTGAAACGACAAAGTAGCAATTCTTTACATTTTTTCCTTTTTGAATAAGAAAATCATTTTTTTTATACTTTTCAAATGAGAAATGTGATTGAACAAATGAGTGTTCATCATCTGTAAGATGTATTAATTTTTCAATATGATTTTTTAGTTTTTCTTTCATCAAATAAGAACTCTAGCTTGGAATGTTGTGTTTAAATGATGTCCCAACAATTGGATAAAGGATATATATCCTTTATTTTCTATGCATTTTTATTTACAAATCTACCAGGTTAAATTAATAACTACAAAAGTCCCCGCGCTTTAATCTCAAGGTATTTATTGATTGTATTTACGGTAAGATTTTCTGGTGTAGTCAGTACTGTTTGGATACCGTGTTTTTGGAGTTCTTTTACCATCACCTTTTTGTCATACGCAAATTGCTGGGCAATGGTTTGATCGTATATGGTCTGGGTGTCTTCTGCTTTTTTGGTAATCAAAGAGTCTAGCTCTGTGTTTTCAAAGAAAATAACAACAAGCAAATGCTTTTTTGCCAATGCCTGTAAAAAGGGAAGTTGTCTTTTTAGAGATGAAATATGCTCAAAATTAGTATATAGCAATAGTAAACTCCTATGATTGATTTGTCGTTTTATATGGGCATATAACAACCCAAAATCGGCATCAAGAAATTGAGTTTTTACGTTATATAATGTTTCAGAAATATTGTTGATATAGGTTTTCTTTCCGCTATCGGGTAAAAAATCATTTACCGTATTAGAAAAAGTAAGCATACCCACTTTATCATGCTTTTTTAAGGCAATATTTGAAAACGCCAAAGTACTATTCACTGCATAATCAAGTAGACTTAACTCGTTAAACGGCATTTTCATTACCCTGCTGGCATCAATAATAGAATAGATAGGTTGTGATTTCTCATCCTGAAACTGATTAATCATCAGGTTGCCGTGCTTTGCCGTTGCTTTCCAGTTGATCGTACGTACATCATCACCAAGTACATATTCTTTTATTTGTTCAAACTCCATCGTATGTCCAATACGACGTATTTTTTTAAGTCCGATTTGAGTCAATTTATTATCAATAGCCAGAAAATCATATTTTTTCATCTGGATAAAAGAAGGATATACCTTAACCGTTGCAGATTTGTCAAAGCTATAACGTCGTTTCACGAATCCTATGCTTGTCATCGTGTATATATGAAGGTTTCCAAACACATATTCTCCTCGTTTTACTGGTCTAATAGAATATTCAAAATCAAGAGTTGATTTACCAGGGATACTACCAGTTTTAAGAAAATCACGTTTCTGAAATTGAACTGGGATCTCGTCAATAATTTCAACCTTGGTAGTGAAGTTATAATTGCTTTTGATTCTTATTGGAATCGCATTGAAATCGCTATTCGAAAATTTATCGGGTAGAATTCTGCTGGCATCGATTCCATTTTTTGAATTGTATAAAATTACTGTATCAAATAAAAAGATAATTATTAATCCCCATACAGTTAACCAAGCGATAGGATACAGCGCATTAAACCAGTACGATAGCAGGAATAGTACTGATATCGCTGTGAGTATATAAAATACCCTGTGGCTTAGGTATAAGGATTTTAAAAATTTGATCAACACTATCTTGGTATTTCTACAGATTGTAATATCATTTCGATAACATTTTCGGTGGTCATTCCTTCCATCTCACGTTCTGGAGATAAAATTATACGGTGGCGCAATACAGGGAATAACGATTTTTTGATATCCTCTGGAGTTACGAAATCTCTTCCGCTTATGGCTGCAAACGCTTTGGATGCATTCATCACGGCAATAGATGCACGAGGCGAACCACCCAAATACAAGTGAGGATGAGTTCGTGTTTTGGTAACAATCTCTGCAATGTATCCTAAAATCTTTTCTTCAACAATAACTTCTTGCGTTTTTGCTTTAAACTCTTGTAGTTTTTCTGGAGTCATCACAGCATTAACCAACTCTAATGGTTTTTGAGTTTTCCTTTCGTGATGTGTTTTCAGGATACTTACTTCGTCTTCAAGAGAAGGGTAATCTACTTTGATCTTAAACAAAAATCGATCTAATTGTGCTTCTGGTAGAGCATAGGTTCCTTCTTGCTCTATTGGGTTTTGTGTTGCCAGTACCATAAACGGAGGATCCATAGGATATCTCACACCGTCTATCGTTACTTGTTTTTCTTCCATAACTTCAAACAAAGCGGCTTGTGTTTTGGCCGGGGCTCGGTTAATTTCATCTATAAGCACCATATTTGAGAAAATAGGACCCTTTTTGAATTCAAAGTCACTGGTTTTCATATTTAGTACAGATGTTCCCAATACATCACTAGGCATAAGATCTGGTGTAAACTGAATTCTATTAAAACCAGTATCTAATGTTTTTGCAAATAACTTAGCAGTCACAGTTTTTGCAATTCCAGGAACACCTTCTATGAGTACATGACCATTGGATAACAGGGATACAATTAATAATTCAACAAAGTCTTGTTGCCCAACGATAACTTTAGCCAATTCTGCCTTGAGTTTTTCAACAACTTCTTGAAGCTCACTAAGATCAATCCTGTTCTGAAATCCAAGGTTTTGATCAGACGATTCAGTTTGCGGAGTTTGCTCGGGATTGGTATTGTTGGTTATTTCTTCATTTTCCATATATGATTCTTTTAAAATACTCAATGGTCTTAAGCTCGGCTTTTGAATATTGTTATCAATTCATAAAGCTTGCTTAATTCCTCTTTTTCGATTTTCGATTTTTTACTTAATTCCTCAAAATATCTGAATAACTTTTTAGTGTCTTCTATATCATTATTACTTCTGGCAGATATATCGATCAATGTTTTCTCATCAAGATGATCTGTAGGGATTCGCAATACATTGCGTACATAATCCAAAAATAACAGATTCTGTTTTGTGGCAATTTCTTTGTGCTTTTCTTTTTCAAAGTACATCCCACTAATCGTTCTGGTAAAAGCTAGTGTTTGGTTTTTTAGCGGTTCTATAACCGGAATACTTCTTTGTTTACGTTTCCCTTCAAATAGTACAAACAAAAGAACCCCGATAAGGACAAAATAATAAGCCCATTTTAAATATCGATTACTTAACAATAAGAAAAGGGGAGAGGTATAGAATGTTTTTCCAGACTTGTAATAATTGTCCCAAATGATTTTATGAGTTGGATTTATATATGCCAATAGATTTTGAGTATACTCATAGTTTTTATCTTTTAGCATAAAGTAGTTTCCAAAAGCTTCGGGAAAGGTATGTAGGAAAATTTTTCCTTCACCAAACGATTGTTGTATATAATTTACATTAGGGTTTTTTATCTTCAGCGTATCATTGTATAGTTGAGAAATACCAAGAACCGTAGCATTTAATGTGTCTAATTCGTTAAAATATGGGTTGTAAATATCCCGGTCATATAAAAACGGAGACTTTCCTTTTAGGTTGGTATTAGTTAATTCTACAATGGGTTTTGTAGAGAGGTTGTTAAGTGATAGAAGGTTGTCAGTTTCAATATTTAGGGTGTCTAATAGCTTATTTTCTATTGTCTTTGCCGAAATGAACAACGAATTTCCTTTTTCTACCCAACTCAAAATTTTACCAAGTTCTGCTTTATCAAAACTTATTGAACCATTTACAAAAAAGTAAGTCCCCAGGATAGAATCATTACTGTCTAGAAACTCATATGGTGGTTGGTTTACGTCTTTTATTCCTTCAGCATCAAAAGTTGACTTAATTAGGTTATACGAAACGAAAGTGCCTAATGGTATTTTATCTGTTTTGGCATAGCTTGGATACCAGTTTATAGGTTCTCTTTCACTAGTTTCAAGATACGTGAGCATACCTATTGCTAACACGATAATCAAGATAAATATTTTGGATTTATTTGACATCTGACTAGCGTTGGATACTATTGGTTATTGATTGAAATTCTTTTTCTGCTTGTAGGTAGGACTTTTCATTTACCTCAAAGCTTCCGTACCAGATGTAGTCATATAATCTGGTAATGGTTTTAAATTGATCTTTTACAGAGCTATCTGTTAGCTCTTTAATGTAATCCGTATTCGTTTTTTGAGATTCCCAGTTAATAACCTCCAGATCAGACATCTTTTTCAACACAAAAAGATAGTAATATCTTATTGCCAGTCTATAATTATTGTTTTTTACAGCTAGATTAATTAACTCTCGAATATCTTGATTTTGCATGATATCTTCGTCATCTGTTAACTCTACCTGTGGAGGTATTTGTTTTTCTAGAAGCATATCGCTTGGATTCACTTTCATAAACAACCATCCCAATAAAAATAAAACTCCAATAACTACTAGATAGGGTAAAATCCTAAAGATTATTGTCCAGAACCCACTGATTTCGCCGGCTCCAAAAAGCCATTCAAAAAGTTTGAGCCAGAGCTGATATATCCATTTTTTAAACTGGGTCCACCAATTGTCAACTTCTTGATATTCTGTATAATTAAAGTCGTCAAGTTTTTTATATTTCTCTATCTCTTGTGTATCAAATTCTTGAATGTTTTTCTCAGTATCAAGGTCATATATTAGTTCTTGATTAATTGAAACGGCTGAACTATCCTGAATCTTTGCAGATAAGGAAAAGGATAGTAAAAACAGTAAACAGTAAAGAATTTTCAAAGCAATAATTATTTGTTTTCTCCTAAAGAATCTATTTGTTCTAAAGCTCCTGTTGAGTGTTTTCTTTCGTTCAGGTTGTAATATATAAATGCAGTTGAAATAGCCGTAATAACATATAATATGTATTGAACAGCAGAAGACAACGTATTTAATGCAATAAAAATCCAATCAACAGCGCCTGATGCATCGGTAGTAGATACTTCTGTTACAGATGCGATTTGTTTTGTATAGGTATAAATCAAAGCAGGAACAGAAAAAACCATACTAATTATCCATATTATTAACCCTAATACAAAAAGTGTAGCAAAGGTGATCCACCATTCATCTTTTATAAGTTGAAAACTTTCACTTATGGCATCAGAAACACTGACATTACGAAATACGAGTATAGAAAATACAAGACTCATAGGTACATATAAATATATACCGGGTAACACACAAAGCATAAACCCAAAGAAAATGATGATTCCAGAAAGTACTCCTAGTCCAAGAATACTTCCAAAATCTTTCTTCACGCCTTGCACAATAGTATCTTTATTAATTGTGCCTTTTAAGCCAATATAACCCTTGATATAATGTAAAACGGTACCAAAAAGCAAGCCGTAGAAAGCAAGAAGAGCGGCTATCATGATAAATATAGAAATCAAAAAGCCACCAGTATTTAACATTCCTCCACCTCTAATACTTGCCGGGTCAAATACATTGGCCGTTGTGTACGCATAATATGCAGATGCAAGTAACAGAATGGCAAAGGGTATTCCACAGGTTTTCATTAAAACAGAAAGTAGAGATTTACCTTCTTGTCTTACAAAAGCAAAAGTGTCGGTAAGAATATCTCCCAACTCTCTCTTTTTCTTAAATTCGATATAGTTGTTGTTATTCATTTTTCAGTTTTTTATAAAGCTGTCTGGGGTAAATTACATAATAAAATAGGATCAAAGCCAATGATCCAGAGATAATAAGAATAGCAAGCCAATCTGGCATTTCGGTATGTCTTGTAACAAAACCTTCTAAAAATCCGGCAAGGATAAAGAAGGGGACGGTGCTAATAACGATTTTTAATCCCGCCTTAACTCCCCTTACAAAAGAAGCAAGACGTGTAAATGTTTTTGGAAATAAAATTGAGTTACCAACTACCAAACCGGCACAACCAGCTATAATAATTACGGAAATTTCAATTGTTCCATGAATCCAGATAGTACGTGCACTTTCCCATAACAATCCTTTATCATAGAAAAAGTATTGAAATGAACCAAGCATAATAAAGTTTTGCATGAGCATATAGATAGTTCCTATTCCGAATAGTATTCCAAATATGAAGCAATTTAGTGCTACTCTAATATTATTAATAGTGATACCAAGAAACATATTGGTTTCTCCCATTTGCTTATATACTGCCATGGGATCATCATTATTAATGTTCTCTAATGTCATATTTACGTAACCATCTCCTAAAATGGATCGTACAAAAGCACCATCTGTTGCTGATGAATATGCACCAATAGCTGTAAAAAGTACAGAGATTAAAAATGCAATTAATAGTTCTTTTTGATATTTGTAAAACTCTAAAGGGAATTCTTTAACCCAAAAAGAATAGAATCGATTTTTTTTCTCTTTTTTTGTTTTATATATCTTTTGATGGGCACTAGATGCTAAACTGTTTAAGTAGTTTAGTGTTTGGCTGTTTGGATAAAAAGTCTGAGCATAGCTAAGATGATCGGTTATTTCAATATATAAATCTGAAAGGTCATCTGGCGAGATTATCGTATTATTAACCAGAACACTTTCAAATTTTAACCATTTATCTTTATTTTGCTTCACAAAAGCAGCCTCACGCATGTATCATAGATTAAGAGGCTCAAAGAAACATAATTAATGGATAATTTTCAAATAGAAACCGCTCAAAATGTCAGTATACAGCAAAATGCTGCCGGTATAGGGGAGCGTATACTTGCTTATTTTATTGATATTTTAATTTTCATAGCTTATTTTATTGCTATACTTTTTATAATTGGCGCATTGGATTTGGATATGGGTGACCAATGGGCATTTTGGTTGATTTTAAGTATGCCTCCATTTTTATACTTTTTATTATGGGAAACCTTTTGGGATGGTAGGACCCCTGGTAAAGCAACCATGAAGATTAAGGTGGTACGATTGGATGGATCAAGACCTGCGTTTTCGAACTACTTGATAAGATGGTTGCTCAGATTGCTGGATGTTTCCTTGGCTTTTGGGGGTGTTGCGGTAGTCTCTATTTTATTAGGAGGAAGAGGACAAAGATTGGGTGATATGGCTGCAGGCACAACGGTAATTAGTGAGCGGCAGAGAGTACGGTTTAGTCAAACCATACTTGTTGATCTACCAGAAGATTATGTTGCTGTATACCCACAAGTTACTGTTTTTAGCGATGCTCAAATGCGTAAAATAAAAACGATATATACCGAAGCAAAAAGGGATGCAGATCATAATGTGATTTTACAACTTTCTAAGAAAGTTAGTGCTTTAATGGATATCACACCACAAGAGAATCCCTTACAATTTGTAGACAGAGTAATCGCAGATTATAATTATTATACCCAGAAATTGTAGACTAGATAGTTAAAAGCTAACTATTTTTCATTTTTAGGGGTAACATTTTTTTTTATTGTTGATATGATGTTATAAATCATAAATTTTTACATCATGAAAAAAGAGAACTTCAAAAAATTACAATTAAGTAAAGAGACAGTAGCACAGTTAAAAGGAGGGTTGGCACCACACCCTATGGGAGAATATAAGGACCGTGTAAAGTGGTATGTGGGAACTCATAATACATGTCAATGTGAAACGATTGCTGCACCATGCTAAATTTTCAAAGCGGACTTAGGTCCGCTTTTCTTTTTTTAATGGCTTAACATGATTATTTAATTACTTCTGCTTTAATAAAAATATTTTCCTTGGGCCATTCACTGGCATCTACAGGAACATTTGATATTTTATCTGCGACGTTCATACCTTTTACAACTTTTCCAAAAATGGTATGCTCCCCATCCAAATGGTATGCACCTTTTTTGGCAATTACGATAAAAAACTCATAGGGGGTTGATCGGTTTGATGGGTTGTCAACCCATTGTTTTGACAAGGCCACAGCACCCCGATTATGTTTTAAGCCTTTTACGGGCTCTTGAGGAATTGTGTAATCTCCTATTTCAAAACGTTTCTTGGCCATTTGTTGACGATCACTATTTCCACCTTGTATAACAAATCCTTTGGCCACTCGATAGAAAAAGGTTTCATCAAAATAATTGTTCTTTACCAGATAAATGAAATTTGCCCTATGAACAGGTGTTTGTGTATATAATTGAATATGGATATCCCCAAATTTTGTTTTGATTCTAACCAAAGTCTCAGGGTTTTCTTTTCCATAATTGGTCATAAATTCCCTAAGGTTTTCATTGGTGAGTTTAAAAGGTTCTTCATCTAATACGGTATCCTCTTGCTTAATTTTCTTATTTAATTCAGGAGTATTTTCTTGGCGATTATCTTTTACAGAAATAGAATCTATATTTTTTACCGCATTCTGCTTATTTTTTTTAGATTGTGTATCTTCACAATTAGAGAATAAGATAATGCTTGTGCAAAAGAAAAAAAATGATCGACTAAATGACATTTGAAACATTTAAAAATTTAATTCCAAAAATAAAGAAAATGTCAGTACCAGGGGAATCTTCACATTTTATTATGGCTCCTGAAATTAGGATGAAGGAATTAAATAGTGTTAGAATTGAAGAAAGAGACCCTAGAAATGCTGCTGTGATGATGCTTTTTTATCCAAAAGAGGCCTTGACTCATATTGCATTAATTTTACGTCCGGAATATGAAGGTGTTCATTCTGGACAAATTGCATTACCGGGAGGAAAAGTAGAGACCTATGATATAAATTATACTAAAACAGCACTACGAGAAACCCAGGAAGAAGTGGGTGTTCTCATGACTACTGTTGAAGTCTTAAAGCCGTTAACAAAAGTATATATACCGCCTTCTAATTTTTGGGTGCATCCATTTTTAGGATTTACCGAGAGAAGACCGGATTTTGTGTTGCAAAAAGAAGAGGTTGAGAAAGTGATCGAGGTCCCGTTGGTAGAATTATTAGATGAAAATAATGTTACTTCACAAAATTTATCTACGTCTTATGCAAAAAATATAGAAGTGCCATCCTTTGAATTAAGAGGCTATACTGTCTGGGGGGCAACAGCAATGATGTTAAGTGAACTTAAAATGTTTTTAAGGATGTCTATGGAAGAATGATTTTTGTATCTTTAGTACAGTTTTCTTTGAAAACCTTCTCCAAATATTCGAAGTATATTTTGAAAATTAAAAATTCATATTAAAGTATATGTTATTCAGGTAATTATAGGTTATATTGTATAGAGATTTTAAAAAAATGGTTAAAAAAGCTAGTATTTTTTTAAGAAAATCTTAACTATGCACAAAATGCATGAACTAGCAATATTCTATTTCATGTAGGTAATTAGTAAATTAAAATTATTTATGAGATTGTTTAAGAGAAACCCTTTTGGACATATATTATTTCTAAAAAAATGGCTCATTCGTATTATGGGAACCATGACGCACAGACGTTATCGCGGTTTTAATGAGCTAAAGATAGAAGGAAGCGAGATTTTCAAAAATCTTCCGGATAATGGTGTGCTTTTTGTTTCTAATCATCAAACTTATTTTGCAGATGTAGTGGCAATGTTTCATGTTTTTAATGCAAGCTTAAGTGGCCGTACAGATTCTATTAAAAATGTAGGATACCTATGGCAACCAAAGATGAATTTATATTATGTTGCCGCCAAAGAGACTATGCAAGCAGGACTATTGGCAAGAATATTGGCTTATGCCGGAGCGATAACTGTAGAACGAACATGGAGAGAGAAAGGAAAAGAAGTCAATCGCCAGGTTAAAATGAGTGATATTACTAATATTTCTAAAGCTCTGGAAGATGGTTGGGTGATTACATTTCCTCAAGGAACTACAAAACCTTTTAAACCAATTCGTAAAGGTACCGCTCACATTATAAGACAGTATAAGCCAATTGTTATTCCAATCGTAATCGATGGATTTAGGAGGTCTTTTGATAAAAAAGGAGTAGTAATTAAGAAAAAAGGAATTCTACAATCCATGGTTATCAAACCACCTCTTGATGTTGACTATGAAAATGATTCTATAGATGACATAGTAGAAAAACTAGAATATGCTATAGAACAGCACCCATCTTTTTTAAAAGTAATTCCACAAGAAGAATTAGAAGCAGAAGAAGAATTAAACAAAAAAAGACAGTGGGAATACTAGTCTTTTTGCCTTATTCTTGAGGCTGATTTTTGTTATTCTAACCACATTTTAAAATCTTTTACCCGTTCTCGGGCAACAATAATTTCTTGTTCATTAAAATGATTAAGTTTTATTTGAAGCCTGGAATTGGTATAAGAGATGATGTCTTTTATTGCATTTATATTTACATAGAATTTCCTGGACACCCTAAAGAATTGTTGCGGATTCAATTCGTCTTCAAGAGATTCTAATGTGGTGTCAATGAGATAATTTCTATTATCTGTTGTGTGAAGATAGGTGCCTTTATTTTCAGAATAAAAACACTCAATGTCTTCAACAGAGAATATTTTTAAGTGTTGTCCCACTCGTGCCGTAAAACGTTTTTTGTAGTTTCGATCTATAGGGTTTATTAATAGTTTTTTGATATCATCAAAATCTACCTGAAGTTGTTGTTTTTTAGGAATCTGTTCTTTGTATTTATTTACAGCGCTTTCTAATTCTTCATCATCTATTGGTTTTAGTAAATAATCAATACTGTTTAATTTAAACGCTTTCAATGCATATTCATCATAAGCAGTTGTGAATATAATAGAGCTCTTTATTGTGATTGTATCAAAAATTTCAAAAGATAACCCATCGCTTAGTTGAATATCCAAAAATATTAGATCAGGGTGCTCATTATTATTAAACCATTCTATTGATTCTCCTACCGAGTGTAACATAGTATTTACATTGATGTTTAGATCATCAAGCATCCTGCTAAGACGTCGGGCAGCTGGTTTTTCGTCTTCTATAATTATTACGTTCATTTTTCTACTGCTTATTTTTTTGTTTTACTTGTTTACCTGCTTTCCAAATAGCGGTAATAGTTTCAATATTATTAATGTCTTTAATGGGGTTTTTATCCAATAACAACATATCTGCAATATACCCCTCTTTGATATATCCTAGTTTGTCAAGTTTAAAGCAATCTGCTGGATGTGATGTAGCTCCCTTAAGTACATCAAGATTTGGTATCCCCGATTCTGACAATAAAATCAACTCTTTATATAAATCACTCCCATGGTTTATATTAGCATTAGGAGGATCAGTCCCAGTAAGAATAGGTACTCCTGCTTCGTATAACCTTTTTACTTCATTTTTCAGGAATTTTTCTATTTCTGCCACTTGCTCTTCAGTTTTTTTTCGATATAGCTTTTGTACTAGAATATTTACAAGTAGTGTAGGAATAACAAAGAAACTTCTGTCTTTTGCTAATTCTTTTAATTTTTCTTCTGGCATGGGCTTGTCACTCCAAATATGAACTAATCCATCAGCATTATTATTAATTACCTGATAGCCATCTTCCATTTTAGATACATGTACAACTACTTTTTTTTCTTTTTTATGTCCTTCTTCGATTATAGCTTTTACAGTCTCATGTGATAGTGTAGGTTTCCAAGGTTCTACGATAATTTTTATATGATCTACTTTAGCATCAACTCGATCTTGTACAAATTTGACAGCATCTTCTGGTTTGGTAAGTGTAGGGGTTGGAAAACCATACTGGGTACCATGGCCTTCTGGTGCAGTAGCTGCATAACCTGCCACGTAGAATCTTGCATAATCTGTAGAATCCCTCATGGATTTCATTTTACTCTGGTATGGTTCTACACCATGCATATCTAATAGGTTTAGAACTCCAGCTTGTGCAGCTTGTACCAATGCCAGAACTCCCCAAGCATGTACATGAGCATTTGTCATACCCGGCATAAGAAACTTGCCAGTTCCATCTATTACAGTAGTGTTCTTCTGGATTTTATCAGATACTTTGGAAACCTTGCCATTTTCGACAAGAACAGAGGTTTTGTTACTAAGCTTTTCACCGTCAAAAAGGGTTACGTCTTTGATTATAAACGATTCTTGAGCATTTATATATCCTATGCAAAGAAACAATATAAGATTGATTATTGACTTCATTTTTTGATTGATTGATTGTTGTTTGTACTAGTATATTTATTTTATTCCCAAAGCTGTTTGTCTTTATCCTGTTCTTCTTCCATGTATTTTCTGATTTTACGTTCTTCCCAATCTTTATTGAACATTGGATTTACTCTGTAAGCTTTAATTGCATGAAAGACAAGACCGATTCCCCAACCAAATGCAGCCCATAGGAACCATGCATATCGCCATTCATTTTGATAATAATTTAATCCCGCTAGAAATCCAATAATTACAATATAAGAGAAGAGATTATTATAAAATTTCTTTAGCTCTTCTACACGATCTTTTGCACGATCATACCGCTTTTGTTCTTCAAAATTTCTCATTAATTTTAATTTTTAATTAGATGCTTTTCGACTCCTTTCCTTTCTGCTTCCTTGTGATCTGTCATTACAAGTGTTCTAAAAATCATCTTTGTCCATTAATTCTTTAATCTTTTTTTCTTCCCAGTTTTTGTTAAAGAAGGTGTTTCTGCCAAAAACAGATATCCCATGAAAAAATAAACCTATTCCCCAGGCTATCGGAGTTATATATAAGTTCCAATCCAACCAATTATTAAACCCTTCATCAATAAAATCCGAATTAATAAATAACAAGGCTATATTTATTATAATGTAAACTGTAAGGTGTGAGTAAAACCCTTTTTCTCTTTCTAATCTTTTTTTAGCTTTTTCGTATCGTTTTTGTTCTTCAAATTTTTCCATTGTAATAGCTCTTTAGTGATTAAAAATCATCTTTTTTCATTATCTCTTCAATCTTACGTTTTTCCCATTTTTCACCGTAAATGGATTTGTCAAACCACTTACGACCTTTAAAAGTCCATATTCCGTGTCCAAGCAATCCTATTCCCCAAAAAAGAGGTGTTGCAATGATATTCCAGAATAGCCAATTGTTATATTCTTCACTATTTGCATATTCGCCTACTTTGATTTTAAAAAATGCAATAACCAAGTTCATTATAACATACACAACTGCATGCATGTAAAAAGCTCTTTCTTCATTTAGCCTCTTTTTAGCTTCTTTGTAGGCCCTTTCTTTATCAAAATCACTCATAATTCTTTGCTTTAGATTCTTCCATGTATTTTTTGATTTTTCTTTTCTCCCAGTCTTTCCCAAAAATAGGATGCCTGTCATAAGCCTCTGCATAATGAAAAATCAATCCTATTCCCCATCCTGCAATCGGAAATATTACCCAGGGTAGGCTGAACCCTGTAGTTTTATAATTGATAAATACTAAAAATGGAATTACAATACAATAGGCAGTAAGGTTGCCATAAAACTCTTTCATTTTTTTCACTTGATCTTTTGCACGCTCATATTTCAAGCTCTTTGCATGTTCTATACTTTCTAAGGTTTGTGAGATTTCCATATCTGCAAATTTTATTTTTTTAGTTAATATTGGAAGTTCAGCTATAAAAGCATCTTCCGTTTTGTAAACCGAAAATTTTCTTTTGGTCAATAGTGCATACCGTTGTTGTACATTACCTAATCCTACACCGCTACTTTGTTTTATTACTTCCTTAGGTTGAAGGTTATTTTCTACTAGTAAAAAACCATCTTTTTCATAAATCTTAATATGCAGTGGTTTTTCGGGCATTACTACATTGTGTTTTACTGTATTTTCTAACAATATTTGTAAGGATAATGGTACTACCTTTGCCTCAGGATTAGAGGCCTTTTCTGGCAATTCAAATATGATACTATCTTCAAAGCGTAGTTGAATCAATGTCATATACGTTTTTGCAAAATTCAACTCTTCATCTACTGTTACTAATTCTTTATCTTTTTGTTCTAATACATATCTATAGACCTTAGATAGCGAAGTAGTAAATTTTTGTGCCATCCTGGGGTTTTCTTCAATGAGCGATGTTAATACATTAAGGCTATTAAACAAGAAATGAGGATCTAATTGATTTTTTAGAGCAGCAAACTTTGCTGAAGCTGTTCCTGCAATGATTTTCTGTTCTGTTATTTTTTGTTTTTGTAATTCTTTATAGAAGTAAAATGCATGAAAAAAGAGCGATGCAATCATCGTGATTATGAATCCAATAATGTAAAAACTTAATCTTTCATCTTTTATGAACTCATCCAAAGGTTTTCCATAAATACCTACTACTAATGTTAATCGTACTATTGCCAGGGTTATCATTGTTAGAACTATAGAGCCTATAGCTCCCAACCATAATCGCCTTTTATAATGTTTTTCCCAGGTGTACCATTTACCTAAAAAATAAAAGAAATACCCGTTCACTATTGTTAATGGAAAAGCAAACATAAAATGCACCAATAGGTTTTCCAATTCACCTTGCCAAGTAATAGGTTTTCCTATTTTGAATAGTAAGAATACCAACTCAATGATTATTGCAATGATGATACTTATTCTTAATATTTTTAGGATACTAGCTTTCATCTATTCTATATCTTTTCTGAAACTTAATTTCTATTTGCAGCTTTGCTGAATTCTTTTTACTTGATCCATTCCCCATTGTGGATAAAAAGGGACGTCATTTTTAGATTCTTTTTCAAAGTACAAGATAGCTTTTTCTATCTCAGGACAAAAGGCCTTAGGGTCTTTACCCCAGAATTTGGCGCCTCCCATTTTCCATTCTGCATGATACAATGTTGCTCTTGGGTTTTTGGGCTCCAATATTTTTGCTTGTTGATATAATGCTTCAACTTTGGCAGAGTGTGTTGCTCCATAAACTGATGGGTTGTATACTACGTATGAAGTATAAACCATGGCTTCCATAATAAGAATTTCAGCATTTTCTTTAGAAAAAGTTTTGGCTTCATTAAGAAAATCCTGCGCTTTGGTTAATCTTGATTCTATTTCCTGGGCATCTTTAATCATGAAGGTTGTTACAATATGTACTTGCGCTGCATAATAATAAGGCAACCAATTTTCTTTTTCAGCTTTTGCAATGCGCTCAAAAAGATTGATTGCGTCATCATTTTTTTTGTTCCCCCATAACTCGAATGCTTTATTCATTCCTTTTTCATAAGAAGTTTGAGCATTCATTGTGACCGCTATAAAAAGGGTTAGTACTGTTACAATAATTTTCATAGTTATATTGTTTTAATTGATGATGTAAGTATCGATAGGGTAGGTCTTTTTTTATAGTATTTATGACCCAATTGTAATTTTTCGGGGATGAAATGTTGTGTTTTTTTAGAGACTAATTTGTTGTGTAACATTTTTCCCAGAAATAATAAACACGGCATCTTGCCATTGAGGAGGTCCAAACCGACCTTTGGCATTATTACTAGTGCCATAAGGTTCTGTCGGAATTTTGAAAAAAGTATTCATTTCTTGATTATCATCTTCGTCATGATATAAGGAGATTGCATATTCTCCTTCTTCAATGTTTTCAAAAGTGACTTTTACACCTTCTTTTTTAGCCTTTACACTGATTGCCTTGTATGGTTTTTTTAAAAAATCTTCCTTGCTGTTATACAAACCAATTTTTAAAGTTCCGTCATTTGACTTTATATTATCAATGACTACGTTTATGGATTGGCCATTTTGTTGAGCAAAACCCGATGCTGAAAAAGTAAGAAGTAAAATAATTAATGCAAAAAAAGTAGTTTTCATAATTGTTGTTTTTTTAGGATTATAAATTATCTAATTGATTATCAGTTTTATTGTCGCTTATGGTCCAAAAGAACCCAAGAATAAAAAATCTGTCTGCTGTTGGTCTTATTGCACGTCTGGCGAACTCACCATTTACATTGGGAGTATCTGAGTATTGATAGTTAAAAACATTGTCGAAGCCTAGTACATTCGAAACCGAGAAGTACAAGATTTTTTGTGGGCTAATTAGGTAGGCCCAACTAAAATTAAGAGCATTAAATGTTCTTGTTTTTTGATTCTGAAAAACACTTTCATTAGGATCATTATACGGTCTACCTGAACCAAAGTTATAGGTTGTACTTAATAAAGACTTCCAGTCGTTGATCCAATATTTAGTAACCAAAGAAAGATTGTGTGCGGCAGCAAAATTAGGTGTAGCTTTACCTGGATAATTTCTATAATCTCTCTTGGTGTTTAAATAAGAATAGCTTACCCAATAATCAAAGTTTTTAATAGATTTACTATCTCTCCAGAAGAGATCCAATCCTGTTGCATAACCATCTCCATTATTGGTATATAAGCTAGCAAATTCTGGAAAATCGGTATCAAATTTGACCAGTTTATTATAGGATTTATAATAACCTTCTGCCCTTAATGTTTTTCCGTTATCCTGATATAAGTAGTTAATAATATAATGAGATGATTTTTCGGGTTCTAGTGTAGTGTCATATTTTAAAACTTCTTGTAACGGAGATTGATAAAAGTCACCGTATGCCAGTGATATTTGTGATTTAGTAGAGGTTTTATATGCCAGAGAGGCTCTGGGAGAAATTTTGGTATAATCCAATAACGAATTATAAGTACCCCTGATACCTACTTGCATTGCAAATTTTTTGCTAAAGAATATATTGGCTTCAGAGAAAATGGCTGAACTATTGTTGTCGTATGAAGTTTCGAAAGTATCAGAATCGGGGTTCTGGGCTTTTTCAGAAAATGTATTTAGAAATTGCTCTACACCAAGATTAAGTTTAAATCGATTACTGAACCTTTTTCTGAGTTTTAATTTAAAATGAAAATTATTTTCATCATCAAGTATATTGGTATTTATAACATTAATGTTGTCATGATCATTCGCAAAACTACTTCCGGTTGTAATATCCCAATCATTTCCTAAACTTCCTTTATACGATGCGTTTAGATAGAGATTACGGTTTTTAAGCCCAAAACGCATTCCATCTGCTACATTAATATCTTCTTGAATAAGTTCAAAATCGGTGTAACTTAGCCCTCCATAGACTTTCAAAAGTCCATTATCAAATTTATGTCTGTAGACTGCTTCTCCTGATAGTGATTGGAATGGTTTTATCCAGTTCACTCGCTGCTCTACTATGTTTTGATACGGTTTAAGGTTTACATAAAAAGCGTTTACACTTAATGAATTTTTCTTCCATTTTTGAGTATTCCCAGCGCCAATACCTACGTTTATAAACTGAAATTCGGTTTTTTCTTGGTCGGGCTCATCAATTGTATTCAGTAATAATACACTGGATAGCGCATCTCCGTATTCTGCGGAGTATCCACCTGTAGAAAAGTTGGTTCCTTTAAAAAGGAAAGAAGAAAATCTTCCTCTGGCTGGTATATTATTGGTAGTGGCAGTAAATGGCTGAAAAACTCGTTGTCCGTCTATGTATATGTTGGTTTCGTTTGCATCACCACCTCTTACAAAAAGTCTTCCATCTTCGGATACATTAGATGTCCCTGGCAATGTTTTTAGTGCACCAATATAATCGCCATCTGCCCCTGCGGTGGTAACAATGTCTAAAGGTGTAAGTACAGATGCCTTACTATTATCACCAGTAGAAAGTGTTCCGGCATTTAAAATAACACTCCCAAGAGAGTTGACATCTTCTTTTAATACGACGTTCAGGTTTTTCATTTCCGAAACTTCGCTCAGTAATGAGTACGTTTCAAAAGATAAGAATGAAATTATTAATGTTTGAGGTCCTTGTTCTGAGGAAGTAAAAGAAAAGACTCCCTTTTCATCAGAAGAACTTCCATCATAGGTGCCATCTAGATAAACATTAGCTCCTTGTATAGGAGTTCCTGAAGGATCTGTTATTGTTCCCGTAATGGTGTTTTGAGCATTAATTGAAAATACAATTAGTACAAATATGATGGTTAATAGTAATTTCATTATTGTTTTATATTCTGATTGATGCTCCAAAAGTGCTGCATCCGTTCAAAAAATGAAATTGTATATTTCTCAACTGTCAAAATAGAAGGATAAGCTGTAATATTTAGGAATAAAACATTGTAACTAATTTTTTAGTTGAAAAAAATAATTTACTTTTGCCGAATTAACATCATCAATCAAATCATGAAAAAAGTAATAGCTCTAATTGTAGCAATGTTTGCATTATCTACACATGCACAGGAAATTACAGTGTTTTATAAAGAAATGCGAAAAGCAGATTATCACAGTCTACGGTCAAGTGAATGGGAGGTTGAACATTATGTAGAAAAAGAAGTAAGAGACCTTGTAAGAGATAAGGCTAAAACACACGAAAAAGAACTTTCATTATTTGAATATATAAGTGTTTTAAGAATTAATGGAGATACATCTATTCATTATCCACAGAATGAAATAACAAATGATACCATTAATAATTCTATTAAATATGGCGAAAATGGTGAGACCTTTATAAGTAGGGAGGTTTCTAAAAAAGATTATGCCATCACTTATATGAATATTAACGCTAAGGAAAAAATAAGTACAGATCGCTATTCTGGTAAAGACTACCTGGTTTCTGAAAAACTTCAGGAATATGATTGGGAGATTACTAATGAAAAGAAAGTTATAGGAAAGTACAGATGCCAAAAGGCAATCTTAAAACATGAACATGATGATTCTGAGATTCAGGTGGATGAACATGAGCATATTCACCTTACAGAGGCTTGGTTTACCAAAGATATTCAATCTAGCCACGGACCAATTGGGTATTGGGGATTACCAGGGCTTATTTTAGAAATACGTGAAGGTTCGACTTATATATTATTAGATAAGGTTGTTTTTAATATAGGATCTTTTAAAGTACAACCACCAACCAAAGGCAAGAGAGTAAGTAGAGAAGGTTTCAAACGTCTTCCTATTCTTGAGTTTATGGAAAACTAATTAGTTCCTCGGTCTAAGATCATTTATACCCGCTCGATTACTTCATCTTTGTTTTTAAACGGGCGTACTATTAATCTTGCCGCTTTATCATAATTGATATAATTATATGTCCAGTTAAAAAAAGTGACAAATCGATTTCTAAAACCAACCAAGAACCATAAATGGATAAACATCCAGATAAACCACGCAAAAAAACCACCAAACCTAAGCTTGCCAATATCAACTACTGCCTTATTACGACCAATAGTAGCCATTGACCCTTTGTCTAGATATTTAAATGGGGTCATAGATTTGCCTCTTAAATGGAGCTTTAGATTTTTGGCAAGATGTTTCCCTTGTTGAATTGCGGGTTGGGCAACCATTGGATGCCCTTTAGGATAAATTTCAGTTTCCATTACCGAAATATCACCAATAGCAAAGATATTTTCGTAGCCAACAATTTGGTTATATTCATTTACCTTATAGCGATTAGCTCTTGGAATTAGTGATTCGGCATTTATTCCAGATACAGGTGCACCTGTTACTCCTGCAGACCATATAAAAGTTGCTGTCCTAATAGAAAGGTCTGTATTAGTGGATACTATTTCATCATCATAGTTTTTTACTTGAGTATTTACATGGATATGAACTCCTAGCTTTTCCAAAAATTTAGTTGCTTTTTCAGAAGCATATTCACTCATTGGGGGAAGGATGCGAGGAGCACCTTCAATTAAATGAATTTCCATTTCACTAAAATCCATATCTGGATAATCTCTTGGTAATACATTTAGCTTTAGTTCTGCAATACCTCCAGCTAGTTCTACTCCAGTAGGGCCTGCACCGGCTAACACAAAACTAAGAAGCTCTTTTCTTTTCTCAGGATCTGTTGTAATAACTGCCTGTTCTAGGTTTTCAAGCATTAAGCTTCTTAAATTTAATGCTTGCGGTAGGTTTTTCATGCGCATGGCATTATTTTCGATAGTTGTGTTTCCGAAAAAATTTGTTTTAGCACCGGTGGCAATAACAAGGTAATCATAAGAAATACTACCAATATTTGTATTAACCTTTTGATTATCGGGATCTATTGATGCTACTTCTGCCATCCTAAAGAAAGTGTTTTTTCCTCTTTTTATAACTTTTCGAAGAGGATAAGCAATAGAATCAGGTTCCAGAGATGACGTAGATACTTGGTAGAGCAAAGGCTGAAAAGTGTGGTAATTATGCCTGTCTAATAATACGAGCTGTACATTTTCTTTTATCATTTTTCTTGCCAATGCAACTCCAGCAAAACCACCACCAATAATTACTAATCGTGGCAAATTCGTATAAGGGATGTTCATCTATTCTTTCTTATTGTTTTTTAAATTCCTGTTGAAATTACCAATAATAATTTAGGGCAATTTCTTCCTTACTTTTATACTTTATTTCTTAATAGGACTACACCTTTACAAAGGTAAAATGATAAAACTATATACCCTATAGAAAGTTTGTTTTTGTATCAAAATTGTAACAATTTTGATTTTTTCTGTAACAGAAATGTTTTCTTGACTACTTATAAGATGTAACTGACCAAAGTGAATAAAGAATTAGAACATAGTTTCGTAACCAATCTTGAGCAAAATCAGAATATTGTGCACAAGGTGTGTAGAATTTATACAAGTGACCCTGATTCGCACAATGATTTGTTTCAGGAGATAACCATTCAGCTATGGAAAGCATATCCAAAGTTTAGAGGAGATGCAAAATTTAGTACTTGGATGTATAGGGTAGCATTAAATACTGCTATTACATTATATCGTAGATCTAAAAGAAGTCTTAAAACTACAGACATTGACACTATAAGTTTTAAGATAAAAGCTGAAGATTATGATGATGAGGTAGAACAACAATTAAAATTGATGTACGCAGCAGTTAAACAACTCAATGATATTGAGAAAGCTTTAGTTTTTCTGTATTTGGAAGATAAGTCGTATAAAGAAATAGCTGATACAATGGGTATAAGTGAAGTAAATGCCAGGGTGAAAATGAATCGAGTAAAGACAAAATTGAAAAAAATATTAAATCCCTAACCCCATGGACGAATTAGAATTATTAAAAAAAGACTGGAAGAAGCAAGAAGAAGTGCTTCCTAAATTGTCCTACCAGGAAATTTATCAGATGATATTGAAGAAATCTTCTTCTATTGTAAGATGGATTTTTATAATTAGTATTATCGAGTTTTTATTATGGGCTTCATTAGATATTATATTTAGAGCTACAGGTGTACATGATGAGGTGGAAATTAAAAATATGGAGACATTTTCATTAATAGCTTCGTTATTGTCCTATGGTATTTTGATTTATTTTATCGTTCGATTTTATTTGAATTATGATAAGATCCAGTCTACTGACTCTACCAAGGTTCTTATGGAGAATATTATAAGAACAAGAAGAACCGTGAAACATTATATTTGGGTAAATATTAGTCTTTTTTCTACATTGATGATAGGTACTATGGTGTACTTAGTTTTCTTTACCGATGAGTTTCAAAGAAGTGCAGCTGAAGAGCAACCACCATTGTGGCTTATTATCACAACAACAGTATTTATGACTATTATTTTTGCAGGATTGATTGCCTTATTTTATAGATTAGTTTATGGTATTTTGACGCGCAGATTAAAAAGAAATTATAAAGAACTTGAAAAACTAGAAGTGTAATTATTTATTTTCATTAAAAGCTGAGGGTAATAGTTTTGGGATAAATTTCACCAAAAGAGGTAATAAAAGACTCCCACCAGGAAGAATAAAAATTGCTAAGGACGGAATTGTTTTGCAAATATCAAGAAGCTGCTGTTTTACCTGCTTTTTTTCTTGCTTAGATAAATCTCTTACTGCAGATTGCCCTAATAAGACCATAAGATCTTTACTTTCAGAGATTTCTTTGATTAATCTTTTTTTATTCCTAAGAATTAAAACACTTACCGTTCTAGATGTCTGCTGATAAAAGTGCAATGCCGGATGCGAGTAATTAAAAAAAGAAATATCCTCCTTGTGGGCATTTATAAAGGTAATTACCAAATCGATAGATTCTTTTACAACATCATCGGGCAATTGTAATTCTGCCCCAAGGGCAGACATAAAAATCTGTTCGCCTTTATCCAATTCCTTATCATTCCAGACAGCTAAACTGGTAAGGTCAAGAATATACCTTTTTTCAATATCATCGGTATAAGGATCTAATTCTATATAATCAAAACTAGCTTCTTCTTCTGTAGAAATATCAGTATAACGTACGGATGAAGCAAATAACTTAACCAATAGTTTGTCGTAATCATCTTGCTCTTCTTTAGATTTTAATGCCAGAAAAACGGTGTTGGTTAATGTTTCTTCTAGTTTTGCGGCATAATCAAAAGGGTTTTTATCATGTATTAAATAATAATCAAAAGCTAATACGTCAATAAAAAGTAATGCGTTGGTTAATAAATGACTGAAGTTCTTTTTAAAAATAGATTCATTCGTTTGTATGCGCGCATGAATGATATTTTCAAGCTTCTCATTTTTGTTGGTAGGAAGCACATTAGTAAATGAAAAAATAGATTTTTTGGTGTCAAGAAAATCATAAAATTGAAGCAGAGCTTCTAAACAATCTTCTTTATTTGCGTTTTCTATAGTATCATAGTATACCACTACTAATGCAGTAAACAGATTGATTTTGGTTTTTTCTTCTTCAGAATAGATAATTTCCGAATTGCCATAAACAATTGTGTTAACAGATGTGCCGTAGATAAATCCAACCCGCCTTAAACTAGAATATAGTTTTTCAAATGACCATTCAGAGATGTGTTGGTCAGGATTAAGATCTCTTAAAAACTTTTCTATCCAACCAGAAGTTGAAGGATTCATTTGTTAAGGTTTGTTACAAAGTTAGTTTTATTTTTTATCAAAACGATATCAAGCAGGAATACTATTTAAAAAATGAAGTTAACAAAATTTTAATCAGTTTTTTGAAACACCAAATTCATAAGTTTTTGACAACCCAATATGATCTATCTTGAAATACCTTTGCATCGAATTTTTCACGTTTTTATATAAGTGACTGATAATCTGTTAATTACTATGATGTGAAATTACGCATCGCTTTCAAAAAGAATACTTTCGCGCCAAAATTTAGAAATGAAAATTTTATGTGAGAATTCACCCTTAATCTTTAAAATAAATCTATTATGCAAAATTATTTAATCTTTCTATTAACTTTATTATTAGCTGGTTGTACTCAAAAACCATCAAACGATACTAAAAGTGATTATGGTATTTCAAAAGAAGAGACACATGAGAGTCATGAAACTTCTCATGAAAATGGACACAAGAAACCAACTACAGTATTTAATAATGGTCATGTAAAAGTTGTTCATGATGATAAAAAAGAAATACCTGATGCTCATGGTGGTTATGTAGTGGTAGGAAAAAATTCTGTATACTACTGTCATATTCCTATGTTTAGTAACCCTAATCATCAATACCAAATTATAGCAGAGTTGGATCTTGGAGCAGATGTTCAAAAACATTTAAGCACGTTTTATGAAAAAAACAATGAAGCTCCTTACTTTTTGGCTAATCTATCCCAATGGTCAAAAGTAGACGCTGAGAGTATGGTATTGGCAGATATGTTTTTAAACGAAAAAGGGGAGTATAACCAAGATGATAAAAAAGAAATACGGTATGATATTTTTTACAATAATTTTCCTTGGATGGATGGTGTTGATCATATCATAAGTGATGGGCAATTCATTAAGGATAATAAAGCTGTAACTGTAAGTAAAAAAGCAACTTTAGAAAACTTAATCGTATATCATCACTATACTTTGGACGATAATGCAATGTATCCTCCTAATTTAACATATTACTTGTTCGGAAAAGGAGATGAAGCTTTTATATCGCATTATGTATTAAAAGGACCAAGTTTTCAGCATATTGTTAAGCTTAAAGAAGCCCCTTCAGGAATATCAAAACAAGAATTGCGTAACGGAATGATGATTTCCTTTCCAGGGTTGGCAATGTCAGAATCAAAGTATATTGATAAGAAACCTTTAACTGAAACTTCTTATGAAGTGGTCATTAGTGGTAAAAAAGGCCTTCACAAAATTAACCTTGAGAAGCATCTGTGGTTTATTCATAGTAAAGAATTAGAAACTCACTAGAAAGAGGTACTTCTTTAGTTTTAAGTATTAAAATATTTCTATAGAACATTGGGGCAGGAGCCTACCAAATGCCCCAATGTGTCTTTATTTCCCAAATCTAAAATATTAAAAATGATAACAGAAACGTTACTCGATAGAGATCTTGCGCTATCAAAACCTACTCGAAAAGATGATATTAATAAAACTGGTGCATGGTTCCTGGGATCAAAAGGAGAAAATGCCGATTGGTTTTCTAAGATGATTCTTGAAGCAATACAAGCCAATACAGAAGTTAGAAATTCATATTTTCCCGAAGATCCTCATTTTATTACCCAAGAGATAAAAGACTCTGCAGAATACCAGAATAGTCTTACTACCTTAGAAGGAGAATATCATAAGTTACTAAAGGAATTAAAAAAATCGGCACCATTTTTTAGTATGCGCAGTGCAGGGCATATGCTCTGGGATATTAATATTCCCAGTATTTTGGGATATTTTTCAGCACTCTTGTATAATCAGAATAATGTAGCAGCAGAAACCTCTCCTGTTACTACTCTTTTAGAAATGCAAGTGGGTAATGATCTTTGTGAAATGTTGGGGTATAAGACAACTCCTATTCATGCTCCAAACCAAGATTTTCAGCCTACAGAATCTGGTATTGTAGGATGGGGGCATATTACATGTGATGGTACCGTAGCAAATATTGAAGGACTTTGGATGGCTCGTAACCTGAAATTTTATGCCATTGCTCTTCAAAATGCAATTAGAAACGAAAAGATTTTAATGCCGCTAAGTACATTAGAAATAAAAACTTTAAAAGGAGAAAACAAGCGCCTTTTAGAAATTAATATATGGGAGTCATTAAATCTACCAATAGATGAAGTGTTAGCGCTACCGTCTATAATTACAGAAAACCACCCTGAAATAACAATTGAAGAGTTAGAAAAAGCTACAAGTAAATACTCAATTCAAACGCTTGGTTTTTTTAATTTTTATCAACAATATCTTAGCGGTATTTCCCAGGCTCCAGTAGCCATAACTCCAAATACGCAACACTATTCATGGCCTAAAGCTGCTGCTCTATTAGGATTGGGGCAACAAAACCTTAGAATTGTACCAAATGGTAAGACGACAAGAATGGATATCGATAGACTAGATGCCATATTAGCCGATTGTGTAGAAAACCAAATTCCTGTTATAAGTGCAGTTGCTATTATTGGAACCACACAAGAAGGCGCAGTTGATGATCTCGAAAAAGTACTACAACTTCGTGAAAAATATCGTAAAAAAGGACTGGAGTTTACGATTCATGGTGATGCTGCTTGGGGAGGTTATTTCCCTTCTATGATCCGCAGCAAAGATGATTCAAATGACTTTTCTTCTTTACCAATTAGTGATTATGTTGCACGCCAGTATCAAATGCTCGCCCATACAGATTCTATTACTATAGACCCACATAAGGCTGGTTACGTACCTTATCCAGCTGGAGGATTGTGTTATCGTAACTCGGCTATGCGCAACCTGGTTGCTTTCACAGCACCCGTGGTTTTTCATGGAGGATTGGATCCTACCGTAGGAGTGTATGGTGTAGAAGGTTCAAAACCAGGAGCTGCAGCTGCTTCAGTATATTTATCTCATAGAGTTATTGAAACAAATCAGGATGGATATGGTAAAATTTTAAGTGAATGTACTTTTGCTGCCAAAAAATTCTATGCAGAATTAGCTTGTATGGATCTTGAGGATAATCCGTTTGTTTGTATACCATTGATAGAACTTCCAGCTGCCAAGGAAGGAAAAAGTAAGAATGAAATAATAGACGAATTGTTATTCCTGAAGAGTCGAATTATTGATGTGCCCAACCAAGAAATTATTGCAGATAAGCCTGCTATGGAGTTGTTGAAAAACATGGGGCAAGATCAGACCATTGTTACCTATATGTTTAATTTTAAGAATGCAGATGGTACATTAAATACCGATCCGAAAAAAATGAGTGATCTAAACAATGAGCTTTACAATAGGCTTAGTTTTCACCCTTGGCAAGATGATATCGAAAAAACACCGTTAATTGTTACTGCATCTGAGTTTGATCCTAACAATTATTGTAAAAAATTTATGACATATCTCTACAGTAGAGCTGGTTTGTTAAAGGTAGAAGATGTGCCTTTAAACTTTATCATTTCTACATTTATGAACCCTTGGATTGCTGCAACAAATCAAGGAGAACTTCTGAAAACATACATTCAGGTACTTAAAGATACCGTTGTTGATATTATAGATAAAGAGTATAGGTAATGATTTAATAATCTTAGTAGTAAATAGTGCTTTTAGGGCTTCAGGTTTGTAATTTGAAGCCTTTTTGGTTTTTTATACTTGTAATAAAGTTTTAGAATCAATAATTTACGGTTTTGCCATAGTTAAATTATTTTTTTTTGAGTAAAATTAATTACTATATGATTTACTTTTAATGATATACAAGAAGTTTTTTTTTATTAATTTTGCGCGATTACTAACCAAAAATTTCACTTTTATGAAAAAAAGTTACTTATTATTTTATTCTCTTATTGCTTTGTTTTTAGTCTTCACTTCTTGTAGTAAAGATGAAAATGAACTAGTTGAAGAGACGGCAACAAGTAAAATTGAGCCTGATTTTTTTGAAAAAGAAGGTTCTGTTGGATTGTCAACTGAAGAGCTAAAAGGAGAAGAAGAAGCTCCTGTTATTACAAATGCAAAAAGTTGGAGCTACGACTACACATTACTAAAACCTTCTGGTTTAAAACAAAAAGATGTTGATTCTATCGCTTGTGGGGAGAAAAAGGTTATACCTTTATTAGTAGGATCAAGAAAGAAAAAAGTTGGAAAAGTTATAGTGTCTAATGACGGGGAAAATCTATACTTGACCTTTAAGGCTAATAAAAAGAGATACATGAAAAAAGTGTATCTGTATATTGGTGAAAAAGGAAGTATTCCTTTTTATTCTAATGGATTCCCAAAAATTGGGGAATTTAATTTTAAAGCTTTTCCTTACTATTATGGAGGGACTAAAAAAGCTACTTACGTTATTCCATTATCTTCAATCAATTTAGATTGTTTTGAGATCGTAGCGTATTCTAAAATCTATGATAAGGATAGCGGTTGTTTCTATTCAGCTTTTGCTTATGACAAAAACCTTACACAAGAGTATGATTATGATCAGAATTCTGGATGCTGGTACTTCAGTGACTGGGTAAGATCATTTGAATACTGTGTTCAAAAATGTGAAGTAGAGTGTATACAAGCATATGCTTATCATGAAGCATGTGGTTTTTGCGAAAATGATGTCTTTAATACTTTCCTAGCCTATACCTTTATTGATAATAGAGGTGATGCAGGGGTAGATATAGAGTTAATTACCAATCCTAATGGATGTGATATTTCAAATAGCCCAGAAGTTGGACATGTAAATATTTCATCTGCAAGTGATACTAAATTAAAAATAGTATACCAAATGGATGCAGGTTACGAAATGTGTGAGCTAAATTTCAGCTATGGTACTTCTGGCTTTAATACTCCAAATACATATTCTGAGCAATTTGATACTCCGGTAACTACATTTAGTTTTGAAATTGATAAGCTTTCTGGAGCGAATATCTTTATGAATAGCGGAGCAAAAATTACTGAGAAGTAATTAAGCAAAAAACTCTTATATAGTAGTACTATATTAAGAAAACAAATTATAGAAAACAGGGGTGGGATTATAAAAATCTTACTCCTGTTTTTTTATTTTGCAACTATGATTCGTCAGGACGTTACCACTCCTAAAGTATACAATAGTTCTTCTACATTGGGAGATTAGTTAGTATCAAAGCCTTCAGGTTGTTTTTCTTTGTCTCGCTAAACAATGCTACAGAAACTGCCAAACATATATCAATTTATTCGATTCGTTATAATTTGAATTAGATGAAGAGAATCAGATTGTATTTTATCTTCAATATTGAAAACAAAAAGAGGTCGTGAATAAACGACCTCTTTTTGTTTTATAAGGTAAATAATTATTGTATTATACCACCGCAGCTTACTCTACTTCCTGCTGCACCAGATGGTTGAGATGTGAAATCATCCACACCCTGGTGTACAATTATTGCTTTACCAACAATGTTCTTTTTATCGTCATCACAACCAATACACCATTCATTGGTAGCAAAAGTAATATATCCTTTCCCGTCTGCATCTGCTTTAAAGTTTCCTATATCCCCTTTATGAAAACCTTCCTTTGCTCCCCATTTTCCATGAGGCTGCATTGTTGGATTCCAATGACCACCGGTTGATTTACCATCTGGAGAAGAACAATCTGCTTTCTCATGAATATGTATTGCATGCTCTCCTTCGCTAAGTCCTGATAATTCTGCAACCATATTAACCATACCTTCAGACTCTGTAAAAGTAACTTTTCCAGAAACTTTGCTATCACTTTTTGGTTCTAATTTGAACTCTAAATCTTTTACCATAACTTCTTTTTTGTCAGAAGCTTTTTTAACGGTTTTCGTATTGTTTTCTTGATCTTTTGCTTCTTTCTTTTCTCCTTTACAACTAAAAATAGTTATAGTTAAAAAAGCAATTATTACCAATTGTAACGTTTTCATAGTTCTTGATTTGTTTGTCTTTTGTAAACGTAAGATAATGTAGTTTTAGTTTATGGCAAAAGAATTAAATAGGAATCCATTAATTATGTTAAAATAGCTACGATTTTTTAACAGTCACTGCAATAAATAGTAGTGCAAAAATTGATCTTGGGATGCTGTTTTTGTTCTAGAATATTTAATGGGTAATACTATTATATTTTGTAATTATTGATTTAAGAATTAGAGTTTTTTTATCAATTCTTTATTATCTCTAATTCCCCGTTTTAAATTTTCTGTAATCACAAGAGCTTTATCTATTCTAGATTGAGAGTTTTTAATTTTTAAAATGTAATAAATAAGGCTTCGTTTCTTGCCATCTGTTAATGATTCAAATGTAGAAAGAGATTCGGGATCACTTTGTAGTACTGCATCAAATTCCTCTGGCATTTCGACTCCATATTTAGACGAGTCTTCAAATAATTCGACATAAAAAAAATCTGTGGGAGTAACACCTATTTTCTTTTGATTTGATTTGTTGAAAGTAATGTAACAGCTTCCTTTAAATTTCTGCAATGCGGCATGAAACTGTACAGATAGGTTGTTGAAAGTGATTTTTACCAATACTCTTTTCTGACCAACCTCTAAAAAATAAAGAGCCACGTTATCGGGTACCATTATGCTGTGGCTGGATTGTAGTGAAGTTTCAAAAGATTGATTTTTCATTTATGAATGTTTTTAAAATTGACATTTAAGATAAACTTATGATTTACGAATTTCTTGTTTAAGTTTTACATGTTTTTGTTAATCATTTTTCACTTTTATAAAGGTAACAAAACAAATTTTAGAGCTTTTCTTTAGCAAATTTTAACACTTTTACCGTAATGTTAAAACGGTATTCATATTCTTCTGATTTGCAGGCTTAAAATTTCCTACAACTTTTAATTTTTATGAATCCTAGTATTTATAATAGCTAACAAGAGCAAATTTGTTAAAAAACTATTTTTAACAAGAACATTAAATAAAATGCAAAGTATATGTTAATTTATAATAATTTAATATGGTTTTGTCAATTATGACTAAAGATTCTTTAGTTTTCTTTAATTTTGCAGAACACAAACTCAAATACTTATTTTTTATGAAAAAAGTCTACTCGTTTGTCTTACTATTGTTTTTAATAGGGCAAACAACTTTTGCACAGGACATGAACACCATAGTCCGAAATCATTTTAGTGATGCAGTTACAACTTCTTCAAAATCTGCCGCTACAATTAATGATTATACAGAATATATAATTACTGATCAGGTACCTTCTTTAAAGCCTGGTATCACTCATGTGTATATTCAGCAGCTTTACAATAAGATTCCAATCATTAATGGAACTTACAAGTTAACAGTACAGAATAATCAAGTTACTTATGAAATTAACCAATTTGTAGAAGGGGTTAAATCAAAAATTACTTCAACAAAGGTGTCATCTACAGAGGCCTCAGCTATTAATGCCGTAGTAAAAGCGCATAATCTGTCTTCTCCTAGATTGACTAAAACTATGAGTAAATCTAAAGGAAGTGATGTTGCAAAATTCATTAACTCTGGAATTACTTTAGAGAACAAGTCTATTGATGTTAAGAAAGCATATGTATTGCATAACGATGAATTACATTTATGCTGGAATGTAAGTCTATACGAAAAAGGAGGTCAAAACTGGTGGAATAGCTATGTTGATGCTACTACAAACAAAATCCTATTAGAACATAACTGGGTAATCACATGTAACTTTGACGCTCCTGATCATGAATCACATAATCATGAATCGGTGCTTATAGATACTAAGAAAATGGTTGGACCAATGCCAGCGCCAGCAAAAACTGCTGCTTCAGCTACTGCATTAGCTCCTGATTCTTATAATGTTTATGCAATGCCTTTAGAAAGTCCAAGTCATGGTAACCGTTCTATAGTTACAGATCCTGCTAATAGTACAGCATCTCCTTTTGGATGGCATGATACTAACGGAAGTAATGGAGCAGAGTATACGATTACAAGAGGTAATAATGTATGGGCTCAAGAAGATAGAAATGGTAATAATGGAACCGGTTTTTCTCCTGATGGAGGAGCAAGCCTTGATTTTGACTTTCCAATAAACCTTAATCAAGCTCCAAGTAATTATCAAAGTGCAGCTATTACTAACCTTTTTTACTGGAATAATATCATGCATGATGTATTCTACCAGTATGGATTTGATGAGGCTAGTGGTAACTTTCAGGAAAATAACTATGGTAATGGTGGAGCAGGAAGCGATTCTGTAAATGCAGATGCGCAAGATGGAAGTGGTAGTAATAATGCTAATTTCTCTACTCCTGGTGATGGAGGTAATCCAAGAATGCAGATGTTTACATGGAGTGCTCCTAACCCTGATAGAGACGGTGATCTTGATAATGGAATAATTGCTCACGAATATGGGCACGGTATTTCTATTCGATTAGTTGGAGGTCCTTCTTCAAATCAACTAGGAGGTTCTGAACAAATGGGTGAAGGATGGTCTGACTGGTTTGGATTAATGCTTACCATGAGAGCTGGTGACGTTGGTACAGATGGAAGAGGAATCGGTACATACGCATTAAATCAACCAACTACTGGAGCTGGAATCCGACCAACTAGATATTCTACAAATAGATCAATAAATAATACGGATTATGCAGATATTGGTGGTTTAGCAAGACCTCATGGTGTTGGTTACGCTTTTGCTACCATTCTTTGGGATATGACATGGTTACTAATTGATGACCAAGGTTTTGATGCTGATTTTTATAATGGTACTGGTGGTAATAACATTGCTATGGCTCTTGTAATTGAAGGATTGAAAAATACTGCTAGTAATCCTGGGTTTGTTTCTGGGCGTGATGGTATTCTGCAGGCAGATCAGGACTTATATGGTGGAGCTTACAGATGTTTAATCTGGAAGGCATTTGCAGAAAGAGGAGTTGGACAGGACGCTAATGAAAATAATAATGGAGGATCTAATGGTCAGACTGATCAAACTGTTTCTTTCGTAAATCCATGTGATGGTGGTGGACCTGGACCTGGAACAGGAGAATGTTCTGGAGATGTAGCTTCTTTCCCTTTCAGTGAAAGTTTTGAAACTAATCTGGGTGAATGGTCAAATGCTACTTCTGGAGATGATATAGACTGGACAAGAGATTCTGGAGGTACTCCTTCTAACCAAACTGGACCAAGCAGTGGTGCTGATGGTAATTTCTATGTTTATGTAGAAGCTTCAGGAAATGGAACAGGATTCCCTAACAAAAGAGCGATCTTAAACTCACCATGTTTAAATATGAGTTCTCTTACTACTCCAAGACTTACTTTCCAATATCATATGTTTGGTAGCGCTATCAATAGTTTAACTGTCGAAGCTAGAACGAATAATGATGGAAATTGGACAAGTATATTTAGTAGAAATGGAGCACAAGGAAATGCGTGGAATGCTGCAGATGTTGATCTTGCTGCTTATGCGGGAGAAGCAAGTGTACAACTACGATTTAATGTTGTAACCGGTTCAGGTGGTAGTGGATGGCAAAGTGATATTGCTATAGATGCTGTTTCTATCCAAAATGGAACAGGAGGACCAGGACCTGACCCAACTTGTGAAGCATTAAGCTTTAATGATTTTACAATTACACCATTCTCTAATCAAGATATTGCAGGTAACGCCTCAATCGTAAATGGAGGAGCTGGATTATCTATGACAAATAATACTTGGAAGTATATTGCATTAAACTATACTGTTACTGCAAGCACAGTGATAGAGTTTGATTTTAGTAGTACTGCTCAAGGAGAAATACATGCAGTTGGTTTTGAAAATGATAATACATTAACATCAACAAGATATTTCAAAGTTCATGGTACTCAAAACTATGGTGTAACAACCTATGATAATTATTCTAGTGGTACTACAAAATATGTTATCCCTGTAGGTACATTCTATACAGGAGCTATGGATCGATTGGTATTTATTAATGACAATGATGCTGGATCAGGAAATAATTCTACATTCTCTAACGTGAAGATCTACGAAGGTTCATGTGGTGGATCTGCAGCATTAGCTTCAGATTTTGGATCTGTTGTGCCAACGTACGGAGATGAGGACGAAGGAGTATTCTCTTCAATGAGACTTGTACCTAATCCTGTGAGTAAAGGAAATTTATTGAGAGTAGTACTTCCTAATAGAAGTAGTGTATTAGATGCACCATATTCAATTGTAAATATTCTAGGGCAAGTAGTCGGAAAAGGCAAACTAGATAGTAATAATACTATAAATGTTAGTCGTCTTGAATCTGGTATGTATATACTTAGAATTGAGGATTCAACACAACGATTTATTATTAAATAATTTGATTTGTTGAGAATTTTTAAACGTAAAAGACCGTCGAAAGACGGTCTTTTTTGTTTCTAAGGCTTTGTAGATTAAGTAGGTGTTGAATTAAATAACGATTCTTTTGATGCTTTTAGATATGGGATTATGTTCTAGGAGATCTCTTTATGTTAATTTAATATGAGGTATTTGTGAAATTTTCTTAATGATAGTATTACCCAATTTAATTCTAGATTAAAAATCTTTTCGCAATGAATTTTATATGTTTTAGTGAATTAATTTTATAGAATTCTGAAGAGAAAGTAACATGTCGAATTTATGTTAATGTAGTCTTAATATTGTTAAGGTTCAATGTTCCTTGTAGAATAAATGTTAAAAATTGAATACGCCTAAATATATATAAATACGTTTAACAAACACTAACCTCTTAAAACCTACAATATGAAAAGAGTATTTTTATTGCTAATTTCATTATTAGCAATTAACTCGTATTCCTCTAATGGTAAATACCGTTTAACGTTACGAGACAATCCCGCAACCTCTATAGTAATTGGCTGGGACCAGATTTCTGGTAATAATCCTGTCGTACATTATGGTACAACAGATTATGGAACTAATTATAATAACTATCCCAATTCTAAAGCTCCTAGTAGAACAGTTTCCTATAAAGGAATGAACAATAATTTTGTGCGCTTAACTGGTTTAACTCCTAATACGGCCTACTATTTTGTAATAAGAGATAGTCAAGGAACTAGTGAACGTTTTTGGTTTAAAACTGCTCCAGCAGATAATAGCAGGTTATCTTTTATAGCAGGAGGAGATTCTAGAAATAATCGTACGCCAAGACAAAGAGCAAATCGATTAGTTGCAAAATTAAAGCCTCATGCAGTATTATTTGGAGGTGATATGACCAATGGTGATAGTAATGGAGAATGGAGAGATTGGTTTAATGATTGGCAGTTAACAATTGCTAATGATAATAGAATGTTTCCTATTGTTGCTACTCGTGGAAATCATGAAGATAGTAATAATAGTATTTACAATCTTTTTGATGTACCGTCATCAAATGTATATTATGCAATTACCTTTGGAAATAATCTGGTACGGACTTATACGCTGAATACCGAAATTTCAATCTCGGGAAATCAGACAACCTGGTTACGAAATGATTTGAATGCAAATCCCAATACCATTTGGAAAATGGCACAATATCATAAACCAATGCGACCTCATGTTGCTTCAAAATCTGAAGGAATCAATCAATATAATAATTGGGCGCAGTTGTTTTATGATAAAGGAGTAAAATTAGTGGTAGAATGCGATGCACATACCGTGAAAACCACTTGGCCAGTCCGCCCATCTACAGGATCTGGAAGTGATGAAGGATTTGTAAGAGATAACCAAAACGGAACTGTATATGCAGGAGAAGGATGTTGGGGAGCTCCGTTAAGAACAAATAATGACAGTAAAAATTGGACACGTAACTCAGCAAAATTTAATCAGTTCAAATGGATTTTTGTAGATGAAAGCAAAATTGAGGTTAGAACAATCAAGGTAGACAATGAATCACAAGTAGGATCAGTTTCTAATAACAATGTTTTTGCAATACCCAGTAATCTGGATATTTGGAACCCATCAAATGGTAGTGTAGTTACAATTAATAATACGAGCGTAACTGATACAGAGGCGCCATCTGCACCAACTAATCTTAATTCATTTAATGTTACCGCAAGTACAGCCTCTTTAAACTGGAATGCATCTACTGATAATGTTTCGGTTTCTGGGTATGATGTATATCAAAATAATACAGTAATCGGAAGTACCAGTACTATCGGTTATGATGTGAATGGGCTATCTTCAAATACGTCGTATTCTTTTAAAGTTAAAGCAAAAGACGCTGCGGGAAATAGTTCTGGGTTTAGCAACACAGAGAATGTTACTACATTAGATGGTTCGACAACATTATATACAATTGGAATTACTACTATAGGTAGTAGTAATTCTACTCATACTACACGAAGAGCAATGCCATATACTATGATTGAAAATGGTATATTACAAAGTATCTCTTGCCATATTGAAGGGGGTACGGGTGATGTGCAGCTTGGTGTGTATGCAGATAATAATGGAGCACCTGGTAGTAGGTTGGGAAGCACATCTATAACTCCTGTTAGATCAACTCGTGGGTGGCAAACCATTTCTTTGCAAAACCCGGTTACAGTAAATACTGGTGATACGGTATGGTTAGCCTGGATGTTTTCTAATAATCCTGGGATTGCCTATGTTTCTGGAACCCCGGGAAGATATCAGGCAACAGGTACCAGTTGGTCAACTAACGGAGGTAATATGCCATCTAATTATGGTAGCGGAGCTCAAAGCAATTATAGATACTCTGTATATGCAAATTACCAGAGAAATTCATCAACAACTACATATACAATAACTACAAATACCGTAGGACAAGGTACTGTAGTAGGAGGAGGGACCTATAACGAAGGAAGTTCAATTTCAGTAACAGCAAATCCAGCATCTGGTTGGAAATTTGATGGATGGAGGGGATCACTTTCTGGAGCAACGAATCCAGCTAATCTTGTTATGAATTCTAACAAAAGTGTTACAGCTACATTTAGTGAAGTTACAGGCGGTGGACAAGCTGGATCGGTTGAGGTGAGTATCATTGATGGAAATGATGATGTGGAAGAAGCGCAAAACGGTACAATATATACCAATAGTAGTGATCTGGAAATGGTTTATGACAGTTATAACAGTAATGGATACCAAAAAATTGGACTGAGGTTTAGGTCAGTACAATTACCAAAGAATGCTACTATAACGAATGCTTATTTGCAATTTACGGCAGATGAAAGTAATGGTGCGAGCGCAGAGCTAGAAATAGCAATGCACGATAGTAATAATTCTTCGGCATTTTCTTCTTCAAATAATGTTTCGGGTAGAGTTACTTTTTCAAGTAAAGTAACCTGGACACCATCTTCATGGTCCAGTAATCAAAATGGAAGTGCCCAGCGTTCTCCTAATCTCAAAAATATGGTACAAAGCCTTGTAAATAAAAGTGGTTGGGCTTCTGGAAATAATTTGAGCTTCATCATTAGAGGAAAAGGAAGTAGTTTGACCAGTACATCAGCAAAAAGAGTAGCAGATTCTTATGAAGGAGGGGCAAGCAAAGCGGCAAAATTAGTCGTTGAGTATATAACAGCAGGAGTAAGGTCTTCTAAAACCAACATTACCCAAGAGAAATCCTTTGATATACATCCAAACCCCTTTACTAATGATATCACTATTTCAACTTCCTTGTTAGAAACTAAGAAACCATACAGTGTTGTTATTTACAGCTTAAGTGGAAAGGTTATTCATGAGGAAAATGTTGAGGATATGTCAAGGAATGGAATGATAACTATTACTCCTGGAGTTACTAATTCAGGAATTTATTTACTTTCGATTCGTGACGAGAATAATAAAATTATCGATACAAAAAGATTAATAAAAGAATAAACAGTTATTACCAAAAAAGAATCACTTTGTTTTTAAAAATGAAGTGGTTCTTTATACCATATATTTTAATAGGAATGTTTTTACTTGTTAAGTGCATTTATATAAGTATCTAATCTATCAAATGCAGAGCCCCAACCATTATAAAAGCCCATTTTTTCTTGTTGTTTGCAATATTCTTCAGTTTCATGAACAACATTAAAAGTAAAATTGGTTTTATCTCCATTGACTTCAAATAGTGCTTGCAATTCAACATTTTCGGTCATTGGTTTAAAGTTTGCGGATGTAATTATTTTTTCAAACTCTATAATTTCTGAATACACTCCATCGGCTATAAATTCGCCTCCATCAGGCATTGTCATGGCATATTTCCACTGTCCACCAACTTTAAAATTATGTTCAATTACTTTGGTTTGCATTCCTTTTGGGCCCCACCATAATGCAATGTGTTCTGGTTGTGTCCAAGCTTCCCAAACTAATTGTAGAGGTGCATTAAAAGTTCTTTTTAGTGTAAGTGTTCGATTGCTAGGATTATTCATTTTTTTTAGTTTTTGATTGTAATTTGACTAAATAATTTTCGAAAGAGTCTAGTTTTTCCTCCCATAGACTGCGATATTGCTCTATCCAGAGAAAAGCAGGGATCAGATTTTTGGATTGAATTTGACAAAAACGCTCTCTTCCTTGTTTATTGATAACTATTATTTCGCACTCTTCTAAGATTTTTAAATGTTTTGAAATTGCAGGGCGGCTGACATCAAATTTTTCGGCAACAGAGTTTACCGTAAGCGTTTGTTCTGCTAAAAGAGTAATTATGTCCCTTCTTACCGGATCTGCAATTGCCTGAAAAACATCTCGTCTCATTTTTTATGTAACTGATTGGTTACAAATATATATGAAACCATTCGGTTACGCAAATATTTTTAAGAAATATAAATAATGGATAGGCTTGTTATTAAACTTAAAGGGTTTGTGTCGAAAATTCTAGTGAGTAGGTGAAAACAAGCAATTACTTACAGCATTTCTTATTTTCCTTCAAATATTTAATGATTATTCCAAGTTGTCCCAAATGATAAATGTCGTGATGTAGCATTCCGTTAATTACAAAACTATACTTATAATTGCCTTTAAAATCTGTATCATAATATTCTTTATTCAGAAATTCATCATCTTTTGATTTTAATAAGTTAATCAATTCGGTCAGCGTTTTATCATATTCCGATTTGATATATTGCCAACCCATCAATTCCAGTTTGTCATTAGCCAACCAGTTTTCCTCACAATCATCCGTTTTACTTCCTTGGCCTGTCTGAATTTTTAAGATTGTCTCTTTTCTCCATAATGTCAAATGAGAAATTATTTCTGCAATACTGTGTAAACCTATAATCGGTCTTTTAAAAACCATATTTTCATCAACTTGACTCAATTTACTAGTAAATGTGCTCCCTATCCATAATTTTCCATTTTGGACTTCTTCATATTGTTGAATAATGTTTTGGATTAGATATCTCATTCTAATAAAAGTTAAGGTCTCACTTATGAGTATTTGCACGGACTAGCACGAACTTTTGCAAGTATATACCAAGCTGAAAATTCTGTTGGGTTCTTTGAAGCAGACTAGAATAAGCAATTACTTATTGTTATGTGGTTGTATTTTTTATTCGATTTTATATTCTTCTTTCAATTTTACGATGAGAGAGTCGGCTTGTTTATTTGTTTCTTCTAAAAGTCTTTTGTAATAATCAACTATTCCACCGTACATATCAACTTCATTACCAAATTGAGTAATTATTTTTTTATCAGTCTGTATCAATTCGTATTCGAGAGTTTTCAGTTTCAGTGTATCCTTTCTCTGATACAAATCAATCCTTTCTCGAACTTGTTTATGATTGAATATTTTTAGCCCTAAATTTATGGCATTGTTGTGATAGTTTTCGTAATACTTTTGTTGATTTGACACTAATGTTTTTTGTAAGTCATATCTTAATATTTCTTTGATAGTTGTTTTATTATGAATCAATCTCATTCCACCAGCATTTTTCAACTGCAACATTGTGAGTTCATTAGGGATAAAAAAGTCAGGACGTGTCATTACGATAGGGTAAAATCTATATAGTTTTTGGTTATTGTTATCTTTCGGATCGAAATTGAAACATATTTTAGATAATGTATCAAGATAAGATTTTCTTGATATATTATTTTTAATAACAATATTAAGATTTACTTTATCTGTTTTTACGTCTTCGATTAGTGATCTAATATATTCCTTTTCCCTTGATTTTTCAGATATTTTGTCTCTATAATTGTCAGCAAAGAAACCTAAAAAAACAGCCAAAAATAACATTAAGAATTCCAGAACATATTTTTTCCAATTCCCAAATAATTTTCTTTTAGCTTTATTCATTTAGTAGTTCTGTGTTTATATGTCGTATAACAGTTGGACTATGGTTTAGTTGCGGAATTGCCCGCTAGGACTATTCCGTGAGAACCAAGTGTCGGTTTAAAGATATGAATTTCTGGCAGGAAATGTCATCACAATGAATTATAGCCGTTGTTGTATACAGAGTTTTTTATATTTCAAACTTTAATAATTCTTTATAAGGATTTCCAGTAATCCCAAGTAATTTTGCAAAAGCTTGCTCGGTTTTCAATCCATCTTTTTTTAGTTTCCTAATATCGGCTTTGAATTTTGCCCCCATTTTGTTCAAAATTTTCTGCTCAATAATCATATGCTTATAGGCATTTTGTTCTACGGTTGGAATGTTCTGTCCAAAAATCTCGATTTCAAAACTTTCAGTCCGGAACTGAGCTGTTATTGATTTCAACCCATTAGAAATGCTTAAGGCAATTTTAAAATCCTTTTCAGGAGCAAATAATTCAGTTAGAAGCATGGAGAATTTTGTATAATTTTCACATTCACAAATAATATCTAGATCACTTTCAGGCAAATCAATGTCGATTGGTATTGTCCCCGTTAAAATAGGGTTATAATTACTTAGTTTCTCAAAAACACTCAGTTTTTTAAGTGTCCGATAAGCTTGTTGCTGACGTTGATTACCAGACTTCAGATACTCAATTTTCGTAAAATCATTCATTTAATATCTGTTACGTTCAAACATTGTATACAACGTTTTTGTATAATATTAGTTGGGTGGTTTAGGCATAAAAGTTAGAAAATAAATCACAGATAGAAAATCTGCGATGATTTTCGTAAGTAGACTTGGACCAACAATTAATTTTATACGGTGTTGGCTTTTGGTGTTTTTATATCCGTTTAATTATTTTGTTTGTTTTCGAGTCAATTTTTAATTCCACAAACTTGCTCGTTTTACAGAGAATAATATTACTTTTCGAGTTGAATTTTTTCATCTTCTAGTCCGTAACAAAGGGCTGCTTTTTTCAACCCAAAAATTCTACCTTCCCGAGCTTCGTAATTTGCATATAAAACGCCATTTTTTCTAAATGCTTGTTGTATGCCTTCTTCTTTTCCTCTATTTAAGTTCAGCTTTTTGAAGAGCTCACCACTTGGATACCATTTCTTTTGCTCTCCATGAGCTTTACCTGTATGATAATTGAATTGTGCAATTAAGACATGTACTGAATCTGCAGACCATATTTTTTTTTCTCCATGTAATTTCCCCTTATGATAATTTGTAACATTTTTCAAATGTCCATCAGGGAACCATTGAATAGCTTCGTTTTGCTTTTTCCCGTCTAAGATTCCAATTTTCTCCTTTAGAGTACTATCTTGGTAGAAACTTACGGCATAACCAGAGTATAATTGGTCGTTTAATGTCCATAACGATGTTTTAGGATTATATTGCAGAGCTGATTTTACAACTATTGTTTCCGGTACCTCCAGGAAGAGATCAATATTACTGCTTGGAGATGATTTTCCTTTTTGTTCAGAACAACCCATCAATAGAAAGCTTAAAAACAAAAGCGTGCAAAAAATTATTTTCATTTTAAATGATTTAAACTTCAGTAATTCGTCTAAAAAAGAAACCACCCCAAATAAGAATATAATACGAATGGTGCTTTCTTTTCAATCAATAATCTAAGATGTGGTTACATGATGCTATTAGGAGTGCCTTGTAAATCAACAGCAAAAAGTGCGATGATATTTCCTAAATAAAATTCATTAATGATGTGATAATGATAAAATTTATCATTGGCACTGTGTTGCGTTGAAGAACTATGTCCGCCAGAGACATCCAAGTTGGTTGGGTGATCTCCTGTTGAATTACATTTTCTTCCATAAATTAAAAAACCATCTGCCATGATTCCTACCAATTTTTCATCATCATGAGAAAGTATTGTGTTTTCGGGGACATCCGAGGACTCTACATGATAGTGGTAACCACTAGGACCATTATGAGCTCCTGCATAATCAAATGTTTCTACAATCATTTCTTCTATTGGTCTATTGTCTCCTTCTTGATCATTAAAAATAGGAACTCCCGTTACAGAAATGCCAATCGGGCCCAATCCTGTGGCTGTGCTGGTAGCAGCTATTTCTGGTGCAGAAGGAACAGTAACTGTAAGGCTACGACTTCCAATACCACCAGGAGTCAAACGAGTAGCCACTACTGGATCAATATACAAAGGTTCCGTCTCAGCCCAGTATGGAGACGTGTGATTAGGTAAACCATTTGATTCAATGGTAATTTCATCACCATCAAATGAAATGGTTACTGCATCAGGGTTAAATTCATCAAATGCAGCTATTGGAGTGCTGCTTTCAGTAGATGAATCATCTGTGTCATTCGCATCATCCTTACAAGATGAAATAAAAATAATAGCTCCTAAAAGAAGTAAAATTGAGAATGTTAGATTTTTCATTTTCTTGATTTTTGGACATTATTATTAGGAAATTCCATCATCAGAAAGGACTACAACTATAAAGTCAATTATATCATCGCTATTAATATCAACTGCTTGATTGTGGTCACTTGTCCAAAGGGAAAAGTTATGGTAAAAAGCAATTTGATAATTTCTGATAATTTTCGATTTCTTTTAAGTTAGACCGTGCTATTTTAAAAAGGTTTAATTTGAGTGCGAATTTTGTCATTTTATTCTCCGGCATTAAAGCTAACAACGTATAAAAACCATTTTAATGGTTTTTATACGTTGTTAGTTGCTATCTTTTATATGTATGATATTATTTCGCTTTAATAATATATTGATATGGAAGCAAATCTACGTTTACATTAACAGAGGTATAACCTGCTTTTTTTAATTCATTAACAACAACATCAATGGATAACTTGTGGTTTACAGGTGGACCTACAGGGATTTCAGTTTTAAAGAAATCAATAATAACTAACTCTCCGTTAGATTTTGTACCCTTTTTTACTTTAGCAAAATATTTTGGACGGTTTTCAATATGATGATATGTATTAACAATGAATACCATGTCCACCTCTTTTTCTTTCAAGTTAGGAGAATCGTATGGTATTTTACGGGTTTCAATGTTCTTTAAATTGTTTTTTACGATTCGATTTTTTAGAAACTCTTGAAACTCATCATCCACATCGGCAGCAATAACTGTTGCCCCTTTTTCCGCTAATTTCACAGAGAAATAACCAGAACCAGCTCCAATATCCATAATAGTTTGTCCTTGTATGTCTCCTAAATACTCCAATACTTTTTGAGGTTGTTGATAAGCATCTCTTTCTGGGGACTCAAATCGTTCGATTAAATCTTTAACAGAAGATCGGCGCATATGCTCATTAGCCGAGCTATGTTTAGATTGCTTATCTTCATAATGCTCATGACCATTTCCTTTTACCTGGTCAGTGTCAGAAACATGATGATTATTTTTACATCCAAAACATAGAAAAAATGTAATTATAAAAGCTGTTTTTTTCATTTCTGTATCTGTTTTAAGTTTAATCAGATTGTAGCTAACGTTTAATATATGTGTCGTAGCGAGGTAAAATGTTACCCAGCCATGGGCAAGTCTTCGCTTATTTTATAACTTTCACTCCATAAAATAGTAACGCCATTGCAAATATATATGAACTATTGGATTGATTATTAGTGAGCTATGATCACATATGCAGTATTGTGTGCAGTATTTTATTCATTCCTTTTTGCATTTTATCAAATACATTGGCTGATTTTCATTTACTTCATTGAATTCAAAAAGTCCAAAGTCATTAAATTCTGCTTTTACCGATTCTTGGTCGTAATAAAAAATCTTTGCTCCTTTATGAAATTCATAACGGTCTTTTTCAATTGGTTTTCCCTTTCCGAAATTCGGTGCATTTTTTGTTATGGCTGTAAAAACCATATAACCGTTTTTAGTCAGTTGGTTATAGCAGTCACTTATCAGTTTCGATCTGTCATTTTTGTCGAGAAGATGAATAAGTGCGTAACAAAATATTCCATCATATTTTTTATTATCAAAAGGCATTTCTGTAACAGAACCGTTATAAATAGTCATATCCGTTCCATAGTTTTTATGAGCCAAATCAATAGCGGTTTTGGAAATTTCAATTCCGCTTATATCAATTTCATTTTCTTTAAAAATTTGTGCATTTCGTCCGTATCCAATTCCGGGAATAAGAATATTTTTCACAGAGTTTCTTAAAAAGAAATCTTTTGTCAGAATAGCAGATTTTGAAGGTTCAAGTCCCCACATTTCTTGTTTGTCAACAAAGTTTTTTTCCCAAAATCCTGTCATTTTTGTAGTCGTAATTTTTAGTTTGCATATTGCAGATAACGTGTTCGTGTATGGACTGTTCCGAATTATCGCAACACTAGGTTACCCAAAAATTAATTTATTTTAAAGATAATTAATTTTTGGGTATAGAGCAGAGGCATGGGTTATACACGTTGTTGGCCTTTCGTTAATTCTCAATTTTTACAATGCATTGAATTATTTATTGCAAATATTGTAACAATCAAGCTTAATAATAATCTTTATAGAGTAATAAAGAAACTTTCCAATTATGAAATTGCAAAAAAAATATTTACAATTATTTTTCTGATTACACCTTACATGTTTTATGCACAGGCTGAATCAATATTTAATGGTGTTAAGTTGAATGAATCACTAGAAAAAACTGTTAAAAAGTTAAGTGAAATATCTAAAACAGTAAACACTATATCGGTTGATGAACCAAGTTTTCCCTTAGCAAAATTAAAAGAGGAGCACCTAATCTGTTCTCAAGTAAAGACTGATAACGGAATAATTGGTAAGGTTGTATTTACATTTGCAGACGACACGCTTAAATACATAGAGGTAAGGGGGAATGTGCAGAAAGTTTTTGCAACTAAGCGTGTTGATACATCTAGAGTTTATTTGAACTATGATGTTTATGTTGCTGATAGATTATTTTTAAAGAAAAACAAGGATGTCGCTTGGATATTGACCAAAGAAGCAATGCATACCAATCTGTTTGCTTGGGAGAATCCATTCCTTGATTCGAGCTATAAGGATGAAACCAAACCTAATTATTCAAATCAAATTCCAACATTTCTTAAAATGGGAGCCTCTATTGATGAATTGAAATCATTATTAGAAGCTAACAGCGATTTTACAAATACAGAAAAACTAGATGGAACAGATCCCTATGCTCAAATTCAGATAAACTGTTTTGGTCTTAATTATTTAGGATTCCCAAGAAAAATCGAAGCTCGTTTTGGAGATAATAAGTTAAATGTAGTATGGATTTTGACTGGAAAAGGAGAAGAAGATAGAATCCGAAAAGCCTTGATTAATCAATATGGGAATCCAATTTTTATTAATGATAATTGGGAGATTTTTAATAATTGGCAAGTTGGTTTAAGAAAAGATAAACCTGAAGTATTACTTATGGAAAAGAAAATAGGATTAGAATATAAAACGAGTTATTTTAAACAGTGATTTGTGCTTTACTACTTCAAATTATTTTGTCCTGGTTAGTAAGTTAGTCATAATGAAGGCCAACGGTTAGTGTGTGAAACGTAGCATTTGGAAAGACACTAACTTTTTGGATTAACTCCGAGCCAAATTTTTAAATTTGGCGGTCTTCATAAATATACAACTACTTTTGGATTAGGCACTTATTGGCTATATTTTATATACGGTGTTGGTGGTTGTTTTTTATTTAGGTCTAAACGTAAATGACAAAGTATACAATACTTCTTGTCTTCACCATTTTTGAAATCACTTAAATATCCTATAAGTCCTTAGGCATAATACTTCTTTTACTTCCCCAAAGATTCGATAAAGTTACGCACTTTAATATAAAGCATTTTTATGCTATACTCACCTTAGTGTTACTTTCAACTTTTGTTTGAGAAAGTATAGTATTGTTTGAAATTCATTTTTATTGTAATGGGATTGTGGTGACATTCAATAGTTTGATTTCAAAATCTTGTAATGATGCTCAGTATGATAAGCTGTCCAAATTACTATTTCTCTGATAGTCATTCTTCCCATAAGAGGGTGGGGAAGTAGATAAGTATCTAAATCATGCTCAGTCCAATTTTGGAACTTCTTAATCAGTTTCATTTTTTCCTTATCCAATTTGGATATATAAGAAATTTTATTAGTGAGAGTAATTGTTGGCATATCTCTGGAGATATTAGCAACTACACCAGGATTATCTGCTAGTTTGTCTTGATATTTTTTGACGATTTGTTGATATGTACGATTGTCTCTATTATTAGTTCCAAACTTGTATTTTAAGTAAAATTTTGGTAGCCATAATGCTTTGTTTAAGGCATTTTCACTTTGAATCAAATGAACGATGTGCTCACCAGTATTCCACTTATCTTGAGGGCCTTTTACCCAATTTTGATCTGGATGATTTCTGAGCCATTCATATAGTATTTGGTGTTTTTGCTTTAGGGCTTCGATTACTTCTGGTTTTGTCATAGTTTGAAATTTGGATATAATTTATGGTCTTTAAATCTAATAAAAGAGTATCGATTTATAGTTTATAGTTACTTCTACTTTTCTATATGTAAAAATCGATTGGTATGAACGCCTATTTGTTTCTCAATTGAAAAATAATATCCATAATTTCTGTATCTGGAGCTTCATTAATAGCGTAGGCTGATGGTATACTTTTGGCTAAATCAGATTCTTGATATTTTTCTAGAGATTGTACAGAATCCCAGACATATACCCCTCCATATTCTCCTTCTTTACTTGTTTTTATATAGTATTTTTGTAGAAGGCCGGGGATAGATTTAAAATTAGATTCTCGTTCTCTTGCTCTGTTTAATAATTCTTCTTCTGGTAAATCCGATTTCAACTTAATGATTTGCAATATCATATGAATTAATTTTTGATTTTAAAAAATGCAATCTATTCATTTTTGATGATTGAAAATTGTAAAAATCGGTCGTTTTCATTTTTCAGCAATGTTTTTGGCGTAAATCCTGTTATTTTCTTTATTCCTTTTATGAAATGTGGTTGATCAAAATAACCTTGTTGAGGATATAACTGTCCCTTTCTTATCTGACTATATGTGGCAGCACCTTTTCGAATACTACAATAACCTTTTAAGGAAAGCCCAAAAGTAGATTGGAAATATCGATTTATTTGTCGTTTTGACCAATTAGCTTTTTGCGAATAATATTCAACTGTCTTATTTCCTTTTGTTTGATTAATCGATTTTAAAAGAATCGATTTTCTCGGATCAATTGGGTGTTGTTCTTCAGTATACAATAACAAGCATCGGTTCAGGTATTCAAAGAAGCTAGAGTCAATATTTTTATTAAATCCATCAAGTCCCAAATATGATTTTTCTAATCTCTTTATATTATTGAGTAATGTGGTGATACTTTCTTGAACTATATTTTCGATTGCAAGCAACCTGAACTGTACTCCATATATTACAGTTTCTGGTGAGATAATTACATTGGTTTTATGATTCCATAAACCAGTTAAAAACACCCTGTCCAGATTGTCATTTTTAAAGCAAATCAATAAATCGAAAAAGCCGTCTGGCAATATTGTGTAATATTGAAAATCTTTATTCTTGTTCTCAATCTTCCAGTAGCATCTTACATAATCTCTAAGGTTTTCATGAGCTTGTTGTTGAAAATAAATCATCTAAAACTCTTATTTAATATTTTGTTGTTCCTTGTTTACATTCATCTATTTATTCGTTGGTCAGTCTATTTGAGCTGTCAAATTCTTTATATTAATGACCACTAATGGTTTAAATAAACATTCGGTTTAATGGTGTTTATTTTGTGTTGGCAAAAGTTTTACTTTATAGCTATTACAGCACTTGTATTTCCAGTCAAATGCATTGTAGAAACTTGTGAAAAACCAATTTCACTCGCCCAGAGATTGAAGTCAGCTGCTGTAAAGTCAAAGCCTTCAGGTGTTTCCATTAACATTTGTAACGACATCATTAGACCAAATGCATTTGTTCTTCTATTATTATCAATGATATTTTCAATTACAATTAATGCCCCTGCATTTGGTAAAGCATCATAGGCTTTTTTGATAAGCATTTTCTTGTCTTGTAATCCCCAGTTATGAAGAATGTTCCCCATCGTAATAATATCAGATTTTGGGAATTCGTCTTTAAAAAAATCACCTGATTGAACTGATACTCTATCACTTAATCCATTAGCTAGAATATTTTCTTTGGCAAGAATTTCTAATGGAGGTAAGTCAAAGGTGATGGTTTTCATATGATGATTATTTTGTGCTATTTGTATGGCTAAATGCCCTGAAGAACCTCCTATATCACAAAGGGTTTTGTAATTTGAAAAGTCAAATTTTTGGGACAACATCTTAAAATTGGAACTTTGAAGACCTTCCATAGCTTTTAAAAATTCTTTCAATTTTTGTTGGTCAGCATATACATCTTCAAAAATTGTGGCACCTCCATTTTTTATCTCATTTTGTGGTGCGCCTGTTTTTAATCCTTCTTCGAGTGAGTTCCAAAAGCCATATAACCTATTATTTGATAGTTCGAGCATACCGCCAATATAGCTGGGCTTCTCTTTGTCAAGAAATAGATTGGTCTCCTCGGTATTGGCGTATATAGCAGACTCTTTTATACCTGTTCTTTTTAAGAAGTTTAATGCAACTAAAGCAACTAAAAAATCATAAAGACCTCTCTGATGTAAACCTAATTTTTTCTTAATAGTTTGTCCGGACAATTCTTCCTTCGCTAAAAGGGTAAATAGACCCATGTTAACTGCTGATAGCAAAATTTTTGAAGCCCAAAACCCTAATCCAACTTGCATAATTTTAGAAGGGCCTAATTGCTTTTTAGTTACGGGTTTACTTTTCATAATTACTATTTGTTTTCTTAGTTTTTGCTAACGTTAAATATATAGCAAGTAGGGCAGAAAACCTAAGTTGCTTTTTCGTACCCTATGTCATTAACCAACAAACTTTCGTAAATAATGAATGGTATTTTAACCATTTATTATTCTCTTTTAAGCCTATTTTTTCCTTTTTGCGTATTTAATTTTGGTTTAGTAGTCTTCCCAACCTTTATTTGTCATATCAATTCATACAAAAATTTAAAAAATGAAAGCACTATCTATTTACATTTGTCTGTTCATACTCTGTATATCCTGTTCTAACGATGATGACGGTCAGATACTAACACCAAGTGATCTCAATGATATTACTTCGTTCGGTATTAATGAACAACAGGGCACTATAGATAATAACACGATTACCCTTGAGTTAGATACAGGAACAGATATTACAGCTTTGACTCCCGTTATTGAACATACTGGGGTAAGCATAGCTCCTGAAAACGGTTTGGTACAAGATTTTACAAATCCTGTAGTGTATACCGTAGTTGCAGAAAACGGAAATACTCAGGAGTTTACGGTAACTGTTAGTGTTGGTATAGGAACAGCCTCGGGAATAGAATTTATAACGACCTGGTCTGCTGGCGAAATTACCATTCCCACAAATCCAGATTTAACTTATAACTATAATGTAGATTGGGATAATGATGGGGTGGTAGATGAATCTGGAATAACAGGGGATGTCACCCATACTTTTGATGCTGATGAGAAGCATACGATACGTATAACCGGTACTTTTCCTTCAATACAATTTGACAACAGTACAAATACTGGGCAAGATGAGGCTAATAAGATTATCTCTGTGGATCAATGGGGAACAGGAACATGGTTGTCTATGGATAGGGCATTTAAAGATTGTACTAATCTTAAAGTTCTTGCCACCGATATTCCTGATTTGTCGAGCGTGACCAGTCTAATCTTCATGTTTGCTGATGCATCTATTGTAAATCCTGATGTAAGTAATTGGGATATTAGCAATGTAACGAATCTAACGGGTATGTTTTCTGGTGCAAGCTTGGCGAACCCTGATGTTAGTAAATGGGATACTGCTAATGTCACACGATTGACACTTATGCTTGTATTTGCTCCATTAGCAAACCCCGATATTAGTAACTGGAATATTTCTAAAGTTACAAGGGCTGGTAGTATGTTTTCTTCTGAATCAGCGTTGTCAACAGAAAACTATGACAAACTACTCATTAGCTTTGCGAATCAAACACGACAAAATGATGTTCCTTTTGATGCACCTGGGACCACTTTTTGTTCTGATGAAGCAGCTGCCGCAAGAGCTACCTTGATTAGTGAAAGTAATTGGGAAATTGATGATGCCGGTCGTGACGTTCAATGTGAATAACCCAGCCAATTTGTATAAGAAGTATAAACCGATGTAAAAAATTCGGAGAGTGTTATCAGACAAGATATGACTTTCAATGATTTTTATAAATTCAGCTTTTAATTTCTGAGTCATTTTTGAAATAGGCTATAACGGTCTAGTATAAGAATAGTAGCAGATTGTGACAAACGTACTTTTCAGATTTAGACTGACCATAAATATAAAAATAGCGGTTTCGATGAATCATCGAAACCGCTATTATTTTTATAAATTGTTAGCTGCTTCCTTTTTTTGGTCCGTTAGCCAAGAGTTCAATTTTTTAGTCAAATTAGGCATTATTACGTAGTTCATTAGTCCTACCAATAAAATGGTCAATAAGAAAGTCCGCAATGCAAGAGGTAATTCCATTAATTCTTCTTCAAAATTGTAGAATATTATTGTTATTAATGGATAAATTGCAAGCCAAGTTAAAAAGGCTAATTTGTGTTTCTTCATTTTGTCTTGATGATTAAGGAATTATTTTATTGTCTCGGAAGTCTTGAAACAAATTCAAAAACATTTCTTCGCTGTCCATCATTTCGTTAAATCCTAATTGCTGTATTTTGGTTGTACTTAACAAAGTGTCCCAGTCACAGTTAAATAGAAAATCTCCTAATGGCCAAGCTGCAACAGAATGGTATGAATTTTTTTCTAAACCATATTTTTCTACCATTTTATTCCAGAGAGATTCTTTGTCAGTCATAAAGGTTTCGAGGTTGATTTGCTGTGGTTCTTCATATTCCATATCAAAGAATTTGGCAATACGTTTCCAAAGGTTTTGCCAACGAAAAGCGTCTCCATTTGTGAAATTAATCGCTTGATTTTCAGCATTAGGTGAAGTAGCTGCCCAAACTGTGGCTTTTGCCAAAAGTTTTGCATCACAAACTTGTACAAGTGCTTGATACGCTTTTTCGCTTCCTGAAAAACGTAAGGGCAAACCTAATTCTTTTGAAATCGAAGCATAAACGCCTATTAACAATGGTAAATTTGGTATACCAACTGTATTTCCACATAACAATTCAGGACGTAAGGCAACCCACGACCACGATTTTCCTTTTTGTCTTTCATTCAAAAAGTCTTCTTGGTTGAAGTAGAAATTTGGTGCCATATGTCTTGCGTCCGTTTCTTTGGCAGGTGTTTTAAATTTACCTAAATGTCTTCCATATACTTTGCCACCCTCCATTAAAAAAACACGTTTTAAATTTGTTGCAATCGGTTCAATTGCGTCAACAGTATTTTTAAGTAATGATAGATTTTTATCAATTGGTCCGCTAAATGTTGCATCTCCAATGAAACCAACACAAAAAATATGTGTAACGTCTGTTAGATGTGATAACTTGTCTTTGGCCTCTTGTTGATTAAGCAAGTTTACCTTAATAAAGGTTTGTCTACTTTTATACATTGGTGGATTGATATCAAGACCGATAATTTCCCAATCTGATAATGTAGAAAGGTATTCTATGATGTTTCTACCCATTCCTCCTGATGCTCCTATGATTAATGCTTTATTTTTCATTTGTGTATTTTTTAAAGTTGAATGTTTAAGGCTTCCATATTTTCTAATAGATGCTTTTCTGAAGAAGTTCCTGCAATTGGTATTACATTATTTCTAAAATTAAGCAACCACGAAAGGGATAATTGATTTACTGAAATTTGTTGATTATTAGCTTGTTCTAATATTTCTTTGCTCCAATTGTTTACCGCAATTGGCGTATGTGCGATAAATGCAATATTTTGTTTCGCAAGTTTTTCTACCAAATCTTGATGTCTTCTGTCTTGAAAGCTAAAGGCATTTTGAACAACGTCAATTTTTACAGCTTTTTGTGCTTTTTCAAATTGTTCTATTGTTACGTTTGAAATGCCAATATGCTTTATTTTACCTTCTTTTTGAAATTGTGCCAATGCTCCAACGGATTCCTCAATCGGAATATTTGGGTCAACTCTGTGTAAAAAGTAAACTTCAATTTGTTCTTTTTCTAATCTCTTTAAACTACCTTCAATTGCAGTTCTCAAATAGTATGGATGCCCATTAGCCATAATTGCAGACGGTTTATATTTTATTGCTCCGCCTTTGGTCGCAACAACTACTTCGTCTTTAAATGGCTCAGTTGCTTCGGCAATAATTAGTTCGGAAGTGTAAGGACCATAAGAATCTGCTGTATCTATGAAGTTTACACCATTTTCTATTGCTGTTCTTATTACTTTTATTGCGGATGCCTTGTCTTTTGGATATCCCCAGATTCCGTTTCCTGTTGTTGCTCGCATAGTTCCAAAGCCCATTCGGTTAACTTTAGTTGTTCCGCCAATCTCAAATGTTGATTTTAATTTGTCCATCTTTTTGTGTTTTAAGTTACTGATGGTACAAATGTATTGCCGTTACAAAGGTTCTATTGGGTAGAAATTACTGCTTGATAGGTAAATTTTACAGAAGTGTTACTTTTTATCTCTAAATTGAGTAGGGGAAAGACTTGTAGCACTTTTAAAATACTTTGAAAAGTAGGAAGTGTCTTGAAATTTAAGGAAGTAAGCAATTTCGGAAACTGTTAAATCTGTACTTTTAAGCAATGACTTGGCTTCTAAAATGGTACGCTCTTTAATAATTTGAGTCGCAGTTTTCCCAGTTTCTTTTTTTATGGTATCGCTTAAATGATTTGTGCTGATATTTAATTTTGATGCAAAATCTGAAACTGTAAATAAATGTTCTGCTTTTTGTGTGGCAATGTAAAAAAAATGGGTTTCTAATAAATCGTAGAAAGATTTAGAAAGTAAGTCAGAGTTTTTGAGTTTAGCTTTATGGCCGTTTTGCTCGAAATACCATTTCTTTGATGTGATAAGTACAATCGATAAATAATGATAAATCAATTTCAATTTGTCTTTTTCATTACCTTGATATATTGATAGCAATTTGGTTAACAAGCCGTTTAAGTCTTTTATTTGCTTGTGATTTAATTGAAGTTGAACATTAGCATCTATTTGAAAAAATGGATATTTTCTGTAGATATTTGTTTTAGTAAATTGATTTATAAACTCTGAAGAAAATAAGAAAACGAAACCGTTCCAAGGTTTTGTCTTTTTATAATATCTTAAATGCTGTGGCGACATAAAGTAGAACGAACCGCTTTTCATATTGTATTCTTCAATTCCTATTTTATATTCTGCTTCTCCCTCTATAAGCAAGGAAGCCGAAAATGTATCGCTTCTGAAAATTTGTGTTTCGGATGAGTGTGTTTCAGGTACTTCTTCGTGTCTGTGAATATGAAATAAATTCGATTGTGGTGTGAACGTTTTTAATGCTTTTAATAATTCCGCAATGTTTTTAAAGTACGATATGGAATTACTGTCTTTCAATTTATTTCCTGTTGTTTGTTTTTTAAATGAATGCCAACGTTTTGTATAAGAGCAGTAGCGGATATTATAGCAACTACTTTTCGGATATCAATATACTTAATTAATTACAAAAACGGTTTGAGCTTAAATCCAAACCGCTATTGCTTTTATACCTTGTTGTGTGCCGTAATTATATATTAAAACCTATTTATTCAAATATTGCATTGTACCATTGAATAGCTTGATTAGCTGTTCTATCTAAGATTTCTGGGTCGTCATAATATTGCAGATGCCCAGTTTCTCCTTCCCATTGTAATTTTTTCATAGTTGCAGGTACAGCTTCAAATTGTCTTTTGGCGGCATCTGGCAAGAAACTATTATCACTATGAATCATCAAATAGGGTTTGTCCAATTTTTGGGCTGCAGTCAGTGATTCATATTCAAAAAGTAATGCGTCACTCATTTTAGGATAATTGTTTACCCAAATTCCATTATCAGACCATGCGTGATACCAATCCCACACAAATTTGCCAGGCATACCTACATCCATTCTTGTTTGGTCAACAGCTGGAACATTAACTACTTCTCCTGTTTGTTTAAAGGTATTTAGTGCTACTTTTCCTTCTGCAATTCTTTCCTCTAATGCCTCTTCAGTTGCCATCCATTGAATATCGCCTTTTCGGTCACGATAGTGTCCTGCAACAGTAACTAATCCTTTGAATATGTCATCTTCTGATACTGCTCTTAACATTTCAGAACTTCCTTGACAAACAGCAAACCCAACAATTTGCTTGTCATTAACCATTGAAAGCGAAGCAAGATATTTAGCTGCTGCTTTAGCATCTTCCACTTTCGCAATAGGGTCTTCTAATTCTCTCGGTAAACCTGCACTTTCTCCTCTAAAACGTGGGTCAAATGCCAATGCTACATATCCTCTTTCTGCAAATCTTTTTGCGTATTCAGTTGGTGCTTGTTCTTTGGCATAGGTCATAGGGCCTAATATGGGTACAGCAGGATATTGTTTTCCTTCTTCGAAATTTGCAGGTAAATAAAGATCTCCAACTAGGTCTAAGCCTCCGCTTTTAAATGTTACTTTTTTCATGATGTAATTTTTTGATGTTAATTTTTCTATTGCTATTTGTGGAAGTTTAATATTCCCTGATTGATATTTGAAATTGAACTTCATTTCTGTGATTAACCATTTTTTGTTTTTTATTTTTAGACTAAAATCGTAACTGCCCACTACTGTCCATAAATTTTTACCTTCATTTTCCAGATAATGAGTTGCTGTGCCATAACAATATACTTTAGCGGTGTTACCATTCTGTTCAACAATAAAATTGCCTATTTGATGATGTGTAAAATCAAACCCGGGTAAGATGCTCTTCCAACTTTTTATAATTTCTTCTGGTGTAACTTCTGATGCTTCTATTCTATTCATTGATGAATAGTCTAAAAGCACTGTAGGAGCAAACGTTTTTTCTAATTGATGCCAGTCATTATTATCTGTTGCGATAAAAAGAGTACTAATGATTTCTTTAATGTTTTTCATTTCTTGTGCGTTTAGCGTCATTGTAAATAGACTTATCAAGACGATTATTGAATTCTTCATATCATTTATTTTTTGTTGATACAAAGATGCGAACAAGAAGAGGTTGACTTATTTATAAAAACAAATCAAGAAGTATGAATTTCAAATATTTGAGGATTTTCGGTATTTTCCAGGTGTATTTTGGGTATGTTTTTTGAAGAAATTGTTGAAATTGTTGGGTGAATCAAATTGAAGCTGATAGGCAATTTCCTTAATACTTAATTTTGTTTGAGTCAAATAAGATTTTGCGAGATGTAGCAGATGTTTATGAATATATTGTAATGCTGTTATACCCAAATTATTTTTTACAATAGCGTTTAGGTAATTGGGATGAATGTTCAGTATGTCAGCGTAAAAACTTGGGGAATGTAAGTTTTTGGAATAATCCCATTCATTACTTTCTCGGAAATGCATTTCGATTAATTCTTGGTAGCGGCTTAACAATTTCAAATCTGCCGTTCTGATAATTTGTTGTGCTTTTTCGGCAGATGTTTTTTTGTTGAAGTATCTTTTAACATAATTTAATAGCAGAAGAACATAACTACTTATTAAATCAAATTTGTCAGTTTTGTTACTGTGATATTCCTCATTGATTTTTTGATAAACATTCAGTAGGCCTTTTGTTTCCTGTTCGTTTACCTCAAAGGGAATTGCCTTGTCAATTTTTAAGAACGGGAAAGTTTCTAAGAAATCTTTAAAAATATGATTTTGAGCAATAAAATCTCGAGTCATTAAAACGTAATAACCTTCCCAATTTGGTGCGATATCCCATGACAAAATCTGAAATGGTGAGTTAAAAAAAACAACCGAGCCATCTGGAAAATCTGAATAATGACTTGATAGTGCTTTACCATCGCCATTCATTTTTAAGGCTATTGCATAAAAAGCGTGTCTAAATGCTGGCATTTTATGGACAACTGTGGGCATATTATCTTGAAAACTTCTTACAACAAAGTGCTCATATTTTGCTGGTGGTATTCCAGTGGCCTCAGAGTATTCTTGTATCGTTTTGAAGTTTTTCATTTTGCTCTTATGGCACACAACGACTATGTAAGCGCTGTGCGAGCGATAGCGAGCATAGTCGCTTACATTTTGTTAGCGGTATTTTCTTCATTTTGAATGCCATATTCTGTAAAGAATAAATGCTGCTAATAGGAAAAACGAAGCAATGAAATCAATAACCATGATCGTCTTTAACTCTTTGTTTATTTCTCCTATATGATAATATAAAAGTACAAAAGAAAGCATACTTGTTAATCCTATTATAGTGGCTATAATATAATTTGACGTTGTAAAGGCGGCATGGATCAAAACCAAACTCACTATCCCAAAAAGAACAGCCCTGTGCCTCAATAAAAGCTCCATATTGTTATCTAAGATCTTGACCCCATAACTCGAAGCAATCTTTTCGGGCAGGAATGCAATTCCAACAGGTAATAGATTTATAATTCCGCAGATGAAAAGTGTAATTCTCAATAAAAGTTCCATTTCAGTTTTTAGTTTAGTGGATATAGTGATTAGAACCGCAATAAGCTTTCGGGAAAAATAATCCCAGTACAGAACCTACCCCGGTAAAGCTTTTAAGAAGGCATGTGTTGAATTCTTTGAAAAAGCCTTTCTTTGGGTATCCATTTTGGATTAGCTCTTTTTTTGATTTTTCAATTGAGCCTATACGTTTACCAATAACATCCATGTGGGTCCCAACCTGAAGTATCCCTGCAATTTCTCCTTTGTCCCACCTCGGCATAAACTGAAAATGGTAATCAATTGCTTCCATCATAGCATTAACCCTTTCAGTTTCAATATTGTGGTTTTTCAGCAAGTAGTTTTTTAGCGCCTTCGAACTTGCAATTTGAAACGGTTTGCCTTCTAATGAAAAGGGGCTGTAAAAACCAACATCATGAAACAGTGATACGAGCATAAGCTCTTCTTCTGAATGGTTGATTTTATATTTTCTCGCATATTCATTTCCGTAGTGGAAAGTACGCATGGAATGATTAAACAAGTTGTCGCTCAAAGAAGCTCTTGCCAGAGATAATGCTTCAACGATCAGAGGAGTATCAGGTATTTTAACCATTTTAGAGAAACTTTCGTTTTGATAATGTTGTCACTCGACTAAAAACAATCGCTTTGTTTTTTTTACAAAGCTCGTGATTACATAGTAGATTTCTCTTGATAAATGTTAGGAAATCGAATCTGTAATGTTTTTTCGTAACCTGCTCAAAGACTCTGGCGCAATTCCCATCATTGAAGCTATATATTGATGGGGGACATTCAGAAATAGCTCTGGCTGTTGTTCAAGTAAGTTTTCAAGTCGCTCTTTTGCAGTAGTGTGCAACTGGGAGAACATTTTCTTTTCTAAAAGAGAGAATGAATAAGCCAACAGGTAGTTATCGAATTCAAGCCACTTTTGTTGTTCTTTGCATAACTTTAAATGATCGGTTCGACTGATGACTGACAATCTACTATCTGTTACGGCTTGGATATTCCAAAAATTTGTGGTTTGGAAGACAAAGCTTGAAAGCGATGTTATAAAATTTCCACTACCGGCAATCCAAAGTGTGATCTCTTTGCCGTCTACAATATCAAACATGCGCAAGTAACCAGATTCAATAAAAGCCATTTTATCACATAGAGTACCTGAACGAAGAAAAAAATCACCTTTCTTTAAGTCAAGTATCTCAAAATTAGATACAATTATATCCAAAAGTTCATCGCTTGTTTCTACTCTATCCGATATGGCTTTTTTAAGTAGTTGCATCTTTTTTAATTACCGCTAACGCCAAATATATGAATCGGAGCAAAGCAAGTATGTCTAAACCAATCGATCTATCTGTGCATTTTTATTTCTTATTCAATTTATAAAAACATAGCACCATAGCAAAAAGAAAATGACTTTTCGATCTAGAACTAAACTTTGCTCTGATTTCATATATAATGTTAGGCACTGCCATTTATGAGTCTTCGGCCATTTTTAATGTCATCTCTTCTAGTGAACTTAACATAAAGGCTTGGAATTGTTCTTCTGTCATTTGTGGATTCTCCATGAATTTATCGTAATTCGACCAGAAAACTAAAACACTTTTGCCATACCCAAGGTCAATCACCTGCATAGTATTTGTCATACCCATTACAGGAGCTCCTTCTAATAATGAATACGAAAAGCTTCTCGATGAATCATTATAAGCAACAATTTTTTCTTTGAAGTATCCTTTGCCATCTGGAGTATGGCAAATTCTTTCACCTCCAACACCCATATTTCCTTTCCAATCGACTTTAGCTATCGTTGAGGAATATTTGTGAATTTGATCTAATTGCCTAACTGTTTCCCACAAATCATCTGCAGATTTGTTTACTATTTTACTAAATTGAACTTTTGGTGTCATATCCATTTTTTGAGCGTTATTAATGTTGATTCCGAATGCGATTGCGCAAATAATTAAAACTGTTTTTTTCATAATATTTAATTTAAATTTTAGACTTTGATACATTTTTTTTAATATGTAACAGAACTAAGCCACTTCTTTTAATAATTTGGCTAATTCTTTCTCTTTTTGTTGACTGACTCTTCCTGTTTCTACAAATATTTTAAAGTCTTGTAAAACACCTTCCACGGTTTTATTGAGTTTCATTTTCATCAGAGGCCCCATAATAGCTCCTTTAAAGCCGTTGGTTTGCATTTTCATATGCATACGAACTTTGGTTTGATGACCAACTTGATGCAAAGACCATGTGTTAATTGCTGAAGTAATGAACCCAGGAAATCCTTTTACGACTTCATAAGCTAAAACATGATTTTGAGCGTCAAACTTTTTAATTTCTTCTTCAATAGTGCCAAAACCTGGAACCTCACAAGTTCGGTTGTTACAGCTAGCTCCTTTAAACTTAGGTTTGCCTGAGCCGACAGAATGATCAAGTCCTCTTGCCCATTTGTGGGCCTCTGTAAATTGGTTTCCTAAAACATCCCATGCTTCTGTAACCGGTTTGTTGATGGTGATTTCTTTTATTATTTCCATGATTTTAGAATTTTTAATTTACCCTTTGATGCAAAAAGTTAAAAGGTGTTACAAATGGCAAATGAAAAAGCCCATAGATTAGACTCTATGGGCTTTTAATTTATTTAAATGAACAACTAGTTTAACTCAAAATAGTCTAACAATTTGTTGTCTTCTATTATATCATTTATAATTGTTTCTTTATCGAAATTGTCCTTCGCAGGAATATCTCGCAATAATTCGAGATGCTTTTTGTCGACCAAATCTGCAACAATTTCATTGTTTTCTTCAACATAATCTGCGACTTTAGATTTATATCCAACATTAAAAAACTGCTGGTCTTTAGTTAAGTATCCATTTTTGTGCATGGTCTTGGCTTTTTTAGCACATCTGCAAGGATTATCTGGGTTCATTAAACCACACTTTTGTTGCATGAAATTGATGAGTTCTTTACGGGCTCTATGAAGTTTGACACGGTAATTTGATTTACTAAGGTTAAATATCTCCGCTCCTAAATTATGGTCAACACCAAAAGTTTCACCTACTATAAATAAGAGTCTTTGTTCGCGTGTGAGACACATTATCATTCCTGATAGACAACGATAACGTAATTCTTTGGCTAATTCTTTATATTGAGCTTCTTCTTTCTCATCTAAGAACGAATTTTCAATAGAATCTAATCGTTTACCTTGGTCTTTGAAATCAGTAAATTGATTTTCTCCCTTTTTTCGTTTTGACTGCAAGAACTCATTGAAAACAATTCTATACAGCCATGTTCTAAATTGACTCTCAAATTTGAATTGAGATAGTTTAGTGATTACTTTTATAAGTGCCTCCTGAGTTAAATCTTCAGCGTCTTGTGGGTTAAAAGCAAATTTCCAAGCAACATTAAAGATATAAGGTCTGTGAATTCCTATAAGTTCGTTTAGAGCTTCCTTACTGCCTTTTAGAGAAGCTTTTACAAGTTTTAAATTCTTTTCTTCCGAGTATTTTTCGCCAAGTTGATTCATTATCTTTTTTCTTTTAGATGCAAATGTCGGAAAGGTGTTACAATTACGTTTTTGGTTGTGCCTAACGGCAAATATATGAATCGGAGCAAGGCAAAGAATCCTGAACCAATCGATATATCTGCGCATTTTTATTTCTTGTTTAATTTATAAAAATCTAGCGCCACTGCAAAAAGGAAATGACCTTTCGATTGGTGCCAAATTTTGCTCTGATTTCATATATAATGTTGTGTGTAGGCTTTTTATTCAGTCAATTTTTTAGAGAAATATATTCTCCTATGTCCGTTTGGGAAGTTTTTTATTTCTCCAATTGTTAAATAGTCATTTTTTAGGTAAAATTCCTCCGCTTGAAAGTCAAACGTGTCAAGCATAGAAATAGTTGCTCCTTTTTCCTTTGCTATTTTTTCCACGTGCTTTAAAATTCGAGTTCCGATTCCAATTTTTCGGTAACCCTCTTTTACCCACAAAATTTTTATCTCAAGTCCATTCCAATAATTAATTCCGGACAACAATCCCGCAATTTCAATTCCATTTTCATTTTTTGCGATGTATTCCAAAGGTGTCCAAACGTCAGATAAAGCAGGAACCTTACTCAGGTTGTACTCGTTAATTCCGTCAACAATTTTCTTTATGTTTTCCTTTTTACAAGGCTCGATTGTCAATTCAGATATCATTTTTATAGATTTTTTTTACGGCTTACACACAACGCTAAATATATGAATCGGAGCAAAGCAAAAATTCCTGAACCAATTGATCTATCTGCGTATTTTTATTTCTTATTAAACTTATAAAAATTTAGCGCAACCGCAAAAAGGGAATGACCTTTCGATTAATCACTAAACTTTGCTCTGATTTCATATATAATGTTAGAAGGCGTATTTTATCGTGTAGATATTTCCCAATCCTCATCATATTGTTTTACGAGACAAAGCCCTTCAGAAACATATTTTTTGATATCTAATGTTGCCTTCCAACCTTTTTTATGATAGTCCCCCTCCAAATTGACTTTTGGTAAAAAATGCTTTCTTGATTCTAATCCGTTTCTAGTATAATTTTTTGGCGAAAATTTTACAGCGTGAATTATTTTATTACAAGCTTCTCGTAGAGTCAAATCAATCGTTTTATTCTTTGTTTTTAAAACTCCAGTTTTATTATTCAAAAAGACAGGCTCCTTGGAAAGTTTTTTAAACTGGTCATCTATCATCCTTAATTTTATAGCGGTAGAAATTAATTTTTCTTGAATAATATTCCATTCCGTATAATAAATCGGAAGTAAATTATCAGTTGCTAAAGGGTCTAACAATTTATGATTAGCGTTACTTGAATTGAATATCGCTAATAAAATCACTAATTCCTTTGAAACTTCTATTTCGTCAAATAAATATTTACTCATAATAGTTTAAATGACTTCTAACGTCTCGGCTATGGTTAGTACGGGAATTAAAAGTAGTGAACTTTCGATTAGGCACTTAGCCAAAACATTTTATTTTGTTTTTATTTTTCATTTTAAAAGCCAAATCAAAAGATTTGGCGGACTTAATTTAAAGCTCTAAACGTTGGATAATGCACAAAACCCGTATTAACTATAGCCATTGTTAGCTGTAGTTTTTATCCTTCGTCTGGAACATGTCTAATTCCATTTATTTTTATTTCAATATTTTCTGGAAATTCCTCTAATTTAAATTTCTCACATATAATTTCTTTAACTTCTTTATATTGCCAATCACTTTCAACAATAATGCTCTTTAAGTTTTCAAGCTCATAATCAATACGAATATCTTTTAGCAGTTTATTAAATTCATCTTTTCTTTCCATTTCTTCTCCGACCAAAAAGTACGGAATGTTTACTTTACGTATAATTTTTCTCCATTCCCTTTCCATCCCAAAAGGATATTTTTTAGCCAATAAAGTGTTATTCCTCAATAGTAGACCATCATAATTTTTTGAGTGTCCAAAAACTTTTATGTGTTGTCTGATCATTATATCTTTAAAATCATTTGCAACACCTTCAAGTGAATTTTTTAACTGTTCTTTTGATGGTCCAGCGATATTCTTAAAGTTGCAAATGATATCATTAGTTAGGTCAGATTTTCTTTCTAAATACAGTACTGGATTAAAATCATTTTTCTCTCCCCATTTTTTATTTAATACAATACCAAGCGTGCCGTATGACTTTTGGTAAGAAATAGCAAAATCAGTTGTTACATTAGAGAAGCTAATCATAGGAAAACAAGCAGATTTTGTTTCTATATCATTAGTGATATTTTCACGACAATAACTCGGTTTAAATCCTTCGCTTAGTATTAGCTTAAGGATTTCCCATTTTTGTGTCATATGAACCAAAGGAAAACTATCCCTTTCTCCAGGTGGAAATATTCTGTTTGTATCTACCCAATAATCCATGTAGCTATTTATCCAATTAATGAAATCATGTCGTGTTCATAGTTTTTATAAACGTTCCAATTAAGCAGGTCAATAATTTTTCTTGCTTTGTTCGCGGTATAGTCTATTGTTAAATCAAATTCATCTCCGAAGTCATTTGCCAAATTCAAAAAACAATCCTTTACTTTTTTATTAGGATTACCTTCCTCATAATGAATCGACTGATTTCTGCCTTGCCAAATAACATTTTTTAAAGTTTCAGTACCAATAGCTCTACCAGCAGGACAGTTTGATGGTTTACCATGAACTGTTGAAATACCTTGTTTGGCTATCTGCAAAAGGCTCATGCTTAATGAATTCATTGAATCTTTTTTTGCTAATATTGATTTAGCAAGTGAGTCTAATTCAGCTTTTTTACCTTTTAAGTCATTATCTTCTGCAAACTTTGCCATCTGGGTATATTTATGTTGAACTTGCAAGTCATTAAAGTCTTCATGTATATCAGCTGTTGAATAATCCCAAAACAAATGGTCGAAAACCTTTTTCAATTTGTCAAATTGATTGGTCAATTCTGACAGTTGATTTTCTTCATGATGAATAGTGTCGATTAGACTTTTAGCAGCAAATTTTGTATCGATTAAATATTGGTTCATTTTGTCTTGTTTAATTACAGCTAAGGTCTCTTATATGTTACGTTTTCTTCCCGAAGGGAGCATATGCAATATACAAATTGTCAGCTGTTTTTATTTAATAAACGATGGTGGACTACAGCAGAACTAATATCTCTCCATTGAATTGAATTAGCGATTATAAATTTCACATTGCCCTTTCCCTTATTTGAAATTAATTCTAAAAGGTGATCAATTTTATTATTATTTAAGTAAAAAAATAAAATCATATCACTCATAAAAATTCCGTAATGGTCATCCGACATCTGAAAAGCAGTTAGAATTCCACTAAAATCTTTATTTCCAGCTTCCGGTTTATATGCTATTAGATGAAATTCCGGATAGTTTTTAATTGATTTGAAATTTTGCAGTAATTCTTGATGTTTTTCAAATAGATTGTCGTTCAAAAATGTTCCAATTTCTAATTCTATTTCACTTGGTAGTTGAAAGTTATTAAAAATAGAATGGGATGTGATTGAAAGTCTCCAGATCATCGAATAGTAAAAAAGTTTGAAAAGAAATGGATCTAAGTCTAAACATTTTAAGATATTATTTGATCCTATTTTTAAAATTTCAAATTTGTCTTTACGATTATTATAATCCCTTAGTCCAATTAGTTTTTTTGAGAAATATGTTTCAAGAACTTCAAATCGTTTTTCACAAATTTCACAGATTAAAAAGTCTTCTTTAGGTATATCTTGAATTTTTTTAGTTTTTCCTTTTTTATCTACTTGCAAAGAATGCCTATGTTTAGTTCTCTCAAATAGTGGTTTCCCTAAAAATTTAGGAATAATATGTGAGTTCTTTTTATCAGCTGGATTATTATGGCAAAGAGGACAAGTTTTCATTTATTATTACAGCTAACGCCAAATATATGAATCGGAGCAAGGCAAGTAAGCCTAAACCAATCGATTTATCCCTGCCTGCCATCCGTCAGGTAGGCAGGTGCGCATTTTTATTTCTTGTTCAATTTATAAAAATCTAGCGCCATTGCAAAAAGGAAAAGACCTTTCGATTGGCACCAAACTTTGCTCTGATTTTATATATAATGTTGTGAGCAGTACTTTTTTTAGAGTACAGATTTTAATTCATTTCCGTAATCAGATTGGTCAATGTCAACCCCTAAATTTAAACTATTCATTCGCCTAATCATTTTGGTGTCAAAATGAATTCCTTTGTTTCCACAAATATATTGTTGGCTGAAAATAGAAATTATGACATTAGATTTTGCAATAAGTTTTTTGATGCCATCAGTATCTTTTTCCAATTCAGTTAGTAGCATTCTTAATTTTGATTCTAATTCATAAGCATTGCTTTTAATTGGCTCAAATGAAATTTCACTGAAATTATATTTACTTTTTCCATTTGCCCTTAAATCACCTATACTCCAACCTGTCAATGGATTTAACTCAGTCAATTCGGATAACTCATCAAAAGTGAGTTTGTCAGAGGTTGCAGATAAATATATGCGATTTCCATTTTCAGTATCTACAGAAACAATTTCATCATTTTCTTTTGAAAAATAAACAACTAAAAAAAATGGCTCTTCTGCGATCGGAAAATAAACAGCATTTACTTTTTCAAATGATTCAAAGTCTACACGTTCTACTTTTGGTTTCCCATTTTCTAATTCAACAGAATGAACTTCCAAATACTGCTCTGTAGTTCCAAAAGTTGGTTTTTCAATTTCAGTTATTGCTTTTTGTATTAGTTTTTCTTTCAATATCGCTTTAGTTTATAGGTATTGCTCACAACAATAAGTGTAAGATGAGCGGTAGCGTCGTTGATTAAATCGTTTGCGCAGCGTTAGCGAAGACAAACTATTTGATCAATGCAATCTTACATAATGTTATGTGCTTTTCTTTTTTGATTAATTTATCGTAAAATTAAAAAATAAAATCTCAGTTGTTCTATTTTGGCAGGCAAAAAAACTCCCAACTTTTTCGGAGCTACCCAAACCTATGGATTTATAGATCAGTCTATAATCTGTTGGTGCAGGGAACTTAATACTCCGTTTTCCATTCTGATAAACATTCCGCAATTCCGCTTCAAATTTGACTTTGTAAAAAATTTTCGCGACCTTGATCAAGTATTTTATAACGTGCTAACGTTTGGATAGTGTAACTCTCCACGATACCATCGCAAAATACTTGGGCAATTCCTTTTCGCAAAGCATTTGTCCGTACTGCCTATCAGAATAAAACTCCGTAATCCCAGCGTATCCCTCCGAAAAAATTGTCAGATCAAAATGGGACAATTGCACCTAACGCCAAATATATGAATCGGAGCAAGGCAAGTAAGCCTAAACCAATCGATTTATCCCTGCCTGCCATCCGTCAGGTAGGCAGGTGCGCATTTTTATTTCTTGTTTAATTTATAAAAATCTAGCGCCACTGCAAAAAGGAAATGACCTTTCGATCTAGCACTGAACTTTTGCTCTGATTTCATATATAATGTTAGCAACTGGCTTTTAATTAAAGCAAGTGATGTTATTTTGCACTTTCAACTTTGAAAGCCACATCTTCTTTTACTAATTCATTAACATTTAGTGTAGGAAGTAAAAAATCGTTGAACGGTGTATTCTCAGTTTTGCTATGTAGAACACCTCTTGTCGTTCCTATTGTTAGCATAACTAAATGACCTATAAATCCTTTTGGTACAATTAAGTTAGTTTTTGAGTCATTATAAAAACTTTCCCAAGCCTCTTTTATAATGTTGAAATGACAACCGATCTCTAGAATCAGAAATGGTGAATTTTCCTGAATAAGACTTGTCGAAAAACGTACTGAAATGATATTGTTATCAAAATTAATTCCAAATTTTAAACCCGCATCTAAGTTTATAGTTGAACCTTCTTTATATGACGATTCAATAATAGCAAATTGTTCGGTTGTGATTTTTTTTAGCGTAAAACCAATTTTATTTTTCTTTTCAGCCATTTTAAGCTACTAATTTAAGACCAGAATCAGGTTCGGTTTCATAAAAATAGGAGCCTAGTAAAGCTTCATAATTCGAAGGGTTTAAATCGATGTTTACTAACTCCTCAGGTTTATTATAAGATATATATTTTTCAATTTCAACTTTAATTGTAGTTTGAAATTCAGGAACTTCAATTAAGCGAATATTCAGTATTTCCTCAATTTTCACAATAGTCTCTAGTTGCAAGTTTTCAGCTCCTTTCAATAGTTTATTAACATATTGTGGTGAGCAAATCATTGCTTCTGCTAACTCTTTTTGTGTTTTTGGAAAAATATTTTCGGTTTTATTTTCTTTAAGTGCAGACATTACTTTTACAGCAATAGCAAAAGAAATATCAAGCCAAGCTCTATTTTCTTTACGATATTTTGCTCTTTCAATCCAAGTATTATCTTGTTTTGAAGTTTTTTTAAGTCTGTTTTTTATGTTGTTAATACTCATAGGTATTTGTTAGGTAGTTTAATTTAATTCAAAGAACTCCAAATTTTCACCTTCTTCTTCATCTTGTAAGAAATTACGAGTGAATTCTAGTTTGTCTAATTCTAAAATTAAATAGGATCTTTGGTTCATTGTTTGGGTAAGTTTAATAGCCCCTCCACAAACAACAAATAGGTTAGCTTCAATCCTTATTGCATAAATACGAAGCCAACTAGATCTTTTCATTCCTTTGGCTTTATCTTTTTCAAGGTTTTTTTCAATAACCCCTTTTGATAGAGGTTCAAATAATGTGGATAATGTTTCAAGTCTTTCAGTTTTTCCGGTTTCTGCTATGTACAATAACTCTTCTTCGAAAAGTCTAGCGTCTTCTCTGGTTTTAATAATAGCTTCTTCAATTGTTATGCCATTCCAAAACTCATCGTTTAAATCTTCCTTGTGTTCTTCAAAAAACTCTCTTAAATAGATTGGGTCGTTCCATAATTCAAAACATTTTACAAACTCATTTAACTCTTCAGTATCATATTGGACTGAATATAAACTGTCTTCAACTATTGCAAATGTATTAATTATTTTCATTAAATCAACCTGTAGGTTTATTTTTTACACAAATTTAACTGATTTGATTAAGTAAAAATTGAATTTATAGACAAAATAAGTAACAAGATATTAACAGTTTAAAATTACTTGAAATATCATACGCTTGTTGCTAACAACTGAATATATCTACTAGTATACATATACCCATTTGTACTTATTTATAAACGTTTGTAAATGTAATTGATTTATAATTCTACTTAATCAACTTTGTAATTACCTGTGTCTCGCTGTGCAGTGTTTTATGCACAGGACATTTGTCTGCTATTTGCAATATTCTAGTGATTTGTTTTTCATCAAGATTACCTTCTAGCTTGATCTCTCTTTCAAAGGTGTCAATTTTTGCTGTTGGATCTTCGCAATTTTCGCAATCGACCATATGCTTTTTATCATAACTCGTATGCACTTCTATATTTTGTAGATCCCAGCCTTTTCTGGCCACATACATTTTGATCGTCATTGCTGTACATGCCGATAATCCCGCAGAGACCAATTCATAAGGTGTAGGACCAAAATCATTGCCTCCAACACTTTCTGGTTCATCTGCTACCATATAATGATTACCTACTTTCATTTGGGTAGTAAACCCTTCGGCATCTCCCAGACTAGCAACCACATGGTGTTGACTACTGATTTTTGGAGTTTCGGGGATGTTAACATATCTCGATGACCAACCGGCAATAACTTTACCCGCATAGACTGAGTCTTCTTTTCGCATTAACAAGTGATCAGCACCTTCTAGAGTAACAAAACTTTTAGGATGTTTGGCGGCATGATAAATTTCTTCTGCATTTTTAATCCCTACTGTAGTATCCTGGGGAGAATGCATTACTAATAGTGCTTTGTTTAGATTTTTTGCAACTTCTGGTAGTGATTTGGTGTCCAGATCATCCAGAAATTGTTTTTTTATGGTAAAATCCCTTCCGCTAAGGTTTACTACCGCTTTTCCGCTAGCCTCAATCTCTTCTAATCCACTTTTTAGTAAATGCTTTACATGTTTAGGGTTAGAGGGCGCTCCTATTGTGGCTACTGCTTGTATAGAATCAATTTGGGCAGCGGCAAATATGGCTGCTGCACCACCTAGTGAATGCCCTACAAGTAGAGAAGGGGCCTTAAATTCTTTGGCTAAAAAATCAGCCGCCGCAACAAGATCTTCTACATTACCAGAAAAGTTAGTATCTGCAAAATCTCCTTCACTTTCTCCTAATCCTGTAAAATCAAACCGAAGCACTCCAAAACCTTGAGAGGTAAGTCCTCTACTTATATTTCGTACGGCTCCAAGATTTTTATTGCAGGTAAAACAATGTGCGAATAGCGCAAAATTATGCGGATGTTGATCGGCAGGAAGTTCTAATCGACCAGATAGGGTTTGACCTTCTGCATTGGTAAAAGTAACTTTGGATAGGCTCATTATAGAATCATTTATTTTTAAGAGTCGGTTGTAATCGTAAATACTTGCTCCTAAAGATAAATTTTTCAATCCAAAGTTACCTAATCTATATGCTAACTATTTCATAACAAAAGCAGATAAAAAGCTTAATGCTGATCTATCAAAATTGGATTTCCGTCTGGATCAGTAATCATGAAAGATGCGGCTCCTTCTTTTTTATCTAATCCATTAACCATAGTGATTGTTATTCCTTTTGCCTTTGCTTCTTTACCAATATTTCTTGCGTTTTTAGGATTAAAAGTTAATGTGTTACTTGGGAACATTCCTTGAAATAACCCAATTTTGGATTTTCCATTTCTTAAAATAGCCCATTTTTGATCCAAGTTACCATCAACCATTTCAAAACCTAATTTTTCATAGAAACTTTTAGAAGCTTTAATGTCTTTTACCGCCAATGACATTGAAAAAGCTCCTAGACTTGTGTTTTTTATTTGCTTGTCAATGTTCCAAACATAGGATCTTCTTTTTTCCCATTTTCCATCTTTAGAAATATCATATGAAGTAGTGGTGAGGACACCTTCCTTAAGTGTAGATTTATGCCCATGTATGTTTTTAGCGCCGTTTGGACTTACAAATTCTTGTGTTAATTCAGTTTGATTGCCTTGCTTTACTTCCATAGGACCGATACCAACAGTACCATCACCACCATACTGGGCTACAATTCCTGTGTTTTTAGTAAAATCCCAGTATTGTCGAAACTCCCAGAATATGCCCTGTTTCTGACCATTAATTAATCCATAAAGCCTGCCAGTGATACTTTGTTTTCCTATTCCCCATTCCCAATCCATACCGTAGTGATCAAAGGGTTCGTTCTCGTTTTGGTATTTTGAGTTATCAGTAATCCAAGTGCCGATTGATTCTTCCATATTTTTAATAAACCAATCAGGGATCTTTTGTTGCGACATGGTAATATTTGTAATGCAAAAAAATAGGATCATTACTATATATGTTTTCATAATGTTATTTTTGAAAGTTGTTTTTTGTTCTCAGCTAGCCGTTGCCAATTATCTAATAAAAATTCGGTGTCTTGTTTGGCTTGCTTCATGCCCATAGAAAGGAAATATCCACTCAAAAATGGACTTTTAAACTCATAAGCAAAGTCTAGTAAAAGACGTGTTTGCATTGGACCTACTTGTTCTATTTTCCAAGAACCAGATAAAGACTTCAACGGAAAAGGATAGTCTTTCTTTTTGGTGTTTACAACAAACTGAAACTCTTTACCGGGGTTCCATACAGTGCAAGTTTCTTCCCAACTTGTGCCATCAGGAGCGCTACAAACACGCTTCATTCCTAATCCTTGTCCCGCTACAATTTCGACATGATGAATATTAGGAGCAGTTACTTCGTGATAATTACCTACATCTGAAATTATTTCCCATACTTGCTCATTAGATGCATGAATAATTCGTTCTGCGATGAAATGCTGCTCGCCTTTGGCTTTTGGGTATTGCACAAACCCGTATATCAGTAATATGACAATGTCGATTACTAGAAAAAGTGCCAGTCCTTTTAAAATTTTACGTATCATAATTGTTCATTTTTGTGATATAAAAGTACCCAAGAAATCCCCCGGATTACCGCTAAATAGGGAGCTCTTAATTAATTGAAACCTTTTTGTAACATATTGGGGTAGGAGATGCTTTTCCATTTAATTAAGTAGCACTATTTTTATCATATGAACAGTATCGAGTCTTTTGCCTTTATCATTACTTTTTTATTAGGAGGAGTTATTCTGGTTGGGTGTTTTGTTATTTTGGTTGTTTTAAAAAGTACATCATTAAAACTATCCAGATTCTTTTTGGTGATTGCACTTTTTGGTTTAATACAACATTTGTTTACCTATCTTTTGTTTACAACTCAACTTATCAAGGTATGGCCACATCTACTAGGAATTGGATATCCACTATTGTTTTTGGTGGGGCCAAGCTTTTATTTGTTCGTAAAGAGTTATGGGGAATCATCTTTTGCGCTAAAAAAAAGAGATATCATACATATTTTGCCGTTTGCAACGATGTTGATTCTACTTACTCCCAGGTATTTAGTTAGCACTGAAGAAAAGCAGGCAGTAATAACTTATTACTATGATATTTTACCTAATGGAGCAGTAGCTTTTTCAGATTGGTTACAAGCTAGTTTGCACTTGGTGATACTATTTGTTTATGGATTAGTTGCCTTAGTAATGGTTTACAAGCGAGATAAAAAAAATAGCGTATTACTGAAACGATTTGGTATGCTCTTGGTTTCATTAGCATTTACAGAATTGATAGTACAAACTGGGCTTTTGTTTACAGGAGCTTCTGCTATTACAACAGAAATTATTCTTTCTGGACTAATGTCGATAACAATATTATTATTGGGATATTGGATTGTAGATATCAAACAAATACTTCCTGTATTAGAAGGAAGAAAATACAAAACTTCGCCCTTATCTGAAACACGTTCAAAAGAAATTCAGGAACAGATACAGTCGTTTTTCAAAGATGAAAAAATGTACTTAATATCTGATCTAAAAATTGCAGATGTTTCTGAAACCATTAATATACCCTCGCATCATATTTCGCAAGTACTAAGTGAAAGGATGAACTCTAATTTTTATGAAATAGTTAATCAACATCGTATAGAAAAAGCAAAAGAAATGCTACAGTCTGGTTCATTAGAAAAATTATCTATACAAGCCATAGGAGAGGAGTGTGGTTTTAGTAGTAAAACAAGTTTTTATAGAGCTTTTAAAAAAGTTACAGCAATGACCCCAACTCAGTATCTTGATAAAGTTTCTGGATAGCTTATTTCAATTCTTTTAAATTAAACTACGTTTAGAATAATTACTAATTCGTTTTTAAAGTAAGGTTAGGTCGTAACAAGAATTAATCATTTAAAAATAGACAAGCTTTTATATTCGTTATATTGTATACATAAATTGATGCATTGTGTATAAAGAATTTAATTGGCAGCAAGAAAATAAAAAAATATATGCTCAATCGTGGCAGATTGTTAATCCAATTGCGATAGTGTGTTTGGTACATGGTATGGGTGAGCATAGTTCCAGGTATACACATGTTGTTGGGTTTTTGAATGCTCAAAATATTAGTGTGTATTCTTTTGATCATATTGGACATGGTAAGTCAGAAGGAAAAAGAGGTCATACTCCTAATTATCGTTTTTTATTGGATAGTGTAGAAAAGATAGTTTCTATAGCAAACTCAGAAAATAAAGATATACCGCTATTTGTATATGGACATAGCATGGGAGGTAATGTTGTTGCTAATTATTTGCTTAAGAGAAATCCTAGTATTAATGCTGCAATTTTAACTGCTCCTTGGTTTACGTTACCTTTTGAACCTCCAAAATTTAAAGTAGGTTTAGCAAAATTTATGAATAAAATATACCCGGCTTTTGGTGATAACACAAACCTGGATGTTACTGCAATCAGTAGAGATGAGAATGTAGTTGATGCCTATCGTAAAGATGAATTGGTCCATGGAAAAATCACTCCATCTTTCTTTTTATCTTGTTTTGAAGCTGGAAAATGGGCAAAAAATAATGGAGAAAAATTAACTGTTCCAACATTAGTTATGCACGGAACAGAAGATCGTCTTACTAGTTTTAAAGGATCTCAGGAATTTGCATCAACCAATAGGATAATTCAATTTAAAGGTTACGAAGGATTGTATCACGAGATACATAATGAACCAGAGCAAAATGTTATCCTAGAGGATATCTTAAAGTTTATTACTTCCAACCTGTAACACTAATGATATTAAGTATTTTAGTGAAGTTTTATAATAATTTAACCTAAATCTGTTATCATAGATTTTGTAGATAAAACAGTTGCAAATTCATCTTTTAAACTGGCAATAGCTGTGTCATGTATGAGTTGAGCACTATATTCTTGTCCGTTGACTCCTACCTTATTAAAAGTAGCAACAGCATCTTCAATCAAAAAGGTTTTAAAGCCTAAATTACCTGCCATTCTTGTTGTAGTAGATACGCAATGATCGGTTGTGAGTCCAATAATTACTAAAGTATCTATATTCTTATCTTCTAACTGCTTTTGAAGATCTGTATCTATAAAAGCACTATTAACATCTTTTTCTATAGTAGGTTCACTTGGCAATGGAGTATTAAAATCCATAAAATCGTTTCCTGGATTTCCTTTTGCCAACGGAGAAATAGGGTTGGTTGAGCAATGTTTTATATGAAATACAGGAAGGTTATTTACTCTCCAGAATTTAAGAAGCCGTCCCATATTTTCTTCTGCATCAAAATTATTACGTTCTCCTCCCCAGTATTGAATATCTTCAAATCCCTTTTGAATATCTATTAACAATAAAGCAGGGTTGCTCTCTTTTGAAATTGCCATTACTTGTTTTCTTTCTTTCTAAAGTCGGTATTATAGATAACTCCTAACTGTAACCTGTCAAAATTAATTCCTGTAAAATGATTTTTAAGGTAACCTAACTGAATACTAAAATTGGATTGAACTGTATAACCTATTGCTCCGTACAATCGGTTTTGCCCAAAAATTGGTTCTTGTAGATTTATGAATACTTCATCATAAGCATTTAAAAACCACTTTTCATTAATAGGGTAGGTAAGCTGTAATCTATAGCGGGCTCTATGTTCTGTAAAATCGTCATTTTGTGTACTAATAAATCTTTGTTCTAGACGATATCTATGCTCAAATTTAAATTTTCCGACTTTGTTTTTTAAAATGAATTGCTCAAATATTCTATGCTCGTTAGAATTCTCTTCATCAGGAATATCGGCAAAAGTACCATCGGTATTAATATATCCATAACCAATAGTAGCTATGGCTTCGTCATTAATATGATAGTTTAATCCCGTACGTAGTAATAATTGATTAAACGAAGAAGTCACCTCATAATACCTAAATTGAGCTTCAGAATGAATACTTAATTTATCACTTACCTGATTAGTCCCAAAATACATATACCAAGCCCCCCATTTATCCTCTCCAGTATCCTGAGCATTGGTAAAATTAATTGCAGAAAGTAAAACTATAAGAAGAAGTAAATATTTTGTGTTCATGCGTGATCTTTGTTTTTGAGTTTTATTCAAATTTGAAAATTAATCTTGTTTAGTAATTCTGAGATTAGAAAATCAATTGTAAATATAAAGCAAACTAATACTGATTGTAATAATAAATTATAATTTTATTTTATTGATCATCTCAAAAAATGATTTGCGATAAGTATCACTTATTGGTAGTGTTTGATTTTGAATATAGACGTGAAGCGAATCTGTTTTGATGATATGGTCGATGGAGACAATATATGATTTGTGAATTTTAATAAATGTAGTCGAAGGAAGAGTACTTTCAATATGCTTTAATGTACTGTATGTAATAATCTGCTTGTCCAATACATGAATAGCAACATAATTCTTTAACCCTTCTATATACAATATTTTGCTTAGATCTATTTTTTCATAATTGTTTTTACCATCGGTTTTTACAAAAACATATTCTTTTTCGGGTTTGTTTTCTTGATGAATATTGTCATTGTGCTTTACCTTTAGAATTGCTTGATAAAAACGATCAAACTCAAAAGGTTTTAATAAGTAATCAACGGCATTTAGATCATATCCTTCTATTGCAAATTTTGGGTATGCTGTAGTGAAAATAATTTGTACATCATCCTTAATGATTTTTGACAATTGAATTCCTGATAAATCTGGCATTTGAATATCAAGAAATACCAAATCTATATTGCCCTTCTCAATATATTGTAATGCTTCCAGAGCTTTTGTTGTGCTATTGATAAGTTCGAGAAAAGGTGCTTTTTCGACGTAGTTTTTAAGCAGACGTATTGCTGGGGGTTCATCATCTACAATAAGACATCGTATCAATTTTGTCATAGCGGAATTTTTAAATAAGCTTCAAAATAAGGTTTTTCTTCTGTTTTATGTAATGTGAAATTATTTTTGAAAAGAGCATTTAGCCTTTTTTGAATACTGGTATATCCAATACCCGATGCTGCATAATGCTCAGAAGTAGCAATTTTATTTTTGGTACTAATTTCAAGAGCCTTTGGTAATACAGAAATGATTATAGTTGCAGGAGAAGAATTGTCAGTAACAATACCATGTTTGAATACGTTTTCTACAAAATGAATGAGTAACATTGCTGGTAATTCTTGGTCCAAAACAATACCATTTACTTGGTAATTCACCGATAGGTTATCTTCATAACGTTTTTGAAAAAAATAGATATAGTCTTCAATGAACTTAAGATCTTTATCTAATCGTATGTTATCATATTGAGCTTCATAAGTAACGAATCGTAAGAGATCAGAAAGTCTATGGATATCTGCTGCAGTTTTGGGTTGACTATCTATAAGTTCTGAATAAAAGCTGTTTAAGGTGTTAAATAAAAAATGTGGACTCAATTGTGATTTAAGCAATTTGAGTTCTGATTTTTTATTTTCAATTTTTAATTGATGCAAAGTGTCTTTATTATCAATAAACCTAAAAAAAAGATACATTGCTGTGCTAAAAAGAAGGCTTTTTGAGGCGTAGTAAGAATTATCAAATACATAGTAACCAAAATGACGGGTACGTTCTGCGTAATTGTGCCTTCCTGTAATAGAATATAACATCACTTCTTCTAACATATACCGGATACCGGCAAATAAAAATGCCAGAGCAATGATTCCGATACTAAATTTAAGTATGTGTTTTCGCGAAAGCGTAAGGGGACATAATACTTTATAGTTGAGTACGTAAATACTGAAAAAAGCGATGTACATAGTAATACCAAATAAATATATTGGGTAGTCAAAATATTCTGCCCAACTACTTTTATTCTTGTATATATAATCACCATATAAATCCATAATAATGATTAATGTCCCAAGTATGATATGATATCTCCAACGATGTTTGAATGTTGTCATGATCCAAAAATAGCATTTAGAACATTTAATTTATCCATATTTGGTTACAATCCCTTGTTTTCTTATACGAAGACGGTAAACTATACAACCAAATATCTATTAGCTTAATTATCTCTTTTTATCCTGCGGTTTACCCATTACGTGTAAATTGAAAATCTATTAGAACAGTAACACATTATTTTGTTTCAAAATCAAAAAATGATGAAACCAATTTTTATACTTATTACGTTATTTTTATTCCTCTCTTGTAAAGAAAAACAATCAGGAACTATTGTTGTCAAAGGTCATAGTTTAGGCAAGGTGTCTGTTATAGACTCATCCTATGTAGCTACCAAAACAAAATATTTTAAAATTCAGGATAGAACTATTATTGGAGGTGGTCGCACAATGTTAGACACTTTAATATCTACCTCGCAATTTATTATGTTTGGAGAACTTCACGGGTCAAAAAACACTTCACAATTGATTACTGCATTGGTCCCATTGTTACATAAAGCTGGATTTAATCACACTGCTTTTGAAGTCGGTCCTTATTCTGCCAAGAAATTAGTTAGTTTAAGTACACCGCCATCAGCTACCGTAGATAATTTAAAGAAATTTACTTCACGATATGCTGGAAAGGAAGATAATCAAGTTCCAATTCCTTTTTTTGATGGCCTCGAAGATGCATATTTTCTTCAATCTATAAGAACGCATGATATGAATCTTTGGGGGTTAGATCAGGAATATTATTCAGCAACACTTTATTTCATGGACGAGTTACTTTCTTTTGTTAAAAAAGATGCAAACTACGCCATCATCAAATCTGAAAAAGAAAAGGCATCCAAAATAATTGCTTCATGGTATACAAAAGAAGAAAACTCTGATACTGATATTGATATTTTTAATGAGTTCCAAAAGGAACCCGCAGTACAACAATACCTGAATCGTTTTAGAGATGATGAGACTACCAAAACAATAGTAAATGATTTAGAAATTAGTTGGGATATTTATTCTCGTTGGCGTAGTGATTCTCATGCAGATCGGATTAGTTACATGCGTAATAATTTTATGAAGTATTATCAGGAAGCTTTAAAAACAGAAGTTAAACCAAAAGTATTTTTAAAATTTGGAAGCCTTCATGCTTCAAAAATATTAACCAATGGTTGCTACGATTTGGGTAATCTTGTTACCGAATTGGCAACTAAAAATGGCACCAAAGCAACCATCATTAATTCTTGGAATCGCTATTATAGTAACGAAAAAGGTGAAGAAATAGATTATCTCAAAAAGTATTCTAGGTATTACAAACGAGTACGTGACTTTATAGTTATGGCAAAAACAAATGAATGGGCAATTATTGATTTGAAATCTATTCGCAATGATATAAAAAATGGTCGAATAGCGTTACCAACAAATGGAAATTATCATCGTGTTAAACAACTTTTAGATGGATATGATTATCAATTGATCCTTCCCTTAGATAAAGCAGTGACACCAAATAAAAAACAATAAAGATTCATTAAAAACAACAACAACTATGCGTACCATTATTTTGATATTTCTCTTCAACATAACTTTATCGTCTATTGCTCAGGAGCAAAAACCAGTAATAAGTGTCTTGGGGATGACGCATTTGCATAATCCAGGAGCTGATGCCGTAAATATGGATATGGGCAATATTCATTCTGATAAGAGACAGGCAGAACTAAAAGAAGTTATTCACTTGATCTCTAAATTTAAACCTACTAAAATTGCTATAGAAATAGATAGGGGGGATGCACTATGGAGTGAAACATATTATAAAGATTTTGTGAATAATAAGCTAGAAAAAACAATAAGTGAAGATGATAGATCTTTTATGTCTAGTGAAACAGTACAACTATGTTACCCTTTGGCTCAAATAATGAATCATGATAAATTATATCCTATCGATGCTTTTGCAAATTTTGATACCGATGCCGTAATAAGATATGCAGAACAGCATAATCAGACTACAGAATTAAAGGAATTCGAAAATTTAATAAACACAATGCAAAGTGATGTAGAAACTATTGCAAAAGGTTCTATTCTAGAAATTGTTCGATTTGCAAATTCGGAAAACTTTGACAAAAATTATAATCAAAAGTTTTATCTAAAGCATCTAATCAATTTTGGTGAAGATGATAATTATGTCGGTGCTCAAGCGGTTTCCGAATGGTATCTTAGAAATTTAAAAATCTTCACTAATCTTCATAGAATTGTCGAACCAGATGATAGAATTTTAGTGATATATGGAGCAGGACATAAAGATATACTTGTGGATCTTATTAAAGATCGCATAGATTGGGAATATTATGATATTAATGAATTGCTATATTCTAAAGCTAATTAGGAATTGACAGAATATATAACCCCCCATTTTTCACAAAAAAATGGGGGTTATATTTTATGATTTATTCCAGAACAAAGGTTTTAAATTCTTTAAAAGGAGATACTTCTAATTTTTCGATCGTTTCACGATATGATTTCCATTCATCAGTAAAAAAGACATTGGTTTTGGTCAACGCATCTTTTAATGCATCTTTTGCCTGTTTAATAAGAGTGTTTTCTGTAGATGTTAAACCATTTTGACGACTACCTACATACCAACCAGCCATACCAAGACGTTGCATTACCGTAACCTCTGGATTACGTGTAATTCCCTGGCGTTTATCTTCTTTGCCAATATAGAAAGCTATTACGCTATCGATTTTTTTAGAAATATCTTTAGATAATTTAATTTGGTCTTTGAACTTCTTTTTATCCAACTTCTTAAGTTCCTTCTGATATTTGGAAGCTATATTCTTACTTTCAACAAGCTGTTTCACAGCATCTGCAGAGGTTTGGGCCATTTTTTCCAAATCTTTAGAAGTAGTATATATTTCATTTATGTTTTTCTGAGAAACTTCTAGTCTTGGATCAGATTGTATTTCGATCATAGCTTCAGATTTTTGATCTCCATATTCCATCACCAATTTGTATTTCCCTGGTTTCACAGTAACTCCGCCAGGTTCTTTATCTTGTTTTTCTATTTTTCTAGAAGGACGATCGACACCTTTTTCATCCATAAGCCATTTCGTTTTATGAAAACCAGTTGAATCGGGCGTCTTTTCTTTGAGTGTTCTAATTAAACGATCTCCATCATAAATTTTTAGATGAATAGAATCCCATTTTACTTTAGTTTCATCTTTTTCATCTTCTGCAGCCTCTTCTTTATCTTCTTCTTCTTCTTCTTCTTCTTGCTTCTCAGTATCCTCTTTCTTTTTTTCTTCTACCTGTATAAAGTATGATAAAAGAGCACCATATTCACGATTCTCTCCACTATATAAGGCATCTCCTCCAAAACGACTTCCGGTAGGTTGCTGATATGCTGCTTGATATGCTGTTGGAGGCTCGAAAAGCTGTAATTTTTGATTCAAAACAGTTTTGTTTTTTGCAAGGGCTCTTAATGGCCTGATATCGTCTAACACCCATGCTGCTCTACCAAAAGTACCGATTATCAAATCGTGCTCTCGTGGTTGGATTACCAAATCTTTTACAGAAACAGTAGGAAATCCTTTTGTCCATTTTACCCAACTATTTCCACCAGTTATAGAGATATATAATCCATCATCTGTACCTAAAAACAAAAGATTCTTTTCGATAGGATCTTCTACAATACTAAGCGCATAACTTTTTACATCGTTTTGGTCGACTATTCGGGTCCAGGTTTTACCATAATCAGAGGTTCTATATACATAAGGTGTATAGTTAAATCTTCTATAGTCATTTGCCACTAATAGTGCCCCTCCTTTCTTTTTGTTTGAAGCTTTGATTTGTACAATCCAACTTCCCACAGGTAGTCCTTTTATATTTTTTGAAACATCTGTCCAATTTGCTCCCCCGTTTTGAGTAACATGTACACGTCCATCATCAGTACCTGCCCAAAGCATATTTTGCTCTAACGGAGAGGGTTCTACTACTAGAACAGTACAATGATTCTCTGCTCCGGTAGCATCCATAGTTAATCCACCACTTTCTGCTTGTTTTTGTTTTTCAGGATCATTAGTGGTTAAATCCGGGGAAATAATTTCCCATGTATTTCCTTTGTCTGTACTTTTATGTACAAATTGACTACCAAAATAAAGAGTACTATTACTAAAGGGATCAATATTAATAGCAGAATTCCAGTTAAAGCGCAATTTTACTTCAGGATCAGGATGTGTGGGTTTTACGATATAGTTATTACCCGTTTTCCAGTCATATCTAAGTACAAATCCTTGTTGGCTCATTGACCAGCCATAACGAGAATCATCTCTGTCTGGTACAACATCGAAACCATCTCCAAAAGAGATTTCTTGCCAATATGAGTTTCTTATCCCTTGTGCTTTCCAGACATAAGCAGGACCTCTCCAACTTCCGTTATCTTGCATACCTCCGTATACGTTATATGGAAACTCATTATCTATACTAATATGATAAAACTGTGCAACAGGCAAATTACCAATAAAACGCCAGGTTTTTCCTCCATCGCGAGTGATATTTAAGCCGCCATCATTACCATCAATCATGTAATTACCATCATTAGGGTGAATCCACCAGGCATGATGATCAGGATGTACGCCATTATCAACACCATAAGCAGGCATTAACTGCGAGAAGTTTTTCCCTCCGTCTTCAGAAACATTTACGTAGGTAAATACAGAATATACTCTGTTTTCGTTTTGTGGATCAACAAATATATCTGAATAATAAAATGGGCGGTTTCCAATATCATTTTTGTCATTGACTTTTTCCCATTTAAATCCTCCGTCTGTTGATTTGTAAAGTGCATTCTTTTTTGCTTCGATTAATGCATAGATAATTTCAGGTTTATTAGGTGCTATTGCTATTCCAATTCTACCTAAATCACCTTTAGGAAGACCATCTTCTTCGGTACGTTTCTCCCAGGTTTTACCACCATCATGTGTAATATGAAGTCCAGAACCTTTACCACCAGATTTAAAAAACCATGGGTCACGCTTATGTTCCCACATGGCTGCAATTAATTTATTAGGGTTCTTAGGATCCATAATGAGGTCTGCTGCCCCTGTTTTATTATTAGCAAATAAGATTTTATTCCAGGTCACACCACCATCGGTAGTTTTGAAGATTCCTCTTTCTGGATGCTCTCCCCAAGGTGAACCGATTGCAGCTACATAAACCGTATTAGGATCAGTAGGATCAACGATGACCCTATGAATATGGCGTGTTTTTTCTAACCCCATACTTTTCCAACTTTTACCGCCGTCAAGAGATTTAAAAACACCATACCCTCCGTTAAGGCTATTTCTTGGATTTCCTTCTCCCGTTCCAACCCAAATTACCGAAGGATTAGATTGTTGTATCGCAACTGCACCAATAGAAGCTGTAACTTCTTTTTCGAAAATAGGTTCCCATTTAATACCCCCAGAGGTTGATTTCCATAAACCGCCAGATGCCGTTCCTGCATATATAATATTAGGATTAGAAGTTACTACATCTATTGCTGTGACTCGTCCACTCATTCCTCCTGGACCAATATTACGCGGAGTAAGATCCTTAACAAGATCCATAGAGAATTCCTGGGCTGATACCGTAGAAATAATCATAAGTTGAAGTAGAAAAATTATTTTTTTCATTTTATCAATGTGAGTTAATTAGTTGTATTTGTTGTTCTAATTTTGTCAGAAAATGTATGTTTGGATATTGATCCTTTAATTTTAAGAGTTCTTGTTCTTTAATTCTTGGAGATATATGAGTAGCAATTATAAGTTTAGAACCGATGTGTTTTTTAATCAAGTCCGCAGCGTTATTTTGCATAAGCATCCAATAGGGGAGAATTGCAATGTCTATTTCTTCTTTAAATAATTCCAAATTATCAAATAACTGAATTTCTTCTAACCAATTAGTATCACCAACATGTAATATTTTTTGGCTTCCTATATTCACAATATATCCTACATTTTCTACTTTGGCATGTCTTTTTCCAGCATGATCTATTTTAAGACCAATAATTTTATTATTGTCAACAATGGTTGTTTGTTTGGTGTAATCTTTTACTGATATACTGTGCACTCGATCATTAAATGTGGTAAGATTATTTGTTACTTGATTTGGTCCAAAAATCTTAGCTTTTTGATTTGTTTGGAGGTAATTCTTGGCTAGTTGTGTGCTAAAATGGTCACCGTGGTAATGAGTGAACAAAATAACATCCGGTTTTAATTTGGTGCTGATTTTATTCACTAATTCTTCTGTAGGAAATAGATAATCATCTCCATATTTGGCATGCAAACCATCTATAAGAACCGAAAACTGGTTATTAGAAATGTATACTCCCATATTTCCAGTATAGGTTATAGATATATTTTCTTGGGCGTTACCAAAAAAACTAAGAGTAATTGCGGCGAAAAGAAGAAGTAATTTTGGCACTTTTTGATCGATTGACTATGAGGTCCCTAAAGTAAATAAAATGGAAACGCTAAAGTCTTAAAGCCGTGTTAAGGTAAAGCGTAGTTGATTTTATGGCGCAAAATTGATTTATGACCTTCTAAATTTATAATGTTTTAAAATCCTCTGGAAAAGTGGAAGGATCAAATTCCCAGAAATATGGTAATACATAATATGTTGCTAGAATTATGAGTATAATCGATATAATATTAAGCCAAAAACCTTTTTTCATCATATCAGGAATAGTAAGATATCCTGACCCAAATACAACTGCATTTGGTGGAGTTGCAACTGGTAACATAAACGCACAGGAAGCGGCCATAGTTGCTCCGATCATAAGTATAAATGGATGAACTTCAAGCGATAATGCCATAGAAGCCAATACGGGTAGCAGCATTGATGTTGTGGCGACGTTAGAAGTGATTTCGGTTAAAAAATTTACCGAAACGACAATGCAGGTTAAAAGAATTATTAGTGATACACCTTGAAGTAAAGTCATTTGTGTACCAATCCATAATGCCAATCCTGATTCTTTAAAACCAGCGGCGAGAGCAAGCCCCCCTCCAAAAAGTAATAATACCCCCCAAGGAAGTTTTACCGCAAATTTCCAATTCATTAAGGGCTTTCCTTTTTTGCTGGTAGGTAAAAGAAATAAAAGTACGGCTGCAGAAATTGCTATAATAGTATCATTTATAGACGGGATGATTTTTTGGAGTAAAAAAGATCTGCTTATCCATGCTATAGCGGTAAACACAAATACCATGAGAACTAGTTTTTCTTCATAAGAAAGTTTCCCTAACGCCGTAATTTGCTTTTTTATTTCTGTTTTGCCACCGGGAAATTCTTTTTGCTTAAAAGAAAAAGCAAACAGTACCAGATATCGCCAGCAAATAAATAACATGAGCAATGAGATTGGTAACCCTATAATTAACCAATCTGTAAATGTTATCTCGATGTTATATGTTTCTTTGATAATACCTGCCAGTACCAAATTTGGCGGTGTGCCTATTAACGTAGCTATACCGCCAATAGATGCACTATAAGCAATGGCAAGCATTAATGCTTTGCCAAAGATTTTATTCTCATCCTCTTTTGTTTCTGGATTATCATTAAGTTGAGCAATTACCGCGATTCCTATAGGCAACATCATTACAGATGTTGCAGTATTGGATATCCACATTGATAAAAAAGCTGTAGCAACCATAAAACCAAGAATCATAGTTTTAATATCTGTGCCAATAATATTTATAATGTTCAGTGCGATTCGTTTGTGAAGATTCCATCTTTCAATAGCTATCGCAAGAATAAACCCTCCGATGTATAAGAAAACATATTGATGACCAAATGCAGCTGTAGTGCTTTTGATATCTAATCCGCCAGATAATGGAAACAAAATAATTGGTAAAAGAGAAGTAACTGCAATAGGAATTGCTTCTGTAATCCACCATATAGCCACCCATAGTGTGCTTGCTAATATTGCATTGGCCTCTTTGGATAATCCTTCGGGGTGAAAAAAAAGTAATACAAAAAGAAAAGCCAACGGGCCCGAAATAACACCTATTTTTTTGATACTAACATTCATATTATTTATCTTCTTAAGAAGTCTATCATCTAAATAAATGATTTATTATGAATGGCAAAAGTAGAGATAAATGAATTAAAGAGTCATTTGAATCAACCCAAAGATCGCTTTATAACATAAAGGTCGTCTCAAATCAAAAGTATGTAAATGTCAAATCAAGGAATAATTATCTTAGAGTTTTCGCACTTTGTCTAGCTGAGATTAGATTGAAATCTTTGTCTACTTTGACAATAATGACTTTACCGGTGTGCAAATTAACCATCTTCCATCTAAAACCATAGGATGTTTCAAATATGGAGGATCTTGCCATTTTTCGTAAATCAATTCCATCAATGTCAGCAATAATTTCGTTTACCATTAAATCAAGACCTCTTTGTTTCACTTCCTCTGCAGAAAGTTTACGATCACGTTGACTTTGAACTTCTTCAATAGTAATGAAAGTATGCTCAACTATGTAAATATTTGGGTACAGTAAAAATGAAGAAAAAAAGACGAGGGGTAGTATATAATTTTTCATAATCTAACGTTTTTATGAATTACATACTATGATGCTTACATACTATGCAATCACTTGGGGTTTACGTTTATTGTCATATGTATTGTAATAGTGCTTTTAACGATAATCTATAACTAGGGGTAATGTAAAATTAGTGCTTAAAAGAGCTTTTTGTGATATTGTTTTGTTAAAAAAAAGGTAATCTTTCTTAAAATCGCATCTTTTCTATGTGGTGTGTGATTTTTAATCAAATAATAATCAGTAAGTTATGTTTTTGTGTTTATTGCTTTTTTCGTTTTTTTTCTTGATCGTATATCTCTCTGCCCAATTCTGCCAAAAACGGAATGCCAATATCATCGTATTCATAATTGTTGTCGTTGTAGATTTTGTTTTTATTCACATGAATAGTAGCGGATAATATGAATTCAATATCATTTTTTGTGTCTTTTATATAGGCACAATCTGTTAAATATCCGTAAGCATATCCGACTTTGTTATAAATTTCAATATTTTCAGGAATATTCTTTTTGGTGTCTCCAAACATAAAAAATTTACTATAAGAGTCGTAATATTCTTTTTTGTTGTACCCCTCCCTATGGGGCAATGTGCTCATGGCATTTAGAACAAAGTGGTAATCGTTGGGAGTAATATTAAAACACTGAGATTTTGAATATGTATCTGGGAATTGAATACGTTTCATCATTTCATGTAAAGACCCTATAGGAAGATAATTTTTTTCAGAAAAATCTTTAGGCTGCGTAATTAATGTGTCATTGTAGATATAACCTTTGCCTTTTAATAGTTTTTTTAAAGATAATTTTGATTGAGGCGAATTTTCTATACTTGCCTGTTGATATATTGAGGTGCTATCTTGTATATTTTCTTTAAAAAAAATAGGCAGGGTTTTCAGATTATGCGAATGATAAGCTGATACTCTATGAGAAATTCTTCCTTCTATATTTTTGGATCGCAGTTTTTGATTAATATAATCCTGGCCAAGAAATTCGAATAAGCGATTATATGCCTGATTATCACTGACAGCAAAAATTTTAATAATTTCTTTCTCGATACTAGTATAAAGAGTATCTCTTTCTTTTTTAAAATTGGTCTTTCTGTCTAAATTAATCCCTTTTTCTTGCAATTCTTTTAATTTTTCTAGAGCAATTAATGCTACTGGAAATTTTACAGCGCTTGCGGGATAAAAGTAAACACTATCGTTAACATTAAATTCGAAATCTGTGAAATTTACCTTACCGTCTTTACTTTTGTTGATTTGAGTATATATAATCTGTAATTCATAACCCTCTGGATCTTGCATCACTGGTATAATATACTTAGATTCGGACTCGAGGGCTATCTCTAAAGGGTTTTTTTGATCACATGAAGTTATAAAAGTGACTATTACTAGTAGCGATAAGTAATATTTTATATGATTTCGAAATAAAAACAATATGTAGCTGTTTTATTTTTGATATAATTTTATACCTGCTTCGTAATATTTGTCGCCCTCTATCCAAAAAGGAGTTTTAGGGTTATTTCCTATTTTTCTACAAGCCAGAACGTAAGACTGAAAAAATTTAAATAAATAACTGTAATCTAAAGAATCTGGATTATCCGTTACTTGATGGTAATACTTAGTGATTTCTTCATTAAATGAAGTAAAACCCATACTAAATGTAGGAGCGGGAATACCTTTTACGGCAAAGTTGACATTATCAGATCGATCAAATAATCCTTGTTCTGGAGCGGGATCATCAATAGCTTCTAGACCAAATTTTTTGGTTGCTTCAATGATATCGGTTTGAGCTGTAGTTCTACTTAACCCAATAATAGTAGCTTTAGTAGTGTCATTATACCCCCCGTTATCACTATTAAAACAATACACCATTTGTTCTAAAGGAATTACAGGGTGTTCAACATACCACTTACTTCCTAAGAGTCCTTTTTCTTCGCCGGTAAAAAGAATGAAAAGTGCTGATCTTTTTGTAGGATATTTTGCTATATTTTCTGCTGCAGAAAGCACAGTAACAGTTCCTACGGCATTATCTCTAGCTCCATTATAAATAGAATCGTTTTCTACGGGTTTACCAATGCCAACATGATCATAATGAGCAGAATAAATGATATACTCATTTTTTAACTTAGGATCTGTACCTTCAACCACACCAACAACGTTTTGAGAATATACATTACTTTCCTTGATTCCGGTTATGGTTAATTCTATATCTGCTTCTTTTTTATCTGTAAATATTTTACTGATTTCTTCATTTTTATCATTAACCCATAGGTATGCAAATTCATTTTTTTCTTCTTTATCGGTATTAGATACAGACATTTTATCACCATTAAAATAATGTTCCATTTGCATTCTTGTTTGGTCATCAAGATTACATATTTCGATAATGCCCAAAGCTCCTTTTTCTTCAGCTAGTTTACTTTTTTCTTTGGTTTTTGAAAAAGCGGCTCTTATTGCCTTTTCATCTTTACTTCCAATAATACAGATAACATATTTTCCCTTTACATCTATATCTTTGTAATCTTCTTCTAATCCATAGTTTAAGAAAACGGCTTTACCTTTATAATTTGTATTGATCTGATTTATGGTTAGTATTTGATTTATAGTTAAGTTCTCGGATTTAAATTCGGTTTTTGTTGCACCAGAAGTCTTTCTAAGCTCTACAGGTTGCAGGTAACTTTCAGTATCAGGTATAGGTTTAACACCATAACTTCTTAAGGTATTAGCTAAATATTGAGCTGCAATTTTATTTTCTGATGATCCTGTTTGTCTACCTTTTAATTCATCTGAAGCCAGAAAATAGATATGTCCTTCAATTTTACTTTTAGAAACTGTAGATTTAACTTTTTCTACCTCATCTTGAGCATAAGTCGAATATGTAAAAGTCAAAAACAAAGAAAAGAGAATTAATTTTTTCATAAGTGTAGTATCATGTGTTTTATGTGATTAAAAAAAGAATATTAGAAGTGTTTCTTCAATACTCACTTTCTTCTCAAAGGTAATAATTGTTTACAATTTGTAATTTGATGATTAGTTATTCGTCTATAATTATCCAAAACAAATGTTAATTCTCTTTTCTTCGATATATGATGTGTATTTATCTTAATATAAAATGTACTAACTTTAGTGTATGAAAAAGAAAAAGAAAATTTTTAAAAAGGGCTTTTCTTTTAAACTCTATGAAGCAGAAGAACAATCTCCGTTCGAAAAACTTTTTGACATCTTTCAGGAAATTATCACGCATACTTCTGGTGATCTGGACGAAGCTTTAGATTGGATGAATGAACTGGATAAAGAATATAATCTTACTGATGAGAATTATACAATGGATGATTTTGTAGAAGATCTGAAGAAGAAAGGATATATTCGAGAAGAGTTAAAGCCAAATGGTAATGGTGGGATGTCTATTACCGCTAAAACCGAACAAGCTATACGAAAACGAGCCTTGGATCAGATTTTTGGAAAGCTAAAACGTAGTGGATCAGGAAATCATAGAACAAATTATACGGGTAGAGGAGATGAACATGCAGGGGAGTTTCGTAATTACCAATATGGAGATGCTTTGGAAAGAATTTCTATAACCGAGAGTCTTAAAAATGCACAAATTAATCATGGTATTGGAGACTTAAATCTTACCGAAGAAGATCTAGTTGTTGAAGAAACTCAGTTTAAAGCTCAGATGAGCACTGTATTAATGATTGATATAAGTCATAGTATGATTCTTTATGGCGAAGATCGTATTACTCCTGCTAAAAAAGTAGCGATGGCTCTGGCAGAACTCATTACTACAAGGTACCCCAAAGACACTCTTGATATTTTAGTGTTCGGTAATGATGCTTGGCCCATTGCTATAAAAGATCTACCATATTTACAAGTTGGACCTTATCACACCAATACGGTTGCAGGATTGCAATTAGCAATGGATATGTTGCGTAGAAAACGAAATACAAACAAACAAATTTTTATGATTACAGACGGTAAACCTAGTTGCCTTAGACTACCCGATGGACAATATTATAAAAACAGTAATGGGTTAGATCGACATATTGTTAATAAATGCTATATGATGGCACAACAAGCACGTAAATTGCATATACCAATTACTACTTTTATGATTGCACAAGATCCATATCTGATACAGTTTGTAAGGGAGTTTACCTATGCCAATCAGGGAAAAGCATTTTATACTGGACTTAAAGGTTTAGGTGAAATGATTTTTGAAGATTATGAAACCAATAGAAAAAAAAGAGTAAGAGGATAAAATCTTTTTGGGTTTTGATTCAAAAAATAGCATTACAGAGAAATAGAAAAATATGAAAATTGAGAATATAAAAACGTTTGGCGAACTAAAAGCGTCAGGATATGAAAGTAAATCTATCAAAGATGAACTTAGGAGTAATTTAAGAACTAAAATAAATAAAGGCGAAGACACTTTTACTGGAATTCATGGATACGAGAACACAGTAATTCCCGAGTTGGAAAGAGCAATTCTTTCTAGACATAATGTTAATTTATTAGGCCTAAGAGGTCAGGCCAAAACGCGATTGGCTAGGCAAATGATCAACCTTTTAGACGAATGGATTCCTGTTATCGAAGGATCAGAAATAAATGACGACCCTTTTAATCCCATCTCTAGGTACGCGGTTAATTTACTAGCAGAAAAAGGAGATAAAACACCGATTGATTGGTTGCATAGATCCGATAGGTTTGCAGAAAAATTAGCTACACCAGATGTTACAGTAGCAGATATTATAGGAGATGTTGATCCAATAAAAGCTGCGAATTTAAAATTAAGCTACGCAGATGACCGTGTAATCCATTTTGGAATGATACCTAGAGCAAATCGAAGTATTTTTGTAATAAACGAATTACCAGATTTACAAGCTCGAATCCAGGTAGCGTTATTTAACATCTTACAAGAAGGGGATATTCAGATTAGGGGGTTTAAATTGAGATTACCGCTAGATATTCAATTTGTGTTTACGGCCAACCCAGAGGATTATACTAATAGAGGAAGCATTGTAACGCCACTGAAGGATAGAATAGGATCGCAAATTCTTACTCATTACCCAGAGAATATAGAAATAGCAAAAACAATTACGCAACAGGAAGCTAGATCAGATAATAAACAAAGTGATTTGATCCATGTTCCTGATTTGGCAAAAGATCTTTTAGAACAAATTAGTTTTCAAGCTAGAGAAAGTGAATTTATAGATCATAAGAGTGGTATAAGTGCGAGATTGAGTATTACAGCATATGAAAATTTATTAAGTACCGCCGAGTACCGTTCATTACGATCAAAAAATGATAGTACAAGTATACGACTAAGTGATTTTATGGGAATTATACCTTCGATTACCGGGAAAGTAGAACTAGTCTATGAGGGAGAGCAAGAGGGAGCCGCCTCTGTGGCTCATTCTCTCATTTCGGGTGCTATTAAGACATTATTTCCTGAATATTTTCCCGCCATAGAAAAATTAGAAAAAGAAGACTATGAAAGCCCGTATCAGGAGCTGATAAATTGGTTTTTCGAGGAGAGTGGATTTGAATTATTGGATGATGTTCCTGAGGACGAATACAAATCAAAATTAAATGCAATTACTCCTCTTAGCCATTTAATTAAAGAATACCAGCCAGAGTTATCTGCCGAAGATCAGTATTTTATGAAAGAATTCTTATTGTGGGGGTTGGTAGAGCATAAAAAACTAAGTAAGTATCGATTGTCTGAAGGTTTTCGTTTCAAGGATATATATGGAAGTTATATAAGTGATTTATAGAATTTAGATTAAGAATAATAACCAAAGAGTATAATTACCACCAAATAATGAAAAGTTTTTTATAGGAATCTTCATTAGTTTTTACCCAAACTAATGGAGATTTTTTTTGTGATAGATATAGTTGGACTTCATTGCAAATATCTTCAAAAGAAAACCACATCTCATTGTATTTTGGTTTTACAACCCAGTCTTGTTTTTTGGGTATATAAAAAAGTAAGGAAGTGTGTTCTTCAACAATAAATTCTTCAAGTCTCATCCAATATCCAACAATACAATTCTTATTAAGATGGGGCAGGCTTTCATCGCGATGCAAATAGGGGATAAACAAATTGGCCAAAAAACATACTTGTTGGTTAATTGTGGATGCTCTCAAATTGAAACTCTCTAAAATAGGCGTGGTTTCATCTCTAAATAGTAGTGGAAGTTGTTTGTTTTTTAGTTTGTCAACCTTTTGAAGCAAAGAATCTTTGCGATTTGGTCCAATCCATCGGTCAAGCTCTTGACTCATACTAGGATCATATAAGTAAAACTTGTAGATCAATTCGATATGAATAACCTTGTCGTTTTGTAAATCTCTAATCAAGAAATCTAATTCACCAATCGTAATTTTTTCTTTGAAAACTTGAAGGTTTTTTGCAATCACTTCATAGCTTTTGGAAGTTTCAATACAGTATTCAAAAAAAAACTCGATACGTTTACCTAATACTTCATTATCAGGTATAGTTACGCTAATAGTATTTGGTCGTGCGACCTCCTTAGATAATTCTTCAAAATTAAACTGTGATAAACCAAAAAGAGTTTCAGAATTCCATAAAGAATTACCGCTTAAGAAACCTAAATATTGCTGTTTTAAAGATGTCAAATTTAATTTTGATTCTGGAAAAAAGAAAAATACTTTTTAAGCATTGGTTTAAGAATTTTATGGTCTACAGGTTTAGATACGAAGTCGTCACAACCGGCATTTAAGGCTCTTTGTATATCTTCTGCTGTAGAATATGCTGTTTGTGCAATAACCGGCAGTTTTGGTCTTAAATTTTTAATCTTTCTAGTAGCCACATATCCATCCATTATTGGCATTTTAATATCCATCAAAACAAGATCGATATTTTTATTTTCCTGACATATGTCTACGGCTTTTTTTCCATTCTCTGCTCTATGAATAATAAACTTATATCCTTCCATTTTTTGAAGAATGGTTTTAAGAAATAAGAAATTAACTTCTCCATCCTCAGCTATAAGTATTACGTGCTTAAATGGTTTAACATAATTTTCATCAGAATCTGATTTCATACTATTTTTATTGGATGTAATTATTGGGCGATACGGTACAGTGAGAGTAAAGGAAGATCCTTTATCCATTTTTGATGTAAATGAAATTTTTCCTTCTATTATATTGGCATTTTCTTTGGCGATAGTTAATCCTAGGCCTAAGCCACCGTAAGTTCTTGCAATTTCTTTCTCTGATTGCGAAAAACTATTAAATATAATTTTTTGATCTTCAGGGTTAATTCCTATTCCTGTATCTTCAATAGTAATTATTAATAAATTTTTCTGAATAGAACTATGAATTTTTACAGAACCTATAGAGGTAAATTTAATTGCATTATCTATAAGCTTGTTGAGTATCTTGTTTATTTTAGATTTGTCTATTAAAACAAGTGATTGATCTAATGGAATCTCATTTTCATAATGTATTACTACATTTTTTTCTTTTGCCGTAATTTCGAAATCAGAAATCAGTTTCTCAAACAAATTGGGTAAATCTGTTTCCTCTTCGAGGATTTCGAATTGTTTAGATCTCAGTTTAGAGATTTCCATAATGTCATCAATAATACGCATTAATTGTTGACTACTATTAATAATAATATTGGTGTATTCTTTACGTTGCTCTTGAGTTAAACTGGGGTCATTCAGAAATTCAGAAAACCCTATTATGCCATTCATAGGCGTCCTAATTTCATGAGAAATGTTATGGATAAAGTTAGTTTTAAGTTGATTGCTGTTTTCGGCATTTTCTTTTGCGACCCTTAATTCTTTTGTTTTTTGTCTTATTTTGAATTTAAGATACCTATTGATTAGTAATATAGAAAAAAGGATAAGTATAATCCCTATAGAGAAAGCTATCCAAAATTGAGTTTTTTGATAAAATGGCGTTACAACATTGAATATCCAATTATCCAAAATAGTTTGCTTTTCTTTCCTTGATATAGCTTTGGTAGCTCTGGCTATAATGTCATTAAGAATAGTGTTTTTCTTAAAAACTGCAAGGCCAGTTTTGTAACTTAGACCTGTTTCTCCGGCAATTTTTAAATTATTTAAGTTTTTCGTTCTTATTAAATAATGTACTACAGCCTTGGGACCTATATATGCATCATATTCACCTGAATTTAATTTCTGTAAGCACTCTAAATCATCTTTACCACCTGTGGCAAAATTGTAATTTGGATACTTGCTTTTTAAGATTTCAGCAATTGCATGATCTTTGGGAAGAACTATTGTTTTATCGCTATAGTCAGAAATTTTTCCTAGATGGCCATCTGATTTTCGGGTAACAATCATATGAGGACTTTCGAACAGAAAAGCATAAAAATTAAGGTATTCTTTTCGTTTTTCTGTAGGATGTATTTCAACAATAAGATCCACTTTCTCATTTCTTACATCATCCATCAAATCCGGCCAGGCATTATAAATTTTTTGATGAAATTTATACCCAATTTTTTCTTCGATAAGCTCTAGATATTCTGTAAATACACCATCTACACTACCTTGTGCATTAATAATTTGATACGGAGGGTGAAAAGGATAAATTGCCACTTTAATACTATCCTGTTGTTGTAGCCATTCATTTTGCTTTTTACTCAATATCGAATCGTTCGATGAGCAAGATGAGTATAGAACAAGAACTATGGTAAGAAGTAAGAAAAGGGGTAATTTTTTTGGCATTACATAGATTTTCTTCAGGGTTCACTTTAACATTTCTTTAATAAAGATAGTATAATAGTAACACTTTTAAAAATACGAGACTTAAAAATTACGTTTTACAGATAAAGTTTATTGAGTAATTCGTTAATCATTAATTGGGTAATGTGGTAGCTTCAAAACAAAAGTGGATCCCTCATTAAGAACAGAAGTAAAGGAAATATCACCGCCAAGAAGTCGTGCATTTTTTCTTGAGATAGATAACCCTAGCCCAAGACCATCATAAATTTTTGTGATATCCTTATCTGATTGAGAGAAATTTCTAAAAATTAACTCCTGATCCTTTTGCTTGATACCAATTCCCGTATCTTTTATACTAAATATAAGTTGATTATTCTTTAATTGGCAAGAAATTTCTACTCCACCATGATTCGTAAATTTAATAGCATTATCTATGAGGTTATACAAAATCTTATAAATTTTGGGTTTATCAATTTGCACCATATTATTGGGCGTAATTAGTCTATTTGTCAAACTTATTGTGATATTCTTGTTTTTCGCTTTATCCTGAAATTCAGAAGATAATGCCTCAATGATTTCATTTAGGTCTGTTTTTTCTGTACTAACTTGTACTTGATTGGTTTGTAATTTTGAAATTTCAGTAATATCCCCAATGATATTGATTAATTGATTACTACTGTCCATTACTATTTTTGTATACTGTTCTTGTTCTTCAACAGTTAATTTTGGATCATTAAGTAGTTCTGAAAAACCGATAATACCATTCATTGGGGTTCTAATTTCATGAGAAATATTATGAATAAACGTTGTTTTTAACCTATTACTCTCTTCTGCAAGTTCTTTAGCAATGATTAATTCTTTTGTCTTTTTTTTGATAAGATATTTTAGATACCTGTTTAACCCTAAAATGAAGAGCATTAGGGAAAAAGCGGTTATAGCAAAAATTACCCAAAACTTTGTTCTCTTATAGAAAGGGACAACATTGTGATATAACCAATTGTCAAAGATTATTTCTTTTTCACTATCTGTAATACTATTAGAGACCTTTGCAATAATTTGATTTAGAGTCTGATTATTTTTTTGCACTGCCATGCTTGGGGCATAACTATACTTTGTTTCTGATACAAGTATGAGATTATTGAGGTTTTCAGTTTTAATAAGGTAATTAGCTACAGCTTTAGGGCCAATATATGCATGATATGTACCATTGTTAACTTGTTTCAAACATGTTAAGTCATCAATTTCTGTGGCAATCGAGAGATTTTTTTCTTGTTCTTGAAGGATTTCATGAATACCATAATCTTGGGGGACGGTTATAGTTTTATCATAATAATCCTTTAATTTTGAACCGTAATCAACATCTTTTCGGGTAACAATGGTATAGTCAGATTCAAAAAGTTGAGAATAAAAATTAAGATAAGCATCTCGAGTATAGGTTTGTTGTATTTCAAGGATGATATCAACTTTACCATTTTTAGCATCCTCTAATAATTGTTCCCAATTAGTATACAACTTCCTTTTAAATTTGTAATTAATTTTATCTTCAATAAGGCTGAAGTAATCGATAAGAACCCCATCTATTTTTTCATTGTTGTTAATGAACTGATAAGGAGCGTAATAGGGAAAAACGGCTATCGATAGCTCGCGATTATTTTTTAACCATGCTTTTTCAGTTTTGTCTAAAACATCAACTTTAGTGCATGAAAAAAGACCGATGCAAGCAAAAATTACAAGAAAAGTATACTCTAGTTTCTTCACCATAATGTTATTATAAAAAAGCTCCCTTACTATTCTTGCTAGTATATTAAAGATACTATAATCATAACTCTTTCAAAAGAAATAGCAGGTGTTATTTTATGATTAATTCTTAATAGTGTTTACGTTATGGAAAATCACTTTTATAGATTTATAATGTTGTAGGGATAATAAAAAAATTAAGAAACTTCAAGATGTTTTTTTAATATTTTTCTTAGCGTTTTGAGGTGTATAGGTTTTGATATGAAATTATCACAACCAGCATTAAGGGCATTTTGAATGTCTTCATTTGTGGAGTATGCTGTTTGTGCAATAATAGGCAATTCAGGGTTCATTTTTTTTATTATTCTAGTTGCTTCATATCCATTCATTTTCGGCATTTTTATATCCATGAAAACAATATTAACCTGTTTGTTTTTAATACAAAATGTAACGGCTTCTTTCCCATTTTTTGCTCTATGAATGGCAAAGTTATATTCTTCTATTTTTGATAAAATTGTTTTGAGAAATACAAAATTAACCTCACCATCTTCAGCGATTAAAACTATATATTGTTTCGTTTTGGTGCCATCTGTATTTTTATAGGATAGTATAGAAGAATTACTACGATCTAAGGGGTGATATGGCAACTCTAGCCTAAAAGTAGAACCTTTGGTAAGAATAGAAGAAAATGATAATTTACCTCTCATTAATTTTGTATGTTCCTTTGCAATGAGTAACCCTAATCCTAGTCCTCCGCTTTTTTCTGATATTTGATTCTCAGATTTATAATCTTTTTCAAGTATAAGCTGCCGATCCTTATTGTAAAAGCCTATTCCGGAATCTCTTATAGTAATAATTAAAGATGTATTTTGTACAATACATGAAACAAGAACTGCTCCTTTTTCAGTGAAATTGATAGAATTTTCAACCAAATTATGAATAATTATAGTAAGCTTCGATTTATCAGTTGCTATGAATTGTTGATTTTTTTTCAGGTTATTATTAAGTATTAATGATATGCTCTTTTCTTTTGCTTGTTCTTCAAAAAGAGTATAAATATCATTCAGGATTTCGGAAACATCTACTTCTTCAATATGAAGATCTACTTGCTCAGTTTGAAGTTGTGAGATTTGTAAGATGTTATCTACACTATGAATTAGTTTTTTACCACTATTGATTATAATATTGGTGTATTTTGCTTTGTTTTCGTCTGTGAGTTTGGGCTCATTCAGAAATTTTGAAAAACCTATAACATTATTCATAGGTGTTCGGATTTCATAGGATACATTACGAATAAAAGCTGCCTTTAATTGATTGTCTTTTTCTGCAATTTCTTTTGCGATTCGAAGCTCTTTGGTTTTTCGGCTGACTATAAGTCCCAAGTAAAAATTTATGATTAGAATGATTAACCCTCCTGATAATATTAAAATTCCTAGAGGTATCAGGAAATCTGTTTTTTTATAAAACGGTTTTGTTTTTATATACAGCCAATTTTCAATAATCTCTTGACTTTCCGATTCAGAAATTTCACTAATTACTTTTTGAAAAATTTGATTAAGTACTTCATCACTTTTAAGTACTCCAATTCCTGGCTTATAGGTTAGATTAGTTTCTCCGGCAATGGTTAAATTAGGCAGGTTTTTCGTTCTGATGAGGTAATTAACTACTGCTCTTGGTCCAATGTAAGCATCATATTCTCCTGAGTTTAATTTCTGAAGACACGTCAGATCATTTTCATCCTCAACAAATGTAAGATTTGGATAATTACGTTTTAGATTTTCAAAAATTGCATAATCCTCTGGTACAGTCAAAGTTTTGTTCTGAAAATCGGTGATTTGATTTCCCGTATAAGAGTTTTTTCTTGTAGTAATTACATGTGGTGACTCAAAAAGTTCGGCATAAAAATTTAAGTAGGTGCTTCGATTTTTTGTAGATTGTATCTGCATAACGATATCAATCTTCTCGTTTTTTAAATCTTCCATCAGCTCTGGCCAATTGAAGTAGTATTTTCTTTTAAATTTATGATTTATTTTACTTTCGATTAAATTGATGTAATCTATGAAAATACCTTCAATAGTATTATTTTCATTTATGAATTCATAGGGTGGATAATATGGAAAAAATGCGATTGTAATTTTATCATTTTCGGTTAACCACTTCCTTTCTTCGTTTGTTAGTAAATCCTTTTGCGAACAGGAAAAGAACAGAGACAAATACAATAAAAGTAATAGCGGTAAAACAAGTGATTTTCCGTGATGCATTTGTATAATGTGTTCTAGTTCTTTTCTAATATAAAAACATGTAATAATGGAAATATTGCTATTAATATTTTACAATTAATAATTATTTATTACCTTTTTATTTCTTTCCCGTCTGGATATAAGGCAAACCTACCCTTAGATTTATCATGTACGTGATCATGACTTGGCCATGGCCATCCTCCAAATTCTGTTTGTTGGTACTCCTGAATTGCTTCTCTGATCTCGATCTGACTATTCATAACAAAAGGCCCATGTTTTATTACCGTTTCATTAATTGGCCTTCCCTGAAGCATTAACATGTGTGCTTCGGTATCACCATTCTTTATTTCGAATTCTTGATTTGCAGCAAGAACAATTTCATGATTTACAGGAATGGTATATCCTTCGGAAGTAATTTCGTTGCCTTTAAAAAAATATAAGGACCTGTTTATTCCTTCTGAAGCTTTTGGAAATGTGTATATTGCATTAGGAGTCATCTTTATTGTCCATATAGCGACTTCATTATCTGGATTGGCAGCCCAGGAATCTGGGGCAGGATCTGCAGCGATTTGGTTGTTCAGTTTTCCTGCAATCAATATTATTTCAATTGTATTATTATCTTTATCTGTGAGAGTTATTTTAGGAATTTCTTCGGCCCATAGCATCTTAAAATGCGGTGGTACCATTTTTTTATCTCTGGGGAGATTGAGCCAGATCTGAAACAACAAAAAAGGGTTTTCTTTTTCAGCATTCAACAATGGAAACATTTCTGAATGTTGTACACCTTTACCAGCAGTCATCCATTGCACATCGCCATTACCAAATCGTCCGGCCGCACCCAATGAATCTGAATGATCTACTAATCCTTTTTGAACAACAGTTACAGTCTCAAAACCACGATGCGGATGTGCCGGAAATCCAGGTACTTTAGTTCCATGATACATACGCCAACCATCTTTGAGGGTAAAATCTTGCCCTATATTTCTTCCTTCTAAAGATGCTGCAGGGCCTAAATCCGGATTTCCTTTTGGATATTGGTCTTCATGATATGCACAAAACAGAAATGGATCGCTGGTTTCCCAAGTAAAGCCTAAAGGTTTAATTTTGATGATTGCCGACATACGTATTAAAATTTGAAAGTGTAACGATATTAACTTTTTATCTGATAGTCTTGAGCCTCTTTTTCTGTAAACTTCTTTTTAAATGAAAATGCATACGGAGTCTCTCCGTGTTCCTGCAAGTAATATAATCTTTCCTTGGCTTCTTCAGGTGTAGGCTCATGATCATTTTCTATGTACCAAAATGCCATATGCATCCTTGGCATATTTTTAAACCATTCTTTTTTTCGTTTTAAGATTTCTACATGTGCTGTTTTATAAGTAAAGTCAAATAATGCATCGATATCTTTCCAAACAGACATATTGATAATTAAAAAAATATTGTCAAAGACAGTAATAGCTGTGGCATTACCTTCATCACCTTTAAGTCTCCAGATAAAACCACTACTTTCCTCTGCCAGTGTATTGATGCGATCAAGATTATTTACAAAATCTGCCATAACGGGATCATTGATAGGAGCTAACATCTCTGCAATATTTACTTGTGCTAAATGCATACTGTTTCTTCGGTGTTTGGTTAATATTTAGACCCTTTGCTAATATTTGCAGAGGATTTGGTTATAAATTCTCTAATATCTTCATTAGCCTGGATAAGATCTTCATTTCTTAAATACATCATATGTCCACTGCGGTATCCTTTAAAGCTAAGACGATCTTTTAATTTTCCATTTGCATTTAGTTGCCACATTACATATTTAGCATTAAAATATGTTGTTGCTCCATCATAATACCCAGATTGGATCATAGTGTGCAGATTGGCATTCATAGCCATAGCGCTTCTAAGATTCTCACCGGTATTATTATCTTTATTTCTATCCCAAGGTCTTACTGGTCCAAACATATTATACTTAAGATCGGTTTTAAATTTTAATTCCTGACTATAGTAATAATTAATTGCAGGGGTAAAAGCGTGAAGCCAAGCGGTTAATTCGCTATTGTAATCAGGGGCATCTCCAGCTTCCTTAATATCCATTCCTTTATATCGTGAATCTAATCTTCCAATAGTGTAACCTTCTCTATCACGCAAAAGATCTTTCCAGAAATACCATTTTGGGACCTCTAGATTATGTTGGCGTATAGTCTTTTCTGATAATCCAGAATAATACGCCATTTTGCTAATAACCTCTTCTTTCTTAGTAGAATCCAGGTATCCACTTTTTACAATGGAAGGGAGTAACTCATTAATAGTGTAGTTCTCAACCTCTGGAAGCACTTCTAATAAATCTTTGTTTTGAAGCTCTGGAGGTAACATTTTATGGTACCATGCTGCCGCTGCAAAATAGGGGAGGCGATTGGCCACTTCTACAGGACCCGCAAATTTGAATCCGATTTCTGTGGGAGATACTAGAATCACACCATTAAGATACATCCATTGACGGTTTTGTAATTCTAAAGCCAAACCAGAAACACGAGTTGTCCCATAGCTTTCACCAATAAGATATTTAGGAGATCGCCAACGATTATTACGAGTAACAAATGTATTTATCCAATCAGCAAGATATTTTACATCTGCATTAACGCCAAAGAATAATTTTTTATCGGGCATCTTATCATCTTTTCCAGGGATCATTCTAGAATATCCTGTATTTACAGGATTTACAAAAACAATATCTGCCACATCCAGAACAGAATTGGGGTTTGCTTTAATACCATAAGGTTGAACAGGGAAACCTTCTTGATCAATTTTAAGGATGCGAGGGCCGGTATATGCTATATGCATCCATACTGAAGCAGATCCTGGCCCACCGTTAAACGAAATTAATAATGGGCGATTCTCATCATTCTTGATATCTGATCTTTTGTAATAGGTATAGCACAAAGAAGCAATGGGTGTTCTATTTTCATCCCAAACAGGCTGAAAACCAACCGTAGCTTTATATGGTATAGCTTTTCCTTTAATGACAGTAGAGTGATTGGTTACTACAGTAGTGTCAATAGGCACTTCTACTTTTTGAGCACTCGCTGTAAGCCCGAAAATAAATAGAATAATTAGTATTGAAAGTATATTTTTCATTATTAAAATGTGACGAATTAATGTTTAGTTTTTAGCAATCTCGTTTAATCGAATATCGATCATTTCTTTGGATAACCACTTCCCCCTTACCATTACGCCAAAGATGTGTTTCAAGGCTTTAATGTTCTCAATAGGATTTGAATCGAGCATAATCAGATCGGCATCCAATCCAACTTTTATCTGCCCAAATGTACTCTCTTTGTTTAAAAATATAGCAGGATTGATTGTTCCGGATTGTATTATTTCCAGCGGAGTTAATCCCGCTTTAACCATTCCGTCAATTTCATGATGGATAGAAAATCCTGGAACATTAAACAACTGCGGAGCGTCTGATCCCAGTAGTATTCGATTTCCATTCTCATTTAATTTCTTGAGTAGCTTTCTTCTTATAGAATTAAATTGATTCCATTGATCTTTATTGAAATTTGGATTACCCTCTGTGTATTGCCCTTTTCTTTGTTTCCAATTTTTAAGGGTAGCAATGGGCATATATTTCATTTCTGCACCTTTCAATAATTCATCAGCCGATATCGGTGCAAACCATCTTTCAAATAAACTTTGAGTAGGAACAATCCAGATTTTATGGTCGTTTGCTAATTGCACCAATTCATCAATTTTAGATTCATCTGCCAATGGGGTAAAGTTATATCCAAAAAATCCATTATCGTTTGGGTTTACATTTTCAGATTCTGGCACTAATCCTTCTATAAACCCATCTATATGATCAATAGATGCGTATTTACTTCTTATTGCATGACGTATACCAACATCTGTGGGGACATGTCCTGAAAAAGTGATGCCAACATTATTGGCAGTTTTTACCAATTGATCAAATACCTCTAATTTAATGCCTGGATGTATTTTTAGAAAATCATACCCTTCTTTTTGATAAGTGGTTACTTTGGATATAGCTTCTTCTTTGGTTTTTACAGAATTTCCGTTAAGCGAAGGGCTAGAAGTGAAAATCCGTGGGCTAAGAATAAGATTATTCGCTGCTTTCTCTCGTAATTCGAGATGGCTGGGATGCCCTAACATCCCTCTAATCGTTGTAATCCCATTAGACAGATACAAAAATAAAACTTCTTCTATCCGTTTTTTACTGGTTGATGGTTGGGGGATATGCGCATGCATTTCTGCTAACCCAGGAATAATATATTTTTCCTTACCGTTAATTATGGTAGTATAATCATCAGTGTTTTCAATAGTTTCAGAAATATTTTTAATTTTTCCTGAATCTATTACAATTTGCTGTTTTTCAAGTATTGAGCCATCTATAACATTGATAATATTCACATCTGTAATTATTATTGCCGTTTTACTAACCTGTTTTTGAGGCTGAGCACAAGAGGCAATCAATAATGTAACTAGTAGAAAAACATATTTTTTCATTTCTAAATTATTTTTATAAGCCCAATTGTTCTAATTATGCCCCAAATGACACCCGCAGCCAGGTCTCATAAAACTCTGAGATTCCTGATGCCAAGGAAATGCCTGGCTATATTTATTATTCTCCCACCAAAATTGAGTTCTTTCTTTTGTTGTATTACCAATTTCATTCATAGTATCGGTATCATATAGTCTACCATTCACCATGGTATATTTTACGGTCTCAGTATTTTTAATGTCTTCTAAAGGGTTTTTATCAAGAACAATTAAATCTGCAAGTTTACCTTCTTTCAAAGAACCAATATCATTTCCTGCACCAATGTATTCAGCTCCGTTAATAGTAGCAGCTTGTAGTGCCTGAATATTAGTCATACCTCCTTGTTGAAGCATCCATAATTCCCAATGTGCTCCTAATCCTTGTAGTTGTCCATGGGCACCAAGATTTACTTTAACGCCTTGATCGGTTAATGCTTTACAGGTTTTTGATACTAAAATATGACCATTTTCATATTCTTCATCAGGTACCATTGTTCTATGTCTTGATCTGGCATCTATGATTGACCTTGGCGTATACTTTAGGAGTTTTTCATTCTCCCAAACATTATCCTTTTGGTAGAAATAATATTCGCCATTCATTCCACCATAATTCACGATTAGTGTTGGCGTATATCCTGTTTTACTAGTTTTCCATAATTCTTTTACGTCTTTGTAAACAGGTGCTACAGGAATGTTATGTTCTACTCCTGTATGACCATCCATAATCATTGTCATATTGTGATAAAAAGTAGATCCTCCTTCTGGAACTACATTAATTTGAAGCTCTCGAGCTGCCTGAAGTACCTGTTGACGCTGATCTCTACGTGGTTGATTGTAACTTTTTACCGATTTAGCACCAAATGCTTTAGTTCGTCTTATTGATGACTTGGCATCTTCTAATTTGTTTACTACGGCTTTAAAATCACCATCTGCTCCGTACAGAATGATTCCTGTAGAGTAGAGGCGAGGACCAACCATTTTTCCATTCTTGATCATTTCAGACATGGTGAAAATAGATTCGGTATTTGCAGAAGGGTCGTGAGCAGTAGTCACACCAAAGGCGAGATTAGCATACAATTGCCAATGTTTCTGAGTAGTTAATCCATACCTGAAACCACCAATATGCGCATGTGCATCAACAATTCCAGGCATGATCGTTTTTCCTTTAATATCATACACTTTTGCATCTACTGGGACTGTTATCTCTGAGGCATTGCCAATTTTTTCTATACGATTGCCTTTAATTATAATAGTTCCATCTTCAATCACTTGATCTCCTTCCATGGTAATGATTCGTGCATTAGTAAATGCTACCCTACCTTGTGGAACATCAGTTTTAACAGATAAATCGATTTTAATTCCTTTAGAAGTTGCTTCACCAACCTTTTCGGGAGAATTTGGTAAAAAGGTAAACCTATCTTTAACGTCATTAGAGAAATATTCATCTCCCAGCGTCCAAAATACTTTCTTGCTATCCTTAGACCAATGTAGGTTGATACCGGCATCTTTGGAGATCTGAGAAACGGGCACTACTTTGGACTTATTATCAAGGTCGATCTCTTTTCCATTTAATACTAAAGGAGCAATAAATGCCTTGTGCAAGTTTGTGAAAGCAATCCATTTGTTATCAGGGCTAGGAACCAATCGATTGGCATATTTTGATTTAATGTGCGTTTTTTTGTCTTTACCGTTAAGGTCTACAGACATTAGTTTTTTGGTAAGCTCACCAAAATAAGTACCTCCGGTTTGATAAAAAATACGTTTGCCGTTAGTAGAGAACATAGGATATTCACCTTCATCAGTAACAAGTTTATTATTAGCACCAGTAGAAGACATGGTATAAATCCCGGTATTTTTTGTAAAACTTAATCCTTGATCACTATTTCCACCTTCTTTTCTATACGTTATCAAGTTGTTAGAAGCATTATAAACGGGAGTTCTGTATATGCCTTTTTCGGTTGTTAACTTGGTTGGTGTCCCTCCGGTAATAGGTATTTTGCTAACAGCACCTAAATCTTCATCATTCCAGATAACATAGACAATGTGTTTCCCATCAGGCGAAAAACTTGGCTCAAATTCGAAATGAGTTGATTGATTGGTAAGCCGTTGCGGGTTTCCTTTGGGTAGAGATTTACTCCATAAATACCCCAGAGCACTAAATACTAAAGTTTTTCCGTCAGGAGAAGTAATCGCATTACGAATTACTTTAGATGTAAAATTATCAGGAGCTACTGGTGAATCAAAATGTAAAGTTTCTGCAATCTTTATGGTCGCATTCACAGTAAATGGAATATTAGTTACCGTTTTACTTTCTACATCAATTTTATTAATCTTTCCGCCTGACCAAAAAACAATTTCCTTATTGTTTGGCATCCAGCTATAGTTTGGATATATACCAAAAATGGCCCATGCTTCTTGTTGATCTTTGTTTAATTGATCATAAATTGGCCATTCTTCACCAGTTTCGAGATCGTGGATGTATAAAACGGTTTTTGTCCTAACCCTCTTAACAAACGCTAGCTTTTTACCATCCCTAGAAACTTGTGGTCTGGCTGCTCCTCCCGGTCCGCCGGTAATGGTTATTGTTTTTCCAGTTTCAAACTCATATCTTTTTATAACATAAATCTGTTTGTTTGGATCTTTATTATATTGAAAAAATCCTCCGGGATACATATCTTCGCTATAATACATGTATTTACCATCTGAAGAGATGTTAGGTTCGTTTACATCTTGTTGATCATTTTTTTTCTTTGTCAATTGTAGCCCTGTACCACCTGTAATATGATATTGCCACATTTCTCCAGCCCCCAGTGAACGTTGCGAAGTAAAATGTTTTCTAGCGACCAAATAATTGCCATCTGGCATCCATGTAGCATTATTTAATAGTCGAAATTTCTCTTTGGTGATCTGTTTAGCATTGCTTCCGTCACTATTCATTATCCATATATTATCACCGCCCCCTGCATCACTAGTGAAAGATATTTTCTTACCATCCGGACTAAAACGTGGTTGAATTTCAAAGGGGATTCCTGTGCGCAACACTTTTGCCTTACCACCTGTAACAGGCATGCTGTAAATATCACCTAGAAGGTCAAAAACGATAGTTTTTCCATCTGGACTTATATCCAGGTTCATCCAAGTACCTTCATCGGTAGAGAACTTGTGATCTTGATAGTTAAACTCCCCCTTAGGGTTAGAAACGTTCCACTTTTCTTCTTCTTTTTTATCCTTCTTGTCTTTTTGAGCTTGTGTAGTTGTAATGATAAATAATCCCAATATTAGAGATGTAATAATGTGCTTGTGCATGACGAGTAATTTATGTGAATCGAAAATAATGATTTCAATCATAAATTATCTTAAAGTGGTGTTAATGCAAGACTATCCCCAATTTCCCCTTGTTTTTTGATTTGCCTTACAATACTTAATAATCTCTGCAATACGTTTATCACGGGTTTCCTGGCGTTTGGCTTGATTAAGCCAATATAAATAGCTTTTCCTGTAACCTTTTGCAAATTTTTGATAGTTTTCGAAAGCGGTCGCATGTTTGTTAAACGCTTTTTGAAGGTCCTCTGGAATAATACCGTTTTCAACATCATCTAGAGCAATCCAAGAACCATTTTTTTTGGCAATTTCAATGCTAGTCAAACCACTCTCATGCATTAATTTATCTTTTATTAGTTCTAAGATGTAATTTTTGTTGACTTTGCTCCACACACTTTTGGGTTTACGAGGGCAGAAATATTGTCTACGACGCTCATTATCCAACCTTTTAACGGTAGAATCTATCCAGCCATAACATAATGCTACTTTTACGGCTTCTTCCCATCGCATGCTGGGTTTTTTGGTTTCTACTTTAAAAAAAATCAAATAGACTCCATCAGAATTGTTATGGTTATCATGTAACCAGAAACGCCATTCCTGATCATTTTTGAAATATAACTCGGGTTTATTGGTCATAAAAAAAACCTTGATTTGATTGCTGCATTAAGGTAATAATTTTTTCTATTGAAGGCAATGTAGGACCTTTATGTAAAGTATGATAGTATGAAATTAACATTCTTAATTATTCGTGTAGCATTCTTTCATATACTTTTGGAGTTATCCCAAAATAGGATTTAAAAGTTTTGGTAAAGTGACTTTGATCAGAAAACCCGCTTTTGTAAGCAACTTCGGTCAGTGAGTACTTGTTGTCGATCAAAAAATTAAGGGATTGTTTTATTTTACTCTGACGTAGGTATTCGCCTAGATTAACAGACAAATATTTAGGTATTGCCCTAGATATATGAACAGGATGAACCCCTAATTGCTCAGACAGGGATTTTAAACTTATTTTTTCATGAGCGTCATGCAGCAATTCTTTAAGGTCTTTTACCCAGGAGGGTTCGTAAATTAAAGATTGACTGTGGATTTCCTGAGTGTTTTCACACAATTGTAACAATAATAATTCAATGGCAAGCTCAGAATATTCATCTTGAGTCTTGAATTCATAATACAGCTTTCCGATGAGGTGATATAGTCTAGGATTTAGAATCAATTGGCTGCCTTCCCAAAGTTCAATATTCAATTTTTTATCCTCAAACCATTTCCTTTCAAATTCAATATGAAATCCCCTAGCAAATTGAGATTCTTTTTCATTACAATGCTCTTCTTGCCAGTTATGCAATAGTAAGCTTCCATTTGGACAATTTGTTTTTCGTTTTTTATTATAGTCATACAAATTTCCTTGAAGTAGATACATAAAATACGGATTTTCATGAAAATGCCAATCCGTTCTGGGTATGTCATAATTATATTCAGACAATATTATACCATTAATATGGAGCTCTGATTTCTTTAAACCATAATATATACCTTTTGATAAAATCTTCATGACTAATTCAGTTTCCCTAGATGATCTGAATAAAGGTCGTAATTTTTCTTGATTCGATTATTAACGTAGCGAGTAATTACAAATCTGTATGATAAGAAGTGGGTCTCCAACCTGTAATTGCAAAGCATAATGCCGCTACCGTAAGTAAAAGACCAGGTATTATACCACCTAAATAAAATGCTAATAAGGCGTCAGCAATAATGAGTAACGATAGTAAGAGTACTACTTTTTTAATTTCTTGTTTTAGGTAAAGTGTCAAAACCCCAAAAGAGGCAAGTCCAATAAGGTGAATTGATGGGTGAGCAAATAATGCGGGTACAATTTCTTTAAGAAAACCTTCTGCATTCTAGGTTGCTATGGATTCACTAACATAAGAAAGACCACTACCATGAAATAGGGCCATGATAAACAAAAGGCTGCTTCCGGCAACACGAAAAATTTTAGAGGTTTTAGCTTTATTTTTTGTATCCGCCATTACTTTAAGTGTTTAGTTCACTATTATAGACGTAAATTCTTACTAAATGGTTGCCTGGGGGATGTTTATTAGTTTTCTAAGAATAATCGCATATAATGACACATAACAGCCAATCTACAATTGGGTCTTTTAGGAACTATATCGAATTTTAAGAGTTTCATAATACTTATTACGGGTTGTGATATATAACCACGTAGTTTTCCTGTTTCTATAAAATGGGTATTTATGGTCTTTTATTTAAGAGTTGGCGATAGGATATTTGTAAGGTACTTAAAACAAAATATTCGATTAAGTAGCCACTATTGTTTTTTGTTACGAAGGCGTTATCCGAAAAGCCTGAAGGTAAATAGAGTAGGGTCATCATTTGAAAAGAGGTATATTATGATAAGTAACAATGAAGTTAATACACAAAAACTTGTTGAAGTTGCAGATATAGCAACACAAGAAGCATTTAAAGGAAGGCTAGAGGAGAAAGAAGTTAATGATTTTCTAGAATCTATAAGAGGAGCCAATGCTCCAGCACCAATTGCGGCAACTGGATCAATTACTTTTGTAGGAGTTTTTGGACAGGTGACTTGCGAACCCATGGACAAGCCTTATATTTTTAAACAAAAGTCCTGGGGTGCAGGAGTAGCAGCTATTTCATCCGTGGGAATGATATATACGGCTTATAGTAGTTGGGATGGACTATGGAAAAACACTACAGGTTATCATGCTCAAGGAATTTCTAAGGGAGGAGGGATATTTCAGATTACATTTTTAAAAGGGAAAACTCCTATAGGGCAGTATAATGGTCCTTGTTTAGGTATTTCCTTGTTTGAGGCAGGAGGTAACGGAAAATGGAAAAAGAAATAATGGTATATAATTCGTTAAAATAATTAAGTCCTAAAAGATTAGTAGGTGTAGCCCATATCTTTTAGGACTTTGTGTTTTGATAGAAAGGGCATGATTTTTTTTATACCCTGCGAACATCTAAACATTCTATCAAACCATTATAAAATTTAACATTTTGGGTGATATGCTCACTTTTCTAACTTATTAAATAGTGTATCTGGATATTCTGAAGATGTAAAGCCTGTAATATTTTCGTTTTTATCGGTAACAAAGTTGATTTCATGTTCGGCAATATTTGTAAATGTATTACCTCCCATATAGAAAACAGGATAATTCATTCCTTCAACAATAGCATAAAGAGATTTTTCTCTTTGATCGATTTTTAGTTCGACTTGAGTCCCATTCAGGTATTCATAGGTTCCTGTATAAATTTCGAGTGCTGTAGTGTTTTTATAATTTTTGTATGGATCGTCTTCTGATAAGATTAACCCTTCGCCAGGAATCCATTTGTCGTATTCCATATGATAGGCTATTTTTCTAGCTTCATTATACCCTTGTAATTTTGCAACCAGATGCAAGGCTCCATCAATACCTGCAGAAATACCTGCAGTGGTAATTACTTTTCCGTTGTCTACAAATCGTGCATCTTTTACAACAGTTATATTTGGGTGATTTTTTTCTAGATTATCCAATGCACTATGAAAAGTTGTAGCGGTTTTACCATCAAGAACTCCTGCTTTTGCTAATGCAAAAGCACCAGTACAAACAGAGAAATGATAATCAATATCTTTTTGTGATTTGATCCATTGAATCACTTTGGTATCGTTAAAAGCAGAAGAAGAGTTGCCTCCAAAAAATGCCAAAATATCAGCTTTAGGGCTATCGGCTATACTATAATCTGGAATGATTTTTAATATTCCTTGAGATATAATGGGTTCCTTGGTTTTAGAAACAGTAAAAACTTCGAAGTTAGCATAAGCAAATACCTCCATTGGCCCGGCAAAATCTAATATTTCTATTCCAGGTTGAAGGTAGAAGGCTATTTTCTTTTTTTCAGCAGTAAGTTCTTTTAATTCTTCTTTTGTAATTAATTTCATGTTGCAATGGGGACAAATTCCTGGTTTGTCAAATTCTAGTGTGTCACAACTACTGTTGCAAGGAGGGCATACATATTCAGTGTACGAACCTAATGATGGTTGAGACAGAGTTACTATGCCAATCAAAAAGAAAGGTAATAGAAATATTTTTTGCATCTTTTTTTGATTAATGATTATTAACCATAAAATTACATCTCTTTTCTACAAAAAAGAAGGACAAGTATGCGCAGTATTTGGACAGGAAAATTACAATGAATCCACATTTTCAGGTAAGACTCCCTGATGTTTTTTGAGTAAGGTTCTTAGCTGATTTGTACTTTTTAATCCACATTGATTGGCTACATAACTAATTTTATTTCCTTCGGCTAATAAATGGATAGCTTTATCTATTCTAAGTTTTTCTAAATATGCGCCAATTGTTATACCTGTAGTCTTCTTGAAGAGTCTTGTCAGGTTACGCGCACTTGTATGTATTTCTGTTGCGATATCTTCTATTGTAAATGAGGTATGAATATGTTTTGTAATATAATCCTGGGCATCATGAATGCGAGTATCCATATGATTTCTGTATTGTAGAAAAACACTTAGTTGCGGATCAGCTTCACTACGACGAAAATACACAACGACTTCTTTAGCAATATCTGTAGCAAACTTGGGTCCATATAATTGTTCTAAAATGTATAAAGAAAGATCAATACCCGAACTAACTCCTGCACTAGAATACAAACGATCATCAACTACAAATATTCTCTTATTCATGAGTTCTACATTAGGAAACCTATCAGTAAATTCAGAAAAATATTTCCAGTGAGTTGTACATGTACGATTATCTAGTAATCCTGATTCTGCCAATAAGAACGTACCTGTACAAACTGAACAAATGGTAACTCCGTTTGAATATTGCTTAATCAGCCAATTAAAAAATGATTGACTTTTTTTAATAAAACCAGGGGCCGAGATGATGTGAAACTCTAACCCAGGAATAAAAATAAAATCATTTTCATTAAGTTCAAATTCTTCAAATCTTGAGAGTTTAGAAAAGTATAACCCTGCACTACTTTCAACTTGTTCTTGATTATCTAAGGTCACAAAATGAAGGCTAACATCAGCACCATAATCTCTAGCTTCGTAAAAGATATGTGCAGGACCATTAATATCTAGTAAATGAACTTTGGGCGGTATGATAAAAATAATCTTTTTGATAGTTTGTTTTTTTACTAAGATACTATATCCTGAAGTAGTTGATTATAGGTTAATTTTTATTTTTGGTTTTCATTAACCATTTTATTTTTTAACTCAATAATTTCTAATAGTGTCTTTACTTCTTTCTTAATACTTTTTCTTACTATAGGAATAAAAATAAGAGCGGCTACTAGATATGAAACATCAATAAGAATAATTTGCCAAGTATTGAAATATAAACTAAATTCTGGAGTAATCATATAAAAACCGATGGTGTACAATGCTATTATAATGATAGTCACCGGGCCATGAATTTTTTTTCTGAATGTATAGAAATTAAGAGCATTTTGTGTTGCTTGTAAGACTTCATCTCCAACATCAATTTTTTTAGATTTTACTACACTAATAAGCTCGATGACTATTCTTATAAATAATCCACCTACCATTAGCCCAACGCCAATTCTGCTAATCAACTCTTTTACTGGAGCGACGTAGTAGAAAAATGCTGAAATTCCAATCATAGTAATAAGCAATACAATAATATTTCCGAATTGAAAACGTATAGTTGCGTCTTTTTTCTTCTTTACGGATGATAACATATTATCTATTATTTCGGGCTTACTTTCTATATCTTCTTTATCTTTTTGCCACTGGCGTTGTAATTCTTCAAATTCATTCTTCATGGTCTAATATTTTTTTAAGTCGTTTCTTTATTCTGTGAATTTTTACCCTAACATTAGTAGGTTTGATACCCAAGACATTGGATATATTGTCGTAATCCTGTCCTTCTAGTACCATCATAATGATTAATCTGTCTAACTCCTCTAGTTTACCAATGGCTCGATATAAACTTTGATTTTGGTCTGTATTTAACGCCTGTGATTCATCTACCAATGTGTGTTCGATTTTTTCTAAAGACAGTTTTTTCTTCTTTTTTTCTTTACGAATGTATTGCAGACAAGTGTTAACAGTGATTCTGTATACCCAGGTTTTATGTGTAGATTCTCCTTTGAAATTTATAAGAGCATTCCAGATATTGATAAATACTTCTTGCGAGAGGTCATTTGCCAGATCTTGGTCTCCTTTCATAAAACCCAGGCACATTTGTAGTACCATGGGATAACATTCCCGATATACAACTTCAAAAAGTTGTTGGTTCTTCTTACTCATTTGCTAGAAAGGCATTTACTTGGTTATAGAACCACTCTGGTTGATCAAACATTATGAAGTGCTTACTATCTAATGCCATTTGAATAGTTTTATTGGATAGATTTGCATATTGCTTTTTATAATTAGATTTTGCAATTTCTACACTAGGGAATGAGGCTCCTAAAATTAAGGTTTTTGCTGTTACTTTATTCAATACTGTTCTCAAATCTAATTTCAGAAGGTCGGTATATCCATAAACGTAAGTTTCGCGATCAGCTTCCATGATCCACTTGATCAATGTATCAATCTTATCTTTATTGTTGGTCATATTTTGCCCCATCATTGTTGCAGTTTGTCTAAATTGCGCTTCTTCCATCACAAGCATTTGTTTATTGTAAGGGCTATCATATTGAATATTACTCACAGGCACACCTGGCATCATGAGTTCTCGCATACAAGGGATTGCATCTACTATAATCAAATGGGTAATTGTGCCGGGTAGTTCTGCGGCAAGATCGACAGCAAGATTACCGCCCATACTGTGTCCTATAATCTTAACGTTAGTAAGTTTTTTATCCTTGATATAGGCCACCAATTCTTTTTTAATGGTATCGTACCAAGGCATTGCAATTGGTTGATTACCATTAAACCCCGCATACGAAACTAGGTGAGCTTGGTTTTCTGAAGTCAAATGATCTACGGTGTCATTCCATATTGATCCTGGAGTAGTAAAACCAGGAAGAAATAATACTGGATCTCCTTTTCCAACAATTTCAGTTATTATGGCTGGAGTTTGACTAAATCCAATATTAAAAATTATTAAAAATACGAGAGTGATTCTAAATGTTTTCATTGTTTTTATGTTTTGATTTTCCCCTTTGATGCAGAAGTTTCAAAATTGTTACACTGGGATGAAATAAAAACAAAAAAAACAATGACTATTTAACTACTCCTTTGAAGATGCCATCTTGAACGCTATTTTTTCCATATGTTCTTCATAATACTTAACATGATTGCTATCATATTGCTTTGCAAGTTTCAAGGCTTTTTCTTGAATAGCGAGAGCTTCTGGGAAATTATTATTGGCTTCTAATGCTGATGCGAGACTACTAAGAGCTTCTGCAGATTTTGGGCAATAAGCTACCAAACGTTTGTATACTTCTATAGATTCGTTAAAACGCTTTTGTCTAAAGAGTCTATTTGCACTAGCTCTTAGACTACTTCCGCTATTCCATCTATCTGCTCTTGGTAAAACGGTATATCCATATTCTGAAGATAAACTTTGGTAATATGTGTCAATATTACTCAAAGTGTTTCCGGGTTGTTTTTCAAAATCTCTAAAATCTACATTCCATTTCTTTTTAGGGAAAAAGACTTCCATAGCAGATATAAAACCTGAAAGTACAACACCATAATGGCTTTCATTCGGGAAAATTTCTGCTTTCAATTTTAAGTTTTGTGATCTAAACTTAGACATTTGTTGCTCTAATTCCTTTAAATTTGAACCAATTTTCTCATCATAATCAGCATCAGAATCGGCAGAAGTTACATATAGATTAGCCTTTCTATTTGGATTGGTTTCTATACTTTTAGTAATGGCCTCAATAAAGTTTTCTCCTGGTTTATATCCCATGCCTAAAATATCTCCAGCGGCAATTGCAATATGTGCCTGAAACAAATCAGGTGTTTTGCAAAAGGCATGTAACGGAAATGTTGAGGTTGGGGAGGTTCCAATTACCATTCTATAATTTGCTGTTCGGTAATGAGAAGCCAGATAAGTGAATAACTCCTCTTTTAAGAATTTTGTATAAACATCTGGAGCACCATCAAAAGGCATTTGTTTCCAGCTTTTTGGCCAAAATTCACTATTGTTTGTGTATACTTTTGGGGCATAAAATTTTTCGAAACCTTTTGGAAAGCCAATAACAATAGCCTCTGGCATACTACTAACAGAGCTTAAATGTTTTACGACTCCGGTGATTTGATAAAAGAATTCATTTTCAAGCAAAAGAATTACGGGATATGTGTGCAACGTAGAGGTTTCATTATACGTTTCTGGCAAGTAAACATCAAATGCTACATTCTGTTCTAATATCTTAGATTTTAGGGTATGCTGTTCTACAAAAGCTATAGGCTTAGTGTTGATATGTTCAGATTTCTCACCGGGTTTGGACATTTGTCCCAAAGTAACCTGTATTATGATAAGTGAGAAGATAAAAGATGTGATAGTGTGATTTGGTTTCATTAGTTCCCTATTTTTTAGGTGTTGAGTATGTGATTTTAGATTATAAACGTGAATTTATTACCAATATTCGATTATTTTAGAAATTTTTCCGTTGTCAAATTCAAATAGAGTCATTTGATATTCACCATCTTGCGTGCCGTTTTCGGTTTTATTGATATATTTTCTTTCTACTACTACAGCATTTAGCCCTTTGATCATATTGACCACTTTAATATCTACAATACTGCCATCATAGCTTCCTTTTTCTTGATTACGAATATAGCCATCGTATAACTTTTGCCTAGAGTAAGTACCTCCATATTTTGGGTGTATATAGGTAAAGTCATTAGTAAATAAATCGAAAATAGTATCTATATCTTTCTTGGTAGAGTTTACTTGAAAGACTTTCACGTTTAGAGCGTAATAATCCTCTACCATATGCACAAGGGAATCTTTGGGTATAGGTTTTGATTCTTGAGTATAGATTTGGGGTGAAAAAATCAGATATAATGCTAGTACGATTATAATTTTGACTGTGTTATTCATTGAGTAGGATTAGTTTTCTCTCCTAAAATATAGGATATCTGGCAATTAAGTTTGAAAGTTTTCTTAAATGTTACGGAAAAAAAGTAAAAGCAATGTGGTTGCGCTTAAGGTTTTAGGCTTATTTCAAACAAACAGGCGGGAGTATTGTGGTAGTGCTCTGGCAATCCTTTGGTATTAGTCAAGTCGAACATTCCTAAGAAGTTAAAACCCGCATTGGTGTAATGATTGATCAACTTAGTGTTATCACCAAGAGTATCTAATCGTATGAAGTCTTTTTGATTCTTTTGGGCAAATTCTTTAGCCCATTCTACTATTATATTAATAAAATTATTGCCTCTAAAATCTGGATTAGTGGCTATACGATGAATATAAACTGCAGCATCTGTGTCTTTTTCTTCCCAAATCTGTTTATCACTAAAAGTAGTAGCCCAAACACAAGCAATTTGACCATCTATTATTAATTTCCATTGTCTGTTTTCAGAAATTTCCGTTTCTACAAGGTTTCTTTCAAATTTTGGCCATACTACTACTTCTTGTTTAGACCTTTGGTAGTTAGAGGCAATGGCATACAAGCGAAATATTTCATTAATATCGTCTGCTATAGAGTTTATAATTTTCATGGATGTCATTTGTTGATTTTTACAATACAAATGTCTAGCGTATTTTGCAATAATAAAATCCGAATCTTGCTAATGTGTTTTAATAAAAATACCAGAATATGATTAAGGAGTATTAATAATAATATTGTGCACTACTATTTTTTATAGTTTTAATCTAAACCCAAAAACTTGAAGGTCTTCTTGTTTAAAATCTAAATCTTGGGATCTTGCAAAACCCATACTTTCATACATTTTCCATGCTATTTGCATTGCTTTTGTAGAATGAATTATCATTTGATTTTGTTTTTCATCTTTTGCAATTTGTAAACAAGTGTTTATCAAAAGTCTGCCAATACCTTTACCTCTTGCTTCTGGATCAACAGCTAGCAATCTAAAACCAGAGGCATCTTTTTCACTTGTTGCAATCCCACCAGATCCGTAATACTTCATATCTCCAAAATACACAACGGCACCTTCAATTTTTTTATTTGATGAAACCACAACTAATAATCGGGTTTTTGGATTTTTAGTTATATTCCCAATATTGGCAAGTGTTTTATAATAATTTGGTTGCTCATCTTTGTTTGGGAATCCTTCTAGTTGCGAATAAACATCAACCATTAGTTTACCAATTTTCAAAAATTCACTTGAAATAGCATCTCGTATTATATATTCATGATGATTCACAAGCAATTATAGTAGTTTTTAGAATGTATTTGTTTGCATGTCATTCTTCCTTGGTATAGGATAGGTATACAATAAAATTACTGGTTTTTCAAAATAGCACCTTTTTGTTGATTGAATTCGTCAGGAGTGATAACTCCATCATCCAATAGTTTTTTCAGCTTCGTTAATTTATCAATATTATCTTCTTTTGTTTGTGGTGCTTGTTGATTTACGATAATTGGTCGTGGTTTACTATCGCTGGATAAACTCCATACTAAAGAAACTACCCAACCAATAAGGCTCCAACCTAAAAAAAAGTTTAATGCAATGATAGCTATTAGATTTTTTTTCATTCTAACTAAAGCTATTATCGATGGAATAAAGTAAAAAACTATACCAACAATAATCATGACAATAATAACTGTATCTTGATCTGGTAGGTCAGATTTGGATTGTACTAATAGATTCATAAAAGTGTACTTAATAAATTAATAATTAGATGAGAAAAGGAGGGGTATGACTACATAAGTCTGTACTAAACTACTATAATTTACTAAATATTCCTTGTTGATTGTTCGTTTTTATACTTTTTTCTTGTATGATGCTTATTCTACTAATGATATTAAAGTTTTAGACCTGTTAATCTTTGTTTTCTCGAATTCATTTATGTCTATACTATATATACCAGATGATGGTGCTCTGGAAAATGACTCATCTATATAACCGCCAATAATATATAATTTATCATTTATGAAATGTAATTTAGATGATTTTAAAGGTAAATTAATTGAGTACTCATTTAATTCCTTGATTTCTGTGTCATAAGTATATAATTTACTGTGTTTAAATATATATATGATGTTACCATTACTAGCAATTGAATGTTGATCAACTGGATCAAATAAATTTCCTTCTTTTTTCCATTTTCCGGAAATTAGGTCAAAAGTCTCTATTCCTGCCAATGCTTTTTTATTATAACCTCCAATTAGATATATTTTATCATTTATCAGAACGCCTTTAGTTTCTTTGGCAACTGGCATGTCCTTCAGTTCATACCAATATCCTGTTTTTAAATTAAATGAATGCACTTTTTTAGAGTATTCTTTAGTGCCATTAAATCTAATTTTGGTAGAACCTCCCATAAGAATAATACGATGGTTATAAGAAAAAGACATAAAGTCTACCGCTTGATGTGGGTTTGTATCATCAATCGCGATATTATTGTTCTCCAAATCAAATACTTCGATTTTATCCTCCAAATATTCGTATCTTCTATTTGTAGAAAGTCTTTTGCCTCCCAAAACATAAATTTTGTTATTGTAATAATTGAGGTTGTGATATGCTCGTTTTCTAAACTCAACAGGAGGAGTTTTCCATGAGTTTGATTTTGTATTATATATTAATAATTCACCATTATAATTTTTCCATAAAGAAACTCTTCGGGTTGCCATTCTATTAAAAACCATGGCTAGATTTGCATCTGGCCAATATAATTCGGGATTGTCAAAAAGTACTTTTTGAAATTGTTTAGTGTTGGTAGATAAATCACCACCTATTATATATATATCATCACCTATTGTGAGAGAACCAAAAGAGTGGATTGGACTTTTTAATGCCCCCAATTTGGTAAAATCAATTTTGGACTTTAATTTTTTGTTTGATGTAATCCTTATTTCATTTAATTTTTCTGAATCTTGAATGAGGTAAACAATTTCCTTGTTATTTTTTAATTCTAATAATGGTAAGCCTAATGTTTTATATCCTATGTGGGAGAAATATACAGTATCTTTTTTGTTAACTTTTGACCTATATCTTATATAAAACTTACCTTTCTCATTAGTTATAGTACCTTCTTTAGTTTTTCCGAAATAAATATTTACATTTTCTAAGGGTTCATTGCTTTTTTTATCAAAGACCACTCCCTTAATACTTTGTGAAAAAACAAAAGAAGTAAAGAGTAAAAAAAAGAAAGTTAACCTAATCATGACCTTGATTTTTATGTGATAACCAAAAATAAGATAAAACTAACTTCCTTATAGTTAAATAGTTGTTAGAAGATTAAGGAGCCAATAAAATATCTTTAAGTGCAATCACAGTTTATATTTGTCTAGTACCATATCACAAAAATCACTTATCTTTTGTCTATTACCCTCTCTGGCATTATAAAAATTAAGAATACTCATTTCAAAGGGTAAATCTGCAGAGTATAGATATAAGGGTAAAACAAAGCCACTACCTTCTGTAATGTATTTTAAGTTGCAGAAAGAATACTCATATTTGCATACATTGGATTGGATATACGTATCTGATAAACAAACTATAAATCTTTTAGAATTTGCCATGGATTGGTTTATTTTATCCAACCAATTGGTACCTACATCAATTTCTTGGGTATCTATAAACAGATTAAATTTATTTCCCAGTTCTTTTTCAATAATTTCTACTTCTTCAGCATTTTTTCTACTATAACTAACAAAAAAATCATAGGTTTCTGAATCATTTTTTTCAAAATGAAGCGCTTTTTCTTTAAATAGAGATTTTAGTAGTTCTATTTTTGAATCGTCTATTTCTACAATTTTGATGGTTTCAAAAGGTTCTTTATCTAACCATAGGAGGCTTGTGTTTACCAATTCCTTTATAACAAGTTCTGTCGAATAATTTTGATTTCCAGTCATCAATAAAGGCATTGCGATAGATTTTATCGAATGACTTTTTGAGACCAAAGTAAGACTTTGAAATATCTCGGCAATTTGAGAATAAGGATTAGAAATAGGTTCAGGTTCAAAACATAAAATTCTTTTTACATTAGGATATTTAACTTCTTTCGAAATCCAACAATGAGAATATGCTCTAAGGTCAAGATCTTTGTCTCGAGATAACTTACCAACAGATAAACCTTTGCGAAATAATGCTCCTATCAAAGAAGTGGTAGTAGGGGAGTAATTATCCTGAAAGGCTGAAAGGATAAGAAAATCAACTTTATGAGTATCTGGTATATCTGTTAAGTCTCCTTTAAATAATTGAAGAGATTTCTTTCCTGATAATTTTATTTCAGAAACTAGTTCCATACATCTATTTTTATTCAATTTATCTTATTGTCGAATAAAGATAGCTTTATTAAAATATTTAGGGAACAATATTTAAGCGATTTTATATTTTACCTATCGCAGGTTTAACCCTCAATTTTCTGTTCCAATATATAATATAAATCGTACCAAAAATGGTTGGAGCTAACCAAGCGATTAAACTTCCTATTCCCAAACCAGCTACTATAAACGCAGTAATAGATGCTATAAAAGCCCCAATCATTTTACCAATATGAATTGTAAGCCATGAATTCTTAGTCTTAGTAAAGTTTTTGAAAAATCTAAAATCTTTTATGGTCATGAATAAACCAAATCCTCCAAAAAACAGGAATAAAATACTATTTTCTACATTATTCAAAACTCCGTAAGTTCCTAGAGCCGTCATAAGTATTGAGAAGAACAACATACTTCCAGAAATTATCTTGTCTGTCCAATCTGCTTGTTTTTTATGTTTTGATTTAAAGGATAGTGCTCTGTTTCCTGCCAGAACCATGTATATTGTAAACAAACCTATTAGGAAAAGAAATAAATTCTTGTGATTGGGCATCCATGCAATCGGTAAAGATATTAATGAACTTGCAAGCATACCTATAGAGAATAACTTACCTGTCCTTTTGTGTATTAGACTACCTTTTTTTGAGATAATACTTATAGCCCCTGTTATTAACCCCAGCCCGCCGAAAAATGCATGAATGTAAATAAAGATTTTAATTGTCTGTTCCATCGATTAGTTTTCTAATTATGATTCAAAGATCAAATTTTTACTAAGATGTACAAGTTTGTAGTTACCGAATTGTTATTATTTTTGGATGAACGGTTTATTTAATTTCCCTTAATTAGTTCGCTATTTTATTTTCCCATCATGAAAAGCAGCTCTTTTCCATTGATTGTTTTTATAGATCCAAATATTTGTAACTCTATATTGATTTTCTATAAGTTCACCATTTTTGGTGTTTGAGACAACAATTTTTCCAGTTACAATGGCAGTATTATTATGTAATTGTATTTCTGTTTCTTTCATCTCATAACTATTGACTATTAAATTTTTACTTTCAATGTCTTTTTTTCTCTTATAGAGGTAGGTAATCCATGTATTTTTGTCAATTGATTTAGAGTTACCATTTGTATGGACATAGCGATCTGTAATCATTGATTCGAGTTTTTCTATGTCACTTTTTTTAAAAGCTAGATTGAAGTCTTCAATACTCTTCAGCAATATTTTTTCTTCTTTCTCCTGAGAAGTAACAAGCTGTACATTACCAATCATAAGAACAAAAAAAATAGAAAGTTTGAAACACCAATGTTTTTTCATGATTTATCTTTTTACTATTCTATTATAAAGTTTTAGAGTTTATGCTGATTTCTATGAATAGCATAAATAATGTTATCAAGATTATTTTTATCTTTTCTATCAGGTATATGAATAAAACTGTTTTTGATTAGTAACTTTTTTGATGACTCATTGTTTCTGTGGGTGAAAGCCTCAATGATAGTTAAATTTAGGGTTTGGAACCCATAATTAAGGACAGTCGATAATGCCTCATTCATTACTCCTTGTCTATGATATTTCGGATTTAAGTCATAACCTATTTCGGCAGTTTTTCTATCTTCTGAAAAATTCCAAAGACAAATAGTGCCAATCAATTCTGGATCTTCTTTTATGGTAATGCTCCAAAACAGCCAATCATTTTCCAGGATTCCAGTATTGATTTTGTTAATAAATGCAGTGGCCTCATTAATGGTATTTGTTCTAGGTCTTTTTACAAATTTATTTACAGTTTTATCAGATCTTAAGAACTGAATCGCCTTACTATCTCCATTTTCTAGTTGTCTAAGCAACAATCTTTTTGTTTCTAAATTTGGGAGAATACTAATCATTTTCCTTTTATCTTCCTTTTATTTTCAAATTTTTATAGAGATGGTAAATTAATCGAATTTTTGATCTAACCAATGAATGATATTTAGAAGTAACTGATAGTTTTCCTTAGCGTCATCTCTATTCATTCCTACTTTTATTTTATTGGGTCCTGCTAATTGCGTTGTGAACATAGCGGCTTCACCAAATGCTACGATTCTACCCTCGCCATATTTTTTATACGCTCCTTGTGACCATCCTTTAGCATTATACATTGGGGTTTTCTTCTCAAAAACCCATGCAGTATCTGGTAATCTGTTTACATATCGTTCATTGAATACTAAGATTGGTTTTGCATCGGATGGTATTTTGAATGCCTGGCCAGTAAATGTTGCAATTTGCGTTATATTTTCGGTAGTATTTCTTCCTTTGGTGATATCATTCTCTATAAGCGTGCCTTCTTTTATACTGAAATAGGCAGGTCCTCTTGTAAGGGTATCCATTGCAAACCCGTTGGTAAATTCAAATTTGAAAGCCGCGGCCAAATCTTGCGCTGCTCCTGCCATTGGCATATGATCAGCAATAAGAAATAAACTCCCTCCTTCATAAACCCATTGTTTTATATTTTTTATTTCTGATTTGGTAAACGCAGAAGGGTTGGGGAGATACCAATTTTGTACATTAATCTCGTTTTGGGCATTGGATATCACCAGAATTTTACCGGTTTCTAATTTCTTCTTTTCAAAAGCACCTGTGTATTCTTTTACAATATATCCATCACTCTCTAAAATATTTGAGAACCCTTTGTATCGGCCATTTTTAGTGTGAAAATTATGGTGACCTTCATCGATAAATACTATTGAACCTTTACCAGATTCATATTCTGGACTTGAAATAATAGGCGCATAACTTTCATCTGCTACTTGTTGAGACGAAATTGTTCCAAATGTGTATAGAAAAACAATAAGAGTTAGTTTTTTCATGATATTAAGATATAAAAAGAGGGAATATGGAATAGTATTTTGTTGATATCAGGCGTTTTAAATATTATTTTTTTATCGAAAGTATTCTTGATATTTTTGCAACCCTTGATTTATCATAATTATTGAAGCTTTACTGGTTATTGTAGCACCAGATATTCCATCAATTTCCTGATTTCCTTCCAATATTAATTTTTCATCTTGTTTTAAACTAAAAGTAGTAGATATAAAAGATATTTTGGCATTTGTAAATTGATTTTCAAATGAGGCATTTGTGAACTCGGCACCATATCCTTCGGATTCACCTTTATGATCAAATTGTACTTTAAGTATTTTTTTAGAAGATTTATCTACAAGGATTTTTGCCCAAATAGCACCCATATAGCCTTTACCTACAGTCGTAAGGATGACTTTGTCCGATTCCACTATCTCAAATATAAGGGGTGTTTCAGTTTGCATAGAGTTTATGGCTCTCTTGTATGAAGCAATTCCCTTTTCAAAATCAATAGTTGTAATATTTCCTGCTTTATCGATTTCTTTAACCAGAAACAACTTCTCAATGTCAGTTTCGCTTGTATTAGTTACTCCTACAAACTCAACTAACTCTCTGGCTATAGGAGTTATTTGCACCTTATCATGTTGGGTTTCTTTTTTTGGCTTTTCTATTGTAGAATTTCTAACATTAGTTTTTTGTTTACAACTACTAAACAAAAAAACCAAAATGAATAACTGAAGTAGTTTCATGATCTTTCCTTTATATATATTCTATTATTGTTTGTCTACTTTTTGTTCTTCTCTAATATTGGGTTGGTCTCTTACTTCAAATTTAAATATATCATTCCTGGCATAGTGCCCTACAACATCAAAATCTAACTTACTATGATTAATTTCTTCCAAATCTAATTCTGCGACTAAAACTCCGGATGTATTAAAAAGAGGTCCCGCAATTACTTTTCCTAAGGGTGAGACAATAATACTGCCGCCTGGGCAAATATTTTCTGGGTCACCCTCAACCAAGGATTGATATTTTTTGGGATACATCGATTTTGTATAATATTGATTGCACCCCAAAACAAAACATCTGCCCTCTAGAGCGATATGTTTCATAGTAGCGGTCCACTCTTCTCTTGAATCTGCGGTTGGTGCAATATAAATCTCGACACCTTTTTGATACATGGCCATTCTTGCCAAAGGCATATAATTTTCCCAACAGATGAGTCCGCCAAGCTTTCCTATTTTAGTTTTAAAAGTTACCAAAGATTCACCACCTGCTTCACTCCAAATAATTCTTTCGGTTCCGGTTGGTTTTATCTTTCTATGTACTCCTAATAAACCGTCTTTAGGCGAAATGTATACCGTTGAACAATATAAACTTCCATTAGGATCTTGTTTTTCGGTTATGCCAATGACTAGATAGATATTTTGAGATTTCGACAGTTTTTCAAGTTTTTTCAAATCCTCACTATCTAAATCAATACTATTTTTATAATATTCTGAGTATAATTTTCTTCCCTCATTAGTTCTACTCCCCACTTTGGCACCAAAAGAAAACCCTCTAGGGTATCCTGGTATGAATGACTCTGGGAATACAAGAAGTTCACAACCTTCTTTAGCGTATTTTTGAGTAAGATTTTCTACCTTTTTGATGGTTTCGTCTTTGTCAAAAAATATTGGGCTATCCTGAACTACACCAACTTTTACCTTCACTTATTTATATTTTTTAATATTATGTATTAATCATAGTTTGGAATATTTAATCCAAGAATAATATCCCTATTGATCAAATATCTATGTTTTTCTAATTTTGGTTTAACAAGTCCTGAACCTCCTCTGTTTTTTAACCTCTTTCTTTGGGAAGAAGTAAGGAATGGATCATCATCAAAAACGTAGTCATCAATATAATATTCATTCCTATCAGGTTCTTTTACGGTAATATGGATATGTTGTTGAATTCTTGTATCGGGATAAGAAGCCGGTCTGAAGGTGTAAAAACCATATTTGCCATCAGTATTGGTTTTTATCCAACCCCGAAAAATACCATGTCTTCTTGCCCAGTTCTTTTCATTTCCTGTAGTCTCATAAATACCTTTTCGATTGGTATGATAGATATATAAAATTACATCTTTTGCAGGCGTCTTACCATCTTTTTGAAATACTGTACCGGTTAGTACCAGTTTGGGTTTATTTTCTTTATAACCGGGCAAAGTATCTACAGCCCTTAGGGCATTATCACCATATTCAAATATTGCCTCACATCCTTCACAAGGACCACCGACCAGTTGGGTCATTTTTTCTTTTTTGGCTTGTGATTGGCAAGCACAAAAAGTGAAAACCAAAATCGATATAAAAATGCACTTTCTCATTTTATTTGCAATTGAATCGGATATCGAAATATAGGAAACGATTCCTATATTTTTCCTATAATTTTCTTAAATCAAATTAGTTATAACTCATCTTTCATCAATAGTCGAATTATACTTTCTATAGGCTTTAATTCTGAAGAAACTGTTGTAATAGATTCTAATACACTACTTCCAACGATGTTAAAATTGTTTTTTAATGAATTGATACATAATTCTGCATCTTTGATTGGCAACCCATGCGGAACTTTGTAATAGGTTTTGTTATAATCTTCTGGCTCAAGACAGTCAAAATCAAAATGGAGGTAGAGGTGAGTTATTTTTTTTGATTTAAGTGTCTGTTCCAAATCACTAATGTTCAATTTGATTGGGCCATAAATATTTCCGTTTTCGATTCTATCTTTCTCTGCTTTATCTATATCACGTAACCCTATATAATGAATTTGCGATGTTTTAATAGTTGAAAACAAAAGAGGGTTCATTTTTTTTTCACCTTCACCAAGTAATGTTCTTAATGGCATACCATGAAAGTTACAACTAGGAGAGTCGCAAGGGCGGTTAATGTCTGCATGTGCATCAAACCAGATTACACCTAGATTTGGGTATTGTTGATTTAAGTATGATACAGGTACGATTTCCAAGCCGCAATCTCCTCCAATTGTTTGAATAGTATTGGGTTTATGGGATTCAATGCTCTCTTTAAGACTAGCTAACTGTTCTGTAATAGCATCATAGTTGTTTATATCATATTTACGCAGACCATTTTTTCCTGCAGGAATATCAGAAAGCGGAATATGTATAAATCTTGGATCATCTAAGTAAGTAAATATTGTTGCTGCACCAGTTTCAATACTTTGACCTGTGCCAGAACCTTGCCATTGTGGGAAATAGATTTTCATTTTGTTGCTATATAAACCCTTAACTTTCTAGTACCTTTATTGTGTTTCTTAGCATACTTGGAACAATTAATTTGTGAAATGATTTTACGAGTAAAAAATATAATCTACCAAACCAATTGTTATATAGTACTGTTGTCGAAATGATTAATTTTTTTTCGTTTTGGACTGAATATCAAGTAGCAACGAAACTCTAAAATTGAGATGTTTATCGTCTTCTCCTAAAATCAGTTCATTATCTGTTTTATCAAAGATTTTGAATAATCCAATCTGTCTTCCTTTCTCCAAATCAGTATCATCAATACGAATGTCTTTTTTATTGGAAGTTTCACCCGTCTTCAATCCAAAAAATGAAACCATTTTGTTTCTTAATTTTAAAAGTGTGGTAACCCATTTGGGTGAAGAAAAAAAAAAGGCCTTACCTATATCAGCAGATGTAATTGTATAATCTTCTTTAGAAATAATTCCGCAATAACTATCTGCATAATTACAATTGCTTTTTGATAATATAGAATTTTCCGGGAAAGCCGTTTTTTCGATTTTCATTACAGTGATTTCACATTCACATAAAAATTAGGATCTATACTTAATTTACTTCCTTCCACATCCATAGTTTGCCAATCTGCGTTTGGTTGTATCCATTTTGAAGAATCACCTATAATAATGCGCACAGGCATGTCAAATTTTTCAACAATATCAGTATATCGGTATTTCAATTTCCCCTCTTTTAAGTTATATTCTAAAGTGGGAATTTTGGTTGTTCTAAGGTATTGATTAAAAAACTCAGTAAGATCTATTTTAGTTGCGACACTTATATAATCTTCGATTTGTTGTGAAGTAACCGTCTGATGATAGAATTCTTTATTAAGTCCTCTTAAAATAGATCGCCATTTTTCATCATCTTCGATAAGTTGTCTTAGTGTATGTAACATATTGGCACCTTTATAATACATATCACTAGATCCTTCGTTGTTAACATTATAAACTCCAACAACAGGTTTGTCATTTAGAATATGTCTTCTGGTCCCTATCACATATTCTGACGATGCTTTCTTCCCATAATGATAATCAAGAAACAAATTTTCAGAATATGCCGTAAATCCTTCATGCACCCACATGTCTGCTGCGTCTTTATAAGTAATATTATTGGCAAACCATTCATGGCCGGCTTCGTGAATAATGATAAAATCAAACTTTAAACCCCATCCAGAACCTGAAAGATCATTTCCCAAGTAACCATTAACATATTTATTGCCATAAGTCACAGAGCTTTGATGCTCCATCCCCAAATAGGGTACTTCAACCAGTTTAAAACTATCTTCATAAAAAGGGTAGGGACCAAACCAATGCTCAAAGGCTTTAATCATTTTGGGAGCATCTTTGAATTGCTCTTTGGCTTTTTCTAGATTATCTCGTAACACATAATAATCCATATCAAGTGTACCCTTTTCGCCTTCATACTTCTCTCCAAAATGTACATAATCTCCGATGTTTATATTTACCCCATAATTATTAATTGGATTATTTACAAACCAGTGAAATGTTTTAGTATTATTATCGTGATCTTCTACTTTTCGTAATCGTCCGTTGGACACATTCATTAGGTTTTTTGGCACATTAACACTTATTAAAAGACTGTCGACTTCATCATACATATGATCTTTGTTGGGCCACCAAATACTTGCTCCTAATCCCTGACATGATGATGCAACAAAATGCTTACCATTATTATCTTTTTTCCATGAAATACCACCATCCCAAGGTGCTCTAACAGCTTCGCGAGGTTTTCCACTGTAGAAGACTTCTATGGTGTTAATGCTATTTTCTTTTTGCTCTGCAGAAAGTGTAATAAAATGTGCATTACCATCAGATTTTACTTTTAATTCTTCATCATTTTGAATTACTTTTTCAATTTTCAAAGGTGGCTGTAGATCAATTTGAATCACATTATGATTTTTTAGCACTTTATATTGAATCGTATTTTTGCCTTTAATCGTTTTGTTGTCTGGGTCAACTTTAATATCAAGATGGTAATATGTCAAATCCCACCATTCACGTTCAGGTGTAATCGATCCGCGAAGTGTATCCTGACGCGTAAATTGATGTTCTTGTGCAAAAACAAAAAATGTAAACAATAAAAATAGTAGTGTTAAGTGTGATCTATTCATATAATACCTAAAAAATTATAAAATGGTAGTTCTGATTTTCTTCCACAACTTACTTAAAATGTAGGTTGCAATAATCACAACAATTGTTAAAATTATGGCAAGGGTATAGTTGCCATAGATCCAGTACCCCATTGCAAATAGTACCCCGTAGATAAGAACAGAGGCTACAAGCATTGCTAAGATTCCCGAGGGCACGCTCCATTGAGTAAAATCAGTTTTAATGGTTACCCCTTGTTTTTCTGCTGCCTGAAGTGTTGTTTTCCAGCCTGGCCCTCCTGGCTGTATTTTCTTGTAAAAATCGAATAATACCTTATCATCTTCTGGTTTGGTTAAATAAGTTACCGCGACCCAGATAATTGTGGTAATACCAACTACTATTGGATATTTTGACCAACCGGGTAACATTCCTTCTTGAAACAAGGCAAGATTAACAGATTCTAAATTAAAGATAACCGAAACAATACCAGAAGCAAACATTGCCGAAATCTCACTCCACGCATTGATTCGCCACCAAAACCATCTAAGGATAAAAATTAATCCGGTACCGGCACCAAACATGATGATATAATCAAAAATTTGTTTTGCATTGGTAAGTAATAGCGCTAATAAAGCGCTCAACACCATTAATATTGCAGTAGAAATTCTACCTACCCGTACAAGTTCTTTTTCAGAGGCATTTTTGTTTACTTGCTGCGTATAGAAATCGTTTACGATATAGGAAGATCCCCAGTTGAGGTGTGTAGAAATCGTTGACATAAATGCAGCTATAAGTGATGCCAGTACTATTCCTAGCAAACCAGAAGGTAACCTGGTTAGCATAGCAGAATAGGCAATATCGTGACCTATTTTGTCTTTTTGAACCTTATCTTCTGGGAAGGCTTCGCGAATGGCAGTAAGTCCTTCTGACGCAAAATAATAAGCGTCCATTCTATCTTTTTCTTCATCAGTAAGAGTTCTGGTTTCTTCCAATGTTTGCATTTCGACATAGTTTTGTTTCGCAGCCTCCATGGTATTGGGATCATCCATAGGATATAATACTAATGAAGCAAGAGCAACAAGAATCCATGGCCATGGGCGTATTGCATAATGCATAATGTTAAAGAAAAAAGTAGCACCAATAGCGTGGTTTTCATCTTTAGCAGCGAGCATACGCTGTGCTATATATCCACCACCACCTGGTTCTGCACCCGGATACCAAGAGCTCCACCATTGTACAGCTAGTGGGATAATCAATAATACAACAAGTAATTCTGTATTATCAAAATCAGGCAATAATGAGATTTTGTCTATAACCTGGGGATGAGTAATCAGATTAGCGACACCATCAACTTCAGGTAAATTCACAATATAGTAAGCAGCACCAACTGCACCTACCAGCGCTGTGAAAAACAATATAAAATCTGTATAAACAACTCCTTTAAAACCTCCAACCGCACTAAAAATTACAGTTACTAATGATGCTATGCCTACTGTTTCAAAAGCAGAGAGCCCCAGCATTACTTGGCCTATTTTAATAGCTGCAAGTGTTACTCCCGACATGGCGAGGACGTTAAAAATAACACCTAGATAAATCGCACGAAAACCTCTTAGGAAATGAGCCGGTTTTCCCCCATAGCGAAGGTCGTAGAATTCTATATCGGTATTTACATTAGATTTTCTCCATAATTTTGCATAGACAAATACTGTTAGTAGGCCCGTAATCAAAAAAGCCCACCAAGCCCAGTTACCAGAAACACCGCCTTTTCTAACAATATCTGTTACCAGATTAGGGGTGTCAGTAGAAAAAGTAGTTGCAACCATAGATAACCCTAAAAGCCACCAGGGCATGTTTCTTCCGGATAAGAAAAATTCACTAGTGTTTTTCCCGGATTTTTTCGAAACTACAATCCCGATAACTAGAGTTAATGTGAAAAATGAAAATATTAGAATGATGTCTAAATTGGAAAGTGTGATCATTAAGATGATTTTTTAAATGTGTAAATCTTTATTGTTATTAAAAATGGTTTCTTTTACATGCTTAACATAATTACGTCCTATAGGGATTCTTTTGGTGTCAATTTCAATCAAATTGCCTTCTACTGATTTTATTTTGTCAATTGCAATGGTATAAGATCTATGAACTCGTATGAAATTGGACTTGGGTAGTTCGTCTGTAATTCCTGTTAGTGATTTGTGTACTAGGTAATTACCGTGTGTGGTAATCACTTTAATGTAATCTTTGAGACTTTCAATAAACAAGATGTCTTTAAGCAAAATTTTGACTAGCTTTTTATCGACCTTTAGGAAAATAAAAGGCTCCTTATTTCCTAAATAATCACCAGTTTTAGAATGACTCTGGTTTATTGTTTGGTTTAATTTGTTTATAGTTTTTAAGAATCTGTTAAAAGGGATTGGTTTAACCAAATAATCCAAAACATCTAATTCAAAACTCTCTACTGCATATTCTCTGTATGCTGTTGTAATAATTATATGATAATCATGTCTACTATTTTTAATAAAATCTAACCCACTCATTCCTGGCATATTGATATCTAGGAATACCGCATCAATGTCTCCACTTTCAATGGTGGGGATGGCATCTAATGGATTGTCAAAAGAATTGACCAATTCAATATTTTTGAACTCGGCCAAATGCGATTCTATTACCTTTATGGCTAATGGCTCATCGTCTATGATTATACACTTTATGCTCATAAAATTGGGATTTTTAGTAATACATTAAAAGTATCACCTATGATTTTAGTTTCTAGCAAATACTTATTTTTATATAAAAGCTCCAATCGCCGTCTTATGTTTTCTATTCCTATTCCATGTTTTTCTACAATCTTATTATGAAGGTTGAAATTATTCTTTGCTTTAAAGATAAGCTGTTCATCCTTCGAGTTTTCAAAATAAATGTTCAAATTAATAAGGCCATTGTTTTTAGTTCCGTGCTTAAAACAGTTTTCAATGAACGGTAAAAGTAACAATGGTGGTATATTGATGTTATCGATATCTCCTTTAATTTCTATTTTTGAGGAGACTTTGTTTCCATGTCGCAATTCTTCTAATTCTAGATAACTATGAATGTAATTTATCTCATTAAGTAATTCTATCTTAGGTTCTTTAACATCATATAGTACATATTGCATGATTTCTGATAGTTTGAGAACGACATCAGAAGCCTTTTCAGATTTTTCAATGATTAAAGAGTACAAATTATTTAAGGTGTTAAAAAAGAAATGAGGTTGAATTTGAGATTTCAAGTACCTTAATTCTGTTTGTAGCTGAAGCTGTTTTAGTGACTCATTTTTGGTGCGTTCGGTAATCCAATCTGCGGTGAGTTTGATAGCAGTAACCAATGCTACCACATAAAGCTCTCCTATAATTACAGCTAAAATGTGATTAAAACTGAAAGCACGTTGGCTTCCTTCGGCTTCTGGCCATATATTTTCTGTTACTAGAAAATAATTTAGCCCGGTTCTAACTACATAAACTGTAGCTAAAGCAAGCATAAGGTATACAAAGTATAGCAAAAACTTTTTCTTCAGAATAAATTTTGGAATTAGGTAGAAAATATTGAAATAAGTAAGTAGAATATGAATTGGAAACTCAACCAAGTTTGATTTTAAGGAATATGTGTAATCGTCAAAATAACTCCCCCAACGGATAAAATTTATCATAAAATAACCAACCCAAAATAAGAGATGATATTTTAAAGAAATTTGATTGTTGTATGTTTTAGATATCCAATTGAGCATTTCCTTTTTGTGGCATTATTTTGTAAAAAACTGTTAAAAAACGTGAAAAAATTATGTGTTTTTTTGTTTAAAAGCAAAATAGTTGAAGGATTATTTTAAAATGAGTTAATTTCCAAAACACTTGTATCCGAAATTGTGCTGTTTATTGTTTCTTTTGTGTTGTTTGGATATTTAATTTCCATTTTAATTTTATTCAGATATACCTTTAGAAAAGAATAAACGAACAAATTCAATCTTAATTTCATGAAAAAAACTATTTTGATTTTTTCTACTTTTTTATCATTGTTAATCATTCAGCAGGTAAAAGCACAAGAAAAAACAATTTCGGGGACAGTAACTTCTAAAGGTGCAAATGCTACGCCAATTCCGGGAGTGAATGTTGTTGTAAAGGGAACAACAAGAGGAGTACAAACAGATTTTGATGGCCGATATACAATTGAAGCATCTTCGAGCGATGTTTTAGATTTCAGTTATGTAGGTTTAATACCAATTTCTATGACAGTGGGAGCATCTAATATGATAGATGTTTCAATGGAAGAAAACTTAGAACAGCTTGATGATGTAGTGGTTACTGCTTTAGGTATTCAGAAAAGCAGAAAATCGCTTACGTATGCCGCTCAGGATATTAATGCCGCTGAGCTTAGTAAAGTAAGGCAAACGAACCCGGTAAATAGCCTTTCAGGTAAAATATCTGGAGTAGTTATTAATCGTAGTTCTTCTGGAGCAGGAGGGTCAGTAAAAGTTACATTACGTGGTAATTCTTCTTTAGGAAACAATCAACCATTATATGTGGTTGACGGAATTCCATTATCCAATCCAACAGGAGGACAACCTATAGATACATTTGGAGATCTTAATGGAGGAAATAAAGATGGGGGAGATGTTTTGGCACTCATTAATCCTGATGACATCGAATCATTGACGGTGTTAAAAGGTGCCTCTGCATCTGCATTATACGGTAGTGCTGGTTTAAATGGTGTAATACTAATTACAACAAAAAAGGGGAGAGCAGGAAGTTTTAAAGTAAATTTTTCTTCTAATGTGTTTGCGGAAAGTGCAGCGTATTACATAGATTTAAATGACGAAGCAGAAAATAATATTGAAGATTTTTTTAACTCAGGGGTTACTTCTATCACTTCTGTTTCAGCTTCTGGAGGTACAGAAAACGCACAAACGTATTTTTCATATTCTAATACTTTTGCATCTGGGGTATTACCGACTAATGATCTAAAGCAGCATACAATTAATATTAGAGAAACGGCCAAATTTTTTGATGGGGTGTTGACCGCTAATGCTAGTGTTTTAGCTACAACGCAAACCATTGACAACCGTCCGGTATCTGGTTTATATTTTAACCCATTAGTGGGAGCATATAATTTTGATTCGCCGGGAGAACGACTTTCTGATTATGAAAACTTTGAAGAACTAGATTCAGATAGGAATATTCAAAGTCAAAGATGGTTTAGAGCTACATCAGATATTGAGCAAAATCCATATTGGATACTCAATAGAAATGCAAGTGAAGATACCAATAGAAAATTATTGGCTTCTATGAATCTAAAATTTAAGATTAGTGATTGGTTGTCATTGCAAACCAGGGGTACTTATGATCAGACTTTTTTGGGATATGACAAAGAAGTATTTGCAACTACAGAAGCGACCTTAGCTCCAATAAACGGAAGATACATTTTTAATGAACAAGATATAAGACAAATTTATGGAGATGTAATTGCAACCATAAATAAACAGTTTAATAACATTACAGTATCTGCAAATATTGGAGCAAGCACAACAAGAAATTCTATAGAAATTTTGAATGCAGATTCTGGTACAAATGGAGGATTACAATTTGCAAATGTTTTTTCTATTCAGAATTTTAATGCAAATCCGGGAGTATCTTTTTCTCAAACGTCATTAGAGAAAAAAGTAAATTCTGTATTTGCCAGCACAACCATTGGGTTTAATGACCAATTGTTTGTTGATTTGACAGCTCGTAATGATTGGTCATCTTCATTACCATCTGGTAACAATTCATACTTCTATCCATCTGTGGGGCTTACCGGTGTTTTAAGCGAGATCTTTGATATGGGTGATAAGATTTCATTTGCAAAAATCCGAGGATCTTACGCAGAAGTAGGGAATGACGTTCCTGCCAATACAGTATTCCCAGAGAGACAAATTTTGTTTGGCGGAGGTTTAAACCCGCTTGATCCGGTACGTCCTCTTGGGGAGGTGCGTCCAGAACAACAGACTTCATATGAATTTGGTACAGAATGGCGATTTTTTGATAATAGATTTGGTTTTGATATAGGTTATTATCATACAAGTACAATAGATCAATATTTTCAGGTACCTGTTTCTACAGGTACAGGATCTGTAACAGTAGGTGTTAATTCTGGGGATATTATTAATCAAGGTTTTGAAGGCTCTGTTTTTATAGTACCTATACAAACAGAAAACTTCAAATGGACATCAAATATAAATTTTGCTAGCAATGATAACGAGGTTAAAGAAATTAGTAACCCATCTGATGATGTACAAATTGATAATCAAGTAGTTTCGCCTCCAGGTGTAAATACCTTTGCATCTTATCTTGTAGAAGGAGGTTCTTACGGAGATATTTATGCACAGGTAGTAAAACGTGATGCAAGTGGAAGACCTGTTGTTGAAGGCGGCGCTATAGTAATAAATGATGAAAACCCTGATAATACCATTGCTGGTCTTGAAAAAGTGGGTAATGCAAATCCAGATTTTACTTTAGGTTGGAATAATTCTATTACCTATAAACAAATAAGCCTTGATTTTTTAATTGATGGAAAATTTGGTGGAGAGACTATAAGTATGACAGAGGCTATTGTTGAAGGACTAAGTAATAATACACAAAGAGAAACTACGAATGGTACAATAGAAGTCGCTAATCTGGCAGGCGACGTTTCTACTCTTACAGCTCAGGAATATTATGGTCTTGCTGGTGGTAGAAATGGATTTACAGGCGAGTATGTATACAGTGCTACAAATGTACGCTTGGCTGAACTGGCTATAGGATATAACTTTGGGCTATCAGATTCTTCCTTTTTTAGGAATATAAAAGCTTCTCTTATAGGTAATAACTTGCTCTTTTTCTATAAAGATGCTCCGCACGATCCTAATGTTACCTTGAGTACAGGAAATGCGCTACAAGGAGTAGACATTTTAGGGCTTCCCTCTACAAGAAGCTGGGGATTGAATATTAATTTAACTTTTTAAAAAAGGTACTATGAAAAACATAAGTAATATATTTTTATCAGGCATAGTTGTCTTTTCGATGGTATTATCATCCTGTACTGATGACTTGGAGGGTATTGATGGAAATCCAAGAAATATAACTCAAGAACAGTTAGAAGTAGATTTTCAGAATGTAGGTTCTCTATATAAACCCATGTTCGAAAATATTTATCAGTATACGCCACCATGGTCATATCAATTACAACAAAACTTAAACGCTGACGTGTTTTCGGGATACATGACAAACCCAAGACCCTTTGTTGCGGGAGCGAACAATACTACTTATAATTTGGTAAGTGGTTGGAATAACTTTATTTGGAGTGTTCCTTATTCTAATGTAATGAATAATGCAAGAACAATAGAGAATGAAACAAAGGATGAATTTCCAGAATTGTTTGCTGTATCACAAATACTTAAAGTTACTGCGATGCATAGAGTTTCTGATGTTTTTGGACCAATAGTATATACTAAATTTGGGGAATCTGCTACTACGAGTGAATATGATTCTCAAGAGGAAGTATACACTGCGTTTTTTAATGACTTAGAAGAAGCTATTCAGATATTGTCTGATAATATAGATAGTCCAAGATTTACTGCATTTGATTTGTCGTATGGAGGTAATTATGAAAACTGGATAAAATATGCTAATTCTCTAAGACTACGTTTGGCAATAAGAATTTCGAAAGTGGACCCGGCAAAGGCAAAAACTGAAGGAGAGAAATCACTAAGTCATTCCAACGGAGTTATTGAAACTAATGCAGATAGTTTTTTTGTGAATGGGACACTGGATCACCCTATAAAAACTATAAATAATTCTTGGGGAGACATACGTATGAATGCTTCTATGGAGTCTATTTTGGTTGGATATGAAGATCCTAGAATAGATAGTTATTTCAATGCTTCAGAGGTTAATGAAGGAGAATTTAAAGGAATCAGAAACGGACTCCCGTTATTACCGGGTTATGATGACGAGCTTGCACAAAAAGCTGATTATATTACTTTTTCACTATTGGCAGATGAAGTTTTAACCCCTAGTGTACAACTTATGACAGCTGCAGAAGTATTTTTCTTAAAAGCAGAAGCTGCGCTACGTGGCTGGTCAGGAACAGGTACGGCTCAATCCAATTATGAACAAGGTATCAGTACTTCTTTTCAACAATATAGTTTGAGTGGATCAACCGATTATTTTTCTAATACAACACTAACACCCAAAGATTACTTGGATCCTGTAAATCCTGCAAATAATATTGCAGCTTTGAGCGATATTACAATCGCATGGGATGAAGGAGCTTCTAATGAAGAAAAATTAGAACGTATCATAACTCAAAAATGGATTGCTATGTTCCCTGAAGGTCAGGAAGCCTGGAGTGAGTATAGGCGTACGGGATATCCAAAGATATTTCCTGTAGTAAGCAATCAAAGTGGAGGTGCTATTGATACGGATATTCAAATTCGAAGAATCCCATTTGTAGATAGTGAACTACAAACTAATCCAGATGGAGTAGCTGATGCTGTAACTAAATTAGGTGGAGCGGATACACCGGGAACAAGACTTTGGTGGGATGTAGCAGGAGGGAATTTCTGATAGTTATTTGCTTTTTACTCATACTTACATGAGAGTTTTTTATAATGCTATTTTAATAGCAAATTGTCATATTGTGCGGAGTCAAAATTTACTGATAATTAGGGTTAGTTATCACTCCCGACTCCGCTCGAGGTGACAAAAAATTATTTTTTGAGATTACCGTTGTCTCTATTGTAAAATATCTTATAAAATAGATTACCTAAACACAAACCATTAATTAATTCTTATTATGAAACTACTTAATAAACTTACAGTCGTCATACTATTTCTGTCTTGTTTGTTTTCGTGTACTAATGAAAACTTCTTAGAAGAAACATTAGAAACAACGAATCCAGCAGAATCATTAGATGCTAACAAATCTGTTCTTACAGAACCCATTGTTTTAGGATATTTTCCTTCGTGGTCAGAAAGCTGGACTACAACCGGGCAAGGGTCTAAATTAAGAGATATTCCTAAGCACGTAACACATGTTTTTTTGGCATTTGCAAAGCCAAATTTACGATATCAAAAAGGTTCATTAGACATTACAAATACAGGAATTCAAACACCATATGGGGGAGCAACACTAAAAGAGTCGGTTGCTGCTTTAAAATCAAAAGGAACAAAGGTGATCTTGTCTGTTGGTGGGGAAACCTATTGGGGTACCAATGCAGCGTATGATATAAACTATCAACAAATAAAAGATTTGGTAGATGATATGGGGTTCGAAGGAATAGATTGGGATTTTGAGCCTAATGGAAGCTTTGCTACTATTGGAGACCCAATAAATGTACAACGATTCATAGATTTTTTTAATAACTCTAGGGCAATTATGCCCAAAGGTCAGTATTTACTTGCTTGTGCACCTGCAGGTGTTGGTGCTCTAGGTGGATTAAACAACGATGATCCTTCTTCTCCTTTTGCCTATAGCCAACGAAATGTGGTTACAGGGGAGTCTGATGCCAATCTATATAATGCCACATCCCCTAATCAGGCGATTAGTTTATATGGGTTTGCTACTACTGGTCACATGATACCGGTTATGGAAGCGGTTGGAAATAAAATTGATTTAATAGCGTATCAAGGATATAATACCGGTGCAGCAAGTAATAGAAAAATAATGTATGATGCATATAAGCATTATGCAGATCAGTATGGATTTTCAATTGCAGCTGGTACTCATTATCCAAATGAACCTTGGGGTCCTTATTATACATATACATATCAAACAATGGCAGACCTTTCAGGACATATTGCAGCCACCAATACGAATAATGATGGGATAATGATTTGGCAATTATTATTAGGAGATAGCTCATCTTCTGCATATGGATACCTTCATGTTGCCAGTCAGATACTTAATGGGGTTCCTCAATCTCAAGCAATTGCAAATGCAGAAAATTACCCTGAATCACCGTATTCTGGCGGAGGAGATGGTGGCGGAGGCGGTAATGGTACCGGTTGTGAGTCTGCTCAATGGACAGTCGCTAATACATATACAGCTGGACAAGAAGCGGTGTATCAAAATAAATTATATAGAGCAAAATGGTGGACAAAAGGGGATGTTCCATCGGCAAATACAGATCCAAACCCTTGGGAGTTTATACAGAATTGCGATGGTGGAGGTACGGGTAATAACCAAGCACCAACAGTAAATATTACAGCTCCTTCAAATAACACAACAGTAACAGAAAGTCAAGCAATAAACATATCTGCAACTGCTTCTGATAGTGATGGAAATATAACTAAAGTAGAATTCTTTCAGGGAAATACTAAATTAGGCGAAGATGCTACCAGTCCTTATAATTATAGCTGGTCTAATGCTGCAGTAGGAAATTATTCTATAACGGCAGTGGCTACTGATAATTCGGGAGATACGACTACATCTTCTTCTATCGCTATAACAGTTCAGTCTTCTGGTGGTGGAGGTAGTGGTGGTTCCTGCAGCGGAGTTGCAACTTGGGAGCCATATCCAAAAGTATATAACCAAGGAGACCGTGCTGTGTATCAAGGCGTATTGTATGAAGCACAAGTTGGACCAATATGGGTAACTCCTGGAAGTGGTGAACATTGGTGGAAAACTATTGGGACTTGTAATTAATATAGTTAAAAAGTTCTCTTATATACATTAGATTTTGATAGTCGAAAACCCTGATATAACTTTAGTTATTATTGGGGTTTTCTTTATTGAAGCCCCATCGTATAAACTTCAAGCCACTGTTTTTACTAAGAACAATCATATACTCTTTCCCATTAATTTTAATAGGCTCTATCGCTTTTACATTCAATCCATGTAAAGCAGTTGGAATAATAGGAAGAGATTCAAATTTTTCTTTGAATCCTTTTCCGGAAAAAAAGTATCCTTTTGAAGCGTCATAGCGTATAGTTTCCACTTCGGCTTCATATATCGAACCAATACCAAAAACATCCTTATGTCCATCGTTGTCAAAATCAGCAACAACAAAATCTGTTGTAGGTCCAAATTGAGCTATTTTAGGTAATGGTTGAATATCGAAATTACCATTCCCATTATTTGTCATTACTAAACTACTTAGGTTATTTACAGTGTAATGGGTTGCATCAGATAGATTTTGCTTGCCGTACATGTCTATCAAAGATGCCGAAGCAAATTCTTTATATGTTTTGAATTTTTGATTAAGCCCAGGTATTTGTTCAGAAGAACACTCCTTACCCCTCACAGGTAATAGTACTCCATTATCCTTTGATACCTTACTCAGGATGATATCAAAACTGCCATTATCATCAAAATCTTTGGCGTAAATATGTAAGGGTTGGTTTTGATTAGGGTGAAATTTATTATTTTCTCCTAAATTTCCGATAAGATAATCCATATCTCCATCTTGATCAATGTCTGATGCATTAATCTTGAAATACCATCCTGGATAATTGTCTAGTGTAGTATTTTTTGATTTGATGAAGACCCCTTCAATATTGTTGTAAATATGTATAGACATCCATTCACCAATGACCATAAGATCATTATCCCCATCTTGATCATAATCAGAAAAAATAGCATCATTTACCATTCGTAATTGATCAAGATTTTCTCCTATTTTGTTGGTAACATCAATAAACTTACCGTTTTCATTTTTTAGTAAATAGGAAGATGATGATAAAGGGTATTTGCCGGGAATTACACCACCGCCAACAAAAAGGTCAAGATCACCGTCATTATCAAAGTCGATAGATGCAACTGCATTTGAGGTTGATAACATTTCTGGAAGGGCTTGCGTTTTTGTAAAATTTCCTTTCCCATCATTTTCATAAATCCGATCCTGAAGCCATAAACTATTTTCATTGTCTTCATAACTTCCAGAGCACACATATAGATCCTGATCCCCATCAGAGTCCATGTCAAAAAAGAGTGCTTTATTATCCTCAAAATCAAGATCTTTTTTGAATGTTTTTACACTTGAGATTTTAAATGTGCCATTTTTATCCTGAATATAAAGTACCGCAGCAGCTCCTTTCGCATTACCTACAAAAAAGTCGTCGTCTCCATCATTATCTATATCAGCTACCGCCAATGCAGCGCCTTTTTCACTTTGTTTTTGTGGTAAAAGCAATTGTAGAGCATAATCGTCAAATACGTTCTCATTATTTTTATAATCAATACCAAATATTGAGTCACTAAGCGCTGTAAAATATTGAGGGTTTTTATTGCTGGTTATATTTAGTTCCTCTTCTTTGTTAGGATGATTTATTGCGAGCACTTGATTACTATTAACGCTACTTAATTTACTATAAACTCCTTCTGGCCATTTTATGAGTATACTATCTATAGTTGTTGTTTTTCCTAGCCCAAAATGTAATTTATTTGTGACAGATGACTGAAACCCTCTACTAGTGTATAATGTTTTAAACTGTTGTCTATTCTTAGTATAAATACTCACGCTTGTTCCAATACCATATGAATTATTGTTTTTTCCATTAAAAGAAAGCTCGATAAAATTGTTAGGTTGGTTGTTTTTGTATATGCTTGCTACTTCTGATTGGTTGTTCAATATTAAATCCAAGTCTCCATCATTATCCAGGTCGGCATAGGCCGCTCCGTTCGAATTTATTTTTTGATTTAATCCCCATTTTTCTGTTACAGTTTGAAAGGTAAGATCACCTTTATTAGCAAACATTTTGTTATTCAATTTAGTAGAAGGCATCATATTTATGGCTTCTTTTAGAGTCACTTTTTTTCGATTTCTGATATTAGTTTGCATCTGATTTCTGAAATCCTGATTTGATAGGTCGTGTTCTATACCATTGGTGACAAAAAGATCATTGAAACCATCATTGTCAAAATCAGCCAAAAGTGGTGCCCAACTCCAATCTGTTTTGGCAATCCCTGCCATTTGACCTATTTCGCTATACACACCATTTCCTAGATTTAATTGAAGCATATTGGACATGTATTGATAATGATAGCCAGCAGAAACAAGATGATTAAAGTTTTCTGTACTCATGGTTGCCATATTTTCTTTACTTCTTTTATGATCTTCAGATAACATGTCTAGAACAATAAGATCTGGTTTTAAATCATTGTTTATATCTGCATAATCAGAGCCCATACTATTTGCCGAGATATGATCAAAAATCTCCAAAATTTTATTTGTAAAAGTACCGTCCCCATTATTTATGTAGAGAAAATCTGGTTCCAAAAAATCATTAGCGACATAAACATCGGGCCAACCATCATCATTAAAATCTCCTATTGAAGCACTTAATCCCCAGGCTTTATTTTGTATTCCTGAAATTATGGTAATGTCCTTAAATTTCCCTCCTATATTTTCGAAAAGTTGATCTGTACTCTCGGGATCAAAATCATACTGTATTCTTGGGTCAATAGTTACATTATTATTGAAATCATCTCGATGATTTACCAAATAGATATCCAGATCACCATCCTTATCAAAATCGAAATAGTAGGCCTGAGTAGAAAAGGCATTGCTATCAAGACCATATTGATTGGCTTGTTCTAGAAATGTATTGTTTTTTTGATTGATATAGAGTTTGTTTTTTCTTTCTTGATCATTATTAAGAGATCCTGATTTACATATGTATATGTCCAGCCAACCATCATTATTAATATCAACCATAGAAATTCCTGTGGTCCAACCAGTATTATCTGTTACCCTAGCTTTTTGGGTGATATCCTGAAAAATAAAATTACCGTTGTTTAAATAAAGTTTATTACTCTCTTGATTAGAGCCAAAATATAAATCTTCGAGCCCATCATTGTTTATATCACCTACAGCAACTCCTCCGCCATTGTATATGTATGAATAATTAAGAAAATTAAAATATAGATTTTCTGAAATTGTATTTTTAAAATTAACATTAGTGTATGATGCCGGAAGCTGCTCAAATACCAGTATTTGATTTACAGTCTCTTCTTTTTGATCTTGATTCTTGGCGCAACCAATTACTAATAGAAAGAATAAAGGGTATAATTTTTTGAGCATTGGTATTTTGACTTTTTTAATTGTATTCTAAACATAGTTGATCATTGACTTTAAAATAGAAAACATTTTCCGGGATCTTCAATTTATCATACAAACAACATTCTTCTGTCGACTAACGACTTGATTTTATATATAATTAAATATTACTGTCGTATAAAAAAATACTTGAAAGCTTAAATATGAGTACATTCTGTAAAAATCATATAGTGGATTTTTTAGGTCATTAGTGATTCCTTTTGTGTCATCTGTCGAATTTTTTTTTATAAAAACGATTAAGGTAATAGTTTCATTTTTCGTAAGCCACTAAACAATTAATTTAAGCTAGAAAATGAATTCAGAAACTCGATTTGAGAATACATTGAATAAAGATAGTGCATTGCCATATTATAAAGATATTAGTTATCGCGAAGCGGGGAAATTTGAAGAAACTAGATTTGAAAAAATCCATAATGTTATATTCAAAAGCTCAGATTATGCATCTGTTATCATTGCACGAGAAATAGCCACACTAATTAAAGAAAAACAATCCAAACAAGAATCTTGTGTTTTAGGACTTGCAACGGGTTCTTCTCCGATTAAAGTATATGAAGAATTGGTAAGGCTTCATAGAGAAGAAGAATTAAGTTTTGCTAATGTAGTAACCTTTAACTTAGATGAATACTATCCTATGGATAAAAATGATATGCAGAGTTATCATTACTTCATGTTTGAGCATCTTTTCGATCATATAGACATTTTGCCAGAGAATATTCATATTCCAAACGGTGCAATTCCGCAAGAAGATTTGCATCAATACTGTATTGATTATGAATTGAAGATTAATTCGTTTGGAGGATTAGATTTTCAATTATTGGGTATTGGAAGAACAGGGCATATTGGATTTAATGAACCCGGATCACATTATAATTCTGTAACTAGAAGTATAACTTTGGATCACTTAACACGCTCTGATGCAGCTTCTTCTTTTTTTGGAATTGATAATGTTCCAAAAAGAGCAATAACTATGGGTATAGGAACCATTAAAAAGGCTAAACGCATTGTTATTATGGCTTGGGGGCATAAAAAAGCAGATATAGTAAAGCAAACTATAGAAGGGAAGGTGTCTGCGATTATTCCCGCTACTTATCTTCAGTATCATACCAATACAACTTTTATTTTAGATCAGGAAGCTTCAGAAGAGCTTACTAGAATCAAAACACCTTGGTTAGTAGGACCTTGTCGTTGGAATCAAAAGCTTAAAAGCAAAGCTATTATATGGTTGAGTTACAAGGTTCAAAAACCGATTTTAAAATTGACTGATAAAGATTACAATGATCATGGTATGTCTAGTCTTTTGGCAGAAGAAGGATCATCTTATGATCTTAATATTAAAATGTTTAATACATTACAGCATACGATTACAGGGTGGCCTGGAGGAAAACCAAAAGCAGATGATAGTAATAGACCCGAAAGAAATGTACCGCATAAAAAACGGATTTTGATCTTAAGTCCACACCCCGATGACGATGTTATTTCTATGGGTGGTACATTTCATCGTCTTATAGAGCAAGAACATACAGTACATATTGCTTATCAAACTTCGGGTAATATTGCAGTACCTGATGAAGAAGCAATAAAATATGCCGAAGTAATAAAGAATATCGAACCTGAAATAGAAAGCAGCAGCAAAGTCAATGATATCTTGATAGACTTAAAAATGAAACAAAAAGATACGATAGATTCTATTGATGTGCGAAGTCTTAAGGGATTAATTCGTAGATATGAATCTATGGGAGCTACTCGTTTTCTGGGTTTACCCGATGCATATGTTCATTTTTTAGATTTACCATTCTATGAAACAGGTACGGCAAAAAAGAAACCTTATGCAAAAGATGATATAGCGGCAATGGTGAAATTAATAAAAAAAATAAAGCCACATCAGATTTTTGCAGCTGGAGATTTAGCAGATCCTCATGGTACTCATAAAGTATGTCTCGATGTACTTTTTAAGGCGTTAGAGGACCTTAAAGAAGAGGATTTCATTAAAGATTGTTGGGTTTGGCTTTATAGGGGAGCGTGGCACGAATGGGACATCCATGATATTGAAATGGCAGTTCCTTTAAGCCCTGATGAGGTTCTTAAAAAAAGGAAGGCAATCTTTTTTCACCAATCGCAAAAGGATGGGGTTATGTTTCAAGGTGATGACTCTCGAGAGTTTTGGGTTAGGGCAGAAGAACGTAATCAGCAAACTGCCAAGAAATACCATCAATTAGGACTTGCAAATTATGCAGCGATAGAGGCGTTTAAACGATATCATTTTTAAAAACTTTTAATGAGAAAATATTTCTTTGTTCTTTTAGTCAATGTATTGACTATTCAGTTAGCTTTTGGACAATATAAAAGCGAAAAATCAAATAGTTTAATGCCTATGCCAAAAGTAGTAGAGCTGGGGGTTGATAAATTTATAATCGATAAAAACTTCACCGTTTATATAAGCGATAGTTCTAATACACGTATTTATGGGGCCGTTACACGTTTCATTAGGCGTTTAAGCAATGGAACCGGTGTGTTTGTAACTCATGGTTTTCCTATATCTGACCCAGATATTGTCCCTTCATTAAGAATCATGTATGAAAGAGAAGGTAGATTGGAACTGTTTGAAGATGAATCCTATGCAATTGATGTTACAAATAAAGGAATAGAGCTTAAAGCAGTTACAGATATAGGGGCGTTAAGAGGTTTAGAAACTATTCTTCAACTAATAAGTTCTAATGCCAATTATTTTTACATTCCATCTGCCAGAATTGTTGATACGCCCAGGTTCCCATGGCGAGGATTGATGATTGATGTGGCAAGGCATTTTCAGCCATTGGAGGTGTTAAAACGGAACCTGGATGCAATGGCGGCAGTTAAGTTAAATGTTTTTCATTGGCACCTTACAGATGATCAAGGCTTTAGAGTAGAGTCGAAGGTATATCCAAAACTTCATGAGTTGGGGTCTGATGGAGACTATTATACTCATGAACAGGTAAAAGAAATTGTAAAATACGCTTCGGATAGGGGTATACGAGTATTGCCAGAGTTTGATGTGCCGGGTCATGCTACTGCTATTTTGGCTGCTTACCCAGAAATAGGAAGTAAGGATACAATATATAAAATAGAGCGAAATGCTGGAGTTTTTGACCCTACACTTGACCCCACCAATGAGAAAACATATGAGATGTTATCAAATTTATTTGAAGAAATGACAAGTCTCTTTCCTGATGAGTATTTCCATATTGGAGGTGATGAAAATGAAGGAAAACATTGGGATAGTAATGAACGTATTAAGGAGTTTAAAGAAAAGAACAGTTTGAAATCAAACCATGAATTGCAAGCTTATTTTAATATCAGATTACAGAAAATCCTTAAACGTTATGACAAGAAAATTGTTGGGTGGGAAGAAATCATGAACCCGGCAATAGAGAAGTCTGCAATACTTCATTCATGGAGAGGCGCCAATGAAGGATTACCAGACGGCCAATCCTTAACTAATGCTGTACAATTAGGATATCAGGCTATCTTGTCTAATGGATATTATATAGACCGTATGTTACCAATTGAAGAACATTATCTTGTTGATCCTATACCAGATGGATTTGAATTCACTGAAGAACAGGAAAAAAAGATCCTAGGGGGAGAAGTAACCATGTGGGGAGAATTAGTAACACCCATTACTATTGACTCTCGTATTTGGCCTAGAACTGCGGCAATAGCAGAAAGGTTTTGGTCACCAAAAGAAGTTGCTGATATCGATGAAATGCAGTTGAGATTGAAAAGTATAAGCTTACAATTAGAAAAATTAGGAATTACACATATTAGAAACAGAGATGTTATACTTCGTAACATTACTAAAACAGATGATATTAAAGCGCTTTCAGAACTAACCCGTGTATGTGAACCCTTAAAAGTATACAGTCGTAATGCTGGTGGGGTTGAGTATCAGACATATGCTCCATTTACTTTATTTGCAGATGCTTGTACAAGTGATGCTATTGATGCTAAAGAGTTCAATAAATTAGTATTGAAATTTATTGACCAACCTAATGATAAAAAGATGCGTGCAACTATGAATTATTATTTACAAAAATGGAGTCTATTATCCAGTAATTTGGATCAGTTTAATAATCCAATCATTAATGAAATAAAGCCCATTGCACAAAACCTGTCTGGGATATCCTATATTTTAACATATTATCTCAAGAATAATGAAATCAATGCTTCTCAAGAAGAAAAGCTCAAGATACATATGGAAAAAGCTAAAATACCAGTTGTTGATGTTGAACTAATGGTGATAGATTCTTTTGAAAAACTAATTGAGTACTTAAAGAAAAATCAAAAAAAGATTATTAATAAATAACGTACTTATGCTATAAATCGGTGTTTTTAGTTTGATTTAAAGTTAAGCAACAGAACCACTTAATATTTTCCCTTTGACTTCTTTTACATAATTACGACCTATTGGAATCCTTTTATCATGAATATGAATACAATTACCCTCAATAGCTTTAACTTTATTTACCGCAATGGTAAAAGATCTATGAATTCGCATGAATTCATATTCAGGGATTAATTTGGTTATTGCCGATAGATTATAATGTGTAATATAATCTTTAGTGATGGTCTTAATAGATACATAGTCTTTTAGACTTTCAATATATAGAATATCGTTAAAATGAATTTTCACCATTTTTTTTCCAACTTTCACAAAGAAATATTGCTTCTTTTCTAGCAATTCTAAGGAGTTGTTAATGCTGTTTTTTGAAAATTCATTTTGAAGATTTATAAATCGGGTTACTTTATTTAAAGCCCTCATTAATCTTTTTAATGATATAGGTTTAACTAAATAATCCATTACATCTAGTTCAAAACCTTCTACGGCATATTCTCGATAAGCCGTTGTGATAATAATAAAAGGAGATGCATTAAGATTTTGTATGAATTCTATACCATTTAATCTAGGCATATTAATATCCAGAAAAATAAGGTCAATAGGCTCTTGTGCGAGTAAATTAAATGCCTCTATCGGATTATTACAAGCATGGGTAACTTCAAAATCTTCAAAGTTTTCCAAATGTTTCTTAATGATCTTTATGGCTAGTGGTTCATCATCTAGTACTAAGCATTTTATTTTCATGAGAAAGTGGGGATTATGATAATTTGTATGACGTTAAGTAAAAAGGTAGAACTAAAGTATCCTATTAAGAATAATCAAAACATGTCAAATAATGCAAAGCATAGGGTAAATGGTTCAAACACCTATTAATTTTGATATATATGGGAGAATTTATTTGTCAAAATAAAGAATGCGGTATCCTTATTCAGATAGTTTTAAATGCTTCTATTTCTTTTTTTGAGCTCTGTACTCTGATGGTAAACAATTGAAATGTTCTTCGAAAGATTTTTTGAAATATGAATAATCATTAAAACCAACTTCATAGGCAACATGACTTAATTTGGCATTACTATTCTGGATAATATGTGCGGCATTTTTTAATCTAATTGAACGTATAAAAGCTGTAAGAGAAAGCCCTGTTAACGATTTTATTTTTCTGTATAAAGAAGATTGACTCATATGTAGTTTATCCACCATCATCTGTAATCCAAATTCATTGTTTTGCAGGTTAGCCTCTACCAGCTCAATGGCTCGTATTACGAATTCTTCCTCCTCGTTATATTGAAGTGTTTTCTGTTCTTTAGGTTCAAATCTCACTTTGTTTTGTAAGTGGGCTCTTAATTTGTTACGATTAGCAAGTAGTGTACCTATTTTGGCCTTAACAATAATAGGATTAAAGGGTTTTGTAATATAATCATCTGCTCCTGTCTCTAGTCCTTCAATCTCAAAAAAAGTAGAACTGCGAGCGGTTAGCAAAATAATTGGGATATGAGAAGTGGCAATTTGTTTTTTAAGGTCTTTGCAAACAGATAATCCATCTTTTATTGGCATCATTACATCACAAATAATCAAATCAGGATGTTGTTCTGTTGCTATTTTATAACCTATTTCACCATTTTTGGCTTCTTGTATAGTGTATTTGTCTGATAAGAGTGTATATAGATATTTTCTAATATCGTTGTTATCGTCTATAATTAGTATTGTACCTTCTTTTTTGATGTCTTTTTCTAAGGGTATTGTCTGTTTAATTGTTTTTATTTCGGTATTTACAAGGTCTAAAGAACTGTAATTGTTGTAGCTATGATCTGGATATACGGGATATAATGTCATAGTAATAATAAACTCTGAACCTTTATTGGGAATACTATTTACTTTTATAGCTCCTTGATGTAACTCAATAATCTTTTTTGAGAACGCTAATCCAATACCACTTCCTAGCATTTTGGCTGATTCACTTGCTTTTATTTGATAAAAACGATCAAAAATTCTTTCTAAGTCCTTCTTTTCAATTCCCTTACCAGAATCTTTAACAGTAATTGTAAGGTAATCGTCTTTTTTTTCAACACCTAGTGTAATGTGATCACCACTTTTAGTATTCTTAAAAGCATTAAATAGTAGATTACTTAAAACAATCTCCATATTATTTTTATCAAAAGGAAAAAAAACATCTTCAGGAAAAGGTTCATAAGTATATTGTATATTTCTTGATGTGGCAAGTTCTTTAAAAGATAGAAAAACCTCGTGAGCAAAACTTACAAAATTTTGTGTATCTACACTAAGTGTATACAAGTTGTGATCCGCTTTTCTAAAGTCTAATAATTGACTTACAAGGTTAAGAAGACGGTTCGCATTTTTTTGTACAATTGATAGCTTTTCTTGTACTATTGGATCAAGTTTTTTATTTTCAAGTATTTCTGTTAATGGGCTAATTATTAGGGTGAGTGGAGTTCTAAATTCGTGAGATATATTGGTGAAAAAATTGAGTTTTGCTTCTGTAAGTTCTGTTTCTTTTTGTTTGTCAATTTTTGCGATTTCAAGAATGCTTTTTAATTTAGTTTGTCTTGCTTTTACGGTGTACCATAACCAAAGGATAGCTATAAGTATAGCTATATAAAGAAGATAAGCTACCATACTCAACCATGGCGAAGGTTTTATTTTTAATTCTAGTATTCTAGGGGTGCTCCATATTTGATTATCCCGAGACCCAATAATATATAGTACATAACTACCACTTGGTAGACCAGTAAAACTAATTTGATTTCTATTTTTCAGGTCTACCCATTCATCTTGAAAACCATCAAGTCTGTATTTGTATTTTGCATTTAATTCTCCTAAATAGTCATTTAGTCCAAAGTTGATTAAAATAGACTTTTCTTTATGAGTTAATACAATTGCACTTGTCGAGTTTATATTTTTGTCCAATATCACTCTTCCGTTTAGATTGTATCCGGGAGTAATATGTTGATTATCAATTACTGTTTTCGAAATTATAATCTCAGGTTTAATTTGGGTATCGGTAATTTTTTCAGGATTGAAATAGGTTATATTATCGATCCCTCCAAAATAAATTTGTTTATTATCATAATTAAAAACTGCTTTTGGATTAAAAGATGAAGTTTCTATACCATCAGCTTCTCCATAATTAATAAAAATATTCTTATCCACTACGAATTTTACAATTTCGGTAGTGGTACTTAACCATAAGTTTCCTTTATTATCACTGGTAACTGCAGAAATAAAGTTGCTGTTAAGACCATCTGTTTTTGTGTATTTTTTTTGAAGAATTAGTTTGTCTTTTTTTAACTCTAATGCTAATAAACCATTGGCTGTTCCTATCCAAGCTGTATTGTCTTTGAAATGAATACTATTAACAATTGTACTAGGTAGTTCTTCATTCATCAAGGTTGTATGATGTAAAAATGATTGCGATTTTTCATCAAATAAATGAAAACCGTTGTGGGTACCTACCCAGATGTTACCTTTCTCATCAGATTTGATATCGGTGATTCTATCTGTATTGTTGAGTTTGAAATTACCAGTTCCCCCATCATGAAAGTATATATATTCATCAGATTTTTCAAGAGCTGCTAATGGTACCATAGCAACACCATCATGTTCTGTTCCTATCCATAAACGTTCTTTCTTATCGACTAAAAAAGAAGTTACTCGCTCTATTGTAGGAAACCTGAATATTTCTGTTTGATTTTTTACATCATATATTATAAAACCTTCCTCAAAGCCTATAAATAGGTTTTCTTTATATTTATAAATTGCAGTTTTATGATCTTTTGGTTCCAGGCTTTCTAATGTAGAAAAGTCATTACCTATAAATACTCCGCTCTCTAAAGTTCCCAGCCATAATTTTTCTGAGTCTTTATATATGGATTGAATATTACAATCTCTTAGAACAGCATCATTATTAATGTTGCTGTAAGCATTAATAAATCCTTTTTTCGGAATCATTTGGATAACACCTCCACCAAATCCCATTGATAACCAAATACTATTATTTTTGTCGATGTGTATGTCAAGAACAGTATCGTAATTAATGTTGTCTTTCCTGGCATTGGTTCTTTGTATATTAAGCTTCGTAAAGTCTTCTAAATCGGGATTGCCTATGTATATTCCATTACTCCAGGTTCCTATCCAAAGTTTACCTTTTTGATCAATCGCTAAATATCTTGCAAAACTTGTTTCTATTTGGGTTTTTAAACTATCAATTTGTTGATTGTCATGATTAAAACTATAAATGTTGGTACTTGGATTTGTTGCCGTACCTATCCATATTTTATTACGAAAAGGATCGTTTATTAGATCCGTAATTTCTGTATCAAGAGGAAATTCTGCTATGGTATTATTTATAGGGTTATATCTGGTTAAGATATTATAATTACCAAACCACATATTTCCATATAAATCTTTTAAAATGGTATATACTAGGCATGTAGTATTGAAATGACGTATAAGAGAGTTGTTGTTTGGATTAATAACAAAAATACCGTTGCCCCATGTTCCAATCCAAATATTTCCTTTGTCATCTTGCGCAATGCTTAGTATTCGTTGATCACTTTTATTATCTGGATCTATGAGATAGTTATAATTTTTAATTGTATTTTTTTCAATATTTAATACAGAAACTCCACCACCTCTGGTACCGATCCAAAGATTATTATCACTATCTAAGAATAAAATTTCAACGTTCTCATTTTTTAATTCAGCATATTTTTTATTTAATCGTATGTAGTCAAATTCGGAACCATTGTATTTAGTTATCCCGTTCTCTGTAGCAATCCATTTGATATTTTGTTCATCACTTACAATACTATTCACATAACCATGTGATAAACCTTCTCTGCTTCCAAAATGGGTGACAACATAATTGTTCTCATTTTCTTGTGCCCAAAGAATTTGAGAGAGCATGAAAAATAACAAAATTGATATAGAAGTTTTATTTATTGTCATTTCCCTGGACAGAATTTAAAATCAAATCTTACTATGATCATTATTGTGAATTTGTATTTATTGAAATAACTCAAAATACAAACGATCATATAGAGGTTTATAGTTTACCGAGAGTTATTATTCTAATTCTACAGGTATTTTTAGGGTTATAGCATAGTTTGTTTCATCTTCTTTAATAATAAATTCGTAATCATCGTCAAATAATAACCCTAGCCTTCTCCTGGCATTTTTATGTCCTATACCTTCTTTTTCAAGTTCCTCAATTTTATTGCTATTTTTTCTATTCTTAGTTTTAAAGTATAACCAGGAATCTTTAACCTCAAGTTCCATATGCAAAAGAACTTCACCCAACTCATAATCAGTACCATGCTTAAAAGCATTTTCTACAAATTGTAATAAGAGAAGCGGGGGGATTTTATAATCTTCTATACTTCCTAGAAGAGAAAAATCGACCTGCACTCGATCTCCAAATCGCAAACGTTCTAAGTCGATATAATTCTGAATGTATTTTATCTCATCAATTAACGAAACTTTCTTTTTGTTTCCCTGATAAATAACATAACTCATGAATTCTGAGAGCTTGACTACCGTTTCGGGAGCCTGATCAGATTTTTCTAGTGTTAGAGAATATAAGTTATTTAAAGTGTTGAAAAAGAAATGAGGTTGTAATTGAGATTTAAGAAGTGATAGCTCATTTTTAAGCCCTTGTTTTTCTAAAGCTTCAGTTTTACGTAGATTTTTTACGTAATCAATCGTAATTTTTATGGCAGTCGTAAATCCAATCACATAAATTTCTCCTATAAAGGCTGCAGTGATATAATTAAAATCAAAAATTGAATCTTCTGACCTTTCTGATTCCGGAAAAACTTCGGTAGTAACAAATTCATAGGTAAAAATAATTCTTACCAAAGTCATGGTTAAAATAGAAACCAGTAGTATAAAAAGATATTCTAAATATTTATTAGGAATCAATTTTGGAAGTAAGAAATATAGGTTGAAGTACACCAAAATAATATGTACGATAAATTCTACAAGGTTGGATTGAAAAGAATACAAATAATCATCAAAATAACTACCCCATCGTAACGTGTTTAGAGTGAAGTAGATAAGCCAAAATAGGCCATGATGTAGTATTTCTTTATTTATTTTGATTTTGAAAAAGGTTTAATGGCTATGTTGTCAAATTTTTAATGAAAATACCGTTTTTTTTGTTAAAGCTTTCTTTTTTTTAGCCAAACAACAAGGTTTTCGATATTAATCACATTAAAACTTTAAGAATCCTCTTATTCCAATTTAAGTTCTAAACAGCTACATTTTTAAGTCATTCAGCTAATTAGTTTTTTGTCGTTAACACTTCTTTATACTTTTCAGATAGAAAGAAGAGAGTCGAGAAACTCTTTTTCATATAACACAAATAAATTCTTTTAAAACTTAACACAGTCGATTATGAAAGACCCAAAATTTACTCTCAAAGAGTGTTGGCTCTATTGGAAATTGTTTCCAATGACACTTCTCTTTTTAATTCTTATTAGCATTGCAGGTACTGCTAATGCACAAGTTAATACAGGTGGTAGTGCAACCACATCGAACCATAACAAGCAAATCATTGGTTATATTACCAATTGGGATGCGTGGAAAGCAGCAAGTGCAGGAGTACCTTCTGCAGGAGCTTTAACTCAATTAAATATAGATTATTCTAAATATACGATTCTAAACTACTCGTTTTTTGGGGTTGCCGTAGACGGCTCTCTTCATAGTGGTGATTTACGTAACAAACAAATTTATCAACCAGGGGTTGTTCAACAACCCGCAGATTTGTTATATGGCGATCCATATAGTAGTTGGGATTTTCATATTTTATTTGGAGAGATTGAAAACATAAATTATATAAGCCCTGCGGTAAAAGAAAGAGCAGAAGCATTAGGTTATCAGGTTACCGTAGGTGGAAATTCGTGGAGTCATCCAGAATGGGGGCTTTCAGGTACCTTACCACTACCACTTCCTAAAGAAGGTAGTGGAGCTAAGGGATTACTAGAACTTGCTCATCAAAATGGAGTCAAAGTAATGGCGTCTATTGGAGGATGGAGCATGTGCAAGCATTTCCCAGAAATGGCAGCGGATGCTACTAAAAGAGCTCGTTTCATAGAAGATTGTAAAAAACTCATTAACATGGGGTTTGATGGAATTGATCTGGATTGGGAATATCCAGGTCCGTTTCCTGGAATGAATTTTACAGGGACTAATGCAGATTATGTTAATTTCGAAAATTTAGTACAAGAAATTAGAAATGCAATAGGTCCGGATAAATTAATTACTGCTGCAATGGCAGCAGATTATAAAAAAATAGAAGGGTTTAATTGGTCAAAATTAGCTACTACAATGGATTACTTCAATATGATGACCTACGACTTCAATGGTGGGTGGTCAAATATTGCAGGTCATAATGCACCAGTATATCCTTATGATGGGGCAGAAGCTCCAGATTTTAATTGGCAAACTTTATTGAGCAAAATGAAAGGTATGGGAGTACCTGTAAATAAAATCAATTTCGGAGCTCCCTTTTATGGTAGAGGTGTTGTTACAAATGGTGTAGCGGACATAAATGCTCCTACCATAAAGACAAATGTCACAATACAACCTGATGGCCCAATAAGCACTGCTGCAGATTATACAAATTGGCCTCTCGAAGTATATGACGGTACTCCCAATCACTTCTTTATCAAACAAAAAACAGGATCAGGAAGCGGATGGACAAGAAAGTGGGACGATCAGGCAAAGGTGCCTTATATGACCAAAGGTAATTTCTTTTTAAGTTATGATGACGAAGAATCTATAGCTGTAAAAGCACAGTTTATTAATGATAACAACCTCGCCGGGACAATTATTTGGACAGTTTTTGGAGACTTAGAATTTTCTGGGTCACCTCAATCATTTGGCACAAAACTAAAAAGATGGTCCAACGTAAAATCTCCTTTAGTTAATAAGATGAATGAAGTATTCGCTTCTGGAGATACGGGTAATCCACCACCTACGGTTTCTATTACTTCACCTTCTCAAGGAGCTACTTTTGAAGCAGGAAATACTATCAATGTTGCTGCTAATGCAACTGATAATGTTAGCATAGCACGCGTTGAATTTTACAATGGATCTTCTTTATTAGGAGAAGATTCTACTGCACCATATACGTACAACTGGACTAATGTATCCGCTGGTAGTTATACAATTATTGCAAAAGCATATGATAATGAGGGAGCAAGTTCAACTTCTTCAGTTTCTATTACTGTTAATGGAATTGGTGGAAACGAGTTACCCACAGTAGCTATTACGTCTCCAACTCAAGGAGCAACTTTTACTGCCAGAGCTACAATTAATATTGCCGCAAATGCATCAGATACTGATGGTACAATAAGCCGCGTTGAGTTTTATAACGGAAATACAATGCTAAGTGAAGATACGAGTGCACCTTATAGTTATAGTTGGGCAAACGTAGCAGAAGGAAGCTATACAATTACTGTAAAAGCTTTTGATAATGAAAATGGAGAGGGCGCTTCATCTGTTTCAATTACCGTCAACGGAAGCGGTAGCTCTTGTGCAGCACCAGTCTATGTTCCTGGACAAGTGTATACCGGAGGAGATGTAGTCTCATATCAAGGAAATGAGTACAAAGCTAAATGGTGGACACAGAATAATGACCCTGTAACTAATAGAGAGGGCGTTTGGGAATTGATCCGTCCTTGTAATGATGGTGGTAACGGAGCTCCTCAAGTTACAGTTACTTCACCTACAAACGGACAATCTTTTGTACAAGGCAATGTAGTTACAATAACAGCTGATGCTTCAGATACTAATGGTACTATTTCAAATGTAGAATTCTATGTCGATGGCAGTATGATAGGGCAGGATAGTTCTGCTCCCTATACCGCCAACTGGACCGCTACCTTAGGTAGTCATAACATCACTGCAAAAGCTACCGATAATGCTAGCCAATCCACTACTTCAAGTGCTGTAAGTATTAATGTTACTTCAGATACTGGAGGCTGTGATACCAGTGGTTTTAAAGTCGTAGGATATATGCCAAGCTGGCAAGGTAGTGCAAGTGGTATTCAATATGATAAATTGACGCATATTAATTATTCTTTCTTATTACCCAATAGTGATGGAAGTCTGCGCCCGTTGGATAATATCTCTAAAATGCAGCAAATTGTTACTCAAGGTCATGCTCAGGGTGTAAAAATATTGATAGCCGTTGGCGGATGGATGGATGGTAATGATTCTGCGTTCACAACATTGGCGGCAAACCAAACAACGCGAACGACATTTATTAATAACCTGGTCAATTTTGTAAATCAATACAATCTTGATGGTGTAGATATGGATTGGGAATATCCTCGTGAAGGTAATGAGCCACAGAACTATGAATTATTGATGGAAGAATTAGGGCAAGCCATGCATAGCAGAGGTAAATTGTTAACCGCGGCTGTAGTCGTTTCTGGATGGAATGCTGATGGGGTACTTAGTGGAGTATTTGATGATGTAGATTTCTTGAATATAATGGCATACGATGGACCGTCTCATGGATCTATGTCACAAGCCACAGGAGGATTAGATTATTGGCTCGGTAGAGGATTGCCAAAATCAAAGGCGGTATTAGGAGTACCATTTTATAGTCGTCCGCAAGTAAAAAGTTATAGTGAATTATTGGCTATGGGAGCCAATCCCAACAGTGATTCGTATCAAGGAATGAATTATAATGGAGTTCCTACGATCAAAGCGAAAACTGAGATGGCTATACAAAGAGGTGGTGGTATTATGATGTGGGAACTATCTCATGATACTAGTAGTGCTACAACATCATTGTTGGTAGCAATAAATCAAGTGGTTGGAGATCCTTGTGGTAATCCTCCTGTAGATAATCAACCTCCAACGGTTGTCATAAGTAGCCCAATAAATAATACAAATTATACGGCCGGACAAAGTGTAAATATTTCGGCAAATGCCAGTGATCCTGATGGTAGTATTGGTAAAGTAATATTTTATGTAGATGGAAACATGATTAGCGAAGATACTTCATCACCTTTCACAGCAAATTGGACGGCAACAACAGGTAGTCATAGTCTAATTGCTATAGCGTCTGATAATGAGGCCGCTAGCACAACTTCTTCTGCCATCAATATTACTGTGCAATCTGATACAGGTGGTGGTACTTGTGATGATTCTCAGTATGCCGAAAATGGAGGTTATGTTGCAGGAAGTTTGGTGCAAAATGAAGGAAACCTATACGAATGCAAACCATATCCATTCTCAGGTTGGTGTAATGGTGCTGCATGGGCATATGCTCCGGGTACAGGAACCTATTGGGAAGATGCCTGGACATTATTAGGAGAATGCGGGGGAACAAACCCACCTGGGAATATTGCTCCAACAGTATCGATTGTTAATCCAACAAATGGGCAATCGTTTACTACAGGAAGTAGCATTACAATAAATGCCACTGCCTCTGATAGTGATGGAAATGTGATCAAAGTCGAATTCTTTAGTAATGGATCAAAACTAGGAGAAGATACAACAAGTCCTTATAATTATGTATTGAACAATGCTTCAAACGGAAATTATACACTGACTGCAAAAGTCACCGATGATGATAATGCAATAGGAGATTCACCTGCCGTATCTATTTCTGTAGGGTCAACGAATCCACCAAATCCCGGAGGAGATTTACCAAAAAGAATATTAGTAGGATATTGGCATAATTTTATCAATCCTGCAGGTCCTATGAAACTTAGTGAAGTTTCTGATAAATGGGATGTTGTAAATATTGCTTTTGCAGTACCAACAGTACCAGTAGGTTCTACAATGACATTTACACCAGATCCTGCAATTTATTCTAGCGTACAAGAATTCAAAAATGACGTAGCACTTTTACAAAGTAGGGGTAAGAAAGTATTAATTTCTATGGGAGGAGAAACAGGTGTTGTAGGTATTAATACACCAGCAGATGCCCAGGCATTTAGTACTTCCATGATTAATATAATAAGAGAATATGGTTTTGATGGTATGGATATCGACTTTGAAGGACAGTCTATTTCTCTTGTAGGAGGAGATACTGATTTCAAAAACCCTACCTCTCCCAAGATCGTGAATCTTATTAATGCAAGTAGAACGATCTTATCACAATTTGGTTCTGATTTTATATTATCTATGGCACCAGAGACCTTGTTTGTTCAAGGTGGATTTAGTTCTTATGGCGGTCCTGCCGGAGCTTATCTTCCTATTATTTATGCTTTACGAAATGATATGGATTACATCCATGTGCAGCATTATAATACAGGTTGTATGTTAGGATTAGATGGGTTATGTTATGGATCGGCAAATGCTGACTTTCATGTTGCTATGGCGGATATGTTGTTACAAGGATTCCCTGTAGCTGGTGGTCAACAATTCCCCGCATTAAGACCTGATCAGGTTGCAATAGGATTACCTGCTACAGGATCTGCCGCAGGAAGTGGCTATACCGTTCCGGCAGAAGTACATAAAGCTTTAGATTATATAATCAAAGGTCAATCTTTTGGAGGGAGATATACTTTAAGAAACCCTTCAGGTTACCAAGACTTCAGAGGACTTATGACTTGGTCTATTAATTGGGATAAATCTAGTGGATTTGGATTTTCTAATCCGCATAGAGCCTATTTAGATGGATTAGATGGTAGAACAACTATAGTTCAAAAGCAAGATGTAAATGAAATTTCACTTTCTCCAAATCCGGTAGAAGGCGACGTAATCAACTTAAATATAAAAAGTGAACTACCAAATTCTGTATTTAGCCTTCAGATATTTAATGCCGCAGGTATCCAGGTATTACAATATCAAAATAGTAAGATTCAGAAAGGGAGTAACCTTAGAACTTTTGATGTAAGTAAATTAGAAGAAGGATTATATTTCTATACAATTTCAACATCCAAAGGGAAAACTACAGGTAAGCTTATAAAACGCTAGTCCCAATTTTTTAGCCATCCGGTGATCATTTCAACCACATCATCGGATGGTTTTTTTATCACTTCATCTTAAACCTAGGCTATGAAAACAAAACTTACTATATTAAAAATACTATGTTGCTATTTTTTCATTGTTGGCTCTTTTTTTAAATCTACTGCTCAAAATAGACCCTTTCCTCAACAAAAAGACTGGAACGAATGCATTAAGCCGAACAATGTATCTCAACAACAAATGAACATCGATGTACAGAACATGTACGATTATTGGAAATCAAGTTTCTTAAAACCCACCAATTTTCCAGGAGGATACTTTATAGAAGGAGGATGTACAGGTTGTTCAGTCCCTAGTAAAGGAACGTCTGAAGGACATGGATATGGAATGATAATTACAGCACTAATGAGTGGTTATGATAGCCAAGCCAAAACCTATTTTGACGGATTGTATAATTTTTTTGATGCACATCGTAGTACCATCAATTCGGAATTAATGGGATGGAATGTTGCTGTTGATGAACGAACCAATGCATTCAGTTCTGCGGCAGATGGCGATATGGATATTGCATACGCATTATTATTAGCTCATTATCAATGGGGATCTGATAGTACAATTAATTATTTACAAGAAGCAAAAGATATGATCACCAGAGGTATCAAAATCTCATTAATACATCCATCTTCTCTTAGAGTCATGATGGGAGATTGGGATAACAATGCTTTAGAGACCCGCTCTTCAGATTGGATGACCGGACATTTTAGAGCATATCAAAAGGCTACAGGAGATAATTTCTGGGACAATGTAGCGAATACAGTGTATCAAATGATAGATCAACTTAATACTAATAACCTTGGGATTTTACCCGATTTTGTAGATGATAATCCGGCCAGGCCAGATGTGAATAATGCTACCGGAGAACCTAATTCTCAAGATTATTATTGGAATGCTTGTAGAACTCCATTACGGATCGCTACAGATTTTGCTCATTACGGAACACAGGCTGCAAGGGTACAATCCAACCGGTTTGTAAACTGGACAAAGACCGATATAGGAACTAACTTTGGAAGCTTTGCTTCTGGGTATTCGGTAAATGGACAAGTGGTAGGTAGCAGATATGGCCCTTCTGCTTTTGTGGCTCCGCTTGTGGCAGCATCTATTTCAAATAATTCAAACCAAAGCTTTCTAAATTCTGGATGGAATTACATTAAAAACAGACAAACAGATTATTATGGTACTAGTATAAATTTACTAAGTATGTTGATGATTTCGGGAAACTGGTGGGTGCCTGAACCTGTAGGAACAAATCCTCCACCTACATCTGTACAACAGCCATATGCAGGTACGCCGCTAGTAATCCCTGGTAAAATTGAGGCTGAAAATTATGATCTGGGAGGACAATCTATTGCTTTTAATGATGTAACAACTTTAAATCAGGGAGGAACGTATCGCAATGATGCCGTAGATATAGAATCTAGTTCTGCCGGAGGCCATAATGTGGGTTGGGTACAAGCTGGCGAATGGCTAGAGTATACTATAGATGTAGCCACTTCAAAAACATATACTCTTGAGTGTAGCGTAGCTGCTATTACACCGGGCAAGAACTTTCATGTCGAAGTTAATGAACAAAATGTTAGCGGTATCATTAATGTGCCTAATACCAATGGTTGGCAAAATTGGCAAACAGTCACAAGTACTATTACTTTGTCTCAAGGCATTCAGGTGTTACGTGTAGCTATGGATAGTAATGATTTTAATATTGATTATATGATCATTAAGGATGAGGTTATAGGACCTGATCCTAACCAGGCTCCGGTATGCAATTTGACTTCACCCACCAAGGGTCAAACATTTATTGAAGGCGAGACCATCGCTCTCGGTGCCACAGCATCGGATGCCGATGGTACGATAACCAAAGTAGAATTTTATAATGGAAACACATTGCTTGCCACCGATGCTACCACACCTTATGCTTTTGATTGGAATACAGCATCGGTCGGCAATCATTTGTTAACGGCCAAGGCGTTTGATAATGAGGGAAGCGCTACATTATCATCCACAGTAACGATCACAGTAAATACATCGGGTAGTGGAAACGGCAATTGTAATGCAGATCAATATGTTGAAGACGGAGGATATGTTGCTGGAAGCCAGGTGCAAAACGATGGTAATCTTTATGAATGTAAACCATGGCCATTTACTGGTTGGTGTAATGGTGCAGCTACGGCATATGCCCCAGGGATGGGTCCATATTGGGAAGATGCCTGGATACTGGTAGGAGAATGTTCTGGAGGAGGCGATGGTGAACCTATCGTATCGATTACTTCTCCAAGTAATGGACAATCTTTTATCGAAGGTAGTAACATAATTATCAATGTAATAGCTTCGGATAGTGATGGAAATATCACCAAAGTTGAATTTTTTAGTAATGGTACCAAACTAGGTGAAGACATATCAAGACCATACAATTTTGCTATGAATACTGTTGAAGTAGGTAATTATTCACTTACCGCTAGGGCAACGGATAACGATAATTTGTCTACGACATCAAGTGCAGTAAATATTAGAGTTAATGGTTCCAGCGGTGGCGGAGAATTACCCGCAAGAATCATGAATGGATATTGGCATAATTTTAATAATGGGTCTACATTAATAAAGTTAAGAGATGTTTCTTCAGCTTGGGATGTGGTTAATGTATCTTTTGCAGTGGCAAAGGTTTCACCAACAGACGGTGAGATAGAATTTGAGCTTTCTTCAGATTTTGATGCTATTGGATATTCTGATGCAGAATTTAAATCAGATGTTCAGTTTTTGCAAAGTCAAGGTAAAAAAGTAATCATTTCTATTGGCGGAGCAGAAGGTCAGGTGAGATTAAATAGCACTATTGCACGAGATAAATTTATCAATTCTATGATATCTATTATAGAGGAATATGGATTTGATGGAATGGATATTGACTTTGAAGGAAATTCACTTTCATTCGAATTAGGTGATACAGATTTTGCAAATCCTACAACCCCAGTTATTGTTAATACTATAGAGGCAGTAAAAAGAGTTTGCAATCACTTTGGAGATGATTTTATACTTACTATGGCTCCTGAAACATTTTTTGTGCAACTGGGATACCAATTCTATGGGGGAATCTCAACAGGTGCAGATAGAAGATCGGGTGCCTATTTACCATTGATACATGCGCTAAGAGATAAGCTCACTTTTTTACAGGTGCAATATTATAATTCAGGTTTTATTACAGCATTAGATGATCAAGGGTATATCCCCGGATCAGGACCGGATTTTTATGTTTCCCTAGTGGATATGTTGCTCAAAGGATTTCCGATCACCAATGATGCAAGCAAGTTTTTTCCTGCACTTCGACCCGATCAAGTTCTAATTGGAGTGCCAGCAACTATTAATGCTGGTGGAGGGCATATTGGAACTCAAGGAGTAATTAATTCTTTAGATTATCTAATTAATGGTAATTCCTTTGGAGGACAATATCAACTCTCACAAACATATCCCAATCTTAGAGGAATAATGAGCTGGTCTATTAACTGGGATAAATTCGAAAACCTCTCTTTTTCTAACGCCATTAGAGCTTATTTGGATGGACTAACATTAAGAAGTAATAACATTAGTACTGCTCTAATAAAAAATCCAGAGGTACTACTATATCCTAATCCTATGAAAGAACAATTAAATATTCAACTTGATATAACTGCTTCTTATGTTCTTGAATTTTATAATCATTTAGGCATAAAGGTATTCGTTCATAAAAAAGAACAAAATGACGCAAAGACTACCGAAACGGTGGATGTGGATGGCCTAGAATCTGGATTATACTTTTATACACTTAAAGTTAAAGATCAAACCTATTCTGGTAGGGTAATAAAAAAATAATGCTGAAACCTAGATATGTAGACTAAAACAAACCTAATTATTATGTTTAGAAATCAAATTATGAAGTTGCCAATATCACTACGAACTTTGGTATTTACAACGAAACAACATATTATTTTATCTTTTATAGCCTTATCCTTATGTCAATTTTCATTTTCACAAAACTGGAATTTAGTTTGGCAAGATGAATTTACGAATGGTATTAGTGCAGATTGGGTTTTCGAAATTGGTAACGGAAATTCTGGATGGGGCAATAATGAATTACAGTATTATAAGCGTGAGAATGCTACTGTAGAAAATGGAAATCTTGTTATTACAGCAAAACGTGAAAGCGTAGGTGGATTTAATTATACCTCTACAAGGATGAAAACGCAAGGAAGGAAATCCTGGAAATATGGTAAAGTTGAAGCACGAATTGCAATGCCTTCTTTCATGGGATCGTGGCCCGCATTTTGGATGTTGGGGGATAATATATCATCTGTTGGATGGCCTTCCTGTGGGGAAATTGATATTATGGAACACGTAAATATTGAAGCTCAAACGCATGGAACCATTCACTGGCAGGATCATACCAATAATTATGCAAATTATAGTGGAGCAACACCTGTTAACTCAGCTACTAGTTATCATGTATATACTATCGAGTGGGATGCTTCAGTAATAAAATGGTTTGTTGATGGAAATCTTTATCACGAAGCAAGTATTGCTAACGGAGTTAACGGTACATCAGAGTTTCATAACAACTTTTTTATTTTGATCAATATGGCAATTGGGGGAAACTGGCCTGGATTTAATATAGATAACAATGCTTTTCCTGCAAGAATGTTGGTAGATTATGTTCGTGTATACCAAAAAACAAATGCACCAACAGGTCCTGTAAGACTCTTTCAACATTGTGATTATGATGGATACTCAGCTTCCCTTAGTGTAGGGAGTTATACTCTTGGTCAACTACAAGCTTTAGGGGTTTCAGATAACGATATTTCTTCTGTACAAGTGAAAGAAGGGTATCAAATTAGATTGTATGAGCATCCTGATTTTACAGGAACTACTTTAATAAAAACTAGCGATGATGACTGCTTGGTTAATGATGGATTTAATGATAAAGTTAGTGCTGTGGTTGTATCAGAAGTTACATCATCGTGGTCGACTTTAATTGAAGCGGAAAATACTGTAACACAATCAGGAACCCAAACTGAATCCTGCTCAGAAGGAGGGTTAAATGTAGGTTGGATTGATACCAATGACTGGCTGGTTTGGGATGTTAACATCCCCGATAATGGTAGCTACCTTATTGAGTATAGAGTGGCGACTCCAAATACCGGAGGTGTGCTTCAGCTGGAAAAAGCAGGAGGAGTTCCTGCTTACGGTACGCTGGGTATTCCTAATACGGGCGGGTGGCAAAACTGGACCACTGTTCAGCATACGGTAAACCTAGATGCAGGGGCACAACAAATTGCCATTAAAGCATTAACCGGAGGATGGAATATTAATTGGCTGAAAATTAGTAATGTAAATAGAACTATTACTTCCAACATGAAGAATGCTTCGGTTAAAGAAGGTACTTTAATTGTGTATCCCGTTCCTACATCTGATATTTTAATACTTAAAGGATTAGAAGCGCAGACTACTTTTGGGGTATATAATTTGGAAGGAGAACTAGTTCTTGAGACAGAAATAAGTAACAAAAACCCTGTTTTAGAAGTGAGTCATTTGAAATCAGGAATATACATCATAAAAGACCTTATTACAGGTAGGACAACCCGATTTATAAGAGAATAGATTCTATAACCATTACTAGGTCCGATGATTTTTATTAAACATAATCCAAGTAAAAAACTAAAACATGAAAATCAATTTTTTGAGCATAAAGGATAGATTGGTGAAGCATTATATCTTCATAATGTTGATATTGACTCATAGTTCAATTATTTCACAGACGTTACCTTACCAAATAGAAAACAATTCAAACCTTCCTGATGATCAGCTTTATATTGCTATTGTAGGAATTACAGATGGCCACGTTTGGGTCGATCCGGTGACTGGGCATGTTAATCAAATGAGTGTATCTGATAATACGGTACCTGGTCCAGTCATTGATGGAAATATGGGGCCAGGAAATAGTGGGCTTTATGCCAATTGTTTTAGAAAACTTAGTGACATACCTAATAAAACGATTAATATCGCAAAAATAGCTGGGTGTAGGATTCTGATTTCCTTTGGGAGTCAGTTGTATTTATATTTTTTTGGTCATTCTGGATCTCCAAGTGGATATGCCGCTCCCAATCTTTCGAATCCAACAGATCCCAACCAGGGAATTAAATATGAGTTGATAGAATTAACGTTTAACGATTTTGGACTTTGGTGTAATACCTCTAGAGTAGATTCATATCAATATCCAATTGGTCTGGAAGTTTGGGGCGATAGTTTTTATAAAAGAGTTGGAGAGTTAAAAACACATGAACAGATTTTATCGGAATGGCAGTCAACAGCACCTTCAGAATTTCAAAGTTTGTTAGATTCATCAGAAGGTATTATACATTTCCCTACCAAGACAACTACTTTTCCTATTAGTTTTTTTCAATCGTACATTGATGCCATATGGAATAAGTTTAGAAGTGATGTTTTGGTATTCAATTCGGGACAAGCAGGTATATGGCGGGGAAGTGTTTCTGGGAATGAATTTATTTTTACTAGAGACGGAGATGGCCAGGTAGCCCGAATTCCTGGTAAGCCAACCACGATTGAAGCTATGGAAGGGAGCGGAGTTCTAGCCTCTGGAGCGCAATGGGATTTGGTTGTCCAGGCACAATTTGTGGCTGCTATTACACGACATGCAATTGACCTTAATTCGCTTTCGGGGAGTTTACAAGATTTTGGAGATACCTCCAGATATTATCAAACCTGGCCTTATAATTGGTATTCCAAGTTTTTTCATAGGCCCGATATAAGCGAGGACAGTCAAACATACACGTTTGCTTATGATGATGTATTTGATCAATCTGCCACTGTTCACACTCCAAACCCAAATAGTATAAAAATTACTATTGGTGGATTTTCGGGTACGACACTTCCTGATAACCGAATGGTAAGACTCTTTCAACATTGTGATTATGGTGGATACTCAGCTTCTCTTAGTATAGGGAGTTATACCCTTGATCAATTACAAGCTTTAGGGGTTTCAGATAACGATATTTCTTCTGTACAAGTAAAAGAAGGGTATCAAATTAGATTGTATGAGCACCCTGATTTTACAGGAACTACTTTAACAAAAACTAGCGATGATAACTGCTTGGTTAATGATGGATTTAATGATAAAGTTAGTGCTGTGGTTGTATCAGAAGTTACATCATCGTGGTCGACTTTAATTGAAGCGGAAAATACTCTAACACAATCAGGAACTCAAACTGAATCCTGCTCAGAAGGAGGGTTAAATGTAGGTTGGATAGATGCTAACGACTGGCTGGTTTGGGATGTTAACATCCCCGATAATGGTAGTAGCTACCTTATTGAGTACAGAGTGGCGACTCCAAATACCGGAGGTGTGCTTCAGCTGGAAAAAGCAGGAGGAGTTCCTGCTTACGGTACGCTGGGTATTCCTAATACCGGCGGGTGGCAAAACTGGACTACTGTTCAGCATACGGTAAACTTGAATGCCGGGGCACAACAAATTGCTATTAAAGCATTAACCGGAGGATGGAATATTAATTGGTTGAAAATCACGACTATTGATTCTTCTATTAATATCCAAACTGGAAAAATAGTAAGGAATACTGATGAGAATTTACTTAACGAGATTATACTTTTTCCAAATCCAACCTCAGATTTTTTAAAAATTAAGAATCCAAAAGCATCCGGACCATATATTATTTTTGATAGCAAAGGACAGGTAGTATTAAAAGGGGATTTTAATGATAATGCAATCAATATTAGTGCATTAAATAAAGGAGTATACTTTTATAAAGATCTAAAAACTGGTAAAACGAAACGGTTTATTAAGAACTAGGATTCATATATAAATAGAATATAATACATCTAGAACCAGGATAGCATTTTATATCCTTAACATTGAAAATTAAACCTATTTAGATGGAGTAATTCAAAGAGTAATTTTTAACACATAAACTAACACAAACTCAATTATTATGATTAAAAATCAAATCACACGATTGTCGATACTGGCTTTGGTAATTACAGCTTGTACTACAGAACGATTGGACGAAACTACAGCAGTTTCTGCAGACATTGATATGATGAGACAGACCGAAATGGCATATCCCAATATGTCAGGCAAAGTAACTTCAATGTACTACGCCGGGATGAAACTTCCTTTAGAGGAGATAAATGGAGAATATATCTACGAAGGGGATATTATTTTTGAAAAGGATATGCTGACTATACATCCTAATAAATTGGTTTTTGAAGAAGGAGAAACTTCAGCCTATAAAAGTGTTGGTAGAACAGGAGGTAGGTGGCCAAATAACACAGTGTACTATGCTGTAGAATCAGGTCTGCCTAAAAGTTATAGAGTAACAGATGCCATTGCACATTGGGAAGCTAATACATCTTTGAAATTTGTTCAACGAAACAATCAAAGCAATTATGTGTATTTTAGAAAAGGATCCGGATGTTCTTCTAGTGTAGGTATGATAGGAGGTCGCCAGAATATTAATCTTGCCGATGGGTGTTCTACGGGTAGTACTATACATGAAATAGGACATGCAGTGGGCTTATGGCATGAACAAAGCAGGGCAGATAGAGATAATTCTATCACTATACAATGGCAAAACATACAATCTGGTAAAGAACATAATTTTCAGACATATATACAGCGTGGACGTGATGGTGATGAATATACCAATAATCTTGATTTTGGATCAATTATGATGTATCATTCTACCGCATTTTCTAAAAACGGACAACGTACAATTACCAAAAAAGATGGTAGTGGCTATAGTACACAACGCAACGGACTATCATCTGGCGATCTTACAGGAATCAATAAAATGTATCCCGGTAATGGTGGTGGAGAAGTTTATGAAAACGGAAATTATTACACAATTTATGGCGTAAGAATATATCGTTGGAGTGATGTATGGTGGTATTGGGATTCTAGCCAAGACAGATGGAGACGAGTAGAATTAAGAGGTACAACATGGTATTATATTAGTTAAGCTTTGTTTTTTTAAATTGTTTTAAACCCTTGAACTTATACAAGTTTAAGGGTTTTATATGAAATAGTCATAAAATAAATTTTTTGGGAATATCGATAAAATATACTTATATTATTGATTAGTTGTGTTTTACGAGTTTTTTAATCAAAATATCATGGCTTCAGATAAAATTACTAGGGATGACTTGTTAAATGTGCTGAAGGAAGGGGTTCGCTCTTGGAATGATTTTCGGAAAACTGTTCTTTTAGATAAAAATCCGTGGCTAGAGGGTATTCGTGTTGGTTATACTATTACCCCAGGAGATCCAGATCCCAGAGATCTAGAATATATTAATTTTAAAGATGCATGTTTGGCATCCAGTCGCTTTTGTGAGGTTTCTTTATCTCATGCGGATTTAAGAAATGCAATTTTAGAATCCACCATGTTTCACAAATCATACTTTATTAATACAAATTGCCAAAATGCTATTTTCACAGAAGCAAACCTTTATAAGTCATTATTGAGTTCGGCAGATTTAACAAATGCCAAGCTTAATTTATGCAAATTGGAAAGTGTAGATTTTCAAAATGCAAAACTTTGTGGTGCGGATCTTTCAAGAACTTTTCTTTTTAAAACAGACTTTACAAATGCAGATCTTAGAGGGGCTGATTTTACTGGAGCACTTATGCTTGAAACAAATTTCACGAACGCTAACCTAGAAGGGGCAAATGTTTACGGCGTATCCTGTTGGGATGTTTGTCTGGATGGTGCAAATCAAAATGATTTAAGTATTACGAGTAATGGAAAAACAATAACAGTAGATGATATTGAAGTTGCACAATTTATTTATCTATTATATGATAACCCGAAAATTAGAAATATCATTTCTATTATGGGTAAAAAAAGTGTGTTGATTCTTGGAAGGTTTACAAAAGAACGAAAAATAGTATTGGATGCAATAAGAGATAAATTAAGAAGTTTTGATTTTGTTCCAATATTGTTTGATTTTGAAGGCGCAAAGGAGAAAGATTTTACAGAAACTATTAAAATATTAGCAGGGCTTTCAAGGTTTGTAATTGTTGATATCACTAATCCGAAGAGTAGCCCTTTAGAGTTGCAAGCCACCATTCCAGATTATATGATCCCGTTTGTACCCATAATTGAAAGAGGAGAAAAACCATTTTCTATGTTCTCAGATTTACAAAATAAATATTCATGGGTTTCAGATGTTATTGATTATCCTTCGCTTGATTTGTTAATGAATAAATTTGAAGTAATCCTTAAAAAGGCTATTCAAATTGAAGATCAATTAAAAATAAACAAACATAAGGGTGAAACCAGAACAACAAGATTAGAAGATTTATGATTTTACTTTGCGGCTAGGAAGGAATAATGTAAGTAACCTTAATGAACAGTTAAACGACTGAATGTCTTAGAATCTAAAAATAGAGGGGTTGCCATCATACAGTATAGCAAATCGTAACTGCTTGGTTGTTTTTGTTTTATGTTAAAAGAAAGGTTAATTTTATGGTTATGTTGAAATAAAATAGTATTTTATGGTTACCTCTTTCCCCAATTAAACTCTTATCGTCATTTGTATTAGAAAAGTATACTTAATTGCACATATTTACTATCAGTGTTATTAGTAATGATTTGCTAGACTTTGATTATAAACCCAAATGATCGGAATAAGAATACTATAGTTCAATCTATTAAAGATTACGTATTGTAATGGAATTATCAAATTCAAAAGAGGAAGATTATCCAAAAACTCAAGAGCAAGAGCATATTCTTGAACAATACAAGCTATATGTGGGATCAGCTGAGAAAGTTACCGATAGAAGAAACGCTGCTAATACTTTTTATTTGACCTTGACTACTTCTATTGCGGGTGTGATTGGTTATGTGAAAACGAATGATTTTGACAACGACAAATATCTAATATTAGGTTTATCCATTAGTGCAATCTTAATTTGTATTTATTGGGTCAACTTGCTAGAAAATTACAGAAAGTTGAATTCTGGAAAATTTAAAGTGATTCATGAAATTGAAAAATTATTACCTCTTAAATTATTTGATTTTGAATGGGAAAAACTTGGAAGGGGAAATGACAAGAAACTTTATAAAAAAATGAGTAATGTTGAGAAAGGGATTCCTTTCATTTTTGGAGTATTATTCTTTTTTGTAATTATAGTTGAATTATGTGAATTGATTTGTGAATAAAGTAGCCACAACACAATAATGCCTCTTAACTATCCTAATCGTTGTACTGCATTTTAACTGGAACGTTAGCCATAATTGAACACAAAATGAATGAAGCATTAAATAATAGTTTAAATAATGGCCAGTATACCAAAATACTTTCTCTAGATGGAGGAGGTCTTAGAGGTATATTGACTTTGGGGATTTTAAAGAAATTAGAAACAGAAATTAAAAAATCTTATGGACAGGACAAGAGAGTATGCGACTATTTTGATATCATAGGAGGCACTAGTACTGGTTCAATAATTGCTTCTGGGTTAGCAATAGGGAAATCTGTAGATGAACTTATTCTTTTATACAAAAATCTAGGTTCGCAAATATTTGGAAAGGGCATAATTGGGAGATGGACGAGAGGCTGGAAAACTGTAAGGGCGTTATTTAAAGAAAACTACAGTTCAAAAAAATTAGAAAAATATCTTAAATCTCAAGAAGGTTTTAGAAATATTACTTTAGGAGACCAAAATCAAATTTATTGCGGTCTTGTAATTAATTCAAAAAGAGCTGATACTTATAGTTTATGGTCGGTTACTAATCATCCCGGCGGCAAATATTATGAAGCAAATAAAAATCTCAAGATTTGGGAATTGTGTAAAGCTAGTTCTTCGGCTCCATACTATTTTAAACCCACAGCAATAAATATTAATACTAGAAAGGGTGAAATTGTACCAACAGCATTCATTGACGGAGGCGTAAGCTTAGCCAATAATCCTGCATGGCAATTGTTCTTAGTATCAACTGTACCAAGCTTTGGATATAATAGAATTGTTGGAGAGGATAATATTTTCATTATAAGTATTGGAACAGGAAAAGGAGATAAAAGAGAAAACCCCAAAAAATTAACTAATAAGCGTGCTGTGTCTTGGGCACCATCGATTCCTGACTTATTTATGAAAGATGCACTTGAAATGAATCAAACTATCCTTAGCTCCTTCGGTAAAAATATTGGTGATGAAGTTTATATAGATAGTCAGTTTGGAAGCATGCAGGATGTTAGCTATTTAGAGAACAAGTTATTTTCATTTCAAAGGTACAATGTAGAGTTTACCAAAAAATTCCTTGATCAATTAAATATTAAATTAACACCTAAACAGATAGAATCACTACAGGAAATGGATTATGTAGAAAATATGGATCTCTGGTTAAAGATTGGACTAGAGTATTCCAAAACAATAAACTTCAAATTGTAATATCATATAAAACACCTTAAAATGTTAGAAAATATTTTCATCTCATATCATTTTGATAATGACGCTAAAGAAATGGCTGAAAAAGTTAGAAGACTTGTTGTAAGTCATAATATTAAACCTGTTACTGGGGAAAGATTGGGTGGAGAAAGCCTAAGACAAGGTGTAAAAGAAAAAATTGATGAATGCCAAGCGATTATTATCATCTTAACAAATCGAGAACAAGGAAGAACCAATAATTGGGTCAGAGATGAAAGAGCATATGCAGAAGGAAAGGGGTTAAAAATTATCACATTAATTGAATCCGGAGTCAATGAAAATGGTATGTTTAATGAAAGAGAAAGGCTTCGGGTTAATACAAATGGTAATGAATTACCGATACTAGAACTATCTGAAACAATTAACTTCTGGCGAAATAGTTTAGGAGATGTAAAAAAACTATTAATAAGGCCTAAAGACGTTTCTGAAAGCATTTCAAATTCAATAGGAAATAATACCATTAGATACAGGATATGGAAATCTAAAAATTATCGAGATAATATGGAACCGAATTGGTCCAATATTATACCAACACCTGAAGAAGGAGGAGCTACTATATACATTCCTGGGATAAGAAGTAAAGACTTAATTGAAATTGAAGCCAATGTAAAAAACACAAGATGGGGGTCTCCAGCTGCGAATCACAACGTCATTGTAGAACTTAAAAAGAAAAACTAATGATCAATGATAAATCAAAATTTAGCGTTAAGCAATCAAAAAAGAAAGATTCAGAATCAAATAAGTATTGGTTTTGGTCTATTTGGATTGATGCCAAGAAAGAATCTTTGGATGAAATACATAATGTAGAGTATATTCTTCATCCAACTTTTCGAAATAGAGTTAGAAATATAAGTTCGCGCAAAAACAAATTCAAGTTATCCTCAAAAGGCTGGGGGGAGTTTACAATCTTTATTCGAATTTACTTTAAAAACGAAAATATAAAACCTTTATATCTATCTCATGATCTAATTCTTTTTTCTAGCGAAGATAATCAGCTACAACGAGTATTTATCTCTTCGCAAATAAAAGATGAAGCGAATAAAAATAGCCTTGTCGAAAGACTGGAGAATAAAGATTATATAGTCTCAACTCTTGATACAATTAGCTCTAATTCAAATTTTTCCGAATCGATAGTAGAATCGATAGATGAATCTGATGTAATGATTGTAATGGGTTCAGAAATAACAAGATCGCAAGAATTTGATATATTTCATGCTTTGGATTCTGGTAAAAATATATTTATAATGAGTGATAAGATTAATGAAAGATTCAAAGATATCAGACATGTAAAATCAATGGAGGATTTAATGAAGCATTTATAAGATAGGATGAAAAAAAATAACTATAACCAACAATATAAATGAAATCATAGCCAACAACCGTTAGCATTAATCAAAAAATAATAAAATGAAAAGATTTCAATTGGTATTAGGAGTAATTCTATTTTTATCTCTAGTCCTTTCTCTTATAATATTTTTTACGGGAGATGCTGACCTGAAGGAATCCGCGAAACTAGAGTTTTTAAAAATTCTTCTTCAGCTATTGCTTTTAACAGCTCTCGGAACAATTGTCAAAATAATTTTGGAGAATTATAATGAAGCAAAAAAAAAGGCTGAAATTGAACTTGAGAGAAATAAGGAAAAAGAAATAGAAAGAAGTCAATATTTTAATAGTTTGAGAAAAGATTTAATCAACTCTATTCAAAATGTTCGAAGATCAAGAAGTATTATAATTGCAAATAAATCTGCAAAAACTTATGGAGAACAGATGAAAGAAATAATGGATGCTAAGTTCGAAGTAAGTGATCTAAAAGAAGAAATTGCTAATTCTGAATACTCTATTAAAAATAGTTTAAAACTTGAATCTAAGAAGGCACTAAACGGAATTGAAAAATACATTTCAAATTTAATTATAGAGTACAGAGAAAATTATAAGGACTTATCAGAAACTCAAATTAATGCACCGAATGAAGTATGGTCGAAATTATATGATCTTCAATACTTAAAAGGATTTCTTCAGACAAACGAAAAAGGAACGTATCAAAAAGAGTTCTTAGCGGATTACTTTATTGCAAAGAGATTAATTGGAAGAATAGGAAAAGAAGAAATAAAGACTAACCGTTGACTAGAATTTAACATCAAAAATCACAAATGAAAAACCAAAAAAACAGAATTCTCCTCATTGTTATGTTGTCATTATTTAGTCTGTCTAACTATGCTCAAAATGAATACCGGGATATTCTTGATACTGAGTATACACCTGCGGATAAAGCACTTTATAAAGTTATCCTTGCTATGGATAAAAAATATTTTGATGCCTATAATGAATGTGACATGGATACACAAGCCTCGTTATACGCTGAGGATTTGGAATTCTTTCATGACAAAGGTGGGTTGTCGACTTCTAAGCCGGATCTATTAGAGTCTCTTAAGAATAACATATGCGGAAAAGTGACTAGAACATTAATAGAAGGAAGCGTAGAAGTATATCCTATTCCTAATTATGGAGCAATAGAGATGGGGTACCATAAATTTTACAATAACCAAGAACCCAATGCCAAATCTAAACCCAGTAGATTTCTCCTTGTATGGAAAAATGAAGATGAGAAATGGATAATTTCAAAAGTAATTAGTCTTCATTAATTTGAACAATTATTGTTGCATAAACTTATAATTAAGTCCTACTCGCAGGAATAATTGAGAATTTATGATATCAATGGGCAATTATAGTTTTTACTTCAACAAAAACTCTAGTGGGATATGAACACGTTCATTCCAACTTTTCTCATTGTGTGAAGCTCCGTCAAACTTTTTTGTTATCCAATTTGTACCTTGGGTATATCCTTTTGCAACCATAATTTCATCAACTTTCTTTTGAAAAGGCTCATATTCTGCATCCAGAGTTTCGGTTCCAAAATCAAAATAGATTTTATGAGTTGTAGGATCAGGTAATGTAGTGGGCAATGTACTTATATAGGCTTCTCCTAGTACTTGTACTGGCCAATGAGTAGATACACAGCCGGCAGCTCCAAAAACCTCTGGGTATTTGCATATTGCATATAACGAGATTAAGCCTCCCATTGATGATCCCATTACAGAAGTATCTTCCTTTTTAGGAGATACGTTATAATTTTTCTCAATAAAAGGCTTCAATTCCTCAACCAAAAACTTTAAATACTCATCAGAATATAGGGAGTCATATCCTGTGTTTTTCTTTAATGCCGCTTTGACTTCCGGAGATTCGGTTAATGCAGCTGGAGCTTTGGGCATATATTCTGAAAATCGCTTTTTTACCGTATTCCAGGGAGCAACAACTATGGTGTTTTTGATTTTGCCTAGCTTCATCAAACTATCGATAGCCTCATCAACGCCCCAATCGATTCCTGTATAAGATGTTTTTGCGTTAAATACATTTTGCCCATCGTGCATATACAGTACCTTGTATTTTTCTTTTGAAGTAGCATCATATCCTTCTGGTAAAAAAACTTCTACATTACGAGGGATTATATATTTGGATTCAAATTTTTCATAAACAACTACTTGACTTTCTGTATTTTTTTCTGCCTGGGTGATTACGTCTTTGGTTGTTACTGATAAGGACTTACAACTTATAAAAGAGGTAATCAAAAAAAGGCTTGTGATTATTTTATAAATCTTCATTATTTAGTTCTTTAGAGTACGTTTAAAGCTTTTAAAACACGGTGAACAAAGAAAGTTAATGTTTTTTTGATAAATAAGTGATTTAGAAAACATAATAGTTAGTTATAATCTATTACTTTGTTCTTTTCATAATCATACATAGTTAATTTTCTTATGTCATAGTAATTGACCCATACTTCTTTTAAGGTGGTGAGGTAATCATTGTCTATTTGCCTATATTCTCTTTGAGCGATATTTAACTCTGTAATAGTTACTTTACCAAAGGAAAACCGATTCTTCAAAAAAGTATACCGCTCACTTGAAACCTCTAGTTTTTTCTTTAATGAAAACAACCTTTTTTGGTTGCTGCTAAACGTGTTTATTAGCGAAAAAAGTTCTTCTTTTAATCCTTCTATTTCTATTTTATATTCGCTATCCAAAAGATCTTTTTCTAGATTCATTAATTTGATTCTTTGTTTGTTTTTTCCAAAATCGAATAAAAGATATCTTAAAGAAAGGCTATAGGATTGTTGATCTTGCAAATCCCTAGTTGATTCGGTAAACGTGGGAGCAGTGTTTGATAACCCATAAGAAGCATTAATACCCACACTGAGTCTGTTGTCTGATTGGTGTGTTTTAATTTCTAATTCCTTTTCTGTTTTTTTTCTTTCTAGCTCTAACATTAATTTATTATTTCCAATCATTTTGTCTAATGCAAAGTCATAAGAAACTTTCATATTCAAAATTTCTTCTTTTGGTTTAATAAATAGAATAGAATCAGAGATATTCTTTACAAAATTTGATAACGCTTCTTTAGAACTTTTTTGTTGAAAAGTAAGTTCGTTTAGAGAGAATTCGGTGTCCAATATATTTAGTTCAAGCGAAAGAAGATCTCCTTTGTTTATGCTACCAATATTGAATCTTTTTTTAGCAACATCATAAATATCTTTTATCTCTTTTAGTGCTTTTAACTTGTCTTCAATATTCTTGTTTACGATATAGGCATCAAAATACTTATTGACTGTTTTATTTACGATATCTTCTAATTGCATATCGTATGCAATATTATCTTCTTTAATTCTTAACTCGTTGATTAGTTTCTCGTATCTATAAGCATTGAATGAAAAATCGTTGTTTGTATAAGACAAAGAGAACGGTGTAGAAAAATATGTTTTGTTATTAATATCCCCAAACAGATCGATTCTATTCAAAAAAGAAGAAACGGCAAAAGTACCTCCAAAAACGGGTTCTTTTTGCTCTATATTTAGTCTTAGATCATAATATGCTTGATTTTGATTCACAAAGATGTCTAACCCTTCAGGAGTAGTAACTCTTGTAACCGATTTAGAAATTGAAGGAAATACCGAAGATGTGTAAATGGTTGGTAAAAAAGTCTTTCTAAAGAGAATAGTATTTTCTTCAGAATATGACAATTCGGCACTTGCTTTTTCATATAAACTTGAATTAACCAAAGCCATATTTATAGCTTTCTCAATATCCAAACTAGTTTGTGAGAATGCCATATTGATACTAAGTGTAAATACTATAAAAACAAGTTTTTTCATTATATTAATTTTTTATACAAAATAGGAATGATAAAAATGCTTACTAAAGTTCCTATCAATAGCCCTCCCATTAATGAAATAATTAGAGGAGCTTGTAATTGGGTACTGATATCATTTTGAAATAAAACTGGAGTAACTGCCAATAAGGTGGTTAAACTTGTCATTACGATGGCATTCAAGCGTCTTTTTCCCGCAATATGGATTGCATTATCAACAGTAGTTCCTTTGTTATAAAGTTTGTTTATTAAGTCTATTTTTAAAATGGAGTCGTTAATGATAATACCACACATTATTATAATACCAATAAATGACATGACATTTAATGTTTGGTTTGCTAAGTAAAGAACTAGCAATGAGATAGAAATGTCAATAGGAATCTCCAAAAGAATAATGATTGGCAATTTTAATGATTCGAATTGGATGGCCAAAATTAAATAGAGCAATATCAAAGTAATGATAACGATATATAATATCTCTGATTTTAATGTTTCTATAAATTTATAGCTCCCTTCAAAATTAATAGTTGATGAAGAAAATTGTTTTTTGACAGTATCGATTATTGATTTAGGGTTTTCAGTTTTTACATATAGAATGTCTGCGATACCTCCAATATCTGCTTCAACTCCTTTTTTATAGTTTTTATATTTTACGTTAACTAGTTCCTTGAGTTTATATTGGTTTCCTTCTTCAGAAGTGAAATTAGAGTTTAATAAAGAAGTTAAACCCTCTTCGTTGGTAAAAAAGGTCACCGGAATATAATTATTACCATAGTTTATATCCAGTAACTTTTCTTCACCGAGTTTAAGTTTTATAAACTCGATAATAGAATTTTTACCAAGATCATAAATAAAAGTTTTACTATCATCTATTGTTAATTCTATTCTTTCTGATTTTCCGATTGAACTTGATATTAAATTGGGGTATTCTTTTTCTAATCGATTTTTAATAATTCCTGAAGTCGTTTGATTGTCATACGAAATGATTTTTAAATTGTACTCGTCGCTAACAAGAATGGTATTTAGCGCATTTTCTTCTGTTAAAAAGCGTAAGTTAATACCTTTGTGTTTTTTTGTTATTTTGGAGAGAAGTTCTCTTTTTAGTTGATCCTTATTGGTTTGGTTTTTCAATTTTAAAGAATAATAAGTCTCATGATCTTCTATTGTATTACGTTGTGTTTTGGACAAGAAATTTTGCTGATTGATATACAATTCTGAAGAAGAAATATGGTCTTTAACAAGGTCAATTATTTCAAAAGATTTATGCCTTAATTCCTTGTTGATATAATTTTGATTCCATTCGATCTTAAAAACTAATTCTGATGAATCAAGTTTTGGTAATTGTTCTTTACGAATAATAATAAAGGATAGTATACCAGATATAATAATAACAAACATGCACAAGAAAGTTGCCAATTGGTTATTGTTTATTTTTCTGTATACTTTTTCATATACAGGGAACAGCTGGTTATTAAACACACCCTGGTTATAGTTCTTATTTAATAATACATAAATAGTGGGTAGTAATATAACCGAAACAAAAAAGGATGAAATAAGCGCTATGGTTACTGAAATAGCCTGATCATAGAATAAAACCCCGGCAAGCCCACTCATAAAAATTAGAGGAACAAATATTGCACATGTGGTTAGTGCAGAGGAAATTAATGGAGAAATTATTTCAATCGCTCCTTGTATACTTCCTTCTTTTACATCTCTTGTAACATTAATTTTTTGTTCAATATTATCTAGTACGATTATGATATTATCGATCATTAATCCTATACCTAAAATAAGTCCAGATATCGATATCAAATTGATGGATATATTCATCACATAGAATAGCATAATATCAATAATCAATGAAGACAATACTGTAATAACAATAACAGTTACATTTTTTATAGATTTCAAGAAGAAAAGTGTGACTATGATAGCTAGCAAAATTCCTAAAAACAAACTGACACTAAGACTATTTAAGGTTTCTTTTAAAATTACCGTTTGATCTTTAGTTTTGGATATAATTATGTCAGGATACTGTTTATGAACATCTTTTACTATCTCATTTAGTTTTTCTGTGAAATCACTTTCTCTCGCATTTGGATGTTTCAATATGGCCAGACTAATGGATTTGTCTAGATTATAGTAATACTCGTCTTCTAATTTTGTTTCATTATATATATTCGCAATTTCTGATAACCTTATCATCTTATCTTCTAGATGAAGTGTTATTTTTTTAATGTCGTTAACAGAGTTGATTGAATTTTCTAAAGATAAATCATACATTAAATGCCCTTGAGATACTTCAATATTTCCGAAAGAGAAATTGCTATCAACAAATGCTTGTTTTATATCTGTTAAAGAAACTCCCAAAGCATTAATTACCTCTTGATTTATAGAAACTCTAATTATGTTTTTAGCAGCACCCGTAACATCTACAAAAGAGATTTCGGTACATTGTTCAATACGATTCTTCAGTTTTTCTTCAATAAAAGAGGATAATTCTGTAAAGGACCTGTCGGATTCTTTTTTTAATGCAACCGATAAGTATATTGATGGTATATCTGAAAGGCTAGACTTTGTAACCTTGGGGCGATTTATTTTATATGGTAAATAGGATAATACTTCATCTATTTTTTCATTAACCTCAAAAAAGATCAAATCGATATCTGCTCCGTAATTGAAAATTAATTCTATTTTTCCTTTGGTATTATTTGAATAACTATTGATATCAATAATGCTGTTAACCTGCAATAAGCTATTTCTTATCTTTTGTACTATTTCTGTATCAAAATCTTCAGGAGAATCACCAGGGTTATCAATTGTGACTTCTAATTTGGAAGTGTTAGAATCTGGTAATAACGAAATAGGAATCTTTAGAGAGGCAATAACTCCTAATAAAATGATGAGTAAAAAACTCATAATTACAGCAATTGGTCTATTTACTAAAAACCGGATCATAGATTTCTATTAGGGATTAAATACGTTGGTAAAACAAATAAAATTGTAATTATTGAAAAAATAAGTCCAACACAAATAGTAATAGCAAATGGATACCAAAAATTATTAGATTCGTCTGATATCAAAAATGGAATTAACCCAATGATGGTCGATATTATTGTAATAATTACAGGGATTATCTTTTTATTAAATGCCTTTATAAATGATTTTGTTGCGTTCAATTTCTTGTTGTAATTGGTATATTCATTAATGATAAATATTGCTGAATTAACTAATAACCCTACCAATAAAATCAACGCTCCATAAACCCCAGAAGTAAACCCAATATCTAAAGCATATAAGCTTAAAAATACTCCTATAAAAGTTATAGGTACGGTTAATATGATGATTATCGATTTTCTCAACGATTCAAGTAGTATTGAACAAATACAGAAAATAATAAATACACAAACAAAAAGAGAAATGTATAATTTGTAATCCATTGACCCGAAGGGTTTAGGGTCTCCATCTTTTATTTTAAACCCAGCCATAAAAGACTTGCTAAACTTTTCAATAATTTCTTTTTTTACTATTTGGCTATGCTTATAGGTTCCTTTAAATTCGTATTGTAGTGCTAATTGGTATTCTTGATTTTCTTTAACGATTTTATCCGGGACATCTACCAAATTAAGTTGGATGTTATGCTTTGGTTTATATAAAATAGAGTCATTAACATAAAACTGGGTGTTAAAAACAATGTTTGATGAGTTTTTACTCATCATGTTGGATCTTAATTTTATGGGAATGACATCATTTTTGATTTTGTAGTTGCCAATTTGTTTTGAAGCAAAATTTTCATAAAAATTATTTAATACATTTTTGCTTATATGGTCTAAGTTTTTTGCAACATATTTTTTGTTGATCGTGGATTGCCAAGAGGGTTCACCCTGTATTACGATATGATCAATTCTATTATTCTGCTCTAGTTTATCTTTTACTACTTCTGCATATTGATTTAGCTTTGCATAGTCATATCCGGTTACGATGATAGTTGAGTCGTATGCTACTCCAGATGAAGTGCCAAAAGGCTTTCCTACCCCAAATATTGAAAAATCGATTCCGCTCATAGTAAGCGATTCTTTTTCTAAAAAACCTTTTAATTTATATGGAAAATCGGGTTCAATATTTGAATCAAAATAGACGTCCATTTGGGCAGTGCGCTTGCCATAGATATTGGTTTGAAAGAAATCAATACCTAATCCCTTATTGAGCTGTAGAGATGCTTCAAATTTCTTGCAAATTTCGTCCACATAGTTTATCGTTGAACCAAAAGGAGTTTTAATTCGAACGGAGACACTTAATCTTTCGGGGTGTTCTAAAAAACTTCCATCCAAAGAATTTTCAACAAATAACTTTAAAACTCCACCCAAGTATTTGTCCGTAATTGGCCTAACTTCATTGGTATAATATTCACTCCCTATGGTTTCATTATAAAATTTTGAAAACGAAGAATCATCTTCAAGAGTTTCGGGAAGTAAAAAAAGAGGAATTCCGAAAAGAAAAATAAAGATTGGACCAAGAAGCAATCTGAATCTTTTTATAAAAAAAATGCTCTTCAAGTAATATTCATTAAAAAAGAGTAGTTTTTTTAATTTCTTTATTTTCCACTTTTTAATCGAGAATATCGTTGGTTTAATAATAGATGGGATAAGGAAAAAAGATACGATTAATGATGAAATTAATACAATAATGAGGGCCCACGAAAAATCAATCAAATTAACTTTAATTGAATCGTCTAATGCGGTTATAAATAATAAAGGGGCAATAGTGGTTAGCGTTGCCGCAAAAATGGGAAGTATGATGTTTTTATTTCGGGTTCTTAAAAAATGATCAATGGTTATTATTGAGTTATCGATTACGAAACCAATTGAAATTGCCAAAGCCATTAATGAATATATATGGACATCTACTTTAAATACTTTAAAGAATATAAAAGAAATTAATATGGTAACCAATAAAGAGATGAATAGGCTTGTAACATATTGAGCATTACGATAAATGATTGCCGTAAGTAATAATAGGAAAAATAAGGAAATCAACGTTCTAAGAAAGATGTTTTTTAATTCCTTTTTTAAATAACTAGTGGCATCGTTGGTTAAGATAAAATTGTAATTTGGATAGGTGTTTTCTAGTTCATTAATATTTTGTTTTATCAGATTGGCTAACCTAATTTGATTTGCACTTTTATCAGCGATAATAGAAAAACTAATAGTTTTCATTCCATTAATTCTAAAAAGACTGATTTCAATGCTATTCTTTTTTGTTAGCCATGCAATATCTTTTAGTTTAATAATTTTAGAATCGACTTTTTTAATAGGAAGTTGATAAAGATCATTCTCATTGCGAGATACGTTGCGCAAAATTGCAAATTTCTGGTTATCAGATTTTTTATAATCTATAACAGTTCCTAAAGTCTCTGTACTAATAATGTTCTGGAGAGCCTGAATTATATCGCTTTCTGTAATATTAAGAGCATTAATCTTCCTGGTATCATATTTTATTTCATAGTAGTATGAGGGAATTCCTTCGAAGTTAACAGAATTAACATTTTGGTTTTTTGAAATTTTTGGAGTTAATATTTTATCAATAAATCTATTGACATCTTGATTGTCGTCTTTTGATATAAGTGAGTAACTTAATAAACGAATGTCATTATCATCAGGCCGTTGATATGATATTTTTGGATACCCCACTTCTTTAGGAAGACCAGAATATACTTGACGTATAAGCGTAGATATATTAAACCGTTCTTTTTCTAAATCAACAGATTTGTCGTATTCTAAAAATATCTCTCCATAATCCGAATGACTTCTGGAGTATATTTTTTGGACATTTTTTAATGTAGAAAATGTTCCTTCAAGTTTGGAAGTCACTTTACGCTCTATTGCGTGTTGTGAAGCATTGGCCCACCTATAAGAGACACGTAATGTGGGATAGGTATTATCTGGTATTAGTTTGTATGAAAGTAATGGCACACAAAATAGGCCTATTATTGATAATGTGAAAAATAGTATTTTAATAGAAAAACTCGACATATAATCTATCTATTCTTCTAATTCGACCACAGTATCATGGGCGAGATTTACATTTCCATCAATAATAATTTGATCTCCAACTTTTAATCCCTCAACAATAATAATAGAATCTCTTGTTTCTTGATTAGTTTTTATATAATTCCATTTGGATCGTCCGTTGTTGAAAGTGAATATTACTTTTCTGTCTTGCCTTTCTACTACCGCTTTTTTAGGAACACTAATTACCTGATTTATTTTTTTATGAATCGACACATTTACATTCATGCCATCGATCAACAGATTACTTTTATTATCTACTACCGCTTTTATAGATATCAATCCGTGTTCGTTTATAATTGGGTTTATATGTTTGATTTGGCCACTAAACTTTTTATCGGGCAAGGCGATCGGAACAATAGTAACGATATCACCTTTTTCTACCACTCCAAATTCTTTCTCAAGGATATAAAAACTAACTAAAAGTTCTTTATTATCAATTAGTGTACAAACTCTATCAGACATAGAGGACAAGCTTTTTTCTTTTGCACTTAAATTTGCAATTACTCCAGAAAAAGGGGCTACTAATCTTGATGCTCTATATTTCTTTCCTGTCTGTATAATTTGATAATTAGCCTCAGAAATACCAGATCGTGATTTTGCCATATTGAAAGTTTCTTTAGGAATATTTAAAGAATCTTTTAGACTATATCCAAAGCCTAAAAGTACATCTTCCATGTTCAATCGCGCTTTAGTTAGCACCTCTTTGTTTTTTTGTCCCTCAGATATTAAATGATTTGAGGGTTGATAAGCAAGAATTTGCCCTTTTTTCACAATGTCTCCATCATTAACGAATAGCTTTTCGATTACCCCTTCGTTTTCAAATTTTAGATCTACTTTTTTCTTAGCTTCAAGTTTTCCATTACTATTAATATCTATTAAGAATGATGATTCTTGTACTAGTGCCGTTTTTACTTTGGGTATACTAGATGTAAACTCCTTTGAAGCTGTAGATTCTCTATTTTGCCCATTATCACATGATATTAAGCCAAGTATGAAAATAAAATATAAATAGTTTAGTGTTCTTTTCATTTAATTTATATGAGAAAGGATAACGCCAAATGTAATATTAATGATATTCTTATAAGGTTAAAAACCTGGGTAAAATTACCCAGGCCAAAATATTTAATTTCTATAACAGATTTTATTAGTAGGAAATCTTTACCATATGTTCATTAGTAAAACCTGCCACGGTGCACGTATCGGTACAAGAACCACAGTATCTACACCAAAAAGTACCGCTTTCTGCCAACGCAATATTGTCAGATTCAAGAAATAAACCAGAAGATTCAAGAGCCGATGAGTTTTCCATTAATGTCATTGACATTACGAAAGCAAATACTGTTAAAATTGGAATTAAAAACTTTTTTTTCATTTGTGAAAAGTATTGAAAGATTACCTACTCTATATAAAGGCTTTTCGGTTTCCGCCTGAATTTATTTTGTTATTAATTCTGTATATATTCTTTTCAAGTTATCAGATTTTAATGGAGATCCTATTGTAACAATTTTATTGTCCTTGTCTAATAACATGGTATTGAATTCTTTATCTTCAACATGCTCATATTGTTTCAAGAAATCGTTTTTTTTATCATACACTATAAGTGATTTAGAAAATCCAGTTTTTTTAAGACCTGCTTCGGTTTGAGCCTTGGTTAAAGTGAAAAGAATAAATTTGATATTTAAATTTTTATCAATTTCTTTGAAATAACTTATAAGATTTTTCCATTGTTGCAATTCTTTATAACAAACTGAGCAATCTGCATTATAATAGACTAAAATAGTATTACTTTTTTTAGTTTTGTCCTTAAAAATACTATCAGATAATTTTGAGCTCAAAACAATCTCTTTTCCTTTATAGGTTTTATTCAATTTTGTTAACTGCTCATTTAGAGAATCCAGTCGTATTGATTTTTCAGATTTGAAAAAGTCACAACCAGACAGGCAGAAGGTTAAAGAGCAAAAAACTACTAAAAATTTAAGACTACTTTTTTTCATTTAAGTTCAAATTTTAGAATTTCTGCGGTAAAATCCATTTTTAACCCTAAAATGGTATTGTCATCGATAACTTCAAAAAAAGAAATGTCGGAATCGAGTTGATAGTAATTAATTGGATTTCCATCATAATCAAACACAAAAATTTTATTGCCTTTATCATAATAACTGGGTTCTGTTATATTTCCTGAGTATAATAGATAAATAAAATTTTTGTTGGTATATACATCAATAAATCCAATTTTGGTTTTTTTATTAACTCGGGCAAAAATTTTGTTGTTTTCATGAGTTATTTCTTTATAAATAGGCCCATACTTGTCAATGGCAAGTATAGATTTCCATTGATTGTTTTTTTGATTAAATATTTCAAAAAAAGGTGCCAGTCTATATGCTGTAACGAAATTATTATTTTCAGAAGCTATTAAAGCATCACAGGCTTGAGCAAAGTTCCTATCTAGAATATTCTTGTAATTGTTCAGTAGTGTGCCATAACCTTCTATGTTGTTTGTAATAGTATCAAATTTGTAAATCCTTTTGGCGGGATTTAAAAAATCTGTATAGTATACATTGTTATCAACCATGCTTATTGATGAACAATGTTCTGATTCTTTCATTTTTTTCTCAAAAATGGGTTTCTCTAGTAATAAAGATTGTAAATCATAGCCCAATAGTTTTTTAGCAATTTGATCATATATGATAAAGGAATTACTATCCTTTTTTAACATGAATGCGGGAGTTTGAATTTCTCCTGGTCCTTGACCAATTTTTCCATAACTCCCTAGATAGGTATTGGTAGTCATATCAATAACATGTATAGGTTTGGTGCTTCTATTATCCAAAAGTATGATATGATTGTCTACAATGCTCATTCCTTGAGGTAATGCGAGAGAGTCTGATGTAAAAGGAATTTTATTTGATTTAAGCTGTTTAGTAGCTTTAAAATCTTTTTTAGCAACATACTTAATATTTTTGTTAGAATATGCCTTTTCATTTCTTGAACAAAAAGAAAGAGATACTAATAGTAAACCCAAAAGTATCAATCGAAATAATCTCATTTTATAAATATTAGTTATTATGAAAAATATATAGTAAAGGAGTGTAACCCTGATTTTCTTAAAATGATCATATGAAGTCGAAAATTAAGACTTCATATGATCTGAAAACATATGTATTATGCTTAGTACTACTTATTAATTACAAGTCCAAACTCTATCCCAATAAATATGGCCATCACCAGGAACACAACGACCACTGCCAGTAATACAGCCACCAGCTCCGCTTTCCGCAAAAGCAATATTATCGCTTTCTAAGAACAAAGTGTCGTTTTCATCATTAGATGAGTTAGTAAAACTTAGAGCCATTGCGAACATAAACAGTCCAGCTACCGGAATTAAAAACTTTTTTTTCATAATTAAATGGTTTTAAAGAAATATACCTACTCTGTTAAAGGCTTTTCGGTTTCCGCCTTTTTTATGTTCAACACTCCTACTGCTACCAAATTTTAATTAAAATTATGACATAATATTCCTTGTCATAGATTGCTATTTTCAATGACAGAATTTGATAAATTAAAATTATTAGAAATCAGTCGAGCTTGATTTTTCTTACTTGTTTGTGCTTATACTAAGAACGTAATTTTTTTAGTAAGGCGTATTAACAACAAGTAATTATGTGTACTAGATATTCAACTATAACGTTTGAGTGTTAATAAAAAAGGAGCCCACCTATATTTGGCAATCTTGATTTTTACTTACAGGCTATTATTAATAATATTGATGTAGTGATTCTTAAGGCTTTTAGAGTTCAGCGGAGAGCCAATGAAAATTATTTTGTCATCTTTATCTAATATCACACTGTTAAATGCTAGATGGTTCAAAAACTCGTTCTTTTGTATTAAAGTATCAATTACTCTTTTGGGGTGTTAGAGTTAGATTATTGATTAATTACTTGAAATCAATTTTGCATAGTGCTTTTTTAAGTTGTCAGATTTTAATGGTGAACCTATAAAGATTATTTTATTATGTTTGTCTAATAACATTGTATTATATGCCTTATTATTACTATGACTATATTGCCTTAAAAAAGAGTCGCCTTTATCATAGATTACAAGTGATTTAGGAAAATCATTTTTTTCCAAATCGATATCTGTTTTGTTCTTGTCATCACTACTTAAAATGAACTTAATATTTAGACTTTTATCAATATTTTCAAAATAATCAATGAGTTTTTTCCATTCATTAAGTTCAAGGAAACATGCTCCGCAGTCTACATCATAGTAAGCGAGAATACTATAGTTACGTTCTTTTTTTTTCTTAAATAAATTATCGAATATTTCTTTACTTAAAACCACCTTTTCGTTTTTATATGTGTTATTTAGTTTTATCAGTTCTTTGTTTAGTTTCGATAATTTTTTTGAATCTTCAGCTTTAAAAAAATCACAGTTTGAAAAAAAGAAGAGAAATAGACTACTAAGAATAACTAAAAATTTATATTTCATTTTTTACTTCAAGTTTTACGAGGGTATTTTTAAAATCTATTTATTTAGTCTAAGTCAAATTGTACTATGCTAGGATAAATATCTGTCTTAATATCTAGTCCATAAAGTATTGCGTCATCCTTTATTTCAAAAGATAAAATTTCTATATCTAAATTGTATTTTTTTATAGGGTTCAACTCAAGATCAAATACATAAACGACACTATTATGCCGTTTGTTCCAATTTTTGAAGGTATTTCCTTTATACAACGCATAGATATATTTATCTGTCATAAATACATCGTTAAAGTGAAAAATAGTTTCGTCAAGAACAGCCACTGTTGAAATTATTCCACTATCATTTTTGATAGCTTTATAAATAGGTTCGTTGCTATTAGGTAATACGATAGTTTTTAATTTGTTAGTTTTATAATCAAAATTTTCAATTATTGGAGCATTCCTATATGCAAAAACAAAAAAGGTATTATCAAAGTTACTAGAAGATGTTGCATGAGAAAGATGATTCTTAACTACAATTGAATTAGAAGCATAACTAGCATCATCCAGTAGAGTTCCATATCCAGTAACATTTCCTGATTTCAAATCTTTTTCTAGCATCAGAAAGTCTTCTGAAAATTGACCTGTATAAAACAACTTACCTAAATTCTTATTATAAAATATAGTATTAGTGAAGCCTCTTTGCTCTAGTCTACCTTCCTTAAAGGGTGTGGAAGAATTCACTAAATCATCTATTGTATAGCACAAATATTTTCGTTGACGAACATCCGAAATAATGAATGAAGTTTCATCAATTTTCGACATCGCCCAGGCGCTTTTGATTTCTCTTGCTCCTTCTCCTTTATTTACAAATATGCCTGTGTATTCTTCTTTTTTTAAATTTATAACATGTAGAACTTGATCAGACCTTCTTTCTTTGACAATTAAAAAATCTCCAACTAATAATATCCCACTAGGTTTTATCAATTGATCTTTGAGAAAAGATAATGGTTTAGAAGTTAAAGAAACTTCTTTGAAATCAGAATCTTCAATCATTTTATAGTCTTTTCTGCCTAAATAATCTGATTTAGATCCTGTACAGGAGATAATTGAATAAATTAAAACAATTAGTAATGATTTTCGCATCAACATAAAATTAAAAATAAGCAAACAGGTTGTAATTTTTTTTGGTTCAAAGTAACATTCGAATAATGAAACCCATTGCACTGGCATAGATATATACCAGTGCAAGTAAGTAAGTTCCGGTTTTTTTTATAAAATTACCGTAAAGATTTGTATCTATTACCTAAAAGCCCGAATAGCATAATTTTCCCAGCCACCTTCAGGTTTTAAACAAATAACGTTGTCCTGTACACTTTGACATCTTCCTGAACCATATGATTCTGCCAGAGCAATATTATCAGACTCTATAAATAAACCACTAGCATCATTAGTAGAGGAATTGTTTGTAAATGTAAATGACATTGCACATACAAATACTCCTAAAATTGGAATTAAAAACTTTTTTTTCATAATTAAATGATTTTAAAGAAATATACCTACTCTATTATAGGCTTTTCGGTTTCCGCCTTTTTTATGTTCAACACTCCTACTGTTATCAAATTTTAATTAAAATTATGACATAATAATCCTTGTCATAAAGTGCTATTTTCAATGACAAAATTTGATAAATTAAAATTATTAGAAATCAGTCGAGCTTGATTTTTCTTACTTTTTTGTGCTCAGACCAAGAACGTAATTTTTTTAATACAGCGTATTAACAACAAATAAGTATGTGTACTCGATGTTCAACTATAACGTTTGAGTGTTAATAAAAAAGGAAATCATCTATATTTAGCAATCTTGATTTTTACTTACAGGCTATTATTAATAATATTGATGTAATGATTCTTAAGGCTTTCAGAGTTCAGCGGAGAGCCAATGAAAATTATTTTGTCATCTTTATCTAATATCATACTGTTAAATGCAGGGTGATTCAAAAACTCGTTCTTTTGTATGAAAGTCTCCATAGAATCTAGAACTGCCAATTCTCTTGGAAATTCAATTTTACTTAATGATTTTTCTATATGATTTGTATGCTCACCAGAAACTATAAAATCATAGCTAATATTATTATTTACCTTATTAAAATCGCTAACTAATAGTTTCCATTTTTTTAGTTTAGAATAACACAGGTCGCAATCTCCATTATGCCAAACAACAATTTTAAAATCTTTATTCGAGTTTGGATAATCACCTAATCGTCTCATGGTAGGGTCGAAATCCACTTTTTTTGATTTAAACTCAGTATTGTATTGGGTAATTTTTGCATTTAGCTCACTAACTTTTTTTTTGCTAGAGTCATCACAGCTAATGTAAAAAAGTGTAATTAGGAATAAGATATGATGAAATTTCATGTTGTTTAGATTTTTTGTAGTTTTTAGTAAAGGGAATAATGTTTTTTTAAGACTGTAAGAGAAGATGATTAGTCCAGTTTGTATTTTAATATTCTTGGATATATTTCTGTAATATTATCTAACCCATAAAGTATATTATCATCTTTTATGACGAAAGTGTCAATTTCTTCGTTAAGGCTATACTTTTTTATAGGATTGAGATCATGATCAAAAACATAAATGGTACTATTATGTGGAGTTTCTTCAAAAATCGGTCTACCAGCATACAAGGCATAAATGTATTTGTCAGAAATGATTGATGAAGTGAATTCTAATAAACTAGTTTGAGTTACGGCTACCTCTGTTACACCTTCGTTTATACGTGATCTATAAATTGGTTCATTATCATGTGGTATAACAACAGTTTTTAATTCTTTAGTTTTAATATTATAAGTTTCTAATATTGGTGAATAAATATAAGAAAAGACAAATAAAGAATAGTCTTTATTTGCTGATGCACCTGTATGTGAGAGATGATTTTTAACTTCAATTGTGTTTGATCCTGAGTCTGCTTCTAAAAGTGTAGCATATCCTTTGACTTCTTTAGAATTCAGGTTTTTCTCATGTAATCTGTAATTGTCGGTTAAATTTCCTGTGTAGAACAATTTATTATGATCTTTATCATAAAAAAAAGAACTAACAAAACCTGTTTGCACTGTTTTTTCTTCTGTAAATGGAGTAGAGGAAGCTAGTAAATTTTCTAGCGTATATCCAAGATATTTTCTTTGCCTTATATCGGTAATGATAAAGGAGTTTTCATCAACTTTCGAAAGTTTCCATGGAGACGATATCTCATTAGGTCCCTCTCCTTTATTAATAAACTGACCCAGATATTTTTGTTCCTTCAAGTTGATTACATGTAATGGCTTTTCTGATTTGTTATCTGTTACTAATAACAAATCATTCATGAGTAATAATTGCGCAGGCCTTACTAATTGATTCTTTATATAGGATAATGGTTCGGATTTTAATTGGATGGTCGCACCGAAATCCAAATCTTTAATTTTTTTATATTCTCTACCAAGAAAGGTACTATCTAAACTACAACCAGTTAATATACATATGATTGCTATAAGTGAGAAAATCCTTTTCTGCATAATTTTTTTGTCTTATATATAAATTAAAAATCTGGGCAAATCCAATTTGCCCAGATAGAACTATTCAATCCTTAGAAGCATTGTCTTTTTGAATTGTCATATCCTTGACAACGATCACCACATGTTCTGCAGTAATTACACCACCAACCGCTGCCTTCTGCTAAAGCGATATTATCAGATTCAACAAATAAGCCCGAAGCTTCGCTGTTAGATGAATTTCCCAAAGATGAAAATGCCATTGCACATACGAATAATCCAACAACTGGAATTAAAAACTTTTTTTTCATAATTAAATGATTTAATGAATATACCTACTCTATTTAAGGCTTTTCGGTTTCCGCCTTTTTTGACTTCATTATTCATTTCACCTGATTTTGATTAAAGTATCAGTTTGAAAAAGAGTAATTTGACTTTTAGAAATACATCATTTTTGAATTTCGATATCCTTGGCAACTGTCACTACATGTTCTGCAGTACATGCACCACCACCCGTTGCCTTCTGCCAAAGCAATATTATCAGATTCAATAAATAAGCCAGAGGTTGTACTAACAGACGAATTTCCTAAAGACGAAAATGTCATTGCACAAACGAATAATCCAACAACTGGAATTAAAAACTTTTTTTTCATAATTAAATGATTTAATGAAAATACCTACTCTATTAAAGGTTTTTCGGTTATCACCTTAAAAAAGATTAATTGATAACATAGAACTCATCGTTATTAGTTTAGATCATAAACACGTATGCTTCCTCCTGCCGATCTAATAAACGGAGATGTTTGTATTGCATACATAGTAGTATCATTATGTATGGCTATAGAGACTATTTCAGCATCCAAATTATACTTCTTAATAGGCGTTAGTTTATAATCTAACACATAAAGAACACTTTTTTTTGGTTCTTCGTTTGAAAATTCTTGCCCTCTATATAATGCATATACATATTTGTCTGTTATACGAATGTCTAGAAACTCATAGATTGATTCTCTAGTGATGCCTAATAGAGTTTCCCCTTCTTCTACAGAAGTGAAGTATTTTGGTTGTTTACTGTGGGGAATAAGTACAGAGGTTAGTTTTTGATTCTTGTAATCAAAAATTTCTACTAGTGGTACACCTTCATAAGCAAAAGCAAAATGAGAATTAAAACGTGCAACCTTTGCTATAGATAGAAAGTTTTTCACCTCAATAGTATTGGTTCCAGAAGGTGAACTTAATAGTTGTTCATGACCAGTGATAGCACCAGAATTAATATCTTTCTCAAACAATCGATATTCTTGGGTTAATAGTCCTGAATAGAATAATTTATTATTCTTGATATCGTAATCTAAAAAATTAAGGTGACCATCTTCTTCATATGTACCCCTTGTGTATGGTACTGATGAGTTCAGAAGTTTATCGACTTTAAAACCAATGTATTTTTTTTCATAAGGATCAGATACTAAAAATGAAGTGTCGTCAATTTTAGATAAAGCCCCTAAGCGTGATATTTGATTAGGTCCAGAACCAATATCTATAAACTGGCCCAAATATTTTTCTTCTTCTATGTCAATAATGTGGGTGTTTTTTTGTGTATCTAAATCTGAAATGATCAAATATTTATCTAAAAGAATTGTTTTTACAGGTGCAATCAATTTACCTTCTGCTATAGCCAGTGGTTTTGATACCAAATCAATACTTTCTTTGAAATTATCATTAGTAAGTTTTTTACATTCTCTCCCTAAATATTGAGTTTGAGCTACACTAGAATTGTATAAAAAAATGATTACCAATACCTTGATTAAACGTATCCCCATAAATTTGAAATTAGAGCCTCATGTTTGTGAAATCAGCGTACCTAATTAACGGTTTTTTTAAAGATCCTGTACTGAAAAGACAGAAACTCTATGGTGGAAACAGTTACTACAACGTTTGCGTGTTAATAAAAAAAAGACAACCTTAATTAATTCTAGAAAAGTGAAAAAAATTACTCTTTGGAGTTTTCTGCTATAATCTTTTTGGCGTGATTCTTCATGTTTTGTAGTGTCTCTGAATCTATTTTTATAGGCATTTCATTGATTTCTAGGGCTGTTGTATATGCTAAATGCTTCAGGCCGTTTCGCTCATACATTTTTAACAACTTATATTTAGGAGAGAATTTATAGGGTAGGGCATAGGACACCTCATTATAAGCACTAGTTGCTTGTTTCACATTGTTTATCCCTTTATCATAATATCTACCCAATTTATTGTATAATGAAGGATTAGAGGTATATGACTTACCTTTTTCAAGAAACCGTATCGCTTTTTCTTTTTGATCACTTTCATAAAGCGCATCAGCATAATCAATATAAAACATTCCTTGATGATTAAAAAATGGCATTACGCTTTCTAATGATTCTATTTTTTTGTCAAAAGACCTGTTTTTACTCCATATTTCATAAGCTTCGTATGTATTATGTTGCTTTAATAAAGAGAAAATGGCCAAAGCCAAAATAAAAAAACTATAAATCAGCGATGACATAGGTTTGGTTCTAAATTCTAGAGAAGGATTTAATTGACTGGAAATTATAGCTATGATACTGTAAAAAATTACTTGACTTGTAATATCATGAAATGGATATGAAAAATTACTAAAAACCAAAATAGAAATTAAACTAGTTATAGCGGCAATTAGTATTTCTTTATTGATAGTGTTATTTGTTTCTTTTAATTTTTTGAAACCAAAATAAAACGTGGATATAATAATTGCTAGAAATAGCAATAGACCTATGATCCCTTGTTCGATTAAGATCTTAATAAACTCATTAAAAGCATATGGTGTATTAGCTGCAGAAAATTTTTCACCTATAGAAGTAATGTTGTTCTTAAAATATTGTGCTTGATACTCCATATAGTGATTTTGGAAAGCGTCAATTCCATGACCAAAAACAGGGTGTTCTATAAACATTTCTGTAAGCGAAATTTTCCAAATGATTAACCTGCCATATGCAGAATCAGGCCTCAATAAATACAGAAGAAAAAGAATCATTAGAATAGCCAGGCCAACAATTCCAAAGAGCTTTTTAGAACTTAGCCCAAGTTTGGTCGATATTTGTTTTATCCAATCTGTTTTTAGAATAAATAAAAAGGTAATACTTGTGGCTATCGCCATAAGTGCTGCACGACTTTTTGTAAATACAATAGTTGCAACTCCTAATAGGATTAAAATAAGTGTGGCATACTCAATTGTTTTATTCCATTTGTTTAAGTTGGTATCATGACTTTTTAAATTCAATTTTGCCAAGGGAAAGCCAATTAAAGAAATCAAAATAGCGGCATATGGAGCTGGGTTATTATAGTAACCAGATACTTTGTTCAAGGTGCTGGCTTGCAAAAGTATATCATAATTCTGTAAGAATCCGTGTAAAGTGTACAGGGAAAAACAAATAATCAGAATTGCACTTGTAGTTTTTAGTGCAATTTGTGATTTGGTCAAAAATTGCTTTAAAAGCAAATAAAATCCAAAAAGATATACGCTGTTAAGTAAACTTGCGGATTGATGGATTGAATCATAATTATTGATGCACAGATAAATTGTAAAAAGTAAAAGTATAATATCGATCCTGTTAAAGGACCAGTTTTTTACAAAAAAAGAGTGTGCAATTATGAATACAGTACATAAAAAGATAAAATAAAAATCTTTTTGAAAAGGTATTAAACCAGAAATAGTTTTGAAACCAAAAAAACCAAGAAGAATTAATGGAACTATAAAAACGGATAGTATTATTTTAACTTTCAAAACTAATTTTTGATTACATTAATTTAGTAGGAGTTTAATAAAATGCTTGAGTGTTATTTTGAAATATAAAAAGTTGTTCTCCGGCATTGTTTTCTTTTTCATCTCTCCCAAGCGATAAAAGCGCATTTTTAGGAATATTCGAAAAATGAAGCGTGTCATTTTCTTTAATGGTTGTTTTAGATTCAATTTTTTCCCAAGTGTTATTTTTCCAATATCTAAGAGTATAAGATTTGCCTTCCTCTAGGGGGTTAACAAAGTCCTTTCCTCCTAAGTATCCTAATCCAAACGAATGTACTGATACAATTTCGGTCTGTTTCTCATCCTCAATTATATCTATTGTAGTCCCATCATTAGTATAAAGAAAAGGATTACTTACAGAAACATAAGCTCCATTGGGTTCCTTTCTCATTAATAGATACACTACATCCTTTGACATGTTTTTAAAAGTCACCTGATTTTCATTAGTAAGTCCCCAGTAAACAACCCTCCATCTTTTTTGATTATAAATTGCAAGAAATAACGCTTTTTCGTTTATGCAAGATGGTGGTGTGGTAAGAGTAATATTTCCAGAAGGATAATATTCATGAGTAACATCTATAATATCTGTTCGCCTAAACTCTGCGGGTATATCGCTTCTCTTTTCATACATTTTATGCAATGCAATATCATTTATAGCAAAAGTTTCTCTAAATACTTTAGCTGCATGAAATATTGGTTTATAGCTAGGAGGATTAGCTTCGCACCCCATAAATCCATACCATTTACCATCTGTACCCAGCATTGAATTCCATTCATGATTACTAAAGTGGTGTATGTTTGTCCAATAGGGCACGTAATCTCGTGTAACCGGAATACCTAATCCCCTCATGTTGTATATGGTATAAGATGTCATATATGGACAAGTACCTTCACCTAAACTGTCCATTCTAGTAAAGTTAGGGTAAGGGAAAGACAATGTGTAATTGTAGTTAAATTTAAAATTTGATTTTAAGGAATCGTTTGCCCTTTTTAAAATCAATACATTATTTTCTTCTTGTAAAGTATCATTCCAAGCGTATTTTTTTAAAACGGTATTTCTCCAGTTATCTGATAATTCCTCTGATCGGTCTCTATAGGGTAACACGTAATTGAGAAAATTTTCAAAATCTATATTTTTATTCCATGGCTTTTTACGGGTCTCGAAAGCATCGTTAATATTTTGAATCAAAAATTCAGCTTTTATTGAATTTATATCATAAAATACAGTGTCTTTTTGTATATGAATCCCATTTTTTTTACTGGAGTTAAGAGCATCAGTATATGTGGGGTGCTTTCCCCAATCATGATTAAGTACATTACCTAGTTTATCATTTTCGGTATACAAAACACTACCTTTATTCATCATGTTTTCTATAAGGAAATAAACAGCTTTTTTCTTTAAGGAATCATTTTCAAAAAAGCGAATAGCTTTAAGCAGTTCTTCTTTGTTAGTACTTTTTTGTAGTACTCGATCTAATTTGTCTGAGTAATTATCATTCTGGCAAGAAATCAAAACAAAAATTAAAAATATGCCTAAAAATGTTCTTATTGTCATAGTCTTAAGGTCTAAAAATCGTATATAACTCTACCTAAAATATTTTTGAAAGGAAAAACTCCTAAAAATCTTGAATCCATAGATTCCATTCTATTATCACCCATAAAAAAGTAGTAATCGTTGTTAAACGTGTAAATCATGGGAGTATTTTCTTCAATTTTGATTTTTGCTTCTTTAATAAATTCGAAATTTTCATGTTGTAATAAAATTTCAGTATAAAGAGATAAATTCTCTTCGTCTAATACTATTTCCATTCCTTTATAGGGTACTACATATGGCCCATAATCATTTCTTGTCCATAATTTTCTTTTCCCTTTGGGAGATGTACCTTCAGCATCAGTAGTATCTTTCTTATAATATCTGGCTTCAAGTTCAATGTCTAGGTTTTTTACTTTTTTGAACTCGTTCTTTGTTAATTCTATTTCAAAATTATTGTCGTTAATAGAATAGATTTTATCTGTTATCGTTAATAATTTATTGCGAATGTTAGCATCTTTAGTAAAGGTATACTTGTACTTACTTTTGTCGAATTGTTCTTCAGCTCCATTTATATATAATGTTCCATTTATGATTCTAACGGTATCTCTTGGCAAACCCATTGCTCTTTTTAAAAGAGGAGTCCCATTGAAATCAAAGAGGACAATATTATTCTGCTTAATATTTTGAAAACCCAGCAGTCTCTTGTTTTTAAAAAAAGTCAAGGGCTGATTTTGTATAAATTTTGAGAGATAGGGTATTTTTCTGGTGTTGTCAGGAAGTTTAGCACCATATGAAATTTTAGAAACAATCAAATAGCTTTTAGAAGGTATCGAAGGAGCCATTGAATCTGTTGGTGTGTAGTATAAATCTATTATAAATAATCTAATACTAATAAATATGAAAAAGAAGATAATCGTTAGCCCTACGTTATTTAATACACTTTTTGTTGTTCTATTCATAAAAACTAACTACTGGAAATCTTAAAAATATCATTTTTGGCTTCAGTTCTAGAATGTATGCGGAAATATACACTAAAACTCAAATCTATGTAAAGTATCGAAATTTTCAATGTAATGTTTGAATAATTTTATAGAACTATTGAAACTCCTTCTAAGTTTGATTTGACAATTATTTAGTTTTGAGAATATTGGGCTTATATTTTTTACATAAGAGAAAAGATTTATTTTTAATTTTTTCGAAGTTTTTATTCTCTAAAGATTTTTGAAGGAAACACAACAGGGCTTTCAAACCCGTTTTTTCCCACAGTTGTAATTCCGAAAAGATAGTTGTCAATAACAATACCATCGAGCATAAAATTATTGACATCACCTACAAAGCGACTATGATCCCAAGTTGGTGAAGTAGTATCTCTCCAATAGATTTTGTACCCTGCTATGTCGGGATCATTTACTTTTTTCCATCGAAACTTGGCTGATGGTTCTACTATACCCCCAATTCCAACCTCGGTAGGGGCGGGGGGAGCCCATGCTATGCTTGCAAGGTTAATTGCATTAACGGCCGTAAGTTTTGCAGCATAATCAAAATTAACATGCTCGACTACATCCCCATATTTAATACCGCTTTCCTCTCTAATATCCTGATGTTGCTGTGTATAATTTTCATGTGCTTCCATAATTCGAATTCCGGCATACCCTGCATCATTGAACGGTCTATGATGACCGCCTCTGCCAAAACGATCAAGTCGATATACAAGCATAGGGTTCATTTCTGGCATATATGTTTTTACCGTTTTATGAACATATCGTGCCAGTTGACGAGAGATTCCATCTACTTCACCGCCATAAAAACGCCTAGATTTCCTTTGTTTCTCTGTTTCTGTAGGTGGTATCGGTTCAGAAAATATCCTAAAGGTTCTATTATCAATTACACCATCAACACCTTTGATATTACCAATCATATCATTATTCATAATGCCTATGATCTCCCAATTTTTATCTTTTGCATATTTTGCCAACCCTTTTCCGCCAAAAAGTCCTTGTTCTTCACCAGATAAGCCTACATAGATAATACTATTTTCAAATTTATGTTTTGAAAGCACTCTAGCTGCCTCAATTGCGCCAGCCATACCACTGGCATTATCATTTGCGCCTGGTGAATCGTTTGTGAAATCTGTAGGGTCTGAAATACGCGAATCAATATCACCACTCATCATGATAAAACGATTTGGATGTTTAGTACCTCTTTGTATAGCTACAACATTAACTACCCAAACATCATTTACAATTCGCTGGTTGGTACCTTTCTTAACTAAATCCTTCTGATAAAATACTTCAAGGCAATTATTACAATCGTTTGAAATGTTATCAAACTCAGATTTAATCCATCTTCTGGCAGCACCAATACCACGTGTGGTGGAAACAGTATCACTTAGTGTATGTCGAGTGCCAAAACCGGCTAACTTTTTAATGTCGCTTTCAATTCTTTCAGCAGATACTTCTTTGATTATGTCGTAAATTTTTTGATCTGTTTGTGCACTTAAAAAAGCAGTGAATAAAAGTAATGTTGAGGTGAGTAAAATTTTCATTTATGTCAATTTGATCGCCTAATTTAAATAAAAGTGTTAAGGAAGAAGAAGGTGTTAACAAATTTATAAGAGGTGATAAGGCTAAACTTACGTTTTTTAGATACGTTATTTTGATATGAAAGAGTGTTTACTATAAGTAAACATTGATAGGGGTTACCTAATAGCCGATTGAATCACAATATATTTCTATTTAAGATTAATCTTTTTAGTTATTAATGAAATATATAAGAACAGTTAGGTTGATGTTATTTGCACAATTAAGTATATGCGTTTCAAATTGTGTAGAACCATTTGATATAGAAACTGAAAGTTTTGAAAGTATTTTGGTGATCAACGCCACCATTACTAATGAATTAAAAAATCAGCAAATTGTATTGTCAAGAACATTTAGATTTGAGGAAGAAGGACCACTACCCGAGCAAAATGCACAGGTTAAGGTGGTAAGAGATACGGGAGAAGAGTATTTTTTTGATGAAACTACTTCAGGGGTTTATATTTCTAAAGAAAAGTTTGCTGTCACAGCAGGAAACCAATACCAATTATTGATTACAACACAAGAAGAGAGGTCTTACATATCTGATAAAGTTACTTTACCTCCAGAATCATCTATAGAGAATCTATATCCAAAACGCATGTTTAGTGATGATGGAGTTGAAGGGCTAGGTATTTTTATAGATAGTTTTGATGCTAACAGGGCCTCAATGTACTATCGATTCGAATATGAAGAAACCTACAAAATTACTGCCCCTTTATGGGTTACAAAAGATCTACAGGATGTTTTAATAAACCCTGAGACAGGAATGATTGAATTTGATCTATTTACAGATCGGCCATTGGGAGAGCGAATATGTTATAATACCAGAGTGTCTAATGAAATAATCCTTGCTAACACAAGTGCTTTTGAGGAAGATAGAATTATAGCCTTTCCCTTAAAATTTATTGATGCAGAAGATATTAGTGTGGCCGACCGTTATAGTATTTTGGTTAGACAATTTGTGCAATCAAGAGAGGCTGGTAGGTTTTATGAGACCCTTAAGAAATTTTCGGATACTCAAAGTTTATTTTCTCAAATTCAACCTGGTTTTATTACAGGAAATATTATTTCAGAAAATAATCCAGAAGAGAGTGTATTAGGTCTCTTTGATTTATCCTCAGTTTCGAAGAAAAGAATTTTTTTTAACAGAGGAGAGGTGTTAGAAGGACTACCTCAATTCATGCCGGGATGCGAAGAAATAGTATTAATAATTGGAACTTTCGAAAGTATTGAAGATTATAATCTTCGATTAATTCGATTAATAGAAGAAGAAAGCGCCAAGTTTTTCGAAAAACTTATAGATTCAAACCCAGGGGAAGGGTTTTATATTTTTGTACAACGAGAATGTGGTGACTGCACTGTTTTTGGGCAAAGTATTGTTCCGGATTTTTGGATAGATTAAATAAATAGATAAAAATTTATTAACACTACAACGTTGTAGTTGATGATCCACTAATCTAGTTGAAGTTTTAGTAATACCTTAGGTTTAATATTGTGATTTATCTTAAAGAAGATAAAAATTATAACTGGATAACCAATTTATTGTTTTATTAACAGTTGTTATGTTTTTAATTTTTGATTTTTGGTATATATTGAGCAATATTAAGGAAACTATAGGGGATAGTTTTTAGTCTTTTAAAACCAATTTATATATAACTAGTAGTCCTTTAAGGACTTAGATGCTTTGTTGTTGTTTTTTTAACAACACAGATTCTAAACACTAGTTAGTAGTATATCGTATATCATTTAAGTATGGGGAAAATTAATAAGAGTACGATTGTTTTTTTATTCTTACCATTTATCATTTTGGGCCAGGCTCAAAAAGAAGAAATCACTTATTATAATTGGTTTGATAATGTCATAGGGCAAGAGCATACCGGATTGTACAACGGAAAACAATATGTAAACCTAGACATTAATCGAGTTTTCGGTGAGAAACATGCATTTTTCCTTTCTGATAAAGTTTTGAAAGGTTCTATTACATATGATGGCCAGACATATTATGGTGTAGATATGAAATACAACCTTGAAACAGATAAACTTTTAGTAGCACTTAAACCTGGTGCGGTGGCTTCAATTTTACAATTAATACGTGATAAAGTAGATGAATTTACTATCAATGACTATAAATTCATAAGAATTGATGGATTCACTGAAAATAATACGGTAATAAACGGATTTCATGAGATCTTATTACAGAACACTTCTTACCAATTATTAAAGAGACATAAAAAAACAAAAAGAAAAAGGTTAGAGAATCTAGGAGGAAACAAATTGTATTCTGAATTTTTAAGTGCTAACAAATATGTTTTGTTTGCTGATGGGCATTATAGAAGTATTAAATCTAAAACAGATATTATAAAAATTTACCCTGGTTTGAAAAAGGAAATCAACCAGTTTTATAATAAAAATAAGGCACTTAGGAAATCAAAACCAGACAGGTTTATGCAAAGATTGTTTGAAAAAGTTATTGGACAGTCATCACCATCAAAAAAAGAGGCGTAGTATTATGAGAAAATGTTTTGTGTTATTGTTTTTATTGTTTGCTCAAAATAGTTGGACTCAACAAGAAGATCCCTTGATCACGCTCTCTTTTGAAAACTCTGATTTGGTTTCTGTTTTAACGCAAATAGAAGAAAAAACAGATTATAGTTTCTATTTTATTGATTCTTGGTTAACTGAATATAAAGACATATCAGGTAATTATAACAATATTTCCGTCTCTAAAGTTTTAGAAGATCTCTTTAAGGATACTATTGTTAACTTTTATATAATGGGTGACAATAGAGTAATTCTTGCCCAAAATAGTATTATATACAATACACTTCCAGATAGATTTTTTGGTCAATACGAAGATGATAAAATTGAAATAGAAAAGAAAAAAAGTAAGGTTGTCTCACCAGTTTTTGCAAGCACCAAAAGCACCTCTAAAAAGAAAAAAATAGAAACAATTACAATAGGTAAGGCTCTTAGAGGTAGTTTAAAACAAAAGTTCAAATTCTATGGCTACCTTACAAATAAACAGACAGGAAAACCAATACCCCGTGCCATAATTGTAGTAAATGGAAATGATGTAGGTGCAGATACAGATACCAAGGGGTATTTTGAAACAGAACTTGCAATAGGGGTAAATATAGTTGAGATTAATGCTCTGGAAATGGAGAACTTCAAAAAACGCATAATAATTTATAATGATGGAAGATATGACGTAAGTCTAAATGAAAAAATAGAGTTATTGGATGAAGTTATTTTAAATGCAGAGATTAACAATAATGTAAGCGAAGTTGTAACGAAAACAGAAATTGACGTAGAAGAATCTAAGAACATTCCTTTGGCTCTAGGAGAACGAGATGTACTTAAAGTTGCAACGACACTACCAGGTATTACTACTGCCGGGGAAGGAGCATCTGGTTATAATGTTAGAGGAGGGAAATCTGATCAGAATCTTATACTTTTGGATGATGCAGTGGTATATAATCCTCAACATTTTTTCGGGATCTTTTCTGCACTTAACCCTTTTGCATTGGGAGAAGCCAATATATATAAAAATAGTATTCCTGCCGCATATGGGGGGAGATTATCATCGGTCTTTGATTTAAGCACAAAAGATGCTAGTGTTGATAAATTTAAAGGTGAAGCATCTATAGGACCAGTTACAGGAAATGTGCTAATAGAAACTCCAATTGTTAAGGATAAAGCCGGACTAATGGTAGGAGGAAGAGGTGCCTATGCCAATTGGGTTTTAAATTCTTTGGACGAAGAATCACTTAAGGACAGTGAGGCATCATTCTACGATGTTGTGGCAAAATATAATCATCAGATTACTGATAAATCAAAAATAGAGGCAACGGCATATTTAAGCAGAGATGACTTTAGTATTACTTCAGATTCATTATATGTATATAAAAATAGAGCCTTGTCTTTTAGATGGAACTATCGATTTAATGAAAAAAATACAGGGAAACTAGCTTTGTCCAATAGCCAATACAATTTTGATATAGAATTTGATGGCCAAACAAATAATGATTTTGATTTAGGGTATAGTATCGATGAGACTGAGTTAAAATTTCAATTCAAATATTTATATAGTAGTAGATTGAAATTTGACTATGGTTTGTCTAGTAAATTATATACTGTAAACCCAGGAAGTATTGATCCCAAGGGTGAAGGATCTATCGTAACTCCGTTCGAAATTGAAGAGGAACGAGCATTAGAATCTGCAGCTTTTTTATCCGCAGAAATAGACCTTACTAAAAACCTAACCCTTGATGCAGGTATAAGATATTCTGTGTTTAATCCTTTGGGAGAAGGAACACAAAATGTTTACCAAGAAGGAGTGCCAAGAAGCGAACAAACTATACAAGAAACCTTGTCGTTTGATGAAAATGAGGTCATAGAAACTTATGGCGGTCCAGAGTTTAGAATTTCTGGGAGATATTTATTAGGAGAAGACTTGTCTGTTAAGGCATCTTATAATAAGACTTTTCAATTCATTCATACACTTTCAAATAATACTACAGTTTCACCAATTGATACCTGGAAATTGTCTGATTTAAATATAGAACCTCAAAGCTCGCAGCAATATGCACTTGGTGTTTATAAGAATTTTGATGGTAATGCCTATGAGCTTAGTTTGGAAGGATTTTATAAGAAATCCAAAAATATCGTCGATTTTAAGACAGGAGCAGAAATATTACTTAATGATAATATAGAAACCGAAATATTACAGGGAAATGGCAAAGCATATGGGGTTGAGTTTTTACTAAAAAAGCAAAAAGGAAAACTTTATGGCTGGCTTGGATATACCTACTCACGTTCTTTAATTCAATTAGATAGTCAGTTTAGAGAAGAAAGAGTAAATGGAGGAGATTTTTTTCCTTCTAATTTTGACAAACCTCACGACTTTAGCTTGGTTGCAAATTATAAATTTACAAGACGTTTTAGTTTAGCTACAAATTTTGTTTATCAAACAGGAAGACCTGTTACTTTTCCTGTAGGTACTTTTACATTCAACGGGGCGGACTTCACAGTTTTTAGTGATAGAAATAAGTTTAGAATCCCTGATTTTTATCGATTAGACATTGGATTTAATATTGAAGGAAATCATAAGAAAAAGAAAGTAGGACATAGTTTTTGGACAATATCAATTTATAATGTTTTAGGTCGAAACAATCCGTTTTCTGTGTTTTTTGTAACAGAAGATGGAGAAGTTAAAGGATTACAGAGTTCTATTTTTTCTGTTCCGGTACCTTCTATAACTTACAATTTTAAATTTTAAGCAGGTGATACTTTTGGGTAAGTTTATTAAATACACTATGAATATTAGAATTTTAATTCTAGTATTGTTTTGTAGTATACTGCCCGGTTGTGTGGAGCCTTTTGAAGTTGAGATAGAGGATTTTGAAAATATTTTGGTAATAAATACAACTGTTACCAATGAAGTAAAACACCAACAAGTTTTATTGACAAGAACATTTAAGTTTGGGGATAGCGGACCACTTTCAGAACAAGGAGCTACAGTAAAAATAATAGAAGATGCCACTACAGAATACCTTTTTGAAGAACTTTCACCGGGAGTATATCGTTCTGTACAGGAATTTGGAGCCAGTGCTGGTAAAGAATATCAACTGTCAATTAAAACGCTAGATGGAAAATCTTATATTTCAGATAAGGTAACTTTACCACAAGATACGCCTATTGATAGGGTATATCCTAAAAGAATAGTAAATGACAAAGAGGTAGAGGGAATAGGAATACTTGTTGATACATTTGATCCAACAGGCAATTCTACCTACTACAGGTATGAGTTTGAAGAAACCTATAAAGTTAACGCACCATTTTGGCATCCTTTTGATCTTATAGTTGTTGCAGAAGGAGAGGAATTTTTTGAATTCGGCCTAATACCAAGACCAGAAAGTCAAAGGGTATGTTATGCTACTAATGTTTCTAATAATATCAAATTAACTAATACCACTAGTCTTACAGAAGATCGTATAATTGGTCTAGAAGTTAACTTTATACCTGCACAAGATATAAGGATCGAGGATAGATATAGTATCTTAGTTAAGCAATATGTGCAATCGAGAGAAGCTTATGGATTTTATGAAACGCTTAGCAGTTTTTCAGAATCGGAAAATTTATTTTCTCAAATACAGCCAGGATTTATAACTGGTAATATCGTTTCTGAAGATAACCCAAGGGACCAAGTATTGGGGTTTTTTGATGTTTCTTCTTTTTCTGAACAACGAATTTTTATTGATCGTAATGATTTAATAGAGGATTTGCCAAAGTTTGCTTTAGAATGTGAATTGCTTATACCAGAAAGTACAGGTGACAATTTAATAACTTTTCATGAGCGTATGCGCGATTTTATAAATAGTGATCAGTTAAGATATTTTCCAGATCCAAACTCGATCCCTGACGCGCCACCAAATCTTTTTGTTTTTATGCCTAGAGCTTGTGGTGATTGTACCGCATTGGGTAATAGTGAAGCTCCTGATTTTTGGGAAGATTAAGAATATAAAATAAAGGTTTCAATTTTTTAAATTTTAAAATGATAATAATATACAAATACATAAAAGCAATACGAATTATAACTGTAGTGTTGGTTTCTGCAATGTTTTCTAACTGTATTGAACCTTTTGAGGTCGAGATAGAGGATTTTGAAAATATTTTAGTAATTAATACAACCATTACTAATGAAGTAAAGTACCAACAAGTTTTATTAACAAGAACATTTGAGTTTGAAGATAACGGACCACTTGCAGAACAAGGAGCCACGGTAAAAATAATAGAAGATGCTGCTACAGAATACCTTTTTGAAGAACTTTCTCCTGGGGTATATCGTTCTGTGCAGGAATTTGGAGCCAGTGCTGGTAAAGAATATCAATTATCTATTAATACTCTTGATGGAAAATCCTATGTTTCAGATAGAGTAACCTTGCCACAAGAAACATCTATTGATAGAGTATATCCTATGAGAATGACTAACGATAAAGGGGAAGAAGGTGTAGGAATATTTCTTGATACATTCGATCCAACAGGAAATTCACTGTATTATCGTTATGAGTATGAAGAAACTTATAGAATCACAGCTCCTTTTTGGGTACCTGTAGATATAATTTCTTTTGTCGCGTTAGAACAAATACGTTTCGATTTTGTCGAAAGACCAGAAAGTCAAAGAGTATGTTACAATGATAATAAGTCTAACAATATCATAACCACAAATACCAATGCTTTTGATGAAGACCGGCTTACTGGGTTTTCTATAAATTTTATAGAAGCAAAGGATATAAGGATTGCCGATAGATATAGTATTTTGGTAAGACAATATGTGCAGTCAAGAGAAGCAAATGGATTTTATGAAACCCTTAATAGTTTTTCAGAATCAGAGAGCTTGTTTTCCCAAATACAACCTGGATTTATAGCGGGTAATATCATTTCAGAAAATGATTCGGAAGAACGGGTATTAGGTTTTTTTGATGTCTCAGCGGTTTCAGAAAAACGGATGTTTTTTAATCATGATGATATTTTAGGTGATTTAGAACCTTTTACCTTGGATTGTAATAGGATTATTCCTGCGCCTGATCCCTTGGATGAACCTGAAACATTTTTAGAAAGATTACGAGATATAATTAATGGAGGTCTTCTTAAGTTTTTGGAAAACGCTCCTGAAGGTTCCGCAGGACCTTATGTTTTTGTTGACCGACCTTGCGGAGATTGTACAGTATTAGGAAAAAGTACTGTACCTGATTTTTGGGTGGATTAAGTGAAATTGCAATATGAGTTTAAGAAGTGAAAAAATTTAATATAAAATTATACCTGTGAGAATTATATCAATACTATATATCATATTTCTTTTGACGTCAAATGCTTATGCACAACGACAGTCTGTTTTAAAAACTAATAAGGATGTTTATGGATATAATCTTATTCCTCAAGAAAAAGTTTTTATACATTACAATACATCATTATTATTTGCAGGTGAATACTTCTATTATCGTGCATATTGTTTTAATACAAAGAGTAATGCTTTAAGTACAATAAGCAAAGTAGCATATTTGGTTCTTTTGGACGAAAATAAAAATGCTATTTTTAAGCATAAAGTAAAACTCGAAAATGGCCTTGGGCAGGGTGATTTTTTCGTTCCGGTATCTGTTCCTTCAGGAAATTATAAATTAATAGGCTACACGCAATGGATGCTAAATGCTGATGCTCATTTTTTCCAGGCAGATATTAGTGTTTTGAATCCATATCAAGGAAATCAAGATAAAATCCTTTCTAGAGACATTACAAATGATTCTTTGGTTAACAAATCAATAACAAAAGCATTAGATAATAATAAATCAAGCAAAATATCAGGTGAGGATTCAAGCAAAGGCATAAGACTTGTCACTGATAGTAAAACTTATAAAAAGAGAAGTCTTGTAAAACTAAATATTGATGGATCACAATTAAAATCAGAACGAGGTAATTTCTCTCTTTCTGTTAGAAAGAAAGATGCTTTTGATAAAGCATTAACACGTACTGCTATTGATTTTTCTTCCTCAAAAAATATACCTGTTAAAAGTTTGAATAAACCTGTTGGGTCTTCTGTGTTTTTACCAGAGATGAGAGGGGAATTGATATATGGGAAAATTTCACCAAAGGACCCCTCGTATCCAGTTTCCAAACAATCTGTAGGGCTTTCTATACAAGGTGAAACGAGTGATGTGAAAATTGCTTCTACAGACGATACAGGTAATTTTGTATTTAGTCTAAATGACAGAAATGATAGGAATGAAATATTAGTTCAGGTATTTGGTAAAGGTAAAGACAACTATACTATTCAAATTTTTGAAATTCCAGAAATAGAAGATCCGGATTTAGAATTTTACCAATTTAAAATTTCACCTTCCTTAAAAGATAGTATCATAAAGAGAAGTGTTTTTAATCAAATTGATAATATATTTTATAGCGTAAAACCGGATACCATAAGAGAATCAGGCCGTGCAGTTTCTTTTTATGGGACCGATATTGAAACTTATAACCTAGATGACTACACAAGGTTTGGAACCGTTAAGGAAACAATCGTAGAAGTAGTAGAAAGTGTATGGACGAAAAAGGATGATGATGGAAATGAAATATTTGCAATAAGAGGATATTATCCTTCAGAAAAGAAGCAAAATTTTATACCAATGTTAGTAGTTGATGGTGTTTTTGTTCAAGATCATAGTGAGGTCATAAATTATGATGCTAGAAAAGTTAAGAGTATTAGTTTTATTAGGGATCGTTATTATTTAGGAACTCAGATTTTCGAAGGTATTGTGATTATTGAAACTATAGCTGGTGATTATTTTAATTCTGCGAATAGAAATAATGACTCTTCAATTACATTATCCTCTTTGCAAGCAGGTAAAAAGTACTTTAAGCAAAGATATAATGGTGATGCCTCATATAACAGAATTCCGGATTTCAGAAATCAATTACTTTGGCAACCAAATGTTAGTCTATCAGGAAAGAATACTATTCTTGAATTTTATACCTCAGATGTTACAGGTGATTTTGAAATCACGTTAGAAGGTTTTACAGATAATGGAGTGCCAGTTTCTATTAAGAAACATTTGAATGTAGAATAACTAAGGTTTTAATGGGATTATCTCAAAAAAGTAACTTTAGAAATCTTCCCATTGGTAACTTCATAGATAGCAATTACATTAGAGTATTTATCATTAAATCTTACGTATTCTCTGTCTACTACTTTATTTCCTAACACAATACGATTTTTGATTTCACAGTATAGATTTGGAACACGTTCAAACATACTCTCAAAACGTTCTTGCATTTTTTCCTTCCCTTCTATTGAAATCTCATCCGGAAAATTATATATCTTAATATCATCAGCATAGGTATCCATAAAAGCATCTATATTTCTGGCATTATATGCGTTTACTTGCCTCTGTACAACTTGTTCAGGCGTTTCTTGAATTAAACTTAAAACATTCAATATCTTACCATCTTTAATGACTTCTTGTATTGTATTAAGATTTTGAAGATCATTCAGTGGGTTTTTGTTTAGAATCACTAAATCAGCAACTTTTCCTTCTACTATAGATCCTATCTTATTATCCAGACCGAATCCCTTTGCGGCATTTATCGTAGAGGCTTTTAAAATATCAAAATTAGAGATCCCCGATTTTTGCATGGCTTCAATTTCTTGTATATATGATGAGGCGTGAACTGTTCCTATATTTCCGGCATCTGTTCCAGTGGCAACATTTACATCAGATTCTATAAGTTTTTTTAAGTTCTGAAACATAATTTTGTCTCTAGAAGCAGATCGTTCAAAATACTGCTTCTTTGTTTTTCTTAAATTTTTAATCCTCTTGTGTACCTCGTCATCAGAATATCTTTTTAAATCCGTTAATGTGCCATAAACAATAGGATGAGCAAAAGCCAAATCTTGAGGGTGGTTATCGGGTTTTGCTAAAAAAGATTTACCATAGTTTTTAGAAACAATAAGAGTAGGGATATAGGTAACATTATTGTCTTTAAGTAGCTTAATAAATTCTTCATCAACAACAGTATCCCTTACACTATGTACTAATATATTGGCGCCTGCTTTTATAGCCAATTTTGCAGTATTTAGATCAGTAGCATGTACTGCCAGCTTAAGATTGTTTTTATGTGAAAGTTCTGCTATATGTTTGACAACAGGAAAGGTTTTTTCCGCAGGAAAATCTTTATGAGTGATATACCAAATTTTTATAAAATCAGGTTTATATGGCAATATTTTATTAAAAAGAGTTGTAGCTTCTTCTTTTGAAGTGATTTTTTCAATAGGTATATCTTCGAGTTTAGAAAAAGCCTCTGGTTGATATGGAGAAAACAAAGGGCCAGTCACATAAACATTAGGCGAAATATTGTTTTTGGCAACACTATCTCTAATTGAAAAATTAGAAAATGGTCCTCCAACATCCATGATAGATGTAATACCTAGTCTTAAATATCTCTTAAAATTATCAGGAATAATTTCCTTAGCAAATTCAATCTCATCCTCATAAGAAAATATATGCTTTAAATCTAAAGCATCTGGACGAGTGTATAAACTACCAGTTTGAAAAAAATGGATATGGGTATCGATCATTCCCGGTATAATATATCTACCTTTACCATCAATAGTTTGCATATTTTCTTTAAAAGAAATTTCCTTAGAAGAGATTTTTGAAATCTTATTTTTTTCTACTAATATGTTTTGTTGAGGCCTTGCTTTTCCGGTTTCTACGTCAATAATGGTAATATTTTCTATTAATATAGATTGAGAGGAAAGGATTAAGCAATTAAGTAATATTGCAATTAATGTGACTATTGTTTTTTTCATGATTAATTTATGTAAAAGAAAAACTATGCTCTTCATTGTTTTTGTGTTCTAAATATATAGAATGAAGATTATTTTTCTTAAGAATTTGCTAAGAAAAACACACCCTATTTCCTCATACCGTATAATCCAAATAACGGTCCAATTCCTAAAAAGAGGTATAATAACGTATTATCAATTTTATCAGTAAGGAAAGATAACAATTGGATACTTATAATAGTAATAGCGAAACCAATACAGTTAATAATAGTAAGTCCAGTACCTCTTAACTCTGGTGGTGCTGTTGCCGCAACCATAGTTGAAAATTGAGGTGAATCTGATATCACTAGCATTCCCCAAATGCACAAAGCAATTATAAAAAGTTCTGCAGGTAATAGAAAGAGTAGAGGAGAAACTAAACAAAAGATCCCGGACATCAATAATGAATTTCTAGCTACTTTTCGACTACCGCTCCTCAAAGATATTAAACCGCCTATAACACAAGATATCGCACCAATGCCAATTATTATGAAGGATAAAAACGAAATCTGTAACTCAATTCTGTGCAGATTGGCATATGTCTTAAGAATAACGGGTACAAACCCCCAAAAAGCATATAACTCCCACATGTGTCCAAAATACCCAAAGGCAGCCTTTCTGAAATTTGAAATACTAAAGAGTTGAGTAATCACTCCAAGTTGTAGTTTAGAAACTGGCCTCCTATATGGTCCGTCTGGAACAAACAACCACATGCTAAAACCACCAACAAAAGCTAATAATGAAGTGCTGATTATTACTGCTTTATAATCACTGCTCCAGGAAAATTCATTAATAAAATGAGGAAATGCTGTTCCTAACACTAAAGCACCTACTAAATATCCTAATGCACGTCCCAATCCACCCTTGTAATAGTCTGAAGCTATTTTCATTCCTACGGGGTATATGCCGGCAAGAAAGAAACCTGTAGCAAAACGGGCTGTTAGTAAATTGATCACACTAATATTTGATATTAATAGGGATAAGTTAAAAATACCACCTAGCACCGCACAAATCATAAATATACGAGAAGGAGAAAATCTATCGGCAAGTGTCAATAATGCAAATGTAAGCGTCCCTATAATGAAACCAAACTGTACAAAAGATAAAAGATATCCAAGAATATTAAAGCCTACATTAAACTGAGTTGCCAAATCATCAATAACCGCATTACCTGCAAACCAAAGAGAGGTGCAAAAAAATTGCGAAAGAATAATTACCGGAAGTATGTAAAATTTAGGTTTCAGAAGTATGTTTGATTTATAAAGATATTATAAATTATTTAAAAGCGTTTAAAAGATCATATACTTGATCTATGTCATTAACATAGTATTGCGCAACTGTATTTTTAAGGCCTACTTTTACCGTAAAAGCAGTGTTGGGTAATTCCTTAAACATATGTTCATCTGTCCAATCATCACCTATAGCAAAAATAAAATCATAATTTTTTTCAAGTAACATTTTTGAAGCGGATTTTCCTTTGCTTACTCCGCTTACTTTGATTTCTAATACTTTGTCTCCTTCAAGAATTTCTAAATTATGATTAGCAATTAATTGCTGAATTGTAGTTTTTAAAGAATTAGCTCTTTTTTTTCCTAAATCTGGGTCCACATTTCTAAAGTGCCAAGCTAGTGAATATCTCTTTTCTTCTACAAGAGATCCTGGAGTTCGATCTGTAAAAGATTCTAGTATAGGAGCAATAGATTTGAACCAATAATTATCTACTCGTTCCATTAACTCCCAATCTTTATTCTTTTCTTTTAGCCAAGCTCCATGTTCTGTTATAAGTGTATAATCTTTATGACCAAACCATTCCTGAATGGTATCTCTATCTCTTCCAGTAATAATAATTACTTTGGTGTCTTGTTGTTGATGTAATCCATCCAAAATATCAAATACCCTTTGTGTAGGTTTGGCATTTTCTGGTAATTTTTCAAAAGGAACCATTGTGCCATCGTAATCAAGAAATAATATTTTATTTGATGCAGAATTGAATTTAGTTACAATTTCTTTTTTTATTGTTGTGTTTACTTTCTTCAATGTATATTTTTCAGTATCGTTCTTAGTAGATTCCAATGCTTCCATAAAATCATTAGCCCATTTTTCTACATTGTATCTTTTTAGTCTTTTTTGGAGGGCGTTATTCCGTTTAATTTGTTCTTCTTCAGGCATTTCTAAAGCAAATTTCAGAGTATCTGCTATTTCTTCAAAATTATTAGGATTAATGATGAGAGCCTCACTCATCTCATTAGATGCTCCGGTCATTTCAGAAAGTATCAAAACTCCCTTCTTATCAACTCTGGAAGCAATATATTCTTTTGCAACCAAATTCATTCCATCTCTTATAGGAGTCAGTAATGCAACTTCACTAGAGGTGTATAAATCGATGAGGTTTTCAAAAGGCATGGACCTATAAAAGTACCAGATTGGAGTCCAACTTACTTCTGCATATTTTCCATTGATACGTCCAACCAGTTGATCTATTTCATTTTTTAATATTTGATATTGCGGGACATTTGCTCTTGATGGAACTGCGAGCATAACTAATCTTGCTTTTCCTCTAAACTGAGGGTATTTATCCAGAAAATATTCAAATGCTCGCAAACGATTAGCAATACCTTTGGTATAATCAAGACGATCAATAGAAAGAATGAGTTTTGCCTGATTGCTTCCTTCCTTTAAATGTTTATTGATTTCTTGTTGTATTTCAGTTTGATCTTTTCTGGATTTCTGATCATGCACCACAGCGGCATTATGAAATTTATCGTAATCAATTCCCATTGGGAAGGAATCTACTTTTACAATACGGTTATCTAGATGGATGTTATTAAAATTAATCTCATGACCTAAAACCCTTTGCACAGAACTTAAAAAATGCCTCTCGTAATCATACGTATGAAAACCTAATAAATCAGAACCCAGCATCCCTTTTAATAATTCTTCTCTACAGGGTATGGTTCTAAATACTTCGTAAGATGGAAAAGGTATATGCAAAAAGAAACCGATAGAGGCATCAGGTCTTACTTGTCGGATTAATTCTGGTAACAAGAGTAATTGATAATCATGAATCCATACGGTGTCTCCAACTTCTAAATTTTGTAAAATTACATCGGCAAATTTTTGATTAACAGATTTATAGGTTTCCCAATTATTTTTTTCAAACTCTGTATATTCCATAAAATAATGAAATAGAGGCCAAAGTGTATTGTTGCTAAATCCGTAATAGAACCCTTCGATATCCTCTTCTGTCAAGGGGACTCCTATACATTGATGTTTTTCTAGCGCTTCGGTAACCTGGTTTTTTAAATCTAAATTAAATTCTTCCTCGGTAAGCCCGCTCCAGCCAATCCAAACACTATCGTTGTCAGAATGTACAGATTTCATTCCTGTTGCTAATCCTCCAACACTAGGGATTGCTTCAGCAGCACCTTCACGAATTTGTAATTGTAAGGGCAGTCTATTTGAGATTATGATAGTTTTACTCATAAATTGGTCTAAAGTTGGTTAACTCTTTTTGATTTTTGTTAAATTTCGGAAAAGAAGATTTAAAAAAAGGCTATTTAAAAGAAATTTATGAAATGAACACTATGTGATTTCATTTAATTTCCAAAATTCATTAATACACAGCGTATGAATAATCTTGACTATGGAATTATAGGAAACTGCCAGAGTGCTGCTCTAATATCAAAATATGGGTCGTTAGATTGGTGTTGTTTACCCAATTTTGATTCTTATTCTGTTTTTGCAAAAATACTTGACGAAGATAAAGGGGGAAGTTTTGAGGTTTTGGTAAATGATGATTATCAAGTTTCTCAAAAATATATAAATAAAACAAATATTCTAGTAACCGAGTTTAATAATGGCAAGGATATTTTCGAAATAATAGATTTTATGCCCCGGTATAAAAATGAAGACGGTACTTTCTATGCTCCATCAGACATTGTGCGTTATGTGAAGCTAATCTCAGGAGTGCCTAAATTTAGAGTTAGGTATGATCCCAAGTTAGAATATGCCATGGGTACAACGGATCTCGAAGTTAAAACGGACTATATTAAAGGGATTACAAATGAAGAAAAATATGATACACTGTATTTGTATTCTGACCTAAGTTTTGATTCGATCTTAAATTCAGAAGAAATTACATTAGAAAATCATGCTTATTTTTTGATAAGCTATCATGAAAAAATACTAACTCAATCTCTGGAAAGATGCTATCTTAAAATGCAACGAACAAGAGTGTATTGGCTCAATTGGTGTGAGAATACAACATCTTATAAGTACTATAATGATCAGATTCTTCGAAGTGCATTAGTGCTTAAATTGTTAAGTTACGATAAATCGGGAGCTGTTTTGGCAGCAGCAACCACATCATTGCCAGAAACTATCGGTGAAGTACGTAATTGGGATTATAGATTTTGTTGGATACGTGATGCTTCGATGGTGATCAAAGTTATCTCCAATTTGGGCCATAAAAGACTGGCAGAACGCTTTCTTCAGTTTATTATTGATATAATACCTGATAAAGATGAGAAAATACAGATCATGTACGGTATTAACGGGGAAAAGAAACTAACCGAAAAAACACTAGATCATCTTAGTGGATATCAAGATTCTAGCCCTGTAAGAATTGGAAATGCAGCATATCATCAGAAGCAGAACGATATTTACGGAATCTTAATGGATGTTATCTATCAACAGTTTATGAAATTTGATTGTGATTTGGATAACAGCGAGGGATTATGGACAATTTGTAAAAGTATTGTTCATATTGTACATGTTAACTGGGAAAAACCAGATAAAGGAATATGGGAATTTAGGACTGAAGAACGACATTTTACGTTCTCTAAACTATTATGTTGGGTGGCAATAGACAGAGCAATAAAAATTGGTGAGCTGATTAATAAAACTTATAAAAATGAGAGGTGGAAGCAATTAAGAAGTAAGATACATGACGATATTTATGAAAACGCCTGGAACATGGAGAAACAAGCATATGCACAGTCTTATGGTTCTTCTGATTTGGATGCCTCAACATTGTTGATGGAGTCTTATGGATTTATAGAACCGCATGACCCTCGTTTTATTAGTACTGTAAAAGCAACTGAGAAGGAATTATGTAATGATGGTTTGATGTATCGTTATAAGAACAAAGATGATTTTGGTCTGCCGTCATCTTCATTTACAATTTGTAGCTTTTGGTTTATTAATAGCTTATATAAGATAGGGGATCATGAAAAAGCAAAAAGGCTTTTTGATCAGTTATTGTCATACAGTAACCACTTGGGACTTTTTAGTGAAGATATTGATTTCAAAACCAAAAGATTGTTAGGTAACTTTCCGCAAGCATATTCGCATTTAGCGCTTATTGAGACTGCAGCTAATTTTTCTGGTGGAATAACCAAAGAGGAGGAGTTAATGGAAACGATTCATTAATACGTTTCGGACTTGAAGTTGAAGAGTTTATATTTTTAATTATTCGATTAGGATAATTGTTCCAAAAACATCAGCATTAATCCAACCTAGATTTTTTTCTTCTCCAGGTATAAAAACAGAGCCTATAAAGTTTTCTCTTTCTTTACTTCTATCATTATCATTATAAGCAATGGCAAAACCAAGCTTTTGATCTTTTGTTAATACAATAGGATCATTAATTTTCCCTTCTGTATATGAATCATCGTAAACGGTAATTTCAAACTCCCAAACAGATACATCGTCGTTGGTTATTCTTCTTGAAGTTACATGATTATTATAAAGTAGAGGTTTTTTACTTTTATCCAGATCGATTACGTTTCCATCAAGTGCAACATGATAAGCAAAAGCATTGTTAGAGTATTGATGATCACCTCCAGAATTATCTGCGTCTATAAAAATTTCTACGCAATCATCATCCCACCAAAATTTAAGCGGATCTTTGTTCTGGTCATAAAGAATATCATCTTTTATTTCTACCAAAACATATAACGCTTCTGGAGTCCATGCCATTTTATAACGTCCAAAAAAATCATTGAATTCGTACGATTCTCCCAACCAATTCTGATCTAGGCCATACCACATAACATCTTTCCAAATAGGATCATTCATGATGCCATCAATTTTGGGTACAATGATAGCTTTTTTTACTTCTCTAATCTGGTGATCAATTTTGTTTTGACCTCTCAAATTTGTTATTGAGGCATATGCTAAATGGGTATCTGTGAAGTTATGTTTTTCTTCTTTACAGCCAAATGTAAATACTAAAGCTAATAAGAATACAATTTTTTTCATAGCAAGATTTAGAAGCATATTTTATGATAAAAATAGTAAACTAAATTTAAAAAGCGGTTGCTACTTATAAATAAGTAACAACCGCATGCCCTTCTAACAGCATAAAAACTGAAAGTGAAAATAAGGGTAGGTAGAAGATTATTGTTTAACAGCCTTTAACTGTTCAATTACATTTCCATTTAACCTGATAGTATAGAAATACATCCCTTTTGGATTCGCCATAGTGCTATTAATATCTATTACCTGTCTGCCAATTTGCACATTTTGATTATAGATTGTTTTGGTTTGTCCTAATAGGTTGGATATAGTTACTTCTAAAGTTCCTTTTTCCAGAGTCGTTAAATATAGTTTGGTCTGATTAGTCATTGGATTAGGAGAGAGTACCGCTTCACCCAAGGTATTTTCAGCTTTTTCTCCGTTATCAACAAATTCTAAAGCACTTCTAGAAGGACAACCTGTAGGGCAATTATTTGACCATGCCCCTGTTCTCTTTCCATTACTGCTTCCTGTTACGCTAAACCATCCATCGTTGCCTCTGGTAAGATCAACCGTTTGTTGCCCAGCACCGTTATTAAATACAACACCCACATTGTTTGCAGATACTCCACTAGGTAATGTAAAGGTATTTCTACACCAAGAGGTACCACTAATATTGCTCATGGATTGTCCTGGCCATCCGGGAGTACCAGAGATGGTTTGGTTTGTAGCTTTATTATAAAGGTAGATATTAGTGTTATTTCCCCATCCACCACCGGGCTTCCTAAAATTAAGCGTTACCTGGTTTGGTGTTGAAGATCCGCTACATCCAGAGGGACAAGTATTTGTCCAGGTTCCGTTAGTATACCATCCAGTTGTACTTCTGGATAAATCACTAGTTTGATTACCGGCACCATCGTTAAAAATAACTCTTATATTCGCTGCAGAAGTTCCTGCTTGTGGGGTAACAGTATATGAATACCATTGTGTTCCAGATATGTTCGTTGTTTGTTGTCCTGGCCATCCAGAAGTTCCTGGTAAGGTTGTATTGGCAGCAGCATCATAGAAATAGGCGTTTATAGTATTGCCCCAACCATTTGGTTTTTTAAAATTCACGGTAAATGGAGCGACGGTTTCTCCACCCCCTGTATTACCTCCTTGGGTCCAAACAGCATAATCAGTTCCAGATGTTTGTAATACCCAACCATTTCCGTTTGGAGACCAATTACCACTACCTAACTTTATTGCCAATGTTCCACTTTTGCCGTCAATATAAGCGGCATAAAGGTCATTCCTTGCTTCTGCAATACTGATAGTAGAAGCTGAATGTACTCTAACACTCTTTCTTGCCGAAATAAGATCTTTGATCGCATTACGCACTCCAGAACCACCATCCATAAAATGTGTCCAGAAAACGGCAGGATTACCAGGGTGTGTTAAAATGTATGCATACCCTTTTCTAAGGTTCGTTTCTCCGCCTGGAAAAACATAACCAGATCCGCAACATTGTTGCGCAAACCCAGTATCGTGATTATCTAAAAATGTTACAGATTTGGATGGGTTGATACCAATCATCCCAGAAGGCCTTCCTTGACCATCTCTTAGGTAAGATAGATTGTTGTCTCGGATAGCATTTTGTAAACTTACTTTTGTGTTAAAATCAAAAGCAGAAGAGGATTGTTGAGCAAAATTCACAAAGTTATTAGTCTGTACTCTACTACTTTCTAAAAGCTCTCCAACTGCAAAATAAGGGGTAGTGGCATCGTTATACTCTTTGTTGTAGATAGGATCATACCCATGCACAAAATCATATCGCCATCCATCAAAACCAATATCATTCTTTAGGAAATTCATCCATTTTATAATCTCTGCTCTAACTGCAGGGTTTTTATGATCAAGATCCCTTGCTGCTGCAAAAGTACCATTAGATCCATCAGATTTTAGAGCAAATCCAGGAACATAATCCCCATTGATACTAAACTCAACAGGGCCGGGTACAAAATTTCTTCCTTCATCATCTGCGGTAATATAAAAAGTTGGCCAAGAAGGATTAGTGAACGTTACCGCATCATTGGTACCAACTCGATGATTGATTACAATATCACTTAAAACTTTAATATCTAAAGCGTGGTACTGATTAATCAAATTTATTAATTGAGCTTGTGTACCATAGGCACTGTTTAAATTATTTAGTTCTCTAGGTAGGTATCCTTGCGGAGCTGCAGAGTTACTTGGTGGTGGCATCCAAATCATATCAATACCAGCGTCTTTGATGAGGTTTCTATTTTGAGATACAACATCATACCATGTTTGTCCTGCAGGTTGGTTCTGGACATTCCAATCAAAAGCCTGAAATAGTACATCTTCATCTTGTGCCTGAATACCTAGAAAAGGTATACAGAAAAGTAAGATTACTAAAATTGATTTTGCATTTTTTCGTTTCATTTCGCAAATTTTTAAGTTTAGTTCGATAATATTTTACATTATCATATTGAGTTTGTGTCTACGCATGGAAAATCATATAAACGTATACGGGTAGATGAAACTTTAAGGAGTTTTACCAGTCCAACCATTCCCCTAGATAAATCATAGCGGTTATGGTAAAAGGTGTAGATTTTTGATATACAACGTTTTGTGAATTTTTTTCAGCGATGCCTTTGAAAAATATTTCGAATGGTTATTCTAAAAAAGCATAGTAAAAAAGAACACGCCTAAACATGATATTTCCTTAAGATTAAATCTAAAAATGGGAATAATTATAATTCCTAAAAGCTAAGAAGTGATGTTTTTGCTATTTGATAATGATAGCTCAAACAAATCTAGAATTTTCGTTGGAGGAGAATTTGATTTCATAATAAGTAGTTTTTTGTTTACAAAAGTGTTTCTTGTGTTAAATTTCTACTAAGTTATTACGAAATATTCAATTTTGTAGGATTACTCTTAAACTACAACGTTTTCGTGTTGATAAATTCTTAACCTTTCTGTCAAAAGCTTATATAATTGAGGAATAAATAGTTAAGTTTTGTTTTTTTTGAAGTATTTTTAATGAAGACGGTATTAAAGAAATAATATTTTATTCTTTGATAAATCTTTTCGTAATCCCCTTTTTTCCGTTAGGTATTGAAATAAAATAAGTGCCAGATTCTAGGTTTTCTATACCAATCGTATTATCATGTATCACACCGGACCTTACCATTCGCCCAGATATGTCATTTATAGTATAGTTGACTGGGCTTTTTCCTGAAAGATTAATCTTTATGTATTGACCTGCAGGATTTGGGTATATGATGATAGGTAACTCTTTTTTAGCTATTGGCTTTCTCGAAATAGCCGATTTCAATGATAAATTCATAACAACAATGGTGTAATCTTCTGCTTCTCCAAAATAATTAATACCTCCACATGCATCTGGAACACCATCCCACTTTAAGGCAACACGCATTCTTAACCTAGTGCCAGAGGGAAAAGATCCAGGAATTATAAAATTATGTGAAGTAATATCTGCACTTTTAATTGCAGACGATACTACTTGTTCTATTGATTCATATATTTCGTTTTGGTTAAAGTCTATCCATACAACGAAAGTCTCTTCATATATAGTATCAGTAAACCCTGCGCTTAACCTTATCGTATTAAATCCTGACTGAAGCGGTGTCAACATGTGGGTGTAATCTCCATATCCATTATCAGAAGCCGTGTTATTTGAAATTCCGTTAATGCCTACATAATCTATGTATTCATAGCTTGTATTATAACTTGTGGGTATGCAATACGTTTTTGGATCATTAGGTAAAGTAGTTACTAGAACTGTGCTAGGTAGAGAACGATTACCAGCAGCGTCGTATGCTATAATGTAAAATTCGAAAATAGTTTCTGGTTCAAAAATTCCTGCAGGATAATATGTTTCAGTGGCCGTAAGAGTTTGTAATAGTACTCCATCTTTATAAATTTCATAACCTTCAACACCAACATTGTCTGTCGAAAATGACCAGGATAAATCTACTCCTGTATTAAAACCAGTGTCTCCTAAGAAATAGGTAAAATTTCCTGGAGGAGTAGGTGATTCGGTGTCCAAAAGTGGCATCAGATTACTTGAGGTAGAGTTTGGATGATTTTCTGTTATGTGATTGGTTTGAAGGTTGAATTCTAAGAATTCTTTTTTCGTGTATCCATTCAAACTAATACCGAATACTAGTAAACACAAAATTTTGGTCATTTATTTACAGTTTTTCATTTAATAGAGGCAAAACTAGAGGGAAATGATCAACAAAAATGTTTAAAATTTATACTTGGAATATAATGTTTTGCGATTGTCTTGATTTTTACTTAATCAAGTAGTTTGCATAAAAAAACCGCCTTTCTCCAGCAGAAAGGCGGTTTTTTTATATGAAATGTGTCTCGTCCTAAAATAGCGTTACACAAAAATGTTATTTATGGAATCACACATAATAATGGTTTTTACTCTTTAATTATTTTTCCTGTAAGTATGTGTGATCTGTTAGATACTGTTAAGAGATACAATCCTTTTGACAATCCATCGATATTGACAGAAGCCGCCCCTTTATTAATCACACCTGTACGTATCGTTTTACCAGTAGTATCACTAATCGTGTATTTGTATGTTTCATTAGTGTCTAAACCAATTGTAACTTGATCTTCTACAGGGTTTGGATAAATGAATAACTGGCTTTGATCACCGATTGATGTTATGTGTGTTTTAACCTGGTCATTAGAAAATCGAATCCAGTTTACATTAAATAAATAACCATTGCCCCCCTTATACACTAAATACAAATCATTAATGTCATTCACCGCATCAATATTAGCGCTTACTGTTGTCCAAGAACTCCATGATTTGGTACTTGGAACAGTGATCGTTCCGATTAATTGCCCTGAAACTCCCCCAAGTCTTACTTCAATATTTCCTCCGGAATTTTTACTTGACACTCGAACTTCAATATAATTAGCACAGGTAAGGTCAACTGAGTCATATTTAGACCAATCACCATTATTTATAAAACCAAGATGCTTATTCCCAGAAGAATCTGTAGTAGTTTCAGTAAATATTCCTGACATGCTATTATAATTTTGAGCTTGAATAGTTGAAAAATTAAGGCATTCTATGTCTTCGAATACCTGAACTTCAGCCAAGGATAATGCTTGACTCGTGTTGCTACGTATGCGTATTAAATTACCGACTGCTCCTCCTGCATTCACTGTAATAGAAGGATCAGGATACGACTGGAAAGTCTTCAGAAAAGTCCTTGTTCCTTCATTATATACCATAACGGTAAAATTAGAAAGCCTTTCTAGACAACAAGCATCAGTTCGTCCAAAAATTGTAATATCACCAATTGGGTATTCCGAGTCAAGCTGAACCTGCCAATATGGGGTAGCATCATTATTCGTATGCGTTACAGATCCTCCTGAATATGCCCCATTTGTATTTCCATCGATGGCTCTTGATGCTTCTCCTTCAAAGATAGTTGAGGATTGTGACGCAACGCCATTTAGGGCAAGGTTAGATGAATCAATAGGGGGTGTTATTTCACTTCCATACACTTCGACCTCTGCTAAATTTAATACAGTCCCAGTATTCTGTTGAACTCTAATTATTCTTCCTGTTGCACCATTAGCATTTATGGTTATAGATGGGCTAGGAGCAGTGGTAAATGTTTGGGTATATGTAGTATTACCATTAGCATCAATAATAGTTACATCAAAATTAGATAATCTTGTATCACAACATGCATCGGTACGACCAAAAACCTTAATAGTATCAATATTATATTCAGATTTTAAGTCTACTTGCCACCATGAGTTTGCTTCACTAGATGTGCGGGTTACAGATCCCTGTGAGTATCTTCCATCCGTATTTCCATCATTAGCTCTATATGCCTCGCCACCACCATTAGGATGGTTAGATGATTGTGTTGCTGTACCTTTTAAAGCAAGGTTGTCACTGTTTGAAGAACCACCAGTTACCGTTAATTGCCTTGTAAAATTTTCAGCAGCTGCATATCTGTTATTTCCTGATTGTGAAGCCGTTATATTAGTTTTACCGGGACTTTGAATACGAATTTTTCCATTTACAATGGTTGCAACGCTCGAATTTGAACTAGTTAAAGTAACTGCAAGCCCTGAACTGGCTCCTAACACTGGAGTAAAATCTGCATCATTTACGTCTTTGTTAGGTAATACCTGAAAATCTATGATTTGATGGTAGTTTGGAGTTGATTCTCCAACTAATTTAGCACCAGCAGGTCTTGTGTACGGCACATAGTCGGCGTTGACTTCCAATTGGTCATTCACATGTTTCAATATCGCTAATTCATCTGCCACAACTAACCCACTTTTATTTGCGGTAGTTGAAAATGTAATGGAGCCTCCGCTATCTGTAATTCTTCTGACAAATCGATAAGCTTGGTCCTTATCATTATACATTAATGGGAATGCTGACGAAGACCATTTCTCACGCATTGGGGCAAACATATGTTTTAGCACTTTATTATTTCCAGAAAAATTCGATGTGTTAGAAGCTACCATATCTGTAAGTGTAAATTCTTCGTAAGCCCATGAATTGGGTGGTGCTCCTTGTGCTAAAGGAGTTATATGACCTCCGGTATAATCAGACCATTTATCATTAGCAATATATTTTATAATTTTATAGTCAATTGGATTAGCATCATTGTTACCATCTGAATCTACTTTGTCTGTAAAATAATCTTTAGTATAATTAAATGCAATAGTAGCGTTAGGATCCGTTTCTCGCATCATTTGAACGTATGCACTTTTATCAGCATCATTACCCCACGAAAAATTATCGATCCAATACCCATCTACCAAGCCTTTGAAACGTTCCATATAGCCTTTGATTAAAGCGTTATAGGCCGTCACATAATCCCCGCCATAATTAGCGTTTACATATGCTTTCCAATTTGCTTGCTGTGAGGCTGTTCCTTTGGCCATGCTGGGTGTATAATTATTATACAAAATAACTTTCTTCCCCCCTTTTTTTAATTCATTTATTACATCAAAAACAATTTGTTCATTCGCTAAACTTGGAACCATTGTAGCATCTATACCAGCTACATTTATATAGTTATTCTTCCTTAACATAAATATCGTTCCATTAGCGTTGCCAGAAAAATTTGTGATTACATGTCCAGCCGTAGGATAATTTGCATTTATTTGTCGAGCATGTTTCACATAATCATACCCATCAGCAACCGATTCGTTTAATCTCTCTCCTGCATACATAATTAAGCGAACTCCCCAAGAGCCTTCCAGCCATGGTGCTTTTGAAGTTTGTGCGTTTGTTATTTCTGAACAAACAATCAAAAAGGTCAATAAAACAAGCATTTTCATTCGAGAAAACAGGTTGTTTTTTTAAAAAACGGATATTAATTTGTTATTTTTCATCATTATTTTCATTTTAGGGTATTCACTAAATCATGTACGTATGTCAGTATTTTTACTGTTTAATGATTTTACTAGTAAGTACTTTTGATCTATTGGATATTTTTAAGAGGTATAACCCTTTCGCCAATCCATTGATATCCAAAGAAACGGATCCTTCATTGATCACACCTTTTAGTATGGTCTTGCCATTTGTATCACTGATGGTATACGTAGATGTTTCATTAGTGTCCAAACTAATATTGATCTGATCCGCTACAGGATTTGGATAAATAAGGACTTCGTTAGTATCTATAACATCAGGATCTTTATTGCTTTCTATTGGAGTAATAATCCAATGCAAGTTTTGACTATTACTCGACGAATCCCAAAGTGCTATATTTTGACTATCTGATCCGCCAGAACCTCCATCTAGGGCGAATCCGGGTGCATTGCGTTTTATTAACTTAAACGCTCCACCACCAACATCTACTTTTTGCCATTGCTGGTTTTGGTTATTTTCATAACAAGTCCATAAATATACATTCTGACGAGTCGCTCCACCATGATTTCCATCAATACAATGGTTAGTTCCTACTTTTTGGTAAGAATAATAACCATTTCCACGATCGATCTCGATCCATTGTTGATTAACATTATTTGGGTTAGCAGACCATAAGTATAAATTTTGTCCATCTGCACCACCTTGATTACCGTCTATAGCAAAATTAGAAGCATTGCGTTTTTGAATATGAACTAATGAACCGCCCCCAGTAGTGCTTCCATCACTTTCAGCGATTTTAATATTAGATACCGTATATACTTCATCAGCGTAACTTGTTTTGGCTTGGATGATAAGTTCCAATTTATTACCACTAATATTAGCAATTGAAAGCGTTTTCAAAGCAAAAGCATTTACATTTTTAGCAATGGTTTTTTGAGCACCTCCATCTACTTTATAATACACATTGATATAATCTGAATCTTCCATGTTTCCTTCCCCTTTGATATTCAAGCTGATGTCTACTTTTGAAGCACAAGAAATATCAATGGCTTCAGAGTTGTAGTTTGTCGTCTGGTTAGAAACCGTGAAGTTATTATCTTTCCAAGGTAAACTACATCCAGGGGGAGTGACGTCAGAAGGATTTACTATATCATATCCATCTGGACCATTCCAAAGAGAAACATCATCGTAAGTAACCGTTCTTGTCTCTCCACTTACGTATTCTTCATTAGCATAATTATACATACCCCATGAGCCAGGCGTAGAATAGGACTGATTATACTGACCATTTTCGTTCTGATCTCCAAAACCAATAGTCTGACCTGTTTTATTGAGCATTAGTTCATCATCTATCCAAACCTGAACGATACCGTCACTAACATTTTTTAATTTCACGTGAATAACCACTTTTACAAATTGATCTTTTGGAAAGTCAGGATAAATAACATATCTAGTAAAGTTTTGCCCCATATTATAACGGTGTTGCCATCTAAGCGACCCATCACCAAAATATTGAAGCATAAAATAATGGTTTGCAGCTCCTTCCCTAAACCCCCAAGTTTGCATTAAGGACATTTCAGTATTTGGATTGTTAGCTAATGTATTGCTATGTACTTTTAACCAAAAGCCAGTCCAGAATTCCTGTTTAAATACATAGGCATTATCCTTAGCTCTAAATTCTGTTTTCTTAGAAGATGTTCCGGTACCGGTATAATCACTCGGTTTCCAGGTACATTCGAGAGCACCATCCTTAAAGGTCATTCTGTTAAGGTTTGTAGTTTCAAATGGCCCCAAAGTACCATCATTGAAGTCATGTTTTAATAAATCTTGAGCGCTTAGAGTGGAGACTAACCCTAAGCACAATGAAAATGCTTTTAAATAAAATAATCGTTTCATAATTTATTTGTTTTAATTTTTTGTAGCTTATTGTTTAATGATCTTGCCCGTTAGCACTTTTGACCTATTGGATATTTTTAGGAGGTATAACCCCTTTGCCAATCCATTGATATCCAAGGAAGCAGATCCTTCATCGATTACACCTTTAAGTATGGTCTTACCAGTGGTATCACTAATCGTGTATTTGTATGTTTCAGCAGTGTCTAAACCAATTGTAACTTGATCTTATACAGGGTTTGGATAAATGAATAACTGGCTTTGATCACCGGTTGAAATAAGTTTGCTTTTAAAAAGAGCGAATAAATTTTGATTGTTGTTTTTCATGGTTGAGTTTGTGTGGTTTTAGAGTTTTGTATGATTTATTTCTCAAACGAATAATGTTTTTTGAGAAACTAAGCTAATTGTGAACTGCGGTTAAGACGCTAAAATTGGTTGACCAATTTTCATACTGTACAATAATATATAATTTATGTATAGTATGCGGTTATGGTCTAGAATTAGGAGGTATATAACTAGAATTCGTCTTTAGTTTCGATGAGATTTGATAAGTGTAGATAGACAGTTTTTATAATTGATTTTTTATCGTGATACTATTTTAAGACGAGACATATCCCAATAAAAAACCGCCTTTCCCCAACAGAAAGACGGTTTTTTAAATCAAAATCAACCATCTAATCCCTAGTTTAATGCCCTAGGGATTAGATGGTTGATTTTTGTCTTTAGAATATGGTATCACGTATCTCTTTGCCAAGATTTTCCAATTTTATTCCTTTTTTCTTCTTGATATTTTGTTGTTTTCTATTAATTATCGATTATTAATTTTGTTGAAATATACATGTTGTTTTCAGGATGTATGATGTTATAAAAGGGTAATATACCATGTCTGTTTTTTTACCTTAAAAACACAGTTCTTTAGTATTGTTTTTATAAAAATATACCTTAAATTAGGAATGTCATTGTTTGCTTAGCAATTTTCCAAAACTCAACTTTTATGACCTTACCTGATTTTAGACTTATATTACAGCAAATAATCGTTGTTGTATTTTTTTTATCTAGTGCAGTAGTATATGGCCAACAGTTAGAAGTTTCTTCTCTAAATAAAGAACAATTGCATCAGGCTATTGATACGGTAAGTTTTCGGGGAAAAGAGTCAACGGTGTTATTACAACTTTTAAAACGCACTAAGGATCTTCAAGATTTTTCTGCTACGTACGACGTTTCTTATAAGTTAGGGTTATTCTATTTTATAAAAGCCGAAAAGGATAGTTCTTTATATTATTTTAATACTACAGAGTATATATATCAGACTAATGAATTGATGGATAAAAGTATCGCAGATGTATATCGTGATAAAGCTATATTATTAGTGGATTTAGGACTTATAAACAAGGGTATAGAATATTTTAATAAAGCCTACAAATTATTTCTGGCTTCGGGCAATCATAAAAAGGCAATTTCCTGTAAAATGAATTTGGCAAATTGTTATATGGATCTTAAAGATTATGATAAAGCTATAGTTTTGAGCAAAGAGATCTTGAGTGATACTATAAATATTAATCCTTTATTGAAAATGGGATGTTATAACGCACTGTCATTTTCTTATAATGGACTTGATGACACTGATAAAGCCATAAGTTGGATTAATAAAGGTATTGCTATTGGTAATGAACTGGATAATCCTTCAGTCCTTTCTATATTATACTCTAATTTAGGACTTTACTATTCCGGTAAAAAAGAGTACAAAAAGGCACTAGAATATGGCTTTAAAGGCAAAAGTTTATCAGATAGTATGGGTAATTACCGAAGTGCAAATCTTAGATATGGAAATATAGGAAGTTACTATTTAGGTTTAAAGGATTATGAAAAAGCCGAAGAATATCTGACTAAAGGAGTTGAAGGGAATTCGCATTTTGAATCTTTAAAAGAGATATATACTAATTTTATTGAACTCTATAAACAACAAAATAAGCCCGAAAAAGAAGTCAATAGTTATAAAGCTTATGTGGCATTATTAGATAGTGTTGCACTTGAAAAAGATAAGTATTATATCAAGACCGTGGATAAACAACGGCAGTTAATCGAACAGGAATATAAAAACAAGGAATTGATTGCAGAAAACAAATGGGTTGTAGAAAAGAATGCTAAACAAAAAATAGTGATCATTGGATTATTGATCATTGTAATTATCAGTTTATTATGTATTTACTTATTATACAAATACAAGAAAAATAAACAGGTTATTTCTGAACTGAAATCCAGTGAAAAGGAATTACTGGAAGAGCAGATCCGATTACGGGATAATGAATTAGATGCTTCTGCTATTGCTATTTCTCAAAGAGTTGAGGTGCTTAATACAATAAAAACAGAGCTAGAAGAAATAAATGATGATAATCCTAAACTAGCTCAGGTTAATAAAACGGTTAAAAACCTTATCGCATCCTCATCGGATATATCATTGGTAACAGATAGAATTGAATCTCAATATCCTACATTAACTATAGAACTTAAGAACAAGCATCCAGAACTTTCTGATACAGAGATCAGATACTGTTTACTTACTAAATTGAATTTATCTCTTAAAGAAACCGCTTCTATGCTCAATGTAACTCCGAATACGGTAAAAGTAACCCGGAGTAGGCTAAAAAAGAAAATGGGTATTCATCAAGAAGTGTCGTTTAAGGAGTATTTGGATAAAATTTATGTTGGCACAGTTGCATCTGCATAGCGTATCATATCACACAGCAGTTCCTAACCATACTCCTTAGGTGCTGGTATATTGCTACTGATAACAATATGCCAACCTACTTGATTTTTGATTATAAATTGTGAGGTATTAGTAGTCAAATGAACAGCTCGTTCTTTTTGAGTTTCTGTAATTATCAACTGTGCCAGAAATTAATGAGCCTGAAGAGAGATTGAGGTAATTGATGAACATACAATTACAACTACAGATGATCAAAAATCACAATCAGATACCTCCGACAAAAAGGATTTACCTAACCCCGATGTGGATGATGAGGGACAAGCGTTGTTGTTTTAGAACGATTACTATCAGGACATTGTATTCCAGTAAATTTATAGTTTTTGATAGAAGTATTCTTTAATTTTCCTAAAGGTTATCATAAAACAAAAACCCCGTCTTCTTTCTGTTGAAGAAGGCTGGGTTTCGGACTACGATTTGGGGCGATTACCAGGTCTAATAATCTATGATTTTAGAGATTTTATTCTATAACCACCTTTGTCGTCTCAATTCCATTCTCTGTATATAACTTAAAAGTATATAATCCATTGGCAAGATCATTAGTTTTAGTTTTTACGATATCTGCCTCGGAGGCATTAATTTTTTGCGTTAATAAAAGCTTTCCAGTAGCATCATAGACTTGCAAATTATAGGCACCCTTGCCCGTTACTTCTATAGAAACTTCATCCGTTGCGGGATTAGGGTATACTGTTAAAGATTTTTTATTATTATTTAAATTAGTAGTGTTGTTAGCTTTATTATCATTGGAAGTCATTCTATTTAAATTATCACGAACATTAAGAAGGTTTATCATTTCTGATATGAAATTTTCTATCTTCTCCATTACCGCTAGATTATCACCAGATTCCATTGGGTTATGAAACCAGACTTCTTTTTTTAGTGGTCCTTGTATACCCTCTGCATTACCTACAACGCAGTTCTCTTCCACTTCATTACCATCTTCATCCACTTCGGGTGTACAGTCTTCTCTTACAGCTACAAATTCATAATTATCAGGCGTATACTCAGGGTTTTGTGCGAAATATTCATCAATTGCAAAAGTACCATGTACTGTAGGGTAGTCAAATTCTGGGACATTAAAAAAGGCAAATCCTTCGTATGCTTTGCCAGTTCCAGAAGGAACCACTCCATCATCTGGATGTTGCATCAACATAAGACTTTTGGGTTTTCCTGTAGTTGCTGCGTTTGGTATTTTGCTAATCCAATCAAGATTTCCCAACGCTCCAGAAACAACTACAGTAATATCCTGAATTGGGCTACCCGTCAAATCGGGGTAAGCTGTTGTAAAATCATTATCACCCTTACCTGTTCTGGGTACATCTAGAGTACCAAGATCATAAGTTTTTTCAGTTTTTGGGTTATCCTTTTCATACCAATGTGATTTGTCAACAGTTACACTTACACCGTCTGCTGTTGTGGAAATAGGCCTGATGTCATCCGTATCTCTGAGGTAAAGATTATGTAACCCCATAAAACCTCCAGAGCTCCAACCCAAATAAGTTAAGGGTAAGTCTGGATCAGCATGTACAACAAGGTCTGATTTGTATTCTCTAGCAAATCTATTGACAACTCTTAAGTCCTGAACAGCTCTCCAGATAGCGCGTTCGGCAAGCTCAGCATTATACAAGTCTATGCCAATTCTATATTTTGGGCAAATCACAATATACCCGCGTTTAGCAAAATATTCAGGTACCAGATGATCTTTACCAGTTGGGACGGTTCCCCCATCTGACCATTTATTTAAAAATCCACCTCCATATCCAAAAACAATAACTGGCAGTTTATAGTCATCGTAAGTATATTCAGCCCACGCATATGGCTGTGGATAGAAAATGTCTACTTTGATTGTCTCAATATAACTCTTTTCTTGTAAGTCCACTTCGTTTCTGTCGCTTGTAGTATATAAAGCTACGGTCCTGTAAAAACCTTTAAACCATTGAGCATGAGGAACTAATGGGGAATACTCTAAACTCATACTATGTTTTACAATACGATAAGTTCCGTCAGGGTTTGTGAAATACTGATACTGAGCTTGAATGGCAAGAGGCAAGATTACGAAGACCATTAGAATTAGCCGAATTCTAATATTCATATAGTTTATACTATTTTTCATGGTATTTATTTTTTTATGATTTAGTAATCCGAGTTATGTGGACATTCTAAATCAATGTTGTTTTTCTTGATAATGTATATGTAACTTTCTTATACAATGGTGTATATGAAATTTAAGAAAGCGAATAGCTGTTCTATTTTCAATATCCAGTTAATTCAAGTGTATTTAAGGTTGATTGTAAAGGAGGAACCAGTTCGAGCCAAGTGCTCCTTAAGGCATCTACTTGTATTAATTCTAATGTAAAAACATCATTTGCAAATGATTCACTCCAATATGATTCTGCAGCAGGTACCTCACTGTCAACTATTATTTTAGCTTGTGTCATATTTGCACCAATAAAGAAATGAATTCTATAATAATTAGGATCTATGGTACTACTAGGAGGGACAGTGGTTAATGTTTGTGTAATTGTGTTTTTTACTATTAAACCACCTAAATAGTTTTTGTTGTCGTATTCTAAATCATCATCCGTTCGTATACTAGCAACAAAGACGTCATCTTTAATCGACACGATACCTCCTACATTCCTAAGTTTTATTTCTGTAATCAGACTGTTAACAAAGTCTCTACGATCTTGAATATCTTCAAACCATTTGTCACCATTGTCATCATAGGGATCTAGATAATCATAGTCCTCAGCGTCTAAATCCACTTGTGCCTGTAAGGTCAAGCACAGCATGAGTGCGGGTAAAAGCAGTGCTATTTTGAATATTATAGTTTTCATATGTTTAGTTTTTATGAGTCGTGTTTTGCTTGCTTGAATCTTCCAAACCTTGAGCTTTTAGCAAGGCATTTATTTTTTTGTTTTGCTCGATGCTGTATAGGGTGAGTTCTTCTATTTTTTCGAGAAAACGTGTGTTCATATCATGGATACTGTAGCCCTCTTGTAGGATTTCTTTTTCTGACGGGATATTGGGTAGGTGTCCGTTTTCTTGGATGAATTTTTCTAAGGTATCTAGATCTCTTAATTCATAATCTTCTTCGAAAACATAATCAGACCAATTTTCTGCATTTATGATAGCCAAATCATCGGATACGATACCCGTTTCTACCCACAATAAATAGTCATCAGCGTAGGAGCCCAAATTAAACCCTTTGGGTTGTTGATTTTCTTCTGAAATGTAGGTAGCTCCAAAAACACTTAATACAGCGTCGTCTTTGACCACTTCATTACCGATGGACAACGCATCGTGGAGTATGGTATGTTTCGAACCTGGATCGATGGATAAGACTTTGTCTCCTGAATCATACTCAATATCATCGTTATGAAAAGTATCCCTCCATGATGAAATATTAAGCGCTCCTCCAAACGAATCTGTCCATATCATCCAATCAGAATATGACTCGGCTTTTCTTGTTTGTAATCGTATCCCTGCATCATGTTGAGATTCATCACTGTTGATCACAAAAATATCCTTATCCGTTCCGGTTAAACCTCCTGTTAGTTTTTGACCTTGCTGTCCCCATCCCAATACACAGGTTAGGGTAAGAAATACTATAAGGGTACACCTGTTGCTGTTTATATGTTTAGTTTTCATATTTTTTTATTTGATGATTCGTTATTGTTTTTCTCTGTATTATCTAGCATTTTTAATAATAATTTACGCTGTTGGATCGTGTACAAGGTGAGTTCTTCGATCTTTTGTAAAAACGTAACATTCATATCATGCAGCTGATATCCTTCTGTTAGGATTTCTGTTTCTGATGGCACATCGGGTAAATGGCCATTTTTTTGAATAAAATTTTCTACTGAAGCTAAATTGGGGAGTTTGTAGTTTTCTGAAAACACATAATCAGCCCAAGTAGCTACTTCTGATAAATAAAAATTATCACTAACGATACCCTTTTCAACAACTAATTTGTATTGATCCACGATGTTACTAAATGAATTATGATCTTCTGTTGGAGCTATATGGGTAGTTCCTCCTACAATCATGGCTACGTCCTCTATATACGTACCCGTGCCCACTGAAAACAGGTTTTTTATAGTTACGACTCCTTCACTATTAATTTTTAGGTGGACCTCTCCCGTATCAGTTTCATCTGCATCATCATGTGATTCAGATCTAAATACCGAGAAGTTAAGATCACCATTGGTTTGATTGTTCCAGATACTCCAATCGTTATAGAGATCACCAACTGCTATTTTGCTTTGTATTCGAAGTGCAGCATCATTTTCAGTTTCGTCGGAGTTGATGATAAAGAGATCCTTTTTATCTCCAAATGTAGATCCATTTAGGATGATTCCCTGAGCACTCATCCATTGTATGGCGAAAAGCAGGAATAGGATGCTTAATCGTATGGTTTTATAGTTTTTCATCTTTAGTTTTTTTATTTAATAGTAGTGCTTGCAAACTTATTTTTTGGTTACGCGTTGCTGTTCCAGTGTTTCTAAACGTTGTATCAATTTTTCGTTTTCTAGAATATACAAGGTCAGTTCTTCGATTTTTTGGAGAAGTATGACTTTCATGTCATGCAGATCATATCCTTTGGCCTTAATTTCTTCTTTTGATGGGACATTGGGTAAATGACCGTTTTCTTTAATAAAACTGTCTACTGAATCCAGTGACGGGAGCTTATAGTCATTTTTGAAAACGTCATCCATCCAGTTGTCTGGATTTGCAACTGCATAATTTTCACTTACAATACCGCCTTCTACCATTAATAAGTATTTGTCTTTTAGACTGAAAATATTGGAAGTCCCTGGAGATCCTATTCGATTCAACATATATACTGATCCAGATACACTTAATGCAGTACCGGGGACCAAAGTCTCTGTTCCTACTGTCATCGCATTATTAACAATGGTAGCGCCATACAGCCCTATAGACATATGTTCTACACCCAGCTCACTTTCGTTCTCATCACTATGTGAGTCGTTCTCCCAAAGACCAAATTTTAATTGACTACCCAAAGCTGCGTGCGCTGTTGCCGCGATGTTCCAGTCCCTATACCTATTATTTTCTTGAGTTTGTAGACGAAAACTGGCGTCATTTTCACTTTCATCAGAGTTGATTACGAAGAGGTCAGATGAATCCCCTGTAGTACCTCCTGTTAATTCTGTTCGGTCTGGTGTTATGCTAAAGAGCCCAGCATCTGATATTGTGGCTCCTAATCCAGCAAGGCCTCCTACAGAAGATACTGTAATCCCTCCAGAATTTGCACTTGTTATGGTAAATCCTGTATTGCTGATAAATGTAATAGGTGAGACTACATTGTTCAGGTTGAAGGTTTCTGAGTCGGGGAACGCACCACTAATATATACAATTAGCGCTCCTGTGGCCTGACCTATTGTATTCGTAGCGCGTTGAATATTGCTAAAAGGAGCATCTTGTGTGCCATCTCCATCTTGAACCTCGGTATCATAATCTACATATATTTCATTGACCGCAAATTCGTCATAATTAAAAGTCATATCGTAGAGTCTAAATTTTGCGATGTCCCCGGTTTCGCTATTTATACTAGAAGTAACTTCAAAAGCTATTTCTGTAGGCTCAGCGTTTTCAAAACTTATAGGCCCTGTAAAAGTAAAAACCTGATAATCACGTTTGGTTTCGGACTCATATTGGAATTCTTGAATTTGGTCACCCACAGTTACCGAAAAACCTATGATGTCGTCTGCCGCTTTACTGCGTATTGTAAAACTTAGGTTACTAACCGTTATAGGTTGTGAAATTGCTGATTGTGCTTTGAAAGCAAAACCCCCAAGACCACCAACGTTGATAAAGTCATCTCTGTAGAATCCTCTGTCAAAGGATAAGCTATTAAATTGCACCCCAGGATCACTAATTATTAGGGGTTCCGAACTTGGATTCAATTGTATGATATTTCTATCCGTATTGACGATCTCATCACCCTTAATACTCTCGGCGTATTTCGCAAATGATTTTATATTTCCATAAAGCCCATCTTGTCTGTCAGCTACTTCTAGTAATACAAAGTCCGTAAATCCAACAGTTTCATCTCGTAATTTTGTGGCTTCTACTGTGCTTCTATAGATTCCCCATTTTGGGCGTGCAAAAAGTTTCCCCTCATCGTCCGAAGTGATATCCCCAATTTTCCAGGTTTGCAGACTATAGGATTCAAAAGTTAGTAATGGATTATCAATACCTCCATCGGCTGGATCATAAATAAGAATTTCATAACGACCTTTATCGGACTCACCAAAGAATACTTTTTCTACAATCTGAATCCATCGCCCTTTCAGGTCATCAAGATCTATGGTGGCAGCCGTAACTTGTGAGTTTGATAAGCCTGCATAGCGCAATTTGAGTTCACTAAGACCTGCATCTCCAGCATCTCCCTGATCTCCATCTACATCGGCAGGATCCACCTTGCTGGTTGCTGTCAATGTAAAGGTGGGCATCCCTTTGTGTTCGCCACCCGCAGGTTTTATTTGATGTAAGTGGGTAAATTTATTAGAAGCTTGAAAACCTTCGGGTAACTTCATTTTCCAAGCGTAGTAATGTGTTTCTCCCTTTACCGATATTTGTTCGTCTATAGATTCATCATAGGTTTTGATCTCTACACGTTGTCTGTCTTGGTATTTCCCCTCACCAGGTTGTTGCCCTTCAAAATAACGACAACGTTCTGTATCTGCAGTAAGATGCGAATAAAAATTAAACACATGCTTACCTAGTTGCGAATCAAATTCTTGTGCGATGTGTTTTTGATCTGCGACCCAATTGCCTAAATAGGCATGATCACCACAGTTATCAGGATGTTCCACAGCACCATAAAGTCCCGGGATATATTCTGTTTGACCAGTATCCTCATCCATTTGCTCGAAAAGCCCAGCCCCCTCAAAAGTTTGATTCTCATAAACTTCGGGTCTTAAGAACTTACTATTGATACGATCATAGGTATCAAAGCTAGTATTTGCAGTAAGTATGGTTTGTGGGTATCTTGCCCAGGTCAAGTCTCTTGGAGTTCCTTTTGGAGATGCTCGTGTTCCTGTGGTATACAAACCGATTTGATCGATATAAAATCGTTGGTCATCCGTATCTGAGAAGCATTGAATTTTTATTTGAGTGGTGGTTGATAAGTAGGCCGTATTGAGGATGGTTTCTTCATCATCTTCATTATCTGTTGCCATAAAATTGGCAGGAATCACAAAATTTACGTTCTGGCGTACTTCATTGATAAAATGCTCTCCATAAATAAGTGTTTTAAACGGTTTGAAAGTATATCCACAATCCGTGGATATAGAAATCTCTACACGATCCGGTCCAGGAACATATCCAAGTACGTCATTACCCTTAATGTCCACAAGATCTACGTTTCCTGCAGCTTCCAGCTCTTCTTGAGTTGGATCTGTCAATTTCATTTTATAAGCTAGAAAGGAAAACTCTAAGTCCACACTCCCTGAAACCGTGGTAAGATCCAAATTTTTGGTTATAATAGACGAATAGGCAGGTTTTTGAAATCCAAGATCAGTTCCATTCTCATCTACACCATTTGATTTTCCAGAAAAGAAGCTACGCATACCCACTCCATACGAAGTAGCGCTAATATTTCCATTTGCATCTACAGAATTAAAATTGGTAAGAAATACGTTTCGACCACCATCTTGCCAAATACCCCAGTCATCAATGGTATCAAAATCTTCAAAAGTGTTCGATACTCCATCAATTTGCAGTAATGATCTGCCTGATGTTGCAGGGTCTGTAATATCATCTGCATTAATTGTTACTTCGCTCAAATCGGGTACAGTACCTTCATAATTTATTTCTATATTATCTAAAAATACCGTTGTAGTTACATCCGTGTCATCCATATAACTTTTGATTCTAAAGATGGTCATCTTAGATAGCTGATCTTGCGTAATGGGTATAGTAACATCTTTCCAATATTGCCGTGTCGCCTCAATAGGAATCGTATTGTTTGCCTTTTGCGCGTCGCAATCTGCCCTACAAGCATCTCTAGTCGGTTTGTCATCTGGATAATCAAGACTACACTGTGCTTTACAAGCAACCACATAAAGTGACCCGGTGTTGTTTATAGCATTTTCGGCACTCATGTTAAAGGTTTTTAGTCCCTGAAAACTTTCTCCACCATCTGTGGAGATTTCTGCGCTAAAAGCTCCCATTGGCTCAAGGTCGGATGTGTTGGTTACCAGATATTTAAAACTCAACCACGCCGCTGTGGATTTTGAAAAATCTAGAGGTTTGGTGTATATCGAGGACCAATTTGGTTTATCCGGATTTCCGTCCGACTTGGTGATTACAAAACTCCTATCCCCAATATATTTTTCGGCGGATTTGAGATATGCATAGGATCCTCCATCAATCCAAATTCCTGATTGTTGAAATGGAACACCATCATCAAGCTTGTCATCAGTGGTATAACCCTCAAAATTTTCAAGATATGCATTCTCTCCAGGGGTAGGTGTGACAGGGGGTATAGGAGGGGTAATGGTTCCAACTCCATTAAGAATAACCGACATGTCTCTTACGGCTACTGCGGCGTACTCATCTGGACCGGGATTTTCTGCATAGCCATCTTTACAACTAGTTAATACATGGCTAGACTGTACATAAGCACCCACCTTAAAGTAACAATTTTCTTTACCTGAGGTCCAGTCTAGTGTATAAGGAGTAGAAGACTTAGTTTCGTTCACAAGGCTGAAATAGATTTGACCACCACTAACTTTGACGTTCACATGAAGTTGATCCCCAAGGTCGTAAGCTGTAATATTTGGATGTGTCGTTGATTCGTTTATAACGATGTGAAGACCATCGCCACCACTTTCGGCATCATATTGCAGTCTTAAGGGTTCATAAGATTCTTGATAGGCATGAATTTGTACCATCGAAACAGCAGGCTTTATACTAGGGAGGTTTGTTGCACGTACTCTTACATCTAATTCTTGAGTATCTTGAGCTGACCAAAAACCACCATCAGTTGTTATTAATTGTCTTAACTCACTTCTAGCATAATTGGTACCACCAGTAGTTGCTCCGGATACATGAGCCCTGAAAACAACATCAGTTCCATTAGGAGCAACCTCAAAATATTCATTATGGGGTGCAGATATTGCGCCTGCGATTTGATTGGGTTCCCATTCTGCTGCATTTCGATTTATTCCATCACATGTAGTGGCACTTCTACTATCATTGCCATTTTCATCAATTGGCCAGGTGATTTTCCAAGACGTCAAGTCCAATAGGTCTGAAGGATTTTGAGCTTGGCATAGCGAAGTGACCAGCATGAAGGCCAGAAATACGACCATCCCAAGGCGGTTCGCTATGCTCATTCCCAATGAAGGGAAATCTTTATTCTTTGAAGGATAAATGTCCTTTAGTGAATCTTTTAGTTTTTTTGGATTTTGTTTCATAAGGAATGATTTTTAAGATCTTAGCTGTATTCGAATTAATTTTTATGCTTTGATAAAATGAATTTGATTAGTGTTACTGGTTATGCTATTTAACAAGTGTTATTTGGTCAACGCACTCCAGTATATCCTATATTTTATTATTGATATCTGTGGTTACATTTAGTTTGATGCCTCTTTTCAGTATGTATTCTTTTCCGATTTTTTGATCAGGATTCATCTAGTCTATATAAGAGGTATTGTTTATAGCTTCTGAATTTAATTTTTCTGCCCCATAGGAATTAATTACCAACCTATTAACAAAGACTAAGAAGCATAGTAGTTTACGTCTTATCTTTTTTTTTAGTTAGTATTCAATTTTTGTAATAACAATTTTTAGAAATATGTTATTAATAATTTGTAGGGTTGTTCTTTATTTTATTCTTATTTCTAATACGAAATTTATCTTTGGTATTAAATTCACGGAAATCTTTGTTTTAAGATCTAGCTCTTTATGAGACTTTTTTGAAATCTAGGATTTGAAATCAGTATGTGAGGTTTGATCCAAAAAAGTGAAGTTCAAAATGATTTTTCATGTGTAAAAGGTTTTAAGTTAGTTTTTATTTTTTGTGTTATAAAAATGGGTATTTGTGTTTTATAAGTATTTGAATTATTCTTTTCCTTAAATTTGATTTTATCGAAACCTTTGCTTCTTTAAAAATTTCGATTCGTTTTGTAAAATTGAATGTTTTTTTAGTTTTTTTTTGTAAGTTATAGGTTAGCAAAAGGTTAATGAAGGTTCCAGAAAAGGTTAATAAAAGGTGTATATTTATCTGTAAAACAAATAGTTATGTTTTTCTGGTATTTTTTTTATGGGAATACAGCAATTTTAAATCCTGTTTTTTTAAGTGATTTACCCTAATTGGATAAAAATGTACTTTCATGTTTTTTACCTTATTTTTTCTTCTTTGTATGAATCAAAAAATAATGGCTCTAGTTTATGATTGAGTTGATTAGTAAGAACTCTGTATTTGATTGGTTTTTCTTTTCCAATAAATTCAACAATAACCGATATAGGCATTACGCTCTCTTTTTTATTTAGTAATGTATAATCCGGGTTAAATAGTCAAAAGCTAGATTTCCCCAAGCTCAATAGTGAATGATTTAATCTTTTAAATAGTGATTAAAAGCTGTTTGATGGTGGATAAGAGGGAGAGAAAACCTAAGGTTTTCATAAAGTAAAAAGATTTCTTTTTTTGGATAACTCATATGTTGGCATCGAGTTAATTTTATTAATAAAAAGAAGTTTATTTGGTATTAGATTATTCAATTTAGAATAATAATAGTCTAAAATCAGGCACAAAAAAACCGTCTTTCCCCAACAGAAAGACGGTATCTTAAATCAAAATTAAACAACTCCCTAGTTTAATGCCATTGGGAGGGCAGTATTGTTATCCAATAAAATATCCGTTTTCTTCAGAAATTTTATCAGCAATTTTAGTTCTTAATGCAACAACGTTAGGTTGGTTTGCATACTTAGTAAAACGCTTAAGTCCCATAAGCATCATACGTTGCTCATCACCTTCAGCAAAAGAGACAATAGCTTCTTTACCTTTTTTGATGGCAATATCAACTGCATTATAAAGATACAACTGGCTCATTGCGATTTGAGTTTCTTGTGCAGCTTCTCCGAAACGTTTAGCGTTTTTCTCTGTACGTAGAATCGTAGATTCTGCCATATAGATTTCGATCAAAATATCAGATGCAGCCATTAATAATTGTTGGTGCTCTTCTAGTTGTGGACCAAATTTTTGAACTGCAGATCCAGCAACCATAAGGAAAACCTTCTTTAGGTTAGCAACGATTGATTTCTCTTCTGCGAATAACTCAGAATAGTCTGGAGTATCAAAAGAAGGAATTCCAGTAAGTTCGTTACCTACTTGTGTAGCAGGACCAAGAAGATCTACATGACCTTTCATAGCTTTCTTCACTAACATACCTACTGCTAGCATACGGTTGATCTCATTTGTTCCTTCGTAAATACGAGAAATACGAGCATCTCTCCATGCAGATTCCATTGGAGTATCAGCAGAGAATCCCATACCACCAAAAATCTGTACACCTTCATCAGCACAGCTCTGAACATCTTCAGAAACAGCAACCTTAAGGATAGAACACTCAATAGCGTATTCTTCTACACCTTTAAGTTCTGCCTCCTGATGTGAATTTCCTTCAGCTTGTCTTAAGGCAATTCTATCTTCGATATTTTTTGCAGCTCTATAACTTGCAGACTCATCGGCATAAGTGTTCGTAGCCATCTCTGCAATTTTACCCTTAATAGCTCCAAAATTCATAATAGGAGTCTTAAACTGAATACGCTCGTTAGCATATTTCGTTGCTTCACCAATTACTCGACGTTGTGCGTCAAGACAAGCTGCAGCTAGTTTAATACGACCTACATTAAGTGCGTTCATTGCTATTTTGAAACCATTACCTCTTTCTGATAACATGTTTTCTACTGGTACTTTGGTATCGCTAAAAAATACCTGACGAGTAGAGGAAGAGTGGATTCCTAATTTCTTTTCTTCATCACCAAGAGTAATACCATTTGATGGATCATTTTCTACAATAAACCCGGTAATGTTTTTATCATCTTCTATACGAGCAAAAACGATCATTACATCGCAGAACCCGGCATTAGAGATCCACATTTTCTGGCCAGAAATCAGGTAATGTTTTCCATCATCGGATAAAACAGCTTTGGTTTTACCAGAATTTGCATCGGATCCAGCACCAGGCTCAGTCAAGCAATATGCTCCCATCCATTCACCTGTTGCTAGTTTAGAAACATATTTTTTCTTTTGCTCTTCGTTACCATATAAAGAGATTGGCATTGTACCAATACCTGTGTGTGCTCCAAAAGCAGTACTAAATGATCCCGTAGCTCCAGAAATATAATCACAAACTAACATTGTAGATACAAATCCCATTCCTAGACCATCGTAAGCTTCAGGAACCGATACACCTAGTAAACCAAGTTCACCAGCTTTTTTCATACACGCTTCGGTATATGCATAATCTTTACCTTCAAATCTTTCCCAATGTGCCCATAGTTCACGGTCAACAAATTCTCTTGCGCTATCACGCATCATTCTTTGCTCCTCAGAAAAATCTTCAGGAGTAAATACATCTTCAGCTTTAGTTTCTTTAACAAGGAATTGTCCTCCTCTAAGAATGTCTTTGTTTATAGTTTCTGTACTCATTTTTCTTGTGTTATTCTCTTTTCTATAATTTAATTCAAAAATTCAAAGATACCGGCAGCTCCTTGTCCTGTACCTACACACATGGTAACCATACCATATTTACCTTTCATATCACGCTTACGCATTTCATCAAATAATTGTACTGAAAGTTTAGCTCCTGTACATCCTAATGGATGACCAAGCGCAATAGCTCCACCGTTTACATTTACAATATCCTGATTGATATTTAGTTCGCGCATTACGGCTAGAGATTGAGAAGCAAATGCTTCGTTAAGTTCGATCAACTCAATATCATCTTGTTTTAATCCTGCTTGTTTTAGCGCTTTTGGAATAGCTTTAACAGGACCGATACCCATAATTCTTGGTTCAACACCTGCTGCAGCATAATTAACAAGTCTTGCGATTGGTTCAAGGTTCAATTCTTTTACCATATCTTCACTCATAACCATTACAAAAGCAGCACCATCACTCATTTGAGATGAATTACCGGCTGTAACACTTCCTCCAGCTTCAAATACAGGTCTAAGTTTACCAAGTACTTCTTTACTTGTTCCTGCTCTAGGACCTTCATCTTTAGTAACAGTATATGATCTTGAAGCTTTTTTTCCACTTTGGTCAATATAAATCTGCTCTACATTTATCGGCACTATTTGATCTTGGAAACGATCTTCGGCTTGAGCTTTTAAAGCTTTCATATGTGAATGGTAGGCAAATTCATCCTGATCTTCACGAGATACTTTAAATTGGTGAGCAACTGCTTCTGCAGTATTCCCCATTCCCCAATAGTAATCTTCATGTCCAGCCTTTGCTAAGTCGTAATTAAGCTCTGTTTTGTATCCAGTCATAGGAACAGAACTCATACTTTCTGCACCACCAGCAATAATACAATCGGCCATACCAGCTTGTATTTTTGCAGTAGCCATACCAATAGTTTCTATTCCTGATGAACAAAATCTATTTACAGTTACTCCAGGAACATCTATAGATTCTAATCCCATTAGTGAGATCAAACGTGCCATATTTAGTCCTTGAGATCCTTCTGGCATTGCGTTACCAACAATTACATCATCGATACGTGCTTTATCTAATTGTGGAAGCTCTTTCATCATGTGTTGGATGGTCTCAGCTGCCAATTCATCAGTTCTTTTGAATCTGAATACTCCGCGAGGTGCTTTTCCCACGGCTGTTCTATATGCTTTTACTATATATGCTGTTTTCATTTTTTTTCTTTTTCTAGTTTCTTAGCGGTTTACCTTTCTTAAGCATGTGCTCGATACGCTCAAGAGTCTTACGTTCTGTACAAAGAGATAAGAAAGCTTCTCTTTCTAAGTCTAGTAAGTATTGTTCTGTTACCAAGGTTGGTTCAGATAAATCTCCACCGGCCATTACATAACCCAACTTATTCGCTATTTTGTGATCATGCTCAGAAATGTATTTACTAGCTTCCATAGAGTCTGTACCTACTAAGAACATACCAAGTGCCTGTTTTCCAAGTACCTTTATATCTTTACGTTTAGGAGGTTGTGTATATCCTTGCTCTGCAATTAATTTTGCATGCGCTTTTGCAGTAGCGATTTGGCGATCTTTATTTACTACAACGATATCTTTTCCTTTCTGAAGAAGATTTGTATCAAAAGCTTCGTAAGCAGATGTTGATACTTTGGCCATACCAATAGTTAAGAAATGTTCTTGAAGTATATTAAGTTCTACATCATCTTTCTTGAAAAGATCAGAAGCTCTTAATGCCATTTCTTTAGATCCACCCCCACCAGGGATAACACCAACTCCAAATTCAACCAGTCCCATATATGTTTCAGCTGCTGCAACTACTTTATCGGCATGAAGTGAAATTTCACATCCACCACCAAGAGCCATACCATGAGGAGCAGCTATTGTTGGGATTGCAGAGTAACGCATACGCATCATAGAATCTTGGAAGTATTTGATTGCCATATTAAGCTCATCATATTCCTGCTCAACGGCCATCATAAATATCATACCAATGTTAGCTCCAACAGAGAAATTAGCTGCTTGATTACCAACTACTAATCCCTGGAAATCTTTCTCGGCTAAATCAATTGCTTTATTAAGTCCAGCTAATACATCTCCACCAATGGTGTTCATTTTACTCTGGAATTCTAAGTTTAAGATTCCATCACCAAGATCTTCAACAACAACACCGCTATTTTTGAATACCTCTGAAGATTTACGAATGTTGTCAAGAATAATAAATGCATCTTGCCCCGGCACTTTTACTTGTGCTTTCTTTGGTATATCGTAGTAGAAAGTAGCACCATCTTTTACAGAGTAGAAAGATGTATTTCCAGCAGCAATCATCTCATTTACCCAAGCTGCCGGCTCAAGACCTTCAGCTTTCATCATTTCTATTCCTTTTTCAACACCAACAGCATCCCATATTTGGAAAGGACCATGTTCCCATCCAAAACCTGCTTTCATAGCATCATCTATTTTATATAAATCATCTGTGATTTCAGGAATACGATTGGAAACATATGCAAATAAGGCAGATAAGGTTTTACGATAAAATTCACCCGCTTTATCTTTTCCGGCAACAAGTACTTTGAAACGATCTACAACTTTGTCAATTGTTTTGGTCATTTCTAAAGTAGCGAAAGATGCTCTTTTGTTAGCTCTGTATTCTAATGTGTCTAAATCTAAAGAAAGAATTTCTTTTTTTCCTTCGGCAGATACATTCTTTTTATAGAAACCTTGTTTCGTTTTACTTCCTAACCATTTGTTTTCCATCATTGTATTGATGAAAGCTGGAAGCTTAAATAATTCAAGTTGCTCATCATCTGGGCAGTTTTCAGCAATTCCATTAGCTACATGAACCAAAGTGTCCAATCCTACAACGTCTACCGTACGAAATGTAGCTGATTTTGGACGACCAATAACAGGGCCAGAAAGCTTATCCACCTCTTCAATAGTTAACCCCATTTCTTTAACCATATGGAATAAACTCATAATACTAAAGATACCAATTCTGTTACCAATAAATGCTGGTGTATCTTTTGCAACGACTGAAGTTTTACCCAAATATTGTTCTCCATATCCATTAAGGAAATCTAAAACTTCTTGAGAAGTACTAGGTCCAGGAATGATTTCGAATAATTTAAGGTAACGAGCGGGGTTAAAGAAATGCGTTCCGCAGAAATGTTTCTGGAAATCCTCACTTCTTCCTTCGTTCATAAATTTTATAGGAATACCAGAGGTATTAGAGGTAATCAAAGTACCTGGTGTTCTGTATTTCTCAAGATTTTCAAAGACCATTTTTTTGATATCTAGTCTTTCTACAACAACCTCAATAATCCAATCTACATCTGCAACTTTTGCAATATCATCTTCAAGATTTCCTGTAGCGATACGGTTTGCAAATTTTTGATGATAAATAGGAGAAGGTTTAGATTTAAGAGCAGCGGTAAGAGAGTCATTCACTAACCGATTACGGACTACTTTATCTTCTAGAGTAAGCCCTTTTGCTTTTTCTTTGTCATTTAGTTCTCTAGGAACGATGTCTAATAAAAGTACTTCGACACCAATATTGGCGAAATGACATGCAATGCCCGACCCCATAATTCCTGAGCCGACGACTGCAACTTTTTTAATGATTCTTTTCATTTTTTGACTTAAAGTTGTTAAGGTGTTATAGATTCTTTTTTTGTGTACACTTTTTTGGAAGCGATTAAATCATTGATCATTTGGAATACTTCTAAAAAAGTATCCAATTTTTCTTTTGGAATATTTTTTTTGACAGCATTGTCGAAAGTGAAAACAACATCTTTCGAGAAATTTCTCATTTCTACGCCAAAAGGAGTCAAATATATTAATACACCACGACCGTCCTGGGGGTTCTTCTTTCTAAAGATTAACCCTTTTTCTTCCATGGTTTTCAAAGTACGTGATAGACTTGTGGCTTCCATACCCATTTTGGGGCCTAATGAAGTCGATGGGGTGCCACTTTCCGGATCAATACTTAGCAATGCAAATCCAGTTGCCATTGTACTCCCTTTTTTACTTGCTTCTTCATTATACATTTTTGCAACTGCCATCCAGGTAGCTCTAAGTGCATAATCGATTGTTTTTTCCCTCATTCAAAAAATATTATGAAGGTAAAGGTAAGAAAAATTTACTATGCACGCATAGTAAATAAGATAAAAATTCATGAATTCATGAAGTAATTTACGTTTTTCTATTGAATTAATAAAAAAACTCCCCATAAAATGAGGAGTTTACTGATTAACAGTTAAGCTTGTATGCGTTTTGCATTGTAATCAGTGAATTGAATTAGCCATAAATTTTAGAATACAATTCTTTATATTTTTCCTTTATTATTTTTCTTCTTAGTTTCATTGTTGGTGTAAGGTGACCACCATCGATACTCCATTCGTCTGCAGTGAGTTCGAATTTCTTTACTCGCTCCCATTTACCAAACTTTTCATTATGTTCATCTATTTCTTCCTGATAGCGATCTATTACAATTTGATTAGAAATTATTTCATCAAAAGAATCGCCTACTTTAAGTCCTTTTCGCTCTGCCCAATCCTTTAAAAACTCGAAATTAGGTTGCACGAAAGCAGCAGGCATTTTTTCTCCTTCACCAATAACCATAATCTGCTCAATAAAACGTGATTGTTTCATTGCATTTTCTATTAGTTGAGGAGCAACATATTTACCTCCAGAAGTCTTGAACATTTCTTTTTTACGATCGGTAATTTTTAAAAATCCTTCACTATCGATTTCACCAATATCGCCAGTATGAAAATATCCACCTTTTAAAACTTCCTTGGTTTTTTCCTCATCTTTGTAATACCCTTGCATTACCTGTTGACCTTTTACCAGGATTTCTCCATCATCGGCAATTTTAACTTCTGTGTCCGGAAGTATCTTTCCTACGGTTCCGATTTTGAAACCTTTATTTCTTACATCATTAACCGAGATTACAGGTGATGTTTCGGTAAGACCATATCCTTCCATTACAGGTAGTCCAGCCGCATTAAATATTCGAGCAAGTCTTGGTTGCAACGCGGCACTTCCCGAAGCGATTACCTTCATATTATTTCCTAGGGCTTCTTGCCATTTGCTAAATATAAGTTTTCTGGCGATACCTAATTTTTTTTCATACCACCAACCATTGGCACCATAGGGTTCATATTTTAATCCTAAATCTACAGCCCAAAAGAAAAGCTTCTTTTTGATACCTGTAAGATCCGCACCTTTTGCAATAATTTTATCGTATACTTTCTCTAGAAGTCTAGGAACAGCGGTCATCACATCTGGTTTGATTTCTTTAAGATTGTCACTAATAGTTTCTAAAGATTCTGCAAAATAGATAGCTACACCACAATATTGATAAAAATACATGGTCATTCTTTCATAAATATGACAAACTGGTAAGAAACTTAATGCTTTGCTATTTCCGCTTTCTAGAGGAAACCTTGTAGAGCTAGCTAAGGCATTACTAACAATGTTTTTATGACTTAGCATTACTCCTTTTGGTCTTCCGGTTGTTCCTGATGTATATATTAAAGTAGCTAGATCGTCTTCTTTGATTGAAGCCATAATTTTTTCTACTTCTTCTTGATTGCTATCATCTTTACCAAGTTCTAAAACTTCATTCCAACTCTTACACCCTTTAATATCATTAAAAGAATATACTTCTTTTAATGATGGTACTTTGTCTTGAATATTTTTGACTTTTTGATAAACTTCATCATCAGAAACAAAACAGTGTGTAGATTCTGAATGGTTTAATACATATTCATAATCATCCTGAGAAATTGTTGGATAAATAGGAACATCCTGAGCACCGATTTGTAATACTCCAATATCGATTATGTTCCATTCTGTTCTGTTATTGGAAGATATAATTGCTATTTTATCATTTGGCTTCACACCTAATTTTAAAAGGCCACGACTAATTTGGTTTGCTTTGGCTACATATTCTGCAGATGATGTTGCTATCCATTCGCCATCGTATTTGGTGATTAAAGCTTTATCTAAATTGAAATTTTTTAATTGATAATGTGGAAAATCAAATAGTCTAGTAATTGTTGTCATAAGTTGTTTTATAATATTTTCGTAGTAGTTTTTGAAGTTCTTTTCTCAATACCCATTTTAAGAAATAATATGCAATACTTTTATTTGTACAGCCTACTTTTGGGAACTCCAGAATAACTACTATGCGTGCATAGTTTCGCAAATTATAAAAAATCTAATAATACGCAACCCTAATATATAAAAAAAGGAGGTGTAATTTGATAACTCCTTAATATTTTATTGTTTTTGTTGATATGTTTGCCTCATATATCTTCAAAATATTGCCTAATTAATATTCTTACGACATTTTTATTGCGAATATATGCGCTTAATTTTCTTGAGAATAGATTATTTTATTTGTTTTCTATCCACTTTCTTGCATTTACAAAGGCTTCTATCCATGGTGATACTTCGTCTCGTCTTCCTTTTGGATAATTTGCCCAATTCCATTGAAAAGTTGACCTCTCGATATGTGGCATCATTACCAAATGACGACCTGTTCTATCACTCATCATTGCCGTATTATAATCAGATCCATTAGGATTAGCAGGGTATTCATCATACCCATATTTAGCTACTATATTGTATTGATCTTCTGAAAGAGGTAGGTTAAATTTTCCTTCTCCGTGAGAAATCCAAACTCCCAACGTACTTCCACTTAACGTAGATAACATTACCGAATTATTATCTTGAATTTTTACAGATGTAAAACCACTTTCGTGCTTTTGTGATTCATTATGCACTAGTTTGCCATGCACTTTGTGCTCTGGATTAATTACTTCGAGTTCCATAAACAATTGGCAACCGTTACAGATACCTACAGAAAGTGTATCTTCTCTTTTAAAGAAGTTTTTCAGTGCTGCGTTGGCTTTTTCATTATATAAAAAAGCTCCGGCCCATCCTTTTGCAGAACCAAGTACATCACTGTTTGAAAAACCACCAACCGCACCAATAAACTGGATATCTTCTAATGTTTCACGACCCGAAATCAAATCTGTCATATGTACATCTTTGACATCAAAACCAGCTAAATACATAGCATTGGCCATTTCACGTTCAGAATTGCTTCCTTTTTCACGTATAATAGCTGCCTTTGGCCTAGGTTTAGAAGTATCTATGATAGGTTTTCTTCCCATAAAATGAATAGGGAATTCATATTTAAGCGGTTGTTTAGCAAAATTTTCAAACCTATCTTTTGCAAGATTATTTGCAGTTTGTTTTTGATCTAGTAAGAATGATGTTTTGTACCACGTATTTCTTAAGGCTGCAATATTTAGTGTAAAGGAATCATCTGCATTCTTTATATGTAAAGATTCGCCTTCTTTTGCTTTTCCGATATTGAAAAATTCAATACCATTTTCTGAAAACACTGATTCAATATTAGAATTTAAAGAGCTTTGAATTACAATTCCAGCGTTTTCAGCAAATAATAACTTTACTGAATCTGATTCACTAATACCGGTGAGATCAAGTTCTGCACCAATATTAACATCTGCAAAACATAGTTCTAGTAAAGTCGTTATCAAACCACCTGAAGCGATATCATGACCAGCTACAATTTTGTTATCTCGAATTAAGTTCTGAATTACATCAAATGTTTTCTTAAAACTTGCTGCATCTTTAATATTTGGTGCTTCAGAACCAATTTTATTTACAATTTGAGCGAATGAAGAACCTCCTAATTGGTGCTTATCCTTTGAAAGATTAATATAATAGATGTTCCCGCCATTTTTTTGGAGAACTGGTTCTACAACTTTACTAATATCATCACAATTTCCGGCAGCAGAAATAATAACGGTTCCCGGAGCTATTACTTCATCATTAGGGTATTTTTGTTTCATTGATAAAGAATCTTTACCCGTAGGTACATTAATTCCTAAGTCAATGGCAAATTCAGAAATTGCCTGTACAGCTTTGTATAGTCTGGCATCTTCACCTTCATTTTTACAGGGCCACATCCAATTAGCAGATAAAGAAACAGAATTGAGTCCATCCTTAAGAGGCGCCCAAATAATATTAGTTAATGCTTCTGCTATTGAGTTCTTACTTCCTGCTTCTGGATTAATTAATCCAGAAATGGGGGAGTGGCCAATGCTTGTTGCGATACCTTCTTTACCATTATAGTCAAGAGCCATTACACCACAATTATTTAGAGGCAATTGTAAAGGTCCAACACATTGCTGTTTTGCAACTTTTCCGCCAACACATCGATCAACTTTATTTGTTAACCAATCTTTACATGCTACTGCTTCTAACTGTAAAACTTGCTCTAAATAGCTTTGGAAATCGTTTATGTTATATGTGACCTCACTATAATTTCGATCTATAGTAGTATCTTTCATGATTGTTTTAGGAGAACTACCAAACATGTCTTCTAGTGCCAAATCCATTGGTGTATCACCCGTAGTTTTGGATGTAAAAGCAAAACGATGATCACCCGTAACATCACCAACCTGGTACATAGGAGAACGCTCACGTTCTGCGATGCGCTCTAGAGTGTCGATGTCTTTTGCCCCTATAACCAAGCCCATACGTTCCTGGGACTCGTTACCTATTATTTCTTTTGCAGAAAGTGTTGGGTCACCAACTGGTAGTTTATCCAGATCAATTTTGCCACCTGTTTCTTCAACTAATTCTGAAAGACAATTTAAATGTCCTCCAGCACCATGATCATGAATAGAAACGATAGTATTTTCTTCACTTTCTACCATGCCACGAATGGCATTGGCAGCACGTTTTTGCATTTCTGGATTAGAACGTTGTATAGCATTCAATTCGATACCACTACTAAATTCTCCCGTGTCTGCCGAAGATACTGCAGCACCACCCATACCAATGCGGTAATTTTCACCTCCAAGGATCACAATTTTGTCACCAGTTTCTGGTATGGCTTTGATAGCTTGTTCAGCTTTACCATAACCAATACCACCAGCTTGCATAATTACTTTGTCAAAACCAAGTTTACGAGCATCATCCTGATGTTCAAATGTAAGAACCGAACCAGCGATTAAAGGCTGCCCAAATTTGTTTCCAAAATCTGAAGCTCCGTTCGAGGCTTTTATTAAGATATCAATTGGTGTTTGATATAGCCATTCTCTTTCATTCATTGCTTGTTCCCAGGGCCGATTTTCTTCTAGCCTGGAATACGAAGTCATATAAACCGCAGTCCCAGCCAATGGCAGAGAGCCTTTTCCTCCTGCTAGGCGATCTCTTATTTCTCCTCCAGAGCCCGTAGCTGCACCATTAAATGGCTCTACAGTGGTTGGGAAATTGTGAGTTTCTGCTTTAAGAGAAATCACACTATTAAATTCTTTTTCTTGATAAAAGTCAGGTTTATCTGCGGTTTTTGGCGCAAATTGAGTGACTTTTGGCCCTTTTATAAAGGCAACATTATCTTTGTAGGCAGAAACAATTTCGTTTGGATTAGTTTCTGAAGTTTTTTTAATCAATTTGAAAAGCGAAGTAGGTTGTTCTTCACCATCAATTATGAACGTGCCATTAAATATTTTATGACGACAGTGTTCAGAATTCACTTGCGAAAAACCAAAAACCTCTGAATCAGTAAGTTTTCTTCCTATTTTCTTACTTACGCCTTCTAGGTATTCAATTTCCTCATCATTAAGCGCTAGTCCTTCACTAGCATTATATGCTGAAATATCATCAATCTCTAAAATAGGTTCTGGCTCAATATTAATAGTATAAATATCTTGATCCAATCCATCATACTTTTGGGAAAGCATTGGGTCAAAATCCGAAAACTCTTTTGAAACTACATTAAACTCCTCTATACGAATGATTCCCTCAACACCCATATTTTGAGTGATTTCTACGGCATTGGTGCTCCATGGAGTAATCATTGCCGCCCGGGGACCAACAAAAAAAGCGTCAATAGACGCCGTAGAGAGTATAGGTTGGTTGCCAAATAACCAGACAAGTTTTTTAATGTTTTCAGGTGAGATTTCATTAGCAGTTTGAACAGCAAATACTTTCTCGTTTTGGTTTCCGAAGAAATGAATCATTTTGTGGATAATTGTGTTGTATTGAACAAGCAGCAAATTTACTATTTTCTATGTAAAGTTTTGCATAAAACTAGAATTCAATATTAGAGTTATCCACCAAATTTTGAACAATGATATTCGGATTAAATATTAAAGAGCGACTACTTCTATAAATTAGAGAAAAAAAATAAAGGAGTTATCTATTCAGTCTTTTTTTCTAGTAGCGCCATATAGAAACCATCATAGCCTGATTGATGGGATAATATTTTTTTGTCTTTGATCTTTGTAAAATCTTTTCCGGTTTCTGTAGAAAGGAATTTTTTTACCTGATCTTGATTTTCGGAAGGAAGAATAGAACAAGTAGCGTAAACCAATTTTCCGCCTGGTTTTACCATTTTAGAATAATTTTCTAGTATTTCTGATTGTGTATTTCGTATTTTATCTAGAAATTCTGGCTGTAGTTTCCATTTAGCATCTGGGTTACGGCTTAATACACCTAGACCACTACAAGGCGCATCAATCAATACACGATCTGCTTTGCTGTAAAGTTTTTTGATGTCTTTTGTGCTTGCAATTACTCTTGGCTCTACATTATGTGCACCTGCTCTGCGCGCTCTTCTTTTTAATTCTTTAAGTTTGTTTTCATAGATGTCCATTGCGACAATCTGCCCTTTATTTTGCATTAAGGCAGCGAGGTGAAGTGTTTTACCTCCTGCACCGGCACAAGTATCTACGACACGTTGTCCTGGTTGTACATCTAGAAAATCGGCTACCAATTGTGAAGACGCATCTTGAACTTCAAATAACCCACCTTTAAAAGCTTCAGTACTAAAAACATTAGTTCGCTCTACAAGTTGTAAGGCATCTGGATATCCATTAATAAATTCGGTATCAATATTTTCATCTTCGAGCTTACCTCTTAGCTTATCTCGAGATATTTTTAATGTATTTGCTCTTAGAACGACAGGTGCTTGCTGGTTTAATGCATTAATTTCTTTATCCCATTTTGCACCAAGTTCTTTTTCTCCAAGCTCATCCATCCAATCAGGGATTGACTCTTTATACTTTCTGGTTTTGCTTAATTCATCAAACCGTCCTTTAATACGACGAGTAGGAGTAGGGGCAATTTGTTTCCAATCGGGTAATGTAATTCCTCGTAATGTAGCCCAGACTGCAAAAATCCTCCATAAGTTTTCTCTGGAAAAAGGATCTTTAACTTCAGCTATTTCTGCATACAATCGTTTCCATCGTACTATTTCATATACCGTTTCTGCAACAAAACTACGGTCTCGAGATCCCCATCTTTTATCTCGTTTCAATAGTTTTTGTACAACTTTATCTGCATAAGCTCCTTCATTGAATATTTCATTCAATCCATCTATAACAGCAAAGACAAGGTTTCTATGTAAGCGCATTGTATTTTTTTTAAGGTCTGCAAAGGTAGACCTTTGTAATCAAATACAATTATATTTGAGTATAATTTTAAGAATGAGATTAATTGTCATACTACTGCTAGTTATAATCTGTATCTGCTGTAATCCAGAGGATAAGATTGTGAACCATAATTTTTCTAAAGTTGAAATTGAAACGATTTATATAGATTCTATTAGCGTAAGAGCCATTGATATATATAATGATACCTTATTAGGTTTTGGATTTAATAAAGGATATGGTTTTATTAACCTTAATACAAATAAAAAGGACCTTGTTAATTTTGAAGTGACAGACTCGATGCAAGAACACAATAATTGGATAGCCGAACAGCGTGCTGTAGTGTTTGCTAATAACTGTTTCTTTAGTCTTGGTATTGGTTCTCCAGCGAGATTAAGGAAGGTTAACCTGAAAAATGGAGAAGAGAAAATTGTATATACCGAGTCACATGAGAAAGTTTTTTATGATGCCATAGCTTTTTGGAATGATAGTGAGGGCATAGCTATGGGAGATCCAACTGATGATTGTTTGTCAATACTTATTACACGAGATTCTGGAGAAACATGGAATAAAGTTTCATGCAAGAAGCTTCCGAGTACTTTTGAAGGAGAAGCTGCTTTTGCTGCAAGCAATGGTAATATCTCGATTGTTGGTGATCATACTTGGATTGTATCTGGAGGAATGAAATCCAGGGTTTTCTATTCACCAGACAAAGGAACGACATGGGAGGTTTTTAATACCCCTATTTTGCAAGGAAAGCCGACCACTGGGGCCTATGCTCTACATTTCTATGATCAAAATAATGGAATTATTTATGGAGGTGATTATACGAAACCTGATAGTAATGTAAATAACAAAGCTATAACCGAGGATGGAGGAAAAACGTGGCGACCAATTTCTAATAATAATGGACCGGGATATAAAAGTTGTGTTCGTTATGTTCCAAATAGCAGAGGGAAAGAGATGGTTGTGGTAGGTTTTACCGGGATATCGATTTCAAATGATTATGGTAGAAACTGGAAAGAAGTCAGTAAAGAAGAATTTTATACCTTGAGATTTATAAATGATAGTACGGCAATAGCAGCAGGGAAGGGGAGAATTGCACAAATTGCCTTTAAGTAAAAAAGTGATCGTACGATCACTTTTTTAAATTCGGATATATATATATTGTTAGTTTCTATTCTTTCTTCGTTCTCTTATTTTTTCGAGGATACGTTTATTAAAATCAGACTCTGCCTTTATAAGCCTTAAGATTTTTTTATTGGACATAATTTGTTTCAAATCTGAAATAAGTTTTTTCTTGGCCTTTGACTTCTGTTCTTCCATACGCAAATAGTCATCTAGAAAATTTCCAGCTTGTTTGTCGCTTAAACCTTCAGGGCCATTATTTGCATCTTTCAAACCTTTTATCAACCTGCGTTCTTGCGCTTTCAGTTTTTCAACTGTTTCTTCATGAGTATTATAAACAGGCCAAAATTGTTGTGCTTCTTTACTAGATAAACTTAGTTTTTCTGTAATATATGCAACTTTAAATGCTTTCATTCTTTCTCTTGGACCATTTTGAGCAACAGCACTCATAGAGATAAAAACAATATATAGTAGTAGTATCTTTTTCATATGTTTATTTTATTCTGTAAATATAATCTCGCCCTCCAGATCTTCTTCAGACAGGTAATCTAGTAGGACTTCATCACTTATTAATTCGTTTTCAAAAGTTTCTACGTAATCGGTTTCTTCTCCTAATAATGCAAACATTTCAGAACTACTTAACTCAATATTACCTTCACTAAAATAGGTATGTATGTCTGCAATTTCAATATCATCAAAGTTCAATTCAGACTCTTTATTAATCGATAACGAAATTACTATAGCAATCATTGCTGCAATACCAGAGAAGTATAAAAGATTCTTTCTGGTAATTAAAGAAACAACTTTTCCTTTTGATTCTTTTGGGTTTGCTTTTTGTATGATACTGTCCTGAAACGTATCAAAGTAATCTTCAGGAACTTTAAACCCTGTGTCAGAGTTATTAGTTAAGCCTTCTTTTTCGATATTAAGGGATAGCTTTTCTGATAGTTTATTTTCAAAACTGTCAAAATAGTCCTTGGGCACTGTGAAACCGCTTTTATTTTTATGTAGATTCTTTTCTTTCACTATAATTATGACTATTTAATGGTAAAAAGGTTTAACCCTCTTTTAAAAATTCTTCAATTTTTTTAGAAGCTAAATGGTATGAGGCTTTTAATGCGCCTTCACTGGTTTCTAAAATTTCAGAGATTTCTCGATATTTTAATTCCTGAAAATATTTCATATTAAATACTTGCTGTTGTTTTTGAGGTAGTAGCGCTATTGCTTTTTGTAATTTTAACTGCATTTCATCCCCTTCAAAATAAACATCTGCCTCTAGATTTTGTATTAGTTGCTGGCTTAGTTCTTCATTACTAATATTATATTTCTTTGATTTTTGGTTAAGAAAGGTAATTGATTCGTTGGTGGCAATACGATATAACCAGGAATATAATTTACTATCTCCTTTAAATTTTTTAATGTTATTGTACACCTTAATAAATACATTTTGCAATATATCATCTGCATCATCATGATTTTTTACCATATTACGTATATGCCAATAAAGTCGCTGCTGATATAGTTTAACTAATTGGCTAAATGCCGCGTTAATATCTTTATCAGTTTGCAAAGAGATGAGTAGGCGTTCTTCTTCTTGAATATTCAAAAGTAATATTTGGTTTATGTATTTAAGATTAGGTTTCTAAAAACTTACCTATATGACTAATGTACATAAAAAAGGTTTAATTCAGTAAATAATAAATCTCAAAGCTATATATTTGTAGGAATTTGTAAGAATAAATGTTAAAATTACAGGTTATTTACTTTTTTTATGGATAAAATACACTTTTTGTTTGGTAGATTGAAAAAAGATAGTATCTTTACATCGTAATAATGAGTTAACGCTTTCATTCTCCCCAAGATGAAAGATTTTAATAAAAGTGAGTTTTAATTTTAGAGTAAGCCCCTAAATTAAGATGATTTGTGTGAAGAAAAAGAGTGCGAAAGCACTCTTTTTTATTTTGTAATTATTTCATTGCTACTTGTATAAAATAGTAATTGTAGTAAAAAACTTACAAAATTGAATGTTAGATGTGTTTTACAATGTTAAAAAGCATTTTTTTTGGATAAAATACACTTTTTGTTTGGTAGTTCTAAAAAAAGAAGTATCTTTACAAAGTAAAAATGACTTAACACTTTCATTTCCCCCAAGATGAAAGTTTTAATAAAAGTGAGTTTTAATTTTAGAGTAAGCCCCTAAATTAAGATGATTTGTGTGAAGAAAAAGAGTGCGAAAGCACTCTTTTTTCATTTTAGAATGTTTTTAACCCGTTTTTGTGAGATGCTTGATGTCAAATAAGGGATGATGACGCTTTCTTGTTTGTAGTAAAAAACTTACAAAAAATGAATATAAAGATAATTTTTATAGATTAAATGTATTTTTTTTAGATAAAAACCATTTTTCTCTTTTTTAGTCGAATTATTTGTTTTATATTTACATCATAATAATGGAGTTAGCCCTTTCATTTTCCCCAAGATGAAAGATTTTAAATAAGAGTGAGTTTTAATTTTAGAGTAAGCCCCTAAATTAAGATGATTTGTGTGAAGAAAAAGAGTGCGAGAGCACTCTTTTTTATTTTTAAATACTTGTATTTTAGTATGTTACGAATCAAAAGATTGCATAGTTACTAGCTTTTGATATGTGCCATTCTTGGTAATTAGTTCTTCGTGGCGACCTTTTTCTACAATTTTCCCTTTTTGCATTACAACGATCAAATCAGAATTTTGTATAGTAGATAACCTATGGGCAATAACTATACTAGTTCTGTTTTTCATCATATTCTCTAATGCAGACTGCACTAATCGTTCACTTTCTGTATCTAGAGCAGATGTTGCTTCATCTAATATCATGATCGGAGGATTTTTAAGAACGGCTCTGGCAATAGACAAGCGTTGTTTTTGTCCGCCACTTAATTTATTACCGCTATCACCAATATTGGTTTCTATTCCTTTAGGAAGTTCTTTTACAAATTCCCAGGCATTTGCAACCTTCAAAGCTTCGATAATTTCTTCATCAGACGCAAACTCATCTCCAACTAACAAATTATTTTTGATCGTGTCATTAAATAATATAGAATCTTGAGTTACCAGTCCCATTAGACCTCGTAGAGATTTTTTGGTTAGATCTCTTATATCTGTATTGTCGATTTTAATACTTCCTTCATTTACATCATAGAAACGGGTTACTAAATTTGCTATGGTAGATTTACCACTTCCGGATTGACCAACCAATGCAACAGCGCTACCTTTAGGAACTTTTAATGTAAAATCATTAAGAACATATTCATCTTCATATTTAAAAGATATATTTTCAATACTTATCTCAGAATTAAAATCTTTTTTCTCTTCCGCATTTGGTTTATCCTGTAATGGAGAAGTAGTATTTAAGATCTCTAAAACACGTTCTGCAGCTGCGTTTCCTTTTCTAACTCCATAATTGGCTTTGGATATTGCTTTTGCGGGAGTAAGAATGTTATATGCCAATCCTATATAGGCTAAAAACATTTCTGACTCTAAAGTGCCATCAATGAAAACAAGTCTTCCTCCGTACCAAAGTAAAACAGCAATTACACAAATACCTAAAAACTCACTGGTTGGTGAAGCTAAGTTCTGTCTATTTAATAATGTGTTAGAAAATGAGTAAAATCGTTTGGTAGAGTCGTTGAATTTTTCTCCGAATATTTTTTCGGCATTGAAGCCTTTAATTACTTTTAGTCCACCTAGTGTCTCTTCAACTATAGATAAAAACAAACCTTGTTCTTTTTGAACTTTGTCCGAATGCTTTTTTAAAGTTTTACCAATCAAGGAGATCAAAAACCCTGAGACCGGGATAAATATAAAAACGAAAAGCGTGAGTTTGGTACTCAGATAAAACATAAATACTAACGTAAATAGTATGGTTAGTGGTTCTCTGACTATTAATTCTAAAATAGAAAGAAAAGAATGTTGTATTTCCAGAACATCGGTTGATATTCTGGCCATAGTATCTCCTTTTCGTTTTTCTGAGAAAAAGGATAGCGGTAGGCTTATCGTTTTCTCATATAATTCATCTCTTATATCTCTTAAAACCCCATTTCTTAGAAATGTAATAAAATACATAGCCAGATAATTGAAAAGGTTCTTTAGCATAAATATTGCAATAATTACAACAATCATATAGGTAAGAACCTGAAGTTTACCTTCAGACTTCACTGTTTCAGAAATATAAAGGTTGAGCGTATCTGTCAAATATTCCTTAGAACCTAATATTCCGGTCCATTCGGGAGTAGGGTATATGATATTTTCATCTTTACTAAAAAGAACTTTAAGCATTGGGATTAATGCAATAAAGGATAGTGCGCTAAAAAGTGCATAAAAAATATTACAGATAATATTTAGAATACCATACGATTTATATGGTTTCGCAAAGCGAAGAATTTGTTTAAAATAGTTCATTAAGTATCTTCAACGATTTTTGTATCGCTATTTAAGTTAGAGTTTTAAATCTTTTTTGATGGCTTCAATTTTGCCATCTAAGTGTTGTTCTGCATTCTCAAAATCCGAAATGTTGTCAAGTGAACTTTGAACACTGATATAAAATTTAATTTTAGGCTCAGTTCCGCTAGGTCTTGCGGCAATTTTACTACCATCTTCAGTATAAAATATTAAAACATTTGATTTTGGAACGTCAATATTATTTTCAGAATGATTCTGAATGTTTTTGGCAACGCTGGTTTGATAATCTTCTATCAAAACAATTTTTTCCTCATTAATATACTTGGGAGGGTTGTTTCTAAGATCCACCATAGTTTGCTTAATTTCTGCGGCACCATCAATTCCTTTTCGTACCAAAGCAACTAAGCTTTCTTTATAAAAACCATGTTTGGTATATAAATCTAGTAACGTATTGTAAAAAGAACTTCCTTTTGATTTGGTATACGCCACAATTTCACAAGCTAATAGGGTAGCGGTTACGGCATCTTTATCCCTAACAAAATCGCCTACCATAAATCCAAAACTTTCTTCACCACCACCAATAAAGTGTTTTTCAGGATAATCTTTTATTAGTTTTGCAATCCATTTAAAACCTGTTAATACTTCTTTATATTCTACGCCATATGCTTGAGAAAGAGTTCGCATCATTGGTGTTGAAACAATAGTAGAAGCAATAAACTCATTACCTTTTAATCCTTTTTGATTTTTATAATATTCTAAAAGGAACCAGGTCATTACAACCATGGTTTGGTTACCATTTAGTAATTGCAATTGACCTTGACTATTACGAACAGCAATTCCTAATCGATCACAATCGGGATCTGTACCTATTACAATATCGGCATCAACATCTTTTGCAAGAGCCATTGCCATGGTTAGTGCTTCAGGCTCTTCTGGATTAGGAGATTTTACTGTTGGAAAATTACCATCTGGTTCTGCTTGTTCTTTTACAATATGTACATTTTTATACCCTGCTTTTTCCAGGGTTTCCGGCACAGCGGTAATAGAGGTGCCATGTAATGAAGTGAAAACAATGGTTACATCGTCTTTAGCCTCTTGACTGGCAGCAAAACTTCCGTTTTTCACACTTTGATCAATGAAAGTCGTATCAATTTCTTTATCTATTTTTTGAATTAGACTAGAATTTGGTTCAAATTTTATATCAGAATATTTTAAGGAGCTTATTTCCGAAATGATTTCACCATCTTGCGGTGGTACCAGCTGCCCGCCATCTTGCCAGTATACTTTATAACCGTTATACTCTGGTGGATTATGACTAGCTGTCAACACGATCCCACAATGACATCCTAATTCTTTTACGGCAAAGGATAGTTCTGGAGTAGGGCGTAAGCTAGAAAATAAATAAACCTGAATTCCGTTAGCAGAAAAAACATTGGCCACGATTTGAGCCAACGTATCACTATTATGCCTACAATCATAAGCAATTACAGCCTTGGGTTGTTCCCCGGGAAATTGACTAATTAGATAATTACTTAGCCCTTGAGTACTTTTTCCTAAAGTGTATTGGTTGATTCTATTAGTCCCAGTGCCCATAATACCACGCATACCACCGGTACCAAACTCCAGGTCTTTATAGAAACTTTCTTTTAGCTCCTCTGGGTTATTATTTTGTAAATTTTGAATTTCTATTTGTGTATCCTCATCAAAAACAGGAGTCAACCATTCATTGACTCTCTTGCTTATTTCAGAATCCTGGATTTGCATGTGCTTTAACTTTAATTGCAAAAATACTATTTAATTTCTTTGATTTGGTACTAAAATATCGTCAGTTCTATTTCTGGAAATTACGTCAGTTTGAGTGTCCCGATTTTTTATCGGGATGTATCGAAAACGAGTAATTTCTAATCAAAAGCCTAATTTCGATACAATGTTTCTTCATTTCATTACGAAAAATGACTCAATTTGACGGCTTTTAATCAAATATACGATTGTGTTTTGTCTAAGCTAAGTTTTTGGTGGAGTCTTTGTACGTATCAATAAAGCATATATTATAAGTTTATCTTACCTGATATCTTATATCGTTCCTTATCTCGTTTACTGGTTAAAATGATTTCACCTAAAAACCCAGCCAGAAAAAATTGTGTTCCTAGTATCATCGATGTTAAAGCGACATAAAACTCGGGGCGTTGCGCAATAAGTCTTCCTTTGGTTTCAATAAACAATTTATCAATACCTAGATATAACGAAAAACCAAATCCTACTATAAATAATAAGGTGCCAATAAGTCCAAAGAAATGCATGGGTCTTTTGCCAAAACGCGACATAAACCAAATCGTGACTAAATCCAGAAAACCGTTTACAAAACGATTCATCCCAAATTTTGTCTTCCCATATTTTCGTGCCTGGTGTAGCACAACTTTTTCACCAATTTTTGTAAAACCAGCATTTTTGGCGAGTACAGGAATGTATCGATGCATTTCGCCATGCACATCGATATTTTTGATGACTATATTTTTGAATGCTTTTAATCCGCAATTAAAATCATGTAATTTAACCCCAGAAGTCTTTCTGGCAGCGGCATTAAATAATTTTGAAGGCAAGTTTTTTGCTAGTACAGAGTCGTATCTCTTTTTCTTCCATCCAGAGATAAGATCATATCCATCCTGAGTGATAAGCGTATACATTTCTGGGATTTCCTCTGGGTTATCCTGCAAATCGGCATCCATAGTAATCACTACATCACCTTGTGCGGCTTCAAAACCAGCATGGAGTGCTTGTGATTTTCCAAAGTTTTTCAGGAAACGAATTCCTTTTACATTTGGATCTTGTTTAGACAGTGTTGAGATGGTATCCCAGGACCCGTCTGTACTGCCATCATCAATAAAGAGAATTTCGTAAGAAAAAGAATTGGATTGCATAACTTTTGCAATCCAATTATATAATTCGTTAAGTGATTCCTGCTCATTGAGCAGTGGTATGACCACAGATATATTCATATATAGTAGGTAAATAAGTAACCAATAGTCAAATATAGTAAAATGTTATAAGTTAGCATGCTTTTGGGGTGTAATCGTGTGTTTTGTGAAAAGATAGATTTTGTTTTTAGCACTACTATAACAAGTGTTTACAACTCTTTTTTCTTACGCATGATTGCTCCACTAATTAAAGAAATACAAGCACCCGGAACCATTTGTGTAAAAAACATGATTACATATCTCAAAATAAAAGAAGATACGATTCTTCTATCATCGATATTTTTTCATTTATATTTTCTGGTGATATTTCTGGAGTATTCAAAAGCATTTCATAAAAAAACAGGAATTTATCCTTCATCTTTTATAAACAAATTAAAAAATACTTAGTTTTTCTTGTAGTTGATCTAATTAACGGCTTTTTAGAAAGAAAAAATGGTTATAAAAAAGAAAAGGACTGCACATTATGTACAATCCTTTTCTTTAATTTATCAGTCGCAGTACGACCACTGATATATTAATATAAATCTTGTTTCTTTTTCATGATTAATCCGGCAAAAAGAGAAATAATAAATCCAAAGAATAAGCTACCTATAATAGAAAAGGCAATACTTATATACGGACTGCTAAATTTTTCCATCATTTCTATACTTTGATCCACCATTGCTTCAGTCATATCTGGATTTTCTAACAGCTTTTCTCTTTGAACTTCCATTACTTGTTGTGTGTACTCAGGCTCTATAACCGAGGTTAGCAAAAGTGTCCAGATGGCACCAATAATGCCTCCAATAAGGGCGATTCCTATACCTACTTTTAATGCATCTGTTAGTTCAAGAAATCCATTATTAGAAGTTTTGTAAGCCTTTATACCATAGGTAATTACACCAATAAGGATTAAGAAGCCAATCACAGAGAATATCCAATGCGGATCAGTGTATACGTTGGTTACATACATTACAACGCCAAGAAGTACAGAAACTATTCCTAGTATTACTCCGTAATTTATAATAATTTTTTTTGAAGATGCTTTATCATTTTCCATGTATACAATAGTTTAGGTTATTTATATAACCATAAGTATTCAAATATAGTAAATTGTTACAAGAGCGATGAAATAAATTTGATACGGATTTTTGAGAAGCCAAATGTTTCTCCAAAAACGAGAGTACTGTTTGCAAGGTATTGATAAAATGGTTTCGTTAGTTATGGCTACTAATTAAAAGGATCACGATTTTTCTGCATAATAGCGCCCGAAAGTAGAGAAACAACTATCCCTAATGTTAAATTCCCAATTAGAGCAATCAATGATGTTGTAAAAAGAAACTTATTTTTTCTAATTAACACAGAATCTTGATCTAACCCTTGATTCGATATTTGATTTTTACTTAGATTAATTAGTTGATCCATTACTTCAGGTGCTACTGCTTTTAGGAAAAAAATATCCCAAAATATTTGAATAGAAGTTCCTACAATAATAATGCCTGTACCAATTTTTAGTGCTTCTACCAACTTAAGATAACCACTATTGGCAGTTTTGTAAGAGTATATACCATAAATAATTACACTGACTAGAATGGTGAATTCAATAACAGAAAGCTTCCAATTCCAAGTTGTCATATTGTTGGTTAAATAGCGAATTATCCCATATAAAATCCATAAGATACCAAAAATTGATCCAAATTTTAGGATATGCTTTTTTGTAGAAATAGTAGTTTTCTCCATCATATAAAAATACTTTTCAATTATTCATAAACCATAAGTGTACAAATATAATAAAATGTTACAGTTTTAATAAAATAAGCTTTTTATCGGTTTAATTCATAATTTTATCGTATATTTACAACATGTTTACGGTTTACCCGTAAATAAAGAAGGGTCTCAATAAGTGTAAAATATAGGGTTTTCCCGAAAAAACATTGAAAATGTTAATAGGTTGAAAGAATGAATTTTATGAGCTTAAAGAGACCGAAAATTTTTGACATGCCCCAAGTTTATAATTAAATACCCCAATTTTTAATTGTATAAAAATATATTAACGAAATTATTATTTATGAGAAAATTTTTACTTTTTACACTCGTAATTTCTTTCCTTGGGACAGTTTCTTGTTCTAAAGACGAGGAACATACTGAAGTTTCTCAGGAAGAAAAGGAATACCTGGTAAAGCAAACTCTTATTGAGTTTAATAAAAGTGCTGTTAAAACAGGTAAATACAAAGAATATATTAATTCCTTACGACAAAAATCGACAGAAGAGCAATTAAGTGAAGCTGAAAAAGAAGCTTTGTTGCAAGAATTTTTAGGAGATCAAACAAATGTGTTTTTAGATCTCTATTATCAGCTTGAAGCTTTAAATTTGACCCCTCAAGAATTTTATGATATAGCTGACCAATTTGAGTATTTAAGATTGAATATTCTGGTAAATGTTAGTAAAAACCCTGGAGATTGTGGGACTAGCTCATCTTTGTATGGAACTTTTCTTGATTGGATATCTGGTTGTCCGCTTCCTGATGATGCCAATGATGAAACAAGGGCAAATTAAAAGTTGTTCTAAATTTCTTTTTAATCTAGTGTAAAATCTTTTGTAGATTAAAAAATAGTTGTAAATTTGCAGCTCGAAAAAAAGAAAAGATTATATATAATGAGAAAAGATATTCACCCAGAGAATTATAGATTGGTAGCTTTTAAAGACATGTCTAATGATGATGTTTTTTTAACTAAGTCTACAGCGAATACAAAAGAAACACTAGAAGTCGATGGTGTTGAGTATCCGTTGGTGAAATTAGAAATTTCAAGATCTTCTCATCCATTCTATACAGGGAAATCAAAACTTATCGATACTGCAGGACGTATCGACAAGTTCAAAAACAAATATGCTAAATTCAAAAAGTAATTTAGTAATAAGAAGTATTCAAGAGCCTTTCTTAACCAGAAAGGCTTTTTTGTTTTTATATCTTCATGTACTTTTGCGATAAATTATACAATACAAGATTAAGTCTATGAATTATATTCTTTTTGATGGGGCCTCGCGCAATGCCTTATTGCCTTTTACCTTTACAAGGCCTGTTGCAGATATTCGTATAGGAATACTTACCATTCGGGAAAAATGGGAAAAACACTTAGGGTATACCACATCTACAGTGACAGAGGATTACTTGAGTGAGAAATTTCCTATGGTGGAGCTAGAAGAAAATATAATGATTAATGCTTCTTTTCTTCCGTCAAAAGAACTTGTCGCAAAAATTACAGCACTGCAACCAAATCAAGCAATCTTTTATAAAGAAGAGCCTATCGCGTTTTTTGTAAAAGAAGATGAGGAAGTAGATTTTGATTCTTATGAAATACAGCAATATGATCAAGATGTATTTACGGTAAAATATACTTGGGATATTTTTTCTAAAAATGAACAAGCGATTAATGACGATTTTAGATTGCTTACCGATGGTAGAGAAAGTCAACCCATCCCAGAGAGTAATAATGTAATTGCCAGCGAGAGTATATTTATAGAAGAAGGAGCAACGCTAGAGTTTGCAATACTTAATGCAAGTAATGGACCTATTTATATTGGTAAGGATGCAGAAATCATGGAAGGAAGTATCATTAGAGGTCCTTTTGCGCTATGTGATCATGCTACTATTAAAATGGGAGCAAAAATCTACGGAGGAACGACTGTAGGTCCGTACTCCAAAGTAGGAGGAGAGGTCACCAATTCTGTTATTTTTGGATATTCTAATAAAGGGCATGATGGCTTTATTGGTAATTCTGTACTGGGAGAATGGTGTAATCTAGGTGCTGACACCAATACCTCTAATCTTAAGAATAATTACGCTCCTGTACGTCTGTGGAGTTATGAAACAGAAGGTTTTGCAAAGACAGGATTACAGTTTTGTGGCTTAATGATGGGGGATCATTCTAAATGTGGGATTAATACCATGTTTAATACAGGTACCGTAGTAGGAGTTAATGCAAATATATTTGGAGGAGGTTTTCCTCGTAATTTTATACCTAGTTATAGCTGGGGTGGTAGTGGTGGATTCACTACGTATTTAACCAAAAAAGCTTTTGAGGTAGCCAGAGTAGTGATGTCTCGACGAGAAATAGAGTTTACCAAGCAAGAAGAGGAGATTCTGGAGCATGTTTTTGAGGAAACAAAGACATGGCGAAAGAGTTATGATTCTTAATACGAAATAAAAAAACCATCCCGATTATATATCGGGATGGTTTTTTTAGTACTATTATTTATCTCAGATTTTATTTTTCGAAAAATATCTCAAATGTTTCAGAAATACCAGCTTCTTCAAATGTTTGTTTGATTACTAAAGTAGAAGCTGTTACTGAAGCATCACCGTCAAATAAAAGGTATCCGTCTTCTTCTACACCGTTATTAACTTGTCCGTCATACTCATCAATATAAGTAAACTCTACTAACGTAAGTTTCTTTTCTTCTTCATCATATGCCCAGTTACCTCTAGATGTATATTTTTCATCTTTTTCTGCTTCAAAAGTAGCAGTACAAGTTTCTGATGATGCACCATAATTAATTTCGGTATACTTAGATGTTTCAACATACTCGTATGTTCCGTCTGCATTAAATGTAACAGGAAGAGAAAGTAATGTATCACAATAAGCGTTTTCAACTGTTATTTCAGTTTGATCGTTACAAAATACTGTCGTATCCTCACAATCTTCTTCACCAAGAAGTTGAGTGTTTCCGTTCTCTACCGCTTTAACAAAATTCCAAGTTCCAACGATATTAGGATTTCCTCCCCAAGCTTCAACCTCTACACAGATTTCAACAGGCTCACTAATGTTACCCGCCTCATCATAAATACAAAGTAGGTAGCAAAATTTACCTGGAGTTACAGTTTCTCCAAAATCAACATCTATCTCAACTTCATTTTCCATCATTTTAGAATTCTTCATAAAACCGGACTTCTTGTTTTGCAAAGCACTAGCTCTAAACGCAGCTAAAGAGATATCAAAATAATCTCCAGCAGGAGTTCCGTCTTGCACAACCTGTAAATATGCACCAGTTGCAACATCTGGAGCAGTTAAACGAATATTAAATCCATTTGATAAAAAAGCAGACTGGGTTGTGGTGCTTGGTGTAAAAGTAATACCACCTGTTGGTGTAGGAGCATTTCCTGTAACTCTTGTAGCGCCATCTACTGAAATACCTTGAGATACAGTGTTTTCATCTAAAATTGTATCTTCTACTGGATTAGGATCTACAGATACTAACTCACCTGAAGCATCGTCATCGCTACCACATGAAATCACTCCTAGAAAAAGAGTTGATAGTAAAAATAAATTGATTTTTTTCATAAGACTTGGGTTAATTGATTTGTTAAAAAATAATTAATGAAGCACGAATATATAAAAAAATAATCGATAAAACGCAAATAAGTCGGTTATAGCTGTTAAATATCAGTGTTTTAGGATGTTTGTTTATTTTTTCTTTTCCTTCCAAACACGTTTCAAAATCAGAAAGTTCTGAGGATTGTTGGTAAGACCTCTCACGTTTTTTTGAGTGAACCGTACTACTTCGTCATAATACAGCGGTACAATAGGGGCGTGAGAAACGATAATAGAATCCATTTTGGCGTAGTGTTGCTCTCTTACTTTTGTATCTGTTATAAGAAAGCTTTCTTCGTATAACCTATCAAAGGTGTCATTTTTAAAATGCGTATAATTTGGACCGTTTGGTGTATGGTTTTTACTATAATAAGGAGATAAGAAATTTTCTGCATCTGGATAATCTGCAATCCAGCTCGCTCTAAAAACCTCTAGTTCGCCACTCCATTTTTTTTGCCGTATCGTAGAGGGTGACATAATATCTACAATTATGTTCAGTCCAATTTTTTCTAATTCTCGTTGTATGAACTCACAAATACTCTGGTAGTTTGAATCTGTAGCAATACGAATGGTCGGTGAAGTGTCTCCGGTTTCTTTTTTATATATTTCTATAAACTCACGGGCCTTTTTTGGATCATATTTATAACCAGGTACATTATTAAACCCGGGGATTCCTTTGGGTATAAAACCATGTACAGCAGGAGTTCCAATACCATTTTTTAAATACGTGATCATTTTTTCTCTGTCAAAACCATAATTTATGGCTTTCCTTAAAGATTCTGATTGTATTTCTTTTTTATCGGTGTCTAGATAAAACCCAAGGTATTCAGAATTTAGATAAGGTCCTTTACTAATATGTATTCGATCCTGGTATTTTTCACGTAACTTACCACTAGGAGTTAATAATTCATCTTTGTAAGAGGCATCCAGGCTATTCAATAAATCAATTTTACCTTGGGCAAATTGTAAAAACTCACTTTGCTTATCGGGTAAAAAAGTAATGGCTACAGCTTCCAGATATGGTAATTGCTTGCCGTTTTTATCTTTTTCGAAATACAATTCATTTTTGCGCAATACCAGCTTTACGTTTTCTTCCCATAACTTGAATTTAAAAGGACCAGTGCCTATTGGGTTGGATCGAAATTCATTTCCGTAGAACGTTACAACTTCTTTAGGAACAACAGAGCAGTAGCGCATGCTCATTAACCCCAGAAATGCGGGAAAAGGTTTTTTTAGTTTTATCTCGAAAATAGTATCATTAATAGCCTTGTAGGTAGCAACGTTTTTTAATACCCAGTTTCCTGGTGAGGCTACTTTAGGGCTTATAAGCCTGTCAAAACTATAGGCAAAATCCTTTGCCGTTACTAAACGAGTGCAATCTTTAGTTTTGAATTGTTTGTGCTTATGAAATTTTACATCATCCCGAAGAACAAAAGTATATTCTAGTCCATTTTCTGAAATTTCCCACCTCTTTGCGATATCAGGAATTATATGTAACGAGTCGTCAAGTTGTACCAATCCGTTAAATAATTGATTGGTAGACCATATATTGGCTACATCACGGGCAAATGCAGGATCTAACGAACTAATATTCTCATATTGATTGTATCTAAATACTTCGTGATCTCTGTTCTGCTTTGAAGATTTTTCACAAGAGAATAAAGAAGTGAATAGATAAAGTATTGCTAAATAATGAATTACGCTATCAAAATGGATGGTTTTCAATTTTAGTAAACGAATTATTGTTGGTATATTTGCAGCCTTAAAATTTATTACTGAATAGCTCAATTCTTTGTTGAGTTTAAATGAAGGGTAAATATAAAGAGATTTCTGCCGTTGCCGAAATGACAAATAGTTTTATGAGAAAAAAAGTCGCATTTTATACATTAGGTTGTAAACTGAATTTTTCAGAAACCTCTACTATAGCCAGAAATTTTACTGATGAAGGCTTTGATCGTGTAGATTTCTCTGAAAATGCAGATATTTATGTAATCAACACATGTTCTGTTACTGAAAATGCAGATAAGAGATTTAAAACTATTGTAAAACAGGCTCAAAAGAGTAATCCAGATGCCTTTGTAGCAGCTGTTGGCTGTTATGCCCAGTTAAAGCCTGAAGAGTTGGTCGCCGTAGATGGGGTGGATTTGGTGCTTGGGGCTACAGAGAAGTTTAAGATCACAGATTACATTAATGACCTTTCTAAAAATGAGTATGGCGAGGTGCATTCTTGTGAAATTGAAGATGCTGATTTTTACGTGGGAAGCTACTCGATAGGAGATCGTACTAGAGCATTTTTAAAAGTGCAGGACGGGTGCGATTACAAATGCACGTATTGTACTATTCCATTGGCAAGAGGTATTTCGCGTAGTGATACATTAAGTAACGTGTTAACAAATGCTAAGGAAATCTCTGAGAAAGGAATTAAAGAAATTGTACTTACGGGAGTGAATATTGGTGATTATGGTAAAGGTGAGTTTGGAAACAAGAAGCACGAGCATACTTTTTTTGAACTAGTACAAGCATTAGATCAGGTAGAAGGAATAGAGCGTTTGAGAATATCTTCGATAGAACCTAACCTATTGAAAAATGAAACTATAGATTTTGTTGCGGGTTCAAGGACATTTGTTCCGCATTTTCATATTCCGTTGCAGTCTGGTAATGATGAAATCCTTAAGCTAATGCGAAGAAGATATCTTACTAACTTGTATGTAGATCGTGTTAATAAAATAAAAGAAGTGATGCCTCATGCGTGTATTGGGGTTGATGTTATTGTTGGTTTTCCTGGTGAAACCGATGATCATTTTTTAGATACCTATAACTTTCTTTCAGAATTAGATATTTCATATCTTCATGTGTTTACGTATTCTGAAAGAGATAATACAATTGCAGCAGATTTAGATGGCGTTGTCCCTCTTAATGTTCGAAAAAAAAGAAGTAAAATGCTTCGCGGATTATCTGCAAAAAAGAGAAGAGCATTTTACGAAGGACAATTGGGGACAGAGAGAACAGTTTTGTTTGAATCTGAAAATAAAGAAGGATATATACATGGGTTTACAGAGAATTATGTTAAAGTAAAAATGCCCTGGAATCCATCTTATGTAAACACATTACATAAAGTTAATTTGAAAGATATTGATGATGATGGGATGGTACGATTTGATTTTGTGCCAGAGGGTATAAAAGCATGACATTATGAATAAAAAAAATCTGCATGTATCATGCAGATTTTTTTTTATTCGTTAGAATTCAGATACTATATATTGATTCCTACAGGTAGTAAATCTTTGTATTTCCGCCTATTTTTGCGCATAAACTTAGCAATTATAGGACTTGTAGGTACTAATCTTATATTGCGATCTTGAATTACATTAAATACTGCAATAATAAAATCCTGTTCATACCCTTTCTCTAAGTGTTCCTCACTCATTATGAGTTTGGTTAGGAAAATTTTTCTTTCCTGAAGAGCGTACTCAATTTTAGCTTTTTGACCTGCGATTGTAGTTTCGAATTGTCTTAGAAATTCATTATCTATGATTTCTAATTCAACATCACTCATGTTCTCCATATTTTTAAAATTATGAGGTAATTAAATCATTAATAAGGGGACTACCCTAATAATCAAACAATCTTTATTGGTTAGGTCAGTTTCATAAACACCACATATTCTGTCCACAGATTTATGGTGTTAATTTAAAGTAACCTAACTAAGATTTGTTAGTTGAAAATTCCCTTTTATCAAAATTTAACTCAATATTTCCTTTTTTCTAAAAAAGGAATACTATAATTTTGAAGTGCAAAGATAAGAAAATTAGAGTTTTAAACGTAACCCCCACTGTTAAAATACCTATGTCGCAGGAAGTTAACCATGTTTACTTTATACCAGGAATGGCAGCCGACGCTTCTATTTTTGAATATATCGACCTACCAAAGGATCGGTTTTTGACCTATACAGTCCCCTGGAAAATTCCAAACAAAAAGGAACCTATTGCTGCATATGCGAAACGTATGTGTGAAGAAATTAAGCATAAAAACCCTGTTTTGATAGGAGTCTCATTTGGAGGTGTGATAGTGCAGGAGATGAGTAAGTATCTGGAAGTGAAAAAGTTGATAATTATCTCTAGTGTAAAAAATAAGCATGAATTGCCAAAGCGCATGGTAATAGCTCGTAAGACGGGAATGTACAAATTACTTCCTACGTCTTTGGTTTCTAAAATTGATAATTGGGAAAAACTTGCTTTTGGTGATTTTGCAAAGAAAAGAGCGGCTATGTATCAAAAGTATTTATCTGTAAATGATAAAACATACTTAGATTGGGCAATTGAAAATATGGTGTGTTGGAATCAAGAAGAATGCCCCGAAGGATTGGTTCATATCCATGGGGATAAGGATATTGTTTTTCCGATTTCGAATATTAAAAATTGCATTAAAGTAGATAAAGGAACTCACGTAATGATCGTAAATCGAGCGAAGTGGTTTAATAAACATTTACCTGAAATAATTAATGATAACTTGCATTAGTCTAACTTTTTACGTTATATTGTAAAATAAAATTTTATCCCCCAATAAAACCTACTTACAGTAATGAAAGCGATTAAAAAAGTTTTAGTTTTTCTAGGCGTATTATTCACGTTTGGAATTTTGGTTAATGCCACCCAGGATACCCCTCAAAAAACTCCAGCACAAGAAGTATTAGAAGATAAGTTAATAAATGACTATAATGTCTATGCAATTCCTATGCCTGATAATCTCAATTTTGCGGGAGAACTTGTTCCCATAGGGAATCCTGATATTAGAGAACGAATGGATAGAGAATTATTGGTAAACACCTATTGGCAGTCCAATGGCTTACTTCTTTTTAAGAGAGCTAATAAATATTTCCCAATTATAGAACCTATCCTGAAAGAACAAGGTGTGCCAGAAGATTTTAAATATCTCGCAGTTATTGAAAGTAGTTTGACTCAAGCTGTTTCTCCGGCTAGGGCAACAGGATTTTGGCAAATATTAAAGGGAACGGCAAAAGAATATGGATTAGAAGTAAATCAAAATGTTGATGAACGCTATCATATAGAAAAATCTACAAGAGTAGCTTGTAAATATCTTAAAAGTGCCAAAGAAAAATTAGGTTCTTGGACGCTTGCGGCCGCAGCTTATAATGCTGGGCGATCTGGTGTGATTAGACGTTTAGAAAAACAAAATGTAAATTCATATTATGATCTTCTGTTAGGTGAAGAAACTGGTAGATATGTATTTAGAATAGTGGCAGTAAAGGAGATTATTAGTAATCCGAAAAAATATGGTTTCAATTTTGCGGAGGAAGATTTATATAAACACATCCCGACTTTTAATGTGTTAGTAGATGAACAAATTCCGGATTTTACAGAGTTTGTAAAGCAATATGATATAAATTATAAGATTTTGAAGTTGCATAACCCTTGGCTTAGAGAAGCACATTTAAATAATACCACGGGTAAAGAATATCTTATCAAAATTCCTAGAGAAGGCTACTACAAATCAGGAGTAGGACAGTAATAGTTTTTTTCTTATTTCAGATATATTTTAGCTAAGTTAGCTGCTTCTTATGAAGTAGTATAAGTTTTATTGGGTCAATGGTACCCGATAGATAAGTGCTTATTCATGCAGTTTTTATCTAAAAAATCGTTACCAAATGAATGCAACGTTGCTTATTTCTTTAGTTTTAATTGGTTTATTGGCAGGGTTCTTTAGCGGGACTTTGGGGATAGGGGGTAGCGTTATTATGATTCCTCTTATGATATTATGGTTAAACTTCTCTCAGCATCATGCGCAAGGTACAAGTTTAGCCGTTTTGGCAGTTCCTGTAACACTATTGGCTGCTTATAATTATTATCAGGAAGGGTATGTTAATTGGAAGTATGCTGCGATTATAGCAATTACATTTATTATCGGAGGCTACTTAGGTAGTAAACTAGCAATTTCTATTAATCAAGTTATACTCAAAAAAATATTTGGAGGCGTTCTTTTACTCGTAGCTATTAAAATGATCTTCGGAAAATAATAAAAACAACTTCAGACTAATATTTAATTATTGTCTTTTCTACTGTTTAAAGAATCTTTTTCTCGCTTATATCGCTCATATTCTTCATCTATCCTTCGTTCCTCTTCAGTACGTCCGTCGGCATCTCTTTCATCGGTTTTTTCGTTCTTTTTCTCTTCGGTTAGTTCCGTTTCTGCGTCTTTATCTAATAAACCTTTTGCATCTAGGTCAGCAATAAGAAGAGAAACACCTTTTGAAAGTGAATTGAAGTGTATAGTGTATGAGTTGGTTAAGGTTTCACTAGAGTGATGCGTCACTACTTTTTGGATATTTAGAAGTTTCTTTTCTTCATCCATAAAGTACGTCATAGGGAAACCTAAAGCATGCTTAAGTTTATTTATGATATAAGAATCCTGATTAGTTTTTTCGTTTACATAAACTAATTGTATGTTTTCACTGTATTCTTTTACTTTTTCTTTCAAGTTTTCTTTCGTGTCCCAAAATAAAACTACAAAATCGATTTGATCATGAAATCGGTCTGCCAGATCATTAAGTGCAGGAATTTCTCCAATTCCAGGAACACACCATGCTGCAGAAGTTATAAGGAATAGATGTTTTTCGTAATCTCGCAGTTTGATCGGTTCGCCTTTTAATGGATTTACACTGAAATTATCCATGTACGTCCCATTAAGATGGTTAGTCACCAATGAATCAAATAAAAACTCGGCACGTTCAAGGTCTTTTTCTTGATATGCATCATCAATTCGTTGATTATATTTTACAATATGTGCAGATATAGCCGCTGAAAATGGGATTCTTACTTCCTGCTGAGCAAACAAATTGCCATAGAATGAAAAGAGTATTCCCAGTATTAATATTTTCCTCATTACAAAATAATTACAATCGCTAAAGTACTATAAAGTCTTCTAAAAAACAGTTTTTGCTACCAAAACTTATACTTTCTGGTAGGCTATTTAAAAGTCTTTTATTAGTCAATAACTTTTTACATAACGTAATAGTGAGATCAATTAGTGTGCCTAAATCTTTTTCATTTGTTGCTTCATCATGGCAATTTGATCTTTTAGCATATTATGCTTGTCTAGCTTTTTGGCTTCAGTAAGTAGCATTTGTGCTTCTCTTTTTCTTCGTTTTGTCATTGCAATACCAGCAAGATTTAGTTTTGCAACTGCAAGATCTTGATTCATTGAAAGCCCTAGTTTAATAGCTTTTTTAAGATATTTTTCTGCTTGTGTTATATTGGTTTGAGATAACATGATACCAAAAAGATAATTGTAATATCCCTGTTGTTTTGTGGTCAGTGCGCTTTCAGGGTTCTTAATTCTATTCAGCCACTTTTTTGCGCCTTCAAAATCTTGTTTCCGCAATCTTAAGAATGCAAGAAGAATAAATTCATTTTTAAAATATAAAAAAACAAAAATTACTGACAGCAGAATAAGCATTATACCGTTGCCTATATACCCTTCTATCATCTGCCATACGGCTACTCCAATAATTAATATTGCAATTACTAATTTTATATTTTTATTGTACATTGAATTGTTTTATTTTTATGTCCGGGCAAAGGTAATAAAAACAAATAAAAATATTTTGATATTTGGGTTTGTCAAAGTAAAAACTCTTTGTATATTTGCCCGCAGTTTTGGGGAACGACGCCCAAGGAGATTAAATTAGATATTTCAAGAAGATTTATAAAGATAGATAGCAATGAAAAGAACGTTTCAACCATCGAAAAGAAAGAGAAAAAACAAACACGGTTTTAGAGAGCGTATGGCTTCTGTGAACGGAAGAAAGGTGTTGGCTCGTAGAAGAGCGAAAGGGAGAAAAAAGCTATCTGTTTCCTCAGAGTTAAGACATAAGCACTAATGATTTATTCGTGTTAAAAATATTAAGGTGTTACTTTATCAGTAACGCCTTTTTTTATATCTAATAGAAAAATACCAAAACCGCAATACGTTTACTACATGCCTAAAAACGAAAAACTTAAAAGTATATTAATTATTGGGTCCGGACCAATTGTAATAGGACAAGCATGCGAATTTGATTATTCTGGTACGCAAGCTTTAAGATCTCTAAGAGAGGATGGGATAGAAACCATTTTGATAAACTCGAATCCTGCAACCATTATGACAGATCCTTCTATGGCGGATCATGTATACCTTAAACCCTTAAACACCAAATCAATAATTGGAATTCTTAAGGAGCACCCTCAAATTGATGCAGTATTGCCCACTATGGGAGGGCAAACCGCATTAAATCTCTGTATTGAAGCAGATGAGAAAGGTATTTGGAAAGATTTTGACGTAGAGATTATAGGTGTCGATATTGACGCCATAAATATTACTGAAGATAGAGAACAGTTTAGAGAGTTAATGCTAAAAATAGGTATTGGCATGGCGCCTCAAGCTACGGCTAACTCATATCTAAAGGGTAAAGAGATTGCTCAAGAGTTTGGATTTCCTTTGGTAATAAGGGCTTCATACACATTAGGAGGAGCAGGAGCTTCAATTGTTTATAAAGAAGAAGATTTTGATGAATTATTGACTCGAGGTTTGGAAATTTCACCTATCCATGAGGTAATGATTGATAAAGCATTAATCGGGTGGAAAGAATATGAGCTGGAATTATTGAGAGATAATAACGATAATGTAGTTATTATCTGTACTATAGAAAATATGGATCCAATGGGAATCCATACGGGAGATTCTATTACCGTAGCACCGGCTATGACACTTAGTGATAAAACATTTCAGCGCATGCGAGATATGGCTATCCATATGATGCGTAGTATAGGAGATTTTGCTGGTGGATGTAACGTGCAATTCGCAGTTAGTCCTGATGAAAAAGAAGATATAATCGCAATTGAAATAAACCCAAGAGTATCCAGATCTTCTGCATTAGCATCAAAAGCAACTGGATATCCAATTGCAAAGATTGCGGCAAAACTGGCAATAGGATATAGTCTGGATGAATTAGATAATCAAATTACGAAATCAACATCGGCATTATTTGAGCCTTCTCTTGATTATGTGATTGTAAAAATTCCGAGATGGAATTTTGATAAGTTCGAAGGCTCTGATCGTACACTTGGGCTTCAGATGAAATCTGTGGGAGAAGTAATGGCTATTGGTAGATCTTTCCAGGAAGCTTTGCACAAAGCAACGCAATCTTTAGAAATAAAGAGAAACGGACTTGGAGCAGACGGGAAAGGATATAAGAATTACGATACAATTATTGAAAAGCTTACCTATGCTAGCTGGGACCGTGTATTTGTAATTTATGATGCTATTCAAATGGGAATTCCCTTGAGTAGGATACATGAGATTACAAAAATTGATATGTGGTTCTTGAAACAGTATGAAGAATTATATAATCTTGAAAAAGAAATTTCTACATACACCATTCAATCATTAACCAAAGAGTTAATTCTGGAAGCTAAGCAGAAAGGTTTTGCTGATAGACAGATAGCACATATGGTTGGGTGTTATGAAAGTGAAGTTTATAATAAAAGAGATGAACTAGGTATAAAAAGAGTGTATAAGCTTGTTGATACCTGTGCGGCCGAGTTTAAGGCTAAAACTCCTTATTTTTACTCTACGTTTGAAGCAGAAATAGAGACACCAGAAGGGGAAAAGTATGTTTCTAATGAAAGTGTAGTTACCGATAAAAAGAAAGTAGTTGTTTTGGGTTCTGGACCTAACCGAATAGGTCAGGGGATTGAATTTGATTATTGTTGTGTTCATGGTGTTTTGGCCTCTGCAGAGTGTGGTTACGAAACGATTATGATTAATTGTAACCCTGAGACAGTTTCTACCGATTTTGATACCGCAGATAAGTTATATTTTGAACCAGTATTTTGGGAACATATATATGATATAATAAGACATGAGAAACCTGAAGGTGTCATAGTGCAGCTAGGTGGGCAAACGGCGCTTAAACTTGCAGAGAAATTAGATCGTTACGGAATAAAAATTATAGGTACTAGTTTCCAGTCGTTGGATCTTGCTGAAGATAGAGGGCATTTCTCTAAATTATTAAAAGAGAATAATATTCCTTATCCAGAATTTGATATTGCCGAAACGGCAGATGAAGCTCTTGCGGTTGCAGATCGATTAGATTTTCCAATTTTGGTGAGACCTTCTTATGTTCTTGGTGGCCAAGGGATGAAAATTGTAATTAACAAGCAGGAATTAGAAGAACATGTCGTTGATTTACTGCGTAAAATTCCTAACAATAAATTACTTCTTGATCATTACCTTGATGGCGCTATTGAAGCTGAAGCCGATGCTATTTGTGACGGAGAGAATGTATATATCATTGGGATTATGGAGCATATTGAGCCTTGTGGGATTCACTCAGGAGACTCTAACGCCACTTTACCACCATTTAACTTGGGTGAGTTTGTCATGCAACAGATAAAAGATCATACGCATAAGATTGCACTAGCACTTAATACTGTTGGATTAATCAATATTCAATTTGCAATCAAAGATGATATGGTGTATATCATTGAAGCTAACCCACGTGCATCTAGGACAGTACCCTTTATTGCAAAGGCATACGGAGAACCTTACGTAAATTATGCGACCAAAGTGATGCTAGGCGAAAAGAAGGTTACTGATTTTGATTTTAAACCACATTTAGATGGATATGCGATCAAACAACCCGTGTTTTCTTTCAATAAGTTTCCTAATGTAAATAAGAAACTAGGACCAGAGATGAAGAGTACAGGAGAAAGTATCTTGTTTATAGATGATCTTAAAGATGATCAGTTTTATGATTTATATTCAAGACGTAAGATGTACTTGAGTAAATAATCACAAAAAAATGTATAAATATTATAAACCGGACAGTTTAAACTGTCCGGTTTTTTTATATGTAATTACCAAAATTAGTTAGAGATACAATATCTTTTCTAAGCCTCATTATAGATTTAACAGTTCTTAATTATTCGTGAAACAGCGTTAAAATTATGCTCATTTTTGTTTTTATTAACTATGCATGTTGTTGAATTGTAGTAAATTATAAATAAAAAGATATGAGAAATTTATTACTATCCCTTTTTATTTTGTTTAGTACCTCTGTGACCTATTCTAACGTGATACATAATTCTAACCCTGTTGATTTTAATGATGAGGTTTTTTCGTTTATTATTAAACCGGCAATTACTTCAGATTACATCACTATCGTAACAAATTCTAAAATCAAACAGTCTCTGGTTATAAAGATCATTGATAATTCAGGATTTATAAGAGTAGAAAAAGAACTACATCTGAATAGACAGATTGATGTTTCTGAATTTAAGAAAGGATCCTATTTGATAAAAATATACTCAGGAAACAATATGGCTGTCCAACGATTTTATAAAGGGCGGGATGGAGTACATGTAAAATAGTTTTTATTGCTCTAAAAAACCATCTGCTTCCCAATCCAGAATTATGTCAATAGTCTCTTGTGGTAATCGACCAGAGGGCGGCATTACGTTATTAATACTCATGGTTGTCATTCTTAACACAAGATCTCTGTTTACACCAACAATAGTTTCTTCGTAAGTACGCATAGGGAAAGGCGCTCCCTCCACAGGAGGATCAGTATGACATCGTACACATTGAGCGTCGATTATAACCTTTACATCTGCATTATATGTTGTGGTCTTATTTGGGTTTGGATTAGTATCGGGATCAGGATCGGGTCCTGGAACAGTGTTATCGTCGCTACTACTGCAATTAAAACAAAGCAAGGCGACCATGACCAAGGAACACATTTTAAGCATATTTTTCATAACTGGGGATTTTTTTATTGAAATATACAATATTTAACGTAAAAGTATGGATAATGAGTATGTGCAGTATGATTCCTTTTGAGTATTACTTTGTTTTCGCCAATGTTAAATTGTTGAACATGCGAATGAACCCCAGACTGTTAGAGATTAGAAATTTTTAAGAAAATGTTTAAAAAAGACGAGTATATACATTCATCCCAATTTCTAGGAAAAGTCTTTCGTATTGCACTTTTAGTTTATGTTCTTTGATTCAAACAAATAATAAATCTAAATTTTTTTAATATGAAGAATTTAAAAGTTAAAGAGTTAAACAAGGAAGAATTACAATCAATTGCAGGAGGAAGCGGAAGAAGAGTAAGAAGAGTTGGTGTTGCATTAAGAAGAAGGAGAAGTAGTGGTTTTATGGATGAAAATTATGAAGAAGATGGTTTTTAGGAAGCATTACCATTTGAAATTTTGAGTTTGACGTGAAGTTTTTCAAACTTTCTTGATAAACCAATCTACAAGAGTTGTAGTCTAACCGTACCTGGAATTTACTACAACTCTTTGCTTTGAAATCTATTACTAGGGTAAGAGTAAATTATTACAAGCTTATCTTTACGTTATATTCTTTAAGTATTTCCAAATGAGATTCTAATTCAAATTCTGAAGCTTTAAAACGATCACGTCTTGCTTTTGCATCTTCTTTGCGTATTATGCTCCTCACAAAACGCCTAATTGCGGTTTTGTTTTCTAAAACTAAACCAGGTATTGCAACACTATTACCCTTATCATCTTTTGCAACCATGGTAAAATAACTAGAGTTACAATGTTTTACAGCACCAGTTCGAATGTTTTCTGCTTCTACACGAACTCCAACTACCATAGAAGTTGTACCTACCTGATTTACAGATGCTTTTAGGGTAACTAATTCCCCAACTTCTATAGGTTTTAAGAAATCTACTTTATCTACACTTGCTGTTACACAATAGGTTTCAGAGTGTTTTGATGCGCAAGCAAAGGCAATTTGATCCATTAATGATAAAATATAGCCTCCGTGTATTTTTCCGCTAAAATTAGAATGGGAGGGAAGCATTAATTCTGAAATTACTACTCTGGATTCCCTATTTGTTTTGTGTTTTTTTTTACTCATAATGCCTTATTTGTTTCTAAAATGAGGAGACTCTTCTTCAACCACATCAATAATGAAGTACTTTGTATCACCAAGCCAGGAAACTTTGGCAAAACGTTCTTTGTATTTCACCTTCACATATTTTCCTTGAAATTGCTCCAGTTTTTTAATTATATTTTCTTCATTATCTTGAACAGAAAAACTAAATATTTGAGCTCCGGATATTCCTTGGCTAATTTCGCCTTCCCATGTTTTAAAAACAACTCCTTTGTTGCTAAACTTTATGAGTTCACCACTTCGTGTTCCTTCGCTATATGCTGCATAATATACAAAGGCATACCATCCAGCAAATATTGCCATGATTACGATAATAATTAATGCAAGTATTTTTTTCATGTATTAAAAAATGTTATATAATTTGGTCATAAACTCATCTATTTGACTAGGTTCTAGCCATCTGGTCACTACGATCAGGTTTTGCTTTTTATCTATTACAATAAAATTGCCGCCAAAACCTGCGGCATAATATAGATGCTCTGGCAGTCCTTTCCAATGACGAGTCCCTTTTTGATTCAACCACCACATAAATCCATAATTTGGATTTGCCTGAGAAGGTTTTGTTGCTTCTTTGATCCAATTTTCTGAAAGGAGTTGCTTTCCATTCCAATTGCCATTATTTAAAAATAAAAGACCAAAACGCGCATGATCCAAAGTGTTGATAAATAATCCTCCCCCAGAATGACCACCACCACTTACAGATTGCATCTGTACGCCATCAATGGTTGTCCATGAATTTTCATATCCGTACCATCTCCATGTAGTAGACGCTCCTATTGGATCCATTATTTTTTCTTTTAGAACCTGCGGTAACGGTTTTCTCCAGACATGTAATAAAGAATATGCTAAAACATTAACTCGTACATCGTTGTATTCAAATGTGGATCCAGGTTCATTAAGTTTTCTGAATTTCCAATCATCGATATCTCCATCTTTTGGAGGTCTGTCTGCCCAGTCATATCCTCCCCATAATTGTCCAGACCAATCTGAAGATTGTGTTAGAAGATGCCTCCAGGATATTTTTTTATTATGATTACCATCAAAAGTATGATCCCATATATGTTTATAAGTTGGGTTGTCTACCGAAGAAATCAAACTTTTATCCAGAGCAAGCCCTGCTATGGTTGATAGGTAACTTTTTGTAACGCTAAAAGTCATATCTACTCTTTCAACATCTCCCCATTTGGCGATGATATATCCGTCTTTGATAATTAAACCAGCAGGTACTCCTCTTTTTTTGGTTGGTCCTAGGATTTTATGATAGGGTTCACGTTCAAAACCTTTTAAAATAGCCAGACGAAGATCTTTTGGGCCAGAATACTCATTGTCCTTTGCAAATTGTATTGCTTCTTCAAGTATTTTAGTATCAATCTTTAATTCAGATGGTTTTTTTTCTTCCCAGCTTCCTCGTTCAGGAAAATATGCCTGTTGAGCAAGTATCGAGCTACCTGTGATCATTAAGAAAAGAAATAGTAGAACAGATGTTTTTATAAAAGTAGTGTTCATTTTTTCTAGTGTTGAGTTTGTGCTATATTTTTGATCACTCTTCTAATCAATAAAAAAAAGCCGATTACAAAAAGAAGAGAAGCAAGAGCAGAAAAGCCTTGTATTATATATGTAAATGATAAATAACTATCAGCCCCCCACGATTTGGCATATAAAGCACCCACTGGATTAGAGATGGCACAAAGAAGTGAAATTAGACTTCCTACAATTAATAAAACACTATCAGCTTTCGTTCCGATCTTATATAGATAGTAGAGACAAAGAATTACCAGAAAAACCTGCCCAATTGATGTAAGTAGGCCTAAAAAAACATAATATATTATTTCTGTAATACTTGGCTCCATATTTAATATTGTTTACATTTCGTTTTCATCAGAAGCACGTTTAATAATTGCTTCTGGAAGCGATTTTTTGGCTTTAGCTCCCATTTTTTTGAGTTTTTCAACACTATTGATTAGATTTCCTCGTCCATCGACCAATTTGTTCATTGCAGCAGAATAATCTTTCTTGGCATCATCTATCCTTTTACCTACTCCTGTAAGATCTTTTACTAGCCCTTCAAATTTGTCATATAAAGCTCCAGCCTGACGAGCAATTTCAATTGCGTTACGCTGTTGTTTTTCGTTATTCCACATCGTGTCGATAGTTCGTAATGTGGCCAAAAGGGTAGAAGGTGTAACAATAACTATATTTTTTTCGAAAGCTTGATTGTATAATTTACTTTCTTGATTGATGGCTATTGCAAAAGCAGGCTCTATAGGAACAAAAAGCAACACAAAATCTGGTGATTCAATATCATATAGATCCTGATAATTTTTTTCAGAAAGTTGGTCTACATGACGCTTTAATGAAGTGATATGTTCCTTGAGATAGGTTGCTTTTAGTAGTTCATCGTCTTCATTTACAAAACGCTCATAAGCCGTAAGAGTAACCTTAGAGTCAATAACCATTTTTTTGTTATCTGGTAGATAGATAACTACATCTGGTAACACCCGTTCACCATCATTAGTAGTAAAACTTTGTTGTACAAAATATTCACGATCTTTTTCTAATCCAGATTTTTCTAATACACGTTCTAAAACTAATTCTCCCCAGTTACCTTGCATTTTGCTGTCTCCCTTTAGTGCTTTAGTAAGGTTAGTGGCTTCTTTGCTCATCTGCTCGTTTAGGTCTTTGAGCCCCAATATCTGCTGTCTTAGTGCAGCATGATAATCTATACTTTCTTTGTGTGTTTGTTCTACTTTCTTTTCAAACGTATTAATTTTTTCCTGTAATGGGTTCAGGATATTTTTGATATTTTCTTTATTCTGTTCAGTAAATTTATTAGATGTTGAATCAAGGATTTTGTGAGCAAGATTTTCAAAATCTTTAGTAAATTTTTCCTGTAATTTTTCAACTTCGGTCTTCTGTTCCTGATTTTTGAGTTGAAGATTTTCAAACTCAGCGTTACGGCGTGTGAGTTCGGTATTTAAAAAATCCTTCTCTCTACGTATTTCTTCTCTTTCATGTGTTAATTCTGAAAGTTGATTTTCTGAGTTTTTTTTGTATTCTTCAAACTGAAACTGTTGTTGATTTAATCGCTCGGTAACTGCACTTTTTTCACTTTTATTTTTTAGCGAAGCAACATATTTCCCAATAAAGAAACCTGCGATGATTGATATAATGATTACGCCAATGGTAATAATGATCGGTGTGTATTCTGACATGTACTCTTATTGTTTATTCAAAGATAAATATAAGCAATGAAAATAGAGCGAGTAGTTACACGAAGTTTTTAAAGAATACTAGTTTAATTCCTAACTTTATATCTTCCTGATTTGGCATCAAAGATGATTAGATCTTCTGGGAATAAACCTGAAAAGGCTCGTGCTTGCACCAGTTCTTTTGGTCTTCCAAATTCGAAACCATCTTTATTCATTACGATCATTTTATCACAAAGTTGTATCGCAAAATCTATTTCGTGAGTAGAAAATAGAATTGTTTTTTTTGTTTCAAAAGCGAGACGTTTTAAGAGCTTCAAAATATAGGCTTTATGGTATACATCTAGATGTGTTGTAGGTTCATCCAACATAATAAAAGGGGTGTCCTGAGCTATGGCCCTGGCAATAAGTACTTTTTGAAGTTGACCATCACTAAGTTCAAAACATCTTTTTGTAACCAAGTCTGTGATATGAGTAACTTCTATAGCTTTTCGTACTTTTTCAATGTCTTCTTCGGACATTTTGCCCACCCAATTTGTGTACGGTTGCCTTCCTAGTGCTACTAATTCTTGAACTGTCAGGTTTTTTGATGCGATTTGCTCTGTAAGAACGATACTTAATTTTGATGCAAGCTCTAGTGGTTTGTAGGATGTAAGCTCTTTGTCAGATAAATAAACACTCCCATGTAATGCTGGTTGCACATTTGATACCGTACGTAGTAGCGTAGATTTTCCGATCCCGTTTGCGCCTACTAACCCTACCAATTCCCCTTCATATAATTTTAGGTTAATATCGGCAGCAACCACATTAAGTTCATGCTTGGTGTGATAACCAATTGAAAGATCTTCGGTCTTAAGGACTATATTGAGATTTTCGGGGTCGATAATTTTTTGTTTTTAGTCAGAAGCTTTTCTATACCAAATATAGAAAATAGAATTTTAAGCAGCCTTTCTGTATTTTTTCTTTCGTAAAAAAGAAAATGACACGCCAAATAATAAAAGAATCAATAATGGCATTAAGATATTAACTACTTGCCAAAATGTTTTGTTGGCAACAACTTTTTCAATATTCAGAAAAGGAATTTTAATTTCTTTACTACGTACTTCTATTAATCCAGAATCATCTAATAGGTAATTTACGGCATTTAATAAAAACTCTTTATTGCCATATTTTAAATTCATATAGGGGTCAAAACCTAATTCGACAGGTTGGCCTTTTCTAATTTGGTTTTTTATAACATCACCATCTGCAATAACAATCATTTTTGTTGGGGTACTCTCATCTTTATGATTATTGATTTTGATTGGCTTTATTCTGCTTTTATAAGTAGACTTAAAACTTCCTTCCAGTAAAACGGCAAGGTTTTGAACACCTTCATTATAACTGCCTAGATCTGGTTTTTTTCTTATTATGTCAAGTCTTATTTCTTTAGGCACGCCTTCTAACTTCGATTTCTCTGAACTTGTAAGCAATATTGTCTTTTGTACATTATTCTTTAGGGTGTCAATTTGATTGGCGAATTCGAATTTTACGGATTCGATATTTTTTACAATAGGATGATTGCTATTACTTTTGGTCAAAGATTCATAAAACCAAGGGTAAGGAGTAAATTGAGTGTCATTTCCTTGTCCAGAAGCTAATACTAGAGGTGCAGAATATAAATCATTAACCAAAACAGGATTTATTCTTACTCCATAAGAGAATAATGCATCTCCTAATCTAAGGTCTTGCATTAAGGCTACCGAAGAACCTTCGGGATTCATTAAACTATCAATCTCTATGGCAACAGACTCTAGCAACCAAAGGGATTTACCTCCATTCATAATAAACTGATCCAAAACATATTTTTCTTTTTCAGAAAAAGCTTCTTTGGGTTTGGCATTAATAATCATATCAAACCTTTGCAGATCTTGCAATGTTTTTTCAGCGCTCCCTGATACAGAGTCTAATGTGAATGCTCCAACAAAATAGTAGTCTTGTAAGGTCTTTATGAAATCTGCAATCTTAATATCGGGCAATTGACCATTACCCTTTAAAACTGCAATTTTGTGTTTTTTGGGATGTAATAATTTGGTAAGACCATCTGCAAAAACGTATTCTAATTGCTGAATAGAATTGTTTACTCGTTCTTCAGAAGTGGCGCCTATCGTGTTTTTAATTAAAGGAATCTTTACACTTCGATTTTGATAACTAACAATTGCCCAAGGTACAACAGTTTCAATTTCTGTTTTTCCACTTTCTTGTACACTTACTTCCATTGGCGTAAGTCCAAATTGCTGTAGCTCCGAAATTGTTTCAGAACGTATGCCTTCTTCTTCAAAGGGGTTGGTGAAAATGTACTGTATGTTTGGGTTTAAAGAGTTGAACTCTTCAAGCAATTGTTTGGTTTCTGATTGTAAGCGTTTGAATTCTGATGGGAAATTGCCTTCTAACAAGACATCGATAACAACCGGAACGGCAGCATCCATAATCAAATCCTCTGTTGCCGAGGACAATGTGAACCGATGATCATTTGTAAGATCAAAACGATTAAAAAACGAATTACCAATAAAACTAAGTATAACTACAGATACTAGTGTTATCACTATAGGTTTTATCTTGTCCTTGATGCTTCCTTTTTTTAGCACAATAACCGTTAATGCGCCAAAAAAGAGAATAATGCTTAGAAAATAAAAGACATCTCTGGTATCTACAATACCCTGACTCATGCGTTCGTAATGCAATTGCATTCCTAATTGCTCAAAAAAAGTATTGGTTGTTCCTAAAAGGTTGAAGTTTGACAACCCATCAAAACCAAAGTAAAATATAAAGCATAAAAACAAAGCGATCAGAAAAGCAACTATTTGATTATTGGTTAGTGAAGAAGAAAATATACCAATACCAGTATATGACGCTGCTAACAATAACAAAGCAATATAGGATCCAATAGTGCTACCAACATCGATATTACCAATAGGGTTACCCAACTGATAAATTGTAATAACATATAGTATACTAGGTAATACTGCAATAATGATTAATGATAGACTTCCTAAGTACTTGCCTAATACCAATTGCCAATGTCGTATAGGTCTTGTAAGGAGTAGTTCTAAAGTACCTTGTTTTTTTTCTTCTGCAATACTTCTCATGGTAATCGCTGGGATTAAAAAGAGTAGTATCCAAGGTGCTATTTGAAAAAACGGAGAAAGATCAGCAAAACCACTATCTGGAATATTGAATTGTCCTTTAAATACCCAAAGAAAAAGCCCATTGAGAATTAGAAATATTGCAATGACAAGATATCCTACGGCCGAGGCAAAAAAGGTATTGATCTCTTTTCTTATTAATGCAAACATATTTGATTTCTTGTTTGTGGTATTACGATTTATAAATAAAATGAAAATAGGAGTGTAATTATTCTACTACGTTAACACTCCATGCTTCTGGTATTTGATTAAATTTATTTTTGGTATTTGCCCAAACACCTTTGAATAACGCAGAGTTTCTATAGTTATTGAGGTGCTCTTCAGATTCCCAATGGCTATAGGTGAAAAATTGATTAGGTTGTTTAATATCTCTTAATAATTTGACATAACTGCAACCGTCAAAGTTTTTGATTTTATTCTTATTCTGTTCAAATATTTCTATAAACGCGTCTACTTGATCGGGTACAAACCCCATTTTTACGATTCTTTCAATCATTTAAGTATTGTTTGATGCTTGATTTTACACATTCCAAATATGATATGAAACCATGTATTAGTTTTTAATATTAATTATCATTTCATAAAGGTCAAAATCTTTTGCCCAATAATCTTTTTCAACTTTGTCTATTTCAAACCCCATTTTTTCATAAAATTTATAGACTAATTGAGATGTTCTTACTACTATTAATTCTGTATCAGAATTATTTTTAATAAAATTTATCCTATGCTGAGTTAATTTTTGTCCAATTCTTCTGCCATGATAATCAGGATGTATCATGTCCCATGATATTCGGGCTATTTTTTCATCAGGGAAATAATTTATACCGCCACACCCTATAATTTTTGAATCTTCTTTTGCTACAAAGTAATCCTCAATTTTGTTATCAAGATAATCAATGAATTCAAATTCCTCAGACGGATCAAAATATTTTGGTGTATTAAGTTTTAATAACTCAATAACCTCTTTTTTATCTGATTTTGAATATTTTTTAATCATCTATTTAGTAATATTATTAAAGATATAAAGTTTAGGAACAACTATAAAATACTTTGCTTCATTCAAAGCTAATACTTACGGTATCTCTATAATGCAATCCAAATAGACTGGATGCACCGCCTACAGTTTTTGGGTTACTTTTATAAATAGCCAACTCTAAATATCCCGAGGAGTTAAAAATCGCTAATTTTTTCCCATCTTCTTCACGCTTACTTTTTTCAATTTCAAAATTAATAGCATCACTATATCGTTCGTATACATTTTCGAATACTGCAGTACGAGCTGTTATTTTGAATTCTCTACCTTTTCCAACTTCTTCAAAGAGCTTACGTGTAATGTTTGTAATTAAATTTCCATAATTATCTATATAGATAATACTACCCACAATTTGTTTATTACCAACATTAACAATAGGAGTAATTCCTTTTATGGTTTTAATTTCTGAAATAGTTTTTCCGATTACTTCTAGTTTTCCTCCTCGAGCAATATGGCAAGCCACGTTCACAAAAACGTCCATTACAGGGAAATTAGATACAATTGCATCATGGATATTTATTTCTACAATTTTTTCAGGATTAAATTCAGACGTAATTAAACAAACCAATCCATTATTGGCACAGATAAAGTAGTGATCATCTAATTTTACGGCAATATGTTTATTTTCGGGATTTAACTCACTATCAATACCTACTATATGTATACTGCCTTTTGGAAAGCTTTTGTATGCATTTTGTATTATATAGGCAGCTTCGGTAATATGAAAAGGCGAAATTTCATGAGATATATCAACTACTTTGGCATCAGGCAATTCTGTATAAATTGCTCCTTTAACCGCAGACACAAAATGATCTTTGATTCCAAAATCTGTAGTTAACGTGATAATTGGCATGCACAATAATTGTTAATATCTTTTAATTGTAAGCGCTTAAAAATATGTAAATTTGTTCTGAAGTTATTTCATGATTTTTTTTTGACTTCAAAATGAAAGTAACAACGTTGAGTTTTACAACTTTTAGTGCAAACGGCATTATGATCTTGTAATTGTTTTTGATCGTTTTTAAATTTTCCTTTTGTTTTCCCTTTAAAAAATCTAAAACAACTTTAGCAAACTTAGTCAATCCTAAAAACAATTCATACTAAAATTCGTATAGCTTTTGAACGAACTCATTATTGAACTTACAGAGATTAATCCGAGAGAGTTTTTCGGACTTCAGAATAGCAATATTCAATTATTGAAAAAATACTTTCCGAAGCTAAAAATAGTAGCGCGAGGTAGTAAAATGAAAGTGTATGGAGACGAAGATATGCTCGAGGAATTCGATATGCGTCTGAATATGCTTCTTGAACATTTTGGAAAATACAATAAACTTGATGAAAATGTAATCGAGCGTGTACTCACTAGTGAAAGTAAAGATGATTACGAAACATCTGCAGTTAGTGGGGAAACGTTATTGCATGGAGTAGGAGGCAAGCTTATTAAAGCGCAAACTGCGAATCAGCGAAAACTGGTTGAATCTTCTAATAAAAATGATATGGTTTTTGCTGTTGGCCCTGCCGGAACAGGAAAAACTTATACTGGTGTAGCTCTTGCAGTAAAAGCGTTAAAAGAAAAACAAGTTAGACGTATTATTCTTACTCGTCCTGCAGTAGAGGCTGGGGAAAATCTTGGGTTTTTACCTGGAGATCTGAAAGAAAAGTTGGATCCCTATATGCAACCGCTATATGATGCTTTACGCGATATGATTCCTGCCGAAAAATTAGACAGTTTTATTGAAAAAGGAGTCATTCAGATTGCTCCTATGGCATTTATGAGAGGTAGAACATTAGATAATGCTTTTGTGATACTTGATGAGGCTCAAAATACAACACGAGCGCAAATGAAAATGTTTTTAACCCGAATGGGTAAAAACGCTAAGTTTATAATTACTGGAGACCCAGGGCAAATAGATTTACCCAGAAGAGTAACCTCTGGTCTTAAAGAAGCATTACTTGTGCTTAAAAATGTTCAGGGAATTGGTATGATCTATCTTGATGATAAGGATGTAATTAGACATAAATTGGTGAAAAAAGTAATCTCAGCATATAAGGAGATTGAACATAGAAATGAATAACCTACTACTATAAGGTTCAATTATTAAAATACTCAGAAACTAACCTAATGAATACAATAGTAGATACAAACTATAACTTTCCTAATCAAAAATCAGTATACAAAGGTAAAGTAAGAGAGGTATACAATATCAATGATGAGTTATTGGTAATGATCGCAACTGATCGATTATCTGCTTTTGATGTCGTAATGCCCAAGGGGATTCCTTTTAAGGGGCAGATTCTTAATCAGATTGCTACCAAAATGATGAATGAAACTCAAGATCTAGTACCAAATTGGTTGATTGCTACTCCAGATCCGAACGTAGCTGTAGGTCATCTTTGTGAACCGTTTAAGGTTGAAATGGTAATTAGAGGGTATCTTTCTGGTCATGCAGCCCGTGAATATAAAGCTGGAAAACGTATGTTGTGTGGAGTTACTATGCCTAACGGAATGAAGGAAAATGACAAGTTTCCTGAGCCAATTATAACACCATCTACCAAAGCTGATAATGGTGAGCATGATGAAGATATTTCCCGAGAAGAAATATTATCCAAGGGGATTGTTTCAGAAAAGGATTATTTGGTTCTGGAAGATTATACACGTAAACTTTTTCAAAGAGGAACCGAAATTGCCGCACAACAGGGATTAATCCTTGTAGATACCAAGTATGAGTTTGGAAAAACAAAAGAAGGTAAGATTGTTTTGATTGACGAGATTCATACTCCCGATTCTTCGCGATATTTTTATATCGATGGTTATGCTGAAAGACAACAGGCAGGAGAAGCACAAAAACAATTGTCAAAAGAGTTTGTTCGACAATGGTTGATTAGTAATGGTTTTCAGGGTAAAGAAGGGCAACAAATTCCAGAAATGACATCAGCGTATATTAATTCTGTATCTGAACGATATATTGAGCTGTATGAAAAAATTACCGGTACTTCGTTTGTAAAAGCAGATATTTCTGATGTAGAAAATCGAATAGAAAAAAATGTCTTACAATATTTACAAGGCTAATAAGAAGAGGTATATAAAAAAAAGGAAGCTATAATTTTTGATTGTAGCTTCCTTTTTCACTTCTAAAACACTAAACTCATAAATATTTGATGTGTTTTAGGCCACTTGGTATTCCAACAACTGTACGTTGTCCTGCAATCTCTCTTTTACGATATTCATCATTCTTTTGTTCAAAGCAGATGAATTTTTGGTGTAAATAAGATATTCATCTACGGTAAATTGCCCAATAATCATACCTTTAAGGCTGTTTCTGAATTTCATATCTCTTTGGATAGCATTTTCAATAAACTGCATTCTTTTTTCAAGAGATAATTCATAAAAAGTATTCTTCCTTTTTTTTATGTAATTTTTGAATACTTCAATTAGTAAATCCCCTTGTAATTTTATAATAGGTCTAATTGTTTTATTCTGAAATTGTTCGTCATTAGACATATTTTCAGAAACTCTAGCATTTAATAACCTTGGACGTATTGCCAATAAATTTGATTCCCTGTTTTCCATAATAAAGAAGGTTTACTAAAAATACTTAAATGTTTTATAGAAATTTCAAGTAGGTAAATAGAGTTTTGAACGACTTATAAACAATATAGTATTGCAAAATCTAGAGTGTTTTTATAGATATTTATGGTATAAAATTATTCTTTCTCTTTCTTCTATACATTACACTAATAATAAATTATTTATATAAAAAAAGCCCCCATATAGGGAGCTTTTTAATTTCAATGAATGATTCTATTTGTTTAAAAATTCTTCTTTGCTTAAAATTTCTGTAGCCGTATCGCCAGCTTTTTCTAGATACTTATTTAATTTGGCAACTTGTTTACCATTTATTTTTTCGTATGTTGCTTTAGCTTCATTTAAACGGGTTTTATATACTCCCATGTTTTCTATTTGAGAAAATGAAGGCTTCTCAAATTGATCAGCAACTTCACCATACAATTTAGATAGCTTTTCTCTAAGTTGAGGTTCTGCTTCAGCAACATAATTATCTCCTGTTGTAACAACCAGTGTTTCTTTTAGGTTGTTAAGCTCGGTAATAGCTCCCGCTGTAACTTTTTTAGACGCAGGATCCTTTTTCGAAAGCGCTTCAGCTTTTTTGACGTTTTGATCAATTTTGTAAACTAAATATGCTAAATCTTCCATGTCATCAAATAACTGTTTTGTTGTTTTTTGATGTGCAATTCTTTCTTCATTTGTGATAGAAGATTTAGGGTCATTTACCAGGGTTATGGAGCTTGTGAACTCTTTTTTACCCTTTTTAAGTACTACTTTGTATTCTCCGGCAGAAGCCCTTGGAGCTGTAAATCCTCCAAAAGTAAATGTTTTTCCTGCGGCTACTTTAGGTCCTTTTTTTCTAAAGTTCCAGTCTACTATATTAATTCCTTTTCCTTTACCAGCAACAAGACTAACTATTTCATTGCCATCCTTATCCTGAATGACAAGTGTCATTTTCCCGAAAGTATGACGTTTTTTAAGGTAGTAAATTATTTTTCCTGAAGCGCTCGGGTTATCTCCTTTAAATTGAAGTTCAGTACTTCCTCCGCCAAAACCGCCTTCTTCTTTGATTATAGCAGGTTGTGCCTCAAAAAAGTGAACATCTTTGTTAAGTACTTCTTGATTTATTTGTCTTAGAGGAGAGATATCATCTATAATAATTACCCCACGACCATGAGTACCTAATACCAGATCATTTGTTTTTTTCTGAAGATCAATAAAGTGAACCGCAGTTGCTGGCATTTTATTGGTAAAACGTGACCAGTTTTTACCTCCGTCAATGGTGATAAACAATCCAAACTCAGTACCGAGATACAATAGATCTTCATTTACATAGTCTTCCTGAATGTTTCTTGCAAACCCTATAATGTCATCAGTCACAATGGATTTCCATGTTTTTCCAAAATCTGAAGTTTTATATACATAGGTATTCATATCTCCAGATGCATGACCGTCGAAAACAGCATATGCAGTTCCTTTGTTATGTGTACTGGCTTCTATGTGATATACCCAAGTATTTTTTGGAAGCCCTTGGATATTGGCAACAGTGTTGGTCCATGTTGCTCCACCATCCTTTGTTACTTGTACGTTCCCGTCATCAGTTCCTACCCAAATTACTTTTTCATCTAAAGGAGATTCTGCAATTGTAAAAATGGTTGTATGCGTTTCAGCTCCAGATTTATCAACAGAAATACCACCAGATTCTTTGTCCTGTTTTGTAGGGTCATTGGTTGTAAGGTCTGGGGATATTTTTTTCCAATTATCTCCCATATCTTCACTTACGTGTAAGAATTGACTACCCATATAAAACCTATCGGGTTGATGACTACTAATCGCCATAGGAGCATTCCAGTTAAAACGTAAGTCAGCTTCTCCCTTTATAGGTAATGGTTGGATATTTCTGGTATAATTTTTATCCATGTCATATCTCCATACATTTTGTGCACCTTGCATCTCTGAATAAATAATACGTTTTGTTGGGTGTCTTAGCACTCTAAAACCATCTCCGTATCCAACACGATTCCAATCTCGAGCTTCAATACCTCCTGGAGAAGACGATGGTCCCCACCATGAACCATTATCTTGAAGTCCACCATAGATGTTATAAGGTTCATCATTGTCTACACTAATATGATAAAACTGTGAAACGGGTAAGTTATCTACCATATCCATAGTAGATCCACCATCCCAACTTCTATATACTCCACCATCAGTACCAACAAACATTGCATCAGCATTATTAATGTCAAAAACGATATCATGAATATCTGCATGCATGTTTCCAAGACTTTTGAATGTCTTTCCACCGTCTCTTGAAATAGAGCCAAATAACCCACCTTTTACAATAATATCTGGATTTGTAGGATGAACAACAATTCTTGAAAAGTAAAATGGTCTTACTACAAGTCCAAAATCTCCATTAAGCAGCTTCCAACTTGCACCGGCGTCATCAGAGCGATACAATCCTTTGTCTTCTTTACTTTCTACTACTGCAAATACTGTTTTAGGGCTAGAAGGAGAGATTGCAAAAGCAAATCTACCTAGGTCACCTTTAGGAAAACCGTTATGGATTTTGTTCCAAGTTTTTCCCGCATCTGTTGACTTATATAGTGCACTATTTGGTCCTCCAGAATTGAATCCCCAGGCAGTTCTTCTAAACTCCCACATAGCAGCGTAAAGAGTATTAGGGTCTGTTGGATCCATCATAACTTCATTAGCACCTGTTTTTTCATTTACATATAATACTTTCTCCCATGTTGTACCACCATCTGTTGTTTTGTAAACCCCTCTGTCTTCACTATCACCCCATAGGGCTCCCATAACACCAACATAAACCTCATTAGAGTTTTTAGGATTAACAACTATGCTACTGATTCGCTCAGAGTTTTCAAAGCCCATTTTTTTCCAGTTGGATCCTCCATCAGTAGATTTGTACAGACCATCACCTATAGAAACACTATTTCTTGTCCAAATCTCACCAGTACCTACCCATACGGTGTTGTCTGGGTCATTTGGATCTACAGTTACTACTCCTATAGATTGAGCATGCTCGTCAAAAACTGGAGCAAAACTAGCTCCACCATTTGATGATTTCCAGACACCACCACCAGCAGTACCTGCATAAATTATTTTACTATTTGTTGGATGATTTTCTAGATCGATTATTCTACCGCTCATAAGGGCAGGACCTATTTCTCGAGCTTCTAAATTACCAAAAAGTTCTTTTCCTTTAAGGACAATATCTTGTGCTTGCATACCTATGGTAAGGAGTACGCTTAATGCCCCAAAAATAATTTTTTTGTTCATAATTAATTACTTTGATTGATTTGATGTGAATAAAAAAAGAATCCCCAAATATTTCTTTTGGGGATTATATATATTAAAAGGATATTATTCCTTTTCTTTTACTTCTTTCTTTTCTGGAAAAGCAAAAACAGCCGTGTCCACTTCAGGATTAAGCTTAATTTCTTTAAAATTCATTGTTTGGAATTCGTTACCAAAGGTAAAAGGGAAATATACTCCATTTACTTCTTGATAATCGCTCATAGAAGATTTTACTACTTGACCTTTCATTGGTCCTTCATTGACTTCTGATTCTACGATAATTGGTACAAAGTTTTCTGTATCAAAATAGTAGTGAGAGATACTTGGTACAGATTCTCCATTCACAAGAATAGGATCTTTCGTTAATTTTATTTTAAAAGTTTCAGTTCCATCTACTGTTTCTTTACCCATTAACTCTACAGCATATCCTTTTTCTTTGTAGTTTAAAAATGGATCAGGAAAATCTTTAACTTGTTTTTTCATATTTTCTGTAGCCTCATTGTCACTTTTTTCAGCTTCCATTGTCATTTGGTTTCTCTGCCAAGATGTTTCTCCGTCAAAAGCAGACCATACCATACGATTACCTTGTAATTCAATCGTAACAACTTGTTTACCATCTTTCGTCATTACTTGTTCGAAAGGAATTTCCATGTTTTGCATTTTCATTACACCTATCATTTCAATACCTTCTAGTTTTTCCCAGTTATCTTTACCTCCGGTATTTTCGAAATAATTATTGATTATTTCGTCGGCTGTCTGAGCGTAAAAAGAAGATGATATAGCTAATACAAGAGCTACCAAAATAGATTTTAAAGCATTCATTGTTATGTTTTTTATGATGTTTATTGTAAAATTAGTCAATCGAATTATATTTTTGTTACACTTTTTACTAATCTTTTTTCAATAATATATGCAATTTGGCAAAGTAGAGTATCCGGATAGAGTTGATTTTGTTTTACCAGGAGATCATAAAGACACTTCTGAAGTTTTAAAAAAACTAAGAAAAGATGAGCTATCTGTATATGTTGGTTGTGCGAAATGGAATAAACAGGATTTGAAAGGCTTCTACCCAAGAGGAACCAAAGATGAACTTGAGTATTACTCTAGACAATTTAATAGTATCGAATTAAATGCAACTTTTTACAGGATATTCCCAGAGGATCAATTTAAGAAATGGTACGATAAGACTCCTGATGGATTTAAATTTTTCCCGAAATTGGTACAGAATATTTCTCACCTAAAAAGATTGAATGAAGATGTACAACCTTATGTGGATCAATATCTGTCCAATGCAATTCATCTTAAAGAAAAATTAGGAACTATTTTTTTGCAGATGCATGGTAATTTTGGGCCAAAAAACTTTGATAGAGTAATTAGGTTCATTGAAAGATGGCCAAAAGAAATTCGACTGGCAGTAGAGTTTAGGCATACAGATTGGTTTAATGATCAAACTGTTGCTAATGAATTGTATAATCTTTTGGAAGAAAATAATATAGCGAATATAATTACAGATACCGCCGGCCGAAGAGATCTACTTCATATGCGACTAACAAATGATGAAGCCTTTGTAAGATACGTTGGAGCAAATCATGAAACAGATTATACGAGATTGGACGAATGGATTAAAAGATTCGTATCATGGAGAGATATGGGAATTAATCATATACACTTTTTTGTTCATCAAAATATTGAAAAAGAATCTCCTTTATTGTCCAAATATTTTATTGAAAGACTAAATAAACAGTTGGGTACAAAACTACGTTTACCTAATCATATATCTGATGATGCTAAATTGTTTTAAGTATAAATTGATTTGATTTTATGGTTTTGCCGTATCAGTATTGGTGTTATTTCACATTATAAATGTTAAAAAACAAATTTGTTATGCATTTTAACGATAAAAAATGTATTTTAGCGATGTAATTTAAAGATTTATTGTCTAGAATCAATAAAATGGTTCTAACTCTATTTAGTTTTGAATTGTGATTAAATAACCCCAATATTTAAATTGACTTATATGACTAAACTACTACACTCCTTAATTTTACTAGCTTTTCTTCTTGTTTCTGGTTTAGGAAACTCTCAATCAAAGACTAATACAATCGATTTTACTAATCTTAGTGTCAATACCCATGTTTTGGATATTGAAAACACTCTTATCAGTAATTTAAATAAAAAGAAGGTTTTTTCTTACAGTTTGATGCATAAAGAGCATGAACACCATTTTTTACATACTGATTTGGATCATGATCACAAAGAAGGTGTAGCTCTAATTGATATTATTTCTTCAGATGAAGGTGCAGATGTTAATTGCTCCGGTGGATTTTGTATGGTTCAAGGACATTTTCATAAAAAAGGGTTAAGCATCAAAAGACAACTTTTTGGTTATTTTATGAGTATATCTTGCTAAGATAATACGTCTTCTACTAGATATTTGTAGATTAAGTTGAGTTATTGATATATTCAATTATTTTTGCAACTTAAATCAAGGCGTTATGACATTTTTAGATTTAGGAGTGCCAAAAGATCTCAACAAAGGTCTGGGAGAAATGGGAATTGTAGTACCTACAAAGATTCAGGAACAGGCTATACCGGTTCTAATGAATAATCAAACAGATTTTATTGGAAAAGCACAAACTGGAACTGGTAAAACGGCTGCTTTTGGGATTCCGTTATTATCTCAAATAAATCATAAGGAAAACTATATTCAGGCTCTTATTCTATCACCTACCAGAGAGCTTGGTCAACAAATAGCAAAGCAACTTTTTAGATTTACAAAGTATACGGATAAAATTTTTACAGAATCGGTATATGGGGGGGAGAAAATTGAAAAACAAATTTCACGATTAAATAGGCCCACTCATATTATTGTTGCTACGCCAGGTAGATTAATAGACTTGATAGAAAGGAAAGTGGTTGATATCTCAAAAATAAAAACCATTGTTATGGACGAAGCGGATGAGATGCTAAGTATGGGTTTTAAAAAAGATCTTACCACTATTTTGAGCAAAACTGAAGGCTATAGGAATGTATGGCTTTTCTCGGCTACTATGCCCTCTTCTTTAAATGAGATTGTAAATGAATATGTGAGTAAAAATGCAGTGCAAGTAGCTATAGACAAAAATGATTCAGTCAATAAAGGGATAGATCATCAATTTGTAGTAGGGGATGAATCAAGTAAACTTGATACACTAACCTATTTTCTAAAAACTCAAAAAGAAAGCAGAGGCATTATTTTTACAAGGACTAAAGTTGCCGCACGAACATTGTCAAAGCAGCTTAAGGCTAAGAATTACGAAGTTGGTTTGCTTGAAGGTGAAATGACTCAGAAAGATCGCGATAAAGTCATGCGAGCATTTAGAAATAAAACGTTGCGGTTACTAGTTTCTACAGATGTGGCAGCTAGAGGTATAGACGTTGCCAATCTGGCTTTTGTGCTTCATTATCAGCTTCCTGATCAAGTAGAGTATTATACACACAGAAGTGGTAGAACGGCACGAGCAGGAAAAACAGGTTTATCATTAGCTTTTATAACAAAACCTGAATTAAAAACTATTAGAGAACTTGAAAAAGAATTAAATATAAAGTTTAGTCAGATTAGATAATCTTAATTTGATTTTGGTGCTGAAGTGTTTATGGTCGATATTACGGATAAAAGTTCATCAAAGTTTACGGGTTTAGAGAAATAGTTATCAAAACCTACATTCATAAAACGTTGTTTGTCACCGGGCATGGCATAAGCCGTAACAGCAAATACAGGAATATTTTTAAGTATGTCTAGCTTTCGAAATCTTTGCAATAATTCACAACCGTCCATTTGATTTAACCCTAGGTTTATGTCAACTAATATAAGATCTAAGGCTTTATCTTTGACTACTTTAAGTGCTTGAGACCCGTTTTCTGCGAGTATAACATTAGAATTATTTTTGGATAACATTTTATCCATTACCATCGCATTAATTTTATTGTCTTCTACGTAAAGAATATTCATAGGCATTTTGGAATTATTATAGCGAACTCGGTACCTTTACTCAATTCACTTTTTAATTTTATTTCTCCTCCTAAGATTTCGATATATCGCTTAGATAAACTTAATCCAATACCTGTTCCTTCGTATTCTCGGCTTATCCCAAAACTTTCTTGTACTAAAGGGTCAAATATCTTTTCGAAATTTTTCTCATCTATTCCAATACCGGTATCTTTTACATAAATATAAATATTTTTTTCTGAATCTGTAGAATTAATAGTAATGTTAACAGCTCCTTGGGTGGTGTACTTAATGGCATTATGAACTATATTATTGAGTGCCGGTCTAAATAAATTTTTATCAATAGATGCTTGCGGACAAGATTCATCTAGTTGGAGATTATACTCTAAACCTTTAGCTTCTGCCATGTGTTTATAATCTCTAAAGGATGTTTCAACAATATAATTTACATCAAACTCTTCAAAAGTCAGGTTTTCATGAATTGCATCAATTTCACTAAAATTAGATAGCTTATTCATAGTGTCTAATAGGCGGTCTTTACTTTCTTCTAAATACCCTAGTAGTTTGTCTTTGTCATCAAGATGATTTTCTTTTAGTATAAGTTGACAAATGGTCATTATACCATTAAGAGGTGTTCTTATCTCATGGCTAAAATTAGAAAGAATGTTTGATTTAAGATTACTAAGTTCTTGTTCTTTTATGTGTGCTTCTTTAATGGCTTGTTCAGCTAACTTTTGTTCTGTGATATCATGAAAACTTACTAGTACAGCGTTTATTTTGTATTCATCATCAAAAACAGGTGTATATTTGGCTTCTAACCATTGCGAATTGCCTTTGTGAGTTATGCGTTCAACTTCTGTTTTTACCGTATTTCCTTTAAGAACTTCATTAAAAGTATGAACAAATTTGTTTATAAAATTTAAAGGCATAACATCAACAAACAGAGAAGGGGTTTTGGTAGGATCTACATTAAAATCTCTTTTTATAATTTTTAAGGACCTTCTATCTGTCATTAAAATTCTTCCTTCAAGATCCAATAAAACAGTATAGGCAAATCCATTATTTACAATAGCTTGCAATCTGTTTCTATTTTCTGAAATGGTTTTTTGATTTAGTTTTCTTTGATGTACATCTATCAAATTACCAATCATTCTGATAGTATTGCCTTGATCGTTTTTTTTTCTATACCCATGAACTTCATAGTGATGATAATCCCCATTTAGATTTTTAAGACGATAATAATTGTGATAATGATGCCCCTTTTTTTTGAGGTTTTCCTGATGTCTTTGTAAAGCACTTTTAACATCATTAGGATGTATCATTTTTCTAAACACTTCTTCGGGAACAAAGTCTTGATCCAATGGTAGTCCAAGCATTTTTCTGAAGTCAAGACTATAAAAAACTTCATTTTTCTCTATATGATGATCAAACAAACCAGATTGTATACCTTTTAAAGCCAAATGTTTCGTTTCCTCATCGTATTTTATTTTTTCAACATAATTATGCTGATCGGTAACATCGGCAATTGTACCATTAACAAATACAACCTTGTCTTTATGTATAACGGGTTGTGCTACAACCTTTACCCACTTTTCTGCACCTATTTCAGTTATTATTTTTTCAACATATCGATATGGCTTTTTGTTATTTATTAAATCATCTAAATAGCCTTCTAACCTGGCTCTGGATTCTAAAGGGTAATAACTTGCTCCTTTTTCCCTTGTCATGGGGATATTGGGGTCAAGGTCTTTAATTGCATAGCATCCTTTTGTCCAGTACATTTCATTGTTTATTGGATTGAAATACCAAGCTCCTGTTTTTGTTAGCTTAGAAATAGTTATTAAAGCTCTATGTTCTTTGTACTCTTCTGTTGTTTCAATCCCTGCAGCATAGATTAAATCATTGTGATATGTAAAATCAAATTTTATAGATAAGACCCCATGTTCTTGAGCAGAAAAAATTAATGTCTCACTTGACAGAGGAGATTTATCGGATAAATTAGCGATAGAGTCTTTAAAAAACGTCACATCCTCATCAATAATAAATTCGGTTATATTTTTTCCCTTAGTTTCATTTGAATTAGGAAATAGTTGTTTGCATCTATTGTTGAAATCAACAATTTTTCCATCTTTTTCGAGCATAAGAAGGAAATGCAAGGTTTTTTCGGCTAAGATTCCAAATTGTCCAACGGTAAATAGCATAGTTTAAGAGCAGTTTTCGTAAAGCATTAGATGGGGTATATTTCTCTTAAAGTTACAAAATGATTTATAATGAAAGCCTTTGGATTAATATTTTTAAGATATTAATTGAATTATATCTCGCAAATATTGAAGAGATAATGAAATGATTATTATAATAGTTTTGGTGTAAAAATCATTCTATACCCTTCTTTATTTAGTTAATCTAAGTGCAATTATCAAAATTTCGTAACTTTGCACAAATGATCAAACAATTATTTCATAAAGTACTATCTTTTTTAATGGCTTTTGTAGTGTTATTCTCTACAATGTCATTTACCGTAGATATGCACTACTGTGGTAGCACCTTGGTAGATGTTGCTATTTTTAAGGAGGTTAAGACTTGTGGGATGGAAAAGGTACAAGCGGTTTCTAGTTGTGAAAATCCAGAAATGAAAAAGAAGTCTTGTTGTTCTGATGAACAACTGATCATCGAAGGACAGGATGATTTAAAAGACAATTTTTCAAAACTTACACTAGAGCAACAAACCTTTGTTACTGCTTTTACATATTCTTATATTAGTTTGTTCGAAGGAACTGAAACTAAAGAAGTTCCTTTTGTAGATTATTCGCCCCCCTATGTCAAACGTGACTTGCAAGTGCTACACCAGACATTCCTTATTTGATTTTTAAACAGCTTTAAATGTGCCCAAGAATTGTAATCGTTATGGGCTGAATTTGTTTTGCTTGTTTTTCTGCTTACCAGAATTTCAACCTTTTCATAACTGTTTAATTATCAAGTAATATGCTTAATAAAGCTGTCAAATTCCTTATAGAAAATAAACTTGTTGCAGTATTACTGCTCGCTCTTTTTGTGGGTTGGGGAACGGTAACTGCACCTTTTAATTGGGATACAGGATTTTTACCAAGTAATCCTGTAGCCGTAGATGCCATTCCTGATATTGGAGAAAACCAACAGATTGTTTTTACCAAATGGGATGGTCGTTCACCACAAGATATAGAAGATCAAATAACTTATCCTTTAACGGCTTCATTGCTTGGTATACCAGGTGTTAAGACCATTCGCAGTTCATCTATGTTTGGCTTTTCAAGTATCTATATCATTTTTGAAGAAGATATAGAGTTTTACTGGAGTCGCAGTCGTATTCTAGAAAAACTCAACTCATTACCAAGTGGATTATTACCAGAAGGAGTTAACCCTGTTTTAGGCCCAGATGCAACAGGGTTAGGGCAGATATTCTGGTACACATTAGAAGGTCGTGATGAAAAAGGAAACGTAACTGGAGGTTGGGATTTACAAGAATTGAGAAGTATTCAAGATTACTACGTAAAATATGCATTATCATCTGCAAGTGGTGTGTCTGAGGTAGCATCAATTGGAGGTTACGTTCAAGAGTACCAAGTTGATGTTAACCCAGAATTAATGCGCCAATACAATATTGGTTTACACCATGTTGTAAAGGCAGTAAAGGAAAGTAACAAAGACATAGGCGCACAGACTTTAGAGATAAACCAAGCCGAATATTTAGTACGTGGTTTGGGTTATGTAAAGTCCATTTCGGACATCGAAAATGCGGTTGTTACTTCTGAAGATTTTACTGCTATCAGAATAAAGGATATTGGTAACGTATCATTAGGTCCGGCAACCAGAAGAGGGCTATTGGATAAAGAAGGCGCAGAAGTTGTTGGTGCTGTTGTTGTAGCGCGTTATGGCGCGAACCCTATGGAAGTCATTAATAATGTTAAAGAAAAAATCAATGAATTAAGTGCAGGATTACCTTCAAAAGTATTAGAAGATGGAAGAACCTCTCAAGTAACTATCATACCATTTTATGATAGAACAGAACTGATTCAAGAGACTTTAGGAACACTTAGTGAAGCCTTAACATTAGAAATTCTAATTACCATTTTGGTTATTATCATTATGGTTTTTAACCTTCGAGCTTCAGTACTAATTTCGGGCTTGTTACCTGTTGCAGTTCTGATGGTATTTATAGCAATGAAACTCTTTGGTGTTGATGCCAATATTGTTGCTTTATCGGGTATAGCAATTGCTATCGGTACAATGGTGGATGTTGGTGTGATACTTTCAGAAAATATCATTAGGCATATAGATGAAAATGAAAATAAACTACCTATAAACAATGTAGTTTACGACGCCAGCGCAGAAGTTTCTGGTGCAATTGTAACCGCAGTAATGACCACTATTATTAGTTTCATTCCTGTATTTACGATGATAGGCGCAGAAGGTAAATTATTTAGACCGTTGGCATTTACTAAAACATTTGCATTAACTGCTTCGGTTATTGTAGCCTTATTTCTAATTCCACCTTTTGCAGCGTTTTTATTTAAAAAGAAAAGCATTAAAACACATTTTAAATATGCTTTAAATGCTCTTTTAATTGTGTTAGGTAGTGTCGCAATTATTTATGCGTATTGGTTAGGGTTGATATTAATAGCATTTGGTATTACCGCACTTTTAAATCTTCAAAATAGGATAACAGATAAGCAAGCAAAGTTTATAGATATTGCCATTTCTGTATCAACAATAGTTTTCTTATTAGCTGAATATTGGCACCCATTAGGTGTTGGTAAAAACATCTTCTGGAATCTCATTTTTGTTGCTATCATCTGCTTCGGCTTATTAGGAATCTTTTCATTATTCATTCGATATTACACACGTATTTTAAAATGGTGTTTAACCAATAAGCTCTTATTCATATCAATACCAGCAGCTATTGCCATTGCAGGTTTTTTCATTATGAAAAATACAGGCAAAGAGTTTATGCCGTCATTAAATGAAGGTTCATTTCTATTGATGCCCACTTCAATGCCACATTCTGGTGTGGAAGAAAACAGACGGGTTTTGCAGCAACTGGATATGGCAGTAGCGAGTATTCCAGAGATTAAAACAGTTGTAGGAAAAGCAGGTAGAACAGAATCTGCTTTAGACCCAGCACCATTGTCAATGTATGAAAACATGATTCAGTACAAACCTGAATATATGCTGAATGAAAGAAGTGAACGACAACGTTATAAGGTTAATAATGACGGCTTATTTGAAATGAAAGATGGTCGATTTATTGCTAATCCTAATAATACTGAAAATGTCTCTTTCAGTACAGTCTTAAGGTCTCAATTCATTCCAGATGATGATGGCGAGTTCTACCGCAATTGGAGACCAGAGATACAATCGCCAGATGATATTTGGAATGAAATTGTAAAAGTGACCAAACTACCAGGAGTTACCTCTGCACCAAAATTACAACCTATTGAAACTCGATTAATAATGCTTCAAACAGGAATGCGTGCACCAATGGGAATAAAAGTCAAAGGACAGGATTTAAAGCAAATTGAAGCATTTGGAGTTCAGTTAGAAAATATCTTAAAGCAAGCCGAAGGTGTTAAACAAGAGGCTGTTTTTGCAGACCGTATTGTTGGTAAACCGTATTTGCTAATTGATATTGATAGAGAAAAAATTGCACGTTATGGCATTTCAATACAGGATGTGCAAGATGTATTAAAAGTTGCAGTCGGCGGAATGGTATTAACCCATACGGTTGAAGGTAGAGAACGGTATGGTGTTCGAGTACGTTACCCAAGAGAATTACGTGCAAATCCAACTGATTTAAAACAAATATATGTTCCGGTTGAAAACGATAGTCCGGTTCCGTTAAGCGAATTGACAACTATTCGCTATGAACAAGGCCCACAGGTTATAAAAAGTGAAGATACTTTTTTGGTAGGCTATGTGTTATTTGATAAAAAGGATGGTTTTGCAGAAGTAAGTGTAGTTGAAAATGCACAGTCACTTATTCAACAAAAAATTGATACTGGTGAATTGATTGTTCCAAAAGGCATTAATTATCAATTTACTGGAAGCTATGAAAACCAACTACGAGCCGAAAAAACCTTATCAGTAGTCGTACCATTGGCATTGGTAATAATTTTTTTAATACTGTATTTCCAATTTCGTTCAGTAGCCACTTCATTGATGGTATTTACGGGTATTGTTGTGGCGTTTGCAGGCGGTTTTTTGATGATATGGCTGTATGGTCAAGAGTGGTTTTTAAATATTAATTTTTTTGGCGAGAACCTTCGGGATTTATTTCAAATTCATCCAATTAATTTGAGTGTGGCAGTTTGGGTTGGGTTTATTGCACTTTTTGGTATTGCTACCGATGATGGTGTAGTAATGGCAACCTACTTAACTCAAACTTTTGATAGAAATAGACCGGTGAATAAAAAGGATATTAGAATATCAATTGTAGAAGCTGGCGAAAAACGAATTAGACCATGTTTAATGACTACTGCTACTACAATACTGGCATTGTTACCTGTATTGACTTCTACAGGACGAGGAAGTGATATAATGATTCCTATGGCCATACCTGTTTTTGGAGGTATGCTAATAGCCTTAATCACCTTATTTGTAGTGCCCGTTTTATATAGCTGGAAAGCAGAAGTTCAACTTAAAAGAACATCAAAATGAAACAAAGAATAATTAACATAAAATTAGTCTTGGCTCTTAGTTCTTGTTTCTTGAGTCTTAGTACTAATGCCCAACAATTACAAACTCTTATTGATGAAGGATTAACTAACAACCCTGAAATTCATAAATTTGAGTTACAATACAAGAGAGTTTCAGAAAAAATAAACGAGGTCAATACAATACCTAATACTGAATTTGGAGTGGGTTACTTTATCAGTGAACCAGAAACACGAACAGGAGCACAACGCTTTAAAGTATCTGCGAAACAAATGATCCCTTGGTTTGGAACCATTACATCGCGAGAAAATTATGTCAATTCATTGGCAGAGGCTAAATATGAGGACATTGTAATAGCTAAAAGAAAACTAATGGTTTCAGTATCACAATCCTATTACAATCTTTATGCTGATAAAGAAAAACAAGAGGTGTTGACTGAAAATATTAAATTATTGGATACATATAAAACATTGGCTTTAACATCAGTTGAGGTTGGAAAAGCATCTGCAGTAGATGTATTGCGTTTACAAATGCGTCAAAATGAATTGCAACAACTAAAAGAAGTATTAGAGCAACAATATAATGCAGAACAAACCAAATTGAATAACCTTCTAAATAGAAAAAATGATATAACGGTAAATGTTGTAGATGAATTGATAATTCCTTCTGAAGATTTTGAAATTAACATTCAAAATTTAGCATTGCATCCAGAATTATTGAAGTATGATAAGCTCTATAAATCTGTAGAACAATCCGAATTATTGAATCAAAAAGAAAGTAGTCCAATGATTGGGTTTGGTTTAGACTACATTAATGTAGAGCAACGACCTGATATGAGTTTTAGCGATAACGGAAAGGACATTGTTATGCCTATGGTTTCGGTTTCCATTCCTGTTTTTAATAATAAATACAAATCGAAAACAAAACAAAACGAGTTACAACGACAAGAATTGTTGGCACAAAAGCAAGAACGTTTAAACACTTTAGAAACTCTTTTAGATAAAGCTATTAAAGATAGAGTATCGGCAAGAATAAGTTATACTACCCAAACCAAAAACCTAAAACAGGCCAAAGATGCAGAAGAAATTCTAATCAAAAGTTATGAAACTGGAACTATCGATTTTAACGATTTGTTGGATATTCAGGAGTTACAATTAAAGTTTAAGATAAATCAAATCGAATCAGTGAAAACCTATTATGTGCAAACTACAATTATTAGTTATTTAACACAACAGTAATGAAACATACATATTATATACAGGGAATGACTTGTAACGGTTGTCGCAGTCACGTAGAAGAAACACTATCTAAAATTAAGGGAGTTTCAAAAGCGACTGTGAATTTAGAAGAGGAAGAAGCAACGATTACAATGAATAAACATATTGAGGTTGCTGAACTACAAAAAGCGTTGCCTTCAAAATATAGTATTTCAGAAAAAGAGGATAAAAACATTTTAGGTTTGGTACATGCCTCAAACTTTGAAACAGAAGAAGAAAAAAGCAAATTGCAGCAACTAAAACCGTTGTTACTTATTTTGTTTTATATCACGGTTACAAGTGTGTTATTACATTATAAAAATTGGAGTTGGGATGAAGCGATGTTAGATTTCATGGGGCTATTTTATATTGTATTTAGTTTCTTTAAACTGTTAGATTTAAAAGGATTTCCAGATTCTTTTAGAATGTACGATCCATTAGCAAAACGTATTCCTGTTTATGGTTGGATTTATCCATTTATAGAAACGACTTTAGGATTGATGTTTCTAATGCGCTTTGAAATTAAGGTAGCATTAATAATAACCTTAATTGTTTTAGGAATTACAACCATTGGGGTGACCAAAGCTTTATTAGACAAAAAGTCTATTCGTTGTGCATGTTTAGGAACAGCTTTGAAACTGCCTATGACAGAAGCTACATTTATAGAAAACGCAATTATGGTTGTAATGGCGATACTAATGTTGACAAACTAATTAATTATGGTAAACAAACACACAGCTCTAAAAATTAGAAAGATACATCGTTATTTGGGCCTCTTTTTAGGTGTTCAATTCTTATTTTGGACGATAAGCGGATTGTATTTTAGTTGGACCAATATTGATGATATTCACGGAGACCACTTTAAAAATCTAGAATATCAACCTAAAGCATTTGATAATTTAATAAGTCCGTCACAACTAGGTGTGCAATACGGTATTAGAACAATCGAAATAAGAGATTTGAATAATACGCCCTACTATTGGGTAAACAAAAATCAGCTTTACAATGCTATAAATGGAAGTTTAAAAAATCATATCACAAAAGAGGAGGCGCTTTATATTGCTAAAAATAATATGAAAAGCAATTTAGAGGTAGAAACTATCGAGCAAATCCATGAAGTTGGTAAACATCACGAATACAGAAAGAAGTTGTTACCTGCTTATGTTATATCCTATCAAACAGATGAAGTTCTTAAGGCTTATGTGTCTGTTAAGGATGGAAAGTTTCAAACGGTAAGGCATCGCAGTTGGCGGTGGTTTGATTTTTTATGGATGACCCATACAATGGATTATGAAGCAAGAGATAACTTTAATACAATAGTCTTAAGAATCTTTTCGCTTTTAGGTTTAATCACGGTATTAAGTGGATTTTTGCTATGGTATACATCATCTCCTTCCATTAGAAAAATGACAAAACGAATAAAAAGATAAAAATGAAAAAATATATAGTCTATTCAGGAATATTGGCCCTAGGTCTTCTTTTGGGTTGGTTGCTTTTTGGTAGTTCGTCGAATACAGAAAAAGAACACAATCACGATTCGATAACAGAAACCAATCAAATGTGGACGTGTTCTATGCATCCGCAGGTTTTACGACCAGAGCCAGGTGATTGCCCTATTTGTGGTATGGATTTAATTCCTGCTGAAAGCGGTAGTAAAGGTTTATTAGCAGACCAATTCAGACTAACAGAAAACGCAATGGCATTGGCCAACATTCAAACTACAATTGTTGGTAAGGGAATGGTAGAAGACAATGTTATTAAACTATCTGGTAAGATTGCTGAAAATGAAGAAGCAAATGCCGTGCAAGTCAGTTACTTTTCAGGAAGAATAGAAAGGTTAAATGTAAGTTTTACAGGTGAAAAAGTACGTAAAGGACAATTGTTAGCAACTATTTATTCTCCAGAATTATATGCGGCACAGCAAGAATTGATAACTGCAGCTTCTCTAAAAGAATCACAACCTGCATTATATATGGCAGTGCGAAATAAATTAAAATTATGGAAGCTTTCTGAAAACCAAATCAATCAAATTGAATCATCTGGTAAGGTTAAAGAAAACTTTCCTATTTATGCCACTGTTTCAGGTACAGTATATGAAAAATTGGTAGAGCAAGGTGATTATGTAAAGCAAGGCCAATCTCTATTAAAAATCACCAACCTCAATACTGTTTGGGCAAATTTTGATGTGTATGAAAACCAAATAGACCGCCTTAAAAAAGGGCAAGAGGTCAAGGTTATTATGAACGCCCATCCTAATAGGGGATTTAAAGGTAAAGTAGATTTTATAGACCCAGTTTTAGATACCAGGACCCGAACTTTAACCTTACGGGTTGTAATGAACAACCAAAATAATGTATTTAAACCGGGAATGTTTGTTCAGGCTGAAATTGAAAGTATTATTGCTAAAAACGAAAGTGTTTTAGTTGTTCCATCATCAGCCATATTATGGACAGGAGAACGTTCTGTAGTCTATTTAAAAAGCGATCCAGATCAACCAGTTTTTGAAATGCATGAAATAACATTAGGAAATAAAATTGGCGCTAATTATGAGGTATTAGAAGGGTTGGACAATGAAGACGAAATAGTCACTAATGGAACATTTACGGTAGATGCAGCGGCACAATTACATGGTAAGAGATCAATGATGAATAATACTGATCGAAAAAATAATCATATAGTTATAAAAGATATAAGTTTTGGAGTTAGGGGAAATTGTGAAATGTGTAAAAATACCATTGAAAAAGCAGCCAATGATGTTAATGGTGTTGTAAGTGCAAGCTGGGACGTAGATAAAAAGAAAATTGATGTGTCTTTTGATAACACTAAAACCGATGTTATGACAATTCATAAAGCAATTGCATCATCAGGTTATAGTACCGAAACAGTTGCAGGTAGTGAAGAGGCATATATAAACCTTCCAAGTTGTTGTCAATATGATAAGGAAATGATGATGAATCAATCAGGTGAGATGAAAGCAGATGACCATTCAAATCATAATCATTAAGTCTAAAATGATTAGAATTGATAAGGGTAGAGTGAACTAAAAAACAAAAGCCTTGTGAATCAAAAGATTACAAGGCTTTTTGCGGAGAATGAGGAACTATCTGTTTGTTTATAAATAATTGAAAAACAGTATTTTATAGTGTGTTCTATAAATGTACGCACCGAATTACGCACCTTTTCCAAATACTATTGCTATTCAGATTTTCAATGGGTTTATACCTATTAATCTGAATGTCTTTATTTAAGAAGATATTGATAAAATTTAAAACTATAAGGTTAAGACTTTTAAACTAAAATTTATTGGGAGGGGAAATTAAGTCGTTTATTTGAAATTTCAATGTAGATCGGCCAGAACAAAATTCTTTTCCAATAGTATATCGAAGCCGTAGACGTGATTTAAATATTTTTTCAATAATTACTATTACGTTGCTCAATAGATTCTACAGAACCAACGAAAGAACTTCTTTTGTTCTGATGAAGATAATTAAGAATGTTTTTTCTAACAAATCTCATGACAATAGCGAAGATAAGACGACTGTTTTTAGAATAAAACCAGATATTACTTTATATCGGCATTATTAAAAAAGATGATTTTACATTTAAAACTCAATCAACAGATTAGTGAGTAAAATGTATCTTAAAAAATAGTAAGATTATGGAAATTAAGCCAAAAATAGGATTTGATGATATAAAATTTGGAATGCATAGAGATGATATCCTCGAAATCCTGGGGGAACCAGATAGAATAGTGATGGATATACATGATGGATTTGAGCAGAGGTTAGAATGGAATAAACCGAAAATACGACTAACTTTTCACTATGAAGAGAATGATCGCCTTACTAATATTATATCAAAGAACTGTGAAACACAGTTTTTAGGTAAAAAACTAATGGGAATGGATATAAGAGAGGCGAAAAGCCAAATTTTTGGAAACCTAACGGGAAATTGGAAGGTAAAAGACTACGAGTATTTTGAAACCCATTTTAATGAAGATCTATGGCTAACACTGTGCTCAGAATTTGGAAAAGTAGTAGAGGTCGAAATGGGAGTTCCGTTCAAGAATGAAGAAGAATACGATTGGCCTTTATAAAAAGATAAGGGCATATGCATAGCATGGGTTATCCAGATTAAAACATTCGCCACGCTACAGTGGTAACCTATACCCAAAACGCTAAATATGATGGCAGTATCGTGATCCCTAACCATCTACCCTAGAAGAGGTATATGGTGTAAAAAGGTACTAACAATAACTTACAATATAGCACGACTATAAAGACACGATAGTAATTCGAAAGCTACCAACAAAATTGATGCAATTGATGGCGAAATGGATGATACCGACATCAAGAATTACCTAATACAGAAGCAGATTCTGCCGTGGGGAAGGGGCGAAGGTACAAGCTCAAATACAGATAATCGTTAATTCTAAGAAGTTATTAAGATAGTATACATAAAACTAGGGTAAGACAAAAGATAGAAAACGATGATCTGTGTTATAAAACGTGTATTTCAATACTAAGAATCATGCTACACTACCGCTACGTTAAGATCGTTTCTCCTGGTCTATCAGTGAAAAACTACGCAATCCTATAAAAAGAGGGTAATACTTAAAGAGTTACCTGTTATTTTTATAATCCAAACATCAAAAAAAGAGACAGGCGCCGGTTTAAAATTATGCTAACTAGCAGTGCCTTATGGCACATTTTTCCTACAGATACTACTGTAGAAAAATGGGTTAGCATTTTTAAATGTATATTGGATACTACCGATTAAAAAGTAGTAGCTGCTACAGTTTAACGTCGTCCTAGACTTGGTCTTCTTGTTATAGTTGTAGCTTGACCAGGTTGTATAGGTGGTTTTTGACCAACTTCGGACTGAGTTGGTGTATTTGAAGTATTATTATTCACTCCTGCTGTAGGAGGATACCACTTGTCAACGAAGGAAGCGAATTGTTTCTCACACCTTAGATCAGACAATCTTTTACGAACACTATCTAACTCTTCTGATTGTTCATTTTGATTCGCAATAGATGCAGGAATTTCTCCTCTTTGATTTAGAACATCTATATCAGCGCCTTTATCTAATAATATATGTGCCAGACGATAATTTTTATTCTTTAGAGCTAAATGCAATAATGTATTACCGTCCCTGTTTTGTGCATTGATATTAATATGGTCTAGGATATTATGCTCGAGAAGGAGTTTTGTTATTTGTAGATGTTTATGTTGTAGGGCAAGATGCAGGTAACTTTCATGGTTATTATTTAATTTAGAGAGATCTATTTCTGTTTTTAACAGTGAGTATATAATATTCAGTTTTTTTTCTTCGTCAACACTGTCCTTTTGTATCACCCTATGCAGAAAAGTATTTTGATCTTCTGTAGTGTCTTGTATATTTATATCAATATGGTCTAGGATATTATGCTCGAGAAGCAGTTCTATGATTTGTAGATGTTTGTGTTGTAGGGCAAGATGCAGATAACTTTCATTGTCATTATTTAATTTAGAAAGATCAATACCTGCTCGTAGTAACGAGTTTATAACATTCAATCTTTCTTGTTCTTCGAGTTTAGAATCTTGTATCTCCCTATGCAAAATAGTATTTTGTTGGGCGTCTGGTATATCTATTTCTGCCCCATAATCTTTAAGCATATGTATTAAATCAATTCTTACCTCTTCATCAATTTCAGAATTTAATAAGGCAAAGTGAATGGCAGTATGTCCATTTACATTCTCTAGATTAACATCCACTCCATTGTTTAAGAGTGTTTTCACTATGACCTTCTTAGATTCTTTATTTAAATAGTTATTACCAATAGCCCAATGTAATACTGTGTGTAAACTAGAATCCCGCGCATTAATATCTACGGTTGGATTATTAGGTGCTTCTTGCAGCAATAACTCTGTCATTCGACTACCAGTAATAACTGCTAGATGAATCGGGTTGAGGCCATCTATGTTTTTTATATTAGGATTAGCCCCTTTGCTTACTAAATATTTGGCTATGGCCAACATATTAGAATTAACTGCGGAGTGCAGAACAGTATTACCCTGATTATTTTGTATATTCAATATCTCTTTATTTGATGTAATTTCTTTGAACTTCGGTTCCAAACCGGCTTTAAGTAATTCAAGTTTAACCTTTTCAGGAATACCGGATTTCATAATCAATAAGTGCATAAGCGTATCACTATTTGCGTTTTTGATGGTGATATCTATATTAGAGTTTACAAAAGTATCAACTATTGCTATTTTGGTTGTTTCGTCAATATTTTCATTTTCCAACAGGTCAAGAACTATTTTTTCATCCTTAAGGTTTAAAGCGATACCTAAAACAGTCTCTTTTTGGTTATTTGCAATATCCGCTTTGGCACCTTTTTGTAAGAGCATAAGGGTAATTTCTCTTTTTGACTCTATAGAGATGTTTGGGTTCATCAATAGCAGGTGCAACGGGGTATTGCCATCTTTATTTTTGTCATTGACCTTGGCTCCTTGGGCTAAAAGAGTTTTAGCAATATCTTTTATGGTCTGATCTTCTAGGTGTTTATCTTGTAAAATATTGTGTAAAGGAGTATTTTTCCTAGTGTCTGCCGTATGTATATCCGGATTCTTTTTTAGAGCTAATTGGGTCATTTCATAGCTCTTATTTGCCATGAGATGAAAAGGTGAGAATCCAAAATTGTTTCTCTTATCAAGATCAGCTCCTTGTGCAATCAGAAATTTTGCGATGTTCGTTTTATTCTTCAATATTGCTCGATGCAAGGGAGTATTTCCATTATCGTCGGTTCTAAGAAGCGCTCCTTTATCTATAAAAAATCTCACTAACGCTAAATCGTTATTTTGTATAGCACTTTCTAGTGGTGTAGTGTCATTTGCATTAGGCTTAGTAATTTTAGCTACGTTTAGAGAATAGTATGCTTTCTTTCTAATGCGATTCGTAAAACGAGTAATATCTTTAAGAATGCCCATATTTGTATCTTTAAAATTCCTTTTGATCCTTCAAAACAACATGTATCTGTCTATGAAACCTCAAGAAAAGGAATAGACGTATAGGTTTAGTTCATAATTGAGATTTATTGGCACCGCCAAAGGGTATAATACCCCGAGGCTTGCCTCGAACGTAAGAATTTGTATTCAAGGAATGCCTCGCGTGCTTGCACCGAGGTGGTTTACTTTACATATCCTTATTGATTAAAAAGTAGTAGCTGCTACCTATCAGTTTAAAATCGTCTTAGACTTGGTCTTTTATCTCGAACTGTTCTTATAGTTGTACCTTGACCAGGTTGTATAGCTTGTTCTGTACCACTTTTGGGCTGGTTTGGTACACCTGATGATATTTCTTTCTCTTGTTCTTCCTTTTTCTTTTCCTCTTTTTCCTTGTTTAAAAGTTTTTTTATAACAGGTGTGGCCTCCCTATATTGTATTGCTTCTTTTATGCTAGACAATCTTTTACGAATACTATCTAACTCCTGTGATTGTTCGCTTTGATTTACAATACCAACTGGAGTTTCTCCTATTCGGTTTGGAACATCTATATCAGCGCCTTTATCTAATAACGTATGTGCCAGACGATAATTTTTATGTTTTAGTGCCAAAAGCAACAGAGTATTGCCATTTTCGTCTTGTTTGTTGATAATATCCCCTTGATCAAGAATTCCCTTTTTCAAAAGAAGGTTGGTTAATTCATCATTGCCCTGTTCCATAGATAGGTGTAAAAGGCTATTACCCTGTTCAGTAGGTAAGCTGATATCTGCAATATGGTCTAGGATATTATGCTCCACAAGGAGTTTTGTTATTTGTGGATTTTTTTCTTGTAGGGCAAGATGCAGGTAACTTTCATTGTTATTATTTAATTTAGAGAGATCAATACCTGCTCCTAATAACGAGTTTATAATATTCAGTTTTCCTTGTTCGTCAACATTGGTATATTCTATCACCCTATGCAAAATAGTATTTTGTTGGGCGTCTTGTATATCTATATATGCTTCATAATCTTTAAGCATATGTATTAAATCAATTTTTACATCTTCGTCAATTTCAGGAACTATTAAGGCTAAGTGTAGGGCAGAATGGCCATCTAGATTCTCTAGATTAGGATCTGCTCCGTGGTCTAAGAGTGTTTGCACTATGACCTTCTTAGATTCTTTATCTAAATCGTTATTACCAATAGCCCAATGTAATGCTGTGTTTGAGTTATAATCCTTCACATTAATATCTACGGTTGGATTATTAGGTGCTTCTTGCAGCAATAATTCTGTGAATCGACTACCAGTAATAACTGCTAGATGTATGGGGTTGTAACCAGCTTTATTTTTTATATTAGGATCAGCTCCTTCACTTAATAAATATTTCATTATGTCGAACTTTTTTTGATATATAGCTGTGTGTAAAAGAGTATTACCATCATCATTTTGGATATCTAATAAGTTGGTAGCTGATGTTGTTTCTTGGGACTTTGGTTCCGTAATGGTTTTAAGTAATTCAAGTTTATGTTCATCTGAGATATCTTTGTTTCTAAGTAATAGATGTAGGGGGGTATTACCATCTATGTTTTTTAAAGTGATATCTGCACCATGTTTTAGTAAGGCTTTGGCGATTTCTTTTTTTAACTCTATAGAGATGTGTTTGTTCGTCAATAGCAGGTGCAACGGGGTATTGCCATCTACATTTTTTTTATTGACCCCAGCTTTATGAGTTAAAAGGGTTTCGACGATATCTTTTATGGTCTGCTCATCATCAAATTTGTCATTTTCTACAATATGGTGTAAAGGGGTATTCTCACGAATGTCTAGACTATTTATTTTAGCACTATTTTGTAGCATTAGCTCAGTCATTTTGTTACTTTCCGAAACAGCCCAATGTAAAGGAGTAATTCCCAATTCCAATTCTAAATTGACATCAATATTTCCTTTCTCCAAAATGGACAGAACGATTTCAGGGTAATTATTTCTTAAAGTAAAACCTAAAACAGTCTCTTTTTGGTTATTTGCAATATCCGCTTTGGCACCATTTTGTAAGAGCATAAGGGTAATTTCTCTTTTTGACTCTATAGAGATGTTTGGGTTCATCAATAGCAGGTGCAACGGGGTATTGCCATCTACATTTTTTTTATTGACCCCAGCTTCATGAGTTAAAAGGGTTTCAACAATATCTTTTATGGTCTGATCATCAAATTTGTTATTTTCTACAATATGGTGTAAAGGGGTATTCTCACGAACGTCTTGACCATTTATTTTAGCTCCATTTTGTAGCATTAGCTCAGTCATTTCTTTACTTTCCCAAACAGCCCATTGCAAAGGAGTAATTCCAACTTCCAATTTTAAATTGACGTCAATATTTCCTTTTCTCAAAATGGACAGAACGATTTCAGGGTAATTATTTCTTAAAGTAAAACCTAAAACAGTCTCTTTTTGGTTATTTGCAATATCCGCTTTGGCACCATTTTGTAAGAGCATAAGGGTAATTTCTCTTTTTGACTCTATAGAGATGTTTGAGTCCATCCATAGCAGGTGCAATGGGGTGTTGCCATCTTTATCCTGTAGATTAGGATCTGCTCCGTAGTCTAAGAGTGTTTGCACTATGACCTTCTTGGATTCTTTATCTAAATCGTTTTTACCAATAACCCAATGTAATGCTGTGTGTAAACTAGAATCCTGTGCATTAATAGCTATGGTTTGATTACTACTATATGCTTTTTGCAGCAATAATGTTGTCATTCGACTGTTCTTCATAGCTGCCATATGTATGGGGGAAATATTAATCACGTTTGCTATATTAGGATTAGCTCCTTTGCGTATTAAATATCCCACTATGTCAAACATATTGTAAACTACAGCTAGGTTTAAAAGAGTATTCTTATCATCATTTTGGATATCTAATAAGTTAGTAGCCGGTGTTCCTCCTTGAAGCTTTGGCTCCATAACGGCTTTTAATAATTCAAGTCTATGTTTATCTGGGATATCGGCATCCCTAAGCAATAAATGCATGGGGGTGTCACCATCTATGTCTTTTAAAGTGATATCTGCACCATGTTTTAGTAAGGTATTTACGATTTCTATTTTAGTTTTGTTGTCAATATATTTATCCTCTAGGGTAATATGTAAAGCCGTATATTTATTTTTATCTTGATCATTGATGTTAGCAGGATGTCGTAAGATAAGCTCCTCAGTCATTTTTGCATCACTTAATACATTGGACCAGTGCAATGCAGTCTCTTTTTGGTTATTTGCAATATCCGCTTTGGCACCTTTTTGCAAAAGCATACGGGTAATTTCTCTTTTTAACTCTTCAGAGATGGTTGGGTTTATCAATAGCAGGTGCAATGGGGTATTGTTATCTTCGTTTTGGTCATTGACTTGGGCTCCTCCTTGTGCTATCAGAAATTTTGCGATGTTCGTTTTATTCTTCAATACTGCTCGATGCAAGGGAGTATTTCCATCATTGTCGGTTCTACGAAGTGCTCCCTTACCTATAAAAAATCTCACGAGCTCCAGATTTTCTTGTTGTATAGCTCTTTCTAGTGGTGTAACGTCATTTGCATTAGGCTTAGTAATTTTAGCTACGTTTAGAGAATAGTATGCTTTCTTTCTAATGCGATTCGTAAAACGAGTAATATCTTTAAGAATGCCCATGTTTATATCTTTTAAATTCTTTTTAATCCTTCAAAGGAACATGGATCTGTTTATGAAACCTCAGGAAAAGGAATAGTCGTATAGGTTTGGTTCATAATTGAAATTTATGGGCACCGCCAAAGGGTATAATATCCCAAGGCTTGCCTCGAACTTAAGAATTTGTATTCAATGATTGCCTCGTGTGCTTTCACCGAGGTGGTTTACTTTAAGTGGTATAAATTCATAAATGTGTTAATATTTCCACAGTTTGGGTGTGTATAGGATGTTTTTATTCTTTGAAATATATGGGAGACAAAATTTCAAAACAAGGGGGCAAGAGGTATACACATTCTTATCATTATGCTCCGGTTATTGAATAATGTATACCACTTATTTCTTTCTGCTCTTCACATTTGATGTACATATTGTTTATTGAGATGTATAACATGAAACTACCTGAAAACGTTTGAGTAGATCGAATGAGACGTATTCAGATGGTAGATTCTATACATGATCATAAAAATTAAATTATACGATGAGAGATATAGCACAAGCCAGGAAACTGATTAAAAAAGCAAAGACAAATAAGCAAAATACACTAAGCTTATCGGGCTTAGGGTTAACCACAGCACAATTAAGCGTATTACTTACAGAGATCCATAAAGCATTACCGGGGCTTACCACATTAGACCTGACCTATAATGAAATTACAGAAATCCCTGAAGAGATCGAACTACTTAGTAATCTTGAGTCGCTGGATATATCAGGTAATAAAATTAACAAGGCACCCCGGCCTATCATAAAGCTTTTAAAGCTAAAACGACTCTTTTTGCAGGGTAATAACATTACCAGTGTAGCTAACTTGATAGACGTGATTATTAAGCTCCCACAACTTGAAGAATTGGGAGATGTATACGGTTCTAAAAAAATGCCAGAGAGAGCATAGAGGGCATAGGTAGTATGGGGTTATGCATAGGCATCCAAATAATGTATCAAACTAATAGGATTATAGAAGAGAGGATAGATCTGTATGGCAGGTTGATGTAAAATAACAGCGTGCATGATTTTAAATCTAATCAAAAAAGCAACAAGCATATACAACTTATATAAAATACTATGAACAACCAAAAAATCAAAGTAGGAATTCTATTTGGCGGTAAATCTGCAGAACATGAGTTTTCATTACAATCAGCAAAAAATGTGTATCACGCGATAAACAAAAAAAAATATGATCCCGTCCTTATAGGTATTGATACAGCAGGAACATGGGCTGTGTATAATGATGAGAGTGTATTACATAAAAATAGTTTAGAACCTAAAGACACCAAAACTGCAGATAAGGTAGCTTTGGTACCCCAGGGTAGTGGCAAAGTAATGTATATTACCGATACTCACCAGGAGTTTATTGTAGATGTAGTGTTTCCGGTTTTGCACGGTCCATTTGGTGAGGACGGTACAGTACAGGGGTTACTTAAATTAGCAAACATTCCCTTTGTTGGGGTAGATGTTTTAGGTGCTGCCGTAGGTATGGACAAAGACGTGATGAAACGATTATTACGAGAGGCCGACTTGCCTACAGCTCCATACGTAGTATATAGGCACTATGATGAGATTCCTGACTACAACCAAATCAAGGACAAACTAGGGGTACCCTTTTTTATAAAACCAGCTAATATGGGATCATCGGTGGGAGTAAGCAAAATCGATAATGAATCTCAGTATAAAGAAGGTGTAGCTATTGCTTTTACATACGATACCAAAATTATCATAGAGCAATATATAAACGGTAGAGAAATAGAGTGTGCTGTATTAGGTAACAACCACCCTAAGGCTTCTATTCCCGGCGAAATTATAGTAAATGACGAGTTTTATTCCTGCCAGGCCAAATACTTCGATGCCAAAGCAGCTACGACACAAATTCCTGCCTTACTATCTGATACATTAATCGAACAGATACAACAACTTGCCATAAAAACATTTCAGGTACTAGAAGGCCATGGCCTGGCAAGAGTAGACGTTTTTCTTGATACTCATAATAAAATTTGGGTTAACGAAATCAATACCATACCCGGATTTACCAGTATTAGTATGTATCCACAACTTTGGGAAGCCAGCGGGATACCCTACGCAACACTTATAGACACCCTAATTCAATTAGCATTCGAACGGTTTGATAAACAACAACAGCTAGAGACGAGTTATATAAAATAAAAAAGAAAGACTGCCAGCCTTGTCAAGAATCAAGGACACGGCAGTTTTTCTTTGGTATAACATACAGCTATCTTCTCGACCGGGCACATGGTATGCATCGGTGTAATTTTTTTCAAAAAGCCGTGTACAAGAGTGCTTTGCAACATATCAAAAGTTTAAATTTCTTAATAAGGAGCGTGGCTTACCGGCTGGGATGTGCACTACCCCATCTTATAAAAGCCGGCTTGGTCCATTTCTATCCAGAAAGTAGTACTGAAAAATCTAAGTATTACCTATTTCTTCCAGTTATAACATACTGGTAATCAGTTGATCATTTTTGCTGCAACAAATGTGGTAAAAGATGTTCATTTGTACAGTAGTAAACCAGAATATAAAACTATTGGTATATCAAATGATAAGATCATAAAGCACATAAAACATGGCTCGGGATACAATCATAGTACCATAAAAACAATAGAAAATTTGCTCAATCAAAAAGAATCAAGAAAGATACATGCTCGTGTAACATACAAATCACAGTATGTACCCAAAAGTTAAAAACAACAAGATGTACCCGTATTAGGCAAATCAGATCTGCCCCTTCTGTAAAAAAGCTTACTTCGTATTTCTTTTATCAATATATGTGGTTTGCGTAAAAAAGGTTAAAACCGACGCAAAACAGTACCTCGATAATAATGTAGTAGAACGAATGAAAACAGATATGAAACTCAAGCAAGAATTACAACGTTACAAAGGAGCTCTGGATACCTTGGCAGACCTTAAGAAAGAATACGAATCAAATTTTCTTCGCTTACTTGGTAATGTCACAGAAACCGAACTAAAATTGTATAACCATATCTCTAAGGAGTTTGTGCAAGGAGAAACCTTGATACGAGAGCAATTAGAGAAAATACAACAGCAAGAATTAACAGTAGGTGGTGAAATAAAGGAAATTGGGAAGAAAAGCATCAAAAAACAACAACAATCTAGAGAAGCTAAACTAAACTTTTTTAATAAGCTATTCCTGAAACTAAGAATAGTAAAAAAGACAAAACTACCAGGAGCGATCCTCAAAACGGGGTAGGTCGTCCTATAGACGCAACAGCAACAGCATCACCCATAAGAAAACAAAAGCTTAGTAGATTGGCCAAGAGCATTTCAAACCCAATAAAAAAACATAATCTATCTTGGGCTGCGCAGGATTACAAACAGGGGGTATCCAGAGCGAGAACAATAAAAAGATAAGATGTTGGGTGCTATTCGTTATAAGTATATTGTTAAAACACCCGCCAGGGCTCAACAAAGTATATCGAAGCAGCAAGGGGGCGGTAATAATAAAAGTAATTTTGGTAGCAAACATGGCCTTGCAGATGGGGTATAGCTTTCACAAAGAAGTGAGGATAAAATCTTAGGTGCTAAAAAAACAAGTAGGGTATAGAACAAACAAATGTTAGTTAATGTGTTGATTTACAGATATTACCTAAAACAGACTATTTATGAAGTCTACCTGGTATATATGCCATACATCAATCTATATTAGTGTGGTATTAATCAAAAAAAAGTGTCTTATGCCTAGAAAAAATCGTAATAGAAACAGGTCAAACAGTTTGGTAAGCCAGTTATCTGCGCTTTCCTTCATAAATCTTAGTAGAAGAATATCACGTAGATTTTCTAAATTCAAAAGTAAATTAAGTACTAAAAGTTTTTTTTCCAGCGAATACGAACCTACTCTTCCAAAAGGTCAGAAGATCCCTCTTCCATATGACATCTCAGAGAAACCTAAGCCTGAAACTCCAAAGAATTCACCGGTAATGACAGCTATTTTGACGGCACTAAATCCAAATGACCCCTTTACAAAACAAAAGAAATTGGATTCCGAAAAGAAAAAAAATGAAATCAGTGCCTGGGCGAAATATTTGGGTAAATTTAAGGACTTTGAGCCGCCTTTACCTAAACGGGAAAGCCCGGTTGAAGCATTTAAAGCTCCATCCGGTCACCACTTGTTTCCTAAAGTTCCAAGACGATAATTTAATTGCAATATGTTTTGGGAAACACAGAGGTGTAATGTCTAACATAAAAATCAGCCCCTATTCGTGGCTGTATGTAATAGGGAGCTCCCTGGCAAGCAATTGCCGGGGATTTTTTTATAGAATTGCTATGTCTGTTGTTAGCTAAGTCATAGCTTGCAGGCAACAAATATACAATACAGGATATCGCGCGGTTAGACGTCAAGATAGGCTATACAGGTATAACGAGTCTGTGGTATCAGATCTGTGGTAATGCAAGTCCAGGGCTGAGGTCGGTTACTCAAAGCCCGTAAGATGTGGTTTCGGAGTTTGTGAGTTTTTGAGTTGGTGAGTTTGTGAGTTGGTGAGTTTGTGAGTTTGGAGTATGTGAGTTTTTGAGTCAGTGAGTTTGAGTACGTGGTTATGCGCATTGAGGGCTGAGGTCACTCGAAGCCCGGATGATATGGTTTCGGAGTTTGTGAGTTTGTGAGTATGTGAGTTTTTGAGTCAGTGAGTTTGAGTACGTGGTTATGCGCATTGAGGGCTGAGGTCACTCGAAGCCCGG
>CANMSO010000004.1 GCA_947500545.1 uncultured Aquimarina sp. | reverse complement strand
GTACTTTTGATACAAAGACCTCCGTTTACTTCTTGCATTTCCTGATTGCTTAGGTGTGCTACTGTTTTTTTGTTTAAGTCTAACATGATAAATAGTTTTTTAAAGTTTAAAATTGCCTACTCTGATTAAGGATTTTCGGCTTCCTCCTTTTACAAATTGATTTTAGGAATATTACAGCTCTATAGGAGGAAGGTCAATGCCTAAAACTCCAGATTCTACTGTGATATTGATTTCAAGGTGCCAAGTACATTGTCTTTTGGTACTCTTGATACATAATCCACCGTTTACTTCTTGCATTTCCTGATTACTTAGGTGCGCTACGGTTTTTTTGTTTAAATCCAACATGATAAATAGTTTTTAATTTATTATGCCTACTCTGTTTAAGAGGATTTTCGGCTTCCTCCTTTACAAATTGATTAGGAATTTGGATATTTTTGTTTGCTTATGCAATCATTCCGTCGTTGCGAGATGCATCGATATCAGAACTTCCTGTACCAGCGTCGATATCGATACTGATTTCAAGGTGCCAAGTACATTGTCTTTTAGTACTTTTAATACACAGTCCACCATTTACTTTTTGCATTTCCTGATTGCTTAGGTGTGCTACGGTTTTTTTGTTTAAGTCTAACATGATAAATAGTTTTTTAAAGTTTAAAATTGCCTACTCTGTTTAAGGATTTTCGGCTTCCTCCTTTACAAATTGATTAGGAATTTTGAATATTTTTTTATGCAATTACTCCATCGTTAAGAGATGCATCGATATCACCACCGTCAGTTATAACTAGGGTTCCAATTGTCCAAGTACATTGTCTTTTAGTACTTTTAATACACAGTCCACCATTTACTTTTTGCATTTCCTGATTACTTAGGTGTGCTACTGTTTTTTTATTTAAGTCTAACATTGTTAATCGTTTATTTAAGTTGATTTTTTACTACTCTAATTAAAGATTTGGATTCTTTATTTGTCTATGCGTATGTTGTTCCGTCTTCGGCCCAAAAATCAGGATCAAAGTCATTACCACCACCACCTATTTCAAGTGTCCAAGTACATTGTCTTTTAGTACTTTTGATACAAAGACCTCCGTTTACTTTAAGCATTTCTTGGTTGCTTAGGTGTGCTACTGTTTTTTTGTTTAAGTCTAACATGATTACTAGTTTATTAAGTTTATTTTTTACATCCTCTATTTAAAGATTCTCGACATTCTCCTTACACAATCTTTAGTTTATTGTTAAACCAAAATCTTCATCAAAATCATCGTTATTATGACCGCCGCCTATTTCAAGTGTCCACGTACATTGTCTTTTAGTACTTTTAATACATAGGCCTCCGTTTACTTTTTGCATTTCTTGATTGCTAATGTGAGCTACTGTTTTTTTATTTAAGTCTAACATGATAAATAGTTTATAAATTGATTTTTTCACCTACTCTGTTTAAGGATTTTCGGTTACCTCCTTTTGTTTTTATGTAAGAGAACTATCCCAACCGTCTACCCCCTTGGTTAGGACAGTCTCATTAAAGCATCTTGATGCTTTGCGTTTACTCATTTTGTTTTCCCTTTCGTTATACTGCTATTTTCAAGGCTTCATTTTGTTTTTTCTTGCGAGCAAGTTCACTGTAATAATATTGATATAACAGATCATATAGTACCCATTCATTCATACGTTGTTTAGAGGGAAACAGCCTATTGCAATGCATGTGTAAATAGCTGTACATCAAATAATTTTTATCGATTCTGGTGTTTTCCGGTTGTATTTTTAGTGCAATTTCTGATGCAACTTTTTTATATTCTTTTGGATAAGTATGTAGTATGTTATCAACTTCATTTTGGGAGGTTTTATCCAAAAGTTCAGAAATATGTTTCCTATAGGTTCTAAATTTCATACTAAGTTGTTTCCGAACATTTTTGTTCATTCCAAACTCATTAGCAAAATCAGTTTTTAGATCAAATAGCAGATCTCGTTTTTCTTGTAGATCATAGTTAAACTCATTTAGCAACATATCGATTGCTTTCATACCCCATAACCATCGTTTATTTTCGTCATCGTCTATCGAGTTCAGTAATTTGATAATCAATTCACTATTTATTCTAAAAAGTTCTTCAGATTCTTCAATGGTTTGATACCCATAGCGTTCTAACTCTCTAGAATACGTATCTACTTGTACTTTATGCAGTAATCTGTTTTCTAGCAATGGTTCTAGAACATTGTATATTGTTGAGGTTATTGCTCCTATCTTATCCGAGCTTTTTACTCTAAACCGTAGGCGTAAGTGTAAGTCTGGATCTGCATAGCGTATAAAAAACCAACTGTCAATACAATCTTTTTCTTTTAGGTCGCTAATAACTTCTGATAACTGTGTTTTGATAAAAGTATCCGCAGTTTGGGTTCCCATATATATTTTATAAGAGAGCCATTCGCTACCTATGATAAATTTCCGTTTTATGTTTTTCGTTTTTTCTAACATGACTTTTCTTGGTATAGAGAGAATATAAACTCATTGTTATACGAATGTTTTCCTTTTTTTACTGTCGAATCGAATTCGTTATACAGGTTTTCTTTTAGCAGGATGTTCTTTTTGTTTTTGATTTCAGATAAAAACATCTCACGACTTATTTTGTTTTCTAGATTTATGACTAGTTCATTATCATAATCAGTTAAAAGAAAAACTGAAGGAATCTTGTTCTTTTCTTGCCATTTTATGAGACTATCTTGATCATGTAGTCCCTTTATTTCTTTTTCATTGATTCGCCATCGTGCAGCCGATAGAATAACATTATTGTATCTAACCCTAGGGTAAAATGCTTGATCAGCCAGGCTAGGTCCCCAATTAAAATTGACACTACTACATAGATTCTGAGTTTGCATGTCTCCCAAAAACTGATAGATAGGTAATGGGGTATCCTCGTAGCTATGTGCATTTGCCATTCTTGGCTCTACATATTTGTTTAGTTTTTTTGATCTTAAAAAAATAGTATCGTTTTGTATTGATATATATAGGTCTGATATATGTATTTGCTGCTCTGTAGCTAGATTACTTTGTGCCAAGTAGGCGATCTCGTTTTTTCTTAGGGTATTTCGATATAATATATTTCCTGTTCTTGACTCAGGTAGGTGTACAATTTCTGCCAGAACCCTATCCTCTTTTTCCTCTTTTTCTACAATTTCATTCAGAATTTCTTTAACCTCTGGCCCTGTATGGCTAAATCTTCCTAAAAGATAACTTGCAGAAGGCCCTCCTGTATCAATTATAGTGATCATTGGCTTGTCATCACCTTCAAAAACACTACACATTACAGGGAATGTTGTTGGCAAATCATTCCAGTTCTCATTTAGATCCTTTAGGTCATTATCGGTCAATTCTATTTCATAAGAATTATTTGATTTTGCAGTCATAAATTTTTGATGAATTAATGAATCTGCTTTTCCTAAATTATACTGGTAATAGGGTTGAGTGGTACTTTTATTAGTTCCAGAAAGTCTTAAGTCATCGATTAGAGGACAAACATCAAAGGCGCCTTTATGATTTTGATCATATCCTATTCCTGTTTCTACATCTAGTGCAATAGAAAGTGGGATTTCTTCATCTTCATATCGATCATAAAACGCTTTTTTAAACTGCTCTAGTTTTTGATTTTTGGTTCTAGACGTTAACTTGTTAAGGACAGCCACTCCTTTTTGTACATCTTTGGCTACTTGAGTATCAAGTTCATTAGATTTTGCAGTAGCTACCAAATCCGTTTGAAATAAGAACTTTTTATTAAAAGGTATTTCAAATTGTCTTAGGAATGCTATTATCTTTTTATAGGGTTCTAGATCGTTCTGAAATACATTTTGATCTAATTGATTTACAAGATTTTTAATTTCTTTTAACCAAGATACTCCGGTGTTTTGATATATATGAGTTAAGTAATCACCGCCAGATACAGTTGGAGATATAGAACTTAGTAAAATTTGATTATCGATTAAATTATTGATAAAATTCTCTGCATCTTCCAGGCTAATTTCTGTTGAGATAATGGCTTCTGCCAAATCTTTGATTTTGGCACCTTTTTCTGCAAGTTTTAATACCTTTTCAATATATATTGATGCATCTATGGCGATCATGTAATGGTGTCTTACAGAATTCTTATACCGGTATTCTACATATCGATATTTGTTTCCGATTTCGTAAAGACTATTATTAGGGAAATACAATAAATTGTTTCGTATTTCGGTGATGTTTTCGAGTTCTTGAACCAATGAACATAAGTAGTTCATGTCTAACCTGGTGGTTCTCTTATATTGATTTACATCATTTAGCTCAATCTTAGTTTTTCCGTTTAGTTTTCCTACCGAAATACCTGCAAACAAACCAAATGGTGTACAACGATAACTCATTCTTGAAACGTACTTAAGCAGTGATAACTCTAATCTTGGATTATCATAATCTTGATCGGTAAGATATTTTTGCATCTCGGCATGAAGCTCTGGAGAGGCTAAGAAAATAGCTTCAGAAACCATACGGTCATTACATACCTCTTTTATTTTTTCAGAAGAGATATCATGCAACACCTCACTTGAAAGAATCGGAGTTCTTACGATGTATTTTTCTAGTAAAGAATGTGGTTTCTGGTTCATGACGTATTATTTTGTTTTATCTACTTCTTTATCTACCTGTTATTACTTTAATATTACCGTTTTGTTTAGGGTTAGGTTAGTAATGGTACTATCCCTTTTTATGGTCATTTTTATTGTTTTTTCTGAAGCATCAACCAAACCATTTTTTAGTGTTTTGCACCATTCGTTCTGTTCGATTGTACTATAATCGGTATCGTTAATGGTCAATATCTGGTCCCCTAATTGCAATCCATTTTTAGCTGCACTAGATTTTTTGATGACTGATTTTACATACAGTTTGTTTTCTTTAAAAGAAGGTCCAAAGCCATACGTGTTTACTTTTGAATTTTTAAAAGGAGTAATCTCGATCATTTTGATTTTTTTGCTATTCCAGTTAAAAATCACGCGGTATTTCTTCAGAAAATTCATTCCGATTAATTTTTGATCCAACCCTGCAAAAGTGACTACTGTATTGTTCAGTTTTAGGTTTCCGAATGTCATCTCGTTGATAAGACCTTTGTGAAAAATAGTTGGTTTTCCTGCTCCATATACTCCAACACTTGTTGATCCATTACCCGTTACATATTGGGTTATTTTGTTCTTATTACGTAGTTTCTGAAATTCGATTCGTGATAGACTTAGGCTTCCATTATATCCGGTGTCTATTCGTGTATTTAAGACTCTTAAGTCGTTTACATCCACAATAATAGATGGCGTTCCTTGATACCCTACAAAAAACTTAACTTCATTATAGTTGGCAGGAATATCCAAAGACGCTTCGGTATTGGTTATGGTGATATTTTGATTTTTAAAATCAAAGTCCCAAATCGCTTGTCTCATTAGATTGGCACCAATAATCCCATCAACATTAAGACAAGCCAATTCTGTTACTGCATTAAGATCATGTACTGCCGCAATAGTATTTAGGAAACCAACATCTCCTATTTTAATATTGTCAACACTTGTATACTCTAGTTGTTGCCCCGTTCCGTGTACCCCACGTATCAATTCAGAATCAATTGCCTTAAGACCAAGTTCGTTATAGAGTTCTTTTGAAAGCACATTAGAAGCACCCGTATCTAAAATAAAATCGTACGTCTTGTTATTGATATCAACTTTTAAGATAATAAGCCCTTGTCTATACTCAAAAGGCACCGTAACCGTAAAGGTTTCCTGTGCAACCTGTCCTGTTTTTAGGAGTTTTTCGATTTTTGATCCTCCACAACTTAGGAAGAGCAAGATGAATGGCGTTATTTTTATTAGTGATTTCAAAGGTTTACTTTTTTATAGTGTTATTTATTTGTGATCTTTTAAAAAATGTTTGTCAAGAATTTTATTGTCTCAACGATTACTTCAATTAATTTTAGAATTTGGTTTGTTAATACAGTGATCATTTTTTTCGAATTAAATTGTAAAAAATTACTGTTCGTTTTTTGATTTGACTTGAGCAAATATAGGTTCGAAAAAACCCTAAAAACAAGGCAAGAAAGTCGAGATTCATGAATCTGAACTCGATATTCCCTGAATATAGACCGAGTATAAAAAATTATAAAGCACTATAAATCAAATAGATAAAACACGTCTTTCCTGAAAATGCACTTCCATTAGAAAATGGTATCTTTACATCCTGTTTACAGCTATACGATACCCCGCTTTTGGAAATAATAGCCTCATATACTTTTCTAAAAACCCAGATGCAACATCTTTATGCAGTGATCAGTTATATTGTATTGTTAAGGGATTAGAAATTGAAAGTAAACCACATTGCGTCATGAAGAGAAGAATACACCGTTTATTAATTTTATTGTTTTTGAGTACGATTGGTGTATATGCTCAGGGTACAGGGGGATTTAAAATTCCGGATTCACTACAAGGGAAAAGTTTTGAAGAGCTTTATGGATTATATACAACGGTATATCAAGATACTACCAAATCTTTGATTTATTTGAATTCTTATTTACAGAAAAGTAAGTTTGAAGATGAAAAGATCAATATGGCAAGAGGATATAGTTTGATATCATCATATAAGGAAAAGGAACAAATTAAACTTCAATATTTAGATAGTGCTATAGCAATAAGTAAAAATTTGGATAATCCTTATTTCCCCTCTTTATCTTATTCTTTTAAAGGAGGGTACTATTATCTTAAATTGAATTTTAAAGAGGCATTGAAAAATTTTTTTCTTTCGCTAGAAGCTGCTAAAAAAAGTAATAGTGATTATTATGTATATGCTGCAAAAAATAATATTGCATTAATAAAAAGCAAATTAGGAAAATATGATGAAGCTTTATTAGGGTATAAAGAATGTTTACAATATTATAACGAGACAAAAATCAAGGATACATTGAGTTATTTATTCCTTACTTTACGCATTTCCGAGGTTTATTCTAAGAAAAAAATGCTAGATTCTTCTGCTTATTACGCAAAAGAGGGAATGAGATTATCGAAAATGACAAGTATCGATTCTGAGAATTTTTATTATCATTTTGTTTTTAATGAAGGAATCAATCATTTTTATAGGAATAGTTATTCGGAAGCGAGTGATAATATTAACATGGCATTACCTTTTCTTTCTTCTAGTAAAATAGATAATAATTATATTGTGAATGCGTATTTGTATTTAGGAAAGATAAATGATGAAACAGATAAGAAAGATGAAGCTAAAAAATATTATCAAAAAATAGATTCTGTTTATCAGTCTTCTGGTATTGTAAGTTCTGAAGTACGAGATGCGTATAATGCATTGGTACAACATTATAAGTACAAAAAAGATACTAAAAACCAATTGTTGTATATCGAAAAATTACTGCAATTTGATAGTATTCTACAACAGGATTACAAGGAACTGAATGATATCTTGGTCAAACAATATGATACTCCAGAACTACTGGCCGAAAAAGAACGTTTGGTTCAGGCAGCTACCTCTAAAAACTCTACATACTCTACCTACATTATTGTACTTATTGTTTCTGTACTACTTTTTGTTGGACTTTTTGCCTATCAATATTATCGCAGAAGTTTGTATCAAAAACGATTTGAAGTATTGACCCGAAAAGATGGTACAGAAGTAATAACAAAAGAGGAACGGCCCAAAGAAAAAGAGATTACCACAGCAGAGGATATTGGGATATCATCTGCAATTGTAGAGGAAGTATTGTCTAAACTACAGGATTTTGAAGATAAAAAAGGATTTGCATCCGCAAAAATAACGCTTACTCAATTATCATCTACCCTGGGTACAAATAACAAATACTTGTCTAAAATCATTAATGTATATAAAGAAAAATCCTTTAGTCAATATATAAATGACCTGCGAATCGATTATATCGTAGAACGATTACAAGAAGATAAAAAACTTAGAAATTATACCATAAAAGCCATCGCCCGCGAGACTGGTTTCAATACAGCAGAGGTGTTTTCTAAAGCATTTTATGGTAAACACGGTATTTATCCCTCTTATTTTATTAAAAAGCTAGAAAAACTGGAAAATTAATAAAAATCTGATTTTCAAATTATTACAGGTCGATATTCTTGAATGTGAGGTGGTAGTGCATATTTTTTTACGGAAATTCTCATCCTAATTAGTACTTTCGTCAACGAACTCACATAAACAAATTATCATGAAAAAAGGAAATGCAAAAAAATTAAGCTTAAACAAGATTCAGGTTTCTAAATTAGTAGATATGGAAAGTATTAAAGGTGGGGCAGATGATTTTACTTGGTTTTGGCCTTGCCATAATGGAGGACAAGGGCAAGGAGGCGGTAATCCACCCGATTTTATCGATATGCCAGACTGGTAGTATATAAAACTGATTTTTGAGTAAAAGCAACACGCCCCGCTAGATCTAGCGGGGCGTGTTGTTTTTATTACTACCCCAATGCACTCATTGTTACCCGACAAAAGGGTTTAATCTCCCAGTATGTACCTCTTTTTCATAAAATCCAAACTGAAACCCTACCGCTTCTTCATACACAAAGCTTTGTAGGGATACATCATAGATTACAGGGGCCTTTAGTTCACGCATGGTGTTGATGATACGATATAATTTTGTTTTCGAAATCTCTAATCTGTTTGCCAGCTCCGTTGGGCTCCCCGTTGCCTGCAAACGAATTAGTCTATCAACTCGCTCTATAAGCTCAATTTGTTTAATAATTACGTTCATGATAATTCCCTTTCAAGTATTTGGTTTCCTTTTTTTGGCGGTACATATACAAATTCATGTTGTATTTGTATAGGGGGTATGTAACACTATTACGAGATCAAATGTAGGGTGATATATGACCTAAAAACAAGCAAAGTATGTCTGATTTTATAAAATCAGACAAATCTTGTTACAATCAAACAATTGATTATCAGTATTTTAAATAATATTTGATAAAAAACTAACCTAAGACTAGAATATGATATATTTTAGTCCAAACAACGGGTTTTACGTGCTATGAAAAGAAGAATATCCTCAATACTGATCCTTTTTTGTTTAAATATAACCTTGGGGCTTGCTCAGGAAACAAGAGGTTTTAAAATTCCAGATTCTTTGAAGGGGAAGAGTTATGAATACCTATATAACAGGATCTACCAAGCATATCCAGATACTACCAAATATTTGATGTATTCTCATAGTTATTTAGAAAAAAGTAGAAATGAAGGAAGAAAAATAAATATGGCAAGGGCATATGGTTATATATCCTATTTTCAAAAAGAAGATAAATTAAGACCTAAGTATTTGGATAGTGCGATAGCAATAAGTAAAAATTCAGGTAACCCATTTTTTCCAACTTTACCTTATTCCTTTAAAGCTGGATATTATATGGAAAAGTCCAATTTTGAGAAGGCATTGGAGTACTTTTCTCTCTCATTGGAAGAGGCCGAAAGGTATTCTAATGATTATTATGTTTATAGTGCAAAGTATAATATTGGTTCTATAAAGAATGTATTAGGAAGATATGATGAAGCTTTACAAGCCTATAAAGAAAGTTTAGAATATTTTGAAGGAAATATAAAAAGTATGGAAGATTCGATATCTTATATGTTTGGTATTTTAGATATATCCGTAATGTACTCTAGGAAAAAAATGACAGATTCATCTTCTTTTTACATCAAAAAGGGAAAGAGATTGTCAAAAAAGATTAGTTCAAGTAAAAAGAATTTTCATTTAGATCATCATTTTGTGTTTTTAGAAGGCATTAATAATTTTAATGATAAAAACTATGTAACTGCTTTAGATAGTATAAACAAGACGCTCGCTTTTCTTAATAATCCGCTCAAAGATTATACTTTGGATGCATATTTTTACTTAGGGAAAATATATAATGAAATGGGAGAAAAGGATAAAGCGCATATTTACTATCAAAAAATTGATTCGGCGCATCAATCTTCCGGCCGAATAAATGTTGATTTAAGAGATGCCAATAGTAGTTTATTAAGTTATTATAGAGATAAAGGTGATACTCAAAAGCAATTATTGCACATAGAAAAATTGTTAAAAATTGACAGTGTTTTATATCAAAATCATAAAGTTCTTGATAAGAAAATGATTTTAGAATATGACACCCCAAACTTATTAAAAGCAAAAGAAGAAATCATCGCCTCATTAGAGGCAGAAAAAAATACAAGTACTAGCCAGAAAGCTATTATTTCTCTGCTTTTAGTACTTAGTCTGGGAGGGGGTGGCTACTATTACTATACCCAACGCCAATACAAAAGGCGATTTTTGCAAATGTTGGATGCTACCAAACAAGATGAGGAGAAAATTATAAGAAAAGAGACAACCAAAGATAAATCAGATACGCTATCAATATCCCAGGAAACGCTGGATCATTTACTAGCACAATTACAACGGTTTGAGGATAACCAGGGGTATCTAAAGCCCAAAATCAATGCTAAGGATCTCGCTAAAAGTTTTGATTCTAATTCTAGTTATTTATCTGTAGTTATAAATACCTATAAACAAAAGAGTATAAGTCAATACATTAATGATCTACGTATAGATTTTGCGATCCAGAAACTAAAGGAGGATCCAAAATTCAGGAAATATACTATAAAAGCCATCGCTCAGGAATCAGGATTTAATACATCAGAGGCATTTTCAAAAACATTCTATAAAAAGACTAAGATCTATCCTTCGTATTTTATTAAGAGCTTAGAGAAACAGAATTAATGCTGCGTTAAGTATTTCAAAAGCCTAATTTCGATACAATTTACCCTTCGACAGGCTCAGGGTACCATTTTCAGAATGCCTGTTTTCAAACCCTGAGCCTGCTGTCGAAGGGTATACCAACAAAAAAACCCGGCCTAAATGAATAGGTCGGGTTTTTAATTTATAGTGTTATCACTTCTCCGTCTTTATCGTGGAAATGATATTCTAAATACGTGTAAGCGTCTCTAGGTACAATCTTAACCCATCGTTTATGGTCAAAAAACCATTTTGATCGGGTGGATGGAAATCCTTTTGTTAAAAAAGCAGCTATAAAAGGGTGCGCGCTTAGCGTTATCTTTTTATGCTCTTTTTTAATTAATTTTTCTAATTCGACCTTCATTTTTTCTACCAAAACTATAGGCGCCTCAACCTCGCCATTTGTTCCGTTTGGATTATCCTCACTGGTTTTGATATTCATTTCTGGTCGTACGCGTTGTCGCGTAATTTGAATCAAGCCAAATTTACTTGGCGGTAAAATTTTATGCTTCGCCCTGTCGTCTTTCATCTCTTCACGTAAATGATTGAAGAGTGTTCTACGGTTATCTGCATTATTCATGTCTATAAAATCGACTACAATAATACCACCCATATCTCTTAGACGTAGTTGGCGGGCTACTTCAGCTGCACTAATTAGATTTACTTCTAGTGCAGTATCTTCTTGGTTTTTGGCTTTATTAGACCGGTTACCGCTATTTACATCAATTACATGCATCGCTTCTGTATGCTCTATAACCAAATAAGCGCCCTTACTCATTGATACCGTCTTACCAAAACTTGTTTTGATTTGCCTTTCAATACCGTGTTTTTCAAAAATTGGTATTTTGGGATTATGAAGTTTTACAATTGACTCCTTCTTGGGTGCAATTTCTTGCAAGTACTCTTTTATTTGATGGTGTAGATCTTCATCATCTACAACAATAGAGGTAAAACTGTCATTAAACACATCTCTTAATATAGAGGATGCTCTGTTCATTTCACCTAGTACTTTTGATGGATGATGTGCTTTGTGTAATTTTTTACACATTGCTTTCCAGCGATCCATCAGGTTTTGCAAATCTTTGTCTAGCTCTGCTACTTTTTTGCCTTCAGCTACTGTACGTACTATAATTCCGAAACCTTTTGGTTTTATACTCTTTACAAGTCTTTTTAAACGTTCTTTTTCCTCTGTTGACTCTATTTTTTGCGAAATAGATATTCGGTTTGAAAAAGGAACTAAAACAATGTACCTACCGGCAATCGAAAGCTCTGAGCTTATTCGAGGACCTTTGGTAGAAATGGGTTCCTTCACTATCTGTACAAGTAGTGATTGATTTGATTTTAACACATCGGTAATAGTACCGTGTTTATCAATATCATTCTCTACAGGAAAATCCTTTAGAGAATAATTTCTTAGTTTACCTGTGCTTACACGTTTTATGAATTTAAGTAATGAAGACACTTGAGGACCTAGATCGTGATAATGCAAAAATGCATCTTTTTCATAACCAACATTAACAAATGCGGCATTTAGACCAGGGACAGACTTGCGGATTTTGGCAATAAAAATATCACCCACTGCAAAATTACTGTCGTCTTCTTCCTTATGTAATTCAATTAGTTTTCCATCCTTTAATAAGGCAAAATCTGTAGAGGAACCAGATCTAATGATCAATTCTTTGTTCACTCTGATTAGATTTTTATCCCGATAACTATCGGAATGGATTAAACAAATTTTTCACAGGAATTTTTAAAATTCCGTTGAAATAAACAAGTGTATATCGGTAGTTGATATCTTGCTTACTTCGATTTCAAAGAACATAACTTTTTAACCAAAAAAAGTAGTTAGAAAACTACTTTTTCTTGTGGCGGTTGGCTCTTCTTCTCTTTTTACGCTTGTGCGTAGCTACCTTGTGTCTTTTACGTTTTTTACCACTTGGCATAGTGTATACTGTTTATTTATTATTATTTAACTTCTACGTTTGTTTTTACACCTTCTACAAATACTTTCGCAGGCTTAAATGCTGGTATGTTGTGAGCAGGAATTTTGATTGTAGTATTCTTAGAGATATTACGACCTGTTTTTTCTGCTCTAGTTTTGATGATAAAGCTACCAAATCCTCTTAGATAAACGTTATCTCCGCTCTCTAAAGAACTTTTTACTTCTTCCATGAATGTTTCAACTGTTGCTTGAACATCTCCTTTTTCTATTCCTAGCTTTTCTGAAATTTTTGCTACGATATCTGCTTTAGTCATTATATTACCTATTTAGGGGTTTTTAAATTTTCAAGGGGGCAAATATAAGAATTTAAATTCCAAAATATCAATACTTAAGATGAAATTATCATCTTTATTCGTTTAATTTTGCAAAACGCATAATTTTGACATGAAATTTTCTAAAAAACTCATAACGTGGTACTTACAAAACAAAAGAGCAATGCCTTGGAGGGAAACTACAGATCCTTACCGCATTTGGCTGAGTGAAATCATACTACAACAGACAAGAGTTGCACAAGGATTACCATATTATTTGTCATTTGTTGATACTTTCCCTACAGTTTTTGATCTTGCAAATGCCAATGATGAAGAAGTGTTGAAGTTATGGCAAGGATTAGGGTATTATTCTAGGGCAAGAAATTTGCATGCTACCGCAAAATATGTTGCAAATGATTTAAAAGGAGTGTTTCCTGCAACTTATAAGGATCTTTTACAGCTAAAAGGAGTAGGTGATTATACCGCAAGTGCCATTGCTTCTATATGTTATAAAGAAGCTGTTCCTGTGGTTGATGGTAATGTATATCGAGTATTATCAAGGTATTTTGGGGTAGATACTCCTATTAATAGCACAAAAGGAGTAAAGGAGTTCAAAGAACTTGCTGTTGAACTTATGGATCACGATGAACCGGCTAATTATAATCAAGCGATTATGGAGTTTGGAGCCTTACAGTGCAAGCCCAAAAACCCATATTGTATTGTATGCCCTCTTAATGATAGTTGTGCTAGTTTAAAAAACGGAAAGGTAGAATCACTACCGGTCAAACTCAAAAAACAGAAAATTAAGAAGCGATATTTTAATTATTTAATCTTTTCTTTAGAGAATAGTCAAACTATTATTCAGCAACGAACAGGTAATGGTATATGGCAGGGATTATACGAGTTTCCTTTAATAGAAAGTGATAATGAAGTAGATCTTGAAACGATTGAGTCTGATACCATGTTTCAGGAAATGATACTTGAAACTGATTATGAGGTTTCGGTATATAAAAAGGAACCTGTAGTTCATAAGCTATCTCACCAGCATTTATATACCAGATTTTATATTGTAAAGTCTGATGCTTTCAATGGTGTTAAGGCACCTCAAAAAATTGTTAATTTTGAAGAGATACACAATTATCCGGTTCCTATTCTGTTAGGTAATTTTATAGATACCTTTTTTAAGGTATGATGCTTTTTTATTACATTTACTAATATTAATAAACAAACAATGTCTGGAACACTAAATAAGGTAATGCTGATTGGGCACACTGGCGATGAAGTAAAGATGCATTATTTTGAAGGCGGCAACTGCATAGGTAGGTTTCCACTTGCAACTAATGATTCCTATGTGAATAAAAGTACAAACGAACGAGTAACCACTACAGAGTGGCATAATATAGTTGTTCGTAATAAAGCTGCCGAGATTTGTGAAAAGTATCTTAATAAAGGAGATAAGATTTATATCGAAGGGCGTCTTAAAACTAGAAAGTGGCAAGACGAGCAAGGTAAAGATAGGTATAGTACAGAAATACAATGTACAGATTTTACTTTTCTGACACCTAAAAATGAGAACCAGCCATCTGAGGCAAAACCTCAGAACATACCACAAGTGAATACTCCTGCAGCCAATATTCAGGAGACTTCATCTGACTCATCTGAGATGGAAGAAGATGATCTTCCATTTTAATATGTTTAACTAAACGAAGATAATTTGGACCCTGATCCTGAACCGTTATTTATTTTTCTATTTGTTTTTGATTTTATGCATTCCATAAACCTGGTTGCTCTCGTTATTTTGTTGATTTTTTCGGCACTTATCTCGGGTAGTGAAGTGGCATTATTTTCATTAACATCAACAGATATCAAAGATGAAGAGAATGCATCCAAGAATCTTAGGATTGTAGAGAAGTTATTGGACAATCCTAAAAAGCTATTGGCTACTATTTTGGTGGCTAATAACTTTATAAATATTGCTATAGTGCTATTGTTTGATTCACTTGGCAAAGTCTATTTTAAAGACCTTGATTATGTTTGGTTTGGTTGGATTAATGTAAGATTTCTTGTTGAAGTAGGCGTTGCAGCCTTTTTGATTTTATTATTTGGTGAAATTTTGCCTAAGATATATGCCAGTCGAAATAGAGTGAAATTTGCCAAATTCATGGCACGCCCACTGGCTATTTTAGATTGGCTGATCTCTCCTGTTAGTCTACCTATGCGCAGAATTACAGTTGGGATACATAATCGATTGGGTAAACAGAAATCCAATTTAAGTGTTGATCAATTATCACAGGCGCTAGAACTTACATCAGATAAAGATACCACAGTAGAAGAAAAGAAAATACTTGAAGGGATTGTGTCTTTTGGGAACACAGATACCAAACAAGTTATGCGGCCACGTATGGATGTTTTTGCGCTCAATAGAGACGCTTCTTACGAAGAAATTCTTCCGGAAATTAGAGAAAAAGGGTACTCAAGAATACCAGTATATGAAGATAGTATTGATAAGGTTGTTGGGATATTATATATAAAGGACCTTTTGCCGTATGTAAATCGAACATCCTTGGATTGGACAAATTTGATGAGAGCCCCATATTTTGTTCCAGAAAACAAAAAACTGGATGATTTACTAAATGATTTTAAAGACAAAAAGAATCATTTGGCCATTGTTGTTGACGAATATGGAGGTACGAGTGGCTTAATTTCTTTAGAAGATATTATAGAAGAAATTGTTGGGGATATTAGCGATGAATTTGATGACGAGGATTTAATATTTTCTAAACTAGATGATAACAATTATGTTTTTGAAGGAAGAACATCGTTAAAAGATTTCTATAAAGTTCTTAAACTTGAAGATAATGGTGTTTTTGAAGATAAAAAAGGTGATGCAGAAACAATTGCAGGACTATTGCTTGAGATATCGGGTAATTTTCCTAAACGGGGAGAAACAATTAGCGTAGAAAATTACCTGTTTAAAATAGAATCACTAGACAATAAACGTATAAAACAAGTGAAACTTACAATCAATGATAAATAAGATATTTAAAATTTTTATTCTGGTTGTACTACCAGTATCCTTATTTTCTTGCGGTAGTGAGGTCTTACCAAAACCAAAAGGGATGTTAAGATTAGACTATCCTGCTGCCAAGTATAGAGAGGTTATATTGCCTTGCGCCTATTCTTTTGAAAAAAATGATTTTGCAGAACTTCGAAAAGTCAGAAGAAATAGAAAATGCTGGTATAATTTAGAATACAACAAGCTTAGGGCCACTCTGTATATTTCGTATTATGAGGTTAGTAATAACCTTGATTCTCTGCTGCGAGATGCTCAAAATCTAACTCAGGAACATGTAATCAAGGCTGATGGAATATTACAAGAGCCTTATGTTGATCCTGAAAATAAAATGTATGGTATGTTTTACGAAGTAACGGGTAATGCAGCCTCTCAATCTCAGTTCTATCTTACAGATAGCACTCAGCATTTTATAGTTGGTTCTATATATTTTAAGGTGAAGCCTAATTATGATTCAATACTACCTGCAGCCAACTATTTACGTAATGATATGAAGCATCTTATGGAAACCATACGTTGGAGAGAATAGTGTCTAATTAATAAGTTTACGATAGTTAATTTCTTCTAAAACTATTTTGGTAGAATTATAATTTTGTCATTTTTGCAACATACTTCGGGAAAATGCAAAATACCAAAACAAAATGGATTTACCTTATCATATTATCACTGGTTTGGGGGAGTTCATTTATTCTAATTAAAAAGTCATTGATTGGGTTAACTCCAATGCAATTAGGAGCTTTAAGAACTGCGTTTGCAGCTATATTTTTGTTTTTAATAGGTTTTAAAAGCATAAAAACCATACAAGGTACTGAATGGAAATGGATTGCTATTTCTGCATTTGTAGGAACTTTTATTCCGGCTTTTTTGTTTGCTTTTGCAGAAACCGAAATAGACAGCGGGATTACATCCATACTCAATTCCCTTACTCCTTTAATTACATTTGTTTTAGGAATTTTATTATTCTCAATTCATTTTAACAAAAATCAACTTATTGGTGTGATTATTGGTTTAGTTGGTAGTGTAGGATTGATTTGGGAAGGGTCTATCATTAATCCTGATCAAAATTATGGATACGCGTTTTTAGTTATTATTGCCACATTGGGTTATGGGATTAATGTAAATATAATCAAACGTCATCTACAACATATCTCACCAATGGCAATTGCGAATGGTAATTTTGTAATACTTATTATTCCAGCATTTATTGTACTTTATTTTTCTGGTTTTTTTAACATCGAAATAGCATCGGATAAAGCTATACAGTCAAGCATTATGTATATGGCTATTTTGGCGGTATTTGGAACAGGGATTGCTAAAATAATGTTCAACAAATTGGTTCAAATGAGCACACCTGTATTTGCAAGCTCTGTCACCTATTTAATGCCTATTATTGCATTGATATGGGGGCTGTGGGATGGTGAGAAATTCTCGTTATATCAACTATTAGCTTCTTGTGTTATTATTTTTGGTGTATATCTTACCAATAAAAGCAGGTAGTTTCCAAAAGCCTGCTAAACAATAAATTAACAAGCTTTTAAGGTTAAAGAACTCTTAATTTTCATACTTTTAAGTAAGAATTTTAAAGAGAGTAATTATGAAAAAGTCTACTATTCCTGTTAAATATGGTGTCTTGGTTGCTGCAGGACTGATTGCATATTTTTTAATCCTTTCTTTAATTGGGGTTCAAACCAATCCTGTTTTTAGTTTAGGTAATGGTATCATTGTTGCATTTGGTTTGTATACCGCTATGAAAAACTATAAGAAAGAAAAAGGAGGCGACTTTAATTATCAAAAAGGATTTATGGCTGGCCTGTTTACAGGGTTTAATGCTACTCTTATTTTTACAATTTTCTTCGCTATATATGTTACTAACATCAATACAAGTTTCTTACCAGAGATGTTGGCAAACTGGAGTTCTCATTATCATGTGGGCGTAGGTATTGTAGTGTTTATCGCCGCAATTATGGGGTTTGCCACTACATTTGTCTTAACATTGTCTTTTATGCAACTATTCAAGGAAAGTTGGAATCCAAAAAAAAATCATAATTCATCCACTGTAGAGGCCTAAAATATTTGTCATTTAATTAATTAGCAGTATATTTGCACCCGCCTATTGAAAAAATAGGTGTAGTTCTTTTATTTAAAAACTAATTAATTAAACGTTACGCTATGTACGCAATTGTAGAGATAGCAGGGCAGCAATTTAAGGTTGCAAAAGACCAAAAAGTATTTGTTCATCGTTTAGCAGGAGAAGAAGGAGACAAAGTTTCTTTCGATAAAGTTCTTCTTGCTGCAGATGGAGATAAAGTTACTTTAGGCGCCCCAGCTATAGATGGAGCTCAAGTAGGAGCAAAAATCACGAGACACCTAAAAGGTGATAAAGTTATTGTTTTCAAGAAGAAGAGACGTAAAGGATACCGCGTTAAAAATGGTCACCGTCAATCTCTTACTGAAATAGTAATTGAAAGCATTGTAACTTCTGGAGCTAAGAAAGCAGCTCCAAAGGCAGCAGCTAAAAAAGCTGAGCCAAAAGCAGAAGTTAAAGCGGCAGCTCCAAAGAAAGCTGAGCCAAAAACAGAAACTAAAGCAGCAGCTCCAAAGAAAGAAGCTAAGCCAAAAGCTAGTGCAGAGGACTTAAGTTCTAAGACAGTAGCCGAATTGAAAGATATGGCTAAAGCTAAAGGGATTTCTGGTATTTCTTCTATGAAGAAAGCAGAGCTAATAGCAGCTTTACAAGGATAATATAAACGGCAGGATATACCCTGTAAGTATTAACAATATAAAACCGAAAGAAAATGGCTCATAAAAAAGGAGTTGGTAGTTCGAAAAACGGTAGAGAATCAGAATCGAAACGCTTAGGTGTAAAGATATTTGGTGGTCAAGCTGCCGTGGCTGGTAACATCATTGTAAGACAAAGAGGTACAGCCCACAAACCAGGCGAAAATGTATACGCTGGTAAAGATCATACACTACACGCTAAAGTGGATGGTATGGTAAAGTTTACAAAAAAGAAAGACAATAAGTCTTATGTTTCAATAATTCCATTTGAAGCATAAAGAGATTGTTCCTTTATAATTTTAAAAACCCTTTTCAATTTTGAAAAGGGTTTTTTTTATTTTTTACTTCAAGAAATTGATTCACAATTATTTCATAAGAGTTATTTTTTTTTGAAAAGTACCCTTATTTTTAAGGGAACTTTAAAATTTGATTATTATGAAAAAACTAGCAATTTGCACTTTATTATCGGTATCAGTTTTATTTTCAAGTTGTCTTGGGTCTTTTTCTGCATTTAATGGGCTAAGAGATTGGAACGATGGATTAACCGATAGTAAATTTTTGGATAACTTAATTTTCTGGGTATTGAATATTATACCGGTTTATGGCCTTTTTTTTATTGGTGATGTGCTCATTTTTAATGTAATAGAATTCTGGAGTGGCTCCAACCCATTAGCAATGAATGATGATGATCGAGAAACTCAAATAGTAGAAAAAGATGGAAGTACTTTTGAAATGACCGCTACAAAAAATAGATTTCAGATAAAAGTAATTGATGGAAAGAGAAAAGGTGAAAAATTAGATTTGGTGTATAGTCCTTCACAAAAATCATGGAGTGCCATTAAGCCAAATGGTGAAGTAATAAAGTTATCTTCTTTTGAAAATGGTTTTTATGTAGTGCATTTACCAGAAGGCGAAAAAGTTAAAATTGACCCTATGGTTTCAAGAGCAGAAGGTTTAGCACTTATCCAAAATAAAGTGGCTCTGTACGAAAACTGCTTAGTCGCCGAAACGGAATAAGATTAGAATTATATAATAAAAAAACCCTCTTCAATTTTGAAGAGGGTTTTTTTATTTCTAAAAACATGTAAGGGTTTAATCTAAACTTATATCACAAATGTTCTGATTCTCGTTTTTTTGAATATCAACAAGTTGTGTGTATTTCTTCATTACTTGTTCCATTAAGACTACATCACAATCTTTCTCTTTATTCTTTACAGTATCTGATAGTTCGACCTCACTATCATAAGGCTGGTCGACAGATCTTTCTGTATATGTTTTATAGAGACATTTTATAGGTGTTTTATTGTTGAAATAAATTCTTTCTTCTTCATATGTCCAAATTTCATTGGTAAACCCTTGCTCTTCAGGAGCGCACTCATAATTCCAAATCCACGATGCATATTCAGAGAAATAAAAGATTAATTTATGATCATTAATATAATAGTGATTGGTATAGCTGTCATGTCCCTGACCATAGCTATGCTGCATATATACTAAGGAGTTGTTATTATAATAAAATTTCAAGAAAGTATCGGTCTGTCTATTACATTTGCTTTCCATTGCTAACATTGTAAGTTTATCTTGTTCTAACATTTCTGTAATCAAGTAATACTTTTCTTTTATGTTTTTAATATCTTTTTTGGTCTGTCCAAAACCTTTTGAAATGAAGAGCAGAAAGATTAGAAGTATTTGTATTATTAATTTCATTTCTCGGTTTGATTAAACTAATTGTCTAAATTTACTTCAACAGAGTCATAAACCAAATCAATTTATATGAAAACTTTAATTATTAGTGTTTTATGTTGTGCTTTCATGACATTAACCACTTTTGATGCAAAATCGCAGGACATTCCTAAGTATGATTATCTAGAGGTAATTGTAATTCAAAAAGCCAATAACAGCGGAAAAGTGAAGCGCATAAAAGTAGAAGAGCAAAAATCCTTAGAAGGAAAACAAATCACAATTAAGCAGTTAGAAAAACTGGTAAATACTTCCGATTTACTTAACTATATGAATGCGGCTAATTGGGAATTTGTGGATAGGCAATCAATAGTTTCTGAAGAAAACGACCCGGTTTGGATGAGTTATATTTTTAGGAAGAGTAAATGATATAAATGTAAAAAAAGAAAACCCTTATCGTTTAAGACAAGGGTTTTTTATTTATGGTCTAACAATTTAAGTTTAGTACCTGTAATATTCTGGTTTAAATGGACCTTCAACCGTAACACCAATATATTCTGCTTGATCTTCTCTTAAAGTTTCTAATTCTACACCAAGACGTGCCAAATGCAATTTTGCAACTTTCTCATCAAGGTGTTTAGGTAGCATATATACTTCGTTCTTATAGTTTTCAGAATTTTTCCAAAGCTCGATTTGTGCTAATGTTTGATTTGTAAATGAGTTACTCATTACAAAACTAGGGTGTCCTGTAGCACAACCAAGATTTACCAAGCGCCCTTCGGCTAAAATAATGATATCTTTTCCGTCAATAGTATATTTATCAACTTGCGGCTTGATCTCATCTTTGGTGTTTCCGTAGTTACCATTTAACCAGGCCATATCAATCTCATTGTCAAAATGCCCAATATTACATACAATAGCTTTATCCTTTAATGCTTTAAAGTGCTGTCCTTGTACAATATCTTTGTTTCCTGTTGTAGTAATTACTACATCTGCTTTACCGATTACAGTTTCTAGTTTCTTTACTTCAAAACCATCCATTGCTGCTTGTAAAGCACATATAGGATCGATTTCAGTTACAGTAACAATAGATCCAGCACCTCTAAAAGAAGCCGCAGTACCTTTACCAACATCACCATATCCACAAACAACTACTTGTTTTCCTGCAAGCATTGTATCTGTTGCTCTTCGGATAGCATCTACTGCACTCTCACGACAACCGTATTTATTATCAAACTTAGATTTGGTTACAGAATCATTTACATTAATAGCTGGCATAGGTAACGTTCCGTTTTTCATTCTCTCATATAAACGGTGCACACCAGTAGTAGTCTCTTCAGATAAACCTTTGATCCCATCAACCAATTCTGGATATCTGTCAAGTACCATATTAGTTAGGTCTCCACCATCGTCAAGAATCATATTGAGTGGCTGGCGGTCCTCTCCAAAAAATAAGGTTTGCTCGATACACCAGTCAAATTCTTCTTCGTTCATTCCCTTCCAGGCATATACTGGGATACCTGTATCAGCAATAGCTGCTGCTGCTTGATCTTGAGTTGAGAAAATATTACAAGAACTCCAGGTAACTTCTGCTCCAAGTGCTTTTAATGTTTCAATCAGCACAGCAGTCTGTATGGTCATATGAAGACAACCTGCAATACGAGCTCCTTTAAGAGGTTGCTCGTCTTTATATTCTTCACGTAATGACATAAGCCCTGGCATTTCTGCTTCAGCTAATTCGATTTCTTTTCTTCCCCAGGCAGCTAATGAAATATCTTTCACTTTGAAAGGAACATAAGGTACTGTTTTGGTACTCATAGTAGTTAATTTTATGTTTATCAAGTGCGATTTGGTATTTGGCACTAAATTGTTCTAAATTCGTTCTTCGAAAAACAAGGTTGCAATTCCTCGAATTTCAGTTTGCAAAGGTACGTAATAACTTTAAGAATCTAAATGCCTCTTTACAAAACTATAACAGTAGACGAAACCACTAATGTGTTGATTTGGAAGATCGAAGAGTCCTATGAGTCTCTTTGTGAAGGAATAGAATTAACATCACATTGCCAAAGCCGAGTGGATAGCATGAAATCTGAAATGCACCGCAGAGGTTTTATGAGTGTACGGCATTTATTGGCAGTTACTGGGTATACCGACCATGACTTATTCTATGATGAATTTGGGAAACCACATCTTAAAGACGGAAAACAAATTTCGATCACCCATTCTTTTGAGTTTTCAGGGATCATAATTAGTGATAATCACGTGGGTATCGACATAGAAAAGCAACGTGAGAAAATCCAGCTGATATCTCATAAATTTGTTAGCGTTATAGAAAATGAATATATCGAAAAGCAAGATTTAGAGAGAATTAGGGCGTTAACAGTAATCTGGGGAAGTAAAGAGTCGTTGTATAAATTGTATGCAACTGCGGGACTAAGTTTTCAAGAACATATTCATGTTCCTGCTTTTACATTAGACTACCCTTTTGTTTATGGTACGATTTATTACGAAGATAAAATGAGTCATTATGATTTGTCTTTTATAGAGTTTGAAGGCTATACTTGCGTATATGCAATACCTGCACCTGAGTTATAATTCATAATTTCTACAATCCTGACCTAAGTATTAGATAAATTAATTTAGCACTTATGTTTTAAGTTACCCACATTACTTACCTTCGTACTTCTGAAAACCTTAGACATTCATGCAAGTATCAATCGAACTTACCCTAACTCCACTCCAAAACGATTATGAGGAGCATATTATTCGTTTTATAAAACGATTACGAGCTTCAGAATTTACAATTCTGGAAAACCCATTAAGCACACAAGTTTACGGAGAATATGATAAGGTAATGTCGTTTTTGACTCAAGAAATCAAAAATGCCTTTGGTGATATGGATCATGTTTTGGTATACATGAAAATGGTAAAAAGCAATAGAAGTGATTATGAGCCAAATTTTTGATTTTTTCTTCGGACAATATGCAGAATATTCGACGCTGTATATAACACTTGAGATTATTGCTGTTCTATTTGGTATTGCGAGTGTATTCTTTGCTTGGTTTAATAAGATTTGGGTATATCCAACTGGGATTATAAGTACCGCAATCTATGTATATTTACTTTTGAAATGGGCCTTGTTGGGAGATATGATGATCAACGCATACTATTTTATAATGAGTATTTATGGTTGGTATGTGTGGACTCGAAAAGTGGATGAAACGCATGTTACTCCAATTTCAAGAACGACATCGATGGAGAAAATAGTCGAAGTTTTGATTTTTATAGCAACCTTGATTTTTGTTTACGTAGTTTATATAACTTTTGACAAATGGAATGACTGGACCGCTTATGTAGATACATTAACAACAGCGATATTTTTTGTAGGGATGTGGCTGATGGCAAGACGGAAAATTGAAAACTGGATTTTTTGGATCATTGGAGATATTATTTCAGTACCATTATATTTTTATAAAGGATTTACATTTACTAGTTTTCAATATGTATTGTTTACTATTATGGCAATTTTTGGATATTTAGCATGGAAGAAAAGCTTAGACAACAAACTAGTGACTGCATAAAAATAGTGTTGTTTGGCCCAGAATCTACAGGTAAAACTACATTATCTAAGCAGCTGGCAGTGCATTATAAAACGAAGTGGGTTCCAGAATATATGAGAGAATATCTTCAGAAGAAGTGGGACACGACTAAGAAGGTATGCGTATATGAAGATCTTCTTCCGATTGCAGAAGGCCAAATAAAGTTAGAAAACGAGTATGCCCAAAATGCTAATGAAGTGCTTATTTGTGATACAAACCTAATGGAGTTAAAAGTGTACTCTGAAGCTTATTACGATGGATTGGTGCCAGAAAGTATCGATAAAATTTCAACAGAAAATGTTTATGATCTGTATCTTTTGACTTATATTGACACGCCTTGGATCTCTGATGATCTTCGGGATAAACCCCATGAGAGAGAGGTTATGTTTTTTCGGTTTAAAGAATCTTTAGAAAAACATAATCTTAAGTATGTCATATTAAAAGGAGATCAAGCATCTCGTTTGCAAAAGGCAATTACAATTATAGACCAATTAATAGACGAAAAAAGGTGAACATATCAGACAAGGATGTTAGGTTGATTAAGTCCAAAGGATTAACCGTAGATAAAGTACTTTCACAAATAGAAATCTTTAAAAAAGAAATTCCTTTTGTTGCATTAAGAAGTGCGGCTACATTGGATAATGGTATTTTAAAATTTTCAGAACATTATCAATCCGAATTAACCAAGTTATACGACTCGAGAGCTTCAAACCTGAATACGATAAAGTTTGTGCCTGCATCTGGGGCAGCAACTCGTATGTTCAAGGATTTATTTAGATTTTTGGATAATTATGATTGTGAAAAAGAGAGTTTGAATTCATATACCAACCACGAAAAAGCAAATGCTATTCGTCTTTTTCTAATCGGGTTAGAAAAGTTTCCGTTTTATGAAACGGTAATGGAAAAAGTAAAAACTGCATATCCAAAATTTGAATCTTTATCTGAAGGAAGACAGCTTTATATCTTTGTTGAAATGATGCTAAAAGAAAAAGGACTGAACTATGGAGATTTTCCTAAAGGTTTGCTGCCTTTTCATAAATATGCTAATAGCATAGCAACATCCTTTGAAGAACACCTATATGAGGCTGCCGGATACAATAAAAACAATAAAGGCGACTCTAAGTTGCATTTCACCATCTCCAAGGATCATCTAGAAGCATTTAAAGATGAATTTGAGAGAATTAAGAAAAAAGTAGAAGAGAAAACCAATACTAATTTTAGTATTACGTATTCTTTTCAGAAACCAGAAACAGATACGATTGCTGTAACTGAAGAGAATGAACCTTTTAGAAAAGAAGATGGGTCATTATTATTTAGACCAGGAGGTCACGGAGCTTTGATTGAAAACTTAAATGATTTGGATGCAGATATTGTTTACATCAAGAATATTGATAATGTGGTGGTTCGCAAATATCAAGATGAGGTTTCAGGATATAAAAAAATATTAGCAGGCAAATTAATAGAGATTCAGGATGAAGTATTTAGGATTTTGAATGCTATAGATCAAAAAAATCCAACAGAAGCAGAATTGAAAGACATTAAAAAATTCCTGGTTCAACAACTTAATGTTAGATTACCTTTGGATTTTGACAAATTTTCTGATAAATATAAATTACAGTTTTTAAAAGAATCATTAAATAGGCCTATTCGAGTATGTGGAATGGTAATTAATGAAGGCGAACCAGGAGGAGGACCTTTCTGGATTAAACGTGAGAACGGAAGATTAATCTTACAGATTATAGAAACACCACAAATTAATAGAAGAGATCGAAGACAACAAGATATTCTTGGTAGTGCTACTCACTTTAACCCTGTGGATTTGGTTTGTGGAGTACGTGACTATAATGGAAAAAAATTCAATTTACTTGATTTTGTTGACCCAGATGCAGGTTTTATTACTAAGAAAAGTATGAATGGTAAGGTTTTAAAGGCATTAGAACTTCCCGGATTATGGAATGGTGCAATGGCAAATTGGATTAGTGTATTTGTTGAAGTACCACTTACCACTTTTAACCCCGTTAAAACTGTAAATGATTTGCTAAAATCTGCACATCAAGTAAAACTTTTTTCGTGAATACTTCGGTAATTATAAGTGAATTAAAATTTAAGGCCATCAGAAGCTCGGGAGCGGGTGGGCAACATGTAAATAAAGTATCATCAAAAGTTGAGCTCAGTTTTGATATTATGGCTTCACTTGGACTTACAGATGATGAAAAATTACTTTTAATTCAAAAATTGTCTTCACGACTTTCAAAATCTGGTATTTTATTGATTCAATGTGGCGAAAGCAGAAGCCAACATAGAAATAAAGAGTTAGCAATAAAAAGGCTTTTGGATACCCTAAAAACTAATCTTCACATTCCTAAAAAGAGAATTGCCACAAAGCCTTCTAAAAATTCTGTCAAAAAACGTTTAGATGGTAAGCAAAAACAGGCGACAAAGAAGATTAATCGTAAAAAACCACTCCTGTAAATTAACCCCACTCTTAAAAGCGTGTAATTTTTCTACACTTTTGTGGGGATTCCACGCTTTTTGGTAGTTCTTCTTGGATAATGTCAAAATATTAAACACCTAATAATCAAATAGTTAAAAGTGTTTTTTGATGACTTTGTTGTTTGGAACAGTTATTACTATTGTAATAGTGTAGAAATAATTTTACTAGTAACCCAATGAAAAAGTTACCAATGATAGTAGCAATTGTAGTAAGTATCTTTTCGGCACAGGGTGCTATTGCTCAGGATGAATTAGCTCTAAATGATGGAGATGGATTTGAGTTCATGGATTATGAGTATGAGCAGCAAGAGTATACTGAAATCAATAAAGTAGAATTACCATTATCTATTCAAGAAAGAATAGCTAGAGGTTCTCAAAAATTTATAATTGTAAAGTCTTATATGTCAAAGGATAACACATATAAAATAGTTTTACAAAATAACGATAATACAAAAATTGTATTTGCTAGCGCTAATGGCGAATTTATAAAGCCAAACGACAATAAATCTTAAATCTAGGGGTAGAAAAAGGATATCGTTTTGCAACCAAGGACGATATAAAGTTGTTTAGTGCTAAAAAAGAGACTCACTCCCAAGAGTCTCTTTTTTTATGTTTTTATTTAAACTAAGTGTTTTAAATTGTAATTTTATAAAATAGTTTTTCTTAATAAATCATAGGATATGTCCAAGATACTTATTGTTGAAGATGATGTGGCTTTTTGTACTATGCTCAAGACCTTTCTGCAAAAAAAGGACTACGAGGTAACTACTGCATATTCCGGTAATGAGGCTATTCCAAAAATTAAGCAAAATGTTTTTGATGTTGTGCTTGCAGATGTTAGATTACCAGATAGAGATGGTATAACGCTGCTAGACGAAATCCTTAAGGATAATAAAAATACTCAGGTTATTATTATGACTGGCTATGCTGAGATTAATATGGCGGTTAATGCTATTAAACTAGGAGCATTTGATTATATATCTAAACCATTTAACCCAGATACTATTCTAAAAACCATTGAGAAAGCGCTTAATGTAGGTGCCTCGAATTCTACTAATAACGGGAAGAGAGTACCTGTAATTCCTAAAATCACAAAAAACAGTACTGATTCATTTGTCAGAGGTGTTAGTGACGCATCCAAAAAACTAAATGAATATGTTGCTTTAGTAGCGCCAACCCGTATGTCTGTACTTATAGTTGGAGATAGTGGAACAGGTAAAGAATATGTTGCAAGTAGTATCCATAAATCAAGTAAAAGATCTGAAAAACCATTTATACCCGTAGATTGCGGAGCTATACCAAAAGAAATCGCTTCAAGTGAATTTTTTGGGCATATTAAAGGATCTTTTACCGGTGCCGTAAATGATAAAGTAGGACATTTTGAAGCGGCAAATGGTGGAACACTATTTCTGGATGAGATAGGCAACCTAAGTTATGAATTACAGGTCCAACTACTAAGAGCCCTTCAAGAAAGAAAAATTAAACCCGTTGGTAGTAATAAAGAGATTGAAGTTGATATTAGAGTGATTGCAGCAACAAATGAAGACCTTACCAACGCAGTAAAAGAAGGAGAATTTAGAGAAGACCTGTACCATAGGTTGAATGAATTTACTATAAAAGTTCCTCCTTTAAGAGATAGAATTGAAGACTTAATGCTATTTGCAAATCATTTTCTTGAGGAATCAAATATGGAACTTGATAAGCATGTAGTGGGCTTCGCAGATGAAGTTCTTGAAGCATTCAAAAAATATGATTGGCCAGGAAATCTTAGAGAGCTAAAAAATATAGTAAAACGTTCTGTTCTTTTATCTCAAAGTGATATGATTACGTTGGATATTTTGCCTAATGATGTTGCATACGCATCTCACAATACAAAACAAACCTATGGATTGTTCAAAAATCAAAATGAGCAAGAACTAATCCTGGATGCATTGGAAAAGGCAAATGGAAACAAAGCGAAGGCGGCAAGGATGCTTTCTATAGATCGTAAAACACTATATAATAAACTAAAACAGTACGACATTAGCCTTTAGTTTTCTACTTTTAGTTTTCCTATTAAAACTTCTATTTTTTCAATTGCCTCACTTGTTAAATTTAGTATTGAATTTTTGTCAAGATTATATTGATCCGGATGCTCCATTTTTTCAAGGATTGGAACGACATCTTTTGCCATTATTTGCTTAAACATAGGTAGCATTTTATGGGCAATCTTTTTAATATAATCTGTATCTTTTTGTGATATTCTTACTTTTAATTCTTTTATATTATCTACAGTACTTTCATAAAATGTATCCAGTATTGCATATAGAGAATCAGAATCCCCATGTGCAAATAACATTAAATCTTTCAACGAGTACTCCTCAGTAGAACGATCATCAATTACGACCTCTTCGTAATCAACCAAATCAACCCTTAAAATTTCAGCAATAAGATCTATTAATGCTTTTGGAGCATAAGGTTTTCTTAAACTTCCAGAAAATCCTGCCTTCTGATATTCAGAAAATGAGGTATCTGTTCTGCCAGATAGGGCAATCACTGGTAAATTAGCAAGATTTTTATTGTTTTTAATTTCTTTTAGAAGCCCAAAACCATCCATTTTTGGCATTTGGATATCGGTCAGTACTAGATCATATGTGGTCTTATGTAAAAATGAAATAGCTTCGATACCATTTTCGCAAATGTCATATGATAATCCCGCCAAAGAGGCAACTTCACTTGTTAATGACAATTGACTAGGATCATCATCTACTATCAAGATTTTTTTGTTAGAAAAGTTCTGTATTTCTGAAATTTCTGTTTCTTCCTCTGGAGCCAAAGAACTTGATAGTTTAATAGGAATGTATAGCGTAAATTCACTTCCTTTATCAAGTTCACTGTCTAGAGTAATTTTACCATTGAGTAACTTGATTATTTTTTTGGTAATAGCCAATCCTAATCCAAAACCTCCGTATCTTTTTTCGGTATCCTCGTCTCCTTGAGAAAATTCTTCAAAAATATGATGTTGCTGCTCTTTTGTGATTCCGATCCCGGTATCCTTTACAGATATTGCTAGTTGCTTCTCTGCCAAGCCATTTTCTATGATTTCACTGGCAATTGTTATCGAACCTTCATCTGTGAATTTATAGGCGTTATTTACTAAATTGGTTAATACTTGTTTAAGCCTAAAAGGATCTCCCAAATACTGCTTTTTTAATTGATCATCTGTGATCATCCTAATATTCAAATTTTTCTTATCGTTTACAGGAATTACACTAGAAACAGTATTTTCAATTAACTCTTTTGGAGAAAAAGGAAGCTCCTCAATAATCATTCTGCCCGCTTCGAGTTTAGATAAATCAAGAAGGTCATTTACTAAGTGAAGAATATAATCAGACGATTTTTTCAAGTGGCCCAGATAATGTTTTTGCTTATTGCTTAGCCCTGTTCTTTCTAATAAATCTGAGTATCCTATTACCGTATTTAATGGAGAACGTAAATCATGAGTTACCGTATTGATTAATGATTCACGCGTATTCAAAAGGGATTCTGTATAAGTTTTTTCTGCTTCAAGTTCATTACGATATTTCTGACTTTTGGATACATCTTTAGTAATTAAATAAAGAAATATAATAGCAATAAGAAGGCTAATGGCCGCGATCACCACAATAATATTGGATGTTTTATTAAGCACTTGATTAGAAGCTTCTAGCCTCTTATAATATTGATTTCTTTCGTTTAAATCTATAGCAGAAAGAAGATCTCTCAACTGTTTCGAGATGATTTGATCATTCTTTAATAAAGTGTTTTCTTTATTTGATATTTCTCTTTTATATCTTCTGTCTTTTTCCTCAAGATCCTCAAGTACCTGTTTTATTGTTGTAGCAAGAGAATCTAGGGTTTGGTTGGTAAGTCGTTGGGCATTATCTTCACTAGATAGGCTTAGAATATTGATTACCTTTTCTCTGAATTCTGGAGATAGTTTCCTAAATCGATTATTATAATTAGACTCTCCAAAGGATTCATTTTCCTTTTTCAATTCATCTATTGCTGCTGCATAGATTCCCTTTTTTTTACGCTGGCGATAGATTTCAATGAGCTCTTCAAGGTTTTTGTTTTTACTATCGATTAGATATTTTATACTATCAATTTTTTTGGTTTGTAATGTATCATCAGATATTTCAGAAACCTTATTAATCGTAATGAGTATAGTATCTATTTTTGCTTTATATGTTTTAAACTTAATAACATCAGAAGTTTGAACAATATTTCTGGTTAAACTTTCAGCTTCATATAAACCCGTAATCGCTTTACCTACTAAAAAAAGTTTTTCGTTGTTTTCGTTTTTAATTTCGGTTATTTGGGTGTAATTATTTAATTGTTGGTAGATCACCCAAAAAGCAGTTACCGCAAGTAAACCTGCAACCAGATATCCTGCAATGATCTTAAAAGTAACCGATCTTTTTGTATTCTTCATTTTCTTGTTTGCCTATATTCTATAACTAAAAAAAACGAAAAGGATTGTTTGATTTAGTATTACACTAAATAAAGTTACAATAAATCAATAAAACATGTTACTTTTGCCCCGAAATCTCAAAGGGGTGCAGAAACCTTAAAAAGAATTTTTTTAAGATGAAGCTGAGATCATACCCGATGAACCTGGGCAGGTAATGCTGCCAAGGGACGGCCAAAACTGATAATATCTCTGATGTTTTTAGTGAAGGGAAAAAATAAAGAAATGCAGTGTTAAATCAGTGCAGGTCTAAATCAAATTAATTTTAATAAACAGAGTAATTACCCCTTTTATTCGTAATAAATCATTTACGAATGAAAAAAGTATTGTTTTATCTTACGTTTGTCTTGTTTAGCATAAATGTATTTGCACAAGAAAAACAGAAAGATTCAATAGCCAACGGACTAGAAAAGCTTGATGAGGTATTAGTAAAGTCTGTTCGAGTTGATGCAGATTCACCAATTACACACTCTAATCTATCAAAAGAAGAACTGGCTGAGCGTAACCTGGGTCAGGATATCCCGATTTTACTAAACTATTTGCCAGGTGTAGTAACTACCACCGATGCCGGAACAGGAATAGGATATACGTATATTAGGGTAAGAGGTAGTGATGCTTCTAGAGTAAACGTAACCTTAAACGGAATACCATTTAATGATGCAGAAAGTCAAGGCACTTTTTGGGTAAACTTACCTGATTTTGCTTCTTCTATAGAGAATCTTCAATTACAAAGAGGAGTGGGAACATCAACTAATGGTTCAGGAGCATTTGGAGCAAGTTTAAATCTTTTAACAGATGCTGTTTCTGAAACTGCCAATGCAGAAATCTCAAATTCATTTGGTTCTTTTGGAACCAGAAGGCATAATGTAAAATTTAGTACAGGATTAATTAATGATAATATCGAAATTGCCGGTCGTTTATCGGCTATTGCATCAGATGGTTATATTGATCGTGGATCGTCTGATCTGAAATCATACTTTTTACAAGGGTCTTATGTTGACGAAAACACCTTAATAAAAGCAGTTACTTTTGGAGGACATGAAATCACATACCAATCTTGGTTTGGTATCGATCAAGCAACATTAGATACTGATCGAACATTTAATCCTGCTGGCCAATATACAGATGCCGATGGAAATACGAGATTTTATGATAATGAAGTAGACAACTATAAGCAGGATCATTATCAATTACATTGGAATCAAAAATATAATAACAACTGGTCTACTAATCTAGGTTTAAATTATACCTACGGAAGAGGTTTCTTTGAACAATACAAAGAAGATGAAGATTTTGCAGATTATGACTTTACACCAATTCAAATAGGTGGAGAAACCATTAATACTACGGATTTAGTTCGTCGTAGATGGTTAGATAATGACTTTTATGTAATCAATGCCTCTGCAAATTATAAAAACACAAATCTTGATGTAGATTTTGGTGCTTTCTATAGCTATTATGATGGAGATCATTTTGGCGAGGTGATTTGGGCCCAAAATGCAGGAGGTTCTGAGATCAGAGATAATTATTATTTCGGAAATGGTAAAAAGAATGAATTTACCGTTTTCGGTAAGACGACCTATAGAGTTAATGATAAATGGAGCGCCTTTATAGACCTGCAAGGACGATTTGTAGGATATGAAACTACAGGAGATACTTCAGACCGTCTACCTCTTGAAGTTGATGAAAACTATGATTTCTTTAACCCTAAATTAGGAACAACTTATCAAGTAAATACTTCTAATCAATTGTATCTTTCTTATGCAAGAGCCAATAGAGAACCAAGAAGAAGTGATTTTGAAAACGGTATCAATAGTGCAGAAAGACTAAATGATATAGAATTAGGCTGGAGATTTAATACGAATAAAACCATAGTGAATACTAATATATATTATATGTGGTATAAAGATCAATTGGTGTTAACCGGAGCTTTAGATGATGTAGGGGCGCCAATAAGAGCAACAAGTGGAGAAAGCTACCGTTTAGGTATCGAAATTGATGCAGATATTACACTTTCAGATAAATTTATAATCAAACCCAATGTAGCTATCAGTACAAATAAGAATCAAGATTTTGTAACCTCAAGAGATGGCGGTTTGGTAAATTTAGGAGATACAAACATCTCATATTCTCCAAATATTGTCGCTGGTAATATGTTTATTTACCAGCCGATCAAAAGCCTCCAATTAGGGTTCCTTTCTAAATTTGTTGGAGAACAATATATGGGTAATATTGATAGCAAAACTTCTAAATTAGATAGCTTCTTTACAAATGATCTTAATATCGTATACGAAATTAAAGATATTCCGGTATTTAAATCTATTGTACTTACAGGTTTAATAAATAACGTTTTTGATGTAGAATATGTGTCTAACGGGTACTTCTTTACATTCGATGATGATTTTTCTAATCCTGGAACAGTTACCACGGAAGAAGGTGCAGGGTTTTATCCGCAAGCAGGAATTAATTTCTTGCTGGGAGCAACACTTAAATTTTAAGTAAAAAAGAGGTTAAACATATGGGTAACCTCTTTTTTTAATAGTATTTTTATAACATGAACTTTAGGGGTGTATTCGCTATAACGAATTCTGAGAAATACCCTTTGAACCTGATACGGTTAAGACCGACGAAGGGAAAAGTTAATATCGCATACGCTATATGTGGTTTTTCTTCTTCAAATAGGTAAATACTACCTAAAGTTTATGGATTTAACATGAATAATATGACCATAAACGTAAACAATCGCACACAAACTATTTCAGAAAATAGTACCGTAGAAAAACTGTTGCAGCAATTAAATATTGCATCCAACGGAATTGCCGTTGCCGTTAATAATGAAATTGTTTCCAAAGAAAAATGGAATGATACAATATTGAATAATAATGATCAACTAACTATTATTCAAGCTACACAAGGCGGTTAATTGTAATAAAAATTTAGTTGGTTATAAACAATTATGAGTTCCTTCTCCATTCAGGGAGAAGGTTAGGATGAGGGTGTTAAATTGAAATCCCCTCACCTTAATCCTCTCCCCAAGGAGAGGAGACACAAAAAAGATTAATAAGACAAATCCCTTAAAACTCAAACATAATACTCATGAAGAAAAAAGATACTGCACCACAAGGAAATCTAATTTCAACCAAACCATTTCCAAATTCAAAAAAAGTCTACGTTTCAGGAATTATTCATCCACAAATCAATGTGGCTATGAGAGAGATCTCATTAGATGATACAACAGATAGCTTTACAGGTAAAAAAACACCTAATCAGCCAGTAACAGTATATGATACTAGTGGTCCATACACAGATCCTTCAAAAAAGATCAATATACATGATGGGCTAGAACCAATAAGAGAACAGTGGGTTTTGGATAGAGGAGATGTAGAAGAATTGGATAGTTTTTCTTCAGAATATTGCAATCAAAGATTGAATGACGCTAGCCTGGATCATCTTCGTTTTAACCATTTACGTAAACCAAAACGAGCCAAAATAGGAAAGAATGTTTCCCAGATGTATTATGCCAAACAAGGAATTATCACTCCAGAAATGGAGTATGTAGCTATTCGGGAAAATCAAAAATTACAAGAGGTAAAACAACTTTCTAAACAACATCCTGGTCAAGACTTTGGAGCTAGTATTCCAGATGTGATTACATCAGAGTTTGTAAGAGAAGAAGTGGCAAGAGGAAGAGCCGTAATCCCTTCAAACATTAATCATCCAGAAAGTGAACCCATGATTTTGGGAAGAAACTTCTTGGTTAAGATCAATGCCAATATTGGTAATTCTGCAACCACTTCATGTATCGAGGAAGAAGTAGAAAAAGCAGTGTGGGCATGTCGTTGGGGTGCTGATAATATTATGGACCTTTCTACAGGACAGAATATTCATGAAACTCGTGAGTGGATCATTCGCAATTCTCCCGTTCCTATTGGCACTGTACCCATCTATCAGGCATTAGAAAAAGTAAATGGTAAAGCCGAAGATTTAACCTGGGAGATTTTTAGGGATACATTAATAGAGCAAGCAGAACAAGGAGTGGATTACTTTACAATTCATGCTGGTGTACGTTTGGCGTATGTGCCAATGACAGCAAAACGTATTACCGGGATTGTTTCTAGAGGAGGATCGATTATGGCAAAATGGTGCCTTGCTCATCATAAAGAAAGCTTTTTATACACACATTTTGAAGAAATCTGTGAGATTATGAAGGCGTATGATGTGGCTTTTTCTCTTGGAGATGGTCTACGGCCTGGCTGTATTGCAGACGCTAATGATGAAGCACAGTTTGCAGAGTTAGAAACATTAGGAGAACTTACAAAAATTGCCTGGAAACACGATGTGCAGACCTTTATTGAAGGTCCCGGTCATGTGCCAATGCATATGATCAAAGCAAATATGGATAAGCAATTAGAAGCTTGCGGAGAAGCTCCTTTCTATACGTTAGGCCCATTAACAACAGATATAGCACCTGGTTACGATCATATTACTTCGGGGATTGGAGCGGCAATGATTGGTTGGTATGGGACTGCAATGTTGTGTTATGTAACTCCAAAAGAGCATCTTGGATTACCAAATAAAGAAGATGTGCGAATAGGAGTAATTACTTATAAGTTGGCGGCACATGCAGCAGACCTTGCAAAAGGACATCCGGGAGCACAACATAGAGATGATGCATTAAGTAAAGCACGTTTTGAGTTTCGTTGGAAAGATCAGTTTAATCTATCTCTAGATCCCGAGAGAGCTAGAGAATATCACGATGAAACATTACCCGCAGAAGGCGCAAAAATCGCTCATTTTTGTAGTATGTGTGGCCCAAAATTTTGCTCTATGAAGATCTCTCAAGAAGTTCGAGAATATGCTGCTAAAAAAGAAATAGACGATCAAAAGGCACTTCAAGAAGGAATGCAGGAAAAAGCAGAAGAATTCAAAGAAAAAGGAAGTGAAGTATATTTATAACATATAGATGAATCATTAAACTGAAAATATGCTGATTATACTAACCTCAGAACGAGAATTAGAAAACGAAGCCCATGAAATTAATGCCCTTTTCCAAAATGGATTAGAGGTATTGCATTTTAGAAAACCAACATTGGATATAGCGGGTTACAGAACATTACTTAGTCAAATTGATGCAGCATATTACAATCGTATTATGCTGCATCAGTTTCATGAACTTTGCAAAGAGTTTGACCTTAGAGGGATTCATATACAGGAACAACCCAGATTGGATTTAGGAGAAAAATTAGAGGGATATGTAGAAAATTATAATTCGAAGAAATTTAAAGTAAGTAGCTCTTTTCATTCTAAAGAGGATATTGAAAATTGCCCGGTTGATTTTGAATATGTTTTACTAAGTCCTGTTTTTGGTTCAATTTCTAAAGTTGGTTATGAAGGAAAAGGTTTTGATGTTACAGATTTAAATGAAGTGGTGATCGGAATGGGAGGAATCAATGAAGATAAATTACAAGCTACATTCGATCTTGGGTTTAAAGGAGTTGGTGTGCTAGGAGGAATATGGAATACAGTTGATGCTTTAGATAGTTTTCTGAAAATAAGAGAAACATATCATCAAGTCGTAAAACCTAAAACCTAAGATGTATTCTCGACCATACGTATTAACCATTGCAGGATTTGATCCATCAAGCGGTGCAGGATTAACTACGGACATCAAGACATTCGAGGCTTTGAAATGTTATGGGCTAGCAGTTTGTACTGCAAACACTATTCAAAATGATATAGAATTTACAAAATGTCATTGGGTAGATATAGAAGTGATTAAAAATCAAATAGAAATACTATTTGATCGCTTCGATATAGAATATGTAAAAATTGGAATCGTTCAAAACTGGAAAATGCTAAATGAGATTATTGATTTTTTGTTAGAGAAAAATGATAGTATAAAAATTGTTTTAGATCCAATACTGAAATCTACCTCAGGGTATGATCTAAAGGACTCGACCCATCATTCAAGATTAGAGAGTGAATTTGATAAAATGTTAGATAAAATCTATTTGTTAACTCCAAATTATCAAGAAATAGAAAAACTGTATACATATAAAACTGTCGAAGAAACGATTAAATATACTAGCAGTAAAACCAATTTATTTCTAAAAGGAGGACATAGAAAAGAAGCTATTGGAAAAGATGAATTATTTACTAAAAATGGGAAGTATTTCGTGCTTAATCCAAAAGGGCAAAATAATTCAGAAAAACATGGAAGTGGTTGTGTGCTTTCCTCGGCAATAATAGGATATCTGGCATTGGGCTTTCCCCTGCTAAAGGCTTGTTTTAGGGGAAAACGATATACAGAAAAAGTATTATGTTCAAATTCTGGGTTATTAGGGTATCATAAAATATGAGAGTAAGGAGTTAAGAAGAAAGAAGTTAAAAGTTTTAAAATATAATAGCATGAATAAGTCGATATCGTTTGAAGATCTAATTGTTTGGCAAAGAGCACATCAATTTGTTCTAAAAACCTATGAATTGACAAAAGGTTTTCCTAAATCCGAAATATACGGATTAACAAATCAGTTTAGAAGAGCTTCAGTTTCAATTCCTGCGAATATTGCCGAAGGGTATAAAAAGAAAAGCCCTAAAGACAAATTGAGATTTCTTAACATAGCTCAGGGCTCGTTAGAAGAATGTAGGTACTATTTAATCCTTACTAAGGATTTAAATTACAAAGACGATACCTCTAAAGAAATGGATTTATTAATCGAAGTAAGTAAATTATTGAATGGGTATTGTAAAGCAATTCTTAACTCCATAACTTCTTAAAACTAATAACTATGCTTCAATATATATCGCAAGGAAAAACACCAGATGAACACCTTCAACATATAAAAAATGTTTGTAAAGCGGGGTGTGGTTGGGTACAACTGCGGCTTAAAAACACGGATATGGCGACCTATTTGAATACCGCTATACAGTGTAGAAATATTTGCGATCAATATGGAGCAATTATGATAATCAATGATAATGTTGGCGTAGCCAAAGTTGCTATGGCAGATGGAGTGCATTTGGGGTTAGGTGATATGAATCCTAAAGAAGCAAGAAAAATTTTGGGAGATAACTTTATTATTGGTGGTACTGCAAATACCTTAGAAGATTGTATTCAACATATTGAAGGTGAGGTAGATTATATAGGTCTTGGCCCCTTTAAGTATACAGAAACCAAAAGGAAATTAAGCCCGATACTTGGTTTAGAAGGATATCGTAACATACTATCTGAAGAAGAAATTCAAAACTCAGAAATACCCATCGTGGCTATAGGCGGGATTGTAGAATCAGATATTGTAGAACTTATTAAGGTTGGGTTATCGGGAATTGCAGTTTCTGCAATGTTGACCGGTGAAGACGCTTTGAAAGAAACTATTCAGAATATAAAAACACTAATTGTTTAAGAAATGGATACACTTAAAATTGCAGATAAAGAATTTTCCTCAAGATTATTTACAGGAACCGGAAAATTTAGTTCCTCTCGTTTGATGAGTGACGCATTACTAACTTCGGGGAGTGAATTAGTCACGGTGGCCTTAAAACGTGTTGATGTTACTAATGAAAATGATGATATATTGAGTGATTTAGATCATCCTCAAATCAACTTATTACCAAATACTTCTGGAGTTAGGGATGCTAGTGAAGCAATTTTTGCAGCACAATTAGCCCGAGAGGCATTAGAAACTAACTGGATAAAGCTAGAGATTCATCCCGATCCTAAGTATTTATTGCCAGATCCGATAGAAACATTAAAGGCTACAGAAGAGTTAGTGAAGCTTGGATTTGTTGTGATGCCATATATTCATGCAGATCCTGTTTTATGCAAACGATTAGAAGAAGTGGGGGCACAATGTGTAATGCCATTAGGAGCACCTATTGGGAGCAATAAGGGGCTAAAAACGTTAGAATTTTTAGAAATTATAATAGATCAAAGTAATGTTCCTGTTATTGTAGATGCTGGTATTGGAGCCCCATCGCACGCAGCTCATGCCATGGAGATTGGTGCTGATGCTGTATTGGTAAATACTGCAATTGCAGTATCTCAAAATCCTATTATTATGGCTAAGGCGTTTAAAATAGCCGTAGAGGCAGGAAGGTTGGCCTATAATGCTAGACTAGCCCCAATAAAACAATATGCACAGGCGAGTAGCCCGTTAACAAGTTTTTTAAATGAATAGTTTCAAACACATATTTGAACAATACGATTGGAACGAAATACTTTTCAGCATTCTTTCTAAAACAGAAATCGATGTAATTCATGCTCTGAGTAAATCAAAAAGAGATCTCGAAGATTTTAAAGCATTACTATCTCCAGCTGCAAAACCATTTTTAGAACAAATGGCACAAATAAGCAGTAGCATTACCAAAAAACGTTTTGGAAACACAATCCAAATGTACGCACCTATGTATTTAAGTAATGAATGTCAGAATATATGTACCTATTGTGGATTTAGTATGACCAATAAAATTCCAAGAAGAACATTGACTGATCAAGAGATTTTGCGAGAGGTTGATTATTTAAAATCTAAAGGCTATAATCATATCCTTCTGGTTACCGGAGAGGCTAATAAAACAGTTGGTGTAGATTATATTAATAATGCAATACAGCTTATAGAAACTAAATTTGCCAATATAACCATAGAAGTTCAGCCATTGGATCAATCAGATTATCAAATGTTAAAAGAAAGTGGACTATATGGCGTACTTGTATATCAAGAGACTTATCATAAGGGAGAATACAAGAGACATCACCCCAAAGGGAAAAAATCCAATTTTGACTATCGATTAGATACTCCAGATCGTCTTGGGCGTGCAGGGATTCATAAAATAGGATTAGGAGCACTTTTTGGTTTAGAGGATTGGAGAGTAGATAGTTTTTTTACTGCTTTGCATTTACAGTATTTACAAAAGACCTATTGGAAAACAAAATATTCAATATCATTTCCGAGATTACGACCACATAGCGGGGGGTTGGAGCCAAAAGTTGCTATGACGGATTCTGATTTGGTGCAGTTAATTTGTGCTTACAGATTGTTAGATGAAGATGTAGAACTATCGATTTCTACTAGAGAAAGTGAAATTTTTAGAGAGAATATTGTCAATATGGGTATTACATCCATTAGCGCCGAATCTAAAACTAACCCAGGAGGATATGTTGTAGAACAACAATCTCTTGAACAGTTCCAGATTTCTGATGAACGACCAACTGAAGAAGTGGTGGATATGTTAAAGAACAAAGGTTTAGAGGTAGTCTGGAAAGACTGGGCACATAATTGGAAATAGGGTTTTTGTTTCTAATTAGAAACAAAAACCGATTCTCCATCAAACGTAACTCTATATGGGAAAAGAGGGTAACTACCTTCTCCTTTGATTAGCTGTCCAAATGAAGCAATTTCGTAAATGTTTTCGGTTCCACAATCAGAAGATGCTCTTGTTCCTTGAACAGTAAGAGTAGAACAAGCAAGAGTAGGATTCTGGTTAGGATCACTTAACTCATAAGCAAAGAACTGATCTGTATTTAATCGATAAACAATTACACCTTTTATTCCTCTACCCGAAGTACGATCAACAAAAATACCCCCGGGAACTCTTAAGTTAACATATTGGGGTAAATTAAGATTGAGTTGAAAGCTAAAAGATACATCAGGTAAAAAGGGGTTATCTTGATTAGCATCATCGCTACCACATGAAAATATTAAAAAAATCCCCAATATGAATATGATCTTTTTCATAACGTTTTTTATGTTTTTGGCAAATTACGTAAATTTGTAATCTTCCGTAAAATTTTTGTTATCTTTGAATAACAAATCCCATCCCTATGGGATTTTTTGTATTTATATAAACGATGAAGTTATGAGCAAAGTATCTTATTATACTGCAGAGGGGCTAAAAAAATTAAGAGACGAATTAAGTAATCTTAAAGATATAGAACGCCCAAAGGCATCTCAAGCAATTGCTGAAGCAAGGGATAAAGGAGATTTAAGTGAAAATGCCGAATATGATGCGGCCAAAGAAGCGCAGGGATTATTAGAGATGAGAATTTCCAAATTAGAAGAAACATTATCAAGTGCGCGTTTAATCGATGAATCTCAATTAGACACTTCCAAGGCATTGATTCATTCTACGGTAAAGATCAAAAATCAAACAAATGGAGCAGAAATGACTTATAAACTGGTAGCGCAGAGTGAGGCAGATCTTAAAACAGGAAAAATATCAGTAGACTCTCCAATTGGAAAAGGTCTTTTAGGAAAAAGTGTTGGAGAAGTTGCAGAAATTCAAGTTCCTAATGGTATTATGAAATTTGATGTTGTAGAAATTACCAGAGAATAACAGAAATTATTTTCTAGTTATGTTAAAACCCTTTTCTAGTTCTAGAAAAGGGTTTTTTCTTACAAATAAATAAGCTATATTCCCAGTTCATAAACCGACTAAAATTTAATAAATGCCTACCCTATTCACTAAAATTATTTCCGGTGAGATTCCCTCTCATAAAGTTGCCGAAGATGAAAATTTCTTTGCTTTTTTAGATATTAATCCCAACGCAAAAGGACACACGCTTTGTATTCCTAAAAAGGAAGAGGATAAAATTTTTGATTTAGATGAAGATACGTATATCGAATTAATGCGTTTTTCTCGAAAAGTCGCTAAAGCCATTGAGAAAACAGTTTCTTGTAAGCGTGTTGGTATTGCTGTTGTGGGGCTTGAAGTTCCTCATGTACATGTACATTTAATTCCTTTAAATGATATGAAGGAGATGACTTTTCAGCATAAAGTTGCTATGTCTAATGAGGAGTTTAAGACTTTGGCAGAAGAGATTCAATCTAAGTTGTAACGCATGCAAGATTCAGATTTTAAATTATCCCTAACACTTAGGATTGATTGGAGTGAAATGGATACCTATCAGCACGTAAACAATGTCAATTTCATGAAGTATATGCAGAGTGCGCGTGTTCAGTTTTGGGAAGTGAGTGGATTAGCTCAGCTCTACTCAGAAACCAAAAAGGGCCCTATGTTGGTTTCTACTAAATGTGATTTCAAAAACCCTTTGTTTTTTCCTGGGGACGTCATCATTAAAACCAAAGTTGAATTTATAAAAAACTCTAGTTTTGGATTATATCATAAACTTTATAATGACAAAGGTGTTCTTTGCGCAGAAGGTCATGATGTAGCTGTTTGTTTTGATTTTAATACTGATAAAACTTTTCAGATAACAGAAAAACTGAGACAAACGATGTCTAAATATTAATGTAGGCCTAAAAGTTCAGGCTGAAATAGATAAATATATCCTAAACCAACTAAAACAAGGATTAGAGCAATTAAGATGTAGAACAATCCAGTAAACTTTACCGAAGAAGGCTTTGATTTGATTGTTTTTTTATGGTAGTCATATACGCGTTCTATATCTATGGTCCATTGGCCTGGGTAAATTTTTGTTTCACATTTTCCGCACTCAATACTTTCTACTATTTCCTTTTTGGTTTTAACGATAAGTTTTGATTTTAGTTTTTCCTGTTTAAAAGAAAGAACCATCCCATCATTAGAATAACATTCGGGGCAATTATTAGTAAGCGCTGCTTCTTTTAGAATAATAAATTCTGTTTTCACTTTAGTTAAATTTGATACTATAACGTTTCGAAGAAAATATTGTTATACGTTTGTGCCAGATTTAAGAAGTGTAATCTGAAAAGTAGTTCCTTTATCTATTTCTGATCTTAGAACTTTTATTCTTCCTAGATGATATTCTTCGATAATTCTTTTGGCTAAAGACAAACCTAGTCCCCAACCTCTACTTTTGGAGGTATAACCAGGTTCAAAAATTTTAGTGAATTTACTTTTAGGAATACCTTTGCCACTATCTTTAATTCTAATAAATACTCGTTTTGCGTCATATGCCAGATCAATTTTTAGATCTCCTTTTCCGCGCATTGCATCAATGGCATTTTTTACAAGATTTTCTATAGTCCAGCTATATAATTGAGAGTTTAACGACACGTAAATCGGTTCTTCTGGTAAGTTCAAAGAGAAATTAATAAGTTTTGAACTACGCGATTGCAAATATGTATAGGCATCCCTTGTTTCTTGTACAATATCAACCTCCTCAAGATTAGGAATAGAGCCTATTTTAGAAAAACGTTCTGTAATTACCTTAAGCCTGGAAATATCTTTTTCTATTTCCATAATATATTCGGGATTTACATGTTCTGCTTTTAAAATTTCATTCCATCCAACAAGAGAAGATAGCGGTGTGCCGATTTGATGTGCGGTTTCCTTTGCCATACCCGCCCATAGTTTATTCTGCTCACTTGCTTTTGATGTGGTAAAAAAGAAATAAATAACCCCAATCAATAGAAATAGAATTAAGGCTATTGCTATAGGATAATATTTTAATTTATTTAGAATATCTGAATGTCCATAATATATATATTGAACGGTGCCTTTTAAATCTAGTTCTATAGGGTCATTTTCAGCTTTTATTTTTTTTAAATATGATTTTAACCTTCGTTCACTATTGACTACATTTTCAGAAAGGTTTTGAAAATAACTAGGATCGGGTTTTCCTAATGAATCTCGAATAAAATCTCCTTGAGAATCTGTAATTATGATTGGGATAGAGCGATTTGTGCTTCCGATTAGCAGTACCAAATCAAGATAGTCATCAGATTGTTCACTATTAAATGCTTCTTGTGATTGTGCCCAGATTTCAATCTTGGTACGTTCATCATCTTTAAGTCGTTGTAAGAATAATGAAGTACTCCATAAAACCAGAGCAGTTATTACTACAACAGCAATGATTATGAAATAGCTTGAAAAATTACGCTCATCAGAGAAATTCATATAGAGATGTTAACTAAATCCTAAATATAAACGTTTTTATATAATTTTATTGCCTAGAAACAGATATACTAAAACGTGTTTATACTATTATCAGGAGACTAAAGTTTAATTATCTTTGCTCAATATAAAACAAATTATGATTACAATTAACCCTTCAGAGGTTTCTACTGGTAAATTACATGGCCTCATGCTTGGAGCTGTTGGCCCTAGACCTATTGCTTTTGCAAGTACACTAGATGTTGATGGTAACCCTAATTTATCACCGTTTAGTTTCTTTAATGTATTTAGTGCAAATCCACCAATTCTTATTTTTTCTCCAGCCAGAAGAGTAAGAGATAATACCAGTAAGCATACACTGGATAATGCGAAATCAACAAAAGAGGTGGTGATCAATATTGTGAATCATGATATTGTTCAGCAAATGTCTTTGTCTAGTACAGAATACCCAGAGGGAGTTAATGAGTTTGTAAAATCCGGACTTACCATGGTGCCTTCAGAAAAAGTAAAAGCATTTCGTGTTGGTGAATCGCCTGTGCAGTTTGAGTGCAAGGTAAATGAAATTATTCCAATGGGTAAAGAAGGCGGAGCTGGTAATCTTATAATTTGCGAAGTGCTTTTGATGCATGTTAATGAGAAGGTTTTGGATAAAGATGGTAGAATAGATCAACATAAAATTGACCAGGTTGCTCGTATGGGCGGTAATTGGTATACTAGAGCCAACAAAGGAATGTTTGAAGTGCCAAAACCCATTAGTACCATAGGAATAGGTATAGATTTATTACCAGAAGAGGTAAAGAAAAGTACTGTTTTTACCGGGAATGATCTAGGTAAACTTGCCAATGTTGAGGGAATACCAGAAAAGACAGATGCTTTGGCGTTTGTTAATAACCATATTGATATTAAGGTTAAAATTCAACAGGCTAACCAGATAGAAATTCATAAATTTGCAAAGCAATATTTGGATCGTGATGATGTAGATACTGCATGGAATATTTTATCAGCAAAAAAATAATACAGTAGAGATGGAAGTACAAGGTAAAGTTAAAATGATAGGTGAGACACAAACCTTTGGTAGTAATGGTTTTAGAAAGAGAGAAATAGTTGTGACTACAGAAGAGCAATATCCACAACATATTATGGTAGAGTTTGTTCAGGACAAATGTGACTTATTAAATACCTTTCAGGTAGGACAAGATGTAAAAATTAGTATCAATTTACGTGGTCGCGAGTGGGTAAATCCACAAGGAGAAACCAAGTATTTTAACTCTATACAAGGATGGAGAATTGAGAATTTACAAGCTGCCGCTCCTGCAGGGGCTGCTCCCGTTCCTCCTGCTGATGCTTTTGAGCCAGCTACAGATTTTTCTAAAGAGGAACATGACGATCTGCCATTCTAGATAAATTATAGTATAACTATTGCACTGAGCATGTCGAAGTGTAAAAGTGAAAAGTCCGATATTACTATCGGACTTTTCATATTGTGGTTTTAGGTTAACCTTTTAATAAAACTCAAAAAAGCAATGATGAACAAAATTTATCTTAAAAGGTCTTAACAAATATTGTGATTTTTTTGGTCAATTCAAACAACTGATTGATATTTAACGTTGTAGAAACATTTATACTTATATTTTGTTCGTTCTCACAGATTCTATACAGTTTCCTCCAATAACCTATGCAGATATAGATGGATTATTAGCTTTGGGAGGAGATCTTTCTGTTGATAGGCTTTTAGAGGCATATAATAATGGTATTTTTCCCTGGTATAATGAGGGGCAACCTATTTTATGGTTTAGTCCAGACCCTAGAATGGTATTATTTCCGTCAGAGCTTAAAGTAAGTAAAAGTATGCGGCAAGTAATTAAAAAAAACCAATTTGAAGTAACGTTTAACAAAGATTTTGATAGTGTAATACAAAATTGTTCTACTATAGCAAGACCTGAACAGGATGGAACCTGGATTACTCGTGATATGCAAAATGCATACAAAAAGCTTCATGAATTAGGATATGCAATTTCTGTTGAAGTATGGAAAAATTCTGAATTGGTTGGGGGACTCTACGGAATCTGGCTAAAAGAGAAAAAAGTATTTTGTGGAGAAAGTATGTTCGCAAAGGTTAGTAATGCTTCCAAATTTGGTTTTATTAATTTGGTTGAGTGGCTTGTGAAAAAAGAAGTAAAACTAATAGATTGCCAGGTATATACAGATCACTTAGCTAGCCTAGGGGCAAAAGAAATTCCTAGAGAAGAGTTTTTAAAGTTTTTGAAGTAAAGTATATACTTACTGGTTTAAATTTTTTTAAAAGATATCATTTATGATCATCCATAATTTAGGATTAGATAATTCAGTTTTAAATCAATTTGTACTAGAGCTTCGCGATGTTGAAATACAGAAAGACGCTATGCGTTTTAGAAGGAATATAGAACGCATAGGTGAAGTGTTGGGATATGAATTGAGTAAAATCATTAATTATGAAGCCAAAACGGTAAACACTCCTCTTGGCACCAAAGAAATTTCGGTTCCTAAAAATGAACTAGTATTATGTTCAATTCTTAGAGCTGGATTACCTCTGCATCACGGGTTACTTAACTATTTTGATAAGGCAGAAAATGCATTTATCTCTGCCTACAGAGATCATACAAATCATGATATTGATTTTGAGGTTATTGTAAAATATTTGGCTTCTCCATCTGTTCAAGATAAAACTTTGATTCTTGCTGATCCTATGCTAGCCTCAGGTAAAACGCTAGAGAATACATTTAGTGCTTTAAAGACTCATGGTAGGCCAGAACAAATTCATATTGTGTCGGTTATTGGTTCAAATCAAGGAGTAGAATATATTAAAAATGTATTTCCTAAAAACACACATTTGTGGATTGCAGCAATTGATGAAGAACTCAATGACAAAAGTTACATTGTTCCTGGTCTGGGTGATGCTGGGGATTTATCTTTTGGATTGAAGTTATAAAGACATAATAGCGTCATTTGGGATAATTTTTTGATAATTGATTGAGAACAAGAATTGCTTTTTCACCATCTTTTTTATTTACAAAAATGTGATCGTGATAATAACCGGCAATTACATTGCTGCTTATATTATGTTTGGCTAATTCTGAAGAAAATATAGCCGTTAAGCCAATTGCATCTAAAGAAGAATGAATCTTTAGTGTGATCCATGAAGCAATATATTCATAGGACAAATTATAATGTTCTGCTTTTTCTCGTTCTAGAACTATAGTAGTGCCTTCTTTTTCCTTGAATATACAAATAACATCATCTCTTAAAATAGTATCGATAGCCTTAGTGGTACAAAAAACATAGTCTCCATTTTGTAATTCAGGAGTCATGTTTTTGATTAAGGTGGTTAGGTTTGTTTCTCCTGGCATTGGTAATGGGTTAAATTCATTTGGTTATATTATTTCAAACCTCATTATACCTAAAACAATCAACAGTATGGTCATTTACCATACCAATAGCTTGCATAAAGGCGTAAATGACTGTTGAGCCAACAAATTTAAACCCACGTTTTTTAAGATCTTTGCTTAGTGCATCAGAAATCTCTGTGGTTGCCGGACAATCTTTATGATGTTTCCAACTATTCTTAATTGGCTTACCATTTACAAAACCCCAGATATAGTCATTAAAACTGCCAAATTCTTCTTGAATTTTCATGAAGTTCTGTGCGTTGGATATCGCAGAGTTTACTTTAAGCTTATTACGAATAATCCCTGCGTTTTGCAGTAGTTCTTCTTTTTTTCTTTCGTTATAATTGGCAATAATTCTGTAATCGAAATTATCAAAAGCTATTCTAAAATTGTCTCTTTTTCGTAAAATGGTAATCCAACTTAAACCTGCCTGAAATGTTTCCAGGACTAAAAATTCAAATAAAAGTTGTTCATCATGTAGGGGTACTCCCCATTCATAATCATGATAAGATTCATATAAAGAATCACCAACGCACCAGCCACATCTGATTTTTGTCATAGTTTGAGTTTTGAGATATAAATATATTACATTCATAGAAAATTATGACGTGTAAGTTTTAAGAATAATAACCGTCCTATTGAAAAAGAAAGATTAATTATGAAGGAACCCCTAACATTAAACGTAGAAGTAATAAGTACATTAATTGAACAAGGAATTCAAGATTCATATTCATATACCGAATATAAGAAATTAGTAAGTGACCTTCTTGCTGAAGGGAAGTCTACTGGTCATGAACAATCTGAAGCATTGACGGATTATAGTATGCTTAATGATCGCAGAATGAAAAGGTTGGATAAAACGTTAAAAATCGATGAATCGATTAAGGAAGCTTTTGCTAATGCTGATGCTAAAGTCACATGGCTTGTATTAACAGAAGGTTGGTGTGGTGATGCAGCTCAATCTTTACCTGTAATTAATAAACTCGCAGAGTTGAATAATGGAATAGATTTAAAAATTGTTTCTAGAGATGATCATGACGAATTGATGAATAATTTTCTTACTAATGGAGGAAAAGCAATACCTAAATTAATAGTATACGATAACGAGAATAAGGAAGTGCTCAATTCCTGGGGCCCAAGACCATCTATTGCCACAAAAATGGTAAATGATTATAAGGCTGAACACGGTAGTTTAGACCCTCAGTTCAAGGAAGACTTACAGGTTTGGTATAACAAGAATAAAGGCGCAAATATTACTGTAGATCTATTAGAGTTACTATAGCAAATTCTAATTACTATAGTTAAAGTAATACGTTATTGATCCTTGTTGTTCGTCAATATTTCCGCGTGAAAATAATGCTTTCCTTGCATAATCCATGGCGTTGTCAAAAAGGCATTCATTACGCGTAGTTGACCTTTTTTTGTCAACTTTGGTATCGATAACATATCCATTTTTGTTTACTTCAATTTTCACAACAACCTTACCGCTACCATTACAGGTATATACGGGGTTTGGTAGTTCAAGAGATTTTCTACCTTTTAAATTATAGGTAAGAGAGCTATTTCTATTATTAGTTTCTTCTTCAGGTTTTTCTTCTTCTGTTTGAACTTCACTCTCTAAAGTTACTTCATCTTCCTCTGCAGTTTCTTCATTTTGTGCAATTTCTTCTGCTTCAGTTAAGGATTTAATTCGTTCTTCAATTTCATCATGATCTTCAAAATCTTCATTGAATGCATTATGAGTTCTTTGGGCGTTATCAAGTTGTCTGTTTTCTTGGGCAATTAACTCTTCTTCTTCAGGTTGCTCTTCTTCCATAAGAAACTCCTCAGGGATTTCCATGAGTATTTCTGATTGTTCTTTTTGCTTTTTTATCATATTGATATTATAAAGACTAAGAACAAAAATTGCCATCAACATTGATGTGATAATCAAGGCTTTATGTTTTTCTATAAACTCCATAGGTATCTATAACTACTTTTATTATACAATATTTTATGTAGTTTCAATTTTTGTTGGTAACTGGTTTTCAAAAGATTGAATTGAAATAGCATCATCAACCAAAAACGAACCTATTCTGGTTCTTCTCAAAACCGTTAAGTGAGCCCCACTATTTAAAGTTTTTCCAAAATCATGTGCTAATGATCGGATATATGTTCCTTTACCACAAACAACCCTAAAATCTACTTCAGGTAATGCTATTCTTGTGATTTCAAACTCGTCTATGTTTATTTTTCTGGGTTTAATTTCTACTTCAGTCCCTTCTCGGGCATATTCATATAATCGTTTCCCGTCTTTTTTTAAAGCGGAAAAAACAGGTGGATATTGTTCTATTTCTCCAATAAATTGCGAAGTAGCTTTTTTTATATCGGTATCTGAAATATGATCGATTGGGAATGTTTGATCTATTTCGGTTTCAAGATCATATGATGGTGTAGTCGCTCCAAGAGTAATGGTACCTGTGTATTCTTTTATTTGTCCTTGAAATTCCTGAATTCTTTTTGTGAATTTTCCTGTACAGATAACAAGCAAACCAGATGCAAGTGGATCCAACGTTCCTGCATGCCCAACTTTTAATTTTTTTATGCTAAAACTTTTTCGGATAAGCCAACGTAATTTGTTTACAACTTGGAAAGATGTCCATTGCAGCGGCTTATCGATCAATAGAATTTGACCGTCTTTATAGTCTTGTTCGGTTAACATTATAGATGGGGCTATTTAATAAAACCAAAGATGATGGCTAATACGCCAACAACAATACAATATACGGCAAAATAAGTTAATTTACTCTTTTTTACTAAGGAAATCATCCAGGTACAAGCAAAAAGCCCAGAAACAAATGCGGCAACAAAGCCAATAGCAATAGGGATGTTGTTTTCTGAAGAAAAGGCAAGGTCACCGCTCATAATATCCTTAGCTATTTTTCCAAAAATCAACGGGATAACCATTAAGAAAGAAAATCTAGCAGCCTTTGTCTTATCGTTTCCTAAAAGGACCGAGGTAGATATTGTAGCACCACTTCTAGAAATCCCGGGAAGCATTGCAATAGCTTGTGCAATACCAATCACAAATGCGTTAGAAGTACTTACAGGTTTTCGGGTGCTTTTGGCTCTATCAGCAAACCAAAGTAATGCTGCAGTAATGAGTAACATAAAACCAACAAACATGATATTACTTCCAAAAAGTTGTTCTAATTGTTCTTCAAAAAATAAACCTACAACTACTGCAGGAATCATTGAGATAATGATCTTAAGTGAAAAGAGAGTTTCTTCGTTTTTTTTGAATTTCAACAATCCTTTTATAATTTCTAAAATATCTTTTCTAAATACTACAATAGTACTTAGTGCTGTTGCAAAATGAAGCACAACTGTAAAAAGAAGGGATTCTTCAGGAATACTTGTATCCCCTAGAATTGCTTTACCAAGCTCTAAATGACCACTAGAGGAAACAGGTAAAAATTCTGTTAAACCCTGTACAACACCCAGTATAATTGCATCTATGATTTCCATGTATTTCTTATTCTAAAAAATGAGCGACAAAAATACTCTTTTGAAACTAAATTCTTAGAATATCTTTTCACTCATTTTTTTGAATTCAATTTATGATTTTAAATCGAAAAAGATTAATTGACATATACTTAGTGAACTTATTTCTGTAATTCTTCTAGGTCAGAAATAATAGTATTAAGATTTCTAAGATAGTTTCCGTACGTTAATTCGGTTGTAGCTCTATATACTGCAGTGCATAGTAAAGAAACGGTTGATAAAGCAACTATAGTAACGAGTATGATCTTACCAATTTCTTGATTATTGATAAATTCTTGAAACCATAAGGTGTCTTTAAAATAAATATAGCATCCTGCCGCCAATGTAATGGGTGCAGCGAGTGCAAACACCTTAGTGTATGATTTTATAATACCCCAGATACAATTTCTGTAACTTACAAGGTAGGCGTAACTACTTGTGTTTAGCTCTAACTTTTCTAGAGGATTCAAAGCTTTTTTGTTTAAATAAAATAGGGACATGAGTAATAAAAATAAATAGATCCCAAATAAAATTTTACCAAAGTAAAGACATCCTAGAAGACCAATTATTGCTATTGGGACAATAGCCAGATTGTCTTTTTTATAGGTCTGTTTAATTTTCTCTACTAATAGTAAAGATTTCTTGTTATACAAGGCTTCAATCTTTGGAACTTGATTTGATTCTTGCTTTAGAAACCCTTTTTTCCAAATATTTTCAATTGATTTTTCCATCTAATAATTTTTTTAGTCGTTCTTTAATTCTGTTGATTCGTACACCTATATTGTTTGCAGTGGCACCGGTTATTTCTGCAATTTCTTTATAGGATTTTTCTTCTAAATAAAGTAGTATAATCGCCCTGTCGATTTCAGACAATTTTTTAATTGCCGTATACAGAAAGTTCAATGATTCATCAGAAAAGAAAGCACTCTCATTTTCATCACCCATAATTGGAATTTCTGAAACATGTTGAGCTTTTTTCTTTTTTTTGATCAGTGTAAGACATACATTTAATGCTAGTCTGTATACCCATGTTGACCATGCTGATTGACCACGAAAATTATCTTTGCTCTTCCAGATTTGAAGGCAAACTTCTTGAAAATAATCCTCATAATCCTCTTGAGTATCGGTATAGGCTCTGCAAATTTTAACAATAATACCTTCACATGGTATTATTGATTGCTTATAAAAATCGTTGCTCACTACTTTGTTTTATTGATTTAGTGGCAGAGTTTGAAGATTATTACACCCTACGATTGTAAAAATTGACTAAACATAACCAAAACAAGTTTAAGAATTTGATTATTAGCGTATTGCGAATATATTTTTTATTCGAAATTTATACAGAAGATGTGGCTATTGGCTCTAAATGTGCTTTAGTATGATGAAAAAGTAAATAACTAAACTTACTTTTTCTTCTTATCAGGATTCAGCAATATGGCATATACTTCTATTCCAAAACCTATCAAAACAATAGTTGGAGCAAGTCTAATTCTTCTGAAGTTATAAATTTCCGGGTTAAAAACATTGGGATCATCACTACCGCCACCTGCCATAAGAATAAATCCCAAAGCTATTACGGCAATTCCTATTGCCATTACGATATAGTTTTTCTTCCCAAAAACATACTCGTGCTTGTGTTGTGGATTTCTATTTTGTTGTTTGCTCATGAATATCGTTTTTAAGTTCGTTATATATCACTCGGTCATCAATCATTAGCTTAGAAACATGTCCCATGTTTTTATCGCGAGTAAATATAGTCCATCTTTTAATAACATACAACGTAACCCTTTTGTTAAGAATGTTGGTGCGTAATTGTTCTAATGTCAAGTTGTGTTGTAAACCTCTATTTATATAGTAATAATGATTATCGTTTTCTAGGGTTAGTGCAATATCAAAACCAGGAGCTTCCTTAAGATCTTCTACAACACCTTCAATTTTCATTACATCATCTGGTTGTACATTTCGTACAGGTCGAAAAGTTTGTATTACAATGCTCATAAATGCAATAAAAAGCACAAATGCAATTGCAAACCATATTTTACCAGCTTTACCCATATTAACTAGTTGTTAGTTTAAATTTCTTACTACTAATGATCATTAATAATATTCCGACAAGAACAAAAGGAATACTAAGTAATTGCCCCATGTTTAATGTCATATTATCTTCAAAAGCGACTTGGTTTTCTTTAAAGAATTCAATTATAAATCGTGCCGTAAATACTAGAAGCAATAGCACTCCAAACAGAAATCCCTTCTTATCAACTACGTTAGTTTTTTGGTATAAGTACCACAATAGCCCAAATATCATTAGGTATGCAAAGGCTTCGTACAATTGTGTTGGGTGTCTTGGGATCATATCGTCTTGCATAAAGATTACACCATAATTACCTTCTGTTGGTTTTCCATAGATTTCAGAATTCATAAAATTTCCAAATCGTATAAAAGCACCTGTTATGGGAGTTGCAATTGCGATGCGGTCCAATGCCCACAACATTGAAGTTTTATATTTGCGACAGTATAGTATAATTGCGAGTATGGCCCCAATGCCACCTCCGTGACTTGCTAAACCCGTAAACCCGGTAAAACGCCAGTCGCCATCAATAATCTTAATTGGTAGAAATATTTCTAAAGGATGACTTGAAAAATATGCGAAATCATAAAAAAGACAATGCCCCAGTCTCATTCCAACTAATATTCCTATAAAAAGGTAAGTTGAGAGTTTTTCGAGGTTTTCAACAGAAACGTTTTCTGATTTATAAATTCGTTTAGCGACTTCATAAGCAAGTAATAATCCAGAAACAAAAAGTATCCCGTAATACTTTATCGGAAAAGTCCCAAATAATGTTATAATCTCAGGATCGACATTCCATTCTATTGCCCCCATAAATTAATAGTATAGTTCGTCGGTTCTAAGATTTAAGAAACGCTGTGTAGCAAAAAATGTACTGATCCAGGTAATCAATACTCCAATTCCAAAAACGCCTAAGAATAATATGATAAGCAAGATCTCATCATCTAGTAATGCCAATTCTGGAAAAGTTTTATTAAGGTAGTACAACACAACACTAACGCCTATCAAAGCCACAATAGCGCCTATCATTCCCAAACGTACACTTTTCCATACAAAAGGCTTGCGAATAAACTTCTTGGTAGCACCAACCATTTGCATGGTTTTAATAATAAATCTTTTAGAATATACAGATAAACGAATAGAACTGTTAATTAATAATACTGCAATGAAGGTGAAAATTCCACTAATAAGCAGTACCCAAAAACTAATTCGTTTAATGTTGTCATTTAATAACGAAATAAGTGGTTTGTCATAGATTACTTCATCCACAAAATTCTTTTTGATGATCGAAGCGTTGATTTCTTCAATCTTGGCAGGGTCTACAAAATCAGCTTTTAGATATACGTCGATCGAATTCTGTAAAGGGTTATATCCCAAAAAGTCCATAAAGTTTTCTCCAATGTCCTTGCTGTGTTCTTCGGCAGCTTCATCTTTAGAAATAAAAGTAGTGGACTTTGTATATTCTGCCAGAGCTAGTGTTTTTTCTAGTTGTTTGATCTCTACTTCTTTGGCAGTATCTTTTAAATAAATGGTAAGCGCTATTTTTTCTTTAAAATGATCAGCAACCTTTTTGGTATTTAAAACCAAAAGCCCTAGTAAACCCAATAAAAATAGAACCAACGAAATACTAATAACTACAGAAAAATAAGAAGAAATTAGTCGTCGTTTTTGGTACTTTTCAAAAGATGAGCTCATAGATAATCTGATTTTCGCGTAAAAATAATAAAGTTAACTGAGACTTCTTATTTTAAAATGCAAAGCATGTAAGAATAAGTTAGTCAAATTAATCTCGCTGCAGAGCGGGAACTTTTTATTCTGTTCTGTATTTTAATTAACTTTGGTTTACATAGGAATAACGTATACTTGAAAGCAATCTTATTTATTAAACGGGTTAAATATGCACACAGTCATTATCGGAGTGGGAGGAGTTGGAGGATATTTTGGAGGAAAAATTTCTAATTCGGGTCAAAAGGTAACACTTATCGCCAGGGGAAAACATCTAGAAGCTATCCAGAAAAATGGATTGCAAGTTAAAAGTATAGTGGGAGATTTTGTTACAACTCCATTTATGGTAACCAATGATATTAATAGTATAGAAAAGCCAGACCTAGTATTGATCTGTACTAAATCTTGGCAGGTTATAGAAGCTGCAGAATTAATCAAACCTATCCTAAAAGAAGATACAATTGTAATTCCCTTACAAAACGGAGCAGATAATGTAGAAAAAGTACTTTCGGTTCTGGATCAAAAGCATGTTTTAGGCGGGCTATGCAAAATTTACAGTAAAATAGAATCTCCTGGCGTTATTTCTCATTTTGGACATACTCCCGAAGTCGTTTTTGGAGAAATAAATAAAAACAAAACAACTCGCCTGCAAAGCGTGAAGGAAGTATTTGACAAAGCGGGTTTTAATAACACGGTTTCAGAAGATATTGATGTAGATATCTGGAGCAAGTTCATGTTCATTGCTACGGTTAGTGGCTTGGGGGCTTTGACTAGAGCTACTATTGGTGAGATGTATGAAAATGATGGTACACGAAAGGTTTTAGAACAAACTGCTACCGAAATATATAAAATTGGTAAGGCAAAAGGAGTAGCATTGCCAGAGAATCTTGTAGATAAGATTATGGCCTTTATTGGTAAGCAGCCCTATAATTCTACAGCATCAACGCAACGAGATATTTTAGAAGGAAGACCTTCAGAATTAGATAATTTTAATGGTTTTATAGTCAAAGAAGGTAAGGAACTGGGAATTTTTACACCGGCAAACACATTTATTTATAGTTGTTTACAGCCAATGGAGACTAAAGCTAGAGAGAGGAAAAACTAAATCAAAAAAACATAGTTAACTCGCATAAAATCGTAAATTTGCGGTCTTAATTTTAGATTGATGAGCTACGATTTTAATACCATTGAAGCCAAGTGGCAGAAATATTGGGCAGAAAAAGGAACATTTAGAGCAGAAAACAATAGCACTAAACCAAAATATTACGTTTTGGATATGTTTCCTTACCCATCAGGGGCAGGATTACATGTTGGGCATCCACTAGGGTATATTGCCAGTGATATCTATGCACGTTATAAGCGTCATAAAGGATTTAATGTATTACATCCACAAGGATATGATTCTTTTGGATTACCGGCAGAGCAATATGCAATCCAAACAGGACAACATCCCGCTATTACAACCAAAGAAAATATTGCTCGCTACCGTGAGCAATTAGATAAAATTGGATTCTCATTTGATTGGAGTCGTGAAGTAAAAACCAGTGATCCTAAATTTTATAAGTGGACACAGTGGATCTTTACTCAGCTTTTTAATTCATGGTATGACAATGATGCCAATAAAGCAAGAGCAATTAGTGCGTTAGAAGTAGTTTTTTCTGAAGAAGGAAATGCAACTGTAAATGCCGTTTGTGATGAAGATGTAACTGAATTCACAGCAGAAGATTGGAATAGCTTTTCATCAAAAGAAAAACAAGAAGTACTACTTAAGTATAGATTAACCTATCTGGCAGAAACCGAAGTAAACTGGTGTCCACAGTTAGGAACAGTTTTGGCAAATGACGAGATCGTAAACGGAGTGTCTGAACGAGGAGGATATCCTGTGGTTCGTAAAAAAATGACACAGTGGAGTATGCGTATCTCTGCATACGCACAACGATTATTAGATGGGCTAGATACCATTGATTGGCCACAACCTCTAAAAGATTCGCAAACCAATTGGATCGGTAGATCAGAAGGTGCAAGTGTGACGTTTAACGTTAAGGATCATGATGCAGTAATTGACGTATTTACCACTCGTCCTGATACTATTTTTGGAACCAGCTTCATGACATTAGCTCCAGAGCATGATTTAGTACAAAAATTAACAACCCCAGGACAAAAAGCTGAGGTAGATGCGTACATTGAAGCTACGGCTAAACGAAGTGAGCGTGATCGTATGGCAGACGTAAAAACCATAAGTGGTGTGTTTACTGGTGCATATGCAGAGCATCCGTTTACCAAAGAACCCGTGCCGATTTGGATTGGTGATTATGTGTTGGCTGGATATGGTACTGGGGCAGTAATGTCTGTACCTTGTGGTGATCAACGTGATTATGATTTTGCAAAGCACTTTGGTATCGATATCCCTAATATTTTTGAAGGCGTTGATATTTCATCAGAAGCCTTTGCTGATAAAGAAAATACAGTTATAGGTAACTCAGACTTTTTGAATGGTTTAAATTATAAGAAGGCAACCAAAAGAGCCATTTATGAGTTGGAGAAACTAGGTCAGGGTGAAGGAAAGATTAATTATCGATTACGTGATGCAGTATTTAGCCGCCAGCGGTATTGGGGAGAACCATTTCCGGTATATTATGTAGACGGAATGCCGCAAATGATTGATTTGAAACATTTACCTATTCAATTGCCTGAAGTTGAAAAATACCTACCTACCGAAACCGGTGAGCCACCTCTAGGTCGCGCCGATGTTTGGGCTTGGGACACAGAGAAGAATGAAGTGGTTTCTAATGATCTTATAAACCACACAAGTGTATTTCCTTTAGAATTAAATACAATGCCTGGTTGGGCAGGAAGTTCATATTACTTTAATCGTTATATGGACCATGATAATCAAAATGAAGTCTTTTCTCAAGAAGCTATAAACTACTGGAAAGATGTAGATCTTTATATAGGTGGAAGCGAACATGCTACCGGACATTTATTATATGCACGTTTTTGGCAGAAGTTTTTGTTTGACAGGGCATATGTTCCTGTAGATGAGTTTGCCAAGAAGCTAATTAACCAAGGAATGATTTTGGGGACTAGTGCAATGGTATATAGAATTAGCGAAACAAATAAGTTTGTTTCAAAAGGATTAAAAGATCAATATGAAACAGATGAGATTCATGCAGATGTTTCATTAATAAATTCTTCTGATGAATTAGATGTCCAGGGCTTTAAAAAATGGAGACCAGAATTCAAAGATGCTGAGTTTATTCTTGAAGATGGAAAATATGTTGTTGGTCGCGAGGTTGAAAAAATGTCTAAGTCCAAATATAATGTGGTAAACCCAGATGGTATTTGTGAGCAGTATGGAGCAGATAGTTTGCGATTGTATGAAATGTTTCTTGGACCACTAGAACAGGCTAAACCTTGGAACACGGCTGGGATCACAGGAGTGAATTCTTTCCTTAAGAAATTGTGGAAACTGTATCATAATGGGGATGAATTTGGTGTGACGGATGCGGAACCAACAAAAGACAATCTTAAAACATTGCATAAAACGATCAAAAAGGTAGAAGAAGATATCGAGAATTTCTCGTTTAACACATCGGTAAGTACCTTTATGATTGCTGTGAATGAATTAACTACTCAAAAATGTAATTCTAAAGCAATATTGGAACCATTAGCCATATTGATTTCGCCTTATGCGCCGCATATTGCAGAAGAACTATGGAATAAATTGGGGAATAGTGAATCTATAGCTACAGCAGCTTTTCCTGTTTTTGATGCAAAACATTTGGTAGAAAGCACAAAACAATACCCAATATCATTTAATGGTAAAATGCGTTTCACTCTGGAACTATCTTTAGATTTAAACAAAGATGAAATTGAAGCTGCAGTAATGGCACATGAAAAAACACAACAACAACTAGACGGACGTGCACCTAAAAAGGTAATCGTTGTGCCCGGTAAGATTGTGAATGTGGTTGGGTAAGAAAGAAAACAGTTTAGTAATATTGAGCTTCGAGAGCCTCAGCCCTCACCATTGTATCAAAGGAACCCTGAGGCTCTCGAAGTGTATTCTTTATAATAAATATGATAAACCCGATAGAAATTTTAGGATTAGTAGCAGCTTTACTTACTACAGCTGCTTTTTTACCTCAAGTCTATAAAACCTGGAAGACAAAATCTACCGATAGTTTATCCTTGTCAATGCTATTCATTTTTGTGTCAGGAGTACTTTGTTGGCTTGTTTATGGTTTTTTGATTGATAGTTTGCCGATCATTTTGGCGAATTTCGTAACAGCAATATCAGGTTTCGTATTGTTGTATTTCAAGTATCGATATAAAAAGTGATTTAAATCCTTCAGGTTTATTATTTTTTAACAATTCTAATTAAAATCTAATAAAATTATTGATAAGATATTTTTTGAATGTGATTTATTGCTTTATTTCATAAAAACAGCTATTTTCGACAAAAAAATAAGAATATGATAATTGGTGTTCCTAAGGAGATCAAAAATAATGAGAATCGAGTGGGTGTAACTCCTGCCGGAACCATGGAGCTCATTAAAAATGGTCACACTGTTTTCATTCAGCAAAATGCTGGTCTTCAGAGTGGCTTTAGTGACGAAGAGTATATCAATGTGGGAGGTAAGATATTGCCAACTATAGAAGAGGTATACAAGACTGCTGAAATGATTATTAAGGTAAAGGAACCTATTGAACCAGAATATGCATTGATCAAAAAAGATCAATTGGTATTCACTTATTTTCATTTCGCTTCAAGTGAACCACTTACCACTGCAATGATTAATAGCGGAGCTGTTTGTGTTTCTTATGAAACGGTAGAAGATCCTGATCGCAGTTTGCCATTATTAACTCCTATGAGTGAAGTTGCTGGTAGAATGTCTATTCAACAGGGAGCTAAGTATCTTGAAAAGCCACTGAAAGGTAGAGGTATTCTTTTAGGAGGTGTGCCAGGTGTTGCTCCTGCTAAAGTATTAATTCTAGGAGGTGGAGTTGTTGGTACACAAGCGGCAAAAATGGCTGCGGGAATGGGAGCAGATGTAACTATTCTTGATATTAGTATAAAGCGTATGCGTTATCTAGATGATGTCATGCCTGCAAATGTAAATACCGAATTTTCTAACGAACACAATATTCGTAAACATATAAAGACGTCCGATCTTATTATTGGGGGAGTATTAATTCCGGGGGCAAAGGCTCCGAAATTAATTACTCGTGATATGTTGACTGAAATGCGTCCAGGAACAGTATTAGTAGATGTGGCTGTAGATCAAGGAGGTTGTTTTGAAACGACTAAACCTACGACACATCAAGATCCTGTATATATTATTGATGATGTAGTGCATTATTCTGTGGCAAATATGCCAGGAGCAGTGCCATATACGTCAACTTTGGCATTAACTAATGTCACTTTGCCATATGCTATACAATTGGCAAATAAGGGTTGGAAAGCTGCTTGTGCAGAGAATGTACCCCTTAAAAAAGGATTAAACGTAATCAATGGAGATGTCGTGTATCCTGCAATATCAGAAGCTTTTAACCTTCCTTTAAAGGATGTAGATGGATATTTAAAGTAAACTCGACTTATTGGCTAACTCAAGTTTATTTAACCAAGGACCTCGCTATTATGGCGGGGTTTTTGATTTTTATATTGTAAATTTAACAAGCATAAAAAGTATATAAGTTATGATGGGATATTATATCATTGCAGGAATCATATTTTTAGTGAGCTCTTTTGTAAGTAACAAGCTAAAAAGTAAATTCAAAAAGTATTCAAACATCCATCTACAAAATGGTATGAGTGGAGCAGAGATTGCTACAAAAATGTTACAGGATAACGGAATCAATGATGTTGAGGTGATTTCTGTAGCAGGAATGCTTACGGATCACTATAATCCGGTTAAAAAAACGGTAAATCTGAGCGAAGGAGTATATAGTCAGCGCAATGCAGCGGCTGCGGCTGTTGCGGCACATGAAGTAGGGCACGCTGTACAACATGCTACGGCATATAGTTGGTTAACGATGAGGTCCAAAATTGTACCAGCAGTAGGTGTTTCTAGTAAACTTTCTAATATAGTTATTATGGCAGGTTTAGTGTTATCTGCATCGGGAATGGCGTTTGGGAATACTATTTTTTTAGGAGGGATATTATTATTTGCTGTGACAACCTTATTTGCATTTATAACGCTTCCCGTAGAGTATGATGCTAGCAATAGAGCTTTAGCATGGTTAGAAACTAATAATATGGTTACAAGAGAAGAACATGCAGGGGCCAAAGATGCTTTAAAATGGGCTGCACGTACATACCTTGTAGCGGCCTTAGGTTCTTTGGCTACTTTAATATATTTTATTTCAATTTTTTTAGGAAGAAGAGATTAAGAGATAATATACGTATGATTTTGATCCCAATGGTTGGTTGCTGAGCTTGTCGAAGCACAAAACCATTGGGATTCTTTTTTTAAATATTAATCTGCCGGTCAATTTGTTGATCTAGCGATATAAAAGTCTCGGTACGAGAAACACCTTCAATGGCTTGGATATTTTTGTTTAGAACATTCATTAAATGTTCATTGTCTTTACAAAGTATTTTGATAAATATAGACCAATTTCCTGTGGTGTAATGACATTCAATAACTTCAGAGATATCCTGTAATTGTTTTACAGCTTTTGGGTTACTTACGGCTTTATCTAGAAACACTCCTACAAAAGCCATGGTTTTATACCCTAATACTTTGGGGTCAATGATAAATTTAGACCCTGCGATAAGCCCAGAGGCTTCTAATTTTCGAAGTCTTTGATGAATTGCCGCTCCAGATACTCCAACCTTTCTTGCGATTTCCAGAATAGGTGTTCTGGCATCTCCCATAAGGCTACGTAATATCTCTTTGTCAATACCGTCTATTTTTAGGTTATTGTTTTGGCCTTTCATATCATCAAAAATTACAAATAATAATCAAAAATACAATAATGATTTACAATTGTAATGTAAAATACAAGAAAGCCTGATTATTAGTCAGTTATGACTGATAAATGCTAGCATGAACTAGTTAGATTTTGACTAGCGAATAATTTATAATTAATTCATCCTCTTGCTCCATCAGGATTGTATCCTAGATAATCTAGTTCTTTTTCTTTAAATATGATGCCATATTCTTCAAGTTCTTTAAGTATAGGTTCGTATACTTCTTCTTGAATAGGGATTTGAACACCAGTAGCCGTAATCTGTTTATTTAATATCCGTAATGTAGCCATTGCTACAGGTAAACCTACTGTTCTTGCCATAGCGGTGTAAGTCTGATCTTCTCCCTTAGTGACCATAGTAGCATCAATTTGTTTACGCTCTCCATTAAGTTCATACCCAAATTTATGATACATTACGATCATATCTTTGTCCCCGTTATCCAGAGTCCATTTGTCCATAAGGATTTTTTGAAGCATTTGAGCGGGTGTAGCATTTGGGATACCAATTTTTTTATTGGGATTAAAAAGATCTAATTCTAGCAATTTATCCCACATGATATCGTCTTGATCAATTTTGAGATAGTGACGAAGTTTTAGTTCTACAGAATCTGTTGGTGAGTAGGCCAGAAATGAATTTGTGAAATCGCGATAACTCATGTTTTCAGAGTTTACCATAGTATAATCATCTGCCGTCATTCCTAATTGAACAAAGGTGTTCCATGCTCTAGAAAAACCTACTCGCCTAATGGTTCCACGATACAACGTAAGAATATCATCTAACCCATAAATGCTTTGGTATTTTAAAGAATTTCGGTTAGCATAAGCTTCAAAACGGCCATAACCGTCTACTTCTAAAAATTCTGTTCTTCTAAATAATTTGTGATAAGGTATATACTTATAAGTACCCTCCTGAAGAAATTCTGCAGCACCTCCTTGTCCAGCTATCACTACGTTGCGTGGGTTCCAGGTAAATTTATAGTTCCATAAATTTGTATCGCTTTCGGGTGCTACCAGGCCTCCTGTAAAAGATTCGAATAAAATTATCTTACCACTTTGATTTCTAATACGATCTATGACTTGCATCGCACTCATATGATCAATACCGGGGTCCACGCCAATTTCATTCATGAAAATAAGTCCTTTCTCACGAACTTGATTGTCTAATTTTTGCATTTCGGGACTTACATACGAAGCCGTAACCATGGATTTAACATACTTCAGACAATCTTTTGCTACCTCGATATGAAATCTTGCCGGAAGCATTGAAACAACTATGTCTGCATTTTTAATGGCATTTTCTCTTGAGGTTTTATCAAAAACATCCAATAGGATTGCTTTGGTATTTTTATGATTATTAGCTAATGTTTGGGCATTTTCAATAGAAATATCTCCAATAGTTATATGAAGATTCTCTGGGATAGATTTATCTTGAAAATATTTAATTAAAACGGCAGTTGATTTACCTGCGCCAATAACTAGAATCTTTCGCATATCTCCTGAGATTTTGATAATTTTGATACGAAAGTAGTAAATACTGTAAAAAGAAGGTTCTCAATTTTGCGGGATTAATTATGTTTCCACAAAAAATGTGTCTAAAAGACATAATCATTAATAAGTTATAGTCAATTATGAAAGAAATAGGAGTAAATAAAACAATTTTGATTGCTGGCGCGGTTACTGGTTTGGTAGCTGTGCTTTTAGGTGCTTTTGGAGCACATAGTTTAAAGAGTTTAGTAGATGCAGAAAGTATCAATTCTTTTACGACCGGAGTTAGATATCAAATGTATCACGCAATCGTTTGCATCATTTTAGGAAATATGGTCGTTTTAGAAGCTTCTTCTAGGAAGCGAATTTTCTATTTCTTTATGGGGGGAATAACCCTTTTTTCAGGGTCAATATACCTTTTGGTGCTTGACGATATTTTAGGAATTTCTTTGTCAAGTATCGGTTTTATTACACCTTTAGGAGGTTTTTTGTTAATTATTGGATGGATTCTCCTTATTATTTCCTTGATTAAGATTAAGTGATTTTTTGACTGCTGGTCTAAATTATTATTTATAATTTTGCCGTACATAACAAACACAACATATTTTTATGGATTCACTGTATCCAATTACGAAAACGTTTTCGTTAAAGCATTACGGTATTGAAAATGCTACAATGCACTACCAATTATCTCCTGAAGAGCTTGAGAATGAAGTAGTGCAAAAAGGTCAAGGAAAAATTACAAAATCTGGAGCACTTGCCATAAATACTGGTGAGTTTACTGGTCGCTCTCCCATGGATCGCTTTATAGTAAAAGACGATGTTACCAAGGATAAAGTTTGGTGGGGGGATATTAATCTTCCTTTTGATCCAGATGCTTTTGATGCATTGTATAATAAGGTAACAGATTATCTTTCAGGGAAAGAGGTTTTTGTACGTGATAGTTACGCATGTACAGATCCTGATTATAGGCTAAACATAAGGGTGATTAATGAGTACCCTTGGTCTAACATGTTTGCTTATAATATGTTTTTGAGACCTACTGATGAGGAATTGAAAGATTTTGACCCAGAATGGACAGTTGTTAATGCACCAGGTTTTATGGCAGATGCTTCTGTTGATGGTACTAGACAGCATAATTTTGCGATATTAAATTTCACAAAAAAAATAGCACTTATTGGGGGTACCGGTTATACTGGTGAAATCAAAAAAGGTATTTTTTCTGCATTAAATTTCATATTACCTGTTTATAAGGATACGCTTCCTATGCACTGTTCTGCAAATGTTGGGACAGATGGTGATACGGCAATATTCTTTGGGCTTTCTGGAACAGGTAAAACAACATTATCAACAGATCCTAATCGTAAGCTCATTGGAGATGACGAGCATGGATGGACCAAAGAAGATACAATATTCAATTTTGAAGGCGGTTGCTACGCAAAGGTTATTGATTTGTCTGCAGAAAAAGAGCCTGAAATATATGGAGCTATCAAAAAAGGAGCAATCCTTGAAAATGTTATTATAGATGACAATGGTAAGGTAGATTATTCGGATACGTCGATTACTCAAAATACACGTGTTAGCTACCCTATTCATCATATTGAAAATATCCAAGAGCCTTCTATTGGTAAAAACCCAAAGAATATATTCTTTTTGACGGCCGATGCGTTTGGAGTGTTACCTCCAATTTCTAAATTAACACCTAGTCAGGCAGCCTATCATTTTATATCTGGATATACGGCAAAAGTTGCAGGAACAGAAGCTGGAGTTGTAGAGCCTACACCGTCATTTTCGGCATGTTTCGGGGCTCCATTTATGCCTTTACATCCTGCAAAATATGCTGAGATGTTAATCAAGAAGATGAATGATGCCGGTGTAAATGTTTGGTTGGTAAATACTGGGTGGACTGGTGGATCTTATGGTGTAGGAACCCGAATGAAACTAAAGTATACAAGAGCTATGATTAATGCGGTTCTAAACGGAGATTTAGGAGCTTATTCTTATGATAAATATCATATCCATTCGGTATTTGGAGTAGCACAACCTAGAGAGTGCCCAGGCGTTCCTACTAGTGTTCTAAGTCCAAGAACTACTTGGGATAATGATGAGGCATATTACACAACTGCATTTAAATTATCAAATGCATTTAGAGAAAATTTCAAGAAGTTTGAAGCTTACGCTAGTGAGGAAATCCAACGAGGAGGGCCTCAACGCTACAGTTTCTAAAAAGAATTGTAGTTATAAAACAAAAAAGCCTGAAAGTTAACTTTCAGGCTTTTTTGTTTTATTAGCGTATCGTTTTTAAACCATCCTAAAATAGGATACTACTATTTCTTATTCGCTTCTTTAATATATTTTTGAAGTGCCATAGTCATTGATGGTGTCTCGGGAGTAGGAGCTTGTATGTCAACAACTAGGTTGTGTTCTTCTGCAGCCTTAACAGTAGAGTTACCAAAAACTGCAATTCTAGTTTCATTTTGCTTAAAGTCAGGGAAATTTTCAAATAATGATTGAATCCCAGAAGGGCTAAAGAAAACTAAAATGTCATAGAACACATTTCTTAGATCCGATAGGTCACTTACCACAGTTTTGTAAAACACCCCTTGTTTCCAATCTACCTTCAGATTATCCAAAGTATCAGGGATTAATGGTTTTAGTTTATCTGAAGCAGGAAGCAGGAATTTTTCATTTTTATATTTTTTGATCAAAGGAGCTAGTTCCTGAAAAGTACGTTTTCCAACATATATTTTTCTTTTTCGATAAACCACATACTTCTGTAAATAGTAAGCAACCGCTTCACTTTGGCAGAAATATTTTAATGTGTCGGGAACTTTAAAACGCATTTCTTCAGCAATTCTAAAGAAATGATCAACAGAGTTACGACTGGTAAGGATAATAGCAGTATGCTGTGATAAATCCACTTTTTGTAACCTTACCTCCTTTGCATCAACCCCCTCTACATGAATGAAGGGGATAAAGTCGATTTTAACTTTTTCCTTTTCCTCTAAATCAAAATAAGGTGAATTTTCCACTTTAGGCTCTGGTTGTGAGACCAAAATTGTTTTCACTTTCATATATCTTCGTTTTGTAAAGGTCCTATTTTTTCTACTAATCACTTAATAAGCTTATATAGTATAAAATAGGGTGCAATTTCAAGTGCGCAAAGATACAAAATAAAATAAAACATGTGGTTTAAAATAACACTTTCATTTTTTCTATAGAAAGAAATAAGGATAATCAAGTTCAGAATAATCAATATAATTATTAAGATGGTAAAAATTATTTTTGACGGCTCTATAGCGAATATAAATGCAATATTAATTGGTAACAGCATAGTACCCATAAAATTGCGATAAGATACTTTGTAGAATAAGTATTCATCAATCATTGAATCAATTGAGAAAATTGCGGCTATTATTTTTTCGATTAGTAATTTACAAATTACTATTACCGCATATATAATTGCAATTTTAAAATATAATGTTATTTCAATTGGTTGTGTAATCCATTCAAAAATATCAAAGCTTAAAAATAGAAATAAAGATACCGAAGCGATTTGCACCAGCAATAATATAGCATTAAATGGAGAAGAGAGTTTGTTCGTTTTTTGATAGGATATAATATATTTATTACTGCTAAAAAGCATAACGAAGTCAGAAAATCGTAAAGCATTCATTCCTTTTGCAGCCACCAATAGCCCCAAACACAGCACTATTAAGATAGTGAGCCAATTGGTTGATACTATTTCTCTTGTAATAAATTCCATAATGAGATTAAGATGATAAAATTACAATCAATTAACTAATAAAAACAAGAAAATATCTAGTAATTATTTAGTTATATTTGCCTGAAAAATAGCATAGATGGCAGAGGCCTTAGTTATTATTCCAACCTATAACGAAATTGAAAATGTAGAACGTATCATTAAGAATGTGTTTTCGCTTCAGCGTGATTTCCATATTCTTATCGTAGATGATAATTCTCCAGATATGACTGCTGCCAAGGTAAAGGAACTGCAATTAGAATATCCAGAAAGCCTTTATTTGTTGGAACGACAGGGTAAAATGGGCTTAGGAACAGCATATATAGCTGGTTTTAAATGGGCTCTGGAACGCTCTTACGAATATATTTTTGAGATGGATGCGGATTTTTCACACAACCCTAATGATCTAATAAGACTATATAACGCTTGTTCTAAAGGCACTTCGGATTTGGCAATTGGTTCTAGATATGTTACTGGAGTAAATGTGGTAAATTGGCCTATGAGCAGAGTTTTACTGTCTTGGTTAGCATCAAAATATGTTCGTTTTATTACAGGAATGAATATTCATGACACAACTGCCGGATTTATCTGTTATAAAAGAGAGGTTTTAGAGAAAATAAATTTGAATAAAATTAAATTTGTTGGATATGCATTTCAAATAGAGATGAAATTTAAGGCGTATTTATTGAAATTTAAACTAAAAGAAATACCTGTAGTTTTTACAGATAGAACTAGAGGGAGTTCAAAAATGAGTAAAGGAATTATTTCTGAAGCTGTTTTTGGAGTAATAACAATGAAGCTTAAAAGCTTGTTTAATAGTTATGAGATATGATTATGAATCGTGTACTTATTAAAAATGCGAATATCGTTAATGAAGGAAAAATATTTAACGGTGATGTATATATAGAGAATGGTGTTTTCAAAGAAATTGCTGAGCAAATAAGTGCTAAGTCTCCAGATGTTCAGATTTTTGATGCAGAAGGCAAATATTTATTACCAGGTGTTATAGATGATCAGGTGCATTTTAGAGAACCAGGATTAACCCATAAAGCAAATATAGAGACCGAATCCAAGGCAGCTATTTCTGGGGGTATTACTTCTTTTATAGAAATGCCTAATACAGTGCCACAAACCACCACGATAGAAAAGTTAGAAGAGAAATTTGAAATCGCTGCAAAAACCAGCTATGCTAACTATTCTTTTATGTTTGGAGGGACTAATGATAATCTGGAGGAGATTTTAAAAGTAGACCCTAAAAAGGTGGCGGCTCTTAAATTATTCTTAGGTTCATCAACAGGGAACATGCTAGTAGATGATCCCGCAACTTTAGAAAAGATATTTTCATCGACTGATCTTTTGATTGCGGTTCATTGCGAAGATGAACAAACAATTCGTGATAATACGGCCAAATATGTCGAACAATATGGAGATGATATTCCAATAGAATTTCATCCTGTAATACGGAGTGAAGATGCATGTTATTTATCATCATCCAATGCAGTTGCATTAGCCAAGAAAACAGGGGCTAGACTTCATGTTTTTCACTTATCAACTGCAAAAGAACTTGAGCTTTTTACCAATAAAATCCCGCTTCAAGAAAAGAAAATAACTGCAGAAGTTTGTATTCACCACCTATGGTTTTCTGATAAAGATTATAAAGAAAAAGGTACGTTGATCAAATGGAATCCTGCAGTTAAAACTGCAAAAGATAAAGACGCATTATTTGCTGCTTTGTTAGATGACAGGCTTGATGTGATAGCCACAGATCATGCACCTCATACTCTAGAGGAAAAAGATAATGTGTATACCAAAGCTCCTTCTGGAGGACCTTTGGTGCAGCATGCGCTTCCTGCGATGTTAGAATTTTATCATCAGGACAAAATTACCTTAGAAAAGATTGTAGAGAAAATGTGTCATAACCCTGCTATTTTGTTTCAAATTGAAAAGAGAGGGTACATAAAAGAAGGGTACCATGCCGATGCCGTTTTGGTTGATATTAATGCGCCATGGACAGTAACCAAAGATAATATTGCATATAAATGTGGTTGGTCTCCTTTTGAAGGAACTACGTTTAAATCAAGAATTACTCATACATTCGTTAATGGAAGTTTGGTATATAAAAATTTTAAATTTTATGATGTGCAAAATGCACAACGATTAACTTTTGACAGATGATTAAAAACAATGTATTCCTTTTAGTTATTCTCGTTATTTTTTCTTGTCAAAGTATAGAGAAGCCCGCTGAACCAGAAACGGTATTAGATGAAGATAAGATGGTCGAGATTCTTACAGATATTGCTTTTGTGAAAGCGGCTAAAACTTCTTATAGAAAAGTTCTGGAACAAAAAAAGATCAATCCTGAAGCATATATTCTGCAAAAGCATGGAATAGACAGTCTTGTTTTTGAACAAAATAATATCTGGTATTCTGGTCAGTTAGAGACCTATGAAAAAATTTTCAAAAGAGTGAAGGCAAATCTCGAAAAATCAAGAGATAAATACGAGGTGTTAAAAAAGAAGGAAGATTCTATAAAAAAAGTAAGAGACTCGATTAAAAAAATTAAAGATACCCTTGATGTTAAAGAAAAACCTCTCAAAGGAGATAAAGGCATTTTAGAAGAAATAGAAAGTGCGCAGAAAAAAAGAACTAAAAATCCTGAAGAAGAGTAGCAGTTTCTTTAATTGCTTTTTCTATGGGAGCAAATTTATATGCTAGTTCATTCTTAATTTTATCATTTTTATAAAATGAATTAGAAAAAGCACTTTTTATAGAGGCTTTAAATATTGATCGCTTAGTCCTAAAGAGTTTGTAACTTATCAATTGCAGGTAATATGCAAATTTCATTAAAGACAGAGAAACTTCCTTGGTAGGTATTGGTTTATTTAGTGCCTTTGCAATCATCGAAAATGCAGTTTTGAAATCTAAATTCTCTGCCACAACAATATATCTTTGATTACTATAGTTACCTTCCATAAGTTGATACATAATATTGATAACATCATCTATTGCAACGTAACCAGTGGTTCCAGGGGTGTAATATTTCATTCCGGCATATATTCTTTTAAATAGATAACCACTACCGCCATCATAAAATCCCGGGCCAATTATGATTCCCGGGTTTACAATTACAACGTTAAGCATTTCCTGAGCACCTCTCCAAACTTCCATCTCTGCACCATATTTTGTAATGGCGTATACTGATTTGGGCGTTTCAGGATTCCATTCTGTTGTTTCATCAATGAATGATTTGTTAGGTTCTTCTTCTAAAGTTGCTATTGAGCTTACATAACAAAGTTTTTTTACCCCATGGATCAGGCAAAGATTTACGATGTTTGCAGTTCCTTCAATATTAACTTTTCTGAGTTTTTTATAGTGTTTAGGATTAAAGTTGATCCATGCGGCACAGTGATATACATGCGTGATTCCTATAAAAGCTTCTGATAATGTTGGGACGTCATTGATATCTGCTTTTACCCATTCTATAGCATCAAACAGAGTTTTTTCCTCTTCTGGGAAATAGTATAAAAATACTTTTTTGGCATGTTCTCTCTTGGTTTCGGATCGATATAATGCTCGTATCTGGTGCTTTTCCTGCACCAACTTTACCAATAAATGAGTTCCTACCAAACCTGTTGCTCCTGTAACTAATATCATAGTAAGTATTACTGTAATACTAAAGTAAGTATATTTGGGATTCCTCATATATTCATAGCTAAATATTATCCATATTTTTATCTTTGTCGCTCTTAAAAGGAAACATAAAGAAATGACCAAGAATTTTATAGAAGAGTTACAATGGAGAGGTATGTTGCATGATGCTATGCCCGGAACAGAGGAATATCTAATGGAGCAAATGAGAGCTGCTTATGTGGGGTTCGATCCAACTGCAGATTCTTTACATATCGGAAACCTTGTTCCTATCATGTTATTGGCTCATTACCAAAGAGCAGGTCATAAGCCGTTTGCTTTGGTTGGAGGAGCAACGGGTATGATTGGTGACCCTTCTGGAAAATCAAACGAGCGTAACCTGTTGGACGAAAAAACACTAAGACATAATCAAGAAGCTATAAAGTCTCAATTGTCTCGATTTTTGGATTTTGAAAGTGATGCCCCAAATGCGGCCGTATTAGTAAATAACTATGATTGGATGAAGGATTTCTCCTTTCTAGAGTTTATTAGAGATGTGGGTAAGCATATCACTGTAAATTATATGATGGCCAAAGATTCTGTAAAGAATCGAATATCTTCAGAATCATCTGAGGGAATGTCTTTTACAGAGTTCACATATCAGCTAGTACAAGGGTATGACTTTTTGCATTTATATAAAGAATATGATTGCACACTTCAAATGGGGGGTAGTGATCAATGGGGAAATATTACTACAGGCACAGAGTTAATTAGAAGGATAGGGGGAGGAAAAGGATATGCCTTAACATGCCCTTTGATTACAAAATCTGATGGCTCTAAGTTTGGAAAATCTGAAGGAGGAAATGTTTGGTTGGATGCAAAGAGAACTTCTGCATATAAATTCTACCAATATTGGTTAAATACTAGCGATGAGGATGCAGAAAAATATATAAAGATTTTTACATTTTTGTCCAAAGAGGAAATTGAAACTTTGGTGGCTGAACATAAAGAAGCGCCACATCAACGAGTTTTACAAAAGAAACTGGCAGATGAAGTTACTGTGATAGTACATTCTCAAGAGGATCTGGATAATGCTATAAAAGCATCTAATATTCTTTTTGGGAAATCAACATCAAGCGATCTAAAAGCTCTAGATGAAGCCACCTTTTTAGATGTTTTTGAAGGTGTTCCTCAAGCAGAGGTTTCAAAAGCACAAATAACGGATGGTTTTAATATCATAGGGGCTCTGGCAGAACAGACCGGTTTTCTGAAGTCTAACGGAGAAGCCAGAAGAGCTTTAAAAGAGAATTCGATATCTGTAAATAAAGAAAAGGTAACTGATAGTTTTACGATATCAGATAAAGACTTAATAAATGATCAATTTGTTTTATTACAAAGAGGAAAGAAAAACTATTTTGTAATAAGAGTAGTCTGATCCAGAAACAACAAAGCCTACCAGAACTTCTTCTTAGTAGGCTTTGTCAACTAACCAATCAATTATTGAAAAAACTTAACATTCAATACAGTTCGATGCAACTGTATTATCTTTTTATTTTAATTTTTTGCCAATTAGCATCTGCCTTTGTTTGCAGTTGCGTAGCACCTTCTTCTTTCCACTTGTCTAAGGTGTTTATTCCCCATGAATTATAAAACAAGTATAATTTACCATCTCTTATTTCGAAAGTCTTAGGGTTTATATCTACCTTTTCATTATTAACAGCTACAGCATATGCACAATAACCTCCATATTGCGGGATAAAACTGTCAGGATCACTCTTGAATTTTTCTAAATTCTTCTGACTTGCGAACTGATATTTTACCTTATCATGAGTCGTCACAAACTTACTATTCCCTTTTACTGCATTATTGTTGAAATATTCTGTAACGTCATATCCTTCTGCTACAAAGCTTTTCTTTGTGTTATAATCTACTTCTTGAGCACTTACAGTGGTCATAAAAGTAAGTAGAACAATAGTCAATATTTTTTTCATTTACATGTTTCTTTGTCACTATTGTATATTAGGTCGTAAAAAACCCTAGCCCTTACAATTTTAACATAATTATAATACTTTAAGAGTATAACGATATAAAGACTTGTTTTGTTTATAGAATGTTACAAAGCCATTAAATTACACCCCCTTATATCACTATGGTCAAATCTACCTATGATTTCGAAACTTTGATCAGGTCTAATTTTGCCTAGATCTTGGGTGGCGATAAAAGAGCATGAATTAATATTAGCCAGATCGATTATGTTTATTCCTCCGGTTTTGTTAACTCCTAATTTGGTAAGTGGATCTTCAGGGTTTCTAATAGAAACTTGCATCCAGGGGGGGCAGTAGAAAATGCCATCTCCTTTAGAATAACTTTGTGAGAGCAGTTCAGTCATTCCGTATTCGCTATGAATTTTAGAAACACCAAATCCTTTTTTAAGAAGTTGATGTAATTCTTCACGAATTAATTCTTTTCTTCTTCCTTTCATTCCTCCTGTTTCCATCACAATAACATTGTCATTTAATTGTACTTTGTGATTTTCGATAAGGTCGAGTAACGCAAAGGAAACTCCTAGAAGTAATATTTTTTTATTTTCAGAAAGCCCTTTCTCTAGTGTTTCGACAAGTTTTTTGGTCTCATAGAGATAAAACCCGCTTTCTGGGTGTTTGCTATCCTGTATTAATTTTTCGGCCATATAAACCAACGAAGAGCCTTCCCTTTCTAAATAGGAAGGGAGTAATGCGAGTACTATATATTCTTTTATATCTCCGTAGAAATGATGAAATCCTTTTCTGAAGCTTTTTTCATAGATAGCAAGGTCTGTAACGTAATGCATGCTGGTGATGCTTCCGGTTGTTCCACTACTAGTAAATACTTTGTCTATTAAAGAAGTGTTACTAATTACTTTTTCTTGTTTAAAAAAGTCAATAGGTAAATAGGGGATATCCTGAATATGTTTTACAGAAGTTTTGGTAATACCTAAAAGATTACAGAATCTTTGATAGGTATAGTTATTAATGTATTGATGATTAAATACTCGTAGTGCTGTTTTTTCAAAATCTGTTTCGTTTTGAATAGAAAAAATAGTTTCAGACAGCATAAAGATTTGTTCAACAATTTTGTAGAACAAAGGTATAAAAAAGAGTTTCTTTTGTTAAAACCTTTTTGAGAAGAAAATTATGGAATTAGATACGGTTAAAATATAAAATTAATCAAGGATAAGTTTTTTAGTAGCAACTTTATTACCCTCTTTAATTTTAATTACATAAACTCCAGAATTAAGACCGGTAAGATCCAATTTCTTGCCAATTAATACCTTAAAAAAGACCTTTCTTCCTAAAACAGTATAAATTGTTACTGTCTTGGTAAGACCTAAATCCGAAGTAATATACAACACACTTCCAGCGGGTGCAGGATTAGGAAAAAGACGTAAACCGTCAATCTTAGTTAGACTTTTTGAATCTTGTTTGTCAATTGTATTTACCTGCGCTTGAATTCCTGAAGTAAAGGAAAAGCAGACCATACAAATAAATATGAGGAGTAAGTAGATTTTTTTCATACAACATTATTTTGGGACGTTAAAGATACAATTTTTAATTAAAACGACGTTCGAAACCGCTGTACTTTTATGTTAAATATTGATTCTAAGGGAGTTCCGCAACAAAGTTATGGTTTTTTATTCTCATTTTCGTTTTGAAATTCAAAAATAATGCTGCATATTTGTTTCATTATGAAGTAATAAAGAATTATGTACATAATTGTACACATACTCACCTCAAGATTTAGAAGCTAAGGATTCCTTCTTTAGTTATCTCATTTATTTTATTTTTTCAATTCATAATTCTTTACATCATGACTCAAAATAAACTCACACTTACTCGTTTATTTTCTTATTTCAAAATTGCAATATCTGGAAAAGAACAGGAATTTACCTCTGGTAGCATTCGTAGAGCGATTTTTATGCTTTCTGTTCCTATGGTTCTTGAAATGATGATGGAGTCGGTATTTTTTCTTGTAGATGCGTATTATGTTTCCAGTCTTGGGGCCAATGCAATTGCTACAGTTGGATTAACCGAATCTGTGCTTACTCTCGTTTATGCCGTAGCCATTGGGCTTAGTATGGGAGTAACAGCAATTGTTGCCCGTAGAGTTGGCGAAAAGGACATTAAGGGGGCTTCGCAAACCGCTGTGCAATCAATACTACTGGGAATCGCTGTAGCGGCAATTATTAGTTTTATAGGGATACTATTTCCTAAGGAAATTCTTGGGCTCATGGGTGCCGAATCTGACCTGATTGCCGATGGGTATAGATATACACAGGTCCTACTTGGGGGTAATGTGACTATTATGCTCTTGTTTTTGATTAACGCAATTTTTCGCGGTGCAGGGGATGCATCTGTGGCGATGCGCGTATTGATTTTTTCTAATGTGTTGAACATTATATTGGATCCTATGTTTATATTTGGTTTTGGTCCAATTCCTGCTTTTGGGGTTCAGGGTGCGGCTATTGCCACTACTATTGGAAGGGGTAGTGCTGTAATTTTTCAGTTACTAATTCTGTTTTATGGATGGAGTAAAATCAAAGTTGCATTTAGGGACATTGTTTTTCGTGCCACTATAATGGGTAATCTTATTAAAGTTTCTCTAGGCGGTATTGGGCAATTTATTATTGGTACATCTAGCTGGGTTTTCCTGATGCGAATCATGGCAGAATTTGGTAGTGAAGTGTTAGCAGGGTATACCATAGCTATTAGAGTGTTAATGTTTACTTTAATGCCTTCATGGGGAATGAGTAATGCAGCAGCGACCCTCGTAGGTCAAAATTTGGGAGCTGCAAAACCCGATCGTGCCGAAAAATCTGTTTGGAAAACAGGAAAATATAATGCGTATTTCATGCTTTTTGTGTCACTGATTTATCTGTTTTTTGCTGAAGCTATTATAAAAATATTTAGCAATGAACCGCAGATAATAGAGTATGGAGCATTGAGCTTACGAGTTATTGCGGCGGGATATGTTTTTTATGCTTACGGAATGGTGATCATACAATCTTTTAACGGAGCGGGTGATACCAGAACGCCAACTGTTATCAATTTCTTTTGTTTCTGGGTATTTCAATTACCGTTTGCCTATCTGGCTGCATTGGTTTTAAACTGGGGCGCAATGGGTGTATTTCTGGCAATTACTTTTGCTGAAGTATTAATTGCCGTTATAGGAATCATCTGGTTTAAAAAAGGAAAATGGAAAGCGGTAGAGGTATAATCTTTGGTTCAGATATTTTAAAAACCCAAAAAAGGCTGCCTCATGGCAGCCTTTTATATTTCAAGAACATATCGTATTAGTTACGAGTCCATCCAGAGTTCCATGAGTTATAATCTGCACCAGTACCGTTACCCACACCAGTAATTACATCAGCTTCTCCAAAAGTAGCTCCGGTATCGTTTTTAAGATTAAGTGTGATATCATCAAAAGTAATATCGGTAATAGAAGTTTCTCCAGCTAAAACACCGTTTCCAGTCTCGTTATCGTCAAGATCAAAACCTTCTGCAAACCCTTGTAGAGAAACATTAGTAAAAACAGCTCTTGTTCCCGCACGTAATCTGATGGCTTCATTCTGGTTAGAAGACCCAATTCCATTAATCGTAAGATTTGTTATCGTAGGAGCAGACCAAAATACAGGATTAGAGTTGTTTCCTATATCGGTATTAAAACCATCACCTTCTATTCCTTTATCATGAGATTGTCTGTGCTCGATGTATACGTTTGTTAATGATCCTGTATATCCTTCTGTCCAATCTACAGAGTCATCCTGTGCTCCAATTACAGATATAAATGAAGCATCAACAGTTCCTCCAAAAAACTCTACCCCATCATCTGCTCCTTCAAAAGCTTGTATAAACTCGATAGTAGTTCCGTTTCCAACTGCATAAAAAGAGAATCCATTATTTTCTGAAGCTGCATCTGCCGCCCCTCCAGAATACTCAATACGAACATATCTAAGGATACCTGAGTTATCATTTGCTATACTACCTCCATATGGTAATCCTCCAATTTCAGAAGTAGAAGTAGCATCACCACCTACAACCGAGTTAATAGGTGCTCTACCCAAAATAATCAGACCTCCCCAGTCTCCGGGATTAGGAGTTGTGGTAGCAGATGTAAATACAATAGGATTTGACGAAGTTCCTTCGGCATTGATGGTTCCTCCTTGTAAAACTGCAATATATACATCAGATCCAGTAGCTGCTCTTACAACTACACCTGGCTCTACAGTAAGCGTGAAACCTTCAGGCACAATTAAAGCGCTATTAAGTGAATACTCAGTTCCTGTTACAAGAGTAAGATCTTCTGTTAGGGTACCCCCTATCACTAAGTCTGAAGGGTCTACATTTGGACCACCTTCGCCAAGATTAATAGTAACATCTGCTGTATCATCATCTGCACATCCTACAAAAAGCATAGCAATGGCAAATATTTTTAAAAGAAATATGTTCGCTTTCATGTGTTTTAGTTTTTAATGAATTTTGTTCGTTTTTAATTGGGTTAAAATGTGTATTTAAATTGTAATCCGATATTCATACCTCTTTTATAGCTAGAGAGTGCAAACTCATCTATTGGATTGATTTCATTATTTTCATCCCTAGTAAATGGAATATTAAAAGTGGTAAGTACATCTTCTGATATAGTAGCATTTTCTCGTACTCTTTCTATGGTAGGGTTTAACAAGTTTTTAATGCTTAGATTGATTTCAAAGTTATCACGTACTTTATTTTTCCATACAAAATCAAGTGTTGGCACTCCTTTTTCTACAATATTTCCTAATTGTCCAGCTCCTAACGCATCTATTCTATCAGAAAAATAAGAGAATACAAGGTTTGCTACAGGTTTATATTTCCCAAAAGTTGGGGTATAACTTACATCTGCATTTACTAAAAATGGCGATGCTCCTTGTAATTCGTCAGAATCTCTGTTAAAGTTTGTGTTGAAGGTTCCAGAAACAGTTTTTAAATCTTGTTTTGTAGCCGTATAAGTAACGTTTAGACCTGCAGAAAGAAGACTTTCTTCTTCAGTATCTAATAGAAGTGCTTTACGCGCTTCTAACTCAATACCAAACACCTCTGCTTTGTCTCCTGTTCTAAAGAAACGCTGTGTTCCTGTTGCATCATTTGCAGATACTAAGTTTACAGGATCGTTAATTTGTTTAGCAAAAGCAGCAATAGAAAATACCTGACCTCGTTCGAAGAACCATTCGTATTTTAAATCTAAATTGATAATAGAAGAGAACGCGGGATCATTTAATAAGTCCGGATTACCTCCAATACGGTCGGTTACATTTTCATAGACAAAAGGTGCAACTTCTTTAAATTCTGGATTAGAAACCGTTCTACTAGCAGAAAAACGGATGTTCTGATCATCGTTTAATGCATATTTCACATTTAAACTCGGTAAGAAAAAAGTTTCTCTCGCTTCATTACTCCCAGGATTGTTAAAAGCAAGGTTGATCACATCATATTCGATACTTTGTTTAAAAGATTCTACACGTAATCCAGGTACAAGAGTCCACTTTTCTCCGATTTTATAAATAGCATTGGCATATGCTGCATGTATATCAAGTTCTCCAGTATATTTGTTTTCAGGAAGTCCAGGAAGATTGGTGTCTCCTAATCCATTTGTAGGATCTAGAGGATTGATAACTACCGTGTTGAATACAACACCTAGATTATCAATATTAAAAATGTCGTTTAGGTTGTTGACATCAGTAACTTCTGTTCTAGGTTCAATGATACTTAATCCAAAACGTTGGTTGTCAAATTCACGCTTTTTTATACGTCCGTTATACCCAAAATTAAATGAAAGATTTTCTGAGCTCTGATAAGCTAGATTTATTCTACCATTCCATTCTTCATCTTCAATATTTTGGAAATAACGTTGATTGTCAAAATCCACATTACGAAAAAGGATAGGGTTTGTATTTGGATTATTATCCAGGGCTAGGTCAAACTGCTCTAGCGCAATACGCTTTCTGTCTGGTTGGCGGGCAAGAACATTGTTAAACCCAATCCCGTAATCTAGCTTTGTTTTGTCATTAATTTTGCTAGTACCAGATAGTTGGTTAACAAAGATCATATCTTGCTCGAATTGCACATTTTGAGTAAAAAACCCAAAGTCATCTATATCGGCAATTGTGTTTCTATTAAAGCCATTCCCATCTATTCCAAAACGTCCTACTTCATCTGTAGCGTCATTAATAAATAACGAAGTAAATTTTATTTTATGATCTGCATTAATACGATATGCAATGTTTGCCATTGCTGTTGTGGTACGATTGTATTCAAAGATTTCAGAGTCTCTAAATATTTGATTTTCTGCAGCTGTTACATTTGCTGCCTGCCCTCTTTTATATTCATAGTTGCTTCCAAAAGAAGCGGTTGCAAACACACTTAATTTTGACTCTTCTCCTATTTCCCAGGATTTACCTCCTGTAATAGATCCAGAAAGGCCTACAGGACCTTCTGATGAAACAGGATCTACACCATGAGATAGAATGACAGCAAATGGGTTATTACGATATCTGTTGTAAAAACCGAATAATCCTGTTCCTTCGCTCTTTATAAAGTTTTTTCCAATAGAAGCTGTGTTTATGTTGTTTCCCAGATCTGCATCAATAAATGCATCTCCGCTATGTTCTTTTGCCTTGATATCTACATTACCCGCCGCAAAATCTCCATAAAAATTTGCCGCATAGGTTTTACTCACTCCAATGTTTTGAATAACATCAGAAGAGAAAAGACTGAGATCTATATTTTTCTTATCCACGTTATTTGCAGGAAGTGATAAGCCATTAAAAGTAGTATTCAAGTATCTGTCCCCAAGACCTCTTACATAAACATTACCTCCACCTTCTTGTTTTGAGATTCCAGAAATTTTTGTGACTGCTGCTGCTGCATTACTTACTGCCTTGTTTGAAAGTTCTTGAGCCCCAATACTTTGTTTTTGAACAACTGCATTTTGCTGCTCTAAAAGCAGTGCTTGAACACTTTCTTTCTTGACACTTGTTCCTTTTACAATCACTTCATCAAGTGCTGCTGCACTTGCGCCAATTGAGGCATTAACAGTAACAGTTTCACCGGCCACAACGGTAACTTCTTTGTCTAGCGTTTCGTACCCGACAAAACTAAATTCGATAATATATGTGCCTGGTTCAAGATTCTCGATAGTATAGAGACCATCAAAATCTGTAGTGGTTCCTTGGGTTGTACCTTTAACAAGTACATTGGCAAAAGGAAGGGGTTGATCATTGGTTTCTTTATCCAATAATGTACCGGTAACCGAACCGGTTTCTTGCGCTAAAAGCATTCCAACAAAAAATAGCGCAAATAGTGTTACAATTTTTCTCATTTCATTTGTTCTCAAATTCCGAGGCAAAGAACGAAGAGAAGTGTTAAATGATTGTTATTCAAAAATTAAGTATTGATGATTATAATGTTAGCTAAATGTTATCCGTATTTGTCTCATGCTAGTAAGATTAATGGCGTGTTTTTATTTAAGAAGAAGTTTTAAAATACTGAAAACGAATAGAGATGTGTTTTGCGGTGTTGATCAAAATTAAAGAATCGAATGTTAAGAAAATGTTTCTATAATGATTACTGTAAATCAGATATTAAGTTTTTCTGAAAACAAAAATCAAACTTTAATAAAGAAGAGTACTTTTTTATAAACAAAAAACACCTCAAAATGCTGAGGTGTTCCCGTTTATATGTGTTGATTATAATCTAATTCTCGTAATTAACTACGACATTGTCTTTATTGGACCACGTAGTTACATCAGCAATTTGATTGTCAGAGTAGTTGACTTCGGATAATTTGTCTGAACCCCAGAAAAACCATTTTCCGGTTTTTACTCCGTTGTTGTATCGCCCCATGGCAATTTTCTTTCCAGATGTGTTATAGGATTTCCATTCTCCGTGAAGCTTACCTTTTTCATTATAAAAACCTTGTTGACGAATTTCTCCATTTTCATGAAAGAAAGTTCCTTTTATTAGGTCTCCCTGCTTTTCAAAAGTAGGTTTTAAATCCTGTGCCATTAAAGTTGCCGAAAATAAAATGGCCATTGCTACTAATATCTTTTTCATGTTCTTTAAATGTTTAATGTTATTTGAGGATGTCGACTTAATATTATAAAAGTACTATTTATTTTACGTTTAAGCAATGTTTAGGTAACATTAAATTAACATTAAAACTATATTTAACTGATTGTTAGTATTTTGACACATTAACTTGCTTTTCTTTTTGAGCTCATAATCCTAGCTTAATTACTTTTTTTGGTACTGAGGAGTTCCTATTATATTTCTATTTTTGTTCATCCTAAATCTATCAAAAAAGGTGATACTTGCATGAACAAGAAGAATAAACTTATAGAGGTTGCAATAGTTTTTTTTAAGTTAGGTTGTATTGCTTTTGGTGGCCCGGCGGCACATATAGCTATGATGGAAGATGAGGTGGTGCAGAAAAGAAAATGGATGAGCAGACAACATTTTTTGGACCTTATTGGAGCGACAAATTTGATTCCCGGCCCAAACTCTACAGAAATGGTTATGCATTGCGGTCATGAGCGTGCTGGAGTCACTGGTTTATTTGTTGCCGGAGCATGTTTCGTTTTTCCTGCTGTAGTTATTACAGGGGTACTGGCGTGGTTCTATACTTCATATGGGCAATTGCCAGAGGTTACTCCTTTTATCTTTGGAATTAAGCCAGCTGTACTGGCTATTATTGCTTCTGCAATTCTGAAATTAGGAAAGAAAGCTTTAAAAAGTTGGGAAATTGGTGTCATCGGTGTTTTAGTTTTAATTGCTAGTCTTTTTGGTGTAAACGAAATTATTGCATTATTAAGTGGTGGTGTTTTGGGAACATTATATTTCTATTCAAAATCTATGTTGGTTACTACGCCTAAGTCTATTGCACCTTTTTTTCTATTTAAAATTTCAGCAACTACCCTTGTGAAATTGTCATCTCTTAAAGTTTTTTGGACTTTTCTGAAAGTAGGCGCTATATTATATGGTAGTGGTTACGTACTGTTTGCATATCTTGATGCAGAACTTGTGACCAAAGGGTGGCTAACAAGATCAGAATTGATTGATGCTATTGCGGTGGGACAATTTACACCTGGGCCTGTTTTGTCTACAGCAACCTTCATTGGCTATCAATTGGCTGGTTTTTGGGGAGCGGTAGCTGCAACAATCGGAATTTTTCTTCCTTCTTTTCTTTTTGTGTTACTTCTTAATCCCTTGGTGCCTAAAATGAGAAAATCCAAAGTGCTAAGCTACTTTTTAGACTCAGTCAATATTGCCGCAGTGGCGATAATGCTATCCGTATTATATGTGATGTCTTTGGATACATTAACAGATTGGAAATCTGTAACGATTGCCTTATTAAGTGTGTTTGTGATGTTTGGCTTGAAAAAGGTAAATGCTATGTGGATTGTCCTAGGAGGATCAATCCTGGGGTATTTATTATCTTCTCTATAGAATTATTTTTAACGATACCTTAAAGTTGTATTAACATAAAAACTCGCCAAATAAAATATTTTTGACGAGTCGTATGACAAATAGTAATTTCAAAAAATCGTATTAGTTTTTGTCGACTTAGATTTTTGAAATACTGGGCTGACCAATTGAGGTCAGCCTTTTTTGCTTTTACATAAATACTTAAAAAAAAGGTTGTTTTAAAATAATTATTAAAAAACATTAAGATAACATTAACTTAACATAGGTATTGGTTCTTTGCAGCGACAAAAACTAGTATCGGAATATGAAATTAAAGATTACACTTACGGCGTTAGCCTTATTTACATTTTGTTTTGTAAATGCTCAGGAAACTACTGAGACTAAATTCGGAAAAGGAATACTTAATGTGGTGGCAAAAGACAGCTCATGGAGTATGAAATTTGCGACAAGATTCCAATTACTTGGTATCGCAAGTTGGGATATCAATGATGGAGATTACAGTAAGTCCGAGACCAGTTTTTTGGTTAGGAGAGCCCGTCTAAAATTTGATGGTTTTGCATATAGCCCAAAACTTAAATATAAAATAGAACTAGGCTTATCTAATAGAGATATCTCTGGAGCTTCAGAATTCACAAATAACGCACCACGTTATATCCTTGATGCCGTTATTAAATGGAATTTTTATAAAAACTTCACTCTTTGGGCTGGTCAAACAAAATTGCCTGGTAACGTAGAGCGTGTTATTTCCTCAGCAAACTTACAATTGGTAGATCGCTCAAGATTAAACAGTAGATTTAATATTGATCGTGATCTTGGTGTGCAATTAAGGCATCACTTTAAGCTATCAGATAAATTTTTGGTAAGAGAGATAGTAGCGGTTTCACAAGGAGAAGGAAGAAATATTACTACTGGTAACTTAGGAGGTCATCAATATACGGGTAGAGTAGAATTATTACCTTTTGGAAAATTTCAGAGTAAAGGAGATTATAAAGGAGGAGATCTTAAAAGAGAGCAAACTCCTAAATTAATGCTTGCTGCTACTTATGATCTTAATGCTGATGCTGTAAAAGATAGAAGTAATCAGGGATCATATATGAGAACCAGTACAGGGGATTTTTATGAAACTAATATCTCTAGCATATTTGTGGATGCGGTTTTTAAATACAAAGGTTTCTCTTTTATGGGAGAATTTGCCGATAGATATGCAGATGATGCTATAGCGAGAGAAGCTGACGGAATTACTCCAACATTTGTAATAGAAGAAGACGGATCGCAAATACCAACAAATGATATTGTACAAGTTGGTAATGCATTGAATCTTCAGGCTGGATATTTATTTAAAAGCAATTGGGAGTTAGCCGGGCGTTATACCAATCTAAATTTTGATGCAGTTGTTGGTAAAGCTCTTGAAGAACAATACACTTTGGGAGTTTCAAAATATATTTCAGGACATAATTTAAAAGTTCAGTCAGATATAAGTTATACTACAGAAGATGGTGATGCTAGTGGATTAGCGTATAGGTTACAATTTGATATACATTTCTAAACATTGTGTGAATACATAACAGTTTGATAACATTAAGCTGGGAATTGATTATAATATTTGCACCTTAAATAAAAAAGTAATGGATAATATTTATTTATTAATGGTTATTGCGCTTGCTGTATTAGCAATAGCCGATCTTGTTGTAGGGGTTAGTAATGATGCTGTTAACTTCTTGAACTCTGCCATTGGATCTAAAGCGGTGTCTTTTAGAACCATTATGATTGTTGCTAGTATAGGTATTGCAGCCGGAGCTATTTTTTCTAGTGGATTAATGGAAGTAGCTCGAAAAGGGATATTTAACCCAGGTGAATTCTATTTTGATGAGATCATGATCATTTTTATGGCGGTGATGATTACTGATATATTACTCCTCGATTTTTTTAATACGCTGGGGATGCCAACTTCTACAACAGTATCTATTGTATTTAATCTATTGGGAGCGGCAGTTTGTGTGGCATTGATCAAAATTGGAGCGGATCAAGGCTTATCTTTTGCGGACTTAGGGAATTATATCAATACCAAAAAAGCAGGAGAAATTATTAGTGGAATCTTGCTCTCGGTGGTTATTGCATTTTCTGTAGGTGCCATAGTGCAATTTGTTACTCGTCTGTTATTATCCTATAATTTTGAAAAGAAAGCCAAGTGGGTAGGTGCTTTGTTTGGAGGTATAGCACTAACTGCTTTACTATACTTTATTTTTATGAAAGGAATAAAAGGAACCAATTATGCAAAAGCTGTAGTTGATGTTGTGTATAGTGGAGGTGCTGAAGGACTATTGAATTGGGCTAATGAATATTTGGGAACTGCTTACGAAAGTGTTAAAGAATTAGCCAAGGCACAAAAAGATTTTTATAAAATAGATGCTGATGCCGGCATAATGAAATTGACATTACGAGGGTTTCTCGAAACAAATGTATTACAAATTGTAGCAGTTGGCTTCGTAGTATGGTCAGCATTATCATATGTTTTGGTGAACTTCTTTAAAGTCAACATATATAAATTAATCATTATTGTTGGTACTTTTGGATTGGCATTGGCCTTTTCAGGTAATGATTTGGTAAACTTTATTGGTGTTCCTATTGCTGGGTGGCAATCTTATGAAGCTTGGGTGGCTTCTGGTGTTCCAGCCGCAGAATTTTCTATGGATGTTTTGGCTAAAAAAAGTGAAACACCTGTATTGTTATTGTTCCTGGCAGGAGGAATTATGGTATTGACATTGTGGCTTTCAAAAAAAGCGAGATATGTTGCGGATACCGAAATTAATCTATCTAGAGAAGGAGAGGCTAAAGAACGTTTTAAACCAAATTTCTTATCCAGAGGTGTAGTTAGAGGAACGATATTGATATCTCAAGGACTTGCTACGATCACTCCAAAGCCTGCTAGAGAGTTTATAGAAAAGCAATTCGCTAAACCCGTTATAGATTTACCAAAAGATAAGACGTATCAGATGCCAGCTTTTGATATGGTAAGAGCGGCAGTAAATCTTGTAGTTGCCGGAATTCTTATTTCTATTGCGACTTCTATGAAATTACCTTTATCAACAACCTATGTAACCTTTATGGTCGCTATGGGTACGTCATTAGCCGATAGAGCTTGGGGAACTGAGAGTGCTGTATATCGTGTGGCCGGAGTATTAAATGTAATAGGCGGATGGTTTATGACTGCGATCAGTGCGTTTATTGCAGCGGGAGTGGTAGCCTTTTTGATTAACCTTGGTGGTCCAGCCATGATTGCTGTCTTACTATTGGTAGCAATATTACTTTTGGCAAGAAATACTATAAGCTATAGAAAAAGAGTAAAAGCGGAAAAAGCAGAGGATAGCCTTAAAAGTTCAGAGAGTAGTTCTATTCAAGGAGTTATTGAAGAGAGTGCAGATAATATCAAATCCTTTGTAAATAGAGGGAACAAGATTTATTCTAGTACTATTGACAGCCTTATAAAATATGATTTACCAGCCTTAAAGAAAAATAAGAAAGGAATCGCCAAATTAGATTCTGAAGTTGAAGATCTAAGAGATAATATCTTCTATTTTATTAAAAATTTAGATGACTCTAGCGTTGGTGCAAGTAACTTTTATATTAATATTTTAGGATACTTACAAGATATGTCTCAGTCTATAGAATATATCTCTAAGGCAAGTCATAAACACGTAAATAATAATCATAAAAAACTTCGATTTAATCAGATAAAAGATCTAAAAGAAATCCAGGAACAATTGAATGAATTGTTTGGACAAATTAAGAAAGCTTTTAGTGATAGAGATTTTGATCATATTGATAGTATTCTTAATGAAAAGCAAGAATTATTCAATAAAGTAAATGAGAAAATCGATAAGCAGGTGGCTAGAACCAGAACAGAAGAAAGTAGTCCTAAAAATACTACCTTGTATTTTGGTTTATTATTAGAAACCAAGGATCTTATAACGGCAACAATGAACTTGTTAACTACTTATAAAGATCATCAATAAAAAATTATTAAGATAAATTATATAAAGGCTGAGTAGTAATTTACTATTCAGCCTTTTTTCTTGAATCATGAAGTTGTGATGAGGTTAAGTAAATGTTATCACCATACACATTTAATGTTAGTTTATTGTTACCAAGTGCATGTTAGTATGTATACTTCGTATTAAGTAGTATATTTATCCTAATGTTATTCAATGTTATAATACAATGAACAAAAAAGAAATTACTATACTATTGGTAGATGACGAACCAGATATTTTAGAAATCGTTGGCTATAACCTTACTGCAGAAGGATATAATGTATTGACCGCAGAGAATGGAGTGGAAGCTGTAAAAATTGCCAAAAAGAAAAACCCACATCTTATTATTCTAGATGTAATGATGCCTGAAATGGATGGTATTGAAGCTTGTGAACAAATACGTAAACTGCCCGATTTACAAAATACCATTATTACATTTCTTACAGCTCGTGGTGAAGACTATTCTCAGGTTGCCGGATTTGATGCAGGAGCAGATGATTATATTACAAAGCCCATTCGGCCAAAAGTTTTAGTAAGTAAGGTAAAAGCTTTGCTTCGTAGATTAAAAGAAGATGAATCTTCTGACAATGTGGTCAAGATTGGTAATCTTGTTATCAACAGAGATGAATATAAGATCATCAAGGATAAAAAAGAAATCATATTGCCAAGAAAAGAGTTTGAATTATTATCTTTATTGGCCTCCAAACCAGGAAAAGTCTTTAAGCGAGAGGATATTCTAGATAAGGTGTGGGGGAATGAGGTTATCGTAGGTGGCCGAACAATTGACGTTCATATCAGAAAATTAAGAGAAAAAATCGGCGATGATAGCTTCAAAACAATCAAAGGAGTAGGATATAAGTTTGTAGTTTAATGGCAGAAAACTTTAAAAAGTCGTATAGGTTTGCATACCTTTCGTCTTTATATATTACTATAGTATTAGCGCTCGCTTTGAGCGTTTTTTTATACATACAATCGGTACTTGATCCATTATTCATAGTTGGTTTTGTATTGTCTTGCTATGTCATATGTTTTATAGTGATTCAGTATCGGGTAGAACGATTTATTTATCGTAGAGTAAGAAAGATATATGATGATATCGAAATGTTGGATTTAGAGACTATTGAAGATACTCCAGTTCCCGTAACGACCGATATGAGAACCCTTATCAAAGAAGTAGAGAAATTTGCAAAACAACGAAAAACAGAAATAGAAACCCTAAAAATACGAGAAGCTTATCGTAAAGAGTTTATGGGCAATGTATCTCATGAGCTAAAAACTCCTTTGTTTACTGTACAAGGATATATTCTTACCCTTTTAGATGGTGCTATGAACGACCCTGCAATTTTGGATAAATATCTGAATCGTGCTAATAAAGGGGTAGAACGTTTGATTTATATTGTAAATGACCTGGATATGATCACTAAATTAGAAGTGGGCGATCTTAATCTTAACTATACTAATTTTGATATTGTAGAACTAGTGCAAAGTGTTTTTGATCTCTTCGAAATGAAAGCTTCCAAAAAGAACATTGCGCTTACTTTTGATATGAACTATGAAGAGCCTATTATGGTACATGCCGATAAAGAACGAATACAACAGGTGCTCTCTAATCTTATTGTGAATTCAATTAAATATGGAAAAGAAGATGGGACTACAGAAGTAAGTATTGAAGATTTAATTCGAAATAAAACTATTATTAGAGTTACTGATAATGGCGAGGGGATAGCGCAAGCACATATTCCAAGACTATTCGAGAGATTTTACAGAGTTGATAAAAGCGGATCTCGTAAAGAAGGCGGATCGGGCCTTGGATTAGCTATTGTAAAACATATTATCGAAGCACATCATGAAAGGATCTATGTAGAGAGTGATTACCGTGTTGGTAGTGAATTTTCATTTACTCTGGAAAAAGTGAAAAAGTTTCCCGTAGTCGATGTCGGTGCTAAAACTACTTAACCCTCGATACATATTTAAATCCCTTAATTTTTTTAATGTAAATTCATTCTGATTACAGCTTGGCACTAGTTTATTAGTTGTCAAACGCTGGGCTAGATATTCCTGTTCAAATTGTCCTGGAGTTGGGATAAAAAAAGCTTTTTTCTTCAACTTTGCAAGATCCATAACTGTAGTATATCCAGATCGTGATATGATAAGATTACTACTATTGATTGTATTTTGTAGATCTATTCCCGTAAGGTAATTATGAATTGTGATATTATTCTTTACGTATGTTTTATGTGTATCTTCTATAAGTCCACGAACAAAAACTATTTTTTTATCACTTTGTTCAAATTCCTGAAACAGCTTTTGTTCTAATAATGTACGTTGAGGTTCGGGACCAGAGAGCAACACCATGATATCATACCTTTTTGGCACAATTTGATATTCAAATCTGCTTAAAGGCCCCAAATATGTAACCGGTATGCTACTTTTTTTAGGATGACCAAGTTCACCACTTAGATTAGGATCATCTGCCATATCTGGTACCCAGCACAAATCAAACTTTTTGATGTATTTATTATGAATTTTGGTGCTAAACGAAGTGGTTTTTCCACTCAATACTGTAAGTTGATGAGTTATAAAAACTGAAGGAATACTTTTATGCCGTATCCCCATTCTATTATCAGAAATGATTCCACAGAAATTTTCCTCCTCTACAAGTTTTTTTATCGCCTTTCGTTCTGCATTAATGGCATGAGCAATTTTTGGGCTATTTAAAAGCATTTTAAACTTAAAATTACTAGCCTTTTTCGAATACTCGATATTATAAGAAGGCATTGTTTTCATTTGCAAGTGAGGGAACTCTTTTTTAAGCAAGGAAAGTGCTGCACCATCAGAAGCAATAACCGGCTCTATACCTTGGTCCATAAGAGCATTAATAATGGGTATACAGCGAGTGGCATGACCTAATCCCCAATTAAGAGGAGCTACAAGTACTTTTTTGTCCAAATGTCCTAGTTTTTAGTTTGTTATAGCAGCTGACTATTTAATTATTAATATTAAAATTAATCCTATTTCCTTGTCGGTATATTTCCTTAATTTTACCAAAAAATTATCTTTAAGTTTTGTTGTGAAATACCAAATTTTCTGCGAAGAAAATAAAACGGTTAGTGTAACAGAATATAAATCCAGAAGACTAGTAAATAAGAAATATTGAGAATTAGTGGGAAGCAAGAATAAACTGAAGCGATTTAATGAGAACAAAACATTTCATAATGTTGTAGAACCTACGCGTGATGATGTGCTTAATAATACCCTTGGATATAAAGGAAAATGGAATGAAAAATTCTTCAAAAATAAAAACCCTATTGTTCTTGAGTTAGGTTGTGGTAAAGGTGAGTATACTGTAGGATTAGCAGAGAAATATCCTGATAAAAATTTTATAGGAATAGATATCAAAGGAGCCCGTTTCTGGCGAGGTGCTAAAACGGCAATCGAAGACAAAATGAACAATGTTGGTTTTATACGAACCCAGATTGAACTTGTAGATCATATTTTTGCAGAAGGAGAAGTCGATGAGATCTGGATCACTTTTCCCGATCCACAAATAAAATATAAGCGGACTAAGCATAGAATGACTAACACAATCTTCTTACAACGATATAAAAAAATCCTAAAACCTGATGGGATTATGCATCTTAAAACAGATAGCGAATTCATGCATGGGTATACACTGGGTTTATTGCACGGAGAAGGCCATGAGGTGCTGTATGCTAACCATAATGTGTATCATAATCAGGGATCTCCAGAAGTCGTAACGGCTATTCAAACTTTTTATGAAAAACAATATCTAGAAAAAAATAAACCCATAACTTACATCCAGTTTAGGATCAAATAATTGGCACTACAATTTTGGAAACTACCAAGCTTTTTTTAGTTACATTTTTTGCATCGCTGGTCGGGGTAATACCACCTGGATTAGTCAATATGACTGTTGCAAGGACTTGTCTCGAGAGAGGCAAAAAGAATGGAATTTTAGTAGCAATTGGAGCTTCGGTAATAGTACTGTTTCAGGCGCTCGTTGCAATCCTTTTGGCCAAATATATTTTCTTCAATCCGTTCGTTAAAAATATTTTACTTCGTACCGGCGCAGTGATATTTTTTTTCATGGCGATTTACTTTTTTGCAAAGGCAAAGCAACGAGAAACCAAAATTAAAGTCTATAGGCATAATGATACCAGAAGTTTCTTTAAAGGGGTTATGATGTCTGCAATTAATGTATTACCAATACCTTATTTTTGTGCGATTGCTGCCGGGATGAGTGTAAGTGGTAAGATAGAATATGATGCGATACGAATAATTGCTTTTACCGTAGCTGCCGGAACAGGTACTTTTGTAACACTTTATTTTTATGTATTTTCGTTCTTGAAGATCGAAAAGAAAACGGCATCAATTACCAAATATTCCAATTATTTCATGGGGATATTGATGTTAATTTTAGTAGTTATCACTTTAGCTAGAATCATATACACTTGGGAGTAAATAAAAACAATATTACAGGATCGCAATCCGATACAAACTTCTTTGATAGAGTTTATGACGTTGCAAAATTGATCCCACATGGCAGAGTGACTTCTTATGGAGCAATTGCCAAATATTTGGGTGCTGCGCGTAGTGCTCGTATGGTCGGTTGGGCAATGAATGCTTGTGGTGGCCGTGATGATGTTCCTGCACACCGAGTAGTTAACCGAAAAGGAATTTTGACTGGCAAACATCACTTTCAAGGTACTAATCTTATGCAACAACTACTCGAAAACGAAGGTGTTGAAGTGATTGATAATCAAATTCAGAATTTTGAAAAACTCCTCTGGGATCCTATGAAGGAGTTGTAGTTTTTCTTCTTCTAAAAAGAAACTCCAACTCCTACCGAAAATGTAGAGAAATCAGGACTGCCAATCTTGAGATGTTCATACCCGCCAGAAAACTTGAAGCGATCGTAATGATAGTTTAGTAACGCAGTAAACTTGTTTACAGATTTTTGATTGATGAATGACCCATAAAAATTTGTTTCTAAACTAAATGGCTTGGCAAAGAAAAGTTCTGCACCAAGACCATAAGCAAATCCTAATTCCTCTACCTCTCCACCCACATAGGTGGCACCTAGTCCCCACCAGGCATTAAATCGCTCTGTACGTACCCGATGATATTTAGCCATTGCGGTAAATATTGCCAGAGAATTATTTCCAAAATTTGTATTTTCTTCCCAGAGTTGTAGATAATCCGCTTCTAAACCGATCCTACCAAGAAATCTCATATCAGCATTAAGATGATTTCCATATAATTTGTTGTTTTCAGCTATAAACCGGCTAGAAATAGTGGTTCTAAACACGGTTGTATTTTCTCCCCACTCGTAAGAATAATTTCCTTTAAGTGAATCTAGATACGGATGTTTGGTAATAGCAGCTGTACTGCCACGATATTCCCTTTCTATTGGAGTTTCTATAATAGTATAGTATGTTGCATAGAGACAAATTTCTGCAAAAAGCCATGCAAATTCTTCTGCAAAAAAACTATCACTCTGGTCATAAGAACTATTAGAGCTATAAGATCTTGAACCCGAACGGCTTCTGGTATTGTGATTCTCTTTCTTAGCTAAACTTTCTTCGGCTTTTTCGAGCTTGTCTTGACTATAATTTGTATGAGGTGCCACTAAGAGTAGCATTAAAATTAAAGCTATTCGATACATAATTGATTGATGTGAAATGAGCCATAACCATTAGTTTATGACTAATTATAATTATTGATGACGAATTCATCTGATCATTTAAAAAGCAAAAAAACTAAATCAGATAAAATTCAAAAACTCTTAATCACATAAACCATACCGTTTTAAAAAATATGAATATCATGAATAACGATACTGTTATAAATCATTTCGATTTTGGAGCTTTATAATCTTAACTTTTCAACCTATCTTTGCCTTTAGAATGAATCTAGATAGGTTTGTTTTTCAGAAAAGAAAAAATACGCATGAAGCTTGAAAAATCAGAAATATTAAAAGCGCTTGAGAGTATCACCGTGGCAGGTGAAGGAATGAATATGGTAGAGAGTGGTGCCGTAAAAAATGTAATTACTTTTGGTGATGAGGTAGTTGTAGATTTGGTATTGACTACTCCTGCATTGCATATACGAAAACGTGCCGAGGTTGATGTAATGAAAGTGATTCATGAGAAGGTTTATGAGAAGGCAAAAATTACTGTAAATATTAAAGTTGAAGCACCACCAACTGCTCAACCAGATAAGAATCAAATCAAAGGAAAAGCAATACCAGGAATTACCAATATTATTGCGGTTGCTTCTGGTAAGGGAGGTGTAGGTAAATCCACGGTAACTTCAAATCTTGCAGTTACTTTGGCCAAAATGGGGTTCAAAGTAGGATTGCTTGATGCAGATATTTATGGTCCTTCTGCTCCAATTATGTTTGATGTGCAAAGAGAAAGACCACTTTCTGTAAAAGTTGGAGATAAATCCAAGATGAAACCTATAGAGAATTATGGTGTAAAGATTTTGTCTATTGGTTTTTTTACACAACCTAATCAAGCTGTAGTTTGGAGAGGACCAATGGCTGCAAAAGCATTAAACCAAATGATATTTGATGCGGCTTGGGGAGAACTTGATTTTATGTTAATTGATTTGCCACCGGGAACAGGAGATATTCATTTATCGATTATGCAATCTTTACCTATAACAGGAGCTGTAGTAGTTAGTACTCCTCAAAATGTAGCATTGGCAGATGCTAGAAAGGGAGTTGCAATGTTTCAACAAGATAGTATTAATGTACCCGTTCTGGGGATTATAGAGAATATGGCATATTTTACCCCGGATGAGCTTCCTAACAATAAATATTATATCTTTGGTAAAGAAGGAGCTAAGAACCTTGCAGAAGATATCGACGTTCCATTTTTAGGTGAGATCCCATTAGTTCAAAGTATTCGGGAAGCAGGTGATGTTGGTCGACCAGCAGCTTTACAAACAGCAACTCCTATAGAGAAAGCTTTTGAAGAGTTGACTAGAAATGTGGTACAGGAAGTAGTAAATAGAAACGAAAATTTACCACCTACTGAAGCCATCAAAATAACAACAATGGCAGGATGTTCTGCTGTAAAAAAATAAGATATGACTTCTGAAGAGTTAAGACTAAATGTAGAGAAAGCCCTTGATGAAATTAGGCCTTTTTTGGAAAGTGATGGAGGAAATATTTCTTTGGTTTCTATTGAAGATGATAAAAGAGTTAAGGTTCAGTTAGAAGGAGCCTGTGTTGGTTGTAGTGTGAACCAGATGACATTAAAATCTGGTGTCGAAATGACCATAAAGAAATATGCCCCTCAAATAGAAGAGGTTTTGAATATAGCTTAAGGCTTTTTAAGTCCGAAAAATGGTTGCAAAATAGGGATCCTAAGAATGATCAAATGGTAGATAATCCAACTTCCTAAAAAAGTACCAAAAGTCAATATCATGAACTTAGGAATGAAGCCCCAACCCAGATGTATTAAATAATAACCTATGGCAATAGTAATTGTTTGATGCAAAATGTAAAAGGGATACACAGCCCGGTTACAATAGACTAAAACATCACTTTTCTTGTTTAGATATTTGGCACCGTACCCAATGATTACCAAAATCCAGGACCATAAATTAATCACTGTTATCAAGGCTTCGGTAAAATGTATATAAGTACTATCTTTCCCCAACACCCAGATAGTTAGTCGTGTTAAAAAAGCAATTATCCCGATGATTAAAGCTTTGTTTTTGATTTGATCTACACTAGTCCAAAACTCTTTCCCAGAAGCTATAAGTAAAAATCCATAAAAGAATAGAACCAAACAATTGATGAAATTGAACCAATCATCGATTAGTGCATGTGTAATTGGAAAAAAAGGTTCTACCAGGGCTTCTATAAAGTATAACGGGATTATAAATAAATATAATCCATAAGATTTTTGAATTTTTTCCTTGATCCAATTCACAAATATTGAAGGTTTTCTTTTTAGACGGATAAATAATGGAGAAAGTAGTATAGAAAATACAAGTAGATAAGGTAAAAACCATAGGTGGTGCCAGCTAATGTTTCCTTCAGGATACACACCTACAAAAGCTTCAGTTTTGAAATAAGAAAGATAAGAGTCAATAAATTCGCCATTAGCCAATCTTTCAAAATAAACTTGTGGAGGGACAATAAGTAACATCCCAAAAATCAATGGGATCAATAACCTTTTGATTCGCTCCCAATTGAATTGCCAAATATTTCTGTAAGAAAGGGCGTAATAGGTTCCCATACCAGAGATCATAAACAAAATTGGTAGACGCCATTGATTTAAAAAAAGCATGGGCCAACGAATCCAGTCATAAATGATATTATTCTTAATATGAAAATTCCATGGTACAAAGAACATCCCTACGTGATAAAAAATTAGCAACCCAAATACAATTACTCTTAGCCAATCCATGTCATATCTACGAATCTTTTTTTCCATTACCTCAAGAATTTGTTAAGCCAAAGATGAAGTAATTGGTTCGAAATCAATTAAAAAATGAAGTAGGTTATGTCTAGAATTATAATTCTGGACATTTTAATCTTATGCAATAGATCGTTCAAGTTTAACGAATGCTTTTGGTGACAGTTCTACATGTTTCTTAAAAGAATTATAGAATGCCGCCTTCGATTTGAAGCCTACAGAATTTCCGATAGCCTCGATAGTTAGGTAGTCGTAACTTTTGTCTAAAAGTCTTTTTTTGGCTTCCTCAATTCGATATTGATTTATAAAATCATTGAAATTCAAATTAGTGTTTGTATTAATTATTTGTGAAATAGTATTGGAATTAGAATTTAAAGCCTCAGCTAAACTTTTTAGAGATGTAGATTTTGATAAATAAAATTGTTCTTTTTGGACATAAAACTTAATCCTTTCAATAGAAATCCTATTAGGATTAAATCCAGAAGTCTCGTATTTATCTGCTATCCAAGAATCTTCAAAAAACCGAGATTCTGATAGTAAAACAAAACCTGTAATACATACAATTACAGAATTGAATATAAATATATAATGATCACCACCATCGTCTTCAAAATTTAAAAAAACTAGAAAAATTAGAATAAAAACAGCCAAAAACCCAAGAAGTGTATTCCTGGAAAAGATGTATTTATTTACTCTAATATTATTTGCATTTTTTTTATTACTGCGATAAGTGTTTTTTAACACGAGTCTAATGGCTAATATGATGTAAACAACAAAACTGGATAGTATTAACCATCTAAATTCGTCTTTAATCCATAAGTATGTATAATCTGCACCTTCCGGAACCGCAATTCTTTTCATATCTGGGAAATATGCTCCCAAATATGCATTAATCTTTATAGATCCCGGTTGGGAGTAATATTGTATTTGCGACAAAAAGTATAATACTGAAGGCAAGAAGTGGATCCAGTTTTTTTTTAAGATTATTGATTTTCGCTTTAATAATGTATATACGAAAAAGTATATTGATGGAGCCAGAAGTAATACTAAAGGTTCAGTACTATCATTTAGATGGGGAACATATTTCATGAGGCCTGTATAGCATAAAAAAACATCTCCGGCTATAATAGATTGTATAAGTAAAGACCAACCATATATTCTGAATGGGATGTTTTTTTTTGATGCCCTAAAAAGAATTACAAAACTTAATAGCAATCCTAAAAAAACACCAAGAAAAATAATATATGATACCAGGTTGTGTCTAATCGGAATTTGGTCAATTATATGCTGTGCGGTCTCCATAAACTGTAACGTTAATCTGCAATAAATTCAGTTAACTTTTGTGGGCCTTCTAGTGGAGTTCTAATAATTTTTAGTATGCCATCCTCTGTGGTTGAGATTTGCCATTTAATTAAAGTAATATTACCATTTTCGATTTCAATACCAGTAATACATCTTGGGTGAACACAACTTCCATCATTAAATAATGCAAGATCTCCAGGTTCTGGAAACCTAGGGCGATGTGTATGTCCCATTATCGTAAGCAGGTTTTTGTTATTGGCAATCCATTTTTTGATCCTGCGTTCTATTCGTATTGTTTCTCTAAAATTTTGTGCCGGACTAGTTGGGTCAGAGATTCCTATTACCTGTAGAGGTTTCCATAGGACACGAACCAAAAATCTATGAATTCTCCACCCAGTGTAATTCATAAAATCTGCTTGGTGACCGTGAATTAAGAAAACTTCCTGTTGTGTGTCTTTATGTTTTAAAATAATGGATTCAAGATATTTTATATTAGGGAAAAGAGGGACTTTTTCACCTGTTTTATGGTCAAAATAGTGACTAAGGTGTTTTTTTACATATTTTGGATTTCTGTAGACCATATCATGATTACCCCATATCATTTCTAGCCGATCATCTTTATGAAATACTTGAAGCAATTCATATACATTTTTATGTGCTCTTAGAATCATATTAAAATTAAGATTCTCCCATAACTCATCTCCATCCCCCAGTTCACAATAGGTAAATCCTTCGTTATAATAATGTGTCAAGGCATGAAAATAAATGTTTCTATTATTAGCAAATTCGTCGGCAAAGCTATTATCTCCACGATGACAGTCACTAAAGAATATAAACTTAGAAGTATCATCAAACGAAATTACTTTTGCATTTTTATAAGCACGATCCAACCGGGATTGAGAAGACATAGACTAAGTTTTTAGTAAATATACAATACTATATGATATATTTTATTTTTGGTGGTTCGCTCAAATAAAGTTTTATTTTATCAAAAAAAGTACAGAATCTCAATTCATGCCTGATGATATTTATCATAAAACACGATAGTAAAACAGGTTATTTTTATGCCTCATTCTAATATCCTATGCTATCCAGATATCTCCCAATTTTTGTCATACTAGCTATCCTTTCAGAAATATTGGGAACGGTTGGTGGTTTTGGATCTTCAGTATATTTTGTTCCCATTGCTAACTTTTTTCTGGATTTTCAATCGGTTTTAGGAATAACTGCTTTGTTTCATTTATCCAGTAATGTCACCAAAATTGCATTTTTTAAAAAGGGACTGGATAAAAAACTAATATTAGCTTTGGGGATTCCTGCTGTCCTATTTGTTTCTGTAGGTGCGTATTTCAGTAAATATCTGGATCCAAAAATACTAACATACATTCTAGGCTTTTTTCTAATAGGTTTAAGTTTGTTATTTCTTCTTTTCAAGCAAGTTAAAGTAAAATCAAATACAAAAAGTGCAATTGTAGGAGGATCCTTATCAGGACTAAGTGCTGGGCTTCTAGGTACTGGAGGAGCGATTAGAGGAATAACTATGGCTGCGTTTAAAATGAATAAAGATAAATTTATTGCTACCTCTGCAGTGATTGATCTGGGAGTTGATTTTAGTAGAACAATCGTGTATTATTTTAATGGATATATACATCAACATGATTTGTACTTGATTCCTATTTTGATTGTAGTAAGTATTTTGGGAACTTGGATAGGTAAAAAAATCCTTAATAGAATATCTCAAGATCAATTCAGGAAATTCGTATTGTTCCTTATTTTAGGAATTGGGATTGCTAGTGTAGTATCAAACTTATGATTTCAATAGTTTTGGTAAATACTTTAAGGCGGTTGTATCACGTTTTTCAAAGTATTCATATGCATGTTCAGGAAGCCAATATTTATCTATGAATTCTATAAATATTGGGAGTAGATGATTACTGTACTGTTTTACCTCTACTTCTCTACCATTGGGGAATCTATGTGAATACATTTTATATTCGCGATTATATTGAGGAAACTTTTCTTCCAGATATTTTTCAAAATAAATGGACACACTTATATCTGGTCTTATTTCTTTTCCATCTAAAGCTTTGCTAGGTAAAATATACCCTTCCTGCTCAAAACGGCCATATAATCGAATAAAAAGTTCACTAAGCACCGAGAAATAGCCTGGTTCTATACGATCCCAGTTATCATTAAATCTAAGAACAAAGTTAGGAATCTCAAATCGTTTAACAGAATAATACCCTCGTACTCTAATCAGAGGAAGTACTTGATTGGTAACCCATTTTCTGAATTTCTTAGCATTTTTGGTGTTACTTCTAAAGATTAATGCATATAATCCACTTTCTGAGATAAGATCTACAAATTGGCGTTGTCCATTTCTAAATAATCTTTTAGAAAAACGTTCTTCATCATCCAATGCCTCTAAAATCTTTACAGAATCCTCTTTTAATTCTAAAATATTGATTACATCGTTTGCTACAAACCAAGTGTGGTTATCAATTTCTATTGATGGAAATTGCTGAAAATAATTTGAACTATCTTTTGTTATTATTTCAATACTCATTACTTAAGCTCCTAAATATTTTAATGCTTCATAAACAAGAAAAGCGGGCCATACGATAGATTTAAGAAATCCAATAACTCCCATCCAAAAACTGGTAGCATGACTTATATAATAAATTATTGCCCCAATAAACCCTAGGCCGTATACTGTATTTGAAGAAGCTCCTTTTTTTGCTGTTTCTTTCATTGCTATATTATTAGTGACTTTAAATATAATATTATTTACTAAGTCTACCTATAGCACAACTTATATAGGATTTGGCTTTTCTACTTAGATCGTTTTTATCCCCTTCAATAGGATACCCTAATTTAGTAAGTTCTTTTTCTACAGTTTCGATACCATCTTGGGTTTCGTAGCTAAATGAAATAGTGCAATTGTTTGTATCTACTGATATATCTTTTATTCCTTCTAGTGTATGTAGTTTTTTTGCAATAGTACTTTCACAACCACTACATTTTAAGTTTTGTATTGCTACAGTTGTTTTCATGGTTTGGATTTTAACAGCTAAATCTATTAAAACACAAGTAATCAAACTATGACGGATGTCAGTATATGTACTCATACTAGCTGATTTATGTCATTTTTATTGGAAAAAGCTACCTCTATATTTGAATAACCTTAGAAGCAGACTTTTTATGACTCAATCACTTCGCATAGTAGAAAGAACAAAGGCTTTTTTTACAGAGATTGGCGATTTGTCATTTTTTGCAGGGCGTTTTTTTAGAGAAGTGTTTACAAAACCTTTTGAGTTTCAGGAATTGTTGAAGCAATGTTACCATATGGGTAACCGCTCATTACTCTTGGTTGGAGTCACGGGATTTATTCTGGGATTAGTATTTACACTGCAGTCTCGCCCAACGCTAATGGAATTTGGTGCAGAGTCATGGATGCCATCAATGGTAGGGATCTCAATAGTAAGAGAAATTGGACCAGTAATTACGGCTCTGATTTGTGCGGGCCGTATTGGTTCAGGAATCGGAGCAGAACTAGGCTCGATGCGAGTAACCGAACAAATCGATGCCATGGAAGTGTCAGGAACAAATCCTTTTAAGTACTTGGTGATTACTCGCATTACAGCCACCACATTAATGCTGCCTATATTAATCGTTTTTGGAGATGCAATTGCATTGTTTGGCTCTGCAATTGTAGAGAATTTAAAAGGTGCCGTATCCTTTCAATTATATTTTAATCAGGTTTTTGATGCTATTGAGTATAGTGATGTCATTCCGGCTACGATCAAATCTTTCTTTTTCGGATTTGCTATTGGATTAGTGGGATGTTACAAAGGGTATTTTTGTAAAAAAGGAACAGCGGGTGTGGGAGAAGCCTCTAATTCTGCAGTAGTATATACATCGATGCTACTTTTTGTGATTGATTTTATAGCGGTATTCTTGGCTGATATATTTTTTGAAATATAGATGGAAAGTAAAAAAGAAATAGGACCAGTATTAGAGATCAAAGATTTGCAGAAAAGCTTTGGTGATAATCATGTACTTAATGGGTTTAGTTTGCAATTATTTGAAGGAGAAAACCTGGTTGTTATGGGTAAGTCAGGTTCAGGGAAATCCGTAATGATCAAATGCCTTGTGGGCTTGATGCAAGCAGATAGCGGTAGTATTAGAATAAAAGGTCAGGATATCACTGTTTTGGGTCAAACAGAATTAGATCTTTTGCGTACCGAAATAGGGTTTTTATTTCAAGGGAGTGCATTGTATGATTCTATGACCGTACGAGAAAATCTTGAATTTCCTTTAAGAAGGCATAAACATAAACTAAATATGACCGGACATACCGAAGCATTAATTGTAGAGGCTCTGGAAAATGTTGGTTTGGCAGATGCCATTGATTTAATGCCCGCAGAGCTGTCAGGAGGGATGCAAAGACGAGTAGCATTAGCCAGAGCTCTTATCTTGAAACCTAGAATTATTTTGTATGATGAGCCAACAACCGGGCTGGACCCCATAACTGCCAAGGAAATTATACAGCTTATGCGAAGCATACAGAAGAAATATGGGACATCATCATTGATCATTACGCATGATGTGGATTGTGCACGGGTGATTTCTAATAGGATTATTTTATTGGTGGACGGGATTAATTATGCAGAAGGTACTTATCAAGAGTTAATTGGATCAGACGACCCTCAAGTAAAAGCGTTTTTTAAACATTAGAAAATATAGGATATGGTTACTATAAAAAAATCAGCTTCACAAAAACTAAAACTAGGGATTTTTGTTGTGTTGGGAACAATGCTTCTTATTGCAGCATTGTATTCTATCGGAAATCGCCAGAATCTTTTTGGCGATAACATTAAGATCATGACTCAATTTACTAATGTCAACGGTTTAGAACTGGGTAATAATGTCAGGTATTCGGGGATTAATGTAGGAACAGTAAGCAAAATCAAGATGATTAATGATACTCAAATCATAGTAGAAATGCTTATCAAAGAAAGTATAGGAAAACACATCAAAAAAGATGCGGTTGCTACTATAAATTCAGACGGTCTAGTGGGTAATATGATTGTAAATATTCTCCCAAGAGAGAGCAAAAAACTCCCGGTTGCTTCTGGAGATACTATTCAATCTTTTAGTAAGATCGGTACCGATGATATGCTAACTACCTTAAATGTAACCAATGAAAATGCGGCCCTGCTTACTGCAGATTTATTAAAAATCACTACCGAAATTATTGATGGTAAAGGCACATTAGGATTACTTATCAATGACTCTATTATGGCTAAAGATCTCAAATTAACTATTTATGAGTTAAGAAAAGCAAGTACCGGGGCATCACAAGCAATTACAGAGCTTAATACTATAATTTCATCAATTAATCAAAATGAAAGTGTAGCCGGTGTACTATTAAGTGATAGTCTATCGGGACAAAAAATGAAAACCATAGTGAGTAACCTTGAGCAATCAAGTGTTGAAATTACTGAAGTCAGCAAAAATCTGAATGTAGTACTAAAAGACATTAAAGAAGGTAAAGGAGCCTTAAACTATTTGGCAAACGATCCTGTCTTGGTTAAAAATATAGATTCTACAATGAACAGTATTAAAGAAGGCACCTATCGATTTAATCAAAATATGGAGGCCCTGAAACATAATTTCCTTTTCAGAGGATATTTTAAAAAGATGGAAAAGGAAAAGAAAAAAGAAGAATCGTTTTAAATACTAGGTTATGAAAATTGAACATCTTGAGGAACGAATTAATGATTATCGAACCTCTATAAAAACTGTTGTGGATAAAAGGTTGCTTTGGAAAACAAAAACCAAAAATCTACTTATAAAAACACTACAAACCGCTGTAAAACAATATGATATTGGATGGAAGGTTCAGGAATTAAGTTGGATACATAATAATGAAGCGGTCAATATTACTTTTGACTCTTTTCCTCCAGAAATGATAGATTGCACAAATTTGATTCCAGCATATCAATTTTTACCAGGGGGAGCCTTAATTTTCTCACAAGCATATAATGGAGATATCTATGTTTTTATGATGTATCCAGAGATTGAAAATGTAACTCAGGAAAATAATGTAGTAGAATTTGGTCAGTATACACCAGAGTCTATTACCGAAAAACTTATTGTGGAGAAAGTAGATGAATTCCTGAAAGAAATGATCAAATGGGAAGTACCTTCATTAAAGAAAAAAGTAGGGTATTAATAATTGCAAGATCTAATTTCAAAAAGCTTTAGTTATCTTATTATACATATTGAATCAAATATGATTGTCTTCTTCAGTAGTTATATATCAATTCTTTCTTAAGTAGAATGTTTCGCACTTTAAACGATTTGTATCAGCCGACTAAGCTGGTATGAATGATAATTATCATATTCAAAATCAACTTCCAATTCTACATTTGTATCATATTAATATTAATCAATTATGCATCATGAGAACTTTAAAAACAACGATTATTGTACTTCTAATATTATTAATAAACGAAACACTTTTGGCCCAAGAAAAATGGTCTGTAGAAATTAGGCCAGGACTCAAATTAGCAACCAAAGATATTGAAGATGCGGACCTAAAAGTAGGTTTCGGATTCGAAGCTACTATTGCCTATAATTTTATGGAACACGTAGCAGGGTATGCAGGTTGGGGATATAACACGTTCAGAGCAGTCAACTCTTTTGCAGGTGAAGATGCCGACTTCGATGAAACAGGATATACTTTTGGATTACGGTTCATTCATCCAATAGGAGATTCTTCTCTTTCTCTTCTTGCACGTGCTGGTGGAATTTACAATCATATAGAAGTCGAAAATGAATCGGGAGATATTGACATAGATTCTGGTCACGGATTAGGATGGGAAATAGGTGCCGGCCTAGATATTGATATGGGTAAGAACTGGAGTTTACGACCTCAAATAGGGTATCGCTCACTTTCAAGGGACCTTGAAATAGCAAATACAACCATTGATGCCAAGCTTAATTATATTTCATTTGATATGGGAGTTTCAAAACGTTTTTAGTTTGTTGTAAGTCAATTAAAGAATATGAATAATTTTAGTAGATTCATATTCTTTAATTGACTTATTAAGTAAAAATATTTTAATAGATAGTAAATTGTTATTCTATGACCCACTCTTTTGAGCATAGCGATCGTTTTTCACTAAATCTCTATTTATTAATAATTATTGTTTTATCCTGGCCATTTCAAATAGCTTATTTCTTTTTAGGCGAAACGTATAAGCCCATTCTTTTGGTGTCTATGATTATGGTTGCTGTGGGAGCATATATCAGTGGGAAATATGTTTTCAAAGATGGCTTTGCAGATGCTGATTTTGACTATTCTGGGAATACTACTCTTATGCAAAGCACCATGGAGATTCAATAAAAAAGCGAAGTTGGAATAGGTCTCAGTTTTAATAGTGTTAGGAATTTTTACTAATTAGAAATACTGCTATGATTTCTCTCCCATAACCACCATTTTCTTTTGAAAGGAATTTTCTTTAATCCATATTTTTTTACAGAATAAGTCTTTAAATGATTTATCATTTCTTCTACCGAATCCGTTACAAATAAAGCACTTAACTCATTTTCTGAGATCATTTCATTAGTTTTCATTAATTCGATATGCTCTAATAGTTCTTTATGATATTGTTTTCCGAATAAAATAACAGGAAATTCATTAATCATTTTGGTTTGTACCAATAAAAGAGATTCAAAAAATTCATCCATTGTACCAAACCCTCCTGGCATTACTATAAAGGCGTAAGAATATTTTACTAGAAGTACTTTTCGAATAAAAAAATAAGGGATATTGATCCATTTATGAAGATATGGATTAGGTTTTTGTTCTTTTGGGAGCGAAATTTTACATCCTACAGAATACCCTCCAGCCTGATAGGCACCTTTATTTGCTGCTTCCATAATTCCCGGACCTCCACCAGTCATTACGGTAAATCCCATTTTTGCTAAAGCCTCTCCTATCCGTTCTGCTTTTTGATAGTACATATCTGAAGACTCTGCTCTTGCAGAACCAAATACGGTTACGCATGGTCCTATAAAGTGCATTCTCCTAAAACCTTTAACAAAATTCCGAAGCACTTTTAAGGTAAAATATAGTTCTCTGAATCTAGATCTAGGTCCTGATAAAAAAGAATACTCCTCTGTTAGCTTCGGTAAATTATTGTCTTTACTATTTGGTATGTTTTCAATATTGAACATAGTGGATCAAAAGTAAAGGCTATAATTTTTTTCAACTATGATATTTGTCAAGATAACCCCCTGAAGGAAATGAAAGACTCTTTAACTATTAGTTATTAATCTAATACAACATAAACGAAACCATTACCACTCCAAAAATAGCAATAGGGACAATAAACATCATATAAATGAAAGAAATCGTATTGGCCTTAAGAAATGCACCTATCCAACTACTATTATAAAAATTCCGAAGAGCTATCATCAAATAGATTATAAAAGATAAAAAGACTAGAACTTCTAACCAAATAGGAATTGTTATTAGTGAATTGGTTATAATCAAAATACAAAACGATGTAAAAAGAAAGGTGAAAAAGTAGAAACTAAATACCATATGGTGTGCAAACGTACCTCGTTTCCAATAAAACAATTGTATTAAAAAGGCAAATAAAGGCAACATTAAGAACATAGTAATAGGGACTGTATCGTATAGTGCTTTTAGGATACCACCTCCTTGTTTTTCATAGAATTTTAGCATTTGTGAAAAAAACTTTCGGTTTAATGCACCAGCATCTTCTTTTAATCCCATGGCCTTTAACTTTTCAGCTTGTGAGGCATTAACTGTGATCAAAGAGTCTAAAACTTTTCTTTTAAAACCAAAATCTATTTCGGGACCATTTTGACTGGCTAATATAACTGAGTCTATTACTCTGAGGTCCTCATCAGACACTGCTCCTAAAGCTGGATTTTTTTTAATAGCATTTTTTGCTATTTCTAAACCAATAGAATCTTTTTCGATTTGTAGCGAATCTAGAGTTATTTCCTTGCTAAAACCTTCTTTTAATACTTGAGTAAATTTATTATCAGCCTTTCTAATGCTAAAAGAAAACATAAAAAAGAACACGATAGAGATGAAGAGGTAAAATTGTGCAGGATGCAAATATGAGAGTCGTTTACCATCAACAAAATACCTGGCCAACACCCCGGGTTTTATCATTAGTGGAATAAAGCTTTTGAAGAAACGCGCGTCTATAGAAAAGTAATTGCTAATCGTGTTACTAAACAGTACACCAAAAGTAAGTTTGTCTGCTGTTTCTTGCCCGCAATATGGGCAATAATCAAAAGACTCGTCAAAAGATTTTTCGCAGTTTTTGCATTGGTCGGTCGATGGCATCGCAAAGAATTTGCCTAAAAATACAAAAACAATTCACATTGTATAATAGTTATTTGGTTGATGCTTTTTTAAAACCTGCTAAGAATTTCTTTTTCTACGATGAATTTAAGATGACTTTTATCATTTTATAAATGTACCTAAAAGGATAGATTTATTAGATTTAAACTTCAATGATATGAATAAGTCTTTGATATTAAATATCTGCTCACTCTTAATAATAATTCAAAGTTGTACAATGGTAAAGGTTAGTATTAGTGAAAAAAGGAACTTGATTCCTCAAAGTCTTGAATTAGGTGAAAACGTTAAGATTACAACTTGGGGTGCAATCAAAGTAAACAAATCTCATTTTTTTCCTTCAAGTTTTCAAATTAAGTCAAACGAAAAGGTGATCTATATTGACCCTGTTGAGATCGAAAGTAGTGATATAGCAGATTATATTTTTATAACCCATTCTCATCCAGACCATTTTTCTTTGAAGACTATTGAGAAAATCATGAAGCCAGAAACAATAGTTATTTGCGCCAAAAGCGTTTCAAAAAAACTTCCAAAGACAGATTATATGATCAAAATAGTGAAACCGGGAGATATTTTAGAACTAGATGGTTTGAGATTCGAGACAGTAGCTGCATATAACGATAAAGAGAAAGTCTTTTTATGGATAAAAGCGCATCCAAAATCAAAACAAAATGTTGGGTATATATTAACTTTAAATAATGGTATTCGTATTTATCATGCAGGAGATACAGGATATATTCCAGAAATGAAAAATATAAGTAACATTGATGTCGCTTTGATTCCAATTGGAGGAGATAACTTAACTATGAATATGGAAGATGCTTCTCGAATGGCAAATGAGGTTAAACCAAAGTTTGTAATACCTATGCATTACGAGCTTATTATGCATGATAGCTTAACCAAGTTTAAAAATTTAGTTAATAAATCAATTCATGTAAAGGTATTAGAGTGACACCAATACTGCTTTAATTTTTATGTGTTTCCTTATGATGCTGCAGTAATTGACTTAAGCTATTTAAATAATCCTGTAATGCTTTCTCATTTGTTTCAAAATGATCGCTTGAAGGAATAGTGATGGGTTGCTCCTCAATGAAATGATATATTTCAGGATAATTAGTCTCTATATTGGTGGTTAATTCATTGATCTTAGCAATTAAATTTTCAGAAGTACCCATGGTCGAGAGATTTAAATTTTTTATACAGATAAAGCTAATTGATTTACGCTATAGAAGATACGATAAAAATAGGCTGGTTCTAGTTAAAGTATTACTAACATTCAGATATTCAACGAGTAGTGCTTTTTAATTTGTAATCCATAATGTTAGCTTTAAAATACTCCATTTTTCCATCTTTAAGATCCCATATAGCTGTCATTGTATTTGGAATTAACAACCCATCGTAATCGTGATAATCTCCTAATTCTCCTATGAAATCTTCCAGGGATGTATCCTTATATCTTTTGGTCTTGAAACGGTTAATCATTCCTTCTTCATCAAAAACAAAAAAACCTTCTAGTGTTTGATTGGATTTAGAAATAGTAGCTTTTATCGTTTTGGTATCTATTACCAACCACGAGATGTCTGGATCCAAAAAACCGATAGGAAACCATATTAATTCTCCAAGATATCGCCCTAGAGAGCTTTGATCAACCTCTGGACCAGAGAATAACACCATATTTTTTAACCCCATCAGACTAACTTTTACTTCTCCTTTATGGTCGGCATATTTATCCCTTATTAACATAGGTAAAGCCTTAGCTTTCCAGATGAAACCTGGATTATTGGACGACATATATTGAGTGGCAGTAAAAGGTAACCAATCCTTTTTTGGATTAGTTTTTATCTTACCTTTTTGAGTAAATACCACATTACAATATCTTGGTTTGTCAATAATCTTGGTTTTGACAAGATAGTTTTTCATTAAATCAGGAAGTATTTCGAGATCTTTTTCTGTAATTTTTTCGCCTGTAATTTTATTCGAAAAGAAGAGTTTAGTTTTTTCTTTTTCAATATGACTATTAAAAAATGATATTCCGGCTATACAGATAATTAGTATTAATAATACAATTACCCCTATTAATTTTAGTATCATTTTAATTGATTTTTCCCTTCTTTATTCGTAACTTTTAGACACTTTATCGTGTTTAAATTTATAGTATGACCTATTGATAATAAATGACTTATGTCATGCTTTATCCGTGTTTAAAATTATATCTTTTCTTGAATTGATTCTAAATATTCAGAAGTCATGAAAACTATTCTTTATCCCACAGATTGTTCTGAACATTCAATACCGGCCTTGCTGTATGCGTACAATCTTAGTAATAAATTACAAGCAGATTTGATCGTATTACATGTGTTTGATATTCCTTCATTTCCAGGCACAAGTATGATTCGCTCATTACAACAAATAGAAAAAAATGCTTTTGAAGAGCATCAAGAGGTCTTAAATACCTATTGTAAGAAACACTTGAGTTATATGCCAAGTAGATCTAATGTGCGAATAGAGGTTGTTAAAAATATATCAATTACCGAAGGAATTCTGGCAAAAACAAAAGAGTTACAGGTTGATATGCTTATTATTGGTATGACGGATAAACATAGTAATCGAGGTGTTTTGACCGGAGATATTGCCAAAGAGTTAATTACAAGGAGTTTATGTCCGCTTTTGGTGGTTCCAAATAATTTTCATGCAGAACCGATAAAAAGGATTGTGTATGCAACAGATTTTGAAGAAAGCGATATTTTGGCTATTGATAAATTAACAGAAGTGGCATTACCTTTTCAATCCAAAATAAACGTGATTCATATTTCTACAAAAGACAATGATGAAGAAAGAAATCAATTTGCCTGGTTTAAAGAAATGGTATTGCAGAAAGTTAAATATAAAAACATAGAGTTCAACCTGGTTATTTCTGATAATATTTATGAAAAGCTAAAAACGTACTTACATGATATCAAAGCTGATCTCGTAGTACTACTAGAGCGTGAGGATATTGGAATGTTTAAGAAGTTGTTTCATCGTGATTTGGTAAAACAACTAGAGTCGCATACAGATATCCCATTATTAAGCTTTAATAAGGCAAAGTTATATGGGTCTTTTTAATACACAACTAAAGATTTGAACCTATCATTTTTTTGGAAAGTTAACCAATTATTCTACCATCACCCATCTCAATAATTCGATCTGTTTTATTAGCAAAATCTATATCATGTGTTACTACCAAAAGTGACAACCCTTGTTCGTCACTAAGTTGTTTGAAAATATTAAAAACATTATCAGAATTATAACTATCCAAGTTTCCTGTAGGTTCATCTCCCATAATGATTGCCGGATCATTAATTAATGCCCTAGCAATAGCTACACGTTGTTTTTCACCGCCTGATATTCTTGAAGCTCGTTTTTTGGCCAGATGATCAATTTCTAAAACCCGAAGTTTCTCCATTGCGTTGTGTTCAATTTCTGCCAATGATTTTTCTGCTAACTTTTTTGCAGGAAGCATTACGTTTTCTAGTACAGAAAATTCAGATAATAAATAATGAAACTGAAATACAAAACCAATATGTTTATTACGGATATAGGAAAGTTTCTCTCTGTCCTGCCCAGTGATAAGTTCATTGTTTAGATATAAGTCACCTTCATAATCGGTATCCATAGTAGACAAAATATAAAGCAAAGTAGATTTTCCACAGCCCGATTTACCCATGATAGATGAAAATTCGCCTTGATTTACTTTGAAACTAATATCCTTGAGCACGTGAAAAAGCACGGGTTTTTTAAAATACTTATTAATATTTCTGGCTTCAAGAACTGTTTTCATAATACTATTTATTGCCCTCTGATAATTCTAACAGGATCTATTTTTTTTGCTTTTCGAGAAGGTAGATAACCAGCCAAAAATGTAGAAATCATGGCAAATGAAATACCAATTATATAAAAGTTGGGATTATGATTAATGGGATATGTAGTGATTGTGGGCAATGCTTCTGTTTCAAAAGGTAAACTACCAATAAAATGAGATAACCCTAAACCAATTAGTAATCCTAATACTCCACCAACCAATCCAATAATCATTGCCTGACTCATAAAAATAAGTTGCACATCTTTTCCTGAAAACCCTGTGGCTTTTAGGATAGCAATGTCATTCATCTTTTCATAAATAAGCATATTCAGAATATTGTAAATACCAAAACCGGCTACAATAAGTAACGTAATCGAAACAGAATACGTAATCAGATTTCTGATCGTTGTTCCGGTTTCAAACTGGGCATTTGCAGTCTTTATGTCGATAGCTTTAAGTTTGAATTGTTGTTCGATCTTTTTTGCTAAAGGAATAGCATATTGTATGTCATATAGTTTTACATTAATATCGGTAATATAATTTTCGGCTTGACCTAGAATACGTTGTACAGTCTTTACATTAGCAAAACTTTGAATGTTATCTATATCTGCAATACCGCTTTGATATATGCCCACTATTTTTAGAGGAAAAACATCTCCTTTTATGGTACTTACTTGCACACGATCACCAATATCCAATGACATCTTTTCTGCCACTCCTGCGCCTAATAAAATACCGTTGTCATTATTTTTTAAAGCTTCAGGAGTTCCTTTCACGATATAATCCTTGAAATTAAAAAGTTCGACTTCCCGTAGCACATCAATTCCTGTTAAGTTTCCACCCAATTCAATAGATCCGGCGATATAAAAAATCTGTTCTTTTATTTGTGGAATAGCACCCCGTACCTGTGGGTCTTGGTTCAAATAATTTATTATCGGAAGTGCATTATGAATCCTTTTCTGACTTTGCTTAGGTTTAATAGAATGTACTACATTAAAAGTGTTCTGAAGTTCACCATACAGATCGACTGGTTGTTTTTTTGAAGGCTCAATTTCATTAAAAATATGAATATGCGGAGTCACATTAAGAATCAAATCATCCAGCATGGCATTAAGGCCTGTCATAAAACATACCAGGGTAATATATGCACCAATACCAAATGTTACTCCTAGAGCAGCGGTAGCTGTCTGCTTGATTTTGGTAAGCAAATGTGTTTTTGCGATGTTTAATATGACTTTCCAGTTCACCATCATTCGGGTTTATAGATCCAAGTTTCTTTTGTAATTCCAGATACTACTTCTACAGTATCCATGCTTTGTAATCCAATCACTATTTCTACAATTCCATTTTCAGTTTTTACCTTGCTATCATCAATGAGATATTGCTTGGGTATAGTAAGCACTTTCTTTTTACTATCAATCATGATATTTGCTTCTCCTGATAACCCTGGATACAATACTTTAGGGCTTTGATCAAAAAGAGCTTCGACCATAAATGTTTGATTGCGCTCATCTTTTTTAGGATAAATTTTACTCACTTTTGCAGTAAATACCTCACCATTATATGCATCCAATGTGATAATCGCTTTTTGGCCTTTCTTTAATTGCACAATATCAACTTCATCCACCAACATTTCTATTACAAAAACGGTTGCACTGCCTATAGAGGCTAAAGGTTCCAGAGTATTAACAATCTCACCTGGGTTTTTATATAGCGCATAGATCTTGCCATTGATTTTACTGTTCACGGTAAAATCTTTGGTAGTAATTAGTGAAGTTTTATAATTGTTCTCTGCCTGTTTTAGCTGTGTTTGTAGCTGCTCTTTGGTTCTGTCATATTTGTTTTTAAGAAGATCCATAGCATTGGTAGAGAGTTCATAGGCTAGTTTTTTAGTGTCATATTCTACTTTAGAACCTATTTGCTGATTCCAAAGGTTTTTTTGCCGACAATAATTAATAGAATCATTGGTCATCTTTAGGGCGGCTGCTTTCATTTCTTCTTCAATACTACTTAAGATTGCAGCATTACCAGTATAATTTTTTTTGGCCAGATCAAGCGATAACTTGGCGTTTTCTGTATTTAATTTTGGATTGCTGTTAATGATCTGGATGATGGGTTTTTCTTTTTCGATAATGTCACCTTCTTCAACAAGGTTTTTATCCAAAATTCCGTTCACAGCAGCATATACCTGGTACAAACTATCTGGTTGTATGGTGACCGAAGAATATACAGACTCGGTTATATCAGTAGTCGCAGGGAGTATTTTTTCTTCGTTATTGTTACAGGACACGAAAATGATAAAAAAAAGCATCCATAATATTGGCTTATGCATTGGTGTTCTTTTTTCTTCAAATGTCTGTCAAAGCACAGATTTTCGGAATGATATTTATCATATTTAAAATGGAGGAGAGCGGTTATTTTTGAGTAGGTTTTAAAAAATGAAAAGATATGGATACATCTATTTTTTTAGCGAAGTTTTGGGGTTGGTATCTCATTATATTTTTCTTTATCCTAAGTTTTAATCCCACTCGGATTAAACAAATTTTCGATGACCTAAAAGATCAAAAGTTCCTGATCATTACTTCTTTTGTAGCAATCATTGTTGGGTTGCTTACTATTCTTTTTCACAATGTTTGGGAACCAAATTGGAAATTTATCATTACCGCAATAGGTTGGACAGCATTAAGTATAGGATTGGCTCTTTTTACCTTTCCCGTTCAAACCACAAAATGGCTAGAAGTTAGTAATGTAAAATTAGTACAACTAATATATGTACTCCTGTTTCTAATAGGGATATTCTTATTGAATATGGCCTATGGTTTAGTGCCCTATTAATTTTAAAAATATTTGACAATGGACAGATTCATCAAAAGATTTAATGAAATTAAAATCAATGATATAGCATTGGTTGGCGGTAAGAATGCTTCGTTGGGTGAGATGTATAATCTGCTATCATCAAAAGGAGTTCGCATCCCTGATGGATTTGCCACTACTGCAAGTGCCTTCTGGTTGTTCCTAAAGGAGAACTGTCTAGAAGAACCGTTGAAAAATCTTTTGAATGGATTGGACAGAAAGGATTTTTCAAACCTTAGCGAAATTGGTTCAGTTGCCAGAGAGCTTATTCTGGGAGGAGATTTTTCCGAGGATTTTTCGAAAGCTATAATTAATGGGTATGTCGAGTTAAGTGATAATAATCAGATTGAAGTTGCTGTACGAAGCAGTGCTACAGCTGAAGATCTGCCAGAAGCTAGTTTTGCGGGCCAACATGATACATTTCTGAATATAAAAGGAAAGGAAAAATTACTACAGGCTGTAAAACAATGCTTTGCATCTTTATATACAAATCGCGCTATTAAATATCGAGAGGATAAAGATTTTTTACACCATGAGATTGCATTATCTGTTGGCGTACAGAAAATGGTACGATCTGATATGGGATGCTCTGGTGTTGGGTTCACTATCGAACCAGAATCCGGATTTAAAAATATAATTCATATATCTGGGGTATGGGGACTAGGAGAAAATATTGTCCAAGGTATCATTAATCCGGATGAATTTTATGTATTTAAACCTACCCTTATGAAAGGTAAAAATGCCATTGTACAAAAAAAGTTGGGAGACAAAGAGAAAACAATGATTTATTCAGAGTCTGATGGACATTCATCTACAGTAAATATAGATACCGAAGTCGCTAAGCAAAAACAATTTGTATTATCGGATGCCGAAGTTACTACATTGTCTAAATGGGCATTAGAAATTGAGGAACATTATCAAAAACCTATGGATATAGAATGGGCAAAAGATGGGCTTACAAATGAGTTATTTATAACTCAGGCAAGACCAGAAACCGTACATCATTCAAAAAACAAGAATATTCATACAGAGTATCTGCTAAAAGAAAAAAGTGAGGTACTTGCGGTGGGAAATGCAATAGGCAGTAGTATTGCTATCGGAACAGCTAGAATACTAAAATCTCCGAAAGAGTCCTATAAATTACATGAAGGCGATATAATCGTAACAGATGTTACTAGCCCCGATTGGGATCCGTTATTAAAAAAAGCAGGAGGCATAGTCACGAACCGTGGTGGAAGAACGAGCCATGCGGCTATTGTTGCAAGAGAACTGGGTGTTCCTGCCATTGTTGGAACCAATAGTGCTACTCAAGGTATTAAAGAAGGAGAAACCATTACGATTTCTTGTGTAGAAGGGAAAACAGGTTATGTGTACAAGGGAGCGTTGTCTTTTGTAGAAGAGAAAATCGATTTTAGTCGTATTAAGCTGCCTAATACAGAAGTTAAGCTAATCCTTTCGGATCCTGAAAGGGCGTTTCAGCTCTCTTTTTATCCAAATAATGGGATTGGCCTGTTAAGAATGGAATTTATTATTACCCATATGATCAAAATACATCCTATGGCCTTGGTACGATTTGATCAGGTCGAAGATGAAGTTAGAGATCGTATCCAGAGTCTTACCAAAAACTACTTAAATAAGGAAGATTATTTTATAGATCAACTATCTCAGGGAATAGCTACTATGGCGGCCGCTTTTTATCCAAAAGAAGTAATAGTGCGAATGAGTGATTTTAAAACCAATGAGTATGCTAATCTTATTGGAGGAGCCTTATTTGAACCGAAAGAAGAAAACCCAATGCTTGGTTTTAGAGGAGCTTCAAGATATTATAGTGATTTATATAAAGACGGTTTTCGGTTAGAGTGTAAAGCGATCAAAAAAGTAAGGCAAGAAATGGGGTTAACCAATGTAAAAGTAATGATCCCTTTCTGCAGAACTGTAAATGAAGGTAAGAATGTGATCGAAATTATGGCAGAAAATGGATTGAAAAGAGGAGAAAATGGCCTTGAAATTTATGTAATGTCAGAAATTCCAAGTAATGTAATATTAGCTGAAGAATTTGCTGAAATTTTTGATGGGTTTTCAATTGGATCCAATGACCTTACCCAGTTAACACTTGGAATAGATAGAGATTCAGAACTAATGGCGTCCATTTTTGATGAGAATGATCGAGCAACAAAAAAGATGATTGCTCTGGCAATTGAAAAAGCCAATCATACAGGTAAAAAAATAGGACTATGTGGTCAAGCACCCAGTGATTTTCCTGAGTATGCTTCTTTTTTGGTAAAAGCAGGTATAGATAGTATTTCGTTTAATCCAGATGCCCTACTGGCAGGAATAGAAAACATTAATAAAGCAGAATCGTATAGAGCTGCTATTGCTAATTAGAAAGAAGTCATTTCTGTTCTAAATCAGTTACTAATGAAAAGAAGAAAAAGAATAATGACAACCGTACTATTAGTTATAGGATTAACTGTGATGATTTGGATTATCCTTTCAGTTATTGTTAGTCAAAAAGGCCCTGAAAAAATAGCAATTGTAGGAAAATCTAATGACAATCAAAAAGCGCTTATCGTATACGATCCAGATCCAATTTACAATCTTGATGAAAAGATAAGCAAATCATTTGCAAAGGGTCTTGCAGAAAAAGGGTGGTTATCAAAAGTAGCAACCGTGGCTGCCGCCAAAAATGTAGAAGAGGAGCAATTTGATTTATATGTGTTTTGTGCCAATACTTATAATTGGGCACCAGACAAAGCAGTACGTAATCACATCAAAAACCATGATCATCTCAAAGGAAAAAATGTGATTGCCATTACGTTAGGTAGTGGTTCTACAACAAGGTCGCAACGCGTGCTTGAAGAATTGATAATACAGAAAGAAGCAATACTAATAGATTCTAGAGTATTTTGGTTGATGAAACCCAATGATAAATCAGAAACGAAAAGATCAAATATTAAAATTGCCGTAGAAAAGGCAAATTCCTTTGGAAAACAAATAGCAGAAACTATTGAAAATTAAAATAAATATCAAAATTTTAAAAAAAGTAATTATATGAAAACGAACATTCAATTTGTACAAATGCCTACGAGCGAGACTATGGAAGATTATGTACATGAAAAACTAGATAAATTTTACAAAAAATATGATTGGATTATCAAAACCGATGTGTTTTTCAAAAAAGAAAATGATCCAAAAGGGAACGGAAAAATATGTGATCTTGAGTTAAGTATACCGGGACCCAAGATATATGCTACATCAAATGAGAAAAATTTTGAGTTGGCATTTAAAGAAACACTTAGTGATATAGAGAGACAGCTTCAAAAACGAAAAGGAGAGATGAAACCTTATATGTAGAAAAGCTATGACAGGTGAGGAATGAAATTTTAACAATCAAAAAACCGAAAACTGATATTTGTCATATTTTTTGGATCCTAAACAAAGTACTTTAGCTCTTATAGTTAAAAATGATTCTTTGTATTTTTAGTTAAAGAAATTGGTTTTTTATTGTAGTAATATTCTAGAAAACCATAGGAGATATTAAAAGTATTTTTAGACCATGTAATCTAAAGACATTTTAGCAATAAAGTGTTACTGAGGAAAACTATAAGTGTTTGATCATATTATTAATATCTTTAGGAAACAGAGATGTCTTTTGATGTCTCTGTTTCTATCTTTAGTTATTAAGAAATAGGTTTTTGTTATAGCAATGTGGCAAGAACCGAATCGAAGAAATTGGATATGTTTTTAGGAAAATTATCTGATTTTGAAAATCTAGCGATAGAAGATTGAAGAGGATCGTACTATAAAATAAAATTAATTTCTTCGAAGGAAACAGGTAGGTGAAGGTCTACCTGTTTCTGTTTTTATAGGTATAAGGCTTGTTGAAATTCGAAAAAACAAACCCACTTAGTTATGAAAACTAAGTGGGTATTGCAAATATGCTTTTACGCTATAGGAATATGTTTATTTAAGGCCGAAGCGATCAAGTCTCATAACCTTACTCCATGCAGCAACAAAGTCTTTGACAAACTTTTCTTTAGCATCATTACTGGCATAGACCTCTGCCAAAGCTCTTAATTCAGAGTTTGAACCAAAAATAAGATCTGCGCGTGTAGCGGTCCACTTCAGTTCGTTTGTTGTTCTATCTCTTCCTTCATATTTTTCTTTTGCATCAGAGATAGCTTTCCATGCTGTACTCATATCCAAAATATTGACAAAAAAATCATTTGTCAAAGTTCCCGGATTCTTTGTAAAAACACCATGTCTAGAATTGTCATGATTCGTATTTAATACGCGCATACCTCCTACAAGAACTGTCATTTCTGGAACCGTTAATGTAAGTAACTGAGCTTTGTCAACTAGTAATTCTTCGGTAGTCAAGGTATATTTTGTTTTTAGATAATTTCTAAATCCATCTGCCATGGGTTCAAGTACGGTCATAGAACTTACGTCTGTTTGTTCTTGTAATGCATCCATTCGTCCGGGAGTAAAAGGAACTTTAATAGAATGTCCAGCTTTTTTTGCAGCTTCTTCTACAGCAGCAGCTCCTCCTAGTACGATCAAATCGGCCATGGAGATTTTTTTACCTTTTGCGTTAAAATCGGTTTGAATTTTTTCTAAGGTTGTAAGTACCTTATTTAATTGTGTTGGATTATTGACTTCCCAATTTCTTTGTGGTTCTAACCGAATACGAGCACCATTGGCACCACCTCTTCTATCTGAATTACGAAAAGTAGATGCAGAAGCCCATGCCGCAGATACTAGTTCACTGGTAGTTAGATTCGAACTTAAGATACTTGATTTCAAATCTGAAATATCTTTTGCGGTGACTAATTCGTGATTAACTGCTGGTATTGGGTCTTGCCAGATAAACTCTTCTTTAGGAGCTTCAGGTCCCAGATATGTAGTTTTAGGCCCCATGTCTCTATGCGTAAGTTTAAACCATGCACGAGCAAAAGCAGCATTAAATTCTTCTGGGTTTTCAAGAAATTTTCTTGAAATTTTTTCATAAGCGGGATCAAATCGTAGCGATAGATCAGTAGTCAACATCGTTGGTTTATGTCTCTTTTCTGGATCAAAAGCATCTGGAAATATCTCGTCTGTATCTTTTGCTACCCATTGATGAGCCCCGGCCGGACTTTTTGTTAATTCCCATTCAAAATTGAATAAATTGGCAAAGAAGGTATTATTCCAGCGAGTAGGTGTTGCTGTCCAGATTACTTCTAGACCAGAGGTGATTGCATCCTTACCTTTTCCTGTACCATAATCACTTTTCCAACCAAATCCTTGCTCTTCAATACTAGCTGCTTCTGGTGAAGCACCTAAATGTGAACCGGGAGCAGCACCATGAGTTTTTCCTAGAGTATGTCCTCCTGCAATAAGAGCTACTGTTTCCTCATCGTTCATTCCCATTCGCCCAAACGTTTCTCGAATATCAATGGCTGCAGCAACAGGATCGGGATTACCGTTAGGACCTTCTGGATTAACATAAATAAGCCCCATCTGAACGGCTGCTAGTGGCTTTTCGAGTTCACGATCCCCAGTATAGCGTTCATCATCTAGCATTTTGGATTCGGATCCCCAGTATACATTACTTACAGGTTCCCAAACATCTTCTCTTCCTCCTGCAAAACCAATAGTATGAAAACCCATAGATTCAAAAGCAACATTTCCGGTAAGGATCATTAAATCTGCCCATGAGATTTTGCTACCATATTTTTGTTTGATAGGCCAAAGAAGTCTTCTTGCCTTATCCAGGTTACCATTATCCGGCCAGCTGTTAAGCGGTGCAAAACGCTGTTGTCCTTCGCGTGAGCCACCACGACCATCACCAGTTCTGTAGGTGCCGGCGCTATGCCATGCCATACGAATAAATAGCCCTCCGTAATGTCCATAATCTGCAGGCCACCAATCCTGAGAGTCGGTCATTAACGCAGTTAAATCTTTTTTTAAAGCAGAATAATCTAAGCTGTTAAATTTTTCGGGATAATTAAAATCTTCACCCATTGGATCTGATTTGAATGAATGTTGTCGAAGTACACTTAAATCAAGTTGATTAGGCCACCAATCTCTATTGGTTTTAGCATCATTACTCACATTAAGTCCACCAGATGGTCCTTCTGAGGTGAAACCGAAAGGGCATTTCCCTTTTTTGGTAGCATCACCAGTTACTTCATTTTGATGACACCCCATTAAGAGAAGCGTCACACAGGTTAAGGTCATTAAGAGCGGTTTTTTCATTTGTGTGATTTTTAAATTAATTAAATAATTTTATTACCGATTCTTAAAGTTAGATGTAATTTTTTGTAGATAAAAGTTGATGTTATAGATTGTATCTATAACAAATCAGAAGTAGTGTATAAGAAGTATAAATTATAGTTAGAGTGCTCTTAGTGTATCGTAATTATAAGTAAATAGGTAATATGTATTGAAGAGATCGTTTTTTATAATTATTCGGACCACGGTTCTTTTTCTGTGACACTGAAAAAAGATTTCCCGTCATAACCCGTAAGTCCGGACCAGGTACTAAACCAAAGCCGGCCTTTTTTATCTTCAAAGATGCTTTGTACACCATTGGTGGCAAGACCATCCTTTTTACGAAAATTTGTAAATGATTTCCCATCGTAGCGATACACCCCAAAATTCTCGGCAGAGAACCAAATATTTCCATTTTTATCCTCGCAAAAGTTATATACCTCAATACCGCTAATGATCCCATTCTTGGTAAAATTGGTAAATGATGTTCCGTCATACAGACTTACCCCTCCGTACATGGTGCCAATCCAAATATTCCCGTTTTTATCTTCCAGAAGATCAGCAACATTATTATCAGGAAGACCATCTTTTGTAGTGATATGAGAAAACTTTTTTCCGTCTGAAGCCGAAGGGTCGTATTTACAAATTCCGTAGCCGTCTGTAGCAAACCAAAGCACTCCATTTTTATCTTCTATGATCTTCGAAATCCGATAGTGTGATAGTATGGGTTTTGGATTTTGTATAGCCGCTTTGGGAATAGGAAAGGGGGTAAACACTTTGCCATCGAATCGACTTACCCCAGCTACAGTACCTACCCAGATCATTCCGTTACGATCTATGGCCAAGCTCCAGATTTCATTATTAATTTGGTCACCTTTTTGAGAAAAATTGGTGAATGACCGGGACCCTGTTGTAAGCTCAGCCGAAGGGGTATGTTTAGTGAGCCCTCCTGATGTGCCAAACCAAATATTACCTTCTTTATCCGCTACAATTTCTCTTACTGCCGTACCGCCAAAACCCTGTTTTTTGGTAAATTTCTCAAGGAAATCCCCATTGTAGTGAATAACCCCATCGCCATTAGTACCAAACCAAATATTTCCGTTTTTATCTTGATACGTTGTACGTATAAACTCGCTTACCAGCGCATCTAGGTTAGAGGTAATTGGCAGAGAAGAAAACTCATAATTTTGTTTAGAACTCTGGTTTTCTTTTACGATTGTATCGCTACGAACTGTTTTTGATTCAATAGCAGGGTCTTCTTGTGCATTTGTTTTTTCTTGCCCGGTGCAAGATGTGATGAAAACAAAAGAAAACAATAGGAGTTGAAACTGAAAGCATATAAAAAACTTGCTCATGAGTACCTTCTTTTTTACAAAGATATGATGATGTATTTTCTATAGCTGGTACCAAATGTAAATTAATGTAAAAGAAGTGTAAATATTTTCAAAGGGTAGTCTTCGGACTAGATTATAGTAACCGTATCTGTGTAATATGTGTACTGCATCTTGTTGGCAATAGTAATTTATTGCCTTTTTGTCTTAACCACATTTTTTTTCTAAACCCGGAAAAGGTCTATACGCGTAATATTGTAAAACTTCTTCTAAAGCCATTCTAAGCGCTTTGTTTACTGGTAATATGATGTTTCCTAAGTGAAAATCTATTTGATTTAATTGCATGTAATACTCTGTAAATACAGGTACATACAATCCTTTTGCAATTGCTTTGGAAGTAGAATTATAGTTGTCTGCCTGGCCTTCTTTGATAATTTTACAAGTAGCCAATCTCAATTTTCCATATTTATCGGTGTTGGCCGCAAATCCAAACAACCTACAAATTAAACCCCGGTATTTGTAATCGCTACAACGACCCTGATCAACAATAGATAAAGGTTTGTAGATTAAACAAGTAGGACTAGTAGTTTTCTTAAGCATTATGAGCGTTTTTAATGCTTCCCCATTTAAAAACAAGTGAAAGGCCCAAGGTAAAAACTCTAAAGGAGAAGCTTCTACATCTGGGTATGTACAACATTTTCCGCAACCAGAAACACAACTTATCCCTGATGATTGTTCAAACTGAGCGCTTTCTTGATCTAATTGATAAAAAAGTTTTTCTACCAATTGCACTCTTCGCTCTATCGACATTATTTTTTACCGAAGGTAGGCTTAATAAGGTTATGTTGTTTGATTTCTTTCATAAAAGAAATTAAGAGGGTTTATTGGTTTTAAGAAAATTTGATGTTGGTAATATCAACCTGTATCAGAACGTGACAATGTTTTATTGTTTACCCAGTCCATAAAATTTATTAAAAATTATGCTTGCTGTTAGGTCTCCGGTCACATTAACTGCTGTTCTAAACATTCCTAAAATTCTATCTATACCAATAATAATAATCAGTCCATCTATTGGAATTCCTACACTCTGTAGCACTGATGCAAGAATGATGACACCTCCCCCTGGAATGGCGGGCGTTCCGATGGAAGCGGCTACAACTGTAGCAGTGATTAGAATTAAGTTTATCACTGATAACTCAATGCCATATGCTTGTGCCATAAATAAGGTGGTCACACATTGAAATAGAGCAGTACCATCCATATTTATTGTTGCCCCAACAGGAATAACAAAATCACTAATATTAGAGGATACTCCTAATTTTTCATCTGCTGTTTTCATAGATACCGGCATAACAGCTGCAGAGCTGGCGGTAGAAAATGCCAATAGCTGAGGTTCACGTATCAGGTTCAAAAATTTCAACGGATTCTTACGTGTGAAAGCAAATACCATTATTAAATAGAATATCATTAAGAGAATCAAACCCAGAATTACGACTATCATATAGTAACCCAAGCCAAGAAATATCTCAATGCCTATTTTGGACAACAAGGCAGCTATTAAACCAAATACAGCATATGGTACAAGCATCATTGCCCATGCAACTACAATCATGCAAATTTTTTGAATCGCTTCGACAAAACGAATGATAGGTCGTGCTGTGTCATGATTGACCTGGGTAATCGCCACACCAATTATTATGGTAAATATTACTACGCCTAGCATTTCTCCCATTAAGATTGACTCCAGTGGATTATTTGGGATGAGCTTAGAAATAGTGTCTGGAATATTTTCGATCAGGTTCGTTTGTTCATTGGCTTCTATTAGTTTTTCTCCGCTATTTGGAAACCCCCCCAGCTTGAAAACATATTGACCGGGTTTCATGATGAGTGTGACGGCCAAACCAATAGTGATAGCAATGACTGTAGTGAAAACGAAATATAATAACAGTCTTATTCCAAAGGTTTTAAGGTTCTCAGATGTATTGCCTACAATTCCCGAAATAATAGAAGCAAATATCAAAGGGATCATAATCATTTGAACTAACCTCATAAATATTTGACCCGGTAAGTCGAGCCAATTAGCTAACGATAAGCTAAAATCCTCTGAAAAAAGCCCTGTAGACGGATTGATTACGATACCAAGCCCAGCACCTAAAATCAATCCAATGATAACCTTAAGCCATAAGCGACCTTGTATAAGGCGATCCAAATGGACTGACAAATTGTTAAGAGGTCTGATTTCTAACATGGTTTGGTTTAAGAAATGTTTGTCAACAACAATATATACATAATACGCATACTGCTGTTTGTACTCGTTTGTAATTATATGTATAAATATAGAGTATAGTAACTACTTATGCTTTCAAAAATCAACAATCTGTTGATCGCTCATATTTGCAATTCAAGTGGAGGTAACCACAGATTAAGTACACGGATTACAAATCCGCCTTTAACTTATATTAGATAAGAATAGATAATTTTTTAAAATTCTTTTTTTAATGTTTAATCGTCACTAAGATACCTGAAATCACAATAAGGAGCACCTTCTGCAATGACTTGACTACGTTTGAATATAATTCCTTTTGGTAGGTATTTTTGGATATAAAAGTCAGCTTTGCACATAAAAAGTGCTAATTCTGGAGCATTCATCTTTTTGAGAAAGTTGACATGACTACACCTTACCACATTTACTCCATAGAATAAATTCCCCATTGGTTTTATGTATTCAAACTTCTGGCCTACAGTGTCATTTGCTTTATTAGTCCGAGCGAACCAAAAACGTCTATAGAATCGATGCAGAAAACGATTGCCATAAACCGTCCTAGCAATCCAGCTATCGAATTGACCGTCCATCCATCTGTTAACAAAAGGTTGAATCATTTTAAGAGCATGCTCTTTGTTTAGTTCAGTCAATAAAGCTTTATAGAAAGCTAAAGTATCGACCGATATCTTAATAAGTGTTTGGTTAAATGAAGACTTAAATTCTGGAATATATGGTTCAATCTCTCGATAACTGTTTTCCATCGAAGATGTCATTTGATGAATTTGTTGGTCCGTATAATTCTCTTTTAGCAAATCAGTTGCAAATCGTAATGCCCTTTTTATCTGTTTAGTCGTTATCATAATCGGATTTTCTATTGGAAAATTTTGGCTACAGTTTCATTTCATTATCGCTAATGTAATCTTGCACAATGTTGTCTGCTGTTTTATTTTAATTCTTTTGTATCCTATTTTGATATTACGGTATCTCACTCTGCGAAGTGTATAACTTCATAAAATTATAACCGTCTTTTAAAAATATATCGTGTTATAAATATTCCTTGTTCATCGGTTTCACCAGCATCACTTTCTACAGCACTGGTAACAAATATCAAATCCCAGCCATTTGCCAACATCGAGGTTAATTTTGATGATATCACGGCATCATTGGCAGCAATATTCTGAAAGCGTATACCACCTATATTATAGAAGTTTAATAATTTGGTTTCTTCAAAATCCTTGACACGAATATCTTTTCGCTTTGATTTATTGCGAGTATTATCTTCTTCAGTTTGTTCTGATGAGAATTCTCTATAATCTCGTTCTGCATTTGCTGAAATGAGTCGTGAACGACCTAAACCAAGTGGAACTATAGATTCTACACTTGTTATCACTTTAACCTCATACTCAGGTTTTGTTTTTTCCAATTCCTCTTGTGCGGTTACATTGAGCATTGTTACGATGGTACATAGACCTACTAGTATTAATTTTTTCATGAGTTTTGATTATTGATACGATTATTTAGATTTTGGTTTATATTTAAAATGTTGCCCCCCTATAGAGGCTTCGACCATTATTCCTCCTTTGGTTGAGGTAAATACTGCTACGCCTTCTTGATACGCAACATCAACTGAAGCTCCTTCTTTTAAAACCACAGCAGATGCCTGAGCATCAAACTTTAATTTTCCATTCGTAAATCGCTCAAAGTAATCCTGATTTTCAAAGAAGATAACCTCACTATATTGTTGCCCTCCAAATTGTAAACCAAAGGATGCTTGTTTCAATCTTGAAGTCCCAACGACCACATGATTTTTATACACTACGCCATTGCCAATTGCACCGCCAATCGTTAAAGCAGCTTTTGTAACTTTGGGAAAAACAGCATAACCATAAGATTTATCACAAAAAGACTGAAGTTTAGGTGTTTTTTTGATCATTGCTTGCAATGTTTCTTTTGCCTCACTTTCCAGTTCGGGATTCCATCCTCCTATTTGAGCACTCATTGTAAGAGACAATACAAAACTTAAAAGTGCAATTGCGATTTTCGATTTTTTAAATTTTAATGTTTTCATGACACCTGATTTTTAATGTTGAAGGATGATTTAATGTCTCCCAAACTCCGAATATCTAAAAGACCAAGAACTCTAAAAATTTAGCTTGATTTTCTATTTACAAATACGATTAAAATCAACACCCTCTGTTATGTTTTTTGAATTGGAGCTAAAAATAGACTACCCTAGTTAATATTAAAATGATTATAATCATGTTCTTAAAGTAACTTGATTCCTTTGACCGGAGGAAGTATTTCTGAGCTGATGGATGTCATTTGTTTTCTGGTTTAGGTTGTCGAAATTCATGCTGGTATTTAACGGACTATTCATAAAATAGAAGAACCATGAAAACACTAATTGTTTATTTTTCGTTTACAGGCAATAATAAAACGTTGGCTGATGCTATGGGTAAGGATTTGCGGGCAGATGTATTACAGATTACAGAACCCAAGAAACGTGCGATGTTCAGGATTATGTTAGATATGCTCTTTAATCGTTTTCCTAAGATTAATGAGCTGTCAATACCTTGGGAGCAGTATGATCATATTCTGTTGTTGGCGCCCATTTGGAATTATTTGATTGCTAATCCCATGAAAACGTTTATCAGAAAAAATAAAACCTATTTAAAAAACTATTCGTTCATCACGCTTTGTAGCGGAAGAGAGACACAAAATGAAAAAATTGCAAAGCAGTTAAAAAGATTGGCAGCGTATGCCCCACAAACAATCATAGAATTCGAGATCCTGAAACTACCAACATACGAGGAGCAAAAGAATTCGATATACAAGGTGACCCAGGATGATATAAAAACCTTTAAACAACAAGAAAGGTATCAAAGGCTTTTAAGCTCTTATTCAGCCAAAAAAGAAGTATTACAATAAGATAAATTACCAAAAATGAACTATTATTTTAACACAATCCTAGAAGGAGTAACATTTAGCGAAGCTACAGAAAAGGTAATTCATGAACTTAAAAATGAAGGCTTTGGCGTATTAACAGAAATTGATATGAAAGCCACATTAAAAAGAAAATTAGATGTAGATTTTTGTAACTATAAGATTTTGGGAGCTTGCAATCCGCCATTTGCTTATGAAGCTCTGCAAGTTGAAGACAAAATAGGAACTATGCTTCCTTGTAATGTAATCATTCAGGAAAAGGAAAAAGGAAAGATAGAAGTCTCAGTGGTAGATCCTGCAGCTTCTATGATTGCCGTAGAAAATGAATATTTGATTGAAATTGCCAGAAACGTAAGAGATAAATTGAAAAGAGTTATTGCTAACCTAACGAAATAAATTTTCTACGCTTTTGAACTGATGAACAAAACAGAGAAACCATGGGGTATGATATAGATTTATCAAAAATTAGTATCGAAGATTATAAGGACATTATAGAATCCTCTCATCTTATTCCTAGCTGGAAGGCGTTGAAAGAACATATAGATCATCTTGGTATTATAAAAAAACAGGGGATTCATAACCTCCAGGAGCTACAAAAAATACTGAAGCGCAAAGATCGACTAGTAGAGTTCTCTAAACAAAGTGGTCTGCCAGAACCATATCTTAACGTATTACGAAGGATGATTAACGGATACCTTAGAAAACCCAATAGGATCAAAGATTTTCCTGAAACTTCTGAAGAAATTATGTCGAAATTAGAAAAGCATGGTATTAAAAATACACATCATCTGTTTGAAAGAATAATAACCCAAGAGGATAGAGCACAACTTTCTAAACAAACAGGAATTAGCAATAAAGAAATTCTAAGACTAACTAGGTTAACCGACCTTTCCAGAATTAGATGGGTAAATCACACCTTTGCTTATGTTTTGTATGAAGCTGGGTATGATACATTGGAAAAAGTTGCAAATGCTAATCCGGATCAGCTCTACGCAACGATTAAAAAACTAAATGCCGAAAGAAACTTTTACCCGGCTCATATTGGATTAAATGATATGAAAATGCTTGTAGAATCAGCAAAGATGTTACCTCTTGATATTGAATATTAATATTTATAAAGCGCGTCAAAATTATAGAAGAAATGAAACGGTCCATCACTACATACGTCTTAATGTTTCTAATATTATTTCAGGTAATTAGTGCCGTTCCCTCTGGGTTGTTAATGATTATTGATCCTTCTGGAGAAAAGCTTGGATTACCCATCAAGTTGCTTCAAGATACTCCTTTTCCTGATTTTTTAATCCCCGCGCTGTTTTTATTCCTTGTTTTAGGAGTATTTCCTGGCATTGTATTATATGGATTAATAAAAAAGAAGCACTTCTCGACGGCAGAGAAACTTAATCTGTATAAAAATCATCATTGGGCCTGGACCTTTTCTTACTACGTTGGCTTATTACTAATAATGTGGATAAACATGCAACTTTTTTTTATAAAAAGCTTTGATATTGCACACTTTGTCTATTCTATGCTGGGTGTTGCGATTATAATGATAACGCATTTGCCAAGTACTAAAAGGGATTATGAAATTTAAAGATAAATCACTTTTTTTAATTCAAAATCCTGGTCATCGAGAACAAGATAAATTTTTGGTAAAACCTCAGACATTAGTTTATACTATCTCTTGATCGTGAACTTCTACTCCTGGTGCTTTTATCTCTGCTTCTAGATATGTTATTACTTTTAGTGCTTCTACTTCTAGTTGTCGTACTTCTGCTTCTAGAGGTACGGCTTCTATCATACCTACTTCTATTATCATATCGACTACGGGTACTATACCTACTCGTACTATGGTAACTTCGTATATCATCTCCACGATAATTACGAACTCGAACATATCTTGATCTTCTTAAATTGATATGATTAAAACGAGGTGGAAGCACATGTACCGTAATCCAGATATCGTTTTCATAATACGTGTAGTTTCTTAGATGAATATCATAGTAAATTTGATATTCCGGAAAATAAATATATCGTACCACCTCGACTCTATTTGGATAAAACCATACGGGTGGAGGAGCATCTGGCCTTGAAGATATAACTACAGGTCCGCAACTTTCTAAAGCCAGAGTACCAACAATTAGAAGTATTACTATAAAAAGCTTATTAATTTTCATCAGTTTAATTGTAAATCTTTTCGGGCCAGATAGAAATCTACTTTTTCGCAGGTATCATCCTGGATTCTATCTTCCATTTCTTCTAGAGTTTTGGGCGGTGGCACAATCACTTTGTCACCTTTTTTCCAATCCAGAGGTAATGCTACTTTGTGCTTGTCAGAAACTTGCAATGCTTCAAGAACTCTCAGGATTTCATTCATATTACGGCCAACATTTAGAGGATAATACATCATTAACCTAATCTTTTGGTAAGGGTCAATAAAGAAAACAGCACGTACTGCTGCGGTTTCACTTTCATTAGGTTGTAGCATACCATATAATTTGGCAACCTTCATATCGATATCTGCAATGATTGGAAAATCGAGATATACATTGGTTTTTTCGCGTACATTATTTACCCAAGCCAGATGAGAATGAATACTATCAATACTTAGTCCAATGAGTTTGGTATTTAGCGCTTCAAACTCTTGTTTTCTCTTTGCAAAGCCACTTAATTCTGTAGTGCATACCGGTGTAAAATCGGCAGGATGCGAAAATAGAACGATCCATTTCCCATCTGCAAATTCAGAGAATTTGATCTTTCCGTGAGTAGTTAATGCTTCAAAGTCTGGTGCATCATCCCCGATTCTGGGCATGATATTTATTTCTATTTCTCTATCGTCCATAGTTTTAGGTTTTTGAGTGTATGTTTAAATAATCGAAAGCATAAAATTATTCGGTATAAGCGACTGGTACTATGATAATTGTCATCTTTTAAGCTTTCTTTCCTTAGTAAATTTGAATACCATGATTTATAGTGTTTTTTATAATGGAAAGTTCGTCATCCGGCATATTTTGAATGAGAAATACTTTGATAGGTTTGTGAATATTCACTAGATAAAAGTAAAATGGATAATGAACAAATTATAAGATGGTTACTCGAAGGAGATGTAGCTATTCAATACCAAGTCTATCGAGATTTGCTGTCAACCGATCGTGAAGATCTCAGAAATCGAATTGAACTCGAAGGATGGGGAGCGGCTTTTCTGTCTAAACGAAACCCAAATGGTCATTGGGGGGAGGCTTTTTATCAACCCAAATGGACCTCTTCGCATTATACGCTAATTGATTTGCGAAACCTATTCATTTCTCCCAATAATCAACTTATAAAAGAATCCATTAAGATTATCTTGCAAAATGAAAAAGCCGATGACGGAGGACTTTTGCCTATTGGTAAAAACCAATTGACTGACTTATGTATTAATGGAATGTTCTTAAATTATGCTTCATATTTTAAAACAAATGAAAATGACTTAAAATCTGTTGTTGATTGCATACTAGCACAAATAATGCCCGATGGTGGATTTAATTGTAGGTCTAATAGATTTCGAACTGTTCATAGTTCTTTGCACACAACATTATCGGTATTGGAAGGAATAACTGAATATGAACGTAATGGCTATACATATCGACTCAAGGAATTAATTAAAGCAAAGAAATTAGCTATCGAATTTATTCTAATGCACCAATTATTTCTCTCTGACAGAACGGGAGAAATAATCAATAAAGATTTTCTGAAGTTAAGTTATCCCAGAAGATGGCGATATGATATCCTTAGTACCCTGGATTATTTTCAATACTCAGGATCAAAGTGGGATAAAAGGATGCAGCCAGCCATTGATGTGATATTACAAAAAAGGAAAAAAGATAGGACTTGGAACGTACAAGCCAAACACCCTGGGCAGACTCATTTTGATATGGAGAAAGCTGGGAAATCAAGTCGCTGGAATACATTACGAGCGCTACGAGTTTTGAAACATTTTGAAAATCGTGTTATATCTACTGATGATTAGAAAAAACCAAATAGAATGAAAACCAAAACACAAATATTCATAGAACTTTGGCAAGAAGCCAGAACTCGATTTTCAAATCAACTTTCATATCTTTCTGAAGATGATCTAAAGAAAAAGTTACTACCTTCTCCCAATAGTATTGGTTTTCTAATACGGCATATTGCAGATGTAGAATTGCTTTTTGCTAAAAATGTATTTGGAGCAAGAGAGACAAAGGTTATTGCAAAGACCGTAATTGCACAGAAAGATACTAACGAATGGACTAACCTTACCCAATTAAAAGAGTATGCAAGCCATGCTTTTGATGTGCTAAAATCTATTGTACAAAAACAAAAGGAAGCAGATTGGCAGACAACCGTTACAACCAAAGAGTTTGGTACTAAAACAAAAGCAGAAGCATTCGGAAGAATCATATCGCATACTACATATCACGCTGGACAAATAGCTATTATAAATAAGTATGGAAACGTCACAAAATAATTTGGCAGATTATAATCATCCGATTGTAAGAAGTAAAGCACGAGAATTGACAAATAATCAGATATCAATTCGAGATAAAGTTACGGCGATCTTCCAGTATGTGAGGGACAATGTTAAATTTGGATTTCCAAAAGAAGGAGATTTTGTTAAAGCATCCAAAACTATTGAATACGGTTATGGTCAGTGTAATACAAAAGGAACACTATTCATTGCTTTGTGTAAATCAATCGGTATAGAATCAAGAATCCATTTCTCATTAATAAAAAAAGATATTCAAAAAGGATTATTCTCCGGAATAGCCTTTTGGTTGATGCCTAAATATATATCTCATAGTTGGGCAGAGGTTAAAATTGATGGAAAATGGATTAAAATCGACTCCTATATCAATGATAAAGAATTTTATGAAGCTGGAAAGAGTAAACTAAAAGAAAAAGACTGGAACACGGGGTATTCTGTAGCCTGTTCAAAAAATGAATCAAGCATTAGCTTAGATCTCGATAATGAAAAATTTGTTCAAATGGATGCAGTAATAAGAGATCATGGTGTTTATGATGAACCGATCGAGTATTATAAATCCTCAAAATATAAGAATAGGCCTAATGTATTAAAGAATTTTGCCTATAGATTATGGATCGGGAGAATTAATAAAAAAGTGAAGAAACTTAGATATTCTTGTGCAAACAGTTGAGAATAAGTTTCTTGTAGAATTTTGATTTGAAAATAATGCAGAAAACAATCAATCAAATAATACTGGTTACCCAATGGTTTTAAACCGATTGAGTTTGAAGCTAAAGAAATCTTCACATGGGATTTAGAAGATAAGAAATTGAGATTTACATATAGATATGTTACAAAAAAGATAAAGTAAAATGACAAACTCCAAATTACATTTTGGAATTAAAATAATTGCAGTTGTTAATGGGATTGCAGCAATATTACATCTACTGTTTTGGATTTTTGCATTCAACAGACTTCCTTCTATGTATTCTCTTAGGAATACTGCAGAACAGGTAAATCTTGCTACAACGTATGGATTTGGTACCGCCGATATGATATGGTCCGTCCCTTTACTTTTTATTGGTTCTATTGGGCTTTTGAGAAATAAAACTATTGGTTGGTTGGCGGCACATTTGGCGAATGTGTTGTATTGGTATTCCTTGACTGTTATACTTATTAGAGATACATTTTCAAATTCAATCTCACCAGGAACAATTTTATTTTTACCGTTTGCAATCTTTTCTTTTTGGGCTGCTTATTTTTTATGGAAAACCAGGTTGTCATTTTTGTAATAGATAAAACCATATTGCATAGCTAAAAATTAAACGGAACGGTGTATGCTTGAGTGAACTACGAATTAAAAGAGCCAAGATGTAAACACAAAAAGATTCTTGGAGAATGACCGATATCTCTACTTTTATTAACGATTGAACTGATATTTGTCAGAGGTTTTGTTTTATGCTAAGCATACCTTTGAGTATAGAGATAGATTTAGGTCATAAAATAAGTTTGTTATGTGTTTTTCTGCCGAAGCGAGTTTTGGAGCTAGTATAGTTATTGGTGGTATAGGGATTGTGGCTTTAAAGAAAGCCCAAACTCATTCTCAACAGGTTTTTGCTATGATTCCAGTATTTTTTGCTTTGCAGCAGTTTACAGAAGGGCTTATCTGGTTAGACCTTTTGAGTCATACAAATACTCCTTTTAGTCCCTGGTTAAGTATTAAAACAAAATTGTATTTGCTCTTTGCCTGGATGATATGGCCATCTTTTATTCCTTATTCTTTCAGTCTTTTGGAGGAAAACTTTAAACGAAAAAAGATACTGAAGTTGTTTACAGTTGTTGGTGTGCTAGTGTCACTGGTCCTTTCTTATATTCTTATATTTCAGAATATAACTCCCAAGATCAGTAATTACCATATTAAATATGAAATTGACTTCGTGCATCGATTAGCTTGGGTCTTAGGGATTTTGTATGTCTTGTCCACAGTGTTTTCATGTTTTGTATCCAGTGTAAAAGGAGTATGGTCTCTGGGCGTGATTAATCTTAGTTCCTATATCATCAGTAAACTGGTTTTTGAGGAGTATGTACTATCAGTTTGGTGTTATTTTGCAGCACTTTCTAGTGTAATTGTATTGGTTATAATTTTAAAACAGGTAAAAAAAGAAAATATAGCACCACTTGTTCAAACTTATAAATAAAATAAGGTTCAATGAATATAACGATGATCAAGAACCCTCATTCCATACCAATAAATGATATTATAAATCAACTTAATATCGATCCCGAAAAGGGATTAAACGCCACTGAAGCTAAAAGGCGCCTAGCTATTTATGGAGAAAATAAGTTAAAACATAAAAAAAGGAAAAATGGTTGGATCATTTTACTAGAGCAATTTCTTGATCCTATTATCTATATTTTGAGTATTGCAATGTTATTGGCATTTGTTTTTGGTGAATGGCTAGAAGGTTTTTCGGTAATGGTAGTTATTCTTCTTACTGCACTAATCGGTTTTTCTATGGAAATACAAGCTGTGCGTTCTGTAGAAGCATTACAGAGAATGACTCAAACGGAAGCCAATGTACTACGCAATGGAAATGTAGTACGATTAGCATCTCGTTATTTGGTACCTGAAGATATAATCCAATTAACTCAAGGAAATGTAATCCCTGCTGATGCTCGATTGATATGGCATCAGAGTCTGGCAGTTAAAGAATCAGTACTGACAGGGGAGAGCGATCAGATTGAAAAAAGCACAAGGGCTCTTTCACCTGATACACCTTTGGCAGAGCATACCAATATGGTTTACAAAGGAACTATTGTTACTCGGGGTAATGCAAAAGCTATTGTTACTGCTACAGGAGATCAAACTGCAATAGGGCAAATAAGTAGCTTAACACAAGAAGCAATTCAAAAAAGAACACCATTAGAAAAAAGATTAAATCGATTAAGTCATTGGTTGATAGGACTAACGCTTATTTTGGCAGCATTAATAGCGATAAGCGGATATTTTCAGGGTAAAGACTTATTGTTGATGATCAAAACAGGTATTGCTTTGGCTGTTGCGGCTATTCCTGAAGGATTGCCAATCGTGGCTACTATCGCATTAGCCAAGGGAATGGTCAAACTTTCTAAAAAAAAGGTGATTATTAAAAAATTAGAAGCGGTTCAAACCCTTGGAGAAACCACTATTGTCTGCACAGATAAAACAGGGACATTGACAGAAAATAAAATGGCTGTTCATAAGCTCGTATTTTATGATATAGAGTTGGATGTTAATCATTTCGAGGATGCTTTTTCTACATACGATTTGGAAAACAGTCAAGTATTAAACAAAATTGTTGAAGTAGCTGTTTTGTGTAATAATTCTCAACTAGGAGATGAAAGTATGAATGGAGACTCCATTGAGATAGCACTATTAGACTTTGTTAAAAAAGTAACTAATCCTAAGAGAATTAGAGATCAATACCCAGAAGAGGCTGAAATTCCTTTTGACGCGGAGCAAAAAATAATGGCTACCTTAAATAAAGCTAACGGCCAATTTCAAATACATGTTAAAGGAGCTCTTGAAAGAGTTCTTGATTCTTGCAGTTACGTGCTAACTAAAGAAGGAATTCAACCTCTGCAAAACAAAACAGAATGGTATATCAAGGCTAATAAGATTGCTTCAGAAGGCTTGAGGGTTTTAGCTTTTGCTTATAAAAATGAGCAGTGTAAGCCTACTATTGATGGTCTCTTGCAAGAACTTGTGTTTTTGGGGATCATTGGATTTATTGACCCTCCTCGTTCAGATATAAAGCAAGCCATTCAAACCTATAAAGACGCAGGTATTAAAGTGGTTATGATTACTGGAGATCATCCTGATACAGCCAGAAAGATAGGAGAAGAAATAGGTTTGTTAACTGTTGATGATATTAATGAAAGTGTAATTCATGGCAAAAATATCATAGATCTTGACAACCTCAATATAGAAGATAGATTTACAATTTTGAAGGCAAAAATCTTTGCCAGAATGATTCCGAAACAAAAATTAGATCTGGTAAGTTTTTATCAAAAACATAATGCAGTTGTCGGTATGATAGGGGATGGGATTAATGATACCCCAGCATTAAAAAAAGCAGATATAGGAATTGCTATGGGGATTCGGGGTACCGAAGCGGCAAAAGAGGTAGCAGATGTTATTTTGATGGACGACCAGTTTACATCTACCGAACTAGCCATAAGGCAAGGGCGTACAATTTTTGAAAACATTCGTCATTTTGTAGTGTACCTTCTTTCTTGTAATCTAGCAGAGATTATTGCTGTTGCAATTGCTTCATTAACCAATTTACCTCTGCCGTTACTTCCATTGCAAATTCTATTTCTCAATTTAGTCACAGATATATTTCCCGCTTTGGCATTAGGTATGGGAAAAGGGGATGCTGGAATTATGAAACAACCGCCACGTAACCCTGATGAGCCTATTGTTACCAAAAATCTTTGGGTATCTACCATCATTTATGGATTATCAATTACCATATCAGTTATAGGAATTACTATATATGCAAACTCCATATTAAAGTTACCTTCCGAAATTATTAATAATATGGCCTTTTATACATTAGTGTTGGCGCAATTACTTAATGTATTTAACATACCACATCGCAGAACTTCTTTTTTTAAAAATGAAGTAACTATGAACCCATGGATTTGGTGTGCAATAGTATTTTCGATACTTATTGTGGTTATTGCATACCATGTTAATATACTTCAACAAGTACTCTCTTTGGTTCAATTATCATCAGAGCAATTTCTTACGGTTGGTATTTTCGGAATCGGGACTTTGATCTTAACACAAATCATAAAGCGTTTGGGAGGAACAGTTTGAAATCAAATATTTTGTGCAATGATAACATTAACAAGCAATGCAATTCAAATTTTACACGACCGATATCTTCTAAGAGATATAAATGGTAATGTTACTGAGACTCTGGAGCAATTATTCTGGCGAGCCTCCAAATTTGTAGCTTCTAACGAAAATGAAATTGATAAAGCAACCTGGGAAGCACGTTTCTATACGTTACTATCTAATCTTGATTTTTTACCAAACTCCCCTACACTAATGAATGCGGATACATCTAGAGGTCAATTGAGTGCTTGTTTTGTTTTACCCATTGAAGATAGTTTGGAAAGTATTTTTACAACTCTAAAAAATGCAGCTTTGATTCATCAAAGTGGAGGAGGTACTGGTTTTAATTTTTCAAAGCTTCGACCCAAAGATGATTGGGTAACCTCTTCTGGCGGAACTTCTTCAGGACCTGTAGCTTTTATGAAGATTTATGACTCAGCGACAGAGTATGTAAAGCAAGGTGGGAAACGAAGAGGGGCAAATATGGGAATCCTGAATATTGATCACCCGGATATTGAAGATTTTATCAATTCAAAATCGGATAATAAAACGATTAGCAATTTTAATATTTCGGTAGGTATTACAGACGGTTTTATGAATGCAGTTGAAAAGGATTTGGATTGGAATCTTATTAATCCGCGTACTAAAACTATTCAAAAAAAGGTTAAAGCATCTTATTTATGGCAAAATATAATACAACAAGCATGGAAAACAGGTGATCCCGGATTGATTTTTTTAGATACCATCAATGCCAATAATCCATTACCAAAGTCTGGCAAAATAATAAGCACGAATCCTTGCGGAGAAATCCCATTATTAGATTATGAGAGTTGCAATTTAGGTTCTATAAACTTGTCTAAAATGATAGATGATTCATTTAGTACGACCAAAATTAATTGGGACAAGTTATCTGAAACAATTCATGTGGCAATTCGTTTTTTGGATAATGTTATCAGTGTGAATCATCATTTATTGCCAGAAATTGAAACTATAACAAAAGCACATCGAAAAATAGGATTAGGGGTCATGGGTTGGGCCGAACTATTGATACAAATGAATATTCCCTATGCTTCAGATGAAGCTGTAGATTTGGCAGAGAAACTAATGAAGTTTATTCAGGAAAATAGTTATGAAGCATCAAAAGCATTAGCAGAAGAAAGAGGTGCTTTTCCAGAATGGAAAAACAGTAGTTATTATCCAAAAACTGTATTACGAAATGCGACCTGTAATAGTATTGCACCTACAGGAACAATTTCTATAATTGCTAATACAGCATACTCTATTGAACCGTTGTTTGCTTTGGCTTATAATCGAGTAGGGATTCTTGGTGGTAAAACTCAATTAGAAATTAATCCACTGTTTGTTCAAAAAATGAAATCTTTAGGGTTATGGAACTCCAAAATAGAAAAATCTGTCCTTCAGGAAGGAAGCATTCAACATATGGATGATGTTTCCCAGGATATAAAAAAACTATTTGAAACTAGCCTTGAGATCTCATGGAAGTATCATTTATTGCATCAAAAGGCATTTCAGAAATATACAGATAACGCAGTTTCTAAAACGATTAATTTGCCTGAAAATGCTACTATTGATGACGTTTCGAAAATATATCGTTCTGCCTGGAATTATAAACTGAAGGGTATTACTATTTATCGATATGGTAGTAAAACCCAACAGGTATTGCAAAAATGCAATCTTAATACAAGTGCAGATTGTTAATCAGACACAAATCATTCCTCCGTCAATTACCTGCGTGGTTCCTGTAATGTATTTGCTTTCGTCAGAAGCCAGGAACAATACCAGTTCTCCAATTTCTTTGGGTTCGGCATATCTTTCAAAAGGAATAATAGCTTCAAAACCTTTTTGAGCTTCCATTGGATTTTCTGAAGAAAGATCATTTTCAATAGATCGCATCATTCTGGTATGAACCGGTCCGGGATGCACAGAATTCACTCGGATATGTCGATCTGCAAATTCTAGCGCAGCGGTACGCATGATCCCTACCTCGGCATGTTTACTGGCGACATAAGCACCTAGGCCTTTAAACCCTTTTAACCCTGCTACAGAGGATGTGATGATTACACTTCCGCCGGCTGTCATTTTTGGGATCACGTACTGGCATCCCAGCCAAACCCCTTTTATATTTACGGCGACAATCTGATCAAAAATGTCTTCGGGATAATCAGTAATAGGGAATACGTTGCCTTCAATCCCGGCATTGTTAAAAAAGATATCAATGTTGCCAAAGTTTGAAAGTGTTTCAGAAACGTAATGTTGTACATCTTTGGTTTTGGATACATCGGCTACGCAATACGCTACATTTGATGTATTAAACGCTTGCACAGCAGTTTTCAATTCATTTACTGCGATATCTACAAGCATTACTTTTGCTCCATGATCCAGGAATAATTTGGCAGTTGCTTTTCCTATACCCTGGGCTCCACCCGTAATAATGGCTACTTTGCCTTTTAATCGTTCCATTCTTTTAATGTTTTTTTAGATTAATTGGAAGAATCCAATGCATATATTTTCCAATGGTCGCTTTTGGTTTTGGCAACTACAAGATTAGGGGATAAGAAGTAGGATTGAACCGTAGGACGCTTTTTCAATTTATCCTTAGAAAAAATCAGATGTTCCGGACCTGATAAGTGAGTTTTTATAGCTCCTTTGGGGTCTATAACAACTTCGTCGTAGCTATAAGAGACCACTTTTTTATCCAACAGATCGTTTTTTCCTAACTCTTCTTTAGCAATTTTTAATACGATTGCATATCCTTTATGAAAAGGAATGGCACTCAAGTATTCTGGTTCAATGACTGTCTTTCCGGTTTTATCAATATATCCGTAATAAAGAATACCGTCTTTCATTTGCTTGATAAGGCATCTTCCATCACTAAAATGAGGATAAGTTGATTTTTTATCAGTTTCAGAGGGTACCAAATCTTCTCTATAATCAATTACGATGTCTCCTTTGGTATTGATAAATGCCCATTTTTCTCCCTTTTTTATGGCTGCAAGTTCTTCATGAAATGGTGTAACCTCATTAATGTTTTCTATAATTTGCGATGATCCCATAAATGGGAACATCAGTACCGATATTATTAAAATAGGTATGCTTTTCATCATTTGGTGTTTTAAGAATTATAGTCTTAAAAATACCATCTGTTTAAGAGGAATAAAATGATTAATATCATGTAAACAAGACATGTAATCCCTAATTAATATAAGCTAGGTCAAAAAGCTAACAGTAGCCTAGTGAAGGATTTTAAACTGCTTAAAAAACTGCACATCATTTTCTGTATAAGAAATAGTATCAACCATTGCAAATTCTGGGCCTTCAGCACACCATTCTAATAAGGATTTGAGTTGATTTTCATTTCCTTCGGCTTCGATATAAACACTGCCATCAGATTGGTTTTTTACAAAACCCTTTATTCCAATCTCGTTAGCCTTTTCCTGAGTACTTTTTCTGTACCAAACGCCTTGAACTTTTCCTTTTGCAGTGATGTTATAATGCTTCAGCATTTCTATTTAATTGGAATGCTAAAATTATAAAAAATAAAAATCATCTTGTGCTTTTTGTTAACGCATTATGCAGCGTTTTGATTACACTCCTCAAGTATTCGAATAGCTTTTTGATCTGTAACCGTATAAAATTCGTCATAAAACTGGCCCACCGCTCTAAAATTATTAGGTGTCTGTAGACAAACCACCTCATTTACATAAGTAGAGTTTTGTAGTTTTTCTATTGCCGATTGTGGTGCTACCGGAATTGCTACAACAATATGAGCAGGACTCATCTTGGATACCAGTGCAATAGTAGCCAAAATCGTGTTCCCTGTTGCAATTCCATCATCAACGATAATCACTATCTTATTCTTTATATCCTGTGGTTGCGTGTTTTTATAGTATTGATTCCTTCTCTGTGTCAGTACCTCTCGTATCCGTTTAGTTTCTTCTTCAATGTACTCCTTAGGCGCTTCAATTGGGGTACTTAAAATTCTGCTATCCGAACTTATGGCTCCAATAGCGTACTCTTTATTATATGGATGTCCAATTTTTTTGGTTAGTGCAACGTCAAGAGCTGCATTCAGCTTTTTTGCTACGATTGCACCAAGAGGCAATCCTCCTCTTGGTATAGCTAGGACTACTGCATCCTTATCTTTAAATTGCAGCAATTTTTCTGCTAATTGAAAACCTGCTTCAGTTCTGTTTTTAAAAGTATTTTTCATTTTTTGGGAAGTATTTCTTTATCAAACCAATCTGCTGCTATATTAGCAACTTCTTCAAGTTTTCCTGTTTCTTCAAAAAGATGTGAAGCCTCTGGTATAATTTTTAATTCTCGATTACAGTTTAATTTTTGATAAGCTTTGTCATTTAATTGAATCACGATATCATCCCAGCCCCCCACAATCAATAAGGTTGAGGCCGTTACTTTATGTAATTCTTTTATAGCCAGATCTGGTCTACCACCTCTGGAAACTACGGTATTGATTTCTTTTCCAAAATGGGCAGCAGCTCTTAATGCAGATGCGGCTCCTGTACTTGCTCCAAAATATCCGATGGAAAGTCCTTTGGTTTCAGAATAATTTTTAACCCAAGTGGTAACATCAATTAATCGCTTCGTTAATAAATCGATATCAAATCTGTTTGCATAAACACGATCTTCTTGTTCAGTCAAAAGGTCAAACAACAATGTCGCTAATCCTTTTTGTTGTAATACTCTGGCTACATAATTATTTCTTGGACTCAATCTACTACTACCACTCCCATGGGAAAAAATTACAATTCCTATAGCGTTTTTAGGAATAGCAAGATTACCCTGTAAAGTAATATTGCCAATACGAATCGTTACCGGTTTATGTTTATCTTCTAGTATCATCTTAAATACTTGGTTGTAAAGAGGCTTTATGCTGTATTACTGTAATTAGTAATGCGCCATAGCCAATTGCAATAACTAATAAAGAAATAATTCCTCCCAGTATTGGTATAAACGTGAATAACCGAATAACTATTGCGATAGCCAGTGCTAAAAAAATGATGGTCCAGAAATTCCAGCTTTTCTCGTTTCTTTTATTCAGGTAATGAGTAATTAGCAATGCTACTACCAAATGCCCAAATAATAGGCTGAATACATACAGGGTAGTTAAGAACAATCCTATCGGAATCCCAATAACCATTATAAATGTAACTACTATCAATAATGGAATACCAATTAGATAGGCTATGCCGTACCCAAGGCTTTTAAAGACATCTTTATCCAAATTGACAACTGCTTTTGCAAACCAATTCTTTAACAATGCATTTAATAGTAGAATGATCAAAAAGGCAGAGAAGATATAGAAGAGCCAGAAACCTAATGCTGCCACTCCAAAAAGTCCCCAGGAAAATTGATTATCTTCTATTGCTAAATCTTCATTGAATGTGGCCGAAGATTTTATAAGCGAATCTTTAAAGTCGACTTCACGATCTTCTGCCCAATATTCAACATCTGCATAGAATTTTGCATTATCTCCAATTTCAATAGTTTCTGCTACGATTTTAGAGGGACCTCGTATTTCTCCGTTAATGATTACTTTCCCTCCATAGAAAGTAGCTTCTTTAGCTATTTTTCCGTTTAATGTCAAATTGCCACCACAAACTTTGGCTAAACCTTTTATTTTGCCATCGATCTCCAAATTACCTCCACATGAAATAAGATTACCATGGATAACCGTTTCATCTGTTATCATGATCTTGCCACCTGCGGCGACAAGGTCATCACCAACTTCAGCATCAATTGTCAGGCTACCACCTGCGGTGCGAATATCATCTCCTACATATCCTTTGATCATGATTTCTCCTCCTGCAGCGATCAAATCTTGTTTTATAGAATCTCTTGAAGTAATGTTTCCTCCAGCAGTAACTAAATCACCATCTACTTTTGAATTTATTTTTACTTTCCCTCCGGTAAGATATACATCATCATTCTGTTCTTTTGAAATTGTTACTTCTTCTTCTGCTTCAAATTGAGCAATGCTGAGTAGGGGTAACAGAAGTACAAGCAGTACTATTAATGTTTTCATTTTATTTAAGGTGTTGGTTGTAATAATCAATGTATTAATAATTAGTTTAGTACAAAATGATATTGATCAGCTATTATTCGTTTTCAGACTTCTTTCAAACCCTTATGAGCTGACAAAAATCAGTTCTTAAACTAATACCCTTTTGTACCTTGACTACATACAAGATATTATGAGATGTCACAGCAAAAGAAATTTATAACGTTAGATGTTTTACATCCTATTTGGAGTCATTTTTTTACGATAGCACCTTTGGTAATTGTAGGAACCAAAGAGGAAGAAGGGTATGATATGGCCCCAAAGCATATGGCAATGCCAATTGGCTTTGACAATTACTTTGGTTTTGTATGTACTCCAAGACATGGTACATATCAAAATGTATTGCAAAACAAAGAATTTTCGGTAAGTTTTCCTTTACCAAACCAAGTACTTCTGGCTTCGATAAGCGCTTCTCCCAGAATTGAAAGTATCTCAAAATCAGATCAAATAGTTAGTGCACTACCTGCTATAAAGGCCAATAAGATAGATACGTTGTTGGTAGTTGATTCTTACCTTCATCTAGAGTGTGAATTGTTTAAAATCATTGATGGGTTTGATCGCAATAGCATAATAACTGGTAAGATTCTCGCTGCCTCAGTACATCCAGACTATTTAAAAGTTTCTGAAATTGACGAACAGGAACAACTTGGTCAACATCCGTTATTAGCTTATTTGGCAGATGGACGTTTTGCAAAAGTCTCTGAAACATTCAATTTTCCGTTTCCAAAGGATTTCTCTAGATGAAAAATGATTTGGACATAGCAAATATGATACAAAGTTATCTTACCAGTTGTGAAGATGAAATGCTAACTTTTTTGAAAAAATTGGTAACTATAGAATCTCCTTCTAATTCTATTACATCGCAACATAAAATCATTGATTTTCTATCAAAAGAGTTTAAAAAGATTGGATATTATCCAGTTCATGTTTTGGGTAAGAAAACGGGAGGATATCTATATATAAAACCAGTAAATAGGGTAAAGCAACTCCCTCTACAACTTCTGATAGGACATTGCGATACAGTATGGCCAATAGGTACTTTGGCCAAAATGCCTATGTCGTTAAAAAATAAAATAATCAAAGGTCCTGGGGTCTATGATATGAAGGCAGGGTTAACACAAATATTTTTTGCATTGCAGGCTATAAAAGAATTGTCTTTAGATGTAACTGTAACCCCAGTTGTCTTGATCAATTCTGATGAAGAGATCGGTAGCAGAGAATCCACAAATATGATCAAAAGGCTCGCTATGATTTCATCAAGAGCATATGTATTGGAACCACCTCTTGGTTTGGATGGAAAACTAAAAACAGCAAGAAAAGGTATAGGACGCTTTACAATTATCGTAAAAGGCAAAGCTGCTCATGCTGGTCTAGATCCGACCAAAGGAATCAATGCCATCGTAGAATTATCTCATCAAGTACAGAAACTCTATGCCATGAATAATATTGAAAAGGGCATTACGGTAAATGTAGGAATGATTGAAGGCGGAATTTCACCTAATGTTGTAGCTCCAGAAAGTAAGGCAATAGTAGATGTAAGAGTGTTAAATGAAAATGATGGGCAATACATAACGAAGAAGATTAAAGCCCTAAAACCAAATCTTCAAGATGTAGAGCTACACATTAAAGGAGGTATAGGTAGACCTCCAATGCAGAAAACAACTCGTAATCAGGAATTGTGGAAGGTAACAAAGCAAAAAGGAGAACTTTTAGGACTGGAGTTAGATGAAGCGACAGCCGGAGGCGGCTCTGATGCCAATACCACTAGTGAGTTTACCGCTACGCTAGATGGATTGGGCACGCCTGGTGATGGGGCACATGCCGTACACGAATATATTTTTCGAGATAAACTGATCGAGAGAACGGCTCTGCTAACACTATTATTGTTGACAAAACCCTTAAATCAATAAATCATGAAACATCGATATATCTATACTTCCCTAACACGAATTTCCGATCTTCAGGAGAAAGGTTTTGTGTTAAAACAATTACCGAGAGATCAATGGGAGACAGGAGATTATGTGATCTGTGAAATTCTGGATGCCGGAAGTAATAAATTAAATCTTGAGCTTTCTAATGGAAGAATGCGTGGTGTAATAGGAGGAGAATCTATTGTAGGGGCTTTAGGTGAACGTTTTGCAACATTAGAAGCCACAGGTACTTGGAAGAAAGTAGAAGAAGATTTAAAAATGGACGTATTAACGGGAGCTGGGCTGCTTGGAAAAATGACTTCTAAATCAGTTTTTATTCCTAATATGATACAAGTTATTTACACGGCGCACGCTTTTAGAGGTGAAGAAAAAATGACAATGGATAGTTTTGTAAAACCTGTTGAAGATGTGCCTTTTGAAATTCCGGTAGCCCTTTTTGTGGGTACTTCAATGTCTGCCGGCAAGACAACATCTGCTAGAATTGTTACTAACCTTTTTAAGTTGGCGGGATTAAAAGTAGTAGGTGCAAAACTTACCGGTGCGGGACGCTTTAAGGATATACTAGCAGTTAAAGATGTAGGGGCAGATGTTGTGATGGATTTTGTAGATGTAGGCCTACCCTCATCTATTTGTCCCAGAAAAAAGTATCAACATAAACTCCGTCAGTTATTAAGTAAAATAGCAATGCAAAAGGCAGATATAGCGGTTATCGAAATTGGAGCATCACCTTTAGAACCTTATAACGGAGATATAGCTATTAATGCTATAAGAGAACAGGTAAAATGTGTGATTTTGAGTGCTTCAGACCCTTATGCAGTTTACGGACTAATGAAAGCTTTTGATATTGTTCCGGATATAGTAACCGGGATTTCTACCAATACACTTGCAGGAAGAAAAATGGTTGAAGAATTATGTAATGTAAGAGCTTTAAATCTTATAGATCCAACCACGACCGATGAATTAAAACATATTTTATCGTCAAGTACTGGTTTTTCGCTTTAAAACCCCTATATCCAGAGTATGACAAAGATCATAGCAAATTGTATGATATCCGGCTACATTGACTTTCAAATAGGAATCTATGAGAAAATTAGTAAGCACATTCCTTTTATTTATTATTGTTGGAACAACCTATGCACAAATCATAACACCGCATATCAATAAAAAGAAGAATGAAAAAAGTACAAGATTTATACCTGAAAAAATTGTAATAATTGGACTAACAGATAATATAGAAACTCGTATAACTTTTGAAAAAGAGATGAAAGAAAGGCTGAGTACTTTCCAGATTGATGCCTATCAAAGTATTAAGGTTGCTCCCATAAATTTCACCAAAGTAGAAAAAGCCGAAGAAGAATTGAATGAACTAATCGAGGTGATATCAAAAAAAGGGTTTGACAGCTTTATGATTACGGCTGTAACAGGGGTTGAGGAGAAAAGAGAAGATGAAGAAGGGTATTTTGGTGTGTATAAGATATATCACCTAGAAACCGATATTTATACCATTAGCAAAAAAGATATTTCATTATTCTGGGGGATGTGTTTAGATATGTATGATTACCAGCTCGAAGAACTACCCATAGAAGATTATGTAAGTGCGATTATATTCCAAATGGAACATGAGCATCTGCTACCAGAAAATAACAAAATAGAACGGTTTTCAATTACTAACTAATATATAAAAAGAATCTTTTTTCTCGTAGCTGATCATTGTCATACTTTAACGTAGAATGGTTCAATATTTTTAGTGAAAAATCAGTAAAAAAAATAAAATGAAAAGATTTGGAAAAATAATGCTAATCATTGTATCCGTTGTTATCATATTACTCCTTTGGGCAATATGGTACAAATATGAATATTCTATGGAAGAAGCAAGAGCATTTGAGGTAAACGTTCCAGAGTTAGAGCAAAAGCTTCTAATAGCTACCCAAGGAAGTGAGTTTAAAGATGCGATCACCAATTCAATCGTGAATCATTATAAATCAGATTCTATTTTTATAAAAGTTATTGATGTTTCTTCTTTGGTAGAGATTCAACCAGAGGATTATACGGCCATTGTAGTATTACATACTTGGGAAAACTGGAAAGCACCATTTGTCGTGAGGCAATTTGTTGAAAAGACTTCAGGTCATAGCGATAAAATGATAATACTTACAACTTCAGGAGAGGGTACATACCGAATTAGTGGTGTAGTAGATGCACTTACAGGAGAATCCAACCTTGAAGAGGCGTCTGACTTTGCTGATAAGATTATAGCAAGATTAGAACCGTTGATAGATTGAAACTAGTTTAAAAACAACACGATATGAAAATTATAAAAAACTCAGTTTTATGGTTGATTTTGTTATTGTTTTCAACAATCTCTTTTAGTCAAAACAATTGGTCAGCAGAATTTAGACCTGGACTTAATTTTGCCACTCAGGATATAGAGGAAGCAGATCTGGATATTGGTTTTGGGTTTGAAGTAACGGTAGCATATCGTTTTATGCCACATCTTGCGGGATATGTTGGTTGGGGGTGGAATCAATTTAGAGCCGAAGATTCTTTTGCTGGTATGAATACAGACTTTGAAGAAACAGGATATACATTTGGGTTACAATTTATTCATCCAATTACGGAAACCTCTATTTCATATATGATAAGGGCGGGAGCTATTTACAACCATATTGAAATAGAAAATAATAATGGCGGTATCAGTGCTGATACGGGTCATGGTTTTGGATGGCAGGTAGGTTTAGGCCTGGAAATGAAATTAGATGATAACTGGAGTTTAAGGCCCGAACTAAGATATCGTTCATTATCAAGAGCGCTTGAAATTGATACTATAAATACGGATTTAGATTTAAGCTATATCGCAATTGGGGTAGGTATTTCAAGAGTATTTTAGAAAAACAACTTATCAAAAATCATATTTTTTAATAATTCGTCTATAATATCTTGCATCTCTCCTGGAGAAATGCGTTTTCGAAATTTTGGTAGTACTATTTAGAGGTCCTTTAATCGCCATCATCATATTATACGTATAAAATTAATTTTGTAAATATTTTCATGTACCTGATTTATTGATGGATCACAGCTTTTATATCCTTTCTAGGAGAAAAAGCAACCCTTTCTGCATAACCAATACGTATTAAAATATTTGGATATTCATCATGTATTGGTAAAGATTTTCTAAGTTTCTTTGTTAAAGAGTCTATTTCGCATGGAGGGTTTAGATAGGCATTTGCTATTCTTTTTTTGGTAGCCAATAGTAAAAAACGTTCTAATGTAACACCTAATGAGATCCAATCAGATACTGTATTGTTTTTTGCTGTAAATAATATGAAATGTGATGATGAATTGATCTTTTTTAAATCGCTCTTGTTCTGTTTTTTGACACTTAGTAAGGATCTCACAACGGGCTTGCCAATGAATCTAGGCATTGCAGGAGACCCCATTACCTCATAGGTTAACCCATTTTTAGTTTTCGATACATCTTTAGCATTAAAACGAATCCAATGGATGAGTTCATTTTTGAAATCTGGGTCATTCATCTGTATATTGTTTCCTTCTAAAATGTAATCTTTGATGCTTTCGAAATTTATATCTCCACGTTTAAAACTATAAATATTAATGTTTTTTTCTTTATCAATAGTTAATAGTTCTTTTAGATCTTTTTCGGACACATATTTTGTATTGTAAATACTTCTATTTGTTTGTCTCAAATCTATACTGCTAAAAAGCATATGGATTTTATCTATTTTTGATTTTATCAGATTCACTTTTATAAAATGTATGTTTTGTTCGTCTAAAATTTCCCAGGTACAATTATAACTACGGGCATTGGCAGCAACCAACAAATTCTCGAGAGCGCATCCAAGGCTTATATACAATTCTCTATTGTTAGGATCAACTACCGGTAATACATGATTTAAATCTGGATGAATCTCTATCCCCGTTTCTATAATTTTAAAATTCCAAGGTTGTGTATTATGCCCAGATGGAGCTTTTGTGGCGTAATGTATTAGTTCCCGAAACGCCATCTGGTTGTCTTTTAGTTTTTTCATAACTTATAGCTTTTTAAAACAAAGAGGATTAACTTTTTAAAAAAACAACTTATCAAAAATCATATTTTTTAGATTTTTTGGTAATTCGTCTCTAATATCTTGCATCTCTCCTGGAGAAATATATTTCCGTAATACAAAAAATGTGGTTTGAATATAATGTTCGGCTACTTCATTGGATTCAAAATCATAGATAGAAGTAACTCCATCATAGGATCTGACAAGATCTATAAATTGTTCCATATGTTTTATTTTGTCTTTCTTGGTTTTGACAGACCATCCATTTACGTAGACAGCTTTTAAAAACATAGGTAGTTGAGCTACTAATTGTAAAGATTCTTCTACAGAAATGATTTCTCTCAATCCATGTAAAACAGAAGATAAAATACGCGCGGCTTTATCATGGTTGTCTTCTAGGTTCACCTCTTTAGCATATTCTTTTAAAAAAGTATTCGCTTCTTTGGCGTATTGATTAAAATTTAGTGCCATGATTAACAAGTTTTGTTTATTATAAAATGTTGATACGTAAAGTTATAGCCTAGGCGGAAGTATTAGTATGATAATTATCATTTTAATTGGTTTTAACATCTTCTAATTTTGGTATCATAAAATAATAAAACCATGAAAAAAATTCTTGTCCCTATAGACTTTTCTGAATATTCAGAATACGCATTACAAGTAGCTGCTATCATAGCAAAACAACAAGATGCAGAAATTGTAGTATTGCATATGCTTGGACTTTCTGAAGCTGTATTGACCAAAAATGAAGGTCAAGAAGTAGCAGAAGCATTATATTATATGAAGCTTGCAGAAAAGAGGTTTGAAACTTTTTTGGATAAGGAGTATCTAAAAGGAATTAAGGTTAGCGAGACTGTGCAGAATTATAAAATATTTAGCGAGATTAATGATGTAGCCAATGAGAATGATGCCGATTTAATTGTAATGGGATCTCATGGAACTAGTGGACTACGCGAAGAAGTTTTTATAGGATCTAATACAGAAAAAGTAGTACGAACTTCTGATATTCCTGTTTTAGTTATAAAGAATCCAGTAGAAGATTTTAGTATTAAAGAGGTCGTATTTGCTTGTGATTTTAAAATAGAGAGTCTACGATCCTATCATAATGCAATGAAATTATTTGATGCTTTCGATGCTAATATTCATTTACTTTATGTTAATCTACCAGGTGAGCGATTTAGAAGTTCTGATCAAATGGAAGAACGGGTTAAAGAATTTCTTTTTAAGGCCGATCCAGGAAATCTAGAGATACATGATAAGGTAATTTATTATAGCGATTATACGGTAGAAGGAGGAGTCTTTAATTATAGCAAAAAAATAGATGCTGATATTATTGCGATCCCTACACATGGGCGTCGTGGATTGGCACATTTTTTTAGCGGAAGTATTGGCGAAGATATCGCGAATCATGCCGATAAACCAGTAATGACTTTCAAAATATAAAGAGTATTGTATAGCTGACTTTGTTAAGGAGGTTGTCTAAAAAATACTTTTAGGCAGCCTCTTTACAAGGTGCTCAAGGCAATTTCAATCATTTGGCCAAATGTAGTTTCTCTTTCTTTTGATGTTGTTCCTTCCCCAGTAACCAGAGAGTCCGAAATAGTTAGAATAGTCAATGCTTTTACATCAAATTTTGCTGCAATAGTATACAGGCCCGCAGTTTCCATTTCTACACATAGTACACCATAATCTGCCCAATGCTTATATGCATTAGGGTTATCTTCATAAAATTCATCAGACGATAATACATTACCAGCTTTGATAGGAATATTATGTTTTTGGGCATACCGAGCTGCTTTCATAAATAACTCGTAATTAGCAGTAGGAGAATAATCAGAGTTAATAAACCTGGAATTATTAATTCCTGAAGTGGAAGAAGCTGCCATTGCGATAACAATATCTCTAAGTTGAATATCTTTTTGAAAGGATCCGGCAGAGCCAACACGGATTAGATTTTTGACCCCGTAATCATTAATAAGTTCGTGGCAATAAATCAATGCAGATGGTATTCCCATCCCAGTGCCTTGTACCGAAACACGTTTGCCCTTATAGGTCCCAGTGTAACCAAACATTCCTCTAACTTCGTTATAACAATAAGGATCGTCAAAAAAGGTTTCAGCTATCCACTTGGCTCGCATAGGATCACCTGGTAATAAAACCGTTTCTGCTACTTGTCCTTTTTCTGCGGCAATGTGTATGCTCATCTGATTTATTTTGAAGTTACAATTGTTATTCCAGATGATGTCCCTATTCGGGAAACCCCCAAATCAGTATATTGCTTTGCAGTTTCCAAATCTCGAATCCCTCCAGAAGCTTTTATTTGTAGATTATTCTGAACTTCTTTTTTCATGAGTTTTACATCCTCTAGAGTGGCACCACCGGTACCAAAGCCAGTAGCTGTTTTTATAAAATCTGCACCAGCATTCATAGATAATTTACAGGCAATTTTCTTTTCTTCATCGGTGAGATAACAATTTTCAAAAATGACTTTTAACGTGTTATCTCCGATTGCTTTTTTGATGGCTCTGATCTCATCTTCTACGATATCGTAATATCCAGATTTTAGCAAACCTATATTGATAACCATGTCAATTTCATTGGCTCCTTGATCAATACATTGTTGTGCTTCAAATATTTTAACTCGAGTTAACATAGCTCCTAAAGGAAACCCTACAACAGCGGCAACTTTGATATCGGTATGCATCAATTCGCTATTGGCCAGTGCCACATAATAACTATTTACACAAACCGCATAGAAATTATGTTCTTTAGCTTCGCTGCAAAGTTTCTTGATGTCATTAACCGTAGCATTTGCCTTTAATAATGTATGGTCTATATACTTATTGAGTTGCATGATTATTGATGTGAATTGATTACTGCGATGATATCGTTTTTTTGTAATACTCCAGATTGTCGCCAGAGTAGCTTCCCTTCCTTAAACAAAATCATGGTAGGTACACCACGTACTTGATATTTTGCTGATAAAGGCTGGTTTTTGTCTACATCTATCTTTACAATTTTTATGTTATCTCCTAATTCATCTTTGACATCTTTCAATATGGGAGCAAGCATTTTACATGGCCCGCACCAATCGGCATAAAAATCTACTAATACAGGTGTTTTTGCATTTATAATATCACTAAAACTACTTTTCATGTCATTATTTTGATTACTAAGTTATAATAATGCACTTAAAAATCCTTGTATAATGAAGTTAACCTATTTTGGGAGCATCATTGTATTTTCTGATAAGATGTGCAATAGCTTTTATTGGAATTTTTATAGAATATGTTCCTGTATAAGAAGGACAAATTACGCAATCATCAAAATAGTACTCAACGACATCATCATTCACGACAAAATTGTTTTTATAGGCTTTGAAATCACCTTCAGATAATTCCCAGCATTCGTAATAAAATTCTCCAGAATTAATACCTTCTTTTATGATTGTATTTATGGTATTAAATACTTCTTTTTCGGACCCAGTCTCGAAGAAATTATTGAAATACATGAATTCGTGTTTCTTGAGATCAAAGTTTACACAATCAAAAAGATATGTAGAGTAACGCATCCCAGAATAGTAATTTTCTTTATAAAGCACGACACTTATTAAATCACTTTTAACGTCATAAATTTTATAATCAATAATTCTTTTATCTCTGAATCTATTAATTTTTAAGGTGTCACAAAGCAGTTCTTTGTCTTCAAGAATTTGATTTTCTGTTTTTTCAATATTCAAATAGTTTTCTTCAATGAAATCATTAAACACAGCATATTTTGAGTCGATTTTTTCATTGAGATACGGATATTTGTAATCTAATATGTAAAGATCCTCTTCTTTATAAAACTCCTTAGATACTACTAATTCTTGTAGCTGGGACTTATCGTCTTCGGCCTTGATTAATAATTCTCTTTTTATAGATTTTGTTTTCTCCTGATCAAGCTCCTGTGTTTCTCCGGAATAGACAATGAGTGAATCTCCAGATTTCTCGTTTATATTTTGATCTGTCTCTACCTCCTTAGGATCAGAAGTTTTTTGAGGTGTTGTCTCGTTTTTACAAGAGATACAACTTAAGAAAATAAGACAAGTGATTATTAGTGTTTTCATGATATGTTTTTTGATGTTATATTTCGATAGAAACGGATAATTACGTTGTTTCATTAACTATTGTAACACATTTCTTAATTAATTTATATGCCCAATCATAATGACTTGAAGTAGCAGAAATAAGATAAGAGGCTAATGATGTGGTTCCTGTCCATTTAAATCTTCGTTTTTCAAAAAGCTCTTCTTCTGTGTGATTATTAATCACTTTTTGTAGTTCATCAAATGACTTTTGAAGCATTTTTTTTGCTTCGTTTACTTCAGTTTGACTATATTTTTTTTGAATTTCTTTGTTAAGATCAGGAGTTGTTTTCCAGGTATATCCTTTTGCAGGCATATCTGGTTTATTCCCTGCCATACCTACTTTATACCAATCTAACATCATCAAGTGCCAATGATGAAGATGTGCTAATACATCTCTAATATTTCTATTGAGGTAACCACTAGGGAACTCCTGGTTTAATTTTTCTTCAGGAAAAGAATTAATCAAACCTAATAACTTATTGTAGTTCTTGTTACTTAGGACAAGTAATTCATCTCTTGTTTTTGGTCGAGGCATATCCATATTTTTTCTTAAGAATAAAAGTAATTTAGATATTCATCAAAAAATATGATATTGATCACCTTAAGTTTTAAACAAAAAAAGGGTGAGTTTTTCATAAAACTCACCCTTTTCAATAATATCTGGTTTGTTTAAAAAAGTCCGTTTCCAATTATAATTAGAGTATTAGCCACTAAACTGGCAATCAAAAGATCTAATACCAACTTAGGTTTTTGAACGGTTAATATTGCAGCATTGTGTGCACTACAAACGATAACACTTAGGAAAACAAGGAACATTTGTGCGGCACCATTTCCGTGCAGAAGCGTTGTCATAATTGCAATAGAACCCAAACATGTTGAGGCAATAATTGCCAAAGCAGAATATCCAATATAGTTTTCAGAAAAGTCAGCATTAATTTTTGCGTATAGTGTCATAATGGTATGTTTTTAATTTGGAGTAAAATTAGCCACACAATACTTTCTATAATATGACAAAAATCAGTTGAGGTATATTTTTGAATTAGAGGTTTTCATATATACTCAATCTATTTCTTAAGATATTCATTTCATGTTGAATTTGATGAACACGCTCCAGCAAACGTATAATTACCTCTACTCCTTCTAGATTAATTTCTAATTCTTGGTTAAAAAGCAAGATTTGCTCTAGTTTGGGGAGCTCTTCAGAACTTAAAAATGTAGTTTGTTGAATACTAACAACTTCAATTAATCCAAACTCATGCAAAGAGTTTATAAAAGATAATTCTATTTGGTGATTTGCACAAAATTCTGCTGCCGGTATGAGATATTCTTTGGTCATTGTACTATACTTAAAGTTTGGATAACTCTCTAAATAATTCTTTTTGTTTTTCAGAAAGGTCTTTAGGTATTTTTATAGTATAGGTTACATATAAATCTCCAAACTGACCTTGCTTTTTATATACGGGGAACCCTTTTCCTTTTAACTTTACTTTTGCACCATTCTGGGTTTCAGGTTTTACGTTTAGTTTGACTTTTCCGTCAAGTGTATCAATAGTTATTTCTCCACCTAAAACTGCTGTAAATAGTTGAATTTCTTTATTTAGATACAGATCACTTTTATCGCGTTTAAATGGTGTTCTATTTTCTATTACAAAAGTGATATACAAATCTCCTTTTGGTCCACCATCGATTCCTGGTCCACCATGGCCCTTGATCTTTATTGTTTGCCCGTTTTCGACTCCCGCGGGAATTGTAATTCTAATGTTCTTCCCGTTAACCGTTAGTGTTCTTTTATGAGTTGTATAAACATCCATTAAATTGAGGTGCAATTCTGCATTAAAATCCTGCCCTCGATACTTTACTTGCCCTTGGCTATAACCTCTTCTTGCCCCGCCGAACATTGATTCAAAGAAGTCAGAGAAATCTCCTTCAGAAAAGTCTTCATAATACTGCTGTTGACTTCCTGATCGATTATATTGTTTTTGTGATTGTTGTGCTTTTTCGAATTCTTCAGCATGTTTCCAATCTTTGCCATATTGATCATATTTTTTTCGATTTTCTACATTACTTAATACCTCATTAGCTTCATTGATTTCTTTAAACTTTTGCTCTGCTTCCTTATCATTGGGATTGAGATCCGGATGATATTTTCTGGCTAATTTTCGATATGCTTTTTTAATATCAGCATCTGATGCGCTTTTAGAAACACCAAGTATTTTATAGTAATCAATAAACTCCATGTTTACATTGAGAATTAGATGTTATTTTTCAAAAATCAATTTCAATCGGCCAAGCATCATCAATTCTGATTTGTTTTTACCAGAAAAAGCTCCAGCAATTGCATTACAAGTACTCCAGATTAACTGTTTTATATTATCTGTAAAACGTGATTTATTTTCTTTGTAGTACGCTTCAAATTGGCCAAAAGATTCTTCAGCATTTAGTTCCTCGTTGTCCAACCAGTCAAAAACAATTTCGATTTGAAAAGCTGCATCAACGCCAAAATCATCTTCTACGTCATCTACTTTCATCCATTCTGACTTTACAATTTTTCGTAAAGATTCATATTCAGACGGGCGAACAACTTTATCAGACGCAGCAATAGAATAGAATAGTTTTCCAAGGTTTTGATAAAATTTGATTCCTATATTTTGAGTTGTATCCATGATATATAAATTATCGATTCATAAGATAAATTTAGCAAGTCGGCATGAAGTTTTTTATGATATAAATCAGTTGAAAGGATATAAAATGTAGTATTACTTAGTAATTAGGTTGGACTGAATTAGCATAAATTCAGTTAAATTAGTGAGATCTATTGCTCCAGCTAGCTTATCATTATTGGTGACAGCAAAAAAATCACTTTTTCCTGTGTTGATTAATTTAAAAATGTCCTTTAAATCAGCATGTAGGTCAATTGATTTAAATGATTTAGACATGATGTCTTTCACAAGTAGATTTTTGTTCTTAGAGTTTTTAATAATGTCTTTGTGGTAAAGAAGACCTGTTATGTCAGAATTTTGAACGACTACAAAGTTTTTTTCAGTCCCAGAAAGCAAAAGATCGATAACATGCGCTATAGTATCTTCAGGTTTTAGAATAGATATATTGGTTAGCATTGCTTCACCTATTTTATGACCTTTTAGTAATGCTAGTTGTCGTACCATTTTGTTCTCTCCATAGGCACCAAAATAGATAAATAAACCAATGATTATTAGAAATGGATTATAGAGAATCCCGACTATTACAAAAACTAAAGCAAGAAACTGACCTATGCCAGAGGCAATATTAGTTGCAGATACCCGGTCCATTTTCATGGCAAGTATAGCTCTAAGCACACGCCCGCCATCCATAGGAAATGCAGGGATAAAATTAAATACGGCTAGCGCTATGTTTGCTGAAAAAAGATAAATTAATAAATTTTGAGTGGTAACATGACTTAGTGTGTTTTCTAATTGATTGGGATCTTGGTCAAAGAAAAATGATACTGGTACAAACAAAAGTAAAATCATGGCTATCCCAATATTTACTACTGGCCCCGCTAGAGCAATTAATAATTCTTGTCTAGGGTTTTCAGGGATGGTATCCATAGAAGCTACACCGCCAATGGGTAACAATGTAATTTTTTTGGTATGTACCCCAAATTTTCTTGCAGTAAGAATATGACCAAATTCATGCATTACCACACAAACAAATAATAACAGTATAAAAACGATGCTCATTACTGCGTTATACAATGTTCCCCCAGATTTTAATTCTAAAAAAACGATCCAAGCCAAAATGAAAATGAAAGTCCAATGAATTTCAATAGTAACCTTAAAAAGCTTCCCTAAATTTAAGACACCTCGCATGATTTATAATTTTTGGTTAAAGTATCCAAAGAGGTGTTAATAATAAATGACCGATATCATTCTTTCTAGGTTTTTCTTGTACATTTGTAGGAATATGCTGAGCCTTCAACCACATTGGGCTTTGTTGTATTTTTTTGATTATAAACTTGATATTTGGACTAACCCATACACATGCCGTTTACCAACGAAAATACATTTGATATCCTTGCCGAAGCTATTTCTGAGGGTGTAATTATTGTAGATGAAAATCAAACTATAGTAGCAACAAATAGCGGGGCAGAGGAAATGTTTAACTATAAGAAGGGAGAATTAAAAGGACAGCCTTTAAATATTCTAATTCCGCAACAATATCGTGGAAATCACGGAGGGCATTTCAAAAGTTTTTTGAAGAATAGTGAGAAGCGCCAGATGGGTAGAGGTAGAGATATTAGTGGGGTTCGTAAATGCGGAAAAACTTTCCCGGTAGAAGCAGGGTTAAGCCCCTTTGAAATATATGGTAAGACCTTTGTAATGGCTTTGGTTATGGATATTACCGAACGCAAAAAGGCGGAGCAAGAATTAAAACATTGGGCTACAATTTTTGACGAATCCCTTAATGAAATCTACATATTTGATGCAGAATCCTTAAAATTTATTGATGTTAATCGTGGGGCGCTAGGAAATATAGGATATACTCTTGATGAGCTTAGACAAATTACTCCTGTTGACATAAAACCGGAGTATACTGAGACTAAATTTAGAAATTTACTCGAGGATTTACTGCAAAAAAGAAAAGAAAAGCTTGGGTTTGAGACTATGCATCAACGCAAGGATGGTACCATATATCCTGTAGAAGTACACCTTCAGTTATCACATTTTGGGGATGCAACTGTATTTGTTGCGATTATTCTGGATATCACAGATAGAAAGGATTATACAGAAAAACTTGAAAAAACAGTTGAAAAGCGAACTAAGGAGCTTAAAAATACTGTAATCACCTTAGAGAGTGAAGTAGAACGGCGAAAGGAAGCCGAGGCCAAAACGAAAGAATCTTTAAAAAAGGAACAAGATCTTAACGAGTTAAAAACAAAATTTTTATCTCTTGTATCTCATGAGTTCAAGACTCCGCTAAGTGGGATTCTTACTTCAGCTACGCTTACAGGGAAATATACCAAAGAAGAACAGCAAGATAAAAGAGAAAAACACCTTGACACTATTAAGAGTAAGGTGAAATATTTGGACAATATTCTTAATGATTTCTTATCTATCGAGCGTTTAGAAACTGGTAAAGCAACCTATAAGTTTACTACTTTTCCTCTTAGTAAGGTTATTAATGAAGTGGTATATAACGCCAATATGCTACTCAAAGACGGACAACGAATTAATTATCCTAATGATATTGATGATTATATATTAGAGTTTGATGAGAAAATCTTAGAGCTTGTGTTATCAAACCTTATTCATAATGCCATAAAATATTCAGGAGAAAATACGATCATAGATTTACATGTTGATTTTGAAAATGACATACTTACCTTTAGGATTATTGATCAAGGGATAGGTATCCCTGAAAAAGAGCAAGAATTTATCTTTAAACGTTACTTTAGGGCAGAAAACGCATTACTTGATCAAGGAACAGGAATAGGATTAAACATTGTGAAAAGTCATTTGGAAAATCTAGGAGGGACTATTACTTTTACAAGTAAAGAAAATAAAGGTTCCACGTTTGAAGTTCAAATACCGATAGCTAATAATCACAAATAATAATGAAGACAGTTTTATTAATTGAGGACGATTCTGCACTAAGAGAAAATACCGCTGAGCTGTTAGAACTTTCCGATTATAAGGTGATTACATCACCTAATGGAAAAATAGGAATTGCTACTGCAAAAGAAGAAAAACCCGATATCATTGTTTGTGATATTATGATGCCAGAGGTAGATGGTTATGGGGTTTTAGAAGCATTGTCATATGATAAAACTACAAACCAGATACCTTTTATTTTTTTATCTGCCAAGACCGAGCATAAAGAAATCCGAAAAGGAATGGACCTGGGAGCAGACGATTATCTTACCAAACCTTTTGAAGAGGAGGAATTATTAAGTGCCATAGAGAGTAGATTAGCTAAAGCACAAATAATTTCTAATATTCTAAGCGAAAGAATTGAACAATCAGATGGAAATCAAAATGAAGATAGATTTAGAAATCTTAATGAACTCAAGAATTTTTTTGATGACCACGGAGAGATTTCTGAGTATCAAAAGGGAGAGATGATTTATAATGAAGGAGAACATTCCAACAAGATATATTTAATTTTAAAAGGAGTTATAAAGTCTCATAAGATGGATGAAAGTGGTAAAGAACTAATCACAGCACTATATAAGGCAGATGATTTTCTTGGTTTCACTTCATTTGTAGATAATACCCCATATCTGGAATCGGCTACTGCAGTAGAGAATGTAGAGATTGCGGGAATATCAAAAAACAACTTAAAAGAGATACTTGAAAAAAGTAAAAATATCTCTCTTGAATTAATGGAATTGCTTACCGAGAATCTATCTGAAATAAAAGAACAATTATTGCAGATGGCGTATAGTTCTGTACGCAAAAAGACGGCACAAACTATCCTACAATTTGCCGAGGTACTCAATAAAAAACCTGAGGATAGTATAAAAATATCTCGTAATGATTTGGCAAGTGTTGCTGGTATTGCCACCGAAAGTTTGATCCGTACATTATCTAGTTTTAAAAAAGACGGACTTATAGAAATTGAAGGCCGTAATATAAAGATTTTGGATCTATCGGGGCTTCAATTGGTAGAATAATTAGATAAACTGATTTTTGTCATTCTTTACATCTTAACATCCTAATACATTTGTTGTATTAGAAAGTATTTAAGATGAAAAACATCCTGATCCCGACAGATTTTTCTGAAAACTCGTGGAATGCCATACTATATGCACTATCATTTTTGAAAAAGACAAAATGCAATTTCTATCTTTTGCATGTCTCTCATATTGATGAAATGATAGGAGGAAGTTCTTTTTATGATTCTAAAGATACTGTTTTAGAAAAAATCACACATAGTGGGAAAGAGCAGATGAAAATGTTGCTCAAGAAAATTGAGAAATTACCATTAAATACGAAGCACCGATTTTTTACAATTAACGAATATATCTTCTTCGTAGATGCAATTAGAAAACAAATAGAAGAGAAACATATTGACTTTATAGTAATGGGTACCAAAGGAGCTTCGGGACTTAAAGAGAAAACCATTGGCAGTAATACTGGGGATGTAATTACCAAAGTAAAGTGCCCGGTTTTGGTAATTCCAGAAAAAGCGACCTATGTTGCACCTAAGGAAATTGCATTCCCAACAGACTATAATATTTATTACAGGAGCAGGGTGCTGGATACGATCACGAATATCCTAACCAAGAATGATGCAGCATTAAGAGTGCTACATATTGCAAAAAAAGATCAAGAGTTAACTGATTTACAAAAAAAGAATAAAGACTACCTGAATGACTATCTCGAGGATGATATCGAACATAGTTTTCATTTCCTATCTAATCCTAATATAGAAGAAGCTGTGCAATGCTTTGTAGAAAGTAGGGATATAGATATGATCATGATGATTGCTAAGAATCTCAATTTTTTTCAGCGTATTTTGTTTCATCCTACCGTTGAAAAAATAAGTTATCATACAGATATTCCTTTTTTGGTGTTACATGAGTAGAGAAATTAAGAAATAACACAAAAACAATTCAAAAACCAGTCAAATGCGCGAAAGCCTAGTTCATAAATACAACATTCCAGGACCACGATACACCAGTTATCCAACCGTTCCGTATTGGGATATTAATACATTTTCGTTAAAAGATTGGACAAAATCCGTTCAACAATCATTTGTAGAGAGTAATGAGTCTGAAGGTATAAGTTTATATATTCACCTTCCGTTTTGTGAGAGCATGTGCACCTTTTGTGGATGTAACAAACGTATAACCAAAAGGCATGAGGTAGAAATACCATATTTAAATACGGTTTTAAAAGAATGGCAATTATATCTAAACCTTTGGGAAACCAGGCCTAAAATAAAAGAGTTGCATTTAGGTGGGGGTACACCTACTTTTTTTTCTCCTGAGAATTTGCATTATTTGATTAATGGGATTTTTAGATTTGCTGAAAAAGCAGAGAATTGTGAGTTTAGTTTTGAAGGGCATCCAAATAATACAACTCGTGAACATTTGCAGGCATTATATGATATAGGTTTTAGAAGAGTAAGTTTTGGTGTACAAGACTATAATGAAACGGTTCAAAAAGCAATTCACCGCATACAACCTTTTGAAAATGTAAAATACGTTACCGAAGTCGCCAGGGATATTGGATATACTTCAGTGGGTCATGATATCATTTTTGGATTACCATTTCAAACGCAAGAAGCGGTTATTGAAACGATCCTGAAGACAAAAGAATTAATGCCAGATCGATTGGCATTTTATAGCTACGCTCACGTACCTTGGCAAAAGGGTAATGGACAGCGAGGATTCAATGATTCTGATTTGCCAAACGCTGAACAAAAACGAAAACAATACGAGATAGGCAAGAAGTTATTGTCTGAAGTTGGCTACATTGAGATAGGAATGGACCATTTTGCATTACAAAATGATTCCCTATACAAATCTTTTGACAATAAGGACCTACATCGTAATTTTATGGGCTACACCGCATCCAAAACCCAAATGATGATCGGTTTAGGAGTATCAGCGATCAGTGATAGTTGGTATGGTTTTGCACAAAATGTAAAAGGAATAGAAGAATACCAACATCTTATTCGCGAAGGAATTATCCCCGTATATCGCGGTCATATATTATCCAAAGAAGATAAAATTATAAGACAGCATATCTTAAACTTAATGTGTCATTTCGAAACCGATTGGGAAGACGGTTCTATGTATTTCAGTGAACTGCCAGAGGTATTACAAAATCTTAAAGAATTAGAAACAGACGGGTTGTTGGAGATTTATGATGAACAAATCAAAGTAACCCCAAAGGGACGTCCGTTTGTACGTAATATCTGTATGGCCTTTGATTTAAGATTACAGCGTAACAAACCTGAAACCACTTTATTTTCTATGACTGTTTAGTTTTTATGCTTCATGAATATCAATTGATTATTCTTCAATAGCAATACAGATATCAACAATATGTTTGCCTTCTGGATGTGTATTTGGCTCATTTTTATATGATTCATACATCATTCCAGAAGGTTTTAATTTTTCGCTTTTGATGTATTCAAAAGTTTGATTCCAAGCCGTTTCGTATTCTGTAGGAAAAATTTCAAAAGAACCAACCACATATAATCCTTCTGGCAATTCCATGATTTGAATCTCTTTATCAGGGTCTGTTTCTTCTTGAACAGTGAATCCCACACTAATTGTCAGTTGATCTTCAGGTACAAATTCTGGATCGTCATGATAAACAGTGATCGCTTCTGTGTTTGGATTATTAAATAATCCTTTGGGTTTGCCCCATTCCGCGACTTTGGTAAACAATTTTCCAAAAAGTTCAGTATTTCCTTTGTAAGGTCCAGTATTGGCAATGTAAGCTAGTTTACGTTCAGGAAGTTTCTCTGTTTTTATATTTAAAATGATAGTAGCCATGATATAATTATTTTTTGATTAAAAGTTTCTAAAAATAATTAGACCAAATAGTATATACCATGATTTTGATCAGTCAATGGATTCTAAAATTGTACAATGTAACTTTTGTTACTGTCATCGATAAATTCTAAATGTATTTTTGTTACATACAGATAACTAGAATTAATGTATTCGATTTAAGGTTAGTTTTGATTGGTTGGTTAAAGGAAGTGGTTTGTTATGCAATAACCACTTCCTTTTTTTAAAAGGAAAAGTTAAATGAAGAAAATGTTTGCAATTATGTTTTTATCAAGTTTATTTTTTTGGGTAAGAACTCAGGAATCAGAAAAAATAGAAGTGTTGGATAGTATTAGTTTTAAAGAGGCTATATCAAATAATGAGGTGCAACTTGTAGATGTTCGTACTCCAAGAGAGTTCAAAAATGGACATATTGCCAGATCTATAAATATCGATTTTTCTCAAAAGAATGTTTTCAAAATGTCTTTTCAAAAATTAGATAAGGATAAGCCCGTTTATCTATATTGTCGTTCTGGTGGTCGCAGTCAAATGGCAGCAAGAAAACTTGTTGGTATGGGATTTACAAAAATCTATGATTTAAAAGGAGGTTTCTTGGCTTGGAAATAAATCGTAATTGTCTATTACTTTTGTTGTTTTGGCTTTATAAAACCATAAATAATTTGACCAAAAAAACTTTTAGGCACTTTTTCATCCCCAGGAAAACCAATTTCAATGGTGCCGCTATCTTCAGGGATATAATTGGTTTTAAAAATATAATCCCATAAGCTTAAACTAATCCCAAAGTTTACTCCATATGACCCTTTTGGTAGAACATAAGAATGATGATAGAGATGCATAACAGGATTATTAAGGATATATTTTAATGGCCCCCAAGTGATCTTAATATTGGCATGATTAAGATGCCCAATAGAGATCGCCAGGAAGTGTACTATATATGCTTGTTCGGGTTCAAAACCACCTAAAATCATTACTCCGATAGTTTTTAGAGGCTTGTAAAAGATATTTTCCATCCAATGGTAACGCAAATGTGCTGCAAATCCCATTTCCTTTACCGAATGGTGTATTTTATGAAATTTCCAAAGGAAAGGATATTTATGTAACAACACGTGAGTAAACCACTGTACGAAGTCTAAAATTATAAAAAATATCACTAATTGCGCCCACATGGGTAAACCGGAAATATCCATAATGGTTAGGCTTCTAGAAGAGATTCCAAAGTCCCCAAAAACTATACCTAGTAATTTATAAAAACCACTTACCGTAATTGCAAAGACAAAAAAGTTGAAATACATGTATAAACCATCCATCCAAAAATCTTTTCTAAAAATTGATTGTTCTTTCCTCCAGGGGAAAGCGATTTCTAACCCCCAAATTAATAGTGATATAGCTGTAAGGCCCCAGAAATAATTTGTGTACCAGGGGACTTCAAATAATATAGATTTCCATGTCCAGTGAACACTACCTGTAAAGGCATCTGTAAATGCAGATATATATTTTTCCATAACTTATTTTTTTATAGTTGTTATACTATCATATTCAAAAGGCAGATTATCGAAATAGCTCCATTCTACCCATGAACCATCGTAGTTTTTTACATTTTTGTATCCTAACAACTCTGTTAGCACAAAGGTGGTGTGTGCTGATCGAACTCCACTATGGCAATAAGTAATAACTGGATCATTTTTTGACACTCCCATGCGACTATAGATTTTTTCTAACTCTTCAAATGATTTAAATTTTTTCGATCCTTCATAATCAATGGCTTCTGCCCAGTCAATCAAGACACTTTTAGGAATTCTTCCGCCTTTATAAGCTCCACTTTTTTGCCTTTTCCCAGTGAATTCATCTATATTTCGTGTATCTAGAATAATATTATTTTTGTTTGAAGCCAGTATTTCAGTTATTTTATCCTTACCTATCCATAAATCAAAAGAACTCTCTTTTGGTAAGGAAAAAGTAGAAGAGGTAGCGGGTATAGTATCATTATTGATAGCCCCCCCCGGCATTTTCCCATGCGACTAACCCTCCATTTAATAATTGTACAGATTCAAAATTATAATTTTTAAGTACCCACCATAAACGAGCTGCATCGCAAGCTCCGCGATCATCATAGATTACAAGAATATCTTCATTATTAATTCCTAATCTACAGAACAAGGTTTCAATTTGTTCTCTATGGGCCATCATTCCTTTATATTGATAAGAAGTATCTTCAATATCTGTTCTCCATATATTAAGCGCTCCACTAATATGAGCTTTATTATATACTTCTGGTTTCCTAAAGTCTATTATTTTTATGTTGTCTTGTTCTGAAATTTTCAGCAAATCCTCAGCTTCAACGATATGTTCAGAATTAAAATATTTACTGACTTTTATCTCTGATACTGGCGTAATTTCTTTCTCAACTTTTTCTTGAGATTTAGCACAGGAAAACATCAATACACCTAAAATAATAATCAAACTAATCCTGTAAATCATACCATTCAATATCTGTTAATATTTCTCGTCTTCCTTTTTTCTTGGGAGGATAGTTTGCAACGAGATAGTTAACTATAATTTCTTCGTTACCGCCCAAATCCCATAAATTTTGAGTTTCCTGCATCCATCGAATAGTTGCTATCCATCGTTCTTTGTTCATTCTATTTTGAATAACCAATTTAGAGGAATGACAATTGGTGCAATTATTTACCACCATCATTAACCCTTCTGCATCTACAAGTCCGGTTCGTATATGTATTCCATTTTCTATTTTGTCCTCATCTTCTTCGGGAGTGATTGCATACTCTGAAGCAGTTTCTACTTTTTTAAAAGCGGATAATGTAGGATCAGAGATAAGATAAATTCCGGCAACTGTCATTATTCCAACCATAGCGAATACTATAATTAGAAAGCGATAGATCTTTTTGACTTGTTGCCTAAATTGTTTCTCCTTATCCATTTTATAGAACTTTTATTGCAATACGATGACAGGCATTGTTTAAATACCCTTTTGGATTCCAACCTGGTAAAATCATGGGTTGACTCATACCTTTTGAATCTGTTGCTCTTCCCCATATTTCATAATATCCTCTTTTGGGAAAATCTATTGAAGCCGAAAAATGTTGCCATGCCAATCGGTTTACGGGTTTTTCTACAGGACATTCCTTCCATGTAGCACCAAAATCAATAGAATATTCCATTTTAGAAACCTCAAGTTCACCTGCCCAGGCATGCCCTCTTATGTTTAGTTTTTTACCCAGATCAATCATTGCACCTGATTTTGGATACGTAATGAGGGATTTTACGGGCATCGATTCTATGATGCACATATCTTCATCTTTAACTTTAGCATCAGGGGCAACTGGTTCGCAAGGTATACGGTACGCTGTTCCTGTCATTTTGGTACCATCATGTACTTTGTTACGGATACTAATTCTATTTACCCATTTACCCGAAACTGAAGCTGGCCATCCACCTGCGACTAGTCGCAAAGGATATCCATGTACCAAAGGAATATCCTCTCCATTCATTTTATAGGCAATCAGTGTTTCGTCTTGCAAGGCTTTTGCCATAGGAGCACCTCGAGAGATTGGTTCTTTTTTAGGATCGCCGCTAAGATGGGTATCAGAAGCGTGATAACCAATGTATACAGCATTATCTTTAATACCAGCGTCTTCAAGAATGTCACGTAATCTAACACCTGTCCATTGGGCGCAAGAAACAGCTCCAACTGTCCATTGATTTCCCTTTGCAGGTGGATCAAATTCACTACGGCCATTACCACCACATTCCAAAGTAAGTTGATATGTATATTCTGGAAACTTTGATTTCAAATCAGCAAGAGCATATGTTTTCTGTTGCTTCACGGATTCTCCGTCAATAGTTAATGTCCAGTTTTTGACATCAATAGTTTTGGGAATAAGGCCATTATTTCTAATAAACATATACTTGTTTGGAGTAATTTTATCATCCAACAGATGCGCTTTTGCTTCAATATTCCAAGGCTTATCGTTAAGCACTTCCATTCCTCTATCCTTATCAAACATTTTGTATGGATCCGGATCTTGAAATGCTAAAGGTTGATACCCCTTGGGCATCCAGTTCCCAAAAACAATATCTGCTCCAATGACTGTAGCCATAGATGTTAATATAGCTTTCTTAACAAAATTTCGTCGCTTCATTAGATTGATATGTATTGTTACGGGTTCATAAATTTAAAGCTTTTCAATATCTATTTATGTAACAAATGTTACAATGTTAATTATTATCCAAAAAGAAATGGTTTGTAACTTAAGTTACTGTAATGGTGTATTTAAGCCTTTACTTTTAGGTGATTTCTTAAAACATAATGACATGAAAACACATTATCAAATACTAATTATAGGGGGAGGAACCGGAGGAATTATGACGGCCGCTCAGTTCCTTAAAAAAGACAAAACCCTAGATATTGCTATCATTGAACCTTCAGATACTCATTACTATCAACCCGCATGGACTTTGGTAGGTGCAGGAACTTATGATTTTGAAAAAACAGCACGCCCAATGGCAAGTGTTATACCAAAAGGGGTTACCTGGATCAAAGATTATGCAACAGGTTTCACTCCAGAAAATAACATTGTTTCAACAAAGGCTGGTGGAGATATATCTTATGATTATCTAGTTGTCGCCCCTGGACTTGTTATGGATCTATCACTTATTGAAGGATTAAAAGAAGGGCTTGACAAAGGAGTTGTATGTAGCAACTATACAGATCCTGATCATACTTGGGAGGTGATAAAAAATTTTAAAGGAGTAAATGCAGTGTTCACACAACCCACAACACCTATAAAATGTGGAGGTGCTCCTCAAAAGATCGCATATCTGGCTGCAGATTATTTTAGAAAGCAGGGTATGGCAAATAGTACTAATGTGATTTTTGCGACACCTGGATCTGTAATTTTTGGAGTGAAGCCTATTAGGGAAACTTTAATGAAAGTTATTCATAGATATGGTATTCATTTTAAGCCATTCTATGCACCTTTTAAGATTGATACTGATAAACAAATCGTTTATTTTAAAAATACGGCTCCCGAAGAAAATCAATGTATAATAATGGAAGATAATTCCTTGGGAGAGAGCATGACGGGAGATACTATTATCGAAATGCCATTTGATATGTTGCATTTGGCACCACCACAAACAGCTCCAAAATTTGTAAAAGAATCTGTACTGGTTAATGAAGCAGGTTGGTTAGATGTAGATCATAATTCTCTTCAACATAAAAGCTTTAAGAATGTATTTGGTTTAGGAGATGTGGCTGCTTTACCTACAGCCAAAACTGGTGCGGCAATAAGAAAACAAGCTCCTATTGTTGTGGATAATGTTTTGAAGCTTATTCAAAACAAGGAAGCCTCGAATGTGTCTTATAATGGTTATTCTTCATGCCCATTAGTAACAGCATATGGAAAAATGGTTTTAGGAGAGTTTGATTATGAAAGTAATTTTACCCCAGACCCTGAACTAAAAAAGATGTTGATTTTTGACAGTTCTAAAGAGCATTGGAGATTATGGATCCTTAAAAAATATATGCTCCCATACCTGTATTGGAATAAAATGCTAAAAGGAAAAAATGTATAGCTCTCAAATTTATAGTTCATTAATCAGATTCAATATGACACTAAAACATAAGAAAATGAAAATTGTGATTAGAAATAGTTTATACCTTCTAATATTTCTTTTTAGCTTAACAAGCTTTGCTCAAAGGAATACTATTGAAGAGAAGAGTATTGAAGATATGAAATACATGTATGAAGAAGAAAAATTGGCACATGATGCATATGTTTTTTTAGGAGAAAAATGGGATCTACAGATATTCCAAAATATTAAGGAAAGTGAAAAAAGGCATCTTAAAGCGATAGAGGGGTTATTGACTAAAAACCAAATATCATATACATTATATGATAAAAAAGGTAAATTCCATAACGTTGATTTACAGAAATTGTATGATTATTTGATTGAACTGGGTTCAAATTCTGTTAAAGATGCTTTAAGTGTAGGAGCTTTGATAGAAGAAACCGATATCAATGATTTAGAGAAAGCTATTGATAATACAAATGATGAGTATAGGAAACAGGTATATTCAAATTTACTTAGGGCTTCAAGAAATCATTTACGAGCATTTAAGAGACAATTATCTAGGTATTAAGAATATGTTTTGATCTACAAATAAGCAAATAGTAAACAATTATTTAGGGGCCTCAAAATTCGTTCTGAAGATGATATTTATCATCGTTTTTAAGGGTTTTACAGGATAAATTTGTAATGAATTTAAACCTTAAAATCATGAGAAAAACACTATTATTTCTTACCGTAATGGTTCTTGGAATCTTATCAATAACCGCCCAAAACCAAGATCAACAAACCTTTATGTTCATTGATGGTGATATGTTACAAATCATAGATAGAGAACAAGTGCAGCTTGATGCAAGTATTATGTTATCTGATTGTACAACACTTAATCCCGATGGAAGCTTTTTAACAGCAGATGGTGAACAATTGCGTTTAAAAGATGGTGAATGTCTTGATGTTTATGGCGTCAAATACCGTAATGAACGTCAATATAGATATAAAATGAAAAAGGAAAATAAAGGTCTTAATCAGGCTCAAATTGCTAATAGATATCAGAATAAATTTCATTATATAAAAATAGGAGGAGGTGTTTTTAAAATCCAAAATGTAGCGCAAAATCGTATTCGTAAACCATTTACTCTTAAAAATGGAATAGTATTAGATCCTTTCGGAATTTATAAAACTGCTGATCAAGAAGAAATTCGACTAAAAGAAGGAGAATTTTTTAATATGAACGGAGTAAAGTTTGAAAACCCTTATCAATACCGTAAAATGATTTCTAAAAAGAATAAAAACAGGAAACCGACAGTATCATTATAAGTAGATAAATAATAGTATTAATTAGAAAGTCTTTCGATTGAACAAGTGCGGCTTAGTCATTTTCGGAAGGCTTTCCTTATTAGTGACATCCAAAATTTGAAGAGACCAGTTCAGTAACTGGTTTTGGTGAAAGATAAGGAATTCCTAATCCAAGCCCTCGTACAATAAATAACAAACCAATTATTATTATAAATACAGGGATCGCTTTTTGGATATGTTTTCGTGCTCTTCCTGTCAAAAAATTTCCGGCATATACCGCTGCAGTCATTAAAGGTATAGTGCCCATTCCAAAAAGGAACATATACAAACCGCCTTCAAGAATATGACCAGATGCGATGGCTCCAAAAACTGCCATATATACCAACCCACAGGGTAAAAAACCATTTAAAAAACCTATGGTTAGGAAAGTGTCTGGTGTTTTCTTTTTGAGTTCTTTTCCCAACGCATTTTTTACTTTAGAGATAAGCTTATAAATGGGCTTAGAGATATTGTACTTCATTAAAAAATGTGAAGGGATTAACACTATTAGAACCATCAAAACTCCTATTCCTATCGATAATCCTTGCTGTATGCCAAAAATATTCAAGCTTTTACCTATTGCTCCAAAGAATAATCCAATAATAGTATATGCTAATAATCTACCAGTATGATAAAGAAAAACCCGAAGGAATTTCTGGAAGTTATTAGAACGTCCTACGGGCAACATAAAAGCAATGGGTCCACACATCCCTATACAGTGAAAACTACCCAATAAACCTAATATGATTGCTGATACTAACATTTAATAGACGAATGATTTCTTAAATAAATAGGGAGTATGATCGTACATCCAATCAATAGTAATATTCCAACGTCCTTCAATCATATCTTCATCTTTTATTATCAATTCTGCACTAGAAAGGGCGATAGGAATTTCAAAATCCAGTTTTTTATTTGAAGGCCTATAAAGCGATATTGTTCCAGAAATTGATTTGTGATTTTTATCTTTTGGAAATATAATTAATACCCCATCTTCGGTTTTTTTTACAATGATGTTATGCTTCAAAGCTTTTGCATTTTCCTCAGCATCAATTTCTTTCTGAAAAGCTAGTTCTTCTTTATAATATTCTTCTGTGACCAGATCATGTGAGTATTTTTCATTGGTATTCATTTTTACAACGAAGTACATTATAAAGGATATAAATCCTATAAATACCAGTACGATAGCCGTTCCCCAGTTTATTTTCATTTTAAAGTTTTTAGAGAATGTGAAACTTACATTCTAATTAAATATTACCTATAACTTCTTGGACCTAAAAAGGCCGTAGTGGTGGTCTCAATCAATGTATTATTACTATATACACCAATTTTTAATCGATCTCTGTCTCCTTTCAAAGCAGCACTATTAATCTCTATAAATAATGTTCCTTCTGCAAGACCTTGTTTTGGAACTGTAAAGTTTTTATGCGTTACCAACTCAACGTTTCCTTTATGTGACAATAATTCGAAATGTACATCCTTAATAGGTTCTGTAGTTTTATTTACCAACTTATAGGTATATACATTGCTAATGACATTATTATCTTTTCGTTCATATAACTGTCCTGGTAGTCTAAGAATATTGGCCTCTACATCATTTCTTAAAAATGACATTCCTAAGAAAACACCTATTAGAATTACTAATACAGCACTATATCCTTTTAGTCTAGGTGAAAACTTGAATTTTGCTTTTTTGGCAATATTTTCTTCGCTGGCATATCGTATCAATCCTTTTGGAAGGTTTACACTTTCCATCATATGATCGCACGCATCTATACATGCAGTACAGTTTACACATTCTAATTGTGTTCCATTACGAATATCTATTCCAGTTGGGCAGACATGAACACATTGAAAGCAGTCAATGCAATCTCCTTTTCCTGTAGATGGCCGGTCTTCATTTTTCTTGAATTTAGCTCGACCGGCTTCTTTTTCTCCACGTTTATAGTCATATGCAACTACTATTGATTTTGAGTCCAACAGTACTCCCTGTAATCTTCCATAAGGACAAGCAATTATGCAGACTTGCTCTCTAAACCAAGCAAAGACAAAATAAAAAACGGCAGTAAAGATTAACAAAGAAATTAGGGTGCTTACATGTTTAAATGGTCCGTCGATTACATGCCTAACTAGTTGATCACTACCGATTAAATATGCCAAAAATATATTAGCAATCAGAAATGAAATTATAAAAAATACAGCCCATTTAAATGCTCGTTTTTTTATTTTTTCCTTATTCCAAGGTTGTTTGTCTAGTCGAATTTGTTTTCCACGATCACCTTCGATCCAGTATTCGATTCTTCTGAAAACCATTTCCATGAAGATCGTTTGTGGGCAGATCCATCCGCAAAAGATTCTTCCAAATGCAACAGTAAATAAAATCACAAATACGACTCCAATAATCATCGAAACAACGAAAAGGTGGAAATCTTGTGGCCAAAATGGGGCTCCAAAAATATTGAAACGCCTTTCTAAAACATTAAAAAGCAGAAATTGATTTCCGTTGATTTTTATAAAAGGTGCCGAAAATAGAAATATTAGCAATCCATAGCTCACCCATTTACGATAGTTGTAATATTTACCACTAGGTTTTTTTGGATACACCCAGGCACGCTTTCCTTCTTCATTTATGGTGCCTATAGAATCTCTAAATTTTTCGTTTGTTGGTGTTTCCAATGGGTCTTCATTTTTTGTTATTCATTCATTACTACGGCTGTAGAATCGGAAACTGTTTCAGGAATTTCTTCAGTTGGAGCATTGGGATCAACCCAGATTTCACCTTGGGCTTCTTTGGGTTCGGCAGGAGTTGTACCGCCTAGCGTAATCACATAACTCGCTACTTGCGCCATTTCTGCAGGTTTCAAGGTTTGTTTCCATGCCACCATTCCTTTTCCATCTCGCCCTCCTTCAGAAATTGTACGGAATACATTCTTGATTCCACCTCCCAATATCCAATATTCATCAGTAAGATTAGGTCCTATTCCACCACCGCCATCTGCTTTGTGACATGCAACACAATTGGTAGTGAAAATTCCCTTTCCAGCACTAATATCTGAAGCTTCAGTAAGTAGCGTTACGGTATTAATATCCACCAGGTCTTTGGCGGTCCTTTTGTATTCTTCGATAGCAATTTTGGCTTCAGCCACTTCGGTTTCGTATTCTTCTGTTTGGGTGTAATCATTGAACATATGAAAACGTGCTAAGTATATTACTCCAAAAATGATAGTTGCATAAAAACCATAAACCCACCAAGGTGGAAGGTTGTTGTCTAGCTCTTTGATACCGTCATAATTATGATCAAGAATTATTTCTTCTTCCTCATGTACAGGTTTACTGTCAAGAAGTTTTAAATAGATATTTTTAATCCATTTGAACTGATTTTCTTTTCTTGTCTTTTGAGCCAAAAGATACCGTTCCTGAGCATCAGGTTTTAGTGATCGAAATAATATACTTCGTAGGGCTTCAACACTAATTTCTAGTGCTATTACAAACAGTAAAACCATTCCTAAAGCCAACCAAGTAAGAGGTTGAGCAATGAATGCAGATTGTTCTCCTGATGCTACGGTTACTTCTAATAAAATATATGCGATACCTAAAAAGGCAAGCACTCTTATGTATGATGCAGTACTTCTCATAAGTCAGTTTCGTTTTCGTTTTCTAATGGAATTTGGCTCACTTCTTCTATATGCTCTTTTTTCGCAGTAAATACCCACCAGAATAGGGCTGCAAAGAAGATGAAAAAGATGAGTAGAGAGATCATTGGGTAGATCTCGACACCCTCAATACTTTCCATATGGCCTTTTACAAATTTTAGCATAATTTCTATTCTTTATTTTCGACTACAATTTCTTGGTTTTTAACCTTGATATCAGTTCCTAATCGTTGGATATAGGCTATTAAAGCAACTACTTCTCTGTTTCGCATTTCAACAAAATCTACCCCGTTTTCCTTTGCATATTTTTTGTCTGCTTCATAAGTTTTGGCAAAATCAGGATCACTGTACAAGTTTTTCTCAATTTCAGTTGCTTGTTCATCCATCCATTGCTGTGCTTTGGCTATTTCTTCGGGAGTATAGGGTACACCAAGTGTCACCATAGCTTCCATTTTAGTTTCTGTTAGGGATCGATCCAACTCGTTTTTTATCAACCATTTATAACTAGGCATTATAGATCCTGATGAGGTACTCTGTGGGTCATAAAAGTGATTAAGATGCCAGTTGTCAGAGTATTTGCCACCTATTCGCATTAGATCTGGCCCAGTACGTTTACTTCCCCAGAGAAAAGGATGATCATATACATACTCACCAGCTTTGGAATACTCTCCATAACGTTCTACTTCACTACGGAAAGGTCGTATCATCTGTGAATGGCAGGACACACAACTTTCTCTTATGTATAGATCTCTACCTTCTAATTCTAGAGGAGTATATGGTTTAACACTTGTTATAGTAGGAATATTAGAATCTATCATTAATGTTGGAATGATTTGTACTGCACCACCAATAAGAATAGCGATGGTAGCAAATATTGTGAGCTTTACAGGTCTTCTTTCTAACCAGGTATGATATCCTTCTTTTGCAGTTCGAAATTTCGTTACTTTTTGAAGCGAAGCTGCTTCTGCTAGTTCATCAGTAACGGTACTACCACTTCGAACAGTTTTAATAATATTGTATAACATTACAAAAGCCCCAAGGATGTACAAACTTCCTCCTATAGCACGCATCCAATACATTGGGATGATTTCATTTACTGTTTCTAAGAAATTACCGTATACTAAACTTCCATCGGGATTAAATTGTTTCCACATTGATGCTTGTACAAAGCCAGCAACATACATGGGTAAAGCATACATAATAATACCTAGAGTACCAATCCAGAAGTGCACATTTGCTAGTCCTGTAGACCATAGTTTTGTTTTAGTAAGTCTAGGAATTAACCAGTATACCATTCCGAAAGTCAGAAACCCGTTCCATGCCAAAGCACCAACGTGAACATGAGCAATAATCCAATCACTAAAGTGTGCAATAGCATTTACGTTTTTTAAGGATAACATGGGCCCTTCAAAAGTTGCCATACCATATCCGGTTATAGCTACGACCATGAATTTTAACACAGGATCTGTACGAACTTTATCCCAGGCGCCTCTTAGGGTAAGTAATCCATTGATCATACCGCCCCATGATGGAGCAATTAACATAATCGAAAATGCTACACCAAGATTCTGTGCCCAGTCCGGCAAAGAAGAATATAACAAGTGGTGAGGTCCGGCCCAGATGTAAATAAAAATTAGTGACCAGAAATGAACAATAGACAATCGATAAGAATAAACCGGTCTGTTGGCTGCCTTAGGAATAAAATAATACATTAGACCTAAGAAGGGTGTAGTAAGGAAAAAGGCTACCGCATTATGACCATACCACCATTGTACAAGGGCATCCTGAACTCCTGCATATACAGAATAACTTTTTAAAGCACTCACTGGGAGTTCAAGGCTATTAAAAATATGAAGTACAGCAACGGTAACAAAAGTTGCCAGGTAAAACCAAATAGCTACATACAAATGACGTTGTCTTCGTTTTAAGATTGTGGTAATAAGATTCCACCCAAAAACTACCCAAATAATTGCTATTGCGATATCAAATGGCCATTCTAGTTCTGCGTATTCTTTTGAAGTGGTATATCCCAAAGGTAATGTAATTGCAGCGCCTACAATAATCAATTGCCATACCCAGAAATTTACATTACTTAGGGTATCACTGTACATTCTCGCTTTTAGTAATCGTTGAGTAGAGTAATAAACTCCGGCAAAGATAGCATTACCCACAAAAGCAAAAATAACGGCATTAGTATGTAATGGTCTTAATCGACCAAAACTTAACCATGAAATACCATCTGTAAGATTAGGAAATAAAAACATAAAAGCTAGCAGAAGACCTACCGACATTCCCACAATACCCCAAAGCATAGTGGCATATAAGAATTTTTTTACGATTTTATTATCGTAATAGAATTGTTCCATTTGCATAATTTATGATTGTTTAGTTTTAGTTGACACTGAAGATTTTTTTTTGCTTTCTTTTACGAGTTCGTCATCAAAAAGCATACGTATAGAAGGAGTATATACATCGTCATATTGACCATTTCTAACTGAAATAATAAACGCCACAAAAAAGATAATTGCAACGATAATGCTAATTGTTAAGAGCACATATATTACACCCATACTTACTTTGATTATGAGTCAAAAGTATGAGCGAACGATTTCTTAAAAAATGACTTTTGTCAGGTTTTGTTTACTAATATTGTTAGTAAAGAATCTATTTAGTTTTGAAACGTAGTTTTCCGGTTTCAATTTTGATTGCGGTTTTGGCTAGTATTGTGAATACAAAAGCTCCAAGCGCCCATATCCCTAAAGTTACGCCTATCTCAATACCCGTTGGAGTGTATTCTGCAATTTTACCGTATGGTCCAGGAATAAAACCGGGTACAATAAGCCCAAATCCTTTCTCTATCCAGATGGCCACAAATAAGATAAAACAACAAAAATAAAGTACCTTAAGGTTGTTCCGTAATTTACCAAAAGTAAGTAATACTGTGGCTAAGACGTTTAACGGAATTGCAGTCCAAATCCATGGCAATAATGCAGTCTTACCATGTAATCCAAAGAACAAATAATATGCACTTTCACTATGGTGAGTAGGGGCATAAAATTCTTTAAATAACTCAGACACTAGCATAATCAAATTTATTTGAGCTGCAACAGTAACAATCATACCTATTTTTTTAATCGTTTTGTCTTCGATTTTAAATTCGGTGAATGTTCTGATAATTGCCAATACTAAAATGATTAATGCAGGTCCTGCAGCAAAAGCAGATGCTAAAAAACGAGGCCCCAACAGTGCATTATTCCAAAATGGCCTAGCCTGTAATCCCTGATATAAAAACGCCGTTACAAGATGTATTGCTACTGCCCAGAAAACAGAAAGAATTGCTCCGGGAACGTATATTTTAGGATTAGGAACTTTTCCTTGATAGCGTCTAAAAAGAATATAAAATGGGATCGAAATATTTAAAAATAAATATCCATTAAGAACAAGAACATCCCAGGTAAGCATTGAATTTGGGAAATTGAATACCCCAAGACCTGGTATCATGTGCCAGAGAACCGATGGGCCACCCATGTCAGCTACAACAAATGCCAAGCACATAATAAGTGCAGCTACCGCTAGCCCTTCACCAATAAGTACGGCTTGCTTAAAATCGATATCTTTTAAGACATATGTTGGCATAACCAACATCACAGCTGCTGCTGCCACCCCCACTAGAAATGTAAAGTTAGAAATGTAAAGTCCCCAACTCACGCGGTCAGTCATTCCCGTGGCACTTAAACCGTATTCTAACTGAACGGAATAACAATACATTCCTACCAGCATCACGAATGTTAAAAAAGCCATCCAGATGTGATATTTTTTTGATCCTTGGGTGGTAGTATCAAGACTATCTTTTACTAAACTTCTAAAAACCTTGAGTCTTCTCATTTTGAGTATGTTTTTTATCAATCCATGAAGTACCAGAACTTCGGCTCTGTACCTAGATCTTCTTTTAGTCTAAACACTTTTTTGTTTTCTAGTACCCAGCGTATAGTACTATTAGGATCTAATAAATTTCCAAAAATCCTTGCTCCCGTAGGGCATGCCTCAACACAGGCTGGATTTTTACCTGCTCTAGAGCGTTGTACACAAAAAGTACATTTTTCCATCACTCCTTTTTTACGCATACGATTTCCTAGGTAGTGTTGATTTTTATTTATTTCTTCTTCTGGAACCTCTGGTGTACTCCAGTTAAATCTTCGTCCATCATAAGGACACGCGGCCATACAGTATCTACAGCCAACGCACCAGTCGTAATCGATCACTACTAATCCGTCATCTTCTCTCCAGGTAGCTTGTACAGGGCATACATCTACACATGGTGGGTTATCACAATGAAAACACTGTGTTCCCATATAAAAATGACCTTCAGCGGGGACTTCGTGGTAGTAGTTGTCATCGGCCTCTTCAAATTTGAAACCTTTTCCATCCTTCATTTCATGGATACGGATATATTCCATTTGCGAATTGCGATCTTGATTATTTTCTTCTACACATGCGCTTACACAATCCATATATCCTTGGCATTTCGAAATATTAAAAGCATAACCAAAGAGGACATCTTTTTCAGCATCTTTCGAAGACATATTGATATTTTTCTTTTTCCGAAGTTGATAGGAGCGAACCAATCTTTCTACGGTTGCATTGCGTTCTTCATCGGTCATCAATTTGTAGTTGCCTTTGAATTGTTCTTCCCAGTCTATTTGCGCTTTTTCTTTGGAGTCTTCTCCAGTTGTAACACTACAAGATGTACTTACAGCTCCTGCTCCGATTAGTAAACTGGCGGTCAATTTTTTAAAAGCAGAGCGACGATCCATTTGTACATCAAAAACCTGATCAAAACCATCTTTTTTGGGCCCCTCACCGATAGCAGCATCTACAGCAGCATCAAAATCTTCATCACTAATATGCGTTTGAGATTGTGGTTGAGATCCACACCCTCCAGACGTGTTTGCACAACCGTAAGACGTTTCAGAAGTATCCTCTTTAGGAGTGCCGCAACCTCCTGAACTACTACCACAACCACAAGATCCCGAGGTTTGCTTAGTAGCACTATTTAGATTCAACTTGAAATATTTTCCGATCCCACTCATAACTTATATTTTTATTAAAATGACAATAAAATGCTATTCGATTATTCTCTTTCTTTAACTTTTTGAGTATTAAACCCTGCTGGCCACCTGGTGTCAAAACCAGGTTTATGTGGATTATGACAATTCACACAGGTCATTGATGCTCTTGGCGGTGCCCAACCTGCTACTTTTTTACCATGTGCTCCACCTTTCCAATCTTCAAACTGTTTACTATGACATTGACTGCATAACCTATGGCTTCTATTAAAATCAATGGTATTACCTGTTAAACTTTTTAAGTTGTCCATGTCATTACCATTATGACAGGTTATACAGTTCATTGTATTTAAATTGGCGTGGATCAACTTTATATCCCAATGCGCTTTCTTGATTGTATCATTAATTTTTAATTGATGTAATGGTTTCGTGTGGCATTCGGTACAGGCGTAAGATTTTATCTGGCCTTTTCTTTCGGGGATTAAAAAAGTATGTGGTCCTTCGCTTATTTCTATGGTCTCAATTCCTTCTAGAAGCTGTTCTGAAGAAATTGATGTACCATGATAATTTTTACTTTCGGCTTCTATTTTATCAGTGATATTATGATATTCTCCTTCGCCATGCTTACAAGAAAAAAGTGTAACAACGCAAGTACAGCCTAGAATATATATGTAATTTTTTTTAATCATTTTGGAGGCTATTAGTTCTTGTAAAAATTTCTACATCTACATACTCACGAGTATCAGGCACGTGACATTGACGACAGTTTATTCTTTCTGGATGCGTAACCCGAATCTCTTTTGGAGCAGCCGGTCCTGCATGGCAGGCAAGACAGTTTTCTCGCATCTGAATTTGATGTGGGATCATTGGTGGGCTACCAGGTAAGGCATTATTTACACCCGCTTTGGGGGCATTCACTTTTGCAAAATTTACGGCGGTAAAAAGTGTTTTTGCTTTTTGAGCTACATGACATTGCCTACAATTAATCAATTCGGGGTGTGGAGTTATAGGAGTATAGGCATTAAATTTTTCTACAAACCCTCCATTTTGATGACATTGTAAACAAGCATTTCCTCCTACACCTCTTTCTCCTTTAAGTAAAGGATGAGGAATGCTTGGGGGTGCTCCTGGGTATGCTCTGTTGTTATAATATGTTTCGAGACTTCGTTGATGAGCTTCGTCAACGGGCATGTTAAGATATTCTAAAGCAAATTCTGAGCGTGCAAACACTCCTTTTTCTGAAGGAATTATAGAAACGGGAACAGTGGTTTCAATTGGGATATATGCTTCTTCTAACCCTTTTTTATAGCTATAATTCCAGATTGCTATAAAGGCAATGAATAAAAGTGTAAATAATATTATAATACCTAGTCTCTTTTTCATAACCTACACTTTTTCGACTTTAACGGCACATTTTTTATAATCTGGCTCTTTAGAAATCGGACAAAAAGCATCTAAAGTAACGTCATTAATCATCATGTTTTCATCAAAGAAGGGCACAAAAACCTGTCCTTTGGTAGGCAATCCTCTTTCATTTATGGATGCAGGTAATATACATGATCCTCTACGTGAAATTACTTTTACATTTTCTCCATTTCTAATTCCTAATGTTTTAGCATCTTCTGGATGAAATTCAGCATAGGCACTTGGCATTGCTTTATGCAATACAGGAATCCTACGTGTCATAGAGCCTGTATGCCAATGTTCGATAACTCTTCCGGTATTGAGCCAAAAAGGGTATGTTGCATCTGGGACTTCTGGAGCAGGTTCGTATGGTCGTTGCCAAATCACAGCTTTACCGTCTGGTTTCCCATAGAAATGAAAATCTTCACCATTAGAACATGCAGGGTCATATTTTGCATTGAAGCGCCATTGTGTGGATTTCCCATTTACATAAGGCCAGATTACTCCAGATTCCTTCTTTAAAACTTCTAAAGGAGCCATTCCGTGTTTTGCTCCTTCATGAAACTGTCTATATTCGTTATAAATTTCTTCGACATGATTTTCTTCACTATAAGGAAATAGATCACCATACCCCATTCGTTTTGCAACTTCGATGGTCATCCATGCGTCTGGAGTTGTTTCTCCTGGACCCTCTACCATTTTATCCCAATGTTGGGTTCTTCGTTCAGAATTCCCGTATAATCCACTTTTTTCTATATGCCATGATGCAGGTAAAATTACATCTGCGACATCGGATGTTGGTGTCGGAAAAACATCAGAAACGACAACAAAACAAGAGTCCTTTTCCATGGCGGGTCGATAACGTCCCGTTTTAGGTAATGAAACCAAAGGATTAGTTACTTGTGTCCAAATAAATTTAATATCTCCACGATCAACAGCTCTAAACATTTCTGTAGCATGGTATGTTGGTTTAGGTGGAATGCGTTCGTAAGGTACTTTCCATATTTTTGCTGCCAAGCGCCTATGTTTTTCATTCATTACGACTCCTTTTGGCAACTTATGCGTAAAAGTACCTACTTCTCTTGCTGTACCGCAAGCAGATGGTTGGCCTGTTAATGAAAATGGTCCGTTTCCTGGTTGTGAAATTTTTCCTGTAAGTAGATGAATATTATAAACCAAATTATTCATCCATGTTCCTCTGGTATGTTGATTCATTCCCATACACCAGTAGGAAACTACTTTTTTGTTTGGATCTCCATATATAGCAGCTAAATATTTGATATCTTTTACAGATACTTTTGAGTATTTTGCTACTTTTTCTGGAGTATAATCTTCTAAGAATTTTTTATACGCTTCAAAATCTATTGTTGAGGGCTTATCCTTAAACTTGTAATTATCTTCCAGACCATATCCCATATTAGTTAGTCCTTTGCTGAAATTGCAATGTTTTTCTACAAACGATCTATTTACCCATCCGTTATTAATAATTTCATAACAAATAGCATTGGCAACTGCCAAGTCAGTTTGGGGTTCGAATAATATTGATGTATCAGAGGCAGTACTAGATCGTGTTGTACGTGTAGCAAAATCAATAATTTTAGCACCTCTTCTGCTTTTTTGTTCTAACATTCTAGAAAATAATACGGGATGCATTTCTGCCATATTATTTCCCCATGTTATAAAATAATCCGCATGGTCAATATCATCATAACACCCCATAGGTTCATCAGCTCCAAAAGTGGTTAAAAAACCAGCCACGGCACTGGCCATACACAATCGAGCATTACAATCCAGATTGTTTGTTCCAATTGCACCTTTCATTAATTTGGATGCAACATATCCTTCAGGTATTGTAGATTGCCCAGAAGTATACATGGCTACAGCATCTTTGCCATGCTTTTCAATAGTTTCTTTCATTTTATTGGCAACAATGTCCAAAGCCTCATTAAGTGGAGTTTTAACATATTGACCATTTTTCTTTACCAAAGCATGGGTTAGTCTATCTTTTGATTGAATGCACATGGTTTGATGATATCCTTTTACACAAAGTAGTCCTTTGTTTACAGGACTATTAGGATCTCCTTTTACTGCTATTGCTTTTCCATTTTCGGTACCTACCAAAATACCACATCCTACACCACAAAATCTACATGGGCCTTTTTTCCAATCTAGGTTAGCTCCATTAGGTATTCCTTCTTCCTGCTCATTGGCAAATAAGATCCCGGGGAACATAGTAGCTGCGGCTGTCATTGCAGACATTATCGCCATTTTCTTTATAAATTTTCTTCTATTGGTTATGGAAGTGTACATAGGATTAGTTGTTTTGTGGAGTATTAAATCCAGAAACTAGGGCCAGTAGTTTTAGGCTATTAATAGTTTCTAATTTTTCTTTTAAGAGATTTTCTTCGCTATCATTGTCGGTTTCAGTAACCAAAACAAGAACCTCTTTATTCTGAGCCGCCACGACCTCACATTGATCTATTGCCGATAATGCCTGAATGAGTTCATTTTTTTTACCGTTATGAGGATGAGCTAGGTAACTTTTTATAGGCATATTTTTGGTTTAAGGTTCATTTAATACTATCTAGAATCGATAATTTTTATTTCTGTATTGAAAAATTTATTTTTCAATACAACCTCCTTATAATGAGATTAATAAGATAAGTATTTTTATTCAATATTCTTTTTAAAATCGGTTGTAAAAAGATTAGGATTAATAATAAGCTGAGCCCAACCCCAGTTATTGGTATTGTCATGAGGTCTTCCTCCTTTTATAAGACTCATACTTTCTGCAGCAAACATGTGAGAATACCCTAGATTCAACTTTACGTTTTTTATGATTTTTTGCGTAAATACGATATCTACTTCTGTCCCTAGATATTTATCTTCATCGGCTGTTAGATCTGCATTGGCCATAAAATAGTGTCCTTTAAGAAGTAAATTAGACGTCTCTCCGGTTGTAAAAACGAGTTTTGCATATACATCATTTAAACCTACATTATTTGCATGATTACCTACATAGAAGTAATCCATATATCCATTAAATTTATGATTGGTTCCATAGAGGGGGAAGAAAGATTTGTTTTTATCATCTCCATCTTGATCAGTACCACTTAAAAGTTCAACTCCTAAACCGTATAAAATTTTCCCAGGTTTGTAAGTAGCTTCTAAAGAGACTTGATATGCACTTAAGTCTGTATCGGCATCTGCTTTTCCGAATTGATAATACGCACTACCTGCAAAATTAACTTTGCTGATCGGGAATGTAAAATAAGAACCAGTAGTTTGTCTGTAGAAAACTCCATCAGGTTCGTCATTGTTAACACCCGTGAATTTTTGGAATCCTGTATTGAGGAACAAAAAGCTAGCTGAGCTTTTTTGCCAGTTTTTTTTGAGGTATCCATATTGCATAGCTTTGTAACTAAAGAATCCCTGGATATTAAATCCTGTACCTTCATTGGGTTGCCCTTCTTGACTAAAAGCAGCTCCAATATCGGCCTTAAGCGTTTCATTTTCATACTTAATCAATGCTGCATCATGAAAACGGCCTTGCATAGCCCAATCTAGCCCACCAAAAATACGTTGGTCATCATATGAGATTACTTGTCGCCCAGCTTTGAGAGACCAGTTTTCATCAAGAAATATTTGTCCCCAAGCCTGAAATAGTGAAAAAGAATCATTACCATCACTTATCAATATCTGGCGTGTATCACCCCATGTACTCACATCCTGTATACTAATAAACAGTTTTAGTCTTTCTTGTTCGTATCCAAAATTAAGTCGTGAACGCTGGGTAACAAATGCTGCTGGATCAGCGTCATCTGGAAATAGGTTGTTAAAACCATGTCGGTACTCAAATCGCGATCTTAGATCGGCTTCAATAGTTAATTGAGCAAATGAGTTGATTGTAAAAAGGATTAAAAATAGAACAGATAAGCATTTGACTATTCTCATAAAATTGATGTATTTATTGGTATATCACAAATGTTGTTCTATAATTTTTGTTAACATATGACTTTTGTCATATGTTAAAAATTTATTAATTGATAGAATTTTGGGATAGTAATTATTGAAGTCTTAATTGATATTGAAGTACAAGCATCCATTTATGATCTTCGATTTTAAGGTTATTTTTCTGATCAAAAAAAATGGGACGATTTTGCGTATGCAAACTAAACTTGGAGAGGTGACCATTTAAAAACCAGTTGATCCCCAAATCAAAAGAAATCATGGGATTTGACAAACGTTCAAAATCAGAATATTGAATTCTTCCATAGGGTTGTAATTGCCCTTTACTATTATTTTTGCCCATTTTTGGAAACAAATAGCCCAGTTGATAGAGTATTGAAGTTCCAGTTCCCAGAACGGGGTATGAATTTCCTTTACCATTAAAAGATGCAATTTCTGAATCCAGACCATTTGTGGGATTATTAGCGCCTATAGAACGTATATATTTTGGCCCAAAATCATATTCAAAAAACCCTAAATATGAGGTAAATGCCGTGCCTTTCTTTTTATTAATGGGTAGATCAAGAAATACATCGGCTGCAAGTAAACTCATATCATGAAATTTCTCTTCTCCTTGATCAAGTGAACATAGCGCCTTGGACTGGAATTTGTAGCCTAAACCAAAGGAGAATATCTTTTTTGTTCCCAAGTACGTTCCAGCATGTGGAGCATATCTATTACTTTCAGATTCTAAGAATTCATATTTCGCATATCCAGCATATTGCATGTTAGATGATCTTTTTGTAAACTCGGCAATACCTTCTTTAGGATCTGTCGGAATAGCATTTGAACGTATCGCAAATGGTTTGGAAATCAATAATCGATAATCGATTTTATGAAATTTGCCTTTGGTGAAAATACTAAGATTCCGCAATAAATCATCGGTTGTGTTTACAGTTGGAAGTGCAATAAACGGAACATCAAGTACCATTAGTGTAGAAGTACTAGGTGCAGAAAAACGTGATAAGCCATTCCATATGGATTTACCAGCCCCAATACTGAATTTTTCTGAAAAACTATACTCGGCATACGCGTCTAAAAGTTTTATTGATGGACCTCTTGAGGAAAGATAATTAAGGTTGTTTGTTCCAAATTGTGTATATACAAAAAGGTGATCCGAAACCTGACTTTTGATACCAATACGAAACCTCCGAATCGATATATCTGTGGTTGTTTTTTCTAATTCTTCATTGACTAAACTTCCTGGGTTATTTTGGTTAACTCTACCGGATAGTTGAACATAGGTGTGTATTCCGATCCAATGATTTTGATTTTCTTTTAGATACCATTTCAAGTGTTTATTAGAAGAGATTTGGGCCTTTTCATTCTCAATTTGTTGAGCATTAATGTAATTGGAAAAGGTCATGAAAATCCCTATGAAAATCAATATGTTCTTTTTGAAATTCATTAATGAAAATAATATGAGTTGATTATACTACCGCCAAGAACACCCTAAATATTCAAGGTGTTCTTGGTGATAACATTTGAAAAATTAGTTTTTGAATGTTAGCAAATTGATTACACGTGTTCTCCTAAGTGATGATGCTCGTCAATTAGTGGGCCACCTTCAATGATTTGTTGTGAAGCTTGATTAGCAAACTTTTCGAAATTAAGATGGAAAGAGTGTGCTAGTTGAATAGCTTTACTCACATATGCCCCTTTCTGCAACCAGGTATTTATGGGATCCAGAAGCTCTGAAGGTACTCCAGGGCAAAATTCTGGCATAAATAATCCAAAAATAGGATGCTGTTCATAATTAACTTTGTTTAATTTTCCTTCAAGAACTGCAGATATCATAGCTCTTGTATGTCTTAGCCTGATACGCGATCCTACACCGTAAGGTCCGCCGCTCCATCCAGTGTTGATTAACCAAACGTTTACTCCTGCTTCCTCCATTTTTTTACTTAGCATCTCTGCATATACCGTTGGGTGTAATGGCATGAATGGCTCTCCAAAACATGCTGAAAATGATGGGACTGGTTCTGTAATTCCAGCTTCTGTTCCTGCTACCTTTGCCGTATACCCCGAAATGAAGTGATAGGCAGCTTGGCCCGGAGTTAATTTAGATACCGGAGGTAATACGCCAAAAGCATCGCATGTTAAAAAGAAAATATTCTTGGGATTCTTTGCATATGATGGTTGTTGAATATTATCAATGTGATATATTGGATAACTAACGCGTGTATTTTGAGTGATAGAACTATCTTCAAAATCTATTTCTTTGGTTCCCTCTTTAAAAACCACATTCTCCAGGATAGCCCCAGGCTTAATAGCGCGATAGATATCAGGCTCTTTTTCTTCTGTAAGATCAATAACTTTTGCATAGCAACCTCCTTCAAAATTAAAGATCGTATTTTCTGCTGTCCATCCATGTTCATCATCTCCAATAAGTTTACGGTCTGGATCAGCAGATAAAGTAGTTTTTCCTGTGCCCGATAACCCAAAGAAAATAGCAGTATCACCAAGTTCTCCTACATTAGCAGAACAATGCATAGGTAATACATTCTTTTCTACAGGAAGGATTAAGTTTAATGCCGAGAAAATACCTTTTTTCATTTCACCGGTATATGCAGAACCTCCTACTAATGCAATCTTTTTAGTGAAGTTTAGAATAGAGAAATTTCCTTGTCTGATTCCGTAAGCAGCGGGATCTTTTGCTTCGTATCCAGGAGCGCATAGTACTAACCATTCTTCTTCGAAGTTCTCTAATTCAGATTCCTCACAGCGCAGGAACATATTATAAATAAACATATTTGACCAAGGGTATTCTGTAATTACTCGAACGTTCATTTTATACTCGGGGTCTGCACATACATATGCATCTCTTACATAAAGTTCCTTTCCGGACAGGTAATTGATGATTTCATCCTGAAGAAGATCAAACTTATCAGGGTCTATAGGTTTATTAGTTTTTCCCCACCAAACTTTGTCTTTGGTATATTCATCTTTTACCAAGAAACGGTCTTGCGGAGACCTTCCTGTGAATTTTCCTGTGTTGATAGCTAGAGTTCCATTAGAAGTCTCTTTTCCCATCCCTTTTTCAAGGACGATTTTCTGGAGTTCTTTGGGAGAAAGATTATAGTGCATTTTAGTGTCCTTTAATCCGTATTTCTCTAAGTCTACATTTGCGTTTAATACATTTTCCATTTTCTAAATAATTTAAATTTTTAATAATTTGTTGGTTAAAAGGGCCATATTATTGGCACCAGGAATAGGGTCATTGCAAAAAATATTAGCAGTAAGGGTGTTCCTACTTTTACATAATCCAAGAACTTATATCCTCCTGCTGAAAGTACCATGGCATTAGTAGTGGTCCCGATAGGAGTTAGAAAAGCTGTCGAAGCACTTACTGCTAAGGCTATCATAATTGGTTTTGGAGATATTTCTAAGCTACTCGCTGCTATAATAGCAATAGGTGCCATCAATACAGCTGTGGCAGAATTATTAATAAATTGACTAAAAGTAGTTGTCAATAAAAAAATACCTCCTAATAGCGCTATAGGATGAATGGATCCTAGGTGGGTCACCAAATTGTCTGCTGCCAGTTGTGCCACACCGGTTTTTTGTAGGGCAATACCCATTGGGATCATAGCGGCAATCATAACTACACTAGTCCAGCTTATTCCTTTGTAGGCTTTAGAAATAGGAACACAACCTGTAATCAAGATAATACCTGCACAGATTAAAGCAGCTATGGCTCCGGGGACTATTTTAAATACTAATAAAGTGATCATAAGGAGTAATGTAGCTAATGCAACATATGACCTTAGACTAAGGTTTTCTACATTTTTTGCCATTCCTTCTGGGCTTCCACAGATTACTAGATTTTCATATATTTCCTTTAATTCTCCAATATTCTTCCAGCTCCCTCTAATCAAAAAAGCATCTCCCGCTTTAACAGTAATTTCCTCGTCTTGTAATGATTCATTGTTTCTTGATGCACCTAAAAGTTGAATATTAAACCTTTCAAAATAGTCACCAATTTTGATTTTTCTTCCTACGAACAAGGATTTAGGTGTGATTAGTACTTCTGCCATTCCTACTTCCTGATTAATAAGATTGTTTTTTAGCTCTTCTTCAATTGGGTCTAATCTCCATAGACCTAATCTAAATTCTATCATGATTTTATTAATAGCTTCTGTATTACCTTTTACAGTGATGATATCGTGATACATGAACTCGGTATCTTCTTTTGGAAATTCAATAAAAGGAGGTGTGCCTTTGAATAAGTTTGGATGCCTGCGTTTCAAACGAATAATTGAGACATTATAAGTACTTTCAAAATCCCAATTCTTTATCTTAGTTCCAAGTAAGGGAGAGATTGATCTTACTCTTAGTCTGTAGTAATTTTGATCTACCCTGTAGGCTTCAATCCATTTATGTAATTCTGAATCGATATTTACAGGACGATTTCTGGTTTTGTAGCTAGGAAGTAATTTGGATCCAAAATATCTAAAATATAGTACAGAGATAATCAGCAGAGGTAAACCAATCAAACTAAACTCGAAAAAGGAGAAACCAGTAAATCCACTTTCTATTAAAGCATTGCTAGCAATAATATTAGGAGGGGTACCTGTTAAGGTAAGTAATCCTCCAGTATTTGACCCAAAGGCCATAGGAATTAATACTTTTGATGGCAAGGTTCCAATGTTCCATGCTGATGAAATGGTTACAGGAAGAAGAGTTGCAACTGTCCCCGTATTACTAACAAAACCGGATAATACACCAGACCCCAGAGTAACTATTATTAATAATTTGGGAACACTTTTTCCCGCCCACTTAATAAATCTATTACCTGCAAGGGCTGTCCATCCAGTTTGAGAAAGACCTTCGCCTATTATGAAAAGTGCTGCAATCATAATCACTGTAGAATTACTAAAACCACTAAAAGTTTCACTTATATCTAAAATACCTGTAAGGTATAAGCTGAGCATTGATAACAGCGCAACCACATCAGGAGGGTATTTACCCCACATAAACATGCAAATGGTTATGCCAAAAATGAGTAACATTATGTACATCTGATTATACTTCTTTTGAAGTTAGTAAAAGGTCTTCTTAATAAGAGATCGTTTAGAGTATGATTAACCAGTTAAAAAAGATATTTCTTTCAGATTTAACTTAATCAATTGTCAAAAGAGGTACCTCTGTATGTAATGTTAAGAGTTTGGTAAGTCTACCTTGAGAAGGCTTGTTGTTTTTTGCGTGATTTCTTGGTAAAATTGTCAAAAGGTCAATTTCCTTATCATTTATGTAATCAAAAATTCCTTTCTCGATGTCTGTATTTTCCTGAAACGTATGATGAGAATAGAAGTTTTCAAGATAATATTCCAGAATGTTTTCGTTCTTTTCATCCACTTCAGAATAACCATATGTCCCTTCCTCGTTGCAAATTGTTAAAACATGAACTTCAGAATGGAATCGTCTTGCAATATCCAAGAGTGTTTCAAGAACAGATGCATCATCAATTTCATTTTTACCTAGTACTAATGCAATTTTTTTAATACCAAATTCTTTAGTACTTTCAGGAATTACGATTACGGGGCAATCTGCTTCTAATACAAGTTTGGAAGTATTAGTAACTGCCATTTCTTCTTCTTGTGAACCTTTAGTGCCCATTATGATTATATCAGCCTTAAGCTCCTTTTGTGTACGTAATATATTCTTTGTTAAATCTCCTGATTTTAATACCCAGTTAATGGCGCCTTTGTACTTTGGGTACTCGTCTTTGATTTTTTCTACTTTGTGTTCTATTTTTTTTTCATAGGAATCTTCTTCGGATTTTTCAGAGACATGAATGAGAAGGATTTCAATAGATTTGTCATTGTCTGCAAAATTAATTGCATACTGTAATGCACTTTCTGTGGTGGTAGACAAATCAAACGGAACGATGATTTTGGTAATGTCTTTCATAATTTAAAGTGTTTAATTTTATGGCTATTGTGGTTATGCCATTTTGTTGGTTTTGTTCTTACAAAGATTGACTTATTAGTAGTAGGATAAAATGATATTTATCAGCTTTTAGATCCTTTTTCTTTGTGAACTTTGTTTAAGATTGATTCCTAACAATGTAAATTTTAAACCATGAAAAAAAACGTAGAAAGAATTAATATAAGACGAAAGCTATTTATAGGAATACTTATAATATTTATTGGAGTGGTAGTGTCATATTTATTTTACAATACAGGCATAGTACAAATGGTGTTGGATTTATTCTCGCCTTATCCAGAAGTCTAATTCTATTTAAAACGAATCTGTTTTGACCACTTATAATCTGGTTGGAGTACGTATTTTGTAATTTGACTAAAGCCTACTAATGGCTCATGTTTTATAAATTCTATTAGATTGGGTTTGATAATATATCCACCCCAATATTCTGGCTTCGGGATGTTTTTATTTTTGAATTTTTCTGCGAAATGTTTTAAACGATCATCAAGAATTTTTCGTGATGGAATTACCTCACTTTGATCAGATACCCAGGTGCTTAGTTTACTTCCTTCTGGACGAGATTCAAAGTATCCTTCAGATAAATTTTCTGTAATTTTTTCTGCCTTTCCTGCAATATGGATTTCTCTTTTTGCTGCTTTCCAATTGAAAGTTAGGGATACATTGTTATTTGCTGCTATTGCTTTTCCTTTCTCGCTATTATAATTTGTAAAGAAAACAAACCCTTCCCAGGTGAAACGTTTTAATAATACGATTCTACTTTTTGGAAAACCATCTATCCCTATTGTAGACAATAACATCGCATTGGTTTCATCTTCTGGATATTCAAGATCGATTTTATGAAACCATCGTTGAAAATGTTCTATGGGATTATAATCATTTGATATGCTCATTTTTCATAAGTTTTAGTTTTCTGCCTGACCAATTTGTCAGCACTGTAACATAGATAACTATGGATATAGAACTTAATGGCATTAATATAGCTGCAACAATTGGAGATAATTGTCCCGTAACTGCAAAATATAAGCCTACGAGATTATATAAAAAAGACAATACGAAACTTGATTTAATAACTTTTATTGTCTTTTTGGAAACAGTAAGATAAGTATATATATATTCAAAATTTGAAGCATCCAAAATTGCATCACATGCTGGAGAAAATACATTCACATTTTCTGAGATGGCAATACCTACGTCACTTTGGGCTAGAGCACCTGCGTCATTAAGCCCATCACCAATCATAATTACTTTTTTATTCTTTTGTTGTATAGATTTGATATACTCTAACTTATTCTCAGGTTTTTGATTGAATTGCAAAGAAGTATTTTTAGGAAGTATTTTTTTTAGATATGCTTTTTCGCCTTCATTATCTCCAGATAGTATAGATAGGTCATATTGCTTTGATAAGGAGTCAAACACATTCTTTACACCATTTCGGTATTGGTTGTAAAACACATATTTACCTTTGTACTCATTATTTGAACTGATATGTACAGAGGTGTCTTGTGTTTCTGAATTTGTAGTGTTCCCCACAAAACTTAAAGAACCAATTTTAATTGTTTTTTGAGCCAGTTTGGCCTCTATACCTTTCCCTATATGTTCCTGGTATTCGTCTAATGTAAGGATATCATATTCTGATAGGACTTCATGAAGAGCTCTGCTTAAAGGATGATTTGAAGCGCGAAGCGTATTTTTTAGTAAAGACTCTTCTTCAGGCGTAAGTTCCATTCCATGATATTCTATTTTACTTTTTTTGTTGGTAGTAATCGTACCTGTTTTATCAAAAATTATAGTGTTAGTTAGAGCCAGTTTTTCAATTACATCTGCATTTTTAAGATAAAATTTATTTTTGCCAAAAATTCTAAGAATATTTCCCAACGCAAAAGGCCTTGCCAGGGCCAAGGCGCAAGGGCACGCAATTATAAGTACCGCAGTAAATACATTTATAGCTTTGGTAGCATCTGTAAGTAACCAAAAAACAGTGGCAAGTACTGCAATACATAAGATTGTTGAGGTAAAATATTTACTAATCATATCGGTTAGATTAGTAAAAGAAGCTGGTTTGTCTTTGTTAAATACATCATTACTCCATAATTGGGTAAGGTAACTTTGTTCTACAGATTTTAATACTTCAACCTCTATGGCTCCATAAAGTTGTTTACCTCCGGCAAAAAGTTTATCTCCTGATTGTTTGGTAACCGATTCATTTTCGCCAGTAACAAAACTGTAATCGATTTGGGCACTACCTTGGATGAGAATACAGTCTACTGGGATTAATTCTCTGTTTCTAATTAGTAATCGATCACCTTGTTTGATATCATAAACTTGTATACTTTCTTCTTTTTTATTTTTTTTCCCTGAAATTTTGGTCACAGCAATCGGGAAGTAAGATTTATAATCTCTCTCGAAGGACAAAAATGAATACGTTTTCTGTTGAAAAAACTTCCCAAGTAATAAAAAGAATACTAAACCCGTAAGACTATCAAAAAAGCCAGTACCCAGGTCAAAAATGATCTCTGTAGTACTTCTTAAAAATAACACTAATATTCCCAATGCTATTGGGACATCAATATTCAATATTTTTGATCGTAATCCCTTATAAGCCGATATGAAGTAATCCTGAGCGGCATATAATACCACGGGTAAGGAAAACACAAACATGAGCCAACGAAAAACATGTTTGTATTGTTCTAACCAAAATTCTGATACCTCAAAATATTCTGGAAAAGACAGGAACATTACATTACCAAAAGCAAAACCTGCAATACCCAGTTTGTAAATTAAGCTATGATTGATCTCCTTTTGACCTGTTGAATAATCTTCAAGGCTAATGTAGGGTTCATATCCGATTGAACTTAATAATAGTACTACTTTTTTAAGAGAGGTTCCTTCAGTATTAAATGTAATACGAACGGTCTTTTTAGGGAAATTAACTTGAGAAGCGCTAATGGCTGGCTGAAGCTTATGCAAATTTTCTAGGATCCAAATGCATGAACTACAATGCATGTGAGGAATGTATAATGTAACAATTTGGGTGTTTTGATTATCAAATTCTATTAGTTTTTCAACAATATTAGAATTGTCGAGATAATCGTACTTTCCTTCAATCTCTTCAGGAATGGCTCCAGGATTCGATTGAAGATCATAATAACAGGATAAATCGTGAGTCGAAAAAATATCATATACAGTTTTACACCCATTACAGCAGAATGTTTTTTGATCAAAATTGATACTAGTTTTACCGCAATCGTTTCCGCAGTGGAAACATGTCGATTCCGTCATAACCTTAATTCGTTTGATACAAAAATGAAAAAGTATGGTCTTTTATAATATGACAAATATCATAGTTATCTTAAAGTTGGCAGTCTAGTTTTGGTACAGTAGTTTAATAATAAATGATACGATGAAAAATATTCTAATACCAACAGATTTTTCAGAAAATGCATGGAACGCTATTCGATATGCAGCTGAGCTTTTCAGGGATTTAGAGTGCACTTTTTTTCTTCTGAATATATATGCCCCCGCACTTTTTCAATCTGTTGAAGGGGTTCCTACAGATATGGGGTTCGAGGATGCTTCAAAAGTATATTCTTTGAATGAACTGCGGCAGTTAGAGTCCAGAATCCAAAATGAAATTCCAAATCCAAAACATCAATATACTAGTATTTCGTCTTATGAATTTTTGACGGTCGCGGTTAAAAACATTTTGGAAAAAGAAAAAATTGATCTCATAATAATGGGGACTAAAGGCGCTACGGGAGCTAAAGAAGTTTTTTTAGGAAGCAATACCGTGCGTGTTATAAAAACTACAAAAGATTGTCCTGTTCTGGCAATTCCAGAAGGATTCGATTTTGTTATTCCTTCAGAAATTACTTTTGCTACAGACTTTAAACGGTTTTATAGCAAGAACGAGTTACTGCCTTTGATAGATTTAGCCAAATCATTTGATGCTACGATACGAATAGCATATGTGCAACAGGAAGATGGTTCTTTAACACGGGAACAGAGGTTTAATTTAAGTATGCTTCAAAAATACTTTGATGGAGTGAAGCATTATCAGCACACATTAACCAAAAGTGATTCTGTTGCAGAATCTCTAAAGGTTTTTACAGAAGAATTGGATATATATCTTTTAGCCATGCTACAGTATAAACATAGTTTTATCGAAAAATTGACTAAAGAACCCATTGTAAAAAAGGTAGCTTTTCATACACAAATTCCATTTTTGGTAATACCAGAGTTAGGAATGAGCTCGGCGATCAGAAATATAGAAAATGATACTCAACGGGCAACAGTATAGCTGCAATTGAATCCTTAATATTTATTATTAGATATAGGATGGTCTTCATAAAAATCATCGAATGTTTTATCGGTAGTATAGTTCTCTTTCAGCACTTTATAAACCATTATGGCGATCATAATTTGACCAAGACAGGTTAAATAAAATATCCAACTAAATTCAATATTCATAATTACCAGAATTGTTACAATTAGTAACATTACTGAAGTGATCAATACCATGGTCATTGCAGAAATTTTCATTTTTTCTTTTTATATCAATGTAAAAAATTCTGATTAGAAAAACTCATAAGAATTCCCTAAAATCAATGGCTTAGCTGACAAAAATCATAGTTTCTGATCCATTCATTATATAGTTTTGAGTAAACCTATTAAAATGGTTAAACGATGAGAAAAATATTGATCCCAACAGATTTTTCAGAGAATGCCATCAATGCTATTCGCTATGCTCTAGAGCTTTTTAAATATGAGCAAAGTGAATTTTTTATCATACATGCTTATGCAGATGAAGTATACGATGATAATACACTAGTTTCTCGTAAGGTTTTTGATGAATTAAAAGACGCTATTAGGAATAATTCTGATAATGAACTGGCTAAAATACTAGAAACAATACAACAAGTTTCACCTAATCCCAGGCATGTATACAAAATGCAATCATTATTTGGAACTCTCATAGATGAAGTCAATGATTTGGTTGACAAGGAAAATATAGACGTTGTAGTGATGGGTACAAAAGGAAAGCGAAACGATCGAAACCTAAGCTTTGGAAGTAATACATTACAGGTGCTTAAGTATGTAAAATGCCCTGTTTTAGCAATTCCTAGTGGTTATTCTTATACAAAACAACCCAAGAAGGTTTTGTTTCCTACAGACTATCGATTGCCTTTTAAACGAAGAGAACTGAAATTGTTATACACTTTGACAAAAAGCTTCAGATCTAGAATTAACTTTTTATATGTCTCAAAATTTGATAAACTTTCTATAAGGCAGGAGGATAACAAGAATTTTCTATCTGCAGCATTATCAGAATCAGAACTAATGTTTCATACTACAAAGGCAGAGGACCTTACAATAGCTATTAATGAATTTATTAAGAAGAACGAAATAGACTTCTTAGTCATGATAAACTCCAGGCATTCTTATTTGGAGAATATACTATATCAATCTACAATAGATAAAATAGGATTACATATCAAGATTCCTTTTTTAGTAATGCAAAACTTACAACGATACTAAAATTATGCACTCATGAAAAGAATATTATTACCAACAGATTTTTCGGATAACGCTTATAATGCGATTAGATATGCAATGCAATTTTTTAAGGACGATCATGTTACCTTTTATTTACTGAATACATTTACACCAGTTTCTTATAATGTAGGATATCTTGTAGAAACACCTATGCCTTATGGTTTAGAAGACGTAGCCTTAATGAATTCGAAAAGAGAAATAGAGGCAACAGAAGAAAAAATCAAGAAGGAGTTTAATAATCCAAAACATGACTTCGTACGATTATCAGCTTTTAACACATTGATTGGAGAGATACAAGAAGTAATAGAAAAGTACAATATTGATCTTTTAATTATGGGAACAAAAGGAGCTACAGGTGCTAAGGAAGTATTTATTGGTACCCATACGATGTATACTATGAAAAAAGTGAAATGCCCTGTTATGGCAATTCCTTCGGGATTTGAATATGAGGAACCTAAAGATATTCTGTTTCCTACAGATTATAATCTTAGTACAGATAATATATATTTGTCTTTGATAAAGGAAATATGCAACAAACATGTATGCAGACTTAATGTTTTAAATGCATATTATGGGGTTCCTTTGAATAGCGATCAAAGAGAAGTCAAAGATTTCTTGGATGAGTATTTTAAGGATAATGCTCATATTTTTCATATTGCCGAGGGCGTGGACGTGCTAGAAGCCGTAGAAGATTTTCAAAAGAAATATAAAATTAATCTGTTGGTTATGGTCCACAACAAACACTCATTTTTTGAGAATTTACTATTCAAACCAGTAATTAATCAAATTGCATATCATACCAATATTCCATTTTTGGTGATTCCTTCAGAGAAGAGAATTCAGTAATATAAAATTTAAGCATATGAAACGAATATTGATTCCGACCGATTTTTCTGATAATGCATGGAATGCTGTACTATACGCTATGGAGTTATTTAAGGATGTTCCTTGTGAGTTTCAGATTCTCAATACTTATGAGGTAAGACCAGTATCATTAACTACTACGGTAAGTTCTCAGAAAATCGGTTATCTATATGAATCTCTAAAGCTTGAATCACAAGAAGGCTTAAAAATGATACTAGATGATATTAATAATTCTAAGCCTGATTCTAATCATGTTTTTAAAACTGTTTCAAAATCTGCTTCCTTATTAGATGCGATAAGAAATCTAACAGTAGATAACCATTTTGATATGATTATAATTGGGACCAAAGGAGCAACAGGAGCAAAAGAGGTTTTTTTGGGAAGCAATACTCACAAGGTGATCAGAAATATACAAAGTTGTCCAATTTTAGTTATCCCTGAAGATTCATTTTTTGAAGAAATTTCGGCAATAGGTTTTGCAACTAATTTTGAGAGAATATACTATAAAGCCGAAATAAAGCCAATCGTGAACCTTGCAAAAAGTCAAGATGCTACAGTACGAATGATACATGTATACGATAAACCAGGCTTGAACACGATTCAAAACTATAATTCTAGCACTCTTGATGAGTATTTTAAACATATAAAATATGATTTTCATGTGATTCATGATTTTTCAACATTAGAGCATGCAATCCAGGCATTTATTGAAGAACTAGAAGTTGATATCATTGCTATGATAAATTATGAACATAGTTTTATAGAGCGAATTACAAGAGAGGCAGTTATAAAAAAGATGACGTTTCATACCTCCATTCCTTTTTTGGTTATTCCGTCTGATAACTGAGAATTGTCATAGTATTAATTATGTTTTGGTAATAATTTTGTCTAAATAATTTATAAAACCAAGACCATGAAAAAAATACTCGTTCCAACCGATTTTTCAGACAATGCTTATAGTGCTCTTTATTATGCTACACGTCTTTTTAAAAATGAACCATGTAGGTTTTATATTTTGAACACTTTAGATCCTGATTCAGTACTTGTAACCAGTAAAAAGGATCATCAATTAGTCAATGAATCTAAAGAAAGATTAACAGAAGTTTTTCATACTATAGTTAGGGATACCGAAGATTTTGATCATTCTTTCGAGATTATTTCAACTACAGAAAAACTGCTGGATACTATTGAAGAAACTGTCAAGAATAAAGGTATAGATATTATTGTAATGGGTACCAAAGGAGCTACTGGTGCAAAAGGGCTTTTTATAGGTAGTAATACTGCTAATATAATTCAAAAAATCAAGTGTTGTCCTGTACTTGCTGTACCTGATGAATTTAATTTTGAAGAAGTTCTTGATACTGCGATTGCAAATAGACATTCAATTTAACGATCAGCGGTATTAACTGAGGATTGTCATAGTATTCTTCACATTTTGGAAATAGTTTTATGTACTAACTTATAAAAACTAAAAGTAATGAAACGGATACTTGTTCCTACCGATTTTTCAAATAACGCGTATAGCGCTCTTTTTTATACAACTCGCCTATTTCAGGATGAGGCTTGTACGTTCTATATATTAAATACTTTTGATGTGAATACTCCGGTTTTGACTAGCCGGATTGACACAAGTAAGGGTGATCTTTTGTATCAGCAATTAAGTAATGAATCTAAGGATAAACTAACAGAAACTCTGCACTCTATTGTTAGAGACACAGAGGATTTTGATCATACATTCGAGACAGTTTCAGTTTCTAAAGACTTACCGGAAACCATTAATAAAACTATCAAAAATAACCATATCGATTTGGTGGTAATGGGTACAAAAGGTGCCAGTGGGATCAAAGAAATCTTTATGGGCAGTAATACTGTAAAAGTAATTCAGAAAATCCAAAATTGCCCGGTACTCTCGGTTCCGGATGAGTTTGACTTTGAAAGCCCCCTGGAGATTGCTTTTGCTACTGATTTCAGACGTTTTTATAGTAAAGAAGAATTGGCCCCGCTTTTTGAAATAGCATCTTTATTTGGATCGACGATTAGAATTTTGCATATCCACGAAGATGAAAAACTAGACGAGGTGCAAGAACATAATTTCAAAAAACTCAAGGAACACCTTAAAGATTTTAATTATACTATACATTGGATCTCACGATTTGATCAAAAGTCTGAGGTCATCAATACATTTATAGATAAAATGAATATAAATATGTTATCCATGTTACGCTATAGATACAGTTTAATAGAAAGCATTACCCATAAGTCTGTTGTAAAAAAAATAGGCTTTAGTGTAACCATACCTTTTTTGGTAATCCCTACAGCAAGCTGATAATTATCATAGTTCTGATCTGAACATACTTGTATTTTTAGAATGAATAAATTTTAAAACCTGACATATGAAAAAGAAAATCTTATTGCCTACCGATTTTTCAAAAAATGCGTGGAATGCAATACAATATGCAATAGAGCTATATAAAAAAGAAGCGTGTGAGTTTTATGTGCTTAACACTTTTAATGCTTCGGGCTATGCCTTAGATAGTATGATGATTCCAGAACCAGGAGAAAGAATCTATGAAGAAGCCAAGGACAAATCAGAAAAAGGATTAGGTAAAATCATGGAGAGGCTAACTTTTAGGGACGAATATCCTAACCATGAATTTTTCATGGTTTCTCAATTCAATAGTTTGATTGAAGGAATTAGAGATATAGTGAAGAAAAAAGACATCGATTTGATCATAATGGGAACCAAAGGAGATACAAATGCGGCAAGCGTAATCTATGGGAGTAACACCGTATTGGTTATGGAGAAAATAAGAAATTGCCCCGTTATGGCAATACCAGAAAGTGCTAGTTACAAAGATCTTAAAGAAATCGTTTTTCCTACAGATTATAAAATGAGTTTTAAACGACGTGAATTTCAAGATATCATACAAGTAGCGAAAAGAGGTAATGTTGCGATACGTGTTTTGTATGTGTCTGATGGTGAGCCATTAAATGAAGAACAGGAAAATAATAAAAAATTACTTGAAGAGTATTTTTCAGATCTAGCGTATACTTTCCATACGTTATATAATGTTGATGTGCAATCTGCTGTCCGCTGCTTTGTAGAGAGTAGAGATAGTGATATGATAACTTTTTTTAACAGGAAGCATAGCTTTTTTGGAAGTATATTCTCACGACCAATGGTAAAGAGTTTAGGCAAATATTCCAAAGTGCCTGTATTGGCATTACATGATTTAAGAGATTAAAATTAGAGCATTATGAAAAACATAGGAATCTGGATGGATAAAGAAAAGGCTCATATCATAACGGTACATGATAATGATGAGGAAATGGCTACTATTTTGTCAGAGATTGAAAACTTTCGTATTCATGGGGGGTCAGGTACTCGATTTAAAGGAGGGCCTCAAGATGTAGTACAGGACAGTAAATATCTGGAACGCGAAAAACACCAATTCAAAGCTTATTTCAAAGAAGTCGTTTCACATATAAAGAATGCAGATAAAGTAGCTATTTTTGGACCTGCAGAGACAGGAGAAAAATTCAATACGGAGCTAAAAGAGAACTATAAGGATATTGGTGATAAAGTTACTGGTGTTTTTAAAGCAGATAGCATGACAGAAAACCAAACAAAAGCTTTGGTAAGAGAATATTTCAAAAAGTATAAGCAAAATATCGTTTAAATATATGATTTAAGATATTTTGAATATTTCTAGTTAAGTTGCGTAAACAGCTCTGTCTAAAGGAGACGGAGCTGTTTCATTCTAAATCTTATCTTATGCAAAACCAGAATTTTAATGTCATAAAATCTTCTGGAGAAAAGGCCAAGTTTTCACTCCATAAACTTCGTAATTCTTTAAAACGAAGTGGTGCAGATGATATCATAATTGAACAAATTTTGGATATAGTTCGTGATGAATTGTATCAAGGGATTTCTACCAAAGAAATTTACAATCGAGCCTTTGCCATATTAAAAAAGAAAAAATCAGTTTTTGCTTCAAAATACAAACTCAAAAAAGCAATTTATGAGCTTGGACCAACGGGTTTTCCATTTGAGCGTTTTGTAGCGGCAATATTTCAGTATTCAGGGCATACCGTGCAAGTAGGGCAAATCATTCCAGGAAAATGTGTCACACATGAGGTAGATGTTGTTGCTAGAAAAAATGGCCAATATATGGTGATAGAATGTAAATTTCATAGTGAGCAAGGTCGTAATTGCAATGTAAAAATTCCCCTATATATTCATTCCAGATATCAAGACATAATTACCCTTAATCAAGATCAAAACAACGGCGACATGACTCCTGATGAAGGTTGGGTAGTAACCAATACCCGTTTTACCAAAGATGCAATTCAGTATGGGGAGTGTGTAGGTTTGTATTTACTAAGCTGGGATCACCCAATAGGCGATGGGCTTAAAGACAGGATTGACCGTTTAGGATTATATCCAATTACGGTTTCTACCTTATTGACCAACCGGGAAAAACAATTTTTATTAAGCCGGGATGTTGTATTGTGCAAGCAACTAATAGATGATGTATTTTATCTTGACCATCTAGGAGTTTCTGAGCAACGAAAGCAAAAGATTCTAAATGAGATCAAAATGTTATGTGATGTCTAAAATAATCTCCTATGCCAGCGATTAAAATTCATTTTCTAGGTGCATCGGGTACCGTTACCGGATCCAAGTTTTTTATAGAGACCCCTCAGAAAAATATACTGATTGATTGTGGAATGTTTCAGGGAGTCAAAGAGCTACGTCAATTAAACTGGAATGATTTACCTATAGATGTTTCCACAATTGATGTGGTGTTACTCACACATGGTCATTTGGATCATACAGGCTATTTACCTAGATTAGTTAAACAAGGGTTTACAGGTGATATTATAGGAACAGGACCAACTCTTGCAATAACCGAAATCATCCTAAAAGATAGCGCAAAGATACATGAAGAAGAGGCAGAAAGAGCAAATAAAGAAGGATACTCAAAACATGATCCTGCTTTACCTTTTTATACCGAAAAAGATGCAGAAAAGACGATACGTTATTTTAAAAACCGGGAAAAGGATACTTGGATTTCACTATCTCAGAACATCCAATATAGATTTAGATATAATGGGCATATCATAGGATCTACATTTATAGAATTAAGCCTCTATGATAAAGTTTTCGTGTTTTCTGGAGATTTAGGTAGAAACAATGATTTACTTCTTAGTCCTCCAGAAAAACCAAAATGGGCGGATTTCCTTTTCGTTGAAAGTACTTATGGCAATAAACTACACCCTGATGAAGATATAGAAGAAAGATTAATTGATATAATTAAAGATACACTCTATGAAAAAGGAACATTAATTATTCCTTCTTTTGCAGTAGAAAGACTTCAGGTTCTAATGTATGTTTTGTGGAAACTTTATCAAAAAAATCGTATTCCAAATATTCCAATTTATGTAGATAGTCCTATGGGTAATAATGTATTATCTGTTTTTGAAAGGTTTTCAGGATGGCATAAGTTGCCTCTGAATGAATATCATGCTATTTGCAACCATATTAATATTGTCACCTCATACCGAGAAACTTGGGAGGTAATCGATAAACCACACCCCAAAATAGTAATTGCAGGTAGCGGCATGGTTACTGGCGGAAGAGTCCTCACATATTTAAAACAACTTATTGATTATAGCACAACGACCATAGTATTAGTAGGTTTTCAAGCTGAAGGAACTCGAGGAAGACTATTACAAGAAGGAGCTCATGAAATTAAATTGTTTGGCAAGTACTATCCGGTCAAAGCAAAAATTCATCAAATAGAAAGTCTGTCTGCACATGCAGATCAGCAAGAATTATTAGATTGGATGAATAGGATTAAAAACATTCCCGAAAAAGTCTTTTTGGTTCATGGTGAACCAACAGCTTCTGACACATTACGAGTAAAAATTCAAGATACTTATAGCTGGAAAGTTCATATCCCAAAGCTTTATGAAACTGTAGAAGTTTTAGTTTGATTTTTTGCTCTTGCACGATTTGTATTACTCAGAAACAACTTAGGAACTTCTTTCTTAAAACCTGTTAAACCTGATAATTATCATTTTTTAGCCCCCTTGGTTTATTTAAATTCCTATTCAGCCTTTTAAAACCAAGAAAAATGAAAACTGCAGAGAGACCTTTATCAAAAAAAGAGCTTAAAGAGATTCATCTTGATACGCTCGATTGGAAATCTAGCCTTCAGTTTATAGAAGGAGAAATATACTTTATCAATCAATTATTAAACTCTTATGTGTTCGAACCTACTACTCCTAATCTTTTTGAACGGTTACAAGAACTGAAAGAAAAGATTATACAAGTAGAAGAGCAAATGTCAAGTATTAATGAAAGTATAAGAAAGCATGAAAATGAATTGGGAGGAATGTTAGAATGTGATCCTATTTCTGAAGACCATTCTTATTACCAGGAGCATGAGTTGATGAAAATAACATTTGATGATTTCTATAAAAATTTTAGGATGATGAAATCTGAAATTTTTAACTATACCGGCGGGATTCTAAAGAAGAATAAAAGACAAAGTTAAATTATCAACGAACTGATAATTGTCATTTTAGATGGACTTTTGTAAAACTAAATTTACAAGAGATAGTAAATAATAACTCTAATAAAAACCTTACCATTATGTCACTAATTAAATTTAACAAGAACAGATTTCCATGGATTAATGATCGTGTATCCAATTGGTTGGATACAGATGATTTTTTTGCAGATGATTTTTTTGTGAGAGATAGAAATCTCCCGGCAATGAATATCAAAGAACATAAAAATGATTTTGAAATTGAACTTGCCGTTCCTGGTTTCTCAAAAAAGGATATTGAAGTAACCATAGAGGATGATATTCTACATATTTGCGCTAAGAACAGCAAGGAAGAAGTAGAAGAAGATGAAAATTATGCCCGTAGAGAGTTTAGCTATAGTGAATTTGATCGAAAGCTACAACTACCAGGAAGCGTGGACCAAAACGAAAAGGTTAAAGCTACTTATAAAGACGGAATTCTTACACTTAATCTCCTCAAAAGAGAAGAAGCCAAGGAACCACCAAAAAGAGTGATTGATATAGCTTAAACCAGAACGAAGGCAGAAATAAATATGGGGGTATATTTTCTGCCTTTTCTTATTAAAAATGAAAGTTATGAAAACACAAAAACCAAATGTAAAATATATAGAGTGGCGAAGCCCAGAAGAATTACACGAGGCTTCCTTAAATTGGTTATCAGAGCTTAAGTTTATAAAAGATGAACAACATTTTCTGGATGAACTTATAGAGAATTATACGCTACAGCTTATCTCCAAGAAGATTTTTGATAGAAGTAAAAAAGTGGTTAATGATTTAGCGAATAAGAGGAAAAATATTGATCCTCTACTTAAAAGAATAATTAATCACTGTAATACACTTACCATTTTAGTCGATGGAGAAGATCAACCTGCAGAGGAAAAACAATATAAAGAGGACCATAGGTTATTACTCATAGAAGTAAGCGATTATCTCAATAACTACAAGGATATTAAAAGGAAAATCTTTGAGTTGATCAAAACTATAATGAAACAAAGTAAACAGAAACGTTTGTTGAATTAACCAATTTTGATGAAACGTATTCTTATAATAATAATGGTATCTGTTTTAGTGTTTTTTGCAGGGTTTTTGGTGTGGTATGAGTATACTTATTCTATGGATACAGTAATCCCTTTTGAAGTTAATGACCCCAATTTAGAAACTAATGTTTTAATCGCATCTCAAGGAAGCAGATTCAAAGATTCATTGGTTCAGAACTTACTTAGGCACTATAAAAAGGATACGATTTATTTTAAAGTAATTGATGTATATACATTGTTTACCGTAAATATAGACAAGTGGGATGCATTGGTAATTATTAATTCTTGGGAGTATGGTAGCCCCCCTCGTAATGTGAAGAATTTTATTAAAAACCATCCTGATCAATTGCACAAACTTATCATTCTTTCTACAGTAGGAAGCAGTAATATAGCTTTGGAAGATGTTGATGTCATCTCAGGAGAATCCATTATAGAAAAGACCATACATTACACTAATGTTTTGGTAGAAAGATTAGATAAAACCATAAAATAAACCTAGAAAACATGAATAAGCAATTTATCTATTTATTAATAACCACAATCATTGTATTAAGTGGATGCTCGTCTAGCGAATTGGTAGAGAATTGGAAAAATCCTGATATTGATACATTTGAAGCTCAAAAAGTTCTGGTTATTGGTATTACACCTGATGCGAATAATCGTAAAATATTTGAAAAGAAGTTAGTTTCCGAACTGAAAAAAAATGGGGTCAACGCTGTAAAAAGTGCAGATTTTTTTGAGGAGTCTTTTACAACCTCACCAAGAACTGAAGATGAGTTAATGGCATTAGAATCCCAACTTTTAGAAAAAGGTTTTGATGCGATACTATTATCTAAAGTATTAGGAGTAGAAGACAGAGTAACTGTTGTAAAGGCGTATAGAAATCTAGATAAAACATTTAAGAGTTTTAAAGAAGATTATTATGAAAATCAAGAGATATATCATGATGAAGACTATTATGAAGAATATCAAATTTTTCATGCAGAATCATCACTATACTGCATCTGTCCTGATAAAGAAAGAGAATTAATTTGGAAAGGATCTATAGACATCACAGAGCCAGAGAATACTAAGAAAGCAGTAAATGACTATGTGAATGTGGTCATATGGGCACTAAAAGGACAACAATTATTAATCATTGAAGAATTTACGGATGAAGATCTTGATATATAGTGCAAAAGATTTTGAGATTCCTTTTTTAGAGATAGCAAATAAGGAAGTACATCAAATCAAATATATACCAGAGCGCCTTACCGCAAAAACGGCTGCGCAGGCATTAGGTTTTGATGTGATTTCTATTTCTACTGCAGATGATGGATCCTCTAGTGTTTTAGAAAGGCTTAAAGACTTTGGGATTAATTATATTACACTTCGTTCTACGGGATACGATAATGTAAATCTCGTTAAAGCAAAAAAAATAGGAATTAAAGTGGCTAATGCAGCAGGGTATTCTCCTCATGCTATTGCAGAACATGCAGTAACATTATTATTAGCATTAAATCGTAAACTAATTTTGTCCAATCAACAGGTAACTAGTTACAATTTCTCCTTGAGTAATCTGGTAGGCTTTGATCTCAATAAAAAAACAGTAGGCATTATTGGAACTGGTAGAATAGGGAAGGTAATCGCTAGAATAATGCAAGGGTTTGGTTGTAAGATAATAGTTAATGATATCTATGAAGACCGCAAACTAACTGAAGATTATGGTGCTTCTTATACAGATCTGGAAAATTTATGCAAAAGGTCTGATATTATCTTCTTAAGTACACCTCTCAATACCCAAACACATCATATGATTAATAAAGACGTTATTCAATATATGAAAAGAGACGTATTACTCATCAATGTGGCTAGGGGAGCCGTTGTAAATACAAAAGATATAGTGCAAGCAATAGAATTAAAAAGAATTGCAGGATATGGTACGGATGTATATGAGCACGAGAACGGAATCTTTTTCTACAATTATTCTAAAAATAAACCCCAAGATGATTTATTGCAAAGATTAATAGATCACCCTAATGTGTTACTTACTCCACATCAAGCTTTTGCAACCAAAGAAGCGCTCACTAATATTGCTGAAACTACGTTTTATAACATAAACTGTTGGCAACAACAAGAAACAGGTAAAAATGAACTTACGCAAGAGCAATTAGTGCGGTAATTTATCTTTTACTAATCCATATAAAAAAGTCCCAAGAATAGCGGCTAAAATTACAATGATAATCGAGGTGTATCCTGATCCTAGTAAAACAAACATAGGACCTGGGCAAGCACCTGCAAGTGCCCAGCCTAATCCAAATAGGATTCCACCAATCATATATCGGCTAAAACTTCTATCCTTTGGTATTATGGTAATATGTTCTCCATTAAAAGATTTCATTTTATATCTTTTGATGAGTTGAATTACAATAACCCCTAGCCCAACTGCAGAACCAATAATTCCATACATATGAAAAGATGCAAACTGAAACATTTCATAAATTCTAAACCACGAAGCTGCTTCAGATTTGAATAAAACAATTCCGAAGAAAATACCAATGAGTAAATATATAATTGAGCGCATATGTTTAAAAAATTAAAGGAAAAATAAAATGAATCATAACAAGACCACCTATAAAAAAGCCAATCACTGCAATAAGTGAAGGTAATTGTAGATCGCTTAATCCAGATATTGCATGTCCAGAGGTACAGCCACCGGCATATCTTGCTCCAAAACCTACTAGTAAACCTCCAATTATTAGTAGAAATAAGTTTTTAGGATTAGTAAATACATCATTAGAAAACAGCATGTCTGGCATGTATGCATTTCCTGCGCTTTCAAAACCTTTGGATTGTAGATCGGCAATTACAGTTGGGTTTAAATCTACCACAGTATCTGTCGATAAAAAATTAGTTGCAATAAATCCCCCAATGATTACCCCAAGGACTACAATGAGGTTCCAACGTTGGGCTTTCCAATCAAATCTGAAGAAGTCTGATGTTTTTCCTGCACCACAAATCGTACACATTGTTCTTAGGTTAGATGACATACCAAATCTTTTTCCAACCATTAACAGTAAAAACATCACTAGCGATATTAGTGGTCCAGAAATATACCAGGGCCAGGGATCATAAATCCAATTCATTTGTATTTTATTTTGAGGTAAAGTAATTAAACTTTAATAGGGTTGTCAGTAACATATGTTACATAACTATTTTTTTTAAATCCACAGAAAACAAAGTTCTGATTGGTATTAAATGGGGTTTCATGATCAATATACGTACATTTTACCTTTTCAAAATGCTCTTTCACGATTTCATTCATAGATTTTTCAGAATACTGAGTGATATCAATACCGCTGCATTTTGTGGGGCCATCTTCAGAAAAAGTACCAATGATCAGCGCTCCTCCTATATTTATACTGTGTTGTATTGTGTCTACGTAATTATTGATTTCTTGTTTTTGGTTCAAAAAGTGAAACGTAGCACGATCATGCCAGATATCATACGTTTCTGTGGGCTTAAAATTGGAAACATCTGCTACAATCCATTTGATTCTTTTTGCATCACTGCCTAACCTTTCTTTGGCTTTGTTTAAAGCCGTTTCAGAAACATCAAGTATAGTAATATCTTCATACCCTAAAGCAAGTAAATGGTCTGCCAAAAAACTATCGCCCCCACCGATATCAATTATTTTCGCAGTTTTAGGGACTTTAAAATATGCTATAAAATCCAAAGATATTTTAGGTGCTTTCTGATACCAACTAACGTCTTTGAGTTCTTTAGTTTTGTATACGTTTTCCCAATGTTTTTTACGATTAAAATCTTCCATCAATCTTTAGTTATGCTTACTTTAGAGTAGAAGGACATACATAATCGGTTGTTTCTATGCCAACTGCCTTAATATCCTTAAAACCACCGGCAATATCGATAAGGTTGTGAATACCACGATTCTTTAAAATAGATGCGGCGATTACAGATCGGTACCCTCCTGCACAATGCACATAAAAGGTTTCATCTTCAGGAAAATCTGATAGATAATCATTAATAAAACTTAGCGGGGAATTGGTCGCTTTGTCAAGATGTTCAGCCGTAAATTCACTTTCTTTACGTACATCAAAAACAGGAACCTCTTCTTTTTCTAGAGTATTTTTAAACTCTAAAGCTGGTATAGATGTTATAGTATCATAGTCCTTACTTGCATTTTTCCAAGATTCGAATCCGCCTTCTAAATATCCCAATGTATTATCAAACCCTACTCGAGATAATCTAGTAATAGTTTCCTCAACACGTTCTTCTGGTGCTACTAATAGAATTGGTTGTTGTACATCTGCAATCAGGGTTCCTACCCAGGGTGCAAAATCTCCACCAATCCCTATAAATATAGATCTGGGGATATGTCCTTTTACAAATTCATTCTGGTGCCTTACGTCTAATACAACAGCCCCTGTTTCATTTGCTATTGCTTCAAAATCTTCTGGCGATAATGATTTTGTACCGCGCTCAAGAATTTCATCTATATCAGCATACCCTTCTTTATTCATTTTCACATTAAGAGGAAAATATAAAGGTGGAGGTAATAACCCATCAGTAACTTCTTTTACAAACTCTTCTTTGGTCATATCTGCACGAAGGGCATAATTCATTTTCTTTTGGTTACCCAAGGTATCTACGGTTTCCTTCATCATGTTTTTACCACAGGCAGAGCCTGCTCCATGTGCGGGATATACAATCACTTCATCGGCAAGAGGCATGATTTTATTGCGAAGACTGTCATACAGTGTCTCAGCAAGTTGTTCTTGTGTCATATGCGCTGCCTTCTGTGCAAGATCGGGACGTCCAACATCTCCCAAGAATAAGGTATCACCACTAAAGATTGCATGATCTTTTCCATCTTTATCTCTAAGAAGATATGTTGTACTTTCCATAGTATGACCAGGGGTGTGTAAGGCAATGATGGTTATGTCTCCTAATTTAAATTCTTGACCATCTGTTGCTATAACAGCTTCAAAAGAAGGATTTGCTTGTGGGCCAAAAATGATATCTGCCCCAGTTTCTTTTGCCAAAGTAATATGACCACTTACAAAATCAGCATGAAAATGTGTTTCAAAAATGTATTTGATCTTAGCATGATCATCTTCGGCTTTTTCTATATAAGGTTTTACTTCTCTTAAAGGATCAATAATTGCAACTTCGCCATTACTTTCTATATAATATGCACCTTGTGCCAGACATCCAGTATATATTTGTTCTATTTTCATTTGTTCTATTCTTTAAGCATTTTTTAATTTTAGTAAGAAATGCTACCCATGTATTAATTATTCGTCAAAAATACGGCAATTATTATTTCAATACAGTAACAATTGTTACAAAGCTTTAATCTTAGGTTAGTTCTTTTATTATTATATAAATACCCATTGCTAAAACGAACCACCCAAACCCTTTTTCTAGTTTTTTACCTTCGATATAGTTTGATAAATACATCCCTATAAAAATTCCAATCACAGAAATGACACTAAATATCAATAAGAAGTTCCATTCAATATCCAGATTTTCTACATCACCAATAAATCCAATTAGAGATTTAATGGCGATAATTAATAGTGAAGTAGCTACTGCTTTTTTCATAGGCAGTTTTGCCATTAAAACCAAAGCTGGAATGATCAAAAACCCACCACCAGCACCAACGATTCCTGTTAAAACACCAACAATAAAACCTTCTAGTAAGATCAAAGGATAATTGTAAACGACTTTAGTTTCAGGTTCAACATCTTTTTTATTATTTTTTATCATTGAAATTGATGCCAGGAGCATTATGATTGCAAAAAAGATCATAATCCCAATGTTTTTGGTAATCATGAATTCCTGAATACTAAAAAGGGTATCTGGAATTGCAGGAACAAGGTATTTTCTGGTTGCATACACAGCAATAAACGCAGGTATCGCAAAAACGAATGCAGTACGGAGATCTACTAATCCCTTTCTTAAATTATTAATTGTTCCTATGAGTGCCGAAATTCCTACCACAAATAATGAATATGCGGTTGCAGTAATAGGATTGATATGCATAAGATAAACAAATACGGGAACAGTAAGTATTGAACCACCACCGCCAATTAAACCCAATACAACCCCTATAAATAGTGCTCCCGAGTATCCTAGAATTTCTGTTATTTCCATTAATTACTTTTTGCCAAAAATAACTTTAGGGAAAAGGGGATGCAGTAACATTTGTTACATAACACTAAATATGTATGACCTCAATATTGTTTCTATTTAGCTTAACGTTTCCTTCTTGTTCTAGTTTTTTCAATAACCTGGAGATTACAACTCTAGAAGTGTGAAGATCATATGCTATTTCCTGGTGTGTATTATTGATAATATTATCCTGATTGACCTTGGTTTTATCTTTCAGGTATTTGAGTAGTCGATCATCCATTTTAAGAAACGCAATACTATCAATGGTTTCTATGGCTTCAATTAATCGTTTGTGATAACTATCGAACACAAAATTTCTCCAGGATTTATATTTTGTGGTCCATTCTTCCATTTTTTCAATGGGTACCATGATGAGCTTGGCATCGGTTTCTGCGATTGCTTTGATCTCACTTTTATGATGCCCCAGACAGCATGATAATGTCATGGCACAGGTATCGCCTCTCTCTAAAAAATATAAAAGCAACTCATCACCATCATTATCTTCACGTAGTATTTTTATGGCACCACTAATGATTAAAGGCATTGATTTTATATAACTTCCTGGTTTGATTAGTTCAAAACCTTCAGGAACTTCCTTAAAAGTTCCTACTTGATTAATTTCTTCTAAGAGTTCATCCTCAAAAAGATTCTTATAGTTATTTTTTATCTCTTGAATCATTTTCTTGTTTTTTTAGAAATTGTGCGATTTGATTCTTGGCTTCTTGATATCCTAATTCATATACCTTATCAAGACCACTACTGCTAAAGAGGCCGTGATTAATAAGTTTTTTGGGTTGAACAATGATATCACAATAGGCAAATTTAGCTGTCGAGTTTGGTACTGCTCTAAGATAATATGCACGTTGCATTACATTATATGAATGTTTAAAATCTGTAATTTTAGGCTTTTTGATGGGAGTAACATCAATTCCAATAATCAGATCGCATTTTTTTGGTAAAGCTTCTACAGGAAAGTTATCCAAAATACCACCATCAGCGTACAATTCTTCATTTATCAGTATTGGTGTAAATACTCCAGGAAATGCTGCAGACGCTAACAAAGGCTTTATTAACTGTCCTTTGCTGAATATTTTTGTCGTTCCCTCTACAAGATTAGTTGCAGTTACAAAAAGTTTTTTCTGCAATGTTTCAAATGAATTATCTGGAAAAAAAGGGATTAAATCCTCATGAAATTTTTCAGAATCTAAAAAACCAGCTTTCTTTCGTGTAAATCGATTAAACTTGAATAGGGAAGTTTTTTTGAAGAAACTCTTAATTTCATCGGGAGTGTAGCCACCTGCATACAAGGCACCTACTATGGCTCCGGCACTTGTTCCCGCAACATATTTTGGTTGTATACCCGCTTCTTCAAAAGCTTGGATTGCCCCAATGTGCGCGACACCTTTAAAACCGCCTCCTGATAAGACTAACCCTATATTTTTTGGCTTTTCCATCTACTAAAAATATTATAAAACCGGACTAAAGATTTTAGCGACACCTTCTTTTAGTTTATCTGTCCATGGTCTTTTTACAAAAGTATTATAGTTTAATTGAATACTTTTATCACAATCATTTAAAAAATCGTTTTTTAGTGTTATTGCAAATAGATCATCATATATCACTGCATTCACTTCATAGTTTTGTTCAAAGCTTCTGATATCTAGATTAGCCGTTCCAACAGATGAAACAGTGTCGTCTGAAACAATGGTTTTGCTATGCAAAAATCCCTCTGGGAATAAGTAAATTTTTACTCCGGCTTGCAGTAGACGCTCAAAATAGGAGCGCACGCACCATCGTACAATTTTACCATCAGAGTTTTCAGACAGCATAAGTCTCACATCAACTCCGCTTAAAGCGGCTACCTTAAGCGCATCTAATATGCTTTCACCAGGAATAATATATGGATTAGTTATATATACATAGTCCTTTGCCTCATTGATCATAGAAAAAAATAATTGCTGGGCAGCAGAAAAATCAGCGTCAGGTCCACTATGAACTATTTGTGCAGTAGATGCCCCGGTTTTTTTTAAAATAGAAAAATATGTAGGATCCAGAATTTCATCGTTATTGGTTATAAAATACCAGTCCAAAGCAAAAACAGTTTGCAAGCTATGTACTATGGGTCCTGTTAGCTGTAAATGTATGTCATGCCAAATACCCAAATCTGCATCTCCTTTCACGTATTTGTCAGATACATTTATACCTCCTGTAAATGCAATTTCATTGTCAATCACAATAATTTTTCGATGATTACGATAGTTTATCGAAGTCAAGAATTTGCCAAAACGTATAGGAAGAAACCGGTGAATTTCAACCCCAATATTTTGAAGTTTTCTAATGTGTTTTTTACTGAGAGATAAACTGCCAATACCATCATAGATGATACGAATTTTAATTCCTTGTTGGATCTTGTCGCGAAAGAGTTCGAAGAGGTTTGTGGTTAATTCTCCTTCTTCAAAAATATAATATTCTAGATGTATAGAATGCTTAGCATTTTTCAAAGCTTCAAAAATGGCTTGAAACGTTGCTTCACCATTTTTAAGAAGTTTGAGACTGTTTCCAGAGCATGGAGCAAAATATGAGTTTTGAGTAATTAATGAAATCAATTTTTGATGTTCTTTATACTCGTGAATGGTAATTGGCGAATGATGTTCTCGTGCTTTTTCTAAATAAGCCGAAGTTTTAGCCGTTTTTTTTAATCGAAACAGTTTATTTTTTCTTCTATTTCTACCCAACATCAAGTATAAAAACATCCCGCCTACCGGGATAGTAAAAATCACCAAGAGCCATGCTAAGGTTTTGGTTGGACGCATTCCGTTTAAAAGTAGTCTGATGACAATAAAAATCCCGATCAGGATATATACGATAAGAAAAAAAGTAAATATCATTTGGGTCGAAGGTTTAGAATCACATTAACTATGCATAATCAATAGAGGAACTCTAGTTCCATAACTAATTTTTGAAGTCTCGGATCCCTTAAAAAAACGTTCCATAAAAGTCTCTCTTTTGATAAACATAGCCGTCATGTCTACATTCATGATTTGCACAAAACTATTAATTGCTAAAGCAGTAGGAACATTAATTATAGTATGAAAGGTATGATTGATATCTTTAAAGAATTCTTTCATGTGTTTTTTGTCATCAAATTCAGCTACTGTTACTGTATCATCTTCTTTAATTTTAAGTATACGCAACGAAGATTTGTGTTTGGTTATAGTATCCATTAGAGGGTCTATACCTTCTGTTATGAAGTGGTCTCTGTAATCAATTGCAAACAATACAATTTTTGGACTGTTAAAAATATATCCTTGTGGGATTGCGAGTATTGGGCAATCGATTTTTCGAATTACATTAAGCGTATTACTTCCAAATACAACCTCTGAAGCACCTGTAGCACCGTTTGTTCCCATGACAATTAAGTCTATGTTTTTGGATTTAACAACTTGTCTAATGGCATCAGTAAAAACATCATAATCTGTGATAGCATGATAGGTGTAGTTCTGATCTGGATATGTTAATTTTAACTCTTCAATAATGATATTAAGCTTCTTTTTTGCTTCACTAATCACTGATTGGTGAATTGTTGTATTTGCAGGGGCAACCATAAGATCATCTGTGGTGTAATTAGAAGCCTTTTGCACATTAAGAAGATGAAAAGTACAAAGCTCGTTTTTAAAAAACTTCATAGCATAATGTATAGCATTTAAGGCGTTATCAGAAAAATCGGTTGGGAGCAGGATATTTTTCATTTTGATTATTTTTTATATTCTAAAATTAACAGAGGAGCTGTAAAAGAACTATGATATTCGTCATAATAGACATGAAGGCGGTTTTTCTTAATTTTATACTAAAACTAACTGTAAAACGCAATAAAAGTGTAACGATGCGAACAGGGAAAGGTCTTATTCAATATGAGAAAGATTCTATTGAATATTGCTTTTTATTTTGCTTGTAGTATAAGCATTCTGGCAAAGGGTAATATTCCTTCTTTTTTCTCTAATGAAGATCCGGTAATTTTTTCCAAAGCAGAAATCCTTAATGAATATACGGCACGAATTCCATTTAAGGTTGTGGATCGTTTAATTGTGGTAGAAGCAGAACTTCTTGATAAAAAAGGAAATTTTATTATTGATACCGGATCAGAAACTATGATATTAAACGAAGTTCATTTTCCAATGAAATATCAACACCTTTCTAGAAAAAAATATACAGCTGGTGTTATTGAAGTGGTTGATGACGCTTTTGAGCAGCAGGTAAAAGAGATTGTGCTTGAAAACTTTAACTTAAAGAACAAAACTTCTGATATTATTGATTTATCTCATATTGAGAAGTCCAAAAAAATACGTTTGTTAGGAATAATTGGGTATAGTATTTTAAAAGATTATGAAGTATTTATTGATATGCATCTTAATCAAATTACTTTAACCAAAGTAGACAATTATGGAAATAAGCTAGACGAAAACGTATATGCAGAAAAGATAAGTGATAGTATTGATTTCAAATTAGTAAAACATACTATCGTACTGAACGGATTTATTGGTGATAAAGAGGTGACTTTTGGATTGGATAGTGCTGCAGAGTTTAATCAGATTAGTAAAAAAGTAGGAAAAAAAGGGCTTAAATATTTCTATCCGAAGAAAAGATTGATCTTAACGGGAGCCAGTAATAATACCATCGAGGTTATGGCAGGAAAATTGTTTCGTGTAAGATTAAACAAAACCATTTATTTTGGCCCGATGAATACAATTCTTACTAATTTGAATAGAATGAATGAAGCCTTTGGGACCAAGTTGGATGGTGTTTTAGGTATTGAATTTTTTCAACAGAAAAGAACAATTATTAATTATCAAAAGGAAAAGCTTTACTTTGTAAAGTATCCTATACTAAGACATTGAGGAAAAAAATAGCACAAAATATAATCTTTTTAATTCTTGCTTTTGTGAGCTGCTATTCTCATGCGCAAACCAAACCTTTTAAAGGGTATAAGATAGAAGGGGATATGTTGGTTTTTGTTTTTGATAAAAGAGATTATCAAGAGGCTACTATAGCTAGTAAAAGGATTGATGTTGAAGATCTAGATATAAAAAATGTTGTTGTTTCTGGTGAATTTAATAATTGGACGAAGGACAAATGGAGCATGATCAAGATAGATGAGAATATATATGAGCTTAGAAAGAAACTAAGTGATTTTATTGATGAGTTTACTTGGGAGTTTAAGTTTGTTATTAATAATGAATATTGGGCAGAACCTTCCCGAAGAGATAAAAATGCTGTAAGAGCCTTTGAAAATGGCCATGCATTACAATCGTATAATCTAAAGATGTATATGGCTTATCCAGATAAAAATGGAAATATTACGTTTACACTTAATGGTTATGATACTGCACAAAATGTAGTGTTAAGTGGCAGTTTTAATAAGTGGAATAGAGAGATTTTCAGTATGACCAAGACTAAAAACGGTTGGGCTTTAACATTAAAAATTAGACCAGGAGAGTATCAATATAAGTTCATTGTAGATGGTAATTGGATAGAAGATCCTACTAATCCCCGAAAGACGCTCAATGAGTTTAATGGTTTTAACTCTATAATTGATGTAAAAGGACGAATAAACTTTATACTAGATGGCTTTTTAGGGGCAAAAAAGGTTATTTTGGCCGGGTCATTTAACGATTGGTCAGAAAGTGAATACCAAATGAGACGAACCCAGACTGGATGGGTAAATACGCTGATGCTTTCTGGAGGAAAGCATCATTATAAGTTTATTGTAGATGACGAATGGATACTAGATCCTGGTAACCCTGTGAAAGAGTACGATGGTAAAGGAAATATAAACTCTGTTTGTATGGTGAAGTAGAAAGGAGTTCCTTCAGCTATCCACCAATTGTAATCATACTTCGGTTATTATGCCCGTCTATTCGTTTAAATTTATCCAGGGTATCCATACCACTTCGTATTTTAAACTTACCCTTAACAGCTTTTTCAATAATAGGAGCAATAGATTTCCCTTCTCTAAGTGGAGTTAACAGATCAGATTCTGTTGAAGAAAACAGGCAGTTTTTTATTTGTCCATTAGCAGTAAGACGTACTCTGTTACATCCATCACAAAAAGGATTGGTTACAGAACTAATAATAGCAAATGTACCTTGGTAATTTTTTATTTGATAGCTTTTGGTAGTATCACTAGGAGCATCTTCAAGTTTTATGATGTCTTCTTTCTTGAAATTTGAATGTACCTCTGAAAGAATTTCTTTTAAAGAAACGAGTTTATCCATTTTCCATTGATTTCCATCAAAAGGCATAAACTCTATAAAACGAACATGAAGAGGTAAATCTTTGCTTAAATTTATAAAGTCAATAATTTCATTATCGTTAAAACCTTTCATCAAAACACAATTTACTTTCACTTTAAAGCCTTCTTGAACTAGTAAGATAATATTGTTATATACCTTTTCGAAATACTGTCTGCGGGTGATTTTTTGGTTTTTTTGACTATCCAAAGAGTCCAAACTTACATTAAGTGTTTTAATACCAGACTTTTTAAAAAGCTCTATAAATTTATCTACGATAACGCCATTTGTAGTTAATGTTAGCTGTACTGGTAATGAGGCAAGTTTTTCTATAATTTGAGCAGCATCTTTACGTACCAAAGGCTCTCCGCCTGTTAAGCGTATTTTTGTAACACCATGATCAACAAATTGCTTGGCAATGGTAAAAATTTCTTCGTAGGTCATGATATGAGCCTTTGGAGATAATTGAATACCATCTGCCGGCATACAATATGTACAACGCAGGTTACATCGTTCGGTAAGGGAGATACGAAGATAGTTATGTTTTCTACCAAATGTATCTGTAAGTATGTTGGATTTAGTCATGCCTCGCTCCTTTTAAAATTCTAAACACATGCAATACCTCTGGGAAAATAGCTTCCATAGATTCTTTCGCACCATTAGTAGATCCGGGAAGTGCTAATACCAGTGTATTTTTAATAGTACCTGCTATACTTCTTGAAAGCATAGCATATGGCATACGATCCTGACCATATTTACGAATAGCCTCCTCGATACCGGGAATTGTTCTGTCCAATAATGGTTTCAAGGCATCTGGGGTCACATCGCGCTTAGATAATCCTGTACCTCCGGTATAAATGATAAGGTCGACACCTTGCTCTTGATACTGTTTTGCTTTTTCCTGTATGACTTCAATTTCATCCGGGATGATAGTGTAATCAAGGATTCCTACTTCGCAAGTTTCTAATTTTGCTATGATCGCTTTACCCGCTTTATCTTCTTTTTTCCCTTCAGAAATAGTATCTGAACATACAATAACTGCAGCTTGTAAGTCTCTTCTAAATTTATCCTTATAATCTGATTTACCCCCTTTTTTCTCTAATAACTTAATATGATGGATCTCTACACCCTTATCAATAGGTTTTAACATATCATACATGTTTAGAGCAACTACACTTGCTCCGTGCATTGCTTCTACCTCTACACCGGTTTTATAGATGGTTTTTACAGTTACTAAAACAGTAATTTCCAGCCCTTCAATAGTATAATCAATCCCAGTATATTCAATTGGTAGGGGGTGGCAATCGGGTAATAAATCGGGTGTTTTCTTTACTCCAAGCAACCCAGCAGCTTTACTCATTGCAAATACATCGCCCTTAGGAACTATACCTTTTTTTATAGCTTCAATAGTTTCGGATTTACTAACCTTTACTATTGCTTGCGCTTTGGCAATTCTTAATGTATTTGTTTTATGCGTGATATCTACCATATTAAATAATCTAAATTTCAATTTCACTTCGACAAGCTAGTGTGACATGAATTACTAATTTCTTAAGTGTTTTGTTTCCATTTATGGGTTTGGTCTTCAAAGATTTCTTTTCCAAAAACAGGTGCATCAGCTTTGATAGCTTCTACAACATACTCAAGGGCTTCAAAAACCACTTTTCTTCTAGGAGAAGATACAAAGACGAACAGGCAAATCTCTCCGGCATTTACTTTTCCTAAGCTATGATAAATGTGCATACATGTGAGATCATATTTCTCGAATGTAGCTTCTCTTATTTCATAGAATTTTTGATTTGCCATTTCTTCATAAGCAGTATAATCTATAGCGGTAATAATTTTGCCATCAACTTCATCAGCGCGCACTTGTCCTAGAAAAATATTATGTGCCCCAATACTGGTTTTTGTTTGGTGTTTTGCAATGGAATTACCTATGAATTCTGATGAGATAGCACCTTGCCTAAATACGTTTTTTGGTTTCTTCTTTTCCATATTTTATTTTGATAATACTTTTGAGGTTTGATAATCAAATAGTGCAACTGCACCTCCTTTTACATGGGATACATTTTCATACCCATATTGCAGGAGAATTTCTACCGCTTTTTTACTTCGAATACCCGATTGACAAAATACAATCGTTTCTTTTTTCTTATTAATGATATTTAGCCTTTCTTGAAGCTTACCCAAGGGAATACAAATAGGATGTAAACTTTCAATTTTTGGTTGTTCATGAAGCTCACGAACATCGATAAATTGCGTATTTTTCTTTAGAAAAGCTTCCTCTGCTTTAATAGTTATAACATTGCTAATTCCACAAAAAAGATCATAATCGATGGTTTCAAAATCTTTTGCAGAATCTAGTACTTTTGAAATTTCAGATGCTGTACGTCTAATAGAAAAAGTTGAAGATTGCGTTGTTAAGCTATCGTACATCAATAAGTTTCCATTAAGCACATTGCCAAGATCTAAAATAATTTTTAAGACTTCATTGGCTTGCATACTCCCTATAAGACCCGGTAACACACCTAAAACGCCAATTTCGGCACAAGAAGGAATGCTTCCTGCTTTTGGTGGCTCTGGGAACAAACATCTATACGAAGGGCCGTTTTGATAATTAAAAACTGACACTTGCCCTTCAAACTTAAAAATAGCTCCGTATACCAAAGGCTTACCTGTTATAACACTGGCATCATTAATCAAGTATCTTGTAGAGAAATTATCTGTTCCATCAACAATAATATCGTACTCAGAAAATAGTGGCAATGCGTTTTTTGTTGTTAATTTTTCTGGATATGCATGTATAGTTATTGCTGGGTTCAGGTCAGTGAGCCTAATTTTAGCGGCCAAGGCTTTATTTTTTCCTAAAGAGCTTTCACCATACAACACCTGTCGATGCAAATTAGAAGCTTCTACAGTATCAAAATCAATGATACCTATCGTACCAATACCCGCAGCGGTAAGATATTGTAGAACAGGGCATCCCAATCCACCTGAACCAATGACTAAAACTTTAGATGCATTAAGCTTATCCTGCCCCGATGTTCCTATTTCCGGAAGAATAATTTGTCTATGATATCGATTATTAGTACTCATATAATTCGTTAATATTTTGATCACCCACCAGCAAACGGTGGTAGTAATGCAACTTCAGATTCGGTATTAATAATATGATTATAATCGACTAATTGCTGATCGACTGCGATTTTAAAATCTTTATCCGTTAACTTGGGATGTTGATTTTTTAATTTTTCAACCAATTCAGACACAGAACAACTATTGGTGTCCAATTGTTCTTCTGCAATTGCTGTAGCTTCTGCGAGCATACCAAAATATTTAATTGTCAATTGCATTTGTTATTGTTTTTAGATCCTCAATTGTATTTATGTTTGTTACCAAAGTATGTTCTTTTTCTAAAACAGGAATTGTTTTTGTGTTTAATGCCGAAACTAGTATACATAAGCGTTTTTCTCCGTTTGTAAGTAATTCAAAGCATTTTTTTGCACATCTTTTTTTATATAATGCGATAAGGGGCATTGTTTTTCCTTTGGCCTCAAACTGAATGATATCATGATCTTCTTCTTCTTGATATTGTAATAGTTTTTTTAGAAATGAAGCGGTAACCAATGGTACATCACAACTTATCACCAGATTATCTGTCGTTTTTGAGTGCATTAATCCAGAGTGCAATCCTGCTATTGGGCCAGAATCTGGTATAATATCCTGAACTCTTTTTATATTGAATGTATCATAATCAGAATTACTACTTACGATGATAATTTCTTTAACCAGAGGTTGTATAGCATCAATTATGTGTTGTATAAAAGGCTTACTATCAAAAATGATTAAACCTTTTTCGCTTCCCATTCTAGAGCTTTTACCTCCTGCAAGTATAATTCCGGTTATGTTTTCTCCCTTATTCATTTTAAAAAAACCAATAGTTTTATAAGGAAATTTGTTTTAATTCGTTGTCCAAAAATTCCCAACATTTTTGATTAATAGTATCAAATGTTGTGATTACTTTTTCACCGTAAACGGTGAGATTTGCACCTCCGCCGCCTTTTCCACCTGTGGATGTAATCACTAAAGGTTCCTGTGCAGTTTTGTTCATGCTATCAAGAAGATTCCATGCTTTTTTATAGGACATTGCTAAAGCACTTGCAGCTTTACTCAAAGAACCCGTTTGCGCAATAGCCTTTAATAAACGAACTCTTCCTTCACCCAGAAAAACCCCATGTTCTGATTCTATCCAGATTCTACTTTTTATTTTGTAATCCATACTAAAGCGTTTGGTTTTTAAAGATACAACGAATTTTTCGGGTGATGTTTTTCTTTATCTAAATTTTAGCAAATAAAGATTTTGTGATTTGTTTTTTTGATGATAATAATCATTTTTTGAAATGTTTATGGCAAATTGATAAGCTGTAGACTATCTCCAACCTTAACTTCTGATACTTCTTCAGGAAGATATACCATTGCATTTGCTAGTGCAAAAGAACGTAGCATTGAAGAAGCCTGACCATCTAGGATGGTAACTTTTTCATCTTGCACAAATGCTTTTAAAAATTCTGCCCTTTGTCCTTTTTTTGCATATACCGAGTTGGAAATTGAGGTACTTCGCCTTAAATTATAGTTGGGATTCCCAGAAATTTTTAGAAGCGTTGGAAGTACATAGATATAGAAACAACTTAAAGCAGAGGCAGGATTACCAGGTAGTGCAAAGATGGTTTTGTCCTCCTTTTTGGCAAAATAGAGAGGTTTTCCTGGTTTTTGCTTCACTTTATAAAAAACCTCTTCAACATTAAGAGCATTAAGAGCTTTACCCACAAAATCGTAGTCGCCAACAGATATTCCACCAGAAATTAAAACGATATCATATTCATCAATTACTTTCTTCAGAATAGAAACGGTTGCATTGTATTCATCTTCAACTTTATGACATTCTACATTTGTAAACCCAGATTTAGCAAGTGCCCCAAGAAGTGTAACCGAATTACTCTCATAAATTTGTCCATATTTTAAGTCTTGGCCAGGAGGCACTAATTCATTTCCGGTTGCAACAATAGCAATTGAAGGTTTTTGGTAAACGTCTACATTAGTAATACCTAGTGTTGCCAAATAACCAATTCCTGCCGGAGTAATTACAGTTCCTTTAGAAAGTGCAATTGCATCTTTTTTTATTTGTTCTCCTTTGGGTCGAATATTGGAATTTAGTAAAGGAAATTCTTCCAAAATTATTTGCTCATTAAGGATCTGTACTTTTTCCTGTATTATCACAGCTTTTGCTTCTGAAGGAACGGGTGCACCGGTAAAAATTCTAATAGCCTCCCCCTTTTTCAGTATAGGATCTTTTGCATCTCCAGCTTTTACTTCGCCTATAAGTGAATAGTTTTTTTCTTCTATAGAACCTAAAGCGTATCCATCCATTGCCGATTGTCTAAAAGGAGGCATATTGATTGGGGATGCAATATCCTTTGCCAATACATTGCCTAGGGATTCTGATAAAGGGATGTTAATGATTTTCTGGGTACATTTTGTATATGTATTAGTCAATTGAAGAGCTTCCTGTACAGATATCATAGAATAATTTCGTTATATATGTAAAGATACAACGAAAGTTTAATTATTTAAATAACGAAATTATAAAAAAAGTTGTTTGATGGCTTGATTATTCTTGTCTCTGTTTTAATAAATTAATGTTTTTCAGTGTTTTACGACTAAAATTTATTAACTTTATGATATGAGTTATTATCTCGTGTCGTAAAATATCTTTTTACAACTCTCCTCGGCGTCATAACAAGAAGAGTACCCTTTTTTTGGTCATTTTACAAGTTTTATATGTAGGATATATGCTATTTAAAACAAGCGTTTTATTGATGTTTGAAATTTAATAGTCCAAGCCTTATTACTATAAATTCGACAACACTATCTACCCCTAAGGAAAATTTTATAATTTAAATGATATGATACTATGAGTACTATTTTTTTAGGTAGCTGTGATACAGGAAAGAAGCCTATTGATACTAGAAAATTTCTGGCTCCTTACCATTTTTTGGGAATCTTGAAAGGCACAAAATCTTTTCGGGATGATGATCGAAGTAAATGGCGTAGGTTTCGTGAAGTTCCTGGTGCAGAGGTTACAGAGCTGCAACAATTTTTATTTAAAGCAGGTTTTATGCCACGGGGAGTAATTGATGGTATTTTTGACTATGTCACTCAGGCATCAGCTCGTTTGTTTCAGGAATATGTGAGAACTGTAGAAGGTGTGGCTAGTATGGTACCTGATGGGATCATTGGTCGTGTCACCAAGCAACATATTGATCGTTGGAAAACCTCTGGGAAGGTATCTGATTGGGGGAAAGCTTCAACAGCTAACGCTTCCGAAGAATATAAAAAATGGATGAATCTGCTCAGTAAAGCTAAAACACATTATCAACAAAACGATAATGCAATACTATCCCAGATAAACCATTTTGGCAAAGCTACAGATACCATAAAAGTAAACGATTGGGATTTTAGTCCTAATGAAATTCATCTTATTGGTATTCGAAGAGCACAGGATCGATCACAGAACAAAAGGGATAATGATGATATTTTTGTATTACTAATCAATGGCATGGTTTTTAAATTTTGGGGATCAACAGATCCTAGCCAAACCATGGCTGGGGACCGAAGAAATGAAGCATTCTTGGTAGAGGGACAGCATAAATATCGTTTTGGGTGGCACAAAATATCTTCTGAGGCAAAAATATATAGAGCGCTTAGACCTTATCAGAACGGGGTTCTTGTTTTTCGGGATTGGGATGACGATAATGCACTTACCGAAGCCGACCTTTCAAGAGGTATAGATGCTAAACCTAATAGTGTGATCAACATTCATTGGTCGGGTATTGGTGGGTCAAATTGGTCTGCGGGTTGCCAGGTATTAGTAGGGAAGAGTTATATAAATCACTTGGATCAAGTCATAGATTGTTCTGGCTTTGCAGCAACAAGCTATAGTACACTCAATGATACCCATGGAAAGACGAAAGGTGCATATAACTTGTGCGCAGATCTTATTTTAAGCTATGCAAGGCCCAAAGTAGATTATATTTATTACACGCTAGGAAGAGAATCTTCGTTAGATCTGGACACAAACCTTGATTCCAATTATGCTTTAAATACACTAAATAGTATGAAAAATGTGTAATGAAGTTAGCCTCATTAACCTTGAATAGACTATAACAAAAAAAGCCAAATCTATTGATTCGGCTTTTCTTTTACTGTGCGGGCGGAGAGACTCCCTTCGACTTAGCTCAGGATAAACTTCTCGTCTCTCCCAAGTAACATCAAGCTTTTAGTTCGGTGCGGGCGGAGAGACTCGAACTCTCACACCTCGCGGCACTAGATCCTAAGTCTATTTTTTTATAACTCCTGTTGATGCTTATTGTTTTTAAAAATTCATAAATATAAGTAAAAATAGTATTTAACAAGGTTTTAAAAAGGTATTAGCCATAAAAACGAAAGCCGGTATCGCCAACTACCGGCTTTCTAAATAATAAACAAAATAAGTACTTAAATCAATCGTTATTCATGTTCTAATTATTGTTCCATAAACTTTTAAGGGCTAAATTATTGTGTTTTTTAGTTAAAAAATAAAAATAGGTTTCCAAAATCGTGTCTAATTTTTGTTGTGTAAGAGGTTTGTTAATATAACCATTTACTCCTCTTATATTCTTTGACCTTTCAATATCACTAGGATCAATAGAACTTGTTAAAATAATAAGTTTAGTATGTTGGATCAAATTGTCATCTAGAAGCTTGTATTCTTCAAGAAATTCCCAACCATTCATGGATGGCATATTAAGGTCCAATAAAATAAGTTGTGGTTTTTGAATAAAGTTTACATTTATAGATCTGAGATATTGCAATGCAATCTTCCCACCCGGAAAGGTTAGAATATTCTTAAATTTATTATGTTTAGCTATAATCGTTTTATGAATATATCGGGTCGCTTTATCATCATCTATCAATAATACTGTCTCTACCATAAGTCCTACACATTAATTGGTTTATCGTCTATACATATAAAGAAATTAAACAGTTGTTAATTTTTTATGAAAAAGTATTTTTCAGGACATCGTATTTTCGATTAAATGCATAAATATTCGATAAAACACAAGTATTAATTGTTTTACTATAAAACATAGTGTATAAATCAATCGCAAGTATACAGATTCTGCTTGGTTAAGTTTTATAAAGAGGTTTCATCAATCAAATGAACTTACTTTTCAAGAAATTGATGAACGTTTTCTTGGTAAACTTAAGGTCTTCTTGAAGGGAAAATCAGCGTTAACCGAAACTTCGGCAATGAATATAATGGTTTTTATTCGTCTCATTTATAATCGTGCTATCAAAGACAAAGTTGCAAGTAAAGAGCTATATCCCTTCGGAAATGGTAGGTTCAAAATTAAATTTCCTGAAACCGTAAAAATTGGATTGACCAAAGCTGAAATTGGTAAGTTCGAAACCATTCAAAATCTATCAATCCAAGAAAGGCACAGTCTTAATGTGTGGCTCTTCAGTTTCTACTTTGCAGGAATGCGAGTATCTGACGTGCTATTTACTAGATGGTCACAAATAGCTGATGGCAGGTTCAATTACAGGATGGGGAAAAATGCGAAGCTTCTATCGTTAAAAATTCCTAAAAAAGCCCTTGCGATTCTTAAGCAATACGAACAGGATAAAAACGCTGAAGATGATTTCATCTTTCCAGAAATGAAGAAGGCTGAAATCGACAATCCTAAAGATATCTACAATAAAATTAAAGTAGCAACTAAGAAATTCAATGATAATTTCAAGTCGATTACGTTAAAAGCAAAAATTAATAAAAAAGTTACCATGCATATAGCCCGTCATTCTTTTGGAAACATAGCTGGTGATGCAATACACCCTCTTATGTTACAAAAATTATATAGACACAGCGACTTGAAAACAACTTTAAATTACCAAGCAAATTTCATTCACAAAGATGCTGATGATGCTTTAGATAGCGTTATTAATTTCTAATAGTTTTTCATAAATACTATATCTCGTAGTATTTTTTTCTTCAACTTAAATCCCAAATACCGTAAGCCTTTGATTTTCAGTTATAATTTTAAAATATAAGAGTTGGCATAATTTTATTACAATCTCTAGATGTAGCGTTACAGTTGAAGTGTAATTTAAAATAAGAATTATGTATGTACTACCTGAACTAAACTATCAATATGGTGATATAGAGCCCTTTATTGATGAAGAGACAATGAGAATCCATCACAGTAAACATCATCAAGGATATACGGATAAATTGAATTTCGCTTTAAAGAAGTTTAATGTAGATGCTGAAACATCAATCAAAGATATTCTAAAGAATATATCTCTGTATGATGAACCAGTTAGGAATAACTCAGGCGGATTTTACAACCACAGCTTGTATTGGACGAATATTGCTCCAAATGGCTCTAACTTACCAACTAAGATACTTTTAGAAAATCTTCAAAACGAATTTGGCTCCAAAGAGAATTTTATTGAAGAATTTAAAAGCTTGGCAGTGTCTCATTTTGGCTCAGGTTGGATATGGCTTTCGGTCAACTCCAATAAAAAGCTCTTTCTATCCAGTACTCCCAATCAAGACAATCCTCTAATGGATGTTGTTGCTAAGCAGGGAACACCAATATTAGGTCTTGATATTTGGGAACATGCCTATTATTTAAAATATCAAAATAATAGAGCTGCGTATGTTGATGCTTTTTTTGAAATCATTAATTGGGATGAGATATCCAGACGTTATGCTGTTGCGATTTAAAACTCATCATTCTCAATAATTTCAAGAACGTGTTTTCTTTTTATACCCATACGTCTCATTTTACTTTCTAACGTATTTGGATGAACGTCTAATATCTCAGCGGCTCCTCCAGTACCTCTCACTTTTCCACCTGTGAACTTTAAAGTTGTCATTATAAGGTCTATTTCTCCTTGCTCATAGGTTTTCAATGAAACGGGACCATTGGCAACAGTGTCATTTGCAATTGCCCGCTTTTTTCGTCGACTTTCTAAATTAAGCTTTAAGTAATTGCCTTTGCTTGTGATTAATGCTTGCTCAATAGCATGTTCTAGTTCCCTAACATTACCAGGGAAATCGTAACCCATCAATTCTCTTAAAGCTTGGTCTGAAATGGATGTTATTCTTTTCCCTAAACGATGTCCTTTCTTTTGTAAAAAGTGCAAGGCGAGTTCAGGGATATCTTCTTTGCGTTCTCGAAGTGGTGGAATTACAATTGGGAATACATCAAGTCTATAATACAAATCTTCTCTAAAATTCTTATTTGAAACCTCTTTCATCAAGTTTCTATTTGTGGCAGCTATTACTCTTACATCTGTCTTAATGGTCAAGTTTCCACCAACCCGCTCAAATTCTTTTTCTTGTAAAACCCTCAAAAGCTTTACTTGAATTTCAAGTGGCATTTCTCCAATTTCATCTAAAAAAATAGTGCCTTTATCTGCTAACTCAAACTTACCTATTCTTCGTTGCGTTGCCCCTGTAAATGAACCTTTTTCATGGCCAAATAGTTCGCTTTCGATTAGGTTTGCCGGCAATGCCGCGCAATTAATCTTTATCATCGAATTACTTTTTCGTTTTGATATGTTATGTATGGCTCTAGCAACTAACTCTTTTCCAGTACCAGTTTCACCTGTAATCAATACAGTAGCCTCAGTTGGCGCTGCCAGACTTATTTGTCTATATATTTCTTTCATTTTTGATGAAGAACCTATAAGTTCACCAAAATTATAGTTTGTTCCTATCTCTGCTTCTAAGTACTCCTTTTCCTGTTTTATTTTGAAATTTAATTCCTCAATATCCAAAAATGCAAGATGATTTGAAATAGATAATTCAATTAGGGACATATACTCCTCCATTTCTCTTAAATCTTTGGTTGTGAATGTTCTCTTCTTATCCATAAATTGAAGTATAAAATCCGTTTCATTATTTAATTTCTTATGAAACTGCATTGCTGAGTTCAACTCAATGAAATCATCTAAAATTTTTAATAAAGCCGATTTACTTTTATTCTTTTCAATTAACTCTTTTGTAAAAATCTTTGGAACTAAAGTAGCTTCAAAATTCTCTTCTTTAAATTTTCGAAATACCTTTTCAAACTTTTGATTGAAGTCTCTTGAAATATCGTTTACACTACCACTTTTAAATTCCAAAACTTGGCTCTGAATCAAGGTGTCATTTTTCCAAATGGTTAGAGACAGGGCTGAAAAGGAAATACATTTGTTTAAATTATTAAATAGAACGGAAAGCAGCGATTGAAAGTCTTGAGCCTTTGACATTTTCTTTCCCAATTCTAATTGAAAAGCTTTTTTACTTTCCCGTCTAAGGATTTCTTGACGATTAATAATATTACTTACTGCAACAGCAATGTGGTCGGCCACTGCCTGAAATAATCTAAATTGAGATTCGCTAAAATGATTCTCTTTAGTGCTATTAAAATATAAGATGCCTAATGTCTTACCGTAGCAATTTAGAGTCGTAGCAATAAATTCTTTATAACCTGTATTTTCAACAACAGTTTTAAAGATAGTATTCCCATATGTGCGATTAGCTTCTTCTAGATAGCGGTTGCCATATTTTTTTATGATAGGGCTTCCTTTATCAATTATCTGTTTACTTACAATCTCAACTACACTTCTACTATACTCGAATTGAGCCATATCGTGCTTTAAAAGCATTGAATTTCCCTTTGAGCCCATTGTATTGTCATGCTCTACTGCCCAATTCGTCATTTTTTTACCCTCTTCAGAAAGCACATATAATCCCACATCATAGAGGTTAAAGAGCGGTTTTATGTTTTCGAAAATCTCATTGAGCAAATTTTCAGGCTCCAAAATAGAACTCATACAATCACTTATGGTCAAGAGCGTATCTTTAAATTCTTTTTCTTCCTTTATCCTTTCATTGGCCATAATATTATCCACTGCAATTGAAAGTGGTGTTGTAATACTGGCAAATAGAGAAATTTGAGAATTGGTAAATGCATTTTTCTTCAGTTTGTTTAGGCAAAACATACCAAAGGTTCTGTTGCCAACCTTTAGATTGGTCGCCAAACAATCTCTATAACCAAAAGAAAGAATATCTGCTGCTTGAAATTGGGGATAGTCAGGGAATTCAGCAACGATGTCTTTAAAATCATGCAATATAGGTTTTCCTTCTTTTTCTACTCTTCTCATAACTGATTCAACGGCAGAGTTCTTATGTTTAATGTTTTTCAAGCCAGATTGCTGAATCAGTTGATTCCATTGACTATCTGAAATCTCCAAATCCAAACTGGCTAAATCTATGTGATTTTTACCATCTTCACTTACGAGAAATACTCCAACATCGTGAAAATCAAAAATTGGTTTCAACTCCTTGACAACAAAAGAGAAAAATTCAGGAATACTTCTTAGCTTACTAACTCCCTGCGATATTTTTAGTATTATTTCTTTTTCCTCTAAAACTCTTTTTATATCCTCATTTTCTGCCTTGTATATGGCTAGTTCAATAGCATTTTTCAGCGCTTTTTCTGTTGTAGGCTTACTTAAAAAACCATAGGGCTGGGTCTTTTTTGCTCTTTCAAAATAGTCGCCTTCATCATAAGACGTTATATATATAAACGGAATTTGTTTTGTGTTTAAAACGCTCTCAGCCAATGCTGTTCCATCACCATCACCTAATGAAATATCCAAAAGCACTAAATCCGGCATTTGCTTTGAAATATATCCTGTTGCTTCTTCAATACTAGTGACTATAGTATAGTTTTTAAAACCTGCTTTTGATGCTTTTTCTGCGATGTCGGTAGCAAGGATATATTCATCTTCAACTATTAAGATATCCTTCTTTTCCAAAGACATATTGGCTTTTTTTGTGATTTCTAATTTGTCCATAAAGCTATTTTTTTGAAGGAATGACTACTTGAACATTCATTCCTGAATTATGCTTATACTCAATAGTTCCTTTTAATTGTTTAACAAGTCCTTTCACCAGTTCAGTTCCAAAAAAAGAGGCTTCTGATGTATCTCTATCTTCAACCTTACTCAACTGAACCTCAACATTATTATCTTTTACTATTAGTCTTAATTCATCATCTTGCTTTTTCAATGAAACGTGCATAATTTTTGTTTCAGAAGTAGCATGTTTAATACTGTTGGTAATAAGTTCGTTTATTATAAGCCCTAATGCCAAAGCACTATCAGAATCTATAGTTAAAGCGTCTAATTCGGATGATACTTGAAGGTTTTTATCAACGGATATATAGGTGTCTAATAATTCATTTATATACAACTTCATGTTAATGGATGCAGGCATATCTTTGGAAGACAATTGATTGTGCAAAAGTGAAATACTTTGTATACGCTTTTGACTCTCTTTGAGTAGCGTTTTGGTCTCTGTAAACTTAGCTTCCTTTAGTTGCGCTGTTAGAAGTCTTTCTACTATGTAAATATTGTTCTTAGCTCTATGATTTATTTCTTGCATGAGCAGTTCTTTCTCCCCTAAAGTTTTGTTTATTGTTTTATTTTTTTTGATTATTTCTTCTTTTTGGATAGAAAGTAAGGTATTGGCCTTCCGTTTTTGTATATAAATACGAGCCAGATAAACAGCAAGAAGCAAAAATAGGATAAGACCTATGGAAACTATAATAATAGTTTTGGATTGTTGTACTTGTTTTATGGATTTTAACTCATTCTCTTTTTGAACTGTTATTAGTTTTTTCTCATTTTCTTTTACTCTATATTGGGTTTCTAAACGGTTAATTTCTTTTGCTTTTTCAAGATTTAAGATACTATCCTTTAGTACTGCATATGAGTAAAGATTATAATATGCATTGACAAAATCTCCAGATACAGAATCCAAAGCGGCCATCGAACTATAAATCTCGGCTTGCTCTTCTTTTAGACCTATTCTTTTTCCGTAAGAAAGAGCTTTGTTTAAATACTTTTTGGATTTATCGTATAATTTCATTCCCGCATATGTATTCCCTAAATTCTGTAGCAGGCCTACATATTCACTACCTCCATTGTTTGTGCCAATAATTTCTTCAGCTAATTCTAGTTCTCTTGCTGCTTTTATAAATTCTTTTTTTAATAAATATATGTTCCCAATATTATTTAGACTTTGCGCTATACCTAATGAATCCTTAATTCTCTGCCGTATCAGTAATGCATCTCTATGATATTGTTCCGCTTTTTTAGTATTATTAACTTCTGAATATGAATTTGCTAGATTATTGCTAATCATCGCAGTAGCATATTCATTATCTTCTTGCTCCAGCAATTTTAAGGCGTCTAAATAATATTCTATTGCTTTTTCGGGTTCTCCCATACTTCTGCACAGAATCCCTATCCCGTTTAGTATGCGAATTTGCCCCATCCTACTATCCTTACTGTAATCTAAGGCTCTCAGATAGTATATCAGTGCATCTTGAAAATCGCCCGCTTGGTCATAAGCTGCAGCTAGGTTATAATTACTTTGTGCTTGAAATATTAAAGCACCTGTTTTGTCTGCACACTCTACGGCTTTATGGGCCCAAACAAGAGAAGAATCTATTGATGTATCCCAATAACTATAACTGATTTTATTCAACGCGAAAATAGCGATGCTATCATTTTTTGATTCACTTTGCAGTATCAGGCTATCAAGGTTCTGCTTCGTTTGACCTAGAATAAATGTCGGAAGAAGAATTAATTGTAAAATAAATAGAAGTTCTTGATATTTTTTCACCTTTTGAATTTAATTTTCTTTGCCCGATGAATTCACCAGTATTCATTTTCACTTGAAATAAGCACAAGTTATTTTGGTTCGTTGTCGAGCAATTTTTTCTTTACAAGATACAAATTGCAACTCCTATATACAACAACTAATTATCATAAAAACACGATATATCGTGTTTTATTAATTACTGCTATTTTTCAAAAACCCAAATAATTATTTGTTTATCAATCACTTACTCTCTGTTTAGGTGTATGGCATACTCTTCGCAAAAAATTAAAGGACAATGCACAACGCCTATTTGTAGATAATTCTAATCTAGAAGAGTAATGAGTGAAATTATAGAAACCGAAAAAAAAGACTTTAAAACTCTTATTGAAGTAGAGGATAATAGAAGAGATTTTATAAAAAAAACAGCTTTAGTCACTACTGGTCTGGCCATAACAGCACACACCTCTTTTTATGGAATGGAACTAGACCCTGTTGAAGAAGGATTAGGTGATTTTGAAAAGTTCAGCAATACCGATAATGCCAATATTTTAATTGTCTACACTACTGATTTCGGCTCGACTAGGACAATGTCAGAAGCAGTTGAACGAGGTGTTAAATCCGTAGCAGGTGTCAATGTGATTCGAAAAATGGCAAAAGACGCAACAATGGAAGATTCTATAGCTGCAGATGGAATTATAGCAGGCACACCAATGAAACATCGCAATATGCATTCGAGGTTAAAAGAATATATAGAACGTGTTTGGGAAAAAGGATGGCTTGTAGACCGTTTTGTGGGTAAGGTCGGTGGTGTTTTCTCTGTTGGAGGTGGACACGGTAACAATGGGGCTGGCTGTGAACTGGCACAATTAGGCATCCTTGCAGCTATGGCGGCAAATGGTATGATATTGGTGCCTCTACCCAAAACTACACCAGGAGCGGACTACGCCGGAAGCCATTGGGGACCTAACGGTCGAACAGGTGGCGTAAAAATGAAACCCCAACAACTTACCGAGCAAATGCTCGAAGCTGGTTTTCATCATGGTGCAAATATTGCACGGGTAACCACAGCATTAAAAAGTAAAGATAATTTACTCGTGAAAGGAAATATTTCTCCATCACCAGAGGTATTAAAAATGTTTACAGGAGAATAATATGATAAAACGATTTAAATCATTGTCCAAAACTGTTCTACCTATATCTCATAAAAAGAAATAATGTATGGCTCAAGAATTACATATCTCATACTAATTATGATAACTACAACCTCAATTGCACAAACTGATAAAACCCAATTTACCCTTTTGAGGCAAAATGATGCTATCAAACAATTTAGTGATAAGAAGAACAATTTGTATTCTAAATTAAAGTATATAGAAATTACAGACGGCCTGATACTATCGCCTGGAGGTAGCTATCGTTTTCAATGGGAGGTTCTCGATAATCCCCGATTTCAAAAAGAGAGTGTGCCTGATAATAATTGGTTTCTAAGTCGAGGACTTTTCCATATAGATGTTAGGTCGAATAAATGGCAACTTTTTTCAGAATTGGGAACAAGCCATAGTATCAACAAAGAAATACCAACGCCTGTCGACGATGACAGACTATACATTAATCAACTTTTCTTCATTTATGACAACGGCAACTACGAAATCGCCATAGGAAGAGAAAACTTCAATTACGGTTCAAGACGATTAATTGCCATTAGAGAAGGGCCAAATGTAAGGCTCTCGTTTGATGCTATTCGTTTTACATATAGATGGAAGAATTTTTCTTCGGAAGCACTTTTACTATCAAACGTTGCTAACGAAATTGGTGTTCTCGACAATAACTTTTACGCATTCGATAACTATATCTGGGGAAATTATAATCGCTACAAAAGTAAGAGCCTTAATGCAGAGCTATATTATTTAGGATATAGCGCTGAAGTTGAAAATTTCGAAGCTGCAAGTGGTCAGGAAACCAGACATAGTCTAGGGCTTAGAACCGACTTGTCAATAGCAAAATGGAAATTCAATAATGAGTTTGTATATCAGTTCGGGACTATAGGAGTTCAAAATATCAATGCATGGACACTATCAGTAAGCGGTAAATACCCCATTAGTGATTCCTTGGATTACGAGTTCAATACAGAGGTAATTAGTGGAGACACAAATCCTACCGATGGTACATTGAACACCTTTAATCCATTATATCCAGACGCTGCATATTTTGGTCGAGTTGCGAGATTTGGGCCTTACAATCTAATCGATGTCCATACCAATATTACATATCACACCAAAAAATTATCTACCGAATTAGGATATTATGCGTTCTGGAGATATTCTAATACAGATGCTATTTATTCTTCGGGAGGGAGAGTAACCTATCCTTCGGTAAATGATGAAAAGTTTGTAGCACATCAAGTAGGATTCAATTTTAAATACAACTGGAACGCATTTTTTGAAACCGATATAGAATCTAATATCATCCTACCTGGAGACTTTTTAAAGCGCGAAAACTTTAATGACAACATTTATTATCTAATACTCACATCAAAATTCACATTTTAAATAGTATTCATATAAAACATAAAGACAATGAAAAATAAATTTACAGTAGACAACGCAGCAATGTTGCTCATAGACCATCAACAAGGAACAATTAAACTTGCTATCAATTTACCTCATAAAGATTTGGTTCAAAATACAAGAGCCCTTGCAAGAACAGCAGTAGAAACAGGAATGCCCTTGATATTGACTAGCAGTATGGAAGATGAATTTCAAGGACCACTATTACAGGATATTCAAGACATCGCACCTGAGGCATTCGCCAATCGTGTGAAACGACCGGGAATTGTGGATGCTTGGGATTATGATGATTTCAAAAAAGCTGTCGAAGCAACAGGTAAAAAGAAACTGATAATGTGTGGGCTTACTAACGATGTCTGTATCGTTTTCCCTGCAATAAGTGCCTTAGAAGACGGGTATGATGTTCAAGTAGTCGTAGATGGCGGAGGTTCACCAACACAGGTAGCCGATGAAACTGCAATTCGAAGAATGGAAAAAGAAGGAGTTATTATTACTTCTACCAACCAAGTAATGGCAGAACTAGCAGCAAACTGGGCAGATGAAAGAGGAAGAAAAATACAAGGTATTATGTATGAAGAAATCCTTGCACCTTTGGTTGAGGGAGATAAGGCAGAAACACATTAATTAGTAACAAAACTAAAAGGCTATTGGTATGTTAGCTAGTAGCCTTAGGATCAATATGAAAACAGTCTATCATCCGCAACACACAAGAAGTCATAGAGATATGGGCTGGATACAATTGTATCAGTCCTTTAATCCGAATAATCCACCAACACCCGATAGAAGACATTTTGGTGCTATGATTATTCTTGATAATGGTATTATAGCCCCTGGCGGAAAAGGATTTGGAATGCATCCACACGATAATATGGAAATAGTAAGTGTTGTCATTAGTGGTGCTATGGTGCATTCAGACACTGCTGGCAATGAAGGTGTCAATGTTGAAAATGCTGTGCAGCTAATTTCCGCAGGAACTGGAATCCATCATTCCGAATATAATCATTCCGATGACATACCTATAGATAATTTACAAATCTGGTTTTTACCAAGAGAACGAAATGTATCGCCCAAATATCAAACGATGATAAGCGATCCTCTTTCTAGAGAAGACAAACTACAATTATTGGTCTCGCCAAAAGGGAAAGAGGAAAGTTTGCGTATAGGTCAAAACGTATGGATGTGGCGAGGAACTTTTCAAGAAAATGAATCACTAACCTATACCAAAAAGCAAAAAGGGAACGGTGTTTATCTTTTTATTATCGAAGGTGATATGGTAATTAAAAATCAACGCTTGCAAAGAAGAGATGGTTTTGGTTTGGTAGACACAGATTCAGTAGAAATTAAATTCAATAATCTTACAGATATTCTAATAATAGATGTGCCTTTAGAAATTTAAATCAAGATGAAATATTCTATATGTAAATCAGACGAACGCGGTACTGCCAATTTTGGGTGGTTTAAGGCTCGATACTCATTCAGTTTTGGGCAGTATCACAATCCGCAGCGAATGGGGTTTGGCAAACTACGTGTTTTTAATGACAGCATAATTCAACCCGGCAAAGGATTCCCTGAACACCCTCACGATAATTTTGAAATCATTACCATTCAGTTTCAGGGTGATTTAGAGCATACCGATATTTCCGGTACCCGCAATATCAGGGCAAATGATGTACAAGCGATAACGGCTGGCACGGGAGTCACTCATTCTGATTTAAATATTAGTGAAAAGGAAGCAAAACAATTTCAAATCTGGATAGAACCGAATACGCTCAATGTACTTCCTAAATCTAGGATAGTACACTTTAAACCAAAAGATTGGTTCGATGAGTGGAAAGTGCTGGCAGGACCATCACATTTTGATAATACACCTTTAAAAATTCAGCAAAATGCTTATGTAGTTAGAGGCACATTTGATGAAGGTCGGTTTGTAGAATTCAAAACGAATGAAAAAGGTAATGGTATTTTTCTGATGGTCATCGATGGGGTCATTGAATTTCAAGACGAACTTTTGGAGCAAAGAGATGCGTTGGAAATTACAGATACCGACTCTATTTGGATAAAAAATATTGAGGATGCTGATATTCTAATTATTGAAATACCGATGTAAAAAAATTAAGTTAAAACGTAATGATATGAAAAAACTAATTATACAAATATTGGCACTCTTCGTGTTTATAACCAAAGGGTATACACAACAAAATAAATCAACTACTATGGATAAAGAAGCAAAAACGGTCATAGAAAATATGGCTAAACACTATGCAGAAAATGCTGATAAAATGGCAATAATGAGCGATACTCAAAAACTAGAAGCGGGAAGAAAAGGATATGAAGGCATCATCCCTATGGCAGGAGAAGCTGAAAAAGTATTTAACATAGAAAATAGAAATGTAGCTTCAAAAAAAGGCCATCAAACACCCATTAGAATTTACACACCTAATGACAAAAAAAAGTTGCCGATATTACTCTATATTCACGGTGGTGGTTTTACTGCTGGTAATCTGGAAACCCACGATAGACCGTTACGTGCATTGGCAAACAGAAGTGGCTTTTTGGTAATTGGTATAGATTATCGTTTGGCACCTGAGTACCCTTACCCAGCAGGGCTAAATGATTGCTATGAAGTATTACAATGGCTATACGATAATGCCGAAAAAATTAACGGCAATGCTGAGCAAATATACATTGGCGGAGACAGTGCAGGTGGAAATCTAGCAACCGTTACCACACTTATGGCCAGAGATAAAAACGGTCCTTCTATAAAAGGGCAATTGCTTATTTATCCCAATACTGATTTGACTTTAGTTTCAACTTCGTGGGAAGAATTAGGCAGCAAAGGATATGTGTTGACCAAAGATGCTATGACTGCCAATGTAGCCATGTATACAAAAGATGATGCTGACATAAACCATCATTATCTATCACCCTTACAAGCAGACAATCTTTCGAATATACCCGAAACTTTAATCATTACGGGAGGATTTGACCCTTTACATTCTGAAGGAGAAGCTTATGTACAAAAATTGAAATCAGCCAAAGTGAAAGTTACCCATTGGCATTACGATGGACAAGTTCATGGCTTTTTTCAAATGGGTGCAGCTATTACAGAAGGAAATCAACTAATAACAAGAATAAGTCAATATTTAAAAGATACTAATTAAAATCACTTATAATTTATGAAAACAATTGCAATCGTTTATCACTCTGGCTTTGGCCATACAGAAGTAATAGCAAAATCCGTTGCGGAAGGAGCAAAAACAGAAAGCTCTACTTCTCAACTTATTAAAATACACCAAGATGGGAACATTACAGAAAATGAATGGCAACAACTAAATGACGCCGATGCTATTATTTTTGGAGCACCAACCTATATGGGCGCTGCTTCAGGGCCGTTTAAAATATTTCAGGACGCCACTTCAAAACCTTGGTTCCAACATTTATGGAAAGACAAAATAGCTGGTGGCTTTACGAATTCTGGCTCAATGTCGGGCAACAAGGTAAATACCTTATTGCAATTTGTAACCTTGGCAATGCAGCACGGTATGATATGGGCTGGACCAGGAATGTTTGCCGGTAAAAATAAAGAAGCTCACATTCCCGACCCAGAAGTGGCCAATCGACTTGGAGGTTATATTGGCGCAATGGCGCAGTCAGAAAATGATAGCCCAGAAAACACACCACCAGCAGGTGATATTGCTTTCGCAAAAGCATATGGAGAGCGAATAGCTGAAGTTACTATCAAATTCAACGCATAGACTATGGCTTTAGCATCCCACAGAGTACAAGTTGATACAACAAAGGAAAATCTTTGGAATTTATTGTTGGATAAAACCAAGAACCCTCAGAAGTATATAAAGAGCATCACTAATGTCAAGGTCTTGGAGCAGATAGATGACAATACGATTATTAGAGAAATGGTACTTGGTAACGGTAAGAAGCTGAAGGAAATTATCACGTCAGACCCTAAATCTTTGACAATAATATTCAAAAGTTTAGAAGACCCTTCAGCAACCTCACTAGTTACAAATGTGGTTTATGAGGAAGACAATAAATTGTACTTAGAATACATATTATCCAGTACACCAAAACCAGGTTATGATGATGAAGCGGCCGATGTTGCCTCATTATTAAAGGGTGCTGTTGAACATACCAAGAAAATAGCGGAAAACTAAGTAAACTACTTAAAAACAAAAAGTCTTAAATCAAATTATTCAAGATTAAAAAGTCCGATATATCGGACTTTTTTTATGTGTAATATTAATGTAGCTCTATCCATAATAACTGATTATCAGTGATTTAATCACTATTTTAAAGCTTGGCATCTTTTTAGGCTATTATCTATTAGCACAATAGAAAATTTTAAGGAAAACAAGAATAACAATTAAAAACACATCTAAAATGAAAAAATCAGCAGTTACACTTTGTCTCATCGTATTCATCTCTTTTAGCCTTAACGCCCAATGGGACCAGTACAATCCAAATCCAAATAATGACCCTGCCAATGCTTCAAAGGAGTTAGTTCATCCTACAAATCACGTTCTTCTATTGATAGACCATGAAAGCCAAATGGCATTTGCTGTCGAGTCACAGCCTATTGAGGAACTTAGAAATAATACCGGGCTTATTTCCAATCTGGCAATTATCTATAAAATTCCTACCGTAGTAACTACAGTTGCTGAAAAATCGTTTAGCGGACCAGTATTTCCAGAAATCCGTGAATTTTTTCAGGACGAAAAAAAATACATAGACCGCACTACAATGAATTCGTGGGAGGATAAAAGAGTTGTCAAAGCAGTGGGTGATTTTAAGAAACCAAAATTGGTCATTGCAGGTCTTTGGACAGAAGTTTGTGTATTGTCTGCTGCATTATCTGCAAAAGAAGATGGTTATGATGTGTACGTCATTACTGATGCATCAGGTGGTGTTTCAGAGGAAGCACATGCGATGTCAATTGCCAGAATGATACAAGCAGGTATAAAACCAATGACCGCTATGCAATATGCACTGGAAGTTCATCGTGATTGGGCTCGTTCTGAAAAATACGAAGCTATGAATGACCTTGCAAAACGTTGGGGAGGCGCTTATGGTCTAGGAATTGATTATAAGAAGACCTTGGACAAATGGGAAAAAGAGCATAAAAAATGAAAAAGAATGCTGTAATACCACAAGGCTTTGAAAAAGGCATCACCGCAGATTTTATTTGGAAATATTTTGAAGATGTAGATACTATGATTCCCGAAAAGGTGACTCAGCACTACAATGATGATAGCCTTTTCAGGTTTGGAAATGCCCCTGCTATTCAGGGTCCAAAAGAAATAAGAAAAGCACTGGACAATTTCTACCAACTCATCGAGAGTATGGAACATTATAATACTGGACTTTGGTTAGGAGATAATAATGCTGTTTTTGAAGCCAATGTTCATTTTAAAATCAAATCTGGAGAAATTGTAGTTATTCCTGCTGTAAGTATTATGCGTTTGGAAAAAAGCAAAATCAAAGACTTTAGAATGGTAATGGATGCTTCACCACTATTTAATAATCATTAAAAAACTTCACTAATGACAAAGATTAATAAAACATATATCCTAGTCTTTAGCCTATTGACTCTACTATTTGCCAGTTGCAAGGAAAAATCAGAAAAACTGAGTGCAGAACTTGTTATTCATAACGCAAAAGTTGCCATAATGGATAAAAATCATACAATGGTAGAAGCAATAGCCATAAAGGATGGTAAAGTACTCGGATACGGCACGAATCAAGAAGTAGAAGCATATCAAGGGAAAGAAACACAAGTAATCGATGCAAAAGGAAGAACGGTAATTCCTGGCTTAAATGATTCCCATCTACACCTTACACGAGGAGGACGTTTCTATAATGCTGAGTTAAGATGGGATGGTGTAAAGACTCTTAAAAGAGCCCTTGAAATGTTGAAAGAACAAGCAGAAAGAACACCAGATGGGCAATGGGTACGAGTCATTGGTGGTTGGAGCCCGTTTCAGTTCGAGGAAAACCGGTTCCCTACACCCGAAGAAATAAATGAAGCTACCGGAGACGTTCCCACTTATGTTTTGTATTTGTATAGCCGTGGTTGGCTAAATCAAGCTGCCTTGGATGTCTTGGGAATTGATAAAAACACTGAAGCACCAGCAGGAAGTAGATTCGAAAAAGGAGAAGATGGAAAACTAACAGGTGTGCTTTTGGCAGAACCTAATCCAGGTATTTTATATGCTCGTATTGGAGCTTTGCCACCGATGACCGATAATGAGATTTTAAATTCAACAAAACAGTTTTACAGAGAATTAAATAGACTAGGTCTAACCAGTGGCATCGATGCAGGTGGTGGCGGCCACAAGTTCCCGAAAAATTATGTAGGCACAAAAACCTTAGCAAATGATGGCGGTATGCCTCTGCGATTATCGTACTATCTTTTTCCTCAAAATATTGGGAAAGAGTATGCCGAATTTCAAAATTATATGTCCAATAATGAAATTTTTCACGATGGAGCATTGCATTTAGAACACGGGTATGAACTAGAAGGCGGTGGTGAATTCTTGACCTGGAGTGCAGGTGACTTTGAAAATTTTCTTGCACCCCAACCCTTGTTAGAAGACCGAGAAAATTGGAGAGAAGAATTCAAGAAAGTAGTCACGCTTTTAGTCACTAAAGAATGGTCTTTTAGGGTACACGCCACCTATGGGGAAACAATAGCAAGTATGCTTGATGTCTTTGAAGAGGTCAACCAAGAAACCAATAACGGATTTTCAAAAATCAGATGGGCTTTTGACCACGCAGAAACTATAAAATTACCAGATTTAGAAAGAATTAAGGCTTTAAATGGCGGAATCGCTATACAAGCAAGAATGGCATATGCCGGTGAATATTTTGTAGAACGTTATGGAGCGGAAAAAGCTACATCTGCACCACCCTTGCAAGAAATATTAAAAGCGGGTATTCCATTGGGTGCAGGAACCGACGGTACAAGGGTTGCTAGTTATAATCCTTGGCCTGCTCTGCATTGGCTGGTTACAGGGAAAACTGTTGGAGGTCTTAAACATATGAGCGATGCTAATTTGTTAAGTCGTGAAGAGGCGCTTCGCATCTATACAAATGGCAGTGCATGGTTTTCTCAGGAAGAGAAAATAAAAGGTACTCTAGAAGTAGGAATGTATGCAGATTTGGCAATACTCTCGGAAGATTACTTTTCCATTTCTGAAAATACGATTCCAGGATTAGAGTCTGTTTTAACAATTACTGATGGAAAAATAGTATTTGCAAATGAAGAGTTTAGCGCTCTAAATCCAAAACTTCCAGAAATCATTCCTAATTGGTCACCTGTAAAATATTATGGTGGTTATCAAAAAAAGTAATTCTTTCTAAAATCGATATTGGTTGGTTTGGTTAGTAGCGGGAGGCCCGAAAATACTTCAACAATAGGGCTTCCCTTCTACTCAAAATCATACAAGAATATAAATAAGATGAGATACGTAATTTTTTTATTAATAGCTCTTACCGCAGGAGCTGTACTGCCTTTACAGGCAAATTTTAATGTTGAAATGGGTAAGGCGGCAAAAGAACCAGTATTCGCCGGATTTATTTCTTTCTTGATTGGAACAATTGGACTATTGGGATATCTGTTTTTTATAAGATATGATACTGGCTCTTTAAAGACTGTTACATCAGTAAACTGGTATGTTTGGTCGGCGGGTATTTTAGGTGCTTTCTATGTAGTTGCCGTTATAATTCTCACGCCAAAATTAGGAACAGCCCTAACCTTTGGCTTAGTCGTTACTGGTCAAATGTTGCTGTCCGTAATTCTAGACCATTACGGGTTATTTGGCACTTCCACCCATACCATTAGTTGGCAACGTTTAGTCGGCGTTATTCTACTTATTACAGGCGTTGTTCTCATCAGAAAATTTTGAGATGTATAAAACTTTAAAAAAAATAAAGACTCATTTCTTTTGGTTATTGCTGTTTTCAATAGCAGCAATTGTTCAGGCTCAAGAATCTGATGAAAGATTTGAGTTTGAACTTTTACGGCAAAATGATGATGTTTCATTTCTCAAACAAAAAAAAGACAAATCATTTTACGACCAACTAAAATATACCAAGCTTGGTGAAAATAGCTATCTATCCTTTGGAGGAAGCTACAGAGGGCAATATGAGTATTTTAATAACGAAAGTTTTGAAACCAATGAAACCGATGGCTGGATACTGAATCGATTGCAGCTACATACAGATTTTCATTGGAAAGACAAACTTCAAGTGTATGCAGAACTGAATAGCAGCTCGGTATGGTCTAAAGAAAATCCAAATCCGGTTGAAAGAGATGAGTTCGCCATAAGCCAGCTATTTATAAATTATAACATAGATAAGTTTAGCATTCTTATTGGTAGAGAAAGTCCAAATTATGGTAGTAGAAGACTAATAGCATTGCGAGAAGGACCCAATGTGCGCAGGTATTTCGACAATGTAAAGCTGAAATATCATGCTAATCGAATTGACTTTGAAGCCTTTTTGAGTTATCCAGTTCAAATAAGACCTTTTGGTTTTGACAATAAAGCATTGGATAGTAGAGAAGTCGTGTGGGGAAGTTATAATACCCTAAATCTTGAGAATGACGTTTACAATCTAGATTTCTATTATTTAGGTCAAGATAGGGATTTCGCAATTTACCAACAGGGCCTTGCGGAAGAAATACGACATAGTATTGGCACTCGACATTTTGGTTCATATGAGGGTTTATTGTACGATGTAGAACTTGTTTATCAATTTGGCGATTTTGGTAATAATTCCATAAGCGCCTGGACAGTATCGTTGAAGACAGTCTATGAATTCGATTTACTAGGTCTTGGCGCTGAAGTTGGACTGAAATCGGAATTTATATCCGGTGATAGAAATGCTTCTGACAACCGACTAAATACTTTTAACGCACTGTACCCAAGGGGTGCTTATTTTGGGAGAGTAGCGCAATTTGGGCCTGCAAACCTGATTGATGTTCATCCCGAATTCGGGATAAAATTCAATAATTTTAAGTTAGAACTGGATTATGTAGCATTTTGGAGAGCTTCCTTTGAAGATGGGATTTACGGCGCTTCGCTCAATCTTGATTTTGAATCATTGAATGACGAAAAATTCATTGGGCACCAATATGGTGCTGTATTGAATTATGAACCGTCACCTTTTATTATTTTGGAAGCAGAAACGAACATTATAATACCTGGGAAATTTTTAAAACAAAGTGAATTAGACAATACGCTTTTCCATTTTGTTTTTACAGCTGAATTTAAATTTTAAAAACATACTACAATGAAAAACACAGAAATCGCACAAGCATACTTAAATGCTGCATATTCAGGAGATATTGAAAATGCAAAATCCCTGTTAGCGGATGATATCACCCTAGTTATGGGCGGCAACAATGAACTTTCAGGAACCTATGTTGGTCCTGCGAAATTTATGGAAGGTTTTGGTAAAATGTTAGAGCTAACAAGCAACACCTACCAGATGAAAGAGCAAATCGAATGGTTGGAAGGTAAAAATAGATGCATTTTAATAACGGAAGAACAAGCCGAAAAAAATGGAGAGGCTCACACATTCAAGCGTGTTGTTGACTATCAAATTAAAGATGGAAAAATCAAAGTGATACAGCTTTATGAGGGTAATCCTGAAATTACCGATAACGTTTTTAAATCATAGATTAATATGAAATCAGTATACCACAAAGCAGATACAAGAGGGGATGCCAATCACGGATGGTTACATTCCAAACACAGCTTCAGTTTTGCCAATTATTATAATCCTGATAGGATGAGCTTTGGAGCTTTAAGAGTATTGAATGATGATATCGTTTCGGGCGGGATGGGTTTTGGTAAACACCCACATAAGGATATGGAAATCATTTCGATTCCGCTATCAGGTGACTTAGAACATAAAGATAGTATGGGAAACACCACTGTTATTAAAGAAGGTGATGTACAGGTGATGAGCGCAGGTACTGGCGTTCAACATAGCGAATACAATAAAAACAAGGGTGAAGAAGTGCAATTTCTACAAATATGGATAATTCCCAATAAAGAAGGTGTAACACCTCGATATGACCAGATTACTTTAGACAGTGATAAACTACAAAACAATTTATATCAAATTCTATCACCAAATAAAGATGATGAAGGCGTTTGGGTTCACCAAAACGCCTGGATGCATTTAGGAACTCTTGAAAAAGGCTATAAAAGCAACTATACGTTCAAAAAAGAAGGAAACGGATTATATGCATTTGTTCTAAATGGTGCTATTAACATAAGCGGAAACAAGCTAGAAAAGCGAGATGCCATGGGCATTTGGGAAACGAATGGCGTAGTGATTGAATCTCTTGAAAATTCCAAAATCTTACTAATAGAGGTGCCAATGTAGCACTCGATAAAAAATGGAGAATAGAAACCAGTTGACTTTAATATTGACCTAAAGCTCTTGATTTATAAAAAGTGTGTTACCCAATGTGTTACCCCAAACAAAAAACCCTGATCAACTGATCAGGGTTTTTCTTTGCTGTGCGGGCGGAGAGACTCGAACTCTCACACCTCGCGGCACTAGATCCTAAGTCTAGCGTGTCTACCAATTCCACCACGCCCGCATTAAAAACTCTTACAATACTTAGGACTCTTTGTAAAAGCGAGTGCAAATATAAGCAATACTTTTAAAATAAAAAGACCCTTCTAAAAAAATATAAACTTTTAGTACTTTTATAGAAAATTAACTCATTAAATGCAAAACATACAATCTTACGTTCAAGAACATAAAGATCGTTTTATTAACGAACTTCTCGAACTTCTCAAAATTCCATCCGTTAGCGCTGATACTGCCTATAAAGATGATGTAATAAAGACAGCCGGCGAAATCCAAAAAAGCCTGAAGGAAGCGGGCTGTGACAACGTAGAAATATGTGAAACTCCAGGGTATCCAATCGTATACGGCGAGAAAATTTTTGATAAAAACCTCCCTACTGTACTGGTATACGGTCATTATGATGTGCAACCACCAGATCCAATAGATTTATGGGATAGCCCTCCTTTTGAACCAGTAATCAAACCTACAGATATCCATCCTGAAGGCGCAATTTTTGCAAGAGGCGCTTGTGATGATAAAGGACAGATGTATATGCATGTAAAGGCATTAGAAATCATGACCAAAACAGGGCAACTACCTTGCAATGTAAAATTCATGATCGAAGGAGAAGAAGAAGTAGGTAGTAAAAGTCTGGGTTGGTTTGTAGAACGTAATCAAGAGAAGCTTTCCAATGATGTGATTTTGATTAGTGATACAGGTATGATTGCCAAAGATGTTCCTTCGATTACTACAGGATTGCGTGGTTTAAGCTATGTAGAAGTTGAGGTTACAGGGCCCAATAGAGATTTGCATAGTGGCTTGTATGGAGGAGCAGTTGCCAACCCCATTAATATTTTGACCAAGATGATTGCATCTTTACACGATGAGAACAATCATATTACGATTCCAGGTTTCTATGATAAAGTAGAGAACCTTTCTAAAGAAGAAAGAACACAAATGGCTAAAGCACCGTTTTCTCTTGATGCATATAAAAAATCTTTAGATATTAATGCAGTGTATGGAGAAGAAGGATATACAACCAATGAGCGTAATTCTATTCGTCCAACACTAGATGTAAACGGAATTTGGGGTGGATATACTGGCGAAGGAGCAAAAACCGTTATTGCTAGTAAAGCTTATGCCAAAATATCTATGCGTTTGGTACCAAATCAAGACTGGGAAGAGATTACCGAACTGTTTAAAACACATTTTGAGCATATAGCACCAGAATCGGTAACCGTAAAAGTAACTCCGCATCACGGCGGACAAGGATATGTGACTCCAATTGATAGTATTGGATACAAAGCGGCAAGTAAGGCTTACCAGGATACCTTTGGCAAAACACCAATCCCACAACGTAGCGGAGGTAGTATTCCAATTGTTTCTTTGTTCGAGAAGGAATTGAAAAGTAAAACAATACTAATGGGGTTTGGTCTTGATAGTGATGCAATACACTCACCAAATGAGCATTTTGGAGTTTGGAATTATTTAAAGGGCATCGAAACTATTCCACTTTTTTACAAATATTTTACCGAACTAAGTAAATAAGTTATTTGTTTTAAAGAAAAAAACCTCCATTAAGTCACTCATTTTGAGCGGCTTTTGTTTTTTTAGGATATATTTTTTTGGAATTATGAATTTTTACTCTACATTTGTAGAGTTAATTCTAATTATGTAGAGCAATGCAGTTATCCAAAGCCGAAGAACAACTAATGCAATATCTCTGGAAGCTAGAGAAAGCCTTTATGAAGGATCTCCTCGATGCTTTTCCAGAACCAAAGCCAGCTACAACAACTGTGGCTACATTGCTAAAGAGGATGAAGGATAAAGGTTTTGTGGATTATGTGCTATACGGCAAATCAAGAGAATATTACCCTTTAGTAAAGAAAACAGATTATTTTTCTAAGCATGTTAATGGTTTAATCAAGAACTTTTTCAATGATTCAGCCTCGCAATTTGCTTCGTTTTTCACTTCTGAAACCAATTTATCAACTTCAGAATTAGAAGAACTCAAAAAGATTGTAGATCAACAAATCCAAAAGCAAAAACAATGATAGTATATCTCATAAAATCATCACTTTGCATGTTGCTCTTATGGGGCTTTTATGTTCTGTTTTTGGAGAAAGAGAGCATGCATCATACAAAAAGGTTTTATTTAATTTTCAGCGTGATTTTTGCTCTTTCTATTCCATTAATCACCTTTACATACGAAACCACTGTCGAGGCTGTTCCAGAAACGTTTCAGCAACCAATAACAACCATGGTTTTGTCTGATCGGGCTCCTGTAATTGTAGCACCATCTATTGATTATACATCAATACTATTGTGGAGTATATATAGTATAGGAGTATTGATTTTTGGTTTTCGATTTATTAAAAACCTTAAGAATCTCAGAAGAAAAATTAAAATCAATGAGCAATTAAAAGAGCCTTCACATATTAACGTTTTATTGGGGGATTCAATCATACCACATACTTTTCTAAAATACATATTCGTTTCTAAAAAAGAGTATCAGGAGAAAAATATTCCAGAAGAAGTATTACTTCACGAAAAAACTCACGTTGTACAAAAACATACGCTAGATATATTATTTATTGAGGTTTTACAAGTGATTTTTTGGTTTAATCCTTTGTTGATTTGGATTAAGAAAGCTATTAAACTAAATCATGAATTTCTTGCAGATCAAACTGTTCTTAAACGTCAATTTTCTTTACAAACATATATGAACTTGCTCGTTACTTATCCTAACAGTTCTAATCAAACTGAGTTATCGAGCCCAATAAATTATTCATTAACAAAAAAACGAATTATTATGATGTCAAAACAATTTTCTAAAACCCGAGCAGCAGCTCGATTGCTGCTGCTTTTACCTATTTTGTTGATTTGCATGCTACTATTCAATAATGAAATTGTAGCACAACAAACAAATGTGAATTATACAAAAACGGTTCAGGATACGCATCCCGATAAAAAAATTAAAGTTAGAGTTAGTGGTACACAAGTTAATGTAAATGGGATTTCAACAAACCTGAAGGGTTTTGCAAAGACCATAGATGAACTTACCAAGCAATGGAAAGATGATGAACTTACAGAGTTTCATTTTGATATTAAGATTTCAAATTCAGATGATAGATTTGTAGAGAAGCTTAATAATGAATATAGAACAACAAGATTGTATAAGGCAAATCCAGATGGCCATGATCTAATCCCTCCACCACCGCCATTACCACCAAGAGTTAAGAAAGGTCAGATCAGTAATATTCCTCTACCACCAGCCCCTAGGGTTAGAAAGGGAGAAAAAAGTAATATTCCACCTCCACCGGCTCCACCTGTTGCTCCTAAGGTAAAAAAAGGAGTAAAGAGTAGTATTCCTGCACCGCCATCTCCTCCTAACTATTCACATACTGAACAGGGTATTGAAGGTGAAGCAGAACAAGCAATGATAGAGGCAGAACAAGCAAGATTTGAAGCAGAAATTGAGCAAGAATATGAAATGCATAGTGCTATGAAAGCTGCAGAAAATGCCAAAGAAATTGCTATGCAAGAGGTAGAAATGGCTAGAGAAATGGCAATGTTTGAGGCAGAAGAGGCCAGAGAAGCCGCAGAACGTGCGAGAATGATGGCAATGGAAAGAGCTCAGAGAGTAAGAGAACAAAGTCATTTGGAAAGAGAAGAAGCAAGACAACGTGTTCACCAAGCTAGAGAGCAAGCCGAAGTTGCAAGAGCTATGGCAATGGAAGAAGCTAGAAAAGCACGTGAGAGAGTGCGACAGGATCAAAGTAAATTAAGAGAGGAAGCTAGACAGCATGCTGAAATAGCTCGAAAAGAAGCAGAAAAAGCCCAAAAAGAAGCTAGGAAAGAAGCTCAAAAGGCTCGAGGTGAAGTTAGAAAAGAAGCAGAAAAAGCTAGAAAGCAAGCTCGAAAAGCCATGGAAAAAGCTCGAAAGGAACAACAAAAATCTAGAGAAAAGATGGAAAAAGATAGAAATTAATGTTGCATAAGTTCTCATGCAATTTGTAATAGTCAGAAACTCCTATATGGGAGTTTTTTTGTACAACATTTACTTATAAATCAGCGTTATAGACCTATTGTCAATCAAAAACCCTTAGATGATGTTAAAACGTTTTTTTATTTTATGCTCCGGAGCAGATGCCGATATTTTGGCAGATTGTTCTAGTGGAGAACAGAACAAATACGCCGGTATTGGAGCCACGGTATTTTTTACAGCCGTAATGGCCTTTATTGCAGCTAGTTATGCGCTGTATACAGTGTTTGACAATTATTTTGGAGCCATATTTTTTGGTTTGATATGGGGATTGTTAATCTTCAATTTGGATCGATTTATTGTTTCTACTATTAAGAAAAAGGACAACTTTATAGATGAGCTTCTGCAGGCTTCTCCAAGAATTGTTTTGGCAATAATTATTGCTATTGTTATTTCCAAACCATTGGAAATGAAAATTTTTGAAAAAGAAATCGATCGCGTTTTATTAGAACAAAAGAATGATTTTACATTAGCTAACAAGGAACAAATAGCTACTCAATATACACCCGTTATTGCTTCAATTGATTCTGAAATTACTTCATTAAAGGAAGAAGTGAATACAAAAGAGACAGAGGTAAATGATTTATATGAAACATATATCGCCGAAGCTGAAGGGCGAAAAGGAACAGAGCTTATTGGGAAAGGGCCTGTTTATAAGGAAAAACGTGAAAAACACGATGCAGCTTTAGCAGAATTGGGTGAGTTGAAAAAAGCGAATGCAGATAAAATTGCAACACTGGAAACTCAAAAAGTGCAATTGGCAAGCGAATATGACGATCAAGTGATTAATTCACAACCAATAATTGATAATTTTGATGGGTTGATGGCAAGGATAAATGCATTAGATGTATTACCATGGTTACCGAGCTTCTTTATTTTTTTATTGTTTTTGGCAATAGAAACCTCTCCGATTATAGCAAAACTACTTTCTCCAAAAGGAGAATATGATTATAAATTAGAAGATATAGAGGGAGAAGTAAAAACTTGGGTGGCACAAAAAGAAGGTCAGCGTAGCGTATTATTAGAAACTGATCATACGATCAACGATAGGGTATATGGTGACCTCACCGAAGAAGAAGAATTGTATGCTTATAAAAAGAAAATTGCACGAGAGATGATGAAGAAACAGCAAGACGCTTTTTATAAAAGACAAACAGGAATATTATAAATAGAAAAGCATTCCGGCACAAGCCGGAATGATAAAACCAGAACTTCTAAAACCTTCTATCTGGGTGGTATACGTCCAGATTTAAAGAAGGTTTTTTATTTGAAATAATTTCTGAGACCAATTTTCCTGTAGATGGTCCCATACTCCATCCCATCATAGCATGCCCGGTAGCAATGGTTAAATTTTTACATTTATCCGACTTCCCTATATAAGGCATCCCGTCTGGAGTAACAGGCCTAAGACCACAAGCCGCCATATCTTTTTCTTGTTTGGTAAGTTCAATATTGGGGAAGTATTGCTTTGTGGCAGCTGCAATGGCTTCAATTCTAACTTTATTAATGTTATGATTGATGCCAGCAACTTCCATAGTTCCCGCAAATCGCGTAAATCCTTGCATTGGTGTTATTGCTACTTTAGCTTCGGCCAAAATTGCCGGTATGGTGATTCCTAAATCCCTTTCAGAATTAATTCGATACCCTTTTCCGGCTTCAAGGAGTAATTTAATTCCTAGTTTCTTACTAAGCAAACTTGACCACGACCCTGTTGCTAATATAAATTCATCGGCTGTATAGGTATGGTTGATATTTTTTACAGAAGTGATTTTCCCGTTCTTGACTGTAAAATCCTGTATTTTTTCATTTTTGTGAATTAACACTCCAGAAGATTCTAAATATGCTTTCATTTCATCCATAAATGCATGTGGAGTGGTATGTGCATCGCATTCATATAAGACAGCGCCTTTGGCATCTAGTTTTGCATTGGGTTGCATTTCTTTGAGCTCGGATAGCGAAATTTCTCTTACTGGTAAACCTTCGTTTTGAGCTATTTGCGCTACCGAGATTTCTTCTTCGAGCATTTTTTCGGTTTGGCAAATCATCAATAAGCCTTTTTGCTCTAACTGAAAATTAAAATTCTCATTTTTCTTGATTTCAGAATATAGATCTCTTCCAAGTAACGCGATATCTTTTATAGCAGAAATACATCTGTCTACGTTTTTTGACGAACAAGATTTATTAAAAGCCCATACCCAACGTAGAAAATCAGAATCAAAGCGAGGTTTTATGAATAAAGGACTTGCAGGATTAAACATCCATTTTAACCCCTTTTTCATTACTCCGGGAGCTGCAAGAGGTATAATATGACTGGGGGATAGATATCCAGCATTGATATAAGAAGCACCGTAATCCATTGTGGATTGATCAATTATCGTTACCTGATGTCCTTCTTTATGCAAATAATACGCAGAACATAATCCAATTATTCCGCCACCTATTATTACAATTTCTTTTGCCATATTAAATCACTTGAAAACCATGGGCATATGGATCATCTTGATCATCAATTATGATGGTGTTATATCCATAAATTTTTGCCCAACCCTGAATACTTGGTATAATTGCTTTTTTGTTATCTAACTCTGTTTCTTCTTCAATTCTTCCTATAAATTTACTTCCTATATAGCTTTCGTGTATAAACTCATCTCCTTTTTTTAATTTTCCCTTAGCATGTAATTGTGCCATACGAGCAGAGGTTCCTGTTCCACAAGGAGAACGATCAATGGCTTTTTCGCCATAGAAAACCGCATTTCTTCCTGATGAAGTGGGATCAATAGGATGACCTGTCCACAGTAAATGACTCACATCTCGTATAGTTTCATTTTCTGGATGAATAAAAAAATCAGGGTATTTTTCGTTTATTTTTTCTCTTAGAACTTGGGAGTATTGTATTAGTTTTCCGGCTGTAAAATCTTGGACTCCACTAAAATTTTTCTGAGGATCTACTATCGCGTAAAAGTTCCCTCCGTAAGCAACATCAAAAACAAGTTCTCCTAATTCTGGACAATCAATAATTAAATCTTCTTTGGCAAGATATGATTTTACGTTTTTTAGTCGTACCCAGTCTACTTTTTTACCTGTTTGTTGGTATTCTATTTTTACTAATCCTGCTGGAGTCTCCATCCTAATTTTTCCTGGAGTTTTTGGCTGTATTAATCCTTCTTCAATGGCAATGGTTATTGTTCCTATAGTTCCGTGACCGCACATGGGCAAACACCCCGAGGTTTCGATAAATAAAATGGCAAAATCATTATTTGGGTCATGTGGTTCAAATAAAAAACTACCACTCATCATATCATGACCTCGTGGTTCATACATTAATCCTGTTCTTATCCAATCATATGAAGCAAGAAAATGCTGGCGTTTTTCACTCATCGTTTTACCAATAAGATTAGGTTTTCCTGTAGTAACTACCCGAACTGGGTTTCCGCAGGTGTGTGCATCAATACATTTGAAGATTGTACTGCCCATCTTAGATCGATTTATTAGTTTGCTTACCATTTACCAATCTGGAAATATCAAGTGGATTTTCATTCTTCAATTCGTCTGGCAATAGATCATTAGGCCAACTTTGATAACTAAATGGTCGTACCCATCTTTTTATAGAATGAATTCCTACCGCAGTAAATCTACTATCTGTAGATGCAGGATATGGACCACCATGCAACATTGCTGGGCATACTTCTACCCCTGTTGGTACACCATTAAAGATGATTCTGCCTACTCGGTTTTGTAATGCTTCGATAATCGAACTATATTTTGAGACTTCTTTATCTTCTGCAAGAATGGTTCCCGTAAGTTGCCCTTCTAGATTTGATATTATTGTTTCTAATTCTTCAGCATTTTCGCATTGTACCACCATAGAAAATGGTCCGAAAACTTCTTGATGTAGAGTCGGATTTTCTAAAAATGTTTTTCCTTCTACCGCCGTAACGGTCTGTCTGGCATAATTAACCGCAACATCTTGATCATATTCTGCTATAACAGACAATCCATGTTGTTGTAGTGCAGTTGTTTTATTTCTTTCATAATTGCCAATTATATTTGGGTGTAGCATACAGGAAGGCTCGATTTTCACGATTTCATTAGAAAGTACATTTATAAAATCATTTAGAGGCTCTCCTTTAATACCTATAATCAAACCAGGATTGGTACAAAATTGTCCGGTTCCTAAGGTGATAGATTTGGCATATGTTTTTGCCAAGACTTCTCCTTGGTTTTTTGTAGCTTCAGGTAGTAGAATTACGGGATTTACACTTCCCATTTCTGCAAATACCGGTATAGGCTCTGGTCGTTGGGATGCTAAATCAAACAATGCTCTGCCTCCACGAATACTACCGGTAAAGCCTACTGCTTTTATATTTGGATGTTTTACTAGCTGCACTCCAACTTCGATTCCGGCGCTATTTAGGTTAGAAAACACACCATTTGGCATTTCTGTTTTCTGTGCAGCCTTATGAATAGCAGAAGCTATTAGTTCACCTGTTCCTGCATGCATGGGGTGTGATTTTACAATAACAGGACAACCTGCGGCAAAAGCCGCCGCTGTATCACCACCTGCGGTAGAGTAGGCTAAAGGGAAATTGCTTGCTCCAAAGACTACTACTGGACCAAGAGGAACAAGCATTTTTCTAATATCTTGCTTAGGGATTGGAGTTCTGTCCAGATTGGCTGTATCTATTGTAGCTTCTACCCAAGATCCCTCTGACACAAGATTTGCAAATGCTCTAAGTTGCCCAATAGTTCTTCCACGTTCTCCTTTTGCCCGCCCTTCAGGCAAGCCGGTTTCAGATATATATATTTTAATTAAAATATCGTCTAATGCCACGATTTCATCTGCAATGGCATTTAGAAATTCTGCTTTCTTAGTCCCGGAAGTATTTTTAAAAACCTTGAAAGCTTGTGAAGCTAAGACGACGGCTTTTTCTATTTCCTCAACAGACGCTTCAAAAAAAGTATGATCATTTTCAATATTTAATTTGGGGTCAAACGTTCTATATGTTTTGCTGCCGTTAGCAGAAAGTTGATTGCCAATGTAATTTTTACCAGTTATCATGGTTTTAATGATTTAATGTGAAAATGAGTCGATTAATTCAACGTTTTATAATCTGGCAGAGTCGGCCTTGTTTTTAGGCCATTTTCTATAATATTCAGTACCTTTTTTCGTTCCTCTCCAACAAGTGGTAATCTGGGAGCTCTTACGTTTTCGGTACCAATTCCTGTAGCTACTTCTGCTAGTTTAATGTTTTGTACTAATTTAGGGTTTATGTCTAACTCTAGCAACGGTAAAAACCAACGATAAATTTCTATAGCCTCTTTTATTCTTCTTGCTTTTTGGAGTTCGTAAATAGCTACTGTTTCTGCCGGAAAAGCATCTACTAACCCAGCAACCCAGCCATCAGCACCCATTAATAAACTTTCTAAAGCAAGAGTGTCTACTCCCGATAAGATTTTTAGTCGATTTCCAAACCTATTTTTGATTCTTGTGACATTAGAAATATCTCTTGTAGACTCTTTTACGGCCTGGATGTTATCAAATACCAATAACTCTTCAAACATATCCAAGGTGACTTCAATTTTATAATCAACAGGATTGTTGTAAATCATAATGGGCAGATCTGTGCTTTTGGCAACTTCCTTAAAATAAACCACTGTTTCCCTATCTCCGGCTTTGTAACGCATAGGGGGAAGTATCATTAAACCGCTGGCTCCATCCTCTTTTGCTTTTCTAGCTGCCTCAATAGCTCCTTTGGTGGTTTGCTCTGCAATATTAATAATCACAGGAACCTTATTTTCAACAATTTTGACTGTAGTCCTTACTAATATTCTTTTTTCTTCATCACTTAGTGTACTGGCCTCACCTAGTGTTCCTCCAAGTATTATCCCATGCACTCCTGCTTCTAATTGTGCATTGATGTTTACTTCAAACATTTCTAAGTCTAATGTATCTTCTTGTGTGAATTTCGTGGTGACCGCAGGCATCACACCTTTCCAATTTATTACCATAATTGAGTTTTTATTCAAAGATATTGCTAAACCTATCTATAATATACTTTGAAATTACCTAGATATGATACTATATTACCTCATATTTTGTATTTTGTTAATAATATGAGTAATATTGATTCAGTTATATGCGAGTTCTACCTTTTAAAATACCAAAAACTTCAGGAGATACCCTTATCATTCAGGAGGATAAGGAACTTGTTTTTTATGATAAACTTCACCAACATGAAGAGATTCAATTATCACTTATTGTATCTGGAGAAGGGAGTTTGATCGTTGGTGATACCATTACAAATTATAAAGTAGGTGATGTATTAGCTTTTGGAAGCCAGGTCCCTCATGTGCTAAAAAGTAGTCCCTCTGATACGAAATCATATATGATTTCTATATTTTTTACAAAGCAGTCGTTTGGTCATGGATTTTTTGAACTTTCAGAGTTTCAGGATATATCTAATTTTTTTGCTGATTTACCACTTGGAGTTGCAGCGCTCACTCTGAAAGAAGAATTGAAAGAACAGTTTTTTGCTATTAAAAATAATAAGCATCGATTAGATCGTTTTATGATTTTTATACGCATTTTGAAACTATTTAATGAGGCAGAAACAACTACAATTTCTTCATCAATTACAAGAAGAAATTATACAGATGATGAAGGAAAACGAATGGCGGGCGTTTTTCAATTAGTCATGAATGGTTTTTATAGTGATATTAGTTTACAAGAGGTTTCGGATATAGCGAATATGACTCCCAATGCCTTTTGTAGATATTTTAAACAAAGAACTAATAAAACTTTCTTTCAGTTTTTGACAGAGGTACGGATTGAGAATGCATGTCAGGTTATTTCTAAAAATAGAGATATAACGATTGCAGAAGCATCTTACTCTAGCGGTTTTAAAAACCTATCTAATTTTAATCGTAAGTTTAAAAAGATAAAAGGAGTAACCCCATCAGAGTTTAGGAAGAATGTATACGATTCTTACTCTATTTAATTATTTATGATGTTGCATGGTTCGTTAACTCTAAGAGCTTGAAAAACAGTTCCTCATCTACGCTTAGTTTTGAGTAATTTTTGTATTCTTTTTTCTTTTGTTATATTCGGTAGTATTGATAGCGTTTTGTTGGCAAATATTTTTATTCCTTTTTTATTTCATACCACAATTCTACCATTCCGTCCTTATATGCAGTAACATCCTTTAGATGCAGTGGTTGTTCTCGTCCAACATAATCAAAAAATAGTGTTCCATCTCCAAGAATAACTGGCATGATCGACAATATTATGTCGTCTGCTAGTTTTAACCGGATAAATTCTTTGGTAACCATAGCTCCACCAACCATCCATATATTATTATAATTTGGCTTTAATTGGTCGTTTACAAGCTTATCCAGGTCACCAGAGTAGAACTTGACATTTTCTCTGTTGGTTACCAGGTCTCTATGAGTCAATACTATAACGGGCAAATCACCATAGGGCCATCCAAGTTCAATAGCATGTTCATATGTTCTGGAACCCATAACATAGCAGTCTATGCCCTTGATAAACTCCTCGATATCTTCCTCGCTAAGAGTGATTCCTTTGTCGTAATTGTCTGTTGATTGAAGCCAAGAAACGGTTCCGTCTTTTTTGGCAATAAAGCCGTCAAGACTTGAAACCATATGTAGTGTTACTTTGGATATGTTTGTCGTCATTTTTTGAATATACCAACGGTTTGTATAAGGTTAGTTGTGAGCAGTTTGCAAATACTTTCTGTATGTTCTTAAAGATAAGTAATACAAGTGAATTTTCAGAATCCACACTAAGTCTATAGAAGTGGGAAGATTCTAAAGTAATTAAATACCTTAATGTTGTCAGTAGTTGTTTTTCTTTTAATTATTGGTTGTGATTTTGGCAGGTACTTTTTTTAGTTACTGCATTAAATCATTTATCTTTTCTATTGCTTCATTAGGCGCATCTCTCAAAGTCATGATATGAGATGTTTTAATTTCTACAAGCACATTCATGATGTTCGTTGAGATATGCAATGGTTGCTTTAGATATTTTTTCCAGGGTTATCACGTTGATGTCAGAGAGTTTTTTTGCATAGATACACGCTTTCCCCATTTTAAATTTACCTAAATCTTCCAAGAAATGTTTATGCTTTTCGATAGGCGAGTATACATAGAGAGAGAAGGCCGTTTTCCTGGGTGAAAAACCAATGAGCGGAGCATCACCCTCATGTCCACTAGCATATTTATAGTGATAACTGCCAAAACCAATAATTGTTGGCCCCCACATTTTAGGTTCGAATCCCGACCATTTGCTCATTAATTCAATTAATTGAAAGCTATCTTTTTTCTTTTGCTCATTATCAACATATGTATTAATGAAATCAATGACGCTAGCCTCTGTTTTGATTGTCTTATTCTTTGCCATGGGTGTAATTTATGCGTATTTGTTAATTGTATGTTGCCCTATACAATACCGCTAAAAGGCTTGTATATGAAAAGTAGCATTTTGATAATCAAATATTTTAGGACTGTATAAATGTATAAAAAAAGCGCAAGATTTAATTACTTGCGCTTCATAAGCTAATTTTAATATAAGTTGTTGAGTTGTATTTTTACTTTAACTTTTTCAATAATAATTCAGCAACAAGCTCTGATGAAGCAGGATTTTGTCCTGTAATTAGCAAGCCGTCTTCTATAGCATACGCGGTCCAATCTTCTTTCTTAGAAAAGATTCCACCATTTTCTTTTAACATATCTTCGACTAGAAATGGAACAACTTGGGTTAATTGCACTGCATCTTCTTCTGTATTCGAGAATCCAGTAACTTTTTTTCCTTTTACCAATGAAGCACCATCAGCAGCTTTAGTATGTTTGAATATTGCGGGAGCGTGACAAACAGCAGCTACAGGTTTGTTATGAGCATAAAAACTTTCAATTAATCGAATTGAGTTTTTGTCTTCAGACAGATCCCAAAGAGGTCCATGTCCACCAGGATAAAATATGGCATCATAATCAGCTTGATCTACGATTTCTAACTTTAAGGTTTTGGATAAGAGGTCTTGTGTTTCTTTGTCCTCGTTAAATCTTACTGTTGCGGGAGTTTGGAAATCAGGCAATTCACTTTTAGGGTCAATTGGTGGTTGGCCTCCTTTAGGTGATGCAAGAGTAATATTTACTCCTTTATCCTTTAAAGCGTAGTATGGTGCGGCGAATTCTTCAATCCAAAAACCAGTTTTTTCTCCGGTGTTTCCTAAATCTTCATGACTCGTTAATACAAATAATACGTTTTTCATTTTTTCTATTTTAGTATTTGAGATTTTTTCTGTGGATGGTTGCTTTTCTGTCTTGTTTTTACATGAGATAAGTGCAATTACGATAGTAAATACTAGTACTATATTTTTCATAATTCTATCTTTTTAATTATTGGTTACTGTTAGACAAAATTATAATCTAAAAGAGATGAAAAAATTGATGTATGATAAAAAACTACTCTTGGGCAATTTCTTTTCTAATTCTGCTCAAACTTTCGGTAGTTATTCCTAAATATGATGCAATATGATAGTTCTTTACACTTTGCTCAATATTTGGATAATTATTCATAAAGTAAATATATCTTTCCTTTGCTGGTTGTGATAAATTAGAGAGTATTCTTTTCTGGAAAGCCGCGAACCCATTCTCCATTTTCTTTCTGAAAAAAGTTTCTATTTGAGGGATTTGATGATACAAGATCTCAATGCTTTCTTTGGAAACCTTATAAATGGTCGCGTCTTGGATACATTCAATATTCATTATTGCTTTTGATGTTGAGAAGAAGGCCGTATAGTCACTTATCCACCAATCCTTCATGGCAAATTGTAATGTATGTTCTTTTCCACTATCGTCAATAAAAAAAGTTCTTAGACAACCATCGCAAACGTAGTATTGATGATATACTATTTCGTTTGAGTGCAAAAGAGTTTCTCCTTTTATTAAGGTAATCTGTTCAAAGTTACTTCTTATCAGACTGTTTTCTTCAGCAGTAAAAGAGATATCCTTAAAAATTTCTGAAAATATACTGTTCTCGAGGTTCATTTAAATTATTGTGCATAGTTTTTATTCATCGAATTCAACTATTTCTCCCACTTTTTCGGTTTCGTTATTTTTGCAATGCGTTCATCATGATGACTTGTTTTACTCATAATTTCGTATTTTAATACGTATTACTATTTTTTAGGCTTTAAAAAGCCATTTCATCATTTATTGTGATTCACTATAAACACCTTCTCTTTTCTTTGATTTTTTTCACCAACTATACCTTCTGATAGTGCTACCAACGTCCAACATATGAGTTTTGCAGGAAAGAAATTCAGGTGATTTCAAACCTCGAGCAAGACAATGCATTTGTTTAGTTTTACATGCTCTAAAATACTAATAAAATTACATTACGGGTCTAAAAGACTATAAATAACGTCATATACCAGAGGTCTAATACATAACTTATACATACTGTTGTAAAAACAGTTTTACTTAATGAGTTATAAGTTTTATAATATATGTTATTACATATAATTTGTGCGTTTGTTTTAATATAACATTTCAATACATATAACTATATTTTTGTAGTTTGTATAGACCAATAGTGTGTTTATGAAGAAGAAAGAAAATGGAATTAAAAAAATAAAGAAGCCTTGGCCGACTAAAGATGCTATGGAGCAGGTTTATGAAATGAAACTTTGGGGTGGTAACAAATCCGATTTTTATTCGGGTTATGGGTCTCATCATCCTGAGATAGTAAATCCATATGTTGATGTTTTAATTTCATTTTTAACATCTTTTAAAAGCACTCTTACAGTATGTGATTTGGGTTGTGGGGATTTTAATGTAGGAAAAGAATTGGTAAAGTATACTAAGAAATATGTTGCGGTAGACATAGTCGCAAACCTTATCGAGCATAATAAAGAAAAGTTTAAAGAAGAAAATTTAGAATTCTGCTGTTTGGACATCGCAGTAGATGATTTGCCTTTTGGGGATTGTGCTTTAATAAGACAAGTATTACAACATTTATCGAATGCTGAAGTACAAAGAATTGTAAGTAAATTGACAGATTTTAAGTACGTTATTTTAACAGAACATTTGCCTGAAGGGGATTTTGTACCTAATAAAGAGATTATTTCGGGACAAGGAACTAGACTAAGAAAACAAAGTGGTTTAAACTTATTGGCTCCACCATTTAATTTTAAGGTAAAAGAAGAAAAACAATTATTATCTGTTGTTTTAGATAATTGTAAAGGGGTTATAGTAACTACGTTTTATAAAATTTTTTAAATCATATTTATTTAGATATTCCTAGGTTTGCATTTAAATGTTTGGCGACATCTAAATTTGTGTAAACTTTTGATTTTAATCCTGCACTTATTTTTTACGTACGGTGTTAGTTATTGTATTTTTTAACTTGGTGGCAGCTAGTTTAGGAGTAGGGAATCGTGTACAAATTCTTGGATCCATAAAGTTACCTCCAAACCCAGTTTCTTCGTCTGATAAAGTATCTTTTATTTCTATTACTTTTTTAATCGATTTTCTTTTTCCTTTAGCCTTTAGGGCCCATATAGCTATTACTTTTGTAAAGTTATCCCTTTCTTCGTTTTTAATATACTCGATCAAAAATTCTATTACAGGTTTATTTTTGGCATATTGCATGGCTCTTATTGCCGATATTCTTGAATGGAAGTTTTCATCTTCTGCAAATTTCTTGAGTATTTCAAAGTCTTTTTCTAATTCGAGAAGGTATACAGACTCAAGTGCTAAATGTTGATTAAAGAAAATTTGTATTTCATTTTCTTCAAACCCTGCAGGTGTTTTACTCAAATATTTATCAATAAAAGCGTTTAATTTGGTTGAATCATATTCGTAACCATGATATTTGTTCCAAATTACTTCATATGCAGTTTCATAAATTTCTTTTTTTATAGCAGCTTGATGGTATGTATGTCTAAATGTAGCTTTTACAGTACCATTTGAAATTCTATCAAAACCAGATGTTGGAGTTGGGGTTTTATAGTTTCCTTTTTGCCCCTTTTTTAAGAAAAAATACCCTTTTTCTCCTTTTTTAAAAAAGAACTCTGGTCCATGCCCTCCAGAAGTACTACAGATTTTAAGCATAAAAAAACCATCAATATTGATTTTTCCATTTAATTTTTCTCCAAAACTCTTCCTAATATCTATTTGAACTAATGTGTCAGATACACTTATAATTTCACCAAATACAAAATATTCTGATTGTTCAATAATCTCCTTTTGCCAAGGCTCATCCCAGGTAGTAGCATACATTTTTGGTATTATTAAAAATGTAAGTAAAAATAGTATCTTTTTCATTGTAGTTTTTTGAATATAAACGTTAAATATGAGGTAAGTACGGTATAAAACAAGTAATCAGCTTCAATTTGGTCTTTTACTTTTTCAGCCGATTCTTTTGTCATTTCGTTCATTTTCTTAGAATACACCACAACGTTTTGTGTAAAAGCCGTTTCGATACCTTTTACATATTGTTGTAGCTAGTTTTTTTAGAGTTTTTTTCAAATTCTAATTGAATATATTCATTAGACTTTCCTTTTGGTATTGAAGTTGAATTCCATTTTTCGTTCAAAACCATTTTTCCAATAAACGCAATTTGACCGATATGATATGGATAGTGAGCAATTTGTCGAGTTATACTCTCAATTAATTTGACTTTTTTATTTCTTATAATAATTGGTTTATGAAAATTACTTTCGTTAATAGTATTTAAAGCATTATAAAGACAATTCCATCCTTTCTCCCATTTTTCAATTAATTCAGAATAATCTAAGTTCTGAGCTGCAAATTCACTTTCCCGATCTCTCCATTCTTTTTCTCCATCACTCTCAAAAAAATCTGTCCACCGGGATAACATGTTTTCAGATACATGAATCATTATACATGCGATATTATTGCTTTCCTCATTATATTTCCAATACAAATCTTTCTCTGTTAGTTGTGAAATTGTTTTATCGGCGACTTCCTTATACGATTCAAACTGCTTCTTTATATTTATTAAATATTCCTCTATCATTGCTCTTTACTTTATCATCATTTTATTTTTTTAACTCGTTCAGAATTTCAATTTCGTCTGATTCTAAGTTTTTTATTGGTAAATAAATTCCTTGCTTAGCGTTAGTTCTTAGAACATAATACGTTTTTCTTTTTATGACCTTATTTATCTCTGAATAATCTACTTCAGATTTACTTTTGCCAGATGTTATGACTATTTTTTCAGGATTAATAGAGTAGTCAAAATCAAAATTTTTAATCCAAGACTTTTTGGTTAAGAGTATAATCAGTGGTCTTAGAATATAATAAATTCCAAAAATCACAAAAATCCCAGAATAGCTAATTCCTAATTTAGTACTTCCGTTAAAGTATAAATTTAACCCCATTATCAAAATTACGGGACCACTTATAATTCTTAAAATGCTGTAGAAAATACCGTAACCAAAATAATATTCATTCAAGAATATTTTTAGTTTTTCGGATAGTGATAATTTTTGATTATTCATTTTTGAGAATTAAAGATAACAATTTGTATATGATTAGTTGCAGGAAGGTATCTAGGTATTTTTGTTATTTTTTACCAGTGAATGTTGGCAAGAAAACTTCTCTCACTATGGCAAAAGGTAATTTGTCCTCTTGTGAATTATATGCACCCCCGGTAAATACGGCAATCATATCCAGTTCAGGAAAAACCATAATATACTGCCCTCCGTTACCAGTTGCTGTTTTCGAAACAATCATTTTTTCGTTTATCTTAAATGGAATATTCCACCAAAAGTAACCATAGTCAATTCCTGTAATTTTTGTTTTAGGTGTTGTTGATTCCTCAACCCATTTTTGTGAAACAATTTGTTTGTTGTTCCATATTCCACTGTTTAGTATTAATTGTCCAATTTTTGCCATATCGCGTGATGTCATATATAATCTCTTTCCTGAATTGATAACTTCTTTATTGGAAGTATGGCCCCATTTTAGGTTTTCAATTTCTAATGGCTTAAACAAATACTTTTCTGCGAACTTATCGATTGTCATTCCTGAAGATTGACTTATTATTTCCGCTACCAAAATAGCACCCATCGAACAATAATTTGAGACCATCCCTGGTTCATTTACCATAGGGAGATCAAGCGTATATTGAAGCCAGTCCTTTTTTTTATAAACTTTATCTTCTTGCCCTTTAGATTTCTTATCCCAGTCATTACATTCAAATCCACTTGACATTGTTAAAAGGTTAGCAATAGTTATCTTTTCTTTTCTCTTGTCAAGGTTTTTAGTAGGAACGGGGCTTTTAAGATATTTCGATACTGGGTCATTAACGTTGTCTATAAATCCTTTGTCAATAGCAATTCCCATTAATATCGATCTAATACTTTTTGTTGTTGATCGAAGGTCGTGAGGCTTATCTACAGAGTTTTCGTTGAAATACTCCTCAATAATTAATTGGTTATTTTTTATCAATAGGATGCTATGCAATTTATTTTTCCGATTCTGTAACTGACTAAATAATTGATATACCCTCGTTGTATCCAAATTATGAGATCGTAAACTGTTCGTCCTCCATCCATCATCTAGTTCTTTTGGTTGTGAGTATATATATGTACTTTGTCCATAGCATATTGTACTCGTCAATAAGGTGAAAATTATTAGTATTGCTATGTTTTTCATAATAAATGGTAACAGTTTTATAAGATTTGTTGCGTATTTTAAGCTATTAGTTTTATACGTTGCTAGATAAAGTACTTTTCTTCCTTATCGGGATTAATTCCTTATATGTTAAACATCTCCAAATCCATTCCAATGGTCCAAATCGGTAATATTTTAACCAAATTTTATATTATAAAGTTTCTTCTGCGAGTTGAAATTTAAATTCTGTATTGTTTCCTGAAGTATCTGTAGCAATTATGATAATTTTTATCGGCTCTTTAGACTTCCAAATACCTCTAAAAGATAGATTATTAGAGTCAAATTTAATCCATTCTGGTAATTCAATATTATTTTCTAAGTATGCTTCAAATGATAAATTTTCATCATCTACATCTTTGAATAAGTCATTTGGAAGTTTTAATTGAATTTGTTCATTTTGTTTTATACTGTATTTGATTTCAGTATTATATGGATAAGGTTTAAAGATGGATTTAGTATTTACCCAATAGATATCAGATTCATAAACATCTTTACCTTTTTCTTTAACGCTACTCATTCTGCTAAAAAACAAGAATTTATTATCCGATGATATGAATGGCCTTTGCTCAATTTCTTTACTATTTATTTTATTATTCAATCTTTTTGGTGTTGTCCATAAGCTATCTTTAGTACGATAACTTATATATAAATCGTGTTTTGACTTAAATTCTGTTTTCCAGGATTGTACAATAATGTAATTTTCATCAGGAGCTAAGTATAAGCTCTCTTCATCAAAACCAGAGCTTAATTCATTTACTTTTTGAATTGTTTTATAACCATCAGATTCAAGTTTTGAATAGTAAATATCTCCGCAGCATTGATTTTGATCATTCCGATTAGATGTAAAATAAAAAGAACCGATTTTTGATTTACCATGTCCTGCCTCTCTAGACTTTGAATTAAAAATAGAATCTAAAGGTCTAGGGTCAATAATTTTACTGTTTTGGTATTTAGCAACCCATAAATCTGTTTCATGTTTTTCATTAGATTTGGCGAAATAGAGTTCATCTCCAGAAGGAGAAAACATAGGAAAAAATGTATTGATGTTATTTGGGAGAATTGTTTTGTCAGGAGATGACCATTTTTTATTTGCGAAACTCATTAAATAAATACATGTCTCTTCAGGTTTGGATTCATGAGCAACACCAAAAGCGATATTTTTTCCATTTGGTGAAATTGTAATTCCCATTTCAAATCTACCTTTCTTCGATACAATATCTTCACCAAAAACTAGAGGAATGTCATTAGGGGTTTCTTGAACTAAATTTTTAATGTAGTTGTCTTCTATACTTTTCTTAGTATTGCATGACAAGAATAATATTAAGAGTATTAGAAAATATTTTATCATTCAAATATTATAGGATTATTTTTTATTTAAGCGTTAGGTAACGTGCTTGTGTACGAAAAGTTCGCCTTTTGGGAGGCGAGTTTTTCAGTTGAGATTAAAGGTAGCCAAATTTTGCCAATGCGTTATATAGGTTGTTATCTTTTGTATTGACATGCAGGCGTAGCATAGAACTTTGTGTATATGTCTTTTCTCCTAACAAGTGAAGTTTATCAGCGCAAACCAGCTAGAAAATCTGGTATAATGAAAAGCTTTTAGTTTTTGGTAAAAAAATGTATACTAAAGTGTCATATTTTGAAAACTATGGTAACTAAAATAGTAAAGACAAGCTTTAAAAATGAGAAAAGAACGTGAAACTATATTCCTTAATGCCCTAGAAGAAAATCAGGAGAAGCTATTTAGAATTTGCTCGATTTATTCTGAAGACGAGGAAGATGCCAAGGACCTTTTCCAAGAGGTTTTGGTTAATGTTTGGAGGTCGATGAGCACATTTAAAGGCAATTCATCTATTGGCACTTGGATGTTTAGAGTTACTTTAAATATTTGCCTTCGTTTCAATTCTAAATACAATAAGAATCAAAATCGATTTATAAGATTAGATAGTATGACTATTTCTAATTTTGGTTCGGAAGAAAATAGCGAAGAAGAGAATGAAAAACTAAAAACTCTAAGAAAGTGTGTCAAAAAGCTAAATGATGGGGATAAGGCAATAGTTGCACTTTACTTAGAAGGACTAGTCTACAGGGAAATTTCAAGTGTTTTGGGATTATCTGAAAACCACGTAGCTGTAAAGATCAAGCGAATTAAGTCAAAATTGTTGAACTGTATAAATGAAATATTATGATGGAAGATGAATTAATTAAAATCTGGCAATCGTCCAGTAATCAGGAACGTATAAAGTTTGAGACATCAAAATTGATGATAGAATTGCAATCAAGTTTAGGACGGTTACATAGATGGTGGAAATATCTAGAACTTGTAGAGGTGATTTCTGCAATTATTGGTATTCTGTCATTTGCTTTCATCGCTTACTGGGTTCCTTTTACTACTTCTAAAATTGCTTCTGCATTAATAATTATCTTTTTGATTAATATATTAATTCAAGTGCTTGGTATAAAAAAAATTAAACCAAGTGATTTGGAAGAAAATTACCTTGAATATCTCAAAAAGACAAGGGAATATCTTGAAGCCCAAAAGAAATTGCTAGAAACTTCCGTTTATTGGGTGATTTTGCCAATTTTTCCCATAATGCTACTTTTTCTAATTGGTTTATGGGAGATACCCGAAAAACGATATATAATAGTTATTACTTATTTGGCTACCATAGCAATGGGGATTTACGGATATTTTTTAAATAAAAAAAGAGTGAAAAATGAAATCAATCCAAGAATAGATAGAGTTGATGAATTAATTAAAGAACTTAATGGGTAGTTATTCTTATGAGTAATAGAAGATAACGGTCTTGTATATGAAAAGTGCGTATTGAGGAGCGTTGTTTTTCCGTTTTGATTAAAGTAGTTAAAACATAGGGTTTTCAATTCTTTTAGCTATCTATCGGTTACATTTTTATATACGTTGTTAACGGTAATTTTTATTAAGTTCTAGTTTCATTTCTAACTGTTCCAGATTTTTTTCAAATCCTATTTTTCGTAAAAAAGCATCAACGGGTTTTGAGCTTTTATCCACATTAATAATTGAGAATGTAGATCCATAGTCCTCTATTAATTTCGACATTAGAGTTGAAGCTATTCTTCGTTGTCTAAAGTTTTTGTTTATCGCGATTTGTTGCAATCTTTTATTCTTTGGATTATAAATAATATACCCGACAAGCTGATTTTTAATATAAGCGCCCAATGAAATATTAGTATTCTTTAATTGATTGACGACTTTATTTGAGTTTTGCCAAGTAGGAGTGATGTCCCAAAATGATTGCATTAAGCTCCAGTCGTAATCTTGTAATTTATAAATTTCTAAATTGTTGTTTAAGTTTGATACAACTATTTCTCCTTTGTAGCAGTATAGCTCTCTTTCAATTTTATAACCAGATCTTTTATAAGACTTAATGGCTTGTATGTTTTTAGTAATGACCTCAAGGAATAATTTGTTAATTCCTTTTTCTTTTAAAACAGGTAAAATGAAATCGTACATCTGTTTCGTTAATCCTAAACCTCTTTTGTTTGGAATAACTCCTGTTCCTCCGTTGTATACTATTTTTTCACCATTGATTTTATCAAAACCATGTAATATAAAAGCAATTAGTCTTTCATGTTCAAAAACTCCAACAGATAAGTTAAGGTTTACTTTATCCGCTAACATTTTTGAACCTAGTTGTTCTTCTGTTAACTGAAACGGAATAAAATAATCTGAAAACGATTCATTGAATACCTTTAGAATATCTTTTGTATCTATTCCTGTTAAAGTGTTAATCTCCATTTCGATTTTTAAATTACTGTTAACATTAGACATATGTGGGGTGTTGACCGAATGGGAAGCATGAACATATATACTTTGTTGTAAACTGTTTTTATTTTTTCTTAAATATTATTTGAGCAATCTTATCGCTTACAGATCTATTTGCTTCATGATCCTCTCCTTCCAATTCTCCACAACTTGTTAATATTGCAATTAGGACATCCTCATCTTTAAACCATCGAATTGCACTGTTATGCCCAAACTCTTCTCCTCCCCTTGACCAAATCTCAGTGGTTCCTCTATCTGTTTTCGTAGTAAACCACCCATAACCAATTCCTATATTGCTGCTCAAGGTTAAATGGGGACCAAAAAGTTTATTTAACCCTTCTGCACTTATAAGTCTTTCATTTGTAAGAGCAAGAAAATAATTTTTGAAATCTTTAATATTTGTTAGTATCCCACTAGATCCTCTAAAGCCCCAATTTGGAGCTATATCATTTGGAGGAAATTTACTCAATTTTTGAGCAACTAACTCATTATTATTGTCATCAATTTCAAACCAAAATTTGGTGTTTTTCATTCGTGCAACCGAAAATATATTTTTACGAACAAATTCATGATAGGGAGTTTGAGACGCTTTTTGAATAACTGCTACTGTTAGCCAATACCCAGCGCCAGAATAAACAAATCCTTCGTCTTTATTTAATCCTCTTTTAAAAACTAGCGAAATATTTTCTTCCATAGTGGTATGACCAAATGTTTCGTACTCATTACTTAATAAAGAGGTATGAGTAAGTAAATCATTAATTTTGATTTTAGAGTGTTCTATTGAAATATCTGAGAAGTATTTTCCTATAGAATCATTTGTGTTCAATAATCCCTTTTCTTGAGCCAACAAAGTAGCAACTCCGGTTACTCCTTTAGTAGTAGATGCTAAATAAAAAAGGGTCTTTGGTGTTACATTTATTTTTTTAGTAGAATCTGTCCAGCCATAACCATTTTGAAGAAATGTGGTGTCTTTTGAAATTACTACAACCGACCCTGAAAAACCTAAATCTTGTTCTTTTAGCAGTAAAGAATCAATCCTTTTCCCCAGTTCAGAATAAATGATTATATCTGAGGTCTTAATTTTTTGAGAATCTTCATGAAAAATTTTGTTACCACTTTCAGATTTACATGAACCAAAGAATATTAATATTAAAAGATAAGTTATTTTTTTCATTCGCAAATTTGGTTTTAATTATACACATTGTTAGTTTTTAGTGTTTTTTTACTTCAAATTCCGCTCTTTTAGAAGATTTTCAATTTCATCTTTTTTAAATTTTGAATTATTGACCATGTTGTATACGACAAACAAAAGTATTAATGTAAAAAAACCAAAATTGTTTACTACAACACTATAAATTATAATTCCAATAAGAAATCCAATCAGTACAGCATTTGTTATGGCAGTTGACTTCATTTTTTTCGCTTCTCTTAATATTTCTTCGTCCGTTAACTCTTTAAGTTTCTTTTGTTCCATCCTTTATGGTTAGTATTTGGCAAGTATTGTTCAGCATTAAAGCCGATGGTTTGTTTATGATTAGTTGCGTGGTTCAGCCTATAATTTAGCAAACAATAACGAATCAGAGAAAATTCGGTAGGGATTTTCGTGATGAGTTGTAACCAAAGCAATTAATTATACACGTTGTTGTGGTGCGTTTTTTTAGGATTTTTTATAGGTCATACATTGCTATCAATCTGTAAATTTTTAGTGACCCGTTTGGTTGTCTTTTCCAAAGCCTAATATTTTTACTGGTACTCACTCCAGAGTGTTCATTCATTCGCCAATTTGCAATTGCCGTGGCGTACTCAACGACATAACCTTGTAATTCATCAATTCTATCAGTTCTGATATCTAATTTTTCGAATACGGGCAGTTCTGTAGCATGTTCTAAATAGTATTTGTCTAACTTTTCTCGCCCAATAACAGTTGGGATAAAGCTATGAAGGCTTTTTCCATCGTCGTCATAAAACTTGGCCCATAGCCTCCCATCTTTTTCGGTTATGGTTCGTTCCATTAAAGCATTTAGTCCTGCAAGTTCAAAACTAACATTATCTGTAATTGTTATGTGAGGCTCTAACGCCATTCTAATTGAAGGAACATTTTCAAATTTTAGCTTTTCAGCAAATTCTACAACATGGTCGTAATTCCAAGCCTCTGTAAAAAGTTCTGGTTCACCGTCGGAATTTGTTTTCCAAATATTAACATACTTGCCTTTCAACTCATAAGTTTCTATTGAATCGGAAAGTGAAATATCAAAAGTGCCGATTTCCATTATTCTTGAGCCTAAATCAAGTATTTCGTGGATATCTCTGCTGTAATCTTTGATTTTAAATCTGCTAAAAAATGACTGATAGTATTTCTCTATGTTTTCTTTGAATAGCACTGTTTTTTGAAATTCTGGCATAACCCTAATACTATCATTGTAGTGTTGTTTAACATGGGAAAAGTCCATGTCAATATACATTTTAATGTACTTTTTATTAAACTCTCTTATAGACTCGTGGTCAATTTTTTGCGAAAATGCAGTTGAATATAACATCAGCGTTATTCCTAGAAGTGATATAGACTTTGATAGAGTTCTCATATTGATTTATTTAACGGCGTCATAATGCATCACAACGTTTAGTATATGAAGGATAGCATCCTGCAAGCTGTTATGATTTCATATAGATTGTTAGCAAACGTTTTTTTCTTTTATTGCAACTATTCTAATTCTTTTATAATCAGCAAACCACTTTCCATTGATCAGGCATTGTTCCTTTGTTTTTTCCTGCACTTCATCTTTAATTTCCTCTATGTGATTTTCTGCAACTCCGATGAAAAAGCTCTCAGCAAACATAGAAATCCAATCTTTTATTCCAGAATTCTCGTCTGCAAGTTCAGTTGGTCTGTCATAATGCTCTGCCAAAAGAACTCTAAATCCAGCCGATTCGAGTTCAGTCGAATATTCTCCAATTGAGGGGAAATACCATAAATTCAAATCGGATTGCTTATCATATCCTTTGGTTCGCAAAGAGTTTCGCAATTCATTGACTATTGCTTGTACATTTCCTTTTCCTCCAAATTCAAGTACAATTTTCCCGTCTGAATTTAAATTTTCATACATACACTTAATGGCATTCTTGTGATTTTTTACCCAGTGAAGCGTTGCATTTGAAAAAATCGAGTCAAATTTTTTATTAAATCTGAAATTACTGGCATCTGCAACTTGAAACTCAATATTTGGAAATTTTGATTTGGCATCAGCAATCATTTCAGCAGATTTATCAATTCCAATTGTTTCCTTAGCTAGTTTGTTTATTTTAAAAGTTAATTGTCCAGAACCACAACCCAAATCCAAAATCCGTTCATTTTCTTTTGGGTCGAGCAGTTTTATTAGATTTTCTCCATAATGATAAACAAAAGAATGTTTTTCATTATAAAGTTCGGGCTTCCATTTTGTTGTCGTATCGTTCATTTCTAATGTTTGCTATCCTTCCGGCTATGATTAGTGCGGGAATTAAAATTAGTGAACTTTCGATTAAGGACTTAGCCAATTTTTTTATTTTTTCATTCATAAACCCTAATCCGTATTAATTATAGCCATTGTTAGGTATAGGTTTTATTTCAAGTCAACTTTTTTATTACACTAATTATTTCGCCCGATTGTTCGACTAATTTCTTTTCAATCTTTTTAGACAACAAAGGTAGGTTGTCAAAGTCTGGTTTATTTTCGATTACAGCTTCTAAAATCGAATATTTGGGCATTTCTTTTCTGTATTTGTTCCATTTAGACTCTTTTAGTAAATCCCAATATTTTTTTTGAATGCTTATGGTATTTCCTAAAAGCCAAATTTCAAATCTCATTTCCGAGTGATTTAATACTAATCCCAATTTTAGCTTTTTCCTTTTCAAAAAGTCATTGGAATAGTAGAAATAAGTGTAGTCCATATATCCATGAAGAATACCTGTAAATGAATATTGTTCAGACAGACTTTTGATAAAGTCTACTCTTAGCTTCATAACAAACTTCACTAATTGATTATACGCAATTAATATGTCACCCATATCAAGTTGCTCTTTATAAATCGCTACATAATGATTTAAGTTTTTCATATGGCTTGTTCTACTTACACCTAACAGTTTAGTATAAGAATAGTGGTAGATATTGAAACTCTAACCTTACGGTTAACAACAGACCTTTTTTATATTTACTTACTTTTGTTTTAGTACTTAAATTGCTATTATTTTTATATATTGTTGTAGTACGTAATCTTATAGTTTTTATTTTTTCGAATTTTCAAGTCTACTCTCAACTTCTTTTTTAAGTTCTCTGTTGAAAATTAAATATGACGGAAGAACGTATCTTGCTAGATTAACTGTACCAATATTCTGATTTTGACCTTTAAATTCATCTGACTGGATAAACTTTGTGTTAATACTGTCTATAGACTCAATACGAAATAAATGCCTATCGATAATTCCTGGTAATACCTGTATTGTGTCCGACCATCCGTAATACTCATTTTCGGAATAAATAAAATTATGTGGGATGATTCGAACTTTCTCATCAATACTATAAGTCACATCAACTTTTCCTTCATTAATCAAATTTCCAGAGATTTTTTTTAGGGTACTACTCCAATTTGGCATGTTATTAAAATCGGTCATAACCTCCCAGACTTGGTTTGATGGAGCATTAATTACAATTGATGTATATATTGAATGATTGTTTGTTCCTAATTCTAGAATTTTAATATTTTCAATAACCTTTTCAGTTTTGTTCACGACTTTTTCTTTATCAAAACCCTTTGTGCAAGCAATAGCTAGTAGATTAAATGCCACAATAATTATTAATGTTATTTTTTTATCCATGTATTATTCTTTATTATTCGCCACAACGTTCTGTGTTTGGTTAGTTGCGTTTGGACTAAAGATAGCAAAAGGGGACGAACCTGAGGAAAATTCGAAGAATTTTCCGATTGACACTTAGATACTCTAGCAATTAATTATACACGGTGTTGTGCATAGTTTTATTTACTTAATTCTATCATCTTTAGAATTTTTATCCATTCAGGTTTTGTACGTAAAAGATCGAATTCAGCTTGATTTAAAATTTTAAATCTATTATCCCACTTTCGCCATATAAGAACTTTTAGTATTTTAATACTCATACGTTGTGAACGTTTATCGTTTATTTTGGCTAACAGTAGAGAGGCATTAAAGAGTTGTTGGTTACTTATGTCGCCATGCGCTGAAATTGCTTTAGTAATATAAGTGTTGGCAGAATCACTTTCTTTTAGGGTTATAAAATTTTCAAATTTTTTATAATTTTCTTGAGCTCTTTTAAATACTGATTTAATTTCTTCTTTAGAAGGCGACTTGTATTCAATTCCATGATAAATAGAATGAACCTCCATCGGCTCAATAAGCCCTATCTGTGAACGTTCTTTATTTACATTGGTGGGGTTTTTAATTGGAAATGGTGCATTTCTGTCCATGCTAGTACCATACGTTTGCTTTTGCCAAGTTTCTCTTGCTATTCTATCGCTAAGCTGCGCATAATGATTTGGGTCTACATCTCCTTTTTCCAGAGCGTTTTTTATAAGATGAAGGCATTTTTCTTTAAAAAGAATATCAGGATGGTGTTGCGGAATGCTCCATGCTACTTTAGCACCTTCTTCACCAACTAATTTATTTCCAGGCCAACCATAGATGTTAATAATACTATCGAGTTTATTTTTGTTTATTTCCCATCTATTCTCAACTGGCTCAAAAAGTCGACGGTAGTCTTCGGCAGTTGCAGTACTGTCGATATTCTTGATGCTATCTTCATAATGATTGAGAGCTTCCTGGTCTTTTGCCCACAAATTTCTTAGCAACTCCAGGAGTTTTATATTCTGTATAGATTTTTCATATTCAGAACGTCGATTATCAGTTTCTAAAATTAATTTATTCCATCTTGGATTATTTTTAAGTGATATATATTCGGGAATAGAATTGAGCAACTCCGAATCTTTAAAACCTTCTTCTATAGCTCGTTCAATAGCCTTTAAAGCTTTTTCTTTTTCTTTGTTTTGAGCATAAACCATAGCACTCACTAAATAATTTTCTAAATTTTTATTGGGCATAAGTTCGGTAGCTTCAAAAATATAATTTGCTGCTTTAACACTTCTATTTTTATTAAACTCTTTATAAGCTTGAATCATAGGAGCCACCCATTTTGTGTTAGCGTTTTGAACCAAATTTTCATTAGTATTTCTAGGATTATTTTTTACTTGTTTACAGCTAGTGGCTATAATTGCAAAGCAAATTAGTATCTGTAGTGTTTTTGTAATATTCATATTTAATGTATTATGCTCAAAGAAATGATATAATACCTAAATAAAATAGAATGAAATTGGCGTTATTATACTTTACTGTAATGTTTTGGTAGATAGCCAGTGCAAGATTTAAATACCCTAGTAAAATGGCTTTGGTCTGCAAATCCGCAAACATGCGCAGTTTCAGTAAGTGAATAATTGGAAGTATGTAAAAGATTAATAGAGTGTCTTACTTTCAATTTTCTTATGTATTCGCCTAATGTACAGCTAAAATATTTTCGAAAATATTTAGATATTGAGGTGGGGTGAACATTTACACATTCTGATAATTCTGTAAGAGAAATATTTTCGTTCCACCTATCATTTAATATGTCACGTACTGATTTAATCCAAGTCGGGAATTGTGCTTCATTTTTCGCTCTAAGAGAATTTTCCATAAATGCTATAAATAACATTTCTACAGCACTTTTGGAATGCAAATCGTTTACAGTTGCTTCATGCATTAATTTGATGAATGTAAAAACAGCATCGGAATTCTTTTTAACTGCCAATTCAACTTCTGTTTCGGTATATCCATAGTTGAGTAAAAAGTCACGATCTAGTTCGATGCTTATATGTTTAGAAGGGAATTTGCTATAAACATTTTTATGTATTTCACCAGAATGATAGAAATCGATACTTCCAGCAGTTCTTTCTATTGTTTTTTCTTTACGGTATTCAGTGTTATTACCATAGAGGACAAAACTTATCAATGGCTTTTCATGAGAATGCCAAACTCCAGTTTTGACTGGCACATCATATGTTGTTATTCCAATCAATAAATCATCAAAATTGGCCGCAGAATATTTAGGAGCTAAATAATGCCCCTTTTTTAGAAATACAATATGGTCACTTCTTTGAGTCAATTTTTTTGAAATTATGCACGACGGTTGGGCTATGGTTTCGTTGTGGAATCGTCCGCCAGAACCAAGCCATCATTGCAAGATAAGAATTTCCTACTCGGAAATTCCGCCGCAATGAATTATAGCCGTTGTTGGCAATAGTTATTTTAAATGTATTCTAAGTTGTTTAATCAACTCGGTGGATTGATCAATCCATGGCATATGTCCAGCATTTTTAATGCTTGTCATTTTAATTCTTGGTACTTCTTTATTCCATTTTTTATACAAATTATTACCAAAATCCAACCAATCATGATCTCCAATTATTATGCTAATGGGATATTTTTGTTTTTTGAATTCGGCATAATAGTTCCAACCATCTTTAGGGTAAGTTCTTGCTGTTAAATCGTAAACCTTTCCTTTATATAGTGCCTTTCCATTGCTCAATTCTGTCCATTTTGAAATATCATAAAGCATTAATTTACCAAAATTAATTCGAGATTTTATAGTTTCTTCTTTTGAGTTAAGAGAGGAACGTTTTTTATCAAGATTGTATTTTTGTAGTTCTTGAGTTATGTCAATTCTATTTTGGAATTTCTTATTGGCTAAATATTGCTGATGTTGAATATCTTTATCTTCTTCGGGAAATGGTTCTTTGAGATGAGCAGGACTTATTAACACAAGTTTTTTAATATGTTGTGGGTATTTTGAAGCATAAGCCGAAGCTAAAACGGCACCCATTGAATGCCCTAAAATAATCATTTTATTGAGCTTTAACTCTTGTCTTAATAATTCGAGGTCATTGATGTGTTGCTTGAAAGTAATTAAGGAATCAGGAAATGGTGAACGTAATGAACCTCGCTGTTCATAGAAGATGAACCTGTATTCATTTTCAAGTCCTTTTATTGCATTTGTCAGTCCGCTATGCTCGGCTCCCCAACCTCCATGAAGCATTATAACAGGTTCAGTTCCATTACCTATTTCTTTTACGTAAATCTGTGGATCTTCTTGCCAGTTACCAGTAGATAAAAACCATTGATTCAATTTATTCTCGGTTAGATTTGATTGTGCATAATTCTCCTCAAGACAAAATATTAAAATTATGAGAAAAATAATTCTTTTCAATTGTCTTTGAATAGTAATAATTTTCATTTTGCCAAAGTTTACACTTTAAAGACAATACGATTATGGATTTGTTACAGTAAAAATTATTGCTAACGGTTTGTATATTCTTCATGTTGGTGTTTAGTCGATATGAAAGGATATACTTTGTTGTACTCAGTTTTTTTGTTTCATCCAACAATTGAAATTTCTATGTACAAATCAAGACTTTGATGTTATATCTTTTCGAATTTGATTACAATATTGTTCATAAATTCTTTCTTAATCCAACGCGACTACTTCCATCGGAATACCAATTTTCCATTTCTGTAAATTTCTTATAATCTTGTCTTTGATAAAATTTTAGTGCTTCATAACCTGAAGTCCAGAGCCAAATATGCTTTACTCCTACCATTGCCACCTTTTCTTCTAAGGATTTCAATAATCTCGATCCCAGTCCTTTAGATCGGTATTCTTTCTCAACAAATAAATCTGTCAGAAAAAACCAGCCTGAATAATTTTCACCGTTTTTGAATGCTAAACCTGATGAACATCCGATAAAGGTGTTTCCTTTTAACGCCACAAAACTGAATCTGTCCGAACTTTCTATTTCTAAACCTTCCTCAAGTGAAAGTTCGTCAAATCCTAAGTTCATCTGCTTAATTTCTTCAGATGTCATTCCGCGATTTACAATACTGATTTTGTTCATTTCAAACTTTAAGTTTTTGTCAACCTTATTTCATGTAATTACCCAAGTGGGTTTCGTCAATTTTCACTCAGACAAATACATTGTGTTTACCGTTTTTTATCATATTTAATTTATTATAAGCTGAAAAATCAATGGTTTAAAATTTCGATTTGATTTGAGTTGTTCATAATTGAGCACAACGGTTTGTGTATGGTTAGTTGCGTTGTTTAAGTAACTAAATTAGCAAATACAAACCGAATAGAAAATCCTTGCGAATTTTCGTAAGTAAGCTAGTACTAGCAATGAATTATACATGATGTTAGCGATAGTTTATTTTTCAAATATCAAGTTTTCTAAGTATCTAACAGCAGATGCTATTAAGTTCTTACGATTCCTTGCCTTTTCTTCAAAATAATCAAGAGAATCTTTGTTCAGTTTTCTTCCTTTTATAAAAACAGTTGTTGGGTTTTGCAATATAGATAAGTCTAATAAAGGATTATTATCTATTAATATTAAGTTTGCAATTTTGCCAACTTCAATGGTTCCCATATTGTTCATAATCGAATGAGTTTTTGAAGCATTTACAGTGGCTGTTTTTAGCACCTCATAATTGGAAAGCCCAGCTTCTTTATAGAATGCAAGTTCTTGATGAATTGAAAACCCAGGTATAGTTATGCCTATTCCAGCATCCGTTCCACAGATAAATGTGGTGCCTGCTTCATGGAGCTTTTTGATGATTTTTAAATGAAAATCATGCTGATTTTTAATAGTCTTGACGGTAGAAGAATCTCTTAGCTTAGTATTATACCATCTTTCAAATTGTGCTTTACTATCTACTTTTTTAATAAGCGGATTCATGAATTGTAGTTGCTCTGACACTAAAATTTCATCATCAATAAGCATTTGGTAAATGTTATTGTAAACCGTCAAAGTTGGGCTAAAAGAACTGTGTTTTGATTTCGAGAAATCATTAATTACTTCTTTTAATTTTAATGTATCTAATTTATAGTTTAGAGGTTGCTGAATAATGTCTTCAGCATGTTCTATAGATTTTATTTGAGGATTAAAATGATAAGAGTAAGGTACTTTTTGTGAAGGATGTGCAACAATATCTATATCAGAGATTATTGCTTGTTCAATAACGGCATCGAATATATCTTCTGTTATGCCATAATAGGTTTTTATAAAATCGTATCCTCTCTCCTTATATGAAATTACTTTCTCCTTAGCTTCATTGGGACTTGTTAATTGTAAATTATCATCTCCAATAAATTCTGGACCTGTGAGTTTAGGTCCGGTTGTGAAAAATATGGGTGAAATAATCTCGTCATTGTTTACAGCTTCTTTAATTCTTAAATGCATTGGCATACCCCATAAATTTCGAACTGCTGTAACGCCATTAGATAAATATAGCCCAAGTTCATATCTATCCCATACATGAACATGCATATCTATAAGACCTGGTGTTAAATATTTGTTTTTTGCATCAAGAATTTCAACTCCATTAATTTCAATCCTGTCTGCAATTTTTTGAATTATTCCATCCTTTATGTACACCATTTTATCAACTAAAATAGTGTCTTGATTCATTGGGATTATATTGACATTGGTAATAAGGTAAGAGTCATTATTTGCAATCTCATTCTTTTTGACTTTCAAGTATTTGGTGTTTTGCTTATCTATCAATACCATAATAACAATAGATATTAATAAAATTCCAACAACTATGATAATGAATTTAAGAATTCGTTTTACTATTTTCATATGTATGTCAATGTTTGCTAACGTGTTTGTGTATGGTTAGTTACGTGGTTCAGTAACTAATTTAGTAAAAGGAAACCGAACGTTAGGAAAATCCTTAGGATTTTCCGAGTACACACAGAATGAGCAATTAATTATACAAGTTATTACCAAACGTATATTAAGTTAGTATCAAAATTATGAATGCTAAAGTTACTATTACTTCTTAAAATTCAACTGGTCTTACTTTATTAATAACTTCTGTACTTACCCAATACATATTTGATAGTCCAGGCTCTATGTCTCTTTCGCTTCTGCCAAAAAATAAATATTTACCATCCGGGGTAATACTCGGGCCTTTTTCATCAAAATTAGAATTTATTGTACTTCCCAGATTAATTGGTTTGGTCCATCTTCCGTCTTGTCTCTTGAAATAGACATAAATATCGTTGTCTTTTCTACTTTCATCTTCATTGTTTCGAGCAGTTACCAGTAAATAATCTTCAGATGGAGAAATGAATGCGTGATGACCAAATTCAAGTTCAACTTCCCGTATTTCGGGAAATTCACCATTTTTGTTAGGTGCATAGTACGTTTTCATTTTTGACAAATTGAAATAATAAAACCCTCCGTTTTTCGATTGATTAGGAAAAAAAACTAGGTCATCATTTAGAGGTGAATCAAGTTGTATTGCATCACTCCAAGAATCCTTTAAACGGTTTACGTACCAAATTTTCTCATCTGCAAAACTAGAGTCCAAAGCTGTGAAGTAAATCCTTTTGCCATTAGGGCTAACGAATGGATGTAATTCTTCATTTTTCCCCCCATTGGTAAAATTTGCTCTTTTAATGGGAGTCCATTTATTACCTTTGAGTTTTGAGAAATAGATAGACGTTTCTTCGTTTTCATTATTAGCTCCAAAATACATTTCTTCTAAATCAGGAGAAAACGAAATAGCACCTTCAAATCTGCCATTGATTGAAACAATACCAGGTGCGAAAACTTCTGGATTTAAACCTGGTGGCTTTTGTCCAAAATAGATTTCTTTTGTAATTGGTGAATCATTGTCTTTTACTTTCTGATTTTTGGTATTGCAAGCATTTAAAACCATTGCAAATACAAGTATTAAAAATATAAAGTTGTCATTTCTCATTGTTTAAGTTTCTAAAATGTTTGGTAACGTCTCGGCTATGGTTAGTACGGGAATTAAAAGCACTAAACTTTCGATTAAACCAAAACTCCGCATTATTGTATAGGTATTGTTATATACCTTTTATTCAGTTACATATTCAAATTCAGTGTTTTTAATCAGCCAAGTTATTGCTATGGAATATCCGATAATTGAAGAAATACCATAACCTAAAAGAGGTACAGGGAAGTTTCCAAATAAAGTGGATAGTAAAACGACACTAAAATATATTCCTAAACTTATACAAATTGATTTGTTTTTTTCTGTTTTAAAAATAAAAAACGGTATTGGTAATAGTATTAATGAAAGAACGCTGAATATAAACCAAGTTGTTCCAATTCCCTTAGTCATTTGGAGAATCTCCTCTACATAATCAACTGATGGTAAATCATCTAAAAAATACCAAGTCCAAACAGATGCCATTATAGGTATAGCTAATACGACATATTGTATAAGTTTAGTAACATATTTTTGTATAAAAAAAAGTGATGCAAGTGTAAATGCGGTTACTTTAGAGGCGTCTGGTTGAAATGATAATATTGCGATAATTCCAAACGCTAGTAATGTTATAAGCCACCAATTCTTAAAATTCAGATTTTTTTCTAATTCAATTAACAATAGAGGCAATACAATACTACCAATATTTAAATTGATAACGCCAATTGATAGCCACCTATAAACATTACTTAGACCATTATCAATAAATGTTAGAAGTAATAATAGAATGCCAACAAGAATAATTATTGAGCTATTTAATTTTAGAAATATTTTTCGAGAAATGATAAAGTATGAGGATATACTTACTAATAATAATACTGCAAAATTTTGTAGCCATAAGTTGGAGGAAATGTTATTATGATACATTGTGAAGATTCCAAAAAAGATAGAAGGAATCATAATTATTGAAGGTAGAATCGAACGAAAAATTGTTCTCATATTTTACTTTATTTCAGAAAAGAGTCTAGTCATAATGGTATATTACGCCAAATATATGAATCTGAGCAAAGCAAGTATGCCTGAACCAATTGATTTATCCCTGCCTGCCTGCAGGTGGGCATTTTTATTTCTTATTCAATGTATAAAAATTTAGTACCATCGCAAAAAGGAAGTAACCTTTCGATCTGGCATTAAATTGCTCTAGTTTTATATATGATGTTATAAGCATTTTATTGTATAAATAATGAGCCACCTATCTTAATCGATTCATGACGAAACAGCTATGATCACATATATAGTGTTGTGCAACGTTTTTTATTTTGAAACAATAGGGAGTCTACTTTCATTTTTTAAAATCAATACTACTAAACCTAATGTTAATAGAATATGACTTAATACAATAAGTATTCTACTGTCAAAAGTAAAAGCTCCTAAGCCAATACCAATAACTCCAATAAAAGTTAAAATTGGCCATAACGGATTAGTTCGTATGAATTTTCCAGCATGAGCTGCTAATCCAAAATAGAATAGAGCTGGACCTAAAGTCATAAACGGAATTCTAATTGATGGTCGTTCCATTATTTGATTTGTTAATTTATCCATTCCTTCAAAATCGGTTCCATAACTCCACCATAAGAAATCAATTGTTGACTGTCCGATTAGAGCAACTATTCCCAACGAAGTCAAAATTGTCGCTACGTTACCAAAAATATTATCCGAAAAAACATAGTTCAAAGACAAACACAATAATGCTCCAATTAATAATAGCCAATGCGCATAATCAATTGGTTGTTGATTTTGAATAAATTCGTTACCTCCTAAAAGCATTACTTGATTGAGAATTAGAAAAATAAGTCCAATTGTTGCAAATATTTTTAATTTCATTTGTATAGTTTTATATCTATTTGATTGGTTTATTTTTTAAAATTCCAGTATTCTTTATGATTTAAAAAGTTTTTAATCTCGAATTGTTAAATATTAGCGACAGATTGTTGTAAATGTTACACAATGTTTTGGCTAAACTGTGTTTTAATGCAGTTTGGGTTTTGTTAGCACCAGTTTCTACTTTTTTTCCTCACGCAAAATTTTCTCCATTTTACGACCTCTTGCCAATTCATCAATCAGCTTTTCCATACGTCTACATTGTTTATACAATTCAAATTCATCCTCTATTTCTTCAATTCGATAACCACAAACGACTCCTTTAATCAAGTGTGCGTTTGGATTTATTTTAGCCTTTTGAAAAAATGTTCTAAAGGTTGCTTTTTCATCAATAAGTACTTGTAAAGCATCTTGATCAAAACCAGTGAACCATTTAATTACTTGATTGAGTTCTTCTTTTGTTCTTCCATTTTTCTCCAGTCTATTCAGGTAAAGAGGATAAATGGATGCAAATATCATATTGGCAACCTTTTCATTTTTTTCGGCTGTAACTTTCATTTTTATTTGATTTTGAATTGATTGGTGCTAACGTTTAATATATGTGTCGTAGCTGTGTAAAATGTTACCTAACTATCGACATTATCTGCGCATTGGTTGCTATTTTTTCATTTTGCAAGCATTGCGCCTTCATAAATATACAAAGACCTTTCGATTAATCACAAATCAGCTATGATCACATATATCGCGTCGTAGCTCGTTATTTTTTACGTTTTGTATTTCATTTCTGTATAGAAGTATAGCTAGTCCGGATGAAAATATTATACAACTTGCTAAAGTTAAAATCCCATTATGCAACATAAAATATGCGATTCCGATTGCAGGTGCTCCAATTATTACCATCAAAGCACTAATTGTATGCTTTCTAATGAAATTCCAAGCGTGAAGTGACAAACCAATAAAAAGCATAGAAGGTCCAACAATTACAAAAGGATACACAATTGATGGAATATTGTTTAAGTGATTACTTAGTTCAGTTCTACTAACATTATCGCTGCCAAAACTCCACATAATTAAGTCAATAGTGCAAAGTCCAATATGTGCAATGACACCTAATATTGTTACAAATGATGCTATAGAATTTAGATTGTTCTTTGGGAATACATAATTAAATGAAATAAGTAATACCGCTGCTATTAAATTAAACCAATGAGCAAAGTCAATTGGTTTTTGAGAATAAGCAAATTCTTGACCTTGAGAAAACATTACATAGCTTGTAACGAAAAGAATCAATCCTAGTAAACAAAGGTTTTTTGGTTTCATTAGTTGTTTTTTATTTGACCGCTACAAATTCTAACATTTTTTTCAACTTAGAACCATTTTAATTCCGAATCATCGAATTTTGATATTGAGCTGTTTATATAATGAGCTACAACGGATTTGTAGATACTTTGTAGCGTATTTCACGAACAAAAAATAGTAAATTAAAAACAAATATAATGATAGCGAATATTTTCGTAAATAAGCAATTAACAGCTATAAAGTATATACGGTGTTGCCTAAAGTACGAAACATACCCACTGTAATTATCTCTATTATTTTTTCGAGTCAGATTCAGCACAGCAATTTAGTCTAAATCTCAAAAATCCATCAAGCATAGCCATAGTTCTGTTTTATATTTATAACAAAATATAGTTCAAAAAGGCACATTTTATTGGGTAAATTCAACCGGATTTATGCATTAGAACTTCGTAATGAAGGTTGGAACTGCAATAAAACCTGACATTTTACAAATTTTTGCATAGCACCGCTACGGTTACATTTGAAAATGTAGCGCAGCGATAGGTTTTGCAGTAGTTACAAGCTGTAATAGATTTTCAAATGCATAAACCGGGTTTAAGATGTAAGTGTTATTACTTGGTATCGTTACGCCAAACCAAAGTAAATGCAAGTTAAACCTATTGTGTTAAAAAAACAGTGCACAGAACAAACAAACCACAAATCGTATTTACGTAAGTAGAATATCAAAGCTATAAGTGATCCAATAACAAAAGTGACAAGTTGCCCTGTAATGCCTTGACTACTATGCATAAAACCAAAAAAACCAGTAGTTAGAACAATGCTTAATGCAATACTTATTTTGCTTTCTCCAAAGAATTTTACAAATTGTCGCATAAAATATCCACGAAAGATGATTTCTTCACCAAAACCCGAGCCAGCTAATATTAATAATAAACTAATGAGAAAGGTTGGAAGGTTTCCTGTTATTTCATTAAAAAAAGAATAATCTATAGGAACTCCTGTGAGTTTTGTAATCCCAGGAACCAATACAAAGGCATAAAAAATAAAGAGCCCTAGCGCAACTAATGGAGAAAGGACAAAAATGTTTTTGATTTTGAATTTTTCACGTTGAAACCCAAGTGCTGAAAATCCTTTTCCTTTATATTCTATAGCACTGGCTATAAAAACTACTATTGAAGTAATGATAAGTGTTAGAAAACCTAAATGGATTGGCCCAAACCATAAAAAGAGGATGATTGCAATGGTAATTAATGGAATTAATATTTGTCGTAAGTTAATTTTGTTCATTGTTTTTTACTTTTAAATTCTAAGCGAAATAATGAACAAAATCCCTGAAAACCCGCTTAAACACGTATATTTTTACTGAATGGTCGTAATTTATAACTGAATAGTCGGTAGTTTTTGACATCTTTTATTGAAACCAATCCATAAATCCTTTTCGTTTGTAACGACTGATATTGATTTCTGCAATTGCATTGTTTTCAATGGAAGCTTTTAACCGAATACGCAATTTGCCATTTTCAATCTTTTCAATTTGGTCTACAGCATCTTTGTGAATGATAATTTGTCGATTGGCTCTAAAAAACAATTGATCGTTTATTTTTTCTTCGAGCTCATTTAATATAAAATCGGTGTTAATTGTTGTGCCATCATTTTTAACAGTATATACAATTTTGTTTTCGCTGTAAAAGCATGCAATATTTTCATAGGTAAGCTTCGTCATTTTTGTGCCGCTGTCAATAGTAATTTCGGCATCTTTTATCGATAACTTATATAAATTGTATATGTCTTGGGCATACCATAAACCTATGAAAATAAAACTCACTAATAAGGTAAGTAGCAAACTAATTAATAAATAATAGAACACTGTGTGTCCACCTGCAACTTTATTTACAATAATATTTAAAGGAATATACATGATTGTAATATATCCTAGAGTAGAAGCCATAAACCATACGATAGCGGCAATCTCTACCTTTTTAGAGAAATGCTTTTTCTTGTAAAATTTAAAATTAAGTTCCGTTATGATTCCAATGAGAATACATAAAACAATAGACGACAAAAAACCTTCTATAGGGAATCTATACGATTCACCATCTGGAAAACTATCGCGCGTTGCTAAGTGATTTACTACTAAAGAGAAAATCGTTAGTACAATTGCTTTCTGAGACCAACGCCGTCCAGAACTACTGATAAATGTATGCCATACTGTTTTTACTGTATTCTTGGTTGGTTGTGTAGTACTCATGAATTAGAAGCTCCTTTTTTTATAAGATTCAAAATTAAAGAATAATTTCTCCATAGAATTTTTGCCAAGAATATTACTCGTCATTCATTAAATTTATTTCGAGTATTTTTGGCAACGTGTTCGTGTATCGTTAGTTGCGTTGGCTGGGAACTAAATTAGTAAAAGAAAACTCACCAGAGGGAAAACCTACGGATTTTCCAATTAGGTAAGAACCAGGCAATTTACTATACACGTTGTTGTAGGCAGTTTTAATTCAATATTATTGGAAGGCTTCCTAAAATTGCGTGAACAAGAAAACCAAGCCAAATATTTCCTGTTCTATACGTAATAATTCCAAATAAAATACCCATTGGAATTGTCCATATTCCATAAAACCATTCAAAGGGTGGTGCATTGACAAGTACGTGTATTATACCAAACAAAAAACCTTGAATGAGTATTGCATATGGCAATTCAGTTTTAAAAATTGAAATGCCTTTTGAACTGACTTTTAATAATTGTGTTTGAAAAAAACCTCTAAAAAGGTATTCCTCTAAGAGCGCAACGATGAATATGGCATTCAAAACACCAACTAATTTTGGATATGATTCGTGGTAAATGATTCCAACAATCAAAGTTGATAAAGCAAAAAAAGTAACTAACACAAATCCTTTTTTCTGTGTTTTGACTTTAACGACTCGCTTTTTTTTTCGTAAAATGAAGTGAACAATGATACATGCCAGAAGAGCGAAAGCAGTGATAATAATTCCACCAGGCCATGTTTTTTCACTATAATCATTTGAAAAGCATATATCAAAGCCAATTGCCATGACCAAAAGGCTTAAAAAACTTGCAATTAGACCTGCTTTTAATGTATTTTTCGGGAATCCCCCTGTCCACGATATACCAGTTTTATCAGTAGTTAAAAAGGGTAAGGTTGAGGGCAAAAGGAAATTAAAAATTAATAAAGGAATGTAAACATAGCCTAGTATGTTAAGTTGCCAATCATGGAACGAGCTGGCAAAAAATAACCGATACCCAAATACAATTAAAACGTAGATACTAGTTATATACAATGCACTATTTTTTTTCATAATTATAATGTTGTAGTATATTTTTAGTCAATTATTTTTTCGTCTATTAGAATGTCAGCAATTCCATTAACCTTTCTAAAAGCTTCTCCTGAACCAAGATTTGAAAGTACAATAATTGCTACACCTTGATCTGAAAACCGTAAAAGCTGTGAACTAATTCCCCAATCACCACCATCCCAAGCGACTATTTTTCTTCCCTTAAAATCTCCAATATAAAGACCAAATGCTTGATTGTCTCTATCGTGATTAAATTTTATCGTCTTATGCATCAAATTATAAAATGGCTCTCCTCCGAAATTTTTACTCACCATATTGTCACTCCATATTAATAAATCTTCGATTGTTGTGACCACTCCGCTTCCACCATAATGAGGTGAATTTCTTGGGTGCTGTATATATTCTCCATCTTTTCTCAACTTAATTCCATATTCTTCATAATCATTAATATATTCTTTTGTTCGATGATTGTAAGGTGTGACTCTTCTTTCAATTACTTGAGTTATATCATCATTGATAAGTGTATTGTTCATTCCTAGTGGCTCAAATAATCGTTGCTTAGCAAATTCAGCAAAGGTTTGATTGCTTATTTTTTCTACAATTTTTGTAAGAAGCATAAAATTAACATTACAATAATCCCAGTTTTCACCAGGTTTAAACTGAAGTTTATCTTCCGAAAGTGATGTAGCAATGCATTCGTTAATATCAAAATAGTTGAATGTAATCCAAGATTTTCCTCCTGTTCTTTCGAGCCTTGGATAATCAGTTATTCCGCTCGTGTTATAAATGAGATGTTTTATCAGGATCGTGTCAGGATATTTTTTAAGTTCCGGAATAAAATCGGATGCTGGTGTATCCAAAGTAATCCTATTTTCCAGTATCAATATCGCTATGCAAGCTGCTGTAAATTGTTTTGAGACCGAAGCTATGCTAAATGCTGAATTAGGTTCAATAGGTATTTTATAGTCCAAATTAGCGGATCCATAACCATTTTTGTAAAGTGTTTTTCCGTTTTTTGAAATTCCAATAGCATAACCAGGAGAACTTAAATCGTCATATGCAGAAAATAATGAATCTACTTTGTTTTTCGCTACATCAGAGAAATCTATTTTTGATGTACTTTGACCACAACTGCTTAAAGAAAAGAGGTAAAAAAGTGCAATAATTGTATTCTTCATTTTGTTCAGTTTCAAATTGCCTACAACGGTTTGTGTATGGAATGTAGCGTGCAAAAAGACACTAGCTTTTCGGGTTAACACAGAGCCGAATTTTTATATTTTGTTTTTAACTTATCAATCTTAAAAGCCAAATTTAAAAATTTGGCGGACTTGCAAATATGTCCTAACCTCTATTAATCAACTAATTAAATATGAGTTATATACGTTGTTGTAAAACGTTTTTATTCGCTGTCAAATACTCCTCTAGCAGATAAATATCCGTTTTTCTGTTCCGTAAACAGCTTTTCTACACTTTCTCCTTTTAAACCTTTCCAATTTCCATTTTTGTCTTTTTCTATTGGGTCAAATATATATTTTTGGTGATAGTACTTATTTTTCTCTTTGTTATAAGACAAGTAGAGTAGGACGTTCTTATAATTTTCAAATGCAGGTCTTCCGTAATGGTCGTACGCCTCAAATTCAATCGTATCGGTTTTTAATTCGTTATGTACATTCTTTATTACTTTGTACTTGTTTTTGAAACCGTTGTCCATCACATAACTTTTAAATATCAAAGTGTCTCCAGTTATAGAATCAATTTCCATCCGTTTATTGTTTTCGTTTGGGTCAAATTCAATCACGGATATTTTTTCTCCGATAAATGCGTACAGATTTACAGAATCATTTGACATCTTAAATTCAGATTCTTGGCTGACTTTAGTCGACTTACAGCTAATCAATATTATTAAGACACCTAAAATTGGAAGGATGCGATTCATTTCGTCAAATGTTTTACAACGCCAAATATATGAATTGGAACAAGGCAAGTAAGCCTGAACCAATTGATTTATCTGTGCATTTCTATTTCTTGTTTAATTTATAAAAATCTAGCGCCATAGCAAAAAGGAAATGACCTTTCGATCCAGCACTAAACTTTGCTCTGATTTCATATATAATGTTATGAGCTTACTTTTTTCAGTCGCAATTGATAAATCACTCCAAAAGTCAGTCCAATTAACCCACCAATATAGCTAAGAGTATGCATTGTTCCAACCGTCAAGAAAGCACTTTTATCAGTCACTCCATTGGGAATAATTGTCCATTCTGTATTTAGTTTAGAAATAATAAATTTACCTATTAATATTCCCAAAAGCCCGATTCCAACTGCAATCCCCATTGTACGTAAGGAAGCTCCGAAAATACTTTTTCGCATTAGTTTTGTGGTTGGCATAATCAATCCAATTAGTCCGATTATAATTCCGATTATTAGTCCTGTCCACCAAGTTGAGAAAAACCCAACAACAGATGCTGATAATCGTGGATGATTTTTACCCATAAGCCCTATTTGAAATTGAGGAAATTTAAACTTGGTAAAATATTCAGGAGATATTGTGAAAGAAATTTGGTCGTGTAAAATTCCATATACTCCAGCTAAAAGTGGTAGAGTTATTAAAGTCAATATTAGAATTCCAATTTTTTTAACCATTCATTTTCAGGGCTTGCACATAACGACTCTTGTATGTTGAGTTTGCATCCCTAAGGGTGCATATGCAATATACAAATTGTTATCTCTTGTTTATTTAATTTATAATTCTCTTAAAATCGTGATATAAACTTATCAATTTAATTCGTTTGCTTTTTTGTATTCATAACTTTTGCTTTTAAAGTATTCCAAAATTCGTAATGCATTTATAGTGTCTGGCAATTTAGAAAAATCAGGTTGATTTATGCAAAAGTCAAGAAAATCAGCAATATTCATTTGGGGGATTCCTAGTTCTTTGGATAATAATTTTTTTGAAAACAAATTATCTATTTCATTTTCAATTTTGATATGTTTATCAAGTAAGATTCGATTTTTAAGTTCCTTTGTTCTTCCTGAAATCTTATTAATTAATTTAGTAACGTTTACGGTTGCAGCAACTCCATAAAATTTGATTAATTTTCCATCGTCTGCCTCAAAAAGTAGCCTCTCATTTTTGGTCTTAACTTTTATATTTGTTTTTGGTAACCCTAAAGATGAGGAAGTAATAACAGGTTTAATATCAAACGTTTTTATATCGAGAGCGACTTGACCTGTTAGATTATGTGTTAGAACTACTACTTCGTCCAAATTGACGAGTTTATCTTCTAAATCAACCAGGATTGTCTTCTGATTCAAAATTTCATCTATTATAATGATTTCTTTAGTTCTATAATGAACTGCAGAGAATTGTAATGTATCGCGCAATTTAACTTCAATACTGAAAACTCCTTTAATATCAGTAATCGTTGATTTTTTAGAATTTATATTGACAACCAAAATATTAGAGACACTATTATTTTGATTTGTAACGGCACCAGTCAATTCAACAATATTTTCTTGACCATATCCGATCATTGAAGTCAATAAGATAGGTAACAATATAAAAAGGCTAAACGATTTTTTATTATTCACATATTGAGTGTTAGGTCTTAATACAAAACCTTAAAATATTAGGATTGTTGCAGATTTATACCAATAATAGATAACGGTTGAGCTATGAACAGTACGGGAGCAAACTAGCGTTTACTTTCTGTCACGCACATAGTGAAATCTTTTTGCTTTGTTTTTTATTTTCCTTGTTAAAACAAAATATCCCAAAGATTTTGCGGACATCATAAAAATACACAAACCCTTAGATTATGCCCGAAGCCCGTATTGTTTATAGGTTGTGTTAGCAGCAGTTATTTTTTGCCTTCACAATATATTCATCATGCTGTTTTTTTACTCAGATTTTCAGTTAGTAAAATCCATTTCCCATTTTCATTAATTAGGACAGTGGTCCCAATTCCGTTTCCTTTTGTAAGGTTTTTATTGATTATTCCTTCCCAGTAGAATTCAAATACAAAAGCGGCTATAGATTCATTTTTAAGAATCCATCGTATATTTTGTATTGAATATTCTTCGCTCTTAATCATTGAAAAATTGTTTTCAAAAGCAATTCTAACTTTTGATTTTCCCATATGAATTGCTCCATTAGAAAAAGTAACACAGGCATTATCATGAAATAATGGGTCAACATTTTTCCAATCCTGCGTTTTTAAGGCAGCTTCATATTCTTTTATAAAATCTTCTGGTTTCATTTAATACTATGTTCAATTATACACAATGTTGTGTGCTGACTTTTTTATTTATGTTAATTCCAAGGATTATATGAACCAAAATTCCAAATATGGTCTTCAATATCCTTGCATGTATAGACACGACCACCATACTCTTGATCCTTAATTTCTAAAAGTATTTTTGCACCTTTGGCAACAGCATTTTTATAATGTTCATCAATTTTTTCGACAATTATATAGGGTGCTTGAGTATTCATTCCGTTCAAACTGTTGGGTGCTTTTACCAATTTGCCGTATTCGTTATTATTTTCGGAACTTAACATAATCATCGAATTTCTATATGTCAGTTGAGCATGTATAATTGTATTGCCTTCTCCTTGGACTACAAGGTGTTTTTCAAATCCGAATGCTGCACATAACCATTCGATGGCTGTTTTTGCATTTTTATATTGAATTGTCGGGATAATACATGCTTTATTTGCTGTCATGATTTTATGGATTACTTGTCCTAAAGTTACTAAAAATGTTTGTTTTTTGACTGGATTGATTCAGGTAAGTTCGGTTTATCCAGCTTGCGCACAACGTCTCGGCTATGGTTAGTACGGGAATTAAAAGTAGTAAACTTTCGATTAAACACTTAGCCAAAACTTTTTGTTTTGTTTTGTCTTTTTCTTTATAAAGCCAAATCAAAAAGATTTGGCGGACTTGGTTTAAATCTCGAAACTTTGGATTAAGCACCAAAACCCGTATTAACTATAGCCATTGTTCTAGCTTCGTTATTTTATATGTCCTATTCCAAATCCCATATCCTCAATTTTATACAAATGGTTGTGGTCATGCATTAATAAATGTCTGAGCATTATGTATGGTGTGTAAGTTTTATATTCAGGATGAATCGCTAGTTTATTCCAGTCACTAGAATTAAATTCTTTTGCCAGTTCGATTGTTCTGTGTCGAATTTCAAAAAAGTTCGTTATAGCTTTTTTTAAATCCAATTCGATAAAAAAGTCTTCATCGAAATTGTCTCCAGATAGTGGTTCAAAAATTGGTTTTTCCTTTTCTCTAAAATCTTTGAGTCTTTTTTGAAATCCATAAATGTCACCAACTCCTATGTGTGTTGCATGTTCGTGAATAGACCACTTTCCGTTAATGATTTTCTTTTTATAGAGTTTAGGTTCAATTTCTGAAATTAATTCCTTTAGCAATCTAGGTGTTTCACTTAGAGCATTTAATATTGTGTCTATTTCTCTATTCATTTTTGTCCAATGAGCTACAACGCGTTTGTGTATGATTAGTAGCGAGTTTATATACGTTACCTTTCGTAAATCAAAATACAAAATAAAAAAGAATAGCGACTTGAATTAAGACTCAAATCGCTATTAATTATACACGTTGTTGGCAATAGTTTAATTAGGATTATGTATTTTCAATTCCTATTTTTTATTTTTCATTCTCTTTTTTAACTCCAGTTCCAAGAGCAGCTCCAAGGACTAAACCAGCACCAGCTCCTAATGACAAACCAATGGCAATACTATTTGTCAAGATTCCAATGCAAAGTCCAATTCCTGCTCCAAAAACTAAACCTAATGTTATATTTTTATTTTTCATATTTTTATTTTTAGATATTTAAGTTATAAACTTTTAACAATTGACTGATTCCAAATCCCAGTTGCAGCAGTATGTTTAGCAAAGGTTTCAAAATCTTTTGCAGGTCTACCTAATACTTTGGCAACATCATTAGAAACTACTTGGTTATCTGAATTTCCTAACACTTCTTGGAATAAATAACCAAAAAGCCATACATAAGAATCAGGAAGTCCAGCTTTTTGCATACCTTCCTTGAATTCGTCAATAGAAATTGGCACAAATTGTATTTGCTTGTTGGATGCATCTGCCATAATTTCGACTACTTCTTTAAAGGTTCTTTTTTGAGGTCCAGTAACAGTTATAGTTTGTCCATTATACGCATCATCTACCAAAACTTTAGAAACTACATCTGCTATATCATCTGCATCCACAAATGGAATTTTAGCTTCTGGCATTGGTAGTGCCACAACACCATCTAGCACAAAATCTAAAAAAGCACCTTCACTAAAATTTTGATTAAACCAAGATGCTCTAACTAGTGTATAGTTTAATCCAGAGTTTGCTACGATTTCCTCGCAAGCTTCAGCTTCAGTTTCCCCTTTACCAGAGAGTAATACTACTTTTTCTAAACCAGCCTCTAAAGCTTTTTTAGTAAGTGTTGTAATAGCGTCTCTAGAGCCAGGTACTGCTAAATCAGGATAATATACGATGTATGCTCTATCCATATTTTTTAAAGCATCATTGTAGGTGTCAGGGTTTTCCCAATCAAATACTGGATTTGTTTTTCTACCTACAACTTGTACGTTGTGTCCTAATTGAGTTAAATTTTCTGCAACTCGGCGACCTGTTTTTCCAGTTCCTCCGATAACTAAGATGTTTTCTGTTTTCATTTCTATTTGTTTTTAAATTGATATTAATTGTATTTCAGTTATTTGAAACTTTTTGATGTTACTTTTATAAATAATTTGCGGCATTTCTTTTGTTAAAAACTTTGGCGTACCAATACAAGGTAGCTGCTGCGATAAACTCCAATCCAATCAGCCAAAAACCAGCAGCCTTGAAGAAACTATAATACGTTCCTCCGTTGGGAACTATTAAAAAGGGGACCGTAATTAAAGCATCTAAGATTGTTACGCTTAAAAAGAAAATTAGTCCTAACCAGTATCCTTTTGTGGTGCCTTTTTTTGTGTAGTATAGTTTCGCTGCAAACCATACTATGGGTAGTATTCCTAAAGACAGTAAAATATTTGCCTGAAGTTCTAGGTCTTCTAAAATTGGAATGTAGAAGGAACCTGTATAAATACTTACTCCAAGAATCCAGATAATAATGCCAATACCGATGGCTCTTAATTGTTTCATGATTGTTCGTTTTTTAATTGATGATTTTTCTTATTTGGTGTAAAGCATGCCTATGATTAAGAGTATAAAAGCACTAAATGATGATACTGTTCTTATGGTATGCCAATTATTCCAAGGTTGCTCAAATTTGTTTCGAAGCTCTTGTAATTCGATTTTTGAAAGTGCTTCTAGATTGGATTTGTCCAAAATTTCATTTAACGGAACGTTACCAAAAATGGTTACCAAGCCAATTCCTATAAAAAAGAGTATTGCTGCAATTAGAAATAGCCAAAAGCTTGTACTGTTACTCTTGAATAAATAACTATTAAGAAAAAGTAATAATATAGGTCCAAAAAACACCACTATAAATCTGCTATTTATGATAACTCTATTCATTGATTGAAAAGACTTTAAGAAGGTTAAGTTGTCTAGTCGACCAATTCCAGGTGTAATAGCATTAGACCAAGTAAAGCATAGTCCAGCTGTAAGACCAGTAAATAGTATACCAAGCATTAACACGATAAACTTTAGTTTAAATTCCATTGGTTGAAGTTTTAGTGGATGATATCCAGGTTAATAATTCTTGATACTCATTAGAGTTGAGTTTTATTTTTTTGCCTATAGGCATTCGTTTTTTTACAAAGACTTGCGTATAAATATCATTAGCCCAAGCATTCATATTTTCTGTTGTGAATACACGTCTTTTGTTCCGTTTGTGATGGCAAACGTTGCATTTGTTATCTAAAATTTGAAATGTTTCCGCTTTAGAATCTTTTACTGTACAGCTTGAAACATGTACCGCCGTCAATTCGTTATACTCTTGAATCAGCTCGTAGCTATTTGTTGAATTAACTGAAAGTGTTGTAATAATTCCTATTAAAAGCTTTACTATGGTTACCATCATTAAAAATTGAGTTAATTAATTTGATGATACAAAGGTGCTAAGTGTTCAAAAGAGTTTTTTGACACTTAAAGACAACGTTTTGACATTTTGCGCCAAAAGGCTAATTTTAGGTAGATTTTCTAAATTCTGATGGTGTTTGTTCTGTCCATTTTTTAAAAGCGCGATTGAATGCACTTTGTTCGGAAAAACCTGTTAAGAATGCAATTTCGCCTACGCTTTGTGTAGTATTGTACAGCATATCCTTTGCGATGTTTTCTTGAGTTTTTTTAATTAAGTCACGATAAGTAACACCAGCTTCAGAAAGTCTTCTCGTCAGCGTTCGGTTACTCATAGCAGTAAGGTCAGCAATATGATGAATACTTGGAATTCCGGTGGGTAGTGCGTCTTTTATTAGAGATTCGACATCACGCACAAATTTTGTACCAGGGATTTTAATGCCTTTAGTTTTTTCATCGACTTGTTGTAAGAGGTAACTATTAATGCTGGCATCAGCTTTGGCTGTTCTTAAATTAAGGTCTTCTGTTTTATAGCTTATCGCATATTGTGGTTGATTAAATAATACAGGACAATTAAATGCTATATTGAAGCTGGATAAGTCTTTTGGTGACTTGTGTTTAAAACTGACTTGAGTTGGTGAAATATTCTTTTCAGAGATGGCTTGCAATACAACAACTGTTGCAGATAAACTTGCTTCAGTAGATAGTTCCATGCCTCTTCTATGAGCTTCCCTGTTGAGAACGACATGAGAGACATTTTTTTCTTTTTGAATTTGCCATACAAAGGTGTTGGATAATAGTTTGAAGTAGCGTTCACTCCTTTCAAAAATTTCACCTACCCTTGAGCAGGTGCGCCACGAAAGTCCTAAAACACCATAATCCTCAATAAGCATTTGTTGACCTACACGAACCCCAAATCCAGGACCAAGTTTATCGTCCAATAATTCATGTAAATCCAGAAATTCCTCGGCAGCAATAACCAGCAAATGTTCTGCTTCATCTATTGATGTTGGCAATTCTATAAAATCATTTCTAGACATGCCTTCAGCTATCGCACAATTAAGCATCTTGAGATATAGATTTATAGAAAAGTATTTCATACGTGTAAGAAAGTAAGATTTAAAGATAATAATTTTTAATTATTGAACTTACTATTCAAATGCTGTTCAAAAAGAAGTGTTTTTCGACTCAATTCTTCGTTTAATTCATTGTCAGAAATTTCATCTTCTGAAAAATTATCATAGAAATTTGGTAATGAAAAACCTGCAATTACTTTACCTCCTAAGTAGGGAAAATACGCGTTAGCAGACTGTAAGACAGTTGTACCACCTCTACCGCCTGGTGAAGCAGCCATTAAAAGCATTGGCTTTTCTCTCCATATTTTCATGTTTACACGAGACAACCAGTCTATTATATTTTTAAATGCTGTCGTGTAAGTCCCATTGTGTTCTGCTAACGCAATTATAAACCCATCAGCCTTATCAAATAACTCGTCTAGTCTTTTAATAGCGGTAGGTATACCATTTTCGGCTTCAAAATCGACCCCATAAATGGGTAAAACGTAATCGTTTAAATCAATAGAAATAATTTCTACATTTTCTAATAATTGGATTGTGTAGGATAGTAAGCTCTTGTTGATAGAATTTTGACTATTACTTCCTGCAATTGTGATTATTTTTTTCATCAGTGTTATTTTTTTGAGATTAAACTATCTATGGACCATTTTCCGCTTCCATTAAGTACTACACTTAAAGCGAGGCCTATAATTAGAAGAGAATATTCATAACCTTCACCTGCTTGATTATCGAACCAATTCATAAAAAAGCCGTGTTCCAACTGCGTAGTGAAAATGATACCCAAGAACATTCCTGCAAGTGATACTGCCCAAAATCTACTGACTAATCCTAGAATTAATGAAATTGAGCCAAAAAACTCTATCATTATTACTGAGAAGGCTACAATACTGGGCAAACCCATTTGGGTAGTTAATGATTCCATAGTTGCTGAATAACCATAACCTCCAAAGAGCCCTAATAATTTTTGTGCGCCATGCGGAAATATTACTAATCCAAGTGTTAATCGCGCAATGCTAAATCCAATATTTGGATGGGTTGTTAAAAGTTTTTTTACTAAATTTTTCATAATGTTTAAGATTTAAAATTGTTTATAGAGTTTTTCGGTAATACATGCCGAAGGATAATTTTTCTATGGGGTTTGGTCCATACTGGTCAAGGTCTAAACCAATACCAATTTGATGTCCATTAAATGACACACCTATGCGCAGTTGCTGAGCACTTCTGGTATGTGTTTTAAACTCATCCCAGACGGTCAATAACTGTCCATTGAGCCAAAGAGATACTTTATCGTTTATCGGTGTATTTATCTGAAATTGTGCCATCGCCTCGGCATAGCTGGCGTCAGTTTTCTCAGAATGGGCAACTGTAGGAATAACTACAAATAATACTCGTGAATTTTTTACTGTGAACTTTGCTGACAAACGTTCTGAATAACCAGCAAAACTGTTGTAGTATAAAGATGGACCAATTGCTATATTCTTATTAATATTCCAGAATAGTGTTGGCTGTACACCTATCTCATCAAAGCCCTTATTTTCTTCATCTTTGAATTTTTGAAAGAAAGCTAGAGTGTTAACGCTTAGCGTCTGGCTCTCATTAATAGTATAACTTGAGAATAACGTAAAATCTGTTTTGTCTAAGCCAGAAAACAGTTCTACTTGTGTTAATTGTGCTTGCAAATAGTTTGCAAATCCAATTGTTAAAAACGATGTAATGATTATCATCTTTTTCATGCTTCAAAATTCCGACAGGAGCACATGAAAAAAAATGAACTAGTTTAAGACTTTTACATTCTGTTGACTTTCGAAATAATTTTACTCATAAATTCTGGCGTAATGCCAATATAGCCTGCTAAGTCTTTTTGGGTAATTCTATTGACAATTTTTGGATATTTCTTTTTGAACGCGATATATCTTTCCTCTGCGGTTAATGATATACCATAATTAGAGCGCCTTATATAACTTACAAGCGACCTTTGATACAGCATACGATAAAATCTTTCAAACTTTGGTATCTCTTGAAATATCAATTCATAATTCGCTCTAGAAATACCTAATAATTCTGAATCTTCAGTAGCCTGAATGAAATAGCGCGTAGGTTCTTTAGTCATGAAGCTTGCCATATCACCAGCCCAATAATCCTCTACCGCAAACATGGATATATGAGGTGCACCATCTTCATCTAAGGTATAAACCTTTAAGCATCCTTTTGTTATAAAATACTCATATTTAGTAATGTCACCAGCCTGCATTAAAAAGGTCTTCTTTTTAACTTCTATTTCTGTGAGTAAAGAAAGATATTTTTGCTTTTCTAACTCGGTTAAATCAATAAACCTCGCTATATTATTAAGTATTAATGTATGTGATTCTTTGTAGTTCAATTCAAGCTTAGTTTGAATGTTATTTTACGTAAGTTCTTATTCCTAGATTTGGCTTGAGTTAGTTGTCCTTTTTTTAGCCACTTTCCGAAATGTTCGTAAAGAGACATGGTTTACACAAGTTAAAGATTAGGGTTTACACTAAATTAGTTTCTAACCTTGTCGATTGTTGTTTGTTTCTAATATTCTTTTCATCAAAGAAACCTAAAAATACGTTTCTAGCTAAATATAAATATTTTGCTTTTATCTTTTAATCTATAAACGCCAAATTTTATATTTAGCGGACTTTGTTAATATTCACAGACCTTTCGGTTTAGCACAAATGCCCTATGTTTTTTATACATTGTTAGCTGTAGATTTTTATTGTTTTTCAAATGCCCAAATGATTCCTTTTGTTATAAAACTTGGGTAAACAGTCATATGATCCTCATTTGGTATTATTAAAGATGTAATTTTTAAATCTTTGTAATTTCTTGATAATAATCTTTTTTTAAAGTCTAACATCTCACTAACCATTTTTGAACCTGTTTTTGTTTCTTCATCGGCTCCTATACACATAAAAATATTAGCTTTCAGGTTAGATTTAGTCTTAGAATATTCATTTTCGAATTTATTTATGGAATGATTATCATACCATAATGAAGGGCTTCCAGCCAAATAAAATTCAAATAAGTCAGGTGTTGTTACAACTATATAACTAGCTAATAAACCACCAAAGGAGTGTCCAGCAAATACTTTTTTTGTCATATCGACTTTATAAGTTTTCTTTAAAAATGCAAAGACATCATTTTTAATAAAGGAAACAAAATTATCAGCTTTACCAGATACTAACCTTGCTTCTTTAGAATGTCCTCTAGGTTCATTAGGAGAATATGTAGGCGTATAATCTCTTGTTCTGCTAGTAGTGTTTTTTTCTCCTTTTGAATAAGAAATTCCGATTAGAATAAACTCTTCTACGTTTAGTCGTCTGTTTATACTTGTAACCAAAGGGAAGGAATAGTCAGAATCTGTAAGTACTAGAATTGGAAATTTTTTATCTGTTTTTGAATATGATTTTGGAAGTTTCACATATAAATCATATGTTTTTTGATTGATTGTTGATTTAATTTGATGAACTTCAGTTCCTTTTAGTGTAAATTCTTTTGTTTCAGTTATTAAATTTTCTGATTGTTCTTGGTTTATATTTAATGAAGCTTTATTTAAAGATTCACTTTTTAAATTCCCGTCTTTACAAGATATTATTACAAGTAAGGTTAAAAAGATTAAGAAAAGTTTTTTCATTTTTTTAATTTACAGCTAACGTTTAGAGTAAAATGCGTTTTAATGCATTTTTACAGAGTGTTATACCACGTTTTCATTCTTTTTTAGCGTTTATTTCATTCCCTCCGGATAATAACTTCAAACTTTCAATGTTTCCGTTATTTTCTTTAAATTCAATATCTTCATTTTCTGTGGTAATAAAGAACTTGTTTGAATTTAAATATTCTATTCTGAATCTTTCTTTTGCAGGGTTAATTAAAAACAGTTGATTGCCAATCTTGTCAATTTTCAAATGGACAGGAGCTCCTGCAATTTTATATTTACCTATATATTTTTCTAATTTCATCTCACTTGGAACAGCGATAACTTTATTTTTATCTATTGGAACCTCTAAATTAATAGTTATATCATCATTTTTAACATATTCGAATATATACTTAAGAAGTAAATTAATCTGTTTATCCTGAATTGGGGATGAACTTACATTGGATGTAATATATACTCCTGATTTGGTTTCAAAATCAATCAAGAATACAGATAAATAACCAGGTAAAGATCCTTGATGATAGGTGTATTTTTTACCATCGATTTGGTTTATTCCAAATCCTAGTCCGTAATAGAAATTCTCTTCGACCTCTAGATTGGGTTGGTGCATTTTTTGAACACTCTCTTTCGACAAAATATTCTTATTAGAAACTTTTCCTTGGTTCAGATGCATCATTAAGAATTTAGCCATATCCATTGGTTTCAAAAAAATATCCCCGGCTGGATATTGTTCCAGATGAAGTTGGTCTGTAGGATAGGCTTGATTATATCTTATATGATATGGCAATGCCAAATCTTCAATCATTTCTGGGGTTGGTTCCAGAAATCCATAGGTTTCTATTTCTAAAGGATTTAGAATATTTTTCCAGATATATTCTTCATAAGTTAATCCGGTTACCTCTTCTATCAAAAGGCCTAATAAGGTATAACCATCGTTACTATATATATGTTTTTTATCTGGTTTTTCAATAGGTTTTATTGTTGATGCTATCTCTTTCAAAGTTCGACTAGACTTTCGCTCCCAAACTTTATTTATTCCAATAGATGCAGGTATACCTGATTGATGAGACATTAATTGTCTAGGAGTTATTGGAGTATTTTTATCAAAATATTCTATCGATTGTTTTAAGTAATCATTTATTGGTTTATCAATATCAATAAGTCCTTTTTCGTTTAATTGCATTATTGCCGTGGCGGTGACTGACTTAAAATTAGAGCCTGTGTTATATATTGTTGAAGTATTTGCTAGTGTTTTTGTTTTTAAATTTGAATACCCATAAGCCTTTGATTTTAAAATATTACCATCCTTAAAAAGGACAATGGAAGTGGAAGGAATTCCTGTCTTAGATAGCCAATTTTCAATTTCTTTATCAATATTCTTTTTAATTGGTTTTTCGTTATCTGTATTCTTCTTACAAGATGTTGTTGATAGTAAAAAAGTAAGTAAGAAAAGGAAGTGTGTAATGTTTTTCATTTAAATTGTTCTAATGTGGTATAACGTCTCGGCTATGATAAGTGCGAGAGTTAATAGTACTGAACCTTCGGATTTACACTTAGCCAAAACTTTTTATTTTGTTTTATCTTTTTCTTTATAAAGCCAAATTTATTTTAAATTTCCCTGCCGGGTAATCAAAAAGATTTGTCGGACTTGGTTAAAAGCACTAAACTCTTGGTTAAGTCGAAAGCCCGTATTAATTATAGCTATTGTTGGCATGTCGTTATTCTTTTACTTCTAAATCTTCTCTTTTTATAACTTCACCTCCAATAACAACTTTTTCTATAGCATCATATGCTTCAATATCCATTAAAGGGTTTTTAGTCATCATAATTATATTAGCCTTTTTTCCGATAGCCAATGAACCGAGAGAAGAATCTAAATGAAAAGCTTTGGCATTATTAATTGTAGCAGATGCAAGAATTTTATTTAAAGGAACTTCTGCCTTTTTCATTAATTTAAGTTCCCAATATCCATTATGACCAGGTTGATTAGCATAAATTGGGCCAGATGGCGTATCTGTACCAAATAGAATTAGACCATTATTGTCAGAAAGATATTTTAAAACTAGCATTGCATGAGCTTGTACATTTCCATAGATTTTATGTACCTCTTCTACATTAGATTCACTAAAAAGGTCTTTGGCGAACCATTGTGCTTCTTCCGTTTTATACCATTCAAGTAAATTTTTAGGAACCACTTTTTTTAAGGCAGGCTGATTAATAAATTTAGTATCAACCAAAGCTTCCTCTCCTTCAATGACTGTTAATGTGGGAGTATAGCCTATTTGTTTTTGAATTTGTAAATCCAACGTTTCTTTTATTTCTAATGGAAGAGAGTCCGTTGGTACATCTTTATACTTTTCCCAGTTCCATAGTCCGTGCGCTAAAATATCTACCCCTACGTCAGCCAAAAAAGAATGTCCTTCAAGTGAATTAGCATGAACCGTTAGAACAAGCCCATTTGCATGTGACTCGTTAAGTAATTCATTCATAATACTTTTAGTTGGTAAAGGTAAATTGGACATGCGTCCAAAACCTGACTCATAATAAGATTTTACAGCAATAGCCCCAGAATTTTTAATACGATTAACCACTGCTTTGGGTGTATGGTCGGCTGGGTTATACTTATCTGGAATATTCTCCGCCTGACTTTCCACGTATATGAAATTTGGCTCAATTTCAAATCGAAATTCTTCAGGTGTATAAATCATTGGGTAACCATTTGCAATCGTAGCTCCTGAATATCCAATATGATATAAATCGGGTTTTAATGGTTGCATGTTAAAAGAATTGATTCGTTCATCTGATATACCCCCAAGATTAATGATAGTGGTAAAGCCATAGTATAAATAACTTCTAGGCATTTGGTTATTAAATTCTTTGGCTAATTCAGGGTACTTTTTTATATGATGAGCAAGCATTCCTTGTACATCTGTAACATGAACATGACTATCAATTAACCCTGGAATTACGAATTTTCCAGTTGCATCAATCTGATCAAATGTTCCGCTTATACTTGGTTCATTCTTGTCTATATAAACGATTTTATCTTTTTCGACCACTAAATGACCAATATACGGGTTATAATTTCCATCCTCTGTTGAGATTATAGTAGCGTTTGATATGTACAGACCTTCAGTAAGATTTAATTGTTCTTTTTTCTCTTGACAAGAGAATGCCTGTATTATAATTATTAGTAATATGGTTTTTTTCATAAACATTCTTTTAATGCATGCCAACGTGTTCGTGTATGGTTAGTTGCGTGGTTGAGCAACTAAATTAGCAAATAACAAACCGAATAGAAAATCCGCGAGGATTTTCGAATGTAGACGAGTACTGGCAATGAATTATACACGGTGTTGGCAGTAGTGTTTTTATAACTCTTCTACGAGTTCAATATTATTTCCGCAGGTATCGTTAAAGACTGCATATTTCCACGTTCCCATTTTAGATGGTTTTACACTGAATTCTACTCCAAGTTTCGTCAATTTATCATATTCTGCATCAACATTATCAACATTAAATTGAGTCCACGGAATTCCTGCTCCCATTAATGCGTCCTGAAAAACTTTGCAAGGCTCAAAATGATTTGGTCCTGGTTCTAACAACAATTCTGGCCCATCCTGCCATTCTGGTGAAACAAGAGCCACCCATCTATTTCCTCCTTCTAAAGGTTTGTCTTTCTTTATTATGAAACCAAGTATTTCTGTATAAAATTTTACTGCTTTTTCTTGGTCTTGAACGGGAATGCTAATTAGTGTTACTTTCATCTTTGATATTTTTTATTATTCTCCAAAGTTCAGAACTCTGAATATAATTTGCTTCTTGAAAGTTGCTCATTTTGAAATTCACTTGGTGATTTTCCTGTTTTAGTTTTAAATAAAGTGCTAAACGAACCTAAACTTTCAAATCCAACGGCAAAACAGGTTTCAGTTACCGACATTCCATTTATCAGCTGTTCTTTAGATTTTTCAATTCGTTTGTCTATTAAGTACTGTCTAGGTGTAAGACCATAATGTTTTTTGAATAATCGTAACATATGATATTTGGATATAAAGCGAAAACGAGATAACAAATCCAAATTCAAATCATTTTCATAGTTATTGTCAATATAACTTTTAACTCCAATTACAGTTTCAATTTGCTCTTGGTTTGAGTAAATAATGCCATTTATTCTATTAATTTCTTTTTCGTAAAATGTCATTCTTGCGTTTTTTCACATTACTGCCAACGTCTCTTTTATGTTGCGTTTGCTTCCCGAAGGGAGCTTATGCAATATACAAATTGTTGTGTGTAGTTTTTAATTCTATTCAGTCATCATCTGATGTGCCTTTATTAGATTTTCTAAACCTGAATCCATATTTCTGTTCATTAACCATAACCCAGTGGTCAAAAATGAATTGCCAGTAAAGTTCTGCTCTACCAAAGTTAAATTTTGATTCGGGTTAATTATCAAAAACCTCTCCCCATAACCATCTGCCCATACAGTATTAGTGTCAGATGCAATCCACCATTGATAGCCGAAACCATCATAACGGCCATAGTTTATATGATTTTCCTTAAGCTTACTGTAAGAAGTAATGCTTTTATTTATCCAGTTTTTAGAAACTATTTGCTTTTCATTCCAACGACCTTCATTTGAAACCATTGCACCAATTCTAGCCAAATCTCTTGTACTCAAGTAAACGTAGTATTGCTTATGTTTTGATTTTTTCTTTGGCCAAAACCATGGATCTCCTACTATTACATTATGTTCTGAAAAATCTTGTAACCCCATTGGTTTAGCCAAATGCTCTTCCATAAATTTTCCGATAGACATTCCAGTTTCTTGCATAAATATTGTGCCTAAAGCGTTTGCATCAAAATTATTTGAGAAAAAATAATCACCAGGTTTATAACTTTCTCTCCTAGGTTTATCAGTTATCTGTGAATCGTGTTCTCCTTGAGATGGCAAATAAATTCCAGATTTAAACATTAATAAATGTTCTATGGAAGCTGTTTTCTCTTGATTTGTTAAAGGCATTAATTCATCAATTTTCAGTTCAGCAAGAGTCTTTTTAATATTTACCAATCCTTTATCAACTGCTATTCCATACAATAGCCCTAGAATGGATTTGCGTATGGAAGCTGTATTCATAATTTTGTCTACTGGACCGTATTCGTAAACTACTTTTTCATCTTGAAGAATAACTATAGACCTTATTCTCTTTGGTTCTTCTTCTGGTGTTAAAATATCCTCGATTTCTTTTACAACTGGTTCACCATAATCTAATTCTGTTTGAAATTCAGGGTCGGAATTGCGAACCCTAGGAATAAGACTGTAAACTAATACAAAAACTACCAGCAATAATAAAACCGCAAGAATTTTCTTTAACAACCTTTTAATTCTCATAAAGTATATTTTCTCTAAAGACAAATTAAAAATTTGTTTGTTACTGTTTTATCACTATTTTTTTCAACATTACACACAACGTTTAATATATGTGTCGTAGCAGGGCAAGTAAGCCAGAACCAATTGATCTATCCGCGCATTTTTATTTCTTGCTTGCCTGCCATCCGCCAGGTAGGCAGGTTTAATTTATAAAAATCTAGCGCCACCGCAAAAAAGGAAATTACCTTTTCGATCTAGCACTGAACTTTGCTCTGATTTTATATATAATGTTGTAAACCGTATTTTTTTTAGTAAACAGTTGTACTTACTTCTGTATATTCGTCAATAACAGAGTTGTCTTTCCAATCAATTTCAACTATACTAAAAGTTTTACGATTCTCCATTTGAGATATGGCAAATTTAAATACCCAGCATAACTTATCTAACTTTTTATGATACTTAAGGTCCGTTTCAAATTCGTCCGAGAAAATATTATTACGTTTAGCCCATTTTATTGCTTCGTTTAGGACAATACTTCTATTTTTAAAATAAGAGCTGTCATTATAGTGTTCCTTTGGCCAATTACTATTTAAAATTTGCCCAAAATTATCTATATCAATTTTTATGAAATAGTTTTTTATTCCTATTTCATTATAAGAAAGACTGTAGATAAATTGATATTTAGTTGCAATCCATCCACGGTTATAAGTTTGAGGGTTTTCCTTAAAATATCCATCAAGATCTGAAATATATCCGTCAACAAATTTTACTTTTTTGCACATTTCGCCCAGTACAAGTTTTAAATATTCTTTCAAGTTGCTTTTAATGTTTTTAGGAACTTTATCAAGATTGGTTATATATTCACTATATCCAATAAACGATGAAAGAGTATTAGTTTGCTTATCCACAATCATTTTATCCTGCCCTAATGCAATAAAATTTAGTGTGAGTAAAATTGATAAAGTCAGTATTCTGATCAAGTTTTTATTTTTATGGTTTACAACATTTAATATATGTGTCGTAGCAGGGCAAAATGTTACCTTGTTTTTTGGTTTTTCTGCGCATTGGTTGCTAACTTTTACTTTCTGCAAGCATTGCGCCATCATAAATATACAAGAACCATTCGATTTAGCACTAAACAGCTATGATCACATATATCGTGTTAGGACACGTTTTATTTTCCGTGAGTTAGTCTCAGTATTTTTCCGTTCCAAGAGTCAAATACTATTGAAAAGACACCTCCTTTATAATTTTTTGGGAGTGTACCATATATAACCCAATAGTCATCAATTAAATAAACTTGATATGGTTTTTGAAACTCAATATTATCTTTTTTATATTTTTCAAACAAAATCAGTTCTGCATATTTAATCGCATTTGCTTCTTTGAGAATTAGCTTTTCATTCATTTTAGTTCTGTCAGCATTATTTTTTAACGCTAACATTAGATGTTTTTCGGCATATTCTTTTCCCATAATTCGTCTTTCAGAATTTTGAGCTTGTATTTGCGTACAGATTATAAGTCCGAGTAAAACAATTTTAAATTTCATTCTTTTGTCAATGTGCTACAACGTTCAGTATAAGAAACGTAGGGCAGGTTATAAGCACTATCGTTTCGGTTTATTACTTAGCTAAATATAAATATTTTGCTTTTATCTTTTCTTCTATAAACGCCAAATTTTATATTTAGCGGACTTTGTAAACAAACACATATCTTTCGATTAAGCACAAACGCCCTATGTTTTTTATACACTGTTAGGCGCTGTGTTTTTCGCTCATATTTTTTCCTTGATTCCTTTTCTCCAATAATAAATTCCGAAAACAAAAGTCACAATCGCAAACATAATTCCGTTTTCACCAAGCCAGTGTTCCGTTCCTTCATTTTTAATTGTTAATTCGGGTAATATTTTTTGAATATACACATTGCTTACTGCGTGAAAAATTACCGCTGGCCATAAACTTTTAGATTTAAAAGTGTAATAAGTCATAATGAATGACATTGATATAATGACCACATAAAATGTTGCCAATTCTAATGTTACATTATTTCCGTAATATACAATTAATGGCCAATGCCAAGATGCCCAAACTATTCCACTAAAAATGGAAACACCTGAAAAAGAAAGAACCTTTTTTAATTCATAGATAAAGAAACCTCTCCATCCAATCTCTTCTCCTAATGTTGTTGCTGATGCTCTTATAACTTCAACACTTCCTAATAATATTACAGCTATAATTATTGAAGATGTTGTGTTTAAAGTTCCTATTCCAACCAATCCAAGTTCTTTAGCCCAATCAGAAATTACTTCCTTATTAGCAAAACTTCCAAATCCGAAAATCCAGATTAACATATAAGTTATTAAACCATATAAAGCAGGAATGAAATAGGACAATCTAATATATTTCCAATTTCCCCAATTCCAATTTAGAGCGGAAATAGAACGTCCTTTTATTTTTAATGTTATTATTGTAGCTATTGCTGGACACCACATTAATCCGCCAATATATATTCGTGATGGATATAAATTAACTATCGCATAATGAAATAGAGAACTCATAACTGTAACAATAGCAAGGAAAATAAAGATTGTATTCCAAGTTTTTTTTCGGTCTGTTAAATTTTCTTGCATTTGAACTTTCAGATTGGTTTGTTAATGGAAGACGAAGAGCTAATAGTTTTATTACATTGCGCCTAACGGTTTGTGTCTGGTTAGTTACGTGGTTCAGTAACTAATTTAGCAAAAGGAAACCGAACGTAGAGAAAATCCGTAGGATTTTCCGAGTACAAACAGACCCAAGCAATTAATTATACACGTTGTTAGCAAACGTTTAATTGTTTCCGGTTTACAGAGATCCAAGATATTGGTAAAATCCGTTTTCACCAATAATTAAAAAAGAGTTCTACAGTATTTCCAATAATGAAACTCATCAAAGCTCCAATAATTGAAATCCGTCCAAGTTTAAAAGTATCCGTAAAAGCTAACCAAAGTGATAATAAAGCGCAGCAAATAAAGAGTATCATTGCGTAGATTGGTAACATGCTTGAAAAAAGTCCTAGCATATTAAAAATAGAATCTAATAGAACGGTAAACCCAAATAATGCTAAAGTAAAATTAGCGTTTACATGTCTTTTAAAGAGATAAATGCCCGCAATCAAAAGCTCAATGCTAATCGCTAAAGGGCCGAATTGGGTATAATATTCTTTTTTAAAATAGGCTTCTATACCCACAGGAAATTCAATTTCTAAATAAAATAAAACTCCGAGCGTAAGAGCCAAAATTATGAATATTAATGCAATTATTTTTAATAGTTTCATGAGGATGTTTTTGAATACATAATACTAATGTTTGCTAACGTTATAAGTATGTGTCGTAGCAGAGCAAAATGTTACCTTGCCAACGACAAAACTGCGCAGATTTTATAACTTTTTACTCTAAAATCTTTGCGCCATAGCAAATATACAAGAACCTTTAGGTTGTCACTTAACCGCTATGATCACATACTTGGTGTTGGCAGTAGTTTTTACTTATGCATAAACTTGCTAAATATGATACTGGATTCCAAATTTTTTTCTCCGATTTTTTCTCCGCATTTATTATAACTGATAGCCTTTCCGTTATCAGAATTTTTATTTATCCGATATTCAATTATTTCATTCCCTTCTATTTTGAGTCGATTAAAGATTTTGAACCTCCAAGTATCTCCTGACTCTATAGATTTAGTAACTCGTTGCAATATTATATTTGAATCAGAATCTAGAATACGGTCAATAGTTTTTATTTTTTTATCGTGTGTTTCGAAGAACAAAATTCTTTTCAATTTTTCTTGAACTTCTGTTTTTAAAAAAACGTCAAATTGCTCACAATCCTCTACTGAATTTAATTTAGGATTATTTTGAGAGAATCCATAAAAACTCAATATGAGTAGAAATAAAAGTGTAAATATTTTTTTCATTTTTTAATTACTGCCAACGCCAAATATATGAATCGGAGCAAGGCAAGTATGCCTGAACCAATCGATCTATCTGCGCATTTTTATTTCTTGTTAAACTTATAAAAATTTAGCGCCATCATAAAAAAGAAATAACCTTTTGATTTGGCATTAAATTGCTCTGATTTCATATATAATGTTGTAAAACGTTTTTCTTTAGAATTTTATATCTGCTATTTTTTCATCTTTATAGTATAGCTCATAATTAAGGCTTGTATGTTCAACTAATATCGCAAAAAATAGTTCTGCAGTAAATCTTTTATAGCTAGTTTCTCCAAAATATAATACACTCATTTTTGGATTCTTTGCTGTTCCAAAATTTATTGGTACTTCAAAATTCACAAATCCTTTTTTGTCATAATCATTGAAAAAATCTTTTTCCGTTCTATCAAAAGGAGGTATTCCGTATTCGATTGGCTTGCCTTTTTTATTAAATAATTCTGTTTTTCGATATGGGATTAATTCGGGGTAACCAATTACTCCAGTATATCCTTTATAATCAGCTAAACGATATCGAATTTTATTTTTTATATCTACAAGAGAAAAAGCACTGAGTTTGGTTTTATTCTCAGGCTTTGATTTAATCTTTGTTTTTATCATTACCTTTCTCAACTTATCACTTGTAACCTTAAGTTGTCTAATCCCAATTACACTTACATTATCAATAAGTTTAGCTTTTTTAATAGATATTTGTATTTCATCTTTTGTTATAGTTTGAGAATAATTAGAGAGACTATAAGTTAGTAAAAGTAATAAGTATATTTTCTTCATTAATTTATTTTAAATGTTTTACAACGTTTAATATATGTGTCGTAGCAGGGCAAAATGTTACCTTGCTTTTCGATTTTTCTGCGCATTGGTTGCTAACTTTTACTTTCTGCAAGCATTGCGCCTTACCAAAAATACAAGAACCATTCGATTCATCACTTAGCTGCTATGATCACATATATGGTGTTAGCAAATGTTATTCTTTTTGTTCAGGAAATAGATCATAGTAATATTTATGCAAAAGACCTCCTAACTCCGAAATAACGTATACTACTTTTATATTTCCTCCTTTAATTTCAGGATTCCATTTAGAATATTCCTCAATTTTTTCATTCGGTTCTCTTTCGGAACGTTGTATATAAATTAATCCTAGAGCTACTAGTGGGACAAACTCTTCTTCATTAAAATACTTTTGTTGATTGTTTTTTTGTTGAGATATAAAATAAGGTAACAATTTTAAATCCTCAAGGTATGAATCTTGAATTAATTTTGTGAGTCGTAAAAAACGGTTTACATCAATTTTCACTAAAGCATTTAACTTACAAAGTCTACCAAATACTTTACATTTTCTAATGGTTTCAAGTTTATCAATTGATAGTAGTATTTTTTCTATTCCTGAGCTGTTTTCATCATCTAACTTACGAGTGAATTCGACTCTTTCTTTCCAATTTACATCTCCTATTTCAAGAAGTACATGCATGGCTTTTTTTAAATAAATTCTGTCACTATAAGAAGAGTAAACTTTTATTGCAGAAGAAATATATTTAAGAATAGGAGTTCCGTCCAATATCTCTTCCGTTACTTTGTTATCTATAGCTTGATCCGCAATATCAATAGTCAAATCTTTTAACTCCTCAGATTTTATTATAGCTTTAATATTTTCTTTCATTAATAAAAAGCTTTTTGATTTTAGAATATTTGCTAACGTTTAATATATGTGTCGTAGCAGGGCAAAATGTTACCTCGCTTTTCGATTTTTCTGCGCATTGGTTGCTAACTTTTACCTTCTGCAAGCATTGCGCCTTACCAAATAAACAAGAACCTTTCGATTGATCACTTAGCTGCTATGACACCATATATCATGTTGCCAACCGTTTTTCACTCATAAAGTTGAGCTATTTCCACGTTTTCTTTTTCTTTCAGATGCTCCCAAACTAACTCACTATAGCACATTAAATTAGTTCTGATTATACAGCCAAGGTCAAAATGCTCAATGTCATACTTTTTTAAGTTTTTGCCTAAATTTCCAGTTCCTGCAAATCCACCCGAAAAGTGTTTTAATTCATCATTTTCCAAATCTTTTACGAATCGGTCTTTCATTTCTTCACAATTTAACTCACTATATTCAGTCAATATTTTTTCATATCGTTCATTAGAAAAATGAATTACGGTCAAGTTTATTGTCAAAATGAAAAATACAATTGATATTCCGAATGCTGATAAAGTCAATAATTTACTTTTCATTTTCAGATTCCGTGGCAAGAAAAAGAAAACAATGATTAATCCAGCTAAAATAGCAGGAAGTTGAAATTCCGATTGATATACGTTTTCCGAAAGTTTGTAATAGCTAAATATTCCAAAACCAATTCCGAAAATTAGTATTGTAAATATTATGTATTTCAATTTAGTGTACATATTTCCTGATATGGTTGGCAACAATTGAATATATCCACTGGTAGATATATATTCTATATGTGATTACAAATCTAAAGGATTTTTAATCATTCTGAAATTATTTACCGCAACGTGGGTATATAATTCTGTGGTTTTGCTACTACTATGACCTAATAAATTTTGTATATATCGCAAATCTGTACCATTCTCTAGTAAATGTGTCGCAAAACTATGCCTTAAGATATGGGGGGTCACTTTTCTATGAATTCCCGCTTTTACACTAGCCATTTTCACAATCTTACCAACACTTTGAGCAGAATATTTTTGCCTCTTGGCACCCTCAAATAAGTACTCCTTAGGCTTCCATTCTATATAATATGTTCTTAACTCTTTAAGTAAGGTTGCAGAAAGTAATGTATACCTGTCTTTGTTGCCTTTGGCATGTTCAACCCTTATCAACATGCGATTACTATCTATGTCTGAAAGTTTCAGGTTTAATAGTTCACTTCTTCGTAAACCTGCAGAATATAAAAGACTTACAATACACCTGTGCTTGATATTATTAGTATTGTCAATAAGTTATAAAACCTCTTCTTTAGATAGTACCTGGGGTAATTGCTTTTGTTTCCTAGGGCGTTCGATAGCATAAAATCGATTGGGCATGCCTAATACAATTTCGTAATAAAATTTAATACTATTTATTGCTAGATTGATATATGAATTTGATCTATTTTGTTGAATAAGTTCCTGTAGATAAAACCTTATCTCCTGTTCACCAATTGCTATTAATTCTATACCATCGTAATAATTTATAAAGGCTTCAAAGGCCGAAACATAATTCCTAATCGTATTGTTAGCATATCTTTTTAGTTCCAGTTTTTGTAAATAATTCTCTGGACAAACTCTGTAATTTTTGACTGTTTTTCGATTCAGGAACCAACTTGTATTTACAGATTCATTACTTGGATTTATGACCCTGTCCTTAAAAAAGAAGTTACAATTAACCCAAGCTACACCTCTAAATTTATCAAAAATTAGATCAAGATGCCCCTTGATGTTTTTAATATATACCATATCAAATTCCTTGCTCCATTTTGGGTCTGGAAGTTCCTTAACCAGTGCCTGAATCACTTTATCAGCATGAAATTGTAGTCCAATCATCTTATGGTTATTAATCAATAAATGCTTAAGAGTAATATGTTTATAGGAAGGATTCATACTCCAAATATGAAAATAGTAAACACTGTAATCAAAAATAAGTGTAGATTTATACGTATAATAAACGTTTAATTCTACAGATAATGAAAATAAATTGTTTGCATTGTGAATCAGAAATTGAAGGGAGAACTGATAAAAAATTCTGTTCCCCGTATTGCAGATCGGCTTTTCATTATCAAAAAAACAAAGAGAAAGAAGATACTTTTTATAAAACAGTCGATAAGCAACTCAAAACCAATCGCAAAATTCTTAAAAATTATAATAAAGCAGGGCTGGCTAAAGTGTCTTCAGAAAAACTATTAAGTGAAGGCTTCAATCCAAAGTATTTTACGCACTACTGGAAAAATAAAAGAGGACAAGTATATCTCTTCTGTTATGAATATGGTTTTTTAGAACTAAAAGAAAATAACAAGAAAAAGTTTGTGTTAGTGACCTGGCAGGAGTATATGAAAGTTTGATGTTATTTGGGACAAAAAAGAATACCAAAAAAACCCAAAAGACTCTGTAAAGAAGCTTTTGGGTTAAAATAAGATGGTAGTCTATAAGGTAAATCCGATTTTTCTTATAAAATTTATTGAAAAACGAAATCTCTATTAGGGATATTGAAGTTTCCTGTGCGAGAACTAAAAATTAGTTGATACCAATCACTAGCATCTAAAATATTAGTCTGGTCTTTAACTACTTTCTGGATGTAATCTTCATACGTTAAGATAGATTCGTATGATAGTAACTCTACAGACTCTACCTTAATATTACCGTTTTTGTGAGCAGTTGCCACAGGGTGTGAAATGCTCCCTGGTAATTCGGGAATTATAATTGTATTATTATCCTTACTGCTAAAAGTTATATACCAATCATAGGTCAAATTGTCAAAATCTATACACTGAGCTCTACCAACAACATGATCTGTGCCTTGTACAGATAGATTTATTTGATTATTTGAAAATGTGTAATCAAAGGTCACGTTTGGAATTTGATAATTGTTTATTGGAGCTCCTTTACGTTCGGTAAAATAATTCCCAAATTGTAACGCATGTCTATACGAGAAGAATGATGTATTTAGATAATACTGCATAGGGCTATCTAAAAGAGTACTTCTATTAAAATTATAAATCTGGTGATATTTATTGTTAGTATCATCATCTTGTGATATTGCTCCATAAATACTTAAGAGTGAAGATGTATTTGATAATGCGTTTTGAGAGCTTACAACAAGTTCACGAGACTCAAGATCTGTACTACTTAAATTTGCCTTATCTAATACAAAATTTTCGTCTATTGGGTTAGGGATGAAAATATACTCATATGAATTTAAATCATATGCATAAAATGAATCAAAGGGATTTTCATTTTGTGACGTAACAGATGACGATATATTTAAATTGTTTTCAGAAGTATTCAAAAAGATGTCGTACTCTGCAGTAGCATTATTAAATGATCTAAAAAGCCCTGAAGAAACACCACTATTACCAATTAAAGCATCATTAGACAAGAAATTAGTAGTAGATACTTGTGTATTAGAAGATACATCACGTCTAACAGGTTCGGCCAAATTAAGTATCTTAGGGTTAGTTCTGGTAAGGTTTTGATGGGTAGAGATACCACTTATGTTACCATTATCTTGTAGATAAAATGACAGCATGAATTCTGTTGTTAAATCAAACTCTTCTGGAGCACTTAGAATGATTTGTCGATCCTCTCTTAGAATTTCTTTAGAAACTACTAGCGTACCATCCATTCTTGAAATAAAAACAACAGGAAAAGTGATAGCCTGGTTGATTTTATTTTCAGGGATGTTGATTGTAATAAGTCTGCGATAAATGTTTACTGGTATCTCTAAGGTATTAGTATTACCTAAATTATCGATGGCTACAATAGCAAATGAAGCTTCCCCAACCCCAAAACTTTCAGGGTCAAATTCATAATTTATTTCAGAACTGATATCTGTTAAAAGTAAAGACTCATTATTAAACTTGATTTCAACTGAAGTAACATCAGAGTATGTATCTGTAACCACTGGATTTAATACCAATAATTCATCGATTATCAACCCTTCAGTAATATTTTCAAGGTTAATTTCCGGACCAAGGTTATCAGCTATGAAATTTACTTCGAAAAATGCTGTATTTTCTGCCAAATCGATTGCTTCAATTTTTAATGTATTTTGACCGTCTGATAGAATTGATGTGTCCAAATTTGCTTCTAATGTGCCTTCTTCTGTAATTTCTGTTATCAGGTTATTATTAATATAAACATTAACCTTTGCAACTCCTTCATTATCGATTACTCCAAAAGTAAGGGGATTAGTAGTTCCTTGAAGGACCATGTTTTCTTGCAATGAAACTTCATTTATCATAGGAATTTCATTGTCAACATTAATCAGTTGCTCCTTTGAAGAAGTGTTTCCGGCCTTATCAGTTGCTACAACTTTCAAAATGTAGTCTTTAAAGTTTCCTTTTAAGGTTTTAGAAGAAAACCCTGAAAGATCAACGGTAATTGCGAATGGCGCAGTAGTATCTTCACCTACTTTTTGGTCATCTACAAAAGCTTCAATCTTTTGGATGCCATTTGCATCTTCTGCTTCGATTTTTATTTCGAGTTGTTGGCTAACTATTATTGCAGTTCCTTCATCGGTGCCAGGTATTCCAGTAAATGAAATTTCTAAAACGGGAGGTGTTACATCTGAATCCAGAGGGTTAGTATCTTCATTGTCAGAAGAACAAGCAAAAAAGATGATTACTAATAAAAGTGTAAAAATATTAAGATATTTGGTCATTATATGTGCTTTTAATGTTTGCAGCTGTTTGTGTATAGTTACAAGTTAAGTATGTGTTTTTTTAGTGGAGCGCGAAAATAACAAATCTTTTTTCTTAAAGACATTTATTTTTTACACAAGTACAGATTTTTTCGTTCTTGTTTGATTTATGATCTAATCAACTTAACTCTCTTAATTTGTTTTTTTATTAGTAAATGCTTGACAAATCTATTGCTAAAACTAATTGCTTATTGGAGGAGATAAACCCTTTTTAATTGTAGTTATTTTCTTACTCTAACCTGCATGTTCCTACAATAGAAAAGAAGTGTCAAAACAAGAGATTTTTCTACTGATGTATTGAATTATAGCTTTGCTACAGTGTATTTTGGCGCAACTATTTGACAAAGACTTCATCTACATAAAAAACTAGTTATTATGAAAAGAATAGTAATCTTGGTCCTACTTATTATGGTTATGGGCTGCTCAAATGATGATGATACAACTCAAAGCAATTGTGATTTTGACACTGTAGTTAATGCAGAACAATATTTAAATGCCCCATCAGATCAATTGTTTATTACTAGTATAAGTATAGAAAATAGCTGTTTAGAAATTAACTTTAGTTCTAGTGGTTGCAGTGGAGATAGCTGGGAAATTAAATTGATTGATTCAGAAGACATTTTCGAATCTAATCCACCACAAAGAAATTTAAGGCTGTCTTTAAAGAATGAAGAACTATGTGATGCTGTTATCACAAAGGAATTAACTTTTGATATTTCAAATTTACAAGTTGAGGGAAATCAAGTCTTATTGAATATCACAAATTCTGATAAAAATGTTTTGTATGCGTATTAAAACAAACATCTGTAAAACAGCATGTTATAATAATATGCTGTAGGCTATGGTATAAGAGATAGATTACTTTTTAAGAATCTACGATCCCCATTTTTTTCAATAAGAAAGAAGCATTCATATTCTGGCATACCCCGTCTTTAAATTTGTAATCAAAGTAGAGTTCATCATTTACAATCTGAGCATCAAAAAATCGATTTTTTACCTGCGATAAATCCGAGGCTATCTCACAAAGACTTAAATCATGCGTAGCAATAATTCCGGTTGCTTTGGCTGCCACCAATTTTTCTACAAATTTGCGTGATCCGGCAGCTTTATCTTTACTATTGGTTCCCTTTAGGATTTCGTCTAAAATAATAAAGTATTCATCCTGGTCTAATTTGTCTACAATCTTTTTGAGTTGTGTTAATTCTGAAAAGAAATAGGAGGCGTCATCACTAAGCGAATCTGAAGTTCGCATACTAGAAATTAGTTTGATGGGGCGATACTCACAAGCGGCTGCACAAACAGGCAACCCAATATTAGACATTACAATTTGCAAAGCCACCGTACGCAAAAAAGTACTTTTACCCGCCATATTTGCCCCGGTAATGATAAAGAATTGTTCTTTGTTTATAGTAATATCATTATCTACTCTTTTTTGTGTGGTAAGCATAGGATGGCCTAGTTGTTTTGCTTTCAGAGTTATTTGACCAGATGTTATTGTGGGATACATATAATCTGGGTGGTTAAAAGCAAAATTCCCTAACGAATTATACCCATCAAAAAATGCAATAACGGTAAACCATTGGGTAACTTTATCGTGATTTTTTGCGATCCATTGTTCGATTCTGTAACTCTGTAAAATATCCCAAAGCATTAACCCATTGGCCAAAACACCAAACATCATATTGTTTCGTTGATCAAAAGCACTAAGGATACGAGCAAATTGCTTTAGCGTTTGTGAAGCTTTTTCTCTTTCGCTAATCACCAATTGTTGCTTTTCTTTAAGTAAGGAAGCATCAAAACTAGTATTTTCGATCTTATCTACCAGTTTGTAATACTGCTCAAAAGTATCTTTTACTTTACCGGCATTATTATATAAGGCATTGATCTTTTTAAGTTGCGTTCCGGTAACGGCTAGCCCAATAAAAAACCAAAAAAGAAATAGTTGAAAAGTAATGACATCCAAGAATAGTAATGTAAGCATTACCAAAGATATTCCTGATACGATTGCAGGCAAGACCTTCATAATTTTAGGAACAAAAGAGGTGTAGTTTTGCAACCAGTTTTGTATTGTTGAAACTGATACCGTAACATTAGATAGAGATGCGATAGCAGAGAATTCTTGTCGCCATTTGGGAAGTTTAGAAAGGTTTTGGATGGCTTTTTGTTTAGGCTCAATATTCTTGATTGAATTTTCAGTAAGGATAGCTGCTAATTTACTTTTTCCTGCCAAAGTAGTGGTGCGATTTCCGTACTGAAAGAAAGATCGTTCGCCAAACAAATCTATATCATGACTATAGGGGTGGGTAGTATCTATAAATTCTTTTCCGGTTGCAAGATTAGCAATCTTATCTTCAAAAACATCCAGCTCTAATTGATTAATCTGGATCAATTTTTCAAATTTATTTTTAGAATAGGTAAGATCTGTATGCCGGGTTACCAGGAAAATAAAAGTAATGATTCCCAAAACAATACTTCCAATAATGATTTGAGCGTTTGGATATCCAAAATACACGATAGCAACTATTGCTAAAAATACGAATAGCCTTATGGTGCTTGATAAAGCTAGTTGTTTTTTTACTTTTTTAAGTGATATGTTGTGTAGAGCAATTTGCTCTCTATAAAATTCTTTAGGTGTATTCATTTAAAAATCAAAGATTTTCTAATTCTTGTTTTAGTTTTTTGGTTAGACTGCTTACTACCAAATCGTACGAATGATCTATTAATTCAAATAACATTGTAGCAGGTAAACTACCGGTGAAGTCCACAGTATTCCAATGTACCTTGCTCATATGATATCCCGGGGTAATTTCGGAATGATATTCTCGCAGTTCAACACCTCTGTCAGGGTCACATTTTAGGTTTACACTAAATGGGATTCTGTCTAGTCCTGTTAACGCAAACATCTTACCCATCACTTTAAAAACCAGAGTAGTTTTATCAAAAGGAAATGATTCTGTAACCCCTTTTTTGGATAGGCAATAGTCTCTAAACGTTTCAACATTCATTTTTTAAGTGTGTGTTAGTTTACTCATAAGTAAAGAAGGGTCTTCGATTGTTGTAAATCCAAATTGTTGATATACTCCATGAGCATCTTTTGTCATTAGCATCCATCTTTTAATTTGTTGCAAGTCTGGATGTTCCATAATTACCTTCATTAATTGTTTCGAGTATCCTTTTCCTCTATATGCTTTACTTATAAATACATCCATTATATATCCAAATACAACATAATCGGTTAATACTCTGGCAAAGCCTATTTGTTTATCATCAAGATAGATTCCAAAATTCAAAGAGTTATCGATGCTAATCCTAACTTCTTTCTTGGTTCTTCCTTTGGCCCAATAAGAATTGGTTAGAAACTGATGAATAAAATCAAGATCTAACTTCTGTTTATCGGTAGAGACAAGAGCACTCATTATTCTAACTGTTTTGCGTCTTTGTTATTGTTGTCTAGTTCTAAAGTAGTGTAATCCAATGTCCAGCCAATTGATTCTGCAAGAGTTTCCATCAAAGAAATAACGGTTAGTGCTTCTTGTTTTGCAGATTCCATTAAACCACTTTGTGGGATCTTATCTTTTATAAATTGTTTTGCGTCTTTATTAAGATCAGTAAGGTCACTAGAAGTAAAGGGGTTGAGCCAACCTTCTTTTTTATCATAATATTTAAAGTCGGTTTCTATAGTTAATAGTTTTGGCTGCGGAAAATGAGTTAAAATAATACGCTTGTTTTTGGTGTCACTCTCTAGTTTTACTTTTGATAAATCAAAACCTACATAAGCTTTCGCATCAATTAGGATCAGTGCTTTTTTTGTACCGGTAAGGAGATTAAAAAACTTTTCCTTTACGCTTTCATAATGATAAATTTCGGCAAAATCACCTTCTACAGTAACCAGCTTACAAACGCTTTTAATTTTTTCCATAAGAACCATAGATTGGGTTTTTATGGCTGATTTGTTTTTTACGGCACTAAATCTTGCAAAAATAAAGTAAGCCAGGATTGCTCCTCCCAAAAGTCCTATAAACAATAATTCCATTTTAATTCTTTTTCCCTATTTCACCTAAGTGTGTAAATTTAAAACCTTTTTCATATTTCAAGCCATATCCTAATATTCTATCAAAAGCCGAATGTGCAAAAAGGATGATTCCAGATAATTGAAGCACATCATTCAATAAATAAATTCCTGCAATGTATACTAAAATGGCGATACCTTTATGATGAAATATATTGTAACATAATGCGCCAATTTTATTATTTAGAACATAACCAATCATCCCAATATCAGGAGCAAGAAATAAGACCAAAAACACCCACCAGGGGTAGGAGAGTAGACTAAATAAGTATATCCCCAATCCCAGCATTGCAATTTCTTCAAGTTGTATGGTTGTCTTCATTATTGCAGTGTTTTATATAGAATAGGTTTACTGGGTGTTGCATCATTTTGAAAAGAAGCGACCTGAAGATTCAACAGATACGTACCGTTTTCGATTTCATTATCTACATAAATCATCTCTGTTATCGTAGCCTGAAAACGAGTTGCTTTGGGATAGTTCCAGAATGCTTTATGTGCAAGCAATTTCCCTTCATCTTTTTCTTTGTCTATCGATGGAAGATCAATAAGTAAATGTTCGATACCAATTTCTCTAATATAAGTTGCAGCATCCTCTGTAAGATAGGGCCAATTGGTATTTGAGTATTGCCTATTAAGTTTGTTTTCTTTGTTAGGAAGTGTTCTTATGATCAAAGCTTTCACATCCTTTGCGTTAATTATACTTTTAATTTGATCGGTAGTAATTACAAGATCATTTCCTTTTTTTTTGGGTGTTATGGTAATGACTTCGGCCAGAAAAAAGAACCGTTTTAGCGTATCGTTTATACTGTGAAATTCTGGTGTGATATGACCAACACATTCTGTATGGGTGCCATGACCGTGTGGGTTAAATGTGATATTGTTAAAATTTGTAGAAGCTCCTTCAGAAACCTTTCCTATCCATTTTCCATCGGTCACGGGTTCGATTTTAGGCTCCTGGATATACCAGGCATTTACATTTTCTTTTGAAGCTCTTAAGAGGATAGATATGTCCAGAGGTTTAGATAGATCTATTTTGTAGGATTGGTTATTGTGCGCTATAGTTGTAATCATATAGTGTAATCAAGCTTTTTTAACGACCATAAACAGATAATCTCCTTCTGTATTCTCATAAGTTGCAATGATATTGTTTATTTCTCCTGTAGCAATATCTTGTTCCAATGTTTTTAATCCTTGTACTACTTCTTTTGCATTAGCAAGCGAAGAGAAAGAAGATATCCCATGGCGTACTTTGGGGTTCATATACAACTTGGGATTATGTTTCCCAGAGTAAAGAAAAAGATCTTGTAGATCTGGTTTGATAAAATATTTTTCTGTGCTATCAATCCTCAAGCCATTAGCTTCAAGATTAGATTCAATTGTATCATAAGTAGGCATTTGTTCTATAGAGTCCTTTAGCATTTTTGGGAAATAATGGTTGAGCCAATATCCTTTCATTTGATGAGGAGTAGCAGTAAAAACCACAATTTTCCCTTCGGGCTTTAAAACATTGTTTAATTCAGAAAACCCTTGACGTAGGCTTTGCCAATGATGAAGTGTTAAACTGGCAATAATACCATCGATACTTGCTGAAGGCATTGCTATTTTTTCGGCTTTGCCTATTTTCCAGGTTATAGCATCATGCTGCAGTTTGGCTTTTTCTAACATTTCAATAGAAGGGTCTATACCAATAAAAGTATATCCTTTTTTTGCAAACTCTGATGTATAATTACCAGTCCCACAACCAATATCCAAATACTTTCCTTCAGGATTAGGATCAAGAAGTGAGAACAACCTGTCAAACAGGTAAGGATCGGCTTTTCGGGTTGTATTATAATCAACCCCAATGATATCGTACTTTTCTTGCACTGCCTCTGTTTTTTTGAATCTACCCTAAATTTACTAAGAAAAGATCACTTGCGATACCGTCACTCAAAAACTTTCCTTTTTTGGTAACCGATAAGGTGTCTTCATCTAGAAACAACAGTTGTTCTTTTATATGCTTTTGAGCTTGTTTTAGTAGATACTCTTTGTAAGTTGTACCAAATTCTTGAGTTATCTTTTGAAGTGAAACCCCCCAAACAGTCCGCAAACCGGTCATTACATATTCATTATATCTGTCTGTAGTGGTTAGGGTTTCGATTTCACGAGGGAGTTCATTTTGTTGTACGGATTTAATGTATTTTGTATTGTTGTTGATATTCCAACTACGTTGTGTTCCATTATAAGAATGTGCAGATGGTCCGATGCCTAAATATTGTTTCCCTTGCCAATATGCAGTGTTGTTTTTGCTGAAATAACCGGGCTTTCCAAAATTGGATAATTCATAATGTACAAATCCTTCTTTTTGTAAAGTTTCGACCAAAATTTCGAAATGCTGTTGTGCTAATGCATCATTTACAGGAGCAATTTCTCCTTTTTCAATAAGTTTTGGCAAAGCGGTATTGGGTTCTACTGTTAAGGCATAACAGGATATGTGAGGTACTCCATAATCCAGAGCAAGTTGAATATTCTGTTTCCAATGATCTAAAGACATGTTTGGGATGCCGTAGATTAAATCTATAGAAATATTATTAAAATGTTGTGTTGCTAGTGATAAGCAACTCATTGCTTCTTTAGCATTATGAGCACGGTTCATCATTTGCAGATCTTCTTCAAAGAAGGATTGTATACCAATGCTTAATCTATTTACAGGGCTTTGGACTAAAGACTCAATCTTTTCTTGAGTAAGATCATCGGGGTTAGCTTCTACTGTGATCTCTGCATCTTCTGATACCGAATAATATTCATAAATGACATCGATAATTTTTTGAAGTTCATGTATAGATAGGACAGTGGGTGTGCCACCACCAAAATAGATGGTTTTAATGACTTCATTATCTCCTATCTCAGAACACCGTATTTTGATTTCAGAGCAAATAGCCGTAATCATATCATCTTTTTTCTTCATCGAAGTAGAAAAATGAAAATCACAATAGTGACATGCTTGCTTGCAAAACGGGATATGTATATAGATTCCGCTAATAATTCTAGGTTTTTGAAATTAATTAGAATTCCTTCTCCTTAGAGAGAAGTTTAAGAAAAGGTAGTTATTTTTTAACCCGTTTCTCATTTTGTTTTACAAAAGCTGCCCAACCGGTATAATTTTTTCCTGAAATATCGGCTCGCCCCATATTATAAAAATGACACACTGCCGCCGCCAACCCATCTGTAGAATCCAGATTTTTTGGTAACGTTTTAAGCTGCAAAAGACTTTGCAACATTTTGGCTACTTGTTCTTTGCTTGCATTACCGTTACCGGTAATTGCCATTTTGATTTTTTTTGGAGAGTATTCTGTAATGGGTACTTCTCTGCTAAGTCCGGCAGCCATAGCCACTCCTTGTGCTCTTCCTAATTTTAGCATTGATTGTACATTTTTTCCAAAAAAAGGAGCTTCGATAGCAATTTCATCTGGGTGATAGGTGTCTATGAGCTCAATGGTACGTTCAAAAATGAGTTTTAGTTTGATATAATGATCATCGTATTTACTTAGCTGAAGCTCATTTAACTGTAAAAAAGACATTTTTTTATTTTGAACCTTAATAAGTCCAAATCCCATAATCGTAGTACCTGGATCTATGCCTAATATAATTTTTTCGGTGCTCAAGATTGCGTTTGTATTTTCAGATACTACAAAACTACATAATTCGTAGGAAGCAAAGGAGTTAATCTATGCGAATTACTAACGGAAGCTTATAGAGAGCCGTCACAGGGGTTCCACGGGTATGTGCGGGCTCAACTTTTGGAAGCGTACTAATACTTTCTTCAAGGATATCCTTTAGACCTGGTATTTCTGACTGGATTATATCTGGTAACTCAAAATCTTCTAACAAGATTTGACTGTCCTTTGTTATTAATAAAGGAACCCAGATAGTATCATGAATAGCTTCACTTGTCTTGACCGCAATTTTTGTAAGGCGCTTATGAATATGCTCGGTTATGGTATTTTGGAAACATCGTTCAAGCTCTTCCTCCTGTTTATCTCTACAAGCCTTAAATAAAGGAGGTTGCTCTACTTCGTTCCAGTTTAGCTTATCCAATCCTTCTTTTATGATTTGTTGCTTATCCTCTTTTTTGAGAACAAAATTATCACAAGAAAATAAAGCGAACGCTAATAAACCAATATACCAAATTCTTTTACCCATCATCCGTGAACAGTTTCGGATAGCCAAACTACATAAAATTTTTAAGAGTGTAAAAAGTGATTTTTTATAAGTGAATGAATGCGAGATTTATGAGATAAAACTTTGAAGATGATCTTTTAAAGAAGTATCCTCTGGAATATTCATTTTCTTCTTTAATCGTTTTCTTGCCATTTTTACGGCATGCGTAGAAACGCTAAGTAATTGAGCTGATTCTTTTATCGATAAATTAAGTTTCATCAAAAGACAATGCCTAATGTCATTTGTAGATAAATCAGGGAAAGTAGTATTAATTTGCGCTGTTATACCGGGATATTGTGATTCGATTCTATCTTTTAACACGGTTAGGTCTGATGTAGATTTAATAAAAACATCCAGTCTTTTTTCAGCGGCTACAATTTCTTCTCTGTTATTATATTTTATAGCCGAAGAGAGATTCTTTTTTATAGTGGATAATTGATCTAATCTTTCATTTACAGAGATCATAGTTGCCAAGAATTCTTCTTCTCTACTTTGTAAATGATTTTCTAAGATCTTTTTTTCATTCTCTTTTAATAATTCGATTTGCAGTTCACTTTTGTTGTATTTTTTGTACAAAATCAAGGATAATAATACAAACAAAAGACTGAAAAACCCAACGGCCAGCGAAATGATATATAGTTCTTGTTTTTCGGTTTTGTAGGTCAAAATATCATTGTCTTTTGTCAAGAGATCGTTTTTATATTCTTCTTCGATTAATTGTATTTTTCCTTCTGATATTTTAGAAATATCTTCATTTCTATGACGATAAAGACTGTCTATTAGACTACCATACTTTTCGTAATAATTTGCTGAAAGATCCAATGATTCTATTCTCTTATATAACGCACCCAAGTTCTTATATGAGAAGGCCACATCCATAGGATCATCGGGGTTTTGAAGAATTGCATTTTCAAAATGTACTATGGCCTGATCCGGATTGTCTAGTGAATTGTAAATTTTACCTAGCACCAACGCATTTGTTGCAGTATAAGCGCTTAATTCTGGTTTGTCTGCTAAAATCTTCTTGGCATCTAGAGCTTTTTCTAATGCGAGTTCATAATCTCCAAGACTTCTATAAGCATCTGCAATAGAGGTCATTAAAAAACTTTTCTCGCCCTTCTTATTAGAGCCTTGAATGCTTTCCAGATTGGCGCTCCACCAGTTTATTGCTTTTCCATATTCTTTATTGTCAAAATGCGCAGTGGCCAAACTGGTATATAACTGATATTTTAGATCTTCATTACTTACAACGGTTGAATCTTCTAATAACTCTTTTGAATAAGCCAAAACTTTATCAGACTCACCAAGAGCTAAATGACAATTTAACATATTCATTTTGGTAATCAACGCTGCTTTTTGATCTTCTTGTTTTATGTTTATTTTATATGCTTTATGATAATACGTTAAGGCTTGATAATGTAATTCCTGATTACTCAAAATAGATGCCTTGTTATTATAAATATATGCTAGAGCATATTCTAGATCAGGGTGTTGTTTTATAATTTTTTCACCTTGATCATAAACAATGTTGGCGCTATCAACCATAGAGTTGTTTGTGTAATAAATTCCGAGATTGACTAAACTTCGTACTTCTCCTTTTGGATATTTTGCTTTTTGTGATAGCTTTATTTGTTCTTTCCACAGGTCGCCATTACCTATAAGATCTTCTTGTGCTATTGTACACAAACTGTCTATATACTTAATTTGGTTTTCATATTCTTGAGAATCTTGACTATATAATGGATTAAGGTTTTGCAGTAGCATAAACAGTATAATCCAGTAGGTTAAATGCTTCACATTAATCGGGGTTAGTTAGTATTATTTTATAACAACGTATAAAATAAAAAATAGTACGCTGTATGTATTCTTTTTTTATGCAATGTACCCCTAATGTACCCTTTATAAAAATGTATTTGCGCGTTAGAATAAAGAACTTTAGACTTAGCATTAGCAATAAATCATAATAGATTTTATTGCAAAATCAGCTTTTATTAATAAAGTGAAATATAAAAGTAATAACTATTAAAATTGAATTAACCCATTTCACACAAACTAACGCAAACTCAATCATGAAAACAGTACTACTATTTAGGGGTATTCTAATACCCATTATTCTTCAGTCCATAATTTTTGTGTCAAATAGTCGCTTGTCATTTATTAACACAAAAGCATTCACCACTTAACTTGATTTGGCCTGTTAAATAATATCCTAATACATTATCTAATGTCCATAAGATAGAAACAATCTCTGTAAGAAACTGCAGAGAGGATTCCTATATCATTTCTAAACATTGAAACTAAAAAACAATCACACAATGAATGCCATAAAATTTATGTTTTCGGTACTGTTTTTCTCCATGATAATAGTATCATCGAAAGCGCAAACACCAACTGCTCCTAATGGTAAAAAATGGGAAAAAATAGATGAACTCTCAGATGAATTTAACGGTACATCCCTTAATACTGCCAAATGGGCAATAAATTCTCCTCAATGGGAGGGTAGGCGACCAGCCAGGTTTGAAGAATCATCGGTATCTGTTTCGGACGGAAACCTTAAAATTTCGGCCTCGAAAAAATCAAACCCATCCAATGGATGGACTCATAATGGTGGTCTGGTAAGATCAAAAACAAAAAATCTATATGGTTACTATGAGGCACGAATGAAAGCTAATAAAACTTTTATGTCTTCAACTTTTTGGCTTATTAATAAAAAAAATGAAGGCTCTGGTTGTGATATAAGAACAACAGAATTAGATATTACTGAAACCGTTGGGGTTAATTCTGGTAACGCTAATTGGATTAATACAATGATCAAGAGTATGAATTCAAATACACATAGCAGAAATACCAATTGTAACAGTACACCGGTCGGACAAGAAGGAGGCAAAGCAGAACTTGGCGGTCAATCCTGGCAGGGCTATCATACCTATGGAGTATGGTGGAAAAATAAAAACGAAGTACTATTTTATTTAGACGGAAAACTTGTAAATACAATTACCCCACCAGCAGATTTTAATTTGCCAATGTATCTACGTATGGTAGTAGAAACATATGATTGGAATCCACCAAAAGCCGGACAAGATGGAATGAATGACTCTGCTGCTAATCGTACAACATATTACGATTGGGTACGGTCATATAAATTGGTCGATGATAATGGAAACGGAGGAGTAGACAAAGTAGGATTTAAAAATGCTCCAACAACTATTAATCCTCAAACCAGCTATATTTTTAATATTGATTATGAAGCATCAGATAATAGAGAAATAGTTGTAGAATTTTGGTCTGCTACCAGTTGGATTGCTCAACAAAAAGAAATAGTTGTCAAAGGAAAGGGTACAAAGTCGATTACAGTTACTTTACCCGCTTTGCCTAATGCAGGGTCTGGATATATGTATAAGACACATATTCGACCAATGGGCACGACTTGGAGAGAAGCAATTGATAGAGATCAGATCGATAATGTTGTTGTAGAAGATGCTACGGTATTCAATGATGAAATAACTTTTAAAAACCCTTCAATTACCATAAATCCAGCAAGATCATACACCTTTAATATGCAATATTCTGCATCTGTAGATCGTGAAATCGCAGTAAGTTTCTGGAAAAACAATACATGGATAGCTAGCAAAGTAGAGCGGGTGGCGCAAGGCTCTGGTGTTAAATCAGTCACTGTAAATTTACCTTCTCTTCCTACTGCAGGAAATGGATATGCTTATAAATCACATATTCGCCCTATAGGAAGCAATTGGCAACAAGCATTGGATACAGATGCGATTACCAATGTAACTATTGTAGAAGTGACAAATCCCCCTTCTACAGAGCAATTAATTACCAATGGAACTTATTTTATTACTTCAAGTCAAAATGATCAACGACTTTTATCCAGAGGTTTAGAGAATCATAGTGCCAGAATGCATGATCCTGGTAATTATGATGATCAACGATGGGTGTTTAATCACCTTGGAGACAATATTTATACTATAAAAAATAAAGGGACTAATAGATATTTAGAAGTGCCCTATGCCAAATGTGGTAATGGTAATAATGTAGCTACTTATACGAGTGCAAATAATAACCACCAGAAGTGGAAGGCTGTTAAGAATGGGGATGTGTATTCTTTTAAACCTGTGCATTGTCAAGACGTAGCTTTGGATAGAGCAGCCGGTGCTATTAATGGCAATGTTCACACTTGGAGTTATAGTGCAAATAACAATAATCAAAAATGGAAAATATCAATAGTTTCGGATAGTCGAAGTGTAACTCCATATGTATATAATAAACAAGACAGAGTTAACTTATATCCAATCCCAGCAAACGATTTCATACATATACAAGGTATAAAGCCTAATACCAAAGTCAAAGTATTCGATTTTTATGGTAAAGAGATCATGAATTCACCATTGAACGGAAATACTCTAAAAGTAGACAAGTTACCGAGCGGAATTTATTTTTTACACACTATAAATGGAGTGAAAACAAAGTTTGTTATAGAGTAAAGTAAAAGATGGGTGTCTGAAAAGTAATCATAAGTGTCATTTTTTGAGCTCCAATAGAAGATTCAATATGTGGCAGATTGAGTTTGTTAGCACTTAACGGGCACCCTATACTAACTAAAGACATAAAATCATTCACTATTCATTTCATAATGAATGATTTAACACGAATAATATTGGTTAAGCTTAAAAAATCTAATACTAAAGAAAAATTTAAAAATGACTTCTAATACTAACCAGGCAAAATTGCAACAAATGTTCTACGACGTGCAGTATATGTTACACTGTATTTCTACTTCGCTATCTAAATTTGAAGGGAAGGTAACCTCGATAGAAACAAACTTAAATCACACAAACTCATGAAAAACTTTATGAAATCATGCACAGTATTGCTGTTATACTTGTGCTGTGCTAATCTAATAGCACAATTTAATTATGGAGAAGCGCTCCAAAAATCTCTCTTCTTTTATGAAGTACAACAATCAGGCCCACTTCCAGATTGGAATCGTGTTAATTGGAGAGCAGATGCTACAGTAAATGATGGAGCAGATGTAGGATTGAATCTAAACGGTGGATGGTTTGATGCCGGAGATCATGTGAAATTTAATTTTCCAATGGCCTTTAGTGTTACCGCACTCGCCTGGGGAGGGATTGAATATGAAGATGCATATCGTGCATCCGGACAATTAGACATTTTGAAAAGAAACCTTCGTTTTGTCACAGATTATTTTATTAAATGTCATACAGCCCCTAATGAACTATATGGTCAGGTAGGTAATGGAGGAATCGACCATGGGTGGTGGGGTTCTCCAGAGGTATATCCCAGACAACGTCCTTCGTATAAAATAGATGAAGCAAACCCTGGATCAGATTTAGCAGCCGAAACGGCAGCCGCAATGGCTGCTGTAAGTATTCTTTTAAAAGATGAGGATCCTGCATATAGCGCAACCTTAGTAAGGCATGCCAAAGAACTCTATAATTTTGCAGATCAATTCAGAGAAGAGTACTCTAATTCTATTACTGATGCTGCTGGTTTTTATAGATCTTTTAGTAGTTATAAAGATGAAATAGTATGGGGAGCAATTTGGATGTATAAAGCCACCAATGATCCGCAATATCTTACGAAAGCAGAAATAGAATATGACAACCTACAAAAAGAAGGTCAGAGTGCTATCTCCAAATACAAAGAAGCTTTTTCTTGGGATGATAAAGCCTATGGTTGTTATTTGTTATTAGCTCAGATTACGGGAAAAGATAGATATGTGCAAGATATTGAGCGTAATCTGGATTATTTTGCTCATAATGTAAATGGTGAGTCAGTTCCTACAACACCTGGTGGGTTACCTCATTTACGCCCATGGGGAACCATTCGGTACGCTTCCAATCAATCTTTATTAGCGCTTATTTACGGAGACAAGGTAACTACCGATCCTGTCAAAAAAGCTAGATATACTGGTTTTGCTAAAAGGATGGTAGACTACGCTTTAGGAGATAATCCTATCAACAGGAGTTTTATGAATGGCTTTGGTAACAACCCAGCCAACGATCCACACCATAGAGGTAATAGTGGTAACTGGACCAATAGCGATAGTGGTCCACCAACGGTAGCTAGTCACGTTTTGTATGGAGCGGTGGTTGGAGGCCCTAAAGAGCCTGGCAATGATAATTTTGAAGATGATCGAGGAGAATTTATCGCAAATGAAGTGGCTTGTGATTATAACGCCTGTATAACAGGAGTATTGGCAAGAATGTATGGAGAATTTGGAGGAAATCCATTGGCAAATTTCCCTATTGATGAAGTTCCTAGCAGAGCAGAAATTCGTTCCTTTTCAAAATTTAATAGTAATAATAACTTTGGTTCAACAATCAGTGTAAATATTCAGAATAGAACTGCCTGGCCTGCAAGAGAAACAGATAAACTTAGCTACAGATATTATTTTGATATAGCCGAAGGAATTGCCGCAGGAAAAACAATTGCAGATTATGATATATCACTTAACGGTATAGGCGGTGGTGCTACAATGACTGTTAAGCCAGCAGGAGGAAGTGTTTATTATGCTGAAATAATAAATCTTCCATCCATAGCTCCAACAGGAGACCCTGCATTTAGAACCGAAACTCAAATTAATATTAGAGTGCAAAATGGAATCCCTTACGATACTTCTAATGATTGGTCTGCTCAAGGGATAAATGGCTCTTCAGCTACAGAAAGCACTAATATTCCGGTATATGATAATGGAATTTTGGTGTTTGGTAACGAACCTGGGGGAGGTAATACACCTAGTGCTTCTTTTACAGCTACTCCAGAATCGGGTACGGCACCTTTAGATGTATTGTTTGATGCTTCAGGATCATCAGATCCTAACGGCGATGTATTGTCCTATAACTGGAATTTTGGAAATGGTGAAACTTCTCTGGATGTAAATCCTTCAACTACATATTCAGAACCTGGATCATATTTAGTGACGCTAACGGTAAGCGATGGCGAAAATATCTCTTCAGAAGTTAGTAAGACGATTACAGTAGAGGACGGTAATATTGCTCCAATAGCCAATTTTACGGCTACACCAACAACAGGTATCGCTCCGGTAACTGTTAGTTTTGATGCTTCAACATCTTCGGATGAAAATGGAGATGCTTTAACGTATGCTTGGGATTTTGGAGATGGTACTTCTGGAGCAGGAGTAACTATAGATCATGAATATGCTACAATTGGAGAATATACCGCAACACTTACTGTAAGTGATGGTAGTAAAACCGGAACAAAGACTACAACGATCAATGTTACCGATGGAAGCCCTGTAGCTTCGTTTACTGCAACTCCAGATTCAGGAGTGGCACCATTAGAAGTTACTCTTGATGCTTCGGGGTCATCAGATCCTGCAGGAGGAAATCTTACCTATAGTTGGGATTTGGGGAATGGAAATACAGCAAATACTGTGACCACTTCATCGACATATACAGAAATAGGGCAATTTACAGTAACGCTTACTGTAACTAATACCGGAGGAAAAACTGATGCAATCTCAAAAACAATTAATGTTACTGATGGAACTGTTGCAGATTGTTCTTTTGGGACACCAATATCTAATGCCTTACCATCTATAAATACTGCTTTTGAAAATATTTTTGTTTTAGGAAATGGAGGACCTAATTTGGATAATGTAACCAATTTTACAATCAATTGGGATTTGGCAAATAATGGCCTGTATCAATTCTCAATGAACACCAATGATGGTAACCCGGGTTACTGGAATGACTTTTTGCCAAAGGTTACGCAAAATTTTAATACTGCTCAACCAGAAATAGCAATTACGGGTTCAGGATTTACAGGATTAGATGGTGATTACTGGGCAACCGTAGATTCGGGTAATTTTGTGCTAGTTTCTAAAACAGGCGGATTTACGATTTATTTTAGTACTACCACTACGGCTCCAAACTGTGAAGGAGGAACTACAGATCCTTTAGTAAATGGAGGAACTATAACAGGAGGGCCATTTGTTTTTACCGTTGGAGATGATATTGCAGATAACGTATCTGGAGTTACGTTAACTGGAAATGTGGGAGATACTAACCAATGGATCGTTACTGACAGTGAACAAAATATTCTCGGGCTTCCTGCAATGCCAGATGAAGTAAATTTTGATGGTGCTGGAGTTGGAAGTTGTTTTATTTACAACATAAGTTATAATGGAGAAATCACTGGACTTTCAGCAGGAACAAATCTATCAGCGCTATCTGGTGAATTTGATCTTTCTAATACTATTGAAGTAGTTAGAAACCCTGTTGGCACTGTTGGAGATTGTTCTTTTGGAACACCTATCACAACTGCATTACCAGCAGTAAATACACAATTTGAGAATGTTTTTGTTCTAGGTACGGGAGGCCCCAACCTGGATAATGTAACCAATTTTACAATCAATTGGGATTTGACAAATAATGGTCTCTATCAATTCTCAATGAATACCAGTGATGGTAATCCTAGTTATTGGAACGATTTCTTACCAAAGGTTACGCAAAACTTTAATGCTGCACAACCAGAGATAACAATATCAAATTCTGGATTTACAGGATTAGATGGCTCTTATTGGGCAACTGTTGATGGAGGTAATTTTGTATTAGTATCTAAAACAGGAGGTTTTACACTTTATTTTAGTACAATTACAACAGCTCCCGATTGCGGAGATACAGGAGGGGGTAATACTAATCCCGTTGCAGATATTTCGGCAACTCCTATTTCTGGTGAAATCCCATTAGTAGTAACTTTTGATGCCTCAGGATCTACAGATGCAGATGCAGATGCATTAACGTATAGCTGGGATTTTGCAGATGGAAATACTGGCGATGGTGTTACTGTTGAAAATACCTTTGAAACAATAGGAGATTACGAGGTAACACTTACTGTAAGCGATAATAATGGGGGTGAAGATCAGGCCAAGATAACAATTAAAGTCACAGACGGCGATATTATTATAAATCCACCAACGGGAGATAATGAATATATTGATCGATTTATTGAAATCAGGAATAAATTTTATGATCCTGCGAATGGATATTTTAGCGCAGATGGATCTCCACATCACTCTATAGAAACTTTAATTGTAGAAGCACCAGATTATGGGCATGAATCTACAAGTGAGTTGTATTCATACTGGTTATGGTTAGAAGTTATGAACGGTAGGATTACGAATGATTGGACTCCTTTAAATAATGTATGGAATAAAATAGAGCAATTTATTATTCCTACTACAGCGGATCAGCCTACAAATGCTGCATATAATGCTTCTTCACCAGCGGCTTACGCGAGTGAATTTCCATTGCCAAGTAATTATCCAGCACCATTAGATTTTAATGCACCAGTAGGTTCGGATCCGGTATCACCAGATTTAACGGCTACATATGGCCCTGATATTTATCAAATGCATTGGTTGTTGGATAACGATAATTTTTACGGATATGGAAACCGAGGAGATGGCATAAGTACACCTTCTTATATCAATACATTCCAAAGAGGAGAGCAAGAATCTGTTTTTGAAACAGTACCGCATCCATCATGGGAAAGCTTTGATTGGGGAGGAGCCAATGGATTCTTGCCATTATTTATTGAAGATCAAAACTATGCAAAGCAATGGAGGTACACTAGTGCTCCAGATGCAGATGCCAGAGCGGTACAGGCAATGTACTGGGCTCAGGTATATGCAAAAGAGCAAGGAGCTAGTTTAGGTAATCTTGATTTGGATAAAGCATCCAAAATGGGAGATTATTTAAGACTTTCAATGTTTGACAAATATTTTAAACCTCTAGGAGTACAAAGCTCAACAAGCGGAGCAGGAACAGGCTATGACAGTGCACATTACTTAATGTCGTGGTACATGTCTTGGGGTGGTTCTGCAGATCCTGCTTCACAATGGGCTTTTAGAATCAGCTCTAGTCATTGTCATTTTGGATATCAAAATCCAGTGGCTGCCTACGCTCTTACTCAAGTAGATGAGTTGAAACCAAAATCTCAAAACGGAGAAAGAGACTGGAACGAAAGTCTGAAACGACAAATGGAGTTTTATACTTGGTTACAATCCAAAGAAGGAGCTATAGCAGGTGGAGCGACTAATAGTTGGAACGGTGATTATAGCCCATATCCAGCAGGTAAATCTACATTCTATGATATGGCTTTTGACACAGATCCTGTATATCATGACCCAGGTAGTGGAACATGGTTTGGATGGCAAGCTTGGTCTATGGAACGTGTTGCAGAATACTACTACATAACCAACGACCCAATGGCCAAAAATCTAATGGACAAATGGACCACATGGGTAAAAAGTGAAGTAAGACTTATTGGAAATAATGACTTCGAAATTCCAGCGACTCTTGAGTGGTCTGGAGAACCAGAAACATGGAATCCTAATAGCCCTAGTACAAACAGCAATCTTAGTGTTACGGTTACCGATTATGGTAAAGATCTTGGAGTAGCTGCATCTATGGCAAAAGCACTTATTTATTATGCTGCTGCAACCCAAAAACACGGAACACTTGATGATGATGCTAGAATTTTGGCAAAAGAGGTGTTAGACAGAATGTGGAATACATACAGAGATGATAAAGGACTTTCTTCTCCAGAAGATAGAGGAGATTTCAAAAGGATTTTTGAAGAGGAAGTCCATATTCCTAATGGTTTTTCAGGTACTATGGCAAATGGCGATGAAATTAAGCCTGGAGTATCATTTTTAGACATTCGCTCTAAGTATAAAGATGATCCAGAGTTTTCTAGATTAGAAACAGCGTATAATGCTGGACAAGATTTTACACAACGTTATCACAGAAGTTGGGCACAAATAGAAATTGCACTCGCAAATGCAGAGTATGGATTTTTCTTTGGTAATGATACTACTACGCCTTTGGCTGCTGAAAAAGAATTTGATGTCTTGGTTAGTCCTAATCCAGCAGTAAATTTCATTAATGTATCGGCAAGTAAGAGTAAAGTTAACAATCAAGTTGGTAATGTTCGAATGCGACTTATAGATTTAACAGGTAATGTTGTTAGAATTAAAAATCTAAAAAATAAAAGTCAGATACAAACTCGTATTTCTGTAGAAGGATTGCCTTCTGGAATATACGTTTTAGAAACTTTGGACTTCACTTCAAAAGAGGTGTCCAGAAAGAAAGTGGTTATTAGCAGATAATTTTTAATTAACAAAAGAGAGGGGTGCTCCCCTCTCTTTTAATTTATTAGAATGAAATGAAAAATACAATCAGAAATATTAAGCAATTATCAACTGTACTAATGGTACTACTTGTTTTTGGTTCGGTTACCAAAACATTTGCTCAGCAACAAAATTTTCTAACAGTTAACGGAAACAAATTATTCGATACAACAGGTAAAGAAGTACGTCTTACCGGAGTTAACTGGTTCGGGTTTGAAACCTCGCTTTATAGCCCTCATGGGCTCTGGACGAGAGATATGAAAAGTGTTCTACAACAAATCAAAGATCTTGGTTTTAATACGATTAGAGTTCCTTGGTGTAATGAAATGTTGAATCCTGGAGCTACAATTAATATTAATTCTTTTGGTACGGACCCTTACACAGGAATCTCTCCTATGAACGAAGAAGAATCAAAGATTAATAAACCAATTGAGCTAATGGATATTTTGGTGCAATGGTGTCAGGAGAATGATATTAAAATTGTTCTTGATAACCATTCCAGAGCGGCAGATGGTTTTTTAAATGAAGCAGTTTGGTATACAGATCAGTATTCTGAACAAAGATGGATTGATGATTGGGTTTTTATAGCCAACCGATATAAAGATTTTTCTGCAGTAGTAGGTATGGATCTTAATAATGAACCGCATGGATCATCATGGGGTAATAGTAACCCTGCGACCGATTGGAATAAAGCAGCAGAACGTTGTGGGAATGAAATTCTAAAGATAAATCCAAATGTATTAATTATTGTTGAAGGTGTAGGAGAGTTTGAAGGAAATTCATATTGGTGGGGAGGTCAATTAATGGGAGCGAAGAAATACCCTATCCAACTCTCTGATCCTAGTAAATTAATGTATTCTGCACATGAATATGGGCCAGAAGTAGCTCCGCAAGATTGGTTTACGGCTTCAGATTTCCCGCAGAATATGCCTGGGATATGGAAAGATAATTTCCACTATTTATACGAAGAAGGTACTTCTCCATTATTTATTGGAGAATTCGGAATCAAAGATCAAGATGCTTTTGGAGGTATTGCCTACACATGGTTTACAGAGTGGACAAATTTTATGGGTGATATTTATTCATGGACCTTTTGGACTATGAATCCTAACTCAGGGGATACTGGCGGAATTCTTGCCGATGATTGGTCAACTGTTAATCAATGGAAAATGGATGTGCTGAAACCACATTTTGCACCATTAATTCCGAATGTTATTGGTGGTAATGCTAACCAACCTCCAGTAGCAAGATTTACATCAAATATAACATCGGGAGATGCTCCCTTGACTGTTCAATTTAATGCATCAACTTCTTCTGATCCCGACGGAGATAGTTTAACCTATTCATGGAATTTTGGCGATAATACTACAGCAACGGGAGTCGGTATTTCTCATGTTTTTAACACTGTCGGGCAGTACGTGGTAATATTAACAGTTAGTGATGGATCATTAAGCGATACCGAAACAATTACAATTACTGTTACAGATACTTCAACGCCAATTGCTACTGCAGATCTTGTTACAGATGCTACTACAGGAACTGCACCAGCAACAATCACTTTTGATGCATCGGGATCTACAATATCAAACGGAAGTACGCTAACATATAGCTGGGATTTTGGTGACGGTTCTACTGGTAGTGGAATTACTATAGCTCATGAATATGCAACTGCAGGAGATTATATAGCTACTTTAACCGTTGCTAATACTGCCGGAGTCTCGGATACAGCTTCAGTTACAATTAATATTACAGAACCAACTACTGGAGGAGGGGATTGTAGTTTTGGAGCTCCATTGGCTAATCCATTACCAACCATTAATAATGTATCTTATACACAAATATATGTGCTGGGTACTAGTGGTCCTGATTTAAGTAATGTAACTAATTTTACAATCAATTGGGATCTGGCAAATAATGGACTATGGCAATTGTCAATGAATACCAATAATGGTGAGCCAAGCTGGTGGAACAATTTATTGAGTAATATTACTAGTCAAAATTTTAATGCAGCACAACCAAAGATAACCCTTTCTGGTACTGGTTTTCCTAATTTTGATGGTTCTTATTACCCTGCTCTTGATGGCGATAACTTTGTTTTGGTCTCTACAGATAGCAATTTCACTATTTATTTTAGTAATAGTACTAGTGCTCCTAATTGTACAAATACTTCGAATACATTAAGTGTTCAGGCACTAACTAATCCGGTTCAGGATAAATTAATTATTGCTGGGACCGAACTTTTAAATGGTACTCAAGTTGATATTGTTAGTCTTACAGGAAATGTAGTAAAAACTATTCAAGTACAATCAAAAGTAAAACGTGTAGAATTAAATACTGCAGATATTCCATCAGGAATATACTTTGTTAGGCTTAATAATAGAGGAAAGATAAAAACATTAAAGATTATTAAGAATTAACTCTTAACCAAATAGATATACGAGGGAAGCTATCGCTTCAAACAATGGCTTCCTTCTTTTAAACTTTTTCTAAAACAAGAAAATAGTAAACCTACAAATCTACAACAAACTCACAGCTTACTACTCATGAAACCAATAGAGCACAAGAAGTCTGGGCTAGCATATATTAAGAAAAATAATCTTCTTATATTATATGCACTTGCTACATTTATATCTTTAGGACTTATAGCAAAATCAGTTAGTCAAATTTATGACGGAACCGCAGGGCCTAAAATGACCACACAAACCTGGCCTGCAGGAACATTTTTGGCTAATTTTCCTGAAGGAGATAGAATTAGTACCTACCATCGTAATTATTTTTTTATGAATGGTCAGGCAGGAACAAGTGTTTGGGATTTTTCAAATCCCACAGCACCAAAAAGAATACAGTTTAGTGACGCTGCAAATAATGGTCACCGATGGTGGAAACTAGGAGGAGATCTCTTTTATAGGGAATACTCTGTACCAGAAGTAGAAGGAACTGGGTATAAATACCTTGATCTTTCTAATATGTTGGATAGAAAACCAGTCACCTCTTCAGATGTATTATTTACCGTAAAAGATGGTCAATCTAACTTTGATAACCTGGAGACATTTCCGCATACTATAGACGGAAACCGGGTTTTTGATATGAGAACAGGAGAGAAGTTAGGTAATATTCCTGCTACTGTTTCTTTGCCAGATGTAGTGGTAAGAGTAGGGAATTATGTTTTTTATGCACCACAAACAGGAGATATAAGCGTCTTTGATTTTGGAGATCCCAAGAATATTAAGTTTTTAGGATCTTTTGGAGGTGATATTCCACATGAACAATATAGTACCGGGATTCAATTATGGAGAAATTACTTGGTATTTATGAGCGGTAATCAAGGTCCAGATGCCTTGGTTGGATTTGATATTAGTGATCCTACCAATGTAAAAAAAGGGTTTAGCTTACATTCTGATCAAATCACTCTAGGGCGCTATATGATTTTTCAGGATGAATATGGGTTTTCTGGAAGATTTGACAGAGGGGTAAAATTTAATTTTGAAAAAATGGAGATAGAGCAAGAATTCTTTCCTCCATCGAGTGATGAAACTCTTCAATTTATTGATAACCAATGGATGCCAATTGGACATATTCTCGTGGCTAGTGGGGATGATAAAACTTCAATTTTTGCACACCAGGATGGGTTGGATACAAAACCACCAACTGTTGGGCATCATTTTCCTATAGCCGGAGCTATAAATCAACCACAAACAACCACACTAGGTTTTGTAATCAATGAGACGTTAGACGATCTAACCTTAAATGATAAAACAATACAAGTAAGCCCTTTAGGAGGAATCCCAATTAAAGGTGATGTTACGACAACTTCATATCAAGTTGTTAATTATGCCCCAAAAGAGACATTACTACCCAATACCACATACGAAGTCAAATTTGTAGAAGGAGGAATTAAAGATGCTGTGGGTAATGGGATGGAAGAATATATTTTTTATTTCACTACAGGAGGAGACACCTCTAATCAATCACCAGAAATTACTGGGATTGATTTAAGTGTTCCCTCTCCGGTAACCATAAATACAGCAATAGATTTTAAAGCAAATGCTACCGATGCAGATGGAAATACACTTACCTATCGGTGGGATTTTGGTGATGGGTCACCAAAAACTGCATGGATAGGAAAAACTACTTCACATACGTATGCAGAAACTGGCAATTATTTGGTTCAGGTACAGGTTTCTGATAATAACGGAGGATTTGTTGTAGGTTCTCAATCTATAGTTGTTACATCAGGAATTCCCTTAGAATTACCAACACAATCAGGTCCAATAACGGTAGATTCAAAAAATAGAATCGTTTGGTCGGTAAACCCTGATAATAATACCGTAACACTTGTAAATGCAGATGACCTTAAAGTCATTAAAGAAGTTTCTGTAGGTAAAGATCCAGTAAATATTGCACTGGATGCTACCGGGAGAGCCTGGATAACCTGTCGTGATTCTGATGAGGTATATGTATTAAAAACAGACGGAACATTAGCAACAAAAATTGCATTGTCCAAAGGATCGAGACCTTATGGTATTGTCTTTACACCAGATGGTAGTCGAGGGTTTGTGTCTGCTTTTGGATCAGGACAACTTATAGAACTATCGCCAATAACGAATACTATAAAAGCATCATTGGATGTAGGTGCTACGCCTCGCGCACTAGCGGTTACTGGTGATGGAGCAAAACTATTAGTGACTAGATTTATATCTGAAGATGCAGCAGGACAAATTTGGGAAGTAAATCTAAACACGTTTACACTAAAAAATACAATTCCGTTGGTTGTTGATAATTTTACGGTAGATAACGGAAATGAAGGTAGAGGATTACCAAATTATGTGGCAGGAATTACGATACACCCTGATAATACATCAGCTTGGTCGGTAGCCAAAAAAGACAATATTCTTAGAGGACTTGCAAGAGATGGTAAACCATTGACTTTTGATAATGTAGTACGTACGGCAATTTCTCCAATTAATTTAACAACGAGTAAAGAAGAACTTAGTAAGCGGTTAGATATAGATAATCACGGCCAACCATCTTCTGCGATATACAGTCCAACGGGTAATTACCTTTTTGTGACTATGCAGGGTAATAATAGAATCGTAGTAATTGACCCAAAAAGAGGGTTAGAACTATTAAAAAAAGATGTAGGTAAAGCACCTCAAGGTTTAGCTATAGATTTAAATACGAATCGTGTATTTGTAAAAAACTTCATGGATCGTAGTGTTTCTATTTTTGATGCTTCAGATATGATCAAAACAGGAAGTAACACCCTTAAAGAAGTAGAAACTATTATCACTGTAAGTACTGAGACGTTGTCTCCTGTAGTATTAAAAGGAAAGCAGGTTTTTTATGATGCTTCAGATTTAAGAATGGGAACCGATGGATATATCAGTTGTGTAAGTTGTCATAGTGACGGTACTCAGGATGGTCGTACATGGGATTTTACAGATAGAGGAGAAGGGTTACGAAATACAATTTCCTTGATTGGTAGAGCGGGGACAGCACATGGTAGAGTACATTGGAGTGCGAATTTTAACGAAATACAAGACTTTGAAAATGATATTCGTTTTCATTTTAAAGGGCAAGGGTTTATGAGTGAAGCAGATTTTAATGAAGGAACTACTGCTTTATCTCTGGGAGATGCAAAAAAAGGAAAGTCTGCAGACCTTGATGCCTTAGCAGCATACATAGAGTCATTAAACACCTTTGGTGCCAGCCCATATCGTAATGCTAACGGAAGTTTAACTACCGATGGTGTAGCAGGAAAATCATTGTTCGAAGATTTAAAATGTGCTTCTTGTCATAGTGGAGAAGCTTTTACCGATAGTCAAACTGGTAAGATGCATGATGTTGGAACAATTATATCTAATAGTGGAGGCCGTTTAGGGGAAAAATTATTAGCATTAGATGTCCCTACATTAAAAGATGTATGGGCTACAGCTCCATATTTGCATGATGGATCAGCTAAGACTCTGACGGAAGTGTTTACAAGTCGTAATACCAATAATGCTCATGGAGCTACTTCTACATTAAGTACTGCCCAAATGAAACAGTTAGAAGCATACCTTAAGCAAATTGATGGGTCCGAAGAGGCACCAGTATCACAACAGGTATTAAAAATAACTTCTCCTGAAAATGGGACTGTTATTGATAAAGCAGATCCAGTAAAACTAAGTATTGAAACAAATATAGAGGGTGTTACTAAGGTTCAATACTATGTTGATAATGCCTTAGTTGAAGAAGTAATTACCAGTCCTTTTGAGTCGACATGGACCCCAATTATTTGGAAAACATATACCATTACTGCCAAAGTATTTTATAATAACGGGAATACAGCTTCTATTACACCAGAGATAAATGTACAGTATAAGAATACCATAAAGGTGATGTTTGTTGTTGGCGATAAGAATAATTTGACTTCTGAAGATCAACGCATCAAATCACGCTTGGAGCAAAAGCTAGGATTTGAGATCACCTTATTTTCAGATGAAGAAGCAACTAGTCCGCAATCAGCAAATCCTTTTGATTTAGTACTTGTATCTTCTACAGTAGACCCAAGAGAATTAGGAAATGATCTTGAAGCAGCAAAAGTACCATTAATGACCTGGAACCCTTTTATGTATGGTAAATTGAGATTGGCATCTGGAGAGTTAAATACAGGTTATGGTATTACTCCCGAAGGATTTTCGAATATTACTATCACAAATCCGGATCACCCAATGGCAGCAGGTTCAGGAGCACAAACTGCTTTGTATTCGATCACTCAGAGTTTGCCTTTTGGTAACCCAACAGACGAAGCTATAATTATCGCTAAAGCTGGAACAAAACCTATACTATTTGGATATGAACCCAGTATTGCCATTCCTTCAAGAAGAGTAGCTTTCCCCCTTAGGGATCAATTTATGCATTTATTGACTGATGAAGGGCTTAAGATGTTTGATGCAGCTGTGTTATGGACGCTTCATGGAGGTGATGTCAATACACCTATCGGGCCTCTGCCTGATGTGTTTTTTGAATCTCCGTTAGATGGTGAGTTGGTTAATACTCCATTAAAGATCAAATTTAAGACCGAAGGTTGGTCAATTCCTTCACAACAATATAAACTTAGGTTTAGAATTGATGGACAAGATAGAGGTTTGGTTACTAGTGGAGGAGTGCTTACTGATCCTACTTCTTTAACAGAAGGACCACATGAATTAGCCTTACAAATGGAACGTAGTGATAATTCTCTTACTGATTTAGGAGAAACCATTACAGTAAATGTTACAAATGATCCTTTACCACAAGGTCCAACTGTGATGATAGATTCTCCCTCAAACGGAGGATTAGTAGGTCCTGATTTTGAAATCAAGTTTTCTACTTTTCAATGGAATATAACTCCAGGAGGACAGCATGTAAAATATTTTATAGATGGAGTTGAAAAAGGAGCTGTTTTTGAAATAAAACCAATTCCTGTAGCTAACCTTGCAGAAGGACCACATACCATCAAAATGGTACTAGCCAAAGCAGATGGAACATTATCAGGAGATCCTACAGAAATAACTTTTACGGTAGATGAGCGGTTTAGTAACTTGCCAGATACACCTTTTAGTGTAGAGTATAGAGATGGTAGCTCTGGAGTTTCAATTCAAGAATTAAAACCTATATTTCAGATAGTAAATGAAGCTCAGGAAGCTGTAAATCTTGCAGATTTTAAGATTCGATATTGGTTTACTTCAGAAAATGACATACCGATGGTCTCTAACATAGACTATTCTGCAGTAACAGGCACTACAGGAAGTTTTAATACTACAGGAACACATGATTATCTCGAAGTTGGTTTTGGTGCTGCCTCAGGAAATTTATCTGCAAATGGAAAATCTGGTCAAATACAAACTAGATTGCATCATTCGGGATATCAAACTCATGATCAGAGTAATGATTTTTCATATGACCCTGGTAAAACAGCTTTAACTCCCCATGTTTTAGTTACATTATATCATAAAGGCGAATTAGTCTGGGGATTAGAACCTACCGGAAGTATACCAGATACCAATGGAAAACCTTCTGCAAGCTTCATTACCAATACTGCACAGGGATTGGCACCATTAATAGTTGATTTTGATGCTTCTGGTTCTAGTGATCCAGATGGGGATACACTAACCTATAGTTGGGACTTCGGGAATGGAGGTACTGCAATAGGAGTTACAGCATCATATACATTTAATGAACCCGGGGATCAGAATGTAGTTTTAACAATAGATGATGGTAAAGGCAAAAGTGATACAGCGACTACAGTAATTACAGTACTTACACCCGATATAGGATTAGAGGCTAATTTCTCTGCTACACCCGTTTCAGGTATCGTACCACTAGTTGTGAATTTCGACTCCTCCTCATCTGTATTTCCTTTAGGTAGTACAATTAATTATACTTGGGATTTTGGAGACGGTATGACCAGCGATGTAGCGAACCCATTATATACCTATTCACAACCTGGATCGTATGCAGTAACTCTTACGATTAGTGATGGTATAAATTCTGATGTTTCTAATGTGGTAACAATTACTGCAGAAGTACCAGGTGGACCTATAGCTGAAGCTAATTTTGTATCAGATGTTACCACAGGAATTGCGCCTGTCATCATTAGTTTTGATGCTTCGACCTCCACAATTTCAGAAGGCAGTATTGTATCGTATTCATGGGATTTTGGAGATGGCACCACAGCTACTGGGGTAATCGCCTCTCATGAGTTTACAATTGCTGGTCAGTATACAGTCTCATTAAGTGTTTCTGATGCAATAGGAACAAAAGATACAACGACTAAAACAATAACCATAACCGAATCTGGTACTACGGGTAGTTGTGCCTTTGGAGCGCCTCAAAATTTAGCGCTACAAACTATTGCTAATGTAAGTTATACAGAGGTTCACGTTTTAGGTACTGGTGGCCCTGATTTGAGTAACATGACCAATTTTACAATAAATTGGGATTTGACAAATAATGGATTGTATCAATTATCAATGAATACCAATAATGGTAGTCCGGGATGGTGGATCGATTTAATGGCAAGTATCACAAATCAAAACTTCAATGAAACTCAACCAGAAATTACATTCTCTGGGACAGAAATTCCAAATTTTGATGGGACGTATAATGCCACCTTAGATGGAGATAATTTTGTATTAGTGTCCAACAGTGGTTTTACTATATATTTTAGTAATAGTACAACAGCACCTAATTGCGAAAATACAGTTAAAAATATATCAGCTATTGATCAATTAAAACAAGTAAAAGCATTTCCTAATCCGGTTATCAATACGTTAACCTTGCGTAGTGAACAAAGCTTTAAAGGTTTTATTGTCAGACTCGTTGATATTTCTGGAAAAATATTATTTACTCAATCAATTCATCATGATTTACCACAGATCGAAATAAACATGAATGCACTGGAAAGGGGAGTTTATTTTGTGCAGATCCAAAAACGAAATCAAAGTATTATCAAACAAATCATGAAATGATAAAATAATCCCTGTTGCGTATCCCATGTGCATGAGATACGCAACAAGGATTTCAAGTGTAAAATGTGCTTAGCAAAATTTTAAGGGAAATGAACAATTAGATATCTAACCTTTTAAAATACTTATACCATAGTATTTTGAAAAAGCGGAGTCATGAGAACATTTTTATATAGTTAATTGGAACTACAAGTTTAACATTAATGTAAAAAAATAAATAAAACTCAACTAATCATTCTATTATGAGAACAATTCTTAAAAAAATACTGGCCTTATGTTGCTTGATGCTATGTGTTAGCAATTATTTGTATTCACAAAGCCCTGGGTTTGTGTATACCGAGGCAGAGAAATTTATGCTTGACGGGAGACCTTTCTATTTTTCAGGAGCGAATGTTTATGATTTTTTCACTTATGGATCTTCTAGTGGTGATATAGAAACCCAATTTATGGATAAAGATCGTATCGATGAGCATATGCGCAGATTGTATGTGAACGGAATCCGGGTTGTACGATTATGGGGATTTAGTCATGAAGATTGGCATGGATTTGAACCTCTGAAAGGAGTCTATAGCGAAGCTCAGTTTTCGTTATTTGATTATATCGTAAAGTCAGCTGAAGCGAATGGGATAAAACTAATCATAGCATTAGAAAATTACTGGAATGATTATGGCGGGATCAAGGATCGTCTTAAGTGGGAAGGAATAGAGGTAGCTGGTGCAGGAACTCATGATCAAGGACAATTTTTTACCAATGAATCTGCAATACAGGGATTTAAAGATTATGTAAAATATTTTATTACACGTAAAAATCACTATGACGGTGTAGAATATAGAAACGACCCTACTATCCTTGCATGGGAGTTAATGAACGAACCTAGATATCAAGGATTTGGAGATGATCTTACGTCAAATACTCTAAGAGCCTGGGTAGATGATATGGGAGCATTTATCAAGTCAATTGATTCAAAACATTTATTAGGTACTGGCATAGAGGCACACGGATTAAAATATGATTTTGGTGGAGATGAAGGAAATGATTTTATTAAAATTCATGAATCTCCATTTGTAGACTTTACCTCTGCACATCCTTATATACGTGAAAGCTGGTCTAATTTCACATTAGAACAAACTATGAAACTTATGGCTCAATGGGCAGATGAATCTCACAATGTAATTAAAAAACCATTGTATATAGGAGAGTTTAATGTAGAGATACAAGAACGCTTTGAATGGTGGGAAGAAATGTATAGTTTCATTGAAGAAAATAAAATTGGAGCAAGTGGATTTTGGTGGTTTCCGGATAATCGAACTCCAAGAGACAAGTTCGCTGTATTTGAAGGTGACGTAGAAGTAGCAATCTATAAAGAACATGCGCTAAGGATGGAAAAGATGTCTGGTGGAGAGACTATTTACCTGTCTTTAATGTTTCCCAAATCTGGTGATAAATATGTGTCTGGAAGCGAAGTGCATATCGAAGCTAACCTACTTAATGAAAATAACACAGTAGCCAAAGTAGAATTTTTTAGTGATGGAGAATTAGTAGGTGAAGATGTTTTTGCTCCATATGAATTGGATCTGCAAGGTCTTCCTGATGGTCAATATAAAATTACAGCGGTAGCAACTGGCGTAAATGGTATTACAAAAACATCAACACCTCGTAACATTCAAATCGGAGGAGAAGGTATACTTACCCTCGAATATAAGGATGCTTCTTCTGCAGTAGTAAGCAATGTAATCAAACCACATTTCAGAATATTCAATAACTCATCACAGGATGTATCGTATTCAGATCTAAGCATTCGATATTGGTTTGAAGCAGAAGATGATTTGCCATTCAACTTTTATGTAGACTATGCAATGATCGGTAGTAATAATATTAAAGGAGAAATAGTAAAAACAGAAGATAAAAAACATTACCTGGAAATTACTTTTAATCCAGCCGCAGGAGTACTAGGAAGAAACGATGGTTCTGGTAGGATGGAACCCAAAATTGCTAATAGTGTTTGGTCCAATACTGATCAATCTAATGACTACTCTTATGATGGTACCAAAAAAGAGTTTGTAGAATGGGATAAAGTTGCACTATATCTTAACGGAAAATTGATTAGCGGTATCGAACCAGGAACAACAATTGATTCTCCTACAGCCGTTATCGAGGCTTCTACAATATCAGGAAATGGCCCATTATCCGTAACATTTGATGCTTCAGGATCTACAGATCCTAATGGAGATGTATTAACATATGAATGGGATTTTGGAAATGGGGTTACAAAAACAGGAGTTACGACGACTTATGAGTTTACTGAGTTTGGGGACCAACTAGTTACATTAACAGTAGATGATGGTAATGGGAATTTAGATAGTGATACAATCATAATCACTATTACAGATCCTAATCAGCCACCGGTAGCATCTTTTATTTCTGATGTAACATCAGGAATTGCACCCTTAATAGTAACTTTTGATGCTTCAGCATCTTCTGATCCAGCAGGAAATACACTTTTATATACTTGGGATTTTGGAGATGGAACTCTAGGAACAGGACAGAATATAACGCATACTTTTAATACCATTGGATCATATTCTGTACTTCTTACCGTAGATAATGGTCAAGGCGGGGTAGATACAGATACTGTGATTATTACAGTAGAAGAAGAGCTTCCAATTTCAGACCTTTTAGTAGAGTATAGAGATGGAGGTAACGGAAACTCATCTGACAATATGATTAACCCGCACCTTGAAATAGTAAATAATGGTAATAGTGCCGTTTCGTATAATGACCTTACGATTAGATATTGGTTTACTGCTGAAGAAAATAATAACCTCAATTTTTGGTGCGATTGGGCACAATTAGGGACAAATAATGTTCAAGGCGTATTTGGCGAGGCTAGGGGAATGAATTATCTCGAGATTTTTTTCGCATCAAATTCGGGTGTATTAACAGCAAAAACAAACTCAGGGCCTATTCAAGCTCGTTTTGCCAAAGCAAATTGGAGTTCTTTCGATGAAAATGATGATTACTCTTATAATGCATCATTTACAGATTTTCTGATTAACGAAAATATAACAATGTATGTAAATGAAAATTTAATTTGGGGTGTTGAACCAGCTGAAACAGCAACAGCCGTAATTAATAAAAATAAACTCATAAATATTAGAGCGCACCCTAATCCTGCTATAAGTTATATAGATATATCAAATTTGGGAGATTTAAAAGATATGCAAGTAAGACTTATGAATTTAGCAGGAGATATAATTCAATCTACTTATTTCAGAGAAAAGCAAAGTTCTATTAGGCTTTTGGTTGATAAACTATCACATGGGATTTACATTTTAGAAATAATAGATATTTCTACAAATCAAAAATCTAGAAGAAAAATAATCATTAACAGATAAAACGAATAACAAATTTTATAACAAGGGAGATAATCAAACATCTCTCCTTCTACCCCTAGTTATGCGTATGCAATATGCATGTTGATACTTAATTAATAATAACATAAATACGTTTAACTAAATTTTTTTAATTATGAAACTTACTAAACTCAATTGTCTAATTGCATTTTTCCTTCTAGGGCTTTTGGTACAAGCCCAGACCCCCGAAGGAGAACTAAAAAGATGGCATAAAGTCAGCTTAACATTTAATGGGCCAAATACCTCAGAAACGGCAAACCCTAATCCGTTTTCAGATTATAGGTTAGAAGTCACATTTACTCACCAAGGAAGCAACAGGAGTTATAAGGTACCTGGATATTATGCAGCTTGTGGAAATGCAGAGAATAATAGCTGTACTTCTGGAAATAAGTGGCGAGTGCATTTTGCTCCTGAACAAACAGGAACCTGGAACTGGACAGCATCATTCAAATCTGGATCTAATGTCGCCATTAATGGTGGGGGATCTGGTGCTGGATTTATGGACGGAAGCAATGGGTCATTCTCTGTTTCAGAATCTGATAAAGGAGGACGAGATCATAGAGCAAAGAACAAAGGGATGCTGCGCTATGTAGGACAACATTATCTTAGATATACCGGAACTAATCCAACTAGTCCAAACGGAAATTGGTTTGTAAAAGCAGGTGCTGATGCTCCAGAAAATACGTTGGCATATGTAGATTTTGATGCAACACCAAACAGAGGAAATCGCCGTAAATCCTGGAACCCTCACCAACAAGATTACCAGGCTTCAGATGCTAGTGCTTATACTTGGAGTGGCGGAAAAGGGACCGAACTATTGGGAGTAGTGAGGTACTTGTCTAATAAAGGATTAAATGCTTTTTCTTTCTTAACATTAAGTCTGCATGGAGATGATGAAAATGTGTTTCCGCACTTGTTAAAAGTGAATGAAAGTACCTATAATGGATATAATGATGGCCAACAATGGAACCAAGGTGTACATAAAGATAGATTTGATGTATCCAAACTTGCGCAATGGGAAAAAGTGTTTGAGTATGCAGATAAAAAAGGAATGTTTATGCATTTCAAAACCCTGGAAACTGAGAATGACAATATCATGGATAATAATGGTTTTGGAAGGCAGAGAAAATTGTACTACCGTGAACTGATAGCGCGTTTCGGACATCATTTAGCCCTTAATTGGAACCTTTCTGAAGAAACTACCATACCTGATAATGTGGTTAAATCTACCGCCGCATATATCAAACAAATGGATCCATATGATCATCATATAGTAATTCATACCTATCCTAATCAACAAGATCAGCGATATAACCCACTTTTAGGTAATAATTCTGTTCTTACTGGAGCATCTGTTCAGACAGATAAGAATAAAGTACATAATGATGTAAAAAGATGGTTAGAGAAATCCCGTAACGCCGGTAAGAAATGGGTAGTAGCCAATGATGAGCAAGGAAGTGCCAATATTGGTGTGGATCAAGACGGAAAAGAAGACAAACTGGTTAGGCATAAAGTACTTTGGGGTACACTCATGGCTGGTGGAACAGGTGTAGAATATTATTATGGATATCAAACCGGTGAAACTGATCTATCTGCTCAAAATCATAGGTCCAGAGATGGTAAATATTCTGATGCAGCTAGAGCATTACAGTTTTTTAATGATAATTTATTAGGAAGTTTAACTGATATGGTATCTTCTGACGGAGTGACGTCAGATGGTAATGATTATGTGTTGGCCAAAACTGGTGATGTATATGCTGTTTATAGACCAAACGGAGGATCTACAGGATTAAACTTACCTTCTGGAAATGACAGGTATGATGTACAATGGTATAACCCAAGATCAGGGGGTGATCTTACTGCAAAAACTACTTTGGGCGGTAATTTGGTAGCACCGGATAATAATGATTGGGTTGCTTTGATTAGAAAGAAGAACGGAAATGGTGGCGGAGACGGCGGCGGTGACGGTGATTGTGTTGCTCTTGAGCAAAATGGTGTTGTTGCCGTTGAAGCAGAACATTTTGAAAGCCAATCTAAAAGTGATAAAAGAAAATGGTATGTGCTTAATGGTAGTGGATCAACACCCACACCTGACCCAGATCCAGATCACTCTAATGGAGCAAGTGATGGAGGATATTTAGAAATATTACCAGATACAAGAGTGACGCATGGTGACCCATTGATTAATGGAGAAAATTTTTCTAATACAGCAGGTCAAGTAGCCATAATTAACTACAAGGTGAAGTTTACAACATCTGGTAAATATTTTGTTTGGGTAAGAGCACATTCTACAGGTTCTGAAGATAATGGAGTACATGTGGGAATAGATGGAACGTGGCCGGCATCTGGTCAGAGAATGCAATGGTGTGCAGGTAAAAACCAATGGACATGGGAAAGTAAGCAGCGTACAGGTGCTAACCATTGTGGTGAAGCTCAAAAAATATTTATTAATGTTCCAAGTGCTGGTATTCATACGATTTCATTTTCTATGAGAGAAGATGGATTCGAAATGGATAAATTTGTATTGTCTAAAACCTATACCAAGCCAAGTGGAAATGGCCCAGCTGAGGTATTAGTAGATTGTGGTGATCAGAATAGTTTACCTCAAGTAAATGTTACCTCACCATCTAATGGGGCTGTTTTTCAAGAAGGGGAAACAATTTCTCTAAGCGCAAATGCATCAGATACGGATGGAACAATTGCAAAAGTTGAGTTTTTTGTAAATGGTAACCTGGTTGGAACAGAACAACAAGCACCTTATCAAACTTCTACAACTATCGCTAATGCGGGAAGTTATGCAATCACTGCAAAGGCTACAGATAATGATGGGGCAGTTACCACTTCTACGGCAATAAATATTCAAATAGAAGGAAATACACCTCCACCAACAGGCGCAATTGATATTCCCGGAGCCTTTGAAGCAGAAAGTTTTGATTCAAAATCAGGAAGTATACGTATCGAAAATACGCCCGGTACTTCAAATCAGAATTTGGGGTATATTAAAAATGGAGATTATACAAATTATAATGTGAATATAGCTTCCAACGGAATGTATACTTTCGATTTTTATGCTTCTAGCGCAGGAGTAGGAGGAAGTGTAGATATCATTGAAGCGGGTAACACTGTAGGTTCTATAACACTTCCTGTAACAGGGCAATGGCATAATTATAAGAAATATTCTGTAGATGTTTCACTAACCAAAGGAGAGAAAGTCTTAAGATTATTGTATAAAGGAGCATCAGGCTATTTATTTAATATAGATAGAATTGTTACTTCTGAACTAGCAGCTCCTGTAGAACAAACAATAACACTTTCTCCTATTCATGATGCCTATTTACAAGGAGCAACTAGATTTAATAGTGATATTGTTCGAGTAGAGCAGAGTAAGAGAACAGGATATCTAATGTTTGATCTTTCATCTATTAATGGAACTATTACTAATGCACAGCTAAAATTTACTGTAAATTCAGACCCAGGCAATGGTAATCTTACAGTGCATAGAGGAACTTCTAATAATTGGACTGAAAACAACTTAGCTAATGGAAATAAGCCTTCTGTAGGAAATTTATTAGGAAGTTTGAATAATACTTATGCAATAGGGAATGCAAAAACAGTAAACCTGAATGCGGTAGCGGTATCTGGAAACAAGTTATCGCTTATATTAAGAATGACTTCAGGAAACGACTTTGCATTTGCATCTAAAGAGAATGGAATCAACAAACCTCCTCAATTAGTTATTACTTATACCAGCGCTAGACAACAAAGTCTGATAAGTGATAATAGTAATATTTCTGTATTTCCTAATCCTATAACAGATAGAGTTAGCGTTTCTGGAGCATCTGTTGGTTCAAGAGTTAAAATATTTAACTCAACAGGTATGTTGCAAAAGGAAGTAATTATAAAAGAAGGCCAAAACTGGATAGATATGTATGATTTACCTTCTGGATATTATATTTTGAACGTTTTGGAGCAAAATAAAACCAACAAAGTTATGTCTACAAGAAAGATCATAAAACAATAATAACAAGTGTAGATTTTAAAAAGAAAAGGTTACCCATTTCGGGTAACCTTTTTATTTAACTATAACTACTATTTATAAACTAAGAAGGATCGCTTTCGTGATCGTGATCAGAATCGCCTGGCAAATCAAGAGTTAGATTATATGAAGGTACATTTACTCCTTCTTTTGTTTTTATAGTATTAAAATCAAGTACTTGAATGCCTTGTTCTGTTAATTTTTCATTTTTAAAATAGGCTTTACATATTCCATCTACAGTTTTTTCTGCATAATCATAACCGTAGGCAATATGAAATTTGTATTTGCCTTCTGGGATGTGTCTAATAAATTGAGTAGTATTGTTTGCTATATATACCGTTCTTATTTTTTTTGAAGACTCAATCGAAATAATATCAACAATAACCTCAGTATTTTTACCAACAGCTATTTTTAGGTAATTATCAAGGTTTTTGTCATATTCAGAATTCTGATTTGGGCATTCAGGTTCTCCGCTTTTTAAATGCTCAGAGATATTGCTATTTTTAATGCTACTCGAATTCCCAATATTATTATTAATAGGTTGATTAGATTCATCACTACATGAAGTGTAAGTAAGAATCCCTATAATGACAGGTACCAGTAATAGGTACTTGAATTTGGCAATAGTTTTAGATTTGGTTTTTTGTAACATAACGATTCGTTTTTTGATTAATGATTGATTAAAAAATTGATTGACAAATGTGATTTCCTGAGTTTGAAAAGTCGCATTCAGTAATTGTTCTATATAATTTCTCTTATCTATAGTAGATATAACTGCTTCATCGGCCAAGTATTCATGTAATACCGTTACTCTTGATTGATAAATGTAAATCATCGGATTCCACCACAGTACTATTTTGAGGATTTCAAAACATATTTGGTCCAATGAATGTTTTTGTTCTACATGTACAAGCTCATGAGTTAAAATTTGCTTTTTTTCTTCTTCTTGGAGTCCATCTCCCAGGTAAATAGTGTTCCAAAATGAAAATGCTTGATTACTATTAGGAAGTGTAACTACTTTCTTATTTTTAATGTTGGAGGTAAAAGAAAAGCTAGTCAAAATGTTAAGCTTATAAAACTTCATAATCAATAACACTAGACTTATGGTAGCGCCTAAATAATAAAGTACCATCCACCAATTTGTTGGGTTTTGCTCTGGTCCCGTTGTGCCCAGAACAACAAGATTTTCTGAAGAGACCGTTATTACTCTTTCTAATTGGGTAATATATCCCTGAGGAGTAGGCGAACTCAATGCTGAAATTTTTATAAAAGGAAATACCAATGATAAGATTGGTGTGATGATTAGGTATAACCTGTTCCAGGCGAAAAATGTGTCCTTTTTATGAAATATGTCATAAAGGGCCAAAAATAACACTTGAAAAACAAGAGTTTGTAGTAGGTAGTGGAGCATAATAATTAATTTTCTTTATCAAGTTCTTTTAAAATTTGTTCTAGATCTTTAATATCCATATCGTTCTTTTTTACAAAAAAGGAAACCATGTTTCTAAAAGATCCATTAAAGTAGTTATTCATCAACTTATTTAGAGATTGACTACTATAATCCTCTTTTTTAACTATTGGGAAATAGATATATCCTTTACCTTTCTTTCGATGAGATACAAATTGTTTATTTTCTAAAATTCTTATGATTGTAGAAATAGTATTGTATGCAGGCTTGGGATCTGGCATTTGCTCTATGATTGAAGCCACATTGGCCTCTTCTTGTTGCCATAACAGTTGCATTACTTCTTCTTCAGCTTTGGTGAGTTGTTTCATGTAATTGTAAAAACTAATTTTTTAGTTCTAGGAGACAAATATAACTAAATATTTAGTTTTAACTAATTTCTTAGTTAAAAAAACAAGATTTTATCGATAAGGCTATTAGAAACTGAATAAAATAAATTAATGTTTTAGGTATAAAAAGCCGATGTTATTGGTTGTCTATTAATCTTTCCCCTTCTTTGAGGTGTAAAGTAAGAGGTGGGGTTGATTATTTGATATTCGCGTAACAAATCAGAAGCATTATCGTCATATAAGCAAAAGAATATGGATATAGCATTAATCATAATTGGTTTTTTATTTTGTCTTTTAGGTGTTATCGGGAGTTTTCTTCCTGTGTTGCCTGGGCCATTTACTGCATGGATAGGTCTATTGATTCTTCATTTGACTGATGCAGTTCCGCAAAATTGGACGTTTTTAGGTATTACTTTGGCAATATCAATAGTGGTTTGGATACTCGATTATATTGTCCCGGCGTTGGGGACGAAAAAGTTTGGAGGAACAAAATATGGAATGATAGGTAGTTCTCTAGGGCTTATAGTTGGTATTATATTTATGGGGCCATTTGGAATTATTATAGGCCCATTTGCAGGAGCGTTTATTGGTGAATTTATTAGAGACAGTAGTGATTCTTCTAGAGCATTAAAAGCCGCTTTTGGTTCTTTTATTGGTTTTCTGGCGGGCACCTTTATTAAGTTTATTGTTTCGGTAGCCTTTTTGATTTTATTTATTAGCGAAGTTTGGGATCACTGGGGTAAGATATTTTAAATGATTGTTCCTAAAACTAAAAAAAGCCTCTCCAAGTTTATATGGAAAAGCTTCTCATCGGTTTACTACTAAACCACTCACGCTAGGCGTGAGACAACACAACATTTTTAATTGCCAAAAAAAGCTTCAATGGTGATTGAAGCTTTAGCAATTTTGCGGTCTGGACGGGACTCGAACCCGCGACCCCCTGCGTGACAGGCAGGTATTCTAACCAACTGAACTACCAGACCAAGGCCTTATTGCGGATGCAAATATACACCTCATTTTATTACCCGCAAATGTTTTTTTTGTTTTTTTTGACTTTGTTTTTCTGAAATCAAGTAAATTTCTGTCTTTCAACTAAATATGTTGTTAGTATTTTATCAAAATCTTTTGTTGTATCCGCTTCCACATACTTTATACCGTATTGAGCACATTTCATTTTTAAATCATAAAAGTATGAAGAAACAGCTTTTTGGTAGTTGTCCTTAATATTATCAGCATACAAATTAATGTGCTCACCTGTTTCTACATCAATAAATCGAGTAGGACGGTTACTGAAATCAAAATTAAGTTCTTTTTCACTATCAAAAGTATGAAAAAGAATAACTTCATGTTTATTGTACTTAAGGTGCCTTAAAGCCTCGAATAGTTTTTCGGGACTAGAAGTAGCCTGTAGCATATCGGTAAATAAAAAAATTAATGATCTACGATGAATCTTTTCGGCAATTAAATGTAGAAACTTAAAAGTTTCTGTATTCTTATTTATGGATACGTTTGTAATCGTTTCATTTAGTTTATTGAGCAGCATTTGATGATGTCTCTCACTTCCTTTTTCTGGCGCATAATAGTCATACTTGTCGCTGTAAATACTTAGGCCGATAGCATCTCGTTGTTTCTTTAAAATATTCATCAAACATGCTGTAGCCAAAACAGAAAAACTAATTTTGTTTAATGAACCCAAATGATGTTCTTTTACCTTTGGATAATGCATAGAAGAAGAACTATCGATAATAATATGACACCTTAGATTGGTTTCTTCTTCGTAACGTTTGGTAAAAAGTTTGTCGGTTTTTGCAAAAAGTTTCCAGTCAATATGTTTAGTGCTTTCGCCACTATTGTAGACTTTATGCTCTGCAAATTCTGCAGAAAAACCATGAAAAGGACTCTTATGCATACCAGAAATAAAACCCTCTACAACCTGTTTGGCTAAAAGTTCAAGGTTGGTAAATCCACCAGTTTTATTTATTTCTTTTTGAATATCCATAAGAACAGATTTCTGTGAAAATAGAAAAGGTTTGACAATTCGTCAAACCTTTTCCTATTTTTTATCTTTAGTTTCTTTTACAAAAGAGAATCTAATGCTTCTGCGTATACATTTTTTGGAGATACACCTACTTGACGACCTACTACTTCTCCATTTTGAAAAACCAAAACGGTAGGGATGTTTCTTACTCCATATTTAGCAGCAAATTCTTGATTAGCATCAACATCTACTTTTCCAACAACGGCTTTGCCGTTATATTCCTCACTGATTTGTTCAATGATAGGGCCTACCATTCTACAAGGACCACACCAAGCAGCCCAAAAATCAACTAATACTGGTTTCTCACTTTTAAGTACTACCTCATCAAAAGTAGCATCTGTTATTTCTAGTGCCATAGTTATTTATTGTTTAAAATTCTTGTTTTATTTTAATATTCACAAAATTAGTCAATAATTTTCCCAAAGCTTACAATCAATATATTTGTTTTGACTATGGAGTCATTTAATTTTTTGATACCGAAACTAAAGAACAAATTAATGGTTGAAATATAATCTAATTTACAGTGTTATAAAAACAATACTTATGTTTAAATCCTAGATTAGCAGATAAAGTGTTGTAAGAAAGAAATTAACATTATATTTGTAGGACTATATTGAAAATGATAAAAGAAACTCAATTACCATATTGTACCTTAACTTTTAAAGAATCTCATGCGATTTTGGTAATGCATAAGGGGTCTGCTATTACTATGGAAACGGCAGGTGAAATCACATCATATTTAGAAGATTATTATGCTGGTAGGAGATTTGTTTTTATTACACATCGCAAGTTTCCTCATGATATAGATCTCAATGTTTATAAAGGGAGGATTTTAAAAAATATGATTGGTTTTGCTATAGTTTCTGAGAATCCAGAAGAAATAAGAAGAGCAATGCAAGAACAGCCTTTATGGAATGAAGCTTTTACATTTTTTAAAGAATTAGAAGAGGCAGAAAATTGGGCAGGAAGTTTTTTTGACTAGTGTTTCTAATTGTGAACCTGGTTGTATATCCCAATTAAGTGTGTGCGCACCTGTACAGAAATTTCATCACCCTCTGGGATTTGTATTTTCATGGTTTTACTGTCTGCCAAGGGCATGTGGCATTGAACACAGTTATTTCTCATTTTTTCAACTTCATTTTTATTGCCAGAGCAATTTATAGGCTTCTTTATCGTAGTATGACATTGAATACATTTTTGATTAAATGCAGCAAAATCGCCCCTTTCATTTTTGTGAGGATTGTGGCAAGAAGTACAGTCCAAAGCCTGACTTTGTTGAAAGCACTTACTAGCTTTTAGTAATCCATATTGATTTCCATGAACATCTAAATCAACAAGACTTGTTTCATCATAATCCGGAAAGGAAAACTTTTTTAAGGAATCTCCAGCCATAAATGTAAAAGCCCGTTCAGTAGTTTTAACTCGTAAACCTGAGTGGCACAATGCACAAGCATCTAGTCGTTGTTGCCTAGATAAGGAGCCGTATTTTAAAATGTGTTTAGCGACTTTTTCTGTAGGGTTTTGTTTGTGATATCTTATGTGTTTTGTTACGGGACCATGACAACGTTGGCAATCAATACCGTAAACTATATTTTTTCTCTGAAATTGATTGCCGTTTTTTTTCCCTGAAATGTTTTGAGCATATGTAGTATGGCATTCCAGGCAACGCTCAATAACAGGTCTGGCTGGTGCAAGTTGATCTGGTGCTCCGGGACTATTGATCCAGCTGTTGGTTGGAGTAAAATAGGAAGCTTGTAGTTGAAATAAGTTATTGTTGTTCCACATAAGGTAGGATTGCCCTTTGGTTCCTGATCCGACCACAAGGTCCATTTTGGCGCTGTAGAAAGGGGTTTTCTGATTATCGATAATCGGTTCCTGATAAAAGCCTGAGTCACGAGCAATCATATTAAAAACCGTGTTTTGATTTAACCTAAAATGGTTGTTACTTTTTTTGAAGCTTCCTTTTATGGTATTCTCATTTGCAAGTTTAAAAGAGTTGTAATGAGCGGTTTTATAATGGTCTTCGACTATCTGTTTATGACATTCCACGCATACTGAAGAATCAATAAATTCCATTCCGTTTTGATGTATAGCAATTGGTGTAATAGCTATATATTCATTTGCATTGTTTTGTTTTGCCTGATAAAAAGCAAAATAAGATAGAACTCCAATAAGGATAACTCCAAAACTTATAATGTATAACTTCTTTTTTTGCATATGCTGTTGCGTGTAATTCTCTTACAAGATAGAATAATTTAAAAATAGATTGGCAGATGATTTTAGAATAGGAATAGAATATACGAGCCGGTTTTTATAATTTAATTATATTTATTTCTATAACTATAATTCATTCATATGAAAACCTTAAAAACTATTTCTGAAACAAATAAAGTAAAAAGAGACAGCCTTATAAAAATTAAAGGAGGAAATACCAGTAATTCTATATCTTACAATAGGGATGAAGATGGAATGGGTAATCAAATGCGTCCAAGAAAAGGTTAAACCTAATTTAGTTTATAATAAACAGAGTCATTTTCTAAAGCAGCCAGTAGTTCTTGGGAAATATTTACCTTTTGTTTTCTACTGGGCATGTGTAATTTTAGTTTTTCAGCCATTTCAAATATTACAAAATTTAAAGTGTGGTTTCCAGAGTGTTCTGTTAAAAGTTCTTTTAAGGAATCAATTCTAGAGTCAGAAAGATTATTAATATCTAATTGAATTGTTAGTTTTCTTGCATACGTTTCCATGACATCATGAAGTAATTGAAAACTATTGAACTGAATCCTTGGGTCTCCTTTTTTACCAGTATCACGGTTTACCCAGCCTTCTTTTATAAAAGCTTTGCCGTAAACAAAGGTGCTTTGTACTAAAAACGGACGATGTTTTAGGTATTCTTCTCCAAAAATTCTGAATTCATGAGCAGTATTGTAATCCTCTATGGTAAAAGTAGCCCAACCTTTTCCGTTCTTTGAGGTGCGGTGTTCTACTCCAGTAATTACACCCCCAAATGATATTTCACGATTTATATTACTTTCTAAATCTGCAAAGTTTAGAAGAGTGCCGTTGCAGAAGTATTTCATTTCGTATTTAAAATCATCCAAGGGGTGACCAGAAAGATAAATTCCAACCACTTCTTTTTCTCGGGCAAGTTTTTCCATGGTTCCCCATTCTTCGCAAGGAGGAACTACAGGTTCTGGGATTTGAACATCGCTAGCTTCTCCAAAAAGACTTACTTGCGAGGAATTTTCGTTTTCTTGGTATTTAGAACCATACTTCATTGCCTTTTCAAGAAAAGTAGTATCGTCTCCATCTTTATGGAAATATTGACCTCTGTGCGTTTCTGTAAAAGAATCAAACCCGCCTGCTAAGGCAAGGCTTTCAAATGCTTTTTTATTAGCAGCTCTCAAGTCAATGCGCTTGGCCATATCAAAAATTGACTTGTAAGGTCCGTCTTCCTTTCTGTTTTCTACAATGGTAGCTACAGCACCAGTTCCTACACCTTTAACAGCTCCCATTCCAAAACGTACGGCACCATCTTTATTTACGGAGAACTTACGGTAGGATTCATTTACATCGGGGCCTAGTACATCTAATTTCATGCGTTTACATTCTTCCATGAAGAAGGTAACCTGTTTGATGTCATTCATGTTGTTAGAAAGTACTGCTGCCATATATTCTGCAGGATAATGTGCCTTTAGGTAAGCGGTTTGATATGCAATCCAGGCATAGCAAGTAGAATGAGATTTGTTAAATGCGTAAGCTGCAAAAGCTTCCCAATCTTTCCATATTTTTTCTAGTTTATCTTCAGCATGACCTTTGGCAGAAGCCTGAGAAATAAATTTAGGCTTCATTTTATCTAGAACAGCCTTTTGTTTTTTACCCATTGCCTTACGCAGTACATCGGCCTCACCCTTTGTGAAGTCTGCAAGTTTCTGAGATAGTAGCATTACTTGCTCCTGATAAACCGTAATTCCGTAGGTTTCTTTTAGATATTCCTCACAAGCTTCAAGGTCATAATTGATCTCCTCTGTACCATGTTTTCTGTTAATAAAACTTGGAATATATTCTAATGGTCCGGGACGATACAATGCATTCATGGCGATAAGATCTGCAAAAACTGTAGGTTTCAATTCCTTCATATATTTTTGCATCCCGGGGGATTCATATTGAAATACCCCAACTGTCTCACCTCTCTGGAAAAGCGCATAAGTTTCTTCGTCGTCTAATGGGAAATTTTCAGGATCTAATTCTACATTGTGTTTTGCTTTTACAATCTTGACGGTATCTTTAATTAAAGTTAATGTTTTTAATCCCAGGAAATCCATTTTTAGCAGTCCTGCACTTTCAACCACAGAGTTGTCAAACTGGGTACAGTACATGTCAGAATCCTTAGCCAACGCCACGGGAACGAATTTGGTAATATCATCAGGAGTGATAATTACCCCACAGGCATGTATACCGGTGTTTCGTACCGATCCTTCTAATACTCTTGCTTGGTTTAGGGTTTCTGCTTCTAGATCACTACCCTCTGCAATGTTTAGAAGTTCGTTTACTTTTTCTAATTCGTCGCTTCTAAATTTTTTCTTTAGTGTAGCTTCATCCACACCAAAGATTTTTCCAAGCTTGGACATGTTAGGGATCAACTTGGCAATTCGATCCGCATCACTAAGAGGAAGGTCCAATACACGTGCAGTATCACGTATCGATGACTTTGCTGCCATCGTTCCATAAGTGATTATCTGTGCAACCTGATTTGACCCATATTTTTCGATTACATAATCCATTACACGACTACGCCCTTCGTCATCAAAATCAATATCAATATCGGGCATGCTTACACGATCCGGATTTAGGAATCTCTCAAAAAGTAAGTCATATTTGATAGGATCCAGATTTGTTATCCATAAACAATAGGCAACCGCAGATCCTGCAGCAGATCCACGGCCCGGTCCTACAGATACGCCCATATCCCGAGCAGCGCGAATAAAATCTTCAACAATTAAGAAATACCCTGGATATCCTGTTTTTTCGATTACTTTAAGTTCAAAGTCTAAACGCTCATCTATCTCTGGAGTGATATCTGCGTAACGTTTTTTGGCACCTTCATAGGTGATATGTCTTAAGTATGCATTCTCTCCTCGTTTGCCTCCATCAATTTTATCTTCTTCAGACTGAAATTGTTCTGGGATATCAAAGGCTGGCAATAGTACATCTCTGGCAAGTACGAAAGGCTCAATTTTATCAACGATTTCCTGTACATTTATTATCGCCTCGGGTAAATCCTTGAAGAGACTTTTCATTTCTTCTTGCGTTTTGAAGTAGTATTCTTGATTTGGTAGTCCGTATCGATATCCTCTTCCACGACCTATTGGGGTTGCTTGCTTTTCACCATCTTTTACGCACAATAAAATATCATGGGCATTGGCATCTTTCTTTTCACAGTAATAGGTGTTGTTTGTAGCAACGGTTTTTATATTATGTTTTTTTGAAAACTCAATGAGTACTTGGTTTACTCTATTTTCATCTTCCTGATTATGGCGCATGATTTCGATATATAAATCGTCACCAAACTCTTGATGCCACCAAAGCAAAGCTTCTTCTGCTTGTTTTTCTCCAATGTTTAGAACCTTACTAGGAACCTCACCATAAAGGTTACCGGTAAGTACAATAATATCTTCTTTATATTGCTTAATTACCTCCTTGTCTATTCTAGGTAGATAATAGAATCCATCCACAAAAGCTGTAGAAGACATTTTTGCCAGATTATGATACCCGTTTTTGTTTTTGGCGAGCATTACAATTTGGTATCCATTATCTTTTCTAGACTTGTCTTTGTGATTTTCGCATACAAAGAACTCACAACCTACAATGGGTTTTATTTCTATACCTTCCGGTTCTTCGCCATTTTCGACAGCTTCTTCATTGGCTGTTTTTACATTTTTATTATGATTAGAAATCGCCTGCACAAAATGAAATGCCCCCATCATATTGGCATGATCAGTCATAGCGACCGCCTTCATTTTATGTTGTGCAGCCACGTTTACAAGATCTGGAATACTGGTAGTCGATTGTAATACAGAAAATTGAGTGTGGTTATGCAGATGAGCAAAATTTACCTCGTCAAGGGCTGCAATATTTTGATCAATCTCTTGCTGAGATAAATCGGGAGCTTCTTTTTTTTCAAGCGCCTCACGGATTTTTTGTGAAGCTTTTTTGAGATTAATATGTTTTAATCCAATAAGCTGAATAGGCTCGGGATTAGTTTCTTTAAAATTTTCAAAATAATCTGGCTGTACATCAAGTTCTTCAAGGGTGAAGATCTGTTTTCGAATTAGTTCCAGAAAACAGCGTGTAGTTGCTTCTACATCGGCGGTTGCGTTATGAGCTTCGCCAAAGGCAACCCCAAAAAGATGTTGATGCAACTCGGTCAATGTTGGGAGTTTGAATTTACCACCTCGTCCTCCCGGAATTTGACATAGCTGTGCTGTAGTTTCTGTACAGGTATCCAGAACTGGGAGTTCTTGTAAATCATTTCCTATGCCAAGGCGATAGAATTCTGCTCCCATGATATTTACATCGAAACCTACATTTTGGCCAACGACAAACTTTGTTTTTGATAATGCAATATTGAATTTTTCCAGAACTTCCTGTAAAGTAATACCATCCTGATCCGCTAGTTCCGTAGATATGCCATGAATCTTTTCTGCGTCATAAGGGATATTAAAACCATCTGGTTTTACCAAGTAATCTTCGTGTTCGATACAATTACCCATTGCATCATGTAATTGCCAGGCAATTTGTATACACCTTGGCCAGTTATCGGTATCGCTGATTGGTGCATCCCATCGCTTTGGTAATCCGGTGGTTTCAGTATCAAAAACTAAGTACATAAAAGAGATATTTCGAAAAAATTTGTCCCTACTAAAGACTTTCAAAAATAACTAAAACACAACGTTCATTTCTTAAAAAGTTATCCCGAATTATTAACTAATTATTGAGCTTAAAGTTTAACAATAAAAAAAGCTTAGAAACATTTGATGCTTCTAAGCTTTCTATCTTTAATTTATCACTATTAATCGTTTCGCGGTAATCCAATTTGTGTGCCAATTACACTTGCTTCAGGCTGTGTAATTACAGGGCAGTTAATAATTGCCCCTGTTGCAGTTAACAAATCTGATAACGAATTTGCTAAAGGATTTGGATTTGCATTACCTCTAAATGGGATTAAAGTACCATCTGCTAAAAGTTGATTTACTTGGTCAAAACTTCTTAAGATTGGGCGCTCAGCTTCAGGTATTGTGAATTCAGTAACGTGTGCGTCCCACATTGGTGCATATCTGCTATCTCTAGGATCAATAGGGAACGTGTTTGTCGGGTCTTGTACTTGTTGGTCACTTAAAGAAGCTGTGTTTAAACCTTGTACCCCAAACCCGTCTGTGTCTGTAGTTCTTCCATTGGCTGTTGGGCTAAAAGGTAACATTGAGCCTCCTGGGAATAATCCAAATGTTGGTAAGCTTGCCAATCTTGGGGCAAAAACACCTAATTCGATAGCAGCTGGCCCTGGATCAGAAGTATCTGTTACAATATGGAAGTAATATGGTTGTCCATTTTGCCATCCGTCTAAAAGTTGCATTACAACTGATGCTTGATCGATGGCTAGATTTGGATTGTTTAAATCATCTTGATCTGCAATGCTATTTCCGTTAGGATTAGGAATTCTATCGTGAATACCAGTACTGTTTGCTACTAACTGAGCATTAATTACAACTCCACTAGGCAATACAACATAAGAAGACCATTTAGCATCTGCTATAGCTCCAGGGTTAGCTTCTGCTGGCGGGAAACCAAATAATAATCCATCATCTGATGCTGCACCGGCCACCAAAGATCTTTTTGGTGAAAAATCTACAGACCCTTCAAATACGAGTCTTCCTCTGCGATTCCAATGAGCCCTTTGCTCACCTCCAGAGCCTACAGAAGCAGCCATTCTAGGGGAAAAAATAACGCCTAGCTTTTTTGCCATTGCTTTATTAGATGCTTCGGTTATTACGTAATAACCTTTTCTTCGGCTTCCATCGGGTAACGTTTCCCAACCTTGAAACATAGGGAACCTAGCAGTAGGTCCAGCAGGAACTACGGATCTATCTATTCGATAATCTATACCTAATACACTGGGTAAAAAGACATTTTGTTCTGCTGTAAAACGAAGTGCAGGGCTAAATACGTTATATGGAGTTCCTCCATCTCTTCGAATACTGCTTAATAGTAGTTTGGCTTCTTTTAAGGCTCTAAAAGATTGAAAAGATTTTGCATCCGCTTCTTCCTTTACTACAGATTGATCTTCCGGGACTATAGCGTCATCATTACTACACGCTGTAAATATTGAGGCTACAAATAGGGCTAAGAGTATTGTTTTTAAATTTTTCATGATTTTGTTTTTTAAATTTTTGTGTCTTTAAAAAACAATTGGCCAATCATTTTTAGGTTTCAAAAGCTAATATTTAAGTTTTGATATATGTTCAGACGACAACAATATTTTATTCTTACAGAGAAAAAAAATAAAAAACAATGCGATTTGTGAGTGTTAGATGCTTATAGAGGTGAAAAGTACTGTTTTTAAAAGGTTTGTAGATAAATATGTGTTAAATATAACACAGCTATTTTTGCAATTAATTAACAGAATTCATGAGGTTCGTAAGTGAGATGAAAAAGTGTAAATGTTAGATAGCTAACATCTTTACGGCGATTATTGCTACTAAAGTTAAGGTCAGAATGTAAAAATTCTTATACTTTTTTTATAGAAAATGAAACTTCAGTTCTCTAAAAAAAAGAAAAACGCTCATTGTTATTAATGAGCGCTTTTCGTGGTTAAGTTGAGTCGTGGTTTAGTAGCCAAAATCAAAGAATCCTTCTGATACTTGAATTCCACTTCTGGTTTCAAATTCGAAACTTCCACTTATACATTTAGAATCGGTATCATGTTCTGATATTGTTAATCTTCCTGATATTGCAGAAGATTTATCTCTGTTTGCTGTGTATGTAGCGCTATAATCACCTGATCCAGTTAATGACCAACTTCCTGGTAATGCATCCGATGGAAATACTATTGATATTTCTCCATCTTGGTTGGTTGCTGTAATTAGGATAGCTGCATTTTCAACACCAATTATTGCAGCAGAATGATCATCGGTAATCATTTCAGATCCATCTATTATAGCCGTTAATGAAGCATTAAGTAAGCAAGGATTGATTTCTTGAGTAACAATTACTTCTTCGGCAATAACTCCTGTTTCAATAGGAACTCTATAGAACCATCCATTATCAAAGTTCATCGAATTGCCACTATTATCTTTTAGGTCTTTGAAGTAAAAATTACCAGAAATTTCATTGTTATGTATCTGAGTAATGTTAACCGTTCCTTCGGTTGTTCCATCTTCAGAAATAAATTTTACTTCATTTTTTTGAAAACTAACTTTGTTTACGGTTTGTTGTTGACCTATTTTATAAACTCCTATCTTGGTTGATGAAGTAGTAAAGCTTATAGATTTGTCTCCTTCACTTCCAGAGATTACTAACGTCCCGTCATAATAGATAACAGCTTTTTTTATTGAAGATCTAAAGATTTCTCCATCAACTTTAGCCTGAAGAGCTGGGTCGTTGATTTCAGTATCTGTTGAACAAGAAGTAAAAATAAGGCAGAAAACTGCCAATAGGGTAGTTATTCTAATCATATTTGGGGCTTTTGCAATTTTAATTACGGTTTACCGTAATAAAATGTTTACAGTACAAACATATAAGTTAAATTCGGATAAAACAATTTTTTAATCGAAAAAAGACATATATTATCGATGAAATACACAAAAAGTGAAATTTTATAGACAAAATGAATGATTTTATAGGAATTCATCCTTCAATAATTGATGATAGATAACCAAATTTGACAATCCTTAAAAATATTAATCAATATAGCGCAAAGAATAAACTTTTAAATTATTGATTTCGTTCTAATTAAAATAACTACCTTTGCGGCCTTAATTATAAACAGGGTCGTGTACCCAAAAATTAATTTTTATGTCTGTTAAAATTAGATTACAGAGACACGGTAAAAAAGGAAAACCTTTTTACTGGATCGTAGCAGCAGATGCTAGATCAAAAAGAGATGGTAGATACCTTGAAAAATTAGGTACTTACAATCCTAATGTAAACCCAGCTAGTGTTGACCTTGATGTTGACGGAGCTGTAAAATGGTTACAGAACGGTGCGCAACCTACCGATACTGCAAAAGCTATTCTATCTTACAAAGGAGCTTTACTTAAAAATCACCTTGCCGGTGGAGTAAGAAAAGGTGCTTTGACAGAGGAGCAAGCTGAAGAAAAATTCAATGCTTGGTTATCTGAAAAAGAAGGAGGCGTTAATGCTAAAAAGGATCAATTAGCAAAAGCTGAGGCTGCTGCTAAAGCAAAAGCACTTGAAGCTGAAAAAGAAGTTAATGCTAAACGTGAAGCAGAAGCTGCGGCTGCAAATGCAGAAGAAGTAGAAGCTGAAGCAGAAACAACTGAAGAAGCAGATGTAGTAGAGGCTCCAGAAGCTGAAACTGCAACAGAAGAAGTAACTAAAGAAGCTAGCAACGAGGAAGAATAGTTGCATTATTAACGATGAAGAAAGAAGAATGCTTCTATCTAGGTAAAATCGTAAGTAAATTTAGTTTTAGGGGAGAGGTATTGATCAAATTAGATACCGACGAACCAGAAAGTTATGTGAAAATGGAATCAGTATTTGTTGACTACAACAATAATCTGGTTCCATTTTTTATTGAAAAGTGCTCATTGCACAAAAGCGATTTACTTAGAGTAAAATTTGAAGATGTAGATTCAGAAGAGGATGCAGATGATCTTATGAAAGCTAAAATTTATCTACCACTAACCTTATTGCCAAAACTTGAGGGAGATCAATTTTATTATCACGAGGTAATTGGATTTACCATTTTAGATAACACTTTTGGAGAAGTAGGAGTTATCAAATCAATTAATGATAGTACTGCTCAGGCATTATTCGAAATTGATCGTAATGGTACCGAGATTTTGATCCCAATGAATGATGAATTCATAGATAAAATAGATAGAGAACAAAAAGTAGTAAGAGTAAATACTCCAGAGGGACTGATTGATCTTTATTTATAATGAGTAAACCTTTCAAATTCAAACAATTCACAGTTAATCAAGATCGTTGCGCCATGAAAATTGGAACAGACGGTGTACTTCTTGGTGCTTGGGTCCCAATTGATGATTCAGTAAATTCAATTCTGGATATAGGAACTGGTACAGGTGTTATTGCTTTAATGGCTGCTCAAAGATCTGAAGCCGAAATTATCGATGCTCTCGAAATTGATACAGAAGCCTATGAGCAAGCTGTAGATAATTTTGAATCTTCTGATTGGGGGGATAGATTATTTTGCTATCATGCTTCTTTTCAGGAATTTGTGGATGAAATTGAAGATAAATATGACTTATTAATCAGTAATCCTCCTTTTTATACCGAGAATTATAAAACTTCAGATGTGCAACGGGATATTGCAAGATTTCAAGATGCTCTTCCATTTGATCATTTAGTAATTGGAGCTTCGCGATTGTTATCAGATCAAGGACTTCTGGCCCTTATCATTCCGTATAAAGAAGAAGAGCGAGTTATTGATATTGCCGCGAATATTAATTTGTTTCCTAAAAAAATTACCAGGGTAAAAGGCAATCCAACTTCAGAAATTAAAAGGAGTATGTTGCTTTTTGGATTTAATCAGACAACTACTGAGATTGATGAATTAGTGATAGAAAATTCACGCCATCAGTATACTAATCCATATATTGATCTTACCAAAGATTTTTATTTGAAAATGTGAATTATTTTTCACTGTATAAAAAAAGGAGAGTCTAAATAAACCCTCCTTTTCTAAATTCAATCACTCTATGAAGTTTAATCTATAGTTATAAATTAAGTCTTCTTAATTGTAGTCAAAGTTTATTACTTAGTGACCCAATTTCCATCAGCGTCACAAAAAACTTCCATTTCTTTCTCTCCTTGCTTTAATACTAATCTGAATTCAGAAGCATCTTCTTTTGCACCAGCAGCTTCAATAGTTGCTCCTGCAAAATCTTTAGCTACAGCATCAAGAACTTTTTGAGGTAAATTCTCTACCGCCAAATCAATATATTTATCCTGAGCAGGTGTAGCAATTTCAGTATTATCATTAGAAGCAACTTCTTGTGCGTTGATTTCTTGAGTACCTACTAATAATCCGAAAGCTAATACTGGTAATAAAAATAATTTTTTCATTTTGTTATTTCTTTTAAGATTTACATTTTGTTACATCAGCTATACTAGAATAATTGTGCCACAGCCAGAAATAAGATTAGTTAACTCGGTTAAAATACTGGAATTCAATTGATTAATAGGTAATTGTTAGTTGTAGAAACAATTGTTAAAGAATTCTTATTTGTGTAGAAAAAAGTATTGAACTGCGGAATTTGTACACGGATTTAGTTAAAAAACTACGTAAAGGAAAGTGTGAGATTTTAATATTGAAAATATATTAGAATTAGTATTTAATTACATGCATTTTTAAAAACATCAAAAAAATTGCTTGCTCTTTTTCCATTAATTACATTTGTTACGCACTTTGATGCATCAATTTTGATAATAGTTTAAAACAATACTGAATGAAACCTGATCTTTTTGAAGCTCCAGATTATTATAATTTAGATGAATTGCTTAGTGATGAGCATAAACTGGTACGTGATGCTGCCCGTAGTTGGGTAAAACGTGAAGTGTCACCAATTATCGAAGAATATGCACAACGTGCAGAATTTCCGAATCAAATTATCAAAGGTCTTGCAGAGATTGGAGCTTTTGGTCCTTATATTCCGGAAGAGTACGGAGGAGCAGGATTAGATCAGATAAGTTATGGATTGATCATGCAAGAGATAGAACGAGGAGATTCTGGAGTACGATCTACTTCGTCTGTACAATCATCATTGGTTATGTATCCCATCTGGAAATATGGTAATGAAGAACAACGTAAAAAATACTTGCCAAAGTTAGCATCTGGTGAATTTATGGGATGTTTTGGTCTTACAGAACCTGATCATGGATCAAATCCTGGAGGAATGACAACTAACTTCAAAGATAAAGGAGATCATTATCTACTTAACGGAGCAAAATTATGGATATCTAATGCACCTTTTGCAGATGTTGCCGTGGTATGGGCCAAAAATGAAGAAGGAAGAATTCATGGGTTGGTAGTGGAGCGTGGTATGGAAGGCTTTTCTACACCAGAGACACATAACAAATGGTCGCTACGAGCATCTGCAACCGGAGAGTTGATTTTTGATAATGTAAAGGTGCCAAAAGAGAATTTATTACCGAATAAAAGCGGATTAGGAGCACCCCTTGGATGCTTGGATTCTGCACGATATGGTATTGCTTGGGGAGCAATTGGTGCTGCAATGGATTGTTATGATACAGCTTTGCGATATGCTAAGGAGCGTATTCAGTTTGATAAACCCATTGGTGCTACTCAGTTACAACAAAAGAAACTGGCAGAAATGATTACCGAAATTACCAAAGCGCAATTATTGGCCTGGCGATTGGGAGTATTGCGTAATGAAGGTAAAGCAACTTCTGCTCAAATTTCTATGGCAAAACGTAATAATGTAGATATGGCTATAAAAATAGCCAGAGAAGCTCGACAAATCCTTGGTGGTATGGGGATTACTGGTGAGTACAGTATTATGCGCCATATGATGAACCTAGAAAGTGTAATAACTTATGAAGGGACTCACGATATTCATTTATTAATCACAGGTATGGACATTACCGGTTTTTCTGCATTTAAATAGAAAGAGTTCCAGGATAGTTCCATTAGATATAATTTTCCCTGAAAATTCTCCCATACCACAGTATGGGAGAATTAAGGGAATTACAAAAAATCAGCTAACGCCGAAAAATCAAGGGGTAACTTTACCTCCTCTAGACCCAATATCAATTTCTCCTACCCCTAGTCTAAACCGAATATTGGATCTTTTTCATAACTGTAATGGCTAACTACATATTGAAAATGATGAACTCAACTCATTTCTAATGCAAGAATAGGACACGCCAGTTTCATTTTTCGGAACTGGGATTTTTATTTTGAAAAAAATATTGCATTAATTCATCAAGTTGGTTATTACCCAACAAGAGGATTCAACTCCTTAGTGTTTAGTTTTCTTTGATAGAATCCAAATTTGAATCCCACAGCTTCTTCATATACAAAACTTTGTAGAGAAACATCATATATGACAGGAGCATTTAATTGACGCATCGTATTAATGATTCGATATAACTTAGTTTTTGAGATGTCTAAACGATAGGCAAGCTCCGTTGGGCTTCCTGTCGCTTTTAAACGAATAAGTTGATCAATTCTCTCGATTAGTTCAATTTGTTTGATGATAACATTCATAAGTATTCCTTTTTTTGTTATTCCGATTATCAATATGTATTGTAGGGGTCTTATGTTTATGTATCAACAAATAGTTTTGTTACCTTAATAATTGGATTTTTTTAAAATTCTTTAGTTTTTTATTAGTGTAGGAGTAATAATAAGTTCTTACCTATATAGTAGGTAAGAAAATCCTAGATTGCTATAAAGGCAACCAGAGTGTTTAAAAGGAGAGAAGTATTTAAGGAAGTAGTGGTTACTTAGTTAAGGCGTTCATTAATTGAGTAGCATTTTCTTTATAAACGCCATTGTATTCAATAATTTCTTGAAGGATTGGTTTTATTTTTTTAGGGTTGCCCCATTTAAGATAAGTTAGCGCTAGATACCATCTAGCATTTTCGTAATACTGACTATTTTTTTGGATACTTTCAAATTGGCCGATAGCTTTTTCTTCCTGATTTGTGTTTAGATAGCTATTGCCCAAGTATAAGTGAATTAGATCTTTTTTGATGGTATTAGGAAGTTCTTCCAGCTTAGAAATTACAATAGAATAATCCCCATTACTATAGCTTTTCATAACATCTTGTAGGGCGTTATCATCTTCTCCACGAGAAACATCTTCTACGGGAAAAGGTTCATAATATTGAGCATATAATTCTTTTGTTTGATCTTGATTGTTGATCGTATACCAAAATAGTGTCCCTACACTAAATATCACAACGATAGAAGCTGCAATTTTCCAGAATGGAGAAAAAAATGAGGATGAGGTTTCTTCCTTTTTGATTTCAGTACTGATTTTCACCAGTTTTTCTTTAAACTCTAGTGTATCTTGATCACTTAATGTTGCATGTAAAGACTTGTGCTTTTCAATCTCTTGTTTTAATGCAGGAGTATTAGATATTTCCTTTTCAAAAGCAACTAGTTCTTCCTTGGGTAATGTATTATTAAGATACCCTTCTATTTTTTCAAATATTTCTGGAGTTCTGTCCATAAAATCTATTTCTTTTCAGGAGTTAATTGTAACTCCTTGTATGCAGGATCTTTTTCGATCATCTCTATCAGCGATTTTTTACACTCAAATTTCTTCTTCCTGGTGTACCCTTTAGAATATCCCGTGATATGAGCAATTTCTTTCATGCTATTTCCTTGAAAAAGTAAACCCAGTACTTCTCGACATGTATTGCTTAGTTTCAAGAAATGTTTTCGATATACATGTTCACGCTCTTTCTGCGCAATTTCTTCAATAATTTCAGGATGTATGCCTTCTTCATCGTGTACAACATCTTCTGTAATTATCATTTTTTTGTTTTTTCGTAATCTGTTTCTCCAAATGTTTTTACAAATACCATAAAAGTAAGTAGACAACGAAGAATGAAGTTCTAGCGAATCAGACTTTAATTTCTGATATATCAAAATCAATGCATCCTGAAAAACGTCTTCTGCATCGGCTTCATTACCAGAATTCTTAAGAATATACCCCCTAATGTAGGAGAGGTTTTTTTTGTAAAAAGCTTTAATAACAACCTCGTCACCAGAAACGATACCTTCCAAAAATTTACGATCTTCGATGTTACTCATAGGTTTATGTACTAAAACAATAGATTGTTACCCTTTGTAGGTATTAAATCAGATATAAAAGTAACAATTTTAGTTTCTTTGCTATTAATATAAAAAGGAAACAATTAATAAAATAAGCCGGAATCCATTAGAATTGTCATCCCAGCGTAGGCAGGGATCCATAATTACATGTTATAAGGTGAATTACTGATCAAATGCTGGATGATAAATAGTATCTATGAATCGGTAACGAAAAAAAGAAAAACACATAATACAATAACAAGAAGATGATTATTGACATAAAATTCATGAAACAAAAAAAAACATCACCCAAATGGGTAGTGAGTTGTGTCATCTTTTTGTGTGCTGCTCTTGGTCATACCCAAACCATAACAGATACCATACCTGCATCTCAATATTTTAAAAAGGGAGATGCGTTCTTAATCGATAGAAAACTAGATAGTGCCGTAGTATATTTTGAAAAAGCACTACCTATCTATCGCAACGCAAAAACTTGGGAGCGTGTAGCCCGATGTTATAATAAGATTTCTGAGAGTCATCGATTTGATAAAGAGTATGAAGAATCACTGAAAAATGCTCATAAGGCATTGGAAATTATTGATCAATATCTTAAGAAAGATAATAGAGAAAAGGCTTTTGCTTATGATAATATTGGAGATTATTATGTAAAGTTCAAAAAGGATTATGAAAGCGCAAACGAAAATTATTATAAGGCGCTGAAAATTAGAAAAATGCCGTATTCTCATCATCATGAAATAGCAATTTCTTACCTCAAAATAGGGAATGTATTTTTTAGAAAAGGCCAATATGATAGAGCAATTCGATATTATGAGAAATTAGTAGAAAATCAAGAGAAGAGATCAGAATTGTTTAATGAAATTATAGGGAAAGCTTTTTTCAATTTAGGTATTTCCTATAACAGAAAAGAGGAATATGAGAATGCCTTACGATATCTGCAAAAATCATTATTAGTGTATGAAAAAATATTTCATACAGGACATGAAAGTTTAGCATCCAGTTATGAAGCTATAGGTAGAGTGTATCAGAAAATGGGAAATGATGATATGGCAATTCTATATTTAAGAAAAAACTTACTCTTTTTAATAGGAATTTATGGCAGAAAGAATGAAAGAATAATTGAAGCCTTGAATTTAATAGGAATGTCGCACAGAAATAAAGGTAGATATGAAAAAGCCCTAAACTGTTATAATCAAGCAATTAATATCAACAATGGTTTACCAACAAAAGAAAAAAGTATTTCATACGTATATAATAACATAGGTGTTATATTTATAAATAAAGGAGAGTATGATAAAGCTTTAATCTATTACAGAAAAGCATTAAAAATAAATCTTTTATCTTCTGGAGAAGAGAATATCTCTACTGCGATTAATTATAATAATATTGGAAGCATCTATAAATTAAAGGGTTATTACTATAAAGCTTTAATGCATTATGAGAAAGCATTAATAATTAGAGAAAAATTATTTAATAAATTTAGTTCTCATGTCGCAAATTCTAATAATGATATAGGTCAGCTATATACTGAACAAAAACAATATGAGAAATCCTTGTATTATTGTACTAAAGCTTTAAAAATACGTGTTCATATATTTGGAGAAAAACATCCTGATGTGGCAGATTCTTATACTAGTTTAGGCAAAATTTATAAAATTAAAAAAGAATATGAAGCAGCGCTAGAAAATTATAATAAATCATTAGAAATACAAATAATTGCATTCGGTAAGAGCCACCCAGAAGTAGCACAATCCTATAATGATATTGCACAAGTGCATCTGCTAAAAAATGATTCTGAAAATGCAATAATTAATTATAAAAAAGCTATAGTAGCAAATACTATACCCGGTACAGATCAATATCTGGATTTAAACATTTTATTATCAACACTAGAAGGCCAAGCCAAAACCTACAAAAAACTTTTCCAAAAGAGTAAAGATATTGGTATGCTTAACAATGCAATTAACACCTATCAAAAAGCAGATACGCTAATCAACAAGATCAGGCAAACATTTACCAATTACCAAGATAAAGTAGGTTTTGCCAAAAAAGCAACCGCAATATATCAAGGAGCGATACAAGCACAGTTATTGCTTTATGATCATAACCAAGATCAAAAGTCACTTGATCAAGCATTTTTATATGCAGAAAAGAGTAAGGCCAATACCCTAAAGGAATTATTGGCAACATCTAATGCCAAAAACTTCACAGGATTACCAATGGGTTTGTTGGAGTTGGAAAAAGAATTGAGGATCAATAATTCTTTCTATCAATCCAAGATCAACAAAGAACGATCATCTCAAGCAACAGATTCTACCAAAATTACTAATTACGAGAGTCGACTATTTGATATCAATAGGCGGCAAGATTCTTTAACGAATATTCTGGAGAAAAACTATCCAAAATATTATCAATTAAAACATGAAAACAATATTGTCTCTGTTGTCGATATCCAGAAAAGCCTAAAAGAAAATACCACCTTGCTAGAGTTTTTTGTAGCAGATAGTAATAGCTATGCGTTTACGATTTCTAAAAATAATCTTGCCGTACAAGAGCTGAAAACGCAAGATTTAACCAATAGGATTGAGCATTTAAGAGAAGCTATTACTTCAAAAAATGTAGAAGATTACAAACAATCTGCTTTTGGGCTATATAATGAACTTTTCGCTCCAATTACAGATAAACTTGTAGGAGATGAACTAATCATTATACCCGATGGCCTACTGTGGCACCTTAATTTTGAGCTGTTGCTTACCCAAAAAGATGCCTCTAATAACCCTAAAACACTATCGTATTTGCTTAAAGACTATGCTGTGACGTATGCTAACTCTGCTAATTTGTTATTTACAACTCAAAAGAATCAGGGAGCCGAAAAACGGCAAGAATGTTTGGCTTTTTCATTTACAGACAGTACTAATATCGTAGATACAAAAACGATGAGTTTGGCAACTTTGCGAGATACTGGTGACGATTTACCGGGCACACGCAAAGAGATCAGGGCGATTTCTGATATTATTGATGGGCAGTATTATTTTGGATCACAGGCTATTGAAGCAAACTTTAAGAAAAATGCAAGTCAATATAACATACTTCACTTGGCATTGCACGGAGACGTAGATAATAAACGCCCAGAAAACTCTAAGTTATACTTTACCAAGAGCAAGGATACTCTAGAGGATAACTTATTGTATAGTCATGAATTATTTGCTTTGGATATTCCTGCAGAACTTACTGTCCTAAGCGCATGCAATACAGGAACAGGTAAAATAGCCAAGGGCGAAGGAATTATGAGTTTAGGGAGCGCATTTCAATATGCAGGGACCAAAAGTTTATTACTCAGCAGTTGGGAGGTGTCTGATCAAACGACCCCAGAGTTAATGAAATACTTCTATACGAACCTTAAAACTGGTATGAACAAAGCCAAAGCCTTACAACAAGCCAAATTGCAATATCTAAAAACGGCTAATGTAAACCGTGTGCACCCTTTTTATTGGGGTGGTTTTTACTTGGTTGGGGATTCAGCACCTATAACGTTTAGTGATAATAACCAGTTGTATTGGGTATTGGGGATACTGATGTTGATTGTGTTACTAGGGAGTTTGTTTTTGTATCGAAGAAAAAAAGGAGTATGATGAAATTAGTAATCAAAATATTACCAGTTTTTTTGTTTACTACTCTTGGTCATACCCAAACCATAACCGATACCATACCTGCATCTCAATATTTTAAAAAAGCAGATGTATTCTTAACCGATAGGAAACTAGATAGTGCCGTAGTATATTTTGAAAAAGCACTACCCATCTATCGTAACGCAAAAACTTGGGAGCGGGTAGCCCGATGTTATAATAAGATTTCTGAGAGCCAGTGGCATAATGTAAAATATGAAAAGTCGTATGTTAGTGCGAAAAAAGGATTGGAAATATGTAAGACATATTTAAAGGAAAATAATAGTGAGGAGGCCTATGCCTATGACAATATAGGGAGGTATCATGAATCTCATCATTTGGATTTTAAAATAGCCTTAAACTATTACCAAAGAGCTCTAAAAATAAGATCTATGATTTTTCCACAGAGTCATCCTGAAATTGCGAAATCGTACACTAATTTTGGATGGATATATGCTCGAAAAGGGGAGTATACTGAAGCTATAAAATTTCAAAAAAAAACTTTGGCTATTAGAATTAAAGAGTACGGATCAAATCATATTCTGGTAGCAAATACATATAAAAGTATAGGGAATATTTTAAAAAACACAAAACAGTATGATAAGGCATTTGATTTTTACTTAAGATCTTTGAAAATAACAAAAAAACTCTTTGGTGAGAATCATTTTGAAATTGCGAATATTTATAGAAGTATGAGCCTTCTTTTTCAAAAGAAGGCAGAATATGCCAAATCGCTTATATATTTAAATAAAGCATTAAATATAAGAATTGACCTATATGGCGGTAATCATTACCTTGTTGCTTCTTGTTATTCTAGTATAGGAGGCATATACAAACAGATAGGGAATTATGACAAATCAATAGGTTTTCATAGAAAGGCTCTGGATATTTATATTAATTCACCTGGTCATAATAAATTAGTAGCAAATAGTTATGTTAGAATAGCAAGAAATTTATTAGAAAAAGAACAAAATGAGGTTGCTTTAGAATATCTAAAAAAAGCTTTAAGCACTTATATCAATTTGTATGGAGAAATACATAAAAATGTTGCTATTACTTATAATTTAATTGGAATTGTCCACAGTAAAAATGGTATTCTAGATCAGGCCTTAATTAACTATAATAAAGCTATTGCAATTCTAAATAAGAGAAATAACACTGGAACTCTAGATTTAGTATACAATAACATTGGCGTAATATATAAACAAAGGGGAGAATATAGTAAGGCCCTTGGTTTTTATAAAAAATCTTTAAATATAACTCTCAATAATTTTACAGAGAATCATCCCAATGTCGCGCGAAAGTACATCAATATTGGAGATTTATATAATATCCAAGATAATAGTAACGTAGCATTAGAATACTACAAAAAAGCTTTAAAAATATTAACTAGTACTTTTCAGAAAGATCATCCTTTAATTTCTGAATGTTATAGTAATATTGGTTCTGTTTATCTTAAACAAGCAAAATATAGGTTAGCTTTATACTATTGTGATAAAGCTGTGATAATGAATATTAATTTATTTGGTACAAATCATCCTTACACTTCTGACATCTATAATAATACAGCACAAGTGTATTTTGAAAAAAGAGACTATACAAAAGCTTTAGAATATCTACAAAAAAGTTTAAAAATTAGATTATCTATTCATGGTCAAAATCATACAAATATTGTTGAATCCTATAATCGAATAGGTAGCTTTTATTTGAAGACTAAAAAATATTATAATGCATTAATAAACTATGAAAGAGCTATTACTGTAAATACTATTCCCGGTACAGATCAATATCTGGATCAAAACGTCTTGTTATCAACATTAAACGGCCAAGCTAAAACCTACAAAAAAATTTTCCAGAAGAGTAAAGATATCGGTAGCCTCAACAATTCAATTAACACCTATCAAAAAGCAGATACACTAATCAACAAGATCAGACAAACGTTTACCAATTACCAGGACAAAGTAAGTTTTGCCAAAAAAGCAGCAGCAATATATCAAGGTGCTATAGAAGCGCAGTTACTACTTTATCATCATAACCAAGATCAAAAGTCACTTGATCAAGCATTTTTATACGCAGAAAAAAGTAAAGCGAATACCCTAAAGGAATTATTGGCAGCATCTAATGCCAAGAATTTTACTGGGTTATCAACAGATTTGTTGGAGTTGGAAAAAGAACTGAGGATCAATAATTCTTTCTATCAATCCAAGATCAACAAAGAACGATCATCTCAAGCAACAGATTCTACCAAAATTACTAATTACGAGAGTCGACTATTTGATATCAATAGGCGGCAAGATTCTTTAACGAATATTCTGGAGAAAAACTACCCTAAATATTATCAATTAAAACATGAAAACAATATTGTCTCTGTTGTCGATATCCAGAAAAACCTAAAAGAAAATACCACCTTGCTAGAGTTTTTTGTAGCAGATAGTAGTGCCTATGCGTTTACGATTTCTAAAAATAATCTTGCCGTACAAGAGCTGAAAACAGAAGATTTAACCAATAAAATTGAACAGCTAAGAGAGGCTATTACTTCAAAAAATGTTGAAGATTATAAGCAATCTGCTTATGGGTTGTATTATCAACTTTTAGCTCCGATTACAGATAAATTGGTTGGAGATGAACTAATCATTATACCCGATGGACCACTATGGCACCTTAATTTTGAGTTATTGCTTACCCAAAAAGATGCTTCTAATAACCCTAAAACACTTTCTTATCTGCTTAAAGACTATGCTGTGACGTATGCAAATTCTGCAAACTTATTATTTGCAGCATCCAAAAAGGATAAAAGGTTTAAAAAACTGCAAGAATGTCTAGCTTTTTCATTTACAGACAGTACTAATATCGTAGATGCCAAAACGATGAGTTTGGCAACACTACGAGATACTGGTGATGATTTACCTGGTACACGCAAAGAGATCAAGGCAATTTCTGATATTATAGATGGGCAGTATTATTTTGGATCACAGGCTGTAGAGGCCAATTTTAAGAAAAAAGCAGGCGAGTATAATATACTGCACTTGGCATTGCACGGAGACGTAGATAACCAACGCCCAGAAAACTCTAAGCTCTATTTTACCAAGAGCAAAGATACTATAGAGGATAACCTGTTGTATAGTCATGAATTATTTGCTTTGGATATCCCCGCAGAACTTACTGTGCTAAGCGCATGCAATACAGGAACGGGTAAAATTGCCAAAGGCGAAGGAATTATGAGTTTAGGAAGTGCTTTTCAGTATGCAGGTACCAAAAGTTTACTACTCAGCAGCTGGGAAGTGTCTGATCAAACAACCCCAGAGTTAATGAAGTATTTCTACATCAATCTAAAGCAAGGCATGAACAAAGCCAAAGCATTGCAGCAGGCTAAGTTACAATACCTAAATACTGCCAATATAAACCGTGTGCACCCTTTTTATTGGGGAGGTTTTTATTTGGTTGGGGATTCAGCACCGATAACGTTTAGTGATAATAACCAGTTGTATTGGGTATTGGGGATACTGATGTTGATTGTGTTACTAGGGAGTTTGTTTTTGTATCGAAGAAAAAATCATCTTTAACCTTAGGCTTGTCATTCCGGCGTAGGCAGGAATCTATAAACACTCTAAAAAAATATTGCTATATCAAACTAGATCCCAGCCTACGCTGGGATGACAAAAAGATGTCTTCTAAGAAAGGGTTTACAAGGGCGATATTATAGTACCATACCGTAATTAAACCTTAGTAGGATTATCCCCGTAGGTTCCAGCTATAGATTTGTCTATTTTTACACTTCAAAAAACACATAAGGTCATGAAAAAATACGGACATCGCGGTGCAGCTGGTTTGGTTGCTGAGAACACTTTAGAATCTATTAAAGAAGCTTTAAGACATGATGTTCATGGGATAGAAATCGATGTACATTGTTGTAAAAGCGGAGAATTGGTAGTGATCCACGATGAAACACTAGATAGAACAACCAATGGTAAAGGAGAAGTTGCAGACTATACCTTACGCGAGTTAGAACAGTTGACCACTCATGAAGGATATGCAATTCCTACATTAGAAGAGGTTTTACTTCTTATCGATGCACGGTGTGAACTCAATATTGAATTAAAAGGAAAGAATACGGCAATACCAACTATCAAATTGGTTGAAACTTATGTTAAGAATACTAATTGGACCTATGATCATTTTATTATATCCAGTTTTGATCATTCTCAATTGTTTCAGATAAAAGAAATTGCATCAAAATTTAAGTTAGGTGTGCTGACTGAAGAAAACATTACCAAAGCGTTACCGGTTGCTAATGACCTACAGGCATTTTCTGTTCATCCTCCTATTACTACTTTGACTAAGGATGAGGTTGCACTTGCCCAAAAGCATGGGTATGAAGTATATGTTTGGACGGTAAATCAAGAAATGTTGATTGACCAATCAAAATCATGGAATGTTGATGGTATCATCACAGATTTTCCGAATTTTGTCGTATGAACTATGATTTAATAATCGTTGGTGGTGGTGCCGCAGGTTTTTTTACCGCTATTAATGCAGCAGAAAACAATCCAGACCTAAAAATTGCAATCCTTGAAAGAGGAAAAGAAGTTTTGTCCAAAGTTAGAGTTTCTGGTGGCGGGCGATGTAATGTTGCTCATGCAGAATTTATTCCGAATGAATTAAGTAAGAATTACCCCAGAGGAGAAAAGGAATTAAAGGGGCCATTTCATACTTTCATGACTGGGGATACTATGGATTGGTTTGATCGTAGAGGAGTAGCATTGAAGATTGAAGATGATGGCAGAATATTTCCGATTTCAGATTCTTCAGAAACGATCATTAATTGTTTTTTGTCTGAAGCTAGACGACTTAATGTAGAGGTGCTTAAAAATCATGCTGTCAAAAGTTTTCAGGAAAAAAATGAAAAATGGGAGGTTGTAACGAGCCAAGGCGATTTTACTACTTCAAAACTTATGATAGCCACTGGCAGTAATCCTAAAATATGGAAACTGCTTCAAGAGTTGGGTCATGATACTATAGATGCTGTTCCATCATTATTCACCTTTAATATTAAAGACGCTAGAATCAAAGATTTACCTGGTGTGGTGACCCAAGCCTCGGTAAGTGTTAGAAATTCAAAACTTGCTAGCGAAGGGCCTTTATTAATTACGCATTGGGGGATGAGTGGCCCCGCAATCCTTAAGCTGTCAGCTTGGGGAGCGATAGAACTGAATGCACTTGATTACAATTTTGAAATTATGGTGAATTGGTTTCAACATTATTCTACTCAGGAGGCGATGGAAGAAGTAAAGGGACTTAAAAACAATAACCCAAAGCAACACGTGTTTAAATACGCACAGTTTGAATTGCCAAAAAGACTCTGGCAAAGTTTGGTGCTAGCTTCGGGTATACAAAAAGAAACACGCTGGGCAGATTTGAATAAATCTCAAATTGATGAGTTGTCTAAGCAATTGACTCAAGGTGTTTTTCAGGTAAAAGGCAAGAGCACTTTTAAGGAAGAGTTTGTCACTGCAGGAGGAATTAATCTTAAAGAAGTTAACTTCAAGACGTATGAGAGTAAAAAACATAAGAATTTGTATTTTGCAGGTGAGGTATTAAATATTGATGCGATCACCGGTGGATTTAATTTTCAAAATGCTTGGACAGGAGCATTTATTGCAGCGCAAGCGATTACATCCTGAGTAATATTCATGAAAAAGGAGTGTGGAGTCTTCGACAGGCTCAGACTGACATTGATTTTCATAAATAAGAGTAATGAATACGTTTGTCACCCTGAGTCTGTCGAAGGGTATTGATTTAAATTTAAGTAACCAATGAAGACTTACATCGCATTATTACGTGGTATTAACGTTAGTGGTCAGAAAAAGATCAAAATGGTAGATCTTAAGACTATGTTTGAAGATCTGGGCTTTTATTCTGTCGTTACTTATATCCAAAGCGGAAATGTGCTTTTTGAAAGCAGGCAAGAGGATCAAGAAGATGTATTAAGTAATTTAATTAAAAAAGGGATCGAGAAATACTTTGGTTTTGATGTTCCGGTTTTGGTACTTAAAAGAGATGTATTAGAGTCTATTCATACTAATAATCCATTTTTAAAGCGACTTGAAAACCACGAGATTGAAGATAAAAAGATGTATTTTACTTTGTTGTCCGGGTCGCCAGATCCTTCTGCAGTAGAGGAATTGCAATCTAATTCGTACGGAGAGGAAGAGTTTGTAATTACATCTAAAGTAGTGTATTTTTTTGCTGTAAATGGTTACGGAAGAACGAAATTGAATAATAATTTCTTTGAAAAAAAATTGAAGTGTAGCGCAACCACAAGAAACCTAAAAACAGTAATTAAATTGTTAGAATTAAGTAGTTTGTCCTGAAAAATACCATAAGGAAGATTCGGTTTTCTGTATAAAATTTTGTACCTTAATAGGGTTTAACTAACACCTTATTAACTATGAAAAAAATTACCCTTCTTCTCATTTTAGCATTTTTATTTAGTGGACAGCATCAGGCGCAAGCCAATAACGGAAAAGAGCCTATAAAAACGTTATTAATGGAGTATATCAACAAGATGAATGCGCTAACACAGGGAACCAAAAAAGAAGATGTACTTGAACTATTCGATGAAAAATATAATGGGAATACTGTTTATGTGAATTTGTCAGGGGCTCTGGTAAGAAAAAATTATAGCAAAAATGATATTTCTAAGCAATTAGACGATATTATCAATGACAACAATTATACATTTAGGCTAACACTGGATAAAGTTGTCTTTCAAACTCAGAAAGAAAGAGCAGGAACGATTTCTGCAGTTATAAATTTTGAATCTTTTATCGATAAGAAAATTGCCGAAAAAGGGACGATGCTAATGGATATTGTTGCTATAAGTTCAAACGGAGGATGGAAAATTGTGCAAAACAATATGGTTAGAGTGTCTGAAGCAAAAGATATAGGAGAGTGCGTATGTTATGTTTACGGAAAAGGCTCTACAAAATTTGTTACCGAAGTATATTTTCCTTCGGGATTAGAATATAGTCAAGAGTTTGATGCTTTTCAGGTAACTACCAAAAATGATAAGCGAATTATCAAATCAGATAGTAATGAGTTTTACTGGAGTAGAGATACCGGAAAACTAACATTTAAAGGAGGGGCAATAGGAAAGGCTGATAACGCCAGAAAAGCTATCGAATTTGTACTTAAGGATTTATACAAAGATTCCTGTGTAAATATTGTTTTCAATTAATCTTAATTCGTTCAGGAAACATAGTTAATGTCATTTCGAGCACAGTCGAAAAATAGGGATACATTCTACCCATATTTCGACTGCGCTTACTATTAATATAGGTAATACTTAGTTTACAATATATTGGGCTATATAATCGTGGCATCTTTTAGAAAACCTCTCCATGAGATTTCTATAGCTTGATTAATGTGTTTTTCCTGAAGTTTTACTTGTTCGTTTTCGTGAATTTTTACTAATGAAACCACATTGCCAAAAAACAATTCTTCCATAACCAAAGTGTTATAGGATTTAAAGACTTTTTTCTTGACTCCTTCTTTGAAATAATCTTCAATTTCACTGAAGTATTGCCTCGCCTTGTCTTTCAGAGATTGTGGTATTTCTGGTGAGCGTGCAATTTGCTCAGAAAATATAAATGCAAGAGGATTATTTACAAAATAATAAAACAGGTTTAGCCACATCACAGTAAATTGCTTTTTTATATCATCTTCTGGGATATTACGCATCACAACGGTACCAAAATCTTGGGTGAGCATCAAATACAATTCAGTAATGATTTCTTCTTTATTCTTAAAATGATGATATACGGTGCCATTGGCTACACCTGATTCTTTAATAATTTGAGAAAGAGAAGTAGCGTTGATACCTTGTTTTGTTATTAATTCTAGAGTAGTCTGTAAGACTATTGCTTTTTTACTCATAAAAAATGATGTTCCTTATTCTTTTTAATTTAATTGCCATATACCAAAATTCAATGCGGTCGCAAAAGCAACCCAAACGGCATAAGGGATAAGTAGGTAGGCAGCAATAGAATTTACAACGGTAAACCATTTAATTGTAAATAATAATAGGATAAATAGGGCAACTATATCCAATAAAGCTAGTAATGGGTTTTGTAGTCCAAAGAAAAAAATGGACCACGCTGCATTAAGCAATAATTGAAACCCAAAATGATATAACGCAACTTTTACCCATTTATGATAAAAACCTTTGCTCCAAACAATTCCAGCTGCAATTCCCATTAAAGTATATAGGATTGTCCATACTGGAGCAAAAATCCAATTAGGCGGAGTAAAAGAAGGTTTTTTTAAAGTTACATACCATGTGTCAATAGAAGTCTGAGTAGCTATACTACTCATAAACCCAATTATTAAACACAATAATACCGAAATACCGATCCGAGATAACTTTTTTTTCATCAAAATGAATTAGTGCAGTACTAAAATAGCAATTTATTTTCACTACTATGTGCTTAAATATCTTCCAGCACTTATATTTGCTTAAAATTTTTGTATAACTATGACAAATTATCCTGAATTTACTTCACCTATACTTTCAGAATTACCTGACAAAGGTACAATATCTTGCTCTTCTCCCAGCAACATAGCTTTGGTAAAATATTGGGGTAAAAGACCGGTTCAACTTCCTGAAAATGCATCTATAAGTTTTACATTAGATGCGTGTAAAACAACCACTAGTTTATACTACAAAAAACACGATAAAGTTTCAGAGAATTTTGATTTTGATTTAATTTTTGAAGGGAAACATAAACCTGATTTTAAACCAAAAATCCAAAGTTTTTTTTCAAGAATAGAAACATATCTCCCTTTTTTAAAACAGTATCATTTTACAATAGAAACCAGTAATACTTTCCCGCATAGTAGTGGGATTGCTTCTTCTGCAAGCGGTATGAGTGCTATAGCATATTGTTTAATGCAATTAGAAAAAATGATCAACCCAGCTATGTCAGAAGTAGAATGTATTCAAAAAGCTTCGTTTCTGGCTCGTCTTGGTTCTGGGAGTGCATGCAGAAGTATCGAAGGGCCAATTACAATTTGGGGAAAACATGCCGATATCCAAGATAGCAGTGATGCGTTTGCAATAAAGTTTCCGAATAAGGTTCATCAAAATTTTGGGGATTACCAGGATACTATTTTGTTGATTGATAAAGGAGAGAAACAAGTTAGCAGTACAGTAGGGCACGATCTGATGCATGGCCATCCATTTGCTGCAAAACGGTTTGAACAAGCTTCAGGAAATATAATCAAACTGAAAGAAATATTAATTTCAGGAGATTTGGATTCTTTTATTGAAGTGGTGGAGAGTGAAGCACTTACATTGCATGCGATGATGATGACTTCCTTGCCATATTTCATTTTAATGAAACCTAATACTCTATCGGTAATTAATAAAGTTTGGGAATATCGTAAAAAAACAGGCTCTAAATTGTGTTTTACTTTAGATGCAGGAGCAAATGTACATTTGTTATATCCAAATATTGAAAAAGATCAGGTTTTGGAATTCATTACCAATGAGTTAGTTGCGTATTGTCAGAATGGGCAGTATATTTGCGACAAAATAGGATTGGGAGCAAAATTATTGTAACTTTATCTTAGTAAGGAATACTAATACAATATAACTACATCAAAAAATAATGAAGGGACCGTTATTTTATTCTAAAATACTTTTGTTTGGAGAATACGGAATTATAAAAGATTCGAAAGGTCTTTCTATACCATATAACTTTTTCAAAGGAGCACTAAAAGTTTCTGAAACTCCAGATCAAGAGGCAATAAAATCTAATACTAATCTTAAAGGTTTTGCAAAGTATCTTGAAGAAATCCAGAGTGAAGGAATAGTAAAATTTGATTTAGGTAAACTTAATGCAGATATAGACTCTGGGATGTATTTTGATAGTAGTATTCCACAAGGTTACGGTGTTGGAAGTAGTGGAGCTCTTGTAGCTGCTATTTATGACAAATATGCAGAAGATAAAATTACAGTGCTAGAAAACCTTACTCGTGATAAATTATTAAAGCTTAAAGAGGTTTTTGGATTAATGGAATCCTTCTTTCATGGTAGCAGTTCGGGATTAGATCCATTAAATAGCTATTTAAGCCTTCCCATACTTATACATTCTAAAGATAATATAGAACCTGCAGGAATTCCTTCTCAGAGTATAGAAAACAAGAAAGGAGCTGTTTTCTTGTTAGATAGTGGTATTGTGGGAGAAACGGCACCAATGGTTAGCATCTTTATGGAAAGTATGAAGCAAGAAGGTTTTAGGAGTATGCTTAAAAATCAATTTGTTAAATATACTGATGCCTGTGTAGATGATTTCCTGAAAGGTGATGTTAAATCCTTGTTTTTAAATATTAAAGAACTTTCTCATGTAGTCCTTGATAACTTTAAGCCCATGATTCCTAAGGAGTTTCATACGTTGTGGAAAAAAGGTATTGAAACTAATGATTATTATCTTAAGTTATGTGGTTCTGGTGGAGGAGGCTATATCCTAGGTTTTACACAAGATTTTAACAAGGCACAAACTTCACTTAAAGATTACAAGTTAGAGGTAGTTTACAATTTTTAATAAGCATTGCTATGCTTAATAGAAAAAACAAACTCATACTTCTTAAATTACTGAGTTTATTTTCTGTAGTAAGAGGATACAATGTCCTGATTATTGTAATTGCCCAATACCTCACTTCTATATTTATTTTAGCGCCAGACATTCCCTTAAAGAAAGTTATTCTTGATGCTAATTTGTTTGTTATTGTTTTAGCCTCAGCCGGAGTTATTGCGGGAGGATATATCATTAATAATTTTTATGATAGAGAAAAAGACCTTATCAATAGACCGCAAAAAACAATGCTTGATCGTTTGGTGAGTCAACAAACCAAACTTACAGGTTATTTTGTATTAAATTTTCTGTCTGTAGTACTTGCGAGTTATGTGTCCTTTAGAGCGGTTCTTTTTTTCTCGCTTTATATTTTTGGAATTTGGTTTTATTCGCACAAATTAAAGAAATACCCTATCATAGGAAATACAGTGGCTTCGGTATTAGCAATAACACCATTTTTTGCAGTATTTATTTATTACAAAAATTTTGATGAAGTGATCTTTGTGCATGCTACTTTTCTGTTTTTGATGTTGATGATACGTGAAATGGTAAAGGATTTGGGTAATTTAAAAGGAGACATGGCTCAAAATTATAAGACGATACCGGTAGTTTATGGAGAGTTAGCTTCTAAAGGAATAATAAGTGCATTGATCTTAACTTCTGGAGTTCCCATCTATCTTTTACTAACAAAGTATGAGATTGGTTTTATGAATCTTTATTTTTATGGATGCTTCGCTCTTTTATTCTTGTTTTTAGTAGCACTTTGGGTATCCAAAGGAAAACCGCATTACATATGGTTACATAATATCCTGAAACTAATTATTGTTTCTGGAACTTTTAGTATTGTATTGATTGATGTTAATATGATTCTAGATAGAATTCTTTGGTAAAAAGAAAGCAGCTATAAAGTATTATAACTGCTTCCTAATAATAGAGGCTAATCTAATTATGCGTTCTGAGGTTTCTTAATTCTCAAAGTAAGGTGGAATACTCTATTCTTATTATTGGTGTTCTCTGTTCTTACCTTCTTGTAATTTAGTCTTGATTTAATGTAATTAATTACAGGATCTTTATCAGAATCAACAGTTAACACTACAATTTCTCCATTGTTGTTCAGTGTAAATTCGATATCAGCTGTAATTTCGCCTCTTTCTACTTTAATTTCAGGACTTTTTAAAAGCGCAGCAACTTCGTTTCTAAGTTGCGATTCTGTGTTCATAGGGGTATTGTTATCTAATGCGAAAACTTGACTTGACCCTAATACAATTGCGAATAATAAAACTGTTAACTTTTTCATTTTTTGTGTTTTAAAAGATTTGAGTTTTGAGATATAATTTGTTTTAATTTTACAAAGCAAATGTAGTTTTGAAAGTTGTAGTATTTTGATTTTCAATTTTATTAGAAGGTGCCATAACTATTACCATTATGTAAAAACCTTTAGGATTTAACGAAAATTAAACTTTGACTAATACATACTTTTTATATGTTTACTTCTTAAGAATAAATATGAAAATGGTTTTTAAGGTATTGGATCCTCAAAGTTTGGATTAGATTGTTGCTGATTTTTAGGTTTTAGGTACATTCTAATGTTACCTAATGATTAAGGAATGGCGAAAATGTGTTTTTAGTTTTAGAATTTAATGATCTGAAAATCAATTTTTTACATGTTAATAATTTGTTAACTCGATATTGGGATATTCCCAAAATCCTGATTACAAATACCAGAAGTTTACTTTTTTGTATAAGTTCAATACTGACCTAAATGCTATGAAGAATGGCATCTAAATAATTAATATAATTAAGAAAGAATAGATGAAAGACCAATTATTAACTGTTGCGCTCGCACAGATTTCTCCTGTTTGGTTAGATAAAACAGCTACTATTAGTAAAATTGAAAATTCTATTACTGAAGCCGCTTCCAAAAAAGCAGAATTAATTGTTTTTGGAGAAGCGCTCTTGCCAGGGTACCCTTTTTGGATTGAGCTTACTAATGGAGCAAAATTTAATAGTACAATTCAAAAAGAACTTCATGCACATTATGCTCAAAATGCTGTTGTTATAGAAAATGGAGATCTGGATTCTATATGCGAACTTGCTGAAAAGCATCAAATTGCCATATATTTGGGTGTTATCGAACGTCCTTTGGATCGAGGAGGGCATAGTCTATATGCATCACTGGTATATATTAATGAAAAGGGGGATATCAAATCGGTACACCGAAAGTTACAACCCACCTATGAAGAACGTTTGACCTGGTCACCCGGAGATGGTAACGGATTACTTGTACACCCCTTAAAAGCTTTTACCGCAGGAGGCTTAAACTGTTGGGAAAATTGGATGCCTTTACCAAGAGCTGCGCTTTACGGGCAAGGAGAAAATTTACATATTGCAGTTTGGCCAGGGAGTGATTATAATACCAAAGATATAACTCGTTTTATTGCAAGAGAGTCACGTTCTTATGTGATTTCGGTTTCTAGCTTGATGCGAAAAGAAGATTTTCCAACTGCTACTCCTTATCTTGATGAGATCTTAAAAGAAGCTCCTGATGTTTTAGGAAATGGAGGTTCATGTATTGCCGGACCCGATGGCGAATGGGTTCTTGAACCGGTTTTGCAAAAAGAAGGACTATTGATCCAAACATTAGACTTTAATCGAGTATTACAGGAGCGACAAAATTTTGACCCCGTTGGTCATTATTCGAGGCCAGATGTTACTCAATTACATATAAATAGAGAGCGTCAGAGCACCATTAAGTTTGATGTAGAATAGTTGTTGAACCTATGAAGTAATCAACTATCTTTGCAAAAAATTTAAGATATGAGTCGTGGAGATAATTCCGGTGGAGGAAAGAGAAGTGGAAAATCAGCAGGTAAGCCAAGAGGGAAATCTTTTGGGCGAAATAATTCCCCTGCGAAAAAGGCAAAAACCACACCTAAGAAAATTTCTGATTCAGATGAAATAAGACTCAATAGGTTTGTCGCCAATTCTGGTGTTTGTTCCAGAAGAGAGGCTGATTTATATATCCAAACCGGAAGTGTATGGGTAAATGGAAAGCCAATTACCGAAATGGGTTATAAAGTAAAGCTAACTGATGAGGTAAAGTTTGATGGTAGACTTATTACTCCCCATAAAAAAGAATACGTTCTTCTTAATAAACCTAAAGGTTTTGTTACTAGTACTAGTCCAGAGAAGACCAGGACAGTTATGGATTTGGTGTCGAATGCATCCAAATATCCCCTTAAACCAGTTGGACGATTAGAAAGAAATACAACAGGATTACTTTTATTTACCAACGATGTTGATTTAGAAAAGAAGCTTACACACCATAAAAGTGGTGTTCGTAAAATATTTCATGTAGAACTAGATCGTAACCTGAAATTTGAAGATCTAGAAAAGATCAAAAACGGAATTAAGTTACAGGATGGGTTTATACAAGTAGATGAGGTCAGTTATATTGAAGGTGCTTCTAAGAATGAAATCGGGATAGAACTACAATCTGCAAAAAATAATGTTATCCAAAAGCTTTTTGATCATCTTAATTACGATGTAATCAAATTGGATCGTGTAATTTTTGGAGGATTAACCAAGAAAGACTTACCTCGTGGCCATTGGCGAATACTTACAGAACAAGAGGTTATTAATCTAAGGATGATGTAGAGATTAATTCTTTTGAAGATTTCGTTGTTTTATATATTTCCCAACTAAAAACAACAAAAAGCAATGTATACTCTAATCCCACCATCCATAGGTTTTCTTTAAAATCAGGATGTAAATAGGCTGTATAACTAAGGATAATTACAAAAGACCAAGCTATTGGGAATTTATAATTTGTAAATACACATAAAGATAATGGTACGGCAATGTACCAAGGGTGTACGGTTGTTGACAAAAAGTAATATGCACAAATCCCCAAAACCATTGCAGTGACCAATTGTTGAGTAGTATTGTTTTTTCTAAAGAAAGTTAGCATCAGAAGGATTACAATTACTACAATAGGTAAGATCTTGCCAGCAGTTTCAATAACATTCCATCCTACAATTTGATATCCAATCCATCTAATAATGTAGAAAATACTTGCATTAAACTCAAAATTCTGAAACCAAAGACTAATCGTTTTACTAAAATTACTCAAAAATGCCCCTGAAAGAAAAGGAGCAAAACATAAAAAAACAACAAGGATAACAATGCTATAGAACCCTATCAATTTTGGAAATCCTTTTGTAAAGCTATGAGTATCGTAGTTTTTTCTATTGTTTAGAACAAATTTCTGAAAAAATAATGGCAAAAATAGAAGAGGTACCAGCTTTACAGAAACTGAAAGGGCTAAAACCACCCCCGCCCAGTACCAATATCCTTTATGTAAAAGATATAATGACCAAATAATGAAAAATATCATTACTGCTTCAAAATGAAGGTTGCCTGTAAGCTCTATAATGATAAATGGATTTAGAATATACCAAAAGATTCTGTTTTTTGGGAGATTAAGGAGTTGCAATAATTTTCTTCCAAAGAAAAAGGTACCTACATCTGCTAAAATGATAAGGATTCTAAATACCATAGCAGACCCTAAAATGCTTTTAGAAGCAAATAAAGCACCGATAAAGTAGCAAAATTGACTAACTGGGGGATAGTTAGTATAATGGCTACCATTAAGTTGTCCCATGCCATTGTATAACTCCTGTGCTTGTGCAATAGGAGCATTTCCTTGAGCGATCCATACTTCTGGTAAGGATAGATAAGGGTTGAATCCCTCTAGTAACATTCGACCATCCCAGATAAATCGATAAAAATCCTGAGATAAATTAGGAATAGCAAATAGAAATATGATTCTAAAGAACAATGCTGCACCGGCAAGAAGTTTCCAATTAGTAGGGTTGAGTTGTATGATTTTATATGAAATAACGAAAAGTCCTATCCATAGGCTAATCATTTTCACAAAATCTGTTCTTTCTAATTGATAGGCAAAACTCCAGTAAAATAGAATACCTATAATGATAAAAAGTATGGAAAATTTATGATATTTCCACAGCTGTAACATTATATCTTAGAAGTAACTGATTTAAAGAATACAAATCCAAATCCAAGGAATAGCATAATATGAAACAAGAATAATCCAAAATCTTGAAGCTCAAAAGCGCTATACAACGCAAAACCAAAGTATCCCATCAAAAGGGCTTCAATAATTGTGTTCCCCGAGATGTTTTTGCTCACATACTTATTCCCTTTCCAGGAATCTTTAAGGGAGCTAACATTAAATTTTGGAGTACGTACAAATTCACTTTTCTTTCCAAAATGACCTTCTAGAACTGCCATCGAGTTATGTACAGAGAATCCCATTGCAATAGAGAAAAATGTAAAGAACATTTTTATATATTCCATAAAATTCCAGAATCCTTTTCCGTGTATTTTTTTGAATGTATGCCAATAACAGAAGAAAAATATAACAGTACTTAATGCAAAAAAGGCAATTACATTAAAATACCAACTAAACATTGGATTACTATTTTTAATGTACATTACTGGTACACTTAATACAGCAACTAGTAATACTAATAAGAACATACTGCTGTTTAGTAAATGGAAAAAACTGTGAAATTTAGTTTTAAAAGAAACTGTTTTGTCTCTAAGTAATTTCCAATATAATTTCTGGAAATTTTCTGCGGCACCTTTATTCCATCTAAATTGTTGTGAACGAGCAGCACTAATTACAATAGGTAATTCTGCAGGAGTTTCAACCTCTTCAAGGTACTTGAACTTCCATTTTTTTAGCTGAGCACGGTAACTTAGGTCTAAATCTTCAGTAAGCGTATCTCCTTGCCAATTTCCGGCATCTTCTATACATGTCTTCCTCCAGACACCAGCGGTTCCGTTAAAGTTGATGAAGTGATCCTTATAATTACGTCCTACCTGTTCCATTGTAAAGTGGAAATCCAAGGCAAATGCCTGAATTTTGGTAAGCATAGAATAATCTCTGTTGATATGTCCCCATCGGGTTTGAACTACTCCTATATTCTCGTCTTTAAAATATGGGATAGTTTGTAACAGCCACTTCTTTCCAGGAAGAAAATCCGCATCAAAAATGGCTATATATTCACCTTTAGCAATTTTTAAACCTTCCTTTAAGGCACCTGCCTTAAAGCCACTTCTGTCTTCACGGCAGATGTGTTTAATATCCAAACCGTATTCCTGAAGTTTTTTGATATGAGCTGCAGTAGTAACAACTGATTCATCTGTAGAATCATCTAATACCTGTATCTCTAGTTTATCTTTAGGGTATTCTAATTGTGCAATGTTATCCAGCAAGCGGTCCATTACATATAATTCATTGAATACAGGTAACTGTACAGTTACATAGGGAATCTCTTCTTTTTTAGAAAAATCAAAAGTTGGAGAACTGTCAGTTTGTTTTCGGGACTTTAGATAATTAAAAAGCAGATTCAGTTGAGCCAGACTATACATAAATATGATTAGTAGGGCTAGTGTGTAGGTTATGATGATAGCAACATCCATTATGCAAAGCTATATTTAAAAATCCAACTTAAAATCTTAACGCCTGCAAATATAGCACCTTTTATGGTTCCTGAAACTTTTGAGACACCTATTCTCTTTTTGTAAGATACTGGGACCTCGATATATGAATATTTCTTTTTTAATGCTTTGAGTTGCATCTCTACAGTCCAACCATAGGTTTTATCTACCATTTCCAAAGCCAAAAGCCTATCGTATTTGATAGCTCTGAAAGGGCCAAGATCGGTAAATTTTGCATTAAAAAAAAGCTTCATTAAGCTTGTAGCTAGCCAGTTACCAAAAATTTGAGGAAATGTCATTGAACCTGGTTCTCGCAATTCTTTTACCCTGGATCCAATTACCATATCAATATCATTATCTATGATAGGAGCGACAATTTTAACAAGCTCCTTAGGATAATCACTATAGTCACCATCTAAGAAAACCACTATTTCGGGTGTAATATCTTTTGATGCAATGTATTCCATTCCTTTCAGACATGCATATCCATATCCTTTTCGTTCTTCTTTTAGAACCGTTGCTCCCGCTTTTTTTGCAACACTTTCTGTACTATCTGTAGAATTATTACTCACAACAATGACTTCAGATACGATATCAGGGATCTCATTGATCACATGAGCAATTGAATCTTCTTCGTTAAAAGCAGGTATGATAACTTTTATAATTGGAGGCATTTTTATAGGGAAGCGTTGGGATTATCTCTTTTAAAACTAAATACATCAGTCCATTCACCAGTTTTCTTATTATCGATGTATAGCTCAGCTTTAAAAAGTTTGTTTTTTTTATACAGTAAACAATACCCTTCTTTTTTATTGTTTTTATATTGGTACTTACGGGTTATTCCGGCCGCAATATCGTAAATAATCCACCACTTTTCGGCTTTATCGTTGATAAAATGTCCTTCTTTGAGTAGTTTACTTTCTTCAGAATAAAAATACCAGTACCCATTCTTTTTATTATTCTTGAAATGCCCTTCGTGTGAAACTTTGCCATTGGTGTGATAGAAGTGCCAGAAATCAACTTTGCCTCCAGCTACTTTCCAACCCTCAGCCTTTATTGTTCCGTTGGCATAATATTCATAATGGTAATCTTTTTTAGAAATTACCGGGTGTCCCGAAAAAGAAACAAAAAGAATGAGTATGAAAAACTTTTCAATCATAATGATGGGTTTGTATAAAGTTCCTTAGACGAAAATAAAAACTGTTACTAACACAAAAATAGACTTTTTTAGATATAATCTATATTCATGATTAACAACTATTGATTCGGTATTTGTGTATTTTAACGATATAAATAAGCTTTAAAGGATAAAAAATCTAATTTTTAACGTTAAAAAGTAAGTCATTTCTTTCTTTTATTTAAATTTTATGTTAAATTGCCACATGTTTTTTTGGGGTTTAACATCACTTATCTAGTGATGGATTGATATAATGGGCTTATAACTGTTATAATATGTTATGTATGAAAAAAAAATACCCATTTTTTAAATTTGATAGTGTACTTACTCCTATCATTTTTATTATAGCCCCAGGCACATTTATTCATAGCATTAATGAGTTCCTAGAAGGAGGTTATAGTAGTTACTTTATAAGAGATATATGTGCTTTAGCCATTATAGCATTAGGATTATTGCTATATAGATTTTCACTTATACAGAAATCAAGTCTGTTCCCAGTAGCAATATACGCTATTGTAGGGGCAGTTGCAATAACATTTATTATTGGAGCTTATGACCCTAATTTTAGATTTGAACCTAATTTTCTGCAAGCAGAAATGATTTTATCGTTATTAATGTTGGTTCACTATAAAGAGGTAAAGAATTTATTGATTTTTAATCTATTTTTTGTCATTTGCTGTTATTTTACTGTTGGAAATAGTTATGCAATTGATAAGTTTATTTATCATGGTATGATTGTATGTGGTTCAGGTGTAATGACATATGCGGGTCAAAGTGCTTTTGTAAGATTAGTTCAAAAAGTAAAGGAAGCCAATATTCTAATAAAAGATCAAAATGAAGAACTTAAAAAGATGAATCTTGCAAAGGATCAGCTTTTTAGAATTATTGGTCATGATCTACGAACTCCCTTTTTTCAGCTTAAATCACTAGTGGAAATGATAAACGAAGTAGAGGATGAATCTGAAAGAGAAGAAATAAGATCCTTATTAATTGAATCTGCAGATAAAGGAAATCAATTACTGGAAGATTTGCTACAGTGGGGGAATACTTACCAACATAAATATGAGGTTTCATTAGAAAAAACATACCTAAGTGCTACAATCAAGCGTGTTTTTGATTTTTCTGAAATTAAAAGAAAGAAAAAAGAAATTACATTGATTAATAATATCCCTGATCATTTAGAACTTACTATAAATCCTATGATGATGGAAACTGTAATGAGGAATTTAATTGCGAATGCTATTAAATTTTCTCACATAGGTTCTGAAATCATCGTACAATCAGAAAAAGTAGGTGATCAGATCAGAATTGATATTGTAGACAATGGTATAGGGATAAGTGAGAAAAGGTTAAATATGCTTTTTGTTAATGACAAAAATGAAAGTACTGTAGGTACCGATAATGAAAAAGGCAGTGGTTATGGATTAAGCATCTCTAAAAAATTGGTCGAAAAACAAAACGGGATATTCGAGATACAGAGTCAGTATAACCAAGGGACCACCATTTGCATGTATTTCCCGGTTAGTCAACAAGCCTGTTAATAACTAAAAATTACACCTCATTAATATATACAATTAAGAGGTGTAATTTTTAGCTTCAATTTTATCCAATAAACTATTTTTTATTTACGTAATCCATAAGATCTACATCATTACCTAGTAAGATCTCATTAGAACTTATTCTTCCGTCTAATTTATCATTTTCAAGTTTAAGTACTCCTCTTGGGCAAACTGCAGAACAGATTCCACACCCTACACAACTTGATCTCACGATATTTTCACCTTTTTGTGCATAAGCTCTTACATCGATTCCCATCTCACAATAGGTAGAACAGTTACCACAAGAGATACATTGTCCTCCGTTAGTAGTAATTCTGAATTTTGAAAACAGTCGTTGCTGAAATCCAAGGATCGCGGCCATCGGGCAACCAAACCTACACCATGCTCTGTTTCCTAGAATGGGATAAAAACCAGTACCAATTACTCCCGAAAAGATAGATCCAATTAAAAATCCATAAGAAGATCTAAGCGTTTCTGCTTTAAGGAAAAAGATCTTGCCTCCATCACCAAAAACATGAATACCAATTAATAACATGATTACAGCAAAGTATCCAATGGCTCCGTAACGAGCATCTTTACCAAGCTCTTTTCTCTTAAATAGCATTACGCCAATAAAAATAAAGGTTAGGAATCCGGCTACGCTCATAAGAAATACATTCTTAGTAAGCCAGTATTTATTAGGATCATAACCTAGATATGTATACACTACAGCGGTAGTCATTACCACAGCGAATACCAATACAGTATGGATTAACCAGCGTTCTAATTTCCATGCACTTACTTTTTTACTGGATAGTTGTCTAAAAGAATCTCCTGCTGTTTCGGCCAGTCCTCCGCATCCACAAACCCACGAACAGTACCATCTTTTTCCATATTTGTAAGTAAGAATTGGTGTAATAATAAATATAGAAGCGACCCCAAAGATTAATAACCCTAATCCAATATTACCAGCATTAATAAATTCATCGATTCTATATTGCTCGAAGTTATAATAGTTAAGAGGCCATACATTTTTTAAATCGTAATACGGTAGTTTAAATGTTTCAGAATTTAGTCTAGCCATAAATTCGGGGATCAGGAATGCAAACCCTAATTGAAAAAACATAACCGAAAAGGTTCTGATCTGTTGGTATCTATTGTGCCTGTATTTTAATATAAACTTGTACCCAAAAGCTATAATAGCAATAGTGTATAAAGTTCCATAAACAAACCATTGACTGGCAGGATTACCGCTTAATAATCTACTTAATGGATCAAATAATGCTACTAACCCTGTATTGGCTTCACCATTGGTTCCCAATCCCAGTAACTCTGAATAAAAATACAAGACGATATAGAATGTAGTTAACCCAACTCCCGTAAGCCATCCTATAACCCCTCTCGATGATATAGATTTAAACCAAACACCATCATTTTTGATTCCCTCTAGTTTGGTTAGATAAGCATCATTTGCAAATAAGATAGTTCCTGCAGTAATTAATCCTAGAGCGATTGTCAAAAATGCTCCTTGATTTGGAAAGTTAGAATTAAATAATGCCAGGGCCAAAATAAAAAGCCCAACTAAACCGATTGCTAATGCTATTTTTTGCTTTGTCGAAATCCCTTTGGCTTCGGGATTAGCAAGTGACATGCTATGATCTAATTTATTACTCATTTTTTTATGTTTTAACTGATCGTGTCATTATAGTCTACGATCATAAAATTTTTATGTTGTTTGAAGTTGCGATTTTTTATAGGCTGATAGGATATCAGATTCATAAACCGAATAGAATTCTGGGTCAAAATTGGCTTCAGCCAAATGTTGCATTATATAATTCACATCCCTTTTTTCTGTCAACCATCGATCAAAAACCTCATGACGCATCCTTATTCCGAAAGTATTTATTCCTAAAAATTCCTGAGTTTCTTTATGATAAGATACCGTTATGCACTTAGTATCATCCTGGTGTATCCAATGAAACTGTTGCTCGTATTCTTTGGGTTGCCCAAATACCCAACCGTAGGTTTGATATTCTATATCCAAAAACTTAGCACTATTAAACCAATGGCCTGGTTTATATTCAATTTTATTTCCACATATGGTTTGCGCAACAGTTTCACCCATCATACGGCCTGTGTACCAAACGGCTTCTATAGGCCTGCGGTTTCCGATAGCTTCATGCTGTTCTGCACAGTCTCCTATTGCATATATATTTGGGGTATTGGTTTCGAGAAATCGATTTACTTTTACTCCACGACCTAATTCGATACCAGAATCTTTTAAGAAATCTACATTAGGTGATACACCCGGTGTAAGTCCTACTACATCACAATCAATTACTTCTCCGGTTTCTTGGACAACTACAGCTTTAGCCTTGCCATTTTCATCTGCAATAATTTCTTTTAAGTTTACTCCTAATCTTAGGTCGATATGATGGTTGTTTATATGTCTATTAATCATACCACTTTCACCGGCAGGTAATACAGCGTTCCAGAAGCTTTCTTCTCTAACCAAAAATGTTACAGGAATACCTCTAGAATGTAGCATCTCTACTAATTCGATACCAATCAATCCACCGCCTACGACTACGGCACGTTTACATACTTTATTGTTTGGAGCATGCTTTTCGAGATTTTCAAGGTCTTGTTTATGATACATTCCCATGACACCATCAAGATCCTGACCAGGCCATCCAAACTTATTGGGTTTAGAGCCTACGGCAATAATGAGTTTATCGTATGCAAGAGTTTCTCCGTTAGAGAACTCCAGTTTATTAGCTTGATGATTTACTTTAGACACAAAACCACTTTTAAGTTCTATTCTATTTTTTTTCCAAAACCAGTTCTCGTAAGGTTGTGTATGTTCAAACTTCATATGACCCATGTAGATGTACATAAGTGCAGTACGCGAAAAGAAATAATCGGTTTCGGCAGAAATTATAGTAATTCTTTTGTCAGACAATTTACGTATGTGCCTGGCAGCAGTAACTCCTGAAATTCCATTGCCGATAATTACAATATGTTCCATAAAAGATGATTGTTGATTGTCAATATTTACTAGAGAAGTGAACACTTCTGTAAGTAAGTCGCACATAAATATAAGAACTTAAGCGGTCAAATTAATTTAGAATGAATCTAAAAATCTATTGATTTTGTAAGGAGACATATCATTTTTCGAACTTGTTTTATTTCTATTTAGTCAATAGATTAGTTAAAAAAATAAATGTTACTTAGTTTGTAAGTTGCTGATTTGTTGTTCGACTGAATGCCCGTTACCGAGGTAAATTTTAACATTTTAAAATATAATTTAAATGCAGTTTTCTATTAAACTGATAAATGGTAAATCATGAAAAAGATAATAATCTTAGCATTTATTTTCTCGACACAATTAGGGTTTTCTCAAAGTACTGCGGACTTTTTTGCAAAGGCAGATGCTTTTTTCAAGACGTATGTGTCTAATGGTAAAGTAAAATATAGTGCTATAAAGAAAGATCCTTCTTCTTTGGATCAATTGTTAGATATTGCCTCTAAAATAAGTGTGTCAAAGAGTAAACCTAAGACTTTTCAGGCATTTTATATTAATGCGTATAATCTTGCAGTAATCAAAGGTGTGGTAAATAAATACCCTGTTAAATCGCCAACAAATATTAAAGGTTTTTTTGATAAAACTACTTATAGTTTGGGCGGAAAAACAACAACACTTAATGACTTAGAAAATAAGATACTTCGTAAAAACTTCCCAGGAGAAGCGCGTTTTCATTTCGTATTAGTATGCGCTGGATTAGGATGTCCTCCTATAATTGCTTCTGCGTATAAACCGGCTATTTTAGAGCAACAATTAGAAGGCCAAACAACAAAATCTCTGAACAATCCTAATTTTATAAAAGTTAAAGGAAAAAAAGTGCAATTGTCTCAGATTTTTGAATGGTATAAAGTAGATTTCACCAGGAATGGATCCGAAATTGACTTCGTAAACAAGTTTAGAAAAGAGAAAATACCAACAGGTGCCAAAGTATCTTATTATCCATATAATTGGAGCTTAAATCAAATCAAATAATTTTTCAACATTAATTAATATTGGATAGGTACGCTTATAAAAGAATGCTTTAAGGGGATACTTATGCAAATAAAACTCACAAAAATGAAAACTAAAAAAATAGTATTAGCAGTATTAGGTTTTTTTGTTCTTGCAATAGGATTTGCTCAAGATCAAGATGATGATCAAGGATCTGTAATTCAAACTTTAACGCCATCTAAATTAATTGGTAAAGGTCAATTTGATATTAAATGGTTTAATAACTTATATACAGAAACCGAAGACCTTTTTGGTCCAGGAGGCGAGAAACGTGATATCCCAAGGCAAACATTTTTTACTTCTACACTTGAAGCCTATACGGGAGTGGGGAATAATAAGCGATGGAATGTTGGTGCTATCTTAGAATTTAGATCTAATGTGGTGGCTGACCGTGATGCACTAGATGTATTTAAATTTGATGGAGAAAGTAGTACTGCTAGATCAGGATTAACATCTATTGCACCTTCGGTAAAATTTGTTCCCTTTGCAACTGTAAATAACTTTTCTATCCAGAGTTCTTTCTTTATTCCGTTAGTAGATAATGAGGTTGAAAATGGAGTATTCCTTGATCAAAATGGATTTACCTGGCAAAATAGATTTTTCTATGATCATACGTTTACAGGAAATAAATTTCAAGTATTCGGAGAGTTAAATTCTGAACTCAATTTTGGAAAAGAAGAAGATAGTTTTGCTAACAATAGTCTTAGACTTACTCCAGGAGTATTCTTTAGTTACTTCCCTAGTTCAAAATTTACAGTTTTGGCATTAGCACAGCATTCGCAACTTATTGATTTGGGAAATGATTTTGATCAAAATTTTACTGCCCTGGGTGGAGGAGCCAAATATCAGCTTACAAAAGAGCTGAATATTGAAACACTTTATACAAATTTTGTAAGAGGAGAAGCGACTGGCCTAGGAGAAACTTTTAATATAGGATTAAGAGCAGTATTCTAATAAAATTGTAATTTCAGCGGTAAAAAACAAGAATGAAGAAGTTTTTTCTACTGCTGTTATCTTTCATTTTCTTTAATTGTTCTGGTCAACAACCCAAAATCAACGGAGTTAGTTTTGTGGGCTCTCCTAGAGAAATTAATGCCGATGCTATAGACCCCGTTGTAAAAGTGAATGCAAATTGGGCGGCAGTCATGCCTTTTGGATTTGTAAGAAGTTTAGAAACACCAAACGTGGTTTTTAATATAAAACGGCAATGGTGGGGAGAGCGCAGAGACGGTGCTAAAAGAACCATAGAACTACTTAATGAAAGAGGAATCCAGGTAATGCTAAAACCACAGATTTGGGTTTGGCAAGGAGAGTTTACTGGGAACATAAAAATGAATTCTGAAGAAGAATGGAAAACCTTTGAAAGATCGTATGAGCAATTTATGATGTTATATGCTGAACTGGCAGAAGAAATGAAAGTGCCGGTGCTATGTATAGGTACAGAGTTGCATACATTCGTTCAGACAAGATCAGAGTTTTGGGATCAGCTTATTACTAAAATAAGATCCCAGTACAAGGGTAAGTTGACCTATGCAGAAAACTGGGATCAGTTTGATAATGCACCCTTTTGGGATAGGTTAGACTATATAGGTGTAGATGCATATTTCCCAGTTTCAGACAGTAAATCGCCTACTATAGAAGAAATGAAACTTGGTTGGCAAAAACACAAAAATGATATCATTGCTTTGCATAATAAGGTCAATAGGCCCGTTTTGTTTACTGAGTATGGATACCGAAGTGTTCACTATACCGGTAAAGAACCCTGGGATTCTAACAGGATAGAAGGGAATATAGATTTTGAAGCACAAAAGAATGCACTAACGGCTTTGTACGAAGAGTTTTGGCAAGAACCTTGGTTTGCAGGAGGATTTTTATGGAAATGGTTTCATAATCATGATGAGGTAGGGGGTGAAAGCAATAATAGGTTTACAATACAGAATAAACCATCAGAAAAGATAATAAAGGAGTTTTACTCAACACACAAATGAAACGCCACTCTATTTTAATACTACTTTTTTTAGGGATTGGTTTAGGGTTTAGCCAGGATAAAGTTATTTCTGAAATTATAATTCAGGGAAATACGAAGACAAAAACTTCTTTGATCTCAAAACTAAGTTCAATTACCCAAGGTAGTGCATTGGATTCTTTGCAAATTGAAGAAGATATTAAACGATTAAAAAGATTGCCGTCTATTGCACATGCCTATTACCAAGTTCATGAAAAAGGAGAAGGATATCAAGTGGTTTATGGTGTAGAAGAAAACTTTACCATTATTCCCTCTGCCAATATTTATACCACCAATGATGACGAATTTGCGTTTAGAGTTGGCTTATATGAGTTTAATTTATTTGGTCAAAATATCACTTTAGGGGGATTGTATCAGAATGATATATACAGTTCTTATGGAGCTAACTTAAGAGCGCCATTTTTATTTAATAAAAAACTGGGATTGGCGTTTAACTATAGTAATATTACTACTGAAGAACCTGTTTTTTTAGATAATGGTACTGCAGATTATAAGTATAATAATACATCTTATGAGGTTTTGGGACTGTACCAATTCAATCTTCAACACCGTATCGAAGCAGGGGTGAATTACTTTAATGAAGATTATGAGTATAAAACAGGAGCTACTGCTGCAGAAATTCCGCAGGATTTTGATGTAAATAAGTTATTATATAAGTTGATTTATGAATATAACAATCTTGATTATGATTTTCAGTACGTGTCTGGGTTTAAGAGCACATTAAACCTACAATATGTAATAAGCACCGAAAACGTCTTACCTGATTTTATTATTGGTTGGAATGACTTTTTCTATTATCATAGAATCGGAAAGAGGGGTAACTGGGCAAACAGACTTAGATTAGGTCTGGCGACAAATGATGATTCACCGTTTGCACCATTTGCAGTAGACAATAATCTTAATATTCGTGGGGTAGGAAATACGATCGACAGAGGTACAGGTGTGATCGTTTTAAATACCGAATACAGGCATACATTGTATGAGAAAAACTGGTTTGTATTGCAAAGCAACGTGTTTATAGATGGGGGTAGCTGGCGTAATCCTGGAGGTGATTTTGGGGATTTTGGAGATACCCAGAACTTTAGAATATATCCAGGTGCAGGTCTCCGCTTTATGCACAAAAAGATCTTTAATGCCATTTTTAGAATCGATTATGGGTTTGGAGTGACCGAAGATGCTACCAATGGTTTCGTATTTGGGATTGGGCAGTATTTTTAGTTTGCTGGTCATGGTGAATTGGGGGATGTTAAAACATAAAGTAACGTCATTACGAAAAATTTTAATTTTGAAGTAATCTGTTCCTTGGTAACTTACATTTAATAAATTCCTTCCCTTTGCTGGTAATGACACCTATTTGGCCTGTACTTTTACAAGGATTATTAAAAAGAAATACCTCATTACGATCACGACCAATATCGGAGAGGTAATCGTGTTACCTAGTTTTTACACAAAAAAATTAGGATAGGTTCTGTAGATTTAAAAAAGAAAGATAAAACTGAAATATGTGTACTTTTACACATATACAATTGTTGTGCTGCATTTACGAACCTCACTAACATAGCAAGATATGGAGAATTTCAATCAGATATTCAAAAGCTCTAAAGCGAAGGAAATGGGAAATAAATTAAAGAAAATTATTGAATCTCATTTTAACAATATTGAAGGAAACATTGTCGGCGGAGCAAAAGTAAAATTAGTTCTTTATTCAAGAAATGGAAAGAATAATGTGCTATGTGGAATTCAGGAAGGAAATGATGAATCTTGTATGCTTTATGTACATCATGTTGATGAAGTAAATCACGAAAGATTGAAATTTAGCGGGAAAGGTAAACATGCTAAACGTATAAAATTCATTGATATTAATGATATTATAGTAGATGATATTAAATGGTTGTTATCTAAAGTAAACGAGAATGCCCCATTTTAATTCACTTTAACTCGATTAAATTATAATATAGTTTACTGCAACGATTTAAATAAAAGGAATAAAAACAGAAAATTAAAAATTATGGATAGAATAACTGTTTCGACTTCTGTAAAAGAAAACATTGCCAAGGTTTGGGAATATTGGACTAAACCAAAACACATTACGAATTGGAATTTTGCAACGGATGAATGGTGTTGTCCGAAAGCAGAAAACGACTTAAAGCAGAATGGGAAATTTTCTTGGCGAATGGAAGCGAAAGATGGGAGTATGGGATTTGACTTTATCGGAATTTATGATAAAATAGTTGACCAAGAACTGATTTCATACAAAATGTCGGACGGACGAAAAGTTGATATTGAATTTACACAAAACGGAAATGAAGTAAACGTTAGCGAAACGTTTGATGCTGAAGGTACAAATACGGACGAACAGCAACGAGCAGGATGGCAAGCGATACTTGGGAATTTCAAAAAATATGTAGAATCGGAAAAATAAAAACACACTACAACAATTTGTATATTGCATGTGCTTTCTGTGAAAACAAACGCAACATACAAGAGAAGTTACAAGCAAGCAGAAAAATAAAAACTGGAATTAAAAGAATGCCAAATGAATTATCGAAAATTGTTGAATACAAAATAACTAAGCCTCCAATTGATAGGTATTGGACTTTATTTGATTCAACTGGTTGGAATGATGTATGTAAATTCACAATCGAAGAATTGAATATTGCCCTTGAAAATAGTTGGTATTCCGTTTCTGCATATTCAGAAGGAATCTTGATTGGTTCTGGTCGAATTATATCTGACGGAATTCATCACGCACTAATTGTTGATTTAATTATATCTCCTAATTACCAAGGAAAAGGAATTGGAAGTGAAATATTGAAAAGATTATTGGAGAAATGTACTGGAAATAATATTCGAGATATTCAATTATTTTCAGCTAAGGAGAAGTTCAAATTTTATGAAAAGTTCGGGTTTGAAAAGCGAGCCGAAAATGCTCCTGGAATGGAATATAGATATTGAATACTGAAAATTGCCGGCTTGTAACATTATATATTAAACCAGAGCAATTTAATGTCAGATCGAAAGGTTACTTCCTTTTTGCGATGGCGCTAAATTTTATGGAAATAGAAGTTATAAAATCAGCGCAGATTTGTGGGGGGCTCGATAACATTTTGCTCTGCTACGACATATACTTATAACGTTGTGTGTAATTAAAACGAATATTATGCAACAAATAAAATGGTTTGAACGAAAATTTGATTTTTCCTTTCAGCAGAATATTTTTCCATCAATTATTGAACGACTTGATGGAACCTTCATACGTTTAAAAACTAAAATTGAACGAATTCCACCTGAATTGTTGGAAGTTAAACCAGGTGAAAAATGGTCTATAAAAGAAAATATCGGACATCTGATTGATTTAGAACCGCTGTGGCAAGGACGACTTGACGACATATTGGCAAATAAGGAATATTTAAGGTCGACTGATTTGGAAAATAAAAAGACGGACATAGCGCTACACAATAAAACAGACATTAATAATTTGCTATCACAATTTCAGGATTTACGGAAAATAACTTTGGATAAATTAATTGAATTGAAAGAAAAGGAAGTATACAAAACCGCCCTACATCCGAGACTAAAAAAACCAATGAGAACAATGGATTTATTTTTGTTTGTAGCCGAACACGACGATCATCATTTAGCAAGAATAACTGAGATAAAAACTACCCACAACATTATATAAAAGCATTAAAACGACTTTTTACATTAACCGTTGTCACAAGTAAAAAACGAACCAAGATGAAAAATAACGACTTGAAAAACAAAACAACCGAAGAATTACAAACTAATCTGAATTTGATTAAAGCTATTAGCATTGCCCTAATTGTGGTATTAACACTTTTGGTATCGATAACTACTTATGGATTCATAATGAAAGATAATAAATCAACATTTATTGCATTATTTGCTGTTGCTATTTCCTGTGGTGCAATGCTTCCTATACAGTTCGTTTCTATGAAGAAAATAAAAACAGAACTGAACTCAAGAAAAACAAATGAATAAAAACAAGATTGAAAAAAATCGCAATTACGTTGTAATCAATTATACCCCAATCTCGTCGTAATTACAAAAGATGCTGACCAAACAGAAAATTAACCTGTAAAAATTCATCACCAACGGTTTTGCATAACCGTGACAATTAATAAAGGCGATCCCTTTTTTAAATAGAAGATGTAACATTTATAGTACTATTTATACTAATAAAGTGAATATAAAATTAACAGGTATGAAAATGCAAACGACCAAATCAAGGAAAAATAAAGCAATACAAAACGCAATAGGTTTCATGATCATTTTTTGGTTTATGATCACCTATTACCTACACGTTTCTTATCATTAATATGTACTCAGATTAAATTCATGTACTAATGTGGGAATATCGGCATATCGATATTTGTTCTGTTTTAGCTTCTGGGTAAAAGCAGGATTTTTAAAATGGGTTCTCAAAATCTTCTTAAAACCTAAGGAGGGAAGCCTTTTGTAAAGATTAGCATCCTTTGATCTAATGAGAAAGACAACATCAATTATCCCACTATCTTGATCGTTAAAATAATGTTTGTAGACTTCTACAGAACCAGATACTATTTTGACCAGAAAATATTCTGAATCGACTTTAGTTTTTAGTATTGGGAGTTGTTCTTTTATCTGGGTTCTCACAAAGACTTCGCTACCTCTTTTATAAACGACAATCGCTTTTTTCTTGATTTTTTTAACCCTGCCATTATCTAGTTTGATATGTATTTTGTTTGTTAACTCATCTTCCCATCCTAATTTTCGATCTTTAATACCTCCAAATAAGGTATCCTGGGAAATAGTAACAACATACCCATCAAGAAATTTTGATTCTTGACTATACACAAATACAGAGCTAATCAAGAATACTATACATGCTAAAATTGTTCTCATAGGTTGATCTAGCAGCAAATTATATACCAAAATCTAATTGTAAGGTATATTAATGGATTCAAACAAACCATCTATTTTAGGTTGTAGTACCACACCATCACTAACAACAAGTTGATACGTCCCACGATACTCCTAGTCTGTGACTAGTGGCCAAGTCTAAACTCGGATTATTTTTTTATAAGAAAGGGTAGTAGTTTTTCTTCAAACTCAGATGCAAATTCTGAATTTGTAAAAAACACATATCCGATCTTTTTCTCTCTTGAAAATTTGTAGTCACAGGTAAAACTTAAATTACCACCACTATGCCCGTATAAAGGTCCGTAGATAGTTGGTTTTACAGTGATCCCAAGCCCCCAAGAACGGTCATCTATTCTGTCACCTTCGTCTTCTTCGGGGTTTTCAACATGTATTTTAAATAGTTCGTCAAATGTTTTCTTTTCTAAGCCTTTTTCTTCCATCAACCCAATAATAAATCCTGCATAACTTATCGCTTCGGTTTGTAGGCTGTATGAAGCTCTAAAATCTGGTTTCTTTTCTGTAGCTCCCCAACCAGGATTTACTTTTCCTTCAAAGTGACCTGATGCTCTGTGTGCGGTTACATAATCATTCCAGGTGTAATACGCATTATCCATTTTTAGAGGTGCAGCAACCTCGTTTTCAAAAAGTTTTTGAAGATCATTACGGTCTACATTTTTTAAATGCGCTAGCACATCTGCCAAGTATTCAAATCCTTCACCTGAATATAGAAACGCCGTTCCCGGGGTGAATTTAATATCCAATTTTCCGTCTTCATTAAAAAATCGCCAATTCGGAAAACCAGAAGTATGACTCAATACCATACGAGCTGTAATAAGTTTATAACGTTCGTCATGAGCGATGTCTGGATAAGGTAAATAGGTATATAATGGGGTGTCTAAATCTAAAATCCCTTGTTCGACCATTTTTAGGGTAAGATAGGCAAATGGTGTTTTGGATGTAGAACCAGCATCAAAAAGTGTTTTTTCGTTTAATTTTTCCTGAGTATCAATATCTTTTAATCCCAGTGCACGATGGTAAACAACTTTTGAATCATTAATAATTGCAATAGATAGGCCGGGAATCCCTAACGAATCCATCTGAGATTTTAGAAATTGATCCATTTCTGTAAAGGAAATATTTTGTGCGCTAAACGTTTGAAAGGAATTAGAATTAGATTCCTTTACTTCATTTTTACAAGAAATGATACTAATAAGTAGAATAGCCAATACAACAAAATGAATTGATTTTTTTAGAGTAGTTTTCATGATTATACTTTGATTTTTATAAAGAGTATCATAATTTGTGTTTGTTACACTTTTCCAGAAGACCAGCGATTCTCTAATTACTAAAAGGGTTTTGTTAAAAGCGGGTTAATTAATTACCGAACGTTTGGTAAAAAACTATTTGTTTGTATATTTGTGTCATTATGAGACCAGTTAAAGTACAAGATAGACAATTGATAGAGGGCCTATTTAAGGTGTTTAGAGAAAAAGGGTACGAAGGAGCCAGTCTTAATGAACTTGCCGAAGGAGCTGGTTTAAAAAAGGCAAGTCTCTATCACCGCTTTCCTGATGGTAAGAAGGAGATTGGATTGGCCGTATTGTCACATTCTTCAGAATGGTTAAAAAATAACCTTTACCCTGTGTTGGAAAACAAGAAAATATCAGCAAAAGAACGATTAGATAAAGGATTAGATATTATCACAGAAATGTATGACGAAGGTAACGAAACCTGTATTTTAAGAGCATTATCTATGGAATCGGGGATGCAGATTTTTGGAGAAGAAATCAAAGCAGAGATGACCCGATGGATTATGCACTTTGCAAAACTGGGACTAGATTTTGGATTTAATGAGCAGGAAGCTATGGCAAGAGCAAAAGAAATCTTGATTAAAGTACAAGGAAGTCTCGTGGTTGCCAACGCAATGTCTGATAACAGTGTTTTTTTATCCACTCTGGATGAGATAAGAACGCTATACAACAAATAAGTATTTTTTTGAATTAATAATTTACCGAACGTTCGGTAATAAATAAAAATAATTAAAATTTTAAATCATGAAAACATTAAGAACCACAGTAAGTATTGCATTATTTGCAATTGTAACAGCAACAAGTTATGCTTTTGCAAGCGATGTAAAACCAGGAGAAGCGATCACTTTATCAGACACAGCAACACGCTATAAAACCGTTGAGGTCAACGGAGTGGATATATTTTATAGAGAGGCAGGGTCAAAAAATAAACCCACTATTTTGTTATTACATGGATACCCCACATCATCTCATATGTTTAGAGATTTAATGGCGGATTTAGCTGATGATTATTATGTTCTGGCACCGGATTATCCTGGATACGGGAGATCAGAACAACCTCCTATTGCAGAATTTGAGTATACATTTGATAATATGGCCAAAATTGTAGAAGGTTTTTTAGAAGAACTAGATATAAAGAAGTTTAGTGTATATCTTATGGATTACGGTGCCCCTGTTGGGTATAGAATTGCTACCAAATATCCAGATCGCGTGCAAGCATTAATTGTGCAAAATGGAAACGCCTATGAAGAAGGTATTACTGAGTTTTGGAATCCTTTAAAAAAATACTGGAAGAACCCTTCGATTGAAAACGGAAAACCTTTGGAAGAGTTTCATAAAATAGGAGGACTAAAATGGCAATATACACATGGTGTAAAAGATATAAGCAAAATTAGCCCTGATAATTGGGAACATGATCTAAGACATATTAACCGTAAGGAAAACAATGAAATTCAGTTGGCCATGTTTTATGACTATAGAACTAATATTCCGTTATACCCAAAATGGCAAAAATACCTAAGAGATTATCAACCGCCTACCTTGATTGTTTGGGGTAAAAATGATAACATATTCCCAGAATCAGGAGCACACCCATATAAAAGAGATCTCAAAAATATAGAATTTCATTTATTAGACACAGGACACTTTGCGCTGGAGGAAAAAGGAAACGAAATTGCCAACTATATACTAAAATTCTTGAAAAAGAATACTATTAAATAACAAGGAAACAAGTAGTATAACCACAAAAGAGGCTCACTACTGTGAGCCTCTTTTTAATTAGATCACTGCAATTTTATGTAAGGCTTCTATCTTCATTTTTTCGAAAGTCTCGGCATCCATTGTAGCACCTTCCAAGGGAAGAAAAGTGATATCAGTAATTCCTATAAGTCCTAAAACTGTTTGCAAATAAGGTTGTAGAAAATCCAAAGCTTTCATTTCCTTTGATCCATAAACGGCACCTGCGGTGGTTATGATATAGGCTTTTACATTTTCTACCATTCCATAAAAAGCTCCTTCTTCACTAACTCCAAAAGTGAAATTTATTCTAACGATATGATCAATCCACGCTTTTAATGCAGAAGGCACTCCGAAGTTATACATAGGCGTGCTGATTAGTAAAACGTTACAGGTTTTAAGTTCTGATATGAGTTGATCAGAAAGTAATGTAGCTTCTTTGAGTTGTGTTGTGAAATTTTCTGATGGGGTATAAAATCCTTCAATGGTTTTTTGAGTAATGTGTGCAATAGGAGTATTTATGATATCTCTTATAATTAGTTGTCCATTTGGATTTGAAATTTCCCATTGTTTTTGGAATTGGTCTCCCATAGCGCGACTATCAGAGTTTTCTAATCTAGAGCTAGCGTCTATTCTTAGTAATTGCATAGTTTTATTTTTTTAAGTTTAAAAATTCGTACACAGCCGTAAAGTCTTGATCAGCAAACCCATGTTGTTTGGCTTGCGCAAAAACTTCTTTAGTGGCATTAAGGTTAGGGGTAGCTATTCCGTTTTCATAAGCAGAAATACTTGATAGGTGAAGATCTTTTTGTATCCATTGTAATGGAAAATTGGGTTCATAATTCCCATTTTCGAGTTTTGGGCGTATAGCAGACATTACCGGGGCAACTACTGGGGTATTTAATAATACATTAAACAAAACCTCTTTCTTAAGCCCCATTGCTTCGCCCATGATAAGAGCTTCTGCAAAAGCAACCATAGATTGCCCTAAAAGTTGATTGATTAAGATTTTCATAGCGGCACCTTTGCTTACCTCGCCAAGGTGTACTATTTTTTTACCCATAATCTCAAATAAAGGAGTCGCTTCCTCTATATCATGTTTGTTTCCGCCCACAAGAAATAATAATTCTCTGTTTTCTGCAGGGCCTTTGGTACCAGCGACTGGGGCATCGAGATATCTCACATGATGTTTTTTGGCAAGAACCTCCATCTCTGTAGCAAAAGAAGGATTTACGGTACTACAATTTACCCATAGACTATTCTTTTTAATCCCGGTTAGTAACCCATTTTCTTCCAAAGCTATTTTTTTAACTACTTCGGGGGTAGAAAGCATCGTAATCACAATATCTGATTTTTCTCCCACCTTTTTGGCAGAGTTGGCCCAAACAGCTCCGTTTTTAAGTAAATCGTCGGCTTTTTCTTTTGTGCGGTTATAAACAATAAGTTCATACCCTTCTTTTTGCAAGTTAGTCGCCATACGACTACCCATAATACCTAAACCGATACATCCTATAGTTTTCATTTTGTATATTTTAATTTCTATACAAATGTCCTTCAAACGAAAAAGGATTAATCTTCATAAACTCAAAAAATGGTGTTTTTCGGTCAGAAGGTTAGATCATGATGTTTTTTCTATAATTAATCTGAAATTGTTTGGGAGAAATACCACATTTTTTATGGAAGGCTTTAATAAAATGAGAAGTGTTTTCATATCCTACCTGAAGTGCAATATTCGTTACCGAATCACTTTTTTCTTTCAGCAGGAGTGTTGCCTTTTCTAAACGTTTTTCGATCAGCCATTTCTTGGGGGAAATGCCAAATTTTGACTTAAAATCCCTTCTGAAAGTTGAGATGCTTCTACCAGTAAGGTATGCATAATCTTCTATGTCTAGGGGTTTGTCAAAGTTTTGCGACATGAACGTTTTGATAGGTTTACGTTCTCTGCTTTTAAGTGACTGTAGCTTACTTATAAAAGCTTTGCCTTGGTTAGAAAGTGCTATAAGATGAAGCAATTCTAATAATTTTGGTTTGGTAAACTGATGTTGATGTTTTCCTTTGTACAATGCTAGTAAAGCATCTACAAACAAACGTAGATTATGATCGTACTTGATAAGCAAAACATCAGATGTACTTTCTGATTTTGTCATTTCAAAATTCATAAGAAACTCATCTGTAATATCTTCATCAAAAAAGAAAACGATAGCTTCAAAAGATGCATCTTTTGGAATAATATCAGAGATCATATACAGCCCTTTTGGTAACAGGAGGATCTCATTTTTATTTACAATGGTCAAATTGCCTTCAGGATCTTCTACTCGCAAGGCACCATTTAAAACCAATGTCAACGCATGTGAAGCCAGATAGCGCTCGTTTTGTATATCTGCTTGTTGTACACTTTTAAGAATCACACAAGAAAGCCCATCAACTAAAACTTTTTCTATATTGGAGTTTTTGTAAAATACTTGTGGTACTACCTTCATAACACACAAAAATCATTGGGAATTTATTTTCTAAATGCTGCTTTTTACTAAAAGTAGTGATTTTCGGTCAAATAAGTAGCAATGGTCAATTAACCTTTTCGGCAATCCAAACCGATAAAAAACCGCGGTCTATGGCATGAGTAGTACCGTAGAGTTTTCCGTCCTTATAATAAAAAGTAGTGTTATAGCTACCGCTATTATCACCAGAGACCAGTGCGCCATATATAATACCTAGTTGTGTATTTATGCTCCTTTTTTCATCTTAACTCCTTCTCTATAAAAGGTGCCGTGCATCGAACTTTTATCGATTTTATCAATTCGCATCATTGCAAAATTCGAATCTGTTTTGTCCTGCGGACTCATGTCCAATTTCCATTCTCCCACTAATTCTTGTAATGTAGTGTCAGTTATTTGGGCGGTTGAGTTTTGAAAATTTAATACTAGTATACATAGAACAACTAATACTTTGGATGTTTTTAAATACATGTTTTTTACTTTTAAAGTTCATACTTAAAGCAAATATGCATCGAAAGTGTATTTGAATCGTCTCGATTAAATAATTGAGACAAATTTAATGATTTTTAAAAGGTTCATTTTTTTAATTGACCCTTCAAAGATTCTAATTTTAGAGAGCTGGGAGATTTTCCTGTGATTTTCTTTACGGCTCGATTAAAAGATGCCTTAGAATTAAATCCAGCATCATATGCAAGTCCAAGAAGTGTGAAATTATCATTTTTAGAATCGTTTAATAATCTTTTTACTTCTTCAATTCTAAATTCATTGATATAGTCATTGAATTTTTTATTGAAAATGGTATTTAGACATTTGGTGACCAAATAGGGTTTCACTTCTAGTTGTTTAGAAAGTACAGATAAGTTAAGCTCAGGGTTTTTATACAGCAGCTCTTCTTTCATTTTAGCTTCTAACTTACTTGCTATATTATTTAACTGTTCTTTTTCCTTATCAGACACAATCGCAATGGGCTTGAATGCACTTTCTTTTCTACGAGAAAATCCTTCTAAACCGAGCCAATAGGTAATTATTGCCATACCAATAAATACTGGATGCGCATAGAAATTATAAGTATATCCAAAGAAGAAAAAATCGATTAGTACAACACCAACATACAAGAAGGAAAAAATCTTTACTACCTGGATTACTCTTTTGATCCAGCGTATTTTTTCTGGAAGTATTCGAAATCCTTCGACATCATGTTTATTGATAAGAACTTTTTGCGCTTTGAATGCATAAAATATAATCAAGGCTCCAGAAATAATATACATTGTAGGGTAGCGCATCCAAACGACATATCCCCAATACCCCAACCAGCTAAGACTTTCACGGGTGCCATCCCAATAAAAATTCTGTGTTTTGATAAAGTTACTCCATACAAACTCTATGAATACTGGTAAAAAGTGAATGTAATCACTCCTTTTTAAACGAAAATTTGGTGTTACATAACTTTTCGCAAAAAAGAAGATTAGGGTTCCGTAGATCCAATTATATTCTAATAAAACATGATACCAGAAATCATATCTTCCTAATCCGAAAATTTTTAAAGTTTCTACTATAAGTCGATAAGAAAAAAATAGTAGAATAGCAGAAAGAAAACGATTGGCAATGTAATTAGAGTTATACTTTTGCCATAAAATGATACCAAATATGATTCCCTGAATGGCACCAATACATAATAATATGATTAGAAGTATTTCTGATGTTTTCATCTCTTTAAAGATAGAAAAGAACATCGAAGGAACAATAGTACGCAACTTTTTACTTGATTATTCATCTGTTTAATAGGAATCAATCAAAAATCAAAGTATTATGAAATTGCATTATACCATCTTTGTCCTTAGTATATTTTTATTGCTCTCATGTAGTAATGACGACGATCAAACAATTAGTGGTGGAGAATCTTTAATTTTTGGAACGTTTGCCGGAGAATGTTTTGGTGATTGTTTTGATGTTTTCAGAATCGATGATAGAAAGCTTGAAGAAGATCAGGTGGTTGATTTTTTTATAGAGAATTATAGTTTTAAGGGGTCTTTTACATTTTCAGAAGAACAGTATTCTGTGTATAAAAACATCTTAAATGAGATTCCGCGAGAACTTATTAATGGATCCGATAAAACATATGGATGCCCTGATTGTGTAGACCAGGGAGGTTTTTATTTTGAGATTACTACTTCTGAAGGGGAAACAAAAAAATATATAGTTGATACCGATAACACAGATGATCAAAGTGCTGTAATTGTTACATTCAAGAATAGAATTTCAGAAATTATTAATGCGCTCTCTGCTGCTAATTAACCACTCTTTCTTTATAGTATCGATACAAGTCTTCTGAAGATGCTCCCATCCATCTGCGCATATGGATATTAAAGAAATGGTATTGTAATCTCAATACACCAATTTCTCTGTAGCGCCTGGCAGAAGTAATCACATATTTTGGGATAATAACGAACTCATTAATAGCAAATAATCGATCTACAAGATCATTATCTTCGTAAACGACATAAGACTCATCATACCCATCGATTTGTTTAAACAATCTTTTGGTGATAAACTGGCTTTGATCACCACCACGACAGCGTTTACTGCGGAACTGTGTTAACCATCCAAGAAATAACAACCACCAATGATTATAATCAAATTTCATCCTGAAACAACCAGCATTATTTCCATTTGTGATCTCTCTTAAAATATAATCATCATAATGGTTAGGAGGAAAAGAATCTGCGTGCAAAAAGTATAACACATCTCCTTTTGCGGCTTTGGCTCCGGTGTTTAATTGTACAGCGCGTCCTTTTTTTGAAGGGATACATTTGATGTCAACCTCTATATCTTTTGATAAGGTATTGACCACCTTTTGCGATTCATCTACACTGCCTCCATCTACCACAATGATTTCTTCAAGGTTATCGTTAGAAGCGTTTTGTATTAAGTGAGAAAGCAGCTTACCAATGGTAGCTGCTTCGTTAAGGATAGGAATGACGATCGATATTTTCAATTTTGGGATATTTTTTAGGCTATAAATTTACTCAATTAAGTCCCAAACCTATTCTTTAGGCTCTTTTTTGTTTAGTCTAATACAAATGCCGGAGTCACTACTGCTTCTTCATTTAGGTTCCAATCATAATCTTTGTACCCTTTTTTAGGCTGGTTCTCAATTTTTACTGCGGCATATCGGTTAATGAAGTCTTTAACATCACCACCATTCACTTTAAAATCCTTTTTGTACCATGAGAATATTTTTGAAACACTTACTACATTTTCTGTGATTGTATTTCGGATTGGATCATTAATAAATTTTTCTGTTTGTTGATCTAGTGCTGTTTGTAAATTTTCTGCAGTGTACGCTCGGTTCCATACCACGGGGCAAGAAATAGAAGCGCAGTTAATTGCAAAATGAATTCTTGGGTCACCAAATTTTCTAAGAATTTTATGTTCAAGATCTCCTAGGCTATACCATTCTCCGTTAATTTTGAAGAATTTTTTACCCCAAGGATCCTCAAGATCTTTAATACTTTTTAATGGGTAACTATCAATGATAAGTTTTATAGTGTATGCATTATATGCATTAATCCAGTATGCTAGTTTTTCATCTCTGGTCCAATCTTCTTGAGGCGGATTTTCAGAAAGTTGTTTGAAATATTTGTATAATTGAGAGCTGTCTCTCATGAATCCGTTATAATCTACTTTTCCGTCTTCAGATACATTAAGTAATAATGCTTGATCCCAAACATAGTGATCAAATCCCTTTTGTGATTGTGCTTGATTAAAGAATAATACAGTTAATGCTACTATTATAAGTCTTGGAGCTTTCATATTTTTCAAATTTTTAGAATTGGTTATTTATTTTTTAAGGATATCTTATTATGATATGTATCATAAAAGGCGTTATCCAAAACATAGAACTTTAGTAGAGGATCGGGAAATTACCTTACAATAAAAACGTAAGAAATTATTTTGTAGAAAATAAATTGAGATTCAAAAAACTATAGTTTTGAAAGAATAAAAACTAAAACCAAAATATGTATAACATAAAGATTATCAGTTTTTTAGAATAAGTTTTTTAAGGATTGATTTGGAAAGAGAACACTTAAATAGTCATTGGTAATTTTGTCAAAATTTTAACTTTTAAAGACTTGAAAATTAGCCTTCTTTTTAGGTTGAAACCTCTACTTTTTACCCTATAGTATTTTAATAAATAAGTGTTTTGTTATTCATTTAGATTCCAATCATACGTTCTGAAACTCTTTTTTGCATTATCATTTATGGCAATTTTGGAGTACTTATTTAGAAAATTGATTAAAGTACCTTCACGCTTAAAATCCTTGGCAAACCAAGAAAATATTTTAGATAATTGAATGTTTTGTGCTGTAATTGTATTTCGTTTAGGGTCATTAATAAAGGCAATCGCTAACTTTTCAAGCTCTTGGTCTACGTTTTGTGCTGTAAAAGCTTTGTTTAGAAGGCGAGGACAAGAAAATGAAGCACAGTTAATACCAAAATGAATTCTAGGGTCTCCCATTTTTCTCAAAATCCTATGTTCTACATCATTAAGGGTATACCATTTTTTTCCAAGCTTAAAGAATCTTAGATCCCAAGGATCTTTAATATCTTTTATACTTTTTATGGGATAATTATCAATTATTAATTTGACAGTAAAGGCATTATATACATTTATCCAATAGGCAAGTTTATCTGCTTTTGTCCAGGTTTCGTCGGGCATGTTATCACTTAGCGTACTAAGATATGCCTTTAACGCTGTGCGATCTTGTTTAAAACCTTTATAACTCACAATACCGTCTTTGGTAACATGTTTAGTTAGTAAAGTATTCCAAGGTTTATGTAGTATGGCTTTGGTATCCGTTTTTGGTTCCTCTTTTATTACTGGAGGTTGGGGTGTTTCTTTTATGATTTCGGTTTCAGGTGCTTTCTCTTCTATTGGAGTTGTAACTTTGGGCGCATCAACTTTTTCTTTGGGAGTATCATTTTCAACAACCGGTGTTTTTGTAGTATTCTGGGCAATCTTCTTACTTCCGCCACAAGCACAGAATAGGCCAATCGATACAATAAGAAGCGCTTTTTTCATAAACCTATTCATTTTTTAGTTTCATAGGATATATTTCCTGTTGTATAAAACTTTGAGGAAAACTTTCATCTCCTTCAAACCCAAGTTCAATATCTCTTCCATTGTTTGGAATGTGATTGGTTTTGAATAAGTAATCCCATGTACTTAGGGTAAGACCAAAATTCACGCCATACTTTGTATTTGGTGGTAAATTCTTGGCATGATGCCAGATATGCATCTTAGGGTTATTGAATATGTACTTGAAAATACCATAGTCCCAGCCCAGATTGGCATGATTTAAATGGCCAATTGTCAAAGCAAAGAAATGGACGATTGCTACATCTTGTGCGTCAAATCCACCTATGATGGCGATAGGTAGATATAACATTGATTTATATACAACCGGTTCCATCCAATGATATCTAAGATGTGCTGCAAATCCCATTTCCTTTACAGAATGATGCACTTTATGAAAATTCCATAAAAAGGGAATACGATGCAGTAATCGATTGGTGTTCCATTGTGTAAAATCACTGACTAAAAAGAAAATTAATAGCCCCAGTACTTTTGGTAACATATCAACATCAAAAATCTGGAAATTAGAAATGGATAGGCCAACAAGACCTAATATATCATTAAAGAAGGTAGCTGCTGTATTGGATAAAGCTATAAGGACTATTAGATTAAGCAAAAAGAAATTGAAAAACATATAGAAAAAATCCAACCAAAAATCTTTTCTGAATTTAGATTGGTTTTTTCTCCAGGGAAACAGAATCTCTAATACCCAAACTAAAAGAGAAACTATCATCAACCCATAGAAATAATTATCCCAGTTATTCTGAAATAGTATTTCATTTTTTAGGTAATTCCAGTATCCAGAATATGAGTTTTTTATTATTTCAATGTATTTTTCCATTGCGATAAAAATAACGATAAGATTATTTTTACCGTCATGGTTTCTAGATTATAATTATTGCTCGTTAAGATCCCAATTATATGCCATGTATCCTTTTTTGGGAATTTTTTTGATTTTTATATCAGAATATTGGTTTATAAACTCTGCTACATCACCATCGTTAAAATCATCTTTATACCATTCGAATATCTGTGAAACCTGAATGTTTTCAACAGTAATTATATTCTTTGTAGGATCATTAATAAAATCTCTGGTGCATTTATCTAAAGCATATTCTATGTTTCTTGCCGTGTATGCCATGTTCATAAGCTTAGGGGAAGATTTTGAAGCGCAATTGATCAAAAAATGAATCCTAGGTTCATTAAACTTTCTTAAAATCTTATGTTCAATATCATCAAGGCTGTACCTTTTGTCCTTAATTCTAAAGAATTTTTGATTCCAGGGGTCATGGAGGTCATTAATATTTTTTACGGGATAATTATCTATTATCATTTTTACAGCAATAGAATTGTATGCATTAACCCAATAAGCCAATTTTTCTTCTCTGGTCCATTGTTCTGTGGGAGGATTTTCGGATAATGATCTGAAATATTTATAAAACAAAGGGCTGTCTTTCATAACACCTTCATAATTCACATCTCCTTGTGCAGAAACATTAAGTATCAATATTTGATCCCAAACAGCATGATCGACATTATTTTGAGCTTTAGATGATGTAAAACAAAATAGAATTGCAAATAGGGGTAATATTAAATTATGTTTTTTCATTACTCTTTAAATTTAGTATCAAAAATTAAATTGACATTACTATTGTCTATAAAGGAACTAAAATAATCGATAAAACACAAGCTTTAAGGGCTAACCGTAAAAACTGTAAGTCAAAGCTATCAGTGGTTATTTTTCTAATTAAAGAACGTGGTAATGTACTTTTTTAATTGTATGAATTATCAAGATTACGTATCATTGCAATCGAACTATTTGATTATGATTAGTACAAAATTAGTATTGCCATGTGGCGCAACGTTAAAGAATAGATTGGTTAAATCTGCTATGACAGAGCGTATAAGTAATAGAAGGTATGAACCTATAAAAGGCCATGAGCGATTATATAACGATTGGTCTAATACTGGGGCAGGCTTGTTGATTACGGGCAATGTAGTAGTAGATAGAAAACACCTTGAATCTGCAGGGAATGTATGTTTTGATGATGAAAAGATGCTTCCGAAATTGAAATCATGGGCAGAAGCAGGTAAAAAGAATGGGAATCATATATGGGTACAGATTTCACACTCTGGAAGGCAAACTAATAGATTTGGTACCAATAGACCCTTGGCACCCTCTGAGGTACAGTTAAAGAAAATGGGGCTTTTTGGTAAGCCTAAAGCCATGACCGAACATGATATTCAAAGCGTGATCAAAGGATTTGTGAAGGCATCAAAGCTTGCTAAGGAGGCGGGTTTTACGGGGCTTCAAATTCATTCTGCACATGGATATTTACTAAGTCAGTTTTTATCTCCAAGAACTAATATTAGGACAGATCAATGGGGTGGCAGTTTAGAAAACCGTAGCCGCTTATTAATTACTATTATTAGAGAAGTCAGAAATGCCGTAGGAGCAGATTTTCCGATATCAGTGAAGTTAAATTCTGCCGATTTTCAAAGAGGAGGTTTTACCGAAGAAGAATCCCTAGAGGTAGTGAAAATGTTGGATAAGGAAAAGATTGATTTACTCGAGATTTCTGGCGGAACATATGAAAAATTAGCCTTCTTTCTTTTAAATGAAGAAGGTGCAGAAGTAAAAGAAAGTACCAAAAGGAGAGAAGCTTACTTTATTGATTTTGCTAGAAAAGTAAGAGCGATTTGCAAATTACCTTTAATGATTACTGGTGGTTTTAGATCTTACGATTTTTGTAATGAAGTATTAAAAAATGGAGAAGTAGATCTCATAGGTATGGCGCGTCCTTTTATAACTAATAAAGAGGATATCTCTGGATTTTTAAATGGTGCTGTACCAAATCTAGAAAACTTAGTACTACGTACAGGGATAAAGCAATTTGAAGATTCTGCAGAGGGCGGTTTTTATGCTCGACAATTGATTCGTTTTTCTAAAGGTAAAAGACTAAAAGCAAATATGAGTCCATTATGGAGCTCTATGTTTTTGGTGATTTACGAATTCAAAAAAGCAATGGCTAAGAAGATTGCACTTTAGATTTTGAGGGGAAGTTCGATACTAACTTTTGTTCCTTTTGATTTATTTTCAGGGCCAATATTTTCGAAAGTTAATTTATAGTTCTGATTACCATTTTGTGAAAAAAGCTTTAGCCGTTCCTTGGTGATATCAATACCTACGGATTTATGTTGAATACTTTTTTTCTTCTGGATTTCTATAGCTTTAAGCATTCCTATGCCGTTATCACTGATCGTAATGCACAATTTGTCTTTATGTTCATTTATTTGAACTTTGATAGTTTTTTTTCCTGATTTGTGAGCAAGACCATGCCAAATAGCATTCTCTATAAACGGTTGTAATATAAAGGGAGGTATTTTAATCCCGTATGTTGGTAAGTTGGTATCAATTTTCAAATTAAAATTGATTTGGTTTTCAAGCCTTTGATTTTCTAGAAAAACATATAGTTCAGTGATCTCTATTTCCTTTTCTAAGGTTACCTCTTCCTCTAAAGAGTGATTTAGGATATTACGTATAAGTTTAGAGAATTTATTTAATTGATCTATAGATTTTTCTTTGTTGTTATTTATAATTGTGCCTTTAATAGAATTGAGTGCGTTAAATATGAAGTGAGAGTTCATCTGACTTCTAAATACTTTAGATTTTAATTTACTTATACTGCTTTTTAACTCTAGTTCTATTTCTTTTTTGGTAAAGAGTTCGACTTTGTCTGTTAATATCTTATTATTATATTCAACTAGTCTTTTATTTGTTTCTAATTGATAAATAAGCTTTTTTTGATACTCATTTTTTTGTTCGAAAATATGATATACTTTCATCCCTAAAGCCACAGCGAAAAAGGTAAATTCTACAAGTACCCCAATCATAAAAAATATCAGAGGAAATTCTATCGTTTGGTTAACAGAGGCATACATAGATGCAAGAGCAGATAAGACATAAATTGAAGAACCAGATATTATAAAGTATTTGGTTGGGTTCTTGGATCTCATTACCTGGTAAAGTACATATCCCGCAATAGGCACAAAAACCGGAATGTAAAAGTAAATCACAAATTTTACGAAGTAATATTCAATACCTTTTAAACTATCAGACAGTATAAAATAATTAATAAGCGTAAAACCTAAACAGATTGATCCCATGAACCACATGAATCGAGTAATAAATTTGTCGAGTTTAGGATTGTTCTTTTTGAAATTAAAAAAAGTTCGTATGAACTGTGTATAAAGAAGGTAGTAAACAAATTGTACGGGCCAATTCATATAAGCGATGAGTTCAAACTTGTAATTTTCAACAAATTTAGAAATGTGATTAGCAGTATGCAGAGCAAAATATATATTTAGGAATATCGCATATAGTGAGTAGTACAAAAAACTCTTTTCCTTTACTTTAATGTAAATGAGAAACGTAATTACCGATAGTAAGAAAATGCCTCCTAGCGTCCATCCGTAAAATAAAACTGGCAATATGTTGGATGAATCACTCAAACAATAGTCTATTTCAAAATATGTTTAAGCAAATCATTTTTCTTACTTCTAGATACGGGTATGTTTTTTCCATTTTGAAGTATAACTTCACCGCCATCTCCTCTATAATATTCTTTGATTAAATTTAGATTTACAATATATGATTGGTGAATTCTTATAAAATTATTGGTATCTAATTGTTGGGACAACTGTTTTAGGTTTTTAGAAACCATATGTTTCGAACCGGTAATCATAAATACATGTGTATAACTCCCATCTGATTCACAATATAATATTTCACTTTGGTCTACCAACACTATTTTCTTTTCCATCGGTAGCGCAATCTTTCCATTATTACTATCTAGTAATTGCAAATTATACTGGATATACGATTTTAGATTATCACCCAGAGTCTCATTTTGTTTGTTGAGCAATACTTTATCTACGGCCAAAACCAATTCTTCTTTTTCTATAGGTTTTAGCAAATAATCTATAGCATTCAATTTAAGGGCTTTTATAGCATAGTGATCATATGCAGTAGTAAAAATGAGATCAAAATTTTTGAACTCGAGTTGATTTAAAAGCTGGAATCCATCTAATTCGGGCATTTCAATATCTAAAAACAGGACATCGGGTTTCATAGTGTTAATCGCATGAATGGCCGCTTTGGGCTTATTAGCAGAAAAGAGTATTTCTACATTCGTACAATTGGTTTCTAGCTCCCATTTTAGTGTTTTAATTGCTATTTGTTCATCATCAACGATTATTGCCTTAATCATAAGAATTGAGTTTGTTGCTAATACAATACTAGTCAATTTATTTTAAAAGCTTGACTCGCTGTAATACCTAAAAATATCACTTTCTAGCTTAATTTATTTTATAAAATGTCAATTATAAGTTTAGACTAGCCCAATATAAACTTTGTATTGAATAATAATTTTATTGTTTTAACATTTGCTTAGTTGTTACTTAGAGTGGAGGCCTATAGTATGATTGGTCGCAACTATATATACCACTTATGTTGAGAGAAATAAGGACAATTAAACAAGTCAAATAGTAAAACTCGGATCAAATGAAAAAAATAATAGTTCTTGTACTCATCAGTAGTTTTTTAATCTCATCGAGTGCATTTGCACAATGTAATACGTATTATAACTTCAAAGAAGGATCAAAGTGGGAACTGGAAACATTTAATAAAAAAGGTAGTAAAACAGGCATAGTCAAGTACTTTATTAAAGATTATACTGCATTAAACAATGGTTACAAGGCGGTTGTGAATATGATTATAACTAATAAAAAAGGTAAGCAGACTCGTGATGGTAATTTTGCTGCAAGGTGCAAAAACGGAATGACTTATTTTGATATGGAACAGTTTATCCCGGAAGAATCTTTGAAGGCATTTGGAAATATGAAGTTAACCGTAACCGGAGAAGAATTAGAATGGCCAGGAACCCTTTCTACGGGAATGAGGCTAAAAGATGGTCATATTGAAGTAAAAGGAGATCAAGGTTTTCCTCTTAATTTAAAAATGGACATAGTAGACAGAAAAGTGGTTGGTAAAGAAAAAATAACAACTCCTGCTGGAACTTTTGATTGTTATAAGATTACATATAAGATGAAAATGAAAACTATCATTTCAATTGAACTTGGAGTCACCCAATGGATGGCAAAAGGTATTGGAACGATTAAGGCTGAAAACTATAATAAAAGCGGCAAAATGATTGCGTATTCTGTAATTTCTAAATATGATATGTAATTATTTGTTTCCTCGAAATATAAATACTACAGATATAAAGATTGCTTTAGAATGTTTAAGATGAAAGCAATATTAGTTTAAGTTGGAGTAATGTGTAGTTACTCAATATTAGGGGGTTATTTCTCTTTTAAGAATATGTCATACTCTTTAAAACCAAATAGAATACCCCCTTTTTTTCGTTTTAATTATATAGACTTGTTAATGCTTTTGTGAAAAGAGTAACTTCTTCTATGGTTCCTGTACTAATTCTGCACCAATCAAAAAAAGGAGGAAATGGTCTCCCTATTAGGATACCTTTATTCATCATTTCTTTATGCAATGTTCGTATTTCTTTCCCGGATTTAAAGAAAATAAAGTTCGTATTTGATTTTACGTAGGGTAATTCTAAGGTATCTAGAGTTTTATATATTAGGCCCTTCGCTTCACGCGTTTTTTGTAAACTAAATGTGTAGAATTCTTTATCTTTAAGTGCTTCTTTAGCTCCCGCAATCGCTAATACATTACTATAAGCCACCATATTTTTTCGCAGTTTTTCTGCTAAAGACGGTTTTGCGATTAAGTAACCAATACGTAAACCTGCCATGCCATATACTTTTGAAAAAGTTCTGGAAACAATTACGTTCTTATCTTTTTTGACTAGTTCTATCATTGAAGGATAATTGGGGTCCTGGATATAATCATAATAGGCTTCATCACTAAACAAAATAGTTTTATTGCTAATCGTATCGCAAAAATCCATAAGTTTTTTTGAAGGAAGTATAGTAGATGTAGGGTTATTAGGATTGCACAGAAAGACCAATTTAGTTTTTGAAGAAATACGCTTTTCTATTTCAGGCATATCATATCCTTTATCTTCACCCACAGGTACCCAATTAACTTCTGCTCCCCATTGTTTTGCATAGGTCATCATTGCTAAAAAAGTAGGTTTGGCCGCAATAATTTCCCCTCCGTTTGATGCAAAAGTAAGACCAGTGACTTTAAGTCCTTCTGTAGAACCACCGCATATAATAATATGATCTTTTGTAACCCCTTCCTTTTTGGCTAATATTTCTGCCAGCTCATCGGCATATGCATATGGATATCTACAACTATGTTCAAAAGCAGATGTGATTGCATTTCTTACTTTTTCAGAAGGACCGTAAGGGTTTTCATTAGAACTTAACCTGATAAGTTTTGTAAGTGGTCTAGGGTTGAACTTTGTGATTTCTTCTGTGGTTAAAGCATTGGCTATCTCTAGCCCACCTAGTAGCGCAAAACCACCGCCTATCGAAGTTGATTTTAACCATTGTCTTCTATCCATGACGTTTTATCTTTAGAATAATTTGTCTTCTAAAGATACTGATTTATACTCTTTTAAATTTATATAAGTAAGATATACTTAATCTGATTAGACTACATTTTGAAGGATACTAAATAGTAACCCACTTATTAAAGCCGCTATAGGAAGTGTAAGCATCCATGATAATAATATCTTCGAAATCATTTTTGGATTAGCTTTCTTGGTAACAGTACCAATTCCAAAAATGGACCCAACAGACACATGTGTTGTAGAAACAGGTAAACCATGAATACTTGCAGTGGTTACCAATAAACCTGTAATCATATTTGCTGTAAATCCTTGTCCAGAATTCATGGGGGTTATTTTTTTACTCATTATGACTCCAACCTTTTTTGCATTGATAAGCCCACCCAATGCCATAGTGATAGCAACAGCGATCATCCCCCATTTGATATCCAAAGCGTTGATTATTAGTAATAGTCCTACTATTTTAGGAGTGTCATTGAGTCCTCTGGCAAAACTAACTACCCCAGCGCTTAAGAAATGGGCACTATCTAGTATTTTCTGAGAAGTAATACCTAATAACTTACCGTTATATGTTTCTGCTTTAGTGTATTTAATTGATGTTGTAGTTTTGGTAGATGCATTTGCTATCATATTATATGCTGAGATAGTTTCTGGGTTAGTCTTTTGCTCCTCATTAATATATATTCCGCTATTTTTTGTGATTTTCAGTTTTTTTCTGATATATCTAAATATGATATAAGTAAATAAACTTAGTATTGCTGCCATTAATGGACTTACGATTAGCGGCATTAAAAAAGTCTTACCTAATTTAGTAAAGTTAAACTCTGCACCAATAGCTATTACTCCAGCTCCAAAAAGAGCGCCAACCAAACTATGTGTCGTGGATATTGGCATTCCTATTTTTGTGGCTATAAAAACTGTGATTGCGGCACCAACAGCAATAGAAATTGCAAAAATTGGCATTGTGATTAATTCATTCGGAACTAGTCCTTTTCCTGAGAAATTTTTTACTAATTCTTCTGCTAAAAAAATAGCCGCAATAGAACCCGAAAATGTGGTTATTGTAGCCCAATTTATCGCTTTCTTATAGTTAGTTATTCCACTTCCGAAGAGAGTGGCTACTCCTTTGAAGTTATCGTTTGCACCATTACTATAGGCTAAAAAACAAGCAGCAATAAAAAGAAGAATCAATATCATAGATGCATAATTAACGGATTATGTGCCCACAATTTGACGTGTTTTATAAAATTACCTTACAGTATTTATAGAACAAAATAAAAAGAAGCCGAAAACAAATACTTGTAATCGGCTTCCGGACTATACTAAGTTAGCCATCTAACTTAACAACATCCTCCACCATCATAATGATAGGTAGATTCGCTAATAAATATATCATCTCTGCCTAAATCAGCCAATGCGCCAGCAGTTTTATCGCAAACGGCTATAGGTTGATTTTTCAGTAATACGTGTCCTTTTTTATCGTCGAAATAATCCTCTTTGCCAAAGTATATTGCTGCTTTTCCTGTAAAGATACAAGGTCCGTCTTCTGGCATTGGATCTTTAATCGCAGCTACCTCGATAGATTCTATGTAGATTAATTCATCTGTGTCATAGTTTTTTGGATCAAGAATACGATAGGGTTTACGTGCTCGTATTTCAATAGTTCCAAATCCAACATCAGTTAACGCTTTTACATATTCGGCAATAGGTAAACTTCCACTTAAACATAGTGCTCTTAGTCTTTCGTCGTTACGAAGATTGTCATTCATGGGTTGTTCGCAAGTAGGATCACTCATTACTAATCTTCCGTGAGGTTTTAGTACGCGATACATTTCCTCAATTGCCTTTTTTAAGTCTTCTGCCTTAAAGATATTAAATAAACAGTTTTGAGCTGCTACATCTATACTATTATCTTCAACAGGAAGATTTAAAGCATCCCCGTATCTAAGATCTACAAATTCACTTTTAAACCAATCGTTTTGAGTTTCTGCTTCCTTAAAATTTTTACGAGAAGCTTCTAGCATTTCGTCTACCACGTCGACACCAATTACACCGCTCTTTTGACGAGAGAAATAAGAGAACTGCAATAATTCCATTCCTCCTCCAACACCAACGTATAAAACTTTAGGATTATTAGTTAGATCTCTAGCATTTACGGTGCTACCGCAACCATAGTTCATTTCTTGCATGATTCTAGGGATTTTAAGACCAGGTAGCTCCCAAATAGGATTGGTAGTACAGCATAAACCTACATCTGGTGTTAATGCTGCTTCTTTATACACATCGTGAGTAGTATCTAAATAGCTCATAAATTGATTTTTGACTTTCCTTTTTATTGGAAATATAAGTTATTTTGGGTTAAATACTTTTAGTCGTAAAGTTAAACTAGAACTTTCGGACTAAAAAATGGTTTGATTTTCCTGATTACAGGGTTTTTATTAATTCTCTGAAAAGCGTTATCATTTGAGGTTCTGCTTTACCTGCCAATGCAATAATTTCGTCTATATCTATAGGTTTCAGATTGTTTGGGTCACACTCATCTGTAAGTACAGATACCGCTGCAACCGGAAGATCCAGATGATTCGCCACAATTACTTCGGGAACCGTACTCATTCCTACTGCATCCGCTCCTATGGTTTTAAGATATCGATACTCTGCTCTAGTTTCAAGTTGTGGCCCTATTACAGAGGCATACACTCCTTTATGAAGATTGATATTTTTCTCTTTGGCTATTGCCTCTAGTTTGGTGTTAATTTTTGGATCATAAGGAGCACTCATGTCTGTAAACCGAGTTCCCATTTGTTCTACACCTTTAAAAGCCAAAGGAGAGCCTCCTTGTAGATTGATATGATCATCAATAAGCATTAATTCGCCTTTTTTAAAGTTTAAATTAACAGCTCCTGATGCGTTTGATACTAATAATGTTTTAACCCCCAAACTGTTCATAATTCTAACAGGGTAAGTTACATCCTGAAGAGAATACCCTTCGTATAAATGAAAACGCCCTTGCATTACTATTACAATTTTACCTTCTAGTTTTCCGTAAATTAATTTTCCTTTATGAAATTCTACGGTTGCCGTTGGGAAATTAGGGATATGATTATAACTAATTTCTTTAATAATTTCGATTTCATTTACCAATTGCCCTAACCCTGTTCCTAGTATAATTCCTATCTCGGGATTTACAAAACCCTTTTCCTGAAGGAACTCTGTTGTTTCTTTAATGTATTTGATCATGTTGTTAGCTTATAAATTTTTGAAAAACTTCGATGTCCTTGATATCTTCATAATAATCAACATCATTGCGTTCGTCTAATAATTTTATGTGTTTTCCTTTTAAATCTTCTAATGTGTCTTTTAATACTGTATCTGTACCCCAGATTTTATTTTTAAAAACCTGTGAATTTAAGGATTTCATTCCAAATAAATAATATCCTCCGTCTTGTGCAGGTCCAATTACATAATCATGAGATTCTAAAGCCTGAAATGCGTTTTCCAAATCTTGTTGGTTTAAATCGTACATATCGCTTCCGATAATAATGATATTTTGAAAATCATTATTGAACCCTTCTCTAAATGCATTTTCCATTCGTTGCCCCAAATTATCACCAAACTGCTGTTTTTTGTTATAAATATTCTCGTTCCAGAGGTCATTTTCTCGAATTTTTACAGAGTAATGAACTTCTTTGGTGACCTTAAGATTTGCTGTTATTGTAACGGTATGCTGCAATAGAAATGAATAAACATCCAAAGCAGCTTGATCTCCTACAGTTGCAGCAAGGCGTGTCTTGCATTTACCCAATTCTGGATTTCGGGTAAAGATTATGAGTAAATTTTTTTCTTTCAATTTGAATATACTTTTTTTCCATTGAGTAACCATTTAGCCCAATGTTTGGAACATGCATGAACTTGGTCCGTTACTTTACCTTCAGAGTTTATAACATCATAATTCTTGTTTTTCCATTCAAAAATCCCTCCGTACAAATTATAAACGTTGGTGTAACCAGCTTTTTTAAGTTTTTCAGAGATGTCTTCAGAACGTACTCCTAAACTACAGTACACTACAATTGTAGTGTCTTTTAGAATATTTTGCTGGGTAACGGATTCTATTTTGAAATGGTTATATCCAACAAATTTTGCATGTTCTATATGACTTACATCAAATTCGTTTTTTTCTCTTGCGTCAAATATTATTACCTCATCCCGAATATCTTGTAATTCTGAAACCGAAATATAAGGGATGCTTTCATTATTGTATTGATCCAACAATTCACTTAATGAATTTTGGGCAATGCAAAAGTGAAAGGTAAATAAGAATATGTAGAATATTTTAATCTTCATTATGCTACAGTTCCCTGGCAACTACTTCCTGCTCCTGCTGTACATCCATAACAATGTTGCGAAATAATGATATTTCTATTCTGAAGCAATTCTTCGTTATACTCACTTATATGTTTCACTTTGCTCGCTACTTTAAGATCTAACATTTGATTGAAGTCGCAGTCATATAGCCAGCCATCCCAACTTATAGAAATGGTATTGGTACACATTACATTAGCCACTGCAGATGGATTATAGGCCTCTACAAGTGCATACATATAATCTTCATAGTTTTCTGAAGCGATGAGATAGTCCAAAAATCTACTTATAGGTAGATTGGTAATAGCAAAAAGATTATGAAACTGTATTCCGAAATCTTCTAATAATGCCTTTTTGAAATCTTTTTCCATTGCCGCTTGATCCCCTGGCAAAAATGCTCCGGATGGATTATAAACCAAATCTAACCTCAGGTCGCTATTTGGTATACCATATCCCCGGTCGTTAAGTTCTTGTAATGCCTTTATAGATTTATCAAAAACACCATCACCACGTTGTTTATCAGTTTTCCCTCTGGTCCAATGCGGCATTGACGAGACTACATGCACATTATGTTTTTTGAAAAAATCAGGAAGGTCATAATATTTTTTGTTTGCTCTGATTATTGTTAAATTACTCCTCACAATAAAATCTTTGATTCCGGCTTTACTAGCTTCTTCTACAAACCATCTGAAATTTGGATTCATTTCAGGTGCACCGCCGGTCAAGTCCAAAGTGTGCGCTCCTGTTTTCTTAATAACTTCCAGGCACTGTAGCATGGTTTCCTTGGTCATTATCTCTTTTCTATCGGGACCAGCATCTACATGGCAATGTTCGCATACTTGATTGCACATGTATCCTACATTAATTTGTAGTATTTCTAATTTGTTAGGCCGAAGTGGGAAATGACCGATTTCAGCAATTTTATCGGCAAATTTTGGTAATTCACCATTTGCGAAAATACCATTATTCAAGATTTCCAACTGTTTGTTGGCGTTTGCTAATTGGTTGTTTCTTTTATGTAAAGATTGTTTTGTTTTGGCTTCAGACATCTTCCTTTGTTCAATTATTAACGATTTGTTGGGCAACATTTTTGCATTTTGCAACAAGACAAGGTTTATTGATTCATTGCTTTGTGTTAAAAAACTAACAATTCATTTACATTGAAAGTTTTTCATATTTATTCATCATTTGCACTCCGTGTACCAAAGTCGCTCCACTTTCAATAGCAGCACCGGCATGTACAGCTTCCATCATTTCTTCTTTCGTGATGCCTCTTTGTAGCCCGTCTTTGGTATATGCATCGATGCAATATGGGCATTTCACAACATGAGATACAGCAAGAGCAATTAGTGATTTTTCTCTAGCGGTTAAAGCTCCTTCTTCGAATACTTTTCCATAATAATCGAAGAACTTAGTGCCTAGCTCTTCGCTCCACTCTGTAATTTTTCCGAATTTTCTCAGATCCGCTGGATCATAATATGTTTTTGACATGCTGTTTTTTTTTTTGATTACAGACGTAAACTATTTATGTCGTTGATTATGTATCAATACTTACAATAAAAGTTACTTAATTGATTAAAAAAAAGTTTCTAATTTTTTAAAAGTGAGGTAAGATAAAAAACCTTAGTTAATTAGGATACAATTTTTTTTGCTGAAAATATAAGAATAACTACACAAAGTACTTTTGATATTAATACTACATTAAGAAAAAAGCTTATTTTAGACTCGAAATTTCTTATATGAATGAGAAATGCCAAAATTGAGGTCATGAGGAAAAAAGTTACACTAAAACAACTTGCAAAAGAATTAAATCTATCTATATCTACAGTTTCTAAATCGCTAAAAAACGATCCGGAGATAAGTCAAAAGACAATTAATAGAGTTCATGAATTGGCAAATTTCTATAACTATAAGCCAAATGCCCTTGCTGTAAGTTTAAAAAGTAATAAAACCAAAACTATTGGAGTTATACTACCCGAAATTCTAAATCATTTTTTTGCTAAAGCACTTTATGGAATTGAACAGGAAGCTTCAAAAAATGGATACAAAATTGTGACTTGTATTACCAATGAATCTTATCAAAAAGAGATTGAATATGTAGAGATGTTAAATTATAGTAGTGTAGATGGATTTATAGTGGCATTAAGTCAAGAAACACAGATGGTTAATAAGTTTGATCATTTTACAGCTTTGAAAAGAGATAATGTTCCTGTAGTGATGTTTGACAGAGTAAGTGATGAGGTTGATTGTGATAAAGTTATAGTTGATGATAAAGTGGCTTCAAAAAATGCTGTTCAATATCTTATAGATACAGGCTGTAAAAAAATTGCTGTGATTACAACAATTAGTGAATTGAGTGTTGCGAAACTAAGGTTAGAAGGAGCAAAAGAAGTAGTTCATGCAAATGATCAAGTTTCTATTGTAGAATTAGCAGTAAAAGATTCTATAATCGATGTATTGGCAAAAGATTCTAATAATGTAGAAAAAGAAATAGAAGATTTTCTTGAACAAAACGATATAGATGCTGTTTTAGGGTTGGATGAAACAGCGGCCGCAATTACTATAAATATGTCACATAAGTTAGGGTACAAGATTCCAAAGGACATTTCGGTAATTGGGTTTACAGATGGTTTATTGTCAAAACATTCTTATCCAAAACTTACAACGGTTTCCCAGCATGCTGAAGATTTAGGGGCAAAAGCTGCTCAAATATTACTAACACATCTTGATAATTTTGTTGAAAACTATAAAAGTGAAACAGAGATTGTTAAAACTTCTTTAATTGTTAGAGATTCGACTAATTAAAGGCATTAGATAATATAAATAGCCTTCAATTTAGAACGATATTTTTAAGTACTATCTCTTAAAACCAATTGAGTCTTTAGTTTTACGACTTTTTTACGATGAGAAACATCATTTGGTTCGTTAAATTGGTTAATTAAAAGTTCTGCTACTTTTTGACCCATTTCATAAGTTGGTTGCGCTATGCATGTCATAGAGGGGACAAAAACTTCTCCAAGGCCTAAATCACCAAAACCAATTACAGCAACGTCATCCGGGATATTATAACCCATTTTAAGCAATGTTTTCATAGTAAGTAGGCCATAATTATCGGTGCATGTAAAAATGGCGTCTGGAATTATTGAAACACCTTTTAAAAAACTTTGAATTTCTACATCTTCAAATTCTCGATCTAGTGATTTACAATGTAGAATTAGATCATCATGAATAGGCATATTATATTTTTTCATAGCATCAATATACCCTTTGTAACGATTCTGAAACACTTTCTTTTCCATAATCCCCCCAATAAATGCAATTCTTTTTTTGCCTTTTTTGATTAAAAATTCAACAGCTTCAAAAGAGGCTTTGTCATCTTCTATTATAACATGATCTGCTCCTGAAACTTCTTCCCGGATATTATCAAATAATACAACAGGAATCCCTTTATTAATTATATTTTTAATATGAGCAAACATTTCAGTCTCATGAGTTGGAGAAAGAATGATGCCATCTACCAATCCACGTTCAAAAGAAATAAGATTTTCTCTTTCAAATTCAAATGAATTTCGTGAAGAACTTATAAGTATTTTATAGTTATGTTCTCTAGCATAATTATCAATACCCCGGCATACCTCTATAAAAAAAGGTTCATCATATCTAGGGATAATAACACCAATAATATTGGTTTTTCCAGAACTCAGGCTTTTTGCAATTTGATTTGGCATATACCCCATAGTTTTTGCGGCATTAATAACCTTCTCTCTTGTGCTAAGTTTTACTCTAGGGTTTTCATCCAATGCTCTTGAAACAGTTGCAATAGAAATATTAAGTTTTCTGGCAATATCCTCAAGTTTTACTCTTCTTTTTTTGGAAGTCATTAGAATTTCGTTAAAAAATTGTTATTAAAACATCATTTTCACTAAAAATATAATAATACAAACGTTTGCATTATTTAAAGTTGAAGGATTGCTTTACTGTTATGTGAATAGTTTAGTAATTTGTAATAGTCATACAAAGATTTTGAACAATTAATAAATTACCTACTTAAAATATTTCTTTACAATAAAGCCTTCCCCAAAAAGACACTTACGTTCAAGATGATATGACTACGCTAATTTAGGATAAATAATGTTTACTTAAATATAAACATTGTTTAAAATGCAGTAAGGAGATTAAATATTTACAGTTATTTAAATTTTAGAATTTTAAAACCTAATTGCATGAGTCTTACTTGGTTCAAGAAAGGAACTGTCTATCAAATTTATCCTAGAAGTTTTAATGATAGTAATAGTGATGGAATTGGAGATTTAAGAGGGATAATACAGAAATTAGATTATTTACAAAGCCTTAATATAGATATATTGTGGTTGAGCCCAATTTTTAGTTCGCCAAATGATGATAATGGTTACGATATAAGTGATTATTGCGATATAATGCCAGAATTTGGGACCATGGAAGATTTTGACGAATTGCTTCAGAAAACTCATGATAGGGGAATGCGATTGATATTGGATTTGGTTGCCAATCATTGCTCAGATGAACACAGATGGTTTGAAGAGGCTAAAAAATCAAAAGATAATTCGTACAGAGACTATTTTCATTGGGGAAAGCCATCCTCAGACGGAGGGCCTCCCAATAACTGGAAATCTTTTTTTGGTGGTAGCGCCTGGGAGTATGATTCAGTATCTGGAGAGTATTATTTACATCTTTTTACTAAAAAACAACCTGACTTAAATTGGGAAAACCCTAAGGTTAGAGAAGAAATCTATAATGCAATGAGATTTTGGTTGGATAAAGGTGTTGATGGATTTAGAATGGATGTCATCCCGTTAATATCAAAACGTGAAGGATATCCCGATGCACCTAATGTAGGTTTTAGAAAGATTATAGAAGATGTATATGCCAATGGACCTAGACTGCATGAATACTTAAAAGAAATGACCGAAAAAGTAGTCAGCCATTACGATGCATTCTCACTGGCAGAAGGCGTAGGGATTAATCATAATAATGCAGGATTGTATATTAATTATGACCGTAAGGAACTTGATATGCTATATCATTTCGATATTTTAGAATGTACTATTGTTAATGGAAAGTTTGAAGAAGCTTCCCCATTTGATCTGGTTAACATGAAAAATATCTTCAAAAGATGGAGAGATGCAGTACATGAAAAAGGATGGTTGGCCAACGCAATGGGTAATCATGATTTTGCCCGTATGGTGTCTAGATTTGGAAATGATAAGAAGTATTGGTCAGAATCAGCAAAAATGCTGTTCATCTTACAGTCCACTCAAAATGGAACACTGAATATTTATCAGGGTGACGAGATCGGAATGACTAATATAGTTTTAGATTCCATAAATGAAGTAAAAGATATACAATCTTTAAATTTCTATAATGAAAATCTGGAAACACAACGATATTCGAAGGAATTAGCATTAGAAATGATAAATAGAGAAGGGCGTGATAATGCAAGAACTCCTGTGCAATGGAATGATGAAATAAATGGGGGTTTTTCGATAAAAGAACCTTGGCTTAAGGTAAATCCAAACTATCATACAATTAATGTAGAAAAACAAGATAAAGACCCAGATTCTATTCTAAATTTTTATAGAAATCTATTAAAGGTTAGAAAAGACCATGAGGTTTTTGTTTATGGGGGTGTTGAAGAACTAGAATTTAATGATCCCAGTATATATGCATATAGTAAAATATTTGGAAAAGAGAAAATCATGGTGATTTTAAATTTTAGTAGTACCAATAAAAAATTTAGTACTTCTGAAAATATTAATGATGCAGAAGTACTAATAAACAACTATAGTAGTATAGAGATTTTTAAGGACACAATTAGTCTTAAGGCTTATCAGGGAATAATTTTAAAATTATAAAGCAAACTATGAATCAAGTAGAAAGTGAAATTAGTTTTTGTTTGTTAGCAGAGGAGTTTTTTTGATAAAACTTCCTCAAAGGTGTAACACCTGGGGCGTTTATTTTTTTTGTAACTTTTGGTTTTTGAATATTGGTTTTATAGTTACAGAATTAGTCAAATGTGGTAAAAAAGACTTGGGCGCCCCACTGTTACTTAAAAAACAATTTTTTTATAGTAAAAGTAATTAAACAACGAAACAATTCAAATTTAAATCAAACGCTATATTATGAAAAGTATGATACTTAAAAAGCTCATATTTCTGCTGGTATTTTTATCAGGAAGTATGTTGCATGCACAAATCACAGTTTCGGGGGTGATTTCTGACCCCGGAGGCCCAATCCCTGGTGTTAATGTTCTTGTACGAGGAACATCAAATGGGGCTGTTTCAGATTTTGATGGAAATTATACACTGGATAACGTTGCAGAAGATGCAATTTTAGTGTTTAGTTATGTAGGTTTTAAAGCCCAGGAAATTAATGTTAATGGGCGGACTACAATAAATGTTACAATGCAGGAAGACGCAGCAGAGTTAGAGGCAGTTGTAGTAATTGGTTATGGTACACAATCTGTTAAAGATGCAACGGGTGCCGTTGCAGTTGTTAGTTCAGAAGACTTTAATCAAGGTGTAATTGCTTCTCCAGAGCAATTGATCCAAGGTAAAACTGCAGGGGTGCAGATTACACAGACTAGTGGGGAGCCTGGAGCCGGAGTTAATTTAAGAATTCGAGGAACAAGTTCCGTTAGATCAAATAATAATCCGCTTTTTGTTGTTGATGGAGTTCCATTGGCGGGAGACGAAACAGGGGCGAGTGGTAGTAATATTGGTGTAGGGTCTAGCGCATCTAGAAACCCGTTAAATTTTATTAGTCCAAGTGATATTGAGAGTGTAAGTATCTTAAAAGATGCATCAGCAACTGCAATTTATGGTTCTAGAGGTGCAAATGGAGTAGTTATTATTACTACAAAATCAGGTAGGGGTAATACAAAAGGTGAGTTTGAGTTTTCTTCTACATTAAGTATTGCCACTCCTGCTGAAGAATTTGATTTATTAGATAGAAATCAATATTTATCAGCTATTCAGTCCTTTGGTGGTGATGTAGGGGCTCAAGACTTTGGTAATGATACAGATTGGCAGGATGTTATTACTAGAACAGCAGCCTCTCAAAATCAAAACTTATCGTATTCTCAGAGTTATAAAAATGGTAATGTAAGGGCTTCTTTTGGATATGGAAAACAATTTGGTGTAGTCGAAAAAAGTTCATTAGAAAGAATTACTGGTCGTATAAATGCAACTCATCGTTTCTTTGACGAAAAATTAAAAGTAAATGTTCAGGGAACACTCTCTAGAGTAAATGATGAAGCACCACCAATTGGTGCTGATGCAGGATTTCAAGGAGATTTGTTAGGAACAGCTTATATTGCAAATCCAACATGGCCTGCCGACCCAAATTTTGTTCCTGGAGGATCTTTTGTAAATCCTTTAAGTTTGTTAGTTAATAGTCAGAGTGAGACAAAAACAAATAGAATATTACTTAATGGGTCAGTTGAGTATCAAATAATAGAAGGGCTTTCTGCAAAGGTTAATCTTGGATATGATGATTCTGAGTCTACAAGAGGAAGCGCAATTTCTGGCGATATAGTAGGCTTACAGAATGGAGCTCCTGGTAATGGTAGAGCAACAGTAAGTGATATAGATGTTACCAATAGATTATTAGAATTTACCGTTAATTATGAAAAAGAATTCGAGAACTCTAAATTTTCAATCTTAGGAGGGTACTCATTTCAGGACTTTTCTAGAGAAGGTAGAAATATTGGAGGTTTTGGATTTACTACAAGAGGGTTAGATGGGATGATAGATGGCTTAGAAGCATCTGCTGATGCTATAGAAGGTAATATAGATGGACCGTATCAACAATATATCGTATCAGACAAGATAAGAGACGGAGGAGGTACAATTGCAGGAGCTTTTATTAATAGAATAGTTCCTACTATTGAGGGCCGTGTTCCTTTCCTTGCACCGCGCGGTTTGATAGCAAGTACAATCACGGGAGATACTTTTGATAATACAGACGAATTACAATCATATTTTGTAAGAGCTAATTATTCAATAAATGATAAGTATATTTTCACCGCCACAATGCGTGCTGATGGATCTTCAAGATTTGGTGAAAATAATAAATATGGATATTTTCCTTCAGGTGCATTTGCATGGAAAATCGATCAGGAAGATTTTGCTCCAGATGCTTTTTCAACACTTAAATTAAGAGTAGGATACGGTATCACTGGTAATCAAGATGGATTAGGATTCGGAAACTTTATTCGTCGAGAAAGATTCGTTGTTCCCGTTAATTGGATAGAAAATGGAGGAGAAGTTGTTGTTCCAGGAACAAGTGATGTATCTTTTGAGAATCCCGATTTGAAATGGGAAGAGACATCTCAATTAAATTTTGGTATCGATTTTGGATTTGTAAACGATCGTCTTAGTGGTAGTTTGGATTTATACAGAAAGGATACACAGGATCTTTTATTACAAGTACAGTCTGCTCAGCCAGCCGCGCAACCTTTTACATTTACCAATGTAGATGGTAGTGTAATCAATCAAGGGGTTGAATTTTCGATCAATTATGATATCATCCAACAAGAGGATATGACATGGAATTTTGGATTTAATATTGCGTATAACAAAAACGAATTACAAGATTTTGAAGGGCAGTTTAATGCAGGAACGATATTTGGTCAGGGTCTTACAGGGGCATTTGCTCAAATTTTAACAGAAGGAGAGCCATTATTTTCGTACTTTTTGAGAGAGTTTGAAGGTTTTGATGCCAATGGACAATCTATTACCGGAAATAATGATTTACAGGTATTAGTAGGAAAAAGTGCTTTGCCAGATTTTAATGTGGGTATTTCAACAAGTTTTAATTACAAGAACTTTGATGCATCTGTATTTTTTGCAGGACAGTATGGGCATTATATCTATAACAATACTCAAAATGCATTTTTTACAGCGGGTAGTATTGCAGGAGGACGTAATGTAACAACAGATGTTATTGGGAATGGTGAAGCAGGAACAAACGCTGCAGATGTGTCTACTCGTTTCTTAGAAAAAGGAGATTTTCTACGATTGCAAAATGCAACTATAGGATATAATGTACCACTTAAAGGTGACGGAGTTTTTAAGACTATGAGAGTATACGCAGCCGGTCAAAACTTGTTTGTAATCACAGATTATAGTGGTTTAGATCCTGAAGTAAGTACTGCTCCTACAGCAGGAAGTAATAACCTTTTGAATAACCTCCCTACAGCGGGAATTGATTATACAGCCTTTCCAAGACCAAGAACATATACGTTTGGATTAAATGCTACATTTTAAAAAATTAGAATTATGAAAAAAGAACATTTTAAATCAAGTTTGTTGATCGTGTTATCGATGCTACTTGTAGTTTCATGTACCGATCTTGAGATTGAGGAATCTGATTCTTCAATCGCAGATTCTGAGACTGAATTCACAGGAATCGAAGAACCTGGTCCTTTTTTAGATAATCTTTATACAGGTGATTTAAAAGGAATTGTAGAAAATCAGCAGGATCTATATGCATTAAACGAGGTCACCACAGATGAATTATTAGTACCAACTAGGGGTACAGACTGGGGAGATAATGGGATATGGAGAAAACTTCATGAACATACCTGGGACTCGCAACACCCATATGTACTTAATAACTGGAATAACTTGAATCAATTAGTTTTTAGAGCTAGTCAGATAATTGATGATCGAACAACTAACGCAAGTGCTGAGGAAAAAGCAAGTGCAAGATTCATAAGAGCTTATGCTATGTTTTGGGTTATGGATATGTATGGTGTAGCACCATTCAGAACACCAGGAGATGGTTCTGATGTCGACCCGATGGTAATGACACGTGCTGAAGCTTTTGATTTTATTCTTGACGATTTAAATACTGCTTTACCTGGTTTACTAAATCGAGGCCCTAGTGAAGAAAACTTAAGACCTTCTAAGGCTGCAGCAAATTTTCTTTTAGCAAAACTATATCTTAATAAACATATTTATTTAGGGCAGACAGATCCAGCCGCTGCAGATATGACTAGAGTTATAGAATTGGTTGATGCAATTACTGCAGATGGATATGCTTTACAATCAGGTTATTTTGATATTTTCAAGCCTGATGTAGATACTGAAACCATATTTTTTACTATTTCTAGTGTAGGTAATAGAATGTGGAATGGTTTACATTACAATCAGAATGCACCTGAAAATGCAGGTGGAGGATGGAACGGTTGGTCTACCCTTGCAGAGTTTTATGATTTATTTGAAGGAGACCCAAATACTAATGTTCCTGGTAGCGGACAAGAAGAGCGCAGAGGTTTTGTGCCAACAGATGGTTCAAACTTAGGTATTGGTTTTGGATTCTTAATTGGACAACAATATGATGCAAATGGAAATCCTCTTACTGATCGACCTGGTAACCCATTGTTTTTTGAAAAAGAATTTCCTGGTTTAGCTGGGAATAACGAACGTACCGGTATTCGAACTATAAAATATCATCCAGAAAATGGAGAATTTACAGGACACCAAATCATATTTAGATATGCAGATGCACACTTAATGAAAGCCGAGGCTTTATTTAGAGGAGGAACCGGTACTGGTGATGCGCTATCAATGGTTAACCAACTTAGAGATATTCGTAACGCTCAGGATTTAGGAGCTTTAACTGAGCAAGATTTAATAGATGAAAGAGGTAGAGAGCTTTATAAAGAGTTCTGGAGGCGTAACGATTTAATTCGATTTGGAAAATTTGCAGATGCCTGGGCATTAAAAATTAATACAGACGATTTTAGAGTATTATTCCCTATCCCTGCAACAGCATTACTTACTAACCCTAATTTGAGCCAAAACCCTGGTTATTAGTTCAGTAAATTAAGCTAAGATTGTTAGAGCAGAGCCCTTCTATTTTGAAGGGCTCTATTAATTGAACTCTTGATAAATCATTATACTATCTTTAAGAAAAATATTACCTAAATTGAATACTTCCTATAGATATATAGTTTTTTGTATAATGACTTTTTCGATCTGTGTTTCTTGTAAAAAAGAAAAAGAGTCAAATATCTTTACGATAGTATCAAGTGATCATACTGGAGTTTCGTTTGTAAACGAATTAAAAGACACTCCTGAACTTAATATTCTTAGATATCTGTACTATTATAATGGCGCAGGAGTAGCAGTTGGAGATTTTAATAATGATGAGTTGGCAGATTTGTATTTTGTTTCTAATCAAAATGAAAATAAGCTTTATATAAATAGAAATAATTTTCATTTTGAAGAAGCTACATCAGCTTTATTAAAGGATAATAAAGGCTGGTCTACAGGGGTCACTGTGGTAGACATTAATAGCGATGGATTGCAAGATATATACGTTTGTAAAGTATCTAATTATAGAGGGATAAAAGGGGTAAATAAACTATTTGTTAATCAAGGAGTAGATGAAAAAGGTATACCATCTTTTGAAGAAAAAGCCTCAGTTTACAATTTAGATATTTCTAGTTTTTCTACACAGGCTAGTTTTTTTGATTATGATTTAGATGGGGATTTGGATATGTATTTGTTAAATCACTCTGTTCACCCTAGCCGGACTTATGGAAAAGGGTCCAAACGAAGCCAAGTAGATTCATTGTCCGGAGATAGATTATATCAGAATGATAATGGCAGGTATAAAGATATTTCTATAAAAGCTGGTATTTTTCAAGGGGCCATAGGTTATGGGTTAGGAATCGCAACAAGTGATGTTAACAATGATGGCTATCCAGATATTTATATTGGAAATGATTTTTTTGAAAATGATTACCTATACATAAATCAAAAAAATGGAACATTCAAAGAACTAATTACTACGAATCAGAAAAATATACAACATACCTCTCACTTTTCTATGGGTGTTGATATTGCAGATCTTAATAATGATGGACTTTCTGATGTTTTATCCCTGGATATGCTTCCTGAAGATCTGAAAACCTATAAATCCTCAGGAACTGAATATGGATACTCAACCTATAATCAATACCTGAAAAATGAGTATCAACCTCAATATATGCAGAATGCGTTACAGATAAATAGAGGAAATACTAATTTTAGTGAAGTAGCCTTTTTTTCTGGTATTGCAGCTACAGAATGGAGTTGGGCACCCCTTTTAGCAGATTATAACAATGATGGGTATAAAGATATTTTTATTTCCAACGGAATTAAAGGAGCAACTAATGATATGGATTTTATAAGCTTCATTGCTAACGAAAATATCCAAAAGCGCATAGATAAAGGCATGAAAAAAGAAGATCTGGCCTTGATCAACGAATTACCAAGTAAAAAGACTAAGAATTATTTCTATAAAAATAATGGAGATCTAACTTTTGAAAATGTTTCTGATACCTGGTTAGAAAATACTCCTTCTTATAGTAATGGTGCTGTATACGCAGATCTGGATAATGATGGAGATCTGGATATCATAACTAATAATATTAATGAAGAGGCTTTTATATATAAGAATCAGTCAGAAAAATTGGTCGAAAACAATAATTATTTGAAGCTAAAATTAAAAGGAGCTAAAAGTAATCGTAATGCTATAGGAGCCAAAGTATCTGCTTATAGCAAGAAGAATATTCAAACAGCCGAGATATTTACAACACGGGGATACCTATCTTCTGTTTCATCTACCTTACATTTTGGATTAGGGAATGAAACTAAAATTGACTCCCTACACATACATTGGCCTGATGGTTCTATGTCTATTCGAAAAGATATAAAAGCTAATCAATTGCTTTATTTGGAAAGGGAAAAAGAAATTACTGGTTTCGATACTAGAGAAAAAGTTTCAGAATTATATAAAAATGATGCCATCGATTTAAAATTTAAGCATCAGGATTATGAAACTAAAGATTTTAATATCGAGCCACTGGCTCCTTATGCTCTTTCTAATGAAGGACCTCACATATCAGTAGTAGATGTAAATAAAGATGGGTTAGAAGATGTTTTTATACCTGGGGGAAGATTTAAAACCGGAGCATTGTTTTTACAACAAGTTGACGGCGGTTTTGATAAAAGTGAACAACCCAATTTAGAAATAGACAAACGGTATGAAGATATTGAGCAATGTTTCATTGATGTAGATAATGATGGAGATTTGGATATTTTAACTGTTTACGGAGGAAATGAAAAATATTCGGATTATCAGGGTGTTCCGGGATTATTTATTAATAATAGAGGGGTATTTACTAAAAAGCAAGATGCTTTTTCAGATATTATCATTAATGCTTCAACTGTTACTACTTCGGATATTGATAATGATGGAGATTTGGATCTTTTTATAGGTAGCAATGCTGTTTCTGGTCGATATGATGTTATTCCAAAAAATTACCTTTTTAAAAATAACGGAGCTGGAACTTTTAAAGAAATGACTTCAGCTGCAACATCAGACTTAGATAAGATAGGTCAGGTGTATGACGCTAAATTTATAGATATCAATAATGATACATATCAAGATTTGGTTTTGGCAGGCCATTATATGCCAATTACAATAATGATTAATAATGGCAAAGGGAGCTTTGTAAATAGTAATAACCCTACATTAAAAAACACTAATGGCTGGTGGAATTCTATAGAAGTTAGTGATATGGATAATGATGGGGATTTGGATATTATTGCCGGTAATTGGGGGATGAATACCCGCTTAAAAGCTTCAGAAAAAGAACCTATTCAGTTGTATCTTGCAGATTTTGATGATAATGGCAAGATCGATCCTATTGTAACCTATTTTTATGAAGGAAAAGAAACTCCTATTGCAACAAAAGATGAACTAGCAAAACAAATACCCCAACTAAATAAAAAATATTTGTCTTATAGCGCCTTTGCTGATGCAGATTTTCGCGACTATTTTCCAAAGTCAAAAATTAATCAAGCCGAAAAAAGAGAGGTATTTACATTGAGTACTACATATTTTGAAAACAAAGGTGATCTGAGTTTTATTGCTCATGAATTACCATGGGAAGCCCAGATTTCTTCAGTACAGGATATTTTAGTAAGTGATATCAATGATGATGAATACCCTGATATTATTCTAGGAGGGAATACATATGAAATTAGCACCCAATTAAGTAGATTAGATGCATCGTATGGTGTGGTTTTACTGAATGATAAAAAAGGAAATTTTGAAAGCCATAGTAGCCCGGGATTTAGTATAAAAGGAGCCGTGCGATCAATAAAAGCTATCAAAATTCGCGAAGAAGAGTATGTGCTATTTGGAGTAAATAATGATAGTCTTCAAGCGATAAAAAAAATCAAAAAATAAGATGAATAAATTAATTTATAGCTGTTTTATAGTACTTATCTTGATTTCTTGCCGTAAAGAACAGCCTAAGAAAACTCAGGATACGGATAAAACTACACTATTTACCAAATTATCTTCTAAAACTACCAATATTGATTTTATTAATCAGGTAAATAATGAAAAGGACTTCAATATATTTACATATCGTAACTTCTATAATGGAGGAGGCGTAGCAATTGGAGATATTAATAATGATGGTCTTCCTGATTTATATCTTACCGCTAACCAAAAGAAAAACAAATTATATCTCAATAAAGGAAATTTTGCTTTTGAAGATATTTCTTCATTCTCAAAAACTACAGGAAAAAACTCGTGGTCTACAGGAGTCGTTATGGTAGATATTAATGCGGATGGGTTATTAGATATTTACGTATGTAACGCTGGCAATGTAAAGGGAGATGACCAAAAAAATGAATTGTTTATTAATAACGGAGATTTAACTTTTACTGAAAAAGCTGCAGAATATAATTTGGCCGATAGTGGGTTTACTACCCATGCTGCTTTTTTTGATTATGATAGAGATGGGGACCTGGATGTTTATCTTTTAAATAATAGCTTCATTCCTGTAAGTAGTCTTGGTTATGTAAATAAACGGAACCTTAGAGCAAAAGATTGGGAAATTCCTGAGATTTTAAAGGGAGGAGGAGATAAATTGCTTAGAAATGATAATAACTCCTTTACAGATGTTAGCGAATCTGCAGGAATCTATGGTAGTCTTATCGGTTTTGGATTAGGGGTGACTATAGGAGATATTAATAAAGATATGCTACCAGATATTTATGTGTCCAATGATTTTTATGAAAGAGATTATCTATACATAAATAAGGGTGATGGCACGTTTTCTGAAGAAATAAAAGATTGGATGCCGCATCTGAGTATATCATCTATGGGTGCAGATATGGCCGATATTAATAATGATGGATATCCTGAAATTTTTGTTACCGATATGCTCCCAGAAGGAGATCAACGTCTCAAAGAGACAAGTTCTTTTGAAAGTTATGATGTATATAAATTAAAGAAAAGTAGAGACTTCCATAATCAATATATGCAGAACTCCTTGCAGCTTAATAACGGGAACAATACTTTTTCAGAAATCGCTTTTTATGGTGGTGTAGCAAAAACAGACTGGAGTTGGGGAGCATTGCTATTTGATATGGACAATGATGGATATCGTGATATTTATGTAAGTAATGGTATTTATCATGATCTTACAAATCAAGATTTCATGAATTTCTTTGCGAATGATATCATTCAGAAAATGACGCTTACAGGGAAAAAGGAAGAAGTAGATTCTATAATCAACAAGATGCCATCTACCCCTATTCCTAATTATGCCTTTAAGAATAACAAAGATCTTACATTTTCTAATGTAACCAAGGATTGGGGACTTGAGGAGCCTACATTTTCAAACGGATCAACATATGGAGATTTGGATAATGATGGAGATCTCGATTTGGTGGTCAATAATTTTAATATGCCGGTTTCTATTTACCAAAATAATAGCGAAAAAGAGAAAAACAATTATCTAAAAGTGCAAATAAAAGGAGGGGATAAGAACACCTTTGGTATAGGTAGTGTTGTTGAAGTTTTTTTTAATGATAAGGTACAAAGACAAGAGTTAATTCCAACACGAGGCTTTCAGTCATCTATTGATTATATAATGACGATTGGTCTGGGAAAAACCGAAACAGTAGATTCTTTACAAGTCATATTTCCTAATGGAAAAAATCAGGTTATAAGAGATGTTGCACTGAATTCTTTGATCACATTGGATCAAAAAAATGCAATTCATGATTACAAACATAGATCAACTCTTGGAAACACTTTTTTTGAAGCAGTAACCCATACAATTTCACCTCATAAAGAAGACCCATATGTAGATTTTGATTATGAAGGTTTAATTTATAAGATGCAATCTCGTGAGGGGCCAGCTTTGGCAGTTGGGGATGTTAATGGTGATGGTAACGACGATGTATTTATTGGTGGTGCATATAAACAAACAGGTAAACTTTATTTACAAAGTGAGGAAGGGAAATTAAAACCAGCTGCATTTGAAACAGAAGAAATTTTTGAAGATACCGCAGCTATTTTTAACGATATAGACGGAGACCAAGACCTTGATTTGATTATTGGTTCTGGCGGTAATTTCAAAGGAGCAAGAACAGGTGTAAGAAGTTATATTAATGACGGCAAGGGGAATTTCTCAAGAGGAAATATAATTCTTCCAACAAATACAAATATTGCTGTACTAGCACCATATGATTACGATCAGGATGGGGATATTGACTTTTTCGTCGGAAGTCAGGGTATTTCTGGTGTATATGGTGTTTCACCTCAGAGTTACTTGATGGAAAATGACGGGAAAGGTAATTTCAGAAATGTCACCAATGAGAAAGCTTCAGGAGTAAAAACTGTTGGAATGGTCACAGATGCTACCTGGCAGGATATTGATGGTGATCATAAAAAGGATTTGATCGTTGTAGGTGAATGGATGTCTCCAAAAATATTTAAAAATGATAAAGGGGAAATAAATCCATTTTCGACTAATTTGGATAGTATTTCTGGTTGGTTCAATACCGTTGAGGCTAAAGATTTGGATAATGATGGGGATATTGATTTAGTATTAGGGAACCGTGGACTTAATGCGATATACCAGGCAAGTGAAACAAATCCGGTTAAAATGTATGTCAATGATTTTGATAATAATGGTACTGTAGAACAAATATTCACTCAAACAAGTAATGGAAAAGACATTCCAATACATTTAAAAAAGGAAATTACGGGTCAGATCAATTCATTAAAAAAGCAAAACCTTAAATTCTCAGAATATGCAACCAAATCCATAGATCAGCTATTCTCTGTTGAAGTACTGGAAAATACCATTGTGAAAACCGTGAACAACTTTGCAAGTTTAGTAGTGTATAATGACGGAAAAGGAAACTTTGAAGTAGAAGAACTTCCAAAGGAAGTACAACTGTCTTGTATTTTTGATGTAGAAACAGCAGATTTGAATAAGGATGGTGTCTTAGACCTTATTTTGGCAGGTAATAACTTTGGCTTTAAACCTCAATTTTCTAGATTAGATGCAAGCCGAGGCAATGTATTACTTAGTGATGAAAATGGAAATTATGTGGATCAAAAAGCTTCTGGGTTCTTTGTAGAAGATGAGGTAAGAGCAATGCAGTGGGTGAAAAATAAATCAGGAGAAAAATTTCTGATTACGGGGATTAATGATAAAGCTCCAAAGATTTTTAAATTGAAAGATTAGTGTTAAGAACAGATTAAATATCAATGACCAAAAATATAATCATACTAATCTTAGGAGTGATCTTTTTGCAGGGATGTAAAAAACAAGAAATTGAGCAGGGGGAATTATTTGATAAAGTGACTTCAGAGATTACAAATGTTACTTTTCAGAATATATTGACTCCAACAGAGAGTCTTAATATTCTTGATTACTTATACTTCTACAACGGAGCGGGAGTTGCTGTTGGAGATATCAATAATGACGGCTGGGTAGATGTGTTTTTTACGTCAAATCAAGGAAAAAATAGACTGTACCTTAATAAAGGAAACTTTCAATTCGAAGATATCACTCTTGAAGCGGGTGTCTCTGGAAATTCTGATTGGAATACAGGTACTACAATGGCAGATGTAAATGGAGACGGTTTTCTGGATATCTATGTCTGTGCCGTAGTCGGGCTTCAGGGACTTAAAGGAAAAAATGAACTGTATATAAATAATGGAGATGGTACGTTTACTGAAAAAGCGTCTCAATATGGATTAGATTTTCAGAATTATTCAACTTCGGCTAGTTTCTTTGATTATGATAATGATGGGGATTTAGACATGTATTTGCTTAATCATGCTATTCATACACAAAATTCTTTTGGGAAAGCTTCTTTGCGCGACACCAGAAGTAATGAGAGTGGTGATAAGTTACTGCGTAATGATGGAGAACGATTTACTGATGTAAGTAAAGAAGCTGGTATTTTTGGAGGAGCAAACGGATATGGTTTGGGGATCGCTACCGCTGATTTTAATAATGATGGGTTTACTGATATCTACGTGAGTAATGATTTTCATGAGGATGATTACTATTACATTAATAACCGAAATGGAACTTTTGGTGAGCAGTTAAAGAAAAAATTTGGACATACCAGTCGTTTTTCGATGGGTAGTGATGTTGCAGATATTAACCATGATGGGTATCAGGATATTTTGACTTTGGATATGACTCCAGAAGACGAGAAAGTACTAAAAGCTTCTGCCGGAGATGAAACAGTAGATATGTTGAATATGCGAATCAATCGATTAGGATATCATTATCAGTATGCCCGAAATATGCTTCAGATAAATCACAAAGGGCAATACTTTACTGAGACGGCATTGTTGAGTAATGTAGCTTCTACAGACTGGAGTTGGTCTGCATTATTTGGTGATTATGATCAAGATGGAGAACCAGATGTTTTTATCTCTAACGGCATACCCAAACGGCCAAATGACCTGGACTATATTAAGTATATTTCTAATGAAAAAATTAAAAATAAATTAGCCAAAACGAAATTGGTAGATCAAGAAGCATTAGATGTAATGCCAGAAGGAGCAGTTCAAAATTATATTTTTCAAGGTAAGAGAGGTATAAGTTTTGAAGATAAATCTTTGAATTGGTTACCGAACGAAAAAAACATATCTACAGGAAGTGCTTATGCAGATTTTGATAATGATGGAGATCTTGATATAGTGACCAATACAATAGATAACCTGGCTAGTTTTTACAGAAATAAAACCAATAAAAAATCGAATTATCTAAAACTTAAGTTTAATTTCAAAAACCCCAATAAATTTGGGATTGGAACCAAGGTGATTTCCTATCATAAAGGAGTATCACAATACAAACAATTATTTACTGCCAAGGGGTTTCAATCTTCTTCTGAAGCGATACTTCATTTTGGATATGGAGATGAGGAAATAATAGATTCTCTAAAAATTATCTGGCCGGATAATACTATTCAAATAGCAGAGAATATTAAATCAAATCAGACTTTAACCATTAAAGTGTTGCACAAACGGGATGCTGTAGATTATACTAAACTATTTCCTAGAGCAAAAGGGTGGTTTAATAAATTAGATAGTCTTCCAGGGTTTGATTTTATCCATAAAGAGAATAATTACACAGATTTTAATCGACAGAAACTGATTCCATATAAAATTTCAAATAAAGGACCCGCTACTGCTATAGGGGATCTTAATTCAGATGGAAAAGACGATATTTTCTTTGGGAGTTCAAAAAATGAAACATCAAAATTGTTTTACCAAACAGGTACAGGTTTTGAGGAGCAAAAAAACGAGTTTTTTGATAAAGATAAGCTCAAAGAAGATGTTATTGCTTTGATAGATGATCTTAATCAAGATGGTAAGAATGATCTTTTAATAGCTTCCTCTGGAGGTGAGTTCTATGGTTCATCAAAAGAATTAATTGATCGGTTGTATCTTTCTTCCGATTCCGGATTAATAAAAGGTTCGTTTCCTGAGATTTTCGAACACGAATCAGTCATTAAATCTTATGATATTGATCAAGATGGAGATTTAGATTTATTTATGGGAGGTTATGCTGTATCTAATGATTTTGGGAAAATCCCTAATTCATATCTCTTAATTAATGACAAAGGAGCATACAACTTAAAGCAGAATAGTGAACTTCAGAAAGTTGGCATGGTAACCGATGCGGTTTGGAGTGATTTCGACGGTGATGCAATCAAAGATTTAATTGTTATTGGTGAGTGGATGTCTCCTCATTTTTTTAAGAATGATAAAGGGCAATTAATAGATGTCACGAGTACAATTTCAAAAGATAAACTTAATGGATTATGGCAATCGATCCAGGAATTTGACATCGACGATGATGGCGATCAGGATTATTTGGTAGGAAACTTTGGTTTGAATACCAAATTAAAGGCATCTCAAGATTTTCCATTAAAGCTTTTTTATGCTGATTTTGATGATAATAAAAAGACGGAAACTATAATCGCGATCCCAAAGAATGGAAAATATTATACAGCTTTGGGGCTCGACGATTTATCAGGACAATTGAATTATCTAAAGAAGAAATTTACAACTTACTCAGATTTTGCCGGTAAAACAGTAGAGGAGATTTTTGGAGAAAAAGCGCTGAATCAAGCAAAATTGTTAGAAGTACATGAGTTAGCATCGGGGTATTTGAAAAATGAAAATGGGAATTTTACCTTTATTCCTTTTGCGAATGAACTTCAAGTTGCTCCGATCACAGAAATGTTAAGGCATGATTTTAATAACGATGGAATCGATGAAGTATTTATGGCGGGTAACTATTTTGGAGTGATACCATATCACGGAAGATTTGATGGTTTTGCGGGCGCTATACTTCAAAAAAATGAAGTGATATTAGATGCTACTAAACTAAATGTTAACCTCACACAAAAATCGATAAAAGGATTAAATATTATTAATTTTGCTAATAAGAAATACTTACTTATTACAGTAAATAACGGAAAAGCTGAAGTTTATGAATTTTCTAATTAAGAGAAGTAAAGGAGTCAAAATACTTTTGTGCGGTGTTATTGCCCTAAACTTGTTTGTCTCATGCGAAAAAGAGGTCAAATTAATAGAAATCACACCAGATGATTATCATAATGCAATTGATAGAATTACAGAGGTGATGGTTCACGATATTTTCTCCCCCCCTGTAGCTAGTAGAATCTATAATTATCCAAACGTTGCGGCTTATGAAATAATTTGCCAAAACAACAATGCCTATAAGACATTGTCGGGTCAATTACATGGTCTCACTCCGATCCCTGTTTTGGATACAACAAAAACTATTAATTTAAAAGTTGCAGCCTTAGTAGCGTATCTTGATGTAGGAAAAGAATTGGTTTTTTCTGAAGATAAGATAGAAACGTATAGAGATAGTTTATATAATTCATGGTCGAGGATAAATGAAAGCAGTTTTAATAACTCCAAAACTTATGGATTACAAGTGTCAAAGCACATAAAAGATTGGTTGGCTACCGATAATTATGCACAGACTCGTACGATGCCAAAATTTTCAGTAAACACAGATGATCCTGGACGCTGGCAACCTACACCTCCAGATTATATGGATGGTATAGAACCTCATTGGCGAGAAATAAGACCATCAATTATAGACTCTGCATCACAATTCACTCCCTCAAAACACCCTGATTTTTCTTTAGAAAAAGAATCTCCATTTTATAAGGAACTTATAGAAACTTATGAGGTAGGAGTAAAAATTAAAGAAGAAGGCGAAGCATCAGAAAAGCTTGAAATAGCTCAGTTTTGGGATTGTAATCCTTATGTTTCTACACATAAAGGGCATCTCATGTTTGCAACCAAAAAAATAACACCGGGAGCACATTGGATAGGAATTTGCAAGATCGCAAGTAAAAAGGTAAATGCAGATTTTGAAAAAACTGTATATGCTTACACAAAAACTTCTATTGCCATTGCAGATGCATTTATTAGTTGTTGGGACGAAAAATATCGTAGTAATTTGATTAGGCCAGAGACTTTGATTAATCAGCATATCGATGAAAACTGGGAGCCAGTTTTACAAACCCCACCTTTTCCAGAATATACTAGCGGGCATTCTGTAGTATCCGGTGCGGCCTCTACAGTTCTCACTCATATTTTTGGAGATAATTTTGAATTTAATGATGATACAGAATTGCAATATGGATTACCAATTAGGTCTTTTAGATCTTTTAATTTTGCCGCTAATGAAGCGGCAATAAGTAGATTATATGGTGGGATTCATTATCGCGCAGCAATAGATTTGGGGCTAGACCAAGGTCGCGAACTAGGGAATTTTGTCATTAATAAACTTCAGATGACAACCAATAATTAATACTGGAATGAAGAAAATAGTAGTCGCAGTTTTGATTATACTTTTGGGCCTTAGTATCTGGTATTTGTTCATCAAAAAATATGATTATGAATTCACTTTCCAAGCAAATTTAGCCCAGGAAGGTGCTTACAATCAAGTGAAGAAAATAAGATTTGAATCTTATAATTCATTGAATAAAAATGCCACTGTTGACAATGCTAATTTTAGACAAGAAGTGTTATTTGAAGAAGAGGAAGTTATTCTGGATTGGAAGCTTAAAAGCATAAAGGATACAATTACCAAAATTAAAGTAGGGATTATCTCTAAAGATCATTCTATACAAAATCGATTACAAGTATTGGTAGGAACTTCTTCGCTAGTAAAGTTAATAAAGGAAGATTTACTCAATTTTAGAAAAATCCTAAGAGATTATACAGATAGCTTTAAAGTAATCGTAGACGGTGAGACTGAAACACCTGCAATGGAAATACTTTCAGTTTCGTCAAAAACCGGCAGATTAGGTAAAGCTGAAGAAATGATGAAACTGAATAGTTACCTCTATCCAAAATTAGCAGAAAATAATATTAGTATAAATGGTTTTCCATTCATTAAAATCAGAAATTGGGACGAAGAAAATGATTTAATTTATATGGATTTTGGTTTTCCTATAGAACATAAAGATTCATTACCTCTTAATTCAAAGATTACCCATGATAAAATTTTATCCCATAAAGCATTAAAAGCAACTTACTTTGGAAATTATAGAAATAGTGATGAGGCTTGGTACGTATTGCTAGAATATGCCAGAAATAATAATATTTCTATACAAAACAAACCACTTGAAATTTTTTACAATAATCCAATGCAGGGTGGGAGTGAAATAGAATGGAAAGCCGAAATATTTCTACCAATTGATGATAATGAATAGATTAATTCCGAATTGAGAAAAAACGTCGCGGCAAGAACGTAAAACCTTCCGTAAAATACATTCTATGTCCATTTTTCAGTTGAGATGATGTAAAAATAAGAATACAAACGATTACATTTTTTTTAATTGAGAATTAACTTTTGTATTGTGCTAATACTTTGGATATTTGTAGATAACCAACCTTTTTTTTAGGTTATGTGTGAATTTTTATGATTTTTTATAAGAATTCTACTTCAATAATTTGATGTCTACAAATATTTGGATATGGCTAAAAAATATATCATTGCGTTCGATCAGGGAACCACAAGTACAAGAGCAATTCTTTTTAATAATTTAGGGGAGATTTGTGGAATTGCCCAGAAGGAACTCACGCAACATTATCCAAAATCTGGATGGGTAGAACATGATCCATTAGAGATTTTTACTCACCAGGAAGAAGTTTTTAATGAAGTTCTTTTAAAATCAGGAATATCTATTGAGGAGATTGCCAGCGTTGGAATTACCAATCAACGGGAGACTACCGTAGTTTGGGATAAAAATACAGGTATACCAGTATACAATGCTATAGTTTGGTTAGATAAAAGAACCACCAAAATTTGCGAAAACCTTAAATCCCAAGGATTGAGTGAATACGTAGCCAAAAATACCGGATTGGTAATTGATTCATACTTTTCGGGAACAAAGTTAAAGTGGATCATAGATAATGTAGAAGGTGTACGAGAAAAAGCTTCAAAGGGAGACGTGTTATTTGGAACCATTGATACTTGGCTTATCTGGAAATTTACAAAAGGAGCGAAACACGTTACAGATCATTCTAATGTATCTAGAACCATGCTCTATAATATTATTGATCTTGATTGGGATGAAAAATTGTTAAGTGCTTTGGATATTCCAAAATCTGTACTTCCGGGAGTGCAATATTCTTCTTCAGATTTTGGTAATATTAGTTATAAAGGTCATGATATTCCCATTTATGGGGTGGCAGGAGATCAACAAGCTTCACTTTTTGGGCAAGGAGGTTACAAATCAGGAATTGCAAAAAACACCTATGGTACTGGCTGTTTTATGTTACTTAATACAGGTAAAAAGCCATATGCTTCTAAAAATGGTTTATTAACTACGTTGTGTTGTAGTTTACCAGATGATAATATTAAGTACGCACTAGAAGGAAGTATTTTTGTTGGTGGAGCTTCGATACAATGGTTACGAGATAAACTTCAGGTAATAGATAACGCGGCAGAGACAGAGGCAATATGCAAATCAACAAATTCTTCAGAAGATCTTTATGTTGTGCCCGCTTTTGCAGGATTAGGAGCTCCACATTGGGATATGGAAGCCAAAGGAGCAATATATGGTCTTACATTAGATTCTGGTAAAGATGAGATTATAAAAGCAACAGTAGAAGCATTGGCATTTCAAACAAGGGACGTTTTGGAAGCTATGGTCGAAGATAGTGGTAAACAAATGAAGGAACTTAAGGTAGATGGTGGAGCATCGGCTAATAATTACTTGATGCAATTTCAGTCCGATATTCTTAACGTGGATGTAGACCGCCCAAAAATGTTAGAAGTAACCGCGATGGGTGCCGCTTTTCTTGCAGGAATAAAAGCAGGAGTTTGGACTAAAAAGGATATCTCTGAAATAAGAACTATTGATACTGTTTTTAAACCTGAAATCACAGAACATGAGCGCAGTAGAAAGTATATAGGTTGGCAACAGGCCGTAGCACGAACCAAAACAGTAAATAAAAACATGCTTGCTGTAAAGGAGGAAGGACCAATCCGTTTCTCTATTCTTGATCGTCGAGAACAACTTCGCAGAGCAAAAAATGAAAAGTATGACCTAGTCGTGATTGGTGGTGGAGTAACAGGTGCAGGAATAGCGCTGGATGCTGCTTCAAGAGGTTTAAAGGTTTGCCTGGTAGAGAAAAATGATTTTGCATCAGGAACTAGTAATAAATCCACAAAACTGATTCATGGTGGATTACGGTATTTAAAACAAATGGAAATTGGTTTAGTTAAGGAATCTGGTAGTGAGCGAGCCACCGTACATAAACTTGCTCCACATCTTGTTGTGCCTGAAAAAATGTTACTACCCCTGGTGGAGGGAGGGACATATGGTAAGTTTATGGCATCTGTAGGGTTAAAAGTTTATGATTTTCTGGCTAATGTAGAAGGAGATGATAAACGAAAAATGCTTAGCGCAAAAGAAACTCTAGATAAAGAACCATTACTTAGTGAAAAAGGACTTACGGGAGGAGGGTATTATGCAGAGTACAGGACCGACGATGCAAGACTTACGGTAGAATTGCTCAAAAAAGCTGCTTCTTTTGGGGCTAATAGTATTAATTATTGTGAGATGACCTCTTTTAATTATGATGAAAAAGGAAAAATTAAAAGTCTACAATGCATAGATCATAACACAAAGAAAAGTTTTAAGATTCGATCAAGAAACTTTGTTTCCGCTGCTGGGCCATGGGTAGATCTTTTACGGGAGAAAGATCATTCTATGAATAATAAGCATTTACATTTAACAAAAGGAGTGCATCTGGTTTTTTCAAGAGAACGATTTCCGCTTACACAATCAATTTATTTTGATGTGCCAGATGGAAGAATGATTTTTGCGATTCCGCGAGGAAGAGCGACCTATGTTGGTACAACAGATACGAACTATAGTGCTAATCTTAATAGGGTGGTTGCTACAAATAATGATGCAGAATATCTTCTTAAAGCTGTAAATCATATGTTTCCTAGTTTGGAACTCACTCAGGAAAATATTGAATCTAATTGGGCAGGTTTAAGACCTTTGATTCATGAGGACGGGAAGGACCCTTCAGAATTGTCTAGAAAAGATGAGATTTTTGTTTCAAAAACGGGATTAATATCTATTGCCGGAGGAAAACTTACAGGATATAGAAAAATGGCACAGCGTGTTATCGATACTGTTCTAAAAACGATGAGCAGTAAAAGAAGAGAAACATTTTCAAAATCACAAACACAAAAAGTCCAGCTTACTAGTACACCGCTTAAAAATGTAAAAGAAGTAAATATATATATGGATCAAGTCTCAAAGCAGCTTAAGGATTTGAAAATCGAAGACCCATATTATGGTTGGTACTTAGTTTCTACATATGGTAAACAAACAGATATCATTATAAATAAAGTAAATTATTTCTTAAATGAATCTATTGAAGAGAGATTAATTAGAGCAGAATTATGGTATAGTGTGCATCATGAAATGACAAATAGTTTGGCCGATTTCTTTGTAAGAAGAACAGGTAGACTTTATTTTGATATTGCCAGTGTACATAAATATAGATTTATTGTAGAAGAAGATCTTATAAAGTACCTGAACTGGGATGAAATACGCCTGAAATCAGAAAATCAATATCTGAATTTGCTATTACAGGATGCTGCTACGTATTATGAAAAAGAATTTAATTAAGAATTGATTTTAAAACCTGCCTACTACACCTACTTGACCAGCTCCGACTCTTAGGTTCCACCTAATTTTAGGCTTTTTACTTCCGTGGGCATAGCGTTTATCTTTTTTTAAGTAATTATCAACACTATCAACGATTAATACGCTCATAGCAAGGCCTAGTGTTACATCGGTTAGCCAGTGTGCTCCGTCCCATAATCGAGAAACAGGAGTAACCAATCCCAATGCATAAATCCCACCCTTTACGAATAAATTATCGAATTGCTTCGCAAATGCGTGTGCTGTAGTAAATGCTAGAATTGCATGTCCAGAAGGGAATGAGTGATATCCAGCTTCACTAGACCAAAAACGGAAGCTTAAGTTTCCTTCCTCTTCTAGAGGGCGTGCACGTCCAACAGCAGTTTTTCCAAGAGTTTGAAGTAGTCCCCCTGCGGTTGCAGAAGCAATAAGTAAGACACCGGTTCGCCTAATTTTTTCATTTTTTGTGATAAGCCCTAGCGTATAGACACTAGTTGTTAAACCATAATTTAACAGCGGCTTTCCAAATCTAAAACCAGCTTCTTTTATAAGGTCAGGTACCCCATCACCCTGTTTTCTGAAAATTTCATCAGCAGACTCATCAACTGCAAGAAGAATGGCATTTCCAGCCACAACTCCACCAAAAGTCAACCAATCTTTTCCTTTCCATCTTAACGGACCAGTATATACATGTTTTACACCACCATATACAGATAATCCATCATGCTTGATCATTTGCCAGCGCGTCATTGTATTTTGAGTACCTTTTACATCTACTGTATCCTGAGAACTGCTTGTGTTTTCAGAGTTTTGCTCAGAGTTTTGAGAATGACCGGTATACGTAACTAGGGCAAGTAGTATACTAGTAAGTAGGGTTTTGGTATATGTCATAGTAAAAATTTACCTGGCAAAAATAGTAACTTATTCATAATTACCAGTATTATACTTGTGTAAAAACAAAAAACCCGAGTAAGCTACTCGGGTTTTAAATTGGACACTCTAAGACAATTATTAATAGATACTTTCCTCCCCAAAATTTACCTGTTTTGTATTAGAAGTGCCTTTTTTTTAAAATATTTAATATACCCATCCTGTCACTCCTTCGTATCTGTATCCGGCGTTAATTCCTTCAGAATAGTTTTTGGTATATAAATGATCAGAATTACTAACACCATAAAAACGATATAGTTTTTTTCTGCCATTACCAGGTTTTTTGTGAATAAGTACATAGCCTCTACCAGTTACATCTTTCCAACCCTTCCCTTTCAGATCAACGAATTCTCCAACACCTGAGCCTATTACAAAATCTTTTTGTTGTGGGTGTAACATAAAAAAGAGCACATTGTACACATTACTATCAACACTGTTGATGTTTGACGTAACAGGTGTAGCAAAAGATATTCCTTCTCCACTTCCAATAGCAATCCCATTACCATTCCGTGTTTTATAGGTATGCATGGTTTTGGAACCCCCACTGTAATATCGGTAGACATTTTCGCGTCTAAAACTCGATTTTTCGTCTACTTCAATGGTTTGATCTAATTTAGTTTCCTCAGGTAATTGTTCTGTTTCTAGTTCGCAAGAAGTTAAAAAGGTGAATGCGGCAAATACAATGCCCGCAATCAAAAAATTGTTATTTTTCATGATAATAATTATTGGTTAATACATTGTGAATTTAGGTGTTTAGAAACAAATTCCTAAGCGATGATTCCCCAAATTGTTTAAAATAATGTATTAGAAATAATTATAATTTTGGTCGGCAATTACTGATGAAACGGTTGAAAACAAAGGGAGTTGAATAGATTCAATTTAGAACCAAAATTCTTGTTTGACCTCCAAAAACTAATCACTTTCTTATGAAGTGAAAATGTTTGTAATTATACTGTTATCATAAAAAAACAGGAATCTTTATCTTTTCAGTCCCAATCTCTTTTGTTAAACCTCAAATTTATAAATTTGAGGATAAGGGTTAGTGTTTTAACGTTTTATCCTTGATATTTTTGGAATACTGCTAATCTTTCAAATATTTTAAAAAACTAGATATGATAGTCACGAGAGTACTTTTTTTTTCTATGCTTTTATTTTCAACATTGTTGATTTCACAAAATTCTCCAGATACAGGTTATGATTACTTAATAGAAATCAAGATTAATATTATTGATGAAGAGACGTATTTTTTAGAATTGATCAACCCAATACCCAATGAGTTTTATGAGACAGATTTGGTGAAATTAAAGTTTGTTATTAATAACCCGAATTCAAGTAGAATTCCTTATTTTGCTATATTTGATGACGCTTTACTGTCTTGTGCTGATAATGAGTCAGGGTATCCTTTGATGGGAGTTCAGAGTCCTATAATTGTTATTCCCCCTCCTTCAGTAAGAACATCTACTTATGAATTTATTTCGGATTGTATATTGCCATTTAATGCGAATAGTCTTATTATAAATTTGACTTCAAGATATTTTTGGGATAGCGCAGTATCTTCAGGATATAATAGTGTAGCCGGGTCAGTATTTAAATGGATTAATGTAAACAGCGCCCTCCCTGATCTTATTACAACTTCAGCAAAAGCGGAGTTAAAAACAGAAGATATAACAGTGGGGCAATTGCAGTCTACCTGTACTGTATCTAATATTGGAAAAAACCTTGCGGCAGAAACAACAATTGCTCATTATATTTCTACGGATACTATATTAGATAAGAAGGATATTTTTTTAGTTAATAGGCCAGTACCATCATTAAATCATCAGCAAACTGCAGAAATAAAAATAGGATATAGACATGTGCAAGTAACAATAGATCCAGATACAGATTATTATATGCTTTATGTTGTAGATTCTGGTAATAGTGTATCTGAATCTAATGAAACAAATAATATCTCGCATACACTACTTCTAAAGAAAAAAGATATCCAACAATCAGTTAAATTATACCCTAACCCTGCTAAGAATCAAATATCGATAAAAGGTATAATTGCAGAAGAATTATTACTCTATAATATTCATGGTTTATTGATTGATAGAAAAGAGGTAAAATCTTTTAATAAAATAAGAAAGAACACATTTATTTATGATATTTCGCAATTCCCTCCTGGGATTTATTACTGTCATGTTTATCAGAATGGGGAAAAGATTATTAAGACATTTATCAAAGAATAATTTGTCCTGTTTTTTGGATCTAGTATTTGAAATATTGTAGATGATTAGGCTTTTATCTTTTTTATGAGGTAGTAATGAATAACCAATTATAAATTGATTGCGGATAGGTAAAAAACTGGATGTTTGATTTTTTTAACATCCAGTTTGTAATAAAAACAATTAACGTTTTCGGAAAATAAAAACTACTTTTTTTGCATTTATTTTATCATCTCAAAGCAACGTCCCGTAGCAGTGCAGCTGCCTCCGCAAGTTCTTAAACAAGTGTAGTAAGCCTCTCCATACATTTCATCACCAGCTTTAATAGCTTTTTTTTCGTTTTGGCTCAGTTGCTGAGCCCCTTTTAAATTTAAAATGTTTTTTAACATAATAGTTATTTTAGAATTAAACATGATTTGCAAAACCTGAAAGGCAATAGGAGTATTTATAATTGCCGTTTAACAAGTTAAATAATATGGTTTTAGATTCTTTGATAATTAAATTATATAACAAAATAATCTTTACCATCTTTTCCTCTCGTGGCAGGATCGTCTTCGTTATTAGAACTTTTAAGGATGAAGTACGTTCTTCCATCACCTCCAATTGTTTTTAACGCTTGTTTCTTGTCTAAAACCGTTACGCTGACATCTAATGAGATTTTTTTTAACATGAGATTGTGTTTTTAAATTGAACTTAGTTTATAATATATCAAAGCGGTTACCATTTTGAATAATCACTTTGAGATAAAAGTAATTCAAAGAAGTATATGTTTTTTTCGAGTTTCGTCATATTTATAAATTTTAGGATACTATATCGCTAATACAAGAAATTATTAGAGAAGAATTGTTCTTGAAATTGGATAAAGCAAGTATTAATTAAATATTAGATACTTTTAAGGAATAAATTCGTACAAATTAAAATGTCACAGAAAGTATTATCGGTATTTTTTTATATTCTCTTTTTCCTGTGCAATCTACTTGTTATTGCACAGGACAAAGATGTTATTGTAGTAACAATTGATGTAGATAAAATTTATAAGCTACCAGTAAAAGAAGTAAAATCATTGATATCTAATACGTTTAATACTGATAAGGACCTGTGTTTAGAATATTGTACTCACTTCTTAAAACGGGGAATAAATCAAAAAAACTACGCTATACAGCAATATGCTCATAAGTATCTAAGCTATATAAATTATTACCAATCAAAATATGAAAAGGCTTTGGTTCATACTAACGCAGCGATTAATACAGGTATTAAAATATCCGATTCTCTTGAGATGGTGGATAATTATATTCTACGCGGAGGGATTCAATTTAGGCTGTCTTACTATAGCGGCGCATTAGAGTCGTATATCAAAGCGGAAGAAATAGCCGTAGCAAAAAACCTCAAGAGTAAAGAGTTGATTTGTGAAGCTAACATTGGTTTTATTAAGGCAGAGATGCAACGATACTCTGATGCTTTAGATAGTTTTAAATCAATATTATCAAAGTTGGAAAAAGAAGACTATGAAGAAGCAAAAGAACAGTTTACGCATATTTATGTTAGTGTTATTTTATCTAAAGGACTTTGCCTAAGGGAACTAGGTAGATTGGATGAGGCATTGGCTACTAATCAACAAGGAATAGCTTTAGCAAACACCCATAATCTTAATGGAATTAAAGGAAATTTCTACATTAATACAGGAAATACTTTCTATCAAAAAAAGGAATACTATAATGCTTTAGGACATTTAAACGAAGGTATTAAGATATTAGAAAGTATAGAATCCCCTAACCTTTCCAGTATTTTTTTGGCAAGATTTTATAGTGCGCAATGTTTCTTTGAATTAGAAAGATATCAAGAAGCATTGGATTTATTAATTAAGAATTTTAATGTTGTAAAAGAGAATGACTTTCAGAAAACAGATCAGTTAGATAAAATGTACGAACTAGCGATACAGATTGCAGAAAAAAGGAAGGATAAAGATCTTATAATCTCACTAAATAAAGAATATAGAAATGTTCTTCATGCTATGAGTAATGATCAGCTTAAGGCTAGGGATGCAATATATGATCGTGATATTTCAAACCTTAAGACTGATAATAAAAGGTTAGAAAATCAATATGATGAAAAGAAATTTATTACTACAATTTCTATAAGCATTGCTATTATGTTATTGTTGCTTTTAGTTGTAGGCGGCTTTATGTTTAAAATGAAATCAAGAAAAAATGAAAGGCTTTTTCGAGAACTCACTCAAAATTTTGAAGAAAAGCGAATTGAAATTAAACAGAAAAGCAAGAAACAAAAACATATTAAAGATGAAAAGGTGAATAGTATTTTAGAAAAACTGGAAAACCTTCAGGATTCATCTTTTTTTCTTTCTAAAGAATGCAATTTGTATACTACAGCAAAAAAGATCAATACAAATACGTCATATCTATCTAAGACATTAAATAAATACAAAAAGCAATCATTTAATCAATATTTGAATGAACTAAGGGTGCATCATGTAATGTTAAAATTACAGGATGATATAAAATTTCGTTCTTATACCATAGAAGCTATAGCCCGTGAAGTGGGATACAAGAGCAGTAACACTTTTGTTAAAGTTTTTAAAGATAAAACAAACCTAAACCCATCCTATTATATAAAGCGTCTTGATAAAGATCCCACTTCTTAAAATCATAGGTTTTGGTTTTTATAAAGGATATTTTTGTCCGTTATAAAAATAATACTTAATTTTGTACTCTAATAATTTATGTATGTTTTCAAAGTCTTGTGAATATGGTCTTAGAGCGGTTATTTTTATAGCGCAACAAACTACTCAAAATAATAAAGTGAGTTTAAGTACCATTTCAGAAGAAATAAATTCACCTCAGGCCTTTACAGCTAAAATTTTACAACAGCTTACAAGAAATGATATTGTAAAATCAATTAAAGGGCCATATGGTGGTTTTACGATTGAAAAAGAGAAAATGAGCACAAAACTTAGTGAAGTTGTTAGTGTACTAGATGGGGATTCTATATATACAGGCTGTGGATTAGGTCTAAAACAATGTGATGCTAACTCGCCATGTCCGCTTCATTTTAAGTTCGTAGAGATAAGAGACAGCCTTAGGAATATGCTAGAAAATACATCATTAAAATCTGTTGCTGATGATATGAATGCAGATTTGACAATATTAAAAAGATAAAAATTTAATATTAAAAAGGATAAAAAGATCTTTTAATCTGTTTTAAAAATGAAACCAAAGTATACCAACCTTTTTATTGCTATTACTTTTATTTGGATAGGATTCGTTGCTGCCATAAGTTTTATGGAAGCCTGGCTAAAGTTTCAAGCTCCAGGCGTTACAACCGAATTGGGCCTGGGAATTGGCCAATTGGTTTTTAAGGCATTAAATAAAGTAGAAATCACCTGCGCTACTTTTATTTTGTTAGGTCTGCTTTTTTCGAAACCTACAAAAGCGGAAATTTTTGCTTCAATCTCCTTTTTCACCCCTCTATTCATTGTGTTGATACAAACCTTGTGGTTGTTACCTGCATTAAATCATCGTGCAAGCTTAATTATTCAAGAGATAGATGTATCCAAGAGTAATCTGCATGTATGGTATGTACTGCTTGAAATAGTAAAAATAGTAAGCCTTTTTATTTACGGAATCAAACTTTTTACGAAACAGAAAAATCAATAAAATAATAAACGATAATTAAGATATGAAAATAGTATCCCTTACAGAAAGCTTAATGTACAAAGAAGATAAACCGGCTATAACGGTTTTACTAAAAACAAAAGCCTCTAAAGAAATTAGAATTGTTATGAAAAAAGGACAATTAATGAAAGAACACAAAGCTCCCTTTCCTATAGTGATTGAAATATTTGAAGGGGCAATTGACTTTGGTGTTAATGGTGAAAAGAAACTCCTCAAAAAAGGAGACTTAATTGCATTAGATGAGAATGTACTACATGATCTAACATGTGTAGATGATTGCATTGTTAGATTATCCATCTCGAGTTTTGACACTACAGATAGAGTTAAAAATTTAGTCTAAACAGTTTTAATACATTAAAAAGATAAAAATGGAAAAAAACTGGAATGATAAACCAGTACATATCAGAATTTATCTGACCCAAACTGGTGAAAATTGAAAAAACATGAAAGAAATACAGAACAGAGAAGATGTTTTTTTATTGGTATCTACCTTTTACAAAGCAATTAGAAAAGATGAATTACTTGGGCCAATATTTAATGGTCATATATCCGAAGAACAATGGCCGGCACATCTGGAAAAACTTACAGATTTTTGGGTAACCGCATTGTTTGGGGTTGCTTGTTTTAAGGGAAATCCAGGAGAAACGCATAGAAATGTGGATAAAAACTTAAACCATACCGTAGATCAGGTTCATTTTGGAAAATGGTTACAACTGTGGTTTAACACAATCGATTCGCTTTATGCAGGTGAGTTAGCACAAAGAGCAAAAGATGCATCAAGAAAAATGGCCACAAGTCAATATTTGTCCATTTGGAAACATAGACCTTAATATCGATTACAAAGAATAAACTAAAGAGTGAAATTGAGGCTAGAAGTGTTTTTAGCTTTCATAAAAAAGAACAAATGAGAATTTATCAAAATTATTTAGAAGAATATAAAAAAGGAATTATAGGGTATTCACCACTAGCAATTATTGGGCAAAGTTGTTTAGGGTCTGTAGCTGCAATGTTTATATTAATGAATGGAAATTCAATGCTTCAAATGATCCAATTATTTATAGTGACAATCATGTGCATGTTTTATAATGCTGCAATTTTATCTCAACAAAAACCCAAAATAAGTTTTAATCTGCTTGTCGCTAGTGTCATATTCAGTATAGCCATTACAATTTTGAATCTGATGTAGTGCAGGTTTTTGATTTTTTAAAGAAATTAAACTAAATAAAAAAAGATGGAACAAAAAGAAATATGGTTAAAAAACCTAATTACAGAAAGTCCTCAAGAAGGGTATGAATTAGCAATAAAGCTTTCTAGAATGGGGGTTAAAACTACCCAACCCAATATGGAGGTTTTAAAACTATTGCGAAAGGATTATGCAAATAGTGCTTCAGGTCTTACTGCTGCTTCTCATGTCATAGCTTTAAATTTTCAGACAATTTCTGCGGCAAATAACTATTGGAGATAATTCTCAAAAATCAATTTTATAAAAAACAAAAAACCCGAACAAACTGTTCGGGTTTTTAAGGTGGTGCCTCCAGGAATCGAACCAGGGACACAAGGATTTTCAGTCCTTTGCTCTACCAACTGAGCTAAGGCACCTTGCTGTAAGCGGATGCAAATATAGAACGCTTTTTTTAATACTCAAAAGAAAAAATTAAAAAAATCGTTTTGTACTTTTGCCGCTTAGGGTATAAAGTATGAATCTTGTTATTGACGTAGGAAACACGTATACAAAAATCGGGGTATACGATAATTCAAAAATTATCTATAAAAAAAGTATAGAACTGCCTGATTTTAAAATGGCTATAGGTGAAACAAAAAAAGCTTACCCTTTGATTGGCGATGCAATAATTTCTTCAGTTTCTAATTTGGATGAAAAATCTATAGCGTATGTTAAAGAACTTTTTAATACAATAGTACTTGATCATTTGGTGAAAATTCCTTTTAAGAATTTATATGCAACCCCAAAAACTTTGGGGATAGATAGGTTAGCTTTGGTTGCTGCGGCAGTAGGTCAGTTTCCTGGTAAAAATGTTTTGATTATTGATGCAGGAACATGTATTACATATGATTTTAAAAATAAAAAAGAAGAATATTTAGGTGGAGCAATTGCACCAGGAATTAAATTAAGATATCGTAGTCTAAATGATTTTACAGCAAAATTACCTTTGTTAGAGATAAAAGAGCCTAAAAATCTTATTGGTAATAGTACAGAAGAGGCTATTCATTCTGGAGTAATACAAGGGATTTTATATGAAATAAATGGAGTAATTGAAGATTATTGCAACATTTATCCTGATTTAACAGTTATTTTAACCGGAGGAGATGCACATTTTTTGTCTAAAAGATTAAAAAATGGCATATTTGCCACTTCCAATTTTTTATTGGAAGGATTAAACTACATTTTAGCTTTTAATAATAGTAGATGATAAAGAAGATTATTGTAATCATGTTGGCGTTTGTAGCCCTAACATTAAATGCACAGGAAAGTACTTCATCGCCCTATTCCCTTTTTGGAATAGGAGCTCAGAAGTTTAAGGGAACGGTAGAAAATAGATCGATGGGAGGAATAGGTGTTTATGCTGATAGCGTTCATTTAAATCTTCAAAACCCAGCCTCTTTTGGGGAACTTAAATTAACCACTTATTCCGTAGGAACATCGTTTAGTAGTACTACCATTAAAAATCAAAACGAGTCGGCCTCAGTTGATGATGCATCTTTAGATTATTTGGCCATTGGAATTCCTGCGGGTAAATTTGGCTTTGGTTTTGGTGTGATTCCACTTACATCTGTTGGATATCAACTTAGCTCTGTAGATGCTGATGAAAGCGAACAACAATTTTCTGGAACAGGGGGGTTAAATAAAGTGTTTCTGTCTGCAGGAGTGAAAGTTAACAAGAATCTCAGTGTAGGTTTGGATTTTAATTATAACTTTGGTAATATAGAGAATAAGGCCATATTAATAAGGCCAGATGTGCAATTCGATACCAGAGAAATTACTAGTTCGAATTTATCTTCATTTAGTTTATCTTTGGGGTTGATGTATAGGACCATGGTATCTGATAAATTAGAATTACAGGCATCAGTAGTTTCTACGCCTTCATTTGGGTTAACATCAGATAGTTCTATAGAACTATCTACTATTGTACTTGGTAATAGTGGTCAGGAAATTGTTATTGATAGACAAGAGACAGATTTAGAAGAAAGAGATATCGATCTTCCTGCAGAAGTGAAAGTAGGAGGGGGAATAGGAGAGCCAAAAAAATGGTTTGTAGGAGGTGAATATACCTATTTAGATTCTGGGGATTATGCTAATGCGTTATTTGTTGGTGATAATGTAGAGTACAAAGCGGCCTCAAAATTTAAATTAGGAGGGTTTTACATCCCAAAATATAATTCGTTAACTAGTTATTTCAGTCGTGTTGTATATAGAGCTGGATTTCGTTACGAAGAAACAGGATTAAATATTAATGAAACTTCAATTGATGAGTTTGGCATATCTTTTGGAGTAGGATTACCAGTTGGAAGATTATTCTCAAATGCTAATGTTGGTTTTGAGTACGGTCAAAGAGGAACAAAAGACTTTGGACTAGTAAGGGAGGACTTTTTCAACATATCTGTAAGTTTGTCTTTAAATGACAAATGGTTTAGAAAAATAAAATTTAATTAATACAATTATACAGCTATGAATACCAAATTTTTATTTACAATAGCAGCTGGCTTAGTTATAGGTACTACAAATATTAGTGCTCAAGCAACAGACTGTGCTACTACGGCATCTATTGCCTATGAGCATGCTAAAGTGAAAAATTACCAAGCGGCTGAAGAGCCATTATGGAAAGTTAGAAAAGAATGCCCAACATATAGTGTTGCTACATATCAGTTTGGAGGGAAATTGCTTAAAGCTAAACTAAAAAAGGCTACTGCAGGGGATAAAGTTGCAATCGCAAAAGAAATTATTACACTGCAAAAAGAACGTTTTCAGTATTTTCCTGGTAAAACGAAACTAGGTGATATGCATTCTGATATTGGTCAGACTATGTTTGATAACAAGATCGGTACAAAAGACGAGCAATTTGCAGAGTTTCATAAAGCATATACAGAAGATAAAGACAACTTCAAAGGCGCAAAGAAACTGTATACTTATTTTTCTCTATTTGTAGATTTACATGATGAAGGTAAAAAAGAACTGCAAGAAGTTTTTGATCTTTATGATGATATAACAGAAAAAATAGAAGAAGAAGAGAGTGCAAAGGCAAAAACTATTTCTGAATTAACCGAAAAGGAAGAATCGGGAACTGCTTTGTCATCAAAAGAAAAGAAGAAACTTAAAAATGCAGGAATTAACCTTACAGCTTTTAGTAAAGTTAAAGCAGGTATTAACCAAAAGCTTGGTGTAAGAGCAGATTGTGCTAATTTAATACCACTATATACAGGTCAATTTGACGCTAAAAAATCAGATATAAACTGGTTAAAAAGTGCTGCAGGAAGAATGTCTGGTAAAGAATGTACCGATGATCCATTATTCTTTAAGTTGGTTGAGGCGCTGCATAAGGCAGAACCTTCTGCAAAATCAGCTTACTATTTAGGAATCTTGGCTTTAAAAGATAAGAAAACAACCACTGCATTGAAATATTTTAATCAATCTGCAGAATTAGAAACTAAAGCTAGTGACAAGGCCAAAGTGTACTTCAGAATAGGTGAGGTATTGAAAAAGCAAGGAAGCAAAGGAAAAGCAAGAGGGTACTATAGAAAAGCACTTAAGTATAAGCCATCTTTAGGTACAGCATATCTTAGAATAGCAAGTATGGTTGCAAGTAGTGCTAATAACTGTGGAACAGATGTTTTTAGTAAAAGAGCAGTATATTGGTTAGCCGAGAATTATGCTAGAAGAGCTGGAAAAGTTGATCCAAGTTTAAAATCAACAGCTTCAAAAACTGCAGCTAATTATAAAGCAAAGGCTCCGTCAAAGACTGATATTTTCAATAATCCTGGTGTTACTTCGGTAAAAATAGGATGTTGGATAGGAGAAACAGTTAGAGTTCCAAAGCTATAATGCAAAACAAAAACTATCATATATTATTAAACTTTGTCACAGCTTTTGCTGTGACATTGTTTTTTTCGTGCCAGTCAAATGTGTCGAATACCCAAGGTTATCTAATTTCTGAGGAGGCTCCAATTGCAGAAGCTTTTAATGTTAACCTAAAGTATACCGATTCTGGAAGACTTACTGCGGTGCTTAAAACTAAAAAAGTGCTGGATTTTACCAATAAATCTTTTGGCTATCATGAGTTTCCAGAAGGCATTGTGTTGGATGTGATAGATAAGGAAGGAAAAGTAAGTATAATCAAATCAGATTACGCAATATCTTACCAGGATACAGGTTTAATAGATATGAGAGGTAATGTGGATATCCATACAGCAGATAGTACACATTTACAAGCAAAACAACTATATTGGGATCAAAATATTAATTGGGTATTTACCGATCAACCATATAAGAGTTATTTACCTGACGGTACTATTAACGAGGCTGATGGTTTTGATGCTAATCAGGATTTTACTATCTTGAATTCACGAATTAATGATGGAGTTATGTTCATCGATGAGTAATTAATTGCTATGATGAAAGCGTTTAAATTTTTTGAATATGCCTATCTGGCTATCATGTGTTTTTTTCTATATCAAACATATGTAGAATGGGGGCAAGAAGGCGGAAGAAGTTTTCTTTATCTTTTTTTTGCAGTAGCTGCTATTTTCATGTTTTTCTTTAAAAGAAACTTCAGAAAAAAATTTGAAGCAAATAACAAAGACTAATTCATGGAATTACACCTTGTTGTTATTGTATTTTCTCTTCTTCTTTCAGCTTTTTTTTCAGGAATGGAGATAGCTTATGTTTCTTCAAACAAAATTCATATAGAGATTGAAAAAAAACAAGAAGGGTTTATCTCTAATATTCTCTCTCGCTTAACTAAGAAACCATCCAAATTTATTGCAACTATGCTTGTGGGAAACAATATCGCGTTAGTGGTATATGGATTCTATATGGGCGAAGTTTTGATGAGTACATTTAATTCGTTTCTTCCTTCAAGTTTTTGGTTGTTGGATTATTTTCTTGTAGAGTTAGGGCTTTTGACTCAGACTATTATTACTACTGGAGTGATTTTAATTACTGCAGAATTTCTTCCAAAAGTATTTTTTCAAATTTATTCAAATACATTATTAAAAGCTTTTTCATTTCCAGCATATTTTTTTTACGTTGTTTTTTCACCCATTTCATCTTTTGTGATCTGGATTTCAGATTTTGTTTTGAAAAGATTTTTTAAGACCGATGGAGATGAGGTTCAACTTGCTTTCAGTAAAACAGAACTAGGGGATTATATTAGTGAACAAATGGAAACCGTTGAAGAACATGATGAAATAGATAGTGAGATTCAGATTTTTCAGAATGCACTTGATTTTTCAGACGTGAAATCAAGAGAAGTTATGGTTCCCAGGACAGAAATAGTCGCAGTAGAAAAATCACAATCTATTGAAGAAGTAAGTAAGCTTTTTATTGATACAGGGTTATCTAAGGTAATTGTATATAACGGTACTGTTGATGATATTATTGGATATGTGCATTCTTTTGATCTATTTAAAAAACCAAAAGGATTGAGATCTATATTGCTTCCTGTAGTTTTTGTTCCTGAAACTATGTTTGTTAAAGATGTACTTAACCTTTTGACCAAAAAACATAAAAGCATAGCGGTGGTGATTGATGAATACGGAGGGACTAGTGGTATAATTACAGTAGAAGATATTGTAGAAGAGCTTTTTGGGGAGATTGAAGATGAGCATGATTCAATAGAGCTTATCGAGGAGCAGATTGAAGAAAATCATTATCGTTTTTCGGCAAGAATAGAAGTAGATTATATTAATGAAGTCTATAAATTAAACCTTCCAGAAGGGGAAAATTATGAAACCCTTGGCGGGATGATTGTAAACCATACCGAAGAAATTCCAGAGCAAGGAGATGAAGTTGTAATCAACACTTTTAGAATTAAGATTGAAGAAACTTCAAATACTAAAATAGAGATTGTAGAATTAAATGTGATTCCTGAAGATTAATTTATGTTCTAAATAATGAGCAATAATATACCGAATCAAAAAACCTTTATTTTTGTTATTGTATATATAATGATCGTTTTGTGCGACCTTATTTGCAGTAGTCATGAATCTTATTCTAATCTCAGGAATTTTACCAAACCATCAATTGTAGGTTCTCTTATCGCTTTTCTTTTCATCAATAAAAAGAGTATCTCTATAACTGTATTTCGATTAATGAATTTAGCATTGATTTTTTCTTTATTAGGTGATTTTTTGCTTTTATTCACAGATAAGTCACAGAATTTCTTTATTGCTGGGTTAGCATCGTTCTTACTCGCTCACATCGTATATATTATTGTTTTTAATAGAGAAAGAAAGAAACAATTGGGAAATTGGATTTTTCCACTACTTACTGGAGCGTATGGTTTTGGGTTATTTAGTTTGTTGCATAATAAACTTGAAGAAATGTTAATTCCCGTAATACTCTATATGATCGTAATCTTACTCATGGCTAATACTTCTTTCCTAAGATCTAATAGAGATTCACAAACAAGTTATTTATTAGTCTTTGTGGGTGCTTTGTTTTTTATGCTTTCAGATAGTCTTTTGGCTATTAATATGTTTTATAAATCATTACCTTTGAGTAATATATGGATTATGACTACGTATGCAATTGCACAATTTTTAATTGTTTACGGGATTGTAAAGCAAAAAACAAGCCTAAGTTTTGCTTAATACAAAGTGCTAAAAACAGTTCAATTCTTCAGTAAAAAAGAAAAGAAAAAAAACTTCAAAAGACTTTGATATTTTTAATTGGTATTATTACAATAAAATGGTATTTTCGCCCACTATATTTTGAATAAATTATAATAAATCATGGCAGTTTTAAATAAAATCAGACAACGTTCCTTTTTTTTAATTGTGATCATTGCACTAGCACTTTTTTCTTTTGTACTAGCAGATTTGATTCGTAATGGAGGAGCGATTTCTCAAAAAGCAGAAAATACGATCGCTACGGTAAATGGAAGAGATATTGATAGAACTGAGTTTGCCAGAAAAGTAGAAGCAGCTTCTAGGAGTTTTGGTAGCGGAGGATCTAGTATACAGGCAGTAAACTATGTTTGGAACCAGGAGGTGCGTCAAGTTGTTTTTGAGGAGCAGTTTGATGAACTAGGAATTAAAGCAGGAGAAGCACAAGTAAACCAGTTATTAGCAGAATCGCTAGCTAATAACCCTACTTTTCAAAATGAAGCAGGAGTTTTTGATAAAGCCAAAATGCAAGAATATGTTGCAAATATAAAAGCAACTTCTCCACAAGCATATCAGCAATGGTTAGATTATGAGACTTCTATAAGCAAAGGAGCTAGAGAAGAGACGTATCTTAACATGATTAAGGCGGGTGTAGGTTCTACATTAAAAGAAGGTGAGCTAGCTTACAAGATGGAAAATGATAATGTTAATATAAAATATGTTCAACTTCCATTTTCAAGTATACAGGATACAGAAGTAACTGTGACTGATGCAGAAATACAATCGTATATAGATAAACATGCAGAGCAATATAAAGCAGATGCTTCTAGTAGTATACGTTACGTAGTATTTAAAGAGGAAGCAAGTGAAGAAGATGAAAACGAAATCAAAGTAAAGGTAGCTGCATTGTTAGATGATAAAGTAGAGTTTATAGAAGCTACTAAGACTTCAGATTCTGTACAAGGATTTAGAAACGTAGACAATGTAAAGGAGTTTATAAACCAAAACTCAGCATTAAAGTTTGATGAGCGTTATCAATATAAAAATGATCTACCTAGCACTGTAGCAGATAGTATTTATAACTTGGCTGTAGGAGAGGTGTATGGCCCTTATAAGGATAACGGGTACATTAAAATATCTAAAGTAGTTGCTCAAAAACAAATGCCAGACTCTGTTAAAGCAAGCCATATTTTAGTTTCTTGGGAAGGACTTCGTACCGCTGGTGATACAAAGCGTACTAAAGAAGAAGCAAAAACACTTGCAGATAGTATTTTTAATATTATTAAAGGAGATAAGAGTAAGCTTTCTTCTCTTGCAACAACATTTTCTGCTGATAATAGTAATAAGGATAAAGCAGGAGATTTGGGGTATTTTGTGCCAGGAGCTATGACTACTGCTTTCAATGACTATTGTTTTGAAGGTAAAACAGGGGATATAGGAGTTGTTGAAACACAGTTTGGATATCATGTTATTAGTATAGAGGATCAAAAAAATCAGCAAAAAACTGTACAAGTAGCAACAGTAGCACAAAAAATTGAGCCAAGCGAGAAAACTATCAATGCTATTTTTACTGAAACAACTAAATTTCAAATTGCAACAAAGGATAAAGATTTTGCTGAAGTATCAAAAGAAAATCAATTAACTACACGTCCTGTAAATAAAATCAAAGAATTAGACGAGAATATCCCAGGGATTGGAAGTCAAAGATCTATTGTACAATGGGCATTTAAAGAAGATACAGAAGTAGGAACTGTAAAGCGATTTGATATTGCAGAAGGATATGCCGTTGTACAATTAACTGAGAAAGTAAATAAGGGTACAATGACTGCTAAAGATGCTAGTCCAACAGTGAAACCAATCTTGCTTAAAGAAAAGAAAGTTGCTTTACTAAAAAATAAGATTTCTGGTAGTACCGTTGATGATATTGCTAAGAATGCAGGCCAAACGGTAAGAGTAGCTTCAGCTTTGAATATGAAAACCCCAACAATTAGTGGTGCAGGTACTGAACCTAAGGTTGTAGGAGCTGCTTTTGCGACTCCGGTTGGAAATGTTTCTAAACCAATTGTTGGTACTAATGGTGTCTATGTTGTAGAAGTTACCAAAAATACTCCGGCAAGTGGATTAGATACTTATTTGAGTTATGCAGTACAAGCATCAAAATCGCAAGCAGGTTTGGTTAATTCTAAAGTTTTTGAAGCTCTAAAAGAAGCTGCAGAAATAGAAGATAAAAGAGCTAAATTCTACTAGGAATAGAAGATTTTAAATTATAAAAAAATCCTGAAGAATATTCTTCAGGATTTTTTACTTTATAGAATACTCTCTATTCTTTCTAGTTTCTAATCTTCTGTTCCCATTTCCAGGCTGAGCTAAGCGAATCATCTAGGCCACTTTTTGCTTCCCATCCTAATTCATTATTAGCCTTAGTGGTATCTGCATAGGCAGCGGTAATATCACCTTCTCTTCTTCCTACTATTTTATAATTTAATTTTTGGTCAGAGACTTTTTCAAAAGATTGTATTACTTCCATAACCGTACTTCCGGTTCCGGTTCCAACATTAAATACTTCGTAATTGGTAGTATTTTTATTTGTTAGCAATCGTTGCAAAGCCACAACATGTGCTTTCGCCAAATCCACGACATGAATATAATCTCTAATACATGTACCATCTGATGTTGGGTAATCATCACCAAAAACAGATAACTGTTCTCTTAATCCGATTGCAGTTTGCGTAATAAAAGGGATAAGATTTTGAGGTACACCAATGGGCAATTCACCAATTTCAGCAGAAGGATGAGCTCCTGTTGGGTTAAAATATCTAAGAGCGATCGCGTTCAGATTAGGAGTCACTTTACAGGTGTCTCTAATAATTTCTTCGCCAATCTGTTTTGTGTTTCCATAAGGGGATTCTGCTACTTTTACAGGAGCATTTTCAGTAATAGGTAATTCATCTGCCTGTCCATATACAGTACAAGAAGAACTAAAAATAAAACTAGATGAAGCTTTATCTGCAAGTTGTTGTAAAATGTATACTAAAGTAGATAAATTGTTTTCATAATATAACAAAGGGTTTTCTACACTTTCTCCCACAGCTTTTGATGCTGCAAAATGAATAACACCTTCAATATCGTTATGGCGTTTGAAAAAATCTTGAACCTTATCTTTTTCTCTAAGGTCAAATTGCTCAAAAAGTGGTTTCTTTCCAGTTATTGCTACGATGCCATTGATTACGTTTGGAGACGAATTCGAGCAATTGTCAACTATAATAACCTCATAGCCTTTGTTTTGCAATTCTACGACGGTATGAGAGCCTATAAATCCTAATCCACCAGTTACTAGTATTTTCATTGTTTTTGTTTTCTAGATTAAGCAATTGAAATCCTTAATAAATAAGATTAGCAAATTTATGCAATTGATATATAACTAGAAAGTTATCAGATAAAAGACTTGTCTTAAAAACGACTACCAAAATTCTATCATAAGAAACCCAATAACTACGAGTAGAATTACAATATGGTATCTATAATCCTTATACCAAATCATTTTACTTTCATTATTCATTAGTTCTTTCCTGAAGGTGTACGCTTTGATTTGCTCAGGATCGGGAGCAGGACTAAGATTACTTATTACAATAAATAAAATAGTACTTATTATAATCATGATTCCTACATTATAGGTGTAGTGTAATGGCCAAATATCAATTTGACCGAGGATAAATAAAAATGCACCTCCTATTGTACCCAAAATCAATGTCCAAAAAGCACCATTTCCGTTGCCCCTTTTATAAAAGACACCAACCAAAAAGAGAACAGCAATTGGAGGAACAATTATTGAGAACATTTGTTGAAGGTATACCCAAATTCCACCAAAATTAACAATCAACGGTGCCCAGACCGCCGCTACAATCATTAATATAACCGTTGTGATTCTACCATACTTTACAATTTCCTTTTCGGTAAGGTCTGGTTTCTTTGCTTTTATAAAATCGATAACTACCAAAGTTGAGGCAGAATTTAAGGTGGAGTCTACACTAGACATAATGGCCGAGATCAATCCGGCAAGTACTAAACCTACTAATCCTACAGGCAATACATTTACTACAGTAGTTGGAAATACTTGGTCCGGATTTTCTAAACCAGGAAAAAGACCGATTGCCATAGTACCGGGAATTACCATGATAAAAAGTGGAATAATCTTTAGAAAACTGGCTAAAATGACTCCCCATCTGGCGTTTTGAATGTCTTTGGCTCCAAGAATTCGTTGTACGATATATTGATTGGTTGTCCAATACCAGAACCCCAAAATAGGTACGGCCATAATTAAGCCTGGCCAAGGTAGGGACTTATCATCTGCTGGTCTGATAATGGATAAATGACCGTCTGGCGCTGCCGCTAAAACTTTTTCCCAGGAGAAGTCCAGTTTTGCGAATAACATATAAGACAGGATTGAACATCCAAAGATTAGAATTATTGCTTGGATAGCATCTGTATAAACAACAGCTTTTAGTCCACCAAAAGCCGTATATAAACCTGCAAAAACAGCCAAAACCAAACAGGTTTGCCATATGATAAGATTTGGGAAAAATGCTTGCAATACGATGGCACCGGCATATAGTCCTCCTGCTGTATCAACAACTATACTTGTAAATATTGTTATTGCTGAAAAGAAAGTACGAGATCTTCTATCAAAACGAAGTTCGAGGAACTCGGGTATAGTAGTTATTCTTGACTTTAGGTAGAGCGGAATAAATATTAGTGCCGCAATAATTAGAGGAATTCCGGTCATCCATTCGTACACAGATTGGACTATTCCAGAGCTATATGCAGCCCCCGATAGACCAATTATTGTTGAAGTCGATATATTTGAAGCAAAAAGAGACAAACCTATCAACCCCCAGCCAAAAGACCTTCCGCCAAGAAATAGATCTTCTCCCGTTTTTGTTCCCCTGGCCACATATAACCCTATTGCCATAACAGCTATAAAGTAAAATGCTATTACACCAATATCTATAGTGCTAATTTCATGTCCCATACTTTAGTTATTAAAGTTTTTTTAATTGTACTAATCCACAAATAGGTGCCTTTATTTGCACTACCCCAATTAGAATCATTACATCATATTCTTTGATTTTTTCTCCTTCACAGTTGTATATCACACATTGATATGAACCATAATTTTTTGTACTACTCAATACAATATCAGTAGTAATTTGTCCATTAATGATATCTATTTGATTTGATTTTTCTTCAAACTGAATTACATAGTTATCGTATAGTCCAATTATTGTTAATTCTTCGGAACAAGATTTGAGTATAGGATAATTTGCTAAAGGCCTGCTAGGCTCAAATGTTCCATTTAAAAAAACACTGGAATTCGCCCTCCAATATTGAGTGTAGAAACGAATCATTGATAGTTCCTTTTCTGTTGCTTTTTGAAGCAATATTGAAAGTTGAGGTACACCAAATAAAGTGTTGACTATTTGTAATGCTTTGATTTCCAAAGGCTCATCTTGATGATAAGTAAACATATCACTATGAACGGCTGTTTCTGCGCATAGCATTTTGATATCTGTAATACGAACACGATTCATTACAGAATCTCCCGGGCAGTCAAATGCTCTAAACATATTACCGTATTTACGCATTGCCGGACCAGTGTATTTCTGCCTGAATTCTATTACTATTTCTGGATTAATGGCGAGCAGAGATTTCATGATATCTGTCATTAAGCGATCAACAGCAAGGTTCACAGATGAAAAATCTCTTCCATTTTCTTTGGTTAATATTGTATCTGGGTATACTTTAAATTCGTCAATAAAATCAAGTTTAAATCCATCGATATCCCATTTATTTAATGCGTTTACATATAGGTTTATTAGGTGTTCTCTTACTTCGGGATATCTAGGGTCAAATACTGGTGCCCAACGATGTTTCTCGGTAAGAAATTTGCCATTAAATTTTCTATAAGCCTGGGATTTTTTGCCGCAAAATGGTACAGAGTACCATAATGCTAATTTCATTCCTGTTTGATGAACGGAAGCTACAAAGTTTTTCATTTCAGGGATTCTTTCGGGTTGCCAATCTCCTGTGAAATCATACCCTCTGTTTTCATCAATAGTTTGCCACCCATCATCAAGAATAATTAATTCATAACCCAATTCTGAAGCTATATTGCACTCCTCAATAAGTTCACTTGTGTCTAATTTTTGATGAAATTGATACCAGGTAGAATATACTGGTACTTTTGCAAGATCTGGAGTTCTAATCGGTTTTAAATTTTCAAAATCACTCCACCAGGAACTAATATCTTTTATGGATTTAGAAAAGTGTTGATTTTTTTGATCTATACGTATTTGTGTGGTGTAGTTATTAATTTTATGATGTCTTTCTATAAAAAAAGAAATATGACAGTAGATACAATTATCCTCTTCCCTATATAAGGCATTGAGTTCTGTAGTGTTAATAACATCAGAACATGCAAAGGTGATTACATTTATGTCGTTATGATCAAAAAGAGAAATTATAGGTGAGTCAACTGAAATTCTAGACTCCATATGATCTAACTCCCAATCATCCATAATCCTTTTTGCAAAGTCTGTTGTTGGTTTCCAGACTCCTTTTACGTTGATCGCAGGTATTTTCCATCGCAAAGTTATTGGATGTGGATCAAAATCCGTACCTGCAGTAAAATCAACCTTATAGATCAAAACTCCGTCATTTTCAGATTTTAAATTTATAGAGACATCAAACTCACCGGTTTTTCCTTGTATCTCTATTGTATTAGCAATTACATCCTTCATATAGCAAAGTTTTGTTCAATATGTTTTAGTAGGATCATTGGTTGACTAAAACACTATTTTCTTTATTCTCAATCCCAAATACTCTAATACTATCGTTATTTTGAGTTGCAATGATGAGTTTTTCTCCTTTTGCGTTTTTAGCCGAAATGATATGATTGGATTGATTAGGAACCAGGAAACCACTTTCTGAATTTTTGATAGGTGTAAAGCCGTTTTTTGATCCTTCTAAATAGATGCCGATTATAGCATCATGTCTACCATAGTTAGCTTCGGCAGAGTAATCATTCCCAACAATCAAAACATCTTTGTAGTTGTCTTGATTAAAATCATCAACCAAAAAATCATTTATAGGCGACATTTGGCAAACATCTGGTAAGTATTGAACGACAAAAGTGTTGTCCCCAATATTTTCGGCATATATAGATTCAAAAATGCCGGCACTTAACGTTTGTTTTTCTAGGTTAGTTATGTTTAATAATTCTTTGAAAGAAGCTTTGGCAAACTTGTCATAGGTTCCAAATTTCTTTTTAAGAGTGACGAGTTGTTTCATAATATCATCACGAGTATGAATAGGCATAAGAGATATTCCTTCTATAGTTTCAAAATATTGAGCAAGAATGGGGTCAATACTACCATTATCATCAAAGTCTCCCTTATATACGTAGATTGGTTTGTCAAAAACAGGCTTAATAAAGCCGTTTATACCTTGATTGCCTGCGAGAATGTCTTGATCTCCATCATTATCAAAATCTGCGGTTGTAACGCTTTTCCACCAGCCAGACATTTGGATTGTTTCTCCTTTAGCATTTTGCCATTTTATGGGAATCTCTTTTGCGCTATTTTTTTTGATTTCATAGATCGTAATGGGCATCCATTGCCCAACCATAATAAGTTCTTTGGTTTGAGAATTATTAATATCAGCCCAAATAGCATCTGTTACGATTCCTTGGTCTGGAAAAGTAATGTTTGTGTTAATCGAAAGTCTTCCGCTGTCATTGGTTAAGATATAACTTGATGTGGATAATGGGTATTTACCTGGATGTACACCTCCTCCAATAAAAATATCAAGATCACCATCATTATCATAATCACTTGCTTTAACACATGATGTATTTGTTGCAAGTTTAGGGAGGAGTTGTTCTATTGAAGCCTTGTAATTTCCGTTTCCATCATTTATGAAAAGACGATCTTGTAGTAAATCAGGGTTATTTCCAGAATCTGTACCTCCGCTTCCAAGATATAAATCTTTGTCACCATCATTATCTATATCTACAAATAATGTTGCTGTGTCTTCATACTTAGCATCAAACTCTTGAATAACCCTGTATTTTTGGGTTTCATCTGTGCCAAAAAGCTGCCCTGGCTTACCTTTACTGCCTCCAATAAAAAATTCATCACCCATATGATTGTCGATGTTTGCTGCTACTATACAAGGACCGGCGGCATTGAATTGGTGTGGTAACAAGGATTGATGAACGTAGTCATTTAAAGAATTCTCTTCATGCTTGTAAGCAAAAATATTATGCTTTTTTGCAAACATTTTTTTTGATTCTTTATTGGAGTTTTCTATTTCTGATTGATGATGTGATATTGTAACTACCTGATCGGCGATAATGTGTCTCTTTTTAGAGATTGTACCATCGGGCCAAATTATTTTTAGAGAATCGATTTTTTGCGAGTTTACACCAAAATGAATAATTGATTCTACTGAAGAAAGATATCCTTTAATTACTGATTGATACTGAATTTGGCTTGTCCCATTTTCCCATAAAATTACTTTAGAGCCAATTGCGGTCTTATTTTTTACAGTTCCTTCAAGTTTTATTCTTAAGTATTTTTTGTTTTTTTCTGAAGTGTGATTTTCAAGAATAAATGCAGGATGGTTAATGTTATTTATGATCAAGTCCAAGTCACCATCAAGATCGAGATCGGCATAGGCAGAACCATTAGAAAAAGAATTTTGCGGTTTGATCCATTCAGATGAAACATCGTTAAACAGAGCCTCTCCATTGTTCTGATATATTACATTTGGAAGATGTATTCCTGGGAGTTGATCAATAAAGCCCTTAAGTTTTTGTTTGCGGGCCTCTGGGGTGCCAAAAGTATTATTTTGCCCAGAATAATTGATGAAATCTAGATCTGTAATATCTTTTACATACCCATTTGTGATATAAATATCTTTTTTCCCGTCATTGTTATAATCGGCAACAAGTGGAGACCAGCTCCAATCGGTACTGGCAATACCGGCAGCATACCCTATTTCTGATGCAGGTAGTATTTCATCATCAAAATAACCATTGTGAATTTGAAGTGTATTGTGAATGTATTGCGGAGTATATCCATTTTTTTGAGAGAGTAAAAACTTGTCATAATTATTAAGACCAAGCATCTTTTTTTGGCGCTCATAATCATTAGGCAACATATCTACAACAAGTATATCAGGTAATATGTCGTTATTGATGTCTGCCATATCCACTCCCATTGCGTTATAGGTTTGTTTGGATAAAATTTGATTATTCATTTCCTTGAATCCTTGATGAATTCCATTGGGGTCTTTGCCTTTGTTTATATAAATTAGGTCATTCGTTATAAAATCATTACTTATATATATGTCAGGTAAATGGTCATCGTTTAGATCATTTATGGCAATGCCCAATCCAAATCCTTTTTGATTAATTCCCAAGCTATCGGACACATTCACAAAATATATTTGATCGGCGTCTTTTTTAGTTTTGTTTTCAAGTAAGTAATCGGCTAGATGGTTTGGAAAATACTTTTTAGGTAACGGAATATTTCTATCTCTGTTCGTATCTCCGTTGTGTACTATATATGCATCAAGATCTCCATCTTGATCGTAATCAAAAAAAACAGTTTGCTGACTATAATTTCCATCATCTAAGCCATAAATTGTTGCTTTTTCGGTAAAAGTTGGAACGCCATTTTTATTAACTCCATTGTTTATAAACAATAAATTGTGGCAATTATTCTTGCAATTAGCACCACCTACGTTAAGATAAATATCATCAAGTCCATCACTGTTTATATCAACAATACTCACTCCTGTAACCCAAGTTTTTGTTTTAAAATTGGATGGGATAGATATATCTTTGAATTTCATATTGCCTTGATTAAGGTAGATTTTACTAGACACCTGATTTCCGGTAAAAACAATATCGGGTAATCCATCTTTATTAAAATCTCCAATACCAACACCACCGCCATTGTAGCAATATTGAAAATCAATTACATTAATCTGATCATCTTCTATAATTGTATTTTCAAAATAGATGTTGGAAACAGATGGATCTATAGAAGTGAATAAATGATCTTCGTTATTTTTACAACTAGAGAGTATAATAACTAGTATAATATGATAGAGTAGTCTTTTCAAGAATCTTTGGGTTAAGAGGTTTTAGTACCGGGTAAACCCTAAGATTTACCCATGGACTAAAACAAAATATATTCACAAACAATCAAACAGTTTTAAATAGTATGACCTAATACCCTGGATTTGGTCTTAGATTAGGATTAGCTTGTAATTCAGGTACAGGAATCCATAAAAGCTCATCCTGTCCAACAGTGAATACGGCTGTTGGTCCTGCAAGAGATTTTGGGTGGCGTCCACCTGCAATAGTAGAGCCAGAACCTAAAACATCGTCTGCAATTTCCCAGCGTACCAAGTCAAAAAAGCGATGTCCTTCACCAGTAAGTTCCATAATGCGTTCATCAATAATAGCTTGTTCGACTTGCGTTTTATTAAGGGTTAATGGTAGTGGTGTGATTTGAGCTCTTTCTCTAACTTGATTAATAAAAGGAATAGCTTCTGCCGTTGCCATATTTTCGTTAAGAGCTTCGGCCAACATCAGTAATACATCAGAGTACCGTATGATTCTCCAGTTATTTCCAATCGTTTGCCCTAGTACAGGTATTTCTTCTCGTATACCTTCTTCAAACCCTGCATATTTTTTAGTGAATAATGCCGGAACTCCTACATTACCCATAGGATCTGTAATTGTATTGGCAACATTAATATCTGCCGCAAAATCCTCTGTAAAAGGAAGACCTCCATATCCCGTAGCTCCCGGGTAATCGAAAGCAATTGTGGCATTTCTTCTTACAGTATCGCCATTATCTTCAAATACCTGTAATATGTGTGGGTTAATAAAATGACCATTATCAGGACTTAACTCGGGCGGGGCATAATCTATTAAATAATGTCCTTGTGTTCCGGTACCCGGGATGTCTGTACCCCAAATAAAATTATCCTGTCCTAAGTACTGCAGTTCGAAAACAGATTCTACATTATTTTCATTCACTGCGGTGAAGTTTTCTTCATATCGGTTAGCAGGTAGTAAAGCATAGCTAAAATCTGTTGTTACTGCTCTTAAATCATTTATTGCAAGAGGGTAGTTCCTCATGTATAAATGTGTTTTACCTCGCAAGGCTAGTGCAGAGCCGGCAGTTGGTCTTCCTTTTTCTGTATCAGGCCAAGAATCTGGTAATCTATTAGCCGCTTCAGTAAGATCTTCAATTACAGCAGCATTTATACCATCTTGAGTAGAAGGAAGTGGAAAGAATTCTTCTGTCGTAGTTGGTGTCTTTAAAACTAATGGTACATTACCCCATAGTTGAGCAAGATACCAATTTGCAAACGCCCTCATAAAGTAGGCTTGCCCTAAAATCTCGTTTCTCGCAGTCTCATTAGGAACATTTTCTGCATTTAATTTTTCTATGATTGTATTTGCCCTAAAAATAGTTTGGTATAATTGAGGAAACATATCTGATGACCATCTTGCAATACCCGGTTGCCCTTCTAATGTAGACATGGTGGTGTTTTGTTGAAAGGGAACAATGTTAAAGGCATCAGAACGAAGTAATGCACCGGTGTGTATGACTCTTCCCCAAAAGAGGACCGCTGTAATAGGGTGATACATTCCGTTTACCGCTAATCTAAAATCTGCATCAGTCTGAAAAAAATCAGGTTCTGCCACCGTATTTGGATTAGAAAGCTCTAATTGATCTTCATTACAACCATTTATAGCCAATGCTAGGCCTATTAAGATGGTAATGGTGAGAAAATTACTTTTTGATTTCATAACATATAACTTAAGTGTTTTTTAATGTATTTTTCTTTTATCAGAAAGAAAACTGAACTCCCATGATAAATGTTCTTGGTCTGGGTTGCGCTCTTACATCCAAACCTCTACCAAGAATAGGGTTGGTTACATCTCTAAAGCCAAAGAAACCGGTATCTGCATCTGCTTGTGCTCCAGAAGTAGAACCAATTTCGGGATCATATCCAGAATAGCCTGTGATTACAAAAACATTCTGCATGTTAAAAAACACTCTTCCGCTTTTTACCCAATCAGATCCAATAATGTCTGTTAGATCATATCCTATTTCTAATGTTTTTAATCTAAAGAATGAACCATCTTCTACAAAGAAATCTGAAGGCAATTGATTCCCAGCTGGATCCAAATTAGATACTCTTGGTATATTGGTGTTAGTGTTAGTAGAAGTGTAAGCATCTCTTACCAATCCAAATTTATTATCATCGGCAAAGAATACTCCAAAGAACTTGGTTACATTGTAAATTTCACTTCCTTGAACTCCATTAAAGAACAGGCCAAAATCAAGTTTTTTATAGCTACCAGTAAAATTAATGCCATATGTAAAATCGGGAGTTGGGTCTCCCAGATTGGTTCTGTCTGTTTCGTCAATTCTACCATCGCCATTGGTGTCTACCCGTCTAAAATCTCCTGGTTGTAGTAAGGCTCTTCTATCTGGATCATTGGCCAGGAATGGATCGTTGTTAATTTCCTCCTGACTGTTGTAAATCCCATCTGTTTCAAATCCAAAGAAAAAGCCTAGAGGCTCACCTTCTTCGTATTTGTTTACTCTGGTTTGCTCTTCGTTTATGATAGGCCCAAGAATAGGGTTGGGGGCAGAGGTTAGTTCGTTTGTTATGGCAGCAAAATTGAAGCCAATATCAAATTTAAATTCACTCTCTGTATCATAAGAATAGCTTGCTTCTATTTCGAATCCTTTATTATTAATAGATGCTGCATTTTGAATAACCGGGGCCCCTGACCCAGTAGTTGAAGGAATATCGACAGCTAACAGTACATCGTCATTATCTCTGCTAAAATAATCAAGACTTAGTCTTATATTTCTATTAAACATGACTAGATCAGCACCAAAATTGGTTGTTGTAGAAGTCTCAAAACTTATACTTTCATCAACCAAAGAGGTGATAGAAAACCCTTGAGCCGGATTATCGGCAAAAGCAACATTAGAAGTAGGATTAAGGACGGATTGATACACATAATCACCTATGTTTTGAGACCCTAGTTCTCCATACCCTCCACGCAGTTTTAATGTGTTTATAAACCCATCTTCTGGCCAAAAATTTTCTTCACTAACTACCCATCCAACAGAGAATGATGGAAATACATCTGCGTTGAGATCGTTTTCAGATGAAAATCTAGAAGTAGCATCTCGACGGATAATTCCTGTAAATAGATATCTGTCATTAAACTTATAATTTAACCTAGCATAATAAGAAAATAATCGAGATAGAAACTGACCACCTCCAGTATTTTCCACCTGATCCGTGAAATTGCCAATATTTCTAATATTGTTGCTAGGTAATCCCTGAGCATAAACAGCCAGAGAGTTAAAATCAACTTCTTGTCGCGCACCACCCAGAAGAAGATCTATTCCATGATTTCCAAATGTCTTTTTGTAATTAATGGTTGGTTCTACGTTTGTAGACAGAATTTCTGCCCTTACTTCGGTAAGATCATTTGCTTCATTTAAATTAGTGGTGGCATCAGTAATGCTTTGAAAGAAAGTAGGCAGAAAAGTGTTTCTGTAAATATTTTTATAATCTACCCCAAGGTTTATTTTTGCTTTCAGTCCTTCTATAATTTCATACTCAACGTTTATGTTTCCAAGAAGATTACGTTCGGTATTTTCATCATCTAATAAATTGGCCTGTGCAAATTTATTTGTTCCTCCTATACCGTATATGTCGCCATCTACTGCTTCAAAACCACCTTCGTTATTAGGATTAAAAGGGTTTAAGATAGGAATGGTGGGCCCTTGATTTCCAAATGCCTGATTTCTTGTAAAAGTGTTTTCTGCAAAAGAAAAAGATTCCTGAATTTTAAATTTTCCAATTTTAAACTGACTGTTTAAGCGAGCATTTATTCTCTGAAAATCTTCACTAATCAATAATCCTTCTTCATTATAATAGTTGGAAGAAAAGAAATAAGAAGAATCATCATTACCTCCAGAAATATTGAAACCATAATCCTGAATGGCTCCTGAATTAATCGTTAAATCCTGAAAATCTGTATCAATTCCCGGGTCTGCGATATCTCCTGCTAGACCATCGTTGATTCTTCTTTGATTTAAAAATTGAATGAATTCTGGGCCATTTAATAAATCAAGTTTCTTTGCTTGAGTATTTACACCACCGCGTATATCAATATTAACTGTTGGAGAGGTGTTTTTCTTACCTCGATTTGTTGTTATTATAATAACTCCATTGGCGGCTCTTGATCCGTAAATAGCGGCAGAAGTAGCATCTTTTAAAACCTGTAAGTCTACAATGTCCTTGGGGTTAAGAAAAACAATGTCGTCTACAACGGTTCCATCTATTACATATAGAGGAAAGGAATTGGTTAATGAGCTAACACCCCTTACAAATACATTGGTCGCACTACCTGGAGCACCACCAGCACTTTCAACCTGCACTCCTGCAAGTTTTCCTTGTAATGCCGCAGTTGGATTGGCAACAATTATTTGTGCAATATCTTCGGATTTGATCTGTGAAATCGCACCGGTAACTTCCCGTTTTGATTGTGTACCAAAACCTACCACTATAATTTCATCTAGAGCAGCAGCGTCTTCCTGCATTGTAATGTCTATTACAGTCTGTCCGTTCATGGGTACTTCTTGAGTTACAAAACCGAGGTAACTAAAAATCAGAATAGCGTTTTCTGCTACATTTGATAAGGTATACCTACCATCAAAATCAGTGGTTGTACCATTTTGAGTATCTTTTACTAAGATGTTTACCCCGGGGAGTGGTCCCTGAGTTTCGGATACTGTACCAGAAACTGTTTGTTGTGCGCAAACTGTATTGATAAGCCCGAATAAAAACATCATAAAGAAAGTGAATGTTTTTTGATCCATATGATTTGTGTTTATTGATGATTTTTTGTGTTTAGAATCATAGCATATTATGTTATTACATTTATATGCTATGATACACTATGCTACTTTGTAAAAATAAACAATTTTTTTAGAAAAATTCAATTAGTTGTTTGCAAAATAAATAATACTACATGAAAAATGTTAAAATATTATGATTATTTAACACTTCTTTCTCGGTAAGGTAGGAAAATACGTATGATGATATCTGATATTTTTTGATGAAGAGATGTTCAGCACCGTTGAAATAAAAATGAACCGTTTAGATTGGGTTCTTGATAAATTTCATTTTGACAAACGGATTTTAAAAAAAAGGATCACAACGAATTTCTTCGTCTTAGATAAGTAGGAATAACCTCTTGAATAATATCACGTTTCTTAACAAAAATAGCTGCTTTTTTTGCCATGATTTCAAAATCTGTAGAGATTGTAGTTATTCCACCAAATGCAATTTCTTTTACAATATTATCGTCATGTGCAATGATCCCAATATCTGAACCAATGCGATATTCCATTTTTCTGGCATCTTTTAATACTTGCCATAAGTACGTATCACTAATAGAAAAATACACAGTTCCTTTTTTTAAGATAGCCGATTCGTAATTTTCAACTACTTCGTTATCTATATTATATTCTTTTACAAAACGATTGAAAGCATATAATATCTCAGGTGGCAAGTCTGTGTTTTCTTTAAAGAAAAGGACGAATTTATTGTATTTCTTGATCTGAGGTGCCAATTCTACAAGCTTAGTATAGGTTATTTCTTCGAACTCTTGTGTTATATAGGAATAATCTTTAGGCATTTGTAGATGTCTATCAACTAGGACCAATCTATCTGAAGGTATTTTTTTAAGAATTGGGATGATGTTGTTTTCTTGTATTGGGGCGATAACATACATTCCATATTTACGTGAAATGTTATCCATAATTGTTTTAAACAACGTGAGGTTGTTATGATGGAAAAAAATATCAATGTGGTATTTTTTTCCAAGTTCTTTTCTAAAAGTATTATAGAAATCTTCTTGAAAACTATGAAAAGCAAATAGAATTAAAGCCACTTTCAAAGTAACATTGGTTTCTTTGCTTATGATATAATAGCCTTTTAGGTTTTTAGATTCTACAAGGCCTCTTTCTTTCAATTCGGTATAGGCTTTTACGAATGTTTTTCTGGCATATCCAACTTCTGCGACCATCTCATTTATTGAAGGTAGTTTGTCTCCTACCTTAAGAATATCTAAATCAATTGCCTCAATTATACCAAGTACAATTTGCTCGTGTTTTGAGATTGTATGTATATTCTGTAAGTCGTAAATCTTCTCTAAAAGGGATTGCATACTTTGTTATAGGTTTTCAAAAAGCATGATCTTGAATTATATTTCAAAATCATACCCAGATTCTTGTAATTTCTTGTATTTGGTATTGTCAAATTTATAAAGAAATGCTCCTTTCTTAGAGCTAGTTCTATCTTTTTCTTCCAACTTGATAATTATGTTAAAAGAAAGAATTTTTTTTCTAAAATTCCGAGGATCGAGTTTTCTTCTATAAATTGCCTCATATAGCGTTTGTAATTTTGGGATTGTAAATTTCTTTGGCAATAGCTCAAATCCAATTGGTTTGTATCGGGCAATTTCTTCAATTCTTTTTAAAGCGGCATTGGTCATTTCATTATGATCCAAAATTAGTTCTGGAATATTATCTATATCGTACCATTTGGCACCTTTTTCTTCAACAAGCTTTTTGATGGTTTCATTAACACGAATCAAGGCGTAGTGAGCGACAGAGATACAACGATATCCTGGATCTCGATCTACAGAACTATACGTTCTTAACTCTTTTGTATAGACATTTTCTAATCCGGTAAATTCTTTAAGGATTCTAATTGAAGCATCAGAGACACTTTCTCCAATTTTTACAAAACTACCAATCAACGATAAGGACCCTTTAAAAGGGTCGATTTTGCGATTGAAAACTAGTAATTTTAATTTTTCATTATCAAACCCGAAAATTATGCAATCTACGGCCACATAAAATTTGTCTTTATCACTATATAAGTCCATTATCGGGTAAGGAAATTTTTACGAAGTTCTGGTTTTAAGTGCAAAATAAGGAAAAATATAATCTCAATATAATAAATGTGTTTTTTACATTTATTATATTTGTTTTTAAATCAGTTGATTTAGAATTGATTGAAGTGCTATGAAAAAATAGATATGAATAAAAATCATAAGGAATTTATTGAAAATTTTAATGAAGAGCTGGTGATTTTTTCACCAGGCAGAATTAATTTTATAGGAGAGCATACAGATTATAATAATGGGTTTGTTTTGCCTACTGCGATAGATAAAAAAATTGTTTTTTCATTTGAACGTAATGGTACAGATGATCAATGTAAAGTTTATAGTATTTCTTATGGTAAGATGTTGGATTTTTCTTTGCATGAAATAAAACAAAGCACCGTTGAGTGGGAGAATTACATTCTTGGAGTTATTAATGAGCTGCTCCAGATAACAGATAGAGTAAAAGGTTTTAATTGTATAATTAAAAGTGAATTGCCTATAGGAGCAGGTGTTAGTTCATCGGCAGCATTAGAATGTGGCTTGGCATTTGGCCTTAATGAGTTATTTGGTCTTGGATTACCTAAAATAACATTAGTAGAGCTATCACAAAGAGCTGAACATCTTTATGTAGGGACTAAGTGTGGTATTATGGATCAATTTGCCTCTGTTATGAGTAAAGATCAAAAAGTAATTCTTTTGGATTGTAAAAGCCAGACACACCGATTAATAGATGCTAATTTTGAACCGTATAAAATTTTATTATTAAACACCAATGTTTCTCATAATCTAGCATCTAGCGAGTATAATACCCGTAGAGAAGAATGTGAAGAAGTGATAAAAATTGTTTCTTCAAAATATAAGGAGATTAAGTCCTTAAGAGACATTACTAAAAGTGTGTTGAATGAATTCAAAAATAAATTGTCTACTAAGCTTTTTGATAGAGCATCTTATGTAATTGAAGAAAATAACAGGGTACTTCAAGCTTCAGAATCATTAGAAAAAGGAGATCTTTTCAGATTTGGAGAGTTAATGTATCAATCACATAGAGGGCTTCAAAATCAATATGAAGTAAGCTGTGAAGAATTAGATTTTTTAGTAGACTTTTCTGAAAATAACGACAAAATCATTGGATCAAGAATGATGGGAGGCGGTTTTGGAGGGTGTACTATAAACCTGATTCATAAAGATAATATAAATGATTATGTAATCAATGTAAAAAAAGCATACAAAAATAGGTTCAATATCGATTTAACCTCTTTCACTACAGTACCTAGTCACGGAACCGCAATACAAGAATAATTATGGACGATTTTAATGACAACCCCCATAAACGATTTAATATACTCACTGCAGAATGGGTTTTGGTATCACCGCATAGAACAAAAAGACCATGGCAAGGAAAGAATGAAGAACCAGCTAGGTTTTCCAAAGAATCTCATGATAAAAGTTGTTATCTCTGTCCAGGGAACACGAGGGCTAGTGGAGGAGTAAATCCAAACTATGAGAAACCATTTTCTTTTGTAAATGATTTTTCGGCGCTATTACAAGATATCCCTCAAGTTAATTTTACCGATGGGCTATTAAAGGCGCAATCTGAGAGTGGGATTTGCAAAGTAATTTGTTTTTCTCCCAATCATTCACTTACATTACCTGTAATGGAAATTGAAGAAATTGCTATGGTAATAAAGCTATGGCAAGAAGAATACGTTTCTTTAGGTGATAAAAAGGATATTAATTATGTGCAGATTTTTGAGAATAAAGGAGCTGTAATGGGGTGTAGTAACCCTCATCCTCACGGGCAAATTTGGGCGCAACGTTCTATTCCCGAAGAAATCGTAAAAAAAACAAGACAACAAAAGGAGTATTGGGATAATAATAAAAAATCCTTATTGGGATCATATCTTAATCAGGAATTAGAACTAAAAGAAAGAATACTAATTGAAAATGAAGATTTTGTGGCGCTGGTGCCATATTGGGCCGTTTGGCCATATGAAACAATGATTATTCCTAAAAGAAAGATTGAAAGAATAGATCAGTTAACCAAAGCAGAGGTAAACAGCTTTGCCGAAATTATAAAAATACTTACAACCAAGTACGATAATATCTTTAAAACATCATTTCCTTATTCTGCAGGAATACATCAAGCTCCAACAGATGGATTAACCCATGAGGAGTGGCACATGCATATGTCTTTTTACCCTCCTTTACTAAGATCTTCAACGGTCAAGAAATTTATGGTAGGTTATGAGATGTTTGCAGATCCACAAAGAGATATTACAGCAGAACAGGCTGCAAATACCATTCGTACGCAAAGCGATCAACATTATACATTAACAATATGATGTTTTCTTTATTATAGGATTTTAGCGACTTCTAGATTCACAAATTCTAAAAACCTTTCATCCCTTTCACTAAAGGGATCTGGAGTATCAGAATCAATATCAATTTGCCCTATATTTTCACCATTTTTAAACAATGGTATCACAATCTCTGATTTCACATTAATACTACAAGACAAGTAATTATCTTGAGCCTGTACATCGGGAACTACAAAATTTTCATTAGAAACAGCCACCTGACCGCAAATTCCTTTTCCGAACGGAATAATTTCATGGTCAGTTTCTATCCCCGAATAGGTGCGCAGTTTTAATTCCTCTTTGTCGCCATTTTTGAAATAAAAACCTACCCAATCATAATGTTCTACATTATTCTTTAGGAGTTGACAAACCATATGAAGCCTTTCTGTGATAGATAAATCTTCATTTTTAAGTATACCCGTTACTTCGGGTTTCAAACTTTCTAATAGCATTCCAACAATTTTTCGGGCAAAAATATCTAAAATATTTAGAAAAGAAGCCTATTTAGAGTGGTATAGTTTTGTTAAAAAATATTTTAAAAAGGAAAAACACTCCTAGTAATTGTTTTATATATACAGTAGATTTGCTTTTTTTGAAGTGTAATTTTAAAATTAAAATGTTTTGAAGATAATAGGAAGGTCTTTTATGGCAATATCAGTTGTATTGATAATGATCGCCATATCTTGTAAAAAAGATAAAAATTTAGAATCCAATATAGAAAACAAAATTGTCGATCTTAATAAGACAGGTTCAAAGTCAGAGGTTGTGTTTTCTGAAAAAAAAGTTCAAGAGATTTATGAGGCATATCTTAATGTTAAAGCAGGGTTGGTTAATTCAAATAATGACGCGGTAAGATCAGGGTCAAAGAAACTAGAAGGTATTCTTGATGACTCTGAAGATGATAAACAATTAAAAGCGACATCAAAGTTGATTTCTCTTACAAAGGATATCAAGAAACAAAGAGATTTTTTTGTTACCATGACCAATGAGGTGTTAAAAAGAGCAAGTAAATCAAAAATCACATCCGGAAAGGTGTTTAAACAGTATTGTCCTATGGCTTTTGATGGAACAGGGGGGTATTGGTTATCAGATTCTGAAGAAATTAGAAATCCATATTTTGGAAAGGAAATGCTTATTTGTGGAAGTGTAAAAGAAGAGTACAAGTAATATTAAGTATCTTTAAAAGATATCAGGAGGTATAGAAACATAGTTTTTGAGGGAAGATTAGTTTTAAAATCCTGATTATTTATAATTGGAATAAACAAAGAAAGGTGAGATTATGAAAAAACTATTACTATTGATTTTTTCTACAATATTTTTTTCCTGTACTAATGCAGAGGTGGTTCCTGAAAGCCGTACAATGGCACTTTTGGAGCGATCAAAAGCATTAAAACTAAGAGGAGAAAAAGTAGAGCAAAGGTTATATAAAAAGAAGGATTCTATAGAACGTCTTTCTGGTTACAGCAATGTAAAAAGTAATACACAAGACGTTGATTTTGTAAATATTCAGGAGTTATCAGATGATTTTGTATTGGATATGAAATATGCAACCAAAGATAATTTTCTGAAGGAAAAAGTGTATTCCTGTGCAAAGTGTTTTGTTAGGGAAGAAGTTGCAAAGTCACTTATAGAAGCAAACAAAGCTTTACTTAAGCAAGGTTACAGAATAAAACTCTTTGATTGCTACCGCCCGCACAGTGTTCAGAAAAAAATGTGGAAGATTTTCCCTAACCCAGGCTATGTTGCAGATCCCAAAGGAGGATCTATTCATAATAAGGGAGCAGCGGTTGATATTACTCTGGTGAGATCTGGTGGTGGATCAGTTGATATGGGTACAGATTTTGACCATTTTGGAAAAAAAGCACACCATTCTTATACTGCATTATCAAAAGAAGTGCTAGAGAATCGTAAATTATTACGAAGTACCATGGAAAAGTACGGTTTTAAGACTATAAGAACAGAGTGGTGGCATTATAATTTTAAAAGTACTACCAAGTATAAGATATCAGATTTTAGATGGAAATGTGAATAGTATCAAAGAAAAAACGACACCTACATTAAGCAGGTGCCGTTTTTGAGCACAATTGTAAAATCGGAAAAAATTAGAATTGTTCGACTTATTGTACTGCTAGATTACCTGTTAATGTAACTAATCTAGCAACAAGATCTTTTTTTATAAATATTTATATGCTCTTGTAGTAAGGAATTCTTCAAACTCATTAGAGATTATTAATTCTTTGAAAATTGAGATGGCATTCTGATAATTTTCAGTTTCATAAAGCTGATCTCCAACTTGTTCTTTAATTACTCTTAATTCGTTCTCAAATAGGATATCAAATAATGTTCGATCCAAAGTTCTTTCACCCTCAAGAGTTACTTCATTTTTTAGCCATTGCCATAATTGAGTTCGACTTATTTCTGCCGTAGCGGCATCTTCCATAAGATTGTATAAAGCTACCGCACCGTTTCCGCTAAGCCAATTGGCGATATAATGAATTCCTACATTTATGTTTTCCTGGATCCCTTTTTCGGTTATAGTACCCTCTGGGATTGCCAAAAGATCAGCTTCTGTAACAACTACATCATCTCTCTTTACATCCATTTGGTTAGAAGTAGGCATGTGCGCATCAAAAACATTCATTGCTAGTCGTACTAGCCCGGGATGTGCAACCCATGTACCATCGTGACCATTTTTTACTTCACGTTCCTTATCTGCTTTTACTTTGGCAAATGCAACTGCATTTTTCTCTTCGTTATCCTTGATTGGAATTTGAGCAGCCATTCCTCCAATTGCCAAGATGTTTCTTTTGTGGCATCTTTGGATTACTAATTTGCTATATGCATCCATAAATGGGCTAGTCATTGTTACCTGAGCACGATCTGGTACGACAAAACCATTATGGTTTCTTAATTTTTTGATATAACTGAAGATGTAATCCCATCTTCCGCAGTTAAGCCCAACAATATGATCTTTTAAAGCATAAATTATCTCATCAAGTTGGAAACTAGCCGTAATGGTTTCTACAAGAACAGTAACCTTTACAGACCCTTGCTCTATTCCTAAATACTCTTCAGAGAAATCGATTACATCATTCCACCAGATTGCTTCTGTAAAGTGTTCTAGTTTTGGTATGTAATAATATGCTCCGGTTCCATTTTCTTTTAATTGCTCATTATTATGAAATAGATATAATGCAAAATCAAATAAAGAAGCGCTCATTTCCTGATCCTTTATCAAAAGGTGTTTTTCATTAAGGTGTAATCCTCTTGGGCGTACAATTAATGTGGCAGTTCTTTCTTTTAATTGATATGTTTTATCTCTTTTTGGATTATAGAACGAAATAGTTTTATTGACGGCATCTTTTAGGTTTTGTTGTCCTTGTAAACAGTTTTCCCAAAGTGGGGCATTGCTGTCTTCGAAATCTGCCATGAATGTTTTGGCTCCAGAGTTTAGAGCGTTAATGACCATTTTTCTATCCACAGGACCCGTAATCTCGACTCTACGATCTTGTAGGTCTTCAGGAATTGGAGCAGCGGACCATTCGCTGTTGCGAATTTCTTTTGTGTTTTCTGGAAATGAAGGATACGTTCCCAGATCAAACAACTGCTGTTGACACTCACGGTTTTTCAAAAGTGTTAATCGTCTTTCATTAAAACGATCTTGCAAAGCTTCTAAAAAGGTCAGTGCACCATCGGTTAAGATTTCTGGATGGTAATTTCTAACTTCTTTAGTGAAGCTGATTTTCTGACTAAGATTTGTCTGTGTTTCCATAACTATATCGTTTTGAGTGAACAATATTATAAAAAAGTTTTTTATAAAACAAGCGAACGTTCGCTAAATGTGAATTTTTTCTTTTTTCGGGAATTACGCAAAAAGTATTACTTTTGATATTATGGCAATAGCAGAAGAATATATTAGATTAATTTTTGGCTTGAAAATCAAGCAGATACGAACAGAAAAGGATTTGTCGCTTTTTGGGTTATCCAAGTTGTGTGGGCTTTCTAAGTCGTATTTAAATGAAATAGAAAAGGGAAAAAAGTACCCTAAAACAGATAAAATTATCAAACTTGCAGAGACATTAGATGTGCCTTATGATAGTTTGGTGTCTCTTAAATTGGATAAGAATCTGGCTCCAATAGGTGAGATATTGCAGTCTGGAATACTGGATGAGATTCCGCTTGAATTATTTGGGATTCAGCAAAGTGACCTAATCGATATTATTGCCAATGCACCATCAAAGGTTAATGCATTCATTAGTACAATAATTGAGATTGCACAGCATTATAATATGAGTCGTGAGGGGTTTTATTTGGCTTCCTTGCGGTCTTATCAAGAAGCACACAATAATTTTTTCAAAGATCTTGAAGATAAAGCGGTGAAATGCGCAAACTCATATCAATTAGATTTAAATGGTGAAATATCTTCAGAAGAACTAGAAGAAATTCTGAAAGAAGAATATGGATATACAATAAATACTAAAGGTATTCCAAAAGAGGAAGAGCTCGATAACTTAAGATCAGTTTTTGTACCCACTACAAAAACACTTTTGTTGTCAGATCGAGTAGATGAGGCTCAAAAAACATTTATTTATGCCAAAGAATTAGGGTATCAGTATTTAGGAATTACAGATAGGCCATATACGTTCTCATGGATACGCTATGATAATTTTGAAGAAGTATTGCATAATTTTTATGCGTCTTATTTTGCCGGAGCACTAGTTATACCTAGAAATCATTTAAGAGATCATCTTAAAAAACTTTTTAGCATGAAACGTTTTTCTGAGGAAGCTTTTCATAAGATCATGAATATGTATAATGCTTCTCCAGAATCTTTTTACCAACGTTTAACTAATATACTACCAAAGGATTTCGGAATGCAGAATGTGTTCTTTCTAAGATTTACACATAAGCTGGGTATAGAAAAGTTTAATCTTGTTAAAGAGTTGCATATCACTCATCAACAACAACCACATGCCAATGAGGTTAATGAGCATTATTGTAGGCGTTGGATGGCTATAAAAACATTACAAAGAACTGCTAAAGAAGACTTGGATTATGCATTTAATATTCAGATTTCTGACTATGCAGATACAGATCAACAATATCTAGTATTTACTTCTGGAACCAAAGACCCATTTAGAAAAGACTACTATCGTAGTATAGGGATAGGATTTTTAATCTCTCCCGCTCTAGAGAAAAAAATAAGTTTTGTTAATGATGCTAAAATCCCAAAAGTCAAGGTAGGGGTAACATGTGAATCATGTTCTCTGAAGGATTGCAAGGATAGAGTTGCGCCGCCAAAACGATTATTTGCTAAAGAGAAATATAAAAGAACAGCAAAGCTAGTTGAGGATATTGTGAAGCAATATTCATAGGGAATATTCTTGTAAAAAAAATATTGTGTCTGTTATGTGTATAGTAAAATATAACAGACACAATTTCATCAATATTATACCGAGATAAGGCATAGACAAGTTCCTGGGATAGTGAAAGCAGGTCCGCAACCACATCTTGATCTTCCTCCATTTACCTTACTTTGCGCTTTTTTATCAATTATTTTCACGCCTTCTAAAATTAAAATGCTTTTTTTCATGGTTTTAAGTTTAATGATTATTCTTTGAAATTAGCCAAATATCACTTAATAGACAAAAAAAGACTCTTGAAATTTGTAAATTTCAGCTATAAGTTTTTGATAATAAAGAGTTGTTTTTCAGTGTTATGTAGAAGTTTTGTGTTTAATTCGAAGATGTTTTATGTTATTGCCAGACGTAAGTTTTTAAAATATAAAAACCCATTTTGAAAATTTCAAAATGGGTTTTTCATATCGTATTTAGCTAAGATCGTATTTTTCTTACGCAAACTTGCTAAATTATTTGCTTGTCCAGGCTATGGACTACATCATTCCTGGCATACCTCCGCCCATTGGTGGCATTCCACCTCCGGCAGGAGCATCCTCTTTAATATCAGTTAGTGCACATTCTGTGGTCAAAATCATCCCTGATACAGATGCAGCGTTCTCAAGTGCAATACGCGTTACTTTTTTAGGATCAATAATCCCAGCTTTAAGCATATCTACATAAGTTTCAGATTTTGCATCGTATCCAAAATCACCTTTACCTTCAAGAACTTTTGCGATTACTACAGATCCTTCACCTCCAGCATTTTCAACAATAGTTCTTAGAGGAGACTCTATCGCACGGTTTACAATCTGTACCCCTGTAGCTTCATCTGCATTTTCTGTTTTTACTGTATCTAATACAGATTTAGCTCTAACTAATGCAACACCACCACCGGCAACAATGCCTTCTTCTACCGCTGCACGGGTAGCATGAAGTGCGTCATCAACACGGTCTTTCTTTTCTTTCATTTCTACTTCAGAAGCAGCACCTACATATAATACAGCTACACCACCAGCTAGCTTAGCCAAACGCTCCTGTAATTTTTCTTTGTCATAGTCAGAAGTTGTAGTTTCAATCTGAGCTTTGATCTGATTTACTCTGTTTTTGATTAAATCTTCACCACCAGAACCATTAACTACTGTAGTGTTGTCCTTGTCAATAGCTACTTTTTCTGCTGTTCCTAAGTGCTCTATTGTGGTGTTCTCTAAAGTAAATCCACGCTCTTCAGAAATAACTGTTCCGCCAGTAAGGATAGCAATATCTTCTAACATTGCTTTGCGTCTGTCTCCAAAACCAGGAGCTTTTACAGCTGCTATTTTTAATGCACCACGTAATTTATTCACTACTAATGTTGCCAATGCTTCACCATCTACATCTTCGGCAATGATTAAAAGTGGTTTTCCCGTTTGAGCAACAGGCTCAAGAACTGGAAGTAGATCTTTCATTGCAGAGATTTTCTTGTCGTATAGCAAAATATATGGATTCTCTAGATCAGCAGTCATTTTCTCACTATTTGTAACAAAATATGGAGAAAGATACCCTCTGTCAAACTGCATTCCTTCTACGATATCTACATGTGTATCTGTACCTTTTGCTTCCTCAACAGTGATTACCCCTTCTTTACCTACTTTTTCAAAGGCTTTGGCAATAAGATCACCAATAGTTTCGTCATTATTAGCAGAAATAGCCGCTACTTGTTTAATTTTATCAGAAGAATCTCCTACTTCTTTTGTTTGCTTAGCAAGGTCATCAGTAATTACTTTTACTGCCTTATCAATCCCACGCTTAAGATCCATAGGATTTGCACCTGCGGCAACATTTTTAAGTCCTTCTTTTACGATAGCTTGAGCTAGTACTGTAGCTGTTGTAGTACCATCACCGGCAAGGTCATTGGTTTTAGAAGCTACTTCTTTTACCATTTGAGCTCCCATATTTTCTAGAGCGTCTTCTAGTTCTACTTCTTTAGCTACTGAAACACCATCTTTAGTTACTGTCGGAGCACCAAATGATTTACTGATAATCACGTTACGTCCTTTAGGCCCTAATGTTACTTTTACTGCATTTGCTAATGCATCTACACCACGTTTGATACCGTCGCGTGCTTCTATGTCAAATTTTATGTCTTTTGCCATAATATTTATTTATTTTGAAGATTTTAATCCCAAATTGAAATATAATTAGAATTTGTGATTTGTGTTTTTAGAATTAGTTTTATACGATGGCCAGGATATCATCCTCACGCATGATTAAATAATCTTTCCCATCTAATTTTAGTTCTGTACCAGAATATTTTCCGTAAAGAACAGTGTCACCAACTTTAACAGTCATGTCATGATCTTTTTTACCACTACCTACAGCAGCAACTTTACCTTTTTGTTGTTTTTCCTGAGCAGAGTCTGGAATAAATAATCCAGATGCCGTTTGAGTTTCAGCAGGAAGTGGTTCAACAACCACGCGATCTGAAAGAGGTTTGATATTTACACCCATTATGATTAGTTTTTATTATAAAATTAAAATGAAATATTCGATGCTATTTATTTCAGAAATTATGCCAGCAGGCTGTTACTGACAAATTGAAACAAAAAATGTCGACTATTATGACAAGTCGACATTTTTGTAATTGTTTTTCAAAAGATATTATTCTTGAGTGTCATCATCTGGAGTTGGAGTGACAGGAGTTTCGATCTGAACATCATCAGTATTTACCTTTGAATCCTGAACAGAACCTTCGTTCATTAAACCAACATTAGATAGTAAAATCAATACAAGTAATAGTGTTGCAAGAGTCCAGGTGCTTTTGTCTAAAAAGTCTGTCGTCTTTTTTACACCACCTAATTGTTGTGTTCCACCTCCTCCAAAAGAAGAAGATAATCCACCTCCTTTAGGGTTTTGTACCATTATTACTACTATCAGTAAGAATGATACGATAACGATTAGTATTAAAAAGATTGAAAACGTTGTCATTATATATTGTTATTTATTTTCTTGTAATTTCTTTATTGCTCGAATTTGGTCTGCAAAGAAACCACTTTTTTCGGGATTTTTCAAAATTAATATGTTATAAGCTTGAATTGCTTTTTTATAGTTTTTTTGAGCCAGGTATACCTTGGCCAAAGTTTCGGTCATTAGCTCATCTGTAGGGACCATGTTTTTCTTCGCTAAATTGCGGGAAGGGGTGTTTTTTGCTGAAGGTTTGATCTTTGGGTTGTTGGCTATAAATTCATCAATTAAATTAAATTTATCTTTTTGATCTAGTGATTTCGAGGGCTGTTCTTCTTGAGTTTCAGGAATAGAAGCGTTAGTGTTTTGATCATTTTCTTGATTAATTGGTGTCAAAGAAGTCAATTTTAACCATTCAGCAAAAGAATGTGATTCTTTTTTATCAAAATCCAAAGGCTTGTTGATTTGCGTTATTTCCTCGGGTGTTTTGTCTTCTTTTTGAGGTTCAGTAGGGTCAATATTTGTGTCTTGTTCCTTTGTGTAATCTGCGTTTCTTACTGAAAATAAGGCGGGATCAAGTACGTCTTCAGCCTCTTCCATTTTCATTCGGACGGCATCATCCATTGCCATCCTGGGTAATACTTTTACTTCTTTTGGGTCGATTACAGGGATATCTGATTTACTTTTCTTTTTTGTGAATTCCAGATTTTTATTCTCTCTAAAAAGATCTGATGTGATAAAATCAAATAAAATATTTCGATCAGTGGTATAAGCCGCAGTTGTTTTTAATTCTTGATTATATCTAAAGCTTTCCTGGTCTTTTAATCCTTTTAATAATAATGGTCTTATAGATTGGAAATAGGGAAACTCACGCGAAAGTTTTTCCAGTGAATGTACCTGTTCTTTATTTAGTTTTGCAGGGTTTTGAATCAAGTATGTGAGTTCTTTTGTGTTCAAATAGTATTAGTTGTATTTACCACCTTGCCAAGGTAGCATTAAAAATATCTTGTGTAATTCGTTCGAAAATAACCTGCAATGCTTCGTCTCGTACTGTATTTTCTGATGCAGAAGCAGGGTAGTCAAAGAAAAATGAGAAACGTTGTTCTAAGTCCTGGGCAGGATCTTTGGAGTCATAAAATCTCATGTTTACCGAAATAGTAAGCCGGTTTTGAGCCGCAGTAATGTCTGATGTTGCGGTATTAGGAGAGACATAATCTTGCACAATCTCTCCTTCATATACTAAGTCTGCACTAGAAGTAACAAGGTCAAGATTGGTTTGATTCAAGATTAAATCCTGTAATTGATTCGTAAACGTTTGATCAACTCCTGGAAAAATTCTTGGGGATTGGTTTTGGAAAAAATTTACCTGAAAAGTCTTCGTTTCGGGAGAAATGGATATCCCGCTAAAAGAATAGGCTCCGCATCCTTGTATTAATACTAGTGCAATTAATCCTATTGCAATATGTTGTAGTTTCTTCATTAATTTAAAGATCGTATTGTTTTATTTTTCTATATAATGTACGTTCACTGATTCCTAATTCTTCTGCTGCTGCCTTGCGTTTTCCTCTATTGCGTTCTAGAGATTTTTTAATCAACTCAAGCTCTTTGTCGTGCAACGAAAGTGTTTCTTCTTCTTCAATTTCTTCAGCAAAATGATATTTGTCGTCATCTTTTGGTAATGTAGAGGCAGAAGGTATTTGTAGTACCTCGGGAGAAGGTGCTACAGGTTCTTCAAAACGAACTTCTTCCTCATTGTCTTCTCTGTATATTTTTCTTATTAGACCTTCATTTTCTTTTTGTACTTCTTGATTGTTACCACTTTGCATAAGTTCCATGGTTAACTTTTTGAGATCGTTAAGATCAGCTTTCATATCAAAAAGTACTTTGTATAGAATTTCTCGTTCATTACTGAAATCACTTTCTTTTTTCCCCGAAGAGATAACTGCGGGTAGGTTACTTCCAATATTAGGTAAATACCCGTGTAAAGTTACTGCAGATATTGTTCTATTTTGTTCAAGGACTGAAATCTGCTCTGCAATGTTGCGTAATTGTCTGATATTACCGCTCCAGTGATACTTTTCTAATAAACTTACTGCGTCATCTGCTAAGCGAATGGTTGGCATTTTGTATTTACTGGCAAAATCCGAAGCAAATTTCCTAAATAAAAGATGAATATCATCTTTTCGGTCTCTAAGAGGAGGTAAAAGAATTTCAACAGTACTTAATCGATAATAAAGATCTTCTCTAAACTTTTCTTTTTTTATCGCTTCAAACATATTCACGTTGGTAGCCGCTACAATACGAACGTCTGTTTTTTGAACCTTAGATGAACCTACTTTGATAAATTCACCATTTTCAAGAACTCTTAATAATCTTACTTGGGTAGTTAGCGGAAGTTCACCAACTTCATCCAGAAATATAGTGCCCCCATTAGCTACTTCAAAATAACCATTACGAGTTTGAGTTGCACCAGTAAAGGCTCCTTTTTCATGTCCAAAAAGTTCACTGTCAATTGTTCCTTCCGGGATTGCTCCGCAGTTTACGGCTATATATTTACCATGCTTGCGATGGGATAGTGAATGTATAATTTTAGGAATGCTCTCTTTACCAACTCCACTTTCTCCAGTTACCAGAACCGAAATGTCTGTAGGAGCAACCTGGATAGCTTTTTCAACCGCACGGTTTAGTTTAAGGTCGTTTCCTATAATTCCAAATCGTTGTTTTGTGGCTTGAACTGATTCCATTTTTGAGTTTATCGTGTGATTTTAATTTATAAATATAAAAAGAGGATTAATTATTATCAGAATATCCAATGGCTTCGCCAAGTAAAGTTGCACTGGTACATTCATCTATTCGTACCATTACGAAATCTCCAATTTTATAATTCCCTTTTGGAAATATAGCTACAATATTTTTAGTGGTCCTCCCACTCCAGTGCTGGTCTGATTTTTTTGATTCTTTTTCGATTAGCACTTCAAAAGTTTGGCCTATATAAGTCTCATGTCTATATGCACTATGGCTACGTTGTAAGGCTATAACTTCTGCAAGTCTTCTTTTTTTAACTTCCTCTGGCACATCATCTTCTAATTTTCGCTCTGCAAGTGTTCCGGGTCTTTCAGAATATGCATACATATAACCGTGTTCGTATTTTACATGTTCTAGTAGTGACAATGTATCTTGATGGTCTTCCTCTGTTTCTGTTGGGAAACCAATAATCATGTCTTGCGTTATGGCACAGTCTGGGATTATTTTTTTAATATTATCTATCAAATCCATATACTCCTGGCGCGTATGTAGACGATTCATTTCTTTTAGAATTCGATCGCTCCCGCTTTGTATGGGCAAGTGGATGTGCTTACAAATATTCTTATGCCTTGCCATGATTTCAATTACATCCAGCGTCATATCTTGAGGGTTAGATGTAGAGAAACGAATGCGTAACTTTGGATATTTCTCTGCAGTCATATCCAAAAGTTTTGCAAAATCTACTGCTGTTGCCTTTTGAAAATCAGAGGCTTTTTCAAAATCTTTTTTTAGGCCACCACCATACCATAAATAGCTATCAACGTTTTGGCCAAGCAGGGTAATTTCTTTGAAGTTTTGGGTTACAAGATCATCGATTTCTTTTAAGATACTTTGTGGATCACGACTACGTTCCCTACCTCTTGTAAATGGTACTACACAAAATGTACACATATTATCACATCCTCGTGTAATTGAGACAAAAGCAGAAACTCCATTGCTTTGAATGCGCACGGGAGAGATATCACCATAGGTTTCTTCTTTTGAAAGAACCACATTTACCGCATTACGTCCAGCATCAACTTCTTCAATTAGATTTGGTAAATCTTTGTAAGCGTCTGGTCCTACAACCAAATCAACGATCTTTTCTTCTTCCAGAAATTTACTTTTTAAGCGCTCTGCCATACAACCCAAAACACCAACTTTCATTTTGGGGTTGATTCTTTTTACAGCATTATATTTTTCTAAACGTTTTCTTACCGTTAGTTCTGCTTTTTCGCGAATAGAACAAGTATTGACCAATACAAGATCAGCGTCTTCTAAGTTTTGCGTAGTATTAAAGCCTTCTTTAGCAAGAATAGATGCTACGATCTCACTATCACTAAAGTTCATTTGGCAACCGTAACTTTCTATAAAAAGCTTTCGTTTGTTTTCTTTCTTCTGATCAAGAACAAGAGCTTGTCCTTGTACATTTTCATCTATGATCTTCTCCATAAAAATAATTCCTTACCAATTGGCGTCAAATAATGTGCAAAGATACTTTTTAATACGGTTTATGACAAAGTGTCAGGGTTTTATTTTCTAAAAAATCTATATTTGATCTTTATCAACCAATAAATTTAATGTATGTCAGCTAATCAGCTCTTTGAAAAAATAGAAAATAGCCCCTCTGTGGATTTTGGAAATATCTTTAATAAAAGCTTTGATCTCTTTAAAAAAGTGTGGGTTCAAGGATTTATTCATTTACTTATTTCACTGGTTGTGATACTTCCGTTGATTTTTGTGATGTATATTCCTCTTTTTGCTATTGCAGGTATATCTGGGTTTGAAGATGCTTATGGTGGCTCTGGATATCCTGGTGAAGAGTTATCAGTAGGTCTAATGATTTTATTTATTGTTCTGATTTTGGTAGTTACAATGATTGCAACTGCACTGCAATTTGGTATTACTGCGCATTTTTATAGAGTTTGTAAGCAAGTAGATTTAGGACTTTCTGAGACGTCTTCATATTTTATGTTTCTTAAAGGAAAATATTTAGGAAAAGTGTTTACTATAGCAATATCTACTTTTGGTATTGCACTATTAGCTACGTTACTGTGTTATCTTCCTCTCTTTTATGTAATGGTGCCATTACAATTGTTGGGTGTGATTTTTGCATTTAATCCTGATCTTGGTGCTTCTGATTTAATAAAAGCAAGTTTTAAATTGGGTAACAAAATATGGCTAGTGGCTTTTGGGTTGATTCTTATTTCTTCAATTTTATCTCAGTTTGTAGGAATGCTACTATGTTTTATTGGTATATTCTTTACAGCTTCCTTTGTGTATATGCCAATTTATTATTTATATAAGGACACAATTGGTTTTGATGATAAAGAGTCTGAACAAGAAGATACCTTATTTGTAAAATAAAAATTATGAAAACCTGCTGATCGGCAGGTTTTTTTTGAACTAATTTTTTGATAATGAATCTTGATCTCAAAAAATTGATATACTTTTGTGGTCAGAAATTAAAGGAATATGGCTAAGAATTTAGTGATTGTGGAGTCACCTGCTAAGGCAAAAACAATAGAAAAATTTCTTGGAAAAGATTATATAGTTGCATCCAGTTTTGGGCACATCGCGGATTTACCTTCTAAAGAATTAGGAGTTGATGTTGATGGAGATTTTAAACCTAAATACATTGTCTCTAAAGATAAAAAAGATGTAGTAAAAAAACTAAAAGATCTTTCTAAGAAAGCAGAAATGGTATGGCTCGCAAGTGATGAGGATCGAGAGGGAGAGGCTATTGCATGGCATCTTGCAGAGACCCTTAAATTAGATAAGGATAGAACGCGTAGAATTGTTTTTCATGAAATTACTAAAAATGCCATTCTTAAAGCAATAGAGAACCCTCGTACTATAGATTACAATCTGGTTAATGCGCAACAAGCAAGGCGAGTTTTGGATCGATTAGTAGGGTACGAATTGTCACCAGTACTCTGGCGTAAAGTAAAAGGGGGGTTATCTGCAGGTCGTGTACAATCTGTTTCGGTACGATTAATAGTAGAGCGTGAACGCGATATATTAGGTTTTAAACCTGTAGGGTCTTATAGAATTGATGCTGAGTTTTCAAATGAGGCAGGTAAGTCTTTTAAAGCTAAACTTCCTAAGAATTTTAAAACTAAAGAAGAGGCTGAGGCATTTTTAAATAAAAATATTGAAGCATCTTTTAGTGTTGCTGATCTTTCTACAAAGCCAGCTAAAAAATCACCCGCGCCACCATTTACAACTTCAACATTACAACAAGAAGCTTCCAGGAAATTATACTTTTCTGTGAGTAAGACAATGACCATGGCACAACGATTGTATGAGGCTGGATTGATTACATATATGAGAACAGATAGTGTAAATCTTTCTGTTGAAGCTCAAAATAGTGCAAAAGCAGAGATTATTTCTGCTTACGGAGATGATTTTAGTAACCCAAGACAATATAAAGGTAAATCAAAAGGAGCTCAGGAAGCTCACGAAGCAATACGACCAACAGATTTTTCTAGACATACGGTAAATGTTGATTATGATCAGCAACGATTATATGAGCTGATTTGGAAACGAGCAATTGCTTCGCAAATGAGCGATGCCAGATTAGAAAGAACTAATGTGAAGATTGACTCTAATACACATAACGAACAATTTACGGCTAACGGAGAGGTTATAAAATTTGAAGGATTTCTAAAGGTGTATTTGGAAGGTAATGATGATGAAGACGAAGAACAAGAAGGAATTCTTCCGGCAATGAAGGTGAATGAAATGTTGTTTAATAAATACATTTCGGCTACAGAAAGATTTACCAGGCCTCCTAGTAGGTATACTGAAGCTGCATTGGTTAAAAAGCTAGAAGAGCTAGGTATTGGCCGTCCATCAACATATGCGCCTACTATCTCGACAATTCAGAATAGAAATTATGTAGAGAAAGGTGCTAAAGAAGGAGAGGTGCGAGGATACATTCAGATGACCCTTTCGGGTGATGAGGTTAAAGAGAAAAATTTGTCTGAAAAAGTGGGTAGTGATAAAGGAAAACTAATTCCAACAGATGTAGGGATGGTTGTTAATGACTTTTTGGTAAATCACTTCTCTTCAATTCTGGATTACAATTTTACCGCAAAAGTAGAGCAAGATTTTGATGAAATCGCAGAAGGTCAAGAAGACTGGACACAAGTGATGAGGGAGTTCTACAAGGAGTTTCATCCAAGAGTAGAAGATGTGGCTCAAAATGCGGACCGAGAAGTCGGCGAGCGTATCCTAGGAGAAGATCCTGTTACGGGTAAACCTGTAAGTGTTAGATTAGGAAAGTTTGGACCTATGGTTCAGGTAGGTACGGTAGATGATGAAGATAAACCAAAATTTGCCAGTTTGCCTCCAGGACAAACGTTAAGCAGTATAACATTTGAAGAGGCAATGGAATTATTTCAGTTGCCAAAAGAATTAGGGGATTATAAAGGAGAGACTATTGTGGTTAATAATGGTCGTTTTGGACCTTATGTGAAGTTTGGTGCAAAATTTGTTTCCTTAGAAAAAGGAGAAGATCCACTTAATACTTCTTTAGACAGAGCTATCGAATTAATTGATGCAAAAGAAAAAGCAGATGCTCCTATATATACATATGAAGACCTTCCGGTTCAAAAAGGAACTGGACGTTTTGGACCATTCATTAAATGGAATGGTATGTTTATCAATGTAAACAAGAAGTATGACTTTGATAATTTATCAGATGATGATATTGTAACTCTTATTGAAGAGAAGAAGCAGAAAGAAATTGATAAAGTTATTCATAATTGGGAGGAAGAAGGAATCCGGGTAGAAAAAGCTAGATGGGGTAGAAGTAATATAATAAAAGGTAAGGTGAAAATTGAATTGCCAAAAACCGTAGATGCTTCAAAACTAACTCTGGAGAAGGTAAAAGACCTTATTGAGAAAAACGCGCCCAAGAAAAAAACTGCTAAAAAGAAAACTACTACCAAAAAGAAATAATACATGTCTTTCGAATTTCTCGCGCCAGTTAGTGATTTAGTAGCAGCGCATACCAAATTGCTTTCTGATCATTCATTAGGGAAAAAGGTTAATATCCACACTGCGACTAATGGAATACCGGATTTAGAAAAAGTAGATGTTGCTATTCTTGGAGTACAAGAAAATCGCAACGATGTTAATTTTCTTGGAGAGAAATTAAATTTTGATACCATTCGTAAATCTTTATATGAACTTTTTCCTGGAAACTGGGATTCTAATATAGTAGATCTAGGTGATGTTGTTCCGGGAAATGAAGTTAGTGACACCTATTATTTGGTGCAAGAAGTCCTTTCTACATTGTTGCAAAAAAATATTATCCCAATAGTTTTAGGGGGCAGTCAGGATTTGGTTTATGCTCAATATCGATCTTTTGATATCTTAGAGCGAATGGTAAATTTGGCTAATGTAGATAGTAAGTTTGATTTAGGAAATTCTTCAGAACCTATAACTAATACATCGTTTGTTGGTAAAATTATCGTAGAGCAACCGTATAATCTATTTAATTATAGTAATATAGGGTATCAAACCTATTTCAATGCTCAAGAAGAAATTGATCTTATAGAAAAATTATATTTTGACGCATATCGTCTGGGAGAAGTTATTTCTGATGTTACAATAGTAGAACCTATTATGCGGGATGCAGATATTGTTTCTATAGACCTTGGTGTCATGAACTCTAGTAGTGTAAATGGGGCTGCAGTTTCTCCTAATGGATTTGATGGGAGAGAGATATGTACTATTGCCAGATATGCAGGTATTAGTGATAAAGTAAAAAGTTTTGGGATTTATGAATTTAAAAATTTCAAAAATGAAGAAACGATATCGTTACTAATCGCTCAAATAGTTTGGTATTTCATAGAAGGTGTTAATTTCAGGTCAAATGAATTAAATATAAAAAACCTGAAAAGCACAGTGCATTATAATGTACCGGTTGAAGATGAAATCTTGTCCTTTTATAAGAGTTCTAAAACAGGAAGATGGTGGATAGAAATACCTTTTATTTCATCTGGCAATAATAAATTGAAAAGACATACGTTATTACCTTGCACATACAACGATTATGAGCGTGCTTGTAATCAAGAAATACCTGAAAGATGGTATAAGGCAAAACGAAAAAACGAAGTTTAACATTTTTATTAGGCAGATTTAAGGTTTTTTTTGGAAAAAAATTGTTTTTCTGGAAATAAATAAATAGGTTTACGTCCTTAAATCTAGAAGATCTTAACCTAAAACACGTTATGAAGAAATTTGTATCACTCTTTGCTATTTTAGCAATGCTCTACAGTTGTGGTGGCGGAAGCCGAGGAGAACTGACCGGAGCACAAGGAAAAAAATGGCACCCACAGAAACCATATGGTATGGCACTCATCCCCGGAGGGTCATTTATTATGGGTAAATCTGATGATGATAAGGCCGCGTTGGCAAATGCGCCAACGAAAATGGTTACTGTTCGTTCTTTCTACATGGACGAAACCGAAATCACCAATAGTGAGTATAGACAATTTGTTAACTGGGTTCGGGATTCTACAATCCGAATGAGACTTGCAATTATGGCAGATGAACTAGGAAAGACTCCTGGTGATGATGGTATTGGTGAGTATGCATTTTTAGATGCGGACACAGAAAACATGACTGTTTACGAAAAGTATGTCTATGATAACTATAGTGGTACAGGAACAACTGGCTACGAAGGAAGAAGACTTAACAAGGATATCGATATCGAGTGGGATATAGAGGATTATCCAGATGAGTTTTATGCTGAAGTTATGGATACCATGTATGTTCCGTTAGAAGAATCATATAATGGTAGGCGTACATTAGATGTAAGTAAGTTTGAATTTAGATTTACTTGGATGGATATTCAGGCTGCAGCACGTGCTAGAAAAGGTGGAAGAAAAGATTTCGTAAAAGAAGAAGTAATAGAGATATATCCTGATACAACGGTTTGGATCAAGGATTTTAGTTACTCATATAATGAACCAATGCATAATGACTATTTCTGGCATAGTGCATATGACGATTATCCAGTGGTAGGAGTTTCTTGGGAACAAGCTAAAGCTTTTTGTCGTTGGAGAACTATCGAGAAAAATACATTCCAAAAGAAGAGAAATAAAGAATTTGTAAACTATTTTAGACTACCTACCGAAGCAGAATGGGAGTATGCTGCAAGAGGGGGTCTGGAATCAGCTACCTATCCATGGGGAGGGCCTTATGCCTTAAATGACAGAGGGTGTTTCCTAGCAAATTTCAAACCTCTTAGAGGAAACTACGCGGCAGATAATTTCTTATATACTGTAGAAGCCAAAACATTTGAGCCAAATGATTATAATTTATATAATATGGCAGGTAATGTTTCTGAGTGGGTACAGTCATCTTATGATCCATCAGCATATGAATACGTTTCATCAATGAACCCAAATGTTAATGATGATGAAAACAAACGTAAAGTAGTACGTGGAGGATCATGGAAAGATGTTGCTTATTTCCTACAGGTAAGTACCAGAGATTATGAATACGCGGATTCTGCAAGAAGTTATATCGGATTTAGAACAGTTCAGGACTATATGGGTACTGACGTTACTGGAGAAGATAATACTCAGAATCAAAAATAAGTCCCAAAATTTCTATCAACTTAATTACTAACCCTTTTTTTTTAACAATTATTTAGATTTAAAAAAACAAAACAAATTTATTATGGCAAATTCAAAAGCAAGCAAAAAATTAATGAATATGGTATACGGTCTGGGAGCGGCCGTTGTAATATTAGGTGCACTTTTTAAGATTATGCACTGGCCATTTGGTAATCAGATGCTTATCATTGGTTTGATTACAGAAGCATTCGTATTTACAGTATCTGCATTCGAACCTGTAGATGATGAATTAGATTGGTCTTTAGTATATCCAGAATTAGCTGGAGGAAATAAAAAAGATAAAAAACAAAATGAAACTCCAGAAGGATTATTATCTAAGAAATTAGATGAAATGCTTAAAGAAGCTAGAGTTGATTCAAGTCTTATGAATAGCCTTGGTGAAAGTATTCGAAATTTTGAAGGAGCTGCTAAAGGTATTTCTCCAACTATCGATTCTATCCAAGGACAGAAAAAGTATAGTGAAGAGATGTCAAAAGCTGCTGCTCAATTAGAGTCTTTGAACAGTCTTTATAAAGTACAAATAGAATCTACAGCATCTCAAGCAGAAGCTAATCAAGCAATTGCTGATAATGCTAAGATGCTTGAAGAACAGATGAAAAGCCTTTCAAGTAACCTTTCTTCGCTTAATGGAGTATATGGTGGTATGTTAACTGCAATGAACAGAAGTTAACATTTTTTAATTAAATATTTTTATAATAACTACCAAAATCTAAGAAGAAATGGCAGGAGGAAAATTATCCCCAAGGCAGAAGATGATTAACCTGATGTATCTGGTTTTCATCGCGATGATGGCACTAAATATGTCAAAAGAAGTATTATCAGCATTCGGTTTAATGAACGAAAAGCTGACAGAGTCAAATACACTTTCTACAGAACGTAATAATTCATTTATGACTGGTTTGGCTGAAAAAGTTTCAGAACAACCAGAGAAGTATACACCTTTAAAAGAAAAAGCTGATCAAATTAGTGTTTTGTCTAATGAGTTTAATGCTTATCTTGATAAGGTTAAGTCTGAAATTACTGCAGATTTAAGTGATGCAACAGATTATGAGGCTATGGATAAGTCTACAACATTGGATCAGAAGTTTTTTGCAGGAGGTAAAGTTACACCAGGCGCTCAAGAATTTCTTGATAATGTATCAAAATATAGAGATGGCGTATCTGCTGCGATCAAAGAAGTAAAAGAAGTTGATGAATCGGTTGCGAATGATGTTATAAAAACTTTTTCTACTGATGATGTAAAGGATCGATCAGGAGTAAATAAAAAATGGTTAAACTACAATTTTGAAGGATTTCCTCTAGTTGCTACTTTAACTAAGCTTACTCAAATGCAAGCTGATGTTAAAACTACTGAGAGTAAAGTGTTATCTGCTTTATTGGCTGGTCAACAAGCTTCAGAACTTTCATTTAGTAACTACGAAGCTATCGTTGTTGCTGATAAAACAGCTTTCTTTAGCGGAGAGAAATTCAAAGGTAGAATTGTACTAGGACGTTTTGATGCTACGCTTAAGCCAACCAAAGTTATGGTTAATGGTAAAGAGCAAACAGAAGTTCAGAATGGTCAGATTATGTTAGATTTCCCAGCTGGAAATGTTGGAGAAAGAGATGTAGCTGGTGAGCTTGAGTTTAAAGAAGGGGATTCGATTGTGAAAATTCCTATTAAGAGTTCATATACTGTAATACCTAGACCAAACTCGGCGGTTATTTCGGCTGATAAAATGAACGTTGTATATAGAGGTGTTAATAACCCTATGACAATCTCTATTCCTGGTGTGCCTAATGTAAATGCAAAAGCTCCTGGACTTAGAAAAGTTGGTGGTGCTGGTAAATACATGATGAATGTTACTACCGTTAAGTCTAGAGAAGTAAGTATTAGAGTAAGTGGTGCACTTGCAAATGGTACTACAGTAAGTGATAGTAAGAAATTTAGAATTAAAGATATTCCAAGACCTGTAGGAACAGTTCGTGGAGAAGATGGATCTATCAAAATGGCTAGAAATGCATTATCAATTTCTTCTATTGGTGCGATTTTACCAGATTTTGACTTCGATATTAAACTTAAAGTAACTGGCTTCAAATTTAAAGTTGAAGGTCAGCCTACTGTTAGTATTCGTGGAGGAAGATTAGATTCTAAGGCAAAATCTGCTTTACGTAAAGCTAAAAGAGGATCTTCTGTACAGATTATAGATATAAAAGCACAGTTAACTACAAACGCTGGATATAAGTTGAAGAAAATATCTCCGGTAATTGTTGAGTTAACAAATTAAAATAAACTTATTAATTATGAATTTGAGAAATTTTTTATTAACCGTTTTAGGTCTATTCGTTTCGATTATTTCATATGGTCAGACCAACGTTTTAAACGCTGACACACCAGATGATATAGGAAAGAAAACTGCAGAACAGATCATGTATGATAATGATCATCCATTAGAGTATGGTTATGTGGATAAACGTGATGTACTATGGGCTAAGACTACATGGGAGACTATCGATCTTGATGAGCGTATAAATTTTCCATTGTACTATCCTATAGATACCAATAATATAGGTGTTAATCGTCGTTCTTTATACGATGTATTAGTATCAAATATTAAAAGCGGAAAAATCAAGAATATATATTCAGATTCATATTTTACCGAAACTCGTACTTTTCAGGATCTTGAGTCTACAATGTCTAAGATAGACACTACTGATTTAGGGTATGAGCAGTATAATGCAGGAGAAACTGTAGATCCTCAGTATATTAACAGAAGAGATATTTCTTCTGCTGATATTGCAGAATATAAGATAAGAGGATATTGGTATTTTGATAAACGTCAAGGAGAATTAAGATACAGAATGCTAGGATTAGCTCCTGTAGCTCCGGATGTTAACTTTATCGATGATGATGAGCCGGATATGGTTGCATTATTTTGGGTATGGTATCCAGATGTAAGAGAGATTCTACATAATACATCGGCGTTTAACAGAAGAAATACTTCTATGCCATTTACATTAGATCATATTTTAAATGCGAGACGATTTAATTCTGTAATTTACAAGGAAGATAACGAACAAGGAGATAGATCAATTAATGATTATATTGTTGATAACGCCTTGATGCAACTTCTTGAGAGTGAAAGAATCAAAGAAAGCATACGAAATTTTGAAATGGATATGTGGAGTTACTAAACTCTACTATATTTAATAAGTTATTAATAAAACGTCCAACATTAGTTGGGCGTTTTATTATTTTTGGGATATGCTAGATTATATTGTAGTAGGGTTTGGATTGTCAGGCTTGTCATTTGTTGAACAACTAGACAATGACGGTAAATCTTATGTGGTTTTTGAAGATTACTCTCAGAAATCTTCAAGAGTAGCAGGGGGTTTATATAACCCTATAATTCTAAAACGTTTTACAGCTGCATGGCGGGTGGTAGAACAAATGGAAAAAGCGATACCTTTCTACAAAAGCATAGAGGCTAAACTTCAAAAACCACTAATTTTTGAACTTCCTGTATTTCGAAGATTCAATTCTGTTGAAGAGCAGAACACCTGGTTTGAAGCCTGCGATAAGCCAATTCTAGACCAATTCCTTTCTGCAAAACTATTTCAAAACATAAATAAGGCTTTAGATATACCGTATCAATATGGAAAAGTAAAGCACACTGGAAGAATCGATATCAAAAATTTGCTATCATCTTATTTGCAATATCTTGAACAAAAAAAATCGGTAATTAGAGAATCTTTTGCGCATGATGCGCTTATCATTGAAAAGAATTTTATTGAGTATAAAGGTTATAAGGCAAAACATATTCTTTTTAGCGAGGGATTTGGTATTAATAATAACCCATATTTTAATTACTTACCTGTTGTAGGTAATAAAGGAGAGTACATTATTATTAGATCTGAAGCCTTAAAACTAAAGGAAGCGGTAAAGTCATCGATATTTATTATTCCGTTAGGAAAAGACATGTATAAGGTTGGTGCGACCTATAATAACCAGGATAAATCACCAGAAACAACTACTTCTGCTAAAGAAGAGCTCGAAAAAAAATTAAAACGTTTTTTAAAAGTGCCATATGAGGTTGTAGATCAAGTTGCAGGAATACGGCCTACAGTAAAGGATAGAAGACCCTTAATTGGTACGCATCCAGAACATCGAAATATTCATATTCTTAATGGATTGGGTAGTAGAGGTATATTAATTGGACCTTCAGTAGCAGAAAATCTATATAACTATATAGAAAAAGGAATCTCCTTAGATCAAGAGGTCGATATCTCTAGATTTAATAAGCTACGATAAGCTTTTCTCTTTGCTATAATGCATAAAAAAATTAATCCAAATATTTCTAGATAACCTTAGGATAATTGGCAGTGAAATAATCATAGTTCCTGCAATTACCAGAAAAGTGGCTACCAAATTGAATTTAAAGAGAAAGTGACTGATTACAAAAGCAGCTACTGCAAAGGCTATTCCTACAGGATAACTTACATACATGGCGCCATAAAAAAAAGAAGGCTCTATTTTATACTTTGTATTGCAATGACTACAGCGTTCCTGCATTTTTAGTGTATAACTTAAGCGGTATGGGTTAGAAACTTTATACATGCTTTCCTCGTGACATACAGGACAACTTCCTGTGAAAATGCTATAAATCTTGGTTCCTTTTAAGAAGTTCATATGTGGCTTTTATGATAACACAAAATTAGTCATCTTTGCACAAAATATTCAAAAGCTGATGTTAAACATACATAACTTGTCGATTTCATTTGGAGGGGAATACCTTTTTGAGGAAATAAGCTTTATGCTTAGTGCGGGAGATCGCGTAGGATTGGTAGGAAAGAACGGTGCAGGGAAATCTACGATGCTTAAAATTTTGTCTAAAGAACAAGAACCTGATTCTGGCCAGATTGCAATGGATAAAGAAGTAAAGATTGGTTTCCTTAAACAGGATATCGATTTTGTTCAGGGTCGCACCGTTCTTGAGGAAGCCTATGAAGCTTTTATCGAAATTAAAAAGATAGAACGAGAAATAGACGTCATTAATAGCAAACTGGCAGAGCGTACCGATTATGAAAGTGAGGAGTATAATCAACTTATAACAAATTTAAGTGATCATACGCATCATTATGAAATTATAGGAGGATATAGTTACCAGGGAGAAACCGAAAGAGTTCTACAAGGTTTGGGATTTGTTAGAGAAGATTTTGATCGCTTAACAGATACATTTTCTGGAGGATGGCGTATGCGTATAGAACTGGCAAAGCTTCTACTTCAAAATAATGATATTTTATTGTTGGATGAGCCAACAAATCACCTAGATATAGAATCTATTATATGGTTAGAAAATTTTCTGAAAAATTATGCTGGTGTTGTGGTCATCGTTTCTCACGATAAAATGTTTCTGGATAATGTGACCAATAGAACGATCGAAATTTCTTTGGGACGCATTTATGATTATAATAAACCATACTCTAAGTATCTGGTATTACGTAAGGAAATTAGAGAGCAACAACTTGCAACGCAGAAAAATCAATCTAAACAGATCGAGCAAACCGAAAAACTGATCGAAAAGTTTAGGGCGAAAGCGTCTAAAGCGTCTATGGCGCAATCACTGATCAAGAAATTGGATAAAATTGATAGGATAGAGGTTGATGAGGATGATAATGCAGTAATGAATATTAATTTTCCGATAAGTGTGCAGCCAGGAAAAGTGGTTATCGAAGCTGAAGCCGTTGGAAAAAATTATGGAGACAAAGAAATCTTAAAGGGTATCGATTTACTCGTAGAGCGTGGATCAAAAATTGCATTTGTAGGTCAAAATGGCCAGGGTAAATCTACATTGGCCAAAATTATAATTAATGAAATATCCCACGATGGTAAGTTTAAGTTGGGGCATAATGTGCAAATAGGATATTTTGCACAGAATCAATCTGAATATCTTGATGGAGAACTCACAGTGCATGATACCATGATACATGCGGCAGATGAGAAGACACGAAGCAAAGTTCGGGATATGCTGGGGGCCTTTTTGTTTAGGGGAGAAGAAGTCGATAAAAAAGTAAAAGTATTATCTGGAGGAGAGCGTAATAGGTTGGCATTGTGTAAAATGCTCTTACAGCCTTTTAACGTATTGGTGATGGATGAGCCAACAAACCACTTGGATATTAAATCTAAAAATGTATTAAAAGAGGCGCTAAAAAGTTTTGAAGGGACTCTTATTCTGGTATCACATGATAGAGATTTTTTACAAGGATTAAGTAATACGGTTTACGAGTTCAAGAATAAAAAGATTAAAGAGTATCTGGGAGATATAAATTTCTATCTAGAAGAACGAAGAGTTAGTGATCTTCGAGACATCGAGAAAAAAGATAAACAAGCTAAGTCAGTTTCGAGTTCTAAAGAAACAGCCAAACAATCCTATGAAGATCAGAAAAAGCTTAAATCATTAAACAATAAGCTAAGCAATACAGAGTCTAAAATCAATAAACTTGAAAAGGAAATCAAAGAAATTGATGTGAGTTTGGCAATTGATTATGATAAAACGATAGCACAACCTAATTTTTTTGATACATATCAGGCTAAAAAAGATAAATTAGCTTTGTTAATGGATGATTGGGAGCAAGTACAAGAGGAAATTGATTCGATATCAAATAGCTAAAATAATGGTCTTTCTGTTATAAAATTAAAGACAATTACGGGAGTAAATTATGATATTTTTAGTTAATCAATTTCTTTTTTAAGAATTTCTAAAATAGTCGTTTGTTACCTTACTGTTAAGTTAAAAATTACCAAATACTTTTGTGATATTTTTATCGTTAGTTGCAAGTACAACTAGATTTTTATGAATATTTTTGTACCTGAAAATTAAATAATAGTATTTATGAATAATACAAAAGCCATCGATTTAAATTCCCATGCATTATCATGGGTAGGTAAGATTCATTACGATTTTGGATTTTTAGTTCAAAAAGCATTTCGAGAAAATGGATTAGACCTCTCCAAAGAACAATGGAGTGTTTTAAAGCGATTAAATGTAAATGATGGGCAACCACAAAACGATTTGGCTTTTATTACGCATAGGGATAAAACTTCTATGACTCGATTGGTAAATACTATGGAGAGTAAAAATCTGGTGGTTAGAAAAAGTGATGAAAATGACAGAAGAGTTAACCGAATTTTTCTTACTGATCATGGCAAAGAAGTAATTGAAAAAGTACAACCAATAATGTATGATTTAATTCCTGCGGTGCAAGAAAGCTTGACGGAAGAAGAAATAGACGTCTTAATTACAGCACTAAAGAAAGTAAAAGCAAAAATTGCAGATATAGCAGAAGGATAACATCTATATCCAATTATATTTTGTCGAAAAAAACATCTGCTTGGTAGGTGTTTTTTTCGTTTTTGTATATAAGAAAAAAACACATGTTAACTTTTATGAGTTCTTTAACGGCAACGTAGGTTAGTTGTTGATAGTTTTGTGAAGCTTTTGAACCAAAAAGCTTAAACAAAGTTGTTTATATGAGAAACATTATACTTTCTGTACTTGGATTGTTATTGATAGTCGGAGCAGTATTTTTTGCCGGCAAAATAATTGATAGTAAAAAAAGGCCAAGGCCAAGACCTGCCAAAGTAATCAAGACGGTTTTTGTAGACACAGTAACAAATGGTACCATCCCTATTCAAATAGCCGCTAATGGTAATTTAACCGCAAAGAGAAGGTTAGAACTATATGCAGAGGTACAAGGTGTGTTTAAAGGTGGGTCAAAACTTTTTAAAACAGGTCAAAAATATAAAAGAGGACAATCCTTAATACGCATAGATGCTTCAGAATACTATTCAAATGTGCAATCTGCAAAGAGCAATCTGTATAATCAGGTAACCTCTATAATGCCAGATCTACGATTAGACTATCCAGAAATTTATGATAAATGGCAAGCGTATCTCAACAATTTTGATATGAATAAGTCTACGCCAAAGCTACCAGAAACGTCTTCAGATAAAGAGAAATATTTTATTACCGGAAGAAATATCTATACCTCTTATTATAATGTAAAAAATTTAGAACAACGCTTAGCTAAATATACGATTTCCGCCCCGTTTAATGGGGTGCTTACAGAAGCATTGGTAAACGAAGGAACACTAATACGACAAGGTCAAAAATTAGGAGAGTTTATAGATACCAGTGTCTATGAGATGGAAGTCGCCATAGGTAAAGAATATAGTGACCTCCTTCAAATCGGAGAATCTGTAGATCTTTCGAACTTAAATAAAACAAAAACTTATAAAGGAAAAGTTACAAGAATTAACAGTCGGGTGGATCAAGCGACACAGACAATCACATCTTATATAGAGGTTGCAGAATCTTCATTAAAGGAAGGAATGTATTTAGAAGCTAATCTGGATGCCAAAAAAGAACAAAATGCTATTGAGATCGATCGTAATTTACTTCAAGAAGGTGATAAAATCTTTGTAGTTAGAGATAGTATTTTAGACGTTGTAGATGTAATCCCGGTTTATTTCTCTGATAAAAAGGTTGTGCTAAAAGGGGTTCCTGATGGTGATGTAATATTAAACAAACCTGTTCCGGGTGCTTATGCCGGAATGTTAGTACGAGTATATACGCATAAAGGAAAAAAAACTTCGGTACCTGATAATAACATTATAAGTACTAATACAAAACAGTAGCCATGCGCAAGATCATTTCTTATTTTATCAAGTATCATGTTGCTGTAGATGTAATAGTGATTGCTTTTATCGGATTCGGAGTTTTTGGGGCACTTTCCTTAAAATCATCGTTTTTTCCGCTTACAGATTCCAAAAACATAAATATTAGTGTGGTTTATCCAGGTGCATCTCCTTTAGAAATCGAAGAGGGAGTAGTACTTAAGATAGAAGATAATCTTAAGGGGTTAGAGGGAGTAGAGCGTGTTACATCAACATCAAGAGAAAATAGTGGTAGCATAAATGTTGAAATTGAGAAAGGTAAGGATATTGACTTTATGTTGCTTGAGGTCAAGAATGCAGTAGATCGAGTACCTTCATTTCCTACGGGAATGGAACCTATTGTAGTAGCCAAGCAACAGGCGATTCGCCCTACTATAAATTTTGCAGTAAGTGGTAACAATATTCCACTTAGTACACTTAAGCAAATTACCAGACAGATTGAAAATGACCTTAGGGGTATTGATGGAATTTCGCAAATCAACATTAGTGGTTATCCCGATGAGGAAATTGAAATAGCGGTGAATGAGAATAATCTGCTTGCATATAGACTTAGTTTTGGCGAAGTTGCTCAAGCCGTAAGTCAGGCAAATATTTTAACCACAGGAGGAACTATTAAGACCAATGCAGAAGAGTATCTTATTAGGGCAAACAACCGCTCGTATTACGGTAATGAACTTTCTAATTTAATTATTAGAGCAGATGCTTCAGGGCGTTCAATACGATTAAAAGATGTTGCAGAGATAAGAGATCGTTTCTCAGAATCCCCAAACGCAAGCTATTTTAATGGTGATCTTTCGGTTAATGTCGAAATAACCAGTACGAATACTGAAGATCTTATTTCTTCAGCAGAAAATGCAAAAGAATACATAGAAGAGTTTAATCAAAAATATAATAATGTACAGCTTAATGTAATTAGTGATCGCTCTATAACCTTGGTGCAGAGAACAAAGTTGCTAACAGAGAATGCTATTATTGGTATGCTATTGGTACTTACATTCTTATCATTGTTTCTTAATACGAGATTGGCATTTTGGGTGGCTTTTGGTTTGCCAATAGCTTTTTTAGGAATGTTTGTAGTTGCAGGCTACTTTAATGTAACAATTAATGTATTATCTCTTTTCGGGATGATTATTGTGATCGGGATTTTGGTAGATGATGGGATTGTAATTGCAGAAAATATCTATCAACATTATGAAAAAGGGAAAAGCCCCGTTCAGGCTGCGATAGACGGAACGATGGAAGTAATCCCTGCTATTGTTTCTGCCATTATCACCACAATTTTGGCTTTTGGGATTTTCTTATTTCTCGACGGTCGAATCGGAGACTTTTTTGGAGAAGTATCTGTTATTGTTATTCTAACACTTACCGTGTCTTTGGTAGAAGCTCTAATAATCCTCCCTGCACATTTGGCACATTCTAAAGCATTAAGAGTAGAGAGTACAGCCCCCAAAAAAGGAATAGCTAAGCTGTTTTCTAAGCTTCGATATATTAATACGTTTGGAGATAAAATCATGAAGTGGCTGCGCGATAATATGTACAGTCCTACGTTGCAATTCGCATTAAAAAATAAATTTTTCACCTTCTCTATTTTCATAGTGATCCTTATATTAACTATCGGAAGTATAGGAGGAGGAATTGTAAGGACAGCGTTTTTTCCGCGTATTGCCAGTGATGTTGTATCTGTTGATTTGGGAATGCCCAATGGAACTAATGAAAAAGTTACAGATTCTATAATCTCGATGATTGAAGAGAAGGCTTGGCTTGTAAATCAAGAGCTTACAGCAGAGTTTTTACAAACTGAAGATTATCAAGGAAAAGAATTATTTGAAAATGTAATTAGAAGAGTAAGTGCCTCTTCTGATGCTTCTTTACGGATTAATTTGTTACCAGGTGAAGAACGCCCTAATGCTATAAATTCTGGATTAGTAGCTAACCGCTTGCGTGAAAAAGTGGGTCCTGTATTTGGTTCAGAACGATTAATTTTTGGATCTGGAGGTAATTTTGGAGGAAGTCCAGTTTCAGTTTCCTTGTTAGGGAATAATATTCAGGAATTGAAAGCGGCAAAAGAAGAATTCAAAAAGGTTTTACAGAACGATGCAAGATTAAAGGATATTGCAGATAATGATCCTGCGGGAATTAAAGAAATCCGATTAGAGCTTAAAGAAAATGCCTATGCACTCGGTCTTAATTTAAGAGATGTAATGGTGCAAGTTCGGTCAGGTTTTTTTGGAGTACAGGCGCAACGATTTCAACGTGGTCAGGACGAAATTAGAGTTTGGGTGCGTTATGACCGTGAGAATCGTTCCTCAATCTTAGATTTGGATAATATGCGCATAGCTACTGCTACGGGAGAAAGAATACCACTTAATGAAATTGCAGATTATAGTATCGAAAGAGGGGATGTGGCAGTAAATCACTTAGATGGCAGACGGGAAATTCAGATTTCTGCAGATTTAAAAAACCCAGAAACTACCAGCTCTACAGATGTGTTAGATGAAATCAGAACAGTTATAATGCCTGATATCATTTCTAAATATCCTACAGTGACTCCTTCGTATGAAGGACAGAATAGAGAGGCCGGAAAGTTTTTAGGATCCTTAGGGCCTGTTGGTCTTACAGCTTTAGCATTAATATATATTACTATTGCATTTACATTTAGAAGTTATAGCCAGCCGTTATTACTATTACTTTTGATTCCGCTATGCTTACCCGCTGTTGCATTTGGACATTGGGTACATGGTTTTCCGATCAATATACTATCCTTATTAGGAATTATTGCTCTTATTGGGATTATGGTAAATGATGGATTGGTACTCATAGGAAAATTCAATAGTAATCTACGATCAGGAATGACTTTTGAGAAAGCTATCAATGAAGCAGGAAAATCGCGTTTCAGAGCTATTTTTCTTACATCATTAACTACAATTGCAGGATTGGCACCATTGATTTTTGAAAAAAGCAGACAAGCCCAATTTCTAAAACCTATGGCTATTTCTATAGCTTATGGAATCGGTTTTGCAACAGTGCTTACCTTATTAGTATTGCCGTTGTATTTGTCATTTAGCAATAAAATTAAAGTAGGAACCAAGTGGCTAGCCACGGGAGATAAAATTACCAAAGAAGAAGTAGAACGAGCGATTAAAGAACAAAAAGAAGAACGTGAAGAGCATCATGAATTGCAAGCATAGATATATACTAAAATTAACGTTTTTGCTTCTTTTGGTTTCGGGTAATACCATTGCCCAGAAATTAACAAAAGATGAGGCTATACGATTAACGTTAGAAAACAATTTCGGGATACTTATCGCAACTAATAATATTGATATCGCCAAAAATAACAAAGGAATTCTTAATTCTGGGTATTTACCTAATGTATCAGGTAATGCCTCGGCAGTATATAACAAAGATAACATAGAGGCCGAGCTTTCGAATGGAGAAGTAAATGTTTTAGATGGTGCTGAAAGTGATCGTTACAATGCAGGAATAGATTTAAATTATACCCTTTTTGATGGATTAGGGCGTTTTTACAATTATAAAAGATTAAAAGAACAATATAATTTGTCCGAACTACAAGCTCGTGAAACCATTGAAAATACGATACTTCAACTATGCACTGTGTATTTTGAAATCGCAAGATTAACTGAAAATGTTGAGATTTTAGAAGAAACTTTGCAAATATCTCAAGAGAGAATAACCCGGGCTGATTATCAGTTTGAGTATGGGCAAAATACAAAACTTGATGTGCTAAATGCAGAAGTAGATGTGGCCAATGACAGTATTAATCTTGTTAATACAAGACAGCAATTACAAAACACCAAGCGTGATTTAAATTTGATTATAGATAAAGACCTGTCTCATATATTTGATGTAGATACTACCATTAGTTTTATTAATCAGTTGCAACTAGATGGTTTTGTAGAAAAGACGATGGAGAACAACGTAAGGATTTTGCGAAACAAGAGTAATATTAAGATTAATGAATATGATCTCAAGGTAAGCAAATCAGGGTATTTACCAACTATTGGTTTAACGGGGTCTTATGGATGGAATAAAAATAATAATAACGCTGCTTCTTTTTTAGCAACGCTTACTTCTGATGGACTTTCTGGATCTCTCAACCTTACCTGGAATTTGTTTGATGGAGGAAGTACCATTACACAAATCAAGAATGCCAGAATAGCTATAGAAAATCAGGAGATTCAACAAAAACAAATAGAACAAGAAATAAAAAGAGATATTGCTAACGCATCAGGAAATTATAAAAATAGGCTGAATGTTTATAAAATCCAACAGCAGAATGTAATTACCAATCAGAATAATTTTGAACGCTCACAAGAACGATTTAAACTTGGCCAAATTACATCGATAGAATTCAGACAGGCGCAGATTAATTTAATCTTAGCAGAAACCAATAAGAATTCTGCAAAATATGATGCTAAGATCGCAGAGTTACAATTATTGCAGCTTACAGGGCAATTGCTTAATGTAAAATTTTAAATGTAATCTAGTTGGACACTGAGCTTGTCGAAGTGTCTTCTGGTAGTTATTCTAAAGAATTATGTTCGAACACTTCTTTCAATGCCCATATTGCTGGGAAGAAATATCTATGCTTTTAGATCCATCTATTACGTATCAAGTATATGTCGAAGACTGTGAAGTTTGTTGCAATCCTATAGAGTTACATCCCAGGTTTGAAGAGCAAGAATTATTATCTTTTGAAGCGTTGAGCATAGAGCAATAGTTGTAAAATATTCATTATTAATGTATTGTGTTATTTTTGATTTTTTTAGTATAAATAGTATTGTTTAAACTAAAAATGGTTGTATATTTGCCGTCCAATAGCGCGGGATAGAGCAGTAGGCAGCTCGTCGGGCTCATAACCCGAAGGTCACAGGTTCGAGTCCTGTTCCCGCTACTTTAAGAAGCTAAGATATTAATATTCAATATCTTAGCTTTTGTTTTTTGCTATAGTTTTTGCTCCAAAAAAATGAACCTTTCATACAACTCTCCCGAAGGTTGTAAATACATTATTTTAAATAATAATTAGGTTAAATATCTGAAATTAAGTGTTTTAAATTATTTTTCAGGTATTTTAGAATTTATAAGTATCCTTTGAAGTACCTAAATGGAGTACCTATTTTTGAGGATTTTTTAGGATCAAGACCAATTGTTGTGTTTATGTAAAAATCATTAGATTTAGAGTATGGAATTCATAGAAAAGCATCCTTTTTTATGGTCATAAATCTAAGAACGGTGCTGCGTTTTTCTTCACTTTTTAATATAACGACATTTTTGATTTTGAAATTAACTAACTTATTTTCAGTTACTTAATTGTTTTTAATAATGTAGTGTATAGGTTTTTAGATCTTTGATGGAGTATTATATTGTTTGTGACCATCGGGTAGATCATACGACAGGGCTGAATTTATTTAATAACGAAGGTGCCATTTAGGCATTTACTTTCTTTTTAAAAAAATTGCACAGGAAAACCTTTTACATCCTTGATAACTGTTAGTTTAAAAAATAGATTTATTTGTCTTTTTAAATTATTACGTCTTCAATGAAAAAATTAGATTCAAGTGTGATTTTTTTTCTTAGAGCAAAAATTTAAAACCATCAAAATTTTACGTTTTAACAGTAATTAACGTGTTTTGTCGATTAAAATTACGTTTAATCGGAAATTGCTAGTATATTTACACAGTAAACCATTGTTAAAGAATTCTAAAAAATACATTTACATCTTAACGAATTTATTTGCTCATAAAACTTAAACATCGTCAACCCATGAAAAAAAGTTACCCCCCCACATTTTAAAAGCCCCCCTTTACATAAATTCTTACTAACTACCATTTTCGCATTGCTAGCAGCAACAGGATGGTCTCAAAATTTTAGTGGAGTTACAATAACAGGTGTTCAAAGTGGAAATGGGACTGGTGTTGCGGTTTTTACCGCTACTTCTTTGGATAATCCAAATATAGCCTTTGTAAGAACAACACGAATAAGTGGTGCAGCAGGTAATTGGACCTTTTTGGCACCAGACAACATACGATGGGCTAACACATCGACTGGTAGTGCTGTAACTACATTTGAATTTTTAGATAGTAGTCTAAATCCTGTACAGGATGATTATCGACTTACATTTAATGATTTAGATGGCCCAAATAACGAAGCTGTTGAATACACTTGTGATCCAAACTTTAGATTTGTTACAGGAGATCCAGATGTTGACATCAACCCGACAGGTAATGGAATTTTGGCTGAAGGAACAATGGGAGGAGCGGCTGGTTCTGTAATGTTCGAAATCAAAGATACAGGAATCTTTGGTTTGATTTTAACAGGAAATGCAGGATTTGTAAAAAATATTGATTTTAATTTTACAGAATTTACGTTGGCTCCTCCTTTTATTTATGATATCTGTGCTGGAGATACTGATGGAGATGGAACAAATGATGATGCAGATTTTGATGATGATAATGATGGAATTCTGGATGTAGATGAAGCTAATGGTAATAATCCTGATGGCGATGCGGATGGAGATGGACTGCCTAACTTTCAGGATATTGAAGACAATTTAGGACAACCTGGTATTCCAGCTGGTGACGGTTCAACTACCGATTATACAGATGCTAATAGTGATGGAATCCCGGATGTGTATGATACAGATGGAGACAGTATTCCTAATCATTTGGATTTAGATAGCGATAATGATGGTATACCAGATAATGTAGAGGCACAATCAACAGTGGGGTATATTGCTCCAAGTCCTACAGTAGACGGTAATGGTGTGCCAGATAACTATGGAGGAGGATTTTCTACACTTCAGAATAGTGATGCATCATTAGCGGTGTCAGATGTCATTCCGGACTATTTAGATAATGATAGCGATAATGACGGCTTTAGTGATACTTTCGAAGCAAATATTACCCTTACAGGAATCGATAGTGATAGAGATGGTTTAGATAACGTTACAGATGTAACTGGTGATTATTCTGATGCTAACGGAAATATAAATACTCCTTCGTCTTTACCTGATGCTGATGGTAATGTATTTACAGGAGGGGATGTTGATTTTAGAGATACATTAGATTCTGATGGTGATGGAGTTTTAGATATTGATGATGACGATGATGACAATGACGGTATTTTGGATATCGTTGAAAATTTAGGAAATAACCCTTTTGGAGATGAAGATGGAGATGGAGTTGTGAACTTTGCAGATAACTTTGATAATGGTAATGGAGGTGATGGTTCAACTACCAATTATACAGATGCTAACAACAACGGAATCCCTGATGTATATGATATTGATGGAGATGGTTTAGCAAATCATTTAGATATTGATGCAGATGGAGATAATTGTAATGATGTAATTGAAGCTGGTTTTACACCAAGTGGAACTAGACCAGGAGAATTACAAGGTACCGGATTTAGTGGTAATGGTTTGGTAACTGGTGGTATAGATGGTTACACTACACCGGATTCTGCATATGTAAATAATGGTCCAGATATAGATAGTGATGGCATTGCAAACACTTGTGATACTGATGATGATAATGATGGAAATCCAGACACTACCGATCCTAATCCAACAGGAGTTAATGCGGAAAATGATCTATTGACAGTTGTAGAAGGCACTACAGGAACTGTGAATGTATTGACCAATGATGACTTTTTGCCGGGTGCAAATACCACTATTGTAGATGCAGGAACAGGAACAGCTAACGGAACG
>CANMSO010000003.1 GCA_947500545.1 uncultured Aquimarina sp. | reverse complement strand
GGAGGAACATTTTCTAGTACTACTGGATTAAGTATTAATCCTGATACAGGTAGCATTGATGTTGCTACCAGTACACCAGGAACATATACCGTGACTTATACCACTAATGGAACCTGCCCAGATACTAGTGATACAGAAATAACCATCGTGGCAGTAGATGACCCTAGTTTTAATTATGACGCCACATCATATTGTGCTGATGCTACAAATCCAACACCAACTATTGCAGGAACAACAGGTGGAACGTTTTCTAGTACCACTGGATTAAGTATTGATCCAAATACAGGTAGTATTGATTTAGAAAATAGTACACCAGGAGTATATACCATAACCTATACCACCAACGGAACTTGCCCAGATACCAGTGACACAGAAATAACCATCGTGGCAGTAGATGATCCTGATTTTAATTATAGTGTTACAACCTATTGTACTGATGCTACAGATCCAATACCAACCATTACAGGAACAACAGGCGGAACGTTTTCTAGTACCACTGGATTAAGTATTGATCCAAATACAGGTAGTATTGATGTCGCAAACAGTACACCGGGAACATATACCGTGACTTATACCACCAATGGAACTTGCTCTAATACCAGTACGTTGAATATTACTATCAACGAGGTACCCAATATAACGGTAACAAATAATGCACCAACTCTTATCGCTAATAGTATTGATGGAGCAACATATCAATGGATTAATTGCGATACAGGTGCACTAATCAATGGAGCAACCAACTCATCATTTACCGCAACAAAAAACGGTTCTTACGCAGTAGACGTTATTTTAAACGATTGCTCTATCAGATCTTCATGCTCTATAATTGACGATATTGTTGCAAATACAAATAACACATTATCAAACTTCAAATCATTCCCTAATCCAACCGAAGGCATTATAAATATTACTCTTTCATCCGTTGAAAGGATAATTATATTTACCTACGCTGGCAAAAAGGTATTTGAAACATCAAGTACTACTTTCGATATTTCTGCCCTTAAATCTGGGATCTATTTTATGCTGGTCGAAACTAATGAGGGTAGAACTATCAGAAAAATAGTGAGGCGTTAAAAAGATTGTATTTCGATAAGAGTCCTCTTGCTTAACAAGAGGACTCTTATCGAATCATAAACGCACACCTTATTGTGCTTATCTTTTCTTACTTCGTTTTGCTAAAGGATTAAAATCCAAACATAGTTGTACCCAATACTCTAAATCTACATCTAGGTCAAAACCATCTGGCGTTACAAATACGAAACCTTTCATAGGTCTACCGGTAAAGTCCATTGGTAAGCATCCTTCTTTTTTCATAGCTTCATCTATGGTATCTGGTCCAATTCTAGCCATTAACAAATCCATCTCTTTTTTCTTATCAAAGTGAATCCCACAGCACATTTTATCATTTACCATAAAACAAAGGCCACCCATCATTTTCTTTTCATAGAAATTGGCTTTTCTTTCTTGAAAAATTTGACGAATACGATCGGCTATATATTCATTGTATGCCATCTATTGCATTGCTTTTGTTAAATATTCATTCACAGGACGCATGACTTTCCAATAATTCATGAGTTCATCTACCAGCGATTCACTTGTGATTAGTTCTGGCGACTCTTCCCCCACAAAATAAAATTGTTTATAGGTTACCAAAGGTTCCTTCTTGCATAATTCTTTCCATTCTTTTGGAATTCGTTTCATGGTTTCTCCCTTAATTTCACCAAATTTTTGAACAAAGTCTTTATGTTCTAGCAGTGTTCTAAATGCTTCCGGATTTTTACTTATTACTGTTCTAATACTATGAAGTTGTTCTTTTGAAGGCCCAAAACACCCGCCCATAATACCAACCATCTCTGGTGAAAATCGTAAAAAGATACCTGGGATACTTTTGTCCTTGCGTCCTCCTTTTGAAATAAAAGCAGTGTAATGCAAATTATACGGCGATTTGTCTTTAGAAAACCGAATGTCCTTATTTACTCGTAAAATACAATCCTTTGGAGCAATTTGAAGATCTGCATCAAACTTTTGTATTTCCTGTATCATTTTACCAACAAACACCTCAAAAGGTTTCTTTATACTGGTTTCATATCTTTTTTTATTAGCATGAAACCAATCTTTATGATTGTTATTGGCGAGTTCTTTGAAAAACCCACTAAAATCTTCTGTAAAATACTGCATGAGACTACGGCGTTTGATAATGAAGTTACTAAATTTTATTCCTTCTGTCACATTGAATCTTATAGAAAGGACTCTATGTGACAGAAAGATCTATCTTTTACTTCATAGAATGAAAAGCCACTCTGTTACCTTCGGTATCCAGGAAAATAGCCATAAAACCATTTTCTCCTAATGAGGTTTTAGGCATTAATACTTTTCCTCCGGCCTTTTCTACTCGAGCCAGCGGTACAGATAAATCCTCACCCCCATTAAGATATGCAAATGTTCCTTCTTGAGAAGGTTTATTACCATTACCATGGGTCACGCAACCACCTACACCACCATCCTTGTATGGAAAAAATGCCATTTTAAAATCCATTTCCATGGGTTGTAATTGGGCTTCTAAAAGTTCATTGTAAAACTTTACTGCTCTTTCAAAATTGGTACTTGGTATCTCGAACCAGCTAATTGCATTTGACATGATTTATAATTTATTGATTATTAATATCTCAAAGGTAAATGAACAAATGATTCAAAAAAATTATATTTTTGAAAAAACATAGGCTTCTAAAATGATATTCTTATGAAAAAAAGCGAAGAGTTATTTTACCTGATCAAATCACTAACTAAAAGCGAAAAAAGGTATTTTAAACTAAGTGTTCAGGGAAATGAGTCTTCAGAATACATTAGCCTATTTGATGCTATAGAAGCGCAAAAAACATATGATGAAACTAAAATAAAAGTGCTTTTTAAAGACAAAGCATTTATCAATCAATTAACCACTATAAAAAACTATCTAAAGCAACGTATTTTACAATCTTTGAGAAGTTATCACTCCCGTATTTCAAAAAATGCAGAGCTTATAGATATTATACGTAATGTAGAAATATTGTTTCATAAAGGGCAGTATAGTATCTGTCAAAGCGAACTAAACCGAGCAGAGAAAAAAGCAAAAAACTTTCAGCAAGATTTATTATTGTTTCACATACAAGATTGGAAAAGAAAAGTATACCAGGTTATGTACCCCCAGGACTTCGAGACTTTAAAAACAATTGCTCAAAAACAAAAAAACACATTAAAGTCTACCAATGAATATATAGATTTATTGTTAGCAAATCTAGATCCAAGTCAATTCTCGATATCTCACAAAAAAAGCGTTTCATTACAGAACAGAACTTTAAAAATCTCTCACAAATACCGAAAATTACTGATTGCAAAGGATCATGGGAAGGCCAAACGAACGATCGAAGAATTGATCAAAGAATGGGAACAACATCCAGATTTGCTTAATGAGTATTTTACAATGTATTTTTCGGTTAACAATAATCTTCTTGGTTTTTTGGTCTTCAAAAAACAGTATAAAGAAGCTTTTGTGCGGATTTTGCTTTTGAAACAAAAAGCACAGGCTATTGATACAATTTCTGCAGCTTTTATTAAAGAAAAACTAAGGCTTTACAACATCGAGTTAGAGATTCATAGAAACCTAAAAGGCATACACACCACCCACGAAGTAATTAATGAAATTCAGGAATTTATTGAAACTCGAAAAACCCTGGTTCCTAATAATTATAGACTCTCATTCTGTTTTCAATTTGCGGCTATTTATTTTCTAAAAAAAGACTATAAAAAAGCTTTGCATTGGATTAATGATGTTTTGAACAACCAAACTAAAAAGGATCGAAAAGATTTGATCACGTACACCTATTGGCTCAATGTATTGGTTCATTATGAGCTGGGTAATGGTTTTACATTAAGGTATCTTATTGACAACATGAAAAAACATCTTAAAAAACGAAAAAACATAGATTTCTATGAAAAAATACTATTAAAGTTTTTATCAAAAACAGTTGAGGCTACCCTCACTGAAAAGAGAAAGGCATTTAGCAATCTTCAGGAAAGTCTAATAGAGCACCCTATCCCAGAGCATGTATTGGGGTATGTAGATTTTAATGAATGGATTGCTAGTAAAATAAATCTTACGGTATAAAAGAATTATTTACCACGTTTCTTGGATACCATTGCAAAAAAACGTTCTCGATACGTATTACCGATAGACAATTGTTTATCTGCAACCTCTATATAATCGTTTCCATAGGCCTGGATTTTATCTATAGCAATAATATACGATTTATGAATGCGCACAAATTGGCCTTCTGGTAATAATTGTTCTAAATCTATAAGCTTATGATATACTATATGTTGGTGGCTCTCTAAATGAATTTTTACATAATTACTTAAGCCTTCTATGTAAATAATCTCATCGTAGTTAACTTTTATATTTTTTCTGTCCACCTTAAAGTACTCATAGGTTTTAGGCTCTGTTTTAATTTCTGTTTTTTCTGTTTCTCTTTTATGGGTTACTTTGTTAACTGCTTTTAAAAACCTTTCAAATGAAAATGGTTTTAGCAAATAATCCACAACGTCAAGTTCATATCCCTCTAATGCAAATTCTCTATATGCCGTGGTTATAATTGTAGCCGGAGGGTGAGTCAGGGTTTTTAAAAAGCTTAACCCTGTAATTTTTGGCATTTCGATATCCAGAAAAAGTATGTCTATGGTATGTTCCTGTAACACTTTAAGCGCCTCCATAGCATTATCGCAAATACCAAATACCTCGAGATTGGGCGTATCTGCTATAAACCCCTTGACAATATTTTGTGCAATAGGTTCATCATCAACTATGAGACATTTAAAATTCATCCAAAAGTGATTTGATAGTCAAATTAACAATATAAGAATCTTTGGTTTTTTTGATGAGCAATTCCTTATGATCACCATATAACAAATCTAATCTACGGGATACATTTTGAAGCCCAAGTCCCCCTCCATTATTATTTTCTTCATCTTCAAGTTTAGAAATGCTGTTTTCTATCTTAAAGTTTAATGTGTCTTTGGATGCATTGATATAAATATTAATCCATCCTTTTTTTACCTCATTTTTCAGGCCATGTTTAAATGCATTTTCTATAAAAGGCACCAAAATTAACGGAGGGATTTTAATCCCTTCAACATCGCCTTCTACCCTATAATCAATAACCACACGTTTCTCGTAACGTTCTTTTTCTAACGCAATGATATTTTCTATGAGCATTAATTCTTTGCCCAGCGCTACTTTTTCTACATTAGACTCATACAACGTATAGCTTAGAATATCTGAAAGTTTTAAAATTAGACTAGGTGTTTTTTCAGATTTTTCTAATGCCAGGCCATAAATACTATTAAGCGTATTGAACAAAAAATGGGGGTTGGTTTGCGATTTCAGAAACTTTAATTCGGCATCGGTCTTTTCTTGTTTCAAAATTTCGGTTTCCCTTCGTTCTTTATACCAATCTATAAATAGCTTAAAACCAGTTGTAAATGCAACCGGAGATATAATAATCAAAGCTGTCTGGAATAACCTAGAAAATTTCCATACATGAATATGTTGCCCTTCCATCCATTGAGGAAAAAACTTGGGATATCCCCAATACAAAACAAAATATCGATGAGCTATAGAAACTACTGCAAGAAGAAGTACTAACCATACAAAATACAATAGAAACTTATTTCTATATAACACCAACGGAATCAACACAAACCAATTAATATACACTGCTATTAATCTTGAAGGCAGATATAACAATTCGTAGATAATAGCATCTGCCAGTGATTGCTGATACCCCCATTCTGATATGGCAAATGAGAACATAATAACCACCCAGAATATAACATGATATGTGATTTGCTTAAAATTCAAAATTTTGAATATATAACTAACAAAGCTACTATTTATATTTTCCTTTCTATGATTTTTATGTCTATCACTTAAGAACTTATGTCAAATGCCGTATTCGCATTAGCATAAGTAAAATACAATTACATCCTACAATCTTTAGGATTTGTATAAAATCTTCTTCAAGCTTGATTTTCAAAACTAAATTGAACTTCGGCTTAGGTTTATTATTCATTCAAAAAATTTCTAAAACCTTTCTAAAATGACAACTCGTATTATCACATGTTCATTGCTTGTATTACTTCTATTATTAGGATGCACAAAAAGGGAAGAAACTAATAACAAAATTCCTATAACCACAAAATCTGATGAAGCAAAAGAATTATTTCTAGAGGCCAGAGCATTACAAAATGTATTAGAAATAGATAAAGCCACGCAATTATTAAGCAAAGCGATCAAACTAGACTCTACATTTGCAATGGCTTACCTAATGAAAGGAATGATTTCTACCGATTTTAATTCCAGGAGGGACTTAATTGCAAATGCAATGAAGCATCGCACCATAGTCTCGGAAGGTGAAAAACTATGGATTTTGGCACGCAATGATTTCTACGGAACGGGAAATGGCTCTGAAGAGTATAGCTTATTTAATCAACTGGCTCAACGCTATCCTAATGATGAATATGCTAACTATTTGTTTGGTTTTGTTAATCATCATCATGGCGGTACAGATTTAAATACAGCTATCAAACACCTTGAAAAAGCGATTACAATAAAAACAAATTTTGCTATTGCTTATAACGAGTTGGCATATGCATATCTAGAGAAAAAAGATTTTAAAAAGGCGAGGCAAGCTTCTTCAAAATATATTGAATTATTACCCAACTCACCAGATCCTTATGATACTCAAGCTGAAGTTTTGATGCGAGAAGGAAGCTACCAAGAATCTATAAATTCTTATGGAAAAGTATTACAAATGAATCCAGAATATGCTTGGTCCATTATTGGTACAGCTGCAAATTTGAACTACCTGGATAGGCATGCTGAAGCAAGGAGATTCTTGACCAAACTGGATCATATTACAGAGATAAGTGATTATAACTTCAGGCATAAGTGGAGATCAAAAGTCGTATCATATATAGATGAAGGTAAGATTGATTCTGCTCTGGTAGTTTTAGAAAATCAAAAACAAATGGGAATCCAGAAAACTACAACACATGAGCCTTTGTTTCACGCGTACTATGGGTTTCTAAGAAAGACGAGGTTATATTTTGAGAAAAAAGATTGGAAAAATGGGTTGAGAGAATATGAGCAATGGAATGAATATATTCAAAGCAATTCAACGAGGCCTACCACAATAAAACGTGTAAAAGATTTAAAGAATTACTATGATGCATACGCTTACTTTCTTCAAGGAGACCTCAATAAATCTGAAACTTATTTGGAAAATTATCGTAATGCCATAGAAAAAGAAAATGATCCATATTTAGTATTAAAAACCAAAATCTTGATTGCTCAAGAAAACAATCAAACAGCATTAGAAACTATAAGTAAAACAGATCTTACTGATGCATATCACCAATTTATCCATGCAACCATTTTAGAAACACTAGGTAAGGAAGAAGAGGCTAAAAAGTGGTTCAATAAAATAAAAAATGCCAATTTAATAGATAATATTTCCCTTGCTCTGGCAAGAACCAAAATCCAAAAATCTAAAAATCCTTTGGAACAATTGTCCTATTATATAGGCACTTGGGGTGCACCTGTGGGTCATCCCATGGTTAAAAAAAACCCAAAGCTAAAAGATCTAAAGGTTATTGATTTTGAATGGGGACATCACAAAAAAGTAATTTGGTCTAAAACAGGGATTTACACCGATGAAAAAAAAGAAGTTTTTTCGGAAGGAATGATCACTTACAACCCAAACAACAAAAAAATAGTTTGGTTAGAATATCAAATTGACAACGAGATTCTTTTTGAAGGTGAATATAAAATCCTTGATGAAAACAAGGTTCAACGCGTATATACCGTATATTATGCCGAAAATTATCCCGATATCCCAAACCCACACCTAGATGGATGGACAAGAAAATACAGAGAAACTTTTACGCCTACTTCAGAAAACACAATAGATTGGTTAACAGAAACCTGGGTAGATGGTAAATGGATTAGGGGTGGACAAAACAATGGTGAATTTAAAGCAATAAAAGATCACTAATTTGCATTTGACATAAAAAAAAAGTGAGTACACAGAACAGGTGGCCTAAGTGATATAAAAACTGTTATATTAATAGTAAAGTTGCGTAAATTCAGGTGATCTTAAAAGCTTCAACATGCAATCTAATTCATCTTTTATAATCATTGTTCTATTTCTTATTGCTTCGGTTTTTAACATATCAGCACAAAATCTGAATAATAGTCATATTGCTTTTGTTATTCCTGAAAAAGATTTACTTCCAGAGAGTATTGCTTACGATTCAATCAAAAACGAATTCTACATAGGAAGTACCAGGAAAGGAAAAATCATGAAGGTTACAAAAGATGGATCTCATGAAGACTTTATCCTTCGCAATCAAGAAGGATTATGGATGGTCATTGGGATTAAAATCGATTCAAAAAGAAGGCATCTATGGGTGTGTAGCTCTGGAGGAGATAACCTCGAGGGTTATACACGCAAAGATGATAAGGAAGGAAGACCTGCCGGAGTGTTTAAATTTAATCTGGATACAGGTAAACTTATTAAAAAATATGTCTTAGATACGCCTGGAGAAGTTCATTTTTTTAACGATCTTATTATTGCAAAAAATGGGGATGTCTATGTCACACATATGTTTTCTGAACATGCGCTTTATAAAATTTCAAAAACCGAAAATCAGCTAAAAAAAGTATGGAGCTCTGATAGTGTAAAATATCCCAATGGAATGGCATTATCAAACGATGAATCCAAGCTTTATATCGCTCATTCTGAAGGCATCACTATGATGAATACGATTGATAATAAAACTGAAGCGGTAAAAGTTCCCCAAGGCCTTAATATTGCTCGAAAAGCCAGTATTGATGGACTTTATTTTTATCAAAATTCTCTAATCGGAATTCAACCTGATATCAAAACGGTACAACAATTTGAACTAGACAAAACTGGGACTAAAATCATTAGTGCAAAACCCTTGGAAGTAAACCATCCAATGATGAATAATCCTACCACAGGAGAGTTGGTCGATGACAAGTTTTATTATGTTGCCAATGCACAGTTTGGAAGTTTTAATGACGACGGATCATTATTTCCTTCAGAAAAATTGTACGAAGTATGTATTCTTCAATTACAATTAAAAAACCAATAGTAACATCACTCAAAAACACGAACATCATGAATAGAAAGCAATTTTTAAAAACCAGCATGGTTACAACAGGCATGATTACTATATCACCATATCTAATATCTGCTAACCCTCAAGATGAACCTCAGTTAGATAAAAAAATAGTTAACGAGTTTGTTGGTGCGGGTCATGGTAAAGTTGAAAAGGTAAAAGAACTTCTGGAAGAGTACCCCACCCTATTAAATGCAGCGCATGATTGGAAAGCTGGGGATTTTGAGACTGCCCTTGGAGCTGCCAGTCATGTTGGGCACAAAGAATTAGCCAAATACCTTATAGATAAAGGAGCACAGGCCAATATATTTACTGCAGCTCTTTTTGGCAGAATGGACATCATTAAACCCATGTTGAATTTTTTTCCTAACGCCTTACATGCCAAAGGACCGCACGGCTTCACTTTGTTACATCATGCACAAAGAGGTAAAGAAGAGGCTAAAGAAGTTGCAGAATACTTGGTTTCTTTGGGAGCAAAAGAAACTAAAATAACATTGTATTAAAAGATTCTGTTATGGACTTAAAAAGTATTGTTTTTGCTATCCTCGCCATTATTTTGGGTGAATTTGCATTGATTCTCTTTACTACAATAGCACAAGAACTAGTATTTAATGGCATAAGCTACTATACATCACCCAATAGTACTATTATATTTGGTGGTTTCTTAACCTTTCTGGCTGCAAGCGGAGCAGGTATACTATCTAGGATAATTGGTCGTCATTATACACTTACTATCCCCTCTGTAATTAGTTTTTTTATAATGTTAGAGATGGCTTATTTAATTTTCTCGGGCATTACTAATGATCCGGTATGGTTTGATTTACTTGCCGGAAGTGGTTTAATTATTGGGATATGGATTGGCTATCATTATCCAGAAATAAAGAACTCGTTTGTACCTAAACCAAATTATCATAGTACACTTCAGAAAGATTGAAAACTATTTTAGTATCCGTTTAGAGTAAAATAAAAGATGCAATACACGAAAAAAGTATTGCATCTTTTTTAAAAACTGAAGTACTTCAAATAAAATGGTTACTTTTTCAACATCCTAATCGTTTCAAGATATGATCCAGAAGTAAGTTTGATTAAATAAAGCCCGGAAGGAAGCTTAGAAGTAAGTGATGTAATATCTAATTCACTTCTTCCCTTGTCCATATAATCTTTTGGCATCTTTGCAATCAGTTTTCCTTGTAAATCGAATGCTTCAATATGAACCACTCCATATTGTGGTTGTTGCCATTTTAAAGTAGCTTTATTTACTACTTCATTAGGATACAACATCAACTTATTAAGAGCAGCATTAAAAATTCGTCCAAAATTCATAGTAACATCCAAATTACCAGTAGTAGACCAATTACCGGCATCATCTCTAACAATGCTTTTCACTTTTCCTGTGGTAGTTCTAAGATCTTTGTTATTATCTTGATTACCTGCTGTTACTTTTACACTGCTTCCCGCCCTAAATTTATACACCTTAAAGTCATCAAACTCGACTGTTGTTTTATTCGTTCGTAGTGAAATAGCAACTCCCGAAGAAAGCTGACTACTATCAGTCCAGCTTAAGAGGTATTCATTGTTTTTCCAAATTTGTATCACTCCATATGCTGGACTATAAGTAACACGATATTTTGCCCAATCATTATCTAAAGACACGTCTGCAATTGCTCTAAAGTAAAGAGTATTATTCACCGTCTCGTAGATACGAACTTTATTATCTTCGCCACTAAACCAGATCAAATAAGAATTTCCTCGTTGACTTAATGTACCATCTGATGACATGATATGAATTCCAAATTTGCGTGGTCCTGTCGTAGAGGTCACTTTAGCTGCAAACTCATACAAATACGGTAGTCCAGAATCCTGGATCAAATAGGAACTCCATAAGGTATTATCTGAAGTGGTATTGGTTTGTTTCAACCTTCCATCGATCACGTTCCAGCTTCCGGCTCCTTTATCATATACACCAAAGTCCTGTCCAAAATTTTCATTGAAGAATCCGTTTCGCCTATTTGCTAAAAAGCTAGCACTATATTTTTCTAATACCTGATAGTATCGTCTTGCTACTCCTACATTATCACTATCGCTAAAATTAACGGTAAAATCTCCACTTTGAACACTTCCACCACTTATAGTAGTTGTAGGTGGTGTAGTGTCTGATGAAGGAGGCGTACCCCCTCCAGAACAACCGTTAGAAACCAGAAGATCAACACCGCTACGTATTCCACCAAGAGTTGCGTACCCTCCATTACCAGGACACGCAGAACATCCTGCATCACGATGTCCTGAAATATGAGTTAATGCCCGATTTACAGAATAGTGAAAAGATGAACCTAATGGATTAATGTTTTCTTTATCGGCTTTCCAAGCTAATAATCGCTTTAGCGAATTTTGTGTCGCCGTTGTTGGTGTTACTGTAGAATAATCCCCAAGCATACATACCCCCATCGTATTTCGGTTTCTTCCACAAAAATGAGCTCCGATGGCATTATCGCCCCCTGCTCTTCCTTCGTAAACCACTCCGTTAGGATCTACCAGAAAATTATATCCTATGTCAGACCATCCGTTCCCATTGATATGAAAATTTTGTATAGATCTCACTCGAGCGGCCCAATCACTACTGGTATTAGACCCAAACTCATGATGCACTATAAGATGTGACACTGTAGAGGTGGCCGCCCCGCCTCTTGGAATGGCTCCCCACTGACTTCTGCCAATCACCGAGGGTTTAGTACAAGCTGCTTTTGTAGCTTTATCAGCACTTTCTCGGATTTGTTTTTGAATTTTCTTTGACGTCTCACCGGGGCTGTAATGATACAATCTAGTAGTTGAGATCGTTACATTCTTCTTACCGTTTTTTAATGAAACCTTGTATTGAATGTACTTTGCCCGTTTATCCAGAAATTCCATTTTTGAAACAACTCGTTCTGAAGTTTGTTCCAAATGTCCATCAAAAACAGCAGGTTTCCAATCGGACCATGATTTACCATTTTTTGAAGTTCTGTAGCTTAGATTCATCATCCGGTAATCAAGATTTTCACCTTGCCAAACCGTATACGACGAAATAAACGGTTTTGGTTTTTTAAGATTTATTCTTGTGGGGTTAAGGATAAATTCTGCGGGCTCTTGACCCTTTTGTTCTAAGGCAATTCCATTTGAGTTAAAGGTGGCTGATTTACTTTGTGACAAAGCATTTTGATCAGTCAATTTAATTTCGAAAGTTTCTGAACCTTCGCCTTTAAAAACATGTCGCTTTTCCTGTGCGTAGTTATTGAGCACAAAAAGAAGTGAACATATTACCGATAGTAATACATTTTTTCTCATAAGTTGATGATTTGTATTTATCGAACTAAAATAGAGAAAAAGTTTGATTTTATTTAAAAAACATCTGTAAATTTCAAAACACCAAGGACTTAACGCAATTTTTATTACACTTTATACCTATTCAAAGAAGCTTTTAGAAAAGTACAAAACGAAAACTTTGTTATATAAGCAGAAGGTTATTGTTTATAAGCTAAAGCTCTTATCTTTATTTTTACCTCGTTTCCAATAAAAAAAGATCCATTATCCATTTTCTTATTGAAGGTTATTCCATAATCAAACCTATCAATAACAAGATCAGCCTTGATTCCTATCGCCAATTTTTTTGTTGGGTCTGTAAAAGGTCCTAAAATTTCGACCGGAAACTGAATTGTGTTCGTAATACCACGAATAGTTAAATCTCCTGTCATTATATGGTTCCCCTCATTAGTTTTTTTTATGGCATTAGATACAAATGTAATTTCAGGATGATTCGCGGTATCTAACCACATTTGTCCTTTGAGATGCCCATCTCTGGTTCCGTTATTTGTATCCAGACTATTTGTTTTTATGGTAATGTTTACTTTTAAAGTTTCAGGATTGTCTCCTACCATACTAATGTCACCTGCAAACTCATTAAATCTACCAGATACTTCACCCACCATAAACCGTTCGACATCAAAACCAATATGCGTATGTCCTGGATCCAAAATATACGAATCTGAATTAGAATTGAAACTTAAATGAATAGCAGAAATACATAAAAGAATGATCGCAAAATATTTAATTTTCATAATAGTAAAGTTTTAATTACAGCTTCAATACTATGATTACAGAATGATCAAATCGACAATTTTTATAAGTATTGCCAAACTTAAAACAGATTAGTTAGCAATATGTTCTTTACGGAAGGATGATGGTGTTTTCTTCTCAAATTTCTTGAAGGCATTTACAAAAGAAGTCTTGTTATTAAATCCCGCGTCAAATGCTATTCGTAGTAAGGTATATTTTGGATTTTTAATAATAAGTTTTTTTGCTTCTTTTACTCTAAACTGGTTGATAAAATCAAAAAAAGAACATCCAAAATTTTCATTGATAAGCTGAGATGCATGATGGCTACTTATATCCATCATTTTGGCAATATCATGCAATCGTATTTCATTATCAAGATATACTTTCTTACTGCTCATTAATTCATTTAGTTTATTAATATGAGCAGCAATATCTTCGGTTTTTAATGAGCTTTTCGTATACTTTTGCCCTTTTTTCTCAATTGACTTCCACTCGGCATTCATTAAGTAGTAACCTATCAAATAAAATAGAATACCAATAGGCAACACATAAACATAGTCCAGATGTCTTCGGTAAATGTCCGATACCAACAGAATATATAAGAATATTGCTGAAAAAAGGAGAATAAATAATAACGTAATGTTGAAACCGATGGACCATTTAATGGTACTATCAATAGTCGCATATTCTAATTTTAATTTAGCAGAATAATGCTTTATCAATCTCAGATTCCTGAAAAGATAATACCCCAGATGGATAAATTGGATAATGAATATAAAAGAATAAGTGTACTGAATTGGAGAAATAATCTTTTTTCTGTGATCAAATACAGAAAGCATTCCGTAATCAACCTGTCTGGTATTAATGATATCAATAAAAAATATTGGTATGATAATAACAAATACTATAAAAGGTAAAAAATGCATTAACCCTTTTGTAGTAAGTTTCCACTCTTTATCAATTATAGAATTGAAATAGAAAAAAGTTAAGGGCCCAAGTAAAAACCAGGAACCGTATCGGGTACCATAAAAAATAGTAAGATTAAAATTGAATGTATTTCTTATCGCAAGAAACTCGGTCAAAAACCAGATAAGCACCAGGATTATCCAAAACAGATAAAGGTTGCCTCTTTTATTTCTTTTGTTAGGCGATAGCAAAAGAATTGATAACAGAAATAGTCCTTGAAAAATTATAATAAGTATTCCTATCGACCAAACATCCAGATTCATAAGAGTATTGACTTATGAGAAATAAATATAGATTCCTATCACGATGATACATACTGCTGCTCCAACAACCTTAACACTTTTCCAGGGTGTGATATCTACTTCTTGAGTATACTGCTGCTCATATGCAGTTTCTCTCGGGTAAAATTTACCAATGATCAGCATAATTGCAATATTGAGTACAAAAAGGATCGCCATCACATGTAAGAAATGTGGGAACTGGCCTTTCATAATCGTTGCGTCCAAAACAACATAAATTAAATACAATACCGCTCCCGAAAGAATAGCAATTTTTGCTGCTATTGCAGGAACTTTTTTGGTCAAATAACCCACAACTATAATCGTTAAGATTGGTATACTATAACAACCATTTACTTGTTGAAGATATCCAAATAATCCATCTGGAGCATTGGCTATAAATGGAGCTATGAACATTGCCAGAAGTGCTAAGACAATCCCAAATAATTTTCCCGCTTTTACAATTTGTCTTTCTGAGGCTTCTTTGTTAATGTATTCTTTATAAATATCAATCCCGAACAACGTAACTGAACTGTTTAACGCACTATTAAATGAACTTAAAATTGCACCAAACAATACTGCTGCAAAAAATCCAACTAATGATAAAGGTAACACTTTGCTTACCAAAGTAGGATATGCTTCATCTGGGTTAGTTAGAGTATCCCCAAACATGTGAAATGCAATTACACCAGGTAATACAACAATAAGTGGCCCTAAAATCTTAATAAAAGATGCTAACAGCAGTCCTTTCTGACCTTCTTTTAGATTTTTTGCCCCAAGCGCTCTCTGGATAATAGCCTGATTAGTCCCCCAATAAAATAATTGTACAAGCATCATACCCGTAAAAATAGTTGCAAAAGGTACTGAAGCTTCACTTGATCCAATAGAATCAAATTTCTCTGGATTATCATTAAATAGTGTTGTCAATCCGTTACCAATACTTCCATCCCCTATCTCAAGTAATCCAAATACCGGAATCATAATTCCACCAATCAATAATCCAACAGCATTAATGGTATCCGAAACTGCAACTGCTTTTAGTCCACCAAAAATCGCATAAATGGATCCCGTAATCCCAATACCAAAAACACAAATCCAAATAGACATAGGCTTTGATACATTTAATAACTCGGGGATATCAAACATGGTACTTATGGCTAATGATCCAGAATACAACACTATTGGAAGAAATACAACAACATAACCTGTAAGAAACAATCCCGAAGTGATTGCCTTAGTAGTGGTATCATATCGTCGTTCTAAAAATTGCGGAACGGTCGTAATCCCGCCTTTAAGGTATCTTGGTAGCAAAAACACAGCTGTAATCACCATGGCTATTGCCGCAAGGGTCTCCCAGGCCATCACCAGAATACCTTCGGTAAACGCTTGACCATTAAGACCAACTATTTGTTCTGTAGACAGGTTAGTAAGCAATAACGATCCCGCAATGACCACGCCGGTAAGGCTTCTGCCACCCAAAAAATATCCGTCTGATGTGTTTTCGTCTGTTTTTCTGGTAGCCAAATAAGAAATAATCCCCACAAGTAAGGTGAAGCCTAAAAAGGAAAGTATGCCCATGATTTATGTGTTTTGATGCTTAAATATATAGGAATTATTTCAACTATATATAAATGCAACTACCTAGTATTCAAAATTGAAAAATTAGTTTGTGATGATTTACGTTGAAATACATGATTAAAAACCAGAATATTTACTGCGATTTCCTTTTATATTACGGAATCCCCTCAAAACTTAAGATGTACTTAAAAAGTGTTAATTTTTAGCAAAGAAAATACTATTCAATTCGGATTGCGTTTACTATGCGTACATAATATTTTAAAGAACACAAACTCAACTAAAATGAAAACAATCTGCAAGCAGTTACTGCTATTTTAGGGTATTTTCATGAAAATTCACTCGATATTATGTGTAAACTACCTCCCGAACCTTAATCTTAACTTATGCATTTGTCAGACCTCAGGTAGAAATCTTCCTGAGGTCTTTTTGTTTTTTTTGTAATCGTAGAAATTCAATTGCCATAAATACCCTATTTTTGAGTCCTTACTAATAAAAAAACGATGAACTTGTCTCGACTTTTTTTTCTTGGAGTTATACTTATTTGCATTGGATGTAAAAATGAAAGTGCCTCCACCAACCAGGAAACAAAAACTACAATACAATTAGATAGCCTTTCTAAAGAGAAGATTACATTAGATCTTTTAAAATTATCACCAGATGCGAAAAAAGACCTTGAAACTTTTGAGGATTTCCAAAACCTTAAAACCATGATGAGTTCCCTAAGAGATGCCAACCCTTTTTATGTCAAGAAATATGCCGACACTCTAGATGTTCTGATCCAAACTTTCGAAGAAAATTTATCCGAAGATTTAAACGTTAATACTATTAATTCCCGAATAACTATTTTGCTTACAGAATCAGGTTTGCTAAAACAAATATCTGCAAGGAAAAACATTGAACCAGAAAAGGTTCTGGCGGCAAATATGCGTTTAATAAAAGCCTACAACAGCCTGGTTATTCAGTTAAATGAACTGTCATTAGCCATCCCAGAAAATATAGAAAAAGAATTATTAAGGGATTTAGAAGATGAAGAAAACTAAACTATATAAAGCCATGCAAAAACTAGCGCTATCCTTCTTCGTATTATTTTGTAGTTGTTGCTTTGCCCAGCAAAAAAACGAAATTAATACCGTTATACAACAATGGCATAAAGCGGCGGCAGATGCAAATTTTGATGCATACTTTGGCCTTATGACAGAAGACGCCATCTTTATAGGAACCGACCCTACTGAAAATTGGAATTGCACTGATTTTAAAGCATTTTCGAAACCATATTTTGACAAAGGAAAGGCATGGAGTTTTTCTGACTTGGAGAGAAACATTTTTGTGAGTGACAACGCAGATTTAGCCTGGTTTGACGAACTACTTGATACACAAATGGGTATTTGCCGTGGAAGTGGTGTTTTACAAAAAACTGAAAACGGATGGAAAATAAAACACTATGTGTTATCAATTGCTATCCCCAACGACAATGTAACCGAGATAACTAAACTTAAAGAAAAATTTGATACCGATTTGATGAGCAAATTAAGGTCTAATAAAAACTAGATCAAAGTACGCTTAAATTCTTCTAAATCGGTGAAGCAGTTTTTGGCTCCATGAGTCAACAGTTTTTTCTTGTTTCTATCTCCTATCCCCACAAAATCAAGGGATAAGTTTTGAGCAGTTTTCAAATCCCATAGACCATCACCTACAGATATTATTTGATCAAATTCGCTCTTAGCATAATAACCTTTTGCTCTCTCAATTGCATCGGTTACAAAACCTTCTCTTGATTCATGTGTCTTTGAGGTAGCCAGCAAACGTTCGTCATACCATATATCACACTGATCCAGTTTGATCTTAGCCGGTTTTGGTAAAGCGCCAGTAGCAAAGCAAAATGAAACCTGATTTTCTCTAAAAAACTGAATAAGAGATTTAGCTCCTTCAATTTCCTTTACCGGATCAAATAAACTCATTTGATGTACCAAATTAGCTTCAAAATCATCTAGTAAGTTGTTAGGGAAAGGAGTTTCAAAATTGCGTTCATAATTATAACGTAGCGCATAACTATCGGTATGGTGTTTATAATTATTATAATCGGTATCTATATCTACAATCCCAAGTGAGGCTAAAGATTTTGTAACCGAAATCAAATACATGGGTACACTATCAGTAAGTGTTCCATCTATGTCGAATATGAAGAGTTTGTTTTTCAGAAAAAATAATTAAAGAGTATACTTTAGTGACATTATAAAATTTCTTCCTGCGGCAGCCACACCAGAAGAATACGGTCTATATCGTTGATCAGTAATATTTTCGACAGATAAAATCCCTTTGATCTTATCTGTAATTTGATATTGTGTTCTTAAATTAAGCGTATACCATGATGGTGAGTATGGATCACCGTTTTCATCGCTGGCATATAAAAAGGCGTTATTTTGTTGAGAAGGTGCTAAATCTTCAAAATCAAACTGCCCATTATATACGGCAAATGCATCAAGGGTCAATTTTTTGGAAGTGAACGTAAAACGTGTATTTCCAAATTGTGGTGATACATGTCTTGATGGCGTTGTTACCCCATCATCTAGCTCTTCTTCTCCTCCTACAAAAGTATATTGCGAGGCAAGTTTAAAGTACTTTGCAAACTCATACGTAATACCTGCTTCAAAACCATAAATTCTAGCTCTTGCCGCATTTTGAATAGCTTGTACGTTACTTAACTCTCCTCCAAATTCGATTTGAGTTTCACCATTAAGACTAAAATCTCTACGCACTAATGCATTATCCAAATAGGTATAGTAGGTCGCCAAATCAACAGAGAAATTAGCACCTACATTTGCACTAAGTCCAAGCTCACCATTATACGCATATTCTGGTCTTAAATCTGGATTTGGAACCACGACCGAACCAGGTTCTGAATCAAAAATTTTACCTACATCATCAATATTTGGTGCTCTAAATGCTGTTGAAAAGTTTAATTTCCATTGTAAAAAATCGTTAGGGAGCCAGCTTAATCCTGCAGTTCCTGTTACTGCATCGGTATCTATATTTGCTTCATCAAAAGGAAAATCAAAAAAATCATTGTCAAATTCTGAATACAGAATTATCCTGTTATAACGTAACCCTCCTTGAAACCTCAGTTTTTCGCTAAACTTATTTTTAATACTTGCATAAGCAGCAATAGACTGCCAGGTAGAACCATCGGGATATCTAGAAGGTGCTTCTACCGCTTCACCAGTAGTAGTATTAAATTCTGATCCATCAGAAAACACATTATTCAAAATGTATTCTAAACCATAATACAGTGATGTTTTTGGATTAAACTCTTTTTCAAAATCTAGGTTTAAAGAGTACACATCTACTTGTTCTTGGGTTCTTGATAAAACATCACTTCCAAAATCTCGATCATTTCTACTTTCTTCAAAAAACTGATAAGCCCCAGTAATCTTCATTTTATCATAGAGATTGCCATTGGATTTATGAGACACCTGAAGATTACTCATACCCCATCTTTGTGGCCCGTAGTACCACTCTGCAGACCTTAGACTTCCATCTTCTCTTCTAATCAAACGATCATATCTAGGAAAATCAGAAGTAGTTGTATACATGAGTCCTAGATTAAAATCCCATTTTTCATTAGGCATGAAATGTACTTTCTGTAAAAGGTTTATTTGATCGTAGCCGGTAAAAACCTGTTTCTCTGGATCTTCATTTTGCACAACCACATCTTGCCCATTTATGGTTTCTGCAAATTCGTTTCGCAAGTAATCATCGGGACCATGACTTCCCATTTTCAAGTCATCAAAATCGGTATAACTTACACTGGTCAAAAAAGCCCACTTTTCTAGACCTATATTAAAATCTATATGGCCCGTCATTTCATTACTGGCACTTGCATATCTTGCTACTGCATTACCACTAAACTTGCTTTCACCTGTAAGTGCAAACTTAGGTTGTGCGGTGTAAAAATTCATCACTCCTCCCACGGCATCACTACCATAAACAACAGAACCAGGACCTAAAATCACCTCGGTCCTATCTACAGTAAATGGATCTACAGATAATACGTTTTGTACATTTCCTCCTCTAAAAATTGCCGTGTTCATTCGCACTCCATCAACTGTCAATAACAATCTGTTGGTAGAAAACCCTCTTATTATTGGGCTCCCTCCTCCTAATTGGCTTTTTTGAATAAATACTTGTCCGCTACTTTGTAATAAATCTGCTGAAGTTTGTGGTGTAGCTATTGCAATATCTTCTGATGAGATACTTACTATTTTTTGTGAAATATCTTTTTTATCCTGTTCCCATTTTGAAACCGAAATAACTACTTCTGAGAGTTGATTTTCATCAACCTCTAGATAAACAGTGTTTCCGCCTGTAAGTATATTTGATTTTGAGATGTTAAACGGTTCGTGTGAGACATGAGTAAAGTATAATACTTCATTATTAGAAAACTTAGATATATCTGCAACTCCATCAAAATTTGTGACTGCATTTTTTGATTTATCCTGGTTTTCAATCAACACTCCCGGAACCAAAGGAGTGTTAGAAGCTTTACTTCTAACGATTACCTCCTGTGCACTTGCAAAATGAATAGAAAATAAGAGTATTATAATTGATGTAAATAATCGCATTACCTTAATTAAAAATTTCGTTCAAAACCGAAAGTGATTTTGGTTTCTTAAAACCGTGCAAATGTAGCTCAAAATATACTAATAGCATAGCCAAAATCTCACTTCTAGTGGTCTTTGACAGTTTGATATTCATACTCTCCTCAAATGTTGTGCCCAAAAACTCTTTAAACTGTAATATATGTGTATCATTAACACAATATATATTAGTACTAGCCGCTTGAAAAACACCTTCTTCCATATTGAAGTATTCCTGTTCTGTCTGAGATGTATCTGGGAAAAACCCCAAATATTGGGTTAGTTTTATGAGAAATGTAATGTGAAAATTCCCTATTTCATTATGTGCATCCAGCCAGAGTAAGGCAGTTTCTATATACTCAAACAAGTCTACATTTGCTTCTTGTTCCTGAATTGAATTTTTTAACACATCCGAGATGAAGAAAACCAATGCGCTTTTTACAAAATCAGTATGTAAAGTAGTGTAATGCTTTGCTACCCTGGCGTCTTTAATTCGTTCTAGAGTTCCTTTGTTTTTGTGTAAAGCTTCTATTTCTAAAAGCATTAATGGTTGAAAGAGCGACGAACGTATTTTTCCTTTTTTTGATTTCAACACCCCTCTTTGTAGATATGATCGCAAACCTGCCGTTTTGGTGAAAAGCGTGACAATTAAGTCTGCTTCACCATATCGAAGAGCATGTATCACTATTGCAGGAGAATTGACAATCATAATAGCACGAAAATAACCAAAAAAGCCATTCGAGTTTCATTTCGAATGGCTTTTGATTATCAAACTTGATATTATATTTATTACTAGATTACGCCTTGCGCCAACATTGCATCTGCAACTTTTACGAAACCTGCAATATTTGCTCCTTTTACATAATCAATATATCCATCACTATCTGTACCATACTCTAGGCAGGCAGAATGGATCTCTTTCATAATTTGTCTAAGCTTCTCATCAACTTCTTCGCGAGTCCATTTATAACGTAATGAGTTTTGCGTCATTTCTAATCCAGAGGTAGCAACACCTCCTGCGTTAGAAGCCTTACCAGGGGCAAAGAAAATTTTTGCTTTATGAAATACTGCAATAGCGCCATGAGTGCTAGGCATATTAGCTCCTTCACTAACACAAATACATCCATTTGCCACTAGTGTTTTAGCATCATCTTCATTCAATTCATTTTGTGTAGCACATGGTAACGCAACATCACATTTTACTTCCCATGGCGTTTTTCCTTTATGAAACTCTGCAGATGGATATTTTTCAACATATTCGCTAATACGTCCTCTTTTTTCATTTTTAAGCTCCATTACAAAAGCTAGCTTTTCTGCATCAATCCCATCTTTATCATAAACATAACCAGACGAATCTGATAAGGTAACTACTTTGGCGCCTTCTTGTGTTGCTTTTTCTGCTGCATATTGTGCTACGTTTCCAGAACCAGAGATTACAACCACTTTACCTTCAAAAGAATCTCCTTTGGTTGCCAACATGTTTTCTGCAAAATATACCGTACCATATCCTGTAGCTTCAGGGCGAATTAGAGATCCTCCCCAGGTAACACCTTTTCCGGTAAGCACACCTGTAAACTCATTCTTCATTTTACGATACATCCCAAATAAGAATCCTATTTCGCGACCTCCTACTCCTATGTCTCCAGCAGGAACATCAGTATCAGGGCCAATGTGTCTATATAATTCACTCATGAAACTATGGCAAAAACGCATGATCTCATCATCAGATTTTCCTTTTGGATCAAAATCCGAACCTCCTTTACCTCCACCCATTGGAAGTGTAGTTAAGCTGTTTTTGAAAACCTGCTCAAATGCTAAGAATTTTAGGATACTTAAATTCACAGATGGGTGAAAACGTAATCCACCTTTATAAGGACCTATAGCAGAATTCATCTGGATTCTATATCCTCTATTTACATGAATTTCTCCTTTGTCATCTACCCATGGTACACGAAACATTATTGCTCTTTCTGGTTCAACCATTCGTAATAGAATGTTTTTACCATTATAAATTTCTTTAGTAGCAATGTAAGGGATTACGGTCTCGGCAACTTCTTGTACTGCTTGTAAGAACTCCGGCTCATGTGCGTTACGAGCCTTTACTTGTTCCATAAATGCATCTATCTTTGCTTGCATATGTTAATCAAATTAATGGATTCTTAATTAAAGGTTGAAATATTACGTCAAATATATGATATTCTTAAAAATTGATCTATATTTTTTTGAATTTAATAATCTGTTATTTAATCGCTTGTTCAAGATCTGCAATTAGGTCATCTACATCTTCAATTCCTACACTTAATCTAATCAATGCATCAACAACTCCTGTTTTCTCACGTTCTTCTTTTGGTATAGATGCATGGGTCATACTTGCAGGGTGTCCCGCAAGACTTTCTACTCCACCAAGCGACTCTGCCAGCGTAAAAATTTTCAGATTTTCAACAATCTCAATGGCTTTATCATAATCGCTTCCTTTGGTGACAAAAGAGATCATCCCGCCAAATCCATCCATTTGGGCAACAGCAATGTCATGATTAGGATGATCTTCAAAACCAGGCCAGTATACTTTTTCAATTTTTGGATGGCTCCTTAAATACTTAGCAATGGCTTCTCCATTTTCGCAATGTCTTTGCATACGAATATGTAGTGTTTTGATTCCTCTTAGTGCCAAAAAACTATCTTGTGGGCCACAAACGGCACCACTTGCATTTTGTATAAAGTACAAGCGTTCTGCAATTTCTTCATCTTTTACAATCAAAGCTCCCATCACCAAATCACTATGTCCTCCTATATATTTGGTAGCGCTATGCATTACGATATCTGCTCCCAGATCCAAAGGTCTTTGCAGATAGGGAGTTGCAAATGTATTATCTACTGCAAGTAGTACATTGTGTTTTTTTGATACTTTGGCAATTGCCTTGATATCGATAATATTCATCATGGGATTGGTTGGTGTTTCTACCCAGATCAATTTTGTGTTGTCATTTACATAATTGACTACTTTATCAGCGTTTTGCATACCGATAAAATGAAACTTGATTCCAAAGTCTTCAAAAATCTTGGTAAACAAACGATATGTTCCTCCATATAAGTCGTTAGTAGAGATTACCTCATCACCAGGCTTCAGCAATTTGATTACTGCATCAATAGCCGCTAACCCAGATCCAAATGCTAATCCAAACTTTCCATTCTCTATACTTGCCAGGGAGTTTTCTAATGCTTTTCTGGTGGGATTATGTGTTCTACTGTACTCAAATCCTTTATGACCTCCTGGAGTACTTTGAGCGTATGTTGATGTTTGATATATTGGAGGCATTACTGCACCATAAGCTGGATCATGTTCTTGGCCTCCGTGAATTGCTTTGGTATTAAATTTCATTAATTATTATATTTTTTAACAAGAAAAAATTAACTTGATCGTTCTTATGTTAAAAACATGAACAAATGTAAGATTTAATTCGTTCTAATCATATTTCATTGAATACCTTTTAGTAGATGATTAACACAAAACCTAACACCTTTTTCAGGTTCTTTTTTTTACTCATGATTTTCATGGGTTTATACAGTTGTAACACTAATGAATCTTTCACTTTTGAAAAGCAAAATTTTGCAGTAGACAGCTTACTTGATTGCCAAAATATCGACTGTGCATCCTTAGAGATAAATCTATTGCAGATTGTAGATAATAATCCCATCTCAAAAAATATAAATACCGAAATTGAAAGAGTTGCCTGCGCTATTTTAAATGTTGGTGAAAACCAATCCGAAGAAACCCTAAAAAGTGCGGTAAAACAATTTAATAGCTCATATCAGAACATGAGCAAAGAATTTCCTGATGAAACCATTCCTTATGAAGCTAGTATTAATTGCGATTTAAGTTTTCAATGTAAAACCATAATCTCAATAACTATGGACTCATATATTTTTACTGGCGGTGCCCACGGTTATGGTGGTGTATCTTTTATTAATCTTGATGCAAAAACAGGTAAACGCCTTTCGAACAAAGAATTATTTAAAAACTACACTGAATTTGAAAACTTTGTAGAAAAAGAGTTCAGAAAACAAAATGATATTCCAGAAAATGAGTCGATAAATAGTACCGGTTTCTTTTTCGAAAAAGACAAATTTAATCTCCCAGAAAATATTGGCTTTACAGAAACTGAAATGATTCTTTATTATAATCCATACGAAATCAGTTCTTATGCAGAAGGTGCAATTGAACTCAAACTAAACAAAGAAGACGTGGCTGCGTTTTGTGCTATCGAAATCAAATAAAACCACCTTAGTTTTCATGTCCCTTAATCCAATTTTCTGCTTCTTCTGTATACCAGTTTCTTGAAAAGTTATTGGCATTAACAATCTGTTCAAAGTGATATCTTGCTTTGTCGTTATCTCCTTTTCTATCATGATATACTCCCATATACACATGAAGATATGGGTTTTGAGGATCCTCTTCCAATAATTTGGTGCTAATCGTTTCTATCTTTTCATCAAATTGATTGAACGCTCCTAATTCTTTATAAAATGCAACATCCTTAAGGAAAGTAAGGCTATGTAATAGATTCAAATCTGCATACTCTAAATAATTGGGGTGTTCTGAAAAAACTTTGCTCAACAATGCTGTACTAGTTTGCATCTTTTCTATATCAAATCTGGCCATAAAAGACGCCGCTAATGCCTGAGTCAAAAGTTTCTTTCTGTAAAAATTTGGGTTTTTTGATTTTTCAGTGGATTTTATAGCATCTTTCGTCTCTAACAATACCATATCTTCTAACGAAAAGATATAATTCTTTAAAAAACTTAGCACAAAAAGTGATGATGTTGCATCTCCATAAATTAATCTTGCAGGATCACTCATTAGATTATTATTTGCAAGCAATGTCAACGTAATATTTTTTGAAGGTACTTTAAGAAATAAACTCGAATAACAGTCATATTGACCATAGCCCCAAATCAATTTAAAACCTTCAAATTGTTGGTTAAAAATCCCGTATCCATAAGGTAGAGCTTCATTTATCCCTGAAAACATTAGATTTTTTGATTCCTCTGTAATAAGTGAATTATGATCTAGAGCTTGATTAAAAATTGCCAAATCGTCTAGGTTTGAAACAATCCCTGCAGAAGAAGAATACCCATAATCAATAAAACCGTCCACGATTTTGTCTTCAATACGGTACGGTTTTGCAATGTTTAGATTATTTTGAAGAACTTGAAGTGAATCTTGTAAAAGATGTGTGTTTTTTAACCCTAAGGGTTGAAAAATTTCTGCATCCATATACTCCTGAAAAGATACTCCCGAAGCCTTTTCTATTACAGTAGTTAATATTCCGAATCTTGAGCTATAGTAGAATTTATTTCCTATATCCCCTTGAGAGGTATGAGACAAAATATGCTTCACCAAAATCGAATCCGGCGGATCCATCTGAGGTACATATGTTTTTATAGGTTCTTCTAAAGAAATCTTCCTCTGCTCTACCAATTTCATTATCAAAACACCAGAGAAAACTTTTGTTAAAGAAGCAATAGGGAAAATATGTGTGCTATCTAATTTGGTTTGTGATGCTAAATCGGCATATCCCGCATAGTTCTGGTAAATAATTTCATCATCTTTCTCAATTGAAACAGCAAGACCTGGTATTTGAAAATAATCCTTTAGCTGAGCCAGTTCTGTAGCAAATTGTTCTGTTCTATCAAATTGTGGTTCTTCTTTTTGAGCACAACCAAATACCAATATAATAATAAACCCAAGTACAAATAGTAATCTCATATTTTAATTGTTTAGATGTTGGTGATATAAGAATAATGCGCTATCTATTCAAAAGAACGTCATGAAACAATCTACTAAAAATGAAAAAGACTACCTCATCGAACGCAACGGGTATTTACCATACTATTTTATAGTGATTTGCGAAGCGCCATTATATATCCCAAATGCAAACCTTCATGGTAATTATTGAAGTTAATCGCGTCTTCTGTAGATTTTAATACAAACCCAGTACTTGTTGGATATTCTTTAAATCCTTTAAAAATTCCCGCTTCAAGATCTTTTTCTGTCTGATCCAAAGTTGAAAACAAAAGCGCTTTAACCTTATCCACTTCTGATTGAGTAACTACTCCCTCTGTTTTTGTTCCTTTCTTGAATGTATCCACCATCTCATCATCAATCATCATAGGTAAGCCACTCAACTTGTACACCAAAAGTTGTTGGGTTACTACAACATGAGCAATATTCCAGATCAGATTATTAGTAAACCCTTCAGGAACTTTATTTAATTCTTCCAAAGAATAATGATCTAACATCTTCTCTAACGTCTTTCGGTTCACTCTGGTAATTGCTATTGGATCATGCATATTGTTCTTAATTTTTAGCCAAAAATATAAGTTTTAATTTTGAAATGAATTTCCTTTGTGATGATTTTGACATTTAAAATATACTACATTGAAAAAAATATACCATCTATCAACATGTGATACTTGCAGACGTATTATTAGTGAATTAAATCCTTCTTCTGATTTTGTCTTACAAGACATTAAAACAGAATCAATTACTACAGAACAGATAGAAGAAATGCAGAAACTTGCTGGAAGCTATGAAGCATTATTTAGTAAACGAGCACGATTATACAAAGAGCGTGATCTTAAAAATCAGAACCTATCTGAAGAAGATTACAAAAAACTAATCCTGGAACATTATACATTTCTTAAACGTCCAGTTATTCTGTTAGACAACCAAATTTTCGTAGGAAATAGTAAAAAAGTAGTCGAGGCAGCAAATACTGCTATCAATGGATAAAAGAACCGCCGCACTACTCGCTGCCTTTGGAGCCAGTTTGATCTATGCAATAAATCATACGGTGGCCAAAGGAGTTATGCCTACATATATAAAACCTTTTGGATTTATATTATTAAGAGTAGTAGGTGCGACAATGTTATTTTGGATAGCCTCTATTTGGGCGCCAAAACAAAAAATTGAACGAAGCGATTGGCCAAGAATGATTGCTTGTACAGTTTTTGGAATGGTTATTAATATGTTGATGTTTTTTAAAGGCCTACAGTTATCGACACCTATTAATAGCTCTGTGATGATAACGATCTCTCCTATCCTGGTATTCATTTTATCAGCTCTTCTTATTAAAGAAAAAATCACTTTTTTAAGAACTCTAGGAATTTTACTAGGCTTCTCTGGTGCTCTTGGACTTATTCTTTTTGGTGCCGAAATGCGACAAGATGCCCCCAACATACCTCTTGGAAACACTTTATTTATTATTAATGCCGCTTCTTATGCATTATATCTAGTATTGGTTAAACCACTTACGGCAAAGTATCATTCGATTACCTTAATGAAATGGTTTTTCCTTTTTGGTTTGGTTCTTAATTTCCCGCTTACGATTTCAGAATTTAATGAAGTAGAATGGACCGCGTTACCTCTTGATGTTATCTGGGTAATGGCTTTTGTGGTTGTAGGAACAACATTTTTCACCTATTTGCTAAATGTATTCGCATTACGAACATTAAAAGCTTCGACCATAGGAGCATTCATCTATCTGCAACCCTTACTAGCCATAAGCTTTGCTATTGCCATGGGAGCAGACTCGTTAAGTATTGTAAAAGTTGGATCAGCTTTACTAGTTTTCTTGGGGGTTTACCTGGTTACCAGAACACCTAAAAAATTAGGGTAGATCTACAGGAACTTTGGAAAACTTTCTGGTGTCTTCTTTGGTTAATATCTTGAAATCTTTAGGACGACCTACCTTATCCAGGTCCTTCATAATTTCACTCGGGAGCGGAATTAACTTTCGAGTCTTTAAATCTATCCATGCGCCCATCATTTCGCAATGTGCAAAATTGCGCCCTTTATAATCATAAAAATTATGTCTGAATTGAAAAAACATACCGTCTTCGCTTAAACCAGAAAGCTCTAGAGAAACTTTGATAGGTTTTCCTAAGAAAACTTCTTTAAAATAATAGATATGTTCATAAAATACTACCGGACCAATATTAAATTTCCCCAGTATACTATTATCAAAACCATGTTCGGTTAAAAAAGACATTCGAGTATGTGCTGCCAGTTCTATATATGCCTTATTAGCCAAATGACGATTGGCATCTATATCATTCCATCTAATTTCAAAATCCTTTATGTACATAGTCTCATGTTTTAGAAGTACAAAAATACAAAACATTTTATTATGCATGCATAATAAATAAGTATTAAAATATGTATATTTAGTAGTAGCTATGAAAACAAAACCGGAAATAAAGGCTTACGATAAACTTTCTGACTTCTATGAAGATGAAAATGTTGGTCAGACTATCATACAGGACTCAGATTTTACGATTCACAGAATGGAAATGGTACATCAGAAACCTGTAGACTCTCCGGTGTTTAGAGCCAATTACTTTTCGTTTGTATTAGTCAAAAAAGGCAAGAGTTTTTATACTATCGATGATCATAAATTTTACACCAAACCCAATACACTTTACTTCACAAACCCCGGTCACCTCAAATCTTTTGGCATCAAAGAGGTAGTGCATGGGTTTATTATCACTTCATCAGAAGAGTATCTAAAACAGCATATTCATACAGCAGTTTTTGATGAGTTTTCTTTTTTATTGACCGAAATGGTTCCGCCGTGTTACCTTGACGAAATTCGTTTTGAGGAATTACATCAACTAGCCGGACAAATACTAGAAGAACAAGAAAAGAAATCCAAACTGCGTCATAAAATTGTAAGTTCCCTTTTTATGGTATTCTTACTAAAAGTAAAAGAGTTTTTAATGGAAGACGATTCTTTTAAAATAGCTTATGATAGAGATAGCGAAATTGTAAATCTTTTCAAAAAGGATCTTGAACGTGTTTTCCGATCTAATATTCTTAAAAATAGTGATTTGCAGGTTGCCGCTTTCGCGGAAGCCCAACAATTACATCCGGCCTATTTCTCTACCGTTGTTAAAACCAAAACAGGGAAATCGGCCAATAGATGGGTCCAGGATAAAACTGTAATTGAAGCCCAGGCATTACTTTCAAAATCTTCTACACCTATAAAAGAAATTGCCTATGGTTTAGGATTTAATGAGCCTACACATTTTTCAAAATTCTTCAAAAAACATACTGGGCTCACCCCTAATCAGTATAGAAATAGGTAAAAACAAAAAACACTCTAATCTAAAGAATATACCATTCTTCCTAAAATATATGCCTTTATGCGCCTTGATTTCAAGATGATATTTGCAGTGTACATATTTAATAATCATATAAAACGCGTATATCATGAAAACTTTAGAAAACAAAATTGCATTGGTTACAGGAAGTAGCCGTGGATTAGGAAAAGAAACAGCAATGAGATTAGCACAACAAGGAGCTGACATTTTGGTAACTTACAATTCGAATAAAGCACAAGCAGAAGAAACTGTAAAAGAAATCGAAGCGCAAGGACAAAAGGCTGTAGCTTTTCAATTTAATGTAGGCGACAGTACTACTTTTGATACTTTTTTCAAAGAAATCAAGAGTACTTTAGAACGGGATTGGAATACTTCAAAATTCGATATTTTGGTCAATAACGCGGGTATTATTGCCAATACGCCTATTATCGAGACTACAGAAGACACCTTTGACAGCCTAATGAATATTCAATTAAAAGGTCCTTTCTTTATTACTCAAAAAGCACTTTCATTATTAAACGATGGTGGAAGAATCATCAATATTTCGACAGGATTAGCAAGATTTAGTCTTCCTGGTTATGGCGCGTATGCGTCAATGAAAGCAGGTATCGAAGCATTTACCAGATATGTGGCAAAAGAACTAGGGTCTAGACAAATTACAGCCAACGTCGTGGCTCCCGGAGCTATAAATACTGATATGAATAAAAATGCTTTTGAAAACAATCCAGAACTAGAGAAAATTCTATCCTCGGTTACAGCTCTTGGCCGCGTTGGAGTGGCGCAAGATATTGGCGGTGTGGTAGCCTTTTTGGCAAGTGAAGATGCACGATGGATAAACGGTCAGCGTATCGAAGCTTCGGGTGGGATGTTCTTATAACATCTTTACATAGCAGGCTTCCTTAAATAGCCTCATTATGTAATACCCCACTCATATTTGAGATATGAATGGGGTATTACATTAGGTTTCTAATGCACCGTTTGTACTATATATAAATAAAGTGGTAATCCTATTGTAATATTAAAAGGAAAGGTAACCGCAAGTGCCATGGGCACATAAAGTCCCGGATTTGCTTTTGGCGCTGCCAATCTCATTGCAGCAGGAACTGCTATATAAGAAGCACTTGCCGCAAGGATAGTTAATAAAAACCTATTTCCTACACTCTCTATAAATAGTGTACTAATAAATGCCACTATTACACCATTTATTAGTGGAATTACAATGGAAAACGTGGTTGCAAACCATCCTTTTTTTAAGAATGATGCTATTTTTTTACCACTTGTAATTCCCATATCCAAAAGAAAGACCGCAAGAAAGCCCTTAAAAATATCTGTTGTAAACGGTTTTATCCCTTCTGCCTGTTGCTCACTGGCAAGATAACCAACCACAAGGCTTCCCATTATTAATAAAACACTACCGTTGGTTAAAGCATGTTTCAAAACTTTTCCCAGAGGTATTTCATCTTTTGTATTCTTATTGCATATCGACATTAAAAGCACACCTATCATTATAGAAGGAGCTTCCATAATTGCCATTACAGCAACCATGTGACCTCCAAAATCTATTTGCTCTATTTCTAAAAATGAAAGTGCGGTAACAAAAGTTACCGCACTTACTGAACCGTAAGATGCTGCTATCGCCCCAGAGTCAGAGATACTGTACTTATATCTAAGTATTAAGAAAGTATATATAGGAACAATCAAAGCAAGTAAAACCCCAAAACCAAGCGACCAAATAATCTCTAATGTCAATTCACTATGAGATAATTCTTGCCCTCCCTTAAAACCAATGGATAGTAATAAATAAAGAGAAATAAATTTTGAAGAACTTGCCGGGATTTCTAAATCACTTTTCAATCGTACTGCCAAAATTCCGAGGAAAAAAAATAATAATGCCGGGTTTGTAAGATTATCAATTAATAAATGTAGATCCATAAAAAGTATCTCTGATTATGTTATTGGCTCTACCCCTAAGACAATTTGTTTTTGACTAATGTAATTTGGATATCGCCTTCAATCTGTAGATTAAATCCTTCATTTTTGGCATCTAAAATTGTTTGCTTCAGTGCTTCTTTTGCTTTAATTAATTCATCTATTCTATCATACAGGTGTGGTGTATCATCATCACAGTTTTTTTCAATGATACTTAGCCTTTGTAGCTTATGAAAATTTATTTTTTTATCAAGAAATGCATTAAGAATATCTAATGCTTCAGATGGATTGAAAACTCCGTCAACAAGTTTGAATTTTTGATCTGTAAGTGTCATAATTTTTGATTTTTATTAATTTGTTTTTCGATTTCTATTGTTTGAGGATACCCTAATAGATTTTGGTTTTTCTTTTTCTTCCAAGCTTGTAAAAAAACAAGCGCAAAAAATGATAAGACCGCAAGTCACCAGCTTATCCATGAATAAGTATTCCTGTAGAGAAGACATAAAAATGGTGACTACATATAAACCAACTAGAAGTATATTGTTAATAATTCTCATTTTTGATATCATTTTAGTTTGATATTAGGATTCACTTTAAGCTTTGTTATTATTCGAAACAATTCCTTTGAGTTATAGCTTACACTAGTTCTACGTAAAATTTTGTTTAAACCGCGTACAAAAGTGAGAATAGTCTATCATATATTTTCATTTATATTAATAATGAAAAACATAATAAAAATTTATATATCTGCTTCGTACCTCTATATTTATTAGGGTTTGATGCATTTTAATGGATATAATTGTTAATTGAAAAGTCAATCAAAAAAATGTCTTTTTGTTTGAAAAGAAGGCTCGATCGCTGATAAAACAATTTGCATAGAACCAAGAACAATACATTAATAAAATCTAGAAGGTTTTGGAAAACCTGCTAGGTCTTCTTACTTTAGAACAAAAATTCACATGTACATCAAAAGAAACATTGGCTGGGGACTCATCCTTCGTTATGCCTGGAAAAATCTCATTTTTTTTATAATTTATACCGCAGGGATCTTTTCTTTATATTATTTCTTGGATTGGACCTTTATTGATATACCTTTTCAACCCCTATCAGTTATTGGTATTGCGGTTGCATTTTATATAGGTTTCAAGAATAGTCAGAGTTATGATCGTTTTTGGGAAGCGCGTAAAATTTGGGGCGGTATTGTGAACTACTCCAGAACATGGGCCAATCAAGTCTTGTGTTTGGTGAACGATAATCAGGAAACCAAAAGTGTTTTAATTCACCGACATATTGCATGGATCAATGCGCTGCGAATTCAATTAAGACAACCTACTTCATTTTCGATCAAAGAAAACTCTGCTGTTGAACGTTTATTTAAAAAACATGGAGAACAAAAACCCGCTTGTGATGCTACGAGGAATTTTGTTTCTGATGAAGAATATCTGGGTCTATTGAAACGAAAAAATACAGCCACACACATTGTAAAGAATCAAGGACTGCAAATTAAATCTCTTTTGGAACAAGGAAAAATCACCGAATTTGATAAGCAACTTTTTCATGGTGTTCTTGAAGAATTATATAACCTCCAGGGGAAATGTGAACGTATTAAAAATACTCCTTTCCCCAGGCAATATGCGTATTTTAGTACAGTATTTACCTGGATTTTTGTGTTGCTACTTCCCTTCGGAATGTTAAACGTTTTTGAGTCAGAGTTAAAAGATATGCACCATGATATTCAACCTTGGTTTATCTTTTTGATGATTCCGTTATCCGTTTTGGTGTCATGGATATTTACCACCATGGAAAAGATCGGAAGCAATAGTGAAGATCCTTTTGAAGGCCGGGTAAACGATGTACCTATGACGGCTTTGTGCCGAACAATAGAAATCGACCTAAGAGATATGCTTGATGAAGAAAATCTTCCAGAAAAGGAAAAACCAAAAGATAACATACTATATTAATGTCAATACTACAATCTAAGTATACTCCTCCCCTTATATTCAGGAACGGGCATATCTCTACCATTTACCCAAATATTTTCCGAAAAATAAAAGGGATACAACAAAAACGAGAACGAATAGAACTTAGTGATGGGGACTTTATAGATATAGACTGGAGTTATTCGTCATCTTCTAATACAAAAAAGCTTGCCATTATAATTCATGGTTTAGAAGGAAATGCCCAACGGCAATATATGCTAGGAACGGCAAGGCATCTAAACCTGAATAAATGGGATACAATCGCTGTAAACCTCAGAAATTGTAGTGGTGAGGTAAATCGTTTATACAGGTCATATAATGCGGGTGTGAGCGACGACTTGGATCAAATAATCACCCATGTCCTATCTAATTATGAGTATACAAATATATCATTATGTGGATTTAGTTTAGGCGGAAATATCATGCTGAAGTATCTGGGCGAAGGGCGTTCTATAGCTTCAGAAATAAAATCAGCAGTAGCCATTTCGGCTCCTTGTGACCTTCATGATTCGTTACTAGAGATCAACAAACCCAAAAATTTTATCTACGAACAACGTTTTATAAGACATCTAAAAGCCAAACTATTAGAAAGACAGGTTGTCTTTCCTGAAAAAATAAGTAAATCAGACATCGATGCGTGTAAGTCACTAATAGATATAGACAACCTATATACCAGCCGTGCACATGGATATGTAGATGCCATGGACTATTATACGAAATGTAGTAGTAAGCAGTTTCTGAAAAATATTCAGACTCCTACATTAATTATCAATGCAAAAAATGATTCTTTCCTTGGCAATCAATGCTATCCTATAGATGAAGCAAAGGAAAATACTAGTTTATTTCTTCAAATCCCAGATTATGGCGGTCATGTTGGGTTTTATCTTCCGGGGAAAACATACTACAACGAAGCGCAAACCCTAGAATTTTTCGAAAAATAGAAGGTATAAACTTACTCTAAGTAAGTATTTTCTTACGATTTAAAAAAACTAAACAGACGTTACGCCTGTGTTAAGGTTTTATAAAGCATTTTCTAACCACTTAGTCGAAAAACTTTTTTTTATTAGGAATATTTTAAGAGTTTTGGTCGTTTCTTGAATATTTTGCAAGGAAACAAAACTAATGCTAACTCAAACTCAATAAAAATGAAAAAAAGCTACAGAAGCCTTATTTCTTTATTTGGCTTCACAGGGGAAAAGCCGACCAAACTGAGTGTACTTGTTCTTTCAACAATGCTACTCTTATCTGCTGGAATTTCAGCACAAACTGCTCAAGAAAAGAGACAGATTGCCAACAAAAGTAATGTAACACAACTTAAACAGTTACAACAAGAATATTCTAAGAAAGCTGCGCTTCAAAAGAAAGAAGCTGTAAAAGCTGCCAAAGCAAACGGATGGCCACTTAAGACACTTACGAGAGATGGTTATTCAGAGCTACAAAAGGTAGTAACTTTTGGAGGTAAGCCATATCGTATTGAATATGCAACATCAAACGTAGCTGCTGCAAGATCAACAAGAGCAAATCACCTTAACGCAGGAGGGTCATTAGGACTTAATCTTGACGGTCAGAATATGACTGCTCATGTATGGGATGGTGGTCACGCTCGTGTTTCTCACCAGGAATATGATGGTCCAGGAGGTAACAATCGTGTTACTATTATGGATACTCAGTCTGAAGGTGGTACACAACTTAACTTTCACGCCGCTCACGTAACAGGAACCATTATGGCTTCTGGAGTACAAGCCAATGCAAAAGGTATGGCTTCTCAGGCAAAAGTAAATGGATATATGTGGAACAATGACGTTGCTGAAGCTACAACTGCTGCAACTAACGGAATGATATTATCTAACCACTCTTATGGTTTTAGAAGTGATTTAGTACCTGATCAATATTTTGGTGCTTATATCGATGAATCTGCTGCTTGGGATAATGTAATGTTTAATGCACCTTACTATCTTATGGTAGTTGCTGCAGGTAACGATGGTAACCAAAACAGTTATAATGGTTCTCCATTAGATGGTAACTCTTCTTATGATAAACTAACAGGACATTCGACTTCAAAAAACAATATGGTTGTTGCAAATGCACAAGATGCCAACATCAACAGTGATGGGTCTTTATCTAGCGTTTCAATAAACAGTTCTAGTAGTGAAGGTCCTACAGATGATTATAGAATCAAGCCAGATATTACTGGTAACGGTACTGGAGTATACTCTACTTATGAAAGTAGTGACACTGCATATAACAGTATTACTGGTACATCTATGGCTTCACCAAATGTTACCGGATCTCTTTTGTTATTACAACAACACTATAACAACCTAAACGGAAGTTTTATGAGAGCTGCAACACTTAAAGGTTTGGCTTTACATACTGCAGACGATGCAGGACCATCTGGTCCAGATGCCGTTTACGGATGGGGATTAATGAATACTAAAGCTGCTGCAGAAGTACTTTCTAGCGCTAGCAATGGAGACACTAAGGTTGAAGAATTATCTTTAACAAGTGGTCAGTCTTATACAATCACAGTAGATTCTGATGGAATTAACCCATTAATGGCTTCAATTTCTTGGACAGATAGAGCAGGTACGGCTACAACTGCTACCAACTCTAATGCTGCTGTTTTAGTAAATGACTTAGATATCAGAATATCTAAAGGTGCGACAACATATAGCCCATACAGACTAACCGGTGTTACAACAAACGGAACTGGTGACAATACCGTAGATCCTTACGAAAGAGTTGATGTTGCAAACGCATCTGGATCGTATACAATTACAGTAACTCATAAAGGTTCGTTAACCGGAGGTAGCCAAAACTACTCTCTAATCGTATCTGGATTAACAGGAACTCCTGTTGTTTGTAGTGCTACGGTTCCAACCGGAGTTGCTACTTCTAACGTAACTTTTGATACAGCTACTGTAAGCTGGACTGCAGTTCCTGCAGCTACTTACGATGTAAGATACAGAGTTGCTGGTACTTCTTCTTGGACTAATGTTGCAGATGTAGCAGGTGCTACAACAAACCTTACAGGTTTAACACAATTAACTGCTTACGAAGTACAAGTAAGAAGTAAATGTACAGACGGAACAACTTCTGCATATAGCAGTACTGTAAACTTCAGTACTCCAGAATTCCAATTAGTATATTGTGCATCTAATGGAGATAACGTGTCGGATGAGTACATCAGCCGTGTTCAATTAGGTTCTATCGATAATACTACTGGTGCTGCGGCGAGTGGATATAATGACTTTACATCTATATCTACAAGCTTAACAAAAGGAAGCTCTAATACAATTACAATTACGCCAACATGGACTGGTACTTTATACAACGAAGGATACAGTGTTTGGATTGATTATAACCAAAATGGTGACTTTACAGATGCTGGAGAGCAAGTATTTACTCAATCTCCAACACAAACTACACCGGTAAGCGGATCGTTTACTGTTCCTACTGGTGCTACAGATGGAAACACAAGAATGCGTGTGTCTATGTTATATAATGCAATTCCAACTTCTTGTGGAGCATTGCAGTATGGTGAAGTAGAAGATTATACTATTGTTATCGGTGGTTCAACAGGTGATACTCAAGCTCCTTCTGCTCCTACAGGATTAGCTGCATCAAATGTTCAACAAACTACATTAACATTAACTTGGAATGCTGCTACGGATAATGTAGGCGTTACAGGATATGATGTATACCAAGGAAGTACTAATATAGGATCTGTAACAGGTACGACTACCAATGTTACTGGATTAACAGCAAGTACAGCATACCAATTTAGCGTAAGAGCTAAAGATGCTGCAGGAAATGAATCTGCTGCAAGTAACACAGTAAATGTAACTACTGCTGATGCTCCAGATACGCAAGCGCCAACAGCGCCTGCTGGATTAGCTGCATCAAATGTTGCACAAACAACATTAACGTTGACTTGGAATGCCTCTACAGATAATGTAGGTGTTACAGGATATGATGTATACCAAGGAACTACGAATCTTGGAAACGTTACAGGAACAACTACAAACATTACTGGATTAACTGCTAGTACTGCATACCAATTTAGCGTAGTAGCTAAAGATGCTGCAGGAAATGAATCTGCTGCAAGTAACACAGTAAACGTAACTACTGCGGGAACTGGTGGTGGAACTGGATGTACATCTGGTATCACAGCTTTCCCTTATAACGAAGGATTTGAAAACACACTTGGTGCATGGACACAGTCTACTGCAGATGATATTAACTGGACAGTAGATGCTAGTGGTACTCCATCAAACGGAACAGGACCTTCTAGTGCAACTCAAGGTACTTACTATATCTTTGTTGAAGCTTCTGGAAACGGAACTGGATTCCCAACTAAGCAAGCGATCTTAAACTCTCCTTGTTTTGACCTATCTGGTCTTACACAAGCTAGTTTCAAGTTTAGCTATCACATGTATGGAGCAACTGATATGGGAAGTATTGCAGTAGATGCAAGTACTGATGAAGGTGCTACATGGACAAGCATTTGGAGCGAGACTGGTAACAAAGGTAACTCTTGGCAAACTGCAGAAATTGACCTTGCTGCTTATTTAGGTGGTGGTGTTCAATTAAGATTTAACAGAATCACAGGTAGTACTTGGCAAGCAGATATCGCTATCGATAACGTATCACTTAGTGACTCAACAGGTGGTGGACCAGTAGATCAGTGTGAAGGTGTTCCTGCTTGGAGCAGTACGCAAAGCTATTCTCCTGGAGACCGTGTTGTATACCAAGGAACATTGTTTGAAAGAACTGCAACAGGATGGACAAATCTTGGACCTTGTGGAACTACAACTTCTTTTGCAACTACATCAGTTGTTGATGCTCCTCCTGTAGGTTCAAATGCTACTATGACAGTATTCCCTAACCCTCTTAACGGGCCGGAACTAAATATTTCTATGAGTACTTTTGGAACTCGTCCATTTGTAATCTATAACTTACTAGGACAAAAAGTGTTAGAAGGAACATTTACAAACAAGATTGACGTTCAGAGATTAAGACCTGGAACATATTTCTTAAAAGTAGAAAACCTTACTAGACAATTTAACAAAAAGTAAGACCTGTAAATAAACAATTTTTAAAACCCCCGAAACTAAAGTTTCGGGGGTTTTTGTTTTAATGAATTCATGCTGATAAAATTACTGTGAAATTGGTAAATTTGAGAGATAAAACTATTAGCCATGAAACTTAAATACATTTTCTTACTTCTCGCAATTATAGGCGTATCCTACACATGGTATTTCAACATTCAGTTTTATATGACTGAAGAAAATACTTCTATCCTCAACTATATTGCACAAACCAAAACTACGTTTCCAGCAAGATCCTTCAGCGCAGATTTATTAGTAGTAGTCCTCACCTTTTTTGTGTGGTATATTCCGGAAGCAATTAAACTGAAAATAAAATATTGGTGGGTGCTTATCCCTTTAACTTTTTTAGTTGCGATTGCATTTACGTTTCCGTTATTTTTGTATATGAGGCAGGCTAAACTAGATAAACTGAAGGCTTCTCATAAATAAAAAGTATCTTAGTTATCTGTCATCAATCAATAATTACTTCACACATGAAAAAATATATTCTAACGGGTATCATAGCAATCATATGTTTGCTGAGCTCATCTTCATTATTTGCCCAACATGAAAACCAAATAACTATTGGCACCATAGATAGTTTATATTCAAAAGCATTAAACGAACAAAGAAAAATATGGGTGCATATTCCTAGAAGTGCTCAAAATCAAAGCTTGAAGAAATATCCCGTTTTATATGTACTAGATGGTCCTGGCCATTTCCATTCTGTCACAGGTATGGTAAAACAATTAAGCTCTGTAAATGGCAATAATCTATGCCCGGAGATGATTATTATTGGCATCCCAAATACAGATAGATGGAGAGATTTAACGCCAACTCATACAGGTGATAGCATTAATACTTCTGGAGGAGGGAAAAAATTCACAACCTTTCTAGAGAAAGAGTTAATCCCTTATGTCGATAGTAAATACCCAACAGGCCCTTACCGCACTTTGTTTGGTCACTCGCTAGGAGGTTTAATGGCAATAAATACACTAATCCACCACCCTTCTATGTTTGCAAATTATTTGGCTATAGATCCAAGCCTTTGGTGGGATGACCAAAAAGTACTAAAACAAGCTACCATAGCATTAGAAAAAGATAATTTTAAAGACAAATCACTATACCTTTCTATCGCCAATACGATGCAAAAAGGAATGGATATCAAAAATGTGGTGAAAGACACAACAAACACTACACAACATATTCGATCCATACTACAATTTGCTAAAACTGCTGATGAAAAAGGTAAAAACGAACTAAATTTTGCCTGGAAATATTATGATGATGACACTCACAGCAGTGTTGCTCTTATTTCAGAATATGACGCAATACGTTTTATGTTTTCTTGGTATCGATTTAATGATTGGGATAAATTTTATAATCCAGAATCAAAATCTACCACCCAGGAATTAATGGATCTTATAGAGAATCACTACCAAAAATTGTCAGACAAAATGGGTTACAAAGTACTCCCGTCAGAGCCAGAAATGAATAGACTAGGATATACGTTTATGGATAATAAAGCTTATGATAAATCTTATGCGTTTTTTAATTTAAATGTTCAAAACTATCCCAAAAGTGCCAACGTTTATGATTCTATGGGAGATTATTATGTATCTCAATCCAATACAAATAAGGCAATAGAGTTTTTCAAAAAATCAATGGAACTTGGCGGCGTTCCGGGAACAAAAGAGAAGTTAGAGGAATTAAAAACCGGAGAATGATCTTATTACATTAAGTTCAAAAATAATCTCCAAATCAGAAAACGATAAGTACGGTTTTTTCACTGCATAAATCCCATTATATGCAAATTCATTATTAAAATGAACGACGCAAAATTAAAAAGATCGATTTCATTACCCGTATTATTCCTATACGGGTTGGGCACTATGGTTGGGGGTGGTTTTTATGCCTTGTCTGGCAAGGTAGCCGGGCTATCGGGTATGGCAGCTCCGCTATCTTTTTTAATTGCCGGAGTTTTGGCTTTTTTAAACGTTTTCACATTTTCAGAACTTTCATCTCGGTATCCTGTGAGCGCAGGAGAAGCCAAATATGTACAAGAAGCATTTAAGAGTAAATGGTTTTCTGGAACAGTAGGATGGCTTGTTATTCTTACCGGCGTAGTTTCTGCAGCTACGCTATCTGTCGCTACAATTGGTTTCCTACAAGATTTGGTTAGCGTTCCAGAATCCATTGGGATTATCATTTTGGTAGTATTCATGGGACTAATTTGTGCTTGGGGGATTGGAGAATCGGTAAAAGTCGTTATGGTGATTACAATTATTGAGGTAGGTGCCTTGTTTTATATACTTCTTTCTAAAGGAGGAAACCTGGATCAAATTCCAGATGTAATCTCTAACATTGACACTCATTTCGCCAATGGATTTCCATTTATTGGAATATTATCCGGAGCATTTTTAAGTTTCTATGCATTTATAGGTTTCGAGGACATGGTAAACATGGCCGAAGAGGTTAAAAATGTAAAGAAAACATTGCCCAAAGCCATGATCTGGGCAGTGGTTTGCACTACAATTATATATGTCTTAGTCGCCACAACTATGGTACTTACCGTATCGCCAGGTACACTGGCAACAGCTAATGCTCCTTTAGCAAAAATCATTGAAGGAGATGGTGCTCTTGTTACTCAGTTTTTTATTATTATAAGCATACTTACAGGTCTAAATGGCGCATTAGTCCAAATTGTAATGTCATCAAGGGTTTTGTATGGGTTAGGAAAAGAAAAAAAGGCACCTAAAATATTCTCTGCAGTTCATCAAAAAACTCAGACACCAATACAAGCAACTGCTCTTGCAACAGCAATTGTACTTGCTTTGGCACTTTTCTTCCCTTTAATTGGTCTAGCCGAAGCGACAAGTTTTATTATCCTTATTCTTTTTACTATACTTAATATTGCGCTGATTTGGATAAAAAAACATGAAACCGCCCCTCCAAAAGATATTAAAACATACCCTATTTGGTTACCCTTTATCTCATTAATAGCTTGTCTGGGAATTCTAATTTTTAAAATCATTGAATGATTTAATAGTCCTTGTTGGCCCATCGTCCTATGAAATATTAAAATAAAACAAAAAAATTGCCTAAGACAAAACCAAAAATAATCGTTTGTCTTCTGCTACAATTGCTATATATTTAAGGCTATACATAGTTCAAAAAGTATCAATAGGTACTTTAATAGGTTAAAAAGAAAGCACATATGAAAATTCTCGTAATAGGTGGTCTTAATGAAGATCAACCCGAGTTAATGGATAAAACTGTAAAATTTACAAAAATATTAGGTCAAGAGATTATTAAACAAGGTCACACTCTTGTTAATGCATGCATGACCGAGTTTGACGCAGTTTTAGCTAAAAGTGCCTATGAAACATTAAGTGCTCAGGAAAAATCATCTAATAACAGAATCGTAGGTTATATCATTGACGGAAGACAACCTTCTCACAATTATGGAAAAATCAGGAACTCTGAATTAAAAAATTGGGAGCTGGGACAACCAAAATTAAGCATCCCAGAACCCATAGAAATTGCCGACGTAGTAATTACCGTTTGCGGATTTCATGGTACTCAAAGAGCTGCAAATTGGGCAAGAATAGCAAACAAACCTCTTCTCCCTATAGTTAAGTTTGAAGGAGCATCTAAAATGATTTACAGAGAAGAGCGAAAAAACTTCGATCTATCAGGCAAAAAAAATATTTCAAAAGATGAATTTGAGGACCTCTCACAAACGGCTATCGCGGATATTGATTTGGTAAAAACGGTATTAAACCTTGCCGAGCGAATAAACGTTTCAAAAAATGCTTTTGTGATCATGTCATTTAAGGAAGACCCAAGTCTTGAAGATGCTTATGAGTCTTTTAAAGAAGTATGCTCTAGATTTTCGCCAAAGTACCAATGCCAACGAATGGATGAAATCACTGATATCAATAGAATTACACCAGAAATGTTTAATAACATTAAAAACAGTGCTTTTGTAATCGTGGATCTAACCTTTGAAAGACCAAATGTTTACTACGAATTAGGATATGCAGATGCGCTGGAAAAACCTATTGTTGTAACCGCAAAAGAAGGAACCAAAATTCATTTTGACGCCAAAGATTTTCCGATTTTGTTTTGGAATTCACAAACCAATCTTAAAAAAGAACTGGAAAAAAGGATAAAACAGATTGCTATGAAACAAGGTAGAGAAATAAACTAAATACAACTCATCCTAATGATGCAGAAATTTGGTAATCATAATCGATCATCAATATGATTTGAAATAATTTTTCATATCTAAATCATTATAAACCAATTATGGGAATATTTGATTTTCTACATACACCTTTCCCAAGACCAAAAAAGATAAGAAAAGCCTTCTTGTGGATCATGACGGCAGGTATTGTTGGCAGCTTATTTTTGATTCTATTAAATCCATTCGGAATTAAAAGTGAAAATGCAGCGTGGTATGTATATCTCATCATTTTTGGTTTCGGAATCGTATTTATGGCATCTATTCTTATAATGGAAGTACTAATCCCCACATTGTTCCCTCAAGTATTTAAAAAATGGTCATTAGGAAAAGCATTGATTTGGTATTCAATTCTTCTACTATTTATAAGCATCAATGTCTTTTTGTATAAAAGTTATTGGGAAGACTTTGATGACTTTACCTGGCAAGGATTTTGGCTTATTCTTAAAAGAACATTAGTCATTTGTTTTGTTATTTGTTTTCTAACCTTAGGTATTTGGAAATATCTAAATAAAGAAAAATTATCACTTCTTACCCTAAACGAAAATTATCTTGTCACCACAGAAAATGGAAAATCTATAACGTTGAATTTAAACGAAATTTTGTACATTAAAAGTGATGATAACTATGTAGATATATATTATGAATCAAACGGAATTAAGAAAAGAATTACGCTTAGATCCAGTCTCAAAAACCTAGCATCGCAACTCATCAATCCTATTTCACCTATTCTAAGATGCCATAGAAGATATCTTATCAATAGTAAGTTCTTCGAAATTGAAAAATTAAGTAGCAGATCGGCAATACTCTCACTTAAAAAATATGAGGAAAAAATTCCTGTTTCTCAAAACTACGTTCGCCAAATAAAACAACAATTATCGTTACACCCCTAAAAGGTGTACGTTCTCCACAAACCCATTAAATACGCCATGTATCCTATAGATTCTTAATTTATTTGAATCAAAATTCTTATACATGAAAACCGAGACTAAATTAATCTTGTCTAAACAATGGATATTGTTTGGTGCGATTTCTGGTATTGTTGCAAACATACTATACCCTATTTTACTAGCTATTTCACTCCCTAGTTATCTAGAGATATTTTTAGCCGGCATATTCGGAATTTTAATTTCTATGTCGGGCTTTGCTATTCATCATACCATGATGCATCATAAACCAACTATTCTCACACAAATAGGAGCTCAATTTGTTTTTGTGTTTGGCACATTATTAAACGTGATGCTGGTCGTACAACTTACTTTTCTGGGATATCTTGGTCATTACAAAAAACAACTAACAAATCAACATGATTTGGATTTATTCGAATGGATTCGTAAAACTGTGAATCCTGTTCATCTTGGACTGGATGTCTCTGCCGACTTTTTTGTAGGAATCGCAACCATAGTATTCTCCATTGCTATGATAAAACATCCGTTTTTTGGAAAATTATGGAGCATTTCTGGTTTGTTGCTTGCTGTTATACTCCTAGTTGTAAAATTTTACGCTTTTCCGTTAACACCATACGAATTAGATATGCCCTATATTTTTGGTCCTCTATTAGCGCTATGGTATCTGGTTGTATGTATACAATGTTTAAGAAAACGGAATCAACTTTTGTAAACAAGAAACCTATGCAATCATTATAAAGCATCTCACTAACATTTTTTATAACTGGATGTAATCAAAAATTAAGATTATACTATGATGATCTAAAATAAAATGGTAATTTAATACCACCTCTTCTTTTAGTAAATTCTTATCGTCATTTGTTATAAAAATGTATCAGAAATAAGATTGTTCGATGACATCCAAAACCGCACACAATAGGATTAGTGACCTGGCAGAAAAATTCAAGGAGTATAATGAACGCTATGAAACGATCAAAGATGAAAGAGCGGTATGCGCATTGGCCTTTCACCTACTCCATCTAGAGTTAAGTGATGCGCTTAAAACTAATGTATTGGGATTTTCAGATGTTGATTGGGTGGCCATGCTTTCTGAAAATTTTGCCAATAGGTTTTTTAATGCCATGAATGCTATAGATGATGAGTTAAAAAATACTACTGAGATAAGTACGCACTCAGATTTCTATACAAAAAGTGATTGTAAACCCTGGATCGATGTATACCTTGCTATTTGTACAAAACGTTCCTACGTTTTTGAATGTTTAATGTTTCCGTTATCCGCACATATAGGATATGATCTCCCCTTGGCACTCGTAGCATCAAATGAAAGTAAGGAAACCTCTAGAATCAATGATTATTATTTAATTAACGAAGTATTAGCCAAAAGAATAGACATTGTACAACAGGCAATTAAAAATAGGTATCATGGTAATATCGCATTTCTAGACAAAATTACGGGTCAGTTTGATGAGTTTTTAACCAATTATGGGATTAGGGTAAGCCGCGCTGTTTCCTGGTACAATGCCAATAGAATTTTGGATTCAAAATCAAAAGAACATGCGCTTTCTTCAATTGAAAAAAGCACCAGATCTTTTATTTTAAGTGTTAGAAAACCAAAAAAAATGTTCCCTCGTTTAATCAATTCTACCCTAAGAACATTGATTCCTACTGGCAAAAAATGGCCAAAACAAACGTTAAACGCAACTTATAGTAACAAAAAATAAACACAAAACACTTCGCATAACAAAACACATCCTTCTGTTATACTGCTATAATTGTTATATTTAACGGTGTAAGTAATTAAAAAAGAAAACATGGAAAAACATTTTGAATTTTCTGATGCTGAATTTGAACAACAATTCATTACTTGTGCCTTACCTCCAACTGAATTTTCTCATGAAGCTCATTTGAGATTAGCGTGGATTAATATCAACAAATACGGAATAGAACAAGCCGAAAAAAACATATGCTCTCAACTGCAAAAATTTGTGGAGTTCGTTGGAGCCAAGGATAAATATAACTTGACGCTTACCATTGCTGCGATCAAAGCGGTGTACCACTTTTGGTTAAAATCGAACGCTGATAATTTCAAGGATTTTATTACAGAATTTCCACGGTTGAAGTACAGTTTTAAGGAATTAATGGCTTCACATTACGGATTCGATATTTATAATTCAGATAAAGCTAAAACCAAATATTTAGAACCTGACCTAATTCCTTTTGACTGATATGTTATCAATTAAATTCAACTAAAAACACTACACACAAATCCACACGATCTCATGAAAAACATACTTTTCCTCCTGGCATTTCTTGTAATCAACATCTCACTATTTGCGCAATCTAACACTAATGTATACCTACTTGATATTACAAGCGAAGAGGATAAAATCGAACTGGTAAACCTTAGAAATATTTCTAATAACAAAGGGTATAACAACCAGCCTTCTTTTTACAACAACAATACAATACTCTACGCTGCTACCAGAAATGGCCAAACCGATATCGCGTGGTACAACATACCCGATGCAACTACTACGTATTTTACCAACACCACCTCTGGGAGTGAATATTCTCCTTTAAAAATACCGGGTAAAGAAGCGGTTTCTGCGATTCGTTTAGATAAAGATGGATTGCAGCGCTTGTATGCATATAATGTAAAGACCGCAGCATCAAAAGTGCTACTAAAAGATCAAAAAGTTGGATATCACGTTTGGTACAACGAGCATATTCTGGTTTCATCTGTGTTAGTAGAAGATAGAATGGATCTGGTCGTCTCTAACTTAAAAGACAACACCAACCAAACGGTGCAGAAAAATGTGGGTCGCTCATTGCATAAAATCCCAAACTCAGACTTAGTGAGTTTTATTAGTAAAGAGAAGGATACTTGGACTGTAAAATCTATGAACCCTGTTACTGGAGCCACTGCAGCAATAAAATCCCTACCGCTTAACATCGAAGATATGCATTGGTTGGCAGATGGCACTATGATCATGGGAGCTGGTAAGCTTATTGCCAAATTTAATCCCAAAACAGATAAGGATTTTAGTGTATTACATCGTTTTGAAGAAGAGGAAATTAATCAAATATCCAGAATCGCCGTAAGTAATGATGGCAAACATTTGGCCGTAGTTTCAGAAGAATCCCCTGCCGTTATTGTTCAAAAACAGGTAGATACGTATAATAAAGTTGATCTAGACGGTTTTGCTTCTTGTTACGCCAAAGATGTAGTGGTACGCAAATTCCCAGGTGATACGTTGTATACAGGTAAGGAAACCCTAAAAGCCAATTACAAACAATACCTGACCAATAACAAATCTTCTGTAAAAGTGGTAAATCGTATGGTCATGGGTAATACGGTTATAGATGAAGAGCTGGCCACAGACAACGGCAAAAACAACCGCCAGATAGCAATTTATCAAGTAGAGAATGGTAAGATCACCAGTATGACTTTTCTTTTCGAGAAAGAAAGCAACCCCGGTGCAAAAGCTGTTGTACAGGAGCAGCTAGTAGCCTATAATGCCAAAGACATAGATGCCTTTACAAAAACATTTGCAGATGATATCAAGGCATTTGATTATCCTAATACCCCTAGTTTTGAAGGAAAAGAAAAATTACGCGAGATGTTTACTGGCTTTTTCACAACCACACCAGATTTACATAGCGAAGTCAAAAACCGTATGGTGATTGGCAATATCGTTATAGACCTAGAAGAGGTAACCGCCAATGGCGACACTTTTGGTGCTGTGGCGATCTACGAAGTTACGAACGGTAAAATTGCCAGCATGTATTTTATACGGTAACGAGTAACCACATGGTCATATTAAAATAAAATTGTATTTTCACCTTACCCCTACTTCACAAAGTAAATTCTTATCGTCATTTTGGATTAGAAATAAGCGTTCTGTATACGTTTACAAATAGTTATAAACGTATACAAACGGTAATAAAATATAAAGGACATATGTCCTTTAGCCAATTGTTGTACAACATAGATGAGAAACCTAAATTTAGACGAAATAACGGACAAGATTTCAGATTATTCATCTGATATAAGATACTCCGATAGAGAGCATTTGGAAATCAAAATTCCACAATTTTTACAGTTCCTCAATGAACAGCCAATTTCCAAACGAACGGTTGAACGAATTCAAGAGGATTTTTCTGAACTGAAAAAAATGTTGAGTGAAGACCGAATGACGATGAATTGGAGAATAAATAAAAAAGAAATTCTAAATACTCTTACAGCAAGAGAATTTCAAGGGGCTTTTGGATATTTTGAGATACTAAATAAAAATAATTCTGAGAATAAATACTCAAACCATTTTATCGAATTAGCAAATGATTGGTACGAGCCGAGAGGGGATTATTATAAATATCACGAATATTTTAATACTTACTTCTTCGAACCTTTTATTGAGCTTTTAGAATGGTATTTTAGAGAAAGTAAAATTGAGAAAGAAAAAGATTATTTTTCCAGAGAGGAAATCCTTAAATATGAAAGCAACTTTGAGACTTTTGAAATACAATTACAGAAATTAGGTTTTGGGCAGCAAATAATTTTTGACGAGACCGAAGAAATTAAAGAATTGATTCTCGGCTTAAATAAAAAAAATTGGACAGAGGTAATTAAAGGAAAGTTTGAAAACCTGATTATTGACGGAATTATATCACTCGAAATGGCTGAAATGCTTATCAAAATAATTACAGGAGAAGATTTGAAATTGAGGTAGTACGTAGTTCAACGTTGTACAACACGGTGTATAAAACATAGCTAGTAGGTGATTAACCGAAAAACTTTTACATATTTGCAAAGACCGCCAAATTTTTAATTTGGCTTTAAAACTGAAAAATTAAAACAAAATATAAAAATTCGGCTCTGTGTTAATCCGAAAAGTTATTGTCTTTTTGTACGCTACGTTCCATACACAAACCGTTATACTTTATTGAACACAGAATTTGTTATGGGTAAAAAACAAAAATGGCAAAGAAGTGATACAATTTCTATCATAGCATTACTACTAGCAATTCCAGCCATAGTTTTCTCAACCATTGACTTTTTTGAAAAAAGAAATGAATCTGTTGAAATTGTAAGATTAGAGTCAAAGCAAAAGTTTTGGCATATTTCTGAAGTAACAAGAACTAAGAAAAACCTATATGTCTCGGAAATACTCGAATGGCAAAAAATCAGAATTAGCAACAAGTCTGAATTTCCAATAACAATAACTAATTCCCACCTTGAAATTGATAACCATCAATATAAAAATATACTATATCCATTTTTCGAAAACATAAGATATACCGACAACGATATTCATCTTGAGAACTCGATTGAGTTACCGTTAAAAATAGAAGCAAATTCAGTTCAAGAATTATACTATCCATTGCTTGTTTCTATTGATTCAACAATGGGTATGGCTCTTTTACTTACATCATTCAAATTAGAAAATATGGCAGATAACTCAAATCTATCTGCAGTTATGTTTAATGGCAATTATTTTGAAGAATTTGTTGAAATTTTTGATTCAAAAATGGATAGTACTCAACTCAAGAAGAAATTAGATGTTGACGTATCTATAAATTCCTTTCACAAAATTCTGGTTTCAAGGGACTTAATCCAAGAATCAGCAAATAACTACGAATTAATTGATAAAGAGAATAAAGCTAAGGATGGATTTATCTATTTAGAAAAAGATAATTGTCTATTTCAAATAGGGGAACTCCTTTTAGAACACGATAAACCTAACCGCACTACCTTTAAGAACATCAAAGGATGCTTTAAAACTCTTGAAAACAATGAATATTGTTTCGAATATTCAAAGGCCGACTTTAGAAAATAAACAAAGCATAACCCCCGCTACCGCTAGTCTGTGACTAGTGGCGTCATTGCATTGCAAAATATAAAAACAGGAATCATAATAGTAACTATTCATTAGCGTCAAGTATGTTTGCAAACTATAACGATCTGTTTGTCTTACCATTACATCCAATAAACCGGAAAATATTATGGTTAGTTTGAAATAAATTGGTATTTTTATATCATCACTTCCCCTCCAGTAAATTCATATTGTCATTTTGTATTTGAAAAGTGAACCCAATTAGGCATATACAGTTGTGATTAATTGTCATAGCAATAAAAAAGAAAAAGGATGCAGGAAAAATCAGTTTTTGTTATAATGCCATTTTCAGACACTATTAGTAAAACTTCATCGGAATGGACTGATATATTTAATGAAATGTTTTCCAAAACATTCGAAGAATTAAACTATAAATGCAAAAGAATCAAGCCTACAAGAGGGAATTTAATTAAAAGTATTCTGCATGAGTTAAAAACTGCTCCAATAGTTTTAGCTGACCTCACAGATAAGAACGCGAATGTCTTCTATGAACTAGGTGTTCGACATTGTTTGAGCAAAAGAACAATTATTGTTTCACAAAGTTACTCAGACGTACCATCTGATCTACAGGGATACTGGTGCATCGAATATAAAGACACTGCAGCTGGATACAGAAAATTTAAAGATGAAATTAAAAATATTATTACCGAGATAGAACTTAATCCAAATGAAAGTGATAATCCTGTATCCGATTTTATTGAAAAAGAAAATTTCAGTATTCATGAGGAAAAGCAAAGAGAAAATGTCAAACGCCTATCAGCATTGATTACTGAATTAACCTCAATAGTAAATACACTAATTGTTATTAAGAAGGATCCTCAGAAAAAAACATTCTTCGAAACTCATTGCATTAATTCCTTGTTGTCCACTTATTACATTGATATAGGAAAGACTTACTTTACAGAGTTATACAATTTGCGATTCAAACTGAAAATGATAGTGAATTCAAGTAAATTATCGATAGAAGATATCGACGAAACCATTTCTAAAGCAAGAGATATCATATATGTTCTAACTAACATAAAACAGGATTTAAGCAAGGGCATATACAAAGAACCTGAAAATGTCACATCTTTAATATGGGCCTATTCAGATTCTAAAAACCAATACTCTAACTTAAAATGTGTTGATCACATTTCTGACCAAATAGATAAACTTGATGCTTAGTCTTGACTCTAAAGAAATATGTAATCTATGTTTTCTAGAAAATGGAAAAGCTCCAAAAAATCCATACAGACTAAAAGTAAATGGTCAGACATTGAATTGCATTGCATATTTCTCTAAAGCGAATAATATTGACGTTTATTTATTTCATGGCAATGGTGAAAATGCTTCTGATTATATAACAACTTATGGGAATATTTTTAAAAAATTAAAATGTAATATTTTTATTTCAGAATATAGAGGATATGGAGAATCGTCCGGAAACGCCAGTTTAACAAATATTCTTTCTGACGCAGAAGAAATTTATAAAGTAACAAATATATCTCATAAAAGAACTATAGTATTTGGTAAATCGTTTGGAGCAATTCCAGCTATTCACATTGCAACAAAGTTTCAGGTTCGAAAACTTATTATAGATCATGGAATATTTGATGTAAAATCGTGGTTATTATCAAGATTAAGGAGCTTATCAGGCCAAACAGAAAACATTTTAAAAGAAATTGAACAACAACTAAACAATAAAATCAAAATAAGTAATTTTTATGGCGATTTATTAGTTTTTCATAGCAAATATGACACTTTAGTGGATATTCAGCATGCAAAACAATTGATAGAATCATCAAGCACCAAAAATACGAAACTTGTGCAGTATACTAATAGTGATCATAACAACTATCTAAATATAAATTTGGAAGAATATTATAATGAATTAAAAAAATTCATTTATGATATGAAAAATTAGATAGTATGGATTTATGAAGCTATTGTACAATAGTTCCCCCGCTACCGCTAGTCTTTGACTAGTGGCGCCATTGCTTTGTTAAAACATTCCAAACCAAAAACCGTCTCCTAAAAAGATCTACTTTTCATATACAATACTGTTAGCATACATTTTGAACGCAACTTTTTTTTAAGAAAAGCATCTATTAATAAAGCACAAATGAAAAAATATTTTTTGTTTTTATGCATAACTCTTTCTTTTTTAAGTTGTTCAAATGATGATAATTCAGAACCATCAGAATTAGTTGGAAAAACCTTTGACTATCTACTTTTTGAAACAGAACAAGAATGTATAGATGCCCAGCCTGATCCAGCTTTTTTTATAAACTGCCATCAAGAATTAAGTATTATTGATAATCATACTGCAGAAATTATGTTGACTGATATAATGTATTCTGTGAATTATACTATTGGTAGTGATAGATTAATAATACATTCCCATTCCAAAACATTTGAATTCCAGAACGATATAATATTTGAAATAATAAATGCTTCTTCTCTAAAACTTGTAGATAATAATACTATTTGGAATGAGCGAATAGGAAATACATTATGGATTAGACTCTGAAGAAATATCAATTGGATTAGATGGTTTGTAGTAAAATATTTGAACTATTAAAAAAATAACGAACGCACAACAACGTGTATAATTCATTGCTGGTTAGAGCGGACTTTCTATCTGTGATTTATTTGCTAACTTTAGTACTTATACCGCGCAATGAAATCATACACGAACACGTTGTAAATGCATTTTGAGATTTCACCTATACAGCTGATAACCGTATGCTCCGTAATCAATGGATTTGTGTTTGCTTTTCTGCTCTTTGAGAAGCATGAAAATCGACAGGCAAACCGCTTTCTCTCCCTGACCATTTTTTCTATGTGTCTAACGTTTACACCCTTCATTTTGGATGTATCCATATGGAATACCTATCAATGGCTCGCTTGGCTCCCATTTTCATTATCGTATTGGATCGGACCAGCGTTTTATTTTTATATTAAGACCCTTACAAAAGCCTCGTTTTCATTTCGAAAAAAGGATCTTTGGCATTTTTCACCCATTATTCTTAATTATCTCCATAGTATATATCATGCAATTGTTGTAGATGCTGACCCGTGGCCCTGGCTTCATCATGTATCTGAAATTCTGGAATCTGCAGCTATTGTATCGGTTATCATCTACCTCACCTTTTCTTTTAGAATGGTTAAATCGTACCAGCGCTCGCTTTTGAATAATGTATCGTATACAGAAATGATCGATCTGCGATGGGTTAATCTATTCATTTTTGCAATTGCAGGATCGTGCGTTCTGATGGTGGGTTTTCTAACCATGGGCACAGTTATGGGAGGAAAATATTCGCTGCGGGAATGGAATGATCCAAGAGCCTTTGCGCTACTCGTATATGCTGGCATATTGTATTGGTTAAGTATAAGTGGTTTCAAACAGGCACAAACGCATAGAATAATCCACGTGGAACAACCACCCGAACAAGACCCTATTGGAAGCTCTGAAGTGATTCAAAAACTAAATGCCGCAATAGAATCCAATAGGCTATATAGAAATCCTAAATTATCGCTATCTGATCTTAGCAGGTCCGTTGATATTTCAGAACGAGTCATCTCGGATGTCATCAATCAGCAATTGGGGAAAAATTTTTTTCAATTTATCAATGAATACCGCATCGATGAAATAAAAGAACGGTTGAAAGACCCTGGCAATAAGCATTTGAAAATACTTAGCCTGGCTTATGACGCAGGATTTAATTCTAAAGCAAGCTTCAATCGGGTATTCAAATCCTATACCGGGCAAACGCCAAAAGACTATAAATCAGAAAATAGTTAGTTATCTGCGGATATTGAGACTTCAATGCAGAAATTGAGACCTTTTAAATGTACTGCTTTTCTAAATTAGCTAAACTTACGAGTAGCCGATGAATTAAATATCCATATATGAAAAAATTAAAATTAGAAAGGATACTACTATTTTTAATCATTCTATTTCTTCCAAAATGCATGACATCACAAGAAAAGGGGATCAAAGAACTTGATTTCTTAATAGGAACATGGGAAACACGTGAAGACAATGCAGAAACAGGATGGTGGGAAACCGCTACCCGAGAAATAAACTATACGTTAAAAGACAATTATATCGAATTGAAGGCGAACTCCATAGATTCAAATGGCCGGGAGAGAGCATATTTCTGGTATATCAATTACAATAAAAAGGCCAAACAATTCGAAATGGTATCAATGTTCAGCAATTGGCATAAAACACAATTTGATATACTTACATGGGACGAAGAAAATAGAACGCTAACCATAAGAAATGATCCGGATTGTGAAAAAAGATATACTGAAAGGTTTGGAAAGATAATGTTTTCAGAAGATTTTCAGAGCTATGAATGGAAAGGTGAAAATAAATATGGAGACCCAAATAATCCAAGTAGTTGGAAATATCTAGAAAAAGGAGTGCGAAAAAGATAACAACCGTTGCAAACAACGTGTAAAACTTCAATGAATACTCATCTAATCTTAAAGTGTATAGCAAAAATGAACTATAAAGTACTTCTTATCCTCCTTGTCATCCTGGGATGTCAAAAGCAAGATACGGTTGAGGACTTTCCCATCATGGGAGATCTTCCAATAGGAGAATACCCAGTTGGGTTTCAGACATTGTTCACTCATGATCTCTCAAAAAACGCCGTTCCTTTTTCAGACTGGAACGGAAATTTATCCTATGATCATATAGCTGAAAATGGAAGACAGTACCAAATCAATGTATGGTATCCCGCCCAGGCAGGTTCTGGTGATGCCATGAAATATGCGAATTATGTTGACCTTATGGGTAGGCAAACTAATTTTAGTGAATCCGAAGAGCAAAAAGCCTTCGCAAGGCAAACATTTATTGCTCAAACACGAGATTTAAGAAACATTCTAGAAGAAGAAAACAAGGTAGAATTAAATACAGAACAATTGAATCAGCTCCTTGATCTGGATGTTTATGCTCGCCTAAACGCCAAAGCTACAGAAGGAAAGTATCCTGTTGTGATTTATCCAAATGGAGGTAGTCCAGCATATCAGAGCATTACCTGCGAGTTTTTAGCAAGTCATGGTTATGTAGCTGTTGCTTTCTCCCCTAAAGGGAGGTTTTCATCTGTAATGGAAACATCTACCATCGGCTTAGAGGTAGCGGTAGATGACCTGGAGTTTGTACTTGGAAAGATCAGTGAAAAATCAAATGTGGATATGCATCAGGTAGCTATACTCGCTAATGCAATTTCTTCCTCGGTAGGAGCGGCTGCAGTATCGAGGAATGAGAAATTTAAGGCATTGATCAGCCTGGAAGGTGGGTTCATAAGCGCTTTTGAGCAAAGACTTTTAAACGGATCGCCTTTTTATCAGCCCGAGAACATTCAAGCGCCGATTTTATTCATTTATTCACCTCATCCATCTATAGACCCGAAATACACCGCTCATTTAAAATATGCCGATCGATATTACGCACACTTCTCTAAGATGTCTGAGTTTGCTATGCTGAATTATGGAATGTTTGATCAATTCATACCAAACATTATCGGAGCGCATTCTGGAAACACCAAAAAAGGGTTCGAAACAGCTAATGAGATGATATTAAGATTTTTAAATCAAAAGGTAAAAGGAAAACCAGGGAAATTATTTGACGATTCTTTTATTGCTTCCAGAGATCATATTGATACCACTTTTGTCTTGCCTGGTCTAAAGGTTCCACCAAATATGGCCGTACTTAAAGATACGTTTGTAAAGGATGGCTTTGATGCGGTTGAAAATATTTACAGGCAGCTGAAGTCAGAAGGAAATTCACAACCTTTTTCTATGGATTTCTATACAGATTACCGAAGCTGGTTAGCTTGGAAAAAAGATGAAGATTATGCGTATAGATTAAGACTATATAAACTTGCTTATGACAGTTATCCAGAATCTGCTAGGATCAATTATTACGTTGCGTATTATTCAATGAAGAGGAAATCGAATGAGCAAGCCAAGCGTTTCTATCGTCAAGCTTTATCATTATTTGAATCTGATGAGGACTTGAGTACTTATGAAAAATCCCGCTTAAAAACTTATGCCACCGAAGAATTAAATAGCTTGATTAAATAAAGTTGAATTTGGTAAGGAGGCTATATCGCGATTTATAAGAAGGTAAATGCGAACTTGGAATTTGACCCCCGCTACAGCAAGTCTGAGACTAGTGGCGTCATTGTTTTGTTAGATCTAAAAATAGCAACAGATTGCAAATCCCAGCTATCGAAAACCAAACAATATTTCTCAAATATTCCTACCTTGGCATTATATACATTATCACGCATAAGAAATGATTGAAATAAAAGAAGCTAATCATAAATTTGAGTTTAAAATCATTGAAAAATTAGCGTCTGAAGTTCTACACGAGGTGTATGATCCTATAATACCACCTGAACATACCGATTATTTTTTGACAGAATTTCAATCGATACATGCAATCGAAAACCAAATTCAAAATGAAAATTTTAGTTACTACCTCTTGAATTTGAACACAAAAACTGTTGGGTATTTGGGAATTCAAACACAGAATAAAGCACTGATTTTAAGCAAACTATACATACTTAAATCATTTCGTGGAAAGAAAATCGGAAAAACGGCATTAGAGTTTGTTAATAGATTTGCTATAGAAAAAGGATTTGAAAAAATTGAACTAATAGTTAATCAACAAAATCAAAATACCGTCAACATTTATCAAAAAAATGGATTTAAAATCACCGAATCTATTGTAAACTCATTTCCAAATGGACATTCTGTAGAGGACTACAAAATGGAAAAAAGACTAGAATCACAAAAACGAGAGTCTGCAACGTGATAACGCGCATTTCAAAAAATGAAATAAAAAGACAAAGTAAAAGCGGGTTATGCCCGCTTTACTCAAACTACGCATACTCATAATTGACATACGTTTTGGTGCACGTCTGACCGTCATCAACGATGAAAAACCTTCCTCCCTGGTCATAGTATGGTCCTTCCCATGAATATCCTCCTTTAATCGCGTGCAGTTCTTGCTTGTTTAAAGTCTTAACATTTTTCATAATATATTCGTATTAAAATTAGTCAGGAATAAAAGTAGTAGCTCTTAAGCAGGAATAAAATGTAAGTTTCCCCAAATTCATAAATATGAGGATAAAACAATAATGCCAAAACCCTATAGCTCGGATTTGTAATCCGTATCAAGCTCCCTTACAAGCTATAACATCTTGTTTATCTTTATATTACGCTTGACAAACTCAAAAAATCTTATGGTTATATTGAAATAAAATAGTATTTTCATATAATCTCTTCCCCACGTAATCTCTTATCGTTGTTTATATTAAAAAAATATGAATGAATTTCAAATAAGCACACTTGTTGCGATATTTTTGGCAATATCTGGGTACTTTATAAAGTATGCCATTGATCTTAGAATTACTAAAAAGAAAGCAGTCATAGATTCAGAAAAAAGCAAATTAAATTCTGAATTAAATAGAGTTAACGAGCAACTAGAAAAGTTTTATGGCCCTTTAAAAGCTTTAAATGAATCCTCTGAAATTGCTTGGGTAGGGTTCAGAAAAAAGTACCGCTCCCATACACCTCATTTTTTTTCTAATAAAGAAATGCCAAATGATGAAGAATTAGAGGCCTGGAGACTATGGATGAGTATCGTTTTTATGCCCAATAATAATAAAATGTTTGAGGTAATAAACTCTAGATTAGATTTATTAATCGAAGACGAAATGCCTGAAAGCTTAAAATTGCTTTGTGCGCACGTTGCGGCATATAAAACTGTCCTGCATAAATGGAGCCTGCAAGATTTTTCTGAACATACTTCGATTATCAACTTTCCAAGTGTAGAAGTAAAAAAATATGTAGATATCTCATTTAGCAAATTGAAGAAAAGGCAAAGTGAACTACTGGGGCTTATAAAAAAGTAAAACGTACTTACTAACTATCAAAATCCAAACAATATTCCCCAAATATTTATACCTTGGTATTATACACAACCGTTAACAATAACCAACACCAACATGAAAATCGTAGACCTCTCTAAACCTATACAATATAACAAATCAGACCCTTGGTTTATGCGGGTAAAAATAAAGCACAAACCCCACAGAAAGGCCAAATGGCTGATTCGTATTCTTGGGTTACCGTTTAAATTGTTTCCCAAAGGTTTTGAGGGCTGGGCAGATGATACCATCCAAAAAATGGGCGTACATGCCACCACCCATATCGATGCCCCATGGCATTATTCTCCCACCACCAATGGTGAAAAATCCAAAACTATAGACGAAGTCCCTCTAGATTGGTGCTATGGTGAAGGTTTGATGATAGACATGAAACATAAAGCCGATTTTGATCCCATTACCGTTGATGACATCAAGGATTTTTTAACCAAAAACGACTTGACCATTACACCCGGAATGATTGTACTTATTAAAACAGGTAGAGATAAATTTAATGGTACCAAAGACTTTCATAAAGTAGGAACCGGTATGAGTGCCGCAGCTACCGAGTGGCTAATTGACCAAGGCATAAAAGTCATGGGTATTGATTCCTGGGGTTGGGATTTGCCACTACCTTATATGATGAAAAAAGCAAAAGAAACCGGCAATGCCCAGCTGTTTTGGGAGGCCCACTTGGTAGGACAAAACAAAGAATATTGCCATATGGAGCAATTGGTAAATCTTGATGCACTACCCTATACTGGTTTTAAAGTGGCTGTATTCCCATTAAAAATTGTTGGAGCATCTGCTGCACCGGCCAGAGTTGTGGCTATGTTTGATTAGATACAAATCTGTACTGAAAAACGAAACTAATTTTAGAAACTACACCCCTTTTTAGTACCTTGCCTTTTACCTATGATTCAATTTATTTTAAATAATGAGGTTATTCAGACATCTGCACATGCAGGAATAACGCTGCTAGATTTTATTAGAGAACACAAGCAATTAAAAGGAACCAAAATTGGTTGTCGTGAAGGAGATTGTGGTGCTTGTACAGTTTTAGTTGGAAAACTTAATGACGACAACCTCTCCTATCAAAGTATTACGTCCTGTATTTCACCTCTGGGAAACGCCAACGGAAAACATATTGTAACGGTCGAAGGGATTAATTTACCCAAAGCATTAAATACGGTGCAACAAGCCATGACCGATAATTATGCTACGCAATGTGGGTTTTGCACACCAGGTTTTGTAGTTTCTATGACCGGATATGCCATAGAAAAAAGCAAGGCTACCTCAAATTCTTGCAATGATGCAATCAGCGGAAATATTTGCAGATGTACCGGGTATAAATCCATTGAAAAAGCAGGTGTAGCTATTGAAGAGAAATTGCAAGAAAAAGATCCTAATGATTCTGTTGCATGGTTGATCAAAGAGGGATTCATTCCTAATTATTTTGAAACCATCCAGGAAAAATTAAAAGGTTTAGCACCAAAAGCTATTGCTAGTGAAGGAAAAATAGTGGCTAGCGGAACAGATCTATACGTTCATAATGCAGATCAACTTGCAGAGGAGCAAGTTCATTTAATTGCAGGTCATGAAACCCTGAAAGGGATTCAGTTTACAGATTCAATTTGTACCATAGGTGCCAACACAACGGTTACAGAGCTATTAGAAAATGAAAAATTACAGCTGCAATTCCCAAAGCTAAAGTCATTTCTTAAACTAGTTTCTTCAGAACCCATACGCAATATGGGGACTTTGGGAGGGAACTTTGTCAATGCTTCTCCGATCGGAGATATGACAATTTTCTTTTTAGCACTCAACTCAATCGTAACTATTCAAACCAAAACAGGATCAGAAAGGCAAATAGCTTTTCAAGAGTTTTATAAAGGTTATAAAACGTATGATTTACAAAAGGGAGAAATTTTAAAAAGTATTTCTTTTGATATATTACAAAACGGAGACTTTTATAATTTTGAAAAGGTAAGTAAACGAACACATTTGGATATAGCCAGTGTAAATACTGCTGCAAGAATCACTCTGGAAAACGATGTGGTACAAGCTGCACATTTTTCTATAGGAGGAGTCGCTCCAATCCCAAAATATTTATTAAGTACCAGTAATTTCTTTATCGGAAAAACAATTGATTCGCAAACCGTAAAAGAAGCAGAAGCTGTTTTACAATCCGAAATTGCACCAATTAGTGATGTAAGAGGGTCATCAAACTATAAGCGTTTATTAGCTAAGCAATTGTTCTTTGCGCATTTTATTGAATTATTTCCAGCAAAGGTTCAACTTCAAAAACTGACAGCATGATGAAGACGATGAAAAATATTGACAGTTTTACGCATGTTCGAGGAGAATCGCTATTTGTAGATGACTTGATTACCAGGCAAGATACCTTGTATGGATTGGTATTTGATTCACCAAAAGCACACGGAAAAATAACACACGTAGATTATACCAAGGCAGAACACCTTGAAGGGGTTGTAAAAATATTTACCTACAAAGATGTTTTGGGTGAAAATCAAATCGGTGGGATTATCCCTGATGAGCCTTTATGGGCCGAAAACGAGGTTCATTTTTGGGGGCAGCCTATTGCATTTATCGTTGCAGAATCTGAAGCCATTGCAAAAAAAGCACGGCTACTCATTGACATAGAAATTGAAGAATTACCTGTAATTACAACGGCAAAAGAAGCAAAAGAAAAACAGAGCTTTATCAATGCACCGCGTTCCTTTAGATTAGGAGATACAGATGCTACCTTTTCGGATTGCGATTATGTAATCGAAGGAGAAACATTTTCAAATGGACAAGAACATCTGTATCTGGAAACACAAGGGTGTTATGCTGTTCCGCAAGAAAATGGGAGTATCAAGATCACATCATCTACGCAAGGTCCTACAGCAGTTCAAAAAACCACTGCCAAGGTTTTAGGGGTACCCATGCATAAGATTGAAATAGATGTCATCCGGCTTGGTGGAGGGTTTGGAGGTAAAGAAGATCAAGCAACACCTTGGTCGGTGATGGCAGCAGTTGCCGTACAACACTTAAACAAACCTGTAAAATACATTCTTAATCGTCATGATGATCTGCGCATGACAGGAAAGCGTCATCCGTATTCCTCGTTTTTTAAAATTGGATTACGCAAAGACTTAAAAATAATGGCCTTTGAAGCAGAATTTATGCAAAATTCTGGCGCGGCAGCAGATTTATCGCCAGCTATTGCCGAAAGAACATTATTTCATGCAACCAACAGTTATTTTGTTCCTAATGTAAGTACAACTGTGTATAGTTGCAAAACAAACTTACCTCCCAATACAGCATTTAGAGGTTTTGGTGGTCCCCAAGGAATGTTTGTTATTGAATCTGCTATCGCCAAGGCAGCAGAACGAATTGGCATTGACAAACGAAAAATTCAGGAAGCCAATTTATTGACAGAAAACGATGAATTCTCCTATGGGCAAATCGCAACCCAAGTCGAAGCCCAAAATACTTGGTTTACTGCAAAAGAAAAGTTTGATTTTGATACACTAGAGCAAGAAGTTATTGACTTCAATGCCAATAATGCTCATTTCAAAAAAGGAATTTCTTTAATGCCTGTGACCTTCGGGATTTCATTTACCAATACAATGATGAATCATGCAAGAGCATTGATTCATATCTATCAAGATGGTAGTGTTGGTGTGAGTACGGGAGCGGTAGAAATGGGGCAAAGTGTTAATACTAAGATGTTACAAGTGGCTCAAAATGCCTTAGGAATTTCTGCTAACAAAGTAAAATTAGAAACAACCAATACCACTCGTGTAGCCAATACCTCACCTTCTGCGGCAAGTTCAACGGCAGATCTCAATGGAAAAGCTGTATACAAGGCTTGTGCTGTATTACTAGAAAGATTGACAAAAGTGGCTTCTAAAATGGCCGCTGCAGAAGAATCCAAAATTTCTTTTCAAGAAGATTATGTTTTTGTAGACGGGAAAAAATCAAATGTTACATGGGAGGCTGTTGTTGCTCAAGCCATGGCAGAACGAATTGCCTTAACCGAGAATGCACATTATGCAACACCCGTCATTCATTTTGATAAAACAAAAGAAAAAGGGCATCCTTTTGCATATCATGTGTATGGTACTGCAATTACATCGGTTACTGTTGATTGTGTACGAGGAACCTACGAAATTGACGCTGTGAAAATTGTGCATGATTTCGGAGAAAGCATGAATTTTGGTGTAGATATAGGTCAAGTAGAAGGTGCGCTCGCACAAGGAATTGGTTGGATGACCATGGAAGAAATCTCGTATAATAACGATGGACGATTATTATCAAATGCTTTATCGACGTATAAGGTGCCCGATATATTTTCTGCTCCAAAAACAATCGAAACGATACCCGTAGAAACCGAAGGAAATGATATGGCTATCCATAAGTCTAAAGCCGTTGGCGAGCCCCCGCTAATGTATGGGATTGGTGCGTATTTTGCCATTCAACAAGCCGTAAAAGCATTCAATAAAAATTATAAACTAAAGTTTGATTCGCCGTTTACACCAGAAAAGGTATTAATGGGATTGTACGAAAAGTAATACTCTTGAGCAAAACCATAACACTACAATACACCAAAGCTAATATTCTTAGAGGGGCTATAATCTATAGTTCAGGAGACTTGATCGCTGCCATACTACTAGGAGAGTTTTCTATATATCGACTAATAGGCATGATCGTTTTGGGAGCAACATTGTATGCGTTAGAAATCCCAAATTATTTTGCATGGATAGAGGTTAAAACAAAAGCAATAACAGGAATTAAAAAAACGTTGACTAAGACAGGGTTAGCGATACTTTATTTTAATCCACTTTGGATTGCACGTCATTTATTATTTATCAAACTTTTCTCGGGCAATTTTAATCAAATCGACTTAAATTTACTGAAAATAGCATGGTTATCATTTTTAGTCAATATCCCTATATCGTTTATAGCTAACTATTTAATTCAAAATAAAGTAAACTTAAGTTGGCGATTTTTGGCTAGTGCTATCTTCTCTGCATTAATGGCTATTTATTATGCATTAAGCGAAGTGATTTTCAATTAACAAAACGTATGAAATTCTGGCAACATCTTTTATCAAAATTACGAGATACCCAAAACGTATATCTACTAACTGTTATAGAAAATATTGGCAGTTCTCCTGGTAGAAAAGGGTTTAAAATGCTGGTTGCCGAAGATGGATTTATTTTTGGTTCTATTGGAGGAGGTGTCATGGAGTTTTCACTGGTAGAAGAGGCTAAAAAATTATTGCACAATGGTGATTTGAAAATCTTCTTAAAAAGACAAATACATCAAGGCCACAAACAAGATGGTTCGGGAATGATTTGCTCAGGAGAGCAGACCGTAGTTTTTCACCCTTTGGGCGCTCAACATATTTCGATTATTGAAAATATTTTGGATTGTTTACGGGACAATACTAAGGGAATATTTGCCCTAACACCTACTTCGATCAATTTTTCAAAAGAACAGTTAGCTGATAAATTCGAATACCAGATAACTTCATCTCAAGATTGGTTTTTTAAAGAACATATAGGATTTAAAAACACATTATACATTGTTGGCGGGGGACATGTAAGCGTAGCAGTTTCTGAATTGTTCGTTACCTTAGGATTTCATGTTGTAGTTTTTGATAATCGAGAAGATCTAAATACACTTGAGCTAAACACTAGTGCACATCAAAAATTAATAGTGAACTTCAAGGAAATAGCAAATTACATTACAGAAGGTCCAGAGAGTTACGTGGCAATTATGACCAACAGATACATTGATGATAAGTTAGTGTTGAGCAAATTGATTACAAATAATTTTGCTTACATAGGTGTACTAGGGAGTACTGCAAAGCTAAAAACAATGTGGGAAGTATTGCAAAAAGAAGGTATTACTGCGTCTGAGTTAGATATCGTTCATGCACCTATAGGACTTGCCATAAAAAGTCAAACCCCTCATGAAATTGCAGTAAGCATTGCTGCTGAAGTTGTTAAGATTAAAAATAGGAACCAATAATATATTTTGTTTCTTAATCTAAAAAAGATACATTTCCATTCGATATTGATTCATGGTTGAATGAACAGACTAAAAACATTAAATTAATAGAAATGACAGAAGAGGATAAGAAATTTATGAGACGTGCAATCGAACTTGCAGAAAATGGTATGGATTCTAATACAGGAGGTCCATTTGGGGCAGTGATTGTAAAAAATGGAGAAATAATAGCAGAAGGATGTAACAAGGTTACATCACATAATGATCCCACAGCTCATGCCGAAGTAGATGCCATACGTACTGCTTGCAAAAAGCTAGACACTTTTCAATTAGAAGATTGTATCATTTATACCTCTTGTGAGCCTTGCCCTATGTGTTTGGGAGCCATATATTGGGCCCGACCTAAAAAAGTTTTCTACGGTTGTACACGTGAAGATGCTGCCGATATCGAATTTGATGACCAATTAATTTATGATGAGATTGCAGTAGGTATTGGTAACCGACAAATAGAGTTTACCAACGTACTACGTGATGAAGCAATAAAAGTTTTTCAAAAATGGGATTCAAAAACTGACAGAACTGAATATTGATTTAAAATGAAGTTGATCAACGTAATGTAGTAGTATTGAAATGATTTTTGAAACCAACAGACTTATCATTAGACAGCTTTCTAAAGAAGATTCGGATCTTTATTTTGATATGATGGGGAATCCAAATGTGATGAATCTCGTTCCTAGGCCGGTAATGTCTAGAGAAGAAAGTGACAAACATCTGCTTTGTGTACTGAATTCAGCTCCAGACATGACTAATAAAAAAGTATGGGCTATAGATAGTAAGATTGATAATGAATTTATCGGAATCTGTGCATTTTTAAAAAATGACGATCATGAAGATGAAATCGGATACCGACTGCGAGAAAAATTTTGGGAAAAAGGATATGGTACCGAAATAGCCAGAGGTCTTATCGACTATGGGTTTCACAACATGAATATGGACCTAATAACAGCAGATGTTATTACAACAAACCTTGGATCAATGAAAATTTTAGAAAAATTTCTAGTCCTGGACAAGGAATTCTTTAACCCAAATGATAATTGCACCGATAGAAGATATAAAGTGGATAAAGAAACTTGGTTAAAACGGTTTTGATAATTTGTTAGGAGGAAATGGACTATAAAACCAGTAAAATAGACTTGGAAAAAAAAGGATATTCGGTCCTTAAAGGGTTGTATTCAGAAACGGAAATTTGTCAAATTCTTGACTGCATAAGCAATGTTCAAAAAGACAAGGATTCTTTCCAAAAAACCAAAGACTTATTTGCAATTAGACAGCTCAATAATGTAATCCCTAAGCTAAATAAAGTTCTATTTAACCCAGAACTTACAACCCTATTATCCAACTTTTTTGATTCTGAATACTTTCTAACCAAAGCTATTTATTTTGACAAACCAAGTGAATCAAATTGGTTTGTAGCATACCATCAAGACCTAAGTATTTCTGTAGATAAGAAAGTTGACTTGGATAACTATGTTAATTGGACTTTCAAAAAAGGGCAATATGGTGTTCAACCTCCTATTAAAATTTTGGAAGATACAGTAACGATCAGAATTCATTTGGACCATACAGACAAAAATAATGGCGCATTAAAAGTTATTCCTAAATCACATCTAAAAGGAATTTATCGACCCGACTCAATAGACTGGAATACCGAAACAGAACATATTTGCGAAGTCGAAAAAGGTGGGGTAATGCTAATGAAACCTTTAACACTTCATGCCTCAAACAAAACGGTAAATAATAAGCAAAGACGTGTAATACATTTAGAATTCTGTAATCATGAATTAACAGCGCCATTAAATTGGTTAGAACGTTTTGATTTAAAAACAATATGATCGATTTTCAGATGAAAAACCTAAAGTATTTCACTTTCTTACTCCTATTCCTAGTCATTGGATGTACAAAACCTGATACTCAAAAAGTAACCATTGCAACCGCTGCTAATATGCAGTTTGCAATACAAGAAATCACTGCCTCATTCACTGAGCAAACAGGAATCGCTTGTGACATCATTATTAGCTCCTCGGGTAAATTGACTGCCCAAATTAAGGAAGGGGCTCCCTATGATATTCTAGTTTCTGCAGATACAAAATACCCACAAGTATTGCACACCAGTGGATTCACTACCAAAGCCCCAGAAGTTTATGCGTCAGGCAAACTAGTACTTTGGTCGATGTCTAAGGATATAACACCAAGTATCAAATCATTAACCGATAAAAAAATCAAACATATTGCTATTGCAAATCCCAAAACGGCTCCCTATGGCGAGGCGGCGATTTCTGTTCTTAAACAAGCCGGTATTTATGATCAGATCGAAGATAAATTGGTGTATGGTGAAAGCATTTCACAGACCAACCAGTTTATCGTTTCTGGCGCTGCCCAAGTTGGTTTTACTGCCAAATCTGTTGTCTTATCGCCTAAGATGAAAGAAAAAGGCAACTGGATTGCAATTAATGATAGTAGCTATACTCCTATTGCTCAAAGCGCAGCGATCATAAAAAAAGTGTCGGTAACCGAAAACACTATAAAATTTTATAAGTTCCTTTTCTCGGCAAAATCCAAAGAAATTCTTGAAAATTTTGGATACCTTGTCATTGAAAAATGAACACACTGCAAGGGCAAATATCAAACATTGAAGTAAACGGAAGTTTAGCATTGATAACCACCAAAGTAAATGGCATACCATTTACTGCAATTGTGATTGAAACCCCAGAAACGGCTTCCTACTTAAAGTTAGGAAATACCATTAAGGTTTTGTTTAAAGAAACCGAAGTTATTATCGCCACAGGGGATGTATCAGGAATAAGCTTACAAAATCGCATTACAGGAACAATAATTCAACTAGAAAAAGGTACATTACTTAGTAAAATTACCTTAGGCACAACGGTTGGAAATATTACCTCTGTTATTACAACCAATGCGGTTGAGCAATTAGGAATCGAAACGAATACATCGGTCACTGCAATGATCAAAACCAACGAAATTCTACTAAGCCAATGATGAATTGGGAGCCACTCATATTAACTTTTAAACTGGCAATAATCACAACAGCCATTTTGTTTGTTTTGGGTATTCCTCTGGCCTATTGGCTAGCATATTCAAAATCGAAAATTAAACCCGTGATCGAGACTCTGGTAAGCATGCCTTTGGTCCTGCCCCCTACCGTTTTGGGGTTTTATTTATTAGTGGCATTTAGCCCAAACAATGCTTTTGGCAATTGGATCAATGAATGGTTAGGGTTGCGCCTTATTTTCTCTTTTGAAGGATTGGTGATTGCCTCTATCCTATACAGTTTACCATTTATGGTTCAACCCATACAGGCCGGATTGGCAGGTTTACCATCAAACTATAAAGAGGCTTCTTATGTCCTGGGAAAATCAAAATTTATAACATTACTCAAAGTATTACTGCCCAATATAAAACCTGCCTTACTTACTGGTATTGTTCTTTCGTTTGCACATACCATTGGTGAGTTTGGAGTGGTACTCATGATTGGTGGTAACATTCCTGGTGAAACCAAAGTCGCTTCTATTGCTATTTATGATGAAGTTGAAGCCCTAAACTATGACACCGCCAATATGTATTCGCTTATTCTGCTGGTAATTACCTTTAGTATTTTATTAACCGTATACTTGATCAATGGTGGGTATCTCAAAAAATATGGCCGATGATCCAATTGTCTTTACATAAGCAATTACACACTGCAAAAGGTACTATTTCCTTAGACATTGAGCTGGCATTAGAGCCCGGCCAGTTTGTAACACTTTATGGTGAGTCTGGTGCCGGAAAAACCTCAACCCTACGTATGCTCGCTGGTTTACTTTCTCCAGATCATGGAAAAATTAAAGTAAACGAAAACGTTTGGTTAGATACCGATGCAAAAATCAATCGTAAACCACAAAAACGAAAAATAGGATTTGTGTTTCAGGATTATGCTTTGTTTCCGAATATGACTGTGCGTGAAAACTTGGAGTATGCACTAACAAAAAATCAGGATACTGATATAATAGATGAACTTATAGCCATTGTAGCCTTGGGCGAATTACAATATCAAAAACCTGATCGGTTATCGGGTGGTCAGCAACAACGTGTTGCTCTGGCAAGAGCACTGGTTCAAAGGCCAGAGATCCTTCTTTTGGATGAACCGCTATCTGCTCTGGACACTAAAATGAGAATAGCACTACAGGATTACATTTTAAAACTTCATAAACAGTATAATCTAACCACAATTTTGGTAAGTCATAATATTGGTGAAATCCTAAAGCTATCTGATACAGTATATATCCTCGAAAACGGAAGTATTACTAAGTCAGGAACACCTACAGCAATATTTACATCTCACCAGATGAGTGCTAAGTTTAGATTTACTGGTGAAGTAATTGCCATACAACCCGAGGACGTAGTCTATATGGTTACAGTTCTTATCGGTACAAATGTAGTCAAGATCATTGCTCAGGAATCAGAAATACAAGATCTTACTATTGGTGATACCGTAGTCGTTGCATCAAAAGCTTTTAATCCAGTAATTCAAAAGGTACTATAGTTACTACACGCTAACCGTTAATATATTTATTATTAAGTCTTTAAGAAATAAAAATACTTTATTAGCTTTGTACACCCTCAAAATACATTGAACTTATGAAAAACCTACAAAGTCCTACTTCTAAAGTTAGATACACCCTTATTTTATTTAGCTTCTTGTTCTATTCCTTTGGTAGTACTTTGGCTTTTAATACGAGTACAAGGAGTGCCGAAACCTCTGATAAAGGGTTATTTTCAATTCAGTTTTCCTGGAACAAAGAATCGTATTCAGAAAATCTAGTGGTCGAAATTGAGTATAAGCGCAAAGCTTTTTTGAGTAAAGCCAAATCTAGTGGTAGTCAGATTTTATTAGCTTCAAAAAATGACTTCATCAATCTTGAGCTACGCGAAGGTGAGTACGAGTTTGTTGCCATAAAACTAAAAGGACTTGAGATTGGATATAATAAATATTTACGAATCCCGATAGAAGAATCTTTTACCGTGAAACCCGGAATTGTAACTAACGGGGGGCTCATGTTCCTGGTCAGGGAAAGTAAAAAGTCGCAACAAGTTTTAACCCTCAAAATAGATAACACTCCAGATGTAAAAAGATATGTTACCATTTATAAGCCAGAATTCAACCCCCAAATTGAAGCAATTGAGCAAGCTTGGAAATTTATAGAAAATACCAAGGTTGATAAGATGGTAACTACTTTTGCCAAAGCACTAGTTGCAAGAGAAAATAAAGCTCCGCGTCCAAAAGTGAAATATATGTATACCACTCTTGGCATGGTTTTCAAAATGGATAAAGATGCAGCGGGAAAGGTGACAAATTATAAACTCATAAAAACACCAACATACCAACAGATCACAAAAATGTCACTAAAGAATAATAAGTTGACATGCACACTCGCAAACGGTAGTTTTTTATATGGTGATGAAAATGGTCTGGAATATATGTCTTTGCCAAAAGCACTTGAGAAAATCCCTTCTTTATATGTGGTAGATGATCAATTTTTATTAGTTGATAGTAATTTTAATATCTTTTGGGCAGATAATAGTTTTACCTGGACCGCACAATCAGAATTTAGACATGCCAAAACAGAAGCGGGAAAATTTTTTTCGCAACCTTCCTACCCCATTTTTTACAAAGGCAAGTACCATATTTATATTTATAGTAAAGCTACCGGAAAACAGAAGTTATTACTGCGCTCTGACCGGAAAAACATAAAATTCGAAAAAGTAGCACTCTCAAATGATGTAAAACGGGTGCCAATGGTAACCGAAACATCAACAAAAATTATTTTAGGCCCAGATTTAAAATTAAATGCAACTGCCAAAAGACCAGCTTACTTGTATGTTAAAGATCATGATGGTGATACTTGGGAAGTTCGTAATCTCCCCAGAGGTGATTGTAATGTTTTCTCACCAGGAAAAGACGAAACTATATTTTTTACAAAATGTGATAAAAAATATTGGTATCAAAGTGATGATTATGGCAAAACATGGTTTGAATACAAGGCCAAGAAGTAATTAAAAAATAAAGTAAATAATATTTTAGTACTTTTATATATTAATTACAACTACTTCGCCCCCAAAAACTTCAAAATGAAAAAGCTCATCCCTTACCTATTTGTCGCACTAACATATATTACAATTTCATGTAGTAATGAAAGTATTGATGGAGATGACCCTATTGGAGAGATTATCCCAGACCAGCCAGAAAATGTAATTACCACTCCGTGTGATTTTGATTTGTCAAACATAGCAGCAAATTCCACAATTGTAATAGATTGCGTATTAGACCTTGGCGGAGAAACTATAACATTACCGCCTAATGTTACTTTCGAATTTGAAGGCGGAGACATTGTTGGCGATGGTATACTGGTATTTTCGGGAGGGAGAATAGATGGCAGGCTTTTGAGCAAAGTTCTTACTATAGAGGGAGACGTACAACTCATAGATCCTACATTTAGATTCTACTCGCTACGATGGGATATTGTAGAAGGTAGAACTACTTCTGAAATTGCCTTAAAAAATAATGCCGAGTTGGAAAGGCTAATGTTTTATACCAAAGAATTAGGCGCTACAACTTTCGAAATTGGAAGGTTTGATGCCTTTTTTGAAGTTACCAAAGTAACCAGTACTACTTCTGATCAAAATTTTCGACCTTCATTAGAGGCTATAAATATTCCTTCAGATTTTCATCTAAAAATGTCTGATGATACTAATCTTCGAATTTTTCCGGGTGAATCGGGAACAAAAGGAGGAAGTATTTTGGCTGTTCGTGATGTAGAAAATGCCACAATAAGTGGAGGTACTTTATACGGAGATAGAGATCAACGCGTATATTCTCCTGCCGATCAAGGCCTCGAAGGAAGCCATTTGTTTACGATACGTTCAGGAAGAAATATTGTCGTAGATGGACTTAAATTTATAGAAGGTTCAGCAGGTTCAATAAATATAAATTCTTTTGGGTTTTCGTTTAACCCTGATTATAACCCAACAAATGGAGTAATTATTAGAAATTGTGAATTTGTAAATTCACGTAGAATGGCTATTGTACTAACCGATGGTCGTGATATCCTAATTGAAGGAAACTCATTCATTAATGCTGGTCAACCTTCTTCTAACTCTGATGGCGGTGAAGTAGGTTATGCTATTAATATTGAACCTGATAGATTTAGAGATGATAATGGAGTACTCATGGAGCGCCAGAGAGCATTTGATATCACGATTAGAAAAAATACTGAAACTGGTAGTAGAGGTGGTTTTATAACAGCTACAATTGGTCAAGATATTACTATAGAAGACAATGATATAGGAACAAGAGCTGTTTATTCGCTTGTATCCGATACCAGAATTATCAATAATAGGTTTCAAGCTTCAGGAATAGGTACAGAGAGTTGGGCTATATTTGCCGCTGGTGGAACAGAAAGCGAAACGATATTCAATAATGAGATTGCCAATAATACCATTGATGGCTATCGTCTGGGAATTACAACGGGCACAAAAGATACTTTTGTACATGATAATATCATTACAAATTGTGGACTTGGTATACAAATGACCAAAACTATAGATTCTCGATTTATAGACAATGTTATAAACGTTTCGGGTAATGGTATTGCTGCAACGAATACCTTTAATAATAATATAGAAGTTAGTGGTAATGAAGTTACTTCAGGAAGTTTTCATGTATATTTTGCTCAATTAAATAATTCAGACGAGCACAGAAATAATACGGTAACCGTAGAAAATAATACGTTCCTGAATATAAACGCAGTCATTTTATCTAGTACAAACGGAGTGACATTTACAGGTAATGATGTACTTGGTGATGTTCAAGTTGGTAATGCATACAATGTAGAAGTATCATTAAACACCATTAAGCCAAATGAAAGTGATGGGATTCGTTTGTTTGGCGCTAATACGTCTGTTTCTATCTTAAATAATACGATCTCTGAACCTACAGGAGCATCTAGGTTTGAATGTATCAATAACAATTCAGATAACCCGGATGCAGTTACGCTAACAGGTAATACCTGTATGTAGTTTTTTTCGTTTCGAAGGTCTTCAAACATCTTATACAGAAAGGCAGTTTAAAAAAATTAGTAATAAAAAATGAAAGTTTCTACCCTGGGAGAATATATAGATGTAGTTGAAAACATTATCGATGATTGGAAAATGGATTATAGAACCACGGTTCACCCATGGTACAGAGGGCAATCAAACGCTTCATGGGATTTAGTTCCGTCTATATACAGAAACACCCTTAAGAGATCTTTTGAGCGTGAAATGGCAAGAGACTTCATTTTAAAAGCGGGTGCTTTTACAAAGACAAAACCAGAATACTATCTTGAATGGCTTTATATAATGCAGCATTATGGTCTGCCCACAAGACTTTTGGATTGGTCCGAAAGTTATCTATTCGCTTTGTATTTTTCTGTTCAAAAATTTAAAACTCCCGAAGATAGTTGTGTTTGGATATTAGACCCCTGGTCATTGAATGATATCACATTAAACATTGATCATGTAACAATACCAACTGTCGAGCATGATGAACTAAGAAATTACGAGCTTAAATACAATAATAATTTTTTAGAAAAAGTTCCAGACGGAATTTTACCTATAGCAATTAGACCAATTCAAAATAATCCCAGAATATTAGCACAAAAAGGAACTTTTACCGTTCATGGCGCGCAAGCTATTCCTATAAATAACATGGAGCAACACATAGGAACCAAAGTAAATAAAATAAGGCTAAGAAAAATTCAAATAGCTGGTTCCAGCAAAAAACGAATTTATAGAGAACTTTTTAAATCTGGAATAACACCTAGCGTTGTATTTCCAGAGTTAAGCGGCTTGGCAGATGAGCTAAAAATAAGATATTCAGGAGATTACACAAAACTATAACGAAGGACTCTTCCTGAATTATTCTTGGTTTCTATAGTAAATCCTTAAAAAAATGTTAACGATTTTTACGCTATGTTAAAATAAATTTCTATATTCGCATCATCAAGATTACTTCACACACGCTTACACATAACATCTTTATTTAGCTTTTTATTCTATTGATTATTACTAACAAAATTTGGTAGGGGAATTTTATTTTCCACCCTGCTTGCTTGTAATTATATCGAAGGGAAAAGGCTTGAATTTGTATATCGGTGTAACGGTAGCTGTTTAGGTTTGTTGGGGGACACGACGGGTATATAATTACGTATAATTCCCTCTCCTACTATATGGAGAGGGAAATTTTTTTGCAATAGTTTCAAAATACTTTTGAGTCTTACACAGATATAACCTCATCATCACTTAGCAATGGCTCTTGTCGTAAACGAAGTAAAATCTGAGCTACTGCCACCGTATCTTTTTCACAATAGATAATAATACGATCTATATCCTGATCCTCATAATACACTTGTCGAACCTGGCTACCATCAATATCATCTTTTGGTGACGGGATTCCTAAAATGCTGGTTAACAACTTAAGAGAAGTATAGTGTTTGTAGTCGCCAAACTTCCAAAGGTCTAACGTGTCTAGATGAGCTACCTCCCATGGCTTTTTACCAAAAAGATTCAGTTTATAGGGTAACGAAATATTATGAATAATCATTCTACGGGCGATATACGGAAAATCAAATTCTTTACCATTATGAGCACATAACAAGTGATGTGGTTTGCCAAAATGTGTTTCGATTAAATTTTTGAAATCGATTAGCAGTTGTTTTTCTTCTCCATAAAATGAAGTAGTCCTAAACGATCTGGTTTCTCCTTTGAAAGTAAAATATCCTACCGATATACATACTATTTTACCAAATTCTGCCCAAATACCTGCCCGTTCGTAAAATTCTTCTGGTGAAAAGTCTTCTTTACGTTGGTATTTGGTTTTATCTGCCCATAGATACTTCATTTCATCACTCAGACCCTCAAAATCTTTATGCTCTGGTACCGTTTCTATGTCCAGAAATAAAATATGTTCGAGATCTAATTTATGAAGCATTCTCAAGCATCTTATAAGCCTCTTCGATAAAGACAAAGAAGTCTTCTGTAAATGATTCACCTGGAACAAACTGTCCTCTATTATGTCCTAGTCGCACAATGATAATATCATCTTCTGGAATACAAATTACATATTGCCCCAGAATACCTCGCATAGCAAAGATCTTCTTATCAAGGTGATCAGAAATCCATAAACCGTAACCATACATGTCGTCATTTTCAAATCTTGGTTTAGTTGCCAATTCTGTAAACTCTACAGGTAATAATTGTTGCCCGGCAAAAACTCCTTTGTTTTTAAATAACACTCCAAAACGAGCAAAATCTCTAGCGTTACTGGCAACACAGCAATAGGCTTTTTCCATACCGCTATCTTCACTATCCAACTGCCAAATTGCTTCTTGCTCCATCCCCATAGGTTTCCAGAAACTTTCACTTAAATATTGTGATAACGTCTTCCCTGTGGCTTTTTCGATTACCATACCTAGTAATTGAGTATTACCACTTAGATACTTGAATTCTTTCCCTGGTTCTTCAACAACTTCTAGTCCTAGTAATACTTCTCTGATATTCGTATCATAATATGTTTTTGCAGTTATCGAGAATGGACTGGTATAACTTTCGATCCAATTAAGACCAGAGGACATTGACGATAAGTCTCCTACAGTGGTTTTTGCCGCCAGGCCTTCAGAAAATTCTGGAAAGAAATCTCCCAATGGTTGATCCAGGTTTTTAATATGACCGTCCATTATCGCTTTCCCCAACATGGCCGTGACCATGCTTTTGGCCATAGAAAACGAATTGGTTTTCGATTCAACACCAAATCCATCTGCATATTTCTCATACCAAATACTATCATTTTTGATAATCATATATGCAACCGTTCCTAACTTAGCATTAATCGTATCAAGCCTATCTGTTGATTTCGCTTTATTATACTCTTCATGTATTGCCCAGGGCAAATTAGCATTTCCCTTTTCTATAGTACGATTATCAAAATGGGTATAATCATCTAAATATGCCGTAGTATGACCGGTCATATAAACTACACGTACTCCTTTAAAAATATATTCAGAATCAAATACGTATAATCCAATAACGCATAGAACAATTATAGCTAATAGTGCTTTAAGAAATTTTTTGAAGATTTTCATCTGTTTAAGTTTTATTAGTGCGAAAAATTGAGTTCATGCCAATTTAATTAAAAAAAGTGAACAACCCATCATGCAATAATAAGATCCCAGAGTTTCATTTTTTGAAACTGAGAAAAGTATATTAAAAATATAAATTGAGAGATTACTTCGTTGTGTACTCCTTGTAATGACCGAGGGGTTTTAAAACAATGATTGTTGCTTTACAGGGTTTTCATGATCAAGCAACCACTTTTTACGCCATAATCCACCCGCATAGCCTGTGAGCGATCCATCGCTACCGATCACACGGTGACATGGGACAATGATCCACAACGGATTTTTACCATTGGCACTTGCTGCCGCGCGTATACATTTGGGATCACCTAATCTTTTGGCCATATCCAAATACGTAGCAGTTTTACCAAAAGGAATGTTTAGCAGTTCTTGCCATACTTTTTTCTGAAAATCAGTTCCTGATGGATTTAGCTTAAGATCAAAAGTAGTGCGTTGTCCAATAAAATATTCTTGTAATTGAAGCACTGTATCTTGTAAATAAGAAGGAATCTCTGTTGAAGGTGTTTCTACCGATTCTTGAGTAACTGAAACATTGGTTATTCCATTTTCATCACCAGATAATGTAGCAATCCCCAAGGGTGTTTCTATATATGCCGTTTGAATCATTCTTCAGGATTATCGTCTAAGATACCTAATCGCCTTGCTCGATTTTCCCAATTCTTACGAGCCAGTTCTTGCATATTTGTGTCTTTATCACTTTCATCCATGATCTCTAACCCCAAAAGAGTTTCGATTACGTCTTCCATACTAACCACACCACTTACAGAACCGTATTCATCAACCACTAATGCCATATGCTCGCGTTGTTCTACTAATTTTTCGAATAAATTAGGCACCGCGGTGTTACGATCAACAACAAATATTTGTCGTTTTAAGTCGCCAAGTTTTTTATCATGTTTGTCCTCTGCCATTTCCTTATACACCTCATCTTTGAGTACATATCCGGTAATGTGATCGGGATTATCTTTGTAAACAGGTATTCTTGAAAATCGTAACTCTTTATTAGCTTCGAAAAAGTCTTTGATATTTTGCTCTTCGGGAGCAAGTTTAAGCACGCTTCTGGGCGTCATGATATTCTTTGCCAAAACAGCTTTAAAATTCAATAAATTCTTAATTACTTTGGATTCTGATTCTTCAAAAACACCTTCTTCTTCTGCAATATCTGCCATAGCCGTAAAATCCTCTCTACTTAGTACAGATCCATGGTGTCCCTTACCGCCAATAAGTTTGGTTGTAAGCCTAAGTAGCCATAATAATCCCGTATATTTTAGTGGAGCAATCAATACAATCAACGCTTTCGAAGTAAAGTTGGCCAATTGTTTCCAATACGTCGCCCCTATAGTTTTAGGAATTATCTCCGAAACTACCAGAATCAACATTGTCATAATTGCTGATACAATTCCAACCATATTAATACCAAGTATTTCAAATTTATAAGGTAATGATTCTGCTTGCACTCCTACCAAAATTGCTCCTACGGTATGTGCGATTGTGTTAAGCGTAAGAATAGCGATCAAAGGTTGATCTACATCCTTCTTTAAGTTTTCTAATATTGTGGCGTATGGTTTTCCCTCTTTCATCTTTAGATTTACAAATGTTGGAGTAACGCTAAGCAGCACCGCTTCTAAGATCGAACATAAAAACGAAAAGAAAATAGAAAGTACTGCGTAAATTAAGAGTAAGGTCATGGTTATTTTAAATATGCTACTAAAGTACGGTTTTTGTAATATGTTTTTGTCTTTTTAAGCCCAAAGATTACTTCGTCGCATACTCCTCGTAATGACAATTCTATTAGTCATTGCGAATGAAATGAAGCAATCTGTATATCATTACCATCCTACATAACGAGGAGGTTCTATACCGTTCAAATTTAAGTAAACAATCAGTTGCCCACGATGATGTGTCACATGATCCTGTAATAAATTAAGGATTTGAAGTTTTGATTTACGACCGGCAAAAAAGTCTACCTCTATCTTAAAATCATCATCATCTGTATTTTGCACTTGGGTATACACATATTCAAAAGCCTCTTTCAGAGTTTTAATCGTTTCGGATTTTGTTTCCGGAAGGTTTTCTTTTAAGGCATTTTTGTCGAATTTTTCTTCTGAAAAGTGGGTCGTTCCCAGCCAAAGCATATTTCCACGAATGTGAAGCAATTGATTTTTAAAATCCATTTCACGTTCTGTAGGCTTAAAATCATACTTATCTTCGGGCATTTGCTCTGCAATTTTTAATAGATATTCCTGAGAATTCTTCCACTTTTCTAAAAAAGCTTCTTTGGGTGTAAATTGTTGCGCCATTATTGAGCCCGAGATTAAAAAAAATACAATTAAGAGTCTATTCATTATTCTGTTTTACCGTTGCTTACATCATTCATATAAACTTGCAGTGCTTTAAGCTCTTCTTGGGTAAATGTTTTGATAATCGCAAAGTTTGTTTTCATTACCGCATACGTTTCGGGATCTACAATGGGTTCTGCTTCCTGTTTCAAAAATGCAATTAAATCTGCATTTTGTTCCTTGTAAATTTTCATGATCTCTACTACTCCTGGGCCAATAGATTTCTTATCAATTTTATGACAGGTATAGCATTTTCCTTTACCATTAAAAATGCGTTTCCCCACATCAAAAGAAGAAGTTTCTTTTTTCTTTGTTCCTATTTTTATATCTGGTTTCTCTTTTTTCTCAGATTGGCAACTTGTAAAAAGCAATGCAATTGTTGCAAGTAATATGACTATTTTTTGCATAAAATGGTAGTAAACTTATTCGTTATATTTTTCTTTAATTTTTTCGATATCATCTATAAATCGCTCCAGTAAATCTTTAGAAAAATTAGTGATTAGCTTTTCTTCATCAGGATGAATTCCTTTACTGGCTTCAGCAATTTTGGTAAGTGCATAGATCATAAAATCATACTCATAGTCTGGACCATTATCAGAAAATACTTGTATTACCTTTTTGTACAAGGTTTCGATATCATTTTGGTTAGTATTTTCATAATCAAATGACCATTTGATATCCGCTCCCTTAGGATGGCCTTTCAAGATTTCCTCAAGAGTTTCGACTTCTTCCTTCTGGATGACCCCATCACTCATTGCAATCACATATAGTAATTCTCCAAATGTTTGATATAATCTATCCCTGCTTACCATAAATTGTAATTTTATTGAATTTTCAAGCTTATTTAGTCTTGTTTGAAAGATAATATCACAATAAAAAGTAGAAACTTCTTATTTCCTGTCCCTTGAGAGAGGATTAAGGTGAAAGCCCTTTCAAAAAACCCCTCATCCTAACCTTCTCCCCAAGGAGAAGGAACTCTATACACTATCTTTCTCTTAAGTCTAACCTAAAAGCTTCACTACGTCTTTAGCAAAATAGCTCGCAATAATTTGCGCGCCTGCTCTTTTAAACGCCATAACCTGCTCTAGCATTACGGCATCATGATCCAACCAACCTTTTTCTGCCGCTGCCTTGAGCATGGCGTACTCACCACTGACCTGATATACTGCTACAGGTACATCTACAGCATCTCTAACATCTCTTACCAGATCCAGATAGCATAACCCCGGCTTCACCATAACAATATCCGCACCTTCCTCGATATCCATTAATGTTTCTTTGATCGCTTCATCACGATTGGCAAAATCCATTTGGTATGTTTTTTTATCTCCAAAACCCGGAGCAGAATCTAGTGCATCTCTAAACGGTCCATAAAAAGCTGAAGCATACTTGGCGCTATAACTCATGATCCCGGTGTTCACAAAATTTTCTTCTTCGAGTATTTCTCTAATAGAAAGAATACGCCCATCCATCATATCACTTGGTGCAACAAAATCAGCACCAGCCTGGGCATGAGTTAATGACATTTCTGCAAGAACCTCACAGGTTTCATCATTAACGATATAGCCATCTTCTACAATACCATCATGACCATACGACGAGTATGGGTCCAAGGCTACATCTGTCATCACCAACATATCGGGAGTTGCATCCTTTACTGTTTTAATAGCTCTTTGCATCAAGCCATCTGGGTTTAAGGCTTCTGTTCCCTTATTATCTTTAAGATTATCAGGAACTTTTACAAAAAGTAATACCGATTTTAATCCCAGAGACCAAAGTTCTCTAACCTCATCCTTAAGTAAATCCAAACTATACCTGTAATAATTGGGCATTGATGGGATTTCTTCTTTTATTCCTTTTCCTTCTACTACAAAAAGGGGAACCAAAAAATCATGTGGGGTAATGGTGTATTCTCTGACCAAAGAACGAATTGCATCATTGGTTCTTAGTCTTCTGTTTCTGCGAAGTTGTTGCATTCTTAACTATAAAAATTGATGGTTGTAAATATACTGATATATCTGTTACCTCAGATTATTAATAAATACATATCTAAAGGTAATTTTACTTAAAAAATATAGCTAATATTGTAACAAAACCTTAACAAGTTGTACTAACCTTACAATACATAAATTGCAAATTTTAAGCGTATGCTCACCATAAAAAATCTTAATAAGACCTATCCTAACGGAACTCAAGCATTGAATGATGTTACTTTGACTTTAGAAAAAGGAATGTTTGGTCTTTTAGGCCCTAATGGGGCAGGTAAGTCTTCATTAATGAGAACAATAGCCACATTACAACTTGCAGATTCTGGCACTATAGATTTTGACGGTATTGATGTTTTTAAACAACCTGAAGAACTTCGGAAAGTTTTGGGGTACCTACCTCAGGATTTTGGAGTCTACCCAAAGGTCTCTGCAGAGATGATGCTGGATCATATCGCCAAAGTAAAAGGAATTACCAATAAAGCAGAGCGTAAAGGGTATGTTGCCGATTTATTGAATAAGGTAAATCTATATAAATTTAGAACCCGTAACCTTGGAGATTTTTCTGGTGGTATGCGACAACGTTTTGGGATTGCACAAGCATTACTTGGTAATCCAAAACTAATTATTGTTGATGAGCCCACTGCTGGGCTTGACCCTTTAGAACGTAACCGTTTTCATAATTTATTGAGTGAATTAGGTGAAAATGCCGTAGTGATCCTAAGTACTCATATTGTAGATGATGTGACCAACTTATGTAAAAACATGGCGGTTTTTAATGAAGGGAAAATACTAGAGCAAGGAAATCCACAAGAATTATCCAATAGATTAAACGGAAAAGTATTTAGAAAGCATATTGATAAATCTGCATTAGCATCTATTGAAAACGAATTTACTGTACTATCTAATTATCTAAGAGGTGGACAGTTTTATGTAAATGTATATAGTGATGTTAACCCTGGAGATGGTTTTGAGCCTGTAAATAATGATCTTGAAGATTTCTACTTCTATTGCATTAACAAAAAAGAAGAAAAGGAGGCAGCGATATGAAAGAAATATTCTTATTTGAATTAAAATATCGCCTAAACAGGCCTGCAACATGGATTTATGCTGCTTTAGGACTTTTGATTGCTTTTTTAATCGCTTTTTTTGAAAAATCTGTTACTGCACAATTCGTAAATAGCCCCAACAATATTGTAGGAGTAATGGGGCCAGTATCAATTATCTCAATTTTCTTTTATGCAGCAATCATGGGGGTTCCTATCTTTAGAGATAAGGATCACAAAACGGCACAAACGTATTTTACATTTCCTATAAAGCAAAAAGCCTATGTGCTAGGTCGGTTTTTGGGTAGTTTTTCTATAGCTACGTTGCTTAATATCTTTATCGTGCTTGGTGCAATGATCGGATTTGGGATGGGTGCTTTTATGGATCGCCCGGATTACGGAGAGTATATGGGTTTTAACCTATCATCATACCTTCTACCCTTTCTTTTTATCTTACAAGTCAATGCCTTTTTAATTGGCTCTTTGTTCTTTTGTTTAATGGCGTTTTTTAAGAAAATGCCCATTATTTACCTTGGTGGGATTTGCTTATTTGTTTTATACAGCATCACCGGAGACTTGATGCGAAGCATAGATAACCAATGGTTAACCGTATATCTGGATCCTTTTGGAAATAGAGCCTTTAGCTTTGTCAAAAAGTATTGGTCTATCAATGAGCTAAACCTGAATCAGTTGCCAATCTATGGTAAATTTTTGATCAATCGTATCCTTTGGTTTGGACTAGGATTGTTGTTATTCTTGATTACCTATTTCAAATTTGATTACAAGAAGTTTTTACTATCTACCAAACAAACAAATAAGGCTGATAATGATGAATACCAACCATCTTTAATCAAGTCAGTTACCCAAGTATTCACAAAAAAATCTGAGAGACAAAAACTATTTTCGCTTAGTAAGATCGAGTTTTTATCTATTATAAAAGATCCTGTTTTTATCATTTTATTAATTATTGGGATTATCATCTCGTTGATTACTATTTTTCAGGCAAACAAAACGTATGGTACGCCTAATTTGCCATTAACTCGATATATCGTAACCTATATCTCTGGTGGAATTACGTTGTTATCTGTGATCATTTTGGTGATTTATTCTGGAGAAGCCGTACACAGGACCAGAAAAAATAAAACTTTTGTGTTTTATGATGCACTACCCATAAGCAATTCGAGCTTGTACTTTTCAAAAATTATCTCATTGGTTGGGGTATCGATTGTACTTACGTTGGTTAATGTTATCGTGGGTGTTTTGTTTCAGACGTTTAATGGATATTTTGGCTATGAATTAGACATGTCTTTTGTCTATAACTTTTTACTAATATTCCCTAGTTTTTTGACTACGGTTTTACTCGCATTTTTTATTCATGTATTGGTAAACAATAAGTTTTTGGGTCATTTTGTTGTTATCCTCATATATATTGGATTACCATTATTAGTATCTCTTGCTTTTAAAAGCACGAACCCAATGTTGATTTACGGATCAACTACTCCATTTTTTCTGAGTGATTTAAATGGTTTTGGACACTATCTTACGGGAATTACCTGGTTAAATCTGTACTGGATCCTATTAACCGGAATCTTGACGGTGATTGGTAAAATTTTCTGGACACGCGGATTCTTTTCTAGTGCAAAAGAACGATTGACACTCGCAAAACAACGATTCAACACCAAAACAATTGCAATGCTTACGGGTGTGACCGTTGCCTTTATATCTGTTGCGGGATACAGCTATTATAACCTTAAGGTACTCAACAAAATTGAAGACGGTAATTACTCTGAAAAAGTAGGAGCAGATGCCGAAAAAAAATATGCAAAATATATAGGTCAGGCACATCCGCAAGTAACAGATCTTAAGACCTATATTGATGTTTTCCCAAAAGAAAGAAATGTTAGAGCCCGTGGGGAGTATAAAATTATCAATAATTACGACACTGCAATAGACACCCTACTGCTAGAAGTACAATACCCTAACGGCCATACAAGTCTTGATAAAGTGGTATATAACGGGAAAGAATTATCTCCTGTAGTATCTGATTCTGTATACAGGATGTATTTCTATAAGCTTCCCAAAGCAATGCAACCTAATGAAACTGCAGAGCTAACTATTGAAGTATTTGCAGAGACCAAAGGTTTTGCAAATGCCAGAGAAACCGAAGTATTGCACAATGGATCTTTCTTTAACAGCAGTATTTTTCCAAGGTTTCATTATGATAGAAGTTTGATCGAAAATGGAGTTCGTAAAAAATATGGGTTAGAAAAACTTGATTATCTATTCCCTCCTCGTACAGATTCTACCGCGTTGAAGAAGAATTTATTTAATGAAGATGCGAATTATATCAATTTTGAAGCTGTGGTAAGTACATCAATAGATCAAACTGCACTCATGCCAGGTAAATTGGTAAAAAATTGGGAAGAAAACGACCGAGCTTATTTTCATTATAAGCTAGAATCTCAAACTGATTTATTCTTTAATATAGGGTCTGCCAAATATGATGTAGAAAAAGATAGTTGGATTGCTCCTAGCGGCAAAAAAGTAACTATCGAGATTTACCATTCTCCAAAACATAAACGGAATCTGGAGTTTTTTATAGAAGGTATTAAGGCTGCATTAGATTACTGTTCTAAAAACTTTTTAGAATATCCAAATTCAGTAATTAGGATTGTAGAATTTCCTGCACATACGACTTTTGCACAGTCTTTTGCTACCACAATACCGTATTCTGAAGATTTTGGGTTTGCTGCCGATTTTGATAAAGCTGAAGACTTTAACTATGCATTTAGAGTGACAACTCATGAAGTAGCGCACCAATGGTGGGGACATTTGGTAACCCCAAGTAAAACTTCTGGTGCAAATATTATTTCTGAAACCCTTGCTGAATATACGTCATTAATGACCATGAAGCATGAATATGGAGAAAACGGGATCAAAAACTTCTTAAAATACTCTTTGGATGATTACTTAAGAAATAGAGCCTTTAGTTTTAAACCAGAAAGATCACTAATTAATGTAGAAACGGGACAACATATTTGGTATCGCAAAGGATCTATGGTGATGTATGAATTACAAGACCTGATTGGTGAAGATAAAATCAATACCGCACTTAGGGATTTCACCAACGAGTATAAGAATTTTGAAAAAGGCGTCTACCCTACTTCAGAAAACTTGTTTGATGTAATTTATAGTGTAGCTCCTGATTCTTTAAAATATGCTGTAGAAGATGGTTTTAAAAAGATTGTAATGTATGAAAACCGCGTTGCTGCTGCCAAGACCAAAAAACTAGATAATGGCAAGTACGAGACTACCTTTACTGTAGATTCTAAAAAGATCTATTATGACAACAAAGGAAAAGAAGAACGCACCGATGACAAAACCAATTATATCGAGGTTGGATTGTTTGGCGAAGATATTGTAGACGAGCAGGAAGTACCGCTTAAAAACCCATTTTACCTGGAGCGAAAATGGTTAAAGCCCGGTGAGAATACCTTTACTATTGTTACCGATAAGAAACCACTAAAAGCCGGTATTGACCCTTATAATAAATTGATCGACAGAACATCTGGCGATAACCTTAAAAGTATAGAAGAGGAGTAAATTGTAGACAGGTGAATACTTTTAGGACCCCGATCAAAAAGCGCTGTTTTGATCGGGGTTTTTATTTTTAAAACCTAACTTATTTGGCTTATTTCTCATATTCATCTTAATTAGAAGAAGTATGTATCTGATCAAGAGTATACGTTATTTCTAAACCTTTAAAAGCAATCAATTGTGATTTTAATTCAAGCGGGTAAAATCTTTCTAAAAGACTTTTAAATTTTAATATTGGATTGTAAAGACATTTGACTTGATCGCTTACATACATATCATATTTTATAAGTGACATAAAACTCATAATATCTTCTGATTTTTCCTCGTAAAAAACCACAGATACTTTGTAGCATTTTATACCTTTTATATATTTAACATCACTGGTATCTTCCTCTACTTGCACAATATTAGCCTCATCTTCATAATATCTATAACCATTCAGCACTTTATTTAAAGATTCTGAGTTCTCATAAATAGAATCATTTTTAGAATTTCTTGTCAATGTATGCATGGAATCTTTAACTTCTATTGATACCATTGTTTCTTTGTTTGATAATAAAAGGTTATGCATAGTTTCTGCTGCTGGCATTGATTGTAAAATCATTTCAATGGCCATTTCTTTTCTTTTCTCTGAACTAAGAGTATCATTTTCATCTCTTATTAACGGTATAGCCCTTTTATTAATCGTATTTGTAACGGCTTCTTTAAAGCTTTTCTTACTTTTTTCAATATCAGATTTGTATGAAATATTATAAGACACGTAAAAGTCTTCTTGTGCTTGAATTGAAAAAAAGCTTAGAAGAATTAATACCTTTAATAGCACTTTGGTTTTAGTATATGCCATAAGAAAGTTTTAGTTAATTTTATTTTTAATTAGAATAAAAACCTACCATGTTTTCATAATAAAATGGTAGGCTTTTAGAATTATATATTATCTGTTAGGAACTATTTTAAATAGACTATTGTTAATTAACTCATTGAAATATAGTCGAACAGGGCTTTTTTAATAGCTACTTTAATATCCGATTCATCATATCTAATCATATCCTTATCAGAATTAGAAAAAGTAATCATGACAGTATTATGGTTTTCTTCTCTTTCACCATCCACTTTAAGAATAAAGATATTTCCTGCTGCTTCTATTTCTTTAATACAATCAAATAACTCATCTAATGTTGACTCTTCTTTCTGTAATAGTTTTTTCATAGTCTATAAATATAAATCCAAGCCATTTGATAATGGCTTGGATTATTACAATATCTAATTCTAATTTTTTATTAAAGTTATTATTCGTCTACTCCCATCATTTGTTCAAGCATTAATCTAACAGGGAACTCCCCTCTTTCATTATCTAAAGTCATCCAATAGACAACAGCTCTAAAACAACTAAAAGGGTCATAATCTTCAACGGATATATGAGGATATATAAACTCCTTAAACAAAAATTCAAGCTCATTGTCAACCTTATTCTCTACAAGAGCTTCATTAAAAGAGGCTATCACAAGTTCAATATAGTCCAATTGGGTTCCTGAATCTAATAAATCCTTGTTCTTGTTAAAATAAACTATAAATTCTTTAACCCTATCTACATCCTGATTTATAATACCCCAATCTGAAGTAAAATCAAGGTTTAACTCTTTAGAAACCTCTTTAAGAGTTTTAATGTTTACATTATCAATTTCCATAGTTAACTAATTAAATAATGCCTGTTCTTAGAGTTCTCAAAGCTTCTGTTATCGTATTAATCGACTATTATCAAAAGTTACAAAAGAAAGCAAATACATTTCTAATAAGTATCTGCTTTCTTTATTATTAAAACTATGTTTTACTAGGTCTATGTTTCTCAATCCATCGTTCCAAGTCTCCAATTTTGTTTTCTACAAACCCAGACCAATCTGTGGTGTGTGTCATTCCGGCATTTTCTAAAGATTTAATGTACCAATCTTTAAATTTGAACATGGGCATACTATTGAAATCAGAGAAGTCAGCCCCTACAAACCAAACTGTTTTTATGTGCATCATTATCTCAGCATTAGAAAATATTTCATCAGCAAACTGTTTATGGTTATCTCCCCAATGAAAAATTTCAATTAACTCTAAATCAAGTAATTTCTCAATTGTTTCTAAACCTTTTTCTCTAGCGTCATTTGTTTTGAAATTAGTAATGTTTAAATTTTGCAAAACAGAATAAATAAATTCAACTCCATCATAGGGTTCAAAAAGATAAATATTTTCTTTATCAAATAACTGTTTATTAATCATGGCGACACAAATTTAATGTTTCTTATTTTAGTCCAAATACCGGCAGCTCTGAAATCTAATGATATTGTTGCCGGGAAGTTACTACTTGAAGCAGATACTGGGCGATAAGTTATGAAATTTCCATTACCCATATTTGCTTTAATAGCACCATTTGACTCTGTAACTTTTGAAATAGCATTTCTTGTGAGTGAATTAAAAAGTTCTTTCGATTTAGTGATAGGTGAATTTGTAGTTACTATTCTAATATTATTTCCTGAACCTTTAACACCTAATACACCAATTTGTTTTACCAAACTCTCCAACTTAGTTCCTCTGGTCACAAGTTTTAAAGGTATCCTACTTAATAAAGGTAAAGCTGCCCCTAGAGTAGCTTCTGTAAGCGCATAAACGACAAACGGTATTGCAGCATTTACGGTAGGATATACCAAAGCACGAAAATACTTATAAGTAAGGTATATTGTTTGTTGTTTTGCCAACTCATAAATATCGTGCACTTCACCAGAAGTCATACTATAAAGATCTGGTAATAAACTTTCAATGTAAGCAGCAAAGATTTCTTCTTCGGGATCTCCAAAATACTTAAAATGGTTCGCTATTCTACGTAATTCTCTTTCATAATCAACACGAGTGGCGAGATAAGGGATGTTTGTTGTTGGATACTGGTTTGTAAGAATAGAAACGGCATCATTACCAAAAGCTATTGACCTTTCCGAAGCATTATTAAAATTAATTGAGAAAAGTATTTGCATACCTTCAACTTCAGTAATTTTTGTATCAACAACACCCATCATTAATTTATGGCCAAAATTTCTGTTAGTAAACGAATTTGTGTTTTGATTATAAAGATCTTTTAAAGGTTGTGTAAACTCTCTATTTTGTTGCATAAACCCACCGGGTACAGAAAACTCATGAGCCATTCTAGCAGACCATAAATCAAGCGTATTAACTGCACTATAGTTAAATGGCGTACATGGAGTAGCACTTTTATTGTCTTGATAATTGTGTGTGTTATTACCGTTTCCTGAGACTGCCGGACAATAATGTTGACTACCACCAGCACCATTTATAACATGCGTAGGGTTAACACATGCAGCACCTCCACTAGAAACCGGTTGTGTTTCTTGTGTTACAGAGGCAGCATTATTAGGCACATTAATTACTGTAGGACCTGGTACTGTCCCGCTTGTGTCACCTGTTGGCTCCGTGGTCGTGGTTATAACAGAGCTAGAGGCTAATGTTGACACAGAAGATGTTTGCCCGTTTGTACTAGGTACATTTGAGGTATAAACATATGTTGTTGTATGAATAACAGTATTGCTAAACCCTACTGTAATACCTGTTACTGTCGTACCATTGGTAATTGATCCTCCTGGCTCTGTAGTTGGATAAAATCCTGGTCCTGCACCCATTGTTCCTTGGCAATTTGCTGATTTATTAGCCTTTTTGCTAAAAAACTCATCAAAAGTATAATAACTATAATCTGCCTTGAAATATCTAAAATCAATAATCCCATTATTTTCATTCATGAAATAGTCATAAGATTCTTGAGAAAGCTTATATTTAGTTACAATAGGTTCACCAATAGTGCCATCTGTGTATTTGTCAATACCCAACACATATAGCTCTGTAAGCGGAGCACCTTCTACATGTATTGGAAAAGTATAGTTAGAATGCTCTCCTTTTTTTACCGCTTCTTTTACTTGATCTAAATATATCTCTATATCATCCTGCACCATTTTATTCCCATAAAATTTTGCAGCACTAGACATCTTCCCTTTAATTTTGGATAATACATTAGGAATATCTGCCTGAGATACCTCTCTAACTAGTAAAGGGTTTTCTTGATGAACTGTAGCCTCTTCTGTTTCAGTTTCAGCAGCTTGCTCTGATATGAAGTTTTCTTCTTCGCAAGATGTAAAGAACATCAAAAAGATGATACTAAATAATGCTAGTGTATAGCTTTTAAAATAATGTTTCATAATATAGATAAATTAGTTTATTAGTAGTAGTTTAATTTTCCCGACGGCAAACCTACAACCGTAATTATTGGTAAACAATGGGGGTAGGGGGAAACTCCCCTGCTGTATTGTGATGTTTTCGATCAGTGTCCTAGATATTTGTTGAACAACACAAAAAGTTTCTTTTTTAGCAACTTATTTTTTACGGTTTTCCTCATGTTTTTTTTGTTGTTTACATCTCTTTTATAATGCAATAGTAAACCATGCCAGTTTCATTTTTCGGAACTGGAAAAAATAATTTATGTTATCAAAGAAAGGAATTGTGTAATGTGATAGTATTATCTCCATTTTTGATAAAAACTTGAATAGGGTAAAAATCATCAAAAAGGATTATCTACTCCATTACGCATTTCTAAAGATTTTATGGATCACTCTTGCATAAGACATCTTAACTATGTTTCACAAAGCGAGGATAATGCTAAAAGAGCCATCATTATTATGTTATTTGTACTATCCTTTATTATGTTATTCGTAAAAAATAGCGCCTTTGCTCCCTTAATTGATCAAAAAACAGATACTTATTTATCTGCACTTTTTATGGGTTTGTTTTTATTTGGTTATGAAGAAAAGGAAAAATATTTAAGAAACAATTTTAATTTATTTCGTTGGTATGCCTCTGGGATACTATTCGTCTTATTCATAAATCAATTGTTTTTTAGTCCTGATCAATCTTTGGCAAGTAGTTTTTATAGTGTGTTTCTAGAACAATACCCAGAACTTATCTTCTATCCTCTTTTTGGCATTATTTTATACAATATCACTTACCAATTTACGGCGTTATGTGCATGGTTCTATCATAAATTTGCTAATAAAATTCTAAAGGATTACAGATATAATGCCTTGCAAAAATGGCTAGGTCGTATAAATTCTATATTTGGATTATTTGCTGTAGCTATGGTCTTGTGGAGTGTCTTGTATACCCATTGATAGATCATACATCTTCAAGATACGTTTACTAATTCGATTCTTACGAATACTCATTGGTTACCCTAACCTAATGGTATTTCAAATATTTTTAACCTGTTTCTAAGTAACTAAGGAAGTAGTTATCGTGACTACATTTTTATCATCATACATCTAATTTTTAAAAAATGAGAATTAAAACGCTATCCCACATTTTTGCTCTTTTTGGATTATTACTTATCGGGGCTTGTACTACAACAAATGAGAACAATACACCATTTGAGAAGAATAACGTACTTATTGCACAAACAGTAGTCCCAGAGGAAGAAGAAAAAGTACCAACCATCAACGAAATAATAGCAACCGATGTAGGATTTACAACTTTAAAACAAGTGATTCAATCCACAGAATTTAACGAGATCCTTAACGGGAAAAGGCCCTATACTGTATTTGCACCATCAAACGGTGCTTTTACAAAACTGCCTAAAGGCGATTTTGAAAAACTAATGGCTACAGAAAATGAAGCAAAACGAACTGCTATCATGAATTGCCATATCATCCCAGGATTGATTAATGAGAAAGATCTCCTAAAAGCTATTAATGAAGGACGCGGAAGCGTAAAATTAAAAACCCTTGGCGGCACCCGCTTAATGGCTAGTTTAAAAAAGGGAAAAATCTATTTGATAGATAACAACGGTAATGCCGGTAGACTAATGATAACAGATATCGAAGCTACTAACGGAATGATACATACTATCGAAACCATCATGTTACCTAAAAAATAATAAGGTTAACACGTATGATCTGACCACACAGATTCATTATCAATGCATATAAAATAAAAAGCCTGACTAAAATATAGTCAGGCTTTTTATTTATGGGTAGAAAACATACCCTTTGTCTGAATATTTAATGATGAAATTTATGACCGTGGGAATTGGTTTATTTATTTTTTTTCGTGAAAGTGTATTTCTACCAGAAGTTGGCATTATACTTTGCTGAATTCTAGGAGTCCATTTCCCTGAGTTTAAAATTATCTTCGTTAGTGTATTAGATTCATCAAACTCTACGGCAGAGCTATTTTCAATTTTTAGATTTTGAATATTTCCTTTTTCAGAAACTACAAAACTACATAATGTATATCCTTTTATATTATCCGTTTTATAGGTTTTACCTAAGTATTCGTAGAAACTTTTATCTCCTTTTGCAGATTTAAAGCTTACACTTTTGTAATCTATTCTTCCTTTAGAACAAGAACTACAATCCTCAATACTTTTTGACCTCGCAACTATTACTCCATCATCCAGACGCACATAAGGTTCTGTAAAATATTCTTTTTTCATACCGGATGCATTATGAAAACTTATTCCCTTTATAAATTTACCATTTTTATATTCCTCTTTATAAGCAAGCGCTCCTAAAAATTGATTTACTATCTTCCATTCACCATCCGGAACTCCGTCCTTTAATTCTCCTGACATAACTAAACGTTTATGATATCCCCTATCAGTATATTTCCCATTGCCATTTTCTATCTTTATTTTTCCGTTCTTCTTATAGTGTTCTACTATTTTTATTTCGTCATTTTCGTAACTTATCTTTTTACGAATATTACCATTTTTGTACCAGTATATCCAAATACCGATTTTCTTTCCCTTATCATATGTTCCTTCAAATATTTTGTTTCCATTGTCGTAATAAACAAAAGCTTTTCCATGTAGCTGATTATCTTTAAAAGTTCCTTGTACAGAAATAGTGTCGTTCATATAATAATCCTCAAAATATCCCTCTATACTCAAGTTTATGGGGTTTACTTTGGCCAACCTATAAAAAGACGCACAATTTTGAGTTACGGGTACTTTATGGGCATTAAGATTAATTCTTATACTATCCTTACCTACAAACTGATAACAGGGAGTCGTACCTTCCTGAGCAAAAGAAAATGTCAACATAAAAATTGAACAAAAAAAGAGAACCAATCGTGTATAACTCATAATTAATTTAAAAAGATGACACAAAATAAGTACAATAATAGATCTTATTAGTTTCATTTTTCGTTACTGTGTGTGTTTTTAAACATCTTAATCTTTAAATATGAATAAATTTCAAAAAAACTGATGTAACATACCATATTCCCAGAAGATTTTATTTTTTGTAAATTACTATGTAACAATCACTTCTCATTTCAGTCTTATTTTTATTAGCATGACAGGCAACGTTATTGATACTATTACCGTCTATAGGTATAGAAACTCTTTTTGATTTTAAATTTTAGATTATGACATACAATAAAGCGATATTAGCTTCATTTTTATTTTTTACCCTGGCAATTAGCGCGCAGACTATTACTTCTAAAGTAGTAGATAAAAAAACCAACCAGCCTGTGCCCTTTGCCACCATTCAGGTATCCGAAAACCAAGGTGTCATAACCAACGAAGAAGGACGGTTTTCTATAAATCTTGAAAAAGCCCAATCTGAAACTGATTCTATCTATATCTCATCTATGGGATACGAAAAAGTTGGTGTTGCTGTTAACACTGAGACTGATAGTATTATTTATATCCAACCAAAGGCCATTGAATTAAAAAGTGTTTTTATTTCTAACAAAAACCTAACGGTAGAAGAAATTATTGACAATGTTGAAGACAGGTTAGAGCAAAACTATCATTTTGATATGACACAAAAGCGATTGTTTTTTAGGCAATCTGAGTTTAACAAATTGAATAAACTAGATGTCGAATTTAAGAAATCAACCATAGCAGAACTCAACAAAAAATTTATTGATAGTGTGGTCACAATAATCCCCAGAAAATCTGAGTATTATATAGAAACGCTATGCGATTATTACGGGAGTCCCGAAAAACGAAAAATTAATATCATCAAGGCGGCAGAACTGTATGACAAAAATAACACAGGCTCTACAGACGCGCTATCTGAGAAATTAGAAAAAATATTTAAAGACAACGTAAAACCTGATTCTTATCTAAAGATAAAATCGGGAATCTTTGGCACCAAAGTACAGGTAGATTCTATCTTAGAAAGTAATGAAGACGCTACTGCTGCCAAAGATGAACTCGAAGACAAAAAAGAAGATAAAAATCATTTTCTAAAATATCGAAGATCTGCAATCCAGGGACTTTTTAAGAATATGTTTTTTCAAGAAGATCCTACACTAAACTTTATTCGTAAATCTGGCCGATATGAGTTTAAGTTGGTAGATTATACGTACATGGATGACAGTAGTGTTTATATCATTGATTTTGAACCCAAAAGGAGAGAAGATTTTAAAGGAACACTATATATAAATACAGAAAACTTTGCTGTCATGCGTGTTGATTACCAAAATGTGAAGTTGCTTAGAAACTTCAAACTATTGGGACTTAGCTATCAGGAAAATATCTATAAAGGAACCACTATTTTTACCAAAGGATCAGACAATAAATACACTGTAAAATATCTTGAAAAAATAAAAGGCAATACCTTTGGCGTAGATCGCCCTTTAAAAGTTATTGAGAAAAACAAACATGTGAAAGGTAAGCGTAAACAAAATGAACTTGCACTAGAAATCGAAGCTGGTATGGGTAACCTAAGCAAATATGAAATCGTAGTCTTTGATCAAAAATCAATAAGTGAAACGGATTACAATAACAGTAAAGAAAATAAATCAATTAAACCAGAATACTTGTCCAAATACAATCCCGAATTCTGGAATGGATATAATATCATAGAACCCAATACAGCTATACGCCAGTTTACTGCTGCTCCTGAGGTTGAATGATAGCAATTTATGGCAAATGAATTAATATTACATTCGAATATCCATTCCCCTCTTGAGAGGGGTTAGGGGTGTGTCATATGAGTAAGAGAAGAAAAATTATTCCGTATAACCCAAAATTAAAAGAACTAGCCAGGCAATTAAGAAATAATAGTACTAAGGCAGAAATTATTCTTTGGCTAAAATTAAAAGGAAAACAAATACACGGTTATGATTTTCATAGGCAGAAACCGATCGATAATTATATTCTAGACTTTTTTTGTCATGAATTGATGCTTGGAATTGAAGTTGACGGGTATTCTCATGAATTAATAGATGTATACTATAAAGATCAAAAGAAAGAAAAGAAAATGAACGAGTTAGGAGTCTCTGTTCTGCGATTTACAGATGATCAAGTGCTTAAAGATATGTTCAATGTCTTATTAGTCATTGAAGATTATATTCATGGCTATGAAAAACACACCCCTAACCCCTCTCAAGAGGGGAATTAGCCTATTTTACTATTTAAATAAAAGTCTTCAATCAAGAAACTAAACAATACTACCATCCAGCAAATTAATAATTCGTGAGCCGTATGCAGTATTCTTTTCAGAATGCGTTACCTGTATGATGGTTACTCCTTCATTATTGAGTTGTTTAAATATTTCCATGATCTCCTCCCCTTGTTTAGAGTTCAGGTTTCCGGTGGGTTCATCTGCAAGAATCAGTTTTGGGCTTGCAATAAGGGCTCTGGCAATACCTACGAGTTGTTGTTGCCCACCGCTTAATTGAGAAGGAAAAAGGTCTTTCTTGCCTACGATATTAAAACGATCCAACATATCTGCAACCAGGGCTTTTCGTTCTGAGCCTCCAATTTTTTTGTATAATAATGGCATTTCAAGATTTTCTTTTACCGTTAATTCATCAAGCAAATGATAGGACTGAAATACGAATCCAATATATTGTTTGTATAGATTAGCACGATGTTTTTCTTTTAATCTATGTACCGACTCCTCCAGAAAAGAATACTCACCTTCATCAAAACCATCCAACATTCCAATGATATTGAGTAAAGTAGATTTTCCCGATCCTGATGGCCCCATGATCGAGATAAAATCTCCTTCATGAACCCAAAAATTAATGTCTTTTAATAAGAATACTTTCTGCCCACCAGAATGTACCCATTTTGATATGTTATTTAGTTGTAAAAGCATGTTCTATTTTTTTATGTTTTAATATGTATCTTTTTCTTTCTTTATACGTTTTATTCTGCTCGTAGATTTTTAACTGGATTTACAGATGCTACCCTTACGGTCTGAAGACCTACCGTTAACAAAGTAATTAATATCGAACTTACAGCTGCACCTATAAATACCCATATATCTATTGGTGTTCTATAGGCAAAATCTTTGAGCCATTCATCTACCAGGAAATAAGCAATTGGTGAAGCTAAAAGTATTGCAATACTTATAAGTTTTGTGAACTCTGAAGAAAATAAAAGAGCTAGTTCTGATACTTTTGCCCCCAATACCTTTCTAATACTAAGCTCTTTTAAACGTTGCTCTGCCGTAAAAGCGGCTAAGCCAAATAAGCCCAAACAAGCTATAATTAAAGCCATAAGCGTAAAAATATTTAAAACTAGACCCATTTTTTGTTCTGTTTCGAACGTATTTTCAAAAGCCTGGTCCATAAAACTATACTCAAATGGGATTGAGGAATCTACCAGAGCTATCTCATCCTTAATACCTTCGATTACTGTATGAAGGTGAGCAGCGTTTTTAATTACTTCTGGGTTCAACCTCATAGAATAAAAAGATAAACCTGCACCATAATCCCATACCTTATCATTTTGATGATGAATCATGACTAATGGCTCTATTTTTTGTTTTACGCTATTAAAATTAAAATTCTTCACTACGCCAATCACTTCAAATTCATCTTCACTCCCAGAAGCTAACGCCACTATTTTTCCTATAGGAGAATTGGTAGTATAGGTTTCTTTGGTACCCCAACCCAAGGTTTTTACGGCTTCTTCATTAAGTACTACTTTATACTTATCATTAGGGCGTGTGGATTCGAAATTTCTACCAGCAACAAACTCCAATCCCAATACATCAAGATAGTCTTCTTCTGTTCTTACATTTCTAAGTTGAACAACGTCGTTTTCTCCTCCTAAAGCTTTATATCGATCACCAGACCAAATATTTGGAGGGATCCCAAAAGATTTCCCAACCTTGGAAAAAGCAGGATTCGATATCAGCTCAGTTTTAAAAGTTTCTGTATCAAAACCCATTTGTTCAATATTATGAATTTGCAAGATATTGTCTTTTTTAAGCCCTAAATCCAAAGAGGACGTATATGTTAATTGCTTTTGTACAAATAGTGTGCAAATAATTAGGGCAATCGAAATGGTAAATTGAAATACAACCAATCCATTTCTAATTCCTTTTCCTCTAAATTTTGAGTTTACTTTCCCTTTAAGGGTTTCAATAGGTCGAAACATCGAAAGGTAAAAAGCAGGGTAACTGCCCGATAGTAAACCTAATGCCAACACAAACAATAATACAATAACCAAAAACAACGGACTTATTAAATAAGGCAGTAACGATAACTGCACCTCAGCAATAGCGTTAAATACGTTTAATGAAAGTTGAACCAATATTAAGGCAAAAAGAGTCCCTACCAAAACATATAGTGTAGATTCTATTACAAATTGTTTAATTAATGCCTTTCGTTTAGAACCTAAAACTTTTCTCACTCCTATTTCTTTTGCTCTTTTTGATGATCTAGCGGTTGAAAGATTCATGAAATTGATACTGGATAGTATGAGTACCAAAATACCAATTGCTCCAAATATTTTCATAAACATAGGATTACCAGTTGGCCCAAAAGAATGAAAAACTGGTGCATCTGACATATAAATATCCCTAAGTGGCTGTAGATCTAGTGTCCAGGCATGACCTGCAGTAAATTCCTCGAAGGTTTGGTTAAAAATGCGTTTGGTTGTTGGTGGTGCCCATTTTGGTGGTATGTCCTGAATTTTATTAGTAAATGCTTGAATATCAGTACCTTCTTTTACTAATCCATAGGTTGAAAAAGATGTCCATATCCATTTCCATCCGTGTGCATTCATCATTTCTGAATAGCTTTTCAAGGAGACGATCATGTCAAACTGAATGTGCGATTTATAAGGAACGTTATCCAAAACTCCCTTTACCGTATATGTTTTCCAGGTACCATCATCATCTTTGACTTCTACCGTTTTTTCCATAGCATCCTCGTCCCCAAAATAACGCCTGGCGGTTTGCTTAGTCATTACCATACTCATAGGTTCACTAAGTGCTGTCTCTGGATTACCCTGAAGAAATTCGAAAGAGAATACTTTAAAAACATTTTCCCCTGCTGCAAAATAGGCTTCTTCATTATATAAATTAACCTCGTCATCACTTCCAGACCGAACAATCTGTGCACCTGTACTTAACAATCTGGTTACTTCTTCAAACTCCGGAGCATCTTCTCTTAATGCTGTAGCAACATTTGGTCCTGTAGCAGAGGATAACTCATTCCAGTCTCCCCATATATTAGGTTGGTTTACTCTATAAATACGGTCTCCTTTTTCATGAAAAGTATCATAAGTCATTTCGCTGTGTAGAAATAACCCGATCATAAAACATGTGCTAATCCCAATACTAAGCCCTAGTATATTGAGAATAGTAAATTGTTTTTGTCTCATAGCATTTCTCCATGCTATTTTGATATAATTCTTAATCATATTTATAGTATTATTCTGTTCTTAGATTATCAACCGGGTTTGTCATAGCAGCCTTTAAGGTTTGCATACTTACGGTTAGCAGCGTAATTGCAATTGCACATATAGCTGCAATCAAAAACACCCATATATCTATTGGTGTTCTATAGGCAAAATCTTTTAGCCATTCATTTACTAATAGATATGCAATTGGTGAAGCTAACAAGATTGAAATCATGACCAGCTTTGTAAATTCTGAAGAAAATAATAACGCAAGCTCAAATACTTTGGCCCCTAATACTTTTCTAATCCCTAGTTCCTTAATTCGTCTTTCGGCAGAAAAAGCGGCTAGTCCAAAAAGTCCTAAGCATGCTATTATAAGTGCCAATACGGTGAATATGTTAAGTACTTTTGCCATTCGCTGTTCAGATTTGAATGTCTTTTCGAACTCTTGATCCATAAAACTATATTCAAATAAAATGGAAGGATCAATTTGAGCCATTTCTTTTTCTATTCCTTCGATTAGCGTTTGTAAATTTCTTGAATTCTCTACACCTTTAGGATCTAGACGAGCCGCCAAAAATGTGCGCCCTCTACCGTAGTTCCATACCTTATCATTATCTTGATGTAAAATAACAAGAGGGCCTATTTTCTCTTTGGTTGTACTAAAATTAAAGTCTTCAACAATCCCTAATACTTCCATTTTATCTGCGCTCTCATTGGTCATGGCAACAAATTTTCCTACAGGAGAATCTGCTGCATACGCATCTCTTTTACCCCAACCCAATACCTTTACTGCCTCTTTGTTTAGGACAACACCGTACTTATCTGCTATACGATCCGGATCAAAGTTTCTACCTTCAATAAAGGTTAGACCTAATACGTCTAAGAAATCACCTTCGGTTCTTACATCGGTAAAATGTATTGCAGGATTCTCTGGTCCAAATGCTCTATACTTATCTCCCGACCAAACGTTAGGCGGTATTCCATAGGATTTACCTACATGTGTAAAAGCTGGATTAGCTTCTAACTTTGCTTTCAAAGTTTCTGCCCTATCACCCAACTGTTCTATATTATGAATTTGTAGGACATTGTCTTTTATAAGCCCCAGATCTAAAGAGGACGTATATGCCAGTTGTTTTTGTACAAAAAAAGCACAGATAATCAATGCGATTGATATCGTAAATTGAAATACTACGAGTCCGTTTCTTAAGTTCTTCCCTTTAAATACTGATGTTACTTTACCTTTAAGGGTTTCGATAGGTTGAAATGATGAAAGATAAAATGCAGGATAGCTGCCGGCAGCAATCCCTAAAATGAAAATGAAAAGTATAATGATTCCTATGCATATTGGATTCATAAGTAGCGGTATAAAAGACAACTCCTTATCTGCAATTGCATTAAAACCTCTTAATGAAAGTTGAGTTAATATTATGGCCAATAATGTACTTGCAGCAACAAATAATGTAGATTCTAGTACAAATTGTTTAATGAGTCTATTTCTATCAGAGCCTAGCACTTTTCTTATCCCCACTTCTTTTGATCTTTTGGACGATCTGGCCGTAGAAAGATTCATGAAATTGATACTACATAAAAATAGAATCAAAATACCAATCGCGCTAAATAACTTTACAAATTGTGGATTACCGTTGGGTCCAAAAGCATGTTCATTTGGTGTATCTGATAAGTAAATTTCCTTAAGTGGTTGCAAGTATAGCTTCCATTCTTTACCATCTGTGAATTCTTCATACGGCTGACTGAACAATCGTTCTGTCGTACGTGCAGCCCATTTTGGTGGAATTGCCTGAATCTTATTAGTAAGATTTTCTACATCTGTTCCTTCTTTTACTAATCCATAGGTTCCAAATCCTGTCCATGCCCATAACCAATTTTGATTTTGTAATTTTTTTTGAATGGTGCTTAATGATCCCAGTATATCAAATTGAATGTGAGAATTCTCTGGAACGTCTGCTAAAACCGCAGTAACGGTAAAGGTATCCCAGGTACCATCTGATTTTCGCACCTCTAATGGTTTCCCCATTGGGTCTTCATTTCCAAAATATCGTGAAGCTGTTTCTTGGGTAATGGCCAAACTCATGGGCTCCTTTAAGGCTGTTTTGGGATCGCCTTTAATGAATTCAAAAGAGAATACTTCAAAGAAGTTTTCTTCTGCCAGAAAATATCCTTCTTCTTTAAAAATATTGGTGTTTTCTGTAGCGCTTTTATTGCGCATGTTTTGTGAACCTATGCTTAACATTCTGGTTACTTTTTCGAACTCAGGAGCATCTGCTTTTAATGCTACAGCAACATTGGGACCAGTAGCTGCATATTGATCATTCCAATCTCCCCAAATATACGATTGGTTTATCCTGTAAATGCGATCACCCTTTTCGTGAGAAGTATCATAGGTAACTTCATTGTACACATATAATCCAATAATAAAACAGCTGGTAATACCAATGGTAAGCCCCAAAATATTTAGAAAAGTAAACTGTTTTTCTCGGATTGTATTTCTCCAGATAATTTTGAAATAGTTTCTAATCATGATTTCTTATTTTTTGATTGATCTGTTGTATTATTCATCTCGTAATGCATCTACCGGATTACTACTAGCGGCCATGAAGCTTTGCCAGGTTACAGTAAGTAGTGTGATCCCTAACGCCATAACACCTGCTAAAACAAATACCCACCAACTAAGACTTGTTTTTAAAGCAAAGTTTTCTAGCCATGAGCTCATGACATACCAGGCAATAGGAATAGCAAGAACAAAAGCAATCCCGATCCACTTAAGGAAATCTATATTTAAAAGTTTAAGAATTTTAAATATACTGGCACCGTTTACCTTTCGGATTCCGATTTCTTTTTTGCGTTGTATACAAGTATATGAAGTAAGTCCAAATAGACCTAAAGCAGCAATTAAAATAGCTAAGGCCGTAAAAATTCTAAAAGCGTTACCAAACTTGATATCCTCATCATATTGCGCTTGAAATTTTTTATCAAGAAATATATAATCAAATGTGCTCTGAGGAAAAAATGTGGTCCACTTAGATTCTAGCTGTCTTATCATATCTCTGTAGCCACCAGTACTTACAATATCAGGATTTAGTTTTACCAGTAAATTATCACGTCGTAAGCCATGAAGAAATATCATAGGAACAACAGGACTTTTCAATCCAAAATGATGATAGTCTTTAACCACCCCAGAAATCTTCCACTCATTACCAAAAAACTGTATTGTTTGATTCACTGCAGCGTTTGGTTCTGTTATTCCTATTACACGAATAAACTCTTCATTAACTACTACTTCATTGCTACGACCTTTACTTGTGGGTAAAAATGTTTTTCCGGCCAGAAACTTCATATCCATGAGTTTAAAATAATCTGGTTGAACCGTATAATTAAAATAGGGTATACGCTCATCTTCAGTACCATCTGGGTACATAAGTCCCGTAAAAGAGGGTAAATTATCATAACTATCACCAGGATATGTCTGTGCCAATGACGCTTCTAAAACAATAGGTAGTTTCTCTAACTCGGCTTCTAGTGTTTTAAACTGTTTTCTTAATATTGAATCATTTTGTTTGTTTAACACTTCTCCTTTTAATGTGACCATTGTACTTAGATCTGCACCTATTGGTTGTTCTTGTAAAAAATTGAGCTGTTTGGTCACTATTATTGCTCCTATTAACAAAACAATAGTGGCCATAAATTGAGTTATAATTAAGCCTTTTCTTAAATTCAGTCCTTGAGAGGAAGTCCTTATCTTTCCCTTCAGGGCTTTGGTTGGATTATAACTACTAAGTAATATTGCTGGGTACACACCAGCCAAAATCATCCCAAAAAGTATAACCCCAAGTATGGGTAGTATACTTTTCAATGTATAAAACCCAAAGGTCAATTCTTTACCAGTAAACTCATTATATAGTGGTAATAATATTATTGCAAGTACAATAGCAAAGCTTATTGCAAGTAGATTTAAAATAATCGACTCTAGAAGTGATTGTAAAATAAGCTGCTTTTTTTGTGCTCCTGCGACTTTTCTTATACCAATTTCTTTGGCTCGTTCTAAAGATTTGGTGGTTGATAGGTTAATATAATTTAACCAAGAAAGTATTAGAATAATGAATGCAATTGTAGTTAAAAACTTAACACGAGTAATACTTCCGTTTGCTTCTATCTCATATGGTTTGTTGGATCGAAGGTGAATTTCTTCAACGGGCTCAATATTATGTCGTTCATCTATATCGCCGTCAATGTCACTTTCTATAATTTTTTTATGCAGTGCATCAATATCTGCCTTTTGATCAATTTTTATATAGGTATAATAGTTTTGAAAACTCCAATTAGGTTCTTTCTCATTCTTAAATTGTCTCCAAGAATTAATACTGCTAAATGAAATAAGGTAATTGATTTTATTATGTGTGTTTTTAGTAATATCGTCCATTACTCCTGTAACTTTTAAGGGATGATTATCTCCCCAAAAGACAGAAAGTGTTTTACCTATTGGATTATCATTACCAAAGATTTTTTCCGCAACAGATCTTGTTAAAACTATTGAATTTGGTTCTACCAAAGCTGTATTTAAATCACCTTTTAATAATTTTTGGCCAAACATTTCAAAATAGGAAGGGTCCGCCATTTTACCTTTAGATTCTTCAAAAATCTTCTCATCATAAACAATGGTTGCTTCTTCCATATGAAAAAAACGCGTGAAGTCTAATATTTCGGGAAACTCTTTCTTAAGTTCTGGACCAGAAAGATTATACGTTTGTGCATCCCCAGGTAAAAAAGTCTCGCCTTTAAGGAAATCCATATACACCCTATACACATGCTCTGATCCAGCAAATTTATCATAGCTTCGCTCATGATTAACGTACAGCATAATTAAAATAAAAGAGGTAACCCCAATAGCCAGTCCAAGGATATTGATAAAAGAATAAAGCCTATGTTTTAAAAGGTATCTTACGGCTATTTTAAAATATAAAGTGTACATAATTATATCCTTGTTAAATAATTATTCTGTTCGTAAACTCTTTACGGGATTTGATGTCGCGGCTTTAATCACCTGAAAACCAACGGTAATTAGTGCAATGCATATTGCAATACCAGTTGCTGATACAAATAACCACCAACCCATTTCTACTTTATAGGCAAAATTCTCTAGCCACTTATACCCTATATAATATGCCAACGGACTTGCAATAGCCATTGCCAGGAGTACTAGTTTCAGAAAGTCTTTTAAATGCATCGATGTAATTCCTATAATTGAGGCGCCCAGTACTCTTCTTATACCCACTTCTTTTCTGCGTTGTTCTGTTGTAAATGAAGCTAATCCAAACAAACCAATACATGCAATAAAAATTGCTATAAACATGAAGCCAAAAACGACTTTTGATGCCTGTTGCTCGGCCATATAATTGCTATTGAAATCCTGATCCAAAAAAGAATACTCAAAAGGAACATTGGGATTAATACTTTCCCAGGTAGCAGCAATTTCGCTTATCGTGGTATTAAAATCTCCCTCTCTAAGTGTTGCTATGAAATATGCTGGTTGATTCTCACCAAGACTAAACAAAGCATATGGTGCTATAGGTTCATGAAGACTTTTGAAATTAAAGTCTTTTATGACTCCAATAATTTCTAATTCATGTTTTTTATCATCGCGATCATAATAGATTGTTCTACCCACTGCGGTTGAAGATTCATATCCCAATTTTGCTATAGCCGTTTCATTTAATATTACGGATAACGAATCATTTTTTTCGTTTTTTGAGAACGACCTCCCATACAACAATTTATATCCTAAAGTCTTAATATAATCATCGTAAACCTGTCCATATCTTGTATATACATTATCTTTTATCGTTTGCCCCTCTCCATAGAACGAATCATCACTAATAACATGTAACCCAGGATACGAATCTCCTCCAGATGCAGCAATAATATTAGGGTTCTTTATTAATTCTGCTTTAAAAGAATTGTAGTTTTTTGCTGCTAAAGAACTACGATACGGAATAAGCAATTGTTGGTCCTTCTTAAATCCCAAGTCTTTGCTTTTCAAAAAATCCATCTGTTGCCAAATGACTCCTGAAACCAATATTAATGCTGCTGATATTGTGAATTGAAAAACAACCAAACCCTTACGAATAGTTTTAGCAGAAATAGAGTTTACTAGTTTTCCCTTAAGTACTGTAATTGGTTTAAAAGATGATAAATAAAATGCAGGGTACAATCCAGACAATAGTCCCGTAATAAATGCCAAACCAGCTATAAAAAATAGAATTCCTGGATATTTAAACAATAATAGTTCTTTGTGAGTAATAGCATTAAAAAAGGGCAGCAACATCGCTACCAATAACAATGCTATCGATAATGCTATAATACAAAGTAGTAATGACTCTCCTAAAAATTGAAAAACTAATGTGTTTTTTTGAGCTCCCAATACTTTTCTCATACCTACCTCCTTGGCTCTCTTTTCAGAACGTGCTGTAGATAAGTTCATGAAATTGATACAGGCAATAAGTAATAAAAAGGCGGCTATTGCACTAAAAATATAAATATAGGTCATACTTCCGTTAGCAGAAATCTCCCATGTTATATTCGATTTTAAGTAAATATCTTTTAGTGGTTGAGCAAGATAACGCCTCTCGAAATTGCTGGCCGCCAGTTGAGCACCGATATGTCTATCAGTAAATTCTGGAAGTTTTTTTTCGACATTAGCTATGCTACTGCCAGGCTTTAATTTTATGTAGGTATAAAAAAGGTTGTTGCCCAAAAGCCCTTCTTGTGAATCTACCCATCCGCCAACATCATCATTCTTCATAGAAAGTAATAAGTTAGCATTAATATGAGATTTGTTTAACTTACTTCTAAAAACTCCATCAACAGTATATTTTGTTTTTCCATATGGGATTTCTATGTCTATAACTTCATTCACAGGGTTTTTATCTCCAAATATTTTGTAGGCTACTTCTTCAGACAATAGCACTGTATTGGGTTTGCTAAGGGCGGTGTTAGCATCTCCATACTTAAAATCATAGGTTAACACTTTAAAAAACAAAGAATCAACATAGTAGCCATTAGTTTCATACAATGGGGTTTCCTTATCCTGAGCATGTAAAAGAAATTTATCTACGTTTGGAAACTTTAAAAGTCTGGTTGACTGTTCTATCTCAGGGAATTCATTTTTAAGCGTTTGTGCCATGGGGCCAGCAGTGGCGGCCAACTTCTTTCCGGCCGACTCCATTACGATTCTATATATCCTATCAGAATCCTTGTGATGTGTATCATAACCAGTTTCATCTAGCACATAAAAGGTGAGTAATAAACAAGCTGTAAGTCCAACAGACAAACCAAGAATATTGATAATAGAGAATACTTTATTCTTCACTAAATTTCTCCAGGCGATTTTTATATAATTCTTAATCATAACATCATATTTTATTCTGTTCTCAAACTTTTTACCGGATTTTGTAATGCGGTTTTTATAGTGCCAAAACTTATTGTTGCCAAAGCAATACCCAATGCCAATACTCCGGCTGCAACAAAAAACCAAACACTTAGCTCCATTCTATATGAATATTCCTCGAGCCATTGATTAGAATACCACCAAGCAACAGGTACTATAATTATAAAAGCTATTGCCACAAGTTTGATAAAATCTTTGGCCAGTAAAACCAATATCGAAATAACGCTGGCTCCTACAATCTTACGCACTCCTATTTCTTTGGTGCGTTTGGTTACAACAAGTAGAGAAATTGCTAAAAGCCCGATACAACTAAGTATAATTGCAATGATAGCTCCACTGGTTATAATGGTGATCATTATTCTTTCTTTCTTGAATACTCTATCTATATTTTCATCTAAAAAAGATCCCAAAAACTCTGCATTTGGCTCTATTTTAGTCCAAGTATTCTTAATGAGATCGTAGGTATTAGAAATATTAGTAGCCCCGACTTTAATGTAAGCATATCGCACTGATTTTTGATCCGTCATAAACAAAGTCATTGGCTCTATTTCTCTGTCTAATTTCCTGAAATTATAGTCTTTTACAACACCTATAATAGTATGTTTTACACTATCAAGAACTGTAAGTTGTATACCTATTGGATCTGTTTCCTGTAGCTCCTTTGCCATAGCCTCATTAATTACAACTGACAAGCTATCTGCAGCAAAATTTCTGTCAAAAGATCTTCCGGCGAGTAATTTGATATCAAGGGTTTTGGCATAATCATAATCTACCACCAACATATGAGTACCAACTTCGCGGTTTTTATAATCAAAGCCTAGTTGACTGGTAAAAAAACTACCATCTTTTCCTCTACCCAGATTATTATCAGAGCCTGTTATGCTTATAATTTCTGAACTTCCCTTCAACTCTTCTCTCAACAGTTTTACAACTTTGTTACCTTCCTTTTTTCCATTTAATGGTAAAGAAATGACTTGCTCTTTATTAAAACCCAAATCTTTGGTGCGCATATATTGAAGTTGACCCCAGAGGACAAAACTTCCACTCATCAATAAAATCACGATGGCAAATTGAATGATCATTAGTACATCCCTAACCTTATTTCGACCATTAATTTGCACTTTCCCTTTTAGTGCCTGTATAGTTCCTAATTTACTAAGTAAAAGCGCTGGATATCCTCCTGCTACAGATGTTATAATTAGAAAAATTAGTATGAAACCAACAATTGCTGAGACAGACAATGCGTTATTAAAAGTGGCGTCAGTATCAAATAAGGATTTAAAATCATCCAACAATACAATGCTTAAAAGAGCTCCCAAACATAGGGTTGCTAAGAATATTAAAATACTCTCGCTCCAAAATTGAAAAAATACGTTCTTCTTTGCCGCACCAAGTGTTTTACGCATGCCTATTTCCTGAAGTCTGGAAGTACTTTTGGCGATACTCATATTAATAAAATTAACACAAGCAATAAATAGAAGTAATCCTGCAATACCTAAAACAATATAAGGTAACGTTCTACTTACCTCAACAGTTTCTCTTTGGAAATTAGTAAAATAGATGTCCTTAAAAGGATGTAGTTTTAATTGCATATACTGCCCGTTTTTATCTGCAAGAGCACCATCTCGTTTAGAGTTATCTATTTCTCCTTTAAAATGTAGATTTGTAAAAGCATGTGTGCTTTTTTCGAATTGATCAACAGAAACATCTTTCTGTAGTTGAAGATATACCTCGTGATTTGTATGATCCCATCGGTCTTTCAATATTTCATAACGTGGATTACTCTTAAAATTAGCCGCAATATCAAATTCAAGACTACTATTGGCAGGGATATCTTTTAAAACGGCAGAAACAGTAAAGGGTTCTTTTTTTCCATTAAGAAGAAGGTCAACAGTTTTACCAACAGCAGCTGTTGTTCCAAAAATAACATTGGCCATTCTTTGAGTAATCACTACAACATTGCTCTCATGAAGTAGTTGTTTATGATTTCCTTTTTCTACAGGAAAAGAAAACATCGTAAAAAAGTCAGGATCTACCCAACTCATATCTAGATTGAGCTCTTTTTCTTTGTGTAGCACTAATACATTGCCACTCATATGCCTGGATATTTTACTAACTCCGGGCACTTTTTCTTTCAACCCATCTGCAAGAGGTGCTGGACTTGATGTTTGAATTTCTACCGCATCAGGTGTTTGCCATGAAGCATATACCTGGTATATTGAATCTTTATTTTCATGAAACTCATCATAAGATAGTTCAAAAAAAGCAGTCATACTTAATAGTATTGCTATACTAAAAGCAACGGATAATCCAATAATATTGAGACTCGTTATGGCTTTATTTTTCCATAAATTTCTCCAAGCTATTTTAATATAATTTTTAAACATGACTATCGTTAATTATTGATGATTTATTCTGTTCTCAAACTTTTCACAGGGTTCATGGATGCAGCTCTGAAACTTTTCCAACCTATTGTCATAAATGCAATAAACATTGTGATACAACCCGCAAGTACAAATATCCACCATTGAATCTCGATGCGGTATGCAAAATCCTCTAGCCATTTATTCATGAAATAGAAGCCCAAAGGAAACGCAACGAGGAATGAAACAAGCACTAGTTTTAAGAAGTCGGCAGAAAGCATTGTAATTATTTGAGGTACAGTAGATCCTAATACTTTTCTTATTCCTATTTCTTTGAAACGCTGTTCTGCCGTAAAAGTTACTAATCCAAACAGTCCTAAACATGCTACAAAAATGGTAAGCAAAGCAAAGACTCTAAGAATAGTACCCATTTTTTGTTCTTTGAGGTATGTTTGATTATATGCTTGATCCAACAGTAAATAATGAAAAGGTTCTGATGTCCCAAATTCATTCCATGTATTTTCAATGGTTGCAATAAGATCAGACATTTCAGAAACTTTGGCCCTTACGATTAACCCTCCATAAGGATTGTTTAACATTATTAAAGGCTCTATAGCTTGGTGTAAAGATTTAAAATGAAAGTCCTTTATCACACCTACAACAGTAAGTGTTTGTTTTCCATGATTTGTATCTCTTATAAAAGTTTTTCCTATAGCATTGTTTCCAAAGCCTAAAACTTTTGCTGCCTTCTGATTAATAATCACATTATTAGTTTCATCTCCAAATTCTTTAGAAAAATTTCTTCCAGAAATTAATTCCATACCCATTGTTGGGACATATGCTTCATCTATATTATAGACATACATCCTTCTTTGAAATGAGTCCCCCAGAAAAATACCCGACATCTCGTTATCGGTAAGACCTGCCGGCACAAATGCCGAATTTGTAATGCTTGCGATTCTTGGGTCACTCTGAATCTGATCTTTAAAAACCGTTTCATTATGCTGAAGAAGATACGTGTTTCTAAGCACCAACATCTGGTCTTTTTCATAACCAATATCCTTATTTTGGATATATAACATTTGTTGATCTACTACCAAAGTTGCTATAATGAGTCCCGCAGATATTACAAACTGAAAAACTACTAACCCGCTTCTAATCCCTTTGGTATTTCCTTGGCCAGAAAACTTACTCTTTAAGGCTGTAATTGGTTTAAAAGAAGACAAATAAAACGCCGGATACGCTCCTGCCAAAAATGCAATCCCAATTGTTAATCCCGAAAGTATTATAAAAATTGATGGTTTCAATAAATAATACAATTCCAACTCTTTACCCGATAATCTATTAAATAATGGTAATGATAACAGAAGAATAATTGAGGCCAAAATCATGGCCATTAGAGTAGATAGAAATGACTCTATCAAGAACTGATAAACTAGATGTATTTTTCCAGAACCCATTACTTTCTTCACTCCAATTTCTTTGGCTCTTTTTGAAGCTGCGGCTGTAGATAAATTCATGAAATTTATACAGGCAATCACCAGCATAAATAGTGCGACGATACTAAAAATATAGATGTACTTTATATCTCCGCCTTGTTCAAGTTCTGAAACAGCAGCAAAATCAGATTCTAAATGAATATCGGTTAAGGGTTGTAAAAAAAGACCTAGTTGATTTTCTTTTGTAAATTCTGCATAAGACACTCCTAGTTCTTCTTGTAACTGATCACCCATATGTTTTTGAAGTACCTCTGGTAATTTAGCCTCTAGTTGTTTGTAATCATATCCTTTTTGTAATACCAGATAGGTATGGAAATAAGAATTTGTCCAGGAATTTGAAACGGCTATACCATCATTAGGCATCGTGGCAAACAAATCAAAATGAAAATGAGCGTTTTTGGGAACCTCATCTATTACAGCCGTTACTGTATAAGATTCATTCTTATCATTAAGCACAATTCTCTTTCCTATAGCTATATCTATGTTTCCAAAATATCGCTCAGCTGTTTTTTTTGTAATCACAAGCGAATTAGGTTGATCAAGAGGTGAAACAGAATTACCCTTGATCACAGGCAGCGTGAAAACATCAAAAAAATTAGGATCTACATAGGCAAGTGTGTTATTTCTGTATGTTGTATTACTATAGGATACTTTTTGCATTCCTATTTGTCTAATACGAGTAGATTGTACTACTTCTGGGAATTCATTTTCTAATGTTTTTCCCACCGGTGGCATTACAACTGCTTCTCTTATTTCTTCACCATTTATTTTTGCTCTAAATACTACTCTTACAATTTCGTCTGCTTTTTCATTAAATTTATCATAACTCAGTTCGTCTGTTACATACAAAGTCATCAACAAACATGAGGCTATTCCTAGACCAAGACCTGTAATATTAATCGCAAACAGACTCTTATGTTTCAAAAGGGTTCTCCAAGCTATTTTGATATAATTTTTAAACATGACTATCGTTAATTATTGATGATTTATTCTGTTCGTAAGCTTTTTATCGGGTTTACTATGGCTGCCTTAATACTTTGATAGCTTACCGTTAAAACGGAAATGATTACAGCTAAAAGTGTCGCGACAACAAATACATCCCAACTGATTATTATTCGATATGAGAAATCTTCTAACCATCTATCCATAACATACCATCCCAAGGGTAATGAAATAAGTATCGCAATAACAACGAGCTTTAGAAAATCGATAGTAAGCTTATATGTAATTTGAGTTACGCTTGCTCCCATTACTTTTCTAACACCAATCTCCTTGGTACGTTTTTCTGCATTAAAAGCTGCCAAACCAAATAACCCAAGGCAGGCTATCAAAATAGATAGTATAGTAAAGGCCACGAAAATCTCTCCTAATCGCTGTTCTGATTGATATATATCGTTGAAAGATTCTTCCATAAAATAGTAATTGAATGGTTGACCCGGGGCCACTTTACTCCATATCTCTTCAATTCTTGCAATGGTATTCGAGAAATTTCCTGCATTTAATTTAACCGCCATAGCACCATTGCTGTTTGCTAATGAAAGACTTAGTGCATCTATATTTTCTTTGAGTGATTCAAAATGAAAGTTTTTAACAACACCTATAACTTTTAAAAAGGTTACTTCTTCTACATCGTAATCAGATGATATTCGTACTCCCAGAGCTTCTTCTGGTGTCATTCCTAATACAGCGACAGCCGCTTCATTTAAAATTATTGAGGTAGAATCTGAACGAAATTTCGGGTCAAAATTACGTCCTGCAATTATTTCTAAATCTAGAGTTGATATATAATCATGATCTACATCCCAATCGTTCATGTTCAAAGCTTTTTCTTGTAACCCCCTAGATCCTTCTATAAAAAAGGAACTGGTGCTTCTAGAAGAAGGAGTAGGTAAATAACTACTTAAAGACGCATGCTCAACTTGTCCTAGTTGCAATACTTCTTCTTTAAAAGATTGAACTTGATTTTCTGCAGCATAAACATCATTTACAATTAAAACCTGATCTTTTGTGAACCCTAAATCTTTATCTTGAATAAAGTTTAGTTGCTGAAAAACAACTAAGGTGCTTACAATCAAAAAGACAGAAATAGCAAATTGAAAAACAACCAATGAGTTTCTAATTTTTCCTCCGGTGTTGTTATTTTCACCTATGCCTTTTAGTGCTTTAATAGGCATAAATCTTGACATGAAAAATGCAGGATAGCTGCCCGAAAAAACACCTAAAAAAGCTGTTCCCAATAACAACATTAACCAAAACCCAGGTTCTGAAAATGGAATAGAAATTGCCTTACCTGCTACGTCATTAAAAAATGGTAATGTAATTGTAGCTATTACTAGAGCAAGTAAAAGAGACGTAAAAGAAATTAAACCCGATTCTGTTAAAAATTGTTTTACAAGTTCTGATTTATTTGAGCCTAATGTTTTACGTATTCCTACTTCTTTAGCTCTTTTAAGAGAATGAGCCGTGGATAGGTTCATAAAATTAACACTTGCCAAGATGATCAGAAACAATGCTATAAAAAATAGAATGTATACATTTTGAATATTACTATTTGCGCTTAATTCTGGACTTCTGTTAGAGTATAAATGAATATCCTTTAGAGCTATTGTGCTAAAATTAAGGTAGTTTCCAGAGGCTAAAAATTGTTCCTCTGTTATACCTGGTGCATATTTTTGTACTCCAGGAATTACATAAGTTCCTAATGCAGATTCTAAAAAATTGTCAAAATCCTTAATCCTTGCACCTGGGCGCAATTTGATAAAAGTTGGATAATTATGATTTCCCCATTCGTTAGATTTTGCATCCTCGTATCCTGCCATAGCGATAAAAACATTATGGTTTCTAATGAATGAATTCTTTGGCATATCATCAATAACACCCGTTACAGTATATGTGTCAGAATTATTTAATACCACTTGTTGACCAATGGCTTCATGAACTCCAAAATGTTTCTCTGCTGCAGTTTTGGTTAAAATTAAAGTATTTGGTTCTTTTAAAGCTGTTTTAGGATTTCCTGCTAAAAGATCCATCCCAAACATCTCAAAAAAGGTAGTATCTACATAAGTGATCCCTGCTTGTTTTACATTAAGCTCTGCATCACTTTTTCTGATAAGCATACTTCCTAAATTTCTAAACCGAGTAGTTAATTCTATTTGCGAATAATCTCTACCCGTTGCTTCTGCCATTGGGGCTGATACTTCGGCATATTGCTCTGCATTACCGCCAAATTTTACATCTACATTAATTCTGTAAATACGATCAGCATCTGCAAACATCCTATCAAAACTCAATTCGTCATATATGTATAAAGAAATAAGTATCCCTCCTGCCATTCCAATAGCTAGCCCAAAAGTATTTATGAAAGTAAAAAAGGGTTGCTTTTTAAGGCTTCTCCATGCTATTTTTAAATGATTTCTAAACATAACTGTCACTTTTTGATGATTATTTACTCGGTTCGCAAACTTTTTATAGGATTTGCTGTTGCGGCCTTTACTGCCTGATAGCCAATTGTAACTAAAGTTATGGCCAACAATCCACCTATTGACATGGCAAAAACCCACCAACTTATTTCTGTTCGATATTGATAATTTTGCAACCAATTATTCATGAAGTACCAAGCTAAAGGTGTTGCAATTGCACCTGCAATTATGATAAGTTTAAAAAAGTCTTGTACAAACAATACCAAAATATTTAGCACATTACTACCAAGGACTTTTCTGATTCCTATCTCTTTAGTTCTTTGAGCAACAAAGAATGAGATTAGTCCATAAAGCCCAAGACAACTAATGAAAATGGCTAAGCCCGAAAATAATCTTGACAGCGATAATAAACGTTGTTCTTCAGCATACTGTTCCGCCACACGCTCATCCAGAAAATTAAACTCGTAGATGTATTTTGGAAATACTTCTTTCCACCGTTTTTCAATTCCATCCAAGGTTGTACGCGCATTTTTTCCGTTAATCTTAACCGCTAATTCATGATATGCATTGGTTTGGGGTGCAATAAAAATTGGGGTGATGTCATTATGAAAATTTTGGTCATGAAAATCAGCTAGTACGCCTACAATTGATGCTTTAATATATCCGCCATTCAGTTCTACTTTTTTACCAATCAATTCCTCTGACGAAGCAAGACCCAATTTTTGTGCAAGTTTTTCGTTTACGACTACTTCGGTAATAGAATCCGAAACGTAAAAATTACGCCCGGCAACCAGTTTCAAACCAAAAGTATTGATATAATCCTCATCGGCTATTTTGGCTGAAATCGAAAATTCTTCATATTCTGGACGATTAGAATATTTTACTCCCGTTCCCCAATTGTTGTAGGCCGCTCCAGGGCTCCCCAAACAGGCAGTGATGTTTTCTACTCCGCTTAATTGAGAAATACGTTCTTTAAGTCCTTCTATTTTTATATGTTCAAGATCTTCAGGGATATCGACCATTACAATAGCGTCTTTTTCAAAACCCAAATCAGTATTTACAGCATAGCTGATTTGTCTACCAATAATTACCGTTGCAGCGATCAATACAATAGAAATCACGAATTGTGTAGTGACAAGAACTTTACGAGTTAGTTTCCCTCCTGTATCTTTCTGAGTTAGTTTTCCCTTTAATGCGAGTGTTGGTAGAATTCGAGCTAACAAAATCCCTGGATAACTTCCCGAAAAAAGTGAAACACAAAGCAATAGCACAAATACAAAACTGATAATCTTAACACTAAAGAGTTCGTTTACTGATAAGTTTAATTCAAAAAATGAATTAAAATACGGCAATGACAATACTGCAATGACAATACCTATAATCATTGCAAAAAAGCTAATAATAAAGGTTTCCGAGATGAACTGCCAAAAAAGATGTTGCTTCACACCCCCCAAGACTTTTCTAATCCCAATTTCTTTGGAACGAGACATAGCTTGCGCCGTAGAAATATTAACAAAGTTAATGCACGCAACTGCAATAAGAAATACTCCTATCAAACCAAAAATCCATAATAAGCTTACATTGATCCCATCATACCTGCTATCAAAATGAATATCACCCAGAGCTTGAAGTTTATATCGATGTACATTTTTACTATCAGGACGATGTTTTGTTACCAATCCGATTAGTGTCTTTTCGATATTCGAAATATTCTGATTAGGATGAAGTAAAGTAAAACATCTTAAACTACCATTAATCCCGTTCCAGGTTTCTCCAGATATAAAATCATCATAACTTTTAACGGTCTTAAATGACAAAAACACTTCTCTTTTTATCATCGTGTTTTTAGGAAAATCTTTAAGTATTCCTATGATTTGGATCGTTTCATTATTTTCTAAAATGAAGTTTTTTCCCAGTGCATTTTCTGCTCCAAACATTCTTTTTGCAAAGTTCTGAGTAACATATGCTGTGTTGGGTTCTACCAAACTACGACCACTTAATTCTTCTTGGAGCGGAAAATTGAATATTTCGAAAAATTCAGGTTCGGAAAATGCAACATCTTCTCTAAATCGTTTTGAAGCATTACTATCTGTACCATTGATCTGCCAATCATCTCTAAGGTAAACGTTAGACACTTTTTCTGCATAATCATAGTCTGTTCTGAAACCTTTTGCAAAACCAGGAGGTACAGCTGTTTCGAATTCTACCTGATCTCTATGTTCTTCAGTAACCACTCTATAAATTCTTTCCGAATTTTGATGAAAATTATCGAATTGAATGTGATGATTTATAAATAGAAATATCAAAATCCCACAACCAAAACCTAGGGCTAACCCTAGAATATTGATTATGGCAAAGGCCTTTCTTTTTCGAAGATTTCTCCAGGCTATTTTTAGATGATTTTTAAACATAACTGTTCGTTTTTAAATGATGAACTGAGATTGATTGATGTCTTTAATTCATTTTTTTAATCCTTGCTTTTCCTATAATTATACCCTTGCCAATTGTTGGGTTTCCATTATATGCTACAATTGCTTCACCATAGGCTGTGACTTTTAACTTATCTGAAACACTAATTCTAAAGTTTCCTTCTCCAAAAGCAGTGATCCTGGTATTCTCATTAGCCAATCCTAATGTATTTACATGTCCTTCACCGTAAACTGTATATTTCTGATTATCTACTGTTCCTTCTTTGATCTCTAAATAGCTTTCTCCGTAAATAGCTACATCTAATGAATTTAGTTTTATTGAATTCATTGTCATTCTGGACTCTCCGTATATTTTCAATTTGAAATCATCTCTTTCTATTGTACTCTTACATATAATTTCTTCTTCGCCTCGAATAGAAAGTTCTTTTATGTCCCTATAGGTAACTTTGGCTACAACCTGGGTTCCTTTATAAATTGATCTTTTACCTTTCCATCCATTATCACTGTATTTTTCCTGTTTAGTAACCATTTTGGCTCCATCCAGATAGATTCGAAGTGTCTTTCCTACGACTTCGATATTAATTTTTTCCTCTGGTAAATAGGCATTTTTGATAGTAACGCCTTCACTATCGCCTGCTTCAAAAGTCACTTGAATATGTGGACTTATGATCACTTTATCAAAATGATCTACGGCTACGGTCTTTGATTGTCCATAACTCATTATTGTAGTTAGTAATGAAATTATGAATGCTACTAGGTATGAAGATACTTTTGCCATGAGTTTAATTTTAGTGAGTTATAAAATGTGATTTATATATTAACCTCGAAGGGTTTATTTTGACTTTCTGTTACAATTTGCCCATCAAAAAGATTAATGATTCTGTGTGCGTAATGTGAGTCTCTATCAGAGTGTGTTACCATAACAATTGTGGTTCCTTCTTGATTTAATTCTGTAAGCAGGTTCATTACCTCAATACCATTTTTAGAATCCAGGTTACCTGTTGGCTCATCAGCCAAAATCAATTTGGCATTGGTTACTACCGCTCTTGCAATAGCTACACGTTGCTGTTGTCCTCCAGACAATTGTTGTGGGAAATGTTTCTCGCGATGTGCAATTTTCATTCGCTCAAGTACCTGTCTTACTTTTTGTTCACGTTCGTTCTTTTTCATATTAAGATAAATCAGAGGTAGCTCTACATTTTCGAAAACAGTAAGTTCATCGATCAGGTTAAAACTCTGGAAAACAAATCCAAGATTTCCTTTTCTAATTTTGGTACGTTGATTTTCTTTTAAACCGCCTACTTCTTGACCATTAAAGTGATAGTGACCTTCGTTAGGATTATCCAACATACCAATAATGTTAAGCAAGGTAGATTTACCACAACCAGAAGGTCCCATAATAGCAACAAACTCTCCTTCTTCTACTGTTAGGTTTACACTATTTAGCGCCAGGGTTTCAACTTCTTCAGTTCTAAAACTCTTCTTTAAGTTTTCTATCTCTATCATTTTTTGATTGTTTTATTTTTATATTACATCTCGCCTTCGCTTGATGTAACAGTTTATCGATTTATTTCAATATAATTTTTTCTGCATCTCCAAAACTATCATAGTTTGAGGTGATCACCTGTTCTCCAGCTTCTAATCCTTCTAATAGCTCATAGTATCTAGAGTTTTGTTTTCCTATACGAATTGGTCTTTTCCAGGCTATATCACCAGATACATCTAATACAAAAATCCATTGACCTCCTGTGCTCTGGAAAAAACTACCTCTGGGTAATAATAATGCATCATTTGATTGTCCTAACTGAAGTTTGATATTATAACTTTGTCCGGATCGAATGGTTTCTGGTTTTTTATCTACAAAAACAAGGTCTACTTTAAACTTTCCGTTACGTACTTCTGGATACACTTTACGCAAACGCAATGTATACTCTGTTCCATTACGATCAAGAACCGCGGTAAGATCTCTTTTTACTCTATCAATATAATGCTCATCAATAGAAGCTTCAATTTTATAATCTGTTAATACATTAATCTGGCCTATTCGTTGTCCTTGCCTTATATTCTGGCCTATTTCTGCATCCAAAAACCCTAATTGCCCATCTGCAGGAGCTCTTACGTTTAAATGATCTATACGTTCATACACCATTGACAATGTTTTTTTCATTCTGGCTAAATCATCATCCAGATCACTCAAAGAAGTATTACGTAGCACCTTATCCTGTTCTGTTTGTAGTTTTATGATCTCGTATTGCTTTTGAGAAAGTTCATAATTTTCTTTAGAGGTCAAATACTCTTCTTTAGAAATTAATTCATCATCAAATAACGCTTTGTTCTGTTCATAATTTCTCTTCAATTTTTGCAATTCGTATTGTGAATTTACAAGATCCTTGCTTCCTTCTACTTGTCTAGAATCAAAAGTAAGTTTGGTCGATCGTAAATCGTTTTGTTTTAATGCCAGGTTATTCTCGCTTGCTAATATCTGTTCGTAAAGCGCTCTGTTTTCTAATCTCAATATTACATCGCCTTTTTTTACCATGGCTCCTTCTTCAATAAGTTTTTCGGTTACACGTCCTCCCTCATAGGCATCCATATATATGGTGCTTATTGGTGCTACGTTTCCATTAATGGTGATATAATCATCAAATTTTCCGAAAGAAACTTCAGCAATAGACAGCTTTTCTCTTTCTGTTCTAAAAGTGGATGCTGAATTACCAAAGGCAATCTTCCATCCCATAAAAAGCAATATTAAGCCTATAACCACATATCCATAATGTTTAGGTCTTAATCCCTTTTTCTTTTCAATTTTTATATCCATTTTATTGTGTTCTATTTATATTAAATACAGGTAATCCTTTATAAAAGTCTAATGTACTTTCATTTACTTTTAACCGCAATTTCACTTGCAAGTTTTCATTTTGTGAATTTGCAAATAAGTTTTTCGACTGATTAAGTTCAATCGCATTTATTAATCCTTTTTCGTATCGTTTTTGTGCTATTTCAAAAGATAGCATTTGTGCTTTCATCTTTTGTGAGCTTTGTTGATATTCTGTTTTTAAGGCATTTCCTTGTTGCACAAGTTGTTGTATAAGCTGATACATTTCTTGTTTCTGAATATCAAAATTATTTTCGGCTCTCATCATAGCGACTTTTTGTTGTTTTACAAGTGAACGATTTGACCATCCGTTACTGATAGGTATATTTATCGAAACACCTACAAACTGAGCTGCGTTATCCTTGATTTGTGTATTAAAAGGGATTAATTCTCCTGTATCTGCATCTACTCCATTATCAACATACCTAGACCTATAACCAGCAAAGAGCCCCAAAGAAGGATATAAATTACCTCTTGCAACAGCCAATTGTCTTTTTGCGGCTTCTGCTCTAAGCTCTTGTGCTTTTATAATAGGTACAAAACTTTTCGCTTTATCAAAAATAGAATCCTTGTTGCTATGTAAAACAGTTTCATCAATTTCTACAGGAGAAGGTAAAATAGAGATTGTAGTCGCATCCTCTAAATTCATTTCTTGTATCAAAGCAAGTTTGGCAGCAATTACATTATTCTCATTTTGAGTCACTAACAATTGATCTGCTAATAAAGCAGCCTCGGCTTCATAGATATCTGCTTTTGCCTTTTGACCCAGTTCTACTTGTCTTTTAACAAGATTGTAATTTTTTTGTGAGACTTCTTCTTGTTCTTTGGAAATAGTTAATAAACCATCCATAAACTGAATATCATAAAAAGCAGACATTACCCTAAATGCTAATAAATACTTTTGTTGAAGTGCCTCTTCATTTGCGGCCTTGTACAAAAATTTTGTAGCTTTTATGGTATTCACTTTTTGAAAGCCTTGAAACAAATCAATCTCCGCATTCAAACTATAATTATTAGAAACGAATTCTGTATTTTCAAAAGCATTAGTATTTGGATTTTCGGACCGACCAAAGTTTTTTGTATAGTCAGAATATGCACTAATATTTGGTAATAAACTCCTTAACGATTGTTTATATGATTCTTGATTAGCATCTTGATTATATTTAAAATCTTTTAATTGTAGATTATGCTGTATTGCATAATCTACACAATCATCTAATGACCATACCTCTTGTGAGTATGTAATCCCCATTACAAGAGTCAATAAAAAGATTAGTATGTTGTTTTTATAATTCATCGTTTATGAATAAGTAAATAACTTTTGATGATCATCTCTATTCTAATCGCATGCCAAAATCACAATAAATTGATTATCAATATTTTATATTCACATTTGTATATTTAAAACGATAAAGTTGTAAAATATTTATACAAATAGTGTCAAATAATTTTACACCCTTATTGAGATATCCTTTAGGATTTGTAGTTTTATTGAACGAATTGAAAAATTATACCATGCAGGATGGCAAAATCTTAGTTATTGATGATAATAAAAGCTTATTAAGTGCCTTAGAAATTCTATTGCAATTTGAATTTAAAAGTGTAAATACAATTTCTAGCCCTAACCAAATTTCATCGCTAGGAGATCTAAATACATTTGATATTGTTTTATTAGACATGAACTTTTCTGCCGGTGTAAATACAGGAAATGAGGGCTTATTTTGGCTAAGAGAAATAAAGAAAAAAGCGCCGCATATTTCTGTAATAATGATGACTGCTTATGGTGCAATTGATCTAGCTGTAAAAGCGTTGAAAGAAGGAGCCACAGATTTTATACTTAAACCCTGGAATAACGAAAAGTTACTAGCCACTATAAAGTCTGCTTATTTACTAAGGAAGTCACAAAGCGAAGTACAGGAATTAAAAAAGAAAGAAAGCCATTTAAAACAGGTTATTAATCAGGATAGTAATTTTATTATCGGAAATTCGAAGGCGCTAACATCGGTATTAAATCTAGTAAGTAAAGTAGCAAAGACTGATGTTAATGTATTAGTTACAGGTGAGAATGGTACTGGTAAAGAATTAATTGCTCGCGAATTGCATCGCCTGTCTTCAAGAAAAGATGAAGTTTTTATTGGTGTTGATATGGGTTCGATATCAGAAACGCTTTTCGAAAGTGAACTTTTTGGGCATACCAAAGGTGCATTTACTGATGCCAAGGAAGATCGTGCGGGAAAGTTTGAAGCGGCTAATAAAGGTACTTTGTTCCTAGACGAAATTGGGAATTTATCATTACAAACCCAAGCCAAATTATTGTCTGCAATTCAAAATAGAACTATAGTCCGAGTGGGAGCCAATAAAAATATCCCTGTTGATATTCGCCTGATTTGTGCAACCAATTGCAATTTAAATCAAATGGTCGCAGATGGCATTTTTAGAGAAGATTTATTGTATAGAATTAATACGATTCATTTAGAGGTTCCACCCCTTCGTGAAAGAGAAAGCGATATCTTGATACTGGCAGATTTTTACCTAAAAAAATTCACTTCTAAATACAGCAAACCACCTCTAAGAATAAATAATGCTGCCGAAGAAAAGTTACTAAGCTATCAATGGCCGGGTAATGTTCGAGAGTTACAACACACCATGGAAAGAGCTGTTATTTTAAGTGAAGGAAATGTATTAAAACCAACAGATTTTTTGTTAACCACTACAGCCGAATTGTCCTTTGGCTCTGGACCAGAAACGTTGGATGACATGGAGCATTTAATGATTACCAAGGCTCTTGATCAACATAAAGGAAACTATAGCGCTGCTGCAAACCAACTTGGTATATCAAGACAGACTCTTTATAATAAAATGAAGAAACTAAACAAATAATGATAAGTAAAAACTTGTATGTGCAATTAATTATGAGAGTAGTCATTCTTTCATTGACCGCACTAATCATGGCTTTCGGTTTTTTTAAGGAACAATATGTCTTATCTGCTCTTCTGTTTTTATTGTTTTTTTTACAAACATCACTTTTAATCAAACATTTAAATCAAAGTAACCGAAAAATAGCATTCTTTTTCAACTCTATTAAGAACGAAGATTTTACTCTTCGGTTTCCCGAAAAAGGGAATTTAGACTCATTTAATGAATTGAATCAAAGCCTTAATACGTTTAATAGTAAGATTCAGGAAGTATATTTAAAAAATCAGGCACAAGAACAATACTATCAGGAAATATTGAAACAAGCAGAAATAGGTATTCTAACTTTTAATAAGAAAGGACATATTCTTTTTGCCAATCCCAGAATAGAAAATTTACTTAATTATACACCCCTAAACCATATTAAACAACTAGCGCAAGTTGACAAAAATTTATACGAGATATTTAAAAATATTACACCTTTTGAGCGACAACTTTTTAAACTCACAAATGAACGAGAAACCATTCAATTGTCTATTAAATCAAATGAAATTGCATTAAATAATGAAAAGCTGAACTTAATTACTATACAGGATATAAATAATGAGTTAGACAAAAAAGAAACAGATTCATGGATAAAATTAATTCGCGTTTTAACTCATGAAATCATGAATTCTGTAACTCCAATAACTTCCATTTCTGAATCTATTTTAAGTTATTATAAAGATGAAAAGGGTATCGTATTGGCAGAACAAATAGATAAAAATAAAATCTATAATACCGCTAAGGGATTAGAGGTTATTAAAAACCAAGGAAATGATCTCATGAGTTTTGTGAAGTCATACCGAAGTTTTTTAAATGTACCAACTCCAGATAAAACATTAATAAAAGTTGACCAATTATTGGAAAAAGTGAAAATGCTTGCAAGCCAGGAAAAAGGGTTTGATAGCATTTCATTCGAACTAATTAATATGGCAGAAAATCTTGAAATCTATGCGGATGACAAGTTAATTACTCAAGTGCTTGTTAACCTTGCAAAGAATGCCATCCAGTCTTTAAAAGGCGCTGATAATGCACAACTAAAAGTTATTTCAGGCATTACCGAAAAGAACAAAAAATATATCATCATTAGGGACAATGGCCCAGGAATCCCACCAGATATTATGGACCAAATATTCGTTCCTTTTTATACTACCAAAAATGATGGTACAGGTATTGGTCTGAGTTTATCTAAGCAGATAATGCACATACACGGTGGAAGCCTGAAAGTATATTCTGTACCTCATATAGAAACTTCTTTTTCACTAATTTTTGAGTAAATTTTATGGAAGCTTCAGCGTTTTCATCAACGCTTCAAAATAATAATCCTCCTGATTAGGAACGATTACAACCTTGTATGCAGTATTCTTGATAATGTAATGTGATGATGTTTCTGGATCCAACGAATCAGAGTGTAAATTAAGAATCTTCTGGATAAAATCATTAATCAACAATACTTCATCATAACTAACTTCTCTACGATAGATAGGCTTATCACTTTTATATACTAAATAATCGCCTCTAAAACTCAGAGATTCTTTGACTCCATCAGATTTAATAAACTCAAAAGTAAAATCTTTTGAATCAAATATGGTATTAATGCTTTCTACCGTCGGATCAACTTTTCGGGCACATCCAGCAACAAAAATCAAAATTAAAAACAGTAATACTCCTTTCATTATTAGATTTTATGGTTAAGGATAAGATAATCTACCAAATAAAAACTAAAATGCCGTATTTAGACTTATTAATTTTGTCTAAATACGGCATTTAAATTATCTGAAAAAATCAACAAACGAGGCTCTTATTTTACAGCCAAACGTTTTACAGATCTTTCAAAATCAATATCTTCAAGATTACTTATTAGCAAACCAATACCCCCTGCTTTTGAAGCAACGATATATTCTGTTTGAAACTTTCTTTCTTTTTTATATGCTTTTAGATATTTAAGCTTAACTACTTTTGATGTTGGAGTAAAGAAAAATCGACCATGGATTCTCTTATATCTCATTTCTTGAGCTGTAGACTCATCCTTTAATTGATCACTCATAGATTGTACAACTCTTGCAGCTCTATGTTCATCAAATTTATAGAAATCACAAGCGTAAACGAATACATAATTCTCGACGTTTTTCTCATCTATAAATATTTCATAATCAACTTTCTTGTCCTCAATTTTTTTCAATTCTTGAAGAGCAACAGTCTTAAATTTAGGCTTATTTTGTAATGTATCTATTCTAGCTTTGAATTCTTCAGTTGTTGTTTTTACATAACCACTAGTAAGAACAATAGTGTTGTTCTTGAATTCGATGGTGTTTTTTGAAAACTTTGTAAACCCGGCTTTCTCGGGTGAAAAATTACATCCTACAAGTAAGATGGCAATAAACAATAGTAGAAATTTTTTCATAGGGCGTTTGTGTTAAATGTTTCAGTGTTAATCGTATAACTGCTAAACTATTGGCCGCAAGATAATAAAAAAAAATCACTTTAACACCATTCAACGGGATTTTTAAGCACTTTAACTAATTTTTCTTCTTCGCTACCCGTTTTTGGGGTGTGGTTATATCGCCATTGAACGTAGGGTGGCAGGCTCATTAGGATACTTTCTATCCTTCCGTTTGTTCTTAATCCAAATAACGTTCCTTTATCGTGAACCAGGTTAAATTCTACATATCGTCCTCTACGAATTTCTTGCCATTCTCTTTGATCATCTGTAAATACTAGCCCTTTTCTTCTCTCTACGATGGGTACATATGCCTCTAAGAAACTGTCTCCCACTTCGGTTACAAAATCATACCAATTATTCATAGACATTTTATCATTTGCTTTGCAATAATCAAAAAACAAACCTCCCACTCCTCTTCCTTCGCCTCGATGCGCATTATAGAAATATTCATCACATTTCTTTTTATAAGCAGGGTAAAAATCAGGGGCATGCTCATCACAAGCAGTCTTACAAACCTGATGGAAATGCTTAGCGTCTTCATCAAACAAATAGTATGGTGTTAGATCCTGACCGCCCCCAAACCAACTATCTACAATGTTTCCTTCTTTGTCATACATCTCAAAATAACGCCAGTTGGCATGCACCGTAGGAACCATTGGATTTTTTGGGTGAAGCACCAATGACAAGCCGCAAGCAAAAAAATCAACTTCACCAACATTGAAGTAGCTTTGCATTGCTTTGGGTAAGGCTCCATGAACTCCAGAGATGTTTACACCTCCCTTTTCAAAAACATCTCCGTTCTCAATAACACGTGTTCTACCTCCTCCTCCTTCTGGTCGTTTCCAAAGATCTTCTTGAAACTTGGCTTTACCATCTATCTCTTCTAATCTAGACGTTATTGTATCCTGAAGGTTTTGTATATACTGATAAAATTTATCTTTCATGATAGACTACATTAATTGATACTCGCAACTTTGAGCATCTATTCTTTGATTTCTTTTGGTGATGGTGACGATGAGTTATTTCCCGCTATTAGTTTCTTTTCGTCTAATATTTTTACAGTTTCTGCGGAAGCCGCTACTACAGAAATTGGCAATGTGATAATAAATCCAATTATTGGTATAAAAAGCATAAATACAAACACAATACCATTACCAATAGCCGTTCCACGGTTTTTTCTTACAAATTGGATACTATCTTTATAATTAAAGTGTCGCTCCATAGTATAATCCATATTACCAAAACCGACATAATATGCTTGAATTAAGAAAATGAAGATGGTTGCTATGATCCCAATAACCGGGATAAAGCTTAAAATTATCAACGGGATCATAAATAACAATTCCCTAAGTAGGTTTCTTATATTAATACGTATGCCCCGGGAAAGTTGTTGACCAAAAGATGTATTACGATGACTATGCCTTGTTTCTCCCAAAATATGAGCTTCTACTTTTTCTGAAACGGGGCTCATAAAAGGAGCAGACAAAGCCATCACAATGTGTTTATATAATATAAGTCCTATTACCAAAATCAAGAACCCTCCTAAAAATGTGCTTATCGTAGCAAAGGTTTCTGATCCCCACTCCCATACCCAAACACTAGCGATAAGCGCTCCTAAATTATCAGAAAAGAAATAAGCCATTGCAACAAAAGATATCCCAGTAAGAAAACTTATCAGGATAGGTATTGCAAAATATTTCCATAAGCCAAGTTTTGAGATCAATTTAAAAGTCCCAAAATAAGCTTTGATTCCGTTAATGATATTTTTGAACATATGCCATATTTTTTGATACTGAAACTGAGTCCAGCATGAGTTGATGATTTAACTCATTAGTATCCGGTTGTGTGCTTTTGTTTCAAGGTTTGCCAAAATTTTAATCTTCCGAAAGATAAATCAAATCATTTTCATGATTCGCCATTGATTTAAAATCTATAACAATTTTAGCATTTTCTGTCTTCTCTCTCAAAAAGGCAATAGCTTTTTCTTCTGAACTATTTTTTAAACTACTAAAAAAAAACCTTCCCGCTTTATTATTGTGCAGATCCATTTCAGTCTCTAATAGATCATTAGGGGCTAATTTTTCATGTAAATCGGTCACTTTTTGTGCCCAAACGATAGATTTTCCCTCATTTTTACTGATTTTGAGCGTTTTTAGACAAATTAAAACATTCCACAATGCATGTCTAAAAGCATTCGCTTTTCCATTTTTATGGTGTTCTTTTGGGTAAAGCGAATTACAAATAAGTATCGTCTGCTTGGTTGCCTTTATTGTAGGGATAATAAAAAGAGGTCTTTGTAGCATTACTATTGCTAGTAGAAATAGTTGTTTTATACTGAACCCTTTTACGACTCCCCAAATTCTCATTCTTAGTTTTTGTATTCTTTTACTGCATCTACAAATGCCTGGGCATTTTCAACAGGAATATTAGGCAAGATACCATGCCCCAAATTGGCAATATATCTATCCTTACCAAACTCATCTATCATTTGTTTGACCATTTTTTTGATTTCGGCAGGAGGTGATAATAATCTTGAAGGATCAAAATTACCCTGTAGCGTAATATTTCCACCTGTTAGATAGCGTGCATTGCGAGCAGAGCAGGTCCAATCTACTCCTAATGCCGCTGCGCCAGATTTTGCCATATCCTGTAATGCAAACCAACATCCTTTACCAAACACGATCACTTCGGTTTCATCTTTCAGTGCATTCACAATTTGCTGAATGTATTTCCAAGAGAATTCTTGATAATCTACTGGTGATAACATGCCTCCCCAGCTATCAAATACTTGAACTGCATTAACACCAGCAGCAACTTTGGCCTTGAGATAGGCAATAGTAGTATCTGTAATTTTTTGTAATAACTGATGTGCTGCTTCTGGTTGTGAGAAACAAAGCTCTTTGGCTTTATCAAAGTTCTTAGATCCTTGTCCTTGTACCGCATAACACAAGATTGTCCAGGGTGATCCGGCAAAACCAATTAGAGGAACTCGATTATCAAGACGTTCTTTCGTTAACTTAATCGCCTCCATTACATATCCTAGTTCTTCGTGAACATCAGGAACAATTACTTGCTCTACATCTTTTAGGGATCGAATAGGATTAGGTAACCATGGACCAATCCCGTCTTTCATTTCGACTTCGATATTCATGGCTTGTGGGATCACCAAGATATCACTGAATAAGATAGCTGCATCCGGACCAATAATATCTATTGGTTGCACTGTGATTTCTGATGCCAATTCTGGAGTTCTACAGCGGGTGAAGAAATCGTACTTCTTCTTAAGTGCCATAAATTCTGGCAGATATCTTCCAGCCTGGCGCATCATCCATACCGGTGGACGTTCTACTGTTTCTCCTTTTAAAGCTCTTAGAAATAAGTCGTTTTTTAGTTGTCCCATATGCTTATTGTCATCCCTTTACTTAGGATTTTTATTTACTATTTAAAATACTTGGCCGTCTGAACAATTACGTTCTCGACAGTAGGTTTGTTTGCAATTATTATATTTTTGGTATGCTTTCTAGCCTCAGAAGCTGTGGTTTTGCCAATGCAAAAAGCTATACTATCGTTCATTTTATTTTCTTCAACATAACTTTGAATCCCTGAAGGACTAAAAAATAGTATTCCGTCAAAAGAACGATCAAATTTCTTTAAATTTTGATGCGTTTTATATACTATTTGCTCTTTTAACTCTATATTATTCTGATTAAGAAGATCTGGGAGTTCATTTCTTCTCAAATTTCCGCAAAAAAACAAAAAAGAGTCATCTTTGTAGTTTTTTATAATAATTTCCGCCAAATTTGATGCATTTTGAGCAGTTTCGATAACTTTTTTCCCGTTTTCTTCTAAAAGCCTTTTTGTGTTCTCACCTACGCAAAAACAATTTGAAATGTTCATTCCAGAATTTATAATTGCTCTTACCGCGTTTTTGCTCGTGAAAATTGCATTCTGAATATCGGCTTCTACTATACTCTCTAAAAATTCAATTTGGATAGCGTTGTACTCCACAAAACTGATTCCTGTATTTAACAACAATTCTTTCTGAGCTATTGTAAGTTTTTTTGTAGATAGTATTGTGGTAGAGATATTCAAACTATTGTATTTCTTCTTTTATCTCCTTCATCAATTCATTGCCTCCATTATTCAATATTTCTTGTGCACATTTTTTTCCGAAATCTTGTTCATTACCTACTTTAACTTCTTTTGCGATTTCTATTTTACGTGTTCCGTCCAAACTAAATAGAGCTCCGGTAAAATGTATAGTATTTTCTTTAATTTTTGCTAATGCTCCTATGGGCGCGGTACATCCTCCTTCCAATTCTCTCAGAAACTCCCGTTCGACATGTACACAAATTTCTGATGCTTTATGATTGAGATTTGCCAAGGCTTCTAAACAAAATGTATCATCTTCTTTTGCAACTACCAACATTGCTCCTTGAGCTGGTGCAGGAATCATCCAATCCAGGTCAATAAAGTTCTCAGGCTTCAAGTTTATACGCTCAAGTCCCGCTGCAGCAAATATGGCTCCGTTCCAATCGTTATTTGCTAGCTTCTGCATCCTTGTATTTACATTTCCTCGCAGATCTACAACATCATGCTTTGGAAACTTATGTAACCATTGTGCTTGTCGTCGCAGACTACCGGTAGCAATGGTTCCTTGATTCTCTAGAAAACCTAATCCTTTGTGAACCAAGATATCGGTAACATTAGCACGTTCTAAGATAGCGGCTTCTACAATCCCTTTTGGTAATGCAGTAGGAACATCTTTCATTGAATGTACTGCTATATCTATATCACCATTTAACATTGCAATGTCCAATGTCTTTGTAAAAATTCCGGTTATACCGAATTCATATAGGGGCTTGTCCAATACGATATCTCCTGTAGATTTTACAGGGACTAATTTTGTTGTGTAACCAAGATCTTCAAGGTGTTTTTGTACCGTATTAGCTTGCCAAAGTGCTAATTCACTATCTCTGGTACCTATACGAATTGTTTTTGTCAAGGCTATTTATTTTGTAATTGGAAGACTTTTTGAATCAGCTCTATACTCTCGTCTGCTGAAGTATTTTCATCCTTAAGATGGTTTGCAAAGTGATTAGTGATTTTTTGGATAATACGATCGCTAATAATATCTGCTTGTTCCTCGTTAAAATCTGAAATCTTTTTTCGCTGAAGTCCGATTTCTAACTCTTTTAATGTAGTCAGTTTATTTTTAAGCGCTTTTATGGTAGGCGCAAACTTTCTGGTTTCTAACCAACTATCAAACTCTGCTTTTATTTCATCAATTATAACTTCTGCGTGCGGAATATGTTCTTTTCTACGTTGTAATGTTTTATCTGTCATTTTAGATAAATCATCCAAATGCACCAAAGTCACATTGGGTAACTCCATAACATTTGTAGACACATTACGAGGTATTGATAAATCCAAAATTAACAATGGTTTATCAGAATGGATCAATTCCTTAGAAATTGTGGGTGTTTGGGCACCTGTAGCCACTATGAGTACATCAGAGTGTTTAATTTCTGACTGAATATTGGCATAGTCCTTTACTACAAGATTAAACTTTCCAGCAATCTTTTCAGCTTTGGTCTTTGTTCTATTAATTAGAACAATGTGATCATTCTTGGTATGTTTTATTAAGTTTTCGCACGTATTTCTGCCAATTTTTCCAGTACCAAAAAGCAATAGATTTTTATCAGAAACATAAGGAACCCTCGCTAATATATATTGCACAGCAGCAAAACTCACTGATGTGGCCCCGCTAGAAATTTCGGTTTCATTTTTTATACGCTTACTTGCCTGTATCACAGCATTTACTAAGCGCTCCATAAAAGGATTCATCATATCCTCTTTCTTGGCTTGCTTGAAACTGATTTTTATTTGACTAATGATTTCAAAGTCACCCAAAATCTGGCTATCCAATCCTGTTCCTACTTTAAAAAGATGTGAAACGGCTGCGCTGTTTTTATGTACATAAGCGACTTTCTCGAATTCTTCGATTGTGCCATGTGTATGCTCACAAAGTAATTTGATTAACTGGAAAGGGTGTTCGGCAAAACCATATAACTCGGTACGATTACAAGTTGAAATTACAACTAACGAAGAAATACCTTCATTTTTGGCTTGTAAAAGAATATTTTTCTTAGCCTCATCATTAATGCTAAAATGCCCTCTTATCTCGGCATCAGCTTTTTTATAGCTGAGACCTATCGCATAAAAATGTTTTCCTTTAGCTCGCAATTGGGGCTCCATGTATCTTCTATTCCGTTTACCAAGCAAAAGTATTTTACAAAAGTCTTATAAAGTAACGCTAGAAGAACTATAAGTAACGGAAAATGGTATTCTCGACAGTTTTTTACCTTAAAACCACGTAAAACCCTTATTTTTGCGATATAAATTTAAAACTTTTAGCGATAGTTTAGATTAGTTCTAAATTAAAATGTTTTGTGATTATGGAAATTGAATTAAAAAATAACGCTCGGGGGATTTTGGAAGAAACCCAAATTGAAGATGGTTTTTGCATTTTGAAATTTCAAAATGAAACAGATGAAAATCAAAGAGTTATACGAGAAATAGATAGTAAATTTATTCAATTTCACTTTTGTATAAAAGGGGCAGTTGCCTTCAGTTTTAATAATGGGAGCTATTCAATAAACCTTGCAGACGAAAACTCATTGTTACTCTATAACCCACAGCGAGATCTCCCTATGAATCTTGAAATGGAAAAAGATTCCTGGTTAATTACCATCCTTATATCTATAAAAAAATTCCATTCTTTATTTTCCAAAGAAGCAGATTATATTCCTTTCCTTGGTGAAGGAAATCGAGATAAGAAATATTATACAGATGCAATCATTTCACCTTCTATGGCGGTGGTCTTGAATCAAATCATGAATTATAGTTTGCACCCATCTATTAAACTATTATACTTTAAAGGAAAGGCATATGAACTATTAAGTCTTTATTTTAACAGACCAGAGGATGCTAATATTGAGCAATGTCCCTTTTTGGTAGATGAAGAAAATGTTTTAAAAATCAGAAAGGCCAAAGAAATTATCATTGCTAGAATGGCAGAACCTCCTACTCTACAAGAATTATCCAAAGAAATTGGGTTATCGCTAAAAAAACTCAAAGACGGTTTTAAACAAATCTATGGTGAACCCGTTTATGCATTTTTGTTTGATTACAAAATGGAAGTGGCCAGACAGCTACTTGCTACGGGAAGTCATAATGTAAATGAAGTAGGTCTTAAAGTAGGCTACAGTACGGCAAGCCATTTCATTGCCGCATTTAAAAAGAAATTTGGCACTACTCCAAAAAAATATGTAATGAGTCTGAGTTAAAGATTCGTTGATCAAGCATCTACTCCAGGAATCCCTATTCCTTTTTGAAGAGATACTATAGAATCATACATCCCTCTATTTTCTTCAGAGGTATCATCTATAACAGATACAAACTCGAGCTTATCAAGCAGCTCTAATACCATGGGAAGTTTTTCATCTTCCACATCAACAATTATACGTTTCATGTGTTTAATATTGTTTGTTAACGGTCACATGCAACCTTCGACAATTAAAATATATACTTTAATTGAGTCGGGTTCATCTTTGCTTTTTTCAATATCTAAAAATACTAAAATAAAACTACCCAACTTTCAGTTTATCAGAATTTAACGTATTCATAAGTTCTGTTTGACCTTTAAAAAATTGTATTCTTCCTTTAGTAGTAATATTTACAAATTCTTGCATAAAAAACTCTTATAGTTTTTATGATCATTACCCTATATAGTTTGTATTTTTGCTTTGCGCAAAAAGAAAAATTATGAGTAAAGGAGTTCTCCTGGTAAACCTCGGATCACCAGATAGTACTGATCCAAAAGATGTAAAGAAATATCTTGGTGAGTTTTTAATGGACCCCAGAGTTATTGATGTTCCGTTATGGGCACGAACACTTTTGGTAAAAGGGATTATCTTAAATACCAGACCTAAGAAATCTGCAGCCGCTTACAAAAAAATATGGTGGGAAGAAGGTTCTCCTTTAATCGTTTTGTCCGAAAGATTACAAAAAAAAGTTTCCAATCGCACTTCAATTCCTGTTGGATTAGCTATGCGATACGGATCTATGAATATCAAAAAAGGATTACAAGAACTACATGAAAAAGGTGTGTCTGAGGTAATGCTTGTTCCTCTGTACCCTCAATTTGCAATGGCGACGACAGAAACCATTTTGGTTCTAGCCGAAGAATTACGTAAGGAGCATTTTCCCGATATGAAAATTACTCATATCCCAGCATTTTATAATAAGTCAGAATACATTGATGTACTTACCAAGAGCATTTCTGAAAGTTTAAAAAATTTAGATTACGAACATTTACTTTTTTCGTATCACGGAGTGCCCGAGAGACATATCAGGAAGAGTGACATTACTAATGGAAACTGCAAGATGGATGGTAAATGTTGTTTTAAAAAAGGATCTGAGCAACATGAATTCTGCTATCGTCATCAATGTGAAATGACAACAGTACAAGTAGCTAAAAAATTAGGCCTTAAAAACGGAACTTACTCTACTTCTTTTCAATCTCGTTTAGGTTTTGACCCCTGGTTACAACCCTATACGGATCGCACTATCGAGCGAATGGGTAAAGAAGGCATCAAAAAAATGGCAATTGTTACTCCGGCTTTTGTATCTGATTGTCTTGAAACCCTGGAAGAGATTGCCATGGAAGGAAAAGAAATATTTCACGAAGTAGGCGGAAAAGAATTTACAACAATACCATGTCTTAATGATCGCGATGATTGGGCAGATGTGCTAGCCAATTGGGTAAATGAATGGGCTTCTCTTAAAACCCCAATTGCATAATGGCAAAAGTCTCTTCTGAAGCCTTAGGAACAGAACCTATTGGGAAATTACTAATCAAACAAGCATTACCAGCTTCGATTGGGATATTAGTGATGTCCCTCAATATTCTTGTAGACTCTATTTTTGTAGGTAATTGGATCGGTTCGATTGCATTTGCCTCCATTAACGTAGTCCTACCTGTATCTTTTTTTATAGGAGCTTTGGGGATGTCTATTGGTGTGGGAGGCTCTAGTATTATTTCACGAGCTTTAGGTGCTGAAAACAAGGAAAAAGCCCTGCAAACATTTGGTAATCAGGTTTCTATGGGGTTATTAGTCATGATACCCCTAGTGGTTCTGGGATTAATCTTTGTAGACGATATTATCCCAAAATTTGGAGGTAAGGGCGATATATTCGAGCCGGCAAAAATCTATTATACAATCATATTATACGGGGTGCCTATTCTTGGTTTTGCCATGATGGGAAATACAGTTATAAGAGCCGAAGGGAAACCTAAATTCGCCATGATAGCTATGATTATCCCAACTATTGGTAATCTACTAATGGATTATCTTTTTATTTATGTAATGGATATGGGAATGCATGGTGCAGCTTGGGCAACAACAGGTTCTTACCTTGCCTGTTTTCTATATGTTTTTTGGTTTTTCTCTTCGAAAAATTCTGAACTGAAGATCAGATTTCGACATTTGGCACTTCAAAAAAAAATTGTTTCTGAAATTGCATCCCTTGGTGGCGTTACCATGGCCAGACAAGCTGTTGTAAGCATTACTTATTTATTAATGAATAACATTCTATTCGATTTAGGACAGGAAGGTTTAGTTGCAGTATATGCAATTATTGGTCGAATGCTTATGTTCGCTTTATTTCCAGTTTTTGGGGTGACCCAAGGATTTTTGCCTATTGCAGGATATAATTATGGCGCTCAACAATATGCTCGGGTTAGAGAATCAATCAATACTGCAATCACATATGCCGCGGTTGTGGCAACCTTAGTTTTTGTTGGGTTAATGGTTTTTCCGGTAGAAATTACCTCTTTGTTTTTAAGTGACAATCCCAGTCTAAGTCCAAAAGAATTAGCATTAAATCAATTTGTACTTTCTCATACTGCAGCACCCATGCGCTGGGTATTTGCTGCTACACCCATTATTGCACTTCAGCTTATTGGCGCAGCTTATTTTCAGGCAGCGGGAAAAGCTATTCCAGCACTACTCCTTACACTCTCCAGACAGGGATTCTTTTTTATTCCTTTAATTTTGATTTTGCCTAAATTTTATGGTGAACTTGGGGTTTGGATCTCTTTTCCTATCGCAGATGTTCTGGCAACAATTGTTACGGGGTATTTCTTGAACAGAGAAGTACGAATGAAATTAAAACCTCATGTTGCATAAGTTTAAAATATAGTAATCTAGGTTAAAATTACGTGAAAATCTTTCTGGATAATTTTTAATTGCAGACTTTCGTATGCCTTCAAATCTATTTCATTTAACAATTTAACCAAGTGCTATAGTTTTCAATTTAAAACTCAACACACATGCACTCACAATTTACCAGAGTAATCTATATACTCTTTTTCGCTTTCGGAAGTATCTTTACAAGCAATTCTCAGAGTTACAATCAAGAGCTTTATGACGCTCTAGAGTACAGGCTCATAGGCCCATTTCGTGGTGGCCGTAGCGCTGCTGTAACTGGAGTTCCTGAAAAACCAAACCTATTCTATTTTGGAGCTACTGGTGGTGGAGTTTGGAAAACTACTGATGGTGGTCGTACATGGGAGAATATTTCAGACGGATTTTTTGGAGGCTCAATTGGCTCTATTTCAGTTTCCAAAAGTGATCCTAATGTTATCTATGTGGGTGGTGGTGAAAAAACCCTAAGAGGTAATGTCTCTTCTGGATACGGAGTTTGGAAAAGTGTTGATGCAGGAAAAACTTGGGTGCAATCAGGACTTCCCAAAAGTAGACATATCCCAAGAATATCAATACACCCTACAAATCCAGATATTGTGTATGCTGCCGTACTTGGTAACATCTATAAGCCTACTCAAAATCGTGGGGTTTTTAAAAGTACCGATGGCGGAAAAACATGGAGTAAAGTTCTTTTCGCAAATCAAGATGCAGGAGCCGTTGATTTGACATTAGATCCAAATAATCCAAGGATTCTATACGCTTCTACCTGGAATGCAAGAAGAACCCCATACAGTTTAAGTTCTGGAGGCGATGGTTCTGCTCTTTGGAAAAGTACCGATAGTGGAAAAACATGGAGCGAAATTTCTAAAAACAAGGGATTTGCAAAAGATACATTGGGTATTATGGGAGTAACGGTATCTCCAGTAGATAGCGAACGTGTATGGGCCATTGTAGAAAACAAAGAAAAAGGAGGAGTCTATCGTAGTGATGATGGAGGCGAAACATGGAACCAATTAAATAGCTCAAGAAGTTTACGCCAACGTGCATGGTATTACTCTCGTATTTACGCAGATCCAAAAGATAAGGATATAGTTTATGTAGTAAATGTATCCTATCATAAAAGTAAGGATGGTGGAAAGAACTTTAGTAGTTTTAGAGCTCCGCACGGGGATCATCATGATCTATGGATAGCTCCAGAAAACCCAAAACGCATGATTATTGGTGATGACGGTGGTGCACAAATAACTTATGACGGCGGCGAAACTTGGAGTACCTATCATAATCAACCTACATCACAATTTTATAGGGTGACAACAGATAATAGTTTCCCATATAGAATTTATGTTGCGCAACAGGACAATTCTACTATTCGAATCAATCACAGAAGTACAGGTTGGTCTATCTCTGAAGATGATTGGGAACGTACTGCCGGTGGAGAATCTGCTCATATTGCTGTGGATCCTAAAAATAATGATATTGTTTATGGTGGTAGTTATGATGGCTTTTTAACACGTGTAAATCATAAAACAGAAACGATTAGATCCATTAGCGTATGGCCTGATAATCCCATGGGGCATGGTGCAGAGGATATGAAATACCGTTTTCAGTGGAATTTTCCTATTATGTTCTCTAGGCACAATCCAAATAGATTGTATACCTTCTCAAATCATGTTCATGTAACCGAAAATGAAGGTCAAAGCTGGAAAGTAATTAGTAATGATCTCACAAGAAATGATCCTGCTAAATTAAAATCTTCTGGAGGACCAATTACCCAGGACAATACATCTGTAGAATATTACTGTACCATTTTTGCAGCAGCAGAGAGCCCTATAAAAGAAGGTCTGCTATGGGTAGGAAGTGATGATGGATTGGTACATGTAAGTAAAGATGGTGGATCATCTTGGGAAAATGTTACACCTAAAGGAATGCCAGAATGGATGATGATTAATAGCATAGAACCTAGTGCGTTTAATGAAGGAACTTGCTATATAGCCGGAACCAAATATAAATCTGGTGATTTTGCTCCTTATCTTTATAAAACCACAGATTATGGGAAATCATGGACAAAAATCACCACAGGCATACAACCAGAACACTTTACCAGAGTGCTTCGTGAAGATCCTAAACGAAAAGGATTATTGTATGCAGGTACAGAAACAGGAATGTACATTTCTTTTGATGATGGGAAAAGCTGGCAGTCGTTTCAGTTAAATTTACCAATTGTGCCTATAACTGATTTAACGATTAAAGAAAATAACCTTATCGTAGCCACACAAGGAAGAAGCCTTTGGATTATTGATGATTTGACAGTTTTACATCAGCTAAACAATACTCTGAAAAACCAGAATCATGTGTTGTACCAACCTAAGCAAACCTATCGCATGCGAGGAGGAAGTATTAAAGATTCTAAAACCGAAGGTACCAATCATCCTTCTGGAGTTATGACATATTTCTATCTCAAGGATTTTGATAAAGAAAAGGATACAATTTCACTCACCTACTTCAATACAAAAAATGATACCATTAAGTCGTTCAATAACCAAACAAAGGAGAAAAAAGATCAATTAAAAATTGAAGAAAAAGGAACTAACCAGTTTAACTGGAATATGAGAGGTGACGGAGCAGAAAAATTAGACGGTATGATTCTTTGGTGGGCCAATCTAGATGGTCCAAAAGCAGTTCCCGGAAACTATAAAGTAAGCCTAAATGTAAATGGAAAAGAAGTAGCCAAACAACCTTTTACCATTGTAGCTGATCCACGAGCAGAAGCTACGTTGCAACAGATGCAAGATCAATATGATTTTATAACCAGCATCAATCAAACCGTAGATAAAGCGCATAAGTCGATTAAGAAAATAAGAAAGGTTAATACGCAACTTAAATCATTTTCAACACAATATAAAGACAATGAAAAAACCAAAGATTTGGTAAAAAAGGCTACCGATTTACAGAAACAATTTGGTGATATTGAAAAAGCATTATACCAAACAAAGAATAAAAGTAATCAGGATCCTTTAAATTTTCCTATTAAATTAACTAACAAACTTGGGCATCTTAATTCTTTGGTAGGAATGGGGGATTTTGGTCCTACAGAGCAAGATATTGCGGTAAAAAATGAGCTTGTTAAACAAATCGAAGATCAACTGAGCGTTTTTGATAAATTAATTTCAGAAGAAATTAAAAGTTTTAATGCAGAGTTCAATACCTTGCAACTTAATTATCTTTTTGTAGAGTAATACATGCTAGAATACTATAACTATATAAAATCCCTGCACCTCATCTTTGTAATTACATGGTTTGCAGGGTTATTTTATATTCCAAGATTGTTTGTATACCAAATTGAAGCATTTCAAAAACCTTCACCAGATAAGGAGATATTAGGTGAACAACTTAAATTAATGGCAAAACGTCTGTGGTTTATCATTACCTGGCCCTCTGCTATACTGGCAACGTTGTTTGCAATTTGGTTATTAGTTCTAATGCCTGCCTGGTTACAACAACCATGGATGCATGTAAAACTAGGCTTTGTTATTTTACTTATAGCCTACCATTTAAAATGCAATCAGATTTACAAACAGCTTCAAAATGATGTTATAAAATGGTCCTCTAATCAAATGCGAATGTGGAATGAGGGCTCTACCATAATTTTGTTTTCGGTTATTTTTCTAGTCGTCGTTCGGGATGCTGTAAATTGGATTTATGGAGTCATTGGTATCGTATTACTTTCTGTATTATTAATGTTGGGTATCAAATTCTATAAGAGAATTAGAGATAAAAACCCTAATACATAGTACAGTTGAACTTCATTCCAAAAACATATCAAACAAAGTCAGATCAAAAATTGTTGATTAGGGAAGCTTCACCAGAAGATGCAGAACAACTGCTAAAGCTTAAACACCAGTACCTTAAAAACACAGATACAATCCCGTTATTTGACTACGAGTACTCAAATAATACCACAGAAGAATATCAATTAATCAAACGATATCAAAAACAAGCCAATAGCATTTTATTGATTGCAGAAAGTGATGGAAATATTGTTGGAAATATAGATCTAACCGGCAGTTGGCGTAAGAAGATGCTACATACTGCCGTTATCGGAATGGGAATTCATACAGAATGGCAAAACCAAGGAGTTGGCACTTTTTTAATTCAGAATGTATTGAATTGGTCTCGAGAAAATGAGGTTCTAAAAACCTTATGGTTAGAAGTATATGCAACCAATAAGGCCGGAATTGCTTTGTACAAAAAAATGGGGTTTCAGGAATCTGGGCATATTGCTAATTTTTTCCTTGAAAACGAAAAATATATTGACAAGATCACGATGATTAAAGACATTTCATCATCCTAAATAATTCACACTTTGTAACTCGTACTTCTTACTTCACAATTAGTTTGTATCTTCGTGCAACTTTTATCACAATTCTATGATCAAATCCATGACAGGCTTCGGGAAGTCTATCCTACAGCTACCTACGAAAAAAATCACCATCGAGGTCAAGTCTCTTAATAGCAAGAGCTTAGATCTAAATGCCAGAATCCCTTCTCAATACCGTGAAAAAGAATTGAAGATGCGTAATACTATTGCAAAATCTTTGGTAAGAGGAAAGGTAGATTTTGGACTATATGTAGAAATCACTGCAGAAGAAACATCGACTAAAATTAATGAGGCCGTAGTTAAAGATTATATAAAGCAGTTAGAAGCTATTAATAATTCAGGAGAAACTACTGAGTTTTTGAAAATGGCGGTTCGCATGCCAGATGCTTTAAAAACTATTCGTGAAGAAATTAATGAAGAAGAGTTTAAGGCAATAGAAAACTCACTTAATGAAGCGCTGGGCGCCATAGAAGATTATAGAATTGATGAAGGAAAAGCCCTAGAAAAGGATTTTGTTTTTCGGGTTAAAAACATAGGTGAATTACTAGATAAAGTAATTACAATGGATCCAGAGCGTATAGAAGGTGTTAGAGAAAGGTTACACAAGGCTGTTTCTGATCTTAAAGAAGAAGTAGACCAAAATCGTTTTGAACAAGAGTTGATATACTATCTTGAAAAATTTGACATAACCGAGGAAAAAGTACGACTTGCTAATCATTTAGAATATTTTACCTCATCTCTAAATACTGAAGAGTCAAACGGTAAAAAACTTGGGTTTATTACTCAGGAAATAGGTCGTGAAATTAATACCATTGGTAGCAAATCCAACTATGCCCCTATGCAACAATTGGTTGTACAGATGAAAGATGAACTCGAAAAAATCAAAGAACAATTACTAAACGTTTTGTAAATGAGTCAAGGGAAACTTATTGTACTTTCGGCGCCATCAGGTAGTGGAAAAACGACCTTGGTTAAACATCTATTAAATAAAGAAGAGCTAAATCTTGGCTTCTCTATTTCTGCGGCATCACGAGAACCACGTGGAGCTGAAATTCATGGAAAAGACTATTATTTTTTATCATTACGAGAATTTAAAGATAAGATCAAGGCAGATGAATTTCTTGAATGGGAAGAAGTGTATCGCGATAATTTTTATGGAACTCTTAAAACTGAAGTTCAGCGACTTTGGGATAATGGCAAGCATGTAATTTTTGATATTGATGTTGTTGGTGGTTTAGACATTAAAAGAATCTATCCAGATCGCACATTGGCTATATTTGTAAAGCCTCCAAGCATAGAAGAGCTTAAAATTAGGCTCAAAAAACGTAAAACCGAATCTGAAGATAAAATAAATATGCGTGTAGCCAAGGCTTCTACAGAAATGGCAACTGCACCACAATTTGATGCAATCGTCACCAATGACGATCTTGAAAAGGCCCGGGCCGAGGTATATCAGTTAGTAAAAAAGTTTTTATTAGGGTAATTTTTAAGTTTAAGTAAATTCTCATATTCATGAGAATGAAAACATAGTTTTCATGAAAAGAATCGGATTATATTTTGGAACATTCAACCCAATTCATGTTGGTCATTTGGCAATTGCCAATCATATGGCAGAGTTCTCTGATTTAGACGAAATATGGATGGTAGTTACCCCTCACAATCCATTCAAAAAGAAAAGCTCTTTGTTAGATAATCATCATAGATTCGAAATGGTATATCGAGCAACAGAATCTTACCCAAAGATAAAACCTAGTGATGTAGAGTTTAAATTGCCTCAGCCTAATTATACGGTGTACACTCTTGCTCATCTTCAAGAAAAATACCCAGATGATCAGTTCAACCTTATCATGGGAGAAGACAACTTAAAGAGTTTCCATAAGTGGAAAAACTATGAAGTCATCCTAGAAAACCATGACCTCTATGTATATCCGCGTATTGCAAAAGGAAATGTAGAGGCACAGTTTAGTGATCATCCAAAGATCCATAAAGTTGACGCCCCTATTATGGAGATTTCTTCTACTTTTATTCGAGAAAGTATTGCAAAAGATAAAAACATAAGACCATTACTTACCAAAGAAGTCTGGGAGTATATTGACACTATGAATTTTTACAAATAGTATTATTCCTCTGGCTGGACTGTTTCTTTTATTGTCTTTATAAGACGGTGCATTCTACCACTACCTCCAGCAATAATTCCAGCAGTAAGAATAATGTCTATAGACTGAATAATAGTAGCTTGTATTATTGACAGTTCCTCTGTAGATTCACTAAATATAATTCCAGACATAAGACGTAATCCCGAGAAGGAAAGAATTAACCCAATAACAAAAGCAATCATAGTTGTTCTGCGTTGTCTTTTTAATCCACGAGTTACCAAAAATTCTTCCAGTTCATCTTTTTCCTTCATCATCTTATTCATCGTATCATCGTTTTCTATAGATTCTGGATCGGCAGTAATACTTACATCCTCTATATAATCTTCAATTTCGGCAAGACGATCTTTGCACTTAATTTTAACTTTTTCGTTAGGATCATCTATAAAAATCTCTATAAACTGTTCTACAATAAGCATCACTATCGATATATAACCAAGCATTGCTATTACATTACCAGGAGTTAAATGTGATAGGTCTATAGGCGGCAATTGTTCTTCAAAATAGACAAAAGCCGCTATAGCAATGATAATAAGGATGATTGCAATAGGGTTTTTATACAGTGCTTTCATTGGTTTCAGGTTTAAGAGTATTTATATAAAAATACGAAACCTCGCAGTTTTAAAAAACTACGAGGTCTGTAATTTATTTCTAACTTTTTTATTTTCCTGGAAAATCGGCTTTGCGTTTTTCTAAAAATGCAGAAGTACCTTCCTTAAAATCTTCGGTTCCAAAGCAGTTTCCAAACTGTTCGATCTCTGTTTTAAATCCATTTACCCCATCCTCATATGCTGCATTTACGGATGTAATCGCCGCACTTATGGCAACAGAGGAATTTCTCATGATTTTTCCCGCAATTTTTTCTGCAAGTGGCACCAGTTCTTCCTGAGGAGTTACATAGTTTACCAATCCATATTGCAATGCTTGATTGGCGTCAATCATTCCTGCAGTCATTATCATTTCCATAGCTCTTCCTTTACCTATTAACTGCGGTAAGCGTTGAGTTCCCCCATAACCAGGAATAACCCCAAGTGAAACTTCTGGTAATCCCATTTTTGCATTATCACTAGCAATCCTAAAATGAGCGGCCATTGCCAGCTCTAATCCACCGCCTAAAGCAAAACCATTTACCGCTGCAATAACCGGTGTTGAAAGATTCGCTACAAAGTCAAACAACAACTCCTGTCCTTTTGCAGCTAGCTTACCTCCTTCAGAAACAGAGAAGTCAGCAAACTCGCTTATATCTGCTCCAGCGACAAATGCTTTTTCTCCGCTACCAGTAATAATAATTACTTTGGTTTCGGCATCTAGATCTGCAACTCTAAAAGCGGCATGTAACTCTTGTATTGTTTCTTTATTAAGTGCATTTAATTTTGAAGGGCGATTAATGGTAATCGTGGTGACACCATTTTTTTGTGAAGTGATGATATTATTATACATTATATATTGTTGTTTATTTATGTATTATTTAGAATTCAAATCTCTTTCAAAATATAGATAAAAATACATTCCCATTCCAAAGTTTTCTACATCAGTAGATGCCAATCTCCAACCATCTTTTGAGTATCCATCTAATTTACTTTGAATGTCCTTGGTAGAGGATTTTAAGAGATGTTCTTTATCCAAAGTTAATTTTGAATAATAAATCAACGATTCTAGTTTGTATTCTTTCATGAGAGAAGATGCTTTTAAGTACTGTAAAAACTACTCTTTCGGAAACCTAACAGTAAAAACAGTTCCTTTTCCTTCCAGAGAGGTAAAGGTAATACTTCCATTATAGGTTTCAACAATATTTTTCACCATTCCTAATCCAAGTCCCATCCCACTGGTTTTGGTCGTAAACTTGGGTTCAAAAATCATCTTTTTATTTTCTTCACTCATCCCCACCCCGTTATCTGCAACGGTTATAACAACATTATTTTGTTCTGTAAAGACATTAACTATTATCTTAGGTGCACGATCTTCTGGAATAGCCTGAATTCCATTTTTTACCAAATTAGTAACAACTCGTATAAGCTGCGTCCTATCAAATTTTGCTATGATCTCATGATCCTCTGAAGGGAAAATGATATAATCTTCATTAAAAATATCCAATGCTAACCCCACAATCTTTACTACATCTAATGTCTCACTTTTTTGAGCCGGCATCTGGGCAAAATTTGAGAATGCAGAGGCAATAGAACTCATAATATCAATTTGTTGAATCAAAGTATCACTATATTCTTGTACTTTTTGATGTACGTTAGGATCTTCTGGGTCAAATTTTCTTTGAAAACTCTGTACCGTAAGACGCATTGGTGTTAATGGATTTTTGATCTCATGAGCCACTTGTTTTGCCATTTCTCTCCAAGCCGCTTCCCGTTCATTTTTTGCCAACATCGCAGCACTTTGCTCCAATTCATCGATCATACTATTATACGCATTTACCAATGAATAGATTTCCTGACTTGCATCATCAATTGCTATACGCTTATTTCTTTTTTCTAATCGGGTTTGATCGATGGTCTCTGAAATTGTTCTTAATGACCTAATAATATATTTTGATAAGAAATAAGCCAGAGCAACAGCGACTAACAACATGAGTAGATATACTTGACCAAGGCGTCGAAGAAATTCTAACAACTCCCGTGTAATTAGATCATCATCCTCTAAGTAAGGAAGATTAAGTATGGCTAAAGGTTTGGCTCTACTATCTGAAATATAGGTATAGGACGATAAGAATTTTTCATCATTTTTTTCAGACTTTACCAAATATCTCTTGTCATATAATGAGGTTAGCGTATCAATAATGACAGGATTTAATTTCCTATCAATAGTATTTTCAACGAAATCATCTTCGGATTTAATTAATAGCTCGCCCGATAAGTTATAGATATTGATCGGCAATGAATGCTCTTGTGATATTTGATATATCCGCGCTCTTTCTCTAAAAATTAAAGTTACGTTTTCTTCATTTACAGGATATGTTGTGCTTTTTAGCACATTATCGATTGCAATTTGAATACGTTCTTCTTTTCTCTCTAATCTTTCCTGATGATATTCCTCTGCTTCTTCTCTATATTGATAAATGGTAACCGCTGCAATTAATATAGAAGCTAACAACACCAATAAGGTCATAGAAATAAAGATCCTAGTACGAAGAGAAAGTTTTGATAACCTCATAATTTATTTTGATACGTAAATATAGCAAATATCACACCAAAATAGTTGTAAAAAGAAATCTCTCACTGTACTGAATTTACTAAATTTACCTAGCTTTACTTTATGGACAATACGATATTACTTTCTGTACAAAATCTGTGTGTTTCTTTTTTTGCAGAAAAAAAAGAAAATAGGGTGTTACACGATATTTCTTTTGATCTTCATGAAAATGAAATACTAGGGGTTGTTGGTGAGTCTGGAAGTGGTAAATCTGTAGCATCTCTGGCTATTTTAGGGCTATTACCTAATAAAATTGCCAAAATTTCAAAAGGAAATATAACTTATAAAGGCATATCATTATTACAGCTTAACGAAAAAGAATATCGTGCTATTCGCGGTAACGAAATTGCAATGATTTTTCAAGAACCCATGAGTTCTTTGAATCCATCTATGAAATGCGGAAAGCAAGTTATAGAAATCCTTCTTCAGCATACCACATTATCTAACAAAGAAGCTAAAGAAGAAGTGCTTTCTTTGTTCGAAAAAGTAAAACTTCCAGACCCCCAACGGGCATATAGCTCATACCCACATCAATTAAGTGGTGGACAAAAACAGCGCATTATGATTGCCATGGCAATAGCTTGTAAACCAAAGCTACTTATTGCAGATGAGCCAACCACGGCACTAGATGTTACTGTGCAAAAAGAGATTATTGGCTTGCTAAAAAATCTTCAGGAGGAATATAAAATGAGTATATTATTTATTTCTCATGATTTATCATTAGTTTCAGAAATCGCAGACAATGTCCTTGTAATATATCAGGGAAAAATGGTTGAATACGGATCATCTAATGACATATTTCATAACCCAAAACAAGAGTATACAAAGGCATTAATCAATGCTAGACCTACCCTTGATGTAAGACTCAAAAAACTGCCCACGATATCTGACTTTCTAAATGATACCAATCAAAGTAAAGAAGTAATTACCAAAGAACAGCGAGAACAACATCATAAGGACTTATATAGTAAACCTCCTTTATTAGAAGTTATCAATGTAGAAAAAGTTTACTTTTCTAAAGTAGGGTTATTCGACAAAAAAGAGCTCAAAGCCGTTGATGACGTAAGTTTTAAATTATATGAAGGTGAAACCTTGGGTCTTGTTGGTGAATCGGGGTGCGGTAAATCTACCCTGGGAAATACTATTTTACAATTAGATAAAGCGACCAGAGGTCAAATTTTATACAAAGGAACAGATATCACCCAATTACCGCTCTCAGAGATCAGAAATCTAAGAAAAGAAATTCAGTTAATATTTCAGGATCCTTTTGCCTCTCTAAATCCAAGATTGACTGTTGGCAGAGCAATCATGGAACCCATGCAAGCTCATGGGTTATATGATAACAATACAGAAAGAAAGGAAAAAACCATTGAATTATTAGAACGTGTTGGTTTGGGAGAAGAATATTTTAATAGATATCCACATGAATTTAGTGGAGGCCAAAGACAGCGAATAGGCATTGCAAGAACCATTGCTCTGCGACCTAGATTAATCATATGTGATGAATCTGTGAGCGCACTGGATATATCTGTTCAAGCACAGGTTTTGAATTTATTAAATGAATTAAAAGAAAAATTTGGCTTTACTTATATTTTCATATCCCATGATCTTTCTGTAGTAAAATATATGGCAGATCAATTATTAGTCATGAATAATGGTAAAATAGAAGAACAAGGAGACGCAGACATTATCTACCAAAGCCCAAAGAAAGCATATACACAAAAATTAATACGAGCCATTCCTAAAGGTAAATAAAAAAACCTGTTAAGCTCATAAGTCTAACAGGTTTCATTCATCGCGACTTGGGGACGTTGCGATTGATTAACAACAAAAAAATCACATCAACAAAAATACTTTTTTCGCTAAATACATACAGTTAGAAATCAATTCCATTGTTGGCTTAACTGATTTCTGTAGACGATTCATACGCTTTTTCATAATAGGGACAATATTGTGTGGGTTAATAATTTATTTTAATCCTAAAAAAACAACAATATAGGGGGTGTTGTTTTCTAAGGGGATAGCAATATGCAAATAATTTTCAATATCAACGTTTAAATACATGATAAATCGATAAAATACACAAAATTTTAACATTTTGTTTTGTTTAGCTTGGTTTTCTGGGTTAAAGTAAAGGTTTAAGGTAATAGGAAGTCACTTGAAAGTGTAGTATTTTTCTTTCAAAAGTGATAATGTAGATACTTGTTTTTAAGTAACGACAAATTTGTCTATTTATTATTCGTTCAGGTTAATTTATTATTCGTAGTCTTATTTGCAGAATTAGACCATCACGTTAATCAAATTTCATTTCAGGGATATCTCCCTCTACTATAAGATTTCCCTCTGTAGCATTTCTTATATCATCTACACTAACACCAGGAGCTCTTTCCAAAAGCTTGAATCCTTTTTCTGTAATTTCTAGGAGTGCCAGGTTAGTTACTACTTTTTTCACACAGTTCACTCCAGTAAGCGGTAACGAGCAATTTTTCAGCAGTTTAGAAGCTCCAGCTTTGTTTGTATGCATCATTGCTACAATAATATTCTCTGCACTCGCAACCAAATCCATTGCTCCTCCCATTCCTTTAACCATTTTCCCAGGAATTTTCCAGTTTGCAATATCTCCATCTTCAGAAACTTCCATTGCGCCCAAAATGGTTAGGTCTACATGTTGCCCACGTATCATATTAAAACTTGTTGCAGAATCAAAAAATGAAGCACCAGGCATTGTAGTTATAGTTTGTTTACCGGCGTTAATAATATCGGGATCTTCTTCACCTTGAAAAGGAAATGGCCCCATTCCTAAAACGCCATTTTCACTTTGAAACTCTACCTCGATACCTTCTGGTATGTAATTAGCTACCAAAGTGGGTATTCCAATACCCAGATTAACAAAATAGCCGTCTTGTAGTTCTTTTGCAATACGCTTTGCAATCCCGTTTTTATCAAGCATACTAATGTTCTAATTAATTTAAGTTTAATTCAAATTAGGTTGTGGAGTCATTCTTAGATAAGGTTTGATCTCTTTATGCCCTTTTGGGAACATCGCAGGTATTTCTTCATTAGTGACAGAAGGAACAATAACACAATCCTCTCCTTGATTCCAATTTGCAGGTGTTGCAACCTTATGATATGCTGTTAATTGTAATGAATCGATAACACGTAATAATTCATCAAAATTTCTGCCCGTAGATGCAGGATAGGTAATGGTAAGCTTTATTTTCTTATCCGGTCCAATCACAAAAACAGATCGTACTGTTAATTGGCTATCTGCATTAGGGTGAATCATATCATACAATTCTGATACTTTTCTGTCTTCATCCGCAATTATTGGAAAGTTAACTGTTGTATTTTGTGTTTCGTTAATATCCTTAATCCAACCATGATGAGAATCGATATCATCAACACTTAATGCAGCAACTTTTACATTGCGTTTATTAAATTCATCTGTATATTTTGCGACTGTTCCCAATTCTGTCGTACAAACCGGTGTATAATCTGCAGGGTGAGAGAACAATACTCCCCAATTATCTCCTAACCAGTTATGAAAATTAATTTCTCCTTCTGTTGTTTTGGCGATGAAGTTTGGTGCTTCATCTCCTAATCGTAATACTGCCATGACTTGTGTGTGTTTTAAGGTTTTAAGTATTGTGTTTTTATTCTCTTTTACGCACTGTTCGTTGTTCTATCCTTTTCTCATAACGCTCACCCTGAAAAATTCGTTGTACAAATATTCCTGGTATATGTACTTGATCGGGATCAAGAGTACCTGCAGGAACAAGTTCTTCTACCTCTGCAACTGTAATTTTTGCAGCTCCGCACATACACGGGTTAAAATTTCTTGCCGTTCCTTTAAAAATTAAATTTCCAGCTTCATCACCTTTCCAGGCTTTTACAAAGGCAAAATCAGCTTTAAAAGCGTGTTCAAGAACATACATTTTTCCGTTAAACTCTCTGGTTTCTTTACCTTCTGCCACTTCGGTACCATAACCTGCAGGCGTATAAAAAGCAGGGAAGCCTCCTTGGGCCGCTCTACAACGTTCTGCCAATGTTCCCTGCGGGATTAACTCTACGTCTAATTCACCGCTAAGCATTTGACGTTCGAACTCATCGTTCTCCCCTACATAAGAAGAGACCATTTTAGTAATCTGTTTTTTTTGAAGTAACAAACCTAAACCAAAGTCATCGACTCCGGCATTATTTGAGATACAGGTAAGACCGGTTGTATTTAATTTTACCAACTCTGCAATTGCATTTTCGGGAATTCCACATAGACCAAACCCTCCTAACATAAGGGTCATGTTGTCTTTTACCCCTGACAGAGCTTCGGTAACATTGGGTACCGTTTTACGAATCATAATGTTCTAATTTTAGCAAACTAAAAGTACTAAAAAAATAGTATTACAACGTTTGAAACGGTATAGTTTTATGAATAATTTATATAGCTTAAAAAGCAGTACTAAAGACTAAACTCGTCATCTATATTTTCGTCCTTAACATTTCTCTTTTTATACGCCTCGCAGTCTACTTCTATGGTAAGTGTTTCTGGTTCCTTAAAAGCATCTTTAGACACTTTTAATGTTTTATCTGCATAACATTTTTTCATATACAAAGCCCAAACAGGTAATGCCATAGTTGCTCCTTGTCCAAATTCTGTATCCTTAAAATGTGTTGCTCTGTCATCGCCTCCTACCCATACTCCTGTACATAGGTTAGGTACAATACCCATAAACCATCCATCACTTTGATTTTGAGTTGTTCCGGTTTTACCAGCGATAGGGTTATCAAATCCATACGGGTGACCTGTTACCACATTTTTAATAGAATATCGTGTAGATGGTCCCGTTCTTAATCTGACTCCAGACCCTGATCGAGTTACACCTTCCATTAAATTAATTGTAACATATGCAGCTTCTCTACTTATTACATCTCGTGTTTCTGGGACAAATTGGTATAAAATTGCACCATTTTTATCCTCGATACTCGTGATCATTACTGGTTTGGTATAAATTCCTTGATTAGCAAAAGTACTGTAGGCACCAACCATTTCAGATAATTTTAAATCAACAGATCCCAAGGCTATCGATGCTACTGCAAGTATATCAGATTTTACACCTGTTTTTTTAGCAAGTTGTGCAATTGGTTCTGGACCAATTTTATCCATTAAACGGGCAGAGATAGTATTTACAGATTTTGCCAATGCTTCTTTAAGGCTCATATATCCAGAATAATCAGAACTTGTGTTTTTGGGAGTCCAATCATTCTCTAGTACCCCATGAGAACCGATTGGAATTGTAATTTGTGATACAGGTAAAGTGTCGCATGGCGATAATTTTAATTGATCGATTGCCGTTGCATATACAAATGGTTTAAATGTAGAACCCACCTGACGTGCTCCCTGATATACATGATCATATTGAAAATGTTTATAATTAACACCGCCTACCCAAGCTTTTACATGACCAGTTTGAGGCTCCATAGACATTAATCCAGAGCGTAAGAATTTTTTATAATATAAGATAGAATCTTTTGGAGTCATAATGGTATCTATTTCACCCTTCCAACTGAAGATTTTCATCTCAGTTTTTTCATCAAAAGATTTTCTTATTTGTTTCTCACTTTTCCCTTGTGTCAGCATTTTTTTTCTTCTGGCAGAAGACTTAATACTACGATCGATTATTTTTTCCAACTCAGCTTTTGTTAAATCTCTGAAAGGTGAGGTTTTATTACTTTTCTCCTGCAAATCAAACTCTTTTTGCAGATTTGACATATGTTCCTCTACGGCTTCCTCTGCATATTTTTGCATTCTTGAATCAATCGTTACATTAATTCGCAATCCATCTCTATAAATATCAAAATATTCTGTTTCTCCTTCCTCATTTTCCCCTTTTGGATTATTTTTCACCCAATTAGACATCCAACTTCTTACAAACTCTCTAAAATAAGTTGCTGTTCCGTCGTTATGTCCTTCTGGCGAATAGTCCAGATTAAGAGGTAATTGCTTTAGGCTATCTCGTTCTTTTTCATTTATATAATCATATTTCGCCATTTGATTAAGAACAACATCTCTCCTGTTTTTTACCATCTCTGGTCTGCGTAAGGGGTTAAAAAGTGACGAGTTTTTAAGCATTCCTACAAGAACGGCCGCCTCTTCTTTATTGAGGTCTTTCGGGTTTTTCCCGAAATAGATTCTTGACGCAGAACTAATACCAATCGCTTGATTAAGAAAATCATACTTGTTAAGATACATTGTTATGATCTCATTTTTTGTGTATTGTCTTTCTAGTCTAGTTGCGATCACCCATTCTTTCAGTTTTTGTTTGAAACGTTCCCAAATATTTTTAGATCCGCCCGTAAACAGTTGTTTTGATAACTGCTGAGATATGGTACTTGCCCCACCTTTACTTCCTAGAAAAATGAATGCTCTTAAAGTACCTCTTGCATCAATCCCCGAATGCTCATAATATCTAGCATCTTCTGTTGCTACTAGTGCATCTACCAAATGTTGTGGCAAATCATCATAACTAACCGGGGTTCTGTTTTCTTTGAAAAAAGTTCCTATTTGTGTTCCATCAGACGAAATAATCTGTGTTGCAAGATCGTTTTGAGGGTTTTCTAATTCTTCAAACTTGGGCATATCACCATAAAAACCCCAACTGGCAAAAAGAAATAATAAAACAACTAGAAAAATTCCAGATGCAAATATGATCCAAAATGCCTTTATAAACTTTAACGTATTGATTCCTGTACTATTTGTTTTTTTCTTTTTTGATTTGGGTGTTGCCTTTGCCATATTTTAAGGGTTTTGAGCATATTCTATTCTAAATCCGATATCTGTAATTCCATCTAAGGAGTTTATCCCATTAACTTCGCCATTTTTTCTCATAGCATGCTGCAGGGTGATCGTATAAACTCCTTCTTCAATGAAGTTTATATTTTCCTTATACCACAATTTATTTTCCTTAAGGTCAGAAAAACCTTCCCCCAACCATTCTCCATTAGGAGCTGCAAGATCGTATTCTAAAGTATCTGTAACTACTTTCCCGTTGGGGAATTTCATCTCACTAATCAAAAATAAATTACTGTATTTGTAGTCGTTTGTGTTGCGAACATTAATAAAAAGATTATAGGTTTGTGCAGAATCAAGTTTTGGTAGAGTAAAACTTATTTCTTCATCTATTTCCCATGATTCTGACACCGTTTGATATTCATCAAAAACTTGTTTATCATCACAAGAAAACATACTAATCGCAACAAAAATTGCTAAAACAGATCTAACCTTTATCATTGTTATTATTACGAGATCGAGATTTTTTATTACGTTGATTACTTGTCTTTTTATTGTTTTTGTTTCCAGAACTTCCTCCTTTTGATTTGTTCGACCCTTCGGCCTGTTTTTGAGAGTTTCCTCCTTTTGGTTTATTCGAACCCGAAGTCTGTTTGTCTGTATTTGCTCTAGAAGTATTTTTCTTTTTGTTACGATTTTTCCTTCTTCTTTTATTATGTTTTGGTTGATCAAATCGAGTTAAACTATCTTGTCCTACAACGTTCTCAAAATTCATTTTAGTGTCTTCCATTAATTCTGAAGCAAATTCTTCTAGGCCGACTACCTTTTCGTTGTTATTGTTTGCAGCAATTATTTCTTTTGCATGATCTGTAGAAATCTTGTGCCAATTCATCCATTCTCCCTCATATGCATACCATAAGTATCCCCTAAATATGTCTATTTTTTGGCAAACCGCTGTTCCTTTTTCAGTTTTTAGTTTTGTGTCAGATTTTGGAAAACTATTTAAAGCGTCTATATACGCATCTAACTCATAATTAAGACAACACTTTAATTTTCCGCATTGGCCTGCTAATTTTTGTGGATTAAGAGATAGCTGCTGATATCGCGCTGCACTAGTATTTACAGATCTGAAATCGGTTAACCATGTTGAGCAGCATAACTCACGACCACACGATCCAATGCCTCCCAATCGGGCAGCTTCTTGTCTGAAACCTACTTGTCGCATTTCTATACGTGTACTAAATTCATGGGCAAATTCTTTTATCAATTGCCTAAAATCGACACGTTCTTCTGCTGTATAATAAAAAGTTGCTTTGGAGCCATCACCTTGAAACTCTATATCAGAAATTTTCATTTGCAGCTCAAGTCTAATAGCAATTTCTCTGGCACGAACTTTCATTTTCTCTTCTCTGTCCCGTGATTTTTGCCAGATATCAATATCTTTTTGAGAAGCTTTTCTATACACTTTTTTAACCTCTTCGCTATCTACTTCTACCTTCTTCTTTTTCATTTGTACACGAACCAGTTCACCAACAAGAGAAACGATTCCAACATCATGACCGGGAGAAGCTTCTGTAGCTACTACATCCCCAATACTTAGCGAAAGATTTTCTGTGTTTTTAAAAAAAGATTTCCTACCATTCTTGAATCGTATTTCGACACAAGAAAAAGGGGTTGCGCCACTAGGAAGTGACATATTAGATAGCCAATCAAAAACTGTTAATTTATTACAACCATCAGTACCACAGGTACCATTATTCTTACACCCTTTTGGTTGTCCGTCTTTTCCGGAGGAACAACTACTACATCCCATATTTCTACCTATATTGAAATTTGTCTACGATTAAAATCGTAACAAAAATGGTTCTTACTAAATGTTTAGAAACGATAATTTGATTCTAACATCTCAATTGTTAAAGATACTGTGAAAAAAATTATCTGCATAGTATCTTCACCTTTTTAGCATTACTGCTTGTATTTCAGCACTTCAGAACGACCTTTTTTAAAGATCTTATTACTGTTCCCTTTGCCTTTTCTTAATGCTTTTTGTTCTTCAAACGGTAATCTGTTTATTTCTTTACATACCGTTGAACAGCAATTTTCCATTTCTGCAGCACAAGCTGAACATTGAATAAATAATAAGTGGCATGCCTCATTCTCACAATTTACATGAGTATCACAAGATTTTCCACATTGATGACAATTAGCAATTACATCTTCTGTAATTCGTTCTGACCTTCTGTGATCAAAAACGAAATTTTTACCCACAAATTTATTTTCTAAACCTTTTTCTTCTATTTGTCTGGCATATTCTATTATACCCCCTTCTAACTGAAAAACATTTTTGAAGCCTTTATGCTTATAATATGCACTAGCTTTCTCACATCTAATCCCGCCTGTGCAATACATAACTAATTTTTTATCTTCCTTATGATCTTTAAGATCTTCTTCGATAATATCTAAAGAGTCTCTAAATGTATCTACATCCGGAGTAACTGCTCCTTTAAAATGACCAATCTCACTCTCATAATGATTACGCATATCTACCAATACAGTCTCTGGGTCTTCGATAAGTTCGTTAAATGTCGAGGCATCTACATGCACACCCTTATTTGTTACATCAAAAGTATCATCATTCAACCCATCGGCAACAATCTTGTGACGTACTTTTACTTTTAGTTTTAGAAAAGATTTGATATCCTGTTCTCTAGCTATATTAAGGCGTACGTTTTCTAAAAACGATATACTGTCAAGATGCTCTTTGAAAGCTTTGAAATTTGGTGCCGGTACCGATAACTGACCATTGATACCCTCGTGAGCTACATAAATTCTACCAAGAACATCAAGTTCGTTCCAATGAATAAAAAGATGATTTCTAAAGATTTCGGTATTACCGATATGTGCATATTGATAGAAAGAAAGCGTAAGGCGGTCTGTACCTGCCTCGTCAATAAGTGCTGCTCTTTCTTTTGCACTTAATTTATTGTACAGTTGCATGCTATACTAATGTTTTAAGTTAAAAGAAATAATTTATATGCTGCAAAAGTACAAATCGTAATGAAATATGCAAGAATAGGTGAGTTTTGAGTAAAAAAAGAGGTTGTTTTCATCAAACAACCTCATCATAGTAATAATTGTACCTAAAAAATTAATATGCTGCCGTGCCACTAGCCCTTAGGATTTGTCCATTGGCTAAAACTGTAGCAAAATCTCCAGACACTTTTCCTTGTTGGGGATAATATGCATCTCTACAAATAGCATAACTAATCGTTTGTGCTATTTCAACAACGGGTCCAAAACCACTGGCATATTTTAAGGTTCTTAATGTAGGGCCACAAAGTCCATCTGCATTAATTGATCTTATTCGAGAATAAGAATCACTTCTTGGATTAAAAGCAGTAGCAAAAGGATATGAAACCCCATTTAATATAATCCAGCCCCCTAATTTTGTAAATATTCTTTCCCCAGAATCACGTCGTGCTCCAGTATGCCAAGTAACTGCAAAAATATTATCTGTACTATAAGCTAATACTCCTTCTTTGATTCTTGCTGAGTTTTTCATCTGAACGGATGTAGCTGTTTCTTGCTTTTGACCATTAACAAATACTTCTCCATCTGTGTTGATTACATTAGCTTTTCTATCATCAAATATAGTAGATGTACCAAATTTGGTTTTAACAAGTAAATTTTGAAATTTATTAGTGAGTTTACCCGCCTTTTTTGGATTTATTAAAGCAAGAAAATTGATCTCATCGGCTATACTTTGTATACTAGTAAAATTTTTCTCTTTTCTTAACTCATATACTGCATTTAACTTTTCCTGATGATACAACTTAACTGACTCAAAAAGAACATCTTGATTGATTTTCTCTTCTTTTTCTACATCTGGTTGTTTAGCACTAAAATCAAAGTTTTTCAAGCTTTCACCAAAGAGTTTTTTTGATATTGACAATTCTTGTCTCTTTTTGAATTCCAAAACTTGATCAATTTCTTGTTCTAGAGCTACTTTTGAATCAAACTCTAAGACTTGAATTTCTTGAACTGTTTCGATAGTTTCTACTTCATCCTTACTACAGGAAAAGGTTAAAAGGGTAATTAAAGCCAACACTAAATAAGATTTTGTTTTAATCATAATAATTTGTTTTTAAATTAATTGATTTCAAATGTAATCTTGTAATGCGGCTTCTACTTTATCTTTTATCGCCTTCTACCCTGTTTTCTTGAAAACACAGTGTAATAGCAAACCGTTTTCACGGAAAACGCAGTGTTAAAGTCATAATTTGTGAAGAAGACTTTAATTTAAGCAGTACCAAGCTGTTTTTCTAATTCTTTTATAAAATAAGAAGGGTGTATTCCGTTTTGCTTGTAGAAAGCCTTAGAAAAAGTATCTGTATTATTAAAACCTGCTTCCCTAGCAATTGCTTTTATGGTGTAATTTCGAAATTTAGAATCTGTTTTTAACCTAATTATTGATTGGTTTATTCTTAATTCATTAATATAATGATTGAATGAATTCTCTTTGTAGGTATTAACAATTTGGGACAAGTATTTAGAATTGGTTCCAAATCTTTTTGCTATTTTGTTTAAGGACAATTCGGCTTCTAAAAAGCCCAATTCATTTTCAAAAACTGTTAATTTGTTAAGAACATTCTTTATAATCTCTTCTGGAACAGCCAGTGGCATTTTCTCTTTGGATAAAACTTGTTGTTTTTCGTTTTTTTTATGCACAGTTTGTGTGTGATAAAGTTCCTCAAAACGCTGTTTATATTTTTTTTGTTTTCGATAGTAGCTAAAAAGGATAATAGTCAAAATAATGGCAATACCTGTTACAAAATAAAAACTTTTAGTTGATTGATCTTTTTGTTTTTTTATTTGGGAAATTATATCTTCTCTGGAACTAATTAATTGCGCTAATTCATACTTTTTCAAAATATCAGATCTCACATCTATATTCTTTTTATTAAAAAGGGTATCCATTTCAATCAATTTGCTCGTAACACGTAATTGATTCTTTAAATCTCCCCTATCCTTATAGTATCCAATTAATAAATCAAAAGCTTCTTTTTTTTCAAAATCATAATTACTAACATCTGTAATAGAATCTATTTTTTTCAGATATATAATCGCTTCTGTTTCTCGATTAGTTTTTAGCAATGCCTTAGCTGTTTGAAGATATATAATTGGTTCATTTATATTGCTGTATTTTAAATTTTTAATTTGATTAGCGGCTTTATACAAAGAATCCAATGCTTGTTGATAATTCCCAAATAAATTATTATTAATACCACTCAACATTAAAAAATCAGCATAAAAAGGTAGCTCTTGAAAATGTAAGCTTTTGTCTAATCCTTTTTTTATATAAATTTTAGCAGAGTCAGGCATTTTCATTTTATTAAATGAATCTGCAATACCATATAAGTTATACAGTTGTGGTCCGAAATAATCGAAAATTGTAGTATCTTGCATTCTGATATATTCTAAATTTTCTTTAAACATGCGTACTGTTTCTTTTCTACCACCTACTGCTTTTTTTAGTAAAGCAATATTATGTTTAATAGCTATTTGAAAACGAACATTGTTACTTTTTTGGGCATATTCTTGCGCGATTAAATAATTATCTAAAGCTTTGGAATATTCTTTATTAATGTAGTATACTATACCCTTTCTGATATAAGGCAATGTTGGATAAGATTTATGCTTGATATTTTTGGTTAAGGAAATAACGCTATCAAAATATGTAATCTCCAACCTCTTTTTCTGTATTGTTCCTAAAAGACCATATCCCCTAGCCATTGCAATGGTATCCTTTTCTTTCTTAGCTTTATCCAAATATTTTTTTGCATAAAGATATGAACGGATAGTATCATTACTGCTGTAATAAGAAGCTGCCAATTCTTTGAAAGTTTTTTGTGATAAAGAATCAAACTTCTTGTTAAGAGGAATATTTTTATTAGCAAAATCATCCTGATTATGCTGTGAATATAGATTAGTATTAATTGGAGAAAGCATACAAAACATTAAAATAATCACTATTTGGATTACTTTATTTATGTCATTTGATAACATATACGCACTACTTAGGTTTAAATAAAATCTATTATAAACCTGCAAGGTAAATATTCTTCTCTTAATTATTTTTCATTATTATGCATATTAGTAATAGTGGCCAAATGTTATCTGACCTTTCGATTTTTTTCGTAATTATTCATAAACTATTTTGCCTGAATCACTTCACCATAGAATATATACCGCAATAAATTGTTTAGCTATTTTTTATAGTACAAATCACTTTAAATGGAATAAAAAATGCCTTAACATTACCGTCAAGGCATTTTTTGGGCTAATTCGTTATTTTTAATTTAAAACTAAGTAAATAAAATAACGAAGCTAACCACCTTCTACTATACAGTTACTAATTTTAGTAACTGTACACCCATCAAGGTTGTGTCTTGTGACCTTTTTAAGAAATTTCATCTATCACCTCCTTCATGCTTTTTGTTCAAATTTGCTTTTATTGTAGATGCTAAAAAATAAATATGGTTGCGTGTTGTGCGTTAAAAAATATTCGTGTTTTGTTTTTCAAAGATAGATCCTAACAATAAAGCCCCTTGATTTTGTTGTTAATAACGATTTTATAATCCATATCGCAGCTACAAAAAGAAATAGTACTTTAGCAAAAAGTTAATATGAATGTCAAATCCCGATATATTTGAACAACAAATGAGTACAGAGAAAGACGCAAAATTAAAAGCATTAAAACTTACCTTAGATAAATTAGATAAAGCATACGGAAAAGGAACAGTAATGAAGATGGGTGACAGTGCCGTTCAAGAGGTAGATGTCATCTCGACTGGATCTCTTGGTTTAGATTTGGCACTTGGTGTTGGTGGTTATCCCAGAGGTAGAGTAATCGAGATTTACGGACCAGAATCTTCTGGTAAAACAACGCTTACATTGCATGCTATCGCTCAGGCTCAAAAAGCAGGAGGTATTGCTGCTTTTATTGATGCAGAGCATGCTTTTGATCGTTTTTATGCAGAAAAGCTAGGAGTAGATATTGAGAATTTGATTATTTCACAACCTGATAATGGTGAACAAGCTTTGGAAATTGCTGATAATCTAATCAGATCTGGTGCTATTGATATTATTGTTATCGATTCTGTGGCTGCATTAACACCCAAAAGTGAAATCGAAGGTGAAATGGGTGATTCTAAAATGGGGCTTCACGCCAGATTAATGTCTCAGGCACTTCGAAAATTAACAAGTTCGATTAGTAAAACAAACTGTACAGTAATCTTCATCAACCAGCTTCGTGAAAAGATTGGAGTTATGTTTGGAAATCCTGAAACTACCACTGGTGGTAACGCTCTAAAATTTTATGCATCTGTTCGTCTAGACATTCGTCGTTCTACTCAGATTAAAGATAGTAACAGTGAGGTGCAGGGTAACAAGACTCGTGTAAAAGTGGTGAAAAACAAAGTAGCCCCACCGTTTAGAACCGCAGAGTTTGATATTATGTATGGTGAAGGTATTTCTAAAACTGGTGAAATTATTGATATTGGTGTGGACTATGAAATAGTTAAGAAAAGTGGTTCTTGGTTTAGTTATGAGGACACAAAACTAGGTCAGGGAAGAGATGCGGTTAGAGCATTGCTCAACGACAATCCAGAACTTATGGAAGAACTCGAAGGAAAAATTAAAGAGGCCATTAAAATCATAAAAGAATAAAACTTTCTTAATAAAAACATTAAAATCCCGTAGCCACGGGATTTTTTTTTACCTTAAAAGCAACCTTATCCATCTTCTAACATCTAAGTATAAGGATAATTATAGTATTTCTCAAAACCCCCGAAATATGAGAAGAGTAAAAATAATTTTAGTTTTTTTTCTAGTCCTCATCATGCCAGGATGTGTAGATGATGACAATACTCGCTTCTTTTTTGAAGCTGTAAAAATTGAAGAAGTAACAATTCCGGATCAGTTTGTGAGAGGTGAAACATACGAAATAACTGTTTCCTATTTTAGACCATCCAGTTGCCACGCTTTTTCAGGGTTTGAATATGATGGTGTTGGTAATGAACGTACTGTTGTGGCCATTAGTGTAATAATTGACAATGGAACCACTTGTCAAGATCCAGACATTATTGGTTTGACAGAAGAGTCTTTTACATTTTTTGTTGGAAATGAAGACTCCTATGTTTTTAGATTTTGGCAAGGAAGAGATGACCAAGGCAACAATCAATTTTTAACAATAGAAGTACCCGTAGCAATATAATCACATAAACCAAAAAAGTTATTAGTGGGTTTAGACCAACTCATAAAAAAGTGTAAGAAAAAAAATGCCGTCGCGCAGGAGCAATTGTATAGACTATATAGCAGTAAGTTATTTTCGATCTGTTTAAAGTATTCTAACGATTATTCTAGTGCTGAAGACACTTTACAAGATGCATTTATAACAATTTTTGAAAAAATTGAGCAATATAAAAACAAAGGATCTTTTGAAGGCTGGATAAAGCGAGTAACCATAAATACTGCGTTACAGCGCTACAGAAAGCAAAAGGTTTTTGAAATTGTTAATGAAGAACAAATTGAAGAAGAAGTTGAAGTAGAAATAGATAACCAAGAGATCTCTCTAGATTATCTTCTCAGCATTATTCAGCAACTTCCAGACAGATATCGATTAGTTTTTAACCTATACATATTAGACGGTTATTCACATAAAGAAATTGCTGAAATGCTAGATATTTCTGTTGGAACTTCAAAATCAAACCTGGCAAGAGCCAGAAATATATTAAAAGTAAAAATAGAAACCAATCAAGAACAATATGTTCGTGCAATTGATGAACGAAGATGAATGATAAAAAAAACATAGATAGATTATTTCAGGAAAAATTCAAAGATTTTGAAGTCACTCCTGACGAAGCTGTCTGGGAAAAAATCAAAGCCCGCCAAAATAATCGTAAACGAGCAATCATAATACCTTTATGGTACAAAGTTGGAGGTGTTGCTGCCTTGCTGGCAATTATTTTTACAGTGGGCTATATGTCACTAACTACAGGCTCAGAGACCGAAACTATAGTTTCAAATGATACCGAAAACAACAAAGAAATACGATCCCGAGATAATGATACTATAGATCTTAACCCAATCAATACCGTTATCGTTTCTTCAGAAAATGAAGAAATCAATACATCTGATAATGATAGTAAGCGTATTGCCCCTGACGATAAATCTCCAACAGAAACTCAAGATAGGTTTGATGACACCAACCGTGCTACAGCTTCAAATTCTGAAAAAGAGATCCCTGAATCTTTAGAGAATAAGAAGGATAAAGAGTCTAGAATTACAGATAATTCAATAAAAAAAGTAAATCAGCCTACCTCCTTTTCACCAAAGAAAGACGAGGATAAAATTCTAAAAAACAATACCAAAGACAATACTACTATTGCTAACCATCAAGATTTAAAATCAGAAAAAGAAAATCCACTTTTTACAATGCCTAAACAAGAAGATAATACTGACACCAAGGGAATTGCAGAAAACAAGATGAATACTGATGAAAAAACCGAAAAAAATGATAGTATTCCTGAAGAGGTGAAACCTAAGGATGACCTGAATAAAAAATCAATCTTTGATGCTATCTCAGAAAAAGAAGAAGCCATTGCAGAAGAAACATCATCTTCAAAAAAATGGAATGTAGCTCCCAATATTGCACCCGTATACTATAATTCTATAGGAAATGGATCTTCTATTGATTCTCAATTTGCTGATAATAATAAAGGTGGCGAAGTCAATCTTAGTTATGGAGTGCAAATTTCATACAATATAAATGAACGATTAAGTGTACGCTCGGGGGTTAATAAAGTAGATCTTAGTTACAATACACAAGATATAGGATTCTCTCCTTCGGGAATTGTAGGTCAAAATCTGACAAGTATAAATTATGACGCCAATGCTGATGCCATTTTGGTTTCTGATATTGGTACAGAAACACTAGGAAACTTAGCACCATCAGACATAAATAGAGATGCTTTAAATAATGGGCAAAATGTAGGGTTGTTAAATCAGCGTATTGGTTATATCGAAATTCCGATGGAAATGAAATATGCTCTGGTTAACAAAAAACTTGGAGTAAATATGATTGGTGGAGTGAGTACCTTGTTCCTTCAAGATAATGAAATCTCAATAGAAGCAGGTGATTTTGAAACTCCAATCGGGGAAGCTAATAACCTCAATAATGTAAGTTTTAGTGGGAATATTGGTGTGGGAGTAGATTATAAATTGTCGGACCAATTTCAGATTAATCTAGAACCTATTTTTAAATATCAGTTCAATGCCTTTAATGGTAATACAGAAAACTTCAGACCTTATTATTTTGGTATATATACCGGGGTAAGTATAAAATTTTAAATGATTTTAGTTGGGTTAGGTAGTTATTGCTAAATGTATTAAGCAATGATGAACAAAGCCGTTCCTGGGGAGGAACGGCTTTCATATTGTGATCTAATCTAACGTTTTATCGTTTATGATGCTTTTGGTAATGTTATGCAAAATGTGCTTCCTTGACCAAGGACGCTTTTCACCATAATTTCACCATTATTAAGCTCTACAAGTTCTTTGCAAATTCTTAATCCAAGCCCCGTTCCTGTTTCATGCTGAGTTCCCTTGGTAGTAAAAGTATCTTCAGCAAAAAGTTTATTAAGATTTTCTGCTTCAATACCAACACCAGTATCTTCGAAACAGATTTCATAATGTTCCTCTTTTTCACTAGATGATAACGTTATAGAGTCTCCTGGGTTACAAAATTTTATTGCATTTGCAATAAGGTTCTGAGATACTATCGCAAACATATCTTTATCTGCAAAAACCATCGTAGCGTCCAATTTATTCATAAGCTTAATATCTTTAAGATCTGCCTTGGGTGTAAAAAAGGTGAACTTACTATTAATGATCTCATTAATATTAAAAACTGTGGGTTTGGCATTAAGCTCTTTCATTTGAGATTTTGACCAATTCAACAAATTATTAAGTAAAATTGAAGTTTGATGTGTTCTATTTGCAAGCAACGGAACAATTTCTTTGAACTCTTCGGTCGAAATAGCATTATCTTTTAGCAGGTTCAAGCTTCCATCGAGACCATGGATTTCATTTTTAAGATCATGAGAAATGATTGAAAACAATTTGTTTTTGACTTGATTAGACTCATCTAATTGTTTTACATATCGTTTTCGTTCTCTTCTGGATTTGACTATGTATGCCATGAATATTAGTATTATCAGAGTAATTCCCAAACTGACATATGTAAAGGCTCTATATCTAAACAACTCGTCCTTGGTTTGTAGCTCTCTTTTTTCTTGCTCATCAATGAGTTTGAGTTGTTCCATTTCTGATTTGAAACGAGTTTCAGCAAGTTCAATCTTTTTAGTCGTTTCTTCTGATGAATTTTCATCTGCCAATTGTTGGTATTTCTTTTGCCACTCAAATGCACCAGAGAAATCACCTCTGGCCGAATCTAAAATAGCCGCATATTCATAGTTTGTAAGAAGAAGAGGTTGCTGTTTTAGTTTAATGAGTTTTTTGCGAGCAATACGCAACAAATTTTCTGCCTCTTTATATTTTTGGGTTCTAATGGCAACAAGTCCTAATTGTTGGGTAGAGTTAGCCAGTATTCGTTCGTTTTTAGATTTTTTGGCAGCTATATAGGAAGAATCATAATATTTTTTAGATTTTTTATAGTCTTTATTAGTTAGGGCTATCAATCCAAGTCTGTTGTAGGCAGAAGCAATGCCCAATGCGTTATTATCCTTTTTGTTTATTAATAATGACTCTTCGATTAAAACTTTGGCACTATCCAGTTTTTTAAGATCTATATATAATAATGCAAGATTATTAAGTGATGCTCCTATTTTTTTTGATTTGTTTTTTCTTTTTAGGTTTATGGATTTGATATAATATTCTTTGGCAAGTTCAGAATCCCCAAGTCCAGAATACACATTACCAATATTATTATATGTACTTGATAAAACTAAACTATCATTTACTCTAGCAAAATACAGATTAGCTTCTAATAAATAATTGATTGCGTTTTCAAGATTACCTTGTTTTTGCTCTATAGTTGATTTATTATTATTGATTATTGCCAATCCCCTTAGGTGATTCGAAATTTTGTAGTAAATAGCGGCCTTATCATAGTTATGAAAAGCTTTAATATATTGGTCCGTTAAATTGTAAACATTTCCGATTTGATTATAAACATCTCCGGTTCCTCTATCATATTTGATTTTCTTGGAAAGTGTCAATAACTTATCCTCATAGGATAATGCTATCTCATAATCTTCTTGTATCCACAATTTTTTAAGATATCCCATCGCATTATCAAATGCCAGCGTGTCTTTTCGTGTCTTGATTGTTGGGATAATACTATCTAGGGATTTTTGTTGTGAAAAACAAAATGAGCTCATAAGAATGAGCAGTAGGAAATAGTTCTTTTTCATATATTCTATTTTGGGGGAACAGATTAAATGCGAATTATTTCCGCAAAATACATAAAATATCTCTATTATTTGCTTAATTGTAGTCTTATTCTTACTTGTTTAGGGATATTTTTTATGGTTTACCCATAATACTGCTAAGCCAATTAACTTTAGCTCGAAAAGGCCTTTATGGGAAACGCTCTAAATCTTATTTTTATTATCTGCCTCTAAAGCATTTAAAATAACATTACGTACTTTTTCCTTAAGTCCTTTTTTATCCTTCTGTGTCATTCCGGTTGTTGGTATTTCTGTATGAATATATCCTCTCATAATTCCCGGACTTCCGCTAAAAAAAGTATATGAGAAACGTTTTTTACTATCAAAAAAGGTTAACGGTAATATAGGAATCTGATGATCAATTGCTAACCTGAATGCACCATCCTTAAAATCATCTAACACAATTGACTCGTCATCTGGGATGCCACCTTCGGGAAAAATACAGATACTGGTACCATCATGTAACCTGGCATGTGCCCTATCAAAAACTTCTTTTCTGCTTTTTTGGCTGGTACGATCTACTAATATACATGTTCGTTTATAGAAAAATCCAAAAATAGGGATCTTGGTTAGTTCTTTTTTACCCACAAATACAAAAGGATTTTTTACGCAATACAACATAAACATAATATCTGTCATAGATGTATGATTAGCTACTACCATATAACTTTTTGTAGGATCCACCTGGGTCTCCTTAGTAACTTTTGGTAAAAACCCACATCCATACAATACGATCTTGGCCCAAAAACGAGCTACAACAAAAAACTGCGGATACCATTGCTCTCTAGAAGTTAAGATCAATAATACCGGAAACATTATAATAATCGGAATACCCATTAGGATATAAAACCAAATGCGCCATAATAGAATTAATATCTTCTTGATAAAAACCATTCCCCCAAAAGTACACAATTGGTTTGAGCATGTGAACAAAAAAATTACCTTTGCGAGAAACTACACAATTACTATGTCTAGAATTCTAACAGGAGTACAAAGTACAGGGACTCCGCATTTAGGAAACTTATTAGGAGCAATCATTCCGGCAATCGAAATGGCAAATCAGCCACAAAATGAATCATTCTTATTTATTGCCGATATGCATTCGCTCACACAGATCAAAGATGCCAAAACATTGCGCGAGAACACCTACTCTACTGCTGCAACCTGGTTAGCATTTGGGCTAGACATAGAAAAGACTGTTTTTTATAGACAAAGTGATATCCCACAAGTAACAGAATTATCATGGTATCTTAGCTGTTTTTTTCCATATCAACGATTAACGCTGGCACATTCTTTTAAGGACAAAGCAGATCGTCTTGAGGATGTAAACGCCGGATTATTTTCTTATCCTATGTTAATGGCGGCAGATATCTTATTATATGATGCAGAAATTGTTCCTGTTGGTAAAGATCAATTGCAGCACCTAGAGATGACCAGAGATGTAGCTTCTAGAATGCATGCTCAGATGGGTGAATTATTTGTATTACCAGAGGCTCAAGTACAAAAAGATACAATGTATGTTCCTGGAACAGATGGCAGTAAGATGAGTAAATCGAAAGGCAACACTATCAACTTATTTTTACCAGACAAAAAACTGCGTAAAGAGATTATGGCTATCCAAACCGATAGTACACCGCTAGAAGAACCTAAAAATCCTGATACTTGCAATGCTTTCGCACTATATAAATTGATCGCTTCTCCTACTCAGATAGAAGAAATGAGAAAGAATTATCTAGGTGGCAATTATGGATATGGGCATGCCAAGCAAGCTTTATTTGAACTACTTATTGAAAAATTTGCTACTGAGCGTGAACGCTATAATTACTACATGGAAAATTTAAAGGAAATTGATGAAGCTCTAGCAATTGGTGCCAAAAAAGCAACCGCAATTGCCAATGAAGTTTTAGCTAGAGTTCGTGAAAAAGTTGGGTATTAGTTATTGATTCTTGAAATCTTCGTTCTACTGAACGTTTTTCTAAACCGTTATTATAATATCGTACAATATCGATGTTAATTTAGAAGTCATCTTAAGACGTTAAGGGTGCTTTTATTCAAAAAACCTCGTGTCTACGAAGGTTATAATACATACAAAAAACTTTCTTACATCATGTATGGGTTTCCGTAACATAATTTTAAATTTTTGTTATAGCTTCCCACTTGGGAAAAATGAATATAACACGCGTGTTTTATAAATTTTGAAATAGCCTGTTTATTAAATATCAAAAACATTTTTCATTGTCTTTTATTAGTCAGTTCTAATGAGCCCCCTCATTTTACCACATTGTGTAAAAACGGCAGTAAAAGACAAACAAAGCCTGTGCATTTTTTTGTACAGGCTTTACTTTATATTATAATTTGGTTCATTAAATTTCTTTAATGCACCTCATGCCAGTTTAAAAAAATAATACTTATCTTCAATACAACTTCATGAACACTTACTAATATTACTTCAACCCATTTCAATTACAAATTGTTAGGAAACGGTATATTATCATTGGCAATACATCGACATATCATTAAAAAACAAATTATGACAACCAAAAACAAAGGGCAATCAGATGAAAGAAAAGCTAACCTATTTGTTGGTCTTTTACTTTTCGTTATTTCAATCATCCTTCTTATTATTACTACACCATTTGGTTTTATTTATGGATTAGTACATTCGCTGTTCAAGAATTTATTTAAAGGGCTTGGTGGTTTTCTTCTGGAGATTGCAATATCAATTGATCAATTGGGTAATGTGATTATGCAGCACCTACTTAATGTATTGTGGTTAAAAAAAGATGGATACAAATTTGGCAATAGAGATGAGACCATTTCGAGCGTTTTAGGAAAAAACAAAGTGCGAAACACTCTTTCAGGATTCGGAAAATCTATAGTGTATGTGCTTAACAAAATTGATAAAAATCATGTACTTGATTCTATAGATTATTTTGTAGAACCAAAGAACTAAGCAATTAAATAAACGTTGTCTTTAAATAACCTTTCTTATAACACTCGTGAATAAATAAACTTAAGTATCGTACCAGGGCCCAAATCTCTATCAGTGTATACAGAGGTGACAACCAGATTTCCTTTTTCAATAATTACGGTAGAGCCTTTTAGAAAAAGTGGATTATCTTTATCATATATAAAAAGAAACATCCCATTAGGACCTCTTTTCCAATCTCCTTTGGTGTCCTCACTATCTTTGGCGCATTCTCCTGCAATACTAGAATCTTCATAATAGCTTTTTTCGATAAATCTACCACTATCTAAAATCTCTAATGTTGTCATCTTATTACATTTGGACAACGGAAATTCTTCTAATGGGGTACCTTCTCCTTCATTACTATATTCCTGCTCCAAATTCCAGGTACCAGCAATAGTAACATCTGGACCATTAGAACCACTGCTTCCGCAAGAATATAAAATCATAATAAGCACGACTAATGGTGCCAAATAGACTAGTAAAAATCTCTTCATATATTGTATTTCCAATTACTCTGGCAAAAATCAGAAAAATACTTCGCGTTAACAAATATTTAACGTTAAAATGCGTGTTTTGTCGTATAAAAAAGCATTTAATCGATATTTTAATGTTTTCCATACGCTAAGACAAACTCGCTGATTTCACATAAAATGTTACTGTATATTTGTCATTACTCCTAAAAAACTGATTATATGTCAATGCTAGAAACAGAAAGACTACTTATTTGTAAAGCAGATAAAGGAGATGCCGATTTCTTTTTTGAGCTTCTTAACAGCCCTAATTGGGTACAATTTATTGGTGATCGTGGTATAAAATCTAAAAAAGATGCCATTATTTACATAGAAAAGAGTCTGATTTACAGCTACAAAACCAATGGTTATGGCCTTTATAAAATGATCTCAAAAATGGAAAACAAGCCCATAGGGATTTGTGGATTCATAAAAAGAGATTATTTAGAGCATGTAGATATTGGGTTCGCAATTCTGCCAGAGTATGAAGGAAAAGGGTTTACTTATGAAGCTGCAAAAAAAACGATTGAATACGGGACTTCTACTCTTAAACTGCATCCTATACTAGGCATAACTACCGCTAAAAATACAAAATCTAGAAATTTACTTCAAAAAATAGGATTAGTACAGGTAGATACAATAGTGCATGATGATGATGAATTACTATTGTATTCTAATGAATAATTGAGTTTTAGCTTAAGTCTCTGGAAAATAGCCTAATAAACTAAACCTTTGCTCCCTAAATACCCTCCTATCCTACTGGTAAATTTCAATTTCTTCAAAATTTCAAACTAAATTATTAGTTCGAACTAATAATTTAGTTTATATTAGCAACCTCAAACTAAAAACCTAGTTTGAGGAATAAATTGGATATCTATGAAACAACTTACCAAGGCCGAAGAAGATATTATGAAAATTCTTTGGGAAATAGACGAAGGTAGCGTAGTATCAATACTCGAAAAACTTCCGGCTCCCAAACCCGCTTATAATACTGTTTCCACAATTGTGAGAATATTAGAAGATAAAGGATTTGTAGCATATCGCAAAGAAGGCCGAATTCATATATATATCCCTAAGGTTAAAAAGACAGATTATAGCAATCAGAGTATTACCAAACTGGTTGATGGATATTTTCAAGGTTCTTTTAAAAGTATGGTATCTTTTTTTATGAAGAAAAATGATATCAGTATCAGTGAGATGGAAGAAGCAATGAAAGAAATTAATAACGAAGAAGAGTAAAATGCTACATTATATTATACAAATACTAGCTTTTCAATTACTTTTTTTAATTGTATACGATGTCTTTTTAAAAAAAGAAACGTTCTTTAATTGGAATCGTGTTTATCTTTTAGCGACTCCTGTTCTAAGTTTCATTCTTCCATTCATAAAAATTAATGCAATACAAGAAAATATTCCTGAAGAGTATATCATCCAATTACCCGAATTACTAATAAGTGGTAACACCACCAAGGAAATACTACTTCCTGAAATTGTTTTGGGATCATCGCAATCTTTCTTTACTTTTCTTACAGTACCGGTAGTATGGCAATATTCATGGTATTTGGGAGTGGTAATTAGCGCTTTGCTTTTTGTTTATAAGATCTTTACTATAATAAAATTAAAGCGAACCGGAACCAAAACCAGAGTACACAATTTTAATCTCGTTTCGTTACCCAATACCAATGCCGCTTTCTCTTTTTTTAATACCATATTTTTGGGAGCAACACTTTCTGAAACTAAAAAAACAAACATTCTATTGCATGAGAAAGTTCATGTAAAAGAGTATCATTCTTTGGATCTAATCTTTTTTGAGCTACTTCGCATTACCATGTGGTTTAACCCTTTGGTATACGTATATCAAAAAAGAATTGCTATGCTACAGGAGTACATTGCAGATGCCAAAGCTATAGCCGAAGTAAATAAAAAAGAGTATTATCAGGATTTGTTATCACAAATTTTCCAGACCGATAAAATATCATTCATCAATACATTTTTTAATCATTCATTAATCAAAAATCGAATAGTTATGTTACGAAAATCAAAATCGAAGAAAATTTTTCAATTAAAGTATTTATTATTAGTTCCTGTAGTGAGTATTATGCTGGTATATACATCCTGTACTCAGGAAATTGAAGCCCAAAATGGACCTTCTTCAAAAGATCTAGCCACAGGAAAAAGTCCCTTAATACAAAAAATCGAAGCTGTAAAACACCAAATCGAAATACAAGGAAATGTAACGCCCGAAGAAGAAAAAGCTTTGAAAGTTTTAGCGTTTTTAGTGAGTAATGATATTTCTAACCCAATTCATAAAGAGAATCGAAATCCTGAAGGCTTGCCTTTTAGTAAGATAGAAAAAGTACCAGTATATCCAGGTTGCGAAAACCAATCATTAGAAGAAACCAAAAAGTGTTTTATGAACAATATTCAGCAAGCGGTTCTAAAAGAATTTAATGTAGCTATTGCAGATAAACACAACCTAAGCGGAAAACAGAAAATTTATGTCCGTTTCAAAATCGACAATACTGGTAAGATTGGTAGTGTACAAGCAAGAGGCCCTCATAAGGCATTAGAAGAAGAAGCAATACGAGTAGTAAAATCGCTACCAAAAATGATCCCTGGACAACAAGATGGTGTAGATGTTGGTGTACTTTTCTCTTTACCCATAGTATTTGAAATAAAAGAATAGTACTTGATACTAAATTATTCTCCCAGAACCGCAACTAAAGCATTTCGGTTTTGGGAGAAATTTATCTTTGTTATTGCACTAAAACTCCTCTGGTGTTCATGACGGGCAGTTCTCGAAATGCATTTTCGTTAATCGTATGTTTTCTGAACACGTATTTCTTTTCATATAATTTGCTGTTAGCAAAAAAAGTAACCGCAAACTCATTATTCATACCCAATAACTCTTCCTGAAGCATTTCGATTTTTGCAAATGATTTAGGTTCTAATGTTCCAATACCATGACGTAAAAGTGAAGTTTTTCGATCTTCGTCGTATCCTTTTGTAACAACCAAAACCATTTCTATAGCAACATCCTGATCATTAATAATATAAGAATTCCAGTCCTTGGCTAAAAACTCTTCATTCCACTCATGGACTACCGCTACATAAACCCCTTCTACAACAGGTATTTCTATGTCTTCTTTCATCTTCCAGTTTTGGTACTTATCATTTACAGTGTAGACTTGAACTGCTCTAAGAAACGTACATCATTTTCACTTAACATGCGTATATCAGAGATGCCATACAATAAAAGAGCAATACGATCTATTCCCATTCCAAAAGCAAAACCGCTATATTCTTCTGGGTCGATGTTACAGTTCTTAAGTACATTTGGATCCACCATTCCGCAACCCATAATTTCTAACCAACCAGTTCCTTTGGTCATTTTATAGTCGGTTTCCGTTTCTAATCCCCAATATACATCTACTTCTGCACTTGGTTCTGTAAACGGAAAATATGATGGTCTCAATCTAATCTTTGACTTACCAAACATCTCTGTAGTAAAATACTGTAATGTTTGCTTTAGATCAGCAAATGAAACATCCTTATCTATATACAATCCTTCTACTTGGTGGAAAAAACAATGCGACCTTCCAGAAATTGCTTCATTACGATACACTCTTCCTGGAGAAATTGTTCTAATCGGTGGTTGGTTATTTTCCATATATCGTACTTGTACCGATGAGGTATGTGTACGCAATAAAACATCTGGATTTGTTTGAACAAAGAACGTGTCCTGCATATCTCTGGCAGGATGATATTCTGGCAAATTAAGCGCCGTAAAATTATGCCAGTCATCCTCAATCTCTGGACCTTCACTAACATTAAATCCAATGCGAGAAAAGATGTCTATGATTTGATTTTTTACTAGCGAAATTGGGTGACGTGATCCTAATGCAATAGGTTCTGATGGACGAGTAAGGTCTCCATACTTTCCTGCATCTTCCTCTTTAGACTCTAACTCTTCTTTTAGGGACTTTACCTTTTCTTCTGCTGCTACCTTGAGCGCATTAATAGCTTGTCCAAACTCCTTTTTTTGATCATTGGCTACATTTCTAAACTCGGCAAAAAAATCATTAATCAATCCTTTTTTACCAGAAAATTTAATTCTGAACGCCTCTACATCTTCTTTGGTTTTTGCCTTGAAGGAGTCAACTTCTGCTATATACTCTTTAATCTTCTCAATCATCACTATTTTCTTAATAGAACGGCAAATTTACGTAATTTCAATAAATCGAGTCCGTAATTACTGAAGTTGTTTTATAGGATATACTCACTTGTCAAAAAATAACTTACAATGGCTTCTTTCATTAAGACCGATTGTTCTCCTGCCTTTAGAGTAGGCAATTGTTCTTTTACCTTATAATGAGGCCAACCATCATCATCATAGAAATCAAACTCATAATATCCATAAGGTTCTAGAAGTCGGCATATAGCAATATGCATCAAATCTAGTTTTTCGTCTTTTTTAAATTTACGGTGTATCTGCCCCAATTCTTGTACTCCTATTAGGTATATAATCGCATCAAGATCAAGATCTTCTCCTTCTGCAAACTGATCTGAAAGTTTTTTTACCAGTATCTCCCAGCGTTCTTTCAATTGTTCATCTCTGGCCATAGTTATGTTTTATGTATATCAAAATCCTATTTTGATTAAAAAAGTTAAGCGCTACAAAAGTAACGCTTAACAAAAAAATAACCACCATTTTGGGAGAAATCTTAGAACTCCCACAATACGCCAATCCCTGCGTATTGATTTCTATAGTTTCTAAAAGAACGGGCATCTATATCTGTATAATTAGTATTTCGTACTCTTGAATATACTGTGCCCGTTAATGAAAATCCATTTCCTATTTTATGAGACGCATTTATTTGAAAATTCGCATACTCATATTTAAGTTTCTCTCCTATTAAATCCTCTGTATCTCTTGCTTCGATCTCTTTATAATTTCTTGTAATGAATGAAAGTGATGACCGTACTTTTATAGTTTTACTTTTATAAGCCATAATAACACCCGGGCCATACTGATTAAATCCTGATCGTCCTGTCGAATTATCAATCCTAGCATAATACATAAAATTAGGTCGTATCTTGAATGTATCACTAAATGGTAATTCGTAAAACAAACTTCCTTTTACATAATCCCAATCTCGCTCCCCGTCTGTATCAATTTCACTCGCATTAAATGTATCGTATAGTCGTTTTTTCACATATCCGTTTACCCCTAGTTTGTGTTCTAATCGATTTACTTCGAACGTCTGAACACTAGAGAATTGTGCCCCAAACTCATCAAACTGTAAATCTCTCACCCCAAAGGCATCAAAATTCTTGAGATTATAAAACCCTTCTACAGTTGTTGCATTATTATCGAATGGTACAAATTCAATCCCGGCCGTAGCCCCGTAGTTTGTATATCCAAGTGGGTTAATTAATACATCCTGATCTCCTCCTAACCCTTCTCTATTCATTCTTTTAAATCTTAGTTCGGATAAAAAAGAAAACTTCTTACTAAACTTGTGGTCATATTTTGCCAAGGCATTTATGCTCCAGTAACTATCATCAAAGTTTTCATAAAATATCCTAGAAAAAGGATTCAGTAATAATCGAAATCTGTTTTTCTTATTCCATTTAGAACGATACCTGTATTTAACGTCTATATCCTGGTATATACTGCTGGATATCAAATCATTTTCTGTTAACAAAACACCCTCACTGCGTATTTCTGTAGGGCTTCTAAAATAATTATATTCATATCCTGCTTGTGATTCAAGATCTAACGTATGTTTACTTTGTGAAAACGTTAAACCACTTAGTAACATTATTGTAATTCCAATACTTATTTTTCTTATTTGCATAGCTGTATCTTATCTTCTTATCTATTTGTTTTTAGAATAGAGTTTTTTAATCCTTCTTTATTTACTAGTTGTATTCCTAACCCAGGACGCACATTGATTTCCATAATTTGTGGGCCCTTGATTTTATCAATTACGATATCTATTCCCAGATAGTTCAGGGGAAAAGCTTTTGCCGTAGCTACAGATATTTCAAGAATTTCTTCCCAATACGGTATAGGCACATCTTTAACTACAAATTTGCTGTCTGGATGATGGTCGTAGTATAGTTTTCCGTCATATACCTGGGTAAGTGTTCCTTTTTCCATATTCACCCCAATACCTACTCCTTTTTGGTGAAGGTTTGCTTTGCCATCTGACCGATCTGTTGGCATTCTTAGCATTCCCATGAGTGGTTTTTTGTCTAATGTTATAATCCTAAAATCTGGTACTCCCTGGGGATATATTTCATGAAAAAAAGGATGCGGTTCTATACATTCTTCAATCAAAACCCGATCATGTGAACCTAAGGAGAAAAACCCCATTATGGTAGCAGCCATATGTTGAAAAATCTCGCGCTCAGATATCACCTTGCCGCTAGTGGTCCAATTATTATCCAGATCCTTTCTTATGATTTTAATTCCACCACCACCACATCCATTGGCTGGTTTTATGGCCATGGTATTATATTTTTTACAATATGCCCAGGCTTTTTTAATATCACTGTTATATTCTATTACGGCATATGTTTCTGCACATGGGATATCGTATTGATGTAAGATTTCTTTGGTAAGCACTTTATCATCCGCCAAAGGGTAATGTTTCTTTGGGTTATTTGGATATATAAGCTTTATATTTCTTTCATTTAAGCCAATAACCTTAGACTCTTTTCGTGACTTCATATGTGAGATTGTTGAAAACATAGTTAGATATTGTTTGATGAATGATTAGTTAAAAAGAGGTTTGAAACGATAAAACTCAACCCAGCGTATACCGATATATCTTCCTAGCAACATTGCACAAGTAATAATCAAGAGGATACATTCTGGGAAAATAATGAGGATTGATGGTAACCATGACCATGATAACAAAGCATAACAGATTGCAGTCGCTAATAATGTTTGAAATAATTTATCTATTGCCATTTTATATCCATCTTCTACTGTTGCCCTAGAGAAACGCTCTGCTGCTATAGTAAGAATAATGGTAGGGAAAAAAGTAAGTGTTGTTAACCATGCAATATTGTATCGTATACCCACCATGGTTGCTATGATCATTAGCCCTACCATAATAGTCAAAGAGATGACCAGTTTTGGTGTGTATAACAACCCTATTTTATCAAAAGGATATGATATTAATCCTACTAATAGAATTAAGGTTACAAACAATATCATTCCCGAGATAAAACCTATATGTAATAATGAAAATGCGATCAGCACCGGAAGAAATACACCAAATGTTTTTACTCCAACCACATTTCTTAAAAAAGCGACCAGTAAACCTCCAATAGGCAGCAACAATAATAAATTGAGGGCATTTTTTGGCATAATACCCGCTTCTACAATACTCCAAAGCGAAATACTGGATAGTTCACTAATTTCTTCAGAATTCATTTTTAAGAAAGAAATATGATTTACCTCATTAATTTGATACGTATAATCAAACTGAATATCTGGAGTATGTGTGATTAAGAACTCATCACCTTCATAAATTTCTAAGTAATTTGCCGGTATAGATGCATAATGATTATTTAATGCATCAAAGGGGATCCAGGTTTGATTAATTAGCACTTCTGCCCATACATGCGAGGTTCTTTTGTTTGTGTTTTCTACAATAATTCCTCCTTTAATTCTTGCGGGATAGCCTAAGTTTCTGCAAATCGCAACAAATAACCTGCTTTTACCGTTACAAGAAGCTCTATTTTGCTCTATTGCAGTTAATGCATCTGTTAGCGTTATAATTGGAGCAGACGGAATACTATACACATGATCAAAGATGTTTTTTATGACCTCATTATCATTTTGAGTATTTTGTCCCAATCGAGTCGCTAGATCACTAATCTTTATATGATCAGATTGGATATTATTTGTTGGTGCCAGATATCGATCATACTTTTCTGACACCGAATTAAACTGCTTAGGAATGGTGTATACTCTATCTTTACCTTCGAAAATGAATTCATAGTTTACGGTATGGTAGGTTTTACGGCTATCTGTTCCCCATATTCCTCTAACATTTCCGTTTTTGGTAATTTTCTTTGCAAATAATAAAGTGCTGTCATTCTTGATTTGTTCTGAAGAGATCCTTTGTCTAGAATTACTCTTAGGAATAAAAGTTTTTACCACCGTACTACTGTTATCTTTTGATTTAAAAAAGTAATTGTAGTTTACCTTGTATGCTATTTGAGGATTAAAATCATCATAATTCTTAAGAATTGGTTTCACTTTGAGCCCTACAGAAACCAGAGCGATTACAGTGATTAAAATCAACGCAGTTCTAAGATTTGCTTTCGAATTCATAATCAGTTATTTTTGGGTTAATAACAGGTGAGATTAAATTCACCCTACCAGAATTCGAAAAAATTTTCTTTTTATATGGAGCAACCCAAAAAATCTGTTTGTGAACAACCTGTTTTTACTGATATATTTGAATCACATGCAGAGGCTGTTCGAAATTTTATTTACTATAAATGTGGTGATAGAGATCAAGCAGAAGATGTTATGCAGGAAGCTTTCATAAAACTTTGGCATAATTGTAAGAAGGTAATTTTTGAAAAAGCAAAAGGTTTTTTGTGCACCGTAGCCAATAATTTGTTCTTAAATCAAGTCGCTCGACAAAAAGTAAGACTAGAATATTCTAAAATACCTCGTAGTAATAAAAATGTTGAATCTCCGGATTTTGTAATGGAAGAAAAGGAGTTTCTGGATAAACTTCAGAATGCAATTGCCGAACTTCCCGAAGGTCAGCGAGAAGTATTTTTATTAAACAGAATTGATAAAAAAACATATAATGAAATTGCCGAAATGCTTGATATTTCTGTTAAAGCAGTAGAAAAACGAATGCATAATGCATTAAAAAAAATGAGGGTAATTATTAAAAATATATAAACCCAAGTAGGGTATTTTGTTTTTTAACTGTTATGAGTTAAATATCTGATACTAAATTCATAATACTATGTAAAAATATTATGTTAAGCGAAAACGAAAATACATATCTGGCCAAGTGGTTAAATAATAATCTTAGCCCAGAAGAAGTCGAAGAATTGAAGAATCTTCCAGAATATGACGATTACAAAAAGATTGTTAATGGTCTGGAATACTTTAATGCTCCTTCATTCGATCTTGGGAAATCATTAGAAAACACACTTGAAAATCTTGATAAGCAACCTAAAAAAGGAAAGATTATTAAGTTAAAACCAATGCTATATGCTATTTCTGCAGCTGCTTCTATCGTGCTTATTATTGGGCTTTTCTTTAACAAAGTAAATTACACAACAGACTCTGGGCAACAATTAGCAGTTGTATTACCAGACGGAACCACTGTGGATCTTAATGCTGCATCTTCTCTTACACATCAACGTTTTTTTTGGTCACAGAATAGAGAAGTAACGCTTACCGGAGAGGCGTTTTTTAAGGTAACCTCTGGAACCAAATTTATAGTTGCTACAAAATTGGGTAAAGTTGAAGTTTTAGGCACTCAGTTTAATGTAAAAGGAAGATCAGGTGAATTTCAAGTAGGTTGTTATGAAGGAAAAGTAAGAGTGTCCTCTACAGATAGTCAACAAAAAATATTACTAAAAGGTGATGCTGTGCTATTAAAAGATAAGAAACTAATCCCAAGTAAAATTACAAATGTATCACCACTATGGATGAGCGGAGAGAGTCTGTTTAATAGTGTGCCTTTAAAAGAAGTATTAGATGAATTGGAAAGACAATATGATATAACCTTTAGAAGAGATTTTATTGATCAAAATCAACTATTTACCGGTGGGTTTAATTATAAAGACCTAAATATTGCACTAGAATCTGTTTTGGTTCCTATGGGTATAGAATATGTTGTAAATGGAAATATTGTCACACTTTCACTAAAATAACCTTATAAAATAACTTTACTATATTACTAGCTCGAACGTTTTAGAAGTATCTGAAACAAAAATATCATATGAAGAAGATTCTATTATTATTTCTCTTTTTTACCTGCTCTTTGCAGGCGCAGATTACCAAAGAATATAAAGAAACTCCGCTGCAAGAAGTACTTAAAGAATTATCTGAATCATATAATCTTATCTTCTCGTTTAGTAATGAGACGGTAAAAGATAAAATGATAACCTTTGCGATCAACAATACACCGCTTGATGAAATTTTAATCACTCTAAAAACCTTAACCAGTCTCAATTTTAAAAAAATATCCGATAGACAAGTAATTGTAAGCGCACCCAGTACCAAAGTCGAAGTTTGTGGGTATCTATTTGACGAAACCACCAATGCTCCCCTATCCTTTGCATCAATTATTATTGAAAGTACAAAAACTGGTACCGTGGCCAATGACGATGGATTTTTTCAGTTGGGTGAGATTGATCAAAATGCCTTAATACTTATCAAATATGTAGGATATAAGGACAAAGTAATGAATGCTGCATCTTTTAAATCCTCTGGTTGTCCAAGAATACCAATTTTTGCGCAAAGCACAGCTCTCGAAGAGGTTCTTATTGTAGAATATATTACCAAGGGAATTGATAAAAGTATAGATGGTACCTTACAAATAAATAATGAAGACCTTGGGATTCTTCCTGGTCAAAGCGAACCGGATGTTTTGCAAAGCATTCAACTTATTCCTGGGATAAACAGTCCTGATGAAACTGCAACGGGAATACAAATTCGTGGAGGTTCACCAGATCAGAACCTTATTCTATGGGATAACATAAAAATGTATAATACAGGGCATTTTTTCGGAATGCTTTCTGCATTTAATCCAAATATAGTAAAAGACGCTAAAGTTTTTAAAGGAGGAGCAGATCCCAAATATGGTGATAGAGCTTCAGGTGTAATTGATATTTCTAGTGATAAAGAAGTCCCTAAAGAATTTAATGGTGGCGTTGGAATTAATGGTACGCATGCCGATATATTTTTTAAAGCCCCAATAGGAAATAAAGTAGGGCTTGTGGTTTCTGGTAGGCGATCATACACAGACATATTAGAAACACCAACATATGAAGCATATTCTGAAAAAGTGTTTCAAAATACCAAAATAACAGATATTTCAGGCCAAAACCCATCAGAAGAAGAAGAAGAAGAAGAACGGGAGGAAGATATAGGCGAAAACAATTTTTTCTTTTATGATGCCACAGCAAAACTAATTATTGATGTTTCTGAGAATGACAAAATTCTGGCAAGTGGCATTTATACAGATAATGATCTCAAATTTGAAATAGCAGATGAAGAAGATCTTATTACAGATGATCTTGAAATTAAAAATGAAGGAGCCAGTTTTTCGTGGATTGGAACCAAATCTCAAAATTTTCATCATAGCCTGAAAGCATATTACTCTAAATATGACTCGGATTATCTTTTTACCGAAAGCCAGGAGCTGGTTCTAGAGGAGCAATTCATTAGAAAAAATATTGTAGAAGATTTTGGAGTAGATCTTAATCTAACTTACGACATTAACAACAAAAACTTGATAACTCTGGGCTATCAATTTTCTAACAATGAAGTCTTTTATCAAATTACAAGAGATAGTGATTTTGAAAATTTAATAAATGAGTCGGATTTGGTAAAAAACACCTCAAATACGGTATACGCAAATTATAAATTTTTACCAGACAATAAAGGCTTTATAAATCTAGGGGTTCGAGCATCACATTATTCTGTAATCGATGATTTTTATATAGAACCCAGGATAAACATAGAGTATCCTATCACTGATTTTTTAAGAGCAAAAGCCACCGCAGAACTTAGATACCAACCCATAAGCCAACTAGTAGAATTTGAAGACACACAGTTGCGTCTAGAAAATAATATCTGGATACATGCTAATGAAGAAATCCCGATTCTAGAGAGTCTTCAGTTTTCTGGAGGGCTTCTCTTTTCTAAAGACAATTGGAATGTCGAAATTGATGGGTATTATAAAACCATTGATGGTCTTACATCGATTACCAATGGGATTAATACTTTTGATATCGATTTATCAATTGGAGAGAGTACCATTTTTGGAGTAGATCTGCTTTTAAAAAAGAAATTCAAAAACTTCAGAACCTGGATTGGGTACACATTCAATGATATCAATTATACATTCTCTGAAATACAAGAAGGTTCATTTCCTGGGAACAACGATATCCCACATAATTTCAGAATTTCAAATACTTTAGAAGTAGATAATTGGGAGTTTTCTCTAGGCTGGTTGTTGCGATCCGGAGCTCCTTTTACAGATGCTGATCTCGTAAATGATGAGATCGAATTTGGTAACGCTAATGCAAAACGCCTACCAGAATACCACAGGCTAGATCTATCGTTAAATTATGGATTTGATTTTAATACCTCAGGAAATTGGAGGGGTCAAATTGGAGCTTCTTTACAAAACATCTATAATAGACAAGTACCTATTTCGGTAAGTTATCAAGCCGAAGAAAATCCAGACACAGGTGAACTTGAATTAGATATCCTGCGACAACAATCTCTTGGGATTACCCCAAATGTAGTCTTTAGAATGTATTTTTAAAGAGAGTAGTCACCATTTACTTAACTATTGATGGCTTTCATTAATACATCGCGATGTAAAAACCGCATGAGAATCATTTCATCATCCGAGGTTACGATCCCAAGCATGTAATAAAAACCAATACCCATCTTATAAGCGTTGTCATTACCACTTACTGCTCTAAATTGAGTAACATAATGGATGTTTGGAGCCGTTTTTATCGTATTTAAAACAGCTTTAACCTTTTTCCTTAGCGATTGATCTGTAATTGTTTTAAAGTCCTTAGCGAACTGCTTAGAGATTTTTAAGCGCATATGTTAGGATTTAAATAATTCCTCTTCACTAACGGTCGCTGCCGCATTAGCTTGTTGCATTAAAAGTAATAATCCTAAATCTTCTTTCTGATCCAGGGACAATGTATTTATCTGCTCTTTTTGCTTATAATCTATATACCATGATATGGCGTCTTCCATTACCTTTTTTACACTCGAACTCTCTATTGCCGCTAATAGCTTAAGTTTAGGGATCATCTTTTCATCAATATCTATGATTTTTTTCATGATATATATTGTATATATTATATATCAAATATATATAATAAAATTGAAAATTAACTATTTAACATCTTGCATTTCTATTAAAGCAAGAAAATCTAATCTGACTAAAATGACAAAACAGTGTTCAATGCCTATTTATGAGTAGAATGAATTATATTTGACCCAATAACAATACATTAATGAATTATATTGATATTATTTTAGGAATTCTTTTATTATGGGGGTTAATAAAAGGTCTTAGTAAAGGTTTGTTTTCTTCACTAGCTTCTTTAGTCGCTTTGGTCGTTGGTATTTATATAGCCGTTCACTTCTCCTATATCGTAGGAGGCTATCTACAGCAATATGTGAATTGGGCAGATGGCGCTATGAAATTAATGGCTTTTGCCGTGACTTTTATCCTAGTTGTTGTATTAGTCTCCCTGGCCGGTAAATTGCTAACCAAAGTTGCTGATTATGCAGCCTTAGGAATCCTAAATAAAATTCTTGGTGGTGCTTTTGGGATTTTAAAAATGGCATTTATTGCAAGTGTTATTATCATATTTATAGATGCTATAAACCGAAATATAACTATCATCACAAAAGAAACGATGAATTCATCATTGTTATACAATCCTGTACGTAAACTTGCACCAATGGTATTACCAACAATACTAAAAGAGACTCCCAAGGACGCTGATGGCAATGCGTTATATTAATCAAGCACAAAATTTCTGCTATACTACTTCATGTACATCTTCTACAATGTCCTTTAAATAGGCTATACATGAATTAAAATTCTCAAATACGCAATCATCTGGTATAAGGTCCGGCACAATATCAATACTTTTTGCAAGATATAATGGTTGCTTCTGGATACCTACAATGTGTGTTTTAATTCCTTTTTGTTCCAAGCTTAGAATAATCTCTTCTAGTGTATACACTCCTGATTGATCCATATAAGGAACTCTATCCATCCTAAGAATTACATGTGATGCTGTTTCGGGTATTTGGTTTGCCAATTGTTGCAACTCGCTTGTAGATCCAAAAAACACTGGTCCATTAAGATGCTTGATAAATATTTCTTCTTTCAATTCTTTTGGAAAGTTAATTTCGTCTCTCCATAGTTTTTCTACATTATTCTCTAGCCCATGCAACGATTCAACTTTGGATTCACTTGCGGTAACATCTCCCATTTTTTTCATAAACATCAATGAGGCCAATACCAAACCTATACCTACAGCAAATACCAAATTCCAAAAGACAGATAAAAGTAATACGATAATCATAATTGCAACTTCAATCCTTGGCATATAAGGTATTGCCTTTAGCCCCTTATAATCCATTACTCCTATACCTACGGTAATTAAGATTCCTGCCAGAACCGCAGCCGGAATTTGTGATGCTACAGGCCCTAAAGCAAGTAAGATAATTAGGAGCAAAATACCGGCTATCATACCCGATAATCTTGTCTTCCCTCCTGCATTTATATTTACTACCGTTCTAATCGTTGCTCCAGCACCAGGAATTCCCCCAAAAATCGCCGCAATACTATTACCAATACCTTGTCCTACAAGCTCTTTATTGGGGTTATGCTTTGTTTTGGTCATATTATCAGCAACCACCGAGGTAAGTAATGAATCGATAGCTCCTAAAAACGATAAAGATAATGCTGTAAAAAAATATGGCATGATTGACCATAAGCTAAACTCAGAAAATATAGATAGATTAGGCATCGGAAACCCGCTTGGTATCTGCTCAATAGGACGGTATTGTAATCCAAAACCATAGGCAACGCCAGAGACTACAATTAATGATACCAACGTACTTGGTACTGCCCTGGTAATTTTCTTAAATCCGTAAATAATCAAAATAGTAACGAGACAGAGAATCAATTCTAGAAAATCAATACTTTGTAATGCTGCTGGTAAACTTTTAATCGAACCCATAACTCCAGATGATGCATTACCCGCCAAAGCTACAGCTTCAAGATGTATTTCTTCTTTCGAAATTTCTTCTGCTCTTCTAATCGTTTCTTTAAAATCCTCTAGTACGAGAATACCTTCTCCTGCTTCATCTTTCAGGATTTTATCTAAAATTACCTCTTCAGCCTGTGGTATAAATTCATTTACAAAAGTTTCATCTTCTTTAGGATAATATCCCAAAGCTGGTAAAAATTGTGTAACAAGAATCATTACTCCAATAGCAGTCATAAAACCAGAAACTACAGGATACGGTATATATCTAATGTATTTCCCTATTCCTACGACCCCTAATCCTATCTGCATTAAACCTGCTAAGAGAAATACAGTTAAAATTGCAGGCAAAGCTTGCGTCACATTTCCATCATTAGCACCTATAAGTCCTGCAATTACTAACATGCTGACCGCTGTCATTGGTGCTGTTGGGCCAGAAATCTGTGTATTTGTTCCACCAAATAATGCTGCAAAAAAACTAATAAAAATTGCTCCGTATAAACCAGCACTAGGGCCTAATCCGGAAGACACTCCAAACGCTAGAGCCAAAGGTAGTGCCACAATTCCCGCTGTTAACCCTCCAAATGCATCTCCTTTAAAATTGCTGAAAAACCCTTTCATATAGTATAATTCCGTTTTTATACAAAAATAATAGTAAAGCTATGATAATTAACACAAAAAAGTGCCGATGTTGGTATACATCGGCACTTTTTTAGAAAATTTTAGGATTTAATGCTTTACAGAAAAGAAACTTTTCCGTTACTTATGTCATACATACCTCCTAAAATCAATATTTCACCATTATCTTCCATTTCTTTTAGCACCTCGCTATCTTTTCGGATATTATCAATAGTCATCTGCACATTCTTCACTGCTACTTCATTAACGAAATCAATATTTTTAGAGTTTCTTAATGATGCATCCGTAGGCTCTGTAGTCGCCTCTACTGCAGGTTTGATTTTACTTATAAGTGCCGTAAGGTTTCCTAGTTTCGCATCATCACAAGCTCCTTTTACTGCACCACAACTTGTATGTCCCAGAACCAATACCAATTTGGTTCCTGCCAACTTGCAGGCGAACTCCATGCTTCCAAGAATATCTTCATTTACAAAGTTACCTGCAACTCTGGCACTAAAAATATCTCCAATTCCCTGATCAAAAATAAGTTCTGATGATACTCTTGAATCTATACAACTCAAAATTGTTGCAAATGGGAACTGCCCACTTTTTGTATCGCCAACTTGTGCTATCAAATCTCTATCGGCATGCATCTTTTTTTGAAATCTAGCATTACCTTCCCTTAGTAAATCTACTGCTCCCTGTGGCGTAATTAATGCCTGGGTTTCTTTTGTGTGTGCTTTCATATTATTATTTTATGCTGTTTTTGGTCTTAGTTTAAAAAATTGAATAAAACTATCCGGGTTCTCAACCGCCCCTCGTTCTGAGATTAATTGAATATCGATATGCTTATTTTTTGCCTTTTCTGAGAAGTCCTCTAGAATTTCTACAATATCATTATCCAAATATCTTGTCTTACGAACATCCAAAGTAAGATACGTATCTTCTGGTAATTGATCAAGTTCTTTTAAGATAGCTCCTTTGTTAAAAAAGGTAACCTCTTCTGCAAGAGTCATAACTATTTTATGTTTTCCGTTACTCTTGTCCTCGATATGAAGGAAGTGCGAATTCTGATAACTTTTGATCAATATCACTACAATACCTACCATTAATCCCAGCCCAATACCTACAAGTAAATCTGTAAATATAATCCCTAAAACGGTAACTGTAAACGGAATGGATTGTTTCCAACCCAGCTTATACATTTTCTTAAACAAAGAAGGTTTTGCCAGCTTGTAACCCACAATTAATAAAACCGAAGCCAAAACCGAAAGTGGGATATTATTTAATAATCTTGGTATTAAGATCACAGAAATTAACAATAAAAAGCCATGAATAATAGCAGACATTTTAGTTTTTCCGCCAGATTGAATATTTGCAGAACTACGTACAATAACCTGAGTAATAGGTAATCCCCCAATCATACCAGAAATAATATTCCCTGTTCCTTGCGCCAAAAGCTCTCTATTTGTTGGTGTAACATGTTTCTCGGGATCAAGCTTATCTGTAGCTTCTACGCAAAGTAATGTTTCTAAACTTGCCACTAGTGCAATAGTAAATGCCGTAACCCAAACATCTGTACTACCAATAACTGCAAAATTAGGAAAGCTAAATTGTCCTAAAAATGATGTTAAATCACCCGGTATAGGCACACTTACCAAATGATTCTTAGATATACCCAGAGTTTCGTGATCCTTTGTGAGCATGTAAAAAGCGATACCAACTGCAACCGCAACTAATGGACCTTGCACGATTTGAAAAAACTTAGCCTTTTTCACTAAAACTTTGTCCCACAATATTAAAATACCAAGTCCTAAAGCAGCAATAATTGTTGCTCCGGGGCTAATAAAATTAAGTGAATTTATAATTTCTGAAAAAGTATTTTGTCCATCTACCTGGAAAAAAGCAAAATCTCCTTCTGGGTCCGAATCATAACCAAAAAAATGTGGAATCTGTTTTAAAATAATGATAATCCCAATACCAGTAAGCATTCCTTTAATTACAGAAGAAGGGAAGTAATACCCAATGATTCCGGCTTTTAGTACTCCAAATAATAACTGAATAGCACCACCCAACACAACGGCCACCAAAAAGTTCTCGTACCCATCCAATGCACCAATAGAAGTAAGTACTATCGCGGCCAAACCTGCTGCAGGTCCACTTACTCCAATTTGTGAACCACTTAGGGCTCCAACCACGATTCCGCCCACAATACCAGCGATTAATCCAGAAAAAAGAGGGGCTCCACTGGCCAAGGCAATACCCAAACATAAAGGTAGTGCTACAAAAAACACAACAATACTTGCTGGTAGGTCATTTTTTAAATTCTTAAAAACGTTCATAGTTGTAAAAAATTAGTTAATGCCCATGATCAAAGATCAAGAGCTATTGAAAAAAAAGAATAAAATAATTACGACACATACCTACCCAATTAACTAATTGAAAGGGTCAGCATTTTGAATCGTAAATAGCAAAAATGTATTATGAAAGTTCTGGAGGTGGTGTAGTATATTCCAGATATACAGATGAATTATTAAAATAAAAATCAGGATAAAATTTATCTTCAGTATCTGCTAATGAAGAAGTTTTTTCATCGTGATCCTGAGAAATTTTCTCTTTCTCTTTGAACTCTTCTTTTTCAGAGTTCTCTTTTTCCTTTTTTTCAGAATTCTCTGTTTCCTCAAAAACAATTGAAGACTTTTCGTCACTGGCATAAAAATCAATTAACTTCACACCATAATTCGTAACACTTAGGATGAACCCAAATAGTATTAGAAGTTTAGTGATTTGAAGTTTTTTTGTCATGTACGAAAAAATAAAACACTAAAATAACAGTATTACTTTCAAATTTTGTTAAATGAATCGTAAATTTACCTAAACAGCAAGGGTATTTTTTTAAAGTGAATCCTATAGAGAGTATACAGAGAACCAGGATATCTCTATTCTAAGGTAGTACAGCTCAACAAAAACCACTACATTACATCTAATTACTTCGTAATATGGTAATTTCAAATCAATTGTAATGAAAAAAGCCAAAAACATCATAAAATATAGCATTCTAGGGATAGCAATATTAGTTCTTGTGCTTATCATACTTGGTTATACTAATCTTGGTAATTTATCCACTACCAAAAATCAGGAAAATGTTTTTGTAACCATTGAAAATGAAAAAATTCGGATTTTGCAAAAAGGAAGCGGAAAAGATATACTTCTAATTCATGGTAGTCCCGGTTTGATTGAAGATTGGAACAGTATCTTTGATTCTCTTGCAAAAAATTATAGAGTAACCGCTTTTGATAGGCTTGGTCACGGTTATAGTTCGTCTAACACATACACTTATCATATAAAAGACAACGCTATTTTGGCCGAGAAGCTGATTGCACAGTTAGAGTTAAAAAACCCTTTAATTGTTGGGCATTCTTACGGTGGATCAACTGCTGCATATATGGCAACACATTCAGATCTAAAAGATACAAAATATATCATAATAGATTCTCCCTTATATACCTCTAGATTAAGAAAGATTTACAAATTAGTTTCAACTCCAGTTATAGGGAAAGGTATAGCGTTATTTTCTTCTTATACCATAGCAAAGAGCCAAATAAGAGATGGTGTTGCTCCTATATTCAAATCACTTGGAAAGGAAAAGATTAATGAATTGGTAAAAGAGAGACAACAAATTTGGTCACAACCCAAAGTAATATATACAAAATCTAAAGAGTCTGTTAATTACCAGGAAGATCTTGATTTAATGTCGCACAAGTATAAAAACATAGTATCTAATATTACAATTATCACGGTTAAGGACTCCTTAAATACATTAAGAACTGATTGTGAAAAATTCCATTCAGAAGTGAAAAATTCTGAACTACTAATTCTTGATAAAACAGGGCATTATATTCAGTTTGACAAACCACAAGAATTAATTACCGTCATACGTCGTAAAATTGAATCTAATTAACACTTGTTCCCTACCTCCAAAACAGGAATTGTCATCTACGGTTTCATGATTAGAACCACCCAAGATCATACTAATTGCAGTTTGATCATATGTATGTGATTGCATAATCAAGCCTTCGGTATAACTAAACCCATATAAAAAGGTTTTCAAAAACAGAGGATTTGTCTATTGACATATATAAATACTGATTTTTAGGCTATTAAAATACAAAAACGATTCAATGCCCTTGCACTTATCGGTTTAAAGCGCTATTTTTAGTTCTGTTGGAAAAAGTTTCTTCAAATAGAATCATAATTATTGATGCTCTTAGGGGTTTTTCTCTTGCTGGCGTGGCGTTAGTTCATATGACCGAGCAATACATTGCTTCTGCACCTACAGATAATCTAATGGAAGTCACCAACGGCCTAGTAGACCAAATCCTATCTGGGATGATCGGCTTTTTTATTATTGGTAAATTCTTTGCGTTATTCTCAATACTTTTTGGTCTTAGCTTCTTTATTCAGATGGAATCGGCTTCAAAAAAAGGTCAAAATTTTGCCGGAAGATTTCTTTGGAGAATTTGCCTTCTTTTTATTATTGGGTACGTCCATCAGCTTTTTTACAAAGGCGATATCTTAACAATATATGCACTTTTGGCTCCGTTTCTAATTCCGTTTTATAGGATGCCTAATAAATGGGTTCTATTTGTGGCCGGTATATGCTTAATTAGTATTCCCAGATTTATATCTTATGCAATATTAGGAACAGAAAGTGCATTTGGTTTTCCCTCCTTTATGGATTTTAATAATGAGCTAAACACTTCATATATAACAACACTTAAAGAAGGAAGTATTACTGCTGTTTTTTCTACAAATGCCGGCCAGGGTATGCTGCAAAAAATGGATTTTCAGATTGGTTTTTTTGCCAGATTCTATCTCACATTTGGTTATTTCTTGATCGGATTATGGCTTGGAAAAATAGGACTATTTCAAAAGGTAAAAGAGAATCTTCCCAAGATAAAAAAATGGCTGAAACGAATTATTATTTTCTTTATACTGGCCTTATTAGTTACCGGGGGGTTATTTGCTATATCGCCACAACCGGTAGATTTTGAAAACTGGTTGCACGTAGTTGCCATTAATGCTTATGATTGGTCAAATATTGGGCTCACCGCTATTATCTTATGCAGTTTTATATTGATATATATGAAAAACTGGGGAGAAAAATTTCTGTCGTTCTTTGCTCCGTATGGAAGAATGGCTCTAACAAACTATGTGCTTCAATCTATTATAGGAACTTCTATCTTATTTGGATGGGGATTAGGATATTTAGGAAAAGTCCAAACTTTGTATCTAGTACTAATGGCCATTATACTTATTGCACTACAGGCATGGTTAAGTAGGATATGGCTTAATCATTTTAGATATGGCCCTCTAGAATGGTTATGGCGTAGTGCTACATTCGGTAAAATGCAACCTTTCAAAAAGTAATAGTTACAACTCTTTTAAATCTACTGCAGGAATCCAACCTATTTTACCATCTGCAAGTTTAATTTTTTTCCAGTTGTTCACCGTCTCAGTAACCTGTACTTTGGTGCCTTCATGTAGTTGAAACACTTCTTCACTGCGAAGATTCGGTTCGCTCTTTATTGTGGTTTCCTGAGCAAAAATAATAGCAAATTGATTATTCTGCACTGCGTTATACTGCCTAAAAGCAGAAAACAACCCAAACAGACCGAAAATCAAAATCAACCATGAACCTATAAAAAACAATCTCTTTTTTGAAGAAGCATGAGCGCTGTAGTATAATATAAAAAGCCCAACAAACAACAATATACATATAACAGAAAACCACGCCCAACCATCAAAATCTAAAATATTAGTAACCCTATTTATTGTTCTTGAAATAAACCCTTCTGGTATTACATCTATGGCGTCAATAGTAGCGTTTTGAGCAAATACCAGATTGTTTTTAATATCATCATCATTAGGAGCCAATTCTAATGCTTTTTCATAATAATACACACTTGGTCCAATATTGCTCAATTTATAATTGGCATTTGCTAGATTATAGTATAATGAAGCTGACTCCTGACCTGCATCCAGAATTGATTTATAGGCGTCAATAGCTTCCTGATACTTCTCTTGGTTATATAATGAACTTCCTCTTTGAAATGCTTCTTCACCTTGAGAAAAACCTGATATCACAACCAAAAAAATCAATATTTCGACTATCCTTCTTACCATTGTGCTTTTATAATTGTTTGTCAATTGATGCAATAACTCTAGATGCTTTATCATAATCTTGTTGCATTGCCGAAGTTGAGGACGGTGTGTATCTTGCAAACTCACAGCTCTCTAACAGCGCAATAAATTCTATAGCTACGGCATCATCTACCTCCCGTTCTTTCAATAATCGTTGTATTCGATCTTTACTCATTTCACTGGTCTGAATATGTAACTTGGCTTTTAAATAATTATGTAAAGCTCGCTCCATGGCAATATAAAATTCTTTCTGATTTCCTAAATTTCGTTTAGCCTCAGATAAGTATTTTCGTGCTAATTTATCTGCTTTACGCACTCTGTTTCCACTCACATCACCTAATCGTTCTTCTCGCTTTTTTCCAAAAAACAAAAATAAAGGAATAGCTAAAAGAGGAGCCGTAAGTGATACCCAAAATGCAGTAGATTTAAAGAAATGACTTCTTTGAATTGGTTTCAGATTTGACTTCATTTTTAGGAATCTAAATTGATTTCCTGTTTGCGTAACTAGTTTTTTATTAGTCCCTATAGAAGTCGTTGTGGATATAGCATCTCCCCCATCTGGGCCCGTTTTTACATTAATTATAATCTCATCAGATGTAATTCTTTTATAGCTTTCGGTCTTAAGGTCAAAATACGAGAACGAAATTGAAGGGATAGGATACTTTCCTTTATACTGTGGCACCAATGTGTAGCTGTCTGATATGTTCCCTCCCATACCAGTAAGATTTGTTCTAACCCGCTCATTATGTTCGGGCTCGTATTGCTCTAAACCACTTGGCACGGTGAGTTTGGGTAAATCAAAAAGTTTTAAATTACCATTACCCGAAACTAATACTTTTGCTTCTAGAGATTCTGTAGCGTCTAGTTCTTTTTTATTGGTAGTAACTCTAAAATCAAATGATCCAACCGCACCAGAAAAATCATCCGGTTTCCCTTGTTCTGGTAATGGTTTCACACTAATAGTTCTATTACCAGCAGCTACTGTTTTATTAACTGTATTATATAATCTCCCTCCAAAAATGTCTCTACGTTTTGTGGGGACATCTATAGACACCGTTAAAGTAAGAGGTTCTATATTTAATTTTCCCGTTTTTTGAGGATATAATACCGTTTTACGAAGCACTACAAAACGATAAGGCTCTCCATTATACTGTCCATTTTCAATTTTAAGCTGCTTCATGTCAATTGCCTGACTCCAGAAATCACTATAAGTAGGGCTATCTAACTCACGCCAATTACTTACACTAATTCGTGGACTTACATATAGTTTATACACTACTGTTATCGCCTCATTTAAATATGGATCAGCTTTGGAGACTTCGGCAACCAGATGCAAATTCTCGCTTGCTATAAAATCTGTGTCATTACCATCTTTTGGCTTATCCACCGCACCAGTAACTTCTACCCTTATTGGTAAGGTTTTATAAATCTGGCCGTCAATTTCTATTTTGGCCTGTTTAATTGTAAATTTTCCTCTTCCCTTGGGCTCCAGAAAATAACTAAAGGTCTTAGAATATGACCTTTTGCCATTAACCCACGAATTACTAATAGATTGATTGGGGCCACCTACAACCGTAAATCCTAAAAAAGAAGGAGGTGTAAAATTATCTCCATCTTTATTCATTTCAAAATCTACCCGTAACCGTTCGTTTACACCTAACTTTTTCTTACTTACTTTGGCCTCAAACTTTACTTGTGCCAAAGCAAGCTGACTTATGGTCAGAGATACTATTAGAAAAATTAGTTTTAGTTTCATTTTTTATTCTATTTAGACTTATAAAGTGCTAGAAACCTTACTGTTTTTTATTTTACCAGTCTTTATCTGTTCTTACTTTTGCGCCTTGGGTCTTTTTTGCATTAATCTTATCTTGTACCTTCTTTTCTTCATTATTCATCGCTTCGAGTAGGCTTTTTACCTGCTGAGGAGATAATTGACCTTGCACTTGCTTTGGTTGTTGATCTTTTGGCTCACCTTGATCAGCTTTATCTTTTTCCTCATCTCCTTTATCTTTTTTATCATCTTTAGGCTCCCCTTCGTCTTTTTTCTCATCACCTTCTTTGTTTTCATCCTCGCCCTTATTTCCTTCGTCTTCTCCCTTGTCTTTAGGGTCAGACTTATTTTCTCCATCATCACCTTTCTTTTCTTCCTTATCCTCTCCTTCTTTTTGATCCTGATTCTGGTCTTGATCTTTATTTTGATCTTCGTTATCCTGATTTTGGTCGTTTTGTTCCTGTTGCTGCTGTTCCAACATTTTCTTAGCCAAAGCTAGATTATAACGAGTTTCTTCGTCTTTGGGATTATTTCTAAGTGCATTTTTATAGGATTCTACTGCTTCCTTGTATTTTTTTTGTTCCATATTGGTATTACCTTGATTATGGAACGCTTTATGTTTTTCTGTCTTTGTCGCTGTTTCTAGTTTTGATGCTTCTGTATAACGTGTTGTTGCTTCATCATATTTTTCAGAATTGTAATATGCATTTGCAAGGTTATATTTTGCTGTGGCATCTTCTGGGTTTTTGGAAATCGCTTTTCTATATTCTCCTTCCGCCTTTGGGAAATTTCCATCATTTTTTAGAACGTTATTGGCTGTAGCCACAAAACGTTTTGCTTCATTAATTGCTTCTTCAAGCTTTTCTTCTTGAGAAAAAGTCATTCCAAATTGGAAACACAATATGATAATTAAATAACGTCTCATTCTATTGTTCATTAAACAGATTTAGTTTTCTGACCCAAGATGTTTTTCGTTCTAATAAGAAAATATCTAAAAATAACAATAACAATCCTGCTCCTAGAAACCATTGGAATTGATCTTTGAAATCTGCAAATTGCTTGGCTTCAAATTCTTTCTTATCCATATTCTTTAAAATGGTGGTTACCTCTTCTACAACAGCACTTGTATTTTTACCATCAATGTATGTGCCATTTGCTTCATTGGCAATTTCCTGCAATGTTGTCGTGTTTAACTTGGTAATAACGGTACTTCCTTGGTTATTTTTCTTATAACTCTGTACGATGCCGTTGCGCTTTATTGGGATTGGTGCTCCCTTTTCGGATCCTACACCAATGGTAAAGATCTTAATCCCCTCTTTGGCTGCTTCTTCTGCTATGATTTTTGTATTGCCCTCATGATCTTCACCATCGCTTACTATAAACAAGACTCTATTGGTTTGTTCTTCATCATTATAATAGGTTTTCGCCAGTTCTATAGCTTCGTAAATGGCCGTCCCTTGAGAAGAAAGCATATCAGTATTCATGGACTGCAAAAACATCTTTCCTGAAGCATAATCTGTAGTGATTGGCAACTGCGGAAAAGCACTAGCTGCATAGGCAATAATACCTATCCTATCGCTTGCTAGATTATTAATAATCTGTGTGATTAATTGCTTTGACTTTTCTAATCTGTTAGGCGCTATGTCTTCTGCCAACATGCTTTTAGATACATCAATTGCAAAAACCACGTCTACTCCTTCGCGCTTTACTGTTTCAAGCTTTGTTCCAATTTTAGGATTAATCAAAGCCATAACAAAACAAGCTAAAGCCAAGCTAATCACAATTATTTTTAAAATCGATTTAAAAATTGATTGATTAGGGCTTAATTTTTTAAATAGTGCAGCATCTGCAAATCTCTTCTGGGTAGTTTTTTTCCATACCAATACACCTAGGAATAACAGAATTAGTATTGGGATTACCAATAACAGCCAGAAATATATTTTTTCTTCTAATAAGTACATTTTCTTTATACTAAAATCTAAGTCTATAAAATAAATACACATCAACACGCTAAGTGTGACTGTTTATTATTTAATTTTTAATGCAAAAGCATCTATTTTTTCTTTTACTTCTTTTGGAAGTTCTTTAGCTTCAACCCAAGCATGTATATCTCCCAAATAATTCATTCCAAGGTACGTTGCACTTCTTGAAAATGGCAAATTAAACTCTGCAGGTCGATCATTATCATTACTACAACTTAACATCGCCATATTTTTTCCTCTTAGCCTTCGCCCATAGTCCTTTTCCTCATAAAGGAAATCGGAAATCCTATCTAAAAAAGTCTTCATCATCCCACTCATAGTATACCAATACACCGGGGTGGCAAAAACTATAGTCTCATAATTTTGTACGATTCCTTTGAATAAAAAATTAAAATCGTCGTGTTTGTTTTTAAAATCATAATCAAAATGACCTATATCTTTTTTGTTTAGATCCACAATTTCAAAGCCTGTAATATCTTTTAAATACGATACTACTTTATGTGTATCTCCATTGCTTCTAGAGCTTCCTAATATGATTATTCCTTTATTCAACCGTTATACAAAACTTCTAAAAATGGTGTACCTCAACAAAAATTCTACAAAAATCAATAATCCAGCCAATAATACTAAGTATCTGAATTTTTCTTCATAATTATAGAATTTGAATTCTTCGATATCTGTCTTTTCTAATTTATCAATTTCCTGATAAATCTGTTCTAATTTTTTGTTATTTGTCGCTCTAAAATATTTACCTCCCGTATCTTTTGCTATTTCTTTAAGCAATTTCTCATCAATTTCTACTTTTCCCATTCCGTATTGAAAAGTACCATTAGGTAAAATTGCCACTGGTGTTAATGCCATCCCATTAGTTCCTATGCCTATAGTATATGTTTTTATACCGTACTCAACTGCTAGTTCTGAAGCAATTTTAGGATCTATAAAACCTGCATTATTAGAACCATCTGTAAGTAATATGATCACTTTACTTTTGGCTTTACTCTCCTTTAATCGATTTACCGAAGTGGCCAATCCCATACCTATAGCTGTACCGTTTTCTAAAATATTGTCGTAACGTACATCTTTCATATTACCAAGTACAATTGATTTATCACTTGTAATAGGTGTTTTGGTAAAGCTTTCTCCGGCATAAACCACCAACCCAATACGATCATTAGGTCTGTCTTTTATAAATTCTGCTGCAACCACTTTTAGTGCTTCTAATCGATTTGGCTTAAGATCCTTTGCCAACATACTTGCAGAAACATCAATTGCCATAACAATATCTATCCCTCTAGTCGTTTTGGTCTTAGTAGATACATCTACTGTTCTTGGTCTTGCCATAGCAGTTATTATTAATGCCATAGCAAATAACCGCAATACAAATAATACCGGTTTTAACTTAGTCAACCAACTTCCTGAAACCTTAAACCCTTTGATACTGGATATCTTTAATTCTGCTTGCTGCTTATTACGTTTCAAGATAAACCAAGCTATCGCCAGTGGAAGTATTAAAAACAACCAGAAAAACTGTGGGTTCTCAAATGTGAAATTTTCAAACATCGTTATTTGGCCTTTTTAAGTTCAACAGAATTAATAATGCGTTGTGCAACATCTTTGGCATAACGGTCTTCGATATCGTAAATGACCGTAATTTGCTGAAAACCTCCATTTTCTGCAAAATTAAGGATCACATATTCACTCTTCTTATCATATTTATCTATAGGGTTTTTCACGTCAAAATTTCCAAAGACCTTAATCCCTTTTGCGCCTTCAAGGGTTTGATATTCTTCGTCTTTAACTGTAATATTTTTTGCGCCTTGTCCCTCTAGAAATCCTACTACTCCTTCTACTGCTTTGTTAAGATCTACTTGTGTTTGTTGTTGATAAGACATCGTGGTCACTACAACATAAAAATTACCCAGAACACTCCCATACGCAAAAGTTTCATTTCCTTTAAGGATCTGTTTTTGTTGTTCTGTAAGTTTAAAGTTATTACGAATCAACACTTTTGGGGTTGATATTGTAACTGGTGGAGTACCATAGGCACTCGAGATCCATTCTGTCTCTGCCAATTCTTTGGTTGGATGACCTAACAATGAATCTTTTACAATATCATATCCTTTTACCGCTATAAAAACAATAAGTGTAATGGCTATTACCGAAATTCCTGCAAGACTACCTAATATAATTTTCTTTCTTCGTTTTTTCTCTGCAACGGTTCTTCTATATTCCTCATCGGCAAGCAATTCTTCTTCTGTTGGTTCTGGAATAGCTTCTTTTGTTTCGTTTATGACACGTTCAATAACATTTCTATCTGCCTTTGCAGTCCCAATATCGGGTTTGGATCTCGCAAACTTGGCCATATCGGCAGTTTTTAGCACACTTTTAAGTTCTTCAATCGTATGTTTATCAAGATTTAATGCTCCCGATTTTATTTCCTCATCAAGACGTATAATTAATTCATCTGTTGTGCTTTCTAGTGCATGATCATACACTTCTTCGTCTATATATCTACGTGCAGTTTCACTTAATTGCGAATAGTATTCTTTATGCGAATCTTTTTCTAATAAATGAGACTCATCTATGCGCTGAAGAGCAAGCATCGCTTTTTCATACGGTGGTAATTCTTCTTCTTTAGCTTCTTTTCGTTTTTTTCTTCTGAAAACAAAAAATGCAATGGCTCCTAAAAGTAATAGAGGAATGAGTATCCATAATATATATTTCTTCCAATTAGAAAATGATGCGTCTACATCAACCATTGGTTTAATCCCAAACATTTTTTGTTTGGTAGTATCTACCAATACATCTCTAACTTCAACTTTAAGTGAATCTGTAAAAAACACCTTATCACCAATCATTACCTTTTGTCTCGGGATCGTATAGTATCCAGAATCAAATTGTGTTAATGCATATTCTTTGGTAAGACCAAGTTGTTTACCATTTTTAGCTGTATCAATTTTATAAGATTCTATTACCTCTAGTGGTGTAAAGGTTTGTCCTTCTGGGAAAACAACAATCTGAGTAGAATCTGCTTCCACTTTCATTTTATATCGTAATGCCGAACCTATTTTGATCGAAGTTGAATCAATCGTTGCAGAGATCTGGGCGAAGCCAATTTCAGTTACAAGGAACATGAAGGATATTAATAACACCCCCATAACCCCTTGTCTAGTGGGAATAGAATTTCTTATTTTTATACTTCGTAAATCGTAAATCGTCATTTTTGATTATCCTCTTCTTTTAAAATAGCCTAATAATTTTTTCACATAGCTTTCATCAACCCTGCTGCTTAATGAACCAGCACCACTTCTGTTAAAGCTATCTCTAAAATAATCTACTCGTTCCCGATAATACTTACTATAGTTAGAACGAATCTTTTTAGAACCTGTATTTACCAATAGCAATTCTCCGGTTTCTTCATCTTCCATCTGTACCATCCCCAGGTTTGGGATTTCCTCTTCTCTTCTATCATATACTCTAATCCCTGTAACATCATGTTTACCTCCAACAATCTTAAGGGTTTGTTGATAATCATCTGCTACAAAGTCTGAAAGTATAAAGACAATAGCTTTCTTTTTCATCACATTAGATAGAAACTTTAATGCCTCTGTAATATCCGTTTTTTTACTTTTAGGCTCAAACTCCAAAAGTTCTCTAATGATCCTTAATACATGTGATCTTCCTTTTTTTGGAGGAATAAATAATTCTATTTCGTCTGTAAATAGAATCAAACCAATCTTATCGTTATTTTGAGTTGCTGAAAAGGCTAAAGTGGCAGCAATTTCTGTAATAATTTCTTTTTTGAATTGTTGCTGCGTCCCAAACATTTGAGATCCCGAAACGTCTACCATTAACATCATGGTAAGTTCCCTTTCTTCTTCAAAAACCTTTATGTAGGGTTCGTTGTATCTAGCAGTTACATTCCAATCTATACTACGAACGTCATCACCAAATTGATACTGGCGTACTTCACTAAAGGTCATACCACGACCTTTGAATGTAGAATGGTATTCCCCACCAAAGATATGGTCACTTAAGCGACGTGTCTTGATTTCAATTTTTCTAACTTTTTTCAGTAACTCCTTAGTATCCATAATCTTGTTTCATGTTATTCACTTTGTGAATGTCTCAGGTTTTAAAACTTAAACCAATGAACCACTATGGCACTTCAATCTCATTTACAATCTTATTGATTATATCCTCTGAGGTTACATTTTCGGCTTCGGCCTCATAAGTAATACCTATACGATGGCGCAACACATCATGTACTATAGCTCGCACATCTTCAGGGATTACATATCCTCTTCTCTTTATAAATGCGTAACATTTGGCAGCTGTAGCCAAGTTAATACTACCACGTGGTGATGCTCCAAAATTGATTAATGGTTTTAACTCTTCTAAACCATACTTTTCTGGATAACGAGTCGCAAAAACTATATCTAGAATATATTTTTCGATCTTTTCATCCATATATACTTCTCGAACCGCTTTTTGAGCATTAAGAATCTGTTCTATAGAAACAACAGGGTTTACTTTTTCAAAAGATCCTTTAAGATTAGCGCGAATAATTAATTGTTCTTCATCTAGTTTTGGGTAATCGATAACTGTTTTTAACATAAAACGGTCAACCTGGGCTTCTGGCAACGGATATGTTCCTTCTTGTTCTACTGGATTCTGAGTTGCCATTACCAAAAATGGTTTGTCCAAAATAAATGTTTCATCGCCAATGGTAACTTGTTTCTCCTGCATCGCCTCTAATAAAGCACTTTGTACTTTTGCCGGAGCACGGTTAATCTCATCTGCCAGCACGAAGTTGGCAAAAATTGGCCCTTTTTTAATAGAAAAGTCGTTTTCTTTCATATTAAAAATCAAGGTTCCAACTACATCTGCAGGTAACAAATCTGGCGTGAACTGAATACGGCTAAAACTTGCGTGAACTGCTTTGGAAAGTGTGTTAATAGCCAAAGTTTTTGCTAATCCCGGAACACCTTCGAGCAAGATATGTCCTTGACCCAATAATCCAATAAGTAGGCGCTCTACCATATGTTTCTGACCCACAATTACCTTGTTCATTTCTAAAGTAAGTAAATCTACAAATGCAGATTCTTTCTCTATTTTCTGGTTGATTGAAGCAATATCAATAGAACTGTTTTCTTCCATCTATTTTATTTTTTAAAGGCGTGAATTTAATATTCCTAATCCAACATTGCAAATTGTCGAAATAATTTTCGTCCTCTTGTTAATTCTTGGTTAAATGTACTTCATTAAACCAAAGTAATACTCAAATTTTAAAGTATATTTAGACCACTTTTACAAAAAATTGGACATACAAATCTTCATCATTTTCATGATGAGTTTATCAAAAGACGTATCACTTCTAGTGGTGTTGCAAATTTTTAAGTTATTATGAAAGGATTTTCTTTATTCTTCTATGTAATTGCAGGGTTCTTTTTCGTAGCGGCTTTTGGTGCTTATGGAAACAGAGAATATGAAAACATGTTTTTGTATGCAATTATTGGGTTAATTTTTATCCTCATAAGGGTTTTTAAAATAAAAAAATAAGACACTTACAACGCAACTATGAAGACAGCATTAATTACTGGGGCCACTAGCGGAATTGGAAAATCTACTGCAATAGAATTGGCAAAACACAACATAAACTTAATCTTGTGCGGAAGAAGACAAGAACGATTAGATGCTTTACAAAGTGAGTTAAGTAAAAAAGTAAAAGTACATACTCTTTGTTTTGATGTGCGTAGTAAGGAAGATGTATTTAAAAGTATAGAAAGCCTACCCGAGCAATTTGCTAAAATTGATATTTTGATTAATAATGCTGGAAATGCTCATGGTTTGGATCCTATTCAAACAGGAGATCCAGATGACTGGGATGCTATGATTGATATTAATGTAAAAGGCCTGTTGTATGTTTCTAAAGCTGTAATTCCAAAAATGATTGCACAGCAATCTGGCCATATTATTAATATTGGTTCTATCGCGGGTAAAGAAGTATATCCTAATGGAAATGTGTATTGCGCAAGTAAGCATGCTGTGGACGCCATTAATAAGGGTATGCAAGTTGATCTGAATCAATACGGAATTAAAGTGGGCGCAATCAATCCTGGGTTAGTCGAAACAGAATTTAGTAAAGTACGTTTCAAAAATGATGATGAGCGAGCAAATAATGCTTATAAAGGTCTTAATCCATTAACACCAGAAGACATCGCAGATATTATTGCGTTTGTATTAACTAGACCTTACCATGTAAATATTGCTGATCTTATTGTATTCCCTACCGCGCAAGCTAGTAGTACTGTAGTTAACAGAAGTTTATAATTTCTTTATTGTCAAGACATTGCAAACCCAATAAAAATGGCTAAGTTTATCTTGGGAAAATCTTCAATTGCTATTCATAAAGGAAATGATCAACAAACGCCTACTTATAAAAAACCTGCTGGCGCATAATGACGAAAATAGTTTTTATGACAAAAAACGCAAGCTTAATATTGGCGAAAAGGAAGGCAAAGCAAAGCTATTAAAACATATTTGTGCTTTGGCTAATTCTAATCCCGAAAACAATTCATATATCGTTATAGGGGTTGAAGATGAGGACAACGAAATTATTGGTGTTGATTTCTTTGATGACAGTAAAATTCAAAATCTTGTCAATGCATATTTAGACAATCCTCCCAGGGTTGCCTATGAGAATATTCCTTTCCCTCACCTATCTAGTGACAAAGTTGTAGGTCTTGTTTCTATAAGAGCACAAGGAGGAAAACTATGTTCTCTTCGTAAAAATATTTGGAAATATTATGGAGGAGCTGTTTTTTTAAGAGATGGGAGCATTAGCATGCCAAAAGTTTTTGATATAGAAATCAAAGATGTTAATTCACAAATCGTAAATGCTATTGAAAGTCATGCCCAAAATAATATCGAACTTACTTTGGATGGCGTTTTTGATTTTATGAGCTCCAGAAAAGATTATAATCCATCATATAAGGTTTTCAAAGAATATTTCGTAGTGTGTTGGGCCGCTAAAGAAAAAAGACAAAATGGCGAAACCTATTATTCTAGAGTTGATATTGAATTGATTAATGAACAAGTAAAATTGTTTTATTCAGAACTAGATGAAGTAAGCATTACCCTAACCGATGAACAATTTAAAATTATAGAATATGTTCAATTAGGCCTCCAAGACACGTATAAATATTACCCGTTGGAAGAAGTGGTTATTACCTTTAAGGACAATGCTGGTTATGATATCGAAAGCAAACTTCTCTTTGAGCCCCCGCAATATGACAGAAAAACGTTGTATCACCTCTACAATAGTAATAATGCCTTAATAGATAAGCTGAAAAACAAAATATCCTTATCAAAAAACGAAGAAAAGGATATCCTAAACCTCCCTGGCACGTATTTAATCTGTTATTTTAATGGTTTTAGTGAAGCAAAAGAAAGGCTGGAAGAAGCAAAACCTTATTTAAAAACCTACAATGATAATGTATACCTTCTTTACAAAGAAAGTATCCGTATCTTAAGAAAAGTCAGATATAGCTAATATGAATTTTAAACGATCAATCAATATATGAGCAGAACTCTAGTAATTGGAGATATTCACGGCGCATTAAAAGCATTAAAACAACTCATCACCAAAGCAAAAATTACCAAAGATGATACCCTTATCTTTTTAGGAGATTATGTAGATGGATGGAGCCAAAGTGCTGCATTAATTTCTTTTTTGATTGACCTTAAGAAGTCTCATAATTGCTTGTTTATTAGAGGTAATCACGATGAACTTTGTTACACTTGGTTAACTAAAAAAACATATAATCCAGAGTGGATAAAACATGGTGGGCAAGCTACAATGGATTCCTATTCCCTATTACCCCAGGAGGAAATCAATACACACTTGCAATTTTTTGAAAACCTGATTGACTATCATATAGACAACGCAAATCGTTTGTTTCTTCATGCGGGGTTTACCAATCTTCACGGACCGCACAGAGAATATTTCAGTAAACTATTTTATTGGGACAGAACGTTATGGGAAACTGCTTTGGCGACCGATCCAAATCTTAAAAAAACAGATCCATATTATCCCAAACGCTTGTTACTCTTTGATGAAGTATATATTGGCCATACACCGGTTACAAGAATCAATACAACAAAGCCAGTACAGGCAACATGCATTTGGAATATAGATACCGGAGCAGCTTTTAAGGGCCCCTTGACTGCTATAGATATTAACACCAAAGAATTTTGGCAAAGCGATCCGGTACATACGTTGTATCCTAATGAAAACGGTAGAAATTAGATTTCTAAACCCTTTATTATCAAAATCCTATAACAGTGCATCCCTGCGGGCAAGTATATTTATCTGTACGACAATCAGAATCAGTATTTGCCTGACATTCGTTGGGATCTTCTGTTACTAAAATCGCGTTACATAACCAAGTAAAAAAAGTACCTCCTTTTATGGCATGCGGAGTATTGAGTTTCGCAATTTTGAGCTTTTCAAAATTTAGTTTTTTGGCTTTACGGTTTTTCATGATTTTTGCTTTATAAAATCTTATTAGTGAGATGACTATATGAAATATACTATAAATACCCTTACAACAAGTATGAACAAAGCCCAGATTACAAGAAATTCATGAATTTGGATAAATTAATTTGTTTCAAGAGTACTTAATTTTCGTACGAAATAAGAAGGTTTTATGCCTGTACTCTTTTTAAAAGCTGAAGAAAAAGACTCAGCACTATTAAACCCCATCTCTTCTGCAATGCCCTGTATTGTATAGTTCTTCAACATATCACTTTCTTTAAGTTTTTCTACACTATACTGCACTCTTAATTCATTGATATAATTGGTAAAACTCTTATTCTTATGATGATTAATTACTTTAGACAAATACTTGGTGTTTGTATGTATTTCTTTGGCCAAAGTAGCGATGCTTATATTTTTTTTCAAGTATTGATGATTTTCTTCGAAAAGAGAGAGTTTATCTAAAATATCTGTAACAATCTCATTTGCAATACCTATATCATCCAATGGTTTTTTTTGTACTACTGATATATTTTTACCTCTTTCCAGAAGGTCATTAAATTTTTGCTGGTACTTTTTTCTATTAATGTACTGGTAATACATAAAAATCGTAGTTATCACAGAAAGCATTATAAGAAAAACCACCCAAAAACTTAGTGTACTCGTATTCTTCTTAAGTTTACGAATCAATGTTTCTTTTTCTTTCAATAATAAAGGAGTGTCAAACTCTTTAAATAACCGAGTAGATAGTGATTCTCTTTGCTCACTTATAATACTATCAAATCTCAGTAATTTATTTACGTAGGTCAGTTGCAGTTCTTTCTCTTCCTTTATTTTATTCAAACTGATCAAAAATTCGTAGCCCTCCCTAACTTCAGAAAATGTGATTTTTTCCTTCTGAATTATTGAATCCATACTAATGAATTGCTTTTCAGCCAGAAGGGTATCACCTCTTACAAGACTAAGTTTACCTAAATAAAATGTCCCCAAAATATAATTCTCTCTATTTTCAGAATCAGTTTTATCCAATAGTGTCATTCCTTTAACAAGGCTATCACTGGCTTGATTATATGCTCCCTTAAAGAACAAGTTAATTCCTTGGTTGAATACCAGTTTTCCGTAAAATCTATTTTCTAAATTCTGGTTTTTTAGAGAAATCACTATTCCCTTTTGATTATAAATAGACGCAGAATCCAAATGTTTGTTATAGCGATATGATTCTGCCAATGGCAGTAATGATTTCAAATAATTTAGTTCGTCTAGTACTTGCCTGTTTTTTTCGTGCTCAAAATTTTCCTTAAAAAGAGCCAGCGCCTCATTGTGTTTACCAATTCTAGTTTTAATGCATGCTATATTGTGATTTGTGGCTTGCAGATATTCTATATTATTAAATTTTTCAGCTAATACTAAAGCTTTTATATAGTTATCCAATGCCAACTGAAAATCTCCTTTCTTAAAATAATACCCTCCCTTAAAAGAATATGCTCTGGTTGGATACATTTCGTGATTCAAACTTTTACTTATCGTAATAGATTTATCTAATAAGGCTATTTTTTCAGATTCCTTAACCGTAAAGGAGGACAAATAATTGTATGCATCTGCCATTTTAGTTGTATCCCTATCTGCAGTAGCTTTTTCAAGAAGGCTATATAAGTATATTTTTGACTTTACCGTATCACGTCTAACCTTTAGATATGCATTAAATAAATTATCAGAACTATAGTTCTCTAACGAATCTGGAATTACAAAACCACTTTCTTGTGCAGATATGAAATAGGTTCCTAACAAAAACCAAATCCACAGCGATAATGTATTAAGTGAAATACAATAGAAGTATGATTTTTTTGGTTTCAAGAGAACTTACTAGTTAGGTATAATTGTTTGTGTGTACTGCAAATATACTGTTTTGGTTTAGAAAAGTTGATCTTCTATAACAAGCTCAATTAACTCTGAAAAATGAATAACGAAATTCACGGAATTTCGACATTGATTTCAGGAATTTCGATATATATCGTTTGTTTTCAAGTACATAGCTGGACTATATTTGGGTTGTTCAAAAAAATCTCATGAGTTTAATTGAATCATTAAATGCAGATAATTCTTTTTATTCTGTACTAAAATTCACAGCAGAAATTAAAACTAAACAAAATGAAAAAACTATTGTATGTATTACCTTTAATTGGATTCTTAGCATTTATGTCTTGCGACAAAGATGAATCTGATGAAATAATTGATGACATCCTTACTCTAGACGATGGTCAAATTGAAATCGTAGAAAACTCAGATAATAAGGGGCCCTTTTCAATTGTACCCGGGTTATATGGTCCAAATAATGTTACCGCCCTTCAAAATGTAACATATACTTATATTCCATCTCAAGAAGCTTTAAATACCATCCCGAAGGATAAAAGAAACTATAGAATTTATTTTAAAATAGAAAACCCCAATTCTCAAAGTATAGATCCATGGTGGCAAATTGCATATTATGAACTACCATCTAACAAAGTAACTTTTAAATTTCCAGTCAAATGGGGCGGGTCATATGACTGGACAGGAAAGGTCAAAGATTGGCAAATTATATACGAAATATATGGTTATACGTCTCAAGGGTTTAAATACTTCAGAGCGGATAAAGTGGTTACTGTAAATCATTAATACTCTTAGAAATCATGCTGAAAAATATTTTAAACTTAGAAAACGTCAAAAATATTAACAAAAAAGAACAGAAATCAATTACTGCGGGGAGTTATAATCTTAACCTTCCTATTGGGATTTATTGTGGGGTTGGTCATCCCTATTGTTGCGGTTATTGTAAAAGGAAAGGTTTTTCTGGAGGAAATTTACAAGGTGGTAACTGTAGCTGTTTTGGTTAATCTTTTATATTAAAAAACAGTTCTTTATACTACAAAGAACATACCTTTCGTAAGCGAATAATCCCTTATCATGAATTCATGATAAGGGATTAACTTTTTTACACTCAACTCCTGTAAATTATTTCAAAACATGAACATTCATTTATATCAGGCTTATTTGGATTAACCAAAAAATAATTTTTCTTCAATCATTCTATTTTGTAGCTTTAGGACACAAATTTTTAAATAGACTACAATGGGAATTTTTGACCAAATAAAGGAAAAACTTAGCCACGAATTTATTGATATTGTAGAATGGTTAGATAATACCGATGATACCATTGTACATAGATTCGAACGTTATCAAAATGAAATAAAAAACGGGGCACAACTTATTGTGCGAGAAGGACAAACCGCCGTCTTCATAAATGAAGGACAACTTGCCGATGTTTTTAAACCAGGGACGTATACCCTAAATACCCAAAACTTACCGATTTTGGCTACCCTAAAAGGATGGAAATATGGTTTCAATAGTCCTTTCAAAGCTGAAGTATATTTTGTAAACACACACTTATTTACTGATGAAAAATGGGGAACCAAAAATCCAATCACCCTAAATGATGAACGTTTTGGATTAGTCGAAATACGAGCTTTTGGAACCTATGCTTTCAAAATCAATGATGCAGGTAAGTTTGTCGTTGATATTGTGGGTACCGATGCTAATTTTACCAATTTTGAGATCAATGAGCACCTAAAAAGTTTAATTGCAACTCGTTTTACAGATACAATTGGCGAGGCTAATCTTCCTATAGAATTGTATGCTGCCAATACTAGTGAATTATCAGAAACATGTCTAGAAGTTATGCAACCAGAATTTAATTCTGTTGGTATTTCACTTGAAAAATTCTATATCGAGAATGTATCGATGCCAGAAGAGCTCAAGAAAGAAATCTTTGAGTATAGTAGAATTGATAAACTAGATCTTGATAAACTAACCAAATTTAAAACTGCAAAAGCTATTGAAGCTGCCGCTGCCAACGAAGGCGGTACTGCAGGAGCTGGAATGGGAATGGGAATGGGATTCGTCCTGGCACAACAAATGGGCGGTATGATGAGCCCTATGGGTGGACAACAACAAGCAATGCCAGTACAAAACTCACCAGTTGCTCCTCCTCCAATGCCTGTGCAAGTTCAATATTTTTATGCAAGCAATGGCCAACAAGCAGGACCAGCATCTTTTGATCAATTAAAAGTGTTATTTGCCAATAGAACTATCAATAAAGATTCATTGATCTGGAAGCAAGGAATGGCAAATTGGACTGCGCTGAAAGATATTGAAGAATTGAAATCGTTCCTTGGCGGAAACACTCCTCCGCCGTTACCTGGCAATTAAAAAAGAGGACTAGGATTACATTTCATGAGATTCCCGGCTGGAGTTTATCTTGAGCGATAGTCTAAAGACGGGAATAATATATATCTATGGAAGAAGAAGAAAAAAAAGCTGTTTCAGAACAAAAGAAATCCTGCGTTAATTGCGGTGCAGAATTAAAATATAAGCCCGGTACAACAGAGATAAAATGTGAATATTGTGGTCATAAGGAAGCTATTGTCCCAAATCAAGACGGTTTTAAAGAATTAGAGCTTAAACCCTATCTTGATGAAATGGGTTCTCAATCTCATTCTGAAGAGATTATGATGTTGCATTGCAAAAATTGTGGCGCCAATCAACATATAGAAGAAAATTATAAATCATTACATTGTGTGTATTGCACAATGCCATTGATTATAGAGGATGCCTATAAAGAAGATTGGATTTTACCTGGTGCTATACTTCCTTTTCAATTTGATCAGAAAAAATCACATCAAATATTTTCTAAATGGGTAAAAGGACTATGGTTTGCGCCTAATAATCTAAAAAAGGCCGCTTTAGACCCTCAAAACACTAAAGGACTGTATTTACCCTACTGGACTTTTGATGCGCAATTATATGCCTCCTATACAGGCCAAAGAGGCGATTATTATTATGTTGAAGTACCTTATACTGCCAATGTAAATGGCAAATCGGTGAGAAGAACAAGACAAGAACGAAAAACAAGATGGACACCGGTTAGTGGAAACATAAGCGGCTTTGTAGATGATACTTTGATTAAAGCATCTCATCAAAGAAAAAACCCAATTCCGTCCAAAATATCAAACTGGAAGCTTGATGCTCTTGAAGCTTTTAATACAAGTTTTTTAGCAGGTTTTGTGACCGAAAAATATACTATTCCCTTAAAAGATGGTCATCTATCATCAACCAAAGAAGCAGAGAAAATTGCAACCACCTGGGCCAGACGAGATATTGGTGGTGATACCCAACGGGTAAATGGGATAGACATGAACTTAAGTGATCAAACTTTTAAGCATATTCTGTTGCCTGTATATATTAGTGCATACCGATACAGTGGAAAGAAATTTAATTTCTTTATCAATGGACAAACCGGGGCAATTTCTGGTAATAGGCCCTATTCTTTTTGGAAGATATTCTTTTTTGTGTTATTTATAATTGCGCTTATAGCTATCTTAGTATCGCTATCATAAAAACAAAAACTATTCTTTAACAGATCTTATGATTTCATAAACGGTCTGACTCATATCCGGACATAAGTTTTCCTTTACCAAAAGAGAAATTTCTTGATCTTTACCGTATTCTTTCTTTAGTAAATCAAAGTCAGTAACCGCAGCATTTCTAAACGCCAAAGTAATCTCTTGGCCGGCAGAAATCATATTTACGATCCCAGATCCCGAGCTTTTTATTGCTTTTACTTTTATCTTGGTTGTGGCTTTATATTTTTTACCACAAACATTAGTGTCTTTAGAAATATCCATTACAGATCCCAGCAAGTGTACCGTATTAGGATCTATATAGTCCTGAGTATCTCCAAACTTGGGTTTTTGAACCTTTGGTTTCTCTTGCTTTGGCTCTTCCTTATTCGGTGTTTCGGCCACTACAATTCCCGATTTTGTACTGTCTTTTTCCTGTGCAACGCTATTTGATTTACAAGAAAAAATAGCTGCAATAAACAAAAGGTATAGTATTTTATTCATCCCGTTAAAATAAAAAAAGGAGTTGAAAATTTCAACTCCTTTTTGGTATTACTTATACTAAATTATTTTTTAATAATCTTAAAGCTTTCGTTAGTCGTCTTTCCTAAGACTCTTACAAAATAGAATCCTGGTGTAATGCTTGATGCATTCCACTCAAAACTAGCTCTAGAATCAATATCAGATCGTGTAAAGACCAATTTACCTCTAATATCAAATATATTAACATTAACGTTTTCCTGAACCTGTAAATCCTTAAAGTTAAATCTAAAAATATCTCTAGAAGGATTAGGCCATACAACGGTATTCAACCTAGCGTCTACTGTAGTTAGTGGCTCAGCGATACTAGCAATTTCTGGTCCTGCAGGACCTCCGGCATCATCAATCATTCCATAGATCTGGAATACTTGATCCAAAGGTGCTGTACCAAAAGCAACTGTAGATGCGGTCCAATCTATAGCGCCCGTACCAAATAAATTTGCTTGATCTCTGAATTGTGAATTTTCACCTATTCCTCCATTTTGAGAAGACCAGAACCATTGCGTATTATTAGGTCCAAATGCCAAATTAGCATAAACAGTTAACCAATAACTACCACTTTCTATAGACACAGCTTCAGGAAGCAGTAAATTAAGGTTAGTATCATTAGGTTCAGAAATAGGAACAATCTGTCCGCTATTATATACTTCATCTCCTGGTACTCCTCCATTATCCTGGTAAATAATAATGGTAGCATTATTAAGCTCTGGAGAGTTATTTGCTCCACCAAAAGCTACAATTCTTTCTAATGTCCAAGTATTTCCTTCAGGAACAGTGAAATCATCTGCTGATTGTGCCAATGCACCAAAATCAGTAAAAAACTGAGACGGTAAAGACGTTGTAGAACCAGCATTCTGATCATAAATTGCTACTTCAGAAATATTTATTGTAAATCCTTCTGCAACTTGTTCTTCTCCAGATGTAGCAACAAGACTTATTGTTGTCTGCCCTAATGCTTCTGGTGTAAAAGAAAGTGAAATGGTATTACCATTTAATGTAGCAGTTACTAATTCTGGATTCGTATTAGTGAATTCAACATCTATTGGATTTCCGTTAGATTGTACGAATAGATCAGTTATATCAACTTCAATATCTTCGCTATTTTCTCCTACCAATAGATCATCTAATAAATAAGCAACACTTAATGTAGATTCTGGTAATTCATTAAAAAGAGGAAATCTAGCACTGTATAATCCACTACCGTGAGCGGCAACTGCAATAAAACCGTCTTTACGAGTTTTTACCTCATCTGTTACAGCATTACCAATAGCAAATGGTTCCTTGATCCAACGTGTTCTTTCTCCGTTTAATCTATTTGCATAATATAATCCTGTACTAGTAGCTGCATATACTTTTTGTATTCTAGAACCTATAAATCCTTGACTACCACCTAAAAATGCTGTACTTCGTACAGATGGCCCATTTCCTGTTCCATCAGCATTTTCTTCTAGGTTACCACTAATGTTGGTCCAAGTATCTCCTCCGTTTTCGGTAAGGAATAAACTTATAACCCCGTAATTAGAAAAAGTAACAATTACTCTGTCAGAATTTGAAGGGTCAACATTAATATCATTTACAAAACCAGTAGGTAATCCTTTTCCTGCAGAGATATCAATAACTTCCTGGTTATCAAGATTAGCATTATCCATTCTATACACTCCTCCAGCATTTGTACCATAATACAATCTGTTTGCTACAGGATAGTCAGATACATCTAAAGAAGAAATAGAAGTTCCTGCCGGAGTATCTGTATTTGGTAAATTTACCCAGTTTACTGTTGCAAAAGCATTAGAAAACAAAGGAATTTCATCTAAATCATTATTTCTCCATATTCTATTCCCAGCAGGCATATACATAATATTGTCATTATTAGGATCTAGAATAAACGGAGCAACAAATCCAAGGCCATTAGCTCCTGCAGGTCTTACTCTAGTAAATGACTCAAATTCGCCAGCCTCATCAAAGTTAAATCTATATACGTTTCCTCTTTGAGAAGATACATATCTTGTTCTTCCTCCGTCTGCAATAGCATTATAGGAACCATCACCTCCAAAGTCTTCTACCCAAGTAGCATCACTATCTGTAGAATTGGTAAACCACGTACCATTATCCTGAAAACCTGCCACTAAATCGTCTGAATTAGCATCTGGATCAAAAGATACATGATATGGTTGTGTAGTTATATACCCATTGTTAAGAGAAATCCAGTCAACTGGTTCCTCTGCTGAAGTGGATGTTGTAATATCTTCTGTAACAAATACACCACCATCATTACCAGATAATACTTTATTTGGGTTTGAAGGATAGAAAAGCAGTTCGTGCTGATCTGGATGTTGTTCTGGATAAACACTTACATTGTTTAATGGCGAATATCCTGCAATCCAACTTTCTTGTCCTGCCGGAGTAGTAAATCCAGTTGTTGATCTGTATATATTTGTTCCTCCAACAAACATTAAATTCGGGTCTGCCGGGCTAACCTTTACGATCATATTGTACCCTCCTTGAAGGTTTAAATTTCCAACTCTTCCGCCTATAGCAGTAGGAAGATTAGCACTAAGATCGGTCCATGCTTCTTCTGCAGTAGCATCATATTTTAATAAGAATGCCGGTCCGCCATCACTTAGGTTTTGTGTAAAGAAATACACTTGATTTTCATTAGAAGGATTAATTCCCATTACAGATCTTCCATAATCGGCTGGTAAAAATTCTGGAGTAATTTCTGTCCATGTATCCCCGTCTGTTGATGTAAAGTATCCATTGTTAGGATCTCCACCAGAATCTATTGTTGCATAAATCTGTCCTGTAGAAGTAACGGCTACCTCTGCAGTATTATCAAATCCACCAGCAAGTACTTCTTCAAAAGAGTTTCCATCATCCTGAGATCTATGTACCCCATTAAAAGTACCTAGGTAAATATCTCCGTTAGTAGGATTGATTACAATAGAATTAATAAGATCAAATGGTGAAAACGTGCTTACATTATCATCATTAGTAGCGTTAAGAAGTCTCCATGTTCTACCTCCGTTTACAGATTTGTAAACTCCGGTACCTTGATAAAAAGCACCACCTGCTCCTGCAGAGTTACCAAAACGTTCTCCAGAACCATAATACCAAACTCTATGTTTTCCTGGTCTTGGATCCTGAACGATACAGGTAATACTTGGAGATTGTCTACGATTAGTAACTTTTTTCCAAGTTTCTCCACCGTTTGTAGAACGCCATAATCCACCAGAAACTCCACCGGCAAGGATTACATTTTCATTAGTGCGATCAATAGCCAGCGCTCTTGTTCTACCCCCTACATTAAAAGGACCTCTGTTCTCCCAATAAGAGAAACGACTAGCTTTTGAAGATTTGGCTGCATTAGCAACCAATTGTTTTGAATCATTTCCTACCGGAATTTTTTCAGAAAACTGAAGCTCTGCCTCTCTGATTCCAGATGGAATTTTACCTGTTTTCGGATCTTTGAATCGACCAAACTCGAATTCCATTCTGTCAATGGCATTGTCACCAACAGGAGTAACCTTAGTTTCCTTAGGTCCAGATTCACTGTCATAAATTTTAGATTGTTTGTAAAGTGCATGACCTTTAATAGGATCTGCGGATGTTTTAAGTTGTGTGTTTTGCGCATTTACCGAAGTGATTGCCCCCAACAGTACAACCGCCCAAACGTAGCGTTTGGGAGAGAATAATAATGTTTTCATTTTAAAGCTGATTTGTGAGTAATTCGCAAATCTAACTTAAATTTTTCAAAATTTTTCTTAAAATTTAGGGAAATATGCTCTTTTATTACTTTTTCTCTAAAATAACCTCTAAATTTTCTGTAATTACATGACAAACATCTTCATCAACTATAACAGGCTCACTAGTAAATGTATTATACCCATCTTTACTAACCATAATCGTATATGATCCTGTACGTTCATGAGCACCAACAAAGCTATTTGAGCCAGTAAAACTTTCTAATGTTTCGGTATATTCACCATCCGTTGCAATAACAGTAACGCCTTCTGTTAATGCCGCTCCTCCAATACCATCTTTTACTATTATTTCAAGCCCAGGTCTAGCCTCTTCTGTACAAAAAATTGGGTCCTGTGTTTTATCATCATCATTACTGCATGCCCCTGATGCTATTAAAGCAACAATTAAAAAAAACTTTTTCATTTGTTTAAATTTATGATCTATTTCCTTTTACTATGTTATTAGATGCATTTTAAATATTATGGTTGCGTTTTTTAACTTTTATGAGATATATTCTTTATATACTGCAATGGGAAAAAGGGCAGTCCATCCACAAAAATCCTTTTTGGAAGGCATTCCGTATGAAACAAGATCGGGTGAATAATTTTCCCAGAAGGTATTCGTCATTTCAAAAACTTCTGCAACGGATTGATAGGTTTTTTGCGCAAGTCGTTTTGCCAGCGCATGCTCATCACAAATAGTTAACCCTTTTAATACCATATATGATGTTGGCGCCCAAACCCCACCACGCCAATAATCACCCCATCCTTTATAGTCTGGATCATCTGCAGAAAGTGCAGGTAATGGTGTACGTCTTCCAAATTCCTTTGGGTTTTCAAGATGGGATAAAAATCTTTTCATCCTATCTTTGGGAACAACTTTCCCTAAAAGTGCCCAGTACATTCCTATATGTTTTCGCGGAATCTGTTTTCCAAATCCTAAATCATAGTATACACTATCTTCTTCGTTCCAGCAATGTTCATTAACGGCTTTAGAAATTTTACTATGAATTGAATCATAATTTCCTATATCGCTTAATTCTTCAATCTCTGTAGCAATAGTTTTGAGTTGATCTGCAACCATGGCCATTTGGCAAGAAAAATCCACCAATCTGCCTTGTTTATTCCATACTCCTTGCAAGGTTTTTGGATATTCAGTTACAAAATAATTCAGACGGTCATCACTACTGGCATTCATCTCACCTATCTTATCTCCTAGCTCATGATGTGTTAATCCATTTCCATCATTATCCCACCCAACGGGATATCGCTGAATATTATCCATACCCATCCCTAGCGTATCTGCATAAAATAAGTGGTCATCCCCCTGATACGTCTTTACTAAAAACTCAAAATTCTTTTTTAGGATTGGGTAAACTTTCTGCAGTCGCTCTTTATCCTTGGTAACCGAATATATTTCTAACTCTGCAAATGCCAATAATGGCGGATTTATAGAAACTGGATGATTTTTTGACCAAAGTGGTGATCCATCTTGTCTATATTCTCTACAGATGTAGCCATCTTCTTCTATTTGATCATAAAAATTGTCGAGCGCTTGATGTACAGGAAGTTCATCAAGATGATATTTTGCAAAGCATACCATAAAACAGGTGTCCCAAAGAAAAATATTCTCAGAAAAAGCAGCATCGATAAATGGTTTTTTAAAGAATTCCTCTTTATCTCCTCCTCTAACTTTGGATTTCGTGATTTCCAAAGCACGATTATACATGCGTTTTGATAACTCTGGTGTCACCTTAAATACCGAAGGACAATCTCCTTCCTGTTTTGGTGTAGAAACTTCTGTTTCGGATGTACATCCATACATTCCCGCTACACCCAGTGTGCCAGCTGCCACACTAAGCTTTTTTGTGAATTCTCTTCTTTTCATAAGCCCATTAATTTTCAGAAAGTTACATAATTGATGGAGTTCAACAAAAAAAGCATCCCTATCGAGATGCTTTTAACTAATTTTTAATCAGAAGCTAGCACTTATTATAAATCAAATTTGATTCCTTGTGCCAGTGGTAGCTCTGTAGTATAGTTTATGGTGTTTGTTTGACGGCGCATATACACTTTCCATGCATCAGATCCTGACTCACGACCACCTCCTGTTTCTTTTTCTCCTCCAAAAGCTCCGCCGATCTCGGCTCCAGAAGTACCAATATTCACATTGGCAATCCCACAGTCCGAACCTGCATGAGATAAGAAACGTTCTGCTTCACGCAAATTATTAGTCATAATTGCAGAAGATAACCCTTGTGCTACCCCATTTTGAACTTCTATTGCATTTTCTACATCACCGCTATATTTTAATAAGTATAAAACCGGTGCAAAAGTTTCATGTTGTACTATTTCGAAAGAATTTTTGGCTTCTGCAATGGCAGGCTTTACATAGCATCCACTTTCGTAACCTTCACCTGAAAGCACTCCTCCTTCAACAATAATATTTCCTCCTTCTTCTACTACTTTTTCCAAAGCATTTTGATACCCCTTCACCGCATCTTTATCAATAAGTGGTCCAACATGATTGTTTTCATCTAATGGATTACCAATTCTTAACTGTCCATAAGCATCTACAACGGCATTTTTTACTTTATCATAAATTGATTCATGAATAATCAATCTACGTGTAGATGTACAACGCTGTCCTGCGGTTCCTACGGCTCCAAAAACGGCTCCAATTACTGTCATTTTTACATCTGCATCTGGGGTCACTATGATTGCATTATTTCCACCAAGCTCAAGAAGTGATTTACCCAAACGTTGTCCTACTGTTGCCGCTACAATTTTACCCATTCTGGTAGATCCCGTTGCAGAAATTAAAGGAACTCTTTTATCTGTAGTCATCATTTCTCCTACTTTATAATCTCCGTTAATTAAACAGGAAATTCCTTCTGGCAGGTTGTTTTCTTTTAAAACTTTAGATATAATATTTTGACATGCAATCCCACAAAGTGGTGTTTTTTCACTAGGTTTCCAAACACAAACATCTCCACAAATCCATGCAAGAGCAGTGTTCCATGCCCAAACTGCTACAGGGAAGTTAAATGCCGAAATAATCCCAACAATCCCAAGTGGATGATACTGTTCGTACATTCTATGTCCCGGACGTTCAGAGTGCATTGTAAGACCATGCAACTGTCTTGATAACCCAACAGCAAAATCACAGATATCTATCATTTCCTGCACTTCTCCTAGACCTTCTTGATACGATTTACCCATTTCATAAGAAACTAGTTTACCAAGAGGTTCTTTCAATTCTCGAAGTGCTTCACCAAATTGCCTTACGATTTCACCTCGTTGCGGTGCTGGCATAACTCTCCATGATTTGAAAGCTTCGGTTGCTGCTTGTATTGCTTTTTCATAATCTGATTGGGTAGTTGTTTCTACTTTACCAATCAATTGACCATCTGCTGGAGAGTATGAAGCAAATGCTTCTCCAGAAGAAAACCAGTTTGATCCGGTTGAAGTCCCTTTATTGTGATCAGAAACACCTAATTGTTTTAGCGCCTCTTCAATTCCGAAATCTAATGCTGCTGTTGCCATGTTATATCTTAAATTTTAAAAATGTAAAGATACATCGTTTTGCAGATAAATTAAATTTTGATTGATTCTAATGTTAATTTTGAATGATTTTTCTAAAAAACCGTCTCAAAAAAATCAATTCTTCAAAATACTCCAGTTCTGCCAACTAAATTGATTTGCATATTTCATAAAAAAAGAAATCGCTCAAACAAGATTTCTCATGTAGAGCGATTCCCAACTAAATAACCAACCAAAAAGTTAATATTGTAAAGTGCGATCCTTACTTTTTATTTTGAAAGCTTCATAAAATCAGCTTTTTTCAATCTTTTCTTTTGGTTCTGACTAGGTTTCCCTTTTTCAGAACTTTTGAATTGCAATAATCCAAGTCCCTTGAAATGATATACAGTTCCAGAAGGTACATGTAACAATTCTATTTTACTATCATTGATAACGGATAACTCAAAGAATTCATTGCCCAGGTAATCGTAATCAAGTGTTAAAGTTTTCCTATAAAAATTATTTGCGATATCGTTTACTTCATAATACCCCGTGTAATCATAGAAGATATCATTGATCGGAATTCCGTTCTGATCTTGCGAACTGTTGAAGTTATCTCCTGATCCGAAATAAGCAAATTTCAAATAGTTTTCATTATCAAATTCATTAAGTGCTCCAAATTCACTAGTGTATACTTTTTCCCAGGTTTCATATTCCTGAAGGAAATAATGAATGTTATCATAAAACACTCTGTCATAATCAAAAGTGCTTCTTTGATGACCATTTAAATAATAGCTTGTATTTGTAACACGGTCATATACTTCTATTTGATTTCCTGAAAGTTGCGATATCTCGAGACGATAAACACCATCAAGATCATGATCTATTTCAAGACTCATACCATAGGTATCGTAGAATCCAACATCCAACCCAAAACCATTTCCGTTACTTCCAATACCTACCAAATTATTATTGGCGAAAAAAGCTCCATTTCTAAAGGAAACTGTAAATGCCTTTTGTAAAAACGGAATTTCACCATTACCTTGTGTGCGCTCGATATCGACATACCAGATTTCATAGCTTGTCAATAATGTATTTAAGCTGATTGATGGTTCTTCGATAAAAACATCCTCTTCTATAATAACCTCTGCTACACAAGAAGTCAATAGCATTAAACCTAATATAATAACCGAAAGTAGTTTTAGCGTTTTCATAAGCTTTGTGTTTTCTATTTCATTTATCTGAGACCAAAACATGTGCCAAACTTATAATAAGCTGATTGTCAAGTTTTTAATTTGAAGCGTATTTTGCTTATTTTTGGAGTCACAATCATTTGCATGGAAAAAAAAATAAAATTTGCAGTTCTTGGGGGAGGTAGTTGGGCCACCGCAATAGTAAAAATGCTTACAGAAAACCTAGAAGAAGTAGGTTGGTATATGCGCAGTGTATATGCGCTTGAGCATATTAAAAGGCAACAACACAATCCAAATTATCTAAGTTCTGTAGAATTTAAGTTAGAACAACTTAAACTTACCAATGATATTAATGAAGCAGTGGAATATGCAGATTATTTGATTTTTGCTATCCCTTCTGCGTTCTTACATACAGAGCTGCAAAAACTCACTTCCTCACTAGAAGGCAAAGTGATCTTTTCTGCAATAAAAGGTATTGTTCCAGAAACCGGATTGATTGTAGGCGAACATTTTCATGATGAATATAAAATCCCTTTCAATAATATAGGGGTCATTACGGGTCCGTGCCATGCAGAAGAGGTTGCATTAGAGCGTCTTTCTTATCTTACAATCGCTTCTAATGATGAAGAAAAAGCCAAAATCATGGCTGACCATTTAAGCAGCTACTATATCAAATGTAAAACCAGTGATGATATTATTGGTACAGAGTATGCCGCTGTCCTCAAGAACATATATTCTGTTGCTGCGGGTATTGCACATGGTTTGGGATATGGTGATAATTTCCAGAGCGTTTTGATGAGTAACGCAATTCGCGAAATGAAGCGTTTTATCAAGAAAGTTCACAAGATGAAACGTAACATTAACAACTCTGCTTATTTAGGTGATTTATTAGTTACAGGATACTCTGTTTTCTCACGTAATCGAATGTTTGGAAATATGATTGGAAAGGGATACACTGTAAAGAGCGCGCAAATGGAAATGAATATGGTTGCAGAAGGATATTATGCGGCAAAAACTGCCTATGAACTTGATGCTACCGCGGCTGCCAGAACACCAATTATTGATGCGGTACACGATGTTTTATACGAAAATAAAAATCCTAAAAAAGTATTTAAGAAACTAGCAGATAAGCTCGACTAATTATTCTTATCTTCATAGCACATTAATGTGAAACACTATGAAGGAACTTATCGAGACTTTCTACACAGGCTTGAGTGAACTTGATGCTGATAAAATGGCATCTTGCTATCACGAAGATATTGTTTTTGAAGACCCCGGTTTTGGAAAACTAAAAGGAGATCGCGCAAAAGGAATGTGGCGCATGCTTTGTAAAAACGCCAAGGATTTTAGGGTCGAATTTTCACAAGTTGAAGCCAATGATCAAAAAGGATCTGCCCATTGGGAGGCTTGGTATACCTTTAGCAAAACAGGACGACCAGTTCATAATGTAATTGATGCCCAATTTGAGTTCAAAGACGGAAAAATCATAAAACATACCGATCACTTTAATCTGCATAAATGGTCATCGCAAGCCATGGGATGGAAGGGTAAATTATTAGGAGGCACTGGTTTTTTCAAGAAAAAACTCATTCAACAAACCAATAAAATGCTTGATAAATTTATATCTAACAACAACTGACAGATTGCAATGAAGGAGCTAATAGAAACTTTTTATTCGGCATTAAATAATCACGATGTAGATACCATGATTTCTTGTTATCACGAGGACGTTGTTTTTAAAGATCCAATTTTTGGAGAATTGAAAGGAGATAAAGCAAAAAAGGTTTGGTATTGGCTTTGCGAAAATGGAGAAGACCTCAGAGCAAAATTTTCTGATATAAAAATTAATAATCAAAAAGGTGCTGTGTATTGGGAAGCTCGATACACATTTGGCGACAGAAAGAGACCTGTACTTAATAGAGTAAATTCTACCTTCGAATTTGAAGATGGTAAAATTATAAAGCACATAGATAATTTTAGTCTTCATAGATGGGCTTCTCAGGCTATGGGCTGGAAAGGAAAAGTTGTAGGTGGCACAAGCTACTTTAGAAAAAAATTACAACATCGATCCAATCGATTACTCGATAAATTTCAAATTGAAGCATAAAGTGGTATGATGAAAGAATTTATATCTCCTATAGTATCTGTTTCCTGGCTTGAAAAACATCTTGATCATCCAGATTTGATCATTCTGGATGCTACCATCAAAAAAGTCGTCAACGATAAAAACGAAACATATTCTGATTTGGGAATAAAAAACACTCGTTTTTTTGATATAAAAGGCGTTTTTTCTGATAAAAACACTGATATCCCAAACACACTTCCTTCTCCAGATGATTTTTCTAAAGCATGTAGAGCATTAGGAATTAGTTCTCAACATAAAATTATAATATATGATAAGCTAGGCATTTATTCTAGTGCCAGAGTATGGTGGATGTTTACTATTATGGGACATAAGAATGTTGCCATATTAGATGGAGGCTTCCCGACCTGGAAAAATGCGGAGCTACCATGTGAAGCAATTACAACTCCAACCTCTATAAAACCAGGAAATTTTGAAGCAGTTTATAATCCCAATTTGATTGTAAATGCAGAAACTGTTCTTGACGAAACAAGCAATAAAAATACATGTATACTAGATGCACGATCACCAGGAAGGTTTAAAGCTGAAGAACCAGAGCCTAGAGAAAGTTTAAAAGGAGGTCACATCCCAAATTCTATGAATTTGCATTATACTGAAGTGTTGCGTGATGGTAAAATGCGCTCAACTGAAGAATTAAGAGAAATTCTTGCAGATTTTAATATTGAAAATAAAAAACTGATCTTTACCTGCGGATCAGGTATTACAGCATGTATCATTATGCTTGCGGCACAATTGGCAGGATATCAAAACATGTCTGTTTATGACGGATCCTGGAGCGAATGGGGACAGCTAGATGGTGTGCCTATTATACGTTAATTGAATACAAATCATTACTTTACCCAACTATGAAATACTTTTCTCTTTTACTGCTTGCCTTTGCCTTATTATCCAATATCGGTACTGCCCAGGAATCAAATTTTGGATTAGAGGATTTTTACTCTAATAATCCTGCATTGGACCATAAGGTAGACTCTATTTTTAATGCGTTATCTCAAAAACAAAGAATAGCGCAAATGATCATTAGTTGCACAGGAGAATTAGGCAAACCAGAAGCTACTGTAAAAAAGCTTGCAGAAGATGATATTATTGGCGGAGTAGTTTTTCTTAAAGGAAGTAAACAAACCCATACTAAAACGATTAATGAATTAAATGCGATCTCTGAAAAGAATAAAACACTGCCTCTTATCTTTAGTATGGATGCGGAGCCTAGCTTATTTGCCAGTAGAATTAAAGGTGCTCAAGATGTAGGCAAAACAATCGATATTAAAACAGATGCCCAGTCTGATGAAGTAGTATACACTATTAATAAAGAACTTAAAGAAATTGGAGTGCACCATAACTTTGCACCTGTTCTGGATATAAGTCCAAGTAACGAAGCTATTAAATCCCGTAGTTACGGAAATAACAAAGATTCTGTAATTAATCTCGCCAATCGATTTATAAAATGTACGCAAGAAGGAGGCATTATTGCCACAGCTAAACATTTTCCGGGTCATGGACTTGTAAAAGGTGATACCCATAAACAAAGTGTTTATATCGACGGTCCTTTGCAAGAAATAGATAATTACAAACCCATTATTGCAGATGGTGTGTTATCGATTATGATTGCTCACATTACTGTTATCAATAATGATACATTTGGGACCAACGGGTTACCGTCTAGCTGCTCAAGGAGAATCATTACCGACCTTTTGAAAGATGGAATGTGTTTTGACGGAATTATAATATCTGATGCTTTAAATATTATGAAAGCGGTCACTATTTTGGATAATGCTCCTCTACTCGCTTCTAAGGCCGGATGCGATATGATACTAATGCCGCAAGATGAAGAAAAAACCATGAATTCTATCCTGACAGAGATCAAAACCGATGAAGATTATAGCAAACAAGTTACAGCCTCTGTAAAGAAAATTTTACGATTGAAGATTTGTGCGGGAATGTTGAAAAATGTATAATCATTACTCAACATGTAACAGCAAATGACACTCCCAAAAAATGAAATAACAAAGGATTATATCAAAAGGATTAATTTGGCTCTACATTTTATAGATGACCATCTTGATGCTGAATTGTCATTGGAATCTATCGCCGAGGTAGCTCATTATTCGCCATTTCATTTTCATCGTATTTTCAAAGCTATTATTGGTGAAACCCTTAACTCATATATAAACAGAAGGCGAATCGAAAAAACGGCTTCAGTATTACTACATAAACAAGAAGTTAGTATTACTGAGCTTTGCCTTCAGTATGGATTTACCAGTAATTCATCCTTTACAAGAGCATTCAAAAAATTCTATGGAGTAAGCCCATCTCAGTTTCGAAAGTTGCGCCCAAGTGAGTTTAGCAAGATAAGTAAAGTTGAAAGCAAGAATGGACAGAAGAATCTGATCTTCGAAAAATACATTTGCAACATTAATAACCATTTAAACTGGATTAAAATGAATGCAACTATTGAAATTAAAGAAACACCAGAATTGAATTTTGCTAGCATTACTCATATAGGGGTACAAGGAATTGAAAATGCTTTTGATAGGCTTATACGCTGGGCCGTCCCAAAAGGACTAATGGAAAATCCAGAAGCAAAAATGGGAAGGATTTTTCACGATAGTTTTAAAATAACGGCGCCAGACAAAGTGCGTATGAGCATTTGTCTACTTACTAATGAGCCTTTTGCTGTAGAAGGAGAAATTAGTGCGGTAACTATTAAAAAAGGTAAATGTATTGTCGGGCATTTTGAAATTACTCCAAACGATTTTGAAAAATCCTGGAGCGGGTTATTTGTTTGGATGAATGACAACGGATATAAAAAGGCCGAAGAAAACCCCTTTGAAATATATCATAATGATTTTCGTAAACACCCAGAGCATAAATTCATCGTAGATTTGTACATTCCTATTCAATAACAAGAAATTATGAAAACGATATACTGGATATCTACAGCACTTGTGTCAATAATGTTATTATGGAGCGCCTATACTTACTTCTTCCATAAAGGAACAATAGATGGAGTAAAAGAATTGGGGTTTCCTGATTTTTTTAGAGTCCAATTAGCTATTTTAAAAATAATTGCAGTACTCATTTTACTTATACCACAAATACCTATTCAAATAAAAGAATGGGGCTATGCAGGTGTTGGTTTGTTTTTTATTACTGCTATTGTAGCACATATGGTGCATAAGGATCCTGTTTTCATTTCTTTGATATCTGTATTCTTTTTTGCCTTACTTGTTATTTCTAATATCTATTTACATAAACTTATAACACATCAATAAAACAACTATACCATGGATAACTCAAACGGACTCGCTTTATGGCACCAATTTGTGAGCAATAGAGATGTATCAAGACTGGGGGAACTTATAGCAGATGACGCTGTACTACATTCTCCTGTAGTATGGACTCCACAAAAAGGTAAAAAGATTGTAGGTGTTTATCTTACTGCTGCTGCAAGTATTATTGCCAATGAACATTTTAAGTATATTCGCGAAGTAAGTAATGATGAGCACAGTATATTAGAATTCACTACAGTGATCGATGGCGTTACTGTAGAAGGTGTAGATATGCTTACTTTTGATCAAGACGGAAAGTTAAAAGACATCAAAGTGATGATTCGCCCTCTAAAAGCCATACAGGCAGTGCATCAAAAAATGGGGGAGTTTTTGGAAGGTATGAAGAAATCGTAAAATATCGTAAATTAATGCGCTCTCTTTGTACCTTGACAAAGACTACCTAGTTTAGCAAAATTAACAATAGAGGTTAAAAAATGGCAAAGAAAACTGTTTTTCTGTTATTAGGTATATTTTTAATATGCTGTTGCTGTTCTTCAAATTCTGAGGAACCCTCTATTGATGAACCTACAGATCAAGAAGGTTCTAATCAAAATCAAGAACTTTCATTTCTTGCATTGGGTGATTCTTATACCATAGGTCAGGGAGTAGATCCAAACGATAGTTGGCCTTTTCAGTTAAAAACTGCGTTTAACTCATCAAAGAACAAAATCGAAGAACTCACAATAATAGCACGAACAGGATGGACAACCAGTAATCTTTTAAATGCTATTGAAGAACAAGCACCTACTAATCATGATCTTGTATCTTTACTTATTGGGGTTAACAACCAATACCAAAGGGGATCCTTTTCAAAATTTCAAGCAGAGTTTAATACGTTGCTTAATATTGCTACAAACTTAGCAGGCAATAATAAAAGAGTGATTGTAATCTCTATCCCAGACTACGGGGTAACTCCTTTCGGATCAAACAATAGTGAAATTATAGCACAAGAACTTAATAATTATAATGCATATATTAAACAGCGATGTATAGCTACTGAAACGGTATTTATAGATGTTACTAGTATTTCCAGAGAGCTAGGTGCATCAGAGAATGCTCTTGCCGATGACAAATTACACCCAAGTGGTTTTCAATATAATTTGTGGGTAGAAAAAATGCTTCCTGTGGTTAATGAGGTTTTGAAATAAGACTCTTATAATTTTAAGATTATTGTTTTTTGAGTTTAAATAGGCTTCGTTAGTTATTCAATTCGAGTAACAAGTTCATCTATTTCTCTTAATTTAGACATAACCCCATTCTCCGTATTTGCAAGAATCACTAATGTGGTATTACTCTTTGGAACGCACATAAACACAGCGTTAAAACCTGCAATGTCGCCGCCATGAGAAATAGTTTTTGTACCAAAATTTTCTATCAATTGGAACCCTAATCCATATCCAACATTTTTCATGTTACCAGGAAATTTAGGTGTTTGTCCCGATGGAGAATATAATCCCTCATAAACAGGTTTTCCGTTTTTTAATTTGGCATAAGATGTCATCATAAGTAAGGTTTCTTTACGTACTAATTTTCCATTACCAAATGCATTTGCAAAGTGTAATAAGTCTTTTGTTGTTGATCTTAAACCACCTGCCGAAAATGGCATCGTATAAGACTCTGGGGTTCCAAATGGGTTTTCTTCATTAGATTGCCAAGTATACCCTTTGGCATAGGTCTGTTTTGCATCTATAGCGTATTCCATTTCCGTATTTTCCATATTTGCAGGAATGAAAATATTTTCTTTGATAAATGACTCATAAGATTGCCCCGAAACAATTTCTGTAATTTCGCCTAAAAGCACATAGTTACTATTTGAGTAGCTATAGAAAGTTCCTGGTTCAAATAGAGAGGGAGTATTCATCCTTTCAAGATATTGATGGGGATTCTCGCATAATGGAAAGTTCTTTGGCTCATCCTTTGGCATACCTCCAACCCACCAATTTGGTATTCCAGAAGTATGAGATAACAGCTGATAGACGGTAATTTGATTCCCATTAGGAAAACTCTGGAAAAACTTGTCAATAGTATCCTGTAAGGATAACTTTTTTGCCTCAATAAGTTGCATTATCGCAATTGCTGTAATGGGTTTTGTTACTGAAGCAATTCTAAACTGTGTTTCTTGAGTAATTGGTGTGGCCATTTCAATATTTGATACTCCAAATTCTTTAGTTTGTAAAATAGAATCACCTACCTGAATGGCATACGTTATACCTACCGCTCTTTTATCTTCAACAAGTTCTTCAATGAGTTTATCAATTTCATTAATGTTCTTTTGTGGATCATTACTTGTACAACTAAGAACTAATATTCCTACGAGGAACAGTAAAACTTTATTTCGCATGTTTTCTAATTTATTCTTTAATGATTTAGAGAACAAAACTAAATAATATTTGACCTAGGCAGGTATACAGTCTTATGACATTATTCTGTCATTTTTATGACTTAAAGTACATTAGGCACAAAACTCAAGACGGTTTTATAGTTAGCTATTTTTATTGCAGTACTAACCGTAATAAAAACATTTATAGCTGCCGAAAAAATATATCCTATCATTACTGACACCTCTATTCTTGCCGGGGCATGAAAAAAAGTTAAACTAATCAGATTCATTATCACAGGAAACAAAAAGAGAAATAGTATTGTAATTAGTGTCCAAAGTATTTGAAAGCTCAAAATTTTTCGGCCACTCTTATTAGCAAGAATGTTACTTTTATTTTTCCTAAAAATGATAGAAGGAAAAATGATATTCCCCAATGGAATTACTAAAATTGAAAGAGCACTAAGGTTCATCAATTTTAATGTACCTAAATCACTATCTACAACATTGGTTGTTGTTTTTTCTTGAATTAACAAATCCTCATTTTGAAGATCTAAGGCTTTTGCAATTGATATTAAAGTATGTGGACTTCCTTCAGACAATCCTTTTTCAATTCTTTGAATTGTTCTAATAGACAAGCCTGATTTTTCAGATAATCCTTCTTGAGAAAGTCCTTTAATTTTTCTTTGCTCTTTTACTTTATCTTTAGAAATCATAAATTCTTGGAGAAAATTTAATGCTAAAATACACTAAAAAGAAGTCCAAAATGAACAACACCATGTTATCATGGTATTTGTATCTTACCTAAAAGTAAATACTATGGGTAATCCTACACAATTAGACCGATATAAATCTTTGTTGGATTTTTTGGATCAAAAATTCAAAGAGGACATTACCATTAAAGATGTTGAAAATGTGTCCTTCTACTCTTATCGAAATATAAATCGCATATTTACGGCGCTTCATCATGAAACTATAGGAAAGTATATCAAGAGAATTAAACTTGAAAAGGCCGCTCAATACCTAAAATATTCGGACAATACTATTTCTGATATTGCTTTTGAGGTTGGGTATAGTGATGTTGCGGCTTTTAGCAAGGCATTTAAAAGCCAATTTAATAGCTCTCCTTCTCAATTTAGAGAAACTCAAGAACTTAAACAGCGAATAATTCAAAAAGCAATATCTACGGATAAAGGCATTCAAAAACCTTCTATAGCATTTGAAATCGAAGAGCTACCTAATCTTGACATTTTATACCTAACCTATCAAGGTTCTTTTGAAGATATTAAAGCTATAAAAAAAGTTTGGGACCAGCTCATGAAGTATGCATTCAAAAAAAAATTGATAGACGATAATAGTATATTTCTTGCAGAGATATTGGATGACAATGAGATTACAGACCAATTACATTGTAGATATAATGCAGGTATAGTTATAGAAACTCCCTTAAATTTTGAACCAAAAGGACTCTTTAGAACCAAGGCTATACCTCAACAAAAATATGCCAAATTTCTTCATAAAGGCAGCCATGAAGATTCGTTAATAACCTATGATTACATATACTCTAATTGGATAACAGATATACACCTAGAATTAGAAGATAAGCCTACTTTAGAATTTTTTCTAAACGATGAGGAAGATACTCCTCCAGGTGAATTACTTACCGAAATTTATATCCCTATTAAATAACAGATTGTCCAAAATGGACAAACATTGCAACCTGCATTGAGATTACTTTTGCCTCATAAATCAGAATTATGAGCAATATTACATTTCAAAAACATTGGTACTTGGGGGTTTTAGGATTCGTTGGTCTCTATAAATTTCAATATGTAATAGATTATTTTCAAGGTTTAGGTTCTATATGGGATCTATTAAATCTATTATGGTTCTCATGGTTTTTATACTTCGCCCCAAATAAAAAATAACACTAAAATGAATATAGAAGAAATTATCACGCTTTTTGAAACGTCAGAAATACTAACCTATATTGGCTATTTCTTTATTTTTAACATCACCCTTATTCTCCTGGAGATCTTTTTCGATTTTTTTACTTCTAAAGAAAGACGATGGAAAGATACAGGAGCCAATATCATTATCTTTTTCCTAGGACAATTATTAGAAAAGACAGTTTTTGGTTCTATTGGGCTTATCTGCCTGTTACCAATCTATCATATTGCTCCGTTAGAAATCCCTATGAATGGGTGGACATGGGCATTGAGTTTATTGGCTGCCGATTTTACCTATTATTGGATGCATCGTATCGAGCATGAACATCGAGTTTTATGGGCAAATCATAGCGTGCATCACTCTTCTGAAGATTATAACCTCACCATATCCATGCGATTAAGTATTATCGAAAGTGTAATTGAATGGATCTTTTTAATCCCTATGATATTGATTGGGTTTAATCCCTTTCAAGCCATTATCTCATTGATTTTTGTTGCACAATATCAGACATGGATACATACCGAAAGGATAGTTAAACTAGGTTGGCTTGATGAAGTTTTTAATACACCTTCAGTACATAGAGTTCATCATGGATCCAACCGTAAATATCTTGATAAAAACTACGGTGGTATCCTTATACTTTGGGATAAGCTATTTGGAACCTTTCAGAGAGAAGAAGAAAAAGTAGTTTATGGATTAACCAAAAATATTAATTCTAACAATCCCATTACCATCAATTTTATTGAATATAAAAATATATGGAAAGATGTAAAACGATGCAGAAGTTGGAGAGATCGGTTTAAGATCATCTTTGGAAACCTTATATGGAAACCGGTGTATTTCAAACAAGAAAAAAACAATAAATGATAACAATAATTGCAGGAACCAACAGGGCAGGAAGTAAAACTTTAAAAATCGCAAAGTATATTCATTCAGAGTTAGTAAAACTTACTGTAGAAGACGTCAAAATACTTTCATTAGACGATATAGATTTTTCATCCATCTCCTCAAATTCTTATGAGCAACAACCTTTTTCTATTCAAAAAATCGGTGTCTCTTATTTAATGCCGGCTCGGCTATTTATATTCGTTATACCAGAGTATAACGGTAGTTTCCCAGGGATCTTAAAAATGTTTATTGATCTTGTTTCTACTGCAAATCTTGAAATGACTTTTTCAAACAAAAAAGCTACACTTATAGGAGTAGCAGAAGGCAAAGCAGGTAATTTGATGGGACTAAGTCATTTTGCTACCATTCTACAACACATAGGTCTTTTCATTATTACCAAGAACCTTCCAATATCAAACATAAGTAACCAAATTGATGAAAATGGCAAGCTAAATAATCGCACCCAAAATATCGTTGTAAAACGATTATCACAATTATTAGAAAGAGAAATTTTTTTTAAAAGAATAGTATAAAAACGTATCAGATGTTAGATGTTCAAAAAATAGCCAATAAACTTGTCAATCTATTAAGAGAAAAGAAATTTCTAGAAGCACAAGAGCAACTGTTTTCTATTAATGCAATAAATCAGGAACCCGAAAAATTTAAAGAGAGATCTGTATCAGGTTTAAAGGCTATGATCAAAAAGGAAAAGCAGTTTTTGTCAAACATAAAACAATGGAACCGCTTTGAAGTTTCAGACCCTTTGGTAAGCAAAAATCATTTTAGTATACGAATGCTTACAGATGTAATTCTCATAAACGACCAAAATGTGTCTATCGATGAAATCATTGTTTATAAAGTAGTTGATGAAAAGATTGTAAAAGAGCAGTTTTTTTATACCTAATTAGATCAAACTGCTTCTGACAGATTTCTAGTAGATAGTTTACTAATTAAATTGTTGGTCAATAGTTTTCATTGGTAAAAACATCTTTTTACTATCTGGTAAAAATATAAAACCATATTTTTCATAAAAAGATTCAGCTTCTTTATCTATTGGATCTACTATAACTGCAAATGAAGCGATTTTTTTTGCCGCTAAATAACATTGATATAGTGCATCCATTAATAAAAACTCCCCTGCTCTTTTCCCTTTAAAATTTTTATCTCGAGCAAGTCTTCCTAAAAGAGTTACGGGAATTGTGGTGTAAGATTTTGGAAATTTCTTTTGATAACTTTCAGGTATCATTTCTCTAGGAATACCTGAATTAGAAAGTGTATAATATCCTTTTACTTTTTCTTTTTGATCTTCATTTTCAATAATTACAAAACAAACAGATAATTTCTTTTTGATATCTTGATTGGCCTGCTTCTTAATGTAATTATCTAATAATTCCTTTCCACTGCAAAAATCCTCGCGATAGTGAGAAGATTTGAGGTTTTCTGCTTGTAATGTCATTGTTGTTTTTCCTCCAAATACTTTTTTGCTGCATTTTTTAAAGCTTCATTAGGAGGTTCTGGATTCATTAAGGCATCAAAAAATATTTCACTATCTCTTTTTGAAGCCAAAATCATTTCACTTTCTTTAACTATCTCTTTTGCTCTTTTTTGTACTGTTTTAAGAACAAAATCAGTTAAGCTTCCAAATCCACCTATAGCAGCAGCTTTTTCAAATAATTCTTTTTGTTGTACCGATAACCTAGTATCAAACCTAGTTCTATCATACTTTTTAGTAGCAGTTTTCATTTCGTGATAGTTTTCATTCAGTACAAAAGTACGTAAAAAATACGTACAAATCATGTTTGTACTGATAATTTCCGTACGAGCCTTGGTAAAAAGTATAGAAGCATAGCTTCCTATACCACCTCAAACAACTTGCCTGGTAAGGGTTTTACAACCCCCTTAAGTTCCATGTTAAGCAGAACAGAAGCGACTTTAAAAGTTGGTAATTCGCATTGTAATGCAATAACATCTAATAATTCTTTTCCATTTTCATTAAGGTAATTATAGATCTTTTTCTCCTCTCCTTCTAGTTCTACAAATAGTTGTTTTTGTACTGTTGATTGTTGTTGTTTAGTATCGAGCTTCCAATTAAGCATATAGATCAAGTCGGCTGCACTGGTAAGCATATGTGCACGTTGTGTTTTGATGAGCATATTACACCCTTTGCTCAAAGGGTCATTTGCCCGTCCTGGCACAGCAAAAACATCTCGGTTATAAGAGTTCGCAATATCTGCGGTAACCAAAGAACCTCCTTTATCAGCACTTTCAATCACAACCGTAGCTTCGCTAAGTCCGGCGATAATACGATTACGACCCAGGAAGTTTTTACGATCAAAAGTATCTGTGCTCCAGAAATCTGTAAAAAACCCTCCGTTTTCTTCAATCTCGGTTACATATTTTTTATGCACTTTGGGGTAAACTTGATTTAAGCCATGTGCCAGACAGCCAATAGTCTGTAGGTTATGTTTTACTGCTGCGCGTTGCGCTGTAATATCCACGCCATACGCAAACCCCGAAACAATAACCGGATCAATTGGTGTCAGTGCCTCAATCAACTCTTCGCAAAACTGCACTCCATACCTTGTTACTTGTCGTGTACCTACTATACTCAATATTTTTTTATTTGCTAGGTCAATATTTCCAGAGCTAAATAAAACCACAGGACCATCAATGCAATGTTTCAATTTCTCTGGATAATCTGCCTGATCATATATCTGGTAGTTAATGTTGTTTTCCTGTATAAACTTTAGCTCATTCTCTGCCGCTTTGCGATGCTCAGGGTTATGTAAATCTCTAATTTTTACAACCCCAATACCGTCTATTTTAAGCAGGTCATTCGGTTTCTCGACAAGCACTTCTTCTGCAGAACCAACTTCTCGTATTAATTTTTTAATAGAGCTATCCCCAAGTTTAGCTACCTTTTTGAGTGTTAATAACGCTAGAAGTTTTTCGATATTCATGTAATAATTTGTAAGTCAGCGCAAGAAACAAAAAAAATCGAAACTGTTGATAAATTCAGAAGCTATAGTTTTGACGACTTTCATTTTTTCATACCTTTGAGTTAAATAACCACACCACCATATTTTAGAAGGGGCAATGAATAACACATCAAAGTACATAAGCGAATTATTATATAGATACGAATGTGTAATACTACCAGGTTTTGGTGCATTTTTAACAAGACGTCAACCTGCTACGATTCAAGAATCTACAAATACGTTCTACCCACCTAAAAAATTAATTTCTTTTAACAGCCAATTGCAAAATAACGATGGGTTGTTAGCTAATTATATCGCTTCTGCAGAAAACATTTCATATACTGATGCTGTTGCAAAAACTCAACGTTATGTATTGTCTCTTAATGAAAAAATGGCTCAGGGTCAACGAATAGAGTTAAATAATATTGGGGCCTTTTTTACATCTGTAGAGGATACTTTGCAGTTTGAACCTTTTGAAAAAGTAAATTATCTTACAGAAGCTTTTGGTCTTAACTCTTTTGTTTCTCCAACCATCAATCGTGAAGTTGAAATAAAGCGCGAAGTGTACAAAGAAGAGGTTGCAGCTATAGAAGAAGTTATACCACTAACCTTTACTCCAGAAAAACGTGGCGAACGTCCTTATTTACAATATGCAGCAATAGCAGCAATTGTGTTAGGAATTGGCGGATTTTTTGGACTAAAGCAAATTAGTGACAACACTATAAGTTATAACAATCAAGAGTGGCAAAAAGCCAATCAGGAAATTGAAAACACCATCCAGGAAGCTACCTTTGAAATCGCAAACCCACTACCAGCGATTAATCTGAATTTATTAAAAGAAGATAAAAATATTAGCTCTGAGGACATTTCTATAGCACCTGAAGTAGTATTAGGGAAATACCACATAGTTGCCGGCGCATTTAGAATTGCATCAAATGCTGATAAAAAAGCACAAAAACTTAAAGCTAAAGGTTTTGATGCTCGTCTTATAGGAATAAACAAATACGGATTGCATCAAGTGGTTTACGCAAGTTATGAAGATCGTCTTGAAGCATTGCAAGCTCTTCGTAAAATCAAAAAAGAACAAAGTTCAAAAGCTTGGTTGTTTGTTCAGAAGTTGTAGTGTAATCTCAAAATTTTTCTTTCAAAGAAAATCATAGAATTCTTCGGTTTTAATAACATTCTCTTTGGTTTAAGCCAGTGTTTTCTGCTTTTGTATAAAAATCTTCATGAATTCTCAATACAGTTTTTTGTGCATAAAACACTTTTATTCAATGCCATAGTGTAAGTTATTCTTGCGTGATTATCTTTGCCAAAAATTAAGCATCACATGGAAGCCAGATATCCTTCAGAATCTCTTACTATCTTAACCGATTTAGTCCTAACCGGAGAAACTAATCCATTAAATAATTTGTTTGGAGGAGAACTCTTAGCTCGTATGGATCGTGCGGCCGGGATCGCAGCAGGTAGACATTCTCGACGAATTGTAGTTACTGCTTCTGTAAATCACGTTGCATTTAATAAAGCAATCCCTTTAGGAAGTGTGGTTACCGTAGAAGCTAAAGTTTCAAGATCTTTCAGGTCCTCTATGGAGGTTTATATCGATGTTTGGGTAGAAGATCGACAGAGCGGCGATAAAACTAAAGCAAATGAAGCAATCTATACCTTTGTTGCGGTAAATGAAAGCGGAAACCCAGTTTCTGTCCCTCCTATCAAACCTGAGACCCCACAGGAAAAAGAACGTTATGATGCGGCATTACGTCGTAAACAACTTAGCCTGGTACTTGCAGGTAAAATGAAACCAGACGATGCTACAGAACTTAAAGCATTGTTTGTATCGTAATCTTGTTTACATCTTTTTAAATACAGTTATTGCGTTATGTCCTCCAAAACCAAATGTATTATTCATAGCCACTTTAACCTTCTTGGTTATTCCTTGTTTTGTAACAATATTTAGTTTTTTTGGAATTTCATCTGCAATATTATCTGTATTTATTGTAGGAGGTATAATACCATCTGTAATTGCTTTAATACACAATATACTTTCGATAGCTCCTGCGGCACCCAGTAAATGTCCTGTCATCGATTTGGTAGCACTTAACCAAAGGTTTTCTGGTGCGTTACCATAAATCTTTGCAATAGCTTTTACCTCACTTAAATCTCCAACCGGGGTTGAAGTAGCATGAGCATTTAGATAATCCACTTCCTCGGGGTTAATTTGTGCTTCATGTAATGCCCGTTCCATTGCTTTTGCGGCTCCAAGGCCATGTGGATGCGTAGCGGTCATATGATAAGCATCAGCGGTCATTGAAGCTCCTACAATCTCTGCATAAATTTTTGCTCCTCGTTGTTTTGCATGCTCAAAATCTTCAAGAATAATAGCTCCGGCACCCTCACCCATAACAAAGCCATCCCTTTCTTTATCAAAAGGCCTTGAAGCAATTTCTGGATTATCATTTCTAGTTGACATCGCTCTCATTGAGGTAAATCCTCCAATAGAAGCTTCGGTAATTGGAGCTTCAGAACCTCCGGTAATAAATATTTTGGCTTTACCCCATTTTATATAATTGTAAGCATCCATAATAGCTGAGTTTGAAGTAGCACATGCCGAAACCGTAGTATAATTAATACCCATCAGACCAAATTTCATTGAGATCATACCCGAAGCCATATTGGCTATAAGTTTAGGCACAAAAAACGGACTAAACCTAGGGGTTTTATTATTTAATACATACTCCTTTACTTCATCTTCAAAAGTATTCATCCCTCCTTGTCCTGTCCCCCAAATAACACCAAAATCAAATGGTGACATCATGTTTATATCTATCCCTGAATCTTCAAATGCTTCTGATGCAGCATACAGTGCATACTGAGTAAATAGATCACTTTTACTAATTTCTTTTCGTTCCAAATATCTTTGTGGTTCAAAACCTTTAATCTCGCAAGCAAACTGAGTTTTAAATAAAGAGGGATCAAACTTTGAAATTTTTGAAGCTCCACTTTTACCAAGTATTGCATTGTTCCAGAATTCTTCGACCGAGTTTCCTAATGGAGTTACTGCCCCCATACCTGTAATTACTACTCTTTTTTCTTTCATATTTACATAAATTTTACTTACTAATAAGTAAGTATTTTAGGTTAAAAAAATTATAGCCCTTTTAAAATAGATACTTTTACCGATTTAAAAATATTATCCTGAGTCACTTTATCGAGAATAAGAGAAGAAAGTAATGACGCGATAATCAGATCTGCTTTCTCATTGGGCTTTTCATTAAAACTAAATTCATTTTTCGTAAGACCTTCACTAAGTATTTCCTTCATCCAAATACGGATTTCTTTACTCATCTCAGTAAGTGATATTTGCATATTTTCAGGTAACGATTCATAAGACGATCCTAAAGCCCCAACTAAACAAACCAGATTAAAGGATTGATTTTGTTCATACAAAGCAATAAAATTGTTCAGCTTTTCACTAGGCGACTTCTGTCCCCACTCCTCATATTTTTTTTGAAACTTCTTTCTTGTTCTCAGAATAATTTCTTCTCCCAGATCTGATTTTTTTTGAAAATGATAATGTACAGCGGCATTTTTGATTTGTAAAGGACCTGATACATCTTTATAGCTAAAAGCATTATATCCCTTGGTTCTAATCAATTTTTCCGCCAGATCTAGTATCTCTATTCTTTTGTCAGACATAACAACAAAGATATTTACTTACTAGTAAGTATGCAAATTTTATCTTTCTCAAAAAAACTTGTAAAATAAAGATAAATAGCAGCTATCTATTACAAAAATGTATCACATCCTATACACCCAACTTTGTGGGTTTAATCGCTTTGCATTTTGGTAGATCAAAAATTTCATAATCGCCCTTCCTGTGGTAGGATTGGTACGTACTTGGCCAATAGATTGTTTTGTATCCACTTTTTGGCCTTCTTTCACAGTAATATTTTCGATATTATAATAGGTAGTGATATAATTACCATGTCTGATCTGTACCAACCTACTTGCTCCTTTTAACTTTTGGATAGCAATTACCTCTCCTTCAAAAATGGCTCTGGCCTTCTCTCCTGCCCTTGTTTCAATTTCTACTCCGCTACTATTTATTTGTATATTGGGTAACGTAGGATGTGGCTGACGGCCAAATTTCTTGGTCACCCTCCCTGTTCCAACAGGCCATGGTAACTTTCCTTTGTTAGAAGTAAATCCAGCTGCTAATTTTGTCTCTTCGGGAGTCAACGCAAATGTAGTTGCAGAACCTTTTTTAGCAACCTTTTTACCCGCCTTTTTATTTGCTTTAGCAATGGCTTCACGAATTAATTTCTCGATAGCCTTGTCAATTGCACTGGCTTGTTCTTGTTTCTTCTTGATTTGCTTGGTATACACACCTCGCTTTTTTCTAATTGAAGCCATCAAGACCTGCTGCTGCTGCTTCTCTTCAACGAGTTTTTCCTGCGCTTCACGATTTTCTACAATAAGAGTTTGCTTATCTTCTTTTTGTTTAGACAAATCTCTGTTCAATTTCTGAAGCTCTAAGGTATTACTCTCTATCCTTTCTGCCTGTTCTTTGCGATGTTCATTATACTGTTTCATATATTGCAATCGCTTATATGCCTGAGCAAAATCTGAAGAAGAAAGTAAGAACATTATTCTACTCTGGTGAGATTTACTCTTATATGATTTGGTAATCATCTTTGCATAATCTTCCTTGAGAGTTTTAAGCTCTGTACGATAAACATCTATTTTTTTGAAGTTTGTATTGATCTCGCGAGTCAACAAATTTGCCTGTTGATTAGTAATCTTAATAAGGTTTTGACGTGTGCTAATCTGCAAATTAATTGTTTCTAAATCATCCAAAAGGGAACGTTCTTTGAGTTTAGTATCTGCTCGCAGTTGTTTCATTTGTTCAATTTCCTGCCTAAGTCGCTGACGTTCTTCCTCTAGCTGTTGTTGTTTTGTACTTTGAGAAAAAGACGGCATGCAAATGAATAGCAGACCAATAAAATATGTAAGCTTCAATAATCTCATTGAATAGTAAGTTCCTTATATCCTGATGGTATTCTAAACGGAAAACTTACTCGAGCATTGTAATCTACCGCTTTATATTCTATTCTAATTCTGGTAATATGATTTTCTTGCAAGGCTTCAATGTCAATTTCCTTTGGAAAATCCTGATTTCCAACTTTTTGATAACTACGATAACTAATGGTCAGATTTCTGTTTTCTTTAGGTTGTTTAAGTTGTTGTGTTGCCATTTTAAAACTACCCGGATGGATTAAAAATAATCGCTCGAATAAAGCTAGTTCTGTTTTTGGTTGTAATTGATATTGTTGCACTGCAATTGTTGCCTTGTATTTATCTTTCCTTAAATTAAATAATGCTTGCCCCAGAAGCATTTGTTGCACTTTATCAAAATCCAGATCCTCGGTACCGAGCCACTCGCTTAATATTTTAAAATCTCCTTCAAAATAAGTATTGTTGATTTTCTCATAATAGCTTACTTTTTCTGGTGTAATCAACACCTTTGCCAGTGGGATTATCATCTTAACACTAATCCAGATGGCTTTGTCTTTCTCCATTCTTAGCGTAACAGATGGACTATAAGAATTTTTTCCATCATCATACTTAACCTTCAGTTTTGCATTAAGCGTTTCAAAATTAAAAGATTTATTATAGTGATTAGATATTATCTTTTCTGCACTTAATTTTTTGACTTTTGATTCACTCAAGGCTTTGGTACCCTTACATGAACTAAGCACCAATATAGAAAAACAAAGAAGATAGAATATTCGGTTCATTAATCGTTATGACTTTTTCTGAAGTTGAATTGCCTTCTGTTGATATTCTGAAGCTTTTGTGCTATCACCCATCTTTTGATATGCTTCGCTAATTTGTATGTAAAAATCTGATTCCATTTTCTGGTCATCAATAATATAATCAATACCAGACGTAAGTATATCAATTGCTTCTTGAGGTTTTTCGCCATTAATAAGCGAAACTCCACTTATCAAATAAAAAATAGGCTGTGCAGGATACATTTCTATTGCTAATTCGCTACCAATTTCTGCTTTCTCATATCGCTTTAGATCTAATTGCAACAACAAAATCCTTTTTAACAATCCAAAATCATTGGCATTACTTTTTATACCTCTTTCATAAAAATTAAGCGCCTGCTCTTTCCTATCATTTTTATAATAAAAATGCCCCAGTTCTGTAAAAACCTTAGCGTTATCTGCACCTCCAGAGAGCAATGACATAATCTCTGTTAACTGGGGTTCATATTGTGGGTTTTTTTCTAAAAAAGGCAAAAAATCATTTATTATTTTATACTTAGATTCGGTATCTACTTTATCACTTTGTAAAGCTATTTTCATTGAGGCGATAGCATCGTCTGTCTTATTGTCTTCTAGATAAAACTTATATAATGCCAAGTGTACCAATTCTGACTTTGGCTTCTTCTTTAAAAGTAATTTAGCGGTTGCGTATGCCTTATTTTTCTGATTGTCCTGACTGTATAAATATATGAGGTTAAGATAATTTTGTTCTACCTTAGGGTTCTCTTTGATTTTATTTTCTAATCGTGTAATCTGACTATTTGGATCAGTAATTTTGGATGTAATTCTTTTCCTTAACTGATTACGATATGAATCTATACCATATTCATCATTTAATTCATCTAAAACAGTTAATGCATCGTCATACCTTTTTTCAAGAAAATATAGATTAGCCAATTGCTCTTTGAACATAGAATTAAACACCACCAATTTTTCTACTACTCCAACCGATTCTTTGTACTTGTGTTGCTGAAAATAAACTTCATATAACAGTTCTAAAACATATCTGTCATTAGGTTTAACCTTTAGTACTTTGTTAAAATTTTCTTCGGCTTTACTATACACCTTTAGTTCTAAATAATTTTTACCTAGTTCTAGGTACAAATAATTAGGAGTTGGGTCTATTTCTATACATTTTTCAAGTGCTTCTATAGCCTTGTCATAATTGGTAATGGCCTTTTGCTTTAGTGCTTCAAAAAAACTTTCCTGAAATTCATCGGAAACATTTCCAAGATCATCGATATTAATATCCTGCTTGGGTTCTATTTCTTGGGAAAAGGACATGCCATTTCCTATCCCGAAGAATAAACCTAAAAAGCATATATATCTACAATATTTGATCATAAAACTAACTTGAAGACGCTTCCATATTGTTTCATCATAAATTATTCCAAAACTGAATAATCTCCTATACTAATTGTAGTAAATTTTCCATCATACTTGGCATTATTACCTATCATAGCATTGTCCAAGGTAGCATTTTTTATTATAGTTTTGGTCTGTACTAAGCTATTTTTAATAGTAGTATCTAGTACAGTACATCCATCTCCTATAGAAACATTTGGTCCTACAGTAGTATTTCGCAATGTAACATTTTCACCAATATAGCATGGTGGAATTATAGTTGCATTTTCCTGAGTAATTGTATCACTTACAAGTTGCACACCGTCTTTTTCTAAAAACCCTAACATTCTTGTGTTCGTTTCAACGGTAACATTTTTATTTCCACAATCCATCCACTCATCCACTTGGCCAGTAACAAACACTTTTCCGTCACTCATCATTCTTTTAATACCATCATTAATCTGGTATTCTCCACCATTGATGATATTATTATCCAAAACGTACTGGAGTTCATTTTTTAGTACCGCTACATCTTTGAAGTAATAAATCCCAATAACAGCAAGGTCTGACACAAACTTCTCTGGCTTTTCAACAAGTTCTACGATTTGTTTTTTATCATTAAGCTTTACTACTCCGTAGGCTTCTGGTTGATCAACCTGTTTTACCCATATCACAGCATCTGCTTCTTTATCCAAATTAAAATCTGCACGAATTAACGTATCTGCGTATGCTATAACCGCTGGTCCAGATAAAGATTCCTGAGCACACATGATTGCATGACCAGTACCTAATGGTTCATCTTGTCTGTAAATTGAAGCCTTGGCTCCAAGACCTTCTGCCAATGAGGTCAAGCTAGTTACTACATCATCTCCAAAAAAAGCAGGATCGCCTAATACAAAGGCTATCTCTTCGATTGGTTCTCCTAAAACCTTGGCGATATCAGAAACTAATCGATGAACAATTGGTTCTCCTGCTACCGGAATTAAAGGTTTTGGAACGGTAAGCGTATGAGGTCTAAGTCTAGAACCTCTTCCTGCCATAGGTACAATAATTTTCATTTGCTTTTATTGGTTATATGATGGTTAATCTTTTATTATTTTACTCCTGTGCTGCCAAATCCTCCTTCGCCTCTAGAGGTTTCAGAAAGTTCAGTAACTTCTAGCCATTCGGCACGTTCGTGTTTGGCTATTACCATTTGCGCCACACGCTCTCCATTTTCTATGGTAAAATCCTGATTAGATAGATTCACTAATATCACACCTACTTCTCCTCTATAATCCGCATCAATGGTCCCTGGAGCATTAAGTACAGTGATTCCCTTTTTTGCTGCCAGACCGCTGCGTGGTCTTACTTGTGCTTCGTAACCCACAGGTAGTTCCATAAAAAGGCCTGTTTTTATGATAGCACGTTCAAGCGGCTTTAAAGTTATCGATTCTGCTATATTTGCCCTAAGATCCATACCTGCAGAGGCAATCGTTTCGTAGTGAGGTAAATCGTGAGATGACCTGTTAATTATTCTTATTTGCATATTTACTTGTATACCCAGGATTGTGAGTAGTTATTTCTTTAAAATCTGTTTTAATTCTCTTTTTTCAGAGGCGTACAAAATTACTAAAAACACAAGTAACAACGGAATAGAAATCATATAATTACTATCAAAAACGTAAAATGACAAGATTGAAAAACCAATGGATAGTGTAAGATATAAACTTATCTTTTTCAAATTGTAAGGTATAGGGTAATATTTCCTTCCAAAATACCAAGACAATACCATCATAGATCCATAAGCTGCCAAAGTTGCAATAGCCGATCCTAAGTAGCTATATTTAGGGATTAATATCAAATTGAGCCCTAAAGTAATTATTGCTCCTACTACAGAAATGTAAGCTCCAAATTTTGTTCTATCTGTAATTTTATACCAAACCGAAAGGTTGTGATAGATTCCCAAGCATAGATTTGCAAGCAATATGATTGGAACTACCACCATTGCCCCCCAATAATCAGAGTTTGGAATCATGTTTTCTTTCAAGAAATCTGAAAATGTGACTACCGCAATTAAGATAACTGATCCAAAAATCACAAAGTATTGAGTAATCATCGCATATGTTTTTGGGGCATTTTTATCCTGTGCATGACTAAAAAAGAAAGGTTCAATACCCATTCTAAAAGCTGTAGCAAACAATGTCATAAATAAAGCCAATTTGTAACATGCCCCGTAAGCCCCAGAATCAAATAAACCTTCTTCACCACCAACCATCCACTCTAATAGGATTTTGTCAAAATGTTCATTTATAGCAAATGCAAGTCCCGAAATTAAAATTGGAGTACCATATATCATCATCTTCCTCCAAAGTTCTTTATCAAAACGATATTTGATATTGAAATAGAACGGAAACATCAATAATAATGTGACTGCACTTGCCACAACCAAAGACATAAATATGTACTGTACTTCAAAATTTTCTATATAAATATCTTGAAACCAATCTACTTCCTTTGATAAGTCCGGTAAAAATATAAGGAAGAATACATTAAGTGATGCATAAATTACAACATTGGTAATTTTAATAACTGAATATCGGATTGGTCTTTCCTGAGCTCTTAAACTAGCAAAAGGAATAATCACCAATGCATCTAAAACCAAAATAAGAATTACATAGATAAGAAATTCTTTTTCAATACCTATAAGAGACGATATTAAATCTTGTCCCAGAAAAGCCAAAACTCCAAAAACCAAGGTAGAAACGACAATAGAAATTGCCGATGTACTCGTTACTTTATTCTTGAATTGATCTAGATTTAGGAATCTAAAAAAAGAAGTTTCCATTCCATAGGCCAGAAGGACATTAAAGACTATAACCCAAGAAAACAAAATGGTTACTCGACCATAAGACACTGGACCATCTAAATACTTAGTGTGCACAATAACCAACAAAAAAGACAACATGCGTGGGAGCACTGTTGCTAATCCGTAGATAAAGGTTTGCTTAAATAATTTCTGAAATATGCTCAACTGGTGGTCTAATTGTAACTGTAAAAATACAATTTTTTATCGCCTTTGCTAGCTTAGGTAATTACTTGCTCTTTTTGATCTATTTATTTTATTATTTTTTAAGAGTTAGATCGAATTCACAAATAATCATTTATTGTAAATACGTAACCAATTATAATTGCTCACTTCTCGGGTAAATTGTCTATTTTGAAATGCCCCTGCGTACCATCCTTGGTGTACGTAACAACACATTCATTGTCCTTGAGTCTAAAGGGTATTCGTTCTATGCCAGTCACTGTGTTTTTGAATTCCTTCTTGGGATCATCACTCATAACAAGATCATTATCTCTTTTTGGATATGTATATCGTCCTTTATAAACGGACATATCAGTATCAAGAATGAGAGTAATCTTTTTTCCTTTGAAATAGGCAAAATCCAATGTTAACATAGCGGTTGCATCTGCGGGAATATAAACGGTAAAGCCAGCCTCATTATCTGCATCTGTCCATTTCTCGAAGTATGCATTATCGATCTGCATTGGTAGTGTAGTATCCATTTTTTGACTGGTTGCGCATTGTGTATGTGTAGCAAGTAGTACTAGAACACAAACTTTGGTAAATATAGCTTTCAAATTCATTGTTTCATTTGTTTATCTATTGTTTTAAAAACAAAACTGATGCCAAAGAAGAAAACATGTCACTTTGGATCTATAAATATAGGTAAATGATAAATATTTTTATAAACAAAAAGCCTCATAAGTTAACTTATGAGGCCATATATAATTTGAAATAATCTATTAATTATTCAACGCTTCTGCACCACCAACAATCTCTAAGATCTCATTAGTAATAGCAGCTTGTCTTGCTTTGTTGTAAGACAACTTAAGTGCGTCTCTTAGTTCTGTAGCATTATCGGTAGCCTTATGCATTGCTGTCATACGCGCACCGTGCTCAGATGCAAATGAATCACGAATTGCCTTATACAATTGTGTTTTAAGCGACTTAGGAATCAACTGCTCTACAATCTCCTCTTTTGCCGGCTCAAAAATATAATCAATATTGGATGCTGTTGCATTTTCTACTGGAACGATTGGCAAAAACTGTTCTGTAGTAACATCTTGCGTAGCTGCATTTCTAAACTTATTATACACGATAACAATCTTGTCATAAGAACCACTAGTAAACAACTGCATTAACTCTTCAGCAATGTTTGCAACGTTTGCAAAAGTAAGGTCATCAAAGACTTCACTTTTATTGGCAACAATTGTATGCGTTTTGGACACTACATCATTAACCTTTTTACCAACGGTAACAAAATCAACTTGCTTTCCACTATACTCATTTTCATATAGGTCCCTTACCGCCTTAACGATATTTGTGTTAAAAGCACCGGCCAAACCACGATTAGAAGCAATTGCTACCACTAATACTTTATTTACTTCGCGTTGCTCTGCATAGGCACTACCACTATCTCCTTCTAGAGAAGCGCTTAAGCTTTGCAATAACTCTGTAAGTTTATCTGCATAAGGACGCATAGCTGTAATCGCCATCTGTGCCTTGTTCAACTTTGCGGCAGATACCATTTTCATGGCACTGGTAATTTGCATCGTTGAAGATACAGAGGTAATCCTATTACGTAATTCTTTTAAATTCGCCATTTCTTATAATTATGAATTCTGAATTCAGAATTATGAATTTTTATTATCCTTTATACTTAGCTGATATCTCTTTACAAGCAGACAATAACACATCAGTTACTTCGTCTGTAAGTTTTCCAGCTTTTAGAGTATCTAAAGTATCTCTATGCTTAGCATTAAGATATTCTATAAAGTCACTTTCAAATTCTTTTATTTTGTTTACAGGAACATCTCTAAGTAAGTTCTTAGATCCTGCGTAGATAATCGCAATCTGATCTTCTACAGTATAAGGATCATTTTGAGCTTGCTTTAGGATTTCAACATTACGCTTTCCTTTTTCGATTACGTTTAATGTTGCTGCATCAAGGTCAGAACCAAACTTAGCAAATGCTTCTAGTTCACGGAACTGCGCCTGGTCAAGCTTTAATGTACCTGCAACTTTCTTCATTGATTTGATCTGTGCAGATCCACCAACACGTGATACAGAGATACCAACGTTAATTGCCGGACGAACACCAGAGTTAAATAAGTCTGAAGTTAAGAATATCTGCCCATCCGTAATCGAGATTACGTTTGTTGGGATATATGCTGATACATCACCTGCTTGTGTTTCAATAATTGGTAAAGCTGTTAATGATCCACCACCTTTTACTTTATCTTTTAAAGAATCAGGAAGGTCATTCATATCTTTGGCAATACCATCATCTGCAATAACTTTTGCTGCACGCTCTAACAACCTAGAGTGAAGGTAAAATACATCTCCAGGATACGCCTCACGACCTGGTGGACGACGTAATAATAATGATACCTCACGATATGCTACCGCTTGTTTTGATAAATCGTCATAGATAATTAATGCAGGACGACCAGTATCTCTAAAATACTCACCGATAGCTGCACCAGCAAATGGAGCATATACCTGCATTGGAGCAGGATCTGAAGCATTAGCAGCTACGATAGTCGTATACGCCATTGCTCCTTTATCTTCTAATACTTTAGCGATTAGTGCAACTGTAGATGCTTTTTGCCCAATGGCAACATAGATACAGTATACCGGCTCACCAGCATCATAAAATTCTTTTTGGTTAAGGATTGTATCGATACAAACTGTTGTTTTACCAGTCTGACGGTCACCGATTACTAACTCACGTTGCCCTCTTCCGATTGGTACCATGGCATCGATTGATTTAATCCCAGTTTGAAGTGGTTCTGTTACCGGTTGACGGAAAATTACACCAGGAGCTTTACGCTCTAATGGCATTTCGAACGTTTCACCTTCTATTGGACCTTTACCATCGATTGGATTACCTAGGGTGCCTACTACACGTCCTACGATTCCTTCTCCAACGTTAATAGATGCAATACGTTGTGTACGCTTCACTGTTGCACCTTCTTTAACATCTGTATAAGGTCCTAAAAGTACCACCCCAACATTATCCTCTTCAAGGTTAAGTACGATACCTTCTAATCCAGAATCGAATTGTACCAATTCTCCATATTGAGCATTAGATAATCCGTATACACGAGCGATACCATCACCTATCTGTAATACAGTACCTACCTCTTCTAATGAAGCTGATGCTTCAAATCCAGATAATTGTTGTTTTAATATTGCTGATACTTCAGCAGGGTTCACTTCTGCCATTTTATAGTAATTTAGAAGAATAAGCTTTACTACTCATTCTCTTATTATTAATATTTATTATAATTAAAGTAATTATTAATTACTTAATTCTCTTTTTAATGTTGTAAGCTTATTTGCTATACTGGCGTTGTATTGCAAATCTCCTACTCTAAGAATAAATCCACCAATAATACTTTCGTCGATAATATTCTCTATAGTCGCTTCGTTTCCTGTAAGCTCCTTTACCTTAGCTTGTACCTTTGCGCCTAACGCTTTATCCAAAGGCACTGCTGTTGTTACTTTTGCAACTTGGGTATTATTTAACTGATCGAATAAAACGATGTATTGTTTGGCAACATCTGCCAACAACTCTACTCTTTTGTTCTCTAACAGGGTATCAAAAAGCTTTTGTGTAATGTCACCTGTGCTTTTGAAAATCTCGCGTAACGAGGCAAGTTTTATCTCACTTTTAATCAACGGGCTATTTAATACCATTCTGAGCTCGGCGCTATTATCTACGGTAGCGATAATACTTTGCATGTCCTTTTGAACATCTTCAGTCGCTTTTTTATCTTGAGCCAAACTCAAAACTGCCTTTGCATAACGTATTGCTGCTCTACTCATGTATGATTATTTTAAAGTAACATCTCCTAACATAGACTCTACCAACTCTAGTTGTTTGTCTTTGTTATCTAATTCTTTTCTAACTACTTTTTCAGCAATCTCAACAGAAAGTCCAGCTACTTGGCTTTTAAGTTCTGCAATTGCAGCTTTCTTTTCACTAGCTATAGTAGCTTGTGCTTGTGCTACAATCTTATCAGCCTCTGCCTGTGCTTCTGATTTGGCATCAGAAATCATATTTTCTTTAAGCTGTCTTGCTTCTTTAAGCATCCCATCACGTTCTGCTCTAGCTTCATTTAAGATTCGCTCATTATCTGCCTGAAGGTTTTGCATTTCTTTCTTAGCTTCTTCTGCAGACTCTAATGCATTTTTAATTCCTTCTTCTCTATTATTTAAAGAATCCAAAATTGGTTTCCAGGCATACTTTCTTAATAAAAAGAGTAATACTAAAAGTATTAATGCTTGCCAGAAAAATAGTCCGAATGAAAAATCATTAATTAATTTATCCATTTCTTATATGCTTAATTATTTTGTCTAATCTCTAACTTTTATAACAATTACTACCTACAACCAACCGTTACAGGTAGTAATTTAGAATTTCTTACTTTCCAAGGATTAAAGCAGCGAATGCTAAACCTTCTAAAAGTGCCGCGATAATAATCATCGCAGTTTGAATCTTACCTGTAGCTTCTGGTTGACGAGCGATTGCTTCCATTGCTGAACCACCGATTTTTCCTAAACCGATACCTGCTCCGATTACAATCAAACCTGCACCTACTAAACCTGGAATTTCCATAAAAAAAGTATTAAAAATTAAACAATTGTTATTAATGATGATCGTGATCCTGAACTGCTAAACCAATAAACAAAGCAGATAACATTGTAAAGATAAATGCTTGTAGAAAGGCAACTAAAAGTTCTATCACTGATATAAATATTGTTAATAGTAATGAAATCGGAGTCATTACATATATATTTTGAGCTGTAAAAATTAATGCAATCAAACTCATGATCACTACGTGACCTGCAGTAATGTTTGCAAAAAGACGAATCAATAGTGCGAAAGGTTTTGTTAACGTACCTAATATCTCTATTGGCATTAAAACGATCTTCATAATCACAGGAACTCCTGGCATCCAGAAGATGTGTTTCCAATATTCTTTATTTGCACTAAACTGAGTAATAAAATATGTGAATAATGCCAAACAAACCGTTATCGCAATGTTTCCTGTAACATTAACACCAAGTGGAGTCATCCCCAATAAATTCAAGATCCAGATAAAGAAAAATACAGTAAGCAAAAAGCCCATAAATTTTCTGTGCTTTTCTTTACCAATATTTGGAATTGCAATTTCGTCTCTAACATAAATTACAAGTGGCTCTAAAACTCTTCCAAACCCCGTAGGCAAGGCTCCTTTTTTATATGATTTTGCCAATCCACCAAACATAAACAACATTAACACACTTACTAGAAGCATGGTTACTACATTTTTGGTAATCGAAAAGTCAAGTGGCTTAACATTAGTAGCATGATGGTGATCATCATAAGTAATAGTTCCCGCTGCGTCTGTTTTATAAATCTTCCCGTGATCCAATTTGTAGAAATCTCCACCTACCTCGGCAACGGTTTCTCCATGATGAAATTTAGAAGAAGAAAATACTTTTAACCCATTATCCCATAAGATTACCGGAAGTGGGAATCCAACGTGAGATCCTGTTTCACCATCTGACCAAAGTGTAAAATCATAAGAATCCTGAAGGTGATGTTCTATATACGCATCGATTTCAGACTTCGTATCTACTTTCCCATCATTTTCTCCTTTTTCGGATTCTTTGGCAAATAGATTATTGGCGGTAAAAACCAGGGTAAAAATCAATAAAATTTTAACTACAGTACGTTTTTGCATTACGTATAGAATTTCGGTTCCTAAATTTCCGTGCAAATGTACATAATTAAGTTAGATTCTTAAACTATTTTAGTTAAATAAGTTTGAGTATTCGAAAAAACCAAAAAAAGCCTGTAAATCAATTACTTAACCGATTTTAGGATTTTTGAAACATAATAAACTTCAAGAATTAAACATATTAGATAAGGTATAAAGAAATCAAGAAACACATTTTTGTTGATTTCGATATTATTAAGCTTAATGAGTGCTAGAAAAATTCCAGTTTTCACAAAACTTCCTACCAAAAAGATAAAACCTATTTGGTATTTGTACTTATTACTAAGAAGAATTATTGTTACGGTAAACAGAAAGGTAAATCCTGCATTAAAGATATAGGATAGGTTGATTATGTCAATGTTTTGACTTGAAAAAACCTGATTTGCAATTGTTTTATGTGTCAAGTAGCCCCCTATGACTACAAGTATAAAAAGGCTTATGAATCTAATTATTTTTTGAAGCATACCAAAATAAATATTCTGCAAAGGAAACAAATTGTGCTTCAAAATCAATTAGACTTATTGATTTTGTTTAATTGTTTAATAACCAAGTATAGCGATGTAGCAACACCCAATAGAACAAAAACAATGGTAAACCATTTCTCACTAAGCATATAATAGGCATCTATTTTTTCACCTATATATGCAAACACAAAAATGATAGCGCCCATTTCAAAAGCAATACCCGTAAGTACGGCAAATCGTTTAAGCTGATTTCCCTTGTCCTTGCGGTTGCCCTGATCTAGCTGGTTGTCCTCCTGATTGTGGTTGTCCTGTTTTTTGTTCACTTGGCTTACTTAAAGATTTTACACCACCTTTCATAGAACAAGATGCATTAAAGTTTGCTCCCGGCTCTACTGCTAATTTACCTACGGTAACTTCGCCTTCAATGTGTGCAGTTGGTTTTAAGGATAAGGTATTTGACACTACAAGTGTTCCTGCAAATTTACCTTCAAAATCTGCATCTGAGCACTCTAATGTGCCTTTAATAAACCCGGATGATCCTACAACTACTTTGCCCGTTGTTTTAAACGTTCCTTCGATAGTACCTTCTATTCTAAAGCCTCCTTCAGAAACAATATCTCCAACGATCTTTGTTCCTTCTGAAATTTTGTTTTGATTGCGTGAAAAATCGGTCATACTTCCTTGGTCTCTTCCTTTTTTGTTATCTGAAAACATAATATATAGGGGGATTAAGTTATTACTCTGTTTCTTCTATTTCTGGTTCTGTATTATAATTTTCCAGATTCTTATGAATCTGAAGAATTCTGTAATTAGGAGATGCTATTGTGAAATAGGCATCATCAACTTTTTTATAATATTTCTTTTTTCTGTTCCATTTTGTTAAGTCCACTCCTCGGGTATCTTCAGTTTTACCTAGTGTTAGTAATTCACCAAAACCACTTGCACCTAACTTATTTCTTTTTGTATGTACAACTACAAACTGTACGTCTTTATTATATATATCTAACGAAACTTTCATTTTATCATACCTAAGTTCCTTGATAATATTTTCTATTTTTTCTTTTAATGCTAGTGATTGATTATTGCCAAAAGTTGAAAAAGCATAAATTAATTTATGATTCTCCTCTTCGTCAACCCCTGTCAAAAATATATCATTTTCTATTTGTGGGATTGTAACCTGGTAGATGAGCTGTGCTTTTTTACCTTCAGGGCTTTGAGGATAATTAAGGGCTACATAGTTTAAGGATTGCTTATATGCCTCAAAACCTCGATAACGTCCTATCGCTTGTGCTTTTAAAAGTTCAAACTTTGGTAAAAACTCATCTTCTCCACCAAATTTGGTAATAAGCTCATCACTTTTTTGAATAACCGATGCGTATTTCTGATTCTGAAAATCCTTATACAATCTATTATACATTGATTCTGGACTGTTTTGATCGCCTTTTAACTCTTCATCTGGGTTTTGAAGAATCTTTGCGTACCTGGAATCTCCATGATTATTAATAATATCTTGTTTTAATGCATTGGATTTTGAAACATCTCCTTGAACCAAATAGATCTTATACAGGTTGTATTTTGAAGGAACAATTAAACGTTCTTCTGGTTCGCTTTGTAGTAAATTTTCAAACTTATCCGTAGCTAAGCCATACTCTTGGAATTTTTCTTTATAGATTACTCCCAGTTGGTAATAGGCAAAGTTTCTGTCTGTTTTAAGCGTATCTAATTTGCCTTGATCAGTAGGAAGCTGGGCAATGTAAGTTTGCGGATCAAAAGTTGGGTCAGTTTCAATAGAGTATTCTTCTGGCCTCTCCTCTTTTTCTGTTATAGCCGCGCCTGGATTAGAAATACTAGAAACCTTCCAGTTATCTTGTAACTCGCGATTCCCAAAAGTTCTTTTAAATGCAGTTTTTCCATAAGCAACGGTTGTTTGATTATAGAAATAAAATTTTCCGTCTGCCTTTGGGCCTTTACTATCTACTGCTAACCCAGAACCGGGTTGTCTGTATTTTTGTTCAACCGGAAGTTGTCCTTTGATTTTTGCTATTTCTTCGGCCTTTTCGGCTGCGACGGCCTTTGCTTTTAGTTTTTCAGTATATTCAAGATAATAAGCTAACCTTTCTTGTGGCGACATGGCCACTGCGGTTAAAATACTATCATTTGTTTTAGCAATACCTTCATACAAAATAACATCATCCAGGTTCACCCTTTTTTTCTTTAGTACCCTATATTTTTTAGAATTCACAACCATTCTTTGAAGAGTGCTATCATAATACGCTCCTGCCGTTGCATATTCTTTTCTGTCAAAATTAATATCTCCAAGAGTGTAATAATTAAGGGATTCTAAATGCTTATCATCAGAATTTGTGCGTAATGATTTATTATAATAGTCTATCGCCAAATCAATAGAGTCTAAATTCTTGAAATAGACAGCTTTTTGGTTGTATATTTTATCTAAAAAAGGTCTGTTTTCGCGGTTTTCTTCAAGATCCGTTAATAATTCTAAAAACTCTTCCTTGTTTCCGATATCGTATTTAAAATTTCGCGCTTTAGCCATATGCGCGTTTAATAAATATCTTCTGGGTGTTCTTCTGTTCAGTTCTATTACTTGATCAAAGGCATAATTAGCACTGTCTTTATAACCCAACTGATTAAGCAACTGCCCTTTTATATATAAGTAACGTCCTTTTTCTTCAAATTTTCTGGTGTGAATAGCTGCTTTATTAATATAAGTTATTGCAGAATCCTTTAATTGAAGATTAATATAAGCTTGGGCCATCATTGCAACTGCATCTGCATAATCCTGAGGCTCCATATATTCTTGCTCGATCATTCTGTTTAGATCCTCAATTGCCTTTTCATTATTATCCAGGCGCAGATTGGTTTTGGCTTTCCAAACTTTGGCATGGTTAATCGTATTACTTGTTGGATATTTATATAAAATGTAGTTAAACGCTTCCAATGCCGGAATAAAACGTTGTTCGAAGTATCTTGCTTTACCTAATAACAAAAATGCTTCATCTACTTTAGGATTACGTTCCTTACCGTCAATTAGCATACTATGTTTTTGGATTGCCTTTACTGCTTTTTCCTCGGCTTTATCAAAATTTTGATTTAACACCTCATTAGGTAATCTAACATCTTCACTTACAATCATTCTTTCTATTGGCAATAACTCCCAATAGTTATCTTTATAGGACTGTATGAGTTCTTCCTGACCTTTATCAAAAGCCAAGCGACCGTTATATATGGTGTTATTTTTTGTAGTAACATCATGCCAGGCACGATTTACGAATTTGTCTTTTTTACGAGAACACGCAAATCCTACAATAGCCAAAAGCAATACCAGCGTGATTTGTGATATTTTTCTTCCCAAACCCAGATAATTTATAAGTGTGATAACTAAAAATCTTACTTTTTAGTGTGTTATATGTACACAAAAATACTATGTGAGTCGTAAAAATACATTTCTTTCCTTAAAAAACAGGTTGTTAACAAATTTTTCTATCTCCAAAGATTGATTTTGTTGCGTTCTGTAAATTTACTAACAGTAGGAAATGTAATATGCAGCATAAAACCTTACTTCGGCTTCTATGTTCGATGCTATTTATTGAAATGTGCTTCTAATTCTTTTAGTGTTTCCTCAGAAGTTGCAATATCTTTTACTACTTCACCTTTATCCAACACCACGATACGATCACATACCTCTGTAACATGCATAAGATCATGACTCGATACTAATACCGTAATTTCTGGATTAGCAGATAGTTCTTTAATTATTTTTTTTAAGCGTATTTGCGTTGTTGGGTCTAGATTAGCAAATGGTTCGTCTAGAATAATAACTTCTGGATTGCCAATAAACGATGCTATAATCCCAACTTTCTTTTGATTTCCTTTAGATAAATCCCTAAGGTATTTCTTTTGCCCCAGGATTTCTCCGTGAAAAAAATCTTCAAAATTAGATAGTAATGCATCTACATCTGCTTTATTTTGCCCTCGTAGCTCACCAATGAAATAAAAATATTCCTCTGCTGTAAGATATCCAATAAGGAATGTTTCGTCAATAAATGCTGCGGTAACGGATTTCCATTCTTCACTCTCATTTACTTTAATTCCATTGTTTTCGATATGTCCCGATGTTGGCTTAATAAGATCAAGTAATGCGCTAAATAACGTCGTTTTACCCGCACCATTATTACCTACAAGCCCAAAGCTATTTCCTTTTGGTATTTCTAGATGATCAATATTTAAAACTGTATTTCCTGTATATGTTTTAGTAAGATTATGTACTGCTATCATCCTTTTTAGTTTTTTTGTTTATAAGCCACAATGGTTTTATACTTTTCTGATCTATATATGCTTTCGATTTTATCAAAAACCTTGTCTTTAAATGCAAATCCTGCTATTCCTGCTATTGTTACCAATGCATATCCGGCATAAGGACTATAGGCATAATGCCCAATCGCATACAGTATCATTGGTAAAACCATTTTAGGCAATGATAATAAAAGGGTTTTTGTATTAAAGGCCTGTCTGTCGCCAAATGCTTTTTTATTGCTAGTAAGATCTATTGGGGTTTTGACATACGCACCTGCCCATAATACTACATGAGAATTTACGCCAATATTATAGATGGCTCCAACAATAATTGCTAAGTATACCTCCCACCCGTAATATAAATATCCTGATGCCAAAACTGTAGATATCAAAGTAGCGATTACCATCAACCACCATTTAGAAGACAAATATTCTTTGTATTTGATATTCTGACTCATCATAAGTGGGTAATATGAGCTATCCCAACTTGGTACAAATTGCCCAAAACTTAAGAGAAATCCTCCTGTAACAAAAATGGCCGCAAAAATCCTAAAAACCGGACCATCATATTGCTCTACAGACCCAGTAAAAAACAACAACCCATAAAACAAAAACAGAACGCTTACCAAAACAGTAGATCTTGCTCTTTTATTTCGTTTTATAAGTTTAATATCATTTTTCAAAAAAGTAGCCGTTTTTCCGAATCGATTTAACCAATCGAGGTTTTCCGTCTTAATGTCTTTAGATTTTGAGGCTAACCCTGCATCCAGATACAGATCAAATACAAAAGATCTAAAAGAAAGGGCAAGTAATATAATAAGAACTACTACTGGAATTAAGACAATAATCCATGAGTCATATAACCCTTGAAAAAATGGAGCTGTATATACTGTGATATCAAAATAACCAAAATATTGTAGTCCTATTAAAATAGCAACAATACCACCCACCAAAAAGATGAGGTTATCTTTTTTGTTAAGAAGTATATTTAGAAAGTTACTCGAATAAATAATTGCTATAAGTCCAATATTCCAAAGTATGACATTACCTAAAGGGTGATTGCCTTCGGCCACCAACAATATTGAAAAAGGAATGAAAAAAAATGCATGCACAATATTAAAAAAAGAGAGCACTGTTTTGCCAAAAGCAAAAGAGACGATTTTCTTTTTCTTAAATGGTAAAAGTAATAATGGCTTAATATTAATCACTGGCATTTTTTGAAGAGCATACCTAAAAATTAGATCGGCAATCACCCAATAGATCAAAAATCTATTTACTACCTGTAATGGATCAAGGGATAGTTCTTTTTTGATATAGAAAAAAGCTCCTGCTCCTCCAGAAACCATCATTATGATAAGCCATACTGCCCAAAACCCCATGAAAAGCTTCATGAAAAGCCCTGAAGTCATTGATGCAGATCTCCAAAAGGATTTCCATTGTAAGGTGATAAAATGTTTGAACATGTTGAAAGTGTTTAATTATTTAGTAATCAAAAATGAAATTTTGTTACAAAATCAATTCAGATAATTAATTTTTCTCTTAAATTCTAAATGCTCTTGTTGCATTTGTTATTTTTGTCAAAAATTTAAAAACACAATCCTAATATAGTATTGGGAGTAATTCAATTATCTAATTTGAACGCCTCTTAGCTAAAGAACTTTCAAATTAGAATTTCATTAAATTATTGTAATGCCGGATTTTCAAACCCTACATATAAAAGATATAACAAGAGAAACACCTCAGGCGGTTTCGATTGCCTTTGATGTGCCATCAGAATTTAAGGATACCTATTCTTTTGTTCCAGGTCAATATATTACCTTAAAAACTGAAATCGAAGGAAAAGAAGTACGTAGAGCGTATTCTATTTGCAGTTCTCCTAAAAGCGGTGATCTTAAAGTAGCTGTGAAGGAAATCCCAGACGGTACTTTTTCTGTCGTAGCAAATAACAAATTAAAGGAAGGAGATGTACTTGAGGTGCACCCTCCAGAAGGCAACTTTCTTCTTAAAACAAACTCAGCAGTAACAGGTGCATATGCTGCATTTGCCGCCGGTAGCGGTATTACTCCTGTAATGAGTATGATAAAGGCTGTGCTAGAAGAAGAGTCGAATAGTCGCTTTGTATTGGTATATGGTAATAAAACTCCAGAAGAAACTATATTTCGTTCAGAACTTTTAGCGCTTCAATCTACCTATCCAGATCGTTTGTTTATCGAATTTGTATATAGCCGAAGCCAGGAAGATAATGCTCATTTTGGTAGAATTGAAAAGCCAACTGTGAATTATGTTTTAAAAAACAAGTTCAAGGACACCTCATTTGATGCGTTCTATCTATGTGGTCCTGAAGACATGATTAATATGGTTACCACTATTCTTGTAGGGAATGGTATTGAAAAAGATAAAGTGAATTTTGAATTATTCACTAGTAGCACTGAAGAAACCGAAATTGATGCAAATCTAGAGGGAAAGACCAATATTACTGTTATTGTAGATGATGAAGAGTTTAGCTTTACTATGGATCAAAAGAAAACTATTCTTGACGCCGCTCTTGATGAAGATATAGATGCTCCCTATTCGTGTCAAGGGGGTGTATGTAGTTCTTGCATTTGTAAAGTTGTAGAAGGTACTGCTGTGATGGAAAAAAATAGTATTCTAACTGATGGTGAAATAGCAGAAGGTCTTGTATTAGCGTGCCAGGCGCATCCTACTACCGAATCAATCAAAATTGATTTTGATGATGTTTAGCCCTTCGATTTCGCTTAAGGCGAATGTTATTACATAACTACAATTTATTAATAGCGTCTAAGACAGTTTTAGGCTTAATAGAATGCATCACTTTTTGATATCCTGGTGGCACTTTGTTACCATAGATAGATATTGGAATTTGATCATATTTAGCTAGATTTGGTAATATTGCACGTTCTATAGGTTGCCCAAACGGCATAAAACCAGCAAAAGGGTGCGTTACTCCCCAAAGTGTAATAGTAGGCACGTTATACATGGCAGCTAGATGAGCATTACCGCTATCCATAGATAACATAGCGTCCAAATTACCAATTAGCCTAAGCTCTTCTTCAAAAGATAATTTGCTAGCTACATTGGTGACGTTTTTATACTTACTACTAATGTTATTTAGAATATCGGTTTCTCGTTTCCCTCCTCCAAAAAGAAAAATTTCAAACTGATCTCCTTTATCCAATTCATCAATCACCTCAACCATCAACTTCAAAGGGTAAGTCTTGCTTTCGTATTGAGCAAAGGGAGCGATTCCTAACCATTTCTTAGTAGAGTTTTGAGTCAACGCCTGGATATTAGGCGTAAGTGATTGTTTTTTCGGAAACTTGTGATTTTTTAGGTCAATTGGATATCCTAGCGCATCAAAAACATCTGCATAACGCTGGTGCGTTGTTTTTAATTGTTTAAACTCTTTATTCTGAGATCTGGTTAGCGCTTTTTTTTCTGCCCTTCCTTTATCAATCTGAACAACTTTTATTCCTTTGAGTGAAAACAAAGTTTTCAAAACATTTGATCGTAATACATTATGCAAATCTGCAACAGCATCAATCCCCAATTTTAGTAGTTCGCCACTAAGTCTGGTAAGTCCTAATACTCCTTTATGTTTTTTGGTAACATCTGCATGATGCACCTCAAGATTTTCTATATCTGAAAATATTGGCTCAAAAAACTTTCTGGTAAGTACGGTTAATTTAACATCAGGATAGGTCGCCCTGAATGTTCTCAATACCGGAACAGTCATTGCCACATCACCCATAGCAGAAAGACGAATCACGAGAACGTTCGTTTCACCCCCATAGGGGGATTTAATGTCTTTAGATATTGGTCTATTCTTACTCAAAAAGTATATTTATCTTGAAAATGATTGAATACGAAAATCCTCTCATCCTAACCTTCTCCCAAGGGAGAAGGGACTTTAAACAGATTATTTCTCCCCTCTTAATACTGGGTTTAATTCATCATCATTATACATTTTCATCTGTTTATAGACTTTCATGTATTTATCCCCATTTTGTATATCGGTAAGTAAGGTGTCGATTGCTGTAGATAAATCTACACGCTGCTCTAACAAAACGTCTAATTTTTTTTGGCAAGCTGCCTTATGGCTATCTGATGCTCCTTCTCTAACTGTTTCCTCATGCATGTGGTACACCTTTAGTGCCAAAATAGATAATCTATCAACTCCCCAAGCAGGGCTTTCGGTATTAATACTTGCATTTGTTCTTGGAGTAACATCTTTATATTGTTCTAAAAAATAGCTATCAATATACTCCACCATATCTGTTCTGTCTTGGTTAGAGGCATCGATCTGTCTTTTCAATTTCAAAGCTGCCACAGGATCTATTTCTGGATCGCGTATAATGTCTTCATAATGCCATTGCACAGTATCGATCCAACACTTGCGATATAACAAATGCTCTAGTGCTTGTGACTTACTATCATAAGGATTAGAGAATTCCTGATCTACGCTATCGATCACATGGTACTTATCTATAACTTCTTTAAAAATTGCGTTTGCTGTATTGGTAAACATGTGCTTTATTATTTTCTAAAATGTGTAAATATTCTATTATTTGTATATCGTCTAATGATAGAGCTACAACTCTATTCTCATTATTGGTGCAAAGGTATTATATTTTGTAATAGTATTTCATATAAGATGATGCAATCCAAATCATCAAAAAAGCAAGACCGTAAACGGAATTAATAAAAACACCAATATATTAATCTCTTTTGCGAACTGATGATAATCCATTTCTAAGTATGTAGTCCCAATTATAGCAAGAGGAGGTGCAATAAAAAACAACTCTGAAGTATTCTTGTCTGGTGAAATAAGTGCTACTCCAATCCCAATAATAAGGTATGCAATCACTAATCGCAGTACGGGTTTGGTATTGGCTGTTTTTCGTCTAAATTTGACTAGGTATAGGGATAGAAAAAACAAAATACAAATTGATAATATCCCTGTAGAGAATAATTGATCTTTTATGAAGTAATTCTGAAATGAGAATGAAATAGGGTCTACATAGTCACTAAACGCAAAAAACGAATCATAAAACAGTAGTGTAAAACAATTGGCAAATACATATATTGTGACCAGGCCTATTATTGGAATAATCCAGTTTCGGTAATTTTTAGGTTCAAAGTATAAAATTGCTAAAAAAATCACGGCTATAAATCCTATACTCCAAAAACAAGCTAACGAGGCAATACCAATAAACATAGAAGCATTGAAAATCTTGGCTTTAACATGCTTTCCATTTCTTAAGTGTAATATATTCCTTACCCCTAAAAGTACGAATGCGCTTGATAGCAAAACACTAATGTTTGTTAATGCATTTGGCAATATCCCTGTAAGAAAAGCATATAAAAGTATCGTATGAGTTCCTTTATAGGTTAAGTCATTTCTTTGTGCAATAAAATGCAATAGCAACATGGGTAATATGTATAGCAATATCCCCCCCAGAAAGAGAAATATACTATAACTTTCTAAAGCAAAACCTTTTCTATAATACGCCGTAGAAAATAGAATTGCCATATACAATGCTACAGCAATATAATTTATAGGTTTTGATTTATTAAAAAAGCTTGATAACACTACTATTTTTTATATTTTTGCATCAAACAATATTATGATATTGTTTTTAGATATTGTAGAACTAATGTATAAAAAGTATATAAAACTTTTTATATCCCAATCATATCATGAATTATGAAAGATTTTTTTGAAGCTATCCAATCTCTTTTTGTTGATGTTTTATTTGCACCTTTAGATGTTCTAAGATCCTTAGAATTAGAAAATTGGACAGCAGCCAATATGGTGAACTGGTTATTTATGGCTATTGGTTTTGTAGCTTTTTTCTATTGGATGAGAGAGTTAAAAAAGTTTAACGACAATAATGAAGAGAATAAAGACCCTAAAGCACATTCATTTCTAGACTAAGTCCTTTTAAGGATGTATTATTATAAAATAAGAGCGGATCTTGGTTAACCAAGATCCGCTCTTATTATTTCTATGTGAATTCACAAGACATTTACAAGTCAAAACCTAAGTCTTTTCTATAGTACATCTTATCAAAATGTAGCTTTTCAATATTTTGATAAGATTTTTTTAGTGCTAATCTGAAATCATCATCAAATGAAGTTACAGCGATCACTCTACCACCATTGGTCACTACTTTGTCACCATCTAGTTTTGTTCCTGCATGAAAAACTATAGATTCTGAAATATCATCTACTCCTGTGATTTCTTTTCCTTTTTCATATGCTTCAGGATACCCACCCGAAACAGTCATAACTGTAGTAGCAGTTCTCGGATCGATTTCCAGACTTGCTTTATCCAAAGATTGATTACCTACATGTTGAAACAAGGTCACCAAATCTGTCTTCACTCGTGGTAGAACAGCTTCGGTCTCTGGATCGCCCATACGTACGTTATATTCGATTACTTTTGGATCATTGCCTACTTTGATCAATCCGATAAAAATAAAGCCCTTATAATCGATATTTTCCTTTGCTAAGCCATCTACTGTAGGTTTAACGATTTGGTTCTCGATTTTGGCCATAAATGCATCATTGGCAAAAGGTACAGGTGAGATAGCGCCCATCCCTCCTGTGTTAAGGCCAGTATCTCCTTCACCAATTCGTTTGTAATCTTTGGCAGTTGGTAGTGTTAAATAGTTTTCACCATCGGTAAGTACAAATACACTTAGTTCTATCCCGTCTAGGAATTCTTCAATAACCACTTTCTCACTTGCCGCTCCAAACTTTTTATTGGTAAGCATATTTTCAAGCTCGATTTTGGCTTCTTCTATATCTTCTATGATCAGGACTCCTTTTCCAGCGGCCAAACCATCTGCTTTAAGTACATATGGCGCATTGAGTGTTTCTAAGAATTGTTTCCCCTGTGCCACAGTAGCTGCTGTAAAACTTTGATATGCCGCTGTTGGTATATTATGTCTGATTAAAAATTCTTTGGCATACTCTTTACTACCTTCTAACTGTGCTCCTTCTTTTGAGGGTCCAATAACGGTAACATCTTTTAGTTGATCATCATTGGCAAAGAAATCAGAAATCCCTTGTACCAATGGATCTTCTGGGCCTACGACTACCATATTGATGCTTTCTTTTAATACCAATTCTTTTATAGCTTGGAAATCGGTAACCGAAATAGCTACATTGGTTGCTATTTGTGCTGTACCTGCATTACCAGGTGCTACAAATAGTTTATCACAAAGTTTGCTTTGTACAATTTTATAGGCAAATGTATGTTCTCTCCCTCCGGATCCGAGTACTAGAATGTTCATTGTTAACTAAATTTATTTTTTTATTGAAACTTATTTTTAAGCTTCACTACTTTACTTTAACTTTTCTATTCATTTTGTTTGAGCACCCAAAGAAAACGAATCAAAAGAAAGGGTACTTTTTTAATGCATTTTTTAGTTTTACTAAAAACCAGATTCCTTCCACTAAAATCTTTCCTAGGTTTCAAGATTTTTTAACGTAAAAGAAATCTTATGCTAGTCAAAAAGATTTAAAAAGCGCTGCTTTTAAACGCCGAACAAAATACAAAGTCTTAAAATAGTTTAGTCTTTGAATTTTAAAGGCTCAAAAATAGTTTATTCGTTGTTGTATTGCTAATGGTTTGTAGTAAAAACTTAAGTTCTAACGCAACATTTTCGCAAGATGGTATTATAATATAATAACATTAGGTGTTTCTGAAATTAGTAAGTATATAATTAAAACATCAACAATTAAAACTCTATACATCAAAGTCAAGAAATTATTAGAAAGACTTATTCTCATAATAATTAATCATTCAGTTTAAAAAGGTTATTATAGATTATCCTTTACCACTATAGCCTCATTACGAATAATCCTACTACTTAAAATGCTTCTCTTTTTAAGCAGTAAAGGAATGATTACAGAAAAGAATACTACTCCGTTAAATCTAACCAACATGGATTCAAAAAACAGAGATATAAAGAGAATAAGAAATACAGAAAGTTCATTCCTACTTCTATTCATTCGTATTGCAAGCAGAATAAAAATATTAATCAAGACACCAAAACCAATAATTCCTGTTTGAAGAAACGTTTGAAGAAATTGGTTATGCGCATTATATTTATTCTTATAGTTATGAAAATAATTAAGCTCCTTGTATTTTTCAATCAACACATCATTAGTATCTCCAACCCCGTAGCCTAAAAAGGGAGCCTCTTGAATTAATTTTATACTAGCGTTCCAGGTTAATAATCTTGATTTTTCTACTGTAGTATTATCAATTACTAAAGTGTTATTAAAGTCTTTTACATTAGAATAAAAATCAAATACCCTTGGGTTATTTAAAAAAACAATCAACCCTAAAACAAACATTATAGACATAGTATATTTCCTGCTCTTGTCTGAAATGTTGTAAATCAGCAACAAACACATTACCGCCAAAATTATATAGGCCGCTATTGATGCTAATAGAAAAAGATATAAAAAAAGTATGATTATAATAAGGACTTGCGTTCTTGATTGAAGCTTGTTTTTGAGATAATAGCTTAATACCAACAATATATACAAAGAAACATAACTTGGGTTTACCAATTTAGAAAACTCTACCCCTATAAAATAATTCCATCCATTTGTAATAGACTCCAAAATGACAGAAACTCCATCTAGAGGGTTATCAAATAGTATAATACTTCCTTTTGCAACTGAAATTGCATTATAAAAAGCGACTGACAGATTTATAAAAAAGGATACTATAAGTCCTAGTAGTAAAAAATCAAATAACTTTTTTACTGTGGATGCATCTTCTTTTACAAAAAGAAAAATAATTGGGAAAAATAATAAGGATAAGGATCGCTGTAATAGATCTGTACCTGCTGAAATGTTATCAGTGTAGATCAAACTAAACAACATAATAAAGAAATATAACGGAAAAAGTAATAATTCTTTATTATCGGAAACTAGTTTTCTCTTTGACTTAAATGTATTTACAATACCAAGAGCTATCGAAACAATAAAAAATGGTGTAGGAAGATTAATCCCCAAAGGCAATAAAAAAAAGGCCGTATATAAGCTATTCCAAAAAATCGTTAATACCAGATTGTTTTCTTCTTTATAAAACATTCTGGAAAACCTTGATGTAATTTTGCTTAATTCCACAAACTTAAATTTATAAAGTATTGTTTCGTTGGTAATATGCTTTGTTTTAAAAAATAATAACGTCTTAAAAGCATCTTATATTTTAATGGTCAATGCTCCTATAACAAACCAGAAGTTCAACCGAGTACTTACTTATTAAGAAAAATCCCTATGTTCGCTTTTATCAAGCTCTTCCGGAGATAATCCCTTAAAGTAATCCAGTGTATATTTCATACCCTCTGCTCTATCTACCTTTGGTTCCCAATCTAAAACTTCTTTAGCTTTAGAAATGTCTGGTTGCCTCTGTAATGGGTCATTTACAGGAAGCGGTTTATAAATAACTTTTTGGTCCGTTCCTGTAAGTCTTATAATCTCTTCTGCAAAATCTCTAATCGTAATTTCGTTTGGGTTTCCAATATTTACTGGATACACATAATCACTAAACAGTAATCTATAAATCCCTTCAATTAAATCATCCACATAACAAAAAGAACGTGTTTGGAGGCCTTCTCCAAAAACAGTAAGATCTTCACCCCGTAATGCCTGGCCTATAAATGCTGGCACAACACGCCCATCATTAAGGCGCATTCTAGGGCCATACGTGTTAAAAATGCGCACTATTCTCGTTTCTACCCCATGATATGTGTGGTATGCCATAGTGATAGACTCTTGAAAACGTTTTGCTTCATCATACACACCACGTGGCCCAATAGTATTAACATTACCATAGTAGTCCTCTGTTTGAGGATGAACCAATGGGTCTCCATACACCTCGCTAGTAGATGCTATAAGAATTCTTGCCTTTTTTTCTTTTGCCAAACCTAAAAGATTGTGAGTTCCCAATGATCCAACTTTTAAAGTCTGGATAGGAATCTTTAAATAATCTATCGGGCTGGCCGGAGAGGCAAAATGTAAAATATAATCTAATTCGCCAGCAACATGAACAAATTTTGAAACATCATGATGAGAGAACTCAAAGTTCTCGAGCTTAAAAAGATGTTCTATATTCTTTAGATCCCCAGTGATTAGGTTATCCATGCCAATAACATGATAGCCTTCTTTAATAAATCGATCGCAAAGATGTGATCCTAAAAAACCTGCTGCTCCTGTAATTAAAATCCGTTTCATAATTATCCTTATGGGATTATAGTTTCTCTACCTATTGAATAATATGATAGATTTTCCTTTCTAATATCTTCTAAATCATATAGATTTCTTCCGTCAAATATTACATTTCCGCTCATTGCTTCTTTTAATTTTGTAAAATTCGGAGTTCTAAAAATACTCCACTCTGTACAAACTATAAGTGCGTCTGCATTTTGCAAAGTATCATACATGGTTTTTGCAAAGGTTATCTTATCACCATATTTGCGAGCTACATTTTTCATAGCTTCTGGGTCAAAAGCTCTTATATTTGCTCCTTCATTCAACAATGTATTTATTATATCCAATGCAGGTGCTTCTCTAATATCATCTGTTTCAGGTTTAAAGGCTAATCCCCAGATGGCAAAAGTTTTTCCTTTAAGGTCATTATTAAAATGCTCTTTGATTTTTGGTACCAAAGCTACTTTTTGAGTTGCATTAACATCGATTACAGATCCCAAAATTTTGAAATCATAATTATCATCTTTACCTGATTTATGTAATGCTTTTACATCTTTTGGAAAACATGATCCACCATAACCAATGCCTGGAAACAAGAAACGTTTACCAATTCTAGAATCGGTTCCCATTCCAATCCGAACCTTGTCAACATCTGCACCTACTCTTTCACAATAATTAGCGATTTCATTCATAAAAGTAATCTTTGTCGCTAAAAATGAATTTGCAGCATACTTGGTAAGCTCTGCAGACTTTTCATCCATTACTAGAATAGGATTCCCGGATCTCACATATGGTTTATATAACTTGCGCATTAGCTCGATTGCTCTATCCGAAGTGGATCCAATAACAATTCTTTCTGGCTTTAAAAAATCATCGACTGCCAATCCTTCTCTCAAAAATTCTGGGTTAGATACCACATCAAAATCGCATGAAGCATTTTTTGAGATAGCAACATGAACTTTTTCTGCTGTACCTACGGGTACAGTACTTTTATCTACAATAACTTTATACTCTGAAATAAACTTACCTATTTGGTCTGAAACACCTAAAATATAGGATAGATCCGCAGAACCATCTTCATCTTCAGGAGTAGGTAATGCAAGAAATATAATTTGACCATGTTCTAATCCCTTCTCAAGAGATGTGGTAAACTTAAGTCTATCAGCTTTTATATTACGTTCAAACAACACATCCAAATGGGGTTCATAGATAGGAACTTCTCCATTTCTCATTTTCTGAACCTTTTCTTCATTTATATCTACGCAAACTACTTCGTTGCCTGTTTCTGCAAGACAGGTTCCTGTTACTAATCCAACATAGCCTGTTCCTATTACCGATATTTTCATTTACATTTCTTTATTTAAACCCCTCTAGAGAATAATATTGTTGTTATTGTCTTAAATAAAATTCTTATATCCAGAGTTACAGATCTATTTTTTATATAGTATAGATCATATTCTAGTTTTTTTAAGGAATCATCCAGATTCTCTCCATATTTATACTTTACCTGGGCCCATCCGGTTATTCCTGGTTTAATAACATGTCGAACCGAATAAAAAGGGTTTATTTTATCCAATTGATCAACAAAAATCTTTCTTTCTGGTCGTGGCCCAATAAAGCTCATATCTCCATTAATTACTGAAATAATCTGAGGTAATTCGTCGACTCTAAATTTTCTAAGTATTCCGCCAAAAGGGGTTATTCTAGCATCATTATTTGTGGCCATTTTAGCACCAGATTTTTCTGCATCAACCACCATAGATCTGAATTTATAAATTTTAAACTCTTTACCTTTCTTACCTATACGATCCTGAGTATAAAACAGAGGGCCTTTATTAAAAAAGAGATTGAAAAATAACACAAATGGCAAAACCAAAACAAGCACTAAACCAACAACGATACACAATAAAAAATCAATTAATTTGGTAAACAATTTCTGAATATAATGTGACCCTTTATTTTTTAAATGCAATACTTCATAAAAGTTATTCCCCAATAAGTTAAGAGGAAGAGCTTCATAAGTTGTTTCATAAAACGAAGTGAAGGTAAAAACTTCTTTACCAAAATACATTGATCTCGTTAAAAACCGCTCTACTTCATTAGATATATTTTGATAATTCTTTATCCTAATGATAATGGTATCAATCTTATCAGAAGCCTTGTTCAATCTTTTAGGGTTATTGACAAAAGTATCGTGTGAAGTTGATAGACTTAATTTTACTTTAAACCCATTAGAATTTTCACTACCTTCTATCTGGGAGATGTTTTCTTCTTTATCTTCTTCAAAAGCGCTTTCATAAATAAAAATAGTGTTTTTTAAGAACGGTTGTGAAATAAAGAAGTTTGAACATATTAATCGCCAGGCAGTCAATGAAAATGGTAGTAATGCCAAAAACACCATCAGGTATGGCCTGCTAACCGTAGTATTTATTAATATTATTGTAATAAAAAAAATGCTAAAAGAATACAAAACACCTACAATAAGAGAGAGGCTAAAGATTGTAATGGGCTTAGAGGCTCGTTCTAAGTTGTAGATATCAATAACATATGCAATAACAGAGAAAAGGACTATTCCAATAATAAAAATAGTCAAGCTATGTTTATCATAATCAAAAGTTCCTTTTAGGGTTCTATTAGTAAGTAAATAGAGATAGAATATAACAATTGCCATATCTCCTATAAACAGAAACAACTTTCTTTCAACTACACTAAGCGTAAGGACTTTGTTCATTAACTGGTTTTATATTGAACAAAAGTAACAATTAATCTTTTTTGATTATTCTTTTCCTATAATAAAATAAGCTATTAAAAAATGAGAAATAGATTATACCCCAATGTCTTTGAATAATATTTTCTGTTAGAAAACACAATGAAACCAGAATAATAAATGAAGCATACAAATAATCTGAACTAATTACTGCTTTACGAAAATAAAAAAACAACATAAAAAGAAGAAACCCTATACCTAAGATTCCATATCTAAGTTGGTAATCGAGATATTGATTGTGCGAATTAAAAAACTGCATTCTCCAAAGCTCTTTGTTCTTTTTATAAACTTTTGTTAGTTCATCTTGAACATCTCCTGTGCCAAAACCAATTAATGGCGAATCTTTCATTAATTCAATACTATTTTTCCAGATGACGATTCTATTAGTTTTTTCCCACCAAAATGTATCATAATCAACAGACAAATCATCGTATGAATAATATTGTTTTAAATCTTCACCTCTAAAATAATTGTAATAATTATACATCTCTTGTACTGCTCTGTTTGGGATATCTTTAAAAAAGATACTTCCAATAATCAAAATTGCAGATATAGAAGCTAGGTATATTGTTAGCGCTCTTTTCTTAAAATTCTTTATCAAATAGATTAAAGGAACTATAATCATAATAAAAAGAAGCGCTGATATAGGCATTTTTGCGGTTAGCGTAATTAAGGAAAGTGCTAAAAGAATAGTTATTAGTATGAAAAGAAGGACTATTTTAAGCTTAGATTTATTCTTTACAATCATGTAGGCACTAATAAAAATGCTAGCTATTAGAAAAAGAGAGAAATATGTGGGATGGTTTTCTTTATCTGTAAAAAACTTATTAAACCTTAACAGCATGTCTTTTTTATAGCCACCACTTATTACCAATCCTAGATCGTATTCAAAAAATGCTAGCCAAACATAAAAAAAATACATCAAGCATCCTGCTATAAAAACAAGCAAGATGTTAATATACTTTTTGTCTGAAAACTGAACGGTACTAAATATTAGTGGAAAAATTAAAAATCCTATTAACCTACTAATATATTTAAAACCATAGTCTAAATTTGACGTATATAACAGGCCAATAACTGCAATTATAAACGGGAAGGAATGTATTAGTATTTCTTTAAGGTTAAATTTAACTCTAAAATTATTTCCCTTTAGATAGATTAACCACATCAATAATGTTGCAATAACTGCATAGGAGTTCAAGTTTAAATCTAACGGCAGTGTAAATGCCGTAATACCCAAAAAGACGTAAACAGCTTCTCCTGATGTAAATGATTTATACAATTTGGCCCTATCCATTATGATCTAATAATTCTTTTATAAAAAAATGACAAAACACCTCTAGGTAAAAATCTTAAAGGAATTCTAAATATAACTGCTTTTAAAAATTCGCTAAAGCTTAAAAAGTTAATTTTAAGAAGGCTTTTATAAAAAGTCATTTCTTTTTTAGCATAAAAAAATCCTTTCCTTCTTCCAATCATATCATTACCTACTCTAACATAAACCAAAGATTCTTGAAGATTATAAAACTTGCATTCATTCATCATCATTCTTGCCCATAAAAAATAATCTTCAAAAAAAAGCATTGACTTATAATTGCCAGAGTTTAACAGTTTTTCTTTATTAATAATCACTGTTACATGATTAACCGCATTTTGTAGTTTATGTTTTTTTAGGATATCCTCATGTTTTTCAGGAACCATTCTAATAGCGGTTGTGTCTGTTATAGCAGTCGAAAACTCTTCAATCAAACTCCCTAAAACATCTATTTTAGGGTTGTTTTTTAAAAATGTAAATTGGCGATTAAATCTATCGGGATGTGCAATATCATCAGAATCCATTCTTGCTATCCAATCATATTGACATTTGCCTACACCAATCCTAAGAGCCTCTCCTAGTCCTTTGTTTTCATCCAGAGGAAAAACTACTACAGGTGCTTTATTTGCAAAAGCATCTATAATATTGTCCAATTCCAGGGTTAATTCGCCGTCCTTAACAATAACAATTTCATTAGGTTTAAGGGTTTGCGAATCCCAGATACTCTCTAGAGCGTCCTTTAAAAACCCAGGATCATCTTTTTTATATGCCGATATTAAAACTGAAAACTTCATGCTGGCTTCAAATCTGAAAATTGTTCATCTTTACTTTGATTAATAACTCCGATAATTATAAATATTAAAATAAAGTAAATACCCACATTAGAAATATTAACTATAATATCAGAAAAACCTAATATCAGCAAGTAATTAATTATTGCAGGAATAATTAATAAATATGTTTCTTTATTCTTTTTATATTGATTGATACAAAATTTGGTTACCCTATACAATACAAAATTAAAACTTATAATCCCCAAAACACCAATATCTATTAACATTTGCAATGAGTTATTATGTAAACTTATATGATCAGGATTTGGCCAGTTCACAAATAGGAACTTATAGTCAGCAGAGATTCCCGATATATATTGTCCAACGTTCCCATAACCAAAAGTGAGGTTTAAAAAAGACGGATTATAGCTTTCAAAAAAGATATTCCAAATCAAATCTCGTTTCGATAATAATGACGTATCTCCTCCTCTAGATAAGGTCTCTAAATCAAAAATATGGTTGTTTATAAAAAACATTACTGACACAAAAAGACTAACAGAGAAGATATAAAAAAGAAATAAGGCCAATTGATACTTAATCCAAAGACGTCTTAATGGGAAAAGAAAAAGAAAAATTATGACCAACCCAAAAATTGGGCCTCTAGAATCTGTAAGCAGTAGTGCAATAATCGAAATAATAAAACCTGTTAAAAACTTTGTTTTCTTATTCTTAAAAAACAATACTAAACCAATTAATCCACAAACTCCACAAATCATTGCAAAATATGCCAAGCTTGGAGAAAATATAAAACCTACTCTATCAATATTTATATTAAGAAGCCCAAGAAGTGCATTTTTACCCAAGTAGCGCTCTTGTTTAAATCCCAGAATAAATAAAAAGACATTTAAAAAAATATATGAGTATAGTATGTAATAAAGTAAACGAACCATATCCCATATGTTTGGTTTAATTCTTTGTATAGCAATAAACTGTACAAAAACTACTATTGAAAAAAACAATAGTACATTAATGAGTCCAGGTAGGGATAGATCGGCAAGAAAAAACTGTTTTATGAGCGAAAGGACAAACAAAAATATATACAACAAAAACAAGTAATTGGTAATTGTATTTTTGAATCGTATTTTCAAAGGTCCTATCACACTAAGTCCAAGAATTACAATTAAGCCTATAGAAAGAATTCTAGAATATACTGATCCTGCAAGTGCCTTAGAAAGAAGTAAAACCAAAAAGCTAATAACAAGGATACTCTGATTATATTTTTTTAAGGATATCACCATATTTATCTCATCAGAATGTCAAGAATCCTTTTAATCTAGTTGTTAAAAAAAAGTAATACATTTTGGTCTTATCAAAATCAAATTTGAAAGCATGAATTATCATTCCTCCTATAGGAGATATAAACATATAATATAAAGCAGTAGGCAATATGAACAATAGGTGCTTTTTGAAATATGCTCCATGCCCCAATGCATGTTTCTTTATTTTGTCTACAAGTGATCCAACATTTAAATCTGAATGATCGGGATGCAGAACATGAAATTTATCTGTAAAAAAGCATCTGCTTTTTCTTTTAAAAAATTGGGTGACAAAATCAAATTCTTCACAACTTCCATGCTTTGTGCCTAAGCCCAATCTTTCATCAAATCTAACGCTATTATAATTTTTACAAAAAATAGAAATAGAAGTCACTGTTTTAAAAATGTCATTTTTAAAAAATTCAAAATCTCCAGACACTTTTTTAGTGTAGGGAAGTTTTTCAAGTGTAATAGTATCTCTGGTATCGATAGCTAAAACATCTATTTCAGGTTTTTCTTCAAAAAAGGTATTAATATCTTTAAGTAAGTTCTTTGTATATAAGCAGTCATCGTCGGGAAATGCAACTATCTCACCCTTTGCATAATCTAATCCCACATTCCTGGCTTTAGAAAGCCCTGGCTCTGATTTCAGGTACTTAAATGAAAAATTCCAGTCTTCACTATCCAGTAACTGTTTTACACTTTCATCTTTGTTCTGGTCAACAACAATTAGCTCAAAGTCCTTATATTCTTGCTCATGAATTGAGGAAAGAAATTCTTTTATTAACGGAAGTTTTTGAGTTCCATATGTTGCCATTATCAAGCTGAAAGTCTTTCTCAAAACAAAGAATTATAATTTACTCTATCAAAAACATCTAACTTTCCTCCATCTGTGGCATTATAAATCTTTCTATCATCCAACTCAAACATTAACTTAGCCATCTTGTAGCTTTTCAAAACATTATGTAATTTAGGATCGTGCCATTTTTTACCTTTTCCGAAATAATCAGGATGAAAATGGTTTACATCATCTTCTGTACTTTCAAAAACATGTCCGTCAATTTTTAGACTATCTGGTATATCGTAATTAAAGTCCATCCCTATTAAATACACTTCTTTAAACCCTAGATAGTATGCCAATTGCAAATTAACAATGGTTACCGATTGACCACAAAAGATCCTATCTGAACATTCTGGAGAAAATCTAGGAATCTCAAAATATGAACTTCTTTTCTCATAAAAAGATCTGTCCATATTGAAGAAAAAAGTGTTCTTCCTGTTTTTAACATCCTTTTTATAGATACTAGGGAAAAAATTATACTCGCACTTAAATTGATTGATCCTTTTTTTATTATCATTCATTACTGCTCCATCTTCTACAACATAGAATGTAGGTTTATACCCCATTTCATCAGTTTTATAAAAGATCCCATTTACAGCAAAGCTACTTTCGTTTTCTAGTTTTGAAAGATCCATTTTATTAAGTGATGGGCCATTTCCCAGAATGAAACATCGTTGTCCTTCAAATTTATTTTTTAGCTTTCTTAGCTTTTTCTTATTATATCCAAAAATAATTCCAGGTTGATTTAGATACCAAAGAGGAAGGTTTTTCTTGACTATATTCTTAAGTCCTTTTATCATTGTTTTATACTATTTCCTTTAGTTTATTTTCTATTAGTTTCATCCCTTCTTCTGACATATGAATGTTGTCACAGGTATATTTATGCACCTCATCCATAGAGAATTCAGTAAAATCGATTATCCTGACTTGATCATCAAGCAATTCTTTCATTACAATGCTCTTATCATTAACCATATTGATATTAATTGGGCGATCTCTTTTATAGTTTCCTCGCCAATTAAGGTCCACAGGGTTGCAAGTTACCCAAATTAAGTCATCTATTTTATTAAAAGCATCTGCAACTTGGTTAATTAACTCTACAGGAAGTATAGATGCGGTGTCCTCATTCATATACTTGTCTGGGTAAATTTTTAAATCATTAATTTGGGTAAAGAAATCTGTATTGAAACACATTTCTATTTTCTTTTTCTTCAGATTTAATATGGCTTCTATCTGCGAAGCTGGTCTTGGTGAAAAATCTACTACACCAATATGGGCAATAACCGACTGGTAATTTTTATGTTTGTATTCATTATATTTATCCAGAAAATCAAAAACAGTAGTATGCTTTTCTGGGCATATAAAAACATCACAATTATAGTTCTTAACCAAATACGACAAGTATGAAGAAAATGGGCTTTTTCGGTTTTTTATTTTGCTAATCTCAAAACCTCTGGAATCTGTATACACAAATAACTTTTTCGAATTTCGGTTTTTTAATTTAAAAAAGTTTAAATACAAATAAGTGTGTATGTTCACCAATACATATAAAAATTGTCTTATCCTTTTCTTTATTACGCCCATAAATATATAACTGTTGAAGTAAAAATAAGTAATATTAAGACTTTTAAAACGCTCTTTTTAAAATAAATACCAATTGAACTGTCCATAACCGACAATGATCTTTTTGAAATAATCACTAGTGGAAATAGTACAGCTATTATATATGCAAAAGGAATTGCGTACAAACCTAATGAATTTATTGATACCAGTACAATAATTACGTAAGACGAAGCCAAAAATAAGTAATGCTTATAATGCTCTATATTATTAGAAAACATTACTACTTGAGAGTGCATAGCGGTAAACCTTTCTAGCACAAACATTATCAATAACGCGCTCACCAATGACCCATCAATAAACTCTGTTTTGGCATCAACCAAATTTAATGCAAAGTCTGCAGAGAATGCCAAAAACAATATACCAACAACAAACAAGATTATTGACCAATCTAGTCTTTTGTAAGCTTTATCAGCGGTTTCTTGTATTCTTCCTTGCTTAAATTTCTTTATAAATTCTGGTAAATGAGAGTAAAAAGGTGCCCATGAAAATTCACTAATAATCTGTATCAGCCTCAAAGAAAACAGATAGGAGGCTACAATTTCAACGCTTAGAAATTTTGGGATAATGATACTTATAAAATTATTTGCTCCATTTGACGAAAAAGAGATCAAAGCTGATTTCCATGTAGGTTCCCAATACTCCTTAAGAATGTTTTTACTATAACTAAATTGGAATACACTGAACTTAAAATCAGTTACACTTTTTAATAGAATAATATTCTTAATGCTATTTAAGAGTATAGCGATCTGGTTTACTAAAACAACAATATAAAAAGGAAAATCTAACAGAATCGAAATGATAGTTGCAATACCTGTTAAAAAATACATAATGGCATTCCAGTTATTGAATAACGAAACCTTGTTAAGCCCCTTAATAAAGGCATCATTTTTCTTTAGAAAGAAATTAATTGGCATTATTGCACAAATAACGCCGTATGATAATAAACCATCAGAAATTCCATTATCATTGATTACCTCTAGGACAGAAAAATTACCAACAAATAGAAGAAAGATTAATACAAAAATTAATAATACAGAGAATACAGTATTCATAGACCCATACAGTCTCTGAAAGCTTTTAGAGAAACTATCCTCATCGGTGTTTGCAATACTATACGCCGTAAACCTTATAATCGTTGAAGAAAAGCCAACATCAAAAAGGTGAGCAAAACCTTGAATATTTGCATATAAATACCATAGGGCTATTTCACCAACAGAAAACCTATTTACTATTAGTGTAGTAAGCAATAATAAGATCAATATTTTTGATCCAAGAAAAACCCAACTGGAAATAGTTGGATTTTGAAAAAATTTCTTCATTTAATTATTATCAACCAGGCTTATCAAATTATTTACTGCCATAGTACCCTGTCTCTCCACACTTTGATATGTTCTTGAGCCTACATGAGGTGTTATAATGACATTATCGATCCCCTTAAAAACCTCATCTTCAACCATAGGTTCTTGTGCTAAAACATCTGTAAGATACCCTCTTATTTTACCCTCTTTGATCCCTTTGATTACTGCTTGTGCATCAACAAGCATTCCTCTTGAGGTGTTAATCAAAATCGGGCTATGTTTCAGTTTATTGAAAATAACGTCTTGATTAATCATCTTTTCTGTTTGTGGGGTATGTGGTAAATGCAAACTTATAACATCTGCATTTTCATATATTGTCTCTAAAGAATCTACAAAAGTAACCTCATCATATTTAGACAAAAATGCTTCATCTTTATGAAGATCAAATCCAAGAACTTTCATTCCTAGCGCACCTGATTTTTTTGCTAATTCTTTTCCTACTGCACCTAATCCTATAATTCCAATAGTTTTACCCTGAATCTCATGCCCAATCCATCTCTTCCAACTTCCGGTTTGAGTTGAATTATACTGTACATGTACATTTTTCTCAAAAGTGAATAGTAATGCTAGCACATGTTCTGAAACGGAAACCTGATTTACACCCGGACAATTAGTAACTGGTACATTATATTTTTTAGCGGCTTGTAAATCTATTCTATCCAGTCCTACCCCATACTTAGAAATATATTTCAAATTTCCTTCTACTCCTTTTTTTATAACCTCTTCGGTATATTCATCATCACCACATATAACGGCATCATACTTATCAATTATCGGTAAAAGTTCAGATTCTGGTATTGGTCCTCTCAACGTATCTATTTCATACCCTTGTTGGTTTAATAAATCCTGATGTTTTCCTGGGGTATCTTGAAAAGAAGTAGATGTTAGTAATATCCTCATTATTCTAAAGTTTTTTGTAATCTTAAAATATTTTCTAAACTATAAAAGTCCTCAAAGCGCGTTCCTTGATACTCCTTAAAAATCTCTTGATTCTCTTCATTTTCTCTTAGTGCGAAATGAAGTTTCGAAAACTCGGCAGCGTCTTGATCGGTAGTAGCATCTCCCAAAAACAGTGTTTCTTCTCGTTTAAGGTTGTGGGTTTTTATTAAGTATTCTGTCCAATAACGTTTCTTTTCTGGTGATCCATGAATACCAATGAAGTTATCGGTTAGGCCTCTTTCTTTGGTTATAATTTCAATCTCTGTTGTGGGGGTTCCTGTTATTATCCAAAAATTAAATGTTTTCGAATACTTTTCTATAAAGGCATTCGCTCCCGGAACCTCATCTGCATGAATCACTTTTTGTAATACCAGATTTGAAAATTCTTGTGCTAATTCTTGTACTCTTTCTTCAGAAATATCTTTGCCAAAAAACTCTTTCTCCCAATATCTGAATTTCTCATATCTAGATACACCTCCATGGTTTATATGATAATCTACAACTTTATTAGCGATTTCATCACCATAAGGCATGTACATCTCTTTAAAAGCATCTGTCTTTGCACTTACAGATTCTGCTATAACTCCATCAAAGTCAAAAAAGACATTCTTTATTTTCATTCTGATCTCATAAATTTCCCGCAAAGATATTATATCTATTTAACATCGTTATGCTTTGTCATGATATTAATTCAAAAACCAAAAAAAATCATAATATATATTATATTTGTTACAAATTTTGCGGAAATGAAATATGGAGAATTGCTAAGAATTAGGCATTGGGTAAAAAATCTCTTTATATTTATTCCTCTCTTAGTTACAGGTGAATTTATGGCCCTGAGTAATTTATACATTACTCTGAAGGCTTTTTTGTTTTTCTGCTTTGCCGCTAGTTTTATCTATTTAATTAATGATTACATAGATCTTGAGAAAGATAAACTCCATCCTGTCAAAAAAAATAGACCCTTGGCCAAAGGGAGTGTCTCAAAAACACACTTTTTCATTGTTCTTTCTGTTTTGATATTCTTGTTAAGTTATCCCTTTTACATGCTATCACGGGATAGTATGGTGATTACGTACTCATATATAGCCTTAAATCTAGTTTATACTTTTTGGGGAAAACGCATCTCTATACTTGATATCATGTTTATTTCCTCGGGTTTTGTTTTAAGAGTAATTACTGGTGTTGTGATTCTTGGATTGATCGCATCTCCTTGGATAATAATTCTGACTTTTTCTCTTTCTATGTTATTGGCTCTGGGAAAAAGAAGAGGAGAACTTCTAATCAAAACAGATATCTCTAATAAAAGAAAAGCACTAGCAGGATATAATATCACCTCAATAAATGCAATGCAAGTAATTTTTTCTTGTGTTTCTATTATTGTCTATAGTATGTATACGTTTTTTAATGAAAATTTTCCTGGAAACAGACAATACCTCATTTATAGTTTATTTCCAGTTATTTTTGGGATACTCCGGTATTTACAAATAAACTTTTCTGAAGAACATATTGAAGAACCTACCGATATCTTATATAAGGATAAAAGAATTCTAATTAGTCTTATTACATGGATCCTGTTTATTGTTTTTTTAATCCTTTGGAGCAAATGATAAATAAAGCTTTTATAAATGGTCTTTGTGAAGCACTTACTACAGAAAGTAATAAAGGTGAAGAAGTTCTAGACTTTGTTTTCTTACAACTAAAGATAATGCCTGATTATTTGAGAACAGGAATTGTAATTGCTACTATATTTGCTCAACTCATAGCTGTACTGCGTTTCTTTAAACCTTTCCAAAAAATTAATCTTGAAAAAAGGAAAAGGATTTTAAAAAAAATACAATCCAACAACATCTTTTTACTAGGTGATTTACTCAAGTTTTATAGCTCTTTGATTTTATTACGATCCTTAGAAACTTATCCTGACAATGAAAAAAACTGAAATTATTGTTATAGGTTCTGGACCAGGAGGAAGTCTTTCTGCCACATTACTGGCCGAAGCAGGATTTGATGTTACCTTAATAGAAAAAGGTAAGTATTTGCGATTATCTGATGTTGCTTCTTTTTCTTCTGAAGAAATGAACAAAAAATACGCTAATGGAGGGATTACTCTTGCCTTTGGAAAAACCAAAATCAATTATGTAGAAGGAGCATGCGTAGGTGGAGGAAGTGAAGTCAATAGCGGTCTTTATCATAGGTTGCCAGAAAGTATTTTAACCCAATGGGAAAAAGAAAATGCCCTATCTTTTGATCAAAAGCTTATTGAAGAATATTATCAAAATATAGAAAAAGAAATCTCTATTAGTTTACTGCCTGGAGAACCTTCTAAAACTTCTCTAAAATTAAAGGACGGCGCAAAAAAACTAAACTGGAATTGCGCCGAGATTCCCAGGTGGTATAAGTACAATGAGGATAGTTCTAAGGGAGTTAAACAATCCATGACCGAAACTTATATCCCTAGATTCCTAGATGCAGGAGGCACTTTGTTGACCGAAACAGAAGTTAAAAAAATTAAAAAAGAGACCGTTGATGGGGTTATACTTGAATGTATTGAAAAAGAACAGCGAGTTTATGACATAAAAGCAGATTATATTTTCTTATGCGCTGGGGCAATTCATTCTCCCTTTTTACTTTTGAAGAGTGGTTATAAACATAATGTAGGTAAAAGCTTAAAAATGCACCCTTCATTCAAGTTTTCAGCCCTTTTTGATGAAAAAATTAATAATGAAAACGCCGAAGTATCTACCTATCAGGTAAAAGAGTTTTCTCCAGAAATAAGTTTTGGCTGTTCTATAAGTACTCCTTCTTATATCTCTTTAATTTTAAACGATACTAATAACATGAAGTATCTTAGCCAATGGGAAAAAATGGCTATCTACTACATGATGATCATGCCAGAGGGTATGGGTACTATATCCAAGATTCCTTTTTTTTCTTCGCCATTTATTCGCTATAAACTTACGCCCAAAGATTATCAAAATATCCAGGAGGGTTATAAAAAACTAGCAACACTTTTATTTGAAGCTGGTGCAAAAAAACTATTCCCATCGGTCAAAAAAAATATTGTGATAGAAAATTTAAAAGATTTAGAAAAAATAGACTCGTTAGATAAAAGTCTACTAAATTTGATGACTATACATCTTTTTTCGTCCTTAAAAATGGGTGGAATCAAAAAGAATAGTGCTGTTGATCCCAACGGAAAATTATGGAAAAGTAATCGAATTTTTGCTTGTGATGGGTCTGTTTTATGCGATGCCCCTTCTGTAAACCCACAGGGAACTATTATGATGATGACAACCTATGTAATTAATAAATTTATTGCTGATCATAAATGAAACTAGAATTTAAGAATGTATTTATCACAGGAGCAGATGGATGGCTAGGAAAAAATCTTGTGCAAACCTTATTAAAAGGAGATAGTGATGTTTTACCTCAGTTCTCTGCCGGTGGTTACAAATTACATTCATTTGTACTTAAAAACGCACATAAAGAAATCTCTGTCAATACTGATTCTCACATTAGATTTGAAGGAAATCTAACAGACAAAAGCAGTTGCGTTACCTTTATGGAAACTGCATCAAATGATGATCTTTTGATACATACAGCGGGTATCATTCATCCTAAAAAAATGAGTGACTTTTTTAATATCAATGTACAAGGAACCAAAAACATAGTTGAGACTGCTATAGCAAAAGGTATAAAAAAAATTATTGTGATATCCAGCAACTCCCCTATTGGTTGTAACAGCTCTAATGAGCTAAAAGATCTTTTTGATGAGAAATCTCCTTACAATCCATATATGGGATACGGGAAATCAAAAATGCTAATGGAAAAGTATTTACTTTCTAAAATAGAAGAAAACATAGACATAACCATCATTAGACCGCCTTGGTTTTATGGAGAAAATATGCCCGAAAGGCAGATGACATTTTATAAAATGGTAAGAGACGGAAAATTTCCTTTTATTGGAAACGGAGAAAATCTAAGATCTATGGTAAATGTCAAAAATCTCGTTCAAGGGATAATTTTATCTGCTGTAAATCCAATATCTAAAGGAAAAATATATTGGATCGCCGATAAAACACCTTACTCAATGAATGAGATTATTAATACTGTTAAAACCGTTATTGAAGATCTGGGAATAAGAACTAAAAAGCAAAAAATAAGACTGCCACATTTTACCGGTCAAATTGCACAGTTGTCTGATTTTATTTTTCAGAAAATTGGAATCTATAATCAAAAGATTCATGTAATGTCCGAGCTGAATAAAAACATTGCCTGCTCTATACAAAAAGCAGAAAACGAATTAGAATATTCCCCAAAAATTGATCTTTATACAGGTACTAAAATGATCTTGCAAAAACACCAAAACCAAATCAAATGAAAAATAAACCTGTATACTATTTTGTTTCATGCATTATAACGCTAATTTTTATTGCAGAAATACAACCGGTTCATTTTATAACAGATCTAACACGTTGGCTATTTGAAATAGAAAAAATCGGAAATCATTTATATCCATACAGTGATTTTACATGGCAATACCCTCCTTTTAGCATCTATTTTTATGGGATATGGGCAAGTATTTTTGGTAATACATTAATCTCTATAAAAATACTAAATGTACTTCTTGGTATTTTTATTTTTTATCTTACTTATTCTATTGTTAACACAGAAATTAAAAGTAAGACCAATAGTATATTATTAGTTACCCTCGTCTTTTTACTAACCAATTTTTCTAATCATTTCAGGCTTTTCTCTATTCAATTATATACACCTGCTATATTAACCGCATTGGCAGGATCAATACTATCTGTTTTTTCAATTCAACGTCTGGTTAATGGCGAACAAGTAAAGCAAAAGTATATTCTTCTTTTGGCAGCCGGTATTGCTGTTTCCTTAAGTTCCAAACCAGAATGGGGTTTTGCAACAGTAATAATGACTTTAGCATACATAGGCACTCACCTGAACACTTTAAGAATCCGGTTTTCTTTATTGCTGATCTTATCTTCAGTTAGTTTTACATTATTGTTTTTTGCACCAGCACTATTCACCTCAAGCATTCAGGAAATAATTGATGGCATTACTGCTTATGGATTTGCCGGTGGGCAGGTAGAAGAGATGAAAAAAAAGGTTTTCTTTTATTACGATATATATATATTTCTCTCTTTTGTAGCTATACTTGTCTTTGGGGCTATTTGCTTTCTATACCAAAACAAAAAATTAAAGTATTTATTTTTTCTGATGGCTTCAGTCTTAATTTTACAAGTGGTTCTGGTAAATTATCCTAATTACGAACATTTATCACATTTTAGAATTCTAAAAGTAATTGTTGATTCTACAAGGCATAGCCCTATTCTATTCATTCTTTTATTATCAATATCTCCTTTCATTTTTAAAAAGAAAAAAATCGACAAAAAGAGTTATTTATTCTACTTTATTGTTGGTTTTGGAGTCCTACTACTAAACTTAAGAGTCATTCTGTTGGGTGGACATTTTTCATTCTTCTATCCTTTTTCACTTTTAATTACAATACTTATCGCAAGATTATTGATTTCATGGTTAGATATAAAGAAAAGCGACATTACTAAATTGAATTTACTCAAACCTTTATTAACGCTATTGGTGTTTGGTGTTTCTTGCTTTCTGTTTTTTAACAAAAACACCACAAAAACAGTTTTTCTTGAAACAAAAATGGGAGAATTTAAGGCCGCTGAATCGTATATGTCTCCCGTTAAAAAAGTACTTGGATACCTAGAAAAGAATCAAACCGAAACTGATAAAGTTGTAACCATACCATATGGAGGAACTTTTGAATACTTATTGAATCAAAATCACAACATGTATCAGACTCAATTCGTTAGGTTTTCACTTTCAGAAGAAAATAAAAACCAGGTAGTGACTCAACTACAAAAAATTAATCCGAAATTTATAGTTTCTATGGATTTTCCTGGGGAAATTCTAAATATTAAAAATTCTACTAGAGAAAATGAAGGCTTATGGAATTATATTAATAGTCATTATAAGAAGGATTTTGAAGTCAAAAAACGATATGTCGTTTATATTAGAATGTAATTGTACATCTATTTAATTATCTTATAAAAAATACGAATTTGAATTTAGTATCAGGAGGATCGGGATATTTTGGTGAGTTGTTGGTAAAAAAACTACTTGAAAGAGGTGAAAAATGTGCAATTTTAGATATTAACCCTCCTAGTAAGGAGCTTTTGGATAAAGTGGTTTTTTTTCAAACCGATATTAGGGACTTAAAAGCAGTAATGAATGCCTGCAAAAATATCAAAGCCGTCTATCATAACGTAGCCCAGGTTCCTCTTGCAAAAGATAAAGATTTGTTTACCTCTGTTAATTATCAAGGTACACAAAACATAGTTGATGCTGCTATAAAAAGTGGGGTCAAAAAATTTGTATACACTTCCTCTTCAGCTGTGTTTGGAATACCTAAAGAGAACCCTGTAACAGAACTAACAGATCCTTCACCGGGAGAAGCTTATGGAAAAGCTAAATATAATGGAGAAAAAATATGTCTGGAAAATAAAAACAAGGGTATGGATATCTCTATCATAAGGCCACGTACCATATTAGGTCACGGTAGACTAGGAATTTTTCAGATTTTGTTTGAATGGATTTATCAAGGAAAAAATGTGCCCGTATTTGATCATGGAAATAATTTGTATCAATTCGTACATAGTGATGATCTTGCAGAAGCCTGTATCCTTTCTGCAGAAATCGGGACCGGAGGAATCTATAATATTGGAGCAAAGAACTTTGGAACAATGCGTAACTTACTTGAGGACCTAATTAAACATGCTGGTACATCCTCAAAAATAAAATCACTATCCAGTAAGGTTATTGTCCCAGGAATGAATCTGGCCAGTAAAATAGGAGCTTCTCCATTAGGAGCCTATCATGCGATGATGTACGGAAAATCAATGTATTTTGATGTTTCTAAGGCTGAAAAAGAATTGAATTGGTCTTCAAAGTTTTCTAATAAAGAAATGATCATTGAAAGTTATGACTGGTATGTCAAGAATAGAAATGAAATCTTAAATTCTGATGCTAAAACCAGTCATCATAAATCTGCAGTAAAACAAGGAATTTTATCTATAATAAGTAAACTATTATAAAAAATGCGAGAATTATATCTTTTTGATTTTGATGGTACAATCTCTTCAAAAGATTCTATGATTTCCTACGCCAAATTTATTAATTCAAACCCTGTATTTTATCTAAAATCTATCCTATTTGGTCCAATTTATTTGTTACTTCTATTAAAAATAATAGATAATCAGTCTGCTAAAAATATATTTTTGAAAATTTTTATTGGAAAATATTCTAAACAAGAACTAGAGAGCACGTCTGAAAAATTTGCTATTTACTTTAAGAAACATATAAAACCCAGTGCGCTTAATTACCTCAATAACCTTAAAGTTTTGGACAACATGGCCTATGTGATTGTATCTTCTTCACTTGATATATGGTTATTGCCAATTGCTAATGACTTAGGTTTACCATGTATTTGTACAAAAGCAATTTATAAAAACGGAAAATATCACGGAATGGAAACTAATTGCTATGGGATGCAAAAAGTATTGAGGATAAAAGAGAAGTATACATTAGAGAAATTTCAGAATATTGTCGCATTTGGCGATTCTAAGGGCGATAAAGAAATGTTGGAAATCGCTACCCAAAAACATTATATGTTCTTCAAATAATAGGTATTAAAAGCACTTCGAAATAAAAACTCTTACTCACCTACGATCCACTTCATCGTGCTGTCCGAAAATACTTTGTCTACTGGGTAATTTGTGCTTTTAGAATTCTGTAGTTCGTTCAGTACTTTTATTTTATTCTCCCCTTTAATCAACATTATTCTATGATTTGCCGCCAAGATTAAAGGGTACGTAAAACTAATTCGGGTATTACTCAGTTTTGGCACTTCATTATGAACAACCATCTTGTGATTTTCCTGTAAAGCAGATGTTTCTGGGAATAAAGAGGCTATGTGACCATCATCTCCCATCCCTAAAATCATTAAATCAAATACTGGTGTTCCCATGTTATCCAAAGGAACTACTTGTCGTATTATATTTTCATATTCATTCGCGGCTTTTTCTGGCGTTTTAAGGTCGTCAAACATGGGATATGACACAGACGATATAAAATTGAAAAAAACTCGTTTAATGACTCCAAAATTACTCTCATCGCTATCCAAAGGCACACATCTTTCATCCACTAGAAAAAATGATAATTGCTCCCATGGCAGAGATTCTGCTTTTAGTTTCTCTAAAATAGGGATTGGCGTACTCCCCCCAGACAGAGCGATATTTATTGTTTCTTTTTCTTTAAGAAGTTGAAATATCGTATCGTGAATTTCTTTGGTCGCTACTTCATTAAAGCTAGGTAAAGGACAATAATGAATTTCCTGATTATACTTTTTCATCTTTATGAACAGTTCTTATACACTCTAGCAAGCCTTGTCCCATATCAATATGTGGGTTAGCTATTAATTTTTTACTTACGCTTGGCTCAAATGAATATGGAGTAAACTTATAGTGATTATGATATCCAGAGTCATTACAATTAATATTCACATCATTATTAAGAATCTCTTTTATCATTTCAAATAACTCGATTCTCTTCATTCTTTCGGTTCCTGTAAGGACAACATGAAGGTTTTCAAAGGATTTGGATTCAATAACATCAACAGACAATTTTGCCGCATCAGCTGCATGTATATACTCTCTAATCTCATTACCATCCCCGTTATGATCTATTCTTTTTTGCAGAACAGCTTCTTTAACCAGGTTGTATATGTAGTTATTGTTATATGCTCTTTCAGAGTATACGGATCCATACCTAAGTATTACAAATGGCAGATCATATTTTTTGTGGTACTCTTCAATAATTTTTTCAGAAGCCAATTTGCTAATCCCATAAAAAGAACCCTTGTTACTCATAGCATAGGCGCTACTTGCATATACAAATTTTTTGATCTTATGCTTTACGCATTGTTCAAGGATATACATATTACCAATCACATTAAGATTGATGGTTTTTATTGGAAATTTTATTGCAGTGTCAAGATTTGCGAAACCTGCCAAATTATAAACAACATCAAAGGTGTGTTTTTCAAAAACAGATATTACCTCATCTTCATTTGAAATATCACAATAGAAATACTCTACCTTTCCTTTTAATTCTTTGTCTTCTGCAATATCTGCTACCGTAACCTTATATCCCTTTTGCAAAAGTTCTTTTACCAGGTAATACCCCAAAAAACCAAATCCACCAAAGACTAAAACTCTGCTCATTTTATAATTTAGATTTTAATAATTGCATTTGCTCTCTTGCTGTATCTCCTAAAAAGAAGAAATCCAGGCTAAACGCCAGTAAGTTATAGTTTTTAGATATTTTATCCAGTACTTTCTTATGATCTGATTCAATAACATGGAAACCAAGGTTTTTTGATTTTTCCAGGGTAACCCTATCAATCTCTGCTAACACTTCTTTTACATCATCATCATAGAACATTCCTGGTTTACCCATAGACGCTGATAAATCATAAGGCCCAACAATTATACCATCAATACCCTCAACATCAAGTATTTCGGCTAAATTTTTAACACCTTCGATATGTTCTATCTGAGCAATTACTACAGATTCTTCCTGAACCCATTTATTATACTCGTTAAAAGCTATTCCGTAATGCTGCGCTCTTGATAAACCAACACCTCTGGTTCCGTGTGGTGGATACTTAACCCAAGAAACGGCTTGTCTTGCTTCTTCCGCATTTTTTATCATAGGAACAATTACCCCATTGGCACCAGCATCCATTACTCTTTTAATGATTACCTCATCGTTTTTACTAACTCTAACTAAGGCTTCCATATCATTGGCTTGGATATGACCTATTAGATTTTGTACCGTCTGAAAATCAATTGCAGAATGTTCTATATCAATAGTCAACCATTCAAAACCTGCAGAAGATAGTATCTCCACAATAGATTGATGAGGTATTGTTAACCAGGATCCAAAAGATAATTCTCTTTTGTTTAATTTGTCCTTTAGCTTGCTTTTAGTATGTAAAAAGTTTTTCATCTATTTTAATTACGATTTTCTTAATATTTTCTGTTTGATCACTTACTGGATATTGGCATCCGTGTATATCTTGAGGGAAAAATACTGCCATTTTACCCGGAAACAGATTTAACGTCAAACTAGGATCATCAATATTCTTATAAAATATACAATCTGATTCTTCAGAATATTCTGTTGTTGATTCTACTTGATTTTGATAATATACCTTGATATGCTCACTACCAGAAAGCAATATTTGAACATCTACTTCTTTTTTATGCGATTCTATTATCGTTGGAGCATGTTTTGTTTCATAGCTCATTACTTTGAAATAGTATCCGTTGGATTCATGGTGAATTCCATTTGGTGTATCAATTGTTAACGTGTTAAGTTTAGACAATATTTCCTCAAAAATAGGAGTCTTAAAATACTTATTCCAGTTTTCTAAATTATCAAAGATCATTTCAGTAACTTATATAATGATTCTGCTATTATAAAATCTTGTGGTTCATCTATATCGGCGGCTTCAATTTTATCAACTTCAAACATTAAAGGGGTCAGACCTATTCGTTTACCATCAGATTTCACAAAAGACTCTTTAGTAAAGATATAGAAATTAGAGTTTTCCTCATAAAGCGGTGCTAAATCCTGCGTTCTTAAAAGCTCTTTTGGGTTATGATTAAACGGTTTTCCTTTTTCATCATACAATCTGGTTTGTAATCTGGTTACAGAAAATATTGAGTCATGCTCTTTCTGAACATCAAGCATTTTTTTTATTGCAAGGTCCAACGTTTTTGTTTTCAACAGAGGATTGGTACTATGTGTTTGTATATAAAAATCAGCGTCTACCTTACTAATATCATGTTCTATAATTTTATTCATTGATACCAGGTCTCCAATAATTTCTGCAGGCCTATCTAATACCGTTACACCATTTTTATAGTTTTCTTTTACATCGGTTTTTATTTTATCACTGTCTGTATTAATAACAACTTCGTCAATAAAATCTGAGTTTAACAAAACATCTAACACTCTATGGTATAGAGGTTTTCCGCAAAAATCTTTTAGGTTCTTATTAGGGACTCTCTCAGAGTTACCTTTCATTGGTAAAAGGGCTACTATCTTCATTTTTAGAATACTTTCTTTATTGGTATTATGGTAACAAGGAGAATACTATTTGCCATTAGTAAATATTGTTTTTAAGCTCATTCTCCAATCAACTACTTTTGGTATTTTGTTTTGCCTTAATACTTTGTCTTTACTTAATACGCTATATTTTGGCCGCTTTGCAAAAGTAGGGTAATTATCGGTTTTTTTAAGTATTGTATCTTCAAGTTTACCTGAAAACGTTAAAATTTCTCTTGCAAAATCATACCATGTAGCTTCGCCAAGATTACTATAATGATAAATACCATAGACATCATTGTTTACATGAACCAAATCTAGTATGAATTTGGCTAAATCATTTGCATTTGTTGGAGATGAAATTTCAGATGTTGTAATTGTGAGTTTTTCTTTATTACCAGATTTTCTTAAAATCGTCTTCAAAAAATTATTGCCATATTCAGAATATAACCAGGATGTTCTTATGATAAAATAGTTTTTGATTGTTTCCTGAATATATTTTTCTCCCGCTAGCTTCGATTTTCCGTATTGGTTTATTGGGTTAGGAAGATCTTCTTCTGTGTAGGGAGCATCCTTCTTTCCATCAAAAACATAGTCGGTGGAAATATGTATTAAGGTTACATTTTGTTCCTTGCAAATATCGGCTAAGTTTTTAGCACCTTGTGCATTAATCAAAAAGGCTTTTTCAGGCTCTTTTTCGGCTTTTTCTACATTGGTGTATGCGGCACAATTTACTATGAAATCAAACTGTAAATGAGTAAAAAATTCTTTTAAGTTCTCTTTTTTACAGATATCTAGTGTTTTAGAATCTGTAAAACAAAGCTGTAAGTTTGGGTAATTTCCTTCAATCTTTTTCAAGCACTGACCCAATTGCCCAGAAGACCCTGTAATAAGAACTTTGGTTTTTATGGATTCTTCACCCATTTTTTAAACTTTTAAAAGAAGGTAACTCTTTGTCTTTTTCAGACAATTTTACTTGATCCAAATCGTATCTCCAATCAATATCCAGATCTGGGTCATTAAAAACAATTCCAGATTCTGAAGACTTATCGTAGTAATTATCACATTTATAAGCAAAAATTGATCTTTCACTTAGCGTGATAAAGCCATGAGCGAAACCTCTAGGAATGAACAGTTGAAAATTATTTTGATCATTCAAAATAATCGAAAAGTGTTTACCATATGTTTCAGAATTTGGTCTTAAATCTACTACAACATCTAGTACCTCTCCCTGGACTACTCTCACTAACTTTGCCTGCGCATACTCTCCTTTCTGAAAATGCAATCCTCTTACCACTCCTTTTTGAGATACCGACTGATTATCCTGAACAAAGTTTGTTTGAAAACCGGTTACCTCATAAAACTTTTTTTGATTAAAGCTTTCAAAAAAAGTGCCTCTATTGTCTATAATCTCTTTTGGTTTTATAATAAAACACCCTTCAATAAAAGTAGATTCAATCTTCATTTTAATCTAATTGTAATAAATATTTTCCGTACCCACTTTTTACCAATGGTTCTGCCAATTTATGCAGTTGTTTTTTATCAATAAATCCCTTTACGTATGCTGTTTCTTCTATCGCTCCGATTTTAAGGCCTTGGCGTTCCTCTATTACCTGTACAAATTGAGAAGCTTGCATTAACGAGTTAAAGGTTCCCGTATCCAACCATGCGGTTCCTTTATCCAAAATACTGACCTTCAATTTTCCCTTCTTCAAATAGGCATTATTGACATCTGTAATTTCAAGTTCTCCTCTATTGCTAGGCTTAATTTTTTTTGCTATTTCTACTACGGCATTATCATAAAAATAAATTCCTGGTACTGCATAATTTGATTTAGGCTGTGTTGGTTTTTCTTCTATCGAAATTACTTTACCGGTACTATCAAAATCCACTACCCCGTATCGTTCTGGGTCCTGCACGTGATATGCATAAATAATTCCACCATCAGGGTTGTTATTGCTTTCCAATAGCTGCTCTAGGCCAGATCCATAAAAAATATTATCTCCTAGTATTAGGGCAACTTTATCCTTACCAATGAAATCTCTTCCAATTATAAAAGCCTCAGCCAATCCATTAGGGTGAGCCTGAACTGCATATTCAAATTTACAACCATAGGCTGTGCCGTCTCCCAAAAGCTTTTCAAAAATTGACGAGTCCTGTGGTGTAGAAATGATAAGTATTTCACGAATTCCCGCAGACATTAATGTAGAAAGGGGATAATATATCATCGGTTTGTCATACACCGGCATTAATTGCTTACTAACTGCCAATGTAAGTGGATGCAATCTTGTACCTGAACCTCCTGCTAATATAATTCCTTTCATCTCTACTTTTTATTTGATTAGACACCTATAAACAATTTGATCTGCTACTTAGCACTATACTTGTTCAAATACCAAGTTATTGTCTTTTTGATTCCTGATTCAAAATTTTCATCTGCTTCCCAGCCCAATTCATTTTCTATTTTGGATGCATCGATTGCATATCTATAATCATGACCCGGCCTATCCTTTACAAAGGTTATTAATTCTAAGTAGGATTTAGCAGATTTTCTTGGAGCTAATTTATCCAACATTTGGCATATTGTTTCTGCGATGTATAGATTATTTCTTTCATTTCTACCACCAATGTTATACGTTTCGCCCAATTTCCCCCTATTAAAAACAAGATCAATCCCTTTACAATGATCCAATACATATAACCAATCTCTTATATTTTTTCCATCTCCGTATATGGGGATTGGGTTTTCTGCAATTGCGTTTCTTATAATTGTTGGAATAAGCTTTTCGTCATGTTGTTTAGGACCATAGTTATTAGAACAATTGGTAGTAACAACGTTCATTCCATAGGTGTGAAAATAACTTCTAACGATAAAATCTGAAGATGCTTTAGAGGCACTATATGGGCTATTTGGAGCATAGGGCGTGTTTTCTGTAAATAAACCTTCTTCTCCCAGAGTACCATACACCTCATCTGTCGAGATGTGATGAAAAACACAGTCTTTATATTTATTCTTGATTTGATGCGGGGATTCTATCCATTTATTTTTAGCCACATCTATTAATGTAAAAGTTCCAAAAACATTTGTTTTAATAAACTCATCTGGGCTTTCTATTGAGTTATCGACATGTGATTCTGCTGCAAAATGAATTACTCCTCTAAAATCATATTTCTCAAAAAGAGATTCTATCAATATTCTATTACAAATATCTCCTTCAACAAAAGTATACCTTGTATGATCATTAATCTCACTAAGGTTTTCTAGGTTCCCGGCATAGGTTAACTTATCAATATTTACAATATGCGTTTCAGGATATTTATCAAGGAAATATGGGATAAAATTTGATCCTATAAATCCGGCGCCACCAGTTATCAAAATACTTTTCATATTCCCTTAGATATAAACTTCTAGTAATTTAGCTTCCTTAATATCACTTTCTATAGACAGTTTATTAACTATAGAAGGAATTAATACTGTTTCTCCCAGCGAAAATGGAGTAGAAAGGCCATTACTAATTATATTACCACGACCGGCAACACACATTAAGATTTTAAAAGAGTCTGTTTGCTCATAATCACGCTGAAAATTGCCCTTTACATGTATAAAGTTTGTCGTAAAATATTTTGTCTGTACTATTTCATTTACACTATTCTCTTTTTTATTATAATCAAGCCTGAAATTGTTTTCTGCTTTAAAATCTAGTGCATCTAAGGCAAGATCAGTATGTAACTCTCTTTTATTTCCTTGATTATCCGCACGATCCCAATCATATACTCTATAGGTCACATCAGATGTTTGTTGGATTTCGGCTATTAAAGCCCCTCCGCCTATGGCATGTATCCTCCCAGCATCAATAAAGTAGCTATCTCCTTTTGAGATGTTTTCAAAATTAAGTAATTCTGTTATTTTGCTATTCTTCAAAAAGGATTCGTATTCTTGTTTTGTGGTGTCCTTCTTAAACCCAATTATTAATTCTGCGTTCTGATCGGCTTGAACAACATGCCACATTTCAGTTTTCCCGAAAGAATTATGCCTTTCTTTTGCTAATACATCATTAGGGTGTAGTTGAACAGATAAATCTTCCTTAGCATCAATAAACTTAATTAGTAATGGAAATTGGTCTCCAAATTGACTATATACTTTCTGCCCTAATAACTCTCCTTTAAATTTTTTGATAAGATTGGTCAATGATTTCCCTTCAAAAAAACCGTTAGAAATTATAGAGGTATTGTTTTCTAGTGTAGAAATTTCCCAACTTTCCCCAATATTATCTTTTGTAGAAGGTTTATTGAGAATTGTTTTTAGTTTATTTCCTCCCCAAATTTTTTCTTTTAAAATTGGATGGAATTTCAAAGGATATAGCATACGACTATGAATTCATTAACTCCCTAATTAATCCCTTCCAAGCTTACAGCCTTGATAAGGGTTCATTATATTTCTGTATAAGTCGACAGTTTTAAAAACAAAGAAAGCCTATTCCTGTTTATATTTATTTAAATATGTATTTAGCGAAAGAAGTACTAAAACTATAAATACTAGTCCCACCAACAATATAGGAAGAAGTACTATTTTCTTTCCAAAAAAATTGTTAATCAGTACTCCTTTATTAGGGAAGTCTGAAATAACATTTATTGTATTCTTGGTATTCGCTTTCTCATTATTAAGAAATACTATCTCATCTTTTAAACGCTTAACTTCGTTCAATAATTCTATTTCTGGAGATTTATCAGATTGGCTCTCCGCAAGAGTTATACTAGTGCCTCCTTGAGCTTTGCCTGCTTCAATAATTCTGATTTTTCTATAGAATCTTTGTAAAGAATCTATTTCCATTAACTGTTTTTCAACAATTGAATCCTGAAGCGCCAAGTTTATCTCATTAATCTCTTTTTGAAGCTTAAAATATTGATTGTTTTCTATAGATCTTAAAATTACATTTTGACATTTTTTTGCAACCCTAGAATCCTTTGCGTCTATTGTTATTTTATGAAATTTAGCATTTATATTATTGAAGTTTTTAAGGTAATCATTGTAGTCTACCATTTTCTGAGAAATCGTATCCAGCCCCTGAATAAACTCGCTAAATTGTTTAATTCTTTGTGTTTGATCTGAAAAAGATTCTATCGTAAACCTTTTTAATGTCTGTGCTTCTTCATCAGAGATTTTTAATGCCTCGGCTAATGCTTTATACTCTTCTTCATCTGCAAGTTCACCATAAAACTCAATATTGTTATATAGCTGCTGAACACTGCTAAAATTAGGCTCAACCACCATAGTGGATCTATACATTGGGTCTGCATTAGCATCTAAATAGATCCCGAAACCTATTCCAACAACACCAGCAATAACAAACTTCCAGAAGTGTTTTTGTACAAATTGAAGGAACAAAATAATAAGGTGAAAAATACCTTTAAAAATATCTCCTATAAACTTGAAGAATCTATCAAAAGCGTTGCCAATTAATTTAAACAACTGACCTAAGTCCATTTCTTCTGTTGCGTTTTCCTTGGTACTCATAAATTTAATTTCGTTTAAAAGATAATTTTGGCAAAGTTACTTTCTTTTATAAAACAATTTTAACGAAAGACAATATAATTGCAAGCTTTAGTACAATACTTACCTTTCTTTAAAAATTTGTTCTATTATTTTCTCAGTAATTAGGTATGTGGGTTTTACTCCGGTTGTTCCTAATCCTCCCGATGCCAAAGTGCTTCCTGTTTCTAAAGGGTTATCTGATGCATAATAAGCATATCGTACTTTTACTTTAGGACTAATGCTTCCGCGAAGCCTTGATGCTGACTGAATTGCCTTTTGATAATGCGCTCCTTCCATTTCTAATCCAATCACATTCCAGGTAGAATCATGGAAAAACTTTAAAATATCTCTATTTTGTAATGATGTTCCTAAAACGGTGATCATTGCTCCGTCATAAATATCAATCCCATTACCTTCTAGATCTTTCTTTTTTAATTGATTTTTAAACGGATAATTATCAGCAGTACCTTCAAAAACATGAGCAGAAGGTATCATAATATCTCCTTTGCCTCCTTCTAAAATACCCGCTTTTCCCATTATTGAAATGGATTTCGCGTTTGCATGTGACTTAACTCCAGCCTCATTAACGTATGGCTTTAATAGCTCATCCATTGTTTCATAGGCCTGCTCTCCAAATGCATAATCCATTACCAAAATAACTGGTTTATCGGTAACATCAAGATCAGAAATTAAACTTGCATATTCTCCTTCTTCACACTTGGCGGTGTCAAAAATTTGAACATTAATGTTGGCACCACTTTGATCCTCGATATAGGCCATTCCTTTTTGTAGTGCTAATTTCTGTACTCTTGCTCTTAATTTATCGTTTTTATTGTCACTTAGTGACTCATAAATATCAAAAGTAGATTTGTTTTTTAGTTCTATTTTTAGCGCAATTGGGGCATAAAGTGTATTCATCACACTATGCATATTAGCACTAATAATATGAATTGGTCTATCTAGCAAGCCAAGTTCTTCTAGCTTTTTCTTGATAGAATTTGCCCAAATTTCTCCATGAATATGGTGACCTAATCTTTCTCTTAAAACTGGGCTAAATGTTACAATTCGTTTTTTATCTTCTATAGATTCTTCTATGGCTAATTTCCCAAGCCAGTAAATAATATGTAAAAAGCGTTCTTTATTTTCTGGGCATGAGAAATCATTATAAATAGAACTAACTTCTTCAAATGTTCTCCCTAAGATATTAGCCGTATGTGTTAAGGCAACCTCTTTTTCTGCTTTGGTCAACTCCTTTTTTGACAAGACCGCTTTTTCTAATTTTTCCCAATCTCTGGTAACATTACCTTGTTCGTTAATCACAACCCGGTTCATGATTTTATGAGACTCTATAAACAGAAATGTAAGATGCGTAAGAATGTCATAAATCTCAGAACGTCCTCGTGTAATCTCAATATTCATCTGCTCTTCATCGATCCGGTAACAGTTTCTACGTCTTTTAGGTGGGACTATAGCTTTGAAATGAGAATTTTTGTATCCTTCTTCGCTTGTTAGATTTATGTATCTGCACTCTTCTATTCCAAAAGGTAAACGATCTATAACATAAAGTAACCCGTTAAGTTCAACCTTTTCCTCTGCCACAGAACCATAGATTTCTGGTCGCAATGTTAGCAAAGCTTCTCTAAGTGTATCTCCAGAAACCCCCATTGGTTTATAAAAACCTCTATTGAAAAGGTGACGCATGGTAATATACATGCGTTCTATTGCGCTCGAACTTTCTTGAGCTCTTGTTCTTCCTTGTAGTATAAGATTTGCCATAAATTTTTCGTAGCAAATATAGTTTATTTGCCGATTATTGTTGTGAGTCTGTCTGCAATATTTCTATCATTAGACAGTCTGGGTAGTTTATTTTGCCCGCCTAGTTTGCCAATAGATTTCATATAGTTTTTAAATCCATCTTTTGGAACGATCGTTATTTTTAAAGTTCTAAGTATTTTTCCTTCAATCAAATCATCATAATAAGAGTTCTGGTTACGTAACGATTTCTCAATTTCTAAAACCAGTTTATCTACATTTTCCGGGGTTTCCTGAAACTCTATAAACCATTCATGATAAGGCAGATCATTATCATTTGGATTAACCTGTGGTGCAACAGTAAAATCATTAATCATCACTCCTAAAGCATCTGCTCCTTCTTTAAGTGCCTGTTCTACTTCTTTACCTATGACATGCTCCCCAAAAGCTGAAATGAAATGTTTTATTCTACCTGAAACCACTACTCTATATGGTGAAGTACTGGTGAACATAACTGTATCTCCTACATTGTAGGCCCACAATCCTGCATTGGTTGAAACAAGCATAACATAATTAACTCCGGTTTGCACCTCTCCTATAGTTAACCGTTTGGGGTTGTCTTCAAAAAACTCATCTGCTTTTACAAATTCATAAAACATTCCAGAATCTAACTGTAGCAGCATTCCTTTTTCTTTCTGACTATCCTGAAAGGCAAAAAACCCTTCAGAAGCAGGATATAATTCTATACCGGCTACTTTTCTTCCAATTAATTTGTCGAATGTACTTTTGTAGGGTTCAAAATTTACACCCCCATAAATGAATAATTCAAATCCTTTGAAAAGCTCTCCGATGGTTTTGTTTGTTTTTTTCTGAAGTTTTTCAAAATACATCTGAACCCAAGGTGGGATGCCACTAATAATAGTCATATTTTGATCAATAGTCTCTTCTACAATAGCATCTACTTTTTGTTCCCAATCTTCTATGCAATTAGTCTCCCAACTGGGCATTCTGTTTTTTTGAAGATACTTTGGAACATAGTGTGCCACAATACCAGATAATCTACCAAGCATTACCCCGTTTTTCTCATCAAGTTCAGGGCTGCCTTGAAGAAATATCATCTTACCATTAACAAAATTTGTCTTTCCTGTCTCTGCAATATAGCATAAAATCGCATTACGCGCTGCCTTTACATGCGTGGGCATAGACTCTTTGGTTAAAGGGATATACTTAGCTCCACTTGTCGTTCCAGAAGTTTTTGCAAAATATAAAGGTTTGCCTGGCCAAAGTATATCTTTTTCTCCTTCTACTACACGATTAACATACGGCTTTAGTTCCTCATAGTCACGTATGGGTACATGCTTCGCAAAGTCTGCATGTGTATTTATACTTTGAAACTTGTGATCCTGGCCAAAAACAGTGTGTGTTGCTGTTTCTATAAGGTTTCTAAAGACGTTTTCCTGAGTTCTGATAGGGTCTGCAGCCCATTTATCAACTTTTTTGCGAATTCGTTTAGCAAAAACCTTAGCTCCTAATGCTTTTAAAGACATAGTTATTTTTCAAAATCAATAAAATTAGATGGATTTGTAGGATATCCATCTCTCCATAATTCAAAGTGCAAGTGAGGGCCTGTAGACAATTCTCCTGTAGAGCCAGCTGTGGCAATTACTTCTCCTGCTTTTACCTGTTCTCCTTGTTGTTTTGTAAGAGATGCATTATGCTTATACACTGTAAGAAGATTATTATTATGTTTAAGTATAATTACATGGCCGGTTTCTGCAGTCCATTCTGCAAAAATTACTGTCCCAGAAGATGCCGCCTTTACAGGAGTATCTTTGGGAACTGCAACATCCACACCATAATGTTTTTCGGTCATACTGTATCCCGAAGTAATATTGCCTTTTACCGGAGGAAATAAAGAAAAGTCTGTGCTTGATTTTTCGCTTTCAAACAAGCTGTATTTATCCTCTTTGGAGACTTCTTCACGAAGTTGTATGTCCTGATCAGAAGGGCTTAAATCTACTTCCTCAGGATTAAGTTTTTGAGACTGTACAGCAGAGTCAATATCAAATTCTACTGTTTTTACATCTCCTGTAAGAACTTTTCTAATCGATTTGTAATATTCCTGATTAATGTTTATTACCGATTCTAGAGAATCTGTAGTTGTAGCTAATTGTGCCGCTTTTAAATTAAGAGATGTAGATGAGTAACCAGGTATATACTCTCTAAGCGGAGTAAAAGCAATGAGAAAAGTAGTACCTGCTACTAAAACTATTGAAGTAATGGTTACTAAAACAAAAACATTAAGTCTATTGAGCTTAAAGGATATTCTTTCCTCAAAAGTATCTTCATTAAGAATAACAAGACGGTACTTATTAAGTAGCTTCTTGGCAATTCTTTTCTGTTCTTTTTTCTTTTTAGCCATAGATTACATCTTCTATGTAGTCCGTTATCAAATTAGTGATCTGTAATCGCAAATATACGTAATCTACTTATGAACTCATCTTGAAAGTTTTGTCGAACTAAACTTTAGGGACTCGTTTAATTTCAAAAATACAACCCACGGGAAGAGCAAATCGTCTGTAAGACTCACTAAATTAATATATTGAATGTTTTTCAATACCCTAAGTTTTATTATTGCTCTATTTATTTATTGTATCTGAAATCATACTAAACACTATAATCTATGCGTTGTTTAGTTAAAGATTGCTATAATTGTGCCTGTTTAATCATTTCTTGTTAACTTTGTAGCCTAATAGTTTAGATCATGATATCATTAAGTATATTTTTAGGAATGATTGGCCCTTGGCAAATTGCTTTAATCGTAATTATTGTATTACTTTTATTTGGAGGGAAGAAGATTCCTGAGTTAATGCGAGGCCTGGGTAGCGGCATAAAAGAATTCAAGGACGCTTCTAAAGAAGAAGAGGATCCTAAAATTGATGAGAAAAAATAATTTCTGTATTCAAATACCATATATGAAAAACCCAACTCTTTCGAGTTGGGTTTTTTATGCGATATAGTTTTTAATCTATTAGGGACAATTGAATTCTCTTTCGACTCATATCTACATCCAGTACAGTTACCATAAGATGTTGATGTAGTTGCACTACTGCATTTACATCGCTTATATATTCATTTGCCAATTTTGATATATGGATTAATCCACTTTCTTTTACTCCAATATCCACAAAACAACCAAAATTGGTAATATTATTTACAATTCCTGGCAACTTCATACCAGCTTTTACATCTGCAATAGTTTTTACATTAGGGTCAAATTCGAAAACAGTAACTTTTTTTCTTGGATCTACCCCTGGTTTTTCCAATTCCTTAACAATATCCGTCAATGTAGGAAGTCCTACCTCATCGGTGATATAACTTTGTAGTTTGATTTTGGCTATGGCTTCTTTATTTCCGATTAATTCGGTTACAGGAACTCCTGCATCTTTTGCCATTTTTGAAACCAACTGATACCTTTCTGGATGCACCGCAGAATTATCTAATGGGTTTTCAGGACTCGTAATTCTAAGGAATGCTGCTGCTTGCTCGTATGCTTTTCCGCCAAGTCTAGGAACTTTTTTTAGTTCGTTTCGAGATTGAAGTGCCCCGTTTTCTGACCGATATGCAACAATGTTTTCCGCCAATTTTTCTCCGATACCAGAAACATAACTTAATAGTGGAACACTTGCTGTATTTACATTAATACCTACACTATTTACACAACTCATTACTACAGTATCCAGTTCGTTTTTAAGCTTGGTTTGATCCACATCATGTTGATACTGTCCTACACCAATAGATTTAGCATCAATTTTCACAAGCTCTGCCAAAGGATCAGCCAATCGTCTACCAATAGATACAGCGCCACGTACCGTAACATCATAATTTGGAAACTCTGCTCTGGCTATTTTGGAAGCTGAGTATACCGAAGCTCCACTTTCGTTTACCATAAATACTTGTATAGGGCCATCAAAAGGGATTTTTTTGATAAAAGCTTCTGTTTCCCTTGCGGCAGTTCCGTTACCAATACCGATTGCTTCTATTTTATATGCATTTACCAAAGAACGAATTTTTTTTATGGCTCCTGTGGTCTCTCTTTGCGGAGGGTGTGGATAGATATTTTCGTTATGTAATAAATCTCCTTGCTCATCGAGACAGACCACTTTACAACCAGATTTAAAACCTGGATCAAGTGCGAGTATTCTTTTCTGTCCTAAAGGCGATGCCAGTAGTAATTGTTTTAGGTTTTGAGCAAAAACAGTAATTGCATTATCATCTGCTTTTTCCTTGGATTGATTTAGTACTTCTGTAGAAATTGCGGGTGCCAGTAATCTCTTATATGCATCAGAAATCGCTAAAAACACTTGATCCGTACAGGCTTCAACATTGGTTTTGATCATAACATCATCAATAATATCCAATGCATCATTCTCAGGAACCGTGATTTTTACTCTCACTATTTTCTCGTTTTCAGCTCTTAATATTGCTAGTAATCTATGTGATGGACATTTATGAAGTGGCTCTTCCCATTCAAAATATTGTTGATATTTTTGAGCATCATCTTCTTCCTTTTTGGTCTTAATTACCGCTGATGCAATTATGGCCTTGCGCTGATATAATCTACGCAATCTATTCCTAATCTTTTCATCTTCATTGATCCATTCTGCAATGATATCTCTAGCTCCTTGTAAGGCCAACTCTTCATTAACTATTGCGTCATTTAGATATTGTGAAGCCACAAATAGGATTTCTTCCTCCTTTTGCTGCATAATAATCTTGGCCAACGGTTCTAATCCGTTTTCTTTGGCAACGGTAGCTTTAGTTTTTCTTTTCTTTTTATAGGGTAGATATAAATCTTCTACTAAGGTAAGTGTCTCTGCAGATACAATTCTCTTTTCTAATTCTGGCGTTAACGCTTCTTGCTCTCTAATTGCAGTAAGTACGCTTTCTTTTCTTTTTTGTAACGCTTCAAAAGCTGCTTTATATTTTACAATTTCACCAATAGCTACCTCATCAAGATCACCTGTCATTTCCTTACGATATCTTGCAATAAAGGGAATAGTGGCTCCCTCATCTAAAAGGGAAACGGTTTTGGTAATCTGTTTTTCGGAAACAGGAATCTGCTTCGCAATAAAAGAAACGGTATTCATAAAGTTGTTTTTAGAATCGCTAAATATAATACCAAAAACAAACTATTATTTTATGTAACAGAGAAAGTTTTCTACAATTTTTAAAAAAAAGACTGTCAATAAATCACTACTTGAACTTGATTGTTTTAATTATAGCCTCAAGCTCGAACATATTGTCTCTTTTGGTTATAGAAGGAGCAAATATAAAACCTTCTAACACGATTAATCGGTCATTAACTTTATCCTCAATAGCATAATTCACAAAAGGACCGGCCATAAACCTATCTTTGATTTCCCAAGTACCTTTGGTTTCATAAGCAAATCTTCCATCAAGTTTGGTTTCGTAAAGATACGGTGCGTAAGCCTCCTCGGTTATGAAGTGACCGACCTCGCTTGTAGGGATTTTTACTGTTCCTATAGAATCTCTCATTTTTATGATGCTGGCCACTGTATTAGAATCTTTGGTAACAATACCCAGAGGAAGTTCATAAATCATAAGATTCATACTTCCGTTTTGAATTCCTTTACGTATCCAAAAGAACTTGTCTTCTTCTATAGCTACTCTATAAGCGCTAGGAATGCTTACTGTTATTCCTAATTTCTCTTTTAGTTGAGGTATTTTTTCTAAAGACTTTTTTATCCGTCTTTGTTTTTCCTGCGTTTCGGTACGTTTATATTTTGAAATGATCGTTTCTGAATTCTCACGAATTGCATCAATAAGCTCATCATCTGTTGCTCCTTTAATTACTGCACCCAATTGTGGGGTAGCGTATTTATTGTTAAGTATGTTTATGCTATTTGGTCCTTCCTTTTTTACATAAAGGAATGTGCGACTTTTTCTTGCTATACCAGAAAATGCGGTAACGGGCATTTGACGCATTGAAAACAACGGTTCCTCTTGAGGTAAACCAGGCACTTCAGCTCCAAAATATTTTCTGATCGTGTCTCCGACTTTACCTTTCCAAAGATCGTTATCAATAACAACCGAAAGATCGTTTAGTTTACCAACAGATTCTGCCATGGCAGCCATTGGTTTCTTTTTATTATCTTTTTTGGTCTCTGTACAACTCAGGATGCAAAGCATGCAAACAATTGCAATTGATAGTTTTTTCATAATGCAAATATATTCTTAATAAAATAGTATTAAAAACTAAATTGATTTAGACTAATATATACATCATAAACCATTCCATTTGTGGATTACAATTAAAGCAATAGTGTTTGATTACTACCTTCAATAAAATTAGTTGTTAATAATTAGGAGATCCGGATAGCCCTTTAAGTATATGAAATGTCCTAAACTATAGAATTACGACTTCGATAATTTCAATTTCATACCTGGTTTTATGCCGCTACCACTAATATCATTCCAATTTTTAAGATTTTCGACAGATATGCCTTTAAATTTTTGTGAAATACTCCACAAAGTGTCACCGGTCTTAACGGTATACATTTCAGAAGTGCTGCTTACAGTTTTTGCAGCAACTTTGGTCGTAGGCTTCTTTTGCTGTGGTCTATCTACAACAGGTCTACGAGGGTATACTGTAAGTCTTTGTCCAATTTTTAAATCATTACTGCGTAAACCGTTCCATTTTTTAAGCTGACTTACTCTTACGCCATACCTTCTGGCAATTTTGCCAAGGTAATCACCACTACGCACACGATACCTAATCCTGTCATTTGCTTCATAGTATTTTGGAAGTGGTTTTTCGCGCTTATCAAATTCTGCTTGAGCCAACGTATAGATTTGATCTTCATTAGTTACAAATGGGCCTATTTTATCTAAGGGTAATCTTAGGACGTAGTCCTCATCTTTGATATAAGGAATAATATCTAGCTTATAGGATGGATTTAGAAATTGCAATTCTTCAATATCTATATTCATATATTCTGAAACCTGATCTAAAGTAATCATCTGTTTTACTTTTATCGTATCGGTTTCAAAATAGGCAAATTCAGGTCTTTTGGGTTGTAAACCATGCTTATCTGCAAATTCAAAAATATACATTGTTGCCAAAAATGCAGGCAGATATCCTGCTGTTTCTCTAGGAAGATTGTGTCGTATATTCCAATAATTGGTGTACCCACCGCTACGTCTAATTGCCTTGGTCACATTACCCGGGCCAGAATTGTACGACGCTAATGCAAGATCCCAGTCTCCAAATATTTTATATAGATTAGCCAGGTATTGACACGCTGCTTTTGTTGCCATTATTGGATCCATACGCTCATCTACATAAGAACTTACTTCTAATCCAAACATTTTTCCGGTACCAAACATAAATTGCCATAATCCCGTTGCGCCAACTCTTGATTTTGCTCTTGGTTTTAACGCAGACTCAACTATAGCAAGGTATTTTATCTCTAGTGGGATGTTTTGATTATCCAATTCTTGCTCAAAAAGGGGAAAATAAAAATCACTTAGCGCCATTAATCTTTCTAAGTGTTCATGGCGATTCTTTAGATAATTTTTGATTACACTTTCTAATGATGTGTTGTATTCTACATTAAACGGAGTTCGAGCATTAAGTTCTTTTAATCTTGCCTTTAGCGTATCTGTTGGTAAATCAACATACTCTACTGGTTCATATTCAAGCTCTGTTACCGACTTGTAAATGGTATCAAAAAGACTCGAGTTGTATAATTCTTGTTTCCAGATAGAATCTAGCTGCGCCATCTTAGGGTGGTCTTTTGCTGCATAGATTAAACTATCTTTTATACTTGTTGTGACTGTAGTTGTTTGTAGTTCTCTAACTGTTTTAATAACCTTGGTTGTATCAACAACTTGGACAGTGTCCTTTTTTAACTCTTGATTTTCCCTAAGTAAAATCTCTTTAGAATCATCAGAATTTGATGCTCCTTGTGTAATAGCTTCCTGAGCTAGTAATGATCCTGAAACCAATAGAAAAGAAAGAAATAATGAACAACGGTTTTTCATCTCACGAAAAGTTTACTTTAGTTTATACTTAATGTTTAGAGAATTCTGGGGTAAAAGCACTGTTTTTAACATGTTATCAACAATACGATAGCGAAAATCGCATTTTTTTTCTAAACAGCAAAAAATCAGGACGTTAAAAACGTAAAAAAACCGGTTTAAGTGACCGGTTTTTAAAAATTCTTACAAAAAATGTGGTTTTTCTTACGAAAAATGATATGTTTTACTTTTCTATTGCCGCTATTCCCGGAAGTGTCTTACCCTCTAGACTTTCTAGCATCGCTCCTCCTCCTGTTGACACATAACTTACTTTATCTCCAAAACCAAACTGTTTTACCGCGGCTACGGAGTCTCCACCACCAACAAGAGAAAATGCTCCATTTTCTGTTGCTTCTGCGATAGAATGTCCTAAGGCAATTGTTCCTTTGGCAAAGTTTTCCATTTCAAATACTCCAAGTGGGCCATTCCACAGAATCGTTTTTGATTTTAAAATTACATCATGAAACTTTTTCATAGTCTCTGGGCCAGCATCAAGTCCTTGCCATCCATTTGGAATCTCATCAACAGCAATCACTTTGGTGTTTGCATTATTATCAAAGGCATCAGCTCCCAAAACATCTACTGGTAAATGAATCTCTACTCCTTTTTCTGCTGCTTTTTTAAGAATCTCTAAAGCCAATTCCTGTTTATCATCTTCGCAAATAGAATCTCCTATTTGTCCTCCTTGCGCCTTGACAAAGGTATATGTCATTCCACCACCAACGATAAGGTGATCTACTTTGTCTAAAATATTTTCTATGATCGTGATTTTAGAAGATACTTTTGATCCTCCCAATACTGCAGTAATTGGTTTCTCTCCACTACGTAATACCCTATCAATGCTCTCAATTTCTTTTGCCAAAAGGCTACCAAAACACTTATTTTGTGGAAAAAACTGAGCTACAATTGTAGTAGATGCATGTGCTCTGTGTGCAGTACCAAAAGCATCATTAACATAAATATCTCCTAGTTTTGATAGTTGTTCTGCAAAGCCAACATCGCCTGCCGTTTCCTGGGGGTGGTATCTTAAATTTTCTAGTAATAAAACTTCGCCTGCTTCTAATGCTGCCACAGCATCTTCTGCTTCTTGTCCCACACAATTGGCCACATACTTAACTTGTACTCCCAAAACTTCGGATGCTTTTTCTAAAATATGTCTTAACGAAAACTCATCCTGTACTCCTTTTGGTCTTCCTAAATGAGACATCAAAACAGCGCTTCCTCCATCTTCCAATACTTTAATTATTGTAGGTTTGGCCGCCTGTATTCTGGTATCATCTGTTACTTCAAAATTTTCATTTAGGGGCACATTAAAATCCACACGTATTAGTGCTTTTTTATCTTCAAAATTAAAATCGTTGATTGTCTTCATGTTACTGTATTGATATTAAGCAAACGAAAATAATTCTATTTCGTTAAAAACACTGAAATCTGAAGCAAAAAATCTACGAAAACGATAGTAAATTTTCAATTTTATTGATTCTTTAGAAAAAGTCTTCGTTTGGTAGAAATATGATAGTATTAGATTTTCGCAATTTCTCAAATCTGATTGTCGAATTATGTCAAGTATAATGTAACGTCTTAAAACATTACCCGTACTAAAATTATCGCTAATTAATTTATACTGGATTTGGTAGTTCAAAATTTGTATTACAGAACTCTATTCGTTCTTTTATCTTTTTTAATCTTTCACGAGTAACATTAAATTCTGTACCGTTTTTCATTCTAAAAATATATTTTTCATTTTCCCAGAATGAATAATCTTTAAAAAAAAGAAGGTTAACTATAGTTGATCTATTGATTTTTATAAAATTATGACCAAGTTTTTCCTCTAGTTCTGTAAGGTTTTTGGTAGTTCGATAAGTTGTGCTGCCTAAATTTACCATATAGTTTGATCCCTCTTTGGTGATCGAAATGATCTCTAAGCTACTAATCAATCTTTCTCCTTTTTCGGTTTTAACTTTTAAAGTAACATTATTGAGCGCGTCTTTAGTTTTGTGCTTGTTTATTTTTAGACTAGACACTATTAAACTAGCCAACAACAAAACACTACTTAATAAAATGGGTGCCAGATAGGCAAAATAGATTTTAGAATTGATAAAGAAATAAGAATCTATATAGCTCAAATCGTTACGTTGTAATATCAATAAATGGTAAAAATATCTAATAGTTGTTGTAACGGGTGCTGTTGCAAAATATACCACAAGAAACAATGGAATAAATTTCAAAAAAAGCATTGCAATACTTTTTATCGTTAACTGGATATATTGAAGTCTAAACTTTGATGCATAATGCATCATAGATATTGCAATTATATAGGTAGTAAAGAATTCTATTAAGAGTTGATCTATAAGAACGAACTGTAATAAGTTGAACCAACTGAAATCATCCCTAGATGTCCATTCAATATTTGTTGGGTGTAGATAAAAAATGCCTAAGACAATTAACATAGTTATCGAAGTGACGATAATTATAACCTTTATAGATATTAAGTTTTCAAATTGAAGCTTAATTGTTTTGGGTTTCATATGAACAAAGTATATCTGTCTTTAAAATTATCCCTTTTTCAGAAACTATTTTAGGTGTTTGAGGTCAAATTAAACTAAAAACAAACTTCTCCTAAATATATTAGTAGGTGTTTTTAGAATGTAAAATCAAACTAATTTAAGGTTTTGAATTCAGGAATCATAAAAATGGTACTTAAGTATGAATAGTATTTCTGAAGCATTTTGCTAATTGCAATAACCTCATAAAACATATCATTATGGAATTAGGAACATTTTCACTCAGTATCGTAGTTAAAAAAATTGAAGAGTCTGTAAGCTTTTATGAACATTTGGGATTTACCGTAATAGATGGTGGACATATTAACAATAATTTTAAGGACACTGTGACTCAAAAATGGCGCATTTTGGAGCACTCTTCATTAAAGATTGGGTTGTTTCAAGGAATGTTCCAACAAAATATATTGACTTTTAATTCTTCAGACATCCTTAACATTCAAGAAAATTTAAAAGGTAAGAGTATTAACCTCATAAAAGAAACCTCATCTAATGAATCAATGAAGTCCATAATTTTTTCCGATCCAGATGGTAATCAAATCATGCTTGATCAACATTAAAAATTGCTTTGAAACGATGTACAATCTCAATAACATTTATCCATGACTAAACATTATACATCTCTAATGGTCGCCTATGCAACTGCAGCCGTACTATGGCTTCTTTTTAATCATTTTTTTAGAAGCAGACTTTGGAATAAACCTGTTGAATATCATCCTCAAAAACCATATTTAGAATTCATTTTTGCTATTATTGCGGTAGTAGCAATACTCGGTATTGGGCAATTATATATCAAAGGAATGTTGTTTCCCAATAAAAACAAATTGCCCATTATAGATGCAATAAATCAAGTATTAATTTTTTCTCCTACTTTAATCCTGGTGTTTTTCCGTAAACACTCTTTAGATAGCATTTGGCTACCAAAGGCTAGTATTATAATTCGTATTAGTATTGGTTTATTCATTGCTGTTATATCGCTAATTGTCTATTGGATGGTTAGAGAAGATGCCGCTCCTTTAGGAAAGATTATGCTCAATATTTATAACCCAAAAAACATATCTGAACTGGCTCAAGTATTTATGGAAGACATTACAATTGCCATGATATTTGTACGGCTCTCCAAATGGATTGGAAACAATTGGACTATAGTTATTGTTGCCACATTATTTGCTGCGGGTCATATTCCAAGTATGATTGCAGATGGATATTCTCTTGTTGAACTGGGCAGTTTGATTATAGATACTGCAATAGGAGTACTAATTCTTTCTGTAATACATAAGTCCAAAGATGTTTGGTGGTTCTTTGTAGTTCATTTTACATTAGATATGACACAATATTTTGGAAGTGCTTTATAAACTAAATAATATATAATACTCATGACTAATTATTCAATTTATCACGATTTATGTATCAAGGGTCGTATCGATAAAATTTTTGATGCAATAACAAATCCAGAGCACCTTATTAATTGGTGGCCACTATATTGTACAGGTACTCCAGAAACAGGAGAAATTTACAATCTTAATTTCACCGACGATTATGATTGGTATGGAAAAGTAATCAAGGTAGAAGCAAACAAGAGTTTTCATATTAAAATGACAAAATCAGATGAAAACTGGAATCATACATCCTTTGGTTTTGATTTGGAAAATTCTGAAAATGGTGTAGTACTTAAGTTTCAGCATACGGGATGGTTGTCATTTAATGATGAATACAGACAATCTTCATATTGCTGGGCTATACTTTTACAAGGATTAAAAAACTACATAGAAAACAACGTCATCATTCCATTTGAAAAACGAGCATAAAATGATTGCGAGAAAAATAAAATTCCTTTTTCTAGCCCGTGGCGTCTTCTGTTTTACCTGTTCTACAGATATTAGAAAAGAAAAAACAATTTTCGCCAGCGAACCTGAAAATACAAAGATAATTTTAACAGACATAGATTTGTTCCCTTACTAAAAGAATTTGATAACAATAAAAATAGTTCAAATCTATCCCCATGGTTATACTCTAAAACGAATGATGAGAGACCGCAAAACTTGGGATACTAATTGTAGAGTCATATTATGACCATCACCCTAACAAGAAAAAAGCTATAAGAGAAATTATAAACATTAAGGATTACAAACAATTTTACGAACAATCAAAGATCAAAAATCAAATACATTTATGAAAAAATATGGTTTACCTCTGGTAATTTTAATTACAAATTGCTTTTTCAGCTATTCTCAATTATCATTAGAATTAGATCTATCTAATGCTCACAAAACTATCGAGATTTTTAAAAACAAAACTTTTTTGAAGACTCAAGCTATAGAATTGGCAAAATTAGAAAGCTCACAAGCATTGTTAAAAAAATTAGACACCCAGGATAGCACTATGATAGAGGCTATTAAAAAGGTGCAATCGGGTTTAGAATCTGTGAGTAATATTGAACAAAAATTCCAATATAAATCGATCATAAACGACCTAAATAATTTGTCTGATTTTATTAAAGAATTACAATCTAATCTTGTAAATATCGAAACAAAGCTAAAAGAATCTTTACAACCATTTATGCCCTCTAACAAACATATTACCATTAAAATCATAGGTGTTTTAGGAGGAAATTCTACAGGATATACTTTTGGTGATAGAAATATTTTTCATATTTCACTACACCACATGAATAATGATATGGATTATTTCTTTCTGATATGCAAACACGAGTTATTTCATAATCTACAGGCAATCTGGTCTCAGAATGAGAAAATTAGAAGTGCCCTTAAAAAACCCAAAGACAGCTCGCCTGACTATTGGACTTACTTTTTGTTCGAATCTCTGTATCTCGAAGGTAGTGCTACATATCTGGACGATGTAAAAACTATTAAAGAAACAAAAGCTAATAAAAGTTGGCTGGATCGTTATAAGAAGAATGAAAAAAGAGAAAAGTTTATATTTTGGATGTTCGACAGGTTAATTGTAGATTTTCAAAAAAGTCACTCTAACGAAAATGTAAATAATTTCTACAATTCTTTTTTTACTACCAACATTGATGAAATGGGTTATTACATAGGAAGTAAAATTACTGCCTATGTATTAAAAGATAAGACCAGAAAAGATCTAACTTCTTACATGAAAGCCAGTCCTTTACTCTTAGTTTCGGATTATATTAACCTTTCAAAAAATGATAATACTGCTCCTTATCAATTTTCTGAAGAATTCGAAAAAATAGTATCTCAGTTATCTAGCAAAGTAAGCAACATGACCGATTAGAATTAAAACAATTAACCCAAATCTTCGACTGCATAAAAAACCTTAGTTATCTATATTGTTTCGCTATGGGTGAGTTCATTATATTTGCCTATGCTTTTTTCTGAAATACTAGGCCTAAAACATATCAAAAGTTATCTAACCACCAGTGCTGATCGCAAAAGGATACCTCATGCGCAGCTTTTTGTGGGCGCTAATGGTAGTGGCACATTACCTATGGCCATTGCCTATGCCCAATATATCCTGTGCCAAAATCAAAATGGTGAGAATACCAATGGGATACAGGCCTGTAATGTAAAATTTGATCATCTTGCACATCCAGACTTACATTTTGTATATCCGGTTGCGGTAAATGATAAAGTGAAAAAGCATCCTACATCAGATCAATTTGCAGAAGAATGGCGAAGTTTTGTAAAGGAAAACCCATACGGAAGTATTTTTGACTGGTATCTTTCTATAGGGATTGAAAAGAAGCAAGGACAAATAGGTGTAGATGAAGCTCTGCATATTGTAAAAAAGCTTTCGCTAAAAAGCTATGAAGGTGGCTACAAAGTAATGCTCATCTGGATGGCCGATAAAATGAATATCGCAGCCTCTAACAAGCTCCTTAAACTTATAGAAGAGCCACCAGAGAAAACTGTATTTATACTTATCACCGAAGACGAAGAACAGCTTATACAAACCATTAGATCAAGATGTCAGGTGTTGCATTTTCCTCCTTTAGGGGAGCAAGTGATAAAAGAAGCGCTAAAAGAAAGTGAGAACCTATCTGATAGCGAGGCTTTGAAAATAGCACATCAGGCTAACGGAGACTATAGTAAAGCATTACACCTACTACATCATGATGGCGGCGATGATCAGTTTGAAGATTGGTTTATACAGTGGGTACGTACCGCTTTTAGAGCCAAAGGAAATAAATCTGCTGTAAACGATCTTATCACCTGGAGCGAGTCTATTGCAGGTTCTGGAAGAGAAACACAAAAAAAATTCCTGAAATATTGTCTTGACTTTTTTAGACAGGCCATGCTTCTTAATTACGGCGCAGAGGAATTAGTATTTCTAGAGCCTAGCACTAATGGTTTTAAACTAGAAAATTTTGCTCCTTTTGTTCATGGGGCAAACATTATGGATATCTGTAACGAATTACAGGATGCTGCATATCATATCGAGCGAAATGGGAATGCAAAAATCATTCTTACAGACCTTTCTATTAAACTTACAAGGCTATTGCACAAGAAAGCACACTAACTTATTTTAAATCAAACTTCATCAATTATGGATAATTTTATGACTCATATTGTATCAATTACGATTCTCTTATTTCTTTTAATCACCTTTTTACAATCTGGTATTGATAAAGTAGTTGACTGGAAAGGCAATCTAAGCTGGTTAACCGGGCATTTTGCAGAAACTTTTATGGGTAAAATGGTTCCTTTACTATTGAGTGTTATTCTTATTATAGAAATTATTACCGCTATAAGCTGCGTAATGGGTATTTATCACCTTGTTGTAGATAACAACACTTTCTATGCTACTATAGGGATATTTTTGGCTTGTTTAACGCTCTTAATGCTTCTTTTTGGACAAAGAGTAGCAAAAGACTACCAAGGCGCATTAACGATTACCTGCTACTTTATTGTAGCCGTTTTTGGATTGTATGTGATCACTTTGTAAAAAATATTTTTAAACAAAAAGAGCTCCTAATTAGGAGCTCTTTTTTTATTTAGTACTTGCGTTTACTTCTTAATCAATTTGATTATTATTTTTCTGTTGTCTTTGGTTTCAACCTCAGCAAAATAGACTCCGTCACGTAATGCGGCAATACTGTATGACTTTTCAGAGGTTTGTAAAACGATCTTGCCCATAGTATCAAAAACTTTTACTGTTTTTACATCTGCATTAATCGTTACATCATTCCTAGATGGATTTGGATACATTATAATTTCCTCATTAACATCTGGAATATTCTTTTCTACTTTAAAATAATATACCTGCGTATTGTTAAACAATCTATTCGCAAAATTAATTACCACTCTATACTCCCCCGGCTCTGTCATAGTATTAGAATTACCCGTTGCAATATCAAACCAATCAGAACTACAACTAGATTCTGAAGTAGGGCAATTATCTTCTAGTTCAATATCACAAGTAATTTCGTCAAGTTTTTGCCAAACAATAGAAACTGTATCTGTAAATAGAAGTTCTAATTCTTCTCCTTGTTCGTCTTCAATCGTAATCACAGGATAGCTTTGACCTGTTATGGTACAGAAAAAGATTTCGTCTGCATATTCTATTATTGGGCTTTTCTCCTCTTCAACGATTATAACATCTTCTGCTTCTGAAATACATCCTAAACCATCCTGAACGGTAACCTTATGCTTACCTACAGGAACATTAACAAATGTGAACGCATTATTGTCTGCAGAAAAAGGGGCACCCTCATCAAGGATGAATGTATATGGGCCCCTTCCGTTTACTACGCTTACCGATATTAATCCATTTTCGCCAGCTATTGTTGGGTTAGTAATTGCTGTAGAAATTTCCATTGTTCGATATTCTGCAATAGTAATTGTACCTACTACAATAGCACAACCCGAAACGTGCTGCAGAATGGCTTCATACGTTCCTGGTTCAACAATAAATTCTCCTGTTGTATTAGAAAGCGTTCCAATAGTAGTGTTTCCGGTTATTTCCTCTAGTGTGTATATAATATCTGTAGTTGTAGAATTGTCTCCTAACACAAAATCAACATAGTATACTGGTGGTTGAGTAATTGCTCCTGTATTAGCATCAATTACGGGGCAATCCATTCGTTCACTTAAGGTGGCATCTAGTGAGGTTCCCTCGAGAATATCTACTGATAGTGCTAACCTACAATTATTTGAATCTCTAACAAAAATTGTGGTTGTTCCTGAAGGAAGTGTATCATATGTAAATTTATCTTCAACAAAATCAGCATCATTATTCGTGATATTGGTAGCATACGGTGGTGTTCCGCCTTCAACTTGAATTGTTACTGTGCCATCACTATCTCCCAAACAAGTTTCTGAAGTCATTGCGAAAATTGAAGCTTGTAAAACATCAGGCTCTGCAATTTCAACAACTGTTTCCTGGGTGCACCCATTGGCATCTGTAGTAACTGTACTATAGGTTCCCGGTGCTAAGTTTTCAAAAACTCCTTGAGAAGAAGTTGAGTTTACTATACCATTTGCAGAACTAATAGTATATTCATAAGGAAGTGTTCCTCCATCTGCAGTAATTATAATCGTTCCGTTGTCGTCTCCGTTACAATTGATATCGGTTGATTCAAAAGTCACAAAAAGTTCTTGTGGCTGCGCGATGGAAAATGGTACTGACTGAGACCCATTGTTTGGACTATCTACAAGATATGTATAATCACCAGCAGCTAAATTACTGAACGAACCATCTGATTGAGGACTAGTATTTATTGATCCACCTAGATAGTCTGTTCCTGTTAAGGTATATGTATAACTTCCTGAACCCCCTGTTACTATAGAGTTAATAGAAGCATCATTTTCTCCAAAACAAGAAATGAAAGCGTTATCTAAAATCAACTCTACAGAAAGCTCACCAGGCGATGTATCAATAATAATTCCTTGTGTAACAACAATACACTCTTTGCTATCCCGTACAGATATATAATACTCTCCTTCAGATAGGTTTTCAAAAGTATTAGACGCTACAAAAGTATTACCTCCATCTGATGAATATTCATAAGGAGATGTTCCTCCGGTAGTATTAACAATAATACTTCCTGCGGTGTTGATCGTTGGTTGTGTTACATCAACCTGTGTTTGTAAAGGAGCCGGTTCGCTAACAGAAAACTGAGCTGTTGCAGGACAATCCAAATTTACATCGGATGCGTTAATAATGTAATCTCCTGCACCCAGGCCACCTACTGAAACGGTATTTACCGTAGATGTTCCATTGGTCACAGGTGTTCCTGTAACATCTGTAATTTCATAGTCAAAATCACTAGAGTTTACAGAAAACTGGATTACCCCATCGTTACTTCCATTACAGGTAATATTTTCTGTTGTAACAACATTCGTTATTTCTAATGGGCTTATAGGATTAGCCAAAAATGATTCGGTATATGTACACTCATTATCACTTCTAGTGGTTGTAAACGTATAATTTATACCCGTTTCTAATGTAAATACCCCTGTAACCCCATCTCCTGTAATTGGCGCAGGTGTTGCGCTATAAGTATATGTTGGTCCTGCTGGTTCTGCTGCTACTGTGATCTCTATTGTCTGATTTGTACAACTTGACGTTCCTTCTGTAAACACTAGATTGTCTACCGTTTCTATTGGAGCTATACTTACTGTTGAAGCGACAGGGCAATCAGGCGTATTAGGACCTCTGACGTATATTGCAAAATTAGCTTGAGCAGTTGCCACTTCAATAACGGCCGATCCTCCTGAAACCGGGGTAAAAGGTCCTGCAGCATCTATTGCCCATTCATAGCCTCCGCCACCACCAGTAAAGTTATTTATGGTGATCTGAGCGGCTTCATTTCCAAGAGAACAACTCAACTCTCTTGTTACATTGGCATCAAAAGATACTTCTCCTGGTGCTGTAATGTCAAAAGTTGATGTTTCTTTAGGACAAATTGTGATTCCTGTAGGGTCTGTGGTGTTATTATGTGAAACTCTTACCTTATATCCAGTACCTACCGGGATATTAGTAAAATTGAAATCAAGACTGCTTGTTGTATTTGTTTGTACTACTCCTCCTAAATTGTCTAATAAGTCAAAAGTAAATGTTCTACCGGCTATTGCAGAATTAGCTGTAACTGCTACGGCAATACTTCCTCCATCTGTAGGGCAAACGGGATTAGTAGGTACAGCTGTTTCTATCTCAATAGGCACATAAGCAGCTATTGCGGTTATATCAGCTTCAATAACACATGCCATAATTGTGCTTGTATCTGCAACCTGAAATGTGAATGTATCTGTTGGAAGTGCTGTTGTAGGGAGTGTAAATCTATTATCTGTACTGAAAACACCTCCTTGATCAGCATATTCATATGGCCCGCCAGAACCAGCAGTAACAACAACTTCTACCACAGCGCCCGTATCACAAGTTGCTGGTGAAATTAGATTTGCAATTGCTGTAAATTCTGGTGCCGGATCAATAACTACATTTGCAAATTCCTGGAAACATTCTGGATCGGGATTACGATTAGAAACCACTTGTATAGTATAGTTTCCTGGTTCTAGATCATTAAATGTATAATCACCGTTAGTCGCAGCTTCATTGCCAGTTACGACATCAATATTGTTAGGCCCCCCAAGTATACGATACTCATATGTTGGTGTTCCCCCAATAACTTCTATCATAATGCTTCCTAGACCATTTCCATTATCATTGTTTGCACATTCAGGATGGTTTACAGATATGTTAACCTGAGGATCAAACGACTGCACAGTACTAGTGATTTGATAAACACAATTTGGAAGCGTCGTATCTACAGCATAAACCGTAAAATTAAATGGGTTTACTTGAAAAGGTATCTCAAAAAACCCTTCAGCATTCGTAAATAGCCCTATATCTGCTGGTAATGTTGGTGCAGCGGCGGCACTATCACTAATCAAAAATCTAAAAGCACCACTTGGTGGGATATTGTTTACTTGAACAGTTCCGATGTTGCTGCATTGCATGTCAACTATATCTACCTGTGGTTGATAGTCATTTTTGTTTATGTCAAAATAGAACACTTGTGTACAACCGCCATCAAACTCAACTACCATTCTATATTCTCCTGCATCACTTAATTCTAGACTTGTAGTTAATGGCGCTGGAGAGATGTCAGTCCAATTTGCTATTACATCACAACCTCCTGCGACAGCAGGGCAGTTATCAGTTCGATCAAAACAGGCTGAAGCGGTCAGTTCTTCCCAGGTAATGCTAACAAGGTTGGCGGCAACAAAACCAGAATCAACAATATAGGTTTGGTCTCCACACAAGCTTATTTGCGCCAAAGGCACACCACAGCCTCCGTTTGAGAAATCAAAATATTCTACTTCATTTTCAACCGCATTATCCTGTAAGGGATGTGCCAGATCTGAAAAACTGGTAACATTAAATTCTTCTGTTAATGATACACAAGTTCCATCAGCGGGATTGGTGTCGTTTTTAACAACAGAATACACTCCTGAAACAGCAGATGGAACATCCACAAAGTTTACAGTCGTTGTTGTAGAAAAACCATTTGGGCCTGACCATACATATTGATCATAACCCGTTCCTGCAACTAATTGTAATGATCCTCCACAAAAACTAATATCACTACTACATGCTGTAAAATTGATCGAAAAACTTGTTTCCAATCCATCTGTATTTCCACAGGCATCTATCGTGCTACTACTATTGCCTGATGAAGTAATCCCAGAAACTATTCCTGTATAGTTTGAGGTGGCAGTATTGGAGACTTCATCAGAACATGCGTCTCTTAATGATTCACAATTGGTAACAACTTGTATACCATATCGCATTGTAATTGGATCATCTGATTGTTCGACCAAGTTATCTGGTATATTGAATGTTACTGTTCTGGTATTATCGTTATAGTCAAATGTGACTCCGACCGGAGCAGTTATAGAACTAGGTACAAAATCTACATTATCTGACAATGCATCCGTAATAGTTACATTAGTTAGGTCGTCATTACCCGTGTTTTCCGCAGAAATTTCATAGAAAATCTGATCGCCAAATTCTACCGTACCTCCTGTAATATTAACTAAATTATTATCAAGAACATTTTTAACCATCGTGAGCTCAGAGCTAATATCTTCGATAGAAAAAACGGTCATAAAGGCCTGATAGCTATCCCCATTCGTTTCTAAACGAAAATCTGCACTCGTATCGCCATTTGCAATGAGATCTTTTGCATCATTTGGTAATTCAAAAAGGTCAGTATCATAGCCAAGTGTATTTAAAGAAGCAGGATTACGATTTGTCGTTATCTGCCCATCTACAGATATTGAGCTATTAAAAAAGTTGTTTTGTGGGTTGGCTGCATTAAAAATATCGACATAGAAATCAGATGTGTTTCGTATCTGTAAATTATCGCCAGAAATGCCATTATCACCCTCTAAAGAACTTATCCCAAATTTTACCCTTACTGGGTTTGGAGCAGGAAGCGTTGTAAATCCAGAAATTGGTAAATCTACACTAGATGGACTTGCTCCACCAAGTATTTCTCTAAACCCATCAGAAACAGAGATAAACCTGTTTGTCGCAGAAGCTCCTGGATCTTTATAAATAACTAGTAAAGACCATCCCCCTGCTGCTCCTGAAACACCAGAAGTTATCCCTAGGGTAGCTTTCATATTTGCAACGGTATAAGTTCCATAACCATTGGCTTGCACAATACTAGTAACATCTGCATAACAACTATAAGGAACATTATCACTCGCTTCCGTTCCGGGATTGCTTACCGTATTAAGATACCCATCATACAAAATCCCACTATTTGTTGTAGTAGGCACACCATTTACATCTATTACTTGTGCGGTTGTTTGTGGTTGTACAGTAGTATATGTAACTGCTCCAGGAGCACCAAATCCTAATTGTATGTTTCTATAGTCAGCGGTACCCGTACTTCTCACATCTGTAATTGGTAAACCGGTTAAAACCTCGTTACCAGTGGTAGATATTGTAGCATTTATTACATTGGTTGCGGCATCAATTACATCTATAAGACTTAAACCTGCTATATCATTATTTCCAATAGTTCCCGAAGGAATTGTTACAAGTGTACCGGCCCCCGTAATTTGATGATGATTGGCGTTACTATTTACTATAATAGCACCAATTGCTCCAGCGTTTTGTGCATTTACTATTTTTTCTCTATCGGTACAAGCTCCGCCTGTACTCATAACAGCAATGTTTCCAACTAATTCTGATGCATTTACAATACTACAACCATCAGCCACCACTAGATTTGAAGAAGCTGGGCTAAGTTTAACATCTGAATTATCATTGTCTAATTCTGTTGGCCTAATTGCAAAATCACCTGCCCATTCACCATTGTTAATATTTAATATGGTGTTTGAAGCTAATGCATCGTTACTAGAAATCTCACCTGGACCAAATGATGATGTATCAGGATCATTTTCCCTAGCCAGATAGTAATTCGCGGTCCAGTATAACCCGGCATATAAAATTTCTGTACAACCCGCATTCGGATCATCTAAATCGGCACTACTTGAGCTAAACGTAGTATTATCTCCATCGATATCTATATAAGAAGTTTCAAAGCCAGATCCACCATTATTAGTACCGGTGGTATTATATGGATTATTTGGTGGGTTGCTCGTTAATCCAAGTATAGTATTACCTATTAGAAGTACATCCCCTTTGGTAGAGATATTCTGTCTTGGTTTAAATTCTTGTTGAGCAATTACATTTGTAATTCCGATAAAAAATAGGCTTAACAATATAAGCCTGCTTAGTAATTGTTTTTTCATTGATTTCGTTTTTTGATGATGATGAATGTGATTGATTTGATATACTCTACATATTTTTTGTTTCAAAAAAATAAAAGCCCGTAAAGATATTTCTTTTTCATAAAAAAACCACTCATACTACCGAGTGGTTTTTTATGTTATTAATTTTCTAGTATGTACATCCACACTTACTTTGCCTACAGCCAAAGTCGAGTCCTAATGTAATCATATGAGACCCTGCCGATGTGGTTGGCTGAAGGACTTCATTTACATTTACCTGATAGCCATAAGCTATATAAAAGTTAGATTTTTTTATTCCGATCATTGGTGATATTGACAGCGGTTTAAAATCCTGATCAACTAGTGATCTTAAACTGATTCCTGCCCAATAATAATCTCCTCTATGCATTTTTCTAACCTTAAGGTTTATATCTGCTGTAGAGCGACCATCACCAGAAAAGTTTTGGTATAAAACAGAAGGTTCTACCTCAACATCACTAAACCTATGATAGAACGTATATCCTGTATACAAATAATAATTCTGTATCTGAGAAGGTTCTGTAGGGTTAAAATCATCTATTTGTTTCTGTAACAAGTTTACTGCATTAGCACTTAAGAAGAATCTTCCTAAACGGTATAATAAAGCAATATCGAAGTTAGAATCGTTAACACTTACATCTGCTAATGATGGAATAATTGGGTTATCAGGATCTCCATTATTAAATTCTGACGTATCAATACCAAACTGAGTAAACTTATAACTTATACCAAAAGACAAATATTGGTTGTTATACTCACTCAATGTTAAATGATGCGCAAAGGAAAGCTGAATCCCTTTCTGCGTAGTAAAACCATTTTGATCATTAAACAAAATTGCTCCTACCCCAGAACGATCAGATATTCTACCGTCTATGGATAATGATTGGGTTCCCGGGGCATCTTCAATGCTTACCCATTGTTCAAAACCTGAAGCTCTGATCTGCCAACAATCCCCAATACCTGCATACGCAGAGGATATTAAATATGGGTTATCTGCAATGTACTGGTTTTGTACAGGAGCAAAAAACTCCTGCGCAAAGGTGCAATAACTTACAAATAGACTAAATATTACAATATACTTCTTCATCTAACATTTATAATTACAGACCATTGACTTTTCTTTAGTATTGTCATTTGGCTTTTCTATATTGTTTTATAACTCTCTAAGCCTCTATATATTATCTATATAAAGTAAAGTGGCCGGTAAACTCTCTATTATCTACATCATTAAGGACAATAGTAAACCAATAATCTCCTGATGGAAGTTCACTTCCTTGGTATAGGCCGTTCCATCCTTTTCCGTCTTGATCTCCAATAAACGTGGCTAACATTCTACCATATCTATCAAATACCATCACTTCCATGTTCTCAAAGAAGAACGGATCATCAACAGTTCCTGGTGGTAAAATCTGTCTAGGGTACCAGTAACTTTCGTCATCTGGTGTACTAGGGTTATCTGTACCAGGAGTAAAGTAGTTCGGGATACGAATATTGATATAGGTTAATTCTTGAATTCCTATAACCTGACAACCATTTGCATCAGTCACACGAAGTGCGTAGAATCCTGTTTGTCTAATTCTAAAGACATTTCCGTCTACTATGATACCATAAACTACTTCGTTTAGTGGAACCTCATTTCCGGTTAATCCTATGTATCCAACTTCAAACGTATAGAATGGTGAAACATCTAGTCTTTCTCCTCCTGTTACATTAATTTCATACTCATTAGGATCCTGAGGGTTGTTTGTCATTACAGCCACAGGAATGGTCATAGGCGTATATTCTTCTACTACTATTCTTCCAACAACTTCTGGACATCCTAAAGCATGTAGCATTGATCCTTCGTACTCACCTGGCGCTACCTCAAAAATACCCGTCATGTTAAAGTTGTTAGGTGGATTTGGTGTCCCATTCACTCCAGTTAACGTATACACGATATCTGTTGTTACTGAATCATCACCTAATATAAAATCAACAAAGTATCTTGGTGGTTGTGTTACATTTCCGTCCAGATCAATTACAGGGCACTCTAATCTATCACTTAATTCTGCATTAAGGATCACACCCGGCTCGATCGTTTCTGTGAAATCTGTTCTACAATCATTAGCATCAATAATAAAGATGGTTGTTTGTCCTGCAGGAAGATCAGAGTATGTAAATACTCCTTCTACAAAATCGGCATCATTATTAGTAATATTAGTCCTATACGGAGGTGTACCACCAGTAATAATAATACTTATTTCACCATCAGCATCTCCAAAACAAGTTTCGTTTGTTACTACACCATCTAGAGAAACCATGATTTGATCTGGTTGATCAATAGTAAATGTCATGATTTCACTACATCCTAGTGCATCCTGAGCAATTACCTCATACGTTCCTGGTGCAAGTTCATCAAAAATGTGTAAACCAATCTCACCATCAGACACATCATTCAAGAATGCCTCATTATTTATAGCAAACGAGTATGGTGGTGTACCACCGCTAGCATCAATTCTAATAAAACCATCATCTAATCCATTACAAGATACATCTTCAAAGGTAAACACCGGTGTAAACTCTGGTGGATCAAGAATAGGGAATCGTGCTTCAGCAGAACAACTTCTATCTGTGGTTACCGTATAGATATATTCTGCTGGTGCCAAATCTCTAAATACACTATTAGATTGTACAATAGGTGTAAATGGAGTACCATCTGTTAATGTTCCGGTAACAGTAGTTAACGTATATGTATACGCTCCTGTACCACCAGTAACACTAGCATCTATTACTCCGTTAGATCCTCCGTTACAGTTTACAAATGCAAATCTATCATCTAGTGTAATCTGAATATCTGGTATTGGAATTACCGGTAATGCTCCAGATGGGTCAGATTGACATCCATCTGCATCAATGATATAGAACTGGTACTCTCCTTCAGGTAATGTGAACAATCCTGTAGCATTTCTATCAAACTCTGTAGGGTTTAATCGATCTGTACCAATATCAAGCACAACAAAGTCTGTTATAGCAACATCACTTGTTCCTGTAACCGTAACATCTACGCTTGGTACAACCGGAGGCGTTACACACTCAATTAATGTGGCGGTAAAGTTAACCGTTAACTCTGAAGGTTCAGCGATTGTTGTATTTGTTGTATTTGTACATCCAAGTGCATCAGTTACAGTGACTGTGTATGTTCCTGGAGCTAGTAAATCAAATGTATCAGATGTTTGCGGTCCTCTTACAGTTGTACCTGAAAGACTAAGCGAATATCTAAATGGTGGATTACTACCTCCTCCAACAACAGTAATCGTTCCGTCTTGTGCTTCAAAACAACTTACACTACTATTTGGTATTGGAGCAACAGTAACATCATCTGGTGGTGGTAATATAGTAACCGTATCATCATCTGGACATGTAAATGTAACGTTATCATCAGTTGCTGTTACAATATATGTTCCTGCGGTAAGACCATCAAAAGCCCCATCGGTATTTGTCTCTATTATTACTGTAGGTGAAGTACTAAGAGCAATGGTATAGCTCACTGTACCTTGGGCTCCTGTAACACTTGCTTGAACTGCACCATCTGATCCCGGATCACAAGTCTCTTGTAATCTTCTAGGATCTAGAATAACCTCAAAGTCGTTAGTAGGACCCATAATATTGAAGTTGGTCATATCCGTACATTGTGGTGCGTCTACTTCAGTAATATTAATCGTATAGTTTCCTATTCCAAGACCAGGTTCCGATGCTTGTGGTAATACAAATTCATCTTCTGTAGTGATATCAGTATCTGGTGTTGTTTCAGGAAATCCTGCTATAGCACTATCATACACCGTAGTATTTGAAGCATCTACAATTGTATAATTAAACGTACCTGAATACCCTAATACAAATAATCGAACTCTACCGTCTTCTTGTCCAAAACATGTTTCTCTTGATGCTTCTTCAGCACGAATTTCAAGGAAATCAAATTCTGGAATCGTATATGTTGCCGGAATAGAACAATTTGTAACATCATCAATAACAACAAAACTAAAGCCATCATTTGCAGCTCCACCCGTTAAGGTAAAGTTAGCAGTAGTACTAGCAATAGGGCCTTGCGTCTCTATAGGTGTTCCTGTATTATCAACTCTTTGGAAAATATAGGTTCCCGAACCACCTGTAACAGTTACAGTAACAATTTCAGGACTAACACAAGTAGCGGATGTTGCCTGAGTAACTTCTGCCATGGTCATAATCTGGAACGGGTTCACAACCACTGGATCTGGAATTGTTGTACCTGTACAATTATTACTATCCTCTATTGTAAAGTTATAATTACCTGCTACTGTAGCTACAACTTCATGTTGTATTCCTGGTGTACCAAGATCTGCATCTACTACGACCTCATCAACAACTGGGGTTAACGGTGCGGGTCTTGTGTAGGATATAGTATATGGTCCTGTACCACCACTAACCTCTATTGTGATTACAGGAAATACCTCATCTCTAGTACTAGGATCACAAGCATATTGTACTACTGATGCAGTTCCTATAACGGGTGCAGGCTCACCTATTATAAAGTCTTCATCATCAAAACACTCAATGGTAATTGCTGAAGGTCCAGAACCGTTTACAATTGTCGCCCAAACCCTTACGAAATAGGTATTAGGAGTCAAGCCATTAAATATTGGGCTGTCTTGTCTTGGGTTCGTACCTAACGTTGCAGCATTGGTTGTTATTTCATATTGATACGTTGCATCTGGATCTATTGGTCCTGTTGCATCGAGTGTAATTTCAATACTACCTGTACCTGGGCTATCCCCATTACAAGTCATATCTGTAGCTCCTACTAAACCATTTATTACTGGTGGTGTTGGTGCATCTAGACTTACCTGAGTGCTAAAAGTACATCCTGTTGGTGGATTTCTATCAAAATCTGTAAGTACAATTTCATACTCACCTGCCGTTACTCCTGGAAATACTCCTGAATCATTAAATGTAATCGAAACAGGTACGGCACCAGAAATATCAAACAACTCATACCTTGGTGGAGTTGCTCCCGCCAGAGTTCCCGGAGCTACAATACTTGTTGTTATTGTTCCATTTGGATCTGTACAAGTTGGTGGTGTAGTAAATATGGCTTCTATTTCTAACGGCGGTAATATTGTAATAAGATCTGTATCTGTACACCCGTTAGCATCTCTAACAATAACCGTATATGTTCCTGGTGCATCTACCATAAATTCATGGCTAAGACCGTCTGTTACAAAGTTAACAGGATTCACTCCATCATCTATACCATATGACAACGTTCCTCCAGGTCCAAATGCTGTTGCAGTAGCCGTAACTGTAAAGACAAAATCGTCTATATCACAAGGGTTATCTACAATTGTTGGTGTAGTTAATGTAGGCCCCGGTATTACATTTACGTCAATAGGTAATCTGTGAACACAATTGGCATTGTCATCCCTAGTCAAAATATCCCAAAGTAATTGATCAGTAATTCCATCACTATCTGTATCTGTATCAATTAAAACTGTATTAGGGTTACCTGTCACAGGGATAGGCAATGTTGTCCATGCCGCAGCATTTTCTGGATCACCTCTTTCTACTATTTGATATGTATATCCATCTCCAGGTGTAACAGTTCCTCCTGTTAGCGTACCCCCTGTTGTAGTAACAGCAACAGTTGTCGTTGTTTCACAATCTGGCATATCTGGATTGTTCCCAGTTGTTACCAAAGGATCTGGTGTGTCAATTTCAAAATCGAACAAATTACTAGGACATGCTGCCCCTAGGTTTTCTGTTACTCTTAGGGTATAACGTCCATCTGGTAATGCGCCTAATGGGCCAAATGTTTCCGGGTCAGTTGCTAAAACAGGGGTAGTTCCTGTAGCAATAACATTGGTTTGATCAAATTGATCTAAAACCTCCCAATCTAAGGTCTGACCAGCCACTGGATCATATCCAGCAACCGTAAAGGTAAAGGTTCCATCACTTAAAGCAGGGGTCTCATTACATGTTATGTCACCAGGAACAACTGCTGTAATCATAGGACTACTTGGTCCTGGTTGTGTAAAACTATCTCTAAATCTACACCCAGTATTTCTATCAGTAACGGTTACAACATAAGTAACTTGAAAATCTAAGCCTGGCTCAGTATATGTAGTAACGGGAACACCTGCCACATCGCCTAAATCAATATTCACAATTGGTGCTGCTGCTCCTTCAATTCTTAAATCAAGATTAAATCCAGGTGCTGTTGTTGATCCCCCAGTAATATTTACTATAAGAGAGTATCCTAGTGGACATGTTGCGCCAACTGCAGTAGTATTAAATGTTACTCTTGGTCCTGCTGCAACTGTTTCTGTAACCGTTGTTGTACACCCTTTATCATCTGTTATTAATATTTCATAAAATCCAAAATCCAAACCATCAAATAAAACTTGATCTAGACCCAGCGCAGGCACAGTAGCATTAAACTGTGGTATGATAGTAGCATCTACCGTTCCGTTAAGAGAAACTTGATAGGTATATTCTGAAGCATCACCTAATGTTCCTGGAGGATCTATAGTACCGCCAGACATTGTTAATGTAATTGTACCTAAGGTTTCTCCACTACCTGTTGTATTTGTGTCATCACAAGTAATATCTGTTTTTACAGAACCTGCAGTTATTACAGCCGGTTCTAGAACATCAACATCAAATCCTGTATATGGACAGTTTCTACTATCTCTAAACTCAAAAGTATAATTTCCTTGTCCACGAACAAATTCGATAGTTCCACTTGGCGGCATTGGCTGAAAACCGGTTCCAGCAAAATTGATCTCATAACCACCAGGATCTGCTCCCGTAGCTGTAATCCTTATTATACCATCATCACCATTACAATCTACCGTAATATCTGGTGCAGTAACTGTTGGTGGGTTATTATTTGATGTTACTTCTGCAGTTGATGTATCTGTACAACCTCTGTCATCTGTAACTGTAAAGATAAAATCTCCCACATCACTAGTAAGATGAGTAAATACTGGTCCAGCACCGGGGCTTCCTGTAACTGTACCTGATGTTGTATTTGTTGTATTTTCCCAGGTTACAGTATAATCGGTATAACCATTACTGATCGTTAATTCTATTTCTGCTTGTAAAAGCGCACTTGTAACAGGGTCACATCGCAGATCATTTACTCTTCTTGCTACAATACTTACAGCAGGTTCTACGGTTTCTGTTAATGTTATCGTACAACCTTCGCTATCTGTAATAACGATCTCATATACACCATCTTGTGTAAATGTATTTGTTGTAAAGTTTGGTACAGGTACTGGTCCTGCAACTGTTGTAGCTCCTTGAACTTGTGTACCATCTCTAGACACAGTATATGTGTAAGGAGGTTCACCTGTATTTGTTGCATCAATGTCTATTTCAAAACTTATTGCACTATCATCTAAACATACATCAGATGCAGCTGTCAATGTAGCACCTAGTGGTGTTAACGCTTCAATAAGCAAGTCTTGTGTTTCGCTACATCCGTCGGTATCAAAAACTTCTACAACGTAAGGAACTGCGCCTCCGTTTGGTACATTGCTAATTACAACATTAGATGCTACAGGTCCAAAAGTACCATTGGTAGGGTGGGTTAGCGTATAAGTATATCCTGGTCCATTTCCTCCACCTGGATTACTTATAGAAACTTCGTTAAGGTTATTTCCACAATCCTGTACGACATCATTTATAGTAAATGTAACAGGTGTCTTTTCACCTATTACAACTGTTATATCATCACTACAATTGGCTGATGCCGGAGTAAGACTGGTGTCCGTTACTTCTATGGTATACGTACCTGGTTCTAAGGATACCGCTGGGCTTTGAATGGTTACCGTGGCAGTAGTTGAAGTACCATCAGTTACCAGGGCATTGGAAGGGGCTGGCCCTCTTACTTCATACTCAAAATTAGTACTGTTTTCTATTGTAAAAGAAATTGTTCCATCATCTTCACCTTCACAAGACTCAGGATTTCCTGTTGCATCTATAATCCGTATCTGTGGAATTGTATCTTCATCAAAAGCTTCACTGCGGAAACATTGATTAGTAGTGTTTGTAGCAGTGAATGTGTAAATCGTTCCTCTTCTTAATCTAAACACTCCTGTATTTGCATTACCAGATATTGGTGCAGGAGTAACTGCATATGTATACGTTGGCCCAACTGGTTCTGCTTGTACTGTAACGTTAAAAGTTTGGGTAGTACAATTTGAAGCTCCTGGTGTGCTAAACGTAAGATCTGTAACCTCTACTAATGCAGGAATATCTACAGAATTTGATACTGCACAACCAGTAACACCTACTTCTCTAACATATACTGTAAATCCTGTCTGTGCTGCTGACACATCAATTACGACAGATGATCCGGTAATTGCTGTAAAAGTACCCGTAGGGTTTAATGAATATTCATAATTTGTTGTAGAACCTCCTCTAAAATTATCTATCGTAACCTGGGCATCTTCACTACCTGTAATACAACTCAAATCACGAGTTCTATCAATATCAAACTCTACGGCATCTGGTGCTTCAATATCATATGTTCCGTCTTCCACAGGACAAATTGGACTTCCTGCAGGATCGGTTGTGTTATTATGTGTTACTCTTACCGTATAACCAGTACCTACCGGTACATTTGCAAAAGTAAAATCAATCAGACTATTTGTGTCTGTTTGCGATGGTATTGGCGTATTTGTATTATCTAATAATTCATACGTAAATGTTCTGCCTGCTACCGCAGATGCTGCTGTAAGCTCTACACGTATTCTACCGTTATCCAAAGGACATAGCGGATCTGTTGGTGTTACTCTTTGTATTTCTATAGGCACATAAGCTTCTATACCTGTGATATCTGCACTAATGATACACGCCAACGCTGTACTAGCGTCATTAACTCTAAAAGTAAACACATCTGATGGTACAGCCGTTGTAGGTAATGTAAATCTAAAACGATCTTGAGGATCACCAGCAAGAGGTGAATTAAACACTCCGGTAGAATCTGCAAATTCATACGGGCCACCAGATCCTGCTGTAACCACTACTTCTACTATCGCTCCTTCTGTACATGTTGCTGGAGCGATCAAGTCTACTCTTGCAGTAAACGTAGGAGCTTCAGGAACTACAAGTCCCGTAAACTCTGCAAAACATTCTGGATCAGGATTACGGTTAGAAACTACTTGTAATGTATATGTTCCAGGTTCAAGGTCATTAAACGTATAATCACCATTACTTATGGCTTCGTTTCCTGTTACTATATCTATATTATTAGGTCCACCAATAATACGATATTCATACTGGGGGATACCTCCGGTAACATCTATACTAATACTACCTAAACCATTTAAATTGTCATTATTGGTACACTCTGGTGCTGTTATCACTGGGGGTCCAAAAACAGGATTAAATGATCTTACTGTACCGTCTCTTCTGTATACACAATTTGGAAAAGCTGTGTCTACAGCATATACGGTAAAGTTAAATGGATTTACATTAAACGGAATAACAAAACTTCCATCGTCATTTGTAAATAACCCTATGTCTCCTGGTAATGTTGGCGCTGGTAAACTTTGATCACGAATTAAAAATCGTAATGTAGTAACCGGGATATTGTTTACCTGCACGGATCCATCATTAAGACATTCCATATCAACAATATCAACCTCAGGTTGATAATCATTCTTATTAATATCAAAATAGAATACTTGTGAACATCCTCCATCAAACTCTACAATCATTCTATATTCTCCTGCTGTATCAAACTCGAGGCTTGTTGTTAACGGTGCTGGAGAAATATCAGTCCAGTTTGCAGCTGCATCACACCCTCCTGTTACGGCAGGGCAATTATCATCTCTATCAAAACATGTATTGTTTGTTAATTCTTCCCAGGTGATACTAATTAAGTTTCCGGTAATAAAACCAGATTCAACAGTATAACTATCATCCCCACATAAGCTTATTTTTGCCAGAGGTACGTTACATCCTCCAGAGGTAGAATCAAAATAAGTAATAAAATCTTCTGCTGCTGCATCATCTTGTAAAGGGTGTGCAATAGTCGTAAAATCTGTAACATCAAACTCTTCTGTAAGCGTCATACATAGAGCACCACTAGAATCTGGTGTTAAATCATCTTTTACTACTGTATATACCCCTGACGTTCCTGATGGCACATCTACAAAGTTTACATTAGTTACTGCAGAAAATCCATTTGGCCCGGACCAAGTATACTGATCATATCCTGCACCTGCAACTAATTGTAATGTACCTCCACAAAAACTAACATCATTATTACATGCAGGAACATTAGCCAAAAAGTTTGTTGCCAGTCCATCTGTATTATCACATGGTGCAATAAGTTCACTACTACTAATATTAAATCCAGGTTCATTTGAAAGCACCCCTACATAACTTGCATTGGCAATATTATTTATTTCATTAGAACATGCATCTCTTAATGAGGCACAATCACTAACCAATTGTACTGTAAAATCTATTTGTAACTCACCTGTACCCGGGGTAGTATCGGTACTATGTGTTAATAAGTTTGGTGGTATCTCAAACCCTATTGTTTGTTCTCCTCCGGGAGCCGTAGTTACACTATAGGTTATCGTAGGAATGGTTACCAGGTTTCCTGATGGATTTGCCTGTATATCTATACCATCTATTGATAGTAGATCTACATTTGCAGGCAAAATATCAGTAATAATAACATTATCTCTATAATCCTCATTACCTATGTTTTCTATTCGTAAACGATATACCAATTGATCACCAAGCTCTACAGATTGATTATTAATCACCGTAGTTAGGTCACCTGGATCATATACTTCTTTTAACAACCGTAGTTCTGGTACTATTTCCTCTACGGAAAACAAGGTCATAAATGCCTGATAGGTATCTTGTGTTGTCCTTAATCTAAATACCGTTTCTGATTGATTATTCGCCAATAAGTCTTTTGCGGCATTTCCTAATGTCCAAAAATCTAAATCAAAACCTAATGTGTTTGTTGAGTTTGGAAGTCTTGTTGTTGTAATAGCATCTTCAATAGAAATCGAACTATTAAAAAAGTTTGTAGCACCATTGGCACCATTGGACAACGTTGTGAAATCATTATTATCATATGGGGTATTACCTAATTCTGCAGGTTCCAAAATCCCTAATCTATCTCCTGAAATTCCTAAATCCCCTTCTAGAGAGGCAAGTCCAAATTTTACATTTACGGGAAGGTTGGGAGGAAGCGTTTGAAAACCAGCAATCTCTATATCTACTCCATTTGTATTTGTTCCTTGTATCTCTCTAAAACCGTCAAAAATGGTCATAAACCTATTCTCAGCAGCCGGACTAGGATCGTTATAAATAACCACCAATGACCATCCTCCTGCAGCACCAGAAACACCACTAGTTACACCAACAGTAGCTTTCATATCGGCCACAGTGTAAGTACCATATCCTCTGGCTTGCACTATAGAAGTTACATCAGCATAACACGTATAAGGAACGTTGTCCGATGCTTGACCAGGAACAGTTGTATTAGATGCTGTATCGGCATAACCATCATAAATAATTCCACCATGTGTAGATGTTGGTGTACCATTAACATCTATAATCTGAGGTGCAGTATCCGGTTGTACATCTACATAGGTAATACTTCCAGGAGCTCCAAAACCAAATTTTATATTTCTATAATCTGCTGTTCCGTTAATACGCACATCATTAGTTGGTAAACCTGTCTCCTGCTCATTACCCGTAGTAGAGATTGTAGCATTCATTACATTGGTCTCAAAATTGATAACATCAATTAAGCTATTACCAAATATATCATTATCACCAAGTGTTGCAGAGGGAATTGTCACAGTAGTTCCAGATCCAGTAACCAAGTGGTGCTGACCCGAACCATTGTCGTTTATAATAATTACACCTACAGCTCCTGCGTTTTGTGCGTTTACTATTTTTTCTCTATCTGTACATGAGCCGTCAGACCTATTCATAACTGCAATGTTACCAGCTACGTCTGCAACATTGGTAATATTACAACCATTAGTTACTACCACCAGGTTTGATGACGCAGGGCTAAGTTTAACATTAGAGTTATCGTTACTAAGCTCTGTTGGTCTAAGAGCAAAATCCCCTGCCCATATACTATTATTAAGATTTAATATTACATTAGAATCTTCTGCATCACTAGTATCAATATCATCTGAACCAAAGCCTGATGTATCCACATTATCTTCTCTTGCGAGATAGTAGTTTGATGTCCAATATAACCCCGCATAAATAATCTCTGCACAGCCTTGCGCACTAGGATCGATTAAATCTGCACTACTAGAACTAAATGTACTGTTGTCTTGATCTATATCTATATAAGCAGTTTCTAAACCAACACCCCCGTTACTTGCACCACCATTATAAGCCCCATTTGGTCCTAATGCAGGATTTGTAGGGTTAGTAATTAATCCCAATATGGCATTACCTGTTACCAATACGTCACCTCTGGTACTAATGTTTTGCCTAGGTAAAAATTCCTGTTGTGCAAACATCCCAACTGTACTCAAAAACATTATAAGCACTAGTGTTAGTTGCCGGTAGTTTCCTTTTTTCAAAACAAGTGTCAAAACATTTTCTTTGGATATCATCGCCATCTACTTTTGGGGTTATTGTATTTTTAGTATATATAAATCACCATTGTATGAGTTGTTCACGTTAGAGAATAAACTCTGTTTTGCCTCATCAAGACTGTCATATCTCTTTAGGTAAACGTATATATAATTATCTTTCGGGTTTCTGAAGAACTGAGGTTCTAAACCTTGTTCTTTTAATTTCGCCATTCCTCTTTCAAAATAATTTTCTCTCTTGAAAATATTCGTAATCAAGTAATAGCCATTTTCAATATTATGCCCACCGATATAGGATAAACTTTCCGTCAATACTGTGTCATCTTTAACTGTATCCGTTATCAGTTTTGTTTCTTGTAAAAGTCGTTTGAAAGATTCTACTCTACTCTTAGCGATATGTAGTATCCACATATCTCCATAATATTTATTATCAATACTACTTAAATACTGACGAGCAGCCTCATCTTTATCTGTATAACTTTCAATTGCAACATATTGGAATTGATTCTCAGGATTCACAATTATCTGAGAGTTATTAAATCCTAAATCTTTCAACGTACTTGAGAATTTTTCTGCATATGCCCCTCCCTTAAATACATTACCAATTAGATAGTATCCTTCTGGATATCCAGGTATATATTTTGTTGCAAACTGTGCTTCGGGTCTTGTTGCATCAGCAAATTTCACAAACCTATTGTTTGCAGAAAGTCGTTTAGAGCTACTTGGATCACTTGCATCATCATTCATGTTTACAAGAGACTCTAGTAACTTGTTAAATTCTCTTTTATCAACATTTAAGCTAGTTGTTAATAATGAATCCCTACGTGCAAATATTTTACTAGAAATTCTAGAATTATTATCTAATTCTTTCTTGATTTCGTCTAATGCTTCTTTGTTTTCTGGTGGAGCGGCCGCCGCTGCAGCTGCTAATCTTTGTTCTTCAGCCAATCGAGCTGCTTCTGCCGCTGCTGCTGCTTCATCTGCCAATCTCTGCTCCTCTGCTAATCGGGCTGCTTCTGCTGCTTCATCTGCTAATCTTTGTTCCTCTGCTAATCGAGCTGCTTCTGCCGCTTCATCTGCTAATCTTTGTTCCTCTGCTAATCGAGCTGCTTCTGCCGCTTCGGCTAATCGAGCTGCTTCTGCTGCTTCATCCGCTAATCTTTGTTCCTCTGCTAATCGAGCTGCCTCTGCTGCTTCATCTGCTAATCTTTGTTCCTCTGCTAATCGAGCTGCTTCTGCTGCTTCATCTGCCAATCTCTGCTCTTCAGCTAATCGGGCTGCCTCTGCCGCTTCATCTGCCAATCTCTGCTCTTCAGCTAATCGGGCTGCCTCTGCTGCTTCATCTGCCAATCTCTGCTCTTCAGCTAATCGGGCTGCCTCTGCTGCTTCATCCGCCAATCTCTGCTCTTCAGCTAATCGGGCTGCCTCTGCTGCTTCAGCTGCTAGTCTTTGTTCCTCTGCTAATCGGGCTGCTTCTGCCGCTTCATCTGCCAATCTTTGTTCGGCCATTTCCAGCTCCAGTTTTTTCTGAGCCGCCAAGCGCTCTTCTTCGGCCTTTTGTTCTGCTATTTCTTCTTCTGCTTGTTGCTGAGCAGCTTCAGCCTCTCTCGCAGCCTCTTCTGCTGCAATCTTATCTTCTTCTGATTCCTGCTGAGACATTTCAACCTCTAATTTCTTTTGAGAAGCTAATCGCAATTCTTCTTCTTCACGTTCAAGCTTCTTTTGAGCAGCTAATCTTTCCTCTTCGGTTACTTCCACCTCACGCTCAAGCTCTTTCTGTGCCGCCAGACGCTCTTCTTCTGCTTGTTTGTTAAGTAATTTTACTTCTTCTTCACGTTGCAATTCAAGCTCTCTCGCCGCTTTGGCCTCTTTTTCTTTAGCCTCAGCAATAGATCTTTCTAACTCGCTCATTGCCTGTTGTTCCTGGCTCTGAGAATCCCCTTGCTCATCCTGAAGGTCTCTTATGATCTTATTTTGTTCTAATATTTCTTTTTTCAGCCTTCTAATTTCAGAATCTCTGGCTTCATATGCTTTTTGTGTGCTTGTCTTTGATTTGCTTCCTCGTCGTGGTTTTTCTTCAGCAAAATTAAATGCCAAACCAAATTCATGTGTTGCTCCAAATTCTGCAACGATTGCTTCACCCCCAATACCTGGTTCTACGGTATATCCAATAGAAATAGTAGGGGTTACATTAGCTCCTATACCTATGGCTCCACCATAGTAGCTATTATATCCTAGTTGTGCCCATCCGTATTTAGGTATTTCAAAAATAACATTACCCCCATAACGAAGTTCTTCTTCACCAGGCTTAGAGGCGTACCCCATAGCTCTGATTTCATTATCTTCTCTCCAGTCTAGGTTAGAGGTGTACATAACGTGTCCTGTTAGCACCATACTATCTGTTAATAATTCACTAGAGGATACATTATAAGCCACTAGGTTTCCTGCAGATACTCCTACATCAAAACTTTCCCAATTAAAATTAATACCAGGATGTAAAAGAAAAACAGAACTATTTTGATAATTATTTATAACGTCATCGTCTGCCTGGGCTTGATCCAGATTACTTTTTAATGCGCTTTGAGAATAGTTTAAATTCATCCCAAAAGTCAAATTCATATCTCTGTCAAGCTCTACATTATATCCGTAGTTTAGGGTTGCACCAAAATATCTGAATATCCCAACGTTTTGCTGAAACAAGCCTATTCCTGCTCCCATTTTTTCTTGAAATTTGGCAGAATAATTCATGAAATAGGTCTGTGAATTATCACTAAAACTTGATCTTGGGTTTCTGTTATATGCGTTTATTGAATTCTTATTTTCTCTAACAAAAGAAAAGGTAGGATTGAATAAAAAACGATTATATTTTATAGAGTTATGTAAAGGAATATCTGAAGGCAAAACACCATTACTGGTGGCCGCCTCTTCCTGTCCAATAATAGAATTAAAGGAGATTATGCATATGGCAATAAAAAGTATTCTTTTAATCATAAATTATCTCATTACTGTAATCGTACCTTTCTTGACTACGGAATTACTCTTTGTTATTATATAATAGTATAGTCCATCACTAGCACCAGAGGCTGAGTTTACAGGCCAGTCTTCATTATACCCTCCTGATTTTTGAAAATCTATTTCTCCTCTTTGACTATATATGGTAACGTCTACATCTGACTCAGAATAAATTGAAGGTAATGTCCATTCATTATTGGCGCTATTACCTCCTGGTGTAATCACATTAGGAATAAGTTCTGACAAACCTGGTTGATCTCCTATTGTAATCATGGCATCTACAGAACAAATTCCTGTAGAAATTCGCACAAGATATGTTCCTTCTTCTGTAACCTCAATGGCATTTCCTGAAGCGCCAGTAATTGGCTCCTCTACACCATCAACAACTCTAAACCACTCATATGAGTAGTTTGGATTTTGCTGTACCGATAAAGTAACAGATCCACTAGCCGGTAAGGTAGTGGATGAAGCTAATATTTCTATATTAGATGGTATGGTTGTTAGAGTGAGTTCATTAGACTCGATATCTGTAAACTCCCCTGTAATTAAATTTGCAAAGAGTTGGTAATTTGCATTTTCATCTGCTGTATTGACATCGAGTGTTCTATCTGTAATACCCGTGGGTTGGCCATCTCTGAACCACTCAAAAGTAAAAAGTGAGAGTTGGTTTTCTGTTAGCGATACTTGGGGAGGTGCTCCACTACCGCCCTGGGTAAAACCAAACATGTCTTTTATTTCTAAAGTAACAGTGCTGTCTTCACAAGTAAAATCATCTGAAGGTCCTATATCAATACCAATAGCCACAGGTGAATAAACACTTGTTGTTGAGTTTAACATACTTAAACAAGAATCATCAGCAAGAATATCGATACTATAGGTACCGGGATTCGTAATATCAATAGAAACCGTTGGATCTGTTAACTGCAGTGTTCCTGTAAGTGGACTCGTATCTCTAAACCATTGAAAAACACTAGTCGCTGGTGCTACTGGTGCATCTGTAGTAACCGCTAGAGTAATTGTTTCTTGTGGTAAGATTATAAGGTTATCGATTAATGGAATCGTTATCGTAGACCCGTCATTAACTACTGTTACTGGTTGTGAAGGTAAAGAACAGTCTACACTAAATATAACATTCAAAATATATTCTCCTGCGAAATTATTATCCGGTAAATCCAAGATTGGCGTGGTGGCACCTTCAATTTCTTCTCCATCTTTAGACCACTGATACCCATTTCTAAAATCTGTAATACTTGAAGTTAACCTCTTATTGGCGTCTTGAGGACAGAAATTAGCAACTGGTCCTTCTAGGATAGAAACATCATCTGGATCTATAAGTTGAACCGTTATATTGTTTGTTCTGGCCGAAGAAAACTGACTATTACATTCTCCTAGGTTAATCTGTGCATAAAATACCGCCTCTCCGCTAGCATCTAAATCGTTTTGTGTAACATCTAAACTAGAGCCTGTTTCTCCTGGGATAATAGTTCCTCCTGGAAATCTACCCTTGAACCACTCATACTCAAAATCATCTGGATTAACACTACTACCATCATCGATGTCTGTGGCAGATATCGCAATATTACGAACAAAGTTTACCACATTACACAGAATAACATTTTCGGTATTATTTATTCTCAAAGACAAGTCGTTTCTATAAAAATAAACCGGTATTGGTAAAGACTCAGCACTTGCAACACCTGTAGAAGATGTAATAACTCTAATTCTATAATTATCGCCAGCAGCATCTTCGGGTATCTGAACATTCTCAAAACGAATATCCAGCTCTATATCAGACCCATTGTTAGGGCTATTTACTCTATCTATTTCTTGTGGATTAGCAAAACTTCCTGTGGCATCAGAAAGTTCAAGAATAAATTCATTGTCATTTGGGAGCGCATCTCCAGGGGATAAAACCGCCTCTGCAGTAACAAGCCCTCCTGGGGCAACACATACAGAAGTTAAAGCTCCAAAATCATTAACAAATTCTGGGGCACTAACAATACGTTGTGCAATAAGCTCACTGCAACTTATGAGTGAAACCACGCAAATGAGGAATATGAGGTTAAGTTTTTTCTTCATGATATCACACTTAAATTAATTGGTGGATATGCTATAATCAACTCAGCGATTTGGGGCGCTTGTTAATAATATTGTTAATATATTTTTTACCAAGTCATAAAATTATAAATTAAATGTTTATATCAAACTAAAATTTAATTTTTTTTTGTAATAATTTTCTGACCTTTAGTTTGTTGCCCCCATTTCGTGCCGTTCTTTTTTATTTCTAAAAAGATAATAATATACATAAAATTTTGTTAATCAAACTGTTGCGCTTGTCCAAAAAACCCTTTATGTAATGTTAAAAATACTAAAATCTCCCTTTAATGTTAGTCTTCAAAAAGGATAATCAAAACAAAAAACACCTATAATTTTTCTATTTTAACGTATTTTATGAGATTTAAAAACACTGAAAAAGGCAACTTTTTTCGATTAAGTGTAAAATCAATATTAATTTTTTAAGCAAAAAAACCTGCTTTTTTGAATAAAATTTTCATTCCAATCTCTTCACTTTTAACATCTGATTATCAAGCAAAAAACCTCATTAGAAATGCTTCTAATGAGGTATTTATTATTCTAGAAAAAGTAAGGTTACTCTTTGGCTGTAGTCGTACTATCTTTTCCGTTTAATTCCTTAATTATTTCTTCAGTAATGTCAAGCTCTTCTTTACCATAAAGGATATTACTCACTTCGGTATCACCGTATATATATGTGTATCCATTTTTCTTCCCATAATCTTTAATAAAGTCTTTTACTTTACCAATTATAGAGTCTATTTCCTTCTGGCTTCCTTTTTGAATTTCTTGCATTTTAGCTTGTTGTTCTCTTTGAAGCCCTTGCTGCTTTGCCATTAATTCTTGTTCCTTTTTCTCTCTATTGGATTTAGACATCGATTTCATGATATTTTGATACCCTTGCACCTCTATCTGAAATTGTTGTGCTTTTCCTTCAAGTTCAGCTCGTACTTCATTATTACGTTTTGTCCATTTTTCTTGAGCTGCTTTCATTTCTGTATAATCAGAAACAACTTTGGTGTTATTTACATAACCTGTTTTCACAGTTTGTTGATTACAAGAAGCCAGAATTAAAACCGTACTTGCTATCCATAAAAAATTTCTCATGTTTCAAAAATTTAGTTCTGCGCAAAAATATCAAAGTTCGAGTGATGTTGTTCATTATATTTCCTCAAAAAAACAAACTATAAGAAAAAACAATAGTTCCGCACTATTTGATTCTAAATATCTATCAAAATACAATAAAATTAACGCGTTCTAACGGCTTTTTATAAAAAAGCAATACACTTTTACCTGAAAGATGATAAAAAGCAGTGAAAAGCGGTAAGAATTAGAAATATTAGTTTTTAAGAATGTAAATATGGGATGAAAACTCTCCGGATCGTTTTCCTTTTAGATTTGATTGCAATCCAACCCAAAATGCCTTAATAAAATTCATTTTACCATTTTTGTATTTTTCTGATAATAGAGAAACATAAAATGAATCAAAACTCATTGGTAGTGTTTTTTCTAACTTTATATTTTGATCTCCAAAAAGTTTTTGGATTGCGCTTTCCGAAAAATGCCAAAGGTGTCGAGGCACATCATATGCCGCCCAATACGATTTATAATATGTTGCATCATACGATTTAAAATTTGGCACTGCAACGATAAGATAACCGTCTGGCTTCAAAAGTCGTTTTAGCTCTTTAATCTGATCCTGAAGATTTGTAACATGCTCTAATACATGCCACATTGTAATGACGTCAAAAGTCGAACTTTCGTAATTAACTGTGGTGGATTCTAAATTAATTTGTTTTTGTTGTGCAAGCTTTTTTGCCTGGTCATTTGGTTCCATTCCAAACACATCCCATCCAGCATTTTTTGCAACGACCAAAAAATCACCTGTTCCTGCACCAATATCCAAAAGTTTGCCCGGCCCATTATTAAGCCTTCTAATTAACTTAATTTTTTTCTTAAGCGAATATTCTTTGACCGTATGATATAGTTTTTCGAATAATGACCGTTTTGAATCTGTGTGAGAAATATAATCTTCACTCTCGTAATACTTTCCTAAATCCTTATCACTTGGTTTTGGAGAAGTAATCAACATATCATATGTGGCATCATGAAGTAACTGAAATTTTTCTCCTGATACACTATGATCCTGACATGTTACAAAAACATCTAAATCTTGTTCTTTATTCATTCTTATCTAAGAAAACTTTTACGTATCTATTTATAAGGTTCTATGCATGCCTTATTGCAGAATTTTCCGAAGGAAACATTCCGATGAATCACTAAGGTAACAAAATTGCAATGAATTCCTTAACAGAATTCGACCACAATAAGCTATACACCTTGCTATAAACAGTTTATTTTATTTTTAATATAGCTCTCAACCAGATTTTTGTCTGTTGAATTTTTTAATATTAGTAGATCATGATTTTTATGTGTTCGATAGGTCATTAGAAATTTATTTTTCCCGCTGCGATTTAATTCAGAATATTCAAATCGACTAGGATCAAATTTATCAGTTATCAAATCTACATTTTGAGTCCGATTAAGTATCTTTTTCTTACGAATCATTTTTCCGCTTTTCTCGTCAATTTGTGTCTCCGAATAGTAAATCCAAGCTCCAAATCTGTATAAAACATATCCAACACCTGTTAAAAGTCCAATAACAAATCCAATTAACCAATTACCGAATATTAAAAACGTAATTAAAAAAGTTGAGATAGGAATACATAGGACTTCTGTCAAATTTAATAGAATTCGATCACTCAAAATATGAATATGATCTCTTTTGGAAATTCTAAAGTAATCTTCTTTTTCGTTCACTATAATTGTTTACAACATTTTTTAAATGCAAAAAGCATCACCAGAATGCTTTTTGTTCCACGTGGAACTATTCTTTGGTTGCATCATGAATCTCTACATTTAACAGTTCGCCTAATTCCTTGGCCTTGGTTAATGCAATTTCATAGGTATTAGTTTTAAACAAAGTAAAATATTTACTCTCATGAAATAACCTAATAACAATAGCATCATTTTTTGCTTGTGTTCCAAGAGCAGAAACTGTTCCCCATTCATTATCCTGTTTAAAGGATGCTGAAAAAACAGAAATGTAATCTGGAAAATCCAAAACAATTCTTTGCTTCCAAATTGTTACACCGAAAATAGCAAAGTGTTTATAGTTGTCAAATCCTTTTTTAATTTCATAAGAAACCGAATATCCCAATAAAACAACCCCTATTACTAACATTGTCATTATTTGAGATATTGGACTATCGTAGCGCAACACCAGATAAGGAATTAAACACAGAATCAAAACAGAGAGGACCTTTACCTTTATTGGTTTTGTTTGTTTAAATAACATGCTTTTCATTATCTACCCATATAAACCAAAAGTACAGAAATATCACTTGGTGATACTCCACTAATTCTTGATGCCTGAGAAACCGTAGCGGGTTTTATCTTTGTCATTTTTTCTCGTGCTTCATAAGACAATGATTTTAATTTTGTATAATCAAAATTCTCCGGGATTTTTAAATCTTCTAATCTATTAAGTTTATCTGCGTTATTTTTTTCTTTTTCTATATAGCCCGAATATTTTACCTGGATTTCTGTTTGTTCCAGAATTTCTTTATCTAAATCATTCTCCTGAATATAACTCGCAACTTTATCAAAATGTTTAATATCATCTAACGTGATTTGTGGTCGTGAAAACAGCTTAAACAATTTTCCGCTTTGATTTACCAGTGAAGAATTCTTTTCTTCCAAAACAGGATTTGCTTCTTCTGGCGAAACACTTGTGTCTTTAAAAAACTGAACAAAAGCACTTGATTTTTTTTCTTTCTCCTCCATACGTTTCATTCTTTCGTCTGAAGCCAAACCAATCTCATGTGATTTAGGTGTTAATCTAAAATCTGCATTATCTTGTCTTAATAGCGTTCTATATTCTGCACGAGAAGTAAACATGCGATATGGTTCTTCTGTTCCCTTTGTTATTAAATCGTCAATTAAAACTCCTATATAAGCTTCGCTTCTTTTTAGAATAAAAGCATCCTTTTCCTTTACTTTTAAGGCAGCATTAATCCCAGCCATCAAACCTTGAGAAGCAGCTTCTTCATAGCCTGTAGTTCCGTTAATTTGTCCAGCGAAAAATAAACCAGAAACCAACTTTGTTTCTAAAGTATGTGTTAACTGCGTTGGCGGAAAATAATCATACTCGATTGCATATCCCGGTCTAAAGAATTTTACATTCTCAAAACCTGCTACAGATTTTAACGCTCTAAATTGAACATCTTCTGGCAACGATGTAGAGAATCCATTTACATAAAATTCGACCGTATCCCAACCTTCTGGTTCTACAAAAATCTGGTGTCTTTCTTTATCCGCAAATCGATTAATCTTATCCTCTATTGATGGGCAATATCTTGGTCCTATACTTTTGATTCTACCATTAAACATTGGAGAACGATCAAAACCTTCTCGAAGCAAATCATGAACATCTGACGAAGTATATGTCATATGACAAGATCTCTGATTGGTAAGTGGTTTCGTTAAGTTTGTGTAACTAAACTTTTCCGGACTATCATCTCCCGGTTGCTCTACCATTTTAGAAAAATCCAAAGATCTTCCGTCCACTCTTGGTGGTGTTCCGGTTTTCATTCTGCCCGCATCAAAACCAAAATCAATTAGCTGTTCTGTTATTCCTGTTGCTGCTTTTTCACCCGCTCTTCCTCCACCAAATTGTTTCTCTCCTATATGAATTAATCCATTCAAAAATGTTCCGTTGGTAAGCACAACTGTCTTTGCTTTTATTTCAATTCCGAGCGAAGTTCTTACTCCTTTTATTTCTCCATTTTCTACCACAAGGCCACTAACCATTTCCTGGTAGAAATCAACATTTGGTGTTTGCTCTAACAGCAATCTCCACTCTTCTGCAAAACGCATTCGATCACTTTGAACTCTTGGACTCCACATTGCGGGTCCCTTGGATTTGTTCAACATCTTAAATTGTATTGCGGTCCGATCACTTACGATTCCGCTATACCCACCTAGTGCATCAATCTCTCTTACTATTTGTCCTTTTGCTATACCGCCCATTGCTGGGTTGCAACTCATTTGCGCAATGTTTTGCAAATTCATTGTGATTAACAATGTGCTACACCCCAAATTTGCGGCTGACGCCGCAGCTTCACTTCCGGCATGTCCGGCACCAACAACTATTACATCATACTCCTTATCAAACATAATTTCTATACAATTGTTCCACGTGGAACATAAAATTTATACATTCAAAAATATCATTGTTCCACGTGGAACAATGATATTTTTTCGTTTTCCTTTTGTCTCATAAGCTCTGCTTCTGAGTCTGTTTTATCCTTGTATCCACAAAAGTGTAATACACCATGAATTACAACTCTCCTCATCTCTTCATCAAAAGAAACCCCAAATTGCTGGGCGTTCTCTTTTACTCTTTCGGCCGAAATAAATATGTCTCCATGAAGCTGATTTCCGATAGTATTATCAAAACTTATAATATCGGTATACGTATCATGGTTTAGAAAATCTTGATTTATTTTTAGTAGATATTCATCATCACAAAGTATAAAATTAATCTCTCCCTCAGACTTGCTCTCAGACAAAACTACCTTACTTATCCATTTGGATAAATTTGCTTCTTCTAAAGGCTTAATTTCGGTTTCGTAAAAAAAATTAATCATTGTCTCTATTAAAATACTCCTGTACCTTTTGCTTATAATTTTGCCGCAAAGGTAATACTTGTCTATTTAATATTTCAGTAGTATTAAAATATTGTTTTGCTTTCTGTAATTGCTCCTGATTATTGTTATTAAACTGAAAACGATTCGTGTTACTCTCCCTCTTTTCTTCTTCACCTTGTTCGAAAGTTGCTTCATCTAGCTTTAATAACTGATGTTTAAGATCTAGCATCTTGCTTAACGTGTTTTCATTGAACCCTTTTTGCAACAACTCTTGCTCTACTTGTTCCATTCTCTTAAGCAAATCGCTTCCTAGTTTATTGCCAATTCCAGATTTCTTTATTTTATCCTCTAACGCATTTCTGAGTTGTTGCTGCTGTTTGTAAATCTCATACAACTCGCCATTCAAATCTTCCCGTTGTTGATCAGATTCCCCATCATTACCTTGCGCATTTCCATCTTTGTTTTTGCCTTTTTTGTTTCCACCTTTTCCATTCTTATCTCCTTCTTTATTTCCTTCATTTTCTCCCCCTTCTTTCTCTCCTTTACCCTTACCTTTTTCATTACCTGGTTTCTCTCCAGGTTTCTTTCCTTTCTCCATTCCGTCCTTCATTTTCTCACCAAGCTCCTCTTGTTTTTTAATAATATCTGGTAGCTGAAATTCCTTCTCCCCGCTTTTTCCTTTCCCCGATGCAGACATACTGCTTTGCATTTGGTCTAAAGTTCTACTAAGCATATATGCCAAATCATTTGTTCCTGTAATTGTATACTGTTGATTGGCCGCTCCCTGCACAATTTGATTTTCTGCAAGCTTTACTAAAGATTTATCTATGTTGAACTCTATGTCTGTAAGTTTCTGAGTAACGTCTTCTGTTATCTGCGGAGTTCGTAATGCCAGTGCATATAAACTATCGTCTATATGAATGAAGTTTTCTCTAAGTACACTTTGCCTTTTAAGCTTCTCTGAATACGTAGGATTATCCTTGTTTATCTTTTTGAAGCTTGCCATTAAGCTTTCTTGTTCAAAAGAAAAATCCACCAAATTATCCAAAACCTGTCTTAGCATTTGCATGTCTTCCTGCTGTTGTTCACCTCCTGCCATTTGCATTTGTTTGGTCATCCCCTGGCTCATTTGTTTCATTTTTTGAGCTGCACTTTTTTGATTCTTCTTAGCGCTCTTCTTATCTTCCTTCTCTATATTTTCACTTGCCTTTTTTTGTTCATCCTTTACTTCCTTTTCATCTTCCTTTTTCTGATCCAATTTCATTGGCTTCTTTAAATCCTTATTTTGTTTTCTAAGGTCCTCCATTTCCTTTTGAAAATCTTCAAAGCTCTTATTCAATTCATCCTGTTTTTCCTTAGTATTTTCTTCATCCTTTTTATTAGATAACTCTTCTTGTTTTTCAGAAATCTCCATAAGTTTATTGGCTAACTTCTCATGTTTCTCAATAATATAATACCTCTTTGTTAGCTCCAATAACTGTTCAAGATTTTTATTCAAGTTTTTGTTTTCCTTAGCTAGTTCTTCAAGCTTTTCTGTCAACTCCTCTTTCTGAATTTTATCTGACAAACGTTCTATTTCTTCTAGAAGTTTCTCATTCTTTTTTAAGCGTTCTTCATTTCTTTCTAGCCTTTCTTTTAATGCATCCTTAAAAGGTTCTTCTTTCTTCTTATCTTCAAGTTGATCTAAATTATCCTTTAGCTTTTTAGAAAAATCCTGCATCATTTTTTCCTGCTGTTTTTGTCGTTTCAGAAAATCATCTAGTTTTTTCTTGTCATTAAAATCTAAACGTTTCTTCTCTTTCTGCAGCCTGCTTAAACTTTTTAATTCTTCATCTTGTTTTTTAAATTTATCTAAAGATTTGTTTAGCCCCGATATCGCCTCGTTTTGCTTCTGGAGAAGTTTGTCTTCGATTTCTTTTAAGGTAAGTTTACTGAAATTAAAAACGGGACTCTTTGAACTTTTATAATTATGTACAGCGTCATTATCAAAAACCTCAAAATAAAATTCATAATCTACTCCCGTTTGTAAATCCAGATCCGCAGGAAAAGCATATATAAATTCATCAAAGTTAGATTTTACAATAGCGATATTTTCGTACTTTCTATCTAAAGAATTATTTCGATCATAATACACCAACCTAAGTTTACTTAATCCATAATCATCACTTATGCGTCCAAAGAAATACAAGGTTTGATTATCAATTGTATCTTTTTCAGATTTAAGATTAATTTCTGGGTATTGATCCTTGACGACATTAAGATTAAAAGACAAATTATCATAACCATCAATGTTAGCATTAGAGGTTGAAATTTCATAATCCATATTAGCATACACTGATTTTTTATAAGAAAAAGTTTCATCACTTTTCACCAGTCGTACAACGGTGTCTTTTGTCTTTATTTCCACCTTATCTGTATTTCTGGTATGCACCAGCCAACTAACTTTTGTACCCTCTGGAATTGTTGCATTCCCAGAACTTTTTAAAACTTCATCCCTCTTTTTTGTATAACTAGGATAATCCAGTTTCATGTCAAAATTTAACAAAGCAGGCACAGGAACCACAGACAAAACCTTGGGAGTTGTGCTAATATTATTAGCACTAATAAAAAACTCAACTGATTCCTTTGGTTGTATAAATGTATATTCGAACTCGCCAACACCCATGTTTCTTAAAAAATACACTTCATCATTATAAGTAATTGTAGCATTTTCAGGAATAATATCTCCAGTTGCCTTTACCTTCAATAAATAATCTGTGTTTTCGAACGCCTTTAACTTATCATTCACTATAAAAAACTGAAACGGTGCCGGTGCCTCATAGGCAGTTCCATAATTAATTACTCTTGTATAACTATCTGAAATCCAATATGTTTTATTAAAAACAGCCAATACAATAAATATTACCACCGGAATCGCAGCATATTTTAAATAACTAACATTGTTTTTCAGGTTTATAGCCAATTTAAACGGAATTGGGCTCAACTGTCTTGATTTCTGCTCTATGCTTGCCAATAGTAAGGCTGAAGAGGTGCTACTTTCATTAAGCTGCAAAAGATTTAAAAGCCTATCACTTACTTCTGGAAAATGATTTCCGATAACCCCAGACGCTTTCTTGTAATCAATCCCTTTAGTTAATCGAAACAATTTGGACAACGGGATGATAATAAACCTAGCAAAAAGTGTTGCCTCTACAGCTATAAATAACCAAAATAGAATAGTTCTCCCTGTAGGATTAAGCCATAAAAAATTCTCTACCAACAATGTGATAAAAAAATACAGCACCCCAATTGCAAAAAAAAGAATGATACCTTTTATCAATTCGTTGAGATAATACTTCCTTATAAACCCTTCTAATTTCTTTTTTATGAACTGAAAACTATCCATATTATATACCTTGCTTTTTCATTAACCTTTAAAACTACAACTTTATTTTCAATAGAATTGTTATATTTATGATAATTCAACTCATTACGTTTTAGTCTGTTATGAAAGACTTAAAATATATTTGCGCATACAAAATTCCTTTAATGACAATAATTGGACTTTAATTACAGTACGTGTTCACATATCTTACACCCATATATGCCTTTGGTTTTGTTACTTTTCCCACCACTTTCGTTTAAACATGTTCCACGTGAAATGAAAGATTCAACCAAGGCTTGAAATGAAATAACATGGTATACATCAAATTTCATTTTAATAGGATATTTAAGATCGTATCTTTGTCGCTAATTTGTAAAAACTTTCTAAAGTTTAAAAAACACAATCATGACAAAAAACATTAGGGTACGCTTTGCGCCTAGTCCGACCGGACCCTTGCATATAGGAGGAGTACGAACCGCATTGTTTAATTATCTTTTTGCTAAAAAAAATAACGGAACTTTTATTCTTAGAATAGAAGATACCGATCAAAACAGGTTCGTTGAAGGAGCAGAAGACTATATTACAGAAGCCTTGGACTGGTGTAATATTCCTTTTGATGAAGGACCAGGAAAAGATGGTGGTTTTGGTCCATATCGTCAAAGTGAACGTAAACATCTATATAAGCAATATGCCGATCAATTAATCAAAGATGGGTTTGCTTATTATGCTTTTGACTCTTTAGAATCTCTGGACGCACATCGTAAAGATCACGAGGCAAAAGGAAAAACATTTATCTATAACTGGCATAATCGAGAAAAACTCGATAATTCATTATCCTTATCTGAAAAAGAGGTTAACGATAAACTAGCAGCGGATGAATCATATGTAATACGATTTAAATCTCCCCAAGATGAGACATTACACCTTGTTGATGAAATACGAGGTGATATAAAAATTGACACTAATATTCTTGACGATAAAATACTATTCAAAAGTGATGGTATGCCTACCTATCACCTAGCTAATATTGTTGATGATTACTTAATGAAAATAACACATGTAATTCGTGGAGAAGAGTGGCTACCATCCTTGGCGCTGCACGTGCTTTTGTACCGCTGTCTAGGTTGGGAAGCTCCAAAATTTGCTCATTTACCATTAATTCTAAAACCAGTTGGCAAAGGTAAACTTAGTAAGCGTGATGGTGATAAAATGGGATTTCCTGTATTTCCTTTACAATGGAAAGATCCAAAAAGTCAAGAAATATCTTCGGGATACCGAGAAGATGGATATCTCCCTGAAGCTGTTATTAACATGCTTGCTTTTTTAGGTTGGAATCCCGGAACAGAACAAGAATTATTTTCACTAGAGGAGTTAATTGAAGAATTCGATTTAAAACGAGTGAACAAAGCAGGTGCCAAATTTGATCCCGAAAAAACAAAATGGTTTCAGCAACAACATATTCAAAAACTAGAAAGCAAAGAGTTGTCTACAGCTTTTAAAACTATATTATCTGATAAAAATATCTCTACAAATTTAGATGTAGAAAAAATAATTGAGACGGTAAAGGAAAGGGCGACTTTTACAAAGGACCTTTGGGATTTAAGTCATTTTTTCTTCATGTCTCCTAGTGAATATGATGAAAAGGCTACCAAAAAAGCCTGGAAAGAAAACACATCAAATCTAATGTATGAGTTAACCAGAATACTAAATGACATTACAGATTTTTCTGCCAATAGTATTTCAGGTATCGTAAAGGGGTGGATAACAGGAAAGGAAATAGGATTTGGTAAAGTCATGATGCCCCTACGTATTGCATTGGTTGGTTCTCTTCAGGGGCCAGATTTATTTGACATAGCAGAGGTTATTGGTAAAAAGGAAACTATCCGAAGAATTGAAAACGCAATTGAAATGAACTAGTATTCTATAAGAATTACTAATAACATTCAAACAAAAACCCCCTTAACGAATATTAAGGGGGTTTTAAATTAGTTTCTAAATATTCTTAATATGTAAGGAAAAGAAATTTCTGTACATCGGCAGCCGGAATTGCAAATGCTAATCCTTCTACTCCAAAACCAAATACTTTTGCATTAACAACACCTACAAGCTCACCTTTTTTATTTACTAAGGCTCCACCACTGTTACCTGGGTTAATACTAGCATCGGTTTGAATATACCTAGATCCTTCTTTAGGAGTTCTTAAACCAGAAACTATACCCTTACTAAGTGTTTGGCCTAGATCTATATTACTAGGAGTGCCTATTGCATATACATCTTCCCCGATAGAATAATTCTTTGCAGATGGTAACTTGTAAACCTTGTCAAAAGATTTTTCTACCTTAATCAGTGCTAGATCTATTGCTACATTTTTTCTAATGATTTTTCCTTCTAGCTTTTCACCATCCTGCGTAATTATCTCAATCTTTTTATTATCTCCAGATACTACATGAAAATTAGTAAGAATATACCCATCTTTGCTAATTACACATCCGCTTCCGTGCCCTTTATCAACTTTTATAGTTACTGTAGCACTTATAGCTTCTTCTAGAGATTTGTTTGTGTCTTTGAAATCAAGAGTTATTAAATCAAGTTTTTCTTCTTTATCAGTGCCTAATTCTAATATACCTTTTACATCATCATTACTAAGTAACCTAAAGAAAGATGCCTTAAGCATATCTTCCATACATACTTTTAGCAATTCCTTTTTGTTGAAACTATAAGAGAATTGACCAGATTTAGATTCAACTTCTGTCTTATACATTGACTGATCGTATAAATCAAATATCTCCCACTCAATCTTCGATTTACCAACTACAAAACCTTTTGTTGATCGTGCGGCATACTCATATACTTCCTCAAAACTAATTTCGGTAACTTTGGCACTAATGTAAGCAGAGTTAATCTTGCTTTTAAAAATTGTCTCTGTAGTATCGAAATAATTATTAGCCAATAATATTTCATTAAGAGCACTATTAAAAATTGAATTATCAATATCTAAGTCTTCGTCAGATGTTGTAATAGATTTATACTTGTCGCTATTTTTATCGTATCTTCTTTTTTTGATTCTCTTAAATTTCAGGTCCTCCTTTTCTACATCAAATGCCGTATTTTTAAGAAACAAATACTTCATGTCATCAGTTCTTGACAATATTTCTATAGGTTTTTCTTCTATACTAAGCTTTCTGGCATAATCATAACTTTTAGGTCCAAGGTCCAAAAAAGGTGGGTAAAAAAGTATTCCAAAAGGCACCCAAGACATAATATAAAGAGGAGATTTCCTATCTTGATAATGTGTAGAATATACCGTTTTATATCCTTCTCTTTCTACTTTAATTTGTTTTACGCTTTGATTTCTTTCCATTTTAGTAGTCACCACTCTACCTTCTCCCTGTAATTTATCATTTACATAGACCTTACAGTTATCTGAAGTTGTTGTAACGGTAACTTTTTGCATTTTCGAATTAAGCGTAGATGCACAGTTTGTAAATAGTAGTGGTGATAACACTACTATAAGTTTAAAAATAAATTTCTTCATAATTGATTGATTAAAAAATTAATCGGCAAATATATAGAAAATAATTATACGTGAACGTGTTAGCAGCGGTTACAACCGTCCTATCATTAATAAACTGCTTATTGTAACATTTTTATAATATCGTATACTGATATTATAATAGCACAATAAACATCAACACTATGACAAAAGAATATAAAGTATTAAAAAAATCAAATATGTGGTCTACAGAAAAACTGAGAAAAGAAGTAGAAGATACACTAAATAGAGTATCTAAAGAAGGTTGGGAAGTTGTATCTGTAGCCTTTGGATCTTCAAGTAGTTCAGGTACGTCAACTGCAATGATAACTATTTCCAGATAACAAACCGTCTTTTACAATTTATTATTACTTTCATTTCTAAATAACTAATAACTTTTAAACATAAAAATAATGGGTCTATTTTTAATTCCAGTCATAATTTTCGGTTTCATAATCCTTATATCAGGAATATTTACCGTAAAACAACAAACCTCTGCAATAGTGGAGCGCTTTGGTAAATTTTTAAGCATAAGAAACTCTGGGTTACATTTTAAGATTCCTGTTTTTGATCGTATTGCAGGACGAATCAATCTTAAAATCCAACAACTAGATGTACTTGTAGAGACCAAAACAAAAGATGATGTTTTTGTTCGCTTAAAGATTTCTGTACAATTTCAGGTTATCAAGGAAAAAGTATATGATGCTTTTTACAAACTAGAAAACCCTCATGATCAAATTACCTCATATGTATTTGATGTAGTACGTGCCGAGGTTCCTAAAATGAAATTAGATGATGTTTTTGAACGTAAGGATGATATTGCTATAGCCGTGAAGCAAGAACTTAATGAAGCTATGGTGAACTATGGTTACGATATCATAAAAACCCTTGTAACTGATATTGATCCAGATATGCAGGTAAAAGAAGCAATGAACCGTATTAATGCTGCAGAACGTGAAAAAGTAGCTGCAGAATATGAGGCAGAAGCTGAACGTATTAAAATTGTGGCAAAGGCACGTGCAGAAGCAGAGAGTAAAAGGTTACAAGGTCAAGGTATTGCAGATCAACGTAGAGAAATAGCTAGAGGTCTTGAAGAAAGTGTAGATGTCCTAAATAATGTTGGCATAAACTCTCAAGAAGCGTCAGCACTTATTGTAGTTACACAACACTATGATACCCTACAGTCAATTGGTGAAGAAACTAATACTAATTTAATTTTACTTCCTAATTCTCCTCAAGCCGGTAGTGATATGTTAAATAATATGATTGCATCATTTACTGCCTCTAATATGATTGGTGAAGAAATGAAAAAAGAAAATGCCAAAAAGGGTCTTGGCAAAAAACCAGGTGCAAATAAATAAGAAATTCTATTTAATTTTTATAGGACCCGGTCATAAAATGTGACCGGGTCCTTTTTTAATATTCTTTAATACTTTTTATTGTAAAAAACGATGTTTTTACAATAATCCAAATCTAAAGCGTTTTCATGCATTTTTTACATTACCAACATTAAACTGTATTGAATGAAATTTTTTTCTCTTTAAAACGTTTTATATAAAGTCGTTTGTTATAAAAAAATCTGATAGTTTATTAAAACAAATAAGAAACTCTTATAGTCAAAAAAATAATTATATTTACATAAAATTATCCCCATGAAAAATTACTTATTTATTTTACTCTTTGTTTCGGGAAGTATTTTTTCTCAAAACTTAGACACGCTCAAAAAATTTGCACTTAGAGATGCACAAGCTACATCTCAAGCTTCAATAGATAGAAATCTAAGTACCATAATAAAGCACACCCATCCTAAAATTTACAAAGAATATGGAGAAAAGCAACTTATGGAAACAATGGATGAAATTTTTAGAACAATGGATGCTCAAAAAATAAAGATACTTAGTTCTAAAGTTGATGAAGTAGTAGATGTTAGGAAGGAAAACAAAGAATACCGTTGTTTAGTAAAAAATACCATAGAAATGGACTTTGACGGGAGATCTGTTACGTTAAAAAGTTCATTATTTGGTTTCTATGATAAAAAGAAATCCCACTGGTATTTTGTTGAATCTAATAAACTTTTGGATGATCCTGAAACCAAGAAATTATTTCGGAAGTTTGACACAGAAATTGAAATTCCTATGGATGAACACATAGCGGATAACTAATAAAGATAAGCCCCAAAGAATTGAATGTCTTTGGGGCTTCCTTTTTATACACTATATTTTGAAGCAATCTTCTTAGCTTCTGTTTGTAGTAATTCATTCTTATCTTCTAAACCAATTGCAATAAAATCTTTTGCTAATTGATTTGGTTCTAAACTATTACTTTCAAGAATAACATCTAATGCTATCATTGTAGCTATGCGTGTTCCCGCCTTTTTAACTGCTGTACCATACAATGGTTCCAGCTCGTCAATGGCAACATTCTTTGCAGCTTCCTGAATTTTCTTTTTTAAAGCTTCTCTTTTCTCATCAGGCAAATTAGTATACTTCTTTCCCGCTCTTTTTATTTCGTCGATAGGAGATGCCTCATTTGACCTATTTTGTGGTTGTTTAGGTGCATTTTGCTGCTTCGTAACAGGCTTAACTTTGGCCCATGTGTCACGTAAACCAACAGTTTTATTAAATACCAATGCTTCAGGCTTACTATCGATATCTACATTAAAATATCCAAGTCTTTGAAACTGAAATTGATCTAATTGTTTCGTATTTGTAAGGCTTGGCTCAACATATCCCGTAATTACCTTAAGAGAATTAGGGTTTATAAAATCCATGAAGTCTTTTTCCTTATGCCCATCAGGAGCTTCGTCATTAAATAGCCGATCATAAATCCTTACTTCTGCTGGAATCGCATGTTTTATTGATACCCAATGCAAAGTACCTTTTACGTTACGCTTTGATTCTTCTGTACCACTACCCGACTTACTTTTAGGATCGTATGTACAGTGAATTTCAGTAATATTTCCATCATTGTCCTTTACAACACTTTCTCCTTTGATGATATATGCATTTTTAAGACGTACCTCCTTGCCTATAGTTAACCTAAAGAACTTTCTTCCCGCTTCTTCTTTAAAGTCTTCTCTTTCGATGTATAATTCACCAGAAAAAGGTATCTCTCTTGATCCAGCGGTATCATCCTCAGGATTATTTTCTGCAGCTAACCACTCTTCCTCTCCTTCTGGGTAGTTTGTAATCACAAGTTTAATAGGGTCCAAAACACCCATAACTCTAGACGCAGTTTTGTTAAGATCCTCGCGTACGCAAAATTCTAATAAAGATACATCTATTACATTTTCACGTTTAGCTACCCCTACGGTTTCAACAAATTTGCGTATTGATGCAGGAGTATATCCCCGTCTTCTTAATCCAGAAATAGTTGGCATTCTTGGGTCGTCCCACCCCGATACAATTCCTTCTTGAACTAACTTGAGTAACTTGCGTTTACTCATGATAGTATAACTTAGGTTAAGGCGTGCAAATTCTCTTTGTTTTGGTCTGATATTTTTATCATATACTTGATCCAAAAACCAATCATACAGCTTTCTATGAGGTTTAAACTCTAGAGAGCATAGAGAATGAGATATGCTTTCTATATAATCGCTCTCGCCATGTGTCCAATCATACATTGGATAAATACACCAATCATCTCCTGTTCTGTGATGTGATTTCTTTAAAATTCTATACATCAAAGGGTCACGCATTAACATATTAGGATCTGCCATATCTATTTTGGCACGAACTACGTGTTTTCCTTCATCAAATTTGCCATCTTTCATCTTCTGAAATAGCTCAAGATTCTCTTCAACAGAACGATCCCTATATGGGCTATTAGTTCCTGGCTCTGTAGTTGTTCCTTTTTGTTCTGCAATCGTTTCGGCAGATTGTGAATCTACATAGGCTTTTCCATCCTTGATTAATTGTACAGTCCAATCGTATAGTTGCTGAAAATAATCAGAAGAATAACATTCCTGATCCCACTCATATCCTAACCAAGAAATATCTTCTTTGATAGCATCTACATATTCCTGCTCTTCTTTGGCTGGATTAGTATCATCAAAACGAAGGTTTACTGGTGCATTGTATCTAAGACCAAGACCAAAACTAATACCAATTGCTTTGGTATGCCCAATGTGTAAATATCCATTAGGTTCTGGCGGAAAACGAAAACGTAAATGATTAGGATTCATTCCATTTGTTAAGTCTTCCTCTATGATATGCTCAATAAAATTGAGCGATTTCTTTTCTTCTGTCATCATAATTAAAATCTGGTACAAAACTACTAAATTTCTAATCTTGCAAAGCAATCCATAATTCTTTTTATAGCTATTAAAAAAAGGGGGGTTCTCCCGTATTGTATTAACAAAGATTATTTTACCTTTACCAAAAAATTCTGTGGGACTTATTAAGCTGAAAAACATTAAGGTTTATGCCTATCATGGATGCCTTGTTGAAGAAAAAAAAATAGGCTCAGATTATAGAGTAGATCTTAAAATTAAAGCTGATTTATCTAGCTCTGCACTATCTGATCGTTTAGCAGATACAGTTGATTACGTTCATCTTAATCTTATTGTAAAGGAAGAAATGGCTATTCGCTCTAAATTATTAGAACATGCAGCAGAACGTATTTTAAAAAGAATACTAGATGAGCTACCTTTGGTGCATAAAGCTAGTGTTGATGTTTCAAAAATAAACCCACCTATTGGTGGAAATGTAGAAATGGTAACGATAACTCGAATTAAAAAACGTTAACTTTGTACTATTAATACTATAGAATCTGGTTTAAATGTAAAATCATTACTTCATAAATGATAAAATTTTTTTACATTTGCCAACCAACCAAAAATCCGGTGTCGTGGCCGAGTGGCTAGGCAGTGGTCTGCAACACCATCTACAGCGGTTCGAATCCGCTCGACACCTCAAAAAAATCCTGTAATTTCTTACAGGATTTTTTTATTTAAATCTTGATTCTGGCTTTATCTTTTCTATCCTATCCTGAATCTTTTTTTCCATAGTATCAGGTATTACTCCTTTAAGAATCAAAAAAACACCAAACACAGCCATCATAATACTTATTATTCTTTTGATGATGTATGTTCTTTTTGGAGTTAATTTTCTTTTAAGCCTTTTAGCCAATAACATTTTAAAGATGTCTACAAAGAGATAGGTACCTAAAACAACACTAAAAAAGTATACGATTCTATTGGTGTTCATATCTAATTGTGGTCCTATCACAATAACAATACTTAGCCAAAAACCTAATACCCCAATGTTTATAAAGTTTAGCAAAAATCCCTTTACAAAGAGCATCGCATAATTATGTTTATTGATAATTTCTACAGAAGTATCTCGAAGTTTGTTATAGTTCTTTCGCTCCTGAATAAATGAAATAGCCCCGTAAGTGGCTAAAAGCATGCCTCCAAAAATAAATAACGCAGGATCGTCTTTTATTTTTTCTAAAATCTGATTAGTACTGAAATATGCAATAAAGATGAATACTATATCCGCAAAAATAACACCTAGATCAACAGCTAGTGCTGCTCTAAATCCTTTTATTGCCGCTGTTTCTAACAATACAAAAAATACAGGTCCAATTAGAAAGGCTAATAGAAAACCTAAGGGTATAGCAGCTTGAGCATCTTGAAGCATGTGATTTGCGAGTCTTTCTTACAAAGTTAAAAAAACTACTTAGTTTACTTCAATAATTTTTCCACCTAAAAGTTTTTGGGTATCCATTTCTTTTGGATTTCCAAAAATTCTTATCGTTCCACCGGCATTTGTATTGGCTTTAATATAGTTTTTAGCATTAACTTCAGCAGTTCCACCAGCACTAATTCTGACTTGAGTATCCTTTGTTTGCAGATTACTAGCATAATATTGGCCTCCAGAATTAACAATTACCTCCTGTTCTTTTACTTTGCCTTTTAACTCAATTTCACCACCAGTAATTGCTTTACTATATAAATGTTCTGCTTCTATCTTTGCAACTATACTTGCTCCTTCCTGAACTCTAATGTCTAAAGATTTTCCTTTAATAATATCTTCAGCTTCGACCCTAGAACCTTCATTTGCATCAATTTTGCTAATTTCAGTATAATACACTACTACTTTTGTATTGTTATTATCCCAAATATTATCCAAATCCATACTTATTTTAAGAAGACCATTATTCTCTCTTACATTTACCTCTCTTCTTTTAATTCCTGTAATCTCTACTTTATTCTCGTCACCTTGAATTAATGTTACTTGTATCTTATTAAATACTTTTAACTCATTAAAATCACTAACATTTTTAGTAATAACATCTTGTGCTTGTCCTAGTGTTGTTATACACACAAAAAAAAGAAATACCATTTTTTTCATCGCCCTAATTTTAAGATTTATATTCTGTTGTACCTTATAATGAACGACACTTAAATGGAATAATTACATTTCTTCCTTACTTCCTAACAAGGTAAAATCTAAGTGTCTTTTTACAAGATCTGCATTTTTAACTTTTACAATTACTTCATCACCTAATTGATACGTCTTTTTCGAATTTTGACCTACTACTGCATATTCTTCCTGATCAAAAACATAATGGTCATCACTAATATCCTTAAGACGCACCATGCCTTCACACTTATTGCTTATAATCTCTACATAAATTCCCCATTCTGTAACCCCAGATATTACTCCTAAAAATTGTTCATCTTCATGGTCCTTCATGAATTTGATTTGCATAAACTTAATAGAATCTCTTTCTGCGCTAGCTGCTAGATTCTCCATGCTACTGCTATGGTTACATTTTTCTTCATATTCTTCTTCTGAGGCAGATTTACCATTATCCAAATAATGTTGCAGCAAACGGTGTGCCATAACATCTGGATATCTCCTAATAGGGGAGGTAAAATGAGAATAATGATCAAATGCTAATCCATAATGACCAATATTATGAGTAGTATATTCGGCTTTACTCATACTACGTATAGCAAGGGTATCCACCAAATTCTGTTCTTTCTTACCTTGTACATCTTTAAGTAATCCATTTAATGAATTGGTTGTAGTCTTACGATCTCTAAGGTCAAGTTTATATCCAAATCTACCTATGATGTTTTGTAATGCAGCTAGTTTTTCGTCATTTGGTTCATCATGCACTCTATAGATGAATGTTTTTTTAGGATTTTGTTTTCCGATGAATTCTGCTACTTTTTTATTAGCAAGCAGCATGAACTCCTCAATAAGTTTATTTGCATCCTTAGAAGTCTTAAAAAACACTCCTACTGGCTCATTACTTTCGTTTAAACTAAATTTTACTTCTACTTTATCAAAAGAAATAGCTCCTTCTCTCATTCTTCTACTGCGCATAATCTTAGCTAATTCATCTAATTTTAGAGTAGCATCTGCTATCTTTTGATCAGCTTTATACGCTTTACCTGTAAGAGAAATCTCTGCAGGGATTTCATTTCCTTTGGTTTCAATGATATGTTGTGCTTCTTCATATGCAAAACGAGCATCTGAATATGTTACTGTTCTACCAAACCATTGATTTTTAATTTCGGCTTTATTATTTAATTCAAATACAGCTGAAAACGTATATTTTTCCTCATTTGGTCGAAGTGAACAAGCATTATTTGATAATACTTCTGGAAGCATAGGTACTACTCTATCCACAAGGTAAACCGATGTTGCTCTTTCATAAGCTTCATCATCAAGTATCGTTCCTGGTTTTACATAATGAGATACATCTGCAATATGAATTCCTATTTCATAATTACCATTTTCAAGTACTTGAAAAGATAGTGCATCATCAAAATCTTTTGCATCTTTTGGATCAATTGTAAATGTTAGAACCTTTCGCATATCTCTACGCTTTTTAATTTCTGGTTCCTGTATACTGGTATCTAATTTATTAGCATATGCTTCAACTTCAGCTGGGAATTCATAAGGTAAACCGTATTGTGCAAGGATCGAATGAATCTCTGTATCATGTTCTCCTGGTTTACCTAAAACATTGATTATTTTACCAAATGGAGAATCTGCTCTTTCTGGCCAATCTTCAAGTCTAACCAACACTTTATCTCCATCTTGTGCATCACCAATTTTGTTTTTAGGAATAAATATATCGGTATACATTTTAGGATCCTGCATATTTACAAAAGCATAATTTTTCTGGATTTCTATAACACCCACAAATTCTGTTCTTTTGCGTGATATAATCCTAGTAATTTCTCCTTCGCTTTTTCCTCTACGTCTTCTGCGATAAACATATACCTCTACTTCATCTCCATTCAATGCCTTATTTAGATTGTTATTTGGAACAAAAATATCATCTTCCAAATCGGTTACAATAACATATCCAGTTCCTTTTGACGTAATCTCTAAAATACCTGTATATGTATTTATATTTGCAACTATTTTAAACTTACCTCTATCAACTTCCTCTATTTGTTTCTTTGCCGCTAGTTGTGATAATTTCTTAATAATCTGGTTTCTACTACTTGCATCATTAACTTCAAATTTTGCAGCTATTTGTTTATAATTAAAACTTGTATTGGGTTCGGATTTTAATATTTTGAGTATTCCTTGAGTGATATTTTCTATTTTGGGAGATTTTTTTCTTCCTTTACTCTTTCTTTTCATTAATATCAATTGTTTTATATCTGATAAAAGTACAGCTTATCTTTTAACATCAGTAATTTTAAGTTTAAATTTTAGTAATCCTAAAAAAGTATAACTGTTTAAGGTGTGTAAAATGCATTATCTGTAAATCAGAGGATTACAATTAAAAAATATTAACAAACTTATCCTTTTTTCTTAAAATTTACTTAATTTTAATACACTAGAATTACTATTACTACGTTTACTGTAACAATAGATATGGGCAGAATAAAAAAAATACACAAAATCATACTTTTCTTCGTACTAATATTTTTATTAGGCGTGTATTCTTTTACTGTATACATAAGTAACACAATAGATCAAAAACAAGAGACCCATCAGGAATCAGACATACCAAGTTCTAAGAAACTGGATCTAGAAGTCACACAGATAAATTAGAGTATTCTTTCTTTCATAAAAGAATCAATTTCATTGTTATAGCTTATTTCGTATATTTAGATAAACTACTTCATAGGCAATTATTAAATGAAAGATTTTGTTACTGTAAAAACATACACATATCCACATGAGTATGCCGTATTAAAGCTTCTTTTAGATAAAGAAGCTATTTCTTATTTCTTTGAAAACGAAACTATGATTGGTGTTTTCCCTTTTTACTCTAACGCTTTAGGCGGTATTAATTTAAAAGTTCATTTAAAAGATAAGCAAAAAGTACTTCAAATAATAAATGATCTAAACACAAATTCTCATCTTAGAATTGTATAAATTATTCTACATTTTCTATTCAATTAATTTATTGTTTTCAACATATATTTAATATATCATTTTTCTTTTTTAAAATTTAAAATTAAATATGATGATTATAATGTAGTGTGGATAGCGGTATAACTTTTTGAGATATTATTTGTTTTTTAAGTTAGGTCAAATTTTCAGCAACATATGAACAGGATATTAATATGTTAATTAGCTGAAAACGTTCTTAAAGTAAAATTTAATTAACAGTTGTTAATAGATAATAAACACATTAAAATATTAATATTTTTACGGTAAAACCGTAGTTTATAACAACTGCTTATTGTCTGAAAAGTCATCCAAAAAAAGATGGTTTAAAATTTTGATTTCATTCAAAACTATCTGTATTCTAATAAAAATTTAAACCACCAAAAAAACTTCCTGAATTTTAAGAACTATTTATACACATACAATGTTAAAAGTAGGTCAGGAGTTATTAACATTGCCGTAACATTAGGTTAAATAATTGATTTTTTGGACATTACTTTTTTAGATTAATTTATCTTTGTTTAAAGAACAAAACGTATATAAAAATGAAAATTGCTATCGGAAATGATCACGCGGGAACTGAATATAAGTTCGCAATTGTCGAATATTTAAAATCTGAAGGAATAGAAATTAACAACTATGGTACTAATGAGGAAAGTAGTGTAGATTATCCAGATTTTGTGCACCCGGTAGCCAAAGACGTAGACGCTGAAAAAGTAGATTTTGGAATTTTAATCTGTGGTAGTGGAAACGGAGTTGCAATGACCGCTAATAAATATAAAAATGTTCGTGCTGGACTTTGTTGGACCAAAGAGATAACAGAACTTACAAGATTACATAATAACGCCAATATTATATGTATTCCTGCTAGATTTACATCATCACCTCAAGCACTAGAAATGGTAAAAACTTTTCTTGCTACGCAATTTGAAGGGGGAAGACATCAAAATAGAATTAATAAAATACCAATGTGTATTTAATTATATGTCAAAAGATCACGTCCATAATCACTCACATTCACATCAAAAACTTACTGGGCGTAATTTATTATTTTCTATACTTTTAAACATTGGTATTACCATTGCCCAGGTAATAGGTGGTTTGGTATCTGGTAGTTTATCGCTTTTATCAGATGCACTTCATAATTTTAGTGATGTAATTTCTTTGATAGTAAGTTACTTCGCGAATCGACTGGCAAAAAGAGAGGCATCTATAAAAAGGACTTTTGGTTTTAAAAGAGCAGAAATTATGGCGGCATTTATAAATGCTGCAACACTCATGATTATTGCGATAATTCTTGTTTTTGAAGCAGTAGAACGGCTACAGAACCCGCAAAAAATTAGCGCAGGTATTGTGATTATACTCTCTGGTATTGCAATTTTGGGAAATGGATTAAGTGTGTTATTACTGCATAGAGATAGCCAAGTAAATATGAATATGCGATCTGCATATTTGCATCTTATTACAGATTTAATGGCATCAGTAGCTGTATTAATAGGGGGGGTACTAATGCATTTTTATAAGATATTCTGGGTAGATAGCGTATTAACATTCGCGATAGCAATATATCTTATTATTGTAGGATATGATTTATTAAAAAAATCATTCAAGGTGTTAATGTTGTATACGCCAGAAACTATTGAAGTAAAAGAAATTGTAAGTGTAGTAGATGCATTGCCCAAAGTAAAAAGCATTCATCATGTTCATGTTTGGCAACTTAATGAAGAAGAAACACATCTAGAAGCACATATCGATTTTGAGAGTGACATTCAGGTTTCAGAGTTTGGTGTAATTCTTAATACTATTGAAGATATACTTTACGAAAAGTTTAAAATTAATCATGTTACTCTCCAGCCTGAGTATGATAATAAAGATAGTAAGGACATTATAGTGCAAGATTAAAAATATGGGAATCAAATTTGAAGTTAAAGGGTTTAACGAACTTGCTACGGCAGAGCTGTATAAAATTTTGCGCTTACGCGCAGAAGTTTTTGTAGTTGAACAAGACTGTGTCTATCAAGATATTGATAATAAGGATCAAAAAGCACTACATGTAATAGGCTATAAAAACGATGAGGTTGTAGCATATACCAGAATTTTTAATGCTGGTGACTATTTTGAAAAAGCGAGTATTGGCAGGGTCGTAGTTTCAAAAGATCAGCGACAATTTGGCTACGGTCATGATCTTATTAAAGAAAGTATAAACGCCATAGTAAAAAACTACCAAACTACAGATATCAAAATATCTGCTCAGACCTATTTAAAAAAGTTCTACGAAACCCATGGTTTTAATCAAGTAGGCGAGGCGTATCTAGAGGATGGTATCCCACATATTGGGATGGTTACATCTTAGAAAAGAAAAGACCCAAATGGCTTCAAAAACCATTTGGGTCTGAAAACACAAACTACTAATCAATCCCCACTAATTTTAATATTATCAATATGATATCTTGTGGTAGCCCTTGGATCACCACCAATATATCGAAAGCCTATTCGAACAAAACCATCCAGACAATCCAAGCTAATTGGACCCGCAGGAACAGAATCTCCAAATGCATTTAGCGGTCCTCTAGGTAATTGCACATCAAGCAATGCCCATGAAGCTGTAAAAACATCATCAGTAAAATCATCGCTAACAAAAACTTCTAAAATATTACCATTATCATATCCGGCTTCAATATCAAAATCTAAAAACTCTCCGGTACTTGTACTAAGATCTATTTCTGGAGATATTAACCAGACTTCGTATATGCTTTCTTTTGATCTAAAACCAGTGATTTGGGCGTATTGATTATCGGCAAAATCACCAATTTCATAATCTAACTTACCACCAGTTGTGTTTATATTGATCCAACCGGATTCTTCAAGATCGGCAATTTTAAGCCCTGTAAAATCCTCTGTAAACAGAGTTTTAGTTCCAGTACCAGTTAGGGTACATTCTAAGACCGACGGATCACATCTGTCTTCAGTATCAAATACCAAACCTTGAGGATCATTAAGGACAAGATTAAAAGCACTACCTAGAAAGTTTTTGGTCAAAATACCGGTAAAACTTCCTTGTTGACTTGGTAATGTAAGACCTTTAAAATCCGAAAAAGTACTAGTGCTTAATATGGTTGCTCTTCCGGTTTCACAGCTCTCTACAATGCGCTCACCATCAAATTCATCATTTGGTTCTGCAGCGAATGTAAAAGCATTGTTATCCAAAACGATGTTTTTGTTGAATTGAATATTGTTTACTTTAATATATTGATTTAAAACCCGATCTGTAAAATCTTCCATGGTAATCTCTAGAGGTATGATTGCAAAAACTTCCGAAGATCTCGTTATTACTTCGTTGACCAAAAAAGATGGAATATGATCAATGCTGTTTCCATTTAAGATCCCTAAAGTAGGAACGCCATTTTCTATACCAACAGACAATCCATCCAGCTTAACATATACTTTACGACCAAATTCATAAGATGTGAACAGAGGTGCATTATTAATTAACACTCTAATTCCCGCCGTTGGATTTGCGCTTTCGTTCTGAAGTATCAGCTCTTTAAAGAAATTGCCGCCTTTATCACTTGAGATTACGTATCCAACAAGATAGTTGTTGGTGTTTTCAAAAATAGCTTTAGCGTTTTCACCTTCTTTTTCGATTTCCTGGGCCAAGACACCCAATACCGCTTCAATATCAATTGCAGTACCACTTATAGAGGGTTCTTCTATAATTAGCGGTGGTGTTTTAAAGTCCTCTTCAGGGCTACAGCCCAATGCTACTATGGTAATTAAAACACATATAGCTTTTTTTAAGTTTCTTGTAAGCATATTCATTTTGTTATAAATTAAAATCGCACATAAAAATTGATGTAATATGAGGTGCCAAAGCCATAAAAATATTTTGGGCCAAAAACCGGAGTTTGTCGTCTGGATTCTTGAAGGGCACGTCTATAATTGGCATTTCTGGTTTGTTCAAAACCGCCTGTTCTATATTTTTGATTAAAGATGTTGCTGATAGAGGCAAAAAAGCCCACATAATATTTGTTTATCCGCCAGGATTTACCACCAATTGCATTTACTAGAAAGTAGTCATCAAAACGCTCTTGTTTTAATAAGGTATTGGCAATATTTTCATCAAAATCATTGAAAGGCAACCCATCTACATCTTTATAAAAATTAGATGTTCTGGCAAAGGGACTTATGCTTATAAATGCATTAGAAAAATAGTTAACTGTTGTTCCAAACCACCAAAAATTGGGATCCCGATATTCGAAACCTACTTGGGCAGCATTTTGGGGCCCTCCAGATAGGTGATACCCTTTTAATGAAGATTTTCCGAAAGTACGAATCCCTTGAAAATCAGTAAAAATATCGCTGGTACTTGCTAGGGCCAGATCAGGGTTGTTATTGTATGTAAAATTGCCAACTGCAGCTGCAGTTTTAAGTTTTATTGTTGGGGTGATTTGATATTCAAACCCAAGTTCCCCGCCTACGTACAATTTATCGATATCTGTTAGAATTTCTTGCACAAACCCCACACCAGATCCAGAGATTGCCTGTGTGAAAAAGAATGAAATATTGCTTGCGTCAAGCGTTTTGGTGTAATATCCTGTTATTCTGGCTTTAATTTTTGAAGAACGATATATGTAACTGGCATCTACAGATTCTATTTTTTCATTTTCTTGTTTTTTACCAATTAACTGGGATACTGGAGCGTTATTTTGTCGCGCATTTACAAAAGTGTTGCGAATAGTGGGTGCTTTATTAAAATATGCAGCATTTATATTGATCGAGTGTCGACCATGAACTCTATGAGTAAGGCCTCCCTTTATTCCATAATTTTTAAAATCTATTTTAGGGCCTTTTCCAAGTGATTGTGCGCCTGGGAAATATCCGTTTTCAAAAAGCCCATTTCGTTGATAAGAGGTTTGGGCAATAGTACCCGCAAGAAAGAAATCTATTTTGTTATACTTAAATCGCGTTTGAGCATACCCATTTAGTGTCGTAGCATTAATCTCATAATTATAATCATAGCGATCACCAACGTCTACTATGCGATTGGGGTTTTGCAAATCACTCTGAGCCCTATTTGCAAGTTCTGATGCAGACAAACCTGAAGCGGATAAAGCAAATAAATCAACATCAAGAAAGCCGGTTCCGCCCAGTAAGTCCTTAACTTGGGCAAAATTCTCACTCTTTAAACTTTTGTAGTTTATTGCAGAACTAAGAGTAAAATGCTTGTTTATTCTGCTGTTAAGAATCATGTTTCCGGTAAGCTGGGTATCATCAGTTCTGTCTTCATACAAGATGTAAGTAGCATTATTTCCTTGTAGCGTATTGAGCTGGTTGGCTTGTATCAAATTGTCCCAATGTATTTGACCGTTATTGATGAGGTTTTGCTGTGCTAAAAAAGCATTTTGATAATCCAGAGGTGTTGGATCTTCATCTTTTAAAAAAGAACTAGGGAGATTATCGGGGTGTGCAGGATTGGCATTTGCCCCTCTTCCACCACCAAGGTATAATGGTTGCCCAATAGATGAGGTCATTAGATCACCTCCGCCAGTATCGATACGAGTGTTTGCTATTTTACCTGTTTGAAAAGCAACATTGGTGTTCAGTGTTGTCTTTGTATTAATATCCCAGTAATGGTTAAGCATCATGATAGGTTCTTCAACCTCACGCTCTCTGGAGTTTCTTATTTTTCCGTTTTGGTATCCCCAGTTTGGATTATATGTTCTTCCTTTTATATCAAAAACTTCTTCGGTAATAGCAGTAGATCTTCCTCTACGATTTGGCGTATAAAAACCGGTAAGGTTTATACTGTGTGCTGCATTAATTTTCTTTTCTATAGATACAAAAAATGAGTTTGCATCATATCCAGTACCATCTATAAAACCTTCTTCTCCAAACCTTCGGGATAGAGATAGTGAAAAAGCCCAACCCTTTGATGAAATGCCAGAATTATAGGTGGTCATTACTCTTCCTTGGTAGCTTCTATTAGATGATGCATAAGATACTCTTCCTCCTTTTCTATATTTTGATGCTCTCATAATGATATTCGAGATTCCAAGAAGACCACCAAAAGCATAGTCATTTTCTGAAATGCCACGGGAAAACTCTTGGTTACGTTGCACATCATTAAGTCCGCCCCAATTTCCCCATTGCGGACTTCCATTAAATAATTTGTTCATTTCTAGGCCATTGATCAAAACTTTACCATTTTCATTTTTCAGCCCTCTTGGCCGAAAAAAAGTAGCACTAAAATCAAATGCTGCAGCGTTTAAGAACGTATCTCGGTTTGCTTGTAGCAATGCAGACATATTAAAAGAAGTGTCATCACCATCATCCAATTCGGTTTCTGAGAGACTTATCGTTCCTATTTGCTCTTGTTCCTTATCAAAATCATATTCCAGCTCAATTTTTTTAAGATCTAATAGCTTCCCTTCGTTAATTATTATTGGGAATCTCTTGGTAACGTATCCTTCTTTAGAGATTATAAGAATTTGTTCTCCCAAGGGGAGCTTTAAATTTTTAAAATCAAATACACCAAAATTGTTGGTAACTGTGAAAATTTCAGATTGCTTAATAGCGGTTTTGACACCAACTATATTCTCTCCAGTTGTTGCTTCAATTACTCTTCCCTTTATGCCGGTTTGTTGTGCGTTTATAACTGAGATAAAGCAGAGAAAAAAGAAGGCGAGATATTTTAAAACGTTATAATTTTGAATCATGACTTTAGTGAATGAATTTTTTTAAACCAGAAATTAGTATGGTTTGTAATTCAACAAAGTGCAATATTAGTGTGTACCAGTTTCATTTTTCGGAACTGGAAAAATCAATATTTGCAATTGATTTATAATTCACACTATGATTTTAAGAAACACCTTGATTATTTCGTTGTTATTTTCTACGGTTCTTTTTTCGCAACAAAAGAAAGCTTACAAAATCAACACAATTGCTTTTTATAATCTTGAGAATCTATTTGATACACAAGATGACCCATTAACTTTTGATGATGATCGAACTCCCAACGGAAAAGATCATTGGACAGATGAGATATATGCACAGAAATTAGAAAATATGGCAAAGGTCATTTCTGAAATAGGAACAGATTTAGCCAAAAATTCACCCGCGATATTAGGTGTTGCCGAAATAGAAAACAGAAAGGTACTTGAAGATCTTGTTAATAGACAAGAATTAAAATCGAAAAACTATGGGATTGTACATTTTGACTCTCCTGATAGAAGAGGGATAGATGTAGCTTTATTATATCAAAAAGCACTTTTTAAACCAAAAAACACAAGCAATCATGAATTGATGATTTTTGATAACACTACTAATAAGCGTGTATACACAAGAGATCAATTGTTGGTAAGCGGATATCTTGATGGAGATTTGATTCACATAATTGTAAATCACTGGCCATCTAGAAGAGGGGGTGAAGCAAGGAGTCAATACAAAAGAGAAAAAGCAGCAAGACTAAATAAAAAAATCATTGACTCTCTTTTTGTTATTGATCCATATGCAAAAGTTATTACTATGGGAGATTTTAACGATGGTCCTAATAATGTAAGCATAAGAAATATACTTAGTGCAAAGTCACACAAAGAGAAAGTATCGCTAAAAGGTCTTTACAACCCAATGTATAAAATGGCTCAAAAAGGTATTGGTTCTCTTGCATGGAGCGATAGTTGGACGCTGTTTGATCAAATCATCGTTTCTAAGGAATTATTAGATAACGACTACTCTGAATATCGTTATTATAAAGCGGGAATATTCAATAACGATTTTTTAACAACCCCTAGAGGAAAGTATAAAGGATACCCTTTTCGCAGTTATAGTGGTGGTGTATATACGGGAGGATATAGTGATCATTTTCCTGTATACTTATATCTCATAAAAGAAAAAAGGTGACCATTATGGTCACCTTTTTTTTATTTAGTTAAGGATTAAAGACCTATGGTAATAGTACCAGAACACAAAGTGTTCGCATAGTCCTCAAAAGAAGTTCCATCAGGAAGCGTAATTGTTTCTGATTCTCCGGCTGCAGAAGTAGTTACAGTACCATCTCCGTTATCACAAACAGAAACAGGAATAGTTAATACTTCACACTCTCTACAGTTTGAAGGCGCATCATCATCACTTCCACAAGAAGTAAATCCAAGAGCCAAGGCAAATACCGCTAAACACATAAATTTTTTCATAATATAGGGGCTTTAATTTAAAATTTTAAAAGGCCAAATATATAAGAAAATACTTAGTTAACAAATAATTATGTTAAAAAACAGCATTTTATCGAAAAAAAATAACTTTCATCGATTTTTTTAGCTTCATTCAGATAGCACGTAATTGCTAAATTATGTCATAATTTAAATCTTGTCATGAAATAAAAAAGGTGACCATAATGGTCACCTTTTTTATTTTTTATTAATAGGGTTGGCTTAAAGACCAGCCCCAATTGCTGTACAGGAAAGCTCAAATACTTCATCAAAAGATGAGTCTGCAGGTATCTCTATGGCACCTTCACCATTTATACTATACGTACCATTGCCAAGGTCACATAGTTCTATACTCACAGCTCCGTTAGCACATTCTCTACAATTTGAATTACCATCATCATCACTTCCACAAGATGTAAGTATCAAGGAAAATGCGAATACGGCAATTAACATAAGTTTTTTCATAATAATTGGGGGTTAAATTCTAAAATAGCCTCAAATATAGCGGATTATGGCCAAAAAACAAAGAATAATCTTAAATATAGCCTTTTTGTCGCAAAAAAAAGCTTTTGGTCGATATTCTAAATTTCTTCAATATCGATAGGCTTACCTATATACGCCAAAAAACTACCCTCTTCTATTTCTTCCATTTCCTTACTAAAAGAGGATATAATTCTAATACTTTTATCAGCATCTTTAATAAATAAGGGGATGATATCATTATCTTCCTCGGTAAGATCTATTAGGGTTCTATAATGTTTTTGGTTTTTGATTTTGATTTCCTGGATTCCTGGATATTTTTCTGCAAGTTCGATTAGTTTGTAATAGTCGTCAGTATGAGAAAATAATCCTTGTTGTGGATTGTTTTTTGGATCTTTCATTTCTTCAGTGGTAATTAATCTAAAAGATCCATGCTCCCCAAATTGCTTCCTAAATTTGTTAATTGCATATTTGTTGATATCACTATTTCCTGTTAATGCCATTAAGTATCCCACATCGTTTAGCTCGATATTATCCCCAAGCTGATCTCCATAAATATTAGCCTCTATAGCTTCAAGTCCTAAATCTTTTGCCTTATTGATGTTATCTCTGTTGCTATCTACCAGTACAACATGTCTGTTATTATTCTTAATATATACAGCAATAAGCCTTGAAACTTTAGAGGCTCCAATGATTAAAATTCCTTCTGATTTATTAAGAAAAACACCAACCAATTTGGCAAAAAGACGTGCTGTTGTTGCATTAAGCAATACGGTGCCCAGTACAATCATAAAAACCAAAGGGGTAATGTATTGTGCTCCTGGGATGCCTACTTTATATAATTTTAATCCAAATAATGAGGCAATACCGGCTGCTACGATACCTCTAGGTCCTACCCAGCTAATAAAAAGTTTTTCATTGGTTTTAAGACCAGATTTTGATGAACTTAAAAACACTCCTAGTGGCCTGACCAGGAAGACTACAATTGCAAAAAGAAGTGCGGCTTTCCAGTTAAAAACTAACCTCAAGTCTTCCATATTAATATTTGCAGAAAGAAGAATGAATAATATAGAAATTAAAAGGACGCTTAGGGATTCTTTAAAATACAAGATCTCATTAAGACTGGGCAGATTGATATTTCCTAGAACCATTCCCATTACAACAACAGAAAGCAACCCAGATTCATGAGCAAAGACGTCAGACAATACAAAAACACCAAGTACAGTGGCTAGTGTGACCACATTAAGTAAATAATGTGGAATCACTTTTCGTTTAATAGAAAAGGCGAGCGCATGCGCAAATGTAAAACCAAAAGTAAGACCAACCAGAACAATTTTGGCAAATTCAAATAATGCAGTAAATGTAAATTCTTCTCCACCACCAGCTCTTATGAATTCAAACACTAAAACCGCTACCAACGCTCCTATGGGATCAATCAAAATACCTTCCCATTTTAATACTGCAGAGACATCTTTTTTAAGCGGAATATTTCTTAAAATAGGTGTTATTACAGTTGGCCCAGTAACAATGATCAATGAAGAAAATAGAAAAGAAATTGGCCAACTAAGGCCGAAAATAAAATGTGCGGCTAAGCCAGCACCAAAAAAAGTAACAACGACAGCAACGGTAATTAGTTTTATAATTACAGGACCAACATTAAGAATTTCATTTCTTCTTAGTGTAAGACCACCTTCAAAAAGAATAACACTAATTGCCAAAGACACGAAATAAAAAAGACTTTCTCCTGGGAACAAGCCTTTTGAACCATTCCAGATGGGTTGTATGAGTTTAGTGTGATCACTGGTAATTAAAGTTGCAATTGGGCCCACTAAAAGCCCGATAAGAATTAAGGGTAAAATTGCCGGGATTTTGAACTTCCATGCTACCCATTGTGCTAATATTCCTAGTATAATTATTCCTGCTAATTCTAACATTCTTTGTAGTTAAATCAAATTATATATTTGAAAGATCGTAATTTTTTTAAATATAGCGGGAAAATGCACTATTTTCTAGTGTCAAAAAATAAGTTTATATTCTACCACTTTAAAATTATTAGAAAATAACGATCTTGAGCGAGATATCCCTTCATAAATTTAATACAATCCTTATTGGTGTTGCTTTTTCTCCTAACTTGAAAAATAACATTTTTGAAGCAATGAGGATGGTGGATTTTTTTGATTGCAACTTAATTCTGGTGCATGTTGGAGAAAAAACAGATGAGAAAGAAAACAGTATAAAAGGACTAATCTCAGGGTTTTCTGAAGATGATGATGATAAAGTAAAGGTAATCTGGAAACAAGGAGACCCTGTAGAAGTAATCATAGAAACGGCTAAAGAAAACAATGCAGACCTTATTATGTTGGGAGCCTCTCCCAGAGAGGATTTTCTTAAGTTCTATATTGGATCCATAGCAAGAAAAATTACTAGAAAAGCACATTGTTCTGTGTTGTTATTGATTAAACCATCAGAAGATTTAAGGCCTTGTAATCATATTGTCGTTAATGGACTTCAAGACGAAAAAACAAAGAAAACAATTCTAGACTCGTTTGAAGTGGCACAAAATCTAGGGGCGCAAAAACTAACCATCGTAGAGGAAATTTCTCATCAAGAAGTCAAAATTGTGGTAGAAGATGATCAATCATTACGTAAAGATACCCTTATCAAAGAACAACTAGCAAAGAAGGAAGACCTAAGGGTTCAGCATATTTTGGATGAAGTTCCAGAAGATCTTAAAACAGGTATTTTAATCAAAACACAATCTATTTTTGGAAAGAGAGGATATTCAATAGGACACTATGCTAAAGTAGTGGCTGCAGATTTATTAATCATGAATGCCCCAGAAAGAACCACATTTATGGACCGCATTTTTATTCATGATCTGGAGCATATTTTATCAGAGTTACCAACCGATGTTTTAATTATAAGATAGATGAAGGAGATAAAAAACAATACATCACATTTTATATCGCAATTACCAAAAAACATTTTTTCAGGATTTGTGGTCTCTTTGATAGCTTTACCATTGGGCCTTGGGTTAGCATTGGCGTCAGAAGCGCCACCTATTTCTGGTGTAATTGCAGCCATAGCAGGCGGAATAATTGTGTCTATTTTTGGAGGATCTAATGTCACGATTACAGGTCCTGGTAATGGGTTGGTTGTAGTTTTGTTGGGGGCAGTAACTACGCTAGCCAATGGCGATTTGTATCAAGGTTATATTTTTACTCTGGCGGCTATTATATGTTCCGGAGCCTTAATGATAATTATTGGACAGCTTCGTTTAGGGATACTTAGTGACTTTTTCCCCTCCTCGGCGATACAAGGAATGCTTGCTGCTATAGGAATCAGCATTTTTGCAAAACAATTTCATGTAATGCTTGCCAATACGGGAATAAAAGGAGATACAATCTCATTGTTGACAGATATTCCCGGTAGTGCTTCGGCATTATTCACACCAGAATATAGCCACCTAGTGGTAGCAGCAATAGTGGGAGTTGCCAGTTTGCTGATCATGTTTTTTTATGGTAAGATTCGAAACAAGTATTTTCAACTTGTTCCTGCTCCTATGTGGATTGTTCTTATTGCAATAGGTTTAAGCTATTATTACGAAGTTTTTTCTAGTGCTGCGTATCCTATCGACGCTTCTTTGCTGGTTCAGATACCTGAAGAAGTTTTTTCCAGCTTTCCTAAACCAGATTTTTCAATAGCGTTTAGCGGTAAATTTATTGGGGTAGTATTTGCAATAACACTAATTTCAAGCATAGAATCTTTATTGAGTATAAAAGCTGTAGATAAATTAGATCCTTTAAAAAGACGATCTAATGTTAATAAAGATCTAACGGCTTTGGGTATTGCATCAATCGTTAGTGGTTTTATAGGAGGACTTAATGTGGTTACTGTTATTGCCAGAAGCTCTATAAATGTTAATAATGGGGGAACCAATCGAACGGCAAACTTCTTTCATTCGATATTCTTATTATTGTTTATAGTACTGTTTCAAGATCAGCTTAGAAGAATTCCCTTAACAGCTTTGGCAGCGATTTTGGTATATACAGGATATAAACTGGCAGCCCCAAAAAACCTTAAAGATGTTGCCAAAATTGGAAAAGAGCAACTCCTTATTTTCTTTGCAACGATAGTTGCGACCATAACAACCAACTTAATCACAGGAATCCTTATTGGGATTTTAACCACCATTATCATTCACTTTATCCTTAATAAAAGTGTAATGTTCTTTGCCAGAAATCTTTTTAAACCTAATGTGCTTATGTTTAAGGAGGGGGTTAATGGGACATATTTTGTAAGTGTCAAGAATTTTTCAAGCTTCCTTAATTTTACCAGATTAAAAAGAAAGTTAGATACCATACCAGAGAATGAGGATGCTATTGTAGATTTTTCGCTATGTGATTTTGTAGATTATACAGTTCAAGAAAGCCTAATAGGATATCAGGAAACCTTTTCGAGAAAAGGAGGCTCTTTTGAAATTACTGGTTTGGACATTCATGGGACTTCTTCTGAACACCCACTGGCCGTAAGGAGTTTAATACCATTTTCCAAAAAAATAAAAATAGGATCAAAATCAAATCTTACAAAAAGGCAAAATGACTTGCAGGGTATTGCCAATGATTTTGGAAGAAGTTATAACCCTAAAAAGAAGGAAGATACATCAGGCTTAAAGGATTTCGTGTTTTTTAAAGTAAAAAAGATTAATTATCAGAATAATTCTATCTCTGATCCCAATTCGATATTTAAAGTTACGGATGTTGAGTTTTCTGAAGGGGAGTTTATTGCCAGAACCTCGGTAAGAACCACGATATTAACTATAGAACTAAAAAAAGAAATCCCTAAATTTACTCTCGATAAAGAAGGGTTATTGGGGTTTGTATATAAATTCGCAGGATTTAAAGATGTTTTAATTCCAGGACATCCTGATTTTTCAAAACGATTTTTTCTCTTAGGAGAAGATGTAGAAAGAATTCGATCGTTTTTTACCGATGAACTCGTTCTTTTTTTCGAAAGTAATCCATATTATCATATAGAGTGCAATGGTAATACGTTGTTGCTAATGCGAAAAGAACGTTTGGCAAGTATAAAAGAGATTAAAGCACTGTTAGATTACGGAACTCGATTGGAAAACATAATATCAAGTGCTGCGTATGATGAAATATTGTTAAAAACTCCAAAAATTAAATCCTGATCCTTACCATTTTTTCTATTTTGCAAGGATTTTTAATAGATTATGAATTTATACCCTATAAAAGCTGGAAATTTTAAACTGGATGGTGGTGCTATGTTTGGTGTCGTTCCAAAAGTTTTATGGAACAAAACCAATCCCGCAGATCAAAATAATCTAATAGACATTGCCGCAAGATGTTTGCTTATCGAAGATGGTAATAGACTCACTTTGGTCGATGCAGGAATGGGAGATAAGCAATCAGAAAAATTCTTTAGTTATTATTCTCTTTGGGGAGATGATAGCCTAGATAAGTCATTAAAAGAGAAGGGTTTTCATAGAAATGATATTACAGATGTTTTTATCACACATCTTCATTTTGATCACTGTGGTGGTGTGGTGCAACACAATGATACCAAAACGGGATACGAATTGGCATTCAAAAATGCCCGAATATGGAGTAATAAAGAACATTGGCAATGGGCAGTAGAGCCAAATGCCAGGGAAAAAGCATCATTCTTAAAAGAAAATATTTTGCCAATTCAGGAAAGTGGGCAACTAAATTTTGTTTCGAAAACCGGAGGAGCTTTCCAAAAAGACTCAGAATTAGGTTTTGGCTTACTATTTGCTGATGGTCATACAGAAAAACAGATGATACCGCATATTGAACATAAAGGTAAAACTATTGTTTTTATGGCAGATTTATTGCCCACAGCAGGTCATATACCGTTGCCATATGTTATGGGTTATGATACAAGACCGTTACTTACTTTGGATGAAAAAAAACTGTTTCTTGAAAACGCAGCAACTAATAACTGGTACTTGTTTTTAGAACATGATGCTCACAACGAAATAATAACCGTAAAACATACAGAAAAAGGTGTACGACTTAATGAAGTTTTTACCTGTAATGAAATATTTAATTAAAATAAAAGAAGAAATGACATTCTCATCAAATAAAATCCTTTTCACCATTGCTTCATCGGCTATCCTTATGAGTTGTGGTGCTCCAGCAATAATTTCTACGCCAATAGAAAATATTGATAACATTCCATTAAAAAATATAGACCTAACAGATGATCAATTAAAAAACTGGGGTTTTTATGACTTGGTTTCTGATACTATCCCCGGGATGAGTGTAGATAAAGCGTATAATGAGCTTATCAAAAATAAAAAAGGACAAACGGTAATCGTTGGTGTTATAGATAGTGGTGTAGATATAGAGCATGAAGACCTTGATGGTGTAATCTGGACCAACACCAAAGAAATCAAAGGTAACGGTAAAGATGATGATAATAACGGCTATGTAGATGATATCCATGGTTGGAATTTTCTAGGAGATTCTTACAATGAAAACTTAGAATATGTAAGGATTATCAAGAAACTTAAACCAAAATATACGGGCAAGTTTTTGGCTTCTGTGCCAGAAGAGGATAGAGATGAATATCAGAAATATATAGAAGCGAAGGCAGAGTTTGAAAAGGAGTATCAGGAAGCTTCAGAAACTAAAATGCAGTACGAACAAATATTGCAGCAATCTAAAGTAGCTCATAATGCAGTTTCAGAAATTATTGGTAAAGAAGACTACTCTAAACAAGAGCTTTTACAAATGGAAGCAAAGACAGATGAGGTAAAATATCATGTGGCTTTTCTTTCCCAAATGTTTGGTTTTTTAGAGCCTGGAGATACCATTCCAGAATTTATGAAGGATCTTAATGAAGGAATTGAGCATTTTACCGAAAGATTAAATTACAACTTGAACCTAGAACTTGACGGTAGAGTAAAAGTTGGTGACAATGTAGACGACATTGCAGATACCAATTATGGAAACAACAATGTTATGGGACCTGATCCAAAAAAGAAAGGAATCAAACATGGGACCCATGTATCTGGTATTATAGCTGCAGAAAGAAACAATGGTATTGGAATGAATGGAGTTGCCCAAAATGTAAAAATAATGGCAATAAGAGCTGTTCCTAACGGAGATGAATATGATAAAGATATTGCCCTTGCTATACGATATGCAGCAGATAATGGAGCCAAAGTTATTAATACAAGTTTTGGTAAATATTTTAGTACCCATCCAGAATGGGTAAGAGACGCCATCAAATATGCAGCATCAAAAGATGTACTTATTGTAAACGCGGCAGGTAATGAAGCTGCAGATTTGGACCAGAAAGCAGTATACCCTAATGACCAAATTGATAGTACCACAGAGGTTGCAAGCAATTTTATAACTATCGGAGCATTAAATTATGTATATGGAGCTAATATGGTTGCCGAATTTTCTAATTACGGAAAAATTAATGTAGATGCTTTTGCTCCAGGAGTTAAAATATGGTCTACTACACCAAATAATTCATACGAACATCAAGATGGAACCTCTATGGCTGCACCGGCAGTGGCAGGAGTAGCTGCATTAATAAGATCATATTACCCAAAGTTAAAAGCTTCACAAGTAAAGAAAATACTTATGGATAGTGGATTAAGTACCAAAAATATTATAAATATTGCTGGTGATACCCCCAAAATATCAAGCTTTGTTGAACTATCGAAATCGGGTAAGATGGTAAATCTTTATAACGCCTTTATTATGGCAAGTAACATGTCTAAATAAATCATTTAATTATGTTTAAAAATATTGCTATAGCGTTCCTTTTTGGAATTTTTGTTGTTACAGCTCAAAACAATACATCATATTGGCAACAACACGTGGATTACACGATGAATATTGATATGAATGTAGAAAATTTTCAATACACAGGGACACAGGAGTTGGTCTATACAAATAACTCTCCCGATGTTCTGGATAAGGTTTTTTATCACTTATATTTTAATGCCTTTCAACCTGGAAGTGAAATGGATATTCGTTCGATTAATATGCCTGACCCTGATCCCAGAGTATTAGATAAAATTGGTAAGCTTACTCCAGAAGAAGTGGGGTACTTATTAGTTTCTTCCTTAACACAGAATGGGAAATCAGTACAATACAAAATAGAAGGAACTATTCTTGAAGTTGCATTAGACAAGCCAATAGGACCAGGAGAAAAGGCAACTTTTTCTATGAAGTTTGATGGCCAGGTGCCTAAACAAATACGTCGATCAGGACGTAATAATAAAGAAGGTGTAGCATTATCCATGACGCAATGGTATCCCAAAATGGCAGAATATGATTTTGAAGGATGGCATACTAGCCCTTATATCGCAAGAGAGTTTCATGGGGTGTGGGGTGATTTTGATGTAACTATTAATATTGATAAAAATTATGTTCTGGGTGGTTCTGGATATCTGCAAAATCCACAAGAAATAGGATACGGTTACGAAAAACCCGGAACCAAAATAAAGAAAAAAGGGAAAACACTTTCTTGGCATTTTAAGGCACCAAATGTGCATGATTTTGCCTGGGCCGCTGACCCAGAATATCTTCATGATGTTGTACAAGTGCCAAACGGACCGACACTACATTTTTTATATAAAAATAATACCGATATTATTGATAACTGGAAAGATCTACAACCTAAGACTGTAGAGCTTATGAACTATTTTAGTGAAAAAATAGGTAAATATCCATACGATCAATACTCTGTTATCCAAGGAGGAGATGGCGGTATGGAATACGCAATGTGTACGTTAATTACTGGTGAAAGAAGCTTTGGAAGCCTGGTTGGAGTTACTGCACACGAAATGGCACATTCTTGGTTTCAGCATATTTTGGCAACCAATGAATCTAAGCATGAGTGGATGGATGAAGGGTTTACCAGCTACATTTCTACATTGGCGATGAATGAGGTAATGAAACAAAACAATCCCAATTCACTAAAAGGAATGTATAAGAACTATTTTCAGCTTGCAATTTCGGGAGTAGAACAACCACAAACTACCCATGCAGATCGTTATGCGCATAACTCTGCGTACGGAGCTTCAGCCTATTCTAAAGGTGCTGTTTTTCTATCTCAACTAGGATATATCATTGGTGAAGAGAACCTGGCAAAAACCTTGAAACAATATTTTGAAACCTGGAAATTCAAACACCCAACTCCAAATGATTTTAAAAGAGTTGCAGAGAAAGTTTCTGGCATACAACTGGGATGGTACTTGACAGATTGGACCCAAACTACCAATTGGATAGATTATGGGATCAAAGATGTTGAGGAAAACGGTAGCAATTCTACCAAAATAACACTAGAACGTATTGGACAAATGCCTATGCCTATGGATGTTTATGTAGAATATACAGACGGGTCGATAGAATCATTTTATATGCCAATACGAATGATGCGAGGAGAAAAAGAGAATCAGATTCCGTCAATAAACAGGACCGTTTTATCAGATTGGCCATGGGCAAACCCTACATATACTTTTGAGATTGCTAAACCAAAATCTCAAATAAAGGCAATTGCAATTGATATCATGTTGCTTTTGGCAGATGTAAACCCAAGCAATAATAGCTACGGAAAATAGCAAGTATATACTTTATGAAGGTGTATTTGGTATTATCACTACATTTGGTGACCAATGAAGGCAACGTTTAATAAGAAAGAAAGATTAAAAAGCAAAAAGCAAATAGACTTGCTTTTTACTGAAGGGAAATCTATTGCTAAGTACCCAATTAGACTTGTGTATAGAAAGACTACGTCTGAAGAAGATATAAAAATTAAAGCAGCCGTATCGGTAAGTAAACGTCATTTTAAGAATGCCGTAGACCGCAATCACATAAAACGTTTATTGCGTGAAAGTTATAGGAAAAATAAGTATATTGTACCCTACACTACTCATCAATTCACTTTTATGTTTTTATACTCGGGCAAGGAGATGCCAGAGTATTCATTGGTTGAATCTAAGATAAAAGGAATATTACAAAAATTTGTTGATCAGGAATTAGCATCAAAATAGGTCAAAATCATAGTATTTGATTCTGAAACGTATTAAAATATAGCACCATGAAGAAGAGAATTATCTACCCCGTATTAGCTGTTGTAATCTTGTTTACAACGGTGAGTTTTAAATCTGATTTTTTTGAGATTGCAAAGCAGATTGAGATTTTTACTACAATGTTCAAAGAATTAAACATGAACTATGTAGATGAAACCAATCCGGCAGAACTCATGGATGTTGCGATCAAAGCAATGCTAGATGATCTGGATCCGTATACCAAATATTGGAATGAACAGGATGTAGAGGCTTCAAAAATTCGAAATGCAGGAGAGTATACAGGTATTGGTGCTTCAGTAAAAACAATAAAAGATAAAATCATCATTGTAGAACCCTACAAGGATTACCCAGCAGATGAGGCGGGTCTTAAAGCCGGAGATGAAATTATTCAAATAGGAGATATCAAGGTGGCAGATTTCAAAGAAGATGCAGGAGAACTTCTTAAAGGAGCTAGCGGGACAAAAGTAGACATCACCTACAACAGACAAGGCGAAACCAAAACCACGGTGCTTACAAGAAAAGAAATAGAGGTAGATGCTGTTCCTTTTTATACACTGTTGGATGATAATACAGGATATATTGTGTTGTCTAAGTTTAATAGCAAAGCCTCTAGCGAAACTATTGATGCGTTAAAAGACCTGAAAGCAAAAGGAGCCGATAAAATAATTTTGGATCTACGAGGAAATCCAGGAGGATTGCTTAGCGAAGCGATTAATGTGACCAACATTTTTGTGCCTAAAGGAGAGTTAATCACCACTACAAAATCTGTAGTTAAAAAATATAACAAAGAATATTTTACTAAAAAAGACCCTATCGATATACAGATCCCATTAGTTGTGCTTGTGAATGGTAGAAGTGCTTCGGCCAGTGAAATTGTAGCTGGTGGAATTCAAGATTTAGATAGAGGAGTGGTTATTGGCGCCAGAAGTTTTGGAAAAGGGTTGGTACAACGACCTAAGAAGTTGACATACGGAACACAGCTAAAGATTACCATTTCACGTTACTACACACCAAGCGGAAGATGTATCCAGGCATTAGATTATTGGAACCGTGATAAAGACAACAAAGCAGTGCGTATAAATGAAAAAGATTTTAAAGCCTTTACGACCAAAAATGGAAGAACGGTATATGACGGTGGAGGAATACAGCCAGATATTGAGTTGGAAACCTCTAAGTTTAGTAAAATCACTACAGCGTTGTTAAAATCCGATGCTATTTTTAGTTACGGCACAAAATATTATTATGCGCACCAGTTACAGAAAGCAACAGATTTTAAGTTTACTGATAGTGATTATGAGGAGTTTAAGAAGTTTGTAAAGCAAAGTGATTTTAAGTTCGAAACTGAAACCGAAAAATCATTTAATGATGCATTAAATACGGCCAAAAGAGAAAAACTTGATGGTGAAATTGCCGCTAGCTATGATGCACTTCTTGCTGCCATAAGTACCTCTAAAGAAAAAGCATTAGATACCTACAAAACAGAAATTGTAAATTTGCTTACCGATGAGATTATCAAGCGCTATTTTTATCGAGAAGGATTGTACAACTACTACGTTACCCATAACCCTGAGATCGAAAAAAGTAAAGAAATACTGGGCAGTACAAAGAAATACGAGCAGATCCTGAAATAGGATTGAATAGTTATAGTATTAAAAAAGAGGCCTAAAAGCCTCTTTTTTGTTTTTGAGAGCCTTGTTTATGTCGCTTTAAGACCAGTAAAAACAAAAAGTAGTGTACGGTTTTTATCATTTTTTGTGGTATGAACCCCAAAGCCCTGTAAACACTGGCAATAAGCAGGTTATGAAACATTTCATTTGTTATTACGTTTAATACACAGTACAAATTAAAAACGTTGTATTATGCAAACTTTAAAAAAGTGGCTGGTATTAGTAGTATTTCTGATAGCAGTAGTTGCTTGTGGTGAAAAGAAAAAAGAAGCAGAAGCTGAAAAAACAGTTGAAAAGAAAACTGCTGTTGTTTCTAAAAACACACAAAAGAAAGCAGTTACCAAAAAACTGACGAAAAAAGAGCTTAGACAATTAAAAAGAGCACAAAAAAAACGAGAGCGCGAAGCGAAAAGAAAAAAGCGTGAACTCGAAAATAACAAGAAGTAATGAATAACAAAAAAGGCTGAATTTTAAAATTCAGCCTTTTCTTTTTACTATAAGATTAAGATTATTCTCCTTGAGCGTAGTCGAAAGGAGATAGCATAATCTATTTAATTTCTAATAACCTTTTGGGTTTTTATAAACGCTCCTGCAGCATCTGCAGCACGAACTACATAAAAGCCTTTAGCAAAACGACTCATATCAACAGATAGTTTAGACTGCCCAACATTTAATCGAATCGTCTGTGCATATACTGTTTTACCCATAACATCAATAATCTGGACATCAACATTACTTTTGGCAAGTGTATTAAAGTCTATAAATAGTGTACCACTCACTGGGTTAGGAGATACATTTACAGAGATTTCTTCTAGTCCATAATTCTCGTCCATTAACTCACTTTCGTAAGCAGTAGGATTTTCTAGATAGTCAACAGCTGCTTTTGATACAATATTTTCTCCACTTTCTAAACATACTATGGCATCCAGGTCAAATCCATCTGCGAACCAAGGGAACACATTTGGATCACTAATATCTACTACTTTGATAAACTTAGCAGAACTTAAATTACCAGCAGCAAGATCAAATTCACCATCCTGGCAGGTAGTTCCTAAAGAAACAAAGTCTACACCATCCTGTGATGCAAATACCTCTGCCGTTTCTGGAAAACGATCGCAAGCAATATTACCAAAGAATCCTGTAGATTCAAATACAGCAAACTCATTAGTATCTACATTGTCAAAAATCTCATTATTAAGCTCTAGCGTTATTGATCCACCAAATCCTAAACTCACAAAGGGAATAAATCTTCTCTCTTCAGGCATTCCGATTGCTCGTTGAGGATAACTTCTTAGTCTTGATATTCTTCCGCCATCTTTTCTGGTTCCTTGTTCAAAAGAGACGACAGATGAACCTACACATTCATTTTCAACAAATGGTTGTTCTAATAAGAATCGTGCAGAAACCGGGAAGTGATCAGAGGTAGTAAATGCATAATCAGCATCATATACTTCATAATGAACCGTTACCGAGTTGTCGATATATGCTTCTTCAAGCTCATTAGTAATGGCAATATGATCAATCATATTCTCTCTAAAGACGAAAGAACGTAATCCTGCTTCACTTAATGCAGAGGATACTATATTATAATTAAGGCTATCATTTACATATTCCTGAAAACTAGAAACTGTAGATGTAATATCTGCTACGGTTTCGTCTACATCGTCATTATAATCTCCTAATAGGATCACCTTATTGTTGGCAAAATTAACGTCTAATGAATCCTTCAGGACCTCTACGTCATATTTACGCATATCATAACGCCCTTGAGCGTCATTACCGCTATTGGCTCTTGCATGCAAAGCAACAAGATCGATACGCTCTGTTACGCCATTTATGGTTACATCTGCAGTCATTAAAAATGGTAATCTTCCGCTAGCAAAAAAACGAGATGTTGCATTAGGATAATCTAAAATAGCTGAGTCATCACCACCATTATAAAGTGGGTGGATAGAAGTAAACATAGCTCTAGTATTCACTACAGAAACTGTTTCAGTATTGTAAATGAAACCAACTTTTTGGAACGGCGGTGTACCACCAGGATTAGAAGTTGCATCAGAAAGGATATAATCATATCCTGGTATTTGAGCTACCAACTCTGCAAATAATGCATCATCAGCAATTTCTTCTACAGCATATACATCTGCATTTAATCTTTGAAGCACTGTTGCTGTACTATCTCTTTGGATAGCATCAGACATTGGATTTTGACCTACAGGAGAGTTATTTTCATCTCCAAACCACTCAATATTCCAGGCTACAACATCAAAAGTATCTTCTTTAGGGAATCCTACCGTATCACCTGGAGGTATAAATTCTACCGCACATGAAATGTCAGACAATTGTCTAGGCAATAATTGGAAAAACTCTCTAAAACGACCTACTACACCCGTTATTTCTGGGCAAGTTACAGGCTGTACTTTACCAACTACATCTTCTACATCATTATCTATACGTAATTGTCCGGTTCCGCCAGCATCTGTAAGCGTGAAGTTAGAGTTTCCGAATAAAAGATCTCCAGGGTTAGGGAAGGATGTATTAAGCACACGAACTAACTCACCAGGATGATCAGCAAGTTCTGTCATAGTAATTTCTAAAGGAGTAATAGGGTTCTGAGGAAGCCCATTATTGATGACCTCAACAACGCCACTAAGCTGAACTTGATCATTAAAAGCGACTCTAACTGCCGTTACAGTTATAGAATCTCCTACTTTTAATGTAGCATCGGCTTGTACAAGGTCATCAAAAACAGCAATACCACCAGTTGCATCCTGAACAAAAGCAGGACCACCAAAACTGTCTGTTACTGTTAACACCCCAGCAATAGTTACAGGCGTACCTTCTGCAGCTGCTCTGGCTTCTGCAATAGTAATAGGCTCTCCAGGAACTACAATAACACCATCATTGCTAATTCCCGGTGTTGGAGTTTTAGCAACATAAGAGCTTGTATTACGCGCACCACCTTCACCATTTGGACTACGTTGTAAAGACTCGGCGTCCTTACTTCCGTTTATATCTTCATTAAGTTGTGGTTGATCTATATTCAATAATACAAGAAGTTCTGGGTCATCACTATCATTAGTATCATAAACAATAGCATCTATAATATTGTCTGTACTAACCGCTGTTCCGTTAGGGAAACTTGTAGCATCACCAAAATAAAGTACTACTGCATCAGCACCGTTTTGGAATGAATTTCCTGGAACAACAAGGTCTACATTGGCAACATCTGCATTACCAATTACAAAATACCCTTCAGCATCAGTTGAAAAACCGTCTAAATCAAAAGCATTATAGCTGGTATTGTTATTTCCGTTGTAGTTTACCAATACATATCCATCAAGAGATGTGTTTCCTGTTCCGCCATCATATAATTCTACAAACTCTAAGGCATCAGAACCTTGAGTATCTGCGTCTAATTCGTTAATAATAAGATTAACGATCTCTGTTGCATTTGTATTAGAAGCTCCAGGAGTAGGAATAGCCTGTGTATAGGTAGATGTGTTTCTTAACCCACCAGATCCGTTAGGAAAACGTTGTACAGAGTGAAAATTCTTATCTCCTTTGTCGTCTTCGTTTACTTGTGGTTCTCCTGCATTCAATAACACTAATAATTCAGCATCATCGGCATCATTTGTATCATAAACAATGGCGTCTACAACATTGTCTGTAGTAACCGCGGTTCCGTTAGGGAAAGCGGCAGTATCTGCTTTATAAAGTGCTACTGCGTCTGCTCCATTTTGTAATCCATTACCTGGTATAACTATAGATACGTTAGGCACATCTGTGTTACCTACAACAAAGTATCCATTTGCATTTGTGGTAAACCCAGCAAGATCGTATGTAGCATAACTTTGATTATTAGATCCGTTATAAAATACTAAGATGTGTCCGTCTAATGAAGCATTTCCGACTCCACCATCATATAATTCTACAAATTCTAAAACATCAGAACCGTCTGTATCGGCATCAATTTCATTAATTACGATTACAGCATCTTCACCACCACCATCTTCTATAACTACATTTTCTCTGTTTGGTGTATTAACTGCCTCTCCTGGTTCTGCCATTACAGCTGGAAAGCTTGGTAATCCACTTCCGTCAAAATCATTTCTTGTCCAGTCAGTAGCTACATCTGTGTCTTGCCCGTTTGGAAATCTAGACGCTCCACCTACGGTAAAAGAGATCCCATCAAAAGATTGTAATAAAGTAACGGTAGCATAGTTAAGATCTGTAGCTCCGCCATCATTTACTCCAATGTCATCTATAAGTTCTTCCCAAGGAGTAGTGTCAAAAGCACCATTATCATCTGCATCCAGATCTTGTCCTAAGGTTCCTGTAAAGTTCTTTACTAAAAGTAAAGCTACAGTTCCGTTTTCATATACATTGCTGCCAAAAGGTGTTGTAAAATATCCATTTACATCAGCTGCACCTAGCTGTATTACCTCATCGATTGTACCAAGAGCATTGCTATCTCCGTCAATTTCAAGAATCCAGTATTCACTTAGGTCTGCTTCTGGAGCAGCTTTGATTTCTACAAATTCATCAGTATCTGACCCTGTGTGATTAAATACAAATTCGTTGATTACAGGTATGATTACAGGTGTTCCTAATACTTGATTTGTATTTACAGCACCATATGTATTGACGTCTAAAGCTTCCCATACAAATTCTCCAGCCGTGGTTCCTGTTCCTGATAGTTGCAAAGAAGCTCCAACAAGTGTACTACTAGATTCAGATACCCCAATATCTGTACTAGTTAATCCTGATGCAGGTCCATCTACAGCGGTGATAACACCTTCGTAGCTTAAAAATTGAACAACAGCGTTGCTATTGTCTACTAGTGCAAGACCGTCTGGAGCACCATTTTGTAACCCATTAGATGGAAGTATCTCTACGATGGTTCCAAATCCGTTTTGTTGGTCTGTAATAATTCCTGATAAGGAAATTGTGTTGTAAACAGAACTGTTTGATCCATTGTACAGGGCAATACTCCATCCTGTAAGATCTGTTCCTGCTGCCCCCGCGATTTCAATCGCTTCTTCTACATCTGAGCTTGCATTATCATAATGTATTTCATTGATAAACACAGACTGCGCAATTCCACTGTTAGCCCCTACAAAACAAGAGATGACAAATGGAATTAAAAGTAATTTTAATTTCATGACTATTAGTTTGTTTGTGTGATTTTTTGCGTAGCGCAAGGTATGGCATTAGAACGATTCCTACACCCTAATTGTGTTAAAAAAATATTAACAAATCAACAATTTTCTTCGGAGACCTTTATAAATCAAGGGTTTATAGAAATGACAATAATGGCAATTGTGAATAAGTGATTATGAGATTACTTGTAAAAGGGTAAAATAACCCTAATGAAATTGGGTTGTTCAACTCTGTTTATCTGATTATCAATTGTTTACATTTGATGAGCTAACTTTTGATATGAAACTTAAATTCTTGTTGGGGAACATTCTTTGTAGTAATTCATATCAGAAAATCATATTAATTAAAGGGGCAAAACAAAATGAAGAGGTGGGGGAATTTTAAAAAGATGGTATGGATTGGTGTATGTACTTTGCTTGTGGTATCATGTGAACAACCTGATGGGGAGGCAGAGTTTATAAATACTAATGAGCAGGCGGGTTTTATGAGTACAACCGGCAATAGTGATGAATACATAGAAGACAAAATAGGATCAGAAGTACCATTATTACATAAACGTCTTGATGGTTATTTAAGTGAAAAAGAAGCTTCAGCACAGTTTGATATAGCAGTTGTAGAGTATATGAGTAAAAATCAAAAGCAAGAAAAAGCGGTAAGCACAGAATGGTATTTTAGAATCGCAACGTATACGGGAACTCAATCAGATAATGGTACCGATGGTGAAGTAAGAGCAGGTGTTTATTTTAAGACGGATAAAGGAACGTATAATCTTCAAAATATTGTATTAAATAACCCTGGCGATGATCATGAAATAGGAAAATGGGACTATTATCTTTTTAAAGCGTCTATGCCTGGTCAAGCCGTGAGTTCGGTAGAAATAAAGTCAACCAATATTAAACTAAAAGGTACCGATGGCTGGTTTGTAAAGCAATTTCACACTTATATGGTTGCCTCGGATCAAACTGTACCTGCAACGGGAGCCACAAATATATATACCTTTCCTGATGTTTGGTTAGATAACACTTGTGCTAATTGTTGGGATACTTATCGGAAACGAGGAGGATATGGTAAATTAAAATTTTAGTGTTAGTTATATTTGCAATGTTAAAAGGCTGAACCTGCAATTTAAGGTTTGGCCTTTTTTACATTTTAGTTTAGTTTTAATCGAACAGATACAGGGAAATGATCACTGTATCCACCTTTGTATTTTTTACCAACATATGTTCTGAAAGGATTTCCCTTGTAGCGGCCCTTATAAATTTTTAGAAAATCATCATTAAATATGGAGGCATCCGAAAAGCAATGTTTCCCTTTTTCATACTTATGAAAATTATGACTAAAAATGATCTGATCAAACAAATTCCACTGACTTCTGTAGCTAGTACTACCACTATATCTAGTAAGCAGGCGTTCCATAGGATTAAAAAGATCGTTTTGAACCAGGTGTCTAATGCTTTCGCTAGAAGGATCATCATTAAAATCACCCATAATAATAATTTTTGCCCCTGGATCTTCTGAAGTAATTTGACCTATGACTTCACGGTTTTTTTCTGCCGCCGCAACACGCTTATATGATGTAAGCTCTGCACCATCTCGCCTGGATGGCCAATGATTAATCAAAACATGAATTTTTTCATTATTTAGGTTGCCTGTAACCCATAATATATCGCGAGTATAGTCTCTATCTCCTTTCTGGCTATCTACCAAAACAACAATACTTTCAGAATGAGTAACTTCAAAATGTTTTTTTTGATATAATAACCCAACATCTATCCCGCGCTCATCTGGCGAATCAAAATGAACTATTCCGTAGTCTTTATTTTTTAGATGTTTAGAGCTTGTAAGATCTTCAAGAACTTTTTTATTTTCAACTTCGGCAACACCAACCAGGATTGGAGCTTTTCTTGTTTTTGAGAACCCAATGTTTGAGATAACGGTGCCTAATTTAAGGATCTTATTGTCGTAGCGTTTACGATTCCATCGCTTTTCAGAGTCTGGTAAGAAATCTTCATCCAAAGTATTTGGGTCATCTGAGGTGTCAAATAAGTTCTCGAGATTATAAAAGGCTACAGTATAATCGTTTGTGGTTTTTTTACTGAAATAGGATTTATTGGCCATAGTATTTAATTTTGTAAGAAACCGTATATAATGTAGACTTCTGAGCACATAATTATTGTACTTTTGTACATTGGATTTAGACTACAATATAGTAAATTAAGACAAAGAAGATAACTTTAGTTAATGTTAGACAAGGAAGAAATAGCATACGAGAAAACAGTACTTATAGGTATTGTAACCAAAAATCAGGATGAAGAAAAGCTTAATGAGTTTTTGGATGAATTAGAGTTTCTTACCTATACAGCAGGCGGTGAAGTAGTAAAACGATTCACTCAAAAAATGGAGATGCCTAACTCTAAAACCTTTATAGGTACGGGTAAAATGGAAGACGTAAGAGTCTATGTCGAGGAAAATGACATTGGAACTGTTGTTTTTGATGATGAACTATCTCCTGGGCAATTACGAAATATCGAACGAATTTTAAAGGCAAAAATCATAGATCGTACTAATTTGATCCTTGATATTTTTGCGCAACGTGCACAAACAAGCTATGCCAGAACCCAGGTAGAATTAGCGCAATATCAGTATTTATTACCCAGACTTACAGGATTATGGACTCACTTAGAGCGTCAACGTGGTGGTATAGGAATGCGTGGTCCTGGTGAGACCGAGATTGAAACTGACCGTCGTATTGTAAGAGACCGTATTTCATTACTTAAAAAGAAGTTACTTACTATAGATAAACAGATGGCTACCCAAAGAGGCAATCGCGGTAAGTTGGTTCGTGTTGCTTTGGTAGGGTATACTAATGTGGGCAAATCAACATTAATGAATGTTATTGCCAAAAGTCAAGTGTTCGCAGAAAACAAACTTTTTGCAACTCTTGATACTACGGTACGAAAAGTTGTTATTGGCAATCTTCCGTTTTTACTTAGTGACACGGTAGGTTTTATAAGAAAACTCCCAACCCAACTTGTAGAAAGTTTTAAAAGTACATTAGATGAGGTTCGTGAGGCAGATTTATTACTGCATGTTGTAGATATTTCGCATCCTCAGTTCGAAGATCATATCGAGTCTGTAAATAGGATTCTTAATGAGATTGATTGCACAGATAAGGCAACCATTATGGTTTTTAATAAGATTGATGCGTACGAGCATCAAACAATTGATGAGGATGATCTTACTACAGAAAGAACAAAAGCGCACTATACACTAGAGGAGTGGAAACAAACCTGGATGAGTAAAATAGGAGATAATGCATTATTCATTTCTGCAATTAATAAAGAGAATATTGATGATTTTAGAAAACGAGTATATAAAGAAGTAAGAGAAATACATGTAACCCGTTTTCCGTATAACAATTTCTTATATCCAGAAATTATTGTTGAAGAGTAGGTTTAAAATTCATAATTGAGGCCAATTCCGATAACTTCGCGCACCTGAAAATTGCCCGTAGCATTATCGTCGTAAATCGTTTGAAAAACAAAACTACCAGAGATATACTTATTCACTACCAGATTGATGTTTAGGGTATAATCTAAATCTACATTGTAGGCGTCTTCGATATAGTTAGAATAGAGATTTAAAAGGTTTTCTACAGTTACATTTTTGACTAAAGGAAATTTTGCGTAAAAAGCGATTGATCCACCAAACTCAAATCTAGAACTCTCACCCGCATCTACTCCAAAATAATCCCCATCAACATAATCGGGTACATTTGTAAATTCTTTATCTACAAAAATCATACGCGAAGTTACAGGAGCAATGTTGATATTTAGATCATCACTCTTTTTCCAAAGTATACCAGGACCTATTTGTATAAAAGCAGGCGAAAAGAAATGTGTCTCTTCGGTACGAATGGTCTCATCGGTATCAGGATCATTAGTAAAGCGATATCCTTTTGCAAATTGAGACCTGAAATTCACAAACAAGGAGTAGTTCCAGAAACTTTTTCCTATTCGTTGTCCAAGTCTTGAATTAAACTCAATCCTATCATTGGTTTTACGAGCAAAAATTTCATCTTTTAAAAAAGTAAGTCCGTAGTCTGCCAAAAATTTATTATCCCAGGTTAAGCTTTCCTTTTTATAATTGAATTCATAATTTGCTGCTGTATTACCCGCTATATTTGAAGTTCCCCCTCCTTGCCAATCAAAATTGAAGGCCGATTGGTTAAAGAGCAGAGAGAATTTGCCTTTGGTTTTCCATCCTATATGTTCTTCTTTGGGTTTTTTAGGAGTGATTTCTTTTAAAAGGTCCTTCAAAACAATAATGTTTAGGTCATTTGTTGTGTTTTTCAAAACACTATCGAGAGCACGTTTTAAATTAACCTGAATTGAATCTAGTTGTGTTACTTTTTTCTCTTCCTGGCAGAAGGATTTTGTTATAAATAAAAGCAGAAATACAGCTAAAAAAAATCTCTTCATTTGGCCTTTCATTGCAGAGGTAGGATACAAAGATACGGGATGCGTTTAGGTTTTTCAAATAAGTAAACAACTGAAATTAAACTATATTCGTATTTGTCATTTACTTTCTCACATTGGAAAAACTAAAAATAGAACTTATTAAGGCCTTAGAAAAGGATAAAAGCTTTTTGCTTGACCTAAGAAAGCACACTATGGTTGAACATTTAGAAAAAGCAAGGATATACCTGTCTGATGAAGAACATGAGGCAAGGATCGATAAGTGCTTTGAGGGGTCTTATATAATTCTTGCGTCTCACAAAAAAGTTGGCCTATTAAAATGTATAGAAACCAAAGCCGAAATAGAAATATTGCAGCTTCAGGTACTCCCAGGATACCAGGGAAAGGGGATAGGCAAACAGATATTGAAAGGTGTTATATCAAAAGCGGAAGCCGAAAATAAAAACCTGAGGCTAAACGTATTAAAAGAGAACCCTGCAAGGCATTTATATGAACGAAATGGATTTAAGATCGTAGGCGAGGATCCATTTGAGTTTTATATGAAGCTCGTAAAAGAGTAAAGCTAAAAAGACCATCCAGAAATTACTCTAGATGGTCTTTCTTATAGATTATAAGAATTTCTGCATTAGAATGAATAGCTAAGTCCTACGTTCCAGAAAGACTGTAATTCGTTATCTGTATTTTCTAATGTTGGAGTTGGCACTATTGCAGGCACTTGGGCCAATGCGTAATTAAATGCTTCTTGTTTATTGCTTCTTAAACCAAAATCAAACCCTACACCAATTGCTTTCCATAGTGTATAAGAGAAAGAATTTGTCCAGGTCCAGTTAGAGTAATCGGCATCTTCATAACTTAAAAATGCAGATAGGTTTGTCTTAAAGTTTATAGCGCCAATCTTACGCGAATAATCTGCAACTATCTTTGCTCCCAAAGAAGACTCGTATTGCGCTGCACCTTCACTAAACACAAAGTTGTAGTTAAGTGGGTGTACCACCACTACAAGATTGTTAATAGGAGTCCAAGTTCCTCCAACACCAAGATCTAGATATCCGGGGTCATTGAAATTATTAAGTAAAGTCGTTCTATATTCACCTAAAACGGATACTGCTAATGTTTTGGTTAATCTATACCCAAATAATGAAGTCACACTAAATACATCTGTTGCTTCTCTAAAACTATCTTCATCTGTAGGATCATCTTCATCATCTAATTTTACCCATGCAAGATTGATATTTGCACTGTTTCTCCAAAAATATTTATCCTGAATTAAGTTTGCATATGGGTTTATAGTAATCCCTATATTTCCAGCAGAGTTATTAGGAATACCTTGAGCAAACCAGTTGTTGAACCCAGAAATACTGCCCCCTACGGTACCAAAAGCGCCTATTTTCCATCCCGGAATTGCGTCAATTTTAGATTGTATAGCATTTACCCTACCTTGTATAGCTGCAATAGAATCTTTCTTTGCTGCTTGCGTAGTTTTTAGCTCTTCTAAGGTCTGCGCCTTAATTGAAGTTATTCCTAAAAACAAAGTTGTCACTAAAACTATTTTCTTGATCATTTTATTAGGTTTAAGATGTTTTATTAAAAATAATAATTTAAATATTAAAAATACTCTAAGCGAATTTAACAGAATCGGTATTTGAAGAATAATAGGCATTTCAATTTATTTTCGTTTTTTCGATAAAAAACAAAATTAATAGACAAAACAACCTATTTTGACTTGTAAATAGAGACAAAAGAACAGATTAGTTCATTAAATTCGTTTTTTGAGATGTTCTAAAGTCCGTAATTGACCCCTAGTCCAAAAACTTCTCTGATCTGAAAAGCTCCAACAGCATTATCGTCATAAATTGCCTGAAAGGTTAAGTTTGCAGACAAATACTTATTAATTGTCATTTCGATATTTGCGGTATAATCTATATCAATATTTGTTAAATCTTCTATGTAGTTGGCATATATCTTTAAAATGTTCTCCCAAGACACATTATCCATAAGATTAAATTTAGCAGTGGCACTTGATGATGAGCCAAATTCAACACGAGTGGTTTCATTAGCTTTTACACCAAAATATCCCCCGTCATCATTAAAAGAATCGATAGCGGCTTGATCCGTATCGGTTTCTGTGAATTTACTATCAACAACTATAAGTCGTGCTGTTGCAGGAGCGATATGTACTTTTAGGTTGTTACTTTTTTTCCATAGCAAACCCGACCCCATTTGTATATATCCCGGAGAGAAGATATGTGTTGTTTCTGTTCTTGTTGTGTTGCCGTTGGTATCTTCTCCAAACTCATATCCCGGAGCGAATTGTGTTATAAAATTTAGAAAGAAGGAGTAGTACCACAAGGACGCTTTAATCTGTTTACCTAGTATAGAGTTAAACTCAAATCTGTCATTAGTTTTGCGTGGGCATTCTTGATCTTTTAATTTTGTAAGCCCATAATCTCCAAGAATTTTATTATCCCAAATGATATTTTCTTTTCGATAATCAAAATCATAAGATGCAGATAGGTTTCCTGCAACATTAGTAGTACCACCACCTACCCAAGCTGAATTAAAAGCAGATTGGTTAAATAACAAGGTAATGTTTGTTGCGTGGGTCCATCCGTCTTTTGGAGTGTCGTCTTTAGTCTCTTTTTGTGCAAATACCGTAGCACCGCTAAGTAATAGCACCAGTGTAAGAAATGTTGGTTTCATCTGATAGGAAGTTTTAAGAAGTTTGATCAGAAGTTTACTCTAGTCAAGAGAGGGGGTAGTACCAACTAAATTTTAATACGAACGATAAATTCACTTGGCATAACTTAACCAAAATAAATAATCTGTGTAAAAAATTTATGTTGGTAAATATACCTTAAGTAACGTTTTTTATGTCAAAAAAACGAGATATAACAACAGTTTTTTGATAAAAATAACACTAGGGAATTAACAGAGCTTATTTTCGTTTGTAAAGAGGGACAGAGGAGCATGCTTCCCCGTACATAATACTTTTGGCTATTGGTTGTAATTTTTGAATTAAAGAGATATAAGCCCCCTCTGGAACGGGTTTATTGGCACAACCTTTTATGATTAGAAGTTTGTCCTGATATTCAGAAACATCAAGATCATTAATAATTTCGTTATAGAGTATAGTTTCAAGGATTTCTAAGGAACCTACTACAACTTTTTTGGTGTACGGAATTAAAGAACTCGTTAATAACAAATATGCCCACCCAGGAATAATTGCATCTGTAGAGCAGGTTAAAGCAACATATTTATCCTGGTATTGTGCCCAATTATGATCGGCAGCGTGTTTTCTAAAGTCTTTTTCACGTAAAATTAGTCCTTCAAAAAGCCAATCTTTAATATCAAAAAGTATGCGCTCACCTTCTGGATAATAATCCTCTAAGTCAAAGGTGATCAGGTTTTGATTATTCGCAACTCTATTTATTATTTCGTCTGCCATTATTTATATCCTATTTTTTCGGATAATTCTATTTTACTTTTTGCAAAATTTCCAGTTCCAAAAGCAATTTCTTTTCCATCTTCATTATATAACGTAGATTCTGCTACATAAAGATTTTTAGACTTAAACTTCACCTTTCCTATTGCTGTAATTAAACCTTTGCTAACGGGTCGGATTAAGTTAATATTAAAAGATGTTGTAAGCACAAATGCATCTTTAACGATCGAGTTTACTGCAAAAAAGGCAGCATCATCAAGCAATTTAAAATACACAGAACCATGCATTGCTCCCAAAGCATGAAAATACTTTTCGGATATTTTTAATCCAATTTGGGCCATTTCCTCAGATATTTTAACTGTGGTGGTATCGAATATCTTAGTATTGATATTGGCCTGCAAATACATTCTTTCCAATTTATCGTAATGTTCCTGATTCATTTTTGAATTTTAAGAAAGTGTATTTAGTTTTTTGAAGTGAAAAGTGACCTTTTATAACATTCCAAGTTCCAGTTTTGCTTCTTCACTCATTAGATCTTGTGACCATGGTGGATCAAAAGTAAGCTCCATTTCTACATCATTTACCGCATTAAGAGATTTTACTTTTTCACGTATTTCTTCGGGTAATGATTCTGCAACGGGGCAGTTGGGAGAAGTAAGTGTCATTAAGATTTTTACGTCATACTCTTCATTAACAAATACATCGTAGATCAATCCCAATTCGTAAATATCTACAGGGATTTCTGGATCGTAAATCGTTTTCAACACTCCTACAATCTTTTCTCCTAATTCGTTTGTATCTATAGTGGTTTCACTCATGTCTAAAACTTTAATTTAATTGTGTTTGATAAGCAATTGCATACATTTTTAGTTGCTTTATCATGCTCACTAACCCATTGGCACGTGTTGGCGAAAGATGTTCTTTTAAACCAATTTCATCAATGAAAGCAGTATCAGCATTTATAATAGCGGTAGGATGCTGTCCTGAAAATGCCCTGATTAGAATCGCAATAATACCTTTGGTAATAATAGCATCGCTATCTGCTGTAAAGTTTATTTTATCATCTTTCATTTCTGCATGAACCCAAACCTTACTTTGGCAACCTTTAATAATATTATCGTCTGTTTTATATTTTTCATCAATTAGAGGTAGAGATTTTCCTAATTCGATCATGTATTCATAACGCTGCATCCAATCATCAAACATACCGAATTCATCAACAATCTCTTCCTGAATTTCTTGTATAGTCATTACCTATAAATTTTCAACAAAAGTACGATAAGAAATAATGCTATTCAATACTTTCTGACAATGATAGTATAGTCTTAACTAATTGTTTTATTTCCTTGGGAGGATTACCGTGATCAAAACCAACAGAAGTGTAGGTTTGAGTTTGTGTAATGATCTTTAATTTTGCATGAAGAGCAGCATCTGAAGCTCTTTTGCCTGTTGGGCTTTTAAGAGTATTAATTTTTTCGAGCTGTATGTTTTTGATAAATGAAAGAATAGTTTCCCAATTCTCTTTAGAACATTTTACGGAATTTGTTTCCTTAAGGTTTCTGTCTTTTGTTTTTTCTATTAAATCTTTATTGATTTTGACTTGAAAAAAAGAACCCCTTGTGCTAGCTTCATAGACTACATTTACTATTTTTTCTTGTTGGGATATCGTTGAATCAATAATATTTTGACTCATCTCTTGATCTTTTTCTTTTGATGATATTTTAATCAAAGTGTATCGCAAAGAAGAACCATCTACAGGTGGGTTTTTAATATGAGAAACTGCAACTTCTAATTTATAATTATATCCTTCTTCATATTCAAAACCTTCAATAGTATCATAAAAGTAGGTCCACTCATCGCTTGGGCTTTCTTTATATAGCATACATTTTTGAGGGCCTACTCCAATGCAATCTACTATATGACTCGCAATATACACTTGCTTTGTTTCCTTACAGGAAGAAAACAAAAATAGGAGACTCAATAGTAGAACGAACTTATTCATAGTGGTGTTTTTCTATGCTAAAAATACTATTTTATATACATTACTGAACTAATGCTTTTACGAAACTTTCTCTAGGACCGTCTTGGGCAAATACAGCTCTCATTCTATCTTTTTGACCTTCGGTAAACATATGCATACAAGTATCATCACTATAATCCATGTAGTTCATGGTCATGTCATTGGTATTACAACGCACCGTAGGGTAGACGGGACAACCAAAATTAGGTCCGTCTGACACAGGGGTATCTTCTACGAAGTCATCTAGAGCACAATTACCATCACCCCAAATATGGCGTAAATTAAGCCAGTGACCAACTTCATGAGTAGTAGTTCTACCTTTGTCAAAAGGAGACGAAACGAATCCCATGGTGCCAAAAAACTGAGGAGAAATTACAATACCATCAGTAGAGACATCGTCTCCCGGAAACTGGGCATACCCTAGAATTCCTCCGCCAATATTACATACCCAAATATTTAGCTTTGTTGTTGGATCAATGGCATTAGAACCTCCGTTAGATGAAAACTTCATTAGATCACCGGTTCCCCATTCGGCTCTTGTAGAAGAGACACGTATGATGCTATCAAGATTAAATCGTATCCTGGTATTTGCTGATAAAGCTGCAAATTCTTCCGGAATTTGGTTGATATCGGTATTGGTTTTTGTAAAATCTTGGTTCAGAACCTTAATCTGTGAGAGAATTTGGTCCTTACAAATATTTTCTTCGGCTTTACTATAAATCACATGCACAACTGTTGGGATAGTAATAGTATCTAAATCAGCTATTTTTCCACTTTTTCTATGTTCGATAAATTCTCTACACTGTTCTTCTATGGCTTCCATTTTGGATTTTAAACCTGGGCTTTTAGCCATGTGTTTTGCCAAAACCTCCATAGTACTACATCTATTGATTGCATCACTAGTTGCTAGTTTATTGAATGTTTTAGCTTTTTCAGCATCCATACATTCTGGTTCGCCTGTATTTTTATCAGCAGGACAACCTAGACATAAAAATAACGAAAGAAGTATGCCAGGAATTAGAAACTTTTTCATGTTTAAGAGTATTATATAGTTAAGAGGGTTATATAATATATACGAAAAAATAGAGACTTTGTTTTATGTTTTAACAGAAACAAGATAATATTTAACAAACTGATTAACAGATTGTTAATATAAATATATTTTGAAGTAATTTTAGAATTGAAAACAAATAAAATGAGGGAGTAAAACCCCCTCATTCATAGTATTTAATCGAAATTAAATGATCTCTGGATTTGATGTTATTTTTGAATCAAAACCTTTTTTGTAACGGTAGTTTTATCTACATATACCTTTGCCAAATAATGACCAGGCTTCAGATCAGAAACATCAACCTGATTAGTGTTTGAAGTTCTAACAAGCTGCCCATTCTGCCCATAAAATTCTACCTTATCCAGTTTTTGATTATCTAATATTTTAATATTTAGAACTTTATCTGCTGGATTGGGAAATGTTTTTAATTCAATCTCTGCGGGTTCATAAATCACTTCTGGATTATCACATGTATTTTCTGAAGTAATATCGCCAGAAGTCGCCAGGTCTAATAAAAACGTTTGTTGAGCGGTAAGGTCACCTTTTAATTTGTAATCAAGCCATGAGTTTAAGAATTGAAATGTAATGGCTTGTTGCTGGCTTCTTGTTATTTGAATATTACCAGAGGAGCTATTTTCTCCAAAATCACAAAAGAAATTACTGTTGGCATAATAACAGTGAGCACCACCAGTGATATTTATAATATACTTGCAGTCGGACCCCAAGTTATCATAAATAGGAATGTGATTTTCTTCAGGAGGGGTTACTCCATCTCCGGTTCCTGAAAACACGATGGCATCTTCTGATACCATAGATGCCGGTGTAAGGGTGTCAAATCGTAATAAAGCCGGAGCAAAAGTGACAAGAGTTTCCACGTCTACTAATGAAGCAGCAACAGTGGCTGCTCCACCACCCATAGAATGCCCTATTAAGGCGCTTTTGTCATCTACAATGCCAGAAAGAACAGAGTTTGGATTGTTATTTTCTGCTTGGATCGCTCCTACCATAAATGCCAGATCTTTAGAAAAAGCTTCGTGATTTGCAAAAAAGGAGCCTTCAGTGTTTACAAAGACCACAATGTAACCTCTTGGAACCAGGGTGTTGTAAAAATTTTGATAGGCATCAGACCCCATGACAAAACCGTGCCCTAGTACAACTACAGGAAAGGGTCCCTGAGTTACTTGACCTTGATTTTGTCTGGTAATTTTTGGGTAATAAATTCTTGTATTTACCCTACGATTACGACGATCGCCATCTCTAAAAGTTTTAGAGCTTGAACCAACATCATAGTCTTGAGCGATACCACTACAGACTACAAAAAGAATTGCCAGAATACTTAACAGTACTTTTTTCATAATATATTTATTTTTGGTTAATGTGAATGTGTTAAAGTTATTCTGAAAAAAAGATTTTTGCAAGAATAATCTAATTTATTTTAACATTTTGCCCAAATATTTAGTCATAATTGACTTGTCTTTTTGCTTATTGCAATACATTGATAATTAGGTAATTGTTGTTATTTTTGTGATTATTGTTGAGATGAAGGAGGGTTGTTCGAAAAGAATTTTATCAAAAAGGCATGTGATTTGAAGAAACGATTTTTTTCTGATAAAAAAGAGAAAAGGGCTATCTAAATTATCAAGACTAGCCCAAAAATTAATTTAATGATTACTTAAAAAGACAGAGTCTAGGACAGCATCATTTTAGCCTTTTTTACGGCCTCTACCATAGCGTCAATTTCTTCTTTGGTATTGTAAAATGAAAACGAAGCTCTTATCGTTCCCGGAATTTTGTAAAAATCCATAATAGGTTGCGCACAATGGTGTCCTGTGCGAACAGCAATTCCCAATTTATCCACGATCGTTCCAACATCATATGGATGAATATTATCTAGATTGAAAGAAATAACCGAGGTCTTGTTTTTGGAAGTACCATATATTTTTAATCCTTCGATCTCCAAGAGTCTTTGTGTTCCGTATGCTAAGAGGTCATTTTCATATGCAGCGATATTGTCAAAACCAATACTATTCATATAATCCAAAGCGGCTCCAAATGCAATTCCACCACAGATATTAGGTGTACCCGCTTCAAATTTATGAGGAAGACCAGCATACGTAGTTTTTTCAAAAGTAACCTGATCAATCATTTCACCTCCACCTTGATAGGGAGGGAGTTTATTCAACCATTTCTCTTTTCCATACAACATACCTACACCTGTTGGGCCACAAAGTTTATGAGCAGATGCAACATAAAAATCTACATCCAATGCCTGAACATCTGGTTTGACATGTGGACATGATTGTGCGCCATCTATAAGTACTGCAGCACCAACGTTATGTGCTTTGTCAATAATTTCCTTTATTGGATTGATTGTTCCTAATGCGTTGGAAATGTGATTGGTAAAAACGAGTTTGGTGTTATCTGAAAGTAACTGATCATAAACATCCATCAACAGCTCCCCTTCCTCATTCATGGGGATTACTTTTAGTATCGCTCCCGTGCGTTCACAAAGCATTTGCCATGGTACAATATTGGAGTGGTGTTCTAATGCTGAAACAATTATCTCATCACCCTTAGACAGAATATCTGTGAAACCTGTTGCAATTATATTAATACTGTGCGTAGTTCCTGAAGTAAGAATAATCTCATGAGTATGTTTTGCATTAAAATGCTCTTGAATTTTTTTTCGAGCGATTTCATAAGCATCTGTTGCCTCTTGGGATAATGTGTGTACACCACGATGAATATTTGCATTATAATTACTATAGTAATCAACAATAGTATCTATGACCACTTGCGGTGTTTGCGAAGTAGCTGCATTATCAAAATATACAAGAGGTTTTCCGTTTACTTTTCTTTTCAGGATCGGAAAATCTTCTCTTATTTTATGTACATCAAACATGGCAATTTCTTTCTGCAAAAGTACTAAGTATTTCTAATTAGGATTGTTTATTTTTAGAATGGTTTAATCTTTTTTCTTATGATGCGATTTAAAAAAATTATCGGGGTTACATTTCTTGTTCTACTCATGACAATTTGCATTGCTATTGTTATAAACTACCCCAAACTTGATATTATATCTGGATTTTCTGCAAAGAACATGAGTTCATCTGTGTTTATTGGAAAAAGAAGTCTTGAGTATACAGATAAAACAGATCATAATGTTCCTAATGTGCGATTAGCTACAGACACTATATATATAGATGAGCAATATGCCGTTGCAAATGTATTTGGGCTCAAAGAGCGTAAAGCAATTTATAGAAAAGGGCTGGGTAGTATTTTGATCGATGACGATTTTGATGAAAATAAACCTTTCTTGGTTCCTAATAGAACATATACAGATACTAATTTGCGGTACCCATATGGAAATTTACCTCAGAAGGATACTATTTTCGGAAATGTAGATTATAAGAAAATACAAGAAACAGTAACTTCAATCTTTGATAATGAAGGAATAGAAGAAAAGAAAACCCGTGCCGTTATGGTTCTTTATAAGGATCAGATTATAGCAGAGCAGTATATGAATGGGTTTAACGAAAATTCGATGTTATTAGGATGGTCTATGACCAAAAGTATCCTTGGGACCGTTTATGGAGTCTTACAAAAACAAGGAGCTATCAATATCTATGATAAAGCTCCTGTTAAAGCATGGGAAAAAGATGAGAGAAAAGAGATAACGATCAATAATTTACTGCAGATGAATTGTGGTTTAGCCTGGGAAGAAGATTATGGTTCTATTTCTGATGCTACAAAGATGCTCTATATCGATAGGGATATGACCATTGCGCAAATTCATAAAAAAGCAATTCATAAGCCAAATGAATATTGGTATTATTCCTCTGGAGTATCTAATTTATTATCGGGCATTCTAAGAAAACACTTAGGTAGTTATCAGGAATATCTGGATTATCCCTACAGAGAATTTATTGATAAAATTGGGATGCATTCTATGCTTATAGAAACAGATATGACGGGTAATTATGTGGGATCTTCATATGCTTGGGCAACAGTAAGAGATTGGGGTAAATTTGGATTACTATATCTTCACAAAGGTAACTGGAATGGCGAACAGATTTTTAGTCCCAAGTGGGTAGATTATGTTGCAACACCAAGCCCTACATCTGAAGGCGATTACGGAGCACATTTTTGGTTAAATGCCGGAGGGTTTTATCCTGATGCACCTAAAGATATGTTTTCTGCAAATGGATACCAGGGACAGCGAGTTTTCATTGTTCCATCAAAAGATCTGGTCATTGTTCGCTTTGGGTTAATAGGAGATGCAGGGGTAGACTTTAATAGGTTTTTGAAAGAAATTGTTAGTGCCATAAAGTAAAAAAGCCAAATCTTTCTAGATTTGGCTTCAATTTTAAATTTTGTTTAGATAGAATTTAACTTACAAATCAAAACCAATATTTACACCTAATTTGGTAGCAATAAGTTTATTAATTCTACTTTTTAGCTGAGGTATTTTTACACTTGCCAATACATTATTAGCAAAAGCATACATAAGCAAAGCTTTGGCTTCTTTTTCACCAATACCTCTGGATTTCATATAGAACAATGCATTGTCATCTAATTGCCCTATAGTACAACCATGAGAACACTTCACATCATCTGCAAAAATCTCAAGCTGAGGTTTAGAGTTAATTGTGGCTTTATCGCTTAATAAGATATTGTTGTTTGACTGAAAAGCATTTGTTTTCTGTGCTTCCTTGTTTACAATGATTTTTCCGTTAAAAACCCCTGTTGCTTTTTCATCAAAAATACCCTTATAGTCTTGGTGACTTTCGCAATTGGGTGCTGTATGGTGAACCAAGGTATTATGATCTACGTGTTGTTTTTCTTCTATAATCGTTACACCATTAAGAATAGAATCTATGCCTTCACCTTTTTGATAAAAATTAAGGTTATTACGCGTAATATTTCCACCAAAAGCAAATGTATGTACAGAAGCAACACTTTGGGCCTCCTGATCGATAAAAGTGTTGTCTATCAAAGAAGCATTTTGATTATCGTTTTGGATTTTATAATAATCCACAATCGCTCTTTTGTCAGCAAAAATTTCTGTTACTGAGTTTGTCAATACAGGATTTTCTGTAAGACTTTGATGGCGCTCAATAATCTGAACATGTGAATTTTCACCTACTACAATAAGGTTACGAGGTTGTAACATTTGTGCAGATTCTTTTCCTGTAGAAAAGTGTATGATTTGAATTGGCTTATCTGCCAGTTTGTTTTTAGAAATATAAATATATGCTCCTTCTCTAGAAAATGCGGTATTTAAAGAAGTCAGACCATCTTGCTTTGCTATTTTATTAAAATAGTTGTCAATAACGGCTTTATACTTATCATGAGATAAGGCAGACGACATTAGGCATACATCTATTTTATCATGTGTAGTTTCTGATAGGTGTGAAGAGTATTTCCCATCTATGAATACAATCTTGTACGTATCAAGATCATGGATAAAATATTTTTTGATGTCTTTAAATTCTAATGCATTTTCCTCGTCAGGAAAAATACTATAGTCATGCTTTAAAATAGCATTTAGAGAAGTATATTTCCAGGCTTCCTGTTTTTTGGTTGGAAAGCCTATTTCTTCAAAAACCTTAATTGCTTGACTTCGGATATCATGCACAGGAGCATCTACATCTACTGTGTTTTCAAAAGCCAAAAAAGAAGATACTAATTTATCTTTCAACTCCATAATCTTATGCGTTTATCTCTTCCTTAATCCAATCGTATCCTTTTTCTTCTAATTCTAGAGCTAGTTCTTTGGTACCAGATTTTACAATTTTACCATCATAAAGAACATGCACGTAGTCGGGTACAATATATTCTAAAAGCCTTTGGTAATGAGTGATTACAACAATAGCGTTATCTTCACTTTTTAGCTTATTCACACCATTAGCTACAATACGTAATGCATCGATATCAAGGCCAGAGTCTGTTTCGTCTAGAATTGCCAATTTAGGCTCCATCATTGCCATTTGAAAAATCTCATTTCGTTTTTTCTCACCTCCAGAGAATCCCTCGTTAAGAGATCGGGATAAAAATTTACGATCAATTTCTAATAGTTCAGATTTTTCACGAATTTTTTTCAACATATCCTTAGCAGGCATTTCCTCAAGGCCTTGTGCTTTACGGGTTTCGTTGATGGCAGTTTTCATGAAATTGGTAACTGTCACCCCTGGGATTTCAACGGGGTACTGAAAAGAAAGAAATATGCCTTTATGGGCGCGTTCCTCTGCTGCTAATTCTTCGATATCTTCTCCATTTAAAAGAATTTTACCTTCGTTTACTTCATATTCTTCCTTACCTGCAACGATATTTGCCAATGTACTTTTTCCAGCACCATTGGGTCCCATTATTGCATGAATTTCTCCTGCCTTAACATTAAGATTAAGGCCCTTTAAAATTTCTTTCCCTTCGACACTAGCGTGTAAATCCTTTATTTCTAACATTTTTGATAATTCTTTTATCTCAAAACGGAGATAATTTATTTTTTCTTTTTCTTTTTTTGATCTCCGGTTTCAGGAGATTTAATTTTAGTTGGCAATTCTGAAGTAGGAGCACTAACGCCAATGATTTCTTTTATCTCTACTATTTCTTCCCAGCCTTGCTCGGGATTTGGTTTTATAACTCCTTTTATAACCACAGGAACCATATCATATTCTTCTCTTTGAAGCGGTTCAACCTTTTTTGCTAGTTCCTTTGTAGCATCATTAATTACGACACCATAGATAAAATCAGTGCCTTTTATTACAGCAGCACCATCGATCAAAATAAACTCGCCACGTATTAGGCTAGATTCTATGTTTTGTGATTCGGATTTTTCTTTTTTACAAGAAACAAGTATTAGAGTTACAGCAATGAGAAGAAGTGATTGTTTCATTAATATAAATTTGATGGTTTTATATTTACCCCACAGAACCCTCCAGAGAAATTTCCAGAAGTTTTTGCGCTTCTACAGCAAATTCCATAGGTAACTTGTTCAATACTTCTTTACTAAAACCATTAACGATCAAAGCAATTGCTTTCTCAGTATCTATACCACGTTGATTACAGTAAAAAATCTGATCTTCACCTATTTTACTTGTAGTTGCTTCATGTTCTATTTGAGCAGTCTTATTTTTTGCTTCTATATAAGGAAACGTATGAGCCCCACATTCATTGCCCATTAATAGGGAATCACACTGCGAAAAATTACGCGCATTGGTTGCTCTACTATTTATTTGTACTAATCCTCTATAGCTATTTTGGGATTTTCCAGCCGAAATACCTTTAGAAATAATAGTACTCTTTGAATTCTTACCTAAGTGTACCATTTTTGTACCTGTATCGGCTTGTTGAAAATTGTTGGTTACCGCAATAGAGTAAAACTCACCAACAGAATTATCACCTTTAAGTATACAAGAAGGATATTTCCAGGTTACTGCTGATCCAGTTTCTACTTGTGTCCATGAAATCTTAGCATTGGTCTCGCAAAGCCCTCTTTTGGTTACAAAATTAAAAACTCCTCCTTTTCCTTCGGCATTACCAGGATACCAATTTTGTACAGTAGAATATTTTATTTCAGCATCATCTAGTGCAATTAATTCTACTACGGCAGCGTGTAATTGATTTTCATCACGAGAGGGAGCCGTACAACCCTCTAGGTAACTTACATAACTACCTTTATCTGCAATCACCAATGTACGCTCAAATTGACCTGTTCCCGCTTGATTTATTCTAAAGTATGTAGAGAGTTCCATAGGGCAACGAACACCTTTTGGAATGTAGCAGAAAGAACCATCACTAAATACAGCTGAATTTAATGCAGCATAAAAGTTATCTTTTTGCGGAACAATACTTCCGATATATTTTTTAACCAATTCAGGGTGTTCTTGTATTGCTTCAGATATTGAACAGAATATAATTCCTTTTTCGGCAAGAGTTTCTTTAAAAGTAGTTGCTACGGACACAGAATCCATTACAATATCTACTGCTACTCCAGCTAATTTCTTTTGTTCATCCAAAGAAATTCCAAGTTTTTTGAAGGTTTCTAATAGCTCTGGATCTACCTCATCGATGCTATTATATTTTGGCTTTTTGTTTGGTGCAGAATAGTAGGATATGCTTTGAAAATCAGGCTTTTGATAGTTAACATTTGCCCATTCTGGCTCCTCCATTTGTTTCCAAACGCGAAAAGCCTCAAGTCGCCAATCTGTCATCCATTCTGGCTCTTCTTTTTTCTTAGAAATGGCACGAACAATATCCTCATTCAATCCCACAGGAAATGTATCAGATTCTATATCAGTATAAAACCCGTACTCATATTCCTTAGTTTCTAATTCTTTTTTTAAGTCGTCTTCAGTATACGCCATCTTCTATTTCCTGAATTTGATCCAGGATCGTTCTTTAAAATTTATAATGAAAAACTTTCTCCACAGCCACAAGTTCTACTTGCGTTAGGATTATTAAACACGAAACCAGTACCATTTAAACCGCCAGAATATTCCAGAGTAGTTCCGATTAAGTATAGGAAACTTTTTTTATCTACTATGATTTTTACACCATTATCTTCAAACACTTTATCTCCTTCTTCTTGTGTTTTGTCAAACTTTAGGTCATACGATAAACCAGAGCAACCGCCACTTTTTACACCTACTCGCACATAGTCGGTAGTTGCATTGTACCCATCATCACTCATTAATTGGACAACCTTGTTTTTGGCTATGTCAGACACTTTAATCATACTTCTTTATAAATAGATTAATTCTAAATGAATTGCAAATATACTACTTAAGTAGATTTTATTTACAAAACCTAACATTTATCTAACATATATTACAATAGGCAAAAGTTATGATGGTTTTAAAAATTTTGTTTTTAAAACTCTGAAAAGCGATTATCGTTCAGGAAATCATCATCGGTAAGTGTTTTCAAAAAGGCAATGATTTGTTGCTTTTCAACTGCTGTCATTGGGATGCCCAAAGCACCATTTTGATCTTTAAGCTGCGAGTCTAATGTTTCAGAATCTACCATGCCATCACTATAATGATTTAGAACATCATCTAGCGTTTTTAATCGGCCATCATGCATATATGGAAAAGTGAGTTCAATATTTCTTAAACTAGGAACTTTGAACTTATGCATATCGTCTGCCAATCCAGTAACACGGTTTCTGCCTATATCATTGTATTGAGGATCAACAGGCAAACCATTGTTGCGATAAGATTGATCTGTAAATAATGTGCCTTCATGACAAGAAGCACATTTGGATTTGAAGAGTTCGAAACCGGCAGCCTCATTTTCGGTAAAGACGGAGCCTTCGTTTCTTTCTATTTTATCGTATTTAGAATTCGCTGAAATCATCATAATCATAAACTGAGAAAGTGATTTAAGTATATTCTCGGAGTTAATTTTTTGATCCTCAAACGCTTCAGCAAATAGTTTTACATATTCTGGTTGTGCTTCTAGCTTGTTTATAATACTACTGAAAGTTTCATTCATTTCTACTTCTGCAGTAATGGGTATAATGGGTTGTAGATCCAAGTGTATTGCGGCTCCATCCCATGTGAATTCTTTCATAAATGCCATATTATGCAATGGTTGTGCGTTTCTAGTGCCCAAAGCACCATCAACTCCATGACTTACAATATGGGTATGGTGTGTAAATGCAAAATCCTGAATATGACAAAAACCGCAAGAAATTACACCATCTGATGCCAATTTACCATCATAAAACAATTTTTTCCCCAGTTCGAAACCTTTTTCGGTGGGAGGATTAAGGGTAACATTGTAGCTTGGTTCTGGAAAGTTTGCGGGAACAGTAAATTCTAGTTTTGCGTTTTCTGCAATAGGAACATAGTCATCCTTTTCAGAGCTGCAAGCAGCTCCAAAAAGAATAAATACTATGTATATGAATAGTTTCAAATTAATTTTAATTAGTAACACCAGTTGCACTAAACATGGTTTTTATGTTTTCTGCAATTTTTGGTGCATTTACAGGGTCAACTTGTACATCACTTTTTTCTACCAAAGAATGTGTGTTGGTACTATCAAATATTTTTGCAATATCGGCATTTATTGCTATTTCTGGCGATGTCGATTCTGCAATGGTTAATGTGTTAGGTAAATCAAGCGTTATTTCTTTGTAATTATCCAAATTTGTACCATGACTTCCTACATGAATTAAGAATGGAGTATCGGCTGCGCCATATGTCCCTTCAAATTTAATGAATTTATATCCTGCAGACCAACTCCATAGCATTCCGCTTTCTTCTGCGGTAGGAATAAAATTAGCCATACCGTTAAGAGGATATTTTGATTGATCTACTCCAAAACCAAATCTAACTTTAGTATATTCTCCTGCCGGAATATCCGCAAGACTTATTTTCTTACTTCCTAATACTTCTTCATTAATCAAGAAATAGCTGCGATCTACCGGGTATACAAATTCTTCGTTGTTGGAGTTAATCAGTACAATGTTGCTTATAATATATTTTAATTCTGAAATGTTGTAGACTTCATTACTTCCATTAGTATATGTATCTGTAATTAATTCAACACCATTATTGTCTATGGTATTTTTAAAATCGAGAACGACACTTCCAAAAGTTGGTTCTGCTGGTGTTTCGTCGTCATTTTTACATGACCATATGGTTAAAAAAGCTAATGCGATTATTGCAAGTTTTTTCATTTTTCTATTTTGTATTTAATAATTATTACATCTTTAGATCCTTTGTTATTGGGCACATCAAAATCCGTACTTTCGGAGTTGCCAACCACAACGATCTTTTGGTCGCTTGTTTCTATACAACCTTCGCCAAATTCTGCTTCACTACCACCTACGGTAGATTTCCACATAACATCTCCGTTGTTATCAATCATGATATTCCAGATGTCACTTTGGCCTTTATTTTCACTTACATCCAGATCATTACTTCTGGAGTTTCCTGTTATGATAAAGCCTCCGTTTTGTGTTTTATGGATGCCTCTACCAGTATCGAAAGCAGTACCTCCCAAAGATTTTTGCCAGATCATATTACCATTGCCGTCTATTTGTATCATCCAGAGATCTGCATTACCCCTGTCACCAGTAATATCACCATCAGCACTTCTAGAATCACCAACAATAACAAATTTACCATTTCCTGTAGTAGCAATAGCGTAAGCTACATCAATCTCAGAACCACCAAAAGACTTTTGCCATAATTTGGTGCCTTCAGAATTTACTTTTACGGCCCAGAAGTCATAACTACCTTTGCTATTGGTAATATCGAAATCAACACTTTCTGAAGATCCGATCATAATAAAACCCCCATCTTCAGTTTGTAGTGTATCATAGCTACGATCATTATTGGTTCCTCCAAAAAAACGTCTCCATTCTTTTTCGCCAGAAGCATCGAGTTTGATCCCCCAGAATTCGCCAACTCCATGCTTTACTGAAGATTTACTGCGATTATCATTGCCTTCTCCACCACTTGCTGTTACATCAAGAAATCCGGTAATAAAATATCCATCATCCTGAGTTTGAACAAGAGAAAAGGCTCTGTCGATACCAGAAAACCCAAAACTTTTTTGCCATTGGATATCACCAGAAGCATCAATTTTTACAATCCAATAATCTTGCAACCCTTCATTAAGAGTTACATCTTCATCAGCACTACGGCTGTATCCTACAATAGCATATCCACCATCATTGGTTTTAATAATTTTCTCGGCTCTGTCATCACCAGAACCACCATAGGTTTTGGTCCAAACGATTTCGCCGTTTGCAGAAAGTTTTAAAACCCAATAATCACTATCGGTTGCAGTTTTATCAGTAATATCTCCATCAATACTTTGTGTATATCCAGCAAGAACATAACCCCCATCGGTAGCTTCTACTACCGAGAGGGCATTATCTTCATTAGTTCCACCAAACGTTTTTACCCACTCTATCGTACCTTGAAACTGGTCAACAGGAGGAGCAGTAGGTGTTGTTCCATCAGAATCATCGCTACCGCATGCAATCAAACTAAATATTGCAATAAGGATGATGGACATATAGAATAAGGATTTAGAATGATTCATTTGTATACTTCTTTTTTAGGGTTATTTTTTTACAAAGCGCTTTGTAATAATACTATTATTTTTGGTAGCAACTTGTAAGAAATAAACGCCTGATTTTAAATTAGAAACATCTATTGTGTTTCTAACGACTCCTTTGCGTACTAATTGCCCTAGAAAGTTTTTGATTTCGAAACTTGAAGGGGTATTTGAGGCATTTTTATTGCTCATAGACAAGTTTAGGTTATTTCCCTGAACCGGGTTTGGAAAGACAGATAGCGTGATATCCTCAACAGAAGCTGTAGGATTATTTCTAGGAACACTAGCGTTCATAGAGATATTATCTATAGCTATATCTGCCTGCCATGTACTACCAGTAACTCTATTAAATCTAAGTTGAAGCCCCTTTCCGGAATAAGCAGAAAGATCAACATCTACATTGTTCCAGGAATTTCCTTGATTTCCTGTTTGATTCCATATACTTGTCCAGGAAGCTCCTTCATTTACACTTGCTTCAAGTGCAATGCTACCCATATCTGTAGCACCATACATATGATACGAAAATGAGAAAACGGCATCAAACGATGTGCTTAAGTCAAAACATGGCGAGTTTATAATTGCTCTTTTATTAGGATACCCTGTTCCGTTACCAGAAGCTTCAACATAGATATAATACGTACCAGAAGCAGCATTAGAAGGGCCTGTGTTTCTTGACGGGGTGCCGTTGGCGTCTACTGTCCAGTTTATATCATCTGCAGAAGACTGGGTCCATGCACCAAGAGTATTTTCGAAACTTTCATTATATGGTAATGCTAGCCCACCGGTACAGCCTTCACCTCCTGGAGGATCTACGTCTCCGGTAATATTTACGGTATAGTCTTCAACTTCTCCATATTGAAAAGATTCACAAGGACCAGGTATTCCATTATATTTCATAGAAACACGCATTCTAGTTGGACCATTAACAGCCCCAGGCGGGATTTCGAATGAACCACTTACCGGAGTTGTTCTGGTTGCACTTTGCGTCCATACTTGTTCACCAGCATCTGAAAAATCACCATCTTGATTCGCATCAATCCAAACACTATATCCTTCACTATAAACCGTACCGGTCCAAGTAGGAGCGATTGTTATTGTATGCGAGGTGTTTTTTGAAAGATTTGTTGATATAGAAGTATTGTTTGCATAACCACCATTAGAGGCGCCAGAGGAGTTATTTATGGTGCCAATAGACACATTACTAATGTATTCATCTGAAACATTGTTACCGTTTGAGTCACAATATACTAATTGTACATCTGTAGTAGTAAAAGTAACTGAGGAACTATATTGAGAAGTACTTCCGTCTGAACATTTACTTCTCACCTGTGCTTCATATTGTGTGGTTGCTGTAAGTCCTGTTATGGTATAGGAATTATTAGAAGCAGTATTGGTTGTCCATGAGGATGAACCAACTGCTCGATATCTTACATCGTAAGTGGCACCGGTTATATCGCCCCAGCTTAAGGTAGCAGAAGTTGCTCCTATATCGGCTACCGAAACAGATGAAGGTGTAGTAGCGTTACATGTAACGGGAACACTTTTTCGAACTAAGAAAAACCCGCCTTCGATATCGCTTATTACAATGTTTCCACTGTTAAAGTATGGGTATACGTTCCATACACCATTAAAAGCAGCTCCGTTACTAGAAGTATAGGTGTCAAAGAAACCAATCTCCGTCATATTTTTATTGCCGATGTCAGAAATATCTATTACTCTTATTCCTGCACGATAATTGGCAAGGTAAAATTTATTTCCTTTCACATACCCATTATGATCAATTGCTGCGGTAGGACCAGTATATATCATATGTTCTTTAGGGTTATTTAAATCCTGAAAGTCAAAAATTATGGTTCTGGTATTAAATCCTACGCCTTGCTCATCGGTTTCATCACCCAATATGAAATACCTCATATCTTCGGTAAACCAGCCTTGATGTGTATATCCTATATCGGGATATTTTATTGTTGAAAGCGTAACGGGGTTATTTTTATCTGTGATATCTGCAATAACCACTTCTATTTCGTTACTACCAATTAGTATTTCTCTGCCAGAATAGGTACTATCTGGACCAGTATAAGTAACTACCTGTGCATCATGTGTATAAGCACGTTGTCCGCCTGATAGAAATCCACCGGCATTAATTGGATTTTTTGGATCTTGAATATTAATAAAAAGAGGTCCTCCTCTATACGGCCCAGAATTTCTTTGTGCACCAACGACATAAGCGTATCCCGTATCTTCATTAATTACAATATTATGTGCGTTACCAAATTCTGTATACCTCGTATCTGCAGTAAAGGTTTGGGGTGGATTAGGTACGTTACGTAATCTTGTAAGATCGAAAACCTGCATTCCGTGGCCAGAAGCTTCGCTTACGATAAAAGCATGATTTTGATATACTTTTACGTCTCTCCAAGAACTATTGCTAGTAGCGGTAGGTAATTTACCCAAGTAAACAGGGTTAGTTGGATTAGAAATATCTATAAATGCCGTACCGTTGTTTAGTCCGATAAGTGCATATTCTTTTCCATTAGATGGATCTGTCCACCCCCAGCTGTCGTTACCTTCACCGGCACTCATGGTAGAAAGAGATATTCGAGACATTAAATCGTAATCGTTACATGGATAGGGACCCGCAAATCCGTTTTGACAAGGGGTTTGACCATAGGAAAACACCGCTGAAATCATCAGCAGAAGAGTAATGGTTAAATTTTTCATTGAGTTTGTGTTTTAAGAGTTAGTTTAGGAATTAGGTCTATGTCATATTTTAACAGTTTGAAAATTAAATAATTAACTAATTTACTGATTTAAATTTTGGTTATTTGCCAACTATATGAGAAGTTGTTATTTTTTTAACTTAATTTAACATATTTTATGAAATAAGGTTTTTATAAAACAGACGACAATTGTTAAGAAAACAATCTAAATTCATACACTTTCCGACAAGAAGTTTTCCAGGATGTTTTATTCATAATTTTCTTTAATACTAGAAAGAGAATTCTATTTTTTTTAGGAAAATTAGGTAACAAAGTTTTAGTGCGATTGATATAAGTATGTAAGGAAACAAAAATTGCACAAAAACTTTTAATCATGAAAGCACAAATTTTAAAAACAGTATTAGCAACAATTGTAGTGTTGTCTGCAAGTTGTTCAAAAGATGATGATGTACCTGTAATGGAGCCAGAAGATTCTGGGATTACTCTTTATGAAAAGCAAGGAGCGTGGATTTGTACCGTATCAGAAACCTGTGAAGATGTTTATCAATTCGAGTTTAAAGCAGGTTCAAGAATTTCGATAGGCATAGAAGAGATTACCGGAAAATCTGTAGTGTCACTAGATTTTTTTGCCGAGTTTGGAGAGTTTGGAGGGCCAAACTTGCTAACCAATGGAGGAAACACATATCATAATTGCACAGGTCAAGATGAAAATATATCTCTTACTAACCTATTAATATCTACTGAAGGGATATATAATTTGGCGGTGGCTAGAGATTGGGGGAAAAGCGCAGGAGCAGATGGCACTTATTCTTTGACAATTATATCAGACACTCCATTTATAGAAACAGAAGTTCCTTTGGATGATACAGAGGCATTAAATTATGATAGTGAATGTTTATAATAAGCATAAAAAATCCCGAATCATTCGGGATTTTTTAGAACTAAAATTAGATCACTTGTTTATTTTCTATTGCTCTTTTACCAAAACGAATCCGGCACCAATGTCACTAATAACAATGTTACCGCTTTCAAAATAAGGGTAAACATTCCAGGCACCATCAAAGTCTGCACCATTATTAGAAGGATAGGTATCAAAGAAACTAATTTCGTTTATATTCTTATTTTCAATATCAGAAATATCGATCACTCTAATACCAGCTCGATAATTAGCCAGATAAAATTTATCGCCTTTTACATACCCATTATGATCAATAGCTGCGGTAGGACCAGTATAGGTCATGTGTTGTATCGGGTTATCTAAATCTGTAAAATCAAAGATTATAGTTCTGGTGTTAAACCCAACACCTTGTTCATCGGTTTCATCTCCTAGTAAAAAATACTTCATATCTTCTGTAAACCAACCTTGATGAGTATATCCCACATTAGCATATTTTATAGTTGATAAGGTAACAGGGTTACTCTTGTCTGTAATATCGGCTATTACTACTTCAATTTCATTGCTGCCAATAAGAATCTCTTTACCCGTATGATCGGTATCTGGTCCATTATAGGTTACTACTTGTGCATCATGGCTATAGGCACGCTGTCCACCAGATAAAAAACCACCAACATTTACTGGGTTAACAGGATCCTGGATATTAATAAATACGGGACCCCCTTGATATGGGCCTGACCTACTGGTTCCTACAGCATATGCAAAGCCAGTATCTTCATTAATAACAATATTATGAGCACTACCAAAATCTGTAAAATGTTGATCTACAGAAAATGTTTCAGGTGGATTAGTAACATTACGCAATCTGGTTAGATCAAAAACTTGCATACCATGACCAGATGCTTCACTAACTATAAAGGCATGATTTTGATACACTTTTACGTCTCTCCAAAAACTATTGCTAGTGGCAGTAGGAAGTTTACCTAAGTATATAGGAGCGTCTGGTGTAGAAATATCTATAAATGCTGTTCCGTTATTTAAACCAATAAGCGCATATTCTTTTCCATTAGATGGATCTGTCCATCCCCAACTATCATTTCCTGCAGTTGCACTCATGCTTGCTAGGCTTATTCTGGATACCAAATCAAACTTATTACAAGGAAAAACACCGCCTGCAATTCCATTTTCGCAAATGTTAGACACTGGGGTCGTTGGGGTATCAATACCGGTATCTGTTGTAGTTGAATCATCATCATCATTGCTACAACTCATAAAACCAAAAACCAAGAGAAGAAAACAAAAGTGGTTAAAATAATTTTTCATTAGGGCTGCTATTTTAGTAAATGTATGAAAAGTATTATATATAAAAAGTTAAAACACACAAATATAATAGATTATAAACCAATTTAGGGTGTTCATGTTATAAACCAAGGTTTGTATTATGTATTGGAAATGAGTACAATTAATCATTTGGAGACCGGTATAATGAATAATAATGCAAATTTCTTACGATCTTAAAAATAATTACAGATAAACAGGTGAAATGTTGTTGCTAAAAAAACATTGTTGCCTAAATTTGCAAAATGATTGAAGATAAAAACACATCAAGAACACAAATATCAGAGTTGGGAGAATTTGGGCTTATTGACCACCTGACTAAAAATTTCAAAATCAAACAAAAGACAACTAATCTTGGTATAGGAGACGATGCTGCGGTTTTGGATTTTGAAGGCAAAAAGTGTGTGCTTACCACTGATTTATTAATTGAAGGAGTGCATTTTGATCTTTCTTATGTTCCGTTAAAACATCTTGGCTATAAAGCTGTTGTTGTTAATCTTTCAGATGTATATGCAATGAATGCCACCGCAACTCAAATAACGGTTTCTATAGCGATATCAAATAGATTTCCATTAGAAGCACTTGAGGAATTGTATGCTGGTATTGAGACCGCTGCAAAGATCTATAATATTGATGTAGTGGGAGGTGATACCACATCATCAACAACAGGATTAATTATTAGTGTTACTGCTGTTGGTTATGCAAATGAAGAAGATCTAGTATATAGAAGTGGTGCCAAAGACAATGATCTTTTGGTGGTTACAGGAGATCTTGGAGCTGCGTATATGGGATTACAGGTACTAGAGAGAGAAAAACAAGTGTTTGAAGTAAACCCCAATTCGCAACCTGATTTAGATCAATATACTTATCTTATTGAAAGACAATTAAAGCCCGAAGCAAGAAAAGATATACCAGAACTTCTTAAAGCTCTAGAAGTGAAACCAACAAGCATGATTGACATAAGTGATGGGTTATCTTCAGAAGTAATACATTTATGCAAGCGATCCAAAGTAGGGGTAAATTTATACGAGGATAAAATACCATTAGACCCTTCTGTAATTTCTATTTGTGAAGAATTTAAATTAAGCAGTACCACTATAGCGCTTAATGGAGGTGAAGATTATGAGTTATTATTTACAATTACCCAAGAAGACTTTCCAAAAATAAAAGCAAACCCTAATCTAACAGTTATTGGGCATATCACCGATGAGAAAAGCGGAATAGGACTAGTAACAAGAGCGAATGAAAAGATTGAATTAAAGGCTCAAGGTTGGAATCCAATTAAAGCATAATTATGAAGCCGCCTGAAAAGGCGCGTCAACTTTAATTTTTGCAAGTTTCTTAGCATGCACAGATGCCAGGGCATTATTAATTTCTTTTAATTTAGGAGTCATTACTTCTAATCGACCTCTGCTATTGGTTGTAGCTTGTTCTCCGCAATGAGAGCAAGAATATTCTTTTATATGATGGGTAACATTTTTGCTAAGAACATAATCATGACCAAATAGAGAGCAGTATATTTTAGAGAAGGAAAAGGCAGAGTTAGGGGTATGTTTTTTCATAATTCTTTAGGGGTATTTAGTACATAGACGAGGTTTATAAGTTCATTATCAGTACAATAATAATATTTTTTTTCTTACAAACCGAATTTTTGTAAGAAAAATTTGTCTTAAACTGCTGATTTTTAACTAAAATGACCCATTTGTAAGGTTTTTATACCCAAAAAAGTGTATTTCATCTATGTTGTTTTTGATTTCACAGAGCGTTTTTTACAATCCTTTTATGGTTTAATTCAAGAATTTTTGTAATTCTAAGAGGAATTCTTCCTTGTTTTCTATGTATGACATATGCCCCCAATCAAAACTAATAAGATTGGTTTTACTTTGGGCCGCTTCTTTAATATTTTGACTATAAGGTAGTACAGGGTCTTTTTTCCCTGAAAAGATTATTTTGGCACCTTTAAAATGAGACAAAACTTTACTGCGATCTTTACGGATTTTCATACCTTCTAATGCAGAGATAATTCCTTGTAAGGGAGTTTTTGAAGCTTCATTCTTAATTTGATCTATCTCTTTGATAAATCGAGATCTATTTTCTTCAGCAAAAAGATTTGCAATAGCCATGCTGGTAAATGCATTTGGGTTTTTTTTCACCACATTGATAGCCCGTGTACGATTTAGTTTTCGCTCGTCACTATCCGGCAAAGATGTAGAGTTAAGTAAGACTAATCCAGTAACCAGACCAGGAAAAAGATCTATGCATGCAAGAGTGACATAGCCTCCCATTGAATGGCCAATCACCGTAGCTTTGGAAATTTTTAGGTATTCAAGAACTGCTTTAACAGCCATGGCCATATCTTCCATAGTATGTATGTACCCAAGGCACTCAGTATCCCCATGCCCTAGCAAATCAATAGATATACAATTATAATCTTTTGAAAAGTGATGAACCGTTTCTTCCCACATAGTAGCGTTCTCTAAAAACCCATGTAGAAAAACGAGCGGAGCACCCTTTCCCGTAACATTGTAATTAATTTTAATCCCTTTGTATGCTAAAATCATTTTGAAATTTTATTTTTAGGCACATAAACCTAACTAAATGAGATTTAATAAAGAAACTTTCGTCGCAGGATTTGCATTATTTTCTATGTTTTTTGGAGCGGGAAACCTCATGCTTCCTCCATTGCTTGGCTTTAAAGCCGGAGATCTTTGGCTTCAGGTAACACTTGGATTTGCTGCTTCTGCCGTAATAATCCCTTTGTTAGGAATCTTTGCACATGCAAAACTTCAGGGTACGATGCTGGATTTTGCAAAAAAAGTATCACCCACATTTAGTCTTATTTATTGCTTGTTGGTTTATATTATCTCAATTACGCTACCCTCGCCCAGAACAGCATCGGTAACACATGAGATGGCAATACAACCTTTTTTTGGAACTAATGCCTGGCTAACCAGTACTATTTATTTTGCGCTTGTCTTGCTTTTTGTACTCAATAGATCCAAAATACTGGGTCTCCTTGGTAAATTTCTTTCTCCTATTATATTTATTGTTGTAATTAGCATTATTAGTATCGGAATTTTTTCGATGCAGGCTCCAATTAGTCCAACCGATTTTCAAACTCCTGTTATTAACGGATTACTTGAAGGGTACCAAACTTTTGATGCCATAGGAGCTGTAGTAGTGGGCGGTGTGATCATAATTTCTCTAAAGATTAAGGGTAAGGAAGATTTTAAGGAAAACCAAAAATTGATTATAAAATCTGGAATTGTAGCCGGAGTAGGTCTTTTATTGATTTATACCGGAATGATTTATACCGGAGCTATGTTTAATACACAATTTGAAGCCAATGTTTCTCGTACAGAACTGCTCTCTGGAATAAGTTTAAAAACTCTTGGAAATATTGGAAATGTGTTCTTGAGTGTGCTTGTTGGTTTGGCTTGTTTTACAACCGCGGTAGGTATCGTAACTGGTACTGCCGATTTTATGAAAGGAGTGTTTGGTAATTCGCAAAAAGTATATATTACTACTGCAATTATTGGTTGTTTTCTAGGGGTACTTATGGGGCAATTTGATGTGCATTATATTATTGAAGTAGCCATACCTGCTTTAATGTTAATTTACCCTATAACTATAATTCTAATTATATTAAATGTTTTGCCAGATAGGTTTACTTCTTCTTTGGTTTTTAGAGCGGTTGTTATTGTGACCATTATATTTAGCATACCAGATTTTTTAGCATCATTGGGAGCACAGGAATTTGTAACCCCAATTTTAAAAACCCTTCCCTTAGGAGCGTATAGTTTGGGTTGGTTAATACCGGCATTAGGGACTTTGATTATTATGAATACCCTTTCATTTTCAAAGACAAAAGAATAGCTATTTCCACAATTTTTTGGGGTAAAATCCCCTTTTCTATCTTGACTAGTTTTATTATTTTCGCAATAGAATTAAAAGGGATAACGACTAAAACTGGGAAAACAAATGAGAAAAATAATTACATTCACATTTATTATAATGATGTTGCTTTCTTGTTCTAATGATGATAACTACATACCTATAGTTTCAGGATTGGATCAGGATTTAAAAACACTTTTAATAAACACTTCCAATGAAGAAGGGCTTTCTTATTTTGTTTTGCCGCGTAGTAATGATTATAGAAATATACCTCAAGATCCTTTAAATCCAATTACAAAAGAAAAGGTCGAACTAGGAAAATTATTATTACATGAAACTGCACTTGGCAGAAACCCTAAAATAAGTAAGATGAAAGCTACATATTCATGTGCATCTTGTCATCAGGCTGCTGCAGGGTTCAGTTCTGGACTTAGACAGGGTATAGGAGAATGTGGAGTAGGTTATGGAAATAATGGTAATGGCAGAAGTATCGATCAGAATGTTCCTATAGATTCTGTAGATATACAACCGTTACGTTCTCCAACTTTGTTAAATGTAGCTTATCAAGATGTTATGCTATGGAACGGACAGTTTGGAGGTACAGGAACAAATGAAGGTACAGAAGGTAATTGGACTAACATTCAAGAAAACTTTTTGAAACTTCAAGGTGTCGAAGTACAGGCTTTGAAAGGACAAGGAGTACATAGATTGTTAGTAGATAATGAGTTTGTAAATACTTTTGGTTACAAAGAAATGTTTGATGATGCTTTTAGTGATGTTATTGAAAGTGAAAGATATTCTACGATGAATGCTGCACTAGCTATTGCAGCATACGAAAGAACATTGCTAGCCAATCAATCACCTTGGCAGCTATGGTTAAAAGGTGATTCTGAAGCTATGAGTGCTGCTGAAAAAAGAGGGGCTATCGCTTTTTTTGGTAATGGAAAATGTTACGAATGCCACACGGGACCAGCACTAAACGATAAAAGTTTTCACGCTTTTGGGATGGGTGATTTTGATGATTCTGCTACTGCGATAATATTAGATAATCCTGGATTTGAGAATGTAAAAAAAGGTAGAGGTGGTTTTACAGGAAAACCTGAGGATGATTATAAGTTTAAAACACCAACCCTCTACAATGTAACCGATAATGGTTTTTATGGCCATGGGGGAACATTTACATCAATAAAAGATGTAATAGAATATAAAAATAATGGTATTCCACAATCAACAGCCGTTATTACAGAAAATTTAGCAACACAATTTGGCACTATTGACCTTACTAATCAAGAAATTAACGATATGACATTGTTTATTGAGAACAGTTTGCGAGACCCTAACCTTACGAGGTACGTACCGGAGGTGTTGAACTCTGGTTTTTGTTTTCCTAATAATGATGAACAATCCCAAAGTGATTTGGGTTGTAATTAATTTTGATAACTTAATTTAACGTTGCTATCCACCAGGTATTGCCAAAAGGATCCTTAAAACCAGCACCGCGAGAACCATGATCTTCTTCCATGGGTTCCATTAATGATTTTGCACCAGCATCTATTGCTTCGTAGTACGTTTGATCTGTATCTTTTACATACACATACATGGATCCAGGATGCGCAGGATAGTTTTTAGATGCTTCAGCGAGAAGAATTGTGCTATCTCCGATCTTAATTTCAGAATGTTGTATTCTTTGATCCGTATCAAGGCTGCGAATCATTTCTTGGGCATTAAATATTTTTCGAATAAAATCGATAAAATCCTCAGCCTTTTCGACTACCAAATATGGCATAGCTTGTTGATGTCCGGCAGTAATTTTCATTCGTTGCATAGCGTAAAAAGAGAATTTCTATACTCAACGAAGAAACACCTTGAAATATTCTATAAATTGGAAAAATATAATTTAAGCACTATAAAAAGCCCCCACAAGTTTTAAAAACTGCGAGGGCAAATATGTTTAAAGACAACAAATGTGATCTTAGGACTGATTCATCAGTTCTTCAATTTCTTCAGCTTCGATAGGAATATTGCCCATTAGATTAAATGGCTCTCCTTTTTCCTGGACTACAACATCATCTTCGAGGCGTATCCCAAAACCTTCTTTAGGAATATAAATTCCTGGCTCAACAGTAAATATCATATTGGCCTGCATTGGCTCTGTAAGGATTCCGTAATCGTGCGTGTCTAAACCAATATGATGCGAAGTACCATGCATAAAATATTTTTTGTACGCCGGCCAGTCTGGATCTTCTTTTTGTATATCTGCTTTATCCAAAAGCCCTAACCCAAGCAGTTCTGAAGTCATGATTTTCCCAACTTCTACATGATAATCTGCCCAGATAGTACCAGGAACCAACATTTTGGTGGCTTCGTTTTTAACCCGTAATACGGCATTATACACTTCTTTTTGACGTTTTGTATATGTACCCGAAACAGGGATTGTACGGGACAAATCACTGGAGTAGTTTGCATATTCTGCCGCAACATCCATAAGGATTAAATCACCGGCTTTACATTGTTGATTATTCTCTATGTAATGCAGTACATTAGCATTGTTTCCGCTGGCGATTATAGGTGTATATGCAAAACCTTTGGATCTGTTATTAATGAATTCATGCAATAGTTCTGCTTCTATATTATATTCCCAAACATCTGGTTTTACAAAACTAAGCAGTCTACGAAATCCTTTTTCGGTAATATCACATGCTTTTTGCATTAATTCAATTTCGATAGGGTCTTTTACAGAACGTAATCTTTGCAAAATAGGATTGCTTTTAGCCACAGAATGAGCAGGATATTTGTTTTTCCACCATTTAGTAAAACGATCCTCGCGAGTTTCAGTTTCTACATTTGATCTATAATGCTCATTTGTATTTACATATACTGTATCACACTGCGTCATAATTTCGAAAAAAACCTTCTCCAAATCTTGAAGCCAGTATACAGTTTTGATACCTGATACTTCAAAAGCACGCTCTTTGGTTAATTTTTCTCCTTCCCAAATAGCTATTAACTCGCTAGTCTCCTTTAAAAACAAAATCTCGCGATGCTTTTCTTTGGGTGCGTCTGGAAAAAGCAACAATATACTTTCTTCCTGATCCACACCACTTAGATAAAAAATATCCCTATGTTGTTCGAAAGGCATAGTACTATCTGCACTAATAGGATATACATCATTACTGTTAAATACAGCAATGCTATTGGGTTTCATCTGCGCCACAAAGTTTTTACGATTTTTTATAAAAAGGTTGCTATCTATTTGGTGGTATTTCATGATCAAAAATATTTATTCTTATATAAGACCCATTATGGATTTCCAAAAATACTAAAGCCCAGAGGATGTATTGTTAAACAATATCTAAAAATTTTGAGGTTGTTTTAACAATATCTACATTCATCAGCTTAAATTTATTTTAAAAAGGCGATTTGGCATTGGGCGCGTTGAGAGGTTTAATAATATTACTTTCTTAGTTGTGGATCATTTCGGCTAACTAAACATCCATCAAAATGAAAACAAAAGTTCTATTTTTCTTATTTCTTACCTCATTAATTTATGCACAACAACCTGCTACTAATGCAGAACTAGTACAAAAAGGAGTAATACAAAAACAGCAAATGGTGACATCATCATTAGTGCAACATGTTCCTTTTAAAAATATAGGGCCTTCTGTAATGAGTGGTAGGGTTGTAGATGTGGATGTAAATCCTAATAACACTACAGAGTTTTACGTGGCCTATGCTTCAGGAGGTTTATGGTATACTATAAATAATGGAACCACCTTTGAACCAGTGTTAGATGCTGCAGAAACCATTAATGTTGGAGATATTGCTGTTGATTGGAAAAATAGAACAATTTGGGTAGGAACAGGTGAAAACAACTCGTCAAGATCATCATATGCCGGGATTGGGATTTTAAAGTCGACAGACAATGGTAAGAGTTGGAAAAATGTCGGATTACAAGACTCACATCATATAGGAAGAATAGTAATTAATCCTAACAATCCAGATGAGGTAGTAGTTGGGGTAACTGGGCATTTGTATTCTCCTAGTGAAGAACGTGGGGTGTACAAAACTACAGATGGCGGTAATACCTGGAGCAAGACCTTATTTGTTAATAATGAGGCGGGGATTATCGATTTAGAATATGCTCCGGGTAATTTTAATGTAATGTATGCTGCTGCATGGGATAAAGATCGTAAAGCATGGAATTTTAGAGGAAATGGACCAGATTCTGGAATCTATAAAAGTATTGATGCCGGAAATACCTGGAATAAGATTTCAATAGAAACAAGTGGTTTTCCTACAGGAGACGGAGTGGGTAGAATAGGCCTTGCCGTTTTTGATGAAAATATCGTTTACGCAGTTCATGATAATCAATTCAGGAGAAAAAAAATTGATTCAAAAAAAGATACTGATAAGCTCACCAAGGAAAGCTTTAAAACAATGACTGCGGCAGATTTTTTAATGATTGAAGATAAAAAGTTAAACGCATTTTTAAAGACTAACGGTTTTCAGGAAAAATATAGAGCAGATAATGTAAAACAGATGGTTCGCGGGGGGACTGTAAAACCAATAGATCTTGCTAAATACCTTGAAGACGCTAATTCTATGTTGTTTGATACTCCGGTAATAGGCGCTGAAGTATACAGAAGTGATGACGGCGGAAAATCCTGGTCAAAAACACATACAGACTTTCTTGATGATATTTATTATAGTTATGGATATTATTTTGGACAAATACAGGTAAACCCACAAGAAAAAGATCATGTGTACATAAGTGGAGTGCCTATATTAAAATCAAAAGATGCAGGAAAGACTTTTGAGAGTATTAACGGAAGAAATGTACATGCCGACCATCATTCATTATGGATCAACCCTAATAATCCTAATCACTTGATTAATGGTAATGATGGAGGTGTAAATATTTCTTATGATGATGGTAAAAACTGGATAAAAGCTAACCAACCAAATGTAGGACAGTTTTATGCAATAAATGTTGATAATGAAACACCATATAATGTTTATGGAGGATTACAGGACAATGGGGTTTGGGTAGGGCCTAATAACAGTGTAGAAGATGCTTCCTGGCATCAAAGCGGGCATTACCCTTGGGAAAGTATTATGGGCGGAGACGGAATGCAGGTTCAGATTGATAATAGAGATTCAAATATCGTTTATACAGGATTTCAATTCGGAAATTATTTTAGAATAGATAGATCAGAAAATAAACAAACCTACATTCAACCTAAACACAAATTGGGAGAGTCTCCTTATAGATTTAATTGGCAAACACCAATATTGCTTTCTTCACACAATCAAGATATTTTATACCTGGGGGGAAACAAGCTGATGCGCTCTATGAATCAAGGAGACGATTGGACCGCAATTTCAAAAGACTTAACCGCAGGAGGTAAAAAAGGAAATGTTGCCTATGGTACGCTAACTACAATTTCAGAATCACCATCGCAGTTTGGATTAATCTACACAGGAAGTGACGACGGATTAGTTTATGTTACCAAAAATTCAGGCGGTAGCTGGAATAAGATTTCTGATACCCTCCCTAAAGACTTATGGGTGTCTAGAGTAGTTGCATCTTCTCATAAAAAGGAGAGAGTATATGTAACGCTTAATGGCTATAGATGGGATGATTTTAAAACGTATGTATATGTAAGTGAAAACTATGGGCAAACCTGGAAAAGTATCGGTGATAACTTGCCGGCATCTCCAATAAATGTGATCCAAGAAGATCCTAAAAATGAAAAAGTATTATATCTAGGCGCCGATAATGGAGCATATGTCTCTTTGGATCAAGGAGCTACATGGCATGTATTTTCTAAAGGGCTACCTAATGTTGCTGTTCACGATATTGTTATACAACCAAGAGCTAATGATTTATTATTAGGAACTCATGGAAGGAGCATCTATAAAACCAATATCGAAGCGCTTCAATCTTTGGATGAAGAGATACTAAAAAAACAAATACACGTGTTTGCTGTTCCCGAGATAAAATGGTCAGAACGATGGGGCGTCGCTTGGAGTAAATGGTTTGTACCAAATGGCCCATCATCAACGATTAAGTTTTATACAACGAATCCGGGAGATTTTTTAATTGAAATTACCACAGAGGATGGAAAAACGCTTCAACAATTTTCAGTAAAAGCCGACAAGGGACTTAACTATGCAGAGTATGATCTTACTATTACCGAGAACGGAAAGGATATTTTGGAAAAATTATTTGAAGATGAAGAAATCTCTAAACGAAAAAATGGAAAATATTATATCCCGGTAGGGAAATATTATGCCAAGGTTTCTAGTAAAAAAATCAATGAAAAAGTGTTTTTCGAGGTGAAGTAAACCTATCTAGAATTTTGAATTGAGAGTGTTTAAAAACTCTAAAATTAGGTGAAACGTCAAAATAATATCATCTTTTATTCTAACTTAGAGACATAAAAAGATTTGTTATGACACTTACTATGAGTATTCCTGCATTGTTATTTCCTGCAATATCATTAACCATGTTGGCATATAATGCAAGATATTTAGCCATTGCTGCTTTGATAAGACAATTGCATAGTGAATATTTATCGTCTAGGTCTAAAAACACAGTATTACAGATCAAAAACTTAAGAAAACGGTTATGGTTAATCCAAAACATGCAAGCAATTGCGATTATGAGTTTTCTTACCAGTGTCATTACTATGTTTTTATTGTATGTGGAGCAGATGGATTGGGCAAATGTTGTATTTGGAATTAGTTTGTTTTGCCTAATGATTTCGTTGTTTTTATCGTTTATTGAGGTTCAGATTTCAACCAAAGCATTGGCTATCAGGCTTGACAGAATCGAAGAAAATAGTTGAGAAATCGCTATCTTGTTAGTTTAATTAGTATCAAATTATTCTTTAATGCTTCAGAACGAGCTTTTTAATAACGTAATAAAAGACTTCAATGCAGGTTATTGGGAGTTACATACTAAGCCAGATAAAGAAATTTGGTCCCAAAAGTTCTATGAACAAGTAGGATTTGATGAAGAAGAAATAGAATCCACAATAGATTATTTTCTAGAACATTTAATTCACAAGGATGATGTAGATGTATTTCGGGATAATTTTCTTAACTACAGAAAGAATAATATAAATTTTAAGCAGCACATTAAGATTCTTACCAAAGAAGGAGAATATAAATTATTTAGATGTGCGACAAATGATCAATTACCAGTAAATATAAAGTCAGAGATCAATTTGATCTTTTTTTTCGAAATAAAGCTTGAACCTGAGCAGGATATTGCAAAAGACAATTTTTATTACAAAGAAACCGCCCAGATGACAGCTACGGGAAGTTGGTATGTAGATTTCCACAAAAGAAAAAGTTATTGGGATTTTGAAACAAGACGAATTCTAGAATATCCAGACGATTACATACCTTCTTTAAAAGACTCTGCAAACTATTATGCCAAAGATTGCAGGCAGCAGGCGGCAGATTTGTTTTTTAATTGTGCTATGGCAGGGACACCTTTTAATACCGAAATTAAAATGGTAACTGCCAACAAAAGGGTGTTTTGGGTAAGAGCTATAGGAAAACCTGTATATAATGAAAATAAAGAAATTATAGGAATCCGAGGTGTTTTTCAGGATATAGACGATATTAAAACCAAAGAGATTAAACTTCAAAGGTCTATAGAGATTATTGCTTCTCAGAACTCAAGGCTGTTCAATTTTGCTCATATCGTATCGCATAACCTACGATCCCATACAAGTAATTTATCACTATTGGTTCAGTTGATTGATGGCATAGAAGATCCAAAAGAAAAGATTGAGTTAATCAAAGAAATCAAACAAATATCTTCTAGTTTAAACACAACAATAGAACATCTTAATGAAATAGTGGCGATTCATACCAATAGAAGTCAGGAAAGAAAACTAATTAAGTTTCAGGACGCCTTAAAATTGGTTACAGGAGGTATTGGTCAAATGATTTCTGTGAGCAAAACTAAAATTGAAGCAGATTTCGAAAACTTAGAAGAGATTAATTATATACCAGCGTATTTAGAAAGTATCTTGTTAAATTTAATTACCAATGCGATTAAATATAAGCACGCCGATAGAGATCCTTTAATTCAAATCAAATCATATATTGATGGGAATAAAAAATGCATAGAAGTTACTGATAACGGTAGAGGAATAGACATGAAACTGTTTAAGGATAAAATATTCGGGATGTATAAAACTTTTCACTACAACGAAGATGCGGTAGGTATAGGATTGTTCATGACAAAAAACCAAGTAGAATCATTGGATGGAACGATCACTGTACAGAGTGAAGTAGATAAAGGCACAACATTTAAAATCGAATTTTAGTATACAATAACCCCACACAACGATGAGTCATAAAATAGGATTGGCTTGTATTATCGATGACGATAGTATGTACGTAAATCTTGTAAAAAAGATTATAGAAGCCAAAAATCTTTGTCAAAACTTAATGGTCTTCCAAAACGGGAAAGACGCGCTTAATTATTTTGAAGTTATTTTAAATAACTTAGATAAAAATAGTATCCCAGAGATTATATTTCTGGACCTTAATATGCCGGTAATGGATGGATGGGAGTTCCTGGATAATTTCATAAAAATCAAAAACAAACTAGAAAAAACGATTACACTGTATATCGTTAGTTCATCTATTAACCCGGTCGATGTAGAAAGAGCTAAAAGTATTAACTCGGTAAAAGATTATCTTGTAAAACCGGTTACAATGGAAGATTTAGAATCTATCTTTTTAAATCAAACGACATAAAAAAAGCCTCAAACATTGAGGCTTTTTTTATATATGAAATTACAAGATACAGTTAAACTTGTGATACACGAAGTGTGTTCACCATCCCTTTGGCCGTGATTGGCATAGCCGCAAGATTGATTAACATATCTCCTTGTTCTACAAATCCACGCTCCATAGCAATTTTATTAATATCTTCTACCGTTTCATCTGTACTTACAAACTTGTCATAGAACAAGGCTTTTACACCCCATAAAAGACTAAGCTGGGATAGAATTCGTGTATTACTGGTAAAGACCAGAATATGGGCATCTGGCCTCCAGGCAGAGATCTGAAATGCAGTATATCCACTATTAGTTAAGGTACATATAGCTTTGGCATCAATATCATTGGCCATATGAGCGGCATGATAACAAATAGATTTAGTTATAAATCGATTAGTTCTAATATGTGGTGGATTTTGAGGCACTGTAATTAGATCAGAATTTTCTACGCTACTGATGATTTTAGACATTGTTTCTATTACCTGAACAGGGTATTTTCCAACCGAAGTTTCACCAGATAACATTACCGCATCCGCACCATCCATAACAGAGTTAGCCACATCATTTACCTCTGCTCGCGTTGGCGTTAAGCTATCGATCATGGTTTCCATCATCTGTGTAGCAATAATCACAGGAATTCTAGCTGTTTTGGCTTTCAGAACCAATTTTTTCTGGATAAGAGGAACTTCTTGTGCCGGGATCTCAACTCCCAAATCACCTCTGGCTACCATCAACCCATCGCAGTATGCAACTATTTTATCTATGTTTTCTACGCCCTCAGGTTTTTCGATTTTTGCAATAATTGGGATCTTATATTTACTATGTTCCTTAATTAGATCTTGTAGCTCCATCAAATCCTGTGCATGACGAACAAAAGATAAAGCAATCCAATCTACTTCCTGCTCACAGGCGAAAATGGCATCCTTTATATCTTTTTCTGTTAGGGCTGGTAAAGATATATTTGTATTAGGTAGATTCACTCCTTTTTTGGATTTTAGAGGTCCTCCTTGTATTACTTTTGCCTTAACAGTATCCTTATTATTTGAAGAAACAACTTCAAAAATCAATTTACCATCATCTAATAAGATTCTTTCACCGGCCTTCACGTCCTTTGGAAAGCTCTCATAGTTCATATATACTTTTTCTGATGTACCTTCAAAAGGTTTTCCAGTGACAAAATTGATAATATCACCGTCATTAACAATAACATCACCTTTCATAACACCAACCCTTAATTTAGGCCCTTGTAAATCCCCAAGTATTGCGGCATTGTAACCATGTTCTTCACTAAGTTGGCGTATGACTTGTATGCGTTCTTTTACATCGTTATAATCTGCGTGTGAGAAATTTACTCTAAAAACATTTACACCAGCCTCTAGCATTTGTTTCAACACTTCTTTACTGCTTGTTGCAGGTCCAAGTGTAGCAACTATTTTGGTTCTTTTACGTTTTGGCATTATTCAAATATTAAGTTGTTCTTTGATTTAAGTTCTTTGTATTCTACCATATATGCTGTTACAACTTGCGATACGGTAAGAATGTTGGTCAATAAGGATTTACTTGAAAATAGTGACGTTTCGGCTTCTACCTTTAGGAAATAATCCACATTTTTTAATTCCGGAATTAAATATTTTGTAACATAAGTGTCATCTGTTGCTGTAAATAATCCTTCGGGAACAGATATTTTTGGTTCTATTTTGGTTTTAAATTTATTTCCAAAAAGACTATATGTATTGTATTGAAAATGATCATGATATTGATACGACGGAAAACTTGCGACAAGATCATCATATTCAAAATTAATATCATCCTTTTTTCTGAAAAGATTCAAATTCAAATTTTTATTTAATAAAAAAGCCAGACGATACGAAGCTAACGAGCAGTGAATTGCAATTAGCTCATAATCATCATCTTCTATTGTATCCAAGACTAATTTCTGAATGCCCACTTTAAATTTTTATTTCAGAATAAGTGGGAAATATACAAATAAATTCATCTAAGAACTTTAATAAAATCTAAAGATATTTCACGAAAACGATTGAGTTAGTATCTTTTAACGATACGAAATATAGTTTTGGTAGAAGGGATGGGTTTTTATCTATTTTGAAAGTAGAATTAAGTATCTATTTTGGTTTGAAAAGCAAAATAAGCTCTTTTTGATGCTTTTTCTTCGGCTTTTTTCTTTGATGTGGCTCTTGCCTTTGCAACTACTTTATCATTGATCCATAATTTTACAGCAAAGTGTTTCATTTCATCTCTTCCTGTATCTTCATAGATCTCATAGTTAAATGCTCTTTTCTCTTTTTGACACCATTCGATTAGTAAACTCTTATAGCTAATAACCTGACCTTCAAGACTTTCTATATCAACATAAGGATTAATAACTGCTTCTCTTATAAATCGTTCGCAGTAGTCAAACCCTCTGTCTAGATATATGGCTCCTATCAAAGCTTCAAAAAGATTTCCGTGAATATTGATTCCAAATTGAGATTTTGGGATATTGGTCCTTACAAGATCAATTAGTTTTAGATCTTTACCAAGCTCGTTAAGGTGTTTTCTACTTACCACTTTTGCTCTCATTTTGGTAAGATAGCCTTCATTACCCTGTGGCGCTTCTTTAAACAAATGCGCGGCAATAACACTACTTAGCATGGCATCCCCAAGAAACTCTAGCCTTTCATAATTAATAGCATTTCCTTTTTTATCCTTTAAGTTTAAAGATCTATGGGTAAATGCTTTTTCGTAAGGTTTTATGTTTTTGGGTTTGAAACCAAGTATTTTTTGAATTTTGGAAAAAAAATTCCCGTTCTTTTCAGAGCGGGAATTTAATATGTTGCGAATAACATTCATTATTCGTTCAATTTTTTAAATAACACACAAGCGTTATGACCGCCAAAACCAAAAGTATTACTCATTGCGTATGTGATATCACGCTTTTGCGCTTTGTTTAAGGTCAAATTCAATTTTGCATCTATGTTCTCATCCACAGTAGTGTGGTTGATTGTAGGAGGCACAATACTATGTTGCATTGCAAGAATAGAAGCAATTGCTTCTATAGCTCCCGCAGCACCAAGTAAGTGTCCAGTCATAGATTTTGTTGAATTGATATTGATGTTAGGTGCATGATCACCAAAAACTTTGGTAATAGCTTTCAATTCTGCGACATCTCCCAATGGTGTGGAGGTGCCATGAGTGTTTATAGCATCTACTTGTTCTGGTGCTACACCTGCATCTCTTAAACAATTAAGCATCACGCGCTCTACACCTATTCCATCTGGGTGCGGTGCTGTCATGTGATATGCATCACTAGACATTCCACCACCTACAACTTCGGCATAGATTTTTGCGCCTCTTGCTTTTGCATGTTCATATTCTTCAAGAATAAGTGTTCCACCACCTTCACCCAAGACAAAACCATCTCTGGTTGCATCAAATGGCCTAGAGGCAGTTTCAGGACTTTCATTTCTTGTTGATAGTGCATGCATCGCATTAAATCCTCCCATACCAGCAATAGTTACTGCTGCTTCACTTCCTCCTGAAATGATAATATCACAATGTCCTAAACGAATATAGTTTAGAGCATCTATCATTGCATTTGCAGAGGATGCACAGGCAGAAACTGTGGTATAATTGGGTCCCATAAAACCATTTCGAATAGAAATGTGGCCTGGAGCGATATCCGCAATCATTTTTGGAATAAAGAATGGGTTGAAACGCGGGGTTCCATCACCATTGGCATAACCAATTACTTCTTGCTGAAATGTTTCTATTCCTCCGATCCCGGCGCCCCAAATTACGCCTACTCTAAATTTGTCAACCTTCTCAAGGTCGATGGCAGCATCTTTTATAGCTTCTTCTGAAGATACTATGGCATACTGTGCAAATTTATCAAGTTTGCGTGCTTCTTTTCTATCAAAATAATCCGTAGGAGAATAATTTTTGATTTCGCAAGCAAATTTAGTCTTGAATTTTTCGGTATCAAAATAGGTAATAGGAGCGCAACCGCTTTTCCCGGTAGACAATCCCTCCCAATATTCACCAATATTGTTACCAATGGGTGTTAAGGCACCCAGTCCTGTGACTACAACTCGCTTAAGGCTCATACTTTGTTGTGAAGTTTGTTACTTTGCGTCTTCAATATAGGATATTGCTTGACCAACTGTTGCAATGTTTTCAGCTTGATCATCTGGAATCTGAATATCGAATTCTTTTTCGAATTCCATAATCAATTCTACGGTGTCTAGCGAATCTGCTCCTAAGTCATTTGTGAAGCTAGCTTCATTTACAACTTCGTTTTCGTCTACACCTAATTTGTCAACGATTATCGCTTTTACTCTTGATGCAATGTCTGACATAATTTTTAATTTTAATTTTTAATTTAGGAGGCAAAAATAAAAAACTTTATTTTAAAACCCCATAATCCCGCAAAAATGTATTTGTGTTTTTATCAAATATAGGGAAGTATTGGCTTTTTTGCTGCCTAAAATCGAATAATATTATTTTTTTTGTGCTCTCTAATTAACAACTCTATTATACTATGAAGCGTATTATAATTTTTGCTTCCGGCTCCGGTACCAATGCCGAAAATATCATCAAATACTTTCACGAGCGAAAAATTGCTGAGGTGACACATGTGTTCTCTAACAACCTGCGTGCCAAAGTTTTAAAACGCGCTCATGCCTTGAATGTAAAGGCTTTACATTTTGACAAAGAGTCATTTTATGACAAAAATGAAGTCCTTAATATTCTAAAAGATGCCAAACCTGACATTATTATCCTAGCGGGGTTCTTATGGATGTTTCCAAAAAAAATCATTGATGCCTTTCCAAATAAGGTTATTAATATTCACCCAGCGCTTTTACCAAAGTATGGAGGAAAAGGTATGTATGGTCATCATGTGCATGAAGCCGTAGTAAGAAATAAAGAAACAGAAACCGGGATTACAATTCACTATGTAAATGAACATTATGATGAAGGAGCTGTTATTTTTCAGGCCAAAACTGCCGTAGAGAAGGATAATTCTGCAGATGATGTTGCACATGCAATTCACCAACTAGAATATAAACATTTTCCAGTCGTTATAGAAGAACTTCTATTTCCTGAAGAAAAATAACATGGCAAAAAAAGAAAAATTTTATGTGGTTTGGGAAGGACACCGACCCGGCATTTATACCAAATGGGATGATTGCAAAGCGGCAGTAAAAGGGTATGCAAGTGCAAAATACAAGTCTTTTGACTCTTTTGACGTTGCAAAAAAGGCGTATAACGGCAATTATGAAGATTACAAAGGAAAAAGCAAGTCTAAGAAAACCCTTACTGCAGAACAGTTATCTAAAATAGGAGAGCCTAATTTATATTCAATTGCTGTGGATGCTGCATCAAGTGGTAATCCTGGTAAAATGGAATATCGAGGAGTTGATACCCAGACCGAGAAACAGTTGTTTCATCAAGGACCATTTCCGCAGGGAACAAACAATATAGGAGAGTTTTTAGCGCTGGTTCATGGCTTGGCATATTTAAAAAAGAAAAATAGCGACCGCATTATTTATTCAGACTCTAAAATTGCCATAGGATGGGTAAAACAGAAAACCTGCAGGACAAAACTGAAAAGAAATGCCAAAAATGCCGAAATGTTTGACCTGGTTGATCGCGGGATAAAGTGGCTTAAAGAAAACACATACACTACCAAAATAGTAAAATGGGAAACCAAAGCATGGGGAGAAATTCCTGCAGATTTTGGACGGAAGTAGTTTTAGTACACTAAAAGATTGTTAACTAAATATGGAAATAGCTATTCTTTCGATTATTATAAGTGTCTTAATACTACTCATCCCTGTTTTTTTTATGTATCGACCTTCTAAAGAAATTAATGGTTTGTATGGATACAGAACACCTAGATCAATGGAAAACAAGAAAAATTGGGATATGGCTCAGCGATATTTCCCAAAGGTGCTTTTTAAATTTAGTTTACTTTCTGTAATATCCCTTGTATTGTTATCATTCTTTCATGATTTAAGTGTTTCTTTGGCTTTGGCTTTAGGAATTTGGTCAATAGGGGCGTTTATAACAATTTTGTTAACAGAGATGCATTTAAAGAATCAAAACTAAATTCTTGAGAAAAATCACTTCAGATTTTAGGAGAAAATAACCTTTATAATAATCCGCTCACTACTTAAAAGTAAAACGTATATTTGCAAAAAAATTATTACGCTATTTTATGAGCAAATTACTTATTGTTGGTTCTGTTGCATTTGATGCTATTGAAACACCTTTCGGAAAAACGGATAAAATCTTAGGAGGGGCAGCACCATATATTGCACTTTCTGCATCTAATTTTAATATTTCATCGGCAATTGTTTCTGTAATAGGAGATGATTTTCCAAAGGATTACCTTTCCTTATTAGAGACAAAAAATATTGATACCTCTGCAATAGAAGTTGTAGAAGGAGGAAAAACTTTTTTCTGGAGCGGTAAATATCATAACGATTTAAATTCTAGAGATACATTAGATACGCAACTTAATGTGCTTGCAGATTTTAATCCTGTAGTTCCTGAGAGTTATAAAAATGCAGAGATCGTTGTGCTAGGAAATCTAAATCCTTTAGTTCAGCTTAGTGTTATAGAACAAATGACAACCAAGCCAAAACTTACGATATTAGACACCATGAATTTTTGGATGGAGGATGCTTTTATCGAAGATCTACGCAAAGTAATAGCCAAAGTAGATGTGATCACCATTAATGATGAAGAGGCTAGACAACTAAGTGGAGAATATTCCTTGGTAAAAGCTGCTAGAGTCATAGAAAAGATGGGTCCAAAGTATGTGGTAATAAAAAAGGGAGAGCACGGCGCATTATTGTTTCATGAAGAACAGATTTTCTTTGCACCTGCCCTACCACTAGAAGAAGTTTTTGATCCAACAGGAGCTGGAGATACTTTTGCAGGAGGTTTTGCAGGATATCTCACAAAAACAGGAGATACTTCTTTTGAGAACATGAAAAATGCAATTATTCATGCCTCTAACTTAGCCTCGTTTTGTGTCGAAAAATTTGGAACAGAACGAATGGAGAACCTGAAAAGGGAAGAGGTTCAAAAAAGGCTTCAACAGTTTAAGAAATTAACGCAATTTGAAATAGAATTGTCTTGATATAAAATATGGCCCTATAGCAATTGCTTAGGGCTTTTTTAATTATAGTTTACCCAATACAACACGAACTTAGAATTTTTGGAATACAATGAGTGATGCTTTAAAACATGAATGCGGTATAGCATTTATTCGACTATTAAAACCGTTAGAGTACTATAAGAAAAAATACGGAAGTGCATTTTATGGAGTAAATAAGATGTATCTAATGATGGAAAAACAGCATAATCGAGGTCAAGACGGTGCTGGTTTTGCAAGTATTAAATTAGATACTGCTCCTGGCGAACGATATATTAGTAGAGTGCGTTCTAGTGCTTCACAACCGATACAAGATATTTTTTCGCAAATTAATGAAAGAATAAACAAAGAGCTTGTTGAGCATCCAGAGTATACAGATAATGTTAGTCTTCAAAAAAAGAACATACCTTATATAGGAGAAGTATTATTGGGGCATGTGCGTTATGGGACATTTGGGAAAAATAGTGTAGAGAGTGTTCACCCGTTTTTAAGACAAAACAACTGGATGCACCGTAACTTAATTGTCGCGGGTAACTTCAATATGACGAATAACAATGTCTTATTTGATAACCTTGTACGATTGGGACAGCACCCTAAAGATAAGGTTGACACTGTTACCGTAATGGAAAAAATAGGTCACTTTCTTGATTCTGAAGTGGCAAAATTGTACAAGAAATTAAAGAAAGAAGGATTTAACAAGATCGATGCATCTCCGCAGATAGTAGAACGATTAAATGTAACCAAAATCCTAAAAAAATCATCAAGAGATTGGGATGGCGGATATGTTATGGCGGGTATGTTAGGTCATGGTGATGCTTTTGTTTTAAGAGATCCTGCAGGGATTAGGCCGGCTTATTACTATAAAGATGATGAGGTAGTTGTTGTAGCCTCAGAAAGACCGGTAATTCAAACCGTATTTAATGTAGATTTTGATGATGTCATAGAACTTGATCCAGGAAAGGCGATTATAGTTAAAAAGGATGGAGATACTTCTATACGTAGAATTATTGAGCCATTAGAACGTAAAGCATGTTCTTTTGAACGGATTTATTTTTCACGAGGAAGTGATGCGGAGATTTATGAAGAAAGAAAAAAACTAGGTAAATTAATCATGCCACAGGTCTTAAAAGAAATTGATCATGATACGGTAAATACTGTTTTTTCTTTTATTCCTAATACTGCAGAAACTTCATTTTATGGTATGGTTGAAGCTGCACAGGATGAATTGAATAAGCAGAAGAATGAAACGATACTTTCTGAAAAAGAGACATTGACTGATGAACGCTTATCAGAGATTCTATCTTATAGATTAAGAACAGAAAAGATTGCAATAAAGGATGCCAAACTTCGAACCTTCATAACCGAAGATAGTAGTAGAGATGATTTGGTAGCTCACGTATATGATGTTACCTACGGAGTGGTTAAACAAGAGGATAATCTGGTTATAATTGATGATAGTATCGTAAGAGGTACTACGCTTAAGAAAAGTATCATCAAAATGATGGATAGGCTTAAGCCAAAGAAAATTGTAATAGTATCTTCTGCACCACAAATTCGTTTTCCGGATTGCTATGGAATTGACATGGCAAGATTAGAAGGGTTGATTGCATTTAAGGCAGCATTAGAACTTCTAAAAGAGAATGGGAATTATGATTTGGTAGAGCACGTTTATGAAAAATGTAAAGCTCAAGAAAATTTGGCTGATGAAGAAGTTCAAAATTTTGTAAAAGAAATTTATGATGGATTTTCGGATCAAGAAGTAAGTGATAAAATAGCAGAATTATTAAGTGATAAAACTGTCAACGCCGATGTAAAGATTATTTATCAAACCGTTGACAACCTCCATATAGCCTGTCCTAAGAATCTTGGAGACTGGTATTTTACCGGAGATTATCCAACAGTTGGAGGAAATAGGGTTGTAAATAAGGCATTTATAAACTTCTATGAAGGTAAAAATGAAAGGGCGTATTAAAAAACGAAAATGTTTGCTGTTAAAATTGGTTAATTTGTGTAGTTCAACAATTATTTTGACCTTTCATCTAAAACATTTTTTCACAATGAAATAACGCTTTATATTAGCAAAGCCATAGCATAAGTAGGTTAAGTTCATGGTAGATTTGGGGCAAAAAAAGGTGGACTTTCCACCTTTTTTTATTTTATGACATTTCGTAATATTCGATATAAAAAAAGAGAAGCAATACTGCTTCTCTTTTTCTTTTATGTAATAATAAAGTATTGTAATATTATTTTCCTTGTGCATAACGACTAGAAACTTCATTCCAATCAATTACATTGAAGAAAGAAGATATGTAATCTGGGCGACGATTTTGATAATTTAAATAATATGCATGCTCCCAAACATCCAACGCAAGAATAGGAGTTCCTCCACAACCTACCTTTGGCATCAATGGGTTATCCTGATTAGGCGTAGAGCATATTTCTACCTTACCTCCTTGGTGAACACATAACCAAGCCCATCCAGAACCAAACCTTGTAGCCGCAGCACTAGAGAAAGCATCTTTAAAAGCATCAAAAGACCCATAAGCAGCTGTTATAGCATCTGCAAGTTCTCCAGAAGGTTTTCCACCGCCATTAGGAGACATAACTTCCCAAAATAAATTATGGTTGTAATATCCACCACCATTATTTCTAACAGCAGTATTAGACAGATCTAGATTGATAAGAATATTCTCTATAGTTTTACCATCAAGGTCAGTTCCTTTAATGGCAGCATTTAGCTTACTAGTGTATCCAGCATGATGTTTATCATGATGAATTTCCATGGTACGGGCATCTATATGGGGTTCTAACGCGTCAAAAGCGTAGTTTAATTTTGGTAATTCGAATGACATACTTTATGTATTTTAGATTAATAAAATAAAAATGACACCAAATTTAACAATTAGAGCGATGAATAAAAATTTATAATTGTTATAAATTAATTAAATCGACTGGGCTAATAAAAAAGGCTATTGCGCTATATTTTGTGATACCGAAATAGTGTAAAAATCGATGGTTTTAGTATTTTAGTAAAAAAAAGTTGGACTCTCACATTGCCTTTACCGTTTATAATGCAGCAGCAGGAGCGGGAAAAACATATACCTTGGTAAAAGCATATTTGATAACCCTATTAAAAGGAGAGTTTAAAGATAGCTACAAAAATATTCTGGCGATAACCTTTACCAATAAGGCGGTTGCCGAAATGAAATCTCGAGTTTTAGAAAATCTTATTGCTATTAGTAATCCCAATACCCCGTCAAAGTATGAGGATTTAATGAATGAGTTAATTCTTGAAACCAAAATCCCCGAGAAAGAACTTAAACAGAAAGCGAATCGGATATTAAAAAATATTCTACATAATTATGCTGCTTTTGACATCGTTACCATCGATACATTTACGCATAGAGTAATACGAACGTTTGCTCATGATTTGGGAATTCCTATGAATTTTGAGATTGAAATGGATACCGATTTGCTCATAGAAGAAGCCGTAGATTCAGTAGTTTCAAAAATAGGAGTAGATGATCAACTTACTAAGCTCATTATAGACTTTGCAATTAGCAAATTAGAAGAAGATAAAAGTTGGGATATTACTATAGAACTTAATAAGATTGCGAAGCTTTTGTTTAGCGAAAATGACAGAAAACAGTTGAACAAGCTATCTACAAAAAAGATAGTAGAGTTTGAAGATCTAAAAGATAAATTACATCAAAGAGTTTCTGAGTTTAAAAATGATATTAGTACCAGATCGACAGAAGTTCTGGATTTAATTGAACAAAATGGTATAGAAACGATCGATTTCACAAGAGGATCTGTTCCTAAACATTTTCAAAAACTCGCAGAAGGAGATATTGTAGTAGATTTTAAAGCAGCATGGAAACAAGATATTCATAACGCATCCTTTTACGGTACTAAGCTTGAAGATTCTAAAAAGGAGGTGATTAATAGTATTCGTCCTGTAATTGAAGAAGCTTTTTTAGAAACAAAACAAAAATTAACTCAAATCCACCTTTTTAAAAATATTACTAAAAACCTCACTCCGTTGTCAGTTCTAAATGCGATTAATAAAGAGTTGATTAAAATCAAAAATGATAGGAGAATTCTTTTGATATCAGAGTTTAATGCCATTATAAGTAAAACTATCCAAGGACAGCCAGCACCATTTATATACGAGCGATTAGGCGAACGTTATCGAGATTATTTTATAGATGAATTTCAGGATACTTCACAATTACAATGGGATAATTTAGTTCCGCTTATAGATAATGCCGTGGCAACAGAAACCTTAACGGGTAAAAGAGGGCAAATAACCATTGTTGGAGATGCCAAGCAGGCCATTTATAGATGGAGAGGAGGAAAAGCAGAACAATTTATCGAACTTTCTTCTGATCAAAACCCTTTTTCGGTTAAGGAAAAAGAAGTTCTTAATTTACCAAGAAATTATAGAAGTCACGAAGAGGTGATTCAATTTAACAATAGTTTCTTTACTTTTTTATCAAAGAGCTTCAGCAACGAAAAGCACAGAGAACTCTATCTTCAAGGAAATAAGCAGGAAGTAAATTCTAAAAAAGGAGGTTATGTAAATATATCTTTTATTGAGGCCAAGAATGTAGCTGAAGAAAATGAAGTTTATCCGCAAAAGGTATATGATACGGTATTAGAGCTTCATGAAAAAGGGTATAACTTTAATGACATTTGTATTATAGTAAGAAAGCAAAAAGAAGGCGCTATAATTGCAGACTTTCTTACAGAACAGGGGCTGTCAATAATTTCTTCTGAAACATTGCTTATTAGTAATGCGCCCCAGGTAGCATTTATAGTTGATTTGATAACATGGCACATACAACCAGATAACCTTCAGATAAAAGCCAATGTATTACACTTTTTAGCAGAACATTTGTCTATAGAAGAAAAACATTCATTTCTGCAAAAAGTAATATTCACCAAAAAGTCAGAGTTTCAATCAGAGTTAGCGTTCTTGGGGATTGATTTTGATTTTAATCAATTAACCCTAAAACCACTTTACGATGCCGTCGAATATATTATAAGTAGTTTCAAACTTGCAAATAGTGCTCCTGCTTACCTACAGTTTTTTTTAGATGTTGTTTTTACGTTCACTCAAAAACATACAGAAGGAATAATAGGTTTTATATCCTATTGGAACAACAAAAAAGATAAGTTAAGTATAGTCGCTCCCGATACCAAAGAAGCAATCCAAATCATTACGATACATAAAGCCAAAGGTTTAGAGTTTCCTTGTGTTATTTATCCGTATGCCAACATAGATATTTATAAAGAGATAGAGCCTAAAACATGGCTTAGTACCCAAAAAGAGGACTACCTTGATTTTGAAGAAGTTTTTATAGATTACAGTAAGAGTATATCTGATTACGGCATTGAAGCCCAGAATTTAGTATCCAAAAGGCAATCACAACTAGAGTTAGATGCATATAATCTATTGTATGTTGTGCTTACCAGGGCAAAAGAACAGTTGTACATGATTTCTAAACTTGAATTAAATAGCAAAGGTGAAAGCAATCTAAACAAGTTTTCAGGAAAACTAATAGACTATATTAAGAGTACCGCAGCATGGAACCCCGAACAAACCACATATGAATTTGGGCATCCGGCAAAACCCAATTTAACAACACCTAAAGAAGAAAACAGCAAAAAAATCATCAAACTATCTAGATTTGATGATTCTTCAAAAAAACATAAAATTCACATTGTTACTAACTCCGGAAAGTTGTGGGATACCTCACAGAAAAACGCAATAGAAAAGGGGAATCTAATACATGATCTAATGGCTTCAATTTTTGTTTATGAAGATATCGATTTGGTTCTTGAAGAAGCTCACGTAAGAGGGGAAATCACTATTTCAGAAAAAAGTACATTAATAAAGGAGATAAAAAGCGTGGTAGAACACCCCAAGCTTAGCAGATATTTTTTGCCAGGAAATAAGGTGTATAATGAGAGAGATATCATTGCTAATGGCAGGTTATTTAGACCAGACAGAATAATCATAGATAAAAGCAACCAGGTAACCATAATAGACTATAAGACTGGGGCTTATAATTCATCTCATGCAAATCAGATAGAAGAATATAGTACCGTTATTACAGGTCTGGGTTATACTGTTGGGCATAAAATTTTAATTTATTTCAATGAAAATATAACTGTAAAATATGTATAAATAAGGAGCTATTTTCGCAATTACTATAAGAATTTTAAGGATAAAAGGTATTTTTATCTTATAATTGTACCATAATTATTGAGATAAATACTATTATTTTTATCTAAAGCAGTCAAAATCATTGCTTTTTTTTGGTTCAAAAAGATGTAAGAAAAAACTTTACGACCCTTGAAAACAGCGATATTTACTGGCCTGTTAAGAAAAATTTATTAGATTTGTCTTTGACAGTTATGTTTAACATATTACATTTGCTCTAATTAACACTTAAAAATTAAATTATTGAATATGAAACATCTTAGCAGATTTTTAGTGGCTTCGTTATTAGTACTAGGGGTTAGTACTGCGAATGCACAAGATGAAAACAATCCTTGGGCGGTTTCTATAGGCGTTAATGCCGTTGACATCTTTCCTACTGGGGGAGACCTTATTAGCCAAGGGGAAATTTTCGACGAATATTTTAATGCTACGGACCACTGGAGTATCCTTCCTTCTGTTTCCAAATTATCTGTTGGTAGATATATAGGAGATGGTTTTACTTTTACAGTATCTGGGTCGGTTAACAAAATTGATAAAGCAGGTGAGCTTCCTGACGGAACTAACGTTGATGCTGACGATTTATCTTATTATGCTGCTGATGGTACAATTAGCTACAGTCTTAAAAACGTTTTGAAATCAGGTTGGTTTGACCCTTACTTAGGTGTAGGTGGTGGATACACTTGGTTAGATGAAAATGGTGCTGGAACATTTAATGGTTCTTTAGGAATTAACCTATGGTTAACAGAGAACTTAGCATTCAACCTTCAATCTACTTACAAGCACGTATTTGAAGATTATGAAGTACCTGGTGCAGGAGGTGGATTAAACTATCCTCCAACTCATTTCCAACACTCTGCAGGAATTACTTTCGCTTTCGGAGGTAAAGATACAGACGGTGACGGTGTATATGACAAAGACGATGAGTGTCCAGACGTTCCTGGTTTAGAAGAATTTAACGGTTGTCCTGATACAGACGGTGATGGAATCACTGATGCTAAGGATGAGTGTCCTGATACTGCAGGTACTGCAGAATTTAATGGTTGTCCTGATACAGACGGTGACGGTGTTGCTGATCCTAAAGATGATTGTCCTACTGTAGCTGGTTTAGCTGAACTTAATGGATGTCCTGATGCAGACGGTGATGGAATCACTGATGCTAAAGATGAGTGTCCTAATGAAGCTGGTCCTGCTGCTAACAACGGTTGCCCTTACCAAGATAAAGATGGTGACGGTGTATTAGATAAAGACGATAACTGTCCTGATGTTGCTGGTACTGTTGCAAACAATGGTTGCCCAGAAGTAACTGAAGAGATCCAGAAAACTCTTAATGAGTACGCTGCACAAGTATTATTTGATTCAGGTAAATCTAGTATTAAAGAGGAATCAAACAAAGTACTTAACGATATCATCGCAATCTTGAAAGAGTATCCTACTGCTAAGTTTAAAGTAGAAGGTCACACAGATAGCCAAGGTGCTGCTAAACTTAACCAGAGATTATCTGACTCTAGAGCAAATTCTGTTAAGAACTTCTTAACTGAAAATGGTGTAGATCAGTTTAGATTATCTGCTATCGGTTATGGTGAAGACAGACCAATCGCTACTAATAAAACAAGAGCGGGTAGAGCTAAAAACAGACGTGTAGAGATCAACTTAGTGAAAGAATAAGTAAGTCTCTTAATAATAAATACTAAAAACGTCCCGAGATTCTCGGGACGTTTTTTATTTTTAGAAAATAAAACAACTACTAAAATATTTCATTACCTACCTTAGTAGATTAATGACTAAAATTTTGAACGTTTGAAAAGTTTTCTAAAAGAGGTCCTGTTAGAGTTAGGAGAAGCTACCGAAAAGATTAGTGATCTTATTTTTTTAGTACCCAGTAAAAGAGCAGGACTTTTTCTTAAAAAAGAACTTTTAGAAATTTATAATGATCAGACTCTTTTTGTTCCTGAGATTTTAAGCATTGAAGAGTTTATTACAAGATTATCAGGGCTACAGCAAATTGATAATATCCAAGCGTTATTTGAATTCTACCAGACATATCTAAGTACTCATGCTCATCTGGAAAAAGAGGATTTCGAAACTTTCAGTAATTGGGCCCAGACCTTAATTTATGACTTTAATGAAATAGATAGATATTGTATCGATCACAATAGCTTTTTTGCATATCTCTATGGGATTCAGGACTTAAATCATTGGTATCTGCAAACAGAGAAAACAGAATTAGTCAAAAATTATATCACTTTTTGGGAAAGTTTAAAAGAGTACTATGATGCTTTTACCAATCGTCTTCTGTCCAAAAAAATTGGCTATCAAGGATTACTATACCGCAAGGCATCAGAGGATATTAATGCATATATTAAATCTGAAGATAGAAAACATGTTTTAGTAGGGTTTAACGCCCTTAATAATGCTGAGCAGGCAATTTTTCAAGCACTATTAAATGCCGATATGGCTTGGGCATATTGGGATGCCGATCAGTTCTTTATAGATAACAAATATCACGAAGCCTCCCTGTTTTTACGTACATATTTACAACAATGGGATTACTATAAAAAGAAACCTTTTAAGTGGATTAATGATAATTTCTCAACAGAAAAGGACATCAAGCTTATAGGAGTGCCCAAGAATGTTGGGCAAGCCAAAATCGTAGGCAAAATCTTGGCAGGAATTCCTAAACCTGAAATAGAAAAAACAGCTTTGGTATTGGCAGATGAAGGCTTATTGCAACCATTATTAAATGCGTTACCTAATACAATAGAATCTATTAATATTACAATGGGTCTTCCCTTAAAAGATGTGCCTATTTCTGGATTCTTTGAACTACTATTTAACCTTCATAAAAATAAAAACCCTCGAGGTCTATATTTCAAAGCTGTACATGAAATTTTAAATAGCCCTTCGGCATATAGGTTATTGGGTGTAACATCCAGGCGTTTGATCACCATGATATCCAAAGATAATATGGTTTTTGTATCCTTGAAAAAATTACAGAACCAGTCGACTGATAAGGAAAAAGAAGTACTTCAGTTATTATTTGAACCATGGGATGATGTAACTACATCACTTACTAATTGTAGAAGAATTATACAATTGCTTAAAGATAATATTGACAAAGAAAACAATGCATTAGAGTTAGAGTATGTATATCATTTTCATTTGGTGTTTAACAAACTATCTACAATACATGATACATATCAATTTCTTAATAGTATAGGTACTTTGCATACGCTGTATAAAGATGTTTTGATGACCGAAACATTAGATTTCTCTGGAGAACCCTTTAGTGGATTACAATTTATGGGAATGTTAGAATCCAGATGTTTGGATTTTGAAACGGTAATTATTACTTCGGTTAATGAGGGGGTTTTACCGGCGGGAAAAAGCATGAATTCTTTTATTCCATATGACTTGAAAAAGGCGTATAATCTTCCAACTTATAAAGAAAAAGATGCCATTTATACCTATCACTTTTATCGATTAATTCAACGAGCTAAAAATGTGTATTTAGTGTATAATACAGAAGATGAAGGAGTAGGTGGAGGAGAGAAAAGCAGGTTCTTGTTTCAACTCGATATTGATAAAAGACCAAATCATAGATTAGAAGAATATACTGTCTCTTCTGAAGTACCAAAGGTTATTAAGCAATCACTTCAGGTAGAAAAAAATGAAGATGTCATACTAAAACTGAAAGAGTTTGCTGCTCACGGTTTTTCTCCTTCTGCCCTAACATCATATATAAGAAATCCAATGGATTTTTATTATAAATATGTTCTAGGTATTAGAGAAACAGATGAAGTTGAAGAAACAATTGCGGCCAATACCCTTGGAACAGTAATTCATAACACTCTAGAAACATTTTACAAGCCCCTAGAAGGATCCTTTCTTACCGTTGAGGAAATTAAGGGGATGAAAAATAAAATCAATTCAGAACTTCGAGAACAGTTTAAAAATGAGTATTCTGATCTGGATATAACACAAGGAAAGAACCTTTTGATTTTTGAAGTGGCAAAACGATACATCCTTAACTTTTTGAATGCCGAGGAAAGATTGCTGAATAAAGGATCTCGATTAAAAATTTTATCAATAGAAAGTAACCTGAAAACAGAATTTCAAATACCAGAACTTGATTTTCCGATTTATATCAAAGGAAAAGTAGATCGTATTGATGAGTTAGATGGTCAACTACGAATTATAGATTATAAGACAGGAAAAGTTACCCGTAATGATGTCGTATTAATGGATTGGGGTACCATTACCGAAGATTATAAATACAGTAAAGCGTTCCAGATTTTGGCGTATGCCTATATGAGACATAATGAAAATCCGATTTCTGAAGGTTTTCAAGCGGGTATAGTATCATTTAAAAACCTTAGAGAAGGATTCCTTGGTTTTGGTGTAAAAGAAAGCATTAGAAGCAAACCAAACCATGAAATCACTAATGAGGTATTTGATATGTACTTGATACAGTTAAAAAGATTGATTTTAGAAATTTTTAATATCGAAAATCCGTTTATCGAAAAAGAAGTATAACTATGGTCACTACCTATAAAAATATAAGTATTGCAGGAATACACCAAAAACCAATTTTAATAGATGTTTCTTATCTAGAAGATGGTACACAAAAACCTATCGTTGTTTTCTGCCATGGATACAAAGGTTTTAAGGACTGGGGAGCATGGGATCTGGTAGCAGATGCATTTGTCAATGCGGGATTTTTCTTTATAAAGTTTAATTTTTCGCATAACGGAGGAACTACAGAGCAACCTATAGATTTTCCGGATTTAGAAGCTTTTGGAAATAATAACTTCATCAAAGAATTAGATGATTTAGATACTGTTATTAACTGGTTTACCTCTAGCGATTTTGATTTTAAGAACGAGGTAGCGATCACAAAAATTACACTTATTGGCCATTCTCGTGGTGGAGGGATTGTTACCATAAAGGCTGCTGAAGATACTAGGGTAACCAAATTAATCACATGGGCAAGTGTTTCGGATTACAAAAACAGATTTCCAATAGGAGATGCAATGAAGGATTGGAAAAATAAGGGAGTAATGTATGTCGAAAACGGAAGGACTAAACAGCAGATGCCGCATTACATTCAGTTTTATACATCGTTTATAGAACATGAAGAACGTCTTACCATATCCAGAGCGACCAAAACCATAAACATTCCTCATTTAATTATGCATGGCACAGATGATCCAACAGTAAATGTTCAGGAAGGTAGAGATATTCATTCCTGGAATCCAAAATCCGAATTATTTTTAATAGAAGGAGCTGATCATGTTTTTGGGGCAAAACACCCCTGGAACCACAATCAAATACCTGAACATCTAAAGGAAATTACCCTAAAATCGATCGATTTTGCAATACTTTAACAAGAAACAATGGATTAGCACATAATTTTTCTCCTTTTTTTTTGTTTATTTGTTAACATGAAGTCAAACCGACATATTATAGCATCTATTTTCTTAGTGATGTTCAGCTTTATTCAATTAGCTGACCTTCATGTTTTTGATCATGATGCTAATGATCTTGACTGTAATGTATGTCAACTGGTTTCAGAAAATCAAAATGATGGATACATTGGTGCAGATATTATAGAAATTCCTTGCGTTATTGCAATTCCTGCAGATGTTGTTCGTTCCAGCTATGAGCAAAAATATTTTGATTCTTCAAATAACTACTCTTTCTTAAATAAGGCGCCACCTGCTGCCTAATATTTATTGATTCATTTTTAACTGATGTATTACTAGCATATCCCTACAAGATATTTACTAGTTGACTTTTATTTTTTATTCAAATGAAAAGATTCACTTTTACTTTAGTGATTCTTTTAGTCGTATCCAATTTATCAGCACAAGATTGTGATAAAACACTTACCGGACGGGTAATTGATTTTCATGATGGGGTACCTCTAAAAGATGCAACGATAACTTTTAATAATAAAACGATTGTGACAGATAGCAATGGTACATATACGATCAATGATTTGTGTGCAGTATCCTATGCATTTACGGTGTCACATGTTGATTGTAATGCCCAGGTGTTTACCATAGATATGTCTAAAGTCACAACCAAAGACTTCTATTTAGAACATCATCTTAATGAATTGGAAGAAGTGAAAGTAGCTGGAACAATAAAACAAGAGACCTCTTCTTCTCAGGAGCAGACTATTAACACAGATATAATAGAGAAATATAGCAGTGCCACACTTGGGGATGCGTTAAGAGAAATCCCTGGAGTATCTTCATTAAATACCGGATCCACTATTGTAAAACCAATTATTCAAGGCTTAAGTGGTAGTAGAGTTCTTATCATGAATAACAATGTTAGAATGCAAGATATGGAATGGGGTGATGAGCATGCCCCTAATATAGATATTAATACAGCCGGAAGTGTCACAGTAGTAAAAGGAGCTTCAGCACTGCAATATGGAGGTGATGCTATAGGAGGGATCATTATTATGAAACCTAATCGTGTTGCCGCCAAAGACACTTTATTTGGAAAAACCATAATAACTGGCGCCACTAATGGTCGTGGTGGCTCAATATCTTCAAAAATAGTAAAAGGATATGAAAATGGTTGGTTCTTAAAAGCACAGGGAGCTCTTAAAAGATTTGGAGATTTTGAAGCACCCGATTATGTCCTTTCTAACACTGGTGTTTTTGAAAAAGGTGCATCAGTTGCGTTTGGGATTAATAAATTTGAATATGGATTGGATGCTTATTATTCATTTTATGACGCCGAAATTGGAGTACTTGCTGCGTCTCATATAGGAAATCCTGACGACCTAATCCAATCTATTAATAGTGGCCAACCGGATATCATTAGAGATTTTACTTATGATATAGAAAACCCAAGGCAAGAAGTCACGCACCATCTGGGTAAAGTAACCTATTATAAAAGGTTCGAAGAGTTAGGTAAATGGACAACACAGTATGATTTTCAACATAATCAACGATTTGAGTTTGATACAAGAAGAACAGATGAACTAAGTAAGAGACCAAGTATAGACCTTGAACTTACAACCCATACACTAATCTCAGACTTTTATTTTGATGCAAAACCCAATTATAGTTTAAAGGTTGGAGTTCTTTTAAGGTATCAGGATAATTTTGCGGATGCCTTAGAGACAGGAGTTAGACGTTTAATCCCGGACTATGATAAATACGATGTTGGTGCTTATCTTACAGGAGAATTTGACATTAATGAATCCTTGATTTTAGATGCTGGAATCAGATATGACTTTAATAGGATTGATGCAAAAAAGTTCTATTTGCAAACCAGATGGGATGAACGAGGATATGAAACCGATTTTGCAGACATTGTAATTGATAGAAATGTAATAGGTTCTCAGTTATTAACGAATCCCATATTTGATTATCATAACATCTCTGCAACTGTTGGGATACAATATTCATTTAAAGAAGATTATCAGCTTAGAGCCAATTATGCTTTAGCACAAAGAGCTCCTAATCCTGCAGAATTGTTTAGTGATGGCTTACACCATTCTGCTGCCAGAATAGAAATCGGTGACCTAAGATTTGATCAGGAAACCTCACATAAATTTTCAGCATCTTTACAAAAAAATAATGAGAAGTGGGGATGGGAGATAGCTCCATATGTCAATTTTATTAATGATTATATTTTACTCGAACCTACTGGCGCCAGTCTTACTATTAGGGGCCCTTTTCCTGTTTGGGAACATAGACAAACTGACATCCGACTTTTGGGGGTTGATGCAAAAATGTATGTAAATTGGTTTAAGCATTGGCAAACAGATCATAATTTTTCTTTAGTAAAAGGAAAAGAAATAGATAGTGATATCCCTTTGATCAATATACCTGCACCCAATTTTGCTAATAAAATCACTTTCTTAAAAGAAGATTGGTTTAACCTGCAAGCTTCGTTAGAAAGCCAATATACTTTTAGACAAAATGAATTCCCTCCTAATATAGATGTATTTTCTCCAGATACCGGAGAAGATGTTGAACTGGAGATTAACACTCCGCCAGATGCATATCATTTGTTAAACTTCGATACAAATATGGAGTTTAAATTAGGCGAGAAAAATGATCTAAAAGTAGGGTTTACGATAAACAATGTACTCAATACAAAATATAGAAATTATCTAAATCGTCAACGATATTTTGCCGACGATCTAGGTAGAAACTTTTTATTACGAATATCAATTAACTATTAAATTTTAAAAATGATGAACTTACGTAAATTTTCAGCAATTTTTTTTGGAGGAGCTCTTTTATTGACTTCTTGCTCAGATGATGATGATAATCCTGATCCTGCTAGCGAGGAAGAGGTAATTACTACAATGACAGTTATATTAACAGATGGAACTGATCCGGTGACCCTTAATTTTTTAGACATAGATGGTGAAAATGGTCCTGCAGCACCTGTTTCTAATGTAGAGGGTGTTTTAAAAGCGAGCACCACTTATACTGGATCAATAGTGTTGTTAAATGCGACCGAGAATCCTGCAGAAGTAGTAAATGAGGAGATAGAAGGAGAGGCTGATGAACATCAGTTTTTTTACCTACCTGAAGGTTTAGGTATTACAACTGCGTACAGCGATGTTGAATCTGATTATGTAGATGTAAACGGAGATCCATTTACATCCACAAATCCTGTAGGAATTACTTTTACATTAACTACTACTGATGCTACAGGTGAAGGGAAATTAAGAGTTGTATTAAGACATGAACTTAACAAAGAGGCTGCTGGAGTATCTGATGGAGATATTACTAATGCTGGAGGATCCCCAGATATTGACTGGACATTTGATATATCTGTTCAATAAAATGAAAAACAGTTTTTGGTTGAAACTTCATTTTTAAATATTTAAGTTGAGTTTTGTGTATTTAAATGCATGATGAGTTTCAATGTGTAGTTACCCTCAGGTTTTGATTTTCCTGAGGGTTTTTTTATCAAGTTTTTATGAAAATAAATGTCTACTTGGTACAAACTTTGATGAATTAACAATAGGATAATATATAGATTCAAATTTTTAGTAAAAAACCACTGAGAATATGGTAATAAAACTATGTTAATAGGTTTAAAAAATATAGTAAAAATTGATTTTCAATGACTTAATAGCAATGATTTTATCAGGATATTATAGCATCGTTAAATGTTCGTTATCATCAAAAAATACATATAATATTTAAGAGATACCGCTTATATTCGCGGGATAGAACCAAAACCAAATAAACAATACAATTGAAACGTTCATAATTAGTATAAGTTGAGTTTGTGTTATATACAATTAAGTTTCAATTCAGACCCCTGGGAGTAGTTACCTGGGGGTTGTTTTTTTTGAATAAATACAAAAAAACCTCTTTTGTAAACAACGCTTTTACAAAGAGGTTTTTTATAAACAAAATGTATTATGGGGAGATACGACTTTTTTCTACTAATAAAAATTAAGAGCAAAGTACTCTTGCAACATGAAGTATGTTAAAACTATGCAATAGGAAATAATAAAAACTCCACCTAACAACATTTTATCCTCGAACTTTTTTTTGGTCTTATCCATAAATATATAGTTTAGTAACGCTATTGTATAAGTAAAACAACTAACTACCCAAAACTCCTTTTTTTATTTTTTTACAGGAAAATAAAATCCATTACAAGATTACCATAAACATAAGTATACCAAATACCTTTTTTATTTTGGAGTGTTAAGCGGGTCCTTACTGGGGTAATTACCCCTATTTTATATAGTCATAGCACTATAAATAAAAACATAAAACATTGATTATCAGTATATTGAAATATTCATAAACATTAGCTGCCTACAGGGTATTTTTTTAAAAGGCTGTTTTAAATACCTTTGAAATGTAAATCAATAGGGCAAATTATTTCTTTGATTTGATACTCCACTCTAGGGATTAGAATCCCGCAATAATTTATAGCATCATTAAGATAAAACCATCTAAAGGGGAAGAAGCAAAAAACACCTAGGCAATTGTTTCAAATGAGTATGATCATATAAATTTCTTGTAGGCTTCAATATAAAGTAATTAACTATTCTTAAAAACCGAAAAGAAGATGAAAAAGCTCACATTACTAGCGCTTTGCGCTATCATTGCAGGATTTGTATCATCCTGTCAAAAAGAGGAAGTCACTAATGAAACACCACAAGAAGTTGCTTTAAAACCAACAAAAGCACAATTAACCAAGTTGTCTAATATGGGGATAAACACGGATGATGTCAAGATTGAAAAAATTCCCATGATTGATGGTTCTTTTGAGAAGCATCTGGTATCAGGCGATATTACGATTCCGATTGCAGATTTAGAAAAATTTGCAGATTTAGAATCTTTAGAAAATGGGAATAAACAATTTCGTACAACAAATATTGTTGCACCTCAACATAGAAACATCAGAATTTTAGGGTATACAGGTGGTAATTTTGCACTTACACCAAAGATGCAAACTGCTTTATCTTGGGCAGTTTTTAATTACAACGTATTGCCTAATACACTTAATTTTACACTTACTTATGGCACCAATACTGCAGCAGCAGATATTGTTGTTTATAAAGTAAATGGGGGTGCAGGTGGATCTGCAGGGTTTCCTTACGATAATGGAAAACCATTCAAGTGGGTACGTATCAATTCTGGCACAGATGCCCTTACAACAAACGTAAACGAGCATGTAATTGGTCACGAGATTGGCCATTGTATTGGCTTTAGACATCAAGACTGGTACAATCGCCAAAGTTGCGGTCAAAATGTTAACGAAGGAGATGCTGGTGTAGGAGCGATTTGGATTGCCGGAACGCCTTGGTGGTCAAATGCAGATTCGATTATGTTGGCTTGTTTTGGTGCTAATGAAGATGGTGAACTTACAGCTTCAGATAAGGATGCATTAAACATATTGTATTAGAAAGGATTTGAAGTAGACAAAGTCTCTAGAGAAATTTCTCTAGAGACTTTTTTATAAACATAAATCTGTAAATGCTTCAAAAACATAAATGTTTGATTATTAAAACACATATAAAATGAAAAAAATTAAACTATTGGTGTTTTTCGTAATTAGTATAGGAGTTTTTTCTTCATGCCAAAAAGAAGAAATCATAAACGAAAACCCACAAGAGACAGTCATAAAGCCCACAAAAGCGCAACTAGAGAAGTTGTCTAAGATGAACATAAACACTGATAATGTTGCTATTAAGGATGTTACTTTTTTAGACGGGACCAAAGAAAAATATTTGGTTTCACAAGATATTTTAGTACCCATATCAGATCTGGATAGCTATGCGACAGTAGCACCTAATCCTGGGGATGAAAAACAATTCAGGTTTCCGAATATAGTAGCACCACCTTTTAGAAATATTAGAATTTTAGGATATACCGGAGGTAGTTTTGCATTAACGGACAAAATGAAAACAGCACTGGGTTGGGCAGTTTTTAATTATAATGTATTACCCAATACAATTAATTTAAACCTTGCATTTGGTACCAATATCGCTGCTGCAGATATAATTGTATATAAAGTTAATGGCGGTGTAGGAGGGTCCGCTTTAATTCCTACCCCAGCAGGCCAACCAGGTAAATTTGTTATGATTAACTCGGGCACAGATGCTTTTAACATCAACGTAAATGAGCATGTAATTGGTCATGAGATTGGCCATGCCCTGGGGCTGGCTCATCAAGACTGGAGTAATCCATGTGGAGGAGGTCCGGTACCAGGAATTGGACCTATTTGGATACCTGGCACGCCATTTTCTCCATTTGCTCCTTCTATCATGAGATCTTGTATTAACCCTGGTACAGATGGTGAATTAACAGCTACAGATAAAGATGCTTTAAATATATTGTACTAATACAACTAAGTTTTAAATAGAAGGAGGAACTTAATAAAAATGCCAGGGACACTATGCCCTGGCATTTTATTTGACAATTCTAATTTGACAACTGTTTTATGAGCTTTTGGTTTAGACGAACAAAATCTTCATTTCCAGCTTTTTTGGATAATTCAAGTGATTTTTTAGCCGAAACGATCGCTTCCGCTTTTCTGTTCAAATCTGTAAGAATAAGAGCTTCGCGATAGACATGAAAAAACCGGGGGGTATTACCGTTAGTAACCTTTTGTATATACATAAGAGCTTTTTCTAAATCAATTTTTGCTTCGTGCATATAAAGTGCTGCTTGAAAATAATCATTATCACTAGGACCACTTAGTACATTTTCAATACTTTTCATTACTTTTTCGTGAACTTGTACACCAATAGGTATTGGTACTTTGGTATTTTCCCATTTTATAGTTAGCAGAGCACTAGTCATTGATATATGATCCAAACTGATGGTAAGTGTTTCTACCTTATCTGCCATTTTTTGACTAGTACTTGTGATAATTGCGATTGGTTTCTTTTCAACATAACTACTCCAATTACCAGTTTCGTAAGGATAAAAATAGATATCCCATGAAGTAACTCCTGGTTTGGAAAGGATCGTATATGATCCTTTTTTAAGTGCCTTACCCCCTATGGTGATATCATCACTAAAAATAATTTTAGTTGCTGAGTTAGCACCTGTTCTCCAGAATTTATCAAAAGGTATTAATCCGTCTTCTCCAAATATTTTACGTCCTTTTGCACTTGGACGAGAATACAGGATTTCAATATCCGTTAGACCAACAGTTTGAATAACTTTGGCAGAAGAACTAAGGGCTGGTGTACGAACCTGACCCAATATTGAGGCCGTGAAGCCTATTACAAATACTAATGTAATTATTATATTTTTTGACATTGCGTTATGTTTTAAATATTGTTAGGTATCAAAGTGTCATATATCTTACCAATTTCACGCACTTTGATTATTGAAATATTCTTTGGGAGAGCTTCCCATTAGCTTTTTAAATGATTTATTGAAGGTTGTTTTAGAATTAAAACCAGCTTCTTGAGCTAGTCCAAAAAAAGTCATGTTTCTGGCTTTTTCTGATTTTGCAAGTACCACAAACTCTTTAATCCTGTAATAATTGATATACTCAAAAAAGTTCATTCCTATGGTTTCATTAAGAAGACGTGCTATCTCTGGGTTGCTAACTCCAAGCATTTCTGCTAATTCTGCTTTTAGGAGTTTATTATTTAGGTATGGTTTCTTTTCTTGCATTAATGTGTCAAGTTGATTTTTTAATCTTTCAAGATCAGAAATAGTAAATTTAGATTGGCTGTATTTCTGTATGCTTTCTAGAGATCTAATTCTAAATACTTCTGGAGATATCATGCCATAGTAGGCAATAAACAAAACTATAAATGCAATGCTTAACCAGATTACATTTCGTGCATCTCTCTCTAGCATATCAAAACCGAAAAGACTAATAATATACAAGATTACCCAAACAAAAAGACAAACTCCTATTGCAATAATAAAATTGAGTATAAACTTTGTTTTTATAGTATAGGAAAGCTCATTTCTTATACTTTCTTTGAACTTTGAAAATTCAAGTAAACTCAAGACCCAATAGGTAATATTAAAAAGTAACCCAATAGCATGACATGCCATGATCATTCTTTGTAATTCCCCCGTTTTAATACGAGCAGATATAACCTCATTAGAAGGTAACATAAAATAAAAAACAATAAAGGTCATGTAAAACACACTAGGCACATAATGTACTAGATCCCGATTGGCAAATCTTTTATTGAATAATGTAGAACGGGTGAAAAGAAAAACAGTGGTTCCAAAAAGTAACGTGGCAAACTCAGAAAAAGCAATGAGTCTGAAATCTTTATTAAAGAAATTTGCAATATGCAAAACCTTACCACTTAAACCTATCAATAATGCGAGGACCAAAAAAGCAATATAGCCATTAACATTTTTTCTGTTCTTTTTTGAAAAAATGAAAATACATAACAAAAACAGGCTTTGTAAAAAACCAAAATATACCAGTTGGTCCAATAATGTTTGCATATAAATATTGCTTTTTGAGTCCTAAAAGTAACTAGTTTATCACAAATTGATTAACATGGTGTACTCCTTTATGATTCATTTTTAGATTTTCTTTATGAAAAGCTTCAAATTTGGCTTTACTTTCCCATTCTGTGATTACCAAAAAATCTGGTTGATAGTAATATCCAAACGGAGATTTACCATCATTAAGTTCTAGTACAACGCGACCACCAGCGGTATTAGATTTGTGCAACCAATCCTTTTTGAATTGAAGGAATGAGCTATCTTCTTTTTTCCAGTATGCTGTGATTACATTATATTTACCCCTGTTAATTTTAAATGAAAGCTCTTTTTTCATTTCATAATACGTCAGACCAAAAAAAGAAAAGATATCTCGACGTTGTTTATGGAAATCAGGAACTTCGATTTCAATTTGGGTTAAGAATTTTTCTCGATTTTCAAGACTTTCCCATTTCCCAAAAATAAAACTCTTGGGTTGATGATTTCCTTGAGTAATTTCTGTAATTCCGAACCCTGGTTGTGGTTTATAACTCATCTTAAAAGCTACTGGGAAAGCAGTTTTCTTATATCTATCAAACAACTCATCGGTTTTAGGTTTTGTAGTAAGTACAAGAATATCAAGTATTTCTCCTTTTTTAAAATTGAATGATTTTATGTTTGATTGCGCATTTAGGTTTAAATTAAATGTAAGTAGTAATATCATTGAAATTTTTAAAAGTTTCATAAGTTTCTTCATATTTTATTAATGATTTTTATTCTTGTCAAATGTAGAAGCTTGAATAAAGAAAGTGAAGAAAAACAGGGCTTAAGAAGTACACATACCGTATGTGTACCTAATTACGACATACTTTTTATAGGAATATGAGTTTCTATATAGAGAAAGAATTCTAATATAACTTTGCAACACTATTGCAGCGTATTTCTTTTATCTTTGTAAAGTGAAATTGTTTACCATCACATTATCGATTTATTTTCTTACGCTCAATTTTTTGCAGTGCGAGGATAGTGCCGTTGATATAAGTGATCTTGAAATTGAGATTTCACAAAATATTGATCATGATGATTGTGCATTAGATTTATGTTCACCATTTTGTCAATGTTATTGCTGTCACATGCATGTTATTAATTTTAATGTACACCAGCCTACTCTGCATTTAGTAGAAATTCATTCAGAGATTTTTACTCACAAAGAAGGTGTAATTAAAGATATTGCATTAACCATTCTACAACCTCCTCAAGTAGTTAGCTAAACTATCGGGAGACAATCTGGTCTCAACAATATTTTTTAGTTAACTATAATCCTATAAAAATGCATGTACGAACTATAAGCTTCTGGCTTGTACTATTATTTTACGTTTCCACACCTCTTCAAAGCAAGGCACAGGAAACAACCCAAACAAATACAATTTTAATCAAAGTTTTAACCGAAAAAGAAAAAGAACCTCTCTTGGGCGCATCGGTATATATTAAAACACTAGAAAAAGGTGCCATTACAAATTTTGATGGGGTGGCTACAATAGATAACTTGGCTATTGGAGAATATCAATTAAGTATATCATTTGTAGGTTTTGAATCCCAGAAGATAACAATAACAGTACCTAATCCAGAACAGTTTGTTTTTTATTTAAAAGAAAGCGGGACTGCTTTGGATGAGGTGGTATTGCAATCTACCAGAAGCACCCGTACGATAAAAAAAATACCCACACGTATTGAGTTTATAGGTGGAGAGGAATTAAGTGAAAAAAACATGATGAACGCTACAAATATTTCGATGGTGCTTCGGGAAAGTACAGGTATTCAAATGCAACAAACTTCATTAAGTAGTGGTAATAGTAATATTAGGATTCAGGGATTAGACGGAAGATATACCCAACTACTACGAGATGGTTTTCCATTATACGGTGGTTTTTCTAGTGGCTTAAGTATTATGCAGATCCCGCCATTGGATTTAAAACAGTTTGAGATTATCAAAGGAAGCTCTTCAACACTATATGGGGGCGGAGCGATTTCTGGTTTGGTGAATTTGGTTTCCAAAGCCCCTGACTTAGAACCACAACTGGATATAATGTTTACCCAAACACACGCATTAGGAAGTACTGCCAATGTCTTTTACGGTAAACGTAACTCAAAGTGGGGGGTGACATTGTATGGTTCTGGGCATTATCAAAAAGCCTATGATCCCGAAGACGATGGTTTTAGCAACTTGCCACAAACCTATTCACTTACGGTTAATCCTAAACTATTTTATTATCCTTCAGAAAAAAGCAAGTTTTGGTTTGGGATTAATGGGACCTATGATGACAGAAAAGGAGGTGATATTGCAAAAATTGAAGACGGACAAAACGGTATTCATCAATATACCGAAGAAAATCTTTCAAAACGTATTAGCACTCAAGCCGTTTATGAAACTGAAATAGATTCTACACAATCTGTTTCAGTAAAAAACAGTGTAGCGTTCTTTGATAGAGATCTTGTTATCCCAGACTTGACATTTAGAGGCAAACAATGGAATACGTTTACTGAAGCTACATATCATAAACAAACTACAAAATCAGATTGGGTATTGGGTGCAAATTTGTATTCGACCAATTTTAATGAGGATTCAGAAACTATCGAAAGGGATCAAAATGATCTTACAGCGGGGGTTTTTGTAAATAACATTTATGATCTTTCAGAAAAATGGATTCTCGAAACAGGTCTGCGAACAGATTATTCTGAAGATTGGGGATTCTTTCCTTTGCCAAGAGTTTCTTTACTATACAAAGCAAGCACCTCGTTTTCTAGTCGCATAGGAGGAGGTCTAGGGTATAAACTGCCTGATATTTTTACAGAAGAAGCAGAATTTATAAATTTTGAAAATGTACAGCCTATAGATAAAGATGCTCTAGAGGCAGAGCGATCCTATGGCCTAAACCTTGATTTTAATTATCAAACTCGATTAACAGATGATTTAGGGTTTTCAATTAACCAGTTATTTTATGTAACAGCAATTAACAACGGATTATTGCTAAACAGTACTAATGGCAATTCCTTTCAATTTGAAAATGCAGAAGAAGCAATTTTAAGTAAAGGAGCAGAGACGAATATTAAATTTAGCTATAAAGACTTTAGATGGTTTTTGAACTATGCATTTATTGATACCCAATTAAATTATTTACCAGGTAACCCACAGAAACCTCTTACGGCGAGGCATAATGCTGGGAGTGTGTTTATGTATGAGTCTCCAACATGGCGTATTGGTTATGAAACGTATTATACAGGCGAGCAATTACTCTCTAATGGTACAGAAACTACAGATTATATCACCATGGGATTACTGGTGATGAGGAGTTTTGAATGGGGAAGTGCATTTATGAATTTTGAAAACTTTACAGACCGAAGACAAAGTAGATTTTCACCTTTGGTACTGCCACCTCATGAAAATCCAACATTTCCAGAAATTTATGCGCCAACCGATGGATTTATTTTTAGTATCGGTATTGTTTTAAAACCTTTTGGTAATCATGAGGAACATCATTAAATAAGAAAGCAAGGGTAGTTATAAAAAAGAGTTTGTACTCCATATTGATGATGTAACAGGAATAACAAAATATGCCTTGCGCGAGTAAGTTTGCAACTGCGAGCCGAATAAAGATTTGCATTTGCATTTTCACCGTAATGATTGTAATGAAACGGTTTGTTTGACCAATCATAAGATCACTCAAATCTACCCGCCCGAAGCCTATGTGTAAGAAAACATCAATTTGGCGGTTAAAAGATTTTATCCTAATTGTAGCGGTGCATAATAAGAAACAAACCCCAATCGAGTATGGTCGATTGGGGTTTGTTTCTTGCTTTTATATTTGTTATTAATTTAAACTCTGAAGTATTGTTGATCATTAAATAAATATTTAAGGTTTATAAGTTAAGCTGCTAAAGCTTTAGTTGGTGTTCCAAATATTTCTATATTTTGTTCTTTTATCTGTGTTTTGTTTGAATAACTTAAGTTTTGAAGCACATTATAATTAAACCAAATCGATAATAATCGGTATGGGATTTCTAGCGAATCTTTAATCCCAAGTTTTGAGTCATCCATGTGTACCCATCTTTGAAGCGGTTGCTCATATATCTTATTTAGAATAACAACTTTCCCAAAATGTTTTTTCATTCTTAAAAACATCTCCACGTCAAATAACCATCTACTAAAGAAATTTCTTTTGAACAATACAGGGACTAGTTTTGCTCTAAATACTTTTGCTCCACATTGGGTATCTTCTATAGGTAATCTTAGAATGAAAAAGACCAACAGTTTAATGATTTTAGAAAATAATGCTCTCATGGTATCTTTTTCGATACCTTTTGAGGCATCTTTGGCCCTTGAACCAAATACCATACTTAACTCACCATTAGATTTTAGAGTTTTTACTAGATCATCAAAATCATTAAAATCTGTAGAAAGATCAGCGTCTATAAAACCAATAAATTCGATATCACCTCTGCTATGAAGGTATCTAGCTCCTGCTCTTACAGCAGAAGCTTTACCGGCATTTTTTTTGATATCAATAACACTTACTTTATAAGGGTTAGATGTTTGGATTTCTTTTAATACAGAAATAGTATCATCTTTACTTCCATCATTGACAAAGCATAAATGAAAATCGTTTTCTTTTTTGATGAAGCTTAAAAAAGCAGTTACATGTAATCTCTTTTCTTCATTATAACACGGTATGATTATTCCAGTTTTCATAGTAGATTATTTTGGGTTACAATTCAAAATTAGGTCTGACTGACGTCTGGAAATGTTGTAATTCGTTGACTTGAAGATTACTGTCGGTGAATGGTTTTTATCGATAGATATACTACTGGTCGAAACTGAAACCTTTGTTGTATATTTAAATATCAGAACATTTACACTTTGGATATAGACAAAAAAACTACGAACAAGTATTTAATCAGCGCGCTATTAATTGGAGTGGTTTTTCATGGTACCAGTATATTCTTTACATTAGAATCTACATATGATGCGTTGATTCATTTGTTTTTTGCAGATCATTACGCTAGTAGTTGGTTTGAACCATGGAATTATAGTTGGTATACAGGGTTTACAGTGATGGGATATCCCCCGTTAGTACATCAAATTATTGCATTATTGTCATATGTTGGAGGGTTGAAATTTGGATTGTTTGTAGTAGCGATTCTTGCTGTTTTACTCTTTGTTACTGGGATATATCGATTTACATTGCTCATAATTTCTAATAGAACTATTGCAGGTTATGCTGCTATTCTTGCTGTCTTTTCTTCTTCATTTGTCGAGACATTACATATTTTTGGTCAATTGCCAAGTATTGTGGGCATTTCGATATTGATGCATGCACTACCTGAGATTTATTTATGGATTAAGACAGGGAGATATAGATATTTGATTACTTCTTTAAGTCTTATCGCTGTTACGGTAACCTCTCATCATGTCACTCCTATTTTTGGGATGATATTTTTTATTTTTCCTCTAATTGGAATGGTGATTATGGATACATCTAGGGAAAAAGTAACTTCATTTAAGGAGGTTACTTTTTCGATTTTCTTGAAAACGTTTTTCCAGCTTTTTAAGAGAATCGTAAGTTTTGGAATAGGTTCTCTGATTTTAATTATAATATGTATTTTACCCTATTGGATCAATACAAAGAACAATCCCATTACTCAGGTGCCTATTCCTCATGGCTCTCGCGATAATTTTTTTGAAATAACTTCTTCTGGGTTAGTATTCTTTTTAATCCCTTGGGGTGTTCTATTATTTATACTCCCATATATTTGGTATCGTTTTTTTAGCAAGCGATATTTATTTTTCGGTATGTCAATTTCATTATTAACCATTCTGGGTACAGGGGGTACTACTCCAATCCCTAGAATGATACTGGGAGAAAACGCCTTTAACATTCTTACTTTAGATAGATTTACGCTTTGGGGATCTATAATGGCTCTCCCTATATTTGGCGAATTTGTATTTCGTTTTGTTGAAGGAGATTTAAAGCAATTCATTCAAAATAGATTTGGAGGAATATACCATAGAGTTCTTGGAGGCCTTTTAGCAGGAGCATTCATTTTTATGGCTGTGTTTACAATGAGCTTAGGATATTTTAGACCATCACAACCTCAAGAAATCAAGATGTTACCTATTCTTAATTTTTTAAAGCAAGATCAACATGATCATTGGCGGTATCTGCCATTAGGTTTTGGAGATCAAATGGCCTGGCTTTCGACGCAAACGCAAGCAATGACAGTTGATGGTAATTATCACTCGGCGAGACGATTACCAGAATTAACAACACGGGCTGTAGAACGGCTAGAAAATTCAAAATTTAGAGGAGTAGAGGGAATAGGCTCTTTGCAACAATTTTTGGCTGTCCCAGAGAAGTACAATTTAAAATATGTGTTTTCTAATGATAAGTTCTATGACCCAATCCTATATTTCTGTGGATGGCAACGATTACGTCAATTAGAAAATGGAATCATGGTTTGGGAAAAATTAAATATCCCTCCGCTATCTAGTATTTTACCAAAAGAAGATGTCGCAACATTTCAAAAACTGATGTGGGGATTAATACCAATTACCACAGCCTTGTTGGCTTTTATATTAAATATTCAAATGTTGTGGATACGAGTTTTAAAATCTTCGAGGATTATTATACCAGAGTATTTGAAGTTTGGAATACCATATCAGGATTTTAAGCAAAAGATATTTAAGATATCCCATATCTGGGGGTTTTTAATGTTATTGGTTTTTGCCTATGGGATGTACCTATTTTATTTAAAGAATGCAACTCAAATTAGTCCGGAAAATACAGTGGCAGCATATTATGATGCGTTGGATTTCAAAGAATTTACTAGAGCTCATTCTTATTTAGACCCCAAAAGTAATAAAACTATAGATCAGTATATGATGGAAGTTTCAGTTACAGATGGCTTGTTAAGTTCGTATGCTAAACTTGATGAAATTAAAATAGAAATCACTACTCAAAATGATAGTATCGCCAAGGTAAAGGCAATTACCAATTGGATTACTCCTTTAGAAAAAATAAATAAAATCTTTTATCATGAATTGGTAAAACAAAACAACAAGTGGTTTTTGAAACCATTAGATTATGATTTAGACATTCCGCCAGATCAATTATTTGCCGAAAATATCACTACTTTTTATAATCATGGGCGTAGAAGAATAACGTCTGAACAAACACATCATGAAGATGTTCTAAAACAGCCTGTTTTAGAAGTGCTTCAGGCAAAAATAATTCAAAATGATGGACAGTACTATATTATTGGAGAGCTACAAAATGTTGATAATGTTCCGGCAGATGTAGTAGTTACAGGAACATTATATAATAGTAATGACAAAAGATTAGCAGTCTATAATGCTAAGCATCAAATGAAACACAAACTAATCCCAAAAGAAACTACTAGTTTCCGTATTAATTTTGAAGGTATTGCTTGGATGAATAGAGAAGAGATAAAGCCGGGAACATTTGATCCTAATGAGTTTACCCCATTGACATTAAAAGATATACCAGCAAAATTTGACCTTCAATGTGCGGGAAATGTAGCTACCGTTGATCTCTATAAAGGTGTAACTATTAATGATATTTCAATAGAAGAAGGTCAAATCAAAGGTGTTCTTTTTAATTCTGGATTACAAGAAGTAACCATTGGGCAGTTATTGGTTTCATATTATGACGAGAAGAAAAAATTGCTTTGGGTGGATCATCAATATTTGCAAGAGGGTATACGCCCACAGCGGAAACAATATTTTGATTATCATTTTTTGGATTTAAAACGTATAGAACCCATCAATGAAGATTTGGATTACGTTTTTGTAAACGGATTATCGAATAAAGAGATTAGTAAAAAAGTTGTACCAGATCGAGAATTAATGTATCAATCGGCCCAGCTTTTACCTGTACAAGGAAAAGGCTTTAGTTATATTAAAATTGAGATTAACTCATATATAGGATCCCCAAATTAATGAGTAAGAAACAAAAATATATCATCTTTTGTATCCCTATGCTGCTAATTTGCAGCATAGGTTTTAAGGCTGTGGTATCTGAGTCAAAAGAGGCTGTAGCCATATTACAAACAGAGGAAGAAGTGTTTGAAGCTGGAAGTGATATTGTTTTAGATTTTGAACTGTCAGCATCAGTCAAAACCCAGCTTTTTTTGCATACTGCTTTTGGTAGTACTATTATTGAATCGGATACAGGTCATTTTATTGTTCCAGAATTTGTTTGCGAGAAAAAAGGACTCATCAATTATGAGTTAGTATATAATTCAAAAACCCTTTATCAAAGTAAAATTAGAGTAAAGACCAGAAAAGAAAAATCAATACAACTAGCGTCCTATATTGGCCCTCCAAGTATTACCGCAGGGGGTAAAGATTTTACAATGCACGTAATTATTCCAACAGATTCTTATGATAATCCATTGCCAGATAGCACGGCAATACAAATAAAGCATCAGTTTTTGGATATTGAAAATGAAGAAACGCTATATAGTAAAGACATGATAGGATGGTCAACGATATACTCATATAATCAATCTGGAAGAATGTTATTGTCATCAAAAGTTGGTGATAAGGCATCAAAAGAGTTTTCGATTGAAATATTTCCTTCACTTTCAGAAGATTTTCAAATTAGTAGTGAGCGAAAACACCCTTATGCTGATGGTAATCAAATCACCAAATTTATTACCTCTGTGCTAAAAGATAGGTATGGCAACATTATTAGTGATGGTACATTGGTGGCGTTTATTATAAAAGATATAAACGGATCAATTTTACAAACACAAGGAAGTACTATTAATGGTAAAGCAATTGCCAAAATCTTACATCCTGATCATAAAGATATTTGGGAGGTTAGAGCTTTTGTACCAGGAATAGCCAAAAGCAATATGCTGAGTCTTGAATATAAATCAGTACTAGAAGATTTTGATGTGATATTTACCAAAAGTAATCGCAAGATTAGTGTTGGACCGTTATTAAGTTTTATGGATCAATTGATTCCCGATGGAGCTGTCGTAACACTAAAAATATCTCAAGATGGCGAGGATCTAGAAACCAAAATTAAAACATCATCTGATGGAGTAGTTCAATTTAATCTTGAAGAGGGTTTTTATCCTTCAGGAAATTATGATGTCGAAATTAAAGCTTTAGGTGTTCAAAAAGAATATAAGAATAAGAAACTACAATGATAGGTTGGAGTAAGAACATATACAGAACATTGATAATTAGTTCCTTTATTGGGGTTATCATATTAATTCTTTTTGGAATTGGTCAAGTGCTATCGTATCTCAATACCGGGGCCGACAGATCGTCTATGCTACATATAACTTTAAATCAGGAGCAAGTGTATTTGCCAAAAGTGATTTGGGAAGATACTACTAATCCGGGGCGAACTATACAGAAACAAACACTACTTGATATAGAGAAAGATTATCTCAATGCATGGTATGTACGTCAAGTGGCGTATCAAACCAATTTGACCAAAGGGATCAATGATTATTATACCACCAGTGCACAGCAGGATATAATAAAAGGCCTTGAATCAAATCGGAAAAAGGATATAATTGTAAAAGGAACGACTACTAATCATAATCTAGTATTGGATTTTTATAGTGAAGATGGTCAATTGGCTGTTTTGACAGATAAAAATGTAAATGAGTATCAACAAGTACTTCAAAAAAATGAGTTGCTATTAGAAACCAAAATACTATCAGACTATCAGGTGATGCTATTGCTAGAAGATGGTTTTTGGCGTATACGACATATGATAAAAAAAGAAAGTCAGATACCAAAAGACAGCCTCCAAACAGAAAAAATAGCACAAGTAATTGGTACTAAAATCTATGTTGATAATCAAGAATTTCAAATTAAGGGGATCAATTATTACCCGCAAAATACACCATGGGATATGTTTGGTGATGGTTTCGAAATAAATGTGATTGCAAAAGATTTTGATATTATAAAAACTATGGGTCTTAATACCATTCGAATCTTTGTGCAGTATGAAGACTTTGGAAAAGCAGCAGTAACCAAAGAGAAATTACAAAAACTAGAACAGGTATTAGATCAAGCTGAAGCTAAGGATTTGAAAGTGATTGTTACTTTGTTTGATTTTTATGGTGACTACTCCGTGTTAGATTGGACATTAACACATCGCCATGCAGAGCAAATTGTGAGTGCATTTAAAAATCATAGAGCAATTCTTGCATGGGATATTAAAAATGAACCTAACCTTGATTTTGAAAGTAGAGGACAAGAAAACGTGGTAGCATGGCTACGCGAAATGATGCTTCAAATAAAACAATACGATCCAAATCATTTGGTTACTATTGGGTGGTCTGATATAGCATCAGCCAGTATTTTACAAGATGAGGTGGATTTTGTCTCTTTTCATTACTATCAGGATATTGATGTTTTTGAAGAGGCATACAAAGGGTTGAATGCCAACATAAATAAGCCTCTGATATTACAAGAATTTGGAGTGTCTAGTAACCGAGGGTTTTGGAGTCCTTTTGGAAACTCAGAAAAAAAGCAGGCTAATTATCACAAACAATTTCAAGAAATAATCAAAGGTCAAAATATTCATTACCTCTCCTGGACCTTGTATGATTTTGAAGAAGTACCCCAATCAGTAGTAGGAAGTTTGCCTTGGCGGAAACACAAACAAAAACACTTTGGGTTTATTGATGCTGAAGGAAATAGGAAGGCGGCTTTTGAGTTTTCAGATAACTAAAAAAACACCCATATTATTTGTAGGTGTTTTGCATTCATGACGAGGCGACAACTTTAAGGGTAATCAAGTTGTTATATTTTTAATATTGATCTCATTTTTAGACTTTAATAGTTGTCTTTTTTGTTGTTGAATACTCATAAATTCTTCTAAATACATTGCTGTGATTCTACTCATAGGATACGCAGTGGCAGCTTTATAATTGGTTTTGCCTAGAGCGATTCTATATTCATCATTCATTACTATATTTTCTATAGCATTAGCCAAACTATCCACACATTCTGGGTTAAAAAATTCACCACAATACCCTTCTTCTTTTACCAAAATGCTTAGGTCTCCTAGATCAGGCATTACAACGGCCTTTCCGTAACTACCTGCCTGATGCAATACTCCAGAGCTTCCCGTTGTAGAAGTATATGGAAATACAACCATAGCACTTTCTCCAAAAATTGTTGGGACATCTTCTTCTGCCACATATCCAGTAAAAGTTAATTGAGTAACATGAGTATACTTTTTTTTCATAGATTCCAGATATCCGGGAACATTTGGGTTATCGGTTCCTGCAATTACAATTTCTATATTGGCTTGGGTTCTGGATCTTATTTTTTCAACAGCTTCGATAAGTATTTCAACCTTTTTATAAGTTCCAAACTTTCCAAAAGTCATTACTTTTAGAGGACCTTCAGGCAATTCGTATGATGGTGCCGAAGGCAGTTCAAATGTTCCGTGAGGGATTAATGTAATATTATCTGCCTTATATTTTTCTTCAAGTATATCTACATATTTGTTTATAGTTACAGCTACAGTATCTGCAGCTAATATGAATTTAGTAAGGGTAGTTCCTATAAAACTGTAAGCTTTTTGCAAGATTTTATTTTCTGTGAACCCCGCACTTTTTAAGTCCACTTGTTCCATGATATTATGTAATAAAACGATAGTTGGGATTTTTCTAAGCTTGCAAAGTAAAGGCAATAGTAATCCTAAAGCTGCTGCAATCTTCTTGTCCCCAAATTTCATGAACTGAAGATTAAATAGAACCGCATCTGGATCCGTTTGTTTCACTGCCTTCATTACAGAAAAAACATTAGTGTAGCTGTTAAATGTCCAACACTGCTTAATTGTAACTTTACATCCTTCTTCAGAGAATTGGATATCGGCTTCTTCTGGTGTTGCATCTGTAAATAACACTAATTCTGAAACCTCTGTTTGTTGTCTAAAATGTTTTACCAAATGATAAGCATATTCATTCAAGGTTACTTTACTAGGGGGATACGCGGTTACAATTGCAAGTTTCATAGTAGTTTCTTTTGGGTTACACTACAAATATGATTCAAAATCAATTGTTTATTGGGCAAGTTTCGGTGAGTTGCGTTTATGTATAGATGAGTGGTATAAATATCACGATCTATACTTTATTTCTTTATGCCCTGAACGAAGAAATATACCAGTTGTACGGCTAATAGAATTCCCATGGCTATAACCTGCATAGTGACTACTTGTGCTAGTGATTCATGAAAGAATACTATAAATAATACCTGAGAGATCCCCAATAATCCAGATAATACTACAGGGATATATCTATCCAATGATAAAAAGTAATATGCAAAGATGTTTGATATCGCAAATAGTGAGGTAGCGATTGCATATTTCCACAATAAAGGAACGATGGCGATATAATCAGATCCAAAAAGTATATTAATTACTAATTCAGGAAATAAATAGCACCCTAATATAATCGATGTAGCCAGTATCGTTATATATCCTGTATACTTGAAAAGTATTGGAGCGTGAGATTCTCCGTCTTTTTGTTTTTGAACCACTTTGGGTAATAATAGCATCACAAATATCCAAGCTACAAAGTACACTACTCGTCCTATTAATGCCAACGAGGCATATAATCCAGCGTCATATTCTCCAAAGTAATGTTTTACTAATAAAATGTCACTATTATTAATGATGATTTGCGTCAACTCATAAAAAGCAGTCAGAACAAAAAATCGAATCACATGTTTAGCGTGTTTTTTTGATAATGTATGTTTTTTTAGAAGAGAAATTCTTTTTGCTTTAAAAGGAATCAATCCTATGACAAATGAGATAATGATTCCTATAACTATTGAAATAGCAGGAGGAAAAGGAAGAACATATATGAATAGTAACGTGATTAATAACCTACTCATCATTTCTCCTTGATAGGTTATAGCAAGATTCTCAAAATTTTCAGTTCCCTGAAAAACACCTCGATTCACACTCATAATAAAGTAGATAGGAACCCCAAAGCCAAATATGGTAAACATTAAGTGAGATTGCGTATTAAAGATATACTGTAAATCTTTGGCGAATAGTATTAATAAAGCACCCAATACAACTCCAACTAGGGTGGCATATTTATAACTGATATTTACGAAACTAGTAAATACTTTTTGTTCGAATAATACAGAGAATTTAGCTGTTGCCAATTGAAATGTCATTGCAACAAATGATAACACCAAAAGAAAGGTAATTAGCAAAGCAGCATCAGCAAACAACTCAGGGCCAAGGATTCTTCCCAGCGCTAGGTTATATAGATAGTTGCCTCCGTTTACAACAAGTACACTACCCATAAATTTTTGCTCTGCAGTTAATTTTGGTATGTAAGTACTAATAGTCATTTCTAAAAATGTGTGCTAATTGGTTATTTATAAAAGCATTTGCGATAGCCTTATTTTCTTTACCATGAACAAAAAGTATTTTACTTCGTCTGGATGCTTTTTTATATATTTCATTCATAGTGTTTAAAGCATTTTGGTCAATTTCCTTCACTTTTTTTAAACACATTACTACTTCCTCATAATGATCTAGTAAATAGTTGAAATGATCTCTTACTTTCTCGGTATTTTTCGAGGTAAAGTTGCCTATTACTTCAAATGTTCCTTGTTTGTTATGTATTTGTAGTTCCATAGTGATAGAATTTAGATTTGTGGATTTTTATACAAAATCACCCCTTAAGATGTAATTTACTTTCCCGAAGGCCTTTTGGACCTTTTTATTCTCTTTGCCTATGATGTAAAAGATTTTATTACTTTTCATAGCTCGTTTATACAGATTGGTTAAAGCACTTACTCCTGAAGCATCTATTTTTTTTACATTATCTACTGATAGAATTACACTATCAGAAGTGAATAATAGTTGTTCGAAATGATGTTGTAGTGACTTTGCATTTTCTGCTATAATGCTTCCGTTGATTTCAAATACTCCATAATTGTTTGTAATTTTAAGTGCCATAATCGTTCATATTTTGGGTTTGTAATGCTACAAATATGAAGGATCTGACTAGGTAGTTTCTTTAATTTTCGGTGAGTTGCCATTTTGTGTAGATGAATGGAAAAATTATGACGTTGGAAAAATTATGAATGTCACAACAGTCATAAAATAGATGCTTACCTTGTAGAAAAGAAACCCAAATAACCTATGTCTCGATTACTACCTTATATTTTTCTGTTATCTACACTATCTTCTTTTGCACAAGATATGCAAGAAGGATTCAATTATTTGGAAACAGGTAAATATGCAAAAGCAGAAGTTTTTTTTACAACTATTCTAAAACAATATCCTAATAATAAAACAGCAAGACTATGCTACGGAAGAGCCGTTGGGTTATCAGGAGATTCAGAAAAGGCTGTTACTATTTTTACTGAACTGAAAAGCGAGTATCCTGAAGATTTCGAAATCAAACTAAATTATGCCGAATCCCTATTATGGAATCATCAGTTTTCTGAAGCAGAGTCCTACTATGAAAAATTAACTGAGGAGAATAAAACTAGCTTTCCGGCAGTTTTGGGATATGCCAATACACTTTCTAATTTAAAAAAATATAAAAAGGCGTTAGATTGGGTAAACAAAGCACTACAATTAAAAGAAGGAAACCCCAATGCATTGATCTCAAGAAAATATATTCGGTTGGGGTATGCCAATGAGCTATCCCAGGATAAAAAACATACAGAGGCATTAACATTGTTGGATCAAAATCTAGTAGATTTTCCTAATGATAAAGATACCCAGCTCAATAAAGCAAACATAAACTTAATAAGTCATGATCTTGTTGCTGCAGAAAAAACATACAAGGCTTTAGCGACCAATGCAAAAGATAGTATCGCATCTTTAAATGGTTTGGCTTTGGTAGCGCATAAAAATAATAAAGAAAATAAAGCACTTTCTCTAGCTACTACGGCTATCTCAAAAGTTGAAAAATATAAAGATGATAAGAATCTATACTTGGCTACCCAAGAACGATACATTCAGGCATTATTGTGGAATAGAACCTTTACCGCAGCAAAGGAGCAAATAGACCAGTTAAAGTTAATGTATCCTGATAACGGAAGAGTATTGGCTTTGCAAGCAACCTATGGGATGTATACAAGTAGATTTAAAAATAGTACAGAGGCATATACTACTATTTTGGATAAGGATACGACGTCGTTTGATGGTAATTTAGGAATCGCTAATGCCTATAGAGCCATAGGAGAGGATATGAAATCTTATGAATATGCTTTTAAGACATTACAATTTTATCCAAAACAGCCAGATGCCGAAAAATTGATCAAAACACTTAAAAAATCACATACACCTTTTGTAGAACAAAAAACCACTTTTACCTTTGATAATGGTGATAATGAGGCCGTAAGTGTAGGTCTGACTTCAGAAATACCGCTTTCTACCAAATTCAAAACGACGTTTAACTATACCTATCGTACGACTAAGAACACGGTTACTACTAATGAAGCTACTTCTCACAATGCAAGATTGGGGATGGATTATAAATTGAATGGAAAGGTTTCTATGATTGGGAATATAGGAGTCACCAATGCCGATGGATTTACCAATACGTTTACATCACTTATTGGTGAAGTCTTACTAAAAATCAAACCTTTTAGACTGCAAAACTTAGATATTGGCTACAAAAGAGAGTTGCAAAATTTTAATGCAGATCTGATCGATAGAGAAATCGTGATGAACAACTACTCCCTTAACTATAATTTGGGAACGAATGTTAATCTGGGATGGTATACACAATATATGTATACGGCACAAAGCGATGATAACACCAGGAATCTATTATTTACATCATTATATTATTCTATTTTGAATAAACCTGTGCTAAAAGCAGGTGTGAACTACCAATATATAAGCTTTAAAAATGCTGTGCCTACTATATATTTTAGCCCAGAACAGTTTCATTTGGGAGAGGTATTTGCAGAGGTTGTGAGTGATCCTCAAAAGCAATGGTTTTATAGTGCTAGTGCCGCATTGGGTAGACAGTTTGTAGAAAATGACCCTGCCTCATCTACTTTTAGAGCCGAAGCTAAGTTTGGGCATCAATTTTCGGATCGTTTTAAAGCAAACATATATGGTAAGTATAGTAATATAGCCTCAGCCACTGCAGCTGGTTTTGAGTTTACTGAGTTTGGTTTTAAACTGAAATGGTACTTTTTGCAGAAACCACTTTTTGATCAAAAAATTAAGGAGTTGAGGCCTTAGATTTTATAGATTTGGGAGAAGATAAATATGTGTATTTTTACATATACAGTTGTTGATTGGTAATTATAACTGACAATCTTGATCTTATTTGATAGAATACAATATATTTGTTGTAAATAATTGCTAAACCCCTTATATTCAAGGGGGTTTTTATTTGATCCTTATTTGACAAATGACAAAAACTGAACTAAAATCACTTCTAAAAGAGCTTGTAAGCTATTCACAAGAAACTGAGTGGCTTGAATTCAAATTAAACTTTCATTCTAATGAAGAAATAGGAGAAAGGATATCGGCTTTAGCTAATGGGGCTTGTTTAAGTAAGAAACAATATGGATTTCTAATTTTTGGAGTTGAAGACAAAACCCATAATATTAAGGGAACTACTTTTAAAGTGAAAACAGCGACTAAAGGAAAAGAAGAATTGGTTAATTCAAAGACTAGACCCGAGAATTGACTTTAAGACTTATGAGTTTGAATATTCTGAAGGAATTAATATTAGTATGTATGTAATTCCAGCAGCAATAAATAGACCTGTTAAATTTATTAACCAAGCATATATTAGAATTGGAAGTTATACTCGATTACTTAAAGAGTTTCCAGAAAAAGAATCTAAGATTTGGAATAGGAAAGATATTATAAGATTTGAACTACAATTAGCAAAAGAAAATATAGATGCAGACTCAATTGTTTCTCTTTTAGATACTCAAACATATTTTGATTTATTAAAGCTGCCATATCCTTCAAATAGACAAGGAGTTATAGATAAATTCATCTCAGAGAATTTAATTATTAAAAAAACATCTAAGTACTCTATTACAAATTTAGGTGCAATTTTATTTGCAAAAAACCTCGAAGAATTTCCTGATTTAAAAAGAAAAGCAATTAGGGTAATTGTTTATAAACACAATAATAAAATTGAAACTGTACGAGAACAAATTGGAGGAAAAGGATATGTTTCAGGCTATCAAGGACTAATTGACTGGGTAAATAGTCAATTGCCTGCTAATGAAGAAATAGGAAAAGCCTTTAGAGATGATAAAAGAATGTATCCTGAAATTGCAGTACGTGAATTATTAGCCAATGCAATAATTCATCAAGATTTTGAAGAAAAAGGCTTTCCTATGGTTGAAATATTTTCTGATAGAATTGAAATTACTAACCCAGGAATACCACTCATTTGACGAATATCAATCTAGAAATGATATGCTTGCTGATTTAATGAGAAGACTAGGTATTTGTGAAGAAAAAGGAAGTGGAATTGATAAAGTAATTTTTTATAATGAAATGTATCAATTACCAGCACCTGATATTCTAATTCAGGAAAAACACACAAAAGTCATAATGTACTCTTATAAAACTTTAAATCAAATGGACAAAAAGGACAAAATAAGAGCGTGCTATCAACATTGTTGTTTGAGATATGTCTCTAATGATAAAATGACCAACCAATCCTTAAGAGAAAGGTTTAAAATAGAAAGTAAAAATGCAGCTATTGCTTCAAGAATTATTAAAGAAGCTTTAAAAGATAATGTCATAAAGGAAGATGACCCTGAAAGTAATTCTAGAAAGTATAAAAAATATATACCTTTTTGGGCATAATCTTATTTGATGGTTATTTGATAATAGTAAACTGAAGTGTCTGAAATCATATGATATACAACACTTTGTTATTTGACTATGAAAAACAACTACTTTCAACAATGTAAATAATAAATAGCGAAGTAAGTGTTAAAACGAAGCTATAAACATAAAATTAGGTCATAAATCTGCCTTAAGGAACATGACTAACTAAAATCAAAATACGTAATTCTGATTTTTAATAATTACGAAACTCATTAATGGACAAACAAAACAATCCCAAGAAAGAACAACCCAACAATCCTTTGCATGGGGTGAAATTGGCAGATATATTAGAATCTTTAGCAAGCCATTATGGTTGGGAAAGGTTAGCAGCAAAAATTGACATCAATTGTTTTAAAAAAGACCCTTCTATAAAGTCTAGTCTTACCTTTTTAAGAAAGACACAATGGGCAAGAGATAAAGTAGAGCAGCTTTACCTTGAATTGGATAAAAGAAAATAAAAAAATAGCGAGAACAAAATGTGATTTTATCCTCGCTATTACCCAAATCTGAAACTAAACTTTATTTTGTTATTGTATCATAAATTTACCCTTGTATTTTTCTTTATTTTCACCGCTAAGCATATAAAAATATAGCCCTGGGATTAAATTTTTGGTTTCAAAAATAACCTTGTGATTATTTGGTGTGATTTGTTGCTTTCTAACCGTTCTGCCTAGCATATCGATTACCGTCATTTGTAATACAGTATGTTCTCCAGGCACCTCAATTGTTGTTCGACTGCTAAATGGGTTTGGGTAATTTTTTAACACGATATTTTTGATTTCTTCTGGAGTTTCTTCTTGTGCCACGATATCAGTTTCTGTTTCGGTATCTGGTATAGTCACTTTTGCAAAAGCCAGATCTGCCACTTCTAGATAAAAAGGAACGAAGTTTTGATAATCTCCCTGTACAGAGAATACTATGTTTTTAATATTGCCTATGCTATTATTGGCAGTACTACCATTAGTAAACTCAGAAAAAGGAATGTTGTATACCTGCTTTTCATCGTTTGCTTCAATTTTATACCTAAGTCTGTTGTTCCAGTCTGTAAGATCTTTGGTGACCAAGATTACTTCGATATCACGATTGCTATGCATTTCAAATTCTATCGCTTCATATGTAGATACATCTAGGGTGAGTTCGCCGACCAATACATTTCTAAATAGGTTTAAGGTTTCTTTTACTTCTCCTTTTACTTTTGCATTACGCTCTATGATATACGCATTTTCTTTTTCTACAGTATTATGTTCTAGCACTTCAAAGTTTTCAATGACTACACCTTGATCTTTATAATCTATACCCCAAGGGCCATCTGCCAGATATAAAGCATCTAACTGGGTAGAATTTTCTCCTTTAATAGAGAATCCGATGTCAAACAAATATCCTGTGTCTACGGTGATTTGTTCAGTATACGATCCAGATAAAGCTACCATTTGCGTAAAGTTTTCCTCTTTTGACAGCTCTGTTTTTCTGATGTTGCTAGAAAATTCCATCTGCTTTGCACCTTGTTTGTTCACCATATGTAATGTTAACGTACCATTGGTATACCACCCTTGTTCTACAAAAACTGTAGGTACACGATTACTTATTTTGTGACTTCGCAATGGCTTATTTGTTACAAATTCTGTAATGATATGATTTGCAATATTAGCTACTTGTGATACAGATCCACCCCATATCTGGAAATTGGTATAATCTCCTTCAGGATAGTCAGCTATATTCCATAAACTATAGATTTCATTTTCAGATGCTGCTTTTTTGATAGAGAAGGTTAATGCATATTCAATTTCTCCGGTAGCTCTTTCGATTTTAGTACTCACAATCGTATGCTTTTTGATCATTACGGTTCTTACATCTAATAATTTAGAACCATTTAATCGGTCACAAATCGTTTTAGAGTGATCATAAATTGAACCTTTTGTTGATGTAGCCAATGCAGCTGCTACTCTTTGATCTGCTTTGTAGTAATCTATAGAAAATATAGCTTCTGCATTGGTAATGCCTAATAGATCTTCTGGACTGGATACATACGTAGATTCTGTACCAGATATTCCTGTTTTAGGAAGATAGATACTTAGATCTTCACCATTAGAGGATTTATACGATTTCATTCCAGGTACAAATCGTTGCTGTGATTTTTTAGTATTGAAAATCGAATTTGTTTTTGTTCTATTAAAATTACGTTTTGCGATTAAGCTTGCCAAATCACCATTACTTTCTAATCCACCATCATTTGCTGAAGTAACATCGGTTGCAGAATCAATACTAGCATAATTATCTGTTTTAATCGCAGTATAAGGACTAGCAGTGATATAAAATAAAGCATCATTAAAATCCTGGTCACAAGATGCATAATCTCTTCTAATATCTTCAAATCCTAGTATGATTCTTTCATTACTGGGATCGGATAATAATACATTATGATACCGTAACGCAGGGTCGCTTTCAGGATTGTACTCGTCATTAGAATGTAATTGCCAGTTTCCTGTGCCTACACAACCGTCTGACCATGCATTGGCTAATAATACCCATCCAATTCCGATATTTGGTGGAAAACTTCCTATATTTACTTTGTCTCCAATCTCAAGACTACCCCCGCTTCCTATTGCGGATACATTCGGAAAAATAATGGTAATATCTTCTGGAACGGGCATTGATGGATTAGGATCATTGATATCATAGGTATAAAATCCTAAGGTGTTTTTATATCCTGCACCTTCACCAACAAAAGTGATCCAGATATCTGCTTCTTCTTGTAGTACTACATCGGTATCATAACCAGATGAAATATAATGTGGATTAAAATCCGGTACTGGATAACCTTCTGGTAACGCGTCATTAATCATCGTAAGTGTTTCTTGACTCACTACATCTCTTTCGTCTAAATATAAGGGAGTACCGTCAGAAGAAAATTCGCCTAAATACTTATATCGATCACATATTTCTGGTATTGGAAAACTAGCAGGAGTTTGCCCTCCATTTTCCGGGGCAAAACTGGTTTTTCTTAAATCAAAACTATCATCTAAACCATCCATGTCATTATCATTACCTGAAGCGTTTGTTTCTGCAATTCTATCGCCGTCACTATCGTAAGCTTCGGTAGTATCTAATATTCCATCATTATCAGAGTCGATATCCAAATGATCATAAATTGTATCACTATCAGTATCTACTGTTCCGTTTGTGGTGCCTCCAAAATCAGCATCAAAAGCATCATCTAATCCATCTGTATCTTCATCTGTATTAGATAAACCTATATATGTAGCGCTATTTTGTCCTTCAATAATATCTACAATTCCGTCATTATCAGAGTCAGTATCATAGCAATTATAGATTGTATCATTATCAGTGTCTCTTGGTATAAATTCAATACCTGTTTGATCAGCATCAAAAGCATCTGCAATACCATCATTATCGGTATCTGCATAATTTGTATCTAACCCATTATAAATACCATCGTTGTTCGTGTCTTTATCTCCTTGTCCTGCTTCTACAATATCATAGATACCATCATTATCAGCGTCTATATCCATGAAGTCAGGTATACCATCTCCATCTCTATCAAAAGCATCTTGTACAACATTATCACCATTACCACTAATGTCATTATCCAGATAGTTGTACATATCATCGCCATCATCATCTCCATATGGATTCATACCATTACATTCTACAGTATTTAATATCCCGTCACCATCACAATCTGCATCCATCGAATCTAAAATACCATCCTGATCTTTATCCAATGGTGAAATACCACTAGCACACTTAAATCCATCATTAGAGTTTGTGGTCTCTGTAAGATTAAGTAAAACTGCCGTTGGAGAGGCGCTTTCGTAATCATTTATTAAATACAACCCACCGTTGTTATCTGATAAATATAATCTGTTGTTAGCATCTGTATATGCTGCTCCAAAAGTGCTTTTTGGTAAATCGATTACTGTTTTATTGGAGAAAACTGGTGAACCTGATGAAAGGTCCCATTTATATAGTTTTCCCCTGCTACCTCCATATAATACCCCATTTACATAGGCAATATCTGCACATGTACTAGGTGAGGCTACATCGGCTTCTATGACTTCAAAAACGGGAGAAGACGAGCCATTATATTCGTTTAGATTTGTTATTTTATGAAATGTCTTTTTGTTATTATTTTGAAAAACCCAGAGATTACCATCTGCATCTACGTCTGCGGCATACCCTCCTCCAAAAGCAGTGGTCCCAGATGGGGCTAGAGCTCCTAGATCTACCACCATGTCTTTGGCAATTCTAAGTAAGTGTTTATCACTACTTTTTATAGCATATAGGTAATTGTCAACAATGTTATAACCTCCTGCATTATAAGAAGAATAGGAATGTAACGCATCAGAATAAGATCCGGTTACAGGATCATATGCTTTCATTGCTCCAGAAATTACCTGGTAGAAATTACCATCATCACAATCAAAGGGTTGTTGTGCTGATAATACATGTATTGCAAGAATTACAAATAGGAAAGTAATTTTTTTCATAATACAATAGATTTTGGGTTTTAGATACTCAAAACTACTTGATCTGTACTATGAAAGTGGTTGATATTCGGTCATTGGACGTTTGCTATAGACCAATGGGAGTTAAGACAAGATATAGGATTACAACAAGTTAAGACGTTTCATTAATTCTGGGCGATTAGACCGACTTACAGGGATTACGTCTTTTGCAATAAGAACGCTATTATCCTCGATATCAATGATTTTTTTGATATTGATGACATAGGATCGATGTACTTTAAGGAAAAGGTCATCGGGTAATTTTTCTTCAATCTTTTTTAGTGTAGAATGCACGGTATAGTTCTGGCTTTCGGTTTTGATTAAGATATAATCTCCTTTTGCTTCAATGATGTTAATGGTTGGTATGTCAATTTTAATCAATCGGCGATCGATATTGATATATAAATCATTCTCTCCAGAAGAGATTCCTGTAGAGGATTCATCAGGTGTTTTTGTCGTAGGACTACTTGTTGAGCTTTCTGCTTTTTGAATCGCCTTAAGAAAACGAGGTAAGGTAATTGGTTTTACTAAATAATCCACAATACAATCATATTCAAAGGCTTCAAGAGCGAAATTTTTATCAGATGTGGTAAGTATTATTTTTGGAGGGTTTTTTAAGGTCTGAATAAAATCAAAACCTGTAAAATCTGGCATGTGAATATCTAAAAATATAAGATCTACCGTTGAGTTGTTTAAAAATTTAATTGCCTGAATTGCATTAGGAAACTCCTCAACAACATTGAGTTGGTCAACTTGCGAACATAGTTGTTGAATAATTGCTCTTGCAGTCTCTTCGTCATCTATAATAATACAATTCATCGTAAGTAGGTATTTTTATAATGTCTTTAGAAATTTTTCTATAGACTCTAAAATTAGCATAAATTTAGGATACAATACTAAGGGATTCCCCATCTTTAGATCTTCTTCAAAATCTATGGTAGTTTGATAGCCAGTTTCAAATCCCAGCATGCCGATTTTATGTTTCAGTTTATGTACATTCTCTGCTGCTTTGGTAAATGTTTTTGCATTGTAGTTTTGAAGAAACTCTTTCTTTTCTTCTGGGAATTCTCGCTTTACAATACCAATAAGTTTTTGCTCAAAAGCATCAGAACCCGCAGCTAATTCTTTTATATAGATAAGATTTGGTGTTTCGGTCATATCTTATTTTTTAAAGTGAAATAAAAAGTGGTTCCCTTTCCTTCTTCAGATTCAACCCAAACTTGACCATCATATAAAACCACAATCTTTTTAACTATTGATAACCCAATTCCAGTAGATTCGTTTTTATCATCAAGAGTTTGAAAAATCTGAAAAATCTTATCGTGATATTTTTTTGAAATTCCGGGGCCATTATCTGCGATTGTAAATTGCCAAAAGTCCTCTTTTTGCTCACAAGAAACGGTAATTAATCCTTGTTCTTTATCATTGTATTTTACTGCATTCCCTATTAAGTTTTGAAACAGTTGCTGCAGCCTAAATTTATCTCCTTGGATGATAGGTAATTCTGTTGCAACCTCTATTGTAATATGATCAGGGATGTGTATAACATCTATGATGTCTGCTACGATTTCGTGAAGTGCGATATTTTGTTTTGGATGATCTACCTTATCAATACTGGCATATTTAAGAATACCGCTGATCAAATGATCCATCTTATCTACTTTTTTAAGTAGCATATTTAAGGAGTTATGGGCATTGTCGTCTAATATTTCTTCATAATCTTCTTTTAACCAAGTTAACAATGCATTCATGCTACGCAAAGGAGATTTAAGGTCATGAGATACGATATGAGCATAATCATTAAGTTCTTTATTACTTTTTTCAAGATTTTTTACCAGTTGATCTCTTTGTTTTTCAAACTCTAACTGTTCTGTGATATCTTCAATCAGGGCAACTTGATATTTGATACTTCCATCCTCATTTCGTACAGCGGCTACATTTGTTTTAGCCCAGAATATGGTTCCATCCTGTTTTACATACCTTTTATTTACCGAAAAATTATTAATCTCGCCGTCATTCATTTTCTGCATATTACTAGCAGATTTTTCATATTCATCTTTTAAGGATATATTTTTTACTTCTTTTTGTAACAGTTCGTCTGGTGTATATCCTAGCAAGTTTTGAAATGCTTTATTGGTTTGTATAATTTTTCCAAATCGTGTAAGTGCAATCCCCAAAGAAGAATTTTCGACAATAGCCGATAATTGTTTTTTCTGTTCTTCAAAAATTCGCTTACGCTCTAGCTCTTCGGTAATGTCTCTTACGATACCTTGTGCCGCAATGGGTTGATTTTTTTTGTTGTGAATTAGACTCGCATTAATATGTACGGTTCTAACTCCTTTATGTTTGGTGTATACTCTTGCTTGATAATCAGAGAATGATCCTTTGAAAATAAGTTCTTGAAAAGAGGTCATAGCATATTCATAATCCTCTTTATAGATTAACTTTACAATATTTAATTGCTCTTTATTGATATCATAGCCAAATAATTCTTCGGCAGAATGATTCATTTTAATGACATTGCCTGAAATATCCATTAATACATATGCATCAACAAGATTGCCGAAAACGCCTTGTAGTTCTGAAGTCTTTTCGGTGAGTCCTTCTTCAAGTTTAGCATTAACATCTTTCAGTTCTTGAGTAAGTAGATACAGTTCTCTGGATTTACCTTCAAGAATTTGTTCGGCCTGTTTTCTTGCTGCTTTTTCTCTTTGTAAGGCACGTTGTAGTATTTCTAACTCATTACTCATTAATGTTTGGTGATACTAAATTTAACTTCGGTTCCATCTTCTTTTATTTTTTCTAAAAGAATAGTAGCAGTACTATTATAGTGATCAAAGGTTTTATTCATTAATCCTAAGCCAAAGTTATACATTGCACGGCTGGATTTGTAGATCATAATCAAGGTTGTTGGAGTTTTTTCTAGCACCTCAAAAGTTGGAAGTTCTGCATCGGGATATATTTTTTGTACTTCTACATGGATGTGATTTTCAATAGATGAAAGTAGTTCAATAGGATCATCGTATTTGTCGATCAACCCTGGGTAGCTAGCTGCAAGTACACCAAAAAAATGCTCTGCATAGGTGAGCAGTAGATCATCAATACTAATACTAGTATGATTACTTAAGTGTGTTAGTAGACTCAACATTTCTGAAAAATCATAAGTGCCAACAGAAGTATAAATACCGCCAGAGGTTAATTTAGATTGTTCTATAATTTTATCTACTGTAGCTAAACCAAATTTGTCTTCGACCAATTCTAAGAATTCTGTAAACACAATACCTTTCATATAATAAGTAGGATTTAAATTATCTTTTTATAAGCTCATTTACACTCCAGTATTCGATCAAACACTTAATCTTATCTGCATAATCTTCATACTTTAGAGGTTTTACAATATACCCGGCAATTCCTATTTCATAACTCTCTTTAAGATCATTATGATTATTTGACGTGCTGAGTATAACTACTGGGGTATATCTTAAAGCGGGGTTTGACTTTAGGATTTTTAAGAACTCCAAGCCATTCATCTTTGGCATATTAAGATCCAAAAAAATGAGATCCGGAAGTTCTTTATTACTTTCTAAAAATTCTAATGCCTTTTCTCCATTTTCTGCCTCTATCAAGGTATGATTATAATTGTTTTTTTGCAATACTCTTGTAAATTTTAATCGTTCAATTTCATCATCTTCAATTAATAAAAAAGTCAGGCCCATTGTTTTTTGTGTTTTAATTTAAGTTAAAATATAGCAATAACAGTATGTAAAGATGTTGTTTTATAGCATAATTCATAAATATCTTTCGTTGAATGGTAGCTAAGTGTAGGTGAATGGAAATTATGTATAGATGAAGTTATGTAGAGTTTTTAAGGTCTAAATACTCCTTTAAAACTAAAAAGACACATAAAACATAAGCGTTACGTGTCTTTTGATTATGTCTGGTGGAGTCTGAGGGACAAAAGTCGAACTATTTTGATGTAGATTTAATTCTTTATCTCCTCTTTAAAATATTCACTTGTTTTTGGCGCAAAATCTACTAATTCTTTACCTGAAATAAAATCTTGAATAATACAATCTAATTTTAAAGGCCTATGATACATTATAAAATGTTTGGTATCATACATTATCAATGATGTCACATTTGATGGTGCTTTACATGCTTTTAAGGTATTAAGGTACTGTTCTTTTTGTTTTTTTTGTTCATTTCCAGAAAAAGACTGTATATCTAAAATTGGGACAGACACATCTTTGAGATATTTAGTCAAGTCTATGAGTAGATTTTCTCGCCAATATTGTAGCATAGCATTACGATTAGTAGCCATAAAACTTGTAAGCAACTTGATTCTATAGTTCATTGTTTCTGTAGTAATACTATCTTTATTGCCAAGAGCATTTCCTACACTTGCCCCATTAAATTTGCTCCACTCTTCAGCATTTGATAACTTTGTTGTATAATCCTGAATTACGTTATCTGCTTGTACAAGCTTTTCATCTTTGGATAATGGTACCCATGAAGTACTTTCTATTGAACCATCTATAGAAATAACTTTAGAAATTACATCTTTTCTAATAGACGCAAGTTGAATTGCTAACATAGAACCCCATGAATGACCAATGACGGTTAGATGATCTAATTCGTATTGATCTATAAGCTCAGAAAGTCCATTTAATGCATTATCTCTCCATGGAGTATGTTTTGTATTCATAGGTAGATTAGGAATAGGAGTACCGCCATATCCTGGGATGGTAATCGCATACATTTTGTATTTTTCGATATTTCTATCCATAAATTCTTCCCATTCATTCCATCTGCATGACATACATGGAATTAATAATAAATTAATTTCCCCTTTTCCTTTTATTACGAGCTCTGGCAGTTTTTCTGTGCTCATGATTTCTTGTGCATATACAAGGTTCATAAAGAAAGTAAAAACAAGGCTGATTAACAGAATTCTTTTTTTCATAATTTTTTAAATGTAGGATTTATACTTAGTGTTTTTACTAAAAAAGTCAATTGATCAGCATATGTGTCACGAATTTGCTCTGATGACGAGCCATTAGTATGTCCAGATTCTCAAATAACTTTAAGTAATGTGGGATTATTACAATCTTGTAATGATTGCAATTTTGCTATATATTTATATCCGTGTATTGGTACAGCACCTTGGTCGTTTTCTCCAACGGAAACTAGAGTAGGAGGATAACAGTTCTCTGAAGCAATATTGTGATAAGGAGAATAACTTTTCAATACTTTAAATTCTTCAAGTTCTGAAGAGACACCAAATCCATCTTTCCATCCTTCCCAAAGTGTAAAATTATGATATCTCAACATATCCAAAAAAGGAATGTCTATAATAACTGCCCCAAATAAATTAGGTCGCTGGTTTAGAGCTGCTCCAGGAAGAATACCGCTGCTACTCCCACCATTTAAAACCATTAAAGAGTTACTGGTATAATTGTTTTCAATTAGCCATTCTGCTGCTCCAATATAATCATTGATTGCATTCTGTTTGTTTTTCTTAATACCAGCTTCCATCCATTTTGAACCATATTCTCCACCACCTCTAATATTTGGAAGTGCATAAATGCCTCCCATTTCCATCCAGGTCACAATATGAGGTTGAAACCAAACATATGCTGACCAACCAGCAGAACCAAAGGCATACATAAAGACAGGGTTCTTTTTATTAAGTTTGATGCCTTTTTTATGTGTAATAGTCATAGGGATAGTTGCTCCATCTAAACTCTTATAAAAGACTTGTTTGGTCACAAAATCATCAGGATTAAAGCTAAGTTCTGGCCTCAAGAAAAGTGTATACTTTCCAGTTTTTAAATCTAATCGATATGTAGTTCCAGGATCATAACTTCCGCCAACCATAAAAAAAGTTTCGGAAGTGTTTCTATTTCCATTAAAGCCACCATAACGACCTCCTAAATCTAGAATATCTAAGTCATATTCAAAATCTCCGTTAAGCGTATAAATTTTTAATTTTTCTCGAGCATCTTTAAGGTAGCTAAGAACGAATTGATTGCCTATAACTCTTGCACTATTAAGCGTTTCTTTTTGTTCAGGAACAATTTCTATCCAATTACGCTGTTCAGGTTTAGTTATATCAATTCCAATGATTTTACTATTTGGAGCATTTTTATTAGTTTGGAACCACCAAAGTGAACCGTCATTTCCTAAAAAGGTATAGGCGTCATTAAAATCATTAATGAGGTTGTTTACTGGATTGTTAGTTTCTTTAACTGATTTATAGAATACCCTGTTATTTGGATTACTTGGAATCCCTTGAGAAATGATAATGTGTTTACCATCATCAGTAAGATTTATATTATATACCCAAGACGATTGATTAGGATTATCGTAGACTAAAACATCTTCTTTCTGATTTGTGCCTAATTTATGATAATATATTTGCGCGAAGGGTTTTTCTACTTTCGATTCAAGTTTTTCTATATTGCCATATTTTGCATAAAAGAAGCCTTTGCTGTCTTGAGTCCAAATAGTAGTACTTGTTCTTAAGCCTGTTATAGAATCATCTAAGACTTTTCCGCTTTTTACGTGTATAAGTTTTAATGACCCCCATCTTGATTGATTCTTTGCTACGTGATACGAAATATATTTGCCATTAAAGCTTGCTGAAAAACCACCAAAACGCATTGTTTTGTCTTTAATTTGACTATTTGGATCTAATAAAATACGAGGTTCTGTTTCTAAACTTTCTTGCACATAGACTATAGATTGCAAGCCCTTTTTTGGAGATTTTGTAAAGAAATAGTACTTCCCTTTTTTTATTGGAATACCATAGGATTCAAAATCACCAATGGTCTCTATCCTCTTTTCAATTTTTGATCTAATAGGACTTTCGTCTATATAAGATTGCGTTAAAGAATCCTGTTTTTTTGCCCAAGATTTTACTTCTTCAGATTTATAATCTTCCATCCATTGAAATGAATCTGAAATTATAGTTCCGTGATAGGTGTCAAAATGAGTTACTTGTTTTGTTGTTGGATAATCTAACTTTATGTTTTCAATCTTCTCTATTTTATTACAAGAAATCATGAGCATTATATAAATAAAGCTTGCTGCAATTTTTATTGGAGCTACCATTTTTTATAAATCTGTTTTAATAAGTACACATGACAATATCAATTTTTCTTTTTTTAGATAAAAGAAAATAAAGAATATACATGTACAAAATGGACAGATTAAACGTGTTTAATAGAATTTTGCTGCTTTAAGAATTCACTAGGAGTGTGGTTTGTATGCTTTTTGAAATATTTTAGAAAAGTTACCTTGGATTTAAACCCAGACTCATTGGCAATGCCAATTATTGATAAATGGTCATGAGTCATATCCTTAAACTTCTTTAAAACTAGTTTTATTCTATACTCGTTTATTAGCTCATTGAATGTTTTATTTAATCCCACATTAACAAGCTTAGAAACTTCATGTCTGCTCAATCCTGATCGTTCACTAAGTTTATGTAATGTAAAAGAATTATCTAAGTAGAGTTGCTCAGTTTTTATTAATTCTAACAACCTATTCAATTTGGTTTGATCTATTTTATAATTACTTACTATGGGTTTTAATATTTTGGTTAAATATTGATTAGAACGCATCATTAAATTAAATCCCATTGCATAAAATATAACAGTAACCAATATGTATGGAATTAATGCTGGTCTAAACTGATTTTCTAAGATACCAGCATAATCAACAAAAATGACTAGTGCAGGAATAAAAAAGAGGAGTAGAGAAATTACAAGCAAACTTCTTTTTTTAGAATATGGTATGGAATTTACAGAGAATATTAAAAGAACTAAAGCAAGTAATCCATAAAATATACCAGATACTAATGGTACATGACAATAACATAATGGGATAGGAACAGGATAAACATATAGGTGTATGTAGTAATAAAAAATTGGAATTAAGTGTATAAGCCAAATAAACTTCGGAACGTTTGTACTACATAATTTCACATTAATATAGAGGTATAATAATGGTCCAATCAACAGAAGTGATAAAAGTGTAATCAAATTTACATGATACCAAAATTTTACTTCCCCAACAATATCAACAAAGGGATAAAATGCTAACCGTAACGAAAGAATTAATAGTGCTAATCCAAATAAATATTTTAATAATTTATTGGAGTGTTTTTTAAATAGTATTACGAAGCTTATTAATAAACCTTGCGTAGCTCCAATTAAAACAAATAGATATAGTAATTTAAGATTATCCATCAAACAGATATATTCTTTTAATTCATTTTTGTCATTACTAATGCGTACTCAAGCTCATACAGTAACATTAAGAAAATGCCATCTGTATAGTATGAGAATATACGAAAGCGTAATCAAACTAAAAACTGTGTAATAAACTCTAAACAAGATGGTGCTTTTTTTTCTTATCCATAGGTCAATAGAGAAATGAACCAAAATTATAGACATTAAAGTCATTGCCCAATTGAAATACTTCATATTGATTAGCGATTCTGGAACTCCAAAAGCCATTTGTTCACCAAGTTTAATCATTGGAACCATAAAGCCAATCACATTCCAAAAGAATAACCCTAAAAAAAGAAATGCCACAGTATGATAAGAGAAAGGAATTGTTTGTTTTCTAAGAAATTCAGGTTTCTTCTTACGTATATAAAATCTGGGCACCCACAATAATGGAAGTAGTAAATAAGTAAGCATTATTGAAAGAGCAAAGGGATACTCATCATTTAAAAAACGTGGTCGTTCAAACCAATTGAGTTTTTTATATGATGCTGGAACTTCAATTCCCATAACATTTACATTTCTGTACATCGAAGTTATTTTTCCTTTATTTCTTTTAAAAACTACATAAACATTCGAATTTGAGAGATTTTGAAAAACATCATCACCTAAGTACTGATACTCATGTTGCTCATTATTGTGAAATACAGTCAAATTACCTGATTTGGATTCATAAAATGTAAACTGTCCTAGAAATAGTTGAAACAATTCTTCAATGTTTTCATGGTTTGCTCGTTCATTACCATAAACACCGACATATTCGTTAATATCAAAATCTACTGAAACTAGGTTCGCTTTCTTTTTGGAAAAAAAATTGCTAGTTAAGCCTTTAAAAAAATCGTTGAAATGATTATCTGTTTGCGTATTTGTAGACATAAAGAAAGTTAGATCAAGATCTGGAAATACAATCAATATCGATAAAAAGCCGTTGACCTGCCCTGCCTTCGCATAGGCGATAAGTCCATTGTAATTCTGAACCTCCATACCCATAGTGTAACCCGTGAGATTGGGATGATTTGTAAATTGTTCATTTAACAGTAAGTTGTAGGTTTCATTATCGAGTAAAGTAGTATCGCGTCTTAGTAGAGCTTGAGCAAAAGTAATCATATCATTTCCAGTTGCAGAAATACTACCTGCCGGTTTCAAATGTCTAGGGAACATTTTTGCTTCTACAAATGTCTTTCTTGTCTTATATCCGTTAGCATACAAGTCTTTCTCCATATAATTATCTGGAACATGATAGGTAGCTGATAACATTTTTAAAGGATCGAATATTGTAGATTGAATCTGATCTTCAAATGAATTTCCTGAAACTCGTTCAACCAAATGACCAGCAAGACCATAACTATAATTCGAATAGTTAATTTCAGTACCGGGTGCTTTAAATATAGAGGGCATGTTTTTTGGTAAGTGTTTGCCTAATGATTCTATCTCAGAAATACTCTTAGCCATATAATTAATATAATGGTCATTGAATCCAGCTGTATGGGTTAATAAATGAAAAGGAGTCACCGGTTGATCAAACGAGTTTCTAATTCCCCAACCCTCTAAATATTTATTCACATCATCATGTAAAGAAATCTTCTTTTTTTCTATTTGTTGAAGAAGCGCTATACTGGTAAAAAGTTTTCCAACCGAGCCTATTTGAAAAAGTGTTTTTTCTGGATCTACTGCTATCTTTTTAACATAATCACTGTACCCATATCCTTTGAGTAAGAGTATGCTATCAGAAGAGGCAATACCTAATACAACACCCGGAACTTTAGAGTTGTTTACTCCAGAATTTGTAATTGAATCCATATACCTTACCATTTTCTGAATATCAACTTGAGCATTGAGATATCCACATATAAAAATAGTGAGCACAAAAAAAATCCGTTTCATTTTTTGAAGATTTGTATTTAGGTTATCATTAATTAGTCAAGTGACTAGGTTCAATTATCTATTAATGAAGTTTGATACTCTCTAGGAGTAATTCCTTCATACTTTTTAAAAATTCTATAAAAATTAGCTTTTGACTTAAATCCCGATTCTTTTGCGATACTAAGTAAATCAAAATTAGGGTGTCTTTTTCTATTTAGTTTTTCTTTAAAATCCTCAACTCTAAACCTATTGATTAATTCAGAAAAATTCTTGTAGCGGCTTGCTTTTAAATAATACTTAAGAGAGGTTTGACTAAACCGACTTTCTTCTAAAAATGATCTAACATCTAAATCGGGCTTAAGATAAATTTTGCTTTCAAGTAAGTAATCTTCAATACTTAATGCGTTGTGACCCTTTATAATATATGATTCATCCTCATGAACTGAAATATTTAAAAAATATTTCTTGAATGAACTAAGTTCAGTTAATGCATAGAAAATCATCATGAAACAAAACAAAATTAGAACTGGTATAAGAACATAATTATTAGTAGGTATTATTACATTGGCGCTAAACTCATTTGCACTTTGGGTATTAATCAATCTAGCAGTTACTGCCATTACTAGGATGCAAATTTTTAATGCGATGTAAAGATTGAAAATAATGTAAAAGGTTTGAAAGCGCCATTTTGGGTAAGATTTTAGTTTTGGCTTTATATACATTTTATAGTACGAGAATCCTTTATAATAGTAATAAACACTTAATATTACTACTAAGATTAAATAAACAGGTACAATATCAAAGTGATTAATATCACTTATAATTAGCCTTAATGGATGAACAATTATGTATATGGCAAATATAATTTTTAAGTGGCTTTTCCAATTGACATTTAAGCTTTCATCTTTATAACTTAGCAAGTACGCATAAAGTAGAGGTGCGTATAACATTTTTTCTGGGCCCCCAATAATGTAATATAGAAAGGTGTCTTTAATATATTCCCAAAGCATTGTTTTAGACAATGTTATTATTAACAAAGCACAAATAAGTCCCAGAATTCTATTCCGATCTTCTTTTTGTGTTAAGTTTAAAATTGCAACTAAAGCGATTTCAAATATGATGCAGAAAACAATTCCTATAAAGATATTATTGAATGACATATAACGAATATACTGAGATTTATAATAAATAATTTAAACGATCTCATACAAGATAATTGCAAAATTCAATTATCAGCTCTACGGACTGTAAAGCGCACATAATTAAGAGTCTCAATTATTAAAATTGAGACTCTTATGTTTTTTGAAAAGGCTTTCCTTTTTTTAAGTTTGGAAGAAACAAGAAAGGATATTAACTAAAAGTCGGTTAAAATGAGACCTCTACATATTAAAAATCAAATCAAATTAAAACTAATAAAAAACTTAATTCCTGTTTTTATATCCTTTCTAATTTTTGGGTGTAGTTCAGATGATAATTCTGTTGCCAATCCACCAGATCCGGTACTCAACAGCTTAGAAATTTCGTCTTCAAATGGAAATGTATTAGACCTTAACGGATCCAATACAATTACCTTATCAGCTACTGGACGAGATCAATCAGGGCAACCTATCGCGATAGACGATACAATAGAATGGTCTGCATCAAATAATAATGCAAGTATTAATCAGAATGGTGTTGTAACTGGTATATCTACCGGAAATTCTGTCTTAACCGCAAATGTTGGTTCTATTTCTAAAGCTTTTAATATTACTATTGTAGATTCTACCCCCCAAACAGGCACCTTTATTTATGTGAGTGATGCAGGAAATTTTGATAATCCACCATGGCAAATATTAAAATATGACGAAAATGGCCAAAACCCTCAGGTTTTTACAAGTCAAAATTTGGCATGGCCTCAAGACATTTTGTTTTTGGAAGATCAAAATATTGCTCTAATTTCGAATTTGAATTCTGGGGTCATCGGAAGATATGATGCTACTACAGGAGTTTACATTGATAACTTTGCAGCTGGGATTGGTGGACCTACCAGAATGAAAATCGGTCCTGATGGCTTACTTTATGTATTGCAATGGGCAGGAGATGGACTAGTTCTGAGATATCAATTGGATGGCACTTTTGTTGACCAGTTCACAAATGTTGGAGTAACCAATAGCATTGGTCTCGATTGGGATGCTTCAGGCAATTTATATGTTTCCTCATTTAATGGAGCACTAGTTAGAAAGTTTGATTCTAATGGTAATAGTAGCGGTGTTTTCATTAATTCAAATCTTAATGGTCCTACAAATATTTGGTTTGATGAAAATGACAATTTGTTTGTTAGCGATTGGAATGCAGACAGCGTCGTAAAATTTGATTCAAATGGAGTATTTGTTGAAACGGTTATCACTTCGGGGATAGATGAACCAGAAGGAGTTGACTTTTTCCCCAATGGTAATTTTTTAATCGGTAGCGGAGGAACTAGTGAGGTTAAACTTTATGATGGTGATGGCAATTTTATTCAAACTCTAATTAATTCAGGATCTGGAGGACTCATACAACCAAACGCCATTAGAATTAGAGAAATAAACTAAATTGTAAATAATCAAAAATGAAATATTATAAGTTTATTTTAATATTGGCCTTTGCAATTGCTTTGATAGGTTGCTCGAGTAATGATGATACTTCAACAGAAAATGTAGCAAATATACCCATCGAAGAGCGTCTTCAAAATATTATTGATGAGCGAGTTGGTGAGGATAAATTAATTGGTGTGTCTGTTTCGGTAAGAGTAGGCTCAGAAGAGCTTTGGAAATTAGTAAGCGGGAACTCTAAATTAAATGTTCCTATTGAAAGTGATATGAGGTTTGGAATTGCAAGCATTACAAAAACAGTTGTTGCAGCTACCACAATGAAATTGATTGACGATGGCGTTCTTTCTCTAGATGACACTATTGGTGATTGGCTTAGCTTAAATAATCCAAACATAAATGAATCTATTACTATTTTTCAATTATTGGCTCATTTTACTGGTATTGAGGACTATTTTGCAGGGGTTGATCTTTGGCCAAATGTAGAAGCCAACTTAGATATTGCACTTACGCCTTTAGAAGTGTCTGAACATATTGGTACTCCAATTAATATGCCTGGTGTGACACATGAATACTCTAATTCTAATTATTTGTTACTCGGAATGATTATAGAGGCCTCAACAAACAAAACTTTAGGTGAAGTTATGCGTGAAAAATTCTGGACACCTTTAGGGCTTAACAATATTTATTTTGGGGCCAATGAGCCTGTTCTTGGCACTATAGCTACCCCTTGGAGGGATACTGATGGTAATGGTACTTTAGAAACTATCGCTAACCAATATGGACCGGCATACCACAGTGTATTTTATGGTGCAGCCGATGTTTTTTCAACAGCCTCAGATTTATCTATGTGGGCTCAGCATTTATATAATGGCAATGCTATTTCTGAGAACTCTAAGCGACTTATGCTTACTTCATATTTTGATATTCCGCATCCAACATTTACTGGTTATGGCCTAGGTGTTCGAAGAAATGTTTACGCAGGAAGAACAGTTTGGGGACATACAGGTGGTATGAGAGGATACGGCTCACATATGTTTTGGGATCCCATTAACAATCTAAGTATTGCGATTTTAAATAATCAAAGCCGATCAGTCAATGGTTCAACATTAAGACATGAGTTAATAGAGGCATTATTGAGCGAAATATTTCAGGAATTTTAATTCTATGGCAATGAATAATATATGTTGTTGTACTTAGTTTTTCTATATAGTTTGGTCTTTTCAAGATCACCGTCTTAAAACAAAAAATCTGATCAAGTAAACTTGTCAGATCTTATTGTTTCTAATCCGCAATAACATTGCGCTTAATTGTGGAGAAGATGGGAGTCGAACCCACGACCTCTTGACTGCCAGTCAAGCGCTCTAGCCAGCTGAGCTACATCCCCAGTTTTATTAATCTGCTCCTCGTAAAACTAGAAGAGGCAACCTACTTTCAAAATCTTTTTTTAACACCATATTTTCTTCCCAAAGCTTAGCAAAAAATCCACGTTTACGTCTAAAAACGCATATTAGATCAGGGTGGTTTTCGTTTAAATGCTCCAAAAGCCCTTGAAAAAGCGTGGCATTTTCAGAAGATTTATAAGATGAAGCAATCTCATCTAAGTCTTTGTCAAGCTTAGAATCTTCGGGTAAAAAATTAGTCGTTTTTACTTGAAGTAAGTTTATTTCGGCACCAAAAGTACTTAAAATTTCTTTTATAGGAGCCAATGCATTTTTCTTTTTAACAACCCCCGATTTAACCGCCATGAGTACCTTTTTAATTGGTTTCATCACATAATTTGCAGGAACAATTAATACCGGTATTTCTGTCTTCTTAACCAGGCTTCCAGAAGTTTCACCTAGAAAATGAGGATCGTTAAGATCACCTTTTTCTGCCCCCAGAACAATTAAATCAATAGAATGTTCTAAATTAAACTTTGGGATGGCTTCTAGCAAATCACCCTCTAATGGTAGGGCAATTACTTCTACACCTTTTCTATCTAGGCCATGTAATTTTTCCTGGATTGAAGATGCGGTAATTTCTTTCAGGGTTTTGTTTACAGAAGGAAGACTTCCCGATCTGGGTAATTGTTTAAATACTTCTACAGCATATATTGTGCCTCCAAGTTCTTTTGCCAAATCTATAGCATATTGAAGCAATGAGATTGAAATCGAATTTTCAGATAATCCAAAAGGAACAAGTATATTCTTCATTCCGTAAAGTTGATTTGTGATTAATTAGTAAAAGTACAATTTTATGCCAATTGTAAGTTTAAATGTATCAAAAGATATACAACGTGTTTTCTTAAAGTTTATTTAAATATGTGCCAGAATCAAATAAGTAGCTATTAACTGCAATATAAAGTTAGTATTTTTGGCCTTTTCCAAAATATGATTCGTAAAGCATTACTATCTGATCTTGATTCTATTCATAAGTTAACGCAAGCATGCGCTAAGGCTATGATAGCTAATGGAATTTATCAATGGAATGAACATTATCCAACCATAGCACGTTTTCAAAAAGATATCGAATTAAAGGAGTTATATATTCTACAAGAAGAGCATGTTATTAAAGGAATAGTTGTAGTTACCGATCTAATGGATGAAGAATATATACCCATTACGTGGTTAACAGAAAACATAGATAATCTATATGTTCATCGTTTGGCCGTTCATCCAGAGTATTGGGGACAGGGATATGCACAACAATTAATGAATTTTGCTGAAGAATTTGCTAAGACCAATGGATACCTATCTGTTCGTTTAGATACGTTTAGCCAAAATCTACGAAATCAGAAATTTTATGAAACCAGGGGTTACAAACGTTTAGGAGATATTTATTTCCCCAAACAAAGCGAATATCCGTTCTATTGTTATGAATTAGTTATATGAGTACAGTTATTAATTTTAAAAGTATAAATAAGCTCGCGGTTCCGGCAATTATTTCTGGGATAGCAGAACCAATTTTATCCGCTACAGATACTGCAGTAGTTGGTAATATTCCTGTTAATGGGACAGAATCTCTGGCAGCTGTTGGTATTGTGGGTACATTTTTGTCTATGTTAATATGGATCTTGGCTCAGACCAGAAGCGCAATTTCTGCAATCATCTCACAATATTTGGGAGCAGATAAATTAGATGAGGTGAAAGCGTTACCGGCTCAAGCCATTGTATTTAATCTAGGATTAAGTATTGTGATATTGTTAACCACAGTTCCTTTTATAGAACCTATTTTTAGATTGTTGAATGCAGAAGGTACCGTTTTAGAATATTGTATTTCCTACTATCAAATTAGAGTATGGGGTTTTCCTTTGTCGCTTTTTGTTTTTGCAGTTTTTGGAATTTTTAGGGGGCTGCAAAACACTTTTTGGCCTATGGTTGTTGCTATAATAGGTGTTGTTGTGAATATTGCTCTTGATTTTGCACTAGTATATGGTATTGAAGGGATTATTACTCCAATGAATCTTGAAGGAGCCGCCTGGGCAAGTTTGATAGCACAAGGAATAATGGCCGTTTTGGCATTTGTACTTTTAATAAAAAAGACTGATGTTTCTCTTAGATTAAGAAAACCTTGGCATCCCGAAATGAACCGGTTTTTGGTAATGAGCGGTAATCTTTTTATACGCTCCCTGGCACTTAACACCACAATTATTCTAGCAGTTCGAGAGGCAACGGCTTTAGGAACTGATTATATAGCTGCTCATACTATAGCCATGCAATTATGGCTATTTTCTGCATTTTTTATTGATGGTTATGGAAGTGCAGGAAATATTTTGGGAGGAAAACTATTGGGTGCCAAAGATTATTCGAATTTGATTAAATTATCCAAAAAGGTAACAATATACGGTATCATTGTGGCTATTATTTTGGGCATTGGGGCATTAATAAAACCAGAAATCCTAGGTAGTGTTTTTACAAAGGATCAAAGTGTACTATTAATTTTTTCAGGCTTTTTCTATCTGGTAGTAATCACATTACCAGTAAATGCAGTTGCATTTGTTGGAGATGGTATTTTTAAAGGCTTAGCTGAAACCGGATATTTAAGAAATGTATTGTTGGGATCTACCTTTTTAGCATTTCTTCCAACCCTACTAATCGCCCGATACTTTGATTGGGGGTTGCATGGGATATGGATCGCTATTACTGTCTGGATGATAGTGCGTAGTGGTGCACTTGTTGTAAAATTCAGAAATAAATATGTTCCTTTATCTTCCCGAAGATAGAATTTTTATAACAACTAATAGTGTCAATAAGTACATTGAACCCATTACAATTTCTAATCGATATTTTTCAAAATATTTTCTTACCATAGCCCCAAATTTAAAAGTAGTGTGTTGATATTCAAATACGTATGTCTACGTATTTTTGAAATTCGCTCATGATTAATTTCAAAAAATAAATAACAACATCATAGATAGGGCATAAATCAATATCAAGATAACCCCTATTCTTAATCTGTTTTTTTCAAAAAATTGCTCTAACATAGGTTTAAAGATAAGAGATGTAGATTATTTAATACATCAAGATAAATATGTATTTATTATTAGTTTTTAACATTTAATCCACAAAATTGTTTACATCACCAGCATATAATTGAAGATTAACTATTTTTGGTAAGAAAAATAATACCGGATAATCGTTCCCCATTGATTACCCGGTATCCCAACTACACTTAATTATAACCCAAGTGTATTTTGTTCGTTTTATGATCGGGGCAAAAATACGACAAGCGTTAACAAGAAGAGTTGTCAAAAACTTATGATTTTGAATTTGTTAGCCTAAATAAAATGATATTTATGAAGCTTTGTTAAAACTGGCGGGAGAACAACCGTAGGTTTTTTTAAATAGTTTACTGAATGATGGCAGGTCCGGAAAATCTAAAATATCAGCGATTTCTGAAATGGTAAGATGACCAATCTTTAAATAATCTTTGGCTCTACCCATCTTTAAACTAATCATATATTGATGTGGTGTTTTGCCAAATACATTTTTGAAGGAATTATACAAATGATATTCAGATAGGGCGCAGATTTGAGATAATTCTTCAATGGTAATTTTGCGCTCTACATTGTCATGAATATATTCATAGGCTACCAATAACCTCTTAAGCACCTCGATTTTTGTAGAACTTTTGGTGGCAGTAACCTTGCTAGCCATTAGGTAGGCTCTAAATTGATCTTGATATATTGCTTGCAATACTTCTATCGTAAGTTCCTGGGGATTCAGGAATTTGTAGTTTCCTGTGCAACTCTGCTGATGTATGGATTTTAATAATCTTCCAGAGGGATAATGATCTGCGGTGTATATTTTTTCTAGAAAAAAAGACTTTTGTTCAATTTTCTCTAATGGTACGCTAAGTAGTTTCTCTTCAGAAGCAAAAGCGAAAAAATTGAATTTTGAGATAAGATCATCCGAAACGGCAAAACTCAAGACATCTATATAATCTTCGCTTTTATTATAGTATTCCCAACCATAACTAGGATTAGAAACGATGAATTTATTTCCATCAACTTTTACCTTTTTGTTTTTAACAATTAGGTCACCAATACCGTCTTTAAAATATATTACAGTAAGACTGTTTTCATTGTATCCATAATACGGTAACTGCGTTTTGAAACGCATCATAAAATTTTCGTTTCGATTGAATTGAGGAGGGATCGGGCCTCGTTTTTTAGAAAAGTGATCGTAATACACATCTTTATATTCCTGCATAGTTTTGGGGGTAAAATAATCAGAAATTAATAAATATATTTTAGCTAAAGCGTTGATTATAAGGTGCAAATATAGTAAAATTTAACTATCTATTAACATTTTTTTAGAAAGGTTTAGAAGTCCGTTATGCGTATTGATTTCCAAAATTAATTCGTTGAACCAAAAGATTACTTAATTTTACCTAAAACATATAACAATGATTACTAATCGATCCAACGGAAGCCTATATGTTCATGAAGAAAGAAATATTGCCACAATAGAATTTGGTCACCCATCAAGTAATTCTTTCCCATCAGAATTATTAGATCGATTGGCAGGAGCCTTTGATGAATTGTCTGATAATGATGCGGTGAATGTAATTATTTTAAAATCTGAAGGAGATCGCGCATTTTGTGCCGGTGCTTCTTTCGATGAGTTAGTGGCCATTACTAATCTTGAAGAAGGCAAGCAATTTTTTTCTGGTTTTGCAAATGTAATTAATGCGATGCGCAGATGTAAAAAACCAATAGTTGGTAGAATACAAGGAAAAACTGTTGGTGGCGGAGTAGGGTTGGCATCTGCATGTGATTATTGCTTGGCTACAGAGTCTGCGTCGGTTAAATTAAGTGAATTAACTATTGGTATTGGACCTTTTGTTATTGAGCCAGCGGTATCTAGGAAGATTGGTTTAGCAGGTTTTGAAGCCCTGGCCTGGGATGCGTCTCAATGGAAAAACGCATATTGGGCTAAGGAAAAAGGATTGTTTACCAAGGTTTTTGAAACCATAGAAGAATTAGATAAAGAAGTACAATTATTCGTTGAGAAATTGGCAAGCTATAACCCGCAAGCAACCCAGCAAATGAAAAAAATATCATGGCAAGGTACTGATCATTGGGGAGAATTATTGTTAGAAAGAGCAGCAATTTCTGGGGAATTGGTGCTTTCAGAATTCACCAAAAAAGCATTGGTAAAGTTTAAGAAATAAACCTGAATAAATATCTTTATACCAATTAATTAAAATATAAAACATGAAATTAGGTGTATTTTCAGTTAGTCTAAGTGTTAAGGATATTAATGCTTCAAAATTATTTTATGAAAAACTTGGGTTTACCATTTTTGGGGGTGATATAGAGAAGAAATACCTAATTATGAAAAATCAAAATTCTATAATTGGGCTATTTCAAGGAATGTTTGAGAACAATATTTTAACCTTCAATCCTGGCTGGGATGAAAATGCTAACAAACTTGAATCATTTACCGATGTAAGAGAACTACAATCACAACTTAAAAATAAAGGTGTTACTTTAGAAACAGAAGCGGATGAGAATACCTCGGGACCGGCAAGTTTTGTTGTAATAGACCCAGACGGGAACCCAATTCTTATTGACCAACATGTTTGATTTTTTAGGCGAGTATTAAAAAATGTGGAAAAAGAAATTAGAAATATATGATAAGCTAGTAGGCATGTGTCCGAGGTTTGAAAGAAAAGGCAAAACAATGCCCTACACTTCTGCAAATGGATACATGTTTTCGTTACTAAATAAAGATGGTGAGATTGGAATTAGGTTTTCCAAAGAGGTTCAGCAAAAATATATACAAGAACTCCAAACCACAATGTATAAATCATACGGTGCTGTGATGAAAGGATATATTCTAATTCCGGATAAGATGTTAGAAGATTTAGATACATTATCAATTTATCTTAACGAAAGCTATAATTATGTCATGTCTCTTGACCCAAAATAGATAATAGTAAAATAATGGATATATTAAACTTTTTAGGTGGTAACGGATTGTTTTTAATTTTAGGAATCATTCTGGTTGTGGTTTACTTTATAAATAAAAGAAAGAGACGGTAATGTTCCGTAACTTTGCCAAAAATTATAAAGTTAGTGATGAGTAAAATTCGTATTACTAAACAATTTTCTTTTGAAACAGGCCATGCGCTTTATGGTTATGATGGAAAATGTAGAAATGTTCATGGACATAGTTATAAATTAAGTGTTACCGTAATCGGAACACCAATTACCGATACGTCGCATGTAAAGTTAGGAATGGTTATTGATTTTGGAGACCTTAAGAGAATTGTGAAAGAAGATATCGAAGATGTTTTTGATCATGCAACCGTATTTAATAAAAATACCCCGCACATAGAATTAGCAAAAGAGCTAAAAGACAGAGGGCACAATGTAATTTTGGTAGATTATCAACCTACAAGTGAGAATATGGTAATTGATTTTGCTAAAAAGATAAAAGCTAGACTACCACAAAATATTGAGCTACATTCCCTAAAACTGCAAGAGACAGAAACTTCGTATGCAGAGTGGTACGCAAGTGATAACTCGTAATGGTTTCCTATATTTACATTTCAAATTATGATTATGAATCTTCCTGAAGGGAAAAAAGTATATTTTGCTAGTGATAACCATTTGGGAGCTCCTACTGCAGAGAAGAGTTTTCCCAGAGAACAGAAATTTGTAAGATGGTTAGATGAAGTAAAAGAGGATGCAGCTGCGATCTTTTTACTTGGTGATCTTTTTGATTTTTGGTTCGAGTATAAAACCGTTGTTCCTAAAGGTTTTACCAGAACCCTTGGAAAACTTGCAGAAATTACCGATTCTGGAATTCCGGTATATTATTTTGTGGGGAACCATGATCTATGGATGAATGGATATTTTGAAGAAGAACTAAATATTCCTGTATATCATCAACCTCAGGAGTTTACCTTTAATGACACAACTTTTTTTATTGGTCATGGTGATGGTTTAGGACCTGGAGACAAGGGATATAAGCGAATGAAAAAAGTCTTCACTAATCCTTTTGCAAAGTGGTTATATCGATGGTTGCATCCGGATCTTGGTGTGAAGCTAGCACAGTATCTTTCTGTTAAGAATAAACTAATTTCGGGAGATGAAGATGTTACTTTTCTTGGAGAAGAAAATGAATGGCTGGTACAATATTGTAAACGAAAATTAGAGGATAAACACAGAGATCACTTTGTGTTTGGGCATAGACACCTTCCTATGGAAATTGAATTAAATAAAGAGTCAAGATATACCAATCTTGGGGACTGGATTGTGCATTATACGTATGCGGTATTTGATGGAAAAGAGTTGAAATTGGAGAAGTATTCATAATCTTATTATCATTAAAATATAACTTACAAAAAAATAAAGCGGGTGTGATTTTTTCGCACCCGCTTTGTAAATTAAACTATTGTTGATAATCTTATTCTATCATTATTTGTTTAACAATAGTACTTTTTCCTAGTGTTACTCTTACCAAATACAACCCATTGGCTTTAATAGAATTTCTAAGGTTGTTTAAAGAAATTGATCTAGTTCCTGCTTTAAGAATACCTAAGTTGCGTTTGACAATACTTCTTCCGTTTAGGTCCATAATTTCTACAGAAGAATGAACATCATGCGAAATACTGATTTGAACACTAATATCATCTCCTATGATCATAGGATTAGGATAAACACTTATGCTTTGAGTATTTAGAACTGTATTATTTTCTTCATTGCTCATAATGCTAATATCAAGCCCTTTTATAATAAATTTTTCCCAGGAGCCAATTGCATTTCTATTGCAAAAAATTCCCATATCTCGACCATTTTCATGACTTACATATTTTCCATTATTTCCCTTGATTGCATACAAATCACCTCCCAAAGGTTCTAATGTAAATTTTTCCCAGGCTCCGACTGCATTACGATTACAATTCATGGCTTTTTTTCCGTTTTCAGAACTTACATATTTTCCATTATTTCCTTTGATGCTTATAGTTCCATTGTTAGCAGATTCTAAAGTAAAGTTTTCTCCCGATCCAATTTGTGTGCGATTTGCACGCATAGATCTTGATCCATTTTCAGAACTTATATATTTATTGATGCTTTGCCCCAGGAATGTAACAGATCCTGCGTTATTTCCACCACCATCGTTGATTACTTGTATCGTAATAGATTCTGTAGTTGTTTTTCCTTTTTTATCTGTTGCTTCTGCTTTAAGAGTATATGTTCCGACTCCTAAATTTTGTAGCTTAGTGTCTTGGTTATTATTGTTCCATAAGTAAGGATTTACATTCTCTTGTCTTATGAAAGAATTATTGATATAAAGTTTTACGTTACTTACGCCGTCATTATCTGTAGCTTTTACATCAACCTTAATAGTTGCAGGAGCTTGAAGAGAAGAATTATTTGATGGGCTATTAAAAGATGTTTCTGGACCATTATTATTACCCCCTCCGTTTCCACCGCCTCCAAATCTGGGTCTGGTTTGCAACCAATTCATATCCCATTTTGGACCAATTTGATTACATCCTGACGGTCCTAAATCTGTACGACCAGGGCATCCGGTCTCATCTGCTGCATCATTAGCCGGACCATTTCCACATTGAATGTCATTGTATGGGGCATCACCATTTTGAAATGCTCTGTATTGGGGATGTTTTTTTAATTCGTCACAGATGTCAATAATCTTATAATTGGTGCCATTAATAGTTACTGTCTTGGTACCAATCCCATGATCAAAGTTGCTAGAATTACACCAACAAAAACCATTGGCGGCAAAGCTATCTGTCCATCCGGGGTGTTGAGGATTCCATTGTTGTGAAAATAGACTGTTAAAAGAAAAAAGAGTGACTAAAATAGTAAGAAAGCATAGTTTACGTTTCATAATTAAGTTTTTTAATAATTCGTGGGTTTTAATTGTGAATTAAAGTTTCTAATTATAAACGTAGATTTTCAGTTTTGATAGGGGTACATCAGGAGTACAATGCACTAGAAAAGAATACATAAAGCATACTTTGATTCATATAAAAATCAAAGGCATTGATTGAGAACTAAAAATGCTGACTATTTGATTCTAGATAGTACTTTTTTGGTAACCCGGATACCAATCATTTCTGGAGCCAATAATTCTGTAGTATGCTTGAAAAATATAATCGAATTATTAAAGATAGCTTCGATTAGATAATAACCACCATTGAAATATGAATTTTTCACTCGTGCTTTTAATGTAGAATCAGGATCTATTTTTAGTTCATGAGGATATACCAGGATGGTATCTTCATTATCAGATTCTGTAAATAAAGAAAGTCGTAGTTCATTTACTTCACCAAAAAGAGAAGCTACATAATAATTGGTAGGATTATGGTATAAGTCAATTGTGTTCTTTTTAGTCAGAATTTCTCCTTGTTTAATTACAATAGTTTCATCTGCAAAAGATAGGATGTCTGTTTTGTCGTGTGTTGCAGTAATACTAGTAATTTTGTTGCGTTTCAGGTATTTAAATAGATTTCTGCGCAGTGAACTTCGTCTAAAATTATCAATATTTCCAAAGGGTTCATCAAGAAGCAATAACTCTGGTCTTTTTGCGAGTGCTTTTGCGAGTGCGACTCTTTGTTTTTGTCCTCCACTTAATTTTTCAACTTTGGTAGTAGCAAAATCAACCATTTCAACTATTTCGAGTAACTCATTTACACGTCCTTTTTTAAGTTTTGGTTCAAAATTAGAGAGATATTGACCTATATTTTCAGATACTGTACGATAGGATTGTAATTCAAAGCCCTGGGATAGGTATTTCATACTTTCTTCTCCCGGTACTAAATTATAACTAGGACCAAGTATCCTATTATCATTCCAGAATAGTTTTCCTTGGTCAACATCTAATAATCCATAGATGATTTTAAGAAGGGTGCTTTTCCCACAGCCACTTGCTCCTATTAAAGCAATATGCTGTCCTTTTTCAATGGTAAAACTTACGTTTTTTAAAACGGGTTCTGTGTCGTAAGCAAAAGAAATATTCTGGATTGTAAGCATAACTCAAATATATTGAACTTTGATGAGGTTATAAACTAAAAAATCCGTCTCTTTTCAGAAAACGGATTTTTTGGTTTTTTATAAAAGGTACGGTTATCCTTTTACCTTATCTGTTACTTTTTCTGGTAATACTTCATACCCCATATTAAAGAGTGTAAAACCAAAAATATCAGCATATTGTTCTATAGTTTTACTTACCGGAGTACCTGCACCGTGACCGGCTTTGGTTTCAATTCTTATTAATGTAGGATTGTCACCAGATTGTTTGGTCTGAAGCTCTGCAGCAAACTTAAATGAATGTGCAGGAACTACTCTGTCATCGTGATCACCTGTGGTTACCATAGTTGCAGGATATTGCACACCTTCTTTTACATTATGAACAGGAGAATATCCTTTTATGTATTCAAACATTGCCTCACTTTCTTCAGAAGTACCATAGTCATAAGCCCATCCTGCTCCTGCGGTAAAAGTATGATAACGCAACATGTCTAAAACTCCAACAGCCGGTAAAGCTACTTTCATAAGATCTGGTCTTTGTGTCATGGTTGCACCTACTAATAGTCCCCCATTAGATCCGCCGCGAATTGCTAAATAATCGCTAGAAGTATATTTATTTTCTATCAAGTATTCTGCGGCAGCTATAAAATCATCAAAAACATTTTGTTTTTGCATTTTGGTACCGGCATCGTGCCATTTTTTACCATATTCTCCACCACCTCTTAGATTGGGTACGGCATAAATACCACCTTGTTCCATCCAAACAGCATTAGCAATACTAAAAGAAGGGGTAAGACTAATATTAAACCCTCCATAACCATATAATATGGTTGGATTTTTACCATTCAATTCGATACCTTTTTTATGTGTAATAATCATAGGTACTTTTGTACCATCTTTTGAAGTATAGAATACCTGTTTGCTTTCGTAATTTTCGGGATTAAAATCTATTTTAGGTTCACGATAAAGTTCAGAAATGCCTTCAACGATGTTGTATTTATAAATACTACTAGGTGTTTTATAATTGGTGAAGGAGTAATACAGTTCTTTTTCTTCTTTTTTGGCAGAGAATCCATTTGCGCTTCCTACACCGGGTAATTCAATTTCACGAATTAATTTCCCATCGTAGTCATATTGCAAAACTTTAGACACGGCATCTACCATATATTCTGTAAAGAAATACCCTCCCCCAGTTCCAGGACTTAACACATGCTCAGTTTCAGGAATAAAATCTTTCCAGTTTTCTGGAGTTGGATTTGATGCATCTACAGTAACAATTCTTTGATTAGGCGCGTTCAAATTAGTTACGATATATAGCTTTGTGCCAACGTTGTCTATAATATAAGTGTCGCTATCAGTATTATTAATGATAGGAATCAGCTTACTGTTTGGTTTGGTAAGATCTTTTAGGAATAATTTATTCCCAGAAGTAGATGTACTTGCTGAGATTGTTAGATAACGATCGTCTTCTGTAACGCCTCCAAAAACATAACGATGTTTTTCTTCGGGAGTACCACCAAAAATCAACTTGTCTTCTTTTTGTGAGGTTCCTAATTTATGATAGTATACTTTGTGTTGATCTGTTTTTGCAGAAAGCTCACTACCTTTTGGTTTATCATAACTAGAATAGAAAAACCCATCGTTTCCTTTCCAGGACATTCCTGAAAACTTAACATCTATAATAGTGTCTTCAATAACTTCTTTGGTTTCGGCATTTTTGACAATGATTTTACGCCAATCACTACCACCTTCTGAAATGGCGTATGCCACTAATTTTCCATTTTTTGAAAAATTTATTCCTCCCAAGGATGTTGTTCCGTCTTCACTAAAAGTATTTGGGTCAAGGAAAACTTCTGGTTCGTCTCCTTCATTTTTAAAGCGATATATAGCATACTGGTTTTGAAGCCCATCATTTTTATAAAAATAGGTATAATCACCTTCTTTGAAGGGTGAACTTATTTTTTCATAATTCCAAAGGTCAGATAAACGTTTTTTCAGATCTGCTCTAAAAGGAATATTTTCTAAATAACCAAAAGTAGTTTTGTTTTGAGTAGCAACCCAATTTTCGGTTTCTTCACTTCGATCATCTTCTAACCAACGATAAGGGTCCTTTACCTCGGTACCAAAATAAGTGTCTACAGTATCTACTTTTTTAGTTTCAGGATAGTTCAATGCAATGGTAGTTTTACTAGTTTGTTCTTTAGTTTCATTTTTACATGCTACCAACAATAATATGGTAGACAGTGCAAAGAGTGTATTTTTCATAATATTACTCGTTAGAATATTTCACAAATCTATCAAAAGAAGTCACCCTAAATGCTAAAGAAAGTATAAAAAAAGACTGCTCTGCAAATTAATCTATGAAGAAACCTGTGTTTCTTCCATGTTACTTTGGGGTTTAGTAACATGTAGGATTAATAAACAAGAGCAGTCAGAATTTTCTGTAAGAAACGAAAAATTTGGGACTTAGAAAAGTGTTTTATACTTGCCCCAGTTTTTAAATATCAAGAAAGAATTTATAAGAAATACAAAGGCTCCCGGCCCTATACTTGCAGGATCAAGAGTAGCATGGAATAGCACAATGTTTACAGAAATAGGGGCTAGTAACACCAAAGCAAATGGTACAGATTTGTTAATTACTAATAAAAGCCCTGCTATAATTTCGACTAGTGCTACGGTTTTTATGATATAACTACCGGCTAAAGCACCAAATAAAACTCCTGCGTCTGGATTGGCAAATTCTATTGCAGGTAAAAATTCGATAAATTTATTAAGTCCGAAAACGATTAGCATCACTCCCAGCAATATTCTTAGTACTAAAATTAACTTATTCATTTTTTTCTATTTTTTTGTGATTAAATTATTGTATTAGAGGAGTAAATGTTAGAAACCTTACACAATTCTAATTTTAGAAATAGTACTATAAAATGAAAACCCTTGCTATCATAATGATAACAAGGGTTATATATTTTGCTATTAGAATCCTTTTAACCTATCAACTTTTCGGCAATTAGATATTCTCCTATTTGTACTGCATTAGTAGCAGCTCCCTTACGAAGGTTGTCGGCAACGATCCACATATTTAGTGAATTTTCTCTAGAGTGATCTCTTCTTATTCTCCCAACAAAAACATCATTCTTACCTTCAGCATATATTGGCATAGGATAGGTGTTTGTATCCGGATTATCTTGTACAGTCACACCAGAAGTTTCATTTAAAACTTTACGTATATCGTTTTCATTAAACTCACTTTCAAACTCCAGATTTACACTTTCACTATGTCCACCAACCACTGGGATTCGTATTGCTGTTGCTGTAACTGCGATTGTGCGATCATCAAGAATTTTTTGGGTTTCATTTACCAGTTTCATTTCTTCCTTGGTATATCCATTTTCTTGAAATACATCACAATGTGGGATTGCATTGCGGTGAATAGGATAAGGGTAAGCCATTTCTCCTTTTTCTCCAGCATACTCATTTTCTAATTGTTGGACCGCTTTTACACCAGTTCCTGTAATAGATTGATATGTAGAAATTACAGCCCGCTTGATTTTGTATTTTTTATGTAATGGTCCTAGTGCCATTACCAATTGTATTGTAGAACAATTTGGATTGGCAATAATTTTATCATTTTGGGTAAGATCTGTTGCATTAATTTCTGGAACCACTAGTTTTTTGGTTGGGTCCATTCTCCATGCAGATGAGTTATCAATAACCGTAACTCCTGCTTCAGCAAATTTTGGAGCCCATTCTAGCGATGTATCCCCTCCTGCAGAGAATAAAGCAACATCTGGTTTCATTTCTACTGCAGTGGCAAGTCCCACTACAGAATACTCATTACCTTTATATGAAATTTTCTTTCCTACAGATCTTTCTGAGGCAACAGGAATTAATTCTGTTACTGGAAAATTACGTTCTTCTAATACTTTTAACATTACGGTTCCTACCATTCCGGTAGCACCTACTACGGCTACTTTCATTTTATTCAACTTTTTCCTTTTCGCTTATGCAAAAATCGTATAAACTCTTTTAAATTCCAGCAAATGTGCAGATTATTTTCAATGTTACAATTGTTTATATAGAAAATATAGAAATTCATATAAATTGTTAAATAATAAACAATATGTAAAAAATAACCGCCCTGTTAAGGACGGTTTAGTTAGAATATGTAGTATAGCGGTAGCTATAGATAAATCATTCTAAGATAGAATTACTGCTTTTTAAGTAAATCTCTTATTTCGGCAAGTAATTCTTCTTGAGTTGGACCAGCTGGTGCTGCAGGAGCTTCTTCTTCTTTTTTCTTTGTTTTTTCATAAGCTTTTAACACTACAAAAATGAATAAACCAACAATAATAAAGTTAATTATTGCCTGAATTAAGTTTCCATAGGTCATTACAGCGGCTCCAGCTTCCTTAGCCGCAGCCAGGGTTTCATAAGAACTTCCGTCTAATGAAATAAATTTTTGAGTAAAATCTGTTCCTCCGGTAATAACACCAACAATTGGCATAATAATATCGGCAACCGCTGAGCCAACAATTTTATTAAACGCGCCTCCAATAACAACTGCAGTTGCCAAGGCAACAATATCTCCTTTTAATAAGAAAGATTTAAAATCTTTAAAAAACCCCATATATAATTATATTTAGATAGTTAGTATTGTACTAATTTAACAAAAATTAAAGGAATCGTTAAAAGTACACTGCTTATTACTGGCGATTTTTCGATAAAAATCAATTTTTATCGATAATGACCCTTTTTACCCTTGGAGATATGGCGGTAAGTAATTCATAAGATATTGTTCCAGATTGTTCTGCAATTTTTGATGCACTTGTAGTTTCGTCAAAAATGATAACCTCATCGCCTTCATGACAATCTATATCTGTAATGTCTACCATAATCATATCCATACAAACGTTTCCAAGAATATTGGCGGGTTTATTTTTAATAGTTACAAAGCCTTTTTTATTACCATATTGTCTACTAATACCATCTGCATGGCCAATTGGGATGGTTGCAGTTTTAGTAAAGACTGCAGCCTTAAATGCTCTATTATATCCTAGTGACTCACCCGGTTTTAATTCATGAATTTGGGAAATCACAGATTTTAGGGCAGCTACGGGTTTTAATTCGTTGTCAAATTTTGCCTCATTACCATAGCCATATAAACCTATCCCAGTGCGAACCATATCAAAATGCGCCTCAGGGTAATTAAGAATTCCTGAAGTGTTTGATTGATGAAGAATAGGAGTGTATCCTAACTTAGCGCTAAGCTGTTTTGCAGCCTTTTTAAAAGAATTGATTTGCCTTAATGTAAATTCTCTTTCGTTATGATCCTCGCTAGCTGCCAGATGAGATAGAAGCGAAGCTATTTTTATGGTATCCGTCTTTCGAAGTTGTTCTGTAATATGATCTACATCATTTTCCGAAAAACCAATACGATTTAATCCGCTATTAAACTTAATATGAACAGGGAAGTTTTTTTGATTTAATGAAGTGATCGTCGCAATGAATTCTTCAAGAGTTCTGGAGCTATATAGACTAGGTTCTAATTGATATTCAACTAATTTCTGAAAGTTAACAGGCTGGGGGTGCAATACCAAAATAGGTGTTTTGATTCCGGCCTCTCGAAGTAATATACCTTCAGACGTATACGCCACCGCAAAATAATCTGCTCCAATTTTTTCAAGATGTTTTGCCATTACAACCGCATCACTTCCGTAACCGGAAGCTTTTACAACGGCTAATATTTTTACAGACGATTTAACCTTACTTTTTAGATAATTAAAATTATGCGTAAGATGAGGTAGGTTAATTTCTAGTACGGTTTCCTTTGTATTACTCATCCCGTTTTTCAGATTTTTCAGAGACTTCTTTTGGATCTGTTACTTCCATTTTACGTACTTTTTCTTTAAGCATGGCTTTATAGTAAGCAGCCCGACTCAATGGTTCGTATTCATCAGTTTCGCCTAACAAAACGAGGTCATCTTTTGTTGATTTCCTATAACTAAACTGGGCTAGATTACCAGTACGTGTACAAACAGCATGAACTTTGGTGACATATTCTGCTGTTGCCATTAATGCAGGCATTGGCCCAAATGGATTTCCTTTAAAATCCATATCCAATCCAGCAACAATTACTCTAATACCTTTATTGGCAAGATCATTACAAACGGATACAATTTCATCATCAAAAAACTGAGCTTCGTCTATACCTACCACATCACAGGTATCTGCTAGTATCCTAATATTGGCTGCAGCCGGAACAGGAGTAGAACGAATCTCATTTGCATCATGAGAAACTACCATTTCGTCATCATACCGAATATCGACAGCAGGTTTAAATATTTCAACTTTTTGCTTTGCAAATTGAGCTCGTTTTAATCTGCGTATCAATTCTTCAGTTTTACCAGAAAACATAGAACCACAGATTACCTCTATCCACCCAAATTGCTCCTTATGATTTACCGTATTTTCGAGAAACATTTTGTATTTTTCAGAATCAATTAAAAGAAATCCCTTCTCCTTTTATACCAGATGAATTTTGTAATGATTGATAAAAATAATCATCCATTTACATCTTTATTTGGTATTACTCTAAAGATGAGGTAAATTTATTAAAAAACAAAAAGCAGTATTATAAACGAATAAGAAAGTTATGAAGAAGAAATTGGAAGCAGAGCTTATAAGTATTGCGCATAGGATACTACAAATTAAGGATAAATCTGATGTGTTTCAATTACAGGAAGAAGCCAGACAACTTTATGAAAAGTTAACTATTCTTAGTTTTTCAGAGTCTCATTTTTCGGGCCCGCAGCCTACTATTGGTCAAGTTAACGCAGCGCTTGAAGAAAATGAATCAGAAAAGCTAAAGGAAGTAAGGAAAAAAATCAAAGAAATTATAGCGCCTGAACCACCAATTAAGTTAGAAGAAAAACCTAAGGTAGAGATTCCGGAAGAACCACAAATTAAGTTGGAAGAAAGGGTGGATAAAACTTCAAATGTTGAAAACAAACCAGAGCTCATTATTGAAGAAATTAATGCTCGAGTTACTGAAGATCTATTTGTTCCTGCTTCTGCAGGTGCAGATGAAAGTACTTCTTTTTCAGAATCATTAGTTTCAGAATCAACCTATGAGAAAACAGATAAAGAAGATAATACATCTAGATCTCAAATTATATCTACAGTTCATAAAGAAGATCATGATGAAAAACCAAAATCACTTAATGATCAACTCAGAAAAGATATTCATATTGGATTAAATGATAGATTGGCATTTATAAAATACCTTTTTGAAGGTAGCGCTCCAGATTATAATAGAGTACTATCCCAATTAAGTACATTAAGAAGTAAAAATGAGGTTAGTGAGTTTATTAAAAACATGGTAAAACCAGATTACGACAATTGGGACGGTAAAGATGAATATGAAGAGCGTTTTATGCATATTGTGACCAGTAAATTTGAACACTAAACATAAATTATAAAAATTTAAGCTTATGAAAATTGTTTATTGGATTGCTACGGGCTTACTATCTGCATTAATGTTATTTTCTGCAAGTATGTATTTCTTTAATCACGAAGAAGTTGTGCAAGTTTTTACATCATTTAATTATCCCAACTATATTATTTATCCTTTGGCGACTTTAAAGCTATCAGGAATAATAGTTATTCTATTAAATAAGTGGAAATTCTTGAAAGAATGGGCTTATGCTGGGTTTTTCTTTAATTTTGTGCTCGCGTTTTTTGCACATCAACAAGCTGGCGATGAAGAATGGGGAGGAGCTTTGGTAGCATTAGTTCTATTGTTGACCTCATATTTTGTAGGAAAGAAAGTGAGGCCATAATTAAATATGAATAATAGTACGTATATGAAAATTGTTTATTGGATTACTACAATTGCCCTTTGTGCAATAATGTTGTATTCTGCCCAAATGTATTTCTTTAAAACCGATATGATCAAAGGTTTTTTTGAAAGCTTTAATTACCCAACTTATGTTGTAATTCCGTTAGCTATTGCCAAACTTTTAGGGATTGTTGCTATTCTTACCAATAAAATAAAATGGATTAAAGAATGGGCCTACGCTGGATTCTTTTTTGATTTGGTATTGGCCAGCTTAGCACATTATTATGCAGGTCATACCATTGGGCTTTCTATATATGCAATTATAATTCTAGCGGTTTCTTATGCTGTTGGTAAAAAAGTACGACCATAATGTCAAAACTATACCTTGTACCTACGCCTATCGGTAATCTAGAAGATATGACTTTTAGAGCGATCAAAATTCTAAAAGAAGTAGATTTAATCCTTGCAGAGGATACGCGCACTAGTGGGAAATTGTTGAAACATTTCGATATCGCTACACATATGCAGAGTCATCATATGCATAACGAGCATAAAATGGTGGATCGTATTATACAAAGACTACAAAGCGGAGAAACAATTGCTTTAATTAGTGATGCAGGCACACCCGCAATAAGTGATCCTGGATTTTTACTTACCAGAGCTTGCGTAGAGCATAAAATTGAAGTAGAATGCCTTCCAGGGGCAACAGCATTTGTTCCTGCTCTAGTAAATAGCGGATTACCAAATGATAAATTTGTTTTTGAAGGTTTTTTGCCTGTTAAGAAAGGAAGACAAACCCGACTAAAGTTATTATCTGAAGAACCAAGAACTATGATTTTCTATGAATCACCACATAAATTGGTAAAAACCCTAGGGAGTTTTGTAGAATATTTTGGAGAAGACCGCCAGGTTTCGGTATCGAGAGAGTTAAGTAAACTTCATGAAGAAACAGTTAGAGGCACAACCAAAGAAGTTCTTACGCATTTCGAAAATAAACCACCCAAAGGGGAGATTGTTGTGATAGTCGAAGGAAAAAAGAAATAATGGATAAACTGCTTTCAGACATAAGAGGGTGTGAAGTGTGTAAGGCACATTTGCCCTTAGGCCCTAGACCGGTTGTGTCTGGTCATCCTAAAGCCAAAATTATCATTATCGGGCAGGCACCGGGTACCAAAGTTCACAATTCGGGAATTCCTTGGGATGATGCTAGTGGTAAACAACTAAGAAAATGGCTGGATATTACGAATGAATTATTTTATGATGAAACCAAAATAGCCATTGTTCCTATGGGATTTTGTTATCCCGGAAAAGGAAAGAGCGGTGACTTGCCTCCAAGGCCAGAATGCGCACCGTTATGGCATAAACCACTATTTGATACTATGCCAGAATTGAAATTAATCATATTAATTGGCCAGTATGCTCAAAAATATTATCTGAAAAAAGATGCAAAGAAGACCTTAACAGATACGGTTAGCGAATATGAAAAATATCTACCTACATATTTTCCGTTACCGCACCCATCTCCCAGAAATCGTTTTTGGCTCACAAAAAACCCGTGGTTCGAAGATCATGTGGTACCTGTCCTTCGACAAAAGGTAAAAGAAATTTTATTTTAGGATGTTTTTTCCCCGAAATAGTTCTCTTTGTTTTCATAATAAATTGGTGTAAATACTGTTATTGAAAAGTCTGTAAGGACTAATAAATAAATGTAAATCAATTGAAAAAGAAACCACTACTGGCTATTATAGGAATCAGCCTACTTGTCTTTTTATTATGGCAATTGCCATATTTTGGGATGATACAGTACCCATTACTATTGCTGGGTACGTGGTTTCACGAAATGGGTCATGGCCTTACTGCCTTACTTCTTGGAGGAAAATTTTACTATTTAGAGATTTATGATAACGGTGGCGGCGTAGCGTATTCTAATGTGTCTTTTAGTTATCTTGAGTATAATGTGGCAAGATCAATTACATCAGCAGGAGGTTTGCTGGGCCCTGCTATCTCTGGAGCTATACTTATCGCTTCTGCAAAAAACCGAATTACTTCTAAAATTACATTGTGGCTTTTAGTAATAATTATGGTACTATCGTTATGTATATGGATTCACGAACTATTGGCGTTGATCATTTTAAGCATTTTTGCAGCAATTTTATTTTTTATTGCTATCCTAAGAGTCAGAAAATTAGAGGCGTTTACGTTACTTTTTTTAGGAACCCAATGCGTATTAAGTACATACTTACAAACGTCGTATCTATTTACCAAGCAGTTTGAACGTGATGGAAGAATTCAATATTCTGATACACAAATAATAGCTGCCCATCTATCTGGAGAGTATTGGATGTGGGCAGTACTTATTCTCTTAATTACTATTTTTCTTTTATATAGAAGCTATCGATATTATTTGAGGAAATAAATTATATAAATAAGCCCTCAATTTAGAGGGCTTATTTATTCTATAATCTAATATATTAATATTAAACGTGTTTTCCTTTTTCCCAACCGTGCTTACCTAAGTATTGTTCACCAGATTCGATAGCACCTTCTTCAACAGTCGTTCCCATAGAGTCATTCCAGCGGTTTAGGTATCCAAATAAGGAGATTACACCTAACATTTCTACAATTTCACCTTCATCCCAATGCTTATGTAGTTCTGTTTTGATGGTCTCATCAACTGCGTTAGGAATTACGGATGCAGCTAACGAAAAATCAAGTGCAGCACGTTCTGCATCACTAAAAGCAGGATGTGTCTTGTACTCCCAAATATTATCAAGTTGCTCTTGTTCTGCTCCATAACGTTCTGCGGCACGTATTGCATGTGCCTGGCAATATCTACAACCTGTAGCATTGCTACTTACCCATGCAATCATACGTTTTAATGCAGAGGTAACTCGACCTTCATTGGCCATTACTGCTTTATTAAGGTTAATAAATGCTTTAGAAATTGCTGGTCTTCTTTGCATTGTAAGTACAGAATTAGGGCAAAACCCTAAGGTTTCATTAAAAAATTCTGCTAATTCTTTTGTTTTGGGATCGTGATCAGCAGATAGTGGAGTTACTAATGGCATGTGTATATGTATTATTGAGTTTAAACTTAAAATTTTTAGCACGACAAAATACAAAACTAATGTCAAATCTAGAGTGGTCGAGATGTTTTTTGTACTTTGGAATTTTTAATATTTGGAATACACTACATAAATGAGATGGACACTAAAACCTATACCCGATACTACAAAAATAGACCACTTAGCAGAAGCATTAAATGTAGATAAGATAATTGCTTCACTTTTGGTGCAGAGAGGTATAGAGACCTTTGATCAAGCCAAGAAATTCTTCAGACCATCATTAGAAGATTTGCATAATCCATTCTTAATGAAAGATATGGATAAAGCGGTTGCAAGAATTGAAAAGGCTATTTCAGATGGTGAAAATATTATGGTCTATGGCGATTATGATGTAGACGGTACAACGTCTGTAGCACTTATGTCCTCGTATCTAAAAACATTGTCTCCACAAATCGCAACGTATATTCCTGATCGATATAATGAAGGTTATGGAGTTTCTTATACCGGGATAGATTATGCCCATGATAACGATATGTCTTTGATTGTAGCCTTAGACTGCGGAATTAAGGCCATCGAAAAAGTAGCATACGCAAAATCAAAAGGGGTAGATTTTATCATTTGTGACCACCACAGACCGGGAGATGAGATTCCTGATGCAGCAGCAGTTTTGGACCCTAAACGTGAAGATTGCGAATACCCATATAAAGAATTGTGTGGCTGTGGAGTGGGATTCAAATTAATTCAGGCACTGGCTACTAAATATGATCAAACCTTAGACGATTTGCTACCATATTTAGACTTAGTTGCAACTGCTATTGGGGCCGATATCGTACCAATAACAGGAGAGAATAGAGTGTTGGCTTATTTTGGCTTACAAGTGATTAATGAAAACCCAAGAACGGGTTTTAGGGCTATGATTTCTCAGGTTAACAAGGAAACTTTGACCATTACTGACGTAGTTTTCATGATTGCTCCCAGGATTAATGCAGCAGGAAGGATGAAACATGGATTGCATGCGGTTGAACTTCTTACAGAAGAAAATCCTGAACTAGCATCGCAATTTGCCTCTGAAATAGAGGTTTATAATAGTGATCGAAAAGATGCTGATAAAAGTATTACTGAAGAAGCTATAGCACAAATCCGTAAAAACAAAGAAGAGGATCGATATACTACTGTTGTGTATGAAGAAAGTTGGCATAAAGGAGTTATTGGTATAGTGGCCTCAAGGTTAACAGAGACCTATTACCGCCCAACATTGGTTTTCACCAAGAGTGGTGAAAAACTAGCCGCATCAGCCAGATCTGTAAAAGGATTTGACGTCTACAACGCGCTTGATGCTTGTTCTGATCACATAGAACAGTTTGGAGGACATAAATACGCGGCAGGACTAACATTGCTTGAGGAACAGTATGAACCCTTTAAACAAAAATTTGAAGAAGTTGTAACGGACACAATAGATAAAAAATTACTTACTCCGGAAATAACTATGGATACAAAAATGGAGTTGGATCAGATCACACCAAAGTTCTTTCGTCTTCTGAAACAATTTGCTCCTTTTGGACCGGGAAATATGACTCCGGTGTTTATGACAGAAGGGCTAAAAGATACAGGATATGGTAAATGTGTAGGAGCAGATGATAAGCATCTAAAATGTAAGGTGCAGAAAAACGGGATTGCTGTTGATGCTATTGGTTTTAGTCTTGGCTCTAAACAAGATTTGATTAGCACAGGACAACAGTTTAAAGCGGCATATACGATTGATGAAAATGAATGGAATGGCAAGGTATCACTTCAATTAAAGCTAAAGGACATAAATTAACTTTATTTTTATTTAGATTTATTATAAATAGTGTTATTTTTGATTCAAAATAGAACTCAAAATGAATGCTATAGATAAAATTTACAGCAATACGGTTGGTATATCTTTCTTTTGGAAGAAAGAAGCTAATGTTTTAATGCCCAGAGTTCAACTGGTGTTTAGGGATATTGGTTTTCTGCTTACCCTTAATGAACTAAAAGATTTTTCAGACTCATGTACGACAACCAGACAATCACAGTGTTGTAATGAATGTAAAGACCCCCAAAATTGTAGGTCATTGTTGTTAAGAACCCCTTCAGACAAAGTAGACCTAGCTATTAGCAAGGATGAGTTAGATCAAATCCACGAATTGATCAATGGTACGATCTTTAGAGTTGAACTTAAAAACTGGATAAAAAACGTAAGTCTTAATTAAGGAAATCCAGAATTTTATAAGCTATTTCTTCTGCTTTGGTCTCTTGGATGAAGTGTTTCTCGTCTACAAAATGAATATCTTCATCTTTTACCTTTAGTGCATTTGCAGCTTTGGTTTGTTGTGGAGGCCATTGTAACATCGTATCATGAATACCCCATATTACCGAAACAGGTATGTTTATATTTTCAAAAACTTCAGAGTAATCGGGTAATTCATTGCAGGTTTGGCTAAAAAAGTAATACATAGCTTTTGTTTTACCTTCTAGCAAAGGTGTTTTATACCCTTCAACGTCTAAAGGATTTAAGATGTTTTCTTTCAGCCCTTCTTTAAACAGATTTTTAAGCAATGTATTTGTCGTTACGCCATTTCGATATGCCCACATAGCCGTTTTGGCCATTCCTCCTGGTTTCATTCTTACTGGTGGATAGAATCCTTCTTCGTAGATGATGGTATTGAGTACGATTAGTTTTTCAATTTTATCCGGATCTTGTTTCATAAGTTCCCAGGTCCATAATCCCCCTGCGTCATGCATTACATGAGTCCATGTTTCTATGCCCAAACTTGCCATAAGTTCTAAAAGGCGTTTACCATGATTTTCTGCATTGTAGATTTCGAAACCATCAGGAGAATCGCTAGATCCATACCCTAGCATATCAGGAACAATCACACGATATCCATTGTCTACCAAAGGTTTTATCATTTTACGATATAGCCAACCAGATGTTGGTACCCCGTGTAAAAGTACTATCACAGGACCTTTTCCTTTGTCTATATATTTTATTAGACCATCATCTGTGGGATATAATCTTTGATCTGCCCTAAAATCTTCATAGGTGATTTGATTTTTTCTGACTTTGGTATTCTCGTATGGTTTACATGAAATAAGTAGTACCCCTATGAGGGCTAGTACAAAAAACTTCTGCATGGTCGTGATGATTTATGAGTTGGCAATTTACTTAAAATCATTTTTGTATGAAATTTTAATTTTCCTTACTATAGTTTTTTACAATTTCGCTAACATCATCATACTTTTTCCAGGTTTTTGGCCGTTCAAAATCCTGTCCCGATTTAAGAACTTTGGCATTAGGATATGATTTCTTTATTGCTCCCCAGGTAGTATCTTTCCAATTTGCTTTGTCCATTTCCAAAAATTTTACTCCTTTCAGAGGTCCAGAGACGGCTCTATCTATAAGAGGCCACCAAAGGCTTTCTGTTTCTCTATCCCATAAAACAAATCCATCAAGACCTCCCCAAACCTCTTCATCATAGTAAGTATAGCCGCTTAATGCAAAAGTCAATTCTTTATCACCATATTTGCGTTCATAAATAGCGCCTAGATCGGCAAGTATACAGTATACCGCCATTATTGGCTTGCCATTTAAAACGTCATTTACTACTTCGTGTCTTGTAAGGTCTTTTATCGAATATGCTTTTACTTCATTACCTGCATAGGCAACCAAAAATCGAGTGTCATCTGTCCAAGTAGTATCGGCCTCTTGTACAGAGATAAATTTTGGTTCTAATATTGCAGGAAACGTTTCTCTACCGATACCATAATGAAATTGTTCATCTTTTAGATCATAGCCTGTAATATCAAAATGTTGAATATTGTCTTTTCCTCCGTATAGCATTCTTTTTCCGTCAACGTCAAAGAATTTATTGTGTTCCAGAGCGATGGGTCTTTTCTTTTTAGGGGTAACTTCTTCCTTTTTTTCTTTTTTAACCTCGGGCTCAACCTTTTCGGTGGTTTGATTGTTTTTGCAACCGATCATAAAAGCAATAGCGATGAATAAAAGGGACTTTTTCATGATGTTAGGGTGTTTTGTGTGAAAATCAGGTTAATTTACTCTTTTTATAGAAATTTCCTTTCCATTAAAACTAAAAGTATCCCCAATGGTTTTACCTAATAGCAACTTACCAATAGGGGTATTTGCAGCAATTGCGAAATAAGAGGTTTTATCAATAGATAGTTCACCAATAGAAATACTTAAAAAGTAATTTCCTTGAGTAGTAAAAACCAAACTACCTAAACAGGCATTGTCTGAAGAGGTCGAAATATCAATTTTGGCTAAAATTTCTTGTAGCTTTTGCACCTCGGCTAATTGCTGTCCGGCTTTTTCGCGTTCTAATTGTAGCATGGCGCGACCAGTTTCATGTTTGTCTCCAGCAGAGCTTTTGGTTTCAGAACTCAAAGATTCTTGAATGTCAGTAATAGTACGTTGAATACGCTGCAACCTTTGATCAATATTATATTGACATTGATCTAGTAGCTTTTGTTTAATATCCATCGGATTCATATTGCGTTTTCTTATCGAATACTAAAGTACCATAATTGCGCATTTGTATAAAGATCCAGTCTTTTCTTTTTTGGGTATATTCAGATGGTGGATTGGCCAAAAACTTTCTGGGATTTGGTAAAATGGCGGCAATGGCAGCAGCTTCTTCTTTACTAAGATCAGTAGCAGATGTATTAAACCAAAATTGTGCAGCTGCTTCGGCTCCATAAATGCCATTACCCATTTCGATACTATTCAAATAGATCTCTAGAATACGCTCTTTGGTCCATAGTTTTTCGATCAAAAATGTAAAATAAACTTCTAGCCCCTTGCGAACCCAACTACGGTGGGGCCATAAGAATACATTTTTGGCTGTTTGCTGCGAGATAGTGCTGGCACCACGTAATTTTTTTCCGTCCTTATGTTCTGCAATTGCTTTTTCTATAGCTTCCTGATCAAAGCCTTGATGCTCTATAAATCGTTGGTCTTCGCTGCAGATAACTGCCAATTGTAAATCCTGCGAAATATTGGATAATGGCACCCAACGATGTTGGATGGTGTGTTTTTGATTGGATTGTAACTTGCGAATTGCCATTAAAGGCGTTGCCGGAACATCTATCCACCTATAGCTTAGCACCCAAAGCGGACTAAACAGTAAAAAAGCCACAAGGCTTTTTAGCATGAAGTGAATAAATTTTTTCATATCTAGAGATTATCTATAGTAGATCTGCCAATTCCGTGCCAACAATACTTCCGATCGCTACTCCCATTCCGCCAAGGCGTACACCACAAAAAACATTGTCAGATATTTGTTTGACAATAGATTTTTTCTGGCTTCCAACCCCCATAATTCCGCTCCAGCGATGTTCAATTTCGAAATTAGAATCTGGTAAAATTACTTCACTCAAAATTTGATTTAACTTGTGTTGTACCAATTCGGTCTGTGCTAATTCTGTTGTTTCTTCGCTCTTAAAATCAAGGTTCCTACCCCCGCCAAACAAAATTCTATTATCGATATTTCTGAAATAATAATATCCTTTGTCCAGATGAAAGGTTCCTTTGATATGCAAACCGGTGATTGGCTTGGTGATCAAGACCTGTGCACGAGCTGGTTTTACTTGGTTGATTCCTAGTTGTGATGCAAAACCATTGGTAGCAATAAGTACTTTATTTGTAGAAAACGTAAATTGATCTGTTTTTATTTCGACAGCAGTGTTAAGATCATTAATTGCTTGCACTGTGCAATTGTTTAAAATTTTGATACCAGACTCTTGTACTTTGGAAAGTAAGGCCTCCATCATCTTACCGGTATCTATTTGCCCTTCGAATTGATTTACGATGTATTGTGGTTGAATATTTTTAAAATTGAAGATATTGTGTTCTTTTGTGAACACACTATCCTTAAAAATAGGACGAAGCAAATTGTTGATCTGTTCTATTTTTGAAAGACAATTTTGATATAGTGCTGCATCTTCTTGGGTGAAAAGTTCATACCCTCTATATTGTAAATAATGGATTGCTTGATCGCCAAGGTTTTTTCTTAATAATTGAAGCCCATTAACTCTTTTTTGAACAAGTTGTAGTACTTCTTCCTCGGTATGTGAATTAAGGTCATCTAATATCTCTGACAGGCTTCCAAAACATGCAAAACCAGCATTTTTAGTACTCGCCCCGTTTGGAAGTATTCCTCGTTCTAGTACTAGTATTTTGGCAGTTGGATATTTGTGTCGCAACCTAAGGGCACAGTTAAGTCCTACGATTCCGCTACCTACAATAGTAAAATCGATGTTGGATAACCATGTTTTATATTCCCAATAACTAAAATTCATAAAAAAAGCCCCATTGCTGAGGCTTATATATTTGTTAATTAATCTTCTAGTTCTGCCATTTCAAAGTCTTCCATAAACTTAGTGGTATAGTTTCCGGATACATAATCCGGATGATCCATTAATTGTCTATGAAAAGGAACGGTAGTCTTGATACCTTCTACCACAAACTCATCAAGTGCTCTTTTCATTTTGTTGATTGCCTCTTCACGTGTTTGCGCGGTAGTAATCAATTTAGCAATCATAGAGTCATAATTAGGAGGAATTGTATAACCACTATATACATGAGTGTCAACTCTTACTCCATGACCTCCCGGAAGGTGTAAATTGGTAATCTTACCTGGAGAAGGCCTAAAATCTTTATAAGGATCTTCGGCATTAATTCTACACTCTATAGAGTGTAACTGTGGTATATAGTTCTTACCAGAAATTGGCACTCCTGCTGCAACCAGAATTTGCTCTCTGATCAAATCATAATCCACTACTTGTTCTGTAATAGGATGCTCTACCTGGATACGCGTATTCATTTCCATGAAATAGAAGTTGCGGTGTTTGTCAACTAGAAATTCAACGGTTCCTGCACCTTCATATTTAATATATTCGGCAGCTTTAACTGCAGCTTCCCCCATTTTTTCTCGCAATTCATCGGTCATGAATGGAGAAGGAGTTTCTTCAGTTAATTTTTGATGTCTACGTTGTACAGAACAATCTCTTTCAGATAAATGACATGCTCTTCCATTGCTATCACCTACGATTTGAATTTCGATATGGCGAGGCTCTTCTATAAGCTTTTCCATATACATATCATCATTACCAAAAGCAGCTTTACTTTCTTGTCTGGCAGATTCCCAAGCATTTTGCAGATCTTCTTCTTTCCAAACAGCACGCATACCTTTACCACCACCACCAGCACTAGCCTTAAGCATTACTGGATAACCGGTTTCTCGAGCTACTTTTATACAAGTTTTAAAATCGGGAATTATTCCTTCACTTCCTGGTACACAAGGCACACCGGCTTGAATCATAGTTGATTTGGCAGATGCTTTATCACCCATTCTGTCGATCATCTCGGCACTTGCGCCAATGAATTTTATTTCGTGTTCTTCACAAATTTTGGAGAACTTAGCATTTTCTGAAAGGAAACCGTAACCGGGATGTATAGCATCTGCATTAGTAATTTCTGCAGCTGCTATTATATTAGACATCTTAAGATAAGATTCACTACTAGGTGCGGGCCCTATACAAACCGCTTCATCTGCAAAACGAACGTGTAAACTTTCTGCATCTGCAGTAGAGTAGACCGCTACAGACTTAATCCCCATTTCTTTGCAGGTTCTGATTACTCTCATAGCAATCTCACCTCTATTTGCAATTAGAATTTTTTTAAACATAACTTTTAAAATTTAAAAATCTCAAATTCCAAGCTCCAGATTCCATATAAGATGGATTTTTTGGATTTGTCTATTGGAATTTTAAAATTGGGTTATGATGGGTCTACTAAGAAAAGTGGTTGATCAAATTCTACAGGAGAAGAGTCATCAACTAATACTTTTACAATTTTACCAGAAACTTCGCTTTCGATTTCGTTGAAAAGTTTCATTGCTTCTATAATACAAAGCACATCTCCTTCTTTAATAGAATCGCCAACTTCTACAAACGTAGGTTTGTCTGGTGACGGTTTCCTATATAAGGTTCCAATTATAGGAGATTTGATAGTTATGTATTTTGAGTTATCATCAGAAGAACTTTCTACAACTGCTGCAGGAGTTGCCGGCGCAGCAGGTGCTGCTGGAGCAGGTGCTGCCGGTTGAGGAGTAACAGCATTTCCTACAGGGATGTGTTGTACAAATGTTGTTTCTTTACTGTCTTCTGATCCGGTTTTGATGGTGATTTTAACGTCATCCATCTCTAATTTTACTTCGCTGGCGCCTGATTTGGCAACGAATTTAATCAAATTCTGAATTTCTTTTAAATCCATAATGTTGGGTATTGTGTGTTTAGTTGTTTTAGGAGTTATAAGCCCATTTAAGATAGATAGAGCCCCATGTAAAGCCTCCACCAAATGAGGCAAATACTATATTGTCTCCTTTTTTGAGTTGTTTTTCGTAATCGTGTAATAATAAAGGTAACGTTGCTGAGGTAGTGTTACCGTATCTTTGGATATTCATGAGAACTTTGTTCCCATCCAGTTCCATTCTATTTGCGGTAGCATCTATAATTCGTTTATTGGCTTGATGTGCAATGAGCCAATCAACATCATCTCCAGACAAGTTGTTGCGTTCCATGATTTTTGTACTGGCATCTGCCATATTGGAAACCGCATATTTAAATACTGTTTTTCCATCCTGTTGCACAAAGTGCTGTTTATTTGCAACAGTTTCTTCAGATGGAGGTAATATAGATCCCCCAGCTTCAATTTTTAAGAACTCTCTTCCTATACCATCGGTGCGCAAATATTCATCTTGCAATCCGTAACCTTCGTCATTGGGTTCAAAAAGTACGGCTCCACCACCATCACCAAATATGATGCAGGTAGCTCTATCAGTATAGTCTATTATAGATGACATCTTATCTGCTCCTATAAGTAGTATTTTTTTATACCTACCAGATTCTATATAGCTTGATGCGGTTGACATTCCATATAAAAAACTAGAGCATGCAGCTTGCAGATCATAAGAAAAGGCATTAACAGCTCCTATTTTTGATGCTGTATATGCCGCTGTTGCTGCTACAGGAAGATCGGGAGTTGCGGTAGCAAAAATTACCATATCAATCTCTTTTGGATCAAGATTTTTTTTGGCAATTAGATCTTCTGCGGCTTTAATACCTAAGAAAGAACTTCCCTTGTCTTTATCTTTTAATAACCTACGTTCTTTAATACCTGTACGACTGGTAATCCATTCGTCGTTTGTGTCAACCATAGTTTCTAAAATCTTATTGGTTAACACGTAGTCTGGCACATATGCGCCAACAGCTGTAATAGCGGCTGTGATTTTACTCATATCTTAGTTTTAGTTTCACGTACTATTGCGCAAAAAGTGCCTAAAAAGTCGTCGAAATTACTAAATTATATACAAATATGGCGCAAAATAACGGGATTTTGACACATATTCAACTAAAAACAAAAAAACTCTCACATTTGTGAGAGCTTTATATAAAATTTTAACAGTGCGCTTATGCCACTTCTTCTTCTGTGTTATCAATAACAATTTGACCACGGTAGTATAATTTACCTTCGTGCCAGTGTGCTCTGTGGTACAAATGTGCTTCTCCTGTAGTAGGATCTGTAGCGATCTGTGGTACAGTAGCTTTGTAATGTGTTCTTCTTTTATCTCTTCTTGTTCTCGATATCTTTCTCTTAGGATGTGCCATTGCTAGATATTATTTATCGTTTAGTAAATTTTTTAATTTGTCCCAACGAGGATCTGTTTCCTCATTATTATTTTCTATTGTTTTTTCTTTTGGACTTAGCTCGTCTAACTTTTCAAGTATTTCTGATTCTAATGTTCCGTCTTCTACTCCTGGATGAACTCTTTTTGAAGGTACGCCCAGCACAATTAATTCATAAATATATTGCTGAATGTTAACTTCATATTCTCCATGCGGGAGTATGAGAAGCTCTTCATTTTCATTATTATATTCATCTCCAAACTTAACTACCAAAAAGAATTCATTTTCTATAGGTAAGTCAAAAGGTTCGTTAGTAAGATCACAATTAACATTTACAGTTCCGGTTCCTTTAAACTGAAGTTCTAACATTGTTGCTTTCTTGTCAAACTCCAGATCAACTTTTACTGCAGCTGCATTAAATTCGTCATACTCAAAATGCTCAAAGAACGTATTGTCAATCTGATACTCAAACTGGTGTAATCCTTGCTTTAGCCCAACAAAAGGAATAGTATACTCTTTAAGTTGTATCATTTCATCATCAGTTTCAGGTGCCTACCAATTTGGTAAAGGCGGGTGCAAAGATAATAAAAATTCGTTATGAAAGCCTTTTTGTAAACAAAATTATATCAGAATGTTAGTCTTTTATTTTTTGAGCGAATAAGTCTCTGAGTTTTTAAATGAGTGACTCATTCACTTTTATATTTATTCTGTGGTTTACGAGGCTGTTTTTTTAATGGGTTTTTGGTCAAATCAGCATACTCTTTCCTATTTCTGAAAATCTTCAAAGCGGAAAAAACGGCTTCTTCGAAGGAACTATAATCTGCTTGATTTTTTCCGGCAATCTCAAAAGCGGTTCCATGATCGGGAGATGTACGTACTTTATTAAGTCCAGCTGTATAATTTACTCCTTTTCCAAACGATAATGTTTTAAAAGGAATCAATCCTTGATCATGATATGAAGCTACAATTGCGTCAAAGCTTTTGTAATTATTTGATCCAAAAAAACTATCAGCCGCATAAGGGCCGTATACCAGTTTTCCCGAGTCATTAATTTTCTTGATTGTAGGTTTTAATATTTCCTCATCTTCTTTGCCAATAACACCATTGTCTCCGCTATGCGGATTAATACCTAGTACAGCAATTTTTGGTTTTGATACGCCAAAATCTTGTTTTAGGGAGTTATATATTGTGTTTACTTTTTCCTCTATCAGCTCTGGTGTAATGGCATCTGCAATATCCTTTACAGCCACATGATCGGTAAGTAATCCTACCTTCAGCTCATCTGTAACCATAAACATAAGACTATTTCCTTCTAGTTCCTGATCCAGGTAATCTGTATGACCGGGAAATTTAAATTCTTCAGACTGAATACTATGTTTATTAATAGGGGCGGTTACAAGTACATCTATCTCATCATTTTTTAGAGCTGCAGTAGCAGCTTTAAGGGATTTGATCGCATAGCTTCCGACTTTTTCATTTTCTGTTCCAAAATTGATATCTACGGCTTCTTTCCATACATTGAGTACGTTTATTTTACCATCTAGAATCTGGGAGCATTTGTCAATACCATGCAAATTAGAATTAATTTCGTACTGTTTTTTTAAGAAAGACATAATTTTTACAGATGCAAAAATCACTGGTGTACAGAAATCCAGCATTCTAGAATCTTCAAAAGTCTTAAGGACAACTTCGCTTCCGATACCATTAAGATCACCTATAGAAATCCCTAATCTTATTTTTTCTTCTTTCTTCATTTATTATGCTTCTTTATGATTAAACTCAAAAAGAGTTCAGTATTTTTGAAATCTAAAATCAGACTTCAAGCTTCGAGGTCACAAATTTAACTAAATAATTTGCATTTATGTTTACCGGAATCATCGAAGAATTAGGAACTATAACATCTTTAAAAACAGATAAAGAGAATCTGGATATTACTGTACGCGCAAATTTTACTTCAGAGTTAAAAATTGACCAAAGTGTGGCTCATAATGGCGTTTGTCTTACCGTAGTTTCTATTGAAGATGATACGTATACCGTAACTGCTATTAAAGAGACATTAGAAAAGACCAATCTTAAGGATCTTGCTACTGGTGATGTTGTTAATTTAGAGCGTGGTATGAGATTGGGGGATCGTCTGGATGGACATATTGTGCAAGGTCATGTAGATCAAATTGCCACTTGTACTAATGTTGCTGAAGCCGATGGAAGCTGGTATTTTACCTTTGGTTATGACCCGGGTTTAAGCAACATTACGATTGAAAAAGGTTCGATTACGGTTAATGGAGTAAGTTTAACGGTGGTTAACTCTAAAAATGATGAGTTTAGCGTAGCTATTATTCCGTTTACTTATGAACATACCAATTTTAGTACCTTCAAAAAAGGAACTGTGGTTAACCTAGAGTTTGATGTTATTGGTAAATATGTAAAAAGAATTACCCAGTTAGGGTAGAAAAGGAAGTAGAATGGTGATTAAACCAATTCTACTTCGTTAAATTTAAAAAGTGATACTCTATTTCTTTCAATCTTTAAGAGTACTCCGCCCAAATCACTCAAAGTAGAGCAAGATTGGAAGTCAAGTATTTTCCCAAAATATTGACTTTTTGCATCAATTACTTTATACTGCATAATTTACGATTTGATTTGTATTTCCCATTTCTTCGTTCTGGTAGTTCTTTCCCCAAAAAACATACCACAAACGTATCAAATACTTAGAAGTAAATTTAATGGACATACTTTTTCTTTGAAAATAAACTTATTAGGTTTTATTAACAACATCAACTGGATTCTTCAAGTAAACAGCTGAAATACAGGTAGTTGTTTGCTTTTTACTTGTATAATGCAGAGATTTTTTAGCGGTATTACCATTAAAAACACAAATATACTTTTTGGAATAATTCCAAATTTTGTATATTTGTTATGGAATAATTCCAAGCTTACTGATACATTGATTCACTGAAAATTTTAAGACTTTTTTACTTTTTTTAAGTTAATTTTTTTAAGTCTTGGCATACGTTTTGCAAAAATATAGATAACCTCAAATCGTATGACTATGATGACACAAGTACCTAATGCAAATGATTTTTATGTTATGAGTGGTATAAATTATGAAATACAGAATAGGAAACTACAATTATATAAGCACACCTTTGATTATAACTTTTGTAAGCGAAAGTATAATGAGTATGCGCGAATGAAGTTGGAGGAGTTTCGCAAATGTTTAGAAGATCCCCAAAAAGTGGGGGAAATTGGTCATTTATGCTGTTTTATTTTGTGGGTTAAAAATAAAGAGAAGCATGAGTATAGAGATAGTTTAGGAGACTACGGCCTTATTCATTTACTCTTTCATTGTTTAGAGCATAAACACCATGCAGAGATTCATGCAGAATATATTCATATGCTTTTTAAGGAAGATATTAAGTTGGTTTAAGACATCAAGAAGTTTTAGTATACTATCCAATTACACTACTTAATCTAAACATTGGCAAATACATGGCGATAAGAATAACCCCAACAATTACTCCAACAAGTATTGTCAAAATAGGGTTGAGCACATTAGAAATTACCTGGGATTGATATTTTACTTGTTGATTATATTGTTCATTGAGTTTTTGGAAGATGTATTCTGTTTGATTCGTTTCTTCTGCAACACGAACCATAGCAATCATTTTCTTATCAAAAATTGTACTTTGAGAAAAAGAAGTACTTAATTTATCACCTTGAATAACTAAGCGATTTGTTTTCTCCAACCCTTGTTGAAGCGGATAAAAACTAATCATATCTTTTACAAGATCAAGACTATCTACCATAGGAACTTTGGCAGAAGTTAGTAGTGAAATGGCCTGGGTGAACTGGGCCATATATATTTTTCTGAAATAATTCCCTAAAATGGGTATTCTGAGCTGAAAACTTCCAAGAATCTTTCGAAACCACATTTTCGTTGAAAGAAAAGCAATACAACCGATTACTATCAAAAGAGTTATTAATAAAAGTAATCCATTGTTTCCAACAAAATCAGAAAAAGCAATGATGCTTTTAGTAATACCAGGAAGCTCGACATTATTTTGCTTAAATATGTCTACAAACATAGGAACCACATATTTTAACATAAATGCGATAACGATCAAAGCTGTGCATAGTACAATAATAGGATAGGTAAGTGCAGAAACAATTTCTCTTTTAAGATCATTTTTGCGTTTGTAAAATTCACTAAGCTCTGATGCAATCTGAGCCAATTGTCCTGTCTGCTCTCCTATTTTTATGGCATAATACTCATAATTGGTAAAGTTTTTATCATTTTTGAGGATATCTGAAAAAGAATTTCCCTCTACTAATTTCGAGAGCATCGTAGCCATAAACTTTTGATCTTTTTCCTTTTTCTGTGTTTCGACCAAGAGCTCTAAACCATTTTTTAGATTAATCCCTGATTTTAAAAGCACATTAAGTTCTGCATACCATTGCTCTTTCTTTTTGTTATTAAAGGCATTTCCGAAAAGAGAAATCTCTTTGGTAAGCACTTCAGAAATATCGAAAGAGCCTTCCAGTTTTTTTTGTTTTTTGGTATCTGTGATTTTAATTCCCATAATCAGAAATGAATAGAAGGGTCGTTATGTTTAAAAACAAAAATACGATGTAAATTCGTAGTATTGTCAAAAGTAAGTTTTATAGCATCAATGCTTCCCGAACCAACCTTTGTTCCTTCCAAATAAAAGGTTTTTTGCTTCGGTTTTACCATATAAGTATCAATATCCGTTACAATACTATCGGTATAGAAATGGTAAGTTCTTTGGTTAATTGGTGATGATAGGATGAGTTCATCACTGTTTTGATTCCATGTGACCTGCGTGTATTTATTAAAATCAACGGTCAATGCCACTTCAAGAGATTGTAACCTGGTCTGATATGCGTAATTATCTTCAATACTTTTTAGGTTTTTCTGGATAACACCCAAAACTGAAAAAGCCAATCCTGCAACAATTGCCGAGATCACAATAACCACCATGATTTCGGTAAGTGTAAAAGCCTTTATTTTATGGGTGATTTTGATCATTTATGTACTAGTTGTTTGCGGTATTCTTTGCCCTCTTTAGAATATGTCAAAATGATATCTTCTTTTTCAGCAAGTAATTCAATTTCCCATGCTCCAAAATCTTCAGTATAGGGAAGTTGTATCGTTTCATGAATACATAAATATTCTAACTCTTTTATTCTATTCTCGATAGTGCTATTCTCGCGTTTGATATGATTAGTAAAAACATTATTAAAGCTTAAACTAGCAATCATAAATACAATAATAATCAATACCGAAGCTGTTAGTGTTTCGATTAAAGTTGCGGCGCGTATTTTTTTTAGTATAACCATTTAGCAACAGTGTTTTTTGAGTTGATAAATGGTAATCCTGCATATTTGGGTATTGGATTCAATAATACTTTGCCATTGTATATATGATTAAGATAGATAGAACCTGACTGATTTGCTATGAATTGATTGGTATAGAGTGAACCTTTTACTATTCCTTGAAAATCAACATTACCCTGGCAATATACTTCGCCGATAATCTGAACCCCAGACTCGATTTTAAGATGAGTTTTAATTCTATCCTTGGTTTCATGTTTCTTTTTGAGGTATACAATCGATCCTTCGATTACCGTATTTTTATGAATGACAAAATCTACAGTTTTGGCTTGAAAGTTATTTCCAGAAGTTTCTTGTGCTATATTTTTATCCAAAAGTGTTATAGAAGAAGGATAAGATAGATAACACTGTTTACCTATTTTGATTTTTTTGCTTGCAACAAGCTGCATTTTCCCTTTTACATTGTCATCAATAATGATATTAGGAGCAATCAAAACTACATCTTCTAATTGAGAAGCAGAACTTACCACTATTTTAGTTTCGGATTGAATGATGATGTTACCGGTTATTTTTTCATTCCCAAGAACAATAGTGCCTGGGTCAAAAATAAATTGGGAAGGCTTATAGAAACTATTTTTGATTTCTTTTTGCAAGGTAATTGTATTTTCTCCCTCAAGCAAAGTACCATTACTTGCAGATTCTAAGTATGCAATCCATTTCGGTGCCATATTTGGTAACCGTTCTGCACTTTCAATCACACGGCCATAATATAGATTTGATCCCTGATAATACTTTCCAGAAATATTTCCAGCTTTTACTCCTTGTTTAGGCAAATAACTATTACCTTCTAATCTTGTATTGCCTACGACTACTAATGGTGAGTTGGTATTAGATAAGTAAAGATTTGGTGTTTTTTGATCTAAAACCGAACCCGTAAAAGCAGTTTTAGCCACTTTTCTTCCATGAATATTTACTTCAGAAAATGTTTTTATCCATGCTCCATGATAAGTAGAGACAAGCTTAACTTTTTTTGAATCTACCGAAGCAACCAAAGTATCAGAAAATGTTTTACTTTCATCTAAAGATTCAAATATTTGATCATTACATAGCGCTAGCCCTCCTGTTAGTTCCTGAGATTTGATTCTAAAAAAAGATTGAGCATGAGTGAGTAGTAAAAAAGCACTTAATAATAATAGCACAATTACCGATATCAGTAATGCAAACTGCATAGCCTGTGCTTTTATTTTTGTGAATACTTTCAATTCAAGATCTTAAATTGTTTAGACTCTCCTTTATATCGTAGTAAAATTGATACTGATGAACCTTTAACCAACTTGATTTCAGAGAAAGATTGATTTCGTTCCAGTAACTGATCAGCACCATTAATCTCTACCAGGAAAATAGCTTTAGAACCGCCTTGTCCAGACACTAAACCTTTGTAACGTATAGAAGGCCATGTGATAGAGTTCTTTTTAATAATCACAGGCTTTTTAGCAACTTCTTTTTTTAGACGATAAAGGGTTCCTAAAAAAGGGTCTCTTTCTACTGTGCCAATTTCGAACTGCTGTCTTTCTACGGTTTTGATTTCCGAGAATTTTATATCTGTTGTATTGGTAATTACCGTATCATCATCAGAAAACGCATCCAATACCTGGTAGAGAATGGCTCCCCAGATAAAAACTACCAATGGTAGTAAGATGTATATTCCTTTTTTACTTTTTAGCATGCGATTTAGTTTATTGTAAACTCAAGTGTATTACTTGCGGTACTTTGATTCCCCGCTTGATCAAAAGCTTTCAGAAACCAATAATAAGTGTTTCCTGCATCCAGAGTTATCTCTGAAGGAGAGATTACTTGATCTTTAGTTACCAATTCTGACAGTTGCGGATTACTATAGATATAAATGCTATCAAATTCTGTTGTTCCCTCTACAATTTCACGTGTCCAGGAAAAATTAATCACAGGATCTGTAAAAACTGCTTCATTTGCAGGGGTTACTGCCACCGGTACATTTGGAGCTATAGTATCTACTGTTATGGCTCTTGTAAAATACAGTGTATTTTGTGTATTGTTTTCAGCCCGTACTTGCCATTTGGTAACACCTTCAGGAAATGTAAGTTGCAGTGATGTTGCTGTCAAAGTTTCCTCCTGTATTACGGCATTGCTTGCATCTAATAATTGTACTCTGTATATTGTGGCATCCGCAACGCTCTCCCATTGTAATGTAATGTCTGGAGTGTTATTAAAAGCATTATTTGCCGGAGAAACTAATAGCACTTCACGAGCAGCAAAATCGGCTGCCTCAACTACCCTAAAACCGGCCATGGTATATGCTGTTTCAGAACCTGAATTTTGTGCTCTAACTCTCCATTCATAATCATTTTTAACCAGGGTTGTGCTAAAATTCGTTTTGGTTACGGTGGTGTCTTCTACTACCTGAACAGGACTTTCAAAAGAAGGGTATGCAATCTGAAGGCGATATGATGTCGCTTGATCAACAGCATTCCAACTAAAATTAACAGAAGTATTTGCAACTGTAGTACCGTCTGAGGGTGCAGTAATTGTTACTATGCCATCAGATAAATCTTCTTCGATCAGGATTTCTTCACAGCTAAAGAAAGCCAATAACGCTATAATGGTATATAAAAAATATCTTTTCATTGTATCTTCTTCTTATTTTATAATAGAACTTATAGTTTCAAGTAATCAATCTTCTCTTTTGCTTTACTTGCATTTCTGTATGTGTTTTTAGTGCAAGAGTCTGCTTCATCTACGATGTCGAAAATAACGATACGATTTTTATCATTTTGTCCCCAACAGAAATATGACAATCGATATCCAAAAATTGTAACGTCACTTAGCGCTATAGTTTTATATGATTTTCCATTTTTTACTAGGGATAAGCTATATTGTTTATAATTATTATTAATCAAAAATACAGCTTCTGCAGAACCGATTTCATTAAGTAAAGCTGATGAACAAGCCAAGGAAATTGTAGATACAATTGCCGCATCTTTTTGATTTTTAAGATAGCCGATAGTTTGCGTATTATGCTCCTTTTGTAATTCTGAAATAACCGTTAATTGATCTAATACTTCAAGCTTTATAAACTTTGGTTTTGTTTCCAAAGAATCAACAAAATTAATTTGCTGGTTATTAGTTTTTGAAGTTTTAAGATAAGCTTTATATGTGGCAGCATTAAAATCCAATTCGGTTACCCCAAGACGAACAGGTTGCTTATATTCTGGAATAGCGGTAACCTGAAAATTGGAGCTTTGTAATCGATTTTCCTGAACACCAAGGACCCCAGGGGCAATAGGAGCGGTAGAAGCAGTATGCATTTTAATCTTATTGACCGTAACACTGCGGCAACCTGCGATTGTGGTAATTATAAATACGAGTAAGAGATATTTTTTATGATTCATTGTTTTTTTTAATTCAGCCGTTGTAATAGCAAATTGCATTGCAAGTATGTGGCTCTGGTTCTAAAGTTTTTCTTTTTTTCAAAGGCTACCTGGATCACATTACCAAAGCTATATTTTTGCTCTAAAGCATATATTACTTTAAGAAGTGATTGATAATCTCCTTGTAGGGTAAAATTATAAGTGGTTGTGGTCTTCTGGGTAGCTTCATCAGTAAAGATATGGGGCTCCTCGAAGGCGATAATCTTAAAACCAGAATCAATAGATAATGTATTTAGTGTTTTAAGAATGTTATTTTGTAATGAGTTTCCTTCTACATTATTTTTATAAAGAATGTTATCCAGTTGTTTTTCCTTATTTGCTAAGGTTGCTAATTGCGCAGGAGCAGACTGATACGCTTGTTTTTGACCTTCCAAATTGCCAACCTCACGACTAATTGCGAATGTTTTTGCGAAACCATATCGGTACGCAAAAAACAGAAGGAGCAATAGTCCTACAATCAACATGATATTTTTATTGCGCTGTGTCATCGGTTAGATTAATGGTTACTTCAAAACTGGAGGTGTTTTTTTTATCGACTCCATAACTTATAATGGTCACATTATTTACAAATGATAATTCTTCAATAGTATTAAGCCAAGCTGTAAAGGATTCTTTTTCAGAAGAATTCCCAGTAATAAAAACCTGATTCTTCTTAATTGTAATGGCCTTATCTGCGCGAATCGTTTTAGCAACTGGCTGATATGTAAAGGATTTTAGAATGATTGTTGTAGGTAACAATTGAATAATCTGATCAATATAGTAGGAACTTTTGGAAAACCCAGTCGTCATAATGCTATTAACAATGGTTTCTTTTTTGTCTACTATAGATTTTTGCTTCTTAATACTTTCTTTTTGTGTAGTGTATACCTGAAGCTCCTCTTGTAAACCTTGCCAGGTTTTATATTTGCTATTGAATATAAAAAAGTTGATTAACAGTGCAATTAATAGAAAGCCAATACCATATTGTAATGTCTTTTTAAAGAATTGAGATGCGGTGTACTGGTTTTTAAGTTCAACATTTTTCTCCTCAATATTACCAGAGATTTTGGCTTGATTAGAAAACGAATCTATCAACATCGCCAATGGCAATGTATGTGTATTAGGAATCGAAATATCATCAAATTGATAATTTTCGTTTACATGATTTTTTCTAGATACAATCGAAGTAACTTCTTCATTTTCAATTTTGATCGAAGCAGAATAACTTTCTAATTCTGAATTACTAAAGAAAGAAGTCAATGCCGCAATTTTTATATTTCCCAAAGCAATATCAGTAATTGAAATACCTTCTTTTTGATAGTGTTCAATAACAGATGCTACATATTGTTTCCTACAAACGGCGATAAAAGATTTAGCCGGGGTTTTTAAAATCTGATAATAAAAATCGTCAAGGTTTAAATTTGGATATGCTTCTGATAAAATTTCGTTATCGGTTCCCGTAATTTGTATTTCCTTGGTTAAGATATTAGTACCCGTAATAACTAATTTTGCATTTTGATGGTTCTTTACAATACCTATTAGTTCTGTACTATTGTCCGAGATAAAGTTTTTTACAATATCCAATTCACCCTTCTTTTGTCTTGCTTCCAAGCCAAGAATTGCTATTGAATCTTCTTGCAGAACATGTTCGAGAACCAACAACTTTTTTCCTAAGGGATTATATGATACTATAGATTTCAGCATTAATAAAAGACAGTAGGTTTAATGATGACATTTAATTTTTTCTTTGAGTCTTCTCTTTTTCGTTTACTAAATAGCCATTTGATGATTGGAATTCTTGAAAGTAACGGCACTCCAGATCCTGAATCATTCTTTACTTTTTGTTCTATCCCACCAAGAATGGCCACATCATTAGCTTGCATACGCATAATTGATGAAAATCTTCGGCTATTAATATCTGGCGGAGCATTTTCTGCAATTCGGTTTCCGCTAAAATTAGATTGTATCACTTGTATATCAAGAGTGATTTGACCATCCCCAGATACAAAAGGTTTGAACTCTAATGCTAATTCTGCATCAATAGGTTGATAGTTTACAATCTCTGATGTTTGTGGGTTTTGTGATCCAAAAATATTTTGGCTTGTAACTGCATAATAGGTAGTCTGACCACTAGACAGATATGCTTTATGACCGTTTAATGTACTTAGTTTTGGCGTTGATAATATTTTTACATTACCATTAGTTTCCATTGCCTTGATATCCATATAAAAATTGGGAACTACATTACCCAGGTTGAGTGACCCAAAACCATCAAAACCACCAATAATTCGATTTATAGTTTGTGCTCCCAAGGTTATATTAGCATTAGGAAACGTTGCTCCCTCTGTAACAGCAGGCTCTTTTCCAATACCAAACTCTACACCTGTTTCTACGGTAGCACTTCGGTTTACTTCTAGAATCATTACTTCTATAAGAATAAGTGGAACCGGTTTATCAATAAATTTTATAAAATTCTTAAACTTTTCTACCCTTGCGCCAGGGCCACTAACCACAAAACTATTAAGCTCGGTATCGATTTTGATATCTAACCCCTCAAGCACAGTTGCGGGAAATATATCTGAAATAGATCCTGCTTGTGTAGTAGTATTAGAAGAAGAATTCTGGGAAGTTCTATTAAAGTTAGAATTTCTCTGATTTCTGTTATTAATTCCATTCTGTTGGTTTAACCCTCCGGTTCCTTGATTTCCAAAGAAACTAGTGCCTCCGGTTACAAAGTTATTGTTTCCAAAACCGCTGCTATAACCTCCACCTCCTTCGGCATCACCTAAAATAGCAATAGATCTGTGCATCATTTGCACTAGTTCTATCTTTTTTACAGACAATTGGTTTTCTGTACCAAAGTAATATACATTTCCTTCTTTTTTGAAGGTGTAATTACTCGTGCCCAAGGAATTATTATTCTGAAAATTCTGCTGTGCTTGATTCGTGTTGTTTCTATTTTCCTGATTATTTATCGCACTAGTATTTTGTGAGACTGCATTGCTTTCAAATATTTTAACCAGTAAGTCATTAAAGGTTATATTTTCGACCTTTACAGTTACAGCACCAGCATTTTCTAGTGGAGAAGCTGTAAAAACATCAAGTTTTAGGTCTTCAGTTATATTGTAAACAACATCTGCAATAGGCGTGTTTTTTAGATCTACAGAAACCACCCTCTTAAGCGTGTCTATAACTTTATAAAATGTATTTTTTCTTGATCTGCGCCTTCCTGTAGAATTCAAATGATCTCTTACTCCCTGTATGGATTCAAATTCGTAGAAACCATCTCTGGTTTTAGTAAACTCCAGATTGTTTGTCTCTGCCAGTTTTTTCATCGCAATATCAAAAGGAGTGTTGCTAATGTACAGCGTAAGATTCTTTGAATTAAGATCTGGAGAATACAAGAGGTTTTTCCCCGTAGCTTTGGTTATTTTTCTAAATACTTTGGGTAAAGGATCGTTGCTAAGATCAGTAGATAAAACTTCTGCAGTAATATCGTAATTGATAATAATTTCCTTTTCTAAAGGAACTTCTGCAGGGGGTGAATAGCGTCGTATAGATAATATATTACCGGTGATTTCGATATCTAGTTGGTATTCTTTTGCAAGAAAAACTAATAAATCCTGAACGTTAACATCATTAAAACCATTAATGATATTAATAGTATTAAGGTCTTCAGAAACATTGATATTAATCTTATGCACCTGCGAAACTGCTCTCAAAAAATTAAGCAATGTGGTATTAGAAACATTTATATTCACTTTCTGTAGCAAACCAGGAACCTCTACACTCATAAGTTGTAGCTGATTTTCTATAGTTGCTATTCTTGAATTATCCTGCGCAAAAGTTTGTGTTCCAAAATGGAAAATGAAACAAATTAAAAGGATGCTCTTTTTCATATAATTTAATTATTTCCCAGTAATGCATATACTTCTTCAACAGAAGTTTTCCCTTCGATTACCAAGCGTATAGCGTTGCTTTGCAACGTGTTAATATTTTGTTCTGCAATGTAGTCGTCAATTTGTAACTCGTTATGTCTAATTGCAGTTTCTAATTCTTTTGTAATAGGCAATAACTCATAGATCGCTTTTCTCCCCAGATATCCTGTTTGGTAGCACTCATTACATCCTACGGCGACATAGTGTTTTTGGATAGCTTCAGGAATGTCAAACCCAATAGGAAAATCTTTGGTTTCCGTTTGTTTTTCTGTCTTACAATGCGGGCATAATTTACGCACCAATCGTTGTGCTATACTCATGGTCAATGTACTGGCCAACAGAAAAGAAGGTACATTCATATCAATCAGTCTTGATATAGTACCCCAGGCAGAGTTAGTATGTATCGTTGATAATACAGAATGCCCAGTCAATGCAGCTTTTATAGCCATATTGGCAGTTTTATCATCCCTGATTTCCCCAACCATTATAATATCTGGATCCTGACGCAAGAATGCACGAAGTGCTGCCGGAAAATCAAATTCTATATCTTCTCGTAGTTGTACCTGGTTTACGCCTTCTAGCGTATACTCGATAGGATCTTCAATGGTTAATATATTTGATGTTTCTTTGTTTAGCTCTTTTAAAGTTGCGTATAGGGTGGTTGTTTTTCCAGAACCTGTAGGGCCAGAGATCAAAATAATCCCCTGAGGTTTTCTTACCGCTTCTCGATATTGTTCTAACTCTTGCGGTGTAAACCCTAAATCATCTAATTGTACTTGCTGAGTATCTCTGTTTAATAGTCTAAGTACAATTTTTTCACCATACAGCGTAGGCATGGTGGATACCCTGATATCAAATTCTTCTGATCCGGATTTAAAGGTAATTCGCCCATCTTGGGCTAATCTTTTTTGAGAGATATCAAGACCAGATTGTATTTTGATCTGGTTAATGAGTTGCGGATATTCCTTATTAGAAATTGTATACTGTTCCTTTAATTTTCCGTCTAACCTAAACCGTACTCTACAAGATTTTTCATAAGGTTCCATATGAATATCACTACTACCAAAGTCTTTGGCTGTTGAGATCAATTTTTGCAAAAAATTGTCCTCGTAATGTAATTTTTCCTGAACAGAATTGGTTGTTTTTCTATAATTAAAGGTGAGATACGATTGTATGTTCTGCGTAGTTTCCGAAACGAGAACTACCTTGTCATTTAAGATAATGGCAAGCTCTTTTTGTAAACTTTCAGAATCTTTGGCGTCTGTTTTAAATTGAAGCCCGTCACTATCTTTACGAATAGGAATTATTCTATAATGAAAAGCTTGATTCGAGCTTATTAATTGTTTAAGATGCACTGGTATTTCAAAAGTTTCTATCTTCATTAGATCAGGTACAAATTAATAGAGTTGCTACTCCAGGTTATTATAAAAATCAACATCAAAAACAATGACATATACCCGGCCAGCGGAATAGTATCATATTTCGAATTCTTTTTTAGAATTAGCCAGATGAGTAATGAAAAAAGTAACGAAAACACAAAAACTATAATAAATGTGACCGTTGGCAAAGCCATTGCCAATACCAGAAAGTATAGTGCATCTCCTAATCCAAAAACCTCTTTAAAAAAAGGCTTCTTTATTCGTAATACGGTATAGATATATAGCGTTGCAAGGATTAATAAAATGACTCCAAGGTTTATTCCAACCGCAAAGGTAAAGTGCAGAGGAAGTACACTTTTATAATGTAACATCCCTAACATGACCAAGAGCACCGGAAACAAGAACCAGTATACCGTTCTGGTTTTAAGGTCTTGGTAGGTAATCATTCCCAAATTAAATAGTATAAGTCCTTTCAAAATCAACATTAATCTTTTACAATTTGCTTTGGAGTCCCTTTTTCATCGATTTCCCAAACATTATAAACGCCATCCCCATCAAAATCTACTACAGCAGTAGCCCTGGCTTTGAAATTTGAAATAGAAGCTTCAATGATCTCGTAACTATAATTAGCTGTTCCATCATTTTTAACCGTTACGGGAGCTTCATAATTTATCTCAGTAAAATCAACCGAATATTTGGAGTTAAGGTATCGATATTGAGTTTGCATATTACTAATTGTCTTCAACTGTATTTTGGCTTCTTGCGCTTTGGTTTGAGCGATCAATGGCAAAAAATTAGGGAGTGCTATTAATAGTAGTATCCCTATTAGTGCAAGTACCAATAACATCTCTTGTAAATTGAAGGCGTTAAGCCTAAAAATTTTTCCTTTCATCACAGTGAATTAGTTAACTTAATAAACAGCCGGCAAAAATATACTTTTTTGATTTACTACGAGTTAGAATCGCAATTTTAACTCTAAATATGCTGCTTCAATTTTTCCAGCGGCAAAATTAGAGTTAAAAACCCATCTAGACAATAGCACAATCAGGGGAAAAATCCCCTTTTTATTATATGATGAGTAATCACATCAAATTTGCTGGTTTTTACCGATTTCTTTTTTTGCTGTTGCAATAGAGTGCAATATTACGGCGCCTCAGTTTCATTTTTCGGGACTGAGAAATTTTTTATACCAGAAAACTTTAAGGTAAAACTTCGCTAATGCCCTGCCAGGGACACAGGAACAACGCTACGACAGAACATACACAGAGATATATTATAATATCAGTTCTAGAGAAGTTGCCTTAGAATTAAGATTTTCTTTTTACAGACTGGCTACCAAATAAATTTTTTCCTCAGTAACGAAAAATGAAACTGGCATGTTATAACATTGCAGTGTAAAAAGGAAACAAAAACAAAAATAACATGAGGAAAACCGTAAAAGAAAAGTTTAAGAACACAGATTTTTGTGTTATTAGATTAAAAACCAGACTCTTAAAAAAAAGTTAACAAAAAGGGGATTTTTCCCCTGTTCATCCTATTGCAAGGCTATACTTATAGTTGTAGGTTTGCCACCGGAAAAATTGAATCACTAATACACATACCATTATTATTTATGAATAAATTTATTTGTTCTCTAGCGTTTTTATGCTGTTTTTACTCGGGTTTCTCCCAAGTTGATGGCGATTCTTCTGGGTTTGATTATACTGCAGAGCTTTCTCGAGCAGTCACTATTCCTAACTCACCAGAAGCACAAGCTTTTATAAAATATGGGGATATCCCCTTAAATCAATATACGGGTACGCCTAATATTTCGATCCCGATTTGTGAGATCAAAGGCAATAGTATAAGCATGCCTATTAGCATGACCTATGATGCCTCTGGGATCAAGGTAAACCAACTGGCCACTAATGTTGGTTTGGGTTGGAATCTAAACTACGGTGGCGTAGTATCCAGACAGGTGCAAGGGCTACCTGATCAGGCTACTGGTACCTTTGCTCATATTACAGATGATACTACTAGAAAAGGGCTTCATGCCGTTTACAATAGTGCTCCAATGAGTGCATACCCTACAGCAGAGGATTTATATTATGGTCATGCATTATGGGAAAACTATAATATGAATAATATCGATACTCAGGCAGACACTTTTAGCTTTAGCATCAATGGTCTGTCAGGAACTATTGCTATAAATTATGATGTCATCGAGAACGGAAAATATCAGGTATTTTCTATTGATAATCCAGAAGTACAAATCGATTATACCATGCATGGTAAGCATATTACAAGTTGGACGATTACCGATACCAATGGAACGAGTTATGAATTTGCCAAGACAGAATATACACTTAGCTCATATAGTAATCAACAAAACGAATTTGATGCAGAATATATCTCTGGTTGGTATATAACAAAGATTCAAACGGCAAATCAGGAAGATAGAATTACTTATAATTATGGTAATGGGCAGTATTATCTAGAGGGTCAGCATATGCCAGTTGATGTTATGTGGCAATATTATTATCATCCTACTACAAACCAATTGCAGAAAGAAGAAATCAAGCAACATAAACAAACAGTTTATCAAATCCAGCAGTTTAATCCAACAGCAATTTTTCATAATGATCAATTGGTTGTAGGATTTGGCAGTACTTTGTCTAGAGCCGACTTACCAGGACAATCGGCTATAACCGATATCAATGTCTATAATACAATTGGGCAAGCTACCAAAAGTTTTGCTTTTGATTATTCCTATTTCGTGTCAGGAATCAGTTCTGCAGTCTACCCAATAGGAGATAAACGTCTTAAGTTAGATGCAATCCGTGAGATTGAAGTCCTTCGTAGTTCAGATGGTAGTTTGATTCCGGCTGGGACAACCCCAGAAGAAAAAACACATCGTTTTGATTATTTTAATCCTACGGGGCTTCCTCCAAAGAGTAGTAATGCCATGGATTTATGGGGATACTATAATGGTGCATCGATACAGAATAATAATTTTGTTTTGGGTAATACCGATCGATTTAATCAACAGTATGGTATTTTTTCTCCAGATTATGAGGTTCATGGAGCTAATCGTAAGCCAGATATTTCCTTTGCCAGAAATGGTACTTTACAAAAAATTACATACCCCACAGGAGGGTCTACCACCTTTTATTATGATGCACATCGTGGTCCGGTAGAAGAAGATGTAACTCCTAATGTAGTAAAATACTCTACGACTGTAATAGGAGGGCATAATAACCCTATCCAAAATACTAATGATCTTAATGATTGCCCAAATCTTGATGATATCCCTTATCTACACAATCTTCAAAATATAGCTAATGGCAAGTTTGTAATAGATTCCTTAAATGCGACCAGGAATATTGTCTTTGACATGACTTTTAATAATTATAATCCTGGAAATCAATTAGATCCTGGGGAGGTTAAGTTTGTCTGTATTTATAAATCCCAAATAGGGACTGGCCAATGTGAAACAAGACCATGTCCTGATGGAGGATTACTGCAAATCGAGGGATGTTCTCCAGACGTTGCCGGAGATACTTATACTGTTTGTGATACTGGCGAAGCGCCTCTTACGTATTGTGATATCATGACCAGTGATCCTAATAATAATCCAAAGATTGTTTATTTCAGTACGAATCCCGTTAGTGATTTCACTTTGCAATTAGAAGAAGGGGATTATCGTATTTTATTAGTAGATGGAAATCCCAATACCTCTTTAAACATTGATTTCGATTTGCATCATGAAAATACAACTCCAAGGATTAATAGGATTGGAGGGTTACGATTATATAAAACAGAAAGCAAACCATCAGAAACTTCTGATGACAAACTAACCAAGTATTATTATTACAATACACTACCAGAAGATAAAGAAATCACTCCTAATTTGGCAGGGAGTATCTACAATTCATCTGGAGTGATTCATCAAAAACTGGTATTTTCTAAAATTCAGATGCATGCGGGTAAATTTATATCAATAAATGACTCTCGTATATTAGAAGGAACTCGTATGCATAAGTTTTATAGTAGCAATTTGGCTCCTAAAACCAAGTTTAATATAGCCTATACCAATGTTTCAGAAATATTATTTAATAATGATCAGTATCAGGGCCATACTACCTATACGTTTTACAATGATGATGATGGAGTAATAAATCAATACCAACCCTACTTTTCACGTTATCATTTAAATGGTAAGCTAAGAGCCACAACCCATTATAACAATCAAAAACAACTCGTACGGCAAAGTTCCCAGGAATATACACAACAAACCTTAAGTACTACTATGCCACACAATGGTGTTTTTATGATTCCTGAAACCGTTTTTGAGCGTGCATGTATTACTAAGGTAGATGACGGGGCAAATTTCAGTACAAGTATTTCCATTCCTTGGTTTTATAATGGAAGCTATTGTGGTGGCAGTGGTCCATTGGGTTCAGCCACTACGTTTTTCGCCAATAAATATCGTTTAAAGCCCAGATGGACTCGTTTAGAAAAACAAACAGACAAGCAATTTTTTGGTGATCAGGTTGTAGAAAAGACAACGAATTATTTTTATGATAATACGACCCATAAGCAAGTCACTAGAACTGAAACTACTAAGGGTACAAATGAGGTGATTGCTTCAAAAACGTATTACCCACAAGATGTAGGAGCGCTTACCGATTTAAGTACTACAAATCTGGATGCGATAAACAAGTTAAGCAATCAGCACCGTATTGCAATTCCTATACAAACAGAAAGCTATCTAAAAAAAGGAGATACTACGAATTTGCTATCAAAAACCCGTACCCATTTTAAAGACTGGGGCGCAGCAAGGATTTATCCAGAAATGATCTCTACACAAGATCCTATGACGACCAATTGGGAAGAGCGTATGAGATATGTAGCTTATGATGATCAGGGACATCCTTTAGAAGTTACTCAAACAGACGGGAGTCCAAGCATTTTTATTTGGGGATATAACAACAGGTATCCCATTGCCAAAATAGCCAATGCTACGTATACAGGCATGCCTACAGATCTTAGTAATTTGATTGAGCAGCTTAAAGTAGTATCTAATACCGAGACCAGTAGTGCAAAAGAAGCAGAAATGCGCACTCTTATGGTATCGATACGTGACCATAATCATTTCAAAGATTCCCAAATAATCAGTTACACCTACGATCCACAGATTGGGGTGACCAGTATTACAGATCCAAGAGGAGAAACGATGTATTATCAGTATGATGGCTTTAACCGTTTAGAAACGGTTAAGGATGCCGAAGGAAACTTAGTTTCAGAAAACAAATACCACTACAAAAACTAATGACCACGATGAAAAATAAATATATCTATATATTGCTATGGGTACTGTGTATCCCTAGCTTAAGTTACAGTCAAGTGCCTCCTACACTTAATCCTTGTGCTAATGATGATGCTGGGAGTGCCTGGTTTTATGATGCCGATGGTGACGGGTATGGTAATGGTTTGATATTTGAGTGTAGTGTATCACCGTCACCAAATTATGTAGCCAGGTCTGGAGACTGCAAGGATAACAATAATACAGTGTATCCTGGTGCTCCAGAGTTATGCGATGGTTTGGACAATGATTGTGATGGTGAGATTGATGAGGGTGTACAGCCTACATCACCACCAATACCTTCTGCATCAGATCAATGTGGAAAAACAGTGTTAACCCGCGCTAATCCTCCAAACAGGATTATCTATTATTGGCAGAGTAGTGATACCGGTAAGGAAAAAACCAATGCTTCAAAAACATTAAACCGATATGGGGGAAGTTACTATTACCTTAGAGCATATCATCAGGATACCAGATGTTGGAGCACCGCGGTTAGGGTAAACTATACTTTTAAAGCAGTACCAGGAACCCCAACGGCACAAACACCCATTAAAAATTGTGGTAATACAGTGCTAAGAAGAAACAACCCACCAAGTACAGAGACTTGGTATTGGCAAAGTAGTGCCTCGAGTGAGAGCACTTCTGATTCTTCTGAAACTCTTAAACGAACTGGCGGTACTGCTTATTATCTAAGGGCAAGGCATAAAACAAGCGGATGTTGGGGTACAGCAAAGCAGGTAACGTATAGTGTTAATGAGAAACCGTCTAAACCTCCGATGCCGGATGTGACTAAAAATTGTGGTAATACGTTACTTACCAGAGCTAATCCCCCAAATGGTATCACCTACCATTGGCAGAGCAGTGAAACCGGAACGAATAGCTCACCGTCTCCGTCATCGATAAAAAGAACTGGTGGTACGGTCTATTATTTACGAGCAAGAAATACCAGTACAGGATGTTGGAGTGATGCTACTACCATAACCTATACCATTAAGCCAGAACCTACAATGCCAACAATAAAGGAAATAAAAAAGAATTGTGGCAATACGGTACTTACCCGAAATAATCCACCTAGTAATGTGACCTGGTATTGGCAAAGTAGTGAGCATGCAACGAATACTTTAGAAAGTGGCCCATCTGTTACCAGAACTAATGGCAATAAATATTATTTACGAGCCAGGCATAATAGTTCATTATGTTGGAGTGACGCGCTCGAGGTGACATACACGATAAATCAGATTCCTGCGAAACCAACTATTAATAATGTACAGAATAATTGTGCAAATGCAGTATTAACAAGAAATAATCCACCTAGTGGTGTGACTTGGTATTGGCAAAGTAATAAAGATGCAACTAGTACTGCGATAAATGGCACAACGATTACTCGAACCAGTGGTAGTAGATACTATTTAAAAGCCAGAGACAATAGTTCTTTATGTTGGGGAGAAGCTTTAGAAATAAACTATAGTATACAACCCGCACCTACCTGGTACAAAGATAGCGATGGTGATGGTTTTGCAACTAGCAAAGTCACACAATGCACTAGTCCAGGTTCGGGATATGTACAAACAGTACTGCCTCTAACAGATTGTAATGATAATGATGCCACTTTACATCCCAATGCCAAATGGTATGCCGATACTGATAATGATGGTTTTGGAGATGTTGCTGATGTAAAAACGGGATGTAGTCAACCAACAGGATATGTATCAAATAAAGGCGATCAATGTGCGTCAATCTATGGAAGTTTAGATGGTTGTAAGGAACAAAGCTATCAGGCGGTAAATCTAAGTAGTGCTCAGAATTATGTATTCACCAGAACCTATCAAGCAGAGATGACTTCTTCAGAGGGAATTGAAAACGAAGAAGACGTCATAGAAAGCATTACATATTACGATGGCCTGGGTAGACCAAAACAACAAGTAGCAGTTAAAGCTAGTGCTGTGTATTCTAAAGGGATTAGTTCTAATGAGCTTACTATGGATTGGACAGTAGGTCAAGGTGGTACACCATTCTTTAACAAAAATGGTGATGCATCAGAAAACAAAATAGCATTAGGTCCCGATCCAGAAGGTAAACTGTCTTTACTCTGGACATGTGGTAATGATATAAGTAGAGGAGCCGATGGAGGTTGGTATACCGATTACTTAAATGTAGATAAAAATATAGGGTATCGGTATACGGTTTGGGTAAAGCGAACCGGATCTCATAATGGTACTACATATCACGGAACTCGAAATGTACAATCTCTTGCAGGTACTTCAATATCTAATAATAACCCTTATTTCTGGGTTGGAGATCTTCCGCAGTTAGATACCTGGTATTTGATTGTGGGGGTAATACATCCTTATCAATATACAGGTGAGCATACAGGTGTGAGCGGGGTATATGACCAAAATGGAGATAAAGTGTTAAATGGTAACGAATTTAAATGGATGAGTACCACTACCAAGTCTAGTTTTAGAAATTATCTGTATTATAGTACAGATGTAAATACTAATCAATTCTTTTGGAATCCAGTGGTACAAAAACTAGATGGTAATGAAAATACGATAGAAGATCTTATTTTAGGACATCAAAGTACGCCAAATGACATCATCACCCATATCCAATATGATGATTTAGGACGACAAACCAAAGAGTACTTGCCTTTTGAGCGCCAAACGACTCAAAAAGGAAGTTATACTACAGTTGATATCGCTACTAATATCAATAGCTACTACCAAAACAAGTATGCAGATGATTTTACAGGCATGGCCGTAGCCGATGTAAATGCATATTCTGAGAGTATTTATGAAGCCTCTCCACTGGGTAGAGTACTAGAACAAGGAGCCCCAGGTGCAGCTTGGAAAGCAGATCCAACCAGTAACGCTGATCATACTATCAAATTTGATTGGGATACGAATATAGCTAATGAAGTGGTTTATTTTAGAGTAACGTTTCCTATAGTTAACGATAAGCCGAATAAAGAAGCACCAACGTTGGTCAAAGATGGTTTTTATCCTGCCAACGAACTGTATGTTACCATCACCAAAGATGAAAACTGGACAGCAACAGATGGCAATAACCACACCACCAAAGAATACAAAAACAAACTAGGGCAAGTAGTGCTTAAAAAATCCTTTAATGCTAGTGAGGCTCATGATACCTATTATGTGTATGATGATTTTGGGAATCTTACGTATGTGTTACCACCTAAGGTAGTTACTAGCGATGGCGTATCGGCCAGCGAGCTTGCCGAACTGTGTTATCAATACAGATATGATTACAGAAATAGACTGATTGAAAAGAAGACCCCAGGTAAAGGATGGGAGTATATTGTCTATAACAAACTAGATCAACCCGTTATGACTCAGGATGCAAACCAAAGAGTAAATAATGAATGGTTATTTACCAAGTATGATGCCTTGAGTAGAGTGGCTTATACCGGTATAAGTGTTTTTTCTTCGGTTACTAGTAGACTGGCTATACAAAATGGTGCAATCCATAATATCAGCTATACTCAGTACGTAAACCGCGCGCCGGTATCAACGTTAGCAGGTTCAGAAGTTTATTATACTAATGGACCTATCCCTGGAGGAATGACAGAAATATATACCATCAATTACTATGATGATTATGAGTTTTTGGCTATTGAAGATGCGGTGTTTAATAATCCAGGTACAGTGTATGGAGAAGCAGTGACTGGCAGAACCAAATCATTACCTACAGGTAGCAAAGTACGTGTGTTGGGAACCAATCAATGGATTACTACGGTGACCTACTACGACAAAAAAGGACGACCAATCTACGTAGCTAGCAAAAATGAGTATTTGGGTACTACCGATATTGTAGAAAGCAAATTGGATTTTGCAGGTAAAGTACTAGAAGCCAAAACTACTCATACCAAGGGGAGTAATGCTGCGATCGTTACCATAGACAAATTTGACTATGACCATATGGGTAGAGTGCTTACACAAACCCAAAAGATTGGTAATCAACACGAGGAATTAATAGCTAATAATGGCTATGATGCACTAGGGCAACTTACTACAAAAAAAGTAGGAGGTACTATTTTGTATAATGAATTACCAACAAATACCTCTTTCAGTGATGTAGTAGGAGCAAACGTATCTAATACTGGAGAAATTATAAAAACAGCAAGTGGAGGTTGGAATAATGCTGGGTTTGCTACCAACCAAAGTTTTCAAGGTAATGGATCGATTTCTTTTCAATTTTCTCATGTAAGCAAAGCTCTCATGATTGGGTTGTCTAATACGAATACTGATACCAATTTTACTACCATTGATTATGCTCTGTATTCAAGATATACAGGACATATCCTTGTGTATGAAAAAGGCGAGTCTAAAGGTGATTTTGGCCCTTTTAGTACCTCAGATACTTTTAGTATTCAAAGAATAGATAATAAAATATATTACAAGAAAAATGGGGTTACCTTTTATACGTCTATGGTAACGAATGAAGGAACACTATTAGGGGATGTTGCCTTGCATGATGTTGGGGCAGCGGTTAAAAATGTAAAAATTAATCGACTTAACAAGGGGTATATTAGTTTACAAACCGTAGACTACAACTACAACATACGCGGTTGGCTTAGAGGCATCAACGATATAGATAATATGGGTAATGATCTATTTGCTTTTGGGATTAATTATAATAAAGTTACCGAAAACCGAGGTAGAGCAGATGACCTATACAATGGTAACATAAGTGAGACGATCTGGAAAACGGCAAATGATCATAACAAGAAATCGTACTCGTATGGGTATGATCATCTCAACCGAATCACAGGTGCGTATTGTAATGTAGGAAGCTATAACCTTACTGGGGTAACGTATGATAAGATGGGGAATATAATGACACTACAGCGCAATGGGATGCTTAATGAAGTAGGAACCAGTTTTGGTTCTATGGATAATCTAATTTATCACTATGATTATGGCAATAAGTTGTTGAAGGTAGTAGACACCCATAGCAAGGATTTTGGATTTACTTCAAAATACACAGGTAATAGCAATCACTATGTGTATGACACCAACGGTAACATGACCATAGACCGCAACAAAGGGATCTCAGGCATTACCTACAATCATCTTAATCTACCAGAGGTAGTTTCTATCTCAAACAATGAAGGAACAGGAAATATTAGTTATATTTACGACGCCACTGGAGCGAAGCTTAAAAAAATCGTAACAGAAGGAAGTTCTTTAATAGAAACAGAGTATGCTGGCAATTACGTTTATAAGAATGGCAACCTGGAGTTCTTTGCCACTGCTGAGGGATATGCAGAGCCTAACAATAGTAATGGGTTCGATTATATATATCAGTATGCTGATCACTTAGGAAATATTAGACTGTCTTATAAAGATGCTAATGGTAATGGTATAATTGCTCAGGATGAGATTATAGAGGAGAACAATTATTATCCTTTTGGATTAAAACATAAGGGTTATAATGAAATTATGTCTTCTCACAGGAATGGTACTGCGCAGAAATTTAAGTATAATGGTATAGAACATGAAGAAGTGCTAGGACTTGATCTTTATGAAATGCCTTTGCGCCAATATGATCCTTCTATTGCTAGATGGACTTCTATTGACCCTGTTACCCATCATGGTATGTCAACTTATAATGGTTTTGATAATAATCCTGTGTTTTTTGCTGATCCTAGTGGGGCGAATTCTACTGCAGAATGGATGAAAGAAAATGGTATAACAGGCGATGACTTGATTACCGTTTATCAAGCTCCAAGTGAAAATGGATCTAGTTCTGAAGAAAATAATTCAAGTAGTAATAATGAGGGGAATGATATAAATATTTATTCAAAAGATGATTCAACTACTCCTTCTGTAGTTATAAAAACTGATGCGATTGAAGTTGATATTCATTTAGATGAAAATCTCCCTCATTTAAAACAAACATTAACTGCTGCAAATACTCCTTTGGAAATTGAAATACCTGAGCAATTAGATGCTCTTTTAAAATCCTTTCTAGATAGTAATAGAAATAGAGGAGCAGTTTTTATGCTTTCTGCTGGATTAGAGGCAACAGTTATTAAAGGACTTGGAATGTCTTTAGATGTAGCTTTTTTATCAAGAGATGCAGTAGCGACTTATACAACTACTTATGAAAATACAGGTTTAAATTTTGGAGGTGCTCTTGCAGGAGGCATGTTGTTTTCACATAATGGGAAACCTTTATCACCCTATGATCTTAGAGGAGAGAGTTCTGGATATAATTTATCCTTTTTAGGAGTCAGTGGATCTGTATTAGAATCCAGTATTTATTCTGGAAGATTAACTAGTTATGGAACAGGTATTAAATTAGGAATAAGTAAATTTAAAAGTAACTCCATATTAACAGGAGGTTGGCGTAATTTAGAAAGATATAAAGAATAATGAGTAAACTAAATCACATAATCAAAAGCGTTTTGATTTGTCTAATGTTGACAAACTGTAGTATTTTTAATGAAGAACCATTAGAATTGTATAACAATGAAAATTTTAATAGTAGTCTAAAAATAGTTGCAGAGTTCAGTGAAAATAGTCCTATTAGACTTGATGAAAAAACATCAAAGGATATATATATGATTCTTAAAGGAACATATAAGGAGCCTCTTTTAAGAGGTGTCAGAGAGTATACAGATTATACATTATTATCACTCGAAATATCTTTAGATGATGAAAAATATAATTTGATAATAAACAAAACTCTTGATAAAAAAATTAGTGTTAATTATTTTAAGTATAAAGGGGATACTTTTCAAAAGTATTATGGCAATGGTTATATAAACCCTGAAGTTTTTTCAAAAATTGAAAATATAATTAAGACTCAAGAATAAAATTATCAAGATAGCTCAGATTTATAATCTGGAGCTTGATTAAATAAAAATATAAAGCCACTCTTCGGGGTGGTTTTTTTATGCTCTAAAGTGAAGTAACACTACTACTGCTGTGGTTTACCACAAGGATACAAATACAAGCTAGATTAGCTTTATAGATCAATAACAACCCTAAACTAAATATATGAAGAAAGTAACCTTACTGCTGCTATTAGCAGTAACAGCAGGCATACTGCTGTCTTATACCCACGAAGAACCAAGATACAACATAGCAGTCTTTAAAGATGGTTCTGTGATAATGTTTGATTTCAACCAACCAGAACTCAATAAGTTCTTTGGTGCAAAAAATTTGCTTAGAGAAGCAGCTATCATAGATTTTAAAACTAAAAAAATGCTTGGGATAGGAAAAGAAGATAGATGGATACCTATACCAAAAGCTATTGTAAAACCCCGATCGCTCGGATATGATAGCGCGGAAATGTTTTCCGTGCCAAGTATGAGTAAGGGGTAGATTTAGAGATAATAAAAGGCAGTCACATTCTAGTGACTGTCTTTTTTGGTGATATTAATTTTAAAAAATAGCCAGTTTCTAAAAATGAAACTGCTAAGCTTTATTCTTGCGATATATATTGTTTTATACATATAAATATGTCTACAAAATACAAGGCCGTCATGCCTGATGTTGGATATTTCATTACGATAACTACCGTAGGTTGGATAGATGTTTTTACGCGAGTACAGCAAAAGTATGTTCTTATTGATAGTTTAAGATATTGTCAAAAAGAAAAGGGTCTTGAAATATATGCATATTGCATAATGTCCAGTCACATACATATGTTGTGCAAAGCAGCCGAAGGATATATTCTATCTAATGTCCTAAGAGATTTTAAGAAGTTCACTTCCAAAAAAATCATAAAAACAATCATAGAGCATCCAGAAAGCAGGCGAGAATGGATGTTGGATTATTTTAGCAACTCATGCGAACATTTAAAGAGAGGGCAGCGATATAAAGTTTGGCAAAATGGATATCATGCTGAAATTGCGCGTACCAATTGGTTTATAAAGCAAAAAATACAGTATATTCATAAGAATCCAGTAGTAGATAAAATTGTTTCAAATCCAGAAGATTATGTGTTTAGCTCTGCGAGAAATTATGCAGATTTGGATACCGAATTAGAAGTAGTAGTTTTGAATGTATTTTAGTTTCGTAAAAAGCACGGATTGCAAATCCGCGCGATCGGGAATAGATGTATGTGGGCACAAGTTACAAACTTGCGCCAGCGGGGGATCTTAATACTATAGTTTTTTCATTTCAGATTTTGCAGCTTTTAAAAGCCTTTTCAGTTTTCTTCTTGTAATAGGGCATTTGGTGTCTAATACATCCTTTTGTGTTCTATAAATTAATGATTCACAATAATGTATACGATTAGCATCTGGGAGTTTTGAAATAACCTTATAGTACAAATCATCTATTTGCATCAATGTTTTTGGGGAATTTTTCTTAAACGAGAACATACCATTTTAATTTTGGGATTAAGTTAAGTTTGGTTACTTCTTTAGTATCAAAATCCGTTCCCCTTAGAGCAATATGAGATATAAAATTTGTTAATATTAACCGTTAGATATTTAAATGAATCGATTATCCAGTTTCGAAAAATGAAACTGAGATGTTTTACATTTGTTCTAGAGAAAATTGAATTAAGAAATGAGTAAAACCCAAACCAAAATAAGCAAACTTATAAGCTACTGGTTAAGACATAAGCCAGAAGATGGTAATATCAAACTAGATGAGTTTGGATGGGCAAAAATGGAAGATATATTGATAGCCCTAAAAGTGAATAATATTGAAACAAGCAAGAGTGATATAATAGATTTAAGTCAAAGCTTTGATAAAGTAAGATGGAAAATAGATGAGGTAAATAATAGAATAAAATCTACTCACGGGCATTCTGTACCAATTGCACAAGAGGTCGAATCTCAAACTCCACCTAAAATTCTCTATCATGGTACTGGTATCAAAAACATAGAGAGTATTAGTAAAGATGGATTAAAATCCATGCAAAGACAATATGTTCATCTTTCAGAAACTATTAAGATGGCCAGAGAGGTCGGGAGCAGACATGGCAAAGCCATCATAATCGAAATTGAAACCAAAAAACTGATTGATGAAGGCTGGAATTTTTACAAGACAGAGCAAGACGTTTGGCTAACTTCAGAAATACCAGCTAAATATCTTGATTTTTGAACCTTGAGAATTAATCCCCCAACCTCCCATTAATGTATTAATAGTATTGATTGTGAGTGAGTTGTGAGAGTTAAACATAATTAAAAAATCAAAAGCTATACTAGCAATAGTATAGCTTTTTTGTATCTTGGTAGTATAGGTATTAGGTATATGTTTTGTATCTTTTTAATGATGAATAGGACTTACTAATTAATGAGTAGGTGGTCACAAAATAGTGGAAGTAAAAAAATTAAGAATACATTAAAAAAAGTACTGTAATATTTTCTAAAAGAATCAGACTAAACGTAGATATAATTATTTTTTAGACATACCCCCTATGATAGCACCAAAATTACCTGACAACGAGAAGTACAGGCAGATTTCTGTAGAAAAATACCAGTTATTAGATACATTGCCCGAAGAAAGTTATGATAACATTACAGCATTGATGTCATACATCTGCGAAACGCCAATATCATTAATAACACTATTGGATAAGGACCGTAATTTTTTGAAGTCACATCACGGTGTTCCCTTTAGTGAATCTCCTCGGGAAATTTCATTCTGTGGGCATGCCATCAACTCAGAAGATGCAATAACCATTATCGAAGATTCTCGAAAAGATGAGCGTTTTTACGGTAACCCCCTGGTTACAGAGTATCAGGCAATATTTTATGCTGGTGCGCCATTAGTAGATTCTGAAGGGTATAAACTGGGCACTTTATGTGTGTATGACACGAAACCCAGACAGCTTACGTCCGAGCAGAAAAAGGCTTTGTTGGCCATGTCTAAACAGGTAGTTAGTTTGTTTGAACAACGCTATCAAAACTTAAAACTTATAAAGCTTCGGGATAAGTTAAAAAAGAGAAATGAGGATCTTGAAAAATTTGCAAGCATAGTCTCCCATGATCTTAAATCACCTTTAGCCAATATTATATCCCTTACAGAATTATTACAGGACGATAATAAAGACAAGCTTAATGAAGAATCATTGCAGTACCTGGAATATTTAAAAACTTCATCATACTCTCTTAAAGATTATATTGATGGGATACTTAAGTTTTATAAAAGTGATGATTTACTAAAGAATAGATTAGAAGAAATCTATATAAACGACCTAGTCGAAGAGTTAAAAAAAATAACAGATTCTGAGCACAAAGTTACATTCAATGTTTTGAGTGACGTGAAGAAACTAGTAGTAAATACATCAGCATTGATGCAGATTCTCATAAATCTTATAACAAATGGGATTAAATATAATTCTAAATCGGATGTGGTAATTGATATTGGGGTAACAGATACTGATGATTTTTATGAATTTACCATTAAAGATAACGGCAATGGTATACCCAAAGACTATTTGGATAAAATTTTTGATCTTTTTACAGTTGTAGGGGTAGAAGACAGAGATGGCAATGTTGGTACTGGTATTGGGCTGGCTACAGTAAAGAAAATAGTCAAAAGTCTTGGCGGAAATATTTCAGTCTCTTCTTCAGTAGGAGAAGGAAGTACGTTTACATTTTCTATCACAAAAGTGTTAATAGGCGCAGACTCATTATCAGAATAAAAATTATACTTCGGGAAACTCGTTTAAACCAAAAAAAAGCTGCTTCTTATAAAGAAACAGCTTTACTTAAACCTGTGGTCCCACTTGGGCTCGAACCAAGGACCCCCTGATTATGAGTCAGGTGCTCTAACCAGCTGAGCTATGGGACCTAAAACGGAGGGCAAATTTAAGTAATTGTAGTAAACACGCCAAACATTTTTTATATTTTAATTCATGTCCTGGCAAAGCTCTACCAAAACACCATTGGTGCTTTTAGGGTAAACAAATGCAACTAGCTTATTATCAGCACCTTGTTTGGGGGTTTTGTTGATTAATCGAAACCCTTCTTTTTCTAATCGATCCAACTCTTTTTTGATATCATCAACATCAAACGCAATGTGATGAATACCTTCGCCTTTTTTAGCAATAAATTTTCCGATTGGGCCTTCTTCGTCAGTACTGGCAAGCAATTCTATTTTACTTTCTCCCACCTTAAAAAAAGACGTGATAACTGCTTCACTTTCTACAGCTTCTTGTTTGTAAGGTGGTACCCCCAAAAGTTTCTCGTATAATGTGTTGGCGGCGTCAATATCTTTTACTGCAATACCCAGATGTTCTATTTTATTGATATGGTTCATAATATACTTTTATAACAACTGTGTAAAAGTACAATTAATATGTATTTTTGCATCTATGGAAACAAATAGACAGAAAAAAATTGCAGGAGTATTACAGCGCGACGTGGCCGATGTTATACAAAATGCATTACGTGAAGCGGGAGTACAAGGGATTTTGGTTTCCGTTACCAAAGTAAGTGTAACTACAGATTTATCGATTGCAAAAGTATACATGAGTGTTTTTCCACACAACGAAGGAGAAAAAGTGTTGAAAGAAGTAAATGCAGTAAAATCTCAAATTAAACATCAGGTAGCGCAACGTACCAAACATCAGTTACGTCGTATGCCAGAGGTGTCTTATTTTATTGATGATTCATTAGAGTATATTTCTGGTATAGAAAAAGCAGTAAAAGGAGGAGAAAACCCAATAGAGAATCCTGAACTTCTGGAAAAGCGTAAAAAGAAGTGAATTTTTCGTATTACATCGCCAAGCGGTATTTATTTTCACCTGGTAGCAGTAATGCGATTAATATTATCACCATTATTGCCGCTGCGGGGGTTGTTATTGGTGCAATGGCTTTGTTCCTTGTGTTATCCGGTTTTGCAGGACTAAAAGATTTTAGTCTTCAGTTTTCTACATATTTTGACCCGGATCTTAAAATTTTTCCGTCAAGCGGAAAGACATTTACATTCAACGAAACACAACAAAAACAACTAGAAGACCTAGAAGATGTAGCTCATTTTTCTAAAATTATTGAAGAACGTGTATTTCTGGAGTTTAGAGATAAGCAAAAGACAACGTATATCAAAGGCGTGGATGCCAATTACAACAAGGTTATACAAACAGACAGTATTGTAGTGTATGGTAATTGGTTAACGAGTAATGATTTTCAGGTTGTTGTTGGTAATGGTATTAGTAGAGAACTTAGTATGGGAGTAGAGCAAACCTATACCAATCTGCTTAGTATCTATGCTCCAAAACCAGGAAAAGGTATCCCAAATGATCCTACAAAGGCTTTTAGAACTCAAAAGACAGTCAATATTGGGATCTATAGTGTAAATGAAGAATTGGATAAAAAATACGTGTTTTCTACTATTGGTTTAGTGCGTACATTACTTGATTTGCAGGAGGATGAGGTAACCCATATCGAGCTTAAATTATCTCCCGGAGCCAGTGAAGCGTTTGTTGTACAGAAACTAGAGTCTATTTTTGATAATCAAGTGGTGATCAAAAACAGGGTTCAGCTTAATGATACGCTTTATAAAATGTTGAATACCGAAAATCTGGTATCCTATCTCGTTATTACGTTAATAGCAATTATAGCATTGTTTAATGTAGCAGGAGCAATTATTATGATGATCATTGATAAGAAGAGCAATGTAAAAACACTTTATAATGTGGGTGCTTCTTTACCAAATATTAGGAAGATATTTTTGTTTCAAGGATCCCTTATGACGGTGTTGGGAGCTTTATTAGGGTTGGTTTTAGGGTTTGTTTTGATCGTAATGCAACAACAATTTGGGTTGTTGATGATTACCCCATCGTTGCCTTATCCTACACGCATCACCACAGTTAGTTTTGTCGTCGTATTTTTTACCATTACTATTATTGGTTTTATAGCTTCGCTATTGGCATCTAGTAGAATTAACCAGAAATTGGTTGAGTAAAGTGACAAAAGAACCTAAGTATTATTGTGATCTAAGAATGTATTTTAAGCAAACTCAAATCCCGCGAATTTATCTTGGATCTCGTCAAAAGCGGCAAATACATCTACAGAGTCATCACTAGTGACCATTTTCATACGGTATTCTTTAAAATGTGGAATCCCTTTAAAGTAATTGGTGTAATGCCTACGGGTTTCAAAAACACCAAGTTTCTCTCCTTTCCAATCAATAGCCATTTCTAAATGCCTTCGTGCTGCAACTACTCGTTCTTCTATTGTTGGGGGAGGTAAAAGTTCACCGGTTTTAAAATAATGTTTTACTTCTTTAAAAAACCAAGGATACCCTATACTTGCACGACCTATCATAGCGCCGTCAAGCCCGTATTGATCGCGCATTTCCATAGCACGTTGTGGAGTATCAACATCTCCATTACCAAATACTGGGATGTGCATTCTAGGATTGTTTTTTACATCGGCAATCGGTTTCCAATCTGCATTACCTTTATACATTTGCGCTCTGGTACGACCATGAATAGAAATTGCTTTGGCTCCTACATCCTGTATGCGTTCTGCAACTTCTACAATTTTAATTGAATCGTGATCCCAGCCTAGCCTTGTTTTTACAGTTACAGGTAGTTTGGTATGTTTTACCATAGCTTCGGTAAGTGAAACCATAAGATCAATATCTTTAAGAATACCTGCTCCTGCTCCTTTACTAACCACTTTTTTTACCGGGCAACCAAAATTAATATCGATAATATCTGGGCCAGAAGCTTCTACAATTTCTACTGATTTTAGCATAGAATCCAGGTTGGCACCAAAAATTTGGATCCCAACTGGGCGCTCTTTTTCGTAGATGTCAAGTTTCATGACGCTCTTGGCGGCATCGCGTATTAACCCTTCACTGGATATAAACTCTGTATATACAACATCTGCACCTTGTTCTTTGCATAATGCGCGAAACGGCGGATCACTCACGTCTTCCATGGGTGCTAATAACAACGGAAATTCTCCTACATCTATGTCTCCTATCTTGGCCACAGCAGTTACTTTTTTTGGTAAAAGTACAAATTATAACAAACTTATATGGCTTCAAAAATCAATGAGCTTCAAATAATAAGAAAGTAATGACACAAACCTTTTAAAATCGATTATATTTGCAAGTCATTACAGTAGTGGAAACTGCGTGAGGGATTGTAGTGGTTACCCCACAGGAAAGTTGTCATCCTATGCTGTCACACTAAGCTTGTCGAAGTGTTGTTGAAGGATAAACTTGCCGAGGAGTATGAACGAAAAGCCCGGTCCCGACTACTCGGGATCACGCCCTAAGGCTTAATAGAATAGAAAGAATGAAGAACATTAGAAACTTTTGCATTATTGCACATATTGATCACGGTAAGAGTACGCTGGCAGATCGACTTTTGGATTTTACAGGATCGGTAACCGCTCGTGAAGCGCAGGCACAATTACTAGACAGTATGGATCTGGAACGTGAACGTGGGATTACCATAAAGAGTCATGCTATCCAGATGGAGTATACCCACAAAGGAGAAGAATATATCCTTAATCTTATTGATACTCCGGGCCATGTAGATTTTTCTTATGAAGTTTCGCGCTCTATTGCGGCATGTGAAGGTGCTTTACTAATTGTAGATGCTGCGCAAAGTATACAGGCGCAAACCATTTCTAATTTGTACCTAGCGTTAGAAAATGACCTGGAAATTATACCGGTATTAAATAAAGTAGATTTACCAAGTGCCAACCCAGAGGAAGTAACTGATGATATTGTGGATTTATTGGGATGTGATGCAGAAGAAGTAATCCCAGCTAGTGCCAAAACAGGAATTGGGATCGAAGAAATTCTTACCGCAATAATAGAACGTGTTCCAGCACCTAAAGGTAATCCTGACGAACCGTTACAAGCTTTGATTTTTGATTCAGTTTATAATCCATTTAGAGGAGTAGAAACCTATTTTAGAGTTATAAATGGTGAAATAAAAAAGGGGCAACAAATTAAATTTGTGGCTACAGGAAAGAACTATTTTGCTGATGAAATAGGTACATTGAAATTAAATCAAGTACCAAAACAAGCAGTAAAAACTGGTGATGTAGGGTATCTAATCACAGGAATCAAAGATGCACGTGAAGTAAAAGTGGGAGATACAATCACAGATGCTAAAACGCCTACTCAAAATGCCATTGAAGGATTTGAAGATGTAAAACCAATGGTTTTTGCAGGTATTTATCCTGTAGATACAGAGGATTATGAAGAGCTAAGAGCATCTATGGAGAAACTACAACTTAATGATGCCTCTTTGGTTTTTGTGCCCGAGAGTTCTGCCGCATTAGGGTTTGGTTTTCGATGTGGGTTCCTTGGGATGTTGCACATGGAGATTATCCAGGAGCGATTAGAGCGGGAATTTAATATGACTGTGATTACTACGGTACCTAACGTATCGTATCATGCATTTACGCACAAGAATCCAGATGATATTATTATTGTAAACAATCCATCTGATTTACCAGATCCTTCTTCTATGAATCGTGTAGAAGAACCATATATCAAAGCTTCTATTATTACCAAATCTGATTTTGTGGGTTCTGTAATGTCATTATGTATCGAGAAACGAGGAGAGATTACTAATCAAACCTATCTTACTACAGAACGTGTAGAACTTACTTTTGATATGCCATTGGCAGAGATCGTTTTTGATTTTTATGACCGACTGAAAACGGTATCAAAAGGATATGCTTCTTTTGATTATACACCTATTGGTATGCGTGCTTCTAAGCTGGTAAAAGTTGATATTTTACTAAATGGAAATATTGTAGATGCCTTATCTGCATTATTACATAAGGATAATGCATATGAGATTGGTAAAAAGATCTGTGAGAAACTAAAAGAATTAATTCCGCGTCAGCAATTTGATATTCCTATTCAGGCAGCAATCGGTGCCAAGTTTATAGCTCGTGAGACAGTAAAAGCACTTCGAAAAGATGTAACTGCAAAATGTTACGGAGGTGATATATCGCGTAAGCGTAAGCTATTGGAAAAGCAGAAAAAAGGTAAGAAACGTATGCGTCAGGTAGGAAATGTAGAGATTCCTCAGGAAGCATTCATGGCGGTACTGAAGCTGAATGACTAATCAGTATGTAGTACTTTACTTTCAAAAAACATCTTTTTTGATAGATAAAGTGTATTATTTATAAGATTAAGTGCTTTTATTCAAAAAATTTTATAAGTTTGTATTAGTTTATAAACCCCAATGTGTATTGTTTGATGTACTAACATGTAGTTAGTTTACGTTTAAAATAATATACATGATTAAAACTAACCACTTATGCAAAACCTTTTCCCCGGCAAGGTGCCAATCTATGTTTACTTTTTTTTAATTGCTATTGCTTTGGCCTGCGTTTCTTGTAGTAGTGATGACGGAAGTACGGATAATCCTATTGATAATCCAGGTACTCCAGATGGTAATGTTTTTGAAGAAAACTTTGTATTAGATCAAGGCAATAAGCTGGTAAATTATGTCTTATCACAAGCCGATTATAATAAGTTTATTGCAGGAGAAGGTGATTTCGCAATGGTTTCTAATAAGGTATATGAATATTTTAATGACGACTTTGATTTCATTTTTATTCTTTCTGTAGAAACAGAACAACCAGATGGTTTGTATTTTGGAGTAACGAGAAAGATTAAAAATGATGTAGAAGGTATTGCTTCATCTATATACGATAATACCACGACATATGGTTCGCAAGGTGCTTTGAAAAGTATTATTCACATGCCACGAACAGAATATGTACGAAACGGACCTTTTTTACATGAAATAGTTCATTATTGGGGTAATTACGGTTTAATACCTACTACTGTTGGCGGTCATTGGGGATTTGCGAGTGTGGGTGGACAATTAGGAGGTTTTGATCAACTTACTGATTTAGGAAGTAATGCGTATATGGCAAATGTAGATGGAAGAGATAGTTTTGGAACTTTTGCTAATGGCGGAAACGCACTTGCCTATGGTAATCTAGAGCTATACATTATGGGATTAATAGGTGCAGATGAGCTAGAGCCTGTTATGGTAGCCGAAAATCCTGTGTCTACTGGTTCCGGGACATTTACCGCAGATAATATTAGAACAATCACTGCAGCAGATCTTATTGCAGAGCATGGAGAAAGAGTGCCATCTGTACAGATTTCTCAGAAAGATTTTAAGGGAATCACTGTAGTTATTTCTACTTCGAAACTAAGTGAGGAAAAAATTGAATCTATCAATACCGATTTAGAAAACTTTTCCAGAAAAGGTGCTCCAGATCAATGGGGTGGTTTATTTAACTTTTGGCAAGCTACGGGGGAAAGAGGTAGTTTGAGTATTGATATTACCCAGGACAATATTAAATAACAGCGGCTTTTTTGGCTTCAATCATTTTATGTAGCATATATTCTACGCCATTGTCATTATTACTTCTTGTTTCGTAATTGGCAATTGCTTTCACATTGGGATGCGCATTTTGCATAGCGAAACTATATTTTGCTCTGGTCATCATTTCAAGATCGTTATTATAATCACCAAAAACCATGGTTTCTTCTGGTAGTATGTTATGGCTTTCTTGAAGCTGTTGCAAAGCATGCCCTTTGTTGGCAAGATTATGTGATAGATCCAGCCATATTTCGCCAGAGACTTTTACTTTTAATCTACCCTCTAGATGTTTTAATGCTGGATATAGATATTTTTCTGATCCCTTTTGATTACAAATTGCGATTTTAAGATATAAATCATCTGTTACCTCTGCTAGATTTTCTACGATCTCGTATTTATAGTAATACTCTGAAAACATATCTACAAAATCCTGCCCGTAATCTTCGATGTATCCCTTTTTTCTTCCACATAAGATGACCTGAGAGCCTTTGAGATCTTTTGTGATATCAAGTAGCTCCAGGTAGGTGTCACGATCAATTACAGTAGTCTGAAGTTCTTTATCCTGGCGCATGGTTAGTGCTCCGTTTTCGGCAATGACGTAGATATCGTCTTTTATTGGTTTTAGTTTTTCAATGATGCTATAGTATTGTCTTCCGCTGGCGGCTACAAATGTTACACCCAGGCTATTCAATTCTTCGAATAACTCAAAGAAATGCCGACTTACTTCTCCTCCAGAGTTAAGCAGTGTGCCATCCATATCTGTAGAAACCAGTTTAATTTTTGATAAATCCATTACAATCATTAATTTAAGTTGCAAAGGTATGTAGTTAAGCGAAAAACGATAGGTTAAGACTGTGAAATTTGTATTAAATTGCTTTTAAGTTTAAAGTACATCATGACATTTTTTCAAATAGAAATACAATTACCATCGTTTACCAGAGGTTTTCATTTGATAACTGATGAGGTTTTATCTGGTATACCCGAAATCGCACAAATTAAAGTTGGACAAATACAAGTGTTTATAAAGCATACCTCTGCAAGTCTTACCATAAACGAAAATGCAGATCCAACAGTTAGGCAGGATTTTGAAAGCCATATGAATATTATGGTTCCCGAAAATGCAGCTTATTACATTCACACATATGAGGGGCCAGATGATATGCCTGCACATATCAAAGCATCATTAATGGGAGCTTCTGTTCAAATTCCTATTACCAATGGTCAATTAAACCTTGGTATTTGGCAAGGAATATACCTATGCGAGCATAGGGATTATGGAGGCTCTAGAAAACTGGTGTTAACTGCTTTTGGTGAATTGTCTTAGAACCAATTAGCCCAAGGAATTCGTGATAGCATAAGGATCCAAGCTAATGTATAGAAGATAGCTAACATCTTAAACTTAGGAGTAGAAGTAAGCTTCTTTTTATGTTTAGAATATCCCATGGTAATAAAAACGATCATTAGGATCATTATCATTGGATGTTCTACATTATATAGTCTTAATGTAGCGTCACCCATAATTTCTCCCATTTTATGGGTTCCTGAAAACCAAACTACTAAGGGAGATACAAAGAAAATTACAATACCTATCAAAAGTTGAATATGAGAGACGATAAGCGCAAATAAAGAAACTCTAAAATCTTTAGGAGCGTATTCCCTTTTGCTAAAAAAACCAGCAAGGGCATTGATTGTTGCTAGGGTAACTACAAGAACGACAAGATAAGCCCAGTAGGAGTGAACGATTTGAATTGCTTCGTACATAATGATGTGTTTAGTTTATCCAAAGGTAAATATAATGAATAAAAAAAACCTCATTCAAAATTAATGAATGAGGTTTTTAAAATCTTTTTTATAGAAAGTTTAGAACTTATAACTTAAGCTTGCGTTCCATGTTCTTCCAACACCTAAGAAGTAACCGAAAGCATTTAATTGACTTAAGTAAGGAGAGTTAAATACATTTTTAACATTTCCTCTAAAAGTTAATCTGTCTTCACCAATATTAAATTTATAAGTGATACCAGCATCTACAAGGTCATATGATGGTAATCTTTCTGCTTGGTATATCTCACCACGGAAAGCTGCATCAGCAACATCTTCAGGATCTACGAAGCCATAAAGATCTGTATATACGTTATAATCTAAATCAACGGACAAGTTATCCAAGATGTCTAAATATCCACCTACACCAAAAGAAGTCTGTGCGGCATTACCAACTTTCGTTCCTGTTAAATCAATACTACCAGTGTCTATAATAGTAGCTGTTTGATTATTTGCAAGCGTAAATGGAGAAGTCCCATCAAACTTCCAGTTACCCATAGAACCATAACCTCTTAATTTCCATCTTCCACCGTTTGGTCTGTATTCAAAGTCGAATTCTAATCCTTGATGGATTTGTCCAACACTAGTTAATCTGTAAGTTGTAAAATCACCGTTTGCAAGTTCTGGTCCGTTAGTACTTAAGAAACGGTTCGCCCATTCTGTTCTGTAGATGTCAACATTTAGTTTAAAGTTATTGCCTTTAAAACGGTATCCACCTTCAACACTAGTGATTTCTTCATTATCAACTTCAGGGTCTACTAGATCATTAGAGTTTCTAATATCAGCAAATACATTGTCTAAGAAAGGTTGACGTGAAAAGAACCCAGCATTTACAAATACTGAATGCTGTTCTGTAACGTTATAAGAAGCTCCACCTTTTAAGTTGTATCCTACTTTGTTTAGCTTTTCGGATTTTCCTAATCCATTTCCAGTTCCAGTAAAACGTCCTTCTCTTTGGTATGATTGCGTAGACAATGCTGCTTGTCCAAAGATTGCAAATTTATCTGTAGCATATTCTGCTTGACCAAAACCTCCTAAATAATTGATATCTTCAGAATAATCAAACTGTGTACGATTAGCTTCATCTGCAAAGTCAAAAAGTGCTGACCATGGGTCTGCTTCAAACTCTTCTGTGAATACGTAATCGTCTGGCCTATCCGTATTAAAGTTGTCTATGAAACCATTAAGACCTAATAAATCATTAACCTGTCTAAAGTGATCTCCATGATACAATCTAGCATCGAAACCAACATTAAAAGTCCAGTTTTCTATTGTTTCTATATTTAAACTAGAAAGTAGTCCGTACCAGTTATGATTGTTAACAGAGGATCTTCTTATGTAAGATGATCCAAAGTTTCCAAATCCATTAGCATCTGATGACGCAATGTTGTTTTCAACAATTTGATCAAAATCTATATTTTGATTACGATTATCATCAACTCTTGCAGTATTTCTACCACTACCAAGACGTCCAGTTCCACCACCACGTCCCCATGATGCGTAAAGTACAGTTGATAAATCTAAACCGTCTTTAATATTAAAATCCCAGTTTAAGTTAGCAACAGGCTTGTGATAATAGTTTTGTCTTTCCGTAAAACGTTCACCATTTAAGAAACCTGAGTTTCTGTTTTGTTTTGCACCAAACTCTTCAAAAACTTCAAGATCTTGAGAGAAATTTTGCTCATGCCATTGAGGCGCTCCTGTAACTAAGAAGTTAAAGGTATTTTGGTCATTTGGCTTATATCCTACAGAGAATAAATAGTTTTGTCCACCACCTGCAGTACCTTCAGCCCATTTTCTATGTGCTTGCCAGTGATCTACTAAAACTGAAAATGCCCATCCACTATCACTTAAACCAGTGTTGTAGTTTATAGTACCTTTTGCATAGCTATCATTACCACCTAATACTCTTACATAACCACCTTCTTGTTGTTCTGTAGATTTAGAAATAATGTTAATTGTACCACCAACAGATGATATGGCTAATTTAGAAGATCCAAGACCACGTTGCACCTGTACCGCATTTGCAACATCAGACATACCAGCCCAATTTGACCAAAAAATTCTACCGTCTTCAGGACTATTAATTGGCTGACCATTTAATAATACAGCTGTATTAGTATCATCAAAACCTCTCAAGAAAATCTGACTATCCCCAAATCCTCCGGCTTGGTTTGAAACGTATACAGAAGGTGTGTTTTTGATTGTCTCGGTAAATTCAACATTACCAGCCGCTTTTAACTGAATGTCTTCTCCTTTTACTGTAGATACAGCAATGGGAGTTCTTCTGTCTTCTGCTAAATCGACAACTCCAGTACCTACGATAACGATTTCTTCAAGAGAATTATCAAGATTTAAAGTAATAGTTCCTAGATCCTGGTCTCCATTGGTTACGTCGTAAGCAATGTTTTTAGAACCAAATCCTACATAAGAAACATTTATTGTTCCTGTAGAAGCATCCACTTGAAGTGAAAATTTACCATCAAAATCTGATGATGTTCCGTTTGAAGTACGTAATTGAATTACGTTTGCTCCCGGTAATGGTGCATTTGATTCACCATCAAAAATTGTTCCTGTTACTACTCCCTGAGCATACGTTTCCCCAACGAATGCAATAAGGATTACAACAAATAATAATGTAATCTTTTTCATTATAAAAGAATTGAGTTAATTAATCGCCGCAAAAGAACGAATCTTTATGCAAACTAAGTTTAAGTTAATGTTAAGAGTTTTTAACAAAAAAACCATCGTTCAAATGTAAAAGTATTTTGCAATTATATTGGTTATCAACTGATTGAAGATATCCAAAAGTTATTAACTAAAGAAATGTTAATTAATATTACCTTTTTTGTTGCAACTTTTAGGCTAATTAAAGGTCAAAAAATCCAAATAACCCCCTAAATATTGTTTTTAGGGGGTTGTTTTTATTTGTTAAGATATTTTTTTAGTAACACTTGAGTAGAAGAATCGTGATCAGAAATTTCGGAATTGTTAATTTCTTCTAAAATTTTTGTTGCTAATTGCTTACCTAATTCTACACCCCATTGGTCATAGCTAAAGATGTTCCAGACTATACCTTGTACAAAAATGCGTTGTTCGTACATTGATACTAGTGCGCCAAGACTTTTAGGTGTTAGTTTATCAATTAAAACAGTTGTAGTAGGTTTGTTTCCTGTAAAAACTTTGAATGGTATTAACTGCTTTAGTTTTTCTTCAGATAGTTTTTTTGAGCTAAGTTCCTCGAGTACTTCAGCTTCGGTTTTACCATTCATTAAGGCTTCAGTTTGCGCAAAGAAATTGGCCATTAATTTGTCTTGATGATCCTGATCATTAAATAGTGAATTTTTAAACCCAATAAATTCTGCAGGAATCAATTTGGTTCCCTGGTGAATTAATTGGAAAAAAGCGTGCTGAGCATTAGTGCCTGGCTCTCCCCAGATAATAGTCCCGGTTTGATAATCAACTGGATTACCATTACGATCTACGCTCTTACCATTACTTTCCATAATTCCTTGTTGTAGATAAGCTGGTAGTCTATGTAAATATTGAGAATAAGGGATAATAGCTTCACTTTCGGCATTAAAGAAATTATTATACCAAACACTTAGCATCCCTAGGATCACAGGTATATTGTCTTCAAAAGCGGTGGTTTTGAAATGTTCATCCATCTCATGAGCTCCTTCTAATAGTTCTTCAAAACTATCGTATCCTACAGAAAGACTAATAGATAAACCAACGGCACTCCAAAGTGAAAAACGACCGCCTACCCAATCCCATAGCGGGAAAATGTTTTCTTCGGCGATTCCAAAATTGGTGACATTAGGAATATTACTAGATACTGCTACAAAGTGTTTGCTTACAGCATCTTTTGGAGCATGTTTTGTGAACCAGTTTCTTGCAGTGGTGGCATTAGATAATGTTTCCTGAGTAGAGAATGTTTTAGAAACTACAACAAATAAAGTGGTCTCAGGATCAAGTCCCTTCAACTTTTGGTGTACATGATCTCCGTCTACATTAGATATAAAATGAACCTTAAGATGATTCTTGTAAAACTCTAATGATTCAGTTATCATAGCTGGCCCAAGGTCGGACCCACCAATACCTATATTAACAATATCAGTAAAGGCTTTACCGGTATATCCTTTTAGATCACCAGAAATCACCTGATTACTGAATTTTTTTATTTTTTCTTTTACCGCATTAACTTCAGGAATGACGTTTTTGCCATCAACTTGTATATTGTTACTAGATGGAACTCGTAGTGCGGTATGCAGTACTGCTCGTTCTTCTGTTTCGTTAATTACATCTCCTTCAAAATACTGTTTTATGGCTTGATCAAGCTTTACCTCTTTAGCTAGCTCTAGTAATAGATTTTTTGTGGTTTGATCTATTCTGTTTTTAGAATAATCAATATAAAAATCTTTCCAGGCTATAGAAAAAAGATCTGCACGAGAAGGATCTTGAGCAAAGAGTTCTTTTAGATGTGTATTTTTTATATTCTCATAATGGGATTTTAATGCTTCCCATGCTTTTGTGGTGGTAGGGTTAATAGTTGGTAATGCCATTTTATAAAATTTCTTGTGGTTTAAATTGAATACTATCTAATGTGGTTTTTATGGGTTCTATGTAGTTGAAAAACTTTGGACGGAGACTATCAGACAATGGTTTTGATGCTGGAAGCTCTTGTTTAAATGGATCAACTTCTCTTCCGTTTTTCCAGAATCTATAGCAAACATGAGGTCCTGCGGTATTACCTGTCATGCCAATATACCCTATCACATCTCCTTGTCTTACAAATTCTCCTACTTTGACTGCTTGTCTACTCATATGTAAATATTGCGTATCATAAGTAGCGTTATGTCTTATTTTTACATATTTTCCGTTACCGCCTCTACGTTCTGATTTGGTTACGATACCATCTGCCGTAGCTAGTATAGGTGTTCCGACTGGTGCAGCAAAGTCAGTTCCTCTATGCGGTCTTACTTTGTTACCATAATATTTTATTCTACGTCTAAGATTGTATCTGGAAGAAATTCTGCTAAATTTTACAGGAGCAGTAAGAAACGCTCTACGCAAGTTATTAGCTTCTTCGTCAAAATAATCAATTGCGCCATTTATAGAATCGTCTTCAAATCTAAAGGCATAAATTGGTTTACCTATGTGTTCAAAATAAGAAGCCTTGACTTGATCGATGCCAGCAGGAATGGTATCATCAATAAATTTTTCGGTATATATTACCTTAAATCGATCTCCCGCCTGAAGTCTTGTAAAATCAATGGTCCAGGCATATACATCTGCCATATCATATGCTACTAGGATATTCAAATCTTGATCATCAAAAGTTTGCATCAAACTACTGTTAATAACTCCAGAAGCCATTTTTTCTACAAGTTTTACAGGTTTTTTTCGTTTTTTGGCAATTATACTGTCTCTAAAATCAATTACAGTGTAATCTATTTTATTGTTTTGATAAACAAATACCTGTGCTTGTTCTGTAGTATCTTTTGATTTAAGTAGCATATATGGTTTTCCTGCCATAATTCTTGCTACGTTGAAGGTGTCTTTAATGGTATTGGTAATTTCAAATACTTTGGCTCTACTTATGCCATGAGTATCCATAATGGCTCCAAAACTATCTCCAGGTCGTATCGTATCCTTAACAACATTAAAATCATTTAGGATATAACCAAATTCCTTAATAACCGGAGGCGCTTTTTTTTCCTCAATTACTTCAGGAGTTATAACTTTTGCTTCTTTTTTTTCTTTCTGACATGAAAATAATACTACCACAAGTAGTAGCAAGTAACCTATATGCTTCAACTGACGACTATTTTATTTTTCGGTATTAAATTGATGAGCAACCCATTGCTGACCCCAGTTTTCTTTTTCTTCTTCGCTCCAAAGATTAGGAAAAAACATAATCCTTTGAAAGCTAGGAGGTAAAAAGCTTTTCCAGTTTGTTCCCCCGGTGGCCAAAACTTCGCCTTTCTCTTTATTGAGATACCTAAAGGCGGCACCCATATGCATTAATAACCAATTAATATTCACATTGGTGTCAAAAGTACGTAATGCTTCGATAAGGTGCACATTATTTTGTTCTTTTTCTGGTAGTTCTAGGTATTTATGAAAGATTGTACTGTTTTTAACTTGTTTTGCAATACGCATCATTCTTGGTGTGTATCGATATTCAAATTGTTTAAGGGTAAGTGTTTTTTCTCCCGTTTTTCTATCTGTAGCACCAGATTTCCAGTATAAATGTTCAAATACTTTGCCTAGAGAATCTTCTTCAGAAAACTGGTCTCTTTCCTTGCTGCTTACAAGATGAGTAAGGGGAGTAGCATAAATTTCGATAAGTCTATACTGTACAGATTGAAACCCACTTGCAGGAAGAAGAGACATCCTATATTTAAGAAACTGCTCTCTATCCATCCCTTTGATCATTACATCAAAAGAGTTAATCAAAACCCTGAAGTAGCGATTTACGCGGTCCAGCTTTTCAGTAAAAAATGTAGCTGTTTGTAATTTATCATCAATTATTTGCTTGAGCTCATGTATGATTAGCTTAAAATAAAGCTCTGTAATCTGATGATAGGTAATAAAAATTTCTTCATCAGGAAAATGAGTTCTGGGAATTTGCAGACTTAATAGTGTGTCTAGGTGTATATAATCCCAATATGTTAAATATCGATCGTGAAGTAAGCCATCTAGATAAGATCCCAGGTCTTGCCCCGAGTTTTGAAATTTTTTCTCTAATTGCTTTATTTTTTCGGCAATTTCTGGTTTTATGGGTTCGGTCATTAATCTACTACAATTTTAAACGGATGTTTAAGGCCTTTAAATGCATGTAAATCTGCATCTATAGATCCTACTAATATATCAGCTTTGATTTTTACTGGCATACGGTTATCATCATCACTTACCCAAACGGTCATACTTTCTTCTTCTTTAAAAATACGCTCTGCCTGAACATAAGGTCTGAATTTTAAACATGCAATTTTACCCATTTTAGTCTTAATTACCTCTCGTCCTAAGAATTTTAACTTAAACAGGTAATTTTCATTGTCAAAAAACATATTTACATATTGCTCGTCTCCTACTTTTAATGAAGATGTTTCAATAGTGTTACGCAGGTAATAAAAAGAAGACATCATATCCTGCACGTTAGACTTTATAGAAAAGCTTTTTTTTGTGTTGTATTTTTTGTTGAAAACCTGTGCTTTATTTTGACTATGGTCAAAATTAATTTCTATATCCTTTGTATGTCCTCCTTCGTTTATTTTTCGAATAAATCGATATGGCTTTACCTCTTTCTTGTCGATGTAACTTTCATAGTAATCTTCTACCTTAAAAAACAGACTTAAAACCCCTGAAGATTTACCTGTACCAATTACGTGGTGAACTGGTACATTATCTATGGTGTCATCTTTAACTTCTAAAGTAGCATAACTTGCGGTAAAAATCCCGTAATGGATTCTAAATTGAAACCATTCTCCAGAATCAAATGCACTATGTTTTTCCTGTGCAATGGCAGGAATTGCAACAAGTAATACTAGAAATAATGAAACAAGCTTTTTCATAGTTCAGGGTATTGTTATTGATTGATGTTCATATAATTAATTACATGATTACAATATCCATTCCAAAAGTACTATTTAATATAATGAGATAAAAATCAATAACGTTATCAAATATATAAATGTAAACAAAAAAGAGAGCCACCACAGCTCTCTCTTTTACTTTTATTAACCAACTAAAAACTTAAATTATGAGAATAATTATTGTTTTAGATATAAGCAGTAACCACTCCGCTTATATTTGCAAATATGTAATTTTTTTGAATAATTATCAATCGAAAACGTTTTTTTATTATGAATTTTAACAAAAACTTATAAAAATAATCACAATATTCTAATATATCCAAGATATTAACACAGTTAATTGAGAATTATTAAAAGTGCTGAATATCAATTTGTTTTTATAAAGTTCCCCTTTGCTCTTGCTCTCTTTCTATTGCTTCGAATAAAGCCTTAAAATTGCCTTTTCCAAAGGATTGTGCTCCTTTACGCTGGATAATTTCGAAAAACATCGTTGGGCGATCCAATATGGGTTTTGTGAATATTTGTAACAGATACCCTTCGTCATCCCGATCGATTAAGATTCCTAATTCTTTTAATGGGGCAAGATCTTCATCAATTTCGCCAACTCTGTCTAAAACAGTATCATAGTAACTCGCCGGAACGGTAAGAAAATCTACTCCCCGTTTTTGAAGTGTTGAAACTGTCTCGATAATATTATCGGTTGCTAATGCCATATGTTGTACACCAGCACCATTATAGAAGTCAATATATTCTTCGATCTGAGATTTTTTTCTTCCCTCTGCAGGTTCATTTATTGGAAATTTAATTCTACCATTTCCGTTACTCATTACTTTACTCATTAAAGCAGTATATTCTGTAGAAATATCTTTATCATCAAAAGATACTAATTGAGCAAACCCCATGACTTTAGCATAAAATTCACACCATTTATTCATTTCATTCCAGCCTACGTTTCCAACCATATGGTCAATAAATTTAAGACCGGCAGATTCTGTTTTATAAGGTTTGTTCCATGGCATATATCCAGGTAAGAATGTTCCGCGATAATCTTTTCGTTCTACAAAAATGTGTACTGTTTCTCCATATGTGTGGATTCCAGAAAACACAACACGACCATTTTCATCTTCTTCGACTCTGGGTTCCATATATGATTTAGCACCACGTTTTACGGTTTCTTCATGACTTTTGGTAGCATCGTCTACCCAAAGTGCCACTACTTTTACTCCATCACCGTGAGCATTGATATGTCTATTAATATCTCCATCTGGTTGTAGTGGAGAAGTAAGTATTAATCTTATTTTATCTTGTTGTAATACATAAGAAACACTATCCTTGCGACCAGTTTCTAATCCGGCATAGGCAATAGGTTGAAACCCCCATGCTGTTTGATAATAATAGGCCGCTTGCTTGGCATTACCTACATAAAGTTCTACATAATCGGTTCCTAAAAGTGGTAGAAAATCTTCGGCTAATGGATTTACTTTTTCTAAATTCTGAGGTGATATATTAGTTGACATTTTGTATAATTTTATTAATTAGATAATGAGAAAAATATGCTCTCTAAATATATTAGAGTTTAATTTTAAACTCTAATTACCACATGGCTCTAAGATGTGGAGTAATGTCTATTCTGAAGTTAAGCATTTTGTATATAAATTTACTCTAACCAGGATTTATGATAATCTTCGTCTGCTATCTTCATAGCTTCTTCGGTAACCATTAAAGGTTTAAAAGTATCCACCATTACAGCAAGTTCATCTGTTTTGGTTTTACCTATACTTCTTTCTGCAGCCCCTGGGTGTGGTCCATGAGGAATACCAGCGGGGTGTAATGAAATATGGCCCGCATCAACGTCGTTTCTGCTCATAAAATCACCATCTACATAATACAATACTTCATCACTATCAATATTACTATGATTGTATGGAGCAGGAATACTTTGTGGGTGATAATCGTACAGCCTTGGTACAAAAGAGCAAACTACAAAAGCATCGGTTTCAAAAGTTTGGTGAACTGGTGGTGGTTGATGAATTCTACCGGTGATGGGCTCAAAATCATGTATCGAAAAAGCATAAGGAAAATTAAAGCCATCATATCCAACAACATCAAATGGATGAGTTGCATAAGTCATATCAAAAATTTCATCCTGCTTTTTTACTTTTATTAAAAAATCTCCCTTTTCATCATTGGTCTCCAATTCATAAGGAGCTCTAAGGTCACGCTCGCAAAAAGGAGAATGTTCCAATAATTGCCCAAACCAGTTTCTATATCGTTTAGGAGTATAAATAGGTCTTCTGGACTCTACAATAAACAAACGGTTATCACTGGTGTCAAAATCAAGTTTATAAATTGTTCCTCTGGGGATTATAATGTAGTCTCCATATTTAAAATCAAGATTACCCAAGTGACTGCGAAACTTACCGCTACCTCGATGAACAAAAATCAACTCATCTGCATCGGTATTTTTATAAAAATAATCAGAAGTAGATTCTTGTGGAGACGATAAAATAATACTTACATCACTATTAGTAAGTACATTTTTTCTGCTTTCTAAATAATCCTTTTCTGGATTTACTTTAAAACCGTGAAACCTATACGATTTGATATTGTTTTTAAGCGCAATTTTTGGGGCAACACTATAACTTTCTTTAACTTCTTTTACCTGCGTGGGTCTTTGACAATGATATAGATTGGTTGACATACCGTCAAAACCAATTGTACCAAATAATTGTTCATAATAAAGACTGCCATCTGGTTTTTTGAAGATGGTATGACGTTTGGGTGGTATTTTCCCTAGGGTGTGATAAAAAGGCATGATTCTATAAATTTAAGAAATAAACAATTACTTTTCAATAAGAAAATAAAAGATAATTAGCCTTATTCAGGGTTGCGCTTAATAAGGTAATGTAATAGTAATAGTAAATCCTGCCAATACAAGTTCATAATATTACAAATATCGGAAATATTTCTATTCTTTGGGTTCTGATTTTCTTAAAACCAAAAACCAACGCTGAAGAACCATTTGCTCTCATCCAATTCTGGAGAATACGAATATTTAATTTGTACCGGGCCTGCAAAGGTTTCTAAGCCGTAACCTAATGCATATCCTGTAAATTCTGGATCTTGAAACCAATCTCCTGTGCTAAAAAGTTTGTTGCCAACATTAGCAAAATTTGCAGAGGCATTAATGTGATGGTTTTTAAACATTTTATAATCAACCGTGGCCAATCCTTTTATAAAGCTCTGCCCTGTTATCCCTAAAAAATCATACCCATAAAAAGGAATAAAATTATTAATAGTTCTAGCTCCAAAACCGCCTAGAAGAAAATCGAGAGAGTTAATTGATTCATTGCCAATTTTGGTTCCGGCCTCTACGCTTACATTCATCGATAGATTTTGGGATAGTGATCTTGCGTAGCCTAATTGTGCTTTGGCGATCGAAAATTCATTAAAACTTTCTGTGAAATCAGATGAAAAAAGATAGGTGTGTATATCACCTTCAAATAAAAACCCATGGGTAGGGAAATACTTGTTGTTATAGGTGTCAAATTTGAAATACCCCAAAGCACTCCAATAATCGCTATCGTCAAATATAGTTCTGGGAATCTGATTCTCATCTTCTCCAAAGGTTTCAGAAATAATCCTTAACCGTTTGTATTCTGCGCCTAATCCAACAGAAAAAGTTTGGTGCAACAGTGTTTCTGCATAGACCTGGGCATTGAAATCAGTATAATCTACGTCTATTGTGTTGATGTCCAAATCTGGGATTTCTCCAAACTGGCCTATAAAATCAAAGTCGATTGCTTTTTTAAAATTTGTATACCGGTATTTTAACCCCGTGCTCCAGTAAAAACCTTTATCAATATAATAATCTAGGTTATAACGAATATTATCTCCCAGAGCGACGTCTAATGAGAGAACATCGTTATTAAACAATAAGCTTTTTCTTGTAACATTTACCAAGGCTGCTGTTTGATATAAATCATCATAATGCAAAGCAAAACGCAAGAGCATTTTGTTTTCACTTTCTTTAACATTTAGAGCTAGTTCTTTACCTTCATCCTTATCAATTAATCGATGGCTTACACGGTCAAAATTTCCTGTAGCCGATAAGTTGTTGATCCCTTCATTTAGTTTTTCATAAGTAGTAACTCTTGGCATTTTCAATTTTAATTTCCCGCGAATATAAGCTCTTGTATATCTTTTGTTTCCAGTAATAGACAAGCTGTTTACCAATATATTTTCAGAATTTTTAGTGATTCTTTCTTTTGGCGGAGAAGGTTTTTGTCGCTGCGCTATTTGTTTAAGTTTTTCATAATTAGAAAATGCAGCTTTTTGACCACTGGCAATAATTTTATCGGCTTTATCAAATGACATTACCGAAAAATCCATAATTGCCGGTTTAATATGAATATCCGTTTCAGAAACCTTATTTTTCATTGCCTCATAGGTTCTAAAATTACTAATCTGTAACAGGATATTAGTCACAGAATTAAGTTGGTCACCAGGCAGCAAACTGTCTTGTACATCTATCCCTATCACAATTTCGGCACCTTTTTCTCTAATTTCTTTTACAGGATAATTGTTGGAAACCCCGCCGTCTGTCATTAAAACTCCGTCCAACTCTATAGGACTAAAAATAGAAGGTAAGGCACCACTAGCGGCGACAGCTTCGGGTAAATATCCTTTGTCCAAAAGTATTTGTTCACCAGTTTCGATATTTGTAGACATACAGAAAAAAGGTATTGGCAGCTTATCAAAATCATGAATGTCATTTACATGAGCAGTATATCTTGAGAATTGATTGTAAAAATTTTGGCCTTTGGATAACCCTTTGGGTAAGCCCACTTTAAAATTGTCAAAAGGAAGAGTTATTGCATATTTTTCTGAATCTTCTCGTTCATAGAATGTTTTGGCGTCCCTAGGGAGTTGATCTTGAATAAATGCGTCGAAATCTACAGATCTAAAAATCGAATCCAACTCTTTTGCTTTATATCCAGAAGCGTAAAGTGCCCCTACAATAGCTCCCATGCTTGTGCCTCCAATGTAATCTATTCGCACCCCTGCATCTTCAATAACTTTTAATGCACCGATATGTGCTAACCCTTTTGCACCACCACCACTTAAAACCAACCCCACTTTTACATCTTCTTGAGTAGGCAAATCATGAGTTTCTGAAGTTTCTTTTTCCTGAGACCAATGTGCCCCAGAGATAAAAAACATAAGAACAAAAAGTGCTCTAATTTGAAAAGTTCTGAAGATGTAATTCATAACCACACTTACTCTTTTTTAGAAAGATAGTAATTAAATACTTTGGTTGCGCGTGAATCTCCGACCACTTGAGCGAGTTCTTCCTTAGGTGCTTCACTAATTCTTTTCACAGACCGAAAATGAGTTAGTAATTCTATTACTGTTTTTTCTCCTATACCCGGTATCAAATCCAGTTCTGTTTCTAATGCAGCCTTGCTTCGCTTTTGTCTATGAAATGTGATGCCAAATCGATGTGCCTCATTACGCAGGTGCTGAATAACCTTTAGGCTCTCGGATTTTTTATCTAAATATAGCGGAATAGAATCCCCGGGGTAGTAGATTTCTTCTAATCTCTTGGCAATACCAATAATCGTTATTTTTCCTCTTAACCCCAAGTCATCGAGAGCTTTTAGACCAGAAGATAGTTGTCCTTTTCCACCATCAACAATGACCAGTTGTGGTAGCGGTTCTTCTTCCTCTACTAATCGTTTATACCTTCTGTACACAACTTCTTCCATAGAAGCAAAGTCATTAGCGCCTTCTACTGTTTTTATATTAAATTTTCGGTACTCTTTTTTGCTGGGTTTTCCATTTTTGAAAACGACACAAGCGGCTACGGGGTTTGTTCCTTGGATATTAGAATTATCAAAACACTCAATATGAATTGGCTCCTGCGGTAATCGTAAATCTTTTTTCATTTGCGCCATTAACCTCTTGGTATGACGATCTGGGTCGATGATTTTGATTTGCTTGAAACGTTCTTGTCTAAAATACTTGGCATTTCTTAAGGATAAATCTAAGATTTTCTTTTTATCCCCTAATTGTGGTACAGTAATTTTTAGCCCTTCTCCCAGATCTACCTGAAAAGGAACAAATATTTCTTTTGAATTAGAACCAAATCTTTGGCGCAATTCTATAATCGCTAACTCCAAAAGCTCTTTATCAGATTCTTCAAGTTTTTTCTTGATTTCGGTAGTGTGAGATCTTATAATCGCGCCATATGATATCTGAAGGAAATTAACGTAACCATAAGATTCATCAGATATGATTGAAAACACATCAACGTTACTTATTTTGGGATTAACAACAGTTGATTTTGCCTGATATTTTTCGAGCACATCTATTTTCTCTTTAATTCTTTGTGCATCTTCAAACTCCATTTTTTCTGCATAATCAGCCATTTGAGTACGGAAACGATTTAGGGAATCCTTAAAATTACCTTTTACAATTTGGCGAATAGCATCAAGATTTTCGTTGTATTCTTTTTCATCCTGTAACCCCTCGCAAGGACCTTTGCAATTGCCTAAATGATATTCAAGGCAAACTTTATATTTACCATTGTCTATTTTTTGTTGAGACAAATCATAATTACATGTTCTAAGTTGATACAATCCCTTTATAAGATCTAATAAGGTATTTACGGTTTTAAAATTTGTGTAAGGTCCATAATACTCTGATCCATCCTTAATCAAGTTTCGGGTAGGGAAAATTCTGGAGAAACGTTCTTTTTTGATGCATATCCAGGGATATGTTTTATCATCTTTAAGCATTACATTAAACCTTGGTTGATGTTTTTTGATCAAATTGTTCTCAAGGAGTAGTGCATCAGTCTCGGTTTCTACAACAATATGTCGTATTGAACGAATTTTTTTTACAAGAACGGTGGTTTTATAACTGTCATGATTTTTATTGAAATATGAGGCTACTCTTTTTTTGAGGTTTTTGGCTTTGCCTATATAAAGTAATTTATCATCCCTGTCATAATACTGGTAAACTCCAGGGCTGGTAGGCAGTGTTTTAATTTGTATGTCTAATGAGGCTTCTTGCATATTCCAATGTAAAGTTAAGGGTTTACCTCAATTGAAGTATAAATATATAAAGTTTAAATTTTGTTAAATACTGAATTAAATGAGATTGCTTCATTAAAAACATACGATATCTCATAATACATCTTGATTTTTCTTACTTTAGTAGTTCTATAAGATTATTCTGTTTTTTTGGAAAATGAAAAGAAAATAATTGGCCGGACTGATAAAGTGGATTTTCCACTCTTAGAATTAGTAGATATCGATGCCAAAATCGATACAGGGGTGTATACCTCCTCTATTGATTGTATTGATATTAGAGAAATTGATCAAACTTTGCAATGTAGTTTTCTTGATGCTACGCATCCCGAGTATAATGGCAAAAGATTTACGTTTAAAAATTATGATATTACAGCTGTAAAAAGCAGTAATGGAAAAGTTGAAATGCGTTTTGCAATAAGAACTCAAATTACTGTGTTCGATAAAACTTATCCAATAACGCTTACCTTATCTCCTCGCGATGACATGCGTTTTCCTGTATTGATTGGCCGTAAATTTTTAAGCGGAAGATTTCTAGTTGACCCTCAATTAGAAAATCAGTCATATAATCAAAAGCCGTAATGAATATTAAGATTTTGTCTCGTAGTGCAAATTTGTACTCTACTGATGCGCTTGTTCAAGCTGCGATAAAACGAAAACATAATGTACAGGTAATAGACCCATTAAATTGTGATATTGTAATTGAAAGGCAAAAACCCGAGATTTATTATCGAGGTAGGAAATTAGATCATGTAGATGCGGTGATCCCTAGAATTGGATCCTCTATAACTTTTTATGGAACCGCGGTTGTTAGGCAATTTGAGATGATGAATGTATTTACCACTCTAAAATCGCAAGCACTGGTGCAATCCAGAGATAAACTAAGAAGTTTGCAGATTTTATCCAAAGCTGGATTAGGTCTTCCAAAAACTGTATTTACTAATTATTCTAAAGATGTTTCAGAGGTTATCTCTCATGTAGGGGGCGCGCCATTAATTATTAAACTTCTAGAAGGTACCCAAGGATTGGGTGTTGTACTTGCAGAAACCAAAACGGCTGCTGAATCAGTATTGGAAGCTTTTAATGGGTTGCAGGCCAGAGTTATAGTGCAAGAATACATAAAAGAAGCTAAAGGAGCAGATATAAGAGTGCTTGTGGTAGATGGACAGGTAGTGGGAGCGATGAAAAGACAAGGTAAGGAGGGAGAATTTAGATCTAATTTGCATAGAGGAGGTACAGCATCCTTAATGAAACTAAGTAGGCACGAAGAGCAGGCGGCTATATTGGCAGCAAAAGCACTAAAAATGGGAGTTGCCGGTGTAGATTTGTTACAAAGTGATCGCGGGCCACTTATTTTAGAGGTTAACTCCTCTCCTGGGTTAGAAGGAATAGAAAGTACAACTGGAAAAGATATTGCAAAAGCTATTATTCGTTATATTGAAAGAAGTGCATAGCAGCTATGATAGAAAATACACAGAAAAATATACTTAATATACTGGGTAACGAAATCCCTTTGGGATGTAGTAAAACGATCAATTTCAATATTGCCAAATTATATACCTCTACCAAGGTAGAAATACCTATAATAATTGAAAGATCAAAAAATCCAGGTCCAACGGTGCTTATTACTGCAGGTATACATGGTGATGAAATTAACGGAGTAGAAGTCGTAAGGCAAATTATTGCTAAAAAAATCAATAAACCTGCAAAGGGAAGTGTTATTTGTATTCCCGTACTTAATGTGTTTGGGTTTTTAAATATGGATCGCTTTTTTCCTGATGGGCGTGATCTAAACAGAGTTTTTCCAGGAACCAAAAATGGTTCATTAGCTAGTCGCTTTGCATATCAGTTTATAAATGACATTTTACCAGCTGCAGATTTTTGTTTAGATTTTCATACAGGAGGAGCTAGTAGGTTTAATGCTCCTCATATAAGAGTTGACCCTAAGAATGAAAAATTAGTAGCCTTAGCAAAAGTATTTAATGCACCGTTTACACTTTTATCAAAAAATTTAGATGGCTCCTATCGTGCTACTTGCGCCAAAAAAGGGAAAGACATATTGTTGTTTGAGGGAGGGAAATCTCAAAATAGTAGTAAAGAAATAGCCAAAGAAGGAGTGCAGGGCACTATGCGCATACTTAAACATCTTGATATGTTGCATACTGATTTTGAGGCTCCTCTTCAGGACACCAAGAGTATAATTATACAAAAGAGTATTTGGATGCGAGCCAAATATAGTGGGTTGCTTCATATTAAAATACCGATTGGTAAACATGTTGCCAAAGGAGAGGTTCTAGCAACAATAACCGACCCTTATGGCAAAATGAGACATGAGGTCAAGTCTAATTATGAAGGATATATTATTAATGTAAATGAATCACCAATTGTATATAAAGGCGACGCTATATTTAGGATAACTAGAGATTTGGTAGATGAATAAAAAGGAACTACGTGATAAATACAAAGTATTAAGATCTGAGTTAAGTAATCAGGAAATCGAAGATATGAGTATGGATATTGCCAATCGGTTACTTCAATTACCGCTATGGGAAAAATCGTATTATCATATTTTTCTCCCAATTTTAAAACATAAAGAGATTAATACAGAATTTATCTTGCACATTCTTCAAGGGAAAGATAAAAATGTAATTGTACCTAAAAGTAATTTTGAAGATAATTCTCTTGAACATATTTTGCTTACTGATAATACAGTACTTAAACTAAACTTATGGGGGATACCAGAACCAACGGATGGGATATCAATCCCAGAAGAAAAGATAGATGTAGTTTTTATACCACTTCTTGCTTTTGATCAATATGGGAATCGGGTAGGGTACGGAAAAGGCTTCTATGATAAATTTTTAGCAAAATGTAAGCCCGAAACAATAAAAGTTGGTCTTTCATTTTTTGAACCAGAAAAAGAAATAGGAAGTGTAATTGATACAGATATCCAACTAGATCTTTGCGTGACACCCTTAGAAACACATTATTTTAAGAATTAATTAACATTTCTTGCATTCAAGGATACTTTATTCTATATTGGATACTTATAATTTTTTACCCCTAATATGCCCCAAAATATAGAAACCGTTTGCATCATTGATGATGACAATATTTACATTAATCTAGTTAGTAAAATTATAGAGCTTAGAAGACTATCTAAGTCAGTTTTAGTATTTAATAATGGCAAAGAAGCATTAGAGTTTTTTGTAAATTTTGTTGAAGACAATAAGGAAGAGGAAGTGCCGCAGGTTATTTTTCTTGATATTAATATGCCGATAATGGATGGATGGGAATTTTTGAAAGAATTTTCAAAAATTCGAAATAAGATTAGTGAAAATATTGATCTTTATGTGGTGAGTTCTTCTATAGACTCACGAGATATTGAACGCGCAAAATCAATCGACGTTGTTTCAGATTACTTAGCTAAACCAATTAAGCTTAATGATTTCGAGAGAATATTAGTTTAGGTACAGCGTATTAATTATATTTCTTCGTGTTTTGGAAAAGCCTTTTTGTAAAAAACTATCAATAAGAACACCCCAATGCTTATTGCAGAATCTGCAATATTAAAAACAGGATCAAAAAAAGAAAAATGTTGCCCACCCCAAAAAGGGATCCATTCTGGTAAAATATCATCATAAAAGGTAAACTGAATCATATCTACTACTTTACCATAAAATAGACTTTCGTAACCTCCTCCTTCTGGTAAAAAGCTTGCAACATCAATATTTGTACTCTTACCAAATAGAATACCATAAAATACTGAATCTATAATATTACCAAAAGCTCCGGCAAAAATTAAAGCAATACAAAAAGTAAGGATAGCGGGACTGTTTTTGCGAACAGAATCATAAAGCCAATATCCAATCCCGGTAATAGCAACCAATCTAAACAATGTCAGAACAAGTTTTCCATAACTACCTGGCAACTCGAATCCCCATGCCATTCCTTTATTTTCTACAAATACAATACGAAACCAGCTAAATACATTTACTTCTTCATGAAGATTGAAATGAGTTTTGATATAAATCTTAGTGATTTGATCAATCAGTAATACTAAAATTATAATTAAAATAGATTTCTTTAAGGACATAAACGTATCAGTTTGTAGGTGCTAAAAGCGACGGACAAAAATAGTATTTTATTTTGTTTTACAAACACTTATGTGACTGCTTATTGACTGTGAGATAAAGAATAAGGCCGTAAAAAAGAAATTAACCGCCCTTAGGTAACAGGGTGGTTAATTTCTTTTTAGTGATATATTAAGTATTATTGCTTTCGTATAAAAATACTTCCACTAATAGTTTTAAGGTTTAATTGGCTTTTTACACCTCCAAAAGTCCCGCTTACTTTACTGCCAACTATTCGGTTTTTGCCGTGATCAAAATTCATATCTTTATCAGAGTAAATCATTCCTGAAATAGTCTCTGCTTTTAATCTTGATTTTGCAACATTAATGTCAATATCACCACTTATTGTTTTAAGATTGAGGTCTCCGCTATAGTTTTTGATATCAATATTTCCACTTATAATATCTACGATTAATTCTCCTTGATAGTTTTCGGATTGAACGTTACCAGATATACTTTTTACTCGTAACCTATAGTTTTTGGGAAGATAAAGTGTGTAATTAGCATCAATATCCAGGTTATTGCATGGGCCCCAGTTGTTATTGCGGTTAGAACCACGTTCTTTCTTCCATTTATCAAATAAATCCCCATAACTTGATTTTATATCCAGAACGGTAGAAGAGTTATCTATTTTTAGGTCAAAGTAATCATCAAATTCTCCTGCGTTTACACTAACCTCTGCTTTTAGATATACTTCACTTTTGTCCCAAGTCTTTATCTTAATATCTTCTGCGAATTTGAATTCTACTTTAACTTCTTTTGTTGAAGTGTTAAGTTGTTTCTCGATTACTTTTTGTGCTTGTATTTGTAATGAAACAAAGCACAGCATGGTAAGGATTACTAAATTTTTCATGTTGTTCGTTTTTGATTAATTGATTGACCTCTTTATTTCTTTCTCAGGTAAATATTTCCTGTAGATGATCTTAGACTAATGTCTACCCCGCCATTATTTATTGCGGTATTAATAGCTCTTTTACCAGCAATTAATTTCATATCATTATCCTTAACGGGAAATTTGATATCAAAATCAGTATAAATCTCTCCCATTGCAGTTTTTAATTCTAAATTAGCAGGAGTACTAGAGGGCAGGCTTACATCTATTGCTCCTGTTGCAGAAATAAGTGATATAGGAGAGCTTTGACTTACTTTGTTAAATACGATATTAATCTCTCCTGTTGCCGTTTTTGCAACAACCGGACCTGTTACGTCCCTTAGGGTAATACTTCCTACATTCGTTATCGCTTCAATTTCTGATGAGAATCCTTCAATGGCAACACCTCCTAGGTTACTCTTTTCTACGGTAATATTAATGGTACCAGGAAGGTAAATTTCTAAAACTTTGCTGTGCATATTTTTTAGGTTCCTAATCACAAGAGCTTCTCCATCTTTATCTACATAAACACCTATACCGGTATTATCGCTTCCGCCTGCATAGACTGCTTTTAATCCTCTTGCTTTTTCAGGTGTTTTACGATCATTTCCTATAATGACAAGTTCATTTTTATTGTGTGTCTTTATATCTACCCCAGATGCCGAAGAGATCTTTACTTTTTTGATCCCTTGCAGGGATTTTGTATAATCTTGCGCTTTTAGATTTCCAATTGATATTAGAAAAAGTAGTGCTATTGCTATTTTTTTCATGATTATTCGTTTTTTGATTTTTAAATTAAATTAGGTAGACCAATCTTTACTTGATCTTTTACATAGTCTGGTGTTTCTTCTTTTTGAAGTAACTTTTCCATAGAGGGAACCGCGCGCTTTTCCTCAATAGAAACTAATATTTGAATTAATTCGATTTGCATACCGGGATCTTTTTCTAAATCCATTGCATGTATTAATGCTTTACGTACCATCTCTGAATCCGAAAACTTTGCAAGTGCTTCTGCTGCAGCAAGTCGCACATTGATATGATCGTCGTAATGCATTTTATTTATTAAAGCTTTTAGAATATCGTTACCTGGTTTTTCAAATTCTTCTGCGTAGTTTACGGCTTGTAATCTTTTGCTTGCAGATTCATTTTCTATAAGTGAAATGGTCATCACTTCTTTCATTTGTGTTTTTTCTTTTTTCAATACTGCTATTTCTTTAGAGAAAAACTCATTATTTTGAAATTTACCAAAGAAATATCCAGAGAGTACTAGTGCAATAGTGGCTGCAATCTGTATAGCTGTTTTCCAAGAGACATTTGTTTTCTTGCCAATAGATATTACATTAGAGTTGGCAAGTAACTCTTTTTCGTTTGCTAACATTTTTTCAAAGTTTGTTTGTAAACTTTTGTTAGGCAATTTTTTTGGGTCGCTACTCATGGCTTCAAATACAATTTGAAGTTCATGCAAAGTACTACTGCAACTCTTACAATCTTTTAAGTGCTCTTCAATTTTTTGATGTGTCGCCTGATCTAAATTATGGTCTATAAAATCGATCAGTTGCCCTTCTATTTCATTACAGTTCATAATAGCTATATGTTTTGTAAATAATAATCTTTTAATTTATGTATCGCCCGGTGCACTTTTGTTTTTACGGCTCCGGCAGTTGAGCCCGTAATCTCTGCAATCTCCTGATATTTAATTCCTTGATAGCGATTCATGATAACTAGTTCTTTATCTCCTTTATTTAGCTGGTTCAATGCCTGGTTTAATTGCTCTGTGGTTTCATTATTTTCAATAAAGTCAGTTTCTTGATCTTTGATTTTATACTCTATACTGTCTAATCGTTGCTCTTTGTTTTTTTGAGCCTGATAATGATCTGAAAACACATTTCTTGCAATGGTGTAAATCCAGGATGAAAACTTCCCATTTTTATATGAGGCTCTATATTTAATAGCTTTATAAAAAACTTCCTGAGTTATATCCTGGCTTATGTCTCGGTCTCGTGTCATTTTCAATAAAAAATTAAAGATTTTTACATGATACCTTTCAAATAGGATACTCATCATATCTAAATTTCCGTTGGATACCAGAATCATTAATTCTTCGTCTGTTAAATTCTTCAAGATGTTACTCTTTTGGTTGGTTTCTAATATTAATACCTTATTTTTTGAAAAAGGTTACATTTATAAATAAAAAAAAGTGCTTTCTAAATTAATAGAAAGCACTTTAATAATTTAACATCTTAGTATTTTATTAGCTCTGCATGTTCTTGGCCTCAATACTTAATGTGGCATGAGGAACTAATTTTAATCGCTCTGGATTAATTAATTTACCTGTTACACGACAAATACCATATGTTTTGTTTTCTATACGTAATAATGCATTTTTTAGATCACGCACAAATTTCTCTTGCCTTATAGCAAGTTGCGTATTTGCTTCCTTGGACATAGTTTCACTGCCTTCTTCAAATGCTTTGAATGTAGGCGAGGTGTCATCTGTTCCATTATTTCCGTCATTCTTGTATGCACTTTGAAGTAATTCCAAATCCTTCTGTGCCTTTTCCATTTTTTCAACGATAATCCCTCTGAACTTTTCTAAGTCTGCATCGCTGTACCTTACTTTTACATCTTCTGCCATATTCTTAATGTTTTTTTATTATCAATTGGGTTGCAATCTCATCAAACGCAATTTCTGTACCATTTATTACATTGGTTGAAAACTCAATTGATTCGGTTAAGGTTTCATTTTTGATGTATACCTCATTAGTTGCAACAGCCTCTTTAATAGTCTTATTCTCTTCAAAAACAATTTCTATTTTATCAGTCACCTCGAATCCACTATCCTTACGAATATTTTGAATACGATTAACAAGCTCTCTGGCGATCCCTTCTTTTTTAAGTTCTGGACTTATTGTTACATCCAGTGCTACGGTTAAAGTGCCAGAATTTGCAACTAACCAGCCCTCTATATCTTGAGAACTAATTTCTACATCATCGGTACCTAATGTAATAATTTTATCATTAATTTCTACATCAAAACTGCCCGTTTGTTCAAGAATTTTTATGGTTTCTTGATCGAATGTTTGTATCTTATTGGCTATCAACTTCATATCTTTCCCAAAGCGTGGGCCTAGAGATTTAAAATTAGGCTTGATTTGCTTTACCAATATACCAGATGCATCATCAATAAGCTCGATTTCTTTAACATTTACCTCACTTTTTATAAGATCGGCAATGTCATTAATTTCATTTTTCTCTGCTTCATTTAGTACCGGGATCATGATACGTTGCAGTGGTTGACGAACCTTAATCTTTTCTTTTTGGCGTAATGAAAGTACCAAAGAAGAAATGGTTTGCGCCTTTTGCATCTTGTGTTCTAATCCTTTATCGACAAAAGCATTATCATACTTCGGGAAATTGGAAAGATGCACGCTTTCAAAACTTTCTTTCTTCGTCCCAGCAACCAGATCCTTATACAGTCTATCCATAAAAAATGGTGCTACGGCAGCTCCAAGTTTGGCTACTGTAAGCATACAAGTGTATAATGTTTGATATGCAGAAATCTTATCTTGTTGGTAGTCACCCTTCCAATATCTTCTTCTGCTTAATCTTACAAACCAATTACTAAGATTTTCCTGAACAAAGTAAGAGATTGCTCTAGTAGCCTTTGTTGGTTCGTAATCATTATAATACTCATCAACATTTTTGATCAATGTATGTAATTCACTAAGGATCCATCGATCAATTTCTGGTCGTTCTGCCAGTGGGATATCTGCTTCAGAATATGTAAAATTGTCGATATTAGAGTATAAAGTAAAGAATGAATATGTATTATAAAGCGTACCAAAAAACTTACGGCGCACTTCGGCAATTCCTTCAATATCAAATTTTAAATTATCCCAAGGGTTAGCATTACTAATCATATACCAACGAGTGGCATCTGGCCCATAGGCTTTTAAAGTTTCGAATGGATCAGCCGCATTACCAAGCCTCTTTGACATCTTCTGTCCATTTTTATCAAGTACCAAGCCATTGGAGACAACATTTTTATAGGCTACATCATCAAAGATCACGGTTGCAATTGCATGTAGGGTATAAAACCATCCTCGAGTTTGATCTACACCTTCTGCAATAAAATCTGCTTTACCATCACCAGATTCTACTTTTTCTTTATTTTCGAAAGGATAATGCCATTGTGCATAAGGCATTGATCCAGAGTCAAACCATACATCGATTAGATCACTCTCACGTTTCATAGGCTTCCCAGAAGGAGAAACCAATGTAATTTTATCGACTACATTTTTATGTAGATCTACTTTATCATAATTATCCTCGCTCATATCGCCAACAACAAAATCGGAGAATACATCAGATTCAAGAACACCAGCTTCTACAGCTTTTGCCATTTCTGTTTTTAATTCTTCTACAGAACCAATAATTAGCTCTTCTTTACCATCTTCTGTTCTCCAAATAGGAAGAGGAATACCCCAAAAACGTGATCTCGATAGGTTCCAGTCGTTTGCATTGGCAAGCCAGTTTCCAAAACGCCCTTCACCGGTAGCTTTAGGTTTCCAGTTAATACCCAGATTAAGTTCGTGCATACGATCTTTAAAATCGGTAACTTTAATAAACCAGGAATCTAATGGGTAATAAAGTACAGGTTTGTCTGTACGCCAACAGTTAGGGTAGCTGTGCACATATTTTTCGACCTTAAAAGCTTTGTTTTCTATTTTAAGTTTGATAGCGATTTCTACATCTACAGATTTTTCTGGAGCTGTGCCGTCATCATAATATTCATTCTTAACATATTTCCCTGCAAATTCACCCATATGTTTTGTGAATTTACCTTGCAAATCTACCAATGGCACTAGATTATCATTGTCGTCCTTTACCAATAGAGCAGGTACTTCTGGAGTAGCTTGTTTTGCCACCATGGCATCATCTGCACCAAATGTAGGTGCTGTATGAACGATACCTGTTCCATCTTCAGTAGTTACAAAATCACCAGAAATTACTCTAAACGCATTTTCCGGGTTATGATATGGTTGAACAAAATCCATTAACTGTTCATAGCGTATATCTACAAGATCTTTTCCTTTAAATTCTTTAAGAATATAAAAAGGTACTTTTTTATCTCCTTCTTTGAAAGAATTAACTTCTTCTTCAGTTTCTACTTTTGCAAACTTTCCTGAAAACTGTTTTCCTACCAGGTTTTTTGCAAGAATTACGTTAGTAGGTTCAAAAGTATATTGATTGAATGTTTTTACTAAGACATAATCTATCTTAGGTCCAACGGTTAATGCGGTATTAGATGGAAGTGTCCAAGGTGTAGTCGTCCAGGCCAAGAAATAAATAGCACCTTCTGTATTTTGTAAGAATGAAGGTAAAGTATCTTCTTTGGCTTTAAATTGAGCAACCACAGTGGTGTCTGTAACATCCTGGTATGTTCCCGGTTGATTAAGTTCGTGAGAACTTAATCCTGTACCGGCCTTTGGAGAATATGGCTGAATAGTATAACCTTTGTATAGCAATCCTTTTTTATAGATTTGTGCAAGTAGCCACCATACACTCTCCATGTATTTGGATTTGTAGGTGATGTATGGATCATCCATATCTACCCAGTATCCTATTTTTTGAGTAAGGTCGTTCCAGATATCTGTATAACGCATCACGGCTTTCTTACAAGCTTCGTTATATTCTTCTACGGTAATTTTTTTACCGATATCTTCTTTGGTAATCCCTAATTCCTTTTCAACCCCAAGCTCTACAGGAAGTCCATGGGTATCCCATCCGGCTTTACGTTTTACCTGGTATCCTTTTTGGGTTTTATAACGACAAAAAATATCCTTTATAGCACGAGCCATTACATGGTGAATACCGGGTAATCCATTTGCTGAAGGAGGCCCTTCAAAAAAGACATATGGTTCAGCTCCATCACGCTCAGTAACACTTTTTTCAAAGATGTTATTTTGCTTCCAGAAATCTAGTATTTCGTCAGCTACTTTTGGTAAGTCAAGTCCTTTATATTCAGGAAACTTCGTGCTCATTTGATCGTTCTTTCTATTAGGTCTGCGAAAATAAGGATTTTATTGAAAAAAGAACCCCCAATTTGGATTACGATATGAAATAATTGTTATGTAAATGTGATTTTTTAACAAGACCGTGTGGTTTTTACCACAAAATCATTAAAAATGACACTAAAATGCCCTAGAATAATTCTAGGGCCAGATAGATTTAATGAGTTGTTATAATATCTCTTTTTATGAACTTGGGCTAGTAATAGGATAATTTTAAAAATCAATTACCAATCCGATACTTGGTATAATTTGACCTGTTTCTGTTTCTATAGCGGTTAAGCTTCTGGGTTGTAAAACAGTTCCATTTGCATCTCTACTAAGTCCGTATTGAGTGGGTTCTGGAGTTTCCTGTCCTAGGATATTTTGAGCCTCAATAAACACATTTAGTGATAACTTTTCAAAGTTCCATTTCTTGTCAATTCGCAAATCAAGCTGACTAAATGTATCTAGCTTTTCTTCGCCTAAACGACCATAATCCAAGACCACTTCTGGATAATTGGCTAAAGTTGCATCAAGATCAGTAGGAACAAAAGGAGTATTTCCTGCAAAACGATATCGTGCGCTTACCTCCCAGTTTTTCTTTAATTTATACCCCCCCGTAAATGAAATGAGATGACGGCTATCCCATACAGAAGGCAGATAGGCATCACGGTCAAAACCAGTAAATTCACTATAAAACCAGGTGTATGCAAATATCCCGTAGAAATTATTAGAAAGTTTTTGTTGAAACTGAAGTTCTGTCCCGTAACTTCTCCCTCGACCTACGGTGGCTACATCTTCACTTCCTAATACTTCAAAATCGGCTCCCTTATTTGCAAGTGATACACCATCTAGTACAGAAACCGGATAATCATCATAACGCTTGTAAAAACCTTCTAAAGAAATACTTGATGACGGCCCAAAATAATGTTGAAGCCCTAAAACGTAATGATCACTTACTGTGTATTCTACGTCTTGATTTACCAGAACATTGTTGTTGTTTCTAAAGCCTAAAATAGTATAGGGAGGTAATTTATAATATCTTCCTACAGATCCATTTAATCTCCAGTTTTCTTTAAATTCATATGAGAGAGAGAATCGAGGAGAGAATGTAGAAAGTAGATTGTCTTCTTCTGTAAAACTGTCATCATCTATCCTGAAGCCAAAAGAAACATCTAGTCTATCATTAAAAAATGAATTAGTCATGTTGGCGAATAGCCCATATTTAAAGAAATCGATTTCTGTATTAAAAATATTATTGTCGGTGAGGTTAACTGTTTCATTGCTGTAGTCAGAATATTGTGCATTAAATCCTGTTGCAAGTTTCCAGCCCCCAAAGAATTTTGTGAGTTGATACCGTAGTTTGGTTTCAGACTCTGTGGCATCATTACTAAAAATAACTCCAGTTTCATTTTCTGGATCTTCATACCTTGTAAATTCATTAACCAATGTATTATTACTTATTGTAGTTTCCATAAATCCAGATCCATCTTTAAAACGATTTTTCCAAGATAAACCGATAGCATTAGTGCGTTGATTTATGAAAGGAGCCTGTTCTAATTGAGCCTGTTGTTCTGCATCAAAATCATCGGGAGCTTCTACCGAGAAATCGTCAATAGATCCTAAGCCTATAAAATTAAGTTCATTGTATGTATCGATCTTATGATTTATTTTATATTGGTAGTCCCAGTAATTGGGTCTGAATGGAAGCCCGATCACTTCAAATAAAAATTGAAGATAACTGCGTCTTGCAGACACTAAAAAAGTAGTTTTTGCTTCTTCGTTTGCACCCTTAAAAAGTGGACCTTCCATTGTAAGTGCTGCTTCACTGGCGCTTACACGAAAATTGCCACTAAGATCTCTGTTATTTCCTGTGCGTTGACTGAACTGCAATACTCCCGAAAGAGGATTGTCATATTGTGCACCAAAGGCTGAGGTAGATAAGGTTACATTATCAATAAATGATACATTAATAAGTCCTACGGGGCCACCAGCACTTCCTTGAGTACTGAAATGATTGATATTTGGCACTTCCATGCCATCTAGATAATAAACAGTTTCGTTGGGTGCACCACCACGTATGATCAAATCGTTACGAAAACCACCAATAGATGGAGAAACCCCAGGAAGTGTTTGGGCAACTTGTACCACATCATTATTACTTCCTGGGTAGGTAGCAATTTCTACCGCCGATAAGGATTGTGTGGATAACGGAGTTTCTTTGGGCCTACTAATCTTGTTTGCATTACTAATGACAACTTCATCCAGAGCCTCTGTAGATTCCTTTAGTATAAAATTACTAGGTAATGTTCCTTTTGATTTTACAATTACGTTAAATTTGGTCTGTGTTTCAAACCCGACATAGCTAACAATCAAATTATAGGATCCCGGGGTAATGTTTTCGATACGATAGTCGCCATCAAAATCTGTTTGCGCTCCTTTTTCTTCGCCTTCAAGAAAAACAGAGGCCCCTAAAACAGGCTGGCCGGTTTGGTCAATTACGTTTCCTGATAATTCTCCATATACCTGCGCATAGATATTGGATACTAATAGCAAAGAAAGTACTAAAACAGTATTTTTGACATTCATAATTATAGGTTTTTAATGATTTAGAGATATTTTGTTTAAATATAAATCGCAAATATTAAACAAAAAAGTATTATATAATAATAAATTGTTTTAATTTAGTGTTAAAAAATAGCTTTTAATGAAAATATATGAGTTAATAAAGCAATTAATCGATCTTACAGGAGCGTTTGTAAGCGATAGAATGGATAGGGATATCACTATAAAATCATTTGCAAGTTGGCTCTATAAACGTGTAGATGAAACTATTTCGGTAGAAGAATATGAAATAACAGGTCATAGTATCGAAGCTGAGTTAGCGGCATATATTGGTAGGATGAGTAGATATTCTAATACATACATTAAATCCGCCTTGATTGATTTGCCATTTGCTACTGATATGGATTTTGCTTTTACAGCAATACTTCATAGATCAGGTTCGATAGGAAAAACAGATTTAATCAGAAAAATGGCCTATGATAAGTCTTCTGGTATGGAGGTCATTAAAAGGCTACTGAAAAATGAGATTATAGAACAATTTCCTAATCCAGATGACAAAAGAAGTAAACTATTGCGATTAACCAAAAATGGCGAAGAGAATGTTATTAAGGCATACACTGAAGCTCATAAAGCGGCAAAAATGGTTAGTGGTTCTTTAACTACTGATGAACAGGTCACATTGTTAAAGACTTTAAAAAAATTAGACGACTTTCATTTTCCAATATACCTGGAAGAAGAGAAAGATTTAAATTTGATCATAGAGAAATATTCAAAGTAATAATAAGGTAATTTATAATGAATCGATTTTACTATTTTTAACCTATGAAAGAAACTTTAAACATTGCATTAATTCAGGCTGATTTGGTTTGGGAGAATCCCATAGAAAATCGTAATTCTTTTTCTGAAAAAATAAGAGCCATTTCGAAAAAAGTAGACATTATTGTTTTGCCAGAGATGTTTAATACAGGGTTTACTATGAATGCTGACGAAGTAGCTGAAACTATGAATGGAGATACGGTGCAATGGCTTACGGTAATGGCAAAAGAAAAGAATTGTGCAATCACAGGTAGTGTTATAATAGAAGAAGATAACAGGTATTATAATCGATTAATTTTTATGTTACCTAGTGGTGTCTGCCAAACCTATAATAAACATCAATTATTTACTTTGGCTAAAGAAGAAGAGGTGTTTACTGCGGGACAAGAAGAAGTGATTATTGAATATTTAGGCTGGAAAATCAAACCTCAAATATGCTATGATCTTAGGTTTCCGGTATGGGCAAGAAATACTTCAGGGTATGATGTGCTTTTGTATGTGGCAAGTTGGCCAAAACCAAGAATTAATGCTTGGGATACGTTATTGCAAGCCAGGGCCATAGAGAATATGTGTTATTGCATTGGTGCAAACCGTATTGGTTTGGATGGTAAAGGTTACCAATACAATGGTCACTCGGCTGTCTACGATGTTTTGGGAAATTCTCTCTTAGACGAAAATCCAATCGAAAAAGAAACAATTATTTACGCAACATTGCATAAATCACATATTCATGAAGTAAGAACGAAGCTGTCCTTTCTTAATGATAGAGATAATTTCAAACTACTCTAGGATAAAGGTTTGTTTCAGTTCCCAGTTAGGCCTTAAGTCAATTACTTCTGGAAAATATTTAACTTCTTCTGGTTGTATTCCTTTTAAGAAATTACCGGTATCCCACTTACCATTACCATTGGTGTCTAAAATTACCCGTATAAAATATTTACCCGGATCAAGATATTCAAAAGGAATCATGTCTTCATTTTTGGCAATTTTTTCTGAGATTACTTCTTCTTTTTCATTAGTTATCTGCACTAAAACAGGGTATTGTTTTACGTTTTGAAGTGTTAGGAAAATTGTACCGTAATCTGCTAATTTTTTTGTTCTAAACCTTACGTCTATTGTGTCATTAACATTGCCAACAAAATCCTTAATTGCCTCTGGTAAAATTTGCAAAGTGTATCTATTGTCCTCTGTTTTTTCAAAAACAAGTTCTGCTTCATTTATCTTTCTGTCTAAATCAACAGAGAAAGGAACTGCTAAAGTATCCTTATCTGTAAGAGTGATCAATTTTTCATTAATACTATCTAAAGGAGTAGTTGCTAATAAGACGAAATTTTCATTAAGTGGTAGAGATGATCCAAACTTTGATGAGAGCTTTAGAGAATCCTTGTATTGATCTTTTATTCTTGGGGTAAGGGTGTCAATATAATTTTTAGAGTTAGAAACTTCAAAAATTAAAGAATCCGATTCAAAAAATGGTTTGAACCAATAATGTAGGCTGTCTTTTTCCTTATCGGGTAGTATTCGAGATACAAAATCATCAGGTACATCACTTAGTAGCTTGATTTTCATACTATCCCTTTCGCCTTCATAAGGAAAAATAAACTCATTTTTTGAAACTTGTTTTGGTAACAGTGCTTTAAAATCAAAAACTTCTTTAAATATTTTAATATTAAAGACTTTGGTCGTGTCTTCAGGAAGTGTAATGATTTCGTCATAAAAACCTATTTTGTCTTGTCTTGGTTCATAGATATAGTTAGAAGCGGCGTCTTTTAAGGCGATGAGTTTATATTTTCCTTTTTTCAGATTGTAAAAATCAAAGGCAGTACTATCTAATGTATTGGTAATATATCTAGGAACTGTGTTGAATACTAATGAGTCAGAATAGTTTTCATCTACCTCATAAAGGGCAATGGTAATATTAGGCTCTATTTTCTTTTTGATTGCACTAGCAACAGTACCTTTTACATGTAAAGAATCAAGAAAATCACCTGTTGAAAAAACATATCTAAAAAAAGGATAAGAATTACCCTCATTATTATCCTCTACACTTTCGCCAAAATTAATGCTATATGTTGTGTTTTGTAGCAAAGTATCTAGAAATTTAATTTTAATAAATTTGCCAGCACCTCCTAATGGTGTTATTGTTGGTTTAGGATCCATAGGAGGAGATATGATAATTTGCTTTTGGGCGTCCTTAAGCTTTATATATTCATCAAAGTAAATACGAATTTCATCTTTATTAAAATTTGTAGAGAAATTAGGCGGAAAAGCCTTTACAAAAACTGGTGGTGTTTCATCTTTCTCCCCACCGGTTATTGATCCTTTTTTTGCACAACTAACCACAATGGTAAGTAATGCAACGGCAAACAATAACGTATTTAATTTTTTGTTCATATTTCCATGATAATTTAAGACGCAAAGAAACAACTATATTATAAAAACTAAAAAACTATTCTGCTATTGCCATTGCTGCAATACTTATTTTAATTCCAGGAATAGCTTTCAATGCATTTACACATGCCTCAATAGTAGCACCGGTTGTAATAATATCATCCACTAGTAATACATGTTTGTTTTCAAGTAAAGACTCATTTTGAATGCCAAATGTTTCAGACGTATTAATCCATCTATTGTTCCTTTCTCGCTTGGATTGTTTCTTATTATGTGAATTTTTTTTAAGTACAGAATCAATATATTTTGCATTTAATAGCTCAGCAATTTCAATCCCAAATTTCTCAACTTGATTATATCCTCTTTCTCGAAGTCTTTTTTTATGTAATGGAACAGGAACAACAACATCAATATATTGATAATCAGAATTTTGTGATATTTCCTCTCCTAGCCACTTTCCCAACTCTCTTCCAATTTCTTCTCTTCCTCTAAACTTAAGGTTATGAATCAAATTTTGCACTAAACCATCTTTCTGAAATACAAATAAAGAGGTCGCATTTTCAATTTTGACACGCCCATAAAATACTTTTTCAATTTTTTTTGCGTTTACGTTATGGAAATTGCCTAAAGGGAGTTCGTGTCGACAAGAAGTACACAGCAATCTTTCGTTTTTATGTAGTGGGCCATCACAGGCAGCACAATATATAGGATAGAATAAATAAGCTAAGTCTCTTAGCATTTTATTAGGGGGATTAACATTAATTATTAATTTAGCGATTGAAAATAACCATCAAAAATTAGAAATATATTTATTATGACAACTCAAAACAATAACTTGACCCTTAAAATTCTTATCGGTGTTCTAGGAGCACTGTTGCTTATTCTAGGGATTTTTACGTATAAGTTTTACAACGAAGAGAAGCAAAATAAAGCAATTTTGCAACAAGAAAAGGATCTTATTGAAAGCGAATTAGGAGAATTAATTACAAAGTATGATAATGCTATCGCTCTTAATGAAGTAATGGATGACCATTTACTTAAAGCTAAAGAACGTATTGTAGTTCTATTAGATAGTGTAAAAGACAACGATGCTAATCTTGCATTAATTTCAAGATATAGAAGAGAAGTTGGTAAACTTAAAAAAGAGCGTGAAAGATTATTTAAGCTTGCAGATAGTTTGACAACGGCAAATACCCAGTTGGCAACAGATCTTGATAGTACTTCTGTAGCGTTGAATAAAAGAATCATATTTTCAGATTCTTTACAAACACAAAATGCACAACTTGCAGAAATTGTAGAAAGAGGTTCTGCACTTACAGCTGCTAATATCAAGGCAGAAGGTGTGCGTGTACGTAATAGTGGTAAAATATCTTCTTCAACTAAAGCTAGTAAAGCTGAAAAAGTAAGAGTTTGTTTTACACTTTCACCAAACAAATTAACCGAAAAAGGAGATAAAGAACTTTTCGTTCAGGTAATCAATCCTGAAAACAACTTAATTGGTGATAAAGTTTCTGTAAATTTTGATGATGCAATTCTTACTTATAGTGGACGTAACCAAGTGTTCTATGAAAATGATGCGTTGGATGTTTGTGTACTAGTTGATGCAGCTGAAGGTGAACTTGTAAAAGGAAACTATGTAGTAAACTTGTTCTCTGGACCAAGAATGATCTCAAATACACAGTTTGAATTGAAATAGTCTTAATATAATTATATAAAAACCGCTTAGTTTGAATTAACTAGGCGGTTTTTTTATGCTTTTTAAGGAAATTAACTGCTTTCGTTATTAATTGATAGAATTCCCTTTCAAATCATTTAAATTCAATTATTTTTGCGAAACAAATTTTTAAAAAGAAAACGACTGTATAGATAATTTACATGCAGACGTTTTTAATTTTAAACGACATAAATGGCAAAGCAAGAAGATAAATTTAAAAAAGTAATTGCCCATGCTAAGGAGTATGGATATATATTTGGTTCTAGTGAGATATATGATGGATTAAGTGCAGTATATGATTATGGTCAAAATGGCGTAGAACTTAAAAAAAACATACGAGAATATTGGTGGAAAAGTATGGTAAACATGCATCAAAATATAGTAGGATTAGATGCTGCGATATTTATGCACCCTACCACATGGAAAGCGTCTGGTCACGTTGATGCATTTAATGACCCATTGATTGATAATAAAGATTCTAAAAAAAGATATAGAGCAGATGTTCTTATTGAAGATTATGCAGAGAAACTTAACCAAAAAGCGCTTAAAGAAATAGCAAAGGCAAAAAAACGCTTTGGAGATAGTTTTGATGAAGAACAGTTTGTATCTACTAATCCAAGAGTAGTAAAATATCTTTCTCAAAAAGAAGAGATCGTACAACGAATGGCAAAATCTTTAGAGAATGAAGATCTTGCTGATGTGAAGTTGTTGATAGAAGAATTAGAGATAGCTGACCCCGAAACGGGATCCAAAAACTGGACAGATGTTCGGCAGTTTAATCTAATGTTTGGTACCAAATTGGGAGCATCAGCAGATTCTGCCATGGACCTTTATTTGAGACCAGAAACTGCACAAGGAATATTTGTAAACTTCCTAAACGTACAAAAAACAGGGCGAATGAAAATACCTTTTGGGATTGCCCAGACCGGTAAAGCGTTTAGAAATGAAATTGTAGCCCGTCAATTCATCTTCAGAATGCGTGAGTTTGAACAAATGGAAATGCAATTCTTTGTTCGACCAGGTGAAGAAATGAAATGGTATGAATACTGGAAAGAAACGCGATTAAATTGGCACCTTTCTCTTGGGTTGGGCGAAGAAAATTACCGTTTTCATGATCATGATAAATTAGCGCATTATGCTAATGCAGCTGCAGATATAGAATTTGATTTTCCATTTGGATTTAAAGAACTAGAAGGAATTCACTCTAGAACCGATTTCGATCTCAAAGCACATGAAGAACATTCAGGAAAGAAATTGCAATTTTTTGACCCTGAATTAAAAGAAAGCTATGTTCCTTATGTAGTAGAGACATCTGTAGGACTAGACCGAATGTTTTTAGCTGTTTTCTCTACTGCTTTACAAGAAGAAGTATTAGAAGATGGTTCTAGCAGAGTGGTATTAAAACTACCAGCTGTTGTTGCACCGGTAAAAGCCGCTATCCTTCCTTTGGTTAAGAAAGATGGTTTACCAGAGATTGCACAGGAAATAGTTGATGATCTGAAATGGAAATTTAATGTGATCTATGATGAAAAAGATGCGATAGGTCGCCGATACAGAAGACAAGATGCAAATGGAACACCATTTTGTATTACCATAGATCATGATACAAAAGATAATCAGACGGTTACTATTAGAGATCGAGATACTATGGAGCAAAAGAGAGTGGCAATTTCAGACCTTAAGAATATCATTTCCGAAAAAACCGATGCCGAGTATTGGTTAAAATAATATCATAAATAGGTATATTATAGAAACAGTGAAACCGAATTTTTTTTCAGTTTCACTGTTTCTTTTTTGGATCGTAATATGTTTAATATATTTACAAATAAGTGCTCCTAAATTATTGATATATAAGAATAACTATTTGATAGTTATCATATTTTGAAGTTTAATCGTATTTTAGCCAAAAAAGTTAAAAGGTTTTCCCAAATATAAATTGTTACGTATGCTATTGAAAAAGATTGTTTTCGTTGTTTCTCTGTTTTTTGTTGCTTTTGGTTTCTCACAAAAGAAAAAAGAGACTATGAATGCTACTATGGTAAAGACTGCGACATACATGAGAGCAGTAGAGCCATTGGCTGGAAAAAAATTAATTCCTGCACAACCTAGAGAAGGTGAAATCAACCCAAGAAGAACTGATGCTAATAAAATAGTCCCAGGGAAAGGTTTCCCTCAAGGGCCAGATCCATTATTAGTAAAACAAAAAAGTACTCAGAGCATGAGAGCGGGTAAAGCCCCCTCTCTTACCTTTGAAGCAAATACTAGTAATTTTTCGCCTTCTGATCCAACAGGAGCCGTAGGGCCTAATCATTATGTTAGTGCCAAAAACTTTGCTTTTGCCATACATGATAGAAACGGTGTTGAGTTGATGGCATCATCATCACTCGCCAATATATTTCCGGGAGAAAGTCTTGGAGATCCTATAGTATTCTATGATAGCTTTGTAGATAGATTTGTTGTAACTCAGTTTTCTGATACACCTAATGGATTTTTGGTAGCTGTTTGTAAGGGACCAGATCCGGTAAATGATGGTTGGTTTACGTATAGATTTGATACGGGAAGTTTTCCAGATTACACAAAGTTTTCTATATGGTCAGATGGGTATTATGTAACGGCAAATAAAGATCAAGGTTCTTTGCAAACCAGCGAAGTTGTTTTTGTTATTGAACGAGAAAAAATGTTGGTAGGTGATGAAAACGCAAAGATGATTGGGTTTCCACTTCCAGGAGCCGGAATAGGAGGGTTTTATAGCCCTGCTTCTTTTAATGCAATCGGAAATTCTCTTCCTCCAGCCGGAGACGCAAGAATAATTTATTATCAGGATGATGCTTGGCAAGGTGTGACCGAAGATGCATTAAAGCTTTGGACTGTGAATGTCAATTGGGCTAATCCAGATGCATCTACAATAGCCGAGTCTGAAGAGTTAACAGTAAGTAGTGGTGCCATAAGTGCATTTGACTCTACTTTTGATGGGGGTTCTTTTGGTAATATTCCGCAGCCGGGTACAGGAGGACAGGATATCGATGTATTGCAAGGAGCAGTAATGTATGCAACTAATTATAGAAGGTTTTGTGATTACAATGCGGTAGTGCTTAATTTTCCTGTTGATATAGACGATAGACAGGATATGGATAATATAGCAGGAATACGATGGTATGAATTAAGACAAAGTGGAGATGGACAACCCTGGACCGTCTACCAAGAAGGAACATATACCTCTCCAGATGGTAAAAGTGCCTGGTGTGGTAGTATGGCGATGGATGTTTTTGGTAATATTGGTATGGGATATACTACAATGGGTACAACTGCTAATGGAGCTACCGAAGATAGCTTTGCGTCTATACGATATACAGGAAGATTAGCTGGTGATGCCTTGGGGACAATGACATTTGCAGAAGAAACTATTGCTGTTGGTACAGGAATTAATAATACAGATCAAAATCGATATGGAGATTATGCCCAATTAACGGTTGATCCACAAGATGATCAAACATTTTGGCATATTGCAGAGTATTTTGAAGCTACAGGAAGCAATTCTAGAGATATTGTTGGTGTTTTTAAAATTGCTGGTGATGTGGCTAGTGATGTTGGGGTAGTACGAATTGATGCTCCAGGAGATGCAACTTTTACTGCAGAGGAAACTATTACTGTTACTATTAGAAACTTTGGATCTGCACCACAAACAGATATCTCTGTAAATTACTCAATTAATGGAGGGATACCTGTTACAGAATTATTTGCAGGACCTATTGCTGCAGGAGCAACAGCATCTTTTTCGTTTGCAACCAAAGCAGATTTGACTGCAGAAATGGAATATTCTATTTCTTCAGAAACTAATTTAGCAGGAGATGTTACTCCAGACAATGATTGTGCAACCAAAGAGGTTAAAAACTTATTGTCTGATGATGTAGGTATTATAAATTTGGTTTCACCACAATCAGATGGTCAGCTTACCTCTGTAGAGGAAGTTACGGTTACGATTTTTAATTTTGGAGGTTCTCCACAGTCAAACATACCGGTTTCTTATACTCTTAATGGTGGTCAAGCTGTTAATGAAGTATTTACTGGGACATTGGCACCGCAAGAATCTGCGGATTATACGTTCACCGGTACACTAGACCTTCAAGAGTTTACAACATATAATTTTGAACTAACAACAGTATTAGTAGGAGATGAAGATGCTACAAATGATGCAATAACAAGAACGATTGAAAACGCATTATGTGCCCCTACTTCTGATTGTGCCCAGTTTGGAGACGGAATTACTTCTTTTCAATTATCAAATGTTTCTAATACTACTATAAATTGTAGTACCGGGTATGAGGATTTCACCAGTGCATTTGTAATTGAATTAGACACAACTGAACCGGACTTTACATTAACAGTACAGTCGGGGTTTGCAGATGATACAGGATCAGAGCAAGTGTCAATGTGGATAGATTTTAATGATAATAAAATATTTGAATCAACAGAGCTTGTAGTAAACAGTGAAGTTATTAGTGAAATTAACACAGATCAGACCTTTACTTTTACGCTAAGAAATAATGCTACTTTAGGGACTCATTTACTTCGTATTAGAGCCGGAGATACTAATACCAATAATGGAGAGTCGCTTAATAATCCTTGTGGATCAATGCAGTTTGGTTCTACCCATGATTATACCGTAGAGATTGTTGAGGACGGTACAGGTCCTGACCCAGATCCGGATCCTAATCCTGATACAGCTGATACAGATTTGATTGTAGTAAGCCAGCCTGATAATCAGTTTTTGATCACAAAAGTTGATGCAAATGCTCCGTCAGAATTAAGAATATACATATTTAATGTTGCGGGACAGATTGTAGCATCCAATATTATAAAAAAGGATACTGATAATACGTTTACTTACGAATTAGACATGTCTTTTGCAAGATCAGGAATCTATTTTGCAAGACTTGGTGATAGTAAACGTAACACTACAGGATTTGGTGTACTGTAGTTTATTCGCTTCGCTTATCTATTTCTAGTATAGAAACAGGACGGGCGTTATCACACCTGCTTGCCATTCTAAGATTGGCAAACTTTACCCAGACTTGCTTAGGCATTTCATCACCTTTGAAGAATTCTTCAAGGTTAATAGGATCCAGGTTGTCCTCATACTCTTCAATATTAAGAATGTGAGGACAACCTTCGGATTTATTAGCAGTTATAGTCCCTTTCTTAAAGCCTTTTTCTATCATTTCTTTAGCAGTTATGGTTTGATTAGGAGTTGTTTTTGCATCTGCACTATCTTTATTGTCCACACCCTTTACTGGCATGCAGTTATATAAACTAAGTACAATAATTAAGGAAGCTATTTTAAGCATATTTTTCATCTGTTTGTGTTTTTTAGAGATCAGAAAGAATTTGTATGATTCTAATTATGATACATAAAGATCATAAAAATTTATTAGACCGCACTAAGATTTAAACGGTTTAAGAATTTAATAATTCACTCTTCTATAAATTTATTTGCAACTTCATGATGTTTATCTTGTATTTATTAACGATGTAATTGCAGTAAATTTTATTTTTACTTAAAATTTAAATCTATACTTCATGAAAATCATCTCCTATAACGTAAACGGAATTAGAGCAGCAATAAACAAAGGCTTTTTAGAATGGTTACAACAAGCAGATCCAGATGTGATATGTCTTCAGGAAATAAAAGCAAATAAAGAACAATTAGATCTTGATTTGTTTGCAGAAGCTGGTTATCCTCATAATTATTGGTACAGCGCACAAAAAAAAGGATATAGTGGTGTTGCAATTTTATCTAAAACAGCACCAGATCATATAGAGTATGGTACGGGTATAGAGTACATGGATTTTGAAGGCCGCAACCTTAGAGCAGATTTTAATGGTGTAGCTGTAATGAGTTTGTATTTACCAAGTGGTACCAATATTGAACGCTTAGACCATAAGCTTAAATATATGGCAGATTTTCAATCCTACATAAATGATTTAAAAAAGAACCACCCAAACCTGGTTGTCCTTGGGGATTACAATATTTGTCACGAAGCTATTGATATTCATGACCCTGTGCGTAATAAAAATGTCTCTGGATTCCTGCCTGTAGAACGTGAATGGATAGGCAATTTCATGAAAAGTGGATTTATAGATTCCTTTAGGCATTTTAATACAGAGCCACATAATTATTCTTGGTGGAGTTATAGAGCCAATGCAAGAGCAAATAATAAAGGATGGCGTTTGGATTATGGGATGGTTTCACAACCATTACAAGATAAACTAAAAAGAGCCGTTATCTTATCAGATGCAAAGCATAGTGATCATTGCCCTATTGTTGTAGAATTAGAGCTATGATTTTGTTTCATTAATACAAACCTTTAAAACCTACAAAATGATTAAAAAAATTGTATTCATAATCGTCGCTGGTGCACTTATGACCTCTTGTGTTACCTCTAAGGTCTATAAAGATTTAGAAGGAAAATACGCCAATCTTAAGCGTGAAAACCGAAAGATGGAAGATGAATTGTCTGCATTAGAAAAAACAAGTAAAGCAGATAAAAAAGCATTAGAACAGCTTGAGGCAGAATATCAAAAAACCAAAGCACAAAGAGATGAGCTGCAAAGTAATTATGATGCTGCTTTGGCCAATTATGATAATTTGAAGAGATCATATGATGCTTTAGAGAAAAATAGTTCTGCGGCTATTGCTGCCAATAGCAAAAAGAACAGAGAATTATTAGGACAATTAGAAGATAAAGAAAGAGCATTAGCAGAAGAACGTAATCGTTTAGACAAATTACAAAGAGATTTAGAAGCTCGTTCTCAAAGAGTAAATGAGTTAGAGGGATTGATTGCTGCCAAAGATGCTAAGATGCAAGCTTTAAAAACTGCCATATCTAAGGCTTTGCGAAATTTTGAAGGCAAGGGTCTTACTGTAGAGGAGCGCAATGGGAAAGTATACATTTCTATGGAAAATAAGCTGTTGTTTGAATCTGGTAGTTGGGCCGTGGGAACACAAGGAAGAAAAGCGGTAAAACAACTAGGTAAAGTACTGGCAGATAATAATGATATCGCAGTTTTAATAGAAGGGCATACAGATGATGACCCCTATACAGGTAATACACAGTTATCAGGAAACTGGGATTTATCTACCAAAAGGGCTACAGCTATAGTAAATATCTTATTAGAGAATCAACAGATCGATCCGCAAAACTTAACTGCCGCAGGCAGAGGAGAGTTTGCTCCCGTAGCCTCCAATGATACCAATGAAGGAAAAAGCAAAAACAGACGTATCGAAGTGATCTTAACGCCAAAACTAGATGAGATCTCTAAGCTGTTGAATGATATATAGTTTTTAAATCAGGATTAAAACAAAAAGAGCGACCAATTTGGTCGCTCTTTTATTATGTTGATATACTAAGTATTCATTCTATAAGCTATCAAGTATGCTTTCAATTGCTTTTTTATCATCTGTTTTAGAACTTTCTTTAACTCGTCTTAAGACATCAAAAAACTTGTCTACTACTTTATTCGCCATCAAAGGATCTGTTAATTTAAGTTCTCTTCCTGTAGAAGTAAGTAATTTATAGTTGTAGAATTTTATAGGAACTGACTTATCTAATTCTTTCACTAAAGAAGTAGTTCCTGTGCTTTTTACAATAGAGATTACATTTCCATGAGCAATTACTTTATCAGTGATATCGGCTACATCTTTTGCCAACGGATATAATTCAGTATCATAAAGTTCGCTAAGCTCAGCCCAATTATGAGTTTGAGCTTGAGTAGTTAATCCTGCGCATAGCATAAATGCAAGTAGAAATAATTTTTTCATAATGTTTGGGTGTTAAATAATGTATTAAAAGTTTATAGGTTAATTACACCGGTTATCAGAACGTGATAAAATTTATTTTATTGTTAAAATAACCTTAAATATTGAGTCAAAATACTCAATTTATTTGATAAAAACCAAAAAGTGTGCCACGAATTTAATAAACAAAAATAAAATCCTTAATTATGTATATAGTGAAAAAGTATACTATTTTTATACTAAAGCATAAAAATAAGGAAGACAGGTAACAAAAGAACGTTGCAGACGTTTATAATACCCATTTAATTTAAAACTATAAAACAAATGAAGAGGCTATCCATTTTTGTAATATTAGTAGTATCTGTGTTCAAAGGAGTGAGCCAGGAAAGCGAAGAAGGGTATCAGAACGAAGAAGAAATACAAAGTGAAGAAGAGGTGCAGGAGGATGAACAAGGAGAAGACAACTACTTTGACATCTATGAGTATTTTACTTTCACCAATGATGAGTATTCCAATGCCACGGATAAGGTAAATGATATGTATCCAGAAGATCAAAATGTTCTATATACATTCGTAGTAGAAGTCCAAAAAGATAAAGTATTAAAAGATCGCTTGTTCAGGGAGTTGATCGCAAAACCCAGCAAAAAGAACCCTTACAAGGGTAAAGACAGCCCGGGGTTTACGTGTGTCCTACGTGGCCTTATAGAAAACAAAACAGTATATAATGAGATTGTTAATGGCGGAGGTTCTGAGGATCAGGCTAGAAATGTCGCAGCTCTGGCCGAAAGAACTGTCCGGAGAAAATGCGGTATCGCCAAAAAAGTGAATAAGGAATAGCACGTACTGTTTCCATATTCCGGTAAATTCGAGTCACAGGTGGTGTTATATCAATATATCGGCAAAAAACACTACCTATTCTGAAAATCGAAACAACCTTTGATTTTGACTCATTGTCATATTGAGTACTCCGAGCTTATTACAGGCTTGTTGAAGTACTATCGAAAGGTATAACTTCAGGCTATTTGATCAGGAGATTGCTTCAATTTAACTAATCTTGAGCCGCCGTTGAAAGGACTCGTAATGACAACTGATACTGTTATTATGAGACTTCTGACCATTTTTATCTAGCACAGGGATTGGTGTTTAAAAGCAGGGCTTTTCAAGCCTTTTTCGACTAGTATAAGATTTGTTTTTAGAGTTAACAATACTTCAGAAAAGGATTTCCCTAACCCAATAGTGCTATTCACTCATTCTACATTTTGTAAAAGAGTGTTACATATTACTTTTGAGTAAGTCTATAATAAATAAGTTATTGAACATGATAAAAATTCATTTATAGGTTGGTTAGTTGTGTAAAACGGATGTGGCTTTGGGGTAGTCATGTCCGTTTTATTTTGAGATCAGAAAAAAAAGAGCCTCTAATAAAGAAACTCTTTTTCTGGTTAAAATAGGATACAGTCAGTCATCTCCCTATTTACCAATATCAAACCATTCTCGTCTAGCAAATGAGCTTTTGGTTTGGAAACTCATAATAATTATAGAAATAATCATTCCATGAACATTAAAAATAGCAATAAACTGATATTCAAATAGTTGCAATATTTTAGATTTCTTGATAACGTGGATTATAACTGAGTAACCGTAGAGAAAGTTCACATTCTTATGCAAATAAGAGTAAACTACAAAGTATGATTCGTTCAAATTTATTAAGATAATTTTTGCAATAGTTTAAGGATAGAGTCTCTACTTTTGATGGCGTTATTAACTTAAAAGATCAAACCAAAAGAATGAAGTATACTACATTGCCTAATACAGATATTCGAGTAAGTAAAATATGTCTGGGTAGTATGACCTGGGGAGAACAAAATACTGAATCAGAAGGGCATCAACAGATAGATTATGCTATAGAACAAGGTGTAAATTTTATTGATACTGCTGAGTTGTATTCTGTTCCTTCAAGAAAAGAAACTCAAGGAAGTACAGAGAAAATTATAGGAACCTGGCTAAAGAAGACAGGAAAAAGAAATGAAGTAGTTATTGCGTCAAAAATTACTGGTCCGGCAGAATTTAGCAAGCACATTAGAAAAGGAGAGTTTAGTAAAAGCGAAATCGAAGATGCAATACATAAAAGCTTGCAGCGATTACAAACAGATTATATTGATTTATACCAATTACATTGGCCAGAACGACAAACCAACTTTTTTGGTAAGTTAGGATATACTCATGATGAAAATGACGCCTGGGAAGATAATTTTGCAGAAGTGCTACATCATTTGCAGGGTTTTATTAAAGAAGGAAAAATTAGGCAAATAGGAGTGTCTAATGAGACTGCGTATGGGGTAATGCGCTATGCTGAAGAAGCTAAGAAAGGAGCACCAAAAATGATCACGATTCAGAATCCATATAATTTACTGAATAGAAAAGATGAAGTAGGGTTGACAGAGGTGCTGCATCGAGAAAATGTAGGTCATTTACCTTATTCTCCTCTTGGGTTTGGGATGCTTACAGGCAAATATTTAGAAGAAATTCCTAAAAACTCAAGGGTTGATCTGTTTCCAAATTATAACCGTTATATGAATGAGAATAGTTACAAAGCTACCCGGGCATATAATGAAATAGCCAAGAAGCATAATATTAGTTTAACACAAATGGCTTTGGCATTTGTGAATGACAGACCCTTTGTAACCAGTAATATTATTGGTGCTACAAGTCTTACACAGCTTAAAGAGAATATCGACAGTATTAACCTTGTACTCTCTGATGAAATCTTGAAAGAAATAGAGGAAGTGCATAATAATATTCCTAATCCGGCACCATAATCGCTATCAATAAATAGAAAAGTATTTTTACTCGACCGAAGTAATGGTTGGCTCAATTGTTGTTTATCTACAATTGAGTTTTTTTTTATTTTTCACAAAACAAATACTTTCTAAAGATGAAAAAAATAATCTTCTTTCTGTTATTGGGGGCATCGATGAGTGCTCAATCCGAGTTTAACGAATTTGAAAATAATCTTATATATTCTTCAGCAGCAATAAGTCGACTTCAAGAAATTGTAGGTGATAAAAATGAAGAATTCAGGAAATGTGACTTAACAAAAGATTTCGTTTCGATACCACAAGCCAAAGGATTTTGCTTCAATATTGAAGGTCATAGTTACCAAAAAATAAGAAGTGATTTGGAGAATCATATCTCATTAGAAGATTTTAGAAAAAAATACGACCCAAATTCGAAAGTAAAATTATCTCTAATTACGAAAACAGAATATACTAATTATAACAATCAAGAGATTATTTCGGTTACAGAAGCGCCAAATCTTAATTCGATTGAAATAGAAGCGAAACACTGGGAAAAGTCAAATTTGGGGAATTGGATTATACATAGGGAGCGGAAGAAGGTCAAAGTTTTTTATACCCAGGATACGTTTAAAACCGTTAAACTTCCGTATAAATATTCTAGGATGATTCAGTATGCTGAATGTCTAATTGATAGCACTACCCAAATACATCCGGATGAAGCAAAATCATATAGAGGTTGGTCTGAAAAAAATGAAAATTTGAATAATAGAAAAACTCTTTACAATTATGTGGATGAACAATTCAGAGTTAAGAAACCGGTTTTGGATAAAGAAATAGCCGAAATGGATAATTATAAAAAAATGGTAAGTTCTGAGGAGTACAAAAAATTCAAGAAAGATTTTAAAAACTGGAAAATTTTGCAATCAATTTTTTTGAGGGATTCTCTTTCAAAAAAACAATATTTCAAAGAATTACTTGATATGGCCTATGATGAAGCCGTAAAAGAAAACAATTCTGACAACAAGTTTGAAGAGTATGTTGCAAAATACTTATCCAAGGAAAAAGCACTAAACCTTAAAAGAAACAGGATCGTGGTTGGCAGTTGTAGTATGGATCGTAGTCCAAGGTTTCATGCAATGAAAATTGCTCAATTATCTGCAGAGAGTTATCAATGGGATGTATTTTTAAGAGCACATTTAAATATTATGAATGATCGGTTCCAAAGAGCAACGGATGGAAGTTATGCATGGAAACATAGAAATACTTATATAAAAGAGTTAGAGGTTTTAAATATTGATGTTCCATCGCTGATTTATGGGATTAGCCTTAGAGTAGACAACCCAAGTAAAAATCATTATTTTGGAAGTATTAGAAGAGTCGGGCGAGCCATTGCCGAAAGTAAGGATAAACAAGAAATAGAATCTGAAATAGTAGGGATGATTAAAGACAATTCTTTGGACGATTATAATAGGATGCTGGCTTTTTATTTATACCAAAATTTACAATATAATCTTGATAAAGATTATGATAAGAATAGTATTAAACCAATTAAGGATTTATTACCGGTATATTTAAGCTCGAAAGTATAGTCTTATATCATCCAAAAAGATACTCAACAACATCTTCAATTTTAGCAACTAACTGAATTTTGATTTGGGTAGCGCTCAAAGAGATTTTATTATACTTAGAAACAAAGATAGTAGAGAAACCTAGTTTCTCTGCTTCTTGTATACGTTGTTCTACTTTGGTTACAGGTCTTATTTCTCCTGCCAGGCCAACTTCTGCTGCAAAGCAAAAGTCTTTGGGTATAGAGATATCCTCGCTAGATGATAATATAGCGGCAACCACCGCAAGGTCAATCGCGGGATCATCTACCGATATTCCTCCTGTGATATTAAGAAAAACATCTTTTGCGCCTAGTCTGAAACCGGCTCGTTTTTCTAAGACAGCTAGTATCATGTTAAGACGTTTCAGGTTATAGCCCGTAGCACTGCGCTGAGGTGTTCCGTAAACCGCCGTGCTCACTAATGCTTGTATTTCTATCATTAATGGCCGCATACCCTCTAGAGTTGAAGCTATGGCTGTGCCGCTTAGCTCTTCATCTTTTTTAGAGATTAAAATCTCACTAGGGTTATTTACTTCTCGCAGACCACTTCCTTGCATTTCATAAATGCCTAACTCAGATGTAGAACCAAATCTATTTTTTAAAGCACGTAAAATTCTGTATACATGGTTACGGTCCCCTTCAAATTGTAATACGGTGTCTACCATATGTTCCAGAATTTTTGGTCCCGCAATATTTCCATCTTTGGTAATATGACCTATAAGGACAACCGGAGTTGCTGTCTCTTTAGCAAACTTGATCAATTCTGTAGTACATTCTTTGATTTGCGAAATACTACCTGCGCTACTTTCAATATAGTCACTATGCAACGTTTGTATAGAATCTATTATTACAATGTCGGGTTCAGTAGCTTCTATTTGTCTAAATATATTTTGAGTTTTGGTTTCTGTAAGTATTAAGCAATTATCAGTTTTAGAAGTAATACGTTCTGCACGCATCTTGATTTGCTTCTGGCTTTCTTCTCCAGAGACATACAGTGTCTTATAGGGTAGTTGAAGACTAATCTGAAGCAATAATGTGCTTTTACCTATTCCAGGTTCTCCTCCTAAAAGGGTTAAAGAACCGGGGACTAACCCCCCGCCAAGAACACGATTAAGCTCTGTATCTTCTGTATTATACCGGGCTTCTTTACTAGTGTCAATTTCCGAGATACGAAGTGGTTTGGCTACCGTGTTAACTTTTGATGTAGATGTTGCAGTTTTCCAATCGCTTTTCTCTGCTTTTTGCACTACCTCTTCTGCAATAGTGTTCCATTCCTTACAGGATGTACATTGTCCTTGCCATTTGGCATACTGAGCTCCACAGTTCTGACAGAAAAAAACAGTTTTGGTTTTAGCCATAAATATAATGATCAGGTGTAAAAATACTATTATTTAGCTTTAAAACTAAAGCTGTATAAATAAAAAAAGATCCTTTTAAGGACCTTTTCTTGTTTATAATTTTCAGAAAATTTACCATCCAAAATCTTCTTTAATCTTATTTACTTTATCAAGCATATAGTCTTTGGTTAAGAAAGCAACTTCTGCAAGTTGAAATCCATTTTCGTAAGCTCTCATAGCTTTTTTTGGTTCTCCTGTTTGTTCATAAAATATTCCAAGATAATAGTGTCCTAGCATAGTATCTGGATGCTCTTTTATAGCTAATTTTCCTAGAGGCTCTAATTCATTCCATCTCTCATTTTCATCTCTAGCCTTTTTTTCGATAGCTGTAGATACTGCTATAAAATCGTTTACTCTTATTTCACGTTTAATACCGTACAATTGCTCAGTGGTTTTATACATGTCTACAAGGTAATCATATACAGAGGTTTCTAGAGGTAATAGTACTTCTTTATATGTTTTTTTACTTATTGGGCGGTACATTTCGAACATAGCTTCGAGTGCTTTTGGAACTCCTCTTCCTACCAAAGTGTAATGGGATGACTCCTCAAAATTATCGAAAAAATAATGCATGTCTGAGTTGTCTACCGCTTGCATTTGTTCATCTAGAGCCAAAACTCCTTTTTTAATACCTTCTGCATCATTAGTAGCAGTGGCCAGATAATACCATATGTCTGATGAAGAAGTTAGTTTGCTAGAAATACGTTCTGTCATTGGTGGCGCTAACTCTGGACTAAGACATATATATCCCTGAAAAATAGGATTGTCTTTAAATAAAAAATAATTAATAAAGTTAGCGGTATAATCGTGACCTACAATGATTTTTAATTGAGCCGTGCGATATGTTTGATTTAAATAAGGAACAAGTTCCTGTCCAATAAATTCAAAAAACTCTGCGCCTTTAAGAGTTGGTAAAAATTCTGCAGTATCATATTCGCAATCACCTTCTCTTGTTTTCTTTTGGTTGACACCTACTACGATAGACTCGGGCATATCTTCCCAATAGGAAAAATAATCAACGTTTCCTGCAACAGGCTCAAAAAGGTAATCACCATCTAATACAATAATTAAAGGGTATGTTTTTTTTACATTTTTCTTGTAATTACGGGGCAGCTGTATTTTTAGTTCTCGGCTTTGGTCTAATTTTATAGACCTAAAAGACTCATAAATGGCTTGGGAATATGCTGATGTTGAAAGTATAAATGCAATAGCAATAATTCCAATATTTCTCATGATAATATTATTAAGGTTAAGCAAGGGACAATATATAAATAATTTCTTTATTTATCTCTGTTTAAAATAGGTAGAAACAAAAACGATAACGCACCTATAACAATATTTATTGCTGTTTGTGACCCCCATAAGATCCAGCCAAAAGCTTCTCCATCACTTTTTTCAAACCCAAAAAACACAAAAACAGCACCAACAACAATAGGGAAAGGAAAAAGACCAATACCTCCATTTGTAGTTGACATTGAGAAAGATCCAACTACAAATGCAATCAGAATTACACCAATAGAAGAATTACTTAGATTAGGAACGGCAAATTTTACAACGTAAAACATCAGAACATATAAGAACCATATCAATACCGTATGAAAAACAAAAGCCCATTTCTTTTTCATGGTAAATATACTTTTCATACCATCCCAAAGACCCATTCCGAAATCCCTTATTTTTATAATATACTTATGCGAGGATTTTTTAAGAATTTGAAGGCCTATAAAACCAACCAAAATAAGTATTAGAATCATCCCTAGAGTATATAGAGGATTGATGTTTCTATCGCTAAAAAAATTTAATAGATATTCTGTTTGAAGAATGCCCGCAGCTAAAGTGATAATAATTAGCATTATTAAATCTACAATCCTTTCTGATACTATAGTTCCAAATACTTTTTCAAAAGGTATTTTTTCATATGTAGTCATGGTTACTCCTCGAAGTACCTCACCAGATCTGGGAATTCCTAAATTAACTAAATATCCAACCATTACGGCCATAAAGCTATTATAAAGCCTAGGTGAGTGACCTAGCGGGTTTAATATGAATTTCCAGCGATAAGCTCTCGAAAGATGAGATATAATACCTAGTAATACCGAAGTAGAAACCCATATAGGGTTTGCATTAGTAATGTTATCTAATAGATTTTTTCGATATTCTGGAGTTGAAGAACTTAGTAAGTACCAAATTAAAAAAACTCCCAAGAGTAGTGGGAGTGATACTTTAAGAAATTTTATGAGTTTAGGATTCACACTATTACTTTAACAAATTATTTTCCTCATTAGGAAATAGGAGTTTTGGCTTAAAGTTTTTGGCTTTTTCGATATCCATCATAGCATAGGTGATTAGTATAAGTACATCTCCTTTGGCTACTTTTCGTGCTGCTGCACCATTTAATGTGATTTCTCCACTATTTCTTGGTCCAGGAATAGCATAAGTTTCTAATCGTTCTCCGTTATTGTTATTTACAATCTGTACTTTTTCTCCTTCAATAATATTGGCAGCATCCATTAGATCTTGATCAATAGTAATACTACCTATATAGTTTAGGTCAGCACCAGTAACTTTAACGCGATGAATTTTTGATTTTACTACGTGTACAAACATGTTACAAAGTTAGTTATTTTTAATTTAGGGCAATGTTATCAATAAGTCTTATGTTACCAGCAAATACAGCAATAAATGCTCGATATTTAGTGTCTTTTTGTTTTCGTTTAATTGATTTTAGGTCCGATATCTTGGCAATCTCAAAATATTCTAATTTCAACTCTTCATTTTTTTCGAGTTGAAGTGATACCCATTCGTTCAATTTGACAGCACTTTTTGTGCCAAAGTCTTTTTTAGCTTGTTTCAATATTTTGTATATCAAAGGAGAAGCTTTAAGTTGCTTTTCGTTTAGCCTTTTGTTTCTTGAGCTTAGCGCTAAACCACTTTCTTCTCTATATATAGGGCATCCTATTATTTGAACAGGCATTTTTTCAATTTCAACCAATTTTCTAACAATTTGTAATTGCTGAAAATCCTTTTCACCAAAATAAGCTCTAGTTGGCGAAACAATTGTAAATAAATGTTTTAATACAGTTCCTACTCCATCAAAATGTCCAGGTCTGAATTTACCTTCCATTTCGTTTTCTAATCCGCCGAAGTTGTAACTAATAGATGACATTTGATCTCCATAAACTTCTTTTGGAGAAGGAGCAAACACAATAATATCGTTAGATTTTAATTCCGACAAAAGTTTAACATCGGACTCAAGAGTTCGTGGATAATTGACTAAATCTTCAGAATTATTGAATTGAGTAGGGTTTACAAATATGCTAGTTACTACAATGTCGTTTTCTGCTATAGCCCTTTCTACCAGTGCAAGATGTCCTTTGTGCAGTGCTCCCATTGTTGGCACAAAACCTATAGTCTTTTGATCTCTTTTTAGAGCTGCAACATTAGCAACTAAATCTCGTCTTTTTTCGTGTACCTGCATTAAACTAAAACTTAAAGGGGGTGCAAAAATAAGATATTACTAGCAGACTGCATAAATTTTCGTAATTTTGCAAAATTAATTCCAAAAGGAGGACGATAAAAGTATCGATTATATGAAAGATAAGAGGATATTGTATGTATCATCAGAAGTAATACCTTACCTACCAGAGACCGAAATCTCATCTATGTCTTTTGAAGCGCCAAGAATGGTGAGCAGCAAAGGAGGCCAAATAAGAATTTTTATGCCTAGATATGGTAATATTAATGAAAGAAGACATCAGTTGCATGAAGTGATTCGTCTTTCTGGTATGAATTTGGTTATAAATGATTTGGATATGCCCCTTATCATTAAAGTAGCTTCAATACCAAAAGAACGTATGCAGGTTTACTTTATAGATAATGAGGACTATTTCAAGAGGAAAGCAACCCTTACAGATGAAGAAGGAAATTTGTTTCCAGATAATGATGAAAGAGCAATCTTTTTTGCAAAAGGAGTAATCGAAACAGTTAAAAAATTAAACTGGTCTCCAGATGTTATTCATGTTCATGGCTGGCTGGCTTCTCTTTTGCCTTTATATCTAAAAAATTATTATGCTAATGAACCTCTTTTTGGTCATAGTAAAATAGTTACTTCTGTTTATGATCATGGTTATGAAGGTACCCTTGATAATAATATGATGGGAAAGGTAAAGTTTGATGGTATTGCCGAAGAAAAAATTAGTGTTTTGGAAAAGCCAACATACAATAATGTTATGAAAGTGGCTATTGATAACTCTGATGCTATTATCGTTGGTTCAGAAAAAATTCCAGAAGAACTTGTAGATCATTTAAAAAATGTTGATCAACCCGTATTAGAATATAAAAAACCAGATGAATTTGCAGATGCCTATGAGGCCTTCTATCAAACAGAGGTGTTGGTATAAGCAAAATGAATTATTTATGAAATTGAGGAACACATTATTTAAAATAATGGCTATAGTAGCTGTTGTTTTTACTTTTTCATCTTGTGATAACGAATTTAGTCCTGTTGGAGGTGAAATCATTGGAGGTGTTAATTTTCAAGACAGTTTATACGTGGCAACGCCAGTTGCTTATAGTAAAAAATTTGAAAGAGTGCAGACTAATGGTTTGATTAGAGATGTACAAGGTGTTCAAACCAATTTTCAAGCCAATTTATTAGGTGTTTATAATGATCCGGTATATGGCCCATCAGAGTATAGCTTTTTATCTCAGGTACAACCAAGTGAATTTGATCCTGATTTCGGTACTAATCCTGTTTTGGATAAAGTGATTCTAAGTTTACCTTATTTCAGTGCTGTTGAAAGTACCGAGTCTCAGTCACTAACATTAGGAAGTGGTGAGGTTATAACAGAAACAGTTACGAAGTATACCTTGGATTCTATTTACCAAAGTAACCCCTTCAAGCTTTCTGTATTTCAATCAAATTACTTCTTAAGAAACTTCGACCCTAGTTCTAATGAAAGACAAGTTTATTATTCTAATGACATTGCTAGTTTTGGGCCCGAAGTTGAAGGAGACGGAATGCCTTTAGTTACTGTGGATGCTTTTATTCCATCTCCAGATGAAATAATTTTAGATGAAATTCTTCAAAATGTTGATGGTGCAGATTCTTTGGTAAGCAGAAGTAGGTTTGGCCCAAGATTAAGAGTTGAGCTTCCTGTGCAAATATTTAAGGAGCAATTTATAGATAAGCAAGGAGGTACTGAATTAAGTAATGCAGATAATTTTAATAATTATTTTAGAGGAATTTATATTAAAGCAGAACCAATTAACGGTACAGGTAATTTACTTTACCTAAATGTGAGAGAAGCCAATATCACATTACAATATACTACCGATTCTGATACACAAACGGATGATGCCCAGCCTGATGCTACAACAGAAAGAGAACAGCGGGAATTTACATTGTCATTTACTGGAAATATAATAAACTCTATTACTACTCAATTAGAGCCAACAATTGCCGAAGAACTGAAAGCTGAGAATCAGGATCAGGTTAATGGTGAGGAGAATCTATATTTAAAAGGAGGAGATGGATCTTTTGCGGTAATCGATTTGTTTAATAAATGTGTAGAGTTTGATGACGATGGAAACTTTATTCTAGACGAAAACGGAGGTCCCATTTTTATTGATTGCCCAGCAGCGACAGAAGAAAAAAAGACAGAATTAGACTTTTTGAAAAGCCAGAATTGGCTAATAAATGATGCAAGTCTTAAATTTTATATTAATCAGGACGTAGTTACTGCAGGAGAGACAGAGCCAGAAAGAATTTATGTTTTTAACTTAGAAACAGGCGGGGTTATTGCAGATTACGGCTTGGATGCAAATTTCCAGTTATTTGATCAAAATAACCCAATAAATTCGATCCCTAATCACTTAGGAAGAATTAGTAGAGATACTGATGATGCTGGAGAATTTTATAGAATTAGCCTTACACAACACCTAATTAACCTTTTAGGCGAAGATACTGACAATATTAAATTGGGCGTATCTGTTTCTCAAAATGTAAATGCAGTTGTAAGTGTAGTTGGTGATACTTCTACAACAAATGATGAGATCATCCCTAACTCATCCATTATTTCTCATGAGGGAACAATTCTCTATGGAAATGGAGCAAGTGTTCCAGAATCAAAGCGTTTAAAGCTTGATATTTTTTATACAGAATCAACAAATAACTAACAGATATTAAAAAAACTTGAGTCATGTGCGGAATAGTAGGATATATAGGTCATAGAGAAGCTTATCCAATTGTTTTAAAAGGGTTGAAAAGGTTGGAATATAGAGGATATGATTCAGCTGGGATTGCTCTTTATGATGGAGAAGATATTAAATTGTCAAAAACGAAAGGTAAAGTTGCTGATCTTGAAGAGCGACTAACAAAAGAAATTACAACCGAAGGAACTATTGGTATTGGACATACAAGATGGGCAACTCATGGGGTGCCAAATGATGTAAATTCACATCCACATTATTCCAACTCTGGAGATCTTGTAATTATTCATAATGGTATAATTGAAAATTATGAGTCACTTCGAACAGAATTAACAAAAAGAGGATTTACTTTTACTTCAGAGACAGATACAGAAGTATTGGTCAATTTGATCGAAGATGTAAAAAACAAAGAGAATGTTAAGCTTGGAAAAGCTGTACAAATAGCATTAAATCAAACTGTGGGAGCATATGCCATTGCTGTTTTTGACAGGCAAAAACCAGATGAAATTGTAGTAGCAAGATTAGGAAGTCCTTTGGCTATTGGTGTTGGCGATGATGAATTTTTTATAGCTTCTGATGCTTCTCCTTTTATAGAATATACCAATAATGCTATATACCTTGAAGATGGTGAAATGGCAATTGTGCGTAGAAAGAAGGGCGTTAAGGTAAGAAAAATACAAGATGACAGTATGGTAGACCCTTATCTTCAGGAGCTACAAATCAATCTTGAACAGATCGAAAAAGGTGGGTATGATCATTTCATGCTTAAGGAGATATATGAGCAACCCAGCGCTATTAGTGATACCTATAGAGGTAGAATGCGTGTAGCAGAGGGTATTATAAAAATGGCTGGAATTGATGATAATTTAGCAAAACTTCTTAATGCAAAACGTATTATTATTATTGCATGCGGTACTTCTTGGCATGCAGGATTAGTAGCAGAGTATATTTTTGAAGAATTAGTACGTATACCTGTTGAGGTAGAATACGCTTCTGAATTTAGATATAGAAACCCTGTAATACACCAAGATGACGTTGTAATTGCGATCTCACAAAGTGGAGAGACTGCAGATACAATGGCAGCTATAAAATTGGCTAAAGAAAGAGGAGCGTTTGTTTTTGGGGTGTGTAATGTAGTAGGTTCTTCTATCTCTAGAGAGACTCATGCCGGTGCATATACGCATGCAGGACCAGAAATTGGAGTTGCCTCTACAAAAGCGTTTACAACTCAGATTACAGTTCTTTCTTTAATAGCCTTAAAGCTTGCAGAACGAAAAGGTACTGTTTCTAATAGTGATTTTCACTACTTTTTGCAGGAGTTAGAAAGAATTCCGGAAAAAGTAAAATTAGCATTAGAGTCTAACGAGCATATTAAGCACATTGCAGACACGTATAAAAACGCGAAAAATTTCTTATACTTAGGAAGAGGTTATAATTTCCCTGTAGCATTAGAAGGAGCATTAAAGCTTAAGGAGATTTCTTATATTCACGCTGAAGGTTATCCAGCCGCAGAGATGAAGCATGGGCCAATTGCGCTTATTGATGAGCAAATGCCCGTTGTTGTAATCGCTACCAAAAAAGGTCATTATGATAAAGTCGTAAGCAATATTCAAGAGATCAAATCAAGAAAAGGTAAGATTATTGGAATTGTTACTGAAGGAGATGTTACAGTAAAAGGACTAGCGGATCACGTTATAGAAATACCAGAAACTGAAGAATTTCTAACACCATTGCTAACCACTATTCCTCTACAATTATTATCTTATCATATAGCAGTAATGTTAGACAAGAATGTCGATCAGCCAAGAAATTTGGCAAAATCTGTTACTGTAGAATAATTTCTTTTCTTAAGAAATAACAAAGACCGCCTTTCTAGGCGGTCTTTTTTTTATCAAAAAAGTACACTAACCGTAGTTTAGTTGTGATTAATAAGCGGATATGTCTTGATTTATAAGGAAATAAAACATATAAATTCTTCAAGTCTATCATTTTGTTACGGTTTTTGCGCAATATTGGTACGTGTGATGGATTAATTCGTTAAATTCTAAATTATTTTGCTTAGCTTTATGTATACGCTTATAAATCAATGTTTTCCATTTAATCATACCCCAGAGTGATGCAATTTTTTAGAAGCTTAATGCTTTTTTGGGATCGCTGAACAACATTTTTTTACGATAAAATGCACTTTTCCTTGGTTTTCATCCAAAAAAGTGTAGTTTTGCATCCCAAATGTTAAATTTATTATGCTTGCATAAGGAATAATTAACTTAATTACTTAAAAACAATCTACTTATGAAAACAATTACACTTGTTTTAATGCTTTTTGTTGGCGCTATCGGTGTTTCACAAAATGTTATTAATGGTAGGGTTATTGATGGTTTTGATGAACCGATCCCTGGCGTTAGTGTTACAGTAAAAGGAACTGAGGTTTCAACAATTTCTGATTTTGATGGAAATTTTTCTTTAACAACAGATAAAGATTTCCCATTAACTTTAGAAGCAACTAGTATTGGTTTTGATCCTACTACATTTGTAGTAACTTCAGAAACAAAAGATGTTACAATCGTTTTAGCGGATATTACATTCTTAGACGAATTGGTAATTTCAGCTTCGAGAGCCCCTGAACGTTTATTCGAATCCCCAGTAAGTATTGAACGTTTCGGTATCAAGCAAATTAAAAATACTGCATCGGCAGATTTTTATGGCGGTCTTGAAAGCATAAAAGGTGTTGATATCAATACCAATAGTTTAGCTCTTAAATCTATTAACACCAGAGGTTTTGCAACGTTTACGAATACACGTTTCGTTCAACTAGTTGACGGTATGGATAATACAGCTCCAGCACTGAACTTCGTTTTAGGTAATCTTGTAGGTATGAGTGAACTAGATGTGAATAGTGTCGAGCTTCTACCAGGAGCATCTTCTGCATTATATGGTGCGAATGCTTTTAACGGTATTTTATTTATGACAAGTAAAAATCCTTTTGATCATCAAGGAATTAGTGCATATGCAAAAGGAGGAGTTACTTCTCAAGAAGCAGCCGGAGATAATGAATTTTATGACGTAGGTGTTAGAATGGCACATGCTTTCTCTGATAAATTTGCTGCAAAAGCAACATTCTCAATTTTAAAAGGTACAGACTGGTTAGCTGCAGATAAAAGAGATTTGGATAATCCAGGTGCTACTAGAGAAAATAGTGTGGGTTATGATGGTTTAAATGTATATGGTGATGAGGCAAAAGGATCTTTAAGAGGTCTAGCGGCTCAAAACCCAGCTTTCAACCCAGCTTTATTACCATTATTACCAGACACTGTTGTAAGTAGAACAGGATATGATGAGGCTGATCTTAATGATAATGATGTAGAGAGTTTGAAATTTGACACATCAGTACATTATAGACCGTTTGCTGATGATTTTGAAATTATCTATGCAGGAAAAATTGGTAGAGGAACAACAGTAACTCAAGATGCCAATAGAACTTTATTAAGAAACTTCTTTTTGCAACAGCATAAATTAGAGTTAAAAAATGACAACTTCTTTGTAAGAGGTTATCTTACTGCTGAAGATGCTGGAGATTCTTATGATATCAGGTTTACAGGACTTAATATCAACAATACTTGGAAAGATGATACACAGTGGTTCTCAGAATATATAGGAGCTTATTTAACACCTTTCTTAACAGATCCTACATTAGATCCTAATGATCCTGCAGTGCAAGCGGCTGCACATGCTGGTGCAAGACAAGTTGCAGAAACTGGACGCCTAATCCCAGGAACTCCAGAATTTGAACAAGCTTTTAATCAGGTAACTAGTGATCCAGATTTAGATCGAGGCTCTAAGTTTCTTGAGAAATCTTCATTTAGACATGCAGATGCAAACTATAACTTCAGTCATATCACAAGTGATTTTGCTGATATTCAGATTGGTGGATCGTTTAGAGAATATAAGTTAAATTCTGAAGGTACCGTATTTACAGATATAGATGGCCCAATTAAATATTCAGAATATGGTGTATATACTCAATTGCAAAGGAAATTCTTAGATGAGCGATTAAAATTAACGGGATCAGTTCGTTATGATAAATCTCAGTTGTTTGATGGTAATTTCTCTCCTAGATTCTCTGTTAGTTATACATTTGGTGCTAATAAGACACGTAACTTACGTGCCTCAGTACAAACTGGTTTCAGAAACCCAACTACACAGGATTTATTCATTGGTTTAGATATCGGGCGAACGCTTTTAGTAGGTTCTGCTGAGGAAAACTTAGATAGATATACAGTTCAAGATGATTTCAACAATGTATATACTGCTAGAGATGCCTATGAGAATTCATACTCTGCAAGTTCAGTTCAGCGATTTGCTGAAACCTTAAATCCTGCAGATTTAGAAGTAGCAAATATTGATATTGTAAAGCCCGAAAAGATTACGGCTTATGAACTAGGATATAGAGCTCAGTTTGGTAGTTTTATTTTTGATGGTAGTGTATATTACAACCAGTACCAGGACTTTATTGCAAACGAAAATGTAGTTGTTCCGGGACAAGGTGTGGTAAGTGGTACTGCTGCAGAACAGTTGCTAGCTATACAATCTCTTGCTAGTGCAGGAACAAGAAGAACATTTACAGCTTCTACCAACTCTGATGTAGATATTAGCTCATATGGTGCTGTTGCTGGATTTACTTATAGACTAAGCGGTTTTGATCTGGGACTAAATTATACATACGCAAAGCAAGACTTTGATCAAGAAAGTGAGCCAGATTTCTCTAGTAACTTTAACACTCCAGAACACAAAGTGAAAGCTTCTATTGGTAATGATGACTTGTTTAAAAACTTCGGTTTTAACACAGATTTCATTTGGAGCGATGAGTATTTATGGCAATCTGATTTTGGTAATGGAGACATTCCTTCTTATACCATACTTAACGCTCAGATTAACTATAGAATCCCTTCTCTTAAAGCTAAGTTAAAGATCGGAGCTAATAATATAATAGGTGATGAATACTTTACCGCTGTTGGTTCAGGATTTATTGGTAGCCAATATTATGTAGGATTAATTTTAAATAATCTATAAGAAGTATATTAATCTTCTAACAAATTTTATAAACCTGTCTGATTTTTTTCAGACAGGTTTTTTTTGTATTAAACTTACCCAAATCTCATAAAATTATGGGGAAAGAATAAATTGTCAATACTGTGGGTTAAAGCTGTTTTTGCGATTAAATAAACAATGCTTTAACAGATTTATTAAATAAATCATAAAAAAACGTATATTGTTGTCATAACTATAAAATTCAGGGGCATGAGAACAATTACATTAGTAATGATGCTGATGGTGGGTATTATTACTACTGCGCAAACAACAATTAAAGGAAAGGTTGTTGATGACAACAACCAACCTATTCCTGGGGCCAATGTAAAACTACAAGGATCGGCCGTAGGTACAGTAACAGATTTTGACGGACTTTTTTCGTTAACAGTTGAACAATCACCTCCTTTTACTATAACAGTAAGTAGTGTAGGTTTTGAAGCGAGTTCAACATCGATTTCTTCACAAACTTCAGACCTTACAATTACACTTAAAGAAGGGACGGAACTAGATGAAGTTATTATTTCGGCATCCAGAACGCCAGAACGGATATTTGAGTCTCCGGTGAGTGTTGAGCGTTTTGGCATTAAAGAAATCAAAAGCACTCCTTCTGTAGATTTCTACGATGGGCTGGAAAATATAAAGGGTGTTGATATTAATACCAATAGTTTGACATTTAAATCTGTTAACACAAGAGGATTTGCAACTTTTGCAAATACTCGTTTTGTGCAATTAGTAGATGGGATGGATAATACATCACCAGCGCTAAATTTTGTTATTGGTAATCTAATTGGAATGAGTGAAATAGACGTAAACAGCGTAGAATTGTTACCTGGTGCTTCTTCTGCACTATACGGTGCAAATGCTTTTAATGGTATTTTATTTATGACCAGTAAAAATCCTTTCGATTATCAAGGAATTAGTGCCTACGGAAAAGGAGGTATAACATCTCAGGAAGCTGCAGGGGATAACCATTTTTATGACGCAGGGATTCGAGTAGCGCATGCATTTTCGGATAAGTTTGCAGCAAAGGCAAATTTTGCATACCTAAGGGGTACCGACTGGTTTGCAGAAAGTACTTTAAACGTTTTAGATCCTAATACAGATCGTACAGATCCTAATTATGATGGGTTAAATGTGTATGGAGATGAGGTTAGTACTAACCTTAGAGGAGTTGGTGTGGCTTTGGTTAATTTAGGAGTTTTGCCAGCTGGTGCAGAAAACCTATTGCCTGACGCAAATGTAAGCCGAACAGGATATCTGGAAAGTGATCTTAATGATTATAAAGCTGAAAGTATAAAATTTGACGCTGCGCTTCATTATAGACCTTTTGCCAATGATTTTGAGATTATTTATAATGGAAAAATGGGAAGAGGTACTACCATTTATCAAGGTGCTAACAGATATTCAATACGTAATTTTTTCTTACAGCAACATAAAATAGAAGTTAAGAATAATAACTTCTTTGTTAGAGGATACATAACAGATGAGAGTGCTGGAGATTCTTATGACACTCGATTTACAGGTATTAATATTAATAGATCATGGAAAGATGATCAAACATGGTTTGGAGAATATGCCGGAGCATTTGTTCAGGCGACGTTGGCTGGAGTGCTTCCTGAGCAAGCTCATGCAATTGGTAGACAAACAGCGGATACTGGTCGTTTAATTCCTGGTACTCCAGAATTTCAGCAAGCATTTAATAGAGTGATTGGAGATCCTGATTTGGCTACGGGGTCTAAATTTCAAGATGCGACGCAACTTAAACATGCAGATGTAAATTATAATTTTAGTCATATAACTTCTGATTTCGCAGATATCCAGGTAGGAGGATCATTTAGAGAATATAAATTAAACTCATTTGGTACTATATTTACAGATGCAGACGGGCCGATTCGTTATTCTGAATTTGGAGTCTATACTCAAATACAAAAGAAATTATTAGATGATAGATTAAAATTTACGGGATCTGTTCGTTATGACAAATCAGAATTGTTTGACGGTAATTTCTCACCAAGATTATCTGTTGGTTATACAGTAGGTGAAGAAAGAAATCATAATATTCGTCTATCTGCTCAAACGGGATTTAGAAATCCAACAACACAAGATTTGTATATAGGCCTTAATGCTGGTAGAGCTATTTTGGTTGGATCTGCTCCAGATAACCTGGATCGAGATATTAGAACTTTTGACCTGAGTGGTAATGGAGAAAATATTACAGGAGCTACTAGTGCTACAATTACAAGTAGAGCAGCATATGAGAATTCTTTTTCTTTAAACTCAGTATTAAACGGAGCACCTGTAGCTGCTAATGTAGGGATTGTACAGCCAGAAAAAGTTACGGCGTTTGAAGTGGGTTACAGAGGTAAAATTAGTAAGGTTGTTATTGATGTAAGTAGTTATATTAACCTTTATAAAGATTTTATTTCTAACGAAAATGTACTAGTTCCTTTGTATGGTGAGGTTGGAGATAATTCATTATCACTATTGGCTTTACAAAACGGAGATACACAAGTATATCAAACCTATACCAATTCTGAAGTAGATATAAATTCTTATGGAGTTATAGCTGGTATAACTACCAAAATCCTTGGGGGTTTTGATTTGGGAGTTAACTATACATTCTCTGAACAAGACTTTGATAGAGCGCAGGATACGGATTTTAGAAGTAGTTTTAATACACCAAAGCATAAGGTAAAAGCTACTTTTGGTCATTCTGATCTTTTCAAAAATTTTGGATTCAATACCAGTTTTAGATGGACTGATGATTATTTCTGGGAAGCTACTTTTGCAGATGGAGATGTGCCTTCATTCTCAGTATTTGACGCGCAGATTAATTATAAAATTCCATCATTAAAGGCTACTTTTAAAGCAGGCGGAACTAATATTGGTGGTGATGAATACTTTTCTGCCTTTGGAACCGGATTTATCGGATCTCAGTACTATATAGGTTTATCACTCAATACCCTTTAATAAAATTATATAAAGAAATTAAAAATATGAATACTCAATATAAATGGCTACTAGCCTTATTAATTCTTGGATTTGTCGCCTGTGAATCAGACGACGATGCTCCTGCAACAGAGCAAGAAGTAGTAATCACCTCTGGAGAAGCGGATTTTTCAAAATATGTTGCTTTAGGAAATTCTTTGACCGCTGGTTTTACCGACGGAGCATTATTTATAGCTGCTCAAGAGAACTCGTTACCTAATATTTTGGCGCAACAATTTGCTCTTGCCGGTGGAGGTGCTTTTACACAACCTCTGATGAATGATAATATCGGTGGTGCAACGCTTGGCGGAAATGTTATTCTTAATCCAAGGTTTTATTTTTACAGTGACCCGGATCCAGCTCCACCTAGTTTGTCTGGTCCAAGATTATTAGGTACTACACCTACAGATAATGTTTTTGATATTCCTACTACAGAAATTTCTAGTACACTATCTGGGTCTTTCAATAACATGGGAATTCCTGGTGCTAAAAGCTTTCATTTATTAGCAAATGGTTATGGAAATATTGCAGGGTTAACTACGGTACCCGCAACAGCCAATCCTTATTTTGTTAGAATGGCATCTGATCCCATGGCTTCAGTGCTAGAAGATGCAATGGATCAAACTCCTACATTTTTCTCACTTTGGATAGGTAATAATGATGTATTGGGATATGCCTTATCGGGTGGTGATGGCAGTGACCCTATTACAGACGTAGCATTGTTTACGCAAGCTTATAATGGATTGGTGACTACACTCACTTCAGGAAACGCAAAAGGAGTTGTGTTTAATATTCCAGATGTTACTTCAATAGCACATTTTACAACAGTTCCTTTTGCTCCATTAGATCCTTCAAATGAGGGTTTTGGACCACTAATCCCAACTTTGAACACTCAATTTACGGGCTTAAATTTAGTTTTTGAGGCCTTGGGAGTTCCTGAAAGAGCTATTGAATTTGCATTGGATGCAGCGAGCCCGGTCGTAATTAAGGATGAGTCTTTGACAGATCTTTCAGCTGAAATCACGGGGGCGCTTCAGGCCAATGGAGTGGACGCGGGAACAGCTGCTGTTACAGGGTTTTTGTATGGTCAAGCAAGACCTGCAAACGAAAATGATTTGTTGGTATTGCCAAGCTCTTCTATAATTGGTCAGGTAAATACTGATGCCATTGCAACTTTAATGGGGTTAGGGTTACCGCTAGAAGCAGCAGGGCAATTGGCAGTTAATGGGGTAACATATCCCTTAGAAGATAAATGGGTACTTATCCCTAGTGAACAAGCTGAAATCGCCACAGCCACTGCAGCATTTAATGCTGTAATAGATGCTGCTGTACAGCAACAGAGTTTGGCATTTGTAGATGCGAGTGGCCTTTTGGATCAAGTTTCTAACGGAGGGTTACAATTTGATGAATTTTTAATACAAGGCGATTTAGTCTTTGGAGGACTATTTTCACTTGATGGGGTACACCCTACAGCTCGTGGATATGCTTTCTTGGCAAATGAGGCAGCTAAAGCTATCAATACTGCCTATGGTTCTAATTTACCAGTGGTAAAGGCAGTAGACTATCCAACATTTTATTCTCCAGCATTACAGTAAAGAATAAAAACAAAATGAATACATACACCGCTCGGGAATTCCCGAGCGGTTTTTTTATGCAATCTTACTGGCCGAATGACTTATATCTTTTCTTTCGATTAGCTGAAAATAAAAAGATATCAAAAGAGAAATGATCATATATGCCAATACGATGTATGTTGCTCCATCAAATATAGTGTCAATTCCAAACCAACCACTTTCCTGAATTATTAAATAAACCCCAAAGATTAATTTGATTACTTCGGCATATAGAGAAATAATATGTCGATCCATTAGCGATGTGTATGCAAATATTGAAATTGCGAGAAAAATAGAATAGTATATAATTTGAATAAAATCAAAGTCACCAAAACTTACCAACATGTAGTACATTAAGGTTAAAGTAACAGTTAGTTGTAGCCATGACCATAGTTTCAATGCTAACGAACTTTCGGTTTTATATTTCTCTCTGTTATAGGGATCTGTTATAATTTGAATAGGATATTCCTCTTTTACATCATCTGGCCTCCATCCAGTAGGCATATACCATACTCTTATTTTGTCCCACCAGCTTTTTGTTCTCCAGGCATCTTTTAAAATTCCCCAGGCATGCATGAAATTTATCAAAAAGGGATTCCATGTATTTACAGGTTTTTTTACCCCATATACTGCAGGTTTTTCGGGTATCTCTTCCTGAAAGGTTCCGAAAAATTTATCCCAAAAAATAAAAATTTGAGAATAATTTCTGTCAAGATATTCATCATTAATTGCATGATGTACTCTATGATGAGAAGGAGTTACTATAATATATTCCAAGAACCCCATTTTATGCACCAATTGGGTGTGATACCAGAATTGAGCAAATAGATGAATAGGAGCCACTAATGCTACAACATCGGCAGGAATACCCAATAACGCTAATGGGATATATAGAAAGAAGTAGATCGAAATTATAGCCGAAACACTTTGACGCAGAGCGCAGGCTAGGTTAAATTCTTCGCTACTATGATGTATAATGTGTCTGTTCCAAAATAAATTTATGGTATGGTTAAAACGATGAGACCAATACCCCGCAAAGTCTAAACCAATAAATGTCAATATATAAACCAAAATAGACGATTTGATTTCAATTAAAGCAATATGATCAACCATCCATTCATAACTAATAATAATAACCGCAAGGCCGGTTAAACTTCTTAGTGTATCTGTTATCCCAGAACTAAGGCTAGAGATAGTATCCATAGCTTCGTTAACCGGTATTTTTTTCCATCTGCTCACAAGATACTCTGCCAGGATTAGAATTATAAACCCTGGGATAGCATAACTCAAAGCAGTTGCATATGTTTCCATAGTATTGATTATTAAATAATAACATTTTATTTGTAGGAAAGTTATGGTTTATTGAAGTTAAAATCAAATAATTAACGAGTTTGCGTAAAGCAGACTACAAAAAATAGCATTTTGTTAGTAGGACGATTGTGATGTACTAAAAGTGATGTCTTCAAGCAGTGAAAAATAAAAATTAGTATAAACAAACTAAATTGTACTAAAAATTAGTATGTTTGTACTAATTTATAAAAATGACAGATACAAAATTAGAAATCATTAGAAGTTCGGTTGCTCTTTTTAATAAAAAGGGATTCTTTAATGTAAGTATTAAAGACATTGCAGATTCTATGAGAATAAGTCCAGGAAACTTTACCTATCATTTTAAAAGAAAAGAACATTTACTTTCTGCTATCCTAGAAGAAATTCTAAATAGTTCGGCGGATATTATGCCAAAAGGCCAATATATCACTCTTGCTCATTTCGAAGAGATGTTTAGAAAGTTTTATGCAATCCAAAAGCAGTACAGCTTTTTTTTTCTGGATATAATTTACTTAATGGCAGAATACCCTATAATCCTGAATGGTTATAGAGTTGCTACATCAAGGAGATTTGATGATGCAAGAAGGTTGGTAGATCATTTCATTGCATCTGGAAGATTGGTTGAAGAAAACAATAGGGTAGAATACAATACAGTAATTCGTAACCTTTGGATGGTAAGTACATTTTGGAGTACCGGGACTGCGATAATTGATAAAAAGCATGCTTTAGCCTTTGATGACACGCCTATGACTACATTATGGGGTATTCTATCCCCTTACCTGACAAAAAAAGGATATGACGAGTACGAGGAAATAATCCAGTTGAACAATTTAAAAAGCACTAATAATTTATAAAACATATACCATGGCAGTACCTAACCCTCCTTTAGAGATGTTTCCTGCAAATATTCCTTTACCTCCAAAATTTAGTGATGTAAAACTAGAAAGGGAATATCTAAAAAAGAAGCTTACAGGCGCTTTTAGGATATTTGGAAAATTTGGTTTTTCTGAAGGCGTAGCTGGACATATAACAGTTCGTGATCCAGAATATAAAGATCACTTTTGGGTAAACCCTTTTGGACTATCATTTAATTTAATTAACCCATCAGACTTATTACTGGTTGATCATGACGGTAATGTAGTAGAAGGAAAACTTCCTCTTAATAGAGCAGCTTTTGCAATTCACTCTCAGATACATGCAGCAAGACCCGATGTGGTAGCAGCTGCTCATGCCCATTCTGTATATGGTAAGACGTTTTCAGCTTTGGGAAAAGAACTTGATCCAATTACACAAGATGCATGTGCATTTTATAAAGATCATGCACTTTTTAATGACTATTCTGGAATTGTAAATGAGCTCGAAGAAGGCAAAAGAATCGCTAAAGCACTAGATGATAATAAAGCGGCAATACTACAAAATCATGGTTTGATTACAGTGGGACACTCAATAGATGAGGCTGCATGGTGGTTTATAACCATGGAAAGAAGCTGTCAGGCACAATTGCTAGCTATGCAAACAGGAGAGAAGTTAATTGAAATTGATCATGAGACAGCAATGAAAACTCGTGCAGAACTTGGCTTTCCATTAGCCGGATATTTTCAGTTTCAACCTATGTGGCAAGACATAAGTGCAACTTTGGATTCTATCAGAGTTTAATTAATTTTTGACATAAACTGTAATAAAACATAAACTCATATGAATGAAACAAGTACGATAATTGTTGCTATAGCATTAATGATTATAATGTTTGGTATGGGGCTCTCATTAACCGTTGATGATTTTAGAAGAGTTGTAAAAAGACCCAAAGCTGTTTTTCTGGGGCTGTTAAACCAATTAATCTTTTTACCTATTATAGGATATGTGTTAGTTTCAGTACTAGAGTTAAGACCAGAAATTTCGATTGGGATCATGATATTAGCCGCTTGTCCTGGGGGGGCAACCTCAAATGTAATTGCTCATCTGGCAAAGGGAGATACAGCCTTATCGGTTACTTTAACTGCGATATCAAGTATTATTACTATAATAACTATTCCTTTCATTGTTCAGTTCGCTCTTTTAGAATTTTCAGGAGAAGCAGAAAAAATAGCTCTTAATGTTCCGCAAATGATAAGCCAACTGCTTGTTATTGTAATTATTCCGGTTTTTGTAGGGATGCTTATACGGGCTAAGGCAAAAGAATTTGCTCTCAGAATGGGTAAACCTGTGGGTATAGCATCTGTTGCATTATTGGTAATAATTACTACCGCCCTGATTATAAAAGAAAGAGATAACGTTGTGCCTTATTTTATGCAGGCCGGATTACCAACAATACTATTAAATTTTACAAGTATGATACTGGGATATTTCACTGCTTCTATGATTAAACTAAAAAAACCACAAGCAATAAGTATTGCAGTAGAATCGGGCGTTCAGAATTCGGCTTTGGCGATTACGATAGCTATTGTAACCCTACAAAATAGCGCTTTTGGGATTGCTGCAGCCATATATACATTAGTTATGTACATAGCAGGTTTTGCAATTATACTGTACGGAAGGAAATAAAATAGTGAATAAAACTAGGTTATACCATATTGTTCTATAGAACATTGCCAAAAAAAAGTGTCCAAACAAATGTTAATAAAAGCATGGTTTTTTAGGCTTCAAAAAAACAAAAGAAAATGAGTTATTTTTTTCATTTTAAAAGACTATATTTGCAGCCTGAAAAAAGGTCGTATTTAACTTTATTAGATATAGGTCTTTTGAAATAGTTAAATACTAAACATTAAATAGTTATATAATGTCTAAAGTTACGGGTAAAGTATCTCAGATTGTAGGTCCGGTTATCGATGTAGAATTCGTTGCTGGTACAGAATTACCAAAAATTTATGATTCGTTAGAAATTAACAAAACAGACGGTAGTAAGCTGGTGTTAGAGGTTCAGTCTCACATTGGTGAAGATACTGTACGTACAATTGCCATGGATTCTAGTGATGGATTGAGCAGAGGGATGGAAGTTGTAGGAACAGGAGCTCCAATCCAAATGCCAATAGGAGGTGATGTGTATGGACGTCTATTTAATGTAATTGGAGATGCTATTGATGGTCTTGGAGATCTTCCTAAAGCAGGAAAAGATGGTCTTCCTATTCACCGTCAAGCTCCTAAATTTGAAGACTTATCAACTTCTACTGAAGTTTTATTTACAGGTATTAAAGTAATTGACCTTATCGAGCCTTATGCAAAAGGTGGTAAGATTGGTTTATTTGGTGGTGCCGGAGTAGGTAAAACAGTATTAATCCAGGAGTTGATTAACAATATTGCAAAAGGTCACGGTGGTCTTTCTGTATTCGCAGGAGTAGGAGAAAGAACTCGTGAAGGAAATGACCTTCTACGTGAGATGTTAGAATCAGGAATTATCAAATATGGTGATGACTTCATGCATTCTATGGAAGAAGGAGGATGGGATCTTTCTAAGGTAGATAAAGAAGTAATGAAAGAGTCTAAGGCTACTTTCGTATTTGGACAGATGAATGAGCCACCAGGAGCACGTGCTCGTGTAGCACTTTCTGGTCTTACTATTGCAGAATATTTCCGTGATGGAGCTGGTGACGGACAAGGAAAAGATGTACTTTTCTTCGTAGATAACATCTTCCGTTTTACTCAAGCAGGTTCTGAGGTATCAGCACTTCTTGGTCGTATGCCATCTGCGGTAGGTTACCAACCAACATTAGCTTCTGAGATGGGTGTGATGCAAGAGCGTATTACATCTACAAAGAAAGGATCTATTACATCTGTACAAGCGGTATACGTACCTGCAGATGACCTTACGGATCCTGCACCGGCAACTACATTTGCTCACTTAGATGCAACAACAGTATTATCTCGTAAAATTGCAGAACTTGGTATTTATCCAGCTGTAGATCCATTAGATTCTACATCAAGAATTCTTAGTGCAGATATTTTAGGAGATGATCACTATGACTGTGCGCAACGAGTAAAAGAGTTGTTACAGCATTATAAAGAATTACAAGATATTATTGCTATCCTTGGTATGGAAGAATTATCTGAAGAAGATAAGTTAGCGGTAGGACGTGCTCGTCGTGTGCAACGTTTCTTATCTCAACCTTTTCATGTTGCAGAGCAGTTTACAGGTATCCCAGGAGTATTGGTAGATATTAAAGAAACTATCAAAGGATTTAATATGATTATGGACGGTGAATTAGATCATTTACCAGAAGCAGCATTTAACCTTAAAGGTTCTATAGAAGAAGCTATCGAAGCTGGTGAGAAAATGTTGGCTGAAGCATAAACTAGTTAATTGTTGATAGTTGATGGTTTTTAGAGGACACACTCCTAACCGTCAACCAACAACGAACAACAAAAAACTATAAGTATGTATTTAGAAATAGTAACTCCAGAAGCAATATTATTTAGTGGTGAAGTAACTTCGGTTTCGGTACCAGGAGTAGACGGAGAGTTTCAGATGTTAGATAATCACGCACCTATCATTTCTTTACTTGCAAAAGGAAATGTGAAAGTATATGGTGATATGAATTTAAAAGAAGAAGTTGCAGACAAATTTACCAAAGGTGAAAATGGAGCAACGGTACTTCCTATAAACTCTGGAACTATCGAAATGAAAGATAATAAAGTGATTGTTTTAGCAGACTAATTCAATCAAGTATCATAAATATCAAAAAACACCTCCAAATTTGGAGGTGTTTTTTTTATGCTTTAGTTTAATTTATTTAACATGCATTGCACATAGGAAATAGTATCATAATATAGGTTTAAGATATAGCTAATCTTAGCTGAAATGTTATTCTTAACTATAAAAGTCAATAACTTAAAACCTTCAATTATGAAAAAATTATTCTATTTACAGTATTGCTTGCCGTTTCTATTGGTTGTGAAAAATCAGATGATTTGCCGTTAGAACAAAACCAATCCAAAAACCTAAGCAATCAAAATTTTCATTTAGACCTGGCATATTACCATGCCCCTGTTCATTACCAAGATATGGATCGTACCGGTTCTCATGGATTAAAAGGAAAAGCAGATTACATCACCAGATATGATTTTGATGGTGACCTTAATGCCAAAAACAATTGGAATAACATATCCAACTCCTCTAAAAAAGGAAATGCAGTAGATGAATATTTTAATGGGCTTGGTGATTCCAGCAAGGTGTATACATACAATCCTTATATCGGGATTGAATAGATTAAATCATATAGAAAAGGCCGTTTATGGCCTTTTCTATTTCCAATCCCATTGAATTAAATGCCAGGTAACCCCATCAGAGTTATATACCAATAAGTCAGAAAAACCTACAGCATAATGCGCCCGTAGTGACCGTATGTTATTTGCTGCAACTTCAGTAATAAGCAAATCATATCTTGAGTTTAATGTTTCCCTCATTTTATAATATAATCCTTTGAAAATACCTTGTTTCCGGTAGGCTTTATCAATACATACTTGTCCCATCACAAGATAAGATATCGTGTTGTTTAAACAAGTATCTATCTTTACAAACATAGGTTGTAAAACTTCAATATCTTCTTTAAACTCCTTAACCATGCATAATGTATATCCTACCACTTTATTACCATCTTTGGCAATAATATGAGGTTGTTTGTCGTGCATTTTTTTAAGAATTTCAAAATCATGGTTAACGGTAACAAATCCCTCTACTTCTTTTTCTGTTTTGGAAATTGAAGCAGGTAAGTTATTTTGTTGAAGTTGAATTATTTGTTCTAATTCATTTGGAGTAGTTGTAATGGTATAGTCAATTTTTTTCATCCTATAAGTTAATGCATTGTCTATCTTTGTAAAGATAATGAAAAGATTACCCAAAAAATTACAGTCAAAACTAGATGTAAGAAGAAACGAGGATGCTTTAAGAAGACTTCTGAAGCAGAATAATCTTGTTGATTTTTCATCTAATGATTATCTCGGTTTTGCATCATCAAGGACAATTTTTGATGCTACACATCAATTATTGATTGAAAAAAATATACATCAAAATGGGGCAACAGGATCTCGTTTACTTTCTGGAAACCATAATTTATATACTGAGACCGAAAAAATGCTTGCAAGTTTTCATCTGGCAGAAGCAGCTTTGATTTTTAATTCTGGATATGATGCCAATGTTGGGTTATTTTCTTCAGTACCGCAACGTGGTGATATCATTTTATATGATGAGGTGATTCACGCTTCGATTCGAGACGGAATACAAATGAGTAATGCCAAATCATATAAATTTAAGCATAATGACTTAGAAGATTTGCACTCTCACATTAGGCGTAGTCGAAATAAAAACAATAATGAACAAGAAGTATATATTGTTACAGAATCTGTTTTTTCGATGGACGGGGATTGTCCAGATTTAAAATCTTTGGTTACATTTTGTCAGAAATACAATTGCCATCTTATTGTTGATGAGGCACATGCAGCCGGAGTATATGGAAAGTATGGTGCAGGTTTACTTCAGGAACTAGGAATAGAAGATCAGGTTTTTGCAAGGATTAATACGTTTGGTAAGGCTTTAGGGTGTCACGGCGCGGTAGTTTTAGGGGCAAATGATTTAAAAGCATACCTAGTAAATTTTTGTAGAAGTTTTATATATACCACCGGATTGCCGCCACATTCATTAGCTACAATCCAATCTGCTTACAACGAATTAAAAAATACTTCGGAAATAGAAAAACTGAAAAAAAACATCATTTTCTTTAACCAAAAACTTGAAACCGAAAACCTGAAGCAAATTTTTATAGAAAGCACTTCAGCGATACATTGTTGTGTCATTTCGGGTAATGAAAATGTGAAAAAAATCGCCGCCAAAATTCAGGATAAAAGTTTTGATGTAAAACCAATTTTATCTCCCACAGTTCCAAAGGGTAAAGAGCGTTTACGATTTTGTTTACATAGTTTTAATTCTAAAGAAGAAATAGATGAAGTTTTAGAGTTGTTAGCTACCTTTGTTTCAAATTAAAAAGGGGCAATCATGTCAAACGAAGTAATGGAATCTTCAAAAAAAATATTTATCACTGGAATAGGAACTGATGTAGGTAAAACGGTAGCTTCAGCTATAGTGGTAGAGGCACTTCAGGCAGATTATTTCAAGCCGATACAAGCTGGGGATTTAGAATTTTCGGATACGGATAAGGTGAAACAATTAGTTTCTAATTCGGTATCAAAATTTTATCCTAATAGCTATGCATTAAAAACTCCAATGAGCCCACATGCAGCAGCAGATATTGATGGAATAACTATTGAATTGGACAAAATTGAACTCCCTAAAACAGATAATCATATTGTTATTGAAGGTGCCGGAGGATTGTTAGTCCCGTTAAATGAAGAAGACACGATATTAGATCTCATAGACTCTGATTATAACGTAATCGTAGTTTCTAGGCATTATTTGGGCAGTATTAATCATACATTAATGACTATCTGGATTTTAAAAGAACAAGGATTTAATGTTTCTGTGATTTTTAATGGAGATGAACATAAAACTACCGAGGATATTATCAGGAAAATGACAGATGTTACCGTAATTGGCAGGATAAATGACGAGCCATATTTTGATACCATGGTAATTAAAGAATATGCAGCATTATTTGGTGATAACTTAAAGTCATTGGTATGAGTCTAAGAGAACGGGATAAAAAGCATCTATGGCATCCACTTACACAACATAAAATTCATCCAGAAGCATTACCAATTGTAAAAGCAAGAGGAGCATTACTCTATGGTGAAGATGGCAAAACATATATTGACGGAATCGCATCATGGTATACTGCAATGTATGGTCATTGTAATGAGTATATAATCAAGAAGGCACAAGACCAAATGAAGCAATTAGATCAGATTGTATTTTCCGGATTTACTCATAAACCTGCAATTAAGTTATCTGAAGAACTGATTAAAATTTTACCCGGTAATCAGGAAAAGATATTCTTCTCCGACAATGGTTCTACAGCCAATGAAGTGGGTATCAAAATGGCATTACAGTTTCATTTTAACCAAGGCGAAAAACGAAATACAATTATAGCTTTTGAAGATGGTTTTCACGGAGATACTTTTGGTGCGATGTCTGCTTCAGGATTATCTGTTTATAATGGTCCGTTTGAAGATTTTTTTATCGATGTAAAACGGATTCCTACTCCAAATTCAGAAAACATAGATAGTGTTTTACAACAATTACAATCGATCATCCAAAATAACAAAGTAGCAGCTTTTATTTACGAGCCATTGGTTCAAGGAGCTAATGCTATGCATATGTTTGAAGCTGAGTATTTGGATCAAATTCTTAAAATTTGCAAAGAAAATAAAATCATAACTATTGCCGATGAAGTAATGACCGGTTTTGGAAAAACAGGAAGTACTTTTGCTTCGGATCTTATAGATACAAAGCCCGATATCATATCCATGTCCAAAGCACTTACTGCAGGGTTTGTGCCTATGGCAGTTACTAGCTGCACTCAAGAAATATATGATGCATTCCTGGATGATTCTGTAGGTAAAGCTTTTTTTCATGCACACACCTATTCTGCTAATCCAATCGCTTGTTCAGTTGCTTTGGCTGGTATAGAACTTCTTAATACCGATGAGATTCAGAATAGCATTCAAAGAATTATTAAATCACATCAGGAGTTTAACGAAAAAATAAAAAAACATTCAAAAGTAAAAATCACCAGGCAAAAAGGGGTAATATTCGCGTTGGATTTGAATATTGAAATGGATAGATATGGTAAAAAACGCTATGAGATTTTTGACCATTTTATGAAACAAGGAGTTTTTTTAAGACCCTTGGGAAACACGATTTATATTCTGGCCCCTTATGTAATTACTAAAATTCAGTTGGAAAAGATATATGATACTATTTTAACTTTGCTAGATACGCTTTAGGTTTAATTATCATCATTTTCCTTATATCCCAATAAATCAATTTGCTCATCAGTTTCAGAAATTATTACATACATTTCTGAATAGATCCATTGTTCATTTTGTTTTGTACCAATAACATATACTTTGGCTTTGCCATCGGGGCCTTTAATGGGGATAGAAATATCTGCTTTTCCGGTATTATTTTTAAAGGAAAGTTCTCCTTGCATGATACCATTAGTTTCTATAGGCTCGCCTAGTATTTCTAGTACATATTCATCTTGTCGTACTTTTGATAGTGCCTCTTTGTAAGGATCAGATTCAGTCATTAATTCGCTTACTCCAAATATCAGAGAACCTAAAAAAACAAAAAACAGGACAATTATAGTTAAGCAACCTCCAAGAGGAACTACCCAACCCCAATTTCGGTTAAACCAACTTTTTTGTTGCACATGATTTTCCATAAGCAGTTATACTTGTTTTTCTTATAAAGATAAGTATCTTAAATTTGTTTTTTGTTATCAAATTATAATTGCGAAATAGAACAAACCCCTACATTTGTCAAAATTTAAAAATTGCAACAAACAATATCCATTACAGCCATTTCGTCTATATCTCCATTAGGCATTTTACCGGATGAAATATGGGAAAGATATAAGAATGATTCACATTGTATTTCTTTTAGAGATTTTAATGGAGAGCAAACACCAATAGCCCAACTTCCTATTGAGGCAAGACAGGTGATTGAACAGCTTAGGGCAGATAATCATCATTATGAAGCATTAGATGATTCTGTGCTTTTAGGAATTTATAGTGCAAGGCAAGCTGTAAAAAGCGCAGAATGGGATATTGATCGTAATTTTGGGATCAATATTGGTTCGTCTAGAGGAGCAACAGGGCTTTTTGAAAAATACCACCAAGAATTTCTTAGTACAGGAAAATCATCAACTTTAAGTTCCCCTACTACGACACTTGGTAATATTTCTTCATGGATTGCTCATGATTTACAAAATAATGGCCCAGAAATAAGTCATTCTATTACATGTTCGACTGCTTTACATGCTGTGCTTAATGGGGTTGCCTGGATACAATCTGGGTTAGCTGATAAATTTTTGGTAGGGGGAAGTGAAGCTCCATTAACGCCATTTACCATTGCTCAGATGAAGGCCCTTAAAATTTATGCATCAGATAATAAATCGGCATATCCTTGCCAGGCAATGAATTGGGGTAAGAACCGAAATTCTATGTTTCTTGGCGAAGGTGCGGCAATTGCATGTTTAGAAAAAGGACACAAAGAAAATGCTTTGGCACATATACGAGGTATAGGGTATGCCACAGAACCTTTAAAACATAACATTTCTATATCTACACAAGCAGATTGTTTTCAAAAATCTATGAAAATGGCCTTAGGTGAAACACCTATTGAAGAAATTGATGCTATTGTACTGCATGCTCCGGGAACAGTAAAAGGAGACGTAGCAGAATACAATGCGGTAAAGGCCGTTTTTGAAGGATCTATTCCTGCTTTAACCACCAACAAATGGAAAATAGGGCATACTTTTGGTGCTAGTGGGATTTTAAGCCTGGAGTTGGCAACCTTGATGTTGAAACACCAGGAATTTATACCTGTTCCGTATATGTCATATGAATCGATCCCCAAAAAAATGAAGAAGATAATAGTAAATGCAGTAGGCTTTGGAGGAAATGCAGTGAGCATTTTATTAGAAGCACCAAAATAAGAATTAACCAAATTATGGATGAGTTCATTATCAAAAACTATGAATTTGGTGTTTCTAAGTTGTGTTTTTTGATTATAAACGATTACTTTTGAAGTCTCACATACCATTTTTTATGAGCGTTATAAGACACGATTGGACAAAGCAAGAGATTCTTGATATCTACAATAAACCTATGATGGATTTGCTATATGAAGCAGCAACGATTCATCGTCAGTATCATAATCCAAATACAGTACAAGTATCCACACTGTTATCAATAAAAACAGGAGGATGTCCTGAAGATTGTGGATATTGCCCTCAAGCAGCGCGATATCACACAGATATTGAAGGAAATGACCTTATGAGTGTACAGCAGGTAAAAGCACAGGCTTTGCGTGCAAAAGCATCAGGAAGCTCAAGAGTATGTATGGGAGCCGCCTGGCGTAATGTTAAGGATGGGCAAGAATTTGAAGATGTGCTAGAGATGGTTCGAACCATTAATAAGCTGGATATGGAAGTGTGTTGTACCTTGGGTATGATAACCGAAAATCAAGCAAAACGTTTGGCAGAAGCAGGTTTGTATGCTTATAATCACAACTTAGATACTTCTGAGGAATATTATAAAGAGGTAATCTCCACCAGAGGATATGAGGATCGACTTAAAACTATAGACAACGTTCGTAAAACAAACGTAACCGTATGTAGCGGAGGGATTATTGGTATGGGAGAAGAAGTTGAGGATAGAGCAGGAATGCTTGTTGCCTTGGCAAAACTAGATCCTCAACCAGAATCAGTTCCTATCAATGCTTTGGTTGCTGTTGAAGGAACACCAATGGAAGAAGAGAAACCTGTGGCAATATGGGATATGATTAGGATGGTGGCTACCACAAGAATTGTAATGCCAAATACGCAAGTGAGATTATCTGCCGGAAGAACAGAAATGACTAGAGAAGGGCAAGCTATGTGTTTCTTTGCTGGAGCAAATTCTATTTTTGCAGGAGATAAACTACTTACAACTCCAAATCCTGATGTAAGTGAGGATATGGAGATGTTTAAAACATTAGGACTTATACCACAAAAACCTTTTGTTAAAAAAGCACAACCAGAAACGGTTGAGGCCAAGGACTCAAAGTTTGAATCTGCAGGAGAAAAACCTAAATGGTCCAGGCCGGACCATACTATTGAAAGAAATGAAACCGCAAAACAAAAGGCGAAGGGAGTTATAGCTGATAAGTAGTAGAAGCATAATTCGCATCTTTGATAACATGAGGTTTTGAAATTATTTTCTCATCATAAGTGAAATTAAATTTAGAGCAAATACCAAGGGTAAAAACTATTACCAAAGAAGAATTTCTTAGGGAGTATGTTGCATTACAAAAGCCTGTTGTAATTGAAAACTTAATTGAGGATTGGCCTGCGTACAAAAAATGGAATTTATCCTATATTAATTCTGTAGCAGGGGATAAGAATGTTCCTTTGTATGACGATCGACCAATAAATTCTAAGTTTAAATTTAACGAGCCTCATACGCATATGAAAATGAGTAAATACATTGATTTACTCAACAAGAAACCTACAAATTATCGTATTTTTTTATACAATTTGCTCAAAGAAGTACCAGAACTTCAGAAGGATTTTGAATATCCTAATATAGGATTAAGCTTCATGAAGAAAATGCCGATGCTATTTTTTGGTGGTATTAATTCTAAAGTTTTTATGCATTTTGATATAGATTTAGCCAATATTCTTCACTTTCATTTTCATGGCGAGAAACAATGCATACTATTTCCTCCATCACAAACAAGGCATTTATATAAAGTACCGCATTCACTAATTTCTCATCAGGGGATAGATTTTCAAAATCCGGATTTCGAAAAATGGCCAGTATTAGAAAAGGCTCAAGGATATATTACAAATTTAAAACATGGTGAAACTTTGTATATGCCAGAGGGTTACTGGCATCAAATGACGTATTTGACACCTGGTTTTTCTATGAGTATTCGTTCTACTTCAAAAGGAATAAAGAATTTTTCTACTGCTGTTTATAATGTTTTTGTGATGCGCCATTTTGATAACTTGATGCGTAAGATTATGGGACAGAAATGGATAGATTATAAAAATTCCCAAGCCATAAAAAGAACAAACAAGATTAATGGGTATAATTAGTACGGTATAAGTTCTTTTACCTTTTCATAAACCAAATTTGTTTCCCAGCCTCGATACAAAAGATAATCTGTAAGTTTTTTGCGTTTTTTATTCTGGTCTAACTCTTTTATCGTAACAAATTTTCTTTCAGCAAGCTCATGAAAGGTTTCTAGGTAGTCTTTTTCCGAGATTTCTTTAAGCGCTGTTTTTATATTGTACGCAGAGATTTTTCTATATTTTAGTTCTCGTACAATACGTTGTTTCCCCCATTTTTTTATTCTGAATTTTCCTCTGGCAAAACTTTGTGAAAAACGTTCTTCATTAAGGAAATTATGTTGTAGAAGATGTAGGATAATTTTCTCTTTAGCTTCTGGGATCAACTTCATAGTGTTAAGCTTATCCTCGATGTCTTTATGACATCGTTCTTGGTAGGCACAATAGCGTTCCATTTTTTTTGTGGCCTCTGTTACGGTTATAGATTGCTGTGAGTTTTGATACATTGGGGTAAAGGTACAAAGCTTTGATTTTTTAATAGAAGAAACTTTTTAGAATTATACCCATCAAGATTATGCATTAAAAAAGACCATATCCAAATTTAGATATGGTCTTTTTAAGTCATTTTTTTAAATGTAAATTCCTTAATCAGTTAAATAATAAAAATAGAATAACCATTGCTAAAATTGAAAACAATAAGGATGCAAGATATATAGAAAACCATGCGAATTTTTCCTTGATCCAATGTTTTATACTTATGAAAGTCATGGTTAGTAATAGAAATACAAAAGGAATAGTCAATAACTCGGCTAATGAGTTGATTAATAAATTATGTACCTCAAAATAAGAGATTAGCAAATAACCAAAGAAGTAAAAAAAAGATAGAATACTCCCAATTAAAACTAATTTTCCCTTGTTAAGCATTTTCATGATGATTATTTTTTAAAAGAGTAAGGCATATGATATCTAATTAGACGTTGGGATAAAGTCTGGTAAAGGTAAAATGTCTGGAGTTGGTCCCCAATCTTCAGGTCCTATTTCAGGTAAAGGTTCATATATTTCAGATGCTTGATCTGGAACACAACCAGGCAGACAAAATCTTCTATAACTGCAATTGGTACATATACCATCATGGAGATAACAAATAGGGTTAGAATAAAAACAGCAACCGCTATAATTTCCGCAGCAACCCCAACTAGACCCACATCCTAGAGGACACCATCCAGAACATTTATCTTGATTTTTTGTTTTTCCCGATTTTATAAAGCTTAGAGTTTCTAGATATAGATCCTTATCAACAAAAAACCCGTATAATGTATCAAAAGAGATATATTTACTCTTGCTGGCCTTGGTAGAATTAAGATAATTAAGAAGTGCTACGGAGCCTGGGCCTTGAAAAGCACTTTTATTTTGTTGAATTGTATTTTTTATTACAGTAACTTCTATTAGAAAATCTTCTTGACAGAAGAAGTTGTTTTTACCCAAAAGATATCCAGGGTGCAAGGTACATTTACAATCTTTGTCATTGTTTTCAAGACTTCTCTTTTTTGAACTTAAAATAGCATTATGAAAAAATAATGTGCTTAAAACATTAATATCTTGTGGATTATTGAACTCTTCAAGGATGGCTTCGAAAAATGATTGAAACTGATCATTGATTTTTGTATAATCATCAAGTGTTAATTTGTAATCCAAATTGTTAGCGAGGTTCTTTACGTTATCAATTTGATTAAGTTTATAGTTTTTGTCAGAGGTATCAACATCATAAATAGTTTCATAGATGATCTTATTTTGATTTGAGATACTAAGTTTAGAAAGTTTTTTACTACCCTCTTTAGTTACTTTGTATGTAATCAAAGTATGATCATCAAATTTTTGATATACGTCGAATAAATTTTCATCAAAGTGTCTTATTGTTAAACCAATTTCGTTTTCGTCTGATTGAATTTCTTCTTTATCTACAGAACATGAAACTATCATCAAAAAGCTTAGTAATGATAGTAATGGTTTTATGAATTTGCTTTTTTTCATTTTAATTAGGATTTATTTTTATTTAGAATACGTACGCTGTTAAAGCGGCTTTCCGTTTTGTGTTATTTGTAATTATTTTTTAGAAATATTAAGATTGATTAGAAACCCCCATGCCTATAAAACACAGGGGATCTTCACAAACTCAGCTTAATCTACCAGTGGACCTACCCCAGATCCACCGGGCCCGCTTCCGATCCAACCCCAGGCTGGATCAAAAATTGGATTTTTAGGATCTATTACAGGAATTGATGAAGGAAAAGGAATTGGAAAACTACCTCCTAAAACTTGCTTAGATTCTGATTTAGTGAGTAGTTTCATGTTAACATTTTTAAAGTTTTTCATAACTGTTCATTTTTAAAGATTGATGATTAATTGATGCAACTCTTTTTTGAGTTACTGATAATAATTTGTTATAAATTTTGAATGTAAAGTCTACTAAACCACTATTGATCATCGTGATCTAATTTGCTTAACATATGCTCTGTTTGATATATTAAAAAGATGATTTCTAGAATAATCAGACTTACTAAAATCACTAAGAAATTAATACTTAAAAGATCTGTGATAATAAATGAAAGCGTTAGATTCATTATAGAAAATAGCAAGAATTTTTTGCTGGCCGTTTTATTGGCAAGCTTCCAATTATTAATAGTTTTCATAGATCTTTTTGTTCGATAGCCGTAAAAAGAGTTTATGTTTTTTGGAGGTGCTAAAAAGTAAATTAAGCTTACTCCTAATAGTAATAATGAGATTGAAGTTTCTATACTCATAGTTGAAATTTTTAGATATTAGAAAGAATATCAAACCTGCAGCCATTACAAAGTAGAAGCTAATCAGACCAAAGAAGAGAACTATCATAAAATGGAAAAAGACACCCATAAATAAAAATATCATTCTTGTTTTCTGACTACTAATAAAATATGCAAATGCTAATGAGAGCTCCAACACTAGTACAGACCAGGTTGATAATGATGTTAGAATAGGAGATTCTAAAATAATATTTACAAAAGGCAGATAAAATTCGTTGACTCCAAAAAGAGGCTCATTAAACCAGTAGTATAATGCTGTTCCATTTTTCCATTCTTCAGAAGGAAATTTCCCTACTGATGCAAAAAAATATATCACGAACATTTGGATTCTTATCAACTCATAAAAGATAGCAGCAATGCTGTTTGTGTAAAAGTTATGTGTATACTCTATTGAGGACCAATGCCATTTACGCTTATCAAAAATGCATACAGGAATCAATAAAAGAGTTAATATCGAAGCAATTTGATCACCCCCGTCACCTAAAGCTGTAGTAGTTAAAAAACTAAAAGTAACTAACCAATGAAAAACACAGGTTATTCTAGGATATATTCCGATTAGAACTAAAATTAATACTATAATGCTGAAATAATAACCGTGTGCTAATTCGGGAAACCAGGTATAAATGTTAATACTTAAATCCTGAATTTTGGGAGTATTTTGGTTATTGATACCCGAATAAAAAAGTACTTCTTGACTATTAAAACACAACGTTAATAATGTAGATAATGCCAATAAACTCCTGCCTAAACCAAGGGTGTTGGTCCAGTAATTGTTATTTATAAATCGCTCTAATCTATCTTGTCTCATCGTTTATTTTTTAAGATTAATTAGTATATGTTCCAACTCTGGATTAATGTTTAATTTACTTTTGCTCCATTCATACGGAATAGGTTCACCTTTGGCTATTAGAAATTCACCATATATCATCGGTTCGTCTGCTACAATTGATACCACAGATAAAGAATCGCGATTGATCTTATTTGGATCACCTCTATGAGTGTACCATAAGTTTTTATCTACATTTTTTATGATGTAACTTATTTTATGCATGATTGACCTATTGCTTCGTTTAATACCAAAAAGTTGATCGATTGATGATGATTTTATTTTTACTTTTTCGTACGAACCGTTTTCTTCATTTATTTTATAAATCTTGAAGAAGTCTTTTCTAATGTCTTTTGTGAAAAAAGCCCAACCTTGCGGTGCCAGTTTCGAAAGATCATTTTTGCCTGGAATTTTATGATTCAGAGTAATAGGGTTAGGTCCAATACTCAATACTCCAATAAGAAATGTGAAGTAAAGAACCAACCCTAAAACTGAATAGAAAAACAAACTTTTTTTCAAAATCTATTTTTTAGTTGCTTGGAATAGGAAAATCCTGTAAAATCAACGGACCGTTTGAATCAGACAGTACCAACTCTTCTGCTAATTGAATTGATATAGCTTCTTGAGTTAAAGTGGCTTGTTCTACCTGTTGTGCTCCATATACGGCTACCGCAGAAATGACAACAACCCATATTACAGCTGCCGCTACCGCTACTGCTAAGGCAACTACTACAACTACTCCACAAGCCTGTTCCATTTCAAGACCTTTGCTCCTCATTTTTTCAAAATCTAATTCCTTATCGGTTGCAATTTTTTCTACCGTTAGGTCCATAGGTGCTAGTTTTGAATTTATTAAAGGCATGATGTCTTTTGCAGATTTAGTGATTGCCTTTGAAATAATTTCAGGATTTCTTGAATACATAACGTCTCTAAAATCCTCAAAATAATTGCTGTTTTCAGATTTTAGAAATGAAATAATTTCTTCTTGAAAAGCTCTAAATTCGATGATCTCCTTTGAAGTCATTTTCTCAACTTGAGATACACTTTGTAAAGAAGGTATATCGGCGGTTAGATTACCATCTGCAAAAATGATTGATTTAAATAACTCTTCACCGCTGATTTTTTCGTCTAGAATCGGTTCGGTTCCATCATTGTCATATTGTTCACAACTCATAAATAGCACAAGAGATGCCATAAGAAATGAAACCGGTTTCAAAATTTTTTTAATTGTTTTCAAAATTATTAAGTTTTAAATAAGCCCCTACTTTCAGTGTTTCAAGTCGCTGTTTCAGGTTTTCCGACTATTAAGATGATCATTAAAAGAAATCGAACCAGTAAGTTGTTTGTGTAACAGATTAGTAGTTTTCTTTGCCGATCTTTTGTGAATCAGATTAAAATTTTGATCGAGGCAAATATATTGGCGATAAGATCCCCAAAACAAGTAAAGTAAACCGGCATTCTAGAAAACATGCCAGAGATTCTGAGAATAGCGGTTTGGATTTTTTAATTATAAAAAATTGATAATCAATATATTACAATTAGTTTTACAAAAATTTAACTAAAACCAGAAAGTAGTATATTTACCACCTGTTTGATATCACTTTTAGTATCCAATTGTAATGAAACCAATATCGTTTAACCACAAGCTTCATAAAAATTAAAGAGAATGATGTGTAGAAGTTTTTATGTAGGAATCATTTTTTTACTTCTTAATACACAAGGTGTAGTTGCTTATCAAAAAGCAGTAGATACATTAAAAGAAAATAGTTACAGATTCTTTGCAGATAAGTTTTATGAGAATGTGGCAGATTCAACAAAGGCAGCAATTTATGCAAATAAGTACCTTTCTAAAGCGAAAACAGACCATGACACAATAAAAATTGCTGATGGATATTATTTTCTTCAATGCGTTACAAAAAGAGAAATATCTCATAAGTATAGTGATAGTATCATAGCGCTTACAAAAACCAGAAGTACTGAGTTTTATCCCTCACTTGCGTACTATAATAAAGCGAGAAAATATTATAATGAAGGTAATTTTAAGAAGTCATTTGACTATTTTCTTAAAATGAATGAAGATGCAAAAAAGCACAATAATACCGTTTTTGAGTATGCGAGTAAAAGGAGTATGGGAATACTTAAAAGTAGAATAGGTGAGCATGAAGAGGCTTTAGAAACATTAAAAGATTGTTATGCATATTATTCAAAAAGTAAAGAACGAACTCCAAAAGACTATTTAAGCGTACTTTTTTCGTTGTCTGATTCGTATAATCTTAATAAAAAACTAGATTCTGCTTCTGTAATCAATATCTTAGGATATAATGAGTCAATACTTTTAAAAAATGAAGAGTATAATTATCACTTCATTCTTAATGAAGGGATAAATCAATATAGTAAGGCCAATTTTACTGTTGCCAAGGACAGTTTGGAAAAAGTAATTACAATACTCGAAGAAAACGGTGATAAAGCTAATTTATCAATGGCTCATTTTTATTTAGGGAAAACACTATTCTCTTTAAATCGTAAATCAGAGGCGATTGAATCACATAAAAAAGTAGATGAGATATTTCAGGAGATTTCTGAAATAATGCCAGATAATAGGGAGAATTATGAAATTTTAATTAGTCATTATAAAAAAATCGGTGACAAGGATAATCAGCTCAAGTATATTGAAAGGTTAATAAGGGTAGATAGTATTTTAAATAGTAATTATAAATACCTAATTAAAAACGTTGTCCAGAACTATGATACGCCAAGGTTACTTTCTGAAAAACAAGAAATTATAGATTCCTTAAAAACAGAGAAACAATCATCTTTACTAATGATTATTGTTTTAGCTGTTTTAAGTTTGATATCGTTAGTTTTCTTGGTTTTTAATTACAAAAAAAGAGTAACATATAAACGTAGATTTGATGAATTATATAATTCGAATACTGCTAACAAGAAAACTATAGTAAAAAATCTAAATGTTACCGATGCTGATTCGATAGGGATTTCTGAAGAAATAGTGAATGGTATTTTAAGTGATTTGGAAAAATTTGAAGCAAACCAGGGATTCCTAAAACCAAATATCGTTACCAATGACTTAGCAAAAAAAATGAGTACGAACTCAAAGTACCTATCTAGAGTTATCAATCATTATAGAAATAAAAGTTTTAGCATGTATATAAATGAGCTAAGAATTGATTATTGTATAGAAAAATTGAAGACTGATAAGAAGTTTATGAATTATACAGTAAAGGCTATTGCAAGAGAAATTGGTTTTAACTCTACAGATGCTTTTTCTAAATCTTTTTACAAAATAAAAGGAATACAACCTTCATATTTCATTCGGGAGTTAGAAAAACAGCAAAACGCTTAATTTTTTAAAACACTATTAACCAGTAATTTACAAGCTGCAATTCTAGAAAACGGACTAGTAACTCTACAAAAACGCTAGATTTAAGAAGTATTATATTTATGTTTGCCCTAGGAAAACTAAAAAAACACAAATGAAAAAAAGAACAATTGCGGGGAAACTAAGCTTAGAAAAATTAACTATTGCTAGATTATCGAATATTGAATCAATTAGAGGAGGTAGTGATCATTGTATTTTAGTTGGCCCACCGCCAACTGGACCCTCAGTAGCAGTATGTACAAAAACTGACATCAGTGATGCCACGGGACCAGAAACAGCTAGACCTACCCAACCAAGATTTAGTGATAATAATATTTGTGAGGCTAATTATAATTAATAATATAATCTCAATATAACATATATAAGAAAATCCAGCTTTACTAGCTGGATTTTCTTATTTCCAAGTGTTTTGTATGTTACTTTTTTTAATTTATAGTGTCAATAATAACAGCTTATCACTAACCAGGTCTTTTTGGGTAAGACGATACCTCTTCATAAAATCAACTACTTCTGGTTTTTCTTCTGTGCCCTCTAGATTTTCTAATAAATTATTTTTAGTAAGTTTTATAAGCTCCAGAGGAGCATATTTTGTTTTAAAATAATAGGTATCAAATAGTGGCCAGTTGGGGAGTAGTCGTTTATTTTCTTTATAGATATGCAACCAATCATTGGATCCAGCAAAATCACAAAAATTACCATTGGGTAAAATGGTAAAATGAAAAGGATCTATCTCATCATTTGGATTAAAATCAGCATTTATAATCTGTTCTAGATTTTCTACATCAATAGGATTAGAAGCATAGAATAAAAGAGTCTCTAACTTATGAGTTAAATCATAAGCTTCGATCTTATTCATCCCATTTAAATGTTTCAGGATACTGCTTAGTAATTTTTTTTCATTTTTCATGATTATACGATTTTTGAAATACATCTGACACCAAAATTATATGTGACAAACTTGCAATATTGTTTTCTTATGTTGCTTTTAACATAGGGGGAATTTGAACTCACTTAATCTCGTCATTAGCTTAAAATCTTACTATCTTTTTTCCTAAGAACCCTGGTTGATTCATTTTACTTTGATAATAAGATGATTTACTATTTCATACATCACTTCCCCCATGTTTTTTGCTATTAAATTACCACAATATGGTATCTGGATCTGGGAATGTTGGTCCGGTGGTTGGTTTAAAAACTATTGGCCCCGGATTTGGTCTATCTCCACCGTTTCCATCATCATAGTAGTTGTTTCCTCCGTTAATACTTCTTAATTCTAGAGCTGATAATGATTTTAAATTTTTCATTTTATAAGTTTTAATTATTTACAATTGATTTTAAATACGTGTCTTTTATAGGTTTTAATTATCCAGAGAAGTTAATATTCCATTCTACTGGATCTCCAAAAGGTGTTGGATCTGGGTATGTTGGTCCCGTTGTTGGTTTAATAACAATGATTGGACCTTGCCCGCAATCTCCAATTTGGCACCCACCGTTGATAGTTCTTAATTCTAGAGCTGATAATGATTTTAAATTTTTCATTTTATAAGTTTTAATTATTTACAATTGATTTTAAATA
>CANMSO010000002.1 GCA_947500545.1 uncultured Aquimarina sp. | reverse complement strand
ATACCAATATCGATTATGTGGATGAAGATGGATCGACAACACAATTGGATCTAACCAATATTGTAGCTAACCTGGAGACATTGACATTATTTTCTCAAGATGACACTAGTACAACAGGTGAAATTACATATACTGATGAAGATGGAAGTACAAGCACAGCACAAGTCGTAGCCGAAGAGGCAGATAATCAAATTACAGTTGGAGCTAATGGCGGTGCATACTTAGCAGCTGTACCAACTATCTATGCCGCTGGAAAAATTGAAGGAAATGGTAACATTTTATCCAGTTATGGTGTCGATACAACAGTCGGTACTGGAACTAGAAGAATCGATGAAGGGGATTATGAAATAGTATTCGATACTGCATTACCAGATGCCAATTACATTATACAATTGACAATTACAGATTGTACTGGTGATTGCCCAGGTAATACAGGCGCAAATTATGATGATCCAGGAATAACCTATTATACTCAAACGACAGGAGGGTTCTTTGTGAACATAGGAGATAGTGATAATGGAACTACTCAAAAAGATGATATTGATCTTGAGTTTATGTTCACTGTAATTAGGCTGCCTTAATTAGAAAGTAAAATGATTTTAAACCATCTATTAAGAATTAATATGAAAAAATTACTCATATATATATCATTCACAACGCTCATAAATCAGGCCTATTCGCAAATTGGCCCTAATGATGCAAATGCATTATTGGGATTACCAACTGCAACCGATTTGACCGAAATAAATAATATCTCCACTCCACAAATTGGAGCGACAGTATACAATTTGGCAGATGATGAAATTTATCGTTTCACTTCTACAGGTTGGCAAATAGATTCTGATAATCAAACCGCTCAAGAAGTTCCGTTGGTAACAAATGTAGATGTAAACGGTGTACCAACAGACCCTACCCCCGTAAATGAAACTAATTTAGAGGAAGTCGTTCAAGCAATTGCACCTATCACCTCAAAAGCAGGACGTGTATTTTATCCTCCTTCTATTGAGATCGATGCTTCTACAAACGGAACATTTATGGTTAATTTATATGATCAATATACCGCCCAATTTAATGGAGCTGGTTTGGTAGCATCATCTACAGATGGAGGAACAACATTCGCCCCAGAAATTCCTGTATATGCGGCTACTGAATTATACTACTATGTCACTTTTGCTGATCCTGCAGTTTTTGGAACAATTACTATAGATGGTAATACAGGAGAAATGACCTATCAGATAATAGGCCAACCAACAGACTTTAATTCATTGATTAATGTAGTATTTGTAGTTAAATAACAGTTATGATCATGAAATTGTCCTGTACAACATATCTATTACTTTTAGTAGCTTTCTTTTTATGTTCGCTACAAAGTACTATTGCCCAAGATACCTTTATAGACAATTTTGGAGCTATAAGTTATGCAAACAATGATGGAACCGTAAATTGGGGGACTAATTGGATTGAAACTGGAGATGATGGTAATCCGGATAATCCAGGAATTTTTAATTCTAGAAGAATTTATATCAATAATGGTGAAGTTGGTTTTAATTTAAATCAACTATTTTTTATCGATCTTGATGGAGGAACCATAGAACGAGGATTAGACCTATCCGCTTATGGTGCAGCTACTTTAACCATGGATTTTGACGCTAGGTTTAGTGGAACAGAAACAATACTTGTTGAACTTTTCAATAACACTACAAGCACTTATGATGTCGTAGATATTATATCAGCTGGAACTGGGTCTGTTAATTACACATTAACCGCTGATCAAATATCAGCTGCATCAAGGATTCGATTTAGTGGTGGCGATAACGACTGGCCAAATAATCAAGGGATTTTTATTGACAATGTTCAATTTACAGCATACACAGCATCCATTGCTATTAGTGACGTTACTGTAAGCGAAGCTGCAGGTACAGCAAGTTTTACAGCTACATATTCTGGAGGACTTGGAGCCATCACTGTAGATTACACTACCACAGATAATACTGCTTATGCTGATTCTGACTACACAACAACATCAGGAACATTAAGTTTTTTAGCTACACCAGGGCCACCACAAACAATAACAGTACCAATCATAAATAATGTATTTGGAGAAAATGATGAGACATTTTTTATTACATTAAGCAATCCTAGTAATCCTAGTACTTCCCTTCTTCTTACTAATGGCACAGGTACTATAACCGATGATGGCGATACAGCAGTAACAGATGAAGTTCCTCTTGTTCTTTTTGATGAATTTGATGGTAATTTTGACTATGCGGTAACCGGTGGTTCTTTAAGAACTCAAGATGATGCTACTGATCCATGTGCAATTACCACATCAGATTCAAGTACCTTAACCTCTACAATCCCCGCTGGATCTACAATAGAAAGAGCATATTTATATTGGTCACATTCGGGTACTGCAGCAGATGACGTTGTTACATTTGAAGGTCAGCCAGTAACAGCGGATGTTGTTAACTCTGCTTTAGGAGGTTTTTTCTATGGTATGGTAAGCGATGTCACTTCTATTGTTTCTGGTCTTGGTGACCCATCAGGCAATACGTATGATTTTAGCGGACTTACTATAGATGATAGCTTCATCTATTGTGGAACTTTAGTTCAAGGGGGATGGTCTTTGTTTATTTTTTACAGCAATCCTACACTATCTGCTGCTACAATCAATTTGTACAGTGGCTATAATAATCTACAAAATACTGACCCACCTCAAGATTTTCTATTAGACGGCTTTTTTTCAAATGGGTCTTCTGGCTCCAAAACCACAATACTTTCATTTGAAGGAGATATTTCATTAGCCAATAACGAATTACTCACAGTGACGCCCACAAGTACTGCTGTAGCTGTCCCACTAAACGGAGATGGGGATAATGATGGGACTATTTTAAACAACCCTTTTAATTCTACGGTATATGATGGTACGACAGGTGTCAATAGGACTACTGAGTATGGTCTTGATCTGGATACTTATGATATATCTTCTATAGTTCCCACTGGTGAAACCTCAATAACCACAAATGTTGATGTCGGAGATGACAGGGTTTTTCTTACCGCTGTTATTCTAAAAGTACCAAGTAATTTGATTACCGGTGTTGTATATGAGGATGTTAACTATCCTGGTGAAGTCGGTAGAGATCTAGCCACTTCTTCTGGAGCACCTCTAGAAAATGTTACGCTAGAGTTATACAGAGAAGATACCCCTGGAAACTATGTTTTAGATGACATAACAACTAGCGACAATACAGGTACCTATGTATTTGGTGGAATGTTAAATGGAGATTTTAGGGTTAGAGCAGTTAATAGTACCGTAAATTCTACAAGAGGAGGTGGTTCGACTTGCTTAACATGCTTACCCGTTCAAACATTTCGGAGAGATTATAACGGTACTAGTTTTGTCGATGTTGACAATGAAGTAGGAGGTGCAAATCCCTCAGCCGCAGATACCCCTACAGTAACAACTATAGGAGATGCTTTAAATGTCGGAGCCCAATCGGTTTCTGATGTTGTTATAAATAATAATGGTATTATAGATATTGATTTTGGATTTAACTTCAATACAATTGTTAACACCAATCAAACAGGGCAAGGATCACTGAGGCAATTCATTATTAATGCAAATGATCTGGACCAAACAGGATTGGATATTGTAGCCCATCCAAATGATGGATCTTTTAATCCAGCTGCCGGTGAAGACACTTCAATATTTATGATTCCTCCCCCGAATGATGCTCTAGGAAGAACTCCTGATAGTAATTTTACCAGTGGGTATTTTGATATTACCATACCAAATGGTAATGATTTACCAACGATAAGTGATCCTAATACGGTAATTGATGGAAGATCTCAAACAGTATATTCTGCTTCTACGGGTGATGATAACACGGGTACTTTTGGTGCTGGCGGAAGCACTGTAGGTGTATCTTCAAATACTCTACCCAGCTATAATCTGCCAGAAGTACAAGTGCATCAAAATAATGGTGATGTCTTGATTGTTGATGCTAATGACGTAACCATCCAAAATCTATCGGTATATTCAAATAACAACGCCGGGATACGAATCGATGCTGGCTCTAATACTAGTATCGCTTCTAACTTAATCGGTGTAAATGCAGATGGTGTTGCTGTACAAAACATACGTATAGGTATTGAGATGACTGGTGGAACCGCAATCATAGAGAATAATTTTATCTCAGGAAACCGAAATTCAGGTGTTAATGTAAATGGAGGTACCTCAACAATTATTCGAAACAATCACATTACTAGCAATGGTGCTGGCCTATCCGGCACCTTTTGTAATGATAATATTCGTTTATTAAGTGGAACTGGTATTGAAATAAGAAGTAACTTAATAGAAGATGCCGCATCAATAGGTATTGAAGAAAATAGTATTGGCGATATCGTTATTATTTCTGAAAATACAATCACTAATTCTGGTATCGGAGCAACCTGTACAGATAAACAGGCAATACAATTGAATAGCAGTAATTCTAGTATCACCAACAATATTATCAATAATAACGGTGGTTCTGGAATTGTTTTAAATGGAAATACTTCTGGTAATCTAATTTCTCAAAATTCAATATTTGCCAATGGAACGGCAGCCCCAGCATTAGGAATTGATATAGCTAACGATGGTGTAACTATCAATGACAGTGGAGATACTGACACAGGACCCAATGGAACTGCAAACTTTCCAATATTTGAATCTATTACTATTGCCGGTAATGTTTTAAAGGTTATTGGTTGGTCTAGACCCGGAGCGACCCTAGAGTTTTTTCTTTCGGATATTGGCTTAGGCTCAGCCACAGCTGGTGATAACCAAATTGGTGCAGGAATTACACTAGATTATGGAGAAGGACAAACATATTTGGCTTCAGCAACTGAAGGGAGCCCTTCAGACATTGACACAACGATTAATTCATTTTATAGTGACGTAGACGGCAATACTGACACTACTAATAGATTTAATTTTAGTATTACACTAAGTTCATCCATTCCTGTCGGAAGTTTGATAACTGCCACAGCAACTATAGCAAATTCTACTTCTGAATTTGGAACAATTTTCTATGCAGGAGCTGCAAATGTTATTACAAATAGAAAAATAACCTATAGAGTAAAACCAAATTAACATGAAAACAATTCAATATATAATAATCATAGTTTTGGTTTTGTTATCTTCAGGTAAAAGCCAAGGTCAGGAGGCATTCTATAATTCCGGAAACATTCAAATTCATGATCAAGGCGAGGTAGGTTTTCATACAGATGTTATTAATGATGGTACTTTTGATCAAAATGAGGGCTACGTACTTTTCTACAATCAAGACAGAAACTTAAATGTTAGCGGGACCCGACGACCAATATTTTTTGATATGGAAATTGATGTCCCCGATGATCTAAATCTTGATGTAGCCGTAGCGGTTCGTAATCTTCAGGAATTTACGTCCGGTAGAGTAATAACTCCTCGCGACAGAAGAACAGTTTCTCTTGATTATATAAATGATGCACCATATATGGGTGAAGATGATGATAGGTATGTTGATGGATATTCATCAACAACAGGATCATTAGATTTCACTTTCCCCATAGGTGATGATTTTAGACTACGCCCAATGCGTATTGAGAATGGTGCAGCTGTTAATACTGCTCGAGGTGCTTATTTCTTTGAAAACCCTAATAGGCCTAATTTTTTCTCAGGAAGTTTTGATACCGATAGCTTTAGTAATTTATTATTTGGAGTTAGTAGTTTTGAATTTTGGGATTTGGATGGTGATGTAGAAACTACCGTTACACTTACTTGGGATGACAATAGTAATATACCTACCTTGGTTGAAGAACTAGAAGACTTGAGGGTAGTAGGTTGGGATGAAACCCTAAATCAATGGATTAACCTTGGAAATACAGGGTTCACCGGAGACCTAAATAATGGTGAGATCACATCTCGACCATTTATCCCAAATGATTATGTGGTACTTACTTTTGGCACTTCAGAAATAATACTGGATGGCGATTTAGAAATATTTACAGCTGTTTCTCCTAATGGAGATGGATTTAATGACACGTTTATAATTCAAGGTATCGCTCAATTCCCTAATAACACACTATCGATTTTTAACCGATGGGGAGTTGAAGTGTATAACAAAAGTGGTTATGACAATTCTTGGGCAGGAATATCTGAAGGAAGAACCACTATTGCAAAAGGAGAAGAACTACCCGTTGGAACTTACTATTATGTCTTAAAAATAGAGGGGCAAAAAGACCGAGCAGGATATCTTTACATTAATAGATAGCCTTGCTTTCATTTTATCTACTTTTATTTTTTGATTAAAAACATATATAAAACTTCTACTAACTATCAACTTAATAATAGTTAATAGAAGTTTATTTTATACAATATATAGAAATTAAATCTGTCATATTGGGGTATTTTATTTATGTGCTTGATAATTCACAAATCAAAAATAAAACTAAGGCAGAATTATTCTAAGATAGTTCTAGCAGTATATTGGATATGAAACTCCATCATTACATACTTCACCACACGGGTGCTCATACCACCAAATATTTGGATCATAACAGTAACCAACTCCTGCAGGTTGAAATCCTGCTTTAATATTTTTTTTCTCGCCACTGCTTAATCTCTTAACACCTACTTGGTTCAAAATGTTCTTCAACATAATTTTAAATTTTAAAAGTTATTAATTTATTCATACCTCAGGTTATTTTGGGACACACTGAGCTATGTCCTTCAAGTCCTTGCAAGAAACTTTTTTGCTTAAACCATTTACAAATTTTCTGCAACTAGCTTAATACATTCTTTGGTACAAAGTGTACCTTTTGACGACGGTAGGGGTATGTAAGATTGTGTGAAAAGATTCGAAAGAAATTCGAAAGAAATTGCGGTATACTTATAAACATGTATTTAAAGAAAATCAAACTATTGATTTTAAGCCCTTTGAAATACAAATTATAACGCAAAAGTTTAAAAATTTAGTGATCATTCTCAAACTTGATATGTCAAATTTATAACATTGGTGTTTAACAAAAAAACATGAAAACACCATATATTTTATGGTAAAACCATAAAAAAAAGACATCTCTAAATGAAAACCCCTTGTAAATCAAAAGATCCAAGACCCTTTATTCAGAAAAACAATTACAAAAAAAATTGGCATTTTTTAACATTTATATTACAAATTCTTCATGATATTTAGGTAAAAGTAAGGAAAACCGTAATTTTTTATTCGTTTTTTACATTTTTAAAAAGTAAAAAATCATTTCCAGGAGTGTTTTTTTCCATTATTTTTCTCTTTCTAATCTAAAATCTTAATTACTGAATTTATCGTATCCAAAGTTTTGAATTTGTAGCACACACTTAAAACACCATTTGAACAATGTAAATCCTAAACCTTATGACTACAATTTCTTTACAAAATGATACCCCCATATTTCATATCCCTCATTAAGATAGAATTTATGAGAAGGAAAATTAGAGACATAGCTATTTAATTCTGACGTTTCACAACCTTTGCTCTTAGCATACTTATAAATCCACTCAAATACCTTCTTCCCTATCCCTCTCCCTCTATATACATCATCAATAATAACATGGTCTGGTTCGCAAGAACGACCAGCGTAATGACGAGTCATAAACCATAACCCAAATACACCAATACGTTTTTCATCCAAATGTACACCCCAGCATTCATAATTTTGATCAAACATTTCTTCAAAACGTTCAATTAAAACCTCGTTCGTAAACTGATTATTCATTAATTTTTGAATGAACGGAAGAACATCTGGAAAGTCTTCCTTTAAAATTTTGTGAAATGCCAAATTCATATGATGCTTTTCTGCAAAAATAATTATACATTTATCTCAAAGATGTAAAAAATTCTTAAAAAAATTAAAACCGCAAGGATGAAAGAAAAATCTGGAAAAACACAGGATCTGATCGATAAAAAAATTTTAGAAGAGCGTAGCGTTTTCCTATGGGGACAAGTAGATGACAAGTCGGCTAAGCATGTGATAGATAGATTGATGTATTTGGACATGATAAGTAATGAAGAAATAAAATTATATATCAATAGCCCCGGAGGATATGTAACTTCTGGATTTGCTATGTATGATACTATAAAAAGCTTAAAAAGCCCTGTATCTACAATTTGTTCCGGCCTAGCCGCCTCTATGGGGTCTATTTTACTAAGTGTAGGTGAGCAAGGACGTAGATTTATCCAACCTCATGCCAAGGTAATGATACATCAGCCTAGCGGGGGTGCACGAGGACAAGCTTCTAATATTGAAATTCAAGCTGCAGAAATTCTGAAAACGAAAGAATTAAGTGCTCAAATTTTGGCTGATAATTGCGGACAAGATATAGAAAAGGTATTAAAAGATTTTAATCGTGACTACTGGATGGATGCCCAAGAATCATTAGAATATGGTATTGTAGATGGTATTCTAGAATAACCTATAAAATCCATTTTAAGATACTAACTTAGTAACTATGCTAAGACGCGATTTTATAAAAATTAATTCTCTGGGTATTATAGGACTGTTTTTATCGTCCTTTAATCTTATACAGTCTAAATTTTCTAAAGAAGATTTAATGGGAAAAAGTGATCCCTCGTTTTTTGGCGAGGGGTATAAACTCAGAAAAGAAGCGCATGAAGCCTTTAAAAAAATGAAAACGGCTGCTTCAAAAAATGGGTTTGAAATAAAAGTAGTATCCAGCTACAGAAATTATGCACATCAGAATCGAATCTGGGAACGTAAATACAAAAAATTCACTTCAGAAGGCCTCTCTCCTATTGAAGCTATTCATAAAATTATAGAATACTCCACGATTCCCGGAACCTCGAGACATCATTGGGGTACCGACCTAGATATTGTAGATGGTAATGCTACACAGCCCAAAGGACTCCTTTTAGAGGAAAACTTTGAAGGTAATGGGCCATTCTGTAAGTTCAAAGAATGGATGGACGAGCATGCAAACTCTTTTGGATTCTATTTGGTATATACCGATGTAGTTGACAGAAAAGGGTTTAAATACGAACCTTGGCATTACTCATATGCTCCTCTTTCTGTTCCTATGTTAAAGGCATACCAAAAACTGGACATTAATTTAGAATTGCAAAATGCCAATCTACTTGGCAGTAAATTCTTCACTAAAGAATTTATAAATCAATATGTTAAAGAAAATATATCTGATATCAATCCTAAATTATTGTAGACTAAATACTAAAATTATACTATTTTAGTTATCTATTTAAACACCCCAAACAAATGAAAAGTAGATTAATTAATTATTGCTTCGCCTTTATTGTATTATTTAGCGCATTTTCTTGCTCTGAAGATGAAGACATCCCTGATATTCCTAATGAAGTTACGGTTACAGATGAAATATTAAATCTTGTAAATGCGCATAGACAAAGTATCGGATTATCCTCTTTACAAACTAATGACACTGCAGAGCAACTAGCTATTGATCATTCAAAATATATGATCCGTCAAGGTCGTATTAGCCATTATAATTTTGGCTCAAGAAGTAACAAGTTAGGTGAAGAAGAAAATGCCCGAAGTTCTGCAGAAAATGTAGCCTCTGGACAAAACTCTGCTCAATCGGTAATGACTTCATGGCTTAATAGTAGTGGTCACAAAGCCAATATAGAAGGAAACTTCACTCATATAGGTATAGCCGCATTGAAAGATGAAAACGGCAGATATTATTATACACAGCTATTTTATCGCTAAACTATGCAAACTCAACTATGCTAGTTAGCACTTATCACGTTCAATAGTTAAGAACGATACCTCTAGTAGTTGCTTACTAAAAAGTGTTTTTTACATTTTATTAGTAAGCAACTTTTATATTTATTAACTTTAAGTTTTAATCAAATTAGATTCTAATGAGACGTGGTGGCTTAAAAATCCGAATATTGATAGGTCTGGCGATTGTTGCATTCGCTTTTATCAAAAAATGCAACAATAATACTTTGAATCCTTATACAGACAGAGTACAAAATATTAATATGACAAGCGATCAGGAAATCGCAATAGGGCTACAGAGTGCCCCCGAAATGGCGCAACAACATGGAGGTCTATACCCAGATCAAAAACTACAGAGCTATATTGATATGGTTGGTAACAAACTTGTAAATTCAAGTATGGCAAAAGAAACACCATATAGATATGAATTTCATTTGTTGGCAGATCCTAACACAATTAATGCCTTTGCATTGCCCGGTGGACAAATATTTATTACTTATGCCTTACTATCTAAATTAGAAAATGAAGATCAAGTTGCAGGAGTACTAGGACATGAAATTGGCCATGTTCTTGGAAGGCATTCTGCCGAAAGAATAGCAGAACACGAGTTCTGGAAAACAATATCTACAGGAGCATCAGTTGGAGCAGATGCTGGCGGAATTGTAAATGGGATTGGAAAAAACATACTGTTGGGTAATGGACGTGGTGACGAACTAGAAAGTGATAAATTAGGTGTGTTGTTTATGATAAACGCAGGGTACAAACCTGAAGAGATGATAGGTGTAATGAAAATTCTAAAGGCAGCAGCAGGACCAAATCGGATACCTGAGTTTCAAAGTAGCCATCCAGATCCAGATAATCGTATAGAAAAAATAAGAGAAGCTATTAGAGAATATAGCAAATAACAAAAAAAACCTGTTTTCTGATTAGAAAACAGGTTTTTTACTTACATAATATAATTTACTATGATAATTCTTCTAAAAGAGCAATAGCGTCGGTAGCATTGGATAATTTTGCAAATTTCATTGCATTATAACCTTTACTATCTCTAGTTTTAATATTTGCACCTTTTTTTACTAATACTTTAATAATATCTACTCTATTATAACGAGCAGCGTACATTAGTGGTGTCATCCCTTCAGATTTTTGATTAACATCACTTCCAAATTCTATCATTTTTTTAACGGTGTCTAAATCCCCTTTTACGATAGCCATACAAAATGGATTTACCGAATTGGTCGTAAGGTCATAATTATGACTATCAGTAGTCATTTCTACAGTAGTTGCAAAGCTCATAGATGCAACAAACATTACCACTAAAGTGGCTAAAACAGTTTTTTTCATAATAAATTCGATTTTAAATTTGATTGACTTATATCTATAAGACCATACAACCTTCTTTTTTGTTACAGATGTAAAACTAAATAACAGAAGTTTAACCTTTATCTAACAAAATATTTTGATAATACTTGATTATAACTATCTCATTCATAACAAACAACACTCGCTTGTCATTGAATCAATTATAAAACTTCAAATATCAAATTCATGTCATCAATTAGAAAATAAAATACCATAGCACGAAGGAATTACATTTTTATTATAAAAAACATGCTAATTCAAAGAATAACCTACTTTTAACCCTATATATATATATACAAATTCGTTAATAGTTTCGTAAAAAACACAGTATCTGCAGCATTAAAAAAAGAAATATTTCACCAAGTAATAACCTAAGCTTTTTGTATGCTTATCTTTGAAGTTGTAAATTTGCGTCTTGTATATTTTTTTGAGTTATTCAATTCAAAAATCAACCAACCAAAAACCTTAATTTTGAGCGTATTATGAACAAGAAAGTAATCTTGATGATTTTAGATGGATGGGGAACTTCTCCGGATCCCAAAGTATCGGCAATTGATCACGCCAAAACTCCATTTATTGACAACTTATATAATAAATACCCCAATGCTTCTCTACGTACAGATGGTCTTCATGTAGGCTTACCAGATGGGCAAATGGGAAACAGTGAAGTAGGACACATGAATCTGGGCGCAGGTCGGGTTGTATATCAGGATTTAGCCAAAATAAATATGGCCGTTAATAAAAACACGCTGAAGGATGAATCTACCCTGATTGATGCTTTTCGTTATGCCAAAGAAAATAATAAAGATATTCATCTACTTGGATTAGTTAGCGATGGTGGAGTTCACTCACATATCAATCACATCAAAGGACTTCTGGATGCTGCTAATTCTTATGACTTAAAGAATGTTTTTCTTCATGCATTTACAGATGGTCGAGATGTAGATCCCAAATCTGGTAAGGGACATATTCAAAATATACAAGAACATATGTCCAAGACTACTGGTAAACTGGCCTCAGTTATTGGAAGATATTATGCAATGGATCGAGATAAAAGATGGGAGCGTGTAAAACTAGCCTATGACCTTGTAGTAAACGGAATCGGTGAATCTTCAGACGATGCTTTAAAAAGTATTCAATCCAGTTATGACAGTAATGTTACTGATGAATTTATTAAACCAATTCTAATTGAAGAAAATGGGGCTCCAATTGCCACCATAAAAGATAATGATGTTGTAATTTTCTTTAATTTCAGAACAGACCGTGGTAGAGAATTAACAGAGATGCTATCACAGAATGATATGCATGAATACAATACGCATAAGCTTCCTTTGTATTATGTAACGATGACTAATTATGATGATACTTTTAAGGGTATTAATGTAGTTTATGATAAGGAAAATATAACTGAAACCCTTGGGGAAATATTATCAAAAGCAGGAAAAAAACAAATTCGTATTGCTGAGACAGAAAAATACCCACATGTAACTTTTTTCTTTTCGGGCGGGCAAGAAGAGCCTTTTGAAGGAGAATCAAGAATCCTAAGAAACTCTCCAAAAGTTGCAACATACGATCTTAAACCCGAGATGAGTGCTTATGAACTAAGAGATGCTTTGGTTCCAGAATTACAAAACGGCGATGTAGATTTTGTTTGCCTTAACTTTGCGAATGGAGATATGGTTGGACATACTGGAGTTATGGAAGCAGCAATACAAGCCTGCGAAGCAGTAGACAAATGCGTAAAAGACGTTGTAACCACCGGCTTGGAAAACGGTTACGCTACACTACTAATTGCAGATCATGGAAATTGTGAAACCATGATTAATCCAGATGGTTCACCGAATACCGCGCACACTACAAATCCTGTACCTTTTATTTTGATCGATAAGGACCAAATTGAAGTAAATGACGGTGTTCTTGGTGATATTGCACCAACTATTCTAGAACTTATTGGGGTTAACAAACCAGATGCAATGACACAACATTCATTGGTAAAGCACAAATAGACAGATAGAAGGTAGTTTTGTTAAACTACCATTAAAGTATTCTAATCGTAGTCCTATTATGGTATTTTAGTGTAAAATTAATTGATAATTAAATGAAAAAAATACTTCTTTTAATCATTTCGATTCTGTTACTTTCTTGTGGAAGTTCTTCACAAATTGCAAATGAAGATAATCCTGTTCTTGAAACGTTAAAAAATGCTGACAAACAAGCTTCGACAGCAACTATGAAGCAGTCAAAACCTAGTATTTTGGTTGGGAAGCAAGACAGGAACGCCTTAAAACAAGAACCTTTTGGGAGTTGGTTCAATTCTAATTACGAAAATTACACTGTGGATATCGAAACAACCGAAAAAATATCCCCATATCTAAAACAGGTAACTATTAAAGCATTTATGGGCACTTGGTGTAGCGACAGTAAAAGAGAAACTCCTACGTTTTACAAAATTCTGGATAATGCAGAATTTGATTATCAAAATCTGGAATTAATAACTGTTACCAGGGCAAAAGATACTCCAGAAGGTTACGAAAAAGATTTAAATATCCTTCGTGTACCAACTTTTATATTTTATAAAGAAGGAAAGGAAATTGGACGTTATGTAGAGTATGCCAGAGAAAGTCTTGAAAAAGATATACTTGCAATTGTTTCCAGGCAAGCATACAAACATTCCTACGAAGATTAATGATGGAATCTTATTATTCTTCGTAAATTTGCCTGCCTTAATTAGGAATATTATGATTATTACCAAAACACGTGAAGAAATAGAATTAATGCGAGAAAGCGCATTAGTAGTTTCTAAAACATTAGGAATGCTAGCTTCAGAGGTTAAACCAGGAGTTACCACCCTTCAATTAGATAAACTCGCCGAAGAATTCATTAGAGAACAAGGTGCTATACCAGGTTTTTTGGGATTATATGATTTTCCTAATACATTATGTATGAGTCCTAATGCCCAAGTTGTTCATGGCATTCCAAATAACACACCTCTTCAGGAAGGAGATATCATATCTATTGATTGCGGTGCTATCAAAAATGATTTTTATGGTGACCACGCCTATACTTTTCCGGTAGGAGAAATACCTGAAGAAGTAGAGCGATTACTTCGTGTTACCAAGGAATCATTATATGTTGGTATCGAACAACTAAAAGTAGGAAATCGTGTAGGTGATGTAGGCTATGCTATACAAAAATTTACTGAAGAAGCGGGTTATGGAGTTGTTAGAGAATTGGTAGGTCATGGATTAGGCCGTAAAATGCATGAAGACCCAGAGATGCCAAATTATGGACGTCGTGGTAGAGGTAAAAAGTTTATAGAAGGTATGGTTGTCGCGATAGAACCCATGACCAATATGGGTACTCATCGTATTAAACAATTAAGAGATGGGTGGACAATTTTGACTGCAGACGGAAAACCTAGTGCCCATTTTGAGCATGATGTAGCTATCGTTGATGGCAAACCAGAGATTCTTTCTACTTTTAAATACATTTACCAAGCATTAGGTATTGAATCTGATGAGGAAGATGCATTCAGACAAGAGGTACTAACTGTATAAGTCTTTACTACTTTTTATTATGAATTATAAAGCAGAGATTTTATGAGCGCTAGATTAGCTAAACTTATCATAGGATCTGCTTATAGGGTACATGATGTTTTGGGTCCTGGTCTTTCAATATCTGCTTATCGAGAATGTCTTTATTATGAATTAAAAAAAAGTAATTTTAAAGTAAGAAAGGAAGTTGCTCTACCTATAGTGTACAAGGAAATAAAAATAGAGGGAAGTCATATAATTGACTTAATACTAGAAGATAAAATGATAATCGATTTAAGAGCAGCAGAATCCCTTTCTGATTTTCATAGCGATCAAACATTGAATTATATGAAACTTGGAGGGTATCCCTATGGTATTTTGATTAATTTTCATAGTACGGATGTAATGATAAAAAGATTGGAAAACACTTCTCTTTTAGATTTATGAAAAAACTCTTTAAATTTATATTAAATAGTATTCCAAGACCGCTCTTGATTAGGTTAAGTTATTTGGCGAGACCTATTATTGCATTGTTTTTAAGAGGAAGTACATATACTGATCCTATAGATGGAAAAAGTTTTTCTAAATTTTTACCTTATGGATATGGAAAACAAAGGGACAACGTTCTTTCTCCTTCTACATTATCATTAGAACGGCATCGATTACTTTGGTTATATCTTAAAAATGAAACCGGTTTTTTTATCACTCCAGCAAAAATGCTCCATTTTGCCCCCGAACAAGCATTTTACAAAAGGTTCCGAAAACTGAAATATCTTGATTACACCACTACTGACCTTAATTCTCCGCTCGCAGACGTAAAAGCCGATATTTGCAATCTTCCTTTTGAGGATGATCAATATGATGTTATTTTTTGCAATCATGTCTTAGAACATATTCCAGATGACACTACTGCTATGCGTGAGATTTTTAGAGTTTTAAAACCTGGCGGAATGGCAATTTTACAAATCCCACAGGACTTGAATCGAGATATAACGTTTGAAGATGATAGTATTACTGACCCTAAGACACGTGCCAAAATATTTGGCCAATACGATCATGTAAGAGTCTACGGAAAGGATTATTTTAAGAAATTAAGATCTATCGGTTTCAAAGTAGACGAGGTAGATTACACCCAAGAATTATCAAAAGAAGAAGTTATAAAATATTGTCTTGCACCTGGTGAAATACTACCAGTTTGTTATAAGTCATAGTTCAATTTTGTTTAGTTATTAGTATTTCATCAGATTTTTACATCATTTCCGTACAAGAAAATATTTTTATTTTCTTTGCAATTTCATATTTATATAAACACACAGTGCTATTATATATTACGAACTAATACATTTTATGAAACCAACTAATTTTTATTTTTCGCTGAAAACGTTTGTTTTACTAGCAGCAATTCTTACGTGTTCTAAAGTACATTCCCAAACCCAAAATGATACAATACTAGCATCTCGCTACTATAAAAAAGCAGATTCACTATTAAAAAATAATAGCTACAAAGAGTCGATAATATTATTTAAAAAGGCAATTTATTTATACGAAAAAACTGAATCTTGGGAAAAAGTAACTAGTTGTTACAATAAAATATCTAAAAATCTATTAGCCCATTACAATAAAAATGCACTTCATAATGCACAAAAAGCTTTAGAAATTAGTACTAAATATCTTGAAAAAAATAATAGAGAAGAAGCAAATGCGTATGATAATATTGGAAAGTATCACACGTTCGTTACTTCTGATTACGAAAAAGCATTGCAGCAGTGTAAAAAAGCTTTATCAATAAGATCTAAGACACTTTCTGAAAATGATAAGGACTTTATTAAATCCTACTCCAATTTGGGATTTGTTTATCTGTATCAAAAAAATTACAACGCTTCATTAGATCATTTTAAAAAAGCGCTAGAGATTGGCATCCATATTTATGGAGAAAATCATATAAACATTACCGAGCATTACACTGATATTTCCAGAGTATATATTACCATTGATGAGCATGAGAAGTTTAGATATTACACTGAGAAAACATTAAACATTCGAATTCAATCTTTAGAAAAAGATCACAGTCATATTGGTTATGCCTATGCCAACCTGGGTGTATCATATCATTTAGAGAAATATTATGATAAAGCATTAAAATACTATAAAAAAGCCCTAGCTATACACATAAAAAATTATGGTAAGTATACCATAGACGTAGCAAGAAGTTATAATAATTTAGGGCTAATCTGCCGTCAAACGGGAAACTACGACAAAGCATTGCAATATCAAAAAAAAGCACTTTCAATTTTCAACAGATTAATAGGTAAAAATCGCAATCTCACCGCTGATACTTATAATAATATAGCAGTGATATTAGAACACAAAGAAAAATATGATGAGGCATTAGAATACTATGAAAAATCATTATCCATATATAAAAAAAATGATCCTGAAGTCGAAATGGTATATCTTAACATGGGAGATGTTTTTTACGCTAAAAAAGAATATAATAAAGCCTTAGAATATTATGAAAAATCTCTAGCTACTAGATCTACTAAGAAAAAAATTGCTAATGCTAATGTCAAAATCGGAAGGGTATATATATCAAAAAAACAATACAACAAAGCTTTAGCTTTTTTGAGAAAAGTATTAAATTCTAGAACTTCAGTTGATTCAAATTACACATCTAATCTTATCCTTATCGGGAATATTTTTGAAAAAAAGAAAGAGTATAGTAAAGCTTTATCCTACTATAACAAGGCTATAGATGCCAACAAAAGGACTAATACGAAAACCAAGATAACGGATCATGGTAAATTTGATGAATTTTTAAACCTAAATTTTTTACTAACTACATATAACAGTATTGGTAAAACCTTAAATAATAAATACCAAGAGGATAAAGATATTAAGGATTTAATCTCTTCTCAAGCTAATAATAAGCATGCTGATAGCTTAATTGATAAAATGCGTCAAATGGTAGATTCGTATACCGATAAAATTGAATTTGCTAAAAAAAGTCAAGAAATGTATAATCTCGCTATTAAAACCAGTTTATTGATGTACAAGGAATCAAAAGAAGATCAATTTCTGGAAGAGGCTTTTTACTATTCAGAGAAAAACAAATCGAACATACTAAAAGAGTTATTAAATGAATCAAAAATCAAAAATGTTTCAGGTTTAAGTCCACAATTAATTGAACTTGAAAAAGACTTAAAAACAAATAGAGCTTTTTATCAATCGAAGATTACCAAAGAACAATTTAAACCTGAAACAGACACCTCTAAAATCTTGAAATATGAAAGTAAAATATTTGATATTACTCGAAGACAAGATTCTATAAAAGCTGTCATACAAAAAAAACACCCTAAATATTATCAATTAAAACATCAAAATAAAGTTATTTCGGTTACTGAACTCCAACAAAAATTAGATAAACGCACTACTGTGTTAGAGTTCTTCACTACTGATAGTATTACGTATGCATTTACCATTTCAAAAAACAACATTGATATAAATACGTTGCAAACCCCTAGGTTAGCTCAAAAAATAAAACAATTGCATGATGCAATTACTTCAACAAACTTAATCAAGTATAAGAAATCAGCTCATATATTGTATAACGAACTAATAGCACCCATTGCAAACAAATTTAAAGGAGACCATTTGATTATTATTCCGGATGGACCACTTTGGACTCTTAATTTCGAACTATTGCTTACACAAAATGACACATCAGATAACGCTAAAAAATTATCATATTTTCTAAAGGATTATGCAATCTCTTATGCTAACTCTGCTCACCTTTTGTTTACACCTTTCAAAAAGAAACAACGATCAAAAATAAAAGAAGAGTGCCTTGCTTTTTCTTTTTCAGATAGTACTACTATAGCGAATACAAGTACAATGCGTCTGGCTACTTTTAGAGATATCGTTGATGACTTACCTGGCACACGCGAAGAGATTAGGGCTATATCAAATATTATTGACGGACAATATTACTTTGGATCTCAAGCTACAGAAAGAAACTTTAAAAAGACTGCAAGTCAATATAATATTCTCCATCTTGCCATGCACGGTGAAGTAGATAATGAAAATCCCAAAAACTCTAAACTCTATTTCACTCAAAGTAAAGACTCTATAGAAGATAATATCCTGTACAGCCATGAATTGTTTGCTTTGGATATCCCGGCAGAACTCACAGTGCTTAGTGCCTGTGAAACAGGATCTGGGAAAATAGCTAAAGGAGAAGGTATAATGAGTTTAGGAAATGCTTTTCAATATGCAGGAACAAAGAGCCTATTGCTTACCAGTTGGAAAATATCAGACAAAACCACACCCAAACTGATGAGTTATTTCTACACAAATCTTAAAAACGGCATGACCAAAAGCAAAGCCTTACAACAGGCTAAATTAAAGTACCTTAATACATCTGACACCTTTTATTCTGATCCTTTATATTGGGGAGGATTCTATTTGGTTGGAGATACTACTCCGATTCCGTTTAGCAATAACAATACTCTTTATTGGATTATTGGATTCATTATTCTTGGGATACTATTGTTAAGTCTACTTTTATACAAACGTAAACTAAATAGAATCAGTCAGTAAAATATTGTCTTACTCCTGGTGAAATACTATCGATTTGTTATAAACCCTAATCCTCTGGAAAGCCATTAACAGCTAATGTTTCTAATGCTCCTTTTTCATTTTCATAAATAAAAAACACTCTAAGTTCTTTATGAGTTTTCAAGAACTTTTTAGAACGCTCTAAACCCATAGACATTAATGCCGTAGCATAAGCGTCCGCTTCCATGCAAGTATTTGTTAGAACAGATACACTTAGCAAGTTAGATTTAAGAGGATATCCTGTTTTGGTATTAATGATATGAGCGTAGCGATTTCCTTTCTCATCAAGTTTGTATTTCCTATAACTACCAGAAGTCGCCATCGACTCATCGTGAAGTAAAATCACTTTACTGTAAGATTGTGTATTATCAAAATTAGGGTCTTCGACTCCTATTTTCCAAGGCATTTGTTTAATAAGATTAGTTCCCTTACCTCTAATCTCCCCTCCTATTTCTACCAAATAATTTTCATACCCTTTACTTTCTAAAAATTCTGCAAAAACATCTACAGCATATCCTTTGGCTAAGGAATTAAAATCTAAAAATGTATTCGGAAAACGCTTTACAATTTTCCCTTCCTCCAAAGTGACATTATCTAGACCAACTGAAACTAGTAAACTATCTATTTTAAGGCTGTCTAGTTTCATTATTTTTCCTTTGGGTCCAAAATCCCATGCATTTACCAAAACACCAACAGTAGGATCAAAAGCGCCTTCAGTTTCTTTAAATATCTTTTTTGATGCATCAAAAACATTTTTGAAATGATTATCTACAATTACCAAAGTATTTCCTTGATTGATTTTGGAAATATCAGAATGATTGATGTAAGTAGACATTGATGAATTAATAACATCAACCATACTATCATAAGCATTAGAATGATCTATTTTTTTTTTATGAATAAACTGAGCAGAAAAAGTAGTTCCAAAAGCTTCTCCTCTAGTATAATTGATATGTAATTTTGGGGTTTCCTGGCAAGAAATAAACATCCCTAATAACATTACAAAAACTACTTTTTTAATCATCATATTTAATTCAGATTTGTTTCAATAGTTTGTACTCCTGCGTATTCTAAAATATATTCCTCATTAAGAAAAACAGGCTTATTTGGATTTTCTGAGTTCTGTAATCCTACTCCGGCATAAAACACCTTAGCTTCGTGCTCTATGGCATGTTTTTTAAACGACTCCATCCAGATCATATCATAATTATGCGGGTTATCTGGATATGAGACAGCTTTTACGATAACAAAGTATCGTTGATTAGATTTATCGACACATACAAACTGAGGATGTTTTCCTAACTTACTATTGATAGCAATAAATTCGAAGCCTTTTTTTTCTAATTCTTTACCCACGATATTCATCGCAAGGTTATGTAATTCTTGTTTGGTAAGTATCCTAGTCATAGCGGTGCAAAGATATTATTTTGAAAACATAATTTAGAATTATAACATTAGTAAATCTAAGATCTTGCAGACAAAAAAAATCTCAAAACTGTATTAGAAGTAAGTATTAGACTGTAATACAAAGACTACCTCTTTGTTTTTTGATTTCCAAACTTTTAAGAATAGTGTAATAAATAAAAAAAGAGACTGCCTTTTCAGACAGCCTCTTATCTAGAAAGAAATAACCTAATTAGTTTTTAATAAACTTCTTTGTCATTACTTCATCACCATCGTTCAATTCAAAGATATAAATACCTGTTCCCAAATTGTCTATGTTGATAAGCTCTTCCGTTAGATTACCAACCTTAACTATTTGTCCCAATAAATTTATCACTCGGAAAGAAGGAGTTCCTTCACCGAAGAATTTTACTTGAAGTCTATTACCCACTACTGGATTTGCACCAATAATGAAGTCTTCTTCAGAATCTAATTCTACCTCATTTAACGATTTAATATATTGTACTTTACTAAAAGCTTCTTTACTAGCTATAAGATCTCTTGCGCCTGCTCCATTTGTAATACCTTTTATCGAAACTTGATCAATATAGATATGATCCCCATTTCCTGAAGCATCATTCTGGAATCTGAACTTAGCATTGTTTGCAAAGTTATAGCTTGCTTTATCCAGAGTTACTATTGCCGAATAGAAGTTGTTATTTTCAAAATCAGTTCCTCTGGCATAAGTAGCCACGGTGATCCAAGAAGATCCATCATGGTAACGTAACCAGAAATCTTCATTATTTTCCATACTATAAGAATAGAAATGAAACTCAACCTCAACAGTATCATAACCAGTAACATCGACATTTTCTAAGGTCATAGATGAAGCTGCTCCTGAGTTATCTCTTAATCTTATAGAATAATTCCCTTCAAAAGATCTTGCTCCAGAATAACGATTACAATCTGAACCACCATCAATCCATCCGTCAAATCCATTTTCAAAGAATCCTTCGTGAAGTACAGCAGTGCTTCCTGTTGATGATCCAAGGGTAACTACATTGATAGTAGAAGGTAAAGATTGGTTGTTAGCTGCATCATTAGCAATAACTTCAAATATATAAGTAGTTTGAGCAGTTAATCCAATCACGCTATAATTTGTAGTTGCAGTAGAGCTTAAAAATACTCCATCCTGATAAACATCATAACTTGTAACACCTACATTATCTGTTGATGCTGTCCAAGAAAGGTCAGCAGAAGTTTCTGTGATATTCAATGCTGCTAAACTAGCAGGTGCTGTTGGTGCTTGCGTATCTGGTGCTGCGATAGTAGTTACATTAGCAATGTTACTTGCAGCTGAAGCATTTCCTGCCGCATCATTAGCTATCACCGAAAATGTATATGCAGTTTCTGAAGTCAAACCAGTTACACTATAGCTAGTTACAGTTGTTGTAGAAGCTAGAAGAACACCATCCTGATAAATATCATATCCTGTAACTCCTACATTATCTGTTGAAGCTATCCAAGATAAGTCTGCAGAATTATGTGTAATATTAGAAGCTACAAGACTAGCAGGTGTAGTAGGAACTTCTGTATCTGGAGTACCAGAGGTAAAGATATGCGTACCTATGAAAGAGAACGTATCTGTAGCAAATGAATCCCATTCTGCAATTACATAAGTAGATGATGGTGATCCTATGGATGCTTTTCTAATAAGAGTAACATCTTTTGCAAAATTAGTTGTTCCGCCATTAAATGTTCCAATAATATCTATCAAAACACCATTCTTAAATAATCCAACAGCATCATTACCGTTAAACGTAATTTCAGCAGAAGCTGTTAGAACATTTGATACATTTTGAATAGCAGTGGTTGATGAATTATGTCCCACAATATATACAGCTCCATTTGCCAAAGTACCCGACAAACTTAATCCTCCAGACCATGTGCCAGCTCCATTAGTTTGTTTTTTGATAGTGTATATTGAAAGATCTACTGGAGCATTCGTGAAATTAGCTATTTCTAATGCCTTATTAAATGAAGATCCTTCTATATATTCAGAAAAGAATAGATCCGTAGCATTTCCTCCAGAAGGCGCTGCAGTTGTAGTTACATTTGCTACATTACTAGCCACTGAAGTATTTCCAGCTATATCATTAGCTGTTACTGTAAATGCATATGCAGTTTCTGCTGTCAAACCAGTCACGATATAGTTAGTTGCTGTTGTTGTAGACGCCAACAATACTCCATCTTGATAAATATCATACCCTGTAACTCCTACATTATCCGTAGATACTGTCCAAGAAAGATCAGCAGAAGTATCTGTGATATTTGCTGCAACTAAACTAGCAGGTGCAGTTGGTGCTTGTGTATCTGGAGATGCGGTAGTAGTTACATTTGCTGCATTACTAGCAACAGAAGTATTTCCAGCAGCATCATTAGCTGTTACTGTAAATGCATATGCAGTTTCTGCTGTCAAACCAGTCACGTTATAGTTAGTTGCTGTTGTTGTAGACGCCAACAATACTCCATCTTGATAAATATCATATCCTGTAACTCCTACATTATCCGCAGATACTGTCCAAGAAAGATCAGCAGAAGTATCTGTGATATTTGCCGCAACTAAACTAGCAGGTGCAGTTGGTGCTTGTGTATCTGGAGATGCGGTAGTAGTTACATTTGCTGCATTACTAGCAACAGAAGTATTTCCTGCAGCATCATTCGCTGTTACTGTAAATGCATATGCAGTTTCTGCTGTCAAACCAGTCACGTTATAATTAGTTGCTGTTGTTGTAGACGCCAACAATACTCCATCTTGGTAAATATCATACCCTGTAACTCCTACATTATCTGTAGATGCTGTCCAGGAAAGATCAGCAGAAGTATCTGTGACATTTGCTGCAACTAAACTAGCAGGTACAGTTGGTGCTTGTGTATCAGGTCCAGGTCCACCTCCATTGAAAGTATGAATACCTAGATCTGTAAACGTATCAGAGGGAAATGAATTCCATTCAGCAACCAGATAGGTGGTTGATGGAGAGCTTACTGTTGGTTGCCTAACCAAGGTAGTATTTTGTGCAAAATTTGCTGTCCCACCGTCAAATGTTCCGATGATATCTATTAAAACATCATTTTTGAATAATCCAACCGCATCATTACCATTAAAAGTAACTTCAGTCGATCCGGTAAATATATCAGCAACGTTAAGAATAGTTGTATTTGCAGAGCTATTGGCTACTACGTATACATCACCGCTAACTAGGGTTCCTGCCAAACTCAGTCCTCCAGACCAAGCGCCGGCTCCGTTTGTTTGTTTCTTAATTGTATAGGCTGATAGATTCACAGGAGCTCCGGTAACGTTAACTATTTCTAGTGCTTTGTTAAATGAAGAACCTTCTATGTATTCAGAGAAGAATAGGTCGCTAGCATCACCACCTGGTAATACATCTTGTGTTGTAAAATTCACTGTATTACTAGCTGCAGAAATGTTTCCAGCAGCATCTCTTGCTTCTACATAAAATGCATAAGAAGTATTGGGTGATAAGCCAGTTGCATTATAACTAGTTGATGTATTTGAAACCAAAAACACGCCATCTTTATATATATTATATGCTGTAACACCAACATTATCGGTTGATGCTGTCCAAGAAAGATTCGCTGAAAATGTAGCTATATTTGAGGCTACTAAATTTGTTGGCATAGTAGGCACTTCTGTATCAGTACCACCACCTGTATTAAATAAATCTTCTGCTTGAGGTCCACCCCAAACTTGTGTAGCAAATGCTGGGTTGTCAACAAATGGGTTTCTATTTCCTTGTAAAGTTTCCAAAACAGGGTTACGTTGTTTTTCTAAATCAGATACAGGATCTTCTGCATTCCACTGTAAAAATAGATCGATCATATTAGCATCTCCTGCTACAGGGTTTCCAACACCTACATTAATAGGTAAAGTTCTGTCTCCATAACGGATATACATGTACATCATCATACGAGCAACATCTCCCTTCCATTCATCTCCGGGATACCAATCTCCTTGTGCAGTAGCTCCTGAATTACCAGTGCCTGCAGCAAACATTCTGTTGTTTCTTGAAGAATTTCTTTGCCCATCGCAAGGGCGCAAGCTATGTGCATCAGCCCCAGGGCCTTCTGTTCCTAAATTTGGAATACCCAGAGATTTCGGGTATACGTGCTCTCTATTCCAATCTCCTACATTTCCACCATTCATGTCTTTACCACGGCTTCTATCGTTGGTAATATCACTATCTGTGTCATCCCAACCATAGATCAATAAGACCTTGGTAGGGTCCGTGGGGTCCAAATCGGTTTGTTTTAGAGCATCCCATACTCCAGGAGTATAGGTTAAGTTTGTGGTATGAGTGTTAATTATCTTGGTTGCCAATTCGTTTTTTAAGGCTTGCCCGGATAAATTAAGATTCACATCATTGTAATAGGCCGGTATCTGGCTATAACCAATGATGGAGGTCATAAATAGTAGTAATAAAAATGCTTTTTTCATAATTAAATAGATTAAGGTTATTTATTATAGATATGGGTTTATTAGCTATAATTAAAGACATCTTATCTTTGGATATATGTATTCTGTAAGGACAATAGTTGATTCATAATTTCTAATGAAAATTTATGACAACTTGATATAGATTGTAAAAATTGATTACTATTTCTGTCCAATGCAATAAGATTACGTAAAACAATATGCTAGATAAAGTAAGAATCAAAATTTATGGAGAATCATAAAATATTAAAGGTTTATTCCTGCATTGTGTGTCAGAAATATTTGAACTACATTCTATGCATGTTTTCCGTCTGGGAGTGAAGTTGATTTGTTCAAAAACCAGGATAGTTTTTGAACAAATCATTCGAAAATATCTGCTCATAATGATTGATTATTAAGTTAATTGTTATTCAGATCCCGTTTTTGTTGGCTCGCCAAAGTTTTACAATTGCGGAATTGCTTTCTGCACCTTTATTTAGGTATTTCATAGAAATAAACTAAATTATGGTAAACTGTTAATTATTATTCATGAGTAACTCTGAAGAGTTACATATTAAATATTGACTTCAGATTTTGTACATTAAAACAACAAAGTCATTCTTAATAAGTTTAGTTAAAAAATTAACATTTTAACTATTGCAATGTAACTAGAAATAGCTCAAAAAAGGATACTGTCAAAACATGTAGTTATTACGGTTATGCCGTATAATTTAAACTAAGTTGGATATGGTATATGAATATTAGATTGATTAAACTTAATATTAAATATAAACAATTGATTATTAGTTATTTAAACTCATATTTTGATTTTTAACGCATCGCAATCAAGTAAGATTTTTCTTAAAAAATAAACAGAATATAAGTTTTTTATCATCTAAAAAAGCTTTTTGTCCGATTTTTATTATGACTACAGATGCTTGAAAAAAGTCAATTACTCATCATTTCATGATTAAAAATATCCATTTATGCTTTGGTACTTTTGATCATGACTAGGTTAATATTAGGTAAATTTTAACATTTTAATAGATGTAAGTCGATTGGGTTTATAAGCAAAAAATAGGGTGTAGTACATTTGTCATTTAGAGAAGAGTAATCTATAAAGCATTAATAGTTTTTCGTTTTCAATTACGTTTAAACCGTAATTATCCAGAGTTTTTCAAGTCTCCATATTTGATTATTAATGATTATATTGCGATCGTTAATAATGTTAATTTTATTAACAAACGTTTAACTTTTCTAAAAAAAATTTGGCTTTATCATCTTCATACCCACCTAAAAGCCATTTTTTGATATAAAAGGACATTCTGCTTTTGTAAAACTTTGGCGAGCCAACAAAAACAGGATCTGAATAACAATTAATAATAGTCAATCATTATGACCTTTTTTTCTCTGTTTCAATATATTTATTTAATTAAAAACTCTTTGCCTGATAAGGAACTTATTTTTCTTAAAAGCTTCTTTCTTTTATTATTATTATTAGTTTTTAGTGTTAATTGTTCTTTTAGTCAAAGTTCTGGTATTATAATCAATGAGTTCTCTAATGGTCCAAGCGGGAGTCGAGAGTGGGTAGAGTTATTAGTAGTTGGGGATCCATTGAATCCTACTGCTAATGTTGATCTTACAGGTTGGATTTTTGATGATAACAATGGTATCTTTGAAGCAAATTCTGCGGGAGTAGGAATTGCACAAGGGCATATCATTCTTTCCTCTGCCTTTAATAGCGTACCTCCTGGATCTTTGATCGTTATTTATAATGATCAAATTACTACTCCTCCTGGTGATGAAAGAGATCCTTTGATTCCCCCAGATGACCCTACAGACATTGACAATGATAGAGTATATATTTTACCAGCTAATGATAGTTCCTTAAATATCTGCACAACCACTCCTGCAATAGGTGATGCAAGTTACTCTTGTAGCAGCACCATTGTTTCTGCCTCTACAGTAACAAATGTTTGGACCAGAGTTGGTTTCAGAAATGGTGGTGACGCTGTGCAAGTAAGAAAACCTGATGCTTCATTTTTTCATGGGTATTCTTATGGAGATGTATCAGAAGTTCTCCCTACAAATCCATACCCTACTTTTCCTTCTGGTGCTTCTTCATTCAATATTGGAACGGGAGGAACTGGAAGCACATACGGCTTTAATTGTGGGGATTGGGAAGATAAAGCTAATTTCTTTAAGTCTACCAATTCTTCTAGTACCGTAAGAAGTCCTGGTGCATCAAATTCTAGTTCAAATCAAATTTTTATAAATAAAATTACTAGCGGCAGTTTTGATTATTCTAATCCAAGTAATCCCGCAAATTGTATAGATAGCGATATGGATACTGTTGCTGATGATATAGATTTAGATGACGACAATGATGGGATTTTGGATACCGTTGAATCTAACGGTATTGATCCGAGTGCAGATGCCGATAGTGATGGTACTCCGAATTATCTGGATCCAGATTTTTGTACATTGAATGCTTTTTTAGTATGTAGTAATCTAGATGCCGATACGGATGGAATCCCTAATCATTTAGACTTGGATAGTGACGGAGACAGCTGTAATGATGTAATCGAAGCAGGGTTTACCGATGACAACGATGATGGAATACTAGGAGATTTGCCAACCTTGGTAGATAGCAATGGTCAAGTTACCGGGACAAGTGTGACAGATGGCTATACGGTTCCTGCAGATGCCGACACTAGTGGTACAGCCGATTATTTGGAGCCAGGAACTTCAGCGGCTATAACGGGACAGCCTGCAAATAGCACGGTGTTTTTTGGTGCCAGCGCCTCATTTACTGTAACCGCAACAAATACCGATACTTTTCAATGGCAGATAAGTACAGATAACGGGCTAACTTTTTCCGATCTCGCTGACGGAGGAATATATTCTAATACAAATACCGCTATTCTTGGAATTAGTGCTGTAGATTTGACTTTAAACAATTATCAATACAGGGTAATAATTTCGAATTCTGCATATAGCTGCGACGCTACAACTACATCTATTGCAGGGCTTTTATTGGTACGAGTAAGAACTGTAATAACTAATAGACGAATAACATACAGAGTTAAGAGAAATTAGGATCCTATGAACTTTTAAGCTAAATGGCATAAATAAAGCGTAATTAGAATTCTAATATCTGTAAGGCGTAGTTTAACTTTTCCCAAAACTAACCTTTATACAAGTTATTTAAACCTTATAAAGCGGGGTTGATCAAAATTATAACTTGGTGTATAGACAGGTTCATTTTTAGTAAAAGTATACCATGGAGAAATTGTAGTATCATCAAAATTCTTCAGCAAACAGACACTTTGCGCAGGAGTATTACCCTGAGCCAAGAGATACATTTTATCTCCTTGTTCATTTATAATCTCATCCACAATGATTTCTATATGACCCGGAGAGCCAGGTTTGACTAGCATATCACCTATTCTAATATCTTCAATTGTTATTTTTTGAAGTTCGCTATGCATTGATAATGTCCCCGCATACATGTAGATCAAGTTGAGATATTTATAAAAATTAGTTTTGGAATGATTGGGTACAGCTGTTTTATGAAATGTAACTTTGTTTCCTTTAATTTTTGGTCGAAAACCTTCGGCATATTTGCTCCAGGAACAATAATGCCCTGATGTAAAATTAAATCCAATTTCATCTTTTCTATCCTGCTTCCATAAATACTCGGATCTAATTCTCATTAATGCATCTGCACATTGTTGTAATCCATTTGAAGGTACAGGAACCTCTAAAATAGCTTCATGCCAATTCTGTGCAAAGTATTCACTATTATCATAATTGATAATCTTACTACCATAGGACTTTAGTTTATAATTTCGGAGATATTCCTGAAAGGAACCCACGCTATAAGGCACTCTCTTATATCCTTTTGGCACAACTACCCTAGTCATTATTGAATCACCATTTGTATTTATATAATCTGGAGCAGTAATAATACTAGCTACCATTCCTTTTACATTATTTGCAACTATTTCACCCTTAGAAGTGTTTTTAAATAGAACTAATACAAAAGCAATAATAACAAGAGAGACAAGGTATTTTTTCATTTCATCGGAGAGATTTTCAGTATTAAAGACTGTAAAATAAATGGAAAATTTCATTTAACAAAATGTTAACAAACAAAAGCTTTTTACCAAAGGTCTTTAAAGTATTCATCATAAATCAAAAATTCATTTAATTAAAAAACGAACAGTATGAAAACAACAATTTTTCTTTTACCAATCCTATTAGTATTTTCTATCACCTACGCTCAAGAAGAACCGGAATATGGCTTTAATAAGGGTGATTTTTTTGTTTCGGGTACCGTAAATTATAATAATACAAAATATAAATCCAACGATAGTATTACGCAAAACAGATTTGCCATTGAACCAGAGTTTGGGTACTTCATCAACCAAAACTTAGCATTAGGAACACGATTAAATTTTTCAACTAGTCGCTCAGAAAATTCTAGAGATTTTGAAACCAAAGAAAATGGAATAGGAATTGGGATTTTTGGTAAATATTTTTTTACTCCACAAAAGAGGTTCAGTGTTTATGGAGAAGTCTCTGCCATGTATAGGGCTTCAGAATATGAACAAAAATCATTTTTTGAAGATCAACTTGAAATTCGCACATCTGATAATGATAGTTATACTGTAGCAATATCTCCAGGCGTGCAATTTTTTGTATCGGAAAACCTGGCATTAACATCCAGAATAGGAAATATCAGCTATAATAGCGCAGAAAATGAAAACATCGATCCAGATGGAGAAAAATTTACTTCAGAAAATAATCAATTTTCTGTGAATTTAGGTTTAGATAATCTTTATTTTGGAGTCCTATATAGGATATAATTTACTTCGGAAAAAGAAACAAAAAACCGATACATCTATATATCGGTTTTTGATTTTATATCCAAAAAAGATAAATGTTTATCCTCCAAAGTCATCAAATCTGATATGCTCATCAGGGATACCAAAATCTTCACCCATTTTCTGAACGGCCTTGTTCATTAATGGCGGTCCACAGAAATACAATTCTATATCTTCTGGAGATTCATGATGATTAAGATAATTATCAATTACACAATTATGTATAAACCCTACGAATCCATCACCTTCTGCATCTATATCGCTTTTTACTTTCCAGTTATCTTCTTCTAATGGTTCAGATAAGGCAAGATAAAATTTGAAGTTAGGGAAGTTCTTTTCTAAGTCATAAAAATGATCCAGGTAAAACAATTCGCGCTTAGAACGACCACCATACCAATACGTTACTTTACGACCAGTTTGTAATGTTTTGAATAGGTGATACAAGTGAGAACGCATTGGTGCCATACCAGCTCCACCACCAACATAAAGCATTTCTGAATCAGAATCATTGATAAAGAATTCCCCATAAGGTCCAGAAATAATTACTTTATCTCCTGGTTTTTGAGCAAAAATATAAGATGATGCGACTCCTGGGTTTACATCCATCCATCCATTTTTTGATCTATCCCATGGCGGAGTTGCAATACGTACATTAAGCATGATCTCTCTTCCTTCTGCAGGGTAAGAAGCCATAGAATATGCACGCTCTACAGTTTCATTATTCTTCATAACCAATGGCCACAGACCAAATTTATCCCATTCCGCCTGGAACTTATCCGGAGTTTCATGCTCCTCTGGATGTGCAGTAATATCAATATCCGAATACTTAATCTCACATTGTGGGATTTCGATTTGAATATATCCTCCTGCTTTATACCCCATATCCTCAGGAATACGAACAACGAATTCTTTAATGAAAGAAGCAACATTATAATTACGTACTACTTCAGCTTCCCATTTTTTAATACCAAATACTTCTTCTGGTATTTCAATATTCATATCCTGCTTCACTTTTACCTGGCAAGCCAGGCGTGCACCATGTTGTAGTTCTTTACGAGAAAAATGCGGAGTTTCTGTAGGCAAAGCCTCTCCTCCACCATCCAATACGTGGCACTCACATTGAATACAGGTTCCACCACCACCACATGCAGATGGTAAAAATATTTTTTCGTTACCTAATGTAGATAATAAGGTACCTCCTGAGGCAACTTCTATTTCTTTTTCACCATTAATTGTAATCTTTACCGGTCCCGAAGGCAGTAGTTTATCTTTTGCGAATATTAAAATTCCTACCAATACCAAAGTAAGAACCAAAAATGAAATAATAGTAAGTGCTATTGTCCCACCGGTAGATGCTAAAAATATCATATTATTTAAGTGTTGTAACGTTAGTATTTTCGGCTACTTCTTTTGTAGTCTTTTCTTCTTCAACCTGCACAGCCTTTGTTTCCTTTTTCTCTTCTTCACCACCAGTCAACATTCCACCAAAACTCATAAAACCAATTGCCATTAATCCAGTAAGGATAAAAGTAATCCCTAATCCGCGTAATGGTGCCGGTACATTTGAATATCTGATTTTTTCACGAATAGCTGCTATTGCAAGAATCGCAAGAAACCATCCAATTCCTGATCCAATTCCGTACACCGCAGCATGAGAAATAGTAGCAAATTCTTTTTGTTGCATAAATAAAGAACCTCCTAATATTGCACAGTTTACCGCAATAAGTGGTAAAAATATACCTAGTGAGTTGTATAAGGCCGGAGAGAATTTCTCTACAACAATTTCTACCAATTGTACCATAGTTGCAATGGTAGCAATAAATAAGATGAATGTTAAGAAACTCAAATCATAGTCTGCATATTCTGGACCTAACCATACTAAAGCTCCTTCTCTAAGAATATACTTATCTAGCAAGAAGTTTAATGGTACTGTGATTGCCAGTACAAATATAACAGCAGCACCCAGACCTACTGCAGTAGATACTTTTTTGGATACAGCAAGATATGAACACATTCCTAAGAAGAATGCGAATACCATATTATCTATAAAGATCGATTTTAAAAATAACTCTAAATATTCCATGTTTCTTTATTTTAATGATCTTCAATTAATGCTTTATTTCTACTTCTTTGGATCCAAATAATGATTCCTACAGTAATTAAAGCCATTGGCGCTAATACCATAAAACCATTATTTTCATATCCCATAGCATATAATCCCGTTTTCTCGATTGGGTCTCCTAATACTTTAGCACCAAATAATGTTCCTGATCCTAATAGTTCTCTAAAGAAAGCCACAATCACTAATAACACTCCATATCCAGCAGCATTTCCAACACCATCAAGGAAAGATTTCCAAGGTCCGTTACCCAAAGCAAAGGCTTCAAAACGTCCCATGATAATACAGTTTGTAATAATCAATCCTATAAATACAGAAAGCTCTTTACTAAGTGTATATGCAAAGGCTTTTAGTACTTGATCAACAACAATTACCAAAGCTGCCACTACTACCAACTGAACAATAATTCTAATTTTAGAAGGTATAATGTTTCTCATTAAAGAGATGACTACGTTACCTATTCCTAGTACAAAAATTACTGAAATTGCCATAACAATAGATGGCTTTAACTGAGCTGTAATCGCTAATGCAGAACAAATACCTAATACTTGAATAGTAATTGGGTTATTATCAGCTAGAGGATCTGTAAGTAACTTTTTGTTTTTCTTTGAAAACAAAGGTTCTTTAGGCTCTTTTACTTTAACTTTTTCTTCTGTTACTTCAGCCATTTGTTATTTTTTTAAAGTTTCGAAATAAGGTTGATACATTTTTATTCCTTTCTTAACCATTGCTGTAACACCATCTCCGGTTATTGTTGCACCGGCCATAGCATCAACGGCATTATCATCTTTTCTTACATTTTTAGGATCTGCATTACCTTTCTTTACTGTAATTCCTTTGTAATTTCCAGAAGCATCTACGATACTTTCACCTATGAAATCATCTCTAAAATATGCTTCCTTAATATTTGCACCCAATCCAGGAGTTTCTCCTTTATGATCAAAAAATGCACCTTTTACAGTTTTGAATTCCTTATCTAAAGAAACATAACCCCAGATGGCATCCCAAAGTCCATTACCTCTCATTGGTACAACATAATACTCCTGACCATCTTTCTTACCAACAAACAAAGGCATTTTTCTTTCGTAATTAGCATCTTGCTTTACCTTGTCGTTCTCTTTTTTAACTTCAATATCAAAAGCGTCTGCAGTTTTTTGAGCAGTACTTCCAATAATAATATATTGCTCATCTCCAACATATTTATTAAATAGCTCTTCTGCTTGTTCCGGCGGAACAAACTCATTAGAATCTTCAGGATCAGCTATTCCCATTGCAAACAAAATGTTCTGCTGTTTTTCTGTACGCTTATTTGCATCTATTCTACCCTTCAATGAAGATGCAGTAAATGCCAATAATGAGCCAACCACCACCACCATTGCGATAGCAAATATGATTGTATATGAATTTTTATCTGTATTCATCGCCATGATTAAGCCGTTTTAAGTTTTAAACGTTTCATTCTTTTCTTAACATTACCTTGAACAACATAATGATCAATTGTTGGAGCAAATACATTCATTAATAGAATTGCCAACATTACTCCTTCTGGATATGCAGGGTTGAATACTCTAATTAATATTGAGATAAACCCTATCAAAAATCCATATACCCATTTTCCTTTGTTGGTTTGTGATGCTGTAACAGGATCAGTTGCCATAAATACAACTCCAAAAGCAAAACCACCAATAATTAGATGATGCCAGAATTCTGTACTCATTAAACTATAGAACTTGCTTCCTTCACTAATCCAATCTGCACTCACAATACCATTAAAAATTAGTCCCATTGCCAAAGCTCCAAGAACTGCACTGGCCATAATTCTCCAGCTTCCGATTTTAGTAAAGACTAAAAACAAACCTCCTAACAATATTAATAGCGCAGAAGTTTCTCCTACAGAACCTGGAATAAATCCTAAGAACATATCAGAAACTGAATAAGAAAGTTCTTTACCTTGAGCCAAAGCACCTAAAACAGTTTCACCAGACATGGCATCTAACTGTGCACCACCTGCAATTTCATTTGCTCTTTCTACAGCACCATGTACCCAAACTTTATCACCAGACATCCATGTTGGATATGCAAAGAATAAAAATGCTCTTATTGTTAATGCAGGGTTTAGAATATTCATTCCTGTTCCTCCAAATACCTCTTTACCAATTACAACTCCAAAAATTACTGCAACAGCCAACATCCACAATGGAGTATCTACTGGCACAATTAACGGAACTAGCATCCCAGTAACCAAGTATCCTTCTTCTACTTCGTGTCCTTTGATTACCGCAAATAAAAACTCTACACCAAGTCCTACTCCATAAGAAACAACTACCAGAGGTAATACTTTCCAAAGTCCAACTGTAAGATTATCAAATGTCCAGAACCCAGCGCTAAAAAAACCGTTAGCAACAGCTTCTATTTCTCCTGCAGCAAGATTATGTTGGTATCCAGCATTAAACATCCCAAATATTAAACAAGGCAACAAAGCCATGATAACCGTATTCATGGTACGTTTCAAGTCATCTGCTGCTCTAACATGAGCACCAGAATGAGTTGTCTCGTTAGGTAAATACAAAAAGGTATGAATGGCATTAAAAGCTGGTGCCATCTTTTTACCTTTATACTTAAGTTTTAGTTTATGTAATTTATTTTTTAATCCCATAGCACTATCCTATTTCTTTTAACATTAAGTCTAACCCTTCTCGAATAATTTGCTGATGTGGTTGTTTAGAAACACATATAAACTCGGTAAGGGCAAAATCTTCAGGAGCAACTTCATACATTCCTAATTGCTCCATAGCATCCAAATCATTTACTGCGCAAGCTTTAAGCAATTGCAATGGATAAATATCTAATGGGAAAACATTTTCATAGTTTCCTGTAACAACAAAAGCTCTGTGTTCTCCATTAGTATTTGTGTTAAGATCATATTTCTTATTTGGAAACAACCACGAAAAAGTAAGTGCTCTTGAAGGAGAAATCTTATTAAAAATAGGCTTGTTCCAACCAAAGAATTCATAATCGTCTCCCTCGGGAATTACTGATATACTACTGTGATAGTACCCTAAATGACCGTCTGGCTTTACATTTTCTCCTGTAAGAACATCTCCACTTATTACCCTTATATTTCCTTCGTCTCTTACACCAGAACTATATACTACAGACGATACCTCGGCACCAATCGTAGTTTTATAGTACTTTGGGTTCTTAACAGAAGAACCTACTAAAGCAATCGTTCTTTCTGCATTAAACTTTCCTGTTAACAACAGTTCACCAATAATTAAAAGGTCTTGCGGGTTTACTACCCAAACAACTTCTCCTTTATTAATAGGATCTACTTTGGCTATTTGAACACTAACATTTCCTGCCGGGTGTGGCCCAGAAACGTTATGCAATACAATATTGCTAAGATTTGAAAGTGGTGAATTACCTTTTTTACCAACAGAAACATGTACTTGACCTTCTGTAAGTTTACTCAAAGCATTTATGGCAGTTTGAAGTTCTTTTTCCTTTCCTTCCAGGATATAATCATAATCTGCTGAAAGTGGGGCTGTCGCGTATCCTGAGATAAATATAGCCTTAGGGGCCTTATCTGGATTTGCAACAACATCATAAGGACGTTGCTTAATAAAAGGCCAACAGCCAGATTCTAAAAGATGAGTTTTGATTTCATCTCCGCTCATAGCGTTTACATCCTTTACGCCAAAGTCTGCATATTTTTGTTCTTTATCACCAAGGATTTTGAACGCCAAAATCTTTCTTTTGGCACCGCGAATAATTTCCACTACTTCTCCACTTACCGGAGAAGGAAAAAACATTTTCTCATTAGATTTTGAGTGAAAAAGTGGATCGCCGGCTTTTACCTCTGTACCTTGTTTTGCAACAACTTTTGGTACAATACCGTGAAAATCGTCAGGCTTAATTGCGTAAACATTACTTCTGGTAGCGTTTGCAGTAACTTTTTCTGCTTCGCCAACAAGCTTAATGTCTAAGCCCTTTCTGATACGAATGTCTTTTGACATATTTGTAGTCTATGTTAATTAACTAAAAAAATCCTGCAAATTTAATAATTAAAACACGTAAGTAAAAGCTGGTTCTGCTATAAGATTTTATTTATAACGTTTCTAAATAACAACTTCTGCATGAAAAAAAAGCGCTTTGATCTTTAGGCATACATTTTGTTTATATTTACAACTATAATTATTCATATAATGTCCAAAAAACTTAAACAAACTTTATTTCTTCTTACTTTATTGCTAAGTATTCATAATAGTGTTTTTTCCCAATCTGCATTAGACGATTCTGCTACAGTTGATTATATCAAAACGATCCAATTTTACGGAGATTCCGAATTTGCAGGAATACCTATAATCAAACTTGGAGAACCTCTTAAAATAACATTTGATGACATTAATGGAGACGAAGCGGATTACTATTACAGAATTACTCATCATAATTTTGATTGGACACCTTCACCTTTATATAAAAATGAATATATGAATGGTTTTGATGAAATAAGAATTGTTAACTATGAAAATTCTTTTAACACCTTACAACTGTATAGCCACTACACGTTAAGCATACCAAATGAAGACACAAGAGGATTTAAAGTAAGCGGAAACTATATGATAGAAATCTATAATGACGATGACGAAGTTGTTTTTTCTAGAAAATTTATCATTTATGAAAACCGAACTCGTATTAAGATTTACACAAAGAGATCTAGAGATTTAAAACATATAGACACCAAACAATCTGTTCAGTTTGAAATAGATTCACCTAATGAAATTCTAAGAAACCCCAAACGCACCGTTAAAACCCTGGTAATGCAAAATAACGACATCAAAAATGCCATTACCAATCTTGTACCTCAGTTCACTATTGCCAACAAATTGGTATATAAATACGATCAAGAATCTAGTTTTTGGGGCGGAAATGAGTTTCTGTTTTTTGATAACAAAGACATACGATCTGCAAATGCAGGGGTTGGAAAAGTTGATTTACAAGATATCTATCACCATTATCTTCATCGCAATATAGTAAGAGCTAACAGACGATACACTTATAACCCTGACATTAATGGGAATTTCGTTGTCAGAAATCTGGATGCAGAAAATAGCAATGTAGAGGCCGATTACGCATGGATGCATTTTACTTTAGAATGCTACGAGCCCATTGGTGATGGCGAAATTCATTTATATGGAAATTTCAACAACTATACTTTGGATGACTCTACACGGCTTGTTTACGACAAGGAAAGTGGCTTGTTCTACTCTAAAAGACTATTTAAACAAGGGTTCTACAATTACAAATATATCCTCCTGAAAGCAGACGGAACAATAGATCCAGGTTTCATTAGTGGTAGTTTTGATGAAACAGAAAACGAATACATTATTATACCTTATTACAGAGCACCTGGGGCTCGGTATGATCGAGCTATCGGGAAAGGGGTTGGAAACTCTGTAAACATAACAAATTAGAATATTACTCCCCCCTTTTTTGGGATTGTAGTAAACTCCTTTTATTTTAGGACCCGGCTTAGCAAAACTAACAAAATGGAAGAAAAGGGGAGATTTCTAAAAAAGTACAGAGGAAACACATGTCTTAATTGCGACGTCCCCCTGGATATTACAGATAGGTTTTGCAACTATTGTGGTCAAACTAACACAACGAAAAAGTTGTCTTTTAAAGATTTTTTCGATGAATTTTTTTCAAGTCTCATATCCTATGACTCCAGACTTAGACATACAATTATTGCTTTGTTATTTTCGCCTGGAAAAATCTCAAAAGATTACATTGAAGGGAAACGTGTTAGATATGCGAATCCATTTCGTTTTTACCTAAGTGTATCCATTATCTTTTTTATTATTACCGGAATGCTAACTGATTTTGGAGACGTTAACTATGGTTCATCTGGTAACAAAAAAGAAAATTCAGCTCTTAAATTTGATTTTGGAGAAAACGAGAGTAAAAAAGAAGAAGCTAACCAAATTACATCTATAGATTCTTCACAAAAAACAGAGCCGAAAACTAACCTTCCTAAAACTTATAAGGATAAATATTACAGTGAACAAGATCTTGAAAACATGGTTTTTTTTGACAACCTCAACAAAAGGTACAATTTATACCAAGAATACTTTAGAGATACAGAAATAAAAAACCCAAGTCTAGGACTCGATAACTTAAAACACACTAACACATCTTACCACAAATGGATTTACAACAAAGCCGTACAATCCTCAGATTTTGAAGGAAACGCAGAAGGAATTATTTCATTTTTCATTTCTAAATTACCTTTTATTATTTTCCTATTATTACCAGTTTTTGCTCTAGTAATCTGGTTGCTATATGCGAGAAGAGATTTTACTTATATGGAACATCTTGTGTTTTTGTTTCATACACAAACCATGTTTTTTGTATTACTAACCATTGGCATTTTGCTGGATACTGCAATATTCCCCAATTCAGAAGAAGATTTTCTAGTAGGAATATCACTTTTGGTCTTTTTATTTTACCTATATAAAGCAATGCGAAAATTTTATGGTCAGCGGAGATGGAAAACTCTTGTTAAATTTCTGATTCTAAATCAAATATTTACTATTTTAGCATTAATTGGGATAGGATTAGGGTTTATAATTTCATTTGCACTGTATTAATTATGGTTCAACAGGTAACAAGAGGTATAAGGATTTCGGTGAATACCACCTTTGAAGGTACGTTCTACAAGAACTACAAGATCCATTTTGCCTTTGGTTATCGTATAACTATTGAAAATCAAAGTAAAGACTCAGTACAACTCACCTCACGTTTTTGGGAAATTAAGGATGCATTAAACAACACTGAAGTCGTTGAAGGCGAAGGTGTAATTGGAAAAAAACCTGTTCTCAAACCAGGAGAATCCCATACGTATAATAGCGGATGTTTGTTAAGTTCTCCTTTTGGTTCAATGAAAGGCTATTATAATATGGTAAATTTTACCTCAACCCGAAAGTTTAAAGTAATGATACCAGGGTTCAAACTTAGCGCTCCTTTTGCACTTAACTAACCACTCTTTTTACAAGTTCAAATCTTATTTTCTTTCCATCTTGTTCTACATGACAATATTTGCAATTTGAATCATATACAAAATAATATTTTTTTGAAGCATCAAATCTCCCATCTCTTACAGTAAAAATCCCACTAAAATCTTCTTCACCATACTCTGTATACCTTCTGATTTCAAATAAATTGTCCTCTCGCGTTTTATTCAACACAAAATACGCACTGCTCCCTATACCAGAGAGAAAATGGGCATTTTTCAAAAAGCCAGCAGGATCAACAACATGATTATTCTTAATTTCAGGAATATTTTTATCAAAATAATTGGTTAGATTTTCCCTAAAAACAGATCCGGGATAAACATTCAGCTCTCCCTTCTCTACTTGATAAATCGGATTATCTAAAGATGCTTTTTCAACATTCCCAAGAGGACTGGGAGTAAACAATTTGTTACGAAATAGAGGTTTTCTAATTTTGGCATGATCTGTTCCTGCTATTATTGTATCGGTAACAATACGAGAGCAGTTACTACCATCTTTCCCAAAGGCTTTGTATGGTATACTCCCTCTCTCTTGTACAGACAACACAAAATTCCTAGCTCTTTCATAATAGATATAATCACAAGCCGAAGCGACCAAACGACCACTACCATGTGTTTTATCTGGATTTGCTTCAAGCCAAAGTAAAAACTCTTCAATATTATGCAATTTAGAATTAGATGCTATAGAGGCTTTAAATGGAATTTCTAGTTCTACATCTGTAATAGCACTCCTAACCCTACCATAGCCCTGCGGGGTTATATACCTTCCAAAATCATAGTACTCTGCCTTACCGGTTTCATTTTCAATTAAAACAAAGGCTGCATGCCCTGCTTTTATATAATTATGCTTTCCCAATCCCAGAGCCAGAAGTATCCTAGTTGAAGATTCATCAGAGTGTTTTACAAATGTATCAGGAAAGGCGAGTGAAATTATTTTGCCTGTGTAGCTCACCCGTTAATATTTTAGTTAATTAATACACTGTTAATTTTAAGCAATTATCCCCTCAAAAACAACAGTACTTACTTCTTTATTCTGAAGATTTTCATACCTCATAACCAACTCTTCTTCATTTTTTATTACCTGAGTTATACTGATTGTTTTTAAAAAACCACGATCTATTTGTAGATCTACATCTTTATCTCCAACTCCAGCATTTTTATGAAAATCTAATAGCCTATTTGGTGTTAACGCATTTTGATTTTCAAATACCTCAAACCATTCTTCTCTCTTAGCTTTCATTTCTTTGGTGTACAAAGTAGAAGAAGACCATATATGCGTCTCTTTTTCAAGGTATCGAAGATGTTTTTTTCGACCATCCCATACCAATTCAAAAAGTAACAAGTCAGATTGCCAATTTGCAGCAACAATTGTAAAAGGTTCTATCCCAGTATAATCATAAGTAGAAATAGCATCTTCTAAATCATCTGCTTCTAATAAATCCTTAACTACTACTCCTCTACTTTTCACATAAGATACTCGTCTTTCGTGAATCTCGAAACCGCCATTTAGCAAACAGATCATTGTGTTTTTATCACTAACTCCTATCCAAGTACCACCTGCTACAGCATCTCTGGGAAATAACATTCTGGTTTTATTAACCTGATAGAATTCTGGAAGTAACGTTTTCCGGTTTATAGCTTCATCACGATTTGAAGTGAGAATAAAATTATTTTCCTGAGTTGGGATTAAGGTAACTGTACACATAAATTTTGGGTCGGCTAAATATTTCACAACTTACAAAAAAAAATACATACTTTACAATGTTTATAAAAGGTTAAATTAGATATTGGCTTTTATAATTTTCTATCTTTGCTATCTTAAATGACTAACTCATTAAAGAAACACATCTTACTAATTTAAACTAACACATTACATCATGGGAAAAGGTTTTTTTCAAGTTCCTACTGCAATAAACGAACCTATAAAGTCGTATGCTCCTGGCACACCAGAAAGAGAAGAAGTTCTTGCAACGTATAAAGAAATGTATAATGATACCGTTGATGTACCTTTATACATTAATGGAGAAGAAATAAGAACTGGCGATACAGGAACAATGTCTCCTCCTCACGATCACAAACACATTTTAGGCATATATCACAAAGCCGAAAAAGCTCATATCCAAAAGGCTATTGACACAGCTCTTGCAGCAAGACGACAATGGGCAGATCTAGCATGGGAACAACGCGCTGCAGTATTTTTACGAGCTGCCGAGCTAATTGCCGGACCTTATCGTGCAAAAATAAATGCCGCTACTATGTTAGCACAATCCAAAAATATTTTTCAAGCAGAAATCGATGCAGCTTGCGAATTCATTGATTTCTTAAGATTTAATGTAGAATTCATGACACAGATTTATGAAGATCAACCAGATTCTACTTCTGACGCTTGGAACAGGCTTGAATACAGACCACTAGAAGGATTTGTATACGCCATCACACCATTTAACTTTACTGCTATTTCTGGAAACCTTCCTGCAAGTGCTGCCCTAATGGGAAATACTGTAGTTTGGAAACCAAGTGATAGTCAGATATACTCTGCAAAGGTAATTGTTGACATTTTTAAAGAAGCAGGAGTGCCAGACGGTGTGATTAATGTTGTTTACGGAGACCCGGTTATGATTACTGACACTGTTCTTGCCAGTCCAGACTTTGCTGGAATTCATTTTACTGGAAGTACGCATGTATTTAAAGACATTTGGGCAAAAATCGGAACCAATATACACAACTACAAAACTTACCCTAGAATAGTAGGAGAAACGGGAGGTAAAGATTTTATTGTTGCTCACCCAAGTGCTAATGCAAAACAAGTAGCCACTGGTATTTCTAGAGGCGCTTTTGAATTTCAAGGACAAAAATGTAGTGCTGCATCAAGAGCATATATCCCAAAAAGTTTGTGGGCAGATGTAGAAAAATACCTGAAAGAAGATATCAAATCTTTCAAAATGGGATCACCAGAGGACATGAGTAACTTCATTACTGCTGTAATACACGAAGGGTCCTTTGATAAACTTGCAAAATATATTGACCAAGCAAAGAACGATAGTGATGCAGAAATTATTGCAGGCGGTAATTATGACAAATCTAAAGGATATTTTATTGAGCCGACTGTGATCGTCGCAAAAGATCCAAAATACACCACAATGTGTACAGAATTATTTGGCCCCGTAGTTACCATTTATGTATATGATGATAATAAATGGAATGAAACATTAACACTGGTTGATGGAACAAGTGAGTATGCGTTAACCGGAGCAATATTTTCTACAGATCGTTATGCAGCAGCAGAAGCGACTAAGGCTTTAGAAAATTGTGCCGGAAACTTTTATATCAATGATAAATGTACCGGAGCCGTTGTAGGGCAACAACCATTTGGTGGGGCCAGAGCATCTGGAACTAATGACAAAGCCGGTTCATACCTCAACTTATTGCGTTGGGTATCACCACGTATGATCAAAGAAACTTTTGTTTCTCCAAAAGATTATAGATATCCTTTCTTAGGAGAGTAAATTCAATAATAAAAAGGGGTGCTAATTAGCACCCCTTTTTATTTCTTACAATTAGCTTAACAAATGAATATCAGACCTGCCATATTAGAAGATCTACCCACTCTACTTGATTTTGAGCAAAAAATCATTGAGGCCGAACGTCCTATGGACCCCACCTTAAAGCAAAATGAAAAGATCAACTATTATAGTATAGAAGACTACATTCTTTCAGACCGTACCCAAGTTGTAGTAGCAGAAATTGAAGATAAAATCGTAGGTAGCGGTTATGGCCAAATTAGGGATCGACTAGAATATTTTGAACAAAAACAGCTTGGCTATATAGGTTTCATGTATGTTACAGAAGAGCATCGAGGTAAAGGTGTAAGCCAAGGAATCATAAAATATCTTTGCGATTGGTTTAAAACGAAGAATCTCGAAGAAATTCGCTTAACCGTATATGACAAAAACCCAAGAGCCATACGAGCTTATGAGAAAGTAGGTTTTGAAAAACACCTTATCGAAATGCGACTCAATCTAAACGATTAAAGCTTATACTTTATCGGTAGATACACTACTTTTTTAGTTTCAAAAAATTCTGAATCAAAATAATTAGAAAGATCATGCTGTACTGCTTTCGGAAACAAAGCTAACTCTTCGTTAAGATCCCCTCCTTTAAGATACAAAATTCCATTCTGGAATTTATGGATACTCTTTTTAGCTATGTTTTTTCGTACCCATTTTACAAAATCCGGCATATTAGTAACTGCCCGACTAACAATAAAATCAAACCGATCATCAAAAGTTCCTGCTCTTCGTTGTTCTGCTTTTACATTTTTCAAATCCAGCGCTTTTGCCACTTCATTTACGACTTTTATTTTTTTAGCAATAACATCTATCAAATAAAAGCTTGTTTCTGGAAATAAAATTGCCAAAGGAATACCAGGAAATCCGCCACCAGTACCAACATCAAGTATTTGTGCACCAGGCTTAAATTCCATAACCATAGCAATTCCCAAGGAGTGCAGTACATGTCTTTCATACAAAGATTCTATATCCTTACGAGAAATCACATTGATTTTTGCATTCCATTCTGCATACAGCTCTCCCAATTTCGAAAATTGTAGTTGTTGCTCTTCTGTTAAATCTGGAAAATACTCACTTAAAATAGTCACACTTTTACTTTTTTGTTATTATAATAATAAAACCAACACCAATTAAACCGCAAAAATACATGTTAAACTGATATATTTTACTTCTTTTTAGGAACTTAAAAAAATTTAAATACCTAACTTTACCCAATATTACTATGACAACTAACGTTTTGTCATAAACCTCAACTATTATGACAACACCAAATGTACGCTTTAGCAGAGCAGATTCAGCTAAATTCTTCAGAACGCTAAATAAGCGAGTTAATCAATATTTCAAGGAGAATAATATTAAACGAACAGGAAACTGGCGATTGCATTTAAAAACAATTGTCATGTTCTCTCTTTTTTTAACTCCGTATTTTCTAATTCTTACTCTTAACATTTCACAATGGTGGATGTTATTACTTACGATAGTTATGGGAGTTGGAATGGCTGGAGTGGGAATGAATGTAATGCATGACGGGAACCACGGATCATATTCTTCTAAAAAATGGATAAATAACCTAATGGGAAACAGTATCTATATTTTGGCCGGCAATGTTTATAACTGGCAAGTACAGCATAATGTTTTGCATCACACTTATACTAATATACATGGTCATGATGAGGATATGGATGCAGGAAGAGTTATTCGATTTACCCAGCATGCAAAATGGAGACGTTTTCACAAATTTCAACATTACTACTCAATATTTCTATACGGTTTATTGACTTTTAACTGGGCATTGACTACAGATTTTAAGCAAACCAAAAATTATCTTGCACGTAAACTGTCTTACGGAAAATTACCTAGCCCACTAAAACAATGGAGCACAGTTGTAATCACAAAAACTATTTATGTTTTAATATGGATAGTAATACCTATGATATTTATGTCTATAGCTTGGTGGAAAATTCTACTTGGTTTTTTTATTATGCATTATGTTGCCGGATTGATATTAAGTGTTGTATTTCAGTTAGCACATATGGTAAAAGATGCAGAAATGCCTGTTCCAGATACAACAGGAACTATGAAAAATACCTGGGCAATACATCAACTATTTACAACAGTAAATTTTTCTACAAAAAACAGATTAGTTAATTGGTTTACTGGTGGATTAAATCACCAGGTGGAACACCACATTTTTCCACATATAAGCCATGTTCATTATACCAAAATTTCTAAGATTGTAAAACAAACCGCCTTAGAGTTTAATTTACCATATAACGAATACAAAACCACGCGTAAGGCAATCATTGCTCATTTTAAACATCTTAAAGAAATGGGGATGGAGCCTGCAATACAATCATAACTTTTATTTACCAATTAAAAAATGAGTACACTAATATCGGAAATGAGTGCAAAATTATCAGACAGAATTAATGCGCTTGAGGCATCAGCAACATTAGCTATGGCTGCGAAAGCTCGCGAACTAAGAGCTGAAGGAAAAGACATTATTGGCCTAAGTCTTGGAGAACCAGATTTCAATACACCGGATTTCATTAAGGAAGCTGCTATACAAGCGGTCAATGACAACTATAACTCTTACACTCCTGTTGATGGATATGTAGAATTAAAGGATGCGATTATCACCAAGTTTAAAAGAGATAATAATTTGGATTATGACCGATCACAAATTGTAGTCTCTACTGGTGCAAAGCAATCTCTTTACAATGTTGCTCAAGTATATATTAACCCAGGTGATGAAGTAATTTTGCCTTGCCCTTATTGGGTGAGTTATAGCGATATTATAAAGCTTTGTGGCGGAGTACCGATAGAAGTAAAAACCTCTATTGATACTGATTTTAAAATGACTGCAGAGGACCTGGAAAAGGCAATTACACCTAAAACCAAAATGTTATGGTATAGCTCACCATGTAACCCAAGTGGATCTATTTATAGCAAAGAAGAATTACGAGCGCTAGCAGATGTATTACAAAAATATCCTGATATTATAGTCGTTAGCGATGAGATTTACGAACATATTAATTATGTTGGAGGTCATGCATCTATGGCGCAATTTGATGACATGTATAATAGAACTGTTACCGTTAATGGAGTAGCGAAAGCTTTTGCTATGACCGGATGGAGAATCGGTTACATTGGTGCACCATCTACGATTGCAAGAGCTTGCAATAAAATTCAAGGCCAAGTTACCAGTGGTGCAAATTGTATTGCGCAACGAGCAGTAATTACAGCTTTAGAAGCTCCTGTTAGCAAAATTCAATACATGGTAGATGAGTTTAAAGAGCGAAGAAAATTAATATTGAGTTTATTATCTGAAATTCCTGGATTTGAATGCAATGAGCCTGAGGGAGCATTTTATGTTTTCCCAGATGTATCTTACTATTTCGGAAAAACATTGCAAGGACAAACCATAAGAAACGCAACTGATTTCTCAATGTTTTTACTAGAAAAAGCGAATGTTGCCACAGTAACTGGTATTGCTTTTGGTAATAGCAATTGTATAAGAATATCATACGCTGCAAGTACAGAACAAATTATAGAAGCAATAAAAAGAATTAAAGGTGCAGTAAGCTAGTTTTACAAATATCTTAATCATACAAACCGATTATTTCAATACTGAAGTAATCGGTTTTTTACTTTGCTATAAAACCACCACTAACACAACTTTAATTTATAGATATAAAAGGGGCACTAACATACTAAAAGAGCAAAATTAGAGTTATATTTTTCTATTTTACTCAAACTGTTTAGTCTATTAGCAGTTATTTAAGAAACCAACTTAAACATCCCCCATGAATACGATAGAAAAAGAACGTATTGTAAAAAAAAATATCCTTCAAATTTTTAAGGAAAATTTTAACGTAGCTAAAACAGATGATGAAATTCTGGAAATTAAACCCCAAAAGGAACTTGATGATAATTACATGAATTATTACGAATCCATTTTGGATATATTTCTAATTGAACCTGAACATCTGGAAAGTATATCAGGAAAAGTAACCGACACTATTAAAAGAGTTACTGAATTATGGATAATAACCGCTTATTACTCTCTTCCCTAGTGGTCTAAAAAATCGTAGAATCTTATCTGTTTCTCCAGAAAAAGGGCGTAAGAAGAATCAACACCGTAAACAATTCCAATCTCCCTATAAGCATAAGAAAGCAGCACCACCATTTTCCGAAGGCAGGGAGTACATCAAAATTATTTACAGGACTTAACTTTCCAAAAGCAGGACCAACATTACCCAAGGAAGAAGCTGCTCCTCCTATAGCAGTTTCAAAATCCAAACCTAGCGCTCCCAGAACCATAGAACCTATTATAAAGGAAAGCATATATAGTATGAAAAATGCTAGTATATTAAATACGATTTCTTTAGATACAGCCCTTGTATTATAGCGTACCGGCAACACTGCTCTAGGATGTAATGTTCTTTTAAATTCTAAAATCCCATTGCGAATAGTAATTAAATGCCTAACTACTTTCATCCCTCCCGAAGTAGAACCTGCAGATCCACCAAGAAACATTATTCCGAAGAAAAACACGCTTAGAAAGGGCGTCCACATTGTAAAATCTGCACTTACAAAACCGGTAGTTGTAACCACTGCTAATACTTGAAACAAAGCATGTCTAAAAGCACTTTCTGCTTCACCCAGCACCATTGGATGATCTATTGTCGAAATTGAAACATCTGCTTTATAATAAATAATTAGAGTAGCAACCACGGTAAATGAAAGAATAAAGAGTGTATACAACTTAAACTCTTCATCTTTTATGATTTTTTGAACTTTACCTTTGAATCCAAAATAACTAAGTACAAAGTTCATTCCGGCCAAAAACATAAACAGGATTATGATATACTGTATAAGTGGTTGATCATTCCAATATGCCACACTTGCATTTTTAGTAGAAAAACCTCCTGTAGACAATGTACTCAATGCATGATTAATAGCATCAAAGAAACTCATACCTGCAAGTTTCAGTAAAATAGTTTCTGCGGCTGTGTATCCAAAATAAATAAGCCACAGTCTTTTTGCCGTGTCTGTAATTCTTGGATGTAATTTATCTGCACTCGGGCCAGGAGCTTCTGCTGCAAATAACTGCATCCCTCCTATCCCTAACAATGGTAAAATAGCAATAGCCAGAACAATAATTCCCATACCACCGATCCAATGCGTAAGACTTCGCCAAAATAATATTCCTTTGGGTATAATTTCAATCTCATTAAGAATCGATGATCCTGTAGTGGTATAACCAGACATGGTCTCAAAGAAAGCATTTGTAAATGTTGGGATTGCACCAGAAAACAAATATGGTAAAGTACCGCTTAATGACATAAAAATCCACCCGAAAGTTACGACGATATATCCCTCTCGCTTATTGATTTCCTTTTGATGTTCGCGTGTTAAAAACATCAAAGCGATACCAACAAACATTGTCGCTAAAGATGCCATCATTATTTCTAGAGTAACACCATCTTTATAAATGAAACTAATAATTGTTGCAAGAAGCATAAAACATCCATTGCAGAGCAATAAAAGTCCCATAATATGAGATATGATCTTGTAGTTTAATCTGTACATCTTAAAGGAAAAGCTTTTCTATTTTCTTAATAGATTTTGGTAAACAACACACAACCACTCGGTCTCCTGCTTGAATATAAAAATCTCCTAATGGTATGATCCCTTTATCATTCCTAATAACCCCTGCAATTATTGCAGATCTAGGAAAATCCAAGTCTTTGATTAGATTATCGCTTACCTCAGATGTTGGCTTAACAATAAACTCTAATAACTCTGCATTCATGTTATTAAGTTTAGTCATCGCTACAACTTCTCCTTTTCTAATAAATCTAAAAATATTATTTGCTGCCAGAAGTTTCTTATTTATTAGCGTGTCGATACCTATAGAATGTGATAATTGGAAATAATCCATATTCTCGACCAATGCTATGGTCTTTCTGACTCCTTTTGACTTAGCCACCAAACATGACATGATATTTGTCTCAGAATTACCCGTAACAGCAATAAAAGCATCCATATCTCCAATACCTTCTTCCTGCAATAGTTCTACATTACGCCCATCACCGTTAATTATTAAAGCATTTGGCAATTCATCCGCCAGATCAAAGGATTTATCTTTATCCTTCTCAATAAGTTTTACTCTAAATTTATGATCACAAAGGTCACAAGAGGTTTTAAAACCAATTTTGCTTCCTCCAAGAATCATAACATTTTTGATCTGCTCTTTTACCTTTCCGGTTAATTTGTATAGTTCCTCTACTCCACCTTGAGAAGTCACAAAATACACCTGATCTCCTTCTTTGAATTTTGTATCTCCTCTAGGTATCAAAGTATATTGAGTTCCAGAACGCTGGATTGCGATTGGCATAAAATGTAATTCGGGAAATACTTCGGCTGCCTCTCTAACACTTTTCCCCACAAACAATGCTTCCGAAGATAATGTGGTACCAACCATTGTTAATGCACCTTCTTCAAATTCATAGCTATCATGAAACGCAGATTGATTAAGAAGCAATTCAATCTCACTAGCTGCAAGAGCCTCTGGAGAGATTAGCTCATCAATCCCAAATTTAGTAAAACCTACCTCTTCTTTATTCTCTATAAATTCTGTATTCGAAATTCTGGCTATTGTACGTTTTGCACCCAATTGTTTAGCTAACACACATACCGTTATATTTGTAGTTTCGCTAGAGGTTACACTAATAACCATATCAACATTTTCTACTCTTGCCTCTTTTAAAATAGAGATAGATGTAGAATCTCCTTTAATAACCCTGATATCTAAATGGGTATCAGCGTAATTAAGGCATTCTTTATCCGTGTCAATAAGAGTAATATCCTGGGACTCAAATGAGAGCAATTTTGCCAAATGAAATCCAACTTCACCAGCTCCGGCAATAATGATTTTCATTGGTTTTGTTTAATGTTTTCCATCTAAAGATAAAATCAAACTAAGACTTAATTTTCAATAAGAGAAATAACTACATACCTAGTCTTAGAATATAAAAGCGTACAAAGATAGTGCAAATTGACAAACTGATAAAATTTGATTATCTCGAACTTAATTCAAATCTATTCTGACTATCTATATCAAAAATGTATATTTGCCCTAAATTTTTTTGAATGCCCAAGAAGATAACACCATATAAAGACGAATCCAGATCTAAAAAAGAACAGGTTGCCGAGATGTTTGATACTATTTCGGGAAACTATGACGGACTTAATCGTGTTATTTCTTTTGGAATTGATGTAAAGTGGCGTAAAAAAGTAGTTAATCTGGTTAAAAAATCTGGTCCTAAAAGGATACTAGATGTTGCTACAGGAACTGGAGATCTTGCCATTAACCTTTCAAAAACAGGGGCTACAGAGATTATTGGTTTGGATATTTCTGCGGGAATGCTAGAGGTAGGCAAAAACAAAATCAAGGCAAAAAAATTAGATAATATTATTAGTATGGTGCAGGCAGATAGTGAAAATCTGCCCTATGAAGAAAACTATTTTGATGCTATAACTGTTGCATTTGGAGTCAGAAATTTTGAAAACTTAGAAAAAGGACTTTCAGAAATTTTGAGGGTACTTAAGCCGGGTGGTATTTTTGTTATTCTGGAGACATCAATCCCTACAAAAACACCATATAAACAAGGATACAGATTCTATTCTACAAAAATATTACCTCTAATAGGAAGGATTTTTTCTAAGGACAGATCTGCATATTCTTACCTTAGTGAAAGTGCTGCAGCTTTTCCTTATGGTGAAGCACTCAACAATATTTTAAAAAAAATTGGGTTTATAGATGTTGAAGATAAACCCCAAACTTTTGGTGTTGCAACAATTTATACAGCAACAAAATAAACATATAAGCCTGTAATAGGCATTAAAAAGAACCAATACTAACCAATACTAACATGGTATAACACCATTTGATTGGTAAATTTTATTTAGATGAAAAAACTTTTTATTGTAATTGCTGTTTTAATTTTCACTCAGAATCTGAGCGCACAGTTGTTCTCTAAGGAAAAGGTACAAAACCTTCAAAATTTTGACAAATCAAGATTAAGCTATGGTTATATACTAGGGTTTAATTTATATGATTTTAATTTTGATTACACAACTGATTTTGAAGACGCAGATATATTACATAATGAATCTTTAGGATTTAGCGTTGGACTTATGGGGAACCTTAGAATAAATGATTATCTAGATCTTCGGCTAGAACCCATGGTTACTTTTAATACACGAAAATTAACTTTCAATAATCCTCAACTTACTTCTGAATTTGAATCATTCAGAGAAGTAAAATCTACCTATGTTCATATCCCTTTGTTGCTAAAAGTATCAACAAAAAGAATAAATAATATTAAGCCTTTTATCGTAGGCGGAGTATCTACTTCTATCAATTTGTCTAGTAACCAAGACAATCCAGATGATAATAGTGCGGGAGAGTTTAGGATGAAAACCAATACAAATTATTACGAAATAGGCTTCGGGATAGATTTCTATCTGTATTATTTCAAATTCACCCCTTCAATTCGTGGTGTATTTGCAATGTCTGACGAATTAGTACCAGATAATGATCCTAACAGTCCCTGGACAGGCACTATAGATAAAATGTCTACCAGAGGTATTTTTATAAATTTCACTTTTCAATAAGCAAAATTTAAGATCTTTTAAACTCACTTAAAACGATTGCTGTAGCCGTAGCTACGTTAAGGCTCTCTGTTTTTTGATCATTACCAAAACGCGGTATAGTTATCCGTTTGTTTATCAGATTTCCGATTTCCTTAGAGATACCGTTTGCCTCATTACCCATTACAACTATGGCTTGCTGTGATAATTCTTCAGCATACAAATTATCTCCTTTCATAAAAGTGCCGTAGATTCTAGAGCTTGGTTTTTGTTCGCTTAAGAACCCACCAAGATCCACGTAATTTACCCTTACTCTTGTTATTGACCCCATGGTTGCTTGAATTACCTTTGGGTTATAACAATCTACCGTCTGTTTTGAACACACCAACTCCTTTATCCCAAACCAATCACATAATCGGATTATTGTACCCAAATTTCCAGGATCCCTAACATCGTCCAACGCCAATATCAGACCATCTGTATCAATCTCATAAGTCTCAGGAGTAGAAAAAATTGCCAATGCAGCTTGCGGAGTAGTCAAAAAGCTAATCTGCTTTAATTCCTCTTGAGTTATCTTTTGTTGTAAATTGTGAGCCACGTCAAAAATATCCTCATCCAACACATAAAGCGAATGAAGAACTAACTCTGCATCAAGCAATTCCTTGATTACTTTTTTACCTTCTGCAACAAACAACCCATGCTGTTTTCGGTATTTTTTTTGATATAAACTTTTTATTAGTTTCTTTTGGTTTTTGCTAACCATACAAATAGTGTATTTTTGAATCAATAATAAATAGGGATTGAAACACTTTCTGACAAAAATATTATTTATTACCCTAACCACAACCTTTTTAATTTCGTGTGACGCGGTAAAAAGAGTTTCTGAAGGTGAATACTTGTTAGAAAAACAACAAATTTATGTTGACAGCACTAAAACCAACGATATAAAACTAGACAATCAATTGTATCAAAAACCTAATATTAAATTATTAGGAATCCCCTTCAGACTCCATATTTATAACCTTGCCAGCGTAAATCGAGATTCATTATACCAAGACTGGCTAAAAAGGAAACCTAATCGTGAAAAGCGTATGGTGGGTTTTTTCTCAAAAAAACAAGTCGATAGATTAGGTGTAGGATTAACGGGTATTAATGAATGGGTAAAAAATACAGGAGAACCTCCATCGATTATTGATGAGTCTAAAATAAGGCGTTCTGTAAAACGACTACAAGCATATTATTGGAATAATGGATGGTTTAACATAGAAGCCGATTATAAAATAAATAAGAGAAAAGAAAAAAGAGCAACGGTAGATTATTACATAAAACCACACAAACCCTATTTTATTGATTCACTAAAAGCAAAAATAGAATCCAAAGTTGCTGATTCGATATACAGGATAAATACCCGAAAGTCTGCTATTATCTCGGGTAAACAATACAAGACTTCAGATATTGAAGCAGAAAGAGAAAGATTAACTTCTTTATATCGTAACTCTGGGCTTTTTCACTTTGAAAAAGAGTTTATAAAATTTGATGCAGACACAATAAATACGAATAACAAAGTAAATCTTAATTTACTGATACAGAATAGACCTGTAACTTTTGGAGATTCTACAGCAAGAATTCCATTTATGGTTCACAAAATAAGTAAAGTAAATGTTTTTACTGATTATTCTTATCAAAACCGAGACAAAAAACCAAAGGACAGCACATCATATAAAGGATATAATATATATGGTTTTGAAAAGATCAAATATACTCGTAAAGCAATTGCAAATTCTATTTTAATTACTCCAGGTGAAATCTTTAGGGCGCGTGATCGTACATTTACTTATAATCAAATCAATAATTTAAGAACCTTCAAATACCCAAACATACGATACGATGTTGATCCTAATGACCCCACAGGTGAGAGTTTAATTGCTAATATTTTACTAACACCAAGGAAAAAATATAGCACCAATGTACAATTTGATGTTTCGACATCTAATATTCAAGCATTCGGAATAGGATTTGGAGGATCACTTTTAATAAGAAATGTTTTTAGAGGGGCAGAAATTCTTGAAATTTCTGCTAGAGGGAGTATTGGTTCATCTAGCGATGCTGTTGACGGAGGTGAACGATTCTTTAATATTTCAGAAGTTGGCTTAGACACGAGACTATCTTTTCCAAAGATACTTTTCCCTTTTAACACCAATAAAATTATTCCAAAACGCATGTCCCCAACTACTAACCTTATTTTTGGAATTAATGTTCAGCAAAATATTGGTCTGGACAAACAAAATGCAACCGGGGTATTTAATTATCAATGGAAACCAAGCAAAGTTCACACCAATCAAATAGATCTTGTAAACATACAATATGTAAGAAACCTTAACACCAATAATTATTTCAGAATATATAAAACCTCTTATAATCAACTAAACGATATAGCAAGAGATGTTCTTGAACCCGACTCGCCTTTCTTTATACAACCACCAACAGGAATTCCAAACCTTAATGATGCAGAATTAAGTATTCCTGGTGGTGCCGAAGGATTTATTACAGCATCACTTGGACTGTCTCCTGATGTAGATCTAACTGCTATTCAATTACAAGAGATTCAAAATATTGAGGAACGTAAAATCAGATTAACGGAAGACAACCTAATATTTGCTTCAAGTTACACTTATACTAAAAATAACAAAGAAAATCTTTATGATGAAAATTATTCAAGATTCAAGGTCAAAGTAGAGCTAGCAGGTAATGTTCTAAATGCAATTTCTAACATTACTGGATTAAAGGAAAATTCGCGCAATCGTTTTGATGTGTTTGGGGTAGAATTTTCCCAATATGCAAAAACAGAATTAGACTATATAAAACATTGGGATCTTGGAAGAAAAAACGTAGTTGCATTTAGAGCTTTTGGGGGAATAGCAATACCCTACGGTAATGCTAATAGTATTCCGTTTGCACGAAGTTTCTTTGGAGGAGGCCCTAATGACAACAGAGCATGGTTAGCCTATGATCTAGGGCCTGGTAGCACAGATGGAAGAAATGAATTCAATGAAGCTAACCTAAAAATAGCCTTAAACGTCGAATACCGTAATACAATACTAGGGTCTCTTAAAGGAGCATTATTTATAGATGCCGGTAATATCTGGAACATCCTGGATAGTGTAGAGGATGAAGAAGCGATATTTTCTAGATTAGATGATATACAAGAACTTGCAGTAGGAAGTGGATTTGGATTTAGATATGATTTTGATTTTTTCGTTATAAGACTAGATATTGGCTTCAAAACCTTTAATCCTGCAAATAATAGAGACCAAAGATGGTTTAAGGGGTACAATTTCTCTGAAGCGGTTTACAACTTCGGAATTAATTATCCTTTTTAACATATATAATCTACCAATATTTAATGACCAAATCAATCATTATACTATCCACTTAAAGATTGTGCTAATCGTGTAGGTTTACGTATAATTTTACTATTTTTGTAAGCTTATAAACCAAAACTAAATTATGAGTCACAACATCAAACCGGGAGTTGCTACGGGAGACGAGGTTCAAGCAATTTTTAAATACGCAAAAGAAAAAGCGTTTGCATTACCTGCAGTAAATGTAATAGGTTCTAATTCTATAAATGGAGTTTTAGAAACTGCAGCAGAATTAAACGCTCCTGTAATCATTCAATTCTCAAACGGAGGAGCACAATTTAATGCAGGAAAAGGACTTTCGAATGAAGGGCAGAAGGCTGCAATAGCAGGAGCAGTTGCAGGTGCCAAACATGTACACCTTTTGGCTGAAGCTTATGGAGTTCCAGTAATTTTGCATACTGACCACTGTGCAAAAAAATTACTACCTTGGATAGATGGGCTATTAGATGCAGGAGAACAATTCTACAAAGAAACCGGAAAACCGTTGTATAGCTCCCACATGATTGATTTATCTGAAGAGCCTCTTGAAGAAAACATTGAAATCTGTAAAGAATATCTAGCCCGCATGAGCAAAATGGGGATGACTCTAGAAATAGAACTAGGAATTACTGGAGGTGAAGAAGATGGTGTTGATAACAGCGATGTAGATGATTCTAAGCTATACACCCAACCAGAAGAAGTTGCTTACGCTTATGAAGAATTGAGCAAAGTAAGTGACAAATTCACAGTAGCTGCTGCTTTTGGTAACGTGCACGGGGTATACAAACCCGGAAACGTAAAACTTACACCTAAAATCCTTAAAAACTCTCAAGAGTTTATCTCGGAAAAATACGGAGTCGGACATAACCACATCGATTTTGTATTTCATGGAGGTAGTGGTTCTTCATTAGAAGAAATCAGAGAGTCAATAGGATATGGTGTAATCAAAATGAATATTGATACTGATCTTCAATTTGCTTTTAATGAAGGTATTCGTGATTACATGAACAATAATATTGAATATCTAAAAACACAAATTGGTAATCCAGAAGGATCTGAAGAACCTAATAAAAAATATTACGATCCGAGAAAATGGTTGCGAGAAGGTGAAGTCACTTTTAAGAACCGTCTTAAAAAGGCATTCGAAGATCTAAATAATGTGAATACATTATAATGACTGAAAACCAAGCTGAAACTCCTATAGGAGTTTCAGCTTTTTTAATATAATAATTTATGGCTTGGTTTAAGAGAACACAAAAAGGTATACAAACAGCTACCGAAGATAAAAAAGATGTACCAAAAGGGCTTTGGTATAAATCTCCAACAGGAAAAATTGTAGATGCAGAACAACTTGAAAAAAACTTTTATGTAAGTCCAGAAGATGGGTATCATGTAAGAATTGGTAGTAAAGAGTATTTCGAAATTTTATTCGATGACAACAAATACAAAGAGCTCGACAAAAACCTTTCCTCAAAAGATCCTCTTAAATTTGAAGACAAGAAAAAATATGTTGATCGGCTTAAAGAAGCTCAAGACAAAACCAATCTTAAGGATGCTGTAAGAACAGCAATTGGGAAATCAGGCGGGAACGACCTTGTTATTGCCTGTATGGATTTCTCGTTTATTGGAGGATCAATGGGTAGCGTAGTAGGTGAAAAAATTGCCAGAGCTGCAGATTATTCTTTAGAGCATAAAATTCCGTTTATGATCATCTCCAAATCAGGAGGTGCGCGTATGATGGAAGCAGCATTATCATTAATGCAGCTTGCCAAAACATCTGCAAAATTAGCCCAATTGGCAGATGCAAATATCCCTTATATTTCTTTATGCACAGATCCAACCACTGGAGGTACAACCGCATCTTTTGCTATGTTAGGAGATATTAATATTGCAGAGCCTGGTGCATTAATTGGTTTTGCGGGACCACGTGTAGTAAGAGATACAACAGGAAAAGAATTGCCAGAAGGCTTCCAAACTTCAGAATTCCTGTTAGAGCATGGGTTTCTAGATTTTATTACAGCAAGACAACATCTAAAACAAAAAGTGAATTTATATTTGAATCTAATATTGAATAGACCACTTCCAAACTAATAAATAGACTTATATCGTAACCAAGGACTCGACAAAATAGTTGAGTCCTTTTTTTATTAAAAAAGGTTTTTATCTTAAACTACTTTAAGTAAAAAAGCACCCTTAAATAAAAGGGCACTTTTAAACTCACAAATCAAAAAAATCCTATAACCGAATTTCTCTTTCTTCTCCGTCTGCGTTTGTAAACACAGCGCTATTATCACAGGCTCCATCTCCATAGTCTAAAGAACCACTATAGTTTGTTCTCACCAAATCAACTACCCCACTTACAAGAAATCTGCAACTTGCTTCTCGACGTATAGGAGTCGCAATTGTTGTACTATTTATGTTACCATTAGCAAAATTGGTTTCCCACTCACCAGTAATTAAGAATACATTATCACCCCAGTTACCATTAAACGAACCCTCTATCCATTCTCTCGTTTTTGTACCTGTTCTGGAAGCTGTAGTACCATCTGCAAAAGTTACACTAAGATCAAGATCCATCATGTATTGGGGGTTACCGTTATCATTAACCTTTTGTCTTGTTACCGTCTTAGAGCCCGCAAACTGAATATCATCAATAAAAAAGTCTACAAGATTATAATTGATAACTAATATCATAGCATCAAGATCAGCAACATATGACATGTTTACCGTTCCTTTCACAATATGCCCACCGCGTACTTCACACCCCTCAGAACCGAAATCTACTGTTACTTCTTTTGAAGTATCTGTAATTTCTATAGTTATTGCTGCGCATTCTGGTAAAAAAGGATGAATAGGGCTTTTAGTAAAGTTTTCTTCAACTTCATATATCTGCACAAAAGTATCACTTATAACTTCGGTAGCATTATCCACTTTTGCCGTAAGCTCCGCTTCTTCTAGATTAAGAGATTCGATTGTTTGATCACTAGATTCATCCTTATTGCAGCTGACTAAAATCACTGATATAAATACAATTGCACTAAACTTTAAAATGCTGTTTTTCATAATATTTAATTTTAACGTTACTCTCTTAAGACCAACAATTTTATAAAAGGTTTAATCGCATATGATTTTTTTAAATAAAAAGTAATTATAATCCAAAAAGTATTATATTTGCACGCTGATAGCAAAGAGCTATTTATACATAAAAATCATTTAAATAATATTGGAATGTATCTAACAAAAGAAGTTAAAGAAGAAATCTTCGCAAAACACGGTAAAGGAAAGAATGACAGTGGTTCTGCAGAAGGTCAAATTGCATTGTTTACACACAGAATTACTCATTTGACTGAACACTTAAAAAAGAATCGTAAGGATTATAACACAGAGCGTTCTCTTGTAAGATTAGTAGGTAAGCGTAGAGATTTACTTGATTATCTTAAGAAAAAGGATATCATGAGATATCGTGCAATTGTAAAAGAATTAGGATTAAGAAAATAATAAAAGAGAGGCTGCGCGCCTCTTTTTTTATATACATATATTTTTAAACAAAAGCATTCAATCCCAAAAGGAATTAATTAATGCCTTAGTTTTTCATTGGTCGCGCAATTACTACAACAACAACACAACCTTGTCCGTCCGAGTAAGACGGAAACCAATGTTTAATTAAATCTACCATTCTCTATTATTGAGATAGTTAAATTGGTAGATAAGAATCAAAAAATTATGATTCCAAAAGTTTATAGAGAGGTCATAGACCTTGGTGATGGTAGAGAAATTTCTATCGAAACTGGAAAATTAGCAAAACAGGCTCATGGTTCTGTTGTTGTGCAATCAGGCAAGTGTATGTTATTATGTACAGTTGTTTCAAATTACAAACAAAGTGATGTAGATTTTCTACCCTTAACAGTAGATTATAGAGAGAAATTTGCAGCATCTGGTCGTTACCCTGGTGGTTTTTTCAAAAGAGAAGCAAGACCAAGTGATGGTGAGGTATTAACAATGAGATTAGTCGATCGTGTACTACGTCCACTTTTCCCAAAAGATTACCATGCCGAAACACAGGTAATGATTCAATTAATGTCTCATGACGAAGATGTAATGCCTGATGCCATGGCCGGATTGGCAGCATCTGCAGCAATACAATTATCTGATTTCCCATTTGAATGTGCGATTTCTGAAGCACGTGTAGGTAGAATAAATGGCGAATTCATTATCAACCCCACCAGAGCGCAATTAGAAGAATCAGATATCGATATGATGATTGGTGCATCTGCCGATTCTGTAATGATGGTTGAGGGTGAAATGGATGAGATTTCTGAAGAAGAAATGGTAGAAGCCATCAAATTTGCTCACGAAGCAATCAAAGTACAATGTGCTGCACAACTTAAGTTAGCTGAAGCATTTGGCAAGAAGGAAGTTCGTGAATATGATGCGGAAAGAGAAGACGAAGATTTAGCTAAGAAAGTTCATGACATGGCGTATGATAAAGTATACGCTATTGCAAAAGCAGGTTCTTCTAAAAAAGAACGTGGTTTAGCTTTTTCAGAAATAAAAGAAGAAATTACAGCAACTTTTTCTGAAGAGGAACTAGAAGATTTTGGAGATTTAGTGTCTAAATATTTCTATAAAGCAGAAAAAGCTGCCATTCGCGATCTTACTTTAAATGAAGGGCTGCGTCTAGATGGTCGTAAAACTGATGAAATCAGACCAATATGGTGTGAGATTGACTACCTACCTTCAACACATGGGTCTTCTATTTTCACAAGAGGAGAAACACAAGCATTGGCAACAGTAACTTTAGGAACTTCTAGAGAAGCTAACCAAATAGATATGCCTTCTTATGAAGGAGAAGAAACATTCTATTTACATTACAACTTCCCTCCTTTCTCAACAGGTGAAGCAAGACCTATAAGAGGTACATCACGTAGAGAGGTAGGACATGGTAATCTTGCACAACGTGCGTTAAAAGGAATGATTCCTGCAGATTGCCCTTACACAGTACGTGTCGTATCAGAAGTGTTAGAATCTAACGGTTCTTCTTCTATGGCAACTGTTTGTTCAGGAACTATGGCGCTTATGGATGCTGGTGTACAATTAAAAAAACCAGTTTCTGGTATCGCAATGGGATTGATCTCAGATGGCGAAACAGGAAAGTATGCTGTTTTATCTGATATCTTGGGTGATGAGGATCATTTAGGAGACATGGACTTTAAAGTAACTGGTACTGCAGATGGTATTACTGCTTGCCAGATGGATATTAAAGTAAAAGGTCTTTCTTATGAAATCCTTGTTAATGCATTAAAACAAGCAGCTGAAGGGCGTTTACATATTCTTGGTAAATTAACAGAGACTATTGCAACACCAAATGTAGATGTAAAAGCACATGCTCCAAAAATGGTTACTAAAACTATTCCAGGAGAATACATTGGTGCTCTAATTGGACCAGGTGGTAAAGTAATTCAAGAATTACAAAAAGCAACCGGAACAACTATCGTAATCAATGAAGATCCTGTTACTGAAGAAGGTAATGTAGAGATCTTAGGTACAGATCAGGAAGGAATTGATGCTGTATTGGCAAAAATTGATTCTATTACTTTTAAACCAGTTGTTGGTAGTGTTTATGAAGTAAAAGTAATCAAAATGTTAGATTTTGGTGCCGTTGTAGAATACATAGAAGCTCCTGGGAACGAAGTATTACTTCACGTTTCAGAATTAGCTTGGGAACGTACAGAAAATGTTAGCGATGTTGTAAACATGGGTGATGTATTTGATGTAAAGTATTTCGGAGTTGATTCAAGGACTCGAAAAGAAAAGGTTTCTAGAAAAGCTCTATTACCAAGACCTCCTAGACCAGAAGGTAGTGATAAAAGAGATGACAGAAGACCTCCTCGTAGAGAGAAAAAAGAAAATTAATTTTCTTTAGATATATTAGAAACCGCTTTCAAGATTTTTGAAAGCGGTTTTTTTTTAGAAAAATCGATATCCAATCAAAACCCCTCCTCTAGCAAAACCATCATTATCACTTTCACCTAGCAGATAGCGACCGCCGCCAGCACTAATCTCAAAAACAAAACCATTATCACTTACCCACTTTTGACCAATAGCAAGCCCCACTCCGATATCGAACCAATTTTCAGTTTCAATATTAGATAACCCCACTAATTCTTCATTTTCCCCGCCTGCAAAGCGTAATGTACCCTCTACGAATAATCCCCTTGCACCATAATCTTTCTTATTCAGAAAATACTGTCGATAAAATGGCTCAACTGCAAAAGCCTGATATTCGCTAAAATCGTCATCCAGACTGAAACTAGCAGCCAACCCAAGACCAGAATATTTACTGATTACGTATTCATAGCTAACCTCTAAATTAGGAAATACTAAAATGTCAAAAGCATCAAGCCTGAGCTCATGTCTATTTTGATTATTAAAAGAATTTTCTTGTCCATAGGATAGAAATGGCATTAACATCAAACCAACTAAAAATAATTCAACCAATTTTCTCATAATTAAGTAATTTAATTGTTCAGTGGTCAAACATAATATCAGTGTCTCAATACAAAGTGTCGAAAATTGCAAGGGGTAAAATTATTTTTTGTAATAATCACAAAATATGCGACTAATATTTTTAAAATCAATCTTATAGCTTATTTTCACAACTTTAAAATAATGTTTTTGCGATAATCACAAAAAATCATGTATTTTTCTAACTTACTTTACACATAATAATATTTGCATTTATCTCTAAAACCTTAAAAATGATTCAGCAAACTTTTTTAGATATAATTAAATCTCAGCTTGCACAAAAAACATCATTGATAGATGAGATAGCTACTGTTCTTGACATAAGTTATGATGCAGCACACAGAAGAGTGAGTCAAAAAAGTAAATTATCCTTGGAAGAAGGAGTAACAATTGCAAAACATTTCGGAATATCAATCGATCAACTATTCTCTAATGAACAGGAACATATTGTTGCAGTTAAAAAAACTGCTCCTGTTACCGATATGGAAAGTTTATTGGCATATTATAAAAATTCATACGAATCACTATTGCCATTAATTAATAATCCAGAAGTAGAAATGATTTACTCAGCAAAAGATCTTCCAATCTTTTATACTTCTAATGATAACCTCTTATCAAAATTCAAAATGTACGTTTGGCTTAAAATTATGGATTCAAGTCTTACTGATGTTCGATTTGCTAATTTTAATCCTTCGTTATCACTATTAGAGGCAGCCAAAAACCTTGGGCAATTGTATAATGACCTAAATGCCGTAGAAATATGGGATTTAACTACAATTAATAGTACGCTAAAACAAATACATTTTTATTTTGAGTCTGATATACTTACCGCTATTGATGCACTAGAAATATGCGATGATTTAGAGAAATTGATCCATAATATTTCTAAAAAAGTGGTTTTACAAAAAGAAAAGTTCAAATTGTATTACAATGAACTTTTATTAATGAATAACAGAGTTTTGGTAAAAACTCCGACAGAAAAGTCATTATACGTCCCTTTTACTATTCTTTCTTATTATAGAACAAATGATATTATTACTTGTAATCAAGCTGCAGATTTCTTGAAAATTCAAATGGATGGCTCTAAACTTCTGAGCAAAGTGGGTGAAAGAGAGAGAAGTCTATTCTTCAACAAGATGCATAAAAAAATAGATGCATTACGTTCACTAATCAAAGTTAGTGATGTTTTAGAATTCGAATAGCCTCTTATTTTATGCTCAAAAAAAAATTGGAAAAATTTAACAAAATGTAGTGTTAGCAATGCACGGCATACTACGACAAAGTATAGGAACACAGCTATTTGATAAAAAAAAGAAACAATTTTGTAACATTTTTATAACATATTACGTATAATAGATAAAAGCCCTAAATATTCACATATTAAATTTCAAGGAGAACATAGATGAGACAACTTAAGATTACGAAGCAGGTAACTAATCGTGAGACTGCATCGCTGGATAAGTATTTGCAAGAAATAGGTAAAGTAGACCTTATTACAGCAGATGAAGAAGTGGAATTAGCTCAGAGAATAAAAGCTGGTGACGAAAGAGCCCTTGAAAAATTGACAAAGGCGAACCTTAGATTTGTGGTTTCTGTTGCAAAGCAATACCAAAATCAAGGACTTACCCTTCCTGATTTAATTAATGAGGGAAATTTAGGTCTAATAAAAGCAGCTAAGCGTTTTGATGAAACTCGAGGATTTAAATTCATTTCATACGCTGTATGGTGGATTCGTCAGTCGATTTTACAAGCATTAGCAGAGCAATCTCGTATTGTTCGTCTTCCTTTGAATAAAATTGGTTCTATTAATAAAATCAATAAAACATATGCTTTCTTAGAGCAATCTCATGAGCGCCCACCTAGTGCAGAAGAAATTGCAAAAGAATTGGATATGACTATAAATGACGTAAAGGAGTCTATGAAAAACTCTGGTCGTCATGTAAGTATGGATGCTCCACTTGTTGAAGGAGAAGATTCTAACCTTTATGATGTATTAAACTCTGGTGAGTCTCCTAATCCTGATAGATCTTTATTGCACGAGTCTCTTCGTACTGAAATAGAACGAGCATTAGAAACGCTTACTCCAAGAGAAGCAGATGTAATTAGATTATATTTTGGTCTTGGAGATCAGCATCCAATGACACTTGAAGAAATTGGAGAAACTTTTGATTTAACACGTGAACGTGTACGTCAAATAAAAGAAAAAGCAATTCGTAGATTAAAACATACATCTAGAAGTAAAATATTAAAGACTTATTTAGGATAAATTCCTAAATTGCGGTTACAAACAGTTTTATAACATAACTGTTCGTTTTTTGATTGATGAATGACCTCCGGCTGATTACCGGAGGTTTTTCATTTATGACATTTTTTAACATGTTTTTTTATAGATAATTGAAAAAAAATAACAACCTTATAAGATATAAACAAACACTTTTTAAAACCTCGTTTATAAATCTCAAAAGTTATGGGATATATAATTAGTTACGTAAGCACTATTACCCCAGATTTATCAGATGTTGATATTCATAAACTTATGGAGTTTGTAAAACTAAAAAATAACATTCTTAACATAACTGGTATTCTAATCTATAGCGAAGGAAATTTTTTTCAGGTTCTGGAAGGAAAACAAGAAGTAATTAAAAGTATTTTCGAGAAGATCGAAAAAGATCCCAGACACTACAATATTATTAAAATGTTGGATAAAGAAATTAAAAATAATTCTTTTTCAGAGTATCATTCACCTTTTACAGCTATATCGGGACATTATAGTCAAGCCGAACTGCATCAATTCTTAAAAAATGAGAAAGATTATAACCCTGAACACTTCCATAGCATCTCTTATTTAACAAGAAAATTTATGAAGCTTATCTAGCGTATTCAATCTGTAAAACAATTTGTGTTATTTAAAATAATACAAATTTTGTTCTTTTTATCTTTTGATTTATCCACTACACTATTCTCTCATTGAAAAAGCACCAGAACCAATTTCTGACATTTCAGAATTAGAAACTTTTGAGAAATAAAGACCACTTGTTGATGAGTATATTGTAATATGCCATGTATCATTAGTGGATTCAAGAATTCTAAAATTTTCTGGGTTTTTAAGAATTTCCTCATAATAGTCAATAACTACCGTATCAAACTTTAATAACAATTTGTTATTTGATATAGTAAATGTATGATGTAAAGATTCTGCATCTGTATTATCCCAGGTTCCTATTAACCAATCAGGAGGGGTTAATCGAATTGAATCATCATCAGATGAACAAGAACCATTCAAAAATACAATGGCAATAAAAAAGAAAAAACGAAATAATTTGAACATGTAATCACATAAATATTTTATAACCTGAAATAAATAGTCCTAAAACATAATATTCAGAGAATACATTGATTAAAACAAATAAATCAATCAGATAATAATTATCAATTATTTCAACAAAGGTAAAAAATAAATACCTCTTTTCAATCAAGCTTCGATCGATATGGTTTATACAATCATTATATATCATTCACACTAAAAAAAACAATTTAATTTATTTATGATACATTTTGTAATTGAATTGGTATAAATAGTATTTTTGCTCAAAACAACACAATTTTATGGCTTCAAAACGAATTGCTCCTTCTGTATTAGCAGCCGATTTTGCTAATTTACAACGCGATGTAGAAATGATTAACAATAGTGATGCCGACTGGTTTCATATTGATATTATGGATGGTGTATTTGTTCCAAACATCTCTTTTGGAATGCCCGTTTTAAGAGATATCGTAAAACATGCTACCAAAACTATTGATGTACACCTAATGATTGTAGATCCTGATAGATATATAAAGACTTTTGCAGACTTAGGAAGTAATATTCTTACTGTTCATTATGAAGCATGCACTCACCTTCATAGAACCTTGCAAGCCATAAAAGCTGAAGGCATGAAAGCCGGGGTAGCCATAAACCCTCATACCAATGTTGACCTCCTGGAAGATACAATTAATGATATTGATTTGGTTTGCATAATGAGTGTGAACCCAGGGTTTGGCGGCCAATCTTTTATAGAAAATACCTATAAAAAAGTAGAAAAACTCAAGAAGATCATTGAACAAAATAATGCAAGTACTTTGATCGAGATTGACGGAGGTGTAACAAGTAAAAACGCAAAAAGACTTGTTGATGCTGGTGCCGATGTATTAGTTGCAGGAAGTTTTGTTTTTAAAAGCCAAAATCCAACTAATACAATTAAAGAGTTGAAAGAGATTATAAAAATCTAACTAATAAAATGCAAGAGAACGTAATACCATCTTTTGATACCTGGACGTCTTTTTTTTTGTTGGTAAGTTCGTTAGGGTTCTTTCTGAGTATTATTTTAAGTCTTAATAAGAATGCCCGAAGCAATAATCTTCCTATTATTCTAATCATTTTAGGGTTTTCTCTTATATTGATTCAATACGTGTTTTTTTGGACCAAATATGAGTCAATATATCCATATGTATATTTTTTTGATTCTAGCTGGTATCTGGCTTTTGGGCCTTTATTATATAGTTACGTCACAAGATTCTATAGCGAATCATTCAGAATAAGGTGGCATCATTTTTTGCCCGCAATCATATCATTTATTCTAAACGGATATTACCTGGTAATATCTGCTGGCTTTCAGGATTTAGAACCGTATCAAAATGATGTGTTATTTTATATGTTTTGGTCTTTAAGATCCCCATGGCCTGCAGCATTATCTCTTATCATTTATTTAATAACAATAAAGGATTTTATTACTTTTCATAAAAATGATACTAATTCGCAATATGAAATTATGAGAAAAAAATGGACAAACTTTGTCATACTTCTTTTCTTAATCTTTACACTTTCCTATATCAGTTATTATGTTTTGGTGAAATTTTCATTTTTTAATTCGCATTGGGACTATGCTATTTCTTTTTCTATGACCTTTTCTATCTATGCTATTGGATATATGGTATACAAAGAGCCTTCGATTTTTAACGGAGAATTATTATCCAATCTATTCATAAAAGAAAGTAACAACCAGGAGTTAACAAAAGCTACCAAAGACGAATTTTACAGCGAGCTACTTTCCTATATCCAGAACAATAAACCATATCTTGATAATAATCTAAGACTGGTACAGCTTGCAGATGAGATTGGGTTTTCGACACATATACTCTCAAAACTTATAAACGAAAAAGCGAGGAAAAACTTCAATCAATTCATTAATGAATACAGATTAGAAGAAGCAAAAAAATTGCTAATTGAAGATGCGGACAGCAGTATTAAAACCATTTATTTTGATGTAGGATTCAACAATAAAGCGACATTCAATAATGCATTTAAGAGCAAGTACAAATGCACCCCATCAGAATACAAAAGAAAATATCAGGCCATCCAGGATAAATAAAAAAAGTAAAGAATTATAATTCTAAACCCGTTTTATTAGGGTTTTGCAGAATTTTATTCTTATAAATCTTAAAAACCTGGGCATATGAGAACTTTATTCTTTTTTATTTTTTTCAGTTTTACGATTACTGTTTTTTCACAAAAATTTACGCTAATTACAGACACCAACAATCCAATAGTTTCAGAACCACCTATTGGAGGAACTTATTTTGGTACTGCATGGACAGACATAGATAATGATGATAATCTTGATCTATTTTATGGAGGTACCATATTCAAAAACCTCGGAAAAGGAAAATTTGAAGTTGCAGAGGGTACTTCTGCGATTCCAATCGCAACCGCGCTTGTTGGTTGCAGCTGGGCAGATTATGAAAATGATGGCGACTTGGATCTAATTTATTCTAGATTTTCGGCCCCTGCCACTCTACAAACCAGAATTTATAAAAACAACAAAGGGCAATTTGAAGAAGTCAATACAATTCTTAACACAATCAATTCTGCGACTTGGAGTACACAATGGTGCGATTATAATAATGATAGTTATCTCGATTTTATACTCACTTTTGCAGATGGTTTTTTAAACCCTTCTAGTTTTCCAAATAGACTGTTTAGAGGCAATCCAGATGGCACCTTCTCTGAAGTAACCGAACCTTATGATTTTCTTACCGAAAAAGAAGCCTATACCGTATCCAATTGGACCGATTATGACGAGGATGGAGATACTGATTTATTTATTGCTAGTGGCCCCGCATCAGGCCCAGCTGGAATAAAACAGGACTTTTTGTTCAAAAACCTCCAAGTTGAGACCGGTAAAGAAGGATTTGAAAAATTAACAAATTCAGATATTGCATTTGCCGAAGATCCACAAGACGGGCAATGTTACAACGTTATCGATTATGATAATGATGGTGATCTAGATGTTTGTCTTACCAACTATTCTGGTGTAGAAAACAAGTTTTACGTTAACGATTCCGGAAATTACGTAAGTACTAACGTTCCTTTTACTGCGAACAATAACCAAAATTTAACTAATGCCTGGGGGGATTTTGACAATGATGGCGATTTGGACGTTATTATTACTGCCTCGAGTCCTACAGGTAGCGGGTATTTTATAAATAATGGAGATGGAACTTTTACAGAAAGTGGTTCTAATCTTATAAATGCAGCTACCTCAGGAAATTCTACAGGAGCTACCATTGGGGATTATGATAATGATGGCGATTTGGATTTCTTTGTAGTGGGGCGTGGGCTAAAAGGGCTCTTTAGAAATGATTTTGGGATAAAAAATCATTTTACAAACATTAAACTTATTGGTAAATCCTCTAATAAGGCTGGATTAGGTGCCAGATTAGAATTAACCGCCAAAATTAATGGTAAAATGGTGACTCAAAAAAGAGAAGTATCAGCTTCTAATACATTTATGGGACATAACAGTTTACGTGTTCATTTTGGTCTTCGTAAAGCACCAAGAATAGAAAAACTAACAGTGTATTGGCCATCAGGAAATGTGGACACTTTTTTAAATCTAAGAGTTAACAAATTTTACACCATTGAAGAAGGTAAAAATAAACCGATTTCTCCTCCTATTAAGGAGATTATCAATAACAGGCCCGTAGTTATTGTATATCCTAATCCTTCAAAAAATCAGGTAAACCTCAAAATTAATAATCGAAATACTAAAACCCCAATTAGCGTAAGAATGATAGATGCTTCTGGTCTTATAATTTCTGAAAACACCTTTGAGGTCAATCAAAATATTCAATTAGACACCTCTTCTTTATCTTTTGGAAATTATTTTCTAAATATTACAATAGATGGAAAAACGATAATAAAAAAATTGGTGATAAATTAGTCCTGTTCCTTTTACCCTTAAAAAGGCAAGTTTCTTATTAGAAGCTTGCCTTTTTTAATATAAGAAGCGCAAAAATTAGTAGCTTTATAGGATTAATACCCCTTGCAAAAAACGGATACTTTTTTAATGAAACACATAGATCTAATTATAATAGGTGGAGGCCCCATAGGAATTGCTTGTGGACTGGAAGCCAAGAAGAAAGGAGTTAATTATATTATTATTGAAAAAGGGCCTATCGTTAATTCGTTATTTAATTACCCTATAAATATGCAGTTTTTCTCATCCTCAGAAAAACTAGAAATAGACAACATCCCCTTTATCAGTAATGAAGCCAAACCAAAACGTAATGAGGCCCTGGAATATTACCGTAGAATTGTGACTACTAATGATTTAAATATAAATCTATTTGAAAAAGTCAATGCTATAAAAAAACAGAACGAAATTTTCGAAATTGAGACTGATAAACAAGTTTATACTGCTTCTTTTATAATCGCTGCTACTGGTTTTTACGATATCCCAAATACTATAAATGTGCCTGGAGAAAATTTACCTAAAGTGTCACATTATTATAAAGATCCACACTTCTACGCCAAACAAAAATTAGCTGTTATTGGAGCAAGTAACTCTGCGGTAGATGCTGCATTAGAATGCTATAGAAAAGGAACAGAAGTAACCATGATAGTGCGAGGTCCAGAGATTGGAAAACGTGTTAAGTATTGGGTAAGGCCAGATATACTGAATAGAATCGAAGAAGGAAGTATTAAAGCTTTCTATAATGCCTCGGTTAAAGAAATCCAACAGGACAAGATCATAATAAATACTCCAGAAGGAGAAACTAGTATCAGTAATGATTATGTATTAGCCTTAACTGGATATAAACCAAATTTTGAGTTTCTACAAAAAATCGGAATTCAACTTTCTAATGATCAAAAGCTATACCCCCAATATAATGAAGAAACCATGGAAACCAATGTAGAAAACTTATATTTGGCAGGTGTTATATGTGGTGGGATGGATACACATATATGGTTCATAGAAAATTCAAGAATACATGCAAAAACTATCCTAAAATCAATCACTAAAAAACTAAAGGTATAAACATAAAAGCCAGATGTAGGTCATCTGGCTTTTATGTTTATCTATTATATTTTCAGACTAATCTCCGCTAAATCTTGATAAAATACTTAGTATATACCAAAACAATAGCATTAAAGAAGCAAATAAACCTAGTGAAGCACCTACATATTGGTCTTCAGAATATTTATGCACCATATTAGAGGTTTGGTATAATATTGATCCAGAAGCCAATACAACCATTCCTACACTAAACCAAAGTCCTAGATTAAATCCAAACAATAATCCTGCAGCAATAAGCCCAATTGCAATAAAAAATCCAATCGTTAAGATTGACTTAAGGAATGAAAAATCCTTTTTGGTCAAGAGTACTATTGCCGACAATCCTGTAAACAAAGCTAAGGTTAAAATTGCCGCTTGATTTAAAATATTAGCTCCCCCACTTTCGGCAATCATCATTGCAATTCCAATTAATGGAATAAAAATAAAAGCTTCTGCCACAACATACAACAATAACCCTAAGTACTGCTGATTAATATTATGGTTTTTAAATGCCATTTTCTCTGCATAACTCGTAGCCAACATAAAACCACCTAACATCAGCAACCATCTCCAACCTTGGGTCATTGAAAAGGCAAAGTTTACAATAGGTTCTATCTGAAAAAACACCCACTCTACAATTACAAAAAGTAAAACTGCCATTGCAAGGTGTGTGTAGGTTTTTTTATAAAACGCTACTCTTTTTTCATCGGTAAGTGAACTTACCGGAGGTAGTACTTGTTGAAATTCTTCCATATGCTACTATAAATTAAAAAATTGTTTAAGCCGTCAAATATAATTCTTTACCCAGAACTTACTCAAAATTAATCTTCAAAATATCTAAAATTCAACATTTGTGTGACATATGAGTATATTTCGGGAAACTGACTTTTTAATTCTTTAGGGGACTCCATAAAAACCTCGACCAAAACTGCTATAAATTCAAATTTATTAGTGTAGGCATAATCACGAAGTATTTTAGAATCAACTATCTTTTTTCTCACTTCTTCCGACCCCAGATATTTTTCTAATAATAAAAAAGTATCATAAAATATTTCACTTGTTATGTCATTGTTTTTTATAGAATTATGGTGAATAACATGTGTGATTTCATGAATACCCAAGCTTTTTCCTTTTTCTTGATGTAAGTTTCCTTTTTGAAAATGTTTCCAGGATAACGCAAGTGCTTTTGACCATGGATTGAACTCCCCTATGTTCTCAGTTTTGTTTAAAATTGAATAAAATGATGAAGGATATAAAATTATAGTGCGAAGATATTCTAACATATAATGACGCATTCCGAAAGTGAGTTGAGTAACCATTATAGTAATTTGCATTCGTATAAAACCATCAATAACTAATCCATCCCTACTTACAAAGTTTGTTTCTTCTAAAAACCTTGCCGACCTATGTTCAAAATACTTCTTTCTCCTTTTATCTAATGAATTATAAAAATCATTCTCTATAAGAAATGGCCTAAGATTAGAAGGTAACTTTTTGATTTTAGGGTAGAAATGAATAAAATAGGGTTTCTTATATTTTTGAACATATACAGATTCTAAATATCTTAATACATAGTACACACAAATTGAGACAATACCAATAGTCACAACTACTCCAATTATATTTTGAAATATTGAGTTAGAAGGTGTTTCTTCTAATGATTGCAAGATTGATATATATATACTCAAAAAAAAGAAAAAATGTAGGTTAAGGCTTTTAAATGTAAGCTTTTAGAAATAAAAACCCCAGTAAAATGCTATTTTAACATTCATCACTCCTTACTCTTATCTTTTTTCTAGGATTGAAAAAAAGTATTACTATGACTATCACTTTCTAGTCTCGTCTGTTTTACTAGAACAAAACATGGCAAAACAAAAATTAAGAAAATGAACTAAAACAGGTGCTTTAGTTCATTAATTTATTATGCATGCATAGAATCTTGAATATTTTGCTATATTGCGCCCCGAAAAAACTCAACCTAAGCTAACTATGAAAAACTCTAAGAACCTATCTAGGAGGAAATTTGCTCAAAAAACAGCCGTTTTGGCTGCTGCAGGGGCTGTAGTACCACAACTACTAAATTCTAAAACAAAACAAAACACCGCTAATACCGACTATGATTATGTTATTGTTGGTTCAGGAGCAGGAGGAGGTCCTCTTGCAGCCAATCTGGCAAGACATGGTTTTAAAGTTTTGGTATTAGAAGCAGGAGCCAAAGATGCAAAAACCGATAACTATAAGGTACCTGCATACCATACATTCGCATCAGAAGATAAAAATATTGCTTGGAACTATTTTGTAAAACACTATTCTGGAGACAGAGATCAATTAGATAGTAAGTATGTTCCAGGAAAAGGTATTTTATACCCTAGAGGGGCTACCATAGGAGGATCTACTGCAAATAACGCTTTGATTACCGTATATCCACATGCTAATGATTTTGAATATATCGCAGAACTAACCGGTGATGATAGCTGGAGAGCTGAAAACATGCGCGAGTATTTTAAGCACTTAGAAAACTGTGAATACCTAAAAAGTTGGGAAGCCAGAAGAGAAGATCACGGAACAGATGGGTGGTTGCCTACTAACTATCAAAATTTGGATATAGGTACTTTACTACAGAATATACCATTGGCCGGATTGATTAAAGCAAACTTGGCACATACGGGTAGAAATATTTTGGACTTACTTTTTAATGAAAAATCTTTTGACGTAAATCAAAGATCTTTTGAAAGAGGTGCAGAAGGACCAATACTGGTTCCACAAACCATGGATAATCGTGCTTCTAGGCATTCTGTGAGAGAATACTTATTAGAAACTCAAGAACAATATCCTGAAAACTTAACTATCATTACTGATGCATTGGTAAGTAAAGTTGTATTCAATGATCAAAAAGAAGCTATCGGTGTTGAATACATTAAAGGTGGTAACTTATACGAAGCCGATCCATTATACAATGGGTCATCAAATGCAAATGCTGCAACACAATTCGTAAAAGCATCTAAAGAGGTTATTTTGTCTGCCGGAACATTTAACACCCCTCAACTATTGCAATTATCTGGAATAGGAGAAGCTTCTTTATTAGAAGAAAAAGACATCGAAGTATTACAAGATTTACCTGGTGTAGGTAAAAATCTACAAGATCGTTATGAGCTAGGGCTTACTTATGAATTGAATGGTAGATTACTAGAAAACTGTACGTTCTCTGAAGGTGACGATGCTTGTCTTGATAATTATAATCGAAATGGTGCTGGCCCATATACAAGTAATGGCGCAGTTGCGGCCAATATTATTAGAACCAACCCTAATTTACAAGATCCTGATCTTTTCAACTTTTGCTTGATTAGTGATTTTAAAGGATACTATCCCGGGTATAGTGAAAAGATAAAAGAATCTAAAAACAAAGTTACCTGGGCAATACTAAAAGGACACACAGAAAATACTGCCGGAGAGGTTAAGATTCAAAGTGTTGATCCAACAAAGACACCTGATATTAACTTTAAATACTTTAATGATGGTCAGGATCTAGATGGTAACGATATGCAAGCTCTTATAAAAGGCGTTGACAACATTAGAGATCTTATGAACAACTGGAAAGTTCGTAACTCTGTTAAAAAAGAAGTTTGGCCAGGAGCAGAGGTATCTTCAAATCAGGAAAAACGAGATTTTATTGCCAAAGAAACATGGGGACACCATGCATGTGGTACTTGCAAGATTGGAAACGGTGGTACTAATGATGTATTGGATAGTAATTTTAAAGTACGCGGAGTCAAAAACCTACGTGTTGTTGATGCTTCGGTATTTCCTAAAATTCCAGGATTTTTTATAGCCGTTCCTATCTATTTGATAAGTGAAAAAGCGACTGATGTTATCCTAAACGATGCTGGTGTAGAAAGAAACCAAAATCTATTACGTAGAAAAATCAACCAGTTTACTAAGTCTAGAGAAGAACAAAAATTAGATGCCATTACCGTTAAGACGTATCCTAACCCTTGCGTTAATGAAGTTCATTTTGTAATGGATAGTTCTTATGCTAGTTCTAGCAGTACGCTATTTATACTTGATACTAGTGGTCGAATAGTATTTAATAAATCATATTCAGACTTTAAAAAGGCAACCGTAAACACAAGTGATTTCCCTTCTGGTATTTATATATACCTAATCCAATCAGGAGACATGAAAAAAGTAGGGAAATTTATGAAGAAGTAAATATACTTAGGTTACATACCTAAAAACATATTAATAACATACCGCTAATTTAAAAGTTAGCGGTATGTTAGTATTTATAAATGCCGTAACAGATTTTAAAACCTATAACCAATACGTAAATGTAAGTTTATGGCAGTCTCTCCCTTATCTTTTGGAAACCCTTCATTTTTGGCAAAATAGTGGATATAGCCCACTCCAATACCAGTTTCATAGTTGAAATATTTACCAATATTTCTTCTAATTCCCCATGTAGGAATTATTGAAATATCAGTTACTACATTAATACTTTCATCGCTGTTTGAAACAACAAGTAAGTCTGGATGATAACTTGTTTTAAGTGAAAAGAAATTACCATTATTTCCATCTATTTGTTTCGATTTACTTTCTCGTTTGTTTAGATTATAGTACCAACGTGGTTCTACAGTAATTACAGAAGTTAACAAAAAACTGGTATCAGGATAAAAATCGCTCTTCCCATTATTTATATCAAAGCCCAACTCACCTCGTAAGGCTATTTGATTTGCAAGTTTTAATTCTGAATGTCCCCAAATTCCAAACGATCCTGTTTGGATTCCGAATACAGATTTTTCTACACTTGCATTCTGTGATTTAGCAGTTAAAACCAGACTAAAAAAAGCTATAGTTAATACGATATTTTTCATTTTTTGATTTTTTGATTTAAAGTCAAATCAATGAATTTGTAGTGTTCCAATCGCTCCAACGGAAGCATTGGCACTCTTTTTATCGTAAATCCTTTATAAAAGAGTTTTCTTGTAAGCAGAGGGAGAAAGTCCAGTTTCTTTTTTGAAGATTCGGTTAAAACTAGTTTTAGACTTAAAACCGCATTCATATGAAATCCCAAGAAGGGTATAATTATCATACATCTTTGATTGCATCTTTTCCTTTATCGCTTCAACTCTGTATTTATTAATCAAGTCATAGAATGTGGTATTCATATATTGATTTAATAAGGAAGAGAGTTTTTTATCTGTAGTAGACAGCTGTTTGGCTAATGTATTCAATGTTAAATCTTCATCTAGATAAGGTCGCTCTGTTTTTAAAACGATATTGAGCTTATTTCTTAATATTTCAAATTCTTCTTTTTCTGAATTAGAAAGAAAACTGCTTTTTTTAACCACACGATTTAATTTGTCTTCTTTGATCAAGAAATCAGGCAATAATACTTTGGATTGATTCACTCCATAATACCCCAAATATGAAACCAAAATAATCATAGCTACTACTGAAATATATTCGAGATTCCACTCAAAATCTCCATAAAAAGATTCATAGATGTCGAAACTAAAATTCATGCTAATTATGAATAATGTTCCTTTCAGCATCATCTTTATCCAATTAAAATCGTATGTGCTCAGATTTGAATATTTAAATTTTACTAACCTCCTGTATTTTGACAATAATCGTAATGAAATAATAAGATAGAACATCAAATACAAATCTTCTAACTTAAAAAAAATAAACATATGATCTGATAACACGTACGATAGTATTTCTATAGCGAATATATCATATAGCAACGTAGGGATGGCAATAAAAATAGCGTACAGGGCAGCAGGTATAAAATGTAACAATGTATTCTTTACCAGGTTTTCCTCTTTTAAAAATAACGATTTTATATAAAGAAATAATAATGGTGCCATTGATGGAATACCGATATCATTTGGAATGAAGCATATTCGTATTAACCAGGTAATATAATGTAGCCATGCATAAAAATAAAGAGAAATAAATAGTAGTAAAACAAAAAATACGATCAAGATTTTTTGTGATAGTTGTTTCTTCTTTGATTTCATCAACAGAAACAAAATTATGGTGATGATAATAGTACCACCAACTAAAACAAAATCTAAAATTAATTTCATTAATTACTTTTTTGGATCGTTATTACCAATGCATACTTCTTCCTTTTACTCACTATTTAACAAGACTAATGAAAGTGATAAGATGTGACAGATTCTGTCCATGTTTTTAGTAAAATGCAACAATCATATGATTGGAAACGGTGACACAAATGACGTATTAGATAGTAATTTTAAAGTACGTGGAGTTAAAAATCTACGGCTAGCGGTGTTTTTATAATAGCAACTTTATGTCTATTGCTACATTCGGTTTCCTTTTTTATCAAACGTTTCAAATTCTTTTGTTTCAGGATTATATTTCTCAATTTTTATGAGCTCCTCGTTTTCATCATAATATTCCCATTCAATTACTTCCTTAAATTCCCATCCTTTTGCTCCCTTGTTTTTATCATATTTTCCGATTCTGGTTAATTTTCCATCTCGATTATCATAAAATTTCCACTCTCCTACCTGCGTCCCTTTTTCGTATTGACCTATTGCCTGTGTAATCGTATCATTATGATAAAATGTAGTCAAGCCAGATCTTAAACCATTTTTATAGCGTTCTATAGATCTTAGTTCCCCGTTACCATGAAAGGTTTTCCATACGTCGATTCGCTTTCCATTTTTAAATGCACCTGTCTCTTTTAATCTTTTATGCTCATTATAATATTTCCATATTCCTGATTTAGAACCATTTTTGTAATACCCGTGTTCATATAGCTGCCCATCAGAATAATATTTATACTCAGCTAGTGTGTCCCCATTTTGATCTAATTCTATAACCCTAGACTTCATGAGTTCTCCATTTTCGTAATAACTTTCCTGTTTTCCGATTTGAATCCCATTTTGATAACGTTTAATTTGTTCTAGCTTACCATCCTTATAATAATATTTCCAAACCCCGGTTTGTTTTCCATTTTTATCAAATTGTCCAATTTCCTTTAATTGTCCGCTTTTAAAATACTCTTTGTGTTCTTGGGCATATTGTTGACATGATAATAAGATTATACTAATCAACACCATCACTTTTGGGGATATCTTTCTAAGTTTTGACAATAACATTTATACTTAATCTTTTTTTAATGAATACTAAACGTAAGTATATTTAAAGTATGACTGTTTAGGGAATATCATCTCATATACTATGTCCGCCGGTTCGTTTTTTTCTATAAATTCTGTTTTAACCACTCACTTCTTCGTCTATCCGGAAGGTGTTTAATAATAAAATCTTCAAATAATACATCAAATCCGTCTCCATCTGGAGAAGCCGCCGTCAATCCTACCATTACAGGTATATTATCAGGAAAATATGCTAGTCTCATTAAAGTAAAATCTTTATTATCTAATGAGTATTTTATTTCTATTGCATCCAATCTTCGTGTGATCTTAAGCCAAACGAAGTCTGGTTTTTGACTTAATTCAATTACGCTCCAATCACTATTTTTATGAGTAACAACAGCGCTTAAATTAATTCTTTTATTTACATATTCTACGCCTGTTTTAATCCAAGTTTTTTCATCTATTCTTATCATTACCCCGGCTTGGTCATATCTATTTTTGTACTCACCAGTTATCTTTACTGTCACTTCGAACTCTCCGCCAATAATAGAATAACAAAAAGGACCATCATCCACAGTAAATCCATAGTGGGTCTTTCTCCAAAAATCGGTATTAGGTGTTACATACATAGACAATGAAGCATCATTAATTATATTCCATTTATCGGGTTCATTAAACCATTGCATCTTTTTCATCATTTACTTTTTTGAGTGACCACTAATACTTATAACTACATACTTCATATAAAAGTAATCATTACCAATAAAAAAGCCAGACAATATTGCCTGGCATTAGTAGATTTACCTATGTATGACCTTTGCAGCATACGCTTAGAATGGAAAAAAACCGAAACTATTATTTTCAACACCCATCCAGACTAGTCACCACATACACTTCAAAATCAATAAAATCAGAGATAAGATCATCTTTTAAATCACTTAAAAGAAAACCTTTGGACTTATAATTAATTTTCCATAGTGTTCTGTCGATTTCAAACTTTGATTTCATGACCACTTGATTGTTTACGTTTTCTATAGTAGATTGATACTTTATTATTTGCCTAACCCCATTAATGGTTAGATAAGCTGTTACATCCAGATTTGTATCACTTATATACTGTACATCAAGAATTTCCAATTTGGCGGTTGGATATTTTTTTACATCAAAAAAATCTTCACCTTTCAAATGAGCCACCAGTGTATCATTATACTCACTATCGGTATTGAGAATAGAATTCATATCAATTTCAAACATCCCACCTATAATGACATTACTGTATCCATTAAAAACATTGGTGTTACTACTTTTAATTATACCGCCACTAAACTTTACTGTCCCATTATGCTTATTCAAATTCAACAGATCAGATCCTTCCCAATTAATGATGCTTTTGCCAGTATCTACTCCTAGTATTTGCTGTGCATTAACTTGTGGCATCATGCACACTACTGCAATTATCAAAATTATTTTTTTCATCGAGTATGTTTTTATGTAAAGCTAAAGTAGATACCGGATGACCTGTGAAAAAAAATGTAAAAGAAGTGTAAAAAAATGTAAATTTTCATTTAATTAATCTTTGAACTCTTACTTTAGTACAAGTGAAAAAGATCTATTTTTTAATCCCAATATTAGGGATAGTAATTATTGCTTTGGTTGGGTATATTTCTCATAAAAATACCACCGACCATTTTCCTGAATCTGTAAAAGTAGCCTTGCGAGATTCTGGTAATCAATTATTGCTATCCAACAATGATAGCACCTCATTAGTATCGCCTATAATTCAATTAGAAAAAAACAAGTATCAATTATCCTTTGAAACTAATCTTTCTATAAGCCCCGATACATTAATACATAGTATTAAGAGAGGTTTTGACACTGCAAATTTATCCAACAACTATATTGTTGAAGTTATTGATTGTACCAACCAAGAAGTTTCTTACAGTTACCAAATCACTGCACTGCAAGAAAAAGATATAATCCCATGTATGGGGCGTAATTTACCTTCAAATTGTTATGCTATCAATGTGCTATTTATAGACAACAAATCATCATTGATATCATATAAAAACTACGCTCTTCTATCATTGATATTGATAGGTTTTGTTGGTTTTGGATTTGTGTATACCAGAAAAAGAAAAGAAAAGCCAGAAAGTGTTGATGAAACATTGGATTATATAAAATTAGGCAAATACAAATTTTATGAAAATCAACATAAATTGATAAAAGAAAGCCAAATCATTACTCTCACCTCTAAAGAGTGTGAATTGATAAAAATATTTAGCCAAAACCAGAATCAAATAGTAAAAAGAGAGCTTCTCATCAAAGAAGTTTGGGAAGATCATGGTGTTTTTGTGGGTAGAAGCCTGGATGCTTTTATTTCCCGGATTAGAAAAAAGCTTAACAATGATCCTTCTATACAAATCATAAACGTACACGGTGTTGGGTACAAGCTAGAGATTTCCTAAAAACGAATAGCCTTTATTTACGGACTAAGCTTTACAAACACCAAAATTCTTTATTTATATTTCAATATTTGATAGTCAAGGAGCTACCTTTGCACCATGTCTATAGCTATCAAAAGTCAAAAAGCAATATTATCTAAATTAGGAATAACAGCATTGAATCCCATGCAAGAAGAGGCCAAATTGGCTATCGCATCTTGTAATGAAGTTATTTTGCTTTCACCCACCGGAACAGGTAAAACATTAGCCTTTCTGCTGCCATTGATTAATGAATTAGATAAAAACAGCGACGAAATTCAAACCGTAATCATTGTCCCTTCAAGAGAATTAGCAATTCAGATTGAACAGGTGATGCGTGAAATGGGAACAGGTTTCAAAGTAAATGCAGTTTATGGAGGTCGTTCAGGGTCTAAAGATAGAATAGATATAAAGCACAGACCCGCAGTATTGATTGGCACACCAGGTAGAGTTGCAGATCATTTAAGAAGAGAAGCCTTTTATGCTGGATATATCAAAACATTGGTGCTAGATGAATTTGATAAATCACTAGAAGTAGGTTTTGAAAATGAAATGAGTGAAATCCTGGATCTGCTTCCAAAAGTGAATAAAAAGATATTGACATCTGCTACCCAAGGTGTAGAAATTCCAGAATTTGTAGGTCTAAGCAACCCAATTACCATTGATTATTTGGAAGAAGCGAGTACCCAATTGCAAATCAAAAGTGTTATTTCTCCAACAAAAGATAAACTAGATACGCTAATAGATTTGATCGCTCATATTGGCAATCAAAACGGGATCATCTTCTGCAACTTTAAAGACTCTATCCAACGTGTAAGTGATTATTTATCTGACAACCATATCTCTCATGGCAGGTTCTATGGCGGAATGGAACAAACTGAAAGAGAACGCGCTTTAATTAAGTTTAGAAATGGTACGCATCAACTATTATTGGCTACAGATTTGGCGGCCAGAGGTATTGATGTACCAGAACTTAAATTTATTATTCATTATCACCTTCCTATAAAAAGTGAAGAATTTACCCATCGTAATGGTAGAACTGCACGTATGAACAGTAACGGAGTAGCGTATGTGCTGCAATATGAAAAAGAAGATGTACCAGATTTTATAGGAGCATTACCTACTGAGGAACTTAGAACATCCAAACCACCAAAACCTTCTGGTTGGAGTACATTATTTATTTCTGGTGGCCGAAAAGACAAAATTTCTAAAGGGGATATTGCAGGATTATTTTTTAAACAAGGGAATATTACTAGAGAAGATTTGGGTGTGATAGAACTTAAGAATGATTGTGCTTTTGTTGCCGTTAAAACAGCTACTATTAAGGGACTTTTACCCAATGTAAATAATGTACGATTAAAGAAGAAAAAGGTTAGGGTATCAATTATTTAGATGCTTTAGTTTTCCATCTGGTTGTTCTCCACTCCTTTTGCTCTGCTTCAGAAAGGAATGTCCAAGCCACAATCCTACTAGATTTATTACCGGTTCCCATGGGGATGGTTTTGACCTGATTAGGTTTATATTTCTCTAAGGATTTATAAATCCCTTTTAGATTAGATTGTTTTGACACCAAGGTTGTAAACCAATAACAGTTTTTAGCGAAGTTTTTACTCTCTCTCACCATATTGGTGATAAACTTATATTCTCCACCATCACATATAAGTTCATTACTAATTCCTGCAAAATTAAGCTCTGGTGTTTTTACTTTTTCCCCAGACAGGTTCTTAATTTTTCTTCGGGTTCCTTTTTGAGCATCCTCTAGCGAGGCATGAAAAGGAGGATTGCATATCGATACATCAATTTTATCCTCTCTATCTATGATCCCGTAAAAAATGTCTTTTGGATCTTTTTGCAATCTACATTCAATCTTATTTTTAAGTGATGGATTAGCGTTAATAATATGCTGTGCAGATTCAATTGATTTTGGATCAATATCAGAACCAATAAATTGCCAATCGTATTCTGTAACTCCAATAATGGGATAAATACAATTGGCCCCTACTCCAATATCAAAACAAGTGATTGTATCACCAGTAGGTATTCTCCCAAAATTATTTTCGCATAACAAATCAGCGATATGATGAATATAATCTGCTCTACCGGGTATTGGGGGGCATAAATTGGTATCAGGAAAATCCCAGTTCTTTATCCCATAATAGTGATTTAGCAATGCTTTATTTAGGGTTTTTACAGCCACAGGGTTTGAAAAATCCACAGAGTCATTCCCATGTTTATTGGGAGTCACATACGTAGCCAATTCTGGATTAGCTTGTATTAATGCGCTTAAATCATATCGTTCTCGATTTCTGTTGCGAGCATGTAGTCTTGTTTTTTCTTGGGGTTGCTTTTTTGATGACATGATTTACGTTTAGGAATCCTGCAAAGATACTCTCTATCTATTGATAATCACAAAAAGAATAGTGATTGTTCGTTGGCTATAAAAATGTATTTTTTGTTGTTGCGTACACCTGATATCTATTAGGTTGGGTTTTTCATTATAGAGTGATTCATTCTATCGACTGTGGAAAACCGTATTTATTCTGTCAATAAATTATTGATATTGCATAGCCTCTGAATCAAATAAACTTATTTGATATATTTGAGGTAGACAATAACAAAATATATGAGAAATATATCTACCAGTGGATATATTCAATTGTTGGGCATAATTTATCACTAACTAGAATTGTAAAAAAAATAGATTCTATTAAATGAAAAATAAAACATCTTCTATAGTATTTTTAATACTTTCAATCTTATTTGTCCTATCAATATTTATAGTTGTAAAATTTTCAAATATACCACCATTTGAATTTTTACCGGATTTTATAAAAAATGCTTTACAAAAACCACAAGATAACACTTCTAAATATGAGGTATATAGATTATTAGAAAATTTAAGTTTAGCTTTCATCACTGCCTATATAGTATATCTGATAATTGATTTTATACCCAACTTTATGGCTAAGAAGAAGGCATTTCTTATTTATAAATCAAAGGTTGCAAACATTTATATGACGATGAGTGATATTATTGGAGGTTTAAAAATGATTGCCAATGTTAAAATAGAGGATAAGAAAATTAAAGTAGAAGATTTTAAAAAATTAAATCATTATAAATTGGAATATAACAGAACATATTATAAAAGATATTCTCAATTAAGTGATAAAAAAAATAACGGTAATTTTACAAAAGGAGTCTTTAATTTTCATCAAAGACTCACAGATGATGCTAAAGCGATAAGTAAGAATATTGAAAATATTATAAAATTACCTATAGCAACAAAGTTAGATTACAACCTTTTGGAATTACTTTCTTCTATAGAATCTTCGCCCTTCCTAATTTACTGCAAACAATTGTCACAGTCACCTATACAGGACAAAGAATACACAAATGATGCTTTTGCTCAAAATTTATATGATTTTATCCAATTACAACTTAAACTCAAAAAATATAATTTTAGGAAACATTCTTACAAATTTGAGAAACTTGGGAATGAAGACATAATCGAACTAGATCAAACACGTGAAAGGATTATGGAAAACATTAATTATGAAAACGCTAAATTTTACCACGTTAGTATAGAATACATTATAAAAGACGGTAAATTAAATTAAAAACTATGCCCAACACAGTATATAAGCTATGGCTTGGTCTGTTCTTACTTGGAAAATCCTGCGGATTTCCCAAAGCCAGTTTTATTTGGAGAGGTACGTGCCGAGATACGCCACAGCTCATATACATAAACGTTAGCAGTAATATAGAAAAGTGAATATTGAGTTTAAGAATCTGGGAGAAATTGAAAAATCAAACATCATTGATTTAATGAATAACTCGTTAGTGCGAAGACAAATGCCATTATTGAAAGGCGACTTCAGTGAAATTGATTGTGATAAGTTTGTGGCTTCAAAGGAACAGATGTGGGAAAAACATGGCTATGGTCCATGGGCGTTTGTAATAAATAATCAATTTGCCGGCTGGGGAGGAATACAGCCAGATAATGGAGAAGCGGACCTAGCACTAGTATTACACCCAGATTACTGGGGCATGGGCAAAGTCTTGTATAAAGAGATAATAAGCAGAGCCTTTAGTGAATTAGGACTAAATTCAGTTCAAGTCTTGTTTCCGCCCTCTAGAACACGAATTAAAGGCTTGTTACGTCTTGGCTTTAAAAAGGATAAGGAATTAGAAATCGGAAATGAACGATTCATAAGATATAGGTTGGAGAAACCTGTTAAGAATGAAGGCGAAGTTGAAGGCAAGAAATAAAACGGCTAACACTGTATAAAATCCATTAAAACGCATTTTATACTCAACGTTATGCTTCATTATTCAGAAACCCGCCTATTAAATTTAAAACCATACATTTAGAGAAGCTAACCTCTAATGATAAAATTCATTAGAAAAATTCGTCAAAAAATGAAACATATTATTACAGCATTTGTTTTTACAGGAATTTTGATTTCTTGTAATTCATCAGACAAAACTAAAGACACAATACAGGAATCCTCTGCAACAGAAAATGTAATAGACAGTACATCAAATGATATCAAGAAACAATTAAATGCTATTGATACTGATGAAGCTTTAATTGCAACAGCATTAATGGCTGCTCCCAAAGAAAGCAGATCGGGATGTAAAGTTATTGGGTATAATATGGCTGGTGAATTTGTGACGCTGAGAGAAGGAGATAATGAGTTTATTGTTCTGGCAGATAATCCTAATAAGGATGGATTTAATGCCGCGTGTTATCACAAAGACCTTGAACCCTTTATGGCAAGAGGAAGAGCCTTGAGAGCAGAAGGAAAGACAGGACAAGAAATCTTTGCTATCCGTGAAGCAGAAATGAAATCGGGTCAAATTAAAATAACTCCTGGATCGACTTTGCACATCTACTACGGGGCAAAAACAGTGTATGACCCTGAAACCTCAAAAGTTGAAGGTGCTCAACTCCGCTATGTGGTATATATGCCGTGGGCCACATCAGAATCTACTGGTTTGCCAGAAGTCCCAATGGCTCCAAACCATCCTTGGATTATGAATCCCGGAACACATAGAGCGCACATTATGATTTCACCTTTACCAGAAGATGGAGAGTAACCTAATAGAGGAACTAACGAAAGTACAGCAATGGCAATAATTAATACAGGGTTTGGCGCTTAATTAAAAGATTGTTGTCCTTGCATTGAATAATGACATAGTAATTGGGTGTAGAGCGATTTCCGAATATGATTCAAATTCAATGGAAATTAAACGAATGTATGTGTCACCAGAAGCTAGAGGACAAAGAATCGGAGAAAAAATATTGACCGAACTAGAAAACTGGTCTAAAGAGTTGGGGAATACCAAATGTATACTCTTCATGGGGTCAAGGCAGCCTGAAGCAAGTAAATTATACAAAAGAAACAAATACAATTTAATTGAAAAATACGGTAAACTAAAGGATATTCCAGACAGCATATGCCTTGCAAAAGATTTATAACAAAAATAACGAACGTACAACAACGTGTATAAAACATAGCTAGTAAGTGCTAAAAAAACTCTTAGCCTATTTATGAAATCCGCCAAATTTTTAAATTTGGCTTTAAAACTGAGAAGTTAAATCAAAATATAAAAAATTGGCTCTGTGATAAACCCGAAATGTAGTATCTTTTTACACGCTAGGTTTCATACACTTGACCGCTATACCTCATTAGCAACATAAATAAAATTATGAATAAAATTCTATTATTATTGTTTGGTCTCTTACTTGTAACCAATAGATCTATTTCTCAAATTAACCGGCCAGAACACAAATTCGATCTAGAACAATCAAAAAAAATACTCGAGGAACAAATCAATAAAATATTAATGGATACCGGTATACCCTCTGTTTCACTATCGCTGATTAAAGGCGATACAATTATATGGTCAGAGGCATTCGGGTTTGCGAATGTTAAGAAAAAAGTTCCTGCAACCAGTTCTACTATCTATAGTACTGGTTCAAATTTCAAATTTGTCACAGCAACTGCTATAATGCAATTAGCAGAAGCTGGTAAACTAGATATTGATGATTCTATAAACAAATATTTAGGAGAATCTCCAATTATGGATCTTTCAAATGATGGAACACCTGTTACATTTCGTCACTTGTTAAGCCATCATTCAGGATTAACTGGGCCAATTGAGATTATTCCAGTATGGCAAAGAAAATTACCTAAAACACTAGAAAAATTTGCTTCTGAAATAAGTACTGAAGAACCGCCTGGAATAAATTATCAATACTGCAATCATTGTTATGGTCTCGCAGGGTTGATAATTGAAAAAGTGTCAGGAATGTCCTATCAAGATTACATTGTGGATAATATTCTAATACCACTTCAAATTGAATCTAAAGGTCCAATTGTTCCCACTCCTAGTATGATTGAGGAGCTAGCTTTACCATATTCTTTAAAAGACAATCAATCGATTCCCGAGTATCAATCTCGTTTTGATGTATATCCTGCAGGAGATGCTTATTTGACCTGTCCAGAAATGGCTAATTTTTATATTGCTCAATTGAATCAAGGCTCTTTTGATGGTCAATCTATCTTGAACTCACAATCTGTGACCAAAATGCAAGAACAACAGTTTGGAAGTAATTATGGTTTTGGAATTGGAATAGTTCTAAAGGATAATACAAAGTATTTAACACACACAGGTGGGGTTCCTGGGTTTTCTACTTTTTTTAAAGCAGAAACAGCCTCAAAAACTGGCATATACATTGCCGCAAATGCCGGTAGCATGCAAATTGTGTTGCGTGCAATTGGAAACCTTGCCTTGGAACTCTTAAATGGTGATAACGAAATTGACCCCTTACTTATAAAATGGCAAGATTATATGCATAGATAATCCTTACCATTATAATACGATCTCCCGCTGCCGCTAGTCTCTTCGCCAGGCAGACAGATATGACTATAGCGGCAACGAGAGGGACAATAAATTGAACTCCAGGCAACCTTTTTCAATTAATATGTGTCTATTAAAATAGAAAGAGGTCTTAATTATGGATAAAACATTAAAAGTAACTTTAATAACACTACTATCATTTGGAGCTTATTTCTTTCTGGATGAGTTGTATTTTAAAAGTGCTAGAACTTGGTTACATAGTTTCATCAATCAATATGGGATAAGTCATATCATATCTTATCTAGTATTTGGTATACCTATCTTTATTGGAGTGCTACTATTACATAGGAAGGAAGGTTTTTTTAACAGCTTAGGGTTTAATAGATCAATCATAAAAGCTATGGTTTTTTCTCTACTCTGCACTTTACCCATGTTTATCGGCTTTGCGTTCATCTTTGATTTCAATTCAGAAGTTTCATTAAATACCATATTGATTTCGGTCATCGCAGCTGGTTTTTTTGAAGAGTTATATTTCAGAGGATTTCTATTTGGTCAGTTATTTAGGTATTCTCGCTTCGGTTTTATCTTATCCGTTTTATTGGGGGCACTTTTGTTTGGATTTGCTCATTTGTATCAAGGGAATGAACTTGGAGAGATCATAGGAATATTCTTAGTCACTTTTTTGGGAGGAATTCTATTTGCATGGGTTTACGCAGAATGGAATTACAATATATGGGTTCCAATCTTTTTACACATGTTAATGAATTTGTCATGGGAACTATTTTCTGTTAGTGACAATGCTTTAGGCGGAATCTACTCAAATGTATTTCGAATAATAACGATTCTATTGATAATAGTACTGACAATACTTCAAAAAAGAAGAAAAGGAATTGGTATTGAGGTAAACAAAAAAACAATTTTGATGAAAAGTAAAAACTGGTTACAACACCGTGTATAAATTAAATTCAACAGCATTTCCCACTTAGCCAAATCCTGTCCTGAACTTGTCGAAGACCTCGGCACAAGTACCAAAAATTCACTTGCATTAATTATCTTTGGCAACAATTGAAAGTACTTAAGCATTTTCGCAACTAATCATACACAAATCGTTACTCACTATTTGGTAAAAACGTCTTGTAACACTTTTAAAATAAATCTAATTAATGTATACTAGCGGCCTAGCTAGAGGCTTAACTTATGGAAGACAATAAAATGCGCGATTATATAAAAGATGTATTAGAAAATATGCCTGCAGACTGGTTGACTCTAACCACACATCGACTAGATATTTATGATGAAAAATTGGCCAAAGTTCAATTCTTAGAACAGTTTGAAATCTTATTTAATGACCATAATTCTGAGTCATCGGCACTAAGCGAATTACCCACTGCTTTCGACTATATTAGATTAGGTCACCCTTTATCTTGTGTACTAGAATGGGTAATCGCTCGCTTACATAATCTAGCACCAAATAATGTAATAAGTTTTTCATCAAAGACGGTTCCTATTTTGGCTATTCTAAGGAAAAATTTATTAGATCATAAAAATACACGAATCTTTTATACAGGTGAATTACCAGATTCTTTTGATGTTGACATACTAAGGAATGTTTATGGTTATAAATTTGACCTGCAACATGTTGATAACCCATCAGACATTTCGGGATTTAATGGCAGTACCATTTTCATATCACAACAAGATGCCTGCCTGTCGGTAGACAGGAAATTAAATACCGTTGACCTTACTTCAAATATTGACTTTTTTATCAATGTTCATGAGAACTTGGGTAGTATTTTATTAGTGAATGGTAAACAAAATGAAAGTTATATTTCAGAAATTCAGCATGTACGAAGAAGAGAGACTATTGCAATGACACCAGCCAATGCTCTTACCGCCTTAAAGATACTAATCGAGAAGTCTTCTTTTGATACGAAGAAAAGTGATCTCGAGGCAAACAAAACACTGGTTTTAGATTCAATCGCAGCCATTACCGGTACAAATACAACCGCATTAGTTGGTTCTAGTGGACTATCTATTCAATATGCGATTTTAATGGGACTAATTCACCATGCACTAGAAAAACATAGAGGAAAAGATATCAAAATTGTAGTTCCTCCAAATTGTTATGGTGGCACAAATGACCAGGCAAGACGAGTTGCTGCTTGCATTGATAATGTTGAAATAGTGGATTTACCAGTAGATGGTGGTAATGACATGGTGCAAAGTATTGATACTCTTTTAGCCAAAATTGCTCATGAAGATGCTATCCCTTATATAATTGCCGAAATCCCAACAAATCCTAGAGTTGAAGTTCCGGATCTTATACAATTAAAAAATGTTTTAAGTGAAGTTCGTAAGACTGCAACTGGTAAAATTGCCGTAGATCCAGTTTTTATTTTAGATCAAACATTTTGTCCTAATGTACATTTTTTAGGTGAAGATGAAATACTCTCAACGGTTAGGACTATTTCTTTTGCCAGCGGGTCAAAATTTCCAAGTGGCGGGCTATGTACTGCCGGCTACTGTGTTGGAAATAAAAAAACGGAAGCTTTGATGCGCAAGATAGAAATGCATCTAAAACTTTGTGATAACGAGGCCACAAATCTTCAAATGGAAATATTGGCAAAACAACTACCATCAATGAAACAAAGAATTCATGATGCTTATCAAAATACTCGTGAATTTGTAAATTTTATCAACGACACTTTACCAGAAGCGAAAATCAATTTTGTTTCAGAAAAATTAGCTAGTAAAGGATTTACGCCATCCGTGTTTTCATTAGATCTTCCTACTAAAGGTACTACCGATGAAGAAAAAGAATCTTATAAAAGAGCACTAAATCATAAATTAATCAATTTAATGATTACAGAAATCCCCAATGAAAGTAAGTACTGTGTGAGCTATGGGCAGTTAAAAGGATGTTATTGGACGATACCTGCAACATCGACTCAAGGGACGACTAAAGAAGGCGACAAAGATTATATTGCCCGTGTAGCACTTTCTCCTAATATGGACCTTGAACTTCATAAAAAAGTGTTTTTAAGTTTTGTTGAAACAATTTAACACTATCAATAATTGGAGAGGTCTTAAAAAGAAAAAAAGCACCTAACGTAAGAGAATTAATCATCATATCAATGGATAAAGAAAATGGTCACCATAAGGAACAACCCAATAACCCACTGCATGGGATGAAACTAATTACTATCCTAGAGTTGTTGTTAGCCCATTACGGTTGGGAAAGATTAGCAATGAAAATTAATATCAATTGTTTTAAAATTGACCCCTCGATTAAGTCTAGTCTTAAGTTTTTAAGAAAAACACAATGGGCAAGAGATAAGGTCGAACAGCTTTATCTTGATTTAGAGAAGAAAAAATAATTAAAACAAGCTGTAGCGAAACCTAATCTGCATTAGAACGCGGTTTAGCAACAACCGTTAAAATAAATCGATGAATAGTATTTTAAAAGATAAAATTATCAAGGTTTGTAATACTAAAATTGCCTCCAAAGGCGAGAATGTAGGTCTTTCGTTCTATGCTTTTTTCGCTAACAAGAACGATAATCCTGAATTGCTGATGGAAGCTGCAACTTGGTGGATTCTCGACCATAAATTGGATCATTTTGAAAAGGCCGTTAAGATTAGAAACATGATCTTAGAAGGAAACTAGAGTTTATTAAATTGATGATAAATTATTTCATTGCTCAATGAAATAATTAGTCTCCCCCACTCCCACCAGTCTCTGCCACAGGCAGACAGGTGTTACTAGCAGTAAGTATGAATAAGATCATACAAAAACAACTATAGCTTTTGTGACGTTTGGTTGTTTTTTGTATACTAGTATGGTCATATATGGCACATTAATGAAACACTAGCGGCAGCGAGGGGCATTAGACATGCAGCCAAATAACGTTTCGAGAATCATCAATGAAGGTTTGTATAAAAGTTTTTCTGATTTTATTAATGAGTATCGTACAAACGCTCTAATTACAAAGCTAAATGACTCCAAATATAAACACATCACCTTATTGGGTATAGCATTTGATTGTGGTTTCAATTCCAAAACCACCTTCAATAGGGCATTTAAAAAAGCAACAGGAAGAACAACTTAAGAAAAAATAAATTTTTAGTACCATATTATAATTTGGAGCGCTTGGTAATTCGGTTTTTAGTTGATTTGTATCAAATCAAAACTGATTCAATTATTAATCAAAGAACTAAAAAAATGAAATATTTATTTAGCGCTACTATCCTTTTTGTCCTGATCCAGAATTCCTTTTCTCAATCAAACAAGAACATTGATGGTTATTGGTTGCAAGAAGGGTATGGTGCTTATTTAGAGGTATCTGATTCGGTCTATAAAATGTACGACATTACTAAAATGTCTTGTCAGACTTCATCATCGATGTCCTTGAACAACTGGACAGGATCATTAAACACACTACTTGATTTATACAATATCGAAAAGCTTACTTCTGAATCATTGATTTTGAAATATGGGATTACATCTTATAAATTTAACAGGCTTAAAGAACCGCTAAAGCATTGCGAAACCCCTATAAGTTTTTCAGAAGATCCAGAGCTAAATTTTGATATTTTTTGGTATACATTCAAAGAAAATTATGCTTATTCTTCATTGCGAGGCGTCAATTGGGATGATATTTATAAGAATTATAGCCCTCGTGTGTCAAAGAACACTAGTAGAGAAGAACTATATAGTTATTTTAGGGAAATTTTAGATTCAATCAATGATGGCCACATCAGTTTGCGAGTTCCTAATGAATTAAGAAATTCCTACGATAAAAAGAGTATTAAAAAAACAGTACTTAAAGAGAATAAACAAGAAGAATTTGAATATAATTATCCTACTGCAAGAGAAAAATCTATGAAAAATATTTTGGATTTATACCCAAATGTTGCTTTCAAAAGCTACCATAAAGATTTAATCATATGGGGTAAATTAAACGAAAGGGTTGGGTATATTCAAATGAACAGTATCAATGGCTTCTCACCAGATGTATCTATCTCTGATAGCCTAAAAGCTTCAGTGTATTGGGAAAAGCATTGGGAAAAAATTTTTAAAGATATTGAAGATGGAAAAACTTTGGGAGCCTATTTGAGAGGAGAACTAAAAGGGGCAAATGCTGTTATGGATACCATTATGACAGAATTTTATAATCTGTCAAGTATTATTATCGATTTAAGATTTAATCCTGGAGGCACTGATCAAGTTGCTCTTGACATATTATCACATTTCACTAATAAAAAAATAAAAATTTTCACAAAGAAAATTTGGACAGGTGCTAGCAGTACATTTGAAAGCGAAGTATTTATTAAACCTTCTTTAAAAAGCTATGAAGGGAAAGTTATATTATTAACTGGTCCACAAACAGGAAGTTCTGCCGAAACATTGATAATGGGTTCATTTGAATTACCCAATATGATACGGGTCGGGTCTAATACCATGGGGATTTTTTCAGATGTATTACAAAAAAAATTACCTAATGGGTGGCGCTTCGGGTTGTCAAATGAAATATATGAAACAGAAGATGGAGAAAATTATGAGTATCAAGGTATTCCTCCTAACTTTTTGATTCCATACCCCAGAGAATGGAGGCCATTTTATAAAGCAATTATTGAATTGAAAGACTTTGACCCTGCAATAGAAAAGGCAATTTCTTTGACTAGTAAATAAATTATAAACAACCCCGCTCCCGCTAGTTTTTGACTAGTGGTAAGTATGAATAAGATTATACAAAAACAACTATAGCTTTTGTGACGTTTGGTTGTTTTTTGTATACTAGTATGGTCTTAATCGTCACACTAGTGAGGCACTAGGGAAAGCGAGGGATAATTAGTTAGTATATTTAAAAAATAATCTGGACCTACCCATAAATAAAATTCCTTTAACAATTTTAGAAAAGCTTTTTGAAACTATTTAAACGCATATTATTACGTTCCGTTGAACTTTTAGAATCTATTTTGTCTATCTTGGGATTGAAAATTATTCTTTTTAAATCAAAAACTCAATAAACCAATATAATGAGATATACTATTTTTTGCCTGGTATTACTATGCAATTTAAGTTTATGTTGGAGTCAACACGAAACCGAATATAATACTTGGATTAATAATAGCATAGTAATCCTTAAAACCCAGGATACTTTGGCAGGAACTATTAAATTTCATCTACCCCCAGGTAATACGTCTTTTAGTTCTAATCAAATAGTCGCGTATAAAGAGGATGGGGATTCTAAGAAAAAGAAAATTAAGGCTATAGAAATTTCAGAAGTATTATTATTAAATAAGGGTCATGATACTATTAGATATAGAAGTGTTAGGGTTTCTGAAAAAAGGCATTGGCTTTTACAAATTTTGATAGAAAATCATTGCTCTCTATACTCCAGATATTACTATGGTAATTCTAGTGTATCAACTGGATCAGTAAGTTTATCTGGTTATAATTTTTATGCCATGAAGAAAGGTGATGATATAGTTTTTGATCTAAGCACTTCTTTAGAGGGTTCTTTTAGAAAAAAGAGTATGGAGTTCTTTAATAGTTGTCCAGAATTGGTAGAGAAAATCAAAAACAGAATTCTTAAAAAAGAGGATGCTATTGAAATCGTTACGCGATATAATGATTGTGCACAATAAACGGGTATTAAGACAAATCAAAATTTGAATAATCTCTAAAAGAGATCAGGTCAATTTCATTGTTTACAAACCTGTCCGCTCAAAGGGAGCTAGAAAACCAAAGAGTTAATAACATTTATCTAAGTTGACCTATCTAACACCCCGGTTGAGAATAAAAATAAGAGACCATCTTTCTAACTCAATTTATTAATTTCACGAAATAAATTAATAGCTTAGTACATCAAAATTCAAGTTGCAATAATGTACACCAAAAACTATAATATAAACTTATCTCTTCTTGTATTATATAGTGTTGCTAACTATGTAAATATAAAGTCTCCTTTTTCGTAATTACTCTGTTTTATACGATATTATCGACAGTTCATACAATTACATCAAAAATAACATGGTGAAATTGTATTGAGCTCTAACAAATTATTTAGTTAATTAATAGGAATTATGAACAGAGAAGACTTATTAAAAGCAATAGATAAAAAGTATACAGCAATGGGGCAAGACCCTAATGTACATCTGGCCGGGTTATTATATGCAGAACCCATGCAATATTGGGATTATATTCAACTAGATGCATTGTTGGGATTACAAACCAAAAGGACACAATTGCCAGACGAGATGGTATTTATTATGTATCATCAAATCAATGAATTATTATTTAAGATGATCCTATGGGAAATGGATCAGATTTCTCATACCAAGAATATTGAACCTAAAAAGTTCGAAATGCACTTAATGCGTGTAAGTAGATATTTTGACATGCTATCCAACTCATTTGATATTATGAGCGAGGGTATGGAAATTGATCAATACATGAAGTTTAGAACAACACTTACTCCCGCAAGTGGTTTTCAATCTGCACAATACCGTAAAATAGAAATAGCCTCTACAGAGTTAATTAATTTGATAGACTATCGATTTAGAAAAACGATCAATAGAGACACACCCTATGAGCACGCATTTGATCATATGTATTGGCAGGCGGCAGGAAAAGACCATAATACTGGAAAGAAAAGCAAATTGATGATCAATTTTGAAGACAAGTACAAACAAGAATTGATAGAATGGATGCGGGAATACAATACAGTTAATCTTTGGACCAAGTTTAAACAGTTACCAGAGGATTATCAGAAAAACAAAGATCTAATTAATGCCATGCGTCATTATGATCATACCGTAAATATAAATTGGGTCATGCACCATTACAATACGGCTGCTAAGTATTTGGACTCTGGTAAAGTAAATACAGAAGCAACCGGAGGAAGCGATTGGCATAAATACATGCACCCAAGATATCAAAGAAGAATTTTCTTTCCAGCACTATGGAGCGAGGAAGAACTCGAAAACTGGGGAGTTACTAACCTTGATGGATACGAAAAAGTTTCCTAAACATCTGTTTTACTCCCATACGTCTGGCAGGATTAACTGTATTGATCCCTACAACGCTCCCGTTTGCATATCACGCTGCCACGGGAGTCAGGTAGAAAACTTCATGAATGGAGATGTATTACATGTAAATGAGCCTTTAATGGATATAAAACATCATATAAACAAAGTTCAATAAAACGATGAAGAATTGTTTCAAGAAAACGATGAAGAATTGTTTCAAGAAAACGAAACTATTTTCATAGCTAAATTTTGACGTCAAAATTTTCTTCTATAAATTTAGAAAGCAAGTGTACTAGTATATAAAAATATCTGTACGATACTAATTCAAACCAATCTCATTTTAAAGGTTTTCTCTTTATCATGCCTCCTTTAATATCCTTGACCAGATCCATTACAACAAAGGCATTTCTGTCTATTTTATCAATTTCTGTACTTAGTTTTGCTATTTCTAGCCGAGTTAATACAGTATATACAATTTCAAAATTAGCACGTTCCTCATTTAATTTATCATATCCGTGTTTTCCATGATATATAGTACATGCTTTTCCCATCTCATTAGTTAACATTAATCGTATCTCTTCGTTTTTTTTTGAAATAATGGTAACTCCAATATATTCTTCAACACCATCTACTATATAATTCACAGTTTTAGCAGCCACCAGATAGGTAAGAATTGCGTACAGTGCCGTCTCCATTGACAGTAGATATGCTCCTATTGAAAATATGATGATATTGATCAACAGTATGATATCTCCTACTGTCATATGCCATTTTCTACTTAAATAAATTGCCAGAACCTCAGTGCCATCAATAACACCTCCTCCTCGCATAGTCATCCCTATTCCCAAGCCTAAAAAAAAACCTCCAAAAAAAGCAATCAGCAATTTGTCCTCAGTTATTATTGGGTACGGCACAAAATGAACAACGATGGCCAAAGTCGTGATGGCCACAATACTTTTAATAGCAAAAATATTACCTATCGTTCTTGCCCCTAATATGACAAATGGAAGATTGACAATAATAAGTAATAGTCCTAATGAAATATTAGAGAACACTTGGAGTAAGAGGCAAACGCCAGTAGCACCGCCGTCAATGAACTGATTGGGAAGCAGGAAACCATTAAGTCCAAAGCCTGCCGAAAGCACCCCCATCGAAATAAACACCATTTCTTTGACTGAATGAACGAATTCTACATGGCCCTTCCTTAACTCATTCACAATATGTCGTTTGAGAATTGCCTGATCACCACTTTTAGATTTCAACCTTCTTTTGGCGCGTTGTAATAGTATATATTGCAATAGTGGATTCATCTTTTAAATATAATCAAAATTGGTATGACCAGACACATATAAAACCGTTAAGAACAGTTCCAAAAAAAAGTTCATTTTTTGGAACTGTTCAATTTTATCCTTAGTTTCAATTCAGCCTAAACGAAAGTTCAATAAAACGATGGAAAGAGTATAATGGAATTTATAGTAGAAAATTGGGCCCAAGTTACAGTTGTCCTAGGAATGATTATTTATATGATTAAACTATTTGTTGAATCTAGTTTTAAGAAGAAAGAAATCTCTTTTTCCAAGGTTCAAGAAATGAAGCTTGCTGAAACAAAGTCATTTTTCCAAAGCTATCAATCTTTCAGGATCTCTCTGGAACAATTTATAAATCAAATATATTTCGGATCCCCGCTACCGCTAGTCTGTGACTAGTGGCGAATATGAGTGAGAAAAATGAAACCGATAAGGGTTTTATAACTTATTGCTATTTTTTTTGTGGGTCAAATTGTGGGACAAATATAAAATTTTGATTCATTAACTCAATAGGGTCTTATTTTAAGTATTACATATAAAACACTAAAGGCATGTCTTTTAGGCTATTTGTAACCGCAGAGGGATTAATTTACATTGATCCCTACAACGCTCCGCGTTGATAATCACAAAAAGAATCACTACACAAGTTTCAAAAAAAGAAGCGAGCTTCATTTTTGAAACTCGCTTCGTAATTCACATTTTTTGTGATTCATTCGTGACCGCGGAGGGATTCAAACCCCCAACCCTCAGAGCCGAAATCTGATGCGCTATTCAGTTGCGCCACGCGGCCTAATTTTTTGTTTTAAATATGCTCTTCCAATTCCTGTTTTAAAATACTTTTCTCTATCGATTGCCTCTTCTCTAGTTCCAAATTCTTCGTAATATACTAAAACCCAAGGTCGATACCCTTTCGTTGATTTGGTCTTACCCAAATTATGTTCTTCAACTCTTTTTTTTAACCTATGCGTATGCCCTTTATACAATCTACCATCAATCTCACTCCTCAAAACATAAGTATAAAAAATCATAACTCAAATTTTGCGCCCTGCCTGCCGGCAGGCAGGTATTCAGTTGCGCCACGCGGCCTATACACACCCCTAACCCCTCTCAAGAGGGGAAAGAAAGTGTTATTTATGACAATTTACTTTTTACGATAGCAGAAATAGTCTTACCGTCTGCCTTACCCGTTAATGCAGCATTGGCCATACCCATTACCTTACCCATATCCTTCATGCCTTCTGCTCCGGTTTTAGCAATAATATCTACTATTACTTTTTCAATCTCCTCTTCGCTTAATTGTTCAGGCAAAAATTGCTCGATTACTTTAGCTTGTGCTAATTCTGGTTCTGCAAGGTCATCTCTACCCTGCTCTGTAAAAATAGCCGCACTATCCTTACGTTGTTTCACTTGCTTTTGCAATAACTTCAACTCTTGATCTTCGGTAAGTTCTGCTTTTGCCCCACTCTCTGTTTGAGCCAATAAAATAGCAGATTTTACTGCTCGCAATGATGTTAATGCGTTAGTATCTTTGGCTTTCATCGCCTCTTTCATTGCGGTCATTACCTTTTGCTCTAAACTCATGGTGTTTGATTTTAAACTTTTGGATTGCGAAGATAAAAAATAAACCGATAATCTATGGTCAGATTATCGGTTTATCTAGTTATTTAATTTACATTCTTTTTAGTCTACATTGTCATGTAAAAAAGAATTGTTTTTGCGTAATTGAATATCATCATTACTATCTGTACCTAGTGATGTTCTAGACAGTCCTGAATCTTCTGATTTGGAATCCACATCGATACCTGCACGTTTATATGCTGGTTCTTTCTCGATATCATCAATCTTAGAAGTGCTATTTTTGAATTTATAATTAAACTCTTTCATTTTTGCTCGGCGTTCTTCAGCTCTTGCCTTAAGCGTTTCAGAGATAGGTTGATTCATTGGATCAGGATCCTCTGCTTTTTCTGTTTCAGGTTCTGGAGCTACAGTTTTCTTTTCAAAAACTACTTCTTCATCCACTTCTTCCATCACCTCTGCAGGTTGTGCTTCAGTAAGTCGTTTTTCTTCTTCCATATAGTCTTCTAAACTATACTTACGCCCTCCTCCAGAAACAGTTTCACCTACGGGAACTACCTCTATAGGTTCATTGACTTCCATATCAAGGATATCATCGCTTAAATCAAAAACAATAGGCTGCTCATCCTCTTCTTCTTTTACATTTGAAGCAGCAAAATCACCAGTTTCTTCTTCCTTATTTCCGCTTACAGGCATATCAAATGCAAGAGAAAACTGATCTTCTTTTTCTTCCTCTGCAGCTACTTCTTTGGCATCGTTAACTTCGATCTCTTTGATGATATCTTGTGCGTTGATTATCACAAAATCATTATCAGAAGAAGAAAAAGCATCAACTATTTCATATTCTACATCTATATTCTTTAATAGATCGGTTGTAGGAACTAATAATGTATCCTCATCTACCTCTTCTTCTATCAATTCATGTTTTATAATTGCAGGTTCTTCTATTTCTTCCTTCTTTGGCAACGGAGATAGTATTGGTGTCACATTACCTGTAGATTTAGGAGTTAAATCCTGTACAGCTGCGCGTTGCTCATCTTCTAGCGTATGAATAATCTTTTTAGTCTCTGTATTTACAATTTCATCCTGTTGCTCTACATCAAATCCGGTAGCAATTACAGTTACAGAAATTGCATCCTCTAGAGATTCATCTTCACCAACACCCATAATAATGTTAGCTCCATGACCAGCTTCTTGCTGAATATGGTCATTAATCTCACCTATTTCATCTATAGTAATCTCTTCTTTACCAGAAACTATTAATAGCAGTACATTTTTTGCACCCGTAATTTTATTATCATTAAGTAGTGGAGAGTCTAATGCTTTAACGATTGCATCGTGTGCACGTTTGTTACCAGAGGCATTAGCAGAGCCCATGATTGCAGTACCACTATTACTAAGAACCGTTTTAGCATCACGTAAATCAATATTTTGCGTATAGTGATGTGTAATAACCTCGGCTATACCACGAGATGCAGTTGCAAGAACTTCATCTGCTTTTGAGAAACCAGCTTTAAATCCTAGGTTACCATAAACTTCTCTTAATTTATTGTTATTGATAACAATTAAGGAGTCTACATGAGCACGAAGTCGTTCTACTCCCAAATGCGCTTGTTCGTTACGCATTTTTCCTTCAAACTGAAAAGGAATCGTTACAATACCAACGGTAAGAATATCAAGTTCTCTTGCCATTTTTGCAATAATAGGAGCGGCTCCAGTACCTGTTCCACCTCCCATACCTGCAGTGATAAAGATCATTTTGGTATTGGTATCCAACATTCTTTTTATCTCCTCGTAGCTCTCTACGGCAGATTGTTCTCCTACTTCTGGATTTGCACCGGCACCCAATCCCTCTGTTAGAGAAACACCTAACTGGATTTTATTTGGGATTGAACTGTTCTCTAATGCCTGTGCATCTGTATTACAGATTACAAAATCTACTCCTTTGATCCCTTGCTGGAACATGTGATTAATGGCATTACTACCACCTCCACCAACTCCGATCACTTTGATCACATTGGATTGATTTTTAGGCAAATCAAACGAAATATTTTCGAATTCCTCCTTATTACTCATAATTGCTAATTTTCTGGTTCTCCTACTTTTTTAAATATTTTTACTGCTCAAAATTTGAACATTATAAGCTCCTAATTATTCTGCGTTATCCAAGAATTCCTTAAACTTCTCTGTCCATTTTTCTAGAATATTCTTTCTAGGTTTCAGATCAACTCTAGGATTTTCTTCTTCGATTACTGTATCTTCAACTTCGACTTGCTGCGTTCCTTCTGCACCCGCCAAAGTTTCTTTTTTCATGGTTTTTTTCTGTTTCTTGATATGCACCAAACTATCCATCACCAATCCCACTGCTGTGGCATACATTGGACTTGTAGTTTCTGAATCGCTATTACCTGCCAAATGCTCATTAGGATAACCAATTCTGGTATCCATACCTGTAATATATTCGACAAGCTGTTTAAGATGTTTGAGCTGCGATCCTCCGCCGGTTAATACAATGCCCGCTATCAACTTTTTCTTAGGAGATTCATGGCCATAGTTCTTTATTTCCAGAAATACTTGCTCTACGATTTCAACTACTCGTGCATGAATAATCTTGGATAGGTTTTTAAGCGTAATCTCTTTTGGCTCTCTTCCTCTTAAACCAGGAATAGATACAATTTCATTATCCTTATTTTCTCCTGGCCAGGCAGATCCAAACTTTATTTTCAGAAGTTCTGCTTGTTTTTCGATGATAGAACATCCTTCTTTAATATCTTCTGTAATTACGTTTCCTCCAAAAGGTATTACAGCCGTATGACGAATAATACCATCTTTAAATATTGCAAGATCGGTAGTACCGCCACCTATGTCTATTAAAGCAACTCCGGCTTCTTTTTCTTCCTGGCTCAATACCGCATTTGCAGAAGCCAATGGCTCTAGCGTTACATCAGATAATTCTAATCCAGAACTTTTTACACACCTCCCTATGTTTCGAATCGACGTTACTTGTCCTACCACTACATGAAAATTGGCCTCTAACCTTCCTCCGTACATTCCAACAGGTTCTTTTATTTCGGCTTGACCATCTACTTTATACTCTTGTGGTAGTACGTGAAGAATTTCTTCTCCCGGTAACATAACCAATTTATGCACCTGGTTGCAAAGCTTATCGATATCATCTTCATCTATTACTGCATCTGCATTTGGTCTGGTAATATAATCGCTATGTTGTAAGCTACGGATATGTTGACCTGCGATACCTACGGTAACATCATTGATTTTCATACCCGATACACTTTCTGCTTCCTGAACGGCTTGCTGTATGGACTGAATAGTTTGAGTAATATTGTTAACAACTCCACGGTGTACTCCCAAACTTTTGGATTTACCAACTCCCAAGACTTCCATCTTTCCGTACTCATTATACCGTCCAACCATAGCAACAATCTTTGTTGTTCCTATGTCTAATCCTACCGCTATTTCATTCATTTCTCTTTCCATATTGGTATTATTTTATTGTGCACACCACTTGATTTCTAAATTGTAAACTGACTTTCTTATATTTATCAAGGCTTTGATCTTTTAATGCTTTCTGATAGAATGCTTTAAAATTTTTGACCTTACCTTTTAAATTTTCAACTTTCCCAATAATCACTCTAAAAGGATACACCCTTAACTCTAATTCATAGTATCCCTGCATGTTTAAATATATCCCAACTACATGCTTTCTTAAAAATTTATCTTCTTGAATTTCCTTTAATAATGGAAAAACTTCAGCAACCTCTCGCTCTGAAACATTATGTACCAAGGGCACATGTGCCGAATAACTTTCAGACAGAGGCATCGTATTACCAATAACATCTACATAAAAAGGAGCAACAGCGTTAACTCTAGCAATTGGGGTTCTTTGCTTGATTCTTGCCCTAAGTTCTCCATTCACAGTAAGATACACATCAGAATGTTCGACCATTTTGTGTGAATCCAGGTCTTGTTCTACAGTATTCAAAACTAAAATTTCTTTACCTACGTTTGTAACCCTCTCTTGATTTTGTATTAACAATTTATTAACCGTTAATTCATTTACATACGGATCTTGTTCTTCTATAAATTCTATACGTACTTCACTGATTTTTCTTTGCTTATTTCGCTTACTTGTAAAAGCAAAAAGAACAATGATCAAACCAACCAAACTTGTAAATTTTAGATATGTAAACATTCTTTTCTTCATACCAATAATGCTTCTTTTATACCACTTACTTCTTCTCCTATATCTCCAGCTCCTACAGTTAGAATTACCTGCGCATCACTTTTCTTTATTTCTTTGATCAAATTACCTTTTGTAACCAGTTTCTTATTGTTATTATCAATCAATTCTAACAACCAATCTGAGGTTACACCCTGAATTGGCAATTCTCTTGCAGGATAGATATCCAAAAGCAACACTTCATCAAATTGATTAAGACTCTTGGCAAAATCTGATGCAAAATCTCTTGTTCTACTATATAAATGTGGTTGAAAAACCACCAACACTTTTTTATTTGGATGCATTTCGCGCACCGCCTGATGTAGCGCATTGATTTCTGTTGGGTGATGCGCATAGTCATCTACATACACCAAATCATCTGTTTTTATCTGATAACTAAATCTACGCTGAACACCTTTAAACGAAAATAAAGCCCTTGCCAAAGACCCGGTCGGGGAGCCGTAAAGCATCGCTATAGCAAAGGCCGTAATTGCATTTAACAAGTTGTGTCTACCTGGCAGGTTTAAATGCAAGTCTTCAATGAGTTTGTGTGGTGTTTTTAAATCAAAAACGTATGCACCGTTATCTATTTTTATGTTTTGAGCACAATAATCAGAGTCATCATCAATACCGAAAGTAATTCCAGAAAGCGGTAAACCATTACACACCAAAAGGTGATCTTTTGCTCTGGATGAAAATTCTATAAACGACTCTTCTAGTGCATTTGCTTTTTCATATATATCCAAATGATCTGCATCCATAGACGTTATGGCTACAACATCTGGATATAACTGCAAAAATGATCTATCAAATTCATCAGCCTCTACGACTACGACTTCATTTCCTTCTAAAACCAGGTTAGAGTTATAATTCTCGCTAATCCCACCAAGAAATGCTGTTACCTTAGCCCCACTTTCCTTAAGTAAGTGTGCTAAAATCGCAGTGGTTGTAGTTTTACCATGAGTTCCTGCTACGGCGAGTGTATATATGTCTTTTGTAATTATTCCTAAAATTTCGGCCCTCTTCTTTATTGTAAAACCATTATCACGAACATAAATAAGTTCTTTATGATTTTTTGGAATGGCAGGAGTATAAACCACCACCGTTTCCTCTTTATTTAAAAACGACATAGGGATGGCATTAATGTTGTCTTCAAAATGGATTTCGATTCCTAATTCATCCAAATCCAAAGTAATCTGAGTCGAAGTTTTATCATAACCAGCAACATTTTTCCCAAGAAACTTAAAATATCGAGCAAGTGCGCTCATACCGATACCTCCTATACCGATAAAATATACATTCTTTATGTTCTCTAAACTTTTACTCATTTATATTCAAAAGCCTAATAATCGGCTACTTTTTTAATAATTTTTCAATTTCGTTTACTATGTCAGATGTTGCATTTGGTGAGGCCAACTTTTTAATATTATCTGAAAGATTCCTCTGTAACTCCTCAGACACTAATAATTCTGAAAGCGTATTTTGAAACTCCTCATCCAACTGACTTTCCTTTAGCATTCTAGCTGCTTTATTATCAACAATTGCTTGCGCATTTTTAGTTTGATGATCTTCTGCCACATTCGGAGACGGGATAAACAAAACTGGTTTCGCCACAATACATAATTCTGAAACCGAACTCGCTCCTGCCCTTGATATTATAACATCTGCTGCCGCGTATGCCAAATCCATAGTGTCTAGAAACTGATGAACCTGTACATCTCTTTGACCAGAGTATTTTTTATACTCCTCATAATACAGTTTGCCACATTGCCAAATCACCTGAACACCTTTTTCTTCAAAAAAATCAAGTTCTTTCTCAATAAGCTGATTAACTCTTCTGGCGCCAAGGCTTCCACCTAGAATCAATACTGTCTTTTTTTCTTTACTTAGATTATACTTTGTAATTCCTAGACCTCTCTTTCCTTCTGTTTTCAACAAATCCTGACGAACTGGATTACCTGTTTTCACTATTTTATCACCTGGAAAAAATCGATCCATATGATCATAGGCTACACATATTTTATCCGCTCCTTTTGCCAACCATTTATTAGTAATTCCCGGAAATGAATTTTGTTCCTGTATTACCGTAGGAATTTTTTTGGAGTCCGCCATTTTTAGTAAAGGTCCACTTGCAAAGCCACCGGTTCCAATTACAATATCCGGATTGAATTTTTTTATAATCCCTCTTGATTTCCAAAGACTGCTTAACAACTTAATAGGAAACATAAGGTTGCTTAGTGTTAATTTTCTTTGAATACCACTAATCCATAATCCAATAATTTCATACCCGGCCTGGGGAACTTTTTGCATTTCCATCCGATCTTTGGCTCCTACAAATAAAACTGAAGTATCCGGATACCTACTGCACAATTCATTTGCAATAGCTATAGCAGGATAGATATGTCCACCCGTTCCTCCTCCAGATAATATGACTTTCAGTCCTTTACTCATATACTTCTCTTAAAACCTCTAATGGGTTTTCTTCTTTTTCTTTATGTAATTCTTCTTCTATTAATTCTTCTCTTCTACTACTCACACTTAAAACTATTCCTATAGCAAGACAGGTCATCCATATTGAAGTACCTCCACTACTTATAAGCGGAAGCGTTTGACCAGTAACGGGAAACAACTCTACCGCTACCGCCATGTTAATCAATGCCTGAAATACTATCGGAAGCCCAACTCCTATGACTAATAATTTTCCAAACATGTCTGGGCTTTTATGTGCCGCAATAACCAACCTAAAAAGCAGTAACAAATACAACAACATTAGAAAAATTCCTCCCACAAAACCCCATTCTTCAATTATAATAGCATAAATGAAATCTGATGATGATTGTGGCAAAAAGTTTCTTTGCACACTCTTACCCGGGCCTGTACCAATAACACCTCCTCTGGCTATTGCAATTTTTGCACGTTCAATTTGATAATCTTCTTGAGTACCTGTATCATTTGTAAAATTCTCTATCCTACTAACCCATGTATCTACCCTATTAGGAAACATCCCCGGAAATGCTTTTGCGAATAAGACAAAAAAGACAAGAATTATAAATCCAGACCCCAGAATTACCGAGATGTATTTTAGTGGATATCCACCAAGAAAAACCAGCATAATAACCATTGAAAACATAATGGCTGCTGTAGAAAAGTTAGCGGGAAGAATCAACATTAACACAAGAAACACTGGCAACCACAACGGCAATAACGTTTCCTTAAACGTGATGCTTTTATCTTTAATTTTCGAAAGATATCTAGCTACATAAGCCATTAGAACAACCGCGGCAAGGGTTGATGTCTGAAACGTTACCCCAACAAAAGGCAATCGGATCCATCTACTTGCATTGGCTCCTTCTATAGTCGTGTTTTGCGCCATTGTTACTAATAACAATATCAAAACCACCGGTATCATAATAATAGAGAGGCCTTTGAAATAATTATATGGTATTTTATGCACTCCATACATTATTAAAAACCCTAGAACCAAATGAGCGAAATGTTTTACCAAAAAACTAAACGTGTCTCCATCACCATAGAGATATGCCAAATTACTACTAGCGCTATATACTGGTAAGAAGGAAAATAATGCCAACAGGGCAGCTACTGCCCAAATCACCTTATCACCTTTTATATTTGCTAATACCTTAGTCATTCTTATGCATTAAGTTTTTAACTTCGCTTAATTAATTATCTTATAATTCCCTCACTGCTTCCTTAAACTGACGCCCTCTTTCTTCATAATTTTTGAACAGATCAAAACTTGCACATGCAGGCGACAACAATACATTTTCATTTCTCTCTGCAATTTTATATGCCATTTTCACTGCCTCTTTCATAGATTGCGTTTCTACAATATTATCAACACAGTTCCCAAATGCATTAATTATCTTAGAGTTGTCCACCCCCAAACAAATAATAGCTTTCACCTTCTCATTTACCAGAGAGTATAATTCTGTATAATCATTACCCTTATCCACACCACCAACGATCCAAACCGTAGCAGATTTCATAGCATCCAAAGCATAATATGCTGCATTAACATTTGTCGCTTTTGAATCGTTAATGTATTGCACATTATTGATTTTTAATACACTTTCTAGTCGATGTTCTACCCCATGAAAATTTTCTAAACATTCCCTAATAGTTGTTTTCCGGATTTTCAACAATTGCGAAACTGTAGCTGCAGCCATTGCATTTTTTACGTTGTGATTTCCTTCTAGTGCTAATTTTTTTGTTGGCATGATCAGTGTGTTGTTATCTATAGTTATTTTAATATTTCCTTCTTCTAAATACGCTCCATTTTCTACCTTTTTTGTTAACGAAAAAGGCAATAATTTTGATCGAATAGGGTGTTCTTTTAAATATTGAGTTATTACTTCATCATCTGCATCATAAATGAAATAATCATGTTCTTTTTGATTCATAGCTATCCTAAATTTCGATGCGATATAGTTCTCAAACTTATATTCATATCGATCCAGATGATCAGGTGTGATATTAGTTAATATCGCAATATGAGGCGCAAAACCTTTTATCCCATCTAACTGAAAACTACTTAGTTCTAACACGTAATGCTCGCTATCATTCTGTGCTACTTGTTTTGCAAAACTATCACCAATATTACCGGCCATATTAACATCTAGTCCTCCTTTCTGAAGCACATAATGTGTAAGCATCGTAGTTGTGGTTTTTCCATTACTACCCGTAACACCAATAATTTTTGCAGAGGTATATGCCGCAGCAAATTCTATTTCTGACACTACTGGAATTTCTTCTTTAAGCAAACTCTGAACGAGTGCAACTTTATCCGGAATCCCAGGGCTTTTCATCACCACATGTGCATTTAGAATTTTAGATTCTGTATGCTGTTGCTCTTCCCATTCAATTTCAAAATTTCTAAGAACTTCTTTATATTGATCTGTAATCACCCCTTTATCCGAGACAAATACATCATATCCTTCTTTTTTTCCCAAAATAGCAGTACCCACTCCACTTTCTCCTGCACCTAAGACTACTAATCTTTTCACTTTATCTTACTTTTAGTGTAATCACTGCAATGATTGCCATAAAAATTCCAACAATCCAGAACCGTGCTACAATCTTACTTTCATGTATCCCTTTTTTCTGATAATGATGATGCAAAGGAGACATTAGAAATATCCTTCTTCCTTCACCATATTTTTTCTTTGTGTACTTAAACCAGCTTACCTGCATCATTACCGATAATGTTTCTATGAAAAAAATTCCACAAAGGATTGGAATCAAAAACTCTTTACGGATTGCAATTGCAATTACCGCTATAATACCACCTATCGTAAGACTCCCTGTGTCTCCCATAAAAACCTGGGCTGGATAAGTGTTATACCACAAAAATCCAACTAATGCACCAGCAAATGCCGTTATGAAAATTGTCATTTCTCCAGAATTGGGGATATACATTACATTGAGATAATCTGAAAAAATTATGTTACCAGACACCCATGCAAATAATGCTAATGTTAACACAATTATGGCCGAGGTTCCTGCTGCCAAACCATCTATGCCATCGGTAAGATTAGCACCATTGGATACCGCAGTTACGATGAAAATCACAATAGGTATAAAAATTAACCATGCATATTTTGACATTTCTGGACTTATCCAAGTAATTAAATCTGAATAATCAAACTCATTATTCTTAAAGAATGGCAATGTGGTTTTTGTAGATTTTATTGCTGGATTAAAATCCGATTTTTCTTCTCCCACATTTGAAACCTGTTCAGTTTCTGATTTTGCCTTTTCCTCCCTAACAGTAATATCATTATGAAAATACATGGTACATCCAACAATAAGCCCTAGTCCAACCTGACCAATTATTTTAAACTTTCCTGCTAATCCCTCTTTATCTTTTCTCTTTATTTTTAAGAAATCATCTGTAAAACCTATAACTCCCATCCATAATGTTGTTACGATAAGGAGAATTACATATACATTATCAAGCTTGGCAAATAGCAATACAGGAACTAAGGTTGATAAAATAATAATTACACCTCCCATTGTTGGAGTTCCTGCTTTCTCTGATTGGCCTTCTAAACCCAATTCACGAATACTTTCCCCCATTTGATTTCTTCTCAGAAAACGTATGATCCGTCTACCGTAAATTGTAGAGATCAATAATGACAATATGATCGCCATTGCAGCTCTAAAAGTGATAAACTGAAATAGTGTAGCCCCAGGGAACTGGTATTCACTTTCCAAATATTCAAACAGATAATACAACATACTTTTATACCTTTTCGCACTCCTTATTTAGAATCGAGAAGGGTTTTTATTTATTCATTTTTTTCAGTTCTTCTTTAACAATTTCAAAATCATTAAAATCTATACGTTCACCATTAATTTCCTGATAGGTTTCATGCCCTTTACCTGCAATCAAAATAATATCATCCTTGTTTGCTAATTGACAGGCCGTTTTAATAGCTTGTTTTCTATCCGTTATAGACAATGTTTTCTTGTAATCTTGAGGCTCCACCCCTTTTTCTATATCCTCGATAATCTGATCCGGATTTTCTGTCCTGGGATTGTCACTCGTAAAAATTACCTTATTACTTAATCTTGCTGCTATATTGCCCATTACCGGGCGCTTCATTTTATCTCTATCCCCACCACAACCAACTACAGTAATTAGATTTTCGTTATTTGTTCGGACATCGTTAATTGTTTCCAGTACATTTTTCAGTGCATCAGGGGTATGCGCATAATCAACTATAGCAGTAATTTTTTGATCAGAAATGAAATATTCAAATCGCCCACTTACACTTTTTAAGTCACTCAATAAACGTAGTGTCTCTAAGGTTTCTAGCCCTAGTAATTCTGCTGTTCCAAAAATTGCCAACAAATTATAAGCATTAAAACTACCTATTAGCTTTGCCCATACTTCATGATCATTTAACTTCAACAACAACCCCTCAAGGCTGTTTTCTAAAATTTGCCCTCTATAATCTGCATAGGATTTCAAAGCATAACTAAATTGTCTTGCTTTGGTATTTTGAAGCATGAAAACTCCGTTTTTATCATCCTTATTTATTAAAGCAAAAGCATGAGCAGGTAAGCCATCAAAAAACACTTTCTTAACATCCCGATATTCTTTGAAAGTGTTATGATAATCCAAGTGATCATGTGAAAGATTAGTAAAAATCCCTCCTGCAAAATCCAATCCTTCGGTACGTTTTTGATGAATCCCATGAGAACTAACCTCCATAAAGCAATACTCAACTCCTGCCTCATTCATTTCTTTGAGATATCTATTGATAGTTAAAGAATCTGGTGTAGTATGAGTTGCCTTATATTCTGTTTCATCAACCAAAATTTTTACTGTGGACAACAAACCCACTTTAAAACCAGCATTGGTAAAAAGTTGATACAGCAATGTAGCTATGGTTGTTTTTCCATTAGTACCGGTCACCCCTATCAATTTTAAATTTACGGAAGGAGAATCATAGTAATTGGAAGCTATAATAGCTAAAGCTGACTGTGTATCATCTACTTTTACATAGGTAACCCCATTAACAGTTACCTCTGGTAATTCTTCACAAATGACCGCTACAGCTCCTTTATCAATAGCCTTTTCTATAAATTTATGCCCATCAGAAATAGAACCACGGATGGCCACAAATAGGTCATCCTGCTCAATATTTCTAGAGTCGAACTCGATCTTATTAACACTTGTTATTGTATTACCAACAACAGCATTGATTGCAACTTTATATAGAAGGTCTTTTAACTCCATCATGATAATTCTAGTCTGATGACTTGATTTGTTTGTACTTTGGTTCCTGGTTCTATAGATTGTTTTTCAACTCTTCCTGATCCTTTTAATTCAACCTTGAGTCCCATATTTTCTAAAAGTGAAATAACATCCATTGCCGGCATACCTTTTAAGTTGGGCATGATGGTTTTATATTTTTGTGCTTTCTTATAATATGTCTCGTAGCTATTAATAACAGTTTCACTCTCGACCAGAGTATAAGACACTTCGTCAATCACCGGTATATCGTTATATATTTTTGTGGCTATGGTTTTAAAGATGGGTGCGGCAACTTCACTTCCGTAATATCCTTTTTCTTTATTGGGCTTATGAATTACTACAATACAAGAGTAAATAGGCTTATCTGCAGGAAAATACCCTGCAAATGAAGATATATACTCTCTTTCTTTATCTTTTCCATAATTTCCCCAACACGTACCTGTTTTTCCGGCAATAAGAAAATCATCTGTGCGAATATTATCTGCGGTGCCTCGTCTCACAACATTTTTCATCATTTCCTGGGCAATTTTTGCCGTTTTCTTTGAGCATATTGTAGGATTCAAAACCTCTTTATCAAATCGTTCTCGTGTCTTATCCCAGGTTTTAACTTCTTTTATAAACCTAGGCTTTACCATTTCGCCGTCATTGGCAATTGCATTGTAGAAAGCAAGAGTTTGCAATGGCGTAAGCGCAACACCATAACCATGCGCCATCCAAGGCAATGTAGTACCATACCAGTCGTCATCACCCGGATATGGAATTTTAGGCTTTCCTTCTCCTTTGATCGACAAACCAAGGGTTTCAGCTAACCCCATATTGATTAATCGATCTACAAATTTTCTTGGATTATCTTTATAATTATCATTAATCATCTTAGCAAAAGCCGTGTTTGAAGAAAGCTCAAAAGCTTTTGCAGCAGATATTTTACCATAACCTCCCCAACGAGAATCTTTAACAACTCTATCATAGAATTTGACTCTACCATTTTCTGTGTCAACAACATAACTAGAATCGATCACTCTATCTTCTAGAGCAGCTACCATTGTCATTAATTTGAATGTGGATCCGGGCTCATGAGATTCCCCTACAGCATAGTTTAATTTTTCATAATATTTACCCGCTTTGGTACGTCCCAAATTAGAGATCGCTTTAATCTCTCCCGTTTTTGTCTCCATAACAACCACAGTACCGTGCTCAGCTTCAAATCTCTCTAATTGCCCCAATAGCGCATGATGAGCTATATCCTGCATATTAACATCTATCGTTGAAACCACATCATACCCATCTTGTGGCTCAACCTCATTACTATCTCCAATAGGTTTCCATTGATTTTTAGCAATCTTTTGTTTCTTACGCTTTCCTTCCTTTCCTCTTAAAAAAGGTCCATAAGCACCTTCTAACCCAACTCTAGTATAATAGCCTTGCTCATCTCTTCTTTCATAACCTACTGTACGCTCTGCTATCTTTCCAATTGGATGTTCTCTAACAGTACTTTGCTCAACAATTAAACCACCTCGATTTGCACCAAAATTGAACAACGGAAATTCTTTAACCCGCATATACTGAGAATACCCCAAGTTTCTGCGTATTAATAAATACCTATTCTTATTTGCTCTAGCCGTTCTTATGATTTTATCATAATAAGAAGCAGGTTTTCCGAATTCTTTGGAAAGAGCTTCACACAAAGGTTTTACATATTCTCTAAAATCTTTATCAGTAACGGTTAAAACATCAAATCTTATATTATACTTCGGAACCGATGTAGCCAGCAAGTTCCCTTTACTATCATAAAGATTACCTCTGTTTGCAGGAATATCAAAAGTTTTAAAAACTCTTTCCTGAGCCTTTTTGCGATACATATCTCCTTGAACAAACTGTATATTAACCAACTTCACCAATACAGCCGCAGCAAATATGAACATACATGCTGCTATGAAATACAATCGGTTTAATATGTTTTTTTCTTTAATCGGCAAAAGTTTAATTTTTTACAATTATTTTTTGTGGCGGTCTTGCGGGTCGTTTTAACCCTTTCTGAGTCATTTTTCTAATAATCGACGATTCCATTTTAAGCCTCATTAATTCAGTTTTACCATCTACGAATTGTGTTCGCAACTCTCTAACTTCATTATTTAACCTCGCTATTTCATGAACCTTGCTCTCTGCATTATGAGAACTCGCAATCATTACTATTGCTAGAAAAGACAGAAAAAGCAACATTCTCCAATTCTTCATTGCATCGTCTGCAATAAGAAATTTACCTTTTAATATGTCATAAATGGTTTGCTTCAAATCTTTTCTGCTATTCTTAATTTAGCACTACGTGCTCTATTATTTTCTTTAATCTCATCTTCGGTTGGAACAATTAACCCGCCTACTTTTTTAAATGGAACAGAAACATTACCATATAAATCTTTCTCGGGTTCTCCTTCAAACATTCCGTTTCTAATAAATCGCTTTACCAATCTATCCTCAAGAGAATGATAGGATATCAAACTAATTCTTCCTCCTGAATTTAGAAGCTCAGTTGTTTGCAACAAGAACTCTTTAAGAACCTCAATCTCTTGGTTTACTTCAATTCTTATAGCCTGATATATTTGTGCTAATATTTTATGCTCCCTATGTTTAGGTAAAAATGACTTTAGCACCTCTTTCAACTCTACACTAGTTTTTATAGGACTCTCTTTTCTCGCTCCCACAATTGCTCTAGCCAACTTAGGAGCATTGCGTAGTTCTCCATACTGTAAGAACACTGCTCTTAAATCATTCTCATCATATTCATTAACCACATTATATGCTGACAACTCCTTATTTTGATTCATTCTCATATCAAGATCGGCTTCAAAACGAGTTGAAAAACCCCTTTCTGCAACATCAAATTGATGAGAAGAAACTCCGAAATCACCCAGAATACCGTCTACTTTTCTAATACCCTGAAACCTCAGAAATCGTTTGATAAACCTGAAGTTTTCGTTTATTAAGACAAATCGATCATCCTCTATATTATTATCCAGAGCATCCTGATCTTGATCAAAAGCATAAAGCCTTCCACCTTCACCCAATCTGTCAAGAATTTCTTTAGAATGCCCACCCCCTCCAAATGTCACATCCACATAGACACCGTCAGGCTTGATCGCAAGACCATCTACGGTTTCTTTTAATAAAACTGGATTATGATATTCAGTCTGTTTCATCTTCTTTTCTCCTTTATTTACTTTTCCTTTGATACAGAATCACTTTCGCCAATCCTCACTTCCAAACACGTTTAATCAAGGCTTACCTCATCATCAAATCCCATCACCTCTTCTGCCAGATCTGCAAAATCATCTGCAACATCATCAATAGCTTTTTCATATTGATCTTTATCCCAAATCTCAATAATATTAACTGCCGAAGACAACACTAATTCCTTTGTAATACCTGCAAAACCAACAAGGTCTTTTGGAATTAAAAGGCGACCAGCCGAATCAATTTCAACTATTTTCACCCCTGCGGTAAACCTTCTTATGAAATCATTATTCTTCTTCTTAAAGCGATTGAGCTTATTTATTTTTTGCATCAAAAGATTCCATTCTCCCATTGGATACAACTCCAAACAGGACTGAAACACGGATCTTTTTAGCACAAAACCATCTTGTAACACAGGCGAAAGCTGCTTCTTAAAAGCAACAGGAATCATGAGACGCCCCTTTGCATCTGCCTTACACTCGTATGTGCCAATTAGGTTTACCACTTTGTTTCCAAAAACGTTTAATTAGTCAAATATATTGAAAAATATACCACTTTTTACCACTTTTTACCACATTGTTGATAAGTTGTGATTCAAAAACCACATAATGAAGAATTAAAAACTTTAAAATTTTGTTTATCAGCACACTAGCACAAGGCATGCAAATTCCCGGTTTCGGCTATTTTTGAAAGGAAACAATTTTTATAAAAAAAATATAAAAATTCATTCTGCAGTATTGATAAAAAATCTCGAAACTAATTATGAAAATGCTATATTTGCTTTTAATTCTTGTAAGAGGCATTAATGAAGCACGAATTAAAAAAAGACGGAAAATTTAGTTATCTAGAATTAGGAGAGGGCACACCAATCATTATTTTACACGGTTTGATGGGTGGTTTAAGCAATTTTGACGGTGTAGGCACGTTCTTTCCTAAACAAGGATACAAGGTACTAATACCTGAACTTCCTCTCTATGAAATGCCTTTGTTAAAAACAAGTGTAGGCACGTTTGCCAAATATCTTAAAGACTTTATTGATCACTTAGGACACAAAGAGGTTATCTTATTAGGTAATTCTCTTGGTGGACACATTGGCTTACTTTGCACCAAAATGTATCCGCAAAAAATAAAAGCGCTCGTAATAACTGGCAGTTCTGGACTATATGAAAGTGCTATGGGAGAAAGCTATCCTAAACGAGGTGATTATGAATACATTAAAGCTAAAGCAGAAAATGTATTTTATGATCCCGCCATAGCTACAAAAGAAATTGTTGATGAAGTTTATGCTACTGTAAATGACAGGAATAAGTTAATTAGAACTTTGGCTATTGCTAAAAGTGCTATTCGTCATAATATGGCAAAAGATCTTCCTAAAATGAAAACACCCACTTGTATCATTTGGGGGAAAAATGACAATGTTACGCCACCAGAAGTTGCAGATGATTTTAATAGACTATTACCCGATTCTGACCTATATTGGATCGATAAATGTGGTCATGCTGCGATGATGGAACACCCAGATGAATTCAATAGATTACTTAATCACTGGTTACAGGAACGTAATTTCTAATCATAATTAATTACCATGAAAATTAACAGCGCTGAATTTGTGATAAGTAACAGCGATGTCACCAAATGTCCTAAGGATCAGTTACCCGAATATGCTTTTATAGGTAGATCTAATGTAGGTAAATCTACTTTGATCAATATGCTTACCGGGCGAAAGAGCCTTGCAAAAACTTCTGGAAGACCTGGGAAAACTCAACTTATTAATCATTTTATCATCAATAAGACTTGGTTCTTGGTAGATTTACCCGGCTATGGATATGCTCGTGTCTCTAAATCTGCAAAAAAAGTATTTCAAAAATTCATCACCTCTTACTTCTCAAAACGAACTCAATTGGTTTGCGCATTTGTACTGGTAGATAGCAGACATGAACCTCAAAAAATAGATTTAGAATTCATGCAATGGCTTGGGGAAAATCAAATTCCATTTTCTATTATTTTTACAAAAGCAGATAAGCTGTCAAAAACCAAACTATCCCCACAAATAAATGCTTATATCAGCAAAATGCTTGAATACTGGGAAGAAATGCCAAATTACTTTATCACCTCCTCCACTTCAGGACTAGGAAAGGAAGAAGTTCTTAATTATATAAGTGAAATCAACTCTCAGCTTAAAATTTCTTAGTTGAAATTTTCTTCTGTAATGTCACAATCAATTCTTCTACCGACTTAAAAGAAGTAATTTTTTTAGAATCTAAAAGTATAGCAAACCTCTGTTGTTGTTCTTGAAGAATCATTGGAAAATCATATTCTTTATCACCTGGATACTTCTTTAGAAATTCATTTTTATACATAAAAATGAGCTCAACACTTGATTTTTCTCTAAAACTCTTCCAGATTTCTTTTTCAGAAAAACTATCATGAGTCAAACTACAAAGATAACAAGCATATGTATCTGGGCTTATAATTTTATGTGCCATGTCTAGAGATTTGCTCCAAAAATCTGACTTCGCATTGTAAATAAAAATCAAAGTTTCCACTTATAAATGACAATTATTAAGAAGAGTTGCAACAGTTTTGTTGCAACTCTTCTTTAAAAATTAAACTATCGTTTCTGACCCTAAATTATTATCGACTTCTAACCACAATTTGCCTAACAGCAGAAGCCCCGGTAATATTATCCCTTATCATGGCCATATATATTCCAGGCTGTAAATTACTTACATTAATTCGCGCAAAATTTCTTCTTTGAAATATTTCTACATCCGCAGGGTTTCCAGACATGTCAAATAATTGCACTGTTGGATCACTACTAACAACGCTCCTTATGATTATGTATGCAAATCTAGATGCCGGGTTAGGAAAAACAACAACATTTAACTCTATTTGTTCATTACGAACCACCTCTATCGAATTTGATAAATCATAACATCCTGATAAATCTGTTAGCGCATTGTTTCCTGGTACTAAACCTTCCAGACCATCTTCATAACGAATATACCAAATCAAACAGGTGCCAACTCCAGCGCCATCAAAATCAACCCCTTCTAATGCTTCAACTGTTGGAGGCAATCCTAGAATCGTACCTTGATCATCAGTAATCACCCAGGAAGCATTACTACCTGAGCTACCAGAGACTGAAACTCCGCTTACAAAGTCTGGAACCCCATCTACTGTAAAACTAAATGGGCCTCCTATAATTTCTCCACCATCAGGCGCATTGCGTGTCACGCTGATAGAATTTGACAAATCATATATTCCCGATAAATCGGTTAATGCATTATTACCTGGCTCTAATCCTGTTAGACCATTTGCATAACTTAAATGCCAGATCAAACATACTCCAACTCCCGCATCATCAAAATTTACCATTTCTAACTGCCCTAAAACTTCAGGAAGCCCGAGTATAACCCCTTGATCATCCGTAACAATCCAAGCTGAATTAGCCACTTGCGAATTACCAGAGAGGGTAATACCACTTACAAAATCTGCATCCCCATCTACACAAAATGCGAAAGGACCACCGACAATTTCTCCTCCATCAATAGCACCATTACGAACTGTTACTGCTGCTAAATTTTCAACAGGACTGACAGGGTTTTTCTGGGCAAACCCAGTGTATGTTGTTCCAATAAAAAAAAGAAGAGCATAAACTATCTTTAGAGATAGATTTACGCGAGGTAATGTTGTTTTCATTTTAGAATTGATTTAGTTAATAAATAAGAATATTTGTGTAATATTTTAAATAGTTAAAATATTCCTTTTAAAACAAAAAAAATGTTAGCTAGCTAACATTTTTTTTAAATCAAATCGTAACTAAAACATTATTTTTTAACAAGCTCTAATTTTTCAGCAAAATAATCACAAAAATCCTTCATAGTTGCAGACATCTTCTCGTCCTGCGTAGCTCTATGAAAAGTATCGCTCATAGCCACAAGTGTTTGATGAAAAAAGATCTTCATCTCATCTACAGGCATATCTTTGGTCCATAAATCAATACGAAGGCTTTCTTTATTTTTACTATCCCAAACAGACAATAGCATTGCCTTGGTCTCTTCATTTTCTACACCACCGTCTTTTGCTGTCCATTTTAATTTCTCAGGAATACGGTTATCATCTAACTCAATATCTATTCTGATCTCAGATTTATGTACGTTTGCCATTATTTTGCAGGTTTATATTTTGAATTATTAAAAATCGTTTCGGCATCTGCCAATAATAATTGGCGCAAAGATACATTGTTATTTTTCATATACGATGCTACAATTCTCCACCCGATATATTGTCCCACTCGATCTGGAGCTTCTTTATCAATTTCTTCTAAATAAAACTTAGAAAAAGGTCCAGGGTATAAAAATCTGGGTAAAAGATCACTATCCGTACTGTATAGCAATTGTCTATCTATAAAATATCTCCATATTTCTGACTCATTAGCTACAACCCACTGATATTGACTCGCAGAATAGCCCATTTTTTGGGCATCTTCAAAATCCGGAATGAACAGATCTTTAAGATATAGTTCTTTTCCAAAAGACACAAGATTACCCAAAAAGGTTCTATCTCTTATTGGGCCCACAAGGTTTTTGGCATACATAGAAGCTACATCCGGTAGGATTTGATCTCTTTCAAAATTTTGTTTTATATATTTCTGAATCCCTTCATAAAAATGATGATCCTTTCCTAAATAAGTATCTAAAGCTACAATTATTAATCCTTTTGAAAGCACCACTTTATTACGATAATCAACATCCGAAGTAATAGTTACAACCCTTGGCTCTTTAATCTCTGGAAAGTAAAATTTAATATGCTGAAAAAGTTTACGAAGATACTCCTTCTCCTCAGAAAGATCTGAAAAAGCATTTGCAACTTCTTTATTTAATTCTAATTGTATTGTGTCCTTAGATTTATTAATCCACGTAGTATCTGCATACTTTTTTGAAAACAAGAAAGGGTAATCAGCTTTTAGAGTCGGTAAATTTTCTTCTGTTAAATCAGCAAACGATTGATCAAAACGTTCTATTTCTATACTAACGGGGATTTCAGCAATTTCGTTTTCAACTTTATTTTCATTTTTACATGAACATAAAAAGCAAAAAAGCATGATAAATTTTAAAAAACCTGCAGAATTCATACTCAAATTATAATATCCTTTTAAATAATTTCTATTCCTTAAGAACGCCATCTTTTTTTATTAATTTTATGATCGCAAAGTTAAATTAAAGAATCTATTAAAAATAAAAATATGCAGACAGAAAAAGTAATTGATCATATCACGAATTGGCTAAAAGAATATGCAACCAAAGCTAATATAGATGGTTTTGTAGTTGGTGTGAGCGGAGGGATTGATAGTGCAGTTACTTCTTCTCTATGTGCAAAAACAGGTTTAAAAACTCTTTGTGTTGAAATGCCAATTCATCAAGCACAAAGTCAAGTTACTAGGGCACAAGAGCACATTGCCCAATTAAAAGAAAGATTTTCGAACGTATCAGATATTAGAGTTGACCTTACACCTGTATTTGAAGAGTTCAAATCTGCAGTACCAACTACAGATCCAAGTGCTCAACTAAACTTATCTCTGGCAAATACGCGAGCTCGATTAAGAATGTCTACATTATATTATTTTGCAGGATTACACAAATATTTGGTAGCTGGTACCGGAAACAAAGTCGAGGATTTTGGTGTTGGTTTTTATACTAAATATGGAGATGGCGGGGTAGATCTTAGTCCAATTGCTGATCTTCTTAAAAGCGAAGTATACGAATTGAGCGAATCTCTTTCTGTTCCAAAATCAATTCAATTAGCCGCTCCAACTGATGGACTGTTTGGCGATAGCAGAAGTGATGAAGATCAAATTGGAGCTAGTTATGATGAATTAGAATGGGCTATGAAAATGAAAGATGAAGGTAAAAACAATAATGATTTCGAAGGTCGACAACTTGAAGTTTTTAAAATTTACACTCGTCTAAATACCGTAAATCAGCATAAAATGAACCCTATACCGGTCTGTAAAATACCCGTTAGTCTGTTATAATCAACACTTTATCGATAAATCAATAAAAAAAAGTTTACAAGGGCTAGTTCTTAGTAATTTTGCACAAAGATTATAAATTACCCCTAGCCTGAAGAATGTTAAATATTAATTTAATCTAACGTTAACAATCGTAAACAAGAATGACAACCGTACTAATAGCCGACCATCATCCAATTACCAGGAAAGGGATCGTTTCTTTATTTCGCAACTCTGAAGATTATGAGATCATTGCTAAAGTAAGTAACGGAAACGAAATGTATGATGTTCTTAAATCCGACACTCCCGACGTACTCATCATGGAGTTAGACTTGCCACAGATCAATGGGATCATGGCATTAAGAACCATCAAGAAAGAATTTGTTGGTATAAAAGTTATTATTTTTAGCTCACATCCAGAAGAAATGTATGCTTTAAGCGCAATAAAAGCTGGGGCTTCTGCCTATTTATCTAAAACTGTACCCACTAAAATACTTAAAAAAGCAATCGAACGTGTTGCAAGAGGTGGAATATACTTAAACGACAATCTAACACAGCAATTAGCGAATGGAAATGCTAATGAAAACAACATGGTTGTAAAGTATAAGAAGCTATCATCCCGTGAAATAGAGGTACTTAATCTTTTATCTTCGGGTAAACGAAACAAAGATATTGCAACTACATTATCTATTAATGAAAAAACAGTTAGTACCTATAAAACCAGGTTGCTGAAAAAATTAAAAGTAGATAATCTTGCCGATTTAATACATCAATCCAGACTATTACATATTAACTAAACCACGCGATTTAGTTTTTCAGATAATATTCTTTTTAAGGAAAGATAATCCATGATATCTTGCATAGATTCTTGATTATCATCTGTATTTTGAGCTTTCACTTCTTGTGAGAGCTCTTCTACTTTTCTGTTGATTAAGAATCTTCGTAAATTTAAAATAATATCACTAACATATTGGGATACGGTATAGTCCTTCTTTTTTACATGAATCTCCATATCTACCCACCTATGAAGCAAATATCGCTCCTCATTCATCATTATTTCAGTGATTTCTGAGGCTATTTCTGGAGCGATATGGTTAATGAAGTTTTCAATTTTAAAATCATCACCTTGGTGTAATGCTTCTATTAATATAGTGTATACTCCCTTGAAATTATCATGAGTAAATTCTATTTCATCATCTTGCAGATCCAAGTACACTTTCTCAAAAACTTTTGCTTTGTGAACTTCCGGCTCAAGAACGAGTTCTCCGTCATCGTTTTCCTTCAAGATTAAATCTTCAAATTCTTCTTCTCGTTGCCCATAAAGCAATAAAATCTCAATCACCTTTCGTTCCAATTCATACTGCTCGTTAATCTTAGGAGATTTTTGAGTTTCAGATTTTACAATCTCCAGTGACTTTTGTTCTTTTTTTTGCTGCTTGCGTTGATCCTTTACATCTACATTACGCATTTGTGCCAAAGTATCAAAAAGTACATCTTCAGAAATATCCATAATACGAGAACACTCTCTTACATATATTTCTCTTTTGATTACATCTGGGATTTTTGAGATACTAGTAACCATATCTCTAATCAATTCGGCTTTTTTAATTGGGTCGTTCTTAGACTCTTTTTGTAATAATGATGCTTTAAAACTAATAAAATCCTGTACATTTTCTTGAAGATACAAAGCAAGCTCCTCTAGCGTATTTTCCTTTGCAAAACTATCTGGATCTTCGCCGTCGGGAAAACTGCAAACTTTTACATTCATTCCTTGTTCAAGAATCAAGTCTATCCCTCTTATAGATGCACGCATTCCTGCGGCATCACTATCAAAGAGTACCGTAATATTTTTTGTAAGCCTACTTATTAATCTTATTTGATCAGACGTAAGAGCCGTTCCTGAAGAGGAAACCACATTACTTACACCAGTTTGATTAAATTGAATAACATCTGTATATCCTTCGACCAGATAACAATTATCTTCCTTTGCAATAGCCTGCTTAGCATGATAAATACCATAAAGCACTTTACTTTTATGATAGATATCACTTTCTGGTGAATTAAGGTATTTAGCAGCCTTTTTTTCGTTAGTAAGAATTCTACCTCCAAAACCCAAAACTCTTCCAGACATAGATTGAATAGGGAACATTACTCTTCCCTTGAATCGATCAAACTGTTTTTCTTCCTTAACAATTGTTAGTCCTGTTTTTTCAAGATATTCAAGCTTATACGCCTTTCTTAATGCTTCTGCAGTAAATGCATCCCAGGAATCTGGGGAATACCCTAATCCAAACTTTTTTATTGTTTCTTCCGTAAATCCTCTTTCTTTGAAATACGTAAGCCCTATTGCCTTGCCTTGTTCTGTCTTATGTAATGAATTCTGAAAAAAGGTATTAGCAAATTCACTAACCAAATACATGCTTTCTCTTTCATCTGCATGTTGCTTTTGTTCATCTGTCTGCTCCGTCTCTTCTACCTCAATATTATATTTTTTGGCTAAATATTTTATAGCTTCAGGGTACGTAAAATGCTCATGCTCCATTAAAAAGGCAACAACATTACCTCCTTTTCCACTTGAAAAATCCTTCCAAATCTGCTTTACAGGAGAAACCATAAAAGATGGCGTTCTTTCATCACTAAAGGGACTTAATCCTTTAAAATTACTACCAGCTTTTTTTAACTGCACAAAGTCACCTATCACCTCTTCTAAACGAGCGGTTTCAAATACAGCATCTATGGTAGACTTGTGAATCATTTAAGAATATATCTAATTTCAACAACAAAAATAGTATAATTCTCGAGACGCTATCATCTTGACAGATTAATAAAAAAAAGAGGCTATCTTAACAGATAGCCTCTAAAACTAATTATATTATATTACGGAGCAATGTTACCTTTTAGTAAATGCTCTAGTAACCATAATCTCTTTACCAGTTATTCTGGCAAAGTATGTTCCTGAAGGAAGTCTACTCACATCAATTTGATTTGTAGTTCCTTGATATACTCTCTGACCGTACATAGAGAAAATCTCTACATTTTGAAGAGGAGTTTTACCTACTGAAATATTTAATATATTTTCAGTTGGAACAGGATATATCATAAATAATTTCTGATTAGCATCAAGATCTGATAGTGGATAAGTATCTAAAGTTCTAGCTCCTCCTTCAACACAGAAATCTGTTGCCTCTGAGCTATTAAATTCTCCACCAGACACGATAGTTCCTGCACTACTTGATAATGTATATGATCCATTACCAAATCCACAGCAAATACCATCACCAAAAGAATCGAAAATAGTAAATGTATATGTACCAGATGCCAATCCGCTGATTGTTTCAGTGACTGTAGATCCATCAGGGTTTGCAGTAGAATAACTCTCTGAAGCTACTGTAGTACCACCAGAATCTGTTACCGTCCAAGATGTTTCTTGTGGGTAATTATCAAGAGTAATGCTTAATGTTAAATCGCTATCAGCACAGTTACCACCTGGATCACCATTAGCTGTTAAAGCAACATTATCAATTGCAGCATCTGCTCTCCAAGTACCACCTGTTAAACGATTGAAACGTAATTGCACACCAGTACCAACATAAGCTCCTAGATCAACTGTTGCAGTTTGCCAAGAGTTTCCTTGGTTTCCGGTTCTGTTCCAAATACTAGTCCATGTTACTCCTTCATCATTACTTGCCTCAAGATCTAAAGATCCAAAGTCATTTGCTCCAAACATATGATATTCGAAAGAGAATGTAGCCGCAGTTGCCGCTCCAAGATCAAAACAAGGTGAGTTAAGGATTGCACGTTTATTAGGATATCCTGTACCATTTCCTGACGCCTCTACAAAAAGATAGAATGTTCCGTCAGCAGCACTTGATGGTCCCGTATTTCTAGACGGAGTACCATTAGCATCCCTTGTCCAATTAAGGTCATCTCCAGCATCCTGAGTCCAAGCTCCTAATCCACTTTCGAAACTTTCATTATATGGAGCTGCAACACCATTTAAACAACCAGAAGCTGCTGTCGTAGTTACACTAAGCGCGCTACTTGCTGCTGATGCGTTTCCAGCTGCATCTTTTGCCACAACTGTAAATGAATAAGTTGTTTCTGAGCTTAAACCTGTAATAGTTGCAGAAGTTCCTGAAACTGTATCAACAACAACCCCATCCTGTAAAACATCATATTCTGTAACTCCTACATTATCTGTAGAAGCATCCCAACTAATAGTAACTTGACTAGAAGCAACATTTGATGCCACCAAGTTAGCAGGCACTGAAGGAGCTTCAGTATCCGGAGCTAATGTAGTTACTGTTAAGGTTGCACTAGCCGCTGATTCATTTCCTGCAGCGTCTTTTGCTACAACAGAGAAATCATAAGAAGTACTGGCTGTTAACCCAGAAACATCAATACTAGTACCTGCAACAGTACCTATTACAACACCATCCTGAGATACATCATAACCAGTTACACCAATATTATCAGTAGAAGGATCCCAACTAAGCGTTAAAGAAGATTCTGTAACCGATGAAGCACTTAAATTAGTCGGTACGGTTGGCGCTTCAGTATCTGGAGTATCTGGCTCCAGTTTGAAGGCTACTACATGATTCTTTCTAAAACCACTATCAAAATACTCTCCTGTAAACCAAAAAGTCATATCATCTGTTGGATCCACTGTCATATGTGAATAATCTCCATATCGTGAAGATGGATCTGATTGAGTACCATTAACACCTACTTGTTCTGCAAGAGTCATAGTTCCTAGAGGGTCACTTGCAAGCCTACCTGTATAACGTAATGAAGGAAACGTTGATGTACTAACAACAGTATACCCCAGTCCAATATTACCTTGAGCATCCATTGCCATAGTACCAGAAAAAGCACTTAAACCATCTGGCTGTACATAGGTTCCTTCCTGGAAAATTGTCCAAGGTTGATTATCACCAGTCTGTCTAAGTTCGTACCAACGGATTCCTGAAAGATTATCATTACCATCTAGGTCAACTAAGAAGTTTAAAACCATTGAATTATGTGTACCAAAACGTCTATAGTTGGTCATGTACATCATTGTAGCTTGCAATCCATCAACGTCTGGACCAGAAGGTTGCGGTAAATTTGAAAATGACCCACCGTCAAATACACTATCAAATGGTGCTGTAATAACTTCTTGCGGCTGAGAAATAGTTGAATTCCCAGGATTTGTCCAATCTACATTGGTTGTCCATACCTTAATATGATCTTGAGAAACTCCTGCCCAACCATCATCTTGTAAGTACAAGAATGAGTTACTTGCTCCAACAGGAGGTAAAGTTGGTCCAGTAGAATTAGAACCACCTGGACTATAGAATCCACTAGTTACTGCTCCTGGTAGAGGAAAACCTATAAAACCTGCACTAGCATCTCCAACTAACATTTTATCTCTTTCTGCTACAAATACCACGTCATTAGTAGTTGGAGCATTTTGATCTTTATTAGCTGTAATGTAATATCCATCACTCCATATAGACAACTTCTCATAATCAGGAAAAGTTCCTGTATTAAATCTATAAGTAAACCATCCATCATTAACTGGATCTGGTCCTTGTCCAACGGCAATAAGGATACCATTAGGAGAGTTACTAAATTGCATAATAATAAAGCGTTCTGCATAATTATCGTAAACCACAATTGGATCTCCTAAGCTTTCTCCAGGAAAGATAGTAGCCAAAGAAGCCTCTGCTAATAACACATTTCCAGATCTGTCGCGAATCCCAAATCCAGTATTAAAAGCATACACATAGTGATTAGGACCTATGGCACCTGTAGGATCCGTAGGCGTACTATTGCCCTGATGTGATTGAAAATTTGCAGCCTCTGTAGAGATAGCCATCTTTGCAGATTTTTGCTGGGTCAACATCAAAGGATCTTTTTGACCCGCTGCAGGAAGCCCTTTACCAGGAACATAGGTATTTCTTCCTCTGCGTTTCTCCTGACCATCATTGTTTTTCTCGGAAGCAGAAATGATGTTTTGCATTTTAGAAAATGCAGGGATTTTTCTCATGTAAACCGCTTTTGAAGTTGAGCTGGCTTTCATTGGGGTGCCCTTTTGGGCTAGCAGTCCAAAACTGCAAAACATGAATAATGTTAGATAAAAGAATTTTGTTTTCATTTGTGTGAAATTTGGTTAATTGTTCTACTATTTTAACATAATTAGTATTTTTTATCACATTCTGTGAGAATAAATGTGAATATGTTGTATTAATTTAAGAAGAAATCACTCCATTTATTAACTTGCTAAATATAGAATAATTCATCTAGAAACAAAAAAAATAAGTAGTCATAAAATACTTACAATCAAAAAGTTACGCTAAAACCGTAATAGAGATAAGGAAATTGCTTTGTTTTATATATATAACAAATTTAATTTTTTGGTAAATTATTTAACAGATTGATTACCAAGATTATTAGCACATTAATCCAGTAGGATAACAGGTGTACCAAGGGAAAGATATCCCAACATGCATTACTTATTCATGAAAAAAAAGTAAAAACAGCAATGTAAATACATTGCCGTTTTTGTAAATAATTAGCTAACACTTAATTAATAATTCGAAAACATCTTTACCAGTATATTTGAGTAATTTCTGGAAATACCCAAAAAATGAAATGCACTCTTTTATCGATTAAAGGTCAAAACGTAATCCTAATGACACATTATTCTGATCAATCTCTGCATTTTTGAAGATCGGGGATACATCATATTTTGCGTATATCGACATATCACCAAAACCAACATAAGTACTTAATCCATATATCAAATCACTAGTATTATAATCCCTCTTGATTTTATCCTTAACGCGGTCACCATTTTCTTTATATTTTAATTTCTGACGCGTACTAATATTTGCTCCAACATACCCTCCTAGTCCAATTCTAAACTTGCGAGCAGTATAATACCTAATACTTTTTTCAGTTTTTTCCACTCTGGAAGGCCCGAACTCAAAATGCAAAGGAACCACTATATTATCCATTCTAAATTTTGATTTATCCAACTCAAGGTCAAACGTTTGCAGTTCGGTTTGATCACCATTTTCTACAAAGAATCTATTATCGGTAGGTTTCAGACCATTTGATGTATATGAAATACCATACCTGAGTCTTAAAAAATTGGAGTTTTTAAATACTCTTGTTTTCCAAGCCCACCCAAGCTCAAAAAATCTACTTCCGGCGATTTTATAATCAGAATCATCCAAGGATTGCCCATCTACGATCGCATTATTGAGCCCAAAAGCAAGAACTAGATTTGAAGATGTTCTGCGATCATACTTTGGATCTACTTCTTCCTGACCATTTTTTTTAATTTGTATTCCAAATAAAACATCTCCATCTTCTGAATCTTTTGCACCAAGTCCAAAAGTAATTTTATCATTCTCTGTTCCAATTGACTCTGATCCATTACGTTCTATAAGAGCAATTTTATTATCAATAATAGCTATTGCATTTTCAATATTTAAAGCGTGATTTTTTGCAGCTTCTTCTTTTAGCTGTTGCGCTTCCTCTATCGTTATCTGGTTATTTACCAACCTATCGTTTATCTCTTCTACTTCTTTTTTAAGAGCTTCCTTTTCTAACTGAACTACCCTTTCTTTTTGGCCGTTTAACTGCTCTATTTTATCGCTACTAAATTCCTCTTGAGCTTGTGAAAATTGAGCAATAAGTGTCATGGCCACAAATGTGGCAATTGTAATAATTGTCTTCATTATTTATTGAATTTTGTTCCTACACATTCCCTCCTAAACAGGAGGGAACCTATAGATCTGATTGATGAATGAATTTAATTTTCCCGTTCTGCTACAGCTGTTTTAACTTTTTGAAAACCTGTCTTAAGCGCTTCAAAAACACGTTGTTTAAAAGTTTCATCTATTTCCTCTTCTACATCTTGTAAAAGAGCAGATGCACTAACTGTATTAGATTTTAATATTTTTTGCGTTGCTATTTCTCGTTGTGCTTCAAGTAACAACCTATTGATTTCATTATCTGTGACCTCAACATCATTCTTTTGTAATTCTTTGATTTGCGCAACAACGCCAGCCACTTTATCCTGGATGATTTCAGGATTAACAGGTAATACTCCTTCTTGTTGTTTAATAACAATTATATTGTCATTCTTTACCAGTTGTGGATTACTTTTTTCTTCTTTCGTTATCTTATCTACTAATATACTTTCGGATTTGGACCTTTCTAAAGGGAGCATATTTTGTCTTGAAACGACATTTTTCTGTACTGCAGAAGAACTCACATCTTTCTTTGTAAGAACTTGATTTTCTATAACTTTTCCCTGTTTTTCGTCTATTATCTGCTGTTCTGTATTTTCTTCCTGAACTACATCAGTTTTATCCTGTTGCATTACTTCTTTACTTCTATCAACGAATTGATCTTCTATTTTTTCTGAAAACGCTCCTCGGCTTTTAATAATTGAGGTGACAACCAAAACTCCAACAAATATGGCTGCAACACTATACCACCAAATCTTTTTACTTACTTTTTTTTGGCCTTGACTATCTAGTTCTTTTGCTAATTGTTGCCAAGAACCCTCTGAAGGTTTAATTGCACGTTGCTCCAGCTTTTCCTTCATCTTTTCTTCAAATTTCAATGGCGCCATTGCTTATCTTATTTTGTTGGTTCAACTTTTGCTGTAACACTTTTCTAGCTTTGAATAGTTGAGATTTTGAAGTATTCTCAGAAATCTCAAGCATTTTTGCTATCTCGCTATGTTTGTATCCTTCTACAGCATATAACACAAACACCATTTTATACCCTTCTGGTAAACTATCAATAAGCTCTTGAATTTGTTCAACTTCTAATTTTGTATTGATATTATTCCAGGATTCTTCTTTATACTGTATTATTTCTTCGGTAAAAAAGATCTGTTTTTCTTTCCTTAGAAAGGAAATTGATTCATTTACCATTATTCTTCTTATCCACCCTTCAAAACTACCTTCAAACTTAAACTTGTTTAGATTCATAAATACTTTTAGAAATCCACTTAACATTGCTTCTTCTGCAAAATGCACATCTCTAATGTATTGCCGGCAAACACTAAGCATCTTAGGTGCATATTGATTATACAACTGGTGCTGAGCATCGCGATGTTGCTTTGCCGCCTTTTTAATTAGTTGCGTTTCGCTTTTATAAAATTGAATAACTTTCAATGTCAAAAATTAATTAATTAGGATCTTCTATTTACATAGACGTCATAAAAAACAAAATGGTTGCCTGATGCTATAAAAAAAATTGTTCCCAGGTTTAAAAAGGGGTATGCTAGTTATTTTTTTCGGTCGATAACGTACTCGACCATTAATGATAGGGAAGATTTGTAATCAGAATCCGGATACTCTGACAAAATTAAAAGCGCTTCTTCTTTGAATTTATGCATTATTTCAATTGCATATTCCAAACCTCCGCTAGCTTTCACAAAATTAATAACCTCTTTCACCCTTTTTTTATCCTTATTATGATTTTTTATCGAATTAATAAGCCATTTCTTTTTTTCTTTGGTACAATGATTTAATGTATAAATCAAGGGAAGTGTCATTTTTTGTTCTTTAATATCTATTCCTGTTGGCTTACCTATTGCCGTATCTCCATAATCAAAAAGATCATCTTTTATTTGAAAAGCCATACCTATAAGTTCTCCAAATTTTCTCATTTTTTGAATATCGTCTGACTTTGGTGATACAGAACAAGCTCCTAAACTACAACAGGCAGCAATTAGAGTTGCTGTTTTTTGGCGAATAATTTCATAGTAAATTTCTTCAGTAATATCTAAGTTTCTGGCTTTTTCGATTTGTAATAATTCACCTTCGCTCATTTCACGAACAGCCACAGAGATAATCTTTAAGAGATCAAAATCTCCGTAATCGATAGAAAGCAATAGACCTTTAGAAAGCAGATAGTCTCCTACCAATACGGCAATCTTATTTTTCCAAAGTGCGTTAATAGAGAAAAAACCACGTCTCCTGTTAGAATCATCTACCACATCATCGTGAACCAATGTAGCTGTATGAATTAATTCTATCACAGAAGCCCCACGATATGTTCTTTCATTTACTTCTCCTCCAGAAACCATTTTAGCAACAAGAAAGACAAACATAGGCCGCATTTGTTTACCTTTTCGATTTACGATGTAATGCGTAATTCTATTAAGTAGAGCAACCTTAGAAGACATTGAATCTGAAAACTTTTGCTCAAAAAGTTCCATCTCATCAATTATAGGTAGCTTTATTTGCTCAACAACTTTCAATACTAGACCCTTAGTTCTGATTTCTTAATTAGTACGAAGATAGCATAAATTGTTTTTTTGAAGACAAGTAATCATGCTATTATAGAAATTTAAGATTTATTTGCCAATTGTCCACAAGCGGCATCGATATCTTTACCTCGACTACGACGAACATTAACAACTATACCTCTAGATTCTAATCCATTAATATAATTGTCTATCGCTTTCTTTGATGCTTGTTGAAACTCTCCATCACCTATTGGGTTGTATTCTATAAGATTAACTTTACACGGTACGTAGGAACAAAATTGAATAAGCGCATCTATATCCTCTTTTCGATCATTAATTCCCTCCCATACTACATATTCATAGGTGATTCTGCTTTTGGTTTTTACATACCAATATTCTAACGCCTCTTTTAGATCAGACAGAGGAAAAGTTTCATTAAAAGGCATTATTGAGGTTCTTACTTCATCGATAGCAGAATGTAACGACACAGCAAGTTTAAACCTTACCTCATCGTCTGCCATTTTTTTGATCATTTTTGGCACCCCAGACGTAGACACTGTAATTCTTTTAGGAGACATTCCCAGTCCTTCAGAAGATGTAATTTTATCAATTGCCTTTATAACATTGTTATAATTCATTAATGGCTCTCCCATACCCATAAAAACGATATTTGATAGCGGGCGATTATGATACAGTCTACTTTCATTATCGATAGCAACTACCTGATCATAAATTTCATCGGGATTAAGGTTTCGCATTCTTTTTAAACGAGCCGTTGCACAAAATTTACAATCTAAGCTACATCCAACTTGGGAAGAAACGCATGCAGTTGTTCTTGTAGGGGTTGGAATTAGAACCGATTCTACAATAAGCCCATCATGCAATTTTACAGCATTTTTAATCGTTCCATCCTTACTTCTTTGCATTTGATCAACCCGAATATGATTGATTACAAAATTTTCTTCGAGCACTTGTCGTGTAGTCTTAGAAATATTTGTCATATCTTCAAAACTATGCGCGCCCTTACCCCAAAGCCATTCATACACCTGATTTCCTCTGAATGGCTTATCACCTATCTCTTCAAAAAAGGATCTTAACTGGTCTTTGGTAAGTGCTCTTATATCTTTTTTCTTATCACTCATACTTTTGCAAAAGTAAAAAGATAATATGGTACATGTATATCTTATTACAAATAATTAAAAACCCCTGATTTTAAAATCAGGGGTTTAATGTAAGTTTATCTTTAATAGCGTGTCTTTTACTTCTTAGGTTCTTTTACCCTTCTCCATTCGTGTACTCCTCCACTACCTTTATACTTTACAAAAAGCACATCACGTTTTTCTTCGTCTGTCCAAATTTGACAATCAGTCACTTCACCTGTTTTTATATTGGTTAAAGTTCCTCCAGAATATTTACCTCCTATAAATTGAAGTCCTTTTATAATAATCATTCCTTCAATCTTTTTGTTCTTATCGTCTCCTTTACATTCGTAACAAACATCATCTCTTTCAGACTCACGTAACATTCTTTCTATGGTACCAAAAACTTTATTATCGATAACATATAATTGAGCTATACTTAATGCAACTCCTGTTTTCTTATCAACCATTCTCCATTTACCTAGAACAGGATTTGGTTTGTAAGCAGCAAGTAAATTCTCTCTCAAATCGTAATCGATAGGATTCTCACCTAACCAAATATTGAATAATGCGGATTTAAACTCCAAATTAGTCATACTACCCAGTAAGGTTTTATTCTGGAAGACAGAAAGTTTCCCTCCTTTAGTATGAAGTATTCTTATTATATCAAACTTTTTAACCCCTTTGGGCAACAAATTGATAAAATCACGAATTTCTTTTTCGAACTTATAGCTATTGCCATCTGTGGCTACTTCTAGTCCATTTCTAATAATACCATTAAGATCGCCTTCATCAACTGTAGAAGTTGCTTTGATAGTTATAGCCATATTGCTATCTTTTTCTGCTACCATTACTCCATCTTCTGGTCCGTTTACTTCAAAATCAAGATATAATGCAATTGCATATAACTTTTCTCTTTCACCAGCTCCATTAAGCATAAGTTCTGCGTCACCAAATACATCAACATCATTAAAATGAACACTTCCAACTTTTGTTTGGGAAAAAGAAAGTGTTGTGATAAAAAACGCTACGTAAAAAACTACTTTTTTCATTATATAATTAGGTTTAGTTCTTGTTATTAATTTGGACTTTACAAAAAACGTTCCAATTTCATAAAAAGTACATTTATATGCATTATTCAACATATTTTTTTCGACAAAAAACAATATTTATCGATGTACTACACTATAAGCGTAATTACGGTAAAACCGTATTTTTTTTGAGTGGGCGAAAATACTACTTTTTTTGAAAAAAAAACAACATAACACCTTAATTTTTAGAAATATAAAAAAAAACCTCATCTAACAAGTAGTTAAATAAGGTTTTTAATAATTATTTGGCTTTTACATCTAGATAATTAGCATTGCATCACCATAAGAGTAGAATTTATATTTCTCTTTTACTGCTTCTTCATATGCTTCTTTAATAAAATCATGACCTGCAAAAGCTGAAACCATCATTAATAAAGTAGATTTTGGTGTATGAAAGTTTGTTATCATACAATTAGCAATACTGAAATCATAAGGAGGAAAAATAAACTTATTAGTCCATCCTCTAAATTCATTTAATTTTCTTTCTGACGAAACTGAACTTTCTAAAGCTCTCATTACTGTTGTTCCTACTGCACAAATCTTTCTTTTATTAGCAATTCCGTTATTAATAACATCTGTTGCCTGAGCAGTAATGTATGCTTCTTCACTATCCATTTTATGCTTGGATAAATCTTCAACCTCAACAGGATTAAAGGTTCCCAGTCCAACATGAAGTGTAACTTCTGCAAAGTCTACTCCTTTAATCTCTAAACGTTTCATTAAATGTTTAGAAAAGTGAAGTCCAGCTGTAGGGGCAGCGACTGCACCTTCATTTTTAGCATATATAGTTTGGTATCTTTCTTCATCTTCTGGTTCTGCATCTCTCTTTATATATTTAGGCAGCGGAGTTTCTCCTAAGTCAGTAAGTTTCTGTCTAAACTCATCATATGATCCATCATATAAGAAACGTAGGGTTCGACCTCTTGATGTAGTATTATCAATTACCTCTGCCACCAAACTTTCATCATCCCCAAAATAAAGCTTATTTCCAATACGTATTTTCCTTGCAGGATCTACAAGAACATCCCAAAGACGTGTTTCAGAATTCAATTCACGTAGTAAGAACACTTCAATTCTTGCACCTGTTTTCTCTTTATTTCCATATAATCTAGCAGGAAAAACCTTAGTATTATTAACCACCATTACATCATTGGGATCAAAATAATCTATAAGGTCTTTGAACATTTTATGTTCTATAGTTTGATCCTTTCTATTAAGAACCATTAGACGCGCCTCGTCTCTGTTTTCTGCAGGGTACTCAGCCAATAAGTCTTGAGGAAGGTCAAAGTTGAAATGTGATAACTTCATTCGTGTTTGTTTTTTTAAAGGTGCAAATATACGATCTCGTAATAGGGGTTGTCAAGTAAATTGAGATATATTTAAAAATTATAAGATTTTAAGCCCCAATTTCTTTAAATCAACCCAAAAATCTGGGTATGATTTAGAAACGACATTAGCATCTTCTATCTGCAACGAAGTTCTAAGCGCCAACGGTGCAAATGCCATAGCCATACGATGGTCATTGTAGGTGGCAATTGAAACATCTGTTTTGATTAATGATGCAGGTGCCAGTTGAAGTGTGTCTTCTGTAATTATAACATTACCTCCTAATTTTTCAATTTCAGTTTTTAAGGCTTCCAATCTATCCGTCTCCTTTATTTTTAAGGTATGAAGCCCAGTCAAATAACATTCAATTCCTAATCCAAAACAGGTCACTGCAATGGTCTGAGCGATATCAGGAGAATTTGATAAATCCAACTTTTCTGGCAGTCTATGTACAGAGCCAGACATTTTCTTTAAGGTAATTGTATTTTGATCAAACACTGTCTCTACACCCAAATACTTATATATTTCAGCTAATGATGAATCACCTTGATAGCTCTCTTTTTTATAGCTTCCGATGGTTACAGACGCATCATCATTTGACAGGGCTACCAAGCTGTAAAAATAGGAAGCAGAACTCCAATCCGACTCTACCACTACTTTTCTATCATGAACCTCTTTGCACTTAGGGATAGTTATTACATTATCTTCAAACGTTCCATTTATGCCTACATCACTTAATAAACTTAGTGTCATATTTATATAAGGAACTGATGTTACTTTCCCTTCTAATGAAATCACTAAACCTTCTGGCAATGATGAAGCAATAAGCATTAATGCAGAAATATACTGACTACTTACATTTGCTTTTAGTGAGACTTTATTAGAAGCAGGTCGTTTTCCTAGCATGCGTATTGGAGGATACCCTATTTCCTTTTCGTAACTTATCTCGCAACCAAGCTGCTGCAAAGCTTCAACCAATATCTTTACCGGTCGCTCTTGCATTCTTTTACTCCCAGTAAGAACAGTTTCTCTACCTTCTTGAACGGCAAAAAACGCAGTAAGAAAACGCATTGCCGTACCCGCGTGATGAATATCAACGACAACTTCGTCACTAGCCAATGCTTTTTGCATGAGGTTAGAGTCATCGCTATTGGATATATTTTCTATAGTTATATTAGGATACAGCGCCTGTAGAATAAGTAATCTATTAGTTTCACTTTTAGATCCCGTAATTTGTAAGGTTTTATTTTCTATAGTCGAAACCTCCTGTAATTTCAGATTCATTTTATCGTTTTGATATTCGTTTTCTTAATTCTAAATAATACCCCATTATCATTCCGTATGCCAGTCCACCTGCAATTCGAGAAATAAAATACCTCAACCATCGACCTTCATTGATTTTCTCATTAAGAAAAGTATCCAGATCTATTCCGCCATTCTGCATTATATGCTCTATAATACTAAACACAACTATGAAGCCCAATGCTAATACAACAACCGTAATCCAGTACTTTTTGGAGGAAATTATCGCCGTAAACATTACTTTAATTTTTCATTATTATGGTGACGATCATGATCTCTTTTCGTTTTTATATCCAGCTTTTTATCAAAAGCTTCTTGCAAGTCAACTCCTGTTTGATTGGCCAGGCATAAAACTACAAATAAAACATCGGCTAGCTCCTCTCCAAGATCTTTATTTTTATCACTTTCTTTCTCACTTTGTTCACCATAGCGTCTTGCTATAATTCTTGCAACCTCTCCTACTTCTTCGGTAAGTTGCGCCATGTTTGTGAGTTCATTAAAATATCTTACTCCGTGATTTTTTATCCAATTATCAACAGCTTCTTGTGCGTTCTGAATATTCATAATTATATTTTCTTTAAAACTACCTGATCGCTTTCCTTTTGAATTATCTGATTGTAAAATTGCTTTAATACCGGATAATAATCTGCAGGAATGAAAGGTGTATTCAATGTTTCTGTAATTGATACTTGAATAGTATTACCCATCACACTTGATCTATATACAAAGCTACCCATATTTTCTGGTAGTTTAAAAGCAGAACCTTCAGGAATTTCAGATATTTCATACCCTTCTGGTATTTTTACACTTACCATCATACTACTTGAATATCCATATCCATAATCAACTGGGTATTTACGCTCATTTGATTTAAAGATATTTTCTTCATTCTTTAAGAACAATAAGGGAGAAAAAAACATTTCATTATCGATAACCTCAACCTCGTCGTTTACTGTAAATTCGAAACGCTCACTAATTGATTTCCCTATATCATTAACTCCTTTTAGCTCATATTCATTAAGAGTTGCAACCCCATAACTTTCAGTTACTCGTTCAATCTGTTCTTCCTGCTTTTTTGCAGCATGTCGTACTCTAAAATTATGAGCCAGATAAGATGATCTATTCGTACTTTGTTTTCCTTTAATCAAGCCATCAGCATCTATTTCACACAAGACAGAACTATGAATTCTAGACAAATGATTTGGTCTAAAATTTATCAATTGAGAAGTTCCATTTTCGGCGATTACTCTTCCCGATCCATGAATAACTCGGCTAGGCAGAACATTAGGCTCTCCATACTTGTCTGTGGCATCCAGATATATTATATTATCTCCTACTTTGACTCTTGAAACCACATAATCAAAACCCTTTAAAGTTGGAAATAAAGAGATTGTTTTATTAGTAGAACTTACTAATACAGGCTTTGCGCTGATACCTGCATATTGCAACATTGATGTTAGCATGATGTTAATCTCTGCAACATTACCTACACCTTCTTTGTATGCCTTTTTCACTCCTCCTGCGGTAAGTCTAGAATACCAATTATTCCAGGCCATTTTTTTCTTTACAAAATCATAAATCAAGATTGTTTTTTGCATTGGATCCGTTATTCCCTCTAACAATTGATCAACATCTTGTTGATAATATCCATTCTTCTTTAGTTCATTCCCAAATCTTGGGTGATCAAAAATAGATTTAGCTACTGCATCCCAGGAACTAGTATAAGTTTTTAGAGGGCGATTTGGAAATTTCTCAAACTCTAACTCAAATACTATTGATGATCGATAGTTATCTGGATTACCAGAATACGGTTCTCTTTTAAAAGCTGGTATATTAGAAGAATTGACAACATAAGTATTCACCTTATAATCTATACCACCTGTATAAAATTTTGTGTTGCCTTGTTGAGTAACAGATTTGTTTCTTGCCTTTACGTTGTAATTCATCTTTCCATTACCCTTCGATTCTTTTAGGTTAATAGGCAAATATCCTGTTGTGAATTTCTTGAAATTATAATATTCTGGCGTAGCAACTTTAATATCTATTTTTTTTATTGGGATATCTTGTTGCAAATAAATTTTATCGATATTATGAACAAATGGCGACTCAATTTTGTATTTAAATTCTACTACAGACCCTTCCTTTACCGTAGGCATTGTAAATTTTATCTGGTTATAATTCTCTGAATGTTCATTCCTGAAAACCCCTTCTTTCTTGAGTTTCGTTTCAATAACCTTACCATCAACCAAGTTATAGGTAATTCCTTTTATACTATTTACCTTCTCTTCTGCAGCCGGTATTTTATACAAAAACACCTGTTCACTTGCATAATTAAACCCATTCTTGTTATAAAACTTCACTCTCTTATGAACTTCAGTAATAACCCTGAACCCAAAGGATTGATTATAATCAAAATACACTTTTCTTTTTTCATATAGCACAGCGGCATTGGCACTACTATCTTGCGGATATGCTTTTTCAAGCAATTCTTCTTTTGATACTTTTCCGAATTTATATTCTTGCGCAAGACTAGTTGTTGATATCATTAGAACAACGCCTAATAATATCAGTTTATTTAAATTTTTCATTCTAATTATTGGTTAGTTTTTATAGTTGTTTTAGGACTATCTTTGATTGGTCTATTTTTTTAATTTTGCTTCTGAATTGTCTATACTCTTCATATTTTTCTTTTGGAAAAGTACCGTCAATCATTTTCACAAATCTTTTGAACAGGATTTGTGATTCATTCACTTTTTCCAATTCATAAGTGTAATTCCCAAATTCGGTTTCGATAGATTTTTTTTCTGGTAAATTATTGATCGTGTATCCTTGCGGGATATTAATAATGTACTCATCTGTGTTTACATAACCGCGTGATATTACCAAAGGCGTTTGTCTATTCTCATATTTAGGCAGGTTACTCTGGTCACGACTAAAAAGATTAGGAGTAACCAATAAACGACTTCCTGCTTTTTTCATATAAGAGGCACAAGAAACCCTTAGATCTTCAGTAAACACAACAACATCCTTGTCATCTTTAAGCTTTATAGTATTTACCTCTAGATTATTAATGTAATCCCAATGCTCTTTATAGTGTAGTTTTTGGTCTTTTGATTCTTGATATTGAATATTATAATTCCAATCATACTCCAACCCTTCTGATTCTCTTTTGATATCGGCAACCATAGATTTATCGGCACTTAGTTTTACTATAGCGATGGTCTGAAGCTTATTTTCCTCTGGCTCATATTTTTTCGTTCTTTTAATCTCGCCGCCTTCTGGTGTAACAACAAGCACATTTCTATTATCTGTGAAGTCACCTATAAAATTAAAAGGGGTTGTTTGACTAGTGCACTCTAACCATATATCTTCTTCTCCATCTGGAATATTTAATATTGCATGATTTCCTTGCATTGAAGCAAACTCTTCATCAATATCTCTTCTTTCTTTAGCATAAACAATGGTATAATATGAAGGAATGCCCTGAGTCTCTAGTAATGCCTTAGTATAATTTGTAAGTGCTTTACAATCCCCATAGCCCAATCTATCAACGTCACTTGCTAAAAAAGGCATCCATCCTCCAATCCCTAGCTGTACACTTATATATCTCGTCTTATTTTGCACATATTCATAAATTAACTTTGCCTTTTCTTTATTGGTACTCGCTTTGGCTGTTAACTCGGTTACTGCTTTTATAGTTTCTGGAGGTAATTGCCCCCTACCGGTTAAAAGTTTATCATATTGCCATTTGCCAAAGGATTTCCAGTCTGTTGCTGCGCCTTTAACTCCTTCGAGGGAAAAAGTACTTAATGCAACTTTCACCTTAGGAACCATATCTGCATAAGATGGACTTCTTGCTTCTGAAAGTATAGCTGGAACATTTGAAATTAAATACGAAATTTCTTGATTGGTTTTGTTCTTTTCTATAGCATAATTTTCAAAATTTGTTTCTTTAATCCTTAACGGAATTACATTAGGGTTACGAATTTTATAAAAGGATTTTTGAACCCCAAGTTTGTAGGCCAGAACTGGATTCCAAGATTGTATAAATGCAGTTGAGGACTTTTCAACCTCACTTTCAAAAGCTAAGGTATATGGGTATCCAATAGGGGTATATTCAAAATACTTTATTCGATCATCATTCATTAATGAGATCCCATCATAAACACTTCTATCCCTAAAATCTTTCTTTCTATACTTCTTTATCTCTTTACCCGAAGCATCATAAACAATAGCCTCTAGCTTTTTTATTTTTATAGATGGGCTATATCGCTCATAGGAATCCGCATATCCCTTTCCATACTTATTTAAAACGGTAACTATTCTTTTAGTCTTTACGGTAACAGAGCTTATCGAGTTGATTTCGATGATAATCTCTTCTGACCTTAAAACTGCATTAGCATCTTTTGTAAGTGTAGAATCAATAAGCGAAGTTTGTAAATTGATGTTGTCGTCCTGTGCAGAAACTTTTACAAAAGTCAATAACATGACAACCACAAGAGCTTGTAGTGATCTTTTTTGCATATCTTAATTTTATTCTGGGGGTAGGTTATTCTTTACTTTTTGTGTCCACAATTATGGTTACTGGTCCATCATTAAGCAATGATATTTTCATATCGGCAGCAAATATACCAGTTCCAACTTCTTTTCCAAAATCCTTTTTAAACTGTTCGACAAAACCTTCGTATAACGGGATCGCTATATCAGGTTTTGCTGCTTTCAGATAACTTGGCCTATTTCCTTTTTTTGTACTTGCATGAAGTGTAAATTGGCTTACAATAATAGCTTCACCATTTATATCTAATATACTTTTATTCATTACTCCATTATCATCTTCAAATATCCTTAAGTGTATTATTTTTCTTGACAACCACTCGATGTCGGTCTGATCATCGTTTTCTTCAATGCCTATTAGAATTAATAACCCGTCCTTAATACTTGAGACAACCTTACTATCAATGGTGACAGAAGCTTCCGAAACTCTTTGAATTACCGCTCTCATTTATTCATTAATTGTTTTACGATGCAAGTTTACTATTCTTGAGTTTCATTTTTCGGAACTGAAAAAAGTTTTTTAAAAATATTATCTATTCAATTGACAATGTATAGGAACCAGCTATCGATTTATTTTGGAAGCTAATCTTCATTATCGTAAATATTTTTTCTGTAGTGTTCTTCTTCTCCTTCTAGTATCTGCAAATAGCTCTTATATCTTGACCACGCCACTTCTTCGTTATCCAAAGCTTCTTTTACTGCACATTTAGGTTCATTAATATGCATACAGTTATTGAACTTGCATTGTGATTTCAGCTCAAAAAACTCAGGAAAATAATCTCCTAGTTCTTCTTTGTCCATATCAACTATACCAAAGCCTTTTATTCCAGGAGTATCAATTATTTTGGCATCAAAACTTAGATCAAACATCTCTGCAAATGTTGTAGTATGTTGTCCTTGTTGATGTTGATCACTTATTTCTGCAGTTTTTAAAGCTAAATTAGGCTCGATTAGGTTAACCAAAGTGGATTTACCAACACCACTATGACCAGAAAACATACTTACTTTACCTTTCATAAGGTCCTTTACCTTATCAACATTTTTCCCGGTTTTGGCAGAAATCCCTATACATTCATAACCGATTTTTCTATATAACGCAGCCAGATACTTAATCTCGACCAGTTCATCTTCATTATAGGTATCAATTTTATTAAAAAGCAGTACAGCTTTAATTCCGTAAGCTTCTGCAGTAACCAAAAAACGATCAATGAATGTTGTAAAAGTAGTAGGGTTGTTTAGCGTTACTAATAAAAAAACCACATCAATGTTTGAAGCAATGATGTGGGTTTGTTTTGATAGGTTTACAGATTTTCTAATGATATAATTCTGACGCTCTCTAATATTTTCAATAACACCAGTTTCCTGGTCATTATTAGTCTCTAGCTTAAAATCTACTTTGTCTCCAACTGATACAGGGTTGGTACTTTTTATTCCTTGTATTCTAAACTTACCTTTAATACGACACTCGTATACCTTACCGTCTTCAGTTTTTACGGTATACCAGCTTCCGGTAGATTTATATACTGTGCCTGTCATAAGCGCAAAGATGCGAATAAATCTCTTGCATTTTTTAAGACCTTGCCACTTTTTTCTGATGATTAATAGATTCTTGATGGATTGCTTTATAAATCCTAAGCATAAACTCTTCGCTTAGTCCTTTTTCCTCTCCTTCGAGAATCATTTTACCTAATATCTCATTCCAGCGTTTAGACTGAAGAATGGCAACATTTTGCTTGGCTTTCACTTTTCCTATTTCATCAGAAATTTTCATTCTTTTTGACAAAACTTCAAGTAGTTGATTATCTGCTATATCAATTTTGGCACGAAGTTCACCCAATGCTTTTTGATACGCTTCATCAACGCCAATTTCTTTACGGATTTTTAAATCTTTCATATGCTGAATTAATGTATCTGGTGTAATCTGTTGTTTAGCATCACTCCATGCATTATCCGGATCATAATGAGTTTCTACAATCAATCCATCAAAATTAAGATCCAAAGCAGTTTGTGAGAGGTCAAAAATCAACTCTCTATTTCCGGCAATATGAGATGGATCTAAGATCAATGGCAAATCAGGAAAACGGTTTTGCAAATCGATTGGAATTTGCCATTCTGGAATATTTCGATATTTTGTTTTTTCATATGTCGAAAAACCTCTGTGGATAACCCCCAGATTTTTAACATCACAGGTATAGAAGCGCTCTACAGCACCCAACCAAAGCGAAAGATCTGGATTAATAGGGTTTTTAATCAATACCGGATTATCAATTCCTTTACAAGCTTCTGCTATATCCTGAACGATAAATGGTGACACTGTACTTCTGGCACCAATCCATAAAACATCTACTCCATGCTCCAAAGCTAACTCAACATGATATGGATTTGCCACTTCTGTGGCAATTTTTAACCCGGTTTCTTCTTTTGCTCTTTGTAGCCATTTTAAACCTAAAGCACCAACCCCTTCAAAATTACCTGGTCTAGTTCTTGGTTTCCAAATACCTGCTCTTAATACTGTAGCATCTGAATCCTTAAGTTGATGCGCAATTTTCAACACTTGATCTTCAGTTTCAGCACTACATGGTCCTCCTATTACCAAAGGATGATCTAAATTATAATCATCTAACCAGTTTCTAAGTTCTTTTTTATTTTCCATATTGATTTTTATTCTTCGTTGTTATTATCTATACTTTATTACCGTTCTTACTATGAAATCCCTTTAAGGATTATTTTTATATGATTTGTGTCTTCCATTTCATTGTATATTGCCTTAAAATTATCGTTTTCTATCAGTTCCTTAAACTGAGTAAGGTTAGCAATATACTCTTCTAGCGTTTCTATAACATTTTCTTTATTCTGTCTAAAAATTGGAGTCCACATAGCTGGTGAACTCTTTGCCAATCGAACGGTTGATGCAAAACCACTACCCGCCATATCAAAAATATCTCTTTCGTTCTTCTCTTTTTCTATCACCGTTTTACCAAGCATAAACGAACTGATATGTGAAAGATGTGAGACATAGGCTATATGTTTATCATGTGATATCGGATCCATATAACGAATACGCATCCCTAATCTGGAAAAAATCTCCATACCTCTCTCTTGCAACTTAAAAGCGGTTTTCTCTACTTCGCAAACTATATTCGTTTTGCCTCTATATAAATTTGCTATAGCAGCCTGAGGGCCAGAAAATTCTGTTCCCGCAATAGGATGCACAGCTAGGTAATTTCTACGCCTTATATGACCAGAAACAGTATTACATAACTTCTCTTTAGTAGAGCCTACATCAAAAACCAAACAATCATCATTGATTTTATCTAAAATAATCGGCAATAAATCTACGGTTGTATCTACCGGAATAGCAACAATAACGACATCTGCCGTATTTATGTTTTCTATATTAGATTTATAATCTATGAACCCCAAATCCAAAGCCTTATCAAGATTCTCTTCGCTTTTATCAAGGCCATACACTTCTGCCTCATTAAAAGCTGCTTTAATATCTATAGCAAAAGAGCCACCTATCAATCCTGTTCCAATTACGAATACTTTCATGCTTTTACTTGTAATCTTTTTATAGCTTCTTTAATATTTTCTTGGGTTACACAAAGCGAAAACCGTATGAATCCTTTCCCATTGCTTCCGAAGATATCACCAGGAGCGATGAATATATCATTCTGATATAGAATATTATCAATAAACGTTACTGCATTTATACCACTTGGTAATTTTGCCCAAACAAACATCCCTTTAGCCTCTCTATCAAACGTACAGCCTAAAAGCTCTGCTAATTGCCAAATTAATTCTCTTCTGCTTTTATAAATAGTGTTCATTTTATCGTACCAATCATTTGAAATCCTTAGCGCTGCAATTGCACCTTTTTGTATTCCTTGAAACATACCACTATCCATATTACTCTTTACTTTTAAAACAGCATCAATTTTATTGGCGCTACCGCTCACCATACCTACACGCCAGCCAGCCATATTGAACGTTTTACTTAAAGAGTTTAATTCTAAAGCTACTTCTTTTGCTCCTTCTATTGACAAAATACTTAATGGACTATCATTTAGAACAAAACTGTATGGATTATCCTTAACCAATAGGATGCTATGTTTTTTGGCAAAATCAACTAGTTTTTTAAACAGCTCTACATTTCCTGAAGCTCCAGTAGGCATATGAGGGTAATTAACCCACATTATTTTTACCTTACTTAAATCTCTTTTTGAAAGGCTATGAAAATCGGGTTCCCATCCATTTTCTTCTTTTAAGTCATAAAAAACCGGAGTAGCTCCAACCAATTTGGTTACAGAAGTATATGTAGGATACCCAGGATTAGGAATCAATACCTCGTCTCCAGGATTAAGGTATGCCAATGAAATATGCATTATACCCTCTTTAGACCCCATTAGTGGCAGGATTTCATTTTCGAGATTTAGTGTTACTTTATATTTGCTTTCATAAAAATCTGCAATTGCTTTACGCAATTCTGGCAGCCCTTGGTAACTTTGGTATTTATGTGCTCCATTTACAACCACTGCATCTTGAATAGCCTGCAACACTTCTTTCGGAGGATCCAAGTCAGGGCTTCCTATTGCCATATTTAGAACAGGTCTCCCAGAAGCCACAAGCCCTCTTACCTCTCTCAACTTTTTAGAGAAATAATATTCTTCAACCGTCTCTAATCTTTTCGCTGTCTGAATGCTCATCCGTTCTGATTTTTATATTCTCCTAATACTTTTAATTCTAGGGCCATTATTTTTAAAATAGACATTGCTTTTTCATAATCCTTGTAATCTTCAAATGTGACATCCACAAAGAATGAATACTTCCAAGGCTTATCAATTAATGGTAACGACTGAATTTTAGTCAAATTCAAATTACAATCACTCATTACATTCAAAACCGTTGCTAAACTGCCTCTTTTATGATCTGTTAGAAATTTCAATGATGCTTTGTTGATTTCCTCCTTACCTACTTCTAACTCCTCTCTTGTATTTAAAATAAAAAAACGAGTACTATTTGATTTTATAGTCTGTATCTCTTCAGCCAGAATTTCCAGCCCATATATATTTGCTGCGGTTTCACCAGCTACAGCGGCTATTCCTTTTAATTGTTGCTCTTGAATTCTTTTAGCAACATCTGCAGTATCTGCATCTTCAACGAGCTTTATATGCGGCTGAGATCTAAAAAATTCTTTACATTGTAGTAGTGCCATGGGATGAGAATACACCTCTTTGATATCTGAAACTTTCTGACCACTCAAAGCCATTAAACAATGATGTATTGGCAAAAAATACTCGCCACTTATTGTAATATTATGTTCATCTATATATGCATAGTTAGGAATAATAGATCCTGCAATAGAATTTTCGATTGCCATTACTGCATCGGTACTTTTCTTATTCTCTAGACTGTGCACCAACTCCTGAAATGACATACATTCATCAACTTCAATCTCATCTCCAAAATATGCTTTTGCAACTCCGTGATGGTATGATCCTTTTACTCCTTGTATGGCTACTTTTTTCCTCAAATGCTCCAAATTTTCTTATCAAAAAAAAATCCCGATTTTCATCGGGATTCAAACTATATATTTTAACTAATACTTACATAGTAACCCCGTTCCTACTTTTAAAATAAAAGAAGAAAAAATAAAATCGGTTCCAAGTAAATATATTGTTCATTGTCCTATAAAATTACATTGCTAAATTAGGTAAAACTATCTCTATTAAAAATATTTTTCCATTTTTTTCATTTGTTTCAAGCCATTATCATCAAATCCTAAATAATTATAAAGTATCATTAAGGTTAATTAAACAAAAGCACATATACTTTAATAATCTTCTATCTTTTTAAACACTAACAAACGTTCGTATTTATATCACTCCCAGTTCTTTACCAATTTTAGTAAAGGCTTTAACAGCTTTTTCAAGGTGATGATGGTCGTGCCCGGCTGAAATCTGAACTCTAATTCGCGCCTTACCTTTTGGTACAACCGGATAGAAAAACCCGATCACATAAATCCCCTCGTCCAACAACTTAGAAGCGAATTCCTGAGCAAGTTTTGCTTCATATAACATTACCGGTACAATTGGATGGTCACCTGCAATAATATCAAATCCAGCCTTTGTCATTTCTGATCTAAAATACTTTGTATTACCTTCTAACTTATCTCGAAGCTTAGTTGAAGAGCTCAATAAATCCAGTACCTTAATTGATGCCCCAACAATTGACGGTGCCACAGTGTTGGAAAACAAATAAGGTCTTGAACGTTGTCTTAACATTTCTACAATTTCTTTTCTAGCCGCCGTAAAGCCACCTGAAGCTCCACCAAGTGCTTTGCCATAAGTTCCTGTAATAATATCTATGCGTCCCATAACATCTCGATACTCATGAGTGCCTCGACCTGTTTTACCCAAAAACCCTGTAGAATGACATTCATCTATCATAACCATTGCTTCGTACTTGTCTGCTAAATCGCATATCTTATCTAATTGTGCAATAGTACCATCCATAGAAAAAGAACCATCAGTCACAATTAATATTCTTCGAGACCCACTAGCATCTTTTAATTGCTTTTCAAGATCAACCATATTATTGTGCTCATATCTAAAACGTTTTGCTTTGCATAAACGGATTCCGTCTATTATAGAAGCATGATTTAAAGCATCAGATATAATAGCATCTTCCGGGCCCAAAATAGGTTCAAATACTCCACCATTGGCATCAAACGCCGCGGCATACAGAATACAATCTTCCATTCCTAAAAATTCTGCTGTCTTTCTCTCGAGCTCCTTATGAATATCTTGAGTACCACAAATAAATCGTACAGACGACAATCCATAACCATGAGAATCAATAGCTTTTTTACCGGCTTCAATAACTTCTGGATGTGAAGAAAGTCCTAAATAATTATTTGCACAAAAGTTTAATACATGTGTATTTTTTGTGGTATTTATTTCTGCTCCTTGCGGAGTTGTTATAATACGTTCTGATTTATATAGACCTGCAGTTTTTATTTCATCAAGTTCTCTTTGTAAATCCTCTCTGGTATTGGAAAACATATCTTATAAGTTTTATATTCTTTATTTTTTCATCCTGTTTGAACTTTCCTTGGCAGACCAAGTTCGATAATAATTATAGCATTAGAGCCTCCAAGTTTTTGGATCCGGTTTTATATTTTTCTTTTAGTTTTTGAACCATAGTAGTTGTAATAGATTCAAGGTCATATTCGGGTTTCCAGCCCCAATCACTTGAGGCCGCAGAATCATCAATTGATTTGGGCCAACTTGAAGCTATTTCCTGTCTAAAATCAGGGCGATAATTTACTTTAAAATCAGGATATAATTTACGAATTTCAGATACAACTTCGGCAGGAGAAAAGCTAATTCCTGCAATATTATAGGAAGTACGGATTTTGATATTCTCTTTAGGTGCCTCCATCAATTCAAGCGTAGCTCTGATTACATCGTCCATAAAAATCATGGGAAGCGTAGTATCTTCTTTAAGAAAACAATCAAACTCTTCTTTAAGAACAGCTTTGTGATATATATCTACAGCATAGTCTGTAGTACCTCCACCAGGTAAAGATTGATATCCTATTACTCCCGGATATCGAATAGATCTAACGTCTAACCCATATCGAAGAAAATAATACTGTGCCCAATTCTCACCTGCAGCTTTACTGATTCCATAAACTGTAGAAGGATCTAAATATGCATCATTTGGCGTTTCATGCAAAGAAGCGCCTTCTCCAAAAACAGCAATTGAACTAGGAAAAAACACTTTTTCAATATTATTTTTTCTAGAAATTTCCAGAACATTGAATAATGTCTTCATATTAATATCCCAAGTCTGCAGCGGAGTTTCTTCGCCTTTTGCAGAAAGTATTGCCGCCAGATGATAAATCTGGGTCACATTATACTGGGTAACTACCTGCTGTATTCTCTGCACATCGGTTGCATCAATAACTTCAAAAACCCCATTGAAACCTTTATCATCTCTAAGATCAGATGCTATTACATTACCTCTTCCAAACTTTTGCTGAAGAGATGATGTTAAAACGGATCCTAGTTGACCGTTTGCACCAATTACTAAAACCACTGTTTTCATATTCGATTTAGTTTAACCAAAAAGCATTAATTACTCACTAAAGTACGAAATGCGGATTTTATATTCGAATTTCATGCATAATTAAGTGATAATTACTTAAAATGTAATTTATTTCCATTATTTTTACTTAAACAATGCACTTTACTTCGATTTAGAAGTAATTTTTTTTGAGACAATCATGGAACAATTAGACCAAACCGACATTACGATTCTAAGGATTTTACAGGAAGATTCTAAAAAAACAGCTAAAGAGATCGCGAATATTCTTAACCTCACTTCGTCACCCGTGTACGAACGAATACGACGACTTGAAAAACAAGGTTTTATTAAAAAGTATGTAGCTATCTTAGATAAAAAATTAATCGATCGATCAGTAACTACTATTTGTCAGGTTTCTATGCGTTATCACAATGAAGCTTTTATAGAAAAGTTTGAAGAACAAATCCAAAACCTAAAAGAAGTACAAGAATGTTATCATATGGCTGGGCAAGTAGATTTTATATTAAAAATTCATACAAAAGGCCTGGAAGAATATCATGATTTTGTAAAGACAAAGCTTTCAAAAATTGAAAATATTGGGGTCTTAAATAGCACTTTTGTACTGAAGGAAATCAAGCACACTTCAGAGTTTTATATTTGATTTTATTTATTCCTAGTTTCCAAGTTTCTAAAACAATCATAATATTGCGTTATCTCCGTTAGTACAAAAACATAATTTTCTATTTTTGATAAAAATAATCCCACATGTCAATTTCAGTTTCAAATATTTCCAAATTATATAGTGATCAAAAAGCGTTAAACAGTATTTCTTTTGAAATAAAGCAAGGTGAGATTGTTGGTTTTTTGGGTCCTAATGGAGCTGGAAAATCTACTATGATGAGAATCTTAACCACATATTTACATCCTAACGAGGGGAAAGCTTTAGTAAATGGATTTGACACAAACTCTCAACCAATTGATGTTAGAAAAAATGTAGGATATCTTCCTGAGCACAATCCACTATATCAGGAAATGTATGTGCGAGAATATTTATTATTTAATGCACAAGTATATAAAGTATCGAAATCCCGAATCGAAGAAGTAATACAACTTACAGGGTTGACACCAGAGGCAGGTAAAAAGATTAATCAACTCTCTAAAGGATATAAACAACGTGTTGGATTAGCTTGTGCTTTATTACATGATCCACAGGTACTAATTTTGGATGAGCCTACTACAGGATTAGATCCTAATCAACTTGTAGAAATTAGAGAGCTCATTAAATCAATTGGAAAAGAAAAAACAGTTTTTCTTTCTACACATATTATGCAAGAGGTAGAAGCTATGTGTGATAGAGTAATTATTATTAATAAAGGAAAAATTGTAGCAGACGAAAACCTAGGTACTCTTACAGATGAGAAAGAACAAATTATTGAAGTAGAATTTGATTATAGAGTAGAAGAGGCCTTTTTATCGAAATTACCCAATGTAAAGGAGGTAAAAAACATCTATAGTTTTGTTTATGAAATTACTTTTGATACCAATATCGATATGCGCCCAATAGTTTTTGATTTTGCTCATGACAACGAATTGAAAATCTTGCAATTATCAAGAAAGAACAAAAACCTTGAAAGTTTATTTAGAGAGCTTACCAATCCTTCTTAAAGATTACATTTTAGAGTCTTCACTTTTTAGGCTACTTTTCCAAGATCACGCAACACTTCTTTAAGTTTTTCAACAGTTACTGGTTTAACAATATAGTCACTTACTAATTCAAAGGACTTAGCTCTTAATACATCTTGGGGATCCACAGATGAAGACACTATATAGATAATTATTTTCTTTTTGCAGGGAATTTTTACAAACTCTTCTAAAAACTGCCAGCCGTCAAGTATTGGCATATTAAGATCCAGCAATATAACATCTGGTAATTTTTCATTTGCAGATATTATTGCTTTTAAATTATTCAACGCCTCTTCTCCATCACTGAAAACCATGAGATTTTTACAAAAGTCTATGAGTTCCATTATTTTTTTAATCCCAAAAACGAAAATAGGATCATCATCAATAACACAGGCGATATCAATTTTTTTCATGTTGTAAATAGATTTTAAAAGTAGTGCCTTGATTGACTTCACTTTCCACTTCAATTTGCCCTCCTATAGCTTCGACTTGATTTTTTGTAATAAAAAGTCCGATACCTCTTGCATCTTTATTATGATGAAAAGTTTTATACATCCCAAATAGTTTAGAACGATGTTTTTTTAAGTCAATTCCTAATCCATTATCAGTCACTTCAAGTATCACAAAATCCTCTTCTATCTGGGTACTTAGTGAAATATAACTATTTCTTTGCTTATCACTATATTTGATTCCGTTAGTAATAAGATTAAGTAAAATACTATCTAAATACGCTGAAACACCCAAAACATATACATCTGGCTGTATCAAATTGTATATTACTACTTCAGATTCAATGGCAATAGCAGAGACACTTTCTATAGCTTTGCTCATTGCCTCGTTCAAATTCAACCCTACTAAATTTTCATTTACAGAAGTATTAATTAAAACCACTTCATTTAGATGCACAATTGTTTCTGCTAGGTTTTCAGACGCTGTTTTAAACAGCTGTATAATCTCATCATTTTCAATTTCAGGGTTTTCCTGAATCCATAAATCCAGTAACATTTCAAAATTCCCTGAGTGAGATTTAAGATTATGAGAAACTATATGTGCAAAATTTCTGAGTCTCTTATTTTGATCTTCGGCAACGGCAAGTAATGACTTTAATTCTTCTTCTCGTTTTATTTTGGTAATATCTGAAGCATGTATAATAATCCCTCCAACTCTATTATCATCTGTAAGCCATGGTCTAAACTCCCATGACAACCACTGAATCGAACCATTGGTTTTTTCAATACGTTCCTCACTATTTTTAACCACGTTTCCTTTTAAGCATTGCTGATGGCTTTTTTTCCATTTCTTAGCAATTTTTGGCAAAACATCATAATGAGTTCTCCCTATTATTTCTTCATTTTTTAAGTCGAATACATTAAACCATTCTTGAGAAGCCGCCAGATACTTCATTTTCTCATCAAACATTGCAATTGCAGTTGGAGCTTGTTGTATAAACAATCTGTTCCTTTCATAAGATTTTTTTTGTTCGGTAATCTCTTGATGAGACCCAACTACCCATTCAGGATTCCCCTCTTCATCCCAACTTACTACTTTCCCCTTATCTAACACCCATACGTGACTACCATTCTTATGAAACATCCTTGCTTCGCATTCGTAAACTGGTGTTTTTCCTGCAAAATGATCCTGAAGTAATTTATTTGATCGTTCTAAATCTTTAGGTTCTGCATGCTTCATCCAAGTGTCAATAGAAATGGGTTCTAATTCTTCTAATGTATACCCTATTATCTCGGCCCAGCGTTCATTAAAAATTGCCTCTCCGGTCTTTACATTCCATTGCCAGGTACCCATATCCGTTCCATCTATAACTTGCTCAAAGAAGGCAGAGTTCAACCTAAGTTCCTCTTCCTTTTTCTTGATGTCGGTAATATCGGTATGAGCCCCAAGCATTTTCCTTGGTTTCCCATGTTCATCTCTTAGAATAATACCTCGACAACGAATCCAAACTGTATGGCCTAATTTATGACGATATCGCACCACTTGATCATAAGGATATGAAGGATCCTTAGAGTGCTTTGCAAAGTTAGCATACACATCTTTTAAGTCTTCGGGAAATATAATATCCTGCCAGGAAGATGAGGTATGAGGCATTTGATCTGGATCATATCCTAATGTGGTCCAAAATTTGGAATTCATCCATTCATTTTCAGGAGCATCTAAATCCCAGAACCATAATCCATCCAAAGAAGCTTCCTGCAAGAAATCAAACAACCAGCTATCTTTTTTTATAAGATCATATAATTCTTTCTTTAAATAATTCTCCTGCTCATTTAAAACCGCATCAACTTTATCTTTTTGCTTACTTTTCATATTTCACTCTTAAGGTTAAAACTAAGAATATGCCTATGACGAGGAGGTTTTTAAATTTATGAATTATTAAAGACATCATACTCAAATGAAGCCTCAATGTTTTTACGTGTTTCCCGCTTTTTTTATATAAAAATAGAGTGTCTTTTATATGGAAAATACAATTTGATAAAAACGATAAAGAATGCTTGTCCCTAATGCCAAAGCAGAATACTACAAGTATATAAATGCCATATTAAATAACTCGTAAAGCTTTTAGTTATAGGCATTTTAAAGAATGATTAAAAGATCCACTCTCTATAAAAATATTAATTCCCCAGTAAAAAAAGTTTCGACCTCGATTGTAGATGGTCTATTTAGGGAAATTACATCACCCGTGCTTCGTATCTCACCACGAATTGACTCTATTGGATTAATGATTATCTTATTTGTTCCTCTATGAAAAACCTGAACATTTTGAGCAATCAGATCTGCTCCTTCAAATCGCCCCGTACCAGAAGCAAAATTAACACTTAAAGATTGTGTATTACCTTTTATTAAAAATGAAGCAATATTATTTCCAATTACTGCTATGTTTTCATTCTCAATTTCTAAATTAAATGTGCCAGTAGTATTTCCGGTATCCTCAAAAAAAGTTTCTGACAACAATCGTAGACTAGGATATTTTAGCACCCCAACTGACGAAATATCAAACTGAGTAGCACTTCTTACCTCTGTTATATTGGGAGCTGTAACAAAAACTTTAGTTTGATTAAAATCTCTAAAAAAAGCGCAATCATTTGTATTATTTAACACAAGACGATCGCCATCAACAATTGCAGATACTTCATTTAGCAAATTATCTCCCGTTTCGACTATTACAGAAGTAGTTTCACCCTCTTTAAGAATTAATTCTACATTGGGATTTACAAGAATTCTGGTGAAATCAGGAACTTCAATTTCATTTCTAACAATATCTCCAGTTCTCTGAAAGCAATCTGAAGCATTTTCAGAGTCACATCCTAAAATTGAAATTATTAGCGCTATGTAGTACAGCTTTTTCATAACCTATATCCTATTGAGAATTCCATAGCTTCTGCTTTTGCAGCATGCGATCTAACCGTAAATATCCCAAACACATTTTTAGTGAAATAGTATTGAAGTCCAGCTCTAAGATAAGTTTTACCTTCAAAATCATATGGATAATACACATAATACCCCAATTGCGTAAGTACAGAAATTTTATTCACTCTTAATTCATGCCCTAAATACATCCCAACACGTTTAGCATCTTCATCTCCAGTTGTACCATCATTAAACCCGCCTGTAGATCTAAAATCTATATACCTTTCTAGCGCTTTAGAGAAAAATAATTCTGCTCCTAATTGGATAGCACTTTTTTTATTTAATCTCTTATCAACAAACGCCCCCAAAGTATAAAAAGGGAATCTTCCTGATCCAACCACATCACTTTCATTTATACCACTTCTAAAGATAAATCCGTAACCAAATGGTTCTCCTCCTTTAGCTAATCCTTTTTCTTTTTCTATTCGACTTGGTAAATCCTGATCCAACATATAGGTAAGTCCTGCATTCAAAAACAATGTATTGGTACTTTTATTTGGTGCTTTAGCATTTCCGTTAGAGTAATGAACTACGCCCAGACCAGCTTCTAGACCTATTCCTCCCAAAATATTTTTCTTTTTGAAATTTAACAACGCATATGATGCACTAGTCAAATGTGTACCATAAGCAACATTTCTAAAATTATCGTCTTCATCATAAGGAGTGGTATTATATGAGCCTCCTTGACCTATTCTTAACATTAAAAGGCGATTAAAAAAATAAAAATTATAATGCGCAAATAACCCAAAATGTTCACCTAGAAATTCATTATCTAGATTTTGATAAATAAAAGACACCCCATAATCTGGGTTATTATACAATCTCTGCCATTCTTTATCTCCAAAGGTTTTACGTTGAAAAGAAAGAATCACCCCAGATGGATGACCAGTTATTAAATGAGAAATATCCGGATTATGCTTTAAGATAGTGCCATAAAAATTATTAGCATCTAAAGAATAATATGCTTTGGATTCGATTTGGGAAAAAACTCCATAGCAAACAAAAAATAATATAAGGCTAATCCTTTTTATCATCCGGCAAAAGTAGTAATTATGACAAAATAACCAACTTTATCTATAAGCATAACCTAATAAACGTATTTTACCCCTAGAAAATTGCCGATGCAATTTTTCTAATATTATCTGATTTCCCCATTGAATAATAATGTAGAACAGGAACACCATTATCCATTAGTTCTTTGGATTGTTGAATAGCAAATTCTACCCCAACCTCTCTAACAGCGGCATTGGTTTTACATTTTTCTACTGCTTGCACTAGCTCATCAGGCATATCTAATTTAAAAACCTGAGGCAATAGTTGCAAATGTCTTTTTACAGCTACAGGTTTAATTCCTGGAATTATAGGTACATTTATACCCGCTGCCTTTGCCTTTTCTACAAAATTGAAATATCTTTTATTATCAAAAAACATTTGAGTAACGACATAATCAGCTCCTGCATCTACTTTCTCCTTCAATCTTCGTATATCTGAATCCATAGATGGAGCTTCCATGTGTTTTTCAGGGTATCCGGCAACTCCAACGCAAAAATCAGACTTATTATCGGTTTCTATTACTTCATGAAGAAATTGGCCTTTATTCATATTTACAATTTGCTTTACCAATTCATTGGCATAACAGTGACCTCCATTTGTGGGCGTAAAATACTTTTCTTCTTTCATTGCATCTCCTCGTAGTGCCATTACATTATCTATTCCCAGATAATGACAATCAACCAATAAGTATTCTGTTTCTTCTTTGGTAAACCCTCCACAAAGCACATGCGGAATAGTATCTACATTATATTTATGTTTTATAGAAGCACATATCCCTACAGTACCAGGCCGCATACGAGTTAATTTTTTATCTAGTAATCCTTCGCGATCTATATATATGAACTCTTCCCGTGATGTCGTTACATCTATAAAAGGAGGGTTAAACTCCATTAACGGATCTATATTATTATAAAGTTCCTGGATACTTCTTCCCTTTTGTGGTGGTATTAATTCAAAAGAAAACAATGTTTTTCCTTTTGCTTTTTTTATGTGATCTGTTACTTTCATTTTTAATTTTATAGTTCTTGGCTGTAGCTCTTAAAGTTTTCTGGATTCTGCTAACTATCTAGCAGATTTGGATTCAGCCATTTTTTAGCATACTCAAAATCCAAATTTTTTCTTTTGGCAAAATCTTTAACTTGGTCTTCTTTTATTTTCCCAAGTCCAAAATATCTAGCGTCTGGATTCCCAAAATAATATCCAGATACCGAAGCAGCGGGCCACATTGCCAGGCTTTCGGTCAATTCCACTCCTATTCGCTCCTTTACATCAAGTAATTCCCATATTGTTAACTTTTCGAGATGATCAGGGCAAGCAGGATATCCAGGTGCCGGGCGAATTCCTTTATAAGATTCTTTGATTAATTCTTCATTAGTAAGTTGTTCTTCACTTGCATATCCCCATTCTTCTTTACGTACTTTTTTATGTAAATATTCTGCAAATGCTTCAGCCAATCGATCTGCGAGCGCTTTTATCATTATAGAATTATAGTCATCATGATCAGCCTCAAAAGCCTCTGCCAGCTCTTTGGTTCCAAATCCTGTAGAGACGCAAAAACACCCTACATAATCCTGAACCCCACTGTCTTTAGGCGCAACAAAGTCAGATAATGCAAAATTAGGTTTACCTGCATGTTTCTTTAATTGCTGACGTAATGTTCTAAATTTAAAAGTTCTTTCCTCAACACCTTGAGTCTTCTCATTGTGCCCGTATTTCACTTCTATATCATCATCATTAATTGTATTAGCTTCAAACAGCCCATATACGGCCTTAGCTTCTAAAAGTTTTTCATCGAAAACCTTTTGTAATAATTCACGAGCATCTTTAAACAATGAAGTAGCCTGTTCTCCCACTATTGTATCATTTAGAATAGCAGGATATTTACCATGTAAATCCCATGATCTAAAAAATGGTGTCCAGTCAATAAAAGGTTCTAATTTTTTCAAATCAAACTCTTGTATAGTTTGAACTCCTAGCTGGTTAGGTTTCTTGATTTCAGAAGTTGACCAATTAATTGAATATTTATTTTTTCGAGCCTCAATTATACTCAGGTATTCTTTTTTCTTGGTTCTTTTGAGAAAACCTTCTCTAAACTTTTCATAATCTTCTTTAAGATCACCAACGTATTTTTGATTGCTTCTTTTATTCAACAAATCCCCAACAACGGTTACTGCTCTAGAAGCATCATTAACATGCACTACAGCATTTTTATATTGTGTATCAATTTTTACAGCAGTGTGTGCCTTGGATGTAGTAGCACCACCAATCAATAATGGAATATTAAAATTTTTACGTTCCATCTCTTTAGCCAGGTAAACCATTTCATCAAGAGAAGGTGTTATTAAACCGCTAAGTCCAATGATATCAACTTGTTCATCAATTGCAGTCTGAATAATTTTTTCAGCAGGAACCATTACTCCCAGATCTACAATTTCATAGTTATTGCAGCCTAATACTACTGAAACAATATTTTTACCTATATCATGTACATCTCCTTTAACGGTAGCCATTAATATTCTCCCGTTAGAGTTATTTCCTTCCTCTTCTTTTGGATTTTTCCTTTTCTCTTCTTCGATATATGGAAGTAGATATGCAACTGCTTTTTTCATTACTCTAGCAGATTTAACTACTTGGGGCAAGAACATTTTACCAGACCCAAAAAGATCACCAACAACATTCATTCCAGTCATTAAATTTCCTTCAATAACTTCGATAGGCTTATCTGCATTTTGTCGAGCTTCTTCTACATCTTCAACTATGTATTGATCGATTCCTTTTACTAGAGCTCTTGTAATTCTATTCTGCAGCGGTTCTTCCCTCCAGGAAAGGTCGACTGTTTTTTCTTTACTAGTACCTACAACTGTTTCTGCGAAATCTAACAATCGTTCGGTAGCGTCATCTCTTCTATCTAGGATTACATCTTCTACATGCTCTAATAGGTCTTTAGGAATATCATCATATATTTCGAGCATTGCAGGATTTACAATCCCCATATTCATCCCGGCCTTGATTGCATGAAATAGAAAAACTGAATGCATTGCTTCACGAACCCTATTATTACCTCTAAAAGAAAATGAAACATTACTCACACCTCCACTTACACTACAATGAGGCAAGTTTTCTCTCACCCATCGTGTAGCTTCTATAAAATCGATAGCATTCTTACGGTGTTCTTCCATTCCGGTAGCAACCGGAAAAATATTAAGGTCAAAAATGATATCTTCAGGAGGAAATTGAACCTTATTCACCAATACATCATAAGATCTTTTAGATATCTCTATTCGTCTTTCGTAATTATCTGCCTGCCCTACTTCATCAAAAGCCATAACAATTACTGCAGCACCATATCTCTTTATTGATTTCGCATGCTTCACGAACTCTTCTTCTCCTTCTTTGAGACTAATTGAATTTACTACACATTTTCCTTGCACTACTTGCAATCCAGCCTCGATGATTTCCCATTTAGAACTATCAATCATAATAGGAACACGTGCAATATCAGGTTCTGCCATAATAAGATTCAGAAACCTTACCATTGCTTCCTTACCATCAATCAGGCCATCATCCATATTAATATCAATAACCTGCGCCCCTCCTTCTACCTGATGTCTGGCGATATCCAGGGCTTCATCAAACTTTTCTTCTTTAACCAAACGCAAGAATTTACGTGATCCTGCAACATTTGTACGTTCACCAACATTGATGAAATTAGTTTCTGCTGAAACAATCATCGGTTCAAGACCTGAAAGTTTTAAATATTTTCTTCTTTCCTTACTCATATTCTATACTTGAACCCCTACTACTCTTGGTTTATATTTTTTTGCTAACTCGGCAATTGCCTTAATATGTTCTGGAGTGGTACCACAACAACCCCCAATAATATTTACTAAGGTTTTATCCATATATTCCTTAATTTGATCAGCCATCTGCTCTGGTGTTTCATCATACTCCCCAAATGCATTCGGTAATCCTGCATTAGGATGTGCCGATGTAGCAAAAGTTGCCTTTTTTGAAAGTACTTCTAAATGAGGTGTTAATTGATTTGCTCCCAAAGCACAATTAAACCCAATAGACAACATAGGAATGTGAGATACAGATATCAAAAAAGCCTCTGCCGTTTGACCTGAAAGAGTTCTACCGCTAGCATCTGTAATAGTGCCGCTTACCATAATTGGAATTTCTATACTTCTTTCATCTTTTACTTCTTCAATTGCAAAAAGTGCCGCTTTAGCATTCAAAGTATCAAAAATGGTTTCTACCAATAAAATATCAGAACCACCATCTATCAATGCTTCTACTTGTTGTCTATACGCCACTCTTAATTCATCAAAAGAAACCGCTCGAAATCCAGGATCATTTACATCGGGAGACATACTTGCGGTTCTATTTGTGGGACCAATTGACCCAGCTACAAAACGTGGTTTATGCGGTTCTTTTTTTGTAAATTCATCTGCTACTTCTTTGGCTATTTTAGCAGATTGGTAATTTAATTCATATACCAAATCTTCCATTTCATAATCTGCCATTGCAATTTTAGTCCCAGAGAAGGTATTGGTTTCTACAATATCTGCTCCTGCTTCAAAATAGAGGCGGTGTACTTCTTTAATGGCTTCTGGCTGAGTAATACTTAATAAATCATTATTACCCTGCACAGAAACAGGCCAATCTTTAAACCGTTCTCCCCTAAAATCTTCTTCAGTAAACTTATGTCGTTGTAACATAGTCCCCATTGCCCCATCAAGAACAAGAATTCTCTCTTCTAATATTTTCTTTATGTCTTTCATTTAACAATTCTCTATTATTTTGAATTCTGGTCTATACCAGAACAACAAAAAGCATCCCTTTTAAAAAGAGATAGATAATATTTGCATCAAGAAATGTAATGGAAAAAATATAGCAAAGCTATGAGTCTTCGTTATCTAGTCCAGAATAACAGGATAGAATGTAGCACCTTCTTTAACAGATAAAGGGTTGCTAAGGCTTCATAGGGTCTATTCCCTCCACCTTTCTTGATAACATTATAAATAAATTTATGAACTGAGTACAAAGTAATGGTATAACTGTTTCTTATCCAAATTAAATTTAACAATACGATAAAATATAAGGTTTATGCAAAATATGAAGCTTATAATTTATTATTACTATTTACACCTCTTATTTTGTGCATATTTTGCATAAATCATTAATTCAAGCTAAACAAAAAAGAGATTCCTCTTTCAAGAAATCTCTTTTCACTTAACTTTTTTTATTACCTCCAAAGCTGCGAACCGCCAAAACCTCCAGTATTATGACCTAACGTTATGTAATTTGGTCCTTCGACAAACCCTCTTAGAATCCCATTGCTATTTGCATTTCCTTTGGGCACATCTACCCAATCTAACCATAATTGAGTATAGAAACGACTTCCCCATGCAACATTAGACCATGTAGGGCGGCCATTCACAAAATTACGTTCTCCAAACCAAACGACCATATTGCCTATCTGTCTTATATAGTAAATACCACCGTCATCTCCAACCCATCGACCTGTAATATTATTGCTATCATTTACAATTCCAAATCCAGCTGGTCGCGGAGGGGGCAAGTAAGCTGGTCGAGTGGTTTTTGTCCAAACAGAACCTCCAAAATTATTTCCTGACAATTTTGTAAACCCGCTTCCAAAACAACCTACAGACAGTGTTAAACTTCCACTTCCTGCTATCCTACCCTTTGGTACGTCATAGAAGCTTCCTGTAATTATTTTCCCATCTATGGTACCTTTAAAAACATTTGCCCAACTACCAGATGGGTGTTCTCCAAACCAATATACCTGATTACCTATATGCCTAACATAATAATGCCCTCCATCGTTAGCGTAGTAATACCCAGATAAATTTGGAACAATTGAACACCAATCGATACCTATGATATCAATACCTGAAATATCAATTCCTTTTTCCTTCAAATAATCCTTTTGCGCTTTGGTTAACTGTTCTTCCTGCTGTGTTTTTGATGGATTTAATTCTTCATCGAAAAATGGCTCTTTTTCGCAATTTGTAAATAACAAAACACAACCTACTAACAACGTAGACAAATAATACTTTAAAGGGAATACCTTTGTTTTCATGATATTTGATTTTATAGTTTGTCTTTAAAAATAACACTTCATCATCATGAAAAACAGAGGTAAAAACCTATTATATTAAGGGGTGTTTTGGAGAATCAAAGGGGACAAAACACCTTTGTGCATAATGAATATCATGAAATTTATGCAACAACAATGCTTGTTCATAAGTCATTAACCAGAATAAAGTAGTTAAAAAATTACTATTTATTATGAATGAGACAATACTTAAAAGAAACTGGTGGAGAAGAAATTGGAAATGGCTACTTCCTACTTCTGCTATACTTTGCTGTATAACTTTCTTCTTTTTAATGACAGGCAATACTACTTTTAGATATGGATCAGTCTTTGTGCAACCAAACCTTGTAAACAATGCATTAAAAAAAGCTAACGAAAACGATAGGGTTAAAGAAAAATTGGGTGAATTATTACCTCATGATTTTTTCCGTTTACTTGAAGGAGAAGTTCAATATCTTAATAATGATAATTCAGTTGCGATTACTGTTGGCGTTATAGGCTCTAAAGGTAGAGGAAAGCTAGATATTCTTGCCAATAGAAAAGATAAACGGTGGGAATATAAAAAGATCACTATTAGAATAAAAAAGCCTAAAAAAGAAATGATCAAGATCCTAGAAAAGTAATCTAATTACGATTCTGGTGCGAGCTCAACTTCTAAACCGTCTAATTCTGGAGTGATTGGGATTTGACATCCTAATCTACTATTATCTTCAACATAAAAAGCTTCAGCTAGCATTAGGTCTTCATCTTGACTCATTTCTGGTAATTCATGATCTGATAAAACATAACATTGACAAGAAGCGCACATTGCCATACCTCCACAAGTTCCTTCTACAGGCAGTTCATAAGCTTTACAAACCTCCATTAGGTTCATGGCCATATCTGTTGGCGCCTGTACTTCATGTACTACTCCTTCTCTATCTTTTATTTTTATGGTAACGTCTGACATATTTTTTACCTTAATGCTATAAAAATCCTCGCAAATATACTGAAAGTAACCAGCATAATTTGCGAGGACATTTTGATATTCTAAATAACTTATACGATAGCCTTTACAACCTCTTTTTTAGCTTCTTTTTTGGTTCCATCAAATCCTTCTACACCTCCTACGGTAGTATATTTCATAACATACTTCTTGTCTGGATGGATTCTTTGATATGCGCTTTGACACATTATCGCCGCTTCATGAAAACCAGAAAGAATCAGTTTTAATTTTCCTTTGTAAGTATTCACATCTCCGATAGCATAGATACCAGGTATATTTGTCTGATAATCATAAGAATTATCAACCTTAATAGCATTCTTTTCTATCTCTAGCCCCCAATTCCCTATTGGACCTAGCTTTGGTGACAGACCAAATAACGGAATAAAATAATCTGTATCTACCTGTATATCGCCTTGAGTTTTATGCTTAATACCAACTGCAGTTACATGATCATCTCCCTTCAGTTCTTTTACCTCTGCTTCGGTGATCAAATTCACTTTACCTAATTTTGTCAACTCTGCCACTCTTTCTACAGAATCCAAAGCTCCACGGAATTCATTACGTCTATGAACCAAAGTTACTTCACTTGCAACATCAGCCAGGAAAATTGTCCAATCCAAGGCAGAATCCCCTCCTCCTGCAATTACAACACGCTTATCTCTATATACTTCTGGATCACGGATAATGTATGCTACGCCTTTATCTTCAAAATCTATAATGTTTGGAATAGGTGGTTTACGAGGTTCGAAAGAACCTAACCCTCCTGCAATAGCAACTACCGGTGCATTATGCTGTGTTCCCTTATTGGTTGTTACCAAAAACGTATCATCTTCTAGCTTTTCGATAGTTTCAGCTCTTTCGCCTAAAGTAAATCCTGGATTAAAAGGTTTAATCTGCTCCATTAGATTATCTACCAACTGTCCTGCAAGGATTTCTGGAAATCCGGGAATATCATAAATTGGTTTTTTTGGATATATCTCTGAACACTGCCCTCCTGGTTGTGGTAGGGCATCAATAAGATGGGTTTTTAACTTCAACAATCCTGCTTCAAAAACAGTAAATAAACCAGTTGGCCCCGCTCCGATTATTAAAATATCAGTCTTGATCATTTTTCAACTTCTTTTTTTCCTATTAATCCTTTGGTAAATTCATTGAGTGTCTCCACTTTTTCTTCGAAATCACCTTTTATTGTTTTTCTATACTCATTTAAATTTTTAACTAAATCATCAATATTTTCAGGAATTACTTCTTCAAAAAATTGACGTAGTCGTTTGGCTGTTGTGGGTGACTTTCCGTTAGTCGAAATTGCCACTTTCACATTACCTTTGGTTACAATACCACCCATATAAAAATCACAATATGGTGGGTTGTCTGCTACATTAACCAGTTTACTTCTTTTCCTACAATCTTTATACACTTGTATATTGACCTCAGGAACATCAGTAGTAGCGATCACGATATGTTTTCTCTTCAAGAATCGTTTGTGATACTTTTTATTAATCATCTCTACCCCAAACTTATTTGCTAACATTACAGTATCTTCTCTAAACATTGGGGATACCATTGTTACCTTTGCATCAGGACTGGATTTTAATAAGAACGTTAGTTTTTCTTCTGCTACATTTCCTCCTCCTACGATCAGGATTTCGAGGTTTTTAACCTTCAAAAAAACCGGATATAAATTATTTCTTTCTTCCATCTTTATAGCTATCCTGAACTATCAAGATACGATTTCTTCTTGAACTTCTTTGTAAACCGAAGCTAGTTTGACTCTTTGATTCACTACTTCTCCGATTACAATAATCGCAGGAGATGATAATTTTTTCTCTGAAACTACCTTCTCAATAGTCTGAATGGTTCCAAATCCAAAATTCTCATTTTTGGTTGTTCCATTTTGGATTATGGCTACCGGAATGTCTTGCTTATTTTCGGCTGCAAAGATACTAACTATTTCACTTAACTTGCTCATTCCCATTAAAATTACCACTGTGGCATTTGATTTTGCTGCCAAAGAAACATCTTGAGATAGCTTATGAGATTTTGTTGTTCCTGTGATCACCCAAAAACTTTCTGAAGAACCTCGTTTTGTTAATGGAATTCCTTGATACGCTGGAACGGCATACGATGATGATATTCCCGGAACCATATTGGTTTCTATATCAAATTGCTGTACATAATCAATCTCCTCTGCTCCTCGACCAAAAATGAATGGATCTCCTCCTTTTAGTCTCACTACATGCCCATGGTTTTTTGCTCTGCTAACAATCAATTCATTAATCTGTTCCTGTTGATATGCGTAGCATCCTTTTCTTTTACCTACAAAGATCTTTTCTGCATTGGGAGCATATTCTAGCAATTCCTCGTTGATAAGAGCATCATACAACACCACATCTGCCGACTCTAACGTTTTGATCGCCTTTAGTGTGATCAAGTCTGGATCTCCAGGCCCCGCTCCTACTACTGTTAATTTTGGTGTCTTATTACTCATTTTACTAATTTATCTATTGTTAACCAACCACTTAAAAGTCAGTAAAGATATTACACATTTTCTACTTCAAGAGCTCTAAACGCTTGCACTTTTTGTAAAAATTGCCCTGCTTTTTTGATATAATCTAAAGCAAAATCCTTGCTTGGTGCGTTTTTCTGAAGTTGATATATTAAATCTGCAAATGTTCCCTCTAAACTTATCTTTCCGCTTGCCACAAATTCCTCATCAAACTGGCTAATAATCCCTGCATGAGTATTTGTTTTTTTATTCTCAGCTAGCAATAGTGCCTTTGCAGAGTTCACCAAAGAACTATATGCATGATATACGGCATCAGAATAGATACCATTCTCAAAAGAAGTTTTAGCATTTTCTATTTTTTCTTCACTTTCTAAAAACAAAGTAGCGATTAGATCAATAACTACTCCGGCACATTCTCCTACACCGATAGCTTTTATATACTCTTCTTCGGTTCCCCAATCGATAAAATCTTCTTGAGTAAGGTTATCTACGTTAGATAAATCTGTAAGAAAGTTATAGAAATATTTCTCTCCTTTTTCCTCATAATACTCAACAAAAAGTTTACCATTGGCATTAGCTTCAAAGTCATTAAGGATTCTACGTAATGCTTCAGGTCCTCTTCTACTTGGTATTTTTACAACTTTATCGGCAAAACGACCTTTTCCATCACCAAGATTTCCTCCTCCTAATAATACTTGTAATGCAGGAGCTACTAATTTATCCTTGGTGCGAACAGACATCCCTTGAAAACCAATATTAGCCATATTGTGTTGACCACATGCGTTCATACATCCACTTATCTTGATTACCAAATCTTCTTTTTCAAGATATTGAGGATATTCAGTTTTGATAACTCTTTCTAATTCTTCAGCGATGCCCGTACTACTTGCAATTCCTAGATTGCACGTATCTGTTCCTGGACAAGCTGTAATATCCACAGCTTTATTATACCCTGCTTCAACAAATCCTAATTTCTCTAATTCTTGATAGAAAAATGACACCAAATCTTCTTTTACAAATGGAATCAAAATATTTTGACGTAGCGATAATCTAATTTCTCCCGCTGCATATTTCTCTACCAAATCAGCCAATAATCTAGCTTTGTCTGTATAAAAATCCCCTAATAGCACTTTAATACCAATCGCAACATATCCTTCTTGTTTTTGAGGAATCACGTTCGTCGATTTCCATAGATCAAAAACGTTTTGATTTTTGATTTCTACTTGAGGTGCTTCTATAGCAACAGGAATTGATGGCTTGTATGCTTCAGCATCAATTGCCACGGTTTTTTGCGCGATTGCATTTTGTTCTGCTTCTACTAATTCTTTGAACGCCTCTAAACCAATATCCTTTACTAGGAATTTCATTCTCGCTTTAGCTCTACTCTTACGCTCACCATGACGATCAAATATTCGTAAAACACCTTCCATTAAAGGAATGATTTTATCTGCAGGCAAGAAACTATACAATTCGTCTGCATGTCTTGGCTGAGAACCTAATCCTCCAGCCAGCATTACTTTAAAACCTCTTACTCCATTTTCGATTTTAGCTATAAACCCTAAATCGTGCATGTATGATAATCCTGTATCTTCTTCGGTTCCCGAAAACGAAACTTTGAATTTACGGCCCATTTCCTGGCAAATTGGATTTCTTAAAAAGAAACGGAACAACGCATCTGCATAAGGAGATACATCAAAAGGTTCCTTTGGGTCAATTCCTGCGGTTTCTGAAGCCGTTACATTACGCACAGTATTACCACAAGCTTCTCTTAGCGTAACATCATCTCTTTCTAACTCTGCCCAAAGTTCTGGTGTTCTATTAAGATCAACGTAGTGAATCTGAATATCCTGACGCGTTGTGATATGCAATCTCCCTCTTGAATACTCATCAGACACTTCACTGATACGTCTTAGCTGATTACTCAACACTTTACCATATGGTAATTTAATACGAATCATTTGCACACCTTCTTGTCGCTGTCCATAAACTCCTCGTGCTAAACGAAGACTACGAAACTTCTCTTCATCAATCTTACCCTTATGAAATTGCTCAATTTTATTCGCTAATTCTATAACGTCTTTTTGGACAATTGGGTTTTCTATTTCGGTTCTAAAACTTTGCATCTTTTTTTCGTATTTCATCCTTTAAAAAAGGACATAGTTATGACTTTTGTATAACAGTTTTTATGACTCTAAAAATTCTTGTTTTTCTTCTTCTCAGTTAAAGACTTACATCTATTCTATAAAGCCTACTCCTGAAGTATTATTGGTTTGAGAATCTATTAATATAAATGATCCAGAGGCTTTATTCTTACTATAAGAATCAATCGCCAAAGGCTTGCTTAATTGTATCTGAACTTTCCCTATCTCGTTTAGGCTTAATGAATTTTTGGTGGTATCATCTCCCGAAAAATCCGTGGAGATAGTGCCGTTTACAGCTTTCACTTTTGCCAAAATTCTACTGCTTCCACTTTGTATAAAATAATTCGTTCCTGGATTTAAATCTTTACTATCCATCCAACAAACTGTAGCTGTTAATTGTTTTTCAACATGAGGTTTTTCTGAAGATTTCACTATCATATCTCCTCTACTTACATTTACATCATCTTCTAATGTAATGGTACAAGAACTTCCTCTACCTGCTGTATCAAATTTCTGATCAAAAAAGAAGATCTCTTTTACTTTTGAAGTTGTTAGAGAAGGTAAGATCGTTACCTCATCTCCTACAGAAAGATCTCCTCCGTATAATTTACCTGCATACCCTCTAAAATCATGAAATTCATCTTTCTTAGGACGAATTACTGTCTGAATCGGGAAACGCACTTGTGCTTTTTCATATACATCCTGTGCATCTAGTTCTTCTAAATGCTCTAACAACGTTTGACCGTTGTACCAGGGCGTTTTCTCAGATTTATCAACAACATTATCTCCTTGCAAAGCACTTACCGGGATAAATGTTACATTTTGTTCTTTATAATCACTCTTCTCAATTAATGTCTCGAAATCTGCCTTTATGTCTTCGTATTTCTCCTGAGAAAAATCTACAAGATCCATTTTATTAACTGCGACAATAACATCTTTTACTCGCAATAAATTATTGATAAAAAAATGACGATAAGTTTGTTCGATAACTCCTTTACGAGCGTCTACCAAAATGATCGAAGCTTGCGAAGTTGATGCCCCAGTAACCATATTTCTGGTATACTCGATATGCCCAGGAGTATCAGCAATGATATAACTCTTGGTTTTAGTTGAAAAATAAATATGTGCTACATCAATTGTAATCCCTTGCTCGCGCTCTGCTACTAATCCATCTGTAGCAAGTGAAAAATCTAAGTAATCAAAACCATTAGCTTTACTTCTAGTTTCAATTGCCTCTAATTTATCAGTAGTTAACGATTTTGTATCATATAAAATACGACCAATCAAGGTACTTTTACCATCATCTACACTTCCTGCTGTTGCTATTTTTAATACGTCCATAGCTATTTATTATTTCTCCTTTCCGGAGTAGTATTCTTTATTGTTATTTATTTCCCTGTTTGATCCAGTCTGCATTTCGACAAGCTCAATATGACACACTGGAATGACAAAAATACTTTCTAGAAATATCCTTGTTGTTTTCTTTTTTCCATCGCGGCTTCAGACCGTTTATCATCGATTCTAGCTCCACGTTCTGAAATTGTTGATTCTCTAATTTCTGCAACTACTTTATCAATAGTCACGGCATCAGACAACACAGCTGCTGTACAAGACATATCACCTACTGTTCTGAAACGCACCATTCTTTCCTCTACAACCTCATCATCTTCACGATATACTACATCATCTTCAGCAGACCAGATCATTCCGTCTCTAACAAATATTTTACGCTTGTGCGCAAAATAGATTGATGGTATCTCAATCTTTTCTTTCTCGATATAACTCCACACATCTAATTCTGTCCAGTTACTAATAGGGAACACTCTTACGTTCTGCCCTAAATCAATCTTTCCATTAAGGTGATCAAATAATTCTGGTCGTTGATTTTTTTCGTCCCATTGCCCAAAATCATCTCTCACAGAAAAAATACGTTCTTTGGCTCTTGCTTTTTCTTCATCTCTACGAGCACCACCTATAGCTGCATCAAACTTAAACTCTTCTAGCGCATCAAGAAGTGTAGTTGTTTGTAAACTATTTCTACTTGCATATTTTCCTTTTTCCTCAACTACTTTTCCTTGATCTATAGAATCCTGAACATTACGAACGATTAGTTCTACACCTAATTCTTCAGCTAGTTTATCTCTAAACTCTATGGTTTCAGGAAAATTATGACCTGTGTCTATATGTAATAATGGAAATGGAATTTTCCCAGGATAGAATGCTTTTTGTGCTAATCTTACTAAAGTAATAGAATCTTTACCTCCAGAAAAAAGCAATACCGGTTTTTCAAACTGAGCAACTACTTCTCTAAAAATATAAATAGCTTCACTCTCTAGAGGATTTACATTAAGAACTGAAGTCCCTGCAATGTTACCTGCAGATCCATTCAATTGTTCAACTTTCTTTTCTAGTATTTCCATGCTAATATTTTCGTCTTTTATTAATTGGTATGTAACCCACACTCCCTATTATCTAACACCTTTGTTGGGTCAAAATACTTAAACTCGTTTGGTAAATTATTCTCTTCTAGGTATATATCTAATTCGGCATCACTATAATAGTAAAACGGACTTACCTTTAAAACTCCATCTTTGCCCATACTCAAAATATCCAACGAATCTCTAAGAGCAGTCTGTCCTTTTCTTAAGTTTGTAAACCAAACATCTGGGGTAAAATCTGCCATTGCTCTCTTGAATGGTTCTAATTTTACCTGTTCTGTAAAAACTTTATGCTTAGGATCATCTATATCTGGTATACCCATTATAACATCTCTGTGTGCAGTGGTTTGTTTTGGTACATATAATTTGACATTTAACCCTAGTTGTTCTATAACCTGCTCTGCATGCTTGTATGTATTAGGAGTATTATATCCCGAATCGCACCAGATAACTGGGATATCAGAGAGCGCTTTTGAAGACACATTTAAAATTGCTGCTTCATAAGGCCTAAAATTGGTGGTCACAACTGGTTTTTTCGCATTCAAAACCGCCCATTGTGTAATTTCTAAAGGAGTTTTATCCCTTAAGGTTTTGTTTAAATTCTCTATTTCAGTCTCTGTCAAACTCATAGTCAACACTTCTTTTTCTAATTCAGCAATTACTTTCCCCACTTAATACGATTCCAAATTCTTTCATGAAAGAAGTACAGAATCATTTTGGTCACAAAATCAATAGATGCAATCGAAGTAGCCAACACTATTTCCCCGGTAAGAATATAGGATACAATTAATGTATCTAGAGTTCCTATTACTCTCCAACTTACCGCCTTTGCAATACTACGCAATGGTTTCTCAGAGGATTTATCATCGTGATACGTTGTTTTTTGCGTAGCTACTTTATCTAATATCATTTGATCTACAATCATTTTTTTAAAATTCTATTACCCTATCGGAATAGTAGATTATTGAACAAATGTATATATAAAAATTAATTTATTAGTCTTAAGAAGCTGAAAATCTTACTTCAATTTTAATAATTATGATATTATTAGTAAATACCCTAGTAATTTAGTGGATTATTAAGATTAACCCGAAAAACCTTATAAAATCAATTCATCATTAACCACGAAAGAGCCTAAAACCGCAGGAATTTGACTAAACTCGACATTGCTTTATTTATATTTGTCATTCAATTATGCATGAAATACATGATTAAATAAAAATGTATAGCAGCTTTTCTACTTTTTCTTTTAAAGCAATATGTAGGAATATTCAACGTTTAATTAGTCGTAAATTAAAACCAATAATAAAATGAAAAAACTAAGCCTACTTTTATTTTTAGCAACCACAACTTTATTTTTATCTTGTGGTAGTGACGATGATGCTCCTATTGTAATTGATGAATCCCTAATTCCTGGAGAATGGACTCTTACCAGTACAAGATCCGAAAATGGAAGGGTTTCTGCTACGGTTCAAGGTGTACCAGTAAATGGAGATTATAGTATATCTGGTAAAGATTATACTGCCTCAATTACTTTTACAGAAGCTACAGCTACAGATGAACCAAATACTTTTACAGGCGCTGGAGGTTTTACACTTGTCGCCACTGTTACAATACCGACACAAGATCCAATTGAAGTTGAAGAAGTAGTTCCCGATTTTTTCGGAACTGGAGAATGGACTGTTTCTGGAAATCAAATTACAACAACCGTTCAAGGAGAAGCAATAGCTTATGAAATTGTAGCATTAACTGCACAAGAAATGACATTAAAAGCCACTCTTAATGAGGAACAAACATTTGAAGGCCTTACAGTAACAGTAACTGGTGATCAGTTTATTGTTTTAAGTAAGTAACAAAACTTAGATTTCTATACAATTTTCAAAATTAAAAAAAGCGGCAAAAATTAATTTTTGCCGCTTTTTTCATTACAATTGCTCTAAAGCCTGATCAATATCTTGAATGATATCATCAATATGCTCTAACCCTACAGAACATCTTACCATTCCGTCTGTTATCCCTACTACCGATTTATCTTCATCGGCTAATTTACTATGGGTTGTAGACGCCGGATGTGTTACTATAGTTCGTGTATCTCCCAAGTTAGCAGAAAGCGAGCACATTTTTACGCTATCAAAAAAGGTTTTTCCAGCTTTCACACCACCTTTTACCTCAAAAGCAACAATGTTGCCTCCTAATTTCATTTGCTTTTTGGCTACCTCATATTGCGGATGAGATTTCAAAAATGGATACTTCACCCAATTAACTTTAGGATGAGATTCTAAAAACTCTGCAAGTTTTAACGCGTTTTCACAATGTCGATCTACTCGAACAGCCAAGGTTTCTAAACTTTTAGATAACACCCAAGCATTAAATGGGGATAACGCAGGCCCTGTATTACGAGAAAACAAATAAATTTCTCTTACCAACTCCTTTCTACCTACCGTTACACCTCCTAATACTCGCCCTTGCCCATCAATTAATTTTGTAGCTGAATGAATTACCAAATCTGCCCCAAATTTGATTGGGTTTTGAAGATATGGCGTTGCAAAACAATTATCTATGATTAACAACAGGTTATGCTTTTTTGCGATCCTACCAAGCAATTCTAAATCCAATACATCAACCCCTGGATTGGTAGGAGATTCTGCATAAATGATTTTAGTATTTGGTTGGATTATGCTTTCTACTTTTTCTACCTCATCAACTTGAAAATAGCTAGTTTCTATATTCCATTTTGGAAAATACTTTGTAAACAATGTATGAGTAGAACCAAATACAGATCTTGCAGAAACAATATGATCTCCTGCATCCAATAATGCTGCGAATGTAGAAAACACAGCGGCCATACCGGTAGCAAAGGCATATCCATCTTCTGCTCCCTCTAGTTTACATATTTTATCTACAAATTCTGTAGTATTTGGGTTACTAAAACGGCTGTATAAATTACGATCTTTTTCTTCGGCAAAAGCAGCTCTCATTTCTTCAGAATCTTCAAAAACGAAGCCCGAAGTTAAATACATTGGCGTAGAGTGTTCTAAAAACTGCGTTTTCTCTGTTTGCGTTCTTACTGCTTGTGTTTCAAAATTTTGACTTTTCTGACTCATACTTCTTCATTATTCACAACCACTTTGTATTCTATTTTAGCAGTAGGTTCTAAGGTTTTAGAAACCGAACAATATTTTTCAAATGATAGTTGTGCTGCTCTTTTAGCTTTTTCTGGAGCAATATTACCTTCAAGATACACAGTAACTGCAATATTTTTGAATGGTGAAGCGCCATCGATTTTTTCGCGTGAACCATCAACTTCTGCTCTATAATCAGTAATCTCTTGTCTTTGTTTCTTCAGAATAGAAATCACATCAATTGCACTACAACCTGCTACCCCCATAAGCACATACTCCATTGGGCTTGGTGCTAGGTCATGACCGCCAACTTCGGCCTTACTATCAATATGAGTTATATGACCTCTTTCATTTTTTAGTTCGAAATGATAATCGTTGTCTATTCTTTTAAGTTGTACTTTCATTTTTTATTTTTCTATGTTTTGTATTCTATCCTTTTTCAGCTAATCGTAATATATCTCCAAACACACCTCTTGCCGTCACTCTAGAACCTGCACCAGCTCCTTGTATCACTATTGGATGATCACCATACGATTCTGTATAAATTTCAAATATAGAGTCGGAACCTTTAACTTGTCCTAACGAACTACTTTTTGGAACAGAAACCAGTTTTACATCTAAATTTCCTTTTTCCTGAGATAAATCTCCCCAAAGATCACCAATATATCGTAATACATGATTAGGTTTTTGAGCTTCTTTAACTTTTTGATAGATTATATCCAAATCTTTCAGTTTTTCTAGAAACTCTGTTGCTTCACCTTTTCTTAATTCTTCGGGGATCAAATTCTGAATATTTATATCTGCAAATTCATTACTTAGGTCGAGTTCTCTAGCTAAAATTAATAATTTTCGTCCAACATCATTACCACATAAATCTTCGCGAGGATCAGGCTCTGTAAATCCTTTATTAATTGCCTCTTGTAATACTTCACTAAAAGATCGTTCTTCTTCAGAAAAAGTATTAAACAAATAACTTAAAGACCCCGAAAAAACTCCTTTAATTCTGGTAATATTTTCGCCTGATAAATGCAATAATTTAATAGTGTCTATAAGCGGTAACCCTGCTCCTACGTTAGTTTCATACAAATATTGTTTCTGATTTTTTTCAAGAGCTGATCTCAATTGTTTATAAAACTCAAAACTTAATGTATTGGCGACTTTATTAGATGACACCAAATCAAAACCGTTATCGATTAAACCAAGATAATTATTTGTGAACTCCCTACTTGCTGTATTATCAATTGCAATAAGGTTTTCTAAGTGATTTTCGTTGGCAAATTTGACAATATCTTCTATAGTATACGAAACTCCTTCTTTTTGAATTTTAGATTTCCAATCAGCACCTAGGCCCTTCTTGTTGAATATTGCTTTTTTAGAGTTTGCGATTGAAAAAATATTGAGATGTATCTTCTTTCTATTTTCAATTTGCCTAGCCGATTGAATAATTTGATCGATCAAGGTACCTCCTACCAATCCATGTCCAAATATGGCTACGTTTATCTTCTTAGAAATTTCGAAGATTTCACCATGAATTACATTTAAGGCACGATGTAATTGATTTTTCCGTACTACTAAACTTACGTTTTTTCCTGCGACAGTATTATTAAATAATAATGGAATCACTTGATTTTTGATCAAAGCATTATAAGGTTTATGAAAAGTACTGAGATCCTGACCAATTATAGAAATTACAGATACTTCTCTTTCTATCGATATATTACTCACATCGCGTTTATGAAGGTCCGGTTCAAACTCTTGTTCTAGGGCAGATTTAGCTTCTTTTGCCTTATCAGCTTTAACAATAAAACCAACGCCTCTTTCTGAAGATCCCTGGGATATAATGCTCACGCTAATATTTTTATATGCCAACGCTCTAAATATTCTAGCATCTACTCCTGCTTTACCTAAAAGCCCTCTACCTTCTATATTTATTAGAGCCACATCTTCTAACACAGAGAGTGATTTGATTCCTTTTTCACTTGATTCTGATGTGATTAAAGTACCTTGATTTTTATAATCAAAAGTATTTAGAATTCGAAGAGGAATATCTTTTTCTATTAAAGGAATAATCGTTTTCGCATGTAAAATATTTGCTCCAAAATAAGCTAGCTCATTAGCTTCTGCAAAAGATAATTTTTCAATCTTTTTAGCATCTGACACCAAATCAGGATTTGCAGTATAAATCCCATTGACATGTGTGAAATTCTGCAATTCTTCGGCTTCAAGATAATTTGCCAGTAATGATGCTGTATAATTGCTTCCGTTTCTTCCCAGCGTGGTAGTTTCGTTCTTGGTATTGGATGCAATAAAACCGGTTATAACATTTATTGTTGTTCCGTTATATTTCTGAAAATGATGAATAACATTTTTCTTGGACAACTTATCAAGCGGCTGAGCATCGCCAAATTGTCCGTCTGTAATTATAAGTGTTCTGCTATCTGTAAAATTGGCATTAATATTTTTATCATTCAGGATTTGGGTTAGCAATTTTGCCGAAAGAACCTCCCCTTGAGATAAAACCTGATCCTTTATCCTCTTACTATAATCTCCCAAAAGAGCAACTCCTTCGAAAAGTTTATCCAAGATTGAAAACTCTTGAGTGAAATCTACACCAACAAAATCTGACAACTGATATTTCTTAAAGGCCTCTAATTGTTCTAAATAGCTTTTATTTTTACTCGCTTTTTCAAGGATCTCCTCTAACTCATCTGTGGTATTACCTCTTGCAGAAAGAACAACAGTTATCTTTTCTCCATTTCTTACCTTATCTTCAATGATACTTACAACGGCTTGAATTCCTTTTCCATTTGCAAGTGATTTTCCTCCAAATTTTAAAACTTTCATCTTTATATTTCTTTAAAATACATCTTTAAGCAATTCACTTAATTGCTCAAATTCTATTAAAAAAGCATCGTGACCATGAACAGAATTGATGACACCATGAGTTACATTTTTCTTTATTTTTCTTACCTCTTCAAAAGTTGTTTTGTCTTCTCTGAGAGTAAAAAAAACATCAGAATCAACACTAATTATATGAATATCAGAAGTAATAGTTTTTACTACTTCCAAAAACCCTTTTCTACCAATAGTAATGTCGATATTGGCTAGAATGTAATTTAGTTCTTTGTATGCAGAGAGAGTAAAACGCTCCTTGAGTTTTTCGCCATGGTGAAGCAGCCAACTTTCAATATTAAACATGCCTAACTCCTGATTATAAGTTCGATCAAATTTCTGCTTAAAAGATTCTGGTGAACGATAAATCAGCATTGCATGGAGTCTAGCATCGTGTAGAGGGTTACTTGAGTTTAAAAGAATTTGCTCCTGTACCAGACAATTTGCCTTTAGCCAATCACTTGATTTCCAATCTGTTGCAACCGGTATTAAATGTTTAATCAAATTGGGACTATGCGCCGCCAACTCCCAAGCAATTCCTCCTCCTACAGATCCACCTATTACAGCATGTAATTTTTCTATTTTCAGCAACGACAAGCCTTCCGAAAAAATAACAGCAATATCTCTGGCATTAAATATTTTATAATCATCAATAAGGTTATCTTCTTCTTCGTCATATCCATTTCCTGGAATATTAAAAGACAATACAGTATATCTATTGGTATCAATACATTTACCTTCTCCAATTAATCCATTCCACCAACCAGTCGAACCACATACAGTAGAATTACCTGTCAATGCATGATTAACCAGTACAATAGGTGCCTGATGAATAGGTTTCCCGAAAACCTCATAAGTCAAAGAGATCCTATCGATAAACTTGCCCGCTACTGTTGTATAGTTTGTAATGTCAATTTTTTGTAACATAGAAGAATTCTTCCTAATTATTTTACAGTTTCACTTATCTTTGAAAATGCAGTTTTTAAATCTGTTTTTAAATCTTCGATATCTTCGAGACCAACTGATAATCTTATTAAATCCTGAGTAACCCCTGTTGATTCTTGCTGTTTTGAATCAAGTTGCTGATGTGTGGTACTAGCAGGGTGTATAATTAATGATTTCGAATCTCCTATATTGGCCAATAAAGAAAATATCTTAGTTTCATCGGCTATTGTTTTAGCAGAATCAAATCCACCTTTTACGCCAAAAGTTATAATACCACTTTGACCTTTTGGAAGATATTCTTTGGCTAATTCATAATACGCATCATTTTCAAGTCCAGGATATTTAATCCAAGCTACTTCATCTTGTTCTTGCAACCACTTTGCTAATGCAAGAGCATTTTCGCTATGTTTTTTGATTCTGATTTCTAAAGTTTCCAGACCTTGTAAAATTTGAAATGCATTAAACGGGCTTAATGCCGCACCATGATCTCTTAGGCCTTCTATCCTTGCTTTTGCTATAAAAGCTGCTGGTCCTAAAGCATCATGATATATTAATCCATGGTATCCCGGTGATGGCTCTGTAAATTCAGGGAATTTACCGCTAGACCAGTCAAAAGTTCCAGCATCAATAATTACCCCTCCAAGAGATGTTCCATTACCACTGATATACTTGGTTAAAGAATGGATTACAATGTTAGCTCCATACTCAATAGGATTTAAAAGTGCTGGTGTTGCTACTGTATTATCTACAATAAGAGGTACTTTATATGCCTTAGCTTCTAATGAGATGGCTTTAAGATCTAATACATCTAATTTTGGATTACCAAGTGATTCTACAAAAAATACGCGTGTATTTTCTTGTACAGCTTCTTTGAAATTTTTAGCATCTGATGGATCAACAAAAGTAGTTGTAATACCAAATCTTGGAAGTGTAACACTTAAAAGATTATATGTTCCCCCATACAAACTACTAGAAGCGACAATATGATCTCCTGTTTTTAGCAATGTCAATAATGTAGTATTAATAGCCGCAGTTCCTGATGCAGTTACAACCCCAGCAATACCCCCTTCTAATACAGCCAATCGTTGCTCTAATATATCGTTGGTAGGATTATTTAATCTAGTATAGATAAATCCTGTTTCTGATAGATTAAAAAGGCTAGCAGCATGTTCTGTATTGTTAAAAACATACGATGTTGTTTGGTAAATTGGCACCGCCCTTGTTCCTCCGTTACTGGATACATCATGACCTGCATGTAAAGCTTCTGTTGCAAATTTTTGAGTACTCATAATTTTCTAATTTAAATTTTAATAAAACATAAAATCCAAATACATCGATCGCTTTATAAAGCGAATGAACATAGAAAATTAAAAAGAAAGGAAACACAATCACAGTAGTTGTGATTGTATCGAGTTATCTTTTCCCGTTCTATTGGGATAGAATTTAGCACCTTCTTTAAATATAAAGGGTTGCTAAGGTTTCACAGGGTCTATTCCCTCCACCTTTCTTAATAACTAACTAATATGTATAAGAAACGTTGAAGCAAAACTAGTAATTATTTTTATACTGTAGTATGTTTAATAAGAAAATTGTCTTTTAACGAAAATGCGCACTACATAAGGCTCTCTTATTGAAGAAAAATTAATGATACGTTAAATACTTTTGAGTATTATCATTTTTTTTACCTTTGCCGAAATATTTTTAGGGATAGATTTGACTGATTGCAACCCTTAAAACCTCTATTATACTGTAATATAATGGTAAAAAAATGCTAAAGCAGTTCGATTTATACTATTTTATCGAAAGCTTCGCATCGCAATCTCGTCTTATTCATTCTAGTTAAAACAACAAATAATGGCATATTTATTTACTTCAGAAAGTGTATCTGAAGGACATCCAGATAAAGTAGCAGATCAAATTAGTGACGCATTACTTGATAACTTTTTAGCTTTTGATCCAGACTCTAAAGTGGCCTGTGAAACATTAGTTACAACAGGTCAGGTGGTATTGGCTGGCGAAGTCAAGTCCAAAACTTATCTTGATGTACAACACATAGCTAGAGAAGTGATTAATAAAATTGGATATACCGAAGGTGCTTATCAATTTAGTGGTGATTCTTGCGGAGTGATTTCTTTAATTCATGAGCAATCCCAGGATATAAATCAAGGTGTAGACCGAGAAACAAAAGAGGAACAAGGTGCTGGAGATCAAGGAATGATGTTTGGATATGCTTCTAAAGAAACGGCTAATTACATGCCATTAGCATTAGATATATCTCATAAAATCCTTATCGAATTAGCAAAATTAAGACGAGAAAGAACAGAAATACCTTATCTACGCCCAGATTCTAAAAGTCAAGTAACTATTGAGTATAGTGATGATAATATCCCTCAACGAATTGTAGCCATAGTCGTTTCAACGCAACATGATGATTTTGATAGTAATGATGATGCGATGCTTGCTAAAATTAAGAATGACATAATTTCAATTCTAATACCAAGAGTTATAGCACAGTTGCCAGAATATGTTCAAAAACTATTTAATGATAAAATTGAATATCATATTAATCCAACTGGAAAATTTGTAATAGGAGGTCCCCACGGAGATACTGGCCTTACAGGAAGAAAAATTATTGTAGATACTTATGGAGGAAAGGGAGCACATGGCGGAGGTGCTTTTTCTGGAAAAGATCCAAGTAAAGTAGACAGATCTGCGGCATATGCATCTAGGCACATCGCCAAAAACCTGGTTGCAGCAGGAGTTGCAAGTGAAGTTTTGGTTCAAGTATCGTATGCAATTGGTGTTGTAGAACCAACCTCTATTTTTGTTGATACGCATGGGAGTAGTACTCTGGGATTAACCGATGGTGAGATTGCCGAAAAAGTTGGTGAAATTTTTGATATGCGACCTGCCTCGATAGAAAAACGTCTCAAGCTACGTAATCCAATTTATTTAGAAACAGCAGCTTATGGACATATGGGTAAAGAGCCTAAAACTGTTACCAAAATTTTTGAAAGCCCATATTCTGGTAGAATAGAAAAGGAAGTAGAACTATTTACCTGGGAAAAATTAGATTATGTGGATGCTGTAAAAAAGGCTTTTAAAATCTAATTTGTCATTAATTTGATGTAATTTTACAACCTGAAATCTTTGGTAACCCGAAATAGTCTTTAATTTATAAATTACACTATACCGGATACTATAAAAAGACCTACGAATACTAAAACGTTATCATCATAATTGCTTTTAACAATACCTTTACGAGCAATGGATGAACTAACAAAATTTGAGAAAATGAAATTAAAAGTTTTAATAACTATCCTACTGCTATGCATCTGTAGTATTTCTTTTGGTCAAGACTTCAAAAGCAATCTTACTTCTGTCAAGACTATTGATGATCAAATTCAAGAGAAGGAGTTTAGCACTGACAGAGAAGTTATTGTAGCTGATAGATTATTATTAAAAACTCCTATTGACAATATCTCTAGAAAAGACAAACAATTTTACAGCAAAAAAGAGTGGAGAAAGATTAAAAAACAACTCTTTAAGAATCGAAAGAGAATCTCTAAGCTGGAAATTCATACCTCAAAAGAAGTAGATACGATATATTTGGATATACCAGCATATTCTACAGAATCTAGTTTATCTGGATGGTAAATAATGGAATAGTGAAAGTAGTTAATCGATTTTGTTATTACTCTTTCTAAAATCTAGTATTTTTCTTTTTCAGAAATAAAAACATATTAAATCCTTTAAAAGTCTTCTTTTAAGGGATTTATTCTTTTAGACTCAAATTTTAAGTAGTTTTTCGTTAAAAAGTAAACTCAAAAAAATGCTGGTTTATAGAAAGAGAAATACGCAATAGCAAGGCTTTCAATTGTTTATCAGGGGAAAAAACCCTGTTTAATTCTATGCTTTCTCCCCTACCAAAATCAAAACCATCTAACTATATTGCAAACTGAAAATCAAGTATTTACTATTGTTTTTTTATCATTTTAAACTTGATAACATTCGATAGTAAGTACTGATTTAGATCTAATATTTATACTAACTTCTATTTAAAAAGATTGAGAAAATGAAAACCACCATGACAATTGCTTTAATATTGATATCATTTTTGTCAATAGGACAAAGTTATCCAAACGATGATAATACTATAAGTACTGAGAATAATGAAATACTGCAAAAAGAAAAACCTACTGCTAAAGATCAAAAAGATATAGCACTTAAAGAAAAAAAGTGGAAAAAAACAAAGAAACGGATTCTAAGAAATAAGAAAAGGTTTTCTAGCAATAAAAACACAGTTCACTCTTCTAAAATAATAGATACAGTATACATAGATATCCCAGCAAGCATAAAAAACTCACGTATATCAGAATGGTAATTAAGCTAACATAAGAAAAACCCTACTGTTCCATTTTTAAATAATAGTCTACAGAATGTTTTCCCGACCCGTAAAACAGGAAGAAAGCGCACAATAATAAAATTATACTTGCAATAATAAGGTTAGCAACATTCATTTCGCCTATAAAATTAATAAGAACAGCACCAATTATTAGTGGAAGCTGTGCCATTACAGACCATCTAGTGAGTAGTCCAAAGGCAATCAATATACCACCTATTAAGTGTGCAGGTGCCACATAATGTATAATAATCATAGAGCCTGCTAAATTCTGAACAGGTTTTATAAGGTCAACTAGAATTTGGCTATTGCTAATAAAGTTTATTCCTTTAATAAATAAAAATACTCCTAAGGCAATTCTTAATAAATCCAGTGGATAATATGTATGCGCATTTGCCCATTTGTTTAATGATTTTATAGTTGGCATAACAAAACAAGTATTGATTAGACCACTATAAGATACTGATTTTTAAATAAATAAAAAAGAAAAACTAGACAATCGCCTTATCGTCTTGCATATCTAATGCTTCTGTATATTCGAATAATATCATTCTTAATATTTACGAAAACCTCCTTTAGATTCACTTTAATTGCACTGAATACTATGCTTAATAAATGATGAAATTGAAGTTTCAATTTGTCTTCATGCTTATAATAATATATAACCAATGTGCAAATACCAGTAACAAACAATAAAGCACCAATTAATGCTTCCCACGGAGATAAATCGCGGTAAAAAAAGCGATTGAGTCCTAGTCCAAACCAACTTCCATAAAGCACAAAAAAATGAATAATATAAATAGAAAGTGTCTGACCTCCTATTTTGTTTATCACAGGATGAGTGAAATAATTCTTTAATAAAAGAAAAACAGCAAAAAGTACACATACATTTCCTAATCTTATAAACAAGAAGTTGTTATAAGCCACCGATTTAAAAATCACAATATTAGTTACATCATGCAACATCATTAATACACTAGATGACAAAAGCATCAATAATAAACCAACTAATAATAGGATCGATGTTGCATAAGCATAAAACTTTTGATGTGTTCTGTACTTCAAAAACAAAGTAGCCATAAAGCTTCCGAAACACACATATCCAAACCAAGGAAACAAAGTGAAAATTGAACCGTTTCTATTTGTAAAATAATTTGCTATAGTTTTTGGCAAAAACTCAAGAATACACTTTCCATACATTGGCTGTAAAAGAAAAATAACAACCCCTACACCTAGTATAACATTTTGAAATAGCACTTTATTATATCGATATGAGATAAGGTATACTCCTATCAACAACAGCAACGACGTACCTATACATTGTAGAACATCAACATAAAAAAAAGAAGGATTTACGGTTCCTTTAAAAACCGCATAGAAACTAAGACGAAGTAGGTATCCCCAAAAAATAACTTTAATAGCTCGTTTGATACCTTTTAAAACTCTAGGGTTTTCAAACCCTACGGCCTCTTGTTTTAATAACAAAAAGGTAAATATAAAACCTGTAATAGTGAAAAAAGTAGGAGCAGTCATGCCTCTAAAATATTCCCACACACTATATATAAGATTACTTTTATCTCTATATACATCTCTTAACAGGGCATGTACAAAATGCCCTTGTAACATCATCATAATAGCAAATGCACGTATGGCATCAAGAAAATGCAATCGACTAGATGGCTTAGTCATTATTCGGTCTTTGGTTAGTTATGCCCCCAAAACGAATTTTGGGGTTTATTATTGCTTAAAAAAAGTGCAAAACTACTCAATTTTATTTGTTTTCACATTGATTTCTAGGTAATTAAAAAAACATTAAGTAATTCTGTAGGATTTTACACCCTTAAATATCTGTTAAATATCCGCTATACCTATGTTTTCTAGTCATTAATCCTTAAAAAAAGTACTCACACCTTTTGCTTTACTGCAATTTTAAAAAAGTTAGTACGTTAATGTATGAGTACAATTAACCAAAATTTTCAATCTATGAATGCAAAAGTAATCTTGGGAATTAAGATAGCATTTGGCCTAGCCATTCTATTTTTTGGATGTAATAAATTATTCTATTTTATGGATCCTCCGGCACCATCTACAAAGATGGCTTCAAGTTTTTTAAAAGTTTTAATATCATCTAAAACTATGATGCTGGTGGCTATTGTAGAAATTTGCGCCGGAATAGCGTTATTAGCAAATAAATTTGCTCCACTAATGATGGTAATATTAATGAGTGTTTCTGTAAATGCTTTTCTATATCACGTAAAACTGGATACCGAACATTGGTATATAGGAGTAGTCTTTTTAGCATTGAACGGTTTTATGTTGTATATCTACAAGGATAGTTACAAAGAGTTGCTCAAAGCATAATAACCGATTCTACTATACCGAAAAAGGATGCTCTAATACAGCATCTTTTTTTATATCCAAAAACGACTATTTGCTGTTTTTGGCATCTTTATTGGTGCTTATTTGTAAACATAAAAATCAATTATTATGAAAACTGATGGTTACACTAAATTTATATTTACGGTTATAGCTATTTGTTTAGTTATTATTGTTATTCGAGATATGGATGTTATTCCAAAAGCGCATGCAAACAATACTGCAGCAACTAACTACGGTATAGTACCTATAAATAGTGATGGATCCATCACTGTTAGGTTAGACAACACTGATGAAATTGACGTTAACATCAAAAATATTGATACCTATGCCAAGTTAAAAGTTGATCTTAATACCATTAGCACAAGGGATGAATTAGATATTAATATTGACGAAATCGGGGGTAAATATGTATCCAGTGGTGGTCCAATTCAGGTGCGACTTCAAAACTAACCTCTGTTTTGTACTAATTATTACTTAATGCACTATTCGTAATTGTATCTAAAGCATCATTTATTTTTTGAAGTAGATCATTCTTCCCATCTATACCATGCCTACCTCTTAAATACATCGGATCATTGTATGACACCTTTACAACATCATTATCATCCTGCCATACCAAAATCTTTTGTGGTAAATCTAAGCCTGTTGTTTGCATATTTTGCATAAGTGGTGTCCCTAATTTGGGGTTACCAAACATGATAATTCTTGTTGGATTTAATTTGAGCCCTACAGATGCAGCATTGGCTTGATGATCAAGTTGTGCCACTATTCTCAAATTAGGATTGTTATTGATGATTTCGACTAAAGTAGTATATGTACTTTCAAAGTTTTGAGCACTTACTTTTGTGATTACTCCCTGATCTTTTACAACTTCCATTTCTTTTTTCGCATTTAATTCTGCATCCTTAGACGTATTATTCTGATTCGAATTACAGGAAGTATTCACTAAAAGAAACAATCCTATAAATATCTGATACATTCTCATAATCACGCTTTTTTTGATTGTTATAGTTTGGTCGTAACAATCAGTATTATAATTACAAATTATATTTTATACTAAATAGCCAATAACGAGGCTGCACAATATAATTTGAAGTACTATTGAACAATTCATTAAAACTATCGCGATTAATGCTTTCTGTATCGAGAATGTTCGTAATAGAAAATTTATACTCCCATTTACTATCTGGTTTTTGATAGAACAAATCCATATCCCAAAAACTATACTCATTTAATGTAGTGTTATTATCGCGATAATTGTAATAACTATACGAAGATTTCAACAAAAACCCTTTTGTAAATGCCCAATCTAAACGTGCAAATGGCCTACTGGTGTAAAATGTACTTTTTGCGCCATTATTGTCATAATCATTAACCGTAATACTGTAACCCAGGTCAAAATTAGGTCCTTTCTTAAAATTTGTAGACCATTCTGACCGATATGTTTGCGTTAAACTTATACTCTCACTAGGTAAGCTATTTACAATGTTATTAAAGCTGGACCAACTTACATTAGCATTAAGTATTCCCTTGAATTTACCAAAGGTGCGTGTAAAATTTCCATTTGCAGAGAGTACCTGATCTGCCAAATTAGAATTAATTGGTGTATCCACTCTATTAATACCAGTAATCACGCTTGTGTTTTTAATTGGATTACGCCTATTAGTATAACTAATTCTTGCAAAAACATTCGTATAATTAAACATATTGAAGCTAAAATAGTTCAAGGAATAATTATCATACAATGCATTTTCCAGATTTCGATTTCCTTGTGATAACGAGTTGTAATTATTAAATACATATCCCGCTGCCAACCTATTAATATCTGTATACTGTGCAGTTATCGAGTAGTTGAGCCGTAGGCTTTCATTTTTCTTCAACTTGGCAAGCACGAAAAGATCTGGCAGTAGTTGCCATTCATTTTGATTAATCGTCGTTTCTAATTGCTGATCCTTTAAATCATAATTGTGCAGACTGATCCCCGGATTAATTGTAAAGATGCCAGTGATAAATTTATAATGTAGACTTCCAAAAACATCTGTAAAGTTATACTTAACATCATTATTAAATTCATCAGTATCAAAACTATTTTGACTATTATTATCTAAAATCTGAAAAATGCTTGAATTAAAGTTTTGGGAACTAAGTACGGTCCCCAAAGTCAAATTTAGATTGCTTTTTTTATTCAGTACATAATAATAATCAAGTTTAGCATCCAATTTACTTGTTCTAGTATCTTTCTCTTGGTTTATATTATATAATTCTGATTCCCGAAGTGGATCAAAAGTATCTTGGCCAGAATCTGTAGGAACATTTATTTCTGTAAAAACCCCTCTAAACGGAATTTCATCTCTAATTGCATTATAAAAAGGATCCTCATTCTGAAACAAATACTGCGCTTCAAATGAAAAGATATTTTTTTCATTTAAAGTATAATATGCATTTGCATTTTGCTGAACAGAAAAAGGAGTGTTTTCTAATCGTTCATCTATATTTTCGGATAGACTTTCGCGATTAGAAAGAAAAGAACTATTTTCTTCTTGCTTAGAGATTTTTCCGAAAACATCATAATCAAACCTAAAATTAGCACTAGGTTTATAACTTGCGCTTAGTTTCAATAACCCAAGTTTACTTCTTTGCTGTGTGTTTTCAAAAGTTTCTTCAATTGTATTATCTAGTGGATCTGGCGTATCATCAATATAAACTCTTCGGGTATTAGTAATTAAATCTATCTTATTATCGCTAAAAATCCCATAACCACTAATATCCAAACTTTTACTTGCTGTTACACTAAAATTACCGGCCCCAAACCTGGTATTGATCTCATTGGCTTGATTATTCTGAAGTGTAGCAAAGACAAGATCATCTGTAGTTATATTAAATGATGTTCCTCCTCTATCAAGGTTTCTGAAACCACCAGTAAAATTAAAATAATCTCTACGTGTAAAAGGCACTTCGCCAATATCATTGAAATCTGTAATAATATTTATGCTATAATCTGGACTATAGTAAAATAATTTTGGTTTGATGATATATCTTTCTGTCTCTCCTACTCCTGATCCCATAGTGATATCTCCAAACCAAAAATTCTTCTTTCCTTCTTTTAGCTTGATATTGATTGCTACCTGGTCTTGCGAATTACGCAACCCTCTCATTTGGTTGACATCTTCATAATTACGTAATACTTCTACCTTGTCCAATGCATCTGCCGGAATGTTTTTTGTAGCCAATTTGGAATCCCCATCGAAAAAATCTTTTCCTTCAACCATTACTTTAGAGACTGTTTTACCTTCAATTTCAATTTCGCCATCATCATTTACTTCTACACCTGGTAGTTTTTCTAATACATCTTCTAATTTTTTTTCTGTTCCAGAGGTAAAAGAGTCTGTATTATAAACCAATGTATCTCCTTTTACGACTACTGGTATTTCATAAACAATTTCAACCTCATCAAGACTGTTTTCCAGTGCCTTCATTTCGAAATCCACAGATACATCTCCAACACCAACTGTAATTGACTTAGTGTCTGTCGAAAGTCCAATAAAGCTAACCCTAAGAACATAGGCTTCGTTTTGAGAAACAGAGATCTTGTATTTCCCTATACTATTAGTGATTCCGTAACCAGACATGGTATTATCTTTCTTTTTATAAGCAATTACATTGGCCATTTCTAATGGATTACCTAATGAATCTTTCACAAAGCCAGTGATTTGTACTTTTTGGGCAGTAGTTGTAAGTGCAATCCCAAAAAGGAAAAGCAATAGTATTAGTTTACTGTTCATTTTTGATTGATTAAATAATTACCCGCCTATTCGTATTCTAACGCCATCACCGTCGCCACGTTTTGATCTTATATCTCTCATTTCTTTCATTTTCTTTTCCATGATCTTTTCAAATTCTTCTTCGGTAACGGTCTTGCCTTTGGTAGGTTCAATAATGTCAACTTTTTTCTTTGGGTTCAAGACAATTTTGCTACATAGCATGCTTTGCTCCCCATCACTAACTTCTAATATCAATCCCGGCAATCCCCAATAATTACCAGGGCCATTGCTGATTGGTATCTCTGGAGTATACCAGGCAGTAATCGTAAGCTCTTCTTTTTCAGGTGTAACTTCCTCGTTTTTATTATCATTATTTATACGAATACTTCTCACCCGTTGCACTATGCGTTTTGCGGTTGCTTTATAGCAAGTATAGTTTCCTATTTTTTTGTTTTCATCTTCTAGTTTCCAATCCAGCTTTTCCAGTTTATCTTTTACAAGAAACAACTTACCGAGCATGTCTCTTTTACTAGCAAAACGTTCTTCTTTTATATTTTTATATAAAATATCAGACCCTCCTCCTGCTATCATAACACGCATTCCAGAAGCTGGTTGTGGCGCTCCTAGACTCTCTTCTTCCTTATAGTTTGACTCGAAAGCATTAAAACTTAGTGCAAAATCTTTTTGAAACTGTTTTTTAAGCATTTCCTGAATTCTATTTTGCATTTCAGGATTTGCTCTAGAGTCATCCATTTTTAGATCTACTTTTCTATTAGTTTTATAGGTAACAACCCCATGAAAATCTTGAGCAAACAAACACTCAACAATAAAAAACATGATCAATACCATTATTCGTATCATAACTTTTGATTTTTTGATTAATACTTTTACAAAGATGAAACCTAAGCTCTAACCAAAGGGTTAAGTAGTGTTAACGACTGTTAACTGATTCGTTTTATGTGTGATAAGAATCTTACTTTTGACTCATGAGAAAAAGAAATTATAGAAACATATTATACTTTATTAGTACCGTTATCCTGGCTACATTGGCAATACAGATATATTGGAATTTTAAAAATTACAAGGCCAGCAAGCAACAATTGATCAATGAAGTGCAGATTAGTTTGGATAATGCGGTAGATCAATATTTCATTGAAATAACTGAAAAAAACATCATTGGGTATATCAAACCAGATTCTTCATATCATATAAATCGAAGAATTAAACTTGATAGTCTTTTGAAACGCATCGATTATCTTAACGAAGATTTTAAAGGTTTGGACTCTTTGGATATTAATAAAGACACTCGAGTGACAATTTTTAATAAAGGCTTATCTGAAAATCATGATTTATCAGAAAACCGTACAATTAAAGATGCTCAAGGGTTATATCTTTCAAGAAGATTTCTTATAAAAAAAGACAATGATTCAATCGACAAACGACATAAAACTATGTCTACTGAAATAACTGTATCTGTAAGTCAAGATTCTTTTCATCTCGAAAAGATTGATGCACTAATTAAGAAAGAATTACTTCGTAAAAACATAAATGTCGATTACGGTTTAAGTTATGAAGACATTTTTGGCAAAACCAAAAAAATCAACTCGGGAATTATCGATTCGGCAATATTAAGTACCTCTTCAAAATCTTTCTATCTTCCAAAACGTAGTACTCTTGAATTATTTTTCACAAACGAAAAACTAGCCATTTTTAAGAAAAATCTGGTCGGCATTCTTTTATCATTTTTACTGGTAGGTTCGGTAATTGCTTGCCTGTTGTTTTTATTGCGAATAATTAATCATCAAAAACAATTAGCAGAACTAAAAAATGATTTGATAAGTAATATAACTCATGAATTTAAGACACCCATTGCAACAATAAGTGCTGCATTAGAGGGTATTCAAAATTTCAATCAGGAAAATGATCCTGAGAAGACAGAAAAATATGTAAAAATGTCTTCAAATCAATTAGGAAAACTTAATGTAATGGTTGAAAAAATACTTGAGACAGCAACCCTTGATAGTGATAAATTAAAATTGAATTTGGAAGAAATGTATCTTGTTGATCATATCAAAACAATTACTACAAAACATCAAACAAACTCACCAGAAAAAGAAGTTGTTTTCAATAGTTCACACAAAAACATACGGGGAAAAGTAGATGTGTTTCATTTCGAAAATGCTATTAACAACATAATAGACAATGCCATAAAGTATGGTGGAAATGCCGTGGAAGTGAATATTAAAAAAACAAAATCAAATATCGTAATAGAAATTACTGACAGCGGAAAATCCTTAACTAAAGCACACAAAGAAAAAATATTCGAAAAATTTTATCGTGTGCCAAAAGGAAATACTCACGATGTTAAAGGTTTCGGAATTGGATTATTTTATACCAAAACCATTATCGAAAAACATGGTGGAACTATACAATTATTCTTGGATAAAGGGTTAACAAATTTCAAAATCACACTGCCAAATGAATAAGATAACCGAAATATTACTTGCAGAAGATGAACCTTCATTGGGTCAAATCATTAAAGAAAGTTTAGAGACCAGATACTTTAGGGTGCACCTTGCTAAAAATGGAGAGGAAGCCTATAAGATCTATAAAGACACACAACCAAAACTACTAGTTCTGGATGTAATGATGCCCAAAAAAGATGGTTTTACGCTGGCCAAAGAGATTAGACTTGAAGACGAAACTATTCCTATTATATTTCTTACTGCAAAGTCACAGACACAGGATGTGGTAGAAGGGTTCACCAGTGGTGGTAATGATTATCTCAAAAAACCATTTAGTATGGAAGAGTTAATCGTAAGAATCAATAATTTACTAAATAGAACCGCACTTCAACAAAATGTAGAAATTATCACTATTGGAAAATATACTTTTGATTTCCCAAAGCAAATTCTTTCCTATAAAGATCAAGATCAGAAACTTACTCATAGAGAGTCACATTTACTATTTCACCTGGTCAAAAACAAAAATCAAGTTTTGGATCGCTCTCTGATTCTTAAAAAACTCTGGGGAGATGATGATTTCTTTAACGGCAGAAGTATGGATGTTTTTATTACCAAACTCAGAAAGAAGTTAAAAAATGATGATGCTATAGAAATCATTAATGTAAGAGGGTATGGTTACAAATTGGTTTGTTAAAACTACTGCAAACATATTATTGAAAGCATTTAAACGATAACTTGAGTTCTAAAACGAACATCTTATATAAATTCTTATCTATCCTTTTTATGTTACTCATAAAATCCATTATATTTACGGCTTAACGACAATTTCACAAACAACCCCAAGAAAACAATCGACTATGCATATAGCAATAGCTGGAAATATAGGTGCCGGAAAAACTACATTGACTCGATTACTTGCTAAACACTACAAGTGGGAAGCTCATTTTGAAGATGTATTAGAAAATCCTTACTTAGAAGATTTCTATAATAAAATGGAGCGTTGGTCATTCAACCTTCAGATATATTTCCTCAATAGCCGTTTTAGACAAATTCTTGAGATTAGAGAAGGTGGGAAAGATATTATCCAGGATAGAACCATATATGAGGATGCCTATATTTTTGCACCAAACTTACACGCTATGGGCCTAATGACCAATCGTGATTTTGAGAATTACAAATCACTTTTTGATCTTATGGAAGCTGTTGTAGAAGGGCCGGATTTATTAATTTATCTTAGAAGCAGTATTCCAAATCTGGTCGCTCAGATCCACAAGCGTGGTCGAGAATATGAAAACACAATTAGTATTGATTACCTAAGTAGACTTAATGAACGCTACGAGGCTTGGGCGCACGATTACGACAAAGGTAACCTACTGATTGTTGATGTAGACAACCTAAATTTTGTTGATAATCCCGAAGATCTTGGAAATATTATCAACCGAATAGATGCAGAACTTAACGGATTGTTCTAATAGAGGCATTCACTTTTTAACATTGCATGGATTTTAAAGCCTTATTTCAATTCCTTCAGGATTTACAGAATAATAATCACAAGGAATGGATGGACGTCAATAGAAAACATTATCAAGCTATTAGAAACGCATTTATTCAATGGTTAGATGAACTAGATACTAAATTGGCAACAATTGACTCAGATTATTACCCTACTCCAGGAAGAAAAGGTATTAACAGAATAAACAATAATCTTCTTTTTCATCCTAACAAACCAGTTTATAAAGATCATTTTGCCGCAGGCCTGGATCAGAAATCTAAGCAAGGTGACTTTTATATCCAAATAGGGATTAATGAAAGTGAATTAGCTGGCGGGTATTGGAAACCGAATAATAAACTTCTTAGCAGTATACGAGAAGCAATTGATTATAACGGAGATGAATTGCAAAGAATTATAAACAAAAAGAGTTTTAAAAATACTTTTGGAGATCTTTATCCGGATAAGGATAAACTAAAAACTACACCTAAAGGATATAGCCAAGATCATGAGCATATCGACTTATTACGTCATAAAACTTTTGCAGTGATTCATCCACTTACCAAAGAAGATATTCTAGAACAGGGTTTTACAGATAAGGTTATCGAAGTATATCAAGAAATGCTTCCATTTAGAAGATATTTTAACGAAGCTGTAACGGTTTGATCTTGCCAAAACAACCCTCAACCTATAGACAATAGTTTGACAGATATAGGCTTTTGATGAATTAGTACTTTGAAGTTTCCTCTATTTTTTTGACCAGATATTTTACAATCAAATCTGTAGCCCCGGTATTACTATTAATAAAATGCCCTGCAATCATTCCTGTTTTTTCTCTGAACTTTTTATCATCCACAAGTTTCTGCATTACTCGACTAAACTCTTCTTCACTGGATACCGAAAATAATCCAGCTAGTTTTTGAAGTTGCTTAGCCTCTCTGAATTTTTCGAAATTTTTACCTATTACAATTGGAATTCCGAAGGTGGCAGGCTCCAAAATATTATGTAAACCTCCCGTTCCCATGGCACCACCTACATAGGCAATGTCTCCGTAACTATACACTCTTGACAAATATCCAATAGTATTCATTATAAATACTTGATGATCTTTCATTTGTTTTCCTTCTTTTTCAGAATACAAAACTGTTTTCTTTTGGATTTTCTGAATAAGGGAATTTACACTGCTATCTTTAATTTCGTGCGGAGCAATAATAAAACAAACCTCATTTGGTGACTGATTAACAAAATCCATAAAAATAGCTTCGTCTTCAGACCAGGAACTACCAATCACAATACATACTCTATCATCAATAAATTCTGAAATAAAATCCACATAATTATCCATTTCGATCTGGTGACTTACTCTATCAAAACGAGTATCACCACTCAAAGTAACATTTTCAAACCCCTGTCCTTGGATTAAATTTTTAGATATGTTATCCTGAACAAAGAAATAATCAACTGTCCTTAGTGCTTTTCGCATAAAACCACCATACCATTTAAAAAATGCCTGATCTTCTCTAAATGTTGAAGATATAAATACGGCTGGAATTTTTTTAGCCTGCAGCCTCTTCAGATAATTGGGCCAAAACTCATACTTAACAAATACTGCCAACTCTGGATTTACAAGATCAATAAATCGCTTAACTTTGGTTTTAGTATCCATAGGGAGATATACAATGACATCTGCCAAAGTACTTTTTTTCTTTGTCTCATAACCAGATGGTGAAAAAAAAGTGACTACTAGTTTATGATTAGGATATTTCTTTTTTAACGCCTCCATTACAGGTACACCTTGCTCATATTCTCCCAAAGATGCGCAATGAAACCAAAGAACGCGGTCCTCTGCAAATATCTTAGCCTCTAATATTTTAAAACTTTCTTTTCTTCCGTTTACAAATAATTTGAGTTTAGGAGTAAACAACCCTATGACCGGAAGTACCCCATTAAATATTGATATAAAAAAATTGTATAAAAAACTCAAGAATGATAACTTTTTGTGAATTGCTAAAATACATTTCTTTGTTGTAAAATAATACTCGAAACCTCTAAAAGAGCATCTTAGATCTTTTTATCAATTTCATAATGAAAAAATAATTTTTTTGCATAAAAACCATTATTTATCTTAAAAATTTAATAAATTAATACATTATTTCACACAAACTCATCATCTATGAAATTAAAAACTACTTTAATTGCATTGTTTTCCTGTACGCTTCTATTTTCTCAGAGCTTTTTAGAAGTGCAATTACCAACTCCCGATAAGTTAAGCCCTTTATTTATAGGACCTCTTGTTAAATCTACAATTCATTATGGGGCAACACCTTCAAATTATAATGGAAAAGTAATTGTGTTCAACCATGGATATATTGATCTTAACCAAGGGCAATTTCTTTTTGACAATTCGTTTTATCAGCAAACCTATGATGAAGGTTACCAAGCCGTTTTTGTTGCCACTACACGCGGTGAAGGCATATGGGTAAACGGAAAATTACTAGCAGAATCTATTGATATCGTTACTGTAAAGTATGGAGTACCAAAGGTATATTTAGTTGGTCATAGTAATGGAGGAAAAGCCTCTGAAGCTGCCATGTTTCAATATGGTAAAAATGACAAAGTAGAAATAGCTTTTGCACTGGGAACACCTTTCTGGGGTACTTATCTAGCAAATATCTCTCAGATGCCCTGGTTTAACTGGGCATGGAAACTTACTGGATTAAATGAAGGTGCTCGAACTTCGACTACGTATTACTGCCGAGATGTAGTGCGCCCAATCCTTGATAATCATCCTGATAATGAACCAGGAAAGTTTGTGGTTCTGGGAGCTTCGGGTTTTTATAAAGGATCAACTATTGCTGCACCTGCTTTTTTAGTTACCGGAGGTATTCTGCTACCAGTTCAAGGAGCTAATGATGGAGTCGCTCCTTATCGAAGTACACTAAGGCCCGGAGCGGAGTATGTGTTCTCTAAAAATGATTCAAGAGCTATTTTTGATCATCTTGATGTAGGTCTTGGGCAGTTTAGCTGGTCTTACGTTAAATCTTATATCGAAAATCGATCTCAAAGAAGTAACGTAATTTCTAAAAATAAAAACAGCAGATACATTGAAGAAAGTAATTATTACATTATACATTCTGAAAACAAATATGATCAGATTCTGTTAGACAAAAACTCAAGTTACGCTGTAGCAGAAATCATTCACGAAAATCCTACTGCTCAATTTCATACTTATGACCAGAGTAACAAAAAAATGGAGCTTCAAAAAATCTTTAATACAGAAAAGCATAAGACAGTTATCCCAATCACCAATAACAAAATACAGTTAGAAAGCGACTCTAGGTTTGCAGCCTTTGTGAAGCAAAATAATGGTGTGAAAATGTCATTACAACACCTCCAAAAAAACAATCATCCACTACTAAAAGTGGATATTGTAACAAATGACAATACCAAGGAACTATCTTCGACAACAGAAGTACGAGGAGTACTTATTAGGACATCAAAAATTAATGGCTCAGAATTAAATGAAAACCCTAAAATTATTGCTTTTGAATACAAAAATGGAAGCTACTATTTTGACACGGCTACTTTAGAAGAAGGAGTATATAGTTTATTTTTAAACTCAGAAAATAAAAACAATTTTAAGAGGTCACTGATTTCTGGGTTCGTGGTTGGTAATGTTAATGCAGGTTTAGGTCAGGTTGATAATCAGAATCTCATTAATGAACCTGAAAGAGCTATCCGGATTACGCCTAATTCAGTTAAACACAGCGCAGAAATATCTATTTATGGTTATCAATTGACCGATAAACTTTCTGTTCTTGTTTTTGATGTCACGGGAAAACAAATTAAAAACTTTTCGATTAGAACAAATAATAAATCTCAATTTGACATTTCAAACCAATTACAATCATTAAGTAAAGGGATTTATCTTTTAAAGGTAAATGATTTTCAAACTATAAAATTTATAAAAAAATAACTCTTAAGACCAATAAATCTTTAGTTTCCCCTCAGAAGCGAAGTATCTTAAAAAGCGTCCTGCAGAAGATACTTCGCTTTGTCCTTTTATAGCATGTACAAATATTAATCAAAACCATATTTAACATTGGCTATAGTATCAATATTTTGTACTTTCGTGAGGTTACAATACGCACATTCATGAAGAAAATACAAATGGTTGATCTTAAGGGTCAATATGAGCAGATCAAAGAACAAGTAAATTCATCTGTTCTTGATGTTATAAATTCTACAGCTTTTATTAACGGACCAGAGGTTCATAGTTTTCAAAAAGAATTAGAAGAATATCTAGATGTAAAACACGTGATTCCATGTGCCAATGGAACCGATGCATTGCAAATTGCCATGATGGGTTTAGGTCTTGAACCTGGTGACGAGGTCATTACTGCAGATTTTACTTTTGCTGCAACGGTAGAAGTAATTGCATTGCTTAGATTAACTCCGGTATTGGTAGATGTAGAGCCTGATTCTTTTAATATTGATCCTGCTGCTATCAAAAAAGCGATCACTCCAAGAACCAAAGCAATCGTACCCGTACATTTATTTGGTCAGAGTGCCAATATGGATGAAATTATGGCTATTGCCAAAGAACACGACTTATACGTCATTGAAGATAACGCCCAAGGTATTGGCGCAAATTATAAATTTACCAACGGAAACGTTACCAAAACAGGAGCCATAGGTCATGTTGCTTCGACCTCATTTTTTCCATCAAAAAACTTAGGATGTTACGGAGATGGCGGAGCAATTTTTACAAATGACGATGAGCTAGCTCATATTATTCGTGGAGTTGTAAATCACGGAATGTACAAAAGATACCACCATGATGTAGTTGGTGTGAATTCTAGACTAGATTCTATACAAGCTGCTGTATTAAGAGCTAAACTCCCTAATCTAGATACGTATAATAATGCCCGAAGAACTGCCGCGAGGAAATACAATAAAGCTTTTGAGGGAATACAAAATATTATCGCTCCTAAGGTAAAAGGAAATGATTGTAATACTCATGAAAATGAGATTTGTGACACCTGTAATTGCCATGTATTTCATCAATACACACTAAGAATTACTAATGGCAAAAGGGATAATCTAGCGCAACACCTTAATGATAAGGGAATCCCTTGTGGAGTATACTACCCTATCCCATTACATAGCCAAAAAGCATATGTAGACGATCGTTATAATGAAGCAGATTTCCCGGTAACCAATCAATTAGTAAAAGAAGTCATATCTCTACCTATGCATACAGAACTAGACGATGAACAGATTGATTTCATTACCAAGACTATAATAGATTTTGTAAACTCATAATACTCAAATACACGCTTCACACAATGCAAAAAATACTTACTCTTATTCTAGCAATTTCTTGTACATTTTTCTCACAAGCACAAGATATCTATTTACAATGCGGAAAAGTAATTGATACCAAAGCTGGTAAAGTCCTTAACGAAAAAACCATTGTCGTTTCTGGAAATAAAATTTCAAAAATTGAGAATGGCTATATCACTGGCAAAAAAGATGATACTACCATAGACCTTAAAGACAAAACTGTCATGCCAGGGCTTATAGATATGCACGTACATATCGAGAGTGAATCTAATCCAAAAGCATATCTAGAGCGATACACAAATAACGAAGCTGATGTGGCATATAACTCGGTGGTGTATGCAAATAAAACATTGATGTCTGGATTTACTACAGTAAGAGATCTTGGAGGAAGTGGTGTAAACATTGCCTTAAAAAAAGCAATCGCACAAGGTAAGATTAATGGACCAAGGATATTTACAGCTGGAAAAATATTATCAACTACTGGTGGACACGGCGATCCTACTAACGGGGGTAAAAAATCGTTAATGGGGGATCCGGGGCCAAAAGAAGGAGTGGTAAATAGTGCAGAAGATGCAAAAAAAGCAGTGCGCCAACGTTATAAAAATGGAGCAGACTTAATTAAAATCACTGCTACTGGCGGGGTCCTAAGTGTAGCAAAAAGCGGATCAAACCCACAGTTTACATTGGAAGAAATCAAAGCCATTTGTGAAACTGCAAAAGATTATGGGTTTCATGTTGCTGCACATGCACATGGCGATGAGGGAATGCAACGTGCTATTTTGGGTGGTGTAAAAACGATAGAGCATGGTACATTAATGAGTGAAAAAACCATGGACCTCATGAAACAGCATGACACTTATCTTGTACCTACAATTACTGCGGGAAAAGAGGTAACCGAAAAAGCAGCTATCGATGGCTACTACCCTGCTATTATTGTTCCTAAAGCCTTAGCGATTGGTCCAAAAATCCAAAATACCTTTAAAAAAGCCTATGATCGTGGTGTAGGCATCGCTTTTGGTACCGATGCTGGAGTATTTAAGCATGGAGAAAACGGAAAAGAATTTCGTTTTATGGTTGAAGCCGGTATGCCCGCAATGGCAGCGATACAAAGTGCCACTACTACTAACGCTATTATTCTTAATATGCAGGATCAAATAGGACAAATCGCAGCTGGGTTCATTGCAGATATTGTTGCCGTAAATGATGACCCCACCAAAAAGATCGACACTATGGAAAATGTAGTTTTTGTGATGAAGGGCGGGAAGGTGTATAAGAAGTAAAACGAAATAACCGAGAGGCGACCTCCTATTGAATGAAAGAAAAATGGGAAACATATAATCCCAATTGGGTTGTTAAAATTGCCAAAGAACAAATTCCAGAAAGACCGGAAATAATTGAGGCATTAATGCACTGTACCCTGGGACTAAAGCAAAGCAGAGCTTATATTTATTTGTGGATGCAAAAAATCCGAATCAACCAAATTCTAAATGGCAATTCGAAGAGAATATTACTCTAGAAGATAAGAAAAATGGAACAGTCGTATTAGATATCTTAAAAGGAAATAAAATTGGCGGAATAGAATTTCTGAAGTTTGTAAAATGAAGAAGGACACCATAAAAATCACCAAAAAAGAGATCTTATCAGACAACTGGTATACTCTTCATAAGGTGAGCTATGAGTATCTAAATAATAACGGAGAGTGGGAAACACACTCACGTGAAGCCTATGATCGAGGGAATGGTGCTGTAATTTTATTATACAATACCACAAATAGAAAGATCATCCTTACCAATCAGTTTAGACTACCCACTTATATTAATGGAAATGATGACGGCATGATGATCGAAGCCTGTGCCGGATTATTAGACCAACATAACCCCGAGGACTGCATACGAAAAGAAACGCAGGAAGAAACAGGCTATAAAATCTCGAAAGTCAAAAAGATTTTTGAATCTTATATGTCCCCTGGATCAGTAACCGAAATACTATATTTCTTTGTGGCAGAATATAATGAGAACATGAAAGTAAGTGAAGGCGGCGGAATTCCTGAAGAACAAGAAAATATTGAAGTATTAGAATTAGATTTTGACAGAGCTATCGAGATGCTATATTCTGGTGAAATAAAAGATGCGAAGACTATTATGCTACTACAATATGCCAAAATACATAATCTAGTCTGAATGTATATAAATATTTTCTAAATAAGTTTCAGCCCAGTCTCTTAAAGGGACAACTCCTTGCCATTTTATCTAAAGATCATGTTAATTTGATTTCTCTCAACAGAAAAAGTAATACATTTATTCTATAAATCTATAAGAAGATCTACATGATACCAATAAATGAACTCCTTGTTTTTGCTTTTGCTTCTTTTATTATGGTATTATCTCCTGGCCCAAACATGATTTATCTAATATCAAGATCCCTATCTCAAGGCAAACAAGCTGGTATAATTTCTCTTTTTGGAGTGATTTGTGGATTCTTATTTCACATCCTAATGGTTTCTTTTGGATTAACTGCTATATTCTTCGCGGTACCTTATGCCTTTGTCGTTGTAAAATTTCTTGGTGTTACATATTTAATATATCTAGCTTACACCACTGTAAACTCTCGTAAGAGAAATATTTTTGATACGGATAACCGTCTACAAAAGGATACACCCATCAAATTATTCAATATTGGACTACTAACCAATGTACTTAATCCCAAAATGGCATTATTCTATTTATCTTTTTTTCCGCAGTTTATTAAACCTGAGTACGGTTCTATTTTGTCTCAAAGTTTTCAATTAGGTATTGTTCAAATATTAATCAGTTTTTGCATCAACTTACTTATCGTTATTTCGGCAGCAAAAATGGCCTCCTGGTTTGCAAAAAACCCGATATGGGTAAGTATCCAAAAATGGTTTATGGCTTCTGTTCTAACTGGTCTTGCTGTAAAAATAGCTTTTTCGAAAGCAAAATAAACCTATAAACCCTAACATAAAATGAAAATCAAACATCTATACTTACTTCTGATACTACTAATTGCTTTCAGTTTTAAACAAAAAGAAGAAAAACCAACTTCTATATCTTATTCAACAGTCGAAGTAGAAATAGCAAAAGAATCTACGGCTCAACCAAATGTCATAATATTAGATAAACAATTTGAAATGCCAGGATTGGATAGAAATCGACAAATTAGGATCTATTTACCGCCTAATTATAAGAAATCTGATAAAAAATATCCAGTATTATACATGCATGATGCTCAGAATTTATTTGACGATGCCACTGCGTACTCCGGAGAATGGGGTGTAGATGAAAGTCTAAATGAACTTGCAAAAGCATCTGGCCCAGAACTTATCGTTGTGGGAATCGATAATGGTGGTGAAAAAAGAATGAATGAACTTAGCCCTTGGGAAAACAAAGAATTCGGAAAAGCTGAAGGAAAGGAATATATGGAGTTTATTGTAAATCAAATTAAACCCTATATAGATACAACGTACAGAACATTATCTGATCGAGATAATACTGCTATTATGGGGAGTTCGATGGGAGGGTTAATTTCTCATTATGCCATTCATAAATATCCTGCAGTGTTTGGAAAAGCTGGTATTTTCTCTCCATCTTTTTGGTACTCTAAAAAAGTATATTCTTTTACCAAAGACAACCCTGCACCCAAAGATTCTCGACTCTTTTTTGTTGTTGGAAAAAAAGAAGGCACCATGGTACCTATGGCCAAAAAAATGTATAACCAAATTGTTTCTTCAAAACACCCAAGTGATAACATTATTATTACAATTGATCCTGAAGGAATCCATAGCGAAGGTTCTTGGAAAAAACAATTCACTCCTGCAATTCAATGGTTGTTTAAATAATACTCAATTAAGATGAAAACAATAAAAATAACCTTAATACTTCTTTTCGTTATCCAAATCACATTAGCCCAGGAGTCTGATCTTTCTGTATTCAAACCATTCACAGGCAAAACCTGGAAAGCAGAAGGCAATTGGGGCGATGGCACTAAATTTAAACAAGAAATCGAATTCAAATTTGATCTGGATAGCACAATAGTCATTACTAAATCCAACGGATTTACCAATAAAGAACAAACCAAATACGGACCCAGAAATCACGGGGTGCGAAAATATGATGACACAACCAAAACTATACTTTTTTGGGAGTTTGATGTCTTTGGGGGAGTAACAGAAGGAATCGTAAAGATTAATGGCAAAAATTTAATTTATCAATATGAATATGGTGATTCTGTTGTAACAGATATGTGGGAGTATATAGATGATAATACCTATACTTTTAAAGTCGGAAATTATCAAGAAGGACAATGGAAACAAGTATACCTTGAGACTCAATTTAAAGTTAGTAATACAGATAAATAATCTTACAACACCTCTACCATGCAAATTCTAAAACCAGTTTTTACTCGTTTTGAAGTTATCAAAGATTTTCCCTATAAAGAAAACTTTGTAGATTTTGACGACCTCAAAATGCATTATATAGATGAAGGAAAAGGCGAAACTATTCTTGCACTTCATGGAGAACCCACCTGGTCCTATTTGTATAGAAAGTTTATACCTATCTTAAAAGATTATCGATTTATTGCTCCTGATTTTATTGGGTTTGGTAAATCTGATAAGATTGTAGGTCGTAAAAATTATAGTTTTGATCTTCATTTTAAATCCTTAGAAAATCTGATTCAAAAACTAGATCTTATTGATATTACATTGGTGGTGCAAGATTGGGGTGGCATGCTAGGATTATCACTTCTGGGAAAATATCCCGAACGATTTAAAAGAGTGGTTGTATTAAACACATTCTTACCCGTAGGTAAAAAAATATCCCTGTTCTTTAAAATATGGAGAATGTATGCAAAATATCATCCCTCTTTACCAATCGGAGGAATTATACAAAGAGCGTCGTATCATAAATTATCTAAAGAAGTTATTGATGCCTATAATGCGCCATTTCCCAATAAAAAACACAAAAGCGGCGCTGTCGCTTTTCCGTTACTGGTTCCTGTTAATCCCAAAGATCCGGCAGTTAAGCCTATGCAAAAAGCAAGGGATGTACTTTCTGATTGGAACAAACCGGCATTGGTTATGTTTTCTGACAAGGACAAAATTTTAGGCGGACTTCAAAAATTCTTTTATAGATTAATCCCAACAAGTAGCGAACAACAAAAAATCGTAATTAAGGATGCGGGACATTTTTTACAAGAGGAAAAAGGTGAAGAAATAGCCGTTTATATAGACAAATTTATGAAAGATGAATTAAGAATCAAGGAATAAACAGACTTTTCCTTATAATCCTTATCAAGGTTTTGCTCCTCCTTATCGTAAAATTCTCACGATTAGTCTTTTTTCATTTTAATAACCATATTGTTTTATTGACTTTTACCATATCAATAATCAAATAAAACGAACAGATGAAATACCTAGTCTCTTTGACAATCTCTTTATCACTTTCGATACTAAGTTATTGCCAACAAAACATCAATGAAGATCAATCTTTAAAGAATCTTTTGAATGAAGAAATAACTGTAGATTCTATTGACTCCTTTTTAGACTTGGCCATGCAACAGCATAAAGTTCCAGGCGTATCATTGGCAATTATCAACGACAGTAAAGTTGTTTACCACACAGTTAAGGGATATGCTGATGCAGAAAAAAAACAAAAAGTAACCCCACAAACAATTTTTGAAGGTGCTTCTCTTTCAAAGCCACTCTTTGCATATTTTGTAATGCAATTTGTAGATGCAGGAAAATTAGATCTAGATACTCCTTTATATACATACTTACCATATCCAGATATTGCTCATGATGAGAGATATAAAAAAATAACAGCAAGAATGGTGCTCTCACACACTACAGGTTTTCCTAATTGGAGAACCGATTTTGAAGATAAAAAGCTATTTATGAGTTTTGACCCGGGTACTTCATTTCAATATTCAGGTGAAGGGTATGAATACCTTGCCAAAGTACTAGCTCATCTTCATAACATTGATAAAGTAGAATTAGAAAAAATGTATCAGCAAAAGATTGCGAAACCACTTGGTCTTAAGTACACCAAGTATGTTCAGGATACGTATAACGTGAAACACAAAGCTAGCCCATATAAAAATGGAAAACGAATTGAAGGAGAAGATGAAACTGATGTCTTTGGTGCTGCATTCTCCATTCACTCAGAAGCAAAAGATTTTTCTAATTGGTTGATTGCCTTACTTGACCAAAAGGGGCTATCAAAAGAAGGATTTAATGAACTATTCAAAACACAGTTAACACTTCCAGAAAATGCAATTCAACGACAAGAAGGAGTGACAGGTTGGACTCTTGGATTTGCAGAAGCCCCTTTACCTTTTGGCACAGTATACGCTCACGGAGGAAACAATCCCGGATATACAAGCCTTTTTGTTATTCATAGAGAAAAAAAATGGGGATTCATTATGTTTACTAATGCAGATCAATCTTTGCTACCACTACAAACATTGATGTATTTAAATGGTCAGCAATAAAGGGAAACATTTCCAAAAAACACTATTTTTAGAATCAAAATACCAAAACATTGGAATCCTTTAAACTTAATAAATCAGATTATAAACTTATTGGTGGCTATTTCTTTTTAGCCACCATTTGGTTAATCTATAAGTTTTATCTGGACGATTATTTACTATCACAATATTTTTATGAAATTCCGATTATCTGGGTGCAAACCTTTTCATTGCTTATAATTTCCAAATGGCTTATCGATAGATATTTTATAAAAAAAGAGAACACTATTTTCCTAATGCTTTTAATGCTATTTAGTTTTTGGAGCGTTAGTTTTATACAAATGCTTTTATGTGATTTTGGACCTTATCAGGATACCAAATTAATCTGGAATAATCTTCCGGAAATGGGTGAACTCATTATTGGGAATATCAATGAATCTGTTTTTAATGTATGTATTCCGCTTTGTTTGATCTCCGGAAAAAAATACTACGAATACCAATTGAATCAACTTAAATTTGCAGATGCACAAAAGGAACTGGAACTAAAAACCTTACGCACACAATTCGCACCTCATTTTTTATTTAATAATTTAAATACTGTAGATGCGCTTATTGATCAGCAACCTGAAAAAGCAAAAGAATACATCTCTCACCTAGCCAATTTATATCGGTATATCACAGAAAACAAAGAAGAAGATATTGTAACGATAACCAAAGAGTTGGAGTTTGTAAAGAGTTATATCTACCTTATACAGACCAGGTTTGCTGGTGAATACAAATTTAATATTGAAGGAAATCAAACGGCAGAAAAATACGTGCCCACCGGAGCACTACAAGCATTACTCGAAAATGTGGTAAAACATAATTCTACAAATGGCGACAACCAGATCATAACAACCCATATCCATCTAAAGGAAAATTACATCAAAATTAGTAATAGTAAAGGGGAAACAGGGACTGAAAAAACTACAAAAAGTGGGATTTGGAATCTGCAAAAAAGATATGAGCTATTAACAGATGAAAAACTAATTATAAAAGAATCTCATGATTTTTTTGAAGTTAAAATCCCATTACTACAACTTGAAAACCACCATCAATGAAACGTATTCTGATTTTAGAAGATGAAACACCTGCTTATCATAAACTGATGGGGATTTTGGAAAATATTATTGGGGATTCTTTTTATCACGATTGGGCAAAATCCAAGAGCGAGACCAAACATTTCCTGCTATCTTCAAAACCTTATGATCTTATTGTAGCAGATATCCAGTTAAGAGACGGGCTATCTTTTGAGGTCTTTTCTGAAATAACAATCGAATGTCCAATTATATTTTGTACAGCATATAATGATTACCTTCTAGATGCTTTTAATACTAATGGAATAGCGTATGTATTAAAACCATACACCAAAGAACAATTGCAAAAAGCCATAGAGAAATATCAAACATTATTTAGCACTTCTAAGCAACCCGCAATTAATAAAGAAATACTGGCTTCTCTTGAAGAGGCATTACAAACAGATCGCAAATACAAAACACGTTTTGTGATCAAAAAACAAAACAAGAGTATACATTTACTGCCTACAAATGAAGTGTCAATCATAGAAGCTAATGGTGATTTTTCAAAAATTTATAGTAAAAATGGGCGGTTATTTATCTATTCTGAAAACATTGGAAGTATCGTACAAAAATTGAATCCTAAAGAATTTTTTAGAATAAATCGAAGTGTAATTGTACAGCTTAGTGGTATCGAAAAAATAGAGCCTCATTTCAAAAACAGATTAATTCTTAAAATTAAAGGGTATCCCGAACAAGTGATCACTAGTTCAAACATCACAGCAGAGTTTAGAAAATGGCTGGAAGGTTAGTTTTTAACGTCTTGGACCTAATTTAATTAAAGGAAGACCCAAGAGTTAAAAAAAGTTTATATCGTTGCAGAAATTGTTTCCATAGAGCGATCTACTTTCTTAACTAATCCCGAAAGTACTTTTCCTGGTCCAACCTCTGTAAATGAAGTAGCACCATCCTTGATCATATTTTGTATACTTTGTGTCCATTTTACCGGAGCCGTAAGTTGAGCAATCAAATTCTTTTTTATCTCCTCAGGATCAGTAACTGGTGTTGTAGTTACATTTTGGTACACCGGGCAGTTAGGTGTATTAAAAGTAGTGGCTTCTATTGCTGCAGCCAATTCTTCACGAGCCGGTTCCATTAAAGGAGAATGAAATGCTCCTCCTACTGGTAAAACCAAAGCTCTACGAGCTCCTTTTTCTTTCATCCATTCACAAGCCTTTTCTATAGCATCTACATCTCCAGAGATTACCAATTGACCAGGGCAATTGTAATTTGCTGCAACTACCACTCCATCAATTGCTGCACAACCCTCTTCTACAACTTCATCATCTAATCCCAAAACCGCTGCCATAGTAGAAGGCTTTAATTCACAAGCACGTTGCATTGCCAATGCTCGTTTATGAACTAATCGCAACGCATCCTCAAAATTTAAGGTTCCGTTTGCAACCAACGCAGAAAACTCACCAAGAGAATGTCCTGCAACCATATCGGGTTTAAAACTTTCCTCTAGTACTTTACTTAAAATTACCGAATGTAAAAATATAGCGGGCTGTGTTACATTAGTTTGCTTAAGCTCATCTGCAGTGCCTTCAAACATAATTTTTGTAATTTCAAAACCCAATATTTCATTGGCTTTATCAAAAAGTTCCTTTGCTATTTCAGAGTTTTCATATAGATCAAGACCCATTCCTGAAAATTGAGCCCCTTGACCAGGAAATACATATGCATTCATGTACTGTGTGTTTAAAATTTTTGACAAAAGTAAGGATTATAAGTTATAAAACAGAGCCGCTTGTTTGCAGAAACATAGTAACTATGCAATATTCAAGGCTTATTTTTTCTTTTTATACGTCAAATACGTAAAAGGAAACTTATGTTTCTCATCTACATCATGAAACTCTTCTTTTTCGAGTTTCCATACAGAAGTATCAACCTTTGGAAAAAAAGCATCGGCTTCAAAATCTTCATGTACTCTGGTGAGTTCTATACAATCTGCATAATCCATTCCCATGGTATAAATTTCACCTCCGCCTATTATAAAAGGTTGTGCATCCGCTTTTGCCACTTCAAGAGCATCTTTCATATTATGCACTACAATTGCTCCTTCGGCTTGATAATTTGAGTTTCGGGTAATAACGATATGTACACGATTAGGAAGTAATTTAGGAAAAGATTCAAAAGTTTTACGTCCCATAATGATATGATGACCCGTGGTAAGTTTTTTGAAACGCTTAAAATCATCTGGTAAATGCCAAACAAGATCATTGTCTTTTCCTAAGGCATCGTTCTCTCCAGCTGCGGCAATCATTGTAATCATACTCTTAGGTTTTAATTCTTCTATAATCTCAGACGTTTTTCCTTTTATAAAACCTTCTTTCTTTTTAACCAGTTCATCTTTTGGATACATTAGATCTACATCCTTTTGAATTAGTGCAATCTCCTGTTTTTGTTTAGAAATCAATCGTTCCATTTGGCGATCAGTCCATTCCTGCCCCATAAAAGTATTAAACAGCCATACATTGCAGAAATGTAATACAAAAAGAAATGCCCAACATGTAATTGCAACTACGCTCCAATAGACTCCAAAAAAAATGATTTCATTACCAAATCCAAAGGCGAGGTTAAGAATTACCATAAATATAGATCCTACTACAAAAATCACAAAATGCTGAAACAATCTTTTCTTTTGGATAATTCGTTTACGTGCATGCTCATAAAGTTCACGCTGCTGAGGATCAATTTGTGAAGTTTCTTTCTTTTTTGAAAACATATTAATGCTAACTTAGTATCGGCAAGTAAAGATATAGTTTTTACCAAAAAGCGCTAAAGTTACTTATGAAGAATTTAAGAAAAGAGTTTCCTGTTCTGGTTAATAACATATACTTGAATACAGCTTCTTCTGGATTGCTCTATGATTCACTATTAGATTTTAGACAAGAGCATGATTTAGATTTTCTGATTGGCGGGAGTACCTTTAGAAACAATCAACAAGATTTTTTAACTAGTGTGCGTAAAACTATTGCAAATTTCTTTGGCAGTACTTCAGATAATGTGGTATTAACCCCTAATTTTTCTTTGGGCTTTAATACAATACTAAATGGTTTAGAAAAGAGCCAGAAAATTCTGTTGCTAGATGAAGATTACCCTTCAGTTAACTTTGCAGTAACCAGTAAAGGATTTGAGGTTAGTTATGCAAAAGTTGGTCTGAATATGGAACAAAATATTGAGACGGCTATCGAAAAACACAAACCAGATATATTTGCATTTAGTTTAGTACAGTATATTAACGGTATTGCTATTGATCTGGATTTCCTTATTTCTCTAAAAATCAAGTATCCTGATCTATTAATCATTGCAGACGCTACCCAGTTTTGCGGAACAAAGGTTTTTGATTTTAAAACTTCTGGGATTGATATTTTAGGTTGCAGTGGATACAAGTGGTTGCTGGGCGGGTACGGCAATGGCTTTATGTTATTTCAAGAAGGAATTCTAGACCAAGTTACTCCTTCTAATTACAAAAAGAATGCTCATGAAGTAACATACGACACCTCATATACCAACTTACGAGGAAGGTTTGAGTGTGGTCATCTTGATACGCTTAATTTCGGGAGTTTAAAATATTCCTTAGAGTTCTTAAATATGATTAGTTTTGCCAACATTGAACAAAACATTAATGAATTAGCATTGTACACAAAAACAGAATTAGGCAAACTTAACTTACTTGATCATAGTATCATGCAACGGCAGTATCATAGCTCTATTTTTCATATAAAAGGAGATGAAAAGTTGTTTAATCACTTAACCGAAAAGAACATTATTACCTCTTTTCGAAATTCTGGAATACGAATAAGTTTACATTTTTATAATACTATCGAAGATATAGATACAATGCTTAAGGAACTACATCGTTATCGTTAATAAATAACTGATAATCTGATACTTCCTTCTTTTTAATTTTGAAATTTTACTGTAATTTCACATTTAACTTATTAACCAATAATTAGAAATTATGGCAATTACCAAACAGTACTTGAAGACAAAACCTATCTGTAAAGTAACTTTTACCGTTCCCGCCAAGGATGCAACTAACGTATGTGTAGCAGGAGAGTTTAATAAATGGAATACAGAAGCAACTGTACTTAAAAAACTAAAAAACGGAAATTTTAAAGGAACCGTTAACCTTCCTAAGGACAATAAATTTGAATTTAAATATGTAGTAGATGGTGAATGGACTAATGAACTTGAAGCTGATGGATATCAGTGGAACGACTTTGCTGCAACGGATAATAGTTTACTAGTATTATAGTACTATGAAAAAGGTGTTGAGGTTGAAAACACAACCCTCAACACCTTTTCAAAAGGCCATACAACCTTTAATTTACAACATCTTGATCTTCTTTTCTGTTCGCCACAATAGGTTTTTTTAATATAATTCGAACCGGCTTCTACCTGTAATATACATTCGGCATTTCTTCATCATTTTTCCCCAATTCGACCTACAATTAGGATCTTGGTTTATTCAAATAAAAAATCTTAGTTTTAAGTCATGAACTTCTTGGAGACCATTTTTCTATTTTTCGCTTTTCAAGCTTTTGTCTTTGCAATCTTGTTTTTCTTAAAAAAGAAAGGCGATAGAATTGCAAATATTTTGTTAGGTATTTACATAATGCTTTTTAGCTTTAACATTATATACAATATATTGTATTGGTCAAAACTTCTAAACACTAATGACTTTATACACCTAAGTCTAACAAATAGAATACCATGGGTTTCATACGGGCCTATTTTATATCTATATATTAGAAGGATCGTTCATAAAAATAAATTTAGAGGTATCGATGTTCTTCATTTTGTACCTCTACTATATGTTCTAATAAATTATCTACCTTATTATTTCCTATCTGCTCATGACAAAATTGATGTACTTACCAACGGTAAATTAGGGGATCATGTGTATTTCTACACACCACATTTTATTAAAATCATTATAGCGCTAATGTTCTTCTATTGTGGGCAACTTTTCTTTTCATTTAAGCATATTATCAAAAGTTTTAATAACTCTAGATGGCTGAGTTGGTTAAGCTATTCTTTTTGCGGTTATGTCGTGTCATTTTCATCATATTTTGTTTTGGTTCATTTTAATTTACTAGAAACAGGCTCCGACTACTTCATTGGTTTTTCTATGATATTTTTCACAGGATTACTTTCATACTTTGGTTTTTTACAACCCAAAGTTTTTGATGGTTTATCTATGGACAAAGTTCTTCCTTTTAAGAAATATCAGAAGACAGGACTTACCAAGGATATTTCTTTAGAATTAAAATCCAAGTTGATCAATTTTATACAAGAAGATAAGCCTTACCTGGATAGTGAACTAAGAATTAATAATTTAGCCCAAAAACTTAATCTCTCAAAACATCACATGTCTCAAGTGATTAACGAGCATTTTGATCTCAGCTTTTTTGATTTTATTAATAAATACCGAGTTGAGGAGGCCAAAAAAATGCTAATTAAAGATGATAATCTTAACATGACCGAAATATTATATGCTTGCGGTTTTAACAATAGGGTATCATTTTACAAGGCCTTCAAAAAATTCACTAAAATGACTCCTTCAGAATATAAACTACACAAACCAGAAGAGTCTTTATAAAATATTTCAACAAGACATTTATGAAGTTTATAAAGAAAGTATGTATTAAATACATAAATTTTTAAAACATAATAAATAAATTATGTAAATCCTTGACGGGAAATATAAAACGCTTCTAAGGAATAACAAATCTTACCTAAAAGTTGTATTCATTTGTTTGTAACAGAAATCATTTCTAAAAATTAAAAACAAACAAGATGAAAAAAATTATTGTCTTCTTATTAATTACATCCGTTTCATTTTATTCATGCGGGGTTGATGATTATATACCATCTGATGATGACTCAATACCACCTATCAGATACAAGTTATCCACCCTTGTCACTCTACCAATTGGAACTGGTGGACTAGATGTAGATGCTGATGGAAATATTTATGCTGCAGATTTTGGAGTTGGTTTAGCAAACATTAATGGCGCCGATATTTTTAAAATCAATCCCGACAACGGAGAATCAGAACTTTTTGCTAGTCTAAACCCAACGGGTATGACAGGTAATCATTTTGATGCCCAAGGTAATTTGTATCAGTCAAATTTTGGATCAAGCCAAGTCTTTAAAATAGATCCGGATGGGAATACCGAACTTTTTACAGAATCAGTAGCCTTACCTACCGGAATAACTATTGACGATGCCGGGAATATTTATGTATTAAGTTGTCAAAATGGTACGATAACAAAATTAGCTCCAAATGGGGATTCTATTCTATTTGCAAGTAGTGCTGATTTTGCATGTGCAAACGGCATAACCTGGGTAAAAGATACAGGACATTTATATGTTGTGAACTTTAGTGATGGAAATGTACTAGAAGTGACACCTACGGGAGATGTTTCTATATTGGCAGCGATACCAAATTCGACCGGAAATGCTCATATTACCTCATTTCAAAGTGAACTTTATCTTACAGCCGCTTCTTTGGGACAAATTTATAAAGTAAGCTTAGACGGTGAATCTGTAGAGGTAATTGCTGGAGATGGTAGTGCAACAAATACTGACGGAAATGCAAAAACTTCTGGGTTAAGAACACCAAATGATTTGGCATTTAGCCCAGATGGTGAAAAAATATATATTAATTGTGTTGCTAACTCAGGCAATAGCAACGAATTATCACCTACCGTTATACGTATTTTGGAAAGAAAATAATTCTAAAAAGTTGGGGTTGTACATTATTCTACAACCTCAACACCTTTCCAAAAGGCTACATAACCTTTAATTTGTTTTGCCAGATCACTTGTTTCAGGATAATACCAGGCAGCATCTTGATTTTCTTTTCCATCTACTTCCAGAGTATAATAAAATGCCATTCCTTTCCAAGGGCAATTAGTATGAGTATTACTTGATTTAAAAAATTCTTGTTTAATAGTCTCAGGAGGAAAATAGTGGTTATTTTCTATCACTTTGGTATCGTTACTTTCTGCTATTATCTTACCATTCCAAATTGCTTTCATCTCTCTATAATTAGGGTATTTATATTTTTTTATTTAAGCTTTTGTAAGTACATAATCTTTATAATCACCATTCTCATCTGAGAAAGATTCTACAATTTTCAAGCCTGATTCTTTTGCAAGCCATTTTACTATATCATCGTCATATTTTTGAGAAATTTCAGTATGTATACTCTCCCAGGCTTCAAAATGAACTTGCAACGATAGATTGTCAATATCTACGGTTTGCTTCTCTTTACTTACTAGATAACTTTTGGCGGTTCCACTCTCGGGATCATATGTCTCCCAGTGCATGAATTTATCAAGATCAAAATTACCGTTAAGTTCTTTATTGATTCTTGCCAGAACATTCTTGTTAAAAGCTGCCGTCACACCAGATTTGTCGTTATATGCATCCAAAACTTTCTGCGGATGCTTTTTTTGATCAAAACCCATAAATAAAAGGTCATCAGGATGCATTGCCTTGCATAATTTTTTTAAAAACTGAATAGCTCTTGGATGCAATAAGTTTCCAATATTGGACCCCAAAACCATGATCACTTTTTTACGATCACTAATATGCTGCAAACGATCCAAAACTTCGAAATACTCTCCTATTTGCCCCTGAACCGATACTTCTGGCATTTCAAGGTTTAGATTTTTTACTAATCCATCTACTGCATTTTGGCTTATATCGATAGGAACATAGGTATAATCATATTCCTGTTCTTGTAACTCTTTTAATAATACTTTTGTCTTTTTCCCATCTCCTGCTCCCAGTTCTATTAAATCGAATCCTTTTTTAAGGGCATCAAAACTTCGTATAATTCCTGATTTATTCGTTTCAAAAATTTCATACTCCGCCCTAGTAAGGTAGTATTCTGGTAGCGCCATAATCTGTTGAAAAAGCTCATCCCCTATTTCGTCATAAAAATATTTTGATGATAAATATTTTGGAAATGCAGTCAATCCTTCATAAACTTCCTTTTCGAAAGTCGAAACTAATACTTTTTGATCCTTAGAATTCATATAATAGAATAGAATTATTAATCCTTCACAAGTCTTAAACCTGTGAATTGCCATCTTAAATGTGGGTGAAAAAAATTACGATATGTAGGTCTTGTATGATTTTGAGCTGTGGCAACAGATCCACCTCTAAGCACTTTTTGGTTCACCATAAATTTTCCGTTATACTCACCTAGTGCTCCAGCCGCTTTTTTATAATTTGGATAGGGAGAATAGGCACTTTCAGTCCATTCCCATCGTTCACCCCACTTAAAATAAGGCTGTGCTACTTCCCATTCAAACTCTGTAGGCAAACGTTCCCCTTTCCATTGACTAAAGGCAAATGCTTCATAATACGAGATATGAGTCAACGATGCTTCTGGGTTCAAATCTTTTAATCCTTGCAAAGTATATTGTTGGTATTTCCCATCTATATGATGCCAATATAGTGGCGTACTTATGTTTTCATTATTGATCCAATCCCAAGCTTCAGCATGCCATAGCAAACTATTTTTATAACCACCATCATTAATAAATTGAAGATATTCTTTATTGGATACTAATCTGCTACAAATATTATATTCCTGAAGGAATACCTTATGTACTCCTAGTTCATTATCATAACAAAAATCATTTCCTTTATATCCTATTTCATAAACTCCTTCATCTATGGTAATATATTCTGGTTCTTGATCAGAAATAGTATTTTCTGTAAACGTTTCATTATACTTAGGAAGTAATGGGTTATTACCAAGTATATATTTTATATCTGTCAATAAAAGTTCTTGATGTTGTTTTTCATGATGAATACCGATCTCTACTAATTCCTGAATCTTATAATCATTATTTCCCTCAAGAAAGGCCTGTAAATGGCTGGTCACATAATCCCTATATTCATAAACTTCACTTACTGTAGGTCTGGAAAGATTTCCACGATTGGTTCTGATCACTCTTTTTCCTATACTTTCGTAATAGCTATTAAAAACAAAAGCATATTCAGGGTGAAAGCGTTTATAATCACCATAATATTTTGATAAAATAAATTCTTCAAAGAACCATGTAGTATGGCCTAAGTGCCATTTTGGAGGTGACACATCAACAATGGGTTGAATTACATAATCTTCTATTGCAAGAGGAGCACAAAGTTCCTCTGTATCAGAACGGGTTTTTAGAAAAGAGGTAATTAAATTATCTGTAATAATCATAAAAAAAAGTGTATTCGATTTACGAATACACTCAAATTTACTGATTTTTATTTTTTCTAGACTTTTAACAAGGTTAATCCAATGTTAAAATATGTTATAAACTATTGTGGTTTCCTAAAAGTAATCGGAACTACATACGCCACAGAAATAGGTTTATTACCCCATTTTCCAGGTTCCATTTTAGGAATTGTCCTTACAATTCTAATTGCTTCTCTTTGCAGATATCTGTGAGCTCCTTTAACTTCAAGAATTTCTACTTTCCCTTTTTTATTTATAATAAATTCTACAGTTACTGTGCCTTCTAAAGCTTCACTGACTGCTAGCTCGGGATATTCAAAATTTTGGATAATGTGATTTCTTAATTTTTGATCAAAACATTGTGTAGGTGTCTGTCTTGATTTATTACATTTTGGCCAAAGCGGCGTAATTCCTTTTTCATTTGCATTTTCCTGAGATAGAATTATTCCATCCTGGGAGAAAGTAAGCAAGGGTATTAATGCAACCAATATTAGTAATAGTTTTTTCATAATAACTCGTTTTAAATTTGGGGTTAAACGGCCACCATACCCTTAATATGTGGGTGTGGATCATAGTCTACTAATTTAAAATCATCAAAAACAAAGCCAAAAATATCTTTTACCTCTGGATTGATTATCATTTTAGGTAATTTACGTGGTTCTCTCGAGAGTTGCAACTCTAATTGATCTTTATGATTATTATAGATATGTGCATCACCAAATGTATGAATAAACTCTCCGGCCTCATAACCACATACCTGTGCCATCATCATAGTAAACAAAGCATAAGAAGCAATGTTAAAAGGCACTCCTAAGAATATATCTGCACTACGCTGATATAACTGACAAGATAACTTACCATTTGCCACATAAAATTGAAAAAAGGCATGGCATGGTGGTAATGCAGCTTTACCATTGGCTACATTTTCAGAAAATGATTTTGAAGTATCTGGCAACACACTTGGGTTCCATGCCGATACTAGCATACGCCTGCTATCTGGATTATTTTTAAGAGCCTCTACAACCTCTTTTATTTGATCTATTTCATTTCCATCCCAGTTTCGCCATTGATGACCGTATACTGGTCCCAAATCTCCATTTTCATCTGCCCACTCATTCCAAATACGCACTCCATTTTCCTGAAGATACTCAATATTAGTATCTCCTTTCAAAAACCATAGTAGTTCATGAACTATGGATTTAAGATGTAGTTTTTTGGTAGTAACCATTGGGAAGCCTTCACTAAGGTCAAAACGCATTTGATATCCAAAAACACTTTTTGTTCCTGTACCGGTTCGATCTTCTTTCGTATTCCCATTCTCCATTACATGACGCACAAGATCAAGATATTGTCTCATAGTCTCTCTTACTGTTTATGTTATTCATTAAAATTATATAGTGCTTTCCAAATATACAAAAAATAGGTTTCGACATATTGTTTAACCTAAAGATTATAAAATAGTTATAAACGGCTGTTGAAAATTATGACATCCGCAAAAAACAAGATACTTAACTACCCAATTATCATTCCTGCTATAGTCGCCGATAATAATGAAGCAATAGTACCTCCTATAAGAGCCTTCATACCAAACTCGGATAATGTTTTTCGTTGACCCGGAGCTAAAGAACCTATACCCCCTATTTGTATACCTATTGAAGCAAAGTTTGCGAATCCGCAAAGCATATAGGTTGCCATAATTACCGATTTATTATAGGTAAGATGTAAAGGACTTGCAGGGTTTTTTAAATCTGCTAATTGAATATATCCAACAAACTCACTAGCTGCTAATTTTATCCCTAGGAGTTGGCCCATTAAAGCTATGTCTTCTTTGGCGATTCCAATCAGCCACATTAATGGTGCAAAAAGGTAACCTAAAATAAGTTCAAGAGATAAGCTTTCATAAACAGTATTTGATGCTATCCAAGCATTTATTGAGGTAATGTCTCCAACCCAACCTAATATACCATTCAGCATGGCAATAAAGGCTACAAATACTAATAACATAGCACCAACATTTACAGCTAGTCTTAAGCCTTCAGTTGTTCCGTTTGCTATAGCATCTAAAATATTAGATCCTATTTTTTCTGAAGAAACATGTACGTCTGTATTAATTTCTTCTGTTTGCGGAAATAGTATTTTGGAAATAATAATTGCTCCTGGAGCTGCCATTACTGATGCTGCTAATAGGTGTTTTGCAAATTGTAATCTTAAAACTGGGTCGTCTCCTCCTAAAAACCCGATATAAGCTGCCAGCACAGCTCCCGCAACAGTTGCCATGCCACCGATCATAACCAATAGCATTTCAGACTTATTCATCTTTTCTAAATATGCTTTAATTAATAGAGGTGCTTCTGTTTGGCCTAAAAAGATGTTACCAGCGACACTTAAACTTTCTGCTCCAGATATCTTTAGTGCTTTACTTAGCAACCAAGCCAAGCCTTTTACTACTTTTTGAATAATACCTAAATAAAATAATAAGGAGGTTAACGCTGAAAAGAATATAATAGTTGGTAATACTTGAAAAGCGAATATAAAACCAAAGGTGTCCATGTCTACAACCAAACCTTCAAACAGAAATTTACTTCCTGCTCTGGTAAAGTCTAAAACACTAACAAATAGGCCTCCAACCCATTCAAATATCATTTGAACAAACGGCACTCTTAAAACTCCAATAGCAATTATTAATTGAAACCCGACACCTAATCCAACTGTTTTCCAATTTATAGCTTTTCGATTGCTACTAAACAGATATGCAATTATTAAGAGTACAATCATCCCTAACAATCCTCTCCATAAACTATCTAAAGAAAATCCTTGATTGGGTATAAGTTGACTTGTTTCTTGTGTAGCTTGAGTAATTTCTTTGATTTCTTTTTGAGCTATAAATGCATACGAAATTCCATTTTTAGACAACACCAGAGTAGAATCTGTGACAGCGTTTATCTTATACTTTATAATAGAATCTTCTGCAATGTCAGGAAACAACAATAAAACATTATTTTGTTGTACATAATCTCCTTTTAGGGATTCAATAGAGTCACTTAAAGAATATGAAAATTGACCTTTGTCAAATTGAAAATAATTTTCCTTAGATGTTTCTTTATTATACTCTAAAATCCATTTTTTTTCAATGGACTGTGCTGATAATATTGTAAAAACGGATAGTGAAAGCAGAAAAGTAAGTAATCCTTTCTTCATAAAACTTGAAATCATTTAAAAAAATATAATTAATCCCTTATTGCAGTAGTAAAATATAAAGCTAACCTAACCTCGTTTAGAAATTTCGTCTCTTATTCTTGCAGCTAACTCATAATCTTCATTAGTTACAGCTTGATCAAGCATTCGATTAAGTTCATCAAGAGATAGATCTTTATAACTTGTTTCTTTGCCAATCATCTCAACATCTTCAGACACCAATTCATCTACTAATAAACTTTCGGGGTCACTCTCTTCATCTTTCTTTGGGTTTACTTTTAAATATATACCCGCTTGGTCTAAGATGTTTTTATACGTAAATATTGGAGCTTGAAAACGCAGAGCCAATGCAATAGCATCACTTGTTCTGGCATCAATAATCTCTTCGATTTTATCCCGCTCACAAATTATACTAGAATAAAAAACACCATCTACCAATTTGTGAATAATAACTTGTTTGACCACAATATCAAATCGATCAGAAAAATTCTTAAAAAGATCATGGGTTAATGGTCTTGGAGGCTTGATTTCCTTTTCTAGAGCAATTGCTATAGATTGTGCTTCAAAAGCACCTATAACAATTGGTAACTTTCTCTCTCCATCTACCTCACTTAAAATTAGTGCGTACGCCCCATTTTGGGTCTGACTGTATGATATTCCTTTTATGTTCAGTCGAACTAAACTCATATTGCTCTCAATAAAAAAGGGCTGTTTGAACATGCGGACTTTTACCTAAGTTCAAACAGCCCCTAATTGGGCACAATTTATGAAAATTATGCGTTATTCGACTTAAATTCTTTTAATTTTTCGATAAGCTTAGGCACTACTTCAAAAGCATCTCCTACTATTCCGTAGTCTGCTGCTTTAAAGAAAGGTGCTTCAGGATCATTATTAATCACAACTTTAACTTTACTTGCATTAATACCTGCAAGGTGTTGTATTGCTCCAGAAACTCCAATAGCAATATACAGATTAGTAGCTACTGGTTTTCCTGTTTGTCCCACATGCTCGCTATGTGGTCTCCAACCCATATCACTTACAGGTTTAGAACAAGCAGTAGCCGCGCCTAGCACACCTGCCAAGTCTTCGATCATACCCCAGTTTTCTGGACCTTTTAATCCACGCCCACCAGATACTACAATATCTGCATCAGCAATAGAAACTTTATCCGTAGCCTTATCAACAGCTGTTACTTGTACTCCAAAATCCTCATCAGATAGAGAAGGTTCGAAAGCTTCAGATGCTGCTGCACCGGAATTTTCTTTCAGCCCAAAAGCATTATTAGACAACCCTATTACCTTAACATCTGTTGACATTTCTGTTACATTAAATGCCTTATTGGTAAAAGCTGTACGCTTTACCTTAAAAGGAGAAGCACTTTCTGGCAAAGCAACTACATTAGAAGCATAACCAGCATTAAGATTTACTGCCAATAATGGTGCTAAAAACTTACTATCTGCTGTAGAACTTACAACTACAACTTTTGCTCCTTCTTTCTCTGCAGCTTGTTTTATAACATCTGCATAAGCTTTTGCACTAAAAGTAGATAGTTTATCCCCCTTTACTTCTAACACTTTATCTACACCATATGTTCCTAATTCGCTACTATCACCTCCATTAACACTTACAGCAGTTACTGTTGTACCTAACATATTTGCCACTTCTTTTGCATAAGAAGCCACTTCGAAAGCTGCTTTTTTAAACTTTCCTCCTTCACTTTCTGTATATACTAAAACTGACATATTTTTCTCTTTTAAATAGCTTTTGCTTCGTTATGTAATAAATCTATAAGTTCCTGAACATTGTCTGGAGACACTAATTTCACCTGACCTTTTGGAGCTGGTTTTTCAAACTGAACAGCTTTTGTCTCATGATCTGCATCTACTGGCTCTACAACGGTAAGTGGTTTTTTACGAGCCATCATAATTCCTCTCATATTTGGAATACGTAAATCACTTTCTTCTACTAATCCTTTTTGTCCTCCAACAATCAAAGGTAATTTGGTAGTAGATGTTTCTTTACCTCCATCAATTTCTCGAACTGCAGTTACAGCATCACCATCAACCTCTAGACCTATACATGTATTTACAAAATTAGCACCTGTAAGAGCAGCAACCATACCTGGCACCATACCACCATTATAGTCTATTGACTCTCTACCTCCAATAACAAGGTCATAACCTCCATCCTGAACAACCTTTGCAAGTTGTTTTGCTACATAAAAACCATCAGTAGCCTCGGTATTGACTCTTATTGCATTATCAGCTCCTATTGCTAATGCTTTACGCAAAGTAGGTTCTGTTTCAGGACCTCCAACATTTACTACATCTACTGATGCACCCTGTTTTTCTTTAAACCACATCGCACGGGTTAGTCCAAATTCATCATTCGGGTTGATTACAAACTGCACTCCATTAGTGTCAAACTTAGTATCACCATCCGTGAAATTAATCTTGGAAGTTGTGTCTGGCACATGGCTAATACATACTAATATCTTCATTTTATATAGGTATTTTATGAGAATTTAATAATAAATGCGAAGGTACAAATAAAAAGTCGAATTTACTATGCGTGCATAGTAAATTTTTCAATATTCAATCCCTCCCAAAGCGTTTTAATTGCTACTTTTGCGTTTCGTTATAGCACAAAACAATTATTTACAGATGAAAACTATACAGTTCAGAGAAGCAATTTGCGAAGCAATGAGTGAAGAAATGCGCCGAGATGAGTCCATATATTTAATGGGTGAAGAGGTTGCAGAATATAATGGAGCATACAAAGCTAGTAAAGGCATGCTTGACGAGTTTGGTCCGGATAGAGTTATTGATACTCCGATCTCTGAATTAGGTTTTGCAGGAATTGGTGTTGGTAGTGCTATGAATGGCAATAGACCAATTATTGAGTTCATGACTTTTAATTTTTCATTGGTAGGTATCGATCAGATCATTAATAATGCCGCAAAAATGCGACAAATGAGTGGTGGTCAATTCAATATTCCTATTGTTTTTAGAGGACCTACTGCTTCTGCCGGTCAATTAGGAGCTACGCATTCTCAAGCTTTTGAAAATTGGTTCGCTAATACTCCAGGATTAAAAGTAGTTGTTCCTTCTAATCCAAAAGATGCAAAAGGACTTTTAAAATCTGCCATTAGAGATAATGATCCTGTTATCTTTATGGAAAGTGAACAAATGTATGGTGATAAAGGTGAAGTCCCTGAAGGAGAATACACAATTCCTCTTGGAGTTGCTGAACTAAAAAGAGAAGGAAATGATGTTACCATCGTTTCATTTGGAAAAATTATCAAAGAAGCCTACAAAGCAGCAGATGAATTGGCCAAAGAAAATATTTCTTGTGAAATAATAGATTTAAGAACTGTTCGACCTTTGGACCTGGACGCCATTTTTACCTCTGTCAAAAAAACCAACCGCCTGGTAATTCTTGAAGAAGCATGGCCTCTTGCCAATATTTCTTCAGAGATTACTTATCAGGTTCAATCCAATATCTTTGACTATTTAGACGCACCTATTATAAAAATTAACACTGCAGACACTCCAACACCATACTCTCCCGTATTATTAGAGGAATGGTTACCAAATAGCAAGGATGTGGTAAAAGCCGTAAAAAAAGTGATGTACAAATAAAATTTACCTTTTTGTTTTACGTTTCATCAATTTTAATAACCTGGCTATTTATATTCTACCCCACCAAAAAAATGGCTTGAAAATTGATGCATCCACTAATTATCACAATTATTAATCATTAAGAACTTTAGATGAAACAATTTATTTTAGGAGGGATTCTTACTATTTTTGGTTGCACAGTTCTTTTTTCGCAAACTAAAGTTGGTGGACAAGTATATGACAGCAACAACCAGCCTATACCTTTTGCCAATATAGTATTCGTAAACTCTACGGTTGGCACTATAACAGATGAAAATGGTAGGTTTTATATGGAGTCCGATGATAATTATTCTGATATAAAAGTTTCTTTTATTGGTTTTGAAACAAAAACAATTGCACTTACCAAACGAGTCACTTATAAGATGCAAATTATTTTGGCTGAAGAAGCAGCATCACTTGATGAGGTAGTAATTTATAAAGGTAAAACTTCTAAAAAAAATAACCCTGCAATTGATATTCTTAAAAAAATATGGGATAGCAGAAGAGCCAATGGGGTAAAAAAGTTCAAACAATACAACTACGACAAATACGAAAAGCTTGAATTTGACCTCAATACAATTGATAGTGCTTTGGTTAATAGTAGAATTTTTAATGGTATGGAGTTCATTTTTGATGACGTAGATACTTCAAGAATTACCGGAAAAACTTACCTTCCTATTTTCCTTAATGAAGCGATTTCAAAAGTGTATGGAGATAATCAGCTCAATGAGGTCAAAGAGGTGCTTACCGGAAATAAAAATGCCGGATTTAGTGACAACCAGACTCTAATTGCATTTGTAAAAGATTTATATTCTGATTATGACGTATATGATAATTACTTAAAATTCTTTGACAAAAGTTTTACAAGTCCACTATCTCGCACAGGAGTTGGGGTATATAACTATGTTCTTACAGATAGCGCTTATATAGATAACAAATGGTGCTATAACATTTTGTATTATCCACGTAGGAAAAATGAACTAACTTTCAAAGGTGATTTTTGGGTTAATGACACCACCTGGGCAATTAAAGAAATTAATCTTGAAGTTACAAAAAGTGCCAATATTAACTGGGTAAAGGATTTATATATAGAACAAGAATTTGATGTACTTAACGACTCTGTTTTTTTAATAACCAAAGATTATTTTCAATCTGATTTTGCTTTTAGTAAAAAAGAAAAATCAAGAGGAGTCTACGGAAAAAGAACAACTTTATATGACAATTATAAGTTTGACATAAAAAAAGACAAAAAGTTCTATCAAAGTCAAGTAGATCCTTATAATCAAGACATATACAATAGAGAGGATTCCTTCTGGAGCAATGCAAGAATGGAGGAGCTTAACAAAGACGAACAAAAAGTTTATAAATTACTTGACACACTTAAGACCGTAAAAGCTTTCAAACGATTGTACAATATTGGGACTATTTTAGCTACTGGATATGTAGAGTTTGATGGTTTCGATTTTGGCCCCTTATTCTCTACTATCGGATACAATGACATTGAAGGATTTAGGCTTAGAGCTGGTGGTAGAACATATTTTACTTCTAATGACAGATGGCGTATTGAAGGATACGGTGCTTATGGTTTCAAGGATACGAAGTTCAAATATGGTATCTCCGGAAAGTATTTAGTCGACAGAAAATCTAGGTTAATCGTTTCTGGAGGAAATCGAAGAGATGTAGAACAATTGGGGGCTAGCTTAACCAACACTAATGATGTAGAAGGAAGAAGTTTAGCCTCATCATCTATTATAGCCACAGGAGATAATGACAGATTGACCTCGATAAATCTTTCTGCATTATCTATGCAGTTAGAACCAAGAAAAAACTTTACTGTTGGAATCACAGGTTCTTTCAGAACTCTGAAACCAGCAGATCGATCATTGTTTAGCCTTGATTTTGAAGATGCAGAGACAGGTGAATTGCAACAAAAAATTAAACAGACCGAAATAGCTACAACTCTTGCGTATTTTCCAAAGCGAAAAACTACGGGATATGGTGTAGATAGGGTCACTGTGAATGATGGGGATTATGCAACATTATTTCTTAATTACAGTGTAGGTGTAAAAGGCATTATCGAAAGCGATTTTGAATATCAGAAAATTCAATTCCTATACCAACAACCCTGGAATATTGGTGGTTTCGGACGATTAAACAGCACACTTGAAGTAGGAAAAACATTTGGAGACGTTCCTCTTGGCTTATTAAGTGTTATACCCGGAAATCAAACGTATTTATCTATTTATAATACATTCCCACTGCTCAACTTCTATGAATTTGTAACTGACACATATGCTACACTACATTTGGAGCATAATTTTAATGGTAGAATATTCTCCAGGATACCAATGCTCAGAAAATTAAATCTTAGAGAATTGGTAGGAGTACGAGGTGCATGGGGTGAATTATCTGATGCTAATAGGTTATTAAGCGCTCCATCCGAAGAGCTTCTTTTAACACCTGATAATGAAGTTTATTGGGAATATAGTGTAGGTGTTGGAAACATTTTTAAAATCTTTAGAATAGATTTTCACTTCAGAGGAAATTATTTTGATAATCCAGATGCACGTAAATTTGGAGTTACGGGATCTTTCGGGTTTTATTTTTAGAAAAATAGCATAGCCTACTTCCCTTTTCAGCTTACACTTTAATATATGAATTCTATTTTCGTATTCCTGAAAACGTTATAGTTTACCTTTACATTAAATTTTATCAAAAAAAGTAATAATTTCTTCATATAAATCCCAACTAAACCTTTGTAATACCTTATCTTTGCCGCCCATTAAATAGAAAACAAAAATTATGAGCGCAGCTAATAGTGAGAGCTTTGATGTACTGATTGAAATTCCGAAGGGAAGTCGTAATAAATATGAATATGATTTTGATATAAAAAAAATACGATATGATCGCATGATATTTTCATCTATGATGTATCCTGCAGACTACGGTTTTATTCCAGAAACATTAGCTTTAGATGGTGACCCTTTAGATGTATTGGTATTGGTTACAGAACCAACTTTTCCTGGATGTGTAATGGAAGTAAAACCTATTGGGGTTTTTCATATGGCAGATGAAAAAGGACCAGATGAAAAAATTATCTGTGTACCTGTCTCAGACCCAATAGCAAGTCGACTTGCCGATTTAAAAGAAATGAATCCACACTTAATAAAAGAAATCGAGCACTTTTTCCAAGTATATAAGGATTTAGAAAAGAAAAAAGTTGATGTAGGTGGATGGGGTAATATAGATGAAGCAAAAGATATCATTAAAGCTTGTGTTAAACGATTTCAAGACATGGAGGATAAACCGGAAGGATTGTTTAGTATCTATTAAATTTTGATTAAAAAAACTTAAAAAAGCGCAATATTTTATTAATAATATTGCGCTTTTTGTATTTAGGGTATTTTTACTACTTTTAGCGACTAATTAACTTAAAATATATTTAATGGAATCAAATATGATTTATATGCCAATTGTTTTGGCATTACTAGGGCTAATTTATATGCTTATTAAGAAATCTTGGGTAATGAAACAAGATGCCGGTGATGGTAAAATGAAAGAAATTTCGGATCATATTTATGAAGGCGCCTTAGCTTTTTTAAGCGCAGAGTACAAACTGCTTTCAATATTCGTTATTATAGTAAGTGTATTATTATTTATAGTTTCTATAGTGGTAGACACAACGCACTGGTTGATTGTAATCGCTTTCATTTTTGGAGCTGTATTCTCTGCTTTTGCAGGAAATATAGGAATGAAAATTGCAACGAAAACAAATGTTAGAACTACTCAAGCCGCTCGTACTAGTTTACCAAAAGCACTTAAAATATCTTTTGGTGGCGGTACGGTAATGGGACTTGGAGTTGCAGGGTTAGCCGTTTTAGGATTAACAGCTTTCTTTATTATATTTTATAACGTCTTCATGGGGGGCGAATGGGTTTCTACTGATAAAATGACAATTGTTTTAGAAACATTAGCTGGATTCTCTTTAGGAGCAGAATCTATTGCATTATTTGCCCGTGTGGGTGGAGGTATTTATACCAAAGCTGCAGATGTTGGAGCAGATCTTGTAGGTAAAGTAGAAGCAGGCATCCCAGAAGATGATCCTCGTAACCCTGCTACCATTGCAGATAACGTTGGTGATAATGTAGGTGATGTTGCTGGAATGGGAGCCGATTTATTTGGATCTTACGTAGCAACTGTTCTGGCTGCTATGGTTTTGGGTAACTATGTTATTAAAGATATGGGAGGTTCTATTGCAGATGCTTTTGGAGGTATTGGCCCTATCTTATTACCTATGGCAATTGCAGGTGTTGGTATTATAATCTCTGTAATAGGTACTATGCTTGTTAAAATTAAAAATAACGATGCTAAAGAAGCTCAAGTAATGGGAGCACTTAATGTTGGTAACTGGACATCAATTATCTTGGTAGCTGTTGCTTGTTTTGCATTGTGTAAATGGATGCTTCCAGAAACTATGAAAATGGAATTTTTTGGTGAAGGCTTAATCGAAATATCTGCCATGCGTGTTTTTTATGCAACCTTAGTCGGTTTAGTCGTAGGAGCAGTGATTTCATCTGTAACCGAATATTATACAGGATTAGGTAAGTCACCTATTCTTAAAATTGTACAACAATCAAGCACAGGTGCCGGAACCAATATTATTGCAGGTTTGGCCACTGGGATGATTTCTACGTTCCCTTCTGTATTATTATTTGCCGGAGCTATTTGGGCATCTTATGCCTTTGCAGGGTTCTACGGAGTTGCATTAGCTGCATCTGCAATGATGGCTACTACAGCAATGCAGTTAGCAATTGATGCTTTTGGGCCTATTTCAGATAATGCAGGTGGAATAGCTGAAATGAGCGAACAAGAACCAATAGTAAGAGAACGTACAGACATTTTAGATTCTGTGGGTAACACAACAGCAGCAACAGGAAAAGGTTTTGCTATTGCTTCTGCAGCATTAACATCGTTAGCCTTATTTGCAGCATATGTTACTTTCACTGGTATTGATGGGATTAATATTTTTAAAGCGCCAGTATTAGCAATGTTATTCGTAGGAGGTATGATCCCGGTAGTATTCTCTGCCTTGGCAATGAATGCAGTGGGTAAAGCTGCTATGGAAATGGTACAAGAAGTACGTCGCCAATTCAAAGAAATTCCAGGCATTATGGAAGGTACAGGAAAGCCAGAATACGACAAATGTGTTGCTATTTCTACAAAGGCCTCTCTTAAAGAAATGATGCTTCCAGGTTTATTGACTATTGGATTTCCACTAGCAATAGCATTTGTCCCATTAGCATTTGGTATGGATACCAAAGCCATCGCAGAAATGTTGGGTGGATATATGGCAGGAGTTACCGTGAGTGGTGTATTATGGGCAATTTTTCAAAATAACGCTGGTGGTGCATGGGATAACGCAAAAAAATCCTTTGAGGCTGGTGTAGAAATTAATGGCGAAATGACCTATAAAGGTTCTGATGCTCATAAAGCCGCAGTAACTGGTGATACTGTAGGCGATCCTTTTAAAGATACATCTGGCCCATCTATGAACATTTTAATTAAACTTACATGTTTGATAGGTTTAGTTATAGCTCCAATTTTAGGAGGACATACCGAAGAAACAGCCCTAGCCAATACTAATGTTGAAGTGGTAAACGAAATTGAAGGACAAACTTCTTCTGAGAAGAAGATCGAGGTTACAATGAAAATGGAAGATGACATGGCAATTGCCACTGTAACTATTGAAACTACTGAAAATGGAAAAGTAACTAATGAAGTAAAAGAATTGAAAGGAACAAAAGCTGAAATCAAGGCCGAAATCGAAACAATCAAAGCTTCACTTAAATAAAAAAACAAAATTATATTCATACAACCTCGCTCTTTAAGCGAGGTTGTTTATTTTTATATCAAAATCTACTTTTTTTCATGTTTAAGAAAAAAGCTTTACGTATCAACACCTATCTAGGATATGGCACAAATGAACTATTCTGTGCCACCGGAAGAGCTCTTGAAGATGAAAACATTGATTTCAGCACGAACCAAAATGTTTTTAAAACCCTAAGGAATATTTACAGACAATTTGAAAGTGATGAAATACGAAATACTTCGATTGAACTGAGGCTTCCCAATGGGCGAATCATAGAAACTTCTACAGATCATGAGGGTTACTACCACTTAGAGCTTGAAATATCTACGCTTTCCAAACATGTTGATAAAACAGGCTGGATTTCATATATCGTATCGTATAAAGAAGAAAAGTTCAAAAAAGAAATAAGTTCAAAAAATCACTTTTCAAGTCAGATGCTTATCCCATCTGAACAAGCTGAATTTGGCGTAATCAGTGACATTGACGACACGATCCTGCACACCGGCGTAGCTTCTTTTTTTAAGTGGAGGGTAATTGCGAATACTTTTTTTAAAAATTTTGACAAACGTACCGCTATAGAAGGTACTGTGAAATTTTATAAAAAGCTACACTCTGGAAAATCAGATACACCAATAAATCCATTTTTTTATGTAAGCAATAGTCCATGGAATTTATATGATTACCTTAGTGCCTTTTTTAAGAAAAATCACTTTCCCAAAGGACCAATTTTACTCAGGGATTTTAGAACCCCCTTTGATAAAACGCCAAAGCCCAAAATGCCCCATAAACAATCAGAAATTTTAAATCTTCTAAAGATGTATCCCAAAATGCGATTTATTCTCATAGGCGACAGTGGAGAAAAAGACGCAGATATTTACACCAAAATCGCAGAAGAATATCCTGATCGGATTTTGGCAATTTACTTAAGAAACGTACAACATCGTCGAAAAGAAAAGCGAATTCAAAAAATAATTAATTCATTTAATGTTTGCCCTATACTACTTATTCGCACTTCTGATGAAGCAATACAAAATGCCAAAGAATTAGGCTTTATTCATTAATTCTTTAAACTTCTTACTTCAGAGGTTAATGCAAGCATAGCCTCTTGTAATTGTTTCATACTAGCTGTATCAGAATTAGCATCAATATTAAAACTTAGTTTACTATTCACCTCCCATAATTCAACTATTTGATGTGCTTGAATATTGTATGGCAAATATTCAGAATTTAAAGAGATTAATGTAATTACAGAAGCATCTTCATTTTTCCTAATTTTCTTAACTACAACGCTATCTTCTAATACAACCACACAAATAGTATTGCTACCTACTTCAGACAGGTTGTTTAAAGCTTTACCGATTACCCACTCTTTTGGTTCAAGCACCGGTAGCATACTATCACCTTCAACCTGAAAGCCACGATATGTAGCATTACGGTACTCTGGTAAGGGTATGTCAAATGCAGGTAATTGCTGATACCAATCCAAATCCTGCACATTATGGGGGTATCCTGCTGCAGCTTTAACATTAACCAGAACAATATTTTCATTATTCTGAGAATCAATTGTCACCACCTTAGGAGAAACATCTCCAAGGTGCAACTGGATCTTTTTTTGGTTGCTCTCTCCAAACAACCACAAAGGATTAACATTAAATTCTTGTAGCAATCTTGCTACAACCTTTCCAGAAATCTTTGTCTTACCACGCTCAATATCTGCTGTTGAGTTTTTAATCTGCAAAACCTCTGCAAAATCTGATTGGGTATAATGGTTCTCTTCGCGAATTTGTTTAAATCGCTTAATGGTTTGGTTAGTCAAATTATCCATATAATCAGGATTTTAATTATTATCTCATATACACTTTAGGATTTGGGATAATTAATAACAAAGATACAAGATTTTGGAATATTTCCAATTTTAACATAATTATATTTTAATTTATATGGAATTTTTCCATAAATTTGGAAAAATTACAACTAAAATCAACTTCTATGTCTTCACCAATCATCCCGTTGTATCAAAAAGTATCAGAAAAAATTATTCGTCATTCTTTAAATAATACGATTAATGCAATCGATAAACTCAATGATGAATTGAATGAAAAAGGGTATCGTTTTTTAAAAGATCAAACAATAGGGCTTTATAATTTTAACTTCTATTGCCCTAATTTAAGGATAGCAATTGAAATAGACGGATACGCGCATGAGTTTCTGGATATCCATAATCAAGATGCTCCTAAAAAACTGCACATTTCCTCCCTTGGGATTACCGTATTAAGGTTTACGGATTATCAGGTTTTGGTAGATATGGATGAGATTTTCAGGACCCTTAAAAACCAAATCCAATCCTCAAAAACAAATTCTTATGTCGTTTGACAGAATTCGAGAAAAATTATCGATTCTGGCAGATGCGGCTAAATATGATGTTTCTTGTGCTAGTAGTGGAGGTAAGCGCGCAAACAGTAATAAAGGATTAGGCAATAATACTGGCATGGGGATTTGCCATAGCTATACAGAAGATGGGCGTTGCGTATCATTATTAAAAATACTACTCACTAATCATTGTATTTTTGACTGTGCTTATTGTATCACTAGAAAAAGTAATGATGTAAAACGTGCGGCATTTAAAGTTCAGGAAGTTGTTGATCTAACAATCAACTTTTATCGAAGAAATTACATCGAAGGGCTGTTTTTAAGTTCGGGGATATTCAAAAATCCCGATTATACCATGGAGCGTCTTGTAACTGTAGCCAAAAAGCTTCGTTTAGAAGAAAATTTTAATGGATATATTCACCTTAAATCCATACCCGGAGCTAGTGATGAACTTATGCGAGAAGCAGGGTTGTATGCCGATCGGTTAAGTGTTAATATTGAAATTCCTACCATATCTGGATTAAAACTTTTGGCTCCCGATAAAAAGCATGAAGATTTTATAAAACCCATGGAAAAGGTTAAAAACGAAATCATACAGTATAAAAGAGAACGAAAAATTATCAAAAGTACTCCTAGATATGCCCCTGCAGGGCAAAGTACGCAAATGATTATTGGTGCCACCGGAGAGAGTGACAGAGATATTATGTATTCGGCAACATATTACTATAAAAAATTCAATATGCGTAGAGTATATTATTCTGGATATGTACCTGTCATGTCTGATAACCGCCTACCATCTCTAGGAACTGATGTCCCTATTCTTAGAGAAAATCGTTTATATCAGACAGATTGGCTACTAAGGTTTTACGGATTTTCTGTTACCGAAATATTAAATGATTCACATAAAAATCTAGATTTGGATATTGACCCTAAATTAAGCTGGGCATTACGTAATTTACATCTCTTCCCTATTGATATCAATAGAGCCGATAGGACAATATTAGCCAGAGTACCAGGAATTGGTATGCAATCAGTGTCCAAAATCATTCAAGCCCGAAAATATAGAAATCTTGATTGGACACACTTAAAAGCAATCGGTATTGCACTAAATAGGGCACAATATTTTATAACCTGTAGTTCAAAAGACTTCTACAAAAAAGAGCTTTTGCCACTTACTTTAAAAAACAAAATATTAAAAAGCTCGTCTAGTAAATATAATAAGCACTTCAATCAACAATTAAGTCTTTTTTCCTAAAACAAGCAGTTATGAATCCACAAACTATATTATTATATGATGGAAGTTTTGATGGATTTCTTTGCTGTGTTTTTATGGTATATGATCAAAATATAGCCGACCCCATTATTAGAAAAGAATCTCAAACTAACAACCAATTATTTACCATTACTAAGCAAGTTACCACTGAAGAATCTAAAGCTAAAAGAGTTTGGAAAGGGTTTAGAACAAAAACAACCACCACAGAACAAAGAGATTTTTTTAAAGCTTTTTTAAGTGAAGTAAAAGGAGTTGAAAATACGCTTTTGAGTTACATGAAAAATACTTTCAATAAGAAAGCGAGTACTGCCATTGATTTTAGTAATAAGGATGTTCTAAAAATAAATCAGGTAGCACGTATGGTTGGAAGAGAAAAACATCGAATGGAAGCCTTTGTAAGATTTCAATTGACTAAAGATAATATGTATGTGGCTACGGTAGCGCCTGATTTTAATGTATTACCACTTATTACGCATCATTTTAAAGATCGATATGCAGATCAGAAATGGCTGATTTTTGACACTAAACGAAGCTACGGAATATACCATGATCTAGTTTCAGTGGAAACCATAACATTTGAAAACATTTCAGGAATTAATACTAAAGCAATTAAAAAGAGTTATAAGGATACAGAAATTGACTTTCAAAAACTTTGGAGTGTATACTACAACAATGTAAATATCAAATCAAGAAAAAATTCCAAACTGCATTTACAACATGTTCCCAAGCGTTATTGGAAATATCTTACCGAAAAAAACACAATCTAGTCACTATTATTATAGGCTAGCATAACAGTTTGTCGTAAAAACATATCCTTTCAACTTAAAAGTGTGTATTTTTTCCCCACCATAAATTTCTAAAACATGAAATAAAGTATTATGTTTGACGTTAAGTAACCAATTAACTATATCTATTTATTATGAAAAAATTTTTTCTAGGAGCTTTAGCTCTAATGTTTGTAGTATCGGTATCATCATGTAGAGAAACTGCTAAAGAAGCAGAAGAAGCTGCAAAAGATGCTGCTACAGAGGCAGTAGATGCTGCTAGCGAAACTGCAGAAGCTGCAAAAGATGCTGCTGGTGAAGCAGTAGATGCTGCAAAAGACGCTGCTGGTGAAGCAGTAGATGCTGCAAAAGACGCTGCTGGTGAAGCAGTAGACGCTGCAAAAGACGCTGCTGGTGAAGCAGTAGACGCTGCAAAAGATGCTGCAAAAGAAGGAACAGAAAAAGCAGCAAACGCTGCTACTGATGCTCTTAAAAAGAAGCAGTAATAGATTCTAATACAATCTTAAGAAAGCCATCCTATCACTAGGATGGCTTTTATATTTTATTCTAGCCATGTAGTTTTACTTTGAGCCGGACTGCGTTTTGAGGCCATGTTATCTTCCTGATTATAATTGCCTAGGTAAAAGAAACCCAAACAACGTTCACCTTCCTCAAAATCAAAAAAATCGCTTACATATTTTATTAAACCTGGACTACTCCAATAGCAACCCACATTATTTGCAGAGCAAGTTAACCACATATTTTGAACCGCCATAGCGGTAGAAGCTATCTCCTCCCACTCTGGAATCCTTTCTTTAGGATCACGCTGCATACAAATAGCTATAACAGCATTGGCAGATTTACAATTGTCAATTATTTTTTTATGTTTAAAAGGAGAAAAGTCCTCGTTACTTGTAATATCTGTATATGTATCTGATAAAAAAACACCTAACCTATCCTTTGCATCTCCTAATACGACTTTAAAACGCCAAGGCTCTGTTAATCTATGGGTAGGTGCCCAATTAGCATTTTCTATCAACGTTTGAATAAATTCCTTAGGAACAGGTATATCATTGTACATTGGAGGAAAAATAGACCTTCGATTTCTAATTACTCCATTTATATCTATATTGGACATATAATTTCTTTTTTTGTAAAGTTATTATTATTCTTAGGACTAAAAATGCTCTTGTTATTAATTAATATAATATTGTGAATACAAAGGTTAGACTACAAACACCGGAGCAACTTGATGACCTAGAGCTATCTGGAACAGCTCTCGACAGTACCCTATCTAGTCTAAAATTAATTAATACTTTATTAGGTAATCATAGACAATTGTACAAAGCCATTATTACATATTTCAATGCAAATTCATTTAAAAAAGAGTTTCATGTTGTGGATTTAGGCTGTGGTGGTGGTGATAGTATAAATTACATTTCAAAGAAATTAAATAAACACAAAATTAAAGTTCGTTTCACAGGAATTGATGGGAACCCAGACAGCATTTCATATGCAAGAAAAAATAATATAAACCCAAAACATATTAATTTTATAGTTGCGGATATTTTGGATAAGAATTTTACAGTCCCAGACTGCGACCTTTTAATAAGCAGCCATTTTATATATCACTTTAAAAACAAGGACCTTACTTTGTTTTTGAAAAAGATGAAAAAGACTAGATCCGAAATGTTAACACATATTATTTTTAGTGAACTTTATAGAACAAGAGTAGCATATTACCTCTTCAAGTTGATAAGTTTTATGCTTCCCATTTCTGATATTGCTAAAAAGGATGGTTTAATTGCCATACAAAGAGCTTTTTCGATTGATGAGCTGCAAAAAATTATTAAGAATAGCGGTGTAAAAGAGTTTAAAGTAATAAAAAAGCCGTTTTTTCGTATGATTACTAAAATAGACTTATAAACCCATGAAGGAATTGTTAATTGAGAAAGCAAACAAGTTAAGAAGTACCCCTAGGACTTTAATTTTTATTTATATAATTATTTATTTTCTTTGGGGGTTAGGGATGAATCGCTTTGGAGCAGAAATGGAAATCGCAAGATTTTCTCATTGGTGGCAAGTGATAACATGTTATATCTTATATATGGTTCCTATTTCTATATTATTAAAAGATTACAAATTTTTTGATCAATATGCATATGGTTTGGTAGCCATGGGAATATTAGAATTTCTGGGATATTGGCTTCAAACATCTTATGCATATCCCAATAATAGTCTAGATCAGCTATTTAATCCCCAAAACTTTAGTCTAGGAATGGCGCTATTTTTTGCGCTATACTTTCCCGCGGGAAACTGGTTAATATCAAAAGTGCACGGCATTATCTACTCAAAAAAGAAATTATGAATAGATTATTTCTTAGGGACGAGTACAAATTGTTGTTTACCTTGTTTTTTAGTTCGATATCTACGCCCTATGTCTGCCGCTCCTTCAAGACTTAGAGAATCATCAATATAGTCAATCCAATCCTGTTTGTCCACAATTGCATTATCGAGTATTGCATCGGTAAGGTTTGCATCTACCAATTTTGCACCCCATAATTTAGCTTCAGAAAGGTCGGCTCCGGATAAATCTGCTCCAGATAAATTAGCATTTGTTAGGTCTGCGCCGGCTAATTCAGCATTTCTAAGGTTAGATTGAATTAACCTTGCTCTATTTAGGTTCGCATCAGAAAGATTTATTTTATTCAAGTTGGCCTCTTTAAGCTCACTACTTGCCAAGTTAGCGGCAGGCATATTTGCATTAGACAGGTTAGAATAATTTAGTTTAGCGTATTTAAGATAAACACCTCTACCAAGAGATACTTCTTTTAAAGAACTATACTCGAAATCTCCTGCATAAAAAATATCACTTAGAGATTGTTGTCCCAAATCACTTTTTATCAAACTATATAGTAGCTGTCCCCGTTCTGGACTTGTTTTTTTATCTATTAATTTACCGTCTTCAATATATTGATAAGGTTTCATTGCCCGTGATAGGCTTACAATCCTGGCCTGCAAAGTATTGCTAATGTTATTTTTAGAGTTTGCACCCTTGTATTTCAATTCTTCATTTAAATCGCCCAGAACATTATCCATTACAAAAACCAAAGAGGACCTACGATCTGCCTCTACAAGGTCATTTTGGTTTGTAATTAATCTATTTTGATTTATCAATAACTTAGTCTGAAATAATAATACCATAGAAGGAATTACAGCAAATAAAAAGGCAAATAGGCCAATTCGTGTAACTCTCCAGATTACGCTAGACGAAACATCTGACACAGTATCTACCGAGACAGTTTTATACTCCTTATACTCGTTTATTGCACTACTGATACTTTTTTTAAGTCTAGAACCAAAAATTGGTACGCTAGATTTTTTTAAAAGCCACCATTTAAACCTTCTCTTCTTTTGCTTATCAGCATTAATTTTATCCAGTTTATTCTGAAGTAATTTATTTTCGTTTTTTAATCTTTCGATATAGTCTTGCTCGTTCACTACAATATAGATTTGGATATTAAAACGCTTAAGATATAAAAGTTATTATTACATAAAAAAAGAAAGCCTTTTTAATCACTAAAAAAGGCTTTCTCCAATCAACATAAAAAAACAACCAACCAATGGTAATCTTTATTTCATATACTCTGTAATATCATTTGCTATATCCTCGATCAAACTAAGCTTCTCATCTTCATCAATAAGGTGAATAGTTTTGACTAAAGTATTCACATAACCAGATACATATTCTCTTTTTTTTGTGTCACACACATATTCTTTTCCTTCTACCACAATAAAGGTGATCAAATTGCGAATGATCAGTCTTATATCCGATATATTCAAATCCTCTTTCATTGTTTATCATTTTTGATCATTACCAGCAGAATACATAATGAAAGTAAATATCTAATCCATGAAAAATGAAAAATAAGGCTAATTAAAAGATCAATATCCGATTAAAAACCAGTTTTACCGTTTTTTAGGAATACGCTATTAAATTCATCAAATATTTGAAAAAGAATGCGGTAGCTTCGACATAATAAATGTATCAAGAGAGCATAGTCACTTTGACAAATAACATTATGCCATTTTCAAAAAATATGGTAACTTTAAATTTGGAAATGTATTGTATTCCAACAATACCCCTAATGCTTAAAAAAGCAAAAAATAACACCCTATATTGATGAACAAGCTTGTATTTGATAAGGTCTATTTATAATTTCTAGTTTGTATTCGATTAAAAAATTGGGATAAAAAATCAAAATTAATTTAAGAGCTAAAAGATCGATAGCACTATCGATTAAAGAAAGTAAATTGTCATAATCGTCATCCAAAATATGCAAATAGCCATAAGCAAAAAATCCTCTATGTTTAACCAAAAATTTTACATGCAATGAGTTATAAGTATGATGTCTTCTTTAGCTATAAAAGAAATCAGCTAACAGAGGTTTGGCATAATAAATTAGTCGAACGATTAGAATTTTGGCTCAATAATGAAATACATGATAGAGATGTATCCATTTTTTACGATAAAGAATCAATAGAAATAGGTGACCAATGGAAATCTAAAATTGGAGAAGCCATAAAACATTCAAGATGTATAGTTGCAATTTTATCCCCTGATTATTTTAAATCAAAATGGTGTTATGCCGAAATATTATCTTTTTTGAAACGTCAGGAAAACCTTAATACAACCGGGGGGTTAATTTTAAGTGCAAGATTTCACGATGGGCATAGCTTCCCAAAAAAAATAAAAGATATTCAACAACAGGATTTTAGCGAATATGCATCTATCAGTAGTTCCTTTTGGGAAACCAGAAAGGCAGCCGAGTTTGGAGAAAAAATTAAGGCATTTGCTCAAGTAATTGCTGAGCAGATTAAAAATGTTCCCGATTTTCAAAATGATTTCCCAATAGTAATCCCTGATCAAGAAGATTTATTAACAACCTCTATAACTCGATTAGTATGACCAACAAAAAGCAAGGGAAAGTTTATACATTTTATTCTTACAAAGGAGGTGTTGGTAGATCAATGGCTCTGGCAAATATAGCTGTACTGCTTGCACAATGGGGTCAAAAAGTTCTTGTAGTAGATTGGGATCTTGAAGCTCCCGGTCTTCACCAATATTTTCAAAAAGATTACATTAAATCAAAAGGTAATATCGAGATTAATAAAGGAATACTAGACATACTGCTTTCTTATAAATCTGATAACCAAATTAATTGGAAGAACGAACTAATAAAATACGATTTAGGAAAAAGTGGTGTTGATCTCTTAAGTGCAGGAAGTCAGGATAAAAACTACACCTCAAAACTGCGCTCTTTAAACTGGCAAGAATTAGTCGAAAATAGTAACATTTATGACTACTTAAATAACCTAAGAAATGAATGGATAGATGATTATGATTTTGTACTGATAGATAGTAGAACCGGAGTAACAGATATCGGTGATATTTGTACTGTATTATTCCCGGATATACTTGTGATGATTTTTGCCTCTAATTATCAAAATACAGAAGGGATTAAAACCATAATTCAAAGAGTTATTCCTGCTCATAATAACTTACCTGTTAATAGAAGTAAATTATTAATACTACCAATACCTAGCAGAACAGAGCCCTATACAGAATATGATCTAAATAAAAAATGGCAAAGGATATTTGAATCTGAATTTAAAGAGCAATATTATCATTGGATACCACAAAATGCAGAACCAAATGATATTCTAAATAAAATCTTTATTCCTTATATCTCAAAATGGAGTTTTGGTGAAGCTATGCCTGTTTTAGAAGATGAAGATGAATTGTATAAACCTACCTCTATTGGAAACGCATACTCAAGAATAGCAAATCTTGTTTTAAACAATCTTGATTGGAATAAAGCAACAAACACATCTAGCGAAACCATTTCAAGAGATTCTAAATTTTTGAAAAAGGCAGAAAAACTTTTACAAAAGGAAGTAAGTCTCGATAAGGAATTGAAAAAAATAAATAGAAGAACCACTATTAATAAAATAGTAGTTGGGTTAACCGCTATAACAATAATGGCTTTTATCTATTTCGCTTACGTAAACAAAACCCAGATCGGGAAAAGAAATATTGAAAACGCCAGTAACGATACTTTATTAATTGCTCAACAGGTTAGTACATATGATCAATTTATATTAAATAATGGTTCTTATATAAAAATAGCAGATAGTCTTCAGAATGCAGAGATATTTATGGAACGACTTATTTTAAATGGTAATGCTACGATTATCGGAAATGGGATTAACGGAACTAATGGAAAGGACGGAAGAAATGGGATTAATGGCAAGGCAGGAATTGATGGTGGAAATGGTGAAAATGGTACTTTTGGAGAGCCTGGTACTAACGGAAAAACCATAACTATTATTGCCAAAATAATAGAGTGGAAAACAACTGACACCTTATATGTTGATGTAAGTGGAGGAAATGGAGGAAATGGTGGTAACGGAGGACGTGGTGGAGATGGAGGGCCAGCCTATTGTATAAGTAGTGGTGACAAATATACTATTAGTACTAAAATCAGGAATAAAAGTGAAAAAGATAGTGTTGATATAAAACATGGAAATGGTGGTAACGGTGGAAATGGCGGTAATGGTGGAATTGGTGGTGATGGTGGAAGTATAGGCAAAATATTACTAGTTGGTAACTCTGATTTTTCTAATAATATAGTCATAATTGAAGAATATGGAAAAGGAGGATTAGGAGGAGATTATGGTGTTGGAGGAAAGGGAGGTACTAGTAAAATTTGTCCAGGACCTTCGGGCAAAGTTAAAGCAAAAGAAGGAGAAAGAGGAAAAAATGGTGTTAAAGGAAATAATGGTAATAGCTATGTTCAAGAACAAGAAAACGATACCATTCAACAACAAGTGCAATCTCAGATCCTATTAAACAACTCAAAATAAGTAGTTAGAGAAATAGATAATTTTTGTATTTAAAATATCAATATTATTACAAACAAAAATCATCAATGTATAAGAATTATCGCATCACCCTTCCTCCTTTTTGAAATTCACGTTGAATTCCTATAACGATATCTGATTGATAAATTATATTCTTATTGGCGCTAAGGGAACACAAACAAGCGTATTGCACAATATTCATTATTTCGGCACCTGATAATTCATAGCGCTGTGCAATACCAGGAAGGTCAACATCTGAATGAAAATCAACAATTGACGGAAACGCTTTTCTCCAAATTGCTAATCGCTCTGGTGCTTTTGGAAGGGGAAAGTGAATAATGGATTGAAAACGTCGTACAAAAGCCTCATCTATGTTACTTTTTAGGTTAGAAGCAAGAATAACCAAACCCTTATATGTTTCTATTCTTTGCAATAGATAAGATACTTCTTGATTAGCATACTTATCATGAGCATCCCTAACATTGGTTCTTTTACCAAACAAAGCATCTGCTTCATCAAAGAAAAGAATGTTTTCAGTTTTTTCTGCTTTGGCCAGTAGATTTGCTAGATTTTTCTCTGTTTCTCCAATAAATTTAGATACCACCATAGAAAGATCTATTTTATACACGTCTTTATTCGTATACTTCCCAAGTAAACTTGCTGTTAGGGTTTTACCAGTACCCGGAGGACCATGAAACAAAGCCCTATACCCTGGTTTTATTTTTTTGTGCATTCCCCAATCGTTAAGCAATGTGTTACCATGAGTGATCCAAGTACGTAGTTCTTGAATATGGTTATGTGTTTCCTTGCCTAATACCAAATCATCCCAGACCATTTCCGTTTCGATAATTTGAGCCGGAAATTTCATACTAAAAGCAGGCCTATTTACCTTTCCTAATGACAATAACTCTGTATACTCTAGAGAAAGAATGATCTTACCACTCATTCTAGGTTCACCTTCTGGTGAATCTTCTAACCAAAGAATATGGTTTTTTACAAAAAAATGATCGGGATTAAAAAAACCTTGAATATCTTTTCTTTTTTCCGTGTCATCGCCCGCCAATAAAAAAAGTGCTGTTTCACCTGTAGGTAAAAATCCTCTAAAATTCTTACCTCGCATTCCTCCCAACCTCGGAAAATCACCCGTAGACTCTAATTTTGCCTGTATAACACTGTCCAAAAATCCACTATCTATATGTGGGCTCAATGCAAGGAGTAATAATGCTTTTTCTGCATCGTTAAGATCAGCATTTTTAATTATGTTTGGGACTGATGCCTCCCAATCATCAAATAAGGGTATTTCTGGTTTTGAAGTTTTACTTTTTTCGTCAAAATAGGTATCCAAACGATATTCTATTAAGTTTTTAAGGTATTTGAACTCGGTACTTTTACTCATTTAATTGTATCAAATTATCTATTATGGTTTAGCAAGGAATCATTGAATTATTTTTTTCCTTTTTGCTGAATCGTATGTGTTAGTTCATGTGCCAGTAATTTTTTACCCTCGCTCGAATCTGGATTATATTTACCCGAATTAAAATATACATCTTCACCATGGGTGAATGCCTGAGCACTCAGCTCCTTATTCATAGCAACAGCATCTTGATCGGTATGAATATTTACTCCACTAAAATCGGTTCCAAAAGAAGATTCCATTTCGGCTTGCGTACCTTTAGACATTTTCCTACCCTTACCTGCTTTATTTTTAATCTTATTTGATAATTTGTTATTTGCTGTTTGGCTATTAGCATTACTTTTTGCTTGTATAGGTTCCTCTTCCTCTTTGCCTCCCATTCTTTGGATCTCTGGTTTTTCCTGCAACTCCTCTTCTTCTTGACCTCCCATTCTTTGAATCTCTGGCTTTTCCTGCAATTCTTCTTCCTCTTCGCCTCCCATTTTTTGAATCTCTGGCTTTTCTTGCACCAATTTATCCTCCTCCATTCGTTGCTCTGCCGTTCCTAATTTTTCATCTTCTTGTGGGGTCGCCAATGATTCTCGCTGTATACTACTTATTTCTTTGTTCTGTACATCTGGTTTTGAAGATTTATTAACCACAGCATCTGCCATACTATCAGCTTCTTTTTCGTACTTATCACCTGGTTGCCCAACTGTAAGTTTAGTTTGTATGGCATCTCCATTTGTCGTATTAAAAAATGGTTTTTTACTCTGCTTAGCAAAAAAAGGAGCTTCAACCTTTTCTTTCCCCTCATTACTATGCGGAAGCTTTCTTTGGTTACTGGAAAATATACTTTTCATAGGTTTTAATTTTTATGCGTTCATTAATTAAACTTTGACAAAAACTCTTTAGTTAGCTCACTATAATCTTTTGCTCCATTTGCGTTTTTATCATACGAATAAATATCCTTACCCTTCTCCTGGGCATTTGCCAGAGAAATATTAGTTCTAATATGAGTTTTAAAAATCATATCATCAGAAAACTCTTCTACAAGTTCTTGCTTAACTTGTTGGTTCATTTTTTTTCTATAATCATACTTCGTTAGCACGAAACCTAATAGCTTAATTTGATCATTTAATTTTTGCACTAACCCAAAATGTTTTAAAAAATTTCTTACTCCTTTTAAAGGTAAGAATTCTGCCTGTAATGGTATAAGAACAAAGTCACTACTTACCAATGCATTAATGGTTAGCATTCCCATAGAAGGTGGACAATCTATAAACACAAAATCATATCCTTTAATAGGTTTGATTAATTGTGATAGTATCTTCTCGCGACCATACACACTGGCTAACTCTAATTCTGCCCCTGCAAGATCCAGAGAAGAAGGAATCAAATCTAAACCCGAAGCTTTAATCAATACATCGGTTAGTTTCGTTTTTTCACCAAAAGCTTCCTTGCGTAATACGGTATAAATCGAATCTTCAATAGTATCAATAATGCCCAATGATTGGGTAAGATTTGCTTGCGGATCTACATCGATTAGCAATACTTTTTTGCCTTTCTTCTGTAGTCCGGCAGCCAAGTTGATTGCTGTGGTAGTTTTTCCTACTCCTCCTTTAAAATTTGCTATTGAGATTACCTTCATAAATTTATTAATTATTACGCTTTATGTCTACAATATTATCCTAATTCTGCATTAAAATATTGGCACACTTTGTCCCATACCTCGCAACCTACTTTATTACCTAATTTACGTCCTTCAAGATCGCCATCTTTAAAATGAATTCCTCCGTATAATCTAGATATTCCGGCATCATTTGCCGCTTCTTTAATCGTCCTCCACTCTAAAGTGACTTCTTCACTTGGAGTACAATCAGGCTCTATTTTTGAACCTCCTTTGGGTATTGTTACAGATTCTCCGTATTTACCATCACCACAAAAACACGATAATACCTCTTCTGCAGCCGCACTAAACGTGCTATGCCCTGAAACATACTCTGCAAACGGTGGTGTAGGAATGTAGGGTATCCAGTTTTCTCCTTCAATGGTTTTGGTTCCTTCGCAGGGGCCACCCCAGGCTTCAATACTTTTACCTCTGTAGATATCCTGAATTGCTGATATTGGTCTTACATAATCATAAAACACCTTAGCATCCCAGGCTGCAATACCCGCATCTAATAAAGCATTTGATAGGGCGAAAAACATTTTTATATCAAATGCATTTTTATATCCATACATTCTAGATAAATATCGTGCTTGTCTACAACATTGTTCTGGAGGTGTCCCAGTTCTGTTAGGGTCGCCATCCTTTGGTGAATCTAAAAACTTATCTTCATGCATCCCCGCCCAAAACTCTGCAATCAGTTTTTGTTCATCAGTCAAGCATTCACTGTACTCCAATACTTGATCTGCTTGCATTTTAAATTTTCGGTCATCGCATTTAATAGGAGAAGGCGGTCTACATTCCCCACCCCATGTTAAAGCAAAAGGCTTTACTAGTCCCCAATGTGCTGTAAGAAACACTTGTGGTTTATGATTGACCAATTGTGGTTGCCAGCGATCTTCGTGTTTTAATGGTTGTGGTACCGGTGGATTCACTGGGCAATAGTTACTGTAGTCTGCATAACTACCCTCTTCTAAAGTCGCATATTGATTTGATCCATCTCCTGCTCTACATTCTATTACCAATCTTGCAGATAGATTACCTATTCCTGGAGCATTATTGGGTTCAAGATTTTTGTCATCTGGATCAAAATCGCACTCGCACATAAAATCCCTGAACATATTTTTTTTCTCTGGCGGTAGATCTAGCCAAAATAGCTCTTGTAAAACGGTAAAAGCGGCATGGCTATATGCGGCCTCTCTGTTTCTGGATGTACATTCTTGATCTGGTTGTTTAAGTCTACTACCTGTAGTAGTACTTACCTCATCTCCCCCATCATTATAGTTGGTCCAGGCATCATACATTGCGGTGTGCACCATTGCCAGTGCCCTAGAGCCTACTGTAGGTGACATACCAACATAATGTATAGCATCGCAGGTTAATCGATTCCATTGGTGGGCCTTGCTTGGTGTGTAGTCATTGTGTGTTCCCATTGGTTTTAAGTTTTAATCTTATTTCTATTTTTTATTATAACAATTTCCAGTCCCTATTTAGGAATGTTGGAAATCAGTTTTCCTTATCCAAATAAGAAGTAAGTATATTTTTTACTTCATCAGACTCAACATATTCAAAAACATTTTTCCCAGTACTATCCTTAATATCAAGACTTGCTCCATTATCCAATAAAACCTTTATAACTTCCAAGTCAGAATTAACTACAGAATAAAAAATAGGAGTCCAACCATCAAAAGGCTGTTGATCATTGGGGTCTGCTCCAGCTTCAATTAAAGTCCTTACAATTTGATCATACCCATAACTAGCCGCTTGCAAGATTGGACTTAATCCATAGTTATTATGTTTTTTAATATTAACTTCCTTTTTAATAAAAGACTTCACCGTTTTTGTTAAGTTATTCATTATTGCAATTTCGAGAATGTCAAAAGACATATTATCCTCTTCTATATTTGCTCCATTTTCTAGAAGAACTTCAACAATATTGTCTACTGTATTCGCATTCATACCAGAATTAATTAAATTCATAACTATTACAATAGGTGTTAAACCTTCTTTATCAAAAGAATTAATAGTTTTTTTGGCATCAGAGCCTAAAAGAATATTGGCAGTCTCTACATCTCTAACTAAATGAAGAGGACTCCATTTATCGGCATTTACTGATTCTATTGGATTAGCTCCATATTCCAGTAATAATTTAGTCAATTCAATTTGTTTATCATAAACACTCTGATGCAAAAAACTCCAATCATTTTTTCGCTGTTTGAAATTTGGATTGGCTCCTGATTTGAGAAGTATTTTAATCATGTCAATATTAGTAAGAATATCCATTTCAAAAATCAACATCCATAATGATGTAACTCCAATATCATTAATAGCATTAGGATCTGCACCATTTTCTAATAATAAAGAGACTATTTCTAGGTTCTCTTTTTTCACAGCATAATGAATGGGAACATCATTTTGACTTACTTTCACATTAGCATAATCTCCTTTTTTGAGTAATAATGCGAGTTCTGTAGTATCCCCAGATAAAATAATGTTTACTATTTGTTCTTTAATATTTTCCATCTTTTAATTTAGCAATAATTACGAAACATACTAGCTTCCACCTCTTCTTACACTTGATATTATAAACCACCTTCCTACAAGAGATCTTTGCCTAGGCGTACCGGTTCGTGAATTTCCTGATAGCTCATATTTTATTGGCTGTCTCCAAATTCTATTCGCTGTACCTCTATTTGCACCTCTATTTAAAGGCCATAAATTTGAAAAGTCATCTGGTCCACCGAAACCAAGATCCCAAACATGATCTGCTTCCATGACTCTTGGTCTTAAATCATAACCATAATTGCGTAATAATGTCCTAAATGAGCTTCCTGCGGCTCCTCTAACCCCCGGTGCAGAAGAAAGCCTTCTTCTAAGCAATGTTCTAGGTCCTGGAATATTTGCAGGAGAAACTCCAATAGTTACTCTATTTCTTCCATATAAAGCACTTCTGGGGGCTCTTCGTTGTGACGCAGGAACTACTAGTGTTGTTCGTCTATTCCATCTTGCGCTAAACCTCCCCAAAGGAGGAAGATCGTTAGGATCAAAAATTCTTGGATTGTTTCTTCTTGTGGCTTGTAGAGTTAGTACGGGATACCCTCCAATTACCCAATTAATAGGAATAGGTTCTCTTCTACTACTACCATCAGGTAATCGCTTTTTAGTAGCTACTAACCTTCTATTATTACTACCTCCTCCTCTAACTCTAACAAAGGCCTGTAAATTGTATTGTAAATTGGGATATCCACCAATTTTTCTAATTCTAAAACGTCTAATAACTCTTCTTCTTGGTGCCAATCTATTTCTAGTCCTCCTAAGAATATTGAGACCGTCATTACGTGCGATTCCATCATTATATCTTGCATTATCCAACTCATTCCTCACCTCTCTGCGCCAATTCAAATAAAGTCTTTCATCGCTTTCATCACTTAATGGAACCTCTTCCAATTCTGTTGGTCCAAGTTTTTGAATATTAGGCATGCTAAATGAACTTCCTATATTATTAATAGATGACGCGGGTCTTATTCTGCCCAAACTACTTTGGGGACTCATACCACCCATGATATTAATATCATTTTCTCTAGGGTCATTAACCGGTCTTAAGAATCTATATCCATACTCCCGCTGTAATGGAAGTAATATTCTTCTTAACGAAGCCATGTTTTTCTGTCTATCGGTTAGTCTTGCCAAACGTGCCCTAACTGCTATTCTACCCAATCGCCAACGTGTTGCTTTATCTTTGTAGATGTCTGCTGCTTCACGAGGAATTCTAAGACGTGGATGTCTTGCTAATACTTGCCACTTTGCCTGACCTTCTGATGTGACTCTAGGTCGGCTACCTCTAAATCTAACCCCAACTCTACGAACAGCATTTGTAACTTGCATACGTGTTGCACCCACATTGTTTATCTCATATCGCCTCACGGCATTACGTATTGCCGTTCGTATTCGTAACCAGCTAGGTGTACTGTCATTATCTCGATCTCTTCTTCGTCTTCTACCACCGGGACCATCTGTGTCTCTTCTTCCACGTCCTCTACGCCCTGGACCTTGAGCCCCTCTACCCCTTGCTCCTCTTGGGCCTCTTCTTCCCCTACCGGTCATTCTACCTATCGCATTCTGGAACCACTCCATCACACGATCAATAAATTGTCTAACTCGTCGTAGCACACCAGATGCCCCTGTGCGCGCACGGCCAAAAAGATTTCCCAGTCGTTGAACAAAAGGTCGGATTCTTGGTAAGAAACGTACAATCTGACGAATAATAGGCATTATGTTTCGAACTACTCGTCTTAGAACATTAGCTACTTGTCTTACTACCCCTGCAGCAGCAGATCCTCCTGCCGTAAAGAATGCAAGAACAGCCTCAAACAACCCTTGACCAACCAGATTACCCAGCAGTTCTCCAATCTTATCATCTGGTTGTTCCATAAGATTCATTAATCGTTCTGCTATTGTTGCGCCAATACCTCGCACGGCATTCATAGCTGCTTCTATAGCCGACCTAATGATATCCAGAATTTGTCTTGGATTAGCCAGTAATTGACGGAGACCATTCATTAAAGATTGAAAAGTTCCAACTGCATTACCTGCGATAGAAGCGATTAGCTGACGGGCTTGTGCCATCATCTCACTAAACTGAGCACCTAGTTGCCGTACAAAATTCATGACAAGTCCCGGCAATTGGAAGAGATCCCTGATCATTATGAAAGGACCCGTAATTCCTTCCCACAATCCCATTGCTATTCCTTTAATAAATCCAAAAGCAAAAGAAGGGCTACCACCAGACATTATCGTTGCCATCTTATTTGAAGCATCTACTTTTCTTTGTGTTTCAAAAGCCTGCATGCGTTCCATAAACCCAAGTACTCCATTTTTTATAAATGGCCAAAGGAAACCAAGAATTGGATTGGATGGTATGGCTCGTATTACTCTAATTAACAAACTGATGATCCAATCGATGATTTTGCCTTTTACTGCATTAGGGAGTGCTCGCCAAGCAAGTCCTAATACCAGACCGGCGATCCCAAATGGATTTACAGCAATTGCAATAACTTTTCTTACGACTTCCCACACTTTCATCAAGAATTCTTTTATCCTACGGAAAATCTGACTAATATTAGTACTTACGTATTGGATACCATCACGAACTGCGGTGGTTATAGTCCTGAAATGATTAAGAGCAAAATTCACAATTCCGCGTAATGGGGCAAGAATTGGGCTTCCTAATATTCCTAAGAAATTATTGGCCGTACCCTGTACTCTATCTAATAGTCCAATTAGCCAATTTGCACCTTGAACCAAACCTGAGCCAACACTTTGCAATCCATTTGTTAGCATTGGCATAAGAGTAGTATTTAAGTACTGCCTTGCACGCACAATTACATTTCCATCCCTCCATTGTTGTCTTACCCAATTAAATGCTCTACGCAGATGCGGCCATGCTCTAAATAGTGCCAGAGCAGGTCCAGCAGGTGAGAGCATTAATAGGATAGACCCAACGGTTCTTAAAGGACCTTTTATAGGCTCTATGCGTTGCTTAATTGTGTCCCAAAGCGCTAATGCTTTTCCTTTTACCCACTCCCATATTCCACCACCTTCGCCGGTTCCTTGATCGGCAGTAATACCAAACCAACCTTTAATTCTACTCCACGCACCTCCAACAGCATTTTTTACAGTTGTAAATACACTACCTACTCTGCGAATAAAACCTGTAAGATTCTCCCAGACAGTACCTCCTATATTCCTAAGAACATTCATAATAGGAACTCCTATTACATCTTTTATCCCAGAGAAGAAACCTTTTACTCTTCCTGCTACACCTCTTATTCCATTAAACACTGGTGTAACAATACCACTTAAAAAAGAACTTACAGAAGTAGCCGCGGTTCTTACCATATTAAAAGTGTTGGATGCTGCTCCACCAATAAATGCTCGCATACTACCTAGTCCTCCTCTAATGCGCTGACCCAAGCCAGTAAATACACCTAAAGCACTCCTAATAGGTCCTGAAACACCATTAAACAAGGATCTAAATGCACTGCTAATTAAATTTCTTAAGAAACCTCTGATTCCGTCACGTTCAATAAGTCGTGCAAAATCGGGAGCTACCCTTCTTACTGCAGCCAATAGAACATCTCGCCCCATTTCCATAGCACTCTCAGCAAGATTTGCAATACCTCGACCTACAGCGCTAACACCTCTTCCTACTGCTCTTGCGCCACTGGCAATGCCTCGTCCTACCCTTCTGGCAGCATTCCATAAACTAAACCGTTGAATTTTTGGAGTTTTTGCTTCTGTAACTTCAATTTTAGAAACAGGAGCTTTTTTCTGGATTTTTCTTCTTGCTGATTTACCCTGTTGTACCGTATGGGTTAATTCATGGGCCAGTAAATGCTTTCCTGAACTTGAATTCGTATCGTATTTTCCTTTATTAAAATAAATATCGCTACCATGAGTAAAGGCTTGAGCATTAAGGCCTTTATTCATTTCTACAGCTTCGCTACCCGTGTGCACACGAACATTACTAAAATCAGCTCCCATTGCATCACCCATAGAATCCTGCATATCCGAAGACAAAGGACTTCCTCCTCCTTTACTAGCATCTAAGCGGTTCTGTAAGTCAGATGACGTTTCACTTTCTGTTGCTTCAGATTTTGTTTGTATATTTTCCTCCTCGTCAGGAGGTTGAGGAACATCTACAGTGCTTAATTTTGTATGTATTTCTTCTTTGGTCTCAGAAAGTTCATCTTCTTTTTCTTGTAACTTTTCTTCAGGTTCTGTAGTTTTAGTCGTGCTAACTGCTTGAAGATTTAGCATGCCTTTCGTTTGTACCGTATCAGAAGTATTAATTGAATTCTCTGATGTAATTGTATTATCAAGAACAGTAGTTGTTGACTCTAACGGTTTTGTTTGCACCTCTGCTTCTGGTTGCTCTGCATTACTTTCAAAAATCGGTTTTTCTTGTACTTCTACATCAGTTTCAGATACCTCATCTTCTTCTTTCTTCTGTACCTGTTCTTCTTGATCTGGAGAAGTACTAATTTTTGATTCTGTATCTGATTCGTCTACAAAACGCTGAATAACCGGAGTACCATTAACAGATGATGAATCCAATAACTGTAAAGGTTTTGTTTGTATTTCTGCCTCTGGTTGCTCGGCATTACTTTCAAAAATTGGTTTTTCCTGTACCTCTACATCAGTTTCGGATACTTCATCTTCTTCCTTTTTTTGCAGTTTTTCTTCATGATCGCAGTCGGTACATTTGGCTTGAATTTCAGCTGTTTTTTCAGGTTTTGTTTGAACCGTATCTTCTTTTTCATTTTCTGAAGGAGGCGCATCTGTAGATTTTTCACTTAATTTTTGCACTACTTTATCAGCCATATCATCTGCCTCTACCTCATACTTGTCATTAGGCTTACCAATGGTTAACTTAGGCTGAATTATAGTGGTTGGCCTGAAAAAAGGTTCTGCAACTTCGCTGGATTTAGAAAAAAAGCCATTCTCCCCTTCTTTTTTAAAGAACGGTTGCCGCTTTGCCTGTACATGGTTTTGAGCGGTAGTGCTTTTTTGTGCCTCAGCTGTTTTCACTATAATTTAATAATATCCTTGTGTATAATCTTCTACTTTGATAAACTCTCCGCCACTATTGGTAACGCTCTCAATCTCCAATTTCAATAACTCAGAGATCACAATACAAGAAGGGACTTCTTCAAGCTTGTAAATCATAGGAGCCTTATCCTTAAATTCTTTAAGTACCATTTTTTTTACTTTACCTACCTCATCAGGAAAAATATCCGACATTTCTACTTCGGATTTTTCCATGTCCAAATTGGATATCTCCTCAGTATAAATTAGAAAATAGTTCTTATTAGATTCACCATCAATATCCACTGGTATAATTTGAACTTCATCTTCGGGTAATTTCTTCATAATATGATCTGCGACGATATGCAGTCCCCATACTGTCCCAATAGAATCTCCTATATCGCCTTCAGATAATTTCTGTATTTTCAAATCATCGGGCATAGGATCAATTTTTTGCCCCAGAATAATTTGGTCCTCATACATTTCTGTAATCCCTCCCAAGTCTTCACAAAAAGCAAATCCCGAACCGGCTTCATATATTGACCATATATAGTATTGCATATTATTTTAATTTTTTTCTTCTCTTTTTTAGATCTGATTTTAATCCACTTAATAGTTTGGTCAATGGACCTTTAATATTCGCCCAATCCAGTTTTTTATTGGCCTTTTTGAGCTTACGCTGAATTGTTAAGATATCCTCTCGTACTGCCTTCGTATATTTAGAGTGAGACCCGCTATGCACACTTTTACCAAGACAGACACCATTATCTACACCATTAAATTTCCAGCCATTTTTTTCGGCAATTGTTATGATATTCATATTCCTAAGCTCTAATGGTACCACATGATGTGCCTGTTTAGTACTTGCTTTTGTGCATTGCCCTGCCATTATCAAACTTCTTCTTAAGGCACTTCTAGCTGCATCATTTAGGCTACCTGGTTTTTCTAGCGCTCTTAGTTTTATTCTTCCCTTTTTAATGGTAAGCGCTGGTAATAAATTACTATATTTTCTTCTTCGTCTAACCCTGGTAGGAATACCTTTTTTCTTTTTATAAAACTCATATCCTTTTTCAATGGTTGATTTGTATTGAAAAGTGAAGGAATTCCCTTTTTTCTTTATTTTAACTCCTTTTCCCTTGTTTCCTTTTCCGCCAGCAACTTTCTGAATAACATCTGCTATTCTTTCTGCCTCTTTTTGAACCTTGGGATCAGGTGCTTTTCCAGGTTTCAGACCTGCCAGTACATTTTTACTTAAAAGCCCTTTCAAGCTATCAAGATATTCCTTATAATCCCGTTGAACGACTCCCGCTTGATAACCATTAGACTGTTGTACAGTATGAGTTAACTCATGAGCGATTAATCGTTGACCATCTTTTTGCTCAGGTCTAAACTTATCCTCTCCAAAGAACACATCATTACCCATGGTAAAGGCATTTGCTCTTAAGGACTCACTGGCTTGATGAGATTCTGGATTATCATGGATACGCACTTTAGAAAAGTCTTGCTGAAAACTCGTCTCCATCTGTTCTCTTGTTGAGGCCGGTAAAGGTTTTCCTTGAGATTTATTAACATGATTTTCTGCAGCACCTTTTGCTATATTTGTATCTTGGGTATGGTGTTTTTCTTCACTATCCTTTTGTATCAATTTCGGAATTTCATCCTTTAAAGAAGTAGTCAACGGCTGTTCTACTTCATCTAATAATTTTCCGAGGTCTGATCCGACTGCAGTAGAAACTGCAGCAACATTAGGTCCTACGATATCCTTAATTGCTCCATTAATAGCATCTAATGTCGATTTTGGAATTAGTTTGGCCACTACATTATCGGCAATTGCCTCCTCTAATCCGGGTATATAACTAGCCGCTTTAACTACAGGGTGCTTTATATTGTTAATGACAGCATGAGTAATAGCTCCTGCTAAATCCTCATAGGATACAAAATCAGTATCATCAAATGACTCTGGAGTTAGCGCAAACATCTTTCGTATACCATCTAACTCTATCTGTACTCTTGAAATTAAACCATCTGTAAAATCTCTTACCAATGTTTCCTCAAGGGATTCACCTTTCTCAATTTTTTCCATTAAGAAACTGGACATAGGCACCGCTTGAATTAAGCCCGCTACACTAGCAAACACATTCACAAAATCCCCTCTGACCATAAAAATTGGTTTCAGGATTTTTCTAAGTTTCTCAACCAATGAGATTAGTTTTTTAGCCAATTTCACCAATCTATTTTTACCCTTTTTAGATTTAGGTTTTTTCTTTTTTGCTGGTTTATTTACCCATTTCTCAACGGCCTCTATTGCGCTATTATCACCACTTTGCAAACCAAGTACTACTGGAATCAATTTTGAAGGATCTTCAAACCAAAGTTTTATGGTATCCAAATGCTTAGACAGATCTTTTAATGATCGCAGTGTCTCACTAATTGCCATCATTTCTTCTTCATCTCCTAAAAGCTCTAAAGCCCCTTCTAGAACATCAATTATCTCCTGCGGAAGGCCTAAATCCCATAATCCTACACCATATTTACTACCAGATTTTTTCTTTTCATCATCTTCTTCTCCATTGTCATCTCCTTTACCTTTGCCTTTGTTATCGTCATCAGTTTTAGAACCTGGATCATCCCCTTTGCCTTTTGGATCATCATCATCTGTTTTGGGGCCTCCTGGATCATCCCCTTTACCTTTTGGGTCATCTTTTATCGCTCTCTTCAGTTTTATAAAGGCTTCTATTGCCTTTTCGAACTGATCCAAGCTTTCTGCAGGCTTAGGATTGGCAGCCATATACTCATCAACTTCCTTATCTGTAAGCGATAATAATATTCTATTTGCGATTCGGGTTACCTGTTCATAATCTTGCGCGGTAATTTTCACCCCTCCTTTATCTCCCCTAAAAAACTTCTTTGCTTTTTCTGGAAGGTTTTTAATAAAACTTTGTTGCGCTATAACTTCATCTCTAATATCTAGCCAAACCTCAGAATTACCGACTTCTCCTTTTTTGATTTTTTCTCCTTTTTCAGTCTTGGTTCTATCCCAATAGCGCCGATTTGCTTCTTTATTAATTCGTTCTTTTTCTTTTGAAGAAAGACCGTCGAACTCTTTTTTTCTAGCCGCATATCCTTCACGTCTTCCGTTAGGTAACCGAGGTTCTGAAATTGTTTTACTCTCGGTTTTTTCTATTAATTCAGTAACCGGAACTCCTTTTTTTACAATAACATATGTTCGTTCTAAATCCTCTTTGGTGATAACCCATGGTCCTACAAAACGTTCAGGCTCGCGCGCGAACACCTCTTTAGCTTCTTCTTTAGAATATTCATACTCTGCCATTAAGTAATGCACTATAAACTCTTTTCTCCCCATCATCTTGCTTACAGGGACTTTCACACCTCTGTAAGCATACTTAACTTTTTCCTTTCCTTGATTTTTCTGGATAATTTTTCTATTAAGTACTTTGCCTTGCTGTATCGTATGCGTTAGTTCATGTGCCAGTAAATGTTTTCCTGAGCTTGAATTAGTATCATACTTACCTTGATTAAAATAAATATCACTACCATGAGTAAATGCCTGAGCATTTAACTGTTTGTTCATTTGTACAGCCTCACCTCCTGTATGTATTCTTACACTACTAAAATCTGCTCCAAAAGCAGATCCCATTGAAGATTGCATATCTGAAGATAATGGGCTACCTCCATCTTTGTTTGAATTTAAACGGCTTTGTAAATCTGGAGGTGGTTCACTTTGAGAGATTTCTGATTTTGCTTGAATATTTTCTTCAAATTCTGAAGCGTCCTCCTCTTTTTTCTGAAGTTTTTCTTTCTCCTGGCACGAGGAACATTTTGTTTGTACTATTGAACCGGATAATGATTTTGTTTGCAGGTTATTTTCGGGATCTTCAGCATTACTTTCAAAGATTGGTTTGCGTTGTAGTTCTACAACACTTTCCGAAACCTCATCATCTTTTTTTTGCAGCTTTTCTTCCTCTCCACATTCACTACATTTAGTTTGTATAGATGTCCTATTACTTGTATGTGGTGTAGTTCTATTTATTATTGAAGGATTGCTCAACCTCTGAACCACTTTATCTGCCATAGTATCTGCTTCTACCTCATATTTATCATTAGGTTTACCAATAGTGAGCTTAGGTTGGATTGTAGCCGGATTGAAGAATGGTGATTGAGACTTGCTGGATTTAGAAAAAAAGCCTCCCTCCCCTTCTTTTGAAAAGAAAGGTTCTTGCTTCATTTGTATTTCACTATTAGAAGCAGTGCTTTTTTGTGTCTCGTCTACTTTCAATCTATTTCAATCCTTATTTGAATTTATTTTTCTTACTATTTAACTGTTCTAAAAATGTCCTGAAAATCCAACTCCCCCGCTAACTCCTCTAATCTCTCTTAAATTATCAGGATTGGCATTTAAATCAAACTGTAAATCAAGATTAATACCTCGCCTAAGAGGTATTGGTATATCAAGTTGTAATTGTCCATTTTGAAAAAACTCATAAGACTTTAGGCCTATACCGGTACCATACGAAAGAGCTGTGCCAAGTGTCTCGTTGGCTCCCAGAAACCCAAAGCTTGTTTGTAAAAGGTTAATACCCAATCCATATCTTAAAAATGTGTTCCACATGAGTTCATTATTATTTGGATATAATGACGCTATTCTATAAAAATGATGTGCATTATTCCATAAATTCTCATCGATATCTAGTTTTAGAGCATAGGCAAGGCATCTAAAATCGGGGGATTCTGGATTAGTATAACATCTATTGGCTCTTGAAGAGCCTCTTTCTGACCTTGATCCGCCTTGTCCTCTTCTATCTCTTGTTACTGTCTGATCAGGCTCGTCTTGACGTTGAATTATATTTTGGGATAGGTTATCTTTTTTTTGAAGTGTATTATCAATATTAGACGTAAAAAAAGGCGAAGTATTTTCTTTTGATTCAGAAAAAAGACTCCCTTTCCGTTCTTTTGAAAAGAACGGTTCTTGCTTAGCCTGGACTAAACTAAGGGCGCTATGGTTTTTTCTTTTTTTTGTTAATCTCACTTAATGGTACACTATTTTATCTCCATTCAACTTTAAGTATTTCTTTCATCCAGGGTAGTTTTATCAAGCTTAAATTCCATGGAAGTTTATCCAACAAAATGTCCATGGTTTTTTGCTCAATAAACAGTTTCCAACCAGTTTGTTCTTTTTCCAGCTTTCCATCTCGCATAAGAAAGCCTTCTCTAAGACCTTCTGAAGACACATCTCCCAATGCTCCCCAATGTGATATGACAGCTTGCAAAACATTATTTGCTTCCTCTTTTTCTTCTTTGGATATCTGTATGGTATGATCTACAGGCATATTTGCTTCCATTTCACAAAGAAATTTTGGCAATACCATTTCATATTCCATAGGTTTTTCTTGTCCTGTAGCCAAAAAATGTAATAAAACTATAGCCTTGCTCTTAGCCTTAAAATCCACAAAATCATTTCCTTTTAATAAGCCAAGCTTATTAAAAAAAGAGCTTAAAAACGGATGTAGTAAAACTACGCCTGCATTATTAAAAAATTGAGGTGATTCTAATTCCTCTTTTTCAAATTCAACCTCTTGCTTTTTGGACTTCAATTCCTCTGCACTATCCTTATTTATTAGCTCGTTTTCTAATGTATCCTCTTTAGATATTTCTTTGGAAGATTTTATCTCTTCTTCAACTCTTGTTTTTGTCTTTGGATTTTCCTCCTTAACTTCAGGAGAAGAGTCAACAGATATAGATTCTTCTATGCTGTTTATTTGATTAATCAAAGCCGTATCGTTTAAAACTTCGATCAAGATGGGGTAATCTTTAGGGCTATTTCTAGCTACAATGTATCTTACTATTTTTCTTATTTCAGATCCATAAATTGCCTTGGTCAGGATGGCATTATTAATCACCTTTCTCCCAAGCACTATACTATCCAACTTTTGTCTATCTAAAATAACAATTTCAAAAATTTGTTTCCAAATTTCGACTTCCAGGTTTCTAGACGATATTGATAGTGTATCAACATCATCTTGTTCTTTGTGTATTGATTTTAATTCTTTAAGAAGCTCTAATATATTAGTTTGAGAGAACCCTGTGTACAGTTCAACAATTGATTTTAGATCTTGTGCTGAGTGTTGCAACACCAACCTTTGTATTGCTATTGGATGCCTTTTGAGTTTATTTTCTAAAATAGTAACGGCATTCAAATCCACTCCTAGGGTTTCCAAAACAAGTTTTATCCAATTGTCATCTGGTGTAATAACGTAAGAAGGTAATACTCCTTTTTGGAGCCAATATAACCAGGCATCAAAATAATATCGTCTGCGTGATTGGCCTACTTCATCTGGAACTATAACGTCCTCTTTCCTATCTGTGCTTTTAGCATATCCATTTTCATTCTGGTTGATTCTTTCAGAGTTTTGATTTACATCCCCAGAAAAAGTACTCTGTTTTGTATAAAGTCCCTTATTAAATTGATCTTTTCCTATTGTTCTTTTTATAATTTCTCGATTATTTATACTTCTTAACTTATCCTCGAGAGTTTCTTTTAAAAGCTTTATTATTCTGTTTACTATTTCATTTGTATTACCAGAATCTAGGTTAATATTGCCAATATCGATTTCAACTATATCCAATCGTATCATCAAATCCTTATGAACCAGATTGTCAAAAAGATTTTCTAATGCCGGCAATAGCTCCTTCCATACCAATTGACTCAATTTTTGTTGAATGGCATAGGCATCTTTTGAAGAATCAACTTCTAATTGTAGAATTTGTTTTCCTATAAGATGTTCCTGAGTCATAAACTTACTTCAATAGTTTCTTGATTTGTTTTAATGATCTATCACTTGCCATAGAACCAAGTTTATCACTTTCCCATGTTGCATCAAGCTCTTTTAATGACAATCCTTTGCTTTTTAAGGCTTTGAACCTTTTAGCAAGTGACTCGATCTCTTCTTTTTTTATTTCTTCTTTCTCTTCTAGTACCAGTTTGTCCAACAAGTGCCAAGTAGCATTTTTTAGCAACTCAATAAAGCTTTTCGTATTATTATCTTTTTGAAGACTATATCTATTAAAAAAGTCAACCAACTTATTATACTCTCCTATGGTAGGTGTATTTTGAAGGAAAAATAGAACTCTCTCATAGCTTTTAGTATTTTTCATACTATCATCTGCCAGAGCTTCTACATTAGCCAGATATTTTGGTTTTCTTTTTCGAATAGTTGTTAACTCATCTTCAGAAGCTTCTTTAACCTTTGTTTTTTTCGTTATAACTTTTTTAGTTGTTTTGCTGCTTTTTTTCTCTGTAGTCCTTTTTTTAGAGGTTTTAGTTTTTGGTTTTTCTGTTACGGGTTTGGCTGTCTCTTTTGTACGTTTGCTATCAGGTTTTACCTCTTTTACACCTAATTCATCAACAGTACTTGTAACTATCCCTTCCTGAGGTATTCCTATAATTCGTGAACAATCTCCCCAGAAAATACTTCCTATATTGTCTTCTGGAAGCACTATTCTTCCTTTATCATCACAATTACAATCTCCCTCTTCTTCAGAAGCCGATTCACAAGGTAACTCTGATTCAAGATCCCCTATACAATCAGACAACGCACAATTAGGAGACAGATTACTAGAACTGCATCTTCCTTCTGAAGGATCTTCTTTTATCCATGAAAGCCATTCTTTGAATACATCTTCAAACTTACAAAGGTCGTGTGGGCTTAACCATAGAATATTTAATCCAATCAAGGCTGGTGTTTCTCTATAAAGAAAATTTTCAAAAGCAATTCTTTTTTCTGCAGTTCTGAATTGTTTATGCCAAGACGGCAATGCTACAGTCGCCCAAAACGAATATGGATCACTACCAGGGATGTACGGAGTTTCAACTGGATTACCGGTATCTACACATGGATCATCTCTGTCCTGGTCTGGTCGCCATTTAATCTCACATTCTGGCTCTGCACATACTGGTAATAAACAATTTGTAATATTGTAATTTCCTTCTCCATAGTATTCTCCTTCTCCACCATAATCGTTATCACCATACCCACAATCACTAAAAGATTTTGGGCGTAAAAGAATATGCTCAAGTAGGTGCATTCCAACATCGTTTACATTTAATTTTGTAATTTCTATTACATCTTTAACCTCCTGAAAAGTTTCATATTGCTGTGGGTGATATGCCAGTTCTTTTTCTTTATTTATTATCTGAAAAGAATAAGGGCCATACTCCGTTTTAGAGGTACATTCAGCTGTATATGATTCATTCCTTATTATTTCGCAAAATTCAATAAAAGCGTTAAGAGCTTCGGCACAACATTTATAGTAATTACTACTTATAAAAGGGTACGGTTCATTACAAAATTTTTCGGTATTTGTTTCTTCTTCACAGCCACATGGTTGTAATCCATTTGGAGTAGTTTCATTATCATTATCAGGGAAATAAAGCCTAAAACGATATCCTTGATCTGTTTTATAAACAGGAAAATACTTTATTAAGTCTTGTAAATCTTTATACTTGGCTTTTGGATTATCAATTAATGACAACATCGCATGATCATCCTGATATTTTTGTTTCAGAGATGCTTGAACCTCATCTACAATTTGTGCTTCTTCTCTTTCTTTGCATTTCAGGATATTGTCTCTACAGGTGAAAACTAAATCACACAGCCTTTGACTTAAATAAATATTGTATTCAAACTTGGAGAAGAATTCAGTCCCACGACGAGGAATTCCTCCCTCAATAGGGCGCCAGATTATGTATTGATGCCAATCTAAATTTTGTAACCATGAGATCCAATTATTCATTTCACGATCTCTAAGCGCTTTAGAATTATAATAACAACTATGATCTGCAACAAAATAACTAGGAGAAACCACCTTAAATCTCCAACAATCATTATTATATACGGGTACATAATTTTTGTCCTCTTCTGCTGCATAAATAAATTCGCGAACTCCTCCCGGAACACAGTTTTCACAATCGTCTTTGTCATTTGTTAGGTAATCGTCATCCCAAGCTAGTTTATCATCCTGGAAATCACGAGAACTTTCTGCAAGAACTTCTATTACTCCAATATAAAATTTACCTTTTTCGCAAAATATCCTACAATTACTAGATACCCCAGCCAAGCTGTAAAAATATTGATAGGCGTCAATCGCTTTCTGAGAATCATCATAGTAATTTTCACTCTGCCAAAGCAAGGTTCCTAAATGAAGGTTGGTTATATCTTCGTTTTCGCATTCTTTTGGTACCAAATCACTTTGCGGTACTACAACTCTATAGGAATATTTAATATCACTTTCGTCATCATTTGCAACTTTATAAATAGGAAAAATATCTGCCAATCTGGTATAATAATCTTCTAGGTCCTTTCCTTGAGCTTCTACCTCGTCCCTTATTCTTTTGGGGATTACGGCAATAAAAGATGCTTTTTCACAAGATCTAGATTCTGGATCAAAATATGTTTCTTCAATATTTATTTTTCCTGAACTATTATATTCTTCAGGATTGGTTGCTATATCGATTATATCGAGCCATTCTTTTTGCCAAGCTTCTTCTGCTTCTTGTTCACTATTGTATCCCTTATAACTAATTAAGGCAAATTCATTACCCTGATCATCGCTAAACTCGATCTTATAATGGTATTTATTGGGATCACCCTCTGGGCAAATGACTACGCTCCTCTTAGGGCACTCTTTTAAATTTACGGGTGGAGTTATATCACATACAATAGATTTAAAGTTTTCTGTCAACGCCTCGTTGTCACATCTATACGGACTTGTAACTAATGGTGTATTTTTCTTTAAAAATCTCCACTCATAGAGACCTTTTTCATTTTCAATCATACCTTGTTTAACAAAGTTTTCCTTTGGACTTAGGTCATTGTTATAAACTTTGGAAATATAATTGACTATATTTTGAGCCTTACTTAATGATGGTTTATCCTTTGAATACCTACCTGCAATTGGCGTATTTGAATCAGAGGCATATAAGCCAAAGTCCTGATCATTTTTAGGAGAAACTTTAAGTTTTAATCCCGGCAATTGCTTCATAAAACCTTCATAAGCGTCAGAAGCTTGATCATATGTTCTAAAAGCACTAGTACTTAAAAAAACGGGGTCAAGTTTGTTTTGTGCATCACTGTTGCCGTATACAAATTTATATTGAGCAGGCATTGGTATTACCGAGAAATCATATAGATAAGGCTTACAAATTGTATTATTTTCTTTTACAGCTTCCTGAGCAATAATTTTATCAAAGTCTGCCTGAGCTTTTGATTTTGAAGAGAATTCAGAAGTAGAATTTAATACTTTTCTTCCTTCACGTAAAAGTGACCAAACATACCTGCGTGGTTCTTCTTTTACGTAAACCGGAAGTTCGCTATTCTTGAAATAACGCATCATAGCATTTAATGCTTTAGTCCGATCTGTAGCAGTTTCAAAATGATCAGGCGGTAAAGCCAAAAACGACTCATATTTATCGCGAAGTATAAAGTTATACTCTGGATTACCCTGGTCACCTGACAGTAAATAACTCTTCTTATTCTCTCCTAATTTAAAAACAGTATCTATTTGTTGCAGTGCTTCTTTTTCTGAATCATAAACACAATAACTTACAAAAACCGGGGTATTATCTTTTCCTAAAATCTGGAACCCATATTTTCTATTTTCATTAATATAATCAGGTTTTGTATTTCTATTACCAAAAAGCGACACACAATTTTCCAGAACAGTTTTTACATCATTTTTTCCTGAATCAAACTCATTAGATACTGCGATTACATTTCCCTTTTCATTTTTAAGACTTATGATAATCGATTCGCCTTTATTTTCTACGCTAAAATTCTTTTCTGAATTTCCCAACATTTTTGCTTGTCTCCATGCAGCGACACTTTTGTACGCATCTGGATAACAATCCAGACCTTCTATTGAAATATCGTCATTTAGACGAAGTTTCCACTTATGGGCAACATCATGTGTTGTTAGGTAATTATCTAACCTATTTTCTTTAACCATATGTTCCCATGCCTGATTATCGGTATCGAAAACGAGGTCACTTGATTTTTTTTCTTTCACACCCTTTTCCTGAAGGTGCCATTTCCAGGTAATCAATGTTTCTATATCGCAGGGTAATGCATTTACATTTAAGTAGCAATTATGAATACTTAGCGGCAGTAAGCGATATTCATTTTTTTCCTGAAGGGGAGCTACCAATGTTTGTTCATTAATAGTAGTTATGAAGTCCTCTCTTTTTTCAATACCCATTTTTTCAGATCTCATCTTCTGACTCTTACTTACAACAGCGACTTCACCTTCGACTTTTTTTAGCTGCTGGTAATAATAGTACTTAGTAATGATAATGTTATCCTCTCCAGGTTTTTCAGAAAAAATCCTACGTATCACTTCGGTATCGAAACCATTCATGCTTTTCTGTAGCAATCTATATTTTTCTGGATTACGTAATTGAGGAATTATTTTTCTTGCAACGTTATAAAGTTCTTCTTTAGTTTCATACCCAGTATTACTTCTAAAAAGGGCATTTCCTGACCAATCTCTGAGCAATATCCGGAAGCTAGGTGTGACTTCAAAATTACATAGGTTTCGACGTTCGTAATTGTCCATACCAGATAATAACACCAATCTTTTTTCAAGACCAGAAACATTTGGAGTGTTCCAAGAAGGTTCTAAATAATTGAAAGCCTTACCTCTGTTTCTACTAACTTCTGCAAACTTACTTACATACTTAGATTGCTTATCAATCTCATCTTCCTTAAATTTTTCTGTATCAACCTGGTTTTGAAATTGAAGTATGGTGTAATCGGTAAACTCTTCTCCAAACCTAGCTAGCAAATGATCCAGAAGCTGCTTACGTCGTATTACATACTCATTCTTATCTTCTGTAAGTCCTTGTATTAAATCAATATATGATAATGGACTATGGGTAATATCAAAAAAATGTTGATCTGGCAATTCTGTATCAGAGGAATTTGTGATTTGAGAATAGCTTTGGCTCATAGTAGCTATGAAAGCTAAATTTTTAGCTTCTTTTCTAGCTTCACTCATGGTTGTGTAGCGCTTTATCCCAACTAACAGTATATCATTAGGAAGACTTGCCTGTATGACAAAAAAGTACCCTCGTCTGTCTTTTATAATTTCTATTGTATAATTTTCATTCGAGAAGGAATCAATAAGTTGATTGATATAAATAGCTCTAATTCCTGTAGAGGAAAAACTAAATACATCTATTAACCTTACCTTATCATTACAATAATTTCCAATAGTAAGTTCAGCGCCAGCGTTATTCTGCAATTTTTTTAAGGCATTACTCCATTGCATATTATTTGCAACCGGAACAGCAAGTAAAGAAGTCCCAGACATTGATTCGTTTTGACCATAGAATCTTAAAAGGTCATCTAGACCGGGTACAGATTCTGGTATTTGAGTGAAATATGTTCGTTTTTCTTCTATAGTTCTTTCGTCCTCGGGTTTTAATGAAAATAGAGATCTTATATGAGCAAGTTGTGACGTATAGTTAGCCAATATTTGATCATAAAACATGAGATACCCCTTTAGCTGCAATGCTTGAGTTTTACGCAGTAAAGAAGATCTATCAGGCAAACCATCCTCTCCTATTCCATATACTACAGGAAAGTCATTCTGAATAGAATAATACTCCTCTAAATCTTCTCTATAATTACCAGATTGCAATTGAGCATCCAGGCTATCAGCAGGCATTGTAAATTGTTTTGCTGTGAAAAAGGTTCTGTGTATCCTTGGTTTATCTATTGTTAATACTCCCTGAGAATTATAGAGATCAATACAGGTTTTCTCTGTTGAAAAAACAGGAACATTATCTTCGGGGATTGTATGTTCCCAGTCCTGAGAATTATTAGAATTACCGATTCCTTTTTTGATATGAATGTTTTTTATTTTCCTAACCCCCTCTATACTCAAAATCACATCATATAAATCTGAAAGATAGATTTTTTCACGTTTATCAAAGCTTTCCAGTTCTTCTGTATCTATAAAACCAAAGCTTTCCTTCCTGTAAGGTCTTCCTGCGAAAATATCATCTATCGCTTTTCCTTTATCCAGTAGTTCTTCAAGTGTATAATATTTGATCTTTGGTTGGATGTAATTTTTGATAGTTTCAAAAATCTCTACATATACTTTTTCTGTATTAACACCAGTATGCAGTTCGGCCTCTACACAAACACCTATTTCATAAGGTGTAAGAGTTTTAATTCCCACAAAGTCTTCGCACAAGTTTCTATGCTCAGCTAGTATAGAGAGAACATCGTCTTCGAGGTTGGCATTAACAACTTCGCTATCCTCTTCAATATATACTTGATAAAGTCCGTTTAAATCAATTTCTTGATAACCATATCTCCTTTTTTCGGTATTGGCATTACCTCTTTCACCAAATATCCCCCCGCAAAATAACTTTTGGCTCTGAGAATCGAGGAGTAAGCCTTGTTCCTGAGCGGGCTCTAACCAAGCATTTCGCACTCCTTTAACTTCTAAAAGCAGTTTCCTATAATCGGTTATTGTTACAGGGTTAATGGTTAATGCTTCAAGCGGAGTAAGAAAATTATCTTCTTCGTTTGTATTATTTTGAGGTGTTATAAGATCTTGAAATGGAAGATTTGTTTTATACCCCAGATCCATCAAAGCATATACCAATACCTCCAAAATAGTAATCCCAGGATCGTGTACATTATGATCTGTCCATATCTTACCAGAAAGGTTTCCGATATGCTCTAAACCTTCTCTTCTTAATATTTCAAAATCTAAATATTCCGGAATATCCGGATCATTTTGCTTAATAACAGATATACTATCACTATCGTTCATAATTTCTGCCATATCAACTTAATTCAGATGATTCATTATTAGTTGCTGTTGTTTCTAAAGAAAAGGTATTACCCGTATCAGTGTCTGTATCTGTATCGGGACACTCTTCTTGATCAATTCTCACACAGATAAAACCAGCAGTCAAAATAGACCTTGCAGTCAATGGCTTAATCTCTGCCCCTTCCTGATATCCTTCTCCGCTTAATTTTAAATTTGTGATAAAGTCTATATAATCCAATTGTTCTACAAAGCCTACAACATCAGAAAACAAAACCGGCATTCCGAAAGCAATTTTTTCTGAATCTCCTAAAAACCAAGGAGCAAGCAAATTGGTGATATCTTCTCTTAGTTGTTTTTTATAAAAGTTTTTGGACTTACCGCGATATAATCTTACAGTGATATCAACATCTACCTTTTCGTACCTTGGATTCATGACTTTAATTCTTGCAAAAGGAGATATTTTTTTGCGAAGATGATCCCCTATTTTTTCCAAGAGACTTACAGGAGCCTTCGGCTCGAGTTGATTACCTGATAAAAGCTTGGTCAAATCAGGTATTACTGTGATTACAGCATATCCCGGAGCGATTTCTAAGTCACGCTCATATTCAATCGCAGAAAGCCCCATGGTATGACTAATACACTTCGCTTTGTATATTTTTGGAAAGCCTTCTAAAACAATTTTTTCATAATCATTAAGCATTAATGCTCTCCCTTTATGTTTAAGGTGTTCACTTACACGTACATAAAAATGTCCTTCTCCTTCGGGTTGTCTGCCTTCAAAGGTTGGGTATAACTGTTGTACTTTTTTTACACTAAAATCCCCTTCTGATAATTTACTAACACTACCTGCTTCTAACCCTTCATTTAATCTTGTTTTGTCATTTAATTCACTAAGTCTTGCTGATGCCCTGACAGCCTGGGTATGAATACCAATAGTTTCTGCAACCGCCATTGCGCTGTCTTTGGTTGAGATTTTAATCCAGTATAAGTGATCTGGCATTAAAGTGTTGCCTGTTTTATTAATATCATCTGGTATTGCTATAGATGCTATCCCAGAGACGGTTAACCCGTCAGTCCCATCAGAAATGATATTAAAATCGGGTAATAGGTCCTCCCATTCATTCTCGCTTAAATACTGCCATTCGATTACTGCTCTAGTCAATTCTGAATTTGCAGTCGCTTCTGCTAACTGAAATAGGATGGATAGATTTCCTCCTGGAGTTAAATTTTCTATTCCGATAAATAGTGTTCCATTATCATCTATTACCGGAAAAAGAGTTGTATTATTTATATCCTTGTTTTTAGAAGTATTCTCGAAAGGATATAAGTGTATAATATCCATATCTTCTTTTCCTGCGGTCGCTGAATAATCTATAAAGAGGTTTTTAATAACTGGGGTCCAAGGTTCACTAGGAATAAGAGCTTGTAGCGCATCATCATTTAGAAAACCTAGAATATTAGACGTACTAAAAAGTTCATCCAAAGCTGTTAAAGCCTCTAAAACTGAATCTGCTAAATCTGTCAAATCTCCATCTTCATCTGTATCAACTACTCTGCGTAAAATACCTTCAATAAAATTGTCAAATTCAAAAATTAAAGAACCGCCAATTTCTGTAGATCCTACGAATCCCGCTAATTGCGTATTAAACGCAATCAGCTCCCCACTTATATCTTGAAAAGTTTTAACCAGACCATCATCCGGATCATTCATTTTATTGTCTAAATCTTCAACCAATGATCTCAAATTATCAAGTACTGTAGTAAAGTTACCTGTTATATAACTACTTATATCGCCCACTATGACTTGTAAGGCATTTAGTTTTGCCAGAAGACCAACAGCAACAACAGGGTCATTATTAGTTTCTATAAGTGCAATGAGATCTCCTATACCGGTTTGAATATCATCTAATGGTTGTTGTATTATCCCCAATTTAGCTTCAGGAGTAAGGCTATCATCATTAACGACATCTAAGACTATTTCTATAAAACCTTCTAATCCGTTTGGATCTGTTGGATCGTCTGGTTTTTTTAATATCGTAAGCAGATTCTGGATAAAAGGGCCAAACGTATTGGTAATAAAATCTTGAATTTCAAAACTATTATTAAGCCCCTCGATATCACCCTTTATTTCAAATAATTTTGTTACAAATACCGATAATGTAAAGGAATCTGGACCAGGTAATTCAGTATCAAGGAAATCTTCCAGCGCCGATTGAAATGGAGGAAATTGTTGTGTCATATAAGTCGCTGCCGAACTTATTACACCTTCAATATTACTAATTATAGTATCTATCGTAGGTTTATTATCAGTAATAAAAGTGGCTAGGAATCCTAAATTATCTCTCAAAGTTTGTGCGATCCCTACTGCATCTGTAATTTCAGCTTGTACCTCTGTATTTACAGAAAGATCTGTACTAGCCTGTATTACTGTTTTATTAGATTTTACATAAATGGCATCTGTAAGTTTAGTATCTTCTTCTGCAGAAGCAGAAAGCGCGTAAGCCAGCATTTGTCTTGCCAACACAAAGGGATACTCTCTATGCAAAAAATCCTGCTTCGCCATTGTGAATCTTAAAAATCCATTTCGAGAATTTTTAAACAGCTCTAGCGGCTCATCAAAGTCTATAAACCTATTCATTTCATTATTTTGGATCTCCCAGCCATGCATTGCAGTTTCGCAAGCTAGTTTTCCAAAATCATCATCGGTTTTACTAAACAACTGTTTTTCTTGTTCTAAGCTAATCCAACTTCCATCCTTCAGCTTATCTATTTTTAATTCAAACTCCTCTTCATTAAGCCCAAGATCTTCTAATTCGGTCTCTATAGGTGGCTCATTATCCCCAGGTGCGGGATATGGTGGAGGATCGCTTTTTCTTTTAAGGTACGCCTTGTAATGGTCGTTAAAACTATCTGGTTTATCTTTCCATTCTATATTTACCCTAACCGCTCCCCATTTTTTAAATAGCACTTCTTTACTACCAATGTAAAAACTAGGGCCTAACAATGAATCTCCTTCAACTTGTACTAATTCTAGTTGATTCATGGGATCAAAACCAGAAACTTCGGGACGTAAACCAAAAGGGAAAATTTGGCTTTTTATATCTAATAGGCTTTCATCATTTTGAACTATTAAATTTTTGACCCCACAAACATGAACATCGATATGCGTTTTATCTAATTGAAGTTTTTCTAAAAAGTGATACGGTGAAATATCTTCTGATTCTTGAGTTTTAGGGTCTCCCTTGAGAGCGCAATTACTAGGGTCTTTACCGTCAGATCCTGCCGGGATTTTAAGTTTTTCGTTTAGTTCGACCTTTAAAACGGGAAGAGGTTCTTTCAGATCTAATTTTTCTTTTAATGCCTCCTCGTTAAAAAATGTTATTGAAGGAAAATCTAAAGCCAGGTCTATTTGAATTTCGAAACTAAATGTTCCTGGTGATGAGGAGATAAAGATTGTAATATCTTCTTCATTAGGCTGTAGCCATTCTTTCTCGCCACTAAACCAAAACTTGAACAAAGAAGTATTAATAACATTAACATCGGGGGTGTCAATAAATAGATCTCTTATATCGTCTTTAACAGTTTCTTCAAAAATATCTTTATCAGGATCTTCGGCGGCTTTTGTGATCAAAAACTCCTCTACATCACTTCTATAAATCCTGTTATTCTTCTTTTTATCTATTAATTCCTTAAAACTTTTTTTGGCTAATTCTGAATACCCATATTCTACGGTATCAGTGGTAAGCCCATCTATTAGCGTATCAAACGCTCCAAAAATATTTTCCCCTATTCCGTATACTGCTTTTACAACATAAATAGTGTCTAACTTATCAATGAAATTGGTATCAGAGATACATTCTAACGATATATTAATGGTTCTCTTTCCTTCTTGTAGTAATAAGACAGGAGAGACCAGTACAAACCCCAAGCGCCCATTTGGGTGATTTTTTCTTTCATCTTCTTCTTCAGAACACTCCTGCGTTTGATCTTGTTCTTCATCTTCTGTTATAGTCTCTTCCTTAAGAAGTTTACTATACTTTGAACCTAATGTTGGCCAATTTGGGGTTTGATCTTTTTCAAATTTTTTCCCCATTCCGTCTGCAGAATTGGCTATAGGCGCTATATAAACCCCTTCAATATATGTATTCCCTAGTACCGTATTCTTAGATAGAGTGCGTAAGTCTGTTATCTGAGCTTTATCCAATACTATTTCCTGATCCAATCCAAATTGGATATCCTCATTATTAGCATCCTTACCATTCTTTAATAATAAATTTTCTTTTAAGAGATATTGATCTAAATGTTTAGCAATTTCAAAAACAATATGTGCTTGATCGGGTACAGCATCTTTGGGTGCTATTTTTAAAACGTGCTGATAGAAAAAATCCAGATGTTTTTTTCCTAAGTCATTAATATTTCCTTTCAGATTTTTAAATAATTCTAAAAAAGCAAATAATAACCCTAAATGTGGTTCGTGTTTTTTTTGTAAAGAAGCTTCTAAAGGATGTAAAGCTTCTTCAATAAAATCATCGGCTATCTCAACTATATCGCCAAAACCAATCAACAATTGATCAACCAAAGAGGTAAGGATTTCGCCTATTTTAACAATTGCCTCCTCTTTGCCTTTTTTTGATTGTTGTATAATGGTATCTAGCTTATAAATCTCACCTGGTTTTAATTGCCAGGGAGGCATCAAAAAGTCTTTAAAATCCCTTTTTGAAACGCATAAAAATGTAACCGCTGCATTATAAATAGGCACAAAAGTTCTAAGAGGTTCTACAAATGACGATTTGATAATACCCAGAAGTGGTGTTGTAAAACTATTTTTTCCTTGTTCTACTTTGGTAAATAAAATCTGGGTAGGTTGAATAATTTTATTCAGAACAAAAAACAAAAGAGATTCTATTGCTTGCTTTGATGGATTGTTTTTTAATTCTTGATGCAAAACCTTGTATTCGTTTTCTATATCATTGATCGATGTTTTACTTAAAACTGCTAGTTGAAAAGCCAAATTATTTTTGAAAAAAGAGTTCCAGTTATCAATATCTTGGTATTCTCCTTCGGACCCATTTTTTATATATTCATAATAATTAATTTGTTGTGCATATCTACTTATTATATATAACCTATCTGCCAAAGTTTTACCATCTATTGGAGCTGAATCTGATTTTAACGCTTCAATAACTCTGGTTCTTTGGCTCGTCCCTGTTCTATTTATTAAGGGATGTGATATTTTTGATGGTTTCTTCATCTACTTGTTTTTTATATCCCTTGATCCGCTTCTCTTAAATAAAAATCGTACACAAAATTATACCGGGTGTTAGTCCCTTCAATCTCATAATGCACAGTAATCTTTAATAATCCCTCAAATATTTCTACAGAATCTGCCTCTGTAATGTCAACTCTTTCCAATTTTATTCTTGATTCATAAAATAAAATTGCTCTCTCCACCAAATCCTTTAGAAAACCAATCAATGAGCTATTTATACTTTCGAATTGATAATCCTTTAGATTGCATCCATATTCTGGCTGCATTACGCGCTCTCCTAGGCTTGTAGAAAGTAATATTTCAAGACTTTCTTCGATATCTTTTTCGGCACTGACCAAGTTTACAGTTTGGCTTTCTTTGTCAAAAGTTGGTGGAAATGACCACCCTGTACCTAAATATTCTTTATTTGTGTTCATGTCTTTCTTTTTATCCTCCTATCATTACTGTAGGATAGCCTTGAACGATAACCCCCGAATGCGCAGTAGAATCTCCCATTCTAGCCGCAGGTTTGCCTCCAATAAGTACTGTTCCGGACCCTTTGACAATTGTATCGGGTGGCCCAACACATACGCATATATCACCAACCACTGCCGCCGGCATCCCGCCAATTAATACTGTAGGTACTGATGGACCAGTTATAGGTCCTCCTACATGAGGTACTGGTCCACTTGATAATGGACATGTATGTAAATCTGCTATTCTTGCTGCTGGTGGCATTGTTTCTTTTTTATTAGTTTATATTTACTAGTGACCCCTTTACCTCTGTAATTCCATCTGCCGTAACTTTTGTTGTTGCGCCTTTGACTTCCATACTTGCACTTGCTTTTGCCGAGATTTGGGTAGCTTCTAACGTCATATTCATTCCTGCCTTAATATCTATATTTCCTGAAGCTTCAATTTTGATATCGCCCGGACTGTTGATTGAAATCCCATCCGGGTCCATAACTGCTATATTTTGATTTTGATCTTCAATTGTAATTGATGTACTATCTTCATCCAATACGATCCTGTTTCCTTCTGGAGTATCTACTGTAATCGTTTTAGTTTCATCATGAAAATGTAATCGCATTCCGGAACGTGTTACAAAACCTTTTTCATGATTCACATCTTGTGCCTCTATTGGGGCTGGTTTTGCACTACTATGCACCATCCCAAGTACAACGGCATCTCTGGGATCATCATTTATGAATCCAACAATAACCTCATCTTCGATTTCTGGAAGAAAAAAAGAACCTCGTCCTGCAACTCCGTCATCTGCACTACCCGCATCTAATGTTGAAACACGAGCCCAAACTCCTCTTGCCGAATTATCGATTATGGGAAGTCTTACTAATATCCTGTTTTCTCCATCTGGATCATTCTCTAATTGGACCACTTTGCCAATCTGTAACCCATTAATTGCAGGTATCAATCCTGAAGCAGGCATATCTACAACATCCTGATGTATATGAGAATAACAATCAGGACTAAGCCCAAATTGTACCTGAGTATACCAAGACCCATTATGTACTTCTTGTTTTACTGCAGAAACGTAAGCATTTCCTGTAAATCGAGCTCCCAATCCTTGTAGCTCGATCATCTGGCCTGGTTTAATTTCCCCAAAACCTATAAATTTTGCTCTTCCTCTAATCTTGGACAGCCTACTTGTTTGCATTGTAGATTTGGTCCATTCTTGTAATTCTTCTGCTATTGCCTGACCCGAATGTCTAAGTTCAAATTTTTCCGGACTAATATCATTTGCTAGTGCATTACCATTAACATTTCCTAATTCATTAATGGGCACACTATCTGTGGTATGTTCGAACATATCCTGACCACCATAATCCCAAGATTTTGCTTCAACAGATTTCCATTGGTTTCTTGCATCCATTTCTGCCTCAAAATCAATGAGTGTAGATCCAAATAGCACAGCTATTGCTGCATCTTCATTAGTTTCTGGCGCTTTGATCGTTATTTTCCCATCATCTACCATAACTAACTTTGCATTAGCCTGGGCACGAAGTAACATAAAATCCCAATCTGAAACATGATATTGAACCATTTCGAGATGGGTAATGGTAGTGGCTTCAACATCCTTGCTCAATCCGGAATATCTACCTATTACTTCTTCTAAAATCTCACTGTCTTTTCGTTCTTCGTAATAAAAATTATGACGCCCTAATGTCATTTTAACAGCTTCATCTCTACATTCTAATGTCAATCTCGTTTCACCTGATTCAAATACTTTTATTGCATGTTTTACAATAACACCCTTAAATAATTGCTTGTTTTCGCTATCACGTCCTATTTTTAATACTATAGATTTTCCTGGTAAAAATTCTTCTTGCTCACTTATCTGAAAAGTTTCGGCAGCAGAATCCCCATCTTTAAGAATAACCTTGGCCGTAGGTAACCTATTTATTTCTTTTGAAATAGAAATAGACAATACCTGATATCCCGGATCTACGACCTGACCATTAATAAGAATATCAAATGTGGTTACATTATGTTCTGCCTCAACAGGTATTTCTCGATCATTCATGAGCTTGTCTTGTCTAGTGGTGGAAAAATTAATTCTCTACCAGGAATTACTTTTCGAAAGGAGGTAAGGCCATTTACTTTTGCAATCTGGGTAACATACTTCGTGCTATTATAAATCTCATTGGTCATATTATCCAAACGATCTCCTGCTTTTACCTGTCTAGAATGCGTTAAATCAGGAGACTCTTTTTTCTCTATAGCTGTACGTTCTCTTTGTCCTATATATTGCAAAAACGTGGCACTAGCCTTAACTCTTAATGGGTCTCCATTTGATTCGAACAACATATAGTTCAAATCTAAATTTGTTAGGATTCCTTGAAACTTAATACCATCTCCCCATATCAATTTTAAGAAATGGGGTTTATGAATCTCTCCGTTTAAATTATATACAGCGCTCAAAAAAAATTCTATTTGATCTTTAACAGAGCGCTTATCTCCATTGTATTTGTATCCTTCGATGGTATTAGTACCATCAAAAATAAAATCTAGTTTCAGCTCTTTTGGAGGTGTCTTACTAAATTTAGGATCTGAATTTTGACTACCTTGTCCCTGATCACTATTTACTTCGATCTTAAAATTCTTAGTAAAGCTTTCGGGGTTTACGGGTAATGAAATAGGATTTGGGCTTATATTGGATTTTTTATTATAAACTTCGTCATCGAAAACGTGGATTAAAACCTTTATTAATTGTCCGGAATTTTCCATTATCTTTCTGATTTTTCTTTTATAATCTCAAAAACTTTTTCAACTATTTCATCAATATTAGACTCCTTCTTATTACCAGACACTCCTCTTTCATTTGAAACATTACCATCATTATTAACAGTAGTTTTAATAATCAATTCTCGAATTTCTATTGGCATAACTTATTGATTTTTAACTTATAGCAACCAAATTAAAATAGTTATAGTTCAGCTCAAATGTTTCAATAAGTACTTCTCCTCTTTCTGCATTGAGCTCTCCTACTTTCCAGCTTACGGGCCATACGTGTGAAAGTTCCCATTGCATCAGTACAACATGATCCTCATTAAGTAATTCTATATTTACGGTACCAATTGGTACAATATTCTTCTCATTACTTTTATTATTATACTGATCTCTAAAGGCTTTTTGGCACCATGTCGTTAATCCCGAATCTTTGGGACTAAGGATTCCTCTTTTAAGTGTTAGTGTAGTATATTTTCTCCTTCCGGGGATACTATGCTCAAACCTATTCTCTCCTCCTTCCTTAAAAGTTTCTTTTTCGATTTGAACGTCCAGACCTGTTACGGATTGAAATCGTACATCTACATCCTTACCATCTGGCAGGTTTAGAAAAGATACCTTAAAATGAAAACCAACTATTTGATGCATTTTAACTGATTGACTCTATGATTATAAAAAATACTACTTAGCTTCTAAGATGGTTAACCCTTCATGTACAAGCTCCATAGTTTCTATTGCTACTTCATTAGCATCGGCTTTCAAATCTGTAGATTGCACTTTACTTGGCCATGCATTTTCCAGAATCCAAGTAATGATTGGTTCGTGATTTTCATTCAATAACTTAATAGTAACCGGGCGTCTAAAAATAGATCCAGTATCATTACCTTCTTGGAATAAATACGTTTTTTGCCATTCTGTAAAGAAGTCGAAATCTCCCTCAAATGTTCCTCTTTTTAGAGTTACATTACTATACTTAGTTAAGCCAGGTTGCTTTGTTTTGTTATATTTTTTATTACTACCTTCTCTATATTCTATAACTTCGGTTTCAAAATCCAATCCACTAACTTCAGTAAATCCGATACGAAAACCATCACCCCATTCAACTTGAAAATGAAACTTTGGTAATGGATAGTCTCCTATTGCTGCCATATTTTCTTTTTTTAGTATTTATACTTTTAAATTTTAAAAATCATTTTGCACTTTCTGCTGCCTCTGCCGCTGTAATTGCTTCGGTAAGACTTGTCCTATGTGATAAATATTTATCACTCTTTTTCTTACTTTTTATCCATTCCACTTTTAGGCTGTATGTTTTATCCTTTGCCTTTTCAAGATCTTTTGCTAAGTCTTTATAATATTGGCTATCACAAATAGGAAATGTTGGCATAGGTTTTACTACCTTATCATTACATGGATATAGATAATAATGATCGTGATGACGTGATTTTTTATGAGGTTTTACCTTCTTCTTATCATCATCATCATCTCCTCCACCTTCTTCGCTTGTATAGATTTCTCCAGGAGAATTATCTCCATTAAAATCTTCCATTATGTCGTCTAATTTATCTTCTAGACCACCATATCCGCATATTGCTGCAGACAAAAGATTAGCACATTTAAAAGTCTCTAGCAACTTGGTTAAAACCGCATCCTGCATATCGCATACAAGAATTATCTTTTGTTCGTATGTCTCTATGCATTTTATCACCTCGGCTTTATCCTCATCACTTGCATTTTTAAGGCACTCGATTGCCTTTTTAAAGTTTGCAACTTTTTCTTTTAATCCTTCTTTATGTTGTTCATACGTAAAGAAGCAATCAAAAATTGACTTAACTAACCCCAGTAATTTTTCTAAAGCGTCGGTTGTATTCTCAGAATTATCACAGACTAACTTGGCTTGCTCTAAAAAGAACTCTAATTCTTTTACAACGACGTCGGCTTTATCATCTGCATTCTTAATTATTTCATTCCAGTTTTCAAGTCTCTTTTGCCAGCCATATGAGTTTAAATATTCTTCTTCATCTTTGGCTGTCTCTGCACTTAACTCATTATATTCATTGGTGACTTCTTCTAGCTTATCTCTCCACTTATCCAAGCAGTCTTGAGCTTCAGGATCATCTGTGCCCCCTTCGTGGCAGCAAGTTTTGTCTTTCAAAAAATCTATCATGATTACTTTTTTTCTAATTATTGATATTTACTAATCCATGTCTTTTGTTTGTCTTTTTTTACCTCTGTCTTTCTTTCTCTCATCATAGCCTCCATGATCAGATTCGTAACAGTCTTTGACATCTCTACATAAGTCGATAAGATCGTCGTCATATTCTCCTTTACACACATAATCTATGACACATTCTAGACCTTCATGAGTGACAGCGTATGATTTTTTATCACAGACAACCTGTGCTAACTCTTCAACAATTACATTAAGTTCTTCTCTGCAATTTGCTACATCTTCAGATGTAGAATTAATATTGCCCTCTACTGTGCTTTTAAAATCATTCATAGCCGCTGTTAGCTTATCCATAAAACTTTTAAGGCTATGTGCATTAGTAAAAGTTTGGATTCCGGCTATTGTCACAGCAGATTCAAAGGCATTTTGCCCTTTTTCATCCAGCTCCTTTGTCTTTTGCAAAATCTCTTGTAACTCATCATGAACATCTGCTTTTTCGCCGTCCTTTGTTGATTTACCAGATTTAGGTAAAATCTTGTTTTTAAAACAATTTGACATAGCGCAGGCAGCATTATGTGCATCTTCTATTTTAACTCTCATTTCATTCAAGAGTTTCGAAGACTCTTTAATCAAGTTTTCGATTTCATCATCTTTCTTTGTATACTCCTCTATATTTTTTTGAATTACCTCTGTCTTTTTGTAGTTCCCGATGGTAACACAACTCATAATATCCTGATATACTCCGTTGGATTCTTCAGCTTTATCTAAACCGCATATTTTATATCTGCGTGCTGCCTTTTTAGATTTTCTAAGTGTTTCACTGGCAGCCTGCATACTTTTTGCAGTTTTCTTATCGTTTTTAATGACTCTCAGACTTTCACAAATCACCGTATCGGCACTTCGTAAATTACTTCCGTCATTATTATTATTAATGGCCATATTTGATTTTTTTAATGTTTATAGATTTTACTCGGATAACATTTTATGACTAAACCTTAAAATGATAAACTCTGCCGGTCTTACTACGGCCATACCTATTTCTACGATCATTCTACCTTCCCAGATATCTACCTCATCCATGGTTTCATTAAGTCCAACTTTTACAAAAAATGCCTGCTCTGGAGTCGTTCCCATTAAAGCTCCAGCTCTCCATTGCTGCACTAGGAAATTATCAATCATAGATTTTACCCTAGACCATGTATTTAGATCATTAGGTTCAAATACAAACTGTATTGTAGCCTTCTTTACAGATTCTTCAACCATATTAAAGAATCGTCTTACAGAAACATAACGCCATTCGTTACTATTCCCTGCTAAGGTTCTAGCTCCCCAAATAATTGCATTACCTCTACCAACAAACGAACGAATTACGTTTACCGATTTACCAGCAGTGGTATCTACGTTTAATCCTTCTTGTTGCTGATCAGTGATTTTGATTACAGGCTTGATTACAAAATCCATATTTACATTTGCAGGAGCTTTCCAAACTCCTCTTGAAGAATCTACACTGGCATATTGCCCTACAACTCCTGGAGATGGAGGCATTTCCATAGGTAGATTTCTTAATGCGTTCTGTGCCTGGAAATAAAGTGCATTATCCTTAGACTTTAACTCTGCTAAAGTTCCTGCTAATGGGCCTCCGCTTACAATTGTTACGTTTGCATCACCATCTCCTTCGCCTCCATAATAATAATCCAAGATTGTCTCTACATTAGGGAAATACGTGGCTCCGTATTTTACAGTATTTTCTACTGCTGGAGTATTATCTCTCATAGTTTGAATATCTGCAGATAAATCTGGTTCTGGATTTGCTTGCCAGATGTCCATTACAGCGAAGCGATCTTTCAACTTTTCGCACATATCCATTGATTCTCCAAACAGGTTATAAAAATCAGAAAATGTCTCTAAACCCTGTGCATCAGGATATACATACAATGTGATTTCATCCACTTTTTCTGTCTCTTCCAGACCCCCTAGTAAATCATTAAAAACGATTAAACTTGGCTCTATATATCCTCCAACAGAAACAATCCAACATGGGCCTCCTCCATTGGCAAAAAACATTTGCAATGCGTAATACATTTTATATTTGGATGCATTAGCTCCAATAGAAGCTTGTACTACGGGTGGAGTTACCGCTTCATTAATTGAAACCGATAAATCTTTTTCTATTGAAGGGTCTCCGAAAAAACGTTCGTATTCTAATAACGAGCTAATTCGTTTTGGTTCATTGATCAATGAGTTACCTCTTTCATCCTCTGCTTTTTGCGTATATCCTATAAAAGCAGGGATTGCGGTATCTACCTGCGCAATTGATGGCGGAAGCTTCGGAATTTCTTCTACATAAACTCCTGGTGTTTTGTAATTCATAATATCATTTTTATTAAAGTTTAATTTTAATTATTTAATAATCGATTCGATTGATTAATAAAGATCTCCGAGAAAATCCTATCCTGCTCTACTTTAATAGATGGCATCCTGGGATGCGGCAACATTAATGAAGTTCCATTCTTAAAGGGCACCAAAACCGATGTCAGGGCTTTGGGTTTTAGAGAAACCAACTGTTTTGGCTGATATTCTAAATGAACCGATGTAGCGGTTATCTCTGCAGGAGTGAAATCTCCCTCCTTATTATATCTCCAGTATGTTCTTCTATTTTTGAACCTTATTTCAAAAATTGGATGTGGTATTTTTTCTCCGGATGTGCTTACTCTAGTAGTGAGAAACCCTTCTGAATCTAATAAGCTAAAGGGTGAATTTTCTTCGTCAAACCTAATATCTATGATTGCGAAATCATCATTATCATATAAGTCATCATTTAAATAAACAGGATATTTTACGTCAGAAGTATCATTGACGTTTACCTTCAGATTATAGAATCCAGAAGGGATAATATCAGAGTTCTCATCATTTTCATCTACTCTGGTAAAATCGATATTGATGTTTCGCTGAATTTCATCTCCCGTTTTATTAATAACTTTTATTTCATTCCCGTTCTTGTTTGTTAAAACAAATTTTATCTCGGTAATATCCTGAGGTTTTGTAATTTGATACGTAAATCGATGAGGCAACAACGTACTATCAGCATCATTCACAAACCTTTTGTCATCTATTTCTTCCCAAAACTTGACATTACTAACTAGTGTATATTGTAATGCTTCTTTAATTTTTCCTCTAAAATTTGCTAATGCTCCCATTTCATAGCCTCTATTTTTTTGAAATCGGCCTACTTTATCTGAAATAGGTAAGGATTTGTATGGAGGTGATGAGTTTTCCTCCAGCTCTTTTTTATCCTTATTTGTAAAATAATATTTTAGCGGTAGTGGTGGTCTTAGACTAATATTTGTTATACTTTTAAAAAATGAAGCTTTTGGTCTAAGCGAAAAAGTCAGATTTAAATTGGTTTTAAATTTTAAACGTGGCCTGAAAAGAGTTTCACCAGATTCACTCACTACATCTACCTCAGTTCCTACTACAAAACCCAAAGGTGTTTGTGCGGTTACTAACTTATAATCGTTTAATACCTTTTTTGTTACTCCTTGTGGTTCTATCTCAAAGAAATCTAAAATATTATATGATCCAAGCTGTAATTTTTTAGAAATAAGGTCTTGTTTGTCAGCTTTGTTTTTATCAAAAAAAGAAGCCCCATCTATTGTAGTCAGAAAGTAGTCATGTAATATCTGAACTTCAAATAATCTTTTAAATACAGTGGTGCTGCTCATATTAATGTTGGTCTATGTGAGTTTCGACATTTTCTATTTCCTCTATTACTGGAGCAATAATGCTAGTATCTTCTTGAATCTTAACAAGTCTTATCTTATACATGGCAAAAGGCACTTGTTTACCTCCCAATGATCCCCATAAATGATTTATTTGTTCAAATGTTAATGTGTATAATTCTACATTTAACTTAAGCTCGTTTTTACTTTCTTGTGAAATATTGCTATCATTAGAAATTGTTGAGAAAGGAGAGTTTTGAATTGTAAAACTTCTTTTGGCCTGAAAAAACTGAATAACAAGAGATAATCTATGCAAAGCAAATTCATAAGCATCTTGTAGATCCTGACCTAGTGTAGTAGATATAAGTACATAAAGGTTTAAAAACACTGGAGGCTCCTTGTACTTTATACCAGTAGCCGTTCGCACGGTATTTCTATTGTTTTTTAAGGTACTTTCCTCTTCGGTATTAACTAAGCTTATTATTACCTTATTATTTAGGTCACCCTGAGAATCACTTTCCAGCATAGCAATGCTATCCAAGATTATATCATCTTGAGTGATAGAATCTCCGGACCTTTTATTTTGAAAGATGTAATCACTTAATTCATCTCTCAACAATTTTAAAGCCAACCCAATCATAAAAGTGAGTTAATTTATTAATATAATTTATGCGTTTATAGAAGGCTAGCGGGGTAAATATTTAACCATCTATAGATAGGAATCTTAAAAATTATTTTTGCGTTATTTTAAATTAAAAAAACCTAAAACTTCACGAACACTAAGTTTCTAAAAATAACACGAAGAATCAATCCCCAAAAATGGGGATTTTGACCTTCTAAATAATTCGTTAAAAAAAGTTAAGTAGTTCTTAAAGTCACAGTTCCAAAACCTTAGATGCTTCTTTTATTAGTTGAGCAGTGTTTTTTACTTGAAATTTCTGAATCAAATGCTTGCGATGAGAAATGGCCGTATGATTACTAATAAAAAGCTTATCAGCGATTTCTTTTGAAGAAAAACCATCTGCAATAAGTTTCAGAACTTCCCCCTCTCTTGAAGATATGGTCATACACTGATTTTTAAAGAAACTACTTCCATGATGTCCTCCATTAAGTTTAAGACAGTGCTCTATTTTTTCTTTCTCTGATATATCAAAAAAATAATTTAAGGCAAGGGTATATTTCTTTAATTCATACATCAAAATCTCGTGTTTGATACAAATTTTTTCTCCATACGAATTTATAACATGATATTTTAGCATAAGTACATCCTGAACCAATGGCATAGAGAAAAAATTCTGCACCTTATTTTTTACTGATGACAACTCCTTGGGAGCGACCAAAGAATACCAAAAATCCCACCCACCATCGATTAGTCTTTTGGGACTATAACCAATAGTTTTTTCAAAAATCTTATTACAATACAAGAACCTATCCTCTTTTGTAAGATAGATACTGATCATTTGACTTTTAGAATGTTCACAAGCATTTAATACCTTGGATATTTTAGAAAAAAAAATCCGTTCATCCACACACTTAGGTGTGGAAAATTTGAAGTTGTGGCCCATAAGAGTAAATATTGTTTAGTGTAAAGATTAAGTTGGTTTTAATTTACACTATAAAGTTGGAGATTTATTTCCTTAAACGCAAGCATGTTAACAAGGTATTTAACCTATTTTTTTTAGGGGTATTCCCCCCTAAAATCGAGATTTTAATTAGAGAAAAATCATGCTATTTGCTGTAATAAATATGTGAGAATAAAAAAATAAGAAATGCATCAAAAATGCAATATGCAAAAAAAAGAAAAGCCTTCAAAATCAAAAGATTAAGAAGGCTTTAAGTACTGAAGGCGGGACTTGAACCCGCACGGCCTTACAGGCCATTGGATTTTAAGTCCAACGTGTCTACCAATTCCACCACTTCAGCTTGGTATATATATTATCTCAGAGCGAAAGACGGGATTTGAACCCGCGACCCTCACCTTGGCAAGGTGATGCTCTACCCCTGAGCTACTTTCGCAGTATTTTAAGAACTTCGCAATGCTTTATTGCGGATGCAAATTTAAAACAATTCTAGTAATACCAAAGTGTTTTTTGCAAAAAGAATAAAAAAATTTAAACCTGAGGTGCTTTCTTCCTGGTTAGCATGCGTTTAATCTCATTAAGTTTCATCAATGCCTCCACCGGAGTGAGCGTATTGATATCTATATCCAGGATTTCTTCTTTGATTTCTTCTAACAAAGGATCATCAAGATTAAAGAAACTTAATTGCAGTTCATCATCCTCTTGGATCCCCTTAATTTTATCTGTAAGTTCTTCACTACTGTGCGATTTTTCTAATTTCTTAAGCATTTTATTAGCCCTGTGAAGCACCTGTTGTGGCATGCCAGCCATTTTTGCCACATGAATCCCAAAACTATGCTCACTACCTCCTGGAACCAGCTTACGCAAGAAAAGAACAGTGTCTTTAAGCTCCTTTACAGAAACATTATAATTTTTGATACGATCAAATGTTTCACACATTTCATTTAATTCATGATAATGCGTAGCAAACAACGTCTTCGGTTTTGCAGGATGTTCATGTAAAAACTCACTAATTGCCCAAGCAATTGATATTCCGTCATACGTACTTGTACCTCGACCAATTTCATCTAGCAATACCAAACTTCGATCTGATATGTTATTAAGAATACTAGCAGTCTCATTCATCTCTACCATAAAAGTAGATTCTCCCATTGAAATATTATCACTGGCCCCTACTCTTGTAAATATTTTATCTACAACCCCTATCCTGGCTTCTTCTGCAGGAACAAAACACCCCATCTGCGCCAATAAAACTATCAAGGCTGTTTGTCTTAATATAGCAGATTTACCACTCATATTAGGACCTGTAATCATTATCATTTGTTGATTCTCTCGATCCAACAAAACATCGTTTGCAATATATTGCTCACCAGGTGGTAGCTGCTTTTCGATTACTGGGTGACGTCCGTTTTTAATTTCCAAATCATACGATTCGTCAATCAAAGGACGCACATATTGGTTTTCTTGAGCCAACTGTGCAAAAGAACATAAACAATCTAACTGACCGATTAAAGTAGCATTTAATTGCACAGGTTTGATATATTCGTTCATCCAAATCACCAAATCATTAAACAACTGTTGCTCTAGCGCCAAAATCTTTTCTTCGGCTCCTAGAATTTTTGCTTCATACTCTTTAAGTTCTTCAGTAATATATCGTTCTGCACTAACCAGAGTTTGTTTACGTATCCAGGTATCGGGTACTTTATCTTTATGCGTATTTCGCACCTCTATATAATATCCAAAAACGTTATTGGATGCTATTTTCAAGGAAGTAATCCCTGTAGCTTTAGTTTCTCGTTCCAACATTTTATCGAGATAATCTTTTCCAGAAAATGCAATTGATCTCAATTCATCTAACTCCTCCAAATAGCCATTGGCAATAGTATTACCCTTTCCTATGTTTACAGGAGCATCTTCATTTAGGGTTTCTTTAATTTTGTTACGCAGTAATTCGCAATCATTTAGTGTATCGCCTATTACTTTTAGCGCTTCATTATCACTATTAGAAGCTTGTGATTTTATGGGAACAATAGCCTCTAAGGAGTTTTTAAGATGTACCACCTCACGAGGACTGACTTTTCCGGTTGCTACTTTAGAAATTAATCGTTCAATATCCCCAATCTGTTTAATTTGATTCTGATTTTTTTGAAGTAACGTAGTATTATCCAAAAAATATTGCACAACTTCGTGCCGTTTTTGGATTGCATTATTGTTTTTCAAAGGTAAAGCCAACCAGCGTTTTAGGGTACGGCCTCCCATTGGTGAAATCGTTTTATCAATAACATCAAGAAGGGTAACAGCATTTGCTGCATTTGCATGATATAGCTCGAGGTTTCGAATTGTAAAACGATCCATCCAGATGTATTGATCTTCAGCAATTCGTTGTATAGAGGTAATATGTTGTAATTTATGATGCTGCGTTTCTCCTAAATAATGCAAAATTACTCCAGCCGCAATAATTCCTTCATTTAAATGATCAACACCAAAGCCTTTTAATGTTTTTGTTCCGAAATGGTTATTTAAGGTCTCATTTGCATAATCTGGCTTATAAACCCAATCTTCAAGAAAGAAAGCATGGTAATCCTGCCCAAAATCGTTCTGGAAAGCTTGCTTCTTTGGTTTGGTAACAAGCACTTCACTTGGGCTGAAATTTTGCATCAACTTATCCATGTGTGCTATATCGCCTTGTGCGGTTAAAAACTCACCTGTAGAAACATCCAAAAAAGCAATTCCTAATCCCTTTTTCCCGTAATGTACCGCACACAAAAAATTATTTGTTTTGCTTTGTAGAACCTCATCGTTTAGTGCAACTCCAGGAGTCACCAATTCTGTAACACCGCGTTTTACAATAGTCTTAGTTTGCTTGGGATCTTCAAGCTGATCGCAAATTGCAACGCGTTCGCCCGCCTTTACTAACTTTGGCAAATATGTATTCAAAGAATGATGAGGAAATCCTGCCAATGCAGTCTCCTGATCACTACCATTACCTCTCTTTGTTTGAACAATGTTTAAGATAGCGGCTGCTTTAATAGCGTCTGAACCGAAAGTCTCATAAAAATCCCCTACTCTAAACAACAACAATGCATCAGGATACTTAGCCTTAATCGCATTGTATTGTTTCATTAATGGAGTTACTTTTTTACTATCTTTTGCTGCCAATGAAGTATGATTTTATGATGATGCTAAAGTAGGTATTCTGCATTTTTTTCTATAATCTATCGCTTAGGAGTTATTCAATTTTATTCACAATTGTGTTTACCTTTCTTACATTGTTAATTTTATCTTCAAAACATTATTTTTGCTGCAATGAAAGAAAATAGAAAACTCAAAAACAGCGAACTTGATCGTAAGACTGTTGAAGAATTTAAGGCTTCAAAGAAAACTCCTTTGATTATTATTTTGGACAATATCCGAAGTTTGAACAATATTGGTTCTGTGTTTAGAACTGCTGATGCTTTTTTAATTGAAAAAATATATCTCTGTGGTATAACAGCCACCCCACCCCACAAGGATATTCAAAAAACCGCCTTGGGAGCAACCGACACAGTGGATTGGGAACACAAAAAAGACACACTAGAATTAATTGAAAATTTAAAAAGTAAAAACATAAAAATTCTTTCTATAGAGCAAGCCGAAAATGCTGTAATACTCAACGATTTTCAACCCGAACCTAATCAAGTCTATGCCATTATTTTTGGGAATGAAGTAAAAGGTGTACAACAAGAAGTAGTATCAAAAAGTGATGCTGTTATTGAAATTCCGCAATATGGTAGTAAACATTCGCTAAACATTTCGGTAAGCGCTGGCGTAGTGATATGGGATCTGTTTTCTAAACTCAACATTTAAATTTATTTATTTTAACATAATAAATATAATTAACGCAACCCTTCTCTATATTATAAATCTTCTAATAGAAACGGAAATGTTATGAAAAAGAATTTTAAAACATTTATCAAGTTATACACGTCTTTTATTTTACTATCAGCAGTAAGTTATAGTTGCTGTCCAGAGCAAATCTTTCAAATCCAAAGTTTTGAAAGTTTAGAACTATTTGAGCTTAATAACCAATCTTCTCAAGACTCTGCAACTGTAATAACAGATGAGTTTACTCTTTACGCAAAATTTAGCGAGAACAACTCTACAGCGGCTAATATTAATTTTAACCTTATCACTTCGGCTTTTGCTACCTCCTGTGACAATGACACTTTCTTAAATCAATTGAATGAAGAAAGCCTAGTCATCACCTTAGATAAAGATTTCATATATGATGGCAATACGATCACAGCCAATTCTAATTTGGCTGAAATAACAGAAATAGCCAATAATATTGATTTTTTTTATGACATTATATCTGTTAATTTTTTAAATGAACTTTTGGATAAATCTCAATTTAAAAACCAAGAATACACTTTTACATTGTCTATTGGAACTACGGATGATTTACAATTTGAAAAACAAATCTCAACAACCATAGATCTATAAAGAGGGTATTAGAAATAGACAATCTAGATTTTGTTTTGTAAGTTTAATGCTCAATAAACTTACTCACAATCTCAATTCAAAATGAAACACATCTCATTACTCCTAGCTATTACATTCCTTCTCATTTCATGTAAACAAGAAAAACCTGAAAAAGAAAATACAGCGGATAGTCAATTAATAGCTAAAGCCAAAGAAATTCACAAAAATGTAATTACATTGGATACCCACTGTGACATCAACATAAAAAACTTTACAGATTCGATTAATTATACACAAGATCTTAGCTCCCAGATTACATTACCCAAAATGAAAAAAGGGGGATTAGATGTAGCCTGGTTTATTGTATATACAGGACAAGATTCTCTTACTCCGGCAGGATATGAAAAAGCATACGAAATTGCCATGTCAAAATTCAAGGCCATACATAAACTTGCAGAAGATATAGCCCCGGATCAAATCGAACTAGCATTAACATCTGATGATGTACGCCGAATTCATAAAAAAGGAAAGAAAGTAGCTATGATCGGTATAGAAAATGGGTATCCGGTAGGAACAGACATTAAAAATGTCAAGAAATTTCATGATTTAGGCGCCAGATACATGTCACTATCTCACAATGGCCATAGTCAACTTTGCGATTCTAATACTGGTGAAGCAGACGGAATATGGTTACACAACGGACTAAGTGATCTAGGTAAAGAAGTAATTATAGAGATGAACAAGGCAGGTATTATGATCGATGTTTCTCATCCTTCAAAAGAATCAATGCGTCAAATGATTCAACTTACCAAAGCCCCTATTATTGCGTCACATTCATCAGCCAGAGCTTTGTGCGATCATAGTCGTAATCTTGATGATGAACAATTACAATGGCTAAAAGAAAACGGAGGCGTAGTACAAACTGTTGCCTTTACATCTTATCTTAATACCGAAAAATTTGAAAAGCGCGTGGTAAAAGAAGTTGAAATAGGAAAACAAATTGCTGATTCTATGGGAGTGACTTGGTTAGAAAGAAAGGAAGTGATGAAACTTACTACTGAGGAAAAAGAAAAGTACTATGATTTTTTAGGCACCATGGCTGCAATACGAAGAACGAAAGTTAAAAAAATGGACAACCTTCCTCCTGCTGTAGATATTGTTGATTTTGTAAATCATATTGACTATATGGTGGATAAAATCGGGATTGATCATGTAGGTATTAGTTCTGATTTTGATGGTGGCGGGGGAATTGAAGGCTGGAGTGATGCTTCTGAAACTTTTAATGTTACGCTAGAATTAGTAAAAAGAGGTTACACAGAGGAGCAAATCGAAAAACTCTGGAGTGGAAACCTATTACGCGTACTTGATCAAGTACAAAAAGTAGCCAAAGAGCTTCAAAAAGAAGGGTGAATTACGATATAATTTCCTCTAAAATAGATATAAAATCGGTGCGATTTGTTATAAAATCTCTTTCTGACACATCAATAATTTTTACATTAAATTTGGGCTGAGATTTTATAAATTGCAGATACCCCTTGTTGATTTTATTTAGGTATTCTGCAGGAATCTTTTGTTCATAATCCCTACCTCTTTTTTTTATGTTTTCCAAAAGGCGTTCAGTATTCTGATATAAGTAAATGTACAATCCTGGTTTAGCTAGGTTTTTATACATAAGATCAAATACTCTTTTATATAGGGTATACTCTTCTGATTGCAAAGTAACTTTCGCAAAAATCAAAGACTTAAATACATCATAATCGCTTACAACAAAATCAGTAAACAAATCATACTGAGCTATATCATCCTGTATACGCTGATATCGATCCGCAAGAAAAGACATTTCTAAAGGAAAAGCATAGCGCTCCATATCTTCATAAAACTTTGGCAAGAAAGGATTATCCGCAAAACGCTCAAGGATAAGTTTCGCATTAAATTCTTTAGAAATTAACTGCGCCAAACTGGTTTTGCCAGCACCAATATTGCCCTCTATCGTTAGATACTGAAATTGGGATAGCGCATATTTGGACTTAGGGTTTACTATTTCCTCATTTAATTTAGTCACTTTAGAATCATCAGAAGTGTTTTCTAATAATTCTATTATGGTTTTCTCTAGTACGGGATGTAATTCCTTTCCGGCAATTTCGGCTAATGGTTCCAACACAAATTTTCGATCTTGCATAGACGGATGTGGAACCACTAATTTTGATGTCTTGATAATCCCTTCAGAAGAAAGTAGTATATCAAGATCAATAATCCTAGCCTGATACCCTTCTTGATCATTCCTATTTCTACCAAGTGCAAGCTCGATTTCCATAAGTTGATCCAGCACCTCAGATGTTGAATAAAAAGTACGAATTGCGATACATGAATTATAAAAATCATCACTATCAAATCCCCAGGCTGGAGTTTTATAAACTCCTGAAATCGAAACGACATCTCCGATTACTTTATAAATTTCATTGACAGCATTCTGGATGAAATCTAAACGATTTCCCATATTACTTCCTAAAGAAATATGTAGCAGGTGAGATGTTTTCAAGGTTGGATATTTATATTCTGATCAGAACTCCTTATTTTAGGAGCAAATTAAACAAAACAAAACTACTTCACCTTATTTTTGTGCGAACTATTATTAACTATTATTCATTTTGAACGAAACTTCACTGAATCTTAAGGACAAACAAGCCGCTTATAGAATATATCTTATCCTCGGAGCGCTTTTTATATCATCTCTAGTTGTATCTAATTTAATTTTTCAAAAATTCTTTCATTGGGATTTTTTAGGAATATACACTTTTGAAATCTCTGTAGGCATACTACCTTATCCTATTACTTTCCTAATTACAGACATTATAAGTGAAATTTTTGGAAAACGGAAGGCTAACCAAATTGTTACCGCAGGTATTTTTGCATCATTTTTCTCATTATTAATTATATCTGCTTCTTCTGCAGTCCCATCCACAGATTGGTCTCCTATAAATGATGAGACATTCAACACTGTTTTTGGAGCAACCATAATAGCAGTATTTGCCTCTATGATAGCCTATCTTTTTGCACAATATATCGATATTCAGATCTTTCATTTCTGGAAACGAATTACCAAAGGAAAACACTTATGGCTACGCAATAACTTCTCTACATTCTCTTCTCAGTTTGTAGATACGCTAACAGTACTTCTATTATTATGTTCTACAGGAATCATAGAATGGGATCGCTTTGGAATATTACTACTTAATGGTTTTTTATTCAAAGTACTCGTTGCAGCATTAGACACCCCTATATTATATCTTGCTGTATACTTTTTAAGAAGAAAATTTAACCTAAAACAAGGTGGTGAGATAACTCTTGAAATTTAAATCTAACAAATAGTTAACTTAAAAAAAGCAACATGGTATCTTTGCAATCCGTTACTTTATAAAAAAGCCTTACAATCATGAAAAAAGCCCTCAAAATTCTTGGTATTGTTTTATTACTGTTGATTATTGGAGTCATTTCTGTTCCGTTTTTGTTTAAAGGGACTATTCAAGATAAAGTACGCTACCTAGTTAACGAACATGTTGATGCAAAAGTTGATTTTGCAGATATAGATATTAGTCTTTTACGAAGTTTCCCTCAAGCTTCGGTAATTATTGATGAACTCTCTATTATTAATCATGCACCATTTGAGGGGGATACCTTGGCCTATTCAAAAAGAATTGCCTTGGATATGTCTGTAAATGAATTATTCAAAGATGCGACTGAGGCAATAAGTGTTCAAAAAATAATAATAGACGAAGCCAACATTGCTATTAAGACAGATTCTCTTGGGGATTCTAATTTTGATATTGGTAAAAAACAAGAAAATGTTGTAGACCCCCCTACTGAAGAAAGTGGTTCCTTCACTTTTGCTTTGGAGCATTATGAAATTAATGATAGCAAGATCTTATACCAGGACGATGTAAGCAAAACTATTTTAGAAATGACTGGCCTAAATCACAGCGGTGACGGATCGGTATCTGGAGATAAAGTTATTTTAAATACTAAAACTAATGCCGAGGCATCTTTTGGTCTTGACGGCACCAAATATCTAAATAAAAACAAGTTGCAGCTTGATGCCGAAATAGAATTAGATCTTAAAAATCAGCGGTATTCCTTCAGAGAAAATAAAGGACTAATTAATCGACTACCTCTTGAATTCACTGGATTTGTGCAACTATTCGAGAAATATACCGATGTAGATCTAAGTTTTAAAACACCTTCTTCAGATTTCAAAAATTTTCTTGCAGTCATTCCCGAGGTTTATGCCAAAAACCTTGATGGAGTTAAAACTAGCGGGGATTTTTCTATTAACGGAATAATAAAAGGAAAATCAGACGATACTTATATCCCAAAAATGGATATTAAAATCGCTTCAAATAATGCCTCTTTTAAATACCCGGACTTACCTAAAGGGGTTAAAAACATTAACATCGATACACAAATCAAGAATGAAACCGGTTTGGTAGATGACACCTACATAAAGATTGGTAATCTTACTTTTAAAATCGATCAGGATTCATTTGCAGCAAAAGGTAGTTTAAGAAATATTACCAAGAACATGATTGTGGATATGATGCTAAAAGGCACATTAAATCTTCAAAATCTAAATCAAGCGTACCCATTGCAACTAGAGGAGAAACTGAACGGTATTGTAAACGCAGATATCAAAACTCATTTTGATATGCAATCCTTGGAAAAAGAACAATATCAAAATGTAAAAAGTTCTGGTACAGCAAGTGTTTCTGGGTTCACTTATGCCTCAGATGAGTTACCAAATGAAATAAAAATTAAAAAAGCGAATGTAAGCTTCAATCCAGAAACAATAACTCTAGATGAGATACAAGCAACTACGGGAAAATCAGATTTAGCAGCAACAGGAACAATAACAAACCTTATGGGATTCCTATTTGCAAAACAAGATTTAAAGGGAAATTTTGATGTAAACTCTAACGTTTTTGCCGTAAATGATTTCATGGTCAATGAAACAGAAGAAGAAACAAACAACGCAGAAACTACAGAGGATGAAACCATGAGAATCCCATCTTTTCTGGATGCAACATTGAATTTTGACACTAAAAAAGTTTTATATGACAATTTAGTATTGCAAAACACAAAGGGAACTGTAAAGATAAAAGATGAAACGGCGTACTTGCAAAATGTAACATCCAATATCTTTGATGGTGGTATGGCAATTAATGGGAATGTATCTACAAAATCAAAGGTCCCAACGTTTAAGATGGCATTAGATTTAAGTCAAATTGATATCGTTAAGTCTTTTAATAATCTAGAATTAATAAAAGGCTTAGCACCAATCGCCCAAGCATTAACAGGTAATCTTACAACACAGCTAAACCTAAACGGGAATTTAAATGAAGATCTAACTCCTGTTTTAACTTCATTAAAAGGAAGTGCATTAGCCGAAATCCTGAACGCACAAGTATCCACAACCAAAACTCCGCTTTTATCAAAATTAAATAGTCAGCTTAATTTTGTTGAACTAGATAAACTAAACCTTAAGGATATTAAAACCAATCTTAGTTTTGATGATGGAAAGATTAATGTAAAACCTTTTGAATTTGATGTAGAAGGAATAAAAATAACAGCCGGAGGAGATCATAGCTTTGACCGAAGTATGAATTATAACCTAACGGTAGATGTTCCTGCCAAGTACTTAGGCAGCGAAGCTGGGAGTTTGATTTCTCAGCTTAATGAACAAGAAGCCAACACCATGACTGTTGGGCTTCCTATTGGAATTTCTGGGAATTTTACCAACCCAAAAATCGATTTAAATACTGGTAAGGCAGTAAAGCAACTTACACAACAAATTGTCAGTAAACAAAAGGAAAAAGCAAAAGATCAAATAGTTAGTAAAGGTCAACAAGCAATAACCGACCTACTAGGAGGTTCCAAAAAACAAGGAGACTCTACCAAAACTGAAGGTTCTAAAAACACTGAAGAAACTTTAAAAAATACTGCTAAAAATATCCTAGGCGGTTTTCTAGGCAAGAAGAAGAAAAAAGATACTACAAAAACAGGAAATAAATAAGCTATTTTTATGCAATAATTTCATTAAAACTAGGTTAACATTTTAGTAAAGTTATGCTTATCAGTTAGTACCTGAATAGCTGTAACTTTTGAACCCAAAATGAAATACCCCATAGTTATGAAATTGAATTTTGCATTGCTTGTTCTTTTTTATTCATTTTCTATTTTTTCGTTTTCACAAACAGAAAACATTGATAATCAAATGAAATGGATAAAAGGATGGACAAATTTTGATCCTAACCATAAGGAATACCCAGAACCAGAAGAAAGGCTTCCAAATATTATTGATTCTGACTCGTACCTGAGCAATGATGTTACCTACCTTATGTCAGGAAATGTTTATGTAACCAATAATGCAACCCTTACCATACAAGAAGGAACAATAATAAGATGCGACATTGAAGATGCCACAAGTTTAATAATAACCAGAGGAGCAAAATTAATAGCTAACGGCTCAAGAGGATTTCCGATAGTTTTTACATCTAGCAGAGCCCCAAAGTCTCGAAAATCTGGTGATTGGGGAGGAATTGTCATTGCTGGTTCAGGTAAAATTAATTCACCCTCTGTTTCCAAAGTTATCGAAGGAAATTTTCTACCTCAGCACTCTATGTATGGGGGCACGCAAGAAAATGAAGCTACCGTTGAGATGTCATATATAAGAATAGAATTTGCGGGTAAAAAGATTAATAAATCAATAGAGCTAAATGGATTATCGCTTTATGCCCTTGGCAAAAATTCAATCATCAATAACGTTATGGTAAGCTATTCTGCGGATGACTCTTTTGAGTGTTTTGGAGGTAACATAACTATGCACAACCTAATATCTTATAAAGCAAAGGATGATGATTATGATTTCACGTTGGGATGTAAAGGAGAACTGAGCAATATTATAGCTTTAAGACATCCATACATTAGTGACATTAGTGGTTCATATGTTATCGAAGCAGATGGTTATGACAAAAAGGAAGGTTACGTCTCCTTAGAATCTTTATCAGATATAACCCTAAGAAATGCAACATTGATAAACTTATCAGATCAAAGCAATTATCAACACACAATTGCTGCAATTTCATCAAAAAATCTAGCAAAGCTAACGATAACAGAGTCTCAAATATCAGGTTTCGCTAATGTCGTTAAGTTTGATAAATCGTATCAATCATATACTGATCTTGAAAATCATTTTCTGTTGGATAATAGTATTTTTAATATACATGCAGAAACCATATTATCAGAACACAAGCTTCAAGAAAGCGATAAGGAATTACTTAAATATAATATGTATACAAATCACTTCAAAAGTGCAGATGACTTATTCACCGATCCATTAAACAAGAAAAACCCAAAATTTACACTTAAGGACTCTGATAACTATACCGTAATGCAGTAAGTTTGGGTATTTACAGTAAAAAAAATAACAAAAATGAAATTATTTAGTATTGCAATTCTTACTCTTTTTACAATTACTCTTAGTAACGCTCAATCCAAAAAGAATGTTTTTTTTGACCAAAACACTTTAATCGGAAAATTTCACACGATTGATGAGCTAGAAAACTTACGCAAAGGAGACTTAATAAAATTATATACCGAACGTGTTAAAGAAATAACAATTATTCTTCCTTATCTCGCACTCACAAATGAAGCTGGAGTAAAATTATCAGACATAGGAATCAAGGAGGACTCTGATCATTTGAAATCTCTAGACAAGCATCACGACACTACCACAAAAACTTTTGAAGGTACCGAAGAGTTAATTTCTGAATTTATTCCTTATGCAGATACAGAAAAAATTATTTGGGCGATCTTATACTTCGAAGAAGTTATTAAGAAAATAAGGATAGGTGCCGATGGAAACTTCTAGGGAATAAAATTATATAACATTTACAATTTATAAAAAAGCAGCAGAAATAGGCTGCTTTTTTTATTCGGAAACCCTAATTATACTTTTAACATAATCACTCAATTAAAACATATCTATTCACTCCTCTTGATTAACATGAAGTTTTACTTCACAGAAAGCAATCTTTACGACTAAAAATTAGTCAGTTATACTGTAAAATGATTTTTTTTCTTGTTCAAAAGTAATTTTAAACTAAAAAAACAAGTAAAAAAAGAGGGAAAAATCCCCTTTATCTTAAAAATTTTCATAAAAAAGTTAATTTTGTTCAGTAATCTATACAAAAACCTAAACATTACTTAATTTTTTGGTTTTCAAACAGATAGGTATTCCGTATGTAGGAATTTTACTCACAACACTATCCCAATTTAGCTAAAACAAACGACAAACGTACAAAGTTTACGGTAAAAGCGTAACCAATTTTAACAAAACTAATATAACTTAGTAATCCCAAAATTGGAAGAAAGAAATTTCCTCCAGTAGTTTTAACCCCAAATAAACTATTATGAAAAAAAGATGTTCTTTTATTACAGCTTTTATATTATTGTTTTTATCACACATTACTACAGCACAAGATTTCAGTCAAGATAGCGAGAAATGGATAAAAGGATGGACTAACTTCTCTCCTAACAAAACAGATTATCCAACAGCCGAAGAGAAACTACCAAACATTATAGCAAACCATACATACCTAAGAAATGACATTGTGTATTTAATGTCAGGTGATGTATATGTTACCAGTGGCGCTTCCCTAACAATTCAAGAAGGCACAATAATTAGATGTGATCATAAAAACCCTGCTAATCTCATTATAACCAAAGGGTCTAAGTTAATTGCCTCAGGAACAAAAGCTTACCCAATTATTTTCACATCAAACAAAGGACCAAAATCAAGAAGCAATGGTGATTGGGGAGGTATAATTATCGCAGGATCAGGAAAAATAAACACCGTTTCAGGAAATGGTATTATTAAAGGTAATTTTAATCCGCAATTCTCAATATATGGTGGAGATTTACAGGATGAACAAACGACCATACTAAGTCATGTAAGAATTGAATTTGCCGGTAATACAATAAAAAGAAAACAAGGATCAAATGGTCTTTCATTATATGGCATAGGTTCAGCTTCTATCATTGACAACATTATGGTAAGCTACTCTGGTCAAGATTCATATAACATTCAAGGAGGTAAAAATAATTTACGAAATCTAATTTCCCTAAAAGCACAGCAAAATGACTATCAAATTGCTGAGGGTTTTAAAGGTGATCTGAACAACATTATTGCAATACGACATCCTTATGTAACTAGCCCAGAAGGTTCTTATGCTATAGAAATAGATGGATACAATAAAGACTTGGGATACATCAGGCCTAACGCGGTTACAGATGTAACTATATCCAATGCTACACTTATCAACTTATCTGATAAAACCAATTATCAACATACGGCCTCTGCTATCTCTGCATCCAATTCTGCATTGACTTATATTCACAATTCTAAAATTTCTGGATTTTCTGATGTGGTACAATTTGATAAATCTTATACCTCATTAGCGGTAATTCAGAGAGCATTTATGATGGATAATAGTTTCTTTAATATTCATGGAGACGGTGTTGATGTTGTGCATCAATCAATTGAAAAGGGATCTCTTGATATTCTTAAATACAATAGATTCACTAAAAATTTTGTAGGCGTGAAGGATTTATTTAATGACCCTATAAGTAATGTTGCTCCAAAATTTCAATTAAAACAATCATTGAATAACTACATGGTTATGCAATAAAAAGTTCGAATTGATTTCGTTGAATAATATGAAATCAAGACAAACTCAATTTAGATTATACTATTATGTTTAGATACACAACCTGTTTTATCTTAATTTTATTAATAAATACAACTTTTGCACAACAAGCTAATGAAGCTGTATTTTTTACTCCAAAATCACAGATCAATAAGTTTCACACAATTGGTGATTTGGAAGACTTGAAAAAAGGAGAACTTATTAGTCTTTATAAAGACCGTATAGAAGAGATTATGACTATACTTCCATTTCTATCACTTACTAATGAAGCGGGTGTGAGATTACGAGATATTGGTATTAAAGAAGACTCTCGTCATGTCAAAATATTAAAAAACACTAAAGAAAATACCGAAAAAAACTTAGAAACAACCAATGAAGCTGTAGAAGAATTGGTTCCATATGCCGACACAGAAAAAATTATCTGGACTATTCTATATTTTGAAGAAATCATCAAGAAAATGAGAATAGGTGTAAACGGCAGTTATTGATAGAAATAAATTCATAATGTGTTTAGATTATCATTTTTTTTTAAAATTAGGGATAGAAGCGGCGATTGCCGCTTCTATATTTTCTATAAAACGATATCATTTGTAAGATTATTTAATTAATACCTACTAAGGACTCATGACACTTTTATATCTTTTACTAGGAACACTTATTGCTGTAATTGGAGCAATACCTCTTGGCGCAGTCAACCTGGCTGTAATCAATACTTCTATACGTGAAAATATAAAAAGCGCATCCTATATAGCATTGGCTGCAGGAGTTGGTGAAGTTATACTAGCACTTTTTGCATTGCATTGCAGCATGGAACTGTCTGATTTCTTTCAAATGAACCAATGGATCCAAATCATTTTTATCGTTGCTTTCTTTTTGATTGGTTTATATTTCCTGTTTCTTGCAAACAAAACAAATTTGACTCTAAAACAGCGCAAGACAAAACTATTAAACTCCAAATTTATAACAGGTTTTTCTCTAGCGCTATTAAATCCCCCGGTAATCATATACTGGATCTTAGCAATATCACTCACAAACAAGTACGTTTTTGAACTTACAGTACAAAACCCTATATCCTCTCTTTTTCTTTTCTTTTTTGGAATCTACTTAGGAAAAATCGGAACATTATACTTTTACAGCAGATGGGGAAACAAAATGGCCAAGAGCAAAGAGGATTCAAAAACCAAGCTTCATAGAATAATAGGAATAGCTTTGCTTATAATTTCTATCTTTCAAGGCATTAAATTTTTAGTAGAATAGAGCATTTTGGTGATATTAGAATACTGGTTTATTGATGAATTATACAAGTAGATTTTATTGAGATAGTACTATTTTTGTTTGTTATTGGAATAAAACTAAAGTACTGTGATTAAAAACGACCTCAATTCTAAATTAAGATTATCAAAAGAAGAAATGCAGCAATATGGATATAAGATTATAGACCATATAGTAGATCACTTCGAAACTCAGCATTCAAAAAAGCCTGTAGCTTTGGCTTCTAGAGAGGAAATGGATTCTCTATTAACAGAAGACATTCCTAATAATCCTTCACCAGCCAATGAAGTTCTGGATTTTGTCATGGACCAGGTTATTCCGCACAGTAACATAGTATCTCATCCAAAATCATATTCTTTTGTTCCCGGGCCTAGCAATTATATAAGCGTAATGGCCGATACTATCGCCACTGGGTTTAATATTTTTTCTGGTGGTTGGGCAGCATCTCCCGCTGCAGCAGAATTAGAAATATTAACTATGAACTGGTTACTTGACATTTTTAAATTTCCCACAAAAAAAGGAGGCGGTATATTTACAAGTGGTGGTTCAATGGCTAATTTAACGGCCCTGGTAACTGCAAGAAGAGTAAAATGCGGTGATGATTTTTCTAAAGCAATAATTTACCTCTCTGACCAAGCTCATTCATCAAATATTAAAGCAATAAAGGTAATAGGCTTTAAGAAAGAACAGATTCGTATTATTCCCACAGATATGGAATTTAAAATGTCCTTGAATAAATTGAAAAATGCAATTGCACGAGATCGTCTTGAAGGATTACAACCTTTTTGCATTATTGCATCGGCTGGAACGACAAACACAGGAACTGTAGACCCTCTTAATGAAATTGCTTCTATATGTGAAAACGAAAACTTATGGTTCCATATAGATGGAGCTTATGGAGCAGCGGTGATATTAGCGAATAGTGGAGAACAATTTTTAAAAGGAATTGAAAGAGCAGATTCATTAACTGTAGACCCACATAAGTGGTTTTTCCAACCTTATGAAATGGGCTGTTTATTGGTGAAAGATCATAATTGGTTGAGTGGCACTTTTAGCGAGAAACCCGAATATTTAAGAGATATAGAAGGTAATGAATCTGAAATTAACTTTTATGATCATGGTATTCAACTAACTCGTCGTTTTCGTGCATTAAAATTCTATATGTCTTTAAAAACATTTGGATTAGATGCTTTTAAAAAAGCTATCCAATACAATATTGATCTAGCAGAACAAACCGAGGCTATATTAAGAAAAAGCAGTAATTGGGAAATCATTTCTCCTGCCACACTGGCGATAATTAACTTTAGGTATCACCCAATAGGTGAGGATATATCTGAACAAGATTTAGATTATATCAACCAGAAGATTTCTGCCAAAATAGTTTCATCAAGAGATGCGCTACTAGTTACCACTGTATTACAAGGCCAAATTGTACTAAGAATGTGTCTTATAAATCCCCGAACCACTATAGAAGATATTAAAGACACCTTACAAAAATGTGAAACGTATGGAAAAGAAGAATTGGTAATGATGCAGGAAAAACTTGTTTAGGATACAGTTAGATTAATCACATATCCCTCATTATTTCTGACATTAAAAACCGTATTATCTTCAAAAATGAGATACTGCCCTTTTATACCTTTTAAAACCCCAGAGAACTCAGGAGTTTTTTCAAGATTAAGACTTTTCAATTTGTCGGGATATTGCAGAACAGGAAACTTGAGTTCTGTTTCTTTTCCGTTTTCTATAAAATATTCTTTTACCTCATCAGGTATAAGATCCTTCAGTCTATCTTTATATGCAATAAGATCTTCATCAACAATTTCATTTTTAAGCATTGTTCGCCAGTTGGTTTTATCTGCAACATGATTTTTTAAAGCTACTTCTGTAATACCGGCCAAGTATCTATTAGGGACTTCAATAATCTCTATCGCTTCATGTGCACCTTGATCAATCCATCGCGTAGGTATCTGAGATTTTCGTGTTACGCCCACTTTAACATTACTAGAATTTGCTAAATACACAACGTGAGGCTGAAGTTGAGCCTTCTTTTCAAATTCAAGATCTCTATCCTCTACCCCCAAATGTGCCGTACTCAATTCTGGGCGCATTACCCAATCTCCTACCTGAGGTTGATTGTAGAAATCGTCGTAACAATATCCTTGTCTATATATCTTTTTATTCTCACCACAAGCCAGGCATTTATAACCTACAAATTCTATACTCATTTTTTTATCCAATAATTGATTTACCTGAATGAAATCAGTTTCAAAGACCATATAATATTGAATAGGATCACCTATTTCTGTTTGCATTTTGGTTAGAACTCCTTGATATTGCATAAAATTTTGTTATAAATTAACCTTGTAAGAAGAATGTAATTATTTTTCTTATTTTAGTTGACAACAACCAAAAGTAAGTTAAATACTATTTCTGCCTAAATATACATCAAAAAATGCCAATCCCATTAGTTAATTCTATTGCCAGCTGGTTCTTAAAAAAACGATTTCATCAGATGGAGCTTTTTCTTAAGTATCCAAATGAAGTCCAGCTTGAATTATTGCATGTACTATTAGAAACGGCAAAAAACACGCAGCTTGGCAGAGACTATGACTTTGCATCTATTAGCAATTATGAAACCTTTGCTGCACGTATTCCCATTAGATCTTATGAAGACTATGAACCAATGATTGAAAGAAGCCGATTAGGTGAAAATAATATTTTTTGGCCTACTCCTATCAAATGGTTTGCAAAATCCAGTGGTACTACCAGTGCTAAAAGTAAATTCATTCCGGTTAGTGAAGAATCACTAGAAGATTGCCACTTTGCAGCCGGTAAAGATTTGTTATGTATGTATCTTAATAACAATGAAAACTCTAAGTTATTTACAGGGAAGAGTCTTCGATTAGGTGGCAGCAAAGAGCTTTATAAAGAAAATGGTACTTCATTTGGAGATTTATCCGCCATAATTATAGATAATATGCCTTTTTGGGCAGATTTTAGCTCAACACCCAGCAGTGAAGTATCATTAATGAGTGATTGGGAACTTAAGATGAAAGCCATCGTACAAGAGACTATTCAGGAAAATGTAACAAGTCTCGCCGGGGTTCCCTCTTGGATGCTTGTCTTATTAAATCAAGTACTAGAAACTACAGGTAGTGAAAGCTTATTTGAAATCTGGAATAATTTGGAAGTATATTTTCATGGTGGTGTGAGTTTTGATCCGTACAGAGATCAGTACAAGAAAATTTTACCGCATACATCTTTTAAATATTATGAAATATATAATGCTTCAGAAGGTTTCTTTGCTATTCAGGACCATAATGATTCTTCAGAGTTATTACTAATGCTGGATTATGGTATTTTTTATGAATTTATCCCAATGGAAACTTATGGGCAAAATAATGAAAAAGTAATTCCATTAAGCGAAGTTGAGGTAGGCAAAAATTACGCAGTAATAATTACCACAAATGCGGGATTGTGGCGCTATAAGATTGGTGACACTGTACGTTTTACATCAATCTCTCCTTACCGAATTAAAGTATCAGGGCGAACAAAACACCATATCAATGTATTTGGAGAAGAGCTTATCATTGAAAATGCAGAAGAAGCATTAAGAAAAACAACCAGAACAACCAATAGTGAAATAGTAGATTACACCGTTGCTCCTATTTTTATGAAAGGACGAGAAAAAGGTGCTCATGAATGGATTATCGAATTCAAAAAGCACCCAGAAAACCTTAATGAATTCATTTCCATTCTTGATCAGAATATTCAACAAGTAAATAGTGATTATGAGGCCAAAAGATATAACAACACTACACTAAATATACTTCAAGTAAGAGAAGCAAGAAAAGGGTTGTTTTATGATTGGCTTAAAAAGAATGGTAAATTAGGAGGTCAACATAAGATACCCAGACTATCGAACAAACGAACTTATGTAGACGAATTGATTAAACTAAACGAAGTAAATTCATTTTCTTAATACATTAGAAATCATCAAGTATGATAATTTGACTTTTTTTCACAAAAAAGCCGTAAATCTTATTTATTTTTTACGGTAAAACCGTAAAAAAAGTATGTAAGAATTGTATTTTTTAACAAAAAAAGTAGTCTTTCATCGTTTAAAAAAAGCGTTTAATCTAAAAAATAGCAAATCATTTTTTGTCATACAATTTTCATATTAAATTTGATACCAGATAGTTATAAATTTATCAAAGTCCCAAAATATGAAAACTACTATATCTTACCTTATTTTTCTATTCTTAGCTACAGGAGTATACGCACAAGAAATTAAAACTACAGATAATCATAATAGTAATGAAGTAACTATTGCAGAAAGTATAGAATCTACAGAGACTTTAAAATCATCTAACGTATTATTAGCAGAGGATGTTTGTTATAGCGAGATTTCTAAGGTGACTTTCTATGAAGCATTGATTCGTCAAAATAATTTTGATATTAAATTTGAGAACAATGATAGCAGTGATATGGTTTTAAAAAACACAGAAGATATTATCACTAATAACCAAGAAAGAATTTCATATTCAGAATAAATAGTACCCAACTATTCCAACCAACAAGAACACCGTTTTATGATTAATAAAACGGTGTTTTTTTATACAAAAAAAGCTATTTCGTAAAAGAGAAATAGCTTTTAAAATTACAAATTATCTTATTTAAGAAACCGCTTTAAGTTTCTTTATCGTAGACTTATTCAGTTTTTTCTCCGCATAATCTTTTGTTACTCTAAACTCTGTTTCATCACCATCAGGTAATTCAAACATAGCATCTGTTAGAATAGCTTCACAAAGAGATCTTAAACCACGAGCTCCAAGTCTATACTCCATAGCTTTTTCTACTATATATTCTAAAGCACCATCTGTAATAGAGAAGGTGACATTATCCATCTCGAATAACTTCTTATACTGTTTTATTATAGCATTCTTAGGAGCTGTTAAAATCGACCTAAGCGTATTAGCATCTAATGGATTCATATATGAAAGCACAGGAAGACGTCCTATAATTTCAGGAATTAAGCCAAAATCCTTTAGATCCTTTGGAATAATATACTGAAGCAAATTATCTTTTTCTATAGCATCTTCAATCTTAGAGGCACTATATCCAACAGCTTGCATATTCAATCGTTTTTGGATCATTTTCTCGATCCCATCAAAAGCTCCACCTGCGATAAAAAGAATATTCTCGGTATTTACTTCGATAAATTTCTGATCTGGATGCTTACGACCTCCTTTAGGCGGAACATTTACAACTGTTCCTTCTAACAATTTTAATAATGCTTGTTGCACTCCCTCTCCTGAAACATCTCTGGTAATACTTGGATTATCACTTTTACGAGCTATTTTATCGATTTCATCAATAAAAACTATACCTCGCTGTGCTTTTTCTAAGTTATAATCTGCAGCCTGAAGTAATCTTGTCAAGATACTCTCTACATCTTCACCTACGTATCCAGCTTCAGTAAGTACCGTTGCATCTACAATTGCCAAAGGCACGTTTAACATTTTAGCAATAGTTTTAGCTATCAATGTTTTACCTGTACCCGTTTGACCTACCATAATGATATTACTCTTCTGGATCTCAATATCATCATCAGATTGCGGCTGAAGCAATCTTTTATAATGATTATACACAGCAACAGACATTACTTTTTTTGTAAATTCCTGCCCTATTACGTACTCATCCAAAAACTTTTTAATCGCCATTGGTTTACGCAACATTAATTCACTACTTAGTTCGCCTGTCTCTTCGTCCTTAGCTTCTTCGACTACAATCCCATGTGCTTGAACGATACATCTATCACAAATATGTGCATCTAATCCTGCTATTAGTAAATTAGTCTCAGGCTTTTTTCTCCCACAAAAAGAGCATTCTAAATCTTCCTTGGCCATAGTTATTTAGTTTCAATTTCATAACATTTCTTGATTTTGAAAAAAGTCATTTAAAAAAACTTCTTCTCGAAAACAAGAAATTACATCATTCTCTAGTCAAAATTTCGTCAATCATTCCATATTCAAGAGCTTTATCGGCTTTCATCCAATAATCTCTATCACTATCTTCATATACTTTATCGTAGGTCTGCCCAGAGTGTTTTGCAATTATCTTATACAACTCTTCTTTTAAAATTAAAATCTCCCGAGCTGTAATTTCTATATCACTTGCCTGTCCTTGTGCTCCACCTAATGGTTGGTGAATCATAACACGACTATGAGGTAAACCAGAGCGTTTTCCTTTTTCTCCTGCACACAATAGTACTGCTCCCATAGATGCCGCCATACCTGTACATATCGTCGCTACGTTTGGTTTTATAAATTGCATGGTATCATATATCCCCAGCCCAGCATATACACTACCACCTGGCGAATTAATATAAATCTGAATATCCTTTGTAGAATCTACACTTTCTAAAAATAACAACTGAGCTTGAACAATGTTTGCTACCTGATCGTTAATTCCTGTTCCTAAAAATATAATACGATCCATCATTAATCTAGAGAAAACATCAAAAATTGCAATGTTCATTTGACGTTCTTCAATTATATTAGGAGTCATTCCTACAGGATACATGCTACTAATAATCTGGTTATAGTAATTACTATTAATTCCATGATGCTTTGTAGCGTATTTTTCGAATTCTTTTCCGTAGTCCATATTCTTTTTTAAAATTTTTGTGTATATAAAAAAGGCGTTAAACCAATGATCGTTTAACGCCCTAAATATAAGTATAAATTCCTTAGTAAATTATAGCATTAATTATTTGTAAACTTCTTTTATGAATTCGTCAAAGCTTACCTCTTTAACTTTAAGTTTAGCGTTCTCTTTATAATAATTTAACATTTTTTTACTCATCACCTGCTCAGAAATTCTCTTCACTTCATCCTGGTTGGATAATATTCTTGCAGCGATATCTTCTAGCTCTTTATCCTCTGGTGAATTCTGTCCAAATTGAGCCATTTGAGCTTTAATCAAATCCTTTGCAAAATCTTTTAATTCTTCAAAAGTAACTTGAAGATTATTATCGTTAATTATTTTACCTTCAATCAACTGATAACGTAATCCTTTTTCACTCTTTTCATATTCATCTTTCGCTTGATCCTCTGTCAATGGTTGTTCACCAGTTGTACGAATCCATTTTTGTAAGAATTCTACCGGTAGTTCAAATTTAGTGTTTTCTAATACACTCTCAGTTACATCATTAAGCAATTGTTGTTCAGACTGTTGCTCAAACTGGCGTTCTGCATCCTGCTTAATTTTATCTTTAAGATCAGTAACACTTTTTACAACTCCAGGACCATAAAGTTTATCAAACAATTCCTGATCCAAATCTGCCAGTTCTTGTTTATTTATTTCTGTAATTGTAAAATTAACTTCAATATTTAAATCATGAGCTTCGTCATGGTTAATTTTTAGTGCTGCAATTAAATCATGATCGTCATTAAAAAGACCTTTAGTTTTTAGCGCAATAACATCTCCTACTTTAGCGCCAATAAACTTGTCTAAGTTTTTCTTTCCTTTAATTTTATCAAGAGAAATAGTAGTAGCGTTATCTATCTCTTTCTCTTCATTAGTAAAAGAACCTGCTATAACATCATCTTTCTCTGCTGTATCTTTAGAGATAAGTTTACCGTATTGTTTTTGAATTGTTTTGATTTGATTATCAATCATCTCCTCTGTCGCGGTAATTTTATAATGCGTAACAGCTTTTTTACCACCAAGCTTCACTTCAAATTTTGGAGCCAAACCAAGTTCAAATTCGAAAGAGTAATCACCAGCTTCCCAATCAAAATCTTCTTGTTCCTTAGGTAAAGGATTTCCTAAAACGTCAAGTTTCTCCTCTGTAAGGTATTTATTTAATGCATCTTGCAACAACTTATTAACCTCATCTACTAAAACTGCTTTTCCATATTGCTTTTTAACCAATCCCATAGGAACATGGCCCTTTCTAAAACCTGGAATGTTAGCATTCTTTCGGTAATCCTTAAGGATATTATCTACCTTGTCACTATAATCTGCTTTAGCGATATCTACAGTTACTACAGCATTTAAATCGTCTAATTGCTCTTTTGAAATATTCATGATCTACTACTTTTACTACTAAAAATTGGGTTGCAAAAGTAATACTTTTTTATGTCCGAACAAATTTTTAACTCGCTGAAAAACAGTTATCTTTTATCCTTCTTCAAAATAGAGTGTAGTATAGATTGAAATATTGACAACAAAACACTAAAGATCAACGCCCACAACCATCCGTTAACACTAAATCCACCAATGAAATAATCTGCTAATAAAATAATTGCCGCATTAATCACTAATAGAAATAATCCTAAGGTAATTACTGTAACTGGAAGCGTAAGAATAATCAAAAACGGTTTTACAACGGCATTTAAAATTGCCAAAATAAGCGCAACAACAAGAGCACTCATATAATTATCTACCCCTACTCCCGGAAGTATTTCTGCCAAAACAAGTACCGCAACAGCACTCAATATTAATTTTAGTATAAATTTCATTTATCTGTATTTATTAATTGTAACGTTTATAAAAATAGAACAAAAACACTGGAACAAAAAAAACCTGCTATACATAGCAGGTTTTAAAACATATAATATTATAGATATTCTCCGATTAGTTCACTTCATTACTAACTGTAATCGTTCCAAAATCAGCAGGATTAACTCTAGGTAATTTAGCACCATAAGTTATTTCTATAGCATCCAAAATACCATTGGTCACTAAAGCATGAGCTCTTGGTGTAGGATGCACACCATCTAGAGAAAATCCTCCACCTGTTACAAAATCAGATGTAATTACTCCACCATCAAACGGAATACCTCCATTAGCTGCTTGAGATAGATCTCTTGACACATTATAAAACGCTAGGCCATTTGCACTTGCAAGACTGGCAATAGTAGAATTATAAGCAGTACGTGCTGCCCCTATTGCGTCCAATTCAGATGAATCCAACACATCTTTATCTTCTATTGCACTAATTGCTGCAATAACCATAGCTCCTTGTTCTGGAGTTGGAGTTCCTCCCATTTGAAGAATTCCAAGTATTTGAAGAATATCTTGAGTTAACACTACAGATCCATATCCTTGAGCCAATGCCGCACTATCGATCGTAAGTAATAACAATTCTTCTTCTGTCATTTGTCTAAAACCTAAAGGATTTGTTGCTGTTACATCAGTTTTAAGCAAGAAACGATTTGGTCCTGGATTAAAGGTAATAGCATACTGAGAAGCTAACGCCTGTGCTTGCGCTAAAGGAACACCCGTACCAGCGACCTGAGCTGTTACAATTCCTACAACTGCCTGAAAAAACCCAGTTAAACTAGCCGCTTGAGTAGCATCTAGCACTAATGCATTATTAGGAACCGTAGTAAAGAACGGCAATGAAGTTACATCTGGAAGATTTAGCAAAACCCCTTCTGTATTGTTTGCTGCAAGTTTTGCAACAAGTCCACTATATGCTGCTGCAAAAACATTATTATTTGTGATATCTAATCCTGCCGGAGAATAAGTACTAGGATCTACATTACCCGTTTCATTATGATCTTCACCCACACCTCCAGAGGTTGCGTATCCAAGAATATCATTATTACCAATCCATAAACTAAAGAATGTTGGACTTTGCGCAACTGCTTCATCAACAACAGTAGCAGTAGGGCTTTGTGCAAAACGTCCATAATAAGGATTAAGAGTTGCGTATCCTGCAAAGTCTAAATGGTAAACTCTAGCTCCAGGCACTCCCATATTATTGAAAGAGGCACCTAAGTTGGCTGAAATACTAGTTGAAGGTGCTTCAGCTGTATATCTCGCCGGGCCAGGATTTCCATCTGCATCAAAAGCAAGTACGAATCTAGGTGGGAAATTAGCGGCATCCTCTACAAACCCTCCAACATTATCAGACATTAAAGGTTGTGTAAACTCTCCACCACCAGCAAGAGCAAATTGTTTTGATAATATATTTGGAAAAGAATTTTCCTGCCCTGTAACATACAAGGCACCATCTGCAAAACCAGCAGTAAGCGAGTTCCCTAATGCAACAAAATTACTGAAATCCGCATCTCCACTTGTAAAATTCCCTGATTCTTCAATTGGGTTATCAAATTCTGGCTCACAAGCTACTAATCCTAAAGCCAGAATCGCTAAATATTTTATATTATTCTTTATCATCATTAGTTACATTTTATAAGTTAAACCAAGTCCTGGCGCAAATGCGCTTGATTTATACGTTCCTCCAAAAGGTCCTCCATCTCCAAAATCATAAGATTCATCTATTTCTTCAAATCTTAGGTAAAAGAAAGAAGCATCAATTGCCAACTTAGAAGATATTGCAAAACTTAAACCACCAGAAAATCCATCAGAATCATTACGTGGTGTCTCGGGAGCAAAAAATCCTGATTGCACAGGAGATTCATCCCTATAGTATCCTGCTCTAAGTGTAATTTTTTCGGTTGCATCATACTGCAATCCAAATCTATATACTGAAGAGTTTTTATAGTTACGAGGATTTATTGAAGTTTGACCATTACCAAATGTAATATCCAAAGACTCATATACATCCCAGAACTGTCTGTTATAATCAAATGCAAACAACCATTTCTTGTATTCATAAGATAAACCTACTGTTAATTCTGCAGGCAACGGAAGTTCTGCTCTAAAAGAAGTTGTACCATTTGCAGGTGCTGCTGGTGAATTTGGAAAGTTTGCAAAAGTAGCTTCTCCATCCTCAGATTCAATAATAATTTCACTTCTATAGCTAAATCCTAAATGAAAATTTTCAGTTGGATTAAACATAGCTCCAACGCTCCATCCCCAATTAGTAACACCAGAGTCATCTACTGTAATATTAGATCGAACTCCATCTATATCTGTTGTTGTTCTAGAAGCATTACGATTAAAGTTTACAGAACCTGTAACATAAATTGGTCCACCTCCAATACTAAAATGATCTGAAAGCTTGAATGAAACTACTGGCTGAATATAAATAGCTGCCAAATCGATATTGTTTACTAATTGAGATCCTGCCCAATCTGTAGGCCAGGTAACCTCGCTACCATAAGGCGTATATACACCAAGACCAATAGACATCCAATCTGTTAACTGATACGATGCATATAAGTTAATAGGAGTTCCCACTGAATTATCTGTTTCTGAAGAAATTCCTAAGTCTTCATTTTGATAAATTACATCAGTAAAAATTCCACTTGCACCAACGCTAACGTTTAATTTGTTTTCTAAGTACACAAGACCTGCTGGGTTGAAGAATACAAGCTCAGCACTATTCACTACGGCTACCCCTGTGTGCCCCATGGCCATTGCCCTCTGTCCTTGCACACTAACTCTATATCCACCTGCATAGGTGACCATAGTCACCGAGACGAATAGAACTAATAATAAAAGTTTTCTCATAATTAATTAGAATTGTTTTTGTTTTATAGGATTTTGAAAAATTGATTGTCCAAATTTAAAAGAAAATACCAATTATCCAACGAAATCATTATAATATTATGCATACATAGCATTTTTGATCTATTTTTTGATAAATTCTAAGACATTATTCAAAAAGTCTGCCGGGTTCTCTGCATGCAACCAATGTCCAGCAGAAGAAATTTCGTTAATAATTGAGTTTGGGAACTGTCTTTTTATTCTTGCTTCATCACCCTCTACTATATAATTAGATTTTTCGCCTTTCAGAAAAAGTGTATACCCCATGAAGTTATATTCTTCTGAAAGCTCGACCCCAATTTGATTTGCATTTTTAATCAAAGCCTCAAGATTTAATCGCAACCCAAGCACTCCTTTCTCTTTCCAGTACAAGTTTTTAAGAAGAAACATTCGTACTCCTACATCAGGAACATAATAACTTAATTCAACATCTGTCTCCCCTCTTGTTTTTAATATTTCAAAATCCAAAGAGCTTAAGCCATCCAAAATATCTTGATGGTGCAAAGGATAGTATTTTGGTCCAATATCGGCCACGATTAAATTTTTAACCCTATCAGCATGCTTTACAGCAAAAAGCATTGCTGTTTTACCCCCCATCGAATGCCCAAGAAGCACTATATCTTTTAAATTATTCTCACTGCAATACCTCATCAAATCCTCAGTCATGACCTCATAACTAAACTCATTATCATGAGGACTTCTTCCATGGTTTCGCTGATCTAATAAATGAACCTGAAAACCTTGTTCCGATATCTTTCTACCTAGCGTTTTCCAGTTATCTCCCATTCCTAAGAACCCATGAAGAATTACAAATGGGTCGCCTTCTCCAAAAACATTAGCATGTAACCTCATAAACCTATTTATTTAAGACGATGCAAATACATGTTGATCACATTCTCTAGCCCAAGGTAAATTGATTCACTTATCAAAGCATGTCCAATTGAAACCTCTAGAAGCCCTGGTATGTTTTCTTTAAAAAACTGAATGTTATCTAAAGATAGGTCATGACCTGCATTAACACCAAGCCCAAGATTAATAGCCAATTGCGCGCATTGGGCATAAGGTAGTATTGAAGTCTTATTTCCTTTAGCATATTCTGAAGCAAACTCTTCGGTGTATAATTCAATTCTATCCGTTCCCGTTTCTGCAGCACCTTCAATCATATCCGTAACCGGATCCACAAAAATAGAAGTCCTTATATCATTACGTTTAAATTCTGATATTACTTCAATCAAAAAATCTTTATTTTTTTTTGTATCCCAACCAGCATTACTGGTTATTGCATCAACCGCATCCGGCACTAGAGTTACTTGAGTAGGTTTTACTGCCAAAACCAAATCCACAAATTTAGATATTGGATTCCCTTCTATATTATACTCTGTATCTACTATTGGTTTTAGATCGTATGCATCTTGATATTTAATATGCCTTTCATCTGGCCTAGGGTGGATAGTAATTCCTTCTCCCCCAAAAACCTGAATATCCTTAGCCACTTTTAGCAAATTTGGCGTATCCCCGCCTCTAGAATTACGTAATGTTGCAATTTTATTAATGTTAACACTTAACTTTGTCATAGTTTTTGATGTCTTTATCTAAAAAAGCAAAAATACAAACTTGAGAACGCCTTGATTGTATATTTTTTGATTATTTTGCATAATATAGCTCCCCATAAATTATGAAAACGAATTTGTACATTGTTAATGAAATAGAACCTCTCGATATCACTGTTAAGGTTACAGATGCGCAATTATTATTTAATGAACTTACATATACTCATTTTCCGGTTATAAAAGAACAAACCTATCTTGGTTGCATCTCAGAAGCAGATATTAGATGTTTTGAAACGGATAAAACATTAGATGCTTATCAATATGCACTTGAAGGTTTTTTTGTAAGAAAAGATAATAATTGGATCGATATACTTGAAGCTTTTGCTCAAAATCACTCTAACATCATGCCGGTTCTTGATGATGATAATAGCTATTTAGGGTTTTTCGAGCTAGGCGATATTATGAATCTTTTTAACGAAACCCCCTTTCTTAGTGAGCCAGGAAATATTTTAATCGTTGAGAAAGGTATCTTGGATTATTCTTTCAGTGAAGTTTCACAAATTATAGAATCAAATAATGCAAAAGTTTTAGGATTATTTATTTCTAATATGGAAAATGATGTAGCCCAAATCACTATCAAAATTAATGATAGTGACATTAATAATATAGTTCAAACTTTTAGAAGATATAGCTACAATATTGTTTCTAAACACCATGAAGACAGCTTTTTAACCAACCTTAAGGAAAGATCTCAATATTTAGAAAAATACTTGAATATTTAAGGCATTTAACTAACACAAATCAAACTATTATGAAGATCGGTATATATGGCCAGTTCTATCATAAACATTCTGGAATTTATATTCAGCAACTTTTGGAAACACTAGATAAAAATGGTGTCGAAGTGGTAATTGAAAAGAACTTTTTAGAACTCATTAATCTTCATGATGAAATAGACAAATCATACTCTCATTTCAGCACATTTGAAGAATTAGATAAATCTTATGATCTTTTTTTCAGTATTGGAGGTGATGGTACAATTTTAAAAACAATAACGTATGTAAGAGATTTAGGAATCCCGATTGCAGGAATCAACACTGGGAGACTTGGTTTTTTAGCAACTATTCAAAAAGAAGAAATAAAAGACAGTATAGAATTAATATTAAACAAAAAGTTTTATACTTCATCAAGAAGTCTTGTTACCATAGAAACTTCACCTCCCTCTAAAGAATTTGGTGTACTTAACTTTGCAATGAATGAGATTGCAGTAAGCAGACGAAACACTACATCTATGATAACAGTGCATACTAGTCTTAACAATGAATTTCTTACTTCTTACTGGGCTGATGGCTTAATAGTCTCAACACCAACCGGGTCTACAGGATATTCACTGAGTTGTGGCGGCCCAGTTATCATACCCGAAGCCGAAAGCATGGTACTCACCCCTATAGCCCCACATAACCTAAACGCCAGACCACTAGTGATCCCTGATAACCAAGAAATTAAATTACAGATTTCAGGAAGAGAAGATAGTTATTTAGTTTCTTTGGATTCAAGAATTCATACACTACCCAATGACACCACTGTAATAATAAAAAAAGCTCCGTTCAAAATCAATATGGTTGTTTTGCATGACAATAGTTTTCTAAAAACTTTACGAAAAAAGATGCTTTGGGGGGAAGATAAACGCAATTAGGCAATAAAATCTACTAAAAAGTGTTTTTTAGTTCATACTATTTTACTCAAATTCTTGTGTAGTAAAGTTAATTGTTATATTTGCAAACTTTTGAAAATCTATGAGATACTTAACATCATTTATAATTGTTCTGTTTTTTGTACAGTCTATAACGTCACAAACCTATGAAGTAGGTATAATGGCAGGGGGAGCTAACTATATAGGAGATGTTGGATCAACACACTATATTTCACCCAATGACATTGCCTTTGGTGGTATTGCAAAATGGAATAGAAGTAAGCGACACGCTTTTCGTGCTTCATTTTTATATGCCGAATTAAATGGAGATGATAGTAAAGGAGATGATAGGAGAAAACAACGAGGACTAAGTTTTAATAATTCTGTAAAAGAAGTATCATTAGGTATAGAGTTTAATTTCTGGGATTGGTTTCTTTATGATGGAAAATCCCAATTTACTCCATACTTATATACGGGACTTACCACTTTTAATTATGGCGCTTCGGCAATAGATGCTAATAACGAAATTAATGCCTATAGTGATAAATGGAGTTTTGCCATTCCTATGGTTGTGGGAATTAAAAAAACATTGGGTAGAAAATTTGTTATTGGTGCCGAAATTGGCGCTAGATATACATTTACAGATAATATAGACGGTAGTGACCCTGACAGTAGTTTTGGCACAGGGTTTGGTAATTTAAATAATAATGACTGGTACATGTTTACCGGCATAACATTGTCCTACACCTGGGGTAGAATACCATGTTATTGCGCTTTCTAAAAACGATGGCTGATAAAAAACAATTAAACTCTAATATCCCTAAACACGTAGCCATAATTATGGACGGCAATGGCCGATGGGCCAAAAAGAAAGGCTTATTTAGAGCTGTAGGTCATGAAAGAGGAACAAAAGCAGTGCGAGAAGCGGTTGAAGGAAGTGCAGAAATAGGAGTTAAACACCTTACGCTTTATGCATTTTCTACCGAAAACTGGAATAGACCAAAGCTCGAAGTAGACACTCTAATGAAACTTTTAGTAAGTTCATTAAAGAAAGAAATAAAAACACTTCAGAAAAACAACATAAAGCTCAATGCTATCGGAAATTTGCAATCTTTGCCCGAAAAGGCAAGAAGAGAGCTTATGGAGGTTATAGAAAAAACCAAATCTAATAGCCACATGACCCTCACCCTCGCTCTTAGTTATGGAAGCAGAGAAGAGCTAATAAAAACTATTGAAGAAATAAGTATTAAAGTTAAAAATGGTGTAATTTCGCCACATCTCATAAATGAATCAGTCATTAATGAGCATTTGTATACTAAAAACCTACCAGATGTAGACTTATTGATACGTACCAGTGGAGAACAACGTATCAGTAATTTCTTGCTGTGGCAGATAGCATATGCAGAATTATATTTTACAGAGATCTTATGGCCGGATTTTAAAAGAACAGATTTATTCGAAGCCATATTGAATTATCAAAAAAGAGAAAGAAGATTTGGAAAAACTAGTGAGCAGCTCAGTTAAAGAAATGACAAAAAAATTACCTATCAAGTATATCGCGGTACTCGCCTTATTAATAACCTCATTATCACTTTCAGCACAAAATTTATCTGGTGCAAACGGAAAAGAATATATTATTGGAGATATTAAAGTTACCGGAACGACCACCTATAATGAGAATACTGTAATTACATTCACAGGACTTAAGAAAGGAGAACGCATTTTTCTACCCGGTGACAAAATCAGCAAAGTCATCAAAAAATTATGGGATCTCGAGTTATTTAGCGATATCAACTTTTATATCACTAATGTAGATGGTGAAGTTGCGGATTTGGAAATCAACATACAAGAAGTTCCTGAGCTAAGCGAAGCACGTATTGAAGGAGTAAAGAAAAATAAAGCTGCAGAGTTAATCAAAGACAACGGGTTGACAAAAGGTACAAAAGTTACTGAAAACCTTATTACCACAACTCGCAATTTTATTTCTAATAAGTACAAAAAAGAAGGTTTTCTTAATACCAAAGTTGTTATAAATACTACCTCAGTAAAAGATACAGTTGCCACCAATAAAGTAAATATGCTTGTTCGAATAGATAAAGGCGAGCGAGTAAAAGTTGACAAAATTAATATTAATAGTAACCAGCAACTTTCAGATGCCAAAGTGCGTAGTGCAATGAAAAACACAAAGCAAAAGAAATGGTATAGATTCTGGAAGCGTTCAAAATATATTAAAACAGATTATCAAGACGATAAAGATAATATTGTTACAAAATACAAAGAGAAAGGATATAGAGATGCCAGAGTAATCTCTGACACTTTAATCGTAGAAGATGACAATAGTGTATCTTTAAATTTAAACATCGAAGAAGGAAATAGATATTATTTCGGTAATATTAATTTCTTAGGTAATAGCGTATATACAGATCAACAGTTGGCAAGACAATTGGTGATTAAAAAAGGAGATGTATACAATGGCGTTCTTCTTGAAAAACAGATTGCCGATAATACAAAACCCGATGCTAATGATCTTACTAACCTATATCAAAACAACGGATATTTATTCTCGAGTATCGATGCCGTTGAGACCAGAGTATATAATGACACTATTGATTTTGAAATTAGAATCCGTGAAGGAAAATTAACCTATTTTGATCATATTACCGTTACCGGAAATGACAAAACAAATGATCACGTAGTATATAGAATTTTAAGAACAAAACCTGGACAGCGATATAGCAAGGATTTGGTTGTAAGAACTGTTCGTGAGATAGGCCAACTAGGTTTCTTTGACCCTGAACAATTAGAACCTCAGTTCAAAAATGCAAATCCACAAGCAGGAACAATTGATATTAATTATCCTGTAGTAGAGAAAGGATCCAGTCAAATCGAGCTTCAAGGAGGTTTTGGTGGGGGTGGTTTTGTTGGAACACTAGGATTAGCTTTTAACAACTTCTCTATTAGAAACATTTTTAAAGGTGAAGCTTATAGTCCATTACCTATGGGAGATGGTCAAACACTAAGATTAAGAGCGCAGGCCAGTAGATTTTTTCAAACGTATAGTCTTTCCTTTATAGAACCATGGTTAGGAGGAAAGAGACCTTATCAACTTTCTACTTCATTTTCTCATACCATTCAATTTTTATTCAATAATAGAAATCGTGATGTTGACAGAGATAGTAAATTCTTGATAACAGGTGGTTCTCTTGGTATCGCAAAAAGACTTAATTGGCCAGATAATTATTTTACATTATCTCAAGCCGTAAGTATTAGACATTACAACTTGAAAAATTATGTTACTAGATTATTTACTTTTGGTAATGGATCATCTAATGACCTGTCCTACACTATTGGTCTTAATCGTAATAACACTACAGTAAATCCTATTTTTCCAATTGGAGGATCAGAGTTTAATATAGTTGCAAAACTTTCATTGCCATATTCACTTTGGGATGGAACAGATTATAGTGAATTGGCATCCCAACGAGATGATTTGGAAGAAGAACAAAATAACCTTGATCTTAGTGATACTAGAAATCAAGTTAGAAATGAAGAAATAGATGATGAAATTGGAGAAATTGATCAAGAACGTTTTAAGTGGCTTGAATATTACAAAATCAAATTTGACGGTACTTGGTACACTAGTCTAATTAATTTAGGAAAAAAACCCTTAGTTTTAAAAACAAGAGCAGAGTATGGTTTCCTGGGAGCCTACAACAATGACAGAGGAAATATACCTTTCGAACGATTCTTCTTGGGAGGTGATGGTCTAGGAGCCACTAGTTTAGATGGTAGAGAGGTTGTAGCCTTAAGAGGGTACCCAAATCAATCAATAATTCCATTAAGTAGACCAAATGATCAAGATTTTGATGGAGATGGTGCAACAATTTATAATAAATACTCGTTAGAGCTTCGTTATCCTATTACATTAAAACCTGCAGCATCTATTTACATGTTAGGGTTTTTAGAAGGTGGTGCTTCTTATGACAGCTTCAAAGGGTTTAATCCTTTTCAATTAAACCGTTCTGCTGGAGCAGGAATACGTATATTTATGCCAGCTTTTGGATTATTAGGTATTGATTTCGGATATGGGTTTGATCCAATTCCTGGGACAAGTGAACCAAATGGTTGGGAAACTCACTTTATTATAGGACAGCAGTTTTAAGTTTTGGCACGATTATTTCTATAAACAAACAAAGTTATGAAAACAAAGGTTCTTTTAGTATTTGCAGCGACATGCTTGCTATTTTTTTCAAGTTCGATAAACGCTCAAAAAGGTATCAGAATTGGTTATATTGATATGGATTACATTCTGGAGAATGTTGCGGATTATAATGAAGCTTCATCAGAGCTTGAAACCAAAGTACAGAAATGGAAGGTTGAGATAGAAGCAGAATTGAAAGATGTTGAAGAAATGCGTAAAGATCTTAATAACGAAAGAGTATTATTAACAAAAGAGCTCATTGAGGAAAGAGAAGAGGATATCTTTTTTAAAGAAAAAGAAATACTAGAGTATCAACAAAAAAGATTTGGACCCAATGGTGATTTATTTCTTCAAAAAAGAAGATTAGTTCAGCCTGTTCAGGATCAAGTTTTTGTAGCCGTTCAAGAAATTGCTAAGAACAAAAAGTATGACTTTGTTTTTGACAAATCATCTGACATGGTGATGCTGTATTCTGCAGATCGATTTGATATTAGCGACCAAGTCCTATTAAGGTTAAACAGAGCTTCCAAAAGAAAGCAACTTAATAGTAAAAAAGAAAAGAAATCTCTTGAAAGAAACGAAGAAAGAAATGCAGAACAAGAGAAAGAAGTAACAGATAGGGAAAAAGCAGTGTTACAAAAGCAATCAGAAAGAGAACAACTTCTTGCACAGCGTAAAGCTGAAAGAGACTCTATAAGAGCTGCCAAAAGAAAAGAGTTTGAAGAAAGAAGAGCGATTTTATTAGAAATACAAAAGAAGAAAAAGGACTCTATCAATGCGCTTAAAAACGAGAAAGACAATTTAAACGAAGATGACGCTCCAGATTCTAATGAAGGAGGAGATGATAATAATTAGATAATTAATTTTTTAAAATTTAACACCCATTAATATTACTTACAAATGAAACAATTTAGAACATTACTAGTAGCTCTTGCACTTACTATAGGAACAACAGGTTTTGTAAATGCTCAATCCAAAGTGGCACATATTGCATCACAAGAACTTGTAGAATCAATGCCTGCATATAAAGCTGCAAAAAGTGAGATCGAAAAACTTAACAAAACTTATGATGCTGAAATCAGAACTATGGTTTTAGAATTGCAAAATACAATTAAGAAATATTCTCAAGAAGCAGAAACTAAAACTGATGAAGAGAACTTAAAAAGACAGCAAGAAATACAGGCTACTGAGAAAAGTATTAACGATTATAGACAAAATGCACTTCAAGATCTTCAGAAAAAAGAAATTGAATTAATGAAGCCTATATACGAACAAGCACGTACTTCTATCCAAAAGGTTGCAAGAGCACAAGGTTTTGAATATGTATTAGATTCAACTACAGGAACCGGAGTAATCATGGCAGATGGTAAAAACCTTATGGCAGATGTAAAGAAAGATTTAGGAATTTAATAGTACCCTAAATAAAAAATAAAAAAAACAGTAAGATGCCTCTTACTGTTTTTTTTATTTTTGATACATTCTATAATAAAATACAATGCACGATAAACCCATTGGCATATTTGATTCTGGCGTAGGAGGTACTTCTATCTGGGCAGAAATTTCTGATCTGTTACCAAATGAAAATACTATCTATCTTGCCGACAGTAAATATGCTCCTTATGGCAAAAGAAGCAAGGAAGAAATTCTGGAATTAAGTATAAAAAATACAGAAAAACTCCTAGAGCTTAACTGTAAGATTGTGGTGGTTGCTTGCAATACAGCTACTACAAATGCAATAAAGGTACTTAGATCAACATATGACATTCCTTTTATTGGTATTGAACCCGCAATAAAACCTGCAGCTATTCACACCAAAACAAAAAAGGTAGGTGTTCTTGCTACCAAAGGGACTTTATCAAGTGAATTATTTGCCAAAACATCTGATCTTTACGCTAATAATATTGAAGTTATCGAAGTTATAGGTACCGGATTAGTAGAACTTATAGAGGCTGGTAAAATTAATAGCAACGCGATGCACACATTGCTTACTTCATATATTAAGCCATTAATCATACAAAATATCGATTATCTAGTATTAGGGTGTAGCCATTACCCTTATCTCATCCCAATCTTAAAAAAAATGCTTTCCGATAAGGTAACCATTATTGATTCTGGAGAAGCTGTTGCTAGACAAACAAAAACGATACTAAATATCAATAAACTATTGAATCCAAATCCTGAAATGGGAACACACATTTTCTACACCAATAAAGATGCTGATATTTTGAAAAATATCTTGCGCAAAAGTAACACCAAACTTAATGTGAGTGAATTGGATTTTTGAGTTCGTTTTACTCCTAAACTACGTATTTACACCCCGTAAAAAAGGGTCTCAATCCCCTCTAAAAAACAGGAAATACACTATAGTTTCTTACAAGTATCTGCACTAAATTTGTGATATCATCAAACCCCACTCCCCTAGAGGCATTTCGGCTACTTGACAACAATCAAAAGATGAAAGTAAGTTTTAACTTACTTTTTTAAGTAATCATTGTTTTTAAAGTGCATTTTAGCGAATTTTAACACTTTTTATCGATTTTATCCAACTTTTTTTTCTTTATTTGAATTAAATCTTTGGTAACTAAACATTTACAGAAATAGATTTTACTAATAAACCAGTACCTATAAAACTATAGTCATGAAAAAAAGTCTTTATGTACTCTTTACCCTATTTTGTGCAACATATACATTTGCACAAGATGGAGTTCAAATCGACGGAAGATTAAAGCTTCATCTAGATATGTTCTTTGAATACTGCAAAGAATATGATATCGAATACTACGATAAGCTTTTTGAGTTAAAAAACATTGATGTCGTAGATACACTTCACTTAAGCCCGCAGGCGTCTACACTAGGAATGGTAACTAGAAATAAAAACAACGAGATAGAAAATATTGTTATCAATTGGGTGGCCCTTTTGGACCAGGAAATCCTAAAAGTAGTAGCATTTCATGAATTTGCTCATTATTTCCTAGAATATGAAAAACATGTATGTGATGATTGTGGTAAAATAATGTCTGTTGTTAATTCTAGCTATTTTGATATTGTAAATGACTGGGATAATCAAGTAAAAATATTGTTTGAGGATTCTCCCGTTATCAAAAGAAGAAAAAACGTAGCTTACTTAGACCCTACAGAGTAGCAGTATACAAACTATTTAAAATAATCCAGAAGCACCCTTTTTTTTGAGGAAGATACTGCTAGTTCTTTTCCAGAAGAAAGCACAATGCTTCCCCCCTTGCCTTTTCGATATCTAGTAATTTTACTAACATTAACCAGATAGCTTTTATGGGTCCTAACAAATCCTTGAGTATTTAACGATTCTTCAAAATACTTAAGTGTCTTACTAACCAATTTTTGTCCCTTTTCAAGATAAATTTTGGTATAATTATCATCTGCCTGGCAGTATAAGATATCAGAAATCTTTAACACTTCAAAACCATCTTGTTGCGGAATAGTAATTTTACCTTCAGTTGTAATCACTTTAGGTATCAATACCGTATCCAAAAGTTCTTTTTCACGTTCCTTTATATGACTAACATGATCAACTGCCTTAATCAAATTATCAATAGCAATTGGTTTAAGCAAGTAATAGGTTGCCTGTGCATTTAATGCATCAACGGCATAATGATCGTAAGCTGTAACAAAAACGATTTCAAATGTGCGATCTGGAACTTTTTCTAATAAATCAAAAGCATTACCATATGGCATTTCAACATCCAGGAATAATAAATCAGGAGTGTTAGTATCTAGTAATGTTAGTGTTTCCTGCACACTTGCCGCTTCTCCTAAAATAGTAACAGAAGGGCAATATTTACCTAAATAATTTCTGAGAATAGCCCTGCTATTAGCCTCATCATCTACAATAATTGCTGTTAAACTCATTTGTCTTTTTTAATTGTGAGAACGACTTGGGTTCCTTCTTCTTCATTATTCATATCTGATATCGATACGTCTACTTTGTCTTTATACATTTTATTAAGAATCTCTATTCTTTTTTTGATGTTACTCATCCCTTTTGATTTCTGTAGTTTTTGATTCTTAGTTTTTAATTCCATCGATTTCTTTCTACCTATACCGTTATCAGTAATGGTAATTTCTATACTATCTGGGGATACTTTTAGAAACTTTATTGATAGTAATCCTTGTTCTAACCTATATCTTAATCCATGCCAAACAGCATTTTCTACATACGGTTGAAGTAACATTGGTGGAATCATAAATTCTTCAATTTCAATTTGTGGATCAATATCTATGCTATATTCAAATTTATCCTGAAATCTAAAATGCTCTAGCTGTACATATAACCGTAGTAGCTCTATCTCTTTAGTCAACGAAATAAAATTCTCTTCGCTGTTCTCTAAAACCGCTCTCATTAACAAAGAAAAATCCGTAAGATATCGATTTGCCGTTCGTTCATCACTTGTAGCAATAAATGTATTTACAGAGTTTAAAGCATTAAAGATAAAATGTGGGTTCATCTGGGATCTCAAAGATTTTAATGCTAATAGATTATTTGCATATCTCTGTTGTCTATTATTGCGATACATCAAGTACGCAGCAAGAAGTAACAATAGCGTAAGGCCTATCAAAAAATAGATTACTATCTGTTGTTTAAGACTTTGCTGATTTGCTATTTCCTGTGATGCAAAAGCAAGTTTATACCTGGTTTCATTAAGTTCTCTATCTTTTTCCAGGGTAGTAATTCGATTTGCACTCTCGGCTAACTCTCTTCTAAAGCGATTTGCCTGAGATATCTCCTGGTCTTTTTGAATATAAAGCTTATCAATAATCACCTCATATTCTTCAAAAGCTTCAGAAGCTTTCTTTAACTCTCCCTTTTCCCGATACACCTCACCAAGTTTACGAGTAGCATCTTTTTGAACAATAAGGTCATTCTTTGACTCGGCTTCCTTAATACTTTCATCCAAATACGTAATAGCTTCATCGTACTTTTCCTGAGCAGCAAAGGCACTCGCTATCTTATAATTTTGTACTTGAGGCCTCAAAGACTTATCTTCTTCTAATACTTGAACCGAATCTTGAGCAACTTCAATATCTTCAATATCTTCTAAAGCTTCTTTTCTTAATTGAATCTCTTTATCAAAACTTCTACTCTTACTGTAAAAATCTGCAGCTGCGCTTCTTTGTCTGGCAGCTGTTTTTTTATCTTTTCGTCTTGCCAACTGCACTGAGTTATCTAGATATTCCTCTGCACCTGTGATATTTCCCTGTTGTTGTAGTATCACAGCCAACTTTGAATTCAATAAAATTACTTTATTATCCAGCCCTTTTCTTTGACTTAACGATAGTGCCTTATTGTAATTTAAACTGGCATTAGTATAATTTTGCAGCCCTTTATAGCTATCTCCTAATCCTTCAAAAACCTGAACTTTTTGATTGGCACTTAATCTGGATCGCTGTAATTCTTGAAAAGCTTTTAAAGCACTTTGATAGTTTTCACTTTCCAAACGTGCTATTGCCAACTTAATTTTTACGTCGGCACTATATTTATTACTTAGGCTAATTAAATAATTACTTTCCGCAAGGTCCGGTTGTTTCCAGTACTTGTAGATATCGGCTAATGCTTCATATAATTCAGCCTTCTTTTCTTCCTTTCTGGAGTCATCATCACGTATGGTTTCAAGGGCATTTGTTATATACTGTATACCAATAGCTGCATCTTTCTGTAATGATTCTTTTGCCTTATTTAGATTTTCATTATATATAGACTCGATCTTTTTTTTAGATACTGCTTCGGCAGCCACCTCAATTGGGTTGTCTTCAACTAAAACATCAATTCTTTGACCATCTTTTATCGTATATCGAATTGTAGCAAAACTATCGTGCCTAATAATAATCTCATCTCCCACATTAGCTTCAATCCTAAAATCCCCAAAAACATCTGTAGTAACATCACCTCTACCTAATACTGTTACTGTGACATCCTTAATCGGTTTTCGCGTATCTTTTTCTTTTACAGAGCCCTTAATGCTCATTGATTCTGATCGTTTAACTCTAGCGTTTTCCTGTCCTAAAACCATAAAAGGCAGGAAACACAGAAATACTATTATTAAACTGATCTTCTTCATTATATTTCTATTTGAATATGCTAAACTTAATCCATTTAAACGGGAAAATAAAATGTCAAACTTTTGATTATAGCGTTTTATAGCACTTTTCACGCTTTAAAAAGGAAGTTCGCTAATTAAAAGTGCACGTTTACTCAATCATATCGAGTATTTCCTAATTCTGGATTTTTAGCTAAAAAAGTTCGACATAATTTTATCCAGAATTTAAAAAGAAAAAGCCATGAAAACATTTTTTATCTGGAGTACATTATGCATATGTATCCATATTTCCTGTAATGCAAATAATAGACAAAATACCGAGTTTACATTTGAACAAAATCAAGCTCATCAAATACACACTACCAAAACAGATCCAAATACTCGTAATATTCAAGTAGCTCTTTTATTGGACACCAGTAACAGCATGGATGGATTAATTGATCAGGCCAAAGCACAACTTTGGGAAATTGTAAATGAGCTTTCTTATGCAAAATGCGGTCATAATAAAATAAAGCTTCAGATAGCACTATATGAGTATGGCAACGATGGTCTACCATCTAGAGAGGGATTCATAAGACAAGTATTACCTTTTTCTGAAGATCTTGATGAAATCTCAAAAGAACTATTTGCACTTACCACAAACGGGGGAAATGAATATTGTGGTAAAGTGATCAACACTTCGATTAACCAATTAGATTGGAAAAAGAATAACGATCATCTAAAGCTAATTTTCATTGCAGGAAATGAACCTTTTACACAAGGTCCCGTAAATTATAAAGATTCTGCTACTGATGCCCTAGAAAAAGACATTTCTATAAACACTATATTTTGTGGTAACTACGGACAAGGAATTGACACAATGTGGAAACACGGTGCCGATATAACACATGGAGAATATACGGCTATAGATCATAATCGTGAGACTGTTCATATCTCTACTCCTTATGATGATATTATTTTAAAATTAAACCAAAAATTAAACGAAACATATATCTATTATGGAAACAAAGGGTCGCAAAAAAGAAGCCTACAAGCAGAACAAGATAGTAATGCACGATCTTATAGTCCTGCCAACGCGGTAAGTCGTGCCGTTAGCAAAAGTTCAGGTTTCTATAAGAATAAAAGCTGGGATTTAATTGATGCTGCCGAAGACGAGGCTTTTGAAATAGAAGAAGTAGCAAAAGAAGAATTACCAAAAGACCTCAAAGGAAAATCCAATACAGAGCTCAAAAAATACATCGCAGAAAAAAGCACTGCTCGTAAAGAAATACAGCAAAAAATCCAAAAATTGAATAAAAAACGAGTAGAGTATATTAAAAATAACCGAAAAAAAGACGATACAAATCTAGAAGCAGCTTTATTAAATGCTATAAAAAAACAAGGTAAAGAAAAATCATTTTCTTGGGAAAAATAAGCAACTATGAAAACTATTATAAAAACAATCATACTAACATTCATTCCAATTGTCATGTTATCGCAAAAAAAAAAAGAAATACCAAAATCAAATGTTGATTATAGCTCTTTTCTGAAGATGTCTGAAGAAATATTGGAATACCGGAAAGAAAGGTTAATACCATTAGATACTTTTCTAAAATATATGAGCGATGAGAATACAATTTTGCTGGATACCCGTTCTGCTGAGGCTTACAAAGGGAAACATCTTAAAGGGGCCATACATATAAATTTTTCAGATTTTACTAAAGAAAAATTAGCAGAACATATTTCCTCAAAAGAAACTCGAATTTTGATCTATTGCAATAATAACATTGATGGAGATCTTATACATTTTGCTTCTAAAAAAGCACCTCTGGCATTAAATATTCCCACATTCATAAATTTATATGGGTATGGATATAAAAACGTGTATGAATTATCTTCATTGGTTCACACAAAAGACAAGAGATTGCAGTTTGAGGGCACTTATATTAAATGAAATTATTGCAAACTAAAAAAGCCTGCACATGTGCAGGCTTTTATTTTTAGTATTGAAAAAGTATTCTTCTTATTTAGAATTGATAGCAGGACATTTACAGTTCCATCGTTCTTTAAGTTTCCCGAAATCGTAACCCAAAGTGATTTGATGAAACCCACCATTACTTAGCACTACAGAATTAGATTGATAACTGTAGGTATATCCAACCATCCATTTCTTATAATTAACACCTAGAAACGGAGTAAAATATTGTAGTTGTTGACTTTCAACCGAAAAACCATCCTGAGAAAATTCTGCTCCATCTAGACTACGTCTATAGGACAAACCACCCCATAATGTAGTAACTTCATTAAGATCTCTATACACTTTCCCGTTAACATCAATAGTACTTTCCTGAGTTTCGTCTGTTGCCTGATACATTACAGAAGGCTCAAAACTCCATGGCCCTCCACTAAAACTAAATACCCGGCCAAAAGAAGCTATATATCTACGTTGATTACTTGATTCTCTAATTGGTGCTACAGCTGGGTCTGACTGGTCAAAAATATCTCTAGCGGTTGGTAATATATTTTTTACTGTAAAATGTGCATACCATTCTAAATAATTATAAGACATACCAACATCCATATTGAAATAACCGAATTTTTTCACTTGATTTGGCACAAGAAGAGGATCAAAATCTGTTATATCAAATAACCCTCTTAAATCAGCATTAGACTGAATAATCCCAGTACTCAATCCAAAAGAAAGCATATTTAGATCTGTTCTATCTCTTGAAAATAAAAGATGGTAGGCAAAAGTTAAATATACCCCTGTCTGAGAAAATCTACCATTTTCATCTTTATAAACAATTCCTCCTAACCCTACTTTCTCCCCAGTTCTAAAATTAATATTTGCTGATTGGGTATTAGGTGCATTATCCACGTCAAACCATTGTTTTCTGGCAGTAAGTCTAATTTTATTAGCATTTGCAGCACCCGCCATTGCAGGATGCACCAAATAAAGATTATCCGAAAGATAATCTGCATATACAGGAATTCCTTCTTGCGAAAAGACAAATCGGGAAAGCAACAGTAAGGATATTACATAAATTGTTTTTAAGTTCATCGTGGCTCTATCTTTTATGGGGCTAAATAGAATTTGTGAATTTAATGTAAACTATTAAAAACAGTTTATATTGTGGGGCTTCACTAATTAGTTTTAAAATATATTATTATTAAATGACAGTCTCAAAGATATAAATTTTTGTCAGAAACTAAGACTTTACCCTTTTTTAGTAGAATTAGTTAAAAAATGTTAGTATCCCATAAAGCTATTCGATATCGAGTAGCTTTTTAGTAAATTTGCCACATGGAAAAGAATTTTGAAATAAAGATAGAGCCTACTTCAAATCCTGGCATTACCAAATTTGAAGCTAATTACTTCTTGACTCAACATACAAGTTATGAATTTGAAAATATAGATCAGGCCAAGAACTCACCTTTAGCGCAACAATTATTTTATTTACCTTTTGTAAAAAGGGTATTTATCGCTCAGAATTTTGTTGCAATTGACAAATATGATATTGTAGAATGGAAAGATGTACAGGAGGAAGTTGCAGAGCAGATTAAAAATTACCTTAACAGTGGACAGCCCATAATTATCGAATCTGAAACTGGCAAAAAGGTTCCTATTACTATTTATGCTGAAAGCACTCCCAATCCAGCAGTACTAAAATTTGTTGCCAATAAAAAATTGGTAACTACTGGGCATGAATTTAAAAATATAGATGATTCTAAAGAAGCACCCCTGGTGCAAGAGTTGTTTCATTTTCCTTTTGTAAAAGAAGTATACATAGATGAAAACTATATTTCTATCAGCAAATACGACATGGCTGATTGGAATGATATTACCCTAGAAATAAGAGAGTTCTTACGTGGTTATCTTGAACAAGGCAAAGAGGTTTTATCTGCCAATGCTGCTGTAGTTAAACGCGAGGTAGAAAAACAGGCCGATGATGATTTTGAGAAACTTGATGATGTTTCTAAAGATATTGTAAATATCATTGAAGAATATATAAAACCTGCAGTTGCCAGTGATGGTGGAAACATATTATTTGATTCTTATGACCCAGAAAGTAAAGCTGTAAAGGTAATTTTACAAGGCGCCTGTAGTGGATGTCCGTCCTCTACTTTTACTTTAAAAAATGGTATTGAAAATATGTTAAAAGAGATGTTAAAAGATAAAGTAGCGACTGTAGAAGCCATTAATGGGTAGTTCAACGAAAAAAAGTTAATTACACCGAAAAAAGTGTTAAAATATTAGCCGTTTTTATTTCAAAAAGACTGAAGTATCTCGTATCTTAGAGATTCTTTTAAATTTTAACTTAAAAAATCACAAAATGGCAATTATTAAAACTATTGAAGTAATAGCAAGTTCTGAAAAAGGTTGGGATGATGCTACCAAGAAAGGCATAAAACAAGCTGGAAAAACAGTTAAAAACATTAAGTCTGCTTGGGTATCAGATCAAAAAGTTACAGTTAAAGATAATGAGGTAGCTGAATTTAGGGTAAACCTTAAAATTTCTTTTCAGATTGATTAAAAAAATTATTACATCTATTTAAAAGCATCTTAAGTAAATTAAGATGCTTTTTATATTTTTAGATAATATTAAAACCTAACAAAGTGAAATATTGGTTCATAGTCATATTAATTATAACTTCTTCTTGTACGAGTCAAAATCAACCACCAATGGAACACACATATACTAATGAACTAATTCATGAAACCAGCCCTTATTTACTACAGCATGCCCATAACCCCGTAAATTGGATGCCTTGGGGGGAAAAAGCCCTAGATCGGGCCAAGAAAGAAAACAAACTTATTATTATTAGTATAGGATATGCTGCTTGTCATTGGTGTCATGTAATGGAACATGAGAGTTTCGAAGACCCCAAAGTTGCAGAAATCATGAATACTAATTATATCAACATAAAAGTAGACCGAGAAGAACGACCAGATATAGACCAAGTATATATGAATGCCATACAACTAATGACAGGAAGTGGTGGTTGGCCTCTTAATGTAGTCGTATTGCCAGACGGAAGACCTGTTTGGGGAGGCACATACTTCCCAAAAGGAAATTGGGTGGATGCACTAAAACAAATTTCCAATTTATACGAAAAACAACCTGAAAAATTATTGGAGTATGCCAACAAACTTGAAGAAGGAATTAAGGCAATTGATATTATTGAAGTAAATACGGACAAGGTAAGTTTTAACAAAGAATTTATCGCTTCAGCTGTAAAAGAATGGAGCCAACATTTTGACCACCAGAAAGGAGGAACAAAACGAGTTCCAAAATTTATGATGCCCAATAATTATCAATTCCTACTCAGATACGCTCATCAATCCAAAGATAAAGCACTATTAGACTACGTAAAAAACACATTAACGCAAATATCTTATGGCGGAGTATATGATCATATTGGTGGTGGATTCTCAAGATATTCTACAGATGGAAAATGGCACGTACCTCATTTTGAAAAAATGCTTTATGACAATGCTCAATTGGTAAGCTTATATTCTGACGCATACCTGATCACAAAAGATCCTTGGTACAAGGATGTGGTATACGAAACACTAAATTTTGTTTCTAGAGAACTTACAAATAATGAAGGCGCGTTTTATTCGTCTTTAGATGCTGATAGCACCACCAAGAATGGCGAATTAGAAGAAGGAGCTTATTATGTATGGACAAAAGAAGAACTTAAAAGACTTCTGGATAAAGATTATGACCTCTTTTCAGATTACTATAATGTTAATTCCTATGGTTTTTGGGAAAAAGAAAACTATGTTTTAATTAGAAAACGCAGTGATGTAGAGTTTTGTGAAAAAAATAATATTAGTTATGATGAGTTAACTAATAAGGTTGCCTTATGGAAAAAAGAATTACTTCTCCAGCGTGAAAAACGATCCAGACCAAGATTAGATGATAAAACACTAACTTCATGGAATGCGTTAATGCTTAAAGCTTATTTGGATGCCTATCGAGTTTTTGGGGATAAGACTTTTTTAGATTCGGCAATTAAAAACGGAAACTTTATAAAGACTAAACAACTTAAAACTGATTTCTCATTATTTCACAATTATAAAAATAGTAAGAGTACTATAAATGGTTATCTTGAGGATTATGCGACGGTTATTGAGGCATTCATAACCCTTTATCAAAATACATTTAATGATGAATGGCTAGATTTATCAAAACAAATAACAGAATACACTCTGGATCATTTTTTTGATGAAGAAAAAAACATATTCTATTTCACTTCTGATCAGGATCCAAAACTTATTTCTCGTACCATTGAATCAAGTGACAATGTAATTCCCGCATCTAATTCTATAATGGGAAAAAACTTATTTCTATTATCTCATTATTACAATGAATCCAGATATAAAAATATAAGTGAACAGATGTTACATACTATAAAACCCCAAATAGCATCTTATGCTTCGGGATATTCTAATTGGTTGGATTTAATGCTTAATTTTTCTTACGACTTTTATGAAATTGTTATCGTTGGTGATCAAGTAGTAAATAAACTTAGTGAATTCAATAAAATCTACATCCCCAACAAGTTATTAGCAGGAAGTACAGTTGACTCTAATAGACCATTATTAAAACATCGATTTGTTCTAGATAAAACATTGATTTATGTATGTGTAAACAGTGCATGTAAATATCCTGTAGAAAATACTGATGAAGCTGTCAAAATATTACTATCAGAGAATTAAATCATAGAAAAAGTTATTATAATTCAAAAAAAATATCGTTAAAACTCACTTCTCATGGATATTTTAAATCCGATAATCTTGCCTATTATAACGTTTGAGTAGGCATAATCTTACAAAAATTACGGTTTTACCACAATAAAATTATGTGGATTTTATGTTAAAAAGCTATTTTTATTCGTAATAATCAAATAGTTCGTGTAATTATGTTGAAGAATTAGCAAAAATAATCGTAAAATTTTCATTTCATTGTATTTAAACCGATGTTTATTTAACTTTACCTCACCTAAATCGATAGAAACATGAGAAAAATACTACTTATATTATTTTTAATAGGTTCTCCTTCCCTATTCGCTCAATTGCCTAGAATTTTACTAAAATCTGTTGAAAGAGTTAGTACTTTTGATGAGTACGATGGATCATTATATTTAAAAGCCCGATATAAAGAATCGAGTGTTATTGATGAAAAAACGGGAACTTTTGACGTTAAATTAAAGTACAATATTTTTACAGATGCTTTAGAGCACAGTCAAGGTTCAAAATTATATGAAATTCAGAAAAGCCCAACAGTTCATGCCAGAATTGACGGAGATTATTTTTACTATTGTGATTTCAAAAATCAAAGAGGACTTAAGAGAGATGGGTACTATGTTTTAGTAGAGTTAAATGATAAATATCGAATTTATAAAAGGTTTACTCTTGATATAAAAGAACCATCAAAAAACACATTAACTCAAATTTCTGAACCTGGAGAGCTTAGAATGCTTACAACATACTATCTTGAAGAGGCGGGAATGATTATGGAGTTACCAATGAGTAAAAAAGATATGCTTGCAGCATTTAGTGATAAGGAAAATGAGCTAAAAGAATATTTTAAAAACGAGAAAATTCGTTTGAAAAAAGAAGAAGACCTAATTAGACTTGTGGCACGATATAATGCTCTTAAAAGTTCTGATAACACTCCTTCGCAAAGCCTTTTAAGCAGTCGTCGAGGAGGCCGTAACTAATAGAAATAGGTATAATAGTTAAAAAACTATCACAATTTATAAAAACCACCTACAAGGTGGTTTTTTTATGCACCAAACATAAACAGGCAATTAAAATCGTATGTCTCATCCAAAGCAATTCTTTGCGGTTCACTGTATTGATAATCGTACTTAAAAGGGAACAGTGTATTGCTATTATAAAGCATAAAATAGCTACATCCTTCTATTACAGAAATGCATTAAAACTTATTTTTTTGCATTTTATCGAATATTTAACTATATTGTTACTGTTAAACTCCAAAACATTATGAGAAATATCCTACATATATTTGTTTTTTTGACCGCCTCAGTTTCATCTGCTCAATTTTCACAATCAATAGGAAACCCTTCAAAAAGGATGGTTGAACTAGAAAAATTTGCAGGTTCTATTTATATTAATAAGGAATACCAAGAAGCTAATGTTATTGATGAAAAATCAGGAACATATAGTACAAAGCTGAGGTACAATATCCATACTGACGCCTTAGAACACAAACAAGGAGGTAAATTGCGCGAAGTAATTAAAACTCCTACTACGTATGCTATGATTAATAATGAGTATTATTATTACTGCAATTTCTACAACCAACATGGTAAAAGAAAAAATGGATATTACATACTTTTAGAATTAAACGATATGTACCGGGTGTATAAAAAATATGATCTCGATATAACCGAACCTAAAGAGATGGATCCAATGACTGGCAGTGCCGTTACGGGAAAAATAAAAACTGAAACTAAATTTTACCTGGAAGAAGGTGGAGAAATTTTAGAGCTCCCAATGAGCAAAAAAGGTATATTATCAACATTTTCTGACAAAGAAGAAGAAATAAAAGAATATATCAAAAAAGAAAAGATTCGTCTAAAAAAAGAAGAAGATTTGGTAAGATTAGTTGCCAAATATAAAGCACTAAAAAACATGGACACTAACCAGTCACAAAATCTTTTAAGTAATAGGGTTCAAAATAACTAACATCTTCGAAATCCTTTTTTACGAACTTAGAAAAGCTATGTATTGCCATCTCATTTGCAGATGGCAATTTATTTTGGATAAAAATTGCATTATTATTTTTACAAATTTCAGAAAACTTTGCTACTCCATTACCTATAAAATATACTTTGCCTTTTTGTAAAAGATCAGAAAATGAAGTTTCATCCAAAATCTCGGCTTTGGTTTCTCTTATTTCCTTGTATGAACTAGAAAAAACTGCAGAATACACTTCCATTCTTCGGGCATCGATCATAGGAATTATATAATCATTCTCCTTAGATTCCGTTATTTGCAAAGCAAGTGAATTTAACGTAGGCACAGAAATTAATGGTATATCTAGTGCATAACATAATCCTTTAGCAGCAGACACGCCTATTCTTAATCCAGTATATGATCCTGGGCCCTTACTTACTGAGACCGCTGAAAGATCTTGCAAAGATAACCCTGCTTTTTTCACAGCTTTATCTATAAAATTATGCAATCTCTCTGCATGAGAATATTTTGTATCGTAATCTTCCTCTAAGACAATCACTTTATCATCCTGAGCTAAAGCAACAGAACAATTTGTTGTTGAAGTTTCAATACAAAGAATATAGGTCATTTATGAAAAATTTAGGCAAAGATAACCTAAATAGATAAATTATTTATCAGACTCTTTTTCTGTTTCTGACATTACTTTATCACCAGTTTTAAGTGTCTTGGTAACTACATTATAAGGCCCCGTAATTACTTCATCGCCGACCTCTAGGCCTTTTGTTATTTCGATATTACTATCGTCCTGGATTCCTGTTTCAATAACTCGTAATTTCGCTGTCTCACCATCTTTAATGAACACACACTCAAATTTTTTGTCAGAATCTGCCAATTTATCTTTCGCATTAGTTTTACGTACATTTGAAGTGTCATTTTTTATTACGATAGCACTTATTGGTACGCCTATTACTTTCTCTCTTTTATCAGTAATAACATCAACTGTAGCAGTCATTCCCGGGCGAAACGGAGAGTAATTTTCTGGCTTTCCTTCTATCAAATCCTTATATGATTCTTCAACAATACGCACTTTGACTTTAAAGTTAGTCACTTGATCTGCGCTTACAGCGCTCTCTGCAGAATTTGCTATTTCTGTGACCAAACCTTTGAACTCTTTTTTGAGATATGCATCAACTTCGACTATTGTAGAATCTCCTATAGAAATTTTAACAATATCATTCTCGTTTACATCAACTTCTACTTCCATATTGTTAAGATTGGCCACACGCACAATCTCTGTACCTGCCATTTGTTGTGTCCCAACAACACGTTCACCTAACTCTACAGATAATTTAGAGACTGTACCACTCATAGGAGCGTAAATTGTAGTCCTATTTAAGTTATCCTTGGCTTCATTTACTGTAGCTTGAGCACTTCTTACGCTATAGAAAGCAGATTGTTTTGCCGCTTCAGCTACTTCATATGCAGATACAGCCCCATCCCATTCTGCTTTAGAAATTACACCTTTCTCAAACAATCCCTTATTACGATCGTAGTTTAACTTTGCTTCTTTTAGACTTGCTTCTGCCTGTTGAAGTCCCGCCCTTACATTTTCGAGTGCAGCTTGTGATCTATTCAATCCAGACTGGATTATATCAGGATTTATACGTACCAGAAGGTCTCCTTTTTGTACTTGTTGCCCTTCTTTTATAGGTAATGAAATAATTTCTCCGGAAACCTCTGAAGATAGTTTAACTTCTACTTCTGGTTGAATTTTCCCCGTTGCAGAAACCGTTTCAATAATATCAATCTTTTCAATCTGTGTTATTGAAACTTCTTTATAGTTTCCATCTTTACCAAACCATCCTGCTTTTTTACCATAAACAAGGGTTACGATTAAAAGTAATACTATTCCTAAAATAAAAAGTAGTGTTTTTCTATTCATGACTTACCTAAACATTAATTCTGTAATATGAAATTACAATCTTTTTGATAATAGCCAAAAAAAACAGAAAGGCTACTTATTTATAATTTTATGTCTGCGATCTTTATTCCGAAATAAAGTTCTAACACTTTTAGCTTAAATATATAATCAAATTTATTTTGCACCTCTTGACTCTGGGCGTTTTCTAATCTAAACTTTGACTGACTAAAATCAAATGCATTTGTAAGCCCTACATCATAACGATCTTTAGCATATTCATATGCTCTTTCTTGAGCTTTAACAGATACCAAAGCTGCTTCATATGCTTCTGCTGCTCCCTTGGCATCTAAATACGCTTGATACACATTACTATCTAAATCTAATTCTGCTTGTTCTAACTGAAACTCGGCTCTTTCAACATTAATCTTGCTTCTCTTAACATTATTCTTAGCAGAAAAACCATTAAAAACAGGAACAGAAACAGAAAGCCCGTAGGATATCCCATCATTAGTATATAATTGTTTTACAAAAGAATCTGGACTAATCTCTTGATCATTAAGAAATCTAGGGGTTACAACTACTTCATTTGTTCCTTCTACAAAACCTATTGCACGTGTAGGGTTATCAGGATCTATACTTCCTGGAACAAATGCACTTGCACCTGACTCTCTGGTATTATAATTGAAGCCTCCTGATAATGTAGGATAATAAGCTCCTCTTGATATTTGTAAATCTTTTTCTGCTATTAATTTATTTTGCTCGGCAATTTGCACTTCGTACCTAGCCTCTCTGGCTTTGGCAATTACCTGATCTATTGGTTGACTTAACATTTCTGCTCCAGGAACCAAATACTCCTGCTCTGCAATATCAAAATCCTCATAATTCTTGATTAGCAATGTTTGTGCTAACCCAATTAAAGATATTTGTACTGCATTTTCTGCTTGTACTATTCGTGTTAATTCATCGGCAGAAGTAGCTTCTATCTCAAGGAGGTCTCCTTGAGGCAAAACACCAGCATCAACAAGATCTTTGGTTCTCTTTAGTTGTTCCAAAGTAATCTCATGTTGCTTCTCTATTACTTTTAGGGATTCTCTATTCAATAACACCTGTAAATAACTGTTTGCAACAAATAATGCAATATCATCTTTGGATTTACCCAGATTATATTGACTTAATAACTGATTAAGTTTTGCTCTTTGAAACTGTCTTATATTTCTAAGTCCATTGAACAAAGTTACGCCAACATCTACTCGGTATGAAGAACTTCGGAAAGTTAATGTTCTATTTGTACCTGTAATTGGATCTGGACTCAATCCTGAACTCCAAAAATTAGAACCAGAAGCATTTAATGTAGGTAAAAAGTTCCCTATTGCATCTGATCTACCAATATCTGCAGCCTCAATATCCAGAGCAGATTGTTTAATGGTAATATTATTCTCTAAAGCATGTTCTACGCATTCGCGCAATGTCCATTTCTTTTCTTGCGCCTGAGTCCCCAAAACTCCAAAAACTGCAATAAATAAAGTTAAGATTTTAATTCTCATAATGCCTATATGTATATAATTGATCGATGTTGTTACAAATATTTTTAAAAAACCTGTGTTACAAAGGCTAATCTCCTCAAACACAGGCTTTTTATTATTTTAATTAATTATTCTTAATCTTGGTTTTCTTCTCCTTCTTTTTTCACAGGTTCAGTTTTATTCCAGACTTTGATATCCTCTTCTTCAGTTACTCCGGACAGTATTTCGACATTAATTCCGTCTGAAAGACCTATCTCGACATCTCGTTTTTCAAACTCTTGATCTCCGGTTTTTATTTCTACAAAAGGCTTTTCTGTTTCTCTATCAAATTGCAATAATGCTTCTTTTATTGCAAGAACATCATTTTTTGTATCCAATACAATTGAAGCATTAGCACTATAACCTGCTCTTATGAAATAAGAATCGTCAAGAAAAACTTCTCCTTCTATTTTAAATTGAACCGCTCCCTGCTCTTCAGTACCTTTTGGAGCTATAAATTTAAGTTTTGCATCAAACTCTTTATCTCTAATTGCCCCTAGACTAACCTTAAGCGGCATTTCTATTTTAAGCTTATTTACTTCTGCCTCATCTACTTTCCCTTCAAAAATCATTTTATTAAGATCTGCTATTGTAGCCACGGTAGTTCCATCGTTAAAATTATTACTTTGGATTACCTGATCTCCTTCTTCAACCGGAATTTCTAAAACAGTTCCTGCCACCGAAGATCTAATATTTGTAATTGCCTTTGCTCCCCCTGTTGATCCCTGACGAATGATCTGTAGATCGTTAGCCGCATTACGCACCTCCTGTTGAGCCTGATCATAGCGTAATTTTACATTTTGAAAATCCTGAGTAGCGATTACACCTTTATCGAAAAGTGCTTTATTACGGTCATAATCTTGTTTTGAATTGGCCAAGCTTATTTCTGCATTTTTAACTCGTCCTCTGGCACTGTTTAGTGCTTGCTCATTAGGCACTACTTTTACTTTGGCTATTAAATCACCAGTTTTTATTGCAGTACCCTCCTCAACATATATTTTTTCGATGATTCCTGAGACCTGAGGTTTGATTTCGACCTCATCCTTTGGGATTACTTTTCCAGTTGCAACGGTTTTCTCTTCTATAGAAGTTCTAAATGCATTTTCTGTAGTAAATACTATTGGTGATTTGCTATTAGAGTCTATTAGATACTTACCAGAAAAACCTAGTAAAGCTATAAATACTACAACTAATAAAATTTTAAAAACCTTTTTCATTTTGATTGATATATTACTTTGATTGTTATTTTATTCTTCCCTTAATGCCTCGATAGGTTTAATACTTACCGCTTTTTGCGCCGGGATTAAACCTATTATGGTCCCCAGCAAAACTATTGATAATAGTGCCCCAACAACTGCAAAGAAATCGACAGTTGGATTTAATATGGGAATATCTTCATTGTTACCAATGGCCGTATTAATACCCCAGAGCACTAATGTTCCAAAGACAAATCCTATTAGTCCTGCTACAAATGTAAGCAACACTGATTCGAGCATTATTTGACCTCGTACCTCTGCAGGGGTTGCTCCTAATGCCCTTCTAACCCCGATCTCTCTAGTACGTTCCTTTACCGTAATTAATAAAACGTTACCAATTGCAATAACGCCCGCTATAAGAGTTGCAATTCCTACGATATAAGTTATTAATCTCATTCCCGAAAGGAAGCCATTTACCTTGGCAACTTCTTCTCCTAAATTAAAACTCCCAAAAGCCTGTGTATCTTCTGGATGAACGTTATGCATCCTCCTAAGCATCGTTTTGATATCGGCTTCGGTATTCACTATATTTTTATCTTCCTTGGCGGTAATTACCATCCAGGATATGTTCTTACCTTGATTAAAAATGGTTTGAAAGGTTGTAAACGGCAAATAAACAGAGTCATCACCTTCAAATCCTGATTGTGTTGGTTTGTACACCCCTATGACTTTAAAATAAATACCATTAATCCTTACAAAATCTCCCACAGCCTCTTCATCTTCATCATAGAATTGTTTATAAATATCTTCACCTATAACACAAACCTTTCTTTCGTATTTAATATCTTCTTCATTTATGAATCTTCCTCCGTCAAAAATCTTTTTCTTTGATACTTTATCAATAGTTGGATAATCTCCAAAAATCTTAAAGGCACCAGATTTGGATCCTCGAACAAATTGACCTGGAGGGGTTCCCCATTGACCTGTAACATTGCGAGGTGTGATATACTCTATATCATCTACCTTGGATTCTAAAGCAGCAACATCATCTAATGTAAGTTGCATTCTTCGTCCCCTTTTGAAACCTCCATTAGGAATACTTGTCTGCTGCCCCCAAACAAACATTGTATTGGTAGCAAAATCGTTAAATTGACTTCTAAAGCTATTATCAAGGCCTTTTGCCATTCCAAGAAGAATAACAAATAGAAATACGCCCCAAGTCACCCCTATAACCGTAATTATGGTTCTTACTTTATTCTTACGAATTGCTCCGTATATCTCTTGCCAGGTATCTTTCTCAAAAATAAATTTCATCTGTTACTTTTTTATTGTTTTACAATTGTCAGATGGAATTCGCCAATAAATACAATTAGTCAATTCTCGACTTAATTATTATGGCTCATTTCATAACTACCGTCTTTTTATTATTTATTCATCTCTTAATGCAATAATTGGCTTGATCCTAGCTGCTCTTCTTGCTGGTATGTATCCAGCCAAAAGTCCTGCTAAAATTAACGTCAGCGTAGCAATTACGATAACACCAGTATCTACTTTGGGGTTAAGGATAAAAAATTCTTCCAGATTATTCCCTATCAATTTTAATGCGAAAATCCCCAATATAAGGCCTATATAGCCAGCAATAGATGTTATCATCATTGACTCCTGAAGTACCATTGCTATTATTGACTTTGGTGATGCCCCTAGTGCCTTCCTAATTCCTAACTCCTTGGTTCTTTCTTTTATACTAAATGTCATTATATTACCAATGCCAATAATCCCGGAAATCAATGTTCCTATTCCAACAATAAAAATCACGAAGTAAATTCCTCCAAGAATTACCATGGTCTCTTTAATGTCTTCTGCAAAACTTCTTACTCGAATTGCACTTTGATCATCTGGTGCAACTTTGAATCTTTCTTTAAAATCTTCTTCTATCTGATCAGCAAAAGCAATAGCTTGCTCTGTGCTCATTGCCATATTATAAGAAACATTGATTTGATCCAAATACTCGTTATTACCAAAAAGCAGTTGCACTGTTTTATAAGGCATGTAGATTATTCTTTCTTCATTATCTCCCCCACTATCCTGAAAAACACCAACTATTTTATATGGTATTCCATCGACATCTAACATTTTTCCTAACGCGTTCTCATTTTTGAACAAATCTTTCTCCACCAATCTTCCTATAACGATATTTTTTGTTCGATCGCTAACATCAGCTTCATTAAGATAACGACCTTGCATCATTATTGTTTTTTCAAGATATTGATGATCTTGATTAACCGCTCTTATACTATAACTACCGGATTCTTTTTTATATTTTGCTTGTGCATTACGATAAATTCTTGGAGTGGCAAATTCTACTTTTCCGATGTAGTTACTTTTAATAAACTCGAAATCCTCATTTTTAAATCTAATTCTTCTATTCTCCTGAAATCCTTTATACGCCTTAGATGTATTTCCCCCTCTAATAAATATAATATTTTGGGCATCATCTACAAAACTGCTTAAAAAACTATTAAGCAATCCGTTACCCAACCCCAACAAAACTGTAAAAATCAGGATTCCTAAGGCCACAGTAAACCCTGAAAGAAAGGTACGCAACTTATTCTTTCCTATTGCCTCAAAGATTTCTTGCCATCTGTCTCTATCAAACATATTGAGATGCTCTTACTTGTTCTACTTTTTTATCTTCAACAATAACACCATCTTTAAGATGTACTATACGTTTACACATATTGGCTATATCTGGTTCATGTGTTACTACCAATATCGTTTTACCTTCGTCATTAATGCCTTGAATGATATCCATAACTTCATAGGAGGTTGTACTATCCAAGGCTCCTGTAGGTTCATCTGCTAATAAGACTTTAGGATCGGCAGCCAGAGCGCGAGCAATAGCCACACGTTGCTTTTGACCTCCAGAAAGTTCACTTGGTAAATGAGTTGCCCATTCTGCCAAACCAACTTTACCAAGATAATTCATGGCTTTCTCTGTTCTCTCTTTACGTTTTTTACGTTGATAATATAATGGTAATGCAACATTTTCTAGGGCCGTTTTATAATTTATAAGATTGAATGACTGAAAAACAAATCCTAAAAATTTATTACGGTATTGAGCAGCTTTGGTTTCATTTAATTCCTTTATAGGAACATTATCCAAGAAGTAACTTCCACTATCCGCTTCGTCGAGCATTCCCAAGATATTAAGCAGTGTTGATTTTCCTGAACCAGATGATCCCATAATAGCAACCAATTCGCCATCTTTTACGCTAAAATCTATTCCTTTAAGTACGTGAAGGGAGTTACTCCCCATTTGGTAAGATTTATGTAAGTCTTTAATTTCAATCATAACGCTTAATTAAGATACATAGGGCACAAAAATAATACCCTATTTACATTATGACTCACTAACTATAGAATGTGAAAAAATTAACAAATATTCTAGTTTTCCCCTCTAGAGATTTTACTTTGGTCAGTGTAGTCTTGATACATAAGACTAGCCTCTTACCATTTTTGTTACATGTCACATTGTTATGAAAATGTTAAAAGTTGACTTTTTAGCAACCAACCCTATTGTTGACTTCCTGGTTTCTTTTTATTTCTGTAGATGAAATAGCCCACAACAGCGATTAATACATATGGTATAATCATAAGGTATACAATACCATTATTAATTCCTTTTGCTGTCTCTTGCCCTTCTTCACTTTCTAAAACCGCCCTACACATAGCACATTGTGCTTCGGCAGGAAGGGAAAATAATAACACCAATATCGATATGAATACTATTTTGGTTTTCATTAGTGCTGCTTTAGAAAAGTTAGCAAGATATATATTTAACTATAATAAGGTGATATCATTATATATACTATCACGCCAGAGATTGCAACATATAGCCAAATCGGAAATGTTATTCTTGCAATCTTTTTATGCATATCAAATCTTTGAGCCAAAGCCCGTACATAGGTAATTAATACAAAAGGAATTATTATTATGGACAATACAATATGAGTAATCAGAATGAAGTAATATACATATCGCACAACTCCTTCTCCTCCAAACTTGGTAGAATCGCTTGTCATATGATATGAAACATACATTATTAAAAATAAAACGGAACATAAAATTGCAGTCTTCATTAACTTTTCATGCAATTTTATCTTCTTATTCTTTATTGCCCATAACGCTGCAAGTAAAATAACAGCTGTCAAAGCATTAATAGATGCATAAATCGGTGGCAGAAAAGTAAGTGGTTCTACATCAAAACCAAGTCTTCTTAAATTAACCCCAAACAATGCGCCCACTACGACAGGAATAGTTATCGACAAAATAACAATCCATTTATTATACTTTTTTTCTATTGCAGAAGTATTACTCATTTTTCTTCAAAAGTTTTTTAATGTCTTCAAGTAAAATTGTGATCTGTTCCTCTTCTCCGTTTTCATCGATTTTCTGATCAACTCCAATTGTTCCTCTATAATAAATAATAGGATTTCCAGATGCATCGTATCGTGATCTGATATACCCATCCTGATCAATTAAAGCAAAATAACCATTATGTTCAAAACCGCCAGGTACATCGGGATTCTCTGCTGCATAAATATTAAAACCTGCATTCGCCAAATCATAAATATCTTCTCTATCACCTGTTAGAAAGTGCCAATCAGGGTTTGTCACCTTATAGTTTTCAGCATATTTTTTAAGTCTTCTTGGCGTATCAAACTTAGGGTTTATAGTGAAAGAAGCCATCCCAAAATTTTCAAAATCCTTTAGTTCATTTTGCAAGTACACAAGATTTCTATTCATTTTTGGACAAATTGTAGGGCAGCTTGTAAAGAAAAACTCTGCTACATATACTTTTCCCCTATAATCATGATTAGTGATCAATATGCTATCCTGATCCAGAAATGCGAACTCGGGCACTTTTTTTGGTTCCCCATTGATCTTTATATAAGAAAGTTTTTCATTTGCAATGGGATTATTTGCGCTCATTCTGTCATTTTTAACCACAGAGGTGTTTTTCACCCTATTAACAATCTTTGGTATAAAAATGATTCCAAATATTAATATAATAAACGATATACCTACGTATGAATATTTTTTCATTACTATTTCTCTTTACGATCTGCTTTATATTTTTTTAGTGCCAAGCGATATTCTGCCAAGATTACTTTAATATCATCATTCATAATATTTGCCAGATCGGCTACAGAACTTGCATCATAGCCATCTACTTTCTGTTCGTTCTCTTTCAAAGTGCCGTCACGACCTCTTAAACTACCATCCTTATCTATAATATATACATAATTGGTAGATAGATTATCATCTAACTTGTGCGAAACATTAAGGCTTTCAAATAGTATTTTAATCTGTTCTGGTGTGCCGAACATAAATTTCCATTCAGACACATCTGTAATATCATCTAACTCGTTCAAAAGCTCTTTTGAAGCCTCTTCACTACCATATGGCAATATCATGACAAACTGGAAATCCTGAAACCCATGATTTTTTTTGTAAATCTTTTGATTTAGGTTAAATGCATTTCCTTGTTTATTATATATGTTTTTTCCTAAAAAACCAAGCACTGTAATTTTACTTTGGAAAGTAATATTTTGCCCTGTAAGATTCTCAAAACTCTCAAGATTACCAACTGTATCATTCAAGACAGGTAGTTTAGCAAAATTATGAACGCCAGAAGCAAAGAACAAATATGCTACCAGTGGTAATACAAATAAGATACCTAAAACAAGAAATTTTTTCATTTATAAATGAATTTTGTTTTTCATACAAAAACTTAATAAACCTATTATAAATCGCGTACAAAAATAGAAAAAGACGGCTTAAAAAACCGTCTTTTTACAATGCTTTTAACTTATATATCTAAAGGGTTAAAAGTCCCAGGCTTTATACCCTCCTTTAAATACCTCATATATATAATCTCCTTCTGTAAGAAGTATAAAAATCAAATAGGAGATAAGAAAAATTGCAGTCCAAACTACCGACCTTCTTAACCCTTTTGTTTCTCCTTCCATATGCATAAAAGCCCATGTAATGTAATACGCTTTCCATATAGTAAGTATAATGAAAATCCAGTTCAGTAATTTCATGCTAATCAAAGTTGTTTCAACTAAGAATGCAGGTTTTATAATACCTAAAATTACTTCAACTATTGTAATAACCGAAAGGATAAAAAATACCTTCCAGATTCTACCTATATTCGATTCGTGATGTGCTGTATCGTGTGCCATATTATTATATAACTACTTTATTTTTATTAAACCAGGTAAAAGAATGTAAATACAAATACCCATACCAAATCTACAAAGTGCCAGTATAAACCAACTTTCTCTACCATTTCGTAATTCTTTCTTCTTTCATAGGTACCTAGAATCACATTAATAAAGATGATGATATTAATAATTACACCTGAGAATACGTGAAAACCATGAAAACCAGTAATGAAGAAAAAGAAATTTGCAAACAAAGGAGTACCATATTCATTATGCACCAAATTAGCTCCTTCAACAACACCAATGGCATCGGCATTTAATCTTTTTAAGGATTCTGCTCTTGATAAAATTGTTTTCTCACCTTCTTCAGTAAGTGTTTGCGTTCTTATCAATAGATCGTTGCGTTTAGTAAAACCGGCTTTTATCTCATCCATAGTATAAGAAGGAAGCGTAGCTTCTTTTTCATACCAGATTCCGTTTTTCTCTTCATGCTGGGTTCTATCTCCGTGAGTATCAACAATTGCTATTTCGTTTAAAGCTACTCTGTGACCTTCTGTATCGACAAATTGCAATATTTGACCGCCTCTTGTTTCAACCGCTCCATATTCTCCTTTGATAAAGTTTTTCCATTCCCAAGCTTGAGAACCTACGAAAATAGCACCACCTATTATGGTCCAAAACATGTAGATAATTACTTTTTTCTGTTTCATATGATGACCAGCATCTACAGCTAGCACCATAGTCACAGAAGAAAATATTAATATAAAGGTCATCAAAGCCACATAATACATAGGCGCATCTACACCATGTAAAAACGGAAAGTGATTAAACACTTCATCTGCTATTGGCCATGAATCAATAAATTTAAATCTTGAAAAACCATAGGCGGCAAGAAAACCTGAGAATGTAAGCGCATCCGAAAGGATAAAGAACCACATCATCATCTTACCATAACTCACCTTGAGAGGTTGATTACCACCTCCCCAAGTTTTATCCTCTGTACCTGTTTTAGTAACAGTTGTTTCCATATAAAGAATTTGGTATTGTTAAATTTTCCACAAAAATAATCAATTTTATCATTTCACCTGCTCAATTTTATTTTTTAATTACGTTATCTGTAAATACCGCAAATGATTCGTTTTTCCATCGTCAAATCAAATAATGATGTTATTTTACGAAATATAAAAACAAAAAGAGATAAACCCACAGAAAATCAACAAAATGCCAATACATAGCACCTAGTTCTAACCCTAAGGTTTGACCCGTTTTATATTTTTGTTTAAAATGATTATAAATTACAACTAAAAGAACTATAATTCCACCAAATATATGCACCAAGTGTGTAACTACTATGATAAACATAAATGTTGAAACAATATTTGATGTCGGACCTGTAAAATGATATCCTTGATTAACAATATCAGAAAAACCTTCAAACTGAAGAAATATAAACAACCCTCCTAACCCAAGAGTAGCAAGTAATAAAATTGTGGCCGCCTTTCTATTCTCTTTTTCAATTGCCTTTTTTACCAGATAAAATGTAATACTGCTCGCAATAATTACCAAAATACTATACACAAATGCCCGAGGGAAAACAAGATCTGTAGTCCAGTCTTTTCTGCCTTTACTTACCACATATGCACTAGTAAGTCCCGCAAACACCATTGCCATACTCACCATTGCAAACCACATCATGGTCTTTTTTGATCTCTTAATTTTTTCTTGGGTTGTCCCTTGTGTTAAATCCATACTCTAATAAATTTATCTGCAACATAAATAATTTGCAATAGGGTAATATACAAAACACTCATAAGCATTAATTGTTTTGCAGTTTTTGCATCTCTAATCTTATATAGACGAATTGCAGATCTTAGTAAAATTAACCCTAGAGCCAAAATGATTACTCCTGAAACCGGAGTAAGATAAAGCTCCCCTGTAACACCAAAAACAGGTATTAGAGATGTCACAATAGTCCATATCGTATAAATCATAACCTGTACAGCAGTACCTTGGTCTCTTTTTCCGGTAGGAAGCATAAAAAAACCTCCTTTTTTATAATCATCATATAAAAACCAACCTATCGCCCAAAAATGGGGGAATTGCCAGAAAAACTGTACCATAAATAAAGTTCCTGGTTCTATTCCAAAATTATCTGTAGCTGCAACCCACCCCAACATAAAAGGGATAGCTCCGGGGATTGCTCCCACAAAAACGGATAGTGGAGTCTTAGTCTTTAAAGGCGTATACAAGCTCACATATATAAATATAGAGATTGCTCCAAACATAGCGGTTTGGGGGTTAATAATATACAGTACCGTTATTCCTGAAATAGTAAAAAGTGTAGCAATTGCGAAAGCTGTGTTTACAGACATTCTTCCGGATGGGATTGGTCTATTCTTTGTGCGATCCATCAATTTATCCAAATCTCTTTCAATAATTTGATTGAAGGCATTTGAAGCACCAACCATGAAATACCCACCTATAGCAAGAAGTAAAAGTGTACTCCAGGAAACTGTATCTACTCCCAATAAATATCCTGCAATAGAAGAGAAAACTACACTTAATGCCAAACGCATTTTTGTGATTTCTTTAAAATCCTGAACAACAGAGACTTTTGCAGTATTGACTTGGGTCACGCTCAAATTTTGCACGTTTTCTAAATAGCTTTTTTAAAAGTGGTGCAAAGATATGTCTTAAAAGAATTTTAGACAACATATAACCGCTTATAATTCACCTTTTAACAACTTTACTAACCATTTACCCCAAGAAAATCTAAACAAAACACTACATCGTATCAGAACATTCTGATAATCAAATAACTATCAACAAGTAATTTTTGTACTTTCAATTCGACAAATCGAATTAAAAACATTCACACAAATGAAGAAGCTGCTTATCCTAAGTTTATCAATCTTTTCGCTCCACTTGAACGCACAAAAGAAAGAAGTAAATATTCAGATTGATTCTTTATCAAAAAACATCTACATGTTAACCGGTCAAGGAGGCAATATTGGTGTCTTTAAAAATGAAAAAGGGCTATTCATAATAGATGATCAATTTGCAAGGTTATCTAGCAAAATTCTTACCAATCTAAAAACGATTAGTGACATGCCAGTAACTATGGTTATCAACACACATTTTCATGGCGATCATACGGGAGGTAATAAAAACATGGCTAATCAGGGTGCTACTATTTTTGCTCAGAAAAACGTGAGATCCAGAATGGAAAGTAAGCAAAAAGGAAAAGGAAGTGTTATTCCTGCTTCATTACCCGTAATTACTTTTGACGAAGGGCTACAATTATATTTTAAACATGAGAATATTAAAGCATTTCATGTACATAACGCACATACTGATGGAGACACCATGGTGTATTTTCTAAATGGAAATGTACTGCACATGGGAGATACATTTTTTAATGGTCGCTATCCATATATTGACCTGAAATCAGGCGGAAGCATCAAAGGATACATAAAAGCTTCTGAAAAAGCATTATTAATTGCAAATGACGCCACCAAAATCATACCCGGACACGGAAAGCTCGCAACAAAAAAAGATCTTGAATCCTTCTTGGGAATGCTGAAAGAAATCTCGACAGCTATTCAGAAAGAGATTGACAATGGTAAATCTGAAGACCAAGTTATAAAAAACAACTCGCTGACCGCAAAATATGATTCAAAAGGCTATGGTAGTGGATATATCAATCCTGAACAAATGCGAAAAACCATATACACCAGTCTTACTAAGTAATGTAATATGAAACAATTTCAAAAAGCCCAGTAATCAAAAATCACCGGGCTTTTAGTTAGTCTTGTATTTTAAACATAATTGGCAAATTGTACTTTACAATAACAGGTTCCCCTCTTTGTTTACCTGGCGTCATTTGCGGGAACAAATTAATAACCCGCTCTGCCTCTTCTTGTAATTTAGGATGAGGAGCTCTTATCTGGATATTAGTGATCACCCCATCGGCATCAACATTAAATTGAGCATAAATCCTTTGTAAACCGGTCAAACCATATCGCTCTCCCAAACCAGTATTAAATTTTCTAGACACTATTCTACCCACTTTTTCAGAAAAACAAACTGCCTTCTCTCTATTAGTCGCCAACTTTTCACAGCCTGGGAAAACAGGTACTGACTCTACAGCTATAAAAGGCACTTCTACTGGATCTTCATCAGGATCATCCGGAAGAATATTCGGATTAATTGGTTCTGATTCTGCAGGGAGTAAATTTTTAAACTCATTCTTAACCTTTTCAATCACCTTGCCATTATCAACAACTTGAAAATCTTGAGGGTCTACTACAGGCTTTGTGTGCTTTTCTGCAATCACTTCTTTTACCGGTTCCTTATACACTGTAAACACCTCGTTCCAGGTAAAAGTTTCCTCTACAGGAAATTCTGGACTACTTGCTGTATACATAACAGGCTCTGTTGTATATACTTCAAACATCAAATAAGTGAATAATAGACTTGCCACAAGTCCAATCTGAAAGTTTACCAATGTACTTTTTCGTACATTAGCATCATGCTTGTTACTCATAATATTTAGTTTTAACGTTACAACTAAAACTGAATCAACAAGCATACCAAAAAAGAATCCCGTCTACATAACTGTGACGGGATTCTGATATAAAAAAGTATTTTTTATTAGTCTTGCACCTGGAATACAATTGGTAATGAGTATAGTACACCTACTGCTTTTCCTCTTTGTTTCCCTGGAGTCATTTTTGGTAATAACCCAACAACTCTCTGTGCTTCTTTTTCTAGTCTTGGGTGCGGCCCTCTAGCCTGAACACCTACGATATTACCACTTCTGTCAATTTTAAATCTAACATAGATTCTATTTACACCAGAAAGACCAAGTTCACTCCCAAGTTCTGTATTAAATTTACGGTTAACAAATTTCTTAACCTTTTCACTCATACACTTCTTTTTGGCAGCATTATTTCCTGCGTTTTCACAACCAGGAAAAACCGGTACATTTTCAATTACTGCAAATGGTACATCAGCAATCTCTTCTTCATCTTCAACATCTTCTACCTCTTCTACCTCTACAATCTCTTCTTCTTGATTGGTTTCAGTAGACTCAATAATTGTTTCTTCTACCTCTTCTTCATCTTCTACTACGTCAATAATTTCCGGAGCAGGAGGAGGTGGTGGAGGTGGAGGTGGTGTATTAAGGTTCTGTGTAATAGGAACATCTTCTTCTTCCAACTCATCAAGATTAACCTGACCTATATCAATATTACTTCTATCATAGGTTTTCCACTCTATAGCTTGCCATGTTATAAAAAGAACTACAACAAGCCCTAATTGAAGGAATAAGGAGCTTCTTCTAGTTAAATCTGCTTTAGGATTTTTCTTTGGTTCCATAATTTTATTGCGTTATAGGATTGCTAAAATAGCTAATTTCTTTTGTAATTTCCAATTAAAGACAAAAATGTAAAACAAAAAATATGTTTTTTAACTTTTATCCCGTTATACTATTGAAACAAAAACCAGTGGTAACGTATTTGTTCAATTTACAGAGAGCCTCATTTTATTAATTCTAACTAATTTATTCTCAAATACTTTCAGGAAAAATACTGCAAAAATTATACCACTTGTGTTTGCCAGAACATCATACCATTCTGAACTTCTGTAACTCGTTAATAAAGTTTGTAACAGCTCCATTAAAATTCCATAAAAAAAACATATTGCGGATGCTTTAATCAAACTTTGATTAAAATATACATCATTTCTGTCTCTAAAAAAGAAAAAAGTAAACCAAACTATAGTGAATATAAAATAAGCAATCAAATGACCCACTTTATCTCCTCCTTGTACATTAACCTTAACCGGAAGCACAAGCCTCGCTAAAGAAGCCCAGGTTATTAAACCAGTATACAAAAGTACTAGAACAAACAGAGTTTTACGCTCCAATAATCTCTTTATAACCATCGGCTGATAATAAATCATCTATTTGTGAGGCGTCAGAAATCTTGATCTTCACCATCCAGCCTTCTCCATACGGGTCACTATTCACCAATTCAGGATCACTTTCAAGGGTCTCATTGAATTCAACAATCTCCCCAGTTAATGGTAGAAACAAATCAGAAACAGTTTTTACCGCCTCTACGGTTCCAAAAACTTCTTCTTGTTCTAGTTCTTCTCCTACTGTTTCTACTTCTACATATACGATATCTCCCAATTCACCCTGAGCAAAATCGGTAATACCAACCGTAGCTATATCTCCATCAATTTTGATCCATTCGTGATCCTTGGTGTATTTTAATTCTGAAGGAATATTCATCCGAAAAAAGTATTTATGAGTTTTATTATTTTGAAGACGAAAATAATTCTATTTTGTCAGATTTTGAGAAAACCAGACAAAAAATTATCAAAAAAGTACTGTAATCATTATTTCCGGTATTATAGATATAAAAATCTTAATTCCCAAAATTATACCTCAGCGTAAATCCTCCTCTAATTGTCGTTTGAGGAAATGCTGTAGAAATAGAATACTCAGAAAACGTATGATCATAAAAGAATAACGCAGTTAAGTTCTGACTCAAAGCATAATCTGCTGTAAATTTTAACCCATAAATATCTTGTCCAGCTGTAACCTGAGTATTTTCCAGATCCAGATATCTGATTAATGTCTCGTTTTGGCGCAAAGAGATATCAGCCCTTAAGTTAAGGTCACTTTTTATTACTTTTTTTCTACCTCCTATTCTAGTCCCAAAAGTCAACCCTTTTAATCTATACCCTAGACCAATTATATACTCATTACCTTGAATCTCTGTAAGCAAATTATTATCAAAACTTAGGGATAATGCTCTATCTTTTTTCCATTCTGCCAGGATCTTGATTGAGTTTTTCATCTCCATATCAAATCGAACTAATGGGCTAAACTGCTCTGTAAGATTTACATTAGAGTACAATAAAGGATTTCTAAAGTTACCTGATTCATCTACATCATCTCGGCTTTGAAATTCTAAATTAGTTTGAAACTGATTAATTGTGTAATTCGCTCGGTACCCATGCGCTACAGAAAATCGTTTAAAACGTTTTCTAAACCATTTAAGATTCATTAAACCAGTATACTTAATATCCCAATTTGGTAACGGAACATCTCTAAAAGCTCCTTTCTTAACATTAGTAGGGTCTGATCCGGAGTACGCCGCCAAAAAGGCTGGCAACAATACAGCTTGATTTGTTTTACCAAATCCAACTGGGTAACTATAACCATTAGGTTCTACCTCCGGGCTTCGAGGTAAGTCTTCTGGGTTAACCCCATAGAACTCTGTAGCCAAACGATCTGCAATAACCTGTCTGTTTTCTCTAAACTCATCAAAGGCTTCCGAACTAAACTGATCACTTTTCTTAAATGCGGTATTAATAAGCAGTGTAGAAATAGTGAAATTACCATAGGTATTTGGTGTTAGCGATGTATAAGGTTGCTCTAGATTAGTAGGGTCAGCAATATAATTTTCGGTATACGTTTCTGAATAGTTTCTATTTGCACTTATATCTATTTTGAGATCTTTCAATAGCCCTAAAGATGCCTGAACATTAAGTTGCCTACCTTCAACTTCTTGATATTGTTCGTTAAACTCTTGATACAAAGTAAGCCAGCCATTACGAGCAGCAATGTCTCTAATTTCTGCCTGACTACCAAAAGTAAACCCTAAAGTTGGTTTTAGAGTTCCAACAAAGCCTGGCTCTCTAACATAACCCGGTAATAAAATCCCGTTATCTTCCTGATAATTTACATTTACCTTTTTTACAGCGGTAACCAACCCAATAAGCGAATTAAAGACTTTATCTCCTGTAGTTAACTTACTTTTAGGTTTTTTGGCTTTTCCTTTTGAGGCATTTTTAGGTTCTAATTTTGGGCCTTCGTTTTCTTTACTTTTTGAATCTTTATTTTTCTTTGATGTAAGTCTACCTGGTTTTTTCTTAGTCAATCCTACATATTTATAAAGGGTATTCATATCTAAAGAACCGTTTATAGAATGTACGTTAGAATTCTGAACAGTATTCCCTAAATCTGGAATATCATCTAATGTTTTTAGCGCCTCACTTCCTTTAACCCATTGAAAATCGGTATTATAAGTATATGTTGCTCTCATAAACTTAAACAATGGTATTTTATTAAAAGGAATTTCATAATTAACCTGAAGTTGTTGATTATGTGTATTAGGATCTCCCACATCAAGCAAACCACTCCAAATCCCAATAGTATCATCTACACTGTTATCTTCTTCATCAATAAAATTCTTAACGATACGATTATTTGCAGATGTGAAACTAAAATTTAATGACTTGGTTAAGTTATAGTTAACTCCAAATTGCCAATCAAAAAGAAAGTTACGTTGAAACAAGGTAGGTAAAGCTAAACTACCTTCTTCTGCAGTAATATCTCTAAACACCTGTTCATTGTATTGTCTATTGATATTAGAATTTACAGATACACTTGTAGGAAGCAAATTGAAATTAAAATCCTTTAATAGATCAAAATACTTACTCTTACCAAGAAGTTTGATTTTTTTGAAAGGTTCTATTTCTTTTGGCTGAAAAGTAAAATCATATGTTCCGCCTAATCGCACACTTTGATCTAGTGATCTTTCTATTTCAAAATCACGATGATCCGTTTGATTATATGTTCCTGAAAACGTAAGGTTTTCTATATCATAAGGCATTGGTTTTGCATCACCAGTTCTTTCTTTACGCAATCCAATAACATTAAAACTTTGTCTTTTTGTATAATCTGTAGATTGCCTTTCTCTTCGTTCTTTTCCTTCTGCTGTTGTTTCATTATCCAACAAATCTTGAAGTTCCAGATCCTGAAATTGAGGATCAAATTGCGGAGTTATTAATTCCTCTCCACGGCTATAATTAAATGGAATTTGGACCCCCCATTTTTTTGGCAAGAGTTGTCCTAAATTAACATTAGTAGTTAAGTCGTATTGTTTTATATCCTCCCTACTTCTTTCATTAGGACCCTGCTCTATTCCTCCAAAACCAATAGTACTAATTCTACCCGAAGCACTTACATTTGCAAAATCAGCAATATTAGCATCCATACTACCAACAGCTGCCCATCCACCCTGATTTTTAAGATCACTAAGGCGCATTTCATTAAACCAAACGGTTCCAGATTGAGTTTCACCACTTTGATTCTTAACACCTACCATCATCACTCTAACATCACCAAAACTAGGATTTCCTTTAATCCCAAGTCTTAAATTACCAAGATTAGTATTAGGAGCTGGACTATTTGTTGGGTTTTCACCGTTCGAATCAAAGTAAACCAGTTGACTTGTATCAAGACCACCTGTTCCTGAATTAATTCCAATAATTGTAGACTTAATTTTCTGCAATAAATCCAAACTTAAATTTAACCTATTCACATCTGGCCAAGCTTGACTTGCAGAAGGGTTCTGGATAGTTCTATCAGAAACAGCTAGAGGCAACTCTATTTGATAGAAATTATTGGTAAAATCATTCCCCATTCTTATAAATGCAGTTAGATCCCCGTCGTCAATTCCTGGTTGGCCGGGCAAGTTCTCTGCATGCAAAAACAACTCAAGATTCTCATACTGACGCATATCTACATTGAAGTTTTTATACACTCCTCTTGCGTCATCATTTGGAAGATCTGTAACAGAGAGTGCTAGAGATCTCTCATCTTCTCTAATAATATTATTGTTATTGTTTAATTGTTCTCTAACTACTCCCGGTGGTGTGGTATAATTTGGCGTTTCTTCTTCACTCACCGAAGTCACTACTACATCTCCTCCTCGAGTTATATTTATCCCACTTGTAGGATCATTAGTTGAATTACCTTCTACAACGTATCTTCTGTAATCACCTCTTACCAAATCCAAATTTCCAAATCGTAATAAGGTAGGCTGAGAAAAACCGGTAAGATACATTCTCATAAATCTAATAGATCTAAAATCTGAAGCTCCATTAATTGACACATAACCATCTTGCTGTTGAGTCGCTGGGTTATCTGGAATTGTAATTGGCACTTTAAATCTTACCCATCGTGCATTCAGCGGTTGACCTGAAACTGTTACAGGTTCATCAATAACATCAGATATATAACCAGTTTGTCCATCATTACCAACATCCATACCTCTAAAAATCGGGATTTCATACTCAAAATAACTATCTATAGTATTCATTGTATTATCCCTATTCACATCTTCTGCTGTTGGAAAAGTTGTATTTCCTCGATCATCATTAGTTACCGTGGTAGGCGAATTTCCTTGAGTTCCATTATAATCCCTATACCTTGCCACCACATCGTTTCCTTGAGCCTGAAGGAAATACGTATAATTATCACCTGCAGGATCATCTCCTGTAAAACCTAAGGGCCCATATTGCGCAGCTTCCTGCTCATCGTTCAACCCATCAAATCCAACATCTTGATTTGTTCTCGCTTCTCCTTCAGAATCAAAAGCATAAATAAGAGATTGATTTTGAGGGACTTGAGATCTATAATTTGTAGCAGAAAAAGTGTTTTCAGGAACTTCAGGAAGTCCGTTTTCATATTGTTTTCTACCATCTTTCAGAACATCTTCGCTTATATTACCCAAGTTAAAAACTATTGTACCTCCTGGGTTATCAACATCATCGTAAGCAAATGGATCTAATAACCAAAACTCTATAAACTCAACATTAGATTGCTCAAAATTAGTAGATGTTAGCTGTCTGGTAATCCCAGCAAAATTATCTCTTGGATCTGGAGTGTTCGGTGAGGGGTTAACATCTGCATATGCCGGATTAAAATTGTATTGCCCCCTCGTACCAGGGTCATAATTAAGGTCAAGCGTAAACAAGGCCAATGTTTGCCCTTGCACTATATCAGTATCAGGAAAAATCTCATCAATAAACACCCTTCTGGTAGCATTGCTAAACAAATCTTGTTCGGAAATCCCACTTGGTCTATTGCTACTATAAAAGATTGGATCGATAGAATACCATGATAATTTTGCTCGTTTATATCCTGTTGAAAGTGTAGAATTAGGATTGGTAGCAATATCGTCTGGATCACTTGCATTTTCATCAAACCCTACCGGAACACTAGACAGCTCCCAAGATAAAGGTGAACTAATATCTACTCTGGTTTGCGCACCTTCAAAATCGTCAATATATGTAGTTACTTCGCCATCAAAATCCGCACCTTTTGGCGCACCTGCAATAAGATAGGCTGCTTCAGCTCTAACTGACACATTTGAAGGGACATCTGTATCAATATTAGGTAATTTATTAACCATTCTGGTTAAAAAAGGCACCTCTTTCGAGTAGCTAAGATTAAAACCTAGAATAGTATTATTTATTGGTTCAAAATCATAACTCGACTTTTGTGTAATAGGCCTCTCGTTCAGGTTTAAATATGTCCCTCCTATAATAAAATCATCACTAAATTTATGTTCAATATTTAACCCGGTAAAGCGTTTGGTTTGTTGACCAAAAACTGCGTTATTTTCTGTTGAAACCTGGATCGGCGTATTAGAAGAAAGTAAAGCTTCATCAAGAATATTTACTCTTCCTAATTGATAGTTTACTGTATAATCTACACCTTCCTGTAACACTCTTCCTCCGGCAGTTACAGTTACAGAACCTTGAGGAACATTGAATGCTCCAAGAGGAATCCCATCCTGACCAGATGATTTATATCTACCTTTTAATTGAAAGTAGTTTTTATCTGCAGATCTCTGTTCTGCAATAACTTTTGTTTGCGTATACAGATCACGAAATACATATTGTCTTTGATTAATATTATATCGATCAAGATTAACAGAAGTATCATTGTAATCATCTGGATTTGTAATAGCATCGTTATCCAGTTTATTAAATAAATGCTGTCCAAAAGGCTCTATTGTGGTAAATATAATTCGCCCGTTTTCGCTATCAATAGTAACCCCGGGCACATAATCAAAGAAACCATCTCCCCCGTCTACAGGATCACTGTTAGGGTTAAGACGATCAAGATTAAAAACTTTAAGCAAGGTAGTTTCATCAACATCATCTGGTAAAGCCAAAGCATTTTCATCTACAGCCGTTATGAAATTAACAGGAGATGGGTTTGAGTATAAAATGTTTAGTCTAAAATCATTTTGTTCAAGCCTAAACGCTCCCGTACTGTAGATGTTTTTCATCATTAAGTCCCATATCGGAAGATTGACATTAATAATCGGACTCTTAAGCATTTTAACTACCAAACTTTGACTTGCTCCTATATCATCTACATCGTTACCCGTATTATTACCAATTGTTGCGTCTACACCATCATTTGCAAACTCTCCTACCTGATAAACTCTACCTCCGGCCGTATATTGAAAAGCAACCGCCAATACTTCGTCATTATTTAATCGTTGACTTAAAGAAATATAACCTAATTGTGTATTTAAATTGTATTCACTAGGACTTAGTTTTCTGGCATTTTCAAGAATTGCATAATCAAATCCTTCATTAAATCCAGATAATTGACCGGTAAATCCTTGTTGCACCGTAGAGACTTGTCTTACTGCATCTGTAACAGGACCTGCAGGGCCTATAGCAGACGGATCAAGATCATTATTTGTATTATCTGGAAAAGATCCCGCTCCAGGGTTAAACAAACCAGGTGGTAATGTAAAATTACCCGAAACATCTGATTCTCCAAGATCCTGCAGCGCTACAATATTACGAGCATTGGTAAGTGTTTGTGCACTTGTAGCCCTATTGGTAACCCAAACTTCTAATCTGGTAATTTGAATGTTGTTATTAATAAACGGATAGTTCTGTAATGTCTTATCGTAATTATCTCTAAAATAATGAGCAAGAAAGAAGTGCCTATTTTCATCATAATCCAATGCAAAAAGCTCAAAATCTTCAACCGTACCGCCTCCTTGGACATTTACAGATCTGGTTTCGGATCGTTGTTCAGAAAACACCCCAGTAACAGTAGTTCGACCAAATTGAAGTCCCATTTTAACTCCAAAAAGGCTTTGCGCACCCTGAATTAAAGAGCTATTTAAAGGCATACTAACATTACCCACCTCTATACTTTGTATAATATCGTCTTCTGTTGGAGTGTACTCGAGCTTTAATTGATTCTGAAAGTCGAAAGTAGACTCTGTATCATAATTTGCAGTAACCTGTAATCTTGTTCCTATTTTACCTAACAAACTCAAACTGATTCTTTGATCAAAATCAAAAGTAAAGTTACTTCTGTTTCTAGGCGAAAAAGCAGGATTATCTTGCTTGGTATACAACAACCCAAGGTCCATTTCTACAGAACCCTGTGGGATAATCTCGATTTCATTTCCGCCAAAAACGGATTCAAAAAAACCTGATTTAACATAAAAAATGGGGAGTAAATTCTTTCGTTTCTCCTCGCTTCCATCTTTTTTTCCACTAAAGGCTTCAATCTTTTCTTTGAAATATGCTCTTCTTTGTTCTTCTTCTACTAAAGCTTCAAACTCGTTAGGAGTCAAAAACAGCGGATACCTAACATTGAAATCACCCAACATCTCTCGATAGATATATCGATTGGTGATCGGATCATATTCATATTTGGTTACAATACTATTTGGATCTGGTAATGAGATTTCACCTAAAGAAAATGTAGTACTTGTAGAATCACGAACGGTTTCGTTTTCCTGGCTATGTAACACCCCGCTATAAAGTGTTATCAAACATACTAATATTCTAAAAAAACTAAAGTTTAAATAATTTGAAGGACCCAATGTTTTTATAAATTTTTTAGTGCCTGTTTAATAATATTTTCTACTGTTTCTTTGGGGGTTTGTTTAAGAACTCTGTCAATAGCTTTTTCTGCCAACTTTCTGTTAAATCCAAGAGTTTCTAATGCTGATAACGCTTCATCTTTATTAGTATTGCTTTGTGAGACTGAAACTTCGTCGATATTATAAACTTTAAGTATTTTATCCTTAAGATCAATAATAACACGTTGTGCAGTTTTAGCACCAATTCCCTTAATGGATTGGATGGTAGCCACGTCATTTGTAGCAATTGCTTCTTTGATTTGATTAGGATGTAATGATGACAACATGGTTCTAGCCGTACTTGCTCCAATTCCGGAAACGGAAATTAAAAGCCTAAAAATCTCTCTTTCGGATTTTTCTACAAAACCAAATAAGGTATGGGAGTCTTCTTTAACCTGAAGATGTGTATATAATTGCAAAGACTCTCCTTCTGGAATTAAAGAAAAAGTATGCAATGAGATATGCAAAATATACCCCACGCCTCCACAATCTATTACAACATCAGTTGGATTTTTTTCTACAAGCCTCCCCTTAATATGTGTGATCATTTACTAAGTTGATGTTAAGCAACCAAATGTAATAAAATTCTACTATATAAATGGGATAAAAAAATAAGCTTTAAAAATGTTATTTTAAAGCTTATTCTTGTTTGCTTGTTTTCTATTATACTTTATCGTAACAAATCTTCTTGACTAAATGTTCTTAGAAAGCAATGACAATTCTCTTTTTTCTTTTTCTTGTGCATCTATAACTGCTACTGCTGCCATATTGATCATTTCTTCTACACTTGCTCCTAATTGAAGAATATGTACTGGCTTACTCATTCCCATCATAATTGGACCAATAGATTCTGAATTATTAAGCTCGCTTAATAGTTTATAGTTACTATTTGCTGAATCTAAACTTGGAAATACAAGTGTATTTACTTTTTTTCCATTAAGTTTAGAAAACGGAAATTTATCTTTTCGCATTTTCCTGTTCAGCGCAAAATTCATTTGTAATCCACCATCTACAATCAAATTAGGGTAATAACGATGTAAATATGCCACTGCATCCTGTACTTTAGCTGCAGATTGATGCTTTGATGATCCAAAGTTTGCATATGAAACCATAGCTACCACGGGTTCAATACCAAACATCTCTACCGTCCTGGCTGTCATCTGTGCAATTTTAGCAAGTTCTTTTGAAGAAGGATCTATATTTATTGAGGTATCACTAATAAACAAAGGTCCTCTATCGGTCATCATTACATTCATGGTGGCTATTCGTGTAGCTCCTTTGGCTAAACCAATTAGGTCCAACATGGGTTTTACTACAGTAGGATAACTTCTTGAATATCCAGAAAGTAAGGCATCTGCATCTCCTTCATTCACCATCATTGCAGCAAAATAATTACGCTCCCTCAATAAACGTTCGGCATCATACAGAGTAATTCCTTGTCTTTTATTATTCTCCCAATACTTTTTGGCATATCCATTTTTTCGCTCACATTCTTCATCCGCTTTAGGATCAATAATTTCGATTCCGGCAGGATCAAAATCAATCTCTTTCATTAACTCTAGAATTACATCTTTTCTCCCTAATAAAATTGGAATTGCAATACCTTCTTCTTTTACGGTCTGCGCTGCTTTTAAAACATCTAAGTGATCTCCTTCGGCAAAAATAACTCTTTTAGGATTGATACGTGCTCTATCTAATAATAGCCTTACCAATTTATTGTCATTACCCATTCGCTCAAGCAATTCATCTTCATACTTTTCCCAATCGGTAATTGGCTCTGTAGCTACCCCGCTTTCTATGGCAGCTTTTGCAACTGCCGGTGGTACTTTGGCAATTAATCTGGGATCAAATGGTTTAGGAATTATATATTCCCGACCAAAATTAAGGCGGGTTTCACCATAAGCAATATTAACTTGCTCAGGAACAGGTTCTTTTGCAAGCTCTGCTAATGCCTTTACCGCGGCCATTTTCATTTCTTCATTAATTCCCGTGGCTCTTACATCCATTGCTCCTCTAAAAATAAATGGGAAACCTAATACATTATTTACCTGATTAGGATGATCACTTCTACCAGTTGCCATAATTACGTCTTTACGAGCTTTTATAGCAAGGTCATACTTTATTTCGGGATCAGGATTTGCCATAGCAAAAACAATAGGATCATCTGCCATAGAAACTAACATCTCCTGTGTTACAAGGTTAGCCATGGATAAGCCAATAAACACATCTGCATCCTTCATTGCATCTTCTAATTCATTTAGATCGCGGTCTGTGGCAAATTCGGCTTTTTCAGCAGTAAGGTTATCACGATCTTTTTTGATCACACCCTTACTATCGGTCATTACAATATTTTTTGCTTTTGCACCAAATGCTTTATATAGACGCGTACAAGAAACCGCAGCAGCACCTGCACCACTTACTACGATTTTTACTTCTTCAATTTTTTTATCTGCAATTTCTAGAGCATTAAGCAAAGCCGCGGCAGAAATAATTGCCGTACCGTGCTGGTCATCATGCATTACAGGAATATCAAGCTCTTCTTTTAATCTTCTTTCGATCTCAAATGCTTCAGGAGCTTTAATATCTTCTAAATTTATCCCTCCAAATGTAGGAGCTATATTTTTTACTGTTTCAATAAATGCATCAACATCTTTTGTATCCACTTCAATATCAAAAACATCAATATCTGCAAAGATTTTAAAGAGCAATCCTTTACCCTCCATAACTGGTTTTGACGCTTCTGGACCAATGTCTCCTAGTCCTAAAACTGCGGTTCCATTTGATATTACTGCTACCAAATTTCCTTTAGCGGTATATTTATAAACATTTGCCTTTTCCTTTTCTATTTCTAAACAAGGTTCTGCAACACCGGGAGAATATGCCAAAGACAAATCTCTTTGAGTTGCATATTTTTTGGTAGGAACGACTTTTATTTTACCGGGGGTAGGCTTTGCATGATAGATCAGCGCCTCTCGTCTTTTACTTTCAATACTCATACTAAATCAAAATAAATGTGCAATACAAAGTTACAAGTCTGCTTGAGATGCAGAAATTAATAGTAAGTTATCTTCCAAAAAATCAAGAATAGGAAAAAGAAGTTATTTTTTTAACAGATCTATTGCTAATTATACAATTATAAATCCTTTTTTTTGAAAATATCATCAGGATCAACCAATTGATTTAATTTAGTCCTAAGCTCTTTATTTAAAAAACCTAATCCCAATTGATATGAAGCATTCATCCATCCAAAACCACTGGGTGTGATATAATCAAACTCAGTACCCACGTTACCATACTCTGCATATACCTTGTGTGTACACCTAACTACATCATACTTTTCTGGAATTGTACCATTATAATTTACTGCGTTTTTGGTAATCATCCATAACCATCTATATACTAGTTCTTGAGTTTCCGTTTCGTATCCATACTCATCCAGCCCTCTCCAAATAAGCATTTGATGAGGAGCCCAGCCATTTGGATAATCCCATTGGCGTTGCGGACCATTTGCACCACCAATATTTGCAATATTAGATGTTCCGGAGACACCTCCTTTTTGCACAAGCTTTTCAAACATTTTTTTTACCAAAGAAGATGCTTGGTCTTTGGTGCAAACTCCTGCCCATAACGGATAGAAATTCGTAGCTGATTCTATTTGCACTTGTTTCTTGGTCACAAAATTATAATCATAAAAAGATCCTTTTTCCCGATTCCACATTAATCGATTTATTAATTTCTTTCTTTTTTCAGCTTTTGCTATCCAAGATTTAGAACTGTAGTTTATTTCACCTATAGCAAAATCGTCATTAAACACATTTTTGATCAAATACGCTATATCTGTTTCATACTTATAAAGCAAACTATTTAGGCCCACTGTATTTAAGTCTGCACAAACATCATCCAAACGGTTTGAAGTATCATGACCACTTTCTCGCATAGATCGGTCATGAGTAAAGTACACATCCAATTCTTCATCTAACACTTCTCCGCTCTTATATTTTTCTTTGAATTTTTGAAGCGAAAGTTCATGTTTATCTGCATACTGGGTTAATATAAAGTCGAAATGCCCATCTTCAGTTTCTGGAGGCATACCAATACCTTCACCATAAAAACGATTTAAACCTGTACTTGTTAAACGAACATCTTGTTGCATCCAAACAGTTTCGTACTCTTTTATAACCATTTTTAGATTATTTGAAAGCCATTCTTTTGAAATCTCTGGATTATCAAGATAAATTTCTTTTAGTAATGAACTAAAAAAAGGAGGCTGTGTTCTTGTTAGGTAATAGCTTCTGTTAGCATTTAATATTTTACCATAGTGCTTGATTTGGTATCCAAAATTATCTGCCATAGCCATTGCTAAATCCGCTTTACCATCAATCAATAACCCTATAGATTCAAAGTAACTATCCCAGCCATACATTTCATTAAATCTTCCACCTGGAACTACAAACGGAGTACCCTTATAATTACCTTCTTGCTTGGTATGCGCCAAGTTTAAAATACCTGGTCTTGTATTGAGTGTCTTTACATATGCTGGTGTGATCTCCTTTGGAAGGGTAATGACTTTTAACTTTTGAATTTTGGTTTCTAAAGATTGAAAATACACCACCGCTTCTTTATCATTATATGGAATATATAATCGAAGTGTATCTGTATCAGATTTGGTATCCTTTAATACTTGGGTTAATCCTTTTTTGTCTATAGATCTAGTAAGATTATCCCAAAACCGTGTCTTTATAAGTCTCGAAATACGATCTGAAGGTGCCTCTGTGATTCTGTCTATCGAAATTGCATTAATACTTTCGGCAATAGCCAATTCCTGTAAAAGATTTGACAACTGATATGTTCCCTCAATACTATGAGGCTTTCCTTTCTTATCTACGAACACAAATTTCTTTGGACCCTTATCCTCAATTGTTATTTTTTTATCCCCATCAGTATCTTCCTGTTTGGTCAGTTTTTCAATTATAACTGTGGGGCTTAAATTTTCATTTTCGCCGTCTTGTCTACATCCAAAACAGACAAGCAAGATCATACTAAAAACTAGATGTCTGAATGTAAAACCTTCCTTATTCATACCTTATATTTTTTTACCAAAAGAACCCTACTACAATTGTAGTTAAAATTAGTAATAAAACAGATAAGATTCTATAGTTCTTATACCAAACAAGTCCAGTAAGTTCTTTTGATTCTTCTGCAAACATCTCTTTCTTGTACGTATATTCTTTTATCTGCTGATCTGATTGTGGTTTTGTGACCAAACTCACTACCACATGAATCAAAACACAGATTACGAATAGCCAAGTAGCTTTTGCTAAGAAATGTAGCTCATTCACTTCAGGAACCCAATCAAAAGTCTGTGATAATATCATTAAAATTGCCAGTGAAAAACCAGTTAATAAACTTACGATGGACCCGGTCCCATTGGCTCTTTTCCAAAACAACCCTAAAACAAAAGTGGAAACCGCAGGAGGGCATGTGTAGGCTATAACCAATTGTAAATATGTCCAAAGCGAATCACTTACACTTTCTATAAATGGCACCCATGAAATAGCCAAAACCACCAAAATAACTGTTGTGATCTGACCGACTTTTACCAATTGTTTACTGGTCATCTCAGGTCTGAGTTGCTTAACAAAATCCATGGTCACTAATGTTGATGCCGAATTAAATGTTGCAGAAACGGAAGACATCATTGCAGCCATAAGCCCTGCAACCACTAATCCCAAAACACCTACAGGTAATAACTGAAATAATAAAACAGGATACGTTAAGTTTGGACAATCGGCCAGGTTATTACAAATCTCACCATTTGTCAACTCATAATTAAGCCCTGTGATATCTAAAGTACTAAATAAAAGAAGTGCTAGAACTCCTGGCACTACCATAATAAAAATCACTGGTAATTTTAATAGCCCGGCAAAAAGCGCACCCCATCTTCCATGATTTAAATCCTTTGCTCCAAGAACACGTTGTACCATAAACTGATTATTTGCCCAAAAATAAAACCCTAATAACGGAACCCCTGTTAATAACCCCCACCATGGCATAAATTCATCATTACTAGGTCGTACAAGACTAAATACTTCGCCAGAATCCTTGGGTATAAATTTTCCTTCTACAGCACGATCACCAAAGTTAACTTCACCGGCAGATAACATCGCATCTAACTTTGCCATCATTCCTGACCACCCACCTCCTAATTGATCAAATGCAAAATATGTAAGCAAACACGAGCCTAGAATCAATAATATGGCCTGTATTACTTCTGTTTGAATAACAGAGTTCAAACCTCCGGGTATTGTATATGCTGCTGCTGCAACCGCAAGAATTATCAAAATAAGTGTAGAATCTAGTGAAGGAAACAATAATGTTAAAACAATTTTACCAACGTATAATCCTGCTGCAGTATCTACCAAAATATTACCTACTACAGTAATAAACGAGAAGTAGTATCTAGATCTGCTATCATATCGCCTTTCTAAAAACTCTGGCATTGTATAAACCCCGGATCTTAAGTAAAAAGGTAGAAAAAATATTGCAAAAAATATCAAAACCACTACAGCAAACCATTCGTAGTTATAGACATTAATATTAGTTTGATATGCATCTGATGCTAACCCAACCAAAGTTGAACTTGATATATTTGCCGAAAACAATGCGATACCAACAATAGGCCAGGTCATTGTTCGACCTCCTAAAAAATAATCTTCTGAACTTCCTCTTTTTGATTTTGATATTCCGTAGATAATGATTCCTATCAAATAAACTACGATAACGGTAATGTCAATATACGATAATGCATTCATGTGTGAAGTGTTTATGCTAATCCAAGGACAATTTGCTTTTAAAGTAAAGGATTTGGGGTAAGACTTTAAAAACTCTATTTTTTTGTTAAAAAACTTATCGAATATACAAGATTATTGTAAAATGATTGATATTTTACAAACTAAAAAAGTTAAAACTATGTGTGCAAACGTTTGTATTATGAAATTTTCAACAAAAAAGACATTAGTCATTCAAAAACCTAATATTCCTATTTAACCCTGCAAATTTTGTTCTTTTTACCGCCGATTTCTGAAAAACCTTGGAAAACACTTCCTGAGTAATCTCTTCCCAATCTTTTTTAGACATTTCTAAAAGCTCTGGTTTTGGATTAAAAAGAGGTTCATTATGTGGTTTTGAAAAACGATTCCAAGGACATACATCCTGGCAAATATCACAGCCAAACATCCAGTTATCAAATTGCCCTTTGTAACTATTAGGGATTTCTTGTTTTAATTCTATCGTGAAATATGATATACACTTACTACCATCTACTACATAAGGGTCTACAATTGCTTGTGTTGGGCATGCATCTATACATGCTGTACAGGTCCCACAATGATCAGTAACCGGGGTGTCATATTCTAATTCTAAATCTACAATTAACTCTGCTATAAAATAAAAAGAGCCTACTTGCTGAGTAAGAAGGTTACTATTTTTTCCGATCCATCCCAAACCACTTTTCGCGGCCCAGGCTTTGTCCAGAACGGGAGCAGAATCTACAAAAGCACGACCATGAACATCTCCTATTTCTTCCTTAATAAAATTTAATAATTGCTTCAGTTTATCCTTAATAACGAAATGGTAATCGGTACCATAAGCATACTTAGATATTTTGGGAGCTTCAGCATCTTTTTGGTTTTGTAAAGGAAAATAATTAAGTAGTAATGAGATTACACTTTTAGACCCTTCAACAAGTTTTGTAGGGTTCAGTCGCTTATCAAAATGGTTTTCCATATACTGCATCTCACCATGCATATTCTGATTTAACCATTTTTCTAATCGCGGTGCTTCTTCCTCTAAAAATCCTGCTTTACTAACACCACAAGATAAAAAGCCCAAGCGCTTTGCTTCGGATTTAATAAGTTGTGTATGTTTTGCACGAGAATCCATTGATCAATTTATCTTTTGGTAAACTTCAATCCAGATGATTGAGGTTTTAATGTGATCAAAGGTTTAATCATTACTTCCTTTAATTCTGTAGTTATTTTATATTTCTTCACCAATTCGCTTACAGCCAAAATCATTTCAGACATTGCAAAATTATTACCTATGCACATTCTGGGTCCGGCTCCAAAAGGAAAATACCAATCAGAATATTCTTTTTTATCAATACTGGGATCAAATCGATCTGGATTAAATACCAAGGGGTCAACCCAGTTGCTCTTATGCCTATGTATTTCGAAAAACGAAATCAAAATCGTTGTTCCTTTTTTTAAACTAAGATCATCATATTGATCATCATTAATTGCTACGCGATCAGAAAAATAGGCTGGTGGATATAATCGCATGGACTCTTCGATACATTGTTTTGTATATTGACATCTTGCTACTTTTTCCATTGGTGATAAATCTTGTTCATTTCCTGAAACTTCGTTATATACTTTTTCTTGAATTTCCGGATGAAAAGCCAATAACAACAGCGTAAATGTTAATGCATTAGAAGTGGTCTCATGACCTGCGGTAAAAAGAATGAGGATCTCATCTATTAATTGCTCATTATCCATTGCACCGCCGTCTTCATATCTTGACTCTAAAAGCATATCCAGCAGGTCATTATAACTCTTATCAGATTTTTTCCGCTCATCGATAATATCATTAAGAATATCACGAGCTTCTTGCGTTAGTTTGAGCGTGCTCCTTATTTTTCCACTAAGATGAAACCACCAACGCTTGTATGGTTGTCTTATTTCCTTTATTAATGTTTTTTGTGCCTCTTGAGTTATGAATTGAAGACGTGTGATCGTATTTCCTGTATCTGTATAGCTAAATAGCGACTTTGCCACTACCTTAAATGCTAAATCATTCATCAACGGAAAAACATTTATAGTTTTATCGGGTTGGATTAAGGACAATTCTTCTTTAATTACACTTTGGATGGTCCCGATAATTTCTTCCAGCTTTTTTTTATGAAATGCCGGTTGAATTAACCGTCGTTGTTTTAACCATTTTTCACCATTAGCGGTTAACAATCCTTCACCAATATATTTGGCTAAATCCTTGGATTGTAACGGAGATTTATGATAGTTTCTATGTTGTTTTTGCAGCGTATGCTTAGCCAGACCCGCATCACGCGTAAATATTACACTATGTCCAAAACCCAATTGAACTCTAAAAATGTCTCCGTGTTTCTCGAAATTCTCGTGATGAAAAGGCAATGGATTCTTAAGAATGCGACTGGCATTTTTAAGCACTTTAGAAAAAGAAACTATTGGAATCGTATTGCCCATGTCATTCGTATTAGTCAACTAAATTGAGATTAAAACAATCCGCCCTGAATTCCTCCTTTTACACGCCCCAAATGTTTGTAGGCAGCTTCGGTAACTTCTCTACCACGAGGGGTACGCATGATAAATCCTTGTTGAATCAAAAACGGCTCATACACTTCTTCAATAGTCTCTGCGCTTTCGCTAACTGCGGTTGCCAATGTAGTTATCCCAACGGGTCCACCTTTGAATTTATCGATTAATGTGGTAAGTATTTTATTATCCATTTCATCCAACCCATGAGCATCTACATTGAGTGCTTTTAAGGCGAACTTAGAGATTTCTATATCTATATTACCGTTTCCTTTGATTTGCGCAAAATCTCGTACTCTTCGCAACAAAGCATTTGCGATTCTTGGGGTACCTCTACTTCTACCGGCAATCTCGATTGCGGCTTCCATGGTAATAGGTACCTTAAGGATATGTGCACTTCGTTCTACAATGGTAGACAATAACTCTGTAGTGTAGTATTGCAATCTTGACTGGATCCCAAAACGTGCTCTCATAGGTGCTGTAAGTAATCCTGAGCGCGTTGTAGCTCCAACTAGGGTAAAAGGGTTCAAGTTAATCTGTACGGTACGTGCATTAGGTCCACTTTCGATCATGATATCGATCTTATAATCTTCCATAGCAGAATATAAATATTCTTCTACTATTGGACTTAATCGATGAATTTCGTCTATAAAAAGCACATCTCTATCATCGAGATTGGTTAAAAGACCTGCTAAATCACCTGGTTTATCTAACACAGGACCAGAGGTGACTTTTATACCAACATTTAACTCATTAGCTAAGATGTGGGCCAAGGTAGTTTTTCCTAAACCTGGAGGGCCGTGAAAAAGGGTGTGATCCAAAGCTTCATCTCTAAGGTTTGCAGCCTGCACAAAAATCTTTAGGTTTTCGAGCACTTGATCCTGCCCAGCAAAATCCTCAAAGGCAAGCGGTCTTAATGCTCTTTCTATATCAAGTTCTTCGCCTGAAAAATTTTCGTTTGTGGGATTAAGATTTTCGTTCATATACTTCTGCCTGGCTCTTTTGTTTTCTGAATAAAACAAATATAATAAAAAGAGATCCCGATTACTTTGTATCTAGATTAATTATGTTTTTGAATTATACTGGTTCACGTCTAAAATAAAAAGTCGTCTTAATGCTTTTTATTAATGTGTTCCATTATCAATAATATTTTATTGAATATTAGTCTATTTTGTAAATAGCAGGTTCTACAAAATAAAATTCATAATACTAGTCACAAATCCCACCACCAGGAACTGAACTTATCCAGAAATAATGAAAATTTGTACGACAACCATTAGTATCTTCCACCCAAAGATAATTATCTCCTTCCCTATATGTCATTATTGGATCTGCAGGTTCATATGGAGGAGTTCCTCCAGATATTCCTAATCTAATTTGACAAGGTCCCGCGGTTTCTAGATAAAAAAGCTTTAGCTCTTCTGGCTGAATGATTTCAACTGATTCTGTAGTTTCATAACCCAGTTGATCGGTAACTGTTACAGAATAGACCCCTCCATATAGTTCTGATAAATCTTCAGTAGTTGAGTTGTTTGACCATCTAATGTTATAAGGTGATTCCCCTCCGGATATAGTCATATCAATTGTACCTAAAGGTTCATAACATAAATGATTTGTTGATACATCAAAAGTAAGGTTAACAGGTTCAAATACATTAACATCTTGAATGACATTACAATTGTTTGAATCGGTAACTTTTATTGTATATGTGCCCTTTCCTAAATTTTGTATTTCTTCAGTTATAACCCCATTTGACCATTCAATAGCATAAGGAGGCGTACCCCCGGTAATAACAGGACTAATACTTCCATTTTGTTCACCTATTTCATTATTATGATTTATCTCAAAATCAATCTTTAATTTATTTGGTTCCTGAACTTTTAAATTTTCCTTTAATATTAAATAATCGTTTTCATCTTTTACCGTTACGGAATAAGTTCCAGCAGGTAAATTTTCGACATTTTTCGTTGTAGCTCCGTTAGACCATTTATACGATTGAGGGTTTCCTTGCTTTATAATTAGCTCAATGGCACCATTTTTAGCATCTTTACAAGTTAGATCTGATATCTTGGGTTCAATAACTAATAATTGCACACCATCTTCATCTTCATTACAGCCAGCAAAGCACATTGCTACAAGTAATATCAATAAATTTATTTTTTTCATTCTTTCTTATTTCAAAATATTCAGGAATGTCACAAATATGTATCCTAGTAGAGCGTAATTCTAACCAACCACTGATATTTTCTATTCTGACTTTATGTTTTTTTAAATCTTTGAGTCTTTGCAAATATACTATAACCCTAGAATTGATCGCCAACTTACTTAACGTTAGTTAGAACAATTACTGTTTATGACATCTTGATTTGTCAGAGCATATTTTTTTGTTTTGGCTCTTCAGTTTTAATTAAGAACATAAGTGCATTCATTTTATCTAATGTTAGAGTAGCTCATTACTCCTTTATACATCTAACACAGGTTACATTGCCTGGGCTTGCCCCTCTCCAAATGTTTGCTTGATTTACATTAAATTTTCTGGAAGTTGGATCATCAAGATCGAGAGCATAGTCGTTCTCTGTAGGTGACCAATAGAATACTGTTCCCCTAGCATTATAAACGCCTCCGGTTGGACTATAGAATGTCAATTCATCATTTTCCAAAACTCCATACCCTAATATGGCAATTTCCATCTTTGATGAACCTCCAATTGTTAATTGGTTTCCTTGATTTGTACCACGCCAGTAACCATAAACTAGGCGTTCTTCTGCAGTCATTCCTAGATGATTTTCCAAAACCCGCCAGTCAAAGTCACTTGGTAGTCTCCAACCCTGAGGGCAAATAGATTTAGCACTATTATAAGTGTAAAACCCTCCATTTTCATCACAATCAATAGGACAGAATCTAGTAATAGGATTATTTTCTGAATCGACTAATGAACGAATATTTTCTGCAAACCAAGTCTGGGAACCAAGTCTAATCGTTTTATATTCGTTGCCGTCTCTACTATCAGTAAATATTTTATAAATCCAGAAGTCCCTTTCCAAAACACAGTTATTGGAATCTGTTATAGAAACGCTCAATTCTCCAACCCCAATGGATTCGATACTTGCAGAAGTAGACCCATTTGACCATTCTATAGAATAGGGAGGAGTACCTCCATATATGGCTAGATCTACACTTCCATCTGCTTCTTGATTATCTGACACGTGTTTTATTAGGCTCGTAATTCGTAGCTCTTCAGGTTCAGTAACCTGAATATTCTTTTTGATTATATAGCCATTTGCATCTGAGATTGTAACAGTATAATTTCCAACCGGAACCGAGTCGATATACTCTGTTGTTGCTGTAATATATGGTTGTTCATCAGGCGGAATATTAGGTTCGTAAACTCTTGACCACAGATAAGTTATTGGTTCGGTTGCGCCATTTACATTGATATCAATGGAACCATTGCTAAGTCCTTTGCAAGACACATTGGAAACATTAATACCAATATCAAAAGGGTTTTGAGTAGTTAAATATTGTTCAACAATTGATTCAAAATCCGGAATATTAGCATTTAATCCAAGTTCATTATATCTGTTTTCCAAATTCACTCTTATTTCCTCAAGATTAAGCATTTGAGTATTATTATATATTTTGGATTTAATTGACTCGCTATTAAGAACACCATCTTGTCTGAAATCGCTATTTATATTGGCTAGCAGTTCAGTTAAATCTGAAACAGAGTTTTTGGATTGAAGGATAACAGAAACTGCAATCAAAATTGCATTGTCAAATGAATTGAGTGCTATATCTAAATCTTCTGAATCTCGAATACTTGGTTGGTCAATTCCAAATGCCAACAACAGTTCTTGCTGTGCAGAATCTTTTGCTTGGCTAAACTCTATACCTTCATTAACCAAGAACTCCACTCTCCCTTTCTCAAGGTGGGTTAAAACATTCACATTTATCCGATCTTTCTTAGAAAGGTCAGAAAGTGCGAAAAGGGTGAGAGGATTGCCAGACTTTTCACCTATCACTTCATCGAAATAAAACCCATTTGCCTGAAATTGTACAAAAGGAGAATTTAGTTTCAGGTTTTTTATTTCAAAACTCCCTGTATTATCTGAAATTTGTGTGTTAAAAACATTACCTGTTTGGTTTATTGATTCATCAAGTTCTGAAATGATAATAGTAGTTCCATTAATAAAAGGTCCTTTTTGCACAAATCCAGATATAGTATCCTTTGTGATTATTATAGAAATGTCATCATCATTTTTACAGCTACTAAAGCTCAAAATTAACAAAAGTGTTAAAAGTTTTATTTTTTTCATTTTTCTCTTTGTTTACTGCATCATTCCTACTAACACCAAATATACGAATTGGAGCAAGTTATGCACACCTGAACCAATCGATTAATTGTGCTATTTTTTTCTTATTAAACTTATAAAATTAGCAACTATGACACCATACCAAGATTATCTGTTCTTTTATAATTGAATTACAGGGATTATTCTTTTTTCGAAACCATAGAATGTAGATTCAAATCCATCTTTCATATTTTTGGTAAGATAATTAGCGTTGGTTCCGTTTTCATCTGTTCCATTATGAGAAAATGTAGAAGACCAATAGTCCTCATCGGTATATTCTAGTAAAACTTGATCTCGTATATTATATATTGTTCTTAAATCATTAAGCGTAGGAAGATACCAATTATTCAAATCCCCTATAGTTAAGTTGTCACAAAATGTGATAGCGCTACTATAATCGAATTTTTCGTAAAAGTAATTAAGAATATACAAAGTAGTACCCGGTATTTGAACAATAATATTTGAAGCAACTAAATCATCTTTTGAAACTCCTAATTCAATTAATTGTAACGATGATATTCCTGAGTTTACAATATCGTTTAATGGAAGTCCAGCATCAATTAATTCCTGGACAGTAACACCAGCATCTATGAGTTGATTAATTGTGACTCCTGCATTTGTAAGCTGCTGAATTGTAAATTCATTTAATAATTCAGCTATTTCAACACCTTGATTTACTAGTTGTATAAGATTAAAATTACCACCTATATTAAATGATTTTTCAGTAGATATTTCCTCCGTTCCATTGGTTATACTCCATTTTATCTTGTAATCTTCGAATAAAGCACCTTTGAACGTAGTGAGAGACTCATTGATATCAGTAAAACTGCCAAAATCACCATCAATTAATATCCATTTACCTTCAAGACCATTACTCACCTCAGACCCTTTAATTAATACACTTGAATCATCAATATCATAATTTAATATTTGAATAGACACAGTATCTGGCAATGGAATATTTTCATCATCTTTATTGCAATTAGATAATAATAATATTACTAGCAATAATGCAAATATATTTTTAAGCATAATTTTATTTTATTAGTGAATTCATTCGAAATAAAAAGAAAAGCCTTTCCACTAGTGAAAAGGCCTTTCGTATATTTTGAACATCGATTTTAGTGATGCATTTCTTCTTCTCCGTCTTGTAATGGTGTAATCTGCGAAACGAAATCTTGTCCTGCGATTACGTACTCGCCATTTTCGTTGGTCTTACTATAATCATAAGGCCATCTGTACACGTGTGGTATCGCCCCTGGCCAGTTACCGTGCATATGCTCTACTGGAGTAGTCCACTCCATAGTATTAGATCTCCAAGGGTTTTGCGTAGCTTTCTTTCCGTAGAAAATAGAACTTATAAAGTTATATAAGAATACTAGCTGTGCTGCTGCTGTAATCAATGCAAAAACAGTAATCAACACATTGGTATCTGCTAAATCATCAAAATATGGGAAATTAGAGTTCGTATAGTAACGACGTGGTAATCCCGCCATACCGATGAAATGCATTGGGAAGAATACCCCATATGCTCCTACTGCTGTTACCCAGAAATGAATATACCCTAAATTCTTATTCATCATTTTACCATACATCTTAGGGAACCAATGATATACTCCGGCAAATAAACCATATAGTGCAGAGATACCCATCACCAAGTGGAAATGCGCTACTACAAAATACGTATCATGAACGTTAATATCTAATGTACTATCACCAAGGATAATTCCTGTAAGACCACCTGTAATGAATGTAGACACCAATCCTATAGAAAACAACATGGCAGGATTAAGCTGCAAGTTACCTTTCCATAAGGTGGTGATATAATTAAATGCTTTTACCGCTGACGGTATTGCAATTAATAAAGTCGTAAATGTAAATACCGATCCAAGGAATGGATTCATCCCGGAGATAAACATATGGTGACCCCATACAATTGTAGATAAAAACGCAATTGCCAAAATTGAAGCAACCATCGCTCTATATCCAAAGATAGGTTTACGTGAATTCGTAGCTATAATCTCTGAAGTTATTCCTAATGCAGGTAATAATACAATATATACCTCTGGATGTCCTAAGAACCAGAATAAGTGTTCAAAAAGTACCGGTGATCCTCCTTGATTATGTAATACTTCACCCTGGATGTATATATCACTTAGATAAAACGAAGTACCAAAACCTCTATCCATTATCAGTAGTAATGCTGCTGATAATAATACCGGGAAAGAAACAATACCGATAATAGCCGTTACAAAAAATGCCCAGATTGTTAATGGCATTCTTGTCATAGACATTCCTTTGGTACGTAGGTTAATTACCGTTACTACATAATTTAACGAACCAAGTAGCGATGATGCAATAAATATTGCCATAGAAACTAACCATAATGTCATACCCGTTCCAGAACCGCCTATTGCTTGTGGTAATGCACTTAAGGGAGGATAAATTGTCCACCCGGCAGATGCAGGACCAGCCTCGGCAAATAACGACAATACCATAATCACACTACTTAAGAAAAATAACCAGTATGAAATCATATTTAAGAACCCCGATGCCATATCACGAGCTCCGATCTGCAATGGAATAAGCAAATTACTAAACGTACCACTTAGACCAGCTGTAAGCACAAAAAATACCATAATAGTACCATGGATTGTTACAAGAGCCAAATAAATACTTGGATCCATAACTCCATCCTCACCAAACTTACCTAAAAATATTTCGTATATGGTAAATTTATGATCAGGCCATGCTAATTGCATTCTAAACAAGATAGACATTGCAATACCAATAATACCCATAATCAAACCAGTAATCAAGTACTGCTTAGAGATCATTTTATGATCCTGACTAAAAATGTATTTGGTAATAAAAGTCTCTTTATGATGTCCGTGATCGTCGTGATCGTGATCGTGGTTATCTCCTTGAGTTGCTGACATAACGCTATTTCTTTTTTAATATAATATATTAATTTTTCTTTTTCTTCTAGTTGCTTGCTTGCGCTGATAATTGTTCTCCAAAAGTCTGTTGAGTTTTCAACCAGGCTTCATAATCCTCTTCAGATTCCACAACAATTTTCATTTGCATATTGTAATGCGAAACTCCACAAATCTTATTACATAAAAGATAGTATTCAAATTCATAAGTTTCTAAAGCTTCATCACCTGCAGCAACTAACTTTTTACTCTTTTCTTTTCTGATCTTGTTTATCGTAGCTACTTTTTCTACCATAAATTCACTATTCTTCATTTCTTCTGAAGTCATAGTTGGTGTATACGAAAACTCAGTTATCATACCAGGAACTACATTCATCTGCGCTCTAAAGAAAGGCATATATGCAGAGTGTAGAATATCCTGAGATCTCATTTTGAAAATAACTTTTCTGTTTACAGGTAAGTGTAATTCAGTAGTTACCTTATCATCTTTGCTGTAACTATCAGAAGCATCGATACCCAATGTATTGATTCCTTCAATATAGCGTACATTAGCTTTTCCTAATACATTATCTTCTCCAGAGTATCTTGCTCTCCAATCAAATTGGTAGGCATACAATTCTACAATTAGAGGATCACCTTCTTCTTCATCTATATTCATGATATCTGTCCAGGTAAATAATCCATAAATGATTAGTCCGGCTAATACAATAACAGGAATGATTGTCCAGATAAACTCTAATTTATCGTTATCTGCAAAGAACAATGCTTTATTACCTTCTTTTCCTCTATACTTATATGCGAAGAAGTGTAATAATCCTTGTGTAAGGAATTGTACTATAAAAATAAGCACCATAGAGATCATCATCAATTGATCATAATCCACTCCATGTTCAGAAGCTGATTCTGGAAGGAAAAAGGTATGATACTGTACGAAACAATATATGGTTAATAAGTACATAAAGATTACAAACGCAAGCATTAGCTTACCGTGCAAATTATTATCCTTATCATTTGCTACTTGAGAATTATCTGCGTCTTTCAATTGAGACAATTTCAAAATCTTTGACATTTGCCACAATGTGATTCCGAAAAGCGCTATAACTACTATGGTTAAGAATACAGTCATTTTTATCTATCTTCTTTTTTTACAATTCAATTTTAATAATGGAAATGTTTACTTTCCTCTAAATATGGATTTCCTTTTGCTAATAATGGAGCTTTTGTAAGTGCTCTAAACACAACAAATAAGAATAATCCTAAGAACAATAACACTGCACTTATTTCGCTTATACCAATAAACCAGGATTCACCAACAGTTGCAGGCATTACCATATTATACACATCTATATAATGACCACAAAGGATAACTATACCAGCCATTACAACAAACCAGTTTACTCGTTTGAAATCACTATTCATTAACACCAATAATGGGAAAATAAAGTTCATAACCAACATACCAAAGAATGGAAGTCTATAATCTTCTATACGAGTAATAAAGTAAGTAACCTCTTCAGGAATATTAGAGTACCAGATTAGCATAAACTGTGAGAACCAAAGGTATGTCCAGAAAATACTAATACCGAACATAAATTTAGCCAAATCATGAATATGACTATTATTTACAAACTCCATATACCCTTTTGATTTTAGGTAAATCGTAATCAAGGCAATTGTTGTGATACCAGACACAAATAAACTTGCAAATACATACCATCCAAATAATGTACTAAACCAGTGTGGATCAAAACTCATAATCCAATCCCATGACATCATAGATTCTGTATAGATAAAGAACACTAAGAATCCAGCCGATATCTTAAAACTCTTTTTGTACCATTTGTTTCCTTCAGAATCTTCATCTTGTTTTCTAGAATATTTTACCGCAAAATGACGATACAATAACCAACCACCTAAAAAGATTGCTGCTCTAATAATGAATCCCCAGCTATTTAACCAGCTTGTTTTTCCTTGAATAAGCGCATCATGAGCTACAACTTCTGGATCAGCCCATACAAATAGGTGATTCACATGAAATCCAGATAACGCTAAGATTACAAAAAGAATCAAACCGCCAGGCACTAGGTATGCCGTTATTGCTTCCATTACTCTAAATAATACCGGAGACCATCCTGCTTGTGATGCGAACTGTATTGCATAAAATGCCAATACACCCAGTGCAATCATAAAGAAGAAGAATGCTGCCACATATAATGCCGCCCAAGGTTTGTTTTGTAATTGATGTAAAACGTGCTCGTAGTGTGCATCACCTCCATGAGCATCTTCTTCACCATGATGTCCTTCGGCTTGTACTGCTGCTTCACCATGTCCTCCCCCATGAGCGTCGTGCGCTGCCATCCTTTCTTTCACCTCTTCTATAGATCCTGGTCTCTGTGCAAATCCTATAACAAGACCTACAAGACCCACAACCATGAGGATGACAGAAAATAATCTTAATCTATTTGATAGCGTATACATATCTTTATAATATCGTTATTCTTAACTTTTAACTATAGCACTAGTGTGCATTATTATGATCTTCAGTCGATTCGTGTGCCTGATGTTCCTCTACTGATTTTGTTTCTTCTACAACAGCAACATCTGCATCAATTCTAGGGGTTTTTCCTTCAAGATCTGCTTTTAATTTCTCTACATACTGAACAATCTGCCAACGCTCGTGTTCACTTGTTTGAGATGCATATGATCCCATAGAGTTGATTCCGTAGTACATTACATGATAAATACTACCTTCTGTAATTGCTCTACCTATATCATCGTAACTAGGTACCCCAAGAATTTTTTCTCTTTCTACCAAAGTACCTTTTCCATTTCCTTTCCCACCATGACAGATAGCACAATAAATATCATAAAGTGCCTTTCCTTTCTCTTCGTTTTCCTTTGTATATCGAATAGGGTTTTTAAGAGAATCTTTAGCTTGTTGATAACCTACTTGTGAGTTTTCGATTTCATAAGGCATCCATCCTCTAGGAATAGAGCCTTTGGCTGGTAGCATAGCTTCTTGACCTCCAGGAAAAACATCATAATCACCATAAGCCTCATAGCCTACAGACTCATACATATTAGGCATATATTGATAATTAGGGCTTTTGTCATTTTGACAAGAAACAACACTAATCATCACAATTGCCACTGCTAATATTTTTATAGTATTCTTCATTATTACTAATGGTTATCTTCTTCCTTATCTATTACTTTAATTTCTACTGCTCCTGTATCACCTAATAAACTTGTTAGTTTATTTACGTCATGATTACCAGCGTCAACTTCCATTAAAAAATGGTCATCTGTAGTTCTCACATCAGGGTTTTCAGCTTTCTTGAAAGGCCATAATCTACTTCTCATATAAAAAGTAATAACCATTAAATGGGCTGCAAAAAACACAGTAAGTTCAAACATAATCGGAACAAAAGCCGGCATGTTCTCGATATAACTAAAACTTGGTTTACCACCAATATCCTGTGGCCAATCTTCGATCATGATATAATTCATCATCAAAATAGCAACTGTTAATCCTACACATCCATACATAAAAGATGTAATTGCCAGACGTGTATGAGGTATTCCCATTGCTTTATCCAGTCCGTGAACCGGAAAAGGACAAAATACCTCTTCAATATGATAATGTTCTGCCCGAACCTTTTTTACCGCGTCCATAAGGACATCATCATCGGTATATAATGCATGTATAACTTTTGATGCCATACTTCTAGTTATTTTTAAGTTTTTCGGCTTGACCAGCCCAATCATCACGTTGTGCTCTTCCTGGGAAAGATCCTGTGATACTATCTAATAAATTGTACTCTGTTTCGGTCATTTTACTTACCTGATCAAAAGTGAATATTCCGATCTCGTTAAGTTTATTTTCCATTACAGGTCCAATTCCATTTACTTTTTTAAGATCATCTGCCTTTTGGGTAGAAGGATCAAAAGTTCCTAAGTTTCCTAATAAACTATTGATATCTTCCTGACTTGCTTCCGGCTTCGTTTCAGCTTTCTTTTTCTTTGGAGTTTCTTCCTTAGCAACTTCTGCTTTTACTTTTGGAAGTTCATCTCTATGATCTATACCAGCCTCTCTTAATTTCTTATATTTCTCTCCAGAGGATTTCAAAATCGTCTTTACTTCCGCTTGAGCGATTACAGGGAATGTACGAGCATACAATAAGAATAATACAAAGAAGAATCCTATTGTACCTATAAATATTCCTATATCTACAAATGTAGGAGAGAACATAGTCCATGATGATGGTAAGTAATCTCTGTGAAGTGAAGTCACAATAATTACGAAACGCTCAAACCACATTCCGATGTTTACCACAATAGAAATAATGAAAGAGAACATGATACTTCTTCTCAGTTTTGGGAACCACATAAACTGTGGCGAGAATACATTACAAGACATCATTGCCCAATATGCCCACCAATATGGCCCCGTTGCTCTGTTCAGGAATGCATATTGCTCATACTCTACTCCAGAATACCAAGCAACAAACAGCTCTGTAATATATGCCACCCCAACTATAGAACCTGTAATCATGATCACAATGTTCATTAACTCTATATGTTGAACAGTAATATAATTTTCAAGGTTAGATACCTTTCTCATAATAATAAGAAGGGTGTTTACCATTGCAAATCCAGAGAAAATTGCACCTGCAACAAAATATGGTGGAAATATCGTCGTATGCCATCCAGGAATTACCGAAGTAGCAAAGTCAAACGATACAATAGTATGTACAGAAAGTACAAGTGGTGTTGCTAATCCTGCAAGTACCAAAGAAACCTCCTCGAAACGTTGCCAGTCTTTTGCTCTTCCACTCCATCCAAAAGAAAGGATACCGTATATTTTTTTATTAAAAGGAGTAATCGCTCTATCTCTGATCATTGCAAAATCTGGCAATAAACCTGTCCACCAAAATACCAGTGATACAGAAAGATAAGTCGAGATCGCAAATACATCCCAAAGTAATGGAGAGTTAAAGTTCACCCATAGTGATCCAAACTGATTAGGAATTGGTAATACCCAATATGCCAACCATGGACGTCCCATGTGAATAATTGGGAACAAACCGGCCTGAATAACCGAGAAAATGGTCATCGCTTCTGCAGATCTATTAATTGCCATTCTCCATTTCTGGCGGAATAACAACAATACAGCTGAAATTAATGTTCCGGCGTGACCAATACCTACCCACCATACAAAGTTGGTGATATCCCAGGCCCATCCTACTGTTTTATTTAATCCCCAGACTCCAATACCTGTGGATACGGTATAAATTATACAACCTATCCCCCAAAGGAAAGCAATAAGCGCGATAGAAAATACAATCCACCAAGATTTATTTGCTTTACCTTCAACCGGTGCGGCAACATCCACAGTTACATCGTGATATGTTTTATCGCCGGTTACTAAAGGCTTTCTAATAGGTGCTTCGTAATGAGACATAATCCTTTATAATTGAATTGATTCTTTATTTAGTTAACTAGGCTTCTGTAGTATTTCTTACTTTAGTTTGATACATCACGTTAGGTTTTGTTCCAACATGTTCAAGTAAGTGATACATACGGTTATCTTCTTTAAGTTTAGCTATTTCACTATCCTTATCATTAATATCACCAAATACCATTGCACCTGATGAACAAGCTGCAGAACAAGCCGTTTGGAATTCTCCATCCTTAACTGGTCTACCATCTCGTTTTGCATCCAAAATAGTCTTTTGAGTCATTTGGATACACATAGAACATTTTTCCATAACCCCTCTAGAACGTACTACAACGTCTGGATTAAGTACCATTCTACCTAAGTCATTGTTCATATTATAATCAAACTCGTCATTGTTGTTATACAAGAACCAGTTGAATCTACGCACTTTATACGGACAGTTGTTTCCACAATATCTTGTTCCTACACAACGGTTATACGCCATGTGATTCTGACCCTGTCTACCATGTGATGTAGCCGCTACTGGACATACAGTTTCACAAGGAGCGTGATTACAATGCTGACACATTACTGGTTGGAACACCACCTGAGGATTATCAGACGCACTTTCCATCTCACCAAACTCTGACAATGAACTTCCTAAACCAGCTATATTATCTTTTTTCTCATTATCTCCCTCAAAACTTTCCTCCGAAGAATAATAACGGTCAATACGCAACCAATGCATATCGCGTGATCTACGTATCTCAGACTTACCAACAACAGGAACATTATTTTCTGCGTGACAAGCGATTACACATGCCCCACATCCTGTACAAGCATTTAAATCAATCGAAAGATTAAAATGATGCCCAACAGAACGATCAAACTCATCCCAAAGATCAACTTCTGGTGAAGTAACCTCATACTCTATATGATTTTTACTTACTTCAGGAATGGCATTCCATTCGTGATGATCTTTAGTATTGAATATCTCAAGAGTCGTTTCTTTTACAATATCTCCACGACCCATTAATGTATTATGCAATTGTACGCAAGCAAACTCATGCTCCCCTTCTGCCTCAGAAACAGAAACATTCTGTACTGCATTAAGGTTTTTATATAACGGGTAGGCATTTACACCTACTTGCATTTCTTCTTTAAGACCTTTGGTTTTACCATATCCTAATGCCAACCCAACAGAACCTTTAGCCTGTCCTGGTTGTATAATCACAGGAACGGTTACCTCTACTTCACCAACAGTAACTTTCGCATAACTACCATTCAAAGCTCCGTTTGCTACATTCTCATTAGTCAATCCTAATTGAGCAGCATCTGCTTTAGAAACAGTTAAATAGTTATCCCAAGACGCTCTTGTAATTGGATCTGGCATTTCTTGTAACCAAGGATTACTAGCTTGCTGACCATCACCTAATGCAGTTTTAGTATACAAAGTAAGCTCTAAACCTGTTGCTTTTGCTATTGAAAGCCTTCTGGCAGCAGCACCTACATTTTGATCTGCCGAATTAGGAGCTGGAACAGCTTCTACATTTGCAACATCTCCTTCTGGAGCTTCAATTGCATCAACTAATTCTTGTTTCGGAAGTGATGGCTTTACCAAAACTCCATCATGCAATGCCTGATTCCAAGAGGAACCTCCAAGAATTCCTGTCCATGCACTTTTTATATAATCGTGATACGTTGAAGTATTCCCTGTCCACTTTAATAATGTTTCCTGAAACTGACGTGTATCAAATAAAGGATTGATAGTTGGTTGCATAAGGCTATAACTACCTTTTTTCAACTCAACATCTCCCCATGATTCTAAATAATGTGGTGTTGTAGCCACATAATTACACAAACTTGCAGTATCATCATTATGCATACTAAATGCAACAGAAACACTTACTTTCTCAAGACCGGTTTTAAACTCATTTGCATTTGGCAAAGAATACATTGGATTAACGCCAGCGATCAAAAGACCACCAACACGACCTGCATTCATATCTTTCACCAATTGAATCACAGCTTTTGAATCACCCTGACGAATTGTACGCGGTGTACTCTCATTAAAAGCTTTACTTTTTATTGCTTTATTAATAGCCAAAACTACCAATTGCGCATCTACATCCTGAATACCCGTTACAACAACTGCACTACTCCCAGCCTTCTTAATCTGTCCCGCAGCCTTTATAACCTGTGCATCAAGATCAGCACCCAAAGAACTTTTAGAACCTGAACCAGTAACATATGTATATAATGCAGCAAGTACTTGCTTTTGTTCTGATGGAGTTACTGCAATTCTTTTGTCAGCATTTGCACCGGTCAAAGACATATTAGCCTCAAAATGAGTGTGCTTAGACATTTTTCCATTCTTAGGAATACGTCCTTTAGCATAACCACTATCATATCCTCCACCCTGCCAGTCTCCTAAGAAGTCGGCCGCAACACTTACAATGGTATTTGCTTTAGAAAAATCATAATCCGCAAGAGCTCTCTCCCCATACATCATTTGATACGCATCCAAAGCCTCACTATTTGAAACAGCATCATACACTACGTGTCTTACGTTTTGGTATTTTGCTTTGAATTCTGAAATCAACTTTGAAGTAGAAGGACTCGCAAATGTTTGAGTAAGCAACACAAGTTCCTTACCTCCTAGCGCCGCTAATTTGGCACCAACTTCTTTATCCAAAGTGATCCAATCAATATCTTCTTCTCCTTTTTTTGGACCCTGAAGACGAGTATTATCATATAATGACAATACCGAAGCATGCACTCTTGCATTAGCATCACCATTTGATGTTGCCAGATTATTGTTTTCTACTTTTATTGGACGACCCTCTCTTGTTTTTATTAAAACACTTGCAAAATCATATCCATCTGCTATAGTTGTAGCATAGTAATTAGCCACACCAGGAACGATTCGATCTGGCTGAACCACGTAAGGGATTGATTTTTTAACAGGGCCTTCGCACGCTGCTAAAGAAGCAGCTGCAGTACTAAAACCTACATATTTAAGAAAATCTCTACGTGATGTAGAAGAACTTTCTAAAGATGACTTATCACCTAAAAATTCATCCGTAGGAATTTCCTGCACGAATTCATTTTGTTGTAGCGTCTCAACAATAGAGCTATTCTCGTTTAGCTCTTCAACACTTTTCCAGTATTTCTTGTTTGATGACATATATAATTGATATTAGCTTCTTACTATTATTTCCGAATAAACGGATAAAACTATTTTATTAATAATGGCATTTACCACACTCCAGACCACCCATTTGAGCAGCTGTCAATTGATCTACACCATATTTCTTAGAGAGTTGTTTATGAATTTTCTCATAATACTCGTTATCCGCAACCTTCACATTAGTCTCCCTGTGACAGTTAATACACCAACCCATTGTTAATGGAGCATGCTGATACATAATTTCCATCTCCTCTACAGGCCCATGACATTTCTGACATTCAACACCTGCTACACTTACATGTTGCGAGTGATTAAAATATGCGAAATCTGGTAAATTATGGATACGAACCCATTTTACAGGTTCAGTTTCACCAGTATAAGACTGAGACTCCTCATCCCAACCTACTGCTTTATATAATTTCTGGATTTCCCCATCATAGAACTCTTTAGAGTGTTCTGCTGTAGCAGTAGCATCTGCCACCTCACTAATAGACTTATGACAGTTCATACACACATTAAGAGAAGGTATCCCCGAGGTCTTACTTACTCTCGCAGAAGAATGACAATACTTACATTCTATTTTATTATCTCCGGCATGTATTTTATGCGAATAATGAATTGGCTGAATCGGAGCATACCCTTGATCTACACCCACTTGCATAAAGTAGCCATACACAAAGTACCCACTAGCCAATAACAAGAAAATTGTTGAAACCAAAACCAAAAACTGATTTTGAACAAAGGCTTTCCAAATAGGAGTTCTTTCTTCTTGCCCAGGCAATTCAATATTATTAGCTTCAGCAAATCGCTTAAGTGTATTGTTTACTAAAAACAAAATCACCACCAACATTAGAAAAACTAATGCTAATATAGCCAACAGTACATCCGAAGAAACACCTGAAGGCGCTTCCTGAGATAATTCTTGCCCAACCGGAGCAACCGGAGCGGCTTTAGGCACCATTACATATGCCAGAATATCATCTATATCTGTATTGGTTAGCTGCGGAAATGCATTCATTGCAGTTTTGTTGTACTCTTCATATATAGCAACAGCATCAGCATCACCAGACGCTATCATTGCCGCACTATTTTTTATCCAAGAATACAACCACTCTGTATCGCGTCGTTCAGTTACTCCAAAAAGAGCAGGACCTGTCATTTTTTTATAACGCTTATGACAAGCTGCACATAGAGACTTAAACAACTCTTCTCCTTTAGCAACATCTCCTCCAGATGAAGCTTCTGTTGCAACAGCAGTGTCTGCAACTACTTCTTCCTGTCCAAAAACAGGGTTAAATAAAGTAAATAAAAAAACAGTTCCTAGAATTAGGATTTTGGAGGCTGAATTTCGGTGTTTCACCTGTTTCATATTATTAAGTAGAATTATCGTCTTAATTTTGGCATGGTTTTTTCGTTTACTGTCTTAAAAAAAACATAAAACCATCACTTTTAATTCGACGACAAAAGTACTATAATAAGTCGATTTTGGAAATGTTAGAGAAGCGTTAAGTGTTAATTTATAATAATTCTAAATAATATTTTTTCATAATTTTGAGTTATTAAACTTTACCTTTACACCAAATTAATTTGTAATGAGAATGTTAAACACTAGACATCAAATTATTCTATTAGGTTTTTACCTTATTAGTATTACTTCATTAACCGCTCAAGACAATTCTACTCCGGTTAATGAAAATTCTGAAGAGAATAAGTTTGTAGCCATAAATATAGCACCTCAACCAGAGGCCTTAGTAACTATAAATCAAGACCCTAGAATCAAAACGCTTTTGGACATAAAGTCTAAAATGGAAAAAAATGGTGAGTTTAGCGATCGTTATAAAATTCAGCTATACTACGGTAATTTAAATAGAGCAAATGAAATAATGAAAGCTTCTAAGGAGGCTTTTCCGAAATGGGATTCCTCAATAAGATGGGAGACTCCAAACTACAAAGTCTGGTTAGGGAACTATCGCACAAGACTTGAAGCAGATAGAGCATTAAAAGAAGTACACAGTGAATTCCCTAATGCCTTTATCTTTAAACCAGAATAGGACATCAAAATTATCACATAAAAAAACCTCTATGTTCGACACATAGAGGTTTTTATTTTATACTAAACTAAAGAAATTTACAGTTTTTTCTTCACTGCAACTTCTTGATAAGCTTCGATTATATCATCAATTCTGATATCATTATAATTCTTAACCTGGATACCACAATCATAACCTTTGGCAACTTCCTTAACATCGTCTTTGAAACGTTTCAATGAAGCAAGCTCTCCGGTATAGACTACAACTCCTTCTCTAATTAATCTAATTCCAGAATTTCTAAAGATCTTACCAGTCTGCACCATACATCCTGCAATAGTACCAACTTTAGAAATCTTAAATGTTTCTCTTATCTCTGCCGTACCTGTAATTTCTTCTTTCATTACAGGAGAAAGCATTCCTTCCATTGCATCCTTAAGATCATTGATTGCATCATAGATAATAGAATATGTTCTGATATCTATTTCTTCCTTATCAGCAACTTGTCTGGCATTTCCGGCAGGCCTAACATTAAACCCAATTATAATTGCATCAGAAGCGGATGCAAGTAACACATCACTTTCTGTTATTGCCCCAACCGCTTTATGTATAATATTTACATGAATCTCTTCTGTAGATAATTTCTGGAACGAATCTGTTAATGCTTCGACAGAACCATCCACATCTCCTTTCAAGATAATATTCAGTTCTTTAAAGTCTCCTAAGGCAATTCTACGTCCAATTTCATCAAGTGTAATATGCCTTTGAGTTCGAACAGATTGTTCTCTATGTAATTGTGCACGCTTGGAAGCAATATCTTTGGCTTCACGTTCGTCCTCTAATACGCTAAACTTATCTCCCGCCTGTGGCGCGCCATCCAATCCTAAAATAGAAACCGGTGCAGAAGGTCCAGCTTCTTTAACATTGTTTCCTCTCTCATCCTGCATAGCCTTAACCTTACCACTATTTTTACCCGCAAGAACGTAATCTCCCACGCGAAGTGTACCGGTTTGTACCAGGATAGTAGAAACATACCCTCGTCCTTTATCTAGAAATGCTTCAACGACAGTACCTGAAGCCAATCTATTTGGATTTGCCGTCAGCTCAAGAATTTCAGCCTCTAAAAGAACCTTTTCTAACAGTTCTTTTACTCCCAATCCTGTTTTAGCAGAAATATCATGGGATTGTATTTTACCTCCCCAGTCTTCTACTAATAAATTCATAGAAGCTAGTTTTTCTTTTATCTTTTCCGGATTTGCCTCTGGTCTATCCACCTTATTGATAGCAAATACGATCGGAACCCCAGCTGCCTGAGCATGACTAATAGCCTCTTTTGTTTGTGGCATCACATCATCATCTGCTGCAATTACGATTATTGCTAAATCGGTAACCTGCGCACCACGTGCACGCATCGCTGTAAACGCTTCGTGACCAGGAGTATCTAAAAATGCGATCTTTTGCCCACTTTCTAACTGTACTCCATATGCTCCAATATGCTGAGTAATCCCACCGCTTTCTCCGGCAATTACATTTTCTTGTCTAATATAATCCAACAACGAAGTCTTACCGTGATCTACGTGACCCATAACGGTAACAATTGGCGCCCTAGGTTTTAAATCTTCAGGAGCATCAACAATCTCTTCTATAGACTCTTCAATATCAGAGGTTACAAAATTAACCTCATAACCAAACTCATCTGCAACTATTGAAAGTGTTTCTGCATCTAAACGTTGATTCATGGTTACCATTATACCCAAAGACATACAAGCCGAGATTATATCAGTGGTAGGCACATTCATCATTGTAGCTACTTCTGCCGCAGTAACAAATTCTGTTACCTTAAGCACCTTACTTTCTTGTTCTTGTTGAGCAACATCATCTTCAACTTTCTGACGGTGTTGATCTCTTTTATCTCTACGATATTTCGCAGCCTTAGACTTATTAGATTTTCCCTGTAATTTCTCCAGAGTTTCTCTAACTTGTTTTTGTACTTCTTCTTCGCTTGGTTCTTCTTTAACTATAGGAGTTCTCTTCCCTTTTGCAGGCCCTCTGTTTCCAGGCCCTCTGTTTCCGGGTCCTCTGCTTCCAGGCCCTCTATTACCAGGCCCTCTGTTTCCTCCTTGCTGACCACCACTCTCTTTACTAATTCGCTTTCTACGTTTTTTAGCATCAGCTGCAGCTCCACCAGTTTTCTTATCTGATTTATCGTCCTTCTTCTTAGTCGGTTTTTTAAACTGTGTTAAATCAATTTTCTGACCAGTAAAATTAGGGCCATCTAGTTTTTTATATTGAGTTTTAACAGTTCCCACTTCTCCTGTTGATTCTTCCACTGGCTTATCTGCTGTCTCTTCAGTCTTATCTACTGTTTTTTCAACGTCTTTTTTCGAATCACCAGAATCATCCTTAATTACCTCAGCAGGTTCTACCGGTTTTTCTTCTTTTGGAGGAGCTTGTTTGGTAATCTTAATACCTTTCTTTACAGGTCTATTAGAAACCACTTCTGGCTCTTTACTTTTAACCTCTTCTTTTTTAGGAGCTTCTTCCACTTTTTCTTCGGGCTGTGGAGCTTCTTCTTCTTTCTTATCCAAATCGATTTTACCGACTTGTTTAGGTCCGCTTAGTTGAGCTTTGGCTTTTACAACTTCACGAGCTTCGGCAATTTTACGTTTTTCTTCCTGCTCATTTTCTATCTGCACACGCAAGGCCTCTTTCTCCTTCTTCTTTTCTTCTCCAACCTCTTTTGAAGCTACCTTTTTACTCTTATCTGTTTGAAATTCATTAAACAAGAGTTGGTATATCTCTTCAGAAATTTTGGTGGTAGGACGCGCGTCTATCTCATGACCTTTTGAATTCAAAAAGTCAACTGCCCGATCTAGCGAGATGTTGAATTCGCGTAATACCTTATTTAATCTCATTGTTTTTGCTTCAGCCATAAATGCCCGTTATTTTATGCTCAAATATAATTTAATTGTGTTTATTAATCCTCAAATTCTGATTTTAATATTCTCATAACTTCGTTCACTGTCTCTTCTTCAAGATCAGTTCGTTTAACCAAATCAGCAGAATCTTGTTCTAAAATACTTTTGGCCGTATCCAATCCTATTTTAGAAAACTCCTCAATAATCCAAGAATCAATCTCATCAGAAAATTCTGTAAGTTCTACATCCTCTTCTACACCTTCTCTAAACACATCTATTTCATAACCCGTTAACTGACCAGCCAATCTAATATTAAACCCTCCTCTACCAATGGCTTTAGAGACTTCTTCTGGCCTTAGCATCACCTCTGCTCTACCATCTTCTTCATTCATTTTGATCGAAGTAACCTTTGCAGGGCTAAGCGCTCTAGTTATATATAGTTGTATATTATTGGTGTAATTGATAACATCAATATTTTCATTTCCTAATTCTCTTACGATTCCGTGAATACGAGAACCTTTCATTCCTACACATGCTCCAACAGGATCAATTCTGTCGTCATATGAATCCACAGCAACCTTTGCTTTTTCTCCAGGAATCCTAACCACTTTTTTAACACTAATCAATCCGTCAAAAACTTCAGGAATCTCTGACTCAAATAATTTCTCTAAGAACAAAGGAGATGTTCTAGACATAATTATTGATGGCTTATTACCCTTAAGCTCAACAGACTCTATCACTCCTCGTACATTCTCCCCTTTACGGAAAAAGTCTGAAGGTATCTGTCTGTCTTTTGGCAAAATAATTTCGTTTCCTTCATCATCTAACATAATGATCGCCCTATGGCGAATATGATGAACTTCAGCAGTATAAATTTCTCCTTCTAATTCTTTAAACTGCTTATAAATATTTGTATTATCATGTTCATGAATCTTGGAAATCAAGTTTTGACGTAATGCCAAAATAGATCGTCTTCCCAGATCAATAAGCTTTACTTCTTCAGAAACATCTTCACCGACTTCGAAATCAGGTTCAATTTTTCTAGCTGCTGTCAATGATATTTCCTGATTATCATCTTCTACCTCTCCATCACCAACTACGATACGGTTTCTCCAAATTTCTAAATCTCCTTTATCAGGATTTATAATGATATCGAAATTGTCATCACTCCCAAATTTCTTCTTTAGAGCATTCCTAAATACATCTTCTAAGATTGACATTAGCGTCACACGATCTATAAACTTATCATCCTTGAATTCTGAAAATGATTCTATTAATGCGATATTTTCCATATCAATATATTATTATTAAAATGTTATCATAACTTTTGCTTCTACAATATCTTCATAAGCAACACTAGCCTCTTTGGCAACAGTAACCTTTCCTTTTCCAATAGGCTTAGGCTCTCTTGCTTTCCATGTCAAGGTAACTTTATCTTCTGTTGCAGAAATCAATTCCCCTTCTAGTGTTTCTTCCTTGGTTTTAACTTTAAGTTTTCTACCAACATTATTTTTATACTGTCTAATATGTTTTAGCCCTTCAGATACTCCAGAAGACATAACCTGAAGTGAAAAATCTTCTTCATCTCTATCCAGATTATGTTCGATTGCACGACTAATAGCAATACAATCTTCGACTTTAACTCCATCATCTCCATCTATAGTAACCTCAATACTATTACCCGATTGAATTTTACAATCGATTAGAAACAACGAGGGATTCTCGGCAAGCGCCTCATCCAACAACCTGTAAACTTTATCTTTTAATGACATGAATAGATGAAAAGAGGGGACTTTTCGTCCCCTCAATTTCTGGTTTTTTAATTTCAACGGTGCAAAGATAGCAATAATATCTTAGATACAAAACATCATAAAGAATGAATTTATTTGTAAATTTAATATAAATAACACAAGGACAGTTTCTTTAGGCTTAAGAAGTTAATTAATTCTTACCTTATTTGATTCCTATCCTTGAACCACTTGAATATTCTGAACTCAAACCATAATTAAGTAACTTATTTCAAAAAAAGCAATATTATGATTAAAAGTATACTAGTTCCAACAGATTTTTCCAAACAAGCAGAAAGTGCATTAAAAGTGGCTGCCCAAATTGCAAAAAAAAATAATTCTACAATTTACTTACTTCATATTTTAGAAATGCCAATACACCTTACAGATCTCATGTCCTCTGGCGCTCCAGCTCCAGCTCCAGAAGCTGTGTTTTTCATGAAGCAAACACACAAAAAGTTTGAAGAAGTTCTGGACCAAGACTACCTAAAGGGCATCGAAGTAATCGAAACCGTAAGTTTTGAAGATGTTATGCATGGAATTATTGATTCTAGCACCAAGAACAATGTAGATATCATTATAATGGGCTCTCATGGCTCTACAGGTTTTGAAGAATTGTTTATTGGCTCTAACGCTGAAAAAATTGTTCGCACATCGAAAAAGCCCGTTTTAGTAATTAAAGAAGATTGTCAAATTTTTGACGTAAATGATTTCGTATACGCTACCAATTTTGATGATGAAGATAAACCAAGTCTGCTTGCTGCAAATGAATTTGCAAAATCAATAGATGCGAAGCTTCATCTGGTATGGATAAACACAGCCAATGGTTTCAAGACCACTTATGAAACCGAAGATAAAATGAATAAAATGATCTCGGGCTTAGGAATTGAAGGCTATACATTAAACATATATAACGATATCACGGTAGAGAAAGGAATATTAAATTTTGCAGATTCTGTAAAAGCAGGAATGATTGGGATAAGCACCCATGGAAGAAAGGGAATCTCTCATTTCATAAATGGAAGCTTAGGAGAAGATGTGGTAAATCATGCAAAACGACCCGTTCTTACTTTTAAGATATAGTTACCCCCCTCTCCTTTAAAAAAAAGACGTTTCAAAGTATATATCACTCTAAAATAAAAAAAGAGCTACAAAAAATGTAGCTCTTTTTATGTTGGTCTACTAGGGCTCACTTCGACTCATTCCTCGCTCAGCATAAACTTCTCGCCCAAAACCTCATTCAAAAAAAAGAAGGAATCAGTTTTACACCAATTCCTTCAATTTATGTTGGTCTACTAGGGCTCGAACCTAGACTCTTCTGGACCAAAACCAGACGTGTTGCCAGTTACACCATAGACCAATGTGTCTTTGCGGGTGCAAATTTAAAACTTTCTTTTGGCTCTGCAAACATTTTTTTAAATTTATTCGATTAAAATCGTCAAACACTACATTTCCAATTGGTCATATCCCTTAATAACATAAACTTGTGTTAAGCGTTTGCTAAAAAAAACAAGGTGAAAGTATTTTTATTACTAAATTCGCCACACGTTATATAACCGAATAAATTTTATGAGCACATTCAACTTTACTAAGTGGAATAAAATAATTGGATGGGTAGTATTTGCAATTGCCCTATTTGTATATTCAATGACAGTTGAACCAACAGCCAGTTTTTGGGATGCTGGTGAATATATTGCAACATCGTCAAAGTTACAGGTTGGCCATCCACCAGGGGCACCTTTATTTCAGATGATTGGGGCTTTTGCCAGCGCTTTTGCTTCTGATCCAACTCAAATTGCTTTGATGGTCAATATGACTTCTGCTTTTGCTAGTGCTTTTGCCATATTATTTATGTTTTGGTCTATTACGATTCTGGTAAAAAAACTAATCACCAAAGATGAAGAATTTACACAAGGCAAAGCCTTCGCCGTTTTAGGCAGTGGTGTTGTTGGCGCATTAGCCTTTACTTTCACCGATAGCTTCTGGTTTAATGCCGTAGAAGCCGAAGTGTACGCTATGGCAATATGCATCTTATCCGTACTTTTTTATCTTGGATTGCTTTGGGAGCGAGACATGCATAAACCAAGAGGGAATAAATGGCTTATTTTAATCTCTTTTATAGTTGGGTTATCATTTGGAGTCCATTTTATGGGATTATTATCCATTCCTGCGATTGGATTATTATATTACTTTAAAAACTACAAAGAGGTAACTTTAAAAAACTTTGTTATTGCCAATGTAGTTGTAGTAGCTATATTGTTGTTCATTTTCAAATTATTACTACCATCTACTTTAAAATTCTTTGGTGCTGCCGAAGTGTTTTTTGTTAATTCTATTGGCCTGCCTTTTAATTCAGGAACAATTATAGCCGGCCTTATTATTATAGCCGCTTTCTATTTCGGAATAAAATACACCCGTAAAAAAGACTATGTGCAATTAAACACACTATTATTATGTGTTGTTTTTATCTTAGTTGGGTTTTCTAGCTGGGTAATGTTACCGATTAGAGCAAATGCAGGAACAGTTATTAATGAGAATAATCCTAACAATGCCAGAGAGCTGTTAGCTTATTATAATCTGGAACAGTATCCAGAAACTCATCTTTTTTATGGCCCACAATTCACAGAAATTTATGCAGGATTAGATGAAAACAGATCATACGAAGATGATAAACCGAAATATGAAAAGGACCTGAAAACCGGAAAATATGTTATTGTAAACGATTGGAAAAACGCTAAACAAAATCTTGACGATGCTCACAAAGCGTTTTTACCAAGAATGTGGAGCACAGAGCATATTTCTAATTATATGGAGTTCACTGGCCCAACAAAATTTACAATAAAACCAGAATACCAGAGTGAAGAAGAGTTGCTTAATGCCGTTACACAATTTAGGAGAGAGTATGCTAGCGGAAAATTGGATAATGATGATTATCATAAATTCTTACAATCCTTTGGCAATTACCTAGACGTACAAAAACCATCTCTATGGGATAACATTATCTATATGTTTGACTATCAAATGGGGTATATGTATTGGAGATATTTTATGTGGAATTTTGTTGGAAGACAAGATGATAACCAAGGTAATCTAACAAATTTAGAAGGAAACTGGCTTAGTGGCATAAAATTTATCGATGAGTTACGCCTTGGGTCACAGGATAACTTACCAGGTGATGCTCTCAAAAACAAAGCAAGAAACACCTATTACTTTTTACCTCTTTTACTCGGGTTAATTGGATTTGTATTTATGCTTCAACGTGATAAGAAAAACTTTTGGGTATTACTAGTTTTCTTCTTATTTACTGGCCTAGCTCTAAAAATATATCTTAACGAAAGACCCTTTGAGCCAAGAGAACGGGATTATGCATTGGTAGGATCATTTTATGTATTCTCCATTTGGATAGGATTTGGCGTCTACGCATTATTTGATTTACTCAAAGGGTATTTAAAACCAAAACTTCTTGCTCCTATAGTAACAGGGGTTTGTCTATTAGCGGTTCCTGTTCTATTAGCTTCAGAAAACTGGGATGACCATGATCGCTCTAACAGATACACAGCCCAAGCGATGGCAAAAATGTATTTACAGTCCTGCCAGCAAGACGCAATTCTATTTACTATCGGTGACAATGATACATTTGCCTTATGGTATGCCCAGGAGATTGAAGGCTATCGAACTGATGTTCGAACAGTAAACACTAGTCTTTTTGCAACAGATTGGTACATTGATCAAATGAAAAGAGCAGCATATGACGGTAAGCCAATACCATCGCAATTAACTCATGATTTCTACAAATGGGGGAATAATGATGCTATCTATTTCAAACCTGTTACTAACGACACGATGCTCATCAAAAACTGGATGAGATGGATAGAAACTGATGATCCAAGAACCAAAGGAGACCTACAAAGTGGTAAAAAAGTAAATACATTCCCTTCGAAACATATAAGAATCCCAGTAAATAAAGAAGCTGTACTTAGAAACGGGATAGTCTCTCAAGAAGATGCAGACCTTATTGTACCATATATTGATATTCACCTAAAAGGAGATTTACTATTTAAAAACAGACTGCTCATGTTGGATATCCTTGCCAATAACAACTGGGAAAGACCTATGTATTTTACAGGAGGAAGTTATGGTGATGATGATTTTTTATGGATGAAAGATTACCTACAACTAGATGGTGTTACCTATAAGCTTGTACCAATCCGTACAAAACTGGATAAACGCAATCCTTTTGAAATGGGTAGAATTGATACTGATCTTATGTACAAAAATGTCACTAGCTGGGACTGGGGTAATAGTAGTGATCCTAACATATATCATGATCCCGAAACCAGAAAAAATGCAATTACTTACAGAAGCAATCTTGCAAGATTAGTAGAAGCACTTATACAAGAAGGCAAGAAAGGCAAAGCTAAAGAAATAATTGATCTGGCTATGGATAAAATGCCAATTGAATACTATGAATATTACACACTACTTGAGCCATATGTGACAGGATATTATCAAGTTGGTGAAAAACAAAAAGCACGTGATCTTTGGAATAAAGTTGCCAAAAAATATCAAGAACAACTTACCTATTTTGGAAGCCTTGAACTGAAAGATCAATATCACTATGCAGAAGATATTGTTACCAATGTAGAACGATACAGAAGTGTAGTAGACCTATTGTTAATTAATCAAGATCGAGAAATGATAGAGGAAAAAGCAGATGAATTCAACAAATATCTTGGATTATTTACACGCCTTTATTCTTCAGATGAAGGATACGATGACGAAGAAGAACTACGCAAACAAGAAGAAGCGTTAATTAAAGAATTCCAGAATCAGGAAAAAGCGCTGGATTCTTTAGATACCATACCACAATAATTAAAAAAGTGGGTCCTAAGGGGCTCACTTTTTTATTAATCTTATAGCACACTTGATTCCCAGTAAAACACCTAAGGTCCTAAAACAATTCTTCTCATCATATACCTGGGATCTTTATGTCAAAAATGAGAAGAAATTGTACCTTACTTTTGATGATGGGCCTATACCCGATATTACAGAATTTGTTTTAGATCAACTTAGGCTGTACAACGCCAAAGCAACTTTTTTTTGTATTGGAGAAAACATTAAAAAGCACCCCGAAATTTTTAATAAAATAGTTTCTGAAGGTCATAGCGTTGGAAATCACACTATGAATCACTTAAAAGCCTGGAAAAGTAATTCGGGAGCATATCTAAAAAATATAACTGATTGTGAAAGCACTATACTCACCCATATAGAAATTTTGCCAGAACAAAGGATTTTTAGACCCCCCTACGGACAAATAAGTTATTCTAAATTTAAAATATTAGAAAAACTTGGATATAAAATTATACTTTGGGATGTTTTATCAAAAGATTGGGAACAAAATATTACTCCAGAAGTGTGTTTACAAAATGTAATTGAAAATACGGAACAAGGAAGTATTATCGTTTTTCATGACAGTATTAAAGCGTCAAAAAACTTAACATATGCACTACCAAAGGTCTTGGATTATTTTACTAAAAAGGGGTTTATTTTTGACAAAATCTAGCCTTAAACGTACTCCTTCATAAGACCGATCAAAGTATTCGCATCTTGCTCTCCACTTTGTCTCCAAACCATTTCACCTTCTTTATAAATCATTAATGTTGGAAGTCCTTTGATTCGTAGTGCTGTCGCCAACTCCTCATTTTTATCCACATCAATCTTAATTACTTTAGCTTTATCCCCAAGAGCCGCAGCCACATCCCTTAAAACTGGATGCATTGCAACAGAAGGTTCATTCCACTCGGTATAAAAATCCAGTAAAACTGGGATTTCATTACCTATTATATCTCCAAACTTTGACATGTTCAAAAACTTTTATGTTTCGGTCTTTATTATTATAAATTAACCTCTAAACAATTGTAAATATAATACTTTCTTAGAACTAAGAAGGTTCACTCCCCTTTCTCAATTCAATTAAAGTGATCTCGGGCCAAATTCCGACCCTTCCAGGAAAGGCATGAAAACCAAATCCACGGTTTACATTAAGATAGCGACCCATTTCATTATACATTCCCGCCCATTGCTTATACACGTATTGCACAGGGCTCCATCTTACAAATCCAGGGATTTCAATACCAAACTGAAATCCATGAGTATGACCACTCAAAGTAAGATGAAAATGATCATCATGTTTCTTAACCTCGTATTCCCAATGCGAAGGATCGTGGCTAAGTAAAATTTTGAAATCCTCCTTAGCTACTTTTTCTGATGCTTTGGCCAAATCTCCCGCTTTCTTAAAATTATGTCCCCAGTTCTCAACTCCTATTACAGCGAGTCGTTCACCATCTTTTTCTACGAAAGTACTATCATTAAGTAACAGATTAAAATCAATTTTATTATGAATATCTTTTATTGCCTGAAAATTAGCCTCCTTCTCTGCTTCACTATCCCAAGTGACATACTCTCCATAATCATGATTCCCTAAAACCGAATATTTTCCATGTTCTGGAGTTTTAATACGTTTAAAAGTATCAACCCAATCATCCATTTCTTTAGCCATTGTATTAACAATATCCCCGGTAAAAAGAAGAAGATCTGTTTCTTGTTCATTAATTAAGTCTACCGCATATTCAATTTTTTCTGGATCATCAAAACTACCAGAATGAATATCTGATATTTGTGTAATACGAAAACCATCAAATGCCTCCGGAAGATCATCAAAATACAACACGTGACTTATAACCTTAAAATTGTACTTTCCTCTAAAAATACCATGTAATAACCCTACAAAAGGGATAGCAGCCACCCCCATAGCCAACTTACTAATAAACTCCCTTCTATCTGGCAAATACTGTGTTGCAGTTCCCTCAAAAAATGTATTAGTAAGATAAGTGTATCCTGCTACGCAGACTCTTATAATATCTTCACCAAACATAAATAAAACCAAAATCAATTTTGGCACCAAAGTCAATAACAAAATAGCGCTAGCTCTCAAAGTATATTTGGTAGGCCCAACACTACGGTCATAATTTGCAAAAATATAAATAACATACCCTAAGATTGCCAAAGACAATACTAAATAGCTAATTTGTATTAATTGATTTTTTGTAACAGTTCTTATTACCTGAAAAGCATAAACTTCTAAAAGTAAGTATAAAAATATAGGGATTAACCAGCGCATAAAACAATCTAATTCATTAACAAAGCAAAACTATCTCTCCTTTTCAATTTGAAACTATTTTTAAGTTAAAATTAACGATATAATAAAATAAACCTCAAAAAGAGTTAAAATAGCACCCTTCTAAAATCATAAATCTTAATGTTTTCTTTCAGAAGTAGATTTTTTATTTGTAACTTCGAACAATAATTTTTTAATTTATTCAGATAATAAATAATATTAATTAAAGTTAATATTTATATATAAACAATTACAATCGTATTTATAGTAGTTGATACATTGTTATCAATTTTATTTTGGGGCGAAATGCCGTCAGTAATTGACGGCATTTCTTTTTGCATTTATTCTAAGTTTTGAAGCTCAATTGATCAATCTTCTTTTTATATTGCATTTCTAAAATTTAACTTATATCATGTCACAAAAACGTCTTTTTCTTCTAGATGCATTTGCTCTTATTTTTCGAGGATATTACGCACTTATCAAAAATCCAAGAATCAATTCTAAGGGGCAGGATACTTCAGCTATAATGGGCTTTGTAAATTCATTATTTGATGTAATTAAAAGAGAAAAACCAGACCATTTGGCTGTGGCTTTTGATAAGCAAGGAAGTAAAGATCGTTTAGAAATATTTCCAGAATACAAAGCTAATCGCGATGAAACTCCAGAAGCAATAAAAATCGCAGTACCAATTATCCAGGAGATCCTTAAGGCTATGCATATCCCGATTATAGAACGTGCAGGTGTTGAAGCAGATGACCTCATAGGAACCATAGCGAAACAAGCAGAAAAAGAAGGGTATCAAACCTACATGGTTACGCCAGATAAAGATTACGCACAATTAGTTTCTGAAAATATCTTCATGTATCGTCCGGCACGAATGGGAAATGGTATAGAAATTTGGGGCATTCCAGAAGTTCAGAAAAGATTTGAAGTAGAAAGACCAGAGCAAGTAATCGATTACCTTGGAATGATGGGTGATGCTGTTGATAATATTCCTGGATTACCAGGCGTTGGAGATAAGACCGCCAAAAAATTTATTGCAGCATATGGCTCTATGGAAGGACTTCTAGCAAATACCGCCCAGTTAAAAGGTAAAATGAAAGAGAAAGTTGAAGCCAATGCAGAATTAGGGCTGCTTTCCAAAAAATTAGCCACAATTATTCTGGATTGTGATGTAGTTTTTAATGCTGAAGATTATGAACTCACTGCACCAGATGAAGGAAAAGTAAGAACCATTTTTGAAGAACTTGAATTCAAGAGGTTAACCGACCAATTTGTTAAAATATTCTCTAAAGAAGATACAACTACAACACAACAAGCGACTCCAGCCGCCGCAAAGAAAAAGACCAGCCAAGCGGGTGCAGGTCAATTCTCATTATTTGGTGGGGATGATCAATCCGAAGACACAACGGTATCTTTTTCCGGCAGAAAAACAATTGCTAATACTGAGCATTTTTACCAAAGTATCGCTCCAGGCATGGCAATGAAGCTATTTCTACAAAATCTTCAAAAACAAGACAATGTATGTTTTGACACAGAAACTACTGGTCTTAATCCACTTACTGCAGAGTTAGTAGGAATTGCTTTTTCATGGGAAATAGGAAAAGGGTTTTATATTCCATTTCCAGAAGATCGCAATGAAGCACAAGAACTCATTGAACAATTACGCCCATTTTTTGAAGCTGAGAATATTTTAAAGATCGGTCAGAACCTTAAATATGATATTAAGGTACTAGCTAAATACAATATTGAAGTAAAAGGAAAACTGTTTGACACCATGCTTGCTCACTATCTTATTAATCCAGATATGAGACATAACATGGATGTACTTTCAGAAGCATACCTAAACTACACTCCGGTTTCTATAACAGAGTTAATTGGCAAAAAAGGAAAGAACCAACTATCCTTTAGACAAGTGCCTTTGGATCAACAGACTGAATATGCTGTAGAAGATGCAGATATCACATTTCAGCTCAAAGAGCACTTTGCTCCAGAATTAAAAGAAGCTAACACAGTGTCTTTATTTGAAAATATAGAAATTCCTTTATTGCGAGTACTGGCCGACATGGAGATTGAAGGAATTAATTTGGATAAAGAATTCCTAGAATCATTATCCAAAGAACTAGATGATGATATTAAGAGTTTAGAAAGCAAAATCTACACAGAGGCAGGAGAAGAATTTAATATCGCATCACCTAAGCAATTGGGAGTAATTCTATTTGAAAAAATGAAGTTGGTTGACAAGCCCAAAAAGACAAAAACTGGTCAGTATTCTACTGCAGAAGATGTGTTGTCTTACTTAGCAAAAGATCATGAGATTATTCAAAACATATTGGATTTTCGTGGGTTATCAAAGCTTAAAAGTACTTATGTAGATGCATTGCCTACTCAAGTAAATGAAAATACTGGAAGAGTGCATACAGATTATATGCAAACCGTTGCCGCTACAGGACGATTAAGCTCAAATAACCCTAACTTACAGAATATCCCAATTCGTACAGAACGAGGAAGACAAGTACGAAAAGCATTTGTACCAAGAAGCGAAGAATATACGCTATTAGCAGCGGATTATTCGCAGATAGAACTACGTATAATAGCTGCCTTGAGTGAGGAAGAAACGATGATCGAGGCTTTTAAAAACGGAGAAGATATTCATGCTTCTACGGCAGCAAAGGTTTTTGATGTTCCGTTAAGTGAAGTAAGCAGAGAACAACGTAGCAATGCCAAAACGGTAAACTTCGGAATCATATATGGAGTTTCGGCTTTTGGACTAAGCAATCAAACCAGTTTATCTCGTGGTGAAGCCAAAGAATTAATCGATACCTATTACAAAACCTACCCTAAGCTACGTAACTATATGAGTGAGCAGGTAGATTTTGCAAGAGACAATGGATATGTACAAACGGTTCTGGGAAGACGTAGATATCTTAAAGACATAAACTCTGCTAATGCCATTGTTCGTGGAGCCGCAGAGCGAAATGCCGTAAATGCGCCAATTCAAGGAAGCGCTGCAGATATCATCAAAATTGCGATGATCAATATTCATAAAAAACTGAAAGAAGGAAACTACAAAACCAAAATGTTACTGCAGGTACATGATGAATTGGTTTTTGATGTATATAAACCAGAACTAGAAACTATTCAAACCCTAATCAAAACAGAAATGGAAAATGCTTATACTTTGGCCGTTCCGCTGGATGTGGATCTTGGATTAGGTAATGATTGGCTTGAAGCGCATTAAAAATTTGACAACCTACTTGATTTTGAACACAAAGTTTAGGTTGTTATATCCTGTACTAGCATCCCATATACCCTGATTTGCTAATCTAATACTATATTCTGATCTTTTAGAAATACTCTCGTAAGCATCAGCAATATGAAGATAAGCATTATAATCTCCTGGAGGAGTATCCTCTGGAAGGCTAAAAATTTCTTCTAAATTTACAGCAGAAAACCATTTACGCACATCGGTATTAAAAGTAAAAATTAATATCTCATCATTAGCTGTATTTTTCAGAATTAAGTTCACTTTTCTATTTCTAACGGGTGATGCATATCCTATATTTTCTATATCCAATGCAACCTTAAAATCTTTTCCAACAGTTACCTCTGAAGGAAACACCCCTTGTTTTATAACAAAACGATACCCCAAGTTTCTTTTAATCGCATCTATACAACCGCCATCAGACCAATCGTTATTAACCTCATTATTATAATCTGCATTTAAAAAAGTATAATGCAATTCTCGTAAATCACTATCAGCTATACCTGTTGGGGCACAATCGTTCTGGGGACTATATCCGTCGTTACAGGTTTCTCCACCAACAATAACATATTTACTATCTTCTTTAAAAAACCCTTTTAAGTTTGTTATATCGGTAGTACTTGGTGATGAAGAATTACCATAGTCTGCATAGGTCCCAAAATCATCCTCACTCGCAAACAAACAATCATTATGAAATCCAATTCTTGCTTTATCTTCATCTGTAAAAGATTCTTCTATTGTTAACGCAGCAGCATTTGTTGAAGCATTAACCCCATAAACATATCTTTGTTTCATTTGCGGATAACGCACCTGTATCATCAATTCGTTTGGAGTGGCATCCAACAGTGCTTTTAAAATAGCTATTCTATCGTTCCAGTTTTCATCTAACAACTTTCCTTGATTACTATTATTGGATGCGTCGCCAAAAAAATCGGTGTAATAATTCTCACCCCAAGTACCTATAAAACCCATTTGCAAGCAATTAATCACATCAATATTATCGGTGAGTACAGGTCCAATCTGAGTAATATGATTAAGGACAACATCTTTTGAAGCATCTCCATAAGGTGGACAAATAAAACCAGCTGGACAGTTACCTGAATTTGCTGTAATCGTATATGTAAACCTTGGAATCAACTTTACTCCGGCATTTCTAGCAATGACAAAATCTTCTTTCATTTTGGATAAAAACTCCTCAGAAATTGACTTGTCTACAAATTCATCCAAAACATAATACCTAAAAATCAAAGTACTTAGCGTTTCATAATTAGCGCCAGAAGAAAATGATGGAGTTCGATACCCTCGAAGTTCCTCTTCATTTAAAACCACATAATTACTTGCTCTGGTTTCTGAATATCTATAAAAACCTCTATCCGGATTGGCGAAATCCGAATCATCCTGCAGATAAGTAATTTTTACCTGCTCGGTGTCATTAGTATCAGGTTCAGAAGTTGGAGTATCATCATTAGAGCAACCAGTGAAAGTAAGGGTAATTATAACAAAGAATAAAAAACTAATTTTTTTCATGTCCGTAGGCTCTTATTGGTACACCAATTAGAACTACGATAAGGTGTTTTTTATTGTTTGCGTATAATCAACACACATAAAAAAGAAGAATAATCCGATAAACACATTTTCTAATTTATCAATTGTCTAGCGCTAATCTCTCTATAAAAATCATAGTAATTCAAAAAGGTGGGAATCACTGGGCCATTAAAAGGATTAGGGCCATTAAATAAAACACACATAGCTATCTTGTTTTCAGGATCTACCACTAATTGTGTTTTATATTGGTTTACATTACCTCCGTGATAAATAATTCTTCGACCTCGATAATCCAGAATTCGCCAACCCATCGCATAATATGAATCTGTAACACCGTCCCATAAATTAACGTAAGTATCTTTGGTACTTGTGCAAATAATGGGGTTAAAAATATCTGCAAGACTTTCTTTTGAAATGATATCTGGCCGATATCCCAATAACACCTTTAGATATTCTCCCATATCAGAAATTGAGGCATTCACGCCTCCAGCCGCAGCTACATTATAATAACTTTTATGAAGCTTGTCTAATTTGTACTTCTTCGAATAATGATTATAAGAGTGCGGAAGCGCTACATTATCATTGTTTTTAATTTCTGCAAACGAACTTGAAGCATTATCCATCCCACCTGGAGCAAACAATCGTTCTTTAAGAAGAGTTTCAAAAGGTTTTGAGGTTTGATTTTCCATTATTTTTTCGATAACCGAAAACATTGCATTCTGATATTCGTAGTCTACCCCTTCTCTGGATACTACCCCTTTTCTTTTAAAATTTTTAATAATCTGATCAATAGACAATCCTCTATTTATAAGCTTACTATAGGTATATTTATATAATCCGGTAGTATGAGATAATAAATGATTTACTTTAAGCCGATCAGCCTGTTCTCTATCTCTTAAATCAAATGTATTTACTGATTCTTTTACCCTCTGATCCCATTGCAACTCGTTATGATCTACCAAATTTCCAGCAATGACCGCTGTGACCCCTTTAGATAAACTAGCAATTCTAAAAACTGTATTTACATCTACAGAGTCTTGTGTGTTGATTTCTTTTACTCCAAACCCTTTTCTGTAGACAACAGTAGAATCCTTAACAATCACAACTGCCGCCCCAGGGCATTCTGAAACGTTAAAATTAGTTGCAAAAAATTTCTCATAATGACTTAAAAAGAACGATAAGGAATCCTTTTTTGACAACTTGGGTTCTTCATTTGTAACATCTATTTTTTCTTCAGGTTTCGCAGTGTTACATGACACTAAAAGAACTAAAACAAAAAACACATAAAAATACTTCATACGGCAAAACTATTGATCGCCGCAATATATGTTTTAATACACTTTTTAAAAAACTTATAGGACAAATCTATACGTAGCTTTGATCAAGAAAGTGTTTTCTGGTTGTTGGTCCAAAATTTGATTATTCAAACTACGAAATAAATGTTCGCCAGGATCCCCATCTCCGGTTACCCCTTGTGACCACACCAAAAATATCTCAGATCCCGGTATATATTCCCATCGTAGTACGAGGTTTGATCGAAATTGTACAAAAGCAAAATCTGGATTATCAAAAGTATAATCTATTGTGCCAGAATCATCCAAATCTTCATTTACAGAATACACACCATCTGCAAAAGAAATCTGATCTTGATCATAAAGGGTAACACGCTCACCTAGATCCGCAGCAATTGGGTTATTTACATAATTAAAATCCTTGTACCTTCCTCTTGATATAAATGGTTCTCCATAATATTGTATAGTAAGATTTGGATTAATATTATAATTTAACCGAATACTAGCGCTTAAGGTTTGCTGGTCTATATTGGCAGTAATATAGCGAGGTGTGCCATTAAAATCAACCTCTGTAACATACTGTGTTTTATTAGGATTTTGTCGAAATTGTGGGTTAAGTGATATGCTTAATGCATTAATTGGCTGATAACGAAGTCGTATTACATACCTATTAAAAGAGAAATTATTTTGCTTCGCTCTTGAACCGTCATAACCTACAGTAAAATTAAACTTCTTTCTTCGATCCGATCCAAAAAACAGAAAAGCAAAATTCTCATCAGAAAAGCGCCACCTAGGTCCGCCTTGTAAAATAGTATTTGAAAAGATTCTGGGCTTATGGCCAAAACCTATTTCGGTCCACCAATTATTTGTATAATTAATTTCTCCTCGTAAAAAATACTGAATGCGATTGTAGTTTCCTTCAAAATCAAAAGTTGAAAACTGCTCGGCAAAAACATTAGCTCTTCTATAAAGTTTTGTTGGTTTTAAAAACAGATAGCGCACATTGGCAAACTGTCGTATTTCATCAGCTTGGCGCAAAAATCCAATATCATTAAGTTCTAATTCTGGTGAACGCCAAAAAATCCCTGCATTATACCTCCAATTACCACCTCCAGATTTTCCTCCCGTAATTTTACCACCTGTTCCTGTTAGCGATGTTCTGTTAGGATCAACCCTTACATGATCCGCATCTGGTCTTTGAAAATTATGCGTAAGTTCTTTTTGTGTTTCTTCTATTGCTTCTTTTGAACCCTCTACATGACTTAGGACCAGATTACCTTCAATATAAAATTTTCTCTCTTTCCAGTTATGTCTGAAATCCAGACCGCCACTATATGCCGATTTTCGTAAAAAATTAAGGTTATTCTCTCTAAGACCTTCTAATTCTGAAGTCTCATCGGTATTGGGATCATTATAATCTATATTTAAGATATCACCCAAATTACGATTGGTTGCTGTAAAAATACCTCCAATATAAGTATTACGCTTATTAAAATCTTTTTGAGCCCTTGCTACAAAATAGTTTGTCATTGGCTCAACTACGGCTTCTCTTTTATTACCGTTTTCATCTTCTATTTTTGCAATCTCCCTTTCGGTAACGCTTTCTAAAACACCAATAGACCATCCATCTTTGGTCTTACCACTAAATTTTGCAGCACCCAGAATAGTAGTAGTATTAGGCGTATCATTAAATTCATCATTAATAGGGCCTGAACCACTAACTGGGTTTTCGCCAAAAGAACCTTGAGGATTCCTACCTATCCTTCGTGAATAAAACACATTATCAAATCCATTGGCAAAACGATAATCAAATATGTTCTTATTCTCTACAAAAAATGGTCGCTGTTCTCTAAAGAATATCTGAAAACCATCCAGTGCAATAGCAGCTGGATCAGCTTCGACTTGTCCAAAATCAGGATTTACAGTTAAATCCAAGGTTAAATCATTGGTAATTCCAATTTTTGCATCCAGTCCTCCATTTAGCTTAAAATCATCTCCATCCCTAAACGGATTACCTTCTTCTGCAGGGAAAGTATCAAATTGTACTACTCCAAAAGGCTGGATCTCTAGTTGCTTTTGTGGTTCTATATTAATCAAACCATGAAGCTCTCCAAATTCACTAACCCATCCCGGAGCATCCTGTGGAATACGTTGCCATACAGACCTTTCTTCTTTTCTAAACAATCTTCGGTTCACCTGCAGTCCCCATATTTGCTCTTTACTTTTACCAAACTTCAGTTGACTTAACGGTATTTTTACTTCGGCGGTCCACCCCTCACCATCAATATTAGTAGCAGTATACCAAATCGGATTCCAGCTACTATCCCAGTTGTTACCATTTCTGGAAATAAACTCATCTCCTTTTACTCCAGCCGCAGTAATACTAAAAGAGAAACCTGTTCTCTTATCATGATAGGTATCAAGATTAATCTCTACCCAATCCCCAGCAAAGCCATCCCTTCTAGACAATCTTTTTTCGATCTTACTAGGTTCGTCGTCATAGCATCGATAGGCTACATAAAGGTATTTTTGATCATAAAGTATTTTAAATTTGGTTTTAAAAGTAGGTGGTGTATTCTCATCAGGTTCGTTTTCTGTAAAATCTCCTGTCCACTCTACGAGATCCCAACCTGATTCATCTATTAGACCATCAATAGTAGGAACCTCTGCTCCATTAAGAGGTTTTGTCGTATAAATCCTTTTTGTAACAACTTTTGTAGAATCTTGTGCGGTTATAAATATTGGAAATAGAAAAAGTACCAGAAAATGGTGTAAACGTATCATGATGATTAAATGTTTGATGATTGACATACATAAGATGACCCAAATTATTTTGATTTGTCACAGTTAGCATTCTTTTTTAGTAAAAAATTAACAACGAATAAAGATTCTGCGAGAGAAAATGAACAAATATTTGCGTGCTATGATAATCTGTCTGAAAACCAATGAATCATACATTGAAAATAATATCAACATGCTGTTTGCTATATAAATATATAATTGTACATTTGCACCCCTATTTTATATAGGAAAAGGAATGTTTAATAAGTAAAATTAATTAGTGTGGACACATTAAGTTACAAAACAGTATCTGCTAACAAAGCTACCGTTACAAAAGAATGGTTGCATGTAGATGCTGAAGGACAGACTTTAGGACGTCTTGCTTCTGTAGTAGCTGTACTACTACGAGGTAAACACAAACCTAGCTTTACCCCACACGTTGATTGCGGTGATAATGTTATCATTACCAATGCCGAAAAAATCAACTTATCAGGGAAAAAGTGGACAGATAAATCGTATATCCGTCACACAGGTTACCCTGGAGGGCAAAGAAGTCTTACTGCTCAGGAATTGTTCGAAAAGAACCCAGAGCGTTTAATCGAAAAAGCGGTAAAAGGAATGCTACCTAAAAACAAATTAGGAGCAGTTTTATTCCGTAATTTAAAGGTTTATGCAGGAGCAGAACACGATCAAGATGCTCAAAAACCTAAAACTGTTAACTTAAACGAGGTTAAGTAATGGAAGTTATTCACAAAATTGGCCGTAGAAAAACGGCAGTAGCCAGAATTTACCTTAAAGATGGTTCTGGAAAAATTACGGTTAATAAAAAAGACCTTAATGACTACTTCACTACTGGAACTTTACAATACAAAGTAAATCAGCCATTGACTTTAACAAGCAATGAAGATAAATACGATGTTACTGTAAATGTCTATGGTGGAGGAATAACAGGACAAGCGGAAGCTGTTCGTTTAGCAATATCAAGAGCGGTATGCGAGTTAGACGAAGAAAACAGATCTATCCTTAAGCCTGAAGGTTTATTGACCAGAGATCCAAGAATGGTAGAGCGTAAGAAATTCGGACAGAAGAAAGCTCGTAAGAAATTCCAGTTCTCTAAACGTTAATTTATTAAAACAGTATTTGTTGTTATCCCGAGTATTCGGAGGTTAGTTTAGCATCTAAATGCGCAAGGCCATACTAATAAAGTAGCCACTTGAGCATTGCTAATTCAACAGAACGTAAACTATTACAAAAATGGCAAACAATATCGAAGTAAAAGAATTACTTGATGCAGGTGTACACTTTGGTCACCTAACAAGAAGATGGGATCCAAATATGGCGCCATATATCTATATGGAGCGTAATGGTATTCACATCATTAACTTATATAAAACTGCTGCAAAAATTGAAGAATCTAGTGAGGCTTTAAAAAAGATTGCAGCGTCCGGCAGAAAAATCCTTTTTGTTGCGACTAAAAAACAAGCTAAAGAAATCGTAGCTGAAAAAGCAGCTAAAGCCAACCAGCCATACATCACAGAAAGATGGCCAGGTGGTATGCTTACTAACTTTGTTACTATTCGTAAAGCGGTTAAGAAAATGGCTGCAATTGATAGAATGAAGAAAGACGGTACTTTTAACACTCTATCTAAAAAAGAACGTTTACAAGTAGATCGTTTAAGAGCTAAATTAGAAAAGAACCTTGGTTCTATTTCTGATATGACTCGTCTACCTGGAGCATTATTTGTTGTAGATATTACCCGCGAGCACATCGCAGTAAAAGAAGCTCAGAAATTAAACATTCCTATTTTCGCAATGGTAGATACCAATTCTGACCCACGTCAGGTTGACTATTTGATCCCTGCAAATGATGATGCTTCTAAATCTATCGACAAGGTAATGACCTATGTTAGTGATGCAATTATCGAAGGCTTAAGCGAGAGAAAAGCTTCAAAAGACGCTCCTAAAAAGGATGATGCAAAAGCAAAAGCTGAAGCACCAGCAAAGACAGAAGCTCCGGCAAAAGCTGAAAAAGCGGTAGCTGAAGCTCCTGCAAAGGCTAAAACTCCAGCAAAAGCTGAAAAAGCGGTAGTTGAAGCACCGGTGGTTGCGGAAGATGCAAAGCAAGAAGAAGAATAAACATTCATTGATTGACACTTAGACAATCATTATAGTTTTAAAATTGATGAGTCGTTTGGTTCTTTACTATTGCAGTACAAACTAAACGACTCTTTTTTTATACAAAAACACATTTACACATTAAATATTAAAACGATATGGCAAAGATTACCGCCGCAGAAGTAAGTAAATTGCGTAAAGCTACAGGTGCCGGAATGATGGACTGTAAAAAAGCACTTGTTGAAGCTGATGGAGATTTTGACAAAGCTATCAAAATCCTTAGAGAAAAAGGACAGAAAATCGCTGATAAAAGAGCCGACAGAGATTCTGCTGAAGGTGCAGTTATCGCAAAAGTTAATGACGCTAAAAACAAAGGTGTAATTGTTTCTCTTAACTGTGAAACTGATTTCGTTGGAAAAAATGACTCTTTCGTTTCTTTAGCTAGAGAATTAGCTGAATTAGCACTTACAACCTCTTCAAAAGAAGAGTTTTTAGCTGCAGACTTTAACGGTATGACAGTTCAGGAAAAACTTACTGAGCAGACAGGTGTTATTGGTGAAAAAATCGAAATCGGAGGGTTTAAAGTATTAGAAGCTCCTTTTGTTGGATCCTATATCCACGGAAACAAAATAGCTGCACTTACAGGGTTATCATCTGAAATTAATGGTGCCGAGGCTCTTGCCAAAGATATTTCAATGCAAGTTGCTTCAATGGGGGCCACTACACTTTCTTACAAAGATTTTGACCCAGAATATGTAGCTTCAGAAACACAAGCAAGAATTGCTGCTATTGAAAAAGAAAATATAGAACTTGGTAGATTAGGAAAAACATTGAAAAATGTTCCTCAATTTATTTCTAGATCTCAATTGACTGACGAAGTAATTGCAAAAGCTGAAGAAAACCTGAAAGCAGAACTTAAGGCCGAAGGTAAACCTGAACAAATCTGGGATAGAATACTTCCTGGTAAATTAGAAAGATTTATTTCAGACAATACTACTCTTGATCAAGAGCAATGTCTTCTTGATCAAAATTTCATCAAAGATGAAAAGAAAAGTGTTGCAGCTTATGTAAAATCATTAGGAGACGTTTCTGTTGTTAGCTTTGAAAGAGTAGCACTAGGATAATCCTTAAATAACTTTCTTTCGCAATCTGCGAAAAATCAAAAACCGCTTTCTAACGAAAGCGGTTTTTTTTCTTCTCCATATTTCAAAATATTCTTTAATAGACCAGACAACGCAATAAAACCCCAAATTTCTTCAAGGTATTACCCCCAAAATAAAGACTAACTCCCCAATCAGTCAATACAAAACGTTTAAGTTCCATTTCAAAAATATTTATCATCCCCCTCATTTTTTTGTTTTCCCCGTGGCAAACGTATAACATAATGTAAAGCCAATCAATACCTTGATCAGGGGAAAAGGACCCTTTTTTAAAGGGGCTTTTTAATTTCAAAATTCATGAACCTACTTAAAAAAAATACCTTTCTATTCTAAAGTATTTTCTAAATTAAGAATATCATTATATTTGCATCACAGTTAAACCCAACAATGAAATACAAAAGAGTATTACTAAAACTATCTGGTGAGGCCCTAATGGGTGATCGCCAATACGGTATTGATCCCAAAAGATTGGCAGAATATGCCCAGGAAATCAAAAAAATCACAGACAAAGGTGTAGAAGTAGCAATCGTTATTGGAGGAGGTAATATTTTCAGAGGTGTTGCCGGTGCCAGCAAAGGGATGGATAGAGTTCAAGCAGATCATATGGGAATGCTTGCTACGGTAATTAACGGTCTGGCATTACAAAGTGCTTTAGAAGATGCTGAAATCCCTACAAGATTACAATCGGCGATAAAAATCAATGAAGTAGCTGAACCATTTATTAAAAGACGAGCACTAAGACACCTTGAAAAAGGAAGGGTTGTCATCTTTGGTGGCGGAACAGGGAATCCATATTTTACAACAGATTCTGCAGCAGTACTTAGAGCAATTGAGATCAATGCAGATGTAATCCTAAAAGGTACTAGAGTTGATGGGATTTATACTTCGGATCCAGAGAAAAATGCTGATGCAACAAAATTTGATTTTATATCATTTGATGATGTTTTGCGAAAAGGGCTGAAAGTGATGGATACGACAGCATTTACATTAAGTCAGGAAAACGAGTTACCAATAATAGTATTTGACATGAACAAATCAGAAAATCTTCTCAAGGTAGTTTCTGGAGAGTCTGTTGGTACCCGAGTAAATCTTTAATCCATATATTTATATTGGCTTATTTTTTGATTAGTCCAAAGAAAAGAACTAAAAAATGAAAGAAGAAATAGATTTTATTATAGATTCTGCCAAAGAATCCATGCAAGCTGCAATTGTTCATTTAGAAAAAAAACTTCTTAATATTCGAGCAGGAAAGGCTTCTCCGGCTATGCTTGGTGGTGTTATGGTTGAGTATTACGGCTCACCAACTCCATTAAACCAAGTAGGAAATGTAAGCACTCCAGATGCAAGGACGATTACTATTCAACCTTTTGAGAAGTCGCTTATCCCTGAGATTGAAAAAGGAATTCAGGCTGCTAATCTGGGATTTAATCCAATGAATAATGGAGAAAGTGTAATTATAAGTGTACCTCCTCTTACTGAAGAAAGACGTAAAGATCTGGCTAAACAAGCCAAGGCTGAGGCCGAAGATTCTAAAATTGGAGTTCGAAATGATCGTAAAAATGCCAATAATGAAATCAAAAAATTAGAAAAAGAAGGACTATCTGAAGATCTAGCAAAAAATACAGAGCAAGATATTCAGACGTTAACAGACTTGTATATTAAGAAGATAGATGAAATGCTAACTATCAAGGAAAAAGAGATTATGACAGTTTAACACTTTTTTTGTACGGAAATTATATACAAAAGCGTTTTCATAATGAAAACGCTTTTTTTGTATCTTCGTTTTTTTGAACCCCGTCAGTATAATGCGAAACAAATTATTTTGTTTATTATTTTTTACCCACTTTATCTTAATATCTCAAGTAAGCATTAATGGTATTGTGATTGATGCAGGTTCTAATCAACCTTTGCCTTTTGCAACGGTAAAAACCAGTAATTCCTCTTATGCCTTAACATCTGTAAATGGAGAATTTATTATACGTTGCAAAAGTTACCCTTTAAATCTTACAATAAGTTATTTAGGATATCAAACAGAAACTGTTTTAATCCAGTCAGAGAATGATGAGAAAATTGAGATAAAACTTAATCCTAATGAAGAAAATCTAGGCACAGTAAATCTAGACATTACAAACAATGTTGCTGCCAAGATTATCAAACAAGCCATACGCAGGAAAAATCAAAACAACCCCAAAAGATCTTTACATAGTTTTAGCTACAAAAGCTATAATAAATTCAAGATAACAGAAGACAATCAAGCTAAGTTAAATGTAGCTTCAGATACCACAAATATTGATCTTGAAAATCTACTTAACAAAGCCCATTCCTTTTTATCCGAAAAAATAAGCGATCATCAATTTAATGATAAGTCTGGAGAAAAAGAAAAAGTTCTAGCGACTCGAATGACAGGTTTTGAAGAGCCTATCTATAATATATTAGGTATCAAAATACAATCTAATTCTCTTTACGAAGAGGATTATACTATTTTCAATAACAAATACATTGGGCCACTATCCAAAAGAGCGCTCAAAAACTACTATTACAAGATTTTAAATACTACTCAAGATAAAAACCCTGCCTTTGTAATACTTTTTCAACCTCGTAAATCAAAAAACTTTGCAAGCTTAGAAGGGGTATTGTATATCGATATAAAAACTCTAGCTATTCAAAAAGCCATTATAGAATTAAGAGGAGAATTAAATGTAATGGCTACTCATGATTTTGAGTACTTTTCTGAAGAAAAAAGTTGGTTTCCGAAAAGCCAAGAAATTACAATAAGACCAGGTAAAGGGAGACAGAAGGTAAGTCTTTTTGGAGGACAGATATCTGTAGGTAGATTAGGCAATGATAAAAAAAGCTACACTGGGAATAACGATTTCCTGGTTTCAACAACTGATTTATTTGACATTGAGTTAAATACCAAACAAAATATTAGAAAAACCCAACCTTCAATAAAAATTGACCCAGAAGCAAATAACAGATCAGAAGCGTATTGGAACCAATATCGTACAAGTGCAATTACAGAAAAGGATCTGAATTCTTTCCCCATTGTTGACAGTATTGTAAAGGCTCAAAATATAAAGCGTAGAATCGATGTTATACAGCGTTTCAATATCGGGTACTATCCTATTGGTTTTTTTGATTTTGACCTTACCTACCCTATTAAATACAACAACTTCGAGGGGTTAAGATTAGGACTTGGAGGTGTAACCAATACCAAATTTTCTAAAAGATTTAGAGCAGAAGGATACCTTGTTTATGGTTTTAGAGATTCCAAATCCAAATATGGTGTTGGAGGAGGCGTAATGGTCAACAAAAAATTAAGCTCTTGGTTAAATGTTAATTACACAGATGACATTAAGGAAGTAGGAAGTTTCCTTTATCTAACAGACAGAAGAGTATACTCGTTATTTGAACCACGATTGGTAAATATAGATTTTTACTACAAACACAGAACCTGGAGTAGCTCTTTACAACAGCAGATTTTCCCGAAACTTTTATCAGAAACTCAAGTTTCGGTAAGTGATATAAATCAAACAGGGGGATATAACTATCTAAATAATGGAGATGCTTTTTCTGCCTACAAAATGACCGAAGCTACAATGGCTTTGCGATGGAGCCCTTTTAGTAAATTCTTAAAAACTCCTAACGGAATTAAAGAAATCCATGAAGGATATCCTAAAATTACCGCTCAGTATACTCAAGGTTTTAAAGGATTATTTGACAGCAACTTTTCTTACAGTAAAATTGGCATAAAAACGGAGTACGTTATTAATCGCATTAATCAATCTCGCACTAGTATGTTATTTGAGGCCGATATTGCCAACGGTGATATACCGCTTACACATTTATATCATGCGTATCCTAATGCGCCAACAAAGGAGACTGTTTTACAAAGATTTTCTGTTGCCGGAAGAAGAACTTTTGAGACGATGTTCTTTGGTGAGTTTTTTAGTGACAGGCTGGCTACTCTACAAATTAAGCATAGAATTGAACCTGTACGTATTACAAATTGGTTTAAACCAGAAGTAGTCTTTATAACTAGATATGCTATTGGGGATATTAGTAATCCAGAAAATCACCAAGGTGTAGATTTCATATCACTACAGCAAGGATATCAAGAATCTGGTTTCGAGATTAATAAACTATTTGCTGGCTTTGGACTTAGCTTTGCCTATCGATATGGAGCATATCACTTACCTCGATTTGAGGACAATATCGCATTCAAGTTTACTTTCTATTTAAAACTTTAATCCTTTTTGTAATAAATAATTTTCTTTACAAAAATTCATAAATAATAAACCTTCAAATCCTTACATTTGCAACTGGAAAGTAAAGGGATGGCAAAATTATTCAGTTTCGGATTTTGGAACGCACTTGCGGGAGTTATACTTCGCAATCGAGCAATTATATTTTTAGTGATAATCGGTATTACCGTTTTTCTTGGGTTTCAATGGAAAAACATGAGGTTTTCCTATACCGAAGCTAATCTGTTACCTTATGATCATGAAGTAAATATTGAGTATCAAAAATTCCTAGACAAATTTGGAGAAGAAGGAAATTTGATTGTTATGGCCGTGAAAGACAGCACTCTTTTTACTGCTGAAAAACTAAAAGCCTGGAATGATTTCAATAACTTTTTTAAACAGTATGATGAGATAGATCTTGTTGTTTCACTAAGAGATCTTAAAAAGTTAGAAAAGCAAGACAACCCACCACGGTTTGAATTGGTTCCATTTATAAAAGATTCAACATTTACCGATAATCAGGCTGCCAAATACGAATACGAATTATTCAATAAACTTCCTTTTTACGAAGGGCTTGTTTATAGCAAAAATTCTAAAACTATTCAAAGCGCCCTTTACTTAAAAAAGGATATCGTAAATACCCCTATCAGGAAAAAGTTTATTGAAAAAGTCTTACTACCCTCTGTTAACGCATTTGAGGCCGCTCACAACATAGATGTCAGAGTATCTGGCATGCCATATATCAGAACGATGAATTCTCAAAGCATAATGGATGAGATTTTGATATTCATTGTTGCAGCATTAGTAGTTACTTCGCTCATTTTCTTTTTCTTTTTCAGATCTGTCAGAGCTACTTTTATATCTATGACCGCTGTAATCATTGGTGTAATGTGGGCTTTTGGTCTTTTGGGCCTCTTAGAATATGAAATTACCGTGCTTACTGCAATTATTCCTCCACTGGTTATCGTCATCGGAATCCCCAATTGTATTTTCCTGATCAACAAATACCAACAGGAAATAAAAAAGCATGGAAACAAAGCCAAATCACTACAACGTGTCATTACTAAAGTTGGAAATGCTACATTAATGACCAACATTACTACAGCCGCTGGATTCGCAACTTTTGCATTAACCGAAAGTAAACTTCTTAAAGAATTTGGTATTGTAGCCTCTCTTAACATAGTAGCACTTTTTATTCTGTGCCTATTGGTTATAACTATCATATACAGTTATATGCCTCAACCCAAAGAAAGGCACCTAAAACATCTTGGTAAGCGTTGGATAGAAAGACTTGTAGATTGGATGGAAAATATGGTTAAAACTCGACGAGTGACTATTTATTTTTCTTCAGTTATTATTCTAATAGTAAGTATTATTGGGATTTACACCATAAAAGTTTCAGGAAGCTTATTAGAAGACATGCCAAAAACCGCTGGTTTTTATCAAGATATAGAGTTTTTTGAGGATGAATTTGATGGTATCATGCCATTAGAAATATTAATCAATACAAAGCGTAAACAAGGTGTTTTGAAACTCCCTACACTAAGGCGAATGGAGAAACTGCAGGAATTGATAGAAGAAACTCCAGAATTATCAAAACCCATCTCTATTGTTAGTCTTGTAAAATATTCTAAACAAGCTTTCTATAATGGGAATCCGAAATATTATCAATTACCAACAAGCCAAGAGAGAAACTTTATCCTTCCATATGCAAAAAGTTTTGAGTCCGAAGCTGGTGTAATGCAAAGCTATGTTGATTCTACGGGTCAATATGCAAGGATTACCACTTTTATGAAAGATGTTGGTACTGAAGAAATGGAACGTATAGAGGCAACTCTGCTTCCAAAACTCGAAAAAATATTTCCAAAGGACCGATATGAGGTATCATTTACAGGTAAAGCACTTGTCTTTCAAAAGGGTACTAAATATCTAGTATGGAACCTTGTTTTTTCTCTGGGGCTGGCAGTATTTCTAATTGCCTTGTTTATGGCCTGGATGTTTAGGTCATTTAAAATGATTATTATCTCTTTAATTCCTAACCTACTTCCACTATTAATGACAGCGGGGTTAATGGGATATCTGGGAGTACCTATCAAGCCATCAACCATATTAGTTTTTAGTATTGCATTTGGTATTTCTGTAGACGATACTATACATTTTCTTGCGAAGTATCGACAAGAATTAAAATCCAATCACTGGAGAATTAGAAAATCTGTTCTTGCTTCACTAAGAGAAACAGGAGTAAGTATGTTTTATACCTCTACTGTATTGTTTTTTGGTTTCTCTGTATTTATGATCTCAAATTTTGGAGGAACAAAAGCACTAGGAGGATTGGTATCTACTACCCTATTATTTGCAATGCTTGCAAATCTCTTACTTCTACCATCTTTATTACTTTCTTTGGAACGCAGTATAGCTAACAAGAAAACATTAAAAGAACCCACCTTAAAAATTATTCCTAACGAAGAAGAAGAAGAAGAAGAAGAAGAAGAAGAAGATATAGAAGAATCTGAAGACAAGGAATAGACATTAAATTCATTTTAAAAATAAAAAGCCCCGTTATTTCTAACGGGACTTTCTGTAAGATAGATTACCCCAAAACCTATCGAACTAAACTTAACGTAAACACAATCGTCATAATTGCATATGCAAGATAACGCCCCTTTTTATATTTTGAAATAGCATGAGGGGGGGAAAAATCCCCTTTTTTACAACTTAGTATAAAATTTAACATTATCTGCACTAGTAAAATTAATGTTTTTGTTTGTAAAATATTGATAATCAGTATTTTAAATTCTATAATTATAATTAAACAATTGTGAAATTTTTACAAAAAAACTTGTTGAAATATGGGGTTTTGGTCCAAAAAACTACCTAGTTACGGTTTTCCCCATAGAATGGCAACTCCAAAAAGCGTCAGATTTTCAAACTTTACAATTAACACTTCAACAAATAACAAAAAGGATACCAAACTATTCAAAACCATATATAGTTTTTGAATTCATAAGATTATGCTTCAATCGGATTAAAAAATTATCTTTGCTAACTCAAATTTTGTACACAACCATATTTCTAGGTTATTAGTTTATGAGAGAAGTATAAAATTGAGGTGTACTAATACAAGAAAAATGATTATATAATGAAGCATACCAAAGTAATAGAAGTACTACAAAGTGATAAACTATTACAACCTGTAACTATAAAGGGATGGGTTCGTTCTTTTCGTAATGACCGTTTTATAGCGGTAAATGATGGATCAACTATTAATAATATTCAGTGTGTTCTAGATGACAACATAATTAACAAAGACACCCAGGATAGAATTAATATTGGGGCCGCTGTTACAATTGAGGGTACGCTCGTAGAAAGTCAAGGAAAAGGGCAACGTGTAGAGATACAAGTATCTGAAGTTAAAATTGAAGGAGATGCAGATCCAGAAGAGCTTAAATTAACGATCTTATCTCCCAAACGTCATACTCTCGAAAAATTACGCGAGCAGGCTCATCTTAGAGTTCGTACGAACACTTTTGGTGCGATCATGCGTGTGCGATCAAAACTATCTTTTGCAATACATGAATATTTTCAAAAGAATGATTTTTACTATGTACATACTCCGGTAATTACAAAAAGTGATGCAGAAGGTGCTGGTGAGGCTTTTAAAGTTACTAATCTGGATTTAAACAACATTCCAAAAGATGAGAACGGTGAAGCTAATTATAAAGAAGATTTTTTCGGAGGCGAAACTAACCTAACAGTTTCTGGCCAGTTAGAAGCTGAAACTTATGCAATGGGGTTGGGGCAAGTATACACTTTTGGTCCAACATTTAGAGCAGAAAACTCAAACACATCGCGTCATCTTGCAGAGTTTTGGATGGTAGAACCAGAGGTTGCTTTTTGCGATCTTGATGGTAATATGGATCTGGCTGAAGATTTTATCAAATATGTGGTGCAATTTGCGCTGGATAACTGTCAGGATGATTTAGAATTTTTAGAAAATCGTCTTGTACAGGAGGATAAACAAAAACCTCAGGCAGAACGATCAGAAATGCTTCTTCGTGATAAATTAAAATTTATTCTGGAGAACAATTTTAAGCGAGTGAGTTATACCGAAGCAATTGAAATTTTAAAGAATTCTAAACCCAATAAAAAGAAAAAATTCAAATTCCCAATCGATGGATGGGGGGCCGATCTGCAGAGTGAGCATGAAAGGTTTCTTGTAGAGAAGCATTTTAAATGCCCGGTTATCTTATTTGATTATCCTGCAGATATTAAATCGTTTTATATGCGTTTAAATGAGGACGGAAAAACGGTAAGAGCTATGGATATACTTTTCCCGGGAATTGGAGAGATAGTAGGTGGTTCTCAACGTGAAGAGCGTTTAGATGTATTAAAAGAAAAAATGGCAGCTCTAGATATTCCTGAGGAAGATTTATGGTGGTATTTAGACACACGCCGTTTTGGAACTTGCGTCCATAGTGGTTTTGGTCTTGGGTTTGAGCGTCTTGTACTGTTTGTTACTGGAATGGGTAATATACGTGATGTGATTCCTTATCCTAGAACACCGCTTAACGCAGAGTTTTAAAGTAGGCTCACCCTAAATTGAGATAAGTTAATTATAATGTTTTTTTAATAAAATCTCAGAAATCAGATCCTTAATAACCATACGGTCAGGGTCTGGTTTCTGAGATTTATTTTTTGCCTTTTGTACTTTTTCAAAATGTGGTATTTTTCCCGTCTTGGTTAAAAAACCAAGAACTTCCTCAAAGAAACTATTAAGTATTGGTATGACGTACTTGCTCGATTTGTTTTTTCTTTTAAGATGAATGAATTTTTTAGTGTAAGCAAGAAAAATCTGAGGATATTGAGCAAAGGTCATTAACGCTTCACAAAAACTTTGATATACCTCTTCCTTATTTAGGTTATTTCTGAATTTCAATTTTGATTGATCAATCTCCTTAAGCGTATATAACAGAATACTTTCACGTATAAAGACGTTATAATCATTTTTAGAATAATAGTAAACTTCCATACCAATATTGGTATTTACTACCAATACCTCATTTCCAATATTTTGTTTTAAAAAAGATTCAAAAACGGCAACCATAGCAGAAGACATTAATAATCTCCTTTTGAGATCAATTGATCTGATATTGACAGATTTTATACTTTCTATGGCTTTATCCTTACTCATTTACTAACATTAAATAATTCTGAGATATCTAAACCCTGGTTTTTGGCATGCATTTCTGCAGTATATCCTCTATTATCTTTAGCTGAGACATCTGCTCCATTTTCAATCAATAATTTGATAATTTCTTTTTGACCAAAAGTAGCGGCATATATTAGTGCAGTAGCTTCATTAAAACTTTTCTGGTTTACATCTGCTCCTGATTTAATCAATAATTCTGCTATATCATAATACCCTTTAAAACAAACTCCCATTAATGCCGTATTTCCTGAACTGTCTTTTGCGTTAATATCTGGATTATAGTCCAAGATTAGTCTTGTAATCTGTTCATATCCATAATATGTAGCTAATAATAATGGTGTAGAACCTCTTACATCTTTTGTATCTACAAGTTGTGGGTTAATATTGAGAATAGCTTGCACTTCACTCAATTCTTCAGATCTAATAGCATTAAAAATATCTTCCATAGAATAATATATCTATATTAATTATGACATAAAAATATATACTTTCATTTTATATAAAAAAAATCAACAAAAATCTTACACACAAGATTTACCAAAACCCTATTATCATCAAACACTTTAACAGATAGTTGGTTACAAAACCACCTGTTAAAGTGTTCAAGATTTGTTATTACAAATATTAGGTTATATCAAAACGATCAAGATCCATAACTTTACTCCATGCAGCAACAAAATGATCCACGAACTTTCCTTGAGAATCTTTACATCCATAAACTTCAGCAAGTGCTCGTAATTCTGAATTAGAACCAAATATAAGGTCTGCTCGTGTGCCCGTCCATTTAAGTTCACCTGTTTTACGATCACGCCCTTCAAAGACATCATCCTCCTCTGAAACTGCTTTCCATGTAGTGCCTAAATCAAGTAGATTAACAAAGAAATCATTGGTTAATGATTGTTTGTGCTTGGTAAAGACCCCATGCTTTGAATGATCAAAATTGGTATCAAGAACACGCATCCCGCCAATTAAAACTGTCATTTCTGGAGCGGTTAGGGTTAACAATTGAGCACGATCCACCAGCATTTCTTCTGCAGATATGGTATATTTCGTTTTCATATAATTACGAAAACCATCAGCCGTTGGCTCTAAGATAGAGAAGGATTCTACATCTGTTTGTTCTTGAGATGAATCTCCTCGTCCGGGCGTAAAGGGTACTGTTATGTGGTGACCTGCATTTTTAGCTGCTTGTTCTATACCTGCACACCCACCAAGAACAATCAAATCTGCTAGCGAGACCTTTTTATCAGACTGTGCATTATTAAATTCATTCTGGATACCTTCAAGAGTTTCTAGTACTTTAGCAAGCTGAGTTGGACGATTTACTTCCCAATTTTTCTGTGGCTCCAGACGAATACGTGCACCATTAGCACCTCCACGCTTATCAGAACCTCTAAATGTGGATGCTGATGCCCAGGCTGTAGACACCAGCTCAGAAACAGATAATCCCGAAGAAAGAATAGTACTTTTTAGTGTGGCGATATCCTGATCGTTAATCAACTTGTGAGTAACGGCAGGTATAGGATCTTGCCAAATCAATTCTTCTTTAGGCACTTCAGGGCCAAGATAGCGTGTAATAGGACCCATATCACGATGTGTTAACTTAAACCAAGCACGTGCAAAAGCATCTGCAAACTCGTCTGGATTTGCCTGAAAATGTCTAGAGATTTTTTCATAGACAGGATCCATCTTTAATCCCATATCCGCAGTAGTCATCATTAGATCCTGCGCTTGAGATGCATCATGAGCTTTGGGAGCAGTTTTTGCTGCAGATGCAGCAGTGGGTTTCCATTGATGTGCCCCGGCCGGACTCTTAGTTAATTCCCATTCATAACCAAACAACACATCAAAATATTCATTATCCCATCGTGTTGGGTGTGGTGTCCAGGCGCCTTCTATACCGCTAGTGATTGTATTATCTCCATGACCACTACCAAACGTGTTTTTCCAACCCAAACTTTGTTCTTCAATGCTTGCTCCTGCTGGTTCTCTACCTACATATTTATCAGGATCTGCCGCTCCATGTGCTTTTCCAAAAGTGTGACCACCGGCAACAAGCGCCACTGTTTCTTCATCATTCATAGCCATACGGCCAAAAGTTTCTCGAATATCTCTTGCAGACGCTACGGGATCGGGATTACCATTTGGTCCTTCAGGATTAACATAAATTAATCCCATTTGTACCGCTCCAAGCGGATTTTCAAGCTCTCTATCGCCTTCATAACGCTTATCTCCCAACCATTCTGTTTCAGCTCCCCAATAGATATCTTCTTCGGGCTCCCATACATCTTCACGACCTCCTGCAAAACCAAAAGTTTTAAACCCCATAGATTCTAGCGCACAATTTCCGGCAAGAATCATAAGATCAGCCCAAGAAATTTTCTTTCCGTATTTCTGTTTAATAGGCCAAAGTAGTATACGCGCTTTATCAAGGTTTCCATTATCCGGCCAACTATTTAAAGGAGCAAATCGTTGAGTTCCCGAAGCCGCACCACCACGACCATCAGCAATTCTGTAAGTACCAGCACTATGCCATGCCATGCGAATGAAAAGTGGACCATAGTGACCATAATCTGCAGGCCACCAATCCTGGGAGTCTGTCATAAGCTCAAAAAGATCTTTCTTAACTGCTTTAAGATCTAAGGTTTTGAACTCCGTAGCATAGTCAAATTCTTCACCCATAGGATTGGACAATGAAGAGTGTTGTCTAAGGATATTAAGCTTTAATTGGTTTGGCCACCAATCACGGTTAGATGTACCACCACCTGCACCTTGCTTTAGCGCTCCGTTTAGAAAAGGACACATTCCTTCACCATTAACGGCGTAACTTAAACCATGGGATGATTTGTTATTTTCCATATTAAAAGTTTAAAGAGTTTATTAATTTTTTAGAGTACTTAAAAATACAATAACTTTTTTTTATAAATTTTATAAAAACAATATATAAAACCTATAAAGTCATTGAACACCTCTATAAATCTAACCAATACATAGGTTTGTGATATCTATTCAAGGAAATAAGATAATCATAACTAAATATACCTATTATTTATGTCTTTTCCGATATCTAATTTACTGATTCCTTATTCTTTGCGTAACCCAAAAACGGTTTATCTACAGACCTCGAAATCGGGAACATCGAAGACAATTTGTATATTCTTAATTAGTAGAACTACAGAATTAGATGAAATAGGAAAGTATACGAAAAAGTATTTTCGCGCTTAGAAGTAAAAAAAATGAATTGTGGAGGTCTTGTATTTAGGCTTATAGAAGGATATATAATAGCATTAATTTGTACAAAACTATTAAGAATAGATACTCTAAATTTTATCCCAGTCTATCTTTCATTTTCTGGAGTTGCTGCTCAATAATTAATAGTTTATCCTCTACATGGTCTCCAAATTCTGGAATACGTTTGCAAAATACATATCGCACTCTCCACATTTCTTTAATGTCTGATATAGGATATTCCTCATCTTCAATATTTTTATGATCTGCTCGTAAGACAGCATTTCCCTTAGTGATATAAAGTCTTCTAAAAATCAACTTCCCATCTACCACAACAAAAACCAATGTACCATTATTCAATTTTTTAATAACGGTTGATGGTACCTTCTCTCCTATTACAATATCCTTAGGATAAAAACCTCTATCATGAGATGTCATTTCTAAATTAGCGACAGTATACCCTCGAAATTCTTTTGTTGGGTTAATAGGTAATTGCACAGTTGGTAGCTCTTTAACATACCCTTCCTTGTCAAAAAAAGCAACATAATCATTTGATGTATTATCAGTAATACATGGGATAGTAGCAAACTGCTCTCGTTTTACATCTTCAGCATAAGTAGTAAGGTCGCCTTTAAACTTTAAGAGTTGATTTACTGTTAATTCATTGGTAAGCAAATCATCAATCTGAATGCTAAAATGATTAGCAATTTTAATGATTGTTTCGATTTTAGGTTCACTTCTACCTTCTTCATATGCCCCCAAAGTACCTCTTTTAAGGTCAAAAAGCTCAGCGAATGCCTGCTGACTCAAGCCTTTTACTCCTCTTATCTTTTTAATATTTTTTCCAAAAAAAGACATTTTTGCTAATTTTATTTGCAATTATTAAAAATTGTTGTACATTTACACTAACAATATTAGCTAATATCTTATTAAAAAGCTAATTTTAGTAGAAATACTTCGAGATTTTATTCTTTTATTAAGAAGTAAGGGGAATTATACTAAAATTTTTAGCACAACATCTAATTATAAACCTTAATTATCATACCCATGATCACTTTTATATATTACGTAGTCAATTTAGCCAAGGATATTGCAGAAAATTTATATTACTTTTTGTAATATTGATATTCAGCAGACAGTCAGGAGCATCTAATTATTCATCAAACAAAACAACCATCTAATGCAAGATCATTTCAAAGTAGTGAAAGATTATTTACTACAGCTTAATTATGATATCATTCATGAAAATAACAGAGAAGGTATTATTATGATCAGCAAGCCATCTGAAGGAATCAAAAATATGATTCTTGGTATAGCACCTCCTATTTTGATAATGGAGCAACATATTTGCAATATTAGAAACAAAAATGAGGCAGTATACCGCAATTTACTTCAAAAAAACAGAGATATTTTACACGGAGCTTTTGTATTAGATGAAACAGGTGAGAAAGTGATTTTTAGAGATACCCTGCAAATCGCAAACCTTGACCTTAACGAACTTGAAGGTTCATTAAACTCTATTGGACTTCTATTAGGAGAATATTCTGAACAGATTATTAATTTTTCGAGATATTAGTTTTAAACTTTTCAAGTTAATCTGCTTATAACAAGAGGGTTGCTAGACCTCTTTAAGCACATCACAAACATATTTTATACCCATTAAAGTCTTCATGTTTTTTTGAAGGCCAGGATGGAAATTGTCTAATTCTTAATACATTTTAACTATGGGATTTGGAGGAGCAGCCGCGGCGATGATCACATCGCTCAAAAACAATGATAGACGAAATAAACGTGAAGCTTTTGATGGTTCCTGGACAGGTACCGATGAAAAAAGTGAAGCAATAAAAGTAGAACCAGTTTCTGAAGAACTTCTTCAAGAAATTAGAGATAAGCTTAAAAACCAAAGAAGAACTCTTTTCAATCGAAGATTAATTGGCTTTGGGTTAATTATTGCACTTATAGTAGGTTGTATAATGTACTTGCTGATTTAGTGAAAAAGCAAATAACATATCTAATACTAACATTAAACCCTGGGGATATTATAGAATTTTTCTGGAGTTTATTCTATCCCCTATTTGTAATAACTAAAAAATATTTAGTATTTTTACATAAGTACTTATATAATTACTTATGAAAGATCAATTTCAACAATATGGCGAATTGGGATTAGGATCAAGGCTAAAGCGTTTGAGTGAATACATGATGAAAGAAATTCAAATGATATACATCAAATATGAAATTGATTTTGATTCTTATTTATTTCCCGTTTTCAAAGTGATAATAGATCAAAATATTGCAACCACTACAGATATTCAGGAAAAGTTGAAATATACCCAACCCGCTATTACACAAATACTAAAAAAACTGATGGCTAGAAAGCTGGTTGACTATAAAATCGACGCTAGTGATAAACGAAAGAAAGTATTTCAATTAACAAAAAAAGGTAAAAAGACACATCAAGACATGATCCCCTTGTGGAAAGTTTTTGATCAACAGGTAAAAAACGTTACCACATTTAATTCTACCAATCTTATGGATCATCTAACGGTAGTAGAAAATAAGTTTATAGAAAAATCATTAAGTAAAAGAATACTTGAAAATCTAAAGTGACATATTATGAAAACTCTCCAGAATACATCAATAATTCCATTTGACCCGAAATACGCACAAGACTTTGCGAATCTAAACATTGAATGGTTAGAAAAATATTTTGTTGTTGAGCCTTTAGATTTTGAGCTCTTACAAAATTGCGAAGAGACCATAATCAATAAAGGAGGATATATTTTCTTTGCCAAAGTGGGTGACGAGATTGCAGGAACCTTTTCGCTTATTAAAGCAGATGACGACGTATACGAACTTGGAAAAATGGCTGTATCTCCAGAATTTCAAGGTCAGAAAATTGGGCAACAACTTCTACAATTCTGTATTGATTTTTCAAAAGAGCAAAATTGGAAAAAGATTCTATTATACTCTAACAGAATTCTAGAAAATGCTATTTATATATATAAAAAGTATGGATTTAAAGAAATTCCTATAGAAGAGAACCCACTTTACAAACGTAGCAATATTAAAATGGAGCTTGATTTATAGCACAAAAAATCCGCTTAGCTATAAAAAAACTAAGCGGACGTAATAGTTAATTTCCCCTTTTTAACTAATTATAAAATCTTCTGGACACCGTATGATTTTTACCATAATTATTATCCCAATATTCTTGACCATTCACTTTATAAATAACTACATATTCTACAGTATTTGCAGAATTGCTTAAACGTACATTTCCTGTCCATCTTTCTATACCAAATTGATTTGGACTTTGTATAAAAAACAAAGGTCCATTGCTCCAATATTGTCTATAGTCTAGTGTAAAATAACTTTCTGTTTGCCATCCATCGGTAGTATACAATACTCCTACCTCTTTATTAGGTGCCAAATTTCTAACATCTACAGTAACCGTCATAGAGTTTTGATCATAATATGGCACATACGAAAGACTGGTAAAATCAGTATCTACACTTACATTTGCATTGGGATCAGCAAAAAAATACCCATCCTGTGTAGACATTGTATAGTTAGTTCCATAATTATTATCCCAATATGTATTTCCGTTTACTTCATATTTGACTACAAATTCATCATCATAAACTTGAGACACATTATATCCTCCATTATTAGATTCTCCGGTCCATATTTCGTTTTGATCATCTATATCAAAGCTATACGATAGTGGAATTTCTTCCCAGCTACCATCTAATTTTTCATGGTAGATACTTACACTTTTATCAAATGCAAGATCGGCTACTTTAACAGTAAATTTCCTTGAGTAGGTGGTATATCCTCTGTATGAACCATAAGCGGTCCAGGATTTTACCAAACTTACAAGGTTTGTGCTTTTTTCAGATTCTATCTCGGCAGACTTACCAAGCTCTTGATTTTCGATAAAATCATCTTCTGTTGTACATGAAAAGACGAACAATGTCATTAATAAATAGATAAATTTTTTCATTGGTTGTTGGTTTTAAAAGTTAATATTTAGTTTGTTGTGTTTACAATGTAATTCTTGCCATAATTATTATCCCAATACTCTTCGCCGTTTACCTTATAAACAGCTGCATATTCAATTTCATCTATTGAACTGTCAATAATAACCGATCCTGTCCATCTTTCTATATTGAACTGATTTGGGCTTATTAGTACGTATGCATAACCACTATAATAGCGCGGAGTAAACTCTAATTGCAGATATTGTTTTGTTTGCCAACCATCAGTTGTATACACTACCTCTACTTCTTTGTTTGGATTTATGTTTCGAACATCAACAACTACATTAAATATATTGTCTCCAGAATAATAAGGGTACAAACTGCCAAAATCAACATTTACATTAAGGTCTTGTTGAGCAAAAAGAGAACCAATTTCTTTTTCTCCAATAACATAATTGCTGTCATTATTGTTATCCCAATATGTAGTACCGTTAACATCATATTTCACAACAAATTCATCATCAAATACTTTGTCTGTTGTGTATCCCGAATACTCATATTTTCCCGTCCATATCTCGCTCTGATCGTCAATATTGCAATTATATGATAATGGGATTTCCTCCCAAGTACCATCTACTTTTTCATGATAAATACTCACTTTTTTATCGTAAGCAAGATTAGATACTCTAACATTAAATTTTCTGGTCCATGTGCTAAAACCTCTATAATAGCTATAGGAATTCCAAGCCTTTACTAAGTTTACATTATTAGAGCTTTTGATAGATTTAAGCTCAAGAACATGATTATCTTCAATACCTTGATCATTAAGAACATCATTATCTATTGTGCAAGAAAAAGCAATTACACTTAAGAATAGGTAAATATATTTTCTCATCAGTGAATTTTATTAAGATTAAAATCTATTTGTTTTAGTAAGTAACTTTATTGATTACATAATTTTTTCCAAAATTATTATCCCAATATTCCTCTCCTCCAGTTTTGTAAACTATTACATACTCTATTGAGTTAACGCTTGGATCGACTTGTACAGAAGTTTCCCATTTATCTATATCGAATTGATTAGGACTTTGAATATAATGGGCATACCCTACTCTAAAATACCTTTGGTAGCTTAATGATACTCTTTTTGTTGTTGCCCATCCATCGGTAGTATACAATACTTCTACAGCACCTGCCGCCCCATAATTTCTTCTGGCGTCTACATTAATAGCAAAATAGCTTCCCGTAAATCTGGTGTAAAAAGAATCCACAAAAACTTCTATTTCTGACGCCAAATATGCCCCCATATTGACAAGCATACTATAATTTGCTCCATTATTATTGTCCCAGTATGTTTGCCCGTTTGCGCTATATTTTACAACAAATTCATCACTATAAATTTCTGTATCAGGTGCTACTTCCCCAACCCAAATTTCCTCATCATTGTTGATACTTTGCATATAGGTCAAAGGAATATCAATCCAGTTTCCATTGTATGTAGCATGATGAATAGCTACCTCTTTTTTAAAAGCAAGGTTTTTAACCTTCACGACAAAACGCCTCACATATTTACGTTGTACTGGACTACTACTGTTAGATGTCCAAGCTCTTAAAAGCTTTACATTATCTGAACTTTTTTTTGCGGCTATCTCTATAGATTCACTACTAGAATCCAAATGATCTGTATCTGTTGCACATGAGTACAGACCAAGAACAGCTACTAATACTAGATAGATTTTTCTCATAATTAATGTTTGTTAGATTAGTTGTGGTTTTTGTTGTTGGTTTTAACTTTCGAAAAGTTTAGTGGTCATTAATAAAGTTTACTTTAAGGTAGATCAGGGATAGAAAAGAGGCAATTTTCACATTTAGATTTAACAATTCTTTTACGAAAATCGTTTTCGGGAAGAAGTTTATTTAACCAAAAATTAAACATTAGAAATTGGAATTATAAGATTTTCAAAAATGATATCTTTTTATTGTAAAGATGGTTTTTGTAACGAAAATTTTTAGTTGTTTTTAGGCGAAAATTATAGTGCCCAATTCGATGAAAAATTGACCCCGAAAACGTTTTATTGAGTTTTCATGAAAACCAAATATTGGATTTTCGTAATTAATTTTGGTTATCCTGGATCTCTATGAAAACTTCAAACTTTGAAGCAAAAAAACAAGGATCTACTTTTTATAACTATAGAATAGTGGTATTTTAATAGCAACAAAACCACACTACTCGATATTAAAGTATCGACCATTGTCATTCTAAAATGACTAAAACTCTAACAACAACCTTAAAACCAAAAAAATGAAACTAACAACAAACCTAATCGGATACATTGTAGCAACCACACTAACATTTGTATTTACCAGTCTTTATGTTTCCTGCGATAGTCCAAAATTAGAGGAAGAAATCACAGATAGTAAAAGAGCGGTTAAAAAACCCAATGAGATCATCTCTTTAGCACAAGCGGTCGACATGTACACAGAATATTCTAGAAAAAGAGTTCCGTACATCGAGGAAATAGAAGAAACTGATGCAAGTGGCAATCCATTCAAAGCTACCAGATCTTTGTTTTTTGAATATGGACAACTAAATAAATATCTAGAATACGTAAAACAGGAAACTTCAAAAAGAGATATAAAAGTTACAGGATTTAGATTCTATCTGGCGAAATACCCAGAAAACGCATATTCCAATGCAGACGCTAGGGTAAAATACCCAAAACGACAAACCTTTTTTATTGCACCTACAACTACAAATACCGTAGACGGCGAAGAATTTGATTCAGGATTTACTTTAGACCAAAATGGAGAGATCCTATTGTTAGAAAAAGTTCTTGAAGGAAACAGTAAAAACCTAGAATCAGATAAAAGACTGAATAATCTCAATGAAGCCGGTATAGCCAATCTGTTTAATTGGACTCTGCAAGAAGAAGGACCTAGCCTTATTGCTAATGAACTTAATAGTTCTCCTCCTAATGGAGATCAACAATAGGAAATGCAAATTTCTACAGAACTTTTACAACTATTAAGAAAGACAGGGCTTATTATAGAGTTCTTAAGTGCACTTTTTAGTGTAATCTATTTTTACAAAGTCAAAAAAGCACCTGTTTTAAAATATTTTACCATTTTGTTATGGTATGTATTTCTAAATGACCTGTTAGGCCTATATATACGTGAAAAAATATCTGATTACAATGCCATTATATACAACATATATTACGGTATTAATTTCATATATCTATTCATTTTATATCGACAAAATATAAAGGGAAGAAAATCAAAATCCATAGTAATTTTATTTTTGTCAATTTATGTTTTTGTATATATCATAAACGGTTTCTTTGAAAATTACTTAATTCAATTTCAAAGTATACCATATATTGTTGCCGCGTTTCTTTTGATAACAACTATTATCCTTTACTTTATTGAGGTATTAAATTCAAACAGAATATTACATATCAAAAAAAGATTACTATTCTGGATTAGTGTTGGTTTATTATTATATTATATGGGTAATTTACCTTTCAGAATTGTACGGAATTATTATACAGAATTAAGCAGTTCAACCGCTATGATCTTGGTAAATTTTTCTTTGACGATAGTAATGAACGTCTGTTTTATTTTCGGTTTCATTGTGAGCAACAAAAAACTAGAATAAGAAGAATTCAGCATTTAATATATATAGCTGTTAAAACGAGGAGCATAGCCTCCTCGTTTCACTTTTAAAATACGTCACAACCGTCAATCCCCTTTATCCCATAGGGGTATTTACCCCTTTTTCAACAACTTATATAACTTACAGCCAATACGCCAAACACCTGAAAACTGCTTATTTTCAAGTATTTACACTTATCTCATTTTAACAAAATCTATATATTTTTTTTATAACTACAGAATAATGGTATTTTTAGTAATCACTAACATCTTAAAAACCTAAACCATGGCAAGCGAATTAGATAACGAAAGAGACAAAGGGAGCTTTTTTGAAAACATCAAAAAAAATGTCGTAGGATACACCCTTGTTGCGGCAGTTGCAGTAGGAGCAACCCTTTTATTAACAGACAAACAAGAACCCGATCTAGGATCCTACCCACCTAATAATGATCCAGTAAAACCTTTTGAGTTTGAAGAGATAATTGATGTCGCCGGAAGCTATAACTACAGGGCTGCACTCATTCAGAAACATGTAAGAGAAAGAACCCAAGATAGTACTTTTACTTCTGCGCGAGCGGTAACATTTGACTATCAAGATCTGAAAAATTATATGGCATTTATTGAAAAAAATGCTGATGACGCCAAAATAAGAATATCTGGGCTCCGGTTTTATTTTGGAAAATATGATAACAATCCTGTTCCCAGAAAAGCTCATAGACAAATGATATTCTATAATCCAACAGTAAAGAGTGCAGATGGAAAAAATAGGGACGTAGCCTATGCTATCCAACGAATTGGAGATAAGACAGGTATTATACCTTTAGAAAAAGTAATAGACTCTATTTTAAACCAAGATAAGAAAGGCAAAGGATCTGTTAGACAAGAATCACAGGTCAATGAAGCTTCAGTTTTATCCTTTTTCGCCAATAATGCAGCATTTAACGGGGCAGAAACGCAGGCAGGAAACCATGGACAGCTAAATCCTCCACCACCAGATGCGCAATTAGTACCAAATCAGCAATAGCATATTCTGAACATAAATAAAACATGGATAGTGAAACTTTAATTTTTTTAAGAAATTCATCAACTTTCTTTCAGCTGGCGACAGCACTAATTGGATCTATATATTATTACAAATATAAAGATTCCCTGTTGAAGCATTTCATTTTTTATTTGTGGTTTATAGTACTTATGGAATATTCAGGATTCATTATCCGAAAATATTTCGAAATACAGAGTAATCACCTCCTGTATAATGTATTTTATGTTATTAGCTTTGCCTATCTGTTTTATTTGTATAACTCAGTTCTTAAGAAAAAAAAGAAAATTGTAAAGTATTCATATATTGTTTATATTATTACTTTAATAATTTACGGTTTTTTTGTTGGAGACATAAACGAATTTCAGACCATACCATATGTCGTAGGTGCTAGTCTATTGATTTTAGCAATCATATTTTATTTTACCGAGATTCTGGCTACCGAAAAAGTCCTACATACTAAAAAAAACCTGTTATTCTGGATTAGTGTAGGTTTATTACTTTTTTATGTGGGTAGTATCCCCTTTACTATAACCATTAATTACTATGCGAATATAAAAGGGGTAAGCTATTTATTCGCAATTAATTATTCTTTAATTATTGTTTTAAACCTTTGCTATATTATTGGCTTTATATGGAGCAACAAGAAACAGTTATACTGATTGCCAGTTGCATGCTTATTATGCTTATTGCGATTATTATCTTTCTATTTTTGATTTTTCAAAAAAGGAAAAACAGCCTACTATTGCAGCAAAAAGAAGCAGAAAAAAAGTTTGAAACGGCAATTGCAGAAACACAAATAGAGATTAGAGAAGAGACGCTGCGCAATATTAGTTGGGAACTGCATGACAATATTGGTCAGCTACTTACACTGGCCAAAATACAAGTAAGTATAGCACAGGACAATCCTGACAAATTACAAGAGGTTACAGACACAATAACCAAAAGTCTGACAGAACTGCGCTCACTATCAAAATTAATTAACCCAGATGCAATAAAGAGCTTAAACCTTACCGAGGCAATAACTCTGGAAATAGAACGATTTAATCGTTTACAGTTTATAAAGGCGAAAATAACTAGTAATGAAGAAGTACAAGAATTAGATGACAAAGTAGAAATTATAATTTTTAGGATATTACAAGAGTTTTTTACCAATACCATAAAACATTCCAAGGCTTCCATTTTGGATGTTAACGTACATTATGATCAAGACAAACTGGTTATACATGCAAAAGATGATGGGGTCGGTTTTAATATGAAAATTTCCAATACTCAACAGGGGATTGGTCTTTGTAACATCCAAAATAGAGGTAAATTAATTGATGCAGATGTCATATTAGATTCTGAGGAAGGTAAAGGAACAGCTATTACGCTAACCTATTATTATAATAAGAAAAGTTTAACCTCATTAGAAAATGAAGTTGACTAACTTTGTACCAACAACAATTCGCACAAAGAAAATTATACAAATGAAATATTCAGTTGTAATCGTAGAAGATCATATTTTGCTCTCGCAAGCATTATCTGGATTAGTTAATGGATTTGACAAGTTCAAAATATTATATATATGCAAAAACGGGAAAGAACTTCTTACCCGATTTAAAGATCCAAAAAACATCCCAGATGTTGTTCTTATGGATATCAATATGCCTATAATGAATGGAATCGAAACTACAGCAGCACTAAAAGAAGAATTTCCGCAAGTTAAAGTATTAGCTTTATCTGTCGAAGAAGATGAGAATACGATTCTTAAAATGCTAAGAGCGGGGGCCAAAGGCTACCTTTTAAAGGATACCGAAAAAAGCATCTTGGAGAACGCTCTAATTCAAGTACAAGAAACGGGCTTCTATCACACAAAAGATGTAACTAATTTATTATTAGGCTCATTAAATCCTAAAGAAAAAAATAGTGTTGAACTTAAAGAACGTGAATTAGAGTTTATAAAGCATGCTTGTACAGAAAAAACATATAAAGAAATTGCAAGTGATATGTGCCTAAGTCCTAAAACCATTGAAGGGTATAGAGATTCTATTTTTGAAAAACTTGATTTAAAAAACAGAACAGGATTAGTTATCTACGCTATAAAAAATAAGATATTTGTTCCTTAACACCAACCTTTTAAGTTTTTTTTAAACTCAAAAATTTATCTTTAAAATATATTGTAATTACTTTTGGCTCGTTTATTGATAAAAGCAACCAAAAGGTTTTATGAACTTTTAGGGCAAAGTTCTTAATCCAATAGCTTTTTTAATAAACTAACCATCTAATACTTCCATAAAAACAGTGTTTTTTGTTTATTTTTGTGAGTAGAAGAACATCGATTTTTTTATGCTAAAACAACAATTAAACTTTAAACTATCCCAAAAGTTATCTCCGCAACAGATTCAACTCATGAAGTTGATTCAACTTCCTACGCAAGCTTTTGAGCAACGATTGAAGCAGGAAATGGAAGAAAACCCTGCTTTGGATAGTGGTAAAGAAAAAGCAGATGAATACGAAGATACATTTAGCAATGAAAACGCAGCCGACGAAGAATACGGAACCGAAAAAATCGAAGCAGATATTAATGTCGACGAGTATCTTAGTGATGACGAAATCCCTAGTTACAGATTAAGTTCTAATAACTACAGTGCCGATGACGAAGAAAAAAGCGTTCCCTATGCATCCGGCACATCGTTTCATCAACATTTGATCAATCAATTAAATACATACCGATTTGATCAGGAAGAACGTGAAATAGCTGAGTTTCTTGTTGGTAGTGTAGACGAAAGTGGTTACATAAGAAGATCTTTGTCAGATATTTTAGATGATCTGGCGTTTACTCAAAATGTATATACTACAGAAGAAAAAATAGAAAGTATACTTAAAATTGTTCATCAATTAGATCCCGCTGGTGTAGGTGCTCGTAATTTACAAGAATGTTTATGGATTCAGTTAGACAGAAAAGAGACAACCATTCCCATTAAATTAGCATCGCAAATATTAAAAAAATCTTTTGACCATTTTAGTAAGAAACATTACGATAAGCTAATCCTAAAATTTGATATTACCGAAGATCAATTAAAAGAAGCAATCGAAGAAATTGAGTCCCTCAATCCTAAACCAGGAGGAGCATACGCCGGGAACAATAGGATGGCAGAACACGTAGTTCCTGATTTTACAATCAGAATTGCTGAAGGGGAGCTAGAATTAACTCTGAATGGTCGTAATGCACCAGAACTACATGTCTCAAGAGAGTATAATAACATGCTTCAAGGATATAAAGCAAGTAAGGAAAAGTCCAAGTCACAAAAAGATGCAGTCATGTTTATAAAACAAAAGCTAGACGCTGCAAAATGGTTTATTGAGGCTGTAAAACAAAGACAACAAACACTTTTTATCACCATGAGTGCAATAATGCACTATCAAAAAAGTTATTTCCTTAGTGGTGATGAACGAAATCTGAAACCAATGATCCTAAAGGATATTGCAGATGAAATAGATATGGATGTGAGCACCGTATCCAGGGTAGCAAACAGTAAATATGTTGATACTCCGTACGGAACTAAACTCATTAAGGAATTCTTTTCAGAATCAATGACCAATGATCAAGGTGAAGAAGTTTCTACCCGAGAAATCAAAAAAATATTAGAAATTACTATCGGTGAGGAAGACAAGCGAAAACCTTTAACAGATGAAAAACTTGCTAAAATCCTTAAAGAAAAAGGATATCCTATCGCTAGAAGAACTGTAGCTAAATACAGAGAACAATTAGACATTCCTGTTGCCCGGCTACGAAAGAAAATTTAATGAATTTTTTTCTTAGAAGCATTTCATATATTTTACATCCTTTGTTGATGCCTACGATTGGTGCAATCATTTATTTTGCTGCCGCTCCAAGGTTCATCCCCGAAGAAATAATAAAAGCAAAAATGTTTGGCCTGTTGGTTTTAACTGTTTTTGTACCTATGATCTTGTTTTTCTTTCTTAAAAGTATTGGCACGGTTACCTCTATTCACTTAGAAAATATAAAACAGCGAAAAATTCCATTGCTATTGCAGTCGATCCTGCTAATTGTTGTTATTAAAATGGTGATTGATGTATATCATTACCCAGAATTGTACTTTTTCTTTCTTGGAATTTTGTTTTCTATGTTAAGTTCAATTTTTATGATCCTATTCAATATTAAAGCGAGTCTGCATATGATAGGAATTAGCGGAGTCACAATGTTTACAATAGCGTTAAGTATACATTTTGGGATGAACCTGATCTTACTTCTTACTGCGCTTATGATTGCAAATGGACTAGTAGCAACATCACGACTACATTGTAAAGCTCATAGCAATCTGGAACTAATATTAGGTTTTCTTATTGGAGTTATTCCGCAATTGACTTTGGTTAACTTCTGGTTATAAAATATAAAATATCAGTCCTACTCTAACAGGATTCAGACCCACTTTCTCACCTTCTATAACCGCATTATTATCAAACAATGTATTTAGGCTATAGTAAAAATGAAAATTAAATGTATTCCAGCCAAAAGTAAAAGTTGCGCCATATCTAAATCGATTTAATTCATCGACTTTTGTTTGATCTATTTCGATACCTGGTTGCCTAAAACTAGCTCTGAAATGATACAAATACCCAATCTTTAAACCAGTGTATATTCTATAAAATTTATGTGTTTCTGGAACAGATGTACGCCATCTGAACTCTAATGGCATTTCGACCAAATGAGTTGTAAATCGATTTGTACTGAATTCTTCCCCTTTCAAACTACTAAAAATACTCTGCTCTGTATTTTCTTCTTCATTAATAAGTAAATTATGATTGTACACGTTAATAGAATATCCTAACCCAAGACCTATAGCAACGTTACGTCTTTTATTTATTGGCATATCCCTTGTGAAACCAAGATGAAACCCGCCAGAAAAACCAGACTGATTAACATCATTTGGTCTATTAAGAAGTAAATTATATGTTACACCAACATAAAACTGATCTTCTCGATACAATGAATCTATACCTTTATCCTGATCAGGCTTGGCCAAAGTTTCTTGTCCCGAAGAAAGAAACACAGTACAACAACAGAAAATGAATAATAGCTTCTTCATATATGCCACTAAAATAAATCTATTTCTTTAAAAACCCGATAAACTCAGTAAAAACAAAAGCAAAATAAAAAAAGACCTGCCCGAAGACAGGTCTTTTTTCTACTAGGGCTTAAAATTATCTGTAGCTTCTCCCGTTCTGGTTGTATAGTTAATTTTAAGTGCCTGAACTTTTCTTAGCTCTTTCTTAATATCACCAACCAACCCCATGTTCGTATCCTTATCCACTCTTAAAGAAGTGATTAAGAAAGCTCTTAATTGCTCCCTCTTAGAAGCTCTTTCAGCCAAAATAAATGCTTTTATATCATTCACATCAGAAAATTTATCATTAAGCTGTATTCTAGCCTCTGTACCTATATTCTTATATCTAGAACTGGGTTTACCTGCATAGATATTCATGATCAAACTCTTATTATCCAGCTTTTCCACCTGATTTGCAAATGGCAATTCATTCTTAACCAATAACGTATCATCTCTCATCACAGTTGCGACCATAAAGAAAAACAACAACATAAATACAATATCAGGTAACGAAGCGGTTGAAATTTCTGGTAACTGTGCGCTTTTTTTATTTTTAAACTTAGACATAACTATAAAATTTAAATTAGTATTGATTTACAGGTTCTGCTTCAGAGAGTTTTTCTGGATACATAGACTGTATCTTTTTAATTCGTTCTCTAAGCGTTCTTGTTTCATTCTTGTCTTTTGCATTTTTTAAATTTTTCTTCATCTCTACGAATGAAATTCCATAAAGTCTCTGTGCCTCTCGATTTCGTAAATCTGTATAGGCACTAACTAATTCGTTTTGCACGGCTATATAAGTAGCATAATTTGTCTCACGACTATTAATAAGCGATACAATTGCTTTGTTTGGATTATCTGATGATTGCGTATCACGTTGTCCCTTACAGTAATCACATGATAGGTTGCCAGATCCCCCACCATTATCCAAAAAGGCTATAGCCGCAGACTTGAGATCACCAATCTTCATTGGTTTACCTTCTACCAACAATTCATTAAGTTGGTTTAGCTCAACCCTAAAAAGGTTCTTTTTTTTAATATCCGCAGTGGTAGGATCATCTATAAGAGGAGGTAACTTTCTGCTTATTCCAGAATCTGTTTCTATTGTAGTAGAAACCAAAAAAAAGATGAGTAAAAGAAATGCAATATCCGCCATGGATCCCGCATTGACACTTGGTGCTAATCTTCTTGCCATAATAAATATATTTAATTAATAATTACTTACGAAATCAGCAAACTGTGACCATAAGTGACAAGAATTATGTAGAAGAAAATATGTTTAAATTATAACCAGTTTATCTATATATTCAATATCACTTTGGATGGTTAGATATTGATGTTATAAAATGATAGATCACAACTATGTCATAATTGCAACAATTGTTATGCCGTTTTTAAAAATGAAGAAAATGCGAATGTGTTTAATAAAAAAATCCCGTCTTTCGACGGGATTTTTTTATTCATTTTAGATGATTATTACTGCTATAAATCTAATTAAAATTATCCATAGCACTACCAGTACGGGTAGTATAATTAATCTTCAACGCTTGTACTTCTCTTAGCTCTTTTTTAATATCACCAACAAGACCCATGTTAGTTTGTCCATCAACCTTTAAAGCAGTGGTCAAGAAAGGAATTAATTCTTCTCTTTTTCCTGCTCTTTCAGCTAAGATGAATGCCTTAACATCTTCTACCGCGGCGAACTTATCATTAAGCTGAATTCTAGCTTGATTACCTGCACTTGCACGATATCTAGAACTTGGTTTTCCTGCATATATATACATTACCAAATCTTTTTTATCAAGCTTTTCTATTTGATCTGCTACTGGTAATTTATTCTCGATCATCAAAGTATTTTGACGCATTACTGTAGCAACCATAAAGAAAAACAATAACATAAATACAATATCCGGTAATGATGCCGTAGAAATAGCTGGTAAATCACCACTTTTTTTCTTGTTAAACTTAGACATAAGAATTCTGTTTTATGTTATTACTTATTTCTTTGGTTCTGCCTCAGAGAGTTTCTCTGGGAACATAAACTGTATCGTTTTAATATCTTCCTTTAGAGATATCTTACTTCCAGAGTAGTTAACGTCTTTTAGGTCTTTCTCCATTTGCACGAAGGATTTTCCATATAAACGCTGTGCTTCTCTATTACGCAATGTAGTATATGCCGCAACCAGTTCATTCTGAACCGCAATATATGTCGCATAATTAGTTTCTCTATTATTACGTAATGAGATTACCGCTTTGGTAGGGTTATCAGAGGACGCAGGGTCTCTATCTCCTTGACAAAACTTACAAGCTTCGTCACCGCTTCCTCCACCGTTATCCAAAAATTTAATAGCAGCTTCACGAAGATCCTTTAATTCCATAGGAGCTTCTTCTACCAATAAATCATTGTTCTTATTTAGTTCTACAACGAAAATATTTTTTTCCTTAAGAACTGGCGGAACGATATCCTCTTCTTGCGGAGGAGGTAATTTACGGCTAATACCACTATCTGTTTCAATAGTAGTAGTAACCAGGAAGAATATAAGAAGTAAGAATGCAATATCTGCCATAGATCCTGCATTTACCTCTGGTGCTGATCTTCTTGCCATAATTATTTACCTATTAATTTTTTAATACCAGACATAAACATTAAACCTACAGCTACAACAGCCAGTACATAAAATGCATATATTCCGGTTCCTACCCACTTAGATCCACTTGCTGAAAGTGTATCGCCGTCTTTTAGAGGAGTTTCTACTCCGTCTGCCAAGACAAAACCAATACCAACAATTATAAGAAAAGCAACAATACCTATCGCCGCATTCTTTAGACCCGCAGGGTTCTTCGCTAATGTTGAAAACACAGCGATTAAAGTAGCTATAATCGTAACAACGAAAATAATCAATGTAAGACTGTATAACGGAGTAACCGAAGGCCCAGCTAATTCCAAAGGAAGTTCTCTAGCTTCAGAAACACCATTTTGATCCATTAAACTACTTATTGAACTACTCATAACATACCATAGAACTGCTCCTATGACACCTATCGCTAGTACAACATATGATAATATTTTAGAAATTTTCATGTGTCTGTTTTTTTAAATTTGGAATGCTTACCGCACTCTAAATAAATAACAAATACCACTTATTTTACAATAAGTATTATGTATTATTATTTCTTGTTCTTGTAAGCTACCAACATATCGATTAAAGTAATCGATGCGTCTTCCATATCATTAACGATTCTATCAATTTTAGCTACGATGTAGTTATAAAAAATTTGAAGAATAATCGCTACGATAAGTCCAAATACTGTTGTAAGAAGTGCTACTTTAATACCACCTGCTACAAGAGAAGGTTGCATATCTCCGGCTGCTTCAATCTTATCAAAGGCCTGGATCATACCAATTACAGTACCCATGAAACCAAGCATTGGTGCTAGAGCGATAAATAAAGAAACCCAAGAAACATTTTTCTCTAGTTGCCCCATTTGAACACCTCCGTAAGCAACAACTGCTTTTTCTGCAGCGTCAATGCTTTCATCTGCTCTATCAAGACCTTGATAGTAAATTGATGCAACAGGTCCTTTTGTATTTCTACAAACCTCTTTTGCTGCTTCAACACCACCACTGTTTAAAGCGTCTTCTACATTTTGCTGTAGTTTTTTAGTGTTTGTTGTAGAAAGATTTAAAAAGATAATTCTTTCAATTGCAATCGCTAGACCTAGGATCAAACATAAAAGTACGATTCCCATGAATTCAGGTCCTCCTTCAATAAAACGCTTTTTAAGGTTTTGATGGAAGGATAACTCTTCTGTAGCATCTGCTGCCACATCATCTTGTGTTGTTGTCGTAGTTATAGGAGCAATTAATAATTGCACATTTGCCGTTAATAACTGGGCAGGTGCAGTAGCCGCTTGTAAGTTTCCAAAAGCCATTACCGCTACGATTGCCAGAATAGAAAATAATCTTTTCATTGCGCTGATTCTTAATTTTAATTAGTTAAAGGGTTAAAGATATAAAAATATTATATAATCTTTCAAATATTTAAATATATTGCAGAGAGGAAGGGATTCGAACCCTCGATACGCTTGTGACGTATACACACTTTCCAGGCGTGCGCCTTCGACCACTCGGCCACCTCTCTTCAAAAAAATTCCCCAAAAATGGGAGGGGCAAATAACAAAAAAAATGTTACGTAGTGAAATTTGGGGCGTTAATTTTCTGACATTTCACCGCGAAGAGAGGTTTCATATATGGTTTTTAGCACTTTAAGTGGTAAATTTTCTCCTAACAAATACATTAACTTAGCCAAAGCCGCCTCTGTTGTAATGTCTTTTCCTGAGATTACTCCTACTCTTTTAAGCGCAACACTAGTGTCATACTTTCCCATTTCTACACTTCCTCCTGCACATTGAGTAACATTAACAACAGGAATACCTCTTTTTATAGCAGCGGAAACAATATTAATAAACCACTTTTGTGTTGTGGTATTTCCTGCTCCATAAGTCTCAATAATTATGCCCTTTACAGCTTCTGAAGAAAAAATATTTTGAAGAATATTTTCATTAATACCCGGAAACATTTTCACAACAATAATACTATTATCAAAATGGGTATGGTAGACCATTTTTTTTCTTCTGTTTACAACTCTTAAAAAAGATGTATTGACCTTGAGATGCACTCCAGACTCTACCAAAGCAGGGTAATTCATGGATTGAAATGCTTCAAAATGCTCTGCATTAATTTTGGTTGTTCTATTGGCTCTAAGTAATTTATATTCAAAATAAAGCCCTACCTCTGTAATTACTGGTCTTCCTTTTTTCTGTAAGGCAGCAATTTGAACAGCAGTAATCAGATTCTCTTTGGCATCTGTTCTTAAATCTCCTATTGGTAGCTGAGAACCAGTAAAAATAATAGGTTTGGTAAGGTTCTCGAACATGAAACTAATTGCAGAAGCAGTATATGACATCGTATCGCTTCCATGCAAGACTACGAAGCCATCATAATCATCATAGTTATTATTAATTATATCTCCCAATTCTTTCCATCGCTCTACATCCATATCCGATGAATCTATGGGTGTTTCAAAACTAACTGTTTCAATCTCACAATCCAGTTGTCTTAGTTCAGGGATTTTCAATAGCAATTCATCAAAATTAAAAGCGATTAGGGCTCCTGAATCAAAATCCTTAATCATCCCTATGGTACCACCAGTATATATTAGCAGTATGTTTGGCTTGGTATTCATATAACAAATGAACAAAATTTAAACCACATTTGATTTGTTTTAAACACCGAATATATCCTTAGAATTTTGGGTTGTGATTTCGGCAATTTCTTCTACAGGTTTCTGATATACTTCAGAGAGCTTTGATAAAACATTTATTAAGTAAGAACTCTCGTTACGTTTACCTCTATAAGGTATAGGGGCTAAATAAGGTGCATCAGTCTCTAAAACAATTTGATCTAATGGTATCTGATCTAAAAACTTGTCGATTTTACCATTTTTGAATGTCACAACACCACCTATTCCTAATTTCATATTATACCCTATGGCGCGATGAGCATCCTCTATTGTTCCTGTAAAACAATGAAAAATCCCAAACAAATCATCATCTTTTTCAGATTCTAATACTTCAAAAATCTCTTCAAAAGCTTCCCGGCAATGAATCACAATTGGTAATTTGTATTTTTTTGCCAGCCTTATTTGATGTCTAAATGCCTGCTGTTGCTCTTTAAGTAATGTTTTATCCCAATAAAGATCTATCCCTATCTCTCCTATTGCATAAAATGCTTTGCTTGAACTTTCCTTAAAACGTTTTTCGAGTTCTTCTTCTACATGAGTCAATTCTTGTTTATAATTCTCCTTTACATGGGTTGGATGTAATCCCATCATCAGAAAAACATGTTCCGGGTATCGAGATTCAATATCATACATCGCACTTGTATATGAAGAATCAATTGCTGGCACAAAAAAACGCGTTATTCCATTTTCTATGGCACGTTGCATCATTTGATCCTGATCTTCTTCAAAAGATTCGCTATAAATATGTGTGTGGGTGTCGGTAAGTATCATGCGGCAAAAATAAATAAATTTTGCACGCATTTATCATTACAAATACGATATCATTTTTGGAACATGATTTAAGCAATGTTTATTATACGCTCTACAGGAATAACAGTTGATTGCTTTAAAATAACAGATTTATCGGTTATTCCCCAAATAGTAGTTTCTACTTCTTTTGCCCCTTCGTCATCTGCAAAAATAATCTTAACTTTAAGGTGTTCAAGATTTCCTAAACTTAGTGCTCTCCTTAATTTTCGATATCGGTCGCGTTTCTGCTTTTTACCATTTAGTACTTCTGCATGAGGGAAGTGTAAAAATTTTATTTGTTCTTTTTCAATATGCTCTATTTGATCAATAGCCTCCATAACCTTTACTTTTAATAGTTCTAAAATTTAGTTGTAATTCCTTACTAAAATTTACGATTTTTAAGATTATTTTTGGTAAAAACAATGTTAATTAACACTTTGATGCATAAGGGGTATAAAACCTCTTAATCAAGTCTATTAATCAGTTTTACAGCGAGATTATAATCTTCTGCCTCTTTTGGAAGGATTTTTAGCAATTCGACACATTCATTGTATTTTTTTTGTTTAAGCTGGTTTAAGGCCTCAAACCATACTGCTTTATGCTTATAAGCAGATTTTCCTTGGTGCAGTTTTTCAAAAACCTGTGTTGCCTTATTGTATTTATCTTGTTCAAGTAATGAGATTCCGTAATAAAATTGATATTCAGAATTACTTTTATCTTTGGACAACAATGCAGAAAGGTATTTTTCTGCCACCACATAATTTTGTGAATTAAACGCTTTTTCTGCATTGGTGATATTTTCTTCCTTCCCCCCTCTTTCTACAATAGATAATCTTGGGATTTCTGCAAAATCATTATATACAGGATCATTTTGACTAAAAAAATACGACCCAATAATGACCGCAATACTTGCCGCTGCAACGTATACCCACGAAGGCATTCTGATTACTTTTGATCCACTATTAATTTCTTGATGAAACTCTTTTTTAACCTCTTCTTTAGTTGCCTTTTCCAAGAAAAAGGGTTCCCCGATCTCCTTAAGATTATTCTTTAATGCTTCTAGTTCCTTTTCTGAATTAAAACCTGCATCTAAATGTAAATACAATTCTTCATACACTCTTAACTCTTCTTTTACTGCATCATCTTCCTCGATTAATTTATTTAATCTTACCTTTTCATTTATAGAAAGTTCTTGACTACAATGTTTTTCGAATAGCTCATATTTTTCTTCTGGGGTCATAATAAATTCTGTATTTGATTAAACTGTGGAGCGTTCTGAACCAATTGTGTTAATTGACCTATACATAAAGATTTCTTTTTACGAACATATGCATAAGATTGTCCTAGTTTTTCGGCAACTTCCTCCATCGATTTTATAGTAAAAGTCACTTTCAGCAATTCTTTACAAGCCTTACCTAGTTGATCAAACATTTTAGTATAAAGTTCATGTTTTGCATTAAAAATTTCAGTTTCCTCTACAAAACGAACACTCTCATCATTTACAGATACAATCTCTTCATTAATTGTTACCTCTTTTCTAGAAGATTTTTTTAGTTCATTTAACCATTTGCGCTTACATAATAGAAAGAAATAAGCATCAAACGGACAGGTGAGTTGTAATCCTTTCTCCTTTGCTTGTTTATAAATAGCGATCAAAGTCTCCTGAATAACATCTTGCGCACTCTGTTCATCTCCATTATTCTTTTTTATATAACCAATCACTTTTGGGGCAAACTTTTCATAAATCTCGGTCAAGATAGTCGTGTCATTCTTCAAAAGAGCCTCTATGTATTTCTGATCTGCATGCGGTTTGTTATCTCCCATAAATGATTGTTATAGCAACTAATTTATAAAAAGTTTCAAGATAAAGGGGTAACAAAAAATCAAAGTTGTTGATATGGTGTTGTAAACAATAAAATTTTGAAAAATTATGAAAGCAAAAAATACAACAATTACATTACTGAACAATAGTAGGTATGCAAAAACAACAATGATCCACTTTTTATCTTTGACTCTAGCAATTCTTTTTTTAGGTAGTTGCAGTAAAAATGATGACAATGATATTGACCCTCAGTTAATCCTTGATGGAATAGAATTTAAAGCAGAAATTATTGAAAATCGTGAAGAAGCAAAACAAACTGTCACAATAAATAGTACTGGTGGCGGAGAAGTCTATGGACAAGAAGGCACTATTCTATATTTTCCTCCGAATAGTTTTTTGGATCAAAATGGCGATCCAGTAACCGGTAGCGTAACTATTGAACTTATTGAAATATACAATAAGGCAAAAATGCTATTGACCAAAATGCCAACCAATGGCAAGCGTCCCAATGGAGATGTTGAAACATTAATTTCAGGGGGAGAATTTTACATAAATGCTACTCAAGATGGGGAACAACTAGGGCTTGCCAATGCTTTTCAATTATTTGCTCCTGCAGAAGAGTTTGATGATGAAATGGTACTTTTTAATGGTCAGAATAATGATTGTGATGTAGATGAATTAGAATGTGATGTAATTTGGGAAGAAGATGAGCAAGGTGGTTTAGAGCCTATGCAACGAGAAGGCCCTAACGGAACCGGCGTAATGGGCTATGGTGGTTTCTTAAGTAACTTTGGTTGGACAAATATTGATCGTTGGTATAACGACCCAAGACCAAAAACAGTTCTTTATGTTGATGTGCCAGAAGGATACGATGATACAAACTCTAACGTATATGTTTCTTATGACGGTGAACCTACGGCCCTAGCTTTATTAGATATTTACAATACCGAAACAGGTTTGTTTTCTGAACACTACGGATTAATACCTATTGGGTTAGAAGTACATATCATCTTTGTATCTGTACAAGATGGTCAGTATGTATATGCCATCCAAGAAGCGACCATAGAAGAAGATCACCTAGAAGTAATAGGATCTACCAGTATAGGAACTGAAGCAGAATTAGTTGCGCTAATAAATGCTTTACCATAATTTAAACTCATACTAGAATTTGCTAATAGGTTAACGGGGGTTACAGCATATTCCGGTATATATTCCGGGAGGGTACTCCTCTCGGAATTTTTTATTTAAAAAACAGGGTAACAAAACAAAAGCTTGGTTGATATAACGATATAAACCATAAAAACTTAGAAATCATGAAAACCACACAAATCACTTTTATATTACCAAAAAATAGTAAATCAATAAAACGCACATTTGCAGATCTTTTAATACTGGTCTTTAGTATTTTTCTTTTAATAAGTTGCGAGACTGATGATGGTATCAATGATCTAGAAACCAACACGCCAGTTTTTAATCTTGATCTTTTTGAACAAAATGTTATTAATTATGTTAATGCCGGCAACAATACACCTGTAGGCTGGTCATATACTATAAGTTCTAACGGGAACCTGGCTAGATCAAACGCTTATGGTAAGGCTAGGACTACGATAGACGGAGCTTTGGATTTTACTTTAAACAAAGAAATAAACGTAGCGAGCATTTCTAAATTTTATACAGCCATAGGAGTAATGCAACTATTAGAAGCTAACAACCTAACAATAGAAGATAAAATTGCAGAATGGCTTCCTTCATCATGGGCTCAAGGCCCAGGAGTAAGCGATCTTAGTTTCAGGGATCTATTAACACATCGCTCAGGATTAGAAAGCGCCAATAACAATTTTAATACAACTTTAGGATATCAAGGTCTTGCTGTTTGTACACGAACAGGAGTTGTGAATTCTAAAAATTTCAGGTACCTAAATGCAAATTTTGCTTTATTTAGAGTTCTTATTCCTTCTCTATGGAGTGCAGTAAGCAATAATGCAATAGACATAGAAAATGATGCGAATACGCAATTCATGTACTTACTATACATGCAAGAAAACATTTTTGACAAGCTCTCACTGCCTCTGGTTGGTTGTGTTCCCGAAGATGAAAATATTTCTACTCTATATTACAATGTGAATGCTCCAAACAATAATACAACCGGTCGATTCTATGGCAGCTGGAATCATATCGCCGGTGGAGGTGGTTATTTTATGACACCTTTAGAAATGGCTAAAGTGATCGCTTTCTATGAACATACTGAAATATTGGTTACCGAAGATCAAAGAGATATCATGAAACTTCATAGAATCGGAATGGATCGAGCTGATCCTAATGATGAAATACATGGCAATTATTACGGGAAAAATGGGTCTATTGGCACAAGCGATGATCCTACAGTATCCAAAGGGGTACTTACCCAAATGGTCATGTTTCCTATAAATGGTATTGACTGTGTAGTTGTAATGAACACCCAGGGGGTAACTTTAAATAACAACGCTAGTCTTCGTCAAATGATTTATGATGCCTATAATGACGCATGGGAATAATTTTAAAAGAAAATTGGATGTACAAAAGGATTCCAGAAGACTAAAGCCTTCTGGAATTCTTGGTCACCAATAACCATAATTTAACTTTTTACTTATCTTTAGTAACAACTAACAAAAATCATGAGGGGCGTAATTATATTATACTGCACTGTTCTATTTCCTTTTTTATGTTTTGGGCAAATTCTAACAAATGATACCATACCTAGAGTTGCCCCCATATCTTATGAAATCCAAGGAGATCAAATTGCTTATAGTGCAAAAATGCCTCCACTAAATCAAATTGCCGGCGCCCCAAAAGCGTTTTACACCTATTATTGGGAATTTGGAGACGGAAATTATAGCTTCAATAAAACACCTACTCACGCATATAAAAAACCAGGTGAATATAAAGCGAAACTATGGGCCACTAACAATTATGATAACGGAAAACCACCTGACAGCAGACCAAAATCATTAACAATAAGTAATGTATCTGATGAGGCCTCTATAAGTTCGGATTCATTCTTTACAGAAGGTGAAGATTTAATCTTGAAACGAAATCGCGAACCTATACCCGATCAAGAAATGGTTTTTATAACCAGCTATAAAAACAATAATAATTATGTCTCCAGTGGAAAATTATACTTGTTTTATAACGACAATCAATTCAAAAATGACAATTTTACCATAGAGGATACTCGTATGCATCATGGCGAACGTATTATCCCTTTGAATACCATTTCCGAAGTACTTACAGAAAACGATGACCACACCTTATTAGCATCCTCTTCAAATACTATAACGCATAATAAAATGCTTTTTGTTCAGGATACAACCATAAGAAGAAACCTTCCTCTAACATTGGAAGAATCAAACGCCTCATATCGCAATTATCAGATTATTGCATTTAATGACATGCAACCTGGTGAGGAACGTAATATTTTCAGGACATTAAGAACTACTCCAGAAATGATTAAAGACACTAGTGCCATTGTCACGTTGCGAAGCGTATACATCCCTGATGACAATTTTGATAATCATACGGTAAAAGATACCGAGATGGAAATCGTTACTTCTCATGACCCCAATAAAATGTCATCTAATGGTTGGTTAATGAACTATCGTTTGGTAAGATTTAAACGTCTTAAATTTAAAGTACGTTTCCAAAACAATGGAGAAGGCCCTGCAAATACAATTAAACTAGATGTGGACACCCCAGAAATGTTTGATAAATCAACATTACGTATAGAAGGCATGTATCCCGAATGCCCGATCTGTCCTAAAGAAAGAGAAGTAAACTATAGTTGTCTGGACACCCTTTTACAAAAGGACAAAATCATTTTTCAATTTAACAGAATTTATCTTCCCGGGAGCCAACAGAAAAATGTACAAGAAATTGACTCTACAAAAGGTTTTGTCAAATATTCTATGAAATTTGGTAAAGACTTTCACAAGAAAAAAACTAAGAGTCGAACCGCCATCTATTTTGACAAAAACGAACCCATAATTACCAATTATGCCACTACGAGATTCATGCCAGGTATTTCTATTGGAGCCAAAACAGGATATATCATGGCACCAGAGTTGGATAACCAAAGAGAGTATTTTGTAGGAGCAACACTATCTCCATTTAAATCCTATAGAGGATATTATCAGGCAGAGTTAATGTTCTCTACCTCATCTTATGATGAACTCAGAAATTTTGAAACTCGAATTATAAATCCTAACGGAGCTGAAAACATCACGCAGTTTTCAGAATTAAACCAATTCACCAACATCTCAGTCTATGCAGTTCCAGGGTCATTTCGGTATAATTTAAACAATTTTTGGGCTATGGGCGTTGGTGTACAAGTCAAACTTGATATTACAAGCAAAAATGACCAAGACACAACCGGAAGAGGATTCTTTCTGGATGCTGACGGCAATCTGATCCCAAATCCAGATTTGGATTCCTTTTTGAATCAAGAAATTGATAACAGCTTTACGAACCTACAGACTGGTGTTTTTCTCGGAATGAATTTTGGAACTGTAAGAATAGGCCCAAGTTTAGGTGTTAGATATGTATATAATTTTGATAGCCCAAACTCTCAAATTCAACTATATGGGATTTGGAAATTTTAACCTATTTCTTTTTGTTATCACCGTTCTGCTGATTGGAAATTCCTCTATTCAATCACAACAAAGCATGGGAACTGAAAAGTTCCTATATAACCAATTAGATTATTTTCTACAAAACCCTACCCCCTCTTCTTCCTTAAGGTTAAGCAAGCAAATCGATTCAAAAAAAAATCAATTAATCACAAAAGCTGATAAACTTGCTTGGGTAATTGTACATTGTAACCTTGGATATTATCGTAATCAATATGGTAGTATGTCCTCTGCCATTCTCTATTACGAAAAAGCATGGAAAACATATCATGATAATAATCTTACCGATTATGACATTATTGAAAATTGCTTAAAACCTCTAGGGAATCTTTATATAAAAATCGGAGACTTACAAAAAGCAGATACAACGATAAAAAGCTATTTATATTTAGCAGAAAAAAACCAACATATAGCAGGCATAATTTCGGGAATTACTAATCTGTCTATTGCATATAACAACCAGGGTAATCACAAACTAGCTCTAAAAATACTAGAACAAGGGTTACGTATTGACGCCAACAATGTCAATATTCTTACAAATATAGCTACGAATTACCTGGAGATTAACAATTATATCGACGCTAAAAAGTATGCCGAAAAAGTAATCCGATTAGATGCCAACCAGATAAATGCATATCAAATTTTGGCTGCTATTTCGTTAGAAAAAAAAGAATTAGATAATGCTGAGAAATATATAGCACAAGCAAAATCGCACTTACTAAAAGACGCTAGCACTACTGCCAGAAATATTGCCAAATGGCAATTAGCGTACATTGATATCTTATTATCAAGATCAAAATTTATCGAAGTTCAAAAAAATTTAAAACAAATATACACTTCTCTCCTACCGGGGTACTCTGAAAAAAGTATCCTCCCATCTAAAGAAATCCTTATTGCAGATAAAATTCTACTAAAAGCATTAGATATTCAATCCTATGTTTATCAACAAACCGACAAACCTCTTGAAGCTATTAAGTCATATGACTTGGCATTTACCGTAAATTCAAAATTAAACACCTTATATCCTCTTCAGGATACCAAAATTATTCAACTTGGACAAAACCGAAATAGAACAGAAGCATACATCGATCTACTATTTTCGATATATCAAAACACACGAGATCAACAATATATCGAACAAGCATTTCAGGCGGCAGAACACTCAAAAGCCCCTTTCGTGAATGAGGCCTTGTTGTCGAAAAAAGTATTATCTCAATATCAGGGTGACCCCATGGTTAAAAAAAAAGACCTGCTTTCTTCCAAGTTAGCATCCTATGAAACTTTAATTTTAAAGGAAAAAATTAAGGGTCCACATGCTAATGTTGCTCAAATTCAAAAATGGGTAACAGATTATGATATTAAACATCTCGATCTTAAAGAAATAACAAAAGCACTTCAAAATAAATATCCCAAATTACTAAGACGTCCAAAAGAACTTTCTACTCTTGCTCTTCAGGAAAAGTTAGAACGAGAGCAAGTTACATTGCTTGAATATTTTTATGGTAATCAAAGCATTTATCAATTTGAAATACGTCACGATTCTTTCAGAATTAAAAAAATAAAAAACATTGATCATTTCAAAAAAACTATTAAAAATTACATCTACTATTTTGACAATGCCTCGAACATCATAAATGACGTAAGTGAATTTACAAAAAATGCCACCGAAACTTATAAGGTCCTAAACATCCCAAAAAAGGCAGAGAAATTACTTATCATACCAGACGGTCTTCTCAATTTTATTCCCTTTGAGACTTTGCTAACCGAGAATACAAATACAACTAATTTTAGCAGTATGCCTTTCTTATTACGATCAACCCAATTGAGTTATGAGATTTCGGCAACAAAATATGTAAGATCAACATCAGACATTACTAAGGAGAACAGGATACTTGGTGTGTTCCCTGTCTTTGAAAAAACCGATATGGAATTATCTTTTTCTTTAATTGAAAGTAATTCTATACAACAATATTTTAAAGGTGATTTTATAGAAAAAGAACAAGCAACGTATACTAATTTTCTTCAAAAGGCAAAGGATCATGATATTATCCATCTGTCTACTCATGCCGAATCAGGAAATATTTTGAGACCAGCTTCTATAAAATTTAGAAATCAGAATGTTCTGGTAAATCAACTGTATGGCGCGCAAATCGATGCAAATTTAGTCGTTTTAAGCGCATGCGAAACAGGCATTGGAAAGCTAACGAAAGGAGAAGGACCAATAAGTGTAGCCAGAGGTTTTCAATATGCCGGAGTAGAAAATGTACTTTTCTCGTTGTGGAAGGTTAATGATAAAACAACTGCCACCCTAATGAGTAATTTTTATAAAAGTCTAAATAAATTAAAATCTAAAACAAGAGCATTGCATCAGGCAAAATTGGACTATCTTGATGCAGAAAATATCTCTAACGCACAAAAATCCCCTTATTATTGGGCAGCCTTTGTGTATTATGGTGAAATTACACCACCTAATTCGGCAAAGTACGTTTGGTACGTTATTAGTATTGTTTTATTTCTATTAATTGCACTACTTTTACGCAAGTTTCTTCAACATAAAACATGAGCACATTACGAAAGTTTCTAAAACAAAAAGAGTATCATCGAATCAAACTTGTCCTAACAAAAACTAATCATTTTGAAGTTAAAGCAACCTTAAATGGTATCGAGGGTAATTTTATAGTCGATACTGGTGCCTCTAATTCTTGTGTTGGTTTTGAAGCGGTAGAAAAATTCAATCTTTTTGCCCAAGATAGTGATGTAAAAGCTGCAGGAGCAGGCGCCACCGATATGCTCACTCAAATATCAAATAAAAATACGATTTCGATTGGTAGGTGGTCTAGAAATAGAACATCCTTGGTTTTATTTGATTTGAAGCATGTAAATGAAGCACTAACCACACATAATGCGGAGCCCGTAGATGGTATTATAGGCGCTGATGTCCTTAAAAAAGGAAAAGCTGTAATTGATTACGAAAGAATGTGCATGTATTTAAAGTAATTTACATCCCGGTCCTTATGGCTTCTACTGGATCTAATCTTGATGCTGATATTGCGGGTAAGATTCCTGCTATCAAACCAATTATCGTAGAAGAAAATACCCCCCAGAACATATTAGAGGAAGAAAGAATAAATTCAAAATCCCCTGTGAATTGAGACGCGAATATAGAAATTAGCCAAACTAAAAATAACCCTATCAATCCCCCAAAAATGGCAAGGATTACTGCTTCAAATAAAAACTGAAACATTATAAATCTTCTTTTGGCACCAAGAGCTTTTTGAATACCTATGAGATTGGTTCGCTCTTTTACACTTACAAACATGATATTGGCAATACCAAAACCACCAACCAACAATGAGAACATGCCTATAAAACCACCAATTGTAGACATTGTACCCGTAATATTATCTATAAAATCTGTAAAGCCTTGAAGTTGATTGACAAAAAAATCGTCTATCTCATCCGGTTTTAACCCCCGATACGCTCTAACTTTTTGTTTTAACACAGAGACAAACTCTGGAACATCAACATCAGATTCTGGCTTAATAATTATTGCAGGAAAAGAAGCTTTATTGTTATCTCCGTAAACTTTTCTTATCATATTCACAGGAACTATTATCATAGTATCTTTACTATTACCAAAGAGACCAGTTCCTTCCTTTTTAAGCACACCAATTACTGTAAACTTGCGTCCGTATAAACGTATTTTTTTTCCTATAGGATCTCTAGATCCAAATAAACTATTTGCAATCTCATCTCCAATGACAACTACTGGAGCACCCGAAACAGATTCTTGTTCGTTATAAAAGCGTCCGTTTACAACCTGTAATTCTTCAATATCATAATAATCATTGGTTACTGGTGCTATTTCAACATTACTAATACTCTCATCTTCGTATTTTATAGTTTCAGGAGCAACATTTAGCGTGAAACTTGCCGCTTTCATTTCTGGCATTGTTCTTTTGATATATTGATATTCTTCAAAAGTAACATCAGGGAATTGCTCCCTTTTCCATTGCGGTACATCTGTAGGTCCAAAAGAAAAACGCATTAGATAAATCGTACTATTATCTAATGAACTAATACTGCCTTTTATTTCTTGTTTCAAAGAATCAACAGCCGCAAGCACACCTATAATCGAAAAAATCCCAATGGTAACACCTAGCAACGACAAAAATGTACGCAACTTATTATTTACAAGTGCATTAATAGCAAAATTGAAACTTTCTTTAAGTACTCTAAGATAGATTAGCATGCTCTATTTTTTCTACTCGATTTTAGATAATCTAAAGATAGGACGTATTCGTTATATTTTTGTTACAATTTACACAAAACAATTACACATAATTGGTTGTCTAATTGGATACTAAATTGCTACTTTTGCGTTTTACTAACTAAAATTTCTCATGAGCAACACAAAAACCGCGAAATCTGCATTAATTTCTGTATTTAGCAAAGAAGGATTAGCACCTATCGTAAAAAAATTAGACGAACTTAACGTTACCATTTATTCTACTGGTGGAACCGAAAAATTCATTAGAGATTTGGGCGTAAATGTAATTCCTGTAGAAGATGTTACTTCCTACCCCTCTATTTTGGGTGGAAGAGTAAAAACGCTACACCCAAAAGTATTTGGTGGAATCCTTAATCGTCAAAACAACGATAGTGATGTTGCAGAACTAGAGCAGTATGAAATTCCGCAAATTGATATTGTCATTGTAGATCTTTATCCTTTTGAAAAAACAGTTGCTTCTGGTGCCCCTGAGCAAGACATTATAGAGAAAATAGATATCGGGGGGATTTCATTAATAAGAGCAGCTGCCAAAAACTTTGCAGATGTTACTTGTGTTGCATCGGTTAATGACTATGCAGAATTTTTAGATATCATTTCTGAAGGAAACGGAAATATTTCTCTGGAAGATCGTAAACGATTTGCTGCAAAAGCATTTAATGTGTCTTCTCACTATGATTCTGCGATTTTCAACTACTTTAATAGTGATCATGAGATAGCTTCTCTTAAAATTAGTGAAACCAAAGGCAAGGTATTGCGTTATGGAGAAAACCCACATCAGAAAGGATTTTTCTTCGGCGATTTTGAAGCCATGTTCGATAAACTACACGGTAAAGAACTTTCATACAACAATTTACTTGATGTTGATGCTGCAGTAAATCTTATGAATGAGTTCAAAGGAGAAGCACCAACATTTGCAATTTTAAAACATAATAATGCTTGTGGTTTGGCACAAAGAGAAACTGTGTTTCAGTCATATGTTGATGCATTAGCAGGTGATTCTATTTCTGCTTTTGGTGGAATACTAATTAGTAATACTGAAATCGACAAAGCAACTGCAGAAGAAATTCATAAATTATTCTGCGAAGTGGTTATCGCTCCTTCCTTTAGCACAGCAGCTCTAGAAATTTTAAAAGGAAAGAAAAATAGAATTCTTTTGATACAAAAAGATATCACCTTACCCGAAACACAAGTTCGTTCTTGTTTAAACGGTGCTTTGGTTCAAGACAAAGATCTTAAAACTGATGCCAGAGAAGATTTAAATACTGCTACCAAAGTAGCTCCTACTCCTGATCAAATAGAAGATCTATTGTTTGCCTCAAAAATATGCAAGCATACCAAATCCAATACCATTGTGTTTGTTAAAGAAAAACAATTATTTGCTAGTGGAACAGGACAAACTTCTAGAGTAGATGCATTAAAGCAGTCTATAGAAAAAGCAAAATCATTTAACTTTAATCTGGACGGTGCTGTAATGGCAAGTGACGCCTTTTTTCCGTTCCCAGATTGTGTAGAAATAGCAGATAAAGCAGGCATCAAAGCAGTAATTCAACCAGGAGGTTCTATAAAGGATCAACTGAGTATTGATTACTGTGATCAAAACGGAATTGCAATGGTTATGACCGGAACACGTCATTTTAAACATTAATTTTATTACATTTACTGAATTTTAACCCCTTTTTTGACTTTTTATGGGATTTTTTGACTTCTTTACCGAAGAGATCGCAATAGATTTAGGTACCGCTAATACATTAGTAATTCATAATGATAAAGTAGTTGTGGATAGTCCCTCTATTGTAGCCAGAGATATTATGACTGGTAAAATTATAGCAGCTGGAAAAGAAGCTGCCATGATGCAAGGAAAAACCCACGAGAATATAAAAACCATTAGGCCGCTTAAAGATGGAGTAATTGCCGATTTCGATGCCAGTGAGAAAATGATAAGCATGTTTATCAAAGATATTCCCGCTTTAAAGAAAAAATTGTTTGCTCCTGCCCTACGTATGGTAATTTGTATCCCATCTGGGATAACAGAGGTAGAAATGCGAGCTGTAAAAGAAAGTGCAGAACGTGTAAACGGAAAAGAAGTATATCTTATTCATGAACCTATGGCCGCTGCAATTGGTATTGGTGTTGATATTATGCAGCCAAAAGGAAATATGATCGTTGATATAGGGGGTGGTACGACAGAAATCGCAGTGATCGCTTTGGGTGGAATTGTTTGTGATAAGTCTGTAAAAATTGCAGGAGATGTATTCACAAATGATATTATCTACTATATGCGTACACAGCACAATTTGTATGTTGGAGAACGTACTGCCGAAAAGATAAAAATACAAATTGGGGCAGCAACCGAAGATCTTGAGTTACCGCCAGAGGAAATGAATGTTCAAGGACGCGATCTTTTGACGGGAAAACCAAAACAGGTACAAATTTCTTATAGAGAAATGGCAAAGGCGCTAGATAAATCAATTTTACGTATTGAAGATGCCGTAATGGAGACCTTATCACAAACTCCTCCAGAACTTGCAGCAGATATTTATAATACGGGAATATATCTTGCGGGAGGTGGATCTATGTTACGAGGGTTAGATAAAAGGCTATCCCAAAAAACAGATTTACCTGTTTATATAGCAGAAGACCCATTAAGAGCAGTAGTAAGAGGAACAGGGATTACACTTAAAAATTTAAATAGATATAAAAGTGTATTAATTAAATAGTGTTTTAAAAAAACACAGTTGGAATATACCTAAATTTCCGATTTTACGTTATCCTGCTTTGACGCGTTACTGCTAAAGGCATAAGACCATTTAATGTAACGTTTAACCAAAGAAATAACTATACCCTAGATCATGCAACAGATTATTAATTTTTTAATAAGAAATAAACATTTTCTGTTATTTCTTCTGTTGTTATTTTTATCATTAATCTTTACTATACAATCACATTCTTATCATAAAAGTAAATTTGTAGGTTCTACTAATTTCCTGAGCGGAGGAATTTATAGTTGGCAACACTCGATTAGCGATTATTTTGGATTAAAAGAAGAAAACACAAGGTTACTAGAGGAAAATGAACGCCTTCATAATCGATTAAGCTTCCTGGAAAAGGATTCTATGGCTATAAAATATGTAGACACCATATCATTTAACAGACCTTATACCTATACTAAAGCAGGAGTAATAAAAAATGATTACAGCAAAATTGACAATTATATTCTTATAAACAGAGGGGGAAAAGACAGTGTAATCCCTGATATGGGTGTAATAACTGATAAAGGCATAGTGGGAATAATCGAGAACACTTCAGAAAATTACAGCAGGATTATTTCTATCTTAAACAGTAACTCTCGTATTAATGCCGGACTAAAAAAATCTAATCAATATGGTTCTTTGATTTGGAATGGAAAAGATCCCAATATTGTTCAGTTAGAAACCATTCCAAGGCAAGCTATTTTAAAAGAAGGTGATACGATCATAACTAATGGACGCTCGACTATTTTTCCAAAAGGAATTGGTATTGGCACTATTGTTAATTATAAATTAGATCAGAACAAAAGTTATTACTTAATAGATATCAAATTATTTAATGATATGACAGATATCGGCTTTGTATATATCATAAAAAACAGTGATGCCGATGAAATTAAAAGTTTGGAAAAATTAAATCATGAATAAAGACACCCTATTACATATTGGGAGATTTGTTATTCTGATCTTGATTCAGGTAATGGTACTAAATCATATAAACTTTTTAGGATCACTAAACCCATATATTTATATCATTTTCATTCTACTGGCTCCAATTAATATAAATAAAAGTCTTTTCATCTTTGTGAGTTTTATTTTAGGGCTAACAATAGATATGTTTGGAGATTCTGGAGGTGTACATGCAGCTGCATGTCTTATCATTGCATTTTTTCGACCAGTGGCCTTACGTACTGTATTCGGACTTAGTTATGAGTTTCAAACGGTAAAATTAAGCCATATTGGATTTGGTGAAAAATTGGTCTATGTTACCTTAATGGTTTTAACACATCATATTGTACTTTTTTCGTTAGAAATTTTTAACTTCTCTCACATACTATTAATAGCCAAAAAAACGTTATTTTCCAGTTTATTCACCATTGTGATTACCATGTTGGTTTTAGTATTGTTTAGAAGAAATGATTCATGAGAAAATTGTTGCTTTACCTTATAATTATTACCACAGGTGTTGTGTTTGTTGCCAGGCTTTTTTACTTGCAAATTTACAACACTTCATTCGCATCTTTATCAGAAGACAATGCGATAAAAGTTATTTATGATTATCCACAAAGAGGTGCAATTTATGACAGAAATGCCAGGTTGCTTGTAACCAATCAACCATCATATGATGTAATGGTAATCCCAAGAGAATTAAAACCATTTGACACATTAGAGTTTTGCTCTATCCTTAATATAACCAAAGACAACCTAGTTAAACGATTACAAAAAGCAAGAGTATACTCTCCTCGTGTACCATCAATAGTTATCCCACAGTTAACCAAAGATGAATATGCATATCTACAGGAAAAGATGCGAAAATTTGATGGGTTTTATATTCAAAAACGTTCACTCAGAGATTATGAAACCGTTAATGCCGCAAATCTTTTGGGTTATATTGGAGAGGTAAACGATGCCTTAATCAAAAAAGACCCTTATTATCTTTCTGGTGATCTTATAGGTATTGATGGTGTAGAAAAGCAATATGAAAAAGAGCTTAGAGGAATCAAAGGAGTAAAACGTATTCAAAAAGACAGATTCAATAGAGATATAGGACCATACAAGAATAAGAAATTTGACACGCTTCCGGTAAATGGAAAAGATCTTACGATAACCATAGACGCCAGGCTACAAGATTACGGTCAAAAACTCATGAAAAATAAACGTGGCGGTATTGTGGCTTTAGAACCTTCTACGGGGGAGATTTTAGCATTAATAACTGCACCCAGTTATAAACCCGAATTACTAGTGGGAAGAAAAAGATCTCCAAATTTCACCAAATTATATTATGACACCATAGCTAAGCCTTTATTTGATAGAGGCCTACAAGGAGAGTACCCTCCTGGGTCTCCATTTAAGACTATAAACGCATTAATTGGACTTCAGGAAGAAGTTATCGATCTAAAAGAAAAGGTTTCTTGTAGAATGGGATATTATTATGGAAAAGGTCAAAAATTAGGATGTCACCACCACAGGGGCCCTCTTAACATGATCCCCGGTATTGCAAATTCGTGTAATGCCTATTTTGCAACAGTATACAAAAGAATTATAGAAAAGTATGATACCCCACAAGAAGGAATAGATGTTTGGAGAAAACATGCACAAAGTTTCGGTTTAGGAAATTATTTGGGTAATGACCTATCTGCTGGGAGACCGGGTAAAGTTCCAAATTCTGAGTATTACAACAAAGTATATCAATACCCTACTTATAAATGGTATGCTACAGCAACAATATCTAATGCTATTGGGCAAGGAGAAGTTTTGTCAACACCAATACAATTGGCAAATATGACCGCAGCAATTGCAAATAGAGGGCATTATTATACACCACATATTATAAAAGCTATTGATGGTAAGCCAATCGAGAATGAAAATTATACTAAACCCAAGATTACCACTATTGATAAAGAACATTTTGAACCTGTTGTACAAGGAATGTATGAAGTATATACAAACGGTACCGCCAGCTTTTTGCAGGTTGAAGGAATTGAAATTTGCGGAAAAACAGGAACCGCAGAAAACTTTACCAAAATTGATGGTGTAAAAACACAACTTACGGATCACTCTGTATTTGTTGCATTTGCCCCAAAAGATGATCCCAAAATAGCGATTGCAGTGTTTGTTGAAAACGGATATTGGGGAGCTCGTTATGCGGGCAGAATTGCATCACTTATGATAGAGAAACACTTAAAAGGTACAATTTCTAGAACAGATTTAGAAAATTGGATTTTTACACATAGCCTTGAAGAAGAATATGCAAAACCATATAGTGGCGAACCTTTTAAAATTAATCAATAATGGCAAGATCCAGTGTTGCCGCTATTGATTGGGTAACGGTTTTATTATTTTTATTACTAGTAAGTTTTGGTTGGGGAAATATCTATTCTGCATCCTATGAAAATGAAACATTTTCGCTCACTGATTTCTCCCAAGCCCACGTAAAGCAAGCTTTTTGGATCTTATTTAGCATTGTCATCATTATTATTATACAAGCCATCGAAGTTAAGTTTTATGAGCGATTTGCAGGATTGATTTATGTGATATCAATACTCTCACTTTTGGGTCTTTTTGTCTTCGGAAAAACAATTTCGGGAGCCACTTCTTGGTATGTTTTTGGACCTGTTGGCTTACAACCTTCAGAATTTGCAAAGGCTTGTACCGCTCTTGCTCTTGCCAAATTCCTGAGCGATATGCAAACCAACATTAAATTAATAGGGCACCAACTAAGAGCTTTTTTAATTATTGCATTACCGGCATTAGTCATCATACCGCAACCCGATCCCGGAAGTGCCTTAGTATATGCGGCTTTTTTCTTTCCACTTTATAGAGAAGGATTGGCTGCGATATATCTTATTGTAGGTGTTTCTGCAGCAGTTTTATTTATACTTACCTTACTTTTTAAACCATTATGGGTAGTTCTCGCGATTGCAGCGGTAATGCTCTTTATTTTGATTAAAAACAGAAAACAAAAACCGCCATATTCTAAATTTCTTCTTACACTAGTGGTTATTACTGGCTTTTGTTTTTCGGTAAATTACATTTTTAATAATGTATTCGAACAGCGACATCGTGATCGATTTAATATTGTTTTGGGCAAGGAAGTAGATTCTAAAGGAATTGGATACAATACTAATCAAAGTCAGATTGCAATTGGAAGTGGCAGTTGGACCGGAAAAGGATGGAAAGAAGGTACACAAACAAAAGGAGGTTTTGTTCCCGAACAACATACCGACTATATCTTTAGTACAGTTGGAGAAGAATGGGGCTTTCTGGGAGCAACCTTTGTAGTTGTCCTCTTTGTCCTACTATTGATTCGACTTATTAACCTGGCAGAACGTCAAAAATCACAATTCAGTCGAGTGTACGGATATAGTGTTGTAGGAATTCTGTTTATTCATTTTGCCATTAACATTGGTATGGTAACTGGTCTGCTTCCAACCATTGGGATTCCTCTCCCCTTTTTCAGCTATGGCGGATCAGGATTATGGGGTTTTACTATATTGCTTTTTATATTTATTAAACTAGATGCTAATCGTGTTAATGAATGGTAAAGTCTTAAGATTAGAATTTCCAGCCTTTGGTAGTTGACGAAGCTTCTAATTGTTCTTCAATTTTATCATCCAATGTTGGAAAAAAATCGATTCCTGTAAGCTCTTCTAGCTTATTAACGGGCACAACAAATTCCTTTAATGATTTATCAGAATCTTTATGTGGCATTAAAAAAGCAATCATTTTAGGGTTTTTAGAACCTCCTTTTAGTATTACTTTATAAAAATACTTAGGTACAGATACAGCCTCGTATCCAATAGTTTTAAGATTACCAGATAAAACTCCTCCGGTCACTACATAAACCCCATCATAGGCCTTTGCCCAGTATCTTACTTTTTGTTCGAGATAATTCCAAATACCACTATTAAATTCATGATTTTGAGGTGAAATATTTGATGTAAGAAACGTTTCTTCAAAAGCTTTATAATCAAACCCTCTATCCCCAGCCGGACACAAATGCCCTCTATCGTAACCTGATTTCTTGTAATTGCGCCAATCTGCAGAAGAAGTTCTTACCTTTTTATCAATTTCAAAATAAGGTCTTTTAAAATCATTTGCTGTTACTTGATCTCGCTTCAATTCATATGCTACCCATTCAGCCTGCTCATGCTTTTCAGAATATGACAAAGCATAATAATCATGAACTATAATGGATCCTGTAGTAGATGTTGGTAAATAGAAAAAACCAAAATCAGATGTCTCCTTCGTTTTTTCATTTTGATATACAAGGTTTCCATCTAGGCGTTCCTCGAAGTAATAAAATCCAATTGTTACTAGTATAATTAATAATGGATACAGATATTTTCTTTTCAATATTTCGTTTTTAAGTGCTACCTAATTATGAGATACAAAAGTATCAAAATAATCAAGTTCTAATACTTTTTCTTTTTATACAATTAGGTAGCACTTAAAAACGAAATATTATAAAAAACATCAGGCCTAAAATACTTATTATGGTTATTCCGCTTTTATTTTAAGTATTACCCATGTTTGTTTCCAATATTTAAAGTTTTACTTTAGAGGAGTTAATTCTTTAGACTAAAATTACTCTTTTATAATACATCTTAAGGGCTCATGGAAAATACTATTGAAAAAATTGTTGAAAGTGTTTTGATTCAAAATAGAATCAGAAATTATGATAAAAAAGATCTAGAACTTCAATTACAAATACATCCAAATTATCCTAGTTTTCAATCGATTACTGATACTCTGGATTATTTTGATATAGATAATATTGCTGTAGAAGTACCTAAAGAGGCATTAGATCAGTTACCAAAAAGCTTTGTCTCTTTGATAAAAACTGAAAAATCGGATGAGATTGTTTCCATAGTCAAAAAAGAAAAAACTATAGAGATCAAACATTCTAGCCTATCAAAAAAGAAATTTGATTATGAGAAATTTAAAGAGATTTGGGTCCCAAAAGTCATAGCCGTAGAATATAATGAAAAGCAAAGTTTTACTCCTAAAGATTCATTTCTACAAAGCTTGCTAGTGATCATGCTATCTTTAAGTTTAGTAGCCACTATTATCACCAAACCATGGGGTATCGATCAAATCATATTCTTATTAGTAACTATTACGGGCTTGGTCTTTAGTTATTTTGCTCTTCGTGAAAGCTTAGGTATACAATCAGAAACAATCCATCAGTTCTGTACTTCGGTTGGAAACACTAATTGTGGAGATGTAATAAATAATAATAGTGGCAAATTATTTAAAAACTTCGGCCTTTCGGATGCTGGTATTGTATTTTTTGGATCATTAACTCTATATCAGGTATTTTTCGGTTTTAATAGTGCATTACTATTTCCATCAATAATCGGCATTCCATTTGTATTATATTCTTTCTATTCTCAAGCTTTTATTATAAAAAAATGGTGTGCTCTATGTCTAACTATTGCTGCTGTATCTATTGGACTAACGGCAATTGCAATAAGAAGTCTTGAATTTGCAATCGATATTAGGTTGATTTCTAGTTTTGTACTGCTCACTACGTTATTTACGTTAGTCTATCTTTTTACAAAAGAAAAAGTGGTGGAAAGTAAAAGCTCTAATGCAGAAAACTTAAAATTAAATCAATTTAAAAGAGATGATCAAATATTTGATCATTTACTAAGTCTATCAGAAAAAATAGAGGATACCGCCACTTTTAAAAATGAAATAGTTTTGGGTAATCCAAACTCTGATTTTAAGATTATTAGCTTTACAAATCCGATGTGTGGATATTGTAAAGATGCCTTTGAGGCCTATACCCGAATTCTAAAAGCTATGGGAGACAAATTGCAAATTGTTATCCGTTTAGGGGTAAATTTAGATGATCAAAATTCTGAACCTACGCAAATAGCACTGAGATTATTAGAAATTTATCATGACCAAGGTTCAGAAAGTTTTGTAGATGCATACTCAAATTGGTTTGCCGATAGAACCTTTGGCAACTGGACAAAAAAATATGAAGCACCAAAAAATAACCCAATGTACGTAGAAGTGCTACATAAACAATCAGAATGGTCAAATAATAATAGTATTCCCTATACTCCTGCATCTGTGATTAATGGAGCTGTGTATCCAAAAAAGTATAGTTATGATGAATTCTTCCATTTTATGAGTGCGATGCTAGAAAAGCATAATAACCCTGTTTCTGAAATGGAAGAAACTACAGATGCTTAAGTAAGCTTAGAAGATGTAAAAGAAGATCTAATAACAATTACCTCTTTACATCCAACGCATCTCTAAGTGCATTACCAATAAGCATAAATGCCATTACAAGGCTCATAATACCCAATCCTGGTATTATGGCAAGGTATGCTTTACCTAAAATGATATAAGAATAGTGATCCTTTATCATTGCTCCCCAACTGGGCATAGGTGGTTGTGCTCCTATACCAAGAAAACTAAGTCCACTTTCAATAAGAATAGCTGCTGCAAAATTTGCCGCAGAAATTACGATTACGGGAGCTAAACTATTAGGTAGTATATGTTTTGTGATTATTCTAAAATTAGTGTATCCTAATGCTCTTGCCGCGGTTACATATTGCATCTGCTTTATACTTAATACCTGCCCTCTTACTATACGGGCTACTTCGACCCACATGGTGAGTCCAACTGCAATAAAAACTTGCCAGAAGCCCTTTTCTAAAGCCAAAGTAATTGCAATAACCAAAAGCAATGTAGGTATAGACCATGTGACATTGATCAACCACATAATCATTGCATCTATTTTCCCTCCAAAATAGCCGGCAACCGCTCCTAGCGATATTCCTAAAATCAAAGAAATTAATACCGCAACAAATCCTATAGAAAACGAAATGCGAATTCCCACCAGCATCCTGCTTAATAAGTCTCTACCGTATTTATCAGTCCCTAATAAAAACCGTCTTTCCTTAATAAATTTATTAGCAACCCCTTCTGCAGTTAAATCCTTGGGGAAACTTTGTAATTCAATTTCCTTTGAAACCCCAATAATCTCTCCCTCGCTATAAGGAGTAATTTTTAAACTATTGTTTTCTACAGTATATTGATCTATAGGAATCTCTGAATCCGTATTTTTTTCTCCGAAAAAAACTTTACTAAGAAACGATTGATCAGATAAATCATGAGAGGGAATGGTTAGCATTTTTACTTTAAAACCAGGAGGTTTAGAATGAATAGATAAATGCATCTGATTTGCGTTTTGCGAATTATCAGGAGCAAAAACATATGCAAAAACAGCTATAAAAGCACAAAAAACTATAAAGCAAAAACTCAAAACGCCCCAAAAATTCTTTTTGAATTTTTGAAGCGCTAGTAAACTTAAAGAGTTTGATTTTGTTTCAGGCATTAATATTTAATTCTTTAGCGTAAGAGGGTTTTTGGATCTTCGAATATTATTAATTTTCAAATCCTCAAGTACACTAATAGCCTCTTCTACATAAACATCTTTACTTAAACTTTCATGCCATCTTTTTCTTTTCTCTGCTAGAATTGAGTCTTGTTTAATCAACTCATTTTCGTATGGCAATGACTCAAAAGTAAGATCTGTTTTGTAATCATTTATGGCATCAAAACGCTCGGCTTGCTTCTCATTAAGTATGATATTATTTTTATAATTATCATACTTTAGGGAGTATATATTAATATCTCTTTTTTGTCTAACCCATTTCGCATTTTCTTCAATCAATTTTAATTGATCATTTGTAGACATTCTTGCTTTGCTATTACTAATAGTTTGGTCAAAATCTATATAACCATCCCAAATAGAGTAATCTGCTGCAGGAATTTTATCCCAAGGCAATGGATTTTCCTGATCTTTTTCACCTATGTCAATATAACTATAGCGATCTGGCACCACAACATCACTCTTTACACCTTCAAGTTGTGTTGATCCACCATTAACTCTATAAAATTTTTGAGTAGTAAGTTTCAAAGCTCCAAGGTCTCCAAAATCATTACTTCTCATCCAACGATTAAGATCCATTACATTTTGCACAGTACCCTTACCATAGGTTTGCTTACTCCCTATAATGATAGCTCGTTTATAATCTTGCATTGCTGCAGCCAAAATTTCTGAAGCCGAAGCTGATAACTCATTAACCAAAATTACAAGAGGTCCATCCCAAAGGATGTTTCTATCTTTATCACTTAAAACTTCTGGAGATTCTCCCTTTGTTCTCACTTGAACAATAGGCCCCTTTTCTATAAACAGACCTGCAATATCCACAACAGTTTGCAAGGATCCTCCTCCATTATCCCTTAAATCAACCACAAGACCGTCCATGTCCTGCTCTTTAAGACGTATAATTTCTTGTTTTACATCTTTTGCTGCATTACGTTGATTATAATCCTGCATGTTAAAATAAAACTTTGGTAAATTAACTATTCCAAAGGTCTTATCATCCTTTTTTACCAAAGAGGATTTTGCATAAGTCTCTTCAAGCTCTACAACATCTCTTGTGATTTCAACTATTTCTGTAGTACCATCCACTTTTTTTACGGTTAGGCTAACTCTTGTACCCTTTGGTCCCTTTATCAAGCTTACCGCATCATCAAGACGCATCCCTACAACACTTACAGGTTCTTTTTCATCCTCTTGCTTCACCTTCATTATAAGGTCTCCAACCTCAACTTTATTACCTCTCCATGCCGGGCCACCAGAAATAATTTCAATAATCTTTACATTATCGTTCTTCTTTTGCAGCCTTGCACCAATACCTTCTAATTTTCCAGACATTGCGATATCAAATCGATCCTTATCCTGAGGAGCGAAATAATAGGTATGCGGGTCAAATTCTTCTACTATAGAATTAATATAGATTGAAAACCAGTCTTTTCTTTCTAAATCATCTGCAAACTCAAAATACTCCTTTAATGAAGATTTGGTGTTTTCACGTGCCTCTTCTTCTAAAGCAGTAGATGATTTACGCTCATAATTACTATTAGTAGAAACTGAATCTATCTGTTCTTCGACCTTATCGTAGTAACTAGACAATGCATTAAACTTAAGCTGCAGCCTCCATCGATCCAACATTTCTTTTTTGTTCTCTACATAAGATAGTTTTTCATAATCTGTATCGATATTTTCGTCCTTCTGAAAATTAAAAGGCTTTTCTAGAATTTCTTTATGAAGCAATCGTGCTTCAATCATTCTTTCTTGTAATCGATCATAGGTCAGATTAAAAAAAGTAATTTCTTTATTTCTAATCTCATCATCGATAAGCTTTTCGAACTTTTTAAATTCTTCGATATCACTTTGGTAAAAATATCTTTTGAGGGGATCAAGAGCTTCAATATAATCTGCAAAGACTTCCTTAGAAAAATCATCATTTATATCCTTTGCATCATAGTGTCCTTTTCCCAAGACATAACTTATTAAATCAATCAGTAATTTGTCTTTATCCGGATCATTTTCAACTTTGGTAGTAAAACTGCAAGAAGCAGCCGAAACAATCACGGTAAGCATCAAAATCAAAAAACTCTTTTTCATACGCTTAATTAAATTTAGGGGTTTCAGGCAAAATACATTAAAAATCGTGCCAATAACAGGTAATATTACTAAATTTTTCTTAAATGAACTAATATTACGCCTTACTCTTTGGTTCCACGAAATTTCGTATAAAAAAAGTGTATTTTTACGCTCGTAAAATTCTCAAGCTATGACTCAAAAAAAACCACTAATTTTGGTTACCAATGACGACGGAATTACTGCTCCAGGAATACGAGCATTAATAGGCGTTATGAATGAAATTGGTGATGTATGCGTTGTTGCTCCTGACAGCCCACAAAGCGGAATGGGTCATGCAATAACGGTAAATAGTACGATTTACTGTGACCCTATTGTTATTGACAAAGATGCTCCTCAAAAAGAATACAGTTGCTCAGGAACTCCTGCGGATTGTGTAAAAATGGCAGCTCGTGAGATTATGGACAGAAAACCTGACCTATGTGTCAGTGGTATTAACCATGGATCTAATTCTGCAATTAATGTTATTTATTCTGGAACTATGAGCGCAGCCGTAGAGGCAGGTATAGAGGGAATACCAGCAATAGGATTTTCGCTGCTGGATTATAATATGGATGCTAATTTTGAACCTTCTAAGAAATATATTAAAGCTATTGTTGAAAATGTGCTGAAACACGGGCTGCCAAAGGGAATAGTGCTAAATGTTAATATCCCTAGATTATCAGAAAAAGAAATTAAGGGAATTAAGATTTGTCGTCAGGCAAACGCACATTGGATGGAAGAGTTTGACAAAAGAACCAACCCAATGGGTAGAGAGTATTATTGGCTTTCTGGAAGATTCGTTAATGAAGATAAAGGTGAGGATACTGACGAATGGGCACTAAAACAAGGGTATGTTTCTATAGTCCCTACACAATTTGACCTCACAGCACATCATTTTATACAAGAATTAAACAACTGGTCTTTGCATGATTAAAAAAGAAATTGGTTTTGGAGTTTTACTAGGTTTGGCAGTAAATAGCATAGGATTTGTACTTTGTGCATTCATCTTTTCTGCCTTAAGTTCACAAAATATGTCATTTACAGAAACTATTGAAGGGTCATTAAGAAATGATTCTTTCGGCAGTCTTATTGTTTTGGGAGCTATCCCTAATCTTGTAGTTTTCTTTTTATTATTGAAAAAAAACAAATTTTATCGTGCACGTGGTGTACTTCTTGCAACACTTATTGCAGCCATTTGCATAGCAATTAGTAAATTTGGTTAACATTTATGGAACATAAATCGATATTTTTTAGATGAAGTATTACCTTATAGCAGGAGAAGCCTCTGGTGATTTACACGGAGCTAATCTCATGAAATCTATTCTTATTGAGGATCCCCAAGCAGATTTTAGGTTCTGGGGAGGTGATCTTATGCAGGCGGTTGGGGGATCAATAGTCAAGCACTATCGTGACCTTGCATTTATGGGGTTTATAGAAGTAATTCTTAACCTATTTACTATTTTAAAAAATATTAAAACCTGCAAGCAAGATATTTTAGAATATCAACCTGATGTAATTGTGTTTATAGATTACCCAGGGTTTAATTTGCGTATTGCAGAATGGGCTAAAGAAAGAGGTTTTAAGACTCATTATTATATTTCCCCGCAGATATGGGCCTGGAAAGAAGGCAGGATTAAAACCATTAAGCAATGCATTGATATGATGTATGTTATTCTTCCTTTCGAGAAATCCTTTTATGAAGATAAGCATGAGTTTCCTGTTCAATTTGTAGGGCATCCGTTGATTGATGCTATAGCAGATCATAAACAAATCATGCCAGAAGCTTTTAAAGAAAAGCATAATCTTGATGATCGTCCTATTATTGCAATTCTTCCCGGCAGCAGAAAACAAGAAATTAGAAAAATGCTAGAGGTAATGTTAACTGTGGTTGACGACTTTCCCGATTATCAATTTGTAATTGCAGGAGCTCCAAGCCAAGACGCATCTTTTTATACTCCTTTTATCAAAAAGCAAGGAGTAAATTTGGTAATGAATCAAACCTACGATCTACTAAGTTTAAGTAATGCAGCTTTGGTGACTTCGGGCACGGCAACTTTAGAAACTGCCCTATTTAAAATCCCAGAAGTTGTATGCTATAAAGGAAGTTATATTTCGTACCAAATTGCCAAGAGAGTTATTAATCTGGATTATATTTCCTTGGTAAACCTTATTATGGATAAACCTGTGGTTACCGAACTTATACAAGGAGATTTTAACACCAAAAAACTTAAAGAAGAACTTACTGAAATTATAGACGATTACAAAAGAGCCGTAATGTTTTTAGATTATTACGATCTTGAAAAAAAGTTAGGAGGTAAAGGTGCTAGTGAAAAAACTGCCAAGCTTATTATTGAATCTATAAAATAAAAATTGCCCCAAAATGAAAACATTAATCACCTACAGTCTAATTACATTATTAGTTTTTCTACTATACTCATGTGGAAGCTCTTCAAAAAATAAAGCAGTAATTTCTGAAAAAACAAAAAGCACTGCTAAAACTAAAACAAACGGTAAACCCGAGAACCGAAAGATTAAAAGCATCATTAGTTATGCTAAATCCTTTAACGGAACAAAGTATAAATATGGTGGAACCACCAAGAAAGGCATGGACTGTTCTGGCTTGGTATATACTTCATTTAAAAAAGAAAATGTCATTCTTCCTAGAACATCCAGAACAATGGCTACCCAGGGTAAAGCTATATCGTTAAAAAAAGTGGGGGTTGGTGACCTATTATTCTTTAAAACAAATAAGAGAAAAAATGTTATCTCTCATGTTGGATTGGTTGTAGAGACCAAAGGTGTTATAAAATTTATTCATGCTTCTACCTCTAGAGGAGTTATTATATCAAGTCTTAACGAGAAATATTGGAATAAGGCCTTTGCAAGCGCCAGGAGGGTTTTATAGGTTACATATTACGTTTTTCTTAGCCTAAAATAATATCAGTTCCGAAAAATGAAACTGGTATGTCGTAGTATTACATCATAAATATATGATGTGAAACTCCTTAATGTGCCATTTGCAATTATTACTTTTTCCTCCCTTGTAGGGGTTCTTTTAGGATATTATCTAAATGTTGATATTATTACACTTTTACTATGCTTTTTTGCCTCAATTTGCTTGTTAGGTATTTCATGGAAACAATCTAAAAAGATATTTGCAAAAACGTTTCACTTTACACTTTTAATGATTGTTGTTTTTATACTATTTGGAACGGTTTTAGTAAAAATTCACCATCCTAGAAATCATTCAAATCATTATACAAATCTAATTAACCTCAACCACCTTCCGCAAAATAAAATAGGAATTCAATTTCACATCAAAGAAAGGTTAAAACCTACCTCATACTACTGTAAATATATTGCATCTATAAAATTCATAAACAACAAAACTGCAAGCGGAAACCTTTTACTCCTTTTGCCCAAAGAAAGCATTTCTAAAACCCTAGATTTCGGGAATACATATACTACTTATGCTGAGCTAAAGCCTATACCCAAACCGCTAAACCCTTATCAATTTGATTATGCAAAACACCTAAGCAGACAATACATATTTCATCAAATTACCACTCAAGAGCATCTACTCATTAACAACAATATAATTGAATGGTCCCTGTTTAGGTTAGCAGATCAAATCAGAAAACATATTAATCAAAAACTAGAAACATATAATTTTAGTAGCAAACAACTATCAATAATAAATGCATTATTTCTTGGACAAAGACAAGATATCGATCAAGAAACCTTTAATGCATATCGAGATGCAGGAGCAATTCATATTCTTGCAGTATCAGGATTACATGTAGGCATCATTTTATTGATTTTGAATTTCATTTTTAGGCCTCTAGATTTATTTTACAATCATGGTAAAACAATCAAACTGATTTTAACCATCACTTCACTATGGTCTTTTGCAATTGTCGCAGGATTATCACCATCTGTGTTAAGAGCGGTTACTATGTTTTCTTTTCTTGCCATAGGAATGCAAATCAGATCAAAGACCAGTATTTACAATTCGTTATTCATTTCGATGTTTATATTACTTTGTTTTAATCCTTTGTTATTGTTTTCAGTTGGTTTTCAACTAAGTTATTTGGCAGTTTTCGCCATAGTATGGATCCAACCCATAGTAGCGCAACGATATCATCCTAAATATTATGTTATTAAAAAGCTTTGGGAAACTTTTACAGTGACTATTGCTGCACAACTTGGATTGTTACCACTAACCTTATTCTATTTTCATCAATTCCCGGGTTTATTTTTTGTTTCTAACCTTATCATTATTCCCTTTTTGGGGGTACTACTCGGGTATGGAATTGCCATCATTCTATTAGCTTGTTTTGGGATTCTACCTCAGTTCATGGCAGTCCTATTTGGACTTTGCATAGATTTTATGAATAATTGTATTAGCTGGGTCGCAAAACAAGAAGAATTTTTATTTACTGGCATTCCATTTTCTAAGATGATGCTCATAATGCTTTTTATAGTCATCATTTTGGTTATGATGATGCTTCAAAAACAAGAAAGAAGAAGGCTATATTTATCAGGTATTAGTATGCTTACAATGGTCTCTATTCTAATTTATGAAAAACATACCGCGTCCAAAATTCAAGAGCTTGTAATATTTCAAAATCAGCGTAACACTACATTGGGTGTTCTTGAAAATCTAGAATTGCATATCTACAGTAAGGATAGTATTTCCTCAAAAACCCAAAAATTTTTATTTGAAAACTACCAAATTCAAAATCACACCACTCTTGTTATTAACAATAGGTTAAAAAACGTTTATAAGTACAAAGAGAAAACCATCTTAATAATTGATAGTTCTTCGATCTATAATATCACAGCACTGAAACCTGATATTTTACTTTTATCGAACTCTCCCAAGATCCATTTAGATAGAGTAATAAATAGTTTACACCCAAAACAAATAATTGTAGATGGTAGCAACTATAAAAGTTTTATAGATCAATGGGAAAAAAGTTGCTATAAAAGAAAAATCCCTTTTTATCGCACGGATAAAAAGGGAGCTTTTATATTGAAATGATTTCCTAGGCACTATAGTGCGGCTAAAGATTCTCTTAAAAATTCGTTATCTGGCGAATCCATTATTTCTTGGATGATCTTATGTATTTTAGGAATGCAATCTTTCGCCATTTTATTTGGGCTATTGAAAAGCACACATATTCCTAAATCTTCATTAGGATAGATAGCAATTTCACTTCTATAATTATTTACTCCTCCACCGTGATGAATTACTTTACTTTCCTCACCTGTTTTGAGATCTTTAAACTCATGAATACGCCAACCTAAACCATAAAAAGATGCAGAATACCCAGGCCACCTCTGATAATAGTTCCTTCTTCCTCCTACTTGAATTATTGGATTAAAAACTTCGTCCATAGTACTTGGCATCATGACTTCTGGGTTATTTCCTAACAGAAATTTCATCCATTTTCCCATATCTGTAGCACTAGCGTTAACTCCACCGGCGGCAACCGCATTATAGTATTTTTTATTAATTCCTAAGGCTCTCCACCCTCGTCTTATACGCTGATGCGGCATAGCTACATTATCTGATTTTTGTAGTGCTTCATAGCTAGCTGAAGCCGTATTCATTTTAAGTGGGTTAAAAATTTTATTCTGGATAACTTCTTTCATAGATTGACCGGTAACTCGCTCAATTATTTCTCCACTCAATGCAAAAACAGCATTTTGATAGTTATATTCACTACCAGGCTCTACTATAGGTAACACCTCATCAAAACGACTTGCAATGGTGCTCAAGGATAAGCCATCCTCTACAAGATTGGTAAAACTATGGTATGGTAATCCTGCAGTATGCGATAATACATGAGACAGAGTTACCTTATTAGTTTGCGTTTTAGCGGCAAGTTTAAAATTTGGAATATGATCAATAATCTTATCTTCCCACTTAATAAGGCCTTCCTCTACATGAATCCCTGTAAGTATACCAGCAAAACCTTTTGAGACAGAACCAATACGGAATATTGTTTTTTCGTTTACGGTATCTTTTAAAGCTACATTTCTATTTCCGAAACCTCCTGCATATATAATAGAATCACATTTCACAATAGATACTGCTGCGCCTACAATCTTATGCTCCTTCAAGGCTTTATTAAAATAAGCTTGTATTGCATCTTCTAATCGTTGTTTATAAAGATCAGGCAGATGAATATCTGGTGGTAGTGGTTGTGGTAACTGAATATTTTCTGCTTGTTGATTAGAGTCTGGTTGCTTTGCCGACACAAAAGACAAGAGCAACATAATCAACAACATAGATGGGGTAGCTATGGTTATGAGTTTTTTCATTAAGTAGATTTGAGGTTCAAAAAAATAAAAAATAATCGACAAAATCAAATAAAAATCCGATTAAATGCAATTATTCTCGTTTTTGAGCCAAATTTGGGTATATTTTAGGTTCACGTATAGGGTAACGCATAGAATTTCAATTAATTGTGTTCGTGTTTTAGATTTTTACTAAATCTTGATATATAATTAATTGGATCCTACAGGAATAGGTGGGGGTCCCTCAGGCAAAATAGCCTTGTATTGATAATCCCTTTTACGTTCTTTGAATTCAGTTTTTACCTTCTCAACCAATACTGGATCATCATACATATCTACCATGGTCATTGCCAAAGCTTTTGATGCCTGGATCATACCTTTGTGACCTATAGACATACCACCGCAGGCCACAACTGCCCAAGAATGCCATGGTGTATCGATAGGAGCTGTAGTTACCCCAAGTCGCACTACAGGAACTAACCAACTTACATCTCCTACATCTGTAGAACCTCCACCGGGGTGTTCTTTAGTTTTTTCTAACGGATTTATCTTCGCATCTATTCCTTTTTTGGGTTTACCCGTCGCTTCTTGTATACCATGAGCAAAAGCAATTTCCTGATCTGTGTATTTGATATCACCTAAATATTCCAGATTCTTTTGCATGGCTTCTCCTCCTGCTCTATTAACCAAAATTTCATGAAGACCAGATACTAAACTAATTTTATACTCTACATTAGCCATTATTGCGGCTCCCTCTGCCATTTTTTCAACGCGTTTCCATACTTCTTCCATACCTTCACGCTTGGTATCTCGCACTCTAACCCAAATTTTAGAATAATCCGGGACTACATTAACTACATCTCCGGCACTTTGAATATGATAATGTATACGCACGGTTGGTTTGATATGTTCTCTAAGGTAATTGATTCCTGTCGTGTACAATTCTAAGGCATCAGAGGCACTACGGCCGTTCCATGGATCGGCAGAAGCATGTGCAGCCTGACCATTAAACTCCACAACAAAATCTACTAGTGCCAAGGAGCTTTGTACATCTGCTTCAGTTTTTGCTGCAGGATGCCAATCAAGACAAACATCAAGATCATTAAACAGCCCTTTGCGCGCCATAAAAAGCTTACCAAAAAACTTCTCCTCAGCCGGTGTTCCATAAAATTTTACTGTACCTTTTAATTTTCCCTGAGCGATGAGATCCTTTATTGCTACGGCAGCCGATAAACTTGCAACACCAAATAGGTTATGCCCGCATCCATGGCCTCCGGCCCCTTTTTTTAAGGGTACCTTATTAGGTTGTGCTTTTTGAGAAATCCCCGGCAGCGCATCAAATTCTCCTAAAATCCCAATCACCGGCTTACCACTACCATAGCTTGCTATAAAACCAGTTGGCATTTCTGCAACTCCTTTTTCCACAGTAAATCCTTGCGACTCTGCATAATCCGCCAAAATCTTTGCAGATTCTTTTTCTTCGAAAGCTGTTTCTGCAAGAGCCCATATTTGATCACTCATGGCAACCATCTTTTTTTCTTGCTTGTTTACAGCTTCTAAAGCTAATTTTTTATTTGCGCTAATCTCTGGTTTTTCCTGAGCAAAAAGAGAAAAACTCAAGAGTATACAGATGCATAGTAATTCCGATCGTATCATAATTGAAATGGTTAAGAGTTTTGTGTGGACTCAAGATACCGAATTATTACTAGTGTTTTGAAGTTGATTTTTATAAACAATTGCTAAAATCCAATTATAGAAATAAAAAAACCCTTTTGTCATAAACACAAAAGGGAATTGTACATTATGGCTATTGTATTTTTTTTAATTCTTAAAGGTTCCTACAAAAGATTTTTCATACTGCTGCCAGGCATCAGCACTTGTTAATTTTTTGTAATCATTGCTATTAATCATTTTTAGATATATCTCTAATTGTTGCGGAGTTTTAAAACCTACTACAGGAGCAATAAGTTTACCTGTTTCATCAAAAAACACCATACTAGGATACCCGCTTATTTTTAAAGCATTTGCAAAAAAGTGTTGAGAATTTCTACCTTTTCTTGCAGGGTTATGATTAGGGTTTGTATATGTAAAATCATTATATCTTACCTCCTCTGTTCCTTCAGCATTAAACTTCACAGCATAATAGTTCTTATTAATAAATGCAACAACATCTGCATTATGAAAAGTTTTTTTATCTAAAAGTTTACAAGGGCCACACCAATCCGTATACACATCCATGAAGATCTTCTTGGGTGTTGTTTTTTGAGCCTCTAAAGCATCATTCATTGACATCCAATTAATCTCTTGTGCTTGGGTAAAAAAGCACAATAGTAAACCAAATGTGGTAAGTAGGTTTTTCATTTTTATAGTTTTTACATTTGTCGGAAACAAAAACTGTTCCTTATTTAAAAACTTCACTCATTTTGGGTAACGAGTGAAGTTTAATATTATTATTTATCGTACTCCGTGCATTAACTTTTTCAATACCGGATTTAACAATATCATTAAGCCACCAGCGGCAACGGGAACTACAGTAAATATCAAAAAGAAAGTAGTTAAAGAATATTCACTAGTAATTTTGTCGATCATTCCGCCAAGCTGTCCTGCGGACCAATTACCAATAAAAATTGCCAAGTACCACACACCAAACATTAAACCAATAAGTTTAGGAGAAACCAATTTGCTAACATAAGATAATCCAACAGGAGACAAAAACAACTCTCCTATGGTATGAAACAAATAGGCCAGAATCAACCAAATCATGCTCACTTTGGCAGTTTCAGCTCCTTGTGGAATGGTAATCGCACCAAACGCCAATAATGCAAAACCAAAGCCTAAGAGTATAAGTCCTAAACCAAATTTTACAGCAGCAGACGGGTTATACTTACTCTCCCATAGCCTCGAAAACAACGGTGCAAATGAGATGATAAATAGTGAATTTAAAATCCCAAACCACGAAGCAGGAACCTCGGTGGTATCGGCATTAAATTCTCGGTACAATTTCCATACTACTATTGCCCAAATTATAGCAAAACTAAACCCTAGAATACTATTGGATAATGATATTTTTTTAAATGTTTGAACAAACAATTTATATAACACCCAGGAAATAATCACAAGAGGTACCAATGTTATTACCGCATCAACAATTTTAAAAATTGTAGCACTATCGCCAACCAAAATTCGGTTAGTATACTTTTTGGCAAAAATTGTCATTGAACCTCCAGCTTGTTCAAATGCAGCCCAAAAAAATATGGTAAAGAATGCTAAAATTGCTACAACAATATACCGATCCTTTTGAACCTTTGAGCTCACCTTTACATCTTCAATAACTTCTTCAACAGTATCTTCAATTACATCATCAACCTCATCTAATTCAAGCTTATTCTTAGGAGATAGTCCAACTTTTTCCAAAATGCTTCTACCAAACCAGAATTGAAGCATTCCTAAAAGCATGAATATACCTGCTAAACCGAAACCAAAACTCCAGCTCACCTTTTCACCAATATATCCACAAAGCATTATCCCTAAAAAGGCACCTGCATTAACTCCCATGTAGTAAATTGTATAGGCTCCGTCTTTCTTTTCTTCATTCTTATCATACAACCCGCTAACAATAGATGTTAAGTTTGGTTTAAATAATCCGTTACCTATAATTAAGCAAGCTAATCCAATATATAAAAACATTGGTGTTTCTAAAGCCATAGAAATATGACCTAAAGTCATAAACAATGCTCCAAATGCTACGGCTTTTCGATAACCCAGAAATTTATCTGCAATAAAGCCTCCAAATATTGGTGTTAAGTATACTAAACCTGTATACCAACCATAAAGTTTTAAGGCATCCTCATTACTCCAGGCCCAACCTCCATCGATAATCTGACTTGTGAGAAATAATACGAAAAGAGCTCGCATCCCGTAATAAGAGAAGCGTTCCCACATTTCTGTAAAAAACAGCATAAACAACGAAGGTTTATGCCCTAATAAACTAAATACTTTTGGGTCGTTTGTTATAGTGCTCATAAACGGTCAATCTTACTCTGCAACATCGGCTAATTCGAAACCTTCAGCTTCCTCATGAATTGTACCTTCTTTGTCTTCGACACCATGTGTCAATATTTCTAACTTCTTTCTGAATAACATCACAATCGATCCAAATGCAACACAAAAAACCGCTATTCCTGTAAAGATTGCAAATTCTCCTTGACTCTCAGCCCATTCTCCTAATAAACCTGCCAATTTATTTCCAAAACCAGTCATCGCAAAGTATACTCCCATCATTAGCGCACCATATTTGACCGGAGATAACTTAGTAATGAAAGATAATGCAACTGGTGAAATACAAAGCTCTCCAATAGTATGGAATAGGTAAGCCAAAACTAACCAGTACATTGCTGATGAACCATTAGAATTAAACTCCATAGAAGCCGCTGTCATAAAAAAGAATCCAGTACCCATTATAATTAATCCAATAATCATCTTAAACAATGAACTCGACACTTTACCTTTCAACTTTCTATTTGCCCAATACCAAGCGACCGTGGTTCCTAAGAAAATAATAAACATTGCATTTAGAGACTGAAACCAAGAAGCAGGAACTTCCCACCCCATAAGCATCCTATTAGTTTTTCCGCTCGCATAAAGGTTCATTAATCCTCCTGCTTGCTCAAAAGCTCCCCAGAAGACAATCACCAATAGAAAAGAAATAAGGAGTACAATAACTCTATCTTTTTCTATTTTCGTTAATGGTTTTTTCATAGCTTCTTTATCTTCAATTTTTTCAGAAGTCCCTAAAAAATCACCAACATGCGCAAGGTATTTTTGACCTAAAAGATATTGTAACAATCCTAAAGCCATCCCAATTCCTGCAAGACCAAAACCATAGTGCCATCCGTGCACTTCTCCAACATATCCTACAATTAAACTTGATAAAAATGCACCAAGATTAATACCAATATAAAAAATCGTAAATCCTTTATCTCTTCGAATATCCCCTTGCTTATATAAACCACCTACCATCGTAGATATATTTGGTTTTAGCATCCCTACTCCTGCTATGATTAAACCCAGACCAGAATACCAGGCCCACATCTGCTCTACTGCTAAAATACTGTGTCCAGCAACTAATAAAATCCCTCCTACTAAAACAGATTTTTTCTGCCCAAGAAATTTATCAGCAATCCATCCGCCAGGTATAGATGCAACATATACCAACATAGTATACCAACCATAAAGGGCTAAAGCTTCTCCAGAAGACCAACCTAAACCAGCATTTTCATCTACGGTTTTAGCGGTTAAGTACAGAACAAAAATTGCTCTCATCCCATAGTAGGAAAAACGTTCCCACATTTCTGTAAAAAATAGTATATATAATCCCACCGGATGTCCAAAAAGCTCTTTTTGATGAGCTGCTTTAACTGTATTTGCCATTATGTTTGTTTAATTAATTATAAGTTCTCTTTAATGAAGTTTGTCATTTTATTATATAAATGCAATCTAGTATTACCACCATAAATTCCATGGTTTTTATCTGGATACACTGCCCAGTCAAAATCTTTATTGGCCTGTACCAATGCCTCTACCAACTGCATCGTATTTTGCACATGTACATTATCATCTGCACTACCATGAACTAATAGAAATTTTCCTTTTAACCCATCTACAAAATTAATTGGTGAGTTCGTATCATATCCTTTAGCATTCTCTTGAGGAGTCTTCAAATATCGTTCCGTATAGATCGTATCATAAAACCTCCAACTTGTTACCGGAGCAACGGCAATGGCCATTTTAAAGGTATCAGCTCCTTTAAAAAGACAATTACTAGACATAAAGCCACCATAACTCCATCCCCATATTCCAATTCGGGAAGCATCTATGTAATCCAAAGCTCCAAGCTGTTTTGCTGCAGCAATCTGATCTTGCACTTCAAGATTACCCAGATCATTTTGTGTTGCTTTCTTAAATTTAGCTCCTTTTAATCCGGTTCCTTTGCCATCTACACAAGCTATTATATATCCTTGTTGTGCCAACATCATATACCAATAATCATTAGAGGTGTTCCATGAGTTTCTTACCATTTGAGATCCTGGCCCTGAATATTGAAACATAAATAATGGATATTTCTTTTTTGGATCAAAATCCTTTGGTTTTATCACCCACATATTTAAAGTCTCTCCATTAACTTCAATAGTAGAAAATTCTTTAGATCTTACGTCGTACAGCGCTAGTTTATCAGATAGTTCTTTGTTGTTTTTAATTTCGCGCACCACTTTACCTGTCATTCCATTGTTCAATGTATATTCATAAGGAGTGGTGGCATTAGAAAAATAATTTATGTACACACTAAAATCTGCACTAAACTCTGCATCATTGAATCCTTCTTTAGTACTTAACCTCTTTTTATCTTTTCCATCTAATGTAATAGCATAAATATCACGGTTAATATTTCCGTTTTCTACACTTTGATACAGTATCCTTTTGTTCTTTTTATCATACCCATAATAATCGGTAACCTCCCAAGTACCCTTTGTAACTTGATTAATTAATTCTCCGGTTGCCGAGTAATGATAAATGTGATTAAATCCATCTTTTTCACTAGTCCAGATGAAACTATTGTCTTCTAAAAAAGTAAGATTATCTGTAATATCAATATATGCCTCATCCTTTTCATTAAGCACTATTTTTGGCGCTTTAGTTTTAGCATCTACAAAAACTAAATCCAGATTGTTTTGGTGTCTGTTCATTACCTGTACACTCAAAATATCTGGATTAGCAGTCCATTTAATTCGTGGAATATAAAAATCTTTATAATCTCCCAGTTTGACCTCATCAGACGTCATTGCATTAATATCTGCAATAAATAAAGAAACCTTTGCGTTTTTCTCTCCGGCCTTAGGGTATTTAAAAACCTCTTGTGTTTGATATAGGTTTTTTCCATACACATCCATAGAAAACTCAGGGACCTCTCTTTCATCAAATCTCAAGAACGCGACTTTGTTACTATCTGCACTCCAGTCAAATGCTCTTACAAAAGAAAATTCTTCTTCATATACCCAGTCAGTTATCCCATTTATAATTTCATTTTTCTTACCATCATCTGTTAGTTGAATTTCTTGTCCGCTAACAAAATTCAACATATAAACATTATTATCCATTATATACGCTACCTTATTCCCATCTGGAGACAGCATTGGAGACATGATTTTCTTATCGCTAATTTTAAAAACCCCATTAGAAGGAACATCATAAATATGATAAATCGCTTTGTATGAACGGCGATAGATTTGTTCAATCTCGCTAGAAAGCAAAATTCGACTTTCATCTTTACTAAACGAATACCCTTGAAATGATTTCAACCCCTCTATAGAAGATGAACTTACCAATGTCTTAGTTTTTTCGCCTGTATCATAATTATATAACTCTATATTGGAAGCTCCAGAAAGCTGATCATTTTCTAAAACAGAATATTGTGTTCCGTTTTTCATAGAGTGTAATGATTGTAATCCCTCTGTACTAAATGCCCCTCCCCAGATTTCATTTAGTTCAAAAGTTTTGTTCTGCCCTATTGCTACAAACCCAATAAATAATGCAATTCCAAAAAACAATTTTGTAATCTTCATATCATACTATGTATAAATTGTTAACGCCAAGAATACTAAAAAATCCGTGAAAAATACAACAATTGCTGTTAAATACAATAAAAATCTAGTGTCATACGCCTTTTTTTTTAACATATCATCAAATAAAATTAGATTCCCATTGTTGCAAAATCAATTGAAAAGAAATTTTGGATTGCACCAATATGCATATGACAAAACAGAATGGTATCTTTGAATGCACTAAATATTAAGATACAATGGCACCAGTAGTTTCTGGATTTTCAAAGCTTTCTAAGAAAGATAAAATTAAATGGTTAACAGAACATCATTTTAGTAATGATAAAAACGCTATAGATACGCTTGTGACCTATTGGAATTCTAATGAACAGCTTCAGCAGCTTCATGATGAGTTTACCGAAAATACAATTTCTAACTATTACTTACCTTTTTCTGTCGCTCCAAATTTTTTAATTAACGATAAGCGCTATACCCTGCCAATGACAATTGAGGAAAGTTCGGTAGTCGCAGCAGCCAGCAAAGCTGCTAAATTCTGGCAAACACGTGGTGGTTTTAAAGCGAAAGTTGTGTCAACTATAAAAGTTGGGCAGGTACATTTTATGCATACCGGAACTCCTGAAAAACTGCAAAAATTCTTTAATTTGATTAAACCCGAATTATTAAATTCTGTGTCGGGGATTACCAAAAACATGGAAAAGCGAGGCGGTGGTGTAAGAGCAATCGAACTTATAAATAAAGGCCTAGAGATAGACAATTATTATCAATTACATTGCACATTTGAGACCGCAGATGCAATGGGAGCCAATTTCATAAATTCTTGCCTAGAGCAATTTGCAAAAACATTGGTAGTCGAAGCCAAAAAATACACCAACTTTTCTGAAACAGAAAAAGACATTGAAATCATCATGAGTATTTTGTCTAATTATGTGCCAGAGTGCTTGGTAAAAGCATCTGTATCATGTGCTATACAGGAGCTACCCAATACCAGTCAGCTTTCTTCATTACAATATGCTCAAAAATTTGTGAGAGCTGTGCGCATTGCCGAAGTAGAACCTTATCGTGCGGTGACACATAATAAAGGTATCATGAATGGCATAGATGCTGTCGTACTTGCGACGGGAAATGACTTTAGAGCGATTGAAGCGGGGGCCCATGCCTATGCATCAAGAAATGGTAAGTATACCAGTCTCACTCACGCAGAAATAAAAAATGATGCATTTATTTTTTCTATAGAAATACCTCTTGCTTTAGGAACCGTTGGGGGGCTAACTAATTTACATCCTTTGGTGAAACTAGCACTAGAACTTTTAGGGAAACCCAATGCTGAAAAATTGATGGAAATTACTGCTGTAGCAGGTCTGGCTCAAAATTTTGCCGCTATAAACTCACTTATCACAACAGGCATTCAGCAAGGACACATGAAAATGCACCTTATGAATATTCTAAATCAATTTGAAGCAACCAAAAGCGAAAAAGAGCATCTTATAAAATATTTTAAAACAAATGCGGTTACTCATAGTGATGTAGTTACACAGATTGAAAAACTAAGGGCATAACAAAACCAATACAATTAAAACCAACACATGAAAAAATCATTCTACAGTCATGGAAAATTGCTAATTACCGCAGAGTATTTAGTGCTAGATGGCGTTAGCGCATTGGCAGTTCCAACTAAAAAAGGGCAATGGCTATTTGTAGAAGAAAATGAAACAAATAAAATTCACTGGAAAAGCGTTGACGAAAATGGAAACTGTTGGTTTGAAACTGAGCTAGTACAAGAAAACAATACCATCCAACAAATTGAAACCAGTAATGAAGAAAATGGCATAGCAGCTACGCTGACAAATATTCTAAATGCCGCAAAAGAGTTAAACCCTAATTTTCTTGCAGATGACAAAGGGTACATTGTTGAAAACAAGCTGGAGTTTCATCGCCAATGGGGACTTGGGTCTTCCTCTACTCTAATTAATAATATTGCTCAATGGGCAAAAGTAGACGCCTTTAGTTTATTAGAAAATAGTTTTGGAGGCAGTGGATATGATATTGCATGCGCACAGAACGATACACCAATATTATACAAACGCAGTGAAGGAAAACCAACTATCAAAGAGGTGAATTTTGATCCGTCATTCAAAGAAAACTTATTCTTTGTTTACTTAAACCAAAAACAAGATAGTAAAGAATCTATAAAACGATATCAATCTCTACCATTAAAAGATTTTGACAAGGCCGAAGCAACGGTAAAAGAAATTACAACTAAACTATTAGATTGCTCTACCATTACTGAATTTCAAAAGTTAATTGACGCTCACGAGGAAATAATTTCTAAAATTATAAAAACTCCTACGGTGAAATCCTTGTTATTCTCTGATTACTCTGGAAGCATTAAAAGTTTAGGTGGTTGGGGCGGAGATTTTGTTCTGGTAACGGGATCAGAAAATGACATGAGTTATTTTAAGGACAAAGGATACACCACTATCATTCCTTATTCTGAAATGATTATTGGGTAAGAAAAACAACCTTCACACAATAAGTCACACAAAAACCATTATCGCAACTTAGTTTCGATATATAGATACATTTTAAAATATTAATACCTAGAATTATGATGTATTGTTATTTTATGTATATTTGACCTATGTATTCAAAAGAACTTCTTAAAGGAACACTTTCTGTTATTATTCTGAATTTACTATCAGAAAACGGTCGAATGTACGGTTATGAAATTTTCAAAAGAGTAAAAGAGCTCTCTAATGAGAAGATCTTATTAAAGGATGGCTCATTATATCCTGCACTTCAGAAAATGGCCAAAGACGGATTATTATCTTTTGAGGAAGTACATATTGGAAAAAGGGTAAGAAAATATTACTTCTTAACACCTAAAGGAAAAAAGGAGAAAGTCATACATCTTGAAGAGCTCAAAGACTTTATAGCCACCTTGAATAAAGTTGTTTTTAATCAATTAAAACCTATATGAAATTAACCTCTAAACAGGAAGATATTGTACGTAACTACGTAGATAGTCAAGGTTTAAAAATACTTTCACTACGTGATGATATAGTAGATCATTTATGCTGTGTTATAGAAAGTGAACTCGGAAAAGGAAAATCATTTGACCATCTATTACAAGAAGCCATTACAGATTTAGCTCCTAATGGCTTAATTAATATAGAACGTAAAACAATTTTTTTATTAAACGCTAAACGAATTTTACTTATGAAGAAATTAATGTATTTAATCGGCTTTATTGGCTCTGTAACACTAGCAACGGGAATCACTTTTAAATTACTATGGTACCCAGGAGCCAATATACTTTTTACAATAGGATTTTTGACCCTTCTATTAGTTTTCATGCCGCTATTTGCTTTTGAAAAGTATAAGGTTGCCATCTCTAAAGCAATTTCTGAGAGAATGAAAATTATTTTAGGGCTAATTGCAGCAGTTATAACGGGATTATCTGGTCTATTCAAATTAATGCATTTACAAGGTGCAGAAGTATTGTTACTTGCTGGAGCTTTTGTTTTTACAGTTGGTTATCTTCCATTTTTCTTTTTCACTATGTATAAGAAATCCATTGCTTAAAAATTATATTAAAGAAAACTGAATCCTGAACAAATAAAAAACCTCTGTTCTTGCGAATAGAGGTTTTATTATATAACTAATTTAAAACTATTACATTTCTAATGCTCTAGTGATATTATTGTCCATCAACAATTCTTCAGGATTTTCTAGCGCTTCTTTTACAGCAACCAAGAACCCTACCGATTCCTTACCATCTATGATTCTATGATCATATGATAACGCCACATACATAATTGGGGCAACTACAATTTGTCCATCTCTCACAATCGGACGTTCTACAATATTATGCATTCCTAAAATTGCACTCTGTGGTGGATTAATGATTGGTGTAGATAACATACTACCAAATACACCTCCATTAGTAATCGTAAACGTACCTCCTGTCATTTCATCTACAGTTATCTGACCTTCACGAGCTCTTATTGCTAATCTTTTTACTTCAGACTCTACTCCTCTAAAGCTTAGATTCTCTGCATTACGTATTACAGGAACCATAAGTCCTTTAGGACCAGAAACTGCAATACTAATATCCTGGAAATCGTATGACACCATAAAATCACCATCGATCATAGAGTTTACCGCTGGATACATTTTTAATGCTCTTACACAAGCTAGAGTAAAGAACGACATGAACCCGAGACTCACTCCGTGCTTACTTTTAAAGTTCTCTTTGTATTTACTACGTAAGTCGAATATTGGTTGCATATCTACCTCGTTAAACGTGGTAAGCATTGCTGTCTCATTCTTTACCGAAACTAGGCGTTCTGCAACTTTACGACGAAGCATCGATAATTTCTTACGCGCCTCTCCTCTACTTCCTAATCCAGGAGTTCCTAATGATGGTTTTGCATCTACTGCATCAGCTTTAGTAATACGTCCGTCACGACCCGTTCCTTTTACTTGTGATGCATCAATTCCTTTTTCTGCAAGTACTTTTTTAGCCGCCGGAGAAGCCGTTCCTGAAGCATATGTTTCTGTCTTAGCCGGAGCTGCAACTGGAGCTGGAGCTTCTTTTTTCTCTTCAACTTTTGGAGTCTCTGCTGCCGGTGCATCACCATCCGGTTTTGCAGCATCAGTATCAATAAGACAAACTACTTGTCCTACTGCAACAGCATCACCTTCTTCTGCCATAAGGGTAATGACCCCGCTAGCTTCTGCCGGTAATTCTAATGTCGCTTTGTCACTATCTACTTCGGCAATTGCCTGATCTTTTTCTACATAATCACCATTCTCTACAAGCCATTGTGCTATTTCTACTTCTGTAATGGACTCTCCCGGTGATGGGACTTTCATTTCTAAAGCCATAATTCTGAATTTATCCTTTGTATAAGTTTTTAAAAAACTTTTAATCTACAGTTACTTACTAAATTTATCTTCTTTGGTTATTCTTTGTTTCATCAAACACATAATCTATTACTTCCTGATGTCTTCTTCTGGATCGTGTAGCAGATCCTGCTGCTGGTGCTCCATAAGGTCTTCTGCTGGCAAATCTAAAACTTCTTGCAGTTTCATAATTCATTAACATATGACTTAGTGCCCCCATATTACGCGGTTCCTCTTGCGCCCATACAATATCCTTTACCTTATATTTTTTGATCAACTTATCCATTTCTGCAATAGGTAATGGGAAAAGCTGTTCTATCCGTACTAAGGCGATATCTTTTCTTCCTAACTTTTCTTTTTCTTCAAGTAGATCATAATAAAACTTACCTGTACAAAAAACAAGTGATTTTACACTTGAAGCCTTTGCTTCTGGATCATCTATAACTGTTTGAAAACTTCCATTTGTAAATTCTTCAACAGATGAAACAGCTTTAGGATGACGTAATAAACTTTTTGGTGTAAAAACAATTAGCGGTTTGCGATACTTAGCTTTCATTTGTCTACGTAACAAATGAAACATATTTGCAGGTGTAGTTACATCTGCCACAAACATATTATCCTTCGCACAAAGCTGAAGATATCTTTCCATTCTACCAGAAGAATGCTCTGCTCCCTGCCCTTCATAACCGTGCGGCAACAGCATTACCAAACCATTTTGTAATTTCCACTTATCCTCTGCCGATGAAATATATTGGTCAATCATAATTTGCGCTCCATTACTGAAGTCTCCAAATTGTGCTTCCCATATCATCAAAGTATCAGGACTTGCCATAGCATATCCATAATCAAAGCCTACAACTCCATATTCTGATAGTAATGAGTTATAGATATAGAAATCTCCTTGATCTCCTTTAAGATTATTTAACAACAATACTTCTTCCTCGCTATCTTCAACTTTTACAACAGCATGTCTGTGAGAAAATGTTCCTCTTTCGACATCCTGTCCGCTCATTCTTACATCATATCCTTCTTTCAATAAAGAACCAAACGCAAGTAGCTCTCCCATTGCCCAATCTAATTGATCATTTTCAAAAAACATATTGCGTCTTTGATCAATTAATCGTTCAATTTTACGAAGAAACTTTTTATCTGCCGGAAGCTTAGTAATAATTTCAGCAATCTCCGTAAGCTTATCTTTTGGATACGTGGTATCTACCACTTCCATCATTTCATCTTCTTGCACCCTTACATAGCCCGCCCATTCATCTTTCATAAATGGAGTAATCACCGTTTTTTCTTGCTTACGCGAATCTTCTAGCTCTTCTTCAAGAGATGCTTTGTATTCTTTTTCAAGCATTGACACATACTCCTTGTCGATAATTCCTTCCGCGATTAATTTCTCGGCATAAATATCTCTAGGGTTTTTATGTTTAGCAATTGCCTTGTATAATTTAGGTTGTGTAAAACGAGGTTCATCACCTTCGTTATGTCCATATTTACGATATCCTAATAGATCTATAAATACGTCACGCTTAAATGTCATTCTAAAATCTAATGCAAAATTGGCCGCATGCACTACAGCTTCTGCATCATCTGCATTTACATGAAGTACAGGAGATAGCGTTACTTTACCGACATCTGTACAATACGTAGATGATCTGGCATCCAAATAATTTGTGGTAAAACCAATCTGGTTATTTACTACAATATGAATAGTACCTTCGGTTTTATATCCATCTAATTTTGCCATCTGAACAATCTCATATACCAGTCCCTGACCAGCTACTGCTGCATCACCATGCACAACAATTGGTAGTACTGCCGATGCGTTTTCTTGATAGTGACGATCTTGCTTTGCCCTGGTAATACCTTCTACGACAGCACCTACAGTCTCTAAATGCGAAGGGTTTGGCGCAATATTCATATTTATATCCTTACCAGAATCTGTTTTACGTTTTGATGTCCAACCCAGGTGGTATTTTACATCACCATCAAAAACGGTTTCTTCATAATCTTTACCATCAAACTCACTAAAAATATCTTTAGGGCTTTTTCCAAATATATTAGTAAGCGTACTAAGACGACCACGATGAGCCATACCCATTACAAACTCTTTAACACCATGATCTGCGGCTTTTTCTACTAATGCATCAAGTGCAGGGATAAGAGATTCACCCCCTTCAAGAGAAAATCGCTTTTGCCCTACATACTTGGTGTGTAAAAAACTTTCAAATGAAACTGCCTGGTTTAGTTTTTTAAGAATATGTTTCTTTTGATCTGATGAAAATTTGGTCCTATTGGTATTAAAATTAACTCTGGATTGAATCCATTCTCGTTCTTCCGGATTACGGATATACATGTATTCTATACCTATAGAATCACAATATATCTGTTCTAAATGAACGATAATATTACTTAGTGTATTCGGCCCAATATCAATAATCTCTCCTGCGTTAAAAACAGTATTAAGATCTCCTTGACTAAGTCCAAAATTTTCTAATGCCAATGAAGGTGAATATTTTCTTCGATCTCGTACTGGGTTTGTTTTAGTAAACAAGTGACCTCGAGTTCTATACCCATCAATTAATCGAACGACCTGAAACTCTTTCTGAACACTTTCGGGAACAGTTGTAGTTTCTCCCGATTCTTTTTCAACATACACAGTTTCTCCAGAACCATTGGAGTTTTCTAAACCAAAATCAAATCCTTGAAAAAAAGCCCTCCAACTAGGTTCTACACTATCAGGACTTTGTAAATATTGATCATATAAATCTGCAAAAAATGCGGTATTAGCCGCATTCAAAAATGAATATTTATCCATATGTAAGCATTCAATTGTCTATTTTATGACAAAACGTTACAAAAATACAATAATTACAATTTATTGACCATCGAAATATCTATATTTATGCAACATTTTTTTAGAATTCTAATAATGAAAGTATTTCCTTCTCAAAATATTAAAATCTCAATATTAGTTCTTACTATTTTGTTTTCCTTACAAAATGGATATTCACAAGACGAAGATTTCTGGTCCAACGTTAGGTTTGGGGGCAATTTGGGTGTAGGATTTTCTAATGACACATTTAATGCTGTTATTGCTCCAGCAGCGATTTATGAATTTAATGAATGGTTCAGCGCGGGATTGGGATTAAGTTTTGGATATAGTTCTTTTGAAGACGACCTTTTTAACGAAGAAAGCAGAAGCACTAATTATGGGGGTAGCATACTCACTTTTTTTAATCCGCTACCAGAGCTTCAACTTTCTGCAGAATTTGAACAAATGGGTGTAAGCAGACGTATCGAAATTCAAAATCAAGAATTTACAGACAATTACTGGTATCCAGCTCTATTTGTTGGTGCGGGTTATCGAACTGGTTTTATAAGCTTTGGTCTGAGATATGATCTCTTATATGACGATAACAAAAGTATCTACGGTAGTGCATATGCTCCATTTGTAAGAGTGTTCTTCTAAAAAAAATAGCTTTTATTATATCTTTTTAGTCTTTTGCACATCTATTTTGTATTTAAAATTCAAATAGGTAATTACACTTTTTACTTCAAAACCACGTTATAAAAACGGTTTTATACTTGTTTAATTTGTTTTTTTGTATATTTAAACCATTGCCAACCAAACACTTATGTTATGAGATTTTTAATTGCATTGATTATCTGTGGGCTTACTATTGCATGTTCGGGGTCTAAAAAAGTTACTAATAACATCCGAAAAATCGACCACTCTACAAGAGTAACCAGGTTAAAAAATGCCCCTCCAGGAAAAATAGACTCATCTGAAACTGCTTCAAAAAAGGCACTAGAAATTATCGAAAAACATACTAAATATTCTATTAAGGATATCGCACGATCCCAAATTATAAAAACAAAAGACGGGTATTGGTGGCGATTTATGAATGTTAGAAATGGGCAAAATTATATAGTAACTACTGATTCAAATTTTAGTGCGGTACAAATTCAAAAAAATCCAAAAAGAGGCATAACTAACTTTTAAGGATTCATGCTATTAAAACGTAGCCAAACCTTTTTCCATTCTCTTTTTAAAATTAAATAGGTAGCATACGCCGCAATATCATCAATTTTTTCCGATTCAAAATTGCGCATGGCAGCCTCTGAAACATCTACAGCATACAATAAGTTCATATACTCATTAAACTCATTTTGTAATCTATCCAAAAGCAGCTCTTGTACTGCCCGAACAAGGTCTTTTGCTTTTATCTCGGGATTAATTGTATACTCAATCCCCGCTCGATTGATATCTTTCTGAAGTTGTAATACTAACTGTGGATACAAATCAAACTCAGAAACCTCATCAAGTAGGTCTCTCACTAGGATAATATCAAATTTTTCAGACACTTCTATTCATTAAATTTTCACCAAAAAGTCGTAATAAATCTTTTTTGTCTTGAGAAATAGCTATGTTATCAAGAGCTGCAAAAGCCTTTTGAGTATATCCTTCTATTTCGGCCCGGGTTAAATCTTTAGCTCCAGTAGTTTCAAAAAGACTTTTTATTGCACTTATTTTTTCTGATGGATCTTCTGGACTTAAAGAAAACAATCCCAATAACTGTTTTCGTTCATCTTTTGAAGCAAATTCTAATGCTTTTAGATAAAGAAAGGTTTTCTTGTTTTCTATGATATCACCTCCTACTTGCTTACCAAAAGTTTTAGGATCACCAAAAGCATCGAGATAGTCATCCTGAAGCTGAAATGCTAATCCCAGCAACCTTCCAAAATCATAAAGTGAAGATCGGCTATTTTCTGAAGCTCCAGCCACAATGGCCCCCATTTTTAATGCCGCTCCTACCAAAACAGCGGTCTTGTATTCTATCATTTTTATATACTCTGGAACTGTAACATCATCTCTGGTTTCGAAGTCAATATCATACTGTTGCCCTTCGCACACTTCAATCGCAGTCTTCGTAAATAATTTTGCTAATTCCTTAAAAGTATCTCCATTGTAATTCTCGAATAACTGATATGCATTAATAAGCATAGCATCTCCAGAAAGAATTCCAGTGTTCACATCCCACTTTTCATGAACCGTTTCTCTACCTCTTCTAAGCGGGGCATCATCCATGATATCATCATGAATTAGCGAAAAATTATGAAAAACTTCAATTGCCAGAGCAGCATCTAAAGCCTCTTTATATGATCCATCAAAAATCTCAGCTGCCATTAACACCAAGGTGGGACGCAACCGCTTCCCTCCCAGGCCAAGGATATAAGTAATAGGCTCATAAAGATTCTTAGGCTCTTTTGTTGTTGTTTTCTTAGCCAGATATTCTAAAAAATATCCTTGATAATCAGAGATTGTGTGCACGGTAATTTTTTTTGTGCTAAAGTACTTCAAACTTTTTAAAAAAGGGAGTCATTTTTTTGAGCTATAAATCGAGTAACATTCTATTAACATAACAGTATCGAAATGACAGGTTATGTTAAATTATTGTGAAACTTAGGAAACTTTAATTGTTTTTAAAGTTTCCGTGTGTACATTTGCCCTTGAAATTAAAGAAAGTACCCCCAATAATGAAAAATAAAATAGTTGAAAAAGCTAATGATCTGTTTTTAAATCTTGGTTTTAAGAGTGTCACTATGGATGATCTTGCCTCAGAAATGGGGATTTCTAAAAAGACCATCTATACTCATTTTCAGAACAAGACCAAACTTGTAGAAGCCACAACTCATCATCTTTTTTGTAAAATTAACGATGGTATTAACGCTATTTTACAAGAAAACTTAGACCCCATAGAAGAGCTGTATGCAATCAAAACGTTTGTGATGCATCATCTTAAAAATGAAAAAACGGCGCCATTACATCAACTTCAGAAGTATTATCCCAAAATTCATACAGGTTTAAAAGCAAAACAATTTGATGTGTTTCAAGAATGTGTAGTGGATAATTTAAAAAGAGGAATAGAAACGGGGGTTTTTAGAAAAAATATAGATATCGAATTTATATCAAGAATATATTTTATAGGGACTAATGGGATCAAGGACAAAACTATGTTCCCTGACCAAAGTTTTCCTGTATCAAAGCTTATGGACGATTATCTAGAATATCATATTCTAGGGATCACCACAGAAAAAGGACGTACAATTTTGAACAATCTTATTAAAGAACATTAAATATGAGAAACAACCTTTGGTTATTTTGTCTTGGTTGGCTATTAACTACCACAATATCAGCACAACAAACTCCGACCAGTACTGAATATTCATTTACATTAGATGAAGCTATAGAATTTGCTCTGGAGAATAGTTATCAATCCATTAATGCTAGACGTGATGTTGCAAAAGCATTAAAAAGAAAATGGGAAACAACTGCTGATGGTCTTCCGCAAATAGATGGTCTTATTGATTATCAAAATCAGCTTAAACAACCAGTTACACCATTACCAGGTGAAATTGTAGGTGGAGAACCCGGAACTTTTGTTCCTGTAGTTTTTGGAGTTAAACAGCAAGTATCTGCTACCGCGACCTTAAGTCAAAAGATTTTCGATGGTTCTTACCTAGTAGGTATAGAAGCAGCCAAGAGTTTTTTACAATTTACAAATGACTCTCAGGAGAAAGTTCAACTTGAAGTTCGCAAAGGAGTTATTAACGCCTACGGAAGTGTACTTGTAGCACAAGAGAGTGTTAAGATCTTAAAGAACAATGTAGCAACTCTTGAGAAAAATTATCAGGAAACCAAAAAGATTTTTGAGAATGGTCTCGCAGAAGAAGAGGATGTAGAGCAATTACAAATCACATTGTTACAGATCAAAAATCAATTAAGTAATACAGAACGTCTGGAGAAGATTGCAATGCAAATGTTTAACCTTACTCTGGGTGTTGATGTAAATTCTAATACTCTTCTTTCTGATACTTTAGAAGATCTGTCTATGAAAAACATGGACCAATCTACTGTTATCAAACCTTTTATTATAGAAAACAATATCGATTATAGGTTGGCTTATCTTCTTACAGAACAAACCAGACTAGAATATAAGTTAGAAAGAAGTAGAGCGTTACCTAAATTAACAGCTTTTATAAATTATGGTACTTCTGCATTTGATAATGATTTTGTGTTTCTTGATAGTGAGACTCCATGGTTTCAATCTTCAATTTTAGGAGCAAGTCTTAATATTCCTATTTTTAGTTCTCTCAAGAGAGATGCCAAAACAAAACAAGCTAAAATAGCAGACGAACAATCAAAAACAGATTTCCTACGAACACAACAAGAAATACAGCTTCAATATGATACTGTTGTAAGTGATTTTAAGTTTTCAATAGAAAGTTACGATACTGCAAAACAAAATCTCACACTCGCGGAACGTATTGAGAAGAAAAATCAAATCAAATATTCTGAAGGTCTTGCAACCAGTTTTGACCTAAGGCAAGCACAATTACAATTATACAGCTCACAGCAAGAGGTATTACAAGCTATGCTGGACATTATCAATAAAAAAGCTGAACTAGAAACGATTTTAAATATACCAAATACAAATAATTAACCAGATTATGAAAAAGATACTTACCATATTATCCATATCACTTCTTATCATCTCATGTGGACAAGATAATGCAGCATCTATAGACAAAGTTATAGAAGATGGTGATCTTGCGGCAATACGCGCCAAAAGAACCGAGGTTGTTGCACTACAACAATCTGTTGCCGATCAATTAAAGCAATTAGACGAAGCAATCGCTTCTTTAGACTCTGTAAAAAAACTTCCTTTAGTGACTACTATTATGGCAAAAGACACTTTGTTTAACCATTATTTAGAGTTACAAGGAAATGTAGAAACAAAGAAAAATATAGTGCTTTACCCAGAAATGGGTGGAATTCTAACAAGAGTTTATGTCAATAAAGGTCAAAAAGTTTCCAAAGGACAATTACTTGCCAGAATTGATGACGGAGGATTAAGTCAACAACTATCTCAAGTAGAAGTACAAGCCCAATTGGCAAAAACGACTTTTGATCGCCAAAAAAGACTATGGGAACAAAAAATTGGTTCAGAAATCCAATATTTAGAAGCAAAAACAAACTTCGAAGCACAACAAAACGCAGTGAACCAGATCAAACGTCAATTAGCTAAGACTACAGTTAATGCACCATTTTCTGGGGTTATAGATGATGTAATAACCGAACAAGGTAGTGTAGTTTCACCGGGACAGAATGCAATAATCCGTATTGTTAACTTGGATGATATGTACATCGAGACCGAAGTACCAGAGCGTTACATTCCTAGTATTACGAAAGGAAAGAGTGTAGAGGTTTATTTCCCAGTTCTTGGGAAAACAATCACTACAAAAATTCGTCAGGTCGGTAATTACATCAACCCAAACAACCGCTCCTTTATGGTAGAAATTGGAATTCCACCTAACGGAGGAACAATAAAACCAAACCTCACCGCAAAAGTAAAGATCAACGATTACACAAATGAGAAAGCGATATTAATCCCACAAAGTATTCTTTCTGAAAATGCAGAAGGAGATCAATACACCTATGTAACTTCTGCAAAAGATGCCCAAAGCATTGCAGAAGCAAAAAGGGTTATTGTAGAGACAGGAAAAACACAAGGTGATCTTATAGAGATTTTAAAAGGTATTAATAGTGGGGATGCTGTTATAAGTGAAGGAGCAAGAAGTGTGAAAGATGGTCAAAAAGTGAAAATTTTAAACTAAAATCCTATGCAAGTCAATAAGAAAAAAGTAGATAAGGAATTTAGATTATCCTCTTGGGCAATCAATAACCCAACGACTATCTATGTCATGATTGGCATCTTCTTAGTCCTTGGTTTATCAGCATATTTTTCTATGCCTAGAGAAAATTTTCCTGAAATTAATGAAACCAAAATTTATATAAGTGTTCCTTTTCCAGGAAACACAGCAGAAGATGTAGAACGATTAATCGTTGACCCGTTAGAGGACAAATTAAAAAATGTAAGTAATGTAGTAGAAATCACTTCTACTTCTTCAGAAAATTATGCCATAATAACTGTTGAGTTTGATGAGGATCTCTCTGTACCAGAAGCCAAACAAAAGGTTAAAGACGAAGTGGATTCTGAGAAAGCAAGTCCAGATTGGCCAATCTCTGAAGGAGCGAAAGTAGAACCCGACGTGTTTGATCTTAGTATTTCTGAAGAAACTCCGATCATGAATATTAATATCACCGGAGATTACCCTGTAGAGAAATTAAAGGAATATGCAGAATATCTAGAAGATGAAATAGGTGACCTACCAGAGATCAAAAAAGCAGATATACGTGGGGCCCAGGAAAAAGAAGTAGCAGTTGAAGTAGATATCTATAAAATGATGGCCGCTAAAGTAAGTTTTGAAGATATATTTGGTGCTATCAGAAATGGTAATGTAACTATGTCTGCAGGAAATATGATAAGCAGCGGACAGCGTAGAACATTAAGAATTCTGGGGGAGATTGACAATCCTTCGCAACTTGATGAATTTGTTGTAAAATCTCAGGATGGTGCGGTGTATTTAAGAGATATTGCCAAAGTAACTTTTCAAGAAGAAGATAAAACCACCTACGCCAGAGAGTATGGCCAGAGTGTCGTAATGCTGGATGTAAAGAAACGTTCTGGAAAAAATATGATCGAGGCTGTCGAAAAAATAAACGTTATTCTAGAAGATGCCAAAGAAAATGTGTTTCCGCAAGATCTAAAAATTAGCGTTGCCAATGATCAATCAGAGAAAACAGAGAACCAGGTAAGTGACCTGGTAAACAATATTATCTTTGGGATTATCCTGGTGGTTGGTGTATTGATGTTTTTCTTAGGATTTAGAAATGCACTTTTTGTAGGGTTTGCGATCCCAATGTCTATGTTTATGTCTTTTATGATCTTATCGGCATTAGGCTATACGATGAACACTATGATTCTATTTGCCCTAATTATGGGATTAGGAATGTTGGTAGATAATGGTATCGTGGTTGTAGAGAATGTATATCGATTGATGGAAGAAGAAGGTATGTCTCGTATAGAAGCTGCCAAAAAAGGTATTGGTGAGATTGCATTCCCAATCATTATTTCTACAGCTACTACAGTAGCAGCATTTATACCTCTTGGTATGTGGCCAGGTGTTATGGGCCAATTTATGATTTACTTCCCCATCACACTGTCGGTGGTATTAGGATCATCTCTTTTTGTTGCTATTTTCATCAACTCAATGTTGGTTTCACAATTCATGGAGGTTGGAGAAAAAGTATTAACACGCAAACAACTCATACGTTTAAGTATCATTTTAGGAGGAATCGGAACCTTTATTTTAATCTTTGGCGGAGCAGTAAGAGGATTAGGAAGCCTTATGATTTTTACAGCAATCATGTTCTGGTTATATAGATATGTGCTAAAGGGCGCTGCCAACTTCTTCCAGAGAAGAATCCTTGCCTGGTTAGAAAATAGATATCAGCGTTTCCTAACTTTTGCCTTAAAAGGCTGGAGAGCATATATGTTTACTTTTGGAACCTTTATACTCTTATTTGTGGTATTCGCCATGTTTGGTGCTTCCGTAGGAAGTCAACGTACCAAAGTAGAGTTTTTCCCCGATAACAAACCCAATCAGATTATTGTATATGTAGAGTATCCACAGGGAACCGATATTGATAAAACCAATGCCATTACAAAAGAAATCGAACAACGTGTATATGAGGTTGTAAATGATGGTGAATATGTAGAAGGTGAAAACTATAATTTCTTGGTAGAATCTGCAGTTTCTCAAGTAGGTGAAGGTGCCGGGAATCCACAAACTGATGGAGGAAGTAATGCCGAAATGCCACATCGTGCTAAAATCACAGCCACCATGCGTGAGTACAAATACAGAAAAGGAAAAGATTCTGAAGTACTACGTGAGAAAGTACAAGAAACTCTAAAAGGAATTTATCCTGGGGTTGCAATTTCTGTAGAAAAAGATGCGGTGGGCCCACCGGCAGGGTATCCTATTAATATTGAAATTGAAGGTCCGGATTATGATGAATTGATCAATATCGCAGAACAAATGCGAAACTTTATCAATGAAAAGAATATTCCTGGGATCGAAGAACTAAAAATAGATGTAAATAAAGGAAAACCAGCTATGCAAGTGGTTGTAGATCGTGAAAAAGCAGGTGAACTAGGAGTAGCTGCTGGTCAGGTTGGCAATCAATTGCGTCGTTCTATCTTTGGTGAAAAAGCGGGGGTTTATAAAAAAGACGGTGAGGATTATGATATTTATGTTCGTTTTAATGAAGAAAACCGATACAATACCAGCGCTTTATTCAACCAAAACATCACGTTTAGAGATCAAGCCAGTGGACAATTAAAAGAAATCCCTGTTTCGGCAGTTGCCTCACAACGAAACACCTCTTCTTTTAGTGCAATTAAGCATAGAGATACTAAGAGGGTTGTAACAGTGTACTCTGGTTTACAGCCAGGATTTACAGATGCTGGAGCCATTGTATCCCAAATTCAAACCGAAATGGCAAGCTTCCAGGAATTACCAAGAGGAGTTAATATAGACTATACAGGCCAAATAGAAGAGCAGAACAAGCAAATGACATTCTTAATGGGTGCATTTTTCTCAGGGCTAGGACTTATTATGTTGATTCTTGTGTTTCAGTTTAGTTCTATATCCAAACCTACAATCATCATGATTGCAATTTTCTTGAGTTTTATAGGAGTATTTGGTGGTATTATTATAACAGGAGCCTCTTTCGTAATTATGATGACCATGATGGGTATTATCTCACTTGCCGGTATCGTAGTAAATAACGGAGTGGTATTACTGGATTACACCCAGTTGCTTATAGATCGTAAAAAAGTAGAACTTAATGTTCCGGAAAGCGATCTATTACCAAATGACGAAGTGATGCAAATCATTATCAAAGGAGGTAGAGCGCGTTTACGACCTGTATTGTTAACAGCAATCACTACAGTATTAGGATTAATACCACTAGCCATAGGATTTAATCTAGATTTCTTCTCATTGTTTAGTACAGGAGATCCAAAAATATATTTAGGAGGAGACAATGTGATTTTTTGGGGGCCATTGGCATGGACCGTAATCTATGGATTAATCATTGCTACATTCCTTACCTTGATCATTGTACCCTGTTTATTCTTTATCGTAAACAGATTCAAAGTAAGGTTTTATAAAAAGAAAGTTGCGGCAGTACAGGCTACTCCTGCAACCGCATAGGGATATGTAAAATTGATGAAAAACGGCCGCACAAGTGCGGCCGTTTTTGGTTTATCATGTTATATCTACAAACTATTTATTGTCTGTTTTCATTAGCAGGTGTAGGAAATTGCTCAAAAGTACCATCTCCATCTCTATCCAAAGGCTCTAAATCACTTAATCGATTAAATCTTCTAAGATCTATCCATCTGTGACCACCTTCGGCATATAAAGAATACCTTCTTTGTTTTAAGATTTCGGTTACTAATTCTGCTGGAGTAGTTCCTAATCCCAAAGTTGCATAAGCTGGTAATCCAGCGGCTGTTCTTATAATATCAATAGCGGCAACAGCAGCAACAGGATCTGAAATATGATTAGCTTCTGCATACAAAAGTATTAGCTCTTCATTTCTGATCACTCCTACAGGAGCGGTATTGCTGGTATATACAAAAACATCATGTGTTCCTGTCAAGTTAGATTGCGTTAATGGATTTGGCACCACCACATCTGAAGAATTAGGAGCTTCTCTAAAAACAATCTTACTTAATCTAGTATCATTTGCTTCTGCATCTGTTAAAAACGACGGATGTGCAATTCTAGCATTTCCACCGGTAGAGTTTTTAGCAAAAAACAGAGGATTAGCAATATCTGCACCATTAAGAGAAAATGTCATATATACTCCCGTGTTCAAATCACCCGCCAAATCCATGAAAGAATTATCAAGTAATGTTTCTGCTGAAGCTAAGTTACCTCTATACACTTCTACTCTAGCAGTAAGTGCATTATTAAATGTTGCAAAATCTGCTGGTGACACCTCATCATTTTCTGGATCATCGGCAATACCAGAAGCACCTTCGATACCGCTAAAACCAGAAGGTAATCTGAATGCAAAATCATCACCTCCATTACCCAAATCGGTAACCGCATCTGTTAATAGGTCAAAAATTGCAGTTAATGAATCATCATAGCTTAAGAAAGGTCCTAAGTTATCCTTATCGGCTACATCTACTCGGATTCCATTCTGAAACTGTTGATTTAATACCATTAATAGTTCATGCGCCTTTATAGTATTTACAAAACCACGTATCCCAGCTTTTTCCTCATCAGAGAAATCTTCTGTACTATTTGTTAACCCCTCTAGTACCAGATTTATATCTTTGATGGTAGCATATCTAGATGCATAAGGCGCTGTTGTATAAAAAGCATTATCATCTAATGTACCTGTAAGTAAATCTGCGGTCCATCTTGGGTCAGAACTTTGGAACCTCCAATACTCTCTACCAGCAATTGATTGCCCATCTACCTGGGTTCCTAATCGACCTCTCATATCGGCCAATATACCACCCACGGCCTCTTGTAATTCTCCACGTGACAGATCGCTTGATATCGAAACTGTACTTGGCCCATTTAAATCTCGTCCATCTTCAATATCGCATGATAAAACAAGCACAGAAGACAGCATCGTCATAAAAAATATCTTTATTATTTTCATTTTCTTATTTATTTTATTAGAAATCAACTGCTACGTGAAATAGATAACGTTTTGCCGAAGGAAATGGTGTCACCTCTACCCCGGTTGACAGACCATTACCACCAAAGTTAGAAACCTCAGGATCATAACTATTATAATCAAAAATGTTAATTAAGTTATTACCCGAGAAGCCTACCTTAAAGTTAGAAACATTTCCTTTAAAAACCTGGTCAAGGAACTTGGTAGGTAAGGTATAATATAATCCCACTTCTCTTAATCTTAAGTAAGATGCATCTTCAACAAAAGGTGTTGCATTACCTCCAAAAAATGCTCCAACTCTAAAGGGTCCGTTTGGTGTTACTCCTGCAGGATCTTCGCTAATCTCATCGTAATCAGCACTAGTTCCTCCAAAATCGGTCAATAGATTCGTCAGGTTGACATTATCGCCACCTTGTTTCCAATGCCATAAGAATGATAAGTCAAAATCTTTATATCTAATACTATTTGTAAATGTCATCTGGAAATCAGGCTCTGCATTTCCTAAAACAACCAGATTGCCATTAATATCATTACCAACGATCTGAGTTACACTTTTTCCTTCTTCTATTCTAAAGGTTCCAAGACCTGTACCAAAACCTCCTAAATTAAAAGGATCAACATCTAATCTTGTCACTTCTGATGTGTTTGTAAAGAATAACACTCCGGTGCTCCAATTAAAATTATCGTTCTCAAATACACTCGCATTTACTCCTATCTCGATTCCTCTGTTTTGTAGATCTCCAGCATTAGAAAACTCTGTAGTAAATCCTGTAGAAGGCTCAACATTAGCCTGTAAGATTAGGTCATCAACATTTTTATTGTAGTAAGAGAATTCTAAATTAATTCGACTATCCAAAAAGCTGGCATCAAAACCTACTTCTAGTTCTTTTTGTTTTTCTGGAGAAATATCAGGGTTACCTAATGCCAACGGAAATACTGGCACAACAATACCCGCAATGCCATCAATTAACGAACTGGTATATGTGGTGAATAAAGCTCCTCCTGGAGCAAAATTCCCCGCTTCACCATACGCTGCCCTAACCTTAAATTGATTCAAAACCGGAACTTTCCAAAAATCAAATTGATGAAGGTTTACCGCTGCGGATGCTTTAGGGTAATAAAAGATCTCATTTGCGTCTCCGTTATTACTAGACTTGTCTCCCCTTAGTCCAAGAGTTCCAATAACTTTATCTTGAAAGTTTAATTCTTCCTGTACAAAAAAGCCAAAATCTTCTTGTTCTAGTCTAAATTGAGATACACTAACGTTTGCTCCTTGATCCAAATTTGTTTCAAACGCAATTAAATCTGATGCAATATTACCTATGGTATTTCTTGAGAATGTTTGTTTGGTAAGGCCTGCCTGAGTTCTAAAATTAAGGTCGTTGCTGTTGGTATAGTTGTGTACCAGAAAAGCAGAATAGTTAGCATCTTTATTCTCTGTAGTACCAATTGCTGCAACTCCATTTAACCCTCCATTTGATGGTTTTTGAAATTGAAGTATTTTTGGAAAGATTGCCGTAGTTATTAATTCATAGTAATCTACTCCCCCACCTAAAACTAATTTTAAATTAGACTTTTCATTTTCGTAAAGCTGTACATCCAAAGTACCACCAACAATAAATCTATTAACATCTTCTCGGTTAGTTACTAAATCTCTTGTTTGCAAAGGATTTGAAGCACCAAATGGATTATCAGGATACACACCTAATTCATTTGCAGCCAAATCTGCCCAAGGCAATGTTGATGTTAAAGCAACCCCAATTGTGGTACCCGTATTATCATTGTTAAAGAACCCCCTATCAGATTTAGAATCGATATAGTTACTGGATAAGGAAAGTTTTGCCTTATCATCCAAGAAACTATGATTTATATTAAGTCGTATCGACTTTCTATCATACCCAGTATTTTTAACAATACCATCTTCTTCATTGTTAGAAAAAGCTGCGTAGTATTGTGTATTGTCTGATCCTCCAGATATATTTACACTAGTGTTCGATATAAATCCTTCTTCACCAAAAATTTCTTCTTCATAATCAACAAGACTTCCTGAATCTCTGGCCGATGCAAAAGCAGCTACCTGTGCATTAGCTGCATCACGAGATTGTTGTTCTGCAACCGGATCACTTGGATTTGGACTAAAAAAGAAGTCAAATACTTTTTGTTCTGTATAATTTCTTTGCCCTCTAAAATTAATAATGGTATTAAATCCCACATCCTGGGAAAAAGAAACTTTAGTTTCCCCCTTTTTTCCTCTTTTTGTAGTTATAATGATTACCCCGGCAGCAGCCCTAGCTCCATAAATTGCAGCGGCAGAAGCTCCTTTTAGCACCTCAACACTTTCGATATCATCTGGGTTTATATCAGCGATCCTGTTTGAAGGGTTATCTTGATTAGAAGCATTTCCTCCTGTTGCAGCTCCAGATACAGAATTTAAACCTGCAGCAGAAATACTATTATTATTTACATATACCCCATCAACGATATAAAGTGGTTGAGAATTACCGTTAACCGAAGTAACCCCTCTTAATTTAACAGAGATCCCCCCCCCAGGAGCTCCAGAACTTTTTGTAATTAAGGCTCCTGCAAATTTTCCCGCCAGAGCACCATCCAATGTTTGTGGCGGTGTTAATCCAGCCAGGTCTTCTGAAGATATTGATGCAACAGCATTGGCAGCATTACTTCTTTTTACCGAAGTAGCTAAACCTGTAACAACCACCTCTTCTAATGCTTCAGACGATTCACTAATCTGAACAGTGATGTTACCAGCAGTTTCAACGTCTACAAATTTTGTCCCAAATCCCAAAGCAAATACCTTCAATCTAACAGGTAATTGACCAACGGTAATCGAAAAGTTACCATCGATATCACTCGCTGTACCATTGTCTGTTCCGTTTTCTATAATATTTACAAAAGGTGCCCCCGCTCCCGTCTCTTCAACGAGCACTTTCCCAGTAATAGTTTCCTGGGCCAGCAGCATTGCCGGGGCAAAAATTAATAATAGCAAAATCTTCATTTTGCTAAAATGAGTTTGTTTTTTCATAATGATTTGTTTAAATGTTCGGTTAAATCTATTAAAAGATAATTATAAAAAAATGTTAATTATTGCGAATATTTCATTTTTACTTGTAATACTTTGATAATATATCAATGTTTTACCATAATTTTAATACACTAAAACCATAATTTTTATTTAAAATTTCATCATTAATTCTTTACACTTCATTTTTATCCAAACCCAGCTTATTTCTCTTAAAACTTCTTATTTTTGCAGCCTTAATACAAGCTACTATGTACAGAAGTCATTCTTGCGGCGAATTACGCATCGCGGATATTAAAAAAGAAGTAACCCTTGCCGGATGGGTTCAAAAAACACGTGACAAAGGATTCATGATATGGGTTGACCTTAGGGATCGATATGGAATTACCCAGTTAATATTTGATGAAGAACGTACACCGGCTGCCGTGGTAGAAAAAGCAAAAACGCTGGGAAGAGAATTTGTGATACAGGTAAAAGGTGAAGTGATTGAACGTGAATCTAAAAACAAAAATATTCCTACAGGAGAAATAGAAATTCTAGTTACAGAATTAACAATACTCAATGAATCTATTATACCTCCTTTCACTATTGAAGATGAAACTGACGGTGGTGAGGATATTAGAATGAAATACAGATACCTGGATATTCGTCGTAATCCCGTAAAAAATAGTTTGATGTTTCGCCATCAGGTAGCAATGCAGGTACGTAATTATCTTTCTAATGAGGGTTTCGTTGAAGTAGAAACACCTTATCTTATTAAATCCACACCAGAAGGAGCTCGAGATTTTGTAGTACCATCTAGAATGAATGAAGGACAGTTTTACGCCTTACCACAATCTCCACAAACCTTTAAGCAATTACTTATGGTTGGTGGAATGGATAAATATTTTCAGATCGTAAAGTGCTTTAGGGATGAAGATCTGCGCGCAGACAGACAGCCAGAATTTACGCAAATAGACTGCGAAATGGCCTTTGTGGAACAGGAAGACATCCTTGGTATATTTGAAGGTCTTACTCGTCATTTGATATCAGAAATAAAAGATCAGAAAATAGGTGATTTCCCAAGAATGACCTATGATGAGGCAATGAAAACCTATGGCAATGACAAGCCTGACATTCGTTTTGGAATGAAGTTTGGTGAACTTAACAAGGTTGCCCAACATAAAGATTTTAAAGTTTTTAATGATGCAGAACTAGTTGTAGGAATTGCGGTTCCTGGTGCTGCTTCATATACCAGAAAAGAAATTGATAAACTTGTCGATTGGGTAAAGCGCCCTCAAGTAGGTGCGCTGGGAATGGTGTATGTGAAGTGTAATGAAGATGGCACTTATAAATCTTCTGTAGATAAGTTTTACGATCAAGAAGATCTAGAAAAATGGGCTGCTGAAACAGGAGCAAAAGCTGGAGATTTAATTTGTGTACTATCAGGTCAAACCAACAAAGTAAGAGCACAATTAAGCGCACTTCGTATGGAACTTGCAGAACGAATGGGATTAAGAAACCCAGAAGAATTTGCACCTTTATGGGTTGTTGATTTTCCGTTACTAGAATGGGATGAAGAAACAGAACGATACCATGCAATGCATCACCCTTTTACTTCTCCAAAACCAGAAGACATTCCTTTATTAGATTCTAAACCAGGTGATGTTAGAGCAAATGCTTATGACTTGGTTTTAAACGGAAATGAAATTGGTGGAGGATCAATTCGTATTCATGATAAAAAAACACAAGCCTTGATGTTTGACCATCTTGGGTTTACACCAGAAGAGGCCAAAGAACAATTCGGATTTTTAATGGATGCTTTCCAATACGGGGCTCCTCCTCACGGTGGAATCGCATTTGGATTTGATAGACTTGTTGCTATTCTTGGTGGTCAGGAAACAATACGAGATTATATTGCATTCCCCAAAAATAATAGCGGTCGTGATGTGATGATTGACGCCCCGGCAAATATCGATGATCAGCAACTTAAAGAACTGAACATCAAACTAGATTTACAATAAAACAAGAACTATTAAGTTTTAAAATTTCGATTACTATTAAAATCCCGCTGATGGCGGGATTTTTATTACCTTTAACTTAATAAGAGCATAAAAAAAATGTCAAGCCCCCCAAAAAAAACTTTACTATACATATTATTAAAATGGCGATATCGAAATATTTCGAATAAAAACTTCATTTTAATATTAAGTATTCTTGTTGGATTTGCTGCAGGATTGATATCGTTATTGTTAAAAAACATAACACATTTAATCCAAGGTGTTCTAGAAAGTGATATTATCTCCTGGCAAACTTCTTTTTACTTTATTATACCAGTAATAGGGCTTCTAATTGTTTATATATTCACAAAATATATCATCAAAAAAGATGTAAGATCTGCCATCCCATTAATTTTACATTCTCTTTCAAAAAAAGACGGCATTATAAAACGTGTTCATGGGTACTTACCATTAATTTTAGCACCAATTACAGTTGGTTTTGGTGGTTCTGTTGGTCTTCTGGGGCCCGCCATTGGATCTGCTTCTACTCTAAGTTCAGATATAAGCAATTTATTTAAAATTAAAGATAAAACCAGATTCCTATTGATTGGTTGTGCAGCAGCAGGTGCTATTTCAGCCGTTTTCAAATCCCCTTTAGCAGGCTTGGTTTTTGCAGTTGAAGTATTTAGTTTAGACCTAACACTCGCTTCATTATTACCACTACTTTTTGCTTCAGTCTCTTCGATTATTACTTCTTATTTTTTCCTGGGAGACGAAGTATTATTTAGGTTCGAAGTGATAGAGAAATTTGACATTTATGACACTCCTTTTTACATTATTCTAGGTATAGGTACTGCGTTTGCATCCATATATTTTACCAAAATGTACTTTGGGATTTTACATTTTTTTGACCGCTTTTCTAAAAAGATTTACAAATTGTTGATAGGAGGATTAGCGATAGGGATCATGTTATATTTTATACCACCGCTTTACGGTGAAGGTCTTGGCTTTATAAATGATTTATTGCATGGGGATCACCTCAAAGCTATCGGAAAAACTCCTTTTGATGACTTAACAGCTAACATCTGGATTGTCATTGCCCTATTAGCAGGTATTACCATTTTTAAAGCCATTGCGATGACAGCAACTTTTGCTGCAGGAGGTTCAGGTGGAATATTTATTCCAACTATGGTAATGGGTAGCGCATTGGGTAATGTAGTATCTAAGGTTATTAATAATCTGGGGATTGGATTTCAGGTTTCTGAGGCTAATTTTACCCTATTAGGCATGGCTGGCCTTATTGCCGGTGTACTACATGCTCCACTCACGTCTATTTTTTTAATTGCCGAGATTACCTCTAGTTATGAATTATTTGTTCCCTTAATGATTACCACTGCAATATCATTTATCATTTCTAAAAACAAGATGGAGCATAATATTTATACTACAGAACTTGCAGAACAAGGGCTCTTATTGACTCATGATAAAGATCAAACCGTCCTCACTTTAATGAATTTGGAAGATTGTGTTGAAACTAATTTTATTGCCGTAAAACCAAATTATACTTTAAAACAATTATTAAGTGAAGCGGTTGCAAAATCAAACAGAAACTTGTTTCCAGTTACAGATGAGTTTAATACTTTAATAGGCATAGTGGCTTTAGATGACATTAGAGATATTATGTTTGACATTACGATGTATCATAAAGTAACTGTAGGCGCACTAATGGCCAAAACTACAGCAGTAATTGTATACGAAGAAGATGATGTCAAAACTGTAATGCAAAAATTTCAGGATACCGCAGCATGGAATCTTCCTGTTATTAAAGATGGTAAATATTTTGGTTTCATATCCAAATCAAAACTCCTTACCGCATACCGAAGAAAGTTGATTAATTTTACAAGATGATTTTTAATTTGAAATGAACACATGAAATATATTATCAAAATATTACTAGTACTTATAGTAATACTTGTTGGAGTGGGATACTACTTCAAAAACACTGGAGATCACATTACCGGTGACAAATTAGTGGGCATAGGAATATTAGGAGCATCTTTTATTTTAATGCCTCTTTTTATTTATCACAGATGGAAAGACAAGAAAGTAAAAGACTATATGCTTACTGAAGAAAACCTTAATAAAATGAGGGAATACGAGAAGAAAAAGGAACAAAAAAGCTAGTGGATTTTTAAAATATTCACATTTTGATAACACTTAATAACAGATTTAGAATTAACTTTAGAACTCAAATATTTATTTTATTTTTATTACAATGGAAGGAACAGTAAAATTTTTTAACGAATCAAAAGGTTACGGATTTATCACCAACGACGAAACAGGAAAAGACATTTTTGTTCATGCTTCAGGGCTTAATGGAGAAGCTTTGAACGAGGGAGACAAAGTTGAATATGAGGAAGAAGAAGGAAAAAAAGGAATTATTGCGGCGCAAGTTCGAGTAATTCACTAAAAGGATATAAATTTCTAAGCTTCAAAAGCGCTACATATGTAGTGCTTTTTTTTATTTTTTGATATTATATTTTTCTTTAAACACTTTACTTTGATCCATTAGAAATTCCAGAACCTTTAATTTATCTTTATAATTTAGAACAATTGCAGTCGCCGGTTGTTCGTTAATAAAATCTACGAAATTATAATACTCTGTTTCAGGAATTTCTAATTGCTCTATGACTATTTTTTCGCTAAAATAAACACTTTTCTCAATTTTTGGAGTGACCCCTTTACTCTTTCTAAAAATACTCGAAATGCCGCCAGCCAAAACCTTCAGATCAACCGATGCACCTGCCAGACCCCCATTTGCATTAGGTAATACCAAATTTTGCACAGGAGATTGTGCATCATTAAAAGTACCTACTCCCATTTGCTTAAGTTCTGCAGCATTCCAAAACGGTAGATTCTCTGTGTAGGTTGGTATTTGTAAAAGATCGTCTTCAATCCTACCCGTCAATGTATGTTGCGTTAGAAAAACCTCATCTAGCTGATTAACCGAATGCTCTAACTTGACAATAAAGTTTTCTAAGTCAATGTCCTTTTGTGTAACAATATGTTGCTTTATAGCGTACTGAATCGAAGAAAAGATTATAGTATCTCCTGGATTTGCTCGAATCTTAAAAGAGCCAGATTCGTCATTAATCACACCAGTATTTTGAGTTTTATTTAAAATATGTATCCCATCTATCTCAAGAGAATCCCCTACAATTTCACCTCGAAGTACAGATAACTCCTGAGCGTACCCAAAAAGGGAAATAAAAAAAATAAAGACAAAAGTAATGTTGCGCATCTAATAATTCTACTCCTAAAAAAGACGCTATTAAATTACAACAGTTGCACACTACTATCTTAATGCAAGTAGTTCATTGATTTTAATCTGTTTATCTTTTTTTAATCTTGGTATAATTTTCAAGAAGGCCATTGCAGTAATAAAAGCATCTCCCGATGCAGTATGTCTATCGCTTTTAGAGATTTTAAGCTCACTACACAACTCATCTAGACTATAGTGCCTGCGATCGTTATGATATATTTGATGTTTCGAATTTTTAAAAAGCACTCCTGTATCTATTATTTTATTTTTTAGATCACCCAACCCCTGTCTCTGCAGGGCTTTATTTATCATTATTCTATCAAAATTGGCATGATGCGCAATCAAAACAGCATTGCCAATATATCTTATGAATTGTAGTATGGCGTCTCCTTCAGAAATCTTATCCAGGGTTCCATTTTTACGAATTCCGTGAATCTCTACTGTAGCTTCATTAAAAATGTCCTGTTTAAGATATACTTCTAATTGATCAGATACATTAATACTATTATTTTTGATCCCTATAGCACCAATAGACAATACGCGATCATCAGTATAATCAAAGCCTGTAGTTTCTGTATCAAAGGCAACAAAACGAAGATCTTTTAGAGGTGCATTTTGATCCTTATCATTAAAAAGATCAAGATATTCCCACCAAAAATCAGGAAAGTTTGTATTGTTTTTTTTAGGCCAAAATTGCATACATATCGGTTATTACATCAATGTTTTAAGCTGAAATCGTATTCTAAGTAGCTCTTGTATATCTCTAATAGGCCTAAAACATCTTTTGAGCCTTAACTTGTCTTTTTTACTTAGCGTATTCAGTTTGATAAATCTTCCAGAGTCTTTGTGCAATAACCCTTGCCGAGTTCTAAACTTAATTAATACCCTAAACGCTTTTGCACAACTCTCAAAGATCGCGGCGTTTTTTGGTTCCAGTTCTGCAAGTTTTTCATAACGCAATAGTGTATTGTTTACACCTTTTAAGTTGTGGTATAAGGTCAAGATTCTGGCAGCATCAATCAATACCATCATTGCTCTTATTTTTATATCGAAAGAATCTTTGTGTTCTCCGTTTTGTTCTACCAAAAATTGTTTAAAAAAACCTAACGGAGACGGCTTTTGCAGAGCACTCACACCCAAAAGTGACAGAAATCTATTGCTTTTATTCACCCCTTCAAAAACCACATCAGATAATCGATCTGCTAGCACAAGGCCGCCATATACATGCTGAAAATCAAAAAATATTGATGATAATAATGTTCCCTCTTCGGTAGGAGTTGTCATCCAGTTTCTAAACTGCATTTCCCATTTGGATACCGCCATGCACCATCTGGGATTACTAGCCATCATATCTGCGGGGCAATATTCAAATCCAATAGTATGAAGCCCTTTTGTAATTTTATTTGCTAATTCTAAAAAGTAACTTTGAGTAATTTCGTAGTCTGCTTCTGAAACATCTTCAAAAACAATAGCGTTATCCTGATCCGTCAGAAGCAATTGTTCTCTTCTACCTTGGCTTCCTAATACCAAAAAACTAAATTTTACAGGGGGTGGAGAAACCATTTCTTTTAATGCTAACTCTATAACACGAACTAATAAGGCCTCATTAATTTCAGAGATTATATTTAGTAAATGAGGTGTCGGAATATCTTGTTCTAAATATGTTTTAAGTAATTTATCTATTTGTTTTCGAATATATCTAAGATTTTGAAGCTTCTTAACTCGCTTAGATTCCTTAATCAAAACAGAAGGATTATTACCAAAAGAAACAAGGAGATCATGATCAGAAAGAATCCCAATTAACTTAGAATTAGGGGTTCCATCTTTGGTAATACATAAATGGCTAATATCATGTTTGATCAATGCAATTTGAGCCTCGGCAACAGTAAGTTTTTTAGAATACGCCATCACAGGAGAAACCATAATCTCTGTTACCTTTGATACTAATGAAAATAACCCTGTCGCCACTTTGGTCCTTAAATCACTATCGGTAATTATACCCTTTGGGCATTTATTGTTATCGACAATCACAATATAGTCGACTTTCTTTTTGGTCATTTTCTGGGCTATATCCTGTATAGTATCTTCTAATGAACAAGTAATAGGTTTTTTGCGATAAGAAACACTTCGCAATTCTGAAAGATCTTTTGCTATTTCAATAGAAATTGTATTGTCAATTCTTTGTCCTTTTTCAGTTTCTGTAAAATAGTTACGTGCATGGGCAGCAAAAGTGCCCAAAACAAATTTATTCACCTCCTTATTTTCTTCAATAAAAGGTTCAAAAACGACAGATGGAATCGCATAAACTATTGATTCTTCGTTTGCCATTGCAGACATACGGTAATTCTTCTTAATAATTACAATACGAAGTCCAAATAGATCTCCTGTATCACATATATCTACCAGGTTTTCGTCTTCTTCAAATTCACGATAAAGACCAATCGCTCCTTCTCTTACGATATAGAATTCATCATGACATGCGGTATCTTGTCTAAAGATATATTCTCCTTTTTCAACATACAATACCCGAATCTGAGCAGAAACTGATAATAATTCTTCTTTTTGCAGCATATCAAATGGAGGAAACTGCTTTAAAAAATCCTGTATTCGTTCTGCAATCGTATTCTTCATAAGTTAAACATGAATCAATTCAGGTTGCGTTTTTCTATAAAAAATCGCTTTATTATTTCACCGCATTCCTCTTCCAGAACACCTCCAATTATTTCGGTCTTTGGATGAAGTTTCGTTCCCATTGCCGTACAACCTCGTCGCTCGTCTACGGCTCCGTAAACGATCTTTGAAATCTGACTCCAGTATAAAGCACCAGCGCACATTTGACATGGCTCAAGTGTAACATACAACGTACATTCATTAAGATATTTGCCCCCAAGAAAATTAGAAGCTGCGGTTATGGCTTGCATTTCGGCATGAGCAGTAACATCGTTAAGTAGTTCTGTTAAGTTATGTGCCCTTGCTATTATCCTATTACCTACAACGATTACTGCACCAATAGGAACCTCATCTTTTTCATAAGCTAATTCTGCTTCCTGAAGCGCTTTTTTCATGTAATGGGAATCATCTAAAGGGTCCAGCATATAAATTGATTTTTAAGTAAAGCTAATAAATAAATTGATTCTTGTTTGATATAAAAATGTTATTAATTCTGTAGATTCTATAAAAAAGCAGCATTAATTGAACTTATCATTTTTGAATAAACATTCTCAGATTTTTAAAAATGGGCTTCATTAATAAAAGTTTATTAAGAACCGGTTCAAAATAGTATTTTTGCTATATGTCGGCATCGCTACTTTCAAATATTCAATACCCATCAGACCTTAGAAAACTATCCGCGGACCAGTTACCAAAATTGGCAAAAGAGCTACGGGATTTTGTGATCAACATTGTGGCTACAAAAGAAGGTCATTTAGGAGCTAGCTTGGGAGTAATAGAACTTACTATTGCGCTTCACTATGTATTTGACACTCCAAATGACTTGTTAGTTTGGGATGTTGGGCATCAAGCATATCCACATAAAATCCTTACAGGAAGAAAAGATGTTTTTCATACCAATCGCCAGTTAGATGGTATTAGTGGTTTCCCCAAACGAAGCGAAAGTGGGTATGACACTTTTGGTGTGGGACATTCCTCAACCTCTATTTCGGCAACCTTGGGGATGGCTATTGCTTCCAAAATAAAAGGTGATATTCAAAAACAACATATTGCCATAATCGGAGATGCTTCTATAGCAAGCGGAATGGCTTTTGAAGGACTTAATCATGCTGGGGTAACAGACACTAACATACTAGTTATTCTTAATGACAACGCTATAGGAATTGATCCAAGTGTTGGTGCTCTTAAAGAATATCTAACCAAAGCTAAAGTTGGTGTAAAACCTAGAAAAAATAATATCATCGAAGCGCTAAATTTTAATTATTTTGGCCCAATTGACGGTCATGATTTACCTTCGTTATTAAAAACCCTAGAAAAATTAAAGGCAACACAGGGACCAAAGCTTTTACACATTATAACTACCAAAGGAAAAGGGCTAAAACAAGCTGAAGAAAACCAAGTAAAATATCATGCTCCTGGTAAATTTGATGCTTCTACCGGAGATATTATTTCGAAAGATAATACAGGATTACCTCCTAAGTTTCAGGATGTATTTGGGCATACTATTTTAGAACTAGCAAGAAATAACCAAAAAATTGTAGGGATAACACCGGCAATGCCAACCGGAAGTTCTCTAAAATATATGATGCAGGAAATGCCAGATCGCGCATTTGATGTAGGTATTGCAGAACAACATGCTGTTACACTTGCAGCAGGAATGGCAACACAAGGGTTGATTCCTTTTTGCACTATTTATTCTACTTTTTTACAACGTGCTTACGATCAAGTAATACATGATGTAGCATTACAGAATTTACCAGTTATCTTTTGTATTGACAGGGCCGGACTGGTTGGTGCAGATGGTGCTACGCACCATGGGGTTTTTGATATTGCATATCTTAATTGTATCCCAAATATGATTATAGCTGCCCCTGCTGATGAAATCGAATTACGACATCTATTACATACCGCTTCTTTAGGATTAAATCACCCAATAACTATTAGATATCCCAGGGGGCGTGGATATATCACTAATTGGAATGTGCCAATGCACGAGTTAAAAATAGGCAAAGCCAAGTGTTTCAAAGAAGGAAATGATATGGCAATAATCTCTACAGGAACCATTGCACATAATGTTACTCTGGCAATAGACACGACCAAAGAAAATATAGGACACTATCACTTTGGATTTATAAAACCGTTAGATGCAGATCTACTACAACAAATACTTCAGAAATACAAAACTGTTATTACTATAGAAGATGGGGTGATCAAAGGTGGTTTTGGAAGCTCTGTTATCGATTTTGCTAATCAAAATTACTTCAAAAACAAAATTATCACCTTGGGGGTTCCTGATCAATTTATTCACCAGGGCACGGTAGATGAACTACACGATATCTGCGGAATTTCTTCGGAAGGAATTCAAAGAACAATTGAAGCAAATCTTTAACATTTTTAATCCATATTAAAATTTTTTGGTTCAATACACGTTATTCAAAGCTGAAATAACTTTAAACAAACCTTTAAAAATGAAAAAACTTAGCTTATTTGTTTTACTTATCGCAGCAATGTTTATTTCTTGTGGTGATGATGATGATTCACCGGTTGGAGCTGAAATTACTGAAGCAAATCTTATTGGTAACTGGAAACTTACTTCGGAAACTGAGAATGGAACTGAAATAACATTGGATGCATGTGATTTACTGTATACTATCCAATTATTTGTTAATGACCAAGGAGAAAATCGTGCAACATTTATTGAAGGTGTTGAAACAACGGGAGGTGCTTGTGAACCTTCAACCAGTGTAGACTATGTATGGTCCTTGACTTCAGAAAATATGCTGAACACAGAAACCGTTGTAGGTAGTGTTGATCAAGATTCAGAGAAAATCATTGAGTTGACGGCTTCAACCTTGAAATTAGAATATACTGAAAATGAAGGCAATGAAGAATTTGTTATTGTAGAAACGTATACAAAACAATAAGATATACATATTTACACTTACTAAAACCACTTGAAAACTCAGGTGGTTTTTTTATATCTGCAACCCTTTAATCTTCTGAAATTTCAATAAAGCATTCCCATCCGTAAGGCTAGCCACAAAATTACTAATACTAATAAGCCTAGTATACAAATCCTCATTTTTATAATCAAAATTACCTCCTTCTGCTCTCAGAATAAGCTTATCATAATTTGAAGCATTATCTTGATTATAATTATCTGTAGCTACACAATATCGATCAAGTAAAGTTGCAAGAATCTCGTATCCTGCAATCTCTTTTTCGGTCACTTCCTGACTTTGATAGATCTTATCGATACTGATTTTAATAATATCATTAATCTGGGCTTCGTACTTACTTTTATCTATTAATGCAGTATCAAAAATCCCTGATAATATCTGTTCTTCATTTTCAAGAAAGATATTTGCAGCTTCTCCTATAAGTGTATTAATAGCTAATGACCTAAGGTAACTTAATCGATCTGCAGTAGTGACCAGGTTATTATATTTTGAAGTATTGATCGAATCCTTTACTAGTTTAATCAAATATTCTAAAGCATATTCTTCTTCTATCAAACCAAGATTGATTCCATCCTCAAAATCAATAATAGTATAACAAATATCATCTGCCGCCTCTACCAAAAAAGTTAATGGATGGCGACTATAAGTAACGTCATCCTTTATTTTATGTTTTAGCAACCCTACTTCTTCTGCTACTTCCTGAAAAAATGATTTTTCATTCTGGAAATACCCAAACTTTTTATGCGCAATATGCGAAGTAGGTTTTTTAGGTAAAGACTCTTTAGGATACTTCATAAAAGCTCCTAGTGTGGCATAAGATAATCTAAGTCCTCCTTCTATACCCACACGGGACTCTGTAAGAATTTTAAATCCATTCGCATTTCCTTCAAAATCTATTAAATCCTGGTATTGCTTAGGTGTGATCTTGCCTTTGTATCTAGTACCACTACCGGTTTTAAAGTACTCTCCAATTGCTTTTTCTCCAGAATGCCCAAAGGGTGGATTACCAATATCGTGTGCCAAAGCGGCAGCAGCAACAATTGCCCCAAAATCATTGAATTGATACCCATGAATGGTAGACAAATGAGGGTGTTTTTCTAAAATTTTCTTACCTACTACTCTACCTAATGATCGCCCAACTACTGAAACTTCTAAACTATGGGTCAATCGCGTATGCACAAAACTTGTTTTGGAAAGCGGTATTACTTGTGTTTTATCTTGCAAGCTCCTAAAGGCCGAAGAAAAGATAATGCGGTCATAATCTACCTCAAAACCCAATCGCGTTTCATCTTGTTCTTTACGTAATCTTTTATTTGTATCTCCTTGTCTTTTTAAGGACAGGAGTTGTTCCCAGTTCATCATATTTCTTAGAAAATTCGAATATACTAAAAAAGGGAAGTCATCCTAAGAAAACTCCCCTTTTACCCTATATAAATCTAGGTCTACGACCCACACATTAAACAATCGTCTCCCTCAGCTTCTTTTGATTGTGCAATAATTGCACGAAGCTCTTCTGGAGTAAGCGCCGTTCCTTCTGCAGCAACAGGAGTTGCTTCCTGTTTTGGTTCTGTTTTGGCAGCTTGCGCTTCCATTACCTGTGCAGCAGCTACTGCTACTTTTTCAGGTTTTGGCTCTTCTTTGCTTTCGCTTTTAAGCGTAAACTTAATCGCATCAACAGCAGATTTTGTTCTTAGGTAATACATACCTGTTTTTAACCCACTCTTCCAAGCATAAAAATGCATTGAGGTTAATTTTGCCATCGTTGCACCTTCCATAAACAGGTTTAGTGACTGCGACTGATCAATAAAATATCCTCTATGACGAGACATATCAATAATGTCTTTCATACTCAGTTCCCAAACCGTCTTGTAAAGTTCTTTAAGATCCTGCGGAATAATATCAATATTCTGTATTGATCCGTTTGCGCGCATGATCGCATCTTTAAGATTGTCATCCCACAAACCTAATTTTACTAAATCTTCTAACAAGTGCTTATTTACTACAATAAACTCTCCTGATAGTACACGTCTAGTATATATATTACTTGTATATGGTTCAAAAGCTTCGTTATTTCCTAAAATCTGGGAAGTAGAAGCTGTTGGCATTGGCGCTACTAATAATGAGTTACGCACTCCGTTTTTAAGCACTTGCTTACGAAGCTTAGCCCAGTCCCAACGACCACTTAATTCTTCATCTTTTATACCCCATAAGTTATACTGAAATTCTCCTTTAGAGATAGGAGATCCTTCATATGTCTGGTATGCTCCATCTTCTTTTGCTTCTTCCATAGATGCTGTTACAGCAGCAAAGTAAAGCGTCTCAAAAATCTCCTGGTTTAATTTCTTTGCTTCATCACTGGTAAAAGGCATACGCAACTGAATAAATGTATCTGCTAATCCTTGTACTCCTAACCCAATAGGACGATGACGCATGTTAGAATTCTCTGCTTCTTTTACAGGATAATAGTTACGATCAATTACTTTATTTAAGTTTTTGGTTACACGCTTTGTGATTCTGAAAAGCTCTTTGTGATCAAACTCTCCATTTTTTACAAACATTGGTAACGCTATTGATGCCAGGTTACATACTGCTACTTCATCTGGGCTTGTATATTCTAAAATCTCTGTACATAAGTTTGAAGAACGTATGGTACCAAGATTTTGCTGGTTCGATTTACGGTTTGCAGCATCTTTATACAACATGTACGGAGTACCGGTCTCAATCTGAGACTCTAAGATTTTCTCCCAAAGTTCACGAGCCTTTATAGTTCTACGACCTTTTCCTGCTGCTTCAAAACGTAAATACTCTTTTTCAAATTCATCACTATGGATATCAAATAATCCAGGACATTCGTTTGGACACATCAACGTCCACTCTGCATCCTCCTGCACCCGTTTCATGAATAAATCCGGAATCCACATTGCATAAAACAAGTCACGTGCACGCATTTCTTCTTTACCATGATTCTTTTTTAGGTCCAGAAAATCAAAAATATCAGCATGCCAAGGCTCTACGTATATTGCAAACGATCCTTTACGTTTTCCTCCTCCTTGATCTACATACCTAGCAGTATCATTATATACTTTTAGCATTGGTACAATACCATTTGATGTTCCGTTTGTACCCGCGATGTATGATCCTGTGGCACGTACATTATGAATAGATAATCCTATCCCTCCTGCAGATTGAGAAATCTTTGCAGTTTGTTTTAATGTATCATATATCCCATCAATACTATCGTCTTGCATTGTTAACAAGAAACAAGATGACATCTGTGGTTTTGGTGTACCTGAATTAAATAACGTTGGTGTAGCGTGTGTAAAATATTTTTTGGACATCAATTCATAAGTCTCTATAGCGGCATCCAAATCATTAAGATGTATCCCTATAGAAACTCTCATTAACATATGTTGCGGGCGCTCTGCAATCTTACCATTAATTTTAAGTAAGTAAGAACGCTCTAGTGTTTTAAAACCAAAATAATCATAACCAAAATCGCGATTGTAAATGATTGTAGAGTCTAACTTTTCTTTGTTAGCAACAATCACATCATAGACATCATCGGCAATTAATGGTGCTTTTTTGCCTGTTCTTGGGTTTACATATTCATAAAGATCTGTAACCACTTCAGAAAAAGTCTTCTTTGTGTTTTTATGTAGATTTGAAACAGAGATACGTGCCGCAAGTTTTGCATAATCTGGGTGTGTTATAGTCATGGTCGCAGCTATCTCTGCCGCCAAATTATCCAATTCACTAGTTGTGACCCCATCATACAATCCTTCTATCACCCTCATTGCTACCTTTACAGGATCAACTAATGGATTAAGCCCATAACATAATTTCCTTACCCTTGCGGTAATTTTGTCGAACATAATTGGTTCCTTATGCCCATCTCTTTTTACAACATACATACGCTTTTTTGGTTTTTAAAACTTTCTTCTATCGAAGAAAATGCTATTAATTTGTGTTACTAATCTATAATCTGAAGACCAAAAAGTTATATTTCATCTGCTAGAAACAAGCTACTAAAAAGAAGTCTCTACATCTTAAGATCAGAGTGATTCTACAAGTAAAATATAATTTTTTGACTTTCGTCCCTTTTGTTGTTTTTTTGTAAAGCTTTTACAAAGCTGTATCAAACTGAGCTAATCTGAAATAAACAGAAGATATGTTTTTGACTAGCTCAGAATGAATATATTGTTGTTTTGAAAGATTTTTAGGTTAAAAATCAGCATCAAAACTTATTTTACTGTCCTCAGAATCTTTATTAAGTACCCCTGCTTTTTGGTATTCTGAGACTCTTTTCTCAAAGAAGTTCGTTTTTCCTTGTAGCGAGATCATATCCATAAAATCAAATGGATTTGCAGTTCCGTATTCTTTTTCACATTCTAATTCTACTAATAACCTATCTGTAACAAACTCCAAATATTGCGTCATCAGTTTTGAATTCATACCTATCAAACTTACCGGAAGAGACTCTGTAATAAACTCTCTCTCGATATTAAGAGCATCAACAATGATACTGCGTATTCTTTCTTTTGGCACTTTATTCACCAAGTGCTTATTATGAAGATGAACAGCAAAATCACAGTGCACTCCTTCATCTCTAGAAATTAATTCATTAGAAAACGTAAGTCCTGGCATTAATCCACGTTTCTTCAACCAAAAAATTGAACAGAATGCTCCTGAAAAGAAAATTCCTTCTACAGCTGCAAAAGCAATAAGGCGTTCTGCAAAAGAATCAGACTCGATCCATTTCAGTGCCCAATCTGCCTTTTTCTTAATTGCCGGAAAATTATCTATTGCGTTAAACAACATATTTTTTTCCTTTTCGTCCTTAACATAGGTATCGATAAGTAATGAGTAGGTTTCAGAATGAATATTTTCCATCATAATCTGGAACCCGTAGAAAAACTTTGCTTCGCTATATTGTACTTCGTTTACAAAATTTTCTGCCAAATTTTCATTTACGATCCCATCAGAAGCAGCAAAAAACGCTAAAATATGTTTGATAAAATACTTTTCATCTGCTGTAAGCTTAGTAGACCAATCTGTTATATCCTGATGTAGATCAATCTCTTCTGCAGTCCAAAAACTAGCCTCCGATTTTTTATACCACTCCCAAATATCATGGTGTTGAATTGGGAAAATCACGAATCGATCTTTGTTTTCTTGCAAAATAGGTTCTATGGCGCTCATCTTATTTTTTTAACTTTTCTTGGTATTTTTTTCTTTTTCAAGGGTCTTACAAAGATCAAGAAATAGGTCAAAAGTTCTACTTAAAGTTAGTAAACGTTTTCAACAAGTTTTCAACACGAAGTTAATTTAGGGGAAAAATCCCCTTCTTCAAAAGAATGATTTAATTGCCTGATTAACAGTTATTTAAAGACTTATGAAAATTAGAATTAATACAGCTCACATCCTCCAGAAGGGTATGTTTTTCAGTTGCTAGCCGTGTTTTGTGCTTCAAAAAATAAAAGTGCAAAAAACATACAATTACGGGAAAACCGCATCTTCAAAAAAGATGTTTTTTTAACAAAAAAGACTAGGATCTTACCTCAAAATGAAGGTTATTTTTTCAAATTTGCAGCAACTTTTTCAAGTTCGATATACCAATCCTCTCCAAATTTTCGAATTAAGGCATCTTTTACAAATTTATAGACAGGAACTTGTAATTCTTTTCCTAAAGTACATGCGTCATCGCAAATTTCCCATCTATGGTAATTAACTGCAGAAAACTCTGTATAATCCTGCACTCGTATAGGATATAAGTGACAAGAAACAGGTTTTTTCCAATCCACTTCACCTTGATTATAGGCTTCTTCAATAGCACACATGGCCGTACCTTTGTCATCAAAAATTACATATGCACAATCTGCACCATCTATAAGTGGTGTTTCTAATTCCCCATCTGGAGTTTTGACATAAACACCTTGCTTCTCGATTACTGCTATACCTTCTTTACGTAAATATGATTTTATAACAGGATATATCTCTTCAAGTTTCTGGGTTTCGGATTCGTCGAGTGGTGCTCCAGCCTCTCCATCCACACAACAAGCCCCTTTGCAAGCAGAGAGGTTACACACAAAATCTTTCTCTATAATCTCCTCTGAGATAATGGTTTTTCCTAATTGAAACATGGGTCAAAGATAATTCTTATGCCAGAGATTTTTTGTAATTTATTCACCTTTTTATAATACCTTTATTAAATAAAGTCTATTTACATTTGCACAAATTATTGAAACTATTTTTATATGAACTTTAACCTAAAAGAAATATTAACCGCAAGTATGATACTGTTTGCGGTTATTGATATTGTAGGTAGTATTCCTATTATCATAGATTTACGTAAAAGAGCTGGACATATCCAAAGCGAGAAAGCGTCGATTGTAGCAGCTATAATAATGATTCTTTTCTTATTTGTAGGTAAAGAAATTCTTAGTTTAATAGGGATAGATGTAAACTCTTTTGCTGTTGCTGGGTCCTTTATTATTTTCTTCCTTGCCATAGAAATGATATTGGGTATTCAATTATATAAGGATGACGCACCAGAAACCGCGGCAGTGGTACCTCTTGCTTTTCCTTTAATTGCTGGAGCAGGAACTATGACATCTATTTTATCTTTAAGAGCAGAATATCAACCTTTAAACATAGTAATCGCCATAATAATCAATATCATTTTTGTTTATATCGTATTAAAATCTTCTGGTAAAATCGAAAAGGTTCTGGGCAAACAGGGGATTAATGTGGTGCGAAAGATTTTTGGTGTAATTTTACTGGCTATAGCCGTTAAATTATTTGCTACAAATATTAAAGGACTGTTCTAAAACTTAACTCTATAATTTTGAAATATTTCATATACATATTAATAGCCATTGCTACAGGTCTTTTGATTTACAACACAACTCTTTTAGATTTTAACAACATACTTGTTGGTGATAGCAAAACTGCCCTTATTGGAGTTTTTGCATCAGCATGCGCTATTGTACTCATGCTTATTTTATTGGTTTCCAGAAGCATTCAACAAAAAAGAAGGAAATAAATATTTCTGGAACTCCATAAATTCAAAAAAGAAAAAAACAAGCTATAATTACAGGAGGAATCGATATTAGCATTAAAATCATGAAGAAATTATGCAACTTCCTGAACAAAAGTGCTCTCTTTAATGCTTTTTTAAGTTTTATATTTTCTGAGCTACCAATATGTTCTCTAATTACATCTGCAGAAACATAAGAGGTATCCACCAAAATATCATGATTTAAAAAAATAGATGCACTATTATCCAGTAATCTAAAAGCAACGGCTATAATGAAGAAAAAAAGCGGTGAACAAACTGCTATAGCAACCAGGTATTCTTCTAATTCTGACATATTAAGGAGTGTCTTTATCTTTTGTTAAGAGTGACCTCACTTTGGTCACCATGGCATCATCTTCATTTATAATTTTTTCAAATGCACCAGTGCCAAATAATTGTTGTGCCATGGTAGCTTTAAGATATTTTTTTAGTTGATTATGATAATTTCTAAGCTCGATCTCCATACCTCTTTTACGGGCATATTGTAAAAATCCTTCTGCAAAAGCATCATCAACAACAACCTTCTCCCTAAACTCATCTTCTGACAAGGAATTATAAAACGATCTCTTTTTATCCAACTCCTCAAAGACATACCTCCCCATTCTTCCTATACGATCCAGATAATTGAGTGTTTCTCCAACTCTAGTTGTATCTTTACCTACAAATATATCCGGAATTATACCTCCACCGCCGTACACTGTTTTTCCTCCAGGGGTTTTGAATCTTAGGGAATCTGCTACCTGAATACTATCTGCATTTTGCAACTCACCGTTCTTATAGCGCTCCATGTATTCATTGAAATATTCTTTATTTCCGTTAACATAAGGTTTCTGAATAGAACGCCCTGTTGGCGTATAATATCTAGAAATCGTTAATCGAATTGCACTACCATCTCCCAAAGCCATTTCTCTCTGCACCAGACCTTTCCCATAAGAACGTCGCCCTACTATTACACCTCTGTCATTATCCTGTATTGCACCTGCAAAGATTTCACTTGCCGAAGCAGAGTTCTCATTAATTAATACGTAAATCTCACCTTCTTCAAAATTTCCTTTGTTGGTCGCAAAGTTATTCTCGATCGCCCCTTTTTTATTCTTGGTAAACATAATCAAGACATCATCCTTTAAAAATTCATCGGCCATCTTTAGTGCCGGAGCAATAAAACCACCTCCATTATCACGCAAGTCTATTACCATCTTTTGTGCGCCCTCTTGCTTTAAAGAATCTAAAGCTCTCTTGAATTCTTTATATGTAGTTTCTGCAAATCGATTTATTTTAATATATCCCAGCTGATCATCCAGCAAATATGACGCATCAACACTTTGCAAAGGAACTCTACCTCTTTTTACAACAACATCAAATACTCCGGTACCTTTGCGAAACACCTTTAATTGCACTTGACTATTTAATTCTCCTTTTAATTTATCTGCAAGCCCTTCTCTTTCTAATTTATCGCCATATAATGTATCATTATCTGCCATTAAAATACGATCTCCTGCTTTGATACCCGATCGTTCACTTGGGCCTCCTTTTATAGTATTGATTACTGATATGGAATCCCTGAATGAATAGTAAGTAACCCCAATACCTATAAAGTCTCCCTGCATACTTTCGGTAATCCCTTCTAACTCTTCTGGCGGAATATATACTGAGTGTGGATCCAGGTTTTCTAGAATCCTGTTAACCGTTACATCAACAATACTATCTGTATTGATTTCATCGACATATTCATAATCGATATAATCAATAAGGCGGTTAAGTTTTTCCTTTTTGGCATTCGAAGAAAATAGCTTAGCCGAGGGATTACTAAAATCAAGCTTACTCCCTAAAAACACTCCAGCCCCAACAGCTAATCCCAAAAACAAGGGTAAATATTTTTTTGAATATCCCATTAATCTTCTAAATCCGTAATCTGTTCTATTTCTACTCCGGCTTTTGCAAGAAACGCCAAACCAGAGTCATCCTTATATTCTATTTGATACACAATCCTATTTATACCGGCCTGATGAATCAATTTACTACATTCCTTACATGGTGATAACGTGATATAAAGGGTCGCCCCTTTACAAGATTGCGTAGAGGACGCAACCTTCGAGATTGCATTAGCCTCTGCATGCAGCACGTACCACTTGGTATATCCTTCTTCGTCCTCACACGGGTTTTCAAAACCTGTTGGTGTCCCATTAAATCCGTCTGAGATTATCATTCTATCCTTAACAATAACTGCACCAACTTTCTTACGTTCACAATGGGATAATCTCCCCCATTCTCTTGCTATCCTGAGATATGCTTTGTCGTACTTAAGCTGTTTTTTTTTGGACATAGGGTAGAATGAATAATACAATCATAACAATCAAAATACGAATATATTATTACCATGTGGCAAATACAACTCCAAACGCTACTTAATTACCAAATTTTATTTGCTATAAGCATCGGGATTACCATTCCTATAACAATTGAAGAAACAATTTGAATCCAATCTCGTTTTGAAAACCTGAAAAAGGTCTGTGCCACAAAGCTAATTAAAACAACAATAACAACGACCAGTAGCTGTGAGAGTTCAATACCCAAAGCAAACTCTATTAATGGTAAAATCTTTGAACTTGCATTACTACTTATTGCTTTGAAATAACTTGAAAAACCAAGTCCATGAATCAGCCCAAAAAATATGGTGGCACCATACAAAACTCCTATTTTACCACTCTTAGAACCACTTTTAGAGGTCAGCACATTAAATATTGCCGTTGCCAAAATGGTTAATGGAATCAAAAACTCAATTAGTCTCGAGTTTACAGAGACTACATTATATGCAGCTAAAAATAATGAAATTGTATGTCCTATTGTAAATAAGGTTACCAATAACAAAATTCGTTTCCAGTTATCAAAAGTATATCCAATGGTGAGTACAATTAAAAATAAGATGTGGTCGTAGGCATTCCAATCTAATACGTGACCAAAGCCTAGCTTAAGATAAAGCCAAAATTCTGACATATTTTAAAATTTTGAGGTTGGGTCTAATGTACAATTAAATACCACAACGAAGAAATCAATAAAAAATTCTTATCAAAAGTTTAAGGATTCAATAAAATTGATTCTCATTTAGGGGTATAATCCCTATGTATAAAAAAAATAAAATACTTACATTTACTACTCAAGCAAAATTAACCAACCCCACAAATTCATTAAAATAATATCTAACACAAAAAATAACCAATGAAAAGTATTAATACTAATACCATTCTACAGATCGTAGCGCTCCTTTTTTTAGTTATTATTGGCTATATGTCATTTAGTTCGGGGTCTAATTGGAAAGTTATTAAAACCGAATTAGAAAGAGCACAGGAAGAGCTAAACACCTCTAAGGAAAACCTGATTGAAACTAAGGCGAGTCTCCAAAACTCTAAAAAAGAATTAGAAAGACTGAATTTACAAAAAGATATTTTCAAAAGAGAGCGTGATTCTATATTACTAGAATTTGAAAGAAAAAATGCAGCAGACTGGAATTCTTTGGAAACTATTAAAGATAATATAAGTGAAAACAACAAAAAATTAATCGCTGATAGAGAGATTCTGGACAGTCTATTTAGCGGATCTAGTTCTAATTAAATTAGAACAACGACAAATCCTTACATAAAATCAATACTTCCAATTTATAATATCATGAAAAACCTGTATTTATTTCTCCTTTTAATTTTTCTGGTCTCTTTTTCTTATGCCCAAGATCAAGACCTACCTAAGGTTATTGAAATTCCTGAATCTTATGCCGATCGACAAGGCCCTCCCTTTAAAGTGAAGGAAGATAGTCTTTATGTATTTAGAACTCCACACGTTTATCTTATTAATGAGAAAGCTTTTACCGCTTTTAAAAATATATATGAAGCTACTCGTAATCAAGATGAAATGACTAATTCTTTAATAGAAAAATACACACAAACTTTAAGCAGGAATATAGATCTTGAACGCAAATTAAAAATCAATTTCAAAGAGACAGATAGTCTCGATTTACAGGTGTACCAAAGAACCCAAGCAACCTTATCAAATACGCAAAGAGCTTTGGATTATACAATTAATAGTTTAGATAAAGCTACCACCAGTCTTGAGCTTGTAGAAAAAAGCACAAAAAGAGAACGCAGAAAAAGTGCTTTCGAAAAAATCCTTTTTGCCATTGGTGGTGTAGGGATAGGTGTTTTGGTTGGCGTTTCCTTATGATAATATTTACCTAAAATAAATAAGCCCTCAAAATTATTAGATTTTGAGGGCTTATTTATTAAAAACCTAAGAGATATTAATATCCCGGGTTTTGAACCGCATTGGGATTGGCATTAATTTCAATTAGGGGTATTGGCCAGATATATTCATGTGATTGATAATCTTTCAGATTTTGCGGATTATTTGCATTAAACTCATTGATTACTGTTTCTAACAATTGGGTTCGTACAAGATCATCCTTTCTCTGCCCCTCATAACATAATTCCAGGCGTCGTTCTTGCAATATTGCTTCAAGAAACTCTTGCTGATTTAATCCTGCAGGGACATCATTATCCATATTACCAAAAGCTCGTCTTCTTACTTGATTAATTGCATCGTAAGCGATTTGTGTTGGACCATTTATTGCATTTTCTGCCTCTGCAATCATCAGGAGCACATCTGCATATCTTAAATAAGGAAAATCGAAAGATTCACCATCTCTAGTAACTGGCACTGCAACATCTTTAGTGTATTTATATGGTCTCCAATCACCAATTTCTTCACTATTAACGACTTGATTATTTTGTACTGTGAAAGTTGCAATATTTTGACTAAATCGTGTATCAGTGACTGATAATGGAAATGATACCGGGCTTGTAATACTCGATGGATCTTGAAAATAACTTTCGGCAAATCCCGGAGCTAAAAACAAATTATCATCCAAAGAAACTCCCTGTGGCCCCCATAGCACTCCATAGTTCCCTCCATTACCCATTATAGCAGCATCAAAATCAATTTTAAAAATTACTTCAGAATTGCTTCCTTCATTTTCTAAGCTGAATACATCTGCGTAATTGGGTTCTAGACTGTACAACCCATCTAACTTCTTTAACTGTGTTAAGGCTAAGGCAAATTTATCATTTTGCTGTAGCGGAAATCCTGCCATTTGAAGATACACTTTTCCAAGCAAAGCTTGCGCAACTGGAACAGAAGCACGATTAGATTCTCTAGAAGCTTCTAAATTATTCTCCGCAAAAATCAAATCCTCTATAATGAGATCATATACCTTTTGTGGATCTTGGATTCTGTCTATTGGATCTATTACATTTGATGATGTTATTAGTATTGGGTTTCCGTAGAGTTTTACAAGATTAAAATATAACAAAGCTCTTAGAAATTTCAATTCTGCTTCTACAACTGGTATGTTAACTTCTGGATTTGCAGCCGGATCTAACGTTTTTAATATTTCTAATCCTTGATTAGCATCCTGAACAAGTTTATAATGTTCGACCCAGACATTTTGTACAATATTATTACCTACCGCGATATTGTATGTATCCAAAGCATCAACTCCAGTTCCTGTAGTGGTACTTACATATGAGATATCGCCTCCTATATCTCCCCAATATTGAGAATATCCACTTGCATTAAATAACCCAGGGTTTTTAAGTTCATTATAGATTACTTGTAAAAGAAAATTCACATCTACTGGATCCGGATCTATACCTACCGGTTCAATCAATACAGATATAGATACTGTTCTGTTTGCAGTAATTACAGCCGTTGTTTGCCTTGGTGTAGCACCATCATTAAGATCAACAAAAACATCGTAAGTTCCTGTCGCTATATTCTCAAACAAAGCAATCCCAGAGTCATTAGTCATTATTTCCTGTGTCTCTGGTCTTGTATACACCAAAGCATTAGTAACAGGCACATCTCCAAGAGCTGTGACTTCTACACTTAAATTTCCAGTTTCAATTGCAGGCCCTTCGTCGTCTCCACATCCAACTATTATGATTGCCATGAATAAAAGAGAAAATAGATTCTTCATTTTTGTACTTGATTTAATTTGTACTTAAAAAAAATATGGTTCATTAAATTTTGATAGTTTTCAAAAACCTCACAAAACTAACAAAATCTTAAAGATAAAATGGTCATGAAAATTTTTGAATTGGTAGAAAAACCATATCAACAATAAATAGTACGACGTAGCAAGAAATAACGAACATTACTCCTCTTAGTTTTATCAATACTTATAACGACAATTTCTTTTAAAAATTTCAAGACATGGAATAACACTTTAGAGGCAGTGTATTTTCGTAATAAAGAGATTTTACTCTTAGTTTATAAGATCAGAGGGGCATACAGCGAATTCTCTTTTGAAGCACTTAGAAAAGTAAGAAGGGTTAGAAAAACCCGCTTGAAAAGCAATTTCGGCAATGGTATTCTGTTGATTTAATATTAGTTCTTTGGCACGATGCAAACGCACTGAGCAAATCAATTTATTAGGAGACTTATTAGTAATAGCTTTAAGTCGCCGCTGTAATTGTCGCTCACTAACACCTATCTCTTTGCAAAGCATTTCTACACCAAAATGCTCATTACTTATATGATTATTGATATTTTGAAGTACTTTTTTCAGGAAAGAATCATTTTGAGGAAGTTTATTATGATCAATCCTTTTGGGCAGTATGTTATGCTTCGGTTTTTGGTCAACAGCAAATAGCAAAAGAGACTCACCAGATTCGGTTTCAAAAATAGTTTTGCACGGTGTAAAACTCACACCAGCTCCTACCAGTAAATTCTTTACAGTTTGTGTTAGCAAGATTTGATTGGGTATGGGTTGTTTAAATATGGATGCAGCAAAATCTTCTGTCTCTTTGCTTATACAATTCTTTACCAGACATTCTTTAATATGAATACCGATAGCCAATTGTGCATTTCGACCTATCATAGCATTAATTAAATCAATACTGCAATGAACAGCCTTACTAGGACCTTGAAAAGTAGCAGTAAATGTTTGGGTATCATAATGAACAATATTCCCTCGGTACTGTTCTACATATTCCCTAATAAGCTCTTGATGCTTAGCGTTATTTGCCTGAGAAGATAGCACCCGTCCGGTAATAATCGTAAAGAGTTGTTTTTCATAGATTGATTTTGGATTTGCCTGTAAAACAAAAGCTTTCATCTCTTCTAAAACCTCCTCTGTGTTACCTGTCCAGAACAGATGATCACTACCTTCTAGTTCAACAAATTTTGCGTTTTGAATACGTTCAGCTATAAATCGTCCTTCTTCAATTTTTACGTCAATATCATGGGTACGTTGTAATATTAGGGTAGGAACTTTTATAGAGTCTAAAATGTCGATGATGTCTACTTGCGTATTCATTTTTGTTAACATCATAGCTGCACTTGGACTTGCTCCAGAACGAAAATAATTAGCCAACCAATCCATAAATACCCTATCATCAGCTTTAGAAGGAGCAAGAGACTCTAAGTCCATCTCTCCGCTTCCCCATCTCTTTTCGATCATATCATAAACAACCTGACGTTCCTGATTCGTTGGTGCCCAGGGATAATCAGGAGCATATATACGTTTGGCAAATATCCCAAAAGCAATCAGAGAAATAGTTCGGTTTGGATATGTAGCGGCAAACAAGGCAGAGACTGATCCTCCTTCAGAATGCCCAAACAAAGCTGCTTTTTCAGAACCTACTGCATCCATCACGGCTCGAATGTCATCCATCCTTTCTTCTAAGGTTGGAAACCCCACAACACGATCAGAAAGCCCTGTTCCTCGTTTATCAAATAGAATAACTCTGGCTACTTTTCCTAATTCCTGTAAAAAATTGACCAGTTCTGGACAAGCCCACATCCAATCAATATTAGAAACCCATCCCGGAATATAAACCAAGTCAATAGAACCAGAGCCAAAAACCTGATATGCAATATTGATGTGACCGCTTTTAGTATATTTAGTATCCGGTTTCATAAAATGTATCCTATTCTTTTAATTTGACAAAACAGTATCATGATTTTTTTGAGTGAAAATTATAAATAGTAAATAACCTTATCTTAAGTTAGACATTGCTTTCACGTATTTAACAAAAAGTGATCTTAAGTTAAACGTCACGTTCTTAAACAAAGAAATGTATAAGGAACCTACATTGCAAAAAAAAGGGGGTAGCAAAAGAGTATCAAGCAGCGTAATTTGCTTAATTTTAGCATTTTAAAACAACAATAAGATGCCCTCAAAAAATAGGGCTTTTATAAATCAAAGAAGATATGCGTTTAATCAAAAAACTGTGTACAAGGAATACTTTTAATACCTTATAACGTAATATTTTTATTTTCAATAAAAGCAATAATATCTTGTTTAGAATCTAAACCAAGTTTTTTACGAATACGATATCTTGAAGATTTTATAGCGGCTACTGTATTGTTTTGAAGTTTACTAATTTCTGTGGTGCTGAGCTCCATTTTCATAAGACAAAGGAGCTCCTTTTCCTTTGGTTTTAATTCGGAAAAATGTTGATCAAGTAGTATTTTAAAATCAATATTTACCTCATCGAGGTACGTCTGTAGACTTAAAGATGATTTTTTAGAACCTTTCTCTGATAATAATGAAGCAGATATGGAGCGTAAGGCAGACTTGCGTTCTTTCTCATCCTCTAAAGCTGTAACTTGCTTAATATCATCTATTGTATTATTAAAGACTTCTTCTCTAACAGAGCTTTCTACTACCACTTTTTTTAGCTCTTGTTCTCGATATGCGAGTGCTAATTCTGTTTTTAATTTTTCAAGCTCTGTTAGTTCGGCTTTATTTGCAACAAGCTCTAGTTTTTGTTTATTATTTTTTCTAATAAAATAGATTAAAAACAAAGCTGCCAGAACTGTAATAACGAGTAGCCCTAAATATAATTTCTTTTTAGTAGATTCATTCTTAAGGTTTATGGCGGCTAGTTCCTTTTCTCTTTTATATTGATATGCAAATTCTAAATCGGCAAAACGTTTTGTTGTACTCTTCTTTACTAAAGAATCTTTGTACTTATCTTGAATTAAAAAAGCTTCATAAGACTCTGAGAATTTTTTATCATTATAGGCTATTCCAACTTTAGCATGGTATGCTGATTGTATTAAAAATAACGCGTTCACCTTTTTTGAAAAGAAAATAGCACTGTCTATATGTGCATTTGCTTTGCTATACTCTTTTTGTTTGTCATATACTTTTGCCAGATTAGAGTGGTTATGTGCTCTGATATTATACGCAGTCGGGTCTAACAGTTTTAAGTTTTCTCTATAAATGTTGCCAGCTAGATCGTATTTTCCTGCATCTGCATAGACACTAGCTAAATTTCCCTTTATTTGCAGTCTAAGCGTCTTAGAGGTGTCAGCTTCTATAGCCTTTTTGAAATAATACGTAGCAGAATCCATCTTTTCCTGTTTACTAAAGATTCTTCCTATTCGATTCAATGTAAGTGCTTGCCCACGAGCTGACTTTGCCTTTTCATGAAATACTAATGAACGTCTATGAAATCGTTTTGCTTTCTCAAAATCCATTTGTCTTGAGTAAATATTCCCTAGATTACTTATAGTTCTTCCTATAATCATATCATACTCGATCTCTGTCGCAATATCTAAGGCCTCATTTGCATATTGCAAGGCTGCTGCAGTATCTTGAAGGTTTAAGGATACGCTTGACAGACTGTATAATAATTCTGCTTCCAACTTTTGATAATGATAACTATTATATCCTTTATCCTTAATGATTTTATGAACATCCAGAAAGATTTCTTTGGCAATATTGCCATCAAAATAGGCTAATTGACCTGCCAGTTTTAATCTAAGTGGTAACCGTAAAGAATCTGAATCTGCCTTTTCTATTTGTAGTTTAGTTGCTTCTATCTTTCGAGTACGTGCATCTGTACTATTATTTTTTACTTGTGAATAGGAAAAAAGAGAGATCAAACATAACAGTGGGAATAAAACTCTAGTTTTCAAAATAGAGGGATTTTAAATAAAATTATTATTGACACTTTAATTTTAGCTAAAATACAACTTCATGCTATAATTGATATAACACATTTGTATTTTCTAAATTAAACATCATTAAATAATTAATCTTTAGGTGATTTTACGGTACTCGGTTCCCCCAAAGCCTATAGAAAACGTTTTTATTCCCACTGGTATGTTTCACTCACATTACCTAAGTTCTTCGATTATTTTTAAAAAATAGATTTCTTGACGGAACGTGCCAGAAATTGTTATTATAAAGAGAGTTTACATCCTATTTTTTTTCAATTTTGATCGTATATTTTTCTTTGTATAAAATAATCAGGTTACAAAAAGAGATGATAAATCCTGCCGAGAACAGATAACAAAAAAATAGAAGCACCATTAGTTGTATTCTATTAAACATAATACTCTTTTTGGTCCAGGCGTTTTCGGGATCACCTAATATAACCATCATTTTTTCGTTTCGAGCTGGCAAAAATCCATGCGATATTTTAAACGCTTCAAAGGGATCATCATCGACCATTTTATTACCTATCACAATATCTTTATCCAGATAAGGTAATGTTTTGGCTTCTCTAGCAAAATGATAGCAAGCATAAACAATTATAAAGAGCACAATAAATTCAATAGATAGACGCATCCATTTCCTGGACGATTTGTTTTTAAGTGAATACAAAATCAGGAATCCGGCAAGCACTGTGGCTATAAACACCCCAAATTTCATTAAAAAGGAAGTATTTTCGTCAGATGCGTGCCAAGAAGGTAAGGGAATGATGAAAGCACCTGTTACCGAAGCAATCCAAGTACTAAGCAGGGTAATCTCTTTCCAAACATCTTTTAATCTCGAAACAGGCATTTTTTGGTATTATTTAGGCGTTTTTAAAACTAGTTTTTTCTCCTCTTTCTGCCCATCACTCATGATTAGGTGTAACTCTGGTTCTCCTACACGATCTTCTTTTTCTAACCAAAACAAATAATAACCGGGCACAAAATCTTGTGAAGCATTTTGTGTAGGTCTGTTAAATCGAAACCGCTTGATATTTAATGTTTTCTCGTAGGATAATTTTCCAAAAACAAAATAACCTTTATCATCACTAGAATCAACAGTCACTTTGATCTTGGTATTGGCATCGTTTTCAGTACTGCTATTAATAGATGTTAACTTGGCATCATAATCAAGATATATAGCATTTAAAACGAAGGTTTTGTCTGGTATCGTATTAAAATCTTTATCCAAACGTTGCAATGCCTTTTGTGCCTCCTGTAGTGTTGTCATATAACCCAGAGTAAGTGCATATTTTTTATTACACACTTCCAGAGCAGGAAATAATTCTGTACTCTTTTTTTCTAATTTATTGAATGTCTTTATGAGAGTACTATCTTCTGTAGTAGATATTTTTTCTCGAAGATTAGTTATAGTTTGTTGCGTTTTTGATAAAACAATAGACAGTTTATTATCTGTTGGCCCATAACTTGCGCAACTACACATAAAAACCAAAATACAAAGCGTGAGTGTATACTTGTAGAATTTTTTCATGTGCAATAGTTTTTATTTGTATTAATATATATCCAATATTAGCAACAAAGTTACGCCTACAGGTGCTTACTGTACTATCAAAAATGCGACAAATGATGCAATTTTTCCGACATGATGTAGGCCTAAGACTACTATAAAAAGTCTTCGGTTATTTTTTCCCAATCAAAAGCTGGACCTATATCCCACTTTCCAGACGATCTGTAATTTACATGAGATACGATACCTTTAAAATTAACTAACTCATTTTCTGCCCCGGTTATATACCGTTGGTCTTCTGGCAAAAAGGCTCTTGGTATGTTGTATTCTGCAGTGAGGTAACGAAGTAACAGCTGTAAACTATGGTATTGTCGTCTTGTAAATCTGGCATAGTATAATTCTCCTCGATAAGGAGACTCTAGCTTGGTATAAAACTGTTTTTCTCTTATATCACAATACACATCAGTATCGCTATACACAGTAACCAATTTGTTATCTATTCTTTTTAAAAAACCAATATTAGACATTTCTATGGCAATGGTTCGTTTGCTACCATTGGTATTACCACCAATTGCCCCAGAACCTAAATGATACGACCAATAGGCTGACGACCATAAGTTTAAGATCTTACCATTTCTTGCTATAATAAACGGAGTAGATACGTGATTGTTGGGTCTAGACAAAGCAGCTACATCACCTTTTATATAACCAGCTGTATAATGAAGTACAATTTGCGTTTTTGTATTCTTCTCCTGATAAAAAAACGAAGTATCTCCATTTTTTGGCCTGCAATTAATATAAGGCAATACTTCGTTAGTACCTTTAATAGGCACGGTCATTTCTGTTAACTCAAATTCTTTTCCGTCTGAGTCTCTTCCTGTTTCAAAAAAGGTTTTTTCGTGATTAGCGATACTGGTGGCTTTCATGCTTAGTATAATTTAATAATATTGTAAATGATCATGCCTTTCAAATGTCGATGACTTCAGTACTTACGTTTATTTAGTTGCAAACGAGAAGACAACACAAAAATACTGAAGAGGGATACTATACATGTATCACAAAACCGCCAAATCCTATCAAATTTCGGACGGGATCTAATCAGCCCGAAAGCATTCTTGCACTATATTAAGCATCAAAAATGATAAAGAAAGTATATAATTAAGTAATAGATCTTAACTTTATTACTCCACAAAAGTCTTTGACCTTCCACTTTCTACTATAAACAAGAATATTTTTGTACTTATTACCACAAAAATTTTAAAAAATTTCGTAAATTTAGATACAATAAATTATAAATCAATGGCTTATGAAAAAACTTTTACTTCTTTTATTTTTATTTCCTCTTACTTTTTTTGCCCAAACAAATTACTCGCAAGAGGATATTGCGACAGCTGCTGCGCACGATAAACAATGGTTACTAACTAATACTACGAGTGACCAGATAGATTACGACTATGGTATTACAAAGATGGTGCAATCTTTTATTCAGAATAAAACAAAGTGGGAAGCAAAATCCCTCGCATGCGGAACGAATTGCTTGCAATGGGTGCACCAAAGTAATGTCCCTAGTAATCTAAAAAAGAGAAGAATCTCTTACAAGGTCTATTATGACAAGTTACCTACAGGAAAACTGATCAGTACCAAAGTAGTTTTTGAGGGTAATAAAGATCTTATCGTTGACTTTTTTATGAGTTATTGGACCGAAGATCTTGAATTTACCAAAGATTCACAGGGCAAAGACGACCTTGCTACAGTACGTTTTTTAACGGATATAGCAACCTTGAGAATTGATAAAGATGGTGATGCTACTATAACAGTGACTACGGGTACTGCCAAAGATGCTTATGCTACTATGATATCTCATAATTAGGAGTAGCTTATTGGTATACTTTGTAAGACCCTTATTTGATGTATAATCAAGTGAGGAGTGGATATTTATGCGTGAAATAAAAAGACAAGAGCTTTTTACTTGGCGACACTTGCCAGTTTTTCTAGATCAGATACCAATTCATGAAGATTCTTTCTACTCAAGGATTTCAATATTAAGGATATGAACTCTGGTCTCTTTTTACCTGGCGAAAATTCATTAATAAAGGTTAACAAGGGTACATTGGCAAGTTCCTCTTTTAAAACCCTGATCATTAACATGATATCATTAATAGTTTTTGATTTCTCTTCTTTATTCATCGATAAATTTATTGCCACTAAATCTTTCCTATTAATTCTATTCAGGATTCTGGAATGTTCTATCAATCTTTGAACCTCAAAGTTAATCTTCTCTTCTAATTGTTCCGATTTAAAATGATTATCATGATTATTGAGATAATTAAAGAATTTTAAACTCGATTTAATAATTCTGGCAGAGGCTGAAACTTCTCCAACTTCGTTACTTAAATTACCAACCAATTCACCTTCGTTTCCTACATACTTTCGGATACTATCATTAAAATCTTTCATAGACACAAGTTCATATTGAATGTTATGTCTAAGGTGTTCTTGGATCTCCTGTACATGATATTGGCCAATCAACCAAACACCATTAACATCTTTTTTTTCATTTGCTATGTCATTCATCCTTTTTGAACGGATAAAATTATGCGAGATATTTCTATCATTGGGAATTTCTATAATGGCCGAGATAGACTCATTAAATTTTTCTAAGTCTCTCAAAAAGCCTTTATGGTTTTCAAGAAGGTCACTCTTTTCTTTTTCATCTATTTCTTTTGTATCACTCGTTATAATAGTCATAAAAAAATCGTCATGTTTCAAGGTTTGCAGAGCTATGTGCGGATCATTTTCAACATCTATTTTTCTCTCGGAAAGAGCGTTACTTAAGTCATTAGAAATCGTTCCGTGAGCATCTTTTAGGGCTTTTATAGATGTACTTATTGCCATATTAGATGCTGATAATACCAATGGATTATCTTTTGACAGTTGAGCCATCAAAATGGTGCTGTAATATTTGATACGATCTATACCGCTAAGCAGAAGATGTTCCGGTATTTCGCTAGCTTCATATGCATCTGTTTTACTACCCGGCATTTTGTTTTCTGTCCAGACTTGGGCAGATGCTCCTTTTACTGATTTAACAAATTCGGCTTCCAGTTTACGTTGTTCTTCTGACTTAGAATGAAATTCACCCGCTACTGTGAGACCTTCATTTTTGATCTCATATCTTTGAATAGCTTGGTCACTTGATAAACCTTCGGTTTTTAACGGTTCTGACTCTGCTGTTCTATTAAGGGAAAAACCTAAAGCTTTCTTGCCCATCACATCCGCTTCTTTCTCTAACCCTGCGTCATCATTAATATTTACTTTACCCTTAAACTGCATTGTAGGTTTTACGCATCCTTGCTTTTGTTGTACTACATGCCAGGCTTCGTGAGGCAAATGTTTTTCCTGTCCTGGTGCCAGATGGATATCTGTCCCTTGTGCATAGGCATAAGCTTGTAGTTGGGCTGGTCTGCTAGAATTATAGTGTACTTTTACATCATCCATACTATAGCCGGAAAGGTTTTCGATACCCGATTTGAGCTTATCGGGTAGGCCAGTGTTGTTACCTCCGTTCATTGCCGTTTTTAATTTGCGTTGATATATAGTGGTTGATCTATTATCTTTAAGAATAGCGACACCCCCTGTACTAGTTTCTTTTTGTAATTTCTGGGTTTTATCTGTTTGTGTTTTCATGATTTGTTAAATTTATACTAACTCCATTAGTGACAGCCTGTTTTCATTTTTAGATACCATTACTTTACCGTATACATAATCTCATTACACTTGCAGTCACTAGAAGAAAATGCTAGCGAGAGAAGAGGACGATCAATTTATTTTTTCCCTACAACGCTACCCCAATGATTTCCCTTTTTATATAATACCACGTTATCATTATTCTTGAAAACGTCATTCGGAAGTTCAGGCAAGTCTACATCAAACTGCCCTTTGATAGCACTGCTGATAGACATAGCTTCTTTATCCAATATATAAACATTTTTTTTCATTAAATCGCTGTATGCAATAACTGTTTCGGTGTCTATCTGCATACCTTGTGTCCTCATAATTCCAAAATATTTTTTTAGGATTTCATCATCATTAGATATATCGATCTCGTCGTATTCATCACTACTTAATAATTTTTCAAGGAACGTTACAGCATAACCAACATGCATATCTTTTTTTTCTTCGCGAGAATTTATAATCTCTAGACGTAATTTCATATGTTCTGGGGTTTTACCTTTGATTGTCTTTTTGTCATCATGATTTACAACTGCTTTAAAAAAGCTATCTCCTTCATCTCCATCTCTATAATGGACTATTTCCCAATTTTTTTCATTTATATATTCTTTTCTTAATTCTTCTGCCTTTTTATTTTCAATATCATTTATCAGATACTCCGCAAGCCCTGTAAGTCGTTCAATCGTTTTTTCAATTTCGTGAGGAGTAATTAGGTCTTCCAAAGCTTCTTTTACCGTATCAGGCTTTTTAGAAAGTTCGATTATTTTGTTGGCAAGCTCATTATCAATGTCTTTCAAATTCCCCAGTTGTAATCCAGGCCAAATTTGATCATCAGCAAGTTCAACTTTGCCTGTTTGCTCATCAAAACTGATTTTACTCCCGAAAGCAAGATCGTTATCTATACCCCATACTTTCTCACCTTGAAGAAGTACGTTTGTGTGATTCCGATCGATCTGACCGGTAATTATGTCCATTAAATACAATTTATCTCTCTCTTTTTGGTGGTGTTCTTTAAAATTCAAAATAGTTTTCGTTCCATGAGATTCCGAACCTGGCTTTGCATTATCAATAAATTTCATTACCGATCCAAATGCTGTCCCTTTCATTGCAAAAGAAGTCTCTGGAATAATTCCCGCTCTCAGAAGTTGATCTATTTTATAGGCAGCGATGCTACGTCCGGTCATATTGGGTTTTGTTTCTGGGATACCTGCAAGTTTTGCTCGACTACTTTCATAATCCTCAATTTTATCCATTTCGGGTTTAAATATCCCCTCATCTTCTCTTAAGTTTATCTTCACCTTTTCTATTCCCTTATTCATTTGGCCACCCTTTTGCCACGATTTATCCTCCACCTCAGAATTTAAGCGATTAGATTCAAGAGAAATGGGATTCCACCAGGCTTTCCCAAGAACATCGCTAACTTTAATAGGCTTTTTAACGCGATCCTGTTTTGGCGGTAGTGGTCTTGGTTGTGGTCTTGGTTGTGGTCTTTCCTTATCAAATCTAACTACTGGGCGCTTAGGATTAGATGTGTTTTTTTTTTGCCCAAATATAAATCTCTGTATTGTCCCTTTATTTGAGGATCTTTTATAAAGAGGAGACCCAAGCGAATCGCCATCGGAAACCAGTTGATCACCTGTAGATGAATTGATCCGAAGTGCTTTTTCTCCCATCATATCCGCTTCTTTCTCCAACCCTGCATCATCATTGATATTTACTTTACTTTTTAGCTGCCTAGTAGGTTTCACCCTACCTTGCTTTTGCTGTACTACGTGCCATGCTTCGTGCGGCAGATGCTTTTCTTGACCATGGGCTAAGTGGATATCGCTACCTTGTGCATAGGCATGCGCTTGTAATTGTGCAGGTTTACTCGAATTGTAATGTACTTTTACATCATCCATACTATAACCCGATAGGTTTTCGATACCTGACTTTAGTTTGTCGGGTAAGCCTGTGTTGTTTTTCCGTTGGATAGTAGGGGTTTTAGGATTTTCAAGACTATCTATTCCTGATCTTAACTTTCGTTGCACAGTTGCAGCAGGTCTGTTATCAGCCATTGTTGCTTCTCCTCCTGTACTAGATTCTTGTTGCACTCTTTGTACAGTTTCCTTTTGTGATTCTTTAGTATTTTCTAATGGTGCTTTCATTCTGCTTCTTATATTTTTATTCAACTAACAGTTAAGTATGTCAAGTACGGATTTCAAATCCGCACCATCGAGGGATTACAAACTTAAATCCATATTAACAGGCTAATTATCATTAGGCAAAAGTGCTTCGAAGTGTAAATTTTGTTGGTGATAAATGAATATGGTATTTGGAAGATTGACGAGCAAGTCTGCTTCAACGAAAGCTCTTTCACCAAATCCAGTAAATACCTCGTGGTATTGATTTCCTGGTTGTACTATACAAATGTTTACGTCGTATATTGCGCTTAACGCGCTTATTTCTGAATCAGTAGCCCAACTTCCCCGTTTTTTCATAAAATTGATATACTCTTTCAATTTGAAGAATTCATTGTTCCCTGTTCTTACACTTCTTCTACCACCAGAAATTATGCGCCACGAATTGTTGGTTGTACGATAGAAATTTGTTACGTTCTTCCGCAGTCTAGCTGGGCTTACTTTTAGTCTACGGTGATGTTGAAGCAATTGAGAAACTGAGTGGAACAGGCAATCGCCTCCACCTGGATTATTAAGACGATGAAAGTGTTCCATAATATCTGTTTGTTCCGGCTCTTTTTTGTTTTCAAAAAAAGATTTTATAGATCCCCAAATTCCTGATAACGAGAGATTAATTTTAAAAAAACCACTTGATGGGTCGATCGTAGAAACCTCATTTTTTAAATATCGCTGACCTCGTTTAATAAGACGTACCAACTCTTTCTTAGATCTTCCAACCATAAAATCCTGCATATACATGACCGTTGGAGCTAAGCCATTATCGAGCAGTAGTTTGTTTAGTAGTAATATTTGAATGGTACGTCCATTGGCATCTAAAAAAGGGTGAATGACACCTAATCGCCGGCAGCAATCAATAATGATTTCCAATCTTTCATCATCAGTCTTTGCATTTTTAATTTCGGTATTATATCTATCGATGGAATATTGAAGTAATTTTTTAGTCTTTTTTTCTACATTCAATCCGCTACCTGAATACCACGCATTTCCATTTCCTCCAGGATCTTTAAGGAAATAAGACTCCTTTGATTGATTGTCCAGATCAGCTATTAATTCGCTCAACTCTTTACTCCCTTGAGGTGTTCCCCTATTTATTCCCCAATTGTTTCTTTGATTCTTAACCCCCGGTTTTTGAAAAAGTTTATTGTTTAAGAATAATGGTCTGTCTATGATTGTATCGATGTCAGGGTGGTCAGGGTTACCGTCCCAAATGCTATCTTGAATTTTCCTTTCTATTCCCTCTTCTGTCACCTTTGAAGTAGCTTCATCGTGAAGTTGCGTCAGAAAATCAATCGATAACTCGGTACCAGCCTCTCTTACAATTAGGTAGAATCCCTTCATCATAGACGCCATAAAACCCTTGGATCTGTCATAAAAGTGCTTATCGTTATGTTTATGCACATTTCCGTCAATTAACATTTTCCAGTAATTCTCCTTATCTATATTTTTTAATGGTTTAAGTAAAGGATCTGCGTCTGATTTATTGACCTCACTTTCTATCAAAGCTTCCAATATTTCAGTTTTCTTCAAATGCAATATCTTATGTAGATTAATCGTCAACCCAATAGTCTTATCATCCCCTTTTGTTATCAATTCATCTTCTAACTTTTCTATAGCACCGAGTGCCTCTTCTGTATTTGGAAGACGATTTACCAGTTCTTGGATTACATTTTCTTTTGGTGAGTTTACCCTACGCAATGCAATATTTACATCCAACGATGACCACTTTTTGTCATTTTCCTTTATATCCTTGATGATCTCACCCAGCCTTTCTCCCTTATTGGCATCTATTTCATTGAGTTGTTCGGAAATATTTTCTAATTCAACAATGTTTTGTTGATTTATCTCCTGTGGTAGTTGGCTAATAATATTATACAACTGATCACCATTAGACAATAGAACCAAGCCAAGACTATTATCTAATGAGAATAAACTATTAAATGCTTCAACATTAAGTGTATTTTCCTTAGGTTCTTCCTGATCGTTCCCCGCTTCTTCACGTTCGAACAAATTCTTATCAGTCAAGGATGAAAATACATTTTCAACTACTTTGACACTTACATTGTTTCCGATCAGCTCATTCAGGTTTTGTTCAAAGATTAAAAGTTCATTCACATCTATTTTTGTCAACAAGACTTTAATCTCTTTGGCCGTTTTATAAGAAATCCCGTAATCCCTAAATAACCTGGTTAACATATTCCTTATTGATTGTTTTTTTCGTTTAGGATATGTAGAAAACATTCCAAATGAGGTAAGATTACTTAGCCGATCCTCTTTAGACGGCTGTTTAGGTGTTTTTTTCTTTTTTAATCCTTTTCTTTGCACAATAAAACCAGGGGAGGATTTAGTACGTATCTCAGCAGATAATGATTTATTATAAAATGATTGAAATACCGTTGAAGCTGCTTTTGCCCCCATCACATCCGCCTCTTTTTCCAACCCAACATCATCATTAATACTCACTTTGCTTTTTAGCTGTCTCGTAGGCTTAACTCGCCCTTGTTTTTGTTGTACTACATGCCACGCTTCATGAGGTAAATGTTTTTCTTGGCCAGGTGCTAAATGGATATCTGTACCTTGTGCATAGGCATGAGCCTGAAGTTGTGCTGGTTTACTGGAATTATAATGCACTTTTACATCGCCCATATTGTAACCGGATAGGTTTTCGATACCTGATTTTAGGTTATCTGGCAAACCAGTATTATTTTTTCGTTGAATAGGATTATCGGTATCATCAGCACCACCCATGACAGACCTCAGCTTGCGTTGTACTGCAATAGCCGGTCGATTATCTGCAATGGTACCTTCACCACCAGTACTAGATTCCTGTTCTACTCGTTGTACAGTCTCTTGTTGTAATTCTTTGGTGTTTTCTAGTGGTGCTTTCATCGTTGTTAACTCATTTATGTTTAATCTATAGACTTTTAAAGTAAAGATTCCAATCCATTTTATTTAGCTTCACTAGCAAGTTGTAAAATCAAGCGTTTCTCTAGCAGAGAAATCGTTATACATACTTCTAAGATTTAAATCACTACTATTTTCAAGTCTGCTTTTTAATCTATTATAACTTACTACATTTCCATTTTTAAAGTTTTGATGTTCTTGAGTAGCTGATGGTAATATTGCCGTAAAATTGGCTAAATTGGCATCGTCATGATACTTCCAATATTTCTCAATAAAATCCAACAAGTTTTCGGCATGCACGGTCATCTCATGAGTTATTGTTTGTAAAAGGTTTCCATCGGTAAAACTTCGGATAAATCTTGGATTTACTAAAACAACTACCTTAAATGATTGCATATTTCTATTTTGCAAATTCCTATCGAAATGTTGACGTTCTACAGGATTATCATACTCTAATTCTGAATTACTATTCATTGGTCTACCATAAAGTCTTGTTATTGCCAAGGACACTCCGCTTTCTCTTCTAACAACAAATTTCAAAGTAGTCCCGCGTGCATTTCGAAACCTAGAAAATAAAGCTGAATTTCTTTTGTATCTTCCATACCCTAATTGAAAGGGGTTTAAAAAAAACCTCTTTTTAAGTCCTGGCTGTTCCAATTGTTCATAATTTCGTACCGCGTTTTCTATTTTGGCATTGGAGTTCAAATTCCCATAGTCAATTACCCGTTGCGCTAATGATTGCTTGGGTTCTTTATATTTTAAAAATGTATTATTAAAAAAACTATTTTTAATAGCTCGAGTTCCCATCAAATCTGCCTCTTTCTCTAACCCTTCATCATCATTAATATTGACTTTCCCCTTAAACTGCATTGTGGGTTTTACTCTACCTTGTTTTTGCTGCACTACATGCCATGCTTCATGGGGTAAGTGTTTTTCTTGCCCTGGTGCCAGGTGGATATCAGTACCTTGTGCATAAGCGTGGGCTTGTAGCTGTGCTGGTTTACTAGAGTTATAATGTACTTTTACATCATCCATGCTATAACTCGATAGGTTTTCTATACCGGTTTTTAAATTGTCTGGCAGACCCGTTTTATTAGCTTTTCGCTGTATTGGATTCACACCATTCTCTGTAGAAGTATTCATCGTTTCCTGTAGCTTACGTTGATCGATAGTAGAGGTACGGTTGTCCATAAGTTGAGCCGTACCTCTGTCACTAGATTCACTAGCAATTCTCGGGGTAATCGAGTTTTTTGGTTCCTGAGTTTTATCGGTTTGTGTTTTCATAATTTTTTTACTTTTCATGATTACCACAGATTGCAAATCCGCGCCATTGTGATTATTAACTATTCAGGATTCACCACCAGTACTGGATTCTTGTTGTACCCGTTGTACCGTATCTTACTGTATTTCTTGCCTGTTTTCTTGAGATGTTTTCATTTTGTATACTACATTTTAGTGTAATGACCTTAACTATTTCTTCGTATTATATACACCACGATTTATAAACCTTTTTAAGCGTGGATTCGTTTTGTTGCATCCAATACGAAGTAGTTCTAAACTACAATTAGATGCCAGTTATTAATTAATATTACAATGCCTCCGAAGTTACAAACTTCATAGAGCAGGGGTTATCCTGATAATAAATCCGAAATTACAAACTTTGGAGAGCGGGTATCCGTTTTTTGCTATATCAACTTCTCATTGGATCGTAATATATTACTGTAACTGAGCCCCAAAATACTTGCTACTCCACACACTATTAATATCATTATGCTGGAAACATAGGCACAAAATGAATCTGACCATAATTTGCGATATACAGGGTCCTCGATGCACCTTCATTATAATAGGTAACTTTATCTGTCCCGATCCATTCATCAGCATTATTTCTATAATTGAAAACAATACTAACAGTATTTGGATTTTCTCCTAAGGATTGAAGTATCGCGGTCAATATTTTTCCATCATTCTCCAAAAAATTACTCTCGCCTACATCCGATATTTTCATATCTATCATATGTTTACGTATTTCTTTAGCTTTATCACTGGTACATTTTACATTTAGGGCTTTCGCAATTGAAAAAATGAGACAATTGTTATTACTTCCGGATGCGGTACCAAGTTCAAATTTTTCATTATTAATTGTGACATATTTTGAACCCGCAGAAGAAGGCACAGAAGAGAGTTTGTTATTTATTTTTGCTTGATCCACTAATGTTTTGTGGGTAGCTACATCAATTTTATCTGACATCTTTTGTTCTTTCGATGTGAGTACTTCATTTTTATCTAATTCAGATGCTGAGATTGAATCTTTGCTTTGCGTTTCTTCTGTTGTATAAAATTCACGCCCTCTCTTGGATTTTTTGGAATGCTTAATTATAACAATTTTTTCGTCAGTATTAGGTTCTTTCATCAGGTCGTCACTCTTTTTTCTAATACAAAATATTTGTCTGAATCTTTCTATTGTATATGTTTCTAAAACTTCTTTGTCTTCCCGAATAATTGCATTTTTTATGCTAAGTTTATCTTCTTCTTCGATCAGATATTTATATTTCAGCTCATCGTTTAGCATTGATAATATTTGACTAAGGCGATGATCACTTAAAACATGCATAGAAAATTGAGTTTCTTGAGGTAGCTCAATGAAACTTGCTCTTTTTGCTCTATTTGATTTTCGTTTGGCAATTTCTTCATTTATTTTTTCATTAGTGTTAATAGGACCAGTCTTAGCTTTGTACTTAAGCTCTAAATAGTCCACATACTGATCAATGGTTTCTTCACTTTCTAAACCCACTGTAATACGCGTTCTAGAACCTATAGGAGCATAATTAGTTGTAGCAAATCCAAAACTAAAACGTTCAGTTACATATTCGAACTTAGTCTTAAAACCATAACAAATATTTTTGCTATCTGTTCCTCTGAAATCTATAAAAACCATATTGGGATCACTATTTTTAGCTATATAAAAATGATCTTCATATTTTTTTCCCAAACCAGCTTCCATCAATTTATCGTAAAACATTTTATTATTTTTAATGATTGCTTTACGGTATGCATCTAAATGATGACTTGCATGCGTGTTTAAATGGGTGAGCCCCTGATGTGCAAGTCCTTTTATATTATCTTGACGATTTGAAATACGTTTATTAAATTCCTCATATGATTTACGATTGTTGATCGTTATCGAATACCCTCCGTAGTAATTATCTAAGCCAAGCATATCAAACTTTTGTGCACTTCTATAAATCACTACATTTAATTGTCCTGATGTAATTTTATCTTTGAAGGCTTCTAAAAATTCTTGTATATCTTTAGAGCGTATAAAATCTATAGTGCTATCTATAGCTACGGTAAATTTAGATGCTACTTTATCTTCTTTGAACAACTTTTGAACGTGAGCAACGAGATTTTCGGCTTTGTATTCTTGTAACGTTGTTGAAATGTTATGATGAAAATCACAAAGAAAAACATCAAAACGGTCATTATCCTTACCTTTTATAGCCTTATCTAATGATGTTCCTTCATCGAGCTCTCTACCATTTAAAACAGATACATTATAAGTTTTTGCTTCTAATACTAAACCATTTTTCTTTTCAAATCCAACGGCTTCATAATAATTATCTTTTAATACCAAAACATTAAGATTATTTGTTCCTTTTTCTTTTTCAACTGCTGCCAAAGTACTTGATGTAACATGCATTGCCGAAGCCTTGTGTTGAATTTCTGCTCGCTTTAATAAATCTCCTAAATTATTTTTTGGTTTTTTTGCTGGTTTTTCTTTTGGTAACGAATCTGCTGCTATTGGATTATATTTATGTGGTATATTTTTAGGTTGTTGTTTTTTGGAGTTAAAAAATCCAGTATTTATTATTGACCATGGAATAGAAAAAGTAAAATTTGAAAATAATCCATCTGACTTTTTCTTTGATTTTTTTTCTGGCTGAGTTTCTTCTATTTTCTTTTCTTTTTCTACAACTTTCTCTTCCTCTTCATCCACTTCTGGCATATAAAAATCTGTCAATATACCTTGTATGGCTTCGGTGAAATCTATATCTTGTTTATAAGGATTCACAATAGCCAATATCATTTGTATTTGATTATGTATTACTTCAATATGATTTAAAAAATGAATCATATTACCGCTAACACGAATTGCATTTGCCATTGCAATTAGCATTCGGTAGCAAGAAGCCTCTAATAAACCATTGATACCTCTTTCTTCGAACTCTTCATCAATATTTGTTTTTTCCTTCAGTCCATTCAATAAATCAATAGTTGCAGGTACATATATTTGTATGTAGGGAAGTCTATCTTCCTTTTCTTTTAATTCTTCAAACTTTTTTAATGTGGTATGTTTTATAAAATTGTTGAAAGTAAATGGAGTTACTTCAGGTTTTCTAGCATTATCCTTTTCTGTTGTTGATTTAGGATTTTTACTATTCCCTTTTGTGTCTAACGTTAGTAGTGGTATTTTCTTTGAAGACCCAGTGTTATCGTGAAGTAGCTCTTCTAAGGAGCTTAACTTTAAAAGAGCCTCTTTTGCACTGAGAGGGCCTATTGTCATTCCAGAATGGTTTAACATCGTTGTTAAAGAGTCAATATTAGACGAAATTCCTTCATAATCTTCTTTATCTGTAAAATTGAGATTCAGTGATACCATGTAGTGAATACCTTCGTACTCTGTAACTATTACAAACTTGGTTTTTTTTATAACTCCATTAATTAGATCTATTCTAGACTTTTCATTTTGTTTAATTTTAAGCTCTTTATACTTTTCATAATCTTCGTACTCTCCATAATCACCCTCGTCAAAATACTCTTCTGAATATTTCATAACGGTACTTTCTATAACTTTTGCTATATTAGTTTGAACTTCGTTTATAGCTTTTTGTTCAGAATTGCTATTTCTTATTTTATTATAATATTCGGTAACATTAAAAACTATGTTATCTTCGAGTTTTAATTCATTCGGATGATTAGCGCACAAATCCTCTATTGAGCTTCTTAAGCTATTTATAGAATCTATGGTTGTATTAACCTTTTTCGAACTTGCCGACTCTTTATACAGAACCGGAAAGTTCCTCTCTATTGCTTCGCTAACAAAGGGATCACTTATTACTTGTATGCTATTAGGTATATCTAGTTTATTTTGTAAAAACTCATTAATTTTATCTGTCAATCCTCCTCCATTATTTCTATGATAATATACATTTTCATTAAAGGCAGTGACTTGTTTACCTAGGCTACGCTCAGCGGATCCTTCTCCGGCTGCTTTAGCGTAATTTTGTAGTATGGTTAATGCTATTCTATGTTGTGTTTCTTTTGCTTTTTTTGCTTTTTCTTTATCTTTTCCTTTTACTATTTTTTCTAAAGATTGATAAGCATCGTATAGAATTGCAAAATTCACATACCAATCTCGATGACCTTTTTTGTAGTCTCTACCTGTTTCAAATTCTTCGTAATTAATCGGTTTCAATAAACCTGTTTCCCCAAAAGACCATGGCCATAAATTTGTATCTGAAAAATCCTCTATGCGTACATATACGAATTTAGGAGGTCCTTCTCCATTTTTTATACCAATTCGTGCAAAATCTTGATGACTGGTTACTTTGGCTGCAAAAACTATTTCACTCCCTTCAATTACATGTTCGTTTGAAGGAGTAAATTTATTTTGGTTTTCGTCCAGAGTGTAATAATAAGCACTGGGAACTTGTTCTATGGATTTGGCCTTTCTCCTATTAAAGAGGTTCTTAAGGGCTTTACTTCCTCCCTTTTTATTTCCTTCCTTCATTGCCTTCTTAATTTTCAAAGTAGCATTATTTGAAGAACGACGATCCTCAAACTCAGAAGTAGCTTCATCCGCTCCTACTTCCTCTACTTGTACTGAAGGGGTTTTCGATACTTTTTCCTGTGTTTCGAGTTCTGGTGGCATTTGTTACTTTTTAAAAAATTGTATTCTGTATTGTTTTTTTTAGATTCCTCACACGTTAACTCAGTAAAATTCCTTCTTTTTGTAGTTCTTCATGGATTGCTAACTCCAACTCTTTAATGGATATTACCTGTTTATGATTGGTTAATGCTCTTAGTGTTGTTTTACGCAACACATTAATCATGACCCCTCCTGATACTTCATATTTTTCGGCTATTGCCCATAAATCAATGGTAGGATCTAAGGGTAGTTTCTTAGAAAAAGATTGTTTCCATAATTGATAGCGTTCTTCTGCTCCCGGCATTTTAAATTCGATCATGGATTGAAATCTTCGGGTAAAAGCGTTGTCTATATTATCTTTTAGATTCGATGCCAGGATCACGACTCCAGGGAAATCTTCGATGCGTTGTAACAAATATCCGATCTCTTGATTCCCATAACGGTCATTAGCGCTGCTCACCTGGGTACGTTTCCCAAACAAGGAATCTGCCTCATCAAAAAACAAAATCCAGTCATGATTTTGAGCCTGGTCGAATACTTTGGCCAGGTTTTTTTCGGTTTCACCGATGTATTTAGAGACCGTCATACTTAGGTCGATCCTATAGACTTGCCTATTGGTGCTTTTCCCTAAGATGGCTGCTGCCATACTCTTACCAGTACCTGGCGGACCATAAAACAGGCTTTTATAACCAGGCTTTAGTCTTTTACCCAGTTCTAAAGATTCTAATATCGTTTGTCCGTGCTTCACCCAATCCCTGATTTCCTGCAAGCTATGTGTTGTGGATCTAGAGACGATGAGATCCTCCCACGATAGCTTGGTATCAATACGTTGTGCAGGAAAATCAGGGCTGTACACTGCTTGATAGGGTATGCCCGTAAGGATAGAAGCCACATATTCATTGGCAATCATCCAGATGTTACTTAGCAACGGGCTATCGCCTTTGGTTTGGGATATGCTAATCATCCCTTGTTGTATTGCTACAAAATCTTGGGTAACTAATGGCTGATATTGTAATCGTTTCTGGAGGTCGTCTCCTGCCAATAAAAACATGGCTGTTTCTGCGGTAGGGACTAATCCCAAATGTCCTTCTAATAACAACCCACCAAACTCGCTATAGCGACGATCATAGTCCTTGTTTTTAGTCAATAGTATGTCCAAAACTTCGGGTTTGATATGAGGAACCAGTGCCAGAATTAGTAGTAATCGCTCTTCAAAGTTGAGTTTGTGTTCCTGGATAAAGTTAGCATAGCTACCTTCTTTATCTACTATATTCGGTGGTGTTAATTCCTTAATAGACTCATAAGGTGTTTCTTGTTCGAAATACAGTTCTAAACGTGTTTGCAATACGGCACTTAGCCAAGCAAGTTCAGTTTGTAGGACTGCCGCGTTACTACTATTTATGTCTTTAATAGTATTATTATTTGTATCATTTGTTGTTTCTGCAAATGTTGGTTTTTCCATATTGCTATTTCTTTTTTTTATTCTATTTCATAATAATCACTTGACTAGACCTGAAAAATCAATCATCTAATACGTCACATCGAGTGTTTTTTGTGTGGCGATAGCGGAACAAAAAATGTATCGAGATGTAATCTATCTATCAATTTTTAAAAGTGTTCTCGATACAATTTTTCTCCATTTCATTACGAAAAATCACTCGAACTGACGATCTTAATTGTTTTTGATCAATTCCATTTACAACCACTCCACTACAATAATGTCTTGCATCCAGGGGAGCTTCACGGTATGAAAACCCCAAGGCAATTTTTCTAACGTAACATCATGAGTTTCTCGTTGCACCTGTAATAACCAATGACCATCCCTGGTACGTAAGGATCCGGGACGACATAGATAGGAGGTTCTAAATCCTTCTATCGATAGGTTTTTCCAATGTGGGCCTTGTCCTATCGCAGCGGTTAGCAATCCTTCAGCAATTGCTGTTTCTTGATCCGATAGTGTGATTGGCGATATGACTTCTTCTATAGCGACACCACATAACAATTTGTTTAATGGTAGCGCTCCTTCAAACAGTTCCTGGTCATCTCCTTCACACAGAAACTGCAATGCACATATGGCAGTATGGCGAGCGGTTTCATTGATAAAGGTTTTATCTTTGATCAACTCCAAATTCTCAAAAAAGCGTTCTAAAAATGGCCAAAAGAGTACCAATCCTGCATTTTGTATGGGTATAAAATCTGTATCCTCAAAAGGAGAGGAAACCTTTTCTATTTCCATTAATGTGGGTTTTGATGCTATCTCCTGCAGTTCTTTATGTACTCCCTGGAGATAGATTGCCAAGGGTCTTAATACACTATTGGCATCTACCGTTTGCTCTTGTATGTTGCCTATATCTTTTAGTAGTTGCACCCATTGCTTTAACATTTTGGTAGGCAACTGATCCAAAAAAGGGTTGTTTATGATAGTGGATAGTTGTCTAAAGAATTCTTGCCATACAGTATTTTTAGCTTGCGCAGTTTTATAGCTAGCTACTAAAGATTTGATCTCATAGACATCCTGTGCTTGATGTTTTTTGCTATTTCCTTTTTGATCTATTCCGAGTGCTGCCAACGTACCTTGGAAACATTCTTGTTCTAAGAACTTGACATCTTTATACGTATCAAACTTCTGAAACGCTGTTTTCCAAAATGCAGCCTGTATCTTCTGCAATGCAATGCCGTATTTCTTATGAATTCTCTGCTGAAACTTTTCTAAAGCAGGTACTATTTCTTGTACAGGAATATCCGAAATCAGTTGAAGGGATTGAAGCAGTTGCGCTTCTGTAGTTGTATGGACAAAACGTTCTAGCTGCTGGGTATTCCATCTCAATTGTTTTAGCAAGGTAATGAAAGTGGTGTTCGGCTTTTGCAACAATTCTTCTAATTGCTCCAGAACATATGCTTTGGTTGTGTCCTTTGCCCACCATGGTAATATCCCGGTTTTCAGATAATGTGCTACTGCTCTAATAGGTGTTTTTTCTTCGGGTTGATTGACTGTGTTTTTTTGTACTACGGCATCAGATTGCTGATATACAGTAAGTGCTTCTTGAAGTTTTTCTTGTAATTCTTCCTCAAAAACAGTTTCAAAATTATCCAAAGATACCTGCCCTAAATCTAATGTAAGTCGATCAATCTGCAACGGTTGATCTCCCGCATTATGAGCAGTATTATCAAATATGCGGTCCATAACCGTTCTTAACTGATGCCGACACAGCGCACTCAGTTCTTGCTGCACAGCAAAAGCATCTACAGTCGAAGGCAGGTGAACTTCTAAAATCTGTTTATTGATGATATGTTTTTGCTGTGTCATCAGGCTACTTATCCATTGTTGATTTCTTCCAGAAAACGATGATAGGCATAGTCAAATCGTTGCATTTCTTCTTGCTCCAACCATTGGATATTGGTCATGATATGTGCTGGGGTCTCCTCGCGTATCGTTAATGCAATGAATTTCTTAAAATCTTCATCCTGATATTGCGCTATCCATGCTGGCAGTACGAAAGTTAGTTGTAATGAATACGGATCTTTTGGATCCGCAGTCGACATCCATCTTCCGGTGGTTTCTTCTTCTATAAAAGGCACTGCAATTTCGAACCTTTCTTCAGATATGGAAACTACGCTATGTTCCCCATTATAATTTTTGGTTCCGGTAATTTCTATCTTATCTCCTGCTCGTAACGTATGTGTTCCTGTTTTGCAAAATATATGATCTGATGCTGTAGAAGACGTTTCAATACTATCTATACTAGTGGATTGTAGGTAATATCGAATATCGGGTGTACGCTGAAATAAACCTCCGGTTTCTGATTCTTGAAAAGGCGCTTCAATTTCAAAAAAACCCTCTCCGATTGCTAGTACTATATACGTCCCTTCGAATTGTGCATTGCCGGTGATGCGTATTTCTTCTCCAGGTTCTAAGGTATGATCTTTGGCGATGCATCGTGTAAATTCTTCTGTGATGGCGACTTCGAATCTTTCGATTTGTAATGGAATATACGTTGCGGTAAACGAATAAGGATATTTTTTTCTAGGTCGTAACAAGATATGTTCTACCATATGCATTCCAGCAGTATTAGCATCACCTAAGTTTCTACTGTTATAGTCCTCGATTCCTATTTTTAATGCAATTCGCTTTTCTAATCCCGAGATGTTTAGAGTATCCCAAAAGTCTTTTGTGGTATCATACGCTTTTGCTCTACAGGCACTCACCACAGGATATTCTTTGAGAAATCGGGCTTTATCCCGGATCAATTTTTTATCCATAGCAGCGGTATCGTTGTTCAGGTCTTTTAAGACCATACCATAGCCTGTAAATTTCTCTGCAAATCGTGCCAACAAATGATTCAGAAATTTATTTTTTCGTAATAATCCGGCATTAGCATCGGCTGTCATTTCGCTTAAATATCCTTCATAACTTTCTTTGCTTCCGATCACTTCAGATACTCCGGGAACACAATCTAACAAGGACTGATTAAAATAGGTGCTGGTATCAGCTCCATCAAAACTCATGAGTTTTTTAAAATGGGCTAACTGCGAAAAGTAATTGGCCAAGATTTGCTCAAAAAACAGCAAATATGCGCTTAACTGCTTTGCTTGTGCTTTTCTTTCGGGAGTAGCTGAATCCGGGAGTCCCATTTCGCCAATCCCATAATTAGCAGGGAACTGATTTTGTATCGAATCATAGTTTTCTAGTTGCTGTGCTTGAGTTTCTGGCATGATCATATCCAGTTCTTTACCTGATACAGCTCTGGAAACACTTTCAACTCTTTTTTGATTGTATAATGTTTTTATTCTTTCTGTATCGATGCCTACGGCAAGTCCTTTAGAGGTAAATGATAGTTGTGCTAAGGTGCCTTCGATATCCAAAATTGGAGTTTTGGAAGTATCCAATGGCAACAACCAATTTTTTACTGTATTGGTCCCCGTAGCCAGTGCGATTTTGTCAATCGCTAATACTTCGGTTTGATCCATGATTTCTTTAATTACATCAGAAGTCTGGATCTCTTCTTTTCGATAGTTTTGTAATAAGTCCTGATCATCGATAAAACCGTTTAGCAGTCTTGGCCCGTCAAAAATTTCATCAGTACTTTTTCCTTTTTCTAACTGTTGTTGTAATGTGTAGAAGGGAATACGAGGTGAAAAATGAGTTCCTACACGATACAAAATATTAGCTACCATCTCATTGACATCATCTACCGTATCTGCAATTTCGATAACACCATGTAATCGGACACCTTGTGTATCTAGTAATTTTATTTCTTCAAAATCCTCACAAATCGTACGACATCCGTAGAGCCTTTCTTTTACATCTTTAATTATTGTACTCCCAGGAATATCAAACAACCCATCTTTTTCTATAAAAACTCGGTACAATCCTATAGGTGTACTATGCGCTTCTGAGATCTCACCAGCTCTTTTTTGGGTTACTTTTTCGATCCAGGCATTTTTAACCCCATCCACATCAATAGCTACTTTACGAATATCCAATACCGTTACTGGATTTGTGGTTAAAATGGTCGCGGGACTATACAGGTTTTCATAAGTGCTGGTGGTATCACTACCTATGATATCCTGGATATCATAGTCCATCCGATACGCCAGATCGGTAATAGCATAACAAACTTGTTCTAAGATGGTAATCCCGGGATCGTGGATATTATGATCGGTCCAGGTATCTCCTGCCATTTTTTGTATTAGTTGCATTCCTTCTGCACGTAGAAATTCATAGCTTAATGCGGAATCCTGTGGTACTTCTCTGGGTATTGTTATAGATGTTTCCATTTTCATTTTTTTAGAGTGTATATTTAAATGAGTGCTTTTAATAGCATTCCACTGAAACCCGAACTATGATTATCTCCCCTAGTATCTAATTGCTCTACATGTACCTTATCATTTGCTTCAAGCATTGTGATCACCGTCCTTGAATTACTATGATTTTTACTCCCAACAGTCAACTCAGAACGTTCTTTTTTTTCTTCCCCTGAAGATCCATTCACATAGCCTGTACCATTTAAACGAAGATGCCATCTTCCTCCTGTATCCGTATTCCTCCTCACGTTCATAATAAACATGTACATTCCCCTTACTGGTGCAACAAAATGAGTAAAATTTTTAAAATGATCTCCAATGTTGTAGTTTATTTGTTTAAATTCAAGTACACTTTTATCTCCTCCAATATTACTATCTTTTAACGAAGCAGAAAATGCAACGATATAGTCCTTTGTAGTTTGCATATGGCCTTTAATGGTAAGTCCCCCTTCTGCAAAAATCTCAACTTTTCTTGATGATGAATCTTGATCCGAAGACATTCCTATAATTCGTAGCGCATTGGTATCATGTGCAGTAATCTTTCCGGAAAACTCTGATTTACCTGCATTGGGCCCTCCAAACAAAATACTTCTGGAGGTAATATGCATCGCCTCATCAGGATTTGATGATTTTCCTGTTCCCGTTATGGATAATGGAGCTAGTGGGTTTTTACTCCCGATGCCTATTTTACCCTGATCGGTATTAAAGTGAAAAGCAACCTCTTCATCCGTTGTTCCTACATTTTTTATAAAAAAGTTGTCCTTTGTCGAAAGAAATGCATCACCAGAATGGCGATAAAGTGCTCCATCTTCATTAATATGCGCTGTATCTGATCGGCCAAAAATAATTCCGCTGGGCAATTCTAATCTACCCTCTTTTTTCATGACTATTTTTTTGGATGCATTTTTGGGCGAAAAAAACATCAGACTATCTTGCCCTTGTTGTAAACCTATTTCCCAGTGTTCTGAATTCGCTGTATTTTCTAGTGATAGACGTGCTGAAGTAGCATCGCCCTGCCCGGTGTTGGTGATTCTTAGTTCTGTGTTTTCGCCACTAACCTGTATGTTCGTCTTTGGATCTTTGGTTCCTATCCCTACTTTACCCAGAAAGAAGTTAGGTTTTTCTATCGATCCACTAAGCTGAATATTAGTTGAACTACTACTATTTCGCAGTGACAGTATTCCATCACCTTTTTGCTGAGAAACATCAAAAATAGTAGCTCGTTCATTAGTAATATCAACAACTGATAGCAATGAAGACATATTTTTACTTTCTATAGTAAGCTTAGATGCGGGTTCTAAGGTTCCTATACCAACATTGCCTTCTCCTGATTTGATAAACAAGCGACTTTGACCGGTAGCATCTTTGATGTTCAATCCCGATTGGTTACTCGTTGGTTCTGCCGGATTTACCCGGGGATTTAAATTAATAGACCATTGCGGATTATCATCGCTTAAGTTTTCATATATATCCAGCACCTCTTGTGTACCTACAGTCTCTCCTTCTACTTGTACAGATAGCGGATTACCCTGTACTTTGGCAATACCATCTTCTGCCTGGTTAAGCCCTGCTTCTATAAAATCAGCAAACTCTTCTTGTGTAGGTTTGTCATTGATCTTAAAATATTCTTTGAGTTCTGTTCGGTTTTTCTTGTTGATTTCCACGTCTTCTATTTTTTACGATGATTCCTTTTTTACAAATGGTTTGCAATTGTTTTTTCGTATAAGTGCTTACAATTTCATGATGTAAGCCAAAACAAAGTAAGGAGGGCGGTTTTCGTGAGGTTGATTTCCTCCGGTTTCGTCTGTAGTAAATGAATGTTTGTGTTTACCAGCAGATTTGGTTTTAGTATTTAATGTGCCATGTGTTTCCCCGTCCATAGTAATTGTTTTAAGACCATTACCGCTATCATTTCCTGAAGCTGGGTGCGATATGTTATGTACGTGATCTCCAATTTCTGAAGTGTTTCCTTTATGATTGTGGGCAGGCATTTGACTTGTGTTAAGTGTTACTTCATCCTTTCCTCCTATTTTACCAACTTGGTATTCTGGATTTTCTTTATCGAATCCAACAATAAATCTACCTGATAAATCAGGGGTTCCCTGGACTCCATTACATAAAGCCCATCCTGTGGGGATGTTTCCTATATTTCCTGACCACATGACGATGACACCTTTTGGCATCCGAGTATCTACATAGTTCTTTACGGCCATTTGCGTAGGAATTTTTTCGTGACTTGCTTCTTCTTTATCCAGGTCTACACTCGAAGAAATATTATCTGCCTTTAAGTTTTTTATAGTAATATCACCTTCTACCAATAAAGCTCCCTTTATAGTAACCCCTTCTTTTTTTGAAACCTCAAAAATAGTAGTAGGATTGTTTGTAGTATCAGTTACCGATAATAATGAGGGTACATTCTTACCTTCTATAGTAAGTTTAGAAGTTGGTTCCAAGGTTCCAACACCTACATTGCCTTCTCCTGATTTGATAAATAACCTACTTTGCCCGGTTGCATCTTTAATATTGAATCCGGGTTGATTGCTTGTCGGTTCATCAGAATTTACTCTGGGATTGAGGTTAATAGACCATTGCGGATTGTCATCTGCAAAACTTTCATATAGATCTAGTACCTCTTGCGTACCTACCCGCTCTCCTTCGGCCTGTATGGATATGGGATTTCCCTGCACTTTCGCTATACCGTCCTCTACCTGATTTAATCCGGCTTCTATAAAATCGGCAAACTCCTCTTGCGTAGGTTTGTCATTGATCTTAAAATATTCTTTGAGTTCTGTTCGGTTTTTCTTATTGATTTCCATCAGGTTATTTTTTTATTCTTTCTATTTTTTTATCAATTATCCATTGTTTTAAAGTTGATAAAACAAGTCTAATTTAATTTTTGACTTTTCTTCAAAATATCTTCGGCAGCACTTCGACACCTGTCCGCCTATGGAGGAAGCTCAGTGTGACAACTCAGACTAAGACGAGCGTTTTCTATTTTTACCTATTTAATAATTTTATCGAACTATAAAATCTTTATTGATTTCCATATAGTTAATTCCCTCGAAGCTGTCTTCTTCAAATCCACCTTCATTCACTACGTATACCTCGTGTATTTGCGCAGCAACCATGATCATATTAGGTTTGGAGGGGATAACAATAGTTTTTCCGTCATTTAGGCTTCGTACATCGTTAAAGGTCTCTCCATCCTCACTCTGAAACAATTTAAGATTAGCTACATAATCGATATACGGTCTTTCTGCAATAAAATTGATAATTACACTGGCATGAAGTGATCCTCCGATCTGTATATCTCTATCCTCACCATATGCCCATGGAGACATAAAACGCTTGATTTCTTCTATGAGCTTATTTTTATAAAAACCTTCATTATATCCTTCATGAAATTTTACAATGCACTCGGTAGATACTTGCAAATACAAAGGATTGGTTACCGATATATCCGCATAGGTAGGTGCATGCATTTGTGCATATTTTTCAATCTGAAATAGGGTATCTGCTGCTACCTTTGGTGCAAACGGATCAAAAGGTAACTTTCCTTTAATATCGGGTACTACAATCACATCTACTCCTCCTGTTCTATCTTTTGCCGGAAGACACTTAGTCTTATATATCTGAGGAAACTGATTCAATATTACATGTTCGTAATCCCACATTGTAAGCGTCCTGTTTTTATGTCGTAGCCTTTCGCTAACACGTTTGTATAGCCCATTCCCTTTTTCGGCTGGTTTTCCTTTGCTAGAGGTAAAGGGTTGTGTAATCTTGGCGACTTCCTGAATCGGATTGAGCACTTCTGTAATGGTATCGATGGGTAATGGATTTTCGAAATGTGTAGGATCTACTTCTACACTAGAAAGTGTAGCACTTAATACCTGACTTCTAATATCAATAGTATCCGATATACCATTTATATCTTTAAAAACACATATTTTAATCCAATGTAAATCGTTAGGCATTAAGGTGCCACCAGTAGTTACATCTGCTGGTATTTTTATTTTTACAATGCCTGTATTTACCAATCCATTAGTTGTATCTTCTAAGATCCCCGAAGGTGTTAGAGGCACCCATTCATTATCCCTAATATAATTCCATTGCAATTCGGGTTTTTGAATATCCGGATCGGCACTCCCTTCTGCCATCTGAAATAAAACAGATAGTATCTGTGGCGTTTTTAATTGATCGATCCCTAAGTACAACGAACCTTCGTCATTATATACTGGGATCAGGCTTGTCTCGATTCCCGGTGTCAAAAGATCATATCCAAATGGATGTATATGAAAGATCTTATTTGTACTTTTTTCAGGCTGTACATCTGCTGTTATATTCGCACATGCGGTATACGAAACCCCTAGTTTTTTTAGCTTAGGTTGATATGGCAAATTAATTCGTAGGTTTTTTATTTCTTCTTTTCCGGATAATGCTTGCTTTGTAAATAAGGTATTATATGCCGTATGCTGAAAGTTTACGGGTGTTAGTTCTATTCTAAAATATCGATCCCAGGATACTACCTCCTCTTCATCCATCTCGATGTCTAAACGCTCTTTGTATTTATAATCCGGACTTGTTTCTTGCATTCTAAAAGGTACATCCGCAATCGAAATGGTGCCTTCTTTTGTAAACAATGAGAAACCTTCTGATACTTTATCTCCTTCAGAGTTTTCTATCATAGTAGATAGTAAGACTTCTGCATTGCGATCATGAAAAAATACATCCGCTTTAAAATCACCATCATCTTCAATGATGGCAGCATTTGTTGCAAGTCGTTGTTCTATGAGTTCAGAAAGCTCTTCTTCGCTAAGTGCAGCAAGTTCTTCTTCTGTATGATTAGCCTGTATTAACCAGTAATTCTTATAATATTCTGTAAGGGATTTAGGTTGTTGTACCCATTCCATCTCCAGATGTAAGTCTTTTATTCTTTTCTGAGCTATTTCTTCATTTGCGATATAGAAACTGCTTCCTATTTCGGGCTGGAACCCAAAGGGCTCAAAAGGTTTTTTGGTGTCAATAGTATTTTGATCGTTTTGTAAGATACTTTGTTGCATTCCTTGCACATCTACCCGAATATGTGCTTTTTGTAATCCAAGGTTTATTAAATGTTGATAATTACTTCGATAGCGCTCTTCTCCTTTTTCTTCTTCTAAAAAATGATGTAGTGTACATACCAGTGTTGGATGCTCTGATGCTACAAAAGAAGAAGATCCTGATCCAAAAGGTGTGACTGGCGGATCATTATCCTGAAGTTGTATTGCTATTTTTAAGGAATTTAGATATACCTGATCCGGTGCATATTTTTGTGCTTTCTCGACATTCTCATCAATCAATCCTACTTCTTGAACCTCTAGTATCGAAGTATCCTTAATCCCTATGATTTTATATATTTTTTGGGTGGTATCTACAATGTATTTACCAACATCTGTGATATCAAAGCTTTGATTATCGATACTAGTAATTGTAGTGTCATTTACTATAATATCTAAAGCAATTTCTGAAGTTACTCCAACATAATCCCCTAAAGAATAGGTTATTTTATTGGGTGTAAACCACTGTTCATTACTACTAAGGTAGGTCTGAAAGGGATCGTTTTTATCAAAAATCGACTGTAAGCTTTCTATAGTTGTATCTTCTTGTCCCAGATCCAGTAGTATCTCAATAGTACGTTTACCATCTTGGAGTAGTAAGGTGGGAGAACTTATAGCAAAACCAACCTCAGATGGTTTTAGGGAATGATCGGATATGGAAGATTGTCTATTACCAAACGTCTTAAATCGCTTACTTTCTTCTTCTTCATCATATTTACTAAAAACAAATTCTTTGGCATCCGCTGTTGCATAAATATCTGATAACTTTTCTATGCTAGGTTGAAAAATAGAGATCGATCGTATCTGGCGCTCAGCGAATTCTAGAATACGATATACTTTATCCTTATCTTCTTCAGAAGCCTTAGGATCCGATTGAGTTTGCATGATATGTATAAAATCAAGTTCCGTTAATTGCAGGTCTACTATTACATATTCTAACGCTTTTTCTGCTTTTTCGTCTGCAGTCTGTATATCTTCGAATACCTGCTCTAACAAAGCTTTTTCTCCATTATATAAGGGCAATACATCTCCGGGATTTGGATTTCCATATACTTTTCTCATCATTACATCAAATCCTTCAACAGCGTGTAATTCTCTAAGGTTTTGTTCTCTTTGATGTATGATTTTTTTCTTATGAGCCTTTTCCAATAGCTCATATACAGGCAGCCAATCTGTAGGAATACCCTCTTTTTCTTCTTGATGTTTTAGAAAAATAAGATCAAAATCATTTCTTTTTAAAAATAGATCTTGTGTTACATAGGAAATCGCAGCTGCATCCTCTTCTTTTACTGCTTCATTCAGCTCAAAAATATCCCCAATCTGATTCCCTGGAAAGTCCGGAAGGGCATCTCCAGGATTCGGGTGTCCCAAGGCCATTTCTATCATATCGATAAAGGCTGCATCCTTGGTTTTACCACGTTCTTGATGTGTATTTTGGATGGTAAGAAACTCCTTTGTTACAAAAACATTTTTAAGTTGTGTGATTTGAGCCTTGCTAATTACTGTATCTTCATTAGTGATGTACTGCAATTGATTACCCGAAGCGTCTTCTCCGGCCTCTAATACAATTCCCTTGTTTACTTCTAGGTATTCAGTATTCTCTTCTAACTCTAATAATACATTGACCACATCCGGCACCGCCTCTTTTGTACTCAATCCAAGACGTTCTCTAAAATAAAAATCAAGATGTCTTTCTGTAAGTCCATTCATTTTGGATTTCACGTGATTTAATAACTTTAAGAAAGTCATAAATAGTGATACGTGAGGTTTGGATAGTTTGGCTTTCTTTTCTGAATCATTATAAAAACGTTCAGGATTTTCTACATATGCAGCTAATAGATCAGCCCACCGTTTTTGTTGAATCCTTCTTCCTTCCGGAGAATTTTGGTTAAATGTTTGCGGATCGTCAATTAAAAAAGACTCCCAAGTAGTAGTAGGCCTGTTTTGTGTATCAAAAAACTGAAGCTCTTTGGCTATACGTTGTGCTTCGGTAATCAGTTCTTCAATACTACGATCTTCTATCGCTACATAATCAGGACGAATCGCATCTGTATTGCGATCTTGCTGACTGGTTCCATCTCTAAGAAGTATATTATCTGAATTTTGAATGTGAGTCATTGTTTCTACTACTTTACTAGGTTTAAGTGGCCATTATTTTTGTATTTGCTGGTATTAATTGTCCTTGTCCCGGATACATAGGTACGGGATCCGGTGCATTAGTGGGAGGTGGCTGTTTTGCCTGAGCTGTAACTTTGAATTCTGCAATAAACATGTTTCCCTTGATCACGATGCTTTTATTACCACTTTTATTTTTTTGTGTTAACTGATCAGGTGCTAACTTTTTAATGGTTAAGGTTCCTGTTCCCGGAATCACAAAAGGAGGGGCCACATAGGAACAATTGGTCACCTCTACTTTGGATTCATCACCTGCTACACAAACCTTTTTTCCTTTAATGGTTGTCTTTCCAGAAGCTATCATTTTTCCGGGTTGTACACTTACCAAGGCACTCCCAAATACCGGAAGGAAATTGACCTGATCACCATCTATAATTATTGCATCCATTTTTTTTGTAATTTCTTTTTAAAGATCAAATGCCACAGTAGCAGCTTCATTAACATAGAAGGGATATACTAGATTAAAGCGATTATTGGTGCTTCTAACTATATAATTGATCGATATATGCACAATCCCTTTCTCTAGATCTATATCTGTTATCGTAACTGTTTCTACTAGGATTCTTGGTTCATACAATAGTAAAGCCCTGGATACCATATTACTCAACTCACTAGCAAATCGCTGATCTAATTCTTCGAACAAAAACTGCGTAAGGTCGCATCCAAAGTCCGGATGCATCATCCGCTCATTTAAAGAAGTAGATAACAAAATCTGAAGACTTTGCTTAATATCCTCTTCTCCTGCTGTAAATCCAACATCTGCACCACCTCCTGAAAAAGAAGGAGGGAACGCCCAGCCACTTCCTAAAAATTTATTATCCATCTTCTGAGAGTATTTCGGATGTTTCGTTGTGCGCAACCAGATTATTAGACTGGTACGATTTTAATTGCGAAGCTCCTTGTTGTTGTATTTTTTCGATTAACCCTGCTACTTTGATATAGGGTTGTTCACCTAGTCCCGCTAGTATTACATTAGCTTCTGACACTGTTAATTCCAGTTGTATATTCTTTTTATCCATATGTATGCTTATATTAAATCCACTTTTTTCCCTTTGACTTTAATTTTCCCTTTAGCATTAATACTGAGATCTCCCTTAACATCTATCATAAAATCTTTAGCACTCATCAGCTTGATACCATCTTTGCCTAGCTCTATTATATTTCCGTGAGCATCTTCTAGATTAATCTTCTTTTCTTTCTGATTGATACAAATGGTCTGTTCATTTGCGTGGTCTGCGTCTTCTGTAGATAAGGTTACTGTCTCTTTTTCTTCATCAAAAAGAAGTTGAAAATTAGACTTGGTAAAAATTCCTTTGTAGGTGTTTTTTTTCTTTACTGTATTAGGCACTTTATTACTATGCATTGCACCCAATACAATTGCTTGCCTGGGATCGTCATTCAAAAAACCTACGACCACCCGATCTCCTTTTTCTGGCGGGAAAAAGATTCCGTGATCTGCTCCTGCATCCAACGAAGTAAACATCGCCAATACCTCAGTCGGTTTTCCTTCTTGATGAAATGCCGGTATATGTACCTGAAGCCTGAAGCCATGATCTGCATCTTCGATATGACCTAAAACAGTACCAACCTGCAAACCATTTACACCTGGAAGCAATCCGGCAGCTTGTGTATCTATAATATCCGATTGAGCGCTAAACCAGTTTGCATCCATACCAATTTGTAGATGAGTATACCATCCCGAACCTATAACAAATGTATTACGAACACCTGTGATGATATGATTTCCGTTAAATCGACTTACATTTTCAATTTTTATCGTCTGTCCTACCTTGAGCTTCCCATTTCCATCAATTCTAATGGTTCCTTGTACTGCAGAAAGTCTGGATTTTATAAGCTGTGCATCGGACCAGGATTGAAGCTCCAGAGGATCTGTGGGTACCGGATGAATCAATTGTGCTTCTGTAGCCCCCGATACATTCGATAGCATCGGTACATCATACCCTATACTTCCTAACGTTTGTTCTTCGGCTTTTTTAGGAAGGCTTAATGCTAATTGTTTTTTCTTAGTGTCTAAACCAAAAGTATGAATCTTCTCATATTGCCCCTGACTACTCAATTTTAAATCAAAATGTGCTAAATCGATACCAAAAGTCAAGGTCAGGTCAGGGTTCTTTATACTAGGAGTAAACACAGAGACTTGACCATCATCGACTACTACTAACTGCCCATTAGCTTCTGCTCTTGAGATCATAAAATCCCAATCCGATACATAATATTGTACCATCTGCGAATGCACAAGTGTGGTGTCATTATTTTCTTTTACTTTTACTTTTAAATCTTTGTATTTTCCCACAAGATCTTTTATGATCTCATTATCGGTAAGATTTTTATACACTTTGCTTTTTCGTAAGCTGGTCATTTTAATACAAGGATCACAAAGCTCTATGGTTAGCTCTGATTGATAATGAGATCTTTCTATTTCTTGATTAATGACAATACCTTCAAAAATCTTTTCTTCAGTGGTGTTTTTCCCTTCATATCGCATAAAGATTTCTATCAGGGATCCCGGTAAAAAAGCATCTCCATCCAGTATTTCGAACTTTTGTTTCGCTATGCAACCATCATATAGTTTGAGCTCGGCCATTGGTATTTTATTGAACTCTTTATTGGTATCTAAAGACATCAATTGATACGTTCCCAACTGAAGGGTTTTGCCGTTGCTTTTGATGGTATTTGTTACTACTGTTGATGCCATATTTTATTTTTCAATTGGAGGAAAATAAATTTCTTGTCCTGGTGTAAGATTCCTAAAACTCCTTAGTTTATTAACACTTGCTATTAGGGGATAATACATAGGTGATCCATATATATCCTGACACATTAATGGCAATTGATCACCTGCTTTTACTATTCGATAATGTGTTAAATCAGGAGATTGTAAATCTAATTTTGCTATTTGTTCATCAAGCGCATCATCTTCTATAAAGGAAACATTTAACTCTGCTCGTAATGGATCACCGCTTCTAGCAAACATGGTGTAATTAATATCCAAATCATTGAGCCTACAATTAAAATCAAGTGTTTGTCCCCAACTCAATATCAGAAAAGGAGGTTCATGGATTTTACCCTTGATTTTTACAATGTTAGTTAAAAAATCATCGATCCGCTCTGTTACATTGGTTTGAGAACCTCGTAGTATTCTAAATGCTGTTTCTGCTCCGTATTGATGTACATTGGTTCCATCAAAAATTAACTTCATTCTTACAGTAGATCGTGCACTATTCGTAAACTTAACTGTATCCTCGTTTTGAGGATTACTTGGCTGTTTAGTATACTTATTCGTAAAATTTCGTTGTACAGATTCTGGGTTAAACATCACCTCGAACTCCTTACTTGGATCTTTTCTTTCCTTCTTATCATAAGAAGTAATCTTGAGTTTTTGGAGTTTAAATGGATTTAAGCTATCTAATACCGACATATCTATCTAAGATTTTTCTTTTTTAATATCTTTAATACCTGATGTACACATTCCTGTACCAAAATGTTTTGCTCCATTCCGGAATCCTCCTTGGAAGCAATTTCGGATTGCTGCGTATCTGATACGACAGCTCTAATCACAATTTCTTTGATCTCAACAGCCATTTTTATATTCTTAAAATTTGAAATCGCGTATAGGCCAACTCCATAGTATCAATAGCTACCGAATTGGATTGCGCATCCAGATTCGACACAGACCATTTTACAGGATAGGCTTTTACAAATAACCATCCTCCGATCGGGATTCCTTCTTCATTAAATAATGTGACTAATACATCAGAAGGGTTAAACTTAAATAGCGAAAATGAAGCATTGAATTCTAAGTTTAACGGAGAAGGGATTGCACTCGCTACATAGCCTCTTTCTAATACCAAATTATTGTAACTCATCATTTTTGGCATCCGATGTGCATGCAAATTTTCTCCTCCTTCATTTATAGTTTCTAACTGTACATCTGTGCTGATACCACTGACCTTTTGAAACCTAAGATCAATAGGATTGGGAACTATCCCACCTGCCAAAAAAAATACTCCAAATCTGTGGGATAATGTGGGTTCTCTGTCTGCGAAATTGATTGCTTTTAAAACATCTAACATATACGAATTCTTAAGTGTGTTTTATTCTTAAATCATGTGCGATCAAATTCAGGCTTTCGAAGGCGATTTCACTCGCACTTGCACTGAATGATGGTGCATCTAATTTGAAAGGTAATGCTCGGGAAACCTCCCAAATTACGATGCCCATCCCAGTTTCATCACATAGTTCTATTCTGATATCTTTTTTTTCTCCAGACTTGATCCAGTCATACAGATCACTGCGACGCTTGACGATCCCTCTTTTTAATGTGATATTAATCGGTTTTCGTTGACCTCGAATCAAATGATCCCCTACAGCCCAGCTAAAACCGTGTCTGTACAATACATGATCATGATCAATTTCTAATCCTGAAATCTCTGCAAAAGACATGATTTCAATCCCATTGATTGTTACCTGATAATTATAAACAGGTAGGGGATACTTTTCTATAATTCTTTGTTTGTCAACTGCCACAATTTGCTATCTTTTAGATATACATCAACACTACACCTTTCTGAGTTGGTCTAGTATGAAATTAGAATACTACTTGTTTTACTATTTTGCTACGAATTACTTTAGCGACTATGCTTCTTCCATTGTGACTCTAGATGCCATTAGATCCAGAGATTCTATAGCGACATCGTTAGAACTAGCGTCGAAAGAAGGTGCTGTAAGTTTGGTAGGAAAAGCATCGATGACCTTCCAGCTTACCACTGTACTACCAGTTTCGTCTAATAGATGTACTACAATATCTCTTTTATCGATTTGGTTGAGTTGGATATCATTAATCCAATCATAAAAAATAGGAATACTTTTTCCCTTTACCAATCCCTTTTTCATAGAAATATTTACTGGCTGTATCTGCGCTGGCATATACATAATATTAGGTCCTACTTTACCTCCTGTGGCAAAGCTTTCTTTATAGGTATGTGTTTCGAAAGATAATTCTAGCCCTGATACCTCAGAGAAACTAATTGACTCTCCATTAATATCTACTCTATAATTATAAATAGGTAATGGATAATCTGTTTTTATTTGTGCTTTTGTTAACGCCATTTTTCTTATTTTTTATATGATTATATATCTCTTCTCTATAGATTAGGCCTCCTGTAGTTTATGGGAGAATTTTAAAATGATAAACTCAGCAGGACGTACTGCGGCAAGTCCTATTTCTGCGATCATTCTTCCATTGAGAATATCTTCTTGTGTCATGGTTTTGCCTAATCCGATATTTACAAAATAGGCTTGTTCTTCTGTGGCTCCTGCCAGACCACCTTGCTGCCATATTCCGTATAAAAAGCTTTCGATCATTGCTTTTACTTTTAACCAAGTTACCGCATCATTGGATTCGAAAACAGCAAACTGAGATGCTTTTTTGGTAGATTCCTCGATCATATTGAACAATCTTCTTACGGGTACATATCGCCATTCGTTATCATTGCCGTCCAGCGTACGAGCACCCCATACCAAGGTTCCTTTACCTACAAAACCGCGGATGGCATTGATGGATTTACCATTATCGGAATCTACATTCAATCGTTCCTGATCTTTTGACGTTATTTTCTTTACAGGCCCTATTACCGCATTTAGACTTACATTTGCCGGTGCTTTCCATACGCCTCTTTCTCTATCCGTAGTTGCATAGGCACCTGCTACTGCTGCACTAGGAGGTAAGATGATCCGTTGTTTTGATACTTCGCTTACTACTCTATTGTATAATTCGGATTGAGACCCTTTGATATCAGATAATCTTAAAGACGCTCCATCTCCATCAGTTGTTGTCAGATTACGACTTCCTGTAAAGGACTCTACAGTGGCTGTTCCATCTAATACAATAATGTCAAAATCACCTTTATCGTCGAATGTATTCCAGGCATCTACCACCTCGTTGGCTGATATACCCTCTCCTACATTAGTAATCGTTAAAGTGGTTCCAGTATTATTAAAAGAGGGTGTCCCGGCTGATCCTTTGTTAATCGTTGCTTTTGGTTCATCCTGCGCAGATCCATTGTATATTATTTTGATAGCTTCTTCAACCTTTAACTGAATGGTTTCTTGTCCTGAAGAACCAGAAATGATAACACTCTCTTCTTGATATTTGTACGTAAGTGACGTTTGCAAATACGGTGTATATGCCGCTCCATATTTTAGATGATTAGTTCCGATTCCATTTCTAAAAGATGCAACTCCTTCATTCTTATTTTGGATATCAAAAATGCAAAACCTGTCTTTTAATTCCTGGCACTGACTTAAGGCAGTTTGGCAAACCTCATGATAATCAACCGGATCTAATTGAGTGGCTTCACCCAACATAATCAAGGTAGGTTCATCTTCTTTACTCAATACATCTAAGCCTTCTAAAAAAGATTCTTTGTTATAATCATCTTGATAACTTCCTACAGATATTACATAACAATCTCCTCCTCCATTCTTAAAATATAAATCTATTGCATGATATAATGTATGCTGTGGAGCTGTGACCTCAACATTTTCTATAACTTCTTCATTTACATTGACCTTAAAAGATGCTGGCTGAGCACCTCCAAAAGCCTCTTTGAATTCCAACAATGTGGATATTCTATAGGCCACGTTTTTGATACTTTCACCGTTTTTTTCGGTTTTCTCAGTATATCCAATAAAAGCAGGTACTGCTGTGGAAACTTCTGCTACAGATTGTGGTAATAGAGGTACTTCCTCCGTATACACATCTGGTGTTAAAAATTTAGACATATTTTAAAAATTTTAAATGTTTATAATGAGCACTCCCGAAAATTGATGTAATTATTTCGGTATGCTTTTCTTACTTAATTTTAATTATTTGAACACCGTTTTGTTCTTTTTTGGGATTTGATAAATGGCTCATAAGCACATCACCATTTTTGATCAGTTTGATATTTTTTATAGGTTTATTGCTATGGGGAACCAAATCTTTAGACTCAAAGGCCTTTATTTGGGTATTGGGGAAATTTAATCGTATGGAAGTTATAATCTGATCTGTGCTATTTTCGTCAATGATCATTTCATTAAAACTGATTTGCTCGTCTCTAGATTCTAATGTTATAATTGGATCTTCAGAATTAGAAATAAAATAATACTTCCATTTTATAGCCGTAGCAGTAAACTGAACCTGGTATGTAAATAACGTACCATCGCCTTCTGAATTCATTTCACTTCCTTTAATTTCTACTTTTGCTAAAGCAGGAAATCTCTGATAAGCACCTTCCTGTTCAATTTTTCCAGCAACTAACTCAAGTTGATTTTTACGTAAGTTTTCATTGGTAAAAAACATCATTTTACCTTCTTTTACCTCAGACATATCCGTGAATTCCCTAACCGTATCCGAAGTAGGAAAAACATAAAAAGCAAATACATCATTCTGGATCTTTTCGGAAAAACCCTTGTTTTCTTCATCAATTCCAACAAGGCAACGTATTCCTCTGGCCGTTTTTTTAAGAAGCAATCCTCGTTTTTTTAAAAGCTCCTCTGTTTCTAATACCGGAGTGAGTACCAAATCGGCTGCTCCTCCTGAAAAATAGGAGTGTTCTATCCTAATAGAAAAGAATTCTTGATACTTCATGATCTTGTTTTTATCTCAGCTTTATCAGCTATTTCTTATGCTTGGTTAATTATATTATTTTCCTCCTCCTCCTCAGGATCCGTGATTTCTGGAAGAGGATATTTTTCTCCAACTGCCAGATTGATCTCTTGCAGGGGAGTTCCAACAAACTCTACACTTTGCTCATCGATAAATGATAGTAGACGAACTCTATACAACACAGAGGGTAAATAGGAAGTATTTAAAGAATGCCATACTTGATTTTGTTCTTCTAAGGGAAGTGAAATTAATTCTACAACCAATTTCTCTATACATTCATCAGAAAGTTGTGGGGAGTTAAGTGGATTAAAAATCCTATTGACCTGAAAAAACTTGATGACATGGGATAAAAATTTAAGTGCCTGATCATATTTACTAAACTTGGACACAAAAAGAATCAAAAGCTCAATTCTAATTTCTGGGTTAGCTTGAGTTCTTATTCCATCTCGTATAATCCCAGAATATTGATCAGCATTTCTGAATTTTCTATCTTCTGAAATATTTATTAAAAATGGCGTGATTTTATCATTGGTAAAGGAAACGGGGTCATTACTAGTGGTACTAATAAACTCTATTAAATTAGACTCTGTAGTACCAACTACATTTTTAAAATATTCATTGAGTTTATCTTTCAAAACGCTTAATACAACATCAACCATAATATACTCTAGGTTTATTAATTTTGTTGTATCAAAGGTAGCGGGCAATGCTATGTCAAGGCTAGAACAAGTCCGGCAAATCTGTTAATATTTCCGACAAAATAGTTGTACAAAATCGACAGACTATAACATTTCCGACAATAGGAAGTTGGCAGTAAAATTGTTGTACAACAAGGGTAGCGAAGCTGGAAAAACAATTAAGTTTAAAAGTAAAGGAATATCAAAATGTGGTACGACCATTTAAAATTTGAAAAGCAGAGAACGATTTTGGGATTATAAAGAAAAAATAGCTTAAAATGTGTAATTAAATGTATAAAATACTATGATCTTTTGTAGCTATTACAACAAAAAACCCTGATAAACAGATGCTTATCAGGGTTTCTAGTACTCGAGGTGGGAATCGAACCCACACGACCGAAGTCACTGGATTTTGAATCCAACGATTTTAACATCAAAATATATTAATTATACTTATAATCAATTGATTAACAATAATTTAATTTTAATTGATTCTATTTGATAGCATCTAAAATCATTATTTGTTGTACCTATGTTGTACCAAAAATGTTTACCTTTACAACCTTAATTTTAAAGGTATGGCATCGAATGCAAAAATTGTGGTAAGAAAAAAGGTGAATAAAGAGGGGCTATACCCTTTAGCAATACGAATTACTAAAAATCGGAAATCCACATATCACTACATAGGTCATTATATTGATTTGAAGGATTGGGACGAAAATAAACTAAGAGTCAAGAAGTCGAATCCCAATTCGGTTAGATTGAATAATTTGTTAGCAACAAAACTGTTAGAAGTGAATAAAGCGCTTGTTGATTTGCAATCCGAGAAAAAAGACTACTCGGCAAATCAGATTAAAGAGTCTCTATATTCTGACTCTAAATCAAGTACCTTTTATGAAGTTGCAAGTGATTTTCTTTTTGAACTTGAAGCAAACAATAAACTTGCCCAACTTTCCGCAGATAAAGTCCGTGTAAATCACGTCATAAATTTTAATAAATCTAAGCAATTAACCTTTCCCGAAATTAACGAGCCATTTTTGAGGAAATTTAAAATCTATTTGAAAAAAGAATTTAATCTCTCAGAAAGGTCAATAGTAAACAACCTTGTAGTTATTAGAACTATCTATAATAGGGCGATAAAAATGGGCTTAGTAGATAGAAAACTCTACCCTTTCGGTTCTGATAAGATTAGAATTAAGTTTCCAGAAACTGAAAAAATAGGGCTCAATAAGCAAGATATAGTAGCGTTCGAAACCGTAAAAAACCTCACTCCTAGTGAAACTCACGCTCGTAATGTTTGGTTATTCAGTTTTTATTTTGCAGGTATTAGAGCTGCGGATGTTCTTGAAATAAGGTGGTCTGATATTTATGACGAAAGATTACACTACAGAATGAATAAAAATTCAAAATTGCTTTCTCTTAAAATTCCCGAAAAAGCATTATCCATCTTAGACTATTATAGGAATAACAAGCGAGGTGATGAAGATTTTGTCTTTCCAGAACTGAAAAAGGCTGACCTTAAAAATGCCAAGGACGTTTATGCTAAAACCAAAACAGCCACAAAAAAATTCAACAAATACCTAGTTGAAGTAGCCAAGAAAGCAAAAGTTAAGAAGAAAGTGACAATGCACATTGCACGTCATAGTTTTGGAAATCTATCTGAAGATAAAATCCCAATTAAAATGCTTCAAAAACTCTACCGACACAGCGATTTAAAAACAACCATAAGCTACCAAGCCAACTTTATACATAAAGATGCTGATGATGCTTTAGATAGTGTCGTGAATTTTTAGTGTAATTTATCGTAATGCAAAGTCTATTTTCATAAAATGACTAATCCTAAAAGTAAAAAAATCCGTGATAACTGTAATTATCAAGAATAAATATTCACTAACGAGATTAATTAGTCTGGTGTATTTGAGAATGCTCCTAACTTTTAAAATTATATATGTAAATAAAAAAGACCTACTCAATATTGAAAACAACAAATCAAGAACAAGAATTTTCAAAACGTGTTAAGGAATCACAGGGTATCATCCACAAAGTATGTAGGATGTACTGCGATAACGAAGAATACAGAAAAGATTTGTTTCAGGAAATATTAATCCAGTTATGGAAATCATATCCATCTTTTAGAGGAGATTCTAAATTTTCAACCTGGATGTATCGTGTGGCAATCAATGTTGCTATTCAGGACTTTAGGAAAGCAAAGAAAAAGCGACAATTATTCTTTCAGACAAATATATTTAAAGAGTCTTTGGAAGGAAACTCAAAAGAATTTCAAGATGAAAAAATGGGGTTAATGCATCAGGCAATCGCAAACCTAAACGACGTAGAGAAAGCTATTGTGATGTTACATTTAGACGAAAAAAGCAATGAAGAAATTGCAGAAATTGTGGGTATCTCACAAAATTATGTTCGTGTAAAAATGAATCGGATAAAAACAAAGCTTTCAAAAAATATAAATAAAAATTAGAATGGAACTATTAGAATTAAAATCAGTTTGGGATGTGGTAATAGAGAAAACCATTTCGAAAGAGCATGTGGATGAATTCGTAGTTGCCAAATCCATAAAGAAAGATTCAAAAACGGTGCTGACCAAAATAAAACGAGTAATGTTCTTGAAATTTTTCTTGGGGGGTCTTTCCTTGATTCTTTGCGTTGGTGTATTGGTGGGCTCTTTTATAGAACCTGAGAAAATAACTTTTTACGAAGGCATTTTCAGCCTTTCGGACATTCGAGCTTTCTTGGCCACTGTAATTATTTTTTTAGCTGGAATGCTTTCATGGAATTTTAGGGCATTTCTTAAGATAAAACATTTTGAGACCAAAGCGGTCAGCGTAAAGGAATCATTAAAGAAGTTTATCGACATTATGGACAAAACAATAAAGCTTAATATCTATTCTGGCGTTGTATTCAATTCTTTGGCATTAGGGTGGATATTCTATATTATCAATAATAAAAAGGAAATCTTTACAGATACGGTTGAAATTGTTTTAATGACAGTTTTGATAGTAGTCTTAGGCATTGTTTTGTCATTTTTTATGAACCGCTATGAGCAGAAAATTAAGTTTGGAAATTACTTGAATCATTTGAAATCCAATCTAGAAGACATCGAAGAAAATGAACATTCGCAACGCAACTCATAAAGACACCGATAAAATCATTCGGTTGGTTAAAACTGTGCTGAAAGAATTCAGGTTCGAGTTCTCTCCAGATACATCCGAATCGGATTTAATGAATTTGAAAAAAGAATACCTTGATAACGAAGGGGCATTTTTGATAATAGAAGATAACACCGATACTATAATTGCCACAGGGGCATTAAAAAAAATCAGTGAGAGGTGCTTTAAAATCAGAAAAATGTATGTACATAAATTACATCGAAGAAATGGATATGGCAAAGAAATCTTGATTAGATTAATTGAAATTGCCTTAAAAAAGGGAGCCTCAACTATTGTTCTTGAAACATCTATTTTAATGATTTCTGCACAAAACCTTTATGCTAGTTTTGGATTTGAAATTACAGACCAAAAACCAATCTCGCCAAGGTGTGATATAACAATGGTAAAAAAAATCAATAACACTTAACAACCACAAGAATAAGTTTAATATTTCAAGTGCTATTTAAATTTTGTAAACAAACCTCATTAATGAACAAGCTATCTGCTTTAGGTAAGGGAATAATTGATAAAAGACCAAAACCTTACTAAATTACGTATGAAGATTTGCTCAGATCTATAGAAGATTTAAAATAGAATTTTGCAAAACTCATAAATTTATCAAACACAAAAGTATCGCTCTACTTCCATCCATATCACACGGCATAGCTTCTGTTGCAAAAATATAAAGCTGAAACTGAAGTATTGATCAATAGCGCGAAGAACTAATTTTTCCGAAGAATACTTTTTACTATAAACCCACATGAAATCAGCAATTCTCAAAATAAATTTATAAAAGTGTAATTCTTACGGCCATCTTGTAACATACTATTTGAAAACAAAAAAATAATAGTATGAAAAATTCCAAACGATTTAAAGATTACAAAACAATTCAAAAAACAGGAATCCTATTAATTATTTCTGGAGCTGCAATCATAATCTCAAAAATTTTCGGGGTATTGCAGGTTGGTCATTTTGTAGAAGAAAATCTTCCCAGCTATCTGTTCTTGTTAGGTGCATTTTTAATGTCCATTCCGTTTTTATTGAAAAAACTTAGTGGTAAAACTTCAAAAACAGTATCAATTCTAATAATTGCTCTTTGCACTAGTATAAGTGTTGTAGCTCAAGATTATTCAAAGCAAGTAGGTGCTTTTGCAAAAAGCCTCACTGAAAAGGATGTGACTGCCTTAAATCAGCATTTAAGTCCTGAGTTAAAGTTCGATCCTATACCAGTTGCTAATACACCGACCGTAATAAATAATATAGTCAAACAACTTCCAAAACTGATTAGCATGACGGTTCTCAAAAATGAGAATGGAAAAGCAAAAGTAAAGTACGATTTTGAAGCACTTGGGGTTAGTGAATCATTTATCTATTTTGATGAAACAGGGAAAATTGTTAGAATCGAATTGATTGAAAACCTTATCAAACAAGAGATGGAAGCGCAAAAGCAAATGAAGCAAAGTGTACAACAGCCAGTTATAGGGGAATTAGCAAAAAAACACCCTTACAAGGAAATAGAATTTAAGTCAAATGACGGTCTTTTAATAGCTGGTAATTTATATGAAGTTGATAAGGATAAGCCAGTTATTTTATTGTGTCATCAGGCGGGCTATAATAAGTTTGAATACGCAGATATTGCACCTAAACTAAACGAGTTGGGTTATAATTGTCTTGCCATCGACCAACGTTCAGGAGGTGATTTTGCAGGGAAATCTAATAATACCTTTCAACGGGCTAAAGAAAAAGAATTGGCAACTGATTTTACAGATGTACAACAAGATATCGATGCCGCAATTAACTTTTTACACAAAAAATATAACAAGAAAATAACCATTTGGGGAAGCTCATATTCTTCAAGTTTAGTTCTGTTCGAGTCTTTAAAGAATGATAAGGTAAATGCTTCCATTTCTTTTAGTCCTGGTGATTATTTTGGTGACACAAAGGAATCATTAGCTACTGTGTTTTCAAAAATTGGAAAGCCTTTCCTCGTAACATCATCAAAACAAGAAGTCGAAACCCTAAAAACGTTAGTTGATAATTCTAAACTGAAACAAAATCAACTACAATTTATCCCAAAATCAAATGGTTTTCATGGCTCACGAGCACTTTGGACAGGTCAAAAAGGAGCAGAAGAATATTGGACTGCCGTAATTGATTTTTTAACTAAAGTTTATACTAAAAAATAAAATTATGGACATTCGAAAAAGTATAAAAACGAAGTTTAAGAGAAGAATATATTGGATAGCAATTGCAAATGCACTAATAATTACAGGATTTAGGCCTTTCTCAAATCTACCCAATTCAGAACATTGGTTTTTAATTTATGGTGGCATTATTATGCTTTTAGCTGCATTTCTAATACCAATGAAACCAAAGAAAATAAGTAATAACGTTTAGTTTAATAATATGGAAAATAAAAGTGCGTCAATAAAACAAATTATCATTAAATATGGTTTGTTCCTTACTATTTTAAGCTTTGCTGTTTTTGGTATTTCTTATGCAATGAATAATTATATTGATACTCCTTGGTGGGTTAGTCTTTTAAACATTATCATAACAGTAGTTATTCTTATATATGGATTTATAACCTATAAGAATGCAAATAATGGTTTCATGTCCTATGCCAAAGCAATAAAAATTGGATTTGGTATATCGTTAATTACAGGAGTGATTATGGGTGTTTTTCGATATATACTTATAACGGTAATTGAACCAGATTTTATTAAAGAAACTGTTGAATTATTCAAAATACATCATCCAGACGTGCCTATGAAAATAGAGGATGGTAAAGGAATGATGCAAGCTTGGGTAATGTCTATAATTGAGTTTATAACTACTTCTTTTTTAGGATTATTCATTACATTAATTATTGGTTTAATTATGAAGAAATCCAAAGTAGACTAATAGCTTCTATTTCAGTTGAATCTTATACTTATTCAATTGCCTTAAAATAGAATGTTTGATACATCTCTATAGCTACCTCATTTTAGTAAGTCAATAATTTTTTATACTTTTAACCTATAAAATGTATTTAGATGGTTAAAAGTATAAAATTAGATTCGGGAAATTATAAAGGAACCTATAAAGTAATTGGCGGAGCGCTTTGTTTTGATTTTTCTAATACTATTAGTTACAGAAATAGACCAAAACCTCACGAGTGGCTTGACACGATAGAGAATTTTGAAGCGTGGTGTCAGATTGTCAAAGTATTGAATTCATCTGAAGCAGAGTTGCTTCGCAAAGAAATGGATCAGAATATTGATAAAGCAAGCACAAAAATCACCTTTCTTAAAGAGTTTAGAGATGTAATTTATAGATTGTTTTCTTCAATTGTAGACAATGAATCTCCAAAAAATGAGGATTTAAAATTTTTGAATGAGCTAACCAAACAAAGAATAGGTCGGAGAGAAATTAAATTTGATGATGGCAGGTTCATTTTTTCTCACGACAATAGTCTTTCATTTTTCGAAAGAGTAGTTCATGAAATTTATAATGCAACAATCCATGGATTAACTCAAATGGATATTAAGAGAATTAAGAAATGTACGTCCTGTGAGTGGTTATTCTATGATACTAGTAAAAATTTAAGTAGAAAATGGTGTGTAATGGAAGATTGTGGCAACAGAGATAAAGTTAATAGGTTCAATAAACGGAAAATGAACAAAACGAAATAGAAAATAATTATAGGTGCAAAATGTAAATGAACGTTCATAAAAATTCAATATTATATCTAACAGATTTCTTCTACCCAGCAAATGGAAGAGAATACTATAAGGAGGATTTATATATTATCTCTCAATTAAAAGATGATTTTGAAATATTGATTTGTCATCCCTTAGACTCCAAGAATTATGAAAAGTTAGTTGATATAGTGATTTTCAGAAATACGGGGTCAGTAATGTACTACAAGCAATGTTTCGAAGATTTTGTGTCACGAGCAAATTCAAACTCTGTAGTTACATATAATGAGATGATTGGCAAAGCGGATATGCTAGGGAAACAACATTTATTAGATTTAACAACTCTGCAATATCCTGTGATTCCAACAGTAGAATCTTTTAATGATATAGGATTATTACCCCCATCAGAAAAATATATGTTAAAACTTAAGAATGGTGCTGATTCTATTGGTATGAAGTCGCTAACATATAAAGAATTGATTAATGAGAATATTCAAGATTATATTATTCAGCCATTCATAGATTTCATATATGAAGTCTCTTTTTATTTTATAGATCATGAATTTCAATATGCACTCTACGCCCCAGATAAGACCAAAAGATGGGATTTAAAAGAGTATACTACCACAAAACAAGATTTAGAGTTTGCTAATAAATTTATTAAGTGGAACAATATAAATCATGGTATACAACGTGTTGATGCCTGTCGTCTTAAGAGTGGTAAATTATTATTGGTTGAACTTGAAGATTTAAATCCCTTTTTATCAATAGAAGCTTTGGAAGAAGTTAAAAAACAAAAGTTCATATCAGCTTTCAAAGAATCAATTATTACAGTTCTAAATAATAAAAAGCAGGAAAATGGAATATAAAAACTTAGGAGATTCAGGGCTAAAAGTCTCTTCATTGTGTTTAGGAACAATGACTTTTGGGGATGGTGCAGATAGAACTATGTCCAAGAAAATGTATGCATTGTCAAGAGATAAAGGCATTAATTTTTTTGACAGTGCTAATGTATATGCTGAAGGAGAATCTGAAAAAATACTCGGTGAGCTAATCCATGAACACCGTGAAGAGGTAATTATAACTACAAAGGCATATTATCCTACAGGGAACAATATTCACGATAAAGGTTTAAGTAGAATACATTTGACTCGTGAGCTTGAAAAAAGTTTAAAGAGACTAAATACTGATTATATCGATATTTATTACCTACATAGTTTTGATGAAGAAACTCCTCTTGAAGAAAGTCTATCTACCCTAAATGATTTTGTTAAACAAGGGAAGGTAAATTATGTTGGTTTAAGCAATTTCGCTGCCTGGCAGGTTATGAAGGCGATAGCTATTACAGAACAATTTGGTTATGCTTCAATTACTTGTATTCAACCCATGTATAATTTACTAAAAAGACAATGTGAATCGGAAATTTTACCAATGTCGAAAAGTGAGAATATTGGAGTTACATCCTATAGTCCATTGGCTGGAGGTATGTTAACCGGCAAGTATCTTATAAAAGATACAGAGCAAAAAGGTCGATTTTATTCGAGTGAAATGTATCAAAAAAGATATGAACAGAAAATTAACATAGAGACAACAAAGCGATTCGTTGAATTCGCCATATCAAATAACTATAATTCTGTTAGCCTTGCAATTGCTTGGGTAAATTCTCATTTGGAAATTACGGCCCCAATTATCGGAGCTCGCGATGTAGAACAATTAATGCCAGCCTTGGCTTCTTTAGATATAAAGATGTCTAAAGAATTGAGAGACAAAATTTCTGGTTTTTCTCTTACACCTGCATTGGCAACAGATCGTATGGAGGAGCAATTAATCATATGATTGGTGAATATAGCATGATAGTAATATTTAAAATAAAAAAATCAAGTGAAAATATTAATTACAGGAAGTAGTGGACATTTAGGAGAAGCATTAGTTAGAGAAATAAATAAAACTAATCACACTTTTGTGAGTATTGATATCAAGCCATCTAAATATACTACCCATGTGGGTTCTATAACTGATAGAGAATTTGTAAAAGAATGCATGATAGGTGTTAATGCCATTATTCATACCGCCACATTACACAAACCTCATGTAGCTACTCATAGCTATAAAGATTTTGTTGATACTAATTTAATGGGGACTCTTAATTTACTACAAGAAGCAAAAAAACACGGTGTTAAGTCTTTTATATTCACAAGCACAACCAGTACCTATGGAGATGCTCTCACACCCAAAATTAATGAACCTGCAAACTGGATTACTGAGAAAATTCAACCCCTACCTAAGAATATATATGGTGTAACAAAAACTGCTGCTGAAGACCTTTGTCAACTATTTTATCGAAATCACAAATTACCCTGTTTGATATTAAAAACATCGAGATTCTTTCCTGAAGATGACGATAAAAAAGAGGTAAGACAATTATATGAAAGCCATAATAGCAAAGCCAATGAATTTCTATATAGACGAGTAGATATAGGAGATGTAGTTTCGGCTCATATACTTGCGATTGAAAAATGTGAAGAAATAGGGTTTGGTAAATATATTATTAGTGCTACTTCTCCTTTTACCAAAAAAGACTTGGAAAAATTACATTTAAATGCACCTTCGGTAGTTAAAAAATTATATCCTGAATATGAAGATATATATGAAAAATTAAACTGGAAAATGTTTCCAAAAATTAATAGAGTCTATATAAATGATAAGGCAAGAAAGGAACTCGGTTGGAAACCAAAATATGATTTCGAATATATTCTTAACTGTTTAAAAGAAAACAGAAATTTTCAAAGCCAGCTTTCAATAGATGTTGGCCTAAAGGGTTATCATGATCAAAAATTTGAGGGTGAACCATATCCTGTGAATGAATAAAACTAATATAAAACCAATTGTGCAATGCTAAAATTCTTTAAAAAAAATAGACAGTTCCTACTAAGTGAAAATAAATTCAGCAAATATTTGATATATGCTCTTGGAGAAATTTTTCTTGTTGTGTTTGGTATTTTAATTGCAGTTCAGATTAATAATTGGAATGAAACGAGAAAGAAAGAGATCCAGCGGGAAATCTATGAAGTTAGTCTTATAAACGAGCTTGAAAATGATATAGCTCATTTAAAGAATCTGGATAGTCGTAATAGTATCAAAAAAAAATCAATTGAAAATTACCTTAACTATTATAATTCAGAAAATCCTAATTTGGATATCCTTCATAATAAATTAGATAGTGTCATTTCTACAAAAATAGCCTTTTACACAAGCGTATATACCATTGATGATTTAATTACCACAGGAAATCTATCTCTTTTCTCTAAACAAAAGAAAGCTTCTATACTTAAACTCAAAAACACACATGATCGGTATGTCTTTTATGAGACTCAAACTATTCAAGATGTAGCCTTATACGAACAAGAAATAAAAAAGAATTTTGATTTGGTATACCTAAATGGACTTTCAAAAAAAGAACATCAGGACACCAAATATTGGAAACAAAATCTGAGTTCAAATCAATTCAGAATACTCAACAATTCTATGGTTGAAAGCTTGAAATTATTCGAACTTCAAAGTGATATGTATGAAGCTATAGTTGAGGTCACTTCTGAACTCTTATCACAACTAAATAAAGAAGATTTGAATTAATTGTAAACTTAAAATTATAAAATCCATGAATCCAATTCAAATCATTCTATTAAACTTTTCTGAAATAAGAAGGCGAAGCATAAAATTATGGAAAGGAGTACCAGTTGATTATTTACAATGGCGACCAGATAAGGGTGCTTTTACAATTATTGAAATGGTAAGACATGTTTTGGAAGGAGAGCACCTATTTCATAAAATAATAGAGAATCGAGGCAATTTAGGTGACTATGTATCTCCCTGGAAAGGATTAGAATATGCGACTTTAGAGAATGAACTTAAAATAGCTGAGCAATATCGACAGGATTTTATTAAAATGATAGGTAACTTAAATGAGCTAGACTTGGAAAAAATAAAAATTGAGAGAAGCGAAGTTGGTCAAAGCAAAAAACTCGGAGATTATCTTAATCGGATTGCCTACCATGAATCGGTTCATACAGGGCAATTATTAAGCTATCTAAGAACCATTGGAGTTAATAGACCACAGATTTGGGATTGAAAAAAGATGTTCTAATTAATGCTTTAATAGATAAATATAAACGTACTTAAAAACAGTCATATTATACAATATATTGGATATCCTGTTTTGTAGTTTTGATTGTGAATTAAAATCAATTATATCGAAGATTCTGAAAATATAAAAGGGAACACTGGAGTTACTTCAGCACTTTACTTATGGAATGGCATGAGTGCTTTTTGGGGCACTTCTTTTGACACAAGTCCTCATCGACATGGAACACTCCAGTTAGCTTTCGACATAGATAAAAAATTTCGATTGAAAGATAAATCAACCGAATGGAAAATGTTCTCTACCGCTATCATCAGAGCATCTCATTTACATCAATTGGATAGTAACAATAGTATTCAGTTATTTATCTATCTCGATAAAGATAGTGAGTATGCACAAAAATTGGAAAAAAAATATTTGTTCGATAAGGATATTAATGATTTAAGCAATTCTGACATTGGTAAAATTAGCACTGCTTTTTTTAAACGCCTACTAGTTGTCAATAATTGCGATGTGATTTTTAAAGGATTTCTTACCATTATAGAGCACCTTATAGATTTTGATAAGACAATAAATAAGGATCATCGTATTACAGAAGCTATTTCATTTATTAGCAATCACCAAATGGAGCAGATTAAAGTAAAAGATGTAGCGAATCATGTTTGCCTTTCTGAAAGCAGGTTAAGGTATTTGTTTAAAAGGCAAGTGGGTCAACCAATTCAAAGCTTTATGCTATGGATAAAAGTTATCAATTCACTAAATCTAGTTCTGAAGGGCAAGCAAATAACCAATACCGCTTATGATGTTGGATTCTGGGATGCTTCGCATATGAATCGTTCATATAAAGAATTACTGGGAGTGGCACCGGGCACTATTAAAAAATACGAAAAAGATCTCAAGATAATTTCCTGTGAGAATACAAACTTCTACACATTTAGAACCGAGATATTAAAAAATTGGGATTCAAACAAACCATTCAAAACTATTGACATATGAAAAGAGCAGCGTTAATATTTTCAATTATTCTAATGTCTCTCTCTTGTTCAGAGAAGCCTTCTATAGACTCAGCAGCTATCAAAAAAGAGGTTGAAGAAATGTTGTTGGCTTATGAGAATCAGGTTAACACAAAAGGACTTAAGGGGATTGATTATTATTTTTCTAGGGACAAACGTTTCTCTTGGGTAGAAGACGGGGTTATGCAATATCCAAATCGGCAATCATTGCTTGATGGGATTGAGGAATTTTATCCGACAGTCAAAGCCGTGGATTTAAAAATTTCTAAAAAGGATATACAAATTGTTGATTCAAATTTAGTGTCCCTCTATTTAGAATATGTAGAAAAAATAGAGTTAAACTCAGGGTTTAATTTCACACTTGATGGAGCGATGACAATCTTAACAATTAAGGAAAATGAATCATGGAAATTTTTAATTGGTCACAGCTCAATAAAAAAACCAAGGGGAGGTAATTAATGGAAATCAAGTATTATGAATACAGTTAGAGAGAATGAATAATAATATACAGCCAAAAATAGAAGATCTTTCCAAAAAGAAGTTGGTTGGATTAAACTCAAAAATGTCTTTTGACTATGCGAAAATAATCCAATTATGGAAACGCTTTATGCCAAGAAAGAAAGAGATTCTGAATGTTTCAACTACGGAAGTTATAGCCATGCAAGTTTATGAAAACGCAAACTTTAATATTGATAAACAACATACAGAATTTGTAATGTGGGCAGTAACTGAAGTTACCGATTTTAATGGTATTCCAAAGGGGATGGAATCATTTACATTATCTAATGGGCTCTACGCTGTGTTTCTACTAAAAGGAACTGATGCTGAAAGCTTATTTCAATATATTTTTAAAGTTTGGTTACCAAATTCTGATTATTCACTCGACGATAGACCTCATTTTCAGGTAATGGGACATAATTATAAGAATAATGACCCAAATTCTGAAGAAAATATGTATGTACCAATTAAAAAGAAAAACAATGACAAGTAAATTAAAACATTTTGCCGTTTATATTGATGATATGGATAGAGCTAAAGCATTTTATTCAAATTTATTTGGGTGGGAATTTAACAGCTACGGACAGTCCGATTTTCCACAAATAAAAGATAGCTCAAACAAAGATGCGGAATTAATAGGGGCTCTTCAATCAAGAAAATATAGTCCACTAAAAGAGAAAATTATTGGCTTTGAGTGCTCAATTGAAGTTGAAAATGTTGATACCACAATTGAAGCAGTCATTGTGAACAATGGTAAAATATTGATGCCAAAAACAGCGATACCTTACGTTGGTTGGCTCACTAAATTTCTAGATACTGAAGGAAATCTAGTTTGTGCTGTCCAATATGACAGTAATGCCAAATAAACTATTATGACAAGTAAAAGAGAAGTGCATCCCGATTTTTTGTTTTACCTAAAATATAAAGAGCAAAAAATAATTGATTTATATCTTGATTTGAGAGAGTTTTTGCTTTCTATAAACGCTCAAAGCAATGAGCTTTTATACCATACCCACGCACTAACATCGCTTTATTCTGTTTCCGAAAAAATGTCCGATGCTTTTTGTATGATTCCTATATATACCAACCATTTGAATCTTGGATTTAACAAAGGGACGTTACTTGAAGACCCAAATAGAATACTTCAGGGAACTGGAAAATTGATTCGTCATATTCCTATCGAAACAGAAGCAGATTTTAAAAATGACGCGGTCAAAAATTTAATGGAAAAAGCAATTGCTATGGCTATTGAAGATTCAAACGCAAAGAAGTTGAATCAGGGACTCGTTATTTCAAAAATAAAAAGATGATACATATTCTAACGACTGGTGGAACTATTGCTGATGCTATTTTAGATAGAATTGTACACTCCGCTCATAGAATTAATCTTAAAGGGGAGTCTATGAGAAAAAAATTAAAGAAAAATTACTAATTTTAAACCACAAATGAATCGAATTTTAACACTTGTTTTACCCTGCTCACTTTAATCCGGAACAGGTGGTTCACTTTTACCGGGTTATCCACAATACGTTACCAAGCCAACTTTATACATAAAGATACCGACGAAGCACTTGAAAGTGTAGTTAACTTTTAGGATAATATGCGTTTAACATATATAGTTTAAGCTTTTGCAGCTAATTAATTTCTTTTTACTAAGAAAACTCGATTCACTAAAAATCTAAACTATCAATTTACTTTACGTCGACTCCTTCTACGATATTCTAATGGGGTCGTAGAGGCATACTTTTTAAATGCTTTATTAAATGAAGACTCGGAGCTATAGCCAGTCATTTTACAAATTTCAGAAATACTATTCTCTGTGTTTTGAATTAGTTCTTTTGATTTAAGCATCTTCCAATTTAGAATATATTTTTTGGGTGTTATCCCAAGTAGTTTTTTGAAAAAAATAAAAAAACTTGTTCGAGACATTCCTGCAAAGCTTGCCAATTCTTCAAGAGGTATATTTTTATCTAAACTACCATGAATCTTATTTAGAGTTTTATTGATTCGTTTATCTTTAAGAGCTGCGAAAAAACCTTCTTGTAATTTACTTTGTTGAATATATCCCCGAATAACATGAATAAACAATACCTCTCCAAGCCTATTAATTACAGCATTATGACCAAATTGGTCATAATTAGTTTCGTTAATAATTAACGAAGAAATACCTTCTAGCCAAGAGAGCCCTTTTTTTTCTATATCAGAAATATGGATAAAAATAGGAAGCTCATTAAAAAAAGGATGACTCAAGTCTTTATCGAATTCAAAATGACCGCAAAGTAAGGTAGCAGATATTGAATCACCCCTCGCATACGACTTCCCATTACGAATAGATTTTACTATCTCAATTCCGTTCATCCTTTTACTGCTTTCACTGTCAGCTAACCAATGGTTAGTTCCATGTGGAAACACAACTATATCTCCAGCAAATAATGATTTTTTCTCATTCTTGGTTTTCAGGATACACTGCCCTCTCACTACCAGGTGAAATTGGGCAAATGTGCCATTTGGAATTTCCATTCCCCAAGGTGAAGAAAAATCTGTTTTAAAGTAAATAGCACTAGATAATCTCATACTATTAATTATATCACTTAATACATCCATATTTCAAAATTTGAATGAAATGACAAAATTAATACATTTTTCAACTATATAAGTTCGTATATCTGAATTAAATTTGAATAATAAATCACTAAATATTTTAAACATGAAAAGAATCAAACTAATTTTAGGAGTACTAGTTTTAACTGTAATCAGCTTTAAAGTAAGTGCACAAAAAGTAAACACTAATGAGAATAATATAGCCAATAACGGCTATGATATTGTAAATTATTTTACATCGAATTCTGCTAAACGGGGAAGTAGCTCCTTTTCAATAAACCACAATGGAGTAATCTATTACTTTGTTAATACAGAGCATTTAAATTCTTTTAAAGCTAATCCTGAAAAGTATCTACCTCAATATGATGGTTATTGCGCTTTTGCAGTTGCACAAATGAGCAAAAAAATTCCTGTTGACCCAGAAACATTTAGAATAGATGATGGTAAGCTCTATCTGTTCTATAATGATTATTGGGAAGGAAAGCCTTTCAATACTATAGTTCCTTGGATAAATAATGAGGCCAAAATGGAACAGATGGCAGTTACTAATTGGGAAAAGATTAAAAAGAACTAAGATGAAGACATTAGAAAAAGAACTTAAGGACTTCACGGACGAAATGACTCAGAATGTGCCAACTGAAGTATTGGACACACTTATCTCCGAAATTAATAAAATATCCCAAGCCGGTATTGTAGAAAATGCTTTGAATGTTGGCGATAAAGTTCCTGACTTTGAGTTTGAAGATATGGATAGGAATAAAATTTCACTCAACACAATGACGGCCTTAGGCTCTGTCGTAATAAGTTTCAATAGAGGTAATTGGTGCCCGTTTTGCAATATAGACTTTAAACATATGCAAAGAAATATTGCAGCAATTGAAGAGAGTGGCTCAAACCTATTTGTGATTAGCCCTCAGCTTATAGAAAAATCAGCTCAATTGAAAGAAGAAAATGGATACGACTATCCAATTCTGCACGATAAAAGTAATGAGGTCGCAAAGCAATTTGGCATCTGTTTTACATTATCTGACGAATTAAAAACTATCCACCATTCTTTCGGAATGGATATACCAGAACATAATGGTGATAACAGCTTTGAGCTTCCAATTCCAGCAACTTACGTCATTGGTTCAGACAAAAAAATAAAATTTGCATATATCAATCCGAATTGGATGGAAAGGGCGCAGATTGAGGATATCAAAAAATATCTTTGATTTAGTTAGATTTTTTTGTGATAAAATGCACTAAGTTCATACTTATTAAATAGAACAGTAAAATTCCTTTATAATGATAAAACGCTTGATTCTAAAGCTTAATGCAATAGGTTTAATAAGTCTTTTAACCTTTAGCTGCTCGCTTGACAATGATATGGAAAACGATTTAAATTCAAATTTCCTATCAGATGAAACCAAATTTGAACATCATTCTTTAAAAAACACAAATGAAGTAAACAATTTGAGTAATGACAATGGTAAGAATGTAAAAGGTAATGACCACGGAACTGGGTCTGGGTTTAAAATGGAAGTTAATAATTTGAAAAAGACCAAGAACGATAGCATAAAAGCAGTTGGTGACGGTACTGGAACTAAAGTAAATGATGGTGGAACGGGGTCAAAAGTTGCTGGTTCTGGAACAGGCCTTTAATTTAATGTCAAATTTGACTCTAATTAATTGCTGCAAGCTTCACTTTTTTTTTGGAAATGTGAGGCTTTTGCATACTAATATGATAGAAACAAAATGAAAATTGGAATACTAGGAATAGGTGGCATCGGTGGTTTTATCGGTGCGCCTTTAGCAAAATACTACAGCAATAGCCCATCTAAAGCTGAAGTAATATTCATTTGCAGAGGAAAAGCAAAATCAACTATTGAATCCAACGGACTCACTTTCACATCTGGAAATCAAACCGAAACTGTATTTCCACATTTAGTAACAGATAATCCCGAACATATTGGAAAATTGGATTTTTTAATTGTCACAACAAAGTCTTATTCCCTTATAGATGCTATTAAGCATTATAAAGATTGTCTTGACCCTCATAGTACAATTATAACACTACAAAATATGGTAAATGCCAGGGAACTAATTGAGAATCAAATAGACACAAATTACGATATTCTCGAGGGATGTATTTATGTAGCTTCTAATCTAAATTTGCCAGGCGAAGTAAAACACTTAGGTGGTCCAGGAAAAATATTTATCGGTGGCCTTGAAAACAAAAAACCATATCAGTTATTTGTTGAAACTCTAAACGAAGCTGGCATTGACATTACCTTTCAAGAAGAGATAAGCACCATTTTATGGAAAAAGTATCTTTTCGTGGCTCCCGTTGCTGCTATTACAACTGCCTATGATGTTACTTTTGGAGAACTTCTTGAAAATAAATCTTTGATGTTGATTTTGGAAGATATGATGAAAGAACTAAGAAAATTAGCTACCTCTAAAGGGATAAAGTTAACAAATAAAGATATAGAAACTGCTTTAGGTTTACTTTCAAAATTTCCCTTTGAATCCAAATCATCTTTACAAATAGATTATGAACAAAGTAAGCCAAACGAAAAAGAATTTCTCCTAAATTATATAATAGAAGAGTGTATAAAAGAAGAAATTCATTGCCCCACTTACCATCAAACTGATAAGCTTATTTAGAAATTATAATTAGGGGGTCAATAAACTTTATTTAAGTAAAGAATACTAAAACATCAACAAAGCATTATCCAATAATTATCTTATCTTACTTGTTTTGTCTGTTTTAATTGTCTTTATCAATGAAATTACAAGTAGAAAAAAGGCAATACCAAAACCAAAAACTCCAATGTTTATATCTAAAATTGTTTTTTCGGTACCGTCTAAATATTTCATTGAACCACCATATGTAGTTTGAAGTGCATAGGCCAACAAAAAGCCTCCAGTAACGAGCATACTTAATAATGTACCTAATAAATAGTTCTTTCTGACCCATACTAACCATAGACATAACAAACCAATAGAACTATTTGTAATCAATTGCCAAACTTCATGAATACGAACATGTGGTGTCCAGTCCTGATTAAAGACATGGGTCTTGTTTATCTCTAAATAAGGAACCGCGAAAGCATAGAGCATAATGCTGAAAGTAATAGTAATTTTTTGTATTTGGTTAGTCATCAGAATTAGTCCATTTTATTGTCAAACCATTCAAGTAAAATTTTATTCAATTCATCTGGTTTCTCTAGGGGTGCAACATGGCCGCAATCCTTGATTATCTCAAATGTAGAGTTTGGTATTTCATCAGACATTTCTTTCATTTCCTTAGGTGAAGAGCCGACATCATCATTTCCGGCTACAACCAATACAGGTACCTCGATTAATTTGAGGGTTTCAAATTCATCTGGTCGATTCCGAATGGCTTTATAGCCAGCAATTACTATTTCTTTTGAAGCTTCATTCATATCTGAAATATATTTATTTCTAATATCAATACTGGCCGAAGGACTCAACAATCTATCGGCAAAATATTCGATGAAATTGGAAAGTCCACCATTTTCAATATTTGCAATTGTCTTATCCCTATTTATTTTCTCTTCATTGGTGTCAGGAATTGCAGAAGTATGAATTACCGAAAGTGTTTTCACCATTTCTGGGTAACGTCGCATTAGGTTTAACGCAATTGAGCCTCCCATAGACATACCGACAATATGCGCCTTCTCCATGTCATTTTCCAATAAGTAGCCATGAACATAGTCAGCATAAGAATCAATGGAATGTGTGAAGTTGACACTCTTTGTGTTATCCCCATACCCGGGTAAATCAATCGCAAAGCAATTGTATGACTTTTGCAATACTTGCAATTGTGACCTCCAAATCCCTTTGCTCATAGGAAAACCGTGGATAAATAAAATATTTTCTTTTTTATTTGAGAAATTGTCTTTCATATAAAAGTTCTGATTAGTGCCATATTCAAATTGCCATGTTGGGAGAATATGGAATATTAATAAAAGCGTAAATGCATATTTCATTTTTAACTTATTTAAGAGTAAAAAGCTCATTTACTTCAGTCATGAAAATTTTTGAAAGTTTTAATGAAACCTTTAAAGATGGAATGGTCTTTTCGTTTTCAATAGCAGAAAGTGATTGCCTAGTAATTTCGACTTTTTCAGCCAATTCTGTTTGAGTCAGATTTTTTGACTTACGCCATTCTCGAATTCGACTTTTCAACTGAGATGCCATAACGTTAATCGAAAATGGTCACACCTCTTTCATAGTTTTCAATGACAATTTCAGTATTCCCATCATCATCAAAGTCCCATTCAGATTGAAATATTAGAATTTCTGTAGACAGCTCGAGTATTGTCGCCTCAAGTACAATACCTCCAGTGGTAATTTCCAAAAGGTCGTTTCTCAAAGAATATACAAAACTTGTTACAATTTCCTCACACTCAAAAACATCTGTATATGCTCCTTGCCCATTACTTTGAAATCTTGCTGTATCAAAGCCACAGTCTTCGTGGTCATCGTAGGGAAATGTTTCTCCTTCAACTGTTATTGTTGTTGGAATCCATGTTGCTATCAAGTTCTCAGAATCAATTCCATTACTTGCATCATCGTCGTTAGAACATGATATAAAAAAAGCACATAGCATGATTAATAAAAAAATCTTTCTCATAACTATTCTTTCAAGTATTCTTAATTTATTTATTAAATCCTATTTAGATTTTCTCATATTTTAAGCAAACAAAGAGAACCATAATGCAAACAATACTGCACTACCCACAAACAATAAAATACCTTTAAAAATTTTCGTTAAGTTATTTGATTTACTTTGGTTCATAATTATATGATTTTAAGATTACAATTTCCACGAGCATTACTCTTGAATACTCTTCACATTTGATTAGTATCTAATATTCCTTAAAAATCACATTCGTACTTGATTTTTTTTAAATCTAAATTTCACTGGTGTATAAATTATTTGGCTTCAGATATAGTTTCATCTCTTTGTAATCTACAATCCAGTGAAATTGCTTTATGATTTCGTTACCCAATATTCCCAAATAACCTTTCATCGCACTTACTCCAGATTTTAAATCTTTTGATGGTAGAAAAGCTCTATGTTGCGAAAATGAAAGCCGTTAATTGTGAGGCCGCTTAGTTTACCTCGGTCTGCCTTAAAGTTGCCTTTAGACTTTTTCAGCATCATTGATGGCTATCTGTATTGCCATACCCTTCCCATTTTTTAAATGGTATTTTGACTTTTTGCGCATCGGAAAATTGATAAAGACGCAATACAACAAGTACTTTGAGAAATAGCTTCACATTTTTATAATTTTATTGATTAAATCTTTTCTTGGCAAAATTACTCCACAGGGAATTGAGTTTATCCATTGATGAGGGTAATCCATAGCTTGGTCCGTTATTTTTCAACCAAGATTCAAATCCATTACCATTTTTCAATCCATCGGAAATAGATTTATAAACGCCTTGCTTATTGGTCTGTTTCTCTAAAAAATCAATAAAAACTCTAATTGTTCCATAAAACTTATCTATTTCTTTATTGTAACTTTCGTTATTGATATTGAGTTTTACCGCTTTTGTTCCAGAGCCGTTTTTTGCCATTTCTGCTTGGATTTCTTTGATTCTTTCATTTAGTTCTTCACGTCCCATTTTTGAAGGTACAGGATGGGCTTTCGATACTATCTCAGTCAAGGAATTAAAATTGCCATTGAGTTTCCTGAAGGCTTCTCTTCTCTTAACAGTCACATATTGATTTTCATTTAAAACAGCAGCTGCTTCATCCAACCAGTCAGGTGCTGGGCTTCCATAACCATCATTTGGCATCTTCCAATCAAAGGCTGCCATTAAAAAACGATGTCCTAATTCGTGTCCCAACGCATTGTTCTCTGAGTTTTCATCTGAAACCTGGTCTATTTTTCCTTGAGACTTTTCAGATTCATATATCATGGTAGCTGGCCAAGGCAAGTTCCAGACTACATGTATTTTACTGAGCATGGAAAGAACATCCGTACTTACATTTTGAGCATCGAATACGATACCTTTGGGTACTTTGTTCAAAAAGTGATTCTCAAAATTTTTATTTGCCTTATCCCATTCTTTAGCTATAAAATAAGCAACATTCTTATCGCTCGATATAATATATCCATTATTCGTAAGATAGGCATTCGAGTTCATCAATTCTTCAATTTTCAACAACTCTGTAGGTTTGTCAAATTCAGACTCTAAAGTTACTGTCTCTTGCGAGTTCAGATTACATGAATATAGACTAAGAATTGATACCGCCAAAATGAGAAATAACCGATGTGATAATTGTCTTTGAAGAGATTTTGTAGTTTTCATAGTTTATTGATTTTGTTTTATTGAAATAGTTTTCTTTTTTGAATTAATGGTAACCACAAATTGACTTAGAAAATCATTCCCAATATTCCCTAATAGTTTGAAAGGGATATTATTATAATTCGCTTGCTGCGATTTTGGTTTGAACTGTGTTATAATATCTTCAGGAAGCTTGTAACCCCCTATCTTGTATGACTTTATGTTTTTCTTAAAAAAAGTTTTTTCTACCCAGGAATAGGGATATCCAGTATCTAAATGCACATAACCTTCTTTCTCATCTATCTCAACAGGTAACCAGATATTTTGGTTATTGGCTTCTTTATATTCTACCGTCTTTATTTTATTATCTAATTCATTGGAGCTTGCGATTTTGTCGTTACTGCCAAGCTTTAGGGTCTTATTTGCAACATCAATTGTAACCGATAGACTCCTTAACAAACTAAATCCTATCATACCCACTATTGGTTTTCCTCTAAGCTCTTGACCTAACTCTTTTTCGTATCGGTCTGCCATTTTAGCCAACTGTTCAGTATTGGTGAAACCGCCTACGACACTTAGGTTAATTTTGAAATCGTTCAAAGAAATACTCTTAAGCTGCCCTAAATCTGTTCTAAATGCTTCATCTGTAATAAGTAATGGCACAAAAGTCCCGGTATCAAAAATCACCCATCCTTCTTGACTTTCTTCATCCTCATTAATGAACTCTAAAGGGACCAAAAGGTGATTGTGAAATATTAGTTCTACTTCTATTGACTCATTTACTCCAATACTTCTTTCAGGAAAAATGCTGCCGTTTATCATCATATTGGCGATGCCCAAGTTATTCGTAGGGCGCATTGTAGCGTCGGTTTTCAAAAGCAATCGATAACCAATCACTTTATTGTCTTTATTCTTCGCCTCAGCCAAGGAATATTTTCCAGTATCCATTTTTGAGACGAAGGTTTGATAGTCAATTTTCTTTCCATTTGTATCTTCCAAATGCGAATCTTTTCGAACTCCAATTTGAGATGTTACATTCAAGCTTATTAGCATAGCTAATAGTAAAATGGCACTTCTAATTTTGATTTTATTCATAGTTACCTAGTTTCAAGGTTTACATATTCTCTATAATGTTTAGTAGTATTGGCTTAAGGCTAATCAGTTAATGAGTGTTAACATGAGTTAATGAGTGTTAATTTTTTTGGATATAAAAACCCAAAATATCCTAATCTCCTTTATATAAACTGGAATGATTGTATTCTAATTTCTAGTGATTTTTTAGTAGAAAAATTAATCCGCGAATCACACTTTAGCTGTTAAAATTGCTATGCTCAACATATAATATGTATCATGCTCAGCAATCCTATAGCATTACCCTCTTTCAACAATCGTCAAAAAAAATAATTTCATAAATGTTAAAATAGTATCAATGTGTGATAAAGCCATCTTTACAGTTACATATAGCATATAACTACTATAGTACAAATGACAGAGACCCTCTTAGCCATACCTGCCAAAGATGGATATAAACTTTCAGCAGTATTAAGAAAACCTATAGAACCAATTAAGGGATTCGTTCAAATACATTGCGGAACGGGTATTCCTCAAAGACTATACGCCAATTTTGCCAAGTTTTTGTCTAAAAATGGATTCATTACACTAACCTTTGATTATAGGGGAATTGGTAAGTCAAGACCAAAATTCTTAAAGGGCTTTGAGGCCTACATTAGAGACTGGGGACAAAAAGATATGGCTGGTATTTTCAATTGGGTTTTGAAAAATTATCCTGAAGAAAAGAAAATAGTCATTGCACATAGCATGGGTGGGCAAATGATTGGACTAATGGAAAACAACTACAAAATCGACCAGTTGTTTTTAATTGCTTCCTCCACTGGTTATTGGAAAGACATGAGCAGGCCCTTTAAATGGATTCTACCTCCGTTTTGGTTTATATGGATTCCATTGTCTATTGGTATCTCTGGCTATGCAAATGCTAAAAAGATTGGACAGGGCGAAGACTTGCCTAAAGGCGTTGCAGAAGAGTGGAAAAAGTGGTGTATCCACCCCCACTATTTTGAAACCGAGTTTAACAAAACGCTCAAACCACTTTACTTCGACCAAATTAAGATTCCAATAAAGTCAATTCAAATAGCTGACGACCCAATTGCCAATGACATAACCTGTAATAAGTTGCTCACCTATTACCGCAATGCACCCAAAACAGTCGAAAAAATTGAACCGAAAGATTTAGGTGTAAAAAAAATTGGTCACGCTGGTTTTTTTTCCCGTCGGTTTGAATCAACACTTTGGAAAAATCTTTTACATGAAATCAATACACCTCAAAAAGAACACGTATAGCTATGAATGAAAACAGGAAAATAAACTGCAAGGTCGAAGCCGCTAAGTTGTCGAGTTTCTTCTCACCAAAGATAGTCTCTGAACTCAACGACCATTTTATCAAAATCGTAAAAATCAAGGGTGATAAAGTGCCTTGGCATCATCACGATAATAGCGATGAACTGTTCTATATTCTCGAAGGTGAATTGACGATGGAAATTGAATCTGAACCTAAATTTATTTTAAATGCTGGTGAAATATTTGTTGTAAAGAAAAATATAGAACATCGGGTCTCTTCAAAAGAGGAGTGCAAACTAATGCTCATTGAACATAAAGAGACTACACATACTGGTAATGTAACGTCTGAAATAACTAAAACCATAGAACAACAAACAAACTAAACTTAATTATGAAATTTTTAAAGTTCACTACACTATTTTTAGCATTATTAGTGCTACTAAACTCTTGCAAGCAAAAGGAAATCGAAACCAAAACTGACTCAATTTTTGTTTCAAAATATATGAACACCGATGAAAATGTCCAACTGTATGACAAACACCTGGTGGTTGACTTTTGGGCTACTTGGTGCGTACCATGCATCAAAGGGTTTGATGATTTTGATGCCTTAGCATCAAATGAAGAGTTTAAGGACAGGGCCAACTTTATCCTGCTTGCTGAAGAGCCAGAGGAAAAACTAAATAGGCGACTGAATGGTCGGACATTTAACAACGTAAAACTGGCCATAGACTCCTTGACGACGAATGATAAAGGCAAGATTGTTGGAAAAACTTTTACCAAATACGATGTCCCTTATCTTCCCTTTAGCATTGTATTTGACCAAAATGGTGAGAAGCTTTGGTCTGGCTCCACAAAAGAACTGAACACAGAGTTTTTGAAAGGAATAATCGATGGAAAAGAAGATAAAGAAACCCAAAACGCCTTAGCCAGCACAAGCAAAAAAACAAACAAAATTGCCATAGACACGATTAAAAGCGATAACTACGAAATAATTACTGCAAGAACCTATCACAATGCACCCTATGGCTCAATAGCCAATGACCAATCGAGCTATAATTTACAATCCGTTTCGTTAACCCAATTAATCAAGGACTTAACAGGTAAGGCAGACCATGCCATTATAAGCGAGAAAAATCTGGATACTATCTTTTATAAAGTAAATTTTAAAGGGAATATTGAGAAGCTCAACAACCCCTTCCTAACTTTGGCCAATATCCCTTTTTAAACATCACAATATAAAGACAGACAACTTTAAAAAATTGACAGAAGTTTACGAGTTGAAGCCCAAAAACAAAGCTCTTCTACGAAAAGCTAAAACACTTCAAACAGAAGATGGTCACGGTGGATTTGACACAGACAATGGAAGGGTTATCTCTATTAACAAACCGATAACCCAACTAGTAAAATTATTGAATGAAACGGTTCCCGCACCAATCATTTTAGGTGAAGGTTTTGATGCAACTATTGATTATGATTTTGATATTCAAATTAGTGATACTGCGGATATTGAAAAAGTAAAGAACATTCTTGAAAACAGTTACGGCCTGACTCTGGAAAAGAAAACTGAGGAAATTGAATATATAGAAGTCGCTATATAATTGAAAACAAACGACAGTAATATTTCAACCAAATAAATAACAGATGCAATTAAAAAGGAATGAGATGAGATTACAAATTGGAGATAAGGCCCCCAATTTTAGCCTAAAAAGTTATGACGGTACAGAAATAGAACTTTCACGACTTGAGGGCTCAAAAGTTATGGTTTCATTTTTTAGAGGGGCCGCTTGCCCTTTTTGCAATATGAGGGTAAGAGAGCTCATTTCGTCTTACAAGGAATTTCAAAAAAACAACCTTAAAGCCATCTGTTTTTTTAATGCAACAAAAGAAGAGATTGCATTGAATGCTGGTAATCAAAACCCACCCTTCAATTTTGTTCCTGATTTAAATGGTAGCGTCTATCAATTATATAGAGTTGAATCCTCTCAAAAAGGAATGTTCAGGGTCATGGCAAAACCCTTAAAAATGATGAAAATGATGATGAGTGGTTTTTTCAATACTAAATCACTAAATGATGAGCCTATTATACCCGCAGATTTTCTGATAGATGAACAAGGGTTGATTTGTGAAGCATACTACGGAAAGCATTTTGGCGACCATATTTCTAAGGATAAAATCATTAAATGGATTAAAAGCAATTGATATATTTATTTTTCCAATTCGGCTTGACAATTATCCAGAAGCTCTGTATATAGTCTTCCTATTTGATTTTCATAAAAGGATGCAGCAAGAGGTTTTTATAAAATTTTTGAGGCAACAATGAAAACTATATGTGTCCTTTGTGTGGAGTTCAAGTTATTAGGCTTTAATTAGGTTTATTGCGCAAAATTGATGTTGATTTGAAAAAAATACTCATACTTCCATACCATATTAACAAGCTCGATGATTTACAGCATCTGTCAGAGGGCATTTTGGAAGAATTTATTTATCTCATTTCAAAATCCTCCTCAGTAAAAACGGCTCCTAGGACAACTAGTTTATATGTCAAAGCTAATCCTATCCCTTTAGAAAAATTAAAAACTGAACATCAAGTTGACTATCTTATAGAGGGTAACCTAAAACAAGTCAATGGTGAGTACATAATTTTTACTCGGTTGTTTAAGATAGAGACCAAAGAGGAGCTGTTGGCTTTTGACACGTTAGTTCAAATAGAAAAATGGACTATATCAGTTAAATTGATTGTAAAAAATGTTTTGAATTTTATAGACGGTGGTGAATCTAACCTTTTACTTAAAGACTCAAATGACAAGACAAAAGCAAGAGAATATTATTTAAGAGGATTGTACCATTGGCATCGGTATACTTATCCGGAAATGCTTTTAGCAATTTCTTTTTTTAAAAAGTCCATAAAAGAAAACAAGTCCCTAGCAGTATCACATTCAGCAATAGCTGACTGTTATAGTATTATTGGCATCATGGGATATGATAATCCTATTCTGGCTTTTGAAACTGGAAGAAAATTCTCCAATCGTTCATTGATTTTGAATAATAAAAGGTCCGAATCCTATGTCTCAGCTGCCTTTATAGATATTTTTTTTGACAGGAATTTTCATCAGGCAGAAATTAACTTGGCACAAGCGCTAAAATTGAATAATGAAAACATTAAGGCGCACCATGCTTCGGCAATGAACCATATTCATAAAAAACAGCTTAACAAAGCAAAGCATCATGCAGAAATAACGATTAGAGAGGAAGGCCTAGCAATACCTCATTATGCAATGACGATTCGAATCCTTATTTATATGAAAGACTATGCAAATGCTAATAAGTACATTAATGATGCTTTAAAAATTGACAAGAATGCTCATCCTATTATAGAATTACGTGGATTGACCAATCTTTTTCTGGGCCATATTGAAAATTCTATTGAGGATTTCAAATATTGTAAAGAGGCAGAAAAAAGCAACCCTATCTATCATGCATATTTAGCTTTTGCTTTTGCGAAATCTGGCTTTTATAGCGAAGCAATGCAACTGGAAAATGAAATTCGAGATTTAGATTTACAGCAAAATACTGGACTTTTCGATTATGCCCTTGGGATTATCAGGTTAGGTTTTAATCAAGAAAAAGAGTTTTTCAAACACATTGAAAGAAGTATTAAGTCAAATCTAGGTCTACTTCCTGGTGAGTTTTTATGTAATCCGATTTTTGATACAATAAGAAACACATTTAAATATACAAGCTTGTTACATTTAATGAACCTAGATAATTCAACTTATAAGACAAATCAAAAAGAGAAGCCATCTCAAATAATCACTATTAATACGCAAACCTCAGAGGCATTTGAAATAGACCCGCAAAAGATTCTGTACGCAGAAGGAAATGACAACTATTCGACGCTATATTGGAAAAACATGGGTTCAATAGAGAAAAAAACTTTAAGGGCAACTCTTAAAAGCATTCAGTCTCAGTTAAGGGGTTTCGATTATATACAACGATGCCACAAATCATTTATCATAAACTTAAATAACCATTTAGTGTTATATGGTAATTCCAAAACAGCTTATTTTAAAAGTCCCGATATTCCTATCAAAATACCTATATCACGAGCAAAACATAAAGTGCTCAAAGAGTATATTTTAATGCAGAACTAGCAAAAAAAACTACTTCCCATTTACCCCATATTTCCCGATTACCACTCTTTATTCTTTTCACTTACTCAAATTTCCCCATTGTCCACATAAATAATGTAGCAAAAATTTAGGCGGCTATGTTTGCTAAAAATATACTTAGCTACTGTTAGGTTTATTCAAAAGGAAATTATAAAACGTAGAAAAAATGAAAAAAATGAAATTCTTATCACTAGCAACATTTTTGTCAGTACTATTTGTTGTTCAGAATAATATTGCACAGAACCAAGATGTAGCGATGCTTCAGTCTCCAAAAAATGTTGTCAAAGCCAAAACTGAGAACAGTGAATCTCATGATGTTAAGACTCAAGCCGTATTGTTTAAAAAAGGAAAAGTGTACGAACTAGCCTTTGCAGACATCAAACCAGAAAAGATGGAGCAATTAAATAAGCAATATTTTCCAAAAGCTCTAGAACTGGCAGCCCAATATGGTGGAAAAATGATTGGCGGTTTTGGTGTGGTTAAAAATAAGAGCAAGTCCCTACCAGGAAATATGGTTGCCATATTTGAATGGCCTACCACAGAATCTAGATTAAACTTTTTGAAGAATAAAGAGTTTAAGAAAATTGCACCTATCAGAGATGAAGCCATCAATACAATGAATCTGGGCTACTTTAAGGTTGCAGAAGATAAAATAGTGACGTTTCGTTCCGACAAAGTCTACGAGTTTGGAGGTGTAGACCTTAAAGCTAGTGAACAAGCTCAAACAAGCATTAAAAAGTATTTTGAAGTGTCAGAGCCCATAAAGCGGAATTATGGTGGTACGTATCCCGAATTTGTGCTTAGACTTATCTCAACAGATTCTAAAGGTCAAGCTACCTACGAACCACAGATGCAGTTCATAATAGAATGGGATAGCGTTGAGGATAATGAAAAACTATTCGCAAATAAAGAATTTAAAACGAAAGCAGCACCTCTGATGATGAACGCAGTAGCAAAAGCTGACTTTGTTTTTACAAAGTTCTCCTTTCAAGAGTAAATAGCACTAAGAATTTGGGGCTATTTTGATTTCAAGTTCAAGTGGAATCTTTACAATTTCACTTAAAACAAAATTGATTCCCGAAATGTCATGTATAAACAAACACCAAACAATGAAAAAATTATCTAACATGGTCAAGACCTGTGTCTTTGCACTAATACTAGCAATTTTTGCCGTCATTTTTACTTCATGTAATAATGACGATGATAGCGTAAATAGCAATAAACAAGTAGCATATGCGAACTATCCATATCTATCAAACTTCATTACTTTAGAGTCAGGACTGCAAATACATTATTTAGACGAAGGTGAGGGTGAAATACCTCTGGTTATGGTTCATGGGCTTCCAACAAGTAGTTATCTATGGAGAAAGATGATTCCCGAACTATCAAAAAATAATCGAGTTATAGCAATAGACCTTCCCAATTTTGGCAAATCTCAAAAAATAGGTGGTACACCGTGTTCGGGCGAATATGCAGAATACCTTAATGAGTTTGTTGAAGCGCTTAATCTATCAAAGGTTAGGCTGCTCAATCACGATATGGGCGGGTTTGTCGGAGGATTGTTTGCTGCTAGATATCCAGAAAAAGTAGATGCAATTGCTATGTTTGAGGTTGTATTTTCAGGGCCTTTCCCTCAAGATTTTCTACCTCCTTTTCTTCAAGAGTTAAGAGGCCCTAATGCCAACCAATTGGTTTTGGAAGACAACTTTTTTATAGAAACTTTATTGTTTAATAACGATTTTAATGGAATGCCAGACCCACCCTTTGGTCGAACCACATTTGTACAATTAAATGAAGATGAAGTGTCTGAATTTCGGTCGCCATTTTTAACAATTGAATCTCGACAAACTTTACATTTCGATAGAGATTGTTTGGGGATTCTAGAAATTAACGACCAAAATAAGTTAGATTTTATTGAAATAGCTCAGTATTTTCAGCTAACAGATAGACCGCGTATGGTTCTTTTTGGAAATCCAAGTTTCGTTTTACCAGGTGATTTTGCCCCACCGGGTGCAATAGACCCAGTTTCAAATCTTCCAATTACCATGAGAAATGTAGTAACGGGTAGTGTTTCGGGTATGGCAGGTGGATGGCAAAACACAGATAATGTTTCAGTGTACGATATGGTTAAACCATCATTACACTACTGGCAAAATGAAACCAACGGAGCGGCAGAAGAAGCTGCAACAGCAATTAGTTCATGGCTCGAAAACTTGTAAAGAAAGAAAGCCCCGTTAGATTAATTTTTAAGTACAACAAGTATTAAAACATAATACTTTTTTACTCATAAAATAATGTTAAAGGTGTGATTTCCTGTTACTTAATACAACCAATTATTCAACAAAATCACACCTATATGAGAAAAATTAAATTAATGATGTTAATGTTGATGTTAAGCACACCAATATTATTATCTGCACAAAAAATGATAAAAAAGTATTCGGTACAGGAATACGTTAAAGACAGAAAAGATTGGAAAACAAATCTTAGTAACTCAGAAATCATGGTATTGGAAAATGGTTATGCAATTGGTGGTTATGACCCTGTCGCTTATTTCACCAAAGAAAAAGCTCTAAAGGGAAAAGAGTCTATTAAGAGCGAATGGAAAAATGCAACATGGTTATTTGCTTCTGAAGAACACAAGAACCTTTTTGAAAAATCCCCAGGGAAATACGCTCCTCAATACGGAGGTTGGTCGTTAACCCATATGTCAGGCGATGGTGGAGAGGGCTTTGCAGCACGTACACGCCCTGAAGATAGCTGGATTATAGTTGAAGACAAACTATACATGATACACATGGTAGAATGGGCCAATCATTTTCGAAAAAATAAAGATTATGTAAAAAACTATGCTAAGTATGCAGAAGAACAGTGGCCACAAGTAAGCAAAAGTTTAAAGATTGGTGCAAAAACGTTTTGGCCAAGTTTATATGACAAGGATTATGGTAGTCATGAAATGCGACCTATCCTTGCACAAACAGAGTTCATGGTATTACATAATGGATATGCTATTGGCGGTTATGACCCTGTTGCATATTTTGAAATTGGTGAAGCCACAAAAGGTAAGGAAGAAATTAATTATGAATGGATGGGTGCTAATTGGCTCTTTAGCTCTAAAAAGCATTATGAATTATTTAAAGCAAATCCAGAAAACTATGCACCTCAATATGGAGGATGGTGTTCCTACGGCATGTCAGGACATGGCAGTGATGGATATGGAGCCCAAAGCCGTCCAAATGACAGCTGGTCTATTGTGGATGATAAGTTGTATTTAAATTGGAGCCCTGGTGTAAAACAAGCTTTTCTAAAAGGAAAGGATAAGTACATAAGTGATGCAAATAAGGAATGGCAAAAAGTAAGAAAAGATATTCTTAAAGGAAAAGAGGTTCACTGGAAATATTTTTAATTGGCAGTTGTATAATTCTAAATAGGTTTTTTGATTGGTGATGGTTGTTGTTTTAAAGGTCTAAATTCAATTTAGGCCTTTTTTGTTTTTACCAAAATTAGAGTAACGATTTATTTCTCGAAGGCATATGTCTTTTTCAATTAGTTTTCTTCCTAAATAAGTTTTAACTACCTAAAAAACAAGTGACTAAAAAAATTTTAGTGTTATTTGTGATTTTTCACATTAGTTGAATACTCATATCCTAAACGCTTAAAATACAAAAAATGAATTTTAAAATTTTCCTTATTATAATCGGATTTATAAATCCTCAAGAACAAGAATCTTTTGAGCATTATGCATCAAATATGCGCGTATTATACAAGTCAGTAAATGCCACTGTGATTGATAAATATCCCGTAGTACAAACTCTTGTTAGCGATGAGAAACCAGATTTTGTTATGGTAGTTGAATTCCCGAGTCAAGAAGCATTAGCAAAGTTATTCTCAAGCGAGGACTACAAAAAGCTAGTTCCTTTTCGGGAGAAGGGATTCAAAAAACTAAACGTATTTCTTTCAAAAAAAGAATAGTTTTTTGTGATTTTTTTAGACTTTGTACTACTAATAAATCAAATAGCCAACTTTTTAAATGCCAAACCAAGAACACTTTGTTCAATTCATAAATGAAAATGAGGGGATTCTCTTCAAAGTTTCCACCTTATATACAAATTCCGAGGTTGACGCACAGGATATGAGGCAAGAAATGATATATCAATTATGGAGGTCTTTTGACACGTTTAAGGGAAAATCAAAAAGAAGCACTTGGATGTACAGAGTTGCCTTAAATACCGCAATGGTTCAACTCAAAAAAAAGAAAAAGCAAGGAATAGGTGTTGAGATTAACGAAGAACAACTACAAAAAACAGACATTAAAGACACTTTTGTAGATGAACAAATAATTAAGTTATATCAAACTATAAAGAAACTGAACCAAGTGGATAGGGCAATCATTATGCTCTATTTAGACGAGAAAAGTCACGAAGAAATTGCAGAAATAATTGGACTTTCCACTACAAATGTAGGCACCAAGATTGGTAGAATTAAAAATAGATTAAAATCACTTATCGTAAAATAATTAAAATGGAACTAGCAGAGTTACAAGAGACTTGGTCTAAGCTTAGTAGAAAAATTGACAATCAAAGATTAATAACTGATAAGGTAATTATGGATGTTGTTAAATTGAAATACAATAATAAACTAAAAACAATTCTTAAATACGAAGGAACAGGGAGCATAGTGCTATTTGCTGCACTAATAATAGTTATTTGGAATATTCAAGTTTTTGATACTCTACCCCTTAAAATATGTGCTGTTATAAGTATTGTAATCATGTCTATTTTGCCAATTTTGACATTAACATCTGTATATAGAATGAATAATATTGACATGTCAAAAAGAAACTATAAAGATACTATTATTGAGTTCACTAAACGTAGAACCCATTTCCTTCTTGTTCAAAAATGGGGTATAGTTTTTTCGGCTGTACTTATGTTAACAGTGATACCAGTAGCTCTAAAAATTACTAAAGGAAAAGATTTTTTCGCTGGTGATAGTAATAATTTACTATGGTTTATACCTATTGCACTTATAGCTTTATTTTTCTTTGCTAGATGGGCATATATGTGCTATTCAAAAATTACAGAGGACGCTAAAGATATACTTCGCGAACTGGAGGAATAGTAGTCAACATTTAAATATTATAAATCAACATAATATAGCTGATGAATTCAGCTGTAAAGGAGTCTCATAACCAAAATTTAAATTTATAAAAAATGAAAAGAATAGTCAGAATACTAATCATGTGTATCGCAATTACCTCAATGAATGCTCAAAACATTACTGGTAACTGGTCAGGTATTGGAAAAATTGGTAAAGGAAAAGAAATCACTTTTATGTTTAATATTAAAAAACATGATGAAGGATATAAGACGATAATTTCTATTCCTTCAGCCCGCGTAAGTGGTCTTGAGCCTAAACAAACTACTTTCATTGATAATAAATTAATTGTTGACGGTTCAAACTTGGGACTGCATTACAAAGGTGTCTATAATGAAGAAAAGCAAGAGTTTGAAGGTACGTTTAATGAAGGTGCTAATATCATTTCTTTAGCTCTAAAAAAAGGAAAGAAAGAACAAAAGACAGAAAAGCTTAACAGACCTCAAGAACCCACTAAACCTTATCCATATGTCAGCGAAGAAGTGTCTTTCTCAAATAGTAAAGCAAATGTAACGTTGGCTGGCACCTTTACAAAGCCTAAAGAAAAAGGCAAGTTTCCAGTTGTTCTTCTTATTAGTGGAAGTGGACCTTCTGATAGAGATGAAACTTTCGCAAATCATAAACCTTTTTTAGTCCTTTCTGATTATTTAACACGAAAAGGTATAGCTGTTCTGAGATACGATGATAGAGGTCGTGGTAGTTCTACTGGTGATTTTTCAAAAGCTACCACAATGGATTTTGCACTTGATGCCTCTACTGCAATCGCATATTTAAAAACACGAAATGATATAGATGTTAAAAAGATAGGTATTATAGGGCATAGCGAAGGTGGTATCATTGCGCCTTTAGTGGCAAATAAAATGAAAAAAGATATTGCTTTTATAGTATCTCTTGCTGGAACGGGTATACTTGGTAGTGAGTTATCCTTAATACAATCAAAAACATTAAGACCCTTTCCTGTTCCAGATGAGAATGCCTATGAAGCAGCAATTAGAAAAGCTATAGCTATTGCCTCTAAAAAAGGAAATCGTGACATTATTAAGGAAGAATTGCTAAGACATTACAATAAGGAAATAATGCCAATTTTAGTTAACATAACTGGGTCAAAAGAACAAGCAACTCAAATAATCAATCAATTTGTGGAAACAAGAACCACACCATGGTCGAGGTATTTTTATTCCTATAATCCAGCAGATGAATATAAAAAAGTAAAAAGTAATGTTTTGGCATTATATGGAACAAAAGACACTCAGGTATTGGCAGAAATTAATGCTCCCGCTTTGGAAAAAGCATTAAAAAATGGTAAAACGAAAAACTATGAAGTAAAAATACTTGAAGGTCTTAATCATTTCTTTCAAGAAGCAGAAACGGGCAAAATGAGCGAATATGAAACTATTGAACAGACTATCTCACCTATAGCTTTAAATAAAATTTCAAGTTGGATTTTAGAAACAGTCAACCAATAAATATGAAATCCCTTCAGCTAAAAAAATACGGTGGCATTACAGAAGTTTTACAGTTCAAAGAAGTTAAACAGGAAATTCCAAAGGACAATGAAGTCCTCATTAAAGTAGAAGCTGTAGGTCTAAATCCAATTGATATCAAAATAGCCAAAGGTGACTTAAGGGCCATCATACCATCGATAACAAAAAAACCGAAGTTAGGGTTCGACATTAGTGGTATTGTAATGGTAACAGGGGAAAAAGTCACCTCATTCCAAGAAGGAGATGAAGTGTTTGTCAGATTACCACTTCACCAAGGTAGTGGATTCTCGGAATTTGTTACTTCAAATCCCAATCATGTTGCTTTAAAGCCAAGTAATACCAGTTTTGAAGAAGCAGCATCACTTCCTTTAGTTGCACTTACTTCAATTCAAGCGTTAAAAGATTATGCAAAAGCTAAAGCAAGACAAAGAATACTGATTGACTCAGGCTCTGGTGGCGTTGGAACCTTTGCTATTCAATATGCAAAACATCTAGGATTAAATGTGACTGCGATAACAAGTAGCAAAAACAAAGAATTTCTAGAGAAACTTGAAGTAGACAATGTAATTTGTTATGACGTAAAGAATCCTGAAAAAATAAATGAAAAATATGATATAGTATTCAATATTATTAGTGGAATAAACACCTTTAAATCAGTTAAACTTGCAAAAAAAGGTGGTGTAATTGTAAGCATAGGTGGACCACCAGATATTCGTTTTATACCTAAGTTAAAAATATACGGTGTTCAAAAATTATTACTCTATCCATTGTTTGGATTAAGTAGTCTAACTATCAATCTTTTTGCATTACTTAAAGGCGTAAAATACTATCGCTTCTTAACACAATCTAATGGCAAACAATTAGAAGAAGTTACTGAGTTGGTTGAGAAAAAAAAGGTTAATCCTTTAATAGACAAAGTATATCCTCTAAACAAATACAAAGAGGCTTTTGAATATCTGAAAACAAATCGTGTAAAAGGCAAACTAATTCTTAATCATATTAACAATAGACAATAAATCGCTATAAGTATGGAATTTCAACTCATTCGCAATGCCACTTTCAAACTAAAATATGCCGGTAAAATATTACTCATTGACCCAATGCTTTGCAAAAAAGAAACTTTCCCTCCTTTCTCACCTGGCCTGAAAAAAAATCCTACGGTTGATTTAACTATGTCCATTAAAGATATAGTTAATGATATCGATGCTGTATTGGTTACCCATTCACATCCAGACCATTTTGATGATGTAGCTACTGAAACGCTCTCTAAACAATTAAAAATTTTCTGCACGCCTACTGATGAAGGTTTTGTTAAAAAGAAAGGCTTTAACAATGTTGACATTGTAGCACATAGTGTAAAATGGGAAAATATCACTATTACGCGAGTAGAGGGAGAACATGGAAGTGGTCCAGTATTAAAATATATGGGGGAAGTTTCAGGATATGTTTTGCAGGCAAATAATGAAGCTACAATCTTTATTGTTAGTGACAGCATTCTAACATATCAAGTTCAAAATGCAATTGAATATTTTAATCCTGATATAATCATAACAAACTCAGGTGGGGGAATCATACCTGGTTTTGAGAATTTCCCTGTACACATGAATGAGGAACAAACGATAGCGATTTCAAAATTATCACCAAACTCAAAAATCATAGCAACACATTTGAATGCAATTGATTTTTGTAAAACAACTAGAATTAGATTGCGGTCGTATCGCAATAAAATGGGAATAAGTGATAGTAAACTCTTAATTCCAGAAGACGGAGAGCATATCAAGCTTTAGTTAAATAAAAAAATTAAGGTATGAAACGATATATTATAATGAAAGCTAAAACGTTTATTGTTTTACTAATTTTTCTTTCGTTAGGAGGTAATTTATTGAGCCAGAATAAAACTAATAATAAAATAGCTTTAACTAAGGTTTATTCTAAATATAAATTAAATCCGAAAAGTTCATTAGAATCAAGAATAGGCAGAACATCGAACGGTATAATCGAAAAATTTCGACAAGCAGGAATGAATCCGAGTCATCATAAACTAACAAAAAGAGAATCCGAAATTGTTTCAGAAGCTTTGGAAAAAATTCCCCTATTGCATAGACAAGTACTAAAAAAGTACTTGTCTAGAATAAGTTTTTTGGATAATATGCCAAATACTGCACTAACCGCACCTATAAACCCTAAAGACTCATTAAAGCTGTATTCGATAACGATTAGGGCAGAAATTTTACATCAAACTATATCTGAATGGCTTACTGAAAAAGAAAAAAGCTGTTTTAATTTTTCAAATTCCGACCTCAATATAAAGTACAATGCGGGAAACTTAAATGCACTTGTTTATATATTAATTCACGAGGCAACACATATCGTTGACGCTGCATTACGCATATATTCAAATAATCCAAATCCAACCCTATCAGAAGTACTAACCAAAAATCCATTTACAAAAGGAATTTGGGATGACAGGTTAAAAGTAAATGAAAACTATCAGAGTAAACAGCTGGATAAAATCTATTTCAAAACAGGTAAACCGTTACCCGCAAGCCATGCACAAGCAATCTATAAAGAACTTTCAAATTCCCCTTTTGTTTCATTATATGCGAGAAATAGCTGTCATGAAGATTTCGCTGAATTTATAACTATCTCCTATTTAGCAGAAAAAATAGGACAAGAATTTTCGGTTGAGTTGAAAATGAATGAACAAACAATATTTACATTCAAACCGCTCAAATCAAATCTTGTAAAGAAAAGATTAAATTACATAAAACAGTATTTACCAGAAATCTCGAAATGAGCATTAATCTTCTGTAAGATTCCTTGTAATATAAAAAACCATCCGATGGTTTATAATGCATACTTTGACCACTCACTAGTGTCAACACTATCAAAAGTTCATTCGGCTTTAACTAACTCGAGAAATGTAGTAACGGACTTCCAGTATTCCTCCGCACCTTTTTGACCTATCCATAAGGCCCTTGAACCGTGAAATCCTTTGGAATTGGGTATAAATTGTGATTGGCGCTCATTCAATGATGTATTTCCCATGAGCAAAGTTAATGCCTCTGCCTCTTCTTTTGATGACGTAACAAAAAATGGTTTATCCATTTTCAAAAAAGCAGTATTTAATGAAGGGGCAGCATCACCAAAATAATTACCAGGGCTAAAGGCGATTATAGCTTTTACTTTATTATTAGACACACCCTCGAGCAATGCAAGACTGGAAGAATAAGAACTTCCCCAAACAATCACTTCTCTATTATATTTATCATACAAAAAATTAATCGCTGTTTTAACATCCTCCTGTGAATCTATCATTTCAGGATTTAATCCCTTTTCTTTGGCATGTGTATGAGTTATATTATTTTCTCCAGCAAATGTTCCACCAGAGCGTAAATCAACAGCAAGGCAATTATACCCTAATGCATTTAATCTAGGTGCAATATCTGCATATTCAAGCCTATTATAACCTGCTTGATGCATTAATAAGATAATAGGCTTATTTTCATCAACTTCATAAAGATTAGCATTAATCAACAATCCGTCTTTGCCCTTAAATTCTATAGTAGTAGGTATATATTTTTTTCCTAATTCACCAGGTGTCGGCAATTGAACACTATTTTGCATACCACGACGAGCTTCAGCTTCTTGCTTGATTAAATTCTCAACCAATTCAATTTTGGTCATTCTTCCTTCAACATCGAAATGAATATGAGACTCACTCTTTCCCAATCCAATAAAATCATAAGCGACTTTCGCCTTGCCTTTTTCACTTTCAATAATAGTCATGCTGTTCAACTTGGGAAGGTTCTTGACAATATTATTCATAATAGCTGGAGTGTTAGCTACCGGGATTTTTCCGAATTGCAATTTAGGGCTCATATATGATTGTATCGCCTCAGTAGTTTTATCTGAAAAACTTTTTGTAAAAGCGTCTATTTGCTTTGAATAGTCTTGTGCTAAAAGCGTCGTTGATACAAATAACATTGCTAAAAACGTAGTAGATGATTTAGATTTGAATACTTTGGATAATCTTGGAATTATATAAAGAAAAAAACCCCCTAAGAAAATGTAGTTACGTAAATCTTGGGTTAAATAGTCTTTATTTGAGTCTACAACTTTTAACAGTGTAATTAACCCAGATATAATAATCAAAATAGCCCCTACTTTCTGAATACCTTTTATCTTATTATAATGTACTGAATTGCTCATGTTTAGTTTATTTTCTGTTTATGAATTTAAATTTATGTCCAAGTTTGTACTTTGTAAATTAAATGGTTAACATCTTTTATTTATTTTTCGGACATCTAATAAGTAGTTTTAATTGTTGAAAAATCACAAAAACATAAATCTTTCTCAAAATATTTTATTAGAAGAAGAATTTTTAATGTTATAAATATTTATTCTTTTTACTTTTATAGTCAAATAGTTCAAAATCCATATATAAAATGAAAATAGATGCAATTCTCTGGGACTATGATGGGACTTTGGTAGACTCAAGACCCAAAAATATTGACATTACAAAACAAATTTTGTCAAGAGTTACGCCTAGGCTTACTGGTGAAAATTTACCAAAGTATTTAAAAAGTGAAGAGTTGTATAATATTGCCAATCACAAATCTAAAAACTGGCAAGATTTATATATCAATTACTATGGGATGTCAGAAAATGAAATGCTTGAAGCTGGCAAACTATGGTCTGAATACCAAATAAAAAACACAACTCCCGTTAATTTATTTTCAGAGGTTAAACTAACTATAAATCAAATTCATTTACCACAAGGCATATGTTCTCAAAATTCCGCAAAAAATATCAATAACGTTTTAAAGCATAACTATTTGATTGACAAATTTCATGCAATTGTCGGTTACGATGATATTCCAAGTAACGCTCAAAAACCATTTCCTTTTGGTGGATTGAAATGTTTAAACCTAATATTTGAAAGTATATCCAACAAAATAATCTTTTACATTGGTGACCATGAAGGAGATGTAGAATTTGCCAGAAACATCAACAAAGAGCTTGAGGGGCGAAGTAACGTAATAGCTGTAGCAGTAAAATATAGTGGTGCTGAAACAAAAAACTGGACTCATAAACCTGATTATGAAATTGAGCGACCAACTGAGTTATTAGATTTAATTAATGACTACAATTAAAATAATCTAATAAATTATCTTAAAGAATAGAGTTTTTTTTACATTCGTCAACTATACCCCTAAACGCTTTATAAGTGCCTTTTTATAATATCTCCCTATGGGTATTTTTAAATCGGCAAACATAACCCTATTACCTTCAATTTTTTCAAGTTTAGATAAAGGAATTATATAAGATTTATGTACTCTGATAAAATCATCAGATAGTCTTTCCTCAAAATCCTGAAGTGATAAGCTGCTTAAAATTGTATTCCCATTTTTTTGATAAATCTTTACATAGCCGCCATCACTTTCTAAATATAAAATATCGTCTAGCCTTAACTGATGAATATTTTTATCACTCTTAATAAAAATGGTATTTGGCTTATCTTCTTCTTGTTGTGCTAGCTTAAAAGATTTACTATTCCAGAGGTCATAGGCCTTATTTACAGCTTTTAGAAACCGCTCTAAAGCAAATGGTTTTAATAGATAGTCCACAGCATCTAACTCATAACTTTTAATAGCATATTCCTCATAAGCTGTTGTAAATATTACCAGGGGTCTCTTATTAAGTGTTTTCAATAAATCAATACCCTTTAGATTAGGCATTTCTATATCTAAAAAGATTAAGTCTATTGTTTGACTTTTGATAAGTTTTAGTGACTCTTTGGCAGAATATGCTTGTCCAACTAATTTTAATTCCTCTAATGAATCGGCATAAGATAAAATGATATTATGAGCCAATGGCTCATCATCTACAATTATATAGTTCATTTTTCTTATCACACTATTTCAAAATAAGTTTGACATTAAATCTAACATCTGTTTTAGTTATTTCCAAAAAATGTTTGTTTGGATACTGTAATTCCAGTCTTCTTCTCAAATTAGCTAGACCAATTCCATCTGATGACTTTTTTGAGCTATCATAATTATTAATGACTTCAAACACGATTTCATGCTCACTTTCAAGTAAATTAATATTTACAAAAGCGTCCGTTTCTAACTTCTCTACACCATGCTTAAAAGCATTCTCAACTAATGTTATTAATATTAATGGGGGAATCATTCCTGTACCTTTTTCCAGATTAGCGTGCAATACAATTGAAGGTTCATTTTTATACCTTATTTTATGAAGCTCGACATAATTCTTTATATATTCCCATTCATCAGCTAAACTTACCTTTTCTTCCTTCCCTTTGTAAATAGTATATCGCATTAACTCTGCAAGTTTCAATAACATTATAGGTGTCGTATCTGGTGCTGTTAACGAAAGACTATAAAGGTTGTTTAATGTATTAAAGAAAAAATGCGGATTTAATTGACTTTTAAGGATTGCTATTTCAGATAGCATATTCTCTTTACGTAGTTCATCTAGTTTACGTATGCTTTTAAATCTTTCTATAATATAAACCATAAGTATAAGAACTACAGAGAGAATAGACCAAGCAACTATACTTCCTTCACTTTCTAAGAATATTGAGACGATAACAATAGTAAGTAAAGCAAATACAATTAAACCATATTTTTTAAAGAATGTATTCATATCACAAAAGTAGAAAGAGTATTTGGTAACATATCAAAACTTCTTCCAAACAGCAAAAAACATCATTCCAACTACAGTTTAGAAGCCATGTACGCCATTCAATATATTCAAAATAACTTTCAACTAATTATAAGCGTAATTGAGAAACTTAATTACTTAAATACGAGGGCTTATATCAAATTTGATAAAATTTAAATTTTAAAAATCTTAAATCATGAATTCAAATTTGGTATTAACCTTTTTTTTAAGCCTCCTTCTTTCATTCTTTAAAGGTAATGCCCAGGCAAACAAAAGTCGTTCTGAGAAATTCGAGAACCTTTTTACTTACTGTTATGAAAATGGAATTTTTAACGGTAATGTAATTATCAAAAAGGATGGAAATATACTATTAAATAAATCTTATGGTTACGCAAATAATGCAGAAACAAAAGATTTAGATAATAATTCTTCCTTTTATTTGGCGTCATTAAGTAAACAATTCACGGCATTTTCTATAGCATTATTAGAGAATGATGAGAAATTGAATTATGACGATTTGGTTCAGCAACATCTCCCAGATTTTCCATATCCAGAGGTCAAAATAAGCCATTTACTTTATCATACTTCGGGTATTCCGGAATATCAGCGCCTCATAAACAAACAAAGAAAACAATTTAACTCAAGGTTTGAGCAAACTGGTAAAAAAGTTACCAACTCGGAGATAGCTAAAATTATGACTAAGGTAAAAATGCCTTTACAATTTGAATCAGGCAGCAACTTTGAATATAACAATACAGGGTATGTCTATTTAGCTTTAATTGTTGAAAAAGTAAGCGATAATAGCTTTTCAAAGTTTCTAAGAACTAGAATTTTTCAACCTCTAAAAATGGATGCCTCTGGTGTTATTGGTGATGTCAATGCAATATCAACTATACCGGCATTTAAAATAGACGTCTTTGGCAAAAAAGTAGAAAATACAATTCCTTTATTTTTTAGTGTCTATGGAGATGGAGGTATTTATAGTAGTACTAGTGATTTATTAAAATGGGATGAATCGTTAAGAAACCATACAATTCTCAGTCAGGATAAATCAAGTATTTTATTCGACACACCAACTATAAAAACTAAGGAAGGGCCATATGGAATGGGCTGGTTTGTTAGAAAGCTTCCTTTCAATGGAGCAAAAGCTGTTACTCACTCAGGAGTTTTTGCTGGCTATACAAATTCAATGTTTAGAGAAATAGAGAGTAATACAACATCTATAGTATTAAGCAATAACAGCCATAAGTCTAATAGTGAAATTAACAGAGCATTAGTCCGAATATTATATGATATTCCCTATGAACTCCCAAAATTAAAAGCAAGCACTGTCCTTTCAAAAATAATTGTGTCCGAAGGTCTTAAGAAGGCTGAAAGCTTTTATGAATTGAATAAATCAAGTGAGAAGTATGATTTTTCGGAAACCGAAATTAATCGGTTAGGATATGACCTTTTAGAAATAGAAAAGGTAAATGAAGCTATTACTTTTTTTGAGATGAATGTTAAAGCCTATCCAAACTCACCCAATGTTTATGATAGCCTCGGTGAAGCATATTTAAAACAAGGTAATACTAAGGAAGCTTTGAAGAATTATGAAATAGCTTTGGAGAAAGACCCCAAGAACACCAATGCAAAAAAAATCATTGAAAAGCTTACTAATTAATTCTTAACAAGATTAAAATTGAATTTATGAAATTGAATCTAAATAAATGGATTTTTGAAATCGTTTGTCGTTGGTATGTCTTTATTTTCCTTAATTTCTATGGTATTGGAAAAATAATGGGTGGGCAATTTTATAGGCGAGGAAATCTTCCTGATGAAGTTAGAAATATAACACTTGAGAATGCTGATGCATTTAATCTCGCATGGACATTTATGGGATATTCTTTTGGATACATCCTTTTTGTTGGTGTATTACAAATTATAGGTGCTTGGATGTTATTATGGAACAAAACTAAAATTTTAGGAGTACTCATTCTTATTCCTATTATGGCAAATATTATAGCATTCGATATTGTATTCTTGGAGAGTAAAAGGGCTTTAGCAAATGCAATTTTATATTTCTTATTACTGAATTTAATCTTATACTTTAATAGAGATAGAGTTAAAAAAGCTCTTATAGCTTTAGCCAACGGAATAGAGACAAAAAGCGGTATAACTATAATGGAGTATTCTAGAATAAAAAAAATTGGAATTACGGCCGGCCTTATGACACTACTTTTTGTAATTGACCAACTTCTGGTAAATCTTTTTGGCCTTTGGGATTAGAAAATAGTTGTTTATTAAATAAATCAATAAAAATATCATCTAGCAATTTGTGATTTTTTATAAATTCTAAATACATATATTTTAAGTGACTTATAGACTTATAGTTTATAACAAATCAGAGTTCTAAAATGAAATGAACTTATTAAACTGAAATGGAATTTTAGAGTCATTAGACCGAAATTTAGAATTTACGTTCAATTATGTTCTACATATAGTTGAATAACTATTAATATAGAAGTATCAGGATAATTCTTTATCAAAAACAAGCGCATGATACAAATAATTACTACGGGCGGAACCATAGAAGGATTAGAGTATGATAATGAAAATAATGTGTCAAAAGGAGGCAATATATCTATCTCGGAATTGCTTGATAACATTACTCATGAAGAAAATTATATTGTTCAAAAAGTATTCTCAAAAGACAGCAGATTTATCACAGACGAAGACCGGAACACGATTTTTAAGGCTATTAAAAAATCTCTAAATAAGAAAATTCTAATCACACATGGAACATTGACGATGGTTGAAACAGCTCAATATCTAGGTAAACTTAAACTTGATAAAACAATTGTTCTTACCGGGGCATTCATTCTTGGAACAAAGGAAAATACTGATGCACGATTTAATTTAGAATTTGCCTTAGACACCTTAAGTTATTTAAAAAGGGGCGTTTATATAGCTATCCAAGGAAGAATTTTTTACTGGGACAATGTGAGAAAAAATGTTGAAGAAAATCGATTCGAAACTTTGTCAAAATAGCAATGTAAAATGTTTGGCACTTCAATACATTGGACAACATTTTTCTATCTACTTGTAGATACCTGTATTGTTTTGTTCACACTCTATCTTGTTGCTAAATCAAAAAGAAATGGCTTAAATAGATTTCTATATTTAGGGTGTTTTTTTGTTACCTACAATGCTTCGGGTGGATTTTTGCCTGTAGAAGGCTTTCCTGGCCCAGAAATTGTCCAGTACATTATAACCTATGGTGTTGCTATTACACTTTGCGTTTATATCGTTTTCTATCTGTATAAAGAATATGATATCATTGTTTTGAAGTTTCACTCTTCAGTGAAAAATTTGGCTCTAATTACTGCAAGTGGATTCATCACACTGTATTTGATACCATATTTTTTGACTTCTTCCCTACAAACCTCTAGATTACTTTTTACTATTCCTTTCTCTTTTTTGGCATTTATTTTTCTACTCATTTTTTATAAAAGGATTTCAAATCCTACTAACCCAAATCGATTTATTATTCGCCGCAACAGACTATCCACCATTAGTGTAAGTGCAATAGCATTACTTCCAATTTGCACAGCAATAGGAGACTATCAATGGATAACGTTTACAGTAATGAACAGTGCATTTTTCTCAATAACCAGTATGGAAATTGATAGACATTTATATTTCTTAGAAAACAAGAATAAGATGTTTGAGGTATTTTCCTTTTACAGAGAAAATAAAGAAAAGTTGCTAGAGCCTAAACTTATTTATCAAAGCCTTACTCGAAGAGAAATTGAAATTGCCATTTCTATCTTAAATCGAAATACTTACAAAGAAATTGGTCAAAGCTTTTTTATTGCTGAACGTACCGTATCCAAGCACGCATCAAACATCTTTAAAAAAACAGGTGTTAAAAATAGAATAGAATTCCTGAAGCGCTTTGGCAAAAAAAAGTAATAGATAATTACGCAATACGTATGAAAATACGTTATAAACGTATCCTTTTACGTCATATTATTTGATACAATTTGATATCATATTCTACATTTGTTATTATACAACCTAACTAATGAAATTAAACAGAAAGTTGAGCTCAAGACAAATCATGGTAAACTTACAAACGAATGCAACTTACTCAATAACATATTGATTCATCGATTGCTGCGAATTGTGATTTACCATCTTAACCACGATAAGTTATGCAGTTGAATACCATTTTAAAGGAATTCAATACTTCAATCGAAGAGTTGACTACAAGTCAAAATGGTATCATTCCACTTTCGAGAGAAATCATTGCTCTCTCACAAGAGGCACTATGGAAAATGAATAATATTTTGACAAAAAATGGTTTCAATTCGCTAAAATCTGAAATCAACTACTTTAAGAACATAAAGCCCGTAATTGTATCAACTTTAATCTACAGAAAAGAAGTAATTGAATTTGAAAGTTTCTTTCCAAAAGTCTGTGCTATCAAACAAGAAAAATACTTTAATCGCCATTTCAAAAAGTTACAAAATTTCTTTAACAGTCATATGGATTTCGGTCAGTATTTAGAAATGAATTGCACACATCTTGACCAATATTATTTCACTCGCAATTCTGATGAAAAGTTCATTGAAAACGGAAGTATTATAAGCTTACAAAATCCAAAACTTTGTTCATCTAGAGGTACATTATCTGCTCAGTTTAAGGCTTATGTCAAGCTTGTTATTTACATTAAAAAGAAGAAAAGATTACCTACAGAATCACAAGTTGAAAAAATTGAAAGTGTCAAATGGACGGGCAACAAAGTTGATTTAATAGAACTTATTTACGCGGTTCATTGTTCTGGTTCATTAAGAAAAGGAACAGGTATTAAGGAAATAGCCCGTGTATGTGAAAAGCTTTTTGAGGTAGATTTAGGGAATTATTATAGAAAATTCATCGAATTGAGAAATAGAAAACTGGTTGAGCGAACCCGTTATATTGATAGGTTAAAATCAAGCCTAATTCAAAGAATGAACGAAGCTGATGATTAAATAAATTCTTCACAAGTTGTGTCGCTATTGCGATGTTCCTAAAACCTTTAATTATCTACATAACATTACTACAATTAAGCTATCGTGGAAGCATAAACTAAGTCAATCCTACCCAAATTAAATGAATAAATAATCCCTCACATCTTGTGTTTGACTTGTGAACAAAACCCATTAAAGCTATTCAAATTTGCAGAACGAAAGTCAAATCAGGTCAGAGGCTATCAAATTAGTTGACAACGATGAGATAGTCTCTTTCTTTAAAACCGTTCTATTATGCCGACAAGTATTATAACAACAGACGACCTTCGGGAATTCAAAATGGAATTGCTCGATGATATTAAAAAACTACTATCCAAACAAGCTACTGGAAAGCTAAAAAAGTACCTCAAATCTTCTGAGGTAATGGACTTGCTACAAGTCAGCCCAGGCACTTTACAAAATCTTCGCATCAACGGTACATTACCCTATACCAAAGTTGGTGGTATTATCTATTATGATGCCGAAGAAATTCAAAATATAATGATTGCCAACCGTGTACATCACAGTTCAAATTCTTAAATGATGAACTATATAAAGCTACTTAATGCGGCTTTTGAAAAGTTCTATTTTGATGACCGCCTGAATCCTACCCATATCAGTTTGTATATGGCATTGTTCCAAGAATGGAACAGCAGCCGCTTTGCAGATGAATTTTATGTTAACCGTAGAGATTTAATGCGCTGTGCAAAAATAGGCTCAAAATCCACATACCATCGATGCGTTACAGATTTAGACTCGTGGCTTTACCTGTGTTATTTCCCTTCAAACAATCCATACAAGGGCAGCAAAATAAAGATGTCCATTATCGTTACAAGTGATGAACCAGATATGGGACGGTACAATCCCACATTAGAACAACTTGCGGAACAGTACCGTCCCAGAAATGAACCAGTACTGGACTCGCACAGTCCCATAAGTGGACAAGCATTGGTATCTACTACAAACAATACCAAACAAGTAAACACTATAAAACAACCAAAGGGCTGGCAGGGCGTTATTGATTTTTTTATTGAAAAAGGTTTTAATGCTGAAGAAGGAAAAAAATTCTTTGAGCATTATGAAACTCGAAATTGGCAAACGAGCGATGGAAAAGAAATTAGAGATTGGCGAGCCTTAGCCACAAACTGGATGGATAGAACTGAAATCTTTGAAGCAGAAAACGAAACAAACAAAAAACAAGCATCCCAAAAGCAGGACAACTTGCGAACCACTAAAAACAAAGACTATGGACAACCCCTCTAAAATTACCGAAGGTGGCGTGGAATACTCATTGGGGAAATTTGATGGAAAAAGTGTTATTTATGACTTTCCAAAAATCTTGATTTACCTGAATGCCAAAGGCAAATTGTTATTTGGTAAAAAATTCAGGATTTATGATGAAGACAAGGATATTCTACTGAAGCTCTGTTCTTATTTTATTAGGGATAAAGAAAACTGTGCCAAGTATGACATTGATATTGATAAAGGAATTTTACTTTCCGGACCAGTAGGTTGTGGAAAGACTAGCTTGATGAAACTCTTACGCCATATTGTGCCATTGCAACGTCCTTATGAAATGATTCCTTGTAGGAATGTGACTTTCGGTTTTAACCATCTTGGTTTTAAAACCGTTGAGGAATATGGAAACACCAAATTCTATTGCTTTGATGACCTTGGTGTAGAACCCGCAGGACGATTTTATGGTAAAGATTTGAACGTTATGGGTGAAGTGTTACTCTCTAGATATGAGCTTTATCTAACAACCAAGCATAAAGTAAAAACACACGCAACTACCAATCTCAATGCTGAAGAACTTGAAGAGCGCTATGGCAACCGTGTTCGCAGCCGAATGCGAGAATTGTTTAATTTGATTGCGTTTGATAAGCTAGCTAGTGACAAACGAAATTAATTTGAAATGTAAAATATACTTATCGGTTTAAAGTTTTAGTTATAACTAATTTGAAATTCAGTACTTTTGTTTTATGGCAGCAGCAGAAAAGATAAAGGCATTATTACAAAGTTATGGTGACGAAGACGATAGTCGTTTTTACACCACAGCAATGCAGATTGCCGCGGCTGAAGCTAAAAAAGGTCACACCAAGTTGGCCGAAGAACTGAAGGGAATAATTGAAAAAATAAAGTCCAAGCGAAATGTAAGTTCAGTTACCAAAACGAGAATTCTTCCCGTAAACGAAGCTCAAAGAGAATTAAAAGATTTACTAGAGGTATACCGTCCGCATATTAAAACCAAAGATATGGTTTTGACTGACCAAGTTTCTGAAGCAATCACTCGTATTCTTTCTGAACAGCAAAAATTTGACCAGCTCTTACAGCATAATTTAGAACCAAGAAGAAAATTAATGCTTGTTGGGCCACCAGGTTGTGGAAAAACAATGACAGCCAAGGCAATTGCTGGTGATTTAGAAATCCCTTTATTTATAATTCGTCTTGATGGATTGATTAGTAGATATATGGGTGAGTCTATAGCAAAGCTCAAACTGATTTTTGATTCTATGTATCAGCATAGAGCGGTTTATTTATTTGATGAATTTGATTCCATCGGCTCAAATAGAAGTTATGGAAACGATGTTGGGGAAATAAAAAGAGTCTTGAATAGTTTCTTGATGAACATCGAAAAGGACGAATCAAATAGTTTGCTTATTGCAGCCACAAATATTCCTGAATCATTGGATAAAGCACTATTCAGACGTTTTGATGACATTATCCAATATCCACTTCCCGGTAATAAAGAAATAGCAGAACTATTAAAAGTTCAGCTTAAAGGATACGCACTCGCCAAAGGCAAAACAATCAACGCATTAGCAAAAGAAGCGGTAGGGTTAAGCTTCGCAGATGTTTCAAATGCTTGTAAAGATGCCATAAAGGAAATGATTGTGCATAATACCGATAAAGTTTCATCAACAATACTTCTTAAATTCATTAAAAGTAAAAAGACCCAGTTTTAATAGATAAATGCCAAGAAATTTAGACCACATAATTCTTTCTGGGTATGTATCTACCGAGTCTTATACAAGTCCAGGCACAGGTCGAAGTCGAGTACATCCTATTAGTAGAAATAGAAACACCCACGGCAATGTCTTACGTGATAAGCTAGGTATTGCTATAAATTCATTTAGAGAAGATTCTGATACTGATTTTGTTTATTTAGAGTTTATTTCTGAAAAAGATTGTCTTTTGGCATTTGATAGTTTTGAAGATGGAAGAGGTTTGGACTATCGCTTTGTTTCCTCAAAGCTAGAAAAGGTAATAGTAAATGACCAAGAATACGAACAATATAGAGCTTGCGTTTTTCTTAACACTAGAGGGATTTCAAAATTTCTAGATAAAATAGAGGCTTATCTAAACCCAGAAAAAGATACGCAAAATGGAAATCCCAGTAACACACCATTACTAAACAATATAGCCGACATTCAAAGAGCTACATTATCCAGCTTTTGGCAGGAAAGTGAAATCGATTTTCCTGAAGAAGATGAAGAGGTGTGGTGGGAAATTTGGTTAAGGCGTGAAGATAGCCAAAATGACGCTCGTGAAGATGAAGTTGTTATCAATATGCTTTTAGATAGTATAATTGTGGTTGCGGAACGCAGACTATTGTTTCCAGAACATATTGTACGAATGGTCAGGTGCACAGCACGAGAACTTGCAACGACCATATTATATTCGGATAAACTTGCAGAGCTAAGAAAACCAAAAGAGGCTGCCAATTTTTTCACAGGACTTGATAGTCAAGATGCTAATGATTGGGTAGTAGACCTTAAAACAAGAACGCTCAATAGAACAACTGACGATTCAGTAATCATTTGTATCTTAGATACCGGTGTAAATCGAGGGCACCCCTTATTGGAAGATTTTCTTCCTGAAAATAATATGGATTCAGTAAATCCAGAATGGGGAAACGCAGATACAGATAGACATGGCCACGGGACACCAATGGCCGGAACAGCATTGTATGGTGACCTTACAGATTTGCTGCAAGATACCTCAAACATTGAAATCTTTCATCGTCTTGAATCTATAAAATTAATTCATCCAAACAATCCTCATCAACCCGAATTATATGGCGCGGTAACTGAAGAAGCAGTTGCCAGGGCAATCATCTTAAATTCAGAAAATAAACGGATTCTAGCTATGGCCGTTACTGCTACGGATGGGCGAGACAAGGGAAAACCTTCTTCTTGGTCAAGTTCAGTAGATAAAATAGCATTTGGGGAATCGGGAACGTCAAATGATAAATCATTATTCTGTATTTCTAGTGGCAATACAGAAATATTCAACCCCAACGAATACCCCCAAAGAAATTTTGAAGAATCCATTCACGACCCAGCCCAAGCCTTTAACGCTTTAACTATTGGTTCTTTTACCCAAAAGACCATTATAGACCAAACCCAATTTAGAGGGGCAACCCCACTCGTTCCAACTGGTGGAATGTCGCCAAGCAATAGCACTTCTCTGATGTGGGAAAACAGCTGGGCATTGAAACCAGAATTGGTTCTGGAAGGTGGTAATTATGGGATTCATAACGATGGACTCATAGACCCAGATTCATTAAGATTGCTTTCGGTTGGCAAAAACTTTAGGACCGAACCATTGCATAGCTTTGGTGATACAAGCGGTGCTACAGCACTGGCGTCTAGATATGCCGCAATGTTAACTTCGCAGTATCCGACATTATGGCCCGAAACCATTAAAGGCCTTCTTGTACATTCAGCAGAATGGACAAATGAGATGCTTGGCAATAGAACTATCGAAGAGCTAAACAATACAGAGCAGCGAAATTTACTACGAACTTTTGGATATGGCGTACCTGACTTTCAGAAGGCGCTTAAAAGTGCTAACAACTCACTAACACTTATTGCACAAGAATCTTTAAGACCGTTTGTTCTCGATGGAAATACCGTTAAAACAAATGATATGCATTTGCATAATTTGCCGTGGCCAGCTGAAGTCTTAACGGGTTTATTTGATAGTGAAGTAACGCTTACGGCCACGTTGTGTTATTTTATAGAGCCCAATCCGGGAAATAAACAATATAGCAAATCATACTACTATCAATCGCACGGCCTTAGACTTAAAATGATAAACTCAGGTGAGTCGATTACTGAATTTCGAGAAAGAGTTAATAAGGAAGCGCGAAGCGAAAACGAAGGCGGGTCATATCCTGGGGAACACTGGATTCTTGGAAATAAAGTAAGAGATAAAGGCTCTATACATAAAGACATTTGGAAAGGTACCGCTGCCGACCTCGCTACAAGAAATACGATTGCTATTTTTCCTGTCAACGGATGGTGGCGTACCCGCAAAAAACTTTTGCGATACGGCAATGAAGTAAGGTATAGCTTGATTCTATCCATTGAATCCCCAGACAGTACTATTGACCTTTATAATCCTGTACTTAATCAAATTGATATCCTTATTTAAGGTTCTATAAAAATCTAATACATTTTAAGTATGATTGACGGTTTTGACAAGAACAAAAAATATTATGGTGAGGTCTGGTTCGCTGAAAAAGAAGATGAAAAGCATTTTTGCGTAATGTCATTTAATGATGATGACGTTTGGCTAGAAACTAACTTACACACAGAGCAAAGAAGTTATAAAGAACCTCAAATTTTAGGATTATTTACTGGCCTTGGATATATCACATTTATAGATTGTAGAATACAACATTCATCTAGTGGTATTACTGAAACTAGAATTTATAGAGCAAAATACACTTTCGTAAGTGATAGGCACTTAATCGATACACAAACGCTCAAAATCAAGGAATTTTATATTGTAAATGATGTTATTGCGAAATGGGTGCATCATACGCTTTGGTATGACTATACAAAAGATAAACTACATAAAAAGGTTTTTACGGACGAATATCAGGTTGAAAATGTTAATCTCAAAATCACTATAAGTCATTATCAAAACATTAATACCCAGAGGCAAACAGGTTTGAATATTTCTAACCGAGGCGCAATAAAATTTGAATTAGAAGAACCAGTCAGTATTTTGGTTGCAATTGAGTTTTACAATCAGTTTCAAAAAGTGTTGCAGCTAATCTTCGGTCGTTCTGAGAAATTTAGAAAATTCAGTTTTAAGTGTCTTGGATGCGGCGAGGACAAAGATTTATACTATAACGATACTCAACTCACAAAATCTACTTCAACTTTTGTTCACACAGAATATCAGAAAGTAAAATATAGTCTAAAATCAATATTAACTGCTGCTTATACTGATGATGCCTTTAGGTTTTGTTTAGATAAACTGATGGAAAATTTTATTGGTAAACACCCAAGTCATAACAAACGCTTCATCAATTCGATTTCAGCATATGAAGCTTATTGTAAAAACTATTCAAAGGATGGAAAAAATCAACTATATAAACGCATAAAAGAGAATGAAGATATTTTTATAAAAATTGGTGATTTTACTGATGGTCTTTGGAAAGAATTCCCAAATAAGGTTGTTAGAGCTAGAGATTATCATATTCATAGCAATCTTGATAATAAAAATATCTATTCAGAATTTGAGTTACTCTACATCAGTTTCTTATTTGATTATGTTATTGCTTATTTACTGCTATCAAAACTTGGTGATGTTGAAGATTCACTATTAGACAAATTCATCGAGCAGGGTAAAAATACCTTTGTAAGCTTACAAAGAACCAATGTAATACTTGGCTCTAAAATCCTTTAAATTAATTTTCTATCTTGGGTTTATTTAGTGAATGAATCAAAGCCAAAACCAACTTTCTCAAACACTTTACCACCTCAATCCCCAATTCTTTCATAACTCTTAATATTTTCGATTAAACATTCCCAAATCACAAGTGCCAAAGAGGTTATAGAATCAGGCCTTAAAAAATAACTTGTTTCATCCTGATTACTCAAAAACCCCAATTCCAAAAGCACAGCTGAACAATAGTCCATAGTTTCCCGCAACACCTGAAAATTAGCAAACTTCACGCCTCGGCTTTCAAAGCCTAACCTTTTATTAAGAGTAGTTTGCAGTTGAAAAGCCAACCAAGTAGATTCATCTAGATACTTAGATTGTTTATCCCCCACATAAACTTCAACACCTCTAGCATTTGCATTATCCGAATGATTACAATGCAAGGAAATAAACAAATCTGCTTTTAGAGCTTTGGACAGATTCGACCTATCCGATAAAGAAATTAGTGTGTCGGTGTACCTGGTCAAATAAATATCCAAAGGGGTATCTAATTCTTTATTTAGCTTCAAAATGGCATTTGCAATATTGAGTGTAACATCCTTTTCTTGAATTCCATTTATGCCTATTGCACCAGAATCTTTTCCACCGTGACCAACATCAATTAAAATTCGTTTTTGAGTACTCGATTCTTGTCCAAAAATGATGCACATTTTCAGAAGCAAAAAGACAAAACTGACGTTTTTGAGCACTTTTTTCATTTTCAATTTTCAGGTTATCAACAACTTCACTTCAAAAATTCATAGCATTTGACATCAAATAATAACAATTAAATTCAATTGATTTCAAATAATATTTTATTCACAAATATTTGATTTTCAGTTATTTATAGTCAAATATATGTAAATTTCTCATAACAAAAATAACTCGAAAATTTAATCCGTTACGTTATGAAAAAATCACACTATTTAGCATCCATTCTTTCGCTTTTATCCACTTCACTTTTTGCTCAAATTGGTGGCATTGAAGATTCAGTTAATGATGTAGGCGATACCATCCGAACCATTTTTCCAATCCTTTTAGGTGTCATCTTTCTGGTTGGTTTCCTATTTAATGCAGGACATTTCTTTGGGGAAAACGCAGACCTTAAAAAAGGGATTACCAGAGTACTCGTGTTCGTTTTGATTGCCGGCGCTGTAGTCGGAATCTTTACATACTTAATAGGCATCGTAGTATAACCCACTAAGTGGGATTTGATTACTAAACTTTATGAAGAAATTCGAGGTCTATAAAAACATTAGAAAAAGGGCAGTCATTTTTGGACTGCCTATTTCCCTGTTTGCCTTAATGATGGTTTCCATTCTTGCTTCGCTATTAATCATCATTTTCTCTTTCAGCTTTGTGATGATTATTGGCATACTGGTTTTCAACGCTGCTTTATACGTTGCCTTGACAAGAATAGCGCACAACTCACAACTATTTCAGATGGCAAAAGTCTTCCCTAGAATAATAAGTAACAAAAGAAACTCTGGCTTCAATTATGAATAAGATTAACCTATCAGAATATAGACCCATTACAGATATTCAGGACAATATCATTTTTGCCAATAATGGCAATGTGGCCTTATGCTATGAAGGTACACTTCCAGAAATCTATTCGTTGTCCGAAAAGGATTTTGAGGATATACACGGCGCTTGGTTTCAAGCTTTGAAATCATTGCCTGTTGGTACAGTAGTACATAAGCAAGATGTTTATCTCAAAAAGTCATACACTTCAGAACAACTATCAAACAAAACATTTTTAGAAAAAGCCACTCACGAACATTTTAAGGGTCGTGAGTATATGGAACATCGGTGCTTTTTATTCTTTATACTGACCAAGAATAAAGCATTAAATAATCCAAAATATGTCAATCCCTTCAGAAAAGTTTCCAAAGATATTGTTCAAAAGCTAGATGATACCGTAAACAGTTTTATCGGCTCGGTTAGCGATTCGGTTTCCTTTATAAATAACAGCCGAAAGATGACCTTTTCTTCGCTCAACGCGAAAGAAATTCAGCAACTCACAAATGGCTATTTCAACGGCTTCAACGAAGGCTTTGATACCGACATCATATTAGATAAAAAAAGCGTCAATATAGGCGAGAACCATTTTGATGCCCTAGCCATTAATAGCGAACTGTGCTTTGGCGAAAGTGTACAGAGTAGCAAGACCAATGAGAAATTCACTTCTGACGATTTTGTATTTCATCAAGGGTTTATTGATGGCCTAGGGCTTACGCTAAACGAAAACCACATTGTTAATCAAATCCTGTATCTAGATGACAAACAAAAATGGCGCAAGCTACTAGATAAGAAAGTCGAAGAGCTAAATAAAAGTTCAAATTTCGGTTCGCAGAATAAAGTGGTACTTGGTAAAATCCAACACATTTTGGGCCAAATTAATGCCGATGATAATGCACGTATTATTCGTGGTCATTTAAACATTATCTATTGGGCTCGGGAAGCCCGAGAGCTAAACAAAATAGCTTCAAAGATTAAAACCGAATTCAAAGAACTGGATATCATTCCATACTATCCAAGGGGCGAAGAACGGAAGAATTATATACTGAATAGTTACTGCTGTTTCTCTTCCAACTTTTCGAATAATGACTTGTATGTAACGGATTTAAAACACGCTTTATGCCTGTTTATCAATAACACCAATTACAATTCTGATGCTACTGGAATCATCTTTAATGACAGGGAACACAATGTACCTGTTTTAAAAGATGTTTGGGATGAAAAGAAGAAGCGTATCAAGGCGCGAAACTTTGCCATTTTTGCACCTACTGGCGAAGGAAAGTCCTTTTTGGCCAATAACATTTTGCGCCAATATTTTGAAAGTGGTGTGCGTTTGGTCATTATCGATTTGGGTGGTTCGTACACCAAATTCGCCAAACTCTATCCAGAAAAATATACGGTGCTTCGCTATGAAAGCGGAAAGAATCTTGGAATTAATCCATTTTATATAAGTGATGTAAACGACCTCACACCGGAACGATTGGAAGACTTATCGGTTTTCCTGTTTGAGCTGTTCGCTTCAGATTTAAAAGTTACGAAAGCACAATCAGTTTCCGTAAAGAAGATTTTACGCCATTATTATGATAGTACTTCAAAAGACCACTCTTTGGATGGCTTTTACAGTTTTATAGAAAGGAATCAGAAAGACCTTCTGAACACACTAAAAATCCATCCCGACTACTTCAATGTCACGAGCTTCTTGCACGTAATGTCCGAATATGTCGGCGATGGTCTATATAGCTTCCTTTTTGAAGTCAGCGAAGACCAGACCTATAAAATCGAAGACAAACGATTAATAGTTTTTGAACTAGATGAAGTAAAGGACAACAAGGAAATTCTATCCGTAATGTTGAAACTAATAAAGTCAGCCATCCAAAGAACAATTTGGAAAAACAGAGCTGAAAAAGGCATCATCCTTTTTGATGAATTTGCAAAACAACTGAAGTTTGACAACGTACTGGAAAGTGTCGAATTCTATTACCAGGCTATCCGTAAACAAAATGGTGCGATTGGGATTATTTTGCAATCCATCAATCAGCTTCCGAATAACTCGACTTCTGCGAGCATACTCGAAAACACTCAAGTCATTTACAGCCTAAATAATGAAAAAGGCTATGACGAATTGGTTAAACGGCTCAATCTATCTAGCCACGACTTAAACCAATTAAAGTCCATCAAAAACAACCTTTCCGGACCACGAAAGTACACCGAAATGTTTATCAAAATAGGAAAGGAAAGTAACATTTTCCGTCTTGAAGTTCCCAAAGAGGTGTATGCAGCTTATTTGACCGATGGACAAGAAAACGACCGCATAATGCGGATTTATGAAAGGACAAACGATATGGAACAAGCCATAAAAGAATTCACATCTAAAATATAGTACTATGAAGACAAAAATCTTAATTATCGTAATCGCATTCACTTTTTTAATGCCTGCACGCGCTGCGTGCCAGGGAATGCCAACTTATGACAACACCAATTTTATCAGTTTGGTAAAACAACTGGTAGAGTCTGGTAAACAGACTGCTCAAATGATTAAGTCCGTGAAATTCCTAAAGGACGCAAAAGAAGCCATAGAGAAAGTTTCTAGTGTTGTCCAACAACTTAGAGCGGTCGAGGAAATTGCACAAAACAATCAACACCTTATCAATGTAATGCAAAATGATTTGCAAGACATTCTGAACTCACCTTACATAAAGCCAGAGGAAGTTACACGGATTGCACAATCATTTGATGCCATAGTTCAAAACTCATTAGATACGGTTGAATTTATGGGTGAAATATTATCAAGCGATAATCTAAAAATGTCCGATGCCGAACGAGCAGAAGTTTTAAAGCAAAAAGAACTAGAATCAAAAGAAATGGTTTCCAATATCAAGACAAAAACGAAACGCTATCGTGATATCATTTCCTTCAGAAAAATGCAAGACAAAGTCAATAATCGCGAAACAAATTACTAATGAGTTTTGGGCTTGAATATGTGGATGCCGTCTTTCAGACGATACAGGCCAGTGACTTTTCGCAATACACTATTGCTGGAATGAAAACGCTCGCCGTTCTGTTTTTCCTAATTAACATCCTTAAAAAATACAATGAAGGAATTGCAGACAAGGACGGTTATACTTGGGGTTTGAGTCCTGGGGAACTCACAAAGAATTTTGCTGTTGTTCTTCTGGTCATATTCTCGACACAAGTACTCGGTTTCTTTGATAGTATATTGGTTTCTATTGAAGCGCAATATCGCGGTACAGCACCTGCCTTATTGCCTTTGCAGATGCAGGACATTCCCATTGAGGAAGATGTAAGTATCATCGAGGTAGCGCAAGCTGCAATGACCCTCTTATATGAAGCCTTGGTCACACCACTTTACGGATTCAAAATATTTGCATTTATCATTAGCCTTTTTCTTTGGATTTTGGATTTGTTCATATACCCGCTATTCCTTGCAGAACGCTATTTCTTATTGGGTATAATGCAAGCCTTCTTCCCGTTGGTTATAAGTCTGGCAGTTTTTGAAAAATTCCGTTCACTTGCTTATACATTTTTCAAATTGTATGCTGCGGTTTATATGTTGGTGCCAGCCTTCTTTTTGGTCAATGTATTTGTAAATGCACTCTATACTGAAATCAATACTAATTTTTGGACAAACCTTTTTGGGACGGATGTTGGTCAGGGCTTTTTTGCACCAGTCGTTCAATTGGGTTCGGTAGGTTTTATTGTCTTCCTGAAATTCAAATTATACAAACGCGCTACATCTTTCACGCTCAGATTATTTACTAGCTAATTCCAATGAAAATGAAAACACCTTATAAAAACATCTATAAAGTCTTAAAATTGAACCGGTTTATCGTGTTGGCAGTTGTCATTTTTGCAATGCTATCCAGTACCTTTTCACTTTGGATAGCTTTTAAAACCAATAAGAAAGCGCTCAATAGTGCCTTTGCTATTAATACCGATGGCAGTATTATTCCGTTGAAGCTCGTTACACAAAAAGAAAATTTTCGAGTTGAAGCTTTGGCACATTTAGACCTATTTCATAACTACTTCTATAATATCGATGCCAGTAATTATGAGCGGAATCTCGAAAAAGCACTGTGGCTAGGTAATAGCTCTGTGGACAACTTGTATCGCCAGAAAAAAGCGGATGGTGTCTATAACCGATTGTTGCAATATTCACTTGTGCAGAAAGTATTGAGCATTGACTCACAAATCGAAGAACAAAATGAAACGTATGTCTTTAGAACGGTAACCGTTTTTGAAATAAATCGAGGTTCAATAATAGATACGTACGAACTTGTTTCTAGTGGAAACCTAATTCCGGTCGATAGAAACTTTCCAAACAATCCACACGGATTGTTGATTACGAACTATTTCGAGAACACATTAAAAAAACTGAATGATGAAAGTTGAAAAAAATAAAATAGTCTTTGCAGCTGTTTTGGCTGTGATTTTCATATTCCTAATTTCCTATTCAATGTTAGTAATGGGTGATGATGATAATGAAAACGAAAATCTTGAACAAACCTTAGTACCGGATTTGGATGAAAACCAAAAAGAGTACGATTCTAAACTAGATGCCATTAATGATTTAAAAGAAGTGCGTGAAAATAATGCCCCTAGTATCTATGACGAAAAACTAATCGATTCTTTGGGCTTCTATGACCCAGACCTTCCGGAACGAGAAAAAGAACGCATTGTAGATAGTATTTACGAAGCTGGTAAAATCCAATATTCTGAAAAACGATATCAAAACTTTGGACAAAGGAAAATCGCCCAAAAGAATACTCAGCAAATTGATTCAGCCGAAATAAAACGGGAACAAAAAATTGAAGTTAAAGAATTAGGACTCGAACATCAATTGTTCTTTGCAGCCTCGCCTAAACCCAATGAATTTTCGATTATTGGCGATACAGATAAAAGTATTAATGTTATCGTCGATGGCGACCAAATCGTAACTGCGAATACGAGATTAAGGATGCGTCTTACTCAATCGGCAACTATTAATGGTAGGTTGATGCCAAAGAATACGCCAGTTTTTGGGTTTATTAGTTTTCAGCCCAATCGTGCACTTATTGAAATTGAAAATATCAATCATCATCCTACAAAGCTTAAAGCATTTGATTTGCAAGATGGAAGCGAAGGTATTTATGTCGAGAATAATTTTAGAGCGGAAGCAACGAGAGAAGTACTAGATGATGTCATTGGTGATATTAATATCCCTAGTGTTCCACAAGTGGGCGGACTTACACAAGTATTTCGCCGCTCTAACCGAAGAGTAAAAGTAACTGTATTGAACAATTACAGATTAATCCTAAAGCCAAAATTATGAAAGCAACTATTTTAATAATGACTCTATTGATTTCCGCTTTCGCGAAAGCGCAGACAAATTCAGTCCTCGATACCATTTATGCAAACGACACTAAAAATGTCGCTCTATTTTTTCCAGAACCCATACGACAAGGCATAACCGGTTCGGATAATTTTGTCTTTACCTACAATCGTGAAAAAGAACAATATTTTGGACTGTTACAGGCGAAGCCTGGGAAGGAAAGTAATCTACTGGTAGTCAATAGAAATGGTTCAATTTTTTCGTATATTGTAAGGTATAAAAAGCAGCTGTCAAAGCTCAATTATTTTATCCCATTATCGAATAGTATTGGGAATGAAAAGCCAATCGTAACCGATTCGATTAAGGCTGAAACTTCTGAAAAAAGCATAGACAACAGAACGTATTATTATCAAGAATTCTGCTCTTATCTTCTCAACAGAAACCAGCGTATAGGTCGAATTAAGAAGCGAAATGAAAGTATCGTTTTGAGTATTGAGAATATTGTTTTTGATAAAGAAGAACTCTATTTCGTTATCCAGATTGAGAATAATTCCACGTTGGATTACGATATGAATTTCTTGAACCTTTCTATTGAAACTCGACAAAAAGGAAAAAAGAAATCTTTACAGCGTTTGTATCAAAAACCTATTTACAAACAACATTTACCTTTAAAAATTACAGAAGGGAAAATGGTACGATTGGTTTATGTGATGCCTAAATTCTCATTATCCAATGACCGTAGGGCAATTTTAGAATTGAACGAGAGAAACGGCGAACGAAATATTGAACTTAAAATAGCGCATAGATATATCAATAACCCAAATTAATACTATTATGAAAAAATTAGTCATTTGCGCACTTGTACTTTTATTCATTTCCTGTACCGAAAAAACGAATTCAACACCTTCGGAAACAGCAAAAATTGTTGCAGAAAGTTTTTTCTCAAAAGATGAATCAGTCTTGAAAAAGCATACAACCTCAAAAGGATTTGCTAGTTTGGTAACTGTTCAAAATATGATACCCAAGTCTGACAAAGAAATTAAGGTTGAAATTTTGGATGAAGCTACTGAAGGTGAAATTGTCTGGGTAAAATATAAAACTTCTTTTGATGGAAAGTCGGGTATCTTTAAGCTCGTCAAACAAAATGACCAATGGAAGGTAACGAGTAAAGAGCCGAGAGAGAAAGGTCCTTTTTAAAATCTAGTTGAATATAGATTTAACTTCATCATAAACCCGCTCAAAATTAGCTTCTAAATCTGTTTGAGAAAACTGCCTGGTTTCATTAGGAAGTTCTCGTTCAATCCTCTGCAATTTAAACTGCACTTTCTTATCTTTCCCATCAGCATAGGTTATAAATTCACCCTGCTTTAGTCTAAAGAAAACATCAGCTCTGATTTTCGGAATTTCTTTTTCGCCTGTTGTAATCCGTGTATCAAAATCGAGATTATGTCCTCTACTTATACTTTTCGTAGGGTCTTTAATAATTTCAAAAAAGCGTTCGTAATACTTTGCCGTGTCCGGGTCATTGACTTTACCGAAAAACTGATAGGACAGATTACTTAAAATGGCTTTACTCGCCTTGTCCCCATACATCATATCATTCTGAATTTTGTCCTGCATTACATAGATTGTTGCTATGTCATAGCTTCTTAAGGTTGCTGGAATTCGATGCATATTCAAAAGGCGAATTGTAGGTGCTTCTTCCATCAACAAAAATGAAGGCTTAGAATTTCGCACGCTCATTTGTTTGGTAATGGTGTGAATAATAGTTGCAATCACAGGCGAATACGATGTTTCATATTTGGGATTGTTTACTACAGAAATAATTGCCGGATTTTCTTCACTATTTATATTCAATGCAACTTCATCTGTAGACAGTACCATAAAAATACGCTGCGTGCTAATGCGTTTTAATGCATTGGCCAAAGTACTTTTTACGCCAGCTGTCTGCCTATCAGAATCCTTTCCACTTATAAAAGCATCTGCCATTGCTCTTGATGTGGTATTGGTTTCCAAAAACTGAATAAGACTATCCGTATCCAATAATTGATAAATCGCTATTAAATGAGGTAGCGTACAGTATTTAGGATAGTCCGTTTTCAGTTTCCAAATCAATCCACCTATTAACCCTTCAGCTGCATCGTTAAAGAATTTTGTTGTGCCTGTTGTTCCAGATTCCCGTTGTTCCAAAAGGTTTTCAATTAATACTCTAGAAACTTCATTTACGCTTTCCTCATTCTCTAAATAACGTGGCGCAATAGGATTCACTCGATGAATGATATTATCAAAGGAAATAACCTTAAATGGAATATCACTATCCTTAAAAAGCGGATAAGCCATTTCTGTCAGTTCAAAATCTTTATAGTCGTGAATGATTCCGCAAAAACGCTCTTTCCTAAAATGTTTTAGAAATCCATATACAACGCTTTCGGTTTTTCCGCTTCCTGCAGAACCGATAATGGACGCGCCACGTTTTATGTTGTCAATCTGAAACCTACCTGATTTTAATTCAAATTTCACTTGATATTTATTTCTCTTAGCTGCATTTTCTTTGCCAGCAAAAAGAGCGTAAATCACAATGATTATGAACAATCCCGGGGCTATTACAAAAGCCATTATTTGAGGTAAGCTCTCCATACTTAAAAAAGCTTTAACTGTTTCCTATAATTATCCAACCGCTTCTGAGCAGCTTTCACATAGTTATTATTGATATCCATTCCCACTAAATCATATTTCATATTCCAACAAGCCATAGCAATACTTCCACTACCTAAATGAGTATCAATAATTTTATCCCCACTCTTAGCGTAATTCATAAGCAACCATTCATAAAGAGCTTTTGGTTTTTCTGTAGGATGAATTCTTATCTGCTTGTTTTTCATATTTTGTTGAAGCATACCATTCCACAACCAACGAAAACAACGTAATGGTTTATTAAATGAAGTCCATGCTAATTCACCATCAGCATAATCCGTATTATATTTTGCGTCTGTTCTCTTATCCCAAAAAACCCAGCCTCTAGTTGGTGGTAATGGAAAATAGTTTCCTCCCCAAATAATTTGATTTTTTGAAATTCGCATTAGTTCATCCCAATATGCTTGTTTTGGTATTTCTTTATCCCAATCACTTATAGAACTGTAATCACCTCTTGTTGCTAAACCACCTTTGCGATTCTGGGTAAAATTCATTTTATGAATCCCTATTCCATAAGGTGGGTCAACTATGGCCAAGTCAAATTGCTTGTCATTACATCCTTTCATATAATCCATACAATCTGAAATCAACAACTTAATTTTGGGCTCAAACAACTTCATTTCTTTTTCTATCGATTTTAATTTTTCTTCCATAACTGAGTACTTTAAATTCCTATTGAACTTGATTTTATGGCCACTTCCGCACCACGTCTTAATCTTTTAAAAACCCGAAGTGCAATTTGTGTTTGATTTACTGGAATACTTGGAACTATTGGTAATCCCGTTTTTGTAATCATTTTGAAAGCCAATGCCTTTTCATTAGCCGGTAGTTTCATCAAGGCGGCAAAATAGAGGTTTGGATTTTTAACGAAGGTCTTTTTGGCTTTATAGGTCTCTGCATAATTACGCTTATAACCAAAGGTCTTGTCAAAGGTCTTTTCTGCTCTTTCAAAGAATTTGTCTCTATCAAAACCACGTTTTACATTTTTACCGTGCATCTCAACCTCTGAAGCCTTATGTTTACTTCCTGGGGAAAGACTGATGGAATTGGAAGCATCCTTTCTACTCACGATGATATGAATGTGACTTTGGTTGCCATCTTTTGCCATTCCTTGAACTATCCTTTTTCCGTTTTGTTGGTGTGGCGCTTGTCGTTCAAGTTTGGCGATTTCCTTTTCCACCTTTTTAATATTCCCTTCAGTTCGTCCTTCCTGAATATTTCGAATATCCGTTTTAAGCTGAAGTATTTTTGTAGCATAAGGTTGGTTTTCTTTTATCTGTTTATCCGTACCCTTAAAGGTGCGTTGATGTTCAATTTTAGCGTAGTATTTTATATCGTTAACCGTAATTGGTCGCCCGTTGATTTCTCGATTGAAGGAAGACACATAATCCTTCATCAGCTCACGGGTGTACGTTTTTAAATCTTCACGACTGTTCTGTAATCTGTTCAATTCGTACTTAGAAGGACTGACCGTAATTGAATAAAATTTGGCTTCTTTCTTTTTTAATTTTGCAGTATTTCCGTCAATTTCTCTAACCACTTCTTCAGCGGAAATCTCATCCCCATATTGATTGAAAAAATGTTCCATATCCTGTTGTTCCAAACCTTGATTTTCTTTCTCTAAATACCCCACAAAATCCGCTGAACTTTGTGAGTAATTTGCACCCAATTTGTGAGCTGTGATTGTGATATACATAATTCAAAAAATTAGAGTTGATTACTTGTATTTTGCTTTTCACGAAAGCGCACTTCTTTCTTTTCTTCGGCATATTTCTTTTCTACAATTAGCGGTTTTTTGGTTGGTTCTTCTGTTTCAAAAAGCGATTGAATCATTGCCACCGTGGGTTTGGTTTGTGTCTTTTCCACGTCCCGCATTATGGCAATGACTGCATTAATTCTTTTTAAGAGTTTGGCTTCGATGGTGCGTCCTGTTGGACCTAATTTTTCTTTAGGGGAAATCTCGTTGTAGAAGAAAAAATCGAGCATCGTGGACATTGCCTCGGTGTGCGATTTGAAGTATGTACGTGAGAAAGTTTGGAAACGTTTTGCAGTTTCTTTTTTAAATCTAATGCCAGTAAATGAGTCCATATTTCGCCGATTTGTCGCAAAATCATCCCTAAAAATGGGCGTTTCCAGCCCGTTTGTCGCAAATCGTTGATTGTAAAGAAATTAAAATATATTCAAATTGCTGGTAATCAGCTATTTGAAAACGAAAAAGAATACGAAACATCGCGCAGCGTGTTACCCTCTTGCTATTCCTTTTCGTCCCGCTCGCGGGACAAAAATCCATACAATCCGGCTAAAAAGCCGAGTGCCATTTACAGGGAAAATAATTTTCCGATATGTTATTTTTCGATGTGTAAGGGTATCGGCGAAAGTCGAAAAGTGGATAACCTTACTTTAATTTGTGTGCTGTTTTCCAGCAATATAAAGATACGTTTTTTTATTGACTTGAAATTGATTCCATACAAAAACACCTCTGAAACTTTAGAGGTGTTTGCTTAATTCCCAGTGCTGTCTATATGTTGAAAACGTATGTGTAGGAATATAAATTTCGTAATGCTTCTTCCTCAATCATCGTTTCAAGACAGGTATAGTTTTCCTTTACGTATTTGCGAATAGCATCGCCAAATTTTCGTTCTACATCCTTTTTAGAATTTTCCAAAAGTCGGTTTTGAGCCTCTTCGCTCAAGTCTGTAAAATTGAGATATACCATAGCTATTTGCTTTACAAAATTCCGTTATCAGAAAAACTATAATAATCCCCATCGGGCGCAAAAATCAAATGGTCAAGAATGGTGATATCAAAAAGCATGGATGCTTTTTTAATCTTGTTCGTTAGCCTTTTATCCGCATCACTAGGTTGCAATTTTCCACTTGGGTGATTGTGTACTAAAATGATGGCTACCGATAAGGATTTTAAAATAACTGCAAACAATATTCGTAGGTCTACCAATGTACCAGTAATTCCGCCCTGCGAAAGTTGGTACACACCTTTTACCTTATTGCTGTTATTCAGTAAGACTACCTTAAAAGTTTCTTGAATGCCAATGGTATCTTTATCCCAATCCCCAAAAAGCAATTCTGCCGCATCTTGTGAATTGCCTATTTTATGCCACATTGAGGATTTCAATTCCCCTGTGTAACTAATCTTTATTTCGTTAACTTTGAGCTTCATTGTTTCTATTTTTTGATATGGATAATGAAAAGAGGGCGCATCTTTAGACGGTTACGCCCTCTTTAATTTTAAGGTATTACTTGTCATCTTTACTTCCAAGTAAAAGGATTTCATCGGCTACAACTTCCGTTACATAGCGTTGGTTGCCATCATCAGTTGTATAAGTTCTCGTCTTTAGTTTTCCTACTACTCCGACTTCCTTTCCCTTACCTACATAGTTCTCTACGATTTCAGCAGTTTTGCCCCAGGCTACAACCGTATGCCAATTTGTATCTGTCTGCTTTTCGCCTTTACTGTCTTTGTAGTTTTCATTTGTGGCGATTGAAAAACGGGCTACTTTCTTTCCGCTTTCAAGGTTTGTAATTGTTGGCTCTTGTCCAACGTTTCCAATTAACTGTACGTGATTTTTAATAGTACTCATAATAAAATATTTAAGTGATTTATATTTCCCCTATTGATTTAAAACAGATTAAATTTTAAGGGGTGTTTGTTGAATTTCTTCCGTGCATCGCACAATGGATTAAGTGGGTTTTGTCAAGACTTTTTGGGAATAAATCAGGTGTGTTTGCGACGTAGTAAAACCCTAGGGTTTTCAAGGAAGTAGAAACCTTATTTTTCACTAAAACTCGTATAGTCTTGACAAGTTCCATAAGGGCATTAGCAATTCTTTTAAACCCGGTTGTGTTCGAGCGTACCGACAGTTAAGCGAGATAAGCAGCTGGGTTTAATCTAGAATTGGTTATGTCGTGCCTGTTTTTCGCTGTACCGAAAAACAACAAAGGCTTTATCCATTATAAACCCCTTAAAATGTGCAAGTCAGCGGTTTGGTTTTTAAGAATTTTCGAGTAAGCGCTCAAGAAGGGCTTGCCGGAAATTCTGTTAAGAAAACCGAGTCGAGGACTTTCCGTTGAGAGAGCGGACTTGATTCACGATTTTGGCTAGGGAATGAAGTGTTCCTTCCCAGCGTAGCGGGAAGGGTTAACGGAATGGAAAGCTAAAATTGGGGATTGTGTCCAAGACTGTTTTAGTGAAGCTCTTTTCCCGAAGTGTAGAACAGCGGAATGTAGGGGAATGTGCTGGTGTGTTACGAAATGAAATGACTATTACAATAAATAGTGAAAATTTAACGTGTTCGTTTATGGTTAGTTGTGTTGGTTAGATTAAAGTTACAAAAGAAAACGAACCGAGGAAAATTCGTGGGGTTTTCCGAGTGCGCAAAAAACAAGCTATTAACTATACAAGTCGTAGGCAGTTTTTGACTATTGATTTTTGATTCCCTCTAAAATAATTTTACCCTGACTTATTAATTCAAATTTCATTCCTTCTTCAACTTCCATAAACTTAAAAAATACTTCAAAGTCAGTAGGGAAAAATTCGACATCGGATTTTGGGTAAATTTCAACTCCTGGAACACCTTCTCCCTCTATTTTTAAGGCATTGTCTCTTTTAATAAAAGACAACTCTGTATTTTGATTCGTTTGATAAGTTCCAGAATACTTTTGTAATAAGTCATGATTAATTTTTATTACTTCTGGTATTTCACCACCCCAATATAATTTTTGGATGATTTGGTCTCCGAATTTAATGGCTTTTTTTACAATTGCGTTGCAAAGAATCCTCCCGTTATCTCCATTAGTGAATACGATAATTCCACTTTTAGAATTCGGTAAAAGAATAATTGAAGTTGCTACACCCATATCACCTCCATCGTGATTTAGAGCATAACTTTTATCGGGCAAATCACTTACTATTGTCCATCCTAATCCTTGATTTGCATTATCATGAATATCAATTTGAGGTTCTACCATCTCATTAAAAAGTGATTTGCTTATAATTGTAGTATCCATAACTGCAATTCCAAATTTGGATAAATCCTCGACTGTAATCAATAAATCATCCGCTGCATCAGCATCTGGTGTGCTGTAGTCGTCAACACCGTGTTCGTTTCCATTGCCGTCAAACCATTTGGCAAACCTCAATGTATCTTTTTCATGAATCCATTTTAAAGTGGCATCCTTCATATTCAATGGCTTGAATATTAGTGAATCAGCTAGTTCCCCCAAATCTTTATTGAACTTATTTTCTAAGGCCATCTTCAAATATTCCATTCCTTCTCCTGAATATTGATATTTAGCTCCTGGTTCAAAATCAAATTCCAATCTACCCGAATCGTTCATTCTTCTCCAGTTGTTAAAGCCTATGGTATGGGTCAACGAATGTCTTGTTGTTATTTTTTTATGCAAGGAATCATTTAGTATGTCTGGGTCAACCCAGTAATTGTAAAGTGGTTCATCCAATTTCCAATTGTCTTCATCTATCAATTTCAAAACGGTCATTGTTGTAACTACCTTGGTTATCGAGGCTACATTGAAAATTGTATTTTTCATTGCTTTTTTTCCAAGTTGATGCTCTCCGTAGACATTTATGAATTTAATCTTTCCATCCTTAATTAACCCAACTCCAACAGCTGGCACATTTTGTTCAGATTGCAGTTTCGGAATTTCTTCATTTAGTAAAGAATCAACATTCTCAACAAAAATATTTTTCTGTATCTTATTCTGCTTTCGTTTGTTCTCATTACAGGATATTAGAAGGGCAATAGAGGCTAGTGATGTTATAATTAATTTATTCATTTCTATTAAAGGAGGTGTTTATTCTTAAGACGGTTGTTTTTTGTAAAAAGGTTATCTGTTATTTCATTAAAATTAACTTTTCTTCTTTTGAACAATAGAAGAATCTATTTTCTAGTTGACGAAAATGGTTTACTTGGCTTCTCTATATCAATAAAATTTTCATTCAAACCAACTATTTTGGCTATATCATAGATAACGTAGTTGCCGTTAGCTCCGTTAGTCATTACCACAAGACCTGTTCTATTTTCAAGACTAAAAACTGCCAATGTTCGCTCCCCATTATTTGCCCCACTATGACCTATAATCGTTTCCTGCTCAAATTCATAAATATACCAACCCAATCCAAAACCTAATCTCTTTGGACATGCTTCGGGCGTTGTTGCTGATTCCCTGCATTGTACAGTTTGGTTCTTGGAAATGGTAAATTGCTCTTTCCTTAAAGCTTCGGAAATTGCTCTATTATCCATTATACTTATAATAAACTTGGCATATTCTTCACTAGTGGTGTGTAAACCTCCAGCCCCTATAACCTGATCTCTTTCGATTGGTTCTCCCCATGTTCCATTTGCGAACTTTGGTGCTGCTAGCCTGTCTTTGTACCAATCTTGTTTTATTAAAGAACTATTAGACATATTTTCTGGAATAAACAAAACTTCATTGGCAATGTCATTAAATGATCGATTAAGTTTCTTTTCAACAAACCGAACTAGATAAAGAAGTCCTTCACCAGAATATCCTACTTCTAATCCTGGTTGTCTTTCAAAGCGCAATGTGTCATTAGTCATATAGCGCCAATTTTTGAAACCAGTTTGATGGGTAAGTACATGGCGGGGAGTGAGTGTTTTAGCTCTTGGGTCATCGGCTATATCTGGGTCAAGCCAATATTTATACATTGGTTCATCTAGTGCAACTTTGCCTTGAGATATAAGTCGCAAAAAAACTTCGGCTGTAACAGGTTTAGCAATTGAGGCCGTTAGGAAAAGTGTCTCCTTATCAGCTTTTGATTGTTTGTCCTTCATCCCAAAGACAGATGACCAAACAATAGAACCATCTTCTATCACTGCTACTGAGACAGCTGGGACTTCGTACTTTTCAAGTAATTTGGGAATATCATTTTCTAGCTCTGTACTTTTTAAAGCAATTGAATCGTGCTCTTTATCAGAATCTTTCCTTTGACTTTTACAACTATGGATAAAAAATATACTACTAAGTAAAATTGGTAATATTCTAGATATAATCATTTGGTATGCTATTTTATTTAAGGATTGCTAAATATGACAATTGTTACAGTAGAGATACTACACCTTCTATGAGTTTACTTGAATTATATTAAAGTGTAATTTTTATCAAAACCTATTTTTCAATCTACTGGATTATTATTCAAACTATTGATCACTAGGTATAATTTTATGTAATATCATTTTAATCACTAAAGTAGAATCTGGTGAGGTATTTTCAGGATAAAATGTTCTTTTGACCAAATTAGGCGTAGCGATTAGTTGTCTTACTTCTCCAGTTCTCATACCCTGTAGTCCTTCATCAACTGCAGCAGTAACTTGACCTGCTCCTATTTTTACTTTAATGGGGCTCCCAGAATTTTCATTAGAGTAGAGGACAGTACCATTTCTATATGACGTGGTTTCATAAAGTAGAATCTCATCCCCAATTTCGGTCTTTTCGCCTTTACCTTTTTTTAAAATTGTATACTTTAACCCCGTTTCAGTTTTTATATATCCGGTTGCGCAACTACTCACTGCTAGAAATAAAATTATTATTCTTGTTAGTTTCATATGTAATAAATTACTTGTCGTTCAATTTAGTATTCAAAAAAACAACATCAATGTACCAATAGGCTTATCTGACTTGTAAATAATTTGTAACCAACTTGTAAATTTTCAGGTAAATGCTATCAAAAAAAGATATTTGACGGTAGAAATAATATTGAAGAATTGTATTGGCATTTTTAAAATTTTAGCTTTGCATATGAAATTTCAATATCCCATTCTTATTACAGTAGGCTTATTACTAACTATTTTCCCTTTCATTAGTTCATTTCTAGATAATACTCCGACTGATTTTGAAAAAGGAAAGGAAATCCTTGTTATTAGAAAAGTAGGGCACGAAATTCTTCTTAATATTGGGGATAAAACCTCACTAGTATTACCAGTAAAAAAAATGAATCAAAACGAGTTTCAATTACGCTTTGAGAATAGTTTCTCTTTTAAACCAGATTCCATAGTAAGTATAATTGATCATGTTTTTCAAGTCAATGAAATAAAAAGAGATTACATAGTAAATGTACTTGAATGTAGCAATAACCAGATTGTTTATGGGTACGCCATAATTGCGTCTCAACAGGATGAGATAGTGCCCTGCACCGATAGAGATTTAGAAGAGAATTGTTATTATGTAAATATCAGTTTCGATATTACTCAGAAAAGCTTCTTAAGTCACAAGCCTATAAGAATAGGACTTTCTGCCATCGGATTGTTCTTTATTGTACTCGGAGTATCAAAATTTGATAAGAAGTCTAAGCTCGAAAATACAGATGAAAAATTCCTGAAAAAATCAAATGATATATTAAAAATAGGTTCTTTTTTATTCAATCCAGATGAGCATTTTATCTTTCATGACAATAAGAAAACCAAACTCACAGCTAAAGAATCCAAACTACTATCTGTGTTTGCAAACAGGCAAAATGAGGTCATTGAAAGATTAGAGTTGGAGGAACGAGTTTGGGGAGAAGAAGGGGTTATAGTTGGCAGAAGCTTGGATATTTTTATTTCCAAACTAAGAAAAAAACTGGAACCTAATCCAAAAGTGAACATAGTCAATATTTTTGGAAAAGGATATAAACTAGAAATAACTTGATTATATACTTACTTGATTTCAAACTACTTATTTTACCTTAATACTTGTGTAGTCTTACTAAAATTAGGACAGCTTGGGTAACGGAATCAGTTTTTTTTTAGAAACCCCTATCGTGATAACTCATACCAACAGTGTCGGGGGTCGTTCGAGATGCTGTTCTAAACTGGTACGTAGACACAGATTGGTATAGCGGTGAAGACTGGTGCTACACCTATCCGGTGGTTGCAGAAACCTACGATGGGTTTCTAAATGATATTTATGGTTTTCATAGCAAAGAAAACATGTTTTGGAAGCTATTGATAATGCATCAACTGGAAAAATCAATGAAGGAAACGTAGGAGGCAGCACTGGAATGATGTGTTTAGGTTTCAAAGGTGGCACTGGAACAGCTTCTAGAAAGGTTAAAATAAAAGATTCGATTATACCTTGGGCGAATTGTACAGTCTAATTTTGGTGCAAAAAAGAACTTGACCATTGCGGGAGTACTTGTGGGTAGGGAGTTAAGAGATAAATTAAATTATGTGAACAACGCCCCGCCCAAATCAAGAAGGAAAGAAGGTGATGGGTCAATAATTGTTGTAGTTGCAACTGACGCGCCACTATTATCACATTAATTAAAACGAATTACACAAAGAGTGCCTTTAGGAATTGCCTTGGTTGGTGGGTATGGAAGTAATAGTTCTGGCGATATTTTCATTGCCTTTTCAACGGCCAAGAGAATGCTATAGTAAAGATGAAATAACTGTAGTTGAAACCCTTCCCAATGACCATATGACACCTCTTTTTGAAGCAACTGCTCAAGCTGTAGAAGAAACGATAGTTAATGCAATGGTAGCAGCAGAGACCATAGAAGGAATTAATAAAAAACCAAGCTCACGCACTACCTCATGACTTATTGATAAATGTGCTAAAGAATTATAACAAAATGAATTGAGAGGTTTGGTAAAAAAACTTTCATTGATATATGAGGACAATAAATTGATTTCCAAGTGTTCTATTAAATGAACTTTTCCTGAAACTTCAACAATTTTCTTCGTTCATTCTTTCAATTGGCCGTTTTAATGGACCGTCAAACTTTTTTGAAATAACCATTAAATGTTCAATGAAACATTCTTCTCATTGAACGTCATCATCTTTTTTCAACCCAAGCAGCGAAATCGATTATTAATGCATTCTAGAAGTAGAGCTTATTAATGAGTTGAAATAAATTAAAAAAATAAAGATGAAAAAAACATTCATTATGTCGACATTAACTTTAATGTTATTCTTGACACCTACTTTTTCAAGCGGAAATACCAAAACTAGTCCCTCTTCTTCGAAAGAAAACCTTGCTGTGGTGCATATCTACCGTCCTAATAAAATTATTGGTTTTGGTTGGGTATTTAACCTCAGAATCAATGAGGAAAAAATAACAAAAATAAAAAATGGAGTACATCTGGTATTAAATTTAGAACCAGGCCAAACATGTTTTAAGGTAAAGGGTAAAACGATTAAAATAAACCTTGAGTCAGGAAAGGTTTATTATTTGCGTTCTTTCATCGTAAGAAATATGTTACTTGGGAAACCAGATTTAGTAGAAGTTACTGAATCAACTGCAAAACAGGAATTAGATATAAAATCAGTTGCCCTGAGGTAGGCAAAACCCTCAGACCAATTTTATATCTTACATTTTTTTGATTCGACGTAATTTGATAAACAAACAAACAATTGTACAATGCCGCAAAGGCAATAAAAAGGCTCAAAAAGCACTTTACAAAGCTTATACGCAGAAAATGTTTATGCACTGCTACAGTTATATCGCCCACAAACAGGACACGGAAGATGTTTTATCTGAGGGATTTATCAAAGTGTTTAATAATCTGTCTAAAGTGGAATATCGGGATGCTAAAAGTTTTGAAGGTTGGATAAAAAAGATAATGGTAAATGAAAGCCTTATGTTTTTACGAAAAAGAAAAATGATAGTATATGATGAGAAAGAGACACTATTAGCCAATACTGAACCCATTATAAATACGGAACTAGAAGCAAAAGATATTTACAATTTGATTCTTACACTACCTATTGGGTATCGTACTGTTTTTAATCTTCACGCTATTGAAGGTTTTTCTCATAAAGAGATAGCCAAAATGTTGGATATTGGAGAGAGTACTTCAAGGTCTCAGCTTACAAAAGCAAGAGAAAAGTTAAAAAAATTAATGGTCAAAACAAACATATGAAAGAAGAATTTGACCATTATATAAAAAACCAGATTGAATCTTTAAACAAGGTTCCAAATTTGGAATTCGACGAAGAGAAAGTCTGGAACAAAGTTAGCCTTGGAACAGTTTCAGGTTCTGGTAGCGGATTGCTACCATTCATAGGTTTATCGCTTATCATCGTGATAGGGATTTTTTATTATACCATGAAAAAACAGAGCACCCCTAAAAAAGATACGAATACAATTATAGCTATTGAAAAGCCAGATACTTTATCTGTTAAAGAGACAGTTATTGATTCTACCGCATTTATCCAAAAAGAACCTTTTGTTTCAAAAAAAGATACCATAATTGTTATAAACGAAACCTTGGACACAATCAAAAAAGAGGTTTCCTATCCCCCTAAAATTAATATTGTTAGTACCGAACAAAAGAAAAAAGTATCCACCCCATCTAATAAGAATAACCTTGAAACAAAAAAAACGAATTCGGTTCAAAATCCAGTAGTTGGAAACGATACTAAAGATTCTACCAAAACCGATATTCCCTACGCTCAAAAAATCAACACGGGTGAAACCGAAAAGCAGAACCGAAAAACAGCACCTTTTAAAAATAACATATCAAAAGCAAAAAGCACAAGTTTGGTTAAAACTGCATCGTCAGACCAAAAGCAAAAAGAAATAGTGTTGTCTACGACAAATTATAGTATAGCATTAGGTTTGAATTATCTTAATCCAATAACTGAAAGCTCATCGATTGCTTTCGGTGCTCACTTTAGGAAGTTTTATTCTCTAAGCAATAATTCTGATTGGAATAATTATTCAAATAATTTAAACTTTGAATTCCCATTACAATTCAGATACCATCTTAATTTTCCCGAAAGTAAGTTCAGTGCTTTTTTATATGGAAGTGCAATTAATTCCTTTAATCTTAATCAAACAGAAAAAAACTCACCTTATGGACTACGTTTTGAGTCTGGGGCTGAATTACGTTATCTTATTTTTAAAAACAAAAACAATAAAAAGGCCTATCTATTTTTTCGTTTGCCTTTTTATAATACAACTTTAATAAACAACAACACGAGTCCATCGTCTTTTAATTTTGGTAAACAATGATGAATTTATTGCATATTACCATCAAAATAGTAAAGTATCAACTTTATAATAAGGCTATAGTATTGCCAGTATTCAAAAAAAGTTATTATTTTATTAAAATTTTTGTATATGTTAAATCGTATATTATATTTGATTTATGATAAAAATAAAGTCCTTACGGTCAGAGGTGAAAAATCACCTTCAAAACAAAATGTTTAATGGTAAAATCAGCTTTGGTGAAAAAATATCATTAACTCAACTATCCACAGAGCTTGGTGTCAGTGTTACACCTGTCAGAGAAGCATTAACGCAATTAGCACAATCAAATATCGTAGAGATTATTCCTAATAGAGGTTTCTTTATTCCTCAAATGAATACAAAGGATGCGATAGAAATATATGAGATTATCGCAAATTTAGAATACCTAGCTGTAGAAAATTCAGACTATTCCGAACTCAATATTCATCTATTAAGAGAAACACAGGATAAACTAGATAAATCAAACAGCTCTATTGTATCCCTAAAACTTGATTTTAAGTTCCACGAGATTTTATTAGAAAACTATTCAAACATAACGCTAAAGACCATTCTACACGACCTAAAAATTCGAATTTTTTTATATGAATATCATTTTATGAAAATTAATGCTTTAGTCGTTAATTCATCATCAAACCACCGTCGCATTATTAAGCATATTGAAGCTAGAGATTTAGTCTTGGCAGCAAATGAGGTTAAAGAGAATTGGTTATCCAGTATTAACTTTATTAAAACAGAATTAATCAATCATAATAACAATCAAATTTAAGACAATGAATAATATTAAAACAATGATTATATTTTTAACGCTTTTTCCTTTTTTAGAAGCTTGTGATACCGATGAATTTCTTGATGGATTCAATAGACAAGAATTATTTTCTGAACCTACCCAAGCTGAATTAGATACAGTATTAATGGATTGGGCGTCAAGAGACTTATCCCCCAATGGATATGCGGTAGAGGAAGAAACACCTATAGGAACAGTTGGTACGGTTTTAAAAATAGTATCATTTGAAGTTGATGGATTTAAAGAATATGGGGCATTAATAATACCAGAGACTACTACTCCTCTTCCTGTTAGAATGAGTATCTACGGGTTTTCTCTAGAGACAACAACAAACTTATTCAATCTAAACCTAAATGACGACAATGGCCTTCCTTTTATTTTTGCTATTCCTGCCTTAAGAGGACAATCACTAAGTCTAACTATTAATGGGAATGTATATACCTCGCCAAAATCTGAAGGAAGACATTGTGATGCATTTGATAGTGCTACTAATGACGCTATAGCATTTTTAAATATTATAGAAAACACCGAAATTAACGCTAATACCGATAGAGTGGCTGTTACTGGTGGTAGCAGAGGTGGAACCGTAGCTCTACTGATGGGGGAACGTGATGAACGTGTTAAAAGAATAGTTGGTATTGTTTCGCCTACTAATATGCTAGAACTCGCTTCACAAAATGAAAATGATTCTGAATATCAGTGTCAATTTTTACAAGAATTAATTAACGGTGATATAACAATAACTGAAGCTAGACATAAGATGATTGCTAGTTCTCCAATTTATTTTGCTCAAAATTTACCTTTATCTCAACTACACATGGGGGAAGATGACATTTTCGTACCAAAATCTCAGGGAGAAAAATTATTAAATAAAATGACAAGTTTAGGTCTTGATGAAAACTTTGAATTGTTTATATATGAAAATAGAACTCATTCAAATATTGGAATGGAAAATCAAGAAATGTCAACTAGAATTCAACAATTTTTAAGTGAATTATAATCTAAATTTTATTCAAACTATAAATATTATGAAAAACAATATTATTCTGCTCTATGTGTTTACCTTATTAATAGCTGCATGTACGGAAAAGCCAAAAAAGGTTAGTGACTTTTCAATTCAAGTCGATTCCCTATGCCAACAGCTTAATACTAAAGATAAGCCCGGGGTAGCTATAGCCATTGTAAAAGACGGAGAAACTGTTTATAGTAAAGGATTTGGAATGTCCAATTTAGAGCACAACATTCCGATAACACCAAACTCAGTATTTGATATTGCTTCAGTATCTAAACAGTTTGTTGGGTTTTCTATTGCTTTATTGGTTGAGCAAGGCAAAATAAGTCTAGAGGATGATGTCAAAAAATACATCCCTGAATTTCCTGATTTTGGACATACCATAACAATTCAACATTTATTGCATCATCAAAGCGGATTGCGCGATTGGGTTAGTGCTTTAAAATTATCTGGAGTCCGAATAGAAGACGTGGTCTCTTTCGAGCAAATTTTGGATATGTCCTACCAACAAAGAGACCTTAATTTTACACCTGGTGACCAATATAGCTATACAAATACTGGTTATAATATTTTGGTAGAAGTTATTCAACGAATCACGAAGCAATCGTATCCAGATTGGACCAAAATTGAAATACTTGACCCGTTAGAAATGTCAAATACACATTTCAAAACTTTGAATTCAGAGGTTATACCAAATAGTGTTAATAGCTACTATGAAGAAGAAAACACGCCTTTCTTTTTTAGCCCCAACAATCTTACAGCTATGGGTTCAAGTTCATTACAGACTACAGCAAATGATTTGGCTAAATGGATGCAGAATCTAGATAATCCAAAAGTAGGACAACCTTCCACAATAAAACTGCTACAGAAACAAGGTAAATTAAATTCAGGTGAAATTACCAATTACGCATTTGGCGTTGAATTGGACGAATATAGAGGACTAAAACGAATTGCTCACGATGGAGGCTGGGCTTCATTTAATACGTATGTTGCTTATATACCGGAACATCGTTTTTCAGTTGTTGTTTTATTTAACCGTCCTTGGTGGGCGCAAGATATGGCTCAAAAGATTATAGATATCTATTTAGCTGATTTTCTAGAAGCTGAAATTGAAGAAGAAGCGAATATTGATATTACGCCTTATAACAATACAATTGATATAGAAACTCTCAAATCCTATGTTGGTTCATATGGCTCAGAAGAAGAACCATATTTTTACGTGCATATATCACTCGAAGATGATAATATGTACACCCAAGCAACTGGAGAGGATAAGCAGCTGATGACAGCCGTATCTAAAAATAAATTTTGGGTAGAATCTTACGAGGCTTACATTGATTTTGGAACTAATGAATATCTCTATAAGGGGAAAAAATATGCTAAAAAGAAATCGATAAGCGCTATTACTCCAGATTACCTTAAGGCTTATACTGGACTGTATTACAGTGAAGAACTAAATACTGCTTATGAAGTAAAGCTAAATAATGGAATTCTTAGTTTGACCAATTTAAGAAATGGTGTTATTTCATTGCATCCAAAATGGTATGATGGTTTTGAAACAGATACGTGGTACGCACCAATCATTGAATTTGAACGAAATGGAAATGATGATATTTCAGGGTTTAGAGCAACACAGGAAAGAAGTCGAAATCAACGTTTCGAAAAAATCAAATAATCAGTAACGCACCTTCTATAAGTATTCAATGAATTTAATCTTATTAATTTTAGCATCATTTTTTATCACAGCAAATAGTAATATTGTAGAACAATCAAATAATCAACAAAAGATTATTTCCGGGAAAGTATTGGATTCTAAAACAAACGTTGAAATACCCTTTGTAAATGTTTATTTTCTAAAATCAAATCAAGGGACAACTACAAACGAAAAAGGCGTTTTTAGTATTCAAATTACTAAGGAAAATCTTTTGGATACGCTTGTATTTTCCGCTGTTGGATATAAAAATCTTAAAGTACCAGTATTAGAAGCTTCCAAACACTCAGATAAAATATTCTATTTAGATGAGGATATTCTTGCGTTGGATGAAGTTACCATCACTTCTATATCAGCCGTAGAGATTATCAAAAGAGCAATGGCCAAACGAAAAGAGAATTATGGCACTACCCCCCATAAACTTTCCGGCACCTATAGAATAACCGACCAGGAAGATGGTGCCTATGTTCGATTAATTGAAGCTGCCATCGATGTCTATGATTCAGATTATTTAAAAAAAGATAGTAGGATTGTGGATTATTTAGCCCTACGCCAAAGTAAAGATTTCCGAACTTTTAAATGGAAACAAACGAAGTATAATGCTAGAAATGTAGATGAATTACTTAAGCCAGATTTTATTAAAAGACCCACTAGGGCAACACACCCAAACGGATTTAAAAAAGGGTTTTTCTATGCCCTTGAAAAAAGTATCCTTTTGAATAATGAAGAAGTATATGTCATTTCAGCTACAAAAAATACAGCATATCAATGGCCAAACTACAATGCAACTTTTTATGTAAGGGTAAAAGACTTTGCAATTTTAAGGGTTGATAGGGACTATAATATTGATAGACCCAACTGGGCAAAAACACCAAAGGGTATTACACATATAACTAAAGACCAATTGATTTTAAAGTATAAAGAAATTGATGGAAAACTCTATTTAAATTACTTTCTATGGAATCTTGAAGGAGAAGTAATGGATGAAAAAACAAATGAAAAACTAGTAACTTTTGAAAGAAATGAAGAACTCAATATTCACGGTGTTTCATTAGAAAAACAAACTAAAAAAATTAATGAATGGAATGATGACATCTATAAAATACCCCAATCTTATGATGATTCATTTTGGGAAAATCATCCTATTTCCAATACGCAACTATTTAAAGAGGTTACAAAAGAGCTTGAAGAGAAAGAGAGTCTAAGTAATCAGTTTGCATCAAGTGAAAATAAATTTACGACCTATAACCCAAACAAAGCTTACAAATCCAAACAGTTAAAAGAAGATTTTTCCATATTCCGTGAAAGCTTAAAAGAAGTACATCCGTCTTTGTATCGTTTCACCAATGTTGAAAGCTACTCCAAACATTTAGATAGCGTATCTAGAAAACTATCAAAGCCGCTCTCCGAGATAGAATTTTATAAGTTATTAACCCCTTTAATAGCAAAAATAAATTGTGGGCATACTCAAAGTAGGCTATCTGAAGCCTATTATAATTTTTACAAGTATCGCAAAACTTACTTTCCGTTACAAATGACTTTTGAAAATGGAAAGCTATACATAGCTAAAAATGATATCTCCGATAACGCCTTGTCAATAGGAAGTGAAATAGTTAAAATTAATGGTGAGAAGATAACTTATATAAAAGAAATTATTGACAACCATTTACCATCAGATGGGTCCATACAAACTTCAAAAGACAAAATATTTGGAGAGAACTTTTCAGAATTATATAGTCTATACTATGCGCATCATGATTCTTTTTCAATAGAGCTAAAGACAATTAATGGTGCAGTTTTAAGTAAAAATATAAGTGCTATTTCTTATCCAGACTTAATATCTGAAAAAGAAAAACCAAATACTGAAAATCAATATCGTATAATTCAACCAGAAACCGCGCTTTTAAAAGTTGGAACTTTTATGGATAGTAAGGATGTAGATTTCAAAAATTGGATTCAGAATTCGTTTGCAGATATCAATAGAAATAATGTCAAAAACTTAATTATTGACTTGAGGGATAATACCGGCGGTCGAGATGACTATGCTGTTTTGTTATATTCTTATATTGCACAGAAGTCTTTTCAATATCATAGCTATCTAGAATCAAGCACTAACAATTACTCCATCTTATCCTATACTGACCAAGATGAAACCTTCAACACACTCATTAATAAAATAGTCAAACAGGATTCTTCTGGTCGATTTATACTCAATAACACACACCCTACTCTTGGAATACACAAAGTGAGTCAACCCAACTATGACCAAAAAGTCATTTTTCTCATAAATGGTAATACATTTTCCGCAGCAGCCGATTTTTGTGCCATAGCACAGCAAAATAAAAGAGGGGTTTTTATTGGTCAGGAAACTGGCGGTACTGCAATTGGAAACACAAGCAATGGTGAATTAATTGTAACCTTACCAAATACAGGAATTAGAATAAAGATTCCTCTTTTTAAAGTTGTTAATTCCGTTACTATAGCTGACATTAACAGAGGAGTCATTCCTAACTACAATACAAGTTATAGTCGCAAAGACTTAATTGACAAGAATGACAAGGATTTAGAAACTGCCATAGACATCATAAATGAAAAATAATACTATATCAATAAAACTAATTTAGATCAATGAAAAATAATCTTATCACAGTACTTTCTTTATTTTTAGTATTCGCTTCATGTAAAAATGAAAAAAAAGCTGAAGCTGAAAAGAAACTATTTACACTACAAGCAAATCTCACAAATATACCTGACAGTACATTGTTCTATCTTAAATCATTATCCAAATCCAACATAGCATTAGATAGTGCTTATGTAATTAATGGACATTTATCTATGAAAGGTCAATTAAAGTCAAAGCACCCTGAATTATTAACGCTTCTAGCGACTACTCCAGAGTTCATTTATACACAAATTCTTGTTGAAAATGAGAATGTAACATTTACAGCGGATAAAAAAGATTTTCCATGGAATATTGATATGTCAGGTTCCGTTTATCAAGACGAGACAGAGAAGTTTAACCAAGTTATGTATCAAAGACAGAAGTTGAAAAATGATTTAACAGCTATTTACGATTCTGATAAAGAAATGTTATCTAAAAAAATAAATGAAATGACAGATTCATTAGATTATATTACAGTAGAATTAATCAAAGAGAATTTTAATAGTTATGCTGCTCTAAGGTATTTCTTGGTCCATAAAACTAAATTTTCCAATGAAGAATTAAGTAGACTCTATGATAAATTAGATGTAAAGCTAAGAAAAACTAAAGATGGAAAAGCCGTTAAATTACAAAGTGAATTCTCTAAACCAAAAGTAGGTGATACATATTATGATTATAAGGCTGCAAACCAGAAAGGAGATACCTTGGCATTATCAGATATTAAGAATAAATATATTCTTTTACATTTTTCATCTTTAGCGTGTTATGGGAGTCAATTATCGTTACCGGAATTGAAAGAAATATACAAAGATAATGCTGATAGCTTGGAAATTGTTTCAATATCGACTGATACTGACAAAAATCTATGGCAGAATCATGTTAAAAGAGATTCAATTCCTTGGCAATATTTATGGGATGGTAAAGGCAATTATAATGATGCTTATATAAAATATTGGGAAGTAGGAACACCAAACTTTGTTTTAATATCACCAGATAAAACAGTACTTGAAAGATGGTGGGGATATATAAATGGCATGATTGACGAAAAAATAGGTAAACATCTTAATTAGTAAAGAGAAAATTGTCGTTAACAACTTATGTAAACACGAATAATGAGTATTGAGCTGAAAAGACTAGTACTTATTTAAGCAGACTTCATTTTTTTAATTTGAATCTTAGACTATCCTAAAAATTAGTCTCCTTTTGTGCACTACATTTCATACATAGTAACAATGGATTACATTTTGTCAAAAAGTTGAGCAATATTTTTAAGGACTATGACACATTATTTATTTTCCCATAGAATTCTTATTCTACCTTATAAGGAGTTTATACCCTAATGAAGAATATAACCATAAGAACTCTAACCGTAATAGGTCAAGGTAACAGTGTTTTTTTATTGATTTCTAAAAGCGCTTACCAGATTCCATTATTAAGAAGAATTAAGCTGTTGATTTAATAAAATTTATTATTCTACTAGTAAATTAATTGGCTTCAACGATAAATAAACGGTTTTACTACTAAAAAGAATGACACCTCCAAAATAACATAATGTTGTACCTATGTTGTACCCGAGTCCAAAAAACGCTGTTTTTGAACACAAAAAAAGCCTAGATTTTCATCTAAGCTTTTTTCTTGTACCTCGGGTGGGAATCGAACCCACACTCCTTGCAGAACCGGATTTTGAATCCGGCGCGTCTACCAATTCCGCCACCGAGGCTTATCAATTCACTCTTGGATTTTGAATCCAGCGCGTCTACCAATTCCGCCACTCGAGCGTAACAAGATGGCAAAATTAGCAAAATATTCGTTTCTTGCCATCAAATAAGTAATAAAATAAGCACAAGAGTTGAAATAAATTTTTAAATTTGCACCTTGTTTTTAGAAAATAAGTTTTAACTCATTACAAAACAACAATTTACACCATGCCAACCGGAGTTACAGAAGCCAAATTTTTTGCATGTACACAAAGTACCGAGCTCGCAGAAAAAATAGTAGCATCCTATGGAGCTAAATTAGGTAACGTAATTACATCAACCTATAGCGATGGTGAGTTTCAACCATCTTTTGAAGAATCAGTAAGAGGGTCAAGAGTTTTTATAATAGGATCTACACATCCTAGCTCTGATCACTTAATGGAAATGCTGTTAATGCTAGATGCTGCAAAAAGAGCTTCTGCAAGACATATTACTGCGGTACTACCATATTATGGATGGGCCCGTCAAGACAGAAAAGATAAGCCAAGAGTTCCTATTGCAGCAAAACTAATTGCCAAAATGTTGGAAACTGCAGGTGCAACAAGAATTATTACCATGGATCTACATGCAGATCAGATCCAAGGATTTTTTGAGAAACCAGTAGATCATTTATTTGCATCTACTATATTTTTACCATACTTACAATCACTAAATTTAAGTGATCTTACTATTGCTTCACCAGATATGGGTGGTTCAAAAAGAGCTTATGCCTATTCTAAAGCATTAAAAAGTGATGTAGTTATTTGTTATAAGCAAAGGGCCAAAGCCAATGTGATTTCACATATGGAGCTAATTGGCGATGTGACTGGCAAGAATGTAGTATTAGTAGATGACATGGTAGACACTGCAGGTACGCTGACCAAAGCTGCAGACCTGATGATGGAAAGAGGTGCACTAAGTGTTAGAGCGATTTGTACTCACCCTATCCTTTCGGGTACTGCTTATGAAAAAATAGAAAATTCAAAATTAGAAGAATTGATCGTTACGGATTCTATTCCGTTGCGACAAGAAAGTAATAAAATTAGAGTGGTAAGCTGTGCAGATTTATTTGCAGATGTAATGCACAGAGTGCATCATAATGAGTCTATTAGCTCTAAGTTTATAATGTAAATTAATAATTAATAAATTTTAAAAATGAAATCATTAACAATCAATGCATCTCAAAGAGAAAGCGTAGGCAAGAAAGCAACAAAAGCCTTACGTAATGCTGGACAGGTACCTTGTGTTATTTACGGTGGAGACACTATTGTACACTTTGCAGCACCAGAAATTGCTTTCAAAAATTTAGTGTACACTCCAGACGTTCATACCGTGGTAATCGCGTTGGATAATGGTACAAAAATAAACGCTATCCTACAGGACATTCAATTTCACCCTGTAACCGATAGAATTTTGCACATCGATTTTATTCAAATTTTTGATGATAAACCAATTACAATTGCACTTCCTTTCAAAACTACTGGAAACTCTAAAGGAGTTCGTAATGGAGGTGTATTACGTTTCAATTTAAGACGTATTACAGTAAAAGGTCTTGCATCTAAATTACCAGACCTACTAGAAGGTGATATTACCAATCTTAAGATTGGTAACAAATTATATGTTACTGATGTAGCAAGTGATGATTTCACTATCCTACACCCTGATAACACCGTAATTTGTATGGTTAAAACTTCTCGTACTGCTGTTGAAGACGAAGAAGAAGAAGAAGAAGAAGGAGCGGCTGCTGAAGGAGGAGAAACTCCAGCTGCTGAAGCACCAGCTGCTGAGGCATAGTTTCCTAACTAGAGAATATTATAAAAGCACTTTGGATTTTAATCAAAGTGCTTTTTTTATTTTTACAGAAATTTTAAGAACGTACCTCGTCAAAAAAACAAACATATATGTTTTCTATCTTCAGAAAATTATTTTCAAAACAAGAAGAAAAGGAAGAAACCCAAGAAAATCTCATGAAAAAATTTCTTGTAGTGGGCCTTGGCAATATAGGGCCAAAATATCATAACACTCGCCACAATATAGGGTTCAGAATTTTGGATGCTTTAGCCAAAGCTGAAGGCCTTACTTTTGAAACTCAAAAACTAGGAGATTTAACCACCTACAAATTCAAAGGAAGAACTATTATCTTACTAAAACCTAACACCTATATGAATCTAAGTGGTAAAGCCGTTAGATATTGGTTAGAAAAAGAAAAAATACCTCTCGAAAACCTGTTGGTTATTACAGATGACATTAACCTTTCTTTCGGAACCATAAGACTTAAAGCAAAAGGTAGTGCAGGTGGTCATAATGGACTTAAAGACATCGAAACACAACTAAACACTTCTAAGTACAACAGATTTAGATTTGGAGTAGGCGATGAATTTAGCAAAGGTAGACAAGTGGATTACGTTCTTGGTGAATGGGGTGACGAAGAAGAATCTGCTATGCCGGAACGATTAGAAAAAGGAATTACTCTAATTAAATCCTTTGCTACAGCTGGCCTAGCAAATACAATGAATACCTTTAACGGAAAATAAATACCAAAATTCATCGTATTTCCTTAATTTTATGTCTAATAAAAACCTCAGCAGATTTTGGTACTCACATAAACGTATTGGAGTCCTAATTTGATTACAAAGACAGAATAGCAATTTTATCAAAATCAGATTTATTGAAACGTTATACTGACGCCAAAACATACGATAATAAAATTCCTTCGGTAGTTACCATTGGTACTTTTGATGGTGTGCACATTGGTCATAAAAAAATAATAGAGCGCCTAGTAGAAAGCGCCAAAAGAAATGGGCTCGAGTCTGTAATTCTTACTTTTTTTCCGCACCCAAGAATGGTATTGCAGCAAGACTCAGATATTAAACTTATCAATACGATAGATGAGCGTATTCAGATATTAGAAAAAACAGGTTTAGATAGTCTGGTTATTCATCCTTTTACAAAAGAATTCTCACGCCTTACTGCAGGAGAATATGTTCAAGAAATGCTGATTGATCGCCTTAATGTACGTCATGTAATTATTGGGTATGATCATAGATTTGGGCGTAATAGAAATTCTAACATTACCGATCTTGCCTCCTACGGGATTCAGAATAATTTTACTGTCGAAGAAATTTCAAAACAAGATATAGACAGTGTAGCTGTAAGCTCCACCAAAATAAGAGAATCCTTAAAAGAAGGAGATGTTGCCAAAGCAAATATCTATCTAGGATATAATTTTATGCTTAGCGGAAAAGTAATAAAGGGCAAAAAATTAGGCCGCAAATTGAATTATCCAACGGCAAACCTGCATATCAAAGAAGAATATAAGCTTATCCCAAAAAACGGAGTATATATTGTTAAATCTCACATTGATAGCAAAATTTATTTTGGAATGATGAATATTGGCACCAACCCTACCGTAAATGGCACTCATCGCACCATAGAAACTCATTTCTTTGACGCGTCATTTAACCTATATGATAAAAATATTCAAATCGAAATGCTAAAACGTATCAGAGATGAGAAAAAATTTGACTCTATAGATCAATTACAAGAGGCAATGCAATTAGATGAAGATTTTTCTAGAGAGTACATAAATTCCTTGGTATGATCAATCGTTGGTTGTTTACCCATATCGACAATAGCGCGCTAATTATATTTAGAGTTTTTTTTGGATTCCTTATCGCGGCAGAATCCTTTGGAGCCATTTTCACTGGCTGGGTAACCCGCACACTTGTTGAACCAAAGTTTACCTTTAATTTTATAGGTTTCGATTTTCTGCAACCACTACCAGGAAATGGGATGTATTTTTATTTTGCGATTATGGGTATTCTTGGTCTGTTTATTATGGTTGGGTACAAATACCGTTGGAGCATCATAGGGTACACCGTACTATGGGCTGGTGTATATTTTATGCAAAAATCCTCTTATAATAATCATTACTACCTATTACTATTGCTTTGTATACTCATGTCTGTTTTACCAGCAGGGAACTACTTTTCTATAGATGTAAAACAAAATCCGTTATTGAAAAAAATAGCAATGCCCAGATGGTGCCTCTTAATTATAATTGCCCAACTTTGGATTGTGTATACCTATGCATCAGTAGCAAAATTTTATCCGGACTGGTTAGATTATACGGTAGCAAAAAATCTAATGGCCGGTCGTGCCAACTATCCTATAGTTGGTCCTATTTTACAAAATCACTGGGCCCATGTAAGTGTAACATACTTTGGGATCTTATTTGATCTCTTGGTAATACCCTTATTATTATGGAAAAGAACCAGGTTTACTATCTTTTGTCTAGGGATCTTTTTTCATCTGTTTAACTCTATAGTATTTCAGATAGGAATATTCCCATATTTATCTCTTGCTTTTAGTGTGTTTTTCTTTTCTAAAGAAAAGATCCATCGCATTTTTATGAAAAAGAAAGAGTTTTATAATAAGGCTGAAATCATCATACCCTCTTACAAACAATTTTTAATACCAATTGCCATTATATGGTTTATAATACAGATTGCATTACCTATTCGTCATTGGTTTATCCCCGGAGATGTGTTATGGACCGAAGAAGGCCATAGAATGAGCTGGCGCATGATGCTTAGAGGGCGATCAGGAACCACTAATTTTTATATAGTTGACAAAAACGACCCTAAATCGACCCAAAAATATGTCAATAAAAATGAGTACCTATCCAAAAAACAGTTGCGTTTAGTTTCTACCAAACCAGATGCTATGTGGCAATTTGCTCAACGTCTTAAAAAAGAGCATGCCAATGAAGGGAAAAATATTTCAGTTTTTGTAAAAAGTAATGTCTCTGTAAACGGTAAAAAGCGTAAAAAATTTATCGATCCAGAAGTTGATCTCGCCAACGTACCCTGGAACTATTTTACCACAAATCCGTGGATAATTAAATATGATAGAGAAAAAGATGCGGAGTAAAAGCAATGATCAGAAAATGTCTAAAGTTTTATTTCTGAAATTGAATTTTTTTTTAAAAACAACTTAATTTCATACTTCTCTTATCAATATTTTTAATAATATTGCGCTCGATTAATATAGTATATTAACCATACTACGCACCCCATTTTAAGCTAGTTTAAATCTAAACGTTTCACAAGAATTAATTTTGATTGATTTTTAACCAATCAAAGAGTTGTTTGTTTCAAAAAATGAAACTGACACAACATATTTTTGTAAAAAATAAAAGTAGAAAATCATTTAATTTTTAATAAAACCAAGTAAATAATATTTATAGTTCTATGATGAAAACAAACACCTATTTAGCCTGTGCATTATGTATAATTCTTTTAGCATTATTAAACTCATGCGGAAGCGATGATGCTTTACCTCCAGACACAACAGCACCAACAAACATTATGCTTACTCTTAATGATTTATCTGCCAATAGTAGTACTGATCCCATACGAATCAGTAATACTCTTGAAATCAAAATAAATGCTACCGATGATAATGGAGTTACCAAAGTTGAAGTATTTATAGACAATCAAAAAGTAAATGAAGATAATAGTGCTCCTTTTGAGCTTGATATTGACGTAACTCCTTTTGAAACTGGGGAACACACTCTAAAAGTCACTGCATCAGATGCAGCCGGTAATGCTTCTTCAACAGAAGAAACCGTATTCATAGACAATACTATGCCATCGATTACAAACATTTCTCTAGAAAATGATATAATTATTGGTGGAGATGATAACCCCGTTACTTTTGAAGTAACAGATGATGCAGGAATCGCCAATGTGACTGTTTTTATTAATGAAACTAATATTGCAGATATAACTGATGCCACATACGAATCTATAATTAAGACTTCTACTCTAGAAGATGGTAATAATGAAATTAAAATTGTTGCAACAGATTTAACTGGTAACATATCAACTATAAGCCAAAATTTTGTTGTGGATAATACCGGGCCAGAAATTGTTATAAATGCTATTGCTGAAGGGCAAATTATAGATAAGCTTTTTAGTTTTGAACCCATGATAACCGATGCTTATTCTGAAGTTGCTTCTGTAGAAGTTTTATTTAATGATCAACAAGTACAATTCTTTGATAATATTTCTGATCTCAAATTTGATTTTGATCCGGAAAACTACACTGTTGGTAATGCAACATTTAAATTTATTGCTATAGACAATTTGGGGAATTCGTCCAATTATGAAATAACAGTAGAGAACAAAAGAATATTATTAATCTTAGAAGTTCCTGATAATTTAATACAACAATCCACAATAGAATATTGGGCTTTTATTTCTGGAGCCGATGGAACACATATAAGTACTCAGCAAATTACAAATAGTACATCTGAGGTTAAGTTTCATTCAAATGGTGAGTTTTTGAATATAGATACTTTTACCCTAACTTTATTGAATTACGATAATGGAGATAACAATAGTTTATACTCTATCCAAAATTTAACAAGAGATACTCCTGGTAGAATTGATTTGTTCGGTCCCAAAGAAAGTAATGTATTACAAACAGGTCTTCAATATCCAATTTCTGGCTTTCCAGATTTTACATCAATAAGAGGTAATGCAATTGATCATGACGGGATAACCTCTAATAATGAGTTTTTTGCAAATAGTTATGATCCTATATGGGATTCAAATGCCGAAACTCAATATTCATACGTCTATGCGATTAACTCAAATACTGGAGATTATAGCTATGAAAAAATAGCTAAACCTTTCCCAAATGATTACACCCTTGATATCAATAATTTTTCTGTTGAAAATGTGGAACAGAAAACTGTTGAGCTAACAAATTCGAACCAGAATATCTTCCTTACACTTTATGGATATGATAATGAATTAGCCTTTACTACAGATTCGTTTCACGAAATATTTTTCGGTTCTATAGGAAACGGTATAGCCAATTATTCCCTCAACAATTCTTTTAATAATTATAGGCACCGAATATCAACAAATGACTATATTACTGAGCGTACCGGAGTACCTTTGACATCTTATTCCAAACCAAACTGGAATCTAGATTATTCTCAAAATCAAAATACTATTTCATTAACAAAAGATGGTGTAGAACATAAAGTTGGGCAAGTTTATATAAATAACCAAAGTAATTTTGAAACTAGATATTCATGGACTATCGTATTTGACAGTCAAGATCAAGATACTGTTATTATACCTACCATACCCGAAGAGCTAAGTCATTTAAACTTCTATACGTTTTCCAAATCTAATGATTTTGAAGTTAGACAAGTTGAAATCTCTAATTACGTAGGCATTAATAGTTATTCCGAATATCTAAATTTAGTTGTTAAAGAAAATAAAGATTACAAAGAAGTTTCGGATCAAGTAGATTCAGTATATAAAGTAATAAATAATTCTACTGCATTGTTTATTTTCTGGAATTATCCTTTTTAAATAAATAACCTATTAAACTTAAAAAAGCAATACTTATATGAGTATTGCTTTTTTTCTAGACATAATAAATTATCTTTTAAAATTACACTTTCAAAAACCAAGCTTTTATTTAAATTTGCTCCTTCATTGCGATAGGGATAGTAATGACGTCCTTTTTTATACTCGTACACTGAGCTTGTCGAAGTGCAGGAGTATAAAAAAGATACAATGAATAGCCCGGTAATCGCCCAAAAAAGACATTATGTTACTAGTACCACAAATCATAGCAAATAAAGAGGAGTATATTAAAGCGCTGGCAAAACGTAATTTTGACGCAGCCCCTGTATTGGATAAAGTGATTGCTCTAGATGAAGATCGTCGTGCAACACAAGCAAAATTAGATAACATACTGGCTGATTCTAATAAGTTTTCAAAAGAAATTGGAATGCTTTTCAAAAACGGAGAGCAACAAAAGGCGAATTTGCTTAAAGAAAAAACTGCCCAACTTAAGGAAAGTTCTAAAGAGCTATCTGTAACACTTGCAGATTTGCAGAAAGAATTGATTGAGCTTCTTTACACTATACCCAATATTCCGCATGATTCTGTACCCAATGGTCAAAGTGATGAAGATAATGAAGAGGTTTTTAAAGAAGGAGAAATCCCAAAGCTTGAAGAAGGTGCATTGCCGCATTGGGAGCTTGCCAAAAAATATGACATCATTGATTTTGAGTTAGGGGTAAAAATTACTGGTGCTGGTTTCCCTGTTTATAAAGGCAAAGGTGCCAGATTGCAACGCGCCTTGATTAATTATTTTCTTGATAAAAATACCAGTGCCGGATATAAAGAATACCAAGTGCCACATTTGGTAAACGAAACTTCTGGCTATGGTACCGGACAGTTGCCCGATAAAGAAGGACAAATGTATCATGTTACAGGTGATGATTTATACCTTATCCCAACAGCAGAGGTACCTGTAACTAACATGTTTAGAGATGAGTTAATCACAGCAAATGAATTACCAATTTGTTGTACTGGGTACACGCCATGTTTTAGAAGAGAAGCTGGTTCTTACGGTGCACATGTACGTGGATTAAATCGTTTACACCAATTCGACAAAGTAGAAATCGTTCGTATCGAAAAACCTGAAAACTCGTATAAGGCACTTGATGGAATGGTAGAACATGTAAAGGATATTCTTAACGAATTAAAATTACCTTATCGTATTTTACGTCTTTGTGGAGGTGATATTGGATTTACCTCTGCCCTAACCTATGATTTTGAAGTATTCTCTACAGCACAAGATCGATGGCTAGAGATTAGTTCGGTATCAAATTTTGAGTCCTTTCAAGCAAATCGTCTAAAACTACGCTTCAAGGATACCAATGGCAAAAATCAGTTGGCACATACGCTTAATGGGAGTTCATTGGCATTGCCAAGAGTGCTTGCTGGTATTTTAGAAAATTATCAAACGCCAAAGGGTATAAAAATACCAGATGTATTAGTTCCTTATTGCGGGTTCGAATATATAGATTAAGGTATCCATAACATACAACTAAGGCGCATTTTGCTATATTTACAAAAAAACTTGCAAAATGCGCCTTATCTTTTTTTATATCACCCTATTCCTTACTTTTTCGACATTTGCGCAGTCGGAGCAGTTAGCAAAAAACTATATGCAACAAGGGCAATATGAAAAAGCACTATCTATTTATCAAAAACTTTACACAAAAAACCCTGGTCGTATAAATTACTTACTTGGATTGGTAGAATCTCATCAGCAACTGGAGCAGTTTGATAAGGCAGAAAAAATTCTGAAAAAGAGAATAGAACGGGTTCCTAATAACGCGCAACTTCTGGTAGAACTAGGGCATCATTATGATGTTCAAGGGAGGTCAGATGAAGCTAAAGGCTATTACGATAAAGCAGTAGAAACTTATAAAAACAATGACGCTAATCATGCGTATTCGCTAGCTCAAACTTTTGAAAAATACAGCCTTCTGGACCAGGCTGCATTGATTTATGAAAAAGGGATGAAAGATAACCCAAGAGCCAACTTTAATGTACAATTGGCTAAAATCTATGGAGAACAGGGGAAATTGGAAAAAATGTTTGATAGTTACTTGTCATTATTACAAATGCAACCTAACTATATCAATATTGTACAGCGAAATTTTAGTGATTACATATTAGATGATCCAACAAATGAAGCCAATGTTATTTTCAAAAAACTATTGATAAAAAGACTACAGCAAAATCCAGATATCCTTTATAACGAAATGTTAAGCTGGCTTTTTGTTCAACAAAAACAGTTTAAAAAGGCTTTTGTTCACGAAAAAGCAATTTATAAACGTAATGATGAAGGTCCGCAGGGTATTATTGATCTGGCAAGAATAGCCATTTCTGAAAAAGATATTAAATCAGCTACCGAAATTCTTGACTATATTCTTGAGACCTCAGCATCAAAAGATATGAAACTTACAGCGCATAAGATTATTCTAAAAGCTAAAGTGGATAATGCTGCCAAAAAAGAATATAAGAATATCGTAGAACAGTATAACAAGGTATTCGAAGAATACGGGAAATCACGTGAAACTATTGGTTTGCAAATTGATTATGCTCATTTTTTAGCCTTTAATCAAGATAAAAAACAAGAAGCCATTGGTTTTTTAAAAGATCTTGTTTCTAGAGAACGTCTTTCTAGATTTCAATCATCAAGAATTAAAATGAAAATTGCCGATATTTTGGTTCTAGATCAAAAGTTTAATCAAGCTTTGATCTATTATACGCAAGTTCAAAATGCACTAAAAAATAATTTCTTAGCTCAGGACGCAAGATTTAAAGTTGCAAAAACAAGCTATTATAAAGGTGACTTTGCTTGGGCACAAACCCAACTTGATGTATTAAAATCTTCTACTTCGCAATTAATTGCAAATGATGCAATGGAACTGAGTCTTATTATTAGTGATAATTCTTTAGAAGACTCTACCCAAACAGCATTAAAGATTTTTGCTAGGGCCGATTTGCTAGCTTTTCAGAATAAAAATGAAGAGGCCATCGCAACATACGAAAAAATCCTTGCACAACATAAGGGAGAAAAAATTGAAGATGAAACTTTCTTGCGTCAAGCCAAACTTTTTGAAAAAGAAAAACAATACGAAAAAGCAAAAGTGAACTACTTAAAAATTATCGAGTTTTATAATTACGACATTTTAGTAGATGATGCTTATTATTGGTTGGCAGAGCTATATGTAAATGCATTAGGAGAGCCTGAAAAAGCTAAAGAACTATATGAAAAAATAATCTTTAACCATGCAGATAGCATCTACTTTGTTGATGCTCGAAAAAAATACAGAACACTGCGTGGAGATGCAATAAATTAGTTTCACCCAAGAGTATTGCACTCCTTCCTTGCCTGCTGACAAGCAGGTTTGTAACTTTGCCTCTTACAACAAAATAAACACTACTTACCAAAATGTACATATACAACGTAACTATAAATATTGAAGAAACCGTACACGATGAATGGCTTAATTGGATGCAAGATGAACATATTCCAGATATGTTAGCTACTGGAAAGTTTAGCAAAGCTTTACTATCTAAAGTGTTGGTCGAAGAAGAAATGGGTGGTGTTACCTACTCTGTTCAATATACAACAAGCAACAAACAAACGTTACAAAAGTATTATAATGAAGATGCTGATCGACTTAGATCAGAGAGCAATCGTTTTGCCGGCAAGTTTGTAGCCTTTAGAACTGAATTAGAAATCGTGAGCGAAAAAAATGGCTAAACACAAAAAAAATAAAAAATATACGTCGAATCACGTTTCTTCAGAAAAAACAGCCGTAAAAGCAAAAAAACATCTGGGACAACATTTTTTAAAAGATGAAAACGTAGCCAAAAAAATTGGAGATACACTAACTCTAAACGGATATAAAAATGTGATCGAAATAGGCCCCGGAATGGGTGTTCTTACCAAGTATATTCTTGGCAAAGATCTAAAACTGATTGCCATGGATTTGGATAATGAATCTATTGAATATCTAAACACCAATTTTCAGTTAGAACATAGTGATGCCTTAAGAGGAAATACTTCTTTTAAAGTGCTAGAAGCAGATTTCCTGAAATTTGATTTAAATACCTTATTTCCCGATGAGCAATTTGCAATAACGGGTAACTTCCCGTACAATATTTCTACACAAATTGTTTTTAAAACATTAGAACACAAGGAACGTATACCAGAATTTACAGGAATGTTTCAGAAAGAGGTAGCGCAACGTATTTGTGAGCAATCCGGAAGCAAAGCCTATGGCATTCTTTCTGTACTCACGAAGGCATTTTATGATACCGAATATTTATTTACCGTTCCTCCTGAAGTTTTTAATCCACCTCCAAAAGTAGATAGTGGTGTTTTAAGGCTTACTCGAAAAAAGGACTATTCAATTCCTTGTGATGAAAGATTATTTTTTAGAGTTGTAAAAACAGCTTTCGGACAGCGTCGTAAAACCCTTAGAAATAGTCTTAAAACTTTTCAACTTTCTGATGAAATAAAGGCATTAGAAATTTTATCCAAGCGCCCTGAGCAATTAGATGTTGACCAGTTTATTGAATTAACCATTTTGATCGAAAAATTACAAGGGTAACTTCATTTAACACAGCCATGAAGCCCAATTAAATTCTTTGGTTATCTTTGTGAGCGTTTGCAAACAAGATCACTAAATAATCAGCATATGCCGTTTCAAGTTACTCCGCAACTTATTGAACAGGTACATCATCTCATCGAGATCGAAGGTGATGTTCGTTTGCGTGAAATGCTAGAAGAAATTCACTTTGCCGATGTTGCAGAAATCATTAGTGAACTTAGCCTATCAGAAGCTACCTATATCATCAAATTATTAGATAGTGAAAAAACTTCTGAAGCTCTTATGGAGCTAGAAGAAGATTTTCGTGAACGTATTCTAGAAAAACTATCTCCTAAAGAAATTGCCGAAGAGTTAGAAGAAATGGATTCTGATGATGCGGCAGATGTTGTAGCAGAACTTCCCGATGAAATTGTCGAAAAAGTAATCGCCGAGATCGAAGATGAAAAGCATGCAGAGGATATTAAAGAGCTTCTCTTGTATGATGAGGACACTGCCGGTGGTTTGATGGCCAAAGAATTGGTCATGGTAAAAGAAACCTGGACCGTAGCGGGATGTGTTCGTGAAATGCGTAGACAAGCAGAAAATGTTACCCGAGTCCATTCTATTTATGTTGTAGATAAAGACGAAAAACTGAAAGGAAGGTTATCACTCAAAGATTTACTAACGGCTTCTGCAAAAACTCATATTAGTGAGGTATATATTCCAAAAGTAGATTATGTAACGGTAGACACCGAAGGCGAAGAAGTAGCCCGTATCATGCAAAAATATGATTTAGAGGCGATCCCAGTGATTGATCATGAAGGAGTATTGGTTGGTCGAGTTACTATTGATGATATGGTAGACTTTATTAAAGAAGAAGCCGAAAAAGATTATCAATTAGCTGCTGGTATCTCGCAAGATGTAGAAGCAGATGATAATGTATGGGAATTAACAAGAGCGCGCTTACCCTGGTTAATTTTAGGTCTTTTTGGTGGGCTTGGAAGTGTATTTATTATGGGTAGTTTTCATGAAGCTCTGGAAAAATTTCCTGCGTTGTTTTTCTTTACTCCGCTAATCGCCGCGATGGCTGGTAATGTTGGCGTTCAATCCTCTGCAATTATTGTACAAGGTTTGGCCAATGATAATGTAAAAGGAAGTTTATGGAATCGACTCATCAAAGAATTAGGGTTAAGCCTTATTAATGGCGTTGCATTGGCACTGTTACTGGTTCTTTTTGGAATGATCATGCAATATGATACCAAATTTAATCTCACCGTTGCATTGGCTTTAATTTCTGTAATCATAGTTGCCGCCCTTGTAGGCACTTTTGTTCCTATAATTCTTAATAAAAAAGGAATAGACCCTGCAATCGCCACAGGCCCTTTTATAACCACAAGCAATGATATCTTCGGAATTTTTCTATTCTTTTATATTGCCAAAGTAATTTTGGGATTCTAATCTGTACTCCCCTTTTCGTTATTTCAAAAAAAACCGAGAAGTATTGATACATCAACACATCCCGATTATTATAAAGTTTCTTTAGTTCTTAGCAGTTATACACTTGCGGACAAGCAATATAAAAACTACAATATGCAGGACCCGTTACTGATCCACTACAAGAACAACCACATAGTGAAAGATCTACTCCTGCTTGTCCTTTGATCTTACTTTGACTTTCTCTGGAAAGTACAGTAGCACCATCGATGCCTAAAAAATTTGCTTTCATATAATATATTTAATGGTTAATGATCTTAAATTTAGAATTAATCTTACTTGTAAAGAACGATTTTAACCTTTTTAAGTAATTATTTAGATTAACACGTTTTATCCTACATAATTTATCAGTAATTCTTTTTACTTTTAATCGGGTAATCGATGAACAATGAAATCTGAAATATTTGAATATCACTTCACAGTTCCAAAATCTGCAATAGACGACATGGATCATGTAAACAATGTTGTATACTTACAATGGGTTCAAGATGTCGCCAAAAAACATTGGGAATCTAAAACCGATGATACAATTAGAAATACCTATGTCTGGGTTGTACTTAATCACTATATTGAGTACCATAACCCTGCTTTTGAAAATGATGAAATTACGATGCAAACATGGATCGATCATCATAGAGGGGTAAAAAGCGAACGCCACACCAAAATTATAAACACGACCACTCAAAAAGTATTAGTTTCTGCGAAGACCATGTGGTGCTTACTTTCTAAAGAAACGTTAAGACCAACCCGCATCACAAATGAAATAAGTACCTTGTTTCTTCAATAGATTTATTTAGTATGGAAGCAATTAATATTAAAGAAAAATTATCAAAATTCGATAAACAGTGGCATCCTCATAGAATAGCAACTGTAGATGATAACCAAATATATCTTGCCAAATTATGTGGTGATTTCATTTGGCATAAGCACGATGATGAAGATGAATTATTTCAAGTCGTAAAAGGTACGTTGTATATGAAGTTTCGAGATAAAACAGTAACCATAAACCCGGGTGAACTTATTGTTGTTCCAAAAGGCGTAGAACACTGTCCGTCTACCAAAGATAATGAAGAAGTGCATGTATTGCTTTTTGAAAAACAAGGTACCAAGCATACTGGTGAAGTACAGAGTGAGCGAACCGTTTCACAGTATATAGATATTTAAGAAACCCTTCTCCCCATTTAACAAAGTAACAACACAATTTCAGGGTAATAACTCGTATCTTTTGAATTAGTTAGTCAAATTAGAAGGATATGAAACTAAATCGAAGAAGTTTTGTAAAAAGTACTGGTCTATTCTTAGGGTATAGTTTATTCCCTTATTCTAATCTACTTTCGAGTCCAGCTCAAAAAAAATTAGGAGTTTGTCTGGTGGGATTAGGCTATTATAGCACCGATCTTTTGGCTCCTGCCTTGCAGCTCACAAAACATTGTCGTCTTTCTGGAGTCGTTACCGGAAGCTCTTGGAAAATTCCTAAATGGCAAAAACGATACGGTATCCCAGACAAGAATATTTATAATTATGAAAATATGGATCGCATTGCCAATAATCCAGATATTGATGTTATCTATATTGTGCTTCCTACTGGCTTACATGCCAAATATGCCATAAAAGCTGCCAATACGGGCAAACATGTATGGTGCGAAAAACCCATGGCAAGAACGGCAGCAGAGTGTCAATCAATTATCAATGCTTGTACTAAAAATAAAGTCAAGCTATCTATAGGATATAGAATGCAACATGAGCCCAACACGCAACAACTTATTAAATGGGCTACATCAAAACCTTATGGAAAAATTAAAACCGTATCAGCCCAAGCTGGGTATTACGATTCTCGATCCGATCATTGGAAGCAAAATAAAGCACTGGGAGGAGGTGCCATGTATGATATGGGAGTATACCCCCTTAATGCAACTCGATATGTAACTGGAGAAGAACCCATAGCTGTATTAAAAGCCAGTCATACTACTAAAAGGCCCAAAATCTATACTGAAGTTGATGAGACTACGAGTTTTACGTTACAATTCCCATCTGGAACAATTGCCAATTGCAAAACTAGTTTTGGCAGAGGGATGAACGACCTGCATGTAGATTGCGAAAAAGGATGGTATGGTTTGAATCCTTTTCAAGCATACGGTGGGATTAATGGTAAAACAAGTGATGGAACCCTGTTAAATCAGAGAATCCAAAACCAGCAGTCCAAACAAATGGATGACGATGCACTAGCCATTATAAACAATAAGCCTGTATTAGTTCCAGGTGAAGAAGGTATGAAAGATATTAGAATTGTTGAAGCCATTTATAAGGCTGCGAAAAGTGGTACCAGGTTCACTCTAGAATAAAATTTTAGACCTCATTTGTCAATAGGTACTATACGGTCTTTTTTAAATCAAATTTTTCTACTTCATATCCTTTTAGAGCCTTGTGCAAAAATATGATCTGTAGTATTGCAATGATCACTCCTATCTGATCGGTTGTACCATGCGGTTCTCCAAAATATAGAAGTACAGCCTGAATAGGTATTGGAATCAATAATATTAGTGCCCAAAATTTATTTTTTTTACTCCATGTCGCTTTAAAAGGGTTTCTACTGTCCTGAATAATCATGTATGTAACAAAAGTCCCAAGAAAAAGCATTAAAGGAACAATAATATATGACAAATCAAGATGTATCCCTAAGGTGTCTCCATGGAACATATAACCTTTCCCATAAAAAACTTGAAACAAACTATTCCCAATCATGCTCCCAAACCAAATAGCCAAAAGGAAGTAAAAGATTTTTCTATTCTTAATCCAATAAAAAGAACATAATAACCCCAGTCCGATAACAAAATTTATAATGATATAATAAAATTCGTTAGAAACTCCATCTCCATGAAACAATATCCCAAAAAAGCCTGTCCCCCATTTGTAGGATTCACCATCTAATATTGCACGTAAAAAAGGAAGCCATGTAGTTATAAAAGTTAAACTCGTAATAATCAGAAGTACATTAAATAGTCTAAAAAAAGATTGGTTTGATAGTGTTTTCATTATACTACTTTATTAAATAGATAAGAAAGTTTGTAGAATGTTACACCCTGAGATAAAGTCAAGCAAAAACACTATTATTTTTTTGAATGCCCCAGAAGCCATTCATAAAAAGATGCATCAGACAAAATACCCGGCCATATTCCATGACCTTTACCTTCAAGAGATATTAATTCCGCAGTTACAGCTCCACAGTCTTTAAGTGCTTTGATCATTTTTTTACTATTTTCATAACCATGATCAGCTGTACCATGATAAACTCGTATAGGTAAATCTTTTACTTTGCATAATCCCGAAGCCGAACCTCCTGCTGGGGCCAAAGGAGTAGCGGCAGCAAGTAAAGTATTTATCTTTTTTAGATTCGCCCATGTTCCAGCACCTCCCATACTATATCCAACCAAATAAACTTTATTCTTATCAACAGAAACCTCTTCTGAGGCTTGGTTTAGTATTCCTTTCAAATCTACACTCGACCATGAACAGCCCGAAATGCAAGATGGGGCGATTACAATAAACGGAAAATCCAATCCCGCTTTGGCAGCATATTTCGTAGGATGATGTTTAGTATTTGATCGGTCTCCCCCATGAAGGAAAATTATGGTAGGATACGTATTTTCCTTAGAATACCCATCTGGGGTTGTTATAATAAATGGGATTTCTTGATGACTTTTTTGTATCGCATTTTTAAGACCTTGTGAGTACGTTGTTGTTGCGAAAATTAAAAAGAAAACAGATATTATACGATTGATTTTCATGACAGAAGAATTTTCAACATAATTAAAAGTATGCTTTTGAATTAAAAATCAATATCATTTTTGAAATAATTAACGCAACTCAGTTTATAACCTAAATTTCTTTTAGAACAAATTCCAGAATATGAGCAAAATGAAGTCAATGATGTAAGCCGTTATTTATCTAAAAGAGCTTCTTTTTAACTCTAATTGTATGATAATTATGCAAATAAAGATTAAATTTATGTTTTAAAGGAGGTTTAAAAAACTGATGTACCATCATCTAATCCTATTTTCTTAAACATATATCAACGCATTATACCATTTGTCTTATGGAAACAATTGCCAAACAACCCAAAGTGAAAAATTATATAGATGGTCAGTTCGACAGAAATGGTCAAAATTCAATGGATATTATAAGTCCGTTAGATGGGAGCGTTATCTCTACACTACCATTGTCGACGGGTCAGGATGTTGATAAAGCTGTACAAGCTGCGAAAAAGGCATTTCCCTCCTGGTCTTCTATGACCTTTAAAGAACGTGTTCAAATCTTTTTTCGATATAGAACGCTACTAGAGAAAAACATAGATGAATTAACCAATCTAGTGCGCCTTGAAAACGGAAAAACCTACGGGGAAGCCAAAGCTGAAGTTGAAAAAAGCATGGAACTATGTGAGTTTGCGATATCTATACCACAAATTATTGTAAACGAAGTTCAAGAAGTAAGTAAAGGCGTAGAATGTAGAATAGAGCGTAAACCACTTGGTGTTGTTGCGTCTATCACTCCATTTAATTTTCCAAATATGGTACCAAATTGGACAATACCAAATGCATTGGTACTTGGTAACACTATGGTCATGAAACCATCAGAATTGGTCCCTTTAAGTACTGTGCGTATGGCAGAGTTGTTAAAAGAGGCTGGCCTACCAGATGGTGTTTTTAATATTATAAACGGAGGAAAGGAAGTTGTAGAAGCTATTTGTGATCACCCAGATATTGAAGCAGTATCTTTTGTAGGGTCGACAAAAGTGGCCAAAATCGTATATAAAAGAGCAACTTCTAATCTAAAACGCTGTGTCGCTTTGGGCGGAGCAAAAAATCACCTCTTGGTTTTTCCGGATGCCAATCCAGAAATGACTGCCTCCAATGTAGTCGCTTCAATGGCTGGTTGTGCGGGTCAACGTTGTATGGCCGCCTCGGTAATGGTAGGTGTAGATAAAGTGCAACATATTATTGATAAAATGGTAGCAGAAGCTAAAAATATTATTCCCGGAGAGAGTTTGGGATCAGTAATCAGTGCCGAAGCTAAAAAGCGTATTGAAGGGTATATTGCCGAAGCCGAAGCTGATGGCGCTACCATTTTGGTAGATGGTAGAAACGCTACTGTTAAGGGTAAAGAAGGAGGCTACTATGTTGGTCCTACAATTATTGATCATGTAACAACTGATATGTCTGTTGCAAGAGAAGAAATTTTTGGGCCCGTGATTTCAATTATTAGAGCTAAAGATCTTGATGAAGCCATCGAAATTGAAAACGGATCAAATTATGGTAACGCCGCTGCAGTATTTACTCAAAGTGGTGGATTAGCTAAACAAGTGATGGAACGTGCCAGTGCAGGGATGATAGGAGTTAACATTGGTGTTCCTGTACCTAGAGAGCCTTTTTCTTTTGGAGGGTGGAATGAATCAAAATTTGGGGTAGGTGATATAACCGGTCGAAGTTCTATTGAGTTCTGGACCCAAAACAAAAAAACCACGATAAAATGGAATCCTGAAGCTCGCACCAATTGGATGAGCTAGCTTCATAGTTAGGTTAATAATTCCGAAAACACACAAATCCTTTTCTCTAAAATTTAAACTATCTGAATGAGCGACCAGCAAATTGTAAAAAACAATCTTGAATATACATTATTTTCCTGGGCCAAGCAGGGGAATCTAAATCCCATAAACGCTTCACATGCCAAAGGTTCCTATTTCTATGACAGAGATGGTAAAAAATATCTTGATTTTTCATCCCAATTAATGAATGTAAATATTGGTCATGGTGATCAACGCATAACCGATGCTGTTACAAAGCAGATGAAAGAAGTTAGTTATGTATACCCCGGGATGGCTACAGATGTACGTGGAAAATTAGGTAAGAAAATAGCCGAGATAACACCTGGTAATCTTACCAAAACATTCTTTACACTTGGTGGAGCCGAAGCCATAGAAAATGGTATAAAATTAGCTAGAATGTATACCGGGCGTCATAAAATAATTACTCACTACAGAGCTTATCATGGTGCAACTTATGGTGCCATATCTGCGGGAGGAGATCCAAGAAGGTTTCCGGTAGATAGCCAAGCAATGCCCAATGTGGTTCATGTAGAAAATCCGTATGCATATCGATGCCCTTGGAATTCTTCATCTATTGAAGAATGCGGAGAACTCGCTTTAGCTCATTTAGAACGAGTCATTAAATTCCAAAATCCAGAAAGTATTGCTGCCATACTTTTTGAAGGAGAGTCCGGTTCCTCGGGATGTATAAAATATCCTCCTATGTACTTAAAGAAAGTGCGAGACATATGCGATCGATATGGTATATTATTGATCGTTGATGAAGTGATGAGTGGTTTTGGAAGAACAGGAAAAATGTTTGGGATAGACCATCATGGTGTTACTCCAGATATCATGTGTTTGGCAAAAGGTCTAACATCTGGTTATTTACCATTAGGAGGAACCGTGGTTACAGATACGATAGCTAATTATTTTAACGATCACCCAATGGTCATTGGATTAACATATTCTGCACACCCCACCTTATGTGCTGCAGCATTAGAAAATATACGAATCATTGAAGAAGAACAATTGGTGGATAGAGCCACCAAAATGGGTACTTATATTGAAGCTGAAATCGAAAAACTAAAAAAGAAACATCCATCCATCGGAGATTTTAGAAATACAGGATTGCTTGGTTGCATTGAATTGATTAAAAATCGAAAAACTAAAGAACCTATTACACCCTGGAATGCAAAACCCAATGAAATGGAAATAACAAATAAGATGGCCGCAAAAATTAGAGAATTAGGCATGTTCACCTTTGTAAGATGGAATTGGATTTTTATTGCGCCGCCTCTAAATATTCGTAAAGAAGAAGTTGATGAAGGATTAGAAATTGTTTCACAAGCAATTGCGATTGCTGATCAATATTGTAATTAATATATGAATAAGGATATAGTTGAATTACAAGAAGATGTTTCACATTCACCTCTATACAGCGAAGATCTAGCACCTGTTCCTCCCAAAAATAGAACATGGAGTAAGTGGCATTTAGCAGCTATCTGGGTAGGTATGGCCGTTTGTATACCAACTTATTTACTAGCTTCTTATATGATCAAGACGGGGTTAAACTGGTATGAAGCGCTTATAATTATAGGGTTAGCAAACTTAATTATTACCATCCCAATGGTTCTTAACGGACATGCCGGGGTAAAATATGGTATTCCATTTCCCGTCATTGGTCGTGCAGCTTTTGGCACCAAAGGTGTGCATCTGGCTTCAGTAGCAAGAGGTGTTATTGCGTGCGGATGGTTCGGGGTACAAACATGGATCGGTGGACTGGCCATATATGCTATTTTTCATGCCATTATGGGAACACAAGGTGAACTCGGTTTATCCATTGGAAAATTTGTTGGATTCGGGATCTTCTGGTTCATTAACATCTATTTTATTTGGAAAGGAACAGAGAGTATAAAATGGTTAGAAACCTATTCTGCCCCTATTCTGGTGCTTATCGGATTGGTTCTAATTTATTGGAGTTATGCTGAGGCCGGTGGAGTTTCCATTGTATTAGATCAAAGTCAGCAATTAGAAAACACAGCTGCAACAATTACCGAAAAGAATAATAAATTATATCTCAATTTAAATTCCCTAAAAGATAAAGAAGGAAATCTAAAGGTTACTGAATACAATATTATTTCTGATGAAAAAAGTGGTTGGGTAGCTTTCACAGAACAACCTATAACTATTGTTGACAAAGAGAAGATTGAGAATATTACTTCTGGTCAAGAAAAAGTACAACTTCAATTTAGAAATACAGAAAGCGGTGCTCCTGTATTATCTAGCATTGTAACAGCTAATATAATTTCTCCAAACACTAACAAAACGGGAAGTAAATTATGGAGCTATCTCCTTTGGCTTACGGCAATGGTTGGGTTTTGGGCAACCATGTCTATAAGTATAGCAGATATAACCCGTTTTGCCTCAACCCAAAAAGATCAGGTTATTGGTCAGTTTGTTGGTCTTCCTGCAACAATGATGCTCTATTCTTTTGTAGGGATATTTGTGACCTGTGCTGCCATAATTAATTTTAAAGATATATTAATCGCTGACGATGCTCCTTGGGATCCCGTATCTCTTATTTCTAAATTCAAAAACCCAACGGTTGTTATTATCGCACAAGTTTTTATGCTCATCGCTACCCTAAGCACAAATATTGCAGCAAATGTTATAGCACCATCCAATGCCTTTTCTAATCTATGGCCCAAAAAGATTAGTTTTAGAGTAGGCGGTATAATAACAGGGATTATTGGTATTTTAATTGCACCATGGTGGCTTTTAAATGAAATTTCGGGGTTTTTGATTTTTGTTAGTGGTTTATTGGGTCCGGTTTTGGGAATCCTAATTGCTGATTACTATTTGGTACGAAAAAAGAAAATGGAGTTAGCCGAACTGTATAAAGAAGAAGGTATCTATTCCTACGGAAAATCAGGTTTTAATAAAGCAGCTATGATTGCCCTGTTTGTTGGTGTGTTTTTAGCCCTTATCGGATATTGGGTACCGCAACTTGAATTCTTGTACTCATTATCTTGGTTTACAGGATTTATAATCTCATTTGTACTGTATTATCTATTAATGAAGAAAAAAACTATTTAATTTTTGATTACGAAATACATTATATTATTTCTCTATTTCTCAATCCTGTTTTTAATAGGATATTTTGCCTCTAAACGCATAAAAGACACGAAGGATTATTATGTTGGAGGGAAAAAACTAGGATTTTGGGTAGTTGCATTTTCTGCCAGAGCCACAGGAGAATCTGCATGGCTACTATTGGGACTTACCGGACTAGGAGCCATGGTTGGTGTTTCTGCTTTTTGGGTGGTTTTAGGTGAAGTATTAGGAGTGGCGTTTTCCTGGTTTTTAATGGCAAAAAAGTTCAAGGTATTATCTGATAAATACAATTCTATTACCATTCCGGATTATCTGGTAAGCCGATTCAAATCGACCACACATACCTTACGAATTGTAGCCGCAACGGCACTTTCATTGTTTGTCGTTATTTATGTAAGTGCGCAAATTGATGCAACAGGTTCTGCATTTGAATCATTTTTAGGATGGAACTATTTTACAGGTGCCATTGTGGGTTTCTTTATTGTTTTGGCTTATATATTTTCTGGAGGTTTTGTTGCCGTAGCCTGGTCTGATTTATTTCAAGGATTAATTATGTTATTGGGTTTGGTATTTTTACCAATTGTTGCTTATTACTCTATCGACACTGATGTTTCAATAGCCACTGAATTAACAAAACTGGATCCTTTTTTCCTAAATATTTGGGGGCCGGGTGGGTTTAACACATTAAACTTCTTTACCATTTTGGGTTTTGCATTTATCGGATTAGGTTTTATGGGATCACCTCAATTATTTGTTCGGTTTATGTCGATTAAGGATACTTCTGAAATTAAAAAAGGACGTTGGGTAGCTATTACTTTTACCATACTCACAGATTCTTGTGCAGTGCTTATCGGAATATTTGGGAGATACTTGTTAACATCCATAGATGCGGATCCTGAAGGGATTTTAGGAAACGGAGCACAAAATGTGTTACCCATGCTCGTAGAAAGAATAATGCCGCTCACCTTAATAGGTATATATATTGCTGCCGTATTATCAGCAATTATGTCTACCATTGATTCGCTTTTGGTGGTCGCGTCCAGTGCCATATCGAGAGATTTCTACCAACAAATTTTTAAACCCAATAAATCCGAAAAGGAACTCGCCAAAATTTCGAGAATCATTACTGTTGGATTAGCAGTATTTGCACTTGTCATAGCTATGGCTGTTGCAATAACGACACCCGAAAGAACAATTTTTTGGTTCGTAATTTTTGGCTGGTCAGGAATAGCCGCTACATTTTGCCCTACTATTATTTTATCGATTTTTTGGAGTAAGTTTTCAGAGAAAGGGGCTATTGCTTCAATGATAACCGGTTTTTTATGTGTACCCCTTTTTAAATTTGGAGCAGCCTCGTTAGATACGATCGGAATTTATTTCGAAAAGCTTGGTGAGCTTGGTCCTTCGTTCCTCTTATCAATCATTATAGGAATACTTGTAAGTATAGTTACCTCTGGACAAAAACCAGAAAATGAGTCAAATACAAGTAATAGTCATTGAAAAAAATTGTAAATTTAGAGAATAGACTCTTCTACACTTGTTGTTCTTAACCATCAACAAAGTGTTTTTAGTTCAGAGTTAAATACGTTTAAATTCACACAATCAAAACATGTCAATTTTAATACAAAACGGTCGTATTGTAACTGCTTCAGAAACCTATCTCGCGGATCTTTACATTGAAGAAGAAAAAATCACTGCAATAGGTAAAAACTTGACATACAAAGCAGATAAAATTATTGATGCCACTGGCAAATTAGTTTTTCCGGGAGGAATAGATCCTCATGTACACCTAGACATGCCTTTTATGGGAACTTATTCTAGTGATGACTATGAAACTGGCACCAGAGCTGCTTTGCACGGAGGCACCACCATGGTAATAGACTTCATTCTACAAACCCAGGGAGACACACTACATAATGCGTTAAAAACCTGGAAAAAAAAGTCAGAAGGAAAAGCAATTGGTGATTATTCATACCACATGGCAGTGACGGATTTTAATGATACTACCGCCAAAGAAGTTGTACAAATGATAGAGGATGAAGGGATTTCCTCTTTTAAAACATTTATGGCGTACAAAGGAGCTTTGATGATTGACGACGGACAAATGGTTCAACTCATGAAAGTGGTTAAGAAAAATGGCGGCTTGGTCACTGTTCATGCTACTAACGGTGATATGATTGATTCATTGATTGCAAAAAATCGCGCCCAGGGAAATCTATCGCCTTTATATCATTATTTATCTCAACCCGAAGTAACCGAAGCTGAAGCCTCTGCAAGGTTTGCAGATATGCTTCATTACACGGGTTGTCCCGGTTATATTGTACATATGACATGCGAAGGGGCACTAAATGCTGTACGCACTGCCACTAAACGTAATCAAAAAGTATTTGTAGAAACGTGTACACAGTATTTAATGTTGGATGCCTCCTTATATGAAAAAGATTTTGAAGGAGCTAAATGGGTAATGAGTCCGCCGTTGCGAGAAAAGAAAGATCAGGAAGCCTTATGGTCCGGAATTAATCAAGGATTAGTTCAGGTAGTAGGAACCGATCATTGTCCGTTTATGTGGGAGCAAAAAAAGATGGGAAAAGATGATTTTTCGAAAATCCCGAATGGACATCCAGCCATAGAACACCGCATAGAATTATTATATTCTGAAGGTGTTCATAACGGTAAAATATCACTTACAAAATTTGTAGAGGTAAGCTCAACAAATGCAGCAAAGATTTTTGGGATGTATCCTCAAAAAGGAACAATAGCTATTGGTAGCGATGCAGATATTGTAGTGTTTGATCCTAAAAAAGAACATACCATTTCTGTAAAAACACATCACATGAATTGTGATTATTCTGCCTATGAGGGTCAGAAAGTAACGGGGAAAACAGAAACCGTGATTCTACGCGGGCAAATAGCCATAGAAAATGAATCCTGTTTATTGAAACCCGGCTTTGGAAAATTTATTAAAAGAGGTAAGACTTCAAAAATAATTTGAGAATGTAAAATTATGAGTTTAGAATTGAAAAGTAATAAAACTGAAAACAAAAGCATCATTGCCGATAAAGCATATGATTTTGCTTTACAAATTATTTCCGTCTATAAAGAATTAAAAAAAGAAAATGAATTTGAGCTCTCCAAACAAATTCTTCGTTCAGGAACGTCAATTGGAGCTAATGTGAATGAAGCAATTTCTGCCGTATCCAAGAAGGATTTTGTTCACAAATTAAGTATATCCTTAAAAGAAGCTCGAGAAACAAAATATTGGCTACACCTACTAAGAGATAGTGGTTATATTAATCAAAAAACATTTAATAAATCAAATAAAGATTGTGAAGAGTTGATAAAAATTTTAAGTAGCATTATTCTAACAACCAAGCAACGCTACTTAAGCAACTCATAATTCTTAATTAGAAACTCATAACTTTTTAAACTATGCCAAGAATCGTAAAATCAGGATTGATACAAATGAGCCTTCCTATGACAGAAGGAGAAGGAAGTATAGAAGAAATCATGCAAGCTATGTATGATAAACATATACCCTATATTGAAGATGCTGGAAAACAAGGTGTTCAAATTTTATGTCTTCAGGAGATATTTAACACCCCATATTTTTGCCCAGGACAAGATAAGAAATGGTACGCGTCAGCAGAATCTGTACCTGGTCCCACGACTGAAAAAATGCAGGTATTAGCCAAAAAGTATAATATGGTTATTATTGTTCCTGTTTACGAAAAAGAACAAGCCGGAATATTTTACAATACTGCCGCTGTAATTGATGCTGATGGCACCTATTTAGGAAAATACAGAAAAAATCATATTCCACATACGACTGGTTTTTGGGAAAAATTCTTTTTTAAGCCAGGAAACATGGGATACCCTGTTTTTGAAACAAAATATGCAAAAGTGGGTGTTTACATTTGTTATGACCGACATTTCCCAGACGGTGCGAGAGTACTAGGTTTAAATGGAGCGGAAATTGTATATAATCCTTCAGCAACAGTAGCAGGATTAAGTGAATACTTATGGAAGTTAGAACAACCTGCCCATGCCGCTGCCAATGGATATTTCATGGGTTGTATCAATAGAGTTGGAGAAGAAAAACCATGGAATCTAGGAAAGTTCTATGGCCAATCCTATTTTGTAGATCCAAGAGGTCAAATATTCGCAGAAGCATCTCGTGATGATGATGAATTGTTAGTGGCAGAATTTGATCTGGATCTTATTGATGAAGTACGTTCTACCTGGCAGTTTTACAGAGATAGACGACCCGAAACCTATGGTAAACTAACAGAGCTTTAAATCAATTCGCAGATACCCAATTTCAAATACTAACTAAGAATGGCAGAATACAAAAGACCAGAATCAGAAGCTGAATTTGAGAAGAATTTCAAGCAGAAAAAACCATTGATGAATGATACTGAAGCTTTTTACGAAAGCTCCAGATGTTTGTTTTGTTATGACGCTCCCTGCATACAAGCCTGTCCTACTCATATCGATATTCCATTATTCATCAAGCAGATTCATACCAACAATGTAACGGGTTCTGCAAAAACTATTTTTGATGCCAATTGGTTAGGAAACGCATGTGGAGTCGTCTGTCCTACTGGTGTTTTATGTGAAGGAGCTTGTGTGTATAATCATCAGGATGTTCCTCCTATTCAGATCGGGAGATTGCAAAATTACGCAACCAGTAAAACTATAAATTCTGATAAAGAAATTTTTAAGATTGGAGCTTCTAATGGCAGACGAATTGCTATTATCGGATCTGGTCCTGCAGGAATTGCTTGCGCATGTGAATTAAGAACAATAGGATATGATGTAGATATATTTGAAGCCAAAGAGCAGCCAACGGGTTTGGTTTTACATGGTGTTGCTCCTTATAAAATTACCAACAAAGAGGTTCTAGAAGAGATTACATATTTGCAGAAGCAACTTGGATTCAATATAAAATATAATAGTGCGATTACTTCAAAAAAACAGTTGAAGGATCTAGAATCTGAGTATGATGCCATTTTTCTTGGTGTTGGTTTAGGGGAAACTGCTACGCTTAATATGGAAGGTGAAGACAAAGAAAATGTAATTGGTGCGGTAGAATTTATTGAAGAATTACGCTTGAAACATCACCAGATAAAAGTGCCCAACAAAGTAGTGGTTATTGGTGGAGGAAATACAGCTATGGATGCCGCATCTGAATCAGCTAGAATGGGCGCAAGAAAAACGGTATTAGCCTATAGAAAATCAAAAGAAGACATGGGTGCCTATGACTTTGAGTATGATTTGGCAATTAGTGCTGGTGTAGATAGTTTGTTTAATGTTACCCCTATTGCAATTGTAGGAAATAAAAAAGTAGAAGGAGTGAAATTTGCCAAAACAGAAATAATCGATGGGGAGCTACATACCAAAAAAAACAATGTGTTTATTGTCAAATGTGATATGGTAATCAAAGCTACCGGGCAGGCAAAACAACGGAGTTTGTATGAGCTTGTGGATAATTTAGACATAGATCATAAAACAAGAATAAAAGTAAATGAGGTAACGTTTCAAACTTCAAATCCACAATATTTCGCAGGTGGCGATGCCATTAATGGTGGTGCCGAAGTTGTAAATGCCACTTATGATGGAAAAATGGCTGCACAAGGAATGCACCAATGGTTAACAAAGTAATTAAGATATAAACGACATGATAGATTTATCAATAAATTTTGCAGGTATCAAAGCTCCAAACCCATTTTGGTTAGCTTCTGCCCCACCTACCAATTCGGGGTATCAGATCATGAAAGCTTTTGAAGCGGGTTGGGGAGGCGCCGTATGGAAAACACTAGGCGTTCCCGTTGTAAATGTATCTAGCCGTTATGGTTCTGTAAATTATAGAAACACCCGAATGATGGGTTTCAATAATATAGAGTTAATTACAGATCGGCCATTGGCTGATAACCTTAGGGAAATTGAAGAGGTTAAAAAATATTTCCCGGATCATGCCGTGATTGCTTCATTAATGGTCGAGAGTAGAGCCGAGTGGAAACAAATTATAAAAGATGTTGAAAACGCCGGTGCAGATGGTATCGAGCTTAATTTTGGATGCCCTCATGGTATGTGTGAACGAGGGATGGGTTCTGCCGTTGGTCAAGAACCAGAAGTTTTAAAAACGATTGTAGAATGGGTTAAAGATGTGGCAAAAACTCCTGTTATTACAAAACTCTCACCTAATATTTCTCATATTACTGATCCCGGATTAGCTGCTGTGCAAGGAGGAACAGATTCTATTTCATTAATAAACACGGTAAAAAGTATCGTGGGTATAGATTTGGATACCTATGCCCCACTTCCTGAAGTTGATGGAAAAGGTACTAATGGAGGGTATTGTGGTCCCGCAGTAAAACCAATAGCCATGCATATGGTTAAGGATTTGGCGCAACATCCCGAAATTGGCAAAGTACCTATTTCTGGGATTGGTGGGATTGAGACCTGGAGGGATGTCGTAGAGTTCATTTTACTTGGTGCAACCTCTGTACAGGTATGTACAGCAGTAATGCATTATGGTTTTGGGATTGTTCGCGAAATGGAAGCAGGTTTACGGCAATTTATGGAAGAGAAAAATTACAAAACCATTTATGACTTTGCGGGCAAAGCATTGCCAAACGTAACAGAATGGAAACATCTAAATTTGAAACACAAGGTCATTGCCGAAATTAATGCCGATAAGTGCATTGGGTGTGAATTATGCTATATTTCTTGTGAGGATGGAGCACATCAAGCCATATCATTATCTGGTGATCCTGGTAACAGAATACCTAACATTATAGAAGAAAATTGTGTAGGCTGTAATCTATGTTCTCTGGTTTGCCCAGTTGAGGATTGCATTACGATGGTTAAAAGAGACGACGGAAGCCAACATCTTACCTGGGAAGAACGAACTCTTAACGATGATATCCCGGTAACATTTGATGACGATAGAGCTGGCGGAAAAGGTCATTTTGTACCTAAACCGACAGATGCATTAAAAGCCAGATCTCGTTCTTAATTTTAAAAAAAACCACTCAAGAAATTGAGTGGCTCTTATGCTGGCTAATCTTGCCAATACAGCCCTTTACCTCCGTAATATTATATTTTGAATTTATTCGGTTCTAAAATTCCATAGTTGTCCCATAGTTGCAGCTTGATTACTGTCTTTGGCCACAACTCGCCAATAGTATACTGTACCTGGGGATACCGTTACATCTAATGTTGATACATCGATATCTTCTGCAAATAACAACGGAGGATTTGTATCCCCAAAGTACAAGTCATACGATAGTGCATCGTCTTCACTATCGCTAGCTGTCCATTCTAAAATCATGTTTGTTCCTGATAATCGTGCTCCTTGTGATGGGCCCGCTAATTCAGGTACTGTTGGAGCAGTATTTACTCCTGCATCCGGTTCTGTAAAGAAGGTTTGAGTAGATGAATATTCACTCTCATTACCTTTACTATCTCTAGCTTTAACTCTCCAGTAATAGGTTGTTCCTTTCTCTAAGGTAAAAGCTCTTATCGTTTCCGAAGTAATAGCAGTAAATAATACCCTAGCAAATTCACTATCTGTTGCTATATCGATTACATAACTTACAGTATCACCATCGGTATCAGTAGCGACATTCCAATCAAATTCTAAATTAAAATTGGTACACAACAGGTTATTGGTTGGATAAATCAAACCAGGAATCGATGGGTCTACATTAGACAGATCTATTCGTGGACCGTTATCATCATTACTACATGAAAACAGAAACAATACACTTACTATGCTGATATATAGATTTAGATTTTTCATTGTTTTACGATTTTAAATGTTTTTGAGGTACCTTCATTAATCTGTACAAAGTATATTCCTTGTGGTAGACTATCCATTACAAGAGTTACCTTGTTATCTATAATGCTATACACTTTTGATGATATCATGACTCCTAATGCATTATGAATCTCAACTGAAATCGTTTTGCTTCCTGTATTCGGGATAATAAGATCTACATTCGATCTTGTAGGGTTTGGATATGCTGTGATATCATCAAACAAATCTACTTTGGTTGATAATTTTCCTTCACATGCCAAACTAGAGAACACATCAACGGTATCTCCGTTCTTTACCTCTATAGAAAAACTATCGCTATTATATTCTCTTATTATCTCATTATTGATCATCACCGTATATGGTGCTGTACCAGAATCGATGGCTACAAATACTTTATTGGTAACACTATCGGTATTTAATTCTGTCTTTCCTGTTAGGCTTTCTGCAGCTTCAATCACCACTTCAAAACATTGTTCACAATTGGTAAAGCCTTCTATTGCAATACAAACAGGATAGGCACCTGGCGCCAGGTTATCTATCGCTAGTGACGAAGTAAAGCTATACTCTGTACCATTAATTGTGGTGACATAATCCAGTTCGGTGGCAGCACTAACACTGATCATTCCATTATCCTTATCTGTACATGTCTCACTAAAGGTTGTAATTGTAAAGTTATCGGTTGGTAAACTTACAATAGGACAGCTATCTACAACATTAACCGTTCTAGTAACTTCAACCGCAGCATTGCCAGAAGCATCGGTAGCATTGTATCGTATTGTGTAACTTCCCACGGCATCCACGAAATCTGAGGCATAAATCACGACATTACTACCATCATCTGTTGTTGCTCCTAACTCGGTATAACCAACACCTAATTCAATGGTTTGGGGGTTATCGCCTATTAATGTAATTACTGGCGATGTGGTATCCACTACATTTACCGTTCTCATAACTTCTATAGCTCCATTTCCTGAAGCATCTGTAGCGTTATATCTAATCGTATAACTTCCTGCAACATTCGTATCAACCGATGATACATCAATTGCAACAGCAGATCCATCATTGGTAGTGGCTCCTAATTCAGTATATCCTTCACCTAATTCTATAGTTTGGGGGTTATCGCCTGTTAAACTAATTACAGGGGCTGTCGTATCAATCACATTTACGGTTCTGGTAACTTCTAAAGCTACATTACCCGAAGCATCTGTAGCATTGTACATGATTGTATAACCACCCACAGCGTCTACAAAATCCGTAATATCAATTACCAAGCTTGTTACTCCATCATCCACCATGGCACCTAGCTCGGTATAACCATCACCTAGTTCAATGGTTTGTGGATTGTCTCCGGTTAAAGTAATTACTGGAGCTATACAATCTTCACTATAACTTGCTAAGGCATCTTTTGCCCAACCAGAATAATTACCTGTTCCAGCATTGGCTGCGGTAGCATCGTCAACCTCAATACAACTCAAGTTAGGGTTATTCTGTACAGAGATATAAGAAAATGTACTTAGATTGCTACCGTTCTTTACATTCAGAAAGGTTAGCTGATTGTTATCGACTTCTAGCTCTTGCATTGCAGGATTAGCACTCAAATCTAAAGCAGTTAACGAATTATCATTACAGTATAAATAGTTCAATGCCGTATTGGTACTTAGGTCAATACTGGTTAATTCATTATCTGATAAATACAATTCTTCTAAGAGCACATTATTACTTAAATCTAAATTAGACAATAAATTGTTGGTACATTCTAGATAGTCTAATACTGTATTAGCACTAAGATCTAGGCTCGTAAGCGAGCTGTTATTTACTATTAACTGACTAAGTGCTGTATTTGTACTCAGGTCAATACTTGTAAGTGCCGTAGCATTGAGTTCTAAATTTGCTAATGCTGTATTCGTATTAAGATCTAAACTTGATAATGGAGTATCTTTAATGAATATTCTGTCTAATCTAACATTAGCACTAAGATCTATACTTGATAATGAGCTATTGTTAATATTCAATTTTGTCAATGCTGTATTGGTGCTTAGATCTATAGCAGATAATAAGTTATTCCCAATAGTTAAGTTTGTAAGCAATGTATTAGCACTAAGGTTTATACTTGTTAATTGATTATTATCTCTAACAACTGCGAAAAATAATTGTGTATTTCCGCTAAGATCCAGATCTGTTAACGCTGTGCCTATAAGTGCCATTGTATTTAGAGCAGTATTTTTACTCAGGTCTATACTCACTAAAGGATTACCGTCACTCCATAGTTGTATTAACGACACAAAATCTTCGATACCCGTAAGATCTGTGATTCCTTTATTATATAATGCTCCTCCAGTACCCGCATTAAAGCTTACCACACTTGCTATATTAGCCGTAGGCACAAAATTATCTAAACCAGTAGTATCGTATCCGGCATCTATGAGTGCTTGTTCAAAATTATCATCAGGCACATTAGTGAGACATTGATCTGCATACGCAGAAGTAGCCCCATCTATTTGCCATCCAGCGTAATTACCTCCCCCAGCATAGGCATCAGCAGCATTGTCTACCTGGATACAGCCTAAGTTTGGGTTATTTGAGGCATTAAATTCGACAAAATTGACATTATTTCCATTCCTGATATTCAAAAAACCAAGGTCATTATTGTTGACTCTTAGAAGACCCAATGCCGGATTACTCGAAACATCTAGTATTGTTAAATCGTTATTTTCTGCGTAAAGTACTTCTAGGAGAAGGAAACCGTTTACATCAATATCAGTTAGATTATTATTACCACAAACCAATTCATTAATGTTTGAAACACCGCTAAGATTCAACCCTTCTAAATGATTGTCACTTACATCCAGATCACTAAAATTCGAATTGGTTCCTAAAACAAGATCAGAAGCATTGGTTAACTCGTTTTGAGCAAGGTTTAAAATCGCGAGACTGGTATTTGCACTTACATCTATGTTGGAGATATCATTGTTATTGGCGTTTATAGTTAGCAAGGCTACATTATTGTTTACATCCAGACTTGTTAATTGGTTATCACTAACCGTTAGCTGAGTCAAAGCAGTATTAGTACTTATATCCAAGCCTGTTAATTGATTATCGTTTACAGATAATTCTTCTAACAATGGAGATTCATTAATATTTATTGAAGTAAGCACATTTGAACTCGCATCAAGCTTCTTCAATTTTGTATTGTATTGAAAATCAAACTCGGAAATATTATTATTGCTAATATTAAAATCCTCCATGCTTGCAAAGTAATCAGCGCCTCTAAGATCATTTATATTCCTATTACTTAAATTCAGTTTTCTGAGGGTATCAAGAGGGTAAACACTTACAAAATTATCCGGAATTCCGAAATCAAATCTCATATCTATAAATGCCTGCTCAAAATTATCACCAGGTATATAAATCTCACAAACAGTATAATAATAGGATGTTGATGCATCTTTGATCCAACCTGCCGTATAAGCACCAAATTGGTCATCTATCGCGATACATTGCATACTATTATTATCTGCCTGGAAAGAAACTACATTAGTATTATTTCCATTTCTGAAATCTAAGGATCTTAAACCTACATCATCACATCGTAAACTAGTCAAAACCGTATTCCTCCTTAAATCCAAATACTCGATTGCCGTATTATTATGGCAATTCAATGTTTGTAGTGCCGTGTTACTTCTAACATTCAATGCTGTTAATTGATTGTCATTAACATCCAACTGTGTAAGCGCAACAAAAGCTTCAATACCGGTAAGGTCTGCGATGTTGCTACTGGACACATCAAGCGTTGTTAGGGATGCTATATTCGCAGTAGGTACTTGCCCATCATTTGCTATATCATCATAGGCAGCTAAAGCAGCTTCAAAATTACTATCTGGTATAGCCGTATATTGGGCATATGACAAAAAACTGAAGCATAAAAAAACGAAACAAAGTAGTCTTATTCTCATATTCTGGGGTTTATTAGAAATCGTTGCAATAATACTTTAAATATCTGATTTTAAGACAATTTTAACGGTGTCAAAAGGTGTCATTTATAAGTGATAAGCCCAAAATACGTAGCTCTACGTATGTGATTGTGTGAAGTGTGCCTGCTCGTCAGTTCGAGTGATACCGATGTCAATCGGGATTGTATCGAGAACTTATCCTAAACAAATACATCTCGATACACGCTCGTACCTCACGCACTCGATGTGACGATACGTTCCTAATTATTTAATCACCATCTTTTTGGTATCAACTTTTCGGCTTCCAATGTATAGCGTATAGAAATAGGTTCCGGTAGCCAATCCATCACTATTAATGTTCAGTTCTCCATCTCCACTTTCTTTTATGACAACGGTAGATACTAATTGCCCGGTTGAATTACTAAACACAACCGAAGCATTGTTAATCCCATTTGGTACATAATATTTTATAGTCGATGTCCCATTAAATGGATTAGGAATATTTTGATATAAGATTGCAGTATTACCCTTGGTTGATGGATCGTCTATATCGGCAACAGTTTGTTCTAAAGCATCCAAACGGTCAATCAAATTATTAATAAGAATTTGTTGTGTCGTTATTTGCGCTTGTTGGTTCTCAATTTCAGATTCCTGCGCTGCGTTTTCATCTTGTAGTGTGGTAAGTATTGCTGACAGATCTACTGTAACCGAATTTCCATTTTCGATAGCAATAGTCAATTCATTACCTGTAAGCACAGCCGAAGTCAAATTCTGGGTGTCTGTATTTACATAGCCAGAAAGATCAACGCTATTTCCATTAGAAACACTTAGCATATTAGACGACAAAGTTAATGTTTGACTATCTGTACCCGTACCATCCTGCAAAGCAGAAATATCAATACTATTCCCACCAGTAATGCTCAGGTTTCCATTAGCAAAACTTAAGGTTTGTGCATCTGTGTTATCCAAATAACCGGAAAGATCTACTGCAGCTGTTCCTCCAGAAAGACTCAAAATATTTGTTGCCAGGGAAAGTTCTTGGCTATCGGTGTTATCTAAATATCCAGACAAATCTACACTTGTGCCATCATTAGTTAAGCTCAATGTATTACCCGATAAATCCAAATCTTGCGCATCTGTATTATCTAAATATCCGGACAAATCTACTGTCGTACCATCATTGGTTAGACTCAAAGTATTACTTGATAATTCTAAATCCTGAGCATCTGTATTATCCAAATAACTTGATAAATCTACAGGAGTAACATCGTTACTTAAGCTTAGTATATTACTAGATAAACTTAAATCCTGACTATCAGTATTATCTAGATAACTAGAAAGATCAACAGTCGAGATATTCCCTGAGATGCTTAATATATTTGAAGTTAAAGCTAAGGCTTGTTCATCTGTGTTGTCTTTAAAGATAGATAAGTCGAGTTCCTTTACTGCTTCTCCATCACTTTCTAAAGACATAATAATTTTATTATTTCTGGTGAGCATTAATGTGTCGATTCTTTGTCTGTCTGTATTATCAATGAATCTAGATAAGTCAAGTTCTTTTACTACTTCTCCATCAGCTTCCAGAGATAATTCAATTTTATTATCTACTAATTGGAAGGTATCTATTTTTTGGTCATCGGTGTTCAAAGAAGTTACACTTACCCAAGCAGTTCCGTTCCAGACAAAAAGAGTCCCAAAATCTGTATCGTATACCATTAAACCCGCATCTGTAGTTGTTAAAGCGTTTCCACTAGCTGCTGCAGTTTCCATAGCAGTACGTTGTGCTGTGGTCACTCTATTCACTAAAAACCCTTTATCGATATCGGCAAGCTCTAGTGATGCATTTTGATTTGCTGCTAGAGTACCAATACCCACACTCATTCTATTGGTAGTCGTATTTCCTCCCAAAGCCATCGTATTGGCTTGGGCAACATCTACATCATATCCAATAGCCGCGGCATATGAACTGGCTGTACTACTTTGTGAACCTATGGTTATTGACCCTCGATTTCCTGAAGATCTGGCAGCATGACCAATAATCACCTGATCATCTCCAAAAACCGATACAGAATTCCCAAAAAAGATATTTCGTTGATTTCGATTATCCGAAGGTCCATTGACACCATTTCCTGTAAAATCAGCTTTCCAACCTATCCCTATATTATCAGACCCTTCTCTATTGGTACCTCCAGTAAGTACACCCATGTAGGTGTTTCTATTGGCATCATTTCTATTATTAGTTCTGTTGTTATCCCAACCTGCACCATATCCTATAAACGTATTACCATCTGCATGTTGGCTATTTGCACCTGTAGCATATCCCAAAAACGTATTTGCAAAACCATCAACATTATCCAGACCGGAACCAGAACCTACAAAAGTATTAGCTTCTCCTACTGTATTTGATCCACCTACTGCTCCACCGATTGTAGAAAAATCATAATCAACCCCATTACCCAGCGTTGATGGTGTGAAACTTCTAGCTTCTCCACCAACAAAAGTGTTACCACTAGCTGTAGTAGAATTCGCTCCAGCTCTACTTCCTACAAAACAATTATCATCACCCGTAGTTAATTCATAACCAGCATCTTCTCCGATGAGTACATTATCTTCTCCAGCCATGAGGTTACGCCCAGCTTCTTCTCCAACAATGGTATTATCCCTCCCACTTGTTAGGTTTAATCCTGCACGATGACCTATAATCACGTTATCAGAGTTTGTAGCATTTCTTGCTACATAGTTCCCAATATACACATTATCTGAAGCAATTAATGTCTGATCTGCTGCAAAATTTCCTATAACAACATTTTCATTAACACCTGTATCTCCAAATAATGCTCCAGCCATACCTCCTACAAGTACATTAGTATAAGCAGAGGTTAAGGAAGCGCCAGCACCTGGACCAATAGAAAGATTCCAATCTCCCGTGGTCAATAAATCACCCGGTGTAAAAGTAACTAAGCCATCATAAGGAAGCGGTGTACGATCCGTTACGGATTGTGTAGGAGTTATAGCAGATCCAGTAGTTTGATTTCCTGTCTGTGCAACCATGTAATTGGAAGGCACTAAAAAGGCTACTAAAATTAAGGGTAATAGTTTTATCATAATAAGGGGCTTTTAAGGATAATTGCTACAAAAATAGTCTAAACATCTAGTTTTAAGATGGTTTTATCGGTGTCAAAAGGTGTCATTTTTAGTAGTGGTGAGTGGCGAGGACGCTTACTTTGTAAGTATTGAGAAGTGTATGTTTTCTATTCATGTTAATTCCTGGATGAACTTTTCTAGCTCGGTCTCTGAAGGGATATTCATCTTTTTACGGATACGACGACGCATGGATTTAACAGAATCTGAAGATACATTACGAACAATCATGATTTCCTTAATGGAGAGGTTTAGACGAAGTAATGCACACACTTCTCGCTCTCCTTTGGTTAAATCAGGAAACATTTCCTGAAGTTTACCATCAAAGTGAATATCATTATGGTCAATTCTTTCTTGTAATCCGGCCAACTTATTTTCTGTATCGATCTGTAAACGTAATTGAGCAGTTAATGAGTTAAGCGCTTGTCTTAGTTCTGCAGTATCGGCCGCAACCAAAACTTCATTTTTTAGCTTGGCTAACCATTCTTCTTTAAATGCCAAACGCATACTATTATCCGCCATTAAACTTTTTACCTCTTCTTCCTTGGCCTTCAATTTCTCGATTAGTATTTTCTTCTCTTGGTCCATTTGATTCAGTTTCATACGATTCTGAAAATTCCTCCAGGAGAAAAATACAATAACAATAATGCTAATGCTGACCAGTGCGTAAAGTATTGCCGAAGCACTTAAAAATAGTATAGACCATAAATGGTCATTGCTCCATATATTAATCATGGTAAAAGGGTATATTGTTCTGTCTACACAATATTACCTACAACAATGAGACTCGCCAAAGAAATGGTGGTGTCAAAAGGTGTCATGATTTTTTTTAAACCAATTCCTGAATAAATTTTTCCAATTCTACATCTTGAGGGATATCCATCTTTTTTCGGATACGGCGTCTCATGGATTTTACAGAGTCTGAAGAGACATTCCTAATCGTCATAATCTCTTTGATCGAAAGATTGAGTCTAAGCAATGCACATACTTCTCGCTCTCCTTTGGTAAGTTCTGGATATGATTCCTGAAGATTAGTATCAAAACTTTGATTTACGTAGTCTATCTTTTCTTGCAATCCAGAAAGTTTATTTTCGGTATCGATTTGTAATCTTAATTGGGTGGTCAAAGAATTTAGAGATTTCTTTATGTTTTTGGGTTCTGCTCCTATTACCTCATTTTTTATTTTATCCAGCAGTTCTTCTTTAAATGCCAAACGCATACTATTATCTGCAATCAGGCGTTTGATATCTTCTTCTTTGGATTTAATTTCCTGATCCAGGATTTTCTTTTCATTCTCATATGTAGCTTTAGCTAGTTTTGAACGTTGTTGATAATTTCGCCGGATCAAAAACGTAATGATAACTCCGGAAATAATTGCCCCTAATAATAATACAAAATACAGTCTCTTCTTTGAAGATTCTGCTTGTCCGACTAATTCTACCTCTCTTTTCTCTTGTGCAAATTGAAGGCTATCGGCTTGCTTTTCTTTCTGAAATTCGTAATTAAGCTCTAATGCTTGAATCTTTTTTGCATTTTCTATGTTGTAAATCGTGTCATTATATTTTTTAAATATTCGATAGCTTTCATGGGCCTCTTTATAGTTTTCCATTTTGGCATAGACAAAACTTTTACGACGATACGATACGGCAGCCCGTTCTCTGAAGTTTTCTTCTAAAGCTACCTGCAAAGAGGAATCCGCATGTTTAAGGGATTTCGACCACTCTTTTTTCCTTTTATAAACTGAAGAAATATTATAATGTGTTACGCATATTGAGAGCTTTTTTCCTAATCGTTTGCAACGATTTAAGTTCTCATATTGTATCTCCAATGCTTTATCATGTTGGTCAAGCTTTTGGTATAATACACCCATGTTATTATTTACTCTATACACGTTGTTTTCGTCCTTTATCGCCAAAAATATTTTCTTTGCGGTTTGATAACACACTAATGCAGAATCCAATTGTTTATTCTGCCTATATGAAACTCCTAGCATGTTATATGCTGCTCCCAAGCCAACGGAATCTGAAACTGTTTGTTTTAGGGAAACAGTTTTCTTGAAATGTTCAATGGCTTTTCTGTGTTCTTTCTGATAACGATACACCATCGCCATATTATGATACACATCCCCAATACCTGAAGAGTCATTTAGTTGTTCATAATACTTCATCGCCTTTAAATGATAGGCAATAGCTTCGGGGTAATTTGCTTTGCGTCTATTTACTACACCCATCTGAACATAAATCTTTGCTTTTTTCCTTAGTAAATCATTGGTATTATTGGATTCAATCAATGACAATGCTTCTGTAAAATATTCCTCTGCACTATCAAAATCATGATCTAACTGATACACTCCTAATGAAAACATTGATTGTATCTTGGCTGTGTCTTCTAGCGCATTATCTAATTTGGACTTAAGACGAATAAAGGTTGTATCCACTTCTTGTGAAATAACACTTATCGAAAGAAAAAATATAAGAAGGGGTACGTAATATTTCATCACTAACAAACTTACTAATAAAGTTAGAGATACATATGATAGTATGAGGAGATATATCATCGCATCAAAACGATCCGAAGGTAGTCCTAAATGATAAAAACATTCTTAGATCTATTACAACTATGTTTACAAGTAATAAAAAGATATTTCGAACCCATACCAAAATGGTTCGAAGCGATACAATATCAGAAATAGGGGTCAAAATATCACTTCGAAGGGTCAGGAGATCAGCTCGAACCACCTAAATATCAGTTCGAGTCCTCATGACAAGGGGTCACCCCATCCCGGTAAGGGGGTACCCCCCTTACCGGGATGGGGTATATCGTCTATAAAAAGTACACCTTCAAAATTATTTTTAGTAAGTTTAACCAAATTCTATAAATATGAAACAATTAAAGGACTTTGAGTTTTTAAAAATTGATATTAGCACTATCTATGGTGGGCAAGTAAGAACAATTGCAAATACTACCACTTTAAATGTTCTGCAAGAACAAAACACAGATGATTCGGGAGATGATAATGATGATGAGTATTAATCTCTTACCGCAAAATATGTTAGAAAGTAAAAACCACTCATATATGAGTGGTTTTTATGTTTAATAATATGATTAATTATTACAAAACAATTATTTGATCACCATTTTCTTAGTATTGATTTTCCTGCTTCCAACATACAACGTATAGAAATATGTCCCTTTTGCTAATCCATCACTATTGATATTCAGTTCACCATTTCCAGTTTCTTTTATAGAAACCGTAGAAAATACTTTTCCTAATACATCACTAAATACAATAGATGCGTTATGGATACCTTCTGGTAGAAAATATTTGATAGTTGAGGTACCATTGAATGGGTTAGGAATATTTTGATATAAAATAGGAGAATTGCTTTTATTGGTATTGCCCTGGTTTTCTACTGCCTCTAATCTTGATAGCACCTCTGCCATTTGTGTTTCTAAAATGGTTATTTGGTCTTGTGCATTAATGAGATCAGTTTCTAAAGAGGCAACAACAGGAGATAAATCCACACTTACAGAAGCGCCATTTTCTATTTCAATTGTAAGATCTGTACCTCTAAGACTTGCAGCCGTTAAGCTTTGATTATCGGTATTTACGTAATCAGATAGGTCAACAGTATTACCGCTAGAGATACTTAATACATTTGAAGATAGATCTAACGTTTGGTTATCCGTACCCGTTCCATCTTGTAATACGGATAGATCTATGTTGTTTCCGCCAGAGATACTCAAAGTTTCGTTATTAAGGGTAAGTGTTTGTGCATCTGTGTTATCCAAATAGTTGGATAGGTCTACTGTCTTACTTCCGTTGGCAATACTTAACACATTGTTAGAAAAAGACAACTCTTGATTGTCGGTATTATCAAGGTAACCCGAAAGATCTACCGTGGTACCATCATTGGTCAAGCTTAACTCGTTTCCGGATAAATCCAGGTCCTGAGCATCAGTATTATCCAAATAGCTGGATAGGTCTACTGTATTACTTCCGTTGGCAATGCTTAACACATTATTAGAAAAAGACAACTCTTGATTGTCGGTATTATCAAGGTAGACCGAAAGATCTACCGTGGTACCATCATTGGTCAAGCTTAACTCGTTTCCGGATAAATCCAGGTCCTGAGCATCAGTA
>CANMSO010000001.1 GCA_947500545.1 uncultured Aquimarina sp. | reverse complement strand
AGAGTAGGTCGCCGCCTTCCTTGAAACCCTTCATCAATACAGATGAAGGGTTTTTTTATACAACAAAAATCGAAGCACTTTTGTTATCTTAGAACTTGATATCTTATAGACTATGAAAATACAAACACCAGTAGAAGAAAGGTGGAATTGGATAACACACGGACTAGGATTTATCTTGGCTGTTGTAGGGTTTTTATTATTGATGATACATAATTCTGGTAAAACCAACTATAGCACATTTTCAATTATATTATATGCCAGTTCTTTAATTGTTCTATATTTTGCCTCTACAGCATATCATTATTCTTCAGATGTTGAGCTAAAAAGAAAATTTAGAATAATGGATCATGTAGGGATTTATCTGTTGATCGCAGGAACATATTCCCCAGTTGCACTAATCACATTATTAGATAGTAAAGGAAAGTTGTTGTTTATTATTGTTTGGTCTTTAGCTATTATTGGTTCTGTTTTAAAACTTTTCTTTACAGGAAAGTTTCAGGTTTTATCAATTTTTCTTTATTTATTAATGGGATGGTTAATAGTACTCGATAGTAATTCACTAATGAATAAGGTTGCCCCTGAAGGGATTAACTATTTAATTTTGGGAGGAGCATTTTATACAGTTGGAATAATTTTCTACGCTTTAAAAAAAATACCATTTAGTCATGTAATATGGCATTTATTTGTTTTAGCGGGTAGTGCATTTCATTATTTACTTATTCTTCAATATATAATCTAAATATAATAGCTTGAGTGATTATAAATAGAAACTAGTTGAATGGGAGAATGAATTTATTCAGAAATGTAATCTTTATATTCCAGAAAGAACTTTTCTAGTTTTTCCATGTTTTGTGCTAAAAATAGCATTGCCTTTTCCCAAGAATTTTTATTATAAACGCTTACTTGTGTTTGCTCTATGTACAAACGAGAAATAATTTTACCATTATCCAATTGGTAGGATTTATCATAAACAATATCTTCTATATATTCAGTGGTTAGAATATTTTTAAGGCTGATGAATTTGTCATAGTAATATCCTCTTATTACCTCATCATATGGTTCTATGTCAACTGAAACTTGTGCTTTTTTAGATGTAAAAGTAAACTTCAAGGTTACGTCTTTGATTTTTGTATTGTATAACAACCATTTTCTTGGGTATTCTTTTCCAAAATTGGTCCAAAATTCTTGACGTATTTGCTTTGATTCTTCTTTGCTAAACATACTATATTAAATATGCGGTAAAAGTTGCCGCGAGAATAACCAAAAGCTTTGTTATATTAAATTTGTGCCCTTCATTACTTTCAAAAAGAATGGTCGTAGAAACATGTAAAAATATTCCTATTACTAATGCATTAATTTCTTTATAATACCCTTGAACAGCATCAAAATGTTCGCTAATTAGAGTTCCTAAAGGGGTCATTAAAGCAAAAATGATCAGTGTAACAACAACTATTGGTTTCTTTATTTTAGTATTAAGTAAGAATGTTGTTAAAATCATAGCTATTGGAATTTTGTGTACAATAATTCCCGCTAGAATCCCATCGGTATGATGTATAGGAAATCCTTCAAGTAGCGCATGTATCCCTAAACTAATAAATAATAGTTTAGGTATTTGTTTGGTCTCTTTATTTAGATGTATATGGCCGTGTTCTGCACCTTTTGAGAAATATTCTAAAACTTTTTGTAACAAAATACCAATCATAATCCAAACACCGGTTTGTTTTGCAAAATGGTTGTCCTCAAACACCTCTGGTAGCAGGTCAAAAATTGTAATTGCAAGAAGAAAGGCCCCACTAAAGGCCAAAAGTAATTTTAGATTTTTTTGATTAGATGGCTTGAAAATAAGTACAATTAAAGCCCCAATAAAAACTGCCGCTATGGATAAAATGTAGTTGTGCACTATTTGAATATTAAAATAAGTCTATGTGAAGTTTTTGAATTAAATTTTTGTAATTGATAATTACCGAAAATATCAAGTAGATCAACTTCTGCCTTTTTAAAATAGTTTTCGAAATCTGCAAGAGTAATTGCCTTTACGCGTTCGGTAAAGAAGAAATCTTCACCCTGATCTCTGAATCGTATCTCCTTGTATATATAGTTATCCCTTACAAATCTTTTTATCTCGAAACTAATTCCATGTATTTCCTTGGTTTCTTTTGGAACAAGATTTTGGATTACATATTCTACGTTCATAAAATCAATTACTCCAAATCCACGCTCATTAAGGTCAGATTTTATGGCCTTAATCGTATTTAGGTTATCTTCTTCTTTGTCGAAATATCCAAAGCTTGTGAATAAATTGAAAACGGCAGAGAATTTTTCGGAATAAGGACGGCACATATCATGAACCCTAAATTTTAAGGTTTCATTTTCGAATTGCGAGGCGTATTCGATACTGTTTTTTGATAGATCTACTCCGGTAACATCATATCCAATTTCATTGAGATAGATGCTATGACGTCCTTTTCCGCATGCGAGATCTAAAATTTTTTCACTATTTTCAAGATTAAGATAATTCGTAAGATTATCCATAAAATCTTGGGCTTCGGTATGATCTCTATCCTTGTATAATATATGATAATAAGGAGTATCAAACCATGAAGCATACCACATTGTTGAATCTTTTAGCATAGGGCGCAAAATTAATGTATTTTTGCGGTTTAATTATATTGAACGCGAAGATAGTGAGTAATTCATTTAAAATGGTAGCCAAAACCCTTTTTGGTTTTGAAGAAGTTCTGGCAAGAGAACTTAGAAATCTAGGAGCTGAAAAAGTGCAAATTGGTAACCGTATGGTTAGTTTTTATGGGGATACAGGGTTTATGTATAAAGCAAACCTATGTTTAAGAACGGCTGTAAAAATTTTGAAACCAATTACCTCAAAAAAGATAAGAAATGAACAAGATTTATATGATTTTGTTCAAAGAATAGAATGGAAAGAATATATAGATAACAATGATACCTTTGCAATACATGCTACGGTTAACTCTACAATTTTTACGCATTCACGTTTTATTGCTTTAAAAGCGAAAGATGCAATTGTAGATAAATTTAGAAATGAGACTGGTGAAAGACCAAATGTAGAATTAGATCACCCAGATCTTTCTATTGATATCCATATTCAGCAAGATTTATGTACCATTTCGTTGGATAGTTCTGGAGGATCTTTACATCACCGAGGGTATCGTACAGCAACCAATATTGCCCCTATTAATGAGGTTTTGGCCGCAGGTTTATTATTGCTTTCAGGCTGGGATGGTCAATGTGATTTTCTAGATCCTATGTGTGGTAGCGGTACTATGGCAATTGAGGCCGCTATGATTGCATGTAATATTCCTGCAAACCTGAATCGAAAAGAATTTGCTTTTGAAAAATGGTTAGATTGGGATATGGACTTATTTGAAAAGATTGAAGAATCATGTCTTAATAAAACAAGAGATTTTCATCATTCAATAATAGGTATGGACAAGGAGTATTCTGCCGTTCGTAAAGCAAATGTTAACATTGAAAATGCTAATCTTACTGATTTCGTTAAAATAAAAGAAGGTGATTTTTTTGAAAGCAAAAAAGAAGTTGAAGGACAACTTCATATTGTGTTTAACCCACCTTATGATGAACGATTAGAAATTAACCTTGAAGAATTCTATTCGAAAATAGGAGATACATTAAAGCAAAATTACCCCGGTACAAATGCTTGGTTTATTACCGGAAATCTCGAAGCATTAAAACATGTTGGGCTTAGACCTTCTCGCAAGATTAAAGTGTTTAACGGGAAACTTGAAGCAAGATTAGTGAAATATGAAATGTATGCCGGTAGCAAAAAAGCAAAGTATCAAAATGATTAATTTTTAGGTTTGAGTATGTTGCCATATAGTATTTAATTGGTCGGGGTCATTTATCGGTCATTGACCGTAATAGATACATCTTTGGTTAATTAATTCTTAAAATCAATTTGATAGAAGATAGTTTTATGCTTTTGTTAAGAGATTATTATTGAAATAACGATAATTTTCTGCTTTAAACTGAACAAATAAACTAATCTTCCATCAGTATGAAAACTAAATTCACACGCGCTTTTTTCATAGCGGTTTTATTCACTCTTTCCTTTTCAGTTTTTGGGCAAAGATCAAAAACAAAACAAACAGTTACTTCTGTATTTTCGGATTCTATTTTTTCCGGATTAAAATTAAGAAATATTGGCCCTGCATTTATGTCAGGTAGGATTGCTGATGTTGCAATTCATCCAAATAATGAAAGTATTTGGTATGTAGCTGTGGGCTCTGGAGGGGTGTGGAAAACTGTAAATTCAGGAACAACATGGACTCCTATTTTTGATGAGCAAACGTCCTATTCTATAGGATGCGTTACTATAGACCCCAGAAATACTAATACCATTTGGGTAGGTACCGGTGAGAATGTAGGTGGACGACATTTGGGATATGGAGATGGTATTTATCGAAGTGATGATGGAGGGGCTTCCTGGAAAAATATGGGATTAAAGAATTCTGAGCATATTTCTAAAATCATTATTCATCCAGAAAACAGTAATATCATTTGGGTAGCAGTACAGGGACCTTTATGGAAAAAAGGTGGAGAACGTGGATTATATAAATCTGTTGACGGAGGGAAAACATGGAAAAAAACCTTGGGTGATAGTGAATGGGTTGGAGTTACCGATTTGGTTGCCGATCCCAGAAACCCTGATGTACTTTATGCAGCTTCATGGCAAAGACATCGCACCGTTGCCGCCTATATGGGTGGGGGTCCTGGATCTGGTATTCATCGTAGTATCGATGGTGGTGAAACATGGGAACAACTTAAAAACGGCCTTCCCAAATCTTGGATGGGTAAAATAGGGTTGGCGATTTCACCTCAAAAACCTGATATTTTGTATGCCGCAATAGAGTTGGATAGAAGAACTGGTGGCGTATATCGTTCTGAAGATCGTGGAACCACATGGAAGAAACGTTCTGATGCCGTAGCAGGAGCAACAGGCCCTCATTATTACCAGGAGTTATATGCTTCCCCACATCAGTTTGAGAGATTATACCTTGTGGATTCGCGGATGCAGATTTCTGAAGACGGAGGGAAGACCTTTACAAGAATGAATGAAGAGTATAAACATGGGGATAACCATGCTATTGCATTTAAAAAAGAAGATCCAGATTATCTTTTGGTAGGAACAGACGGGGGGTTATATGAGACTTTTGATCTAACTAAAAACTGGCGTTTTATTGAAAACCTGCCAGTGACTCAGTATTATAAAGTTGCTGTAGATGATACAGAACCTTTTTATAATATTTATGGTGGGACTCAGGATAATAGTACTCAAGGTGGCCCTTCCAGAACAGATAATGTACATGGTATTCAAAATTCGGATTGGAAGATTGTATTAAACTGGGATGGACATCAACCGGCAACAGAACCTGGGAATCCAAATATTATGTATGCAGAGCGTCAAGAAGGAAATCTTTCTCGAATTGATTTAAGCACTGGAGAAGTAATCGATATCCAACCGCAGCCAGGTGAGAGCGAGAATTTTGAACGTTTTAATTGGGATGCACCAATTTTGGTAAGTGCTCATGATCCAGCTCGTATCTATTTTGCATCGCAACGTATTTGGAGATCAGATAATCGAGGCGATAAATGGACAGCTATTTCTGGAGATTTAACCAAAAATCAGGAGCGAATCACACTTGATATTATGGGTAAGAAACAGTCTTGGGATGCACCTTGGGATTTTTTAGCAATGTCAAACTATAATACCATAACTTCTATAGCAGAATCACCAAAGCAAGAAAATATCCTTTATGTGGGTACCGATGATGGAATCATTCAAGCCACAGAAGATGGAGGCAGTAATTGGCGTAAAATCGATGTCGGAACATTACCTGGAGTTCCGTCCACAGCTTTTGTAAATGATATAAAAGCGGATCTTTTTGATGCAAATACAGTATATGTAGCACTTGATAATCATAAGTATGGTGATTTTAACCCATATTTGTTAAAAAGCGCAGACAATGGTCGTACATGGAAATCTATTAGAGGAAATCTTCCTGAAAGAACTTTGGTGTGGAGAATTGTGCAAGATCATGTACAATCAAATCTTTTATTTGCAGCTACAGAGTTTGGAATTTATTTTACTGTCAATGGAGGTAGTAAATGGATAAAACTTAAAGGTGATATGCCTACGATATCTTTCCGTGATTTGGCAATACAGCGTAAGGAGAACGACCTAATTGGCGCTTCTTTTGGAAGAGGTTTTTTTGTATTTGATGATTATACTGCATTAAGAAGTGTTTCTGAAGTTAAATTGAAAGAAGAAGCTGTTTTATTTCCAACCCGTGATGCCTGGTGGTATATCCCAAGACCAAACTTAAGTTTTGATAATAAAAAAGGAAGCCAGGGCGCATCACATTATGTAGCTCCAAATCCAGATTTTGGGGCAGTTTTTACATATTATTTGAAAGATGGATTAAAAACGAGTGAAGAAATTCGTAAAGAAAATGAGAAGAAAAATAAAGGTGCCGATATTGCGTTTCCTGGATGGGATAAAGTAGCGGCTGAAAAAACAGAATCGAAACCCAAGATTGTTCTAACCATTACTGACACCAACGGAAAAACTATTCGCAGAATTGAAGGACCTGTAAAATCTGGCTTTCATCGTATTGCATGGGATTTACGTTATCCAGCTAGTGAAGCTATTCCTTTAAAAAAACAAGACAATACATTTGGTTCACCTAAAGGTTTTATGGCGGCTCCGGGAAATTATACAGCAACCCTATCTAAAATTGAAAAGGGGACAGTAACTCAATTGTCGGATCCTGTTTCTTTTACTGTAAAACGAATGAAAGAAGGTGTATTGAAAGGGGCTCCTCTTGAAAAAGTAACTGCATTCTGGAGGAATTATGAAGACGTAGTTGGCAAAGTTTCTACTTTAGATATTCAAATAAGTAATACTACCAAACGAATCAAAGTAATGAACATAGCGCTAGAAAGAGCGAATATTGCACCAGGAAATTTGGATACTAGGTTAAATACACTGAAGCAAAGTATAGCAGATCTAAATAAAGAATTCTACGGTAATAGCGCCAAACAGCAAGTAGGAGAGAAGACCAAACCCACTATTGGAGATAGGATGTTTGCAATATACAGGGGTATAGATCGATCCACCTATGGACCTACGAGTACGCATCTTGAAACAATGCAAATTATTTCAAACCAAATGAAGTTGATCACTTCAAAGTATGAGTTGCTTAAAAATCAAACAGATAAACTTTCAAAGGATTTACTAGAGGCCGGAGCTCCTTATGTAGAAGACTAAATTTAGATGAAAAAATGAATAAGAGAGTTTTAGATTTAGTAACTTTAAAATAGTTTAAAACTAACTGTAACTTTTAAAACTAATACTTATGAAACTTGTAGTAAAGTCTTTTGCACTATTTATCTTTTTATCTGCCGGGATAATTAGTTGTAAGGATAATAAAACAGCATCAGAAAACGAAAAAGCTTCTGACAATAAGAAAGAAGAGATTGCTGAAAAACCTATTAAAATTAAAAGTGAAGAAGTAGCTTATAAAGTAGATTCTTTGACGATGAAAGGGTACTTAACCTTTAATAAAAATGCGACAGAAAAACGCCCGGGTATTATTGTTGTTCACGAATGGTGGGGACATAATGATTATGTGCGAAAAAGAGCAGATATGCTGGCAGAACTAGGATATGTTGCTTTGGCCGTAGATATGTATGGTGATGGTAAACAGGCAGCACATCCAGATGACGCTGGTAAATTTGCAATGAGTGTGATGGGGAATTTGGACGCAGCAAAAGCAAGATTCAATGCAGCATTAGAAATGTTAAAAGCTCAGGAATCAGTAGATGCAGATAAAATTGCGGCTATTGGGTATTGTTTTGGAGGAAGTGTTGCGCTTACTATGGCAAATGCCGGTATAGATTTGGATGCTGTAGCTGCATTTCATAGCGGAGTACAACTTCCTGTAATGCCTACAAGTGAAATTAAAGCCAAGGTTTTGGTTTGTAACGGAGCAGAAGATCCATTTGTACCGCAAGAAACAGTTGCTGCGTATAAGAAAGCTATGGATAGTGTAAAAGCTAATTATAAATATATAGCGTATGAAAATACGACACATTCCTTTACAAGTAGAGATGCTGATTCTATTGGTAAGAAATTTAATTTACCATTGGCATATCAAAAAGAAGCGGATGAAAAATCTTGGAATGAACTTAAAGAATTATTGAAAGAAGTATTTTAGATATGGAAAGCGCCTTTTACTCTTGGTAAGAGGCGCTTATTTGATTAGTTTTTCTTTTTGAAAAAAGGAATCAAGTAGCTTATAGAATATCCATAACCCGTACCAATTTTACTGAAATCATTTGTCCTTCCAAAACCTGGAATATAAAGATTATCAAAACTATCAGGTGTCTTTTCTGTTATCAAATTTCTCAAAGAAACATTAACACCTAAATATAAATTATTAAAAATTTCGGCTTTTAATCCCAAAACAAGTTCTACCCAACCGGCATTTAACCCATCTACGGTAATTGGTTCGGTAATTCTATTTTCACCGAAGTAATCGGTTCCGGTAAAAATGACATAATCGTTTAGTGTTTGTTCAAATGTAGAAAAACCATAACGTACTCCTACATAAATACTATTTTGCATTCCATACCAGTTACCATAGGTATTATAATCTATTCCTAACCTGATATAACTTCCGGATCCTTCTACGTTTATATTTTCCTCATCTCGTATTAAAGATTCATTACCAAATTCTCCAGCTATATAAAACTTTTTATAAATCCTATAGTCACCTACAATTTCGAACCCCTTGTAATCATCATCTAATGAGGTACGAATTAGTCGTGCAATATCAGCACCAACTCTTAAGCCATATTTTTCAGCAGGAGGCAAGGTGTCTTTTGCTGTTATTTTAGGTCCTTCCTGTGCCTGGATACATCCGGAAATCAGTATGTTAATGAAAAATAAATATATGTGCAGTTGCCTCATCGGTTACATCATTTCTTTGTTCTGTTATATCTTCGATCCACTTATCAGTATCTCCAACTTCTTGAGTTGCCTCAATACCCTCGAAATTTACTTTAAATCCACAGGCACTACTTACATATTCTTCTACTGGATTATATTCAAAAGTTATAGTATCTGTATTTGGTGCAGTTCCTCCATTTGTAGTGTCAGAATTTATAGTGAATTCATATACGGTACTAGACATATTTGTTCTAAGCGGTATTAGAATCGAATCTGTCACACTACCAATATTAAAAACGCTGTCTTGACCAATAGCTCTCACTTGTAATTCTGATGGTCTTTTTATATCGGTACGTGTTTCTTGATCAAAAAACTTAATGACAAGAAAAGGAGTAACAGGAGTACCTTCAGCACATATATCATCACGTTCACAACCTAATGATACGAGTGAAAGAGTTAGTATAAGTAATAAGTACTTGTATAATCTCATATATTATCTTTTTTCTAATAAAACCACGTTTTCTACATGGTAAGTCTGAGGAAACATATCCACGGGTTGCACTTTGGTAACCTTATAGGTTTCATCTAATAACGCCAAATCACGTGCTTGTGTTGCACTATTACAACTTACATATACAATTTTTTGAGGAGATATGTTTAGTAATTGAGCTACAACATCTTTATGCATTCCATCTCTTGGAGGGTCTGTAATTATTACTTCTGGTTGGCCATGTTGTGCAATGAAATCTTTTGTAAATACTTTTTTCATATCCCCAACATAGAATTCTACATTTTCAATATTATTACGTTTAGCATTTAACTTAGCATCTTCAATAGCCTCAGGAACGGCTTCAACACCGATTACTTTTTTAGCATTTTTAGAAACAAACTGTGCAATTGTGCCTGTACCTGTATATAGGTCATATACCAATTCTTTACCTGTTAAGTTGGCAAAATCTCGAGTAACTTTATACAACTCATAAGCTTGTTTTGAATTGGTTTGATAAAACGATTTTGCATTGATTCTAAAGCGTAAACCTTCCATTTCTTCTTCAATATGATCTTTCCCTGCATAGCAAATGACATCCTGATCATAGATGGTATCATTTCCTTTAGGGTTTATGACATACTGTAATGATGTAATTTCTGGGAATTCTGATATGATGTAATCCAACAATAAGGTTCTTTTCTCTTTGTCTTCATTGAAAAACTGCACAAGAACCATGATCTCTCCTGTAGAAGCAATGCGAATCATTAAAGTACGAAGAAACCCTTGTTGTTTTCTGGGGTTGTAAAAGGGAAGCTGATGTTCTGTTGCAAAAGAATTTACCTTGTTTCTTATAGCATTGCTAGGATCTTCCTGGAGATAGCATTTATCTATATTCAAAATTTTATCCCACATTCCAGGCATATGAAATCCTAATGCATTTCGATTTTCAATCTCTGTGTCGCTTTGAATCTCATCAAGGGTTAACCATCTACTGTCACTAAATGAAAATTCCATTTTATTTCTGTAGAAAAACTGCTCTTCAGAACCTAAAATAGCAGTTACCTCTGGTAATTCGATCTTACCTAATCTGGTAAGATTATTTACTACTTCTTGTTGTTTATAAGCAAGTTGATGCTCGTATCCCATAAATTGCCACTTACAACCACCACATGTTCCAAAATGCTTACATGTTGGCTCTACACGTTTATCAGATAGTTTATGAAAGGTGGTGGCAGAACCTTCATAAAAGGCCTTACGCTTTTTGGTAGTTTGTATATCTGCTACATCTCCCGGAACTGCATTATTGATAAATATAACTTTCCCATCAGGCGCTTTTCCAATACTTTTTCCCTTTGCACCTGCATCAATAACTTCGATATTTTCAAAGATTTGTCTTCTTTTTTTCCTTGCCATAGCGCAAAAATAAGAATAGAAAGCATATACTTATTAAATATTCGAGATATCTTATAAAAAGAAATAAAAAAATGAACCTATCTAATATTTCTACGTCTATAGTATAGATACTAAAATGATAAAGACTAATAAAATATTTGATTCCTTACTGGTATTGCAATGTCAATCTGGAAATAAGAAAGCTGCCACGCTTCTTGTTAAAAGATGGCATAAGAAATTATGTAAACAGGCATATTGGTATACTAATGATTTGGAAATCTCTAAAGATATAGTTCAAGATAGTTGGAGTATTATATTACAGAAAATTAATACAGTAAAAGACCCTAATAGTTTTGGAAGCTGGGCACTAACTATTGTAACTAGAAATGCCATTAATTGGTTGCGTATACATAAAAAAGAAGTAGAGAATTTAAATACATATAAAAACGATCATAAAACCACTATTATTAATGATCATGATGATAAAGAGAAGACTATAGCTTTATTAAAGATAGCGATCAAAAAATTATCACATGATCAGCAAATGGTACTCAATTTATTTTATATAGAAGAGTATAGTGTTAAAGAAATAGGTGAAATAGTAAATATTTCGACGGGTACTGTAAAATCCCGCTTGTTTACCGCTAGAGAAAAGTTGAAGTCAATTTTAAAAAAACAGAAATTATGAAAAATAAGATGCAGGATATTGATGAATTAATAAAAGAAACATTAACTAGAGAAGAAGCAAAGTTTTATGAGGAACTTGATGAACAAAGTCTTCTTGGAATGGTAGGAGGGCTTTTTAATACTAGGAATAGCTGGGTTATTATAATGATGTTAATCGTTAACCTTGTGGCGTTTGCATTGTTTATATACTGCTTAGTTCAGTTTTTAAGTACAGATAATACCAATGAACTTATCAAGTGGGGGTGTGCAGGTTTTTTCTGTGTTATGCTTACGGCAATGCTAAAGTTATTCTCTTGGATGCAAATGGATAAAAATGCATTGCTAAGGGAAATTAAAAGGTTAGAGCTTCAAATCTCATCATTAGCCGGGAAAATATCATAATTGTTTACTGTTATTACGGAGAAGAAATCAATTGTATTTTTTTGGAACCCGAAGTTTTTGTGTTTTAATAGAATAGAGAGGATTAATTTGTTAAAATGAAAATTAGTAGGGGATTATAGAGCATAAAATTAAAAAATTAATAAAGATTTAGTAATTTGCAGCTCTCTTAGGGATGATTTCTCTCCCACGCTGAATTTTCGAGTCTTTTCGAAAGGATAAAGGTAGAGAAGGAATGGTTATTTTATCAATTTAAATTATTAAAAATGGCTGTTTTAGAAAAATTAACTTCACAACAATCAATTGAGTTAGAAGATAAGTATGGAGCCCATAACTATCATCCTTTACCTGTAGTTTTAAATAGAGGAGAAGGTGTTTATGTATGGGATGTAGAAGGTAAAAAGTATTATGATTTTTTAAGTGCATATTCTGCAGTAAACCAAGGGCATTGCCATCCAAAAATTGTTGGTGCTATGGTAAATCAGGCACAAACACTGACGTTGACGTCTCGTGCCTTTTATAATGATAAATTAGGTGAATACGAGAAATTCGCTAGTGAGTACTTTGGCTTTGATAAGTTATTACCTATGAACACGGGTGCCGAAGCGGTAGAAACCGCTTTAAAAATCTGTAGAAAATGGGCCTATGAGAAAAAAGGTATTTCTCAAAACGAAGCCCAGATTATTGTTTGTGAAAATAATTTTCATGGAAGAACGACAACGATCATATCTTTCTCTAATGATCCGGTTGCCAGAAAGAATTTTGGACCATACACTGCAGGTTTTATAAAGATTGAATATGATAACCTTGAAGCTTTAGAGAATGCTTTGGAAAGCAATAAAAATATAGCAGGGTTTCTTGTAGAGCCTATACAAGGTGAAGCAGGAGTATATGTTCCTTCCGAAAACTATTTGGCAAAAGCCAAGGAGCTTTGCGAGAAGCATAATGTGCTTTTTATTGCAGATGAAGTGCAAACTGGGATTGCTAGAACAGGGCGATTACTTGCAACATGCGGTAATTGTTCATGTTCAGATAAAAATTGCTCAGACTCACCAGATGTTAAACCAGATGTTTTAATACTTGGTAAAGCATTAAGTGGAGGAGCTTATCCGGTTTCTGCAGTGTTGGCAGATGATCATATCATGGAAGTTATCAAACCTGGAAATCATGGAAGTACTTTTGGAGGAAATCCTGTAGCCGCAGCTGTGGCTGTTGCTGCTTTGGAAGTGGTTAGAGATGAAAAATTAGCAGAAAATGCTTCTGAATTAGGAGAATTATTCAGATCAGAGTTAGATAAATACATAAAGACTTCTAATATAGCCAACTTGGTTCGTGGTAAAGGGTTGTTAAATGCAATAGTCATTAATGACGACGAGGAGAGCGAAACCGCTTGGAATATTTGCATGGCACTTAAAGAGAATGGCTTATTAGCCAAACCTACTCATGGAAACATTATTCGTTTTGCACCACCATTGGTAATGAATAAAGAACAACTTTTAGAGTGTGTGGGTATTATTACAAAGACCTTGAAAGAGTTTGAATAAAATTTAAATTCATTTATTGAATTTTGACATGACCCAAACATGTGGAAAAGTTATTGAGGCAATCAAAGTAAAAAAAATCGATAAAAACAGTCGATCTTGATGCTGAAAAAGCCAGTATATAATTGACAGGCTTATTAATGATATGAACCAATAGATAAGAGAGGATTTCAAATATTTAATGAAATCCTCTTTTTTATTGCTACCATAAAGATAATATACTTGATCTGCCAATGAAGGAATGCTATGCCAAAAAATGAAATATATAGCAAAAGCCCAGAGTAGCGAGGCGGTATAAAAAACAATAAAAAAGACCACTATATAGAAAAACTGTTCAAAAATATTGGCTTTTAATTTTCCATCAAAGTAGATTATTGAACCTGTAATAATTAATAAAAGAGACGAAATAACTAAAGAATATAAATAGAAATCTTTTGTGATATATGTATCCGTAATATTCTCAATAATAATAGAAACTTCAAGATTATTATTATAAAAGAGGATTAATAGAATCACTATTCCGTAGAATAAAAACATTAATCTACTAAAAATAGTTTGTTGTCTTATTTTGGAATTCCAGTGCTGTTCTCCAAAATGGTAAGCACTAAAAAAAACAAAGAGAAAAAGTGCTATTGTCGGAAAAAAGTAAAAAAGTGTAATACTAAGAGATATTAGAAACACATATACTATTAGAACTTTATCGAACCTACTTTTTCGAGGTTTTTGTGAGGTCTTTTTAATTAGTTCTATATCATTTGCGCCATGTAAAATTCCTAGTGAAAAAATAAGAAAATAAGCAAAAAAATCTTCTACACTGTCTTTGAAGTATACCGCAAACCACAATGAAAAGAAAGTGGCTACCAATGTAAAACTTTTTAAATTGTTAAAAAACAAGGACTTATTTTTCATAATGTTTAATAAACTTATGCTAAAGTTAAACATTTTTTGTTTAATGTTTATTAAATTTGATTAAACAAAATTATAAATGTTATGAAAAATTTATTATTGTCACTTTCCTTTACCCCAGAAATTGCAACAGACGATTATGTCGGTTTTACATTTTTCGTTGGCTGCATGGCTATGATGGCCGCTTCAGTATTCTTCTTCTTTTCAATGAATAGCTATGATAGAAAATGGAGAACTTCAATTCTTATTTCAGGATTAATTACATTTATTGCAGCTGTACATTACTGGTATATGAGGGATTATTGGTATGTTAACGGAAGTTCACCTACATTTTTCCGTTATGTAGACTGGATACTCACAGTACCACTAATGTGTGTTGAGTTTTACCTTATCCTTAAAGTTGCCGGAGCAAAAAAATCGCTTATGTGGCGGTTAATAATACTCTCGGTTATCATGTTAGTTACCGGTTACTTTGGAGAAGCTGTTTACAGAGATCAAGCTTGGTTGTGGGGTCTAATTTCTGGAGCTGCTTATTTCATTATTGTTTATGATATTTGGCTAGGAAAAGCTAAAAAATTGGCAGAGGAAGCAGGTGGAGCTGTACTTTCCGCTCATAAAACTTTATGCTGGTTTGTATTAGTGGGATGGGCGATTTATCCGATAGGTTATATGGCCGGAACACCTGGGTGGTATGAAGGTATTTTTGGTGGTCTTGCTATGGATGTTATTTATAACATAGGTGATGCAGTCAATAAGATAGGTTTTGGTCTTGTTGTTTACAATCTTGCTGTTACCGCATCGGCGCAGCGTGATGGGAATTCATAATGTATAGAATAATAAACCCCGCAGAAGCGGGGTTTATTATTATTATTAAAAGTACTATTAACCATTTACAGAATTATATCCGCCGGTGAAATCTTCCATCATTTGCTGATATCCTTCCATTCCAATTGTAGAAAAGATATAGATACTCCAAATTAGGCTAATCGCACTTATTATCAAACCGATAATTGCTAGAATTCTACCCGTTTTTACATTGCTATACCCATCATATAACTCTGGATTTTCAGTATAAAGAGCTGTGGCTTTTTTTGCCATAATTAAAGCAATAATACCAAATATAACTCCTAAAAATCCATAACAACAACATCCTAAAATAGATAAGATACCAAATACTAAGATAAGTGTTGAATTGGGTAAAGTTTGTTTTTCCATAATTTAAATTGATTAGTTAAAAAAATATTTTCATTTTGATGACATAACTTGCAATCATGGTGACCGCGGTTATAATCATAAGGCTGGTTTTAACAAGCCCGTCGTTTTTAAATTGAACAAAGAAATTAAGACCAATAAACGCAAGCAATATCAATAAAGGATATATTGCAGGATACATATGAAAAGCAGCAGTAAATTCACCTTTAAATAGGAGTACAACTGCTCTCTGCATACCGCAGCCAACGCAATCTATGCCAAATAATTTTTTGTTTAAACAAGGAAGCATGTATTTTTCCAAGGGTGATAATTTATCAATTTAGTTCACGCAATATACATAATTAAGTTATTTATAATAATTGAAGGCTATAAAATCTAATATTTGATACTTTTGCAATATGAACTACAATGGTATAAAAAAGATAGGAAGTGTATTACTTATTGTAATAGGGGCTGTAGCTCTTACTTATGAGATTTATGCTACAAATAAGAACTACTATGTTCAGAGTGCGGGATTGGTTATGTTAATGTTTGGATTGTTTCTAGTGAATTCAACCATAAAACCAAAAGCAGAGTTTACTCAAGAAAATAATACTGAAGAAGAAGAATAGATGATTACAATAGGAGATACTGTATCGGTATTAGATGAACCAATAACGGGTAAGGTCGTTTCTGTTAGTTTAGATGAAATTACTATAGAGACAAGTGATGGTTTTGAAATGACTTTTTTTGTAAATGAAGTAGTAAAAATGCAGTCTGAAGAACTTATGATTCCCTCTTATGAGGAAATTAATAAAAATCTTCAGGAGAAAGAGGTTTTTAGAAAGAAACCAAAAAGGCCAGCTCCCAAACCCAAAGAGCGTCATTTTCCTCCTATGGAAGTAGATTTACATATCCATAAACTAGTTCGATCAACAAAAGCAATGTCTAATCATGATATCGTTACATTACAGTTGGATACAGCAAAAAGACAACTAGATTTTGCTATAAGTAAGCGTATCCCCAAAGTGATTTTTATTCATGGGGTAGGGCAAGGAATACTTAAAGAAGAACTTAAATATTTATTTGGACGATATGATAATCTGAAAATTTCTGATGCAGATTATAAAAAGTATGGATTAGGAGCGATGGAAATATATATTGTGCAGAATCCAAAATAGAGTTTTAAGGAATAGTGACTTCTTCTTCTCCAAACTCAAAAAGCTCTTGCCTTATTTCGATGTCTACTCCTTTAAATGTGACATCAGATAATGTAATTGTTCTTGTGTAGGTATTTGTGGTTCCTGATACAAGTACATAAGTTATCATTGCTGTGCCACTTGCACTAATTAATTCTCTTGTTACCAAAACATTTGATGGAGGGATACTAGAACAGAAGTATTCTTCACCATTAATTTGGGCATCGAATTTACGATAGATTAACGTGTTTGTAGTACCATTAATAGTGATAGTTTCTGTTAAATCAGTTTCAGGAAGCTCATTCAATTCAAAAGAAGTACTTGTGAAATTTAAAGATAAAGCCTGATTTTTTTCAGAATCAATTTTAAAAAAAACGAAATCATTTGCATTAGAACAATTTTCTAAAACCGCTGTAAAATTGATATCATCTTCAATAATATCACCTTCGCTACAACTAATTGTGAGGAGGGTTAAAACAAAAAGATATATAATTTTTTTCATTTTGATTTCGTCTAGTTTTTTGTAGCTTTTACAGTAGAAATAGAGTCACTAAAACCAAATGAGAAATCATTATTGCCTTCCTCAAAATTTTGGCTTTCTCCGTTAAGAACAATTTCTCTAACCTCTACAGTTGTTCTAAAAGTAGTTATTACATCTGTATTATCTGGATCAGCAATTACACTATCATTTCTTTCTGTGCTATCTGGATCCAAATAATTATCGATACCATCACCGTCTGTATCATCATCCCTTGGTGACCCACTATTGTCTATATCTTCATTAAGGGTAGGTATGCCATCATTATCATCATCGCTATCCAAATAATCAGGAGTGCCATCCCCGTCAGAGTCCAAAAAATCATCATTATCGGCTATACCATTTTCTAATTCTGCACTTGTCAAAATATTATCATCATCATCATCTGGGTCCTTATAGTTAGGAATACCATCACCATCGGCATCAAATATTTTATCTAATGTGTCACAAATACCATCACCATCAGTATCGGTACATTCAGGAGCATTTCCACTTCCGTTATTATCAGAATCCTGATAATTGGGTATTTCATCACCATCAGCGTCTGCAACTGGATCAATTCCACCAGATTCAACAATGGGGTCAACATTGTCATTATCATCTTCTTCAACTATTTGAGTAACTATTTCTGCAATTCCAGAAGTAGCCAATAATTCGTCTGTAACAATAATATTACTCGCTGGTACATTAGAACAATAGTAATCGTTGGTTATAGAAACATTAAATTGCCTGTAAATAAAGCTGCCAGATGGATCTTCTGCTAGGTTTATAGTAATAGGAGTATCAGTAACTTCATTTTCATTAAAATCACCTACAAAGTTTAAAGATATTGCCTCATTATTAGTTGTGTTAATTTTGAAGAAAACAAACTCCATGTCATCTGCACCATCGCAAACCTCAAGATTGACATCATCAAATTCGAAACTTGTTATGATAATATCGCCATCGTCACAAGATGATAAGAATACAATTGACAGAAGAAATAGGAAAAAATTTTTCACGTACAAAATTTATTAAATTTTACTGCAAAACTAATGCACTTTAGTTATAAAGACGGAAGAAAATATAAAATGTTCACCCCAGCCAATATTTCGCAGAATTCTTGACAAAAATAAAGTAATTGAAAGATTATAACGTGTCTGGCTAAAAATAATTTTATTTACCCTAGTTTTGCAGATGTAAAAATGAGAATTTTGTAAAAAACATAGCAGATTTTTAAAAATTAGCTTTGTTTTATTGTTTAAACATCTAATTATTTGAGTTTCATGCAAAAGGTTTATTTTGATAGCGCGGCTACAACACAATTAAGACCAGAGGTAATAGCTAAAATAACTTCTGTACTAGAAGAAGATTATGGTAATCCATCTTCAATGCATGGTTTTGGGCGTTCAGCTAAAAATCATATTGAACAAGCTCGTAAAAATATTGCCAATTACCTTGGGGTAAAGGCATCCGAAATTATATTCACATCAGGGGGAACTGAAGCTGATAATCTTGCAATAAATAGTGCAGTAAGAGATTTGGGAGTAAGACATATCATTACTTCCAAAATAGAACACCATGCGGTATTACATACGGTTCAAGAAATAGAATCTCGTGATAAAATAAAAGTTAGCTATGTAGACATAAATGAAGATGGAGGTATAGATTATAATCATTTAGAATCATTATTTGGTACTTCTAGTAAGAAAACACTAGTTAGTCTAATGCATGTTAATAATGAAATAGGAACGATACTGGATATAAATAGGGTAGGTAATTTGTGTAAAGAACATAATGCGCTTTTTCATAGCGATATGGTACAATCTGTAGGGCATTTAGAAGTAAAAATGAATGAATTACAAGTTGATTTTACAGCCGTTAGTGCACATAAATTTCATGGCCCTAAAGGTGTTGGATTTGCTTATATTCGTAAGAATTCTGGGCTGAAACCATTAATTTTTGGAGGAGAGCAGGAGCGAGGGTATCGTGCCGGAACCGAAAGTGTGCATAATATTGCCGGGATGGATGAAGCACTTCGATTGGCGTATGAAAATCTTGAAGAAGAAAAGAACTATGTTGTTGAAATTAAACAATATTTTATTGATCAGCTTAGAGAGAAAATTGAGGGTGTAAAATTTAATGCAAATTGTTGTGATCATGATCATAGTACCTATACATTGATCAATGTTTGTTTACCTATTTCACCAGAAAAAGCAGGGATACTGTTGTTTCACTTAGATATTAATGGTATAGCATGTTCAAAAGGTAGTGCATGCCAGAGTGGGAGTAGTAAAGGGTCTCATGTACTTACCGAGATTCTATCTGAAGAAGATTTACAGAAACCTTCTATACGTTTTTCCTTTTCCAAATATAATACTAAAGAAGAAATAGATTACGTTATCAATGTTCTGAAGGAATTCATTGATAATTAGAATTATGAAACACTTTATTTTTCTTTTTTTACTGGTTAATCTGAATATTATATTTTCTCAGCAGCCAGATGCATATTCGGTTTCTCGTTTTAAAACTTGTAAAGAGGCAAAAGTTGCAGCCAAAATTGATTTTGAGAAAGAGAAAATATGGTCAGATGAGGGATTACAATATTTTGATGTTCAGTATTCTAGTGATTATATACTTTTTTTTGAAACGTACTTCTTTTCAAAATATAATATTGAATTTTATTTACCAGTAGCAGCATGTTTAACAACTTCAGAAATGAATTGCTATGCCAAAGAAACCCACAGATTGATTTTAAAGAAATTTGGTAAAGATTTTTTTGAAGTGGAAACAAAGAAAGCAGAACACCTGTTTAAAGAGTTGAATAGAAACGATTATTCGAACATTGTTAATTTCGAAAAAAGATTTTATTCACTAGAAAGTTACCCTAAGTTTATTGGGAACGATAAAGTAATCATAGAGTATATTGAAAAACTTTTTGAAGATCTTGATCCCAAAGAATTAGAATATACTCTTGACTTTGATATAAACGGAAAGCTAACCGAAATTCAGTTTAAATATGAAGGAAAAAGAATAGAGACACCTAATAAGCCTAATATAATTGATGAAATCAATGCCTTAGGAGATTGGGTTCCAGGTTATTTATTCGGTAAAAAAGTAAAATCAAGAATGAAAAGGTCGCTAACGATCTATTAATAGTTGTTGCCTAAAACTTCATTCCTACTCTCACATTAAAAACTCTGGGTGTCAAAAAATTTGGGATAGCAAATTGAAGCTGGCTAGAGGCATCTCTTACAAATGTATTGGTAATCGAGTTTCTATTATCAAAGAGATTATAGATCTCAAAGCCAAGATTTAATTCTCTAAAGTTATTTAAAAAATGTCCATTTCTTAGTCTTTTATCTTTATCTACCACAATGTATGATATTCCAAGATCCGCTCTTCTGTAATCTCTTAGTCGTGACTGAAAATCATAGGGGTCTGCATAACTTGGTGAACCGCCAGGAACTCCTGTTTGATAAATCATATTAAGATACATTTTTAAACTAGGGATTGTAGGCACATAGTCTTGGAAAAGCACTCCGATTTTTAGTCGTTGATCTGTTGGTCTTGATATGTAGCCTCTATCATCAATGTTTTCTTCGGTTTTTAGATATCCAAGACTAACCCAGCTTTCTGTTCCCGGAACAAACTCTCCATTAAGTCTTAAATCTAACCCTTGAGCATATGCCTTTGCATTATTTCTGGCGCGATATCTAATACGCACATTTTCTATAGTGTACGGATTAACGTCGGTTAATTTTTTATAATATATCTCTGAAGTAAGCTTAAATGGTCTATCCCACATTTTAAAACTGTAATCATTGCCAATAACCAAATGTGCAGATTGCTGTGCTTTGACTTCTGGTCTAACAACCCCCAAAGAGTCTCTTAACTCTCTGTAAAACGGAGGTTGATGATATAGCCCTCCTGAAACTCTGAAAATCATGTCAGCTTTCCAGTTTGGTTTAATAGCAATTTGTGCTCTTGGACTAAATACAATTTGAGAATCGGTACTAGCAACAGTACTTCCCGAAACGTTCCAGTTATGGGCTCTTACTCCTATATTGGCCCAAATTTCATTTTCATTGATAGTCGAACGAAGACTATACTGTGCATATCCAGAAATACGGTCAATTTTTGCTTCATTGGTAGCTCGTACACTTACAAAAGGAACAATTGGACTTGCAAATGGATTATACGGCTGGTCATTTACTAAATCCAGGATAGGAGGTCTTATAGAAAAACCGGCAGAATCTACAATCTCATATTCCTGTAACCTATCTCTAATATCTTCTGAAGTATATTTTATTCCCCAATCAAATTGGTGCTTATCTGCAATATAGGTTCCTTTGTGTTCTACATTGAATATTAATGCGTCAAGATCATTTCGCGCATGGGTTAATTGAGAACCAACACCTTCATTAAATACTACTTCGCCTAAATCTTCACTACCAATATCTGTGTTAACTGTCCCTAAAAAATAAGCAGCTAATATATCATAATGTTCTTGCTCTTGGGTGTGATAAGCAGAACCAATTAATTTTAAGGTTAGATTTTCATTTGGTTGATAGGTTCCTTTTAGGGCTCCAAAATAGGTGTTGTACTGGTCTTCTTCTTGTCCTTGATAAAAAACACTAAGAGCTTGTGCGGTTTGTAGGGTACCAAAGTTTACTTGCTGGCTTATTGGTTCATAATCATATCGGTTGATTGCCAAATTTCCCAGAAACCCTAATTCAAACTTATTGGTGATATTATAGGATAAGTATGTCTGAATGTCTGCAAATCTAGGTTGAAAGTTAGTTTCAGTATTTCTGGCATCTACTAATAGGCTATTATCTCTATATCGTACACCAACAATACCTGAAAACTTTTTGTTTTTAGAAATCCCTCCGGCAGAAAGGCTTCCTCCAAGAAGACTTAAATTGGCAGTAGCTCCTAATCGAGTGGGTCTTTTATAAGTAATATTTAGAACAGAAGAGAGTTTATCTCCATATTTAGCCTGAAAACCTCCTGCAGAGAAATCGACATTTCTTACTAAATCTGTATTTACAAAACTTAGACCTTCTTGTTGTCCTGACCGTATTAAAAATGGTCTATATACTTCTATTTCGTTTACATAAACCAGGTTTTCATCAAAATTTCCTCCTCTAACAGAATATTGTGTGCTTAATTCGTTATTTGAACTAACACCTGGGAGACTTTTTAATAATCCTTCAACACCTGCATTGGCAGATGGTGTGGTTCTTATTGTTTCTGGGTCTAATGTCGTGATTCCTTCTACAGTCTTCCTTTCTTTACCCGATATGATCACTTCACTTATTTGTTCGACATTTGTTTTAAGAACCGGATTTAATTCATACTCTTGGTTTGCTTCTAGTTTAATTACAAATCGCATATCTTTTAGACTGATATGTGATATTTTCACTTCGATCTCTTGATTAGCAGGAATATCTAGCTGATAAACTCCATTTTTATCAGATTGAGTACCCGAGTTGTTGTAAGAGATGTTAGCACCAGAAATAGGTGTGTTGTTTTCATCAAGAACAACACCTTTAAGGATGGCGTCTTGAGCCAAAGATTGTATACTGGTAAAAACGAAAAAAGTGACGATAAAGAAAAAAAGATGATTTTTCAAAAAGTATGAATATTTAAGGTTTTCTAAAGAATGTTGTTTCAAATGTTGCTCTGTTTCCTGTATTATCTAATACAACGAGTTTAAAATTATTTTCTGGGTCTGTATTAACTTTGTCATTGAAGTCATAAATTAACATTCCTGTTTTATAATCATACTCCATAAGAATGAATTTTCCATTTATTGTACCTCTATAATTTTTTATTCCAGATTCTGAATCATTAATCTTTACTTTAAGATGTGTAGCCTTAGATATCCATTGCTTACTAGAAACATTGATAGGAACAATACTTGGTTTTTGGGTATCTGCAAATAAAGAATATTTTCCGAAGGTTCGTGTTCGTGTTGAAAATCGATCTCCTTTTTTTGATGTTCGTGTATATGATGGCTCATTCTTTTTATTAACTCGGCCGATATACAAGTTTTTTCGATCTTCTTCTTTGTAACGAGAAACGTCAAAAACCAATGTCATGTTTTTGTGTAAAGGAGTTTCGTCATTATGAATTTCTACCGTTTCACCATTTACAGAAAGATTTAGATAAGTGTCATCATATAGACTCCCTCTTGGGATTAAAAGATCAACAATACCGTCATTAAACGTATAGTTTTCGTTTGCTTGTACAAAGTATGGCGTTTTTGATATATTAGTTTTGGAAATTGAATCGGTATACTTTCCTTGTATTGGTATATCTATAATAGTTGTGTTGTTTTTGAAGTCTTTAATAGATATTTTATAATTATAAGAAAGGCTATCTTCAATTTTTATAAAACCATTGTTCATCTTCTTTTTAAAGACAGTGAGGGGGTTATTTTGTTCAACAAATAGTTTGCTTATTCTGCTTCTATTTCTTTTGAAGTATGTGTAATCAATAAGTCGATTAACATAGCGTGTTTCGGAGAAAGAGAATCGATTCATTACTAACTTTAAATTTTCCTGCCCATTGACTTCGGTTGATATTTCATAAATACCGTTTTTGTTATTCGCCAAATCCTGTTTATCTATTGTAGATACGCCAAAACCAACATTGCCATGCGCGTTTATATTTTCGGCTTTAAAAGTCCCATCTTCCCTTTGTGTTAATTTTAATTTAAATGGCTCTTGGCTACCATTAACATGTGCATTTTTATCTAGGCTATATGCCCATAGACTATTTATTATTGGTTTTTTTGTATCCTGTACATCAAGCCCAAAACTCAATGGGTTCATTGGTCTGGATTTAGAATCTCTAATTTCAAAATGTAAGTGTGGGCCAGAGCTACCTCCGGTATTTCCACTAAAGGCAATAATATCACCTTTGGTAACCATTAAAGAACTAGACTTAGGGAAAAGTTCTATTTCATAAGATTCCTTTGCATATTGCCGCTCTTTGACAAAGGCTTCGATTTCTGGTGAAAACTTACTCAAATGTGCATAAACACTGGTGTAGCCGTTTGGGTGTACGATGTAGATTGCTTTTCCATATCCTCCATGAGAAACTTTTATTCTACTTACTCTTCCAGAAGCCGTGGCATATATATTAAGTCCTTCTTCTCCCTGGGTTTTCATATCCAATCCAGAATGGAAATGATTAGATCTTAATTCGCCAAAAGTTCCAGAAACAACCAAAGGAATATCCAATGGTGCCATGAAGTAATCTTTTGCAATGTCTTTCTGACCATAACAAAATGACAGTCCAAAAATTATAAAAAATATAATTGCTCGCATAAATGAGTTTAAAAGTAAATGTTTATGTGTGACATATAAAACTACTTCTTTCTACAGTTATATACTCTGTAACGCTTTATTAACAGCATTATTTAGATATCCTCCAGAAATTATTTTTGTTCTTGCGCTATCAATGTTTGATTTCATTTTTTGATAATCTTCATTAGATAGCTGTTCAAGTTTATCACTTAGATCTTTTAAGTTTGATACAACAATACCCAAGTTGTTTTCTAAAATAAAAGCACTTATCGCCGCTTTATCCCAAACGATGATTGGTAATCCGCATAAAATATATAATGATGTTTTATGTGGATTGTTAAATTTTAAATATTGTCCATACTGCCCACTACATTCTTCTGTCGATGTACCATCCCATACCAATCCAAAAGAGCCTTCAATACGATAAGCTACTTCATCAGAAGGAAATGCTCCTTCATAGGATATTATAGATTCTTCTTTTGGTGCTTTAAGTTTTTGATAATCAAAACCAATGCCATAGAGTTTCATCTTAAAATCATTCTTCTCTAAAGTGTCTAGATCGTAGATGTAAGAATTTTTACCATCACCAAAACCACCGGCATATACTACTTCATATGGTTTTGTTCCATTGTTTTTATTATTCTGTGCTGGTAAACCGTCATTAAGGATATAATCAAAGATACCTAGTACGATGATTGGGATCTGAACATTTTGTTCAACAAACCAATCTCTCATTGCTTGATTATGAACAATGATTGCATCTGATGTAATTATCTTTTTTAATTCTTTACTGGCATTACCTGTTCGACCTTTCAAGAATCTAACATCATGAACAATTGTGATAATGCGGCACCGTTTTAGTTTTGCGATAAATAATACATAACCTCTAAACTTATTTAAAGGATATTGTGTGCATAAAGTGCTTTTGAAAGGTAAACGTAATAAAGCATAGGTGATACCTAAGAAATTCTTTATTGTTCCTAGAGCCGAATTTGGGATTGAAGATTGTTTAAATCCTAAATTTTTGAATCCCATTTCTTGTAAAATGAACTCACAATCAGTTTTAGCTTTTCCCGCAGCATTAAAAAGAGATTTGTAATTTCTTGAGATATAATACCCTGTCATATTTCGAGTTAAATTTCTGGAATGAAAGATACATACATTTTATTTTTTTATGCCAAATATTATTAAGATTATTGTTACGAACTCTATTTGAGCAGGTATTGTTAAGTACTAGTCGGTTTAAAACATTAGATTTGGAAATTGATATTTGGACTATGGAGTAATTAATTAAAATACGAGTAAAAGTGATAGAAAAAGAATATGATTATTTAATAGTGGGGGCGGGATTGTTTGGAAGTGTTTTTGCACATGAAATGAAAAAACGAGGAAAAAAATGCCTTGTCATAGATAAGCGTGATCATTTGGGAGGTAACGTATATTGTGAGAAAAAAGAAGATATTAATATACACAAGTACGGTGCCCATATTTTTCATACAAATGACAAAAGGATTTGGGATTACGTCAATCAATTCGCAACCTTTAATAATTATATCAACTCGCCAATATCATTGTCTAAAGGTAAACTGTATAACTTGCCTTTTAATATGAATACATTTTATCAGTTATGGGGTACCAGAACTCCAGAAGAGGCAAAACAAAAAATCAATGAACAAATAGCCAAGTACGGAACTAAATCTCCAAAAAACCTTGAAGAGCAAGCACTGTCATTGGTTGGAAAAGATATCTATGAAACCTTTATTAAAGAATACACAGAAAAGCAATGGGGTAAAAAAGCCACAGAACTTCCCGCTTTCATAATAAAACGTTTACCTGTTCGGTTTACATTTGATAACAACTATTTTAATGATAGATATCAAGGTATACCCGTAGGAGGATATAATACTATTATTGATGGATTATTGGATGGGATTGATACAAAAACAAGTATTGATTTTTTTGAAAAAAGAGACCATTTAGAAGCATTGGCAGATAAAGTAGTCTATACAGGTAAAATAGATGAATTTTTTGAATACAAGTATGGGCAGCTGGAGTATAGATCATTACGTTTCGAACATGAATTGCATGAAATTGAAAATTACCAGGGTAACGCAGTGGTGAACTATAATGACGCCGACTATTCATTTACAAGAATTATAGAACACAAGCATTTTGAGTTTGGTAAACAAGACAAAACTATCATAACCAAAGAATATCCTGAAGCATGGAATAGGGGGAAAGAGGCTTATTATCCAATAAATAATGACGAAAATCAGCAACTATTTAAAAAATATAAAGAAGAGTCGCTTAAGTTAGGGAATGTAATTTTTGGTGGACGACTGGCAGAGTATCGTTACTATGACATGCACCAGATCATAGCTTCATCACTAGCCAAAGTAGAAGAAATATCAAGAGCAGAACAACAATAATTATGACACATAAAATTAGTTTAAAAACTATTGGGTTTTTTCAATTGGTATGTTAACTTTGTGTAACGAAGTATTGCGTAAAATATATTAATGAGTGATTTAATTGAAATTGTTGATTCTCTTGAGAATAGGATAAGCAAGCTGCTACATAAGTATGAGTTAATGAAACAGCAGAATGCAGATCTAAAAAGTAAAATACAAGAATTAGAGTCCAATTCAGAACTTCAAACGAATCAATTAAAGCATTGGGAAGAAAAATTCAGTGCACTCAAAAATGCTAATGCAATGCTTGGCAGTGACGAATATAAACGGGAGACCAAGCTCAAAATAAACGCCTTAATAAAAGAAATAGACATGTGTATAGCACAGCTCTCTGAATGATTGAAATATGGCAGATAAGCTTAAAATTAAACTATCAATTGCAGATCGCGTATATCCATTGACTATTAATCCGGATCAGGAAGAAGGTCTGCGAAAAGCAGCCAAAAAGATCGAGGCAATGATAAAGCAATTTGAGCAAAGCTATGCGGTAAGAGATAAACAAGATGTATTAGCAATGTGCGCATTACAATTTGCCGCACAGGTCGAACAAAAGGTTATAGATAAAGATGATGATAATGTAAATGTAGTAAATAGATTAAATTCTTTAAACGATTTGCTACATGAACATTTGTCATAACGTTCATTAAAATAAATAAGGTTACTGCCTGCACTAGTTGTTATTTTGATAAACTCAACAAGAATTAATTCAAAAGGGTGAGTTTAAATTGTAAAAGCGTGCCGCCATAGAGCGGATTCTTGAGCAATTTGTTAGCCCTAAACCTGTTTTTACAGAGTTTATACAAAACCTTTTACTAGTGCAGGCTTTTTTTATACACAAATATTAACAAAGATTATGGATAACATTATGTTTTTGGTTATTGCTTCGATGGTGGGGTTAGTAATAGGTTTTATTATTGCTAAGGTTTTAGAGCGTAGTAAAGCATCAGAAATTATTAGAACTGCAAAGAAGAGTTCAGAAAGTATTTTAAGAGAAGCGAAAAGTGAAGGAGAAACAATAAAGAAGGATAAAATCCTTCAGGCCAAAGAAAAGTTTATTGAATTAAAATCTGAACATGAGAAGGTTATATTGTCTCGAGATAAAAAAATAGCAGAAGCTGAAAAAAGAACAAGAGATAAAGAATCTCAGATATCTAATGAATTATCTAAGAATAAAAAGCTTAATGTAGAACTTGAGGATAAAATAAAAGATTATGATAAACGTAATGATTACCTTGAGAAAAAACAAAGTGAACTTAAGAAATTACATAAAAGCCAGGTTCAACAGTTAGAAGTAATATCTGGATTATCTGCAGAAGAAGCAAAAGAGCAACTTGTAGAGTCTTTGAAAGAACAAGCAAAGACAGATTCTATGGCGCTCATTCAAGATACTATAGAAGAAGCAAAACTTACAGCACAACAAGAAGCCAAAAAGATTATTATTAACACGATTCAAAGAATTGGTACAGAAGAAGCAGTAGAAAATTGTGTTTCTGTATTTAATATTGAAAGTGATGATGTGAAAGGTAGAATTATTGGACGTGAAGGAAGAAATATTAGAGCTATTGAGGCAGCTACCGGTGTGGAAATAATAGTAGACGATACTCCAGAAGCTATAATCTTATCTTGCTTTGATTCTGTACGAAGAGAAGTCGCTCGTCTTTCACTACATAAATTAGTAACAGATGGTAGGATTCACCCCGCACGAATAGAAGAGGTGGTTAGAAAGACAAGGAAGCAAATAGATGAGGAGATCATAGAAGTTGGTAAGCGTACAGTAATTGATTTAGGGATACATGGATTGCATCCTGAGTTAATTAAGACTGTAGGTAGAATGAAATATAGATCTTCTTATGGTCAAAACTTATTGCAACACTCTAGGGAAGTAGCAAAATTATGTGGTGTAATGGCAGCAGAACTTGGATTGAATCCTAAAATGGCAAAAAGAGCTGGGTTACTTCATGATATAGGTAAAGTGCCAGATACAGAAACAGAAGTTCCTCACGCAATTTTAGGAATGCAATGGGCAGAGAAGTATGGCGAAAAACCTGAAGTATGTAATGCCATTGGAGCTCACCATGATGAAGTTGAAATGAACTCGTTGATTTCTCCGATTATTCAGGTATGTGATGCAATTAGTGGGGCTAGGCCAGGAGCAAGACGCCAAGTCTTAGATTCGTATATACAAAGGTTGAAAGATTTAGAAGAAATAGCATTTGCCTTTGATGGAGTGAAAAAAGCATACGCAATTCAAGCCGGTAGAGAATTACGGGTAATTGTAGAGAGTGAAAAAGTAAATGATGAAAGAGCAGCTAGTCTTTCTTTTGAGATTTCTCAAAAAGTACAGACAGATATGACATATCCTGGGCAAGTAAAAGTTACTGTGATTAGAGAGACCAGAGCAGTTAATATTGCTAAATAGATAAAAGAAATAATTATCGAATGTAATATATTAAGGTGGTGAGGAAACTTACCACTTTTTTTATATATAATATCTAAGAATTAATCTACTAATTTTTCTAAAATTTCATCTTTCCAGTGTAAAGCTTCTTGCAAAGTTTCGAAATATTTAAACTCCTTTTTAAAAAAACTTCTTTCTAACTTAAATTGCATTTTCTGTAAAGGATCGTCTGACACTACAGCAAAACCAACAAGGTTTGGTATTTTAGAAGATTCTAAATGAATAGACGGGTTTATAGAAAAAGAATTGGTCCTATGTGAGATGTATACAAAGGGCTTGTTTTTAAAATGAATATCTATAAGTTTTATGAATACCTTCAATTTTTCAGGGGTCATAATAATCCCTTCATGTATCCTAGCGATAGTATAATTAGTATATACCTCGATATCACAAAATTCTAGGTTATATGATGTAATCATTTATGTTGGTTGTAATAAACCTCATTAATATACGAATAAATGAGGAGAATTATAGGAAGAATGCTTAGGTTTTTAGGAAGAGTCAAAATTAATTGATCCGCTCTTTAATAATTTTATCTTTCCATTGTAAAGCTTCTTCTAGCGTTTCAAATTGTTGTAGTTTTTTGTTGGTAAATACTTTTTCAATTTTTGCTTGACTCTTTTGTCGTGGGTCGTTAGAAACAATTGCTATCCCAAGTAAATTATAAATTTTATTACTTTCAACATATATCATTGGGTTGATAGTGTAAGAATTGATACGAACCGCTATGTATACAAAGAGTTTGTTTTCGAAATGTTTTTTTGTAACAAAATTTAATTCGGAAATATGATCTGGAGTAATAGTTACTCCCTTGTTTATATAAACGCGTATATGATCTTCATATATTTCTGCTAAACAATATCCAAAATCGTAAGATGTAATCATTAAGTATTTTTATTTCTTGATATGCTTTTTAATAATTTTATCTTTCCATTCTAGAGCTTCTTCTAATGTATCAAATTGCTCCAGGTCTCTATCTACAAATGTTCTTTCGATTTTAGATTGATTCCATTGTTTGGGATCCTTTGACACTATGGCTAATGCGATAAGATTATCCAATTTGTTTACCTCAAAATACAACGTTGGGTTTAATGCATACGAATTAACTCGATGAGAGATGTACACAAAAACTTTGTTTTTAAAATGTTTCTCTGCTATAAATGACATTTGAGTAATGAATTCGGGAGTTACAATAATACCCTCCTTCATAACGGTAATGACATAGTCTTCGTAAACTTCTACGTGGCAAAATTCAAATTCGTATAATGCAATCATTTAAAAACTGTTAATTTTTTAAAGGTAATTTTAGTTTATTTCTGAATTTAAAAAAAGAATTTCCCCCGAATTATAGAGTATAATATATAAAAAAAAGCTGTGATTATTCAATCACAGCTTTTTAAATTGTCTTTTATAGCGGTTAAAAATTAGTCAATTTCTCTTCTCATTATTTCTTCTTTCCATTGCAAAGCTTCTTCAATAGTATCAAATTGGCGGAATTCTTTTCCAAAAAATGTTTTCTCCACTTTAGTTTGCATTTTTTGCTTTGGGTCTTTAGATACCACTGCAAATCCTACCAGATTTTTGATTTTGGCGGTCTCTAAATAAATCGCAGGATTTACAGAGTAAGAATTAATTCTATTAGAAATATAAACAAATGCTTTATTTTGAAAATGTTTCTCAACAACTTTCAAAAACACATCATTATGTTCTGGAGAAACTGTAATACCTTCATTCATAACAGCCAAGGTGTAGTCGTCATAAATATCTAGTTGGCAAAAACCTAAATTATATGTCGCAATCATCAATTTAATAAGCTTATTAAGGAGTTTCTTTTGTTAAGGTTACAAATATATGAGATGTCCTTATAGTTATTCTATTTTTTCAGTAGATTTTTACAGGAGATGTGTGTACTTCATAATAATCATATTTTTCCAGTCTATTGCTGATTTCATTGTATTGAACAGTTTGTATTCTTTTTTGAAAAGAGATTTTTCTAGTTCGGTTTGCATTTTCTGTATTGGATTGTTTGATATCACGGCAAAACCAATAAGATTTGGGATTTTGTTCATTTCTAAATGAATTGATGGGTCAACAGAATAGGAATTAATTCTATTTGACATATATACAAAAGGCTTGTTCTTGTAATATTGTTCTGCAACCATCATTAATAAGTCATTATATTTTGGGATTACAGTAATTCCCTCAGTCATTACCGTAAGGACATAATCCTTGTGTATTTCAGCTCTGCAAAAGCTAAAGTCGAAAGATGCAATCATTGAAAGATTATTAGTCTTACAAAGGTAAAATTAAAATATATACAAAAATCTCCTAAAAATGTTAAAAATAAGGCGTAATAAATTGGTTTTCAAAGTAAAAGGGCTACTATAATAAATAGTAGCCCTTTTGATTAATTATTTGACTCTCGTTATTACGATTCAGCAGATTTTTCAGCTTTTTTAATGTTTATAGTTAGTTCGCCTGCATCATCATCCATATCCATAAAAATGCTATCACCTTCTTGCAACTGAGCATTAATGATTTCTTCTGCCAGAGCATCTTCAATATATTTCTGAATAGCCCTTTTTAGAGGTCTAGCACCATATTGCTTGTCAAATCCTTTTTCTGTGATATAATCTTTAGCTTTTTCACTAAGAGACAGATCGTATCCCAGGTCTCTGATTCTTCCGTACAATTTATCGAGTTCAATATCAATTATCTTGTGGATATCTTCTCTTTCTAAGGCGTTAAATACCACTACATCATCAACCCTGTTTAGGAATTCTGGTGCAAAAGCTTTCTTTAAGGCGTTTTCTATTACTCCTTTTGCATAATCTTCTGCCTGAGTCTTTTTGGCTGAAGTTCCAAAACCAACACCTTGCCCAAAATCTTTAAGTTTTCGAGCTCCAATATTAGAAGTCATAATGATGATTGCATTTCTAAAATCGATTTTACGACCTAAACTATCTGTAAGATATCCATCATCCAAAACCTGTAGCATCATATTGAAAACATCTGGATGTGCTTTTTCAATTTCATCTAAAAGAATTACTGCATATGGTTTTCTTCTTACTTTTTCTGTAAGCTGACCACCTTCTTCATAACCAACATATCCCGGAGGTGCTCCGATTAATCGTGAAACAGCAAATTTTTCCATATACTCACTCATGTCTATACGAATGAGAGTATCTTCACTATCAAAAAGCTCTCTTGCTAATACTTTGGCTAACTGAGTTTTACCTACACCTGTTTGCCCTAAAAAGATAAATGACCCAATTGGTTTATTAGGATCTTTAAGTCCCGCACGATTACGTTGTATAGCTTTTACAACCTTGGTGACTGCTTCTTCCTGACCAATTACTTTACCCATAATTAAATCGGGTAACTCAGCTAATTTGTTGCTTTCGGTTTGAGCAATTCGATTAACAGGTATGCCTGTCATCATTGAAACCACATCGGCTACATTTTCTTCGTCTACTTTTTCTTTATGCAGTTTGGAATCTTTCTCCCATTGTTCTTGAGCGATACCAAGTTCCTTTTCTAAATTCTTTTCATCATCTCTGAGCTTGGCAGCCTCTTCGTACTTTTGTTTCTTTACGACACTGTTTTTTAGTTCTCTAACTTCTTCTAATTTCTTTTCTAGATCAAGAACTTTCTTAGGAACGTTGATGTTGGTAATATGAACTCTTGATCCTGCTTCATCCAAGGCATCTATAGCCTTGTCTGGTAAAAAACGATCGGTCATGTACCTATTGGTTAGTTTCACACAAGCTTGAATTGCTTCATCGGTATAACTAACATTATGGTGTTCTTCGTATTTTTCCTTAATGTTGTTAAGGATTTCAATAGTTTCTTCGATATTTGTTGGCTCAACGATAACCTTTTGGAAACGTCTTTCTAAAGCACCATCTTTTTCAATATATTGTCTATACTCATCAAGAGTGGTAGCACCTATACATTGTATCTCGCCCCTAGCCAAAGCAGGTTTAAACATATTAGATGCATCAAGACTTCCTGTAGCACCACCTGCACCAACAATTGTATGAATTTCATCTATAAAAAGAATAATGTCATCATTCTTTTCTAACTCATTCATAACTGCTTTCATTCGTTCCTCAAATTGACCACGATATTTGGTTCCTGCAACCAAACTAGCAAGATCTAGAGTTACTACTCTTTTGTCAAATAAAATTCGGGAAACTTTTCTCTTTACAATCCTAAGAGCTAATCCCTCTGCGATAGCAGATTTACCAACTCCAGGTTCTCCAATTAAGAGTGGGTTATTTTTTTTACGTCTACTTAGTATCTGAGATACTCGTTCTATTTCTTTAGACCTTCCTACTACAGGGTCTAATTTACCTTCTTCTGCCATAGCAGTTAAGTCACGTCCAAAATTATCTAAAACAGGTGTTTTAGATTTTTTTCCAGCTTTACTACCTCCAGATGGGGAGTTAAATGGATTTTCTTTTGAATCTCCAGTTAAATCATCATCGTCTTCAGAGAAAGATTCTGCTTTTGGGCTATCTATGTATTCTTCGTCGTTAGCAATCATATATTTAAATTGGTCTTTAACGTTATCATAATCCACTTTTAAGCGATTTAAAAGTTTTGTAGTTGGGTCATTTTCGTTTCTTAATATACATAATAAAAGATGCGCAGTATTAATAGAAGAACTTTGAAATAATTTGGCTTCCAAAAAGGTAGTCTTTAGAGCTCTTTCTGCTTGTCTTGTTAAATGTAAATTCTTTTTTTCGTTTGAGGCTATTGTAATATCTGGATTTGCAGGGCTTAAAATTTCAACTTTTCTTCTTAAGTTGGTCAAATCAATATCCAGCGCATCAAGTATACTTATTGCTTTTCCGCTCCCATCACGCAATAACCCTAACATAAGATGCTCTGTACCTATAAAATCATGCCCCAATCTTAGGGCTTCTTCTTTGCTGTATGCAATAACATCTTTTACTCTAGGTGAAAAATTATCATCCATAAGATTAATCTCTTCTTTTTCTTTATATCTAAAATAGTAATTTTTAAGATTACTATGACAAAAACTATTCCTTTTAAACCATGATTAACAAATATCTGACACTAATGCGGTCTTTTGTCATGTTAAATCAAAAAAATGTAATGAATTTATTGATATGAATTCTTGTACATTTTAGTAAGTTTTTCCCTATTCATTGGTAAATAGACAAAAAAAGCATTAATAATCAAAACCTAAGCTGGTAGACTTATTAACTATGTGCAGTATTATTTTTGTTAATAAATTACGTATATTACATAGCTAATTGATCGTTAAAAACGTCTTAATTTACTTAAATTAGCGCGTTTATTAATTCAATTTTAGAAAAAATTTTTTATGACAGAAGGAGAAAAACTTATACCTATCAATATAGAGGATGAGATGAAGTCTGCATACATCGATTATTCGATGTCAGTTATTGTATCTCGTGCGCTTCCAGATGTTAGGGATGGTCTTAAACCTGTGCACAGACGTGTTTTATACGGTATGCATGAATTAGGTGTTAGGGCAAATAGTGCTCATAAGAAATCCGCAAGAATTGTAGGGGAAGTTCTTGGTAAGTATCACCCACATGGCGATACTTCAGTTTATGATACCATGGTTCGTATGGCTCAGGAATGGAGTTTAAGGTATATGTTGGTTGATGGCCAAGGTAACTTTGGTTCTGTTGATGGTGATAGCCCGGCAGCAATGCGATACACCGAAGCCAGAATGCGTAAGATATCTGAAGATATGCTTGCAGATATTGATAAGGACACGGTAGATCATACATTTAATTTTGATGACACACTTCAAGAACCTACAGTTCTTCCTACAAGAATTCCTGGATTATTAATTAATGGAGCTTCAGGAATTGCAGTAGGTATGGCAACAAACATGCCTCCTCACAACCTTAGTGAAGTTGTAGATGGTACTATTGCTTATATAGGAAATAATGATATTGAGATCGATGAGTTAATCACTCATATAAAAGCGCCAGACTTTCCAACAGGAGGTACTATATATGGTTATGATGGTGTAAGAGAGGCATTCAAAACGGGTAGAGGTAGAATTGTTATACGTGCAAAAGCTAGTTTTGAAGAAGTAAATGGTAGAGAATGTATTATCGTTTCTGAAATTCCTTATCAGGTGAATAAGGCAGATATGATTAAGAAGACTGCCGATCTGGTTAATGATAAAAAGATCGATGGGATTTCGACCATTCGTGATGAATCTGATAGAAATGGTATGCGTATCGTTTATGTACTTAAACGTGATGCTATACCTAATATAGTTTTAAATCTTTTATATAAATATACGGCTCTACAATCTTCTTTTAGTGTGAATAATATTGCACTGGTAAAAGGAAGACCACAGTTGTTGAATGTAAAAGAAATGATTCATTATTTTGTAGAACATAGACATGAAGTTGTTGTTCGTCGTACAAAATATGAACTTAGAAAAGCTGAAGAAAGAGCCCATATTCTTGAAGGACTAATCATTGCTTCAGATAATATTGATGAAGTGATTGCTTTAATTCGAGCATCTGCTAATGCAGATGAGGCTCGTGAAAAGCTTATGAAAACCTTTAAGCTTACCGAAATTCAAGCTAAGGCGATTGTAGAAATGCGTTTACGTCAACTTACTGGCCTGGAGCAGGATAAGTTGCGTGCAGAGTATGAAGAGTTGATGAAAACCATTGAGGATCTTAAGGATATCTTGGATAAGAAAGAACGTCGAATGGATATCATCAAAGAGGAACTTATCGAAGTAAAAGATAAGTATGGTGATGATCGTCGTTCTCAAATAGAATATGCAGGTGGTGACTTGAGTATTGAAGATATGATTCCTGATGAAAAAGTAGTTATTACTATTTCACATGCAGGTTATATTAAAAGAACTTCTCTTACTGAATATAAGAAGCAAAATAGAGGAGGAGTTGGTCAAAAAGGAAGTACCACGCGTAATGAAGATTTCCTAGAAAATTTGTTCGTGGGGACTAATCATCAGTACATGTTGTTCTTTACCCAAAAAGGAAAATGTTTTTGGATGAGAGTTTACGAAATTCCTGAAGGAAGTAAAACCTCAAAAGGAAGAGCGATACAGAATTTGATCAACATTGAAAGTGACGATAAGGTAAAAGCATTTATCTGTACGCAAGATCTAAAAGATGAAGAGTATATTAATTCTCACTATGTCATAATGGCAACCAAAAAAGGTCAGGTCAAAAAGACATCTTTAGAACAGTACTCTAGACCAAGAACAAATGGTATTAACGCCATTACTATAAAGGACAATGATGAATTGCTTGAAGCTAAATTAACCGACGGAAAAAGTCAGGTTATGCTTGCAGTTAAATCAGGAAAAGCAATCCGTTTCGAAGAAGAGAAAACACGACCAATGGGTCGAGGAGCTTCAGGAGTACGAGGTATACGTTTAGCAGATGACAATGATGAAGTGATAGGAATGGTTGCGGTTAATGATATGGAAAGTAATATTTTGGTTGTTTCTGAAAACGGATTCGGAAAACGCTCAAAATTAGAAGACTATAGAATTACTAATAGAGGTGGTAAAGGTGTTAAAACGATATCTGTAACCAAAAAAACCGGAAACTTAGTAGCTATTAAAAATGTTACAGATTTAGATGATCTAATGATTATTAACAAATCTGGAATAGCTATTAGGTTATCAGTAGAAGATTTACGAGTTATGGGACGTGCAACTCAAGGTGTTCGTCTAATAAACTTAAAAGGTAAAGATTCTATTGCTGCTGTTGCGAAAGTTATGCATGATGAAGACGATATCGATGAAGATGTTGATGTTGATGTTGATGAAACAACATCTCCTACATTAGATTCGGACGCTGCTTCAGATGGCACGAATATTGATAATGAAACCAAAGAATAATTAAATCCCATTTTAAAAATACTTAAATAATGAAGACTAAATTTATCGTAGTATTATTCCTAGCGGTTAGTGCTATTGGATTTTCTCAAAAACAAGCTCTGAAATCAGCTTCTAAAGCTCTTAAATCAGGGAATTTAGAAGTAGCAGGTGAAGCATTGAAGGCTGTTGAAGGACAATTGGATGTTGCTGATGAAAAAATGAAAGCACAATACTATTTCCTTAAAGGGCAGGTTATCTCTTCTACTGCAGCAGATTCTCTTGACAAAGTTGAAGGAGCTTTAGTAGCTTATAACAAAGTTCTTGAAATTGAAAAAGCATCAGGTAGTTCTAAATATTCTGAAGATACTAATGTAAAAATTCAGACATTGCGTCAGACATTGATTGATGGAGCGGTTAAAGATCAAAATTCAAAGAATTATAAAGGAGCTGCAGAGAAGTTGTATTTAGGATACAAAACTAATAAAGCAGATACGACGTATTTATATTTTGCAGCAGGTAATGCCGTAAATGGTAAGGATTATGATACTGCTCTTACATATTATAACGAATTGAAAAAAGTTGGTTATAATGGTTCGACAACAGAATTTGTTGCTACTAATAAAGAAACTGGAAAAGAAGAGCCTTTTGATTCAAAACAAACAAGAGATCTTATGGTTAAATCTGGTTCGCATATTAAACCAGAAGCTCGCAAGACAGAATCTAAAAAAGGTGAAATAGCCAAAAATATTGCTTTGATTTATATAACTCAAGGTAAGGATGAAGAGGCTATGAAAGCACTAGAAGATGCAAAAAAGGAAAATCCTGGAGACTCAGCTTTATTACAAGCAGAAGCGGATGTGTTTTATAAACTTGGAAATATAGAAAAGTATAAAGAAATCATGGAGCAGATTGTTGCTAATGATCCTGAAAACCCAGATTTACTATATAACTTAGGAGTTAGTGCTTCTCGTCTTGGTGATAATGAACAAGCATTAGATTACTATAAAAAGGCACTAGAGTTGAAGCCTGATTATGCAGCCGCTCAAATTAATATAGCTGCTTTGATTTTAGAAGGAGAAAAAGCTATTGTTGATAAAATGAACAATCTTGGAACTTCTAGTAAAGACTATAAAATATACGACGAGTTGAAGCAAAAAAGAATGGACTTGTATAGTAGTGCTGTTCCTTATTTAGAAGGAGCTTTGGAAAATAATCCCGATAATGTTGAAGCAGTGCGTACATTAATGAATATATTCTATCAGCTAGATGATCCTAAAGCTGAAACAATGAAAAATAAGCTTAAAGCTTTAGAAGGAGGTAATTAATCTTTTCTACAATAAAATTTTAAAAACCGGAACCTAATTAGGTTCCGGTTTTTTTATAGTTTACTATAAAAACCTAAATGCCTTTTTTGTTATATGGGATGTAATTTTGCCATTTCCATGGCGTATAAACATCTCCTAGTGCAACTTCAAGGAGCTCCTTAAAAATGCCTTCGCCATTATCACTATTTGTCATAATCATAATCCCTTTTCCCTCTGCTGGAAATACAATAGAGTAGTGCTCAAATCCATCAGTATGCCCTTCTTTAAAAGCACCAATACCCTTAGGAGATTCTAATAACCCCCAGCCAAGACCATAACTTAATTTGATATTGTCGTTTAATGTGGTATCCTTCTTTGATAAAGGACCAAATTGCATAATAGATCGGATTCTTATTTGAGGTCTAAAAAGTTCATTCCAAGACTCTTTGGTTATTATTTTTTTCTGTAAAACAGCCTCCAGAAATTTGCTATAATCGGCTGATGTAGTTTCTAGAGTACTTCCACCTCTTGGTTCATTATCAATATCTTTTGGATATAATTTTCCCACATTAGAGTGACCATAAGCAAAATTATTTTCAAATACGCTATTCCATTTATAACTAGAGTGCCTCATATCTAGTGGTGTGAATATTTTTTCTTGAGCCAGTTCTTCTAAACTTTTATTAAGGAGTTTTTCAAGGACTACCTGTAAGTAAACAAAACCTTCTCCAGAATAACTGTAACGAGTTCCAGGTTCAAAATTCACCCTTAATTTGTGGTCAGATTCATCCCATCTCCAATTTGAAAAACCAGTAGTGTGATCAAGACACATACGTGCAGTAATTTTATGATATAACGAATCGGTTTTTAGTGCTGAAAAATCATCATGCCATCTAGTCTGGGATTCATAAGTATATATTTTTTTTGGAAGATAGGATTCTAAAGGAGTATCCAAATCAATAATGTTTTCTTCAACAAGTTTCATTACAAGTACAGAAAAAACGGCTTTACTAAAAGAGGCTCCATACATATTTGTGGAGTCCGATAGTGGTTCTTTTTTCTCAAAGTTTTTATTACCAAAAACTCTCTGATACTTTATAGCGTTATCATTTAAGACAGTTATTGCTGCTCCATGTACATTTGCATCTGTAATAAGTTGTTGGATTTTTGAAGTTAATGAATCTTTGGTTATTGTGGAACCGTCTAATCTTGTAATATTATGATCAGGTGATATTGTATTGCAACTGTTCATCATTAAGGAAATAAAAATGGTCATAACTGCCATGATCTTTAAGCTTTTGTTTTTACTCCTTCTTAAAAAAGGTATTGACAACGGATAATAACATTTTTGTGAGTTAATTGCAGAGATTACATTTAAAATCATGACAATGATTGTATATGGTATTACCGCTATAAATATAAAAAAGCCAACACCTTCAATAGTTATAAGTGCAATTAATGAGAGTACATATAGAATTGTCATGGTAATTTGAAAATTTACAACAGCTCTCCCATGAGTGTCATAAATACTATTATCTTCTCTTTTATGTATCCAAAGAAATAGAGGAATTAATATATTACATAAGGGAATAACGAATCCAAGTATAGGTATACTGTGCATCAATAAGAGCCATTTTTTTTGTATTACTTCTTCCTTAGGATTTTCCAGGATTATAAGATCCTCAACTTCTATATCCAGAGCGACTGCTAAAAGTTTTATAGTTTGTAGATGTGGATTAACTTCTCCTTTTTCTATTCGTTGTATAGTGCGAATTGTAACTCTGGTTTTTTCTGAAAGCTCTTCTTGAGAGTACCCTTTTAACTTTCTTTGATAAATTAAATTTTTTGCTATTGATTGATCTTCCATAGTTTTATAATTTTGTTTAGAGCAAAGCTATCAATAGCTCTTTGTTTTTACTACGACATTTAGGTGTCACCTATCTGTCATTTATCTATTTTATTTGGTCTTACAGCATAAATATAACTTTTTGAGGAATAAAAAAAGAGGCTGTTAAACAAACAGCCTCTTTTAAAATTATGTCTGATATTAATCAGATTTAAAATTTATAGGAAGATATAAGATGGTTCTTTTCATTAATAAAAATTACATCATCGATCTCGTCAATTAAATAATTGGGAGTTTTATCTAAAAGGTCAATTTGTTTATCAGTTGCTCCAGTTTTCTTATTAATCATATATATAGCGTGCTTGGTAGGAGCCGTTTCACTTTTTATTTTAGTAACAACGAATTTATGACTTTTAATACTTTTTGAATTCGAATACCTAGTTTTGGTAATTTCAAATACAGTAGCCATATTTTGTTCATCACCAACATATAAACCTGCCACGACAGACTCTGTTGTAGTTCCATCGGTTTGATCTTTAGATCCAATATATGCACCACTAGATAATGCAGAGAGTTGACTAATGTTCTCCATTGACCCGCTTATATCTAAATCCACCCCGGCGATTGCTAATCCAGTTTCGGCAAGAGCAATAAAACCTTTAAGGTCTGACGCAGGTTCATAATATTTAGTGTATTTCAAATCACCAGAAGAAGATAGTAAAGATAAATGCTGACCAGTGTATAAAAGGTAACCCCCATCTTGTACATACTCTGCCAAAAGAGGAGTTTTCTTTTTTACGTCTTCTAGTAGTACATCTTCAGCGAATAAATCAATTTTTCCTGATTGAAGATCAAATTTGTATCCCTTTTTATTTTCAAAAAGTATTACTTTGTTTTCTTTCTCGTCATAAGTGACAGCGGGTATTGATCTGAATTTAACATCTTTATCCCAAACATCTTTTCCCTTTTCAAAATCAAGGATATTTGATCTTTCTGTAGATACATACATTACACCCTTGTCTGTTGGAGTCACATAATACGAATATCCTTTTACTTTACTAGTCCAGATTTTTTCTCCTTGTTCATTTACCAAGGATATGGTTCCGTCTTTTTCGTCTTTACCAATTGCGATTAAACCTTTTTGATGAGGAATTACTTCATCAAGATAATCTATTTTAAAGCTCTTTTTCCATTTAAACTCATTGGTAGTTGGGTCAATAATATTAAACCCTTCGGTTTCTACTAAGATTAAATTATTTGCTTCATCCGGACGTACATCAATTAATGTTCCTCTTAGTTTTAATTTACCCGGAGTAATGTCACTTCCATTGGATGGATCAAGGACCGTTAATTTTTTTGATTTTTTTATACCTAAATATAAGCTGTTATTGACTTGGGAATAGACTAAGGCTTTGATTTTTTTATCAGCCTCATGTTGCCAAACGATTTCACCATTAGAACCATTAATAGTAAATATTTCATTTTTTATACCTACAATTAAATTATTCTCTTTATTGAAATATGGTCCATGATCTATAAAGCTTCTTTTTGTGATAAGACTCTTAATAAGACCTTTACTTTCTCCCATTGGAGTTAGCCATTCTTTTTTCCAGGTTTTTAGACTGAAGCTCATTAAGTAGCGCTCCTTGTCTTTGGTCAACTCAAAAAGAATAATACCATTTTCTGGTAACATAGTAAATTCTTTGATTCTATAGCCTTCATCCTTTGTATCAAAAACTACATCTCCATTGCTTGAGTTAATTATGATTCCTCTTGTTTTTCCTGCCAATGGTACATATTCAACATAAAAAAGAGGTAACCCATCTATAGTTAGGAAAGTATTTTTGTCAATCCCTTTAAGTTCTTTATTGTGCCAAATAGTTTCTCCGGTAGTATTGTTCATAGCTAATAGTCCTTTTGCTCCAGAAGCTATTATTAAACCATCGTTGGATTGTTTAATCCAACCTACTTCGTAAAGTGTTTCTTTGAGATCGATTTCCCAAAGTTTTTCTTGTGAAAATCCAAATGTAATTGTTAGAACTACAAAAGTAGATAAGAGATAGATTTTTCTCATGTTTATGAGGGGGTTTAGATTAGTAAAAAACGTTTTGGTACTACCAAAACGTATTAAAATACACTTTATCGCTAATTTGTTCAATAAATTGATTGTTATTTTAAAATTAAACAGACAAGATATGCTTTGTAAATTACATATAACTTTATTTATCTAAGTTCAGCTCCTAATTTACTTTCAAAATTATGTTGCAACTTGTTCATAATTTTATCAATTTGCTTATCTGTAAGTGTTTTATTTTCATCCTGAATAGTAAAACTAACGGCATATGATTTTTTTCCTTTTGGTAAGCTTTTTCCTTGATAGACATCAAATAAACTCACTTCTTTCAAGAGTAGTTTTTCCGTTTGTCTAGCAATTGTATTAATTTCCTCAAATTTTATAGTTTCGTCAAGCAAAAGAGCAAAGTCTCTTCTTACTTCAGGAAATTTTGGAATATCAGTATACCTAACTTTATTATGTTTTGCATATTCTAAGATTGTGTCCCAGTTAAAATCAGCATACAATACTTCCTGCGAAATTGAAAAATGCTTTAAAATAGGTTTTTTAACAATCCCAAAGTCTACTAATTTAGCTTTGCCAATAGCAAAAGATAAACCTTCAGAAAATAGATCATTTTTAATTGGTGAGGTTTTTAGTTTTGTTAACCCTAAACGATCTAAAACAGATACTACAATACCTTTTAAATAAAAGAAATCACTAGTCTGTTGGCTTGTTTTCCAACTTTCCTTAGCTCTATTACCTGATATGACTATACTTAAGTGCTTATTCTCAATTCTTTCACCATTATAATCATGGTAAGTCTTACCATATTCAAACAGTTTGAGATCAGCTCGCTTCCTGTTGATATTATATGAAACAGCTTCTAAACCAGAGAAAAGTAGCGATTGTCTTAACACAGATAAATCGTTACTTAGTGGATTTAGCATTTCAACATTATTTTCAGACTTCAATTGATCACTTAAGTCTATATACTCTGGTGAAGTTAATGAATTTGCCAACATCTCATTAAAACCTTGACCAATCAATTGGTTTGATATTGTATTTTGTACAGTATGATCAGAGAACTTATCTATAGCCGATATTGATGCATTTAATTTTTGCGTAAAACCAATATTATTATATCCATAAACTCTTAGAATTTCTTCAATAACATCAGCTTCTCTTTGTACATCATTTCTATAGGCAGGGATAGTCAATCCAATACCAATTTCATTTACACTATTCACTTTAATCTCTAGGGAAGAAAGAATACTTTTTATAGTTTCTTGTGGGAGTTCCTCGCCAATTAGTTTAGTAACATTTTCGTATGACAAGAACACCTGAAAATCTTCAATTTTCTTTGGGTACAAATCTATTACCTCACTAGAAATAACTCCTCCAGCTAGTTCCTGTATAAGAAGGGCTGCTCTTTTTAATGCGTACTCTGTTACATTAGGATCAATACCTCGTTCAAATCTAAAGGAGGCATCAGTATTTAATCCGTGACGCTTTGCAGTTTTACGAACACTTACAGGGTTAAAATACGCGCTTTCAAGAAAAATAGATGTTGTAGTTTCTGTAACACCAGAGTTTATACCTCCAAATACACCTGCAATACAAAGTGGTTTTACTCCGTCGCAAATCATGAGATCTTCAGCGTGTAATTCGCGTTCTACTTCGTCCAAAGTAGTAAACTTAGTGCCGCTCTCTAATCTTTTTACTTCAATTTTATCACCTTCAATGTAGTCAGAGTCAAATGCATGTAGGGGTTGCCCTAATTCATGTAACACGTAATTTGTAATATCTACTACATTGTTTTTTGGAGTAATTCCAATAGCCTTAAGTCTATGTTGTAGCCAATTTGGAGACTCACTCACTTTGATGTTAGAAATAGTTACCCCACAATATCTTGGAGCCAGATCTGCATCTTTGACTTCAATATCAATTTTATTTACTCTATTTTCAACTCTAAAACTACTTACAGAAGGAGTAATAAGTTCTATGTTGATATCCTTCTGCATTAATCCCGCTTTCAGGTCACGTGCGGTACCCCAATGACTCATGGCATCTGCACGATTTGGAGTAAGTCCGATTTCAAAAATTTGATCATTTTCTATATCAAAAATCTCCGAAACTTTGGTCCCCACAGAAATATTAGAGTCAAGAACCATAATGCCATCATGGCTTTTTCCAAGTCCTAATTCATCCTCGGCACAGATCATACCATGACTTTCTTCACCTCTAATTTTTCCTTTTTTGATTTTCCATTCCTTTCCTTCTTCATCATATAGCTTGGTTCCAATGGTAGCTACGGGTACTTTTTGACCAGCGGCTACATTTGGTGCACCACATACTATCTGGACAGGATTACCATTTCCCAGATCCACTTTTGTAATCTTTAATTTATCGGCATTAGGGTGTTTTTCACAATTTAACACCTGTCCTACTACGACACCTTCAAGGCCGCCTTTTACACTTTGATAGGTTTCTATTCCCTCTACCTCAAGACCTAAATCTGTAAGTAACTCACTTGCTTTTTCTGCGTCCCAATCAAGGTTAATAAACTGTTTTAACCAGTTATATGAAATTTTCATTTGTGATCTTTCTTAATTCAATCGGTAAAGATAATATATTGGATAGAGGTTACAAACAGGAATAAAAGGTTATCTCAAATAAAATTATATTATCTTTATTAAAGGATATACTAACAAACTATAATTATGAAAACACTTTTTAAGTTATTTACCTTATTGTTTATTCTTGGTATTGTTTCTTGTACAGATAAAAAGAAAGAAGAAGAAGAGACCAAAGCTGCAATTGAGAAAATTGAAGCTGTCGAATCTGAGTTGGATCAGGTCACAGAAGAGGTCGAAACCAAGGCCAAGGAATTAGAAGATTCTTTAGAAGATTTAGATAATATCTGATTTGGGGTACTCATAAACCGTTACATACCCGTAATAACAATTTGTTTAATATTAATAGAAATGAATCATGAGACTAATTAGATTGACATTTGTATTTATAATAATTTTCACCTTTACAAGTCAGATGACTTATGCTCAAGGTAAATCTCAAGATGCAAAAGAAAAAGTTGCACAAAAGAAAAAAGAAGGGAAAGAAACGTCTAAAGAATTAAAGCAAAAGGGTAAAGAAAGAGCAGAAGAAGCAAGAGAAGAGGCGAAGAACAAGGCAGAAGAGGCAAGAGAAAATGCAAAAGAAAAGACTAAAGAAGCGAAAGAAGAAATAAAGAGTAAGATAGAAGATAGAAAAGAAAAAGCTGAGAAAAAGACTGAAAAAGAAGAAGAGAGAGCAGAGAAAGCCATTAAAAAGACCGAAAAAGAAGCAAAAAGCAAAGCTTATGGTAAAAATAAAGAAGGGCTGAAAGGTAAGGAGTTTGGAATGTCCAGGGCAGAAGAAGCAAAGAACAAGGCAAAAGAACGTAGTGAGATGTTCGAAAAAAATGAATCTAAAATTCTGAAGGGTAAAGAAAAAATAGCTGCAGCAAAAGAACGCCTGGCAAAATCAAAAGAAAAGAAAGGAGACGATGCTCTTACACCTGAAGAAATTGCAGAAAAGGAAGCTAAAATTGCTAAAGCTGAGGAGAAATTGAAGGCTCTTGAAGAATCTTTAACAAAAGGAAAGAAAAAGATCAAAGAAGGAAAAGAAAAACTTGATAAAGTCTATTCTGATGATCAGTAAGTGTTGAAGTATTAATGAGAGATCATTCTTTTTAGTATTTTTGATAAAATTTTAAGATTTGAAATATGGATAGCCTCAAATATATATTAATAGGTTTTGTACTTATGTTTTTTAGTACAGATATTGTCTGCGCTCAGGATCAGCTTAATATGAAAGAGATTGAAAAACAAGGAAAAGATAAAAATGTAGTAAAGAACAGAAAAAAAACAATTTCATCGCCTTCTAAAACCCATAAAAAGGGTATTTCTCAAGAAAAAGTAGGATTTAGACCTTATTTTGATGAGCAAGGAAAACCAGTATTGAATGAAGTTGAATCAAAGAAAGATAAGAAAAAGCAGAAAAATAAAGATATCAAAACTAATTCGAAACAAAAGCTGAAAAAATCGAATGACTCTACTATAATTAAGGAGAAAAGACATTAAAAACTATACTAACAAAGATGCTAAAGCCTGGTAACTATACAATGTTTCTCAGGCTTTTTTATAAATGATATGAAAAAACAATATATTTTATTACTTGCTGTTTTGACTTTGTTCATTTCTTGTAAAAAAGAAGAAACATTGAATAAGATTGATTTTAAAAGCGGCCCGTGGCGTGCAACGCTTAGTCTTCAGGATGATGAGCAACTTCCTTTTTTATTCGAAGTTATGGATGATCAAACATTAAAAATATTTAATGCCGAAGAAACCATTAATGTAGATGAGATTGAGATTAATGGAGATTCTATAAAAATTAAATTTCCTGTGTTTGAGGGGTACGTTGCTGCAAAATTTATAGATTCTGCAACTATCTCAGGAAGTTTTATCAAACAAAGTTTAGATAGAGTAGTACCTTTTACTGCAAAATATGGTGAACAAGACAGGTTTGGTATTGATTCTAAGCCTTCTTACGATATAACTGGTAATTGGGAAACGGTTTTTAGTAAAGATAGTGATGAAGATAGATATATTGCTAAGGGTGTTTTTAAGCAGAATGGAAATGTTGTTACAGGAACCTTTAGAACAACAACGGGGGATTATCGATATTTGGAAGGGGTGATTAATAACAATGGACTACAGCTATCTACTTTTGATGGAGCACATGCTTTTCTATTTACAGGCACCGTTACAGATACCCTAATTAATGGTTATTTTTATTCTGGAAATCATTGGAAAGAACCATTTACGGCAAAAAGAAATGAGTCTTACGAATTACCATCAGAAGATTCATTAACTTTTCTAAAAGAAGGTTATGATACTTTTGAATTTAGTTTTCCAGATGTTGATGGTAAGCAAGTTTCTCTAGTAGATGATCGATTTAAAGACAAAGTGGTAATTGTGCAGATAATGGGAACTTGGTGTCCAAATTGTATGGATGAAACAAAATATTATGTAGATTTCTTTAATCGTAATAAAGAAAAAGATGTGGAGTTTATCGCACTGGCCTTTGAATATGCCAGAACTCCTGAGAAAGCGATTAAATCTATAAAACGTTTACAAGATAAGTTAAATGTAGAATATCCTGTTTTACTTGCTCAATACGGAACTTCGGATAAGCAAAAAGCACAGGAAAAACTCCCTATGCTCAATCATGTACTGTCATATCCAACAACGGTTTTCATTGATAAAAAAGGAAAAGTACGCAAGATACATACAGGTTTTAATGGTCCTGCTACCGGGCAGAAATATGTTGAGTTTAAGACTGAGTTCGAGGGTTTTGTTAACCAGTTGTTAAAGGAATAAGCCCGTTTAACAATCAATTGTGACTTTTTATTTGAGTTTAACACTACAGTAACATTAGGATTAATGATTACATACTACATTGTTATGGTCAGAAATCAGATATGGTTTCTTTTTAGTGATAATAATTAATTCAAAAATGTCAGTCATGAAACAATCCAACCCCTTAGTCGCATGCATTGCGGGGGCAATGCTGCTATTTTCTACACAAGCAAATGCACAGCTTAAAACACCCGAAGGAAGTCAACGAGCACAAGTAATGCAACGTGTAGGAATCACCAACATCACCATTGATTATGGTCGACCGAGTGTAAAAGAACGTGAAATTTGGGGAAAATTAGTCCCTTATGGATATAACAATCTTGGTTTTGGAACCTCAACCGCAGCTCCTTGGAGAGCGGGAGCTAATGCAAATTCTACGATAGAATTTACCCATGATGTAAAAGTAGAAGGAAAAGATATCAAAGCTGGTAAATATGGTCTTCATATTGCTGTTAAGGAAGATGAAGGCGCCACCATAATATTTTCTAAAGATGCTAATGCATGGGGAAGTTACTTCTATGATGAAAAAGATGATGCATTACGCGTAGATGTAAAAACTAATGACATACCACATACAGAAACATTAACTTTTTTATTTCCAAGATATGAAGCTAATAGCACGATTGCTGCTTTACGATGGGAGAAAAAAGAAATACCTTTTAAGATTGAAGTTAATGTAAAAGATATTGTGATGAAGGGAATTAAAAGTGACCTTCGTAACTCACCTGGTTTTACACAGTCAAACTGGGATAGCGCAGCTAATTATGCATTTAATGCTGGAGAGTTGGATCAAGCACTCGAATGGGTAAATGCGTCAATAAGTGGGGCTTTCTTTAGTAAAGAGACTTTTTCAAACCTTTCGCTTAAATCTAGAATACTTGCAAAACAAGGTAAAATGGATGACGCAATGTCGCTCGTTGATAAAGCTGCCAAATTAGGTACGGCCTCTCAGGTGTATCAATTAGGAACCGGACTTATAGGTCAAGGACAAAAAGACAAGGCTCTGGTAATTCTAAAAAATAATGTAAAAAATAATAATGGAGCCTGGCCATCTAATTTTGGATTAGCACGAGCCTATTCTGCAACAGGAGATTATAAAAATGCTATTAAATCTATAAATGTTGCGATGACAAATGCACCAGAAAGATTTAAGCCAAGACTTACGGGAGCACTTGAAAAACTAAAAAAAGGTGAAGACATCAACTAGAAGTCAAAATTAAAAGTAATTATTAAAAGGTTTAGAGTTTTTCTGAACCTTTTTTTATTGATTTTAAAACGAAAATGTTAATATTATAATAGTCTGGTATAAAGATGTTTTATTGCCTTGTAATTTTATGTTAAATTAGTGCATTGGCGTATCTTTGCGCTAACCAAATTCATGTACATGAGCAAAGCTGTTTATATTGCTACTATTGAGCCTAATAGTGGTAAGTCTATTGTAGTTTTAGGTATGATGCGTATGCTTCTTGGTAAGGTTGCCAGGGTAGGATACTTCAGACCCATTATTGATGACCCTAAAGAGGGTGAAGTAGATAATCATATCAATACCGTAATATCCCATTTTGAGTTAGATATCAATTTCAAAAAAGCCTATGCTTTTACCAGGAGCGAAGTATTACAGAAATACAATCAAGGTAAATCAGGTGAAATTATTGATGAAATCATTCGAAAATATAAGAACCTAGAGGAAAAGTTCGATTTTATATTAGTAGAAGGTACCGATTTCTCTGATGAAGGTACAATTATAGAGTTTGATATCAATGTAATTATTGCAAAAAACTTAGGTATCCCTGCGGTAATTGTTTCTAGCGGTATTGACAAGAAAAATGAGGAGATTGTAGGTAATCTAAAATTAGCTTTTGACACTTTCAATGGTAAGGATGTTGAAGTTTTGGCAATGGTTTCTAACAAAGTAACTCCAGGTTGTGAAGAAAAATTAGAAGCCGCTTTTCAACAAAGTTTTGGGGATAATGTTGACAGGATCATAATACCAAAGGTGAACTCCCTTATTAATCCAACAATAAAAGAAATTGTAAATGAACTTGATGGCACTATACTTTTTGGTAAGGAGTTTTTGAACAATCAGGCAGGAAGCTTTGGAGTTGGTGCCATGCAATTGCGTAATTATCTTACGCATCTAAAAGATAATAGTTTGGTAATAACCCCAGGAGATCGTGCTGATATCATTCTTGGAGTATTACAAGCAAATATTTCAGATAATTATCCAAAGATTTCTGGAATAATCCTTACCGGAGGAATTATTCCAGAAAAACCAATATTAAAACTTATAGAAGGAGTTTCGTTATCATTTCCAATTATATCTGTACCTAGTGGTACGTTTTCAATAACAAATCAAATAGGAGCAATTAGATCTAGAATTTATGTGGATAACTTGCAAAAAATAGATACATCTATAAGTACTTTTGAAAAATATGTAAATGAAGATCGTCTTGCTGATAAGTTAATTACTTTCAAATCTGAAGGCTTAACACCTCGTATGTTTCAGTACAACTTGCTAAGGAGAGCGTTACAACATAAGAAGCATATTGTACTTCCCGAAGGATCTGATGAGAGAATTTTGAGAGCTACATCTAGATTATTAGCTTCAAATGTGGTGGATATTACTTTAATTGGAAATGAGAAGAAAATTAAAAGTAAAGCAATAAAACTGGATATCCCTATCGATTTTGATAAGGTAAACATTGTCTTTCCTACTGAGTCACCTTTTTATGATGACTATGTAAATACATTTTATGAATTGCGTAAGCATAAAAATGTAAATCATGATATGGCCAAAGATATGATGGCAGATGTGTCTTATTTTGGAACGATGATGATCCATAAGGGTCATGCAGATGGTATGGTTTCTGGGGCAGTGCATACAACACAACATACGATTAGACCAGCATTGCAGTTTATTAAAACAAAACCAAATGTCAAAGTCGTTTCCTCAGTATTTTTTATGTGTTTAGAGGATCGTGTTTCAGTTTTTGGTGATTGTGCAATAAACCCAAATCCTAATGCAGAAGAGCTGGCAGAAATTGCAATTTCATCTTCAGAATCTGCGGCGGCCTTTGGAATTGAACCGAAAGTTGCAATGTTATCTTATTCTTCAGGCGATTCCGGAAAGGGTGCTGATGTAGAGGTGGTTAGAGAAGCAACGGCAATTGTAAAAGAAAAACGTCCTAACCTAAAAATTGAAGGCCCTATACAATATGATGCAGCTGTAGATATGAGAGTTGGCCAAAGTAAACTTCCGGATTCTAATGTAGCAGGGCAAGCCAGTGTATTGATATTTCCTGATCTAAATACAGGAAATAATACATATAAAGCAGTTCAACGAGAAACAGGAGCATTGGCTATCGGACCTATGCTGCAAGGACTAAATAAACCGGTTAATGATTTAAGTCGTGGATGCACTGTTGACGATGTATATAATACTGTTATTATTACAGCAATTCAGGCTCAAGGATTATAAAAAGACAAAAAAAGAATATGCAAATACTTGTATTAAACTCAGGAAGTTCATCTATAAAGTTCCAACTATTTCAAATGCCAGAAGCTAATGTTGTTTGTTCAGGAATGGTAGAACGCATAGGTTTAGAAAATGCCAAAATTAGCTATAATACAGACACAAATAAGATAGAAAAGGTAGATAGTATAGATAATCATAAAGATGGTTTGCAATTAATAGCTTCATATTTGATGAGTAAGGAAGTAGGAGTGATACAATCTGCTTCAGAAATTCAAGTTGTAGGTCATAGAGTTGTGCATGGTGGTAGTACTTTTGCAGAAACAGTAGGAATCACAGAAGAAGTAAAACAAAAGATAGAAAAACTTTCAGCATTAGCACCTTTGCATAATCCAGCCAACCTACAAGGCATTTTGGTATCTGAAGAGATTTTTCCGGTAGCAAAGCAAGTGGCGGTATTTGATACAGCCTTTCATCAAACAATTCCTGTAGAAGCATACAAATATGCTATTCCTAATGTCTTTTTGGAAGAAAACAAGATAAGAGTATATGGTTTTCACGGAACCAGCCATAAATATGTTTCGGGAAAGGCTATTGAATTTCTGAAAAAGGAAAAATCTAAGATAATAACAATCCACCTAGGTAATGGATGTAGTATGACTGCAGTGAAAGATGGTAAGAGTATAGATCATACTTTAGGTTTTGCTCCTATGAATGGATTGATTATGGGAACGCGATCAGGAGATATCGACCCATCTGTGATCTTTTACATGGTAAATTCTTTAGGATATTCATTAGATGAAGTAAATACACTTTTACAAAAGGAAAGTGGAATGCTTGGACTTACAGGGTATAGTGATCTACGGGATATTGAATCTGAAGCCGAAAAAGGAAATGCTGATTGTAGATTAGCATTAAAAATGAACGCATATAGGATCAAGAAATTTATAGGTTCTTATTCAGCAGTGATGAATGGATTGGATGCGATTGTGTTTACCGCAGGAATTGGAGAAAACTCTGATGTAATTAGAAATTTGGTATGTACAGACTTGGACTTTTTAGGGGTTGAGTTGGATAAAGAAAAGAATGGTATTCGATCAAAAGAGGCGAGAGATATTAGTTTATCATCTTCAAAAGTAAAAATACTAGTAATTCCTACTAATGAAGAAGTAGAGATTGCTAATCAATCTTTTGAGTTGCTTTCCAATTAAATTAAATAGGAAAACAATTTATCATATAGATGTATAAAAAAAGGTGAACCACGGTGGTTCACCTTTTTAAAAGGTTTTAGAGAGTTTAACTAGTAAAATATGCAGCCTCCTCCATATTGTCTACATCTACCTGGTTCACAGAAACTGGATCCGCCTGGAAGAGTAATGCGGCAATCTCTACCACCGCCTCTGGGGTTTGGATGACAACAACTTATGTGCCCCATAGCCCCTTTGATCTGTCCTTGTTGTTCTCTACTTAGTGTTTTTACCCCGTTCAATTCCAAAATTTTCTTCATTGTGTGTAATATTAAAGGTTAGCACTTCAATCTATTTTTACAAAAATATGCAGCGTCCCCATCGGTCGCAGTATCCTGGTTCACAGGAAGGTTGACCACCCCAATTGACAAGGCAACCACTGCCAGATGGACAACAAGGTGCTCTAAAGAACGCTCCTTTAACTTGTTTTTGTTGTTCTTTACTTAGCTTTTGAACCCCAGTTAGGTTTAAGATTTTTTTCATTTTGTGTAATATATTTAAGTTGGCACTTAAATTTAATGTAAATTATTGTGAATCAATTGATTAAAAACCACAGAATAAGTACGGTGTTTTTGTATTTGTTAAAATTGATGTTTATCAACGGTGAAAAGTGTAAAAAGAAGTATAATTCTGATAGTCTGTGTAAGAAATAACTTATTAACAACTGTTAAAATTTGTAAACCTCTAATACTTAATATTTTATACTGGTTAATGTATGTAAATGTTGGATTATCAACATAGTACATAACCATTTAGTAACATTTGACTCTGGTATTTTTGGTAAAATAATTTTAGCTTCGGCTCAGTTAATTTAAGCGGAATATACTAACTCACAACACAACAATGAAAAAATTACTACTATTCGCTTTGATTATATCCGCTATTGGGTATAGTCAAGTGCCAACGTATTACAATGACGTTAATCTTAATTTATCCGGGGATGCCTTAAAAAGTGAACTGGGGACCAAAGTTACCAATACACATACTACTTTTCTTACCTATACACCAGGAGTATGGGAAACATTAAAACAAACAGATTTAGATATAAATGATCCATCAAAAGTGATTTTACTTTATGGATATAGTGATACAGATGGAAATTCTACTACCGATAGAACCAGAGGAGTTGATAATAATGGGGGAGGCTCTACAGATTGGAACAGAGAACATACATACCCTAAGTCTTTAGGTAACCCAAATTTGGGTACAGAAGGGCCTGGTGCAGATGCACATCATTTAAGACCTACAGATGTGCAACGTAACTCGTCTAGAGGAAGTAGAAAATTTGCTGATGGTTCTGGAAATTCTGGACCTACGTCTCAAGGACACTGGTATCCAGGAGATGAATGGAAAGGAGATGTTGCACGTATGATGATGTATGTTTATATACGTTATAGTAATCGTTGCTTACCTACAAATGTAGGAGTAGGAACTGTTTCTGCAAATGACGCAAATATGCTTCAGTTATTTTTGGAGTGGAATGCAGAAGACCCTGTTTCACAACTGGAATTACAACGTAATCCATTGCTAGAAAATATACAAGGTAACAGAAATCCTTTTATTGATAATCCAGCATTTGCAACGCAGATTTGGGGAGGCCCTCAAGCCGAAGATAGATTTGGTAATACTGGTGGTGGTGCCGATACAATAGTACCAGCAGCTCCATCAAGTCTAGTAGCAAATAGTACTACAGAAGTATCAACGGTACTATCTTGGAATGCATCAAGTGATAATGTAGGAGTGACGGGATATTTTGTATATCAAGATGGAGGGTTTATAGGATCCGCAGCATCAACAAACTATACCGTAGCTGGTTTAACAGCAAATACAAGCTATACTTTTTCTGTAAAAGCAAGAGATGCTGCGGGAAATGTATCTGCCGCTAGTAATATAATTAATGTAACAACTCAAGATAATACTTCTGGAGGCGGAGGTGGTGTAGCAGATGCACTATTCTTTTCTGAATATATAGAAGGTTCTTCTAATAATAAAGCCTTGGAGATAGCAAACAATACAGGCGCTTCAGTAAATCTTTCTGGGTACTCTATTAAAAGACAAACCAATGGAGCCGGAGCTTGGTCGGGTACGCTTAACCTTTCTGGAACATTGGCTAATAATGATGTTTATGTGGTTGCAAATAGTTCAGCATCTACGGCTATTAAGAATGTAGCGGATATTACATCCAGTTCTGGAGCAATGAGTTTTAATGGTAATGACCCTGTAGGATTATTCAAAAATGATGTTTTGATTGATATTGTCGGAACTTTTAATGGTGGATCTTCAAATTTTGCAAAGGACGTTACATTAAGAAGAAAGGGAGATATATCTTCACCTAATTCGACCTATACTACAGCAGAGTGGGATTCATATGCTCAAAATACTTTTGATGACTTGGGAAGTCACACTTTCAATGGAGGAGGAACTAGTCCAGATACACAGGCTCCAACAATACCTGCAAATTTGGCTGCTTCTAATACTGGACAAACAAATACACGCTTATCCTGGTCTTCTTCTACAGATAATGTTGGTGTTGCTGGATACAATGTTTATCAAAATGGTACTTTCATAGTGGCAACTTCAGGAACTAGTTATGATGTTTCTGGTTTGACCGCGGGAACGACTTATGCTTTTGAAGTAAATGCTTATGATGCTTCGGGTAATACATCAGCTTCAAGCAATTCTATTAGTGTAACAACATTGGCGACTACAGATACTCAAGCACCAACAGTGCCTACCAATCTGGTTGCTTCTAACACAGGACAAACAAATACAAGCTTATCATGGTCTTCATCTACTGATAATGTTGGCGTAGTTGGTTATAATGTTTATCAAGATGGTGTTTTCTTAGTAGCAACTTCAGGCATTAATTATGATGTTTCTGGTTTAAGCCCTGGAACTGGTTATACATTTACAGTAAATGCATATGATGCTTCCGGAAATACTTCAGCATTTAGTAACGCTATAAATGTTACTACTCAAGATGTTGTACTTACTTATTGTTCTTCAAAAGGAAACAATGTTAGTTATGAATATATTGATTTTGTTGGACTTGGCGGAATTTCAAATGCTACTGTAGCAAATGGAGGTTATGGGGATTTTACAACTCAAATAGGAAATGTATCATATGGATCCAATACTATTGTATTAAGTATTGGTTTCAGAAGTGCATCTTATACAGAACATTGGGGAGTTTGGATCGATTTTAATAAAAACGGAACCTTTGAATCATCAGAGAAAGTTGTGACAGGATCTACTTCAAACTCTGGTAATTTATCATATAACTTTACAGTGCCTTCTACAGCGCTTTCTGGTAATACAAGAATGCGTGTTTCTATGAAATGGAACGGAGCGCCAACGGCTTGTGAAACATTTGGTTATGGGGAAGTAGAAGATTATACTATAAATATTAGTTCTTCTGCGAGAGCCAATGGATTATCTCAAATGAAAATAGATGGAGAATTAGGTAACGAAGGAAAAATATTTGATTTAAAAACGTTCCCTAATCCAGCTAAAAACGTTATTCAATTCAATTTGGCAGATGATCGTAAAGCTAGTTATGTTTTGACTAACCTACAGGGTAACGTAGTTAAGTCTGGAACAGTAACACGAAATAATGTTACATTAGACGGGTTAGCGCCTGGATTGTATTTTGTTACAGTTTCTGATGGTAGACGAAGTATTTCTGAAAAAGTAATGATCAAATAAGATTCTTGATTAAATTTTATATAAAAGAAACCTCGCATTTTGCGGGGTTTCTTTTTTTAAATACTAATAAATACCTAATTATTTAATAATGAAGCTATTTACAAAACATTTGCCTCTAGTAATAAAATCTGAACTGTTTTATCATTGACTTATTTTTACTTTCGCCGAATCGAACTAAAAAAAGTAAATCATGAATAAGGTTTTATGTTTATTAATATTTTGTATTGGCATTAGCGGTTATGCAAAGATTGAAAAGTATGAGTGTTTAAATGATATAAGTGCTAATAAAGCCCCCGGTATATTAGATAGCTTCACCGCATCAGATATCGCTGGAAGTGATTTAGAGCTTTTTTGGACTCCATCAATTAACAGCGCGAATATTGATAGTTTTATTCTGTATCAGAATGATGATGTATATGGCTGGTTTTCGGGAACTCAAACGAATGCTCTTATTTTTGGTTTAACTCCAGAGACAACATATATATTTAGAATGGTAATATTGGATAAGTCGGGGAATTATTCAGATTTTAGTGATCCTCTTTACGTTACAACTACAGAAGAAGTAATCTCCTATTGTACAGCATCTTCTTTTGACGATACATTTGAACATATAGATTATGTTGGTATTGGTGAAATTAGTAATACCTCAAGTGCAGATGGAGGATATTATGATTATACAGATAAAATTGCTAACCTGCTTATTGGTTCATCCAATACGATTGAATTAAGTGCTGGATTCGCTAATATGACATATGAAGAAAGTTTTGGAGTTTGGATAGATTTTAATCAAAACAAAATTTTTGAAGAATCAGAACATGTAGTATCGGGATTAGCTTTAATATATGAAGAAAGTACTTCTTATAGATTCCTTATTCCGAATACAGCGAGACCAGGCAATACTCGTATGCGTGTAGCTATACAGTACGAAGGTTCTCCCGTGGCATGTAATAGTGATTTTGCTTATGGTGAAGTAGAAGATTATACCATTAATATTATCGGGACTCAAACGAAGTCAGCTTCTTCAGAAAGAAGAGCCAATATATCACTACAAGAAAACCAACAAAAGTTATCTGTTACAGTATTTCCTAACCCTGCAGATGAATATATTCAAGTTGATTTTTCAAACAAAAGTACAGCGAGTTATATGATAAACGATATATCTGGGAAAACGATACGATCTGGGACTATAGAAGGGGATAAAGTTGGATTAGAAAGTTTAGAGCCTGGAACTTATTTTATTTCGATACTTAATGGAAAAGAAAAAGTTACAAAGCGTTTTGTTAAAAAATGATTCTTTTTTTTGATATGATACTACAACCTCATTTAATTAGAGAATAATATGTTGAGGTCTATTTCTTCTATAGGATTTTAATAGTAATTACTTATCTTGTATAAGAATAACCAACACAAATCTCTGGGGATGATTAATCTTGAGCAACTAAAACAGCGCTTCAAAAATGAGGGGCCTCTTAACCTTTTTCTGTTAATTGTACTTATAGGGATACTTCCCGCGATAGAAGATTTTTCTCTTTTTGCCATTTTTGGCTTTTCTATTACCAGTTTTCAAATTCATGAAGAATTTCAGCTGTTATACGCGATGCCACTATACTTAATCCCAATTGGATTAATTTTGGTTATGGGTGGTAAAAATTACTATCGAATCTTAGGTCTGTTACCGGCCTTTTTTGCTGGGTATATACATCTAATTAGTAGCTCTGGAGATATGGCTTTAGAGAAACATGAAGCGCTAATTGGTATCCTTCATTTTCTTTGCTATAAAATAGCATTTCTTTATTTCATTGTTAAAGGAAATCTACGTTCTATCCCATTTTTTATAGCATTGATAATAATATGGATCTTATTGGATATTCAACATCTTATTCTGTTTCTTACCTATTCAGTACTTATTAGGTTCTTATATCTGGCATTTAAACAAAACATCAATATTTTTAGAGAAACAGGACTTAAACGTACAGGCAGTCTTACATTAAAATCGTTTCTTTATTGGTCTCCATTATTGATTTTTATTATTCCGGGAGCAATCCTTAATAATAAAATGAATAAAGCATCGATTGATCAGATTTATGATCAAACTTTTATCATGTCTACAGATGAGAGTAGAAAATATAAAAGAGATCAATTTGAGAAAGATTTAGAGTTTTCTATGGAAGCTGAGGTAATATGTATACAAGAAGCTATACTTAGCGGCACAGGGCAAATTAATGGGATTGTCAAAAATAAGACAGACAAATTGCCTGATGAAGTAGCAAATGTTTATGCGGGTATCTTTAAACCAACATTACCCGAAATGGCACCAGTTTTTAAAGAAGAAGATTGTGGGTTTTGGGGGAAACTAAATTTTCCTTGTCAAGCAAAGAATAGTGCAAAAAGAAGCGTAAATGAGTCTTATGTAGTACAACGAAATGAAATGCTGGTTAGTTTAGTGGGGCAGGTTCAGAATTCTGCTAATGGAACACAAGAAGAAGTCGAAGCATCCACTTTGGGAATCAACAATACGATAAATGAACAAATAGATTCGTTTACCCAAAAATTGAAATTCACTATTCAATCCACTTTTGATACAATTACCTTTATTAATCTCCTTTTAGATATAGCTTTTGGGTTTTTAATCCTGAAAAGTTTCTTATATGTGTTTTCACGAGTAGCATTTTCTTCAGATGATGAAAACTATGTTACCCTATTAGAATCTGATGGAAATACTTCTAAAGGGACTTTGCATAAATTTGGAAATCAATATACGATTGATCCCAAGGCTGATCAAGAGAATTATTATATATCAAGGTCATTTGAACCAAGTGGGAGAGCACCAAAGTTTTCTCTACCTCAATGGAAAGCTGCAGTTTTGGCGAGAATATTTACCCGAAACTATGCAATGAATAAAGTAGTCATGAAATCCAGACCAGAAGAGGTGCATTTTAAAGCGATGGGTAGTCATGAGTTCGTAGAATGGGATATCAAGGAGGGTGAGGAGGTTGTATTTCATTTCAGAAATTTTGTAGGAATGAGTGAGGGGATTACTATCTCTGCAATAGTGAGTCTTAGATTAACATCATTACTATTTGGTCGTATGATTTTCACAACTGCAAAAGGCCCTGGTAAATTGATTTTGATTACTAAAGGAGAACCTATAACTACGGGGCATTCTAATGCAGGTGCAAGTGTGGCTACAAGTAGAATTCTTGCTTGGCAAAAGAATACAAGGTTTAATGTTGAATCTGAATTAAATTTGATAGATGTTTTTATGAGTGGGATATATCTTAAAAAGAAAGAGGATGACCTTATTCTTATCGATGCCGATGTCAAGGGTCCTTCAAAAAATGGGATTGTAAGATTTATAAAGAATTTCATTCTACCAGTGTAGGTTGTATTAAATTTGCTATTATGGAGATTAAATTAAGACCTTGGAAGATGGACGATCTTGATGGGTTGGTGCAGTATGCTAATAATTATAAAATTGCCAGAAATTTAGCAAATCAGTTTCCATTTCCGTACAGTGAACAAGATGGTAAGAATTTTATAACATTCACAATCAAAAATAAAACCGGACATAATTTTGCTATAGAGTTTGATAGTGCGGCCTGTGGTGGAATTAGTTTACGGCCCCAATCTGATATAGAATGTAAAAATGCAGAACTCGGATATTGGTTGGCAGAACCATTTTGGGGTATGGGAATTATGACAAAAGCCATAAAACAAATGGTAGAATATGGTTTTACTAATTTAGAAATTAATAGAATTTTTGCCAGACCATTTGGAAGTAATATAGGTTCGCAAAAGGTATTAGAGAAAGTGGGTTTTAAACTTGAAGCGCGATTTGAAAAAACATTCTTCAAATTTGGAGAATATGAAGATGAATTAGTGTATGCTATTAGACGAGATATTATAAAATAAGGGAAATGGTTTACTAACTTTACTCACTCTTCAGAAACTTTTTTAACCGATTAATTTCTTGATCTCTTGAATCTAAATCTTGGTAAAATTTTACATGGATATTTTTAATTTTCGAGATATAAAAGGCAGCAAAATCTTTTACTCGGTATTGATAAGCATTACCCATTGTAGCTTCTTTAGACCCTTCATACGTGATATTTCCATTTTGGTCTAATAATTCTGTTAAATGTGAAATTCCAGATTCTCCAAAAGCAATTAGTTGCTTACCTAAGTACCCACTGTCATCATGATCATAAAGCAACCCCCATAGGTTGCCATTAAGTTGAACAGAATTATTTTTTTCTAAACTGGTATGCGTTAAAGCATAGGTATACGCTTCCACTAAATTTTCGGTATTTTTAGTTTTAAACTTAACTTCATGATGCCTCAGAATTTCTGCGGCCAAAAATTTTGCATGAAGCGAGCTTGATGAACTTTCAACTACATCTTCAAGTTGTGTTTGATTATCTCCATTTTTCCAAATACTATCAGATAATTTTTCATTGTCAAACATAAAAAGCCCAGAGTAACCTATTTCAACTAATTTATTTTCAAAAGATACTGCACTCATATTTTTAGAAGTTTTTGTTGAGCAACTGATCACCAAAATCAAAATGGTAAGTATATAAAATTTCATGAAATTAATTTCTTTCATCACTTAAATCGCTATTCATTACTTTGCCTGTTTTTCCAACATGTGAACCATCAATAACTTTGATGTAAGTTTCAACCATAGAAGGAAAACCCGGTGTCTCAACAACTCTGGTTCCCTTAGGGAGATAAGTGTAAAGAGGTCCTGGACCAATGTTAACTCCTTTTGGGTTACTAATTAATTTTACATCTTTAGAAGGTAAATTTAAGGTGTCTTTGCCTTTAGAGGTTTTAGAAGCATTCCAGATCTCGGCCGCCTTAAGAAATGAAGAACTTGGTACACCTTGCGAAGCAACTTGTAGTGGAAGCTTTTTGAAAAGACCTTTACTATCCGTTTTCCATCCCCAGGATACGGAGCCATAATATGAATCCTTTTGTTTTCCCTTAATTGCAACTGCAGTGGTTTCAAATACTTGCAAAGAGTCCTTTGAAGCCGTATGAATTTTGGGAGTATCTTTTAGGATTGCTTTCTTCTCTTTCAAGGTTTTACTGGCATCATAATATCTATAACCATGTTGCCCCCATGTTGCCCCAGGTTTTGTGTCCTCTAAGGTTTTATCCTTATCTGTTGATCCTGTTACGGCATAAAGAGGGTTGGTTTCAGATTTAAATTGATCTATATGAGTACCTTCATCAGTTTCTTTTGTTGTAGCGTCAACTTCTTTAGCATCCTTAGATTTAATTGAATGATCTTTTCGGGTTGCATCTCCCATAAAATAGGGCTTTCCTGATTTCCGAAACTTAATAGTCTGCGTTAAACCTATTAACTCTGCATCTACATTCTTTCCTGGTTTAAAGTTTAAATCGATATCAACACCTCTTAATCCTGCTTTAGCAGCAGGGGTAATCAAGCTATATTTTGTTGTATCCCATTCTCCTCCCCAGGTTTTTACCGTTCTTTGAATAACCTTACTTTTTGCCTGGGTTGCATTCATAGAATTGTGATTCCCTAAACCAGAAGATCTATATTTATTTATGGCTTCACCTTGTACTGCTTTTTTCCCAAGACTATCTGCTTCATTTTCCAACTGTTTATTTTTGTTTAAAGTAAATCCTTTACCCATTACACTTGTTGGTTGTACCACTCCATTTCGTTGTTGAGCAACATGGGCAAACTCATGCCCAATAAGCTGGCGACCATTTTCAGAGTTAGGATTATACTGTCCAGGGGCAAAGTGTACGTTGTTTCCTTGTGTGAATGCAAGCGCATTTAATTGTACGGCTTTTTTCGAATTCTTCTGAATCATCACATTAGAAAAATCTTGCCCAAACGATGCTTCCATTTTTGTCTTAAGATCTTCGGGAAGGGCTCCATTTTTTTTCTTTTGAATTGATGCCTTTTTATTAGGTGTGCTATATAAGAAAAATCCCTTCTTTTTATCAAAAAAACCTGTATTACTTTCTTCTGGTTTACTGAAAATGTTTTTTTCCGATTTTTTCTGAAAAAAAGGCTCATTATTGTTTACTTGCTTGCTTCTTTTTCTTCGATTTGATGTATATCTTTTCATGCTAAATGTTTTTAAATCATTAGCTGTAATACTAGTGTTAATCTACTCAAAACTTTTTACTTGTTTTGTTTGTAAACAACTGATTTTTATTTAACTGAGTGTAGTTTATAGGGGTATTCTAAGGTAGTGGAAAAATGTACAAATAAAAAACTATTGACTAAGAAATATAGTTCCAGATATTCTTATGTTTCGCCATTTGCTGATAAGTGTACAACAAAACCTTGTTTTTTTCTGTGGTTAATGAAGGATCTTCATTCAAGATCTTCATTGCGTAGTGTCTGGCAGTTTTTAGGATGTCATTATCCCTTACGATATCTGCAATTTTTAGATTTAGCACCCCGCTTTGTTGAGTGCCCATGATATCTCCTGGGCCACGTAATTTTAGATCAACTTCGGCAATATCAAAACCGTCATTGGTTCGTACCATGGTTTCTAATCTGATTTTACTATCAGCGGAAAGTTTAAAACTAGTCATTAGGATACAGAAGCTTTGTTCTGCACCTCGACCAACCCGTCCACGTAATTGATGTAATTGCGAAAGCCCAAAGCGTTCTGCACTTTCAATAATCATAACACTTGCATTGGGAACATTAACACCAACTTCAATTACTGTTGTAGCAACCATGATTTGTGTTTCGCCTTTTACAAAACGCTCCATCTCATAATCTTTATCTGCAGGTTTCATTTTGCCATGCACGATAGAAATTTGATATTCTGGAGCAGGGAAGGACCGGGCGATACTCTCATATCCGTCCATAAGATCTTTATAATCCATGGCTTCAGACTCTTGTATTAAAGGATATACGATATAAATCTGCCTTCCTTTTTTTATTTCATCTTCGATGAATTTGAAAACTTTAAGACGGTTGCTATCGTATCGATGTACTGTTTTAATTGCCTTTCGCCCAGGTGGTAGCTCATCTATAATAGATATATCCAGATCTCCATATAAACTCATAGCTAATGTTCTTGGGATAGGTGTGGCGGTCATCACCAAAATATGTGGAGGGTAGCTGTTTTTATGCCATAGTTTAGATCGTTGGGCAACGCCAAATCGATGTTGCTCATCAATAATTGACAAGCCCAGATTTTTGAATTTCACTTTATCTTCTAAAACGGCATGTGTACCAATAAGAATATGCAATGTTCCGTCTTCTAATTCTTGATGTATTACTCTACGTTGTTTTGTAGTAGAACTCCCCATTAATAGCTTTATATTGATATCTAAATCCTTTGTAAGCGCCATAATACCTTGATAATGTTGATTTGCTAAAATAGCGGTAGGAGCCATGAGACATGCCTGAAAATCATTATCGATTGCCAATAACATCGTCATTAATCCAACGATTGTTTTGCCTGATCCTACATCACCTTGTAATAGGCGATTCATTTGTGCACTACTACCAATATCATTTCTAATTTCTTTAATCACTCGTTTTTGAGCGTTGGTTAGCTCGAATGGAAGGTGGTTATTATAGAAATCATTAAAATACTTACCTACTTCTGTAAATGGGAATCCTTTTATCTTTTGTTTTCGGATTAGTTTTTTAGTTATTAATTGTAACTGAATATAAAATAGCTCTTCAAACTTCAGTCGATACTGTGATTTGGCTAACAACTCCTGGCTTTTAGGGAAATGAATATTGAATACAGCTTCGCTCTTTGAAATCAATTTTAATTCATCTAGAATTTCTTTAGATAAAGTATCATAAAAACGCACTTTAGTTTCTACAAATAGTTGTTGCATCATTTTCATCATTACCCGGTTTGTGATCCCTTTATTGGATAATTTTTCGGTTGAAGGATATATAGGCTGCATTACCGTTTTTAGATTGCCTTCATGTTCCTTTAACAATTCCATCTCTGGGTGCGGCATGCTAAACCCATTGTAATATTTAGTTTTCCCAAAGATTACATAAGGGGTATTCAGTTTCAGATTTTCTCGAATCCATTTATGCCCTCGAAACCAAACTAGCTCTATTTCACCAGTATCATCCATAAATCGGGCAACTAATCGCTTCCCTTTTTTTTGTTCTACAGTCTTTATATTAATAATTTTACCTACGATTTGCACTTCTGCAGAGTTTCTTTGCAATTGATTAATCTTGTAGTATTGTGTTTTATCAAGATATCTATTTGGGAAAAGATTAATCAAATCCTGATAGGTGTGAATCCCTAACTCTGATCGCAACAAATCAGCTCTAGAGGGACCTACGCCCTTTAGATAATCAATAGGAGTTTGTAAAATATTAGGATTCATTAGGACGAAGATAAACTTAGTCTTGAAAAGTTCAAAGTTTGTTCCAATTCTGTTATAAAAAATCACAAATTACTTTTGATAATAACAAAATATTTGAAGTAAATGCTTTTTTTTGTACCTCACAATTCATCAATTAAAACACATTATGAAAAAAATCGCGTTAATATTTTTTTTTGGATTAAGTATTACAAATATATTTTCTCAAAATTTTTATCTATCAAAGGAAATTCTAGCGAATCCATCTTTGCTCGATAAAGAGATTCCTAAAATTGCAAAATCAATTTTAAATAATTACACCGAAAAAGATAAAGAAACCTACTACATAAATAAGCGTGCTTTAGAGATTCTTTCTGGCCAATATCAAGACGCTTTTGTTTCAATTGATAGTCTGCGTAACATCTTGGGGAAAGAATATCCGGATGAGGCCATGCTAATTTCTTCACAATATGAATTATATCTTAGAGGATTAACCTCTAAAACTTCGTTTGAGGATGCATATAGGACCGCTTTTAAAGTGCTGTATGATCCTTTGACAGAGTTTGCCAAGCTCCGTTTTCCTGGGAGGTTTCATGTAAATATCGGCGAAAGAGAAGAAGAAATTCAGGAAATTCTGGATAAGCAAAAAAATAAAGATAGTATTGATCAAAATACTATGCTCAAACTTTCATCCTTATATCTTTCGAAAAAAGTAGCGGAAAAATCCAAATCGTTGGCTATTTCACTTATAGATGAAGAAGATCAAAAACGGTTTTACATCAATGATAGTATTGCTATTTCTACAAAAAATGGGGGTAACATAGCATTGAAAATGGCAAAGAGAATCAATGTTTCAGAACCGATGCCAACTATTTTAATTTTTGATATTTACCCGGGAAAAAGCGGTTTTAGGTATGATCATTTAGTCAAAGAAGCGGCGTATTATGGTTATGTTGGTGTGGTAGCGAGTACAAGAGGTAAGCGATTTAGTTCTAATGAAATTGAACCTTTTGAACATGATGCTAACGACGCTTATAATATTATTGATTGGATCAGTAAACAACCATGGAGTAATGGTCAAGTTGGAATGATGGGAGGAAGTTATCTTGGTTTTAGTCAATGGGCGGCTACAAAAAAAATGCATCCGGCGTTGAAGACAATTGTTCCACAAGTTGCAGTTGGTATTGGAATAGATTATCCAATGCATAATAATGTATTTATGAGCTATATGCTTAGATGGATCAATTATGTTACTAATGATAAGTTTAATGATGATAAGGATTTTAGAGATGGTGAGAAATGGTCAAAAGTATACAATGAATGGTATAGAACAGGTAAATCATTTAGAGCTCTAGATTCTATAGAAGGGTCTCCTGATAAAATTTTTCAGCGTTGGTTAGATCATCCTGATTATGATAAATACTGGCAGGATATGGCAACAAGTGAAGATGATTTCGCAAAGATTAATATACCAATCTTGACTACAACAGGATATTTTGATGCAGATCAACGTGGAGCAATGCATTATATGAAAGAACATATTAAACGGAATAAAAATGCTGAACATTACTTTATAATAGGTCCTTACCATCATGGAGGAGGCCAAGGAAGGTCTTCAAAAAAAATTGGAGAGTATGTTATTGATAGTATTGCCAAAAATGATATGGATGTAATAGCATATCAATGGTTTGATTATATACTTAAGGGAAAAGAAAAGCCTAAAAGACTTAAAGATAAGATTAATTATCAGGTTATGGGAGCGAATATATGGAAGCATAAACCGTCGTTAAAGTCAATGAATGGTGATACTTTAACGTATTATTTTGATAATGTTAGAATTGGAAAGGATTATAAATTAGTCCAATCTAAAACTGATTCAAACGAATATATTCGTCAGGAAGTAGATTTTCTTTTTAGAGGAGATAGTATAGTAAAACAAAATTCTACTTACGCCAAAGAGTTAAACGTTAGAAATCAACTTTCGTTTCAAACTGAACCTTTTGAAAGAGATTTTGATATTAATGGATCATTTATAGCAGATATTAATGCAGAGATTAATAAAAAGGATATGGATATCACTCTAGAATTGTATGAATTAATGTCTGATGGGCGGTACTTTAAACTAAGCGATTTTATTGGTAGAGCAAGTTATGCAAAAGATAAAAGGAAACGACAATTACTAGTACCTGGGAAAAAGGAGTCTATGCCTGTTAGGAACTCTTTCTTTGTAAGTAAACGTATTAAAAAAGGAAGTAAGCTTATAGTTTTATTGGGGATAAACAAGAACCCTAATTGGCAAATTAATTATGGTACCGGTAAAAATGTAAGTGATGAGACTATTGAAGATGGTAAAACTCCATTGCAAATCAAATGGTTTAGCGATAGTACAATTAAAATTCCTATAAGTAAGGTCGATAAATAAAAACTTCGTTGTTTGAATGTTCTGCCACATTAGTAATGTAAAATCGTTATTTTGGCAGAACATTTGATTAAACTAGAATATGCGAATAATTTCATACATAGTAATAGCTTTTATTTCCTTCGGTAGTATTGCACAACAGGTTGATGTAGTTGATTTTTTGAAGGGAGAAGTTGATATTGTCTTAGATCCTAATACCAAAACAGTTAATGGAAAAGTCAGTTATACTTTTAGAATATTAAAAGAGACAAAATCAATCTATATTGATGCTCAAACTATGAAAATTGAAACTGTTTCTCTTGATAACAAGAAAACAGATTTTGATTATAATGATAAAAGGATTCTAATTACATCAGATTTTAAAGGAGATTCTGATCATACTGTTGTTATTGAATATGCAACATCTCCAAAAAAAGCATTGTATTTTGTTAATGATTATAAGGGTAATGACCAGATATGGACCCAGGGACAAGGAAAATATACTTCCAATTGGTTACCTAGCTTTGATGATATGAATGAAAAGGTAGAGTTTGACCTTAACATCACATATAAAAAAGGATATGAAGTAATTGCAAATGGAAATCTGCTTAAAACCGAATCGGTAAATGATTCTATTCAAAGGTGGTACTATAATATGGAGCAACCTATGAGTAGCTATCTAGTAGCATTGGTTGTTGGCAAGTACGATAAGGTAGTTGAAGTGTCAGAAGAGGGGACTCCTCTAGAGATGTATTATTATCCAGATGATAAAGACAAGTTTGAATCTACATACAGACATAGTAAACGTATGTTTGATTTCTTGGAAAAAGAAATTGGTTTTGCTTACCCATGGCAAAACTACAAACAAATCCCAGTAAAAGATTTTTTGTATGCAGGCATGGAAAATACCGGTACCACCATTTTTTCTGATGCTTTTGTAGTAGACGAAACCGCTTTTACAGATCGCAATTATATCAACGTTAATGCACACGAATTGGCGCACCAATGGTTTGGGGATCTGGTAACGGAAACTGAAGGTACACATCACTGGCTACAAGAAGGATTTGCCACGTATTATGCATTATTAGCCGAAAAGGAAATTTTTGGAGAAGAATATTTCCTGTATAAATTATATGAAAGTGCAGAGCAACTTACAGAGCTTTCTAAATCTGAAAGTGCCACTTCATTACTAAATCCCAAAGCTAGCTCCCTTACTTTTTATCAGAGAGGGGCGTGGGTAATTCATGCATTGCGAAGTTTGATCGGAGATGCAAGTTTTAAAATCACCGTTCATAATTATCTTGAAAGATACAAATTCAAAAATGCCACTACAGATAACTTCATTGCCGTAGCAGAAGAAGTAAGCGGTACTGACCTACAGGAGTATAGAAAATTATGGCTGGATAATGTAAAGTTTCCTTCACAAGAGGCTTTGGATATATTAACAAAATCGGATTTCATAAAGAAGTATTTAAGTTTGGCTCAAGAAAGAACCCAACCGTTGGCAGGAAAATGGGGTACGCTGGCTAAAGCACTTGATTTTCCGATAAATGATTATATAGGCCAGGAGGTTATTTATCAATTAGGAGAAAAAACTTCACCAGAAGTAATTGCACTATATGACAAAGCTTTTGAGACAAATAATATTTTTGTACGCCAAGCTATTGCAAATGCTTTAAGTTCTATACCCACGGACCTAAGAAAACAATATGAGTCTTTGTTACAAGATCCATCTTATGCCACTATAGAACCTGCACTATACCATTTATGGTCCAATTTCCCTGAAAATAGAAAGAAATACCTTGATAGTACCAAAGATATAATTGGATTCAATGATAAAAATGTACGAATTTTATGGCTTGTTTTAGCGTTGAGTACACAAGACTATCAAACAGAAAAACACCAAGCATTTTATAGTGAGTTATCTGGGTATACATCTTCAAAGCATCATTTTAGTACTAGAGAGAATGCATTTACATATTTAGAAAGTTTACAGGCTTTTCACGACCAATCATTAGAAGATCTTGTGGATGGAGCAACTCATCATAACTGGCGTTTTAGAAACTTCTGCAGAAAAATTCTCGATAAATTATTAAAAGACGAAAAATATAAAAAGAAATATGTAGTTTTAATGGATAGTTTACCAAAGAATCAGCAAGATTTTTTACAAAAAAAGTTAACCCCATAATATAAAATATGCGTGCATTGGTAATTTCCGGAGGAGGCAGTAAAGGAGCTTTTGCAGGAGGTGTTGCACAACATTTAATCCAGGATCTGGAAAGAAAATATGATTTATTTCTTGGCACGTCTACCGGCAGCCTTTTAGTATCACATTTGGCGCTGTCCAAAATTAGTGAGATAAAAGAGTTTTATACTTCGGTAAATCAATCTTCTATATTCAGAAATTGTCCTTTTATCATTAGAAAGAAAAGAGGATATACCAGCATTAGTATTAATCACTTTAATGTTTTAGGCAATTTCCTAAAAGGAAGAAAATCCTTTGGTGACAGTAGAAACCTAAGAGACCTGGTTGAAAGTGCCATTTCTATTGAAGATTTTCAAAAATTAAAATCACAAGAAAGTGATGTAATTGTAACAGTGACCAATCTTTCTAGAAATGAAGTCGAATATAAATCAATAAAAGATAGCTCATATGAGGATTTTTTGGATTGGATTTGGATTTCTTGCAATTATCCACCATTTATGAGTTTGGCCAGAAAGAATAATTGCGATTATGTAGATGGGGGATTGGGATCAATGGTACCTATTGAAGAAGCCATAAAAAGAGGAGCTACAGAAGTAGACGTTATTGTTTTAGAGACAGAAGTGAACTATCTTAATCGTATGCCAACAAAAAACCCATTTACTTTAATCACCAGTATGGTGGATTTTATGATGGATCAGATAGAGCATCAAAACATTAGAATTGGTAAGTTTAGAGCGTTGGAGCAGGATGTAGCTATTGATTTATACTACACACCAACCGTATTGACTACAAACTCATTAATTTTTGATAAAGAAAAAATGACAGAGTGGTGGCACAAAGGGTATGAATTTGCAAAACAAAAAAATAGGTCTAATCCAATATAAATAAATGCGAGCATTAGTAATTTCAGGAGGAGGTAGTAAAGGGGCTTATGCGGGAGGCGTAGCACAGTATCTTATACAGGAAGAAGGTAAGAAGTATGACCTGTTTTTGGGAACATCAACCGGTAGTCTTTTGATACCGCAACTGGCTTTGGGTAATATTGATAAGACGTACGATATTTATACAAATGTTAATCAGCATACTATATTTAATGTAAATCCCTTTGTTGTTCGAAAGAAAGGGAATAGAGAGTTTGTCTCGGTCAATTTCTTTTCTTCGCTATGGCAGTTTATTAAAAAGAAACGCACGTTTGGAGAGAGTAAGAACCTAAGACGTTCTATTCGCAGAAATTTCTCTGAAGCCGAATTTCGTTTGGCTCGCAGAAAAGTAGAAGACCTAGTTGTTACCGTTTCTAATCTTACCAAGAGTAGAACAGAGTATAAGTCGATTAAAGATTTTTCATACGAAGACTTTTGCGATTGGATCTGGATATCATGTAATTACGTACCTTTTATGAGCTTAGCCACCAAAGATGGCTGCGAGTATGCCGATGGAGGTTTTGGATGTATGGTGCCCATTAGAGAAGCTATACGTCGCGGTGCTACAGAAATCGATGCCATTATTTTAGAATCTGAGAATATGGAGCACAATAAGGTATTAGGTAAAAACCCATTTTCTCTTATGGTGAACCTATTTGGGTATATGCTAGATCAGGTAGAAGGGCATGATACCGTTGTGGGTAAGTTAGCCGCAATTAATAAAGATGTACCCCTTAATTTATACTATACACCATCTAAGCTAACAGAAAACTCACTGGTTTTTAATAAAAAACTTATGAGTAAATGGTGGCGACAAGGCTTTGAATATGCAGCTGATAAGGCAAAACAAGCCGAAGAAAATAAATTGAAAAATATAGATTTGGCAGGGTAACATTATGTTGCTCTTTCTGTCAAGTTCAGTTTATCTCAATACATTGTATTTGAATTAGCAGAATTATCCGGAATCTGTTGAATAGAATCCCAATGTTCGCATATTTTACCATTTTCATCAAATCGAAAAAAGTCCATTGTGACATACTGATCATTTCCGGGCCATGTTTGGTGCGTATGTAGTGCTACTAAATTGTCTTCGGCAATACATCTAACAAATTCAATTGATTTATTGGGGTATTCTTTTTGCATTCTTTCAAAATAAGCGATAAATCCAAGTGTCCCGTCTGCAACATCAGGATTATGTTGGATATATTCTTTGCCAACATATTGTTTTATAGCCTCTCTGGGGTTTCCTTCGTAAGCCATTTTATAAAAGGCTATTGCATTTTTCTTGTTTTCTTGTAGGTCCATATGTTGTATTGAAGAAGATGTTATAAATTAACGCCATATGTAATGGCGCATGGGTTGTATTATTCTTGTTTTGATGATATTTTCAGAGCTATTTGACCACCAATCCATGCCATAGGAATATATGCGATAAGAATATCTGTGATAGCAAACCAAGTAGGTCCGGGTAACATATAGTTCACCATAATCCCTCCTAATAGGAACAAACCACCAATAACCAACGCAAATTTCATTTTGTGGTTAGCTGCTATCCAACCAGCAATGGTTGCACCTGCCAAGGTGCCTAGGGCGTGAGCTAGAAATGGAAAAATAAAGTATTTGGACGCTAAGGTTGGCATGATTTCGGCTAATGCGTTCATGTCATTTGGATCAATTCCTACTATCGGAAATAACTTGTGACCAGTTTGAATGAGTCCCATATTAACAATACTACCACCTAACCATCCAGCAATTACTGCTATAATATTTCTAAGTATTGGATTCATAGTTGTTGTTTTATGTTATTGAATTTTGGCTAATGTTTAAGTTATAGCGAGTAGGGTGGTTGATTAACTTTGATCCTTTCATGAGCACTTATTCAAAGCTTTTAGGACGCGTGCCATATAATAAATATAGTACTTTTAGGTCTATTTATTATAAGCGCTGTTGAGGAGTGTCTTTTTTATACATGAGTACAACTAATCCAATCGTAAGTACAATATGCCCTAAAACTATGATTATTGTAATCAAGTTTATTGATTGTCTTCTATAATGGAACGGAAATACCTATTCCCGTTCTTAATCCACTCCAACCAGTTTTAACAGTATCTCCGGTATTATTTTCTAAATGAAAATCTTTATTTTCTTTGAAAAATAATTTTCCTCCTAAAACTAAATCATAACCAATTACAGCCCTTAATTTAAAAAAGGAAATTGGGTGTTCATAAATAAGATTAGCTCCAATCCCAATGTCTATTGACCTAAAATCAATAGTTGCTTCGTTAACTGTGTCTAATAATTGGCCATAGTTACTTACTTCTAGAGAAGAAAATGTACTAAAAGCTTTTAGACCTAAATGAAGTTTTTCAGAATCTTTTATAATTTTTAATAAATAACTTCCTCCAACGGTATACCCCTTTAGTAGTTGGGTTGTTCGAATGGTACCAGAGAAATCAGAGTATGAGATTTTCCCTCCAGTTGTATTATAATTAAAAAATAATGATGAGCTAATAGCATTTATAGTATAACCAACAGTAAAACCAAAGTGCGCCGGAAAATTGTCATTTACTTGTATCGGAACTTCAGGAATGTCATTTATAAATTCTTCTTGAAATGATTTCAATGAAGAGTGCGTAAAAGTATTATAATTGGTTTCTATAAAGATGCTTCCGGTTTGGGCTATACAAGACCCTGATAATACTAAAGATGCTAATATAGATAGATGTAAATATTTCATAATAATGTTAATCCAAATAATGATCTAAATATAGACCGCTAGAATAAATGAGTTTTCCGTTTAAGAATCTATAAAACCCATCATAATGATCGTCATAAACTTCTAATTTCTTAAAAATGCTGGTGTTAGAGTCGTAAATACTGATAAACGATCTATCATTGGGAGCAATATGATACTGCCCAAAAAGTAATTTCTGAGTCTTTTTGTCATACTGTAGTTCTCTGACTTCTGATATTTGATATAATGTTGTTTTTGATTTAGTATTAAAATCAAAAATTACAGGGTTTTGGAAAATATTACTGTACACGCATTTATTTTGATCTGTCATAAATTCGATTATGTGAATAAAACTTCCTGTATCGGTAGAGGTTATAAAATCAACCACTCCATTTTTAATTTCATAAATACCATCATTATTATAAAAATAGCGCCCGTCATCAGAGACTTTGAAATAATAATCACGTGAAGCAATATAAATTTGCTCTTTGGTTTCTGCATTATAAATTGACAACTCATCGGTTCGTAAATTATCGATAAGTATATAATTGTTTCTATAATGTGTTTTGATATAGGTTTCAGTTATTCCAAAGTCCTCGGCATTCCATTGACCTTTGATCAACAATGATGTACCATCGATTAAATAACTCTTTGTTGGGAGATCAATAATAAGATCGTTCGAAATAGGATCAATAACTAAACCTTCAAGCCCCAATCCTGTTGGTTCCTCGCCAATAAGATTTGACTTTATAATAGATAGATCATCAGGATTTAACTGATGAATATAAACATCTTTGGAATTAACCCCACTTAACTCAAGTGCAAAATAAGTGTCCAAAGCCACACTATATACATATTCTTCGCAATACTTTTTTTCAAAAGGCTTTCCAAAGAAAACTTCTCTCTCAATACTTTTAAATAAAAAATCGTTATTCACGGATTCAGATTGCTGGAAATAGAAATGTAGAATATTATTATAATTTCGAGGAGCAAAATTCCCAAAAACTGGACTCTTATCCACAATCAATTCTCCGCCTTCAGGGCTTAAGTTTGTTATGAACGGATAAACAATATTGCATTCATAAGAATCAAAATTGTTATATAATGGATGTTTTGACCAAATTAATTTTAGTTGATTCTCACTAACGATCTGTTTATCTATTGAAATTGGATCAATATCCAAGGTCAAATTATTGCTTATGGATTGATTATATCTATTTATAAGTTTGATAGAGTAATTTAGATTATCACACAAACTATTTTTGTCATTATATTCCCTTGCCAATAGTACTTCTTGAGGTAACTTAATTTCATTAATTATAGTTCCGTTGGATTTTACAATTAAAAATGCTTCTTCGAAGTTAGTTTCTAAAATTGGATCCCAAGTTATATATATTGTTCCATCAACTATTTCAACATTCTTAAGAACCACAGGAGAAGGTGCTGATTTATCAATATAAAAGTTATATTCTTCAGTTTTAATATATACTTCTAGGTTATTTATATCAGCTAAGCTATTCGTTCCTGAAGAAAACAAATATTCTATTTTAAGAATATGGCTTCCTTCATTTAAAGAGTCAGCATCAATGTAAAAGGTTCCTAAGTCATTAGAACTACTCAAAATTTGAGTGTCATCAATATAGACTCTAATCTCAAAAAGCCTATTTTTATTATTTCCATCATATTCATATGAAACGGTAGCTGGCTGCAGTAGAATAATATCGCTGTTAAATTCTTCAAGTCGTAGAACAGGGTTTGGTTCAGTTTGATCTATTTGGAGAAAATAATCTTCAGAAAATTCGTAATTACAATTTGTGAATAGCTGAAGATTTAAAATTAGGAACAACAGCTTTATTGTTTTGAGTAAGTTTTTTGTCATGTTTAATCTGTAAATTCTAAAAATTTATTGCCATGCTAAGAATGTTTTTCTTTAATTTTTTCACTTAGTTAGTTTTGTTAACATTGCAAGTTTATGTCATAGCAAGGCAAAAGGTCACCAAACAATCGGCAAATTTACATTTATTTATAGATTTTACTATTTTTTAAGTCTTTTAACTGTTAAATATCGGTGACAGGTTGTGAGAAATGTTGTAAGTAGTTTTATTTCCTCTTTTCGTATTCTATTTTAGCATCCTCAATGGTTCTATCAATAAAATATTGGCCATATTCTTCTTCTATTTCAAAATTCATTGAGTTTGCGTAACACTCTTCACTAAAAGAGGGTTGGTCGTTTGCCTTAATTTTTATATTATACTTTTCCTGCATATATTTCCAGTAGAACTGGTCAAATTCAGTCACTTCAACAGTTCCAAGGATGTCATATTCTCTAATTCCGTTGTTGTAGTCAGTCTTAGCTATTTTACCTATTGAGTCACATTTTTTTAAAATAGGGTAATCAGATATAGAAGGTGGTTTTTCAGAAATACTTTTACATCCAGAAATAAAAAAGGGAATAGCAAACAGAAAAAAACGAAACTTCATTTAGCAGTTATTTGTGTTGTTTATAGTCATTGCTTTATTCTGCTTTGATTTTCATCATTTTGTATGATTCCAATTTTTTTAAGTCCAGAATCTTATTTGTATTTCCGTCAAAATTGTCTAATTGGGTATTGATTACAAAATATATGTTTCCGTCGAAAATGTCAAAAGTAGTTGGGATTTTAAAATTCTCTTTGAACTCGATTAATTTTTTACTTTTCAGAATTTCCGTTCCATTTTTGTTAAGAGCAAATTTGAACAGACCATTTTTTGATTTGTCGACCCAACCGTTTACAATTCCGTATAAATTATTTTTGTAGAATTTTAAACCATCTATACCGGAATAATCTTTTTTGGGTTCATTTAGTATTTTTTTTGATGCTATTTCGACAATACAAATTCCATTTTTTGATGCTAAATATAAATACTCATCATTATCAGATATAGTGATTCCATTAGAGTTGGCAATTTTTTCAGAATCCAAATAGATTTCGATAGTTTTGTTTGGTCTTTGAGTTTTAAAGACTTTATTGCTTTCAGAATCGGTAATGAAAATCTCATTATTTGAACTAACAGCTAAGTCATTCCAATAGCGAAAACTCGAATCGTTAATTGAATAGGAGTCAATAAGATCTCCCGAAGAAAGTCTTAGAAGTAGAAGGATTGATTTGTTTTTGTCTGCGGTCAAACTATTGCCAAGAGCGTATAACGTGTCTCCTTTTATTGTCATTCCAAAACCGGCTAAATAGTTATGTTCGTTAGTTTTTAGAAAAGTTTTTGGATTACTGCCATCAAGCGTACTACTAACAATTGTATTATTTTTTAGACTGTTTAGATATACCTTTTTTGTACAGCCATCGATTGCGATACCTTCGGGTATTAAATCTTTCTGAAATTTGAGTTGAATCAATTCTGATTTTTCGTTTACACACGAAATGAGTCCCAGTAAAGCCAAGCACAAAAAAAAGGATTTAGTATTTAGCATTTTTTTCATTTCTAGTCATGTACGTTAAATAATGGCTAGCGGTTAGTGTATGATTAGTTGCGGAAAATCAGTTAGGGTTTTTCGTTGTGGGAATAAAGATAATTAATTGCTGCCGAATTTCTAGAGAAGAAATTCGGCAGCAATTAATTATACACGTTGTTGTGCACTGTTTACTACTTCATTAACCTTTTCACAACCTCGAAACTATTCATGATTTATAGTTTAATATTAGAAATGCCAACCTAACTTCAAGGATATTTCAGGGATAAATAGTTTAGTTTCAAACGTACTTTCATCAACAGGAATGTTTTTATCTCCAGCTATTCTTAAATGCCCTGCTACCCACGGATTCAAATAAAGGTTTTTGTAAAACTTCCATACGTAACCACCACCAACAGTGAATATTGTATTGTTGTAATGCGCAGTGTTTAACTTGGCGTCGGTTTGTATTTTACCATCCCAATACTCTAAGCCGGTCCCTATCCACCAACCTTTAAAATTAGGTTTGAAAAAGTAATCTACCACGGCCGCATAAGCCTTAATTTCATTGTTGGTAAAACCATCTTCAAGGATAAAGTTTGGTGTTTCAGCTCTTGCAATAATAGCCCGATATCTAAAATGTTTGTGACCAACCCAAACAGAACCGTAATATCCTCCAGTAATATATGGCAATGCATCTAGTTCAAAACCTACTCTGGTATTTTTTGTCGATAGATTATCTGTTTGTCCATAAGTGAAATTAAAGAATAAAATATAACAGATAAAGAAGAATGTTGCTTTCATGATATACATATATTTTTGAAAACAAATTACTATAGTGAATCTTTTTATGAAATGAGTTTTATCATATAACACATTGTATTTTGATGATAACGGTCTTGTTTATGAAATGTAGCGTGTAATTAGATGGTAACTTTTCGGATGAACACAGAGCCAGATTTTTATCTTTTCTATTTTAAAAGCCATACTTCAATAAGCTCAGCACAGGTTTTAAAAATTTGATAGTCTTTGCAAATACGTATGAACCTTTTGAAAAACCTTTAATTGTTAGGTTTTATATACGTTGTGGTAGTATTTTTTTCCGTTCCAATCTTATTTTTGAATATCTAATGTTTTTTAGAGTCATTGAATTGCCATAACACATTTACAAGCTGCCATTTACCATTGAGTTTTACAATGTGCATATAATCAATCCAATCATCTGCAATTAGCTTTACTGAAGCTACCTTATCAAAGACATCAAGAATAATTACTTCTTTTTTTGGGTTTTCAGGAAATTTATCTTTGTCTTGATTATACGTTTCGGCAAGTAAAATCATGGCATCTGTAAAAGTTTCCCTCATATATTCTTTTCCTGTTTTTTTATTCGTCCAAAAAGTCCTTTTTACCATTCTTGGATGAGCTGCACGTTCGAATTGTTTAGGCGCTACATTATGTTGAGATTCAATATAATCCAGCGCAACCTGTTTAATGTCCAAAGAGTCCTGTTGGGTTTGTCCTTGAACAGATAAAGTCAAAAGGAAAAATAGAGATATGGTGAGGATAATTGATTGTTTCATAACCGATTTATATTGATGTTTTTTAAATGTACTATAACGGTTTGTGTATGGTTAGTTGCTTTTGTTTAAGCAACTAATTTAGCAAAAGGAAACCGAACATTAAGAAATCCGCAGGATTTTCCGAGTACACACGAACCCAAGCAATTAATTATATACGGTGTTGGCAGTAGTTTTTTCTTCTATTCCTAAATTTTAATAAATCAATTCTTAATTTAGGCCCTTTTTTTTGAATCCATTTCTTTCATGAAATTTAATAATTCTTGACCATTCTTCAGCATTTGGAGGCCCAACTTCAACCTTATTCCAGTTCATAGATTTTGAATAGTATTGCATACTTATATTTTTTTTGAGAAAACTAAATTTTCATATTCTTTTCCATTGACAAGAAAATTTAATTCTCCAACGTTTTTAAACTCATTTCTTTCATAGAATCTAATCGCTCTATTGTTTTTTATGTAAACAGAAAGCCACATTGTATCTAATTGTAATGCTTTAGCTTTCTCTTCAACAAAAGTTAAAAGTTGTTGTCCAATTTTTAATGGTATAAATTCATTTTGGATAAAAATCCTTTCAAGACGACAATTGTTTTGAGAGGCAACACATTCGTGTTTTGTGTTTACTACTAATTTTGCGTAACCAACAGGTAAATCATCGACATATACAATATAGAAAAGGTTCTTAGGATTGTTTATATCTTGTTTCGTTTTAGGTACTGAAAAATTCTTGTTTAGGTATTTTAATAGATTGTTTTTGTCATCTATATAATGACCATGAGATTCAGCCCATGTTACTCTTCCTAAAAGTGCTAAAACGACTGTATCTGCTTCTTTAGCTATTTTTATTTTAATCATTGCTGTTCTTTTTAATTTTCAATTGTCTTAGATGATACCCATGCAGAAATACAGCAATAGTACACCCAACAATTATCGGAATTGCGCTAATTAATGTCCCGTATAAAATGTAAATTACATTAGCAATTAGTGAGATTTGCCTTAGTTTATATTCCCCTTTAGTAGACATTGAATATAAATTGATGATCAAACCACCGTAACCAATACAATCAATTAAAAATGGACTCATACTTTATCTTTTTTCTATTTGAATAATTAAAGTTGGCAACTATTCTGCTTAAAATCAATGTAGCAAATATAGAATGTAATGTCTTATTTTTACTTTGTAATCGAATTTATTATGCTATATTTACATTCGATTATATCGAATAATTACTAATAAAGTTTTAATTACAAATGGATACATTGGATGAAAAGATACTTGAAATGCTAAAACTTAATGCCAGAGAAAGCTTCGCTAATATTGGAAAAGAAGTTGGGTTGTCTGCTCCTGCCATAGGCAAGCGTGTTAGGCAAATGGAAGAAGAAGGCATAATAGAAGGCTATGCTTTAAAAGTGAATCATGAAAAATTAGGCATTGAGACTAAAGCATATATAACATTAGTAATGCACCGGGGGCCAATAGGAACATCTGATGCTCAAAAACAAATACAAGCAATGGAAGAAGTGCAAAGTTGTGATAGAATTACTGGTGATGATTGCTTATGCGTTTTAGGTTATTTTAAAAACAATAAGCACCTTATTTCCTTTCTTGAAAAAATTTCATCGTATGGTGCTTCTAAAACGAGTATTATTTTAGAAGTGTAATTTATTTCCTTGAAAGATACTATAAACAGATAAATTCTGTCATTTATTTATCTGGAATAGATAATATTACTGTCAACAATTGGATAAAGGATATATGTCCTTTATTTTCCATATACTTTTATATCAAAAAAATTTAAAACATTTCACCTACTTCTGTCTTTACAGCTGCCAAAGCGGTATCACTAGGAGCACCTTTTTCGATAATGGTGGTTAGCAGAATTTCTCTCATTTTATCGGCAGAATCAACATCTTCTTTCATAGCCGCTTTTCGAACTAAACCAATGGTAGCATTTTTTGCGGCAATAACGGTATTCCAACATTCATCAGATACATAAATTTGCTGGGTAAGATTATGTTCAAATTCTTGATCTATCGTATGTATTAATAGCGATTCATAACTTTTAGTATCTTCTCCAACAGGTGCCATTCTGGTTAATAATTTACCTGGCGAAATACGCTCTAGAAATAACGCAATACGTTCATAAGCTTGCAGTCGTAAAGGAAATGATTGCTTTTGATTTTCTCTATGCAACAAATACCTACGCCTTCTTTCTTCGTTTGACGTATGCAGTTTGAAAAAATAAAAGGCAATAAACGTAATTAACGCTGCCGGAATAAAAGAAATAAGTATAAGTTCAAGTTCAAGTTTCATATAATAGGTAAAAAGTAATTAATTATGTTTTTCTGAGGTCTGCCTTTTATAAGCACCTCCAAGATAGGTACATTGTTTTAAATCTTCTGCACAAGTATACTCAACCGGAGTTTTGGTATATTTAAATGATTCTTCAAGTGTTTTGGTAAGTTCTCCGTCGTCTACGTTAAGATCTACATCCTGCATGGTAAATTGACAAGGATGTTCGTACCCAGAGGCGTGTGTTATTTCTACAAATTCTTTTCTAAATGTTTTAAAATATTGGGCAAGGCGATCAGATTTTAAAGGAACATTAATTCCGTTTTGCAACCATTTACTTTGTGTAGCTACACCACTAGGGCAACGATTGGTATGGCAAATCTGTGCTTGTATGCATCCAATACTCATCATCGCTTCTCTGGCAACATTTATGCAATCTACACCCATGGCAAATGCCATAGCTGCTTTGGCAGGGAAACCAAGTTTTCCACTACCAATAAAAACGATACGATCAGTAAGTTTATGCTTCTGAAAGATTTTATAAACCGCCGTAAATCCATATATCCAAGGTAGAGATACATGATCTGCAAAACTTGGTGGTGCTGCACCTGTACCGCCTTCACCGCCATCAATAGTAATGAAATCTGGACCTCTGTTAGATTTTTCCATAAGTTCAGCAAGTAGTTCCCACTGTTCTATTTTACCAATTGCAGCTTTAATTCCAACGGGTAATCCTGTTTCTTCAGCAATATCTTCAATAAACTGTAAAAGCTCTGGAACACTGGTGAAAGCAGTATGCGAAGAAGGGGAGAGGACGTCTTTTCCAACCTCTACACCACGAATTTTTGCAATCTCTGGGGTTATTTTAGCACCAGGCAACACACCACCTTTTCCTGGTTTTGCCCCTTGTGAAAGTTTAATTTCAATAGCTCTTATAAATGGGTTATTTGATACCAATTCTTTCATTTTCGCCATAGAAAAACCGCCATCTTCTCCTCGAACACCAAAATACCCTGTTCCGAAATGAAAAATGACATCACCACCATTACTATGATAGGGCGAAAGACCGCCTTCACCTGTATTATGATATCCATGAGATTTTTGTACACCAATATTTAGTGACTCTACTGCACGAGCAGAAAGAGAACCAAAACTCATGGCCGAAACGTTAATAACAGAGCCAGGACGATATGGTTTTTTACGTTGATTATACAATCCCATTACTTTTGCACATGGAAGAAAAGATTTATCCTCTTTATTGGGATGGTCTTTATCCATCTTAAACGGAATCATGCAGTTTTTTACAAAAATATGCTGATGAACATAAATATCTCTATCGGTACCAAAACCTTCATAATTGTTTTCGTTTTTTGAAGAGGCGTATACCCAACTTCTTTCAATTCTGTTAAATGGAAGTTCTTCTCTATTATTAGCAACAAAATATTGTCTCATCTCTGGACCAATACTTTCCAGCATATATCGCAGGTGTCCAAGTACAGGGAAGTTATGCTTTATTGTATGTTTTTTATTAAAAAACACATCGCGAATAGCAATAATCATGATTACAATCACAATCCACAACCACCATGATATTGATCCTAAAAAATTAAGTATACTTTCCATTATACAGTAATCTATTGTGCGTTTAGATAATCAAGTGTTAATTGTGACATTACTTTAACTCCTAATAACAGACCGCTTTCGTCTATATAAAAATCTGGAGTATGGTGTGAAGCAGCTTTCTCTGTTTTTGGAGATTTACCTCCTAAAAAGAAGTAAAACCCAGGAACTACTTCCTGAAAATACGAAAAATCCTCACCACCGGTAGTCGCTTTTGATAAAATTACATTTTCCTTACCTGCGATACCTTCAATAGTTGGTAACATCTTTTTTACCAAATCAGGATCATTATATGTTATAGATGTGTTGTTCTGAAATGTTATTGTAGCCTCACCACCATAAGTTTTGGCAATAGAAGGAACCATTTCATTCATTCTACGAATAATTAGTTCTCTCATACTTGGATCTAATGTACGTACGGTACCTATCATTTCTGCACTTTCAGGAATGATATTAAATCTTACACCGCTGGTGATTTTACCTACCGTAATTACAGCTGCTTCATTTACCAATGGTGTCTCTCTACTAATAATAGTTTGTAGTCCATCGATTATTTTTGCTGAAATAAGGATAGGGTCAACACCGGTCCACGGAGCAGAACCATGAGTTTGCTTTCCTTTTACGTCAATAACAAATCGTTCTACCGCAGCCATTGTCCCACCTGGCTTATAACGTATTTTTCCAACTTCTGTACCTGAGTTAATGTGTAAACCAAAAATAGCGTCTACATCAGGGTTTTTTAGTACGCCTTCTTTAATCATTAATTTTGCTCCTCCTTCTTCTCCAGGAGGTGGTCCTTCTTCAGCTGGTTGAAAGATAAATTTTACCGTACCCGTTATTTTGTCTTTATGTTTTGCCAGAATTTCAGCAACCCCCATCAATATAGCTGTATGCGTGTCATGACCACAGGCATGACTTACGCCAACTTCAGTATCTAAAAAAGTAGTTTTTACTGTTGATTTAAAAGGTACATCTGCTCGTTCTGTAACTGGTAAAGCGTCAATATCGGCTCTTAAAGCAACTGTTTTGCCTTCCTTACTTCCTTTAAGGACAGCCACAACACCAGTTTTAGCAACATTTTCTTTAACATCAAGTCCTAAGTCTTTTAGGTGTTTTGCTATCTTTTTGGCAGTTTCAAATTCTCGATTAGAAAGTTCTGGATTTTGATGAAAATCTCTTCTCCATTCGATTACTTTTGATTCTAATTTTTCTGCCATAGAATTAACCTCTGGGTCAATTTTTTGGGCCTGTATTGAGCAAATTGCCAATAAGAATATACCTAAAAGGTATTGTTTGTGTGTATTGTTCATTGGTTTTAAAAATTAATAAGTCTGTAGTTTTCGTTTTGTAATTGTACCAGAGCGGTCATTGCTGATAAAGCAAATTTTATTTCAGGAAGAGCATCTTCTTTAGTAATATTTCGATGAGCCGCCGTTTGTCCGCACAAAATAATTTGCACACCTTTTTCTGATAGGGCAGAGACAAGCCCGGCATTAGGATTATCAATTCCGTATTTGGCTTTATATTTTGTATTGTTTAAAATATCATTAGCAGCAGAACCATGAATCACCAAGGCTACTTTTAATTTTTCAAAAGGCACTCCGGCATCTACATGCATGTTTAGATATCGTGCAGCGGTATTGATAAGAGGATTTACTTTTGAGCTATCATTGAATGTTCTTCCAACATCAAAAACTGCTTTTAGGTCACTAAGTTTATCTGTTTTAAAATCTGGTTGTACAACTTCAAATGTTTTGCCATATGCCGTTATGATTTTGCCTTCTTCTTGAGAAAAGAGTAGTACGGGTAATAGAATAAGGATGAAATGTGATATTATGCTTTTCAAAAGTTAATTTTTGGTTTCTAAAGATATTCAAAAATCTATTAAAGGAAAGTTAAAATAATAGTTAGATTTTTTACAATTAAGAAAGCTCACCATTTCAATGAAATAATGAGCTTTATACTTTATTGTTTTTGTAAGTTTTATCTCTTTACAAATTTACCTATGGGTTTGTTATTAATAAGTATGATATATAATCCATCAGATAGATCAGATGTATCTATTTCAGATTTAGGTATAGATTTCATTACCGTTTGACCAAGGATATCGATAATCTGAAGATCGTAATCATTTGCGGTTACCCCATCAATAAATAATAGTTGATCACTTTTTACAGGGTTAGGGTAGTAGGTGAAAACTCTGGTATCCAAACTTAAATTAAGTTGGGATTGATCAACTTCAAATGTCCCTGATATCGTACTACAACCAGCTTCATTAAATATTTGTACACTATATTCTCCCATTTGTTGGGGTAAATACTGTGCTTGATTACCGTCATCAATAGCTTCTCCATCAAAAAACCATTGGTAGCTAGAGAACTCAGTCGCGATAGATAATCTTTGGTCCTGGTTAACTATGATAATAGGTGGGGCAGGGTTTTCTAATACGATTGCTTTTACCTCTGTTCTGGTATTTGTAGCACATTCATCTATAACGCCAGAAACGTAATATGTACGAGTGGCATCAAGGGTAGGAGTTTCATAAGTAGCCCCTGTTGCTATTGGTGAACCACCAGTAGGTTGATCAAACCATTGATATTCACTATTTCCTGAAACTGTAATTGTTACCGATTCTCCAGGGCAAATATTTTGATCGGTTCCCACGGGTTGATCGGGTATGTTTATGCTTACAAAATTGGTTTTCTCATTTGTGTTTTCTCCAACTTCATTAGTAGCTGTAAGAGATACTGTAAATGTTCCCCCGGTGTCATAATTGTGTGTTGGGTTTTGTTCTGTAGACGTTGTACCATCACCAAAATTCCATAAGTAAGAACTTACTTTATTGATTGTAGTGCTTTTAAATTCTACGGTGGAACAACCATTTTTTGTAGCTTCAAAATTGGTAATAGGCGGCTGTAGGTTATTCCCTGGCTTGTAGTTACCAGATATAGAATAATTACCCAAAGATGCATAATCAGAATATCCATCAATTAGGTTTCCTTCACCCACACCATCAATCTCTATAAAGTAGTTGCTTCCGGGAAGACTAGTGCTTATAGATGCACTTAAACCTAATGGATCTGAAAAAGCAACTTCTTCGCCTAATTCATTTAAAATTCTTGCTTGTATATTTAGATTAGGATAATCAGGATCCGGGTTAAAAGTAAAAGATACTTCTCCGGTTTCTGTAACAAATGAAAATACATCTTTATCTCCTTGATTGTTAATCAGACCAAAATTTTGATCAGAATCTACTTCTCCTTCAGAATCTACTTTTAAGCTAGTGGCATTATTAATATCATCACCATGATCGTCATTTTGAAAACCTACACCATTAGAGTTAGCTCCAATTACGGCTATATCATCTTGTGTTTGATTTGCTCCTTCAAACTCCCCCTTGCTCCATTGTCCAATTTGTCTACTGGCACTCCAGCCCATGATCGGGCTCCATTTACCATGACCAGCATAATATTCGGTACTTCCTTTACTATCATGTGCTAGTCCAAGGGTATGTCCAACTTCATGAGATCCGGTTTCACCTGCAGCCCTTGTAGAACCAATATTGTAAACCCAACAAGGATCGTCAAAAGAATTAGAAGAAAAAGATCTTAGATAAGCTACACCTCCAGAACCTGGAGCTGCATCACTTGTAGAGGTGAATATACACATCATTCTACGATTTCTTGGTGCTGCATCAAAGAGATCTCTTCTGGTAGTCACATTAAGATTAAAAGGCCTAAAATCTTCCGCCATGATCTTCCATATATTTAGGATTTTTTCATCCGAAAAGTTTGGCGATTCTGCATTGATTTGGCCACCACCAACCCATCTCGTCCCAGATACAACCTCACCATCAAAATCCAAGTATATAATTCCTGATGCCCCAGGTAAACTTTCTAATTGAGGAGCCATTCTTGATCTAGGAATATTAGCGTTCTCTTCTTTTACGGTAGTTTTTTCAAAATCTACACAAAGAACCTTATGAATATCTGTCTCTTTAATAAATACTTTACCATCTGATTCAGTAAATAATTTATACGCTTTTTTGGAATTATTTAAAACAATATCACCAACCAATTTTCCATTATTAGAAGAGAAAGAGAATGTAGATGTTTTTTGATTATCAATAGACCCAATTAAGGCAATACCGTTGTCAGTTTGTCTTTTTATATTGAGAGAAAGTAAAAGCGATTGATTTTTTGAAATTTGTATCGTTGTTGGCTTGTTATTCTTTTGACCAATAATAATACTATTTATAAAACTTTGTTGATCTTCAGAAATAAGGTATTGATCTTCTGATTGTGCGTAGGTAGTACTCCCGTAGATAGCGATAAATACGAGGAAGAACTTAAAGATTTTCTTATTCATTTTTTAGGTTAAAGAGGTTTAATAGATTACGATTTGGGGGAAACCAAAAATGCCTAATAATTCATCCAACGTAATAAAAAAAGGGATAGTATACAACAAATGAATTATTATGATTTATTTATAAAAATGTTGGGGACAAAAAGAGAGTACCTTGTTTAAACTATTAGCTATGATTTATTATGATGTAAAATAGATAGACGTATTTTGTTTAAAAATACGTCTATACACTAAATAATTAACTATATCTCTAATGTGAAATATCTAATTTATTATGAACTAAGAAATACTTATAATTCTTTCTAACGGTATTATAGTAGACTGTTTTAGAATAACCTCTTTATCGGTAATTCCCCAGATTGTTGTTTCTACTTTTTTGAATCCATTATCATCTACGAAAATGATTCTTACCTTTTGACGTTCCAAATTACCAAGAGAAAGCGCTCTTTGTAATTCTAGAAATCGGTCAATCTGATCTTTTCTTTTATTTAATACATCTTCTTTGGGAAACTTTAAAAATTTGATCTGTTCTTTTTCTATAAATTGTACATTCATGTTTGGGGCCATAGTGTTAGATTTGGATATAATTTTCTGGTTTTTTTAAACAGTATTTGTGAAAAGATATTTTAAATATAATACATTTTATCTTAAAATATTGCATTTTATCCATAAAAAATTTAATAAAAATGCATAAATGTAGGAAAATAAGGTGTTTTGCCATTATTGTGCTATAAAGTCATTTTCTCTTAAAATAGTAGGGATTGATTGTATTTCTTATATTTTATCGTTTCTGGTTTTAGTGCTTTAAATTATTTTTTGATGTTTCTTTATTAGGAAAAATTAGTACTTGAATTGATTGTTTTAATCTCTAAAAGTTATTGACTAATATTTGTTTACAAAAAGAAGGAGTATAGGTTTCAAAACCGTCATTCTTTCCTTAAATTTCGATCTTTAAAAAAATGTTACGTTGGAAGAATATTTAGCAGAATTGAATGATGCACAGCGGGCTCCGGTACTACAGAAGGATGGCCCAATGATCGTAATTGCAGGAGCGGGTTCTGGAAAAACACGAGTACTTACTTATCGTATAGCATATTTAATGCATCAAGGAGTTGATGCTTTTAATATATTGTCTTTAACATTTACCAATAAGGCAGCACGTGAAATGAAAAAGCGTATCGCTAGTATTGTAGGTTCTAGTGAGGCCAAAAATCTTTGGATGGGTACGTTTCACTCTATTTTTGCCAAGATCTTAAGGTTTGAGGCTGATAAACTAGGATATCCTTCAAATTTCACAATTTACGATACTCAGGATTCTCAACGCTTGATCGCCTCAATAATAAAAGAGATGGGGCTGGATAAAGATATCTATAAGTATAAGCAGGTATATTCTAGAATTTCATCCTACAAAAATAGTTTGATTACCGTTAAAGCTTATTTTCAAAATTCTGAGCTGGTAGAAGCAGATGCCATGGCAAAGCGACCTAGAATGGGAGAGATTTATCAACATTACGTTGATCGTTGTTTTAAGGCTGGAGCTATGGATTTTGATGATCTATTATTAAAAACAAACGAGTTGTTAAATCGTTTTCCAGAAGTTTTGTCCAAATATCAGAATCGCTTTAGATATATATTGGTAGATGAGTATCAGGATACAAACCATTCTCAATATCTTATTGTAAGGGCTTTGTCAGATAAATTTCAGAATATTTGTGTTGTAGGTGATGATGCGCAAAGTATTTATGCTTTTAGGGGAGCAAATATTAATAATATTCTGAATTTTCAACGAGATTATGATAATGTTCAGCAATATAGACTGGAACAAAATTACAGATCTACAAAAAATATAGTCGAAGCTGCAAACTCGATTATTGATAAAAATAAAACCAAACTTGATAAGGTTGTATGGACGGCAAATGATCCTGGACCCAAAATTATAGTTAATAGGCTATTGACAGATGGAGATGAGGGACGATTTGTGGCAAGTTCTATTTTTGAAAATCAAATGCAGCATCAACTTCCTAACGGTGATTTTGCTGTGTTGTATAGAACAAATGCCCAGTCCAGAGCCATTGAAGATGCACTTCGAAAGCGAGATATAAAATATAGAATCTATGGCGGACTCTCATTCTATCAACGTAAAGAAATAAAGGATGTACTGGCATATTTACGTTTAATCATTAACCCAAAAGACGAAGAAGCATTAAAAAGAGTGATTAACTACCCTGCAAGGGGAATTGGTGCTACTACAGTAGATAAATTAGTTGTAGCTGCTAATCATTATGACCGCTCTATTTTTGAAGTGATCGAAAATCTTGATCGAATTAACTTGAAGATCAATAGCGGTACCAAAACTCGATTAGAGAACTTTATGAATATGGTCAAAAGTTTTCAAATCACAAATCAAACTTCTGATGCATTTGTATTGGCCGAGATGGTCGCAAAGAAAACAGGACTTTTGCAAGAGCTTAAGAAGGATGGAACGCCAGAAGGTATTGCTCGTATAGAGAATATAGAAGAATTACTTAATGGTATTAGGGATTTTGTTGAAGGCCAAAAGGAATTGGCAGACGAGACTGGCTCATTAGCAGAGTTTTTAGAAGATGTAGCATTGGCTACAGATTTGGATCAAGATACAGGAGATGATGATAGAGTAGCGCTAATGACAATTCACTTAGCTAAAGGACTAGAATTTCCACATGTATATATTGTAGGAATGGAAGAAGACCTTTTTCCATCTGGAATGAGTATGAATACCCGAAGTGAACTCGAAGAGGAAAGACGTTTGTTTTATGTTGCGTTAACACGAGCAGAAAAACAAGCTTATCTTACATATACACAATCAAGATACCGCTGGGGAAAGCTTGTAGATGCAGAACCTAGTAGATTTATAGAAGAGATAGATGAACAGTTTCTTGAATATATGACACCAATAGAAAGCTATCGTTATAAACCATTAATAGATTCTGATATATTTGGAGAAGTAGACAAGAGTAAATTAAGACTTAAAAAACCTGTTTCCGGAGCACCACCATTGGCACATAAACCAAATGAAGAACAGTTACGTAAGTTACGAAAGCTTAGGCCTACTTCTAATGGATCAACTACCGAAACTAATACGAATCTATTTGATGGAGACTTGATACCAGGAACAGCAGTAGAACATATGAGGTTTGGGAAAGGAAAGATCATTAAAATTGAGGGTGTAGGACAAGATAAGAAGGCCGAAATTCATTTTGAAAAAGGCGGAATCAAAAAGTTATTACTGAGGTTTGCTAAACTTAAGGTTTTATAAAACAAATTTTATATTTAGAAGCAAAGTATTACTCATTGGTCACGATTGTTTATTTTACGTTACCTTTATTTATATCATTTTACATGGCAGAGTTTATAAAATTATACAATGATAACCCTAATCCGCGCGAAATTCAACGTGTGGTGGACTGCTTGCGAGGTGGAGGACTGATAATCTATCCTACAGATACTGTCTATGGTTTGGGGTGTGATATAACCAATAATAGAGCTTTAGAAAAAATAGCGCAAATAAAAGGAGTAAAACTTGCCAAGGCAAATTTCTCGTTTATATGTAAAGACTTAAGTAATCTTTCTGATTATGTAAAGCAGATTGATACTAGCACCTTTAAATTATTGAAAAGAACACTTCCTGGGCCTTATACTTTTATTCTTCCTGGAAGTAATAATTTACCAACTGTTTTTAAGAAAAGGAAAACTGTAGGTATTCGTGTTCCCGATAATAATATATGTACCGCAATTGTCGAAGAGTTAGGAAACCCCATAGTATCCACTTCAATTTATGATGAAGACGAAGTGATTGAATATACTACCGATCCTGAATTAATACTTGAAAAGTGGGATAAATTGGTAGATATAGTTATTGATGGTGGTTATGGTGATAACATGCCATCTACTGTAATTGATCTTACCAGTGGTGAGCCTGTTTTAGTTAGAGAAGGTAAGGGGAGTATTGATATTATTTAGAAGCAATAACCTAGGTAACTATATATTTTAACTCATTTCTATACATGCTTGGTGTTTTACCGGTAAACTGCTTGAATAATTTATTGAAATGTGAAAAGTTGCTAAAACCGCTTTCGTAACAGATATCTGTAATGCTAGTTTGCTTTTCATGTAATAATTTGGCTGCGTGAACCAATCTATATTCGTTTACGAATTGGGTAAATGTTTTTCCTGTTATTTTTTTGAAATATCTACAAAACCCAGGTATGCTCATACTTACTTTATCTGCAATTTCTTCTAAAGGTATCGGTCTCCCGAACTCTTGTTGCACAAAATTAAAAACCAGATTTATTCTATTGTTATCTTGAAGAGCTGTCTCTACAGTGAACCCTTCAGCATTTAGTACGGTATAGTCATTGGTTTTTTGCATCTCTTGAAGCACCTGAAGAATACCTATTAATTTTTCGAATGACCCTAAGCCTTTTAATGATTCTATTTGTGCCCCGATTCTTCTTTTGGTATCACCATGAAAAACAATCCCTTTTTTTGCTTGCTCAAGAAGTTTTCCTATTGCATTCATTTCTGGGATATCAAAAAAGGAACTTCCTAGAAAATTAGGTAACATTTGAATTATGGTTTCACTACTATTACCTGTCATGCCATCTGTAAAACCGCAGTGGGGGAGATTAGAACCAATTAACATTAATGCTCCATTTCGATAATAAGACATATGACTTCCCATCTGTCTTTTTCCTGTTCCGCCATTTACATAAACAATTTCGATTTCGGGATGATAATGCCAAATAGGAGTTTTGTTCTTGTTTTCTATTGAAAATGTTTCATAATAAAGAGAGCTTCCAAACTCTGGTGTAATTTTTTCTAAAGCAGGTTTTACATTTTTCATGGCTCAATTTTAAAACTAATATTGTACTCTAGTTGTTAAAATATTGTAAAATTAAATCGAAAAATATGTTAATTTAACACAGCTACGGTTTTTCAGTACTTACTTATGTTAATATAGCACATATATCTGCAAATATTGTTGTGTTTAGTCATATGTCCCCGTTGTAGATTTGTCTCAACAAACATTAACAACTAAAACTAGAAAGTTATGAAAAGAGTAATTAACCTAAGCTTGCTTATATGTGCTATACTGTTTAGTACCTACGTAAAAGCATCAGATGTTTTATCTGTAAAAATCGAGAACTCTTCAACAATTAATGTTTCATTGTCTAACATTAGCAAAGGACAGAAACTATATCTTAAAGATTACTCGGGCGAGATACTATTTAACGTTACTCTAGATGCTATGCCTACCTATAGAAAGTATTTCAATTTAGGAACGGTTAAGGATGGTATCTATTTTGTAGAAACCGAAACCGAATTTGACGTTAAGGTTACTCCCGTTTTAAAGAACCCGAAAGGAATCGCTTTGATCCAGAATTCTGCAGTTACTATATTTAAACCAAATGTTGCTGTAAAGAATTCGGTAGTTAGAGTAATGCTAACCAGAGCAGAAAAGACTCCTTTACATATTTCTATTTATGATAGAGAAGGTATTATGTTACTTGAAGAGAAGGTTAAAGATGACAAATTAATTCTTGAAAGAGCATATAATTTTTCAGGAGTGCCATCAGGTAAGTACGCTATTTACTTCACCTTGAAAGATAGAAGGTTTATAAAGGAAATTAGTATTTGATTGTTTTATTGATATAACCAGAATGCATTAGGGCAATACGTAAGTATTGCCCTTTGCTTTTTTATTATAATGTGATTTTTAGATTACTCTTTAACCAGATTTATTTCTACACGTCTGTTATTAGCTCTTCCTTTTCTTGTCTTGTTTGTGGCTATAGGTCTGTCTTCACCATATCCAATTGCAGATAATCTAAACTGATCTATTCCATTCTCTACAAGATAATTTTTCACAGCATTTGCTCTAGAATCTGATAAACGCTGATTAAGTCTATTACTTCCTGCACTATCAGTATGACCTTCTACTTTAAATTTAGCAGTAGGATATTCGTTAAGAATATTTACAATGTCTGTGAGTACTTGATTAGATTCTGCTTTAATAGATGATTTACCTGAGTCAAATAAAATAGTTTTGGCATATTCATTTAAGGTTTTTTGAACTTCTTCTGTAACCTCTGGACAACCATTATTAGCAACTGTTCCTGCTATATCAGGACAATTGTCATCTTTATCAAGAACGTCATCACCATCAGTATCTGGCCAAGGACAACCTTGATTTTCTGAAGGTCCTGCTACTTGAGGGCAGTTGTCATCTTTATCTAATAATCCGTCTCCATCAGTATCCGGCCATGGGCATCCGTTGTTATCTACTTCACCAGCCTCTTCAGGACATTGATCATCTTTATCTAATATTGTATCTCCGTCTGTATCTGGCCACGGACAACCAAAGTTTTCTTCTGGCCCCTTGGTTTCCGGACATTCATCTACTTTATCAAGTACACCATCTCCATCTTTATCTTTAGGTCTGTTTTGGTAAACAGGTACTTTAAGCCCTACATAAACATCTGCGGCTTTAGATTCTTTGCTTGTAAGTAGTGACAACACAGATCCAGAACCTACATAAAGAGGGCCTGCTCTAAGGCCGGCACCCCATTGGAAACCGCTATGCTGCATCATGCTTAATGGCATATAAAAACTGAACCACTTACTCTCAAACCTTGGAGTTAATGATACTGTATTCGCTATTCTGCTTCGATTTACTTCATTTTTTGAAGTAAGCGAAAAATCAGAATTTAAATTTAAATAAAACTTTTTATTTATATTCCAATCTACATTTGCATGTAAAGCTGTTGGTAAAACCGCTTTCTCAGCGTCTCCAGGAGCAAGAGGGGTATAGAATCTTTCTAGCTCATCAAGATCTATATCTTCAAAATCATTTTGAGAAAGTGTATTATTAAAATCATACCTTTCTTCGGTACCACTATAAGAAATAGAACCAAGATCTGTTAAGGATAGTCCAAATTTTAATTTGTACTTATTAATGTCTTTAAAGGTATAAGGGTTTCCTTTACTATCTGTTATAGTATGATTTTTATAATCAGGCCTCCATTCATATATAAAACCTAAATCAACTCCAAAACCAGTTGCTCCACTCACAACTTCTATTTCGTCAAGGTCTTCTTCTAGATTTTCGCTATAGCCATATGCTACTTCACCAGTAGTTTCTACAGTACCATTACCTGCTATAATTGCATCTGCATCAAAATCTACAGATAGGTCAGTTCCACTAGCATAAGCTGTTCCTAATCCTTGTAGATATTTAAGAGTAATACCTCCTTTAAAAAAATGCTGTTCTTTATTTAGAAAAACTCTACCATATGATAGTCCAACTTCTGCCCAGGCATTAGCACTGGCATACGCATCACCTTGATTAATATCAAAACTAACATTATCATCAAGGTTGTCGATCAAACCTTCTATAGTTTCACTATTTATATCGTTTACATTATAAAAGGCTCTGGCTCTAGTAAATACAGCGATAGAGTTTTTTTCATTAATATTGAACATAAATGATGGTCCTAATACATCTACGTTTCCGACGAGATTATTTTTGTCTTCTGGAAATCTTCTAGCTTCATCTTCGATTTCGTAATCATCATCAAAGATATCACTAAAGTTTACTCCAAAGTAGTCGTTACCTGCAAAGGCACTGGCACCTATTAAATTGATGTCGGTTTTGAATCGAGAATCTACAATGTTAGCAGGGTTACTAATAACACCATGAACACCACTGTAATTATCTGTTAGAAATCCAATATAAGATTGGGATTTGACGGATATCATGCATAAAAGCAGGATCACCGTAGCAATACGTTTTTTCATTTTTAAGGTTTTAGATTTGGGTCTGTTTTTTAACAGGGCGTAAAGATATTAGTATTTTTTTAACATAAAAATTTTATTTAACATTAAAGAATGATACAAAAAAAGGGTTGTCATATGACAACCCTTTTTCATTTGGTAAAAACCAATATATTTTAGTTTCCTCCTTGAGAAGCTTTTTTCATTCCGTCTTCGATCATATTATAAAACTGGTCAAGTTTTGGTAATACAACGATTCTCGTACGTCTGTTTTTAGCTTTATTAGCAGCAGAGCTATTATCAGCAACTGGTACATAATAACTTCTACCAGCAGCAGTCATACGCTTTGGATCTACTTTGAATTCATTTTGTAATACTCTAACTACAGAAGTAGCTCGCTTTACACTAAGATCCCAGTTATCCAAAAGAACTTTATTCTTAATTGGCACATTATCTGTATGTCCTTCAACCAAGAACTCGATATCAGGCTTATCATTAACTACTTTTGCTACTTTACCTAACACTTCTTTAGCTCTAGCAGAAACATTGTAGCTACCACTTTTGAAAAGAAGTTTGTCAGATATAGATACATAAACCACACCTTTTTCTACATTAATTTCGATATCTTCGTCAGCAAGGTTTCCTAAAGCTCCTTTAAGGCTAGTTACCAGTGCTAATGTCACAGAATCTTTTTTAGTGATAGCATCTTGCATCGTTCTTATTTGTAAATCTTTCTCCTTTATACTTTCAAGAGATTTTTCAAGATTTTCAGCTTCCTTAGTAGATAGAGTGGCAAGATTACCAACATTATTTAATAATGCCGAATTCTGATTTTTAAGATTTGATACTTGATCTTGTAGAACTTTTAATTGCGAAGTAGAGCTAGCTTTTTCTTCAAGGCAGCTATTTAATTTAACTGATGCTGTATTTAAAAGGTCTTCGGTTTCTTTGTGCTTGGCTTCTAGTTCAGAAAATTTCTTCTGTGAAACACATGAAGATAATAATACTGCCATAGAGGCTCCAATAATCATTACTTTTTTCATTAGAAAATCTGTTTTTAGTCTTGTTCTGGTTATATAACTCAAAATTATTAAAAATGTGACGTAATACTAAGCTGTTAACATTAATTTATTATATAACCTTATAATTGATTGAAATGGTTACGTTTTAAAATAAAATACTGCCATACAACGGAAAAAATGGAATAATATTTCCCCTTTTGTAAAAGTTTTTTTCGTTTTTTTATAAAAGTGTTAAAATTGCCGTAAAAGCTGTAGTGTGCGCGAAGTATTGAAATGAAATGAGAAAATTTCCCCGCCATTAAAAATTTCACTCCAGCCAGACCATCCAAAATCATTCTTATAAAGATGATAAGAAATAAATTCCCTTTGGGTACATTTTTAACAAGAAGAAATAAGTTATTTCTGAAGTTAAGATATGTTTTTTTTGGATTCATTGTGTCCAGGGTTGCACCCCCCAAATGATAGATTGTTGATGTACCAACATATAATATTTTGTACCCATAATTCTGAATACGCCAACACAGATCAATTTCTTCCTGATGGGCAAAGAAATCTTCATCTAGTTTTCCAACTTCTTCAAATACTTGTTTTCTTATGAATAAACATGCTCCGCTGGCCCAAAATATTGAAGTTATGTCATTGTATTGTCCGGTATCTTCTTCAAGCGTATCAAAAATCCTTCCTCTACAATAGGGATATCCAAATTTATCTATAAACCCTCCTGCAGCTCCTGCATACTCAAAGTAACTCTTTTTCTTATAGTCTAATATTTTTGGTTGGATAGCTGCGATATCATTAGATTCCTTAAAAGCGTTGATGATTGGTACTAGCCAATTTTCTGTAACCTCTACATCGCTATTTAGCAAACAATATATGTCTGAGTCGATTTTAGAAAGAGCATCGTTGTATCCCTTGGCATAACCACCATTTTCAGTGTTTTGAACTATTTTTATCTCTGGAAAGTGAGACTTTACAAAACTAACAGAATCATCTGTAGAAGCATTATCTGCTACATATACGGTTGCTTCTTTTGAATACTTTACTACAGAAGGTAAAAACTGTTCTAGTAAAGACCTTCCATTCCAATTTAATATAACTACTGCGATATTCACGGGTGCAAAGTAATGAGTTTTATTTTTTATAATCCGGAATATCCTTTAGAAAAGTATACCGCTTGTCATTATAATTCATCTGACAATAATAATGATTCATTCCATTAGTGATCATTAAATATTCTGAATCTAGTGCAAGATTATATCGTGCAATTTGGTCAAAAACATCCTGCGTAATTTTCACACTGTGTGATTTGCATTCTACAATCAGAAAAATACTTCCATCGGGATTAAATATAATAATATCATATCGTTTACTCAGATCATTGACTTTGATTAGTTTTTCTACATTGATCAAACTTTCTGGATATCCCTTTTCTTCAATAAGAAATTGTACGGTATGTTGTCGTACCCATTCCTCTGGGGTGAGAATGATAAATTTTTTACGAATTCTGTCAAAAATGGAAATTTTATTTTCGCTACTTTTGAACCGAAACTGATATGCTGGAAAGTTTAGTTTTTGCATTAACAATTTTTATTATACACAAATTTGATGATTTTTTCTGAATGGACGAAGTAAAACAGATTGTAACCGATATAAGAAATGGTATTATCAAACCGATCTATTTTTTGATGGGAGAAGAACCATACTATATTGACAGAATTTCAGAGTTTATTGATAAAAATGTACTGGCAGAAGAAGAAAAAGGATTTAATCAAATGGTACTTTATGGGCGTGATGTTACAATAGAAGATATTGTTTCTAATGCCAAACGTTTTCCAATGATGGCAGAGCGTCAGGTTGTTATAGTCAAGGAAGCACAGGATTTATCTAGAACTATCGAAAAATTGGCTGATTATGTAGAAAACCCACAACCATCAACGGTTTTGGTTGTTTGTTATAAGTATAAGAAGATCGATAAACGCAAAAAACTATATAAAGTAGTTGCTAAAAACGGTATCATTTTCGAAGGCAAAAAACTTTATGAGAATCAGGTTTCGGATTGGATTAGAAGAGTACTGGCTGGTGCTAAATATAATATTGAACCCAAAGCGGCTCAAATGTTAGTAGAGTTTTTGGGTACAGATCTTAGTAAAATTAATAACGAGTTAGAAAAACTTAAATTGATAATTCCTGAGGGATCTCAAATAACCGCTGATGAAATAGAGGAAAATATAGGGATTAGTAAAGAGTTCAATAATTTCGAGCTTCGCAAAGCTATTGGTTCTAGAAATGTGATTAAGGCTCACAGAATAATTAACTATTTTGCTCAAAATCCAAAAGATAACCCCCTGGTGGTTACTATTTCTTTATTATACAGTTTTTTCTCTCAGGTATTGCAATATCATGGATTATCTGATAAGTCGCAGCGCAATGTGGCTAGTACATTAAAAATCAATCCTTATTTCGTAAAAGATTATTCAGAGGCGGCCCACAACTTCCCCATGAAAAAAGTAAGTAGGATAATAACTTTACTTCGTGATGCCGATGTAAAAAGCAAAGGAGTAGGAGCGGCAAATCTACCTCAAGGAGATATTCTAAAAGAACTTTTGGTAAAAGTTATGGCATAATGGTCGTTTTTTATTAGCATTAGTTTAACTAGTATTTTGGTAGAACAATGTTATTTTTAATCATGCGATTTTTTAGTTTCTTCAGCCGTAATATTTTCCCAATTTTATTAGTAAATTTTATAGGAATACTAGGATATAGTATTGTGATTCCTATTTTGATATTTATTGTTATTGATTTAGGCGGAAATGGATTTATTTACGGTATTCTAGGGGCAATGTACCCTTTCTTTCAGCTTATAGGAGCTCCTATTCTTGGAAAAATGTCTGATCGCATTGGACGAAAAAAGGTATTGATCGTTAGTCAAGCGGGAACATTTATAGCATGGTTGTTGTTTCTGTTAGCTTTTATACTTCCTAAAACTACATTATGGTCTTCGGATTCAGAATTTACAGGAAATTATATAATGACACTTCCATTAATATTACTTTTTGTTGCCAGAATTTTTGATGGCTTTACAGGAGGAAATGTTTCGGTGGCCAATGCTTATCTGTCTGATGTTTCTACAGATGATAACCGTGATAAGAATTTTGGAATGATGGGAGCCTCTACAAGTCTTGGATTTGTTCTTGGGCCTGCTGTTGCCGGAATATTGGCTTCTACTTTTCTAGGAGAAGCGTTGCCGATTATATTAGCAGCGATTATATCCTTAATTGCAATTTTTGTAATTGCTTTAAAGCTACCAGAAAGTAACCCATGCGTAGTAGATACAGGTAATTTGGGGTTTAGGTCTTTTAGACGATTTTTTCAAGTAGAGCATAAGGAATGCTATACAGACGATACCGGAAACGTAGACAATTCTAATTCTTTTTGGAAAATCTTAAAACTAAAAGATATTCCGTTATTATACGCAGTATATTTCCTCACATTTTTAGCATTTAGTCTTTTTTATGCGGGGTTACCAATCTATGCTTCTACAATTTTAGAATGGTCACCTACAGAGCTTGGTGTGTTTTTGGCGTACTCAAGTATTATCATGATTTTAGTGCAAGGGCCTTTGTTGTCATATCTTTCTGGAAAAGTATCTAACATATTTTGTATTGCAATCGGTTCTATACTGCTGGCATTAAGCTTTTACTTTCTTTCTATATCAAACTTAATTATTCTCTATTTGGCAAACACATTATTGTCATTAGGAAATGGTTTAATGTGGCCAAGCTTTTTATCTCTATTATCCAAAACTGGAAATCCCCAAATGCAGGGCGCTATTCAGGGATATGGCAATAGCATGGGAAGCTTTGCAAGTATTTTTGGATTGATTCTGGGAGGCGTCCTTTTTGAAAGTATTCAAATGACGGTATTTATGATCGGGTCAGGAATATTTTTACTTATTTTTTTACTGGTAATCATAAACCATTTCAAAACCAAAAAAGCAGCGCAACAAGAAAAACCTATAGTAAAACCAGTATAATTATACTTTTGGGTTTGTTGCGAAAACTGTCGCCTCTGTAATAAATCCTCTATCATCCATTTCTAAAAGACTGCTTATGGTATGTGCTATTTCTTCCCCTCGCAATTTGGTTTGTTGTTCGGCTTCGGTATACTGTTTCTCATTATGATTAGTATCTACGCGGTTATCTGCGAAACTGGTCATCACTTCACTTGGATTTACTTGCATTACCCTTATGTTATGAGGGCGTAATTCGTTCCTCCAGCTTTCTGTCATTCCGCGAAGCGCAAATTTGGTAGCCACATAAGGTGAAGCTGTTGGGGATCCTTTTAATGAAGACGTAGAACCAATATTGATAATATTACCATATTCTTGCGATACGAAATGCTTTGCTGATTCTTTAGCGCATAGTGTTGCACCAAGAATATTCGTTTTAAACTGATCTGTGAATTTATCGGCTTCAATGTCAATAAGCTTTGATATATACCCATATCCCGCATTATTTACTAATACGTTAAGGCCGTCCATTTTTTGTGTAGCTTCATGTACCATTTCTTTTACTTGATTTTCTTTGGTTACATCGGCTTTTATATAATTTATACCCAATTCATTTGCAGTAGCTTGAAGTGTAGCTTCATTTCGACCAGAAATAACCACTTGTGCGCCTTTTTCTTTTAGGAGTTTAGCGGTAGCTTTTCCAATTCCAGAATTACCTCCGGTAATCAATACTTTTGCGTCTTTAATATTCATGATTGTGTGCAATTTTTAAGTTGAATATCAAAAGTACTCTTTGAATTCTAAATCTTTTGTTAAGCCGAAATATAATTCTAGGGAATCGGGAGATAGGAATAGTCTTTTACTTCAGTCATTACAAAAGAACTCTGTACTTTAGAAATATTTTCTAGAGAAGCCAATTTATTCGAAAGAAAATCCTGGTACCGTTCCATATCTTCGGCAAATATCTTAATAAGATAATCAAACATACCTGCTACGTGGTAACATTCTACCACTTCGGGAAATTGTTGAATATCTTTCTCAAATTTTTTCAGATAATCTGTTTGATGTTGATTTAATGTGACATTACAAAATACCATCAATTGCAATCCAATCTTCTTTCTATCCAAAATAGCCTTATACGATTTTATATGTCCATCACGCTCTAACTTCTTTACACGTTCAAATATTGGGGTAGTCGTTAGGTTTAATCGTTCTGCAATCTCTTTGATGGTAATTTTACCATCTTTTTGAAGTAGTAGTAGTATTGATCGATCAATTTTGTCCATAATATTTTTCTATAAAATCTTCATTTACAAATATAATATAGAATAATATTCTAACTATGATTTAATTAATTTAATTTAATTCTAAAAATAGATCATTTTATAGTTTTTAATTCTTTTAAGGGTATTTTTATAACATGAAAAATCACAACTTTAACCCAGAAAGCTTAATGATGACTTATGGTTACAAACCCGAGTTGTCTGAAGGAGCTATAAAATGCCCTATATTTCAAACATCAACCTTTGTTTTTAAAACAGCCGAAGAAGGAAAAGCCTTTTTTGAGTTGGCATATGGTCTACGAGAAAAATCTCCTAAAGAAGAATTAGGGCTTATTTATAGTAGAATCAATAATCCGAATCTTGAGATTCTAGAAAATCGTCTTTGTCTTTGGGATAAAGCAGATGATTGTGCTGTTTTTGAAAGTGGAATGTCTGCTATAAGTACAGTGTTGTTAGAGTTTCTTAAACCTGGAGATTTATTGGTTTATAGCAATCCGTTATACGGAGGTACAGATCATTTTATTCATCACTTTTTGGACAAAATTGGGGTGCATACATTAGGAGTAATGCCAGATCATAGCATGGACGAAGTTGTTCAAATGATTAAAGATTCTGGGAAAGCAGATAAATTAGCCATGATTTTTATGGAAACTCCTGCTAATCCAACCAATGATATTGTTGATATTGAGAAATTTAGTGAGATAGCAAAGCAGTTTAGTACCGAAGAAAGAAAAACTCTGGTAGCTGTAGATAATACCTATATGGGGCCTTTATGGCAACACCCATTACAATGCGGTGCAGATTTGGTATTATATTCTGCAACAAAATATATAGGTGGACATAGTGATTTAATTGCAGGAGCAGTTTTGGGTAATGCAGAATTAATGTTGAGAGTAAAGACATTACGTACCTTTTTGGGTAATATGGTAAGTCCACATACGGCTTGGTTACTGCTTAGGAGCTTAGAAACCTTAAAAGTGCGTATGGATCAACAAACTCAAAATGCACAAGTTATTGTTGATTACCTTAATAACCATCCAAAGGTGGAAAATGTATATTATTTAGGATTATTAAAAGAAGGAAGTGAAGCATATACGACCTATAAAAAACAATGTTCTGCTCCAGGAGCAATGGTCTCTTTTGATATCGTGGGAGGAGAGAAAGAAGCATTTAAGTTTTTAAATAGCTTAAAACTAATGAAACTTGCCGTAAGTTTAGGAGGAACAGAAAGTTTGGCAGAACATCCTAAGACGATGACGCATGCAGGAGTTGATGAAGTACAGATGCGACAAATGAATATTACTGATCGTTTGGTAAGATTATCAATAGGAGTAGAGTATTCTAAAGATCTAATATGGGATTTGGAGCAAGCTCTGGAAAAAGTAGAGGTTGATTTAGCATTAGAGCTGACAACTGCGTAAAACTTTTGTTTTATATAAGAAAAGCACGGTTGATTTTTTCAGCTGTGCTTTTTTGGTTTAATCTATTGTCAATTTATCGAAATTTCTTTCTGTAATAAGGGTAGGGGGTATTAACTAAGTAAAATGGGGCTTTTTCCCCATTGCGCGGTATTGGTCATCAAAGTATCTTTACATCATAATTATTAAACGAATTTATTAATCATTTTTACACATAGAAATCATGAATTTATTTGGTATCAATTTTCGCTTTATTTTAGAATTTGTAAAAGAGCTTCCAGGAGCAAGTAGTCATGCTATACATAGATAAAGGTGATCATAATGAAATATACGTAGCGATACGTATTTCATAAGATTTATAAAGAAACTATTTTTATACTAAATAAATTACAAGCCAATTGTTGAATTTTACACAAAACTATTATGAAACTATTTCGCGTTAATTTCAAGTTTATCAGAGAATTTTTAATTGAACTTCCAAAGGCAAGTAGTCACGCTATACATAGATAATAAAAGCATTAATATATTTTTATCCGAGCATTATTTTTGGGGAAATTTAATCAGTAAGGGAAAAATAGAAAATCCGTATTTTTTACAAATACGGATTTTTAATATTTAGAGGCCTATTCTTTATTACCAGCCATATCTTCTGGTTTTACTCTTTTTGCTTTAAAGGTTTTGAATAGAAAACTCTTATATGCTCTTATGTAACATATATCTTTATCGTCATTATCGATCCAAACTTTTACGGTATAGGTTTTACCACTGTCTGCATTGTATATTGTACCTCCAGATAGTTCACCATCTTTAAACTTCAGCTCATTTAAGATGTTCATTCCTAATAAAGGACGATTTTGAAGTTCTTTTTTCGGGTTTTTATTATCTAAACCATTGAAGTTAGATAAGGGATTTTCTGCTCGTTTGTAGATTTTTCCATAAAAAGTATTACCATCTTCATAAATCTCAATAATTGAGCCTCCGGTGATTTCCCATTTTCCAATATAGGTATCTGAAGTGATATTAGAACACACAAAAAGTGCTGATATTGTAAAAAAAAGGATAAATTTCATTAACATAAATTTATCAATAATATTAAATTAATGTCAAAGAAACTATAAAATGATCTATAATAATCGTTTTGTTTATTAACAAAAAACCCTCAAAAGTTTTTAAAACCTTTGAGGGCAAGTGTTTTTACAATACTCAAAATATGCTATTTTATTTCAAAGCTCCAACCATATCTTCTGGTTTTACCCATTCGTCAAATTCTTGTTCAGTAACATATCCTAAAGCCACCGCTTCATGCTTAAGTGTAGTGCCATTTTGATGAGCTGTATTAGCAATTTCTGCGGCTTTATAATATCCAATCTTGGTATTTAAAGCAGTGACAAGCATTAATGAATTATTCAATAATTCAGTAATTCTTTTTTGATTTGGCTCTATCCCTTGTGCACAATGTTCATCAAAAGAAACACAAGAATCACCTATTAACTGCGCGCTTTGAAGTAGGTTTGCAGCCATTACAGGTTTAAAAACATTTAGCTCAAAATGTCCTTGCATTCCCCCTACATTAATAGCCACATCATTACCTAATACTTGTGCGCAAACCATAGTTAGGGCTTCACACTGGGTTGGGTTCACTTTTCCAGGCATAATAGAACTTCCTGGTTCGTTTGCAGGAATGATCAATTCTCCAATACCACTTCTTGGTCCAGATGCCAGCATGCGAATATCATTTCCTATTTTGTTAAGCGATACAGCTAATTGTTTTAAAGCACCATGGGTTTCTACAAAAGCATCATGCGCTGCTAGTGCTTCAAATTTGTTTTCTGCAGTAATAAAGGGTAAACTTGTAAACTGAGCAATAAATTCGGATACTCGTTTGGCATATCCTTTTGGAGTATTTAATCCAGTTCCCACCGCAGTACCACCTAGCGCCAATTCTGCCATATGCGGTAATGTGTTTTCTAATGCTTTTAAACCATGATCTAATTGAGAAATATAACCAGACAATTCTTGACCAATAGTAAGGGGAGTGGCATCCATGAAGTGTGTACGCCCAATTTTTACAACGTCCTTAAATTCTTTTGATTTTTTCTTAAGTGTATCTCTTAGTTGAGTTACTCCCGGAATAGTTACTTCAATAATTTTTTTATACGCAGCAATATGCATTCCTGTAGGGAAAGTATCATTTGAAGATTGAGATTTATTTACATCATCATTTGGTTGTAATGTTTTTTCCCCTTCTCCAATGGTCTTTCCTGCTAATTGGTGTGCTCTGTTTGCAATAACTTCATTTACATTCATGTTACTTTGCGTACCAGAACCTGTTTGCCAGATTACAAGTGGAAATTGATCATCATGTTTACCTTCTAATATTTCATCGCATACTTGTGCAATTAAATCTCTTTTCTCTATTGGTAGAGCGCCTAACTCACAGTTAGTATAAGCAGCAGCTTTCTTAAGATAAGCGAAACCGTAAACAATTTCTAATGGCATTGATGCCGGAGTCCCAATCTTAAAATTATTTCTAGAACGCTCTGTTTGCGCACCCCAAAGCTTATCTGCAGGCACTTTTACCTCGCCCATTGTATCCTTTTCTATTCTGTATTTCATTACTATGATGATTTGTTTTTTTTGAAAGTGCAAATTTAAGCATTTGCCGCGCTATTTCTGAATAAAGCGAATATTTTTTAGCATATAAATTTTAAAATAAATTATATTTCTACTATGACATATAAATAAGACTTATTATCTTTGTCAAAATTGAAAATTAGATTATCGTTATGTTTGAATTTGATCAGTATCTTGGTTTTTTAGCTTTTTTAACTATCCTTACCATTGGTTTTTGGTTAATGATATTTTTATTAACCTTTGTAGTTCCTTATTGGATTATAGGAGCAAATATTGAAAACTTTAAAATGTGGAGAGAATCTAAGCGCAAAGCTAAAGAGCAAGCATAATTATATAAAAGTTATATATCGAAAAAGGAAGTCATTTGACTTCCTTTTTTTGTATATCAGTTTTTTATAGCGGTTGAATTAGTATCCTAAAGAATATCAATAACATTTTGTGGAGGCCTACCAATAATTGCTTTGTTGTTTTTAATGACTATTGGCCGTTCAATAAGTTTTGGATTATCGACCATGATCTTGATTAATTCATTGTCTGCAAAACTCTTGCCTTTAAACTTTTCTTTCCAAACAGCTTCATTTTTTCTAACCAGATCGATAGGAGATATGTTCAAAAGAGAAATTACCTTACTTAATTCTTGTTCAGTAAATAATGTATCTAAATACCTAACGATTTTAATATCTTCATTTTTTTCTTCTAGTATCGCAAGTGTTTCTCTTGATTTAGTGCATCTTGGATTATGATATATAGTTGTCATAGTAGTTTTTATTTAATCTTCATTTTTTTGCCCCATCATCATAAGATAGGCCTTTAAAAATTGGTCGATATTTCCATCCATTACTGCATCCACATTACCAGTTTCTTCAGCCGTTCTTACATCTTTAACTAATTTATAAGGATGCATAACATAGTTACGAATTTGCGATCCCCATTCGATTTTCATCTTTGAAGCTTCGATCTCATCTCGTTGTGCTCTTTGTTTTTGAAGTTCAATTTCAAATAGCTGTGATTTAAGCATTTGTAGTGCTTTTAGTCTATTTTCTTGTTGTGATCTGGTGTCTGAACACGAAATTTGTATTCCGGTTGGGAAGTGGGTAAGTTGTACCTTAGTTTCCACTTTGTTTACATTTTGTCCACCAGCACCACTGGATCTAGATGTGATAATCTCGTAGTCTGCAGGATTAATATCTATTTCTATACTATCATCTGCAAGAGGATACACATAAATAGAAGCAAAAGAAGTATGACGCTTTGCATTACTATCAAAAGGTGAAATACGAACTAATCTATGTACTCCGTTTTCTCCTTTAAGCCACCCGAAGGCATAATCACCTTCGATTTCTAGAGTAACAGTTTTTATACCAGCTACATCACCTCCTTGGTAGTTCAGTTCTCTAATCTTAAACCCTTGTTTTTCTGCCCACATAAGGTACATACGCATAAGCATACTTGCCCAATCACAACTTTCTGTACCACCGGCACCAGCTGTAATCTGCAACACGGCGCTCATACTATCACCTTCATCACTTAGCATATTTTTAAATTCTAAACCTTCAATTAACGATTTAGTTTCTTCATGCCGTTCAGAAACTTCAGCTTCAGTTGCGTCTCCTTCTTTATAAAATTCGTATAATACTTCTAAATCCTCAACCGAAGTTACTCCTTTTTCATAATCCGAAACCCATTTTTTTTCAGCATTAAGGTCCCGCATTAGTTTTTCTGCTTCTTGGGCATTATCCCAGAAATCAGGTGCATAAGTTTTTTCTTCTTGGTTGGCTATTTCGACAAGCTTGGCATCAATGTCAAAGATACCTCCTTAACGCAACCAGGCGCTCTCTAAGATCTTGTAAAGTCTCAGTATTAATCATAGTGTAATAATTTATGACAAAAATAGGATTTAACAGTTCAGAAGGAAACAATTTTGGTATTATTTTATAGATTTAATGCTTTTACAAAATCCATCACATAAATCATTCTAAATGAAACTTCATTTTACTTGTTTACTTCTCCTTGTATGTCACTGTATTAGTGCACAATTTTTAGAAAAACATAAAGATCTTAAGCCGTATAATGGTTATTTTAATTTCTATTACAATGAAACAAAAGACGAAGTTTATTTAGAGGTTGATACCTTGGATTCAGAATTTTTATATGTACATTCTCTAGCTACAGGGTTAGGCTCAAATGATATTGGTTTGGATAGGGGACAAATAGGAGATGGGGTTGTTGTTAAGTTTCAAAAAGCTGGAAATAAATTATTACTTATTCAACCTAATCAAAGATATCGAGCAATTACCGACAATACTTTAGAGAAAAAGAGTGTACAACAAGCTTTTGCTAAATCTGTACTATACGGGTTTACTATTAAAGAGGAAAAATCAGGAAAGTATATTATCGATTTGACTCCGTTTCTATTACAAGACACCCATGATGTTATCAGTAAATTAAAATTACAAAAAGAAGGAGCTTATAGCGTTGATAAGGATAGAAGTGCATTACATATGCAAAACATGAAATCTTTTCCTAAGAATGTAGAATTCGAAGCATTAATAACATATAAAGGCACTCCTACGGGAGGAAACATTAGATCAATTGCTCCAAATTCTAAGTTTTTGACTGTTATACAGCATCATTCATTTGTTCAATTACCAGATAATAATTATCAAAAAAGGGTTTTTGATCCTAGAAGTGGTAGTATTCCTATTTCTTATATGGATTATGCAACACCAATTCAAGAATCTATTACAAAACGGTTTATCATTAGACATCGATTAGAAAAAAAGTTTCCTGATCAAGCTATTAGCGAAGCAAAAGAACCTATTGTTTATTACCTTGATCCAGGTACACCAGAACCCGTAAGATCAGCACTATTAGAAGGGGCTCGATGGTGGAACCAAGCATATGAAGCTATTGGTTTTAAAGATGCTTTTCAGGTTAAGATGTTACCTGCTGATGCCGACCCAATGGATTTGCGATATAATGTGATACAATGGGTGCATCGCTCTACTAGGGGGTGGAGTTATGGAGCTAGTGTAGTTGACCCAAGAACCGGAGAGATTCTAAAAGGACACGTAAGTTTAGGTAGCTTACGAATACGACAAGATTTTTTAATTGCTCAAGCTTTATTAAATCAACCCTTTAAAGACGGAGATAACAATTATACACCAATGTTAGAAATGGCATTAGCCCGTATTCGTCAGTTATCAGCTCATGAAGTGGGACATACCATAGGTTTTGCTCATAATTTTGCGGCTAGTACAGAGGGTAGAGCATCTGTAATGGATTATCCACACCCAACAGTAAGATTAAAAGATGGTAAAGTTGATCTTTCAAATGCTTATGATACCAAAATTGGAGCATGGGACAAGGTGACAGTGGCATATACATATTCAGAATTTGAAAAGGACTTGAATGAAAAAGATGAGCTTGATAAAATATTAAACAAAGCATATGCGTCTGGCCTTCGTTTTATCTCTGATAGTGATGCCAGACCATATGGAGGAGCACATGAGTTGGCACATTTATGGGACAACGGCAAAAGTGCTACTGATGAATTGAAAAATGTATTAAAGGTTAGAGAAGTGGCGATACAAAATTTTTCTACTGATAATATTAAAAGTAAAGAACCATATTCGGTTTTAGAAGATGTTTTTGTTCCGTTATATTTCTTTCATAGATATCAAACCGAAGCCGCTGTAAAACTCATTGCTGGGTTGAACTATAATTATGCTGTGAAGGGAGATGCACAAACAGTAGTGAAGACTGTAGATGTAAAAAAACAAAAAGAAGCACTTGTGCAGGTTCTGCAAACATTGACTCCAGAAGTTCTTGCTATTCCTGAAGATAAGTTAAAATTATTTCCACCCAGGGCTTTTGGGTATTATAGAACTCGAGAATCTTTTAAAGGGAAAACAGGAGTAGGTTTTGATGCTTTAAGTGTAGCCTCGACTGCGAGTGATATGAGTTTATCACTTTTATTACATCCAGAAAGAGCTTCAAGATTAGTTCAGCAAAAAAGCCTTGATAATAATCAATTAGGGCTTGACGAAACCCTGGATGAACTTATTAAGCATGTTTTCAACAGTAAAAACAATGCTGATTATCACAAAGAGATCGGTCATATGATAAAATCTAATGTCATAAAACACTTGATGTCTTTAAGTAAAAATGAAAAGGCCTATACCCAAGTTAATGCAATCGCATATTATAGAATTAAAAAATTGAATGATCTACTAAAAAGTAAAAGAGCAGATGGCTTAGATAAGGTATATAATGATTATTATCTAAAACAGATTAATGACTTTATAGAGAAACCTGAAAAATTCAAAGTAATACCATCTCCAAAAATTCCTGATGGATCTCCTATTGGAAGTTATAGATGTGAGTTTTGATAATTATTCCCAGTTTTCACAAACTTTTTGTTTAAAAATGTTTCTTCTTCAATTTTAAGAACTCGAAATTCTGGAATAACTGTCGAAATTCTAGAATCCTCTTCATGACTATTTGCAATACACTTTATTATTGAATTATGTTTGTTCTCGTCAAAGGCGCTTAGACACGTTTGTTTAACAAAAATATAATATCATGAAAAGTAAAAAGAAGCTTAGTTTAAAAAAAATGACTGTATCACAACTAAATAGTGTTTCTGGAGGAAATCTCGATTTAACAGTAATTACGGCTCGTAATACCAGCCCGATTCTTTGTAATTATGCATCAGTTATAGCAAATTGTCAGATTATAAAGGAGACAGTTGTAGATTGTAAATGATTATATAAAGAGATATAATTTTTGATATTCTGTTTTCTCATAATATTATAGCTGATTTGTGAGAATTAGAGTTTGAGTTCGTCGCCTAAGAAGGAGTTCTTAGGCGATTTTTTTATTGCCAATATCTATTCCATTTAATTCATTAATAAACCGAAATTCTGGAATATGGAGGGTTATCATTTGTAAAAAACTTCTAGAATATGTTATGTTTGCCTCTTTAAAATATTTTACAACCTAATACAAACAGACCTTAAAATGAAAAAAGTATTTACAGTAGCCTTCTTATTGGTTAATACTATTGTAATTGGACAAGAAGTTCATATTGATCAACGTGATGGCAACTATTTTAAAATGGGTGTTCAATTTGGTTTTGGTCTTGGATTTAATAATATAGACCTTATAGAGTATAATGAATTCGATAATAATAACGATGTAGTTTCATCTGGTGATGCCTCAATTAGTGGTGGCGGTGGATGGCATATTAGTGTTACCGGCGAATATGTTTTCAACAATAAAATTGGGCTGGGAATGAATATAGGGTATCAATCAAGTCATTTAAGACCAATTTTGGATGATGCATCGGTCCGTTTTATTAGATATACTTTTATACCAACGGCTAAGTATTTGATTGGCTTAAATCCAGAAAAAAACCAAACCATTAACTTGGGTGTTGGGTACGGATTTTATACCGGAGGTAAAATGAAAGTTGATGCGTCTGGTGTTGGATTAGAAGGTAACCTTGAATATGACAATACTTCTGGGATTAATTTAATTTCCGAATATGAATATATCGGACCAAAAGGAGTGGGTCTAGCAATAGGACTAAGATATTATGGGCTTTCATATGACATCAAAGAGTTAACAGGAGCAAATGATTTTGATAAATTAAAGGGAAGCGGAATGGATCTTTATTTTGGAGTTACATATTCTCTATAATTTTAGATTGCAGGAAACAAATTAAAAGAGCAAGAAAAATCGCTTATGAACTATTTCATAGGCGATTTTTTATTTAAATCAAGAATATATCAATTTACATAAATCGAAATTCGTGAAAAACGATCGAAATTCTGGAATGCTCAATATAATCATTTGTATTTAAGCTGTTTAAGGAGGTAAGTTTGACAATATCAAAGCACTTCGATATTTGTTTAACTAAAAAATAACATCATGAAAAGTACAAAGAAACTTAGTTTAAAGAAAATGGACATAGCAAAATTGGATACGGTAAAAGGGGGGCTGCTAAATTTACCAATTGCAGATCGACCTTCATTGCCTAGTATGGGTTGTGGTCCTGCAACGCAAGGATTAGCATGTCAATACTCCCAAACTCCTTTATGTTATTAATTATGCGTTGGGGTTATGAGTTTTAGGCACAGTTTTCTACATCTTCCTTCGTAATATATTTGAGTTTAAGAGTAAGTAAAGTTGGTGGAGACTAATATTAAAACCGTCTGAGTATAATGCTTAGACGGTTTTTATTTAATAATTCGAACCAAACACATTATAAAGATCTAAATTCTGGAAAATCAGTCGAAATTCTGGAATACCCAATATAACTATTTGTAATGAGCTTAGCTGTTGTATTATGTTTGTCTTCATAAAGCGCTTTGATTAAAATTTATGTTTAATTAATATCAAATATGATGAAAAGTAAAAAGAAGTTAAGTTTGAAAAAAATGAGTATTGCTCAATTGGATACGATAAAAGGGGGTGATATAGTAAATCCATTTCTTACTGGAGGTGCTACTCCTTCTGAACAACCTATTGGAGGTGGTAATGGAGGTCTTTGTTACTCTGATGCACAAGGAAGTTGTGGTTACTGTGTTTAATTAAAATCAAATAAGATGAAAAATAAAAAGAAGTTAAGTTTAAATAAAGTTAAGGTATCACAATTGGGGGCTATCACAGGAGGTGGATATCCAAATTTCACAAAACCTAACAAGGAATTTCCTACAATGGGGCCTTCCTGCCAAGTTGCAGGTGTTTGTTACTCTGACACACCTACAAGTTGTGTGTATTGTGTTTAATACAGAAAATGGAAAATAGTTCTTTAAGTTGTTATTACATTTTATAGCCGATTTGTAAGTATAGAATAGATAAGAACTTCTTTAAAATCGTCTAAATAATATTTTAGGCGATTTTTTTTTGGATTAGGCTGAAATAAATCTGAATTCACGAAAAACGATCGATATTCCCGAATAGTAATGATAACCATTTGTTCCTATCTTATTGGTTGGGTTATGTTTGTTTTATCAAAGCGCTTTGATATTTGTTTAACTTAAAATTAAATATCATGAAAAGTAAAAAGAAGTTAAGTTTAAAAAAGATGAGTATCGCACAATTGAGCACCGTAAAAGGAGGTAATTTCGACTGGCTTAGAACGATAGCTCCAACACCTACGGGAGATACAGGTGGAGGAGGACCATCTGAACAACCTGTCGGAGGAGGCGGTGTTTGTTATTCTGATTCACCAACAAGTTGTGTATACTGTGTTTAATACAGAAATATTTCAAGGTAATTCTTTATGCACCATATACGATTACATTTTATAGCTGATTTGTGATTGTACGACATAAGAATTCCTGTAAAATCGTCTAAATAATACTTTAGGCGATTTTTTTTTTGCTATGCTAAAATAAATCTAGATTCACGAAAAACGATCGATATTCACGAATAGTAATGATAACCATTTGTTCTAGTCTTATTGATCATGCTATGTTTGTTTTATCAAAGCGCTTTGATGTTTGTTTAACTTAAAATTAAATATCATGAAAAATAAAAAGAAGTTGGTTTTAAAAAAAATGAATATTTCACAACTTAATAATGTGAAAGGAGGGAATATTAATACGGGAAATAATAATACGTTTACGGATATGTCGGATAGTTTAAGAATAGATTGCTACCCAAGCGGGTTGACATATCAATTTTGCAATAATACGGTTCCTGTTCATAGTCTCCCAACAGTATGCGGATTCTAACCCCATAAGTTTATCATTTCTTACGGTATTAAATCGTCTGGAATTTATTTTCCAGGCGATTTTTTATTTAAAAAAGCAATCATTTTTTGAAAGAAATAAAGCTAATTATACGGTAATTAAAATTCAATTTTTTCGAGGCTTCTTTTTTTCATCAAAAACAAACTCGAAATTCTGGAATTTCGGTCGAAATTCTGGAATACCATATGTAACTACTTGTAAAACAATATGTTATTTAGCTATGTTTGTCTTCGTCAAAGCGCTTTTGATATTGAAAATAAGTTTAACAATTTAAAAATTACAAAATGAGAGATTTAAAATTTAATGAAGTACAAGAAGTAAATGGAGCAGGATGGTTAGGTGACTTATGGGATGATGCAAGAAGAATAATTAATGAGCTTCCAGATGCATATGAGGATGCAATTAATTCTACTACGGATATGATGTGTACTGGAACAGGAAACTGTTAGTATACATAATGAAAAAGTTGCATCGAATGCTAATAGCATTCGATGCAATCTTTTTACAGTAATGATTAAAGTACCATAATAATTAAAAAACTAAAAAATGAGAGATTTAAAATTTGAAGAAGTACAAACAGTTAATGGAGGTGGAGAAATAACACCTGCTGAAGGAGCAACATTAGAAATTGCGGTTGCTGCTGTAGCTTTAGCAGTTGGAGCACCAGTACTTGCACTTGCTGCTATAGGTGCTGCAGCTTTATTATATGCAACTGATTAATTATATCAAAGAAGTTAGATACGAACTCTACTTTTTAGAGTTTGTATATGCTTATTAAAGGATAAAATTCTATTAACATTTTTCTAAAAGAATACAAAAGACAGGACCGTAAAAGTGATATTACAAATCTTGTAATGAGTAAGATAAAAGAAAAGGTAACCAGACATTCTGGGTATGAAGCCGAGGATGACTCTCTTAAAGGTTAGAAACTTTATGAAAATGGAGCATACAAAGGTTATATAGAAAGGTCTAGATAATCCAATTTAATATTCTCTCCCTTTTTAATGGGAGGGAATAATAATCATAAAAACAACAATAATGAAAAACAAAGCAAAAAAACTAAATCTTAAGAAATGTACAATTTCAAATCTTGAAATGAGAAAAGTAAACGGTGGGGTAGTTGATTCTTGCATGCCTACATGTGATACACACCCAACAACCCCAACAAATAACCCTACTGGTCAATCTAATAATTTTTTGAGATGTGAGGTTAGCAAAATACCTACTGTCTAAACTTAAATTAATAAGGCTTTAGATTAATCTTTTTGTGAAATAATTTCTCTGCTTAGAAAGTATTCATGGCATTTATAGAAATCAGTTGCTTATAAAAAATCGAAATTCACGAATATCGATCGATTTTCGTGAATACTCAATACATCATTTTGTAGTCAACTCCTTTCTTAGTCTATGTTTGTACTATCAAGCGCTTTGATATAGAATTAAGTTTAACAATTAAAATTATCAAAAATGAGAAATTTAAAATTTAATGAGATCCAGAATGTATCAGGAGGAATTCTTCCTGTAGTAGTGGGAGCTATTGTTGCAGTTGCGGGTGTTCTTACTGCCGGACATGCAGTTGGTGAAATAATTGGCGAAGCGGCCCAAAGAGAGCATGAAGCAAATCATCAATGCAATGCTGGTTAATATTAAAAAACTGAATTTAAAACATTAAAATTTACACAAATGAGAAATTTAAAATTGAATGAAGTACAAGAAGTAAGCGGAGGTGTAGTACCTGTTATAGTAGGTATTGTATTAGTTGATCTATTTCTAATAGGAGTTACCGCAGGGATGGCTTCTGGAGCTGAAGATCAGGCTTCTGAATCTGGACATAATGATCAATGTAGCGCAAATTAACTAATGCTTAGAACAAACTATTCATAAGTACGTGAATAGTTTGTTTTACTTTTTAAGTAAAAAGAATTTAAACCAAATTAATGAATCATGAGCTCATCATTATTTCGTAAAGAAGCCATAAAAAACAATACACAAAGATTATTAGGAGAAGTCCTATTAATACGACCTATATCCTTTTGGATATTTACAGTATCTATAATGTTAGTGGTGGCGATGGTGGGAGCTTTATTATTATTTGGTAAGTTTGCCCGCCGCGAAACCGTGGCGGGTTATTTAGTACCAGATAAAGGATTGGTGCGTGTATATGCTCCTTTTAATGGTATTATCGATCAGAAACACATTACCGATGGGCAAAAAGTAACCAAGGGACAAAATTTACTTGAAGTAACTACAGAAAGGGGAACAAAAGATAGTTTGAGTATCAATCAACAATTAATAACCCGATTAGAAGAACAAAAAAATAGACTAGAACAGCGAATTACAGATGAAACACAGGTTCTGGATAGTGAAGGTAGTCGTTTATCTGTAATTCTCACAAATCATAAAAGCGAACACTATCAAATCATAAAACAACTACAAAGCCAACGAGAACAACTAGAACTCATAAAAGGACAATGGCAGAGATATAAAGAACTTAGAAAGAAGGGGCTTGTGTCTGAAGATGAACTTTTAATAAAAAGAAACGCCTACTTTAATGCGAAAACGGCTATTGATGCTACAAGGAGATTACAAATAAATAAGCAAACAGAGATTGCAAATATTCAGAAACAATTAGAACAATCACCGTTACGTAAAAGTAATAGGCTACAAGAATTACAGCACCAATACGGACAGTTAGAAGAACGTCTTATAGAGCTTAAAAATAGTCGTTCCTACATGATTAAAGCTCCGGTGAATGGCCGTATCACTTCTACACAAGTTAATTTGGGACAGAATGTTTCTTCTACCGTTCCTATATTGACTGTGATACCCGAAAATACGGTTTTGTTTGCAGAGTTATTCTTGCCATCAAGAGCAATTGGATTTGTTAAAAAAAATCAGAAAGTATTAATGCGATATGATGCTTTTCCATATCAGCGGTATGGATTATATGAGGGTAAAATTGTACAAATTGCAGAAGCAGTTATCCATCCTAATGAAACTTCAATACCTATAGCTACGCAGGAACCTGTGTATCGTATAAAGGTAGCTTTGGATGTTCAAAATATTAATGCATATGGTAAGGAAATGAGGTTACAATCAGGAATGTCTATTGCCGCAGACATTATTCTGGAAGAACGAAGTTTGGGGCAGTGGCTTTTAGAACCTATCTATAGTTTAAAAGGAAAATTATAAACATATGCAGAATCCGGTAAGTTTATTAAACTTTGGCAGAAGAAAAAGATTGCCAGTAATTATACAAACAGAAGTAGCAGAATGCGGATTAGCTTCTGTAGCAATGGTTGCTAATTATTTTGGACATCAGGTAGATCTGAATGCCCTAAGACGAAAGTATAGTATATCCTCAAAAGGAGCAACATTGCAAGGTCTAATAAAACTGGCAGATGGTCTGCATTTTAGTTCAAGACCATTACGATTAGAATTAGAAGAGCTTTCGCAGTTAAAAAAGCCTTGTATACTGCATTGGGATCTAAACCACTTTGTGGTCCTTAAATCTGTAAAAGGAAACAAGATTACCATTCATGATCCGGCGGTTGGAGCAAGAACACTAAAACTAGATGAGGTTTCAAAGCATTTTACAGGAGTTGCACTAGAATTAACTCCTACTTCAGAATTTAAACCTGAAAAAATAGCCAAAAAAGCAAAGTTATCTGATTTTTGGACAAGAATAACAGGGTTAAAAGGAGCTTTAGGGCAAATTCTAATACTTTCTCTATTATTACAGGTATTCGCAATTGCAAGTCCATTTTACATGCAATTAGTAGTAGACGATGTAATTATTAGCCGAGATCTGGATTTACTTTTGATTCTCGCACTGGGTTTTGGTTTGATGAAGTTAGTTAACCTGGCAGTCAATGCATTACGAGGAGTAGTGATTCTTTATATGGGTACACAGTTAAATGTTCAAATGGCCGCTAATCTATTGCGACACTTGCTCAAGTTACCCATGGATTATTTTGAAAAAAGACATATTGGGGATATTATTTCAAGATTTCGATCTCTTGAAGATGTAAAACAATTACTCACCACCGGACTTATAGAGACCATCGTAGACGGAATAATGGCAATAGGTTTGCTAATCATGATGTTTATTTATAGCGTAAAACTGGCATTGATTGTATCTATAGCGGTGGTTATCTACATATTGATTCGATTAGCATTATACAGACCCTACAGACAATTAAAAGAAGAAGCTATTGTTGCCGATGCTAAGCAGAATTCTAATTTTATGGAAACTGTACGGGGAATTCAAAGCATTAAACTATTTGGTAACGAAAGCCAAAGACAAACCGTATGGCATAACTATTATGCAGATACTATGAATGCAGGTATACGTACGGGGAAATTAGAAATAGGATATAATGTAATCAATGGTTTTTTATTTGGATTAGAAAATATCATTGTGATATATCTTGCAGCATCATTAGTTATAGATAGTTTAATGACTATTGGGATGCTCTATGCCTTTATGTCTTATAAAAGACAATTTACTGATAAGGCGTCAGCATTGGTGAATAAGTTTATACAATTTAAGATGCTCTCTTTACATATGGAGCGCTTGGGAGATATTATTCTTACTCAACCCGAAAAAGATATAGACAGTCAAAGACAATTACCACAGGCAAAGGGAGAACTGAGTTTAGAAAATATTAGTTTTCGATACTCTGATAATGAGCCGTATTTATTTCAAAATCTTAGTTTTAAAATAGAGCAGGGGAGTTCTGTTGCCATAGTTGGTGCTTCTGGTTGTGGTAAGACTACATTAATGAAGATTATGTTGGGGTTATTGAAACCTGAGACGGGTAGTATTTTTATTGATGGATACGATATACGAAAAGTAGGTTTAAGAACCTATAGAAACGAAATTGGGACAGTAATGCAAAGTGATCAGTTATTATCTGGAAGCATCGCAGATAATATTTGCTTCTTTGATCCCGAGTTTGATCAACAATGGATAGAAGAATGCGCACAGATGGCAGCAATACATCAAGATATTATGACAATGCCTATGGGATATCACACATTAATAGGGGATATGGGAAGTAGTTTGTCTGGAGGGCAAAAACAACGTTTGTTGCTAGCACGAGCATTATATAAAAAACCTAAAATATTGTTTTTGGACGAAGCGACATCTCATTTGGACGTGGGACTAGAATCTGTAGTAAATGAAACGGTGAAAAAGTTAAACATTACTAGAATCATTATTGCACATAGACCAGATACGATTGCTATGGCGGATAAAGTAGTAGCATTACAAAATGGACAACTTCTAGAAGTAAGTATACCTCATAGATCGGCAGTGGCTGTTTAAGCGTCTAACTTGGATTATATGCAAATATTATATAAAAAACCTGCTCCTTTTAATAACAAGAGCAGGTTTTTTAATTCATCGATTAAAAACCGAAAGCATCAATCTTAATTGTTTAATGCCCTCCGTTCTGAGTGAAAATGGGGAACTGTCTGGTGGGTTGGGTCATAGATCCCCCACAAGTTGGATGAGCTCCACTTTGGCCACCTGCATTACCACAATCTTGTGAATAATAGTTGTTACCTCCAATAACGGTAACTAAGCCTAATCTAGAGATGTTAATCTTTTCTAGAGTAAGTTTTTTCGAATTAGATGATTTTTTTTTTTTCATTGTGTTTAGTTTTATATTATTTGGTACTGATGCCTAAAGTAAATAAAACCAATGATTTATAGGAAGTCGTTTATCGTGTATTACACAAAATTCTCGAATTCCGTGTAAATTTATATATGAAAGAGTTGTGAAGTGAATGATTCAAATAGTCAGTTGGCTATTTTAACTACTCCTTTCTACCTTTGTCAATTGCTTAATATAATACGAAGGTTTAATCTGTACTTGCTTATAAAATGCTTTAGAAAAGGTTTCTGCACTGTTATACCCAAATTCATTGGCAATCGCTTTTATGGTAAACTTTCGTAACATTATATTTTCTTGCAATTCCTTTAATGCATAATCAATACGCAATTCATTTAGATAGTTGGTGAAAGTTTTATTTTTATAATGGTTAACCACTTTTGATAAATACTTCACATTAGTTTCTATATCGCGGGCCAAAGAATGAGAACTTATACCAAGTGTAAGGTACCCATGTTCTTTTTCAAATTCATCAAGCTTTTCTAAGATATACGTCACATGTTTTTCTGGCACATTAATGTTCTTACTTTTATCGATGGATATTTTTTTATTGGCTTGAGCAGAAGTGGTACCTGATTTAAGATCCTCTATGAGTTTTTCAAACCGTAATCGATACCCCCGCTTTTTTCTATACTGGTAATACAAAAGACCTCCTAAAATTAGCAGTGATAATCCAAGTATTACAATACTTGATTTATACGTCTTTGTGTTCTTATTCAATTTTTTAATCAATATCTCCTGCTCCTCAAGTAAAAGGGGAATGTCATAGTCTATCTTGACCTTTTTACTTATAGATATTTGATCATTTAAATAATTGTCGAGTACATCATTTAGTTTATTCAGGTATTTGTTTTGATTTTCTAAGTCGTTTTTTTCTCTGTAATAATCTTTTAGATATTCATACGTTTTTACGTGTTTGTATTGGGGGATAGAGTTTAGTGTTTCTAAAATGGAGTCGGTTTTCACAAAATAATCTATTGCCTTTGATTTATCATCAAGATCATAATAGGACTTTCCCAGATAGAAATAACTATCAATAGTATTTGTTTTATCTTCAAACCTAATTATTCCTGGTAGTGCTTTATTGATACTATCAATGGCGGCATTATAATTTTGTCTAGTGTATTGGTTAATGCCTTCACATAGCGTAAAATATACTTTTCTTTGATTTAAGTCAGCATCTGTACTTCTTGAAAATTTGTTATATCCAAAATTATTGTAGAATGTAGCCGAATCATTTTTTTTAAGACCAATATAAGTTTCTGCTATAACGTGTAAGGTGTATAGGTGATGAAATTTATGGCCATACTCGTATTCATTTGAATAAAACTTTTCACATTCTTTAAAAATCGCTAGTGCTTCTTCTTTTTCATTTAGATGTTCACTTTTTATGATACCAATTAAATAATCTATTCTATATTGCAAGTTCACATTTTCATTAATTTTTGAATATCTCCTTGCTTCGTTTAGATTGTTTATTGTGTTTTCAATATTTCTTTCTTGATATAAAAAATATTGCGCTTTAGCATAGTATGCTAGTGAAGGGTAATTTTTATCTTGTTTATTTCCTGTAATTGTTATAATACTATCTAAATAAGCCACAGTTGGAGGGGTACTTACAATGTTATAAAGCAAGTAATACCCTTTAGCAATATTTAATGTGTCGTTTTCTTTTTTCCCTTTACCCACATAAGATTGAGCAGCTTTTTTTGCCTTTAGGATATCTGATTTGCTATAATAGTCCAGAGAGATATCTCGTAATTCATCATAACTTTTTTGTTGTAGAGTGTCCGAATAAGTTTGTGCCTCTATTTTGTTAGAGAGAAATAGAAGCGGTAGTAAAAAACAATAGATGTAAGCCCTTTGCATGATATTTTATGACGATGAGTTTAATTATAGCGTGACCTTGTGCTCTTCACAAAAGTAGCATTATTTTATTGATGGTATATTCGATATATATTAGAAAGAAAATATCCCTGAAATGGTAGCCAAGTGAAATGTAGTGTTAACGGAAATAAAAGTGTTGTATTTTTCTCAAAAAATTAATACCACATTTCAAGAAAGAAATGTGGTATCTAAAGTATAATATGCGTAGTGTAATTAATACAAACTTTCTTGGTGATTATTTCTTATTATTTGGTGTTTAATCTTAGATTGTCTTTTTACAAAGCTATATTATTTAATAGGTTAAAATTATTATATTGGGCCATCATGATCTCCGTCAGCACAGGCAAACAATGATTTAGTAAAACAAACACCACTTGCACCACCACCATTAAAAGTTTTAGTTATAAGTGATATAGTACCGCCTCCTGAGACATTACTCATCTCTAATTTGGAAATTTGAAATTTTTTAAGCTCTAATTTTTTACCCTTGATTTGTGTTTTCATATTCCTGCATTTTTAATTTAAGATTTCTCAGCCAAATTATATAAAAAGTATCATTTAACACAAAATATGTTTCCATGACTGCTCGAAATTCTGGAATTTCGAGTTAGTATTAAGTTGCAAATACTTGTTATTCATTGATTTGCTGTTCTTTTTTGGTTTTTTCAAGCTGTTTGATAAAATAGGAAGGTTTTATCTGTACTTGTCTGTAAAATGCATTAGAAAATGTTTCTGCACTACTATAACCAACCTCATTGGCAATAGCTTTTATTGTGAATTTTCGCAGTGTAGCATTTTCTTTTAACTCCTTAACAGCATAGTTAACCCGTAATTCATTTAAATAACTAGTAAATGTTTTGTTTTTAAAGTGATTAATAACCCTGGATAAATACTTTACGTTGGTTTGTATTTCATCGGCCAAGGATTGGGAGCTTAACCCAAGGGTAAGATATCTTTGTTCTTTTTCGAACTTATCCAATGCTTCCAAAATGTAGTTTACATGTTTTTCTGGTACTTTCAATACCTTCTCGGTATCTACTTGTTTATTTGTTGTAATAGGATCGGGTTTTGAAATGGTTTTCTGTTCTTTCATCAATTTTTCAAAACGTAATCGATACCCTTGTTTTTTTCGGTATTGGTAGTATACCAAACTACCAGAAGTTATAAGCAATAGTGCCAATATAATTATACTGGATTGATAGGTATTGGTATTTTTGTTTAATTTAGTTATCAACACTTGCTGTTCTTCTAATAATAGAGGAACATCATAATCCTCCTTAACCTTTGTGCTAATAAAAATCTTGTCATTTAGATAATTATTAAGAAGAGAGTTTAATTTGTCCAGATATTTATTTTGATTTTCTAGATCATCCTTAGATTTATAATACTCTTTTAAGTATTCATAGGTTTTAACATGTTTATACTGTGGGATAGATGTTAATGTCTCAAGAATAGAATCTGTTTTCTTAAAGTAAGTAATGGCTTTTTCCTTATCATCTAGATCATAATGAGATTTCCCCAAGTAAAAATAACTATCAATAGTATTAGATTTATCTCCAATCATAATCATTATTGGTACAGCTTTATTAATACTATCTATGGTAGCTACATATTGTTTTTTAGTATATTGATTTAGACCTTCACAAAGCGAGAAATATGCTTTCATTAGGTTTAAATTGGGGTTGCCACTACCAGAAGCCTTCTGGTAGCCCAAATTGTTATAAAAAGTTGTTGAGTCGTATTTTTTAAGGCCTATATAAGTTTCTGCAAGAACATGCAATGTAAACAAATATTGATATTTGTGCCCCTCTTCGATTTCTTTAGCATAGAATTCTGCACATTTCTTAAAAATTGATATCGCTTCGTCTTTTTCGTTAAGGTGCTCGCTTTTAACAATCCCTATTAGATAATCTGTTCGGTATAACAGATTTGTATTATTATTGGCATTAGCATATTTCCGGGCTTCGGTCAGATTATCAAGAGTCTTTTCTATATTTCTTTCTTCGTATAGAAAATGCTTTGCTCTAAGGAAAAAGACTGAAGAGGGATAATCTTTTATAGGTTTATTTGTAGTAAATGAGATAATACTATCGTAATATTTTAATCTATTTTCAACATTTGTAATATATGAATATTTTAAAAAGCCGTTCATCAACTTCAATGTATCCTTAATTTTCTTGGCTTTTTGAATATATTCTGATATTGCTATTTCTGCTTTGCTATTATCTTTGTTCTTATATTGATTATAAAAATTATAGAGTTCATCAAAGCTTCTTCCTTGCATAGAATCTTTAAAACTCTGTGCGTTAGTAACTGTAGAAAAAAGTATAATTTTTAAAATAAAACAGTAAACAAAAGCTTTATACATAATGGGTATTTATGAAAAGAATTATTTTAGGTTGATTAGTTGTTGCTAATCGCAAAAGTAGCATTTTTTTATAGGTTGGATTTATGTGACATGAATTATCTAATTTTTAAAAGACTGGAATGATAAAAAATATTAATTAGGTTGACTAACAAACCACGTCTAATAATAGTAAACACTTGACTATTGGATGATAAAACATTAGTTCTTTTTTAAAATAAGTATCTAAATATTAAATAGGATGAATACTAATCTGAACTTTAACAGATTTTTCCTTCTCTCAAGGATTAATCTATGGGGATTTTTACATAGATAGTTGGATAAATGAGAAAGGGTTATGTTTTTTAGCCATCAATAACATTCAATTTTAATAAAAACAAAAACGAAATTCATGAAAATCGATCGAAATTCAAGAATACCTAAAATCATATGTTGCACCAAACTTCCTTGTTTATCTATGTTTGCTAATATCAAAGCGCATTGATATAAAATAAATTTAATAATTAAAATTTACAAAATGAGAGATTTAAAATTTGAAGAAATTCAAGAGGTAAATGGAGGTGATATCGATGGTGTATTACTTACCGCCGCAGTTATGGATTTAGGAATGGCAGCTTTAGGTGGGGCAATGTTTGGACCAGTAGGAGCTCTAGCTGCAGCAGGTGCTTATGCATTTGGATTTGGAGCAGGTTGGATGCTAACAAGTCATTGATAAGTAAGAATAATATCTAACAAAAAATAGTACTATTTACTGTATTAATTTAAATTTGTTGTTGACTTATTTCCAATGAAAATAGCCTTACTCCAAGTATTAAAAAACAGGAGTAAGGCTATTTTAAACGTGATAACTGTATTTGTCTGCCTCTGGTAATAAAAAGACAAACTCTTGAAATAATACATTAACAAGTACAGGCTCTAGAATAACACCCATCAAATGCACTTGCAGTTCCGAAAAAATCGTTATCGCCGCCTCCAATAATTTTGTTTAATTCATTGAGTTTGGTAATTTCAATTTTTTTTAGAAAGAGTTCTTTTGTTTTTGATGATTTTTTTTTCATTGTATTTTTTATTTGGTATTTAGTGTCTAAAGTATATAAAAACAGTCGTTTTTAAGACTTCTGCATTCTACAAGTTTCACGAAATTCTTGAATTTCGTGTGTTTTTTAAGGACCTATCTTCGCTGAAATAAACGAACTACACTTTATCGGATCTTCTTTTTATTACTATCTGTCTTTCTTAATTCTCTAATGTAGTAGGAGGGTTTGATCTTTACTTGTTTATAAAAAGCATTAGAGAACGTCTCTGCACTATTGTATCCAAATTCGTTAGCAATTGCTTTTATCGTAAACTTTCTTAGCATCACGTTTTCTTTTAATTCTTTTACAGCATAATCAATACGTAATTCATTTAGATAGTTCGTAAAAGACTTATTCTTATAATAATTAACTACCTGAGATAAATATTTGATATTGGTTTTAATGTCATCAGCTAGGGATTGAGAACTCATTCCTAAAGTAAGGAATCCTTGATTTTTTTCAAATTCATCAAGCTTTTGAAGTATATAAGTCACATGTTTTTCGGGAACTTTTATGTCCTGTTCATCACTAACCGATTTCTTCTTACTGATATTAGTAGATTGAGATGTTGATATAGGTTCTGCAATAAGTCTCTCAAACCTCAATCTATATAATCTTTTTTTTCTATACTGATAATATAATATACCTCCTAATATTAATAATAGTAGAGTCATGAATATCATACCTGAGATATAAGAGGTTTTATTTTTTTCGATTTTTTCTAATAGGATTTGCTGTTCTTCTAATAAGATTGGGATATCATAATCTTCTTTTACCTTTTTACTAATAAAGATGTGATCATTTAGATAATTGCTAAGAACCGAATTCAATCTGTCCAAGTATTTATTCTGATTTTCTAAATCGTTTTTAATTTTATAATGATCTTTAAGATATTCATATGTTTTAACATGTTTATACTGTGGGATAGAATTTAATGTTTCTAATATAGAATCTGTTTTAATAAAATAACCTACTGCTTTTGAGCTCTTACCAAGATCAAAATATGATTTACCTAAATAAAAATAACTATCAAGTATGTTGGACTTATCTTCAAATTCAATTATTGAAGGAAGTGCTGTATTAATGCTATCAATAGCAGAGGGGTATTTTTTTCTGGTATATTGATTAATACCTTCACATAGCGTGAAGTATGCTTTCATTGGGACTATATTTGGGTTTTTATTGTTGGAAGATATAGAATACCCTAAATTATTATAGTAGGTTGCTGAGTCATACTTTTTAAGACCAATAAATGTTTCTGCTATGGAATGTATTGTGTATAAATAACGATAATTAAAATGATCATCCGTCTTACTAGAATAAAACTGAGCACACTTCTTAAAGATTTCTATAGCTTTTTCTTTTTCATTAAGATGCTCACTACGTACTATACCAACATAATAATCTATTCTATTTAATAAATTTATGTTGTTGTTTAGTTTCGCGTAATTTCTAGCCAGATTCAAATTTGCCAAGGTTTTTTTTATATTCCTTTCTTCTAATAAAAAATATTGGGCTTTGTAATAATATGCTGATGCCGGATAATCTCTGTTTTGTTTGTTTTTGGTAATTGCTATTATACTATCAAGATATTTTATTTTACCACTATCACTTATAAAAACAGAATAAAGTTCAAAACCTTTAGCAATTTCAAGAGTATCTTTTTTTCTCTTTGCTTGATTTATATAAGCTTTCATTGCTGTTTTCGCTTTTCCAGTATCTGCTTTTATATGTTCATGATAAATATTTTGTAGCTCATCATAACTTTTATTCTGTAAAGAATCAATTAAATTTTGTGCATTTAGTGTGAATGAAAATAGGATGGAGATTATAAAAAAATGATATTCATATATTTTATACATGATAATTTTTTAAAGAAAGATGTATTTTCGAAAGACATCCTCGTGCTATTCACAAAAATAGCATTATTTTTACTAGTTAAGTTTAGTACAATAAAAACCTTGTTTTTACACAGTAATAAAAAATGAAAATAGACCTTAGAAGCGATACCGTTACCAAACCAACTCCTACAATGTTGAAAGCAATAATGAATGCCCAAGTAGGAGATGACGTATATAAAGAAGACCCAACAGTGAACGCATTGGAAGATAAAATTGCTACTATGTTTGGTAAAGAAAAAGCGTTGTTCTTTCCATCTGGCAGTATGGCAAATCAAGCAGCTATCAAATTGCATACGCAACCTGGGGAACAACTAATTGCGGATCAGTATGCACATGTCTATAATTATGAAGGAGGTGGAGTATCTTTTAATAGTGGAGTATCATGTAAGCTAATCGATGGTCATAGAGGTATGATTACTGCATCACAGGTAGAATCATCTATTAATCCGCCAGATTTTTATCATAGCCCACTTACAAGTTTAGTCTGTATTGAAAATACTACGAACAAAGGAGGGGGAGCGTGCTATGATTTTGAAGAAATTAAAAATATCAGAAAAGTTTGTGATGATCATAAACTTGGATATCATCTTGACGGAGCCAGATTATGGAATGCTCTGGTTGCAAAAGGAGAAAGTGCCAAACAATACGGAGACGTCTTTGATACCATTTCAGTGTGTTTAAGTAAGGGTCTTGGAGCACCTGTAGGATCTGTATTAATAGGAGATGCAGATATCATGGAAAAAGCAATTCGAGTACGAAAAATTTTAGGAGGCGGAATGCGACAGGTAGGATATCTGGCAGCCGCAGGATTATATGCACTGGAAAATCATATTGATAGATTGGCTGAAGATCATAGGCGGGCTAAAGAAATAGGAGATGTTTTAAAGAAGTTGTCCTTTGTGAATAAAGTAGAACCTATAGATACCAATATTGTTATATTTAATATTGATGGGGATGAAGAAAAATTAATTTCCGAAATGGGATCAAGGGATATTCATTTCTATAGTATGGGACAAGGGAAACTTAGATTTGTTACTCATTTAGATTATACTCAGAAAATGCATGAATATTTCTTAGACCTTTTATTGTCTTATAAACCAAATAAAGCTGTTCAAAATTTTTGAACAGCTTTACATAATTTTTATAAATAACACTCAAAAAGGTTATACTTCTTTGGTATCAGCAGCAGGAGCATTTTCCTTAACAGAATTAATTCCGTTTTCCATTCCTGACTCAGAAGAATACATTTGGCTACTACCAATTACCTGACCATTTCCGGCTTTTAGATTAAAGAAGAACTTACCATTTTTGGCAGTTTTACGTTCGTATCTTCCATCTTCAGAAGCATTCTTCTTTACAGATTCAATTCCATTCTCTGCAGCAGATTTACTATTATAAACCTCGCTACTTAAGATTACCTGTCCGTTTTTAGCTTTTAAGGTAAAATGATAGCTAGACCCTTCCTTTGTTTTGAGTTCAAACATATTATTAGATATTTAGTTAAATTTTTTTGCTTTTGATAAAATTATGTAATAAAAAGGAAAAAGAAAAATGAATATGCTCCAAGATTATAATTGTTTGGTGTTTTATCGAAAAAAAGTACAGATTATCGAGAATATATGATTTTAGGAATGTCCAAAATGAATCAACAGTGCTTTTAGGTATTAATTTCGTATCTTATTAAGTAATTAATCATCACTAAATCATCAACTTATGAAAAAAATCGTATTAGGGGCATTAGTTTTACTTTTTGGCTATAATGCCAACGCCCAACAAGACCTTCCTCAAAATCCAGAACCAGGAAAATGCTATATCCGTTGTACTACTCCGGATGTTTATGAAAATCAAACTGTAAAAGTACAGGTAACACCAGAATACAGAAAACTTAAAACTTTTCCTGCAACTTATGAAACTGTAACAGAAAAAGTAATCGTAAAAGAAGCTTCAAAAAAATTAGTAGTTGTTCCTGCTAAATATGCTACTGAAACCGTGACTTTTATCAAAAAACAAGGTGCTTCGGCTTTAAAGATTATTCCTGCTAAATTAGCTAGTGGTGCAGAAACTGTAGAGATAAAGCCCGCTTATGCGCAATGGGAACTGGGAGCTCCGGCTCCTGATTGTGCTTCAGGTAATCCTGATGACTGCCGTTACTGGTGTTATAAAGGGTATCCTGCAGAATTTACAACTATTCCTGTAAAAACATTAGGTGCAGACGCAACTACGAAAAGTTCTGCTATTGCAGAACAAACAGGAACCTATACAAAAAGAGTTTTAGTATCTCCCGCAAGAGTTGTAGAAGAAGTAATTCCTGAAGAATATGGAACTGTAACCAAAACTGTACTAGTTAAGGATGCATATACAGAAGAAGTAGTTATACCAGCGACATATAAAGAAGTTTCTAAAGAGGTGTTAAACCAAAAAGGTGGACTTACTGTTTGGAAAGAAGTTGAATGTTCATTAGTTGAGTATTCTGCATTACCAATTAATTGGAACCTCGGAAGCGCTACTTTAACTCCAGAAGCTAAAAGTATTATTGATACTAGATTAATGCCAGTATTAGCAAATAATCCTGGTACTAAAATGGAAATAGCTTCTCATACAGATGCTAGAGGGTCTAAGTCAAGTAACAAAGCTCTTTCAGATAAGAGAGCACAATCTGTAGTAAACTATTTAATCTCTAAAGGAGTAAATAATAGTCGTCTGATTGCGAATGGTTACGGAGAGGATAGACTTAAAAATAGATGTGCAGATGGCGTGACTTGTACAGAGAGACAACATGCATCTAACAGAAGAACTGAATTTAGATTAATTCAATAAGTTTAATTGATTGGAATCATCTTTAAAAAAGCCTGATGTGTGAATTACATCAGGCTTTTTTTTATTTGAATTTATCTAATAATTCGAAATAATTTGAAGGATCTCTCATTGCGTTGTAACCAGAGACTTTCTCAAGAACATCTCCTTTTGATGACAAAATTGTTATCAATGGAAAAACTTTACTTGTATTATATTTTTCTAGCAGTGAATAATTGTGTTCGATTTGTTTCTCTGTTAGAAGATCTTGATTTCTTGGGATATCAACTTTTACAAATACAAAAGAATCTTTATAGTCTTTAAACTTCTCACTTTCAAAAAAATCCTCTTTTAGCATAATACATGGCATGCACCAATCACTCCCTGTAAAATACATTAAAATAGATTTCTCATTATTTTCGGCCTTATGTTTTGCCTTCTCAAAATTTTGTACCCATTTGGTTTTAGAACTAGAGGCGTTATCTTGAGCAAATGAGATGGTACAAGTTAAGCTAAGAATGATAAGTAAGTATTTCATTTCAATAAAATTAGTTCATAAAATATAAGGAATTATTTCATAAAAGAATCCAATCCAGGAATATTTGGCATTCCTTCTTTGGCCGCAGCTCCTAATTCTGATTCTTGAATTTTTGTAGCTTTCTCGATAGCCTTATTAATCGTTAAAATTAGATAATCTTCTAGTTGCTCTTTATCCTTTAGTAATGAATCATCAATAGTTATACCATTAATTTTTCTGTTAGCCGTTATAGTAACTTTAAGAAGGTTGTCAGAACTACTTTCATCGATCAAAACAGTATCTAGTCTTTTTTTTGTTTCTTCAACTTTTTTCTGGGCTTCTTTAAGTTTTCCCATCATGCCCATCATATCTCCAAACATATTGTGTTTTATTTTAAAAATTATAAATACAAAATTAGTATTTTGGCTGTTAATAAACTAAGAGATTATTATGAAAACTTCGTGCTTTATCTTTTTAATATCCCTTATTTTTGCAACTTCGTGTAAAAATAATACTGGTACAAATTTGGAAACAAAAATACAAGCTCCGATAGCAGAAAAGAAATCCACAAGCCTTGAAAAGCATGGTGATGTTAGAGTTGATAATTATTTTTGGCTGAATGATCGAGAAAACCCTGAGGTAATAGATTATTTGGAAAGAGAGAATGATTATAATGATAAAATAACGGCTCATACAAAAGAATTTCAATCTGATCTTTTTGAAGAAATGAAAGGCCGTATTAAAGAAGATGATTCTTCTGTTCCTTATAAACTCAATGGGTACTGGTATATTACACGATTTGAAAAAGGTAAGGACTATCCAATCTATTCTCGAAAAAAAGAAACCTTAGAAGCCCCAGAAGAAATACTTTTTGATTGTAATAAAGAAGCAGAAGGGCATAGCTATTTTAGAATGGTTGGTCTAAATGTAAGTCCAGATAATAAATTGATTGCATTTGGTGTTGACACGGTAAGTAGACGTAAGTATACTATACGAATTAAAAATCTTGAAACAGGTAAAGTTTATCCTGAAACTCTTGAGATTACTACAGGAGGAAGTACTTGGGCGGCCGATAGTAAAACATTGTTTTATACTAAAAAAGATGATGAAACTTTAAGATCTGATAGAATTTATAGACATGTGCTGGGAACACCTACATCTGAGGATGTTGAGATTTTTAATGAAAAAGATGATACCTTTTATACGTTTGTTTATAAAACCAAATCAAAAAAATATTTGGTTATAGGTTCTGGTAGCACACTTACTTCAGAGTATAGGATATTAAGAGCAGATGACCCTATGGGTGAGTTTAAGGTTTTTCAACCTAGAACAAGAGGCGTAGAGTATGGTATTGCACATTATAAAGATCATTTCTATGTTCTTACCAATGCCGATGATGCCAAGAATTTTAAACTAGTGAAAGTTCCAGAGGGAAATACTAGTAAAGAAAATTGGAAAGATGTTATACCCCATAGAGAAGATGTATTATTAGAAGATATTGAGATTTTTAAAGATTATTATGTTATTAGTGAACGTAGTAATGGTCTTAACAAAATTAATATAAAGCGATGGGATGCTAAGGCAGATTATTATCTTCCTTTTGATAATGAGACATATACAGCATACGTAGGTACAAATCCGGATTTTGATACGAAAACGTTACGATACGCTTATAACTCACTTACAACCCCTAATTCTGTAATCGATTTTGATATGGAAACGATGGAGAAGGAAGTGAAAAAGGAGCAAGAAGTACTTGGAGGCAAGTTTGATAAGAACAACTATGTTTCAGAAAGAGTATGGGCTACTGCCGCAGATGGCACCAAAGTACCGATCTCTATGGTATATAGAAAAGGGATAAAAAAAGATGGAAATAACCCTGTACTACAATATGCTTATGGTTCTTATGGCTCAACTATTGATCCGTATTTTTCTACAGCACGTTTGAGTTTACTAGATAGAGGTTTCATTTATGCAATTGCCCATATCCGTGGAGGAGAATACTTGGGTAGAGCATGGTATGAAGATGGAAAATTATTTAAGAAAAAAAATACATTTACTGATTTTATTGATTGCTCAAAATTTTTGATTGCAGAAGGATATACATCAAAGGATCATTTGTATGCCATGGGTGGTTCTGCAGGAGGCTTATTAATGGGTGCGGTGGTTAATATGGCACCCGAACTATATAATGGTGTGGTTGCAGCGGTTCCTTTTGTGGATGTTGTAACAACAATGCTAGATGACAGCATACCTCTTACAACTGGAGAATATGATGAATGGGGCAACCCCAATGAGAAAAAATACTATCTCTATATGAAATCATATTCGCCTTATGATAATGTAATTGCTCAAGAATATCCAAATATGTTAGTAACTACTGGATTACATGATTCTCAGGTGCAATACTGGGAACCGGCAAAATGGATTGCAAAATTAAGAGAATTAAAAACTGATGATAATTTATTGTTATTGCACACAAACATGGAAGCCGGACATGGCGGTGCATCAGGACGATTTGAGGCATTGAAAGAAGTAGCTGAAGAATATGCATTTTTATTAGATTTAGAAGGTATAGAAGAGTAATTGAAAAATTTAATGTAACTTTGACGGGTTTTTATAGCAGTTGGTGGACCCCCGTTTTATTCCACGAACCTGTCAAAACACAACTATATGAAAGAAAATATACAGGCTTACAATAATGTTCTAGAACTTATAGGTAATACACCACTTGTAAAATTGAACAGAATTTTGAAAGGCTTTCCAGGTAATTACTATGCAAAAATAGAATCTTTTAATCCTGGGCATTCTACCAAAGATAGAATTGCACTATATATTATTGAGCAAGCAGAGAAAAAAGGCATTCTTAAACCGGGTGATACCATAATAGAAACTACTAGTGGTAATACTGGTTTTAGTTTAGCGATGGTTAGTGTGATCAAAGGATACGATTGTATTCTTGCAGTAAGCTCTAAATCATCGAAAGATAAAATTGCGATGCTTAAGAATATGGGGGCTAAGGTTTATGTTTGTCCAGCACACGTGAGTGCAGATGATCCTAGATCTTATTATCAAGTAGCAAAAAGATTACACGAAGAAATAAAAGGATCGGTATATATAAATCAGTATTTTAATGAATTAAATATTGATGCACACTATAATTCTACCGGACCAGAGATTTGGAATCAAACCAATGGTCAACTTACTCATTTTGTAGCGTGCTGCGGAACAGGAGGTACAATATCAGGTACTGCCAGATACTTAAAGGAAAAAAATCAAGATGTTAGAGTTTTAGGTATTGATGCTTACGGTTCTGTTCTTAAAAAATATCACGAGACCAAAGAGTTTGATCAGGAAGAAATTTATCCATATCGTATAGAAGGTTTAGGAAAAAACCTTATTCCTACCGCTACAGATTTTGAAGCTATAGATAGGTTTGAAAAGGTAAATGATGAAGATAGTGCTCATACGGCTAGAGAAATTGCAAAAAAAGAAGGAATGTTCTTAGGGTATACTAGTGGTGCAGCAATACAAGGAATTAAACAACTTGCTGCTCAAGGAGAATTTGATGATAATAGTAATGTAGTAGTAATCCTACCAGATCATGGGTCAAGATATATGAGTAAAGTATTTAGTGATGATTGGATGATGGAGCAAGGATTTTTTGATAGTAAGCATGAAGTTGATGCTACAAAGGTTGAATTCATTAAATAAAATATAAAAAATTAAAATTTTCAAAAGCATCCTGATAAAAGGGATGCTTTTTTTATTCGATAATTCGAGCTTTTTTAGGGAAATAGCACTTTTTTTTGGTGTTGTTGGTTATGATTTTTCTTCATTAAATTAACATGAAACCCTATAATACTGCTCTTTATGAGAAGTGATATGTCTAGAATTGTTAAAATTAATCTTTCTAAAAGTGAATTTGAATATAATTATGTCATCAAATCAATTTTCCGTATTTTCGCACACTTATAAGAAACAATTTTTGATAGATGAGAGATTTATTTGATAAAATTTATGAAGACAAAGGACCATTAGGAAAATGGGCAGACCAGGCAGAAGGATATTTTGTTTTTCCAAAATTAGAAGGTCCTATATCAAATAGAATGAGGTTTCAGGGGCGTGAAGTAATCACTTGGAGTATTAATGATTATTTAGGACTTGCTGACAAAGAAGAAGTGCGTAAGGTTGATGCAGAGGCAGCAGCGGCTTATGGTTCGGCATACCCAATGGGAGCAAGAATGATGAGTGGTCACACAGATCTTCATGAACAATTACAAAATGAACTAGCAGAATTTGTTGATAAAGAAGCTGCATATTTATTAAATTTCGGATATCAGGGAATGGTATCTACTATTGATGCTTTAGTTAGTAAAGATGATATCATTGTTTATGATGTAGATGCGCATGCTTGTATTATTGATGGTGTAAGATTACATCAAGGAAAAAGATATACGTATCGTCATAACGATATCGAGAGTATTGACAAAAATTTAATGCGCGCCACTAAAATGGCTGAAAAAACCGGAGGTGGGATTTTACTAATTTCTGAAGGTGTTTTTGGAATGCGTGGAGAGCAAGGAAGGCTTAAAGAAATAGTTGCATTAAAAGAAAAATATAATTTCAGATTGTTTGTAGATGATGCTCATGGTTTTGGTACTTTGGGAGCTACGGGAGCTGGAACAGGAGAGGAGCAAGGTGTTCAGGATCAAATAGATGTATACTTTGCAACTTTTGCAAAATCTATGGCAAGTACAGGAGCTTTTATCGCAGCAGATCAGGAGATAATAGATTATTTGAAATATAACCTACGTTCCCAGATGTTTGCAAAATCACTTCAGATGCAGCTTGTGGTTGGGGCTTTGAAACGTCTGGATATGCTTAGAACTATGCCAGAGTTGAAAGCAAAACTGTGGGAGAATGTAAATGCATTACAAAATGGTTTGAGAGATCGAGGATTTGACCTAGGTACTACACAAAGTTGTGTTACCCCTGTATATTTAAAAGGAAGTATTCCTGAGGCAATGGCTTTGGTAAAGGATCTTAGAGAGAATCATGGTATTTTCTGTTCTATAGTAGTATATCCGGTTATTCCAAAAGGACTGATTTTATTGAGATTGATTCCTACGGCTTCTCATACTATGGAAGATATAGAGGAAACATTAATTGCATTTTCTGCAATACGTGAACGTTTAGAGAATGGAACTTATAAACGCATGTCAGCTGCTGTTGCCGCTGCAATGGGGGAGTAAGTAAAAGATATATATTAAACCAAAAAAACCACTAATTTTTAGTGGTTTTTTTGGTTGCTAAATGTTTTTCCTGAATGTTCTTCGCATCTTATGCTGTTCATGCTCGTAGCCATTCCAAAGTGCCTGAATGGCTTTGTTTTCTTCCAATTCAGGGTTTGTTTCCACCATTTCAATTCCGTTACGAAGGAAGGCTTCATTCATTTCTTTAAAGATTAGTGCAGTAACACCCTTATTTTGATATTGCGGATCAACGCCAATCAGATAAAAAGCTGCAGTATCATTTCTACGCTGTGCTTTTAAGATATGTAGAAAGCGTAAAGGGTATATTTTCCCGTTCATTTTCTTTAAAGCTTTTGAAAACGAAGGCATAACAATTGAAAAAGCAATTAGTTTTCCTGTTTTATCCGCAATACAAGTGATATATTCTGGATTAAGATAGGGTAGGTACTTTTTCTTATACATATCAACCTGATATTGTTGGATGGGCACATATGTTTGTAAACTACTATATGTTTTGTTTAGTAACTCAAACATATCATCTGCATACTTAAGAATTTCTTTACTTTTCTTAAATTTAAGCAATTGAAGCTCATATCGTTCCGTAATGACTTTAGCAAACTTTACTACTTTTTCTTTTGTTTGCTTAGGAATTTTTATTTTGTATTCAACCCAAGTTGCAGCAGGTTCAAAATCTAATTGCTCCAAATGCTTTGAGTAATATGGATAATTATACCAAGTGATCATGGTGTTTAATTCCTCAAACCCTTTGATTAAAATACCGGCTTTATCCATGTTTGAAAATCCAACAGGCCCTTCCATGTATTCTAAAGAATGTGTAGCGCCATATTCGGCAACTTTTTGTAATAAAGCTTTTGTAACCTCTATATCGTCAATTACATCAAACCAACCAAAACGAACCTTTGGTTTTTTTTGTTCATTTACCTCAATCCAATTTATTATTGCCGCTATTCGTCCAACAATTTTATCACCTTTATAAGCCAGGAAATATTTAGCATCAGAATTCTTGAAAACCGGATTTTTTTTAGGGTTCATTACATCCCGTTCTTCTTTGATAATAGAAGGAACATAATAGGGGGAGTTTTTGTATAATTCAAAAGGAAATTTAACAAATGTCGTTAAATCTCCCTTTGAAGTAATTTCTTTAATCGTAATCATATATCATCTCTAATTCGTAGCAAATATATAACCCTTTTATTAAATATTATTATTGCTTATGGATCATTTTGCCAACTGCATTAGAGTTTTTTGATCTCAGTATATGTTAAAAGTTCTCGTCTACCTTTCTTAATGACTATTATAATTGATCAAATTTTTCTAATTCCTCATCAATATCTTGATCTTTACTATCGTCTTTTTTCTCTTGGCTCTTGCGCTTTTCTTCTTCTTTTTTTCTCTTCTTTTCGTCTTTTAAGCGTTTTTTCTCCTCCTTCTTTCTACGTTTTTCTTCTGCCTTTTTATTTTTTTCCTGCTCTTTTTGATACTTATCATACTCTGCGTCTACGTCGACCTCTTCTTCCTTCTTTTCTTCAGGTTTTTCCTCAGGTTTTTCCTCCTCAAGATTGAGCTCTTTTTCCATGTTCTCGAGTTCTTTGAGTTGTCTGTCTAGATCTTCAAGCTCTTGATCAACACCTTTATTTTGTTCCATTTTATCAAGTTCGGCATCAATATCCTGAATCATCTTGGCCTTATCCTTTTCTGCTTTTTCTGCGGCTTTTTCTGCAGCTCTAGCTTCTTTGGCTTCACGCTTTAAGCGTCTAGATTCCTCTTTCTTAAATTTCTTACCTTCCTTTTTATCAACCTTTTCCTGCTCAATTCGTTCACGCTCTAATCGCTCTTCTGTACGCCTTTGGTCTAGATCTTGTTCCATTTCATCTCTAAAGCCATCATCTTCAAAATCGTTGACAAATGGAGTCCTTTCTAATTTTAGACTATCATTTTCAATTCCATCCAATTCATCAAGCTCTCCTTCAATCCCATCTTCATCTTCTTCGCCTTCTTGTTCTTCATCTTCTTCTTCACCATCTTTTACACCACCTTCTAATCCTGGTTGCTCTATGATTTCATCCTTGGTGTGCCAATCAAACCTGTATGAAGCACCAAAACTACAGGTAAAAACAGATGGAGTATCTTTGAAATTAAATGCAATGTTGGCGTCAAACTGTAGATCTTGATCAAACAAGTAAGCGCCACCAATTCTCATGATATTATCACTATAAAAATCACTTTTTTGCACTTGATACTCTGCAAAACCAGCCCATGTTTCATTTATGGTATGTGTTGCTGTAACGATTAAACCGTACGCTGGATTATCTGTAGTTATTTTGTCTATAATAAGGTTGGTAACAAAAGCCCAATCACCACCATAACGTGTTGTCCAGTTATTTTGAGTGGCTATTACAAATTTGGGGCTAATACTTGCGTCTCCAGGAAAAGTAAATGGATTGTCTGAAGCCACAAAATTTGCACCTGCATATGCAGAAACTGCAGGTATAAGGGTTTTCCATTTAAATCTATAATGTTCTTTCCAGCTTTTTAAACTTTTATAATCCGTAGAATCTTTTTCCTTAGGTTTTTTATAAGGATCATATATAAGGTATTTAGCACCTATGGTATTTATTTCAAAATTACTTCTTTTTATTTTTTGTTCATTGGCACCGATGGTCTGTGTAACACCATCAGCTCTATATCGACCATTTAATCTAATTTCTAGCTGTTCTATAAGAAGTCCGTATCTTACCGAGTAATCAAAATTAAAGATATTAGTTTTAGTATCTAATATCTTATGTTTCTCTTTTCCAAAACCAAAACCACCTTCTAGTTGTAAAACATTATTACCAACCGAGAAAGCACCTTGAGAAGTACCGGGTCTGTTACTGTTGATCTTCTCAGTATATTGTGCTGAAGCCATTAACCCAAATAGAAAAAGGGTAGCAAACAACAGAATAGATTTAGGGCTCATATTCAATAGATTTGGTTCAAATATAGCAGATTTTATCATTTTTTTAGGATTGTCTGGCGGTAATTGTATACATAGTTCCTTATTTTTGAAAAAAAATGATATGCAGGAAGCTTCTTTACAAGGGGTGTTAAAGGTAATTCTCATTATATTACTAATATATTACGGACTAAAAGTATTAACGCGTTTATTTGGTCCTCTATTGCTTAGGTATGTCACAAAGAAGGCCGGAGAAAAATTTCAACAACAATTTAATCAATATCAACAACCTCAGGGATCTGACGAAGGTGATGTTACAATTGAGAAAAAGCCAACAGGAAATTCTTCTAATAAAGATGTAGGAGAATATATCGATTATGAGGAAATTGATTAATTTGGCCTTTCATTTCGTAAACTCACACTTAGCATGTCTTTAATAAAAAGATTTTTACCACATATATTTGTCGTTTTAGGTTTTGTGATCGTTTCGCTAGCTTATTTTAATCCGGTTCTGAGCGGAAAAAAAATGAGACAAGGTGATATTGTGCAATACACCGGTATGGCAAAGCAACAAACAGATTATAGAAAACAAACTGGAGAAGAACCATATTGGGCTGATAATGCCTTTGGAGGTATGCCTACGTATCAATTGGGAGCTCAATATCCTCATAGCTATATTAAAAAATTAGATCGATTGATTCGGTTTTTGCCAAGACCGGCAGATTATCTGTTTCTTTATTTTATAGGTTTTTATATTTTGTTATTGATCTTAAAAGTGGATTATAAGCTTGCTTTTTTAGGTAGTTTAGCATTTGGGTTTTCTACATACTTTATTATTATAATTGGAGTGGGGCATAATGCTAAGGCTCATGCCATAGGTTATATGCCTCTAGTTCTAAGCGGTATTATACTCACTTTCAGGAAAAAATATATTTGGGGATTCTTTTTATTAGCGATATCAATGGCATTAGAAATTGCTGCTAATCATTTTCAAATGACGTATTACCTGTTTTTACTGGTTGTTGTACTTGGGATTTCTTATTTGGTAGATGCATACAAAAAGAAAGAAATACCTGATTATTTTAAGTCATTAGGAGTAATGGTTATTGCGGTATTCTTTTCTTTGTTATTAAATGCGACAAGTTTGTTGGCCACAAGGGAGTATACCAAATATAGTACTAGAGGTAATACAGGACTTACAATTCAGGCAAACGGTACAGAAAAAAAGAGCTCGGGACTGGATTTTGATTATATAACAGAATATAGCTATGGTCTTACCGAAAGTTTTAACTTGTTTATCCCTCGTTTTATGGGCGGATCAAGTGCTGAAGATATAGGAACGGACTCTGATATCTATTCAGAATTGTTAGGTTTAGGTATGCCTCCAGGTCAGGCTAAATCTATAACAGAAAGTGCCCCTACATATTGGGGAGATCAAACGTATATTGGTGCTCCTGCTTATATAGGAGCGGTAAGTATATTTCTTTTTGTATTGGCACTGTTTTTAGTGAAAGGAAGATTAAAATGGTGGATTGCAGGTGGTTCTGTTTTGGCACTATTATTATCGTGGGGTAAAAACTTAAAGTTTCTTACCGTCTTATTTATCGATTATTTCCCATTGTATGATAAGTTTAGAGCCGTATCATCTATCCAGGTTATTATAGAGTTATGCGTTCCAATTCTTGCAATAATAGGGCTTCAAAGATTGTTGAGTACCGATATTGCACAGGAATCGAAGATAAGGGCCATCAAATATGCCACAGCTATTGTAGGTGGATTAGCTTTGGTTTTCTTATTGTTTAAATCTACACTCTTCAGCTTTAGTGGCGCTAATGATGGTATTTTTATGCAACAACTAGGACCAGATTTTGTTCGTGCTTTAAAAGAGGATCGAAAAGCAGTATTTACAGCAGATACTCTTAGATCCTTAGTTTTAATACTTTTGGTAGCCGCTGGGTGTTGGTTTTATTTAAAAGGGAAACTCAAAGAAAATTTGTTGTTGATCGCATTAGGCGCACTAATTATTTTTGATTTAGTTTTAGTTGATTGGAAATATGTAAACAAGAGCAATTTCGTTTCGGCTAGACAGTTTGATAAGACTTTTATTGCCAATGCTGCAGATACAGAAATTTTAAAAGATAAAGAGCGTTTTAGGGTTTATGATTTAACTGCAAACCCTTTCAACTCTGGTAGGGCTTCCTATTTTCATAACGCATTAGGCGGGTATCATGCTGCAAAACCAGGTAGAATCCAGGATTTATTTGAATTTTACCTAGCAAAGAACGATGTTGAAGTAATGAATATGTTTAATGTGAAGTATATAATTACTCAGGATGAGGATGGAGTCAAAGCATTAAACAATCCTTATGCCAATGGAAATGCATGGTTTGTTTCCGAACTAAAACAAGTTGGAAGTGCAAACGACGAGATTTTGGCATTAAAAGAGCTCGACAATAAGAAAGAAGCAGTGGTAAATAGCAAATTTAAAGATTTGTTGTCTAAAAGTAAATATACAACCGACAGTCTGGCATCTATTGTACTTACCGCGCATAAACCAAATCAACTGGTGTACCAGGCAAATAACGCTGTAGATGGTTTTGCTGTTTTTTCTGAAATATTTTACCCGGGCTGGCAAGCTTATATTGATGATAGCCCTGTAGAACATCTTCAGGTTAACTATACATTACGAGGATTGCCTATTCCGGAAGGAAATCATAAAATCGAATTCAGGTTTGAACCACAGGTTGTTAAAACCGGAAGCACAATTACACTTGCAAGTTCAATTATTTTTATATTGTTGATAATAGGAGGGTTGTTCTATCAGTACAAGAAAACAGGTAGTTTACTATCTTTATCAAAAGAAGATAAGTAATATATATTTTGAAAGTACTGATTATCACATATTATTGGCCACCTGCAGGAGGCCCAGGTGTACAACGCTGGCTGAAATTTGTAAAGTATTTGAGGGATTTTGATATAGAACCTATCGTATATGCTCCTGAAAACCCTACATATCCCTTAGAAGATGATTCACTAAGTTCAGAAATACCAGAAAACATAACTCTTCTAAGACAACCTATATTCGAACCTTATCGTTTTGCTGAAGTATTTTCTAAGAAAGAAGCAAAGACTATAAGTAAGGGTATAATTGCAGGAAAAGAGAAACAGTCTTTTGTTCAGAAATTATTACTGTTTATTAGAGGGAACTTTTTTATTCCGGATGCACGTAAGTTTTGGATTAAACCATCTGTGAGATTTCTGAGCAAGTATCTTTTAGAGAATAATATAGATGCTGTAATCACAACTGGACCTCCGCATAGTGTACACTTAATAGGTATGCAGTTGAAAAAACAATTAGAAATTAAATGGATAGCCGATTTTAGGGATCCGTGGACTACAATTGGATATCATGATAAGTTAAAATTACTGAAACGATCATTTCAAAAACATAAATCTCTTGAGAAGAAAGTGCTCCAAAACACGGATCATATAGTGGTTACCAGCTTTACAACAGAAAAAGAATTTCGGGAAATAACTGATAAACCAATATCTGTTATTACTAATGGTTATGATGTTGAAGAAGTGCCGGAAGTAGTTTTGGATAAAAAATTTACGATTTCACATATTGGTTCATTATTATCAGGGCGTAATCCAAAAAACTTATGGAAAGCTCTGTATAGCCTAACTCAAGAACATAATACGTTTGCTGAATCCTTTAGACTACAATTGGTTGGTGCTGTTAGCGATGATGTATTGTCATCTATAGAGGAATCTGGTTTGTCGGATTTTTTAGAATTAAAAGGGTATGTTCCTCATAAAGAAGCCATAGAAATTCAAAGAAGTTCACAGGTATTACTGTTAATTGAAATATATAGTGTCGGTACTAAATGCATCATTCCGGGTAAGTTGTTTGAATATATGGTTTCTAAACGACCAATTTTGGCCATAGGGCCAGAAGATGCAGATATATCTAAGCTTATTTTAGATACAAATTCTGGATGTTTTTATGAATATCATGAATATGAAAGTATAAAAGCTCGACTATTACAGTATTTTACACTTTTTTGCGAAGAGAAACTGATTTCAGAAGTTAGAGGAATAGAAAAATATAGTAGGAGGGAACTCACCAGAGAACTGGCTGCGGTAATAAAAGAAGTTGTAAGTTAGAAGGATTAAAATAGAGAGTACATATAAAGAATGGGATTAGTAGTTAATCAATCTATAAAAAACGTAATCATTACCTGCGTTGGGTTTGGTGTTGGAGCAGTAAATACGCTGTTCTTGTATACAAACTTTATGGATGAGAAGTATTATGGAATGATTACCTATCTTATTTCAGCTTCAAATTTGATTTGGCCATTAATGGCATTTGGAGTTCATAACACATTGATAAAGTTTTTTTCTTCATATTCAGATCAAAATCAACAGAATAAGTTTTTAACTCAAATGCTTATTCTTCCATTTATCATTGCATTAATACTTGGAGGCATAGGAGTTATGTTTTATAGTGTTATTGTTAGCTATATAGGCAATGAAGATACACTTGTAAAACCATATGTATGGACAATCTTTGTGTTGGCATTTGCATTATCTTATTTTGAAGTGTTTTTTGCTTGGTCCAAAGTGAAGTTGAAAAGTGTATTTGGAAATGTTATGAAGGAGCTATTCCTTAGAATTTCTACAAGTGCTCTTTTGATTTTGGTGTATTTTGAGATTTTAACTGTTGATGAGTTTATCTATGGATTGGTTATCGTTTATCTGTTGAGAACGCTTATAATGAAGATATATGCGCTGACATTGCATAGTTTTAGACTAAAATTTTCGTTGCCCGCTAATTATGCTTCTGTCTTTAAGTATTCCTTTTTAATATTAATTGCTGGATCTGTGGCTTCTTTATTAATTGATTTAGATAAAGTAATGATCAAGGAGTATTTACCCATAGAAAATGTTGCGAAATATGGGATATGCGCTTATATAGCAAGTGTGATTATAATTCCGTCTAGAGCGATGCATCAGATTACTTATCCGTTAACAGCCAAATTAATTAATGAAAAGGCTTGGGAGCAATTACAAATACTATACACGAAAAGCTCATTAAATCTTCTTGTAATTAGCGGGTTATTGTTTGTATTAATTGTTTGTAATGTAACAGAATTGTTTGAGATCATACCCAATGAGTATGAATTGTTTATTTGGGTTGTAATTTTAATAGGATCTTCGAAGTTATTTGATAACCTTTTGGGTAACAACAATTCGATCTTATATAATTCAGATTACTATAGAATTGTTCTTTATATTGGAGTAGGGATGGCGCTTCTTTCTTTTGTTTTAAATCTTATTTGTATTCAGATATACGGGGTTACAGGAGCTGCTATTGCTACATTTGGCGCTGTACTCTGTTATAACATTGCAAAATTATGGGTGGTTTATGCAAAATTTAAAATGCACCCGTTTTCTGGTAAAACAACCCTGGCTTTATTTATAGTTTTAGTATTTGTTTTCGGGTTTTACTTTTGGGACTTTCAATTACATCCAATACTTAATATTGTTTTAAAAAGTATTGTAATTGGGGTGGTATATAGCATAGTTGTTTATTTGCTAAAGATATCTTCAGATATTAATGCTCTTATAAAGAAAATCCCTCGAGGTGCCTAAGCATACAACTCTGAGGGATTTTCCAACTAACCAACCAAAAAAATAAATGTTATATATGTCTTTCTTAGCTTCTACTTCTTGCCGTATTTGACCTTGTTGGTCTATTAGAAGTATTACTTCTTTGTTTGTTTACACTAGATCTGGATTTGTTTGTTCCTCTACTATATTGACTGTTATTAGAACGTTTTGTTACATTTCCAGAAGATTTTCTGTTTACAGTTCTAGGTTTCTGAACCTGTGGTCTACTATTTCCGTTATATTTAGATCTACTATTATTTTGTGATCTGCTAGCAACTGTATTTCTAGTTCTTTGAGTAGTCTGTACTTTACTTCTAGAAGGAACAGTCCTTTTATTTTGTACTCTTGGCTTTGTTTGCGTATTTCTGCTTGTAGTACGTGTTCTGGTATTTGGCGTTACAGATCGAGTTCTATTTACATTTCTAGTAGTACTATTCACAGTACGTGTTCTAGTATTTGGCGCTACAGACCGAGTTCTGTTTACGTTTCTAGAATTACTATTTACAGATCTACTTCTTGTATTATTTCTAGTACCATATTCTGCTGATCTGTTTCTAGTAGTACTTCTTGTACCATAATTGTTTGATCTACTACGTGCTATATTACTATAATTACGATCATTTCTTTTATACATTGCTGTTCTATGATCTCTTGATCTATAACCAACATTTCTGGCATTTGATCCTCTATATCCTCTGTTATAACTAGATACTCTATTATAAGGTCTATAGTAGTTACGACTTCTATATGGTCTGCTATAATATCCATTATAGTAATTTGATCTATATACAGTGTATGAACATCTATAAGGCGTATAATATCTTCTATATGGTCTGTTGTATACAATACATCTGCTTACTAATGGAATAGTGAAGTATGCATGAAAAGGTCTGTATACATAATGTCTATTATAACTATTGATAAATCCAGTATAGTTTATAAAGTTTCCGTAAGCATTATAGTTTACATATAACCCACCAACTCTAGATACACGACCAAAACGGTTATAATTAATATATACGTCACCAGCTTGTGTGATTCTACCATAATAGTCATAAAATATAGGAGTATTTTCTACCTGCACTACAGCGCCATAATCGTCATACTGTACGTAAGCATCATAATCGTATCCCGAATTAAAGCTTATGTTTACTCCAGGAGTATTAACACCAACACTAACTCCACCTCGTCGGCCATTAAGATAAAAATCAAATTGCCCATCTGCATATACAGAGAAATCAACTCCTCCTTCAGAGAAAATAAATGATTTTCCATTATTGTAATAGCGAGTAGATGACTCCGTGTTTGTGTCTGATGCATTAGCCGTAAATGATGCTAATAATAAACCTGTAAAAAGTATAACAAAATTTTTCATAATTCTTGATTTTTAGTGAGTGTATCAATTTGTGTTTTGATGCACACTTTTATATTATCAAGCAGCGTGCCAAAAAAATAAAGCGCTGATAAACAAGTGTTTAATAAATGAAAAGAATTTCTCATCACGTGTTTATTCGAAAAATAGACTCTTCTTATAGTTACAAGAATCTTCAAAATAAGTAACTCTTAATTTCATAGGAAATACTGTAAAACAAAGATAGCCAGGATTCTATATCCTGGCTATCCATAATTTTCATTCGAAAATCAGTTCGTTTCTTAATTTTTGATCAAATTATGATCCTTTATAGTTTTAATGATCACAATAATTGGTGTTATCCGCTTGACAACCCTTTCCTTCTACACTAGTACCACAATTTTGACTTGCAGTATTTCTTCCTCCTTTTATTGAGGACATTGAATTAAGCTTAGAAATCGTTTTTTTGGATAAGAATAATTTTAAATCTTTTTTCTGGTTTTTCATGTTTTCAATTTTAGGTTTTAAGAGTTTACCTGAACATTAAAGACACTCAGGATTATGTCTGTACTCTTCATTAACTTCGGTTGTAAGTAATAAATATACATTTTTCATATGAGAAAAAAGAGTGTTAGTGACTGATTTTGATATGTATTAACTTAAATGCTTATTTCATAGCTTTTTTATCTAACTGTTCTATTTGTAATATTTTCGTCGAATTTTTTGATAAACAATTTTACTTTTTCTTCATCAAGAGTACCTTCTGTTCTTAGTGCTTTGTGTTTTAATAGATTCTTGATGACTCTTTTGTTGGTATACTGAGATATACCTACTTCCATCATAAGATCAAGTTGTGAAAAGTAAATTTTTAGAAAATCATCATCAAAATATTTCGGAGTTTCATTGTCCTTTCTTTGTATAAAAACGACTTCATCACCTGTCTTAAGGTTAAAAGCATAAAAGAGGACTCCCATTTGTTCTCTTTCAAATTTCATAATTTCTTTACCATCCAAAAGTACTTTACCTTTTTTTAATTTTACATTTTGAGCATTCATCTGGATAAAAGAAAAAAGCACTAAGCTTATTACTAAAATTAATTTTTGTTTCATGTTTTTTGTTATTATTGGTTATTGCAAGAATAATGGTATACGAATAAACATGAGTTCTGTATGTGTATAAAGTTGAAGATCGAGAACTTTTTTTAACCTTTTGGTATTTTGTTTTGATAGTATAGTTATCGATAATTTGAGATTTAGCAAGAAGTTTGAGGTTTTTAGTATCCACACGCGTTATTAGTTTCAAATTAACATTAGTGGCATACTATAACCCAGGAAGGCGGATTTAGAGCGGTAATAATTATGAAATAAGGCAGTTCGGGTTTTCAAATCCAAACTGCCTAGAAATACAATCTACTAATTATAAAGGTATTAACCTAAAATTAATTTTTATGATATTTTACAAAACGAATTATTAAATATAAAATCAAAAGTATTAGAGATGTAATTATTGAAGGTTTCATTTTATTTAAAAATTAATATTAATTCTCTAAATGTTTTAGCCTCATTAATCATACCCTTTAAACCTTCATTTGTATCTATAGCAATGTACCTTTTAGGATGGTTTTCAATATAACTCAGAACTCTAGTTTTTAAATCCTTAAGAGTGCAGGTCGAAGTCGGTTTCTCAAGAATGGGGGCTAACTTAATCATCAGCCCCACTTTTATAATGCTATCCCAAAGAGTAATTCCACTTATTTTTTTCATTTTTTTAATGTAAAAAAGATTACCATTTGAATCAATAACTTCAATATTTCTAAAAGCAGAATATTCTTTAGATTCTTTATTATAGAATCGAATATCGCCTACAAAGTATTTATAATCTAAACTGAACATTTTGGAGTCATTCTTTTCAAAAAATATTATAGGGAACTTCATTTCTTTATCTTGAAACATTTTTCGCAATATATGGAGTTAAACCTAATCTAAACCACAAAGGCGTTGATGTTAATGGGTAAAGATACTTAGCTCCAGGAATTTTTGCAAGACCAAGACTAGGATATGCAGCTCCATGTGCCCACCTCATGTGTGAAGCTTGTGTTCCGAACCTTGTTAAGTTCCAAGTTTGATTTCCTAAAGTTTTTAATAATTGAGAGTTCTGCATCATTTTTTGAGTTATTAACCAATGATGTTTATATCCTGACATATTTACTCCTAAACGTTTTAGTCTACTTACTGTAGCGCCATAGTTATGGGACATTCCAACTCCAAAGAATCTCTTTGTTCCACCTAATAAACCTTTTCTTATAACCGCTTTACCAATTCCGGTAAAAATTGATTTCACAAGAAAGACGTCAGAAATTGCCAATAACGAATGCCCAATTCCTGTCCAAATATCTCCTCTAGAAAATGAGTCATATGCATCAATTCCTGAACCAACAATGGGAATGTAACGAAGCCAACTATCATCAGAAATTCCACTTGCATTTGTACTTTCATTATTTTGTGAACTTGAAAGATTACCTCTTAACACTTGATTCGTAATATCCATCGGGTCTGGATTGAATGAACTACCACCTCCATTACTCATAAAAGCGGAGCCAATTGAAGGACTAGGCGCTATCAGCGGATCGCTATTTACATAAGTCTGCGACATTTCTATTATTTTGGGCTCTGAGCTTCCTCCAAACAATCCCGTGATAATATCCCATTTAGAGTCTATGAGATCCCCGAGATCAGAACCAAAGTTGCTAAAGGCATTATTTGCCCAATCTTTAATACCCCAATTGTCCCAATTGGTAACTACGGTACCGACCAAGCCTCCTAGAATACTTCCGTATGCGTCATTCCATCCACTATCATATTCAGTCATTTCTCCGGTAGGATCGTTGTACATTAAAGGATTATTGAGTACATACCCGTAACGATTAAAATTCTGACTGTTATACGGGTTTTGCACATAATTATCCGGCGATAAAAATCTTCCTATGTGGGGGTCATACATGCGGCCGTTCATATGAATCAAACCAACTTCTGTAAAATGCTCATGCCCTGTATATCCTCTGTCCAGAATACTTTCGTGTCCCATTTCCCCTCCGTTTACAGACCAGTATGCATCTACAGTTCCCCAAGCACCAAACTGTCTTCTTTCTTGTAGTACTCCATTAGCATTACTACCATTACCTGTTTGTTTGGTGATATTAAGAATACTTCCTAGATAATCCCTTTGCAAGTGATAAATTGCTCCGCCATCACTTGCTCCAAAAGCATTAATTTTCTCAATTTTGGCTATTGGTGCACTATAAGCATCTCCGCCATTATAGAATATAAACTTGATACTATTATCTCGTTTATCCTCTATGATCTCTGCAGGGATTATAGAAGAGTACTGCTTATGAAACCTACGGTTGTTTTTGTTTAACTGTGAATCGCCATACCAAGCTTCTCTTCTATTTTGCATAGGGCCGTATTCGAAATCCACGATCCCTCTACCACCATCTTCAAATATTTTGACAGGCTTTTTAAAAGCATTGTAAGTGATATGTTGTCTTGTACGATTATTAAAGAAGTTTTCGCCAGCGGTATTGGTAGTGATCTCTTTCAGCTGGAATTTTTTACTTCCGCTTTGATACGTAAAAGACCCTATTTTTGAGTTCGAAGTAATTCGACCAAGATTGTCAAAATTTGTTGTTTTTGCAAAAGGCCCAGAAATATTACGCAGTCTATCTTGATTGTCATAGGTAAAACTTTCATTATATTCTTTCCAGTCATCTCCTAGTTTACTACCGTGTGATCTTTCGGTAAGTGTTCCTCTTTGTGGATTGAATTTATAAGTGTTCTCAATAAATAGTTCTCTATTTGAATAATTAGCTACCTTGAGAGATGATAAAAATCCATAAGTATCGTATCTTCTATCTTCTGTATGTCCTGTGCCTAAAGAAATCTGAGTAATCTGTCCTCTGGCATTAGAACTGTTAATTTTCCAATTCTCAAATCCTGTAAAAGCACCATGCGCATTATAATCATATGTAAGACTACTAGTACTAGCTTTACCCCGAATTTTTGCAGTATAATATTCTTTTGAGACTCTGGAAAAACTATCATAAGTGTATGTTTTACTATAATATGCACTACCATTATTCTCGTTAATTCGATATGGTCGTTTATGGCTGTCATAAGAATAGTCATAACGATAATTTTTGCTGTTTACCTGATCAGATGCGGTGATGTTTTTTAAGAATAAGGTAGTATTATCATAACTATAGTTGGTAATCATGTTTGTGTTGTCTCCTACAATTTTTGTCTGACGTATTCTACCATCCGATTCATATAGATAGGTAGTTGTGCCTTTAGGAGTTACTTCTTTGGTTACTTCTCCAAAGCCATTATATTCATAAGTATAGGTGCCTGCAGAAGGATCTATTAGTTTTGTTTTACGACCCCAACCATCTTGTTGTATGGTTTGTGTAGTTCCTTGATAAGAAACTGTTTTTAGATTTCCATTGCCAAAATAGGTATATCTAATTGAGCCACCTGGATCGTCTACTCGCACAACATTACCCATGGCATCTGTAGTGGTAGTGGTAGTCTTTGTACCATCATCTACTGTTACAGAGAGTCCGCTATAGGTATAATTACTTGTTTTTCCGGTATAGGTTGTTTGCGTTTTTACACGTCCATAAAAATCGTAAGTAGTCGTATTCCATTGACTGGCCCCACTTCCAAAATGAGGTTCACTCTCTCTGGCAATACGATCAAATTTATCATACTCTGTTGTAATCTGGGACCATTGTCCACTTCTCGTCTTTGATCGTGTTTTAATCAATCGCTGTAATGGATCCATCTCTGTAGAACTGGCAGATCCATCGGCACCATTAGCAGTTATTACATAGTTACTCCCTGATTTAGCATAACTTGATGTATTTTGATTACTTAAAAAATCAATTGTTTTTACCGGTCTGAACCACTTATCATATTGGTAATTAGTAGTTTGATTATAAGAGTTTGTTTCTGATAAAAGATTGCCTGTTTTATCATCATAGGTATAAATGGTTTCTAATCCAGAAATATTGGTAGCTTTCATTATGAATCTACCTGAAGGATCATATTCGAATCTTTCTATTCTTCCTGCATTATCACCAAAAGGAGTTTCCAAAACTGCAGTTACATTTCCATAGGTATCATAGGAATAGGATGTGGTATTAGGTTTGGTTCCATTTCCGGTTATTCTCACAGAACTAACTAGTGCACCATTATAGCTATATCGATTTTCTATTCTAAAACTATCACTTCCTATGGTAGAGGTAACACTTTCCATAACTTTCCTACCTATATAATAATCACTTCCTGTACTATTACTGTAGTCGATAGTGGTAGTCGTACTTCCGTGGCCAGAATGATTAACCGTTGCCCGTGTTGGGTTATTATAGGTGTCATAGTCATAATGGCTTGTAGTTACCGTACCATCAAGCCTATTTTCGTTGGTACTTCTGGTCATAGTTAGTTTAAGAACTTTATTAGAAGACAGACTATGTTCATATGTGTTTTTTGTTTTGTATATATAGTCAGATGGAATGACTCCAAAACGTTCGGTATACGGAGTTTGATATTCATCGATAATGGCTCCTCTTAACGGGATGCTATGCGTAGTATTGGTAAAAATACGATCCGTACCACCAGTATGCCAGTTACTACGAGCTAAGAATTCGAATCCCTGAAAACCAAGGCCCTCCAGATGTGAAATAGCATTTTTATAATAAAACAGTCGTTTTAAGGTAGATGTATTTTCTACATGTCTTTCTATACTATGTACTAACTTTACATTAGAAGAATATGCAATGTTAACATAAGGATATACTTGATCTGTACTAGTGCTATAGACTACTCCGTTTGCAGTGTCGTTAGGATCGAGATTGCTATAATTGATAACATAATTCACATCATTATTGCTAATTCCTTTGAGCGTCATTGAGGTTTTATGATGCTGTTTAGAGTTAAAAGTATGTAACTTGTTGTCACTTATAGTGGCAAACTCTATCTGACGGTTTGGATTATCTGAAGACAAAAATATGGGTACCGGATAATGCTTCACATTTCCTGTTACTGGTCTATTACTAAGCCATTTGAAACGAAAATCATCTGTTCCTAAGGGGTTGATATTAATATAAGTCGCTACGTCTTGCTTACCATTCGAGTTTCCATTGAAGGTTTCAGTACGATATCTTATGATGTCGGTTTTACCATCACTATTAATATCTAATGGAATAAAACTATAGTTTATCAATTTATTTCCATCCCAAGTTCCAGTAGAATACCAAATAGGAAAATTTATCGACTTAGAGATAAATGACTTTCCAGTAGAGGTAAAGACATAGAATATTTTAGAATTATTAGCCTTTGGAGTCATAAAATCCATCTTTCCGTCTCCATTATAATCACCCAGTAACACGGGAAAATCGTTTTTAATATAGGAACTACTAGTTTCCCAAAGTATGCTTAATGTGTTATTGTTAGAAAGTGTGTAGGCATATACCTTTGAAGCTGTAAAATGTAGGATATCAGTTCTTCCATCACCGTTTACATCAGCTGTTTTTAGTCTATCTCCTGAAATTAGGTTTTTTTGCAATTGTCCGGAAGCAGTTGTAAATCCGGTTGTCTTTCTTCTGTCTAAATCTATAAAGTTTACAAACGATGGACTGTTAACTGGTACATTGCTGCAGATACATCTACCATTGATATATCGACAGATTTCTCTGGTAAATTCTTTAGAGATTGCTATAACATCTGATAAACCATCTCCGTTAAAATCTCCAGATAGATATTCTTGAGGTCTAACCCGCTCTTCATCTGGTCTATTACAACCAGTAGCTGTAGTATAAACGGGAGGAGTCCATACTTTTTCATATTGATAGTATAGCGGCCTGGAAATTCCGTTGGCATATACTTTAAATTTTACTTTACTATTAGCAATATCATGTTGTATAACAGCAAGCCCTTGTCCGGCAAGTATTTTGTTTTGATGATTTAGAAAAGTGACAGGCAGTATGTTCTCAAATTTTCCTGTATTTACTGTATAAGGTCTGGTGTGATTATCGTCTTTAAAAAGATAAAACGTATCTTTTGTATTCGGAAACACAAGGAAATCCATTTTACCATTTCCTGTAAGATCGAGAGATCTGGTTTCAGAATTGCGGGATTCGATGTTATTTAAACCAAGATTAGTAGTGATGACATTATGAGAAGGAGTGGCACCTCCATCAGCATAATAGTCAAAAGAAATAGGATTTAGTGAGACCGTTTTATCTCCTGAAAACTCTTGAATACTTTTAAGCCGATCGTATCCAAAACCATCCCAGTTATGTTTAAGCTTGTAGGTTCTATATCCTGCCCCATTGGCGATAACATTAATTTCTTGGAGTCTGAATTCTGTTTTAAACAATTGACCATTTATATATGCTTTTGGTTTATACCGTCTGGCACCATATGAAAAATTAATAGTATTAATAGGGGAGGCACTACCTTTGGAACCGTAAGCAATTTGAGTTACTCGTAATACATTACCAGAAGTTACGTAGTTATAAGTGATTCGAATACCTTGTGGGTTTTCTTTGTAGGTAAGTGCGTATTCTAATCGTGAACGGGTAGAAGTTCTGCTACCATAATAGGCGGTTGATCCATCCGGATATTTCACAATAAAATACGAAGGTCCGTAAGCTGCACCATATGGAGAAGTTCCTACCGAAGTAATTTTTAAATTAGAATAATTCTCAGTTTGATATTCAGCTCCGTTAGTACCATAAGTACCTGATTTTAGAACTAATCGTTGTCCATCTAATGCAAAACGATCCAGATTGTCAAAATCTACTGGATCTTTTACTCCATCATGATATTTTGTGGATGGTATTCTAGTTATAGTAGATGTACCTGATAAATTCCATCCCCATCCGATCAATCCGTTACCTGCTTGACTATTATAGGAAACCGCTATAGCAGGAGAGACTCCGTCAATACCCGGAGGTACAGCAATGGGTACTGCATAGTTAGCGGCTCCAGTAAGAGAAACGGATAAAGCACCGGGTGTTTCTCCAGCCTCAGAGGTAATGTTGCCTACTGGATTAATTAAAGGAGAAGCTTTGCTATTGGTATCACCAGATTCCAAAAAATTTGTGTCTTCTGAATGAATCACTCTTGCTGTATGTTCTGTATAGGTAAAATGGTCTTTTGGTTGTAGATTTGTTATCTTCTGACCATATAGCTGTGTCCCAAAAACCATTATAATTAGGACGTAAAAGGTTGATAGATAGTTTTTCATCTATAAAAGTTTTATGATTATGTTATGTGAATTATTGCTTCTTAGTAGATAACTATGAGTGTTATCAGAACTTAACTATTTTCTTTTGTACAACGGGTACTTTTTCATTGTTTAGGTGAAAAAGCACTACATATAGCCCAGTAACCTTTCTAGAAAGATTTATACCTACAGTATTTTTTCGAGAGAATGAAACATTGGTTCGTTCACTGCTAACGAGACTTACTAGTTCAATTTTGGTAATAGACTCTGAGATATCAGGGTCCCAACTTAATTCTGCGAAACCAGAAGTAGGATTTGGCGATACCTTAAATTTGTTATTGATTTTTTCTTCTGGAAGTGATTCTATTATTTTAGAATCAGTTTCAGTTTGAAAAACCTCTATGGGAGTGTTTATTGAAGTTTTTTGTTTTCTTACGGTTTGGTTTCCAGCTTGGTCATAGGTGTATTCCAATACGGTTTGAGCCTGTCCGGTATAGCTTAACAAAAAAGCTATAAGGTAAAAGAATGTTTTCTTCATAATTAAGTGATTTGTTTGTATAGTTTAGGTTTATATAGATTTATGTTATAACATTCATCGCGTCATATCTGTGATCATAAGATCAAAGAATGTGAAGTAGGAAAAGTGATTGGTTTATCAATAGTACTTTAAAAAGAATGAGCAAAAGTTCTAAATCTTCAAGTAGTTGAAGATTTAGAACTTATTTTTTTAACTTTTTATATTGATTAGGGGTTTGTCCAGATTTTTTTTTGAATGCTTTATAGAAATTCGATTTGGACGTGAACCCACATTCTAAACCGATGGATTCTATTGTATAATTATCATACTGTTTGTCTAACAGCATTTTTTGCGATGCTAAAATTCTAAATTCATTAATGTAATCGTTAAAACTCTTTTCTGCATGCACATTTATGAGTCGTGAAAGGTAACCTTTGCTAATGTCAAAGAATGTAGCAATACTGTGTAGACTTATATCAGGGGATAGGTATTTTTCCTCTGTAATAATATGTTCATTTATTTTGTTGAAGGTGGTGGTTCCAGGCTTTTTAGGTGCCTTAATATTCTCCGGTTTTTTTGGTTTGTTATCTGAAGAAAAATTATACGTCTCATATTCCAGCCAATACATGACTGAAGACGATAATAAAATAATGAGAAATACAATTGGAAATAATTTGATGTTTCCAAGAATAATCAACATGAAAAATGTGACAGCAAAGAAAAAAAACATCAATAAAGGGAGGTCTTTTGCTTGTTTAATGTTAATGGTATTAGATTTCAGACTAAGATTATTACTTATTCTGTTGGTAATAAGCTTGTTATTATATAACATGTTTAAAATTGCATTAAACCTAAGAAAGAAAGATGGGTACTTTTTCATAATTAGATGGTGATTTATTAGTTGCCTGTTTATTAATTGATGCAATTCAAAAAATACATAACAACCTTTTTTTCAAAATCATGGTTTTGTGAAATACCTTCTTTAAAACTTAGGGTAAGGTGAGATCTAGGTCAAAAGTTGAAAATATTGACTTTGCTTTTATGTTTTTATTGTATTTTGGTGCTTCACTTTTAAACCCCAAAAAAAGAGTTTTCTCTTTTTTATATTACTTGTGGATAGTATTGATGTAAAATATATTATTGAATGTGCACAAAAAGGAAACGAAGTCCCGTTTAATGCCTTTTTTGACCTCACCTATAAGAAAATAAAGCCCAAACTACTTTCGTTAACTAAATCCTTAGATGATTCTCAAGAGATATTTATTATTTCTATGCAGAAATTTTGGGAACGTTTTGTTATTAATCATGAAAACTTACCTCATAATAGTACAGGGTATATACTTACAATGTGTAAAAATGCTTGGTTGATGCAAAAAAGAAGTAAAAAAGATACGTTTATATCAGTTGAAAATCCTTTGGAATATCAAGTTCTTAAACAGCAGGATACACAAGTTGATGGTATTGAAGAAAGTCAGACCACAGAAAACATTGAATTATTAAGGCATAAGGCATTGGTACAGGCCCTTAATATGCTTTCTGATAAGTGTAGATTACTTATAGAAAATGAATTAAGTGATGATCGTAAATTAAAAGATTTACAAGAAGAACTTGGATTTAAAAATTATCAAGCATTGGTACAAGCAAAATACAATTGTAAAAAAAGACTTGTACGAAAAGTCTATGAAGTCATAGAAAAGTTAAAAGAGAATCAAAAGACAAAAATGTGAGTACTACAGATAAAGATATCGAGTATATTGAAAAGTTTTTTAATCTTGAGCTTTCTGAGGATGAATTATCTGTGTTTGAAGCCAGACTAGAAAACGAACCAGAATTCGCTCAAAAATTAAAAAATTATAGATTTAGTGTTGATCTTGTAGAAGAGAAGTATACTTCTGATCTAGAAAAGGTTCGTGAAGAAAAATGGAGAACAATAGTAAATGAAAAAAAAGATCCTAAAATTATTACACTAAATTGGAAATGGATTGTTGGTGTTGCAGCTAGTTTTTTGTTGCTTTTTTTTGGCTGGCAATATACAGAAAACACAAAACAAGTAGACTTGGCCAAGATTACACAAGATTCTTGGGATAAAAAAATAGGGTTAGACTATCGTATGATGAGAACAACGAACAGAGACTCATTACAACAAGTAATTGTAAATGCTTATGATGCATACGAGGACAAAAAGTTTAAAGAGGCAATCACTATTCTTGAGCCCTTTATACCTACAACTATATATTATGAAGATGCTTTATTAATTATGGGGTTATCACAGTACCGGTTGGGAAATGTTGAACAAAGTTTAAAAACTCTGGAAACACTTTCTTCTTTTCCTTCTGGAAAAAAGGCCAAGGAAGCGCTGTGGTATAGGGGACTGATTTATCTGGATCTTGGTGACAAAAAAGCTGCACAAGAATTTTTATTATTACCTAATACTAAAGACCAAAATATAAAACTTAAGGAATAACCGTTACTAGTCTAAAAGACAAACTCAAATTCTTAAACTATGATCAAAAGACTGATATTCCTTTGTCTGGGGTTTTATTTTTTTATTTTTTCGAGTTATTCGCAGACCACAAATGACACTTTGGTGGCTTATCAATACTATAAAAAAGCAGACTCTCTTTTAAAAGATAGAAAGCATGAGGAATCTGTTCTATTTTTAAAAAAAGCATTACCAATTTTTGAAAATGCTAAAGCATGGGAAAAGGTTGCTCTTTGTTATAACAAAATTTCTGAAAATCAATGGCGCATCCGAAAATCAGAAAAGTCAATATTGAATTCAAAAAAAGCATTAAAGATTAGTGATCAATATCTTGCAAAAGATAATCAACAAAAAGCATATGCCTACGATAATATAGGTAATTACTATGAAAACATTTCAGATTACAAAAATGCTTTATTGTATTATCAAAAAGCTTTAAAAATCCAGCAAAAGCTATTTCCCGAAAACCACTTAGATATTGCAAAATCATATAATAATATAGCTATAATTTATCATTATACGGCCAAGTATAAAAAAGCGAAACAAACATATGAAAAAGCTCTTGCCATTAATATAAAAGTTTTAGGCCCGGATCATCCAAAAACTGGAAATGTTTATAATAATATTGGGATTGTTTATAAGAATCTCGGGAAATTTAATGAGGCTATAGAATATTACAAAAAGGCTGTAGCAATAATGATCAAAAATTCTGGAGAAGATCATGCCCATTTGGGAAGTTATTATCTCAATATTGGTATTGCTTATAATAAACTCAAGGATGATAATGCGTTAAATTATTATCAAAAGGCATTACAGGTCTACAGTAAACAGAAATATTTAATTGGATTAAGTGCGATATATCAAAATTTTGGAGTGTTTTATACTGATGTTAGAGGAGAATATGATAAAGCGTTAGAATATCACAAAAAAGGTTTAGATATAGCGCTCAAATATTATGGAGAGCATCATTCGGTTATTGGAGATATTTATCACAATATGGGTATTGTGTTTTCTGTTAAAAGAGATTATGAAAAAGCGTTATATTACTTTAATAAAGCACTACAAATTGATAAAATTGTATTAGGAGAAAACCATGAGAATGTAGCACTTATATATGGAAATTTGGGAGAAATGTATAATCGTAAAAAGGAGTATGATAAGGCATTGATATGTTATAAAAAAAGTCTAGAAATACGTAATCTTATCTTTGATGAAAATCACCCTAATATTACCATTTCATATAATAGTTTAGCTGCTTTGTATCTAGAAAAGAAAGACTATAATAATGCTTTAAATTACTATCAAAAAGGTTTAGATATTTTACGTGATTTATATGGAGAAGGACACCTTCTTACTGGGTTTTATTATACTCATATGGCCAGAGCATATCAGGAACGAAAAGAGTATCATAAAGCCATTTCTTATTTTAATAAAGCACTTGTAGCTAATAGTAAAAACAAGAACCAAAAAGAATTTAAAAACGTCTTTGAGGTTAATGAGTATTATGATTCAAGATTGTTGCTAGAAACACTTCAGGGAAAAGCAAAAGCATTACAGTCTTGGTTTAAACTAAGCAATAACAGAGAATATTTAGCGCAAAGTATTACAATATATAAACATGCAGATCTTGTGATCAACAGTATACGACAATTTCATCAAAATTATCAGGACAAAGTTGCCTTTGCTAAACAAATCAAGGATATCTATATAAACGCCATTAATGCCCATCTATTAATGCAAAAAGAAGTAAAAGATCAGCCTTTGTTATCGCAAGTGTTTTATTATATAGAAAAAAGCAAAGCTAATGTCCTAAAAGGGCTTTTGAATGATTCTTATGCTAAAAGCTACACAGGACTTTCTGATGAATTAGTAGCAGTAGAGAAAACACTAAAAATTAGTCAGGCTTTTTACACTTCGCAAATCAATGATGAACAGTCAAATGCATCGATCGACACGCTAAAAATTTCAGAATTTGAAAATGAATTATTCGATATCAATAGAAAACAAGACTCATTAACTAACGTATTAGAGAAGGAGTATCCTAAGTATTATCAACTTAAGTATAAAAATGATGTTGTTTCTATATCAAAAATTCAAGAAAAATTAGATAACAAAACTACAGTATTAGAGTTTTTTACAACTGATAGTGTTACATATGCCTTTGCCATCTCCAAAAATGATATTTCTGTTAAAGAATTAAAGACTCCAGAGTTGACAAAAAAGGTAGTAGAATTACTTGAATCCATAACTTCAAAAAACATGGATAAGTATACTAAGTCTGCATACGCTCTTTATGAAAAACTTATTACTCCAATACAAGACAAACTCATAGGGGATGAATTGATTATTATCCCCGATGGATCATTATGGCATCTTAATTTTGAATTGCTACTTACGCAAAGCAATGAAGAAAAGACCCGAGATATGCCTTATCTGTTACGTGATTATGCGATTTCTTATGCGAACTCTGCTAATTTATCGTTTAACTCCTTGCAAAACGAATTTAAATCATCAGAAATTAGTAACGAATGCCTTGCTTTTTCCTTTTCTGATAGTACCCAACTTGTAGATACAAATGCAATTAGTCTGACGACGCTAAGAGATAGGGGGGATGATCTACCAGGTACCCGAAAAGAAATTAAAGCAATTTCTAATATTGTTAACGGTCAATATTTTTACGGATCTGAGGCTATAGAATCTAATTTTAAACAAAATGCTAATCAATATAGTATTCTTCATTTAGCATTGCATGGAGATGTGGATAATATTAATCCACAAAATTCAAGACTTTATTTTACAAAAAGTAAAGATACCATAGAAGATAATTTGCTTTATAGCCACGAGCTTTTTGCATTAGACATCCCAGCTGAGTTGGTGGTATTAAGTGCTTGTAATACAGGAACAGGTGCAATTGCCAAAGGAGAAGGGATAATGAGCTTGGGTACTGCTTTTCAATATGCTGGTACAAAGAGTTTGTTGCTAAGTGGATGGGAGGTCTCTGATAAAAGTGCACCTGTGCTAATTGAAAATTTCTACAAAAACTTGACGAATGGTATGAATAAAGCCAAAGCATTACGAAAAGCAAAACTTGATTTTATAAAGACTGCCGATTTTGAGCAAGTAGCCCCATTTTATTGGGGCAGTTTTTATCTTTTAGGTAATGCTGATCCTATAAACATAGATCAACCTTTAACATTCAACATATATTGGGGTTTAGCCTTTGTTTTGATTGTTCTTGTTATAGTGTTTTTGTATTACAAAAAGAGATCAAGATTATAATATATTACTTCGGAAACAAATTCTTATCTATATTAGGAATTACTTTTAATGCATTTTTGTAATATAGTTTTTTAAGCACCTCATCGTCGAGATCTAATCCATACATTTTCCAAAAAGCATGATAACGTTTGTAGTATGGGAAATACTCATCATCAGATTCTAAAACTCTAAAATAAGTATAGTACTCCTCAGGATTCCACGAATCTTTTCCAAACATTACCCTGTCTTGATATTTTGTCAAAAATGCTTTTGCATTACGCGGTTGTCTTCCTAGTTCGGCAATAACTGCACCGATCTCTGTGTACATATTAGGTATTTCGTCCATGAGTTCTGCAAGTTTTGCTAGATTGTTACCATACCATCCTAAGTGTGCATTAATGAATTTAGTATTTTTATGCTTTTTGAAAATGTTATGTTGTTCTTGAATAATAGTTTCCCAGGAACCAGTGACTTTTGAATCTCTCTTTCTTCTAGATCGAAGTTTTAACTCTAACCAGCGCTCATTTTTATTATCGTGTGCGTCCCAAAATGGTTTTGGGTCTGCAGAATGAATCAGAACAGGGATTCCAAGTTCACCACATTTGTCCCAAACAGGACCAATACGAGGATCATCTATTTTGATACGATTGCCTTTACTGTCCTTATTATCCATCCCCTGACTTTTATAAATCTTAAGGCCATTTGCTCCTTGGGCAACATCTTTTTCGATTTGCGCTACAGTTTTTGTGGTCCAATCTGGATCATCAATTCCTGTAAGGCTAATATTGGTAAAAACAATAAAACGATTAGGATGATTGGTTTTTACATTTTCTAAAGACTTTGTGAGGTGTTCATCAGAACCTCTTCCTCTACCAGATAAATTGATCATTACGGCCATATTTAGCTTATCCATCTCGGTAACCACTTCTTGTAAATTTTGAGTTGGCATTCTAAATTGATGGTTATGTACATCAATAAAAGGGAATTTAGCTTTTTTTATTTCTTTTCCAGGAACAACAAGGGTAGAAGGAGGGTCATAGTCTTCGAACTGCATGTTTTGAGCATTAATTTGGATCAATGGAAAAATAAAAAGTAGAAGAAAAACCTTTTGAAACTTCATCTTTATTCGATTTTATTTTTAATGTGAAAAGATAAATATATAATAATGGTTTTCTCTCGAAGAAAGGTTAACAACATTTTATAAATAGAAAATCCCGTTACCTGAAGTATTCGGTAACGGGATTTTCAACAACTAACCAACAACTAATCTTATATTTTAATCGTCATCATGATCATCATTGTCGTCATCATGATATCTTTTTTTTCTTTTCCTGTTTTTAGAATAATAGTTATCATCATCATGTTTGTTATAACGATATTTCTGTTTCCAGTTTTTGTTATAGTATGGATCATGAGTGATCGTACATCCATCTATTCCGCAATATCCACATCCGGTATGATGAACATTTCCTTCAACATATTTTATTCTGTTATATCTGTTATAGAAGATGTGTAATCCACCAACTTGGTATAATAAACCTCTTCTATTGTATCTAATATAAATAGAACCTATTCTTCGAACTCTATTATACCTGTCGTAACTAATATAATTAGGTCCTACTTTTTTTAATCTTCCGTAGTAATCATATCTAACTACTCTATTATGAGGTCTATAGTATCCATATGAACCTCCTGGAGTATTAAATCCATTGTTACTGTTCCAGTTTCCGTATCCTGATCTCGTTCTAAGGATTTTATAATCAATATCTCCTTCTGGATAAACAAAGAACTTTACGCCACCTTGAACAAAGACAATAGGTTGTGTGTTTTGATAGCGTTTTGTAACCCTATCCTGGTGATCCGAATGTTTGTGATCGGTCGCTTGTGCAGTTGTACCTACCAGTAACAAAGCTGCAATAAAAAGTACCATTTTTTTCATAACTTAATTGTTTATGGGTTTATGCCTACTCATTAGCTTTTCGGCTTTCGCTATTTGATAAGTACCTTTTCAAATGGCGTGCCAAAAATTATTAAATTATTGAAAGTGTAATGTAGTTAATTGTTTTTCAGGTAATTAGTAATTTCTTCAGGATCAGCCCTTTTTTTATAATCTTCTTGTATGAAATCATATAAGATCGTTCCATCTTGATTAATTATATAGGTTGCAGAAATGGGCAATTGCTGATTAGAGTTACCATTACTTATTTCTAAATCGATACCAAAGCCATCGTAAACTTTGATTAAGTCTTCTGGTAAAGTAAAGACGAGGTTAAATACTTTTCCTATTTTATTATCGATGTCAGAAAGTACCTCAAAGCTAAGGTTATTCTTTTCTGAAGTGGTTAAAGAATTGTCAGGGGTTTCAGGACTTATAGCAACAAGGGTAGCGCCGTATTTTTCGAATTCAAGTTGGGCTTCCTGTAATGCTTTCAATTCTATGTTACAATAAGGGCACCATCCACCGCGATAAAAAGATAGCACAACTTTTCTGTCTAATAAAAGTTCTTGGATAGATATGTTTTTGTTAGCGGCATTAGGAAGGGTGATTTCTGGTATTTTATCTCCAGTTTTTAAAGCTTTGGATACTAGTTTTGCATCACGCAAAGATTGTATCCCATCATTCATTATTTTGTGTGTGGTTTCAGAGTACTTTGCAGCAGATTGTGCAGCACGAGCCTTTAAATCATCGGTAAGTGACATGTGTTTGGTTTTATAGTTTTGGTTTACTTAGCCGAAATTGTTCTAAATACTTACATTCTACTTAATAGAATAGTGTTAATATTTAAAGTTTTTCTTTTAAATATCTTCCTGTATAAGAGCCTTTGATCTTTACAATCTCTTCTGGAGTGCCTGTAGCAAGAATAGTTCCTCCATTTTTACCACCTTCTGGGCCAAGATCGATTATATAGTCTGCGCATTTTACCAAGTCCATATTGTGTTCTATGACCAGGATAGAATGTCCTTTGTCAATTAATTCGTTAAATGACTTTAGGAGCTTTTTGATATCATGGAAATGTAAGCCCGTGGTAGGTTCGTCAAATATAAAAAGGGCTTTGTCTTTTGTGTTTCCCTTTACAAGAAATGACGCGAGCTTTATTCGCTGTGCTTCACCACCAGAAAGGGTAGAGGAGCTTTGTCCTAATTGCACATACCCCAAACCTACATCTTGTAGCGGTTGTAATTTTTTCTGAATTTTGGTTTGACCATGCTCTAAAAAGAAATCTATGGCGTTATCAATAGTCATCGTAAGAATATCATGTATGCTTTTATCATGAAATGTAACTTCTAGCACATCCTTCTTGAAACGTTTTCCTTTGCAGGTTTCACATTCTAGATGTACATCGGCCATAAACTGCATTTCGATAGTAACTTCACCTTCGCCTTTACAAGTTTCACACCGCCCACCATCTACATTAAAGGAAAAGTGTTTGGATTTATAATTACGTATACTAGATAATTTTTGATTTGCAAAAAGGGTGCGAATATCATCGTAGGCTTTGATGTAGGTCACAGGATTAGAACGAGAAGATCTCCCAATTGGATTTTGATCTATAAATTCTACATGTTTTATATTGCTATAATTGCCTTTAAGTTCTGTAAACTGCCCTGCTTTTTCTCCATATCCTCCTAGTTGTTTTAAAACAGAGGGATATATGATTTTCTTAACCAAAGTACTTTTCCCGCTGCCAGACACACCAGTTATTGCGGTAAAAATACCAAGTGGAACTTTTACATCTATATTGTTTAGGTTATTCTCACGAGCTCCGATAATTTCGAGGTAATATTTTGAAGTTCTCCTGTTCTCAGGCACCTCAATTTCTAATTGCCCATTAAGGTATTTTGCAGTAAGCGAATCAGCCTTAAGAATCTCATCAAAAGCTCCTGTAGCTACAACATGTCCACCATATGTTCCTGCTTCAGGTCCTATATCTATAATTTCGTTGGCAGCTTTCATGATATCCTCATCATGCTCAACTACGATTACTGTATTTCCAAGATCACGTAGAGATTCTAATACCTTTATCAGTTTTTCTGTGTCTTTGGGATGAAGACCAATACTGGGTTCATCTAGAATATACATTGATCCTACTAGACTACTGCCAAGTGATGTGGCAAGATTAATACGTTGCGATTCTCCACCAGATAAGGTATTCGATTTACGATTTAATGTTAAGTATTCTAAACCAACATTTTGCAAGAACTCTAATCGACTGTTTATTTCTTTTAAAAGTCTCTTTGCTATTTGTGAATCATACTCATTAAGCGTAAGGCTTTTGAAGAAATCGGCTAATTCATTTAGCGGTTTTTCTACTAAATCTGTTAATGTCGCTTCATCAATTTTTACATAATCAGCTTCTTTTCGTAATCGTTTTCCTTTACAAGTGGTACATTTTGTTTTTCCTCTATATCTAGAAAGCATTACTCGGTTCTGAATTTTGTATGCCTTAGCCTCCAGCTCCTGAAAAAAGTCGTTAATCCCTTGAAAATGTTCATTTCCGTTCCAAAGCAATTCTTTATGTTCTTCTGATAACTCAAAATAGGGTTTATGGATCGGAAAATCGAATTTATAAGCACTATTTACCAATTGATCTTTGTACCAACCCATACTATCTCCTCTCCAAGGAAATATGGCACTTTCATAAATACTTAATGCAGTATTGGGAACTACTAAATCTTCATCGATACCAATAACATCGCCATACCCCTCACACTTTGGACAAGCACCATATGGATTGTTGAAACTAAACAAGTGTACATTAGGTTCTAAAAATGATATTCCATCTAATTCGAATTTATTACTAAATTGTTTTTGATTTCCATCTTTCAAACTTTCTATACTGATTGTTCCTTTACCTTCAAAAAAAGCAGAATCTATAGCATCAGCCAATCGATTATAGAAATCTTCATCATCTCTTTTTACGATACGATCTATTACCAGGTAAATGTCATCATCTTCATTTGGTATTACTTCTTCAATTCTAGTAACTGAATTATTTACTTTTACACGAGCAAATCCCTGTTGTTGTAATACTTTAAGTTTACCTTCAATTGTACGGCCATTTTCAACAAGAATAGGGGAGAGTAATAATAATTTCTCTCCATCTTCGAAAGATTTTACATACTCTATAACATCAGTAACTCTATCCTTTTTAACCTGTTGACCAGAAACCGGAGAGTATGTTTTTCCAATCCTGGCGAAAAGTAATTTTAGATAATCATAAATCTCAGTAGTCGTACCAACAGTAGATCTGGGGTTTGTAGAGTTTACTTTTTGCTCTATTGCAATTGCCGGAGCAATTCCCTTTATATAATCTACTTTGGGTTTGTTAAGACGACCTAAGAATTGCCTTGCGTATGATGATAAACTTTCTACATACCTACGTTGTCCTTCTGCATATAAGGTATCAAAAGCCAAACTTGATTTTCCAGATCCAGATAAGCCTGTGATCACAACTAACTTATTTCGAGGGATTACAGCATCTAAATTTTTTAAGTTATGAAGCTTAGCTCCTTTTATAATAATATGGCTTTTAGGATCTACGGTTGAAATATCTTGAATCATAGTGAAAATGCGGTGAGGGCGCAAAGATAATGATTACAAAATAAGTATTCTAACCAATTGATAATGAAAGTTTAGTTAAAAAAATTAACAAGAAATTGTTTGATTTTAAATGATTGTTACTATATTAGCCCCTCAAATAATACTAATTTTTAAACGGAACTGCCTATAGCATACCTTTACTTTTTAAGTTTAACATAGCCCGAGCCCCAAGCTTGTTGGTACTAAAATTAAGTCAAGGTATGAAAAATTACACTCTTTCAGACGCAGTTCTGGTAAACAATTACATAAATGGCGATGAATGTGCTTTATCTATTCTAATAGAGCGCCACAAACAACGTATTTATAGTTTTATCTATTCAAAAGTTTTTGATAGAGATGTATCTGAAGATATATTTCAGGATACTTTTATTAAAGTTATCCGCACGTTGAAAAATGGAAAGTATAATGAAGAAGGAAAATTTCTTCCTTGGGTTATGCGTATTGCTCATAACTTGGTAATTGATCATTTCCGAAAAGGAAATCGTATGCCTAAATTTGAAGATAATGGAGAATTTAGTATTTTTTCTGTTATTAGTGATGGAGATCTTAATGCCGAAAGACGGATAATTAAGGATCAGGTAGAAGAAGATTTACGAAGTTTGATTCAAGAGTTACCAGAAGATCAAAAAGAGGTATTGGTTATGCGTATGTATAAGGACATGAGTTTTAAAGAGATATCTGACAAAACTGGAGTTAGTATCAATACTGCACTGGGTAGAATGAGATATGCATTAATCAACCTTAGAAAGGTAATCGAGAAAAATAACATTGTTTTAACAAATTAATAACTAGTTAATACAATAAAGTATATATAGCCCCGTTATAATTTTAAATAACCCTTAATTTAAGATTATATAGTATGGCAAAATTTTACTTAAAGTCTTCTAAAAAAGAAGAAAAACATTTAGTACCAAGCAGAAGAACTGTAGATTTTCTTCTTAGCTATTCAAAATCTTTAAAAGTTGTAGAATACAACAATTTAAAATTTGAAACTATTTTAAACTAATTAAATAAAAAGGCTCGTTTTTAACGGGCCTTTTTATTTTTAAGATATTCACCCAATACTGTTTTTCTTCCTATTGTTTTGGTTATTATATCTTTTTCTAAATTCCAACCTCTTGCGGGAGAGTATTCTCTACCATACCAAATAATCTGAAGATGTAAATCATTCCAAAGTTCCTTGGGAAATAAGCGTTTAGCATCTTTTTCTGTTTGGGTAACATTTTTACCATTACTAAACCCCCATCTATACATTAATCTATGGATATGAGTGTCTACAGGAAATGCTGGAACTCCAAATGCCTGTGACATAACCACACTTGCTGTTTTGTGACCTACGGCGGGTAATTCTTCTAAGGCTTCAAAGCTTTGCGGTACTTCGCCATTGTGCTTGTCTATAAGGATTTGGGATAATCCATGAATTCCTTTGGATTTCATAGGACTTAGCCCCACTGGCTTTATAATTTCTCTGATTTCTTCAACAGATAGTTTTATCATTGCATAAGGATTATCTGCTCTGTCAAATAACAAAGGAGTAATTTGATTTACACGTACATCTGTACTTTGTGCACTCATTAATACGGCAATAAGTAGGGTATATGGGTCTTTATGGTCTAGGGGAATTGGTATTTTGGGGTATAATTCCTGCAATTTTTTGATTGTAAACTCTACCTTTTCCTGTTTGGTCATTTTTATGAAATTGTTTTTAGCTAAAGTATAAAATTGTAAAACGACTATAATCACCAATAATGATTAAATTTTTGATAAAACTTAAGTTAGATTCTTTTTTTTGTTTTATTTTTATTTCGAAACATTAAACAAAACAGAACACTATAAATCATACAGATATGACAACATTAAAAGCAGGGGATAAGGCTCCAAACTTTACAGCATTAGACCAAGATGGAAACACTGTTACATTAGGAGACTTTAAAGGAAAAAAACTTGTTGTTTTTTTCTATCCCAAGGCAAGTACTCCTGGCTGTACTGTTGAAGCTTGTAACTTAAGAGATAATTACCAAACGTTTCAGGCTCAAGGATATGAAATTCTTGGTGTTAGTGCTGATAGTGCCAAACGTCAACAAAATTTTAAAAACAAGTTTGAGTTACCCTATGCATTATTGGCTGATGAAGATAAAAAGGTTATTGAAGCTTTTGGTGTTTGGGGGCCTAAAAAATTTATGGGAAAAGAGTATGACGGTATTCATCGTACTACCTTTGTAATTGATGAGAATGGTGTGATTACAGAAGTAATTTTAAAAGTCAAAACGAAGGATCATGCTGCACAGATATTGTGAAAAACCTATATATAGCATTCTTCAGGGGGCTATTACACTTAAAAAAAGAGATAACTAATGTTATCTCTTTAATCTACTTTATGTATTAGTCTTTGATTTCACCCTTTTTGATACAAGGTAAAAACTTGAAAAATATTTCATTTTATTGTGTGTACAAGCCTTATAGCGAAGTTCTAATCCAAAAAAGTAAGATTTAGTTCAAATTAAAAACACATTTGATTACCGCACCTGCTATACAAAGCCGTCTGAGTACATGTAGGTGTACAAGAATAATGACCTCCTTTTATTTTCAGTTGCTCTAGTTTTGAAATTGTTTCCTTGTTTAAGTTGAATTTTAAATCTCTAGATTTTTTCATAATTTATATTGTTAATGCCTACTTTTTATAAAGGTTTTCAGCTATACCCTATTACTAATCGAATAAGACTAAATGTATGTAGTATTTTAGAAGATAAAAAGACCGGTTGCCTTAAATTGTTCAATTTAGGGTAAGTAAAATTTAAGGTCTATTGATTATTGAAGTAAATGGCTCTAGTTCAATTTGGCTATACCGAAATACAAAAAAGCACCATATTTAGAAATGAATATGGTGCTTTTTTATACTCTAATTACAATTATTTTGTTTTTACAGCCTCAATAGATTTGTATCCAAAGAAATTATTGGCTTTAATCATTTCAGGGATAAGATCTGGTAATTGTTCTTCCCAACCAGGTTCTGCATCCTGAATTTTTTGTAGAACTTCTCTGGAGAATATTTCCATAATTGATTGATCGTAATCTGTAATGTCTACTAACTTTCCATTGTACTTAAAAAACTTATATAGTTCTTTCATACGTGGGTGTACTTTCAGGTTGTCACTATCTGTTAATGCACCGGTTTCGTGATTCTTTAACGGGTATAGATATACTTTTAAATCTTTAAAGAATAATTTGCCAAAAGCTTCCAGGATACCTCCGCTTAAGTGTCTATAGTATTTTTCATCAAATATATCTATCAGATTATTTACTCCCATTGCGAGAGCCATACGTTCCTTAGTGTAGTTAGAGAAGTACTCAACAACCTTATAGTACTCCTTGAAGTTAGATATCATAACCGTCTGTCCTAGAGAGCATAATAATCTTGCTCTAGCCATAAAATCTTCTTCATCTATTTCTCCTTCTGCTCTCAAATTTGAAAGAGTGATTTCAAAAATTACTACAGTTTTATCTTTCTTTACTTTATTCTCGTTCAAAAATATATTAAGTGACTTTTTGTAAATATCCATGTTTACCTTGGTCACCGGTCTAAAACTTCCTCTTAGCGCTAATATGTTTTTCTTGTAAAGAATTGCTGCAGGTAAAATATTGTTTCCATCAGGGCCAAACATCACGGCTTCAGTCATTCCGTTTTTTACAAGTTGCAGACTCATTAAACGATTATCAACTTTGGTAAATCTTGGTCCAGAAAAATTTATTGTATCAATTTCTATTTGATCCTTGTCTAGGTGATCATATAGATATCTTAATAATTTTTTCGGATTGTCATATTTATAGTAGGCACCATAAATTAAGTTTACACCTAGAACTCCAAGGGTCATTTGCTGTAATCGCGCATCATTTTCATGAAATCGTATATGCAGTGTTATTTCATTATATTCTTCATTTGGTACCGTTTGATAACGTATACCCACCCAACCGTGGCCTTTGTATTTTTTAGCAAAATCAATAGTTGCAACTGTATTGGCGTAACTAAAAAACAACTTATTTGGGTGCTTTTCTCTGGTAATTCTATCCTCAATAAGTTTTACCTCATGCTTTAGCATTTTTTTTAATCTTGCCTCGGTAACATAACGCTTATCGTTTTCGATACCGTAGATAGCATCACTAAAATCTTTGTCATAAGCACTCATTGCTTTTGCAATCGTACCCGAGGCACCACCAGCTCTAAAAAAATTACGAGCTGTTTCCTGACCAGCTCCAATTTCTGCGAAAGTTCCGTAAATATTTTGATTTAAATTAATGCGTAAAGCTTTGCTCTTTATAGAAGGGACAGATTCAAATTCTTTATCTCCCATTATCGTGATAGGCATAGTAAAAAGGGCTTTTTTTGTTTAATGTAAAGGTAGTGATACCTTAATTATTAAAAAAGTCTGAACATAAATTTCTACATTTTTAAAATATAAATGATAATAATTGGAGTATTCATATAAATTTTGCCAAAAAAATATAATTACATTTGCTCTAAATCATCACACTCATGGAGGTAACTTTTCTTGGTACTGGAACATCACAAGGAATTCCTGTTATAGGAAGCAATCATCCAGTATGCCTAAGTGAAGACCCAAGAGACAAGCGACTTCGCGTTTCTGTTCTTGTGTCTTGGGAAGAGTTTACATATGTTATAGATTGTGGTCCAGACTTCAGACAACAAATGCTTTCAAATCAAGTTTCAAAAATTGATGGGATTGTGTTTACACACGAGCATGCCGATCATACTATGGGGCTAGACGATATACGACCATATTTCTTTAGACAAGGGGATATTCCAATATATGCTCACAAAAGAGTAATAAAGGCTTTGAAATCAAGATTTGATTATATTTTTGCAAGCGAAAACAAATACCCTGGAGCACCAAGTGTAATTGAAAATGAGTTGACAAATCGAATTTTTACTTTAGGTAACTTGGATGTTGTTCCTATAAATACGATGCATAATAGATTACAGGTTTTTGGTTTTAGATTTAAAGATTTTGCATACCTAACAGATGTTAAGACTATTGAAATGAAGGAGAAGTTAAAATTAAAGGATGTTAAAGTTTTAGTGGTTAATGCTTTAAGGGTAGAACCGCATCATTCTCATTTTAATTTGGAAGAAGCATTGGCATTTATAGAGGAGATAAAACCAGAAAGGGCATACCTTACACATATAAGTCATATGTTGGGTTTTCATGCAGAGGTAGAAGAAAAGCTACCAAAGAATGTATATATAGCTTATGATAATTTAAAAATAACCATATAAAACATGAAGAATAAGATATTTTTGTATTTGTTCATTTTTACGGCACTGTTCGTTCTTTTTCAGTTTATGAACGCTAAAAAAGCTAAGGAATCCTACGATGCTAAAATTGAAAATTTGAAAACGAAAATTACCACAAAGGAAGCAGTTATTGATTCTCTTATAGATCTTAATCTAGATCTTACTTATTTTTCATTAGAAAGTAATGAAGATGCTGCAAGTTATTTTGAAGAAATGGGATATGAGGCAAACAAGTTAGCGTTAACAATAGGAGATCAAATTATCGCTCAAAATAAGTCAGGTGCCGATAATCCTATTATTCCTTTTGTAGGAATGGAAGGTAATATGGCAATAAACAAGGTTCGTTTATTAAACCATAGATGGATCATTGCTGATTTTACAGATGGGGTGTATTGGGGAGAGCTTTTTATTACTTACGAAGTAAGAGAAGATGGTGTAGTGGATTTCGAAGTTGAAAAATCGTTTTTATACCCAAGAAACTAAATAAGATATTTTTTTGTTAATAAAGCTGTCTGTTAAGACAGCTTTATTAAAACTATAAGCAACGACAATCACTTCGCAAACAACTTTCCTGCCAAGTGTTTTGATTACATGGTTCTGAATTACAGCCGGTTTGAAAAGTAGGATTTACGCTTCCTGCCTTAATAGACATACTTTGTAAATTAGAGATAACTTTTTTCTCAAAATTTAATACTGATAACTTCTTTTTTTTCATGTTTCTATATTTAAATTAGTTATTTCAAATCTACAAATAACTCATTCACAATAACGATTTTTATATTAAATATATATTATCGAAATCATAGATATATTTAATGTATTGATAGAAATCAAAAAGCTGCCCATACAGGCAGCTTTCATTTTTTGGTTTGTAAAATAGGTGAAGTTGGTTAAGGTGATTATCTTTTTAGAAGCTTCTTTTTAAACAAATGATTAGGAAAAGGTTATCTGTATTAAGATTAGGTAGGGGACAATGAAATCTTTTATGACCAATTATTCTTACAATCTATTCAATAAGATTAGCAGATCATTGAGAATTCAATAATTATACCTTCTTGGGTTTTGTAATCCCACTGTTTTATCGATATTCTTTTATATTTGATCTCTTTTCAATGAAAAACACAAATCATATTCAAGAATGAACACTAAATTTCTTCCTTTTTTATTTCTTATCGTTGTTACATCATTTGTTACTTCTTGTAGAAAGAGTTCTAGCGATTATATATCTAATATAAACCGATATAACATAGATGGGTTTATAGAAATTCCTCGTGATAATGGCAAGTACGTTATTAAGTTCTATTCTGATAAGATTATAGAAACTTCGTTTATTCTGGAAGGTGAGAGTTTTGACCCTAACTCTCATGCGGTTGTACTTAAAAATAAGGGCGTAGAAGCTAGGCTAGTTGAAACTGACAGTACTATAATATATGGCGTAGGAGGTACCAGGGTAAATATTACCAAAGAACCGTTTAATATAGCTTATGAATACAATGGAAAGGAACTCATTTCTGAAAAAGATGGATATATAAGTACAGATTCTACCGAAGTTCTAAATTTTAACCTTGATAAGGATGAAGTAATTTATGGAGCAGGATCTAGAGTTGTGGGTATGAATCGTAGAGGAAAAAGGCTTGAATTATACAATAAAGCACATTACGGGTATGAGACAGAGTCAGAATTAATGAATTTTACGATGCCCTTGGTGCTTTCATCTAAAGGATATGCTGTACATTTTGATAATGCTCCTATTGGATTTCTTGATATTGATAGTAAAAGGGATAATACTCTAAGTTATGAAACTATATGTGGAAGAAAAACATATCAGGTTGTTGCTGGAGATGATTGGAAAGATCTAATGCATCAGTACACCAAACTTACAGGCAAACAACCTTTGCCACCTAGATGGGCGTTCGGAAATTTTGCTAGTAGGTTTGGATATCATTCTGAAAAAGAGACTAGAGAAACGGTTGCCAGGTTTGCAAAAGATAGTATCCCGTTAGATGCTGTGATTCTTGATATTTATTGGTTTGGCGAGGATATAAAAGGGCATATGGGTAATCTTGAATTTTTGAAAGATTCTTTTCCAACACCAAAACAAATGATTAATGATTTTAAAAAAGAAGGAGTAAAGACCATTTTAATTACAGAGCCTTTTGTTTTGAGTACTTCAAAAAAATGGGATGAAGCTGTTGAAAAAGGAGTGTTAGGCAAAGATTCTATAGGTAATCCATTTCGATATGATTTTTATTTTGGTAATACAGGAATCATTGATATTTATGATCAAAAAGGAAAAGATTGGTTCTGGAATGTCTATAAAAAATATACCAAAGATTTTGGAGTAGCAGGTTGGTGGGGAGACCTTGGTGAACCAGAAGTTCATCCGTCAAACCTACAACATGCTGCAGGAATGGCAGATGAAGTACATAATATTTATGGACATGATTGGGCAAAGTTGGTTCAAGAAGGGTATAAAAAGGACTTTCCTGATCAAAGACCATTTATTTTGATGAGAGCAGGATATTCTGGATCACAACGTTTTGGTATGATACCATGGTCTGGAGATGTAAGTAGAAGTTGGGGAGGATTAAAACCACAAACCGAGATAGCCTTACAGATGGGAATGCAGGGAATGGGATATATGCACTCAGATCTTGGGGGGTTTGCAGGAGGAGAAACCTTTGATCCAGAGCTCTATACTCGTTGGTTGCAATATGGTGTGTTTCAGCCTATTTTTAGGCCACATGCACAAGAACATATCGCCCCTGAACCAGTTTTTCATGACGATAAAACAAAAGAATTAGCCAAGAAGAGTATTGAGCTTAGATATAGTCTACTCCCATATAATTATACTATAGCGTTTGACAATAATCAAACAGGGATGCCTTTAATGCGACCTTTGTTTTTTGAAGATGCTTCTAATAGAGAGCTTTATGAACTAAGCTTTGCATATTTGTGGGGAGATAATTTTTTGGTTTCTCCTATTGTTGAGGCAGGAGTTGTATCTGTAGATATTCCTTTTCCCAAGGGGGGAAACTGGTATGATTTTTTTACAGGTCAAAAATATCAAGGAGGAATGTATAAGACGGTGCCTGTTGCAAAAGATCATATTCCAGTGTTCGTGAAGGCAGGATCATTTATTCCTATGGTTAAACCAGTACAAACAACAAAACATTATACTACAAAGAATATCACATTACATTATTTTCATGATAAAGAATTAGAAAGTGCTTCAGGTAAATTATATGATGATGATGGTGTAACACCAAACGCTTTTGAAAAAGGGCAATATGAAATATTAAAATTTGAAAGTAAATCCACACCAGATGACCTTTCTATACAGTTTTCTGCTAAGAAAGGAGCAAAACATGCTTCCGGTAATCGAAACATCACTTTTATTGTTCATAATATTGAGACTAAACCAAAATCCTTAATAATAGATGAAGCATCTTCTTCTTTTGAATGGAATGAAGAAGATAAAACCATAAGAGTTACTTTTGATTGGGATTCTGCTAAAGCTAAAAAAGTGAATGTTTCTTTGTAAATTAGACTATGGAAAAAAACAAATCCGTAGAAGAATTTATATCCAAAAAAGGGGAGTGGAAGGAAGCATTAGAAAAGCTAAGATCTATTATGCTTTCTACCGATTTTAAAGAGACTGTAAAATGGGGAGTTCCTGTATACACCATAAATGAAAAAAATGTTGTTGGTATAGGAGCTTTTAAGTCCTATGTAGGTATTTGGTTTTATCAAGGAGTATTTCTTAAGGATAATCACAAGAAACTCATTAATGCTCAAGAGGGTAAAACTAAAGGTTTACGACAATGGAGGTTTAACTCGGTAGATGAAATTGATAAAACTCTTGTGCTTCAATATATAAATGAGGCTATTCAAAATCAAAAAGACGGGAAAGAGATTAAACCTGAGAAATCTAAGGATGTAGAAGTTCCTTTAGAGTTAAAGAATGCACTGCAGTCTAATGATCATCTAAAAGAATCTTTGGAAGGATTGACACCCTTTAAACGGAAAGAATACATAGAGTATATTACTACCGCTAAAAGAGAGACTACCCGCTTATCCCGTCTAGAAAAGATTATTCCTATGATTTTGGATGGTGTTGGACTAAATGATAAGTATAGATAATTAACATCTCTTATTTATTCCTTGAAATTATTCTTTAAAAGAATCTGGCATCTTGCTTGATGTCATGCATTCATATTTTGGATATTGTCTAACAAATTTTGACTTGATACTCGTTTTAGGAATTTTTTTATACTTGTATTTTGTGGAGTTTTTCTACATTTTAAGGAATGTTTTAACAGTTTAAACTTGACAAAATTAAATCTTTAAAAACATAACTCTCAAATTATTAAATTAACAAATTGTTAACTAAAATAGTGTTAGTTTGTTGTCTTTTTGTTATCGTTTTTAACTTCAATTACAGCACATGTAAATCCAACAAAATTCATACGTTAAAACCATATTTTCTTCTTTTTTCTCTTGTTTATACTGCTGATTGATAGTTTATTATGTTAACAAAATTAACAAAATACTGACATGTCATTTAGTGGTGTAGCTTCCCTTTTTCAGGACGGAAAACAGCTACATTTGTATACATAGTTGTAGGACTACTTACTACTATTTTGAATAGCCAATAATCTCCAAAATAAACCTGAAAGATGACAAAGTTAGAACACCACAAAATTGTAGAGATTAAAGAAAATTCTCAATTCGAAACTAGATTTTATAATCTGTTTATAGCTTCGATAAGTGATCAAGTTCCTCTTACTGATTTTCGAAATTTGTTTTCGAAATACGAGAAAATGGATGTTTACATAATGAAGAAGAAAGGAAAAGATATTGGTATGGCTTATTTTATGTTTTGTCCAAATCCGCAAAACAAAAAGGACCTATACATACGTCTTGGGTTGGGAATAATTGAAGAAGAAAGAGGGAGTTCTTATTTTCCAAAAGGATTAATCATGAAAACTATGATTAAAGCCAAGCTCCAGAATGTATTCAAAAATGTATTTATGGTAGGAATTACAATGAATCCGATTGTATACTCTGCCACCTGTAAATACTGGAAGTACAGTTATCCTAGTCCTATTCTTGAATATTCAGATGATATGTTGGGGGTAAAAAATAGAATACTAGATATGTTTCATATGAATCAAGTTGTAGACGATGTTATCGGAGTTCCTTTTACTATTACTGAAGTAGAGAAGGTGAAAAAACATATTTCTGTTGTTGAAAGTACAAATAAATATATCAAATATTTCACTTCCAAAATTAGTGCAGACGAATGTGATAAAGGTATGTTGTCAATCGTACCTATTGATTTTATCAATTTAATTATTGTTGTTAAAAGAAAAACAAAAATTGATATTACCAGGTTTACAAGTAGAATATTTGAACAAAAAATTAAACCAATCTTAAAAGAGTATAGTCCAGTAGGGTAAAGTAATCCAAACTGATTGAGAGCTTCTTATTCTTGATCTATAAGATTTAATATATACTCTCCGTGTTCTATTATATTAGAACACGGAGGTTTTTTTAATAAGTAACTTTTTTTATAAAGTACTTACCATTCTTAATTTTAATCATTGCTTTTGATCTATATTCAGAGAAATCCAGTGTTTTTTGGATTACAAGTTTTGTTGATACCATCGTAGGTACTAACTCATTCCCATCTTCATCCAGAATATCAATTATTACTTTTTTTTCTAAAGGGTTTAAGAGATAGATTAATACTTCACCTTCTTTTTGATAAAAAATGGGTTTGAAAACTTCAATAGGTTGTTCTTCTATGATAGCTTTATTATTATCAAATTTATATATAACTTCTATTACCTTGTATTTATTTTCGATGCGAACCATAAAAATATTTCCCTTTAGTTCATTTAAAGAGAACTGAGTAGGTAATAATTTTGGACTTTTCTTTGTTTCCTGAAATAGAACGGTTTCGAATTGATCATTGATCATAATGGAAGTCTCAATATTTTCAAAACCATTAAAGGCTAATACCACATTTTTGTTTTCTGAGGATAATAATACAACACTTTTGAAGCCGTCACTTGCAAAACTGAACGTACTTAATAACACTGCTATTACTACAATTTGATACTTTTTCATGATGAATAATTTTTGTTTATATCATAAATGTATAGTAATAACAGATGTTAATTTTGAGAATAGGATAGGCGAGGCCATTTGCAGTACAGATAACCTAAAAACTACATAAAAATGGATGAATTACATGTATATTAGGATTAGTGTTGTTTTAAAATGTAACAGGTGATTCGTCCTTTATTTTTAATGATTGGTCATGAAAACCTTGCTCTTTAGAGTTGTTAATTGTAATTAGTCGTAATATAGTAGTATGAAGTTGTTAAAAACATACAACGCCTGGACAATACAGAGAATTAGCCGGCATGTTCTTTACTGGAGTATTTGGAGTGCTTTTTACATATTAACTAACTATTTTACGGTATATAGTAGAACACTCTGGCAGTGTATAAGCCATGAATTATTAGTTCTTCCTATTAAAATGGGATGCGCCTATGTGATTGCATATGTTTTGATGCCTAAATATCTGTATAAAAAGAGATATTTTGAATTCACTGTTACAACCGTAATAACTGTAGCCGTTTTTGGTTGGTTATTGTTAATGTTATATTATGAAATGATACTCCCTACAATTTTAGGCAAAACAGAGTATTATACAGAACATGCAAGTTTTATTTTTAAAGGTATAGAACTACTATATATTACTTCTTTGGTATTAAGTATAAAGTTTTTTCAAAACTTTATACAGGAACGTGAACGCAATCAGACCTTATTGCAGGAAAAGATAGAAGCAGAATTAAGATACCTAAAGAATCAGGTACAACCACATTTTCTTTTCAATACCCTTAATAACATCTATGGTATGGTATTGTCTAATAATAAGAATGCGGGAGAATCTATTGTTAAGCTTTCAGAAATGCTTGGCTATTTATTGTATGATAGTGATGTAGAACTAATTTCGCTAGTATCAGAAATAGATAATTTAGAAAATTTCATTGAACTTGAACGAATGCGGTACGACCGAAAGCTAGATTTTAACTATGAAAAATCCATAATGCCTTTTGATGCATATATATCCCCATTAATCCTTTTGCCTTTTGTAGAAAATGCCTTTAAACATGGACCTGCAAAAGAAGATGGGAAGTCTATTATTGATTTAAAAATAGAGATGATTAATAATGTATTACATTTTGCTATTAAAAATTCATTTAATGATTCTGAAATAGATAAAAGCGTTCAATCTGGTATTGGTTTAAAAAATATTACAAAAAGATTGGCATTGATCTATTCTGAAAAATATCAACTTGACATTGAAAAAAATGACATGTTTACAGTAAATTTGACAATAGACCTATCAAGGTAATATATGAACAAAATGATCAAATGTATTATTATCGATGATGAAGAGATGGCAACAAAGGTTATCGCTACGCACTTAGAAAATGTACTTGATTTTAAAATTGTAGGTGTATTTCATAGTGCTGTAGAGGCGTTTTTGGTGCTAGATGATCTAGAAGTGGATGTGATGTTCCTAGATATACAAATGCCTAAAATGACGGGACTTTCTATGTTGAAAATGTTAAAGAAACGGCCTTTAACTGTACTTACAACAGCACATAGGGAGTATGCGTTAGAAGGGTTTCAGTTAGAGGTAGTAGATTATTTATTAAAACCTATAGGTCTAAATCGATTCTTGCAAACGATTAGTCGTTTAAAAAGATTACTTAGCACGAATGTAGACCACTTGGATACGGGAAAAAGTGAGGTTTTCAGCCATTCTGATGAGCATGAAAAATTGGATCATATTTTTGTTAAATCCGAGAGAGCTTTTCTGAAAATAGATTTTTCCACAATTTTGCATATAGAAGCTATCAAAAACCACATAAAAATTGTAACAACAAAAGGCACTCATATCAGTCTTATGCCTATTTCAGAATTTGAAGTTAAATTAAACCCTAACGATTTTATACGCATTCATAGGTCCTATATTATTAATATGAACCTTGTAAAACGATTTGATACTAACAGTGTAACAAATGAAAAAGGGGTATTTCCGATTGGTCGGTCCTATAAAGAGATTGTAAGAGATTTGCTTGCCAAAAAGTTAATTCGATAAGAGAGGCTATTATTCAAAAAAATAATGGTATTAAGCATTGCATTCCCAAAATAATTGCTGAAGATTGTGTCATAAACATTGGCTATCCATCGTACCAAATAATTTTATCAATTTAATTATCGCGTCCTCTCATAGCATAAAAGGACGCGATAATATTTTTGACAAATACTAGGTATAATCAATATAGAAAATCAAGCGCAGTCTTATCATCTGTATTGAAAGGCCTATCGCCTCCGTCAGAACATGCTAGCATCCAAGAACCATCTTCCAGTGTTGCCCCAGATGGTGTTCCTGGGATCAAGTTAGCACCAACTCCGCCATCACCTTCGTTATTAGTTGAACCACCGCAGGAAATACTTCTATCAAAAAAATCAGTATGCCTAAAACCAATACAATGTCCCATCTCATGAGAAACAATGGTAGCTATGCCCCCGGTATCAAAACCAAGTCTGGTGAGTCTACCGTTTAATGAAATTTGGCTAAAAGGATCACCACCGGCTGTTGGAAACCCTGCAGATCCAAGAACACCAAAAAATTCTAAGAAAAAGTTCAATCGGGTTATTACAATATCTGCATTATTTGAAGAATTGACTCTTTGAAAAGTTATTTCTAGATTTTCTGCATTGTAGCGCTGAATTGCCAAATCGATCCCTGCAGAAGTGGCAGAATTGAACGATGAACTTACAAATACGGTTATGTTTCTGTTGCCGTTCGTGTTAACCAAATTATTCGTGCTGTATTGTTTAGAATTAATAGAAATGCCATCAGTTTTAGCCAAGTTCAATATTTGCTTATACGTCAGCAAAATATCACCTTCTACAATGTAACTTTCTTCAAATTTTATTGGAGGCTGATCCGTAACATTAAATCCTGCATCTTCAAGAGCTATCAGAACGTCAGTTGATACTTCTTGTTTAACAATCGTTTCTTCTTCTTGCTCGCAAGCAACAAAAAAAACACTCAACAAAAGAGTGAGTGCTACTAATGAATTGATTTTTTTCATGATACTATATTTAAGTTTGTGTTAATAACCTAAATATACTTCAATTACTACAAAAAAACAACATGTAAAGTGTTAACAATCAGTTATTTATGAGTTGATTAATAACCTTTTTAGAACGATGGTAAATCAGTAAATTTTTTAAATTCGTTGACCTAACCAATCCTTAAACTGATAAAAATTTTGAGGGAGAACACCATGACCAACCGGGAATTCATTTAATGCCGTTTTAATACCTAATTCTGCAAGTTTACTAGGAGCTTTCCTTGCCCAATCTACTGGAATAACTTGATCCACACTACCATGAGAACAGTAAATATTAAGATGTGAAAAATCATTATTTTCATATCCTTCTTTCAGAATATCGTCATTTATATATCCACTTAATGCGATAACATTATTTACTTTTTCTGGGTAGGACAGCGCCACAGAATAGCTTAAAATCGTTCCTTGACTAAATCCTAATAAGGTAACGTTTTTAGCATCCAAATCATAAGCTTGTATCGCCTCATCAATAAAATTTGCTATTTTATCACGAGATTCAATAGCTTGTTTATCATCACTAAATTTACCTTGAGCTGCATCAAAATATATAGCATACCATGCATTACCGTGGGGCTGCATAGGGTAGGGCGCTCTTACAGAAATAATACATAATTCTTCTGGTAATTCTGCTGCAAAAGAGAAAAGATCATTTTCATCACTTCCGTAACCATGAAACATAAATAAAACGGGGGTTTTATCTTTTTTAATTGTAGGTTCTTTAATGATATGATATAGGGATAGTGATTTTGATTGCATATATTTTGTAATTATTTTATAAAACTAAACCATTGCTGAAAGTATGGTCCTAGAATGGGTACGGTTTTTTGTTCTTCTCTTATAGCCGTTATTAATCCGAAAACCCATAGTACGAGAATAAATATATAAAACGCCGATGATATTGCCCATGAATCAAAAATGCTTACCAAAGCGCCTAGAATATAGAACGAAATATTAACTCCTAATGCTTGTCGTATATGAAAATTCGCAAAAATATTCTTACTATCTTGATTCATAAAATAGGCAATAATGGTCCCAATGATTGTTATGTATGCGACTACTGCTGCTGTTTTACCTTGTTTGGCATAATCTGATTGCATGATTGACGTATTGTTGGTTTAACTATTTTTAGTATTAGCTTACAATTATTTCAGTACTATTTTACCATTTGCTACTATGCCGTAGGTATAACCTTTTATAGGTTTTCCAAGAAAGGCACTGTTCTTAGAGTTAGAAAGTATAAGTTCCTCAGTGAAAATGCTATCTACATTTGGATTAAATAATGTTATATCTGCTTTATTTCCTTTTTCAATAGTGTGATTCTCTAATTCAAAAACGGTTTTGCCATTGGTTAGCATGGATATTGCTTTTTCTGTTCCTAAAATATTATTTATTGTACCAAAGGCATTTTCCAAACCAATTGTTCCATATTTTGCATTATCGAACTCTACTTTTTTATGTTCTACATCCATTGGCTGGTGATCACTCGTGATCATATCAATAGTACCATCTTTAACCCCTTTTACCAATGCATCCACATCTTTTTGCGTTCGTAGTGGTGGTCTTACTTTATAATTAGAATCAAAAGTTGCTAACTCAGAATCAGTTAATGTCAAGTGGTGTGTACTTACACTGCAACTCACCTGCAATCCTTTTTTCTTAGCTTCTTTAATTAATGAAACAGATTTCGCTGTTGATATTGTTGGAATATGCAGTTTTCCACCTGTATACTCTAATAAAAATAAATCTCTGGTGATCTGTAACTCTTCTGCCAAAGCAGGAATTCCTTTTAAGCCCAACAATGTACTCTGTTCTTCTTCATTAACCATTCCTTTTCCTGCAATTTGATTATCCTGTGGAAAAGAGAGCACAAGCCCATCAAAATTCTGTGTATAAAGAAGTGCTATTTTTAGTAAATTAGGGTTTTGTATCGCTTTCTTATAATCTCCAAATGCTATAGCACCGGCTTGTTGCATATCAAACAACTCTGCCATATCTATTCCATCAGATTTTGTGGTCAGGGAACCAATAGGGTAAAGAGATACTACACTATCTTGAGCTTTTCCCTTCAGAAATCCAATCGAAGCACTATTGTCTGTAATGGGTAAAGTATTTGGGTTAAGTGCAATGGCGGTAAAGCCACTTTTGGCAGCTACATCCAGACCATTTGTAATTGTTTCTCGCTCTTCATAACCGGGTTCCCCAAAGCATACGCTGCTATCGAACCACCCTTGTGATACATGTAGATTGTCTAATTTGATTTCTTTAACAGTACCTTGAGCTTTAATAGAATTTCCAAGATTCGTAATTACTCCATTTTCGATAAGAATATCGACTGTTTTATTATGAAAAGGAGACTTTGGATCAATTACTGTAGCAGCCTTTAGTAAGAAATTCATTTTAGATATTTTAAAAGTAATATTTCAATTAATAAGAATATCAGCGCAAAAATAACAAACCATTTCCAAAGTTCATTGATACTGGTCTCTTCTTTTATTCGATTAAAAAGTTCAGAAACAGAATTATTTACTTCATAATCTGCCGTTGAGCTAAGGTTATAATATTGTAAGTCACTTTCTGAGCTATCATAATTATAACTTACATATTGTATGATTTTATTTTTATCCTGAAGTCTATAAATTCCTGATTTTGTAGGGATTTCATCAGTGGTGATTCGTACTTTGGAAGGAAAACTCTGTTGTAACGGAATACTACTTTCTTGATCGGAAACCAAGGACAATATTCCGTCTTGCCCCAATGATATAGGTACATCATATGAATTTGCTTTACCAATCGTATATGATATATCGGTAAGTTGCAAACTCTGTTTTCCGATATTATATAAAGTAGGAACTATTAACGGTGAATTTTTGAAATTCGAGTTTTCCCTGTTTATAGCCGCCGTAAATACATATACATTATTCGTTTTGTAAAGAAATGCACTATTATCTTCTAGGGATAATACTATATTGGTTGCATTGGTTTGATAAAAACTATTAACCTTAGGGTATTGAAAATTCGTAATCCTTTTATCAAAGACTCCTTGGTACAGAGGATGAGAAAAATTTATTTTGGTGATCTTCTTTTCTTGTGTTTTTTGTGCTTGTAATCCTTGACTAGAAAACGCAGCTATAAACTGTTGATATGAAATTAAATCTCCTTTATCAGATGGGATAATACAAACGGTACCTCCTTGATCTGTAAATGGTTTTAAGGCATTGGTAAGTGATATCGGAATTTGTTTAACTTCATTGATTATTACAAGATTTGCATTACTAATATCATTATAATTTAATTCTTCAAGAGAACTAGTGGTAAGCGTAAATTCATTTGATGTGAAAATATTCTTTATAAAGTTATCGTTGATACCGTTTATCGCAACAACATTAATTTTCTGTGGAGTATTAATCGTGAAATATCTTGAGTTGTCAAATGTTATTGATGGGTCTTCTATAGATACGCGACCAGTTATTTTTACATTTTCTTCTAATCTAAACTCGGTTTGTGCAGTGCCATTTTTTGGTATCGAAATCGCCGTTTTTGCTATTAATTTATCATCGTTATAGAGTGCAACTGATGTATTTTCAGCATTAGCTTCAATATTACTTAAAGAAACAGTAAGCATTAATTCATTATTTGTATTTCGTTGTAGAAATAAACTATCGATAGCTATATTCTGCTTTGTAACAGGAATTAACTTTACCAAACTGGTTTCCGTACTCGAATCTGTTGGTAATGAAAACGCACCCTCTTTTTGCTGGAAATCAGAAACCATAATTACTCTTTTGATAGTTTCAGGAGACGTACTTAGCAGTCGTTTAGTTTTTAGATAAGCCGCATGATAGGGGAGTTGGTTAGAACTAAACTCTATTTGAAGCAAATCGTTTTGAATATCTTTTTTAGATACATTGGTAAAAGTTTCTGTATTGGTAAAGAGTGATATAATCTCTTCTTCAGGTAAATCACTTAGAATCTCTTGTACCGCACGATTTAGTAGTGGACCTTTTGCTCCTTTGGCCTGCATACTAAAGGAATTATCTAAATAGATTACAGTTTCACTTTTCTTACCCACGATATCTTCTGAAGCCAAAAAGGGCTGAACAAAAGCCAAAATAATAGAAGCCAAAATTAATAACCTGGTAAGTAAGGTGAGCCATTTCTTAAGCTGCGAACTTTTGCGAGTTTGCATAGTAACAGCTTTTAGAAATTGTACATTGGTGAAATCTACTTTCTGGAAACGCCGTAGTTGAAACAAATGAACTAAAATAGGAATAAGAAGCGCAAAAAGAGCATAAAGAAATTCTGGGTGTTTAAACTGCATTCCTATGTAACGTTTGTCAAATATACTATAAGATTTGGGATTGATCGTTTGGGTTAAGGAAAATTTTATGAGCCTATTTTTAGTAATAGGTGAATATGTGTAACACAAAAAAGTAACTGTAGAAGAATGTTCTTAGGTTACTTTTATGCAAAGAATTAATGTAGATTAATCATTCATTTAATGAGTTGAGTATGTTTCTTAATTTATCTATGTGTCTTACATATAAACTATCTGCCCATTTTACTGTAATTATATAAATAAAGAATGTAGCTATAAGATAACCAAATATTAACAAGATTATACTGGTAGCACTTATGTCTAATAAGAACCATTTTTGAAAAAGGTTTTCATTAAAATTAGTAGAACCCAATAAAAGTGCTGTTACCGATATTGGCAATAATATGGAACCAGAAATGATAGCGGTTTTATAAACCTCTAAGGTAAGCTGTATATCATGAATAAATAGTAGTAAGGTTTCTTTTGTAGAACCTTGAATACTCCCTGTTTTTCTCAAGAACCATATCATTTTGGTTACATAACCCATGGTCATCAAAGCAGTAAGAAACATAAAAATATAATAAACCGCTCTAGGAAATTGGTGTAACTTCATGAAACTGGGAGCTGCAAAAAAGATTATAATGCATATTAACTGTGTAATGATTTCTCCTTTCATTGTTTTTCTGATCTGCTGTATTGGCATTTCACTTTTTTTGAGTGTTGCCAAAGATTCAGGGACGAGAGGTGCCTGATCCTCATTTTCTAATGCTGATTTTATATTATCAAAATTCATAACCTTGTTGTTTTATAATGTTTTGTAATTTCTTTTTTGTTCTATTAAGTTTGACCCTTGTGTTTACGGGAGACAATCCTAGATTTTTACTAATTTCATCTCCAGAGAGCCCATCTATATATTGCAGGATAATTGCTTTTTCTATCTTGTCCAATAGGTAAACCGCTTTGTAAAAATGAACCAATTGTGTTTCTTTTTCACTAGCATCATCCTGTATTGATATTGGTTGTAACTGCTCATTTCGAATACTATCGTTTCTTTTTTTCTCTTTTTTAAAGAAAACAATAGCAGTATTAAGTGCAATACGATACAACCAAGTAGAGAATTGACTTTTTCCTTGAAATGAAGGCAACGATTTCCAGGTTTGTAAAATAATCTCCTGAAAAAGATCTTCACGATCATCATGGTTTTCAAAATATATACGTATTACTTTATATATGATCCCCTTGTGAGCATTGATTTTTTCCAGAAACTCTTTTTCGGTTAGTTGCAAAATGATACCCTTTTAGTTAAAAACAGGAGTTATAATATACCCTTTCTTTCTGAGTAGTTGTATTATTCCGGTTTCTCCTACCAAGTGTGCAGCACCTACAGCAAAGAAATTACTTTCTTCCTCAAGCATTGCGGGTATTTTCTTTGCCCAATTTTTGTTTCTATAGTCTAATAACCACTCTTTATTGTTAACGTCCATATACTTTTCATTAGTTATATATGCAAATAACTCTTCAAGATTCTCTTTGTTATAAGCTGTAACCAATAGAGGGAACATTTTTTTATATTCATCAGACAAGCCCAATTGTTGTAAAAGAAATTCTGTTGGGTATGCTTTTTCTGCATATCCTGATTGTTCACTAACGGTTTCCAGTCCCTGTATAGGTTTTCCTTGTTGTTTGGCAAGTGCAGATAACTCAAACTCATACATTTTCTTTTCTGTACAAGGCAAGCTTTGCATAATGGACAGAGAGTAGATTGTACTTAATGTAAAATTATCTACCTGTGCCAGAGTCATCCCCATTTTATCCTTTAAAAAGGTAGATAATTTAGCAAGTTGCACCTCTGTAAGTTGTTGACTGAGTTTTTGTTTTCCAATAGCTGCTTCTTGAAGGGATTTAAACTCATCTGGATCTGTGATATTTATTTCCATTACCAATTGATCTGTTGTCCTCAACGCTTTTGAAATTTTATCTTTTATTTTAAAGTCTTCTTTACACATTACATGTATTGTTCCCATCAAATAGGATGGTTTTTCATGGTTTTTGTGTTCGATTTTCCAAAGCATAGAATTTTCCAACTTAGAATCTTGGGATTTGGTAGTTTGTGTCATTAGTGTTGTAATAAACAAAATGAGTAGATAACTGATCGTTTTCATGATTTTTACTTTTATGATTTGATCAGTAAGTATAGGAATGATTGATTTGTTACAAAAACGGATTATTTCTTTGAAATAAAATTGTTAATATTCACTTTTAAAGATGAGAGTCTGTGTGTTTTAAGGTATTGTGTGGAAATCACTTCTAGTTTTATAAAGATATTATTAATTTTTTTTGAACACGTTTTTATCCTTATCAATTAAGAAAATGAACAGTATCGTAAAAATTAGCTGTACATTTGCGGTTATATTCAGAAATGGCATTTCCCACTAATTGTTATTTCTTAAACAATTTATATGTCATTTAATACATTAGGATTATCAGATGCGCTGTTAAGAGCCATTGATAAAAAGGGATATACAACCCCTTCACCGATCCAGGAAAAAGCGATTCCACCAATTTTAGAAAGGAAAGATGTTTTAGCTTCTGCACAAACAGGAACAGGAAAAACTGCTGGATTTACATTACCATTACTACAAATACTATCACAAGGACAACGATTAAGAAAAAGACCGGTACGAGCCTTGGTATTAACTCCAACAAGAGAATTAGCTGCACAAATACAAGATAATGTTAGAGCGTACAGTGAGTTTCTGGACTTAAGATCAATGGTCATATTTGGAGGAGTGAATGCAAAACCTCAGATCAGAGGATTGAGAAATGGCGTAGATATATTAGTAGCAACTCCCGGACGTTTACTAGACCTGCATAGTCAAAAAGCACTCTCATTGGCTAATATTGAGATCTTGGTTTTAGATGAAGCAGATCGTATGCTAGATATGGGTTTTCAAAGGGATATTAATAAGATTTTGAATCTTTTACCTGTAAAAAGACAAAACCTGCTGTTTTCTGCTACATTTTCTAAAGAGATTAAAAAACTAGCGAATGGGATTTTACACCATCCTGTGTGGGTAGAAGCGGCACCAGAAAATACAACTGCAGAAAAGATAGATCAAAAGATTTATAAAGTTGATCAAAAAAGAAAAAGTGAGTTAATAATTAAGCTTATTTCAGATGGTGATTGGAAGCAGGTATTAGTTTTTACCAGAACAAAACATGGAGCCAATCGGTTAAGTGAAAAAATGGTTAAAAGCGGAATTACAGCCGCTGCAATCCATGGTAATAAAAGTCAGGGCGCAAGAACAAAAGCACTTGGAGGATTCAAAAAGGGAACGGTTAGAGTATTGGTAGCAACAGATATTGCAGCTCGTGGATTAGATATTCCATTATTACCACATGTTGTAAACTTTGAGTTGCCTAATATTTCTGAAGATTATGTACACAGAATTGGCCGTACGGGTAGAGCAGGAGCTAGCGGAGAAGCGATATCCTTGGTAAGCCATGAAGAAGTGAGCTATATTAGAGGAATAGAAAAATTATTGGGTGAAAAGCTACCAAGCGAAGTTGTAGAAGGTTTCGAACCCTCTTTAAATTCTAGTAGCGAATCCCCTTCTAAAACAAAAAACACACATCACAGAAAACCGAAGCCAAAGAATGAGAATAAGAATAGAAACTACAACAGGAGATCAAGAAGGTAAAAAAACCATATTTAATCAAATTCTTGAGGTATTAGAAACTTAATAAGTATATAATTAAGAGTATCAAAATATAAGATATAAGCACAAAAAAAGGCAGAAGTATTACTTCTGCCTTTTTATATATTTACTTTGTTTTCTTTCTAGAAAATATAGTATCCAACTGATACCTGGAAATTAGAGTTTTTTCCGTCACTATCGTCAGCTACTTCTGTAAGCCCTAGGTTATAACGAACTTGGCCAAAAAATCCACCAAATTCTACACCAGCACCTACAGCAAGACCAAGATCAAAACTCTTAGCCTCAGCATCACCTCCAAAAGATTGAGCAAATTCTTCAATACCATCATTTATCACAAATCCAAATTGAGGGCCAGCTTCAACACTTGCAATTCCTGCAAATTTAAGTTTAGCCAAAATAGGGATATTAATATAATCTAAATCAATATCGAAATCACCTATAGAAGCTCCTTGAGCCGAATACAAAAGTTCAGGCTGAATGGCAAAAGTTTCCATAAGGCTAAGCTGAAGAACAGCACCTAGGTGGAAGCCAGTTCTTGAATCAAGATCTGCACCACTTAGATCAGTAAGATTTGCAAAGTTTACCCCACCTTTTACACCAAATTTGATGTCTTGTGCTTGAGAATTAATCGAGAAACCGATTACTGCAATCGCTAATAAAAATAGCTTTTTCATAATTGTAAATTTAAGGTTTGTTTAAATCAAATATAGGAACAATTACTTTAACAGGCACTCAAACGTGCAAAGTTTTACAATTATTTGACTCTTCGTATGGCATTATTTTCGAAGGATAGATGATGAGTTTTTCCATTATCCTGATAATTAATAACAAAGTCATTAATGATTCCTGGTTTGTTGGTTGGTAACCAATTTCTTCCTTCTTTAACTACTATAATCACTCCATTATGATCCCCAACCCAGCAGAAATTTTCCCTAAAACTATTCTGATCAATAGGAGTAATGCCATACTCGTTAATTAGAACAGCGCTAACATATAAAGGATCTTTATGTGGTAATCCAATTTCATTTAGTTTAATAACTTGATTTATAGAAAAAGCACTGCTATGGGCGTAATCTAGAAGAGGTCTTTCTATGAACTCCCCAATATTACCATCTTTATCATAAAAATAAATGGCTTTACCCGTTTGAAAATGGATTATTTTTTCCCCTTTATATCGTAAAAGATCGATATTCCTTTCTTCTAAATATTGAATTGCAGCATGAATAGATCCCGTAGGGATAAGAAAAGCAAAGTGGTAATAGCAATCTTTTTCGGACTTAATAAATTCTAAAGTATTCTCTTTAGTTATAACGGTAAAGCCTTGCGACGTTTTTTTACAGGTAAATCCTAAAATATCGTTATAAAAAGCATATTGTTCCTCAATGTATTTTGAGAATAGTTTTAGTTCTTTGATTTCCAATATAATCGTTTTTAAGTTTTACAAATTTTAGTATTTTGTATAGATCGCGGTTTGAACTAGTAAGTTACAAATAACTTATAAAGACAACAATATTGTATCTTCGCGCAAAGTCAAAAAAGCTTATAAGTCTTGAAACACGAATTTACCATACAGGTTTCACCAGAAATTGCAGCTAATGAAGATCTGTTAAAAAGTAATATTTCTCGTAAAAATGAAATCCCATTAGACGAAATACGACATGTACAGATTCTAAAAAGATCTATAGATGCAAGACAGCGAGCAATTAAAGTAAATCTGAGGGTAAAGGTTTTTGTACAAGAAGACTTTCAGGATAATGCTATTGAATTGCCTGATTATCCTCAAGTTTCTAATGCCCCCGAAATTGTAATTATTGGGGCAGGTCCTGCAGGATTATTTGCCGCTTTAAGATGTATAGAACTGGGGTGTAAGCCAATTGTCCTAGAAAGAGGGAAGGATGTAAGAAGTAGACGTAGAGATCTTAAAGCTATCAATCGAGATCATATTGTTAATGAGGATTCTAATTATTGTTTTGGAGAAGGAGGGGCAGGAACCTATAGTGATGGGAAACTATACACTAGATCAAAAAAACGTGGTGACGTTAATCGCATTCTCGAGCTTTTGGTAGGTTTTGGAGCAACAGATCAAATTCTGGTTGATGCTCATCCACATATTGGCACAAATAAACTACCCGGTATTATTGCGGATATACGAGAAAAAATTATTGAAAGTGGAGGAGAAATACATTTTGAAACCCGTGTTGTTGATTTCGAAATTAAAAACTCAGAGATTAATGCCGTAGTTCTATTAGACGGAAGTTCTATTGAAACAAATAAAGTTATCCTTGCAACTGGCCATTCTGCCAGAGATATATTTGAGTTATTATATCGTAAAAAGATAGAGATTGAAGCAAAACCTTTTGCCTTAGGTGTTCGTGTAGAACATTCGCAACGATTAATAGATAAAATCCAATATAAATGCGAAACAAGAGGGCCTTATTTACCTCCTTCACCATATAGTGTTGTAAAACAAGTTGCAGGAAGAGGGATGTATTCATTTTGTATGTGTCCGGGAGGGGTTATTGCGCCATGCGCTACCAGTCCGGGAGAAGTAGTCACCAATGGCTGGTCACCGTCTAAAAGAGATCAACCCACATCTAATAGTGGGATTGTTGTAGAATTAAAACTAGAAGATTTTAAAGCATTTGCTAAGTACGGTCCTTTATCAGGAATGTACTTTCAGAAGGAGATTGAACAACAGGCATGGCGAATAGGTGGAGAAACCCAAAAAGTTCCAGCGCAAAGGCTTTTAGATATGGTTGAGGGTAAAGTATCTAAAGATCTTCCAGTTACATCATATACACCTGGTTTGACATCTGCAGATATGGGAATGGTGTTTCCCAAATTTATTCATAACACATTACAATCTGGCTTTAAAGCATTTGATAAAAGCATGCGTGGATATCTAACTAATGAAGCAGTAGTGCATGCTCCTGAATCACGAACTTCATCGCCAGTGCGTATTCCTAGAGACTGGAAAACATTAGAACATGTGCAAATTAAGGGATTATATCCTTGTGGTGAGGGTGCAGGATATGCTGGAGGAATAATTTCTGCTGCAATTGATGGAGAAAAATGCGCTCAGGCCAGTGTAGAAGCTATAAACTCTAAGGGAAACTAGGTCTTTTTAATAGAAAAGTCAAAAGTGGTTTTTATTTTTTCCTGAGAAGCCACTTCAATAGTACCCCCAAGTTTTTGAATTAGCTTTTGAACTGTAGATAAACCAATTCCATTTCCTTTGTTACCACTTCTATCTATAGTGTTTGCAGTTGTGAAAAGATCAAATATTGTAGCTAACTTATCGTTTGGAATGCCCATTCCATTGTCTGTTATTCTGAAATAATAGTACTTTTCATCTTCACTAGTTTCGATCGAAACAATGATTTGTTCTTTGTCATTATATTTAATACTATTTCCGATTAAATTGAAAAAAATCTGCTTCAGCGCAAGTTTATTTGTCACTAATATTGGATTATTCTCAGGGAAATTAATAGTAAAGTCCGGTTTAATACTTAGTAGATTAACTATTTCCTGTAGTTGTTCATTTAAACTAAAACTTTCGGGTTTATTGTGTACAAGACTTTGACTTTCGTAATGATCCAAAACATCACTTATGTAGCTACTCATAGCAAAGGAAGAAGTTTTAATATATTCAAAATACTGTAAACTTTCCTTATCCAGTTTATTTTCCAGAATTAGTTTTAATAAATCTGTGGTGGTAATAATATTTGCCAAAGGCATTTTTAAATCATGCGAAATTACCCGCGCAAATTCTCTAAGTGATTCATTACGTTTCGTTAATTTATTTTGAATTTTTTCTAGATCGTTGTTTTTTTTGTTGAGCTCAAAAAGCAAAACTACCTGATTTGCTAGTGATTTAAGGGATTGTAATTGTTTTTCAGAAAGTTTTTTTGGTTTACTGTCAATTACACACAATGTTCCCAATGCAAAACCATCTTTATCAATTAATGGAACTCCTGCATAAAATATAACAAGCTTCTCTGTTTCGGTAAGCGGGTTTTTAGAAAAACGTTCGTCTTTACGCGCGTCTTCAACAATCATTATATTTTCTGGATCAAGAATTGCATGAGCACAAAATGATACATCCCTAGGGGTTTCACAAATTGACAAACCATATTTGGATTTAAACCATTGCCTATCTGTATCTACCAAAGAAATCAGTGAGATCTCTGTTTCGCAGATATATGCAGCAAGAGCCGTTATGTCATCAAACTCTTTCTCGGATTGAGTGTCCAGAATGTCTAAAGATTTTAACGCTCCTAACCTTAGGTTTTCATTTATGGGTATAGTAGTTGATATCATTCCAATCAAATGAATTGATTTGTATGCAAACAATTCTTAATAAAATTAACAAAAATTACTTACATATCAGGAATTAAATAGCTTTGCGTATCAATTTTGTGTGATAACCGTAAAAAAAGGATAAAAACACATCAAAATTGTACTAAATTTCTACTGGTAGTATCATTTCCTTGGGTCTTTAACCCGTTTAATAGTCTTCAATGTTATCTTCTAACGTTTTAATAAAAGCTATAATATCATTTATTTCCTGCTGGTTTAGCTTTAATGGATCTAGAGGTAATGTTTGATTTTCTAAATGTATACCAATACCAAAACCACCACCACGATTATAAAAATCCAATACTTCATCTAATGTATTATACACGCCATTATGCATATATGGAGCTGTTATGCTACTGTTTCGAATAGTAGAAGTTTTAAAAAAATGTTTTCTTTCGGGAGTTTTGTAAACATAATAACTGCCAAGATCCTTGCTTATGGTTGCATTAACAGTATCTTTTTGTTGGGGCACTCCTATTAATTCTATTTCTGATTCTTTATAATCTGGCGGAACAGTTCCATTAAAGATAGGTGCAAAATGACAAGTTGCACATTTGGCTTTTCCATTGAAAAGATTAAACCCACTGATTTCGTGTTGCGTTAGTGAGTTTTCTAAATCATTAATATTTCGATCAAATTTAGAATTGAAAGGTACTAAACTTCTAATATAACTAGCGATAGCATTTCTGATGTATATATTAGTGATTTCTCTATTTGGATATGATATTTTGAATGCATTAATATAATTGCTGTCTTTTTTTACAGCTTTTTCTAACGTTTCTAAATTTGTGTGAAATTCATTTTCATTTTCGATCACAGAAATAATTTGCCCCTCGAGACTTCCGGCTCTTTTATCATAAAAAAAAGCCTTCTGCAATGCGGCATAGAGTAGGGTTGGTGAATTTCGTGTTACTCCTGTCGCTATTTTCATACCATCTGTAAATGCTTTTTTAGGAATATGACATGTAGCACAACTTATTTTTTTATTTGCGGATAGATTAGTATCGTAAAATAACTTTTTTCCAAGTGTTATTTTTTCTGATGTTGTTTTCCCTAAATTTTTATCCGAAAAATAATCAATATTGAATGTGGTTGAGGAGAAAAGAGAGGTAGCATCATTTTTAATCGACAATTCAAATGGGAATTTCGCATTCCAGTCATTTACAGTCTTATTCCATAGTTCTAATTGTTTATGAGTGTGGTTTTTGATAAAATGATATCGATCAAAATCATTAAATCCCCCAGATAAGTCGATTATTGATTGACCAATCTCGTCATTCCAGCTTTCGAAAATGGCAGTATCCTTGAATTCATTTTTATAGAAAGATAAATACGTTCTAAGACTAGCATAAACAGTTTTAGATTCTTCCAAAGAATTTTCTAATACGGGCGAATCAAACCCAGTAATTCCCGTTAATGCTATCCGGATAAGTGATTTTCTGAACATCCAAAGAAAGTGGTAAGTTTTAAGATGATCGAAATACATATTTGCTTTAATCAGTTTTAGTCGATTTGATACCAAATCAACATGGTTTAGTATTGCTGTAGTATCTTTTTCTTCTGCAAAAATCTCTTCTTCTAAAACCTGATAACCGCTAGGCTTTTTTATTTTTATATCGGTATAATCTTCTTCTTCAACTTTTAGGATGTTAGGCCGGTTTAGAAAACCATAATTTTCTACATCAAGTGTAGATAGAATTGGCTCAATTTTCTTAAAATATTTCCGAGATTCTAGAAAGTTTTTTTCAGCATTATCAATATTATTTTTCGTGCTATTCAAAAAGTCAATAGCCATAGAAATGTCTTCTATGAATTGATTTTTCATTTGAACATTGACAGGAACTATCTCTGTTTTTTCTTTTCTAGAACAAGATGATAAGGAAAAACTTAATATGAGAAAGAGGCTTATTTTGTAATAAGCCTCTTTAGTATTTTTAAATGATGTGAATAAAATCATTGATCTACCTATCTAAACCTTTAATAATATATAACATACTTCCTTCTTTTCTACTTTCTGCTACGTTTGGATTAGCATTGGGATCTGTAAAAGGAGTACCATCAGTTCTTTCCCAACCATGATTTTGGGTAATAAGTAAAAATGTTTTATCAACGCCTATAGTTTCAGAAATATCGATCATACCCGTAATCTCCCAGATTCTGTCGGCTGGGCCATAACCTTCTGCCGTGGCTCTAACCTGATCACATTCTAATACAGTTTTCAAAGCTCCTGTAATTAAATCATATTGATATAATCTTGCATAATGATTGGCTGCTGGCTTAAAGTCTTGAATACCATTTGGATCTTCTTGTATATAAGCATAATTTTCTGTTACTAATATATTATCGGGACTATGAAAAGGTTCAGCTTTTCCACCTTCTTTATCGCCATCCAATACACATACAATTTTAGCAGCTCCAGTAGGATCATTTTCATTTAAAACTACCTTGTATATTCTTCCGGATCTAGTACCTTTTCCTATTAAACCTGGCTTATCTCTTCCGGTAACGGCAAAATAAACTTCTCTATTATTGGCGGCAGAACCTCTTCTCCAATCAATATCTTCGAGTCTTGAGAAACCCATAACTCCTTTTTCCTTAGCTTCAGCATCTAATAAATCTATATTTTTTTCTGATAACTCTACAAACTCTACATTGTATTCGATATCTTCTTGCATATCCATTTCATAGGTAACTCCTGGTGAAGTTACCTTTAAGCCATATAGTTTACCACCTTCTACATCACCTCTGTCACCCACATACATTCCTAGTTGCCCAGAAGGGATTTCATTATTACTATTATCATCACCAATAAAAACAACAGTTTTGTCTGGATATGCATTTTTACCTATAATAACCGCGTTTTCAGTAGACCATTGTCCCATAGCTGTTAGCATTCTTGGTACAGAAGCAGTGGATGCATCTTTAAAAGGATCTGTTGCAAAAACTCCTTTAGAATTACCTCCCCATTCTCCTCCAGAAAGATATATAGGACCAAATCCATGTTCTTCTGGGGTTACTAAAGAGCCCGAACATTGCGCAGTATTTGCAGTAGCGACGGCATTAAGAATATATTCACCTTTTGTAGGCATAAAAGTTTCGTCTAAAGTAATTCTGGCTACAGAATAATCGGCCTCAATATTGTTTATTAATGTAAATGTACCGTCACCGTTACGCAATAATCCAGCACCATCTGCCATTGAACCATAGGTGAAATTTGGGATATAAGTATCTTCAGAAGATAACAAAGTATAAATTTCGATATCAGAAAATCCAGACATTTTTTCTAAAAACACCGGAGATTTAGAATGGTTTTTAAGTTCTATTAAACTTCCCTGATCAGGTTTTTCCGGGCCTTCATCATCATTATTACATGAGACAAATACCAAAATTGATAATAAAGTAAATAAGTTAAAGTAATTTTTCATGATTGTGCAAATGTTTGTTTTTACAAATTTAGCACAAGGGGTCTTGCAACTACTTTAAGGAGATGTTTTATGTTTATTAAAGAAACATCATCTCAATGTTTAGAATGTAAAGGAATCATTACCTTTTAGAATTGATCTAAACTTAAAATTTTTCGAAAACTCCAAGACCAAATAATGCATAATCATATTTGACCGGGTCATTTGGATCTAGAACTCGTAATTTTTGGTCTAATTCTACCAATGCTTTCCCGTCATTTTGTTTTCTCGTAAGTAAACCTAACTTACGAGCTACATTACCAGAATGTACATCCAGCGGGCATGATAGTTGAGCAGGAGATAGGCTATTCCAAATTCCTAGGTCGACACCAGCTTTAGAATCCCTTATCATCCATCTTAAAAACATATTAATTCGCTTTGCGGCAGAGTTTTTATGAGGATCACTTATGTGTTTTTCTGTTCTGATAGGGTGGGGTATAGAGAAAAACTCTTTCTTAAAATGATGAATTGCATTCTGAAGATTGTTCTCTTCATGATATTGTGTAAAGAAGCCTTCCATATCACCATAGCTACTATACAGTTCCTTTAAAGCCGGTATAAAGTAGGAGAGATCAATGCTATTAAAAGTTCTATGTACAAATCCTTCTAAATAATCTAAATCTGAAGGCTTATGGTTCATTATATAGTCGTAAGGGCTATTACCTAGAAGATCCATTAACCTGTGTGCATTGGTTAAGATACTTTTTCGGTTACCCCATGAGATTGTTGCTGTCAGGAATCCAGAGATTTCAATATCTTCTTTTTGTGTGAAAAGGTGAGGGATTTGAATCGGATCTGTCTCAATGAATTTTGGCTGTTCATAAAAAGCCGCTTTTTCATCTAGAAAATCTTTAAGTTCAGATTTGTTAAGTCTTTTCATTAGTGCCTAACTAATAATCTTTCCATCTACCATTACTAATTTTCGATCGGCCATATCCGCCAGCTCTTGGTTATGAGTAACAATAACAAAAGTTTGCCCAAACTCATCTCTAAGCTTAAAAAATAGTTTATGAAGATTCTCTGCAGCTTCGCTATCCAAATTTCCTGATGGTTCATCAGCAAAAATTACTTTTGGATTATTAACTAGGGCTCTAGCTACTGCAACACGCTGTTGTTCGCCTCCAGACAGTTCGTTTGGTTTATGATCATACCGATGGGAAAGCCCAAGAAAATCTAGAAGTTCTTTTGCTCTTTTTTCTGCGTTAGCTTTTGACGTCTTTTTGATAAAAGCTGGAATACAAACGTTTTCTAGCGCCGTAAATTCTGGTAATAATTGATGAAATTGAAAAATAAAGCCTAATTGTTCGTTTCTAAATTTTGAAAGTTGTTTTTGTGATAATGTGTTGATATTGGATTTATTAATAGACAAATCACTTTCTTTGACTTCATTTGCTCGATCCAAAGTCCCTAAAATCTGTAGCAATGTGGTTTTTCCTGCTCCTGATGCTCCTACAATAGAAACAATTTCTCCTTGTTTAATATGTAAATCTACCCCTTTGAGAACATGAAGCTCTCCGTAATTTTTATGAATATTACTCGCTTTAATCATTTATTTTCAACTTGAAGCAGTGAAAGTAATCAATATCATTAAAATCCCCAACATTATCCTTTAGAAGAACGTTTTAAATTATTGACATCTATAAAATATAATACTCTTAGGGATAATGTATGTTGTATTGGTTGACTAAAAAGATTATCTAGACTTTCAGTATAATTCAAAGTCGACAATTCGTCATCATTAAAAATTTGATTTCGATAGAGTAGTGTAGCTTCACTTCCAGGAGCAAACCTCCAACTAAAACTTACATCTAGATTCCAGATATTAAAATTGGTATTTGGATTATTTTCTGAGATGTCATAATCAATTTTTGATCTTGATCCATCATCATTTAATACAAAAAACAAATTATCAGAATAGTCAGCGGTACTCCAGAAGTTCCTGAACCTTAAGTTTATAGCTTTATATGGGTCAAAATTATAACTCGCACTCAATGAATTTTCTAATGATACAATATCACGTTGACCCAGAAATACATCCGTTTCATTATCATCTATGTACCCAAAATTATCCGATCGATCAAAATATTCTGACCTCCAGATTAATAATAATCTATCTGAAAAACGATATCGCGGAGAAATCTCAATCCTATAAATCTTTTGAGGGTCATCAAACCATTGTCTTGTTCCCGCACTAATATCATATGCAAATTTCTTTCTATAGTCAGAGGAAATAAACATTCTGCCCCCAAGATTAGAACTAAAAGTAACAAATCTTCCATCTATTCGGGGTTCGAAATAATCTTGTGTTTTTGAATTTAATGAAGTGGCTCCCCCAAACCCCAAGCGTTCTTTATTAACAAAAAACCAGTTTGCTCCGATAGAATTTTGAGTTTGTATGCTTGGATCATATAACCTTCTATGTCTGGCAAAAACACTAATTCTATAATTATTGAACCATCCTTGCGGTTCAAAAATTTGATAAGATGCACTAATCCTGAAATTGTTGAAGTTGTTCCTAAAATTGACACCAAGGTCATTTATATCATATGTCTTATTAGCCAAATCATGACCAAAGCCGTATCTAATTTTACCTTTAATGCGATCAAAATCAATCTCGGAGGCAAATCCACCAATATTTTCACTAGGTAAATTCACTTGACTAACAATAGTTCTTCCTGTTAAACGATATGAATTTGCTTTGTTAGCCAAATTCCAAGCCAAAGCTGATACATTGGCATCTCTAAATTCACTACCTCTGCGTATAACACTTGTGTTTATAAGTGAAACTGAAGAGTTTTTATTGAATTGTTGATCAAATACCAATATATTATAATTGGCTAGCGGTTCTACTTCAACTTTCCTTACATTTCCGGTAATGGTATCTGTAATCCTAACTTCTGTTTTTTCTGTAATCGCATTAAAAACCCCAATTCCTAAATTATCCTTAGTTCTACCAGAAATTTTTAGGGCATTAAGTAGATTTACCTTAGACGGATTATCTTCGACTTCTTCATTGATGTTTAGATCATCATCAGATACAGATTCTGATGGCCCGCCACCAACTCGTCTTGAAAAGAAAATATCTCCTTTATTAAATAATTCTGTACCTTCTGTGAAAAACTGCCTATTCTCTCCAAAAGTTTGTTCAAAGGGGCCTAAATTAAGGCGTACTTCGTCAAAAGCGGCTTGTCCAAAATCAGGAATTAACGTAGCATCCAATGTAAAACTATCGGTTAAGCCATATTTGACATCCATTCCTGCACTGAAATCAGTTTCGGTATTTCCGTCAAAATTAGAAACCAGACCTTGTATAAAGGGAAAAAAAGTTAATCGTACAGGAGGGTTAATATTCTCTATACCTTTTACAAGTCCATTGTATTGTGTTTGTTGGCCAATTTTGTTATCAATGAAATTCCAGGTATGCGTTTGATTTTTAGATTGTAATCTTCTATAAAAATTGATACTCCAATCCTGTACGCTTATTTCAGGAAATCGTAATGCATTATACGGAATCTTGAACTCTGCATACCATCCTTTTTCATCAAATGAAACTCTTGCATCAAAAACAACGTTATAGCTAAAATCTTCATTAAATTGATCCGCTCTTGCATCACCTATTGTTCCGGCACTATTAATAAAAAAACGAGTTTCATTAATACCATCGTTATATGTGTTTATAGAGATGCTAAAAAAGTCGGCTTGGACGAATACATTGTCCCTCTGACTAAATTGGCGTAATATTTTATGTGGTTCATCATCATATAGATACGCTGCAAAATAAACGGCTTTATCGTCATAAGCCATTTTTACTTCTGATTGTAACGCTTTGGGTATTTCACCTTCATTACCCGGTTGCCACATTTTGAAATCTCCATATGCCTTAAGACCTTTCCAAACTTCATCGTCTAGAATGCCATCAATTTTTGGGGGATTACTTATTCTTTCAGCAGTGATGTTTTTCTTTTCCTGTGCTAAAGTATGTAACGAGAATAATAATAAAAATAATACACTAGTTTTGAAGCGTAATTGTATATCCATGAAATTGTAATAAAAACCTTACTTTTTTGTTAGTTGCAAAACTAAGTTTGTAACGGTATATGTCGTACTAATGAAAAGTTAAAAAGAAAAAAATGGGTTTGGATATATGTATTTTCGCTGAACATAAGCTATTTTTAATCTTGCTATGAAAGAAAAAAATATGGAAACTGCGGTTTTGGCAGGTGGTTGTTTTTGGTGTACCGAAGCCGTTTTTCAGCGTGTTGATGGTGTAGAGAAAGTAATATCCGGATATACTGGAGGCGCTATTAAAAATCCGGCATATAGAGAGATCACAACGGGTAGGACAGGACATGCAGAGGCCATCATGGTTGAATTTGATTCAAATCTTATTAGCTTTAAAGAATTGTTAGAGATTTTTTTTGTTACTCATGACCCAACTACATTAAATCAACAAGGTGCCGATCGTGGTACGCAATATCGAAGTGCTATTTTTTATGTAAATGAAGAACAGCAAAAGATTGCTGAAGAAATGATATTGAATCTACACAAAGAGCAAGTGTTTAAAGACCCTATTGTTACACAGGTAGTTAAATATGAAGCATTCTATAATGCAGAGCATTATCACCAAGATTATTACAATCAGAATAGTAATCAGGGGTATTGCCAGTTTGTGATTAATCCAAAACTTGATAAATTGCAGGCTACATTTAAGGAAAAATTAAAAAAGGAAAAACAGAATTAGTTACTATGCCATATAAAAACTTTGAAGAGTACAACATACAGGTTACTGATGATATTCAAGAGAAATTTAAATCTATTATCAGTGATCTGGGAGAAGACACGGCAAGAGAAGGAATACAAAAAACGCCAGAACGAGCGGCAAAAGCTATGCAATTTCTAACACAAGGATATAATCAGGATCCCGCAGAAATTCTTAGAGGAGCTATGTTCAAGGAGGATTATGATGATATGGTAATCGTTAAAGACATCGAATTATATTCACTTTGTGAGCATCATATGCTACCATTTTTTGGTAAAGCTCATGTTGCATATATTCCTGATGGACATATAGTTGGATTGAGTAAAATACCTAGGATTGTAGATGTGTTCGCAAGAAGAATGCAAGTACAGGAGCGCTTAACACATGATATTCTTGAATGTATTAATAATACTCTGAAACCACAGGGAGTCGCAGTTGTAATTGAAGCTTCTCATATGTGTATGATGATGCGTGGAGTGCAGAAACAGAATTCTGTAACAACCACTTCTGGTTTTAGAGGTCAATTTGAAAAAATAGAAACACGTACAGAATTTTTAAGATTGATCACTGCAGATTTAGGATAATAGCCTTTTTGGAACACAATTTGTATTATTCATAGTATATAAAACTTAATTAACCCCAATTTACTATTATGGCAAAAGATAAATACAAAAAACTAGGACTAAGTTTGCTCTTTGACGGACTTGGAATGGTTACTTATATTATTCCAGGAATTGGAGAGTTTGGAGATATTTTATGGGCACCATTGTCTGGTTGGCTTATGACAAGAATGTATAAAGGAAATATAGGTAAAGCAGCTGGAGTGTTTACGTTCGTAGAAGAAGCATTACCAGGTTTGGATATTATACCAACATTTACGATAATGTGGGTGTATACCTATGTTATTAAAAAAGAAAAGGTTGAGGATGTTATTGATGTAGATATCACTTAATCCTTAAGAAAACGAGCAAATCCCATTCTACTTAACATTTTCTTTTCGAAGTTCCAGAAAAATTTAAATTGGCCAAATAACCATCCCACTATTAATAACAGTATTTGATAAATAGGAAATACAAGTAATATTCTTATAGGCCAGTAAATCCAACCACTCGTATTCTCCCCATCAATACCAAGAAAAGAAATTATAGGATCAGAGATTCTGGCTGCGGTAGAACCCGTTATGGCAAAAACAATGAAGATTGCGATAAGTTCCCACCTGTATGTTACTGCCCATTTATTTTCTAGGACATTAAAAAGTTTTAGAGTAATGAATAGGAGGATAGCAAATAGGAAGATGGTAACGGACGATAGTAGCCCAATAAACTCAGTACTGGGTTGAGAAAGACCAATTGCACTCAAAATATATTTACTGATTAAATAAGCAGAAAAAATTAAACTACTTAATCCTAATAAAGGAAACACTAATTGCCAACTAGATTTGATTTCCCAACGTTCCTTAAACTTTTGCATGCCGCAAAAATACAATTAAAAAGTACGTAAATCAAAACCCAGGACCACGGGTAACAAAAAATCTTTGATTGAATTGCCGTTCAAAGTATAAGAAGTAATTATACAGAAGATAATTCACCTCTAATCCATAATGGATTTGAGGGTCATAATTTATTTCCTGAATATATATATTGGGGTCAAAACGTTGCGGTTGATACACTCTTTGGTTGTATTCAACAACATATAAACGATTTCTACTTTCTAAGAACTGCTCAGAATAATATCCCATAGGTCTTTGAGTGACTAACCAACCATTAAACCCTGGTTCAATTATAATGATTTCGTATTCCAACTCATCATTTGCTATCCTAAGCGTATCAGAAAAATTATCATTAGACGCTACATCAAGCTTTTTGTCTTTAGTTGTAGCACAGCTATACACAAAGATTCCAATTAACAATATGTAAAGTACTCCTTTTATCTTCTCCATATTGTAAAATACAAAAAAGCCGAAGATAATTCTTCGGCTTTAACCATTATTTAAGAGGAATCATTATTTTCCGAATAGACCACCTAGTAAACCGCCAAGGCCACCTTTTTTCTTTCCACCGCCACTTAGTAACATTCCTGCCACATCATCTAGTATACTTCCATCTCCATCTGCATCCAGAAAAGATTCAATTAGTGACTGTTGTTTTGATCCTTGTGCAGCGCCAGACAGACCACCCAACATACTTGCTAGACCATTAGCATCGCTAACATTATTTTGTGAAGCTTGCTTGCCTAATACTCCCATAAGAATAGGAGCGGCTACCTTAAGAATTTCCCCTACAGAACCCGCATCCATACCTGCTTTTTGACTTAAAGCATTTTCTACCGCTGGTTGTTTGTTACCTAGGATATGACCTAAGATTCCAGCGCCATCATTGGTAACATTTTGATCTACGCCACCTTCAAATAAACCGCCTAAGTTATCTAAAATACCACCGGAATGTTTTCCTGAAGAGAGAGCACCTAATAATCCTGAAGCACCTTCCGGGGTTGACGCATTACGTTGCATAGCTCCCATTAAAACAGGCATTGCCATACTTAATAAATCACCAGTTTTACCGGCAGATTGACCAGTTTGTGAGCTAACACCACTGATTATTTGCTTACCCATAGGGCTATTTAAAAGTTCTAAAATTCCAGACATAGTATTGTTTTTTTATATAGTGAATCTAAATTTACACTTTTTATAGCAAGAATTAAAAATCGAGTATAGATTTATTTTAGTGAAAATCAGGTGAAAAACAAATTTGTTGGTTAAAAGACAAAACGCCATTTCAAATTATGAAATGGCGTTTAAAATTTAGTAATGTATTTTTTTTATTTACTTCAAGATTTCGATAATCTGATCTGCTAATTCCTGACCAATACGATCCTGTGCTTCTCCCGTTGCGGCACCAATATGAGGAGTTAAAGATATTTTGCTATTCATTAATACTTTAATTGCAGGGCTAGGTTCATCCTCGAACACATCAAGACCGGCAAAAGCTAATTTTTCTTTTTCCAAAGCATCAACCAACGCTACTTCATCAATTACCCCACCACGAGCGGCATTAATAATTCCGGCACCGTCTTTCATTTGTTCGATTTCAGGTTTTCCTATTACATATTCTTTTTGAGCAGGAACATGTAGCGTAAAGAAATCTGCTTTTTGAAGCACTTCTTCTTTAGAAATTGTTTTTATTTTAAAAGTTAGTGATTGTCCATCAAAGAATTCAAGAGAAATTTCTACTTCCTCAATATACGGATCATAAGCAATAACATTCATACCCGCTCCAATTGCAATTTTGGCAGTAGCTTGACCAATACGACCTATACCAATAACACCAAGTGTTTTTCCTCTTAATTCAATACCGCTTCCATAAGCTTTTTTAAGATTCTTAAATTTACTATCACCTTCTAATGGCATATTACGATTAGAATCATGTAAAAAACGTACACTACCATATAAATGAGCAAAAACCAGTTCTGCTACAGATCCCGATGATGCTGCTGGTGTATTAATTACATGAAGTCCTTTTTCTCTGGCATAAGCAACATCAATATTATCCATACCAACACCACCACGGCCTATTATTTTTAGTGAGGGGCAATTGTCTATGATATCTGTTCTTACTTTAGTAGCACTGCGTACTAATAGTACTGAAATTTCATTTTCATTTATGTAATCTACCAATTGATCTTGGGCGACTGTAGTTGTCAAAACCTCGAATCCCCCTTTTTCTAAAGCATCAATACCGCTTTGAGATACTCCGTCGTTTGCTAATACTTTCATTATTTAGTTTTGTTTTTTTATTTTTTTATTTTTTGGAAAAACTAAGCTTTTCTTTCCAAATCTCCCATTATATCTACAAGAGTAGCGACACTTTCTATAGTCATAGCATTATATATGCTAGCTCTATATCCACCAACACTTCTATGCCCATTAACGCCGTTAATTCCTGCTTCTTTGCACATTGCTTCAAAAGTTTCTTTTAGATCTTCATTAACTAATGTAAAAGTTGCATTCATATTTGAACGATCTTCTTTTACTGCAAACCCTTTAAATAGTGGATTTAAATCAATTTCAGAATAGATGAGTTTTGCTTTCTTTTCGTTTAATTCTTCGATAGCCTCAATTCCGCCCAAATTTTTAAGCCACCTTAATGTAAGCATTGAAGTATACACGGCAAAAACCGGTGGTGTATTAAACATACTAGCTTTGCTTATGTGCACCTGGTAATCAAGCATAGACGGTATTTGCCTTTTCATTTTGCCAAGAATTTCTTCTTTTACAACCACAAGAGTTGTTCCTGCAGGTCCCATATTTTTTTGAGCTCCGGCATAAATTAAACCAAATTTTGAAAAATCTAATTGCCTGGAAAATATATCACTACTCATATCGCATACTAAAGGAGCGTTTGAAACAGGAAAATCCTTTATCTGAGTACCAAAAATTGTATTATTACTTGTACAGTGGATATAATCTAAATCTTTTGGAATCTCGTAACCCTTAGGGATATAATTGAAGTTTGCATCTTTAGAAGAAGCTACTTCTATAACTTCACCAAAAAGTTTAGCTTCTTTAATGGCTTTATCACTCCAACTTCCAGTATTTAGATAACCGGCTTTGGATTGCATTAAGTTATAAGCCGCCATAAGAAACTGTGTACTCGCACCACCTTGAAGAAACAAGGCTTTGTATCCTTTACCTTCTAAGCCTAACAATTCTAGAGCCAAACTGCGGGCTTCTTCCATAATATCAACAAAATCCTTACTACGATGTGAAATCTCAATAATGGAAAGGCCAGAATTATTATAGTCTAATATGGCTTGAGATGCTTCTTTAAATACCTCTTGTGGCAAAATACAGGGTCCAGCGCTAAAATTGTGCTTTTTCATCGGTAACTTTTATTGTTGTTAAATATTCCAGTTTTATTATTGTTTTTCTTTCTAATAAATAGAAGAAAAAAACATCACAAAGGTGCTAATAATCTTATACAAATTCGTTATCAATATGATAAATTATTTAGTTTTTTTTTATTAAAAACTCAATAATATCAACGCCATCTGCATAATCCGAAAGTTTTGGGTTTTGTGTTTCTCCAAAATTGACCATTTCTTTCAATAGACCATTTCCTACTACGCATTGTATTTTATCTTTATCTGCTTCTAATTGGTTTAACAATTCATTTTCACTCTCATAGATTTCGTAGAATACAGTTGCGATTGGAGAGGCGTAGCTTTTATCTTCTTTAAGCATTAAAAAACCATTTTCGAACAGCTTGTAATTACTCATTAGGTAAACCGCCTTATTGTAATCATAATTATTGGCGTACTTCGCACTTTTAATGATTTCGTTGTATGAATAGATTGATTTAAAGAATAAATCAAAATCATATCCTTTAGGGATCATTAATTTAGAAACACTTCTACATCCTAATCCATAATATCTGAATATATCTTCACCAAGGGCCTCAAGCTGTTCTGAAGTCTCATCACCTGTAAGCACAGCTACAGAATTACGATTTTTACGTATGATATTTGGTACTTTATTAAAGTAGTACTCAAAATATCTAGAGGTATTGTCACTACCAGTTGCAATCACGGCATCGAAATCAGTGAGTTTTTCTTTGGTAAACGAAATGTATTCATTAAATCTAGATTCTACAGTAATAAGATACGATGTCAAAAATGGTAGTAACTCATTATCACTAGATGATTGTTTGGCTAATACTTTGTTTCCAGAAATTAGAGCCGATAAAAAATCATGAAATCCTACTAATGGTATATTACCAGCCATAATTATGGCTACTGTTTTTGGTGTTAAATCTTGTAACGAATAGGCCGAGATCCAATCATCTAAATTTTCTTTTGTTAGAATATTCCCCCATTGATTTAAGGAAAAAATGACATTTTCCTTTGTAAACCATCCGTTGTAATGCTTTGCAGACTCTATTTTCTGAACCATTCCATCAAAAAAATCATCATTGTGCAGAACATTGTTAACTTTCTCATAACCAGTAGTTTTAAATTGATTTAAAAACTTGCCAAGTTCAGAAAAAGCGCTGATTCGATCATTTAATAACATCTCTTATTTGTTTATCACTAGTTTACGAGTTATTTTTGTGCTGCAAATTTAGAATAAAAAAGAGCTATGGCAATTATAATAACGGATGAATGTATAAACTGTGGTGCTTGTGAGCCAGAATGTCCAAATACTGCAATTTATGAAGGAGCTGATGATTGGAGATATTCTGATGGAACAGATTTAGAAGGAGATGTAGTTCTTCCTGGTGGTAAGGCTATAAACGCAGATGAAGCACAAGAGCCGGTTAGTGACGAGATTTATTATATAGTACCTGATAAATGTACAGAATGTAAAGGTTTTCATGAAGAACCTCAGTGTGCAGCTGTGTGTCCTGTTGATTGTTGTGTGCCAGATGAAGATGTAGTTGAAACTGAAGAGTTTCTATTGCAAAAGCAATCTTTTATGCATAATGAATAGTATCAATTTTTTTTGATATAAACTATACCTGTCTCTTTTGACAGGTTTTTTTATAAATAAAATTAACAAATGAAATTAAGATTTTTCTTATTACTAACAATTTTCTCTGCACAAGTAACATTAGCCCAAAGTAGTATTGAATTAACCTCCGGAATTACTTTTTCAAAATTAAACTTTGAAGAAAATATTCTTTTCTCACGGGCTGAATCAGGTAGTAGCGTTTTCGTTAATCTGGGATATCAATATGAATTTGGTAAAAAAAGAAAGGTAGCGTTAGTATTTTCTGCTGAGTTTTTAAAAAGAAATACTAGATTGTTTTTCCAAAATTTTCAGTCTATAAATGGTGTGTCTAGTATAAGGTTTATGCAGTTAGGTTTTTCTCCTAAATTAAGATACTTTCTTAGTAAAAAAGAAAGCGATTTCAGGTTTTTTTTAAGTGTAGCGCCTTCATTAAGATATAATTTTGATGCTATTGAAAATGGCTTGGAAATTGATCAGGAAAGTTTTGAGCGACTAGTGATAGGAGGGGTTTATAGTGCAGGATTTAACTATCAAATATCTAATAAAACATCTATTATTGTAGAAACTGGCTTTATGAACGATTTTCAAAATAACTTTAAAGAATTTTATACCATAAATAGCAAGAGTATTTTTTTTGATTACTATGCTCGAATCGGTATGAGTTATAAGCTATAGATTCTTCCTTACAAACAGACCTTTAACTATTTATATTAATGATGAGATTGAAAATTCTAAATACCTTTCTAATTCTTTTTTTAAAATTTTAGTACTTTCGTCATTCATATAACCTCAAATCTAAACATACAATTATGAAAAAAATAATACTTTTTGTAGTCTTCATTGCGCTGTCAACAAGTTCTTATAGTCAATATCGTTGGGAAGTATCCGGTGGTGCAACCTTTTCTAAATTAAATCTCGATAATGCTGAAACAAGTAGTGGTGCTGGGTTTTTTATAAATGCTGGTTATGGATATCTTATGGGTGTAAGAGCAAGAACTAGTATTGTTTTTTCCTTAGATCTCTTACAACGTAATTCTGAAATAGAAAATATTGGGGATGTAAAAACTCTTCAAGTTGGAATAACTCCTAAATTTAGATATCTATTTGGACGAGGTAAAGATAGGTTTCGGGCTTTTGTAAATGTAGGCCCATCATTTAGAGCAAATACAAATTTTGAAATTGGTGATATAGAATTGGATAGTGAAGCTTATGAAAAATTGATTATAGGAGGAGTTTACGGCGCTGGTTTCTCTCAAATGATAGGAGAAATGTTTGATATTATGGCAGAAGTGGGTGTCATGAACGATTTTGTAGATAACCTAAATGATAATTCAATTTCTGGCGGAAGTAAATTTTTTGATGTTTATGCGAGAGTAGGTGTCAGATTTAGGATTTATGATGCCAGACGTTAAAAAAAATGTAATTTATAAAATTAAAATCCTGTTTCGACAGGATTTTTTTATGCAATTGATTTTAATTTTTTGTAAATTAGTTACTTACAAAAGGGAATATGTCAAACTGGGGGTACATAGCAATCATTGTTTTTGCCGTATATATTGTTGCAAGTATAGCTTTATACTATCTGCAGGAGTACTTCATTTTTAAACCCGAAAAGCTAGATAAGGATTTTGAGTTTCATTATAATAATCAGGTAGTAGAAGAATACAACCTGGAAACCAGGGATGGGGCGATTATTAATGGACTTCACTTTAAGGTAGAAAACCCAAAAGGAGTGGTGTTATACTTAAAAGGAAACTCTAAGAGCATTAAAGGTTGGGGTAAGTTTGCTGTAGATTTTACCCGGCATGGTTATGACGTATGCATGTTGGATTATCGAGGATTTGGTAAAAGTACCGGCCGACGGTCTTTTAAAGCAATAAAAAGGGATCTCCAGTTCGTTTACAATAAACTTAAAGAAAAGGTAGACGAAAAATATATCATTCTTTATGGAAGATCTATGGGATCCGGTTTTGCCGCAAAACTGGCCTCTATTAATAATCCAAAAATGTTAATACTAGATGCGCCTTATTACAGTTTAAGTAAAGTAGCTGGCAAGTTTATTCCTTTTATGCCGGTGTCTCTAATTATGCGATATCCTATACCTACCTATAAGTGGCTTAAATATGTTAACTGCCCAATTCATATCATACATGGTACTCAAGATAGATTAATCCCTTTTAAATCCAGTGTTAAACTATCTAAGATAAGACCTAAGCTAACAAGGCTATATACAGTTATCGGCGGAGGGCATAAAAACCTTAATAATTTTGAGTCGTACCATAAAATGTTAGGTGAAATTATCAATTCTAAAATGAAACGCTTAAATCTTTCCAATACAAGCATTGGGGTAGTGCATTCATCTAAAAAGGTTAATGCGTAAATTAAAAAATATACTGTTATTTGGTATTTTACTTTATAGTATTATCCTATTTATTTTGTATTTATTTCAGGAAAAAATCCTTTTTCAACCTGAAGAGTTACCACAAGATTATACATTTCAATTTGATCATACTTTTAACGAATTATTTCTAGAAGCAGAAGACGGAGTTTGTCTAAATGCTATTCACTTTACCAATCCAAACCCCAAGGGGATTATTCTATATTTTCATGGCAATAGGGGAAGTTTAAAAAGATGGGGGAGTATCGTGTCATTTTTTGCCAAAAAACAATATGATGTCGTTGTTATGGACTATCGGAGCTATGGTAAAAGTGGAGGTGAGGTATCTGAAAAGAATTTATACAATGATGCTCAATTATTTTATAACTATATCTTGAAGCGCTATACAGAAGATCAAATTACTTTATATGGAAGGTCTATAGGAACAGGAATTGCTGTAAGATTGGCTTCAGATAATCAACCTTGCAATTTAATATTGGAAACACCTTATTACGATATTAAAGATATTGTAGAGAGTTGGTTGCCACATTTTCCTACCAATATGTTATTGCGATATAAAATACCATCAGGCAAATTTATACAAGAAGTTGCTTGCAATATTACTATTTACCACGGAACAAATGACGGAGTAGTTCCATATAAATCAGGAGAAAAATTGTTCAAGAGTATCTTAGTACCTAATAAAAGGATGATAACAATTGAAGAAGGATCACATAATGATTTAATAGAATTTGACGAATATCTAAATACAATAGATGCTGTTTTAAAAAACGAATAAATTGTACTTTGGATTTACATTAAAAAAATATGGCTGAAAATATTTAGTTTCAGCCATAAAAAACTTTTAATGTGCCATAAGAGCATCTCTATATTCTCGTAAATCTATCACATTGGTCTTATTAGAAAGACTTCTGGTTAGAGAAACTAAATACTTAAGACTTTCTACAGGATCTTTGATTTCATCACCCTCAATCGAGGAAGTGGTACCTTCCTCGTCTTCTACAGGTTCATCATCGGGTACAGGAATTAGAAAAGAATCATTCTCTAGAATGTGTTCATAGGTAAACCTTAGAACCTTTACAACTAGAGGGATTTGCTCTTCTAAAGCATACTCTCTCAATTTTTTAAGATCGTCTATTAGTGTATCGGTATTGATACCTGTCTTATCCAGATCTTCCAGAATTTTATCAATTAACTTGATTGCCTTTTTATTTTCCAAAGGAGTAAAATTATAATAGTGGTTAAATAATAATAAGTGCAAATTTAATTTTTTCTTGAATTATCGAGACATCAATTGTTATTATTTATTTTAGTAATGCTATATTTTTTCTCTTAGCAACAATTTAACAATTTCGAATATTTTACATAAAATACTGATATTCAGAATAATAAACTATTATTAATGAGCTAATGTTACTAATCCAGCTAAAGTTTGAGGTAAAACCGTAACCATATTTACCTTAATCCTCTTTATCTTTGAAAAGTATTCCAATTACAATTTTTCCCTTACTTTTTTTGTTTTCCCCAACACTTACCTCCTTATCCTAAGGAGGTAAGTTCTTCATGGTAGTTACTAATTGATAAAAGTATTACAATCTAGTTACCCTATTATCGTAATTATATACTATCAATTTAATTTTTGTATTACCAAAGATATAAGCTAGTTTTACTAGTTATATTAGCTCTTTTCTAATAAAACAATTCCATATTCAGAATCAATAATAACTTCATTATTAGTTACACTAACCTCGATACCAGAATACCTGTCGGTAAGGGTTGTGCCTTCTTCAAATACTGAATCTATTTTTAAAGTTTTTATTCCTTTGGGAAGATCTAATCCTATTACTACTTTATCCATAATTTTTTCGTCATCGTAACTTCTTGCAAAAACATAAGGAGATTTTGATATCATAGAATGCTTTCCGGCACCAATAGATGGATGGTCTCTTCTAAAAGTACCAAGTTTTTGCCAATGTTCTAGTAATGATTTGGTTTCTTCAGTCTCTAGATCATCCCAGTTCATAAATGATCTTAACGTAGCGTCTCCCTTAGCACCTTCTATGATTAGAGACCTTGCCGTTTCGTCTCCATAATACACTTGAGATATTCCTGGTGTTAGCAATAGTTTTGTTGCAGATTCGTATGTTCTTTTTCTCTCTTTGTCGAAGGGCTGTCCATCATCATGGGATGTTACGTAATTCATCACACTCTTACTTTTTAAGCTACTATTCAGAATTTGAGTATACTTATTAAATAATTCTTCATAATCACCTTGTCTTGCATCATACTTAAATTGAAAATTGATTAAATTATCAAATCCATTAGCAAAATAATCTACTTTTTGATCCTCGAAACTATAGTAGCGTTCCTTATCGATTTCATAACCATATAACTCACCTAACATATAAAATTCGTTATCATCGAGTACCTTTAACCAATTATTGGATTTCCATTCTGCAAATGCCAATTTAGCCTGTTCAGAAAGTACTTTCCACACACCTTCTTCTACATGTTTTACTGTATCGACTCTAAACCCATCTATTCCTAATTCTCTTACATAATCTGTTAGCCATTTGATAATGTAGTTTTTTGGAGATTTTTTTAGGCCAGTTTTATCAAAAAAGACATCTAATTCGGCTATTTCTGTCTCTAGTCTGCCTTCTGCTTTCCATTTGTCTATCAATGTTTGTGGTAATTCTACAACTTCATTGCTTTCTGTCTTAATATCGGGAAGGTTTTCTACCAGAGTACATGTTACAGTAGTATTGTATTTTTGAAAATCACATTTGGGCGAAGTACGAACCCAATTGTCTGGCCAAACGGGGTCTTTTTCTGTGACCGGACCTGTATGGTTCATGACTACATCCATAAGAATTCGTATACCATTATCATGTGCAGTTTCTACTAATTCTTTTAAATCCTCTTCTGTACCATAATTAGGATCTATTTTAGTCCAATCTTTAGCCCAATACCCATGAAAAGCATAAGTGTTTCCTGTACCTTCATCAACACTTCCATGGATTTGTTCGACCACCGGTGTAAACCAAATAACGTTAATACCAAGGTTGCGAAAATAACCTTCCTCGATTTTTTGAGTAATTCCTTTAATATCTCCTCCTTCGAAACCTCTAAGTTTTCCGGTTCCCTTTGATCTGTTCAAAATTTTATCATTAGAAGGATCGCCATTATTAAATCTATCGGTCATCATAAAATAAACATTAGCTCCTTCCCAAATAAATGGAGCGTCAGATTTACAACCAATTGTTAAAAATGTTAGTAGTAAAACAATAATTTTTAGTGTGTGTTTCATGGTTTAATTTTTAGTGAGGATGTAAAAACACATCCATTAGTTAAAAAAGAATAATTATTTATTGTTTGGTTAGAACAACATTGATTTTAATAGTTGTTTTTAGTGGTAAAATGCTAATTTAATAAAAGTTAAGTGCAATTGATGAACTATGGTAATCTCTATTTTTTTGACTCGAGGAGGATAATTTCAAAATCTGAATCAATACTAATTGAATCGTTAACTACTACAGTTTCTATACCAGAGTATTGATCAATCACTTTTGTTCCTTCGGGAAACACGGCATCTATTTTTAGGCTTTTCTTTCCTTTAGAAAGATCTAATCCTACCAATACTTTATCAGAGATACCATTTTTATTGTATTCTCTAGAAAAGAGATATGGCAATTCTGATATCATTTTGTGTTTTCCTGCTCCAATTGCCGGATGATACTTTCTAAAAAGCCCTAATTTTTGCCAATGATTTAATAAAACTTTAGTTTCATTATTTTCCATCGAATCCCAATTCATTAAAGATCTAAGAGACGCATCACCATGAGTGCCACTTACCGACAACGGTCTGGCTATTTCATCACCATAATATACTTGTGAAACACCTGGGGTTAATAAAAGTTTGGTCGCAGATTCAAACGTTTTTCTTCTCATTTTATCAAAGGGTTTTGAATCATCGTGTGAACTGATATAATTTACCACGCTCTTACTAATTAGTGTTGTGTTAAGTATTTGACTATACTTAGAAAAAAGCTCTTCATAATTTAATAATGTAGCATCATGTTTGAATTGAAAATTAATTAAGTTATCAAATCCATTTGCATAATAATCTACTTTACGGTCTCCAAAATTAAATTCACGTTTTTCATCTATGCTATAATTATACACCTCACCAACAAGGTAAAAATCATTGTCATCAACGACTTGATCTTGATTTTTTGATTTCCATTCTGTAAAAGCAATTTTGGCTTGTTCAGCTAGAGTTTTCCATATGTTTTCCTCTACATGTTTTACCGTATCTACTCTATATCCATCTATTCCAAATTCTCTTATATAATCTGTTAACCACTTGATTATATAATTTTGAGGAGATCTTTTTAAGCCAGTTTTAGTGAAAAAAATATCAAGTTCAGCTATTTCAAATTCATATCTACCTTCAGATTTCCATTTGGCAATAAGTGCTTCAGGTAATTTCACTTCTTTATTACTTTCGGTAATAATATCTGGAAAGTTTTGTGCCAGTGTACATCTAATTGTAGAATAATAATTATCATAAGTACATTTTGGGTCAGTTCTCACCCATTCATATGGCCATAGAGGATCTTCGCTTGTAACCGGCCCCGTGTGATTTAGGACAACATCGAAAAGTATTCGTATTCCGTTTTGATGTGCAATTTTTATAAAATTTTTAAATTCTTTTGATGTACCAAAGTTAGGGTCAATTTTAGTCCAATCTTTGGCCCAATACCCATGAAAAGAATAAGTGTCTCCTACAAGTCCATGTACTTGCTCTACAATTGGACTTATCCAAATTACGTTAATTCCAAGTTCTCTAAAATATCCGTCTTCAATTTTTTTAATAATCCCTTTAATATCACCACCTTCAAATTTTCTTAACTTTCCTGCTTTTTTGGTGCGATTTAATACTATGTCGTTAGAAGTATCTCCATTCTTGAATCTATCCGTTAGAAGAAAATAGACATTGGCGCCCTCCCAAACAAAGTGAGGGTTTTCATTTAAGTCATAATTACCTTTTATCAATTTTGGTGTTTCTAACTTTATAGGTTCTTCTTTTTTGGATTCTTTTTTACATGCTAGTATTATTAATAAAAATAAAAAAGGTATAGTTTTCTTAAGGTTTTTCATTAGTAATATTAAAGTTAAAAATGCTAATCTATAAAAAGTCTAACAAAATTTACAAGAAGATAAATTGCGAAATTCATAAAAATAAACAAGCTTATCATTAGTAACTCAATTATTTTGGATGCAAGTATGACCCGAAAAACTGGTTTTAATTTTTTATTACGGTAAAATACTGTTCCTTTGAATTTAAAATTGTCTGGCATGAATCAATTTAGGGCTTGGATCTCTGCGGCACGTTTACGAACGTTGCCATTATCTATTTCGGGAATAATAGTGGGCTCTGCACTTGGAGTTAGCTCTTTTTTCGAAACAACAATTTTCTGGTTAGCTATAGCAACAACTTTGGGGTTACAGATATTATCCAATTTTGCAAATGATTATGGAGATGGGGTAAAAGGTACGGACAATGACGATAGAGTAGGACCTGTGCGTGCTTTACAAAGTGGTGTGATTTCTGCACAAAGTATGTTTAAAGGTATTGTTTTAACTGCCTTAATAACTTTGATTTTTGCGATTGCTTTGATATATGTTTCTTTTGGAAAAGAAAACTTCTACTATTCTGTATTCTTCTTTGTTCTTGGCCTTGCCGCCATAGTCGCCGCAATTAAATATACAATGGGAAAATCTGCTTATGGATATCGAGGTTTAGGAGACATTTTTGTGTTTGTTTTTTTCGGTTTGGTTAGTGTAGTGGGATGCTATTTTTTGTTTACTAAGAATCTTAATTGGATAGTATTCCTTCCAGCAATATCAATCGGACTTTTGAGTACTGCAGTTTTGAATTTAAATAATATGCGGGATCATAATAGCGATAGGAAAGCAGATAAAAATACGTTGGTTGTAAAACTAGGGATAGATCAGGCTCGAAAATATCATTTTGTTTTAGTACTAATGGCTATGATTTCGATTCTATCTTTTACACTAATTAAATATGATAACCCTAGAAATCTATTGTTTTTAATTGCTTTTATTCCATTATTCATGCACTTACGAAAAGTTGCGAAAACTAAAAATACAGAATTATTGGATCCAGAACTAAAAAAGGTAGCTTTAACAACATTTTTGGTTTCTATTCTATTTAGTTTGGGACAGATTTTATAATTTTCCAGATATAAACCTTAACAACCTCCAATAATGAAGATCACATTTTACGGTCATAACACGTTATTGATCTTAATAGCGGGCACCAAAGTATTAGTAGATCCATTCATTTCTGGCAATCCGTTATCAAAAGATAAAGTGATTATCGATGATATAAAACCAGATTATATTCTACTTACTCATGCACATCAAGATCATGTTCTTGATGCAGAAACTATTGCAAAAAGCAATAATGCAACCATCGTTTCTAATTATGAAATAGCAATGTATTATCAAAACCTCGGAATAGAAGTACACCCTATGAATCACGGTGGCACTTGGAATTTCGATTTTGGTAAAGTAAAATATGTGCATGCTGTTCATACTAGCAGTTTTGCAGATGGAACTTACGGGGGGCAACCTGGGGGTTTTATAATTGAAGGTGAGCATAAAACAATTTATATAGCGGGTGATACAGCCTTGACAATGGACATGAAGTTGATTCCATTAAGATGTAAACTTGATTTGGCCATTTTACCAATAGGAGATAATTTTACTATGGGTGTAGATGATGCAATTATAGCAAGTGATTTTGTGGATTGCGATAAAGTTCTTGGAGTTCATTATGACACTTTTGGATATATTGAAATTGATCATGATGTAGCAAAACGTAAATTTTTTGAACGAAACAAAGATTTAATGCTTTTGGATATAGGTGCTAGTATAGAATTATAAATGAAAGCGACCTACCATAAATATATATTAGAGTTTAAAAGGCCCAGTGGCACATCAAGAGGTATACTCAAAACCAAAGAAACTTGGTTTATAATTGTTTCGGATGGTGTTAGAAAGGGAATAGGAGAATGCGGTATATTAAGAACTTTAAGTATTGACGATAGATCAGATTATGAAGATAAACTAAATTGGACATGTGACAATATTCATTTGGGAGTCGATATGCTTTGGGAACAACTGATAGAATTTCCAAGTATCCAATTTGGTGTTGAAATGGCTTTTAGATCACTTCAAAGTAGTACTTCTCCATTTATATTATTTCCTTCCTTATTTACCCAAGGTGAAGACAATATCCCTATCAACGGACTTATCTGGATGGGAGATAAAGAATATATGAAAGAACAAATACAAATCAAACTTGAAGAAGGGTTTAATTGTATAAAAATGAAAATAGGGGCAATTGACTTTAAAACAGAGCTTGATTTGTTATCGTATATTAGGTCACAGTTTTCTTCAAGCATTATTGAGTTAAGAGTAGATGCTAATGGAGCCTTTTTGCCTAGTGAAGCATTGTCAAGATTAAAATCATTGTCTAGATATGATTTGCATAGCATAGAACAACCAATTAAGCAAGGGCAATCAGAAGATATGGCCACTTTATGTAAAGAAACACCTTTGCCAATTGCACTAGATGAAGAATTAATTGGAGTTTTTGATGTAACAGAAAAGAAGAAGTTGCTACAAACAATAATGCCACAATATATAATTCTTAAACCTAGTTTAATAGGTGGTTTTAAAGGAACAAAAGAATGGATTACATTGGCAGAAGAATTGAATATTGGATGGTGGATTACCAGTGCTTTAGAAAGTAATATTGGTCTTAATGCAATAGCGCAATACACATATAGTTTAAATAATAAAATGCCACAGGGGTTGGGAACAGGAAATCTGTATACCAATAATTTTCAATCACCATTAGAGGTTAATAAAGGAACCCTCATGTATAATCAAAATATAGAATGGTTAGTAGAATATTTACACTAAAAAATTAATAAATACATGTATATAACACAAGGAAGACAAGGAAAATTAGGTATGTGGAAATATATACCTATTCCATTAGGGTTTTTCGCATTAATGGTTTTAAATTATTTAGCTACAAAAATGCAAAACATTAATACGGCTGAATTAATGGAGCAGCAGATTGAGCTTCTGGGGAAAAATATATTCTTCATTTCACTTTTGATTCCATTTGTTTTCTTTTTAGGTGGGTTGTTTTTTTGGGTGAGATATGTGCATCAACAGAGTATTTTATCTCTTACGACTTCTAGAAAAAAAGTGGATTGGGGGAGAGTTTTTTTTACTTTCGGTTTAATGGCATCATTCATTATAATCTCAACTTTAATCATTTATTTTATTTACCCAGATGACTATAAGATAAATTTCGAACCTATACCTTTTTTGATTCTAGCCATTATCGCTATTTTATTAATTCCAATTCAGACTAGTTTTGAGGAGTATTTATTTAGAGGTTACTTAATGCAAGGGCTTGGCTTAGCAGCAAAAAACAAATGGATTCCGTTGATTCTTACCTCTGTCACTTTTGGTGCTATGCATATTGCCAACCCAGAGGTCGAAACTTTGGGTCCCATTATTATGGTCTATTATATCGGTACGGGGTTGTTTTTGGGTATTATTACGTTAATGGATGAAGGTTTAGAGCTAGCTTTAGGGTTTCATGCCGCAAATAATTTGGTAACAGTTCTTTTGGTAACTTCAGATTGGACTGCATTACAAACTGATTCTATATTTATTGATATTTCTGAGGTTGGTAATATTGGTTATAATATATTAATTCCGGTATTTATAATCTTTCCTATTTTTCTATTTATTCTGTCAAAAAAGTATCAATGGACAGATTGGAGAGTTAAACTTTTTGGTAGTGTAAAACCTGTTGCCGAATTAAATTAGTAGAAGTAACAAAATAATAATATACTCTTTACGAATTGGTAACCTTTGGATTATTAAGAAAATTGAAATTTGAACATGCAAACAAGTAGCACATTTTCTACTCCCGAAATAAATGAAGGATTTTCAATAAATAAACATACTCCCGATAAGGAAGGTTTACAACGTATCGCACATAATTTTATTAAGGAAGGAGAGGTTTATGAGCAAGAAGTAGGGAGTTTTCTTCTAGATTGGTTGAATGAAAAGGATCATATTGATGTACAAACTTCAGGATCTACTGGTAAACCAAAAAAAATAAAGGTTTACAAGCAACATATGATCAATAGTGCTATAGCGACTGGAAAATTTTTTAAAGTTGAAGAAAATACGACAGCATTATTATGTTTGCCCGCAAATTATATTGCTGGTAAGATGATGTTAATAAGAGCAATGGTATTAGGCTGGAAAATAGACTTGGTGCCTCCAAAAACCAATCCTTTGGATACTGTATATAAACAATACGATTTTTGCGCTATGGTACCGTTGCAATTGGATAATTCTCTTAACCGGCTCCATTTAATAAAAAAAATGATAGTGGGAGGAGGGCCTGTTTCAGAGCATTTAAAAGAATTAATCCAGGGGGTGAAAACAAAGATATTTGAAACCTATGGGATGACAGAGACCGTTTCTCACATAGCCGCAAGAAGAGTAAATCCAAAAAAAAAGGACAAAAAAGATGCTCATTTCTTTAAAGCTTTACCTAATATTACTCTAAGTGTAGATACTAGAAATTGTCTGGTTATTAAGGCCCCGCAATTAAACGATCAGACTATAGTCACTAATGATGTAGTGGAGCTTAAAACTTATAAGAAATTCCTTTGGAAAGGGCGTTTTGACAATGTAATCAACAGCGGAGGCGTTAAATTATACCCAGAAGAAATAGAAACGAAACTACAATTACTTATTGGGCATCGATTTTTCATAGCTAGCCTCCCTGACCAAACACTTGGTGATAGGGTTATCCTAATTATCGAAAGAGATTATGACAAAATAGCCTATCTAACATTGCAAGAAGGGTTAAATAATCTTAAAACCTTAAATAAATTCGAGAATCCCAAAGAAATTCATTTTCTACCACAATTTATCGAAACTGATAATGGAAAGGTGCAAAGAAGAAAAACTTTAGAGTTGGTAATCGATAAAACTTATTGAATATCAATGAATTTAGTATGCGCACTATTTGTTTAGTGTAGTTCAAAAAACACATCTACATAATGGTTCTGTCTTTTTTTGTACATTTAATGTTATGGGAAAATATATTATTATTATAGTTACACTTTTATTTAGTACTAATCTTACCGCAAAAAAACTACCTGTCGAGGAGTTTAAAAATGTTGCAATCTATTGGGATGCATCTCTTTCACAAAAGAGTAAAGATGTAACTAAAGAATTTGAGTTTTTAGATACTTTTTTTAAGGAATACCCTAATACCAAGGTAAAGCTTGTTATAGCTAACACCATATTGTTAACAGATGAATATGTAGACATAAAATCCTCAAATTGGAGTTCATTAAAACAAAAGCTTAGTGATGTAAATTATGATGGAACTTTGGACTTTAGTTTAATAGATACAAAGATTACTGTAGACGTCTTGTTATTTTTTACAGATGGACATGGCCACTTGGGTAAACTCAAAAAAAACCTATATAGTCCAAGAATAATTACTATTAGTAGTACTCCAAAAATCAATAAAAAATTTCTTTATGAAACTTCCTTTTATAGTTTAGGGTATCATATTAATCTTCAGGAGTTAGATGCTAATTCTGGTGTTAAGGCTATCAAGGAAAATACAAAAATGATGCGTTTAGAGTTTGTTACCGATAAAAATACAAACTCGGAGAGAAAATATATCGAAGGGGTAGTTACAGATGACATAGATGTTTTGCCAGATGTAAATATTTTGGTACAAGGGAAGAATAGAGGTACGATTACGGATCAAAACGGGAGTTATAAGATCGCGGTCGAACCCGGTGATGTTTTAATATTTAGTAGTACTAATAAAGAAAAAGTTATAGCAAAGGTAAATCCTGAAGATAATTTTATTGATATCAATATGACCGATAAAGTGACCAGTTTAGATGCTGCAATTATTAAATCTAAAGTTCCAAAAGAACGAAAAATGGTTAATGTTGGACTAAGAAAAGTTGATGAAAATTCTGTAGGATATGCAACTCAGACTGCAGCGATAGATGAACAATTTAATCTTGGGCAATCAGTGGCCGGGAAGTTCGCAGGAGTACAACTTGGTAGTCAAAGTAGCCTTAATGATATTTTAATTCGTACACGTACCTCATTCTTAGGGTCAAGCCAACCTGCTGTTATTATTGATGGTGTACCAACAGGAGGTAATCTTGATTTTCTAGAATCGCATAATGTTGAAAGCATTAAAGTATTAAAAGGATTAGCTGCCACCAATTTATATGGTTATATAGGTGTTAATGGAGTAGTACTAATTACTACTAAAGGTGGAAAAGCATTGCCTGATAAGATTCCGGAAAAAAAGCAGAAGGACGAAAAAGTTACCTATAAAACATTTAAATCGGCACTTGTTGTATCTAATACCCCAGAATCAGATTTTGTTACTTTGTTTAAAAAAGAACCTGATTACGATAAAGCTTATAAGGTTTATCGTAATATGAGAGAATTTAATAAAGACAATGTCACTTTTTTTGTAGAATGTGCGAATTATTTTTTTGATAATGATCAGAAAGATAAAGGAATACAGATCCTTTCAAATCTGGTAGAATTATTTCCTAATAATACTTCTATTTTAAAGGTGTTGATTTTCAATTTAGAAAAAAGAGAATTAGTAGATCATGCGCAAAAAATATATCAAAGAATTATAGATATTTCCCCTTCGCAGTCTCAGATATACTTGGATTTGGCTAATAGTTATTACGAAGGGAAAGAATATCAGAAATCTATTGACTTGTTTAAATTGATTACTAAAAACAAGGTTAATGAAATTGAATCATTTAATGGATTGGGAAGTCAAATTGATAATGATTTCAGACATTTGTTATCCAAACGTAATCAAAAATGGAAAGTAAAAAATATTGATCAAATGTTTTTTACACTTCCAAAATATGATTTGAGAGTTGTTACAGAATGGTCCCATCCTGTTGTAGAGTTTGAAATGCAATATATCAATCCAAAAAAAGAATATGTTGTTTTAAGCCATACGATGGAAAAAGATGAGAAAACTATAAATAATGAACTTACAAATAGATACACATCAGACGAATATATATTAACCAATACAGAAAAAGGAGAATGGTATTTAAATATTAAGCTCCCCAACGAATATACTCCCAATATAAAAGATCCTAAATTTTTAAAAATCAAATTGTATACTAAGTTTGGCACTGCCGAAGAGAAATTGCAGACGCATATAATAAACTTAGATAGAATAGCTACAAATAGAATATTTACTTCCTTTAGACTTTAATAACATATCATATATGAAAAATTTCCTTTTTGTAATCCTGACTATTTGTTGTGTAAATAGCTATTCTCAAATACTTCCCGAAAGAGAAAGATCTGCAGTAATAGATATGGTCTTAGAAGATCGCTTTAATAATTTGTTACCACAATTAATGGATCGTACAGGTTTTGATATGTGGATTCTAATTTCTAGAGAGTATAATGAAGACCCAGTTCTAAAAACAATGCTACCATCTACCTGGTTAAACGCTAGAAGGAGAACCATAATAGTTTTTTATAGAGATAAAGCTAATAATAAAATAGAAAAATTGGCAGTTGCCAGATATAATGTAGGTAAAAATATTGATTCTGCTTGGAATAAAGAAAAGGAACCAGTTCAATGGAAAGCATTGGTGGATTTGATTAAAAAAAGAAACCCGTCGACTATAGGAATTAATTTTTCGAAAAATTTTGCAATCGTGGACGGAATCGTTAAAACGGATTATGATGAATTCATGGACGTATTGCCACAAGAATACAAATCTAAAGTAACATCTGCAGAAAAATTATCAATTGCTTGGGTAGAAACGCGTACCGAGCAAGAAATGGAAATATATAAAGAATTGGTTAAGATTACTCATGATATTATTGCAGAAGCTTTTAGCACTTCAGTTATAAAGCCGGGAACTACAACAACAGATGATGTTGTGTGGTGGTTAAGACAAAAAGTCACCGATATGGGTTTAAAAACCTGGTTTCATCCCACTGTAGATATACAACGTTCTGGAGAAGCGTTACAGAGCCATATCGTTTCATTTTCAGACAGACCAAAGGATAAAGTGATTAGACCAGGGGATTTAATTCACTGTGATTTCGGAATTACATATTTGAGACTGAATACAGACTGTCAGCAGCATGCATATATCCTTAGAAATGATGAGACAGCTCCTCCCGAGTTTTTGACCAAAGCTTTTAGTGATGGTAATCGTGTTCAAGATATTTTTACTTCAAATTTTGAAACCGGTAAGACCGGAAATGAAATATTATTAAAATCTCTGGAACAAGGAAGGGCAGAAGGTCTAAAACCATCAATTTACACACATCCATTAGGATTATATGGGCATTCTTCTGGTCCAACTATTGGGATGTGGGATTCTCAAGGAGGAGTAGCAGGAACAGGGGATTATCCATTATATGAAAACACAGTTTATGCTATTGAACTAAATACTACTGTTACTCTGAAAGAATGGAAAAAAGATGTTCGTATAATGCTAGAAGAGGCAGGTTTTTGGGGAAAAGAAGGTTTTAGATACGTAAATGAGCGTCAAACAGAGTTAATTACTATACCAAAACGATAAAATAAGGTCATCCCTTAAGACGACCTTATTTTAATCAGAAAGCGCATAAATCATCTATAAAGCCATATCCTTGTATGAAAACTCTGCATATTCCATAGGTAACATAGGGTAGTTTTGATCTCTCAAATTAAACAAAATATGGTAGTATTTAATTGGAAAACAAGTAATTATGATGAAATTAGAACCACCCCAAATATGCTGTGTGATTTGAATCTTAATTTTTATAAATTATTGACAAACATCTGGGAAATCAATAGAAATATTGTTATAAATGGAAGCAAAAAAGGTAATATTAGATAACCCTAAATGTTTTACTTCACCATAAGCAGGTCCTAGATAGAGTCTGGTGGATACCGTTGGATATGGTCCATCCTCATTTGGGATAATTTTAACTCTAAAACGATCAGAACCTTTAAACTCACTACCTAAAACATAGAAGGTAAAATCTTTACCATTTTCAACTTCACGTTGCATGATTTGATAACAAGAATTATTTCCATTAGGGCAGCTTTCTACAATTAATGTTCCTGTACGAGATCCAGTATATTGAGGAAGGTCTCCAATAAATAATCCTTGGTTAAAAAAGACTTTACCTTTAAAACTATTGCAGTAACCAAACCATTTGGCTGCGTTTATACCGGTGTCTTCTTTGATTTGCTGAACTGTTTGATCTTCAATGTTCTCTTTTTCACATGAATAAAATATGATTGAAGTAATAACAAATAATTTGATCGATAGTTTTTTCATTTTTTTAGTTTTAATTAATGGTATTTATAATTTGTGTTAATGATCATTATGCGATAGTAAAACTATCTTCAAATGCTTAAAAATAAAAGGAAAGTAATGTCAGTTTTATAAAATTGACACTATTAAAGACGAAGAATATTGTTACAAAATGGATAATAACATAAGAGATAATAAGGTGTGTTTCTATTTCATAAAAAATCACCTAATTTATTAGGTGATTTTTTACCCTCTTTTACAAAGTCATTTACATTTCTATGTTTGACACTTGATTTTATTGTCGGATAATAGTTCCCGTAAAAGGAACATATAAACCACTCCATCCTTTCAAGAAAGAATAATGATAGGTACCCGTTGTTCCAATTTTACTTGAATATACCTTAATCCGATAATTTCCGGGTTCACTATGAAATCTACTGGTTTGATATTTTACAGCCCCTGTTTGATCATAGATGCTTAGTTTAATATCTGTATTCTTATATTTTATAGTATAATCAAAGGTAACATAACTGGAAAATGGATTAGGAGAAACGGTTACATAGGTTTGTTCTGTTCCTGATAAATATGGAGCTCTAAATCTTTTTTCATTATTGGTTTCATCAATTTCTTCTACATCATTATCTGCATCGGCTATAACGGTTAAATCTTTACCATGTAATCTAAGTGAGTAATATTGCCAGGTAACAAGTAGTGTAGAGGTATAAGATTGACCAGGTTTTAAAGAGGGGATTACCTCACGACTCATAAATTGTCTAGGATAGTTTTCTATATAAAAATCTAATTTTGATACTTTTTTAGTGATATCACCTGTATTTGTAATAGTACTGGAAACCGCTACTTTATTATCGATCGTTTTATACATCCTAATATCAGTAATTTCGATTTCTGGTAATATTTTGGGTAATTGATCCAATGTTTGCTCTATCTTAAAAGCATATGTATTATTATTTTCGCAAGTTTCTTGATATTCGTTATCAGGATCGATAACACTAATTAGGTATCTATTATTCATTAACAGATTATTGTATAATTCAGTTGAAGTTTCAAAATGAACTCTTCCTAAAGAGTTAGAGATTTCTGTTCCAATTTCAACATCATTAGCACTCAAATTTGCATCGGTTGAGTAGTATAACCTTATTTTATGATTAGAATTATTACCACCTCTTTCGTTTAAAACATTAAAAAAACCACATCCAACAATAATGTTATCAAAGTTAGGGTTTCTGTAAATATTTTCTATATAATTTATATAATCTGTATCACTTACTTTAAAAGGGAGAGATGTTTTGTCTTGAATTATATTGTTGTTCTTAAGACTCAAGTTTATATTATAATTACCTGTCGAAATAGGAATTCCAGAAGAATAATTATAGGCGTCTATGTTAATCATTTGATTAACGAAGCAGTCTGGGTTTTGCGATCTGCTATAATGATTTCTACTAGCTGTAGGAGGTGGAGGTATTTTAATAGGATCCAAAGTAGTATTGATAAAAGAAGCTCCAATATCCAACTCTAAACTATCCATTGGAAGAGTTGTATTTCTATAATCTTTTGCACATATATTTAATTTGATTCTACCATACTTAGGAATTATTAAATCAATTTCTTCTGGAATTAAAATTTTATATTCATTATCGGTTAATGCAATAGTAATATCAACTTGATTATTTTCACAGTTGGACGAAGATTTAGTGTTATTCTTAGTTTTTATTAAGGAAGTTTGAGAAAAAGAAAATGTCAATTGGATGAATGCAAAAAGAATAGTGAGTTTTAGTTTCATTGGTTATTAGTTAATATGAATGTTTTGTAAAATAAGATAAATAGAACCTTTTCTAAACATATATTAAACAACTACATAATCAATTTTATAAAATTGACATTATTTAAGAGGTTTTAATTCGACCTCTCTGTTTTTTCTTTTTTAAGCATTTGTTTGATATAGTATGAATGAGTGATTCCCGTTTGTTTTTTAAAAGCAGAGGCAAAGGTATTTACACTTTTATAACCTAATTCATTTGCAATAGCTTTTATAGTATAGGATTGAAATTTTTTACCCGACTCAAACTCTTTTATACAGTATGCTACCCTTAGCTTATTGATATAGTCATTAAATGATTTTTGTTGATGCTCATTGATAACCTTAGAGAGATAAGTTGTATTTGTGCCGATCAACTTTGCCGTATTATATAAATTACAACCTTGATCTAAAAAGAACTTAGTTTCTTCTAACTCCTTAAGTTGTCTGAATAGAGTAGTGGCTTTTTTATCAGTTACAAACTCTTTTTTTTCTATTGTACTTGTTGCCTTCTCTTTTTGTTGTTCTTGAAGTACTTCGAAAAGCTTCTTGTTTTTTTGTTGTTTCTGATAGTTATATACAGATAATGCTATAATGATGACAACAAAAGTGATAGATATTATGATGTACATTAAGTTCTGAGAAGAAAGGCTTTTATTCTTTTCTTCTAAATTATTCATACTCTGATCATATAACCTGTCCTTGGTTCTGATATCATCCTTATAGAAAGAATCGATTACCCTACGATAAGCAACTGAATATTCAAGCTGTAATTCTTTATCTTCAAGTTTTTCAGCCGCCCGATAGGCTAAATCATACATCTTAGCAATTTTTTCTACCTGCGTTTCTTTTTCAAATGAATTTATCATATCGAAACTTTTAGATAAATAATTCAATGCTTTTTCGAACTCTTTTTTTCTATAAAAAACTGTTGCGATATGATAATTTGTAGTATGTGATAGATGGTCAAATTCTGTTTTTCCTTGATTAATACTGGTTTTTGCTTTATTTAAATGATAGAGTGCCTTATCATACATTTCTTTTGCAGTATAGACTTCTCCAGATGTCATATGAAACATTATGGTATGTCTACGTGATTTATATTTTTCTGCCAAGAAAAAACCTTCGTTATAATATTTTAATGCGCTATCATATTTTTTAAGAAGAAAGTTGCAAACTCCGGCACCTTGAACGGTAGAAAGATGTATTCCAGAATAATTCGGTACTTTTCTATATTCTTCTTTTTCAAGTAAATCAATGATTTTTTGATAAGAAACAAGCGCTTCTTCATATCGGTGAATTCTTGTTCTGATCATACTAAGATTTCCTAGGATATGAAGTTCTAAATTTTTTAAATCATTATTAATTACAATGTTATATGCTTTTAGATATTGATTAAGTGAGGTGTCATATTTTCTTATAATGTAGTACACATTACCTAATTGGTTAAGGGCAATAATTTGATTCCTTTCATGTTTTTGTTTTTCTGCTATTTTTAAAGCAGATTTTCCATGTTTTATTGATTGCACATAATTCCTCTTTTCATAAGCGATATCACCTAAGTAATAATATGCTGTGAACTGAATTTTTATATTATTCTCTTTGATGCCCCTTTCAAGATAGGTGATATAGTATTTTTCTGCTAATGAAGAATTTGAATTAAGAGTTTTTATTAAAAAACTTTTTACCGAATCTATATTTTTATAGTTACGGATAAAGTCTAGATCCTTTTGCAGCTCGATGTTTGAATGTTTTTTGTCTAAATTAACTTGGGATTGAAGTGAATATGCATTTGAGCATAAAAAAAGAAAGCAAATGCCCAAATAATAAAGTATTCTCATATGAGATTGTGAAATTAGTTCGCTTTTTAAACTTTTGCTATGAAATAGCAAAACCCCAATTAACTAAACTTAATTAAGCTTAATAAATTGGGGTTTATCCTTCAAAAGTAATAAGAAACTATTCTTTTTACCTAATTTTAAGTATTAAAGTTCTATTGTATTCCTGTCAATTCGTGATACCCTATTAGTTTACCTTTTTTATTATACGATTCTGACTTTACAACCATTACGTCTTTATAATACCATTCTTTACCAGTACCTGTTATATTAATAATCCCGAATTTAGATTTAAAATCAAAAGTCACTTTTTGACACATATATGTTCCCGCAGGAGTGGTTATTTGCTCTTCTCCTATAATTTTACGATTAAAAATATCAAATGTTAAGGTAACAAGTGTGAAGGTGTCATTCTCATTATTAACCTTGATTGATATAGTACCATCTCCTAAATTGTCTCCTGGTTTCATACCAACCGGAAATTCTAAAACATCTCCGTCTATTTTTAAGCTAAGATTGTTCTTATTATGTTCTGAAAGCTTATCAAAATTGAAAAACCGAAGCATATCCATGCTAAAAAGACCATCTTGACAATTAGCTTTGTATTCTGTACTGAAGGTCTCTTTGTTTTTTTGGTCAGTTACTGTAGCTTTAATAATAGCAGAAAGAATATTGCTTGTTCCTGAAACAGACATTGTTTCGTGGGTAGTTGTACTTTCTTTTTTACCTTTTTTTGTATACTGCGTATAAGTTAATGTTGCTCCTTTTTTCATAAAAGGTACAGCATTACATTCCTGAGCATATGATACACTAGTAAATAATAAACTAATAAGTGTAAAAACAGTAATTATTAGTATTTCAATTTTTGTTCTCATCTTAGTTACATTTTGGAAGTAATGAACGTACCATTATGCTCCTGAGCCAAAGTTCTCATAAAGTTATGATCTGCATCTTCGCCAAAAGCAATAGTGTGGATGATCACATTATTTGTGTTTATTTGTCGGATTTCTTCCAAAACAGCAGCAGGACCCCCGTTTGGTAAACCATCGCTCATTAATACAATTTCCTGCACTCCTGGTAATGATAGTGCTTCTGCGAGGCCTAATGATGTGTTTGTTCCACCACCAGCTTTAAGATTTTCTACAAATATGTTTGCAGAAGTTCTAGACATATTACTGGCAATTCGTAACTCTACAGATTGCTTGGTGACATCATTATTATAAGCAAATACAGCAAACTTTTTACTATCAGGCAATCCTTTTATTGCAGGGATTAGTTTTCGTTTTACAGCACCCAGTTTGGTGGCTTGCTTGGTTACTTGCTTACCCAAAATACTTCCTATCTTACCCCCAATTGCATTGCTCACAGCACTACCTGCCTTATTTCCGGCTTCACGCATTACCTGATCCTTTATCGAACCTTCATCTATTCCTTCCATACTACCAGAAATGTCTATTAGATAGAGTGTATTCCGAGTTGATGTTTCAATCCCAAAGAATTCATTGGATTTCTGCATTACATAACAAGACTGAAACGTAGAGAATACAAGACAAAGTGATAGTATTGATATTGCTTTTTTCATTTTAAAATTTTAATTATATGATTTAGATAAATTGTGTGCTTTATTCTGCTTTTTGTTTTAGTGATTTAAGATCTAATTCCCCAACTGCCTTTTTCAGTTTCTCTATAGAAACTTTATCACCTTCCAAAGAAACTATAAACCTATTAGAAATCATAAGATCTATTTTAGAATTTACACTATCCTCATAATCATCTTTTTCTACTTCTTCAATTGCTTTATAACCACCAATGGTAGAGGATTTTCTATATCCACGATCACTCTCTTCTTCAAAATCTCTTGCAAAACCTAAACGAGATAATGTAATCATTGCACTTCCCGTTTCTCCAGCACCATCAATAATTGAAAATGAAATTATGTTTCCATCTTCATTTTCATATTCTGCTTCGGCCATGGATACATCAGTCATAAACTGATTGCCAACTGAGAACTTTTTTCTAGGGTATCCGATTAAACTTTGAGGCAGTAATTCTTTAAGTTCATCATTTGTTATAGGAGTTGCTTTTACAAGTTTATCGTTTTCTTCTTCTATTTTTTCGGCTTCTTTAGCAATTTTATTCAGATCCGAAACACCTTCTATCATCTCAAATAATCCGGGTTCCTTGTCTTCTTTTTTGTCTTTTCCGCAGGAAGCTGATATACATATAACTAACAATATCAAGATTGTTTTTTTCATTATTCTAATTGTTTTGATTTGTGTAAAAATTAGTTCTATGAACTAAGTTAAATCTATTAATGATAAGATTTTTACCTAATTAGAATTTGAAAGGAGGTTTTTAGAATCCCTAGAGTATTTTAGAGAATTTAAAGATGCTTTTCTATAAAATCAATTAAATTTTTCTTTCTACTCTGTGCTACTGGAATGGTGTGGATCTCTTTTAGGATTACTTCTTCATTTCGCTTGTAGAATGACGTAACATGCATAAGATTAATCAAATAACTTTGATGAGTTCTAAAGAAATTTTGAGAAGTGAGTTTTTTATCAAATGATTTTAGTGGCTTAGACACCAATATTTCTTTACCATTTGTAAGAAGAAAGGTGGTATAGTTGTTATCAGATTTGGCATAAAGAATATCCTTAAGCTTTACAATATGCATAGCTTCTGAATTCTTAAGTACTATCTTTTTTGATTCTTCGTTACCAGAAAGGTTTTGTAATAACGTATTTAACTGAAGTTGATAGCTTTCTTTATGGATATCTTTAATCACCTTATCAAGGGCTATAATCATTTCTTTTTCGGCATAAGGTTTAAGTAAGTAGTCCAACGCACTAAATTTAAAAGCATCTATAGCAAATTTGGCAAAAGAAGTAGTAAATATAATTTTGAAATCAACATTTTCAAATAGTTTAAGGAATTCAAAAGCATTTCCATCGGTAAGAAATACATCAAGAACAATAAAATCTGGTTGAAGTTTTTTTATATTACTGGCGGCCTCTACAATAGTATCTGCATTGCCAATAATATCAATGTCACCATATTGTTTTATAATAGAATATGCATATTCGTATGCTTGGGGATCATCTTCAACAATAAAACAAGATACGTTACTCATAAATCAAAGATACTATACTTTTTTTAGGCAGCAGTAAAACTTAGTGTTACCTGTGTTCCCGTAGAAGAAGATTCAATATGTATATCTCCATTAAAACTTTTTGATGTCCTGTTTAAATTTTTTAATTGCTCCTTTATGATACCCATACTCATTGATTTATGCAGTGTTTTTGAGTCTTCTTTGCTCGTCTCAAACCCATTTCCATTATCGGTTATAGAAACATATAAAAAACCATTTTTCTTATAATATCTTACATTTATACTTCCATCTGCGATGTTTTTCAACCCATGAAGTACCGCATTTTCTACAAATGGTTGGGTAATTAGTGTAGGTAGCCTGTCAAAATCCTCGTCTACCGAATCTTCAATATTTATAGTATATGCAAAGGAACTATTGTGATTAAGTTCTTGTAGATTAAGATATGACTCTAATGCCAGTTTATCATCTTCAACTGTAATAAAGTTTTCATCTGATTTTTCCAGGACCAGTCTAATCAACTTAGAGTAACTGGCCAAATATGAACCTGACTTTTCTTTATCATTTTTATGGATAAAATTTTGGATACTTTGTAAAGCGTTAAATAAGAAATGAGGATTCAGTTGGGTTTTTCTTAATTTTTGCCGAAGTAATACTGTATCTAATTGTTGTTTTGTCTTGTAATTTTTAAATCCAAAATATCCCAAAACCAGAAATAACAATCCAAAGGCTAGTAGCACCATCAATAGATATTTTTGCTGAGAAATAGTCAATGCCTGCAACTCATTTTTTGTATCTAAAATATCAATTTGTTGTTGTTTCTTTTCAGATTCAAACTGCTCTGTTAATTTGGCAACTTTTTCCTTTTACTGCGCATTGGTAATAGAGTCTTTAAGGCTATCTTTAAGATCTGCATAATAAATAGCTTTTTTATAATCCTTTAAACCAATATAGGATTCCTTTAGATTATTGAAAATATATGATTTTAGTACCCCTTGTGCACCTGGCATAGCGCTATCGAGATAAGTGATTGCTTTGCGATGTTCTTTTTTCTTGAGATAGGAATATCCTAAGTTATTATAGGTATATCCAAGAGTATTCAGGTTATTAAGTTCTTTTTTGAGTTCTATTCCTTTTTTACCATATGAGATTGCCTTATCGTATTCTGCACCTTCCTCTGCATAGTAGTTAGATAGATTACTGTAAATTACAGAAAGTACACGTTTTGAATTCACTTTTTTTGCCAGTTTTTCTGCCTCGGTAGCGCTTGTTAAGTACTTTCTGAACAGTTTTTGATCGTAATAAATGGTGCTTAAATTTACCAGAATTTGTAAGCGTATTGATTCATTAAAATCACTTAGCGGTAATGCTTTTTCAAAATATGGCAATGCCTTTTCAAAATGTTTTAAACTTGCGTTAATCGATCCAATGTTAGCATATGTATTGACTAATAATTTAGGGTTGTTAGAGTTCTCAAGAATTTTTGCAGCTTTAAGGTATAAGTTTAGCGCTTTTTCAAAATCTTGTTTATAATATTGTATGGTTCCCAAATTATGCCAAGTTTGCCCCTTAATATGATTAGGAAGCACCCTTGTTAAGTTATTTTGAAGAAGAGAATCCGCCTCTGAAAACCCTTTCTTGAAAATAAGAATACTACTTTTTTGTAAGTGTGATTTTGCAAGAAGTGAATCATTATTAATTGATTTGGATAACTTCAAAGCTTTATCAGAATAATACAAAGAACTGTCTATGTTTTTGTGCAAATACGTTTTTGAAAGTGACAAACTTTTTTCTATCTCTAGTGAGTTATCTGTATCAGATTGAGCATTTAGATTTAAAGAATTTATAACAAATACACTAATAAGAATTCTATAAAATATTTTCATCTAATAACTAATTATGCTTGGATCACCCCTAAATTAAATTTCTTCTCAATAGGAGCATGGTTTGCTGCTTCAATGCCCATAGAAATAATTTTTCTGGTATCTAAAGGGTCTATAATTCCGTCTGTCCATATTCGTGCCGCAGCATAATAAGGTGAAATCTGCCTATCATATCTAGCTTTGATTTTATCATAAAGTGATTTTTCATCTTCTTCAGATAATTTTCCCCCTTTTTTCTTTAATGAAGCAGTTTCTATTTGTAATAATACTTTGGCTGCCTGAGCACCACCCATAACAGCTAATTCTGCACTTGGCCAAGCATAAATAAGCCTGGGGTCATATGCCTTGCCACACATTGCATAATTTCCTGCACCGTAAGAATTACCTATTACAATGGTAAACTTAGGAACAACACTATTACTTACAGCATTTACCATTTTGGCGCCATCTTTAATTATACCACCATGCTCACTTTTGCTACCGACCATAAATCCAGTTACGTCTTGTAAAAATATTAATGGAATTTTCTTTTGGTTACAATTCGCTATGAATCGAGTAGCTTTGTCTGCAGAATCAGAGTAAATCACACCCCCAAATTGCATTTCTCCTTTTTTGGTTTTTACAATTTTTCGTTGATTAGCAACAATTCCAACCGCCCAACCATCAACTCGTGCATACCCAGTAATAATACTTTGACCATACCCCGCTTTGTATTCTTCAAAATCAGAAGCATCTACCAAACGGTTTATAATCCCCATCATATCGTACTGTTCATTTCTTGCCTTGGGTAGAATACCATATATTTCTGAAGGATCTTCCTTTGGTTTAGAAGGTTTGATACGGTTAAACCCTGCTTTGTCAAAATCACCAATTTTTGACATTATGTTTTTAATAGTTTCCAGAGCATCCTTATCGTCTTTAGCTTTATAATCGGTTACTCCAGATATTTCACAATGCGTAGTGGCGCCACCTAAAGTTTCATTGTCAATGGTTTCTCCAATGGCAGCTTTTACAAGGTAGCTACCTGCAAGGAATATACTACCGGTTTTATCAACGATCAATGCTTCATCACTCATTATAGGTAAATAGGCTCCTCCGGCAACACAACTTCCCATAACTGCAGATATTTGTGTAATGCCCATACTGCTCATAACCGCATTATTTCGAAAGATTCTTCCAAAATGTTCTTTGTCGGGAAATATTTCGTCCTGCATAGGAAGATAGACTCCGGCACTATCCACAAGATAAATGATTGGTAGTTTATTTTCAATAGATAACTCCTGAGCTCTTAGATTTTTCTTTCCAGTGATTGGAAACCAAGCTCCTGCTTTTACTGTAGCATCATTTGCAACAACGATACATTGTTTACCACTTACATATCCAATTTTTACAACCACACCACCGCTAGGACAGCCTCCGTGTTCTTCATACATGTCTTCACCTGCAAAAGCCCCAATTTCGATACTTTTAGAGTCATTGTCTAATAAGTAATTGATTCTTTCTCGCGCTGTCATTTTTCCCTTTGCATGAAGCTTTTCAATTCGTTTTTCACCCCCGCCAAGTTTAACCTTAGCCAACCTTTGCTTTAGTTCTGATACTAAAAGTTTATTATGATCTTCGTTCTTGTTGAAGTTTATATCCATTTGTGTGTATTGTTTGCACGAAAATACAAAAAACCCTTAGTTTATAAAGAGTAGGTCGTTATTTTAAGAATATAGATTCAATGTTTCAAAACTATTAAATTATTGCGATTTAAATGTTTGATTATTAACTAATTAATAATATTTTTTGGTAACTAATTAACACTCTCATAAAGTTTTTAAGATTATTTTAAGGTAAAATTAAACACACAATAATCAAATAATTCAACTATGAGACTTTTAAATTTTAGCTCTATTATTTCATTCTTAGTATTTTTTTCCACTTTTATAAGTTGTACAACCGATGATCAATCTGTGTATGAACCAATTGAATCTATTTCATTAGTAATTGAAGGAGAGCAAAAGGTACAGACAAACTTTTATGATAATCAAGGACCACATGATCACAATTTTTCAGAAAAACGTTCTTCAGGCTTCACCGAAACATATGAATCGGGCTCCAAAGGAAGCTATGCCGGTGGAAGTGTTGATTTATCTCCTTCTGGTAGTTGGTATTTTAATGATGCATTAATTGGTACATTGTCTAACGACAGAAAATTTGGCTCTAAGTCTGCGCGTATTAGAAATACTGGATATATAACAATGTCATTTAATATGGATAATGGAGCAAAAACAGTTAGGGTTCGTCATGCAAAATATGGAAATGATGGCAATTCTACATGGAGACTTATTGTATCTTATAATAATGGTTCTTCTTGGTATTATGTGGGATCAACTGTCACTACTAGTTCTACTTCTTTAAATACAGTTACATTTAACGTAAATGAAAATAGAAGTGCACGTTACGGTATTTATAAAACCTCTGGAGGATCTAATAGAATTAATATAGATAATTTTGAGATAGTAACAGGATCTACAGGAGGTGGAGGTGTAGCATCCAGAGATAGTAATTTAACATTCGGAAATCCTTCAAACGCGAATTCATCTTCGAATAATTACTTTTTATCAAAACCTGACTTTACGCTATCATATAATAATAGTAAAGGGACATCAAATTGGGTAAGCTGGCACCTTAGTAGCGCTTGGACTGGCAGTACACCACGATGTAACTGTTTTAAGCAAGACAGATCTTTGCCAAGTAGTTTTTTTAGAGCAACAACTAGTGATTATACAGGATCTGGTTTTGATCGCGGACATTTATGCCCATCGGCAGATAGAAATGGAAGCGCTACTTCTAATGAGAATACCTTTTATATGACTAATATAGCACCACAAGCACCAGATAATAATCAGAGAAGTTGGGCCAATTTTGAAAATTACCTTAGATCATTAACATTAGAAGGTAATGAAATTCATATTGTTTCTGGAGTTGTTGGTACCGGAGGTACAGGAAGGAATGGTTTTGCATCTACTATAGATAATGGAAATATTACTGTACCCGATTCTTTTTGGAAAGTCGCTCTAATATTACCAAACGGAACGAATGATATTGATAGAGTAACTACGTCAACAAGAGTAATCGCTATTAATGTCCCCAATGATCAAGGAATAAGTACTAATTGGGCCCAATTTATTACGACCGTTAATAGTGTTGAAAACTTAACAGGATATGATCTTCTGGAGAATATACCTAACTCTATTGAGTCTGTAATAGAGTCGAGATTAGATAATGGCCCCTTTAACTAAATATACCCTGATTTTTATTTTTGAACAGATACTCGAGTTCGGGTATCTGTTTTTTATAAAAACTCAATTTTTAATTCACTGTAAAACAATCAATAAGCTATTATTAAATCTTAACAACCCTATAAAATCGATTTTTTTGACGATAAAATACCGATATTTGCATTTCATTTATGCATAAAGCATAACTAACCGTACTAAATAATGATTTATGGGAATGAATAAAAACACAGTATTGGCTTGGGCTACTTTTGTAATGATTCTTGCTGGTTTAGGGCTTATTGCTTTAGGAGCTTTCAGGTATAGAGATGTCTCTGGTTGGGGGTTTGCGGCTGTTGGATTTGGATTTCTGGCAAACGCATGGGTATTCAATGCTTTAAAAGGAAGAGTGTAAGCTCTTTATAATCAAAAAAATATTTTTAAAATAATAATTTAAGGGCTTATGTCAGACGATAAAAAAGTTATCTTCTCAATGTCCGGAGTTAGTAAAACGTACAAAAGTGCAAATACTCCGGTTCTTAAAAACATATATTTAAGTTTTTTCTACGGAGCAAAAATAGGAATCCTTGGTCTTAATGGTTCTGGTAAATCTACATTGTTAAAGATTATTGCAGGAATTGATAAAAATTATCAAGGTGATGTTGTATTTGCACCGGGATATAGTGTTGGGTTTTTAGAACAGGAGCCAAAGTTGGATCCTGAAAAAACAGTTTTAGAAGTTGTTAAAGAAGGTGTAGCAGAGACTGTTGCTATTTTGGATGAATACAATAAGATCAATGATATGTTTGGTCTAGAAGAGGTGTATAGTGATCCTGATAAAATGCAGAAGCTTATGGATAAGCAGGCTAATCTTCAGGACCAGATTGACGCGAGTAATGCGTGGGAATTGGATACCAAATTAGAGATTGCAATGGATGCGCTTAGAACCCCGGATTCAGACAAAAAAATAGGAGTATTGTCTGGTGGAGAGAAAAGAAGAGTAGCTCTTTGTCGTTTACTATTACAGGAACCAGATGTTTTATTATTAGATGAACCGACTAACCATTTGGATGCAGAATCTGTGCATTGGTTAGAGCATCATTTGGCACAATACAAAGGAACAGTTATTGCTGTAACGCACGATAGATATTTCTTGGATAATGTTGCGGGTTGGATATTAGAATTGGATAGAGGAGAGGGGATACCCTGGAAAGGAAATTACTCTTCTTGGTTAGACCAAAAATCTAAACGATTAGCAAAAGAGAGCAAGTCAGCCTCTAAACGTCAGAAAACTTTAGAACGAGAGTTAGAATGGGTACGCCAAGGTGCCAAAGGTAGACAAACCAAACAAAAAGCACGTTTAAAGAATTATGATAAATTGATGAGTCAGGATCAAAAACAGCTTGATGAAAAACTCGAAATTTACATCCCTAATGGTCCCCGTTTAGGTACTAATGTGCTAGAAGCATCGGGGATAAGTAAAGCTTATGGAGATAAACTTCTGTATGAAGATCTTAACTTTAAACTTCCCCAAGCTGGAATTGTGGGTATTATTGGTCCCAATGGAGCCGGTAAAACTACAATCTTTAAAATGATTATGGGAGAGGAAACACCTGATAAAGGAAGTTTTTCTGTTGGAGAAACAGCCAAAATAGCTTATGTAGACCAAGCGCACTCTAATATTGACCCAGATAAATCTATTTGGCAAAACTTTAGTGATGAGCAAGATTTGGTGATGATGGGAGGTAAAGAAGTTAATTCTAGAGCATATTTAAGTCGTTTTAATTTTGGAGGAAGCGAACAAAATAAAAAAGTTTCTACACTTTCTGGTGGAGAGCGAAACCGATTGCACCTTGCAATGACCTTAAAAGAAGAAGGTAATGTATTGCTTTTAGATGAGCCTACTAATGACCTTGATGTTAATACATTAAGAGCGCTAGAAGAAGGGTTAGAGAACTTTGCAGGATGTGCCGTTGTTATCTCCCACGACCGTTGGTTCCTTGATCGTATCTGTACGCATATTTTAGCTTTTGAAGGAGATTCACAAGTGTATTTCTTCGAGGGTAGTTTCTCAGATTATGAAGAAAATAAAAAGAAACGCCTTGGTGGTGATCTAATGCCAAAACGTATCAAGTATAAAAAATTAGTAAGATAAATGCCACTACACGATATTAAAGTAATTGCATTTGATGCAGACGATACGCTATGGGTCAATGAAACTTTTTTCAGAAAAGCAGAAGAGGAGTTTTGTGATCTTTTAGGGGATTATATGCCAAAAGACGAGGCAAACAAACTTCTTTTTGATGTAGAAATGCAAAACTTACCTATCTACGGCTATGGGATTAAACCTTTTACATTATCATTGATAGAAGCAGCAATCAAAGTGTCTAATGGTGGTATGACCATTGAGTTGGTTCAAAAGCTTATCGATAAAGGAAAACAAATGCTTCAGGAGCCTATAGAATTACTTGATGGCATAGATGAAACACTTAATGAGCTATCTAAGCGATATCGTTTAGTAATGGCAACCAAAGGAGATTTATTGGATCAAGAGCGGAAGTTGATTAAGTCCGGCTTGGAGAAATATTTTCATCATATCGAGATTGTATCGGATAAAACAGAAAAACAATATAGTAAATTGGTAAAACACCTTGACGTTTCTGTAAACGAGTTTCTAATGGTGGGGAACTCTCTAAAATCGGATGTTATTCCTGTTTTGAATATAAATGCTCATGCGTTTCATATTCCGTTTCATACGACATGGGTACATGAAATGGTGCATGAAGACATTGATCATCCAAATTTTAGAAGTTTTACAAAAGCAAGCGAACTACTTGAAGTCTTATAACAATGAGAACGCTTATAGATCTTACCAATTGGAACAGAAAAGAACATTTTGAGTTCTTTGGCGGTTTTGATGAACCATTTTTTGGAATTACAACTACTGTTGACTTTACTATTGGATATCAAAAGATAAAAGACCTTGGATATCCTTATTTCTTGTATTACCTGCATAAATCTTTGCTAGCTGCAAATGCTATTGATGCGTTTAGATATCGTATAGATGACAAAGAAGTTTTCTTATATGATAAAATCCATGCATCGCCTACAATTGGTAGAGAAGATCATACATTTGGCTTTTCTTTTATGGAATTTAATGCGGATTTTGAAGCTTTTCAAGCCGAAGCTAAAAAAGAGATAATGGAGGTAAAAAACACTTCTGGGTTACGACATACTGATAATGCAAAACGAATAGACACGATTCATTACTCATCAATACCCTGGTATAATTTCACCGGACTTACTCATGCCCGACATTTTCAATTTAAAGATAGCGTTCCAAAAATTTCATTTGGAAAATATAGCAAAGAGAATGGAAAATTAAATTTACCAATTGCAATAAATGTACATCATGGATTGGTTGATGGGTATCATGTAGGTCTATACCTGGAAGAATTCCAACGTTTACTAAATGAATAGTTGATCATGAGTGGAGAAGCAGGTGCGGGAGCGAGATCGACATATTTTCAAATCTATTATTCTTCTGGCATGACTGTGAGTGTTGCTATGCCTCCCGATGTAGAGAACAATCCTCATTATATTTCGGATTATTTTAAAGAAGCGGATAAACCTTTCAAGGAAAAATTAAAAAAAGTAGTTCCTAAAATAGAAAAATGTATTGAAGGATTAATAAATCAATATAATCTTCCAATTACCTATTTTGATCCTAAGTCTAATACCGTTTCTGGAGCTATTATTGAAGATACAGGTGAGTACCAAAATGATGAATCTAACGCCTTAAAGGCTAAGAATTGGTTTACCAACTCTAAAGACCCTAAAGCATACATTAGTATTTCATTTTTCACAAAAACATTCTCAAAAATCACCTTGATGTTTACTGTAAATCAATGTATACGGCGCTCTCAACTTAATTTAGTTCAAGATAATATTTGTGTAATTTTTGAATTAAACTGAACGAAGTGTAATAGTAGTGTTATTTTTTTTAATTTTATTTTGAACCTTTTATAACCAAAGTAGTCCTAGAAGGTAAGTAACATTAAAAACTGAATTATGAAAGCAAATAAATTTTTAGCTTTAGCCTTGATTTTTGGGATAATGGTAACGGGATATGCACAAGAGAGAACTAAGAAAGTAGGTGTTCAACAAGCCGATGGCGATAAATACCGTGCAAGCGGGGTTAATAAACCTGATGGAACCAAGAAAAGATCTGTTGGTGTAAATAAAGCCGACGGAACTAAAAAAAAGGGTATCTGCTGTAAAACGCGAAGATGGGACTAGAGGCAGTAAGATAATTAATGGCAATGCTAAACAAGCTAAGGAAGCGGGTAAGAAAGTTTCTAAAAACAAGCAAAAGCTAAAAAAGAAAAAATTCTAAAACATAATTAATAATCATAAAAAAGTTCTGAAGGTTTTATCTTTTGGAACTTTTTTATAGAAAATCCATGATTGCCTTAAGCTAATCGGTTATTAAATAACTTCAAGTTCTTTTACTTCTCCTACTTGCATATTGTTAAGGTAAATCTCCCCAACACGTACCCTTACTAGTCGCAGAGTAGGAAAACCAACTGCAGAAGTCATTTTTCGAACCTGACGAAATTTACCTTCCTTTAATGTAATCGACACCCAGCTAGTTGGACCGTGCCTGTCATCCCTTATTTTCTTTGATCTTGTTGGAAGCTCGGGAGAACCATCTAGTTTAAAAACTTTACAAGACGCTGTAATATATTTTTTTCCATCAAAACCAATTTCTACACCATTTGTTAAGGTGGTAATTGCTTCTTCAGAGATGTCTCCGTCTAATTGGGCGTAATACTCTTTTTCTATTTTGCCGCTACAAATATGATTACTAACTTTTCCATCTGTTGTAAGTAACAATAGGCCTTCAGATTTTTCATCCAATCTACCTATGGCCATTGTTCCTTCAGGGAAGTCATGCAATTCACCTAGCAATTTCTTTGAATTCTGTTTTTGACCATTGTTTACAAACTGGCTCAAATAGCCGTACGGTTTGTACATCATAAAATGGTTATGCCTATTATTTTTGGTATTAATACTCATTCAGAATTTTGTGTTGGCGAAATTACGAATTTAGTTTGTTTGATGTAAGATTAAGTATAGAATGATAATTAACGCAAGAGATTTTTTTAAATTGAAAAGTAACACTTACCTTTGCACAAGTTTCAGTATTTTTTTAAAAGTATTATTTAGAAGGTTTACTGTTACTGGTTATTGCAACGACTGGGTAAATTATTCGGTAAATCAATCTTATAAATTGTCATTTTCCAATTGTTCGTTTAGTATTTCAATGACAGCCTTTATCTACAGGTTAAATTAGGTTTAATAAAAAATGCATTAAAACGAATGGCAAAATCGCAACAAACATTTAGTAAGATTGAAAAAGAAAAAAAGAAGTTAAAAAAGCGCGAAGAAAAGCAAAAAAAGAAAGCAGAACGTCTTGCTAATTCAAACAAAGGAAACGGATTAGACAGTATGATTGCTTATGTTGATGAAAATGGATACACTACTGACACTCCACCCGATCCAAGAAAGAAGGTGAAAGTAGAAAATATTGAGATAGGTGTTCCTAAAAGAGAGAAAATAGAATTTGATCCTGTAAGAAAAGGTAAAGTTGCTTTTTTTAATGACTCAAAAGGATATGGATTTATTAATGATGATGAGGATGGAGAACGCTACTTTGTGCATGTTAATGGACTCATTGACGACGTAAAAGAAAATGACAAGGTTAGTTTTGAGCTTGAAAAAGGTCAAAAAGGCATGAATGCCGTGCGTGTAAAGAAGATTTAATATAGAGAAGTATATAATCTAAAAAGCCTGGAATGTTTATTCCAGGCTTTGTCTTTTTAATAAGTTTATTTAGTGTTTTGTGGATACCAATCCAATTGTACTACTTCAATATTAGAATCTTGTGAGACAATTTCTTTGAATTTATTCACATCGCTCAAGCCATTTGTCCCACGATAATGGTAAGGATAAACTTCTTTGGGTTTAAATTCTAAAACGGCATTAGCAGCATTTTCTACAGTCATGGTATATGGAAGGTTCATGCACACAAAGGCTTTATCTATGTATTTTAGTTTTCTCATTTCAGGAATATCTTCTGTGTCGCCAGAGAAATAGATTCGTTCTTTCCCCAGGGTAATGACATATCCATTTCCTCTTCCTTTTTCATGAAATTTTAAAGCTTCTTCGCGTAAATTATACATAGGGATAGCTTCAATTGATATTCCTTGAACTTCTTTAGTTTCTCCATTATTAATAATCACAAGTTGTTCTGTGTACTTTGCAGGAAGTTTTTCGGCTACTGCTTGTGGCACTATAAGCTCAGCTTTTGAAAGATTTAAACTATCCAGAGTATCTATATTCATATGATCTCCATGAATATCTGTAATAAGTACTAAGTTGGGCAGGCTTTTATCATGAAAAGCCTTTGGACCACCAGCTGGGTCAATATAAATTGTTTTTCCTTTCCATTCAATAATGGCAGTAGCATGACCTATTGGATCAATATTAATATCACTCTCTTTTTTCTTGATTACTTCTTGGGGTGTTTCAGTAACCGGATCATTAATAACTTCGGTATCCTCATTTTTTTGTGACTTACAATTCCATAGAAGAATGGGGATTATCAAGATATACAGAACTTTAGGTTTCATTTTAGACGATTTTTGTGTTTGTTAGATTGGTATAAGATAAGGATAATCTGTCTAAATTATATTTTTGTAATACTTAAGTAATGCGAGAAATTAAATTTAAAGAGCTGTGATATTAAATACGGTGATACTAGAAGATGATTAGCTATCTAGCCATAATTTTATTGCCATTGCTATTACCATAATGATCAAAAATATCTTAACAAGGCCGTCACCTTTTTTTACCGCCCATCTGCTCGCTATCCATCCTCCTGAAGCATTTCCAATAGCAAGGACAATACCATATAAATAATCAATCTGTTTGTTATAAGCAAAAATTGCAAGTGCTCCGATGGTATAGACAAATACAACTAACACTTTGACAGCATTTGATTTAACGAGCCCCATGTAATTAATAGAGGTTAGTGCCAATAAAATAAATATACCAACTCCTGCCTGAATAAAACCTCCGTAGATACCAATAAAGAAAAAAATAAGTATAGCAAGCCAAAAATGCTTTCCTTGTATTCTTTCTAACAAATCTTCTGTTTTAATTTTAGGTTTGAATACCATAAAAAAGACCACTACAACCATTACAATAGCCAGAATCTTGTTAAATGTATCTCCTTTAATATCAACAGCAATCTGTGCACCAATTAATGAGCCTAATAATGCAGAAATACCAAGGTAAACGCCAAAAGATGAAGGCTTAATCCCCTTGCTTTTAAACCCTGCCACTGAAGTTATGCTCTGGATAAAAATTCCTATTCGATTGGTACCATTGGCCACAGCAGGATCTAATCCCAAAAAAATGAGCATAGGTAATGTAAGTAACGAACCGCCACCTGCCATTGTATTGATAACACCAGCCACAAACCCAACAAAAGCTAAAAGCAATAGAAGTAAAGTTTCGTTCATTGAGCTATTTAAACAGTGTTAGAAAAATAGAAATTGTATTATGCTCAAAAATAGGCAAAACGATGAAAATGAATTTATGAATTAGAAATTCTTTTGGCATAACTTGTCAACTGTTGTAGATTTACGTTGTTAACCAAAAAAATAAAGAAGTTAAAACAATATATAAAATAGTTCCGTTTCTGCAGATCTTTAAAAACAAAGAGTATAATACATCTATTTTTAAATCAGATGTAATAGCGGGTGTTACTGTTGGCGTGGTCTTGATTCCACAAGCCATTGCATATGCATTACTCATGGGCGTGCCTCCGATTTATGGATTATATGCATGTTTGGTACCTCTATTACTATATGCGTTTTTTGGAACATCGAAACAATTAAGTATAGGTCCCGTAGCTGTCACTGCCATATTGGTAATGAGTGGTGTGAGTCAGCTCGCTGATCCCTTTACGGAAAAATTTATTGAACTAGTTTTGTTAGCTAGCTTTTTGATAGGGTTGTTGCAAATTGTCATGAGTATACTGCAAATGGGTTTTTTGGTAAATCTCATCTCCCAGCCTGTAATATCTGGTTTTATATCTGCAGCGGCAATTATTATTATAGTTTCTCAGCTAGAAGAGGTATTTGGGATGAATATCCCTGATTTTAAATATGCTCATCAGACCGTTTGGTATGCTATAAGTCACTTTAAAGATGTTGATTGGATAACTTTTGGAACCTGTTCATTCTCTATAGCCGCTATTCTTGTTTTTAAAAAATGGAAAAAAGCATTTCCTGGAGCTCTTTTTGTTCTGGTAATCACAACCGTACTTACTTATGTGCTTAAATTGCATTCTAAAGGGTTGTCTATAATACAGGATGTTCCTGTAGGATTGCCATCATTTATAATTCCAGATATGGATTATGAAACAGTATTGACTCTTGTACCTTCGGTTTTAACAGTTACGTTTATTGGGTATGTTGGAAGTATTGGGATTGCCAAGTCCTTGGAAATGAAAAATAGAGATCATATTGTAAAGCCAAATCAAGAATTATTTGCTTTAGGAATAGCCAAATTGATTGGTACTTTTTTCCAGGCTGTGCCTTCCTCGGGAAGTTATAGTAGAACTGCAATCAATGATGAAGCAGGAGGGAAGACTACGGTGTCATCCCTAATAACTGTAGTAATGGTGGTCTTCTCATTGCTCTTTCTTACTTCATTCTTTTATTATATCCCAAAAGCTGTATTGGCGGCAATAATATTGGTATCCGTATTCGGATTAATTAATTTTAGTGAAGCAAAGTATCTGTTTCGTTTAAGGAGACGAGATTTTCTTGTAATGATAATTACTTTTTTAGGAACCCTGATTTTTGGTGTCGAAAATGGGATATTTATTGGGGTTGTACTTTCGTTTGTGTTTCTTCAGTACTATAGCTCACGTCCTCATATAGCAGAATTAGTAAACATACCTGGAACGAAGTATTATCGTAATATGAATAGATTTCCCGATGCAACTCAATCAACAGAATATTTGATTATTAGGTTTGATAATCAATTGTACTTTGGAAATTCAAGTTACTTTAAGGATGCAATTCAGGAGTATGTTTCTAATCGAGAACCTTTACCTAAATTTCTAATTTTGGATAATACAAATATGCATGATATTGATAGTACTGGACTACATGTGTTAGAAGATATTCATGAATACCTTGAAGACTTAAGGATTCAGTTGCTAATGGTTGGAACGATCGGTCCAGTAAGAGATTTTCTAAAACGATCAGGTTTTACTGATACTCTGGGTGTAGATCACTATTATTTAACAATATCTGATGCCGTTGATTACGCAGAAAACAAAATAGAGCGTAAAAGTATTCACGAGGCCGCAGTACAATTTAATAAGGAAAGAAGATCCTTTCTGGATTAATTTTTACTTTAAGAACTATTCTTCTTCGTATAAATGAAGTTTTAGGCCCATACCATAATTTGTATCATTGTTTTTGATCAGATTGTTGTTTTCACTGTATTCTGCATCAAAACGTTGCCAAGAACGATTCTTAAAAAAAACTCTTCGTGTAAATGTTTTGTTACCGCTAATCTTATTAGTAAACGGAAGCAATGGTCTGAAAGTAGTAGAAACTTTTACGATACCTTTTCTGGTTTCTACTTCATGATATTTTTTGGCCTGCTGCAATTTCCCTTCTTTATCTGCATATCCCAATACTTGAATAGAAACAAAAATCCCTTCTTTAGGGATATAGACCCTATACTCAGAAACATCAAGTTCAAAATTAGATTTATCAGTATTATTTACAGTAAAAATGATATCTTCATAAGGCAATCTTTTTCCAGGGAAACCTCTATCATTACCGTAAAACTGCATTTTAAATAATGTAGAGAAAGATTGGCCTTTAGACGAGTTTCGGTTTGAAGACTCTACTTTCACCGGCAAATAAACAGCAGCTACCTTGGTAGACTTTTCAGAATTCTTAGAAAAAAAAACAGCTATTTCGGATTCTACAGTAGGAAGCCAGCATCTGAAATAATCGTTATGAATTTCGGGAGTTATCCGCTTAGTTTTATACTTTCTCTTCTTTTCTGCTGTAATATATACTTCTACAAGTTCTGCAATATCTTCTACAAGTAATATTTTCTCAGGCAGTGTTTGAGTGGATAATACTAATTCTTTATGTCCTAGAGCAGAAACATACAGGGAATCGATATCTGGGTACCATTTTTTGGAGAACCTAAAATTACCATCAGCATCGGCAAATGTACCGTTTCCATTACCAAATGAAATCGTAGCATAAGATATAGGCTCATTTCGAACAGAGTCTAGTACAGTATATGTCTGAGAACAAACTATTTGTACTAAAAAAAGCAGTAGTAGGAAAACCGGCTTTTTCATAAGTTGAGTTGGGAGTTAAAAAAACTAAAGTAATAAATAAATTTATAATCATGCTATTATCATGCCAAAGAACTCGGGTAAGATTAAGTTAAATATGTGGGCGTTGAAAGTATTAGATGGTATTTCTTTTGATTTAAATTTATTGTATAAAATATTGATATATAGTTATTTATGTTTTATTATATTAATTAAAACTTCATCATTAATCTTACTAAGAATACAGATGTATATTACTATAATCTTCTTATTCAGTTTCAATCTGTATCAAAAAATGATTAACAAATTATATAAAGTATATTTATATATATATTAAAATAATTATACTTAAATTAAGTATATTTAGATATACTTTGTTAACTTTGTGTATAATTTAATTTTAATATATACTATACTATATTTTAAAATCGTTATACTTTAATAAAGTATATTAATCTATACATAATCTAAATTATTTGTTATGGATTTAAATAGCCTTTCAGACGATCAAGTCCTTTTAGAGATCACTCAAAGGGTAAAGCAACAACGTCTTAATCTTAATATTACACAAGAAGAACTCTCTAAACGCGCAGGAGTTCACGTGCAAACAATTAAGAATTTTGAATCCGGAAAACCAAGTACATTAATGACATTCATTCAAATACTAAGGGCATTTGGAGATTTAAACGTTTTAAGTGCACTACTTCCTGATCCAGGTATTAGTCCAATAGAACTTCTTAAATTAAAAGGGAAAGAACGGGAGAGAGCTTCAAGAAGTTCTTCTAAAAATCAAAACAAAGAGCCATTATGGTAGATGTAATTAAAATTACACTTTGGGGTGAAGAGTTAGGGGCATTAAGTTGGGATAATCAAAAGAACTTTGCGTCTTTTGAATTTTTTCCATCGTTTTTAAACAAAAACCTGGATGTTTCTCCAATACACATGCCAATACATTCATCATCACGAAAAATTTATAGTTTTCCAAATTTGAATGAAGACACATACAAAGGATTGCCGGGAATGCTCTCTGATGTGTTACCTGATGATTTTGGTAATCGCCTTATCGATCAATGGTTAGTACTTAACAATATCCCTAAATCTCAATTTACTCCCTTAGATCGTTTATGTTATATAGGCGTTAGAGGAATGGGCGCATTAGAGTTTCAACCAGCAAAAAACATCGGAAAGGCCCAAACCACTAGTCTCGAGGTGGATAAACTTGCACAATTGGCAGAAAAAATCCTTAATACACGAGATAAACTACAACTTAATCTTACAGATACAGAACATCTTAATGAATTGATTAAGGTAGGTACTTCTGCAGGTGGGCAGCGAGCCAAAGCAATAATAGCATATAACCCGATAACTAATGAGATTAGATCAGGGCAATCTAAAGCTCCCAGGGGGTTCGAACATTACATCTTTAAGTTTGATGGTGTAAATGACACTTCTCTTGGCGATCCCAGGGGATATGGCAGAATTGAATACGCATATTATCTAATGGCGATAGATTGTGGAATAGAAATGGAAAATTCACTGCTATTTGAAGAACATGATCGTGCACATTTCATGACTAAACGATTTGATCGCAGGATGAATAGTGAAAAGATTCATATGCAGACCCTATGTTCTCTTGCACATTTTGATTATAAATCTCCAGGATCGTACTCCTACGAAGATGCGTTTCAAATAATGCGCCAGCTTAGATTATCACATACTGATGCTATACAATTATACAAAAGAATGCTGTTTAATATTATTTCACGTAATCAAGATGATCATACCAAGAATATCTCATTTTTAATGAATAAACAAGGTGTTTGGAAACTTTCTCCGGCCTACGATGTGACCTATTCCTATAATCCAACCGGGATTTGGACTAATATGCACCAAATGTCTGTAAATGGTAAAAGGAATGATTTCACTATGTTAGATCTTATAACGGTAGGAGAGAAGATAAGTTATAAAAACCATAAAGAAGCCATACAACAAGTAACTAGTGTTATCGCAAACTGGAATGATTATGCAAGTAAAGCGGGAATACCCGAGAAACAAGCCAATCAGTTAGCAAAAACATTTAGACTTAATCTCTAATTATTTATGCTCTTAACTATTACTAAATGAAAAAAGCGATATACTTCATGCTTCTAAGTGCTGTTTCCTTTACAGCAATGAACTTAATAGTAAAGTATTTATCCCATTTTGGCAGCGGACAATTAGTTTTTTTTAGGGCATTTGGTTCTTTATTTTTCACAATGAGTTACCTTATGTGGCATAAAATCCCCATTCTTGGTAATCAGAAAAAACTACTGATCTATCGCGGATTAGCAGGTGTAACCTCTATGGGCTTATTTTTTATGTCTGTAAACTATCTACCTATAGGTTCTGCAGTATCATTGCGATATATATCACCAATTTTTGCTACAATTTTAGCCGTAATATTTCTTAGGGAACGTGTTAAGCCAATACAATGGTTGTTTTTTCTAATGGCATTTGGGGGAGTATTGATGATTAAAGGATTCGACCCCAATATTGACTCTTTTGGATTGTTATTGGTTCTCGCTTCTGCACTTTTTAGTGGTGTAGTATATGTTCTAATTAATAAGATAGGACAAAGAGATCATCCAGTAGTTATTGTAAATTACTTCATGTGGATATCTGTGACAGTGGGAGGATTATTATCGATATTTAATTGGACAAGGCCCGTTGGAGTAGAATGGATACTATTATTAAGTCTTGGGGTTTTTGGATATTTTGGACAATTGTTTATGACTAAAGCTTTTCAATCTCAAGCCACAAATAAAGTGGTGTCATTAAAATATGTAGAAGTAATTTTCACCATGGTAGCTGGAGTTTTCTGGTTTTCTGATTCTTACCCCGTCTTAGGTCTTCTAGGTACATTATTAGTCATTACTGGATTAATTTTAAATATACTGTATCGCAGCAGGTAACTATTCAATATAAAAAGCTATAAAGAATCTTGGTCTTATCTACCTTAAAAAACATTAATTAAGAAAAATCCTCTCTTAGGTAATACATTATTTTAGCTTTGTCACTAAAACTCTTGATTGTAATAATATCTCCTGTTAGCTTATTATAAATAACCTCTGCGAATAAAAGGTCTATATAAAAAATACTATACTGAAAGTCTCGATTTTTATCATCTATGGTAAATAGATGGATACCGCGATTCCAGATATCGCTATATTTAAGATCAAGTTGGCGAGCATTGAATTGTTGCTCAAGGGTAATTTTGTGCATAAGTCATCAGTTTAAAAATGGGGAGTCTAAAACTACGGAAAACCCGTAATTTTTCCAAATAAATTTTTATTCACAAAAGATACCAGTATGTCAATTCACTTAATACATCTTTGTTTCCAACCATTTTAAATCTCTAGCAACACCTTCTAGTCCTGGATATAACAATCGTTGATTTACTCCGTATTTAAAAAGAGTTTTCTTAATAATCGACTTCAAATGCATAGGAATAAGCACTTTTTTTAGCTTATCATGCTCAAAAGGAGTATCGGGTTCATGATGAACCGTAAATAATCCAGCTTGATTTTGGATTCTAGCAGAAATATACGGTGGCCGGTACTTATAAACCCTATCTAGCTTGTATGGACTTGTCTTATCTGGTGTTTGTATTGTAGAGCATCCAGAGAGTATGTATATAGCACTATCTATATTGGGATTTGATTCTACAGCAAAATAAGTTGCCACAAGGGGGTTGTAGCTCCAGTCCAGTAATCTGGTTGGTAAACCATAGTGCTGTGCTACTGCAAGCCACTCTAGCTCATTATTGGGTTTATGTTCTAGATATGGAATAGATGATTCTTTAAATAATTTTATTAACCTGGCCTCTAAACGGTCAATAGGTTTTCCCATTGCAGACTCACAACGCCCCAGCGAAGTTATGAGATCGTATGATATATTGGAAACGCCACGATACACGAAGTTTTGCCCCGCTTTTTGACTTTCAAAAGCTTCTAATAACTCTTCAAATTTTTCTATTTCTAAAGTCTCCATAGAAAGTTTTTTTAAAGATATACTTTTTGAAGAATATGTGTATACAACACTACTTAAGTTTACATCAAATTCGGAAAAATCTCACATAACCATATAGTATATTATCTGTTTTAAAAGGTCATCGTAGTGTAGATCCCTGGGAAAATTAAGAATACCATTCATCTCTATTGTTATTACTATCTAGACCGCTATAAGGTGTTGTTAATTTAATCGCTTCCCACTCAAAATTAGGCGCAAAAACGTATTTAGCAGGAATAAAACGACCTATTTCTCTTAGAACTAACCTCATTTTTAATTGAGGATTTTGTAGTATCCAGTCCTGCATGTATGTAAATGGCTTTACATGATCTTTTAACAGAAAATACACCCTGTCATACACTTGCTGAACAGTATCAGTTGCATAAATTTCTAAATAATGTGTTCCTGTAAATTCTGGAAAACTAACTTTTATAGGGATGCTATATGTACCATAAAGTTTTGAATTATCTTTTTCTTTATCACCAGATTTGTAGTCCATCAAATCAATAAATCTTTTATCAATATGTTGTTTTAAATCATTGATTAATGAATCAGTATTCGACTTCTTTTCTTCACTTTGTATTGGTTTATCATCCCAACTTTTACTGGATATACTAGAAACTGCTTTCTCCAAAATAGGTTTAGCCATTTCCTCATCAAATTGTATTTCAAATTTCTTTAATAGCTTATTGATAAATTGTTTTAATGCTTCATAATCTGCCAATTGATAACATTGATACATAGCCAGGGGAAAACTAATTTGATCAAAACCAATACCAACACATACAGGAATTACTTCGCAATCCTCATTTGCCTCACCTATACCGCTTTCATAATACAACCATTTCTTGTCAACACTGTTTGGTGTTAATATTACCACCACCGCTTTACTCTTGTTAAGTTTTTCTATTATCTCATTTAACCAGATATTTCCGGGAAGCAAGCCCCCCGAAGATGATTTATCTGAAGAAAACCATGGGTTTATTTGCCCAAGTGATACTCTTGATAGCGTATTTCCAATAATTTTTGCCAGATCTTGATCACCACTGTAATGGCTTATAAAAAAATTATGTTGCATATTATGTTTTTTGAACATTCTTAAATGAAAAACAACCCCATATTCAGAAATTACTGAACATGGGGTTTAACAAATTTATAAGTTTTTCTAAGTTACAAAAAACCAATATTGTTTCAAAACAAGTCGTTTTGTTGGTTTTCTACATTAAGGTTCAATTCGATTAATTTCTATAATACGATGTGTGTTACTCGTATCCCCATAAGAATTTCCATTTGTAGCAATAAATACACGCCCGGTAGGAGAAATAGTTATATCACGTAAACGACCAAAAGTACCATCAAAAAACACTTCTTCATTTGTAATAGCAGTGCCATCACCATTTAGGGTAAGCGCGATTAATCTTTGATCTTTTAAAACGGTCATGATTAGCTTATTGGTCCATTCCGGAATTCGATCACTTGTATAGTACACCAAATCAGAAGGGGCAATAGTGGGAGTCCAGTTAAAAATAGATTCTACAACATTAGTACTTGCAGCAAATGCTTCTTCATTTGGAGTATCTATGACACCTCTTACTTCTGGCCAACCATAATTTTCGCCTGCTACAATGCGATTTATTTCATCATCAGAACTTGGCCCGTGCTCAGAACTATATAAATTTCCATTAGGATGTAGTGTAAGTCCTTGTGGATTTCTATGCCCATAGCTGTATATATAACTTCCTGTTATAGGGTTATCATTGGGAATACTACCATCTAAGTTTAGTCTAAGAATTTTACCTCCAAGAGAACTTGTGTCTTGCGAAAGGTTTGTGTTTCCAGCATCACCAGTACTCATAAAAAGATGCAAATCTGGCGTGATAATAAGGCGAGAACCATTATGAACAGAGTTTGCAGGAATATTATCAATTAGAGTTGTTTCATTTGATAATGTACTATTTTCATAGGTGAATCTAACTAATCGTTCTAGTAACCCACTAGCTCCATCATAGGTATATACCACATATACAAAAGGATTTGTATCAAAATCTGGGTGAAGTACCATACCAAGCAATCCACTTTCCTGCACCTGGGCAACAGTACTAATTGTTAAAACATCAAATTGTTCACCACTGTCGGGATTTATTCTACTTATTTTTCCATTACGTTCTGCAACCCATAGAAAATCATCTGGTCCCCAAATCAATTCCCAAGGAACGCTGAGCGTACTAATTAATGTTGTTGTGGCATCCACGGGGTTGGGATTTGGGTCTGGATCAGGAGCATTATCATCGTTATCTGAACAATAAAGGAATACTATTGAAACTAATGCAATACTAACTAATCTCGTTATTCTTTCCATATTTTATGCTTTTTAGTTCATAAAGTCTTATGCCTTAATAACCAATAGTTTTAGAATTTATTTTGTTTTGAGACCTGTTTTCTTAAACGAAAATATTTCATTACGCTTATAAATACCTTCTAAATTCAATAATCTAAATGAAATTTATTCCCTTTTCTTAGCTAGAATAAATTGATAAGCACATGCAACAATATATTAAAATCATAAACTTTTGAAGAATACTTGTTTACATCTAAAAAATCTCTACTCAAATGCTTATTTTTATAATTACAAAATTGTATCAGAAACTGTTTTTCTGGTCATCTTGTTATATATTTTTGAATTAAGCAAGTTTTAAAAAACTGGCTTGTTTTATTATAATGTAAGGGTACAGATGTGATTTTAAGATTTATTTCTACGAATACAATAGATATTAGAATATTAACCTTAATAAATATTACACATCATGAAAAGAATCTTTATTTTATTTCTAGTTCTGACCTCTATTTCATTGTATTTTGATCGCATTATCGCACAGCATACGATAGAAAGTACTTCTGTTACTATTCAACAAAAAAATAAGAATCAATTAAATCAAAAAATTAAAAACTATGATCTTTTTGAAATCGATCTCAAGAAACTGAATGACATTTTAAAAAATGAAAAATCATCTTCTATCAATTTAAAAGTTGATCAAACCCAATTATTAGAAATGTTCCTTCAGGAGAATGAAATTAGGTCAGGAACCTATCAAGAATTTGAGTCTACAACAAATACCAAAAAACGTATCGCTAAAAAATCAGCTTGTGACACTTATAAAGGCACTTTAAAAAGTGGAGAAATGGTGAGACTTACTATTACAAGTGATTTTATATACGGCATAATAGAATCTGATTCAGGATTTCTGGTCATTGATCAATTGCATAATTATATAACAGATAAACAAGTATCTAAAAACCTACTTATTCTATATAATATCAATGATTTAATTGAAAAAGAAGGAACTTGTGGTACCACAAATCTTTCAGGAAATGTTGAAAATGAATTCAACAATACTACTTCTGAAAAAATTACAACAGACTGCCTGATTTTAGAAGTAGCAACAGATGCTGATTTCGAGTATTTTCAGGCTTACGGAGCCAATTCTAATACTAGAATACTTGCAGAATTTAATAATATTCAAGGAGTATATGCAAACAGTTTTAATATGGAAATAGTAATTGTGTTTCAAAATGTTTGGACCACAGTTTCAGATCCTTATGCCTCTACAAATGCGGCTACGATTACTAATGAAGTTATTAATACCTGGCAAAGTACTTTTGGAAACATAGAAAGAGATTTGGTTGAATTATTTACTGGTAAAAACTTGGGTACTCTATTAGGGAGAGCGTCAGGAATAGGAACCGTATGTAGACAAAGTAGCTCTTCAAGTTATACAGTAGATCGATTTGCGGCATTTAGGACTTTAGGTCATGAGATTGGGCATAACCTAAACGGTGTACATGGCGATGGCATTTTGTGCGGTGGCCCCACTGCTAGTGTTATGTGTCAAGGAGATAAACAAATTCCTATCTATTTTTCTAACAATTCTATTAATAGAATTAATAATTATATCAATTCTAATTCTAATTGTTTATTTCGGTTTGATAATATTAATATAACAGGCGAGAATTTAATTTGTAATTCTGATATAGAAAATTACACTCTTGATTCTGAGCTTCAAGGCAATATAACCTGGTCTACAAATGGTTTGCTCACTATAATTGGAGGACAAGGAACACAGACAGTTACTGTACGAGGTAGTGCTTCTGGTGATGGTAGAGCCAACTTAATTGCTTCTATTGACATAAATGGTGCTTTGTGTGGGGCTCAGACGATTTCTAAAACGATAATGATTGGTAAACCTATAGACGAAGTAATATTCACTAATGGTGTTGGTGATGAAGGTTACTTCTGTACAAGTCATTATGGTAACAGATTTGATATTTATCCAAAACTACCAGGTACCACCTATAACATACGACTTTTGAATTGGCCGGCTCTAAATGTAGTGTATTCACCATCGCGTACTTTTAGTGATTCAGGAGAAATTTCTTATATACCTTATCCCCGAGGATTTTATGTTTTTGAGACTAGAGCCATTAATGCATGTGGAACTGGAGAATGGGCGGGTTACGAGGTTGAATACCTAGATTGTAGTGGAGGATCTGGAGGAGGAGAGGGAGAATACTCTTTTTATCCCAATCCATCATCTTCGGAAATATTTATTGAAAGAAAAACCAAAAACTATGCGATAGGATCAGAAGTTTTAAATTCAACTACTCAACTATATGATAGCAACGAAAATTTCCGAGTAGAAATCTACAATAATTTTGGTCAGCTTATTACGTCAAAAGAACATGTTGGAATTACATCCAAACTAAAACTGGATATATCTTATTTGAAAAAAGGAAATTATTTTCTAAAAATTATTTATGAAAACAGTAATGAAGTACATCAACTAATTGTTGAAAATTAAGCTTCGTTTTTTAAGCAAAGTTTCCTTGATATATAAAAGAGCAACACGAATCAACGTGTTGCTCTTTTTTGTTACTTCATTAGTCTTCAAGTAAAAAAAACTATTATTTCTGAAACAATACCATCATTGATATTGCAGGAACTTTAATCGTACCTTTTATTGTTTTACTTCCTTCCAGATCAAAATCATCTCCGATAACTGCTAATTGCCATTCTCCGTCTAATTTATAGTCTATTGGTTTTGTTTTAGCATTGTAAATCACAAATACATTCTTCCAATCATCATTATTAGCATTATTACTAATTTGATAACTAATTAATCCTGTTTCTATCTTTTTAAATTCCAGATTTGATCGTACCTGATCTGCGGTAGTCATCCTAAATGCCGGATGTGCTTTTCGTAATGCAATAAGATTTTTGTAGTAGTCTACAACGTTTACATGCGTAACTTTCCAGTTCCAATCGATTTGATTAATGGCATCTGGCAAGTTATATGAGTTGTGTTCTTCATTTTTAGTTCGCAACATTTCTGCTCCTGCGTGCATAAAAGCAACTCCTTGAGAAGTCATTACAACGGCATTGGCCAATTTATCCATGGCAATGATTTCTTCTTCGCTAGCATCCTTTCTAGATACTTTAAGCTTATCATAAATAGTATGATTATCATGACAAGATACATATGACATAGATTGCCAAGGCTCGTTTGCCCAATAAGCATCAGAATAATTAATTGAGGTATAATCAATTTGAGGATGAGTAATTGATCCAACAATGCCAAATTTCACAGATTCCTCTGTACCCAAGCCACCACTTACAAATCCAGTACTTTTTTCTTCAAAAACAGAACCTTTTAATCCATCACGTATATCATCACTAAATGCTGTTACTTGAGGCATTTCTTTAGTATTCTTTTTGAGCGCTCTTTTTTCTATGGGAAGAGGGGAGTCTGCTGCTGTCCAGCCCTCGCCATAAACAAAAACATTAGGATTTACTTCCTTTACTGCTTTAACAACGGCATTCATAGTTTCTATATCATGTATAGCCATTAGGTCAAAACGAAAACCATCTAAGTGATATTCTTTGGCCCAATATGCCACAGATTCTATAATAAATTTACGCATCATCTTCTTATCAGATGCTGTTTCATTTCCACATGCTGATGCATCAGATGGTTTACCTGTTTCCCAATGTCTGTAGTAATATCCAGGTGATTCGAGATTAAAATTAGAATTTTCAGTTCTTCCGGTATGATTATAAACAACATCCAGAATAACACCTATGTCATTGTCATGAAATGTTTTTACCATTTCTTTAAACTCTTTTATTCTCACTTCGGCTTTATATGGATCCGAAGAGAAAGAACCTTCAGGAACGTTATAATTTTGTGGATCATATCCCCAATTAAATTGTGCACTATCTAATTTAGTCTCATTGATAGAGTAGTGGTCGTATGTTGGCAACAAGTGTACATGAGTAATTCCCATTTCTTTGATATGATCAATACCGGTAGCAACACTATCTGGACCTATCGTTCCATTTTCTACTAAACCTAAATATTTTCCAGGTTTTGTAGATCCAGATTGAGGATGGATTGTCATATCCCTTATATGCAGTTCGTAGATTATAGCTTCATTTGGATGTGTAATAGCTGGGCCTTTATCTTGTTCCCAATTCTTTGGATTAGTAGTTTCTATATCCAAAACCATTGCTCTTTGCCCATTAACTCCAACCGCTTGCGCATAAATACCAGGAGTTTCTTCAAGCCAATTGTTATTAATCATTATTTGATACGTATAGTAAGTGCCGTTATGATCCCCATTTAGCTTTTTAATCCATAAACCATCATTAGCAGCTTTCATTGGGTAGGTTTGGATTGGTTCTCCACCGTTTCCTTCTTTATATATATGCAATTGTACCTTTTCTGCAGTAGGAGACCACATTTTAAATGTTGTGGATTCTTTACTGTAGTCTAGCCAAAGATTTGTTTTTATAGGAGTAGGGTAGTCCTTGTAACTATTGTATATTACTTTCTGTTTTGCACATGAGGTAAATAACAGTATTAATAGAAGGGTGTTAAGGATGTATTTCATTTGAAGTGGTTATTCTTAATTGGTTAAATGTTTTCTTTAGGTTTATTCTGTTCTTGAAAGATAAAAATACAATGATATTGGTGTAATACTTATAAAAGCCAAACTAAATAATTGTGTTACTGTTTCAAAATTAATGTTTTCTTTATTATTATATTGAAGGTCTATTGTTTTTATTCATTAGAGATAGATTATAAGAAGTAGCATTTCTTTCTTGCTCATACCATATTCTTCTTTGCTTTGTATATACATCATTATAACAATCAGTAAGTTACAATGTTATGATCAAAGAAAATATGGGAATTCATTTGCATAATATCCGCTAATAAATTTGTATATTGATGTTCCAGATGATTTCGGTAATTGATTAATTTTTTTGATATGACACAATTCAAACCACTTTCCAAAGATTCTATTCCTAAGGCTATAACCAAGGCAAAACACTACCGTTTATTAAATGAACCTTGGCAGACAAAAAGTATTTGTAGAGACGTTCTTACAGTTGAACCAGATAATCAACAAGCAATTTTACACCTTATTCTTGCTATTACTGATCAATTTGATGCGGAAAATAGTTCTTATTACTCTGAAGCAAAGGAATTATGCGACCAATTAACCGACGAATATCAACGATATTATTATCGCGGTATTATAGAAGAGCGTTCGGGGAAAGCTATATTAAAGCGATCTAGACCGCGAGTTAGATATATTGCTTACGAATACTATCGAAATGCGATGGAGTTATTTGAAAAAGCCGAAAGGATGCATCCTGAAGATAATCAAGATGCAATTTTAAGGTGGAACGCATGTGTTAGAGGAATTCAGGAATTTAAACTAGAACCTTCTCCTGAAGAAGATCAGATGCAGCCATTTTTGGATGTTTAGTCCAAGTATTTTCAAAATTAAACTTTATGTTGCACTTTTTTAAGGCTTAATAGGGGGGAGTTTCTTCTTTCTCTTACCAAATATTTTACGTCCAATTATGGTTACCGGATCATAATATCGATCTATTACACGTTCCTTTAGTGGGATGATACCATTATCAGTAAGATTAATATGCTCGGGACATACATCAGTGCAGCAGCGAGTAATATTACACATCCCAGAACCGAATTCTTTTTTAAGCTCGGGAATTCTATCTTCTATATCCAAGGGGTGCATCTCCAAACTAGCCACGCGAATCATAAATCGAGGACCAATAAATGCCTCTTTTTTACTATGATCACGTAGTATGTGACATACATTTTGGCATAAATAACATTCAATACACTTCCGAAACTCCTGAACACGATCCACATCTTTCTGGTACATCACATATCCCTTTTCGGTCCTTGCCTCGGGTGCCAATTTAACTGGTTTTATTCTTTTGTTTTGGGTGTAATTCCAGGAAACATCTGTTACCAGATCTTTTATAATCGGAAAAGTTTTTAAGGGTGTTATAGTAATAGTTTCATCAGGACTATATTCATTCATCCTAGTCATACAGGATAATTTTGGTTTTCCATTAATTTCCATACTACAAGATCCACATTTTCCGGCTTTGCAGTTCCATCTAACCGCTAAATCATTGGCTTGTTCGGCCTGAATTTTATGAATTACGTCCAGGACTACCATTCCTTCTTTTACTTCTGTTTCGAAATTTATCAACGTTCCAGTTTCCTGGTCTCCTCTGTAGATCTGAAATTTACGTAGTGTCATATTTTTCGAATTAGAAGTTGTAATTATTCCTGCTTATTAATTTAAACAATTAAGCTTTCTCTTTTTTTCTTTCTTGAGCAATTTCCATTTCAAGGTCTTCAATGGATGATTGTGCAATCCGTTCCAAATCTGCATCCGGGATAGGGCGTTCTACTTTCCTAAGCTGCATCTTTCCGTCATCTCCTTTGGTAGATACAATATTGTACTTAAGCCAATCCTTTTGTTCTCCAGGGAAATCAGCACGAGTATGTGCCCCTCGGCTTTCCTCTCGCAACAAAGCAGCACGGGCAACGGCTTCAGATGTTATTAGTAGATTACGTAATCCTAGTGCTTCATGCCAACCAGGGTTAAACTGACTGGTTCCTTTAGCCTTTACACTTTTATACGTTTCCTTAAATCCTTCTAACCTATTAATTCCGGTTTCTAGAGTATCTTTTGTTCTTATGATCCCAACATTTATTTGCATGTTTTGTTCTAGTTCTTCATGCAAAAGATATGGATTGGCCCCGGATTCGCGATTTAAAATATTAGTTGCATTTTGAATTATTTTACTAACCTGTTCTTCATCAATTTCTGAATGTATTGTAACTTTTTTGGCGTATTCAGCGGCATTTTTACCTGATAAATATCCAAAAACGAGCAGATCAGATAAAGAATTACCCCCTAAACGATTAGCACCATGCATTCCAGCAGCACATTCACCACAGGCAAACAATCCAGGAACGGAACTCATAGTCGTATCTGCATCAACGCGTATTCCTCCCATAAAATAGTGACAAGTAGGACCAACTTCCATTGGCTCTTGGGTAATGTCTAATTCTGCCAAAACTTTAAACTGATGGTACATGGACGGCAATTTCTTTTTAATATCCTCGGCAGATCGCTGAGTAGCTATGTTAAGGTATGCACCTCCGTGCTTTGAGCCTCTCCCGGCCTTAACTTCTTCATTAATTGCTCGTGCAACGACATCACGTGTAAGTAATTCTGGAGGTCGCCTGGCATCAGGATCCCCTGCAAGCCACCGTGCAGCTTCTTCCTTGGAATCGGCAGTTTCTGAACGAAATCGTTCAGGAATATAATTGAACATAAATCGGGTTCCTTCACTGTTCAAGAGGATTCCGCCTTCACCTCGAACGCTTTCAGTAACTAAAATACCTTTTACCGATAATGGCCAGACCATCCCTGTAGGATGAAACTGGTTGAATTCCATATCCATAAGTTCAGCTCCAGCCTCGTATGCCATGGCATAACCATCTCCTGTATATTCCCAGGAATTTGATGTGACATCCCAAGCTTTTCCACCACCTCCGGTAGCAAATATTATAGACTTAGCTTTGAATATGGTAAAGGTTCCTGTTTCGCGCCACATGCAAACTACCCCGCAGACTTCTCCTTTTTCATTTTTGAGCATATCCAGAGCTGTACATTCCATATACGTCTCAATTCCCTGATGAATGCCATGATCCTGTAATGTTCTGATCATTTCTAACCCTGTTCGATCGCCTACATGGGCTAACCTTGGATATCTATGACCGCCAAAATTACGTTGGTTAATCAATCCGTTCTTTGTGCGATCAAAAACAGCTCCCCATTCTTCCAAAAGGCGTACACGCTTGGGGGCAATTTTTGCATGAAGTTCGGCCATGCGCCATACATTTAGGAATTTTCCTCCTCGCATGGTATCTCTAAAATGAATTTTCCAGTGGTCACGTTCATCTACATTTGCTAATGCGGCTGCCATTCCGCCTTCTGCCATTACAGTATGTGCTTTGCCTAACAAAGATTTCATCACAATGCCCGTACTCATTCCTTGGGATGAAGCCTCGATAGCTGCACTAAGTCCGGCTCCACCGGCACCAATAATAAGCACATCATGCTCAATGGTTTTTATTTCTGATATATCTAACATGCTCGTTTTTTTATTTCACCTATCCCCAGGTATTGAGGTCAGTTATATATCCCATGGATACCATACGGATATAGAAATCTGCAATCATTATCCAAACCAAACTAAGCCATGCAAACAGCTCATGCCGTTTGTTAAGCCAGCCAACGATCTTTCCATTTTTATGAGCAATATTTCCGCTCATACTACATGAGTAACAATCTCTACTACCGCTTAAAAGATGCCTTATTGAATGACAACCAAAAGAATAGCAGGCCAATAAAATAGGATTTCCTAATAATAAAATGCTTCCGACTCCTACACCAAATTCGCCACCTCTAAAAAATGATAAATAGGCATCATAAAAGAAGACAAGGATATAAAGCATAGCAAAATACATGGCATAGCGGTGTAGGTTTTGTACAAGCATAAGCCCTGTTTCTCCTTTATAACCTGATTTTCGTTTTCTAGGTAATGCACCAACAGCACAAGCCGGAGGTGTTCCGGTAAATGCTCTGTAATATGCTTTTCTGTAATAATAGCAAGTGAATCTAAAAATCCCTGGAATGGCAAGGATTAGTAATGATGGGGAAGGAGGAATCCAACTAGGCCACCAAGTGGGCCATGTTCCAAACAAGGCATGCTCTATTGGCGCAGCACCAGCTACTCCTTCTTTGATAAAAAGTAATGGAGAATAAAAAGGAGCCAAATACCCCCCAAACCCTACTTGTCCTGCACTGTACCAATAAAAATCAGCCTGCCATGCAGACCAGAATCCATAAATCAAGAAGCTGGTAAGACCAAAAACAACAAGGCCGGGATACAACCACCATCTATCTGTACGTAAAGTTTTTGCAAATCCTTTGGAACGAATGGCAATAGAAGCGTTTGAAGACATACGATAAGTCCGTTAGTTTGGTTTTACTAAAGTGCTTTAAATCAATTGCATACAATTTAGTAAAAAACTCAGCCTCTTCTAAATTTTTTAATTGAAAATAAACCTAAAACTTGTCCGGAGATATATATTTATAATCTTTTTAAGAATCTTTTAAGTATTAGAAAACTAGAATACTCATATTATACGGTAAGATCAAAGGTATACAGCACAATAGATTCTTCATCTTCTTTACCACCTGCTGCGAGATATGCTTTTTGTGCCGGGATATTTGATTTTTCTGTTGCTATCCAAGCTTCAGTACAATCAAGATTGTTTTTGGCATAGTCACATAGATATGTAACCAGATTACGACCTATTCCTCGATTATGATATTCCTCGACTACGCTTACTTCATTTACAAAAAGAGCTGGTTCTTTATCTGGGTGAACATAATGAAACCCTGATGCCATTCCGATAATAACATCATGATAATAGGCTAGGGCCAGGTGGTGTCTGGGGTCGGCTAGAAACTCTTTTGCTCTGTTCGGTTTTACATCATAGTCAAACAATGTACTTCCCGCTTCTTGCATTGCCGGTAGATCTTTTATTGTTGCTAGTTTTAGTACGATATCTTCTAACATAACTATATGTCCTTTGCTAGTATTAAAGTTAGCAAACATTATGATTTTATTAAATCATACGTTATTTCTTACTGAATTTGATGTGTTTTGTAACATATAAACCCCAAGCCACAGAAACCAGATGATTTGACTTATCCCAAAAATCTCGGTAAATATATCGGCAGGATAAGTGGTTAATATACCTGTCGTACCAACCAGTATCCCCAAGTATATCAGAGGTTTTGGTAGATTTTTCCCTTGTAAAGCCGCAATGCTTAAAAGTAGAACCCAAACACCACCAACAATTTCATTTCCGCCACCTATTCCTTCAGTAATAATAGCGATAGTGGACCAAATCATCATAGCCTTCTCAGGATTTTCATTACCGAGTTCTATAACCTCATTTAATCCTACGCTAGAAATCATTCCGCTAGTAATTACAAGTGCTGCCCAAAGAAAACCAAAGATAGCTGCAATTTGTGAAAGGTTTGGAGTATGTTTTTTCAAACGTTTATGAACCGCAAGGACTAACACAACAAGCAGCATACCAAATAGGACATATCCTATAAGATCCATTATATAAAAAGCTAAATGGTTATCAGATAGAAAAGCAAGCTCTTGTGTTACACTTGCATTTGTGGGAGGATATTCTAATATGGCGCCATAAAAAATAAAAGCGATGATATAAATATGAGCCTCAACAATAGCAGCAATACCTGCAGATTTTTGTAATATATTCATTGGTTTCGTCTTTTGTAATATACATTTCAGACGAATAGAGGTACAAGTTGTTACATTAGTCTAAACTTCCATCTCAAAAAGACAAACGCGTGTGTTGTGATAATGTACCGGTAAATTAGTTACATCTTTTAGAGGGTTTGACCCTAAAAAATTAAACCCACAACTTGTATAATAAGCAATTAGTCCCTCGTTATGCCCTGCAGTATCCATACGAATGAAGTTTTTTTGCTGTTCCTTAGCAAAAACAAGTGCCCAAGCGATTATCTTTTTTACCAAATGATGCCCTCTAAATATAGGATTAGTAGCAATACGATGAATATATACAGATGGATCCTTGTTTTTATCTCCCCAGATATATGGGTCATCAAAAGTAGTCATCCATACACAAGCGATTTGACCATCAATTGTAATTTTCCATTGTTGTTGGGCATCAATTTCCTTTTTGATATCTGTTACTGTAAACTTAGGCCAGTGTACAGCATCCTTTTTTAACTGATATGCGATTGCATGATCATATAATTCTAATATTGTAGTACTATCTGTTATCGTTGAATTTTCTATGTGCATAGTTGGTTTTATTTCTTACTCAAAGCTAATTGTATTCCTAAAAAGATAAAAAGAACTCCCGTGGTTTTATCAAGCCACGTTTTCACCTTAGGGTATTTTCTTATTCTACTTGCCATCCTTGCCGAAAAGACAGCCAATAATAAACACCATATTGTTCCTGTAGTAACAAAAGTTAACCCAAGAATCAGAAAGGGCAGGGCACTTGTAGCATAATTAGGATCGATAAATTGTGGTAAGAATGCCAGAAAGAACAGAGCGACTTTTGGATTAAGAAGATTGGTTAACACACCAGATAGATACACTTTAGAATGATACTGTGTGGTTTTACTTTCTTCTAACAATTCGGGCGGTATTGATTTTGATCGCAGTGATTTAATACCCAGATATATTAGATAAGCAGCCCCGGCGTATTTTACAAAACTAAAAGCTAGTGCAGATTTTGCTAAAAGTATTGACAAGCCTAATGCAGCAAATAGACAATGTAAGAATGCTCCGGAAGCTATTCCAAGAGCAGAAACAACCCCAGATTTTTTTCCTTGGGAAATGCTACGCCCTAAAATATACATAGTATCTACACCAGGAGTAATATTAAGTAGTATTCCCGCTAATACAAAAGCCCAAAAATTCAAAATTCCAAACATAAAGTAGTTATTTACATGATTTATGAAGTCAAAATTATGTGTTATATATAGTATTTCTAAATGGAAACAATGGTATATCTTTGTTTCTTCAAAGGAATATATCTATTTGTTTAAAAAACACCCTTGATTATGGTTAAAGATGAATTAGATTGGAAAATTTTAGAGCTATTACAGGAGAATGCACGTTTATCTTTTGCTCAAATAGCCAGAGAAGTAGGACTATCGCCTTCGGCTGTTGCAGAACGTGTACAGCGCATGGAAGATACAGAGTTGATCATGGGCTATACCGCTAATGTAGATCCAACCAAATTGGGTTGGTCGCTTTCTGCTTTTATTATGATGAGCGTTAATAGAATTAATTTTCAACCTTTTACAGATTCTTTGGATCAGTATCCCGAAATGGTATCATGCACTCGAGTTACTGGCAAAGACTGCCTTATTATGAAGTTTCACTTAAAGGACAGTAAACACCTGGAAGAAGTTATTAATCGTTTGGCACAACATGGGGATCCAACCACCTTGTTGATCTTAAATGAATTGATGCAACATGGTAAAGTAACTATGCCTATCTAGATAATTTCCCTTCGGCATAAAGGCGCCTCATTTCTTTTTTATTGAACTTACCTACACTAGTTTTCGGAATTTCATCCAGAAACACGTAATGCTCGGGGATCTGGTACTTCGCAAAGTCTTTGGATAAAAATGCGATTAGCTCTTCTGGAGTCACTTTTTTGTCCTTATCTCGTAATACGACACCAGCAAGTGGTCGTTCTACCCACTTTTTATCAGGTATAGCAATCACGGCAGCCTCGATTACTTTGTCGTGTGCCATTATTGCGATTTCAAGGGCCACACTAGATATCCATTCACCACCACTTTTGATTAAATCTTTTGTTCGGTCCGTAATTTCCATAAAACCATCAGCATCAATAGTGCTTACATCTCCGGTTTTAAACCATCCATCATCAGAAAACTTTTCTCTACTCGTTGTTTTATAATACGAATCGATCACCCAGACGCCTTTTATTTCAAGTTCTCCCACGGTTTTACCATCCCTAGGGGCAATAGAGCCATCTTCCTGCACTACTCTAAGTTCTACTCCGGGGATCTCAATACCCTGTTTGGCACGTATTTTTAATTGGGCCGCTGTGGTAAGCTTCTTGTGCTTAGGTTGTAACCTTGATATACTACCTAAGGGAGAAGTTTCTGTCATTCCCCAAGCATGCACACCTCTAACTCCAAAATCCCTTTCAAAACCTTCAATAAGACTCTGTGGAAGGGCAGACCCTCCAACAAGATATTCTTCAAGCGCCAATTTTTCTTTGGGAGGGTTCTTTTTTAGAGCTTCGTAGACACCCAACCAAATGGTAGGTACCCCATTTGCTTTATTGATTTTTTCATTTATGAGCATTTCTATGATGGCATCTGCCTGCAGGTTTAAAGACGGAAGCACCATAGCCGCACCTGCCAGTAAGCACATATAAGGAAATCCCCATGCCATTACATGAAACTGAGGGACGATTAAAAGTATTGTATCATTAGCATCATAACAGCCCGCATTAGGCGACATAATACTTAGTGCATGTAAATAGGTAGATCTATGTGAATATAAGGCACCTTTGGGTTGACCTGTTGTACCACTGGTATAACACATAGCACATGCGTCATTTTCATTAACGGTTATCCATTCAAAATCATCAGAAACTTCTTTTAACAAGTCTTCATACTGTATCGTATTAGGTAGGGTAGTTGTAAAACCATCGGGAGCGTTAATGATTACAAAATGTTCTACAGTAACCAGAAGGGATGCCATTTTTTCCAACATAGGAGCAATAGAGGCATCAACAAATATGATTTTATCTTCAGAATTATTGATAATAAACTCGATCTGCTGCTCTGATAACCTGATATTAATCGTATGGCAAACAGCCGCCGCCCCAGGAATGGCATAATACAGTTCTACATGTTGATAGTGGTTCCATGCAAAAGTTCCTATCATATCTCCCGGTTTAACTCCAAACGTATTGACCAGTGCATTAGAAAGTTTCTTACAACGCTTGTATAAGTCTGCAAAGGTGTATTGGTGTCTTGTTTTATTGGGTAGGTGACTTATTATTGATTGTTCTGGAAAAACTCGGTTACCGTATTCTAATATTGCATTGGTGGTAAGGGGGTACGACATGATTTGTCCTTTCATGAGGGTAGGTTTTAAGTTAGAGAAGTACTGATTGTGCTTTTTAAATTTACGAAAAAGTCAATTAATCCGGCAAATAGAATTGATCATTCTTAAAAAAAAGAAGAACCTTGGTGAAACTCAACTATCATGAGTTTAAGCTGCTACTGTTCAAATATAATTTTAACAAAATGGATTGTTAAAGTACTGATTTGTAATACAGAATGTGTGCTTAGTTTCGTTTGTAAAGTATATTAATCAATAAATTATTATACTATGTTACACGACATTTTAAACTTAGACGGAGTTAAAAAACTCAACAAAAAAGAACAACATGATATCACCGGTCAGGGCTGTTGTCTTAACTGGGAGTGTATTAGAGATGCAGATTGCAATAACCCAGAGCAGGTTTGCGAATTTGGAAGGTGTCTTTATTTCATTTAAAACCTAGAAAGATGATACGTAGACTATCAGAATTACCAGGTATCAAAAACCTTAGTAAAAAAGAACAAAAGTTCCTCATAGGAAGTAGTATACCTTTCCCATGTTTCCAGTGTCGTATTAGTACGGACTGTTGTGACCCTGCAGCCGATTGTGTGCGAGGTGCATGTAGAATATATCATTAAAACCAATACCCTAATAAAGCTATTATTTTATTAGGGTATTAATATTCTAAATAGTTGATATATAATGTTTTGCAATAATTACCTAATTTATTCCTTCAACTTTTAAAACAGGTCTAATTTCTATGCGCCAGATCCCTTCTTCAAACCTTGGATCACCTTTGGTAATCTCTATTGCTTCTTCTAAATCTTTAGCTAGTAAATGATAGTATCCAGATATAATTTCTTTGGTTTCATTGTATGGACCATCAATGATTTTTCCATTTTTATATGATAGTATACGTCCCTCCATTTCCAAGGGTTGTGCAGATTTCATTCTTCCTTCTTCAGTTAATCGTTTTATAAATCCACCAACTTTCTCGATATGTTGTTGTAATTGCTCTGGCGAAAGGTTTGCTTTTGGTTGCTCTTCGCTTCTAATAAATAACATGAATTCTTTCATTGTTTATATTTTTATGATTATACCCTTACAACAATCGAGCTTAAGGAATAGGGACAACCTTTTTATTTTTTTTCTCATTCTCAATCTTTTCGATCATTTTGGTAGCATTTGTATTTTCAGGATTAAGAGCAAAAGACTTTTTATAGTTCTCTATGGCTACATCCCAGTCCTCATTGATCATAGAAGCCTCAGCATAGCTATCATAAACATTAAAACTTTCAGGATACAGGGCAACATTAACTTGAAATACATCGATAGCCAATTTTACCTGATCGTTGTTTAGTAATTGATAACCCAATCTATTGATATTGTTTTCTTGTACCGCTTGTGCTTCAGGTTCAGTCGTCTTTAGCTCTTTGTAGGCTTGTAACCCTTTGTCATAATCACCGGCTTCTAGAAATTCTATAGGTAGTTTTTCATCTTCTGCCATACGAGTAAGGGTGGCTACTATTTCTCTGGTATCGGGGTGGATAATTAGCGCATTCATCAATCCTGTATCTGTATTCACTTTAAACTGAATTTGTCTATCACTGTCTCTATTCACAAAAGTACTGTCAGAGACTTTTACAAGTTCTAAAGGTTTCTCTCCCATACTTTTCTTATAGAGTTGATTTCCCTTTTGATATACCTTAGTTAGGCGATCTTTATGCAATCGATAACGACCAATTACTTGTTCAAGTTCAGCCTCTGTAGTGTTTATTTTTTTAAATACAGGTACATAATTATCCCATTCATAAGTAAGTGCTACTGATTGAATAAGTTCTGAAATAAACCTTGGATGATTAGAGTTTGTAAGCACAACTACGCCGTATCCTTTATCCTTATGTGCTTTAAGTTCGCTAGAGAATCCTTCATCCCAACCACCGTGACCAAAATAAATTTCGCCATTCAAATCAGAAATAAATATTCCCAATCCAATGTGATCCTCAATAAAGGGAGTTAACATTTTGTTCGTCATATCTTGTGATAGTACGGTATTATTTTCCCCTTTGGAGCTTTGTTGTAAGTTAATAGCAAATTTGGCAAGATCTTCTGCTGTTGTCCATAATCCTGCTGCAGCCATCTCTGGATATGTATGCCTTTTTCCTTTGGTCATATCTCCATTTGGTAAGTACCCTGTGGCTGACATTTTTAATTGCTCTGCTTTGAGCGGTTGATCATACGTACTATTATTCATTCCCAAAGGATCAAGAACTAACGTATTCATAAGATCGGGAAAAGTTTTTTGCTCTACATCTATCATCATTTGTTGCATGATTGTATATCCTCCTCCAGAATATCGAAAACTTTCTTCGGGTGTTTTATCTACAAAAATAGGAGCAGAGTTGGCAGGCGGTGTGCCGTTAAGTACTTCTAACAGAGATGGTACAGGAAGATCTGGACTATACCCCCAAAAACCATGTACGGTGAGTCCGCCTGTATGACTAACTAAATGTTTTAGTGCTACTTTCTTTTCTTTGGTAAACTCGCTATCTGGTAATTTCCAGGATTGTAAATACGTATTGATATCTTCATCCAGACTGATTTTATTCTGCTCAACCATTTTTAATGCTCCGAAGGCTGCGACAGGTTTACTTATAGAACCGGCCTGAAATAAGGTTTTATCAGTTACGGGTATCTGGGTTTCTTTATCCATAACCCCATAACTTTTTACCCATTCGATTTGGTAATTGTTAATAACGGCTATACTTACACCCGGTACTCCATAATGTTTCATGCGTTCTTCGATAGTCCAAGTAGAATCACCTTCGATATAGACTATAGGTATCAAGCTCGTCTCAACCAATTTTATTTTATCTGGAGGCGTTACTGGTTCGGGAGTTTTAGAACAGGATAAGAAAATGGAAAATGAAGCAAAAATCAAGAAAGCTTTTTTCATAATGTTTAAGATTGATTGATGAAATTTTATAATGTTTAAATATAAGCTATTTCAGAGTAGGTATACCTTGCGTTAAATTAAGTTTATGTAATTATTACACTTTTTATTTTTTTTTCTAATAGCGCTACATCTCTTGTATTAGTGCATAACGAAATTGCCTTTTCTAAAGACTTATGGGCATTTGTATTCATGTTTTCCTGAATATAAAATTCTGCCAGGGTAGCATGAAAAAGATAATGACTTTCTATATCTGAAGTATGCTGTAGCTCTTGTAACAGTCTAATACCAGCGGTGTTTCCTTTTACTTTTGCATAGGGAATACTTCTATTCAAACGCACCAAAGGAGTGTCCTGAAGCTCCAAAAGACTATCATAAAGCATTAATATTGCCGTCCAATCGGTTTCCTCAAAGCTAGGAGCAATGCAATGATGTCCAGAAATAGTGGCCAAGATTAGATATATAGAAAGTGACTCGTTCTTAGTTGTTTCATTTAGGTAATGGATACCTCTGTTAATCAAGGATAAGTTCCATTTTTTGCGATCTTGTTTGTGCATTTCTATAAGATCACCAGCATCATTACGTGCTTCAAAACGTGCGACATTAAGATACATTAATGCTAATAGGGCAGAAGCATCTGCGGTATTAGAAATATGCTTATTGTTAACCAAAATTTCTGTCAGTCTTATAGATTCAAGGCAAAGATCATATCGCACTACTATATTCTGTTGAGATGGGCTGTATCCTTCATTAAAAAGCAAGTAGATCGTTTTAAGTACTATATCCAGGCTTTTGGTGATGTCCTTCGGAATTTCAAAAGAAATCTGTGCCTCCCTTAATTGTTTTCGTCCACGCACAAGTCGTTTGTTGATGGTTTCGGTAGTGGTAAAAAACGCATTCGCAATTTCTATAATACTGAATCCACATAATATTTTTAAGATCAAGGTGATTTGTGAAGGTTCTGAAATTGAAGGATGACAGCACACAAACATCATTTTAAGCTGTTCATCGTTAATCTGCTCTTCAGAAATATCAAGATGTTCTAATTCTTGCTGATCACTCTCTGGTTTTAGTTGCGATTCATATTCAGTTTTATACTTATTTCGTTTTAATACATTGAGCGTATGGTTTTTTGCAGTGGTGTATAGCCATGCCTTTGGATTCTTTGGTACACCGTTATGTTGCCAGTGATCTACTGCTTTCAAAAGGGTTTCTTGGACTATATCCTCTGCAGTTTGTACATCATTAGTCCCAATATATCGGGTAATAACAGATACAATTTTTCCGTATTCGTTCCTGAAGAAATGTTCGGTAAGTTCTTGGCTGTCTTTTTTGTCGGTACTATTCATTCTAAATATATGGACAGTACAAAGTAGTTATTTTATAGACATTATCAACTAAAAATTTTAAGACTAGTACTCATGAATTTTCTTAGATAATAGAGTGTCAAAAAAAATATCATTTTTTAGTTTAAGTTAAGATTAATCAGTATCTTCAATTACTAATTCTCTTCTTCATACCCCCTAAAGAGATGTTTGGTGATGTTTCGAATGAAATTAATGCTTTGCTATGGGATATTTAAAAAACTCAGCTTTTTATCATGACGCTATAAGTGAAAGACGGTACGACTGTGCTACATATTATTTGTTTGATACTTTTATTGTGGCAGAGATCGACGAGGGTATTGTATATACTTGGGATGATCATGCCAAGCCGATTGTTGCAGAACTAAGTGAATTGTATGATCAAAAAGGAGAAGGGTTGGTCTTAATTTCTAATCGAGTGCATTCGTACTCTGTAAAACCTAGTGATTGGATAAAATTCTTCAAAAGTGACTATAAGTTAAAAGGATATGGCATTGTTAGTTATTCCCGCAAGGGCATTATTGCTTCCTTGGTAGAAAAATTATTTATGCGTAGCATTTTTCAGAGTTTTGAAAATCTAGAAGATGCTGTTGCCTGGGCCAAAAATCTTACCCGAAATCCAGAAGATAATTCTAAGAATAAGAGTGCGTAGCCGCAAGTGAAAAACGGACTTCGAGAGCCTCAGTCCCCAATGATGATTCGAAGGGTGAGGCTCTCGAACCCTGAGTGTAGTCGAAACTACCATATTCCGGGCTTCGAGAGCCTCAGCCCTCAGCGTTATTTTGAGAGCCTCAACCTCCGATTAGGACCCGAACCCTGAGGCACTCGAAGGGTGAGTGTCTTGACGCTACATATTCGGGCTTCGAGAACCTAAACTTACGATGAGGACCCGAACCCTGAGGCACTCGAAACTACCATATTCCGGGCTTCGAGAACCTCAGCCCTCAACTTTATCTTGGGAGCCTCAGTCCTCACATTCTCCCAGTTCCGAAAAATGAAACTACCCTGATGTATCATTGTACTTTATTCATAATATAAATGATTAAGGCATGACAGGTTATATGTATATCTTACAATGTAATGATGGGAGCTATTACACAGGTAGTACAAAAGATATAGAAAGGAGATTGGCACAACATCAAAATGGGGAAGGTGCAAATCATACTAAGAAAAGATTACCTGTAAAGTTACTTTACTACGAGAAGTATAATCGTATAGACACTGCATTCTACAGAGAAAAACAAGTACAAGGCTGGTCCAGAGCAAAGAAAGAAGCGTTGATGCGAGGAGATTTGGATGAGTTACCAGGTTTGTCGATGGCCTATAGGGATATTGGGGCTTCGGTTTCGAGAGCCTCAACCTCCGATGAGAATCCGAACCCTGAGGCACTCGAAGGGTGAGTGACAACTTCGGTTTCTAGAGCCTCAACCTGCGCAGTCCCGAAAAATGAAACTACCGTGATGTATCATTGCACATTATAAACAAAATAAAACAATGATACCATGTCAAAAGAGAATTATGACGCAAAATTAAATGTGCTAGAATCGCTATCACAAGAATTAGTAAAAGCACCATCACAACCCGTAGATGTAACTGTACAAGAAGCAGAAAATCTTTTTATCTGGGCACAGGAAGATAAAAAAATACTACTGAGTAAAGGACTGGAGTGGGATATGTATGTAAAAGACCTACCTGTTCGTACTGGAGCATGCAGATATGCACAAGCCCTATGGACCAAAGAGCGGTATAGCCAGGAAGAAGCTGCAAAAACATGGAGAAAAGAATCTCCCAAGGCGTATGAGTTTAGAAATGACCTATTGGCTGACTTGCGTTTTGCCTTTCGTAAACGTCCGGATTTATTGAGTCGAGTACGTGCCATTGCGGATGGAGAAGGGGATGCCAATATGATCCAGGATCTTATGGATATAAGCGTACTGGGTAAAGCCAATGTGACCGAACTTGAAAAGATAAAATATGACCTTAGACGCTTCAATATTGCAGAACAAAAATCTGATAGTCTTGCCGAACTACTTGCCAAAGCGAACGGTGCTACGTTGGATAACTCTAAAGCTAAAGAAGTACGCGATCGTGCGTTTACGCACCTTAAAGAAGCGATTGATGAGATTAGAGATACGGGTAAATATGCGTTTAGGAAAGATCCCGAACGTTTTAAAGGCTACATCAGCAGATACAAACGTAAGTAATTACAGATAATTCCTTGTTATTACTAACCCGCGCATAGGGTTGGGGTCTCAGCGCACCGCTGAAGCTTCTCCCAAATGCGCGGGTTTCTTTTTACCCTGCGCTGGACGTTTATCCTATACCGCTGATCGATAAACCTTGTGTGCTGGAAGGTTATTACTATGCGCTGATAATGTTAGGTGTGCCGTTGGTCGATGAATATATGTGCTGGAAAGTCAATGTTACGTGCTCATGATGTTGGATATGCCGTTAGTCGATGGAATGTTGCGGGGGATGGGTTTCAAAAAATAATTTGACAACAAATATTGTGTCCAATAGTCATAGACTAGGAGAAGCAGGGAGTGGGGTTCGGTAATTACTGGCTATACTTTATACACGTTGTTGTGGGTACGTGTTTTTTCAATCTCATATAGCATAATTTTATACTTTGTCGCTTTACTATTTTCGGGTTCAATACTAAGAACATAGTTTAACTTTCCAATTAATGTATCTAAATAATGAGGATTTCTTATTTTTAATTTAGTCATATGAGCTTTTAAACCAAACTTTTTAATAAAATGTAATGACTGGAATAGTTGTCTTTTATATTTTTTTGGAGCTTTAATAGTACTCGTATTTATTGAAACACCGGTCAATATTCTTTTACCTTTGCCTCTATGCAATTGAATTTTATTTTTATTTACTTCAAAATTTTCAGTTACAATAATATTTTCAATGTATTCAATGAATTTTGGAGGTATATTTTTTCCAGAGATTGCTAAATCATCCGCATATCTTGTGTATTTTAAATCAAATTTCTTACAAAAAGAAATCATTCTGTTATCAAGGTTTGTAGCTATTATATTACTAATTGTTGGACTAGTTGGTGCTCCTTGTGGTAAACAATTATCTAAACAACAGATAGACGCAAGATAAAAAGACACTTCGGTAGGATAACCTAAATTACAAAACATAGCAATAACCCTACCTTTCTTAATTGAAGGAAAAAAATCTTTTAAATCAATTTTTAGCAAGTGTTCTTGTTGAATATGAATTTTTGCATTAGTTACAATGGATTTTTTCCTTGCGAATCCGTGAGCGCTGGAATGAATTTTAACTTTAGCAAGTATGTTTTTTTGTACCCACTTTTGACATTCTAATAAAGCTGGATATGGGGAGTTAAGGGTTCTCGAACCACCTCTCCTTTTTTTAATTTTAAAAGTTCGATAATGGTTATTTGAAGAATGAACAACTGAGTTTAAATATACTCCATTACGACCTAAAAGTTGAGCTAAATGCTCCGATTCAAAAATGATTGGTAGATTTTTGGATAATATAAATGTAATAAATTTAATATAGGATTCCTGAAGGTTTGCTTCAACACCTCTATTTGAAAAATACATTTTCCATTGATTAATAATTTTATTATCCTTCATAATAATTTAAAAAAGGTGATGGTAGACTTCTTTCTTTATCTTTAGCTAATCCACTTAAATGAAACTTTAAGTGGTGTCACACCACTTAAAGTTTCATTTAAGTGGGTGAGTCTCAGCTCTGCTGAGCGAACGTCATAAAATTCAAATCTCCGATTTTCATTTTATGACTAGGCTAAATCTAGCCTTAATTCGCGAAGGCGACGACGCCTTCTAATTGCAAGTTCTTTTAACCATCACCTTGATTTTATAAATTTAATATTTCTTTTGATATTTTGCTCAAATTTGGAACATATGGAACATTTATTCCTATTCTATTTGACAAGAAATTATATGGTATTCTATCGAATTTATCATTGCTATAAATGAATCTATTCTGTTCAACAAAAGATTTACCTTTTTCCGAAATGATAAGTTTATCATTTTCAATTGTAATAAACTCTTTTTTTTGAAATTTAGTAGTTGATTTAAAAACTGTAGTGGGGGTGTATTTATACCTTTGAAAAAACACATAAGGTGTTAATCCATCTACCGACATATATAAGTCAACTAATATTTTAATTTCTGTTTTTGTAATTCTCATAATCCTAACCCTTCTTCATTTCTAATTAGTAAAGTATTTCTAGAATTCTCTTTTGAATCATATGGCCACCAAAAAATAGGAAAAACAGAATTGGGAGTATTTCCTTCTGAAGAATATAGTGTTTCTGCCTTATTATACCCAAGTTTATATTCGCTTAATCCTTTATCATTTATTTGAGGTAATAATCCTGTTTCTAATATGTCCATAGTTTTTAGCTCTTCGACCAATTTGCTTCCTAGATATTTGTCAGTTATACCTTTTTTCAAGGGTAAAAAACATTTGAATTCATCAAAATGGTTAATCACATTGTTAATACCATGTTCCATTCCAGCAATAAAACAAGCTTTTATTTCATGCTTTATATCGGGTTTTATTGTTCTTTGTAAGTGTTCAATTCTTCCTATAACAGATTGACCAGAACCAATGAATTCATCTACTAAAATGATCTGATTAAAACCTTCCTTATTTAATAATCTAACACCTTTTGTAAAATTATTAGACATTTTCACATTATTCCAACCTTTTTTTGTTAGAATGGGTTTTAGAAGTTGTATAACCCATTGACTACTATCAGGACTTGAATCCATTGACATACCAACTATTTGTGTAGTATTAATATCAAAACCAGAATCATTTATGATATAATCAGCCATTAAATTTAAGTAAGTCTTAAATAAAGTGTCATTTACAAAACTGAAATCTTCTAGTAGTTCAAATATTAGATTTTTATACTCTTGCTTTTTACAACTTGATAACAACTCTTTTAATTCTTCTTCTTTTTCTACTAACCAGCTTTGTTTAGGGAAAAGCTTAAATAATCTGTTATAATCGTTTTTTTTCATAAATTACTTAAAGCAAAACTTTTATTTCTACCTCATAATGTTTATTGTAAATTGCATTTTTAATACATTCTTACAAAGTGTTACCATTAGTTTTAATTATCGTCTTTGGTTATGAATTTAATAAACTCTTTTCCAATTTTAGACGTCCTGTTACTAAACACTCCGTTTCCCGACATCATTGTTTTAAGATTTCCTGAATTATGAAACCCTGTTGATTCTAAATCACTCCAAATTATGTTTAGAAGTTCATCCTGTCCCTTTAATTCAGGAAAGGCATCAATTATTAAGGAATACAAACTCCCCATAATTAAACTAGGCGGGGTTTTACTATTTTTTTCAAACCATTTATTTGGGCTATCAATGAAGTCCAAAATCAAAATATGCCAAGTTGTAAACTTATCTAATTGATTCAAAAAAATTTGACTCCTAGTCTTTTCGGGTGAGTCGCCTAGAGCAGTATTTATTATTGCGTTTCTAAAGCATTCTATTTTTCTTTTCTCACTTGTTTTTAATGCAAAAGTTGTCGCTTGAAGAACTACATCTATAAATTGTTCATTTTCTTTCAATTTGTCAAAGTCAATTTCTTGTTTGTTTTCAAGTTCTTTAAGCTTTTCAGCAACTTCATTCATCCATTCTGCTCGTCTCTTTTCGAGTGGAGGAGTTACAACAAGACCAAATATTTCAGATGCTAAAGAACCAATAACAGGAATAGTTCCAAGTCCACCTTTTGCAAGTGAATGTGCAATGTCCTTTTTGGTAGTTTTATTTACTTTATTCGTCATTTCTCAATATCTTGTTACAATTAAAACCAACATAAATTATATAGTTGTTAAACATGATTTTTCTTTATTTTATAAATTCCACTTTCTCAACGACACTAAAGTCAGTTGTTTTATTAAAAATCATTAATATTCCTTTTAATGTTGGCATTCCATTTAGATTCTAAATATTATCATAGTACAATTTACTAGTAACTTTTAAGAGTCCGATACGGGAAACCATAAGCATAAATCATAATTTATATGTATGTAGAAGAAAAACCTTTTCCTTCGATAGGCTCAGGAACCAGGTTTTCGAAGAGTCTATGGGTGAGTATTTCCCCAAACCTGTAGACAAAAGTGGGGAAATATCACCCTAGTGTGTAGAAAATCCACACTTCAAAAATGGTGTGTTTTTTTAAACCCTTGTTATTCAATAGTCTTTAAAAATTGGTACTACTATTGATAATCCTCTGGAGGAATTAAGAAAACATTCATGAGAGGATCACAATCTGCTAAGATTACAGCAACGTCAATAGCAATAGACACATTTTTTAATCGTTCAGAAAAATCTATTGTAAATGCATCATCAACTTTTATTTTGATAGGAACATTTCTATTACTGTTTGGTGCGGCATCTTTGTTCTATTTCTTACAACCCTATTTTGAAGAAATTCACTTAGAAAGAATGAATACACCCTGGGGTATAACCTTAATGATAACAGGAATATCCCTATTAATCATCAAGATTAGTTTTATAGTATATATCTTGTTTTTATACCTGCGCTACAAAGTGATTAACCCTGTAGCAGATGAACAATTACCGTCATGCACAGTGATTGTACCGGCTTATAATGAAGGTGAATTGGTATATAAAACCCTACACAGCCTTGCAGAAAGCGATTATCCGGTAGATAAATTACAAATTATCTCTATAGATGATGGAAGTCAGGATGACACCTGGCAATGGATGAAAAAAGCTAAAGATGAATTGGGTGATCGTGTTTCGATTTATCAACAGCCAGAGAACAAAGGGAAAAGACATGCATTATACCGTGGATTTAATCTAGGAACAGGAGATGTATTTATAACCGTAGATAGTGATTCTATTGTCAAAAAAGATACACTACGTATTATGGCAACTCCTTTTGTGGTAAATGAAGATTGTGGAGCAGTTGCAGGTAATGTTCGTGTTCTAAATAGAGATAAAGGACTAATACCACGTATGCTAAATGTGAGTTTTGCCTTTAGTTTTGAGTTTATACGATCTGCACAAAGTACATTAGGTTCTGTATTGTGTACACCAGGCGCTTTGTCTGCTTATCGCAGAACAGCGGTTTTTAATTGTCGCGAAGAATGGATTAGCCAAACCTTTATGGGGCAAGTGTCCAAAATAGGTGAGGACCGTGCCATGACCAATATGATTTTAAAACAAGGGTTTAAAGTATTGTTCCAGCGTAAAGCATATGTGTATACTAATATCCCTGAGCGTTATAAGAACTTGTACAAGATGTTTATTCGTTGGGAGAGAAGTAATATCCGTGAGAATATTGCGATGAGTAAATTTGCTTTCACTAATTTTAGAAACGAATCCAAAACCGGTACCAGAATATTGTTATTAAACCAATGGTTAAAAATGACCATGGCATATCCTGCAACGATACTCATGATATTTTTTATCTGTACTTATCCATTGCTATTCATCAGTTCTACATTAGTAAGTATCCTGATTTTTTCGAGTATACAGGCTTTATTTTATGCCAAAAAACACAGTGTATCAGAGTCTCTTTGGGCGTATCCTTATAGCATTTTTTATGCTTTTACACTATTTTGGATAACTCCGTATGCTATTGCTACAGCAGGCAGAAGCGGTTGGTTAACCCGTGATTTGACTAAAAAGGAACTTAAACAACAACAACAAGTTGAAATCGATCCTTCAGCTCAACTAAGAGAACAAGTTATCCCAGTTTCAGTTTCATCATAATGTGGTGATAGTGGACTTCGAGAGCCTCAGTCCCCAATGAGCATATTACGAACGAACCCTGAGGCACTCGAAGGGTGAGACAATTGCTATAGTGAAAGTGGGCTTCGAGAGCCTCAGTCCCCAATGAGCATATTACGAACGAACCCCGAGGCACTCGAAGGGTGCGATAGTAGCTATAATAGTGAAAACGGGACTTCGAGAGCCTAAGTCCCCAACGAGCATATTACGAACGAACCCTGAGGCACTCGAAGGGTGCGATAGTAGCTATAATAGTGAAAACGGGACTTCGAGAGCCTCAGTCCCCAACGAGCATATTACGAACGAACCCTGAGGCACTCGAAGGGTGAGCTTGTCAAAATACAATCGAAGTGTTCTCGAAGTGAGAGTACTGTTTGTATTCCTTAAAACTGATATATATCATCATTTCGAATCACTGAAATCTCGTGCATATTTAGTATCTTAGAATACGTATAACTCCTAAACAATATGCATTATGGAATTCATGGAAATTATAGATAAAAATGGTAAGTCACATTTAATAAATCCCAATCATATTTCAGCTTTATGTGAACAAGATGGTCAGTGCAAAATTAATTTAATGGGGCATGATTATATGATCACTAAAGAAACCATGGAAGATGTAAAACTTCATCTTACGTCTTTTAAACATTATTAAGAAATAGGACTTCGAGTGCCTCAGTCCTCTACAAACCCGAAGGGTGAGGTTCTCGAACCCTGAGACTATAGAAAGCAAGTATGCCTGATATTGGATTGATCACAATATATTTGTAGGTTGCGGTACTAAGAGCGTAGCATATGGCAAAAAAAGGAAAAGAAAAGAACACACAAAATAAGGCAAAGCATGCCAAGTTAATTCAACGTAAAAAGAATAAAGCCAGAAAAGAGAAAGAGGCTAGGGCAGAGCGCTTAAAAGCATTAACGCAAAAAATAAACCAACAAAACAATAAGGAAACCACACATGAATAACTGCTATTGTGGTAGACCTAGATCGTATACATCTTGTTGTGCAAAAATCCACCAAGATATTAGCACTGCGGCTGCAGCAGAGGACCTGATGCGTTCACGGTATAGTGCTTTTGTACTGGCTAAAGGTGATTATCTTATGAGAAGTCATCATAGTACTACCAGACCATCATCTAAAGAAAAGAAAGACATCGTACGTTGGGCCAAATCTGTGAATTGGGTAAAACTGGAAGTACTACACACTTCTAAAGGTACACCACAAGATACTGAAGGTACCGTAGAATTTAAGGCATTTTATTATGATGAAAAGGGCATGCAAATGATCCATGAACATTCTGCTTTCACTAGAGAACATGGACATTGGATGTATGTGGGAGAAGTGTAGCGTGGGACTCCGGTTTCGAAAGTATTTCGACCTCTAATCAGCATATTAAGAACCCTGAGGCACTCGAAGGGTGAGCTTGTTGAAGGATGATTATGATCATTGTAAAAACAAAATTAAGCGATCACTGAGCGTAGTCGAAGTGAGAGTGGACTTCGAGTGCCTCAGTCCTCCAAATAATTCCGAAGAGTGAGGCTCTCGTAATCCTATGAACCCTGAGGTTCTCGAAGGGTTGATATATTACTCTTCCTCATCAAATCCAACTAAAACAGGAACCGGGTCAGGTGCTGCGGGATTGAATGTTGCTATAGGTTCTTCTTCTACTTCTGTATCTTCTATTTCAACAGGAGCAGAGTCTTTTACCGCATTGAATCTTTCGATTTTCTCCATGTCATCTTCATCCCCAGAGAAATAAGGAAATATATCCATAATAGGGGATTCTGCAATGGCAGGGATCGTATAATCACCCATAGTATTTTTCATCATTTCATTGGTGTTATCAAAAGCCTCTTTTACATCATTGGCTTGTACTAGTAAGTACATATTCGACTTTCGTTCTTTACCGCTCTCTTCGTCATAAGCAATTAAAGATACCTTTGATTTAAACCATCGATCAGAATTTTCAAAAGGATGAATCTCTGCATAATTGGCCACTTTTATATTGGTGATTTTAAACTCTTCACTAATATAAGCAGACATTTCCTCGTTAATACGGGTTTCAGCTTCGGTATATGATATTGCATCTACCAAATAAGGTTCTGTAGCCACTTTTTGTACCCCAGAGTCATCTGTCTTTCTATATTTTACTTTACATTCATACCATGTTGCGCTCATATCATATATTTTTTAGGAGGGCAAATATAGATTTTCTTGACTGCCATCCGAGCGGTTATATAGAATAGATATTCACATTTTTTTCACGTATTTAGTATAAGGTTCAGAACCAATATTTTACCTTCAAAAGAGTTCAGTTATACTTTTTTAGCTTCTTTAATGGGCACTATTTTTTAATAGGAGACATATTATAAATGACCTTCCATATCTTTAGTTGGTCATCAACCCGTTTGAATACAAATAAGTTTTTTGTTCTAAATGCCACTGGTTTAGTTCCATTACTTGGATGAAATGTGCCAATTACTTGGCCTCTCATGATAACGACATCCTCAAAAGAGGATACTTTAATGATTTGATGCTGCATTTTTGAATAACCGTAGGTGTCTTGCTCCTTTAAATAAGAGGATAAATCATTCTTACTTGTGATTGCTTCATTATTTGGTGCCATATGAACTAAATCTTCCGAAAAGCAATTGAGTTTTGTCGCTATGGGTGTTTCATGATCATCCAGAATTTTTAAAATGCTTTCTATTTCCTGAATAGCTTGATCCTCTTTGGGCTTTTTTATGCGAATAAAATTTCCACCGTAAAACAATCCCGTTGGGTTATTGTTTTCATCAAACTGCACAGATTTTAGTTCGTATTCATTATCATCCAGCCAAGTATATGTGTACATTCTATACGTTCCTGATGGTTCGCCTTCAAAAAACAGTTTTAACCTTACATTTCCATGATCATCAATGGTTCCTTTTCCTTTTCCCGCTCGTATTTCACCAAAACTAGACAAATGTTCTACTTCTTTTGTGTTAGGATTGTATGACCAAAAAATATGACCGTTTGGTTCTGGGCCGTCTATAATGGAAATAAGGCTGTTTTTAGTATTGATCCCTGTTGAAACCGTATGATGCCCGGGAATTTTAATATGCTCTGTTTGCTGTCCCCAGTTTTGTGACCAATCATCACCTTTTAAAGTCCATTCACCAATAAACTTTGTAAATGGGTTATTGGATTCTAGAGTAAGGGTTTTTCCGTTTGATTCATAAGTAATCGAAGTAGTTTGAGCAAAAATGCCCAATGAAGTACATAAGAATAAGAAAAGAAGATATCTTTTTGAGTTTTGATGTGTCATGCTAGTATTATCAGTTTGCGGTGATTTTTGATTCTTTTAAAATTAATTCTTTGTATGAATGTATCTGAAATCCCTATTTTATTCTCATTTTAGTACATAAATTTAGTGTTTTCAATGATTAATTTGATTTCATTACTTTTTTAACGAAACTATCTAAGTTATTCAAATCTATTTTTGTTTTGAGATATTGGTCAATTCTTTTTTCTCCCATATCTTGAATTCGATAATTTGGTAAATATGATGTGTGGAAATTTAAGAAAACAAACTTGTCTACAATTCGTTCCTTTAAAGTATGTGGAACTTGATATTTATTTATAATAGATTTCTCGATTCCAATATGAGTTATTTCATGGATAATTGTGTTTGCTGGATTATCATATTGCTTAAATTTACCTTTTGGAGTTGTATGAATAAGAATAGAACCTTCGTCAGGATTGTAACTTCCACCTGGTCCATATAAGGTAAGATTTATTTGATATGTATCGAATACTTTAAAATCCCAGTTCCTTTCTGATTGGCTCAGTAAAGAAATCATTGTATTGATAAGTGAACGTTGATTTTCTATTTTATGATAGCCTTGTTCATAGTCAGATTTTCTATAGACACTATCTTTTATGAAAGTTTTTAAATTTGAATAGTCACTGTCTGATAACTTATTTTCTTTGGCTCTACTTTTTAATATATCAATATATGCTCCTTTTGGAAGGCTAATTTGGTAATTGTTTTTTTCAAAGAAGTTAATGTCTTGAATTGTTCTCCAGATATATTCTGTTTCTGCTTCTGCAGTTGGTATATTAACTTGTATACCATTTTGACTTTTTGCATCACAAGAAATAAGTGAAATGGTGAAGACTAATATATAGGCTTTAAATCTCATCTTTTAACAGTTTTCAGTGTTTTTTGATGTTTTCCTAAATAGTTCTTTTTTTTGATATTAAATAAAAGGATGTCATACCTATTATAACCCATAAACCTAATAGTGAAAAATTACCTTCAAGTTTTTGATCGCCAAAGTCCATTTCAAATAAGAAAATCATGATCGAGTTTATACCGCCGTGCGCAAATACAGCAGGCCAAACACTTTTTGAATTTATGGTTAACCAACCAAAAAAATAAGAAATAAAAACCGTCATTAAAGGAAAAATTAGGAAAGCCCCCAGTATTGGGTATTCAGGGAAATTAAACCCATTAACAATGAGTGGAAAATGCCAAAATCCCCAAAGAAGGCCCAAAAACGTAAGAGATTTAAATATACTGTTTTTCTCTAGCAGCTTCTTTTGAAGAAATCCTCTCCATCCAATTTCTTCTCCAATTGTTAAAAGACTCGTTATTACCGAAAAACCAATTCCGGTAACCAAGAAATTTAAAAGAAAAAAAGGTATGCTCTGTTCATCTGTTCCTAGAAAAAGAGGTATTTCAATATTTTTTATGGTTCCATTTTGTAACGAAAACACATTGTTGAATCCAAGACCAAGTTTATCGAATACAACAATTCCCATAAGTGTAATTACTATCGGAAGTAATACGCTTAACAGAATAAATTTGGGTCTGCCAATACGCCAATTGATATATTTAAGTCCTTGTTTGGTTTTAATTAAATACATAATAGCACCAATACCAGGTAAAAACATAGTTAGTCCAATAAAAAGGGGTGATAATGCAAAATCTTCACCACCATTTGCAATGGCAATAATTTGTAAAGTATAGGTTAAGAGAAATACTAGGCCAATGTACAGCCAAACACTTTTTTCTAGTTTTATCATATTTTTTATGTAGCATTAAGTATTATAAAAAAAAATTATTTAGTTATATAATTTTATGTTGATACAAATGAAGCAATTTGTTTTTTTTAAAACGTGCCAATATGAAAAATGGCACTATATTATTTAAATAAATATTTATGTTTTAATAAATTTTACATACTAAATAGAGGACTTTCCTGTTGTTTTTTGAATACATGATTAAAGGTAGTCTTGTAGTTAAAACCACAACAATAACTATACCCAGTGGCAACCGAAAAGAGAAGTGTGAGTACAGGTGCTATATGTATGCCCTTGTAATATGATTTATCTCTGAGTATTATTAAAGGAAAGAACATGATAACCCGTATCCCCTTAAGGAAACAGAACGTTGATTTTTATTTAATTCAATTTTCTGCTAGGTTCTAATTGATATATTGAGTTGATTTCAAGAGGCTGTTGGACAATGTTTTTTCCTTCGCTTTTGATTTTATCAATAACCGTTAAATTCATTTTATTCTTTTCTTCGGAAGTGTTTAAAGGGTTATTGTATAACATTACATCTGTTAGGCTAGTTAAATTATATAATGGCCAAAGGTTGGAAACTTTATTATTATCTAAAATAACCCAACGTAAGTTTTTACTATTGGATAAGTCTACAATTGATTCAATTTGGTTTCCAGAAAGAAATAACTTTTTTAGGTTTTTAAGTGATTTTAGATCATTGATATCTGTAATAGTATTATCTCTGAGGTCTAACCATTCTATGGATTTCATTTCTTTCAAAAATCCAATATCTTCTATGTTATTGTTTCTTAAAACTAATACACCTACATTATGTAATCCTGATAGTGCTGAAAAATTAGAGATCTTAGTATTCATGAGATTTAACTGAATAAGGTTTTTTAAGTTTTTTAAAACACTGGCATCCTGGATAGGATTCTTTTCAAGAATGAGTATCTCTAGTAGCTTTAAATTGGCTAAGTTGTTAATAGTTTGTATTTGATTATCTGGTACCCAAATTCCTTTTAGTTTTTTTAAATTCTCCAAAGGACTTAAATCGTTTAACATATTAAAACCCATATTAAAATAAGTAAGATTTTTCCATTGTCGAGCAACCGAAATATCACTAATAGCATTAAAATGTGCAGTAATACTTGTAAGTTTTCTTAATTTACTCAAAGAGGAAATGTCGGTTATTTTATTCCTGTCTACAGAAAGGGTATTGAGTTTTTTTAAGTTCTGAATTGGACTTATATCTATAATCAGATTCCCATTAAGACTTAGGCTCGTTAATTTATGTAAACTTGAAAGTGGCGTTAAATCTTCTATCTTATTGTTATCTAACCTTAAACTCTCAAGGTTTTTTGCATATGCTAATCCTTGTAAATCTGTAATGCCTTTATTGGCTATTGATAAATTTGTTAAAGACTCCATTTCAGAGATAAAAATATCTCCAGTGGGCTTGTCCATATAATTTCGAATAGCTTGTTCCAGGTAAAAATCCGAGAATTCTACAATTTGATTGTTCTGTGCGAAACTAACCATACTTTTTACTACCAGCATTAAGACAAATAATTTTTTCATGATATCAATTTATTTAAGATTATAAGGGATATAATTTTCAAATTTCCAAGGAGTATGTTCTTGGGTAAAACCTTTTAACTTTCTTTGACAAATTAAATTTTTACCTACTGAGTTTGGTTCCATAATTTTCTTTGTTTTTGATACTACAAAGCTACATTCAATCGTATATTTTTATGACGACATTTAGATGTCAACTAGATGTCATTTATTGTTTTTTTTAGAATTCCATAATAAAAGACATTAAAATACCCTTTTTGGCGATCCAATATTAAAGAGGGACAATCAATTATAAATATCATTTTATTTTTATCTATAAACATTTGAATTCATGTATTAAAGTATTCAATTTTAATGTATCAATAATATAACCTTTTCATGTTATAATCGTATTTTTGGGCACATTCATACTTATTTCACACTAGAAAATTGAATATTTAGGATTTTTCCAGATTTCTATACAATTAATAAGGAACCTTTTTATCCTAAGGATTTTTTGAGCACCACGTCTGAGGTCTACACCTTATCTATCGTATGAATATTAACTTTTTCCTGTTTTCCTTTTAATAGCACGCTCCCTAAAAACTTAGAGGATAGGTGAGTACTTATCTTAAGATCTTTAAGCAGTTTTTCTGATATGAGAAGTCGTACATGATGTTTATTACATTCTGCCTGTATGCGGGCAGAGGTGTTGATAACATCGCCGTGATAGGCTATTTCTTTTTTAATAACACCAACTTCGGTTACCATTAAAACGCCACCATGTAGACCAGCTTTAAATTCTGGTACAATGCCATATTTATCAAGATAATATTGTGATTTGCTTTGTTTCTTCTGCTGAAAAGCAAAAAATAAGTCAACACAGTTATTATGAGCCAATCCTTTTCTGTATGGCCAGCTTAGTACCGCTTCATCTCCTACATATTGGTAAATTTCTGCATCATATTTTGGGACCACTTCGTTGAGATCATAAAAACAATCTTGTATGAATTGACTGTACTTAAAATGTCCCAGATTTTCTGCAATAGTCGTAGAATCTTTTAAGTCCAGAAACATAAATATTCGTTTCTCTTCTTGCGGATTTTTATACTTTCCCATCAGCATTTTTAGAAAGACACCCTTCCCAAATTTTTCAGTAGCGATTTTTATAAATGAAAACACAAAGGAAACCATCACAATATATAAAATTGTTGCCCAAAATGATTTATTCTCTTTCCACCAGCCTCGATCTGTATTTAAGTTAATGCCATAGATTTCTGAAAATAACTCCATAATAAGAGTGAAGACGGCAATAGTAGTTGCAAAATATAAGAATGTTCTAATGGTAAGGTCATATACTAGAGACAATCTACCCGAATTGTATTTATCAAAAACGAAATCTATAGTAGCATATAAAAGCCCAATTAATGCACCTATACTTGTAAACCCAATCAAAGCTCGTAGAGTTCCTTGATGACCGCTATATTCTTCAATCACCGTAAAACCAATTTCCTCGTCAAGGCCATAATATCTGAATATAGAATACAATCCCATTACTATAGTCCAAAAAAGGACTGATTGCCAAAGGAGCTGTAGATATAGTTTTAGGTTACGATTCATAATTTATGCACACATATAGTTTGGTTATTATTCATCATGGATATGTAGTCCAATCTGCCTATGTATTTTCAAGGAATTGTCTTCTTCTCGTTTATAATAAATTATTCCAGTTCCTCTCGTGGTACCAGAAAAATCCGGAACTACCCAGTCTACATAAAACTTTGAATACTTTATAATTCCGTCATTCACCAGTTCATAGTCATATGTCCATACCTCTATAGAGTCTATTTTAACAGGATTTCTGTGATAATCTGTATAATGTTTACTCAAATTTTTGATACCTGATTTATTAGGACTTGCAAAAGGGTAATATATGCCATCTGTAGTATAAGATTGAATCACTTTATCAGTATCTCTGTCTCTAACAATGTTTTCGTTTCTTGCATCATATGCATCTAATTCTAATGGGAGCACTTTTCTGTTTCTAGCTACTAAACCAGGAGTTCTATCTTTAAGCGATTGTACTCTCAACGTAGCCGGATTGTCTATTGGGTGATAAAAACCAAAAGATTCTGCTTTTAAACGTAGATTTCCATTCTCAAAATGTTTCCAAACATTAAAATATTTACCCTCTTGATTCTTTTCATTAGAAAATGATTTCTGAAAAGTTCCAATCTCAAGTATAGTTTCTCCAAAATCGAATATTTCAATCGTTTCTTTTAGGTACCCAGTAATATTTTGCCTTTCAAAGATTTCGGTATAGTATGTTTTGATATCCTCTTTACCGTCAATAAGTGGATTATATTCAGCCAATAATAGAGCATCATCCATATAAATATCTATGGCTTTGCCGAAGTTTTTTGCTTTTGCAGCTTCAATTAAAGAATTGTTTGATGCCTTTATTTTCTGTTTTAAATGTGTCTTTGTAATTATGGGCTTTTCCTTTTTCTCTGTTATATTCTTGCAGGAAAAAATAATAGTAATGGTTACTAATACAAAGAAAAAAAATTTAATCATGATGCATAATTGTGGTGGTGGTTGATAATTGATTTCATATTTGCTTAAAACAAGGTATGCACTCCATTTTCCAAGTTGTAGAGTGCGGTAATCTCAGTATCGGTTAAATTTCTATTAAAAATAGAGAGTTCGTCCATCAAACCAATATACCCCAATCCTATATAGATATTCGATAACTCAAGATCCCAGGTAAAGGGTGTTGTGATATTTGATCGGGTACCTTTTAGTTCGCCATTCATGTATAGCTTGGCTTCTCCATTTTCAGTACTCAGGTTAGAAAAGTTAATTATTATATGGGTCCATTCATTGCTTCCAAAGGGAGGGTTTTTAACTGCAGCTAATTTTGCATTAAAAATAGGGTTTTCGTTATCAGGTCCTTCGGGGTTTGGGTTCCATACATTACGATCCCCAATCACACCCAATCTAAAATCTCTAGGATTGTCTTTGGTAAAATCTACCCATATTGCAGCATCATTGTAACTTACATCTGTAATCTGTATAGGATCACAGTATCCGGGCTTTAGATCTTTACTGGGGTCTAACTGTAACCAAAAAGAAACGGCGCCACTCCAATCATTATTATTGTACAAGATATTATTCTTACTAGGGTAGTAGATATTGCCTTTGCTTCGCTCTGTGAATAGCAAACCATCACCAAAACGTCCTTTTCCCTTTGCTATGCGTATATCTGGTTTATGCAGACCAACTTGAGCTGAATCCCTGGCTTTACGATTAGGAACAGTATATAAGTTCTTGTCTCCTAAGGCAAAATCGGCATCAACTCCGTTATCAAAAGAAGCATAAAAAGTAAGTGCTGTTTTTAGATCTGCTTTGCTAGTATCGGTCTGACAGGAGATTAACAATAGTACTATGAAAGCGTTTAGGAGTAAAAGGAATGAAATGTTTTTATAGTGCGACATGACATGTGTGTTTTATGTTTTAAAGATATAATAATATTATTGTATCTCATAGCGTAATTAAGCTTAGGAGAGTCAGTATTTATTAAGACAAAAGATATCATAAACAAGTTTCGTCTTTATTTAATACATTCTATTAAATCGTTTCGTACTTTTATATAACCAACTTAAATATGTTATGCTATGAAAACGATAAGTACTATTTTCGAGAATCCTGCCATTACACCAGAATTAGAAAACACTTTTGAAACTATTAAGGAAGAACTTGGCGCTCCCTTTGTTCCGCACTTTTTTCAAGTATGGGGAGACGCTCCAATGGCATTACAAGGCATTGTACCTGCTATGAAATATATATTAGGGAGCGGTGTGTTGGATCGCAAACTAAAAGAGATGATCATGATTGCCATTTCGTCTCTAAAACATTGCAACTACTGCGAGACGGCACATCAAGTATTTTGTTATAGTATGGGTGCTTTACCTGAGCAAATAGAATCACTGGTTAATGCGCATACTTTACCAGATTCTGATAATCCAAAAGATAAAGCTGCTATTGATTTTGCTGTAAAATTGTCTAAAAAACCAAATTTATCTAGCGAGGAAGATTTTATTACCCTTAAAGGATTGGGGTATTCTAAAGCAGAAATTCTCGAAATTATAGCCATGTCTGGGATGGCGGTTTTTTATAGCCATTTGGCCGATGCCACAAAAATAAATGTAGATGAAGGTTTTATTGCCGCACTTTCTGATACCGTTGAGGATTAAAAAAACACCAGGGATTCTCTGTTAAGAAAGGTTACATATAGGGTTATCGTATGTATCATTTGATCCAATCCCAATACAATATAGAATATACGTGGAGTTTCTCGGTACTTTGATGTGAGTTTACTCGTAAAAAAGTCAGTAATACCATGCAAAACACCATTAATCAATAAATACCCAATAGCAATTTCCAAAGGAAATAATAATAAACTGCAGATAAGTAAAATACTAGTGTAAGTTAGTACATGATAGGCAAGCCATTTGAAGTGGTGGCTTTTGCCCAGCGCCATTTTGGAGGTTTGAAAACCATAATCTCCCATCCAATGTGCTAATAGAATCCAAACAAAGATCATAGTTAAAAGATATTAATTCAGACGATTATAACCTAATTGTTAGCATAAAGTTTTTATAATAGTCACAAAAAACGTGAAAAAAAAGCGCAAACTTGATTATATTGTAGTGTGAATCTATTAAAGATTTTCTGATCCTTAAAACGAATTTGCCCTAATCGTTAGAAACCTAATTTTTCAAAATAAGAATCTGTATAACTTGTGCAGATAGATATATCCAATATTAATACAATCAGATGTTTCGCACCTTTCGTCATCGATTATTATTTTGGTTTCTGGTTTTCATCAGCTTTAGCTTTGTGATTATCATGCTTTCTATTACTTACCTTAAAAAGCGTGAAAAAGTCTTGAAGCGTACCGAAGCAATAGAACAATCCTATGTTATGCTTCTAAAAAGCGCAAAGGCTCAACAGGATTTTTTTAGTTATGCCTCAAGAGACCCAAAATTCTTCCGTACAGGTGATAACGAATACCTGGATCAATATCTAAAATTATTAGACAGTACGCGTTCTTATCTAATGAAGGTTGACTTTGAAGAAGAAGGGGCACTGGCAGGGGGTGTAGAATTTATTCGTTCAGACATCACAGAGATCGATGCCGTTTTCTTAGAACTTATAGAACAAATTCAGGCTAGGGGGTACAAGAATTTCAACCTAGAAGGAACGATGAGAAAAGATGCGCATTGGCTCGAAGATATTAATGAGATTGCTACAGAAGATATTCTATACCTTAGACGATATGAGAAGGATTATATTATGCGTAATGAATCTGTTTACGTAACTAGACTTACGCAATTAGTAGATAAGCTCGCACAAGAAACTGTAGCAAACAGGAGGATCTCTAAAGCTAGAAAGAGTGAAATATTATCCTATTTATTGGGGTATCGAGATAAGTTCTTGCAATTAGTAGAATTAGATCAGCGAATCGGAATTAGGGACAATTCTGGTTTAAAACAAAAATTGGACCAAACAATCACCATATGCGAAGCCGATTTTAGTAGCATAGTACTTCATACCCAAGAGTGGGCAGACGCAGAATTCAAACAGCTTACTGCCTCTTTCGGAGTGATTTCGATTTTACTTATGATCATAAGTGTGTGGATAAGTTCTATGATTTCTAAGAAAATTACCAAACCACTTACAGAACTTACCTTGCACATTACACGATTTGTGGATAGTAATTTCACATTAGAAACAGAACACCCTGTTGTACGCACAGACGATGAAATAGGAAGTCTTACCAAAAACTTTTCTTTCCTTAAAGATGAAGTAATCTCCCGACTCAAGTTTTTTAAACAAAAAGTAGATGAACGTACTACAGAATTGGCGAATGCCAATAAAAAATTAACACGTCTTAGTGAGGCGAACAGCCGTTTTGTACCTCAAGAATTTTTGCAGAACTTGGGTAGAGATAGTATTGAACAGGTACAACTTGGTGATCAGGTAGAACGGGAAATGACTGTAATATTTGCAGACATTCGTGAATTCACCAAAATCTCTGAATCTCTTAGTCCACAAGAGAATTTTGATTTCCTGAACGGGTATCTTAGTGGTATTGTCCCCATAATAAGACGTAACGGAGGGTTTATTGATAAATTTATTGGTGACTCGGTAATGGCATTGTTTCCAGAAAACCCTGATCATGCCATACAAACTGTTTTTGAGTTTGAAGATTTCCTTGATGATTTTAATCAGAAGCTGGAAAAGGAAAATAAACTTCCAATAGAAGTGGGTACAGGTATTCATACAGGAAACCTAATTTTGGGAACAATAGGGCATGATCATAGGTTAGAAACTACGGTAATCTCTGATGCGGTTAATACGTCGTCAAGGGTAGAAGGGTTAACTAAGTATTACCAGGCCAAGATTATAGGTACAGAAGCTACACTATCTAAGCTGAAGAAAAAATCTTCCTTTAAGTATCGATTTTTGGATAAAGTAAATGTAAAAGGAAAATCAAAAACTCTTTCGGTATATGAATTCTTATCTCCAAGAGAGAAAACAAAGATTGCTTATCTAAAAACCTATAATGAAGCCGTAAAACATATAAAAAATAAGGAAATAGCTGAAGCATCGGTTATTTTTTCAGAATTGCATACAAAATATCCCGAAGACAGGGCCGTAGCTATCTTTATGGATCGATGCAAAACCTTTCTTGATAAAAAAACAGCAACATGGGATGAAATAACACAAATGATAAGTAAGTAAGCATAGAATAATATTAACTAGATATAAAAAATGGCGAAGAAATACGATCTAATTGTCATTGGCTCAGGGCCAGCTGGCGAAAAAGCAGCTGCAAAAGCAGCATACTTTGGTTATAAAGTAGCTCTTATAGAAAAGGAGCGTAGTAAATTTGGTGGTGCAGGCGTTCAGACAGGTACACTGCCTTCAAAAACATTAAAAGAAACTGCACTGTATTTATCCGGAATATATCAAAAAGGGGTATTTGGAGTGGATAAAGAAGTAGGAAGAGAAACAGGGGTTCATGATTTCTTATATAGAAAGAATGTGGTAACTAATCACATGAATAAAACCGTTAAACATAATCTCGAAAAACATGGGATAGACATCTATGAAGGTTTTGCCAGTTTTATAGATCCCAATCATATTAAAATATCCGGTGAGCTAGAACAGATTCTAGAAAGCAAGTACATTCTCATTGCTACGGGTTCATATCCATATCATCCTCCAAATATCCCATTTGATAATATACGTGTACTGGATTCTGATACTATTTTAAACATTACAAAGTTTCCCAAATCTATTTGTGTATTAGGTGCAGGAGTAATAGGCTGTGAATATGCTACTATTTTTGGAGCAATGGGTGTAAAAACTTTTGTTGTAAATGATCACGATAAGATTCTTGGCTTTTTGGATAGCGAAATTTCTGAAGCCTTAGTAGATCAGATGAAGAAAAATGAGATTAAAATTTTGTTCAACAATTCCGTTACAGAATTTGAACCGCAAGATGATGATAAACCGCTTAAGCTAATTCTACGATCCGGACAGATTCTCAATGTAGATATGTTTTTGTTTGCTGCAGGGCGTAGTGGTAACATCAAAGGCCTTAATTGTGATGGGATTGGCCTTAAAACAGGAAAACGCGAAACAGTTTTGGTGAATGACAAATTTCAAACCAACATCCCTAATATATATGCCGTTGGAGATGTAATAGGGTTTCCGGCTTTAGCCAGTACCAGTATGGAACAAGGACGTATTGCCATAACTCATATGTTTGATACAGGGGATTTAGAAACTCTTGCAGATATTTTTCCTTACGGAATATATACAGTTCCTGAAGTTTCTATGGTTGGTATCACCGAAGAACAAGCCAAGGGTACAAAGATTGATTATGGAGTAGGGTATAGCTATTATCGTGATACAGCCAGAGGTATGATCATGGGAGATACTGATAATGGATACCTGAAATTAATTTTTGACAAAAGTACCAGAGTTATTTTGGGAGTTCACATTATGGGACATTTTGCTACCGAGTTGATTCACTACGGTATGCAACTGGTACAGGAAAAGAAAACGCTGGATAAACTCATTGCCACCGTATTTAATTATCCAACATTACATAGTTTGTATAAGTATGCCTGCTATGATGGATTAGGGAACATATCAGGCAAAAAAGTAAAAAAAGCAGGAGAGTTGATCTAATAACAAAACAACCTACTACATAACGTAATAGGCTGTTTCATAATTTTTACTAGTAGACTATTGGTTTTAGAAGGTTATCCTTCCTGTACCAATGTTTCCGCTATAATAATTATCCCATCCGCTTCCGCTATCGTTATCCAACCAAACATTTGGATAAGACCAGAATTGAGAGAATCCTTGCGCAGGTAACGTTTGATCACTAGTCCATAACTGTACTACAAACTGTGTGATAAACCATCCATCAGTACCTTTTAGATACACTCGCCCATAATCAACTTCTACCCATTCTACGGCCTCTCCTGGGAAAGAAGCTTTAAATAAGTAAGCATCCCAACCACCTTCTCGGTCATCACCAGAGTTATCCATCCAATTAAAAGGAGGTGTATAACCACCTTTACTTGTGGTAAAACGAATATAAGCTCCTACATCACCGTCGGTATCATTGTTGGATTGATGTCCTGTATAGGTCCATACACGGTAAAACCACTCTGTGCTAAATGCTTTGTCTTGCAATGGTTGTTTACTGATATAGTTATCTACAGCAAGATTAAATTTAAGCATTGCTTCTTCTTTACTGACATCTTTATCAAAATGCATTTTCAGAACAGGAAGATTAGACTTTGATTTTAGATCTAATACTTCGTCATTACTGCCAGTGGTGCTTTTGAATCCTTCTTCTACATCAACGATTTGGTCAATTTCGGTTTCCTCTACATCAGATTTCTCACATGATACAATAAAAAGCACTCCGATTATCAAAGCTGCTAAGGTTTTAAGATTTTGAATTTTTTTCATTGGTTTTAATTTTATAATTAATACTTAATTAGTTAGTTGATAAGCCCCCTCTTTATCTGCCGGCTAGAAAAGATATCTTTTCAACTCTGAGGGCAAATGTATGGGCATTATCATAACCAAATAAGAGGTCTATCTCCCTATTTAATCTGTTTTAACCCCTCTTTTTGGGGGATATTATACCCTAAAAAAATACACCTATACATCTGTTTAACAGGTGGTTATAAAATTAAATTTAAACTGGATAATAGGAAATACTTATTGCTAGCAAATAAAAAAGTTTCATGACGAATTGATTTAGTTTAGCCCCTTAAGATTTAATAAGTTATAATGGCTAAAAATTACTTAATTCTTTTTTGATAATTTATTATGGAAAACCAGCTCATGAATAAACACGTTGATTAGTACCTGTAAAAAGAATAATTATATATTTGGGCCTTGTAAAAATAAAAACCTGATTACTTTGAAGCATTTATACTTACTTATTAGTTTATGTCTTATTTCTCAATTCTCTTTTGCCCAAGATTATATAGACCTTGTTAAGATTAACTATGGTACTATTTTGGACGCGAGTTTTGAAGATAGTGATGCAAAAACAAATGTGAATTTGTTGGATGTTGCCGTAACATTTCCTATTCCTATAAATGAAAAGGTTGCTGTAATTACGGGGTTAGATTATAACCAGCAAGGATTAGATTTGTCGCCAAACGCCCAGACGACAACATTAAATAACATTACATTAAAAGCCGGACTAAACATCAAGCATAATGACAAATGGTCTGGAACCTACTTGTTTCTGCCCAAAATTGCCAGTCAGGATCTGCACACCGATGGTGACCATCTCTTTTTTGGAGGTCTAGCATTACTAAAATATCAAAAGAGTAATCGTTTACAATATCGTTTTGGAGCATATGCAACAACAGAAGGTTTTGGTGTTTTAATGACACCTGTTCTTGGACTGTATTATATGAGTGAAGATAAACATTGGGAGGTTGCAGCCAATTTACCTATCAATGCAGACATGAATTATAGCTTTAACCCGGCTATTGCTGTTGGTTTTGGATTTCAGGCACCGGTACGGTCTTATAGTCTTGAACGAGAAGATGGAGTGCCAGAGTTATATGCCCAAGTTTCTAACATAGAATTTGGACCATATGTAGAACACAGCTTTTTAGATGAAAGTATTCTGGTTCGATTACAAGGAGGATATTCAAGTGCATCTTACGAAGTTTTTGAAGAAGGAGATACACTACCCATACGACTTTCGGCTTTTGAGTTTGGTGATGATCGTAATCTGCTTAATCCAGAAATGACAGGTAACTTATTTATAAGAATTGGTGCTATTTATCGTTTTCATTTAGATAAAAAGAAAGGGAAGTAGCTGATTCTAATCTAGCATTTTCTAATTGCATTTTGATAATTGTTAAACTTTATCATTTTGCCAGATATTGCCGTATATTTAAAGTACATAATTCATTCCAATAAATATCACACTTTAAATCATATTGTTATGTCAACAAATGAAATTAGAAAAGAATATACCAATGGAGAATTAACCATAGTATGGAAACCGGAAAAATGTATTCATTCTGGTATTTGTGTAAATACTTTGCCAGACGTATATCATCCAAAAGAAAAGCCTTGGATACAACCCGAACACTCTAGTACAGCCATGCTAAAAAGTCAAATACATAAATGCCCCTCAGGTGCTTTAACATATTTCATGAATAAGGATAGCAAATAATAGGATTTTTAAAAACTATGCTGTTATTATTCACCAGATTCATTTGTAAGAAATTCTAATCCAATTAGACGTCTTCCTTTTTCATCAAACAAGTCTTGTGCGGTCTTGTTAAAATGATCTAGATGCGGGCTTACCCAAAAGGAATTAGCCCAGTTACCAGAACGTGATATACCGATCCATTTCCGTTTTCCGTTTTCTAAGTACGTGGATACATGTACCAGACGTCGTCCTTTATTGTCAAAAAGATCTTGGGATGTTTGTCTGAAACTTTGAAAATCGGGACTTACCCAAAAAGAGTTTGCCCAATTACCCGAACGTGAAATACCGACCCATTTACGTTGACCATTTTCTACAAAAGTCTCTACCCAGATAAGACGTAGACCATCTTTATCGAAAAGCTCTTGTGATTTTTTCTTGAAACTTTGAAAGTTTGGACTCACCCAAAATCTACTGGCCCAGTTTCCTCCTCTGGAAATACCTACCCAAAAGCGTTGGCCATTTTCTACAAACGTAGATGCATGAATAAGTCTACGCCCTTTATTATCAAAAAGATCTTGTGCTGTTTTCTGAAAATCAGATAGACTTTTACTTACCCAAAAAGAGTTGGCCCAATTACCTGCACGAGAAATTCCTGCCCATCTACGTTTTCCGTTTTCTTCAAAAGTAGCAACATGAATTAAACGACGTCCTTGTTTATCAAACAATTCTTGAGCTTTTTGCTCAAAAGACTGCCTATTAGGACTAATCCAATAGGAGTTGGCCCAATCGCCAGAACGTGAAATACCAGCAGTAGGGATAAGGTTGCCTGGCCATAATGAGCCTGGCCATATAGCTACTGATTCTTTGGGAATACCCTGTGCTGATACCTTTTGCCAAGGGTCATTATTTGCGGGAGGGTTATGATTTGCTAATTCTAGAACCCAAGCATTTTTAAATGGCATACCACGTAATGATCTAGTACCACTATGTAATAAGCAATGAATATGTGTATGTGGATTGGTTGAATTACCTGAATTACCTATCAATCCAATTTTTTGCCCTGCTTTTACTTTAGCTCCCTTTACCATCAAATCTTTAGGCAAAGTACCTTTGATCAAATGTGCGTAGCGTACTCTTACATCGCCATGTTTTATTAAAAATGAATTACCACTTACTGGATTTGGTGTAGGGTCTGGAAACTCTCCGAGTACGGTATTACTATCCATACCATCAAACCAATCTACTACTTCGCCATCTGCCATGGCTCTAAGCGGCTTCCTCCATATTCTAAAGTCTTCATTTTTATCTCCCGACTTTCCGGGTAATAAACCGTTCATTTTACCAGAGTCTGGGTCCTTACCCTGCACACCAATATCATGTGCAAATATCTGAACACCATTAGCTCCTCCATTAGCCCAATGCACAGCAGATGTGGTTGCATATTCACTGTTTTTAAGATCAGCGGGACTAATCGGGAATATAAATGCGCCTTCTCCGGTAGGGTTCGTATAGGGTATGAGGTCTAGCGTTATAGTAGCTGGTTGTGTATACCCATCACATCTAACTTCTACTTTTATTTGTTTAGGAGCTGGTGCTGGTAAATACACAACATTACTTATAGAAGTATCGTCAAATACAACTCTACCATTAGACCATGTAGCTTTTTGCATAGATTTTATCTGACCTGTACCTGGATCATCATTGTCTGGATTCAATACGCGTTTTTCTTCCTTCATGTCTATAGTTGCAACAGAAGAGCCTGGAAATGCAAAATCAATATCATTTACAGTTACTGTATTACTTTCATTATTGGTAATACGAAGCCGAAGAACTATTTTTACCTGTGCTTTTTCCCCTGCAGATTTTGGCGCCAGAGGTAAATAAGTAGCTTTTCCTCCTTCTATAGGTTCTACATCTATAGTTAAATTAGGAGCTCTATCGCATGATACTATTGAAAAGATTAAGAATATGCCTCCTATTATCGGTTTCAAAGATTGAAAAAAGAATTGAATTCCCTTAGATATGTTTATTAATGGCCACATGATTTTTATAATTTTGTATGAATTGATTTCTGAAAGATGTACTAAAAATAGAAGTGCCTTAAAAGTTGACTTTCTTATCATTTTAAGCGGAATCAAATAAAAGTGGTTAATCAATTATTATTTTTTGATTCCGCTTAGCTTGACAGATTGTGAACAAGACTACTTATAAGACACGTTCTTATTTAGAATTTGGCTAATTCAAATGTCACAAACCCTTTGCTGTTTTCAGGTCCTAAGATTAATTGTGACATGCCAAATATATTTTAGTATAAACTATTACAAAAGAGATAATTAACTAATACTTAATAGGTAAAAACCCCTTTTTTTAACCGGTAATTTCAGAGTTTAGTCATAGATATCTAACTTGTGATAGTATGTTAAAAACTTGTTTTTACTTTCTCAATAAATTGTGATTTCTTTGCCAACGGGAAAAAAATAGTACTATTGGAACATCAGGAAAAAGAAAATATCAAGGTATTTACACGGTATAACTTCTTTAATAGGACGTATTGTGTATTTAAAGGTGCCTCTTTACGAGAAATCTCAAGAAGAAAACCAAACTACAGAAGCGAATCGGGGAGTACCTATTATTATACAAAACATGGTGTTTACAGGTTATCCAATCACTGGGGAAGAGCAGCAAAATGCCAATGGCGTTTGGTATCAGATTTTCCGGCAGAGATTGATGATCTAAGACTAGGTTATGCAGATTGGGCAGATTTTAGAGAAAATCTTGATCCAGATGTAGATGCTTACTATATATCTGTAGACTTTGAGGCCAAAAAGGTGAGCTATATGCATAGGGACAATCCCAACTATAACCAGGTTGCGGTGCTAAGATCCGCAGATGCAACTAGAAAACTGATCAAGCAAATCAAAAACCTTCTTGAAACGCATAAATGGGCAAAATACTATGACTATGATGATCTAGATGAATTTCGTGAGGAAGTAGTAACTAGATTAATCAATAGCAATATTTCTTTGAATGAATTAAGAAGAGAGTTAGTATAACAATCCTTAAGGGTTTGATTTAGGTTTTCTTATTCATCATTTTCATTGGTTCTGGCAAAGGAACATACGTGTTATCATCTGTAACTTTCGGAAATTCTCTGTTTTTCCATAGTTGTTTAGCTGTTTCTATTTTTTCTGGGCTTGTTGAAACAAAATTCCAATAAATGTGCCGTTCTTCAGGAAAAGGTAGTCCGCCAAATAATATTACATGGGTATTTGGTTCTAGAATAATGGTACAACTATCCTCAGTTTTGGAAACTAACATATTTCCTGCCTCAATTCGATCATCACAGGCTTCAATTGCCCCTTTAACAATACAAATCCCTATTTCGCCTTGCAATTCACCTTTGATTTTTAGTGTATACCTTGATTTGGCGGTTACATCAACCATAAATAATTCAGAATGCACAGGAAGAGGAGATTCTTTTCCGTAACCCCTTCCTGCAATTAAACGAAATGATGTTTCATCGTCTGTCCAATATGGTAAATCTTTATTATCAATATGATGAAACTCTGGTTTGATTTCTTCTAACTCCTTAGGCAATGCAACCCAGATTTGGTACCCATGAGCCTTAAATTCTAATCCGTTGCGCAAATCATTTGGAGTACGCTCTGTGTGTGTAACTCCTTTTCCGGCAACCATCCAATTCACAGATCCGGGAGAAATGCGTTGATTTGTTCCAATACTATCCTTATGCATTAATTCTCCCTCTAGCATGTATGTGAGTGTAGATAATCCTATATGCGGGTGTTGATCAACATCCATATAGTGGCCCTTTTTAATTGTTGTAGGTCCCATATGATCAATAAAAATAAATGGGCCCACCATTCTCTTTTTTCTAAAAGGGATAAGCCTACCCACCAAAAAATCACCTATATCACGACTTCTTTCTTCTATAATTAATCCTTGATTAGACATAAAATATATTCACTTTTGTTATCATATTTAAAGATATGTTATTTTGTATATTCAATGAGTTAAATTTATACTAAGTCATAAGTAAACTTATTATAAAAACCTCTGTTTCTGATATATAGTTTATTAAGACAATATTGTTAGTACTACTAGCCTTAATACTTTAAAATAATTTATTATCTTTTCATCTGTTTTCATGTACTGATTTTTTAATACGAAATAACATGTTTCATTCGTTTACAGACATGATCAACTAATATAATCAACCTTAAACCTACTCATGGAAATTTTTTCTTCTTATAACCTGATTATCGAGATCTCTGTCGTAATTATTTTATCATTCATTTTTAATGGTATTGCTAAAAAAACTAATGTTCCGGCTGTCCTAATGCTAATCATATTAGGAATCATTTTACAATATGCCATTAAAGCATTTGGAGCAGATTCTATTGATTTTTTCCCAATGTTAGAAGTCTTAGGTATAGTAGGATTAATTATGATTGTATTAGAAGCCGCCTTGGAACTAAAATTAAAGAGTGACAAGTTGATGCCTATTCTAAAATCTATGGCAATAGCATTGATTGGGTTAGTTGCATCAACTTTTATTGCTGCTGTTATCCTTAAAGCTTTGGTTGATGGTATGACCATGCAGTCAGCCTGGTTATATGCAACCCCTTTATCAATATTATCCAGTGCAATTATAATACCCAGTGTAAGTGGATTATCTGAAGCTAAAAAAGAATTTCATGTTTATGAAAGTACTTTTTCGGACATTTTAGGAATTATGTTGTTTTATTTCCTGACGGGAAGATTAAATCCTGCCGAAGACTCAGGAGTAGGAGGGTTCTTTTTGAACCTTATTCTTACAATTGTGATTTCGCTTGTAGCAAGTTATGCGATTATAATTATTTTTCAAAAAATTAAAAGCCAGGTAAAATTATTCTTATTAATTGCTGTATTGTTGTTATTATATGGTTTAGGAAAAAAAATGCATTTATCATCATTAATTATTATTTTAATTTTTGGATTGGTAATAGCAAATATGAAACTATTCTTCCAGGGAAAGCTAAGGCAATATTTGGATTTTGAAAAAGCAAAATCTATCTATCATGAATTACATGTAATAACTGCAGAAACTGCCTTTGTTGTGCGTACTTTATTCTTTGTGATTTTTGGTGTTACTATTGTACTTTCATCTTTGCTAAGTCTCAAAGTTGCATTGATTAGTATTTTAATATTGATTTCTATTTATGGAATTCGATATGGATTGTTGCGCCTGTTTATGGGAAAAGACATTTCTCCGCAATTATTTATAGCACCAAGAGGGTTAATTACGGTACTTTTATTTTATGCCATTCCTGCAGAGGCTATGGTAGAAGGTTTTGAGCCTGGAATATTATTATTTGTTATTATTGGTACGAGTTTAATAATGACAGGAGGAATGATTAGAGACAAAAAAATGAATCCCCCAGAAGAATTAGATACTGACGCAGTGCCGGCAGTTGATAATATAGAAGAAACAGAATATTTTATTAATAACACTACAGATCTTAGTGAGCTTGATAATACAAGCCCATCAGATTCTCATGACACAGAATAATGAAACGTTTACATCGGTTAACGGCTATATTAGTTAAACTACAATCCAAGAAGATTGTACAAGCTGCTGAGCTTGCCGATAAGTTTGAAGTAAGTTTACGTACGATTTATCGTGACATGCAAGCACTTACTGATGCTGGCGTACCCATAGGAGCAGAAGCTGGTACCGGGTACTTTCTTGTTGACGGATATTCTTTACCGCCAGTAATGTTTACCGAAAAAGAAGCTAACGCATTACTAACAGCTTCAAAGATCATAAAGACTAATAATGATCAATCCCTTATTAATGAATACCAAGATGCAATAGATAAGGTAATAGCGGTACTTAAGACAGCGCAAAAAAAGAAACTGGAGATTCTCGAACAGCGAATTTTTACGTATTCGAGGCAAGCAATTCATCCAAGCAATTCCTTATCCATAATTCAAAAAGCAATAACAGATTCTAGAATATTAGAAATTAAATATACCACAGCAACCAAAGAAACTAGTAAAAGATTAATAGAACCTATAGGTGTTTATTTTACGAATAATACATGGATCTTGATTGCTTATTGTAGATTACGGAAGGACTATAGAGAATTTAGAACTGATCGTATTCTTAATCTAATTGAAACCCAGGAACTTTTTTCTCCACAACAATTTACCCTAGAAGACTATTATAACAGAAGAGCTCACTTATATAGAACAAATATTTCTTCTTAAAAAAATACTACTGACATAAGGTTGTCATCTACTGCTTTTAATTTTGATTAAAATTAATACTCATGAACAAGTTAATTCTAATCATCATGGTAAACTTATTGCTTAATTGCGCCACAAAACCTGATCAAAACCCTTCACCAATGAAAGACAAATCTAATGTAGTAGAGGTTGTATTATTTGAAACGTACCCCGGTTACTCTGCTAATGAAGTAGAAACAGCATTATCTTCTTTAAATGATATCATAAAATTGAATTATGGTTTTATTGAAAGAACTACAGCCAGTAATGGAGACGGTAAATATGTAGATATCGTGTATTGGACCGATATGAAATCTGCAAAAAAAGCTGCCTCAGATATAATGAAAAATGAAAAAGCTGCGGCTGTCTTTAATATTATCAAACCAGAATCTACAAGAATGTATCATTTTGACACATTTAATCAGTTTGAAGAGTAATAGATCATAAACAACCTAATCGATGCTATCATTTTTAGTTAAATTTGATAGCATCTTTAATTTCAAATCTATTTATTGGTATGCTGAATTGGTGCGATAGCTTTTATGAAGCAATTACTAAATGAATGCATTCCATGTTTCTTTTTATTAATATTACCAGCAATCGTTTGCGTATTATTAAATACAAAATTTTCAAGGTGTTTTTTTATTAAAAAATCATTAAAACTACTTCTTTTTAAGAGAATTAGGGTTGATTTCTATTCGGTTTTTAATAGCTTTAATTGATTTTTAATATTATCTAATTAGGTAAAAAATACACCGAATTTTCAATGAATATTCTTCACACAAGTTTCGAATGTTATCCCATAGCTAAAGTTGGAGGTTTGGCCGATGTTGTAGGAGCCCTGCCAAAATATCAAAACCAATTGGATCACGAAGTAAATGTAATAATTCCGTTTTATAATAATCAATTTACAAAAGACTCTAAGCGCGAGTCATTATATAAAGGAATAGTACGATTAGGAGAATTCTCATATCCATATACCATAAAAAGAATTATATCTCCGGATTTAGGATTCAAAGTTTTTCAGATATATATAGAGGGTATATTAGACACTTCAGATGTATATAATTATGAAAACGATACAGAACGTTATATTGCATTTCAATTAGCAATACTAGATTGGATTAATTCAGAAGATAGTGTACTTCCGGATGTCATTCATTGTCATGATCATCATACTGGATTAATCCCTTTTTTAATAGCTCATGTAGACTCCTATAAAACCCTTAGAGAAATACCCACGGTTTTTACAATCCATAATGCCCAATATCAAGGCCAGATATCTTATGATAAGTTACACTATTTTCCAGATTTTGATACTAAAAAAATTGGGTTGTTGGATTGGGATCATCATATTAATCCAATGGCCGCAGCAATTAAATGTTCTTGGCAAGTAACTACAGTTTCACCAAATTACATGAATGAGCTTCAGGAAAAAGCCAATGGTCTTGAAGGGCTTTTACGTCATGAAAAAACTAAATGCGCTGGGATATTAAATGGTATAGATAGCCAAAACTGGAATCCCGAAACAGATCCAATGATTAAAAAGAACTATAAAATAACTAATGTAGTTTCTGGAAGAAAAACGAATAAAAAATGGCTTTGTGATCATTTCAATTTAAAGGCAGAAAAACCTCTTTTCGCTTTCATTGGTAGGCTAGTATCAGAAAAAGGAGCAGATTTACTACCTGAGATAATTGAAGAATCCTTAAGCAATACTGATATCAATATCTTAATCTTGGGCTCGGGAAATAGCGAAACCGAAGAACAATTAGAATTACTTAAAGAAAAATTTACCGGTAGATATAACGTGTTTATAGGCTATGATGAAAAACTATCTCATATTATATACGCCGGTACAGATTTCTTACTCATGCCCTCGCGTGTAGAACCTTGCGGGCTTAATCAGATGTATGCATTAAGGTATGGATCTATTCCAGTAGTTACAAGAACAGGAGGACTCAAAGATACCGTAATGGATATTGGTGATAATGGTTTTGGAATTTGTCACGATAATGCCTCAGTGGGGGATGTTTATTATTCTATAAAAAGAGCTATAGCGTTATACAATGATCAAAAAAAATTCAGGGAAATACAAAAGAGAATTATGAAAATAGATCACTCCTGGAATCAATCTGCTAATCAATATATAAAAATTTATGAATCCCTAATACAGTAAAAATGATCAACAAAAAAGTTCTGGCAATTATTCTGGGAGGAGGTCAAGGAACCCGATTATTCCCACTTACCGAAAAACGTTCTAAACCAGCTGTATCTATAGCTGGTAAATACCGATTAGTTGATATTCCTATTTCTAATTGTATTCATTGTGATATTAAAAGGATGTTTGTGCTCACACAATTTAATTCTGCATCCTTAAATCGGCATATTAAAAACACCTATATTTTTAGTTCCTTTAGTGACGCTTTTGTAGATGTTTTGGCTGCAGAGCAAACACCAGATAATAAAACATGGTATCAAGGTACTGCTGATGCAGTAAGACAATCAATACATCATTTACTAAATCATGAATTTGAGTATGCGTTGATTTTATCCGGGGATCAACTATATAAAATGGATTTTAACGAAATGTTGGATGCCCATATTAATAAGGAGGCAGATATATCTATTGCTACATTACCTGTCAAATCAAAAGAAGCGACAGCATTTGGGATTTTGAAAACTGATGAACAAAGTTTCATTTCATCTTTTATTGAAAAACCAAGCTTTGATAAATTACCTGGATGGGAATCTGAGGTTAGTGATGAAATGAAAAATGAAAATAGAGAGTACCTGGCTTCAATGGGGATTTATATTTTCAACAGGCAACTATTGATAGATATTTTGTCCAATCCTAATAGGGTTGACTTTGGAAAAGAAATTATACCTGAATCAATAGATAAACATAAGGTATTAGCATATCAATATGAAGGATATTGGACAGATATAGGGAATGTAGCTGCTTTCTATGAAGCAAACATAAGCTTGACCGATGATGTGCCAAAATTTGACCTGTTTAGTGAGAGTAGTTCTGTATTAACCAGACCTCGTATTCTTCCGCCATCAAAAATTACTGGTACTATATTAAATAAATCAATGATTGCTGAAGGTTGCATTATTAATGCAAAAGAGATAGAACGTTCTGTGATTGGGATTCGCTCAAGAATAGGGAAAAATACGATTATAAAAAACACCTACATGATCGGAAGCAATTCTTATGAAGACATCAATGAATTAGAAAATAATCGCGCTAATGATGTTCCTTCTGTTGGAGTAGGAGAACGTTGCTTTATAAATAATACTATAATCGATAAGGATGCAAGAATTGGTGATGATGTTACAATTAATGGAGGTTCTAATTTAGAAGATACGGAACAAGATTTATATGTCATTAAAGATGGGATAGTCGTCATAAAAAGTCGTTCAATCATTCCGAATAATTTCAATTTATAATCTTCTAATTTTTTAACTTTTAAGTAAATAAATCATCACTTTTTAATACGAAAACGTTATTGTTTATAAATTCTCGCTATTCTTTCTAAAATCTTATAATCAAGAGAGTTAGTTTTCAGAAATAAGTAATAAATTGGGAAAGCTTTTGCTAAAAAACCAAAATTAAATCACCCTAATTTATAATTTTTCATGCTAAACCAAGAACGTGTTGTTATTGAAAATGTAACTCCAGAACTTAATAATGGAGATTTTTTTATTAAAAGAGTAGTAAACGAAAATGTAAATGTAGCAGCCGATGTTATAGGTGATGGTCATGATATTGTACAAGCAAGCATCCAATATAAGCATGAGAGTGATTCGAAATGGACAGAGACTCGAATGCAACATGTAGAAAATGACTCCTGGACAGGAACTTTCAAGGTCGAAAAACAAGGCTATTATACTTATAAAATATTAGGCTGGACCGATTATGCCTTAAACTGGCAACACGGAACAATTCGTAAAATCGATGATCAACAGCAGGTATTATCTGAATTGTTAGAGGGGCGAGAGTATCTTGAATTGATAAAAGATAAAGCCAATACAGAAGAAAAGATATATGTAGAACAACTTTCCGGTCTATTCAAGAACGAAAGCACTTATAACGAAGCCATTTCAGAAGTTAAAAGTGATAAACTTCATGACTTATTCTATAAATATCCATCAAAGGGATTAATGGCTACATATAAAGAACTAAAAGTATACGTAGATCGTAAAAGAGCGAGGTTTAGTACATGGTATGAGTTTTTCCCACGAAGTGCCTCTGAAAAAGAAGGGGTGCATGGTACTTTTAAAGACTGTGAACGATTACTTCCCAGAATTGCAGAAATGGGATTTGATATTTTGTATTTTCCTCCGATACATCCTATAGGAGAAGTTAACCGGAAAGGAAAAAATAATACAACAGAAGCGCTAAAGAATGATGTAGGTTCTCCATGGGGAATAGGATCTAAAGATGGAGGACATACTAGTGTGCATAAAGAACTTGGAACTTTGACTGACTTCAAAAGTCTGGTTAAAAAAGCAAAAAAACTGGATATTGAAATTGCTATGGATTATGCACTACAAGCTGCTCCTGATCACCCTTGGGTAGAAGAATTCCCGGAATTCTTTAAGTGGAGACCAGACGGAACAGTGCAATATGCAGAAAACCCCCCAAAAAAGTATCAAGATATTCAACCAATCTACTTTGATACCAAGAAATGGAAAGAAATGTGGAAAGAACTTCTTGCAACAGCAATGTTTTGGGTAGAAGAGTGTGATATACGAGTTTTTAGAGTAGATAACCCGCATACTAAACCATTTCATTTCTGGGGATGGTTAATTGGCGAGATCAAGAATAAGTACCCTGATGTTCTTTTTTTATCAGAAGCGTTTACAAAGCCCAAAGTAATGCAGCAACTAGCAAAACAGGGATTTACACAATCGTATACATATTTCACTTGGCGTAATAGTAAGCATGAACTTATTGAATATATTAATGAGTTAACAACTACAGATCAAAAAGAATATTTCCTCCCAAATTTTTGGCCAAATACCCCAGATATTAATCCATATCACCTGCAAGGAGCTAATGAGGCTATGCACATTATAAAATACTCACTAGCATCTACATTAAGTTCTAATATAGGTATTTATGGGCCAGTGTTTGAACAAATGGTTTCAGATGCAATGCCAGGAAAAGAAGAATATCTTGACAGTGAAAAATATCAATTACGACATTGGAATTGGGAAGTAAAAAACAAATTGACAACATTAATTACCAGTATCAATAGAATTAGAAAAGAGAATACCGCTTTACAACAGACAAGCAATATTAAATTTTGTCATATCGAAAATGATCAATTAATTGGATTTTATAAGTATGATGATGATAAGACTAATGAACTACTCATTATCATTAGTTTAGATCCATATTATTCTCAGCAAGGAAATATCCAACTCCCCCTAAAAGAACTTGGTGTACATCATGGACATAATATCGAAGTACACGACCTCATTACCAAAAGTAGTTACCATTGGAACAATGAATGGAACTATGTAGAACTACATCCTGCTATGCCTATGCACATTTTTAAAATTAAAAAATGATGTAGTATGACGACAGAGACCAAACCTAAAAGAGACCTTAATGATAAGTATGTATACAAATCTAACTGGTCAGAGTTATTTGAAAACCCTCAATTTATAGAAGAACTTTGCGAGGACATCTTAGAGCCTTATATAACCTCTAAACGCTGGTATGGGGGCAAAGCAAGTGCTTTAAAATATATAGAATTATTGGATTATTTTAGAATAGAAGATGATAATGACATATTTTATGGTTTAGTGCTTGAGGTAAATTTTAGAGAAGCTTTTGTTCAAAATTACTTTATACCCATTGCCTTGGTTACTGATCCTGACTATAACCAAGAAAATATCATTACCAAAATTCAACTTAATGATACTCATGGATTTTTGGTTGATGCCACATTTCTAGAATCGTTTAGAAAACAGATATTTGAAAAAATCCTTGAAGGAGCAAAAACAAAGTACCAAGGACTAGAGTTTAGGAGAGGTAGAGGTTGTAGAGATTCAGAGTATATTTCTTCACGTTTTCTTGGGGCCGAACAAAGTAATACCTCGATCATATTTAATGATAAATATATTCTTAAGATTTTCAGAAGAATATTTACCGACCAAAACCCTGACTACGAGATAAATAAATATTTAACAGATAAAGGAATCTTTAAAAACACTCCTAAATATAGTGGTAGTATTACATTACGATTTTCAGATAAAAATGTAATTACTCTTGCATTAATGCAACGTTTGGTGCCCAACGAAGGAGATGCCTGGGAATACTTTTTAGAGCAACTAAAAAGTATATTTAAAAAGTTGAGTGAAATACATCCAGATGTTACCAAAGTCGAACCCATTGAAATGTTTGACAAAATCGACCCTAGTATTATACCAGATGAGATCATGAAATACTGTCCAATGTCTTTCTTTAAAAACATTGATCAGCTGGCTTTTCGTACGGCACAAATGCATGTGGCACTTGGATTAGAAAGAATTAATACCCAGTTTACCCCACAAACCTATAGTAATGACTATTCTGTATGGCTTAAAAATCGTTTGATCTATCAGTTCGAAAATCGCGTTAACTTGGTTGAAAATAGCCTACACAAACTAGATGGCCTGCGTCTTGAGCTGGCTCAGGAGTTTTTGGATCGGAAAAAGGAAATACGTAAGCGGTTATTAGACTTTGATGAAAGTAAGTTAAAAGGAGAACGAATACGCATTCATGGAGATTATCATCTGGGACAAGTTTTGGTTAGTAATGATGATTTCTACATAATTGATTTTGAAGGAGAACCAGAAAGTACGATTAGAGATCGTAAAGTTAAACAACCTCCGCTAAAAGATGTAGCCGGTATTTTTAGGTCATTTAACTACGCTGTGTATTCTACCATCTTCAATAATATGGAAGATTTTCAATATAGTAAAGAAGAACTATTCCACTTTGCAGAGGTATTATATAGTTATATGGTTGCTGTTTTCCTAAAACGTTATGTCAAATATGTACAATCACATAATCTAAGTATAGGTTATAAAAAAGAAATAAAGTTTGTGCTTAACTACTGCCTACTTGAAAAAGCAGTGTATGAATTAGGTTACGAATTAAACAGTAGACCTAGATGGGCGGTTATTCCGTTAAAAGGTATTACCAAAATTATAAATAATTAAAAGTAGCAGATGAGTAAGGTAATTGTACATAGTCTCTTTTCAGAATTTGATATTAATCTTTTTAAAGCAGGAAAGCATTATCGTTTGTATGAAAAGTTTGGTTCCCATATTACCACAGTTGATGGAGTAGAGGGCACCTATTTTGCAGTATGGGCTCCATCTGCCAAGTCTGTCTCTGTAATTGGAGATTTTAATTATTGGATAGAAGGAGAGCATCTGTTAAATGTGAGATGGGATGAATCAGGTATTTGGGAAGGTTTTATTCCCGGAGCAGGAAAAGGAAGCGTTTATAAATATAAAATTCACTCTAATCACAATGATATAAAAACGGAAAAGGCAGATCCATATGCCAGACGATGTGAGCATCCGCCCAAAACAGCTTCTGTGGTATGGGATGATGTATACGATTGGCAGGATGACTCATGGATGAATAACCGCAAAAAGCATAACGGCATAGATGCTCCATATTCAGTTTATGAAGTACATCTAGGCTCCTGGAAAAAGAGAGTAGAGGAGAATAGATCACTTTCTTACGTTGAACTTGCCGATGAATTGGTTTCATATGTAAAAGAGATGGAATTTACACATGTAGAGCTCATGCCTATTATGGAATTTCCTTACGATCCGTCATGGGGATATCAACTTACAGGGTATTTTGCACCAACATCACGTTTCGGTTACCCAGAAGAGTTTAAATTATTAGTAGATAAGTTGCACCAAAATGATATAGGTATCATTTTAGACTGGGTACCTTCTCATTTTCCTGAAGATGCCCACGGACTAGGCTTTTTTGATGGAACATGCTTATATGAACACCCCGATAAAAGAAAAGGATATCATCCAGATTGGAAGAGTTTGATTTTTAATTACGGAAGAAATGAAGTCAAGAGTTTTCTAATCAGTAATGCTATATTCTGGTTAGATCAATATCATGCTGATGGACTACGTGTAGATGCTGTGGCATCAATGCTTTTCCTGGATTATTCTAGAGACGAGGGAGAGTGGGAACCCAATATGTATGGAGGTAGAGAAAACCTAGATGCTATTGTGTTTATGAAAGAATTAAACGAAGAGGTATACAAGAGTTTTCCAGATGTACAAACCATAGCAGAAGAGTCTACGTCATTTCCTATGGTTTCAAAACCAACATATATAGGAGGATTAGGTTTTGGCATGAAGTGGATGATGGGGTGGATGCATGACACCTTACAATACTTTGCAAAAGAGCCTATTTATCGTAAACATCACCAAAATGACCTTACGTTTAGCATGACCTATGCTTTTACAGAAAACTTCATGCTTCCGTTATCTCATGACGAGGTTGTTTACGGTAAGAAAAGTATTCTTGGCAGAATGCCAGGGGATGAGTGGCAGCAGTTTGCCAACCTTAGGTTATTATATAGCTATATGTTCACACACCCAGGAACGAATTTGTTATTTATGGGAGCAGAATTTGGGCAACGCGAAGAATGGAATTTTCAGCAAAGTCTGGATTGGCATTTGCTTCAAAATAATTATCATAATGGTATTAAAACTATTATTACCGATCTCAATAAACTATATAAAAAACACCCAGCTTTATATGAGCAGCAATTTAATGCTTCCGGTTTTGAATGGATTAATTATGAAGATAATGAAAATTCTGTCTTGGCTTATATAAGAAAAGGGAATAATGAAGAGAATCCGCTAATAATTGCATGCAATTTTACTCCAGTACCCAGAAACAATTACAGAATTGGATTACCCCAAGAAGGAAAATTAATTCAAGTATTTAATAGTGATGCTAAAAAATATGGTGGTAGCGGTGTTTCTAATCAAAAAGAAATTAATATCGATGATATTGAGTGGAATTATCGACCATATTCTGTCGAAATCTCGATTCCCCCACTAGGTGCGGTGGTGTTTGCTTTTAAGAGTTAGTATAACAGCAGTATACTTTAGCTTAGGGCAGGTTAATTCATTGATAATTAAACAATTGTTAATTGATTCAGGTTTCAAACGTTTTCGTAGATTATTCTTAATAAATAGTTATAAAAATCATTTTGAAATTGAAGTAGATATTGTTCTTTTACACTCCTGAGTCTAATGAAATAAAGAAAAATATATGATCACTAATACGGAACTAGAACAAAAAGGAAATTTATTCCCAGGTAAGATTACTTCCTTTTCACAGCACGTAGATAAAATAAACTTCACTACAGAAAATGGCGTCATTTTACAAGTTACTGTTTTACGAGGTAGTGTAATTCGTTTTAGATATGCCACTGATAATAACTTTGAAAATGATTTTTCTTATGCCATTAGTGAAGATGGCGCCAGAGGGTATAGTAAATTAGAAGTTGAAGAACACGAAAATCAGTATGCTATACTTACTTCACGTGTTAAAGTGATGATAAACAAAGTAGATTTAAAGACCGCAATTCATGATCTTGATGACAATGTCATATGCAAAGATGATTGGGGTTTTCATTGGGAACAAAGCTACGAGTATGGCGGCAATATTGTAAAGATGAGTAAGTCTGCGCCACAAGGTGAATGCTACTATGGTTTGGGCGATAAACCTATGCACTTGAACCTCAAAGGAAAACGTATTGAAAACTGGGCTACAGATCAATATGCTTTTGGTAAGGATCAGGATCCTCTATACAAGAGTGTTCCGTTCTATATAGGAATGTATGAAGAGAAAGCTTACGGAATTTTCTTTGATAATACATTCAGAACATTTTTTGATTTCTGCCATGAAAGACGAAACGTAACCAGTTTCTGGGCGCAAGGAGGAGAAATGAATTATTATTTCTTTTATGGCCCAAATATGCAAGACGTAGTTACCAGATATACAGATCTAACCGGTAAACCAGAATTACCTCCTTTATGGGCCTTAGGGTATCATCAATGTAAATGGAGTTACTATCCAGAAAATAAGGTAAAAGAGGTTACTAGTAAGTTTAGAGAACTTAAGATCCCTTGTGATGCTATTTACCTGGATATTGATTACATGGAGGGTTTTAGGTGCTTTACTTGGAATAAAGAATATTTTCCAGATCCTAAACGTATGGTTGCAGAATTGGCAGAAGATGGGTTTAAAACAGTTGTAATTATCGATCCGGGTATTAAGATTGATGATGAATATTGGGTGTATAAAGAGGCTATTGACAAAGACTATTTCTGTAAACGTGCAGATGGTCCGTATATGCGAGGAAAAGTGTGGCCTGGTGAATGTTATTTCCCCGACTTTACGAACCCAGAAGTAAGAGAATGGTGGTCTGGGTTGTTTAAGGAAATTATTGATGAAATAGGAGTGAAGGGAGTTTGGAATGATATGAATGAACCCGCTGTAATGGAAGTTCCCGGAAAAACATTCCCTGATGATGTACGTCATAACTATGATGGAAACCCATGCAGTCACAGAAAAGCTCATAATATATATGGCACTCAAATGGCTAGGGCAACTTATGAAGGGGTAAAACAATTTGCATACCCAAAACGACCTTTTATAATTACCAGATCAGCCTATTCTGGAGCACAACGATATACCTCTTCTTGGACAGGAGATAATGTAGCAACATGGGAGCATCTTTGGATCGCTAATATCCAAGCACAAAGAATGAGTATGAGCGGTATGTCTTTTACGGGTAGTGATATTGGTGGTTTTGCAGAACATCCTACAGGAGAGCTATATGCACGATGGATCCAACTGGGAGTATTTCATCCATTTTGCAGAACACATTCATCTGGTGATCACGGTAATCAAGAACCCTGGACCTTTGGTGATGAAGTAGTTGATGTTACAAGAAAATTTGTTGAACTGCGCTATCAATTGTTACCATATTTGTATACTATGTTTTGGGAATATGCCGAAGAAGGCATCCCTATGTTAAAGCCATTAGTGCTATTTGATCAGAATGATCCACAAACACACTATAGAACAGATGAATTTGTATTCGGAAATCAGATTTTGGTGTGCCCTGTTCAAGAGCCTAACGCCAAAGGAAGACGTATGTATATCCCCAAAGGTAGTTGGTATAATTACTGGACCCACGAATATGTAAAAGGAGGGATGGAACAATGGGTAGATGCTGATCTTGATATTATACCATTATTTGTAAAAGAAGGAGCCATTATCCCTAAATATCCAGTACAACAATATGTTGGTGAAAAGAAAATTGAAGAACTAAAACTTGAAGCATACTATAAACTTGGTAACAAAGAGGTGTCCAAAGTTTTTGAAGATGCCCAGGATGGTTATGATTATGCCAAAGGAAGATATAGCTTAAGAAGCTTCTCTTTTACAGGAAAAGAAAATGAAGTTATAATTCAGCAACATAAAAATGGTAGCTATATAACCGAATATGAAAACTTTAAAATAGAGTTGATAGGTGTGCCTTTTAAAATCAAAAAAATAGAAATTGATAATGTAGTTGTATCCTTTGAAAATGTCAATTTTGATAGTAAAAACAATATATTAACTGTCCCTAAAAGTTTCACAGAATTGCATATTGTAGCATAACTTATTAATATTGTTTAGTGGGGTTTCTATAAGTTCTGGCTTTTATTATTGAGTCGAACTTGTTGAAATCCCATTTTTTAATGTTTCCTTTAATATCTTTTGATAGAATATATTGACCATTGTCATGAAAAGTAGCCGCATTTAATGAATCATCATGTCGTATGACACTTGGTATTTGAATAAATTGGCCCTTATCTTTCTTTCTTTTATATATCTGAACAGTATTATCACTACTGGCAGTTAACAATAAATTGTTTTCATAAAATTCTACATCTATAATATCTCCTGTATGAGATGTAAGCACCTTCAAAGTATCATATTTTGACTCTGTTTGTTTCCATATAATCGCAGTGTTATCAGAACTTCCCGAAACCGCATACTCTCCATCTTCAGAATAATCGATATCAACTATATTATCCATATATTCAGAACCACTTGTTATTGTTCCCTTATTCAGATGTTCCAACAAGTATGTCTTTTGATTATCAAGAGCCAAAACGTCCTTTGGAGCTTTCTCAAAGTATTTATTTTCAGAATTTACATTCTCTTCAATTGGAGTAATATTCCATAATTTGATGGTTTGATCTTCACCACTGGTAATAATATAATTATCATCACCTTTTATAAACGACACATTATGTATAGGTTTTGTATGCCCGATAAAACGTTTAATAAGCATATTATTTGCACTCAATAGATTAGCTCCATTATCACGACTACCAACTAATATTTCTCCTTTCTTATTGGTAGCAATAGTGTTTATTTGTTCATCATGAACATAGTGTATTCCTTTTTGACGTGTTTTTAGATTAAACTCTATTATTCTTCCCTTAAGCCCCAGGAATAATGTTTCATCTTCTTTTCGTATTTTAAACGTATGTACTTCATCAGACTCCTCTAATCCTAATAGCTGCTCTAATACATTAGAACTTATATTTTTATGATTAATAAACAATCTACTTTTTCCGTAGAGTACGAGATAGTGTTCATTGTCAAGGGATTTAATTTTTTTTATAGGGTAGTCCAAATTAATAACATCTGGTTGATTTTCATTCTTGGTTAAATCAAGATCTAGTTGATGTATTTCATTATCAATACCAATAATAAAAGAAAGATCAGACTTATGTTCAATATCAATTTTTAGAGGTGTTTTTTTCTTTATTATAATTTCATAATCGTTATTTGAATTCATGTATTGTTGCGTACCATTTTTATCAAGAAGTACTATTTTTAAATAATCCTTATCCGTTACTTTAGCAACCAATATCATTTGTTTATCTCTGTACTTGAATGGTTCGAAAGCACTTACATTATTGTCAATTACATACGTTTCGTTAAAAATATTATCTTTTTTTTCATACTCCAGCCAACTTAAGGTTAGTTTTTCAGATTTTGTTAATGCATAAATGTATAATATAGAGTCTTCTCTACGAGTTTTAGTTGATTTTATATCTCCTTCTCCTATGTCTATAGAGGTGCTGCTTTGGTAGAAAGGCGTTTTACTGTAGTCCTTGTATAAATCGTTTTTAAAATCTGCAAGCAGATTAAGAGTATATTCATCTAAAAAGTTAAACCACTTATTATCTAATAAGTTAATCCTGTATTTGCCAAATACTTTAGTATTCCTAAGATCATCTTCGCATGCTAAAATACTATTAAATGAACTTGTTCTATCCACATTGTAATCCCTTATAGATTCCCCCATTTTTTCATGGATTTTTATGGATATACTATCTTTCCAACCTTCTTTAAGTTGGGCAGCCAGTATTATAGCTAGACATGTTATAATAAAAGGGTAATAAACATACCTTTTTAATTTTTTTTCCAATTTTTTTTTCTCTAATTCTTCTCTATGACTTTCTTCGACACTCTTTTCAAAAAAATCTCGTTTTCTTTTCAAGCGTTCTTGATTATCATCATCCATGACAAAACCCAAACATTGATTCATTCGGTCTATTTGTTGGGTTGATAGCAAGTCTCCTGTATCCTGGGTATCTTCATATATATCGAACGAAGAGATAAAGTCTTTTTTAATTAATAATCTAAAATCGTCTTCAGTTCGTATTTTACTGATTACTTTGGCGATAATATCATGACTTAACTCTGCATAATCAGCACCAAGGTTTTGGTCTGTACTTACTTTAAGAATCCCTTTTTCTTTTAGTTCATCGATTATTTCTGAAATAGTTTCATTGTATTCAAGCTCATTAACTTCTCCCCATATATCTTTTTGAATTTTGTCTGAGATCTTTCGGTTATTTATAACATAATAGTTATCCTTTTCGGTTTGAATAGGTACTCTTTTTTTAAGATCGTCCTTAGTTTTAAAATGTCTAAGAAACTTAATCACACTATCCTTATGCTCAATTCTGTCATTAAGTTTATTGCTCTTATTTCGAATAATTTTATTATTAACTTCTCTTATATAATTTTCCAGAACCTGCTCTATAGATCCAAACTCTTTAATTTCCTCTTCTTTAAATTCTAGAGGTAAATATTCATCATTATCCCTGGATGGTTTATCACCATAGGTTCTATAATAATCTACTTTATATAAGCGATCCAGATATACTTGCAAAAATGGTAAATGGTAACTGGTAGACTCATTATCCTTTATTTTAATTTGATCCAGAATTAATTCAATTCTATTTTCTTTTTCATCATCAGATAATTCTTCGTTAGTATCATCATTATATTGATTAATATTAAATTCCTGAAAGGACTTTGTAATAATTTTTTTTATGACTTGTTTGTTAGGATGTGCCAAACGTATTTTTTTATAAAAAATATGAGGGATAAAAGATTGTAACTGATCCAAATGTCCAAAATATTCTTCCCGTAAGGATATAATGATATTAAATGGAATTTTGTACTCAAAAATGAGTTTTAGAAACAATCCAAACTTATCAATTTCTTGTTTAGTTCCATATACAAAAAGCTCTTCAAATTGATCAAAAATAATAAGTGGAGTAAAAGGTTTTTTAGAGCCCTTAATTCTGCTATTCATGAAGTAATCACGAATATTGTTAGATATAATGGTTACCTGTTTATTATCTTCACGTAATCGCACTAACAGTTCTTTCCTTTCAGAAATGAATTTTCGTAATCTTTCTTTGTATTTTGAGATAACTTCTTGAGTACCTTCCTGATCTTCAATAGGCGCATTGTTTAAGTCCCTGGTTGTGGTTGCGGTTTCTCTACTTTTTCGTTTAAGTCTAATTATTTCTTCTTCTACCTTAAGCATCATCCCCTCAATATGATTAATTGAAGATAGGATCTGATTAAGTTCTGACTGAGCAGAAAAAAAATCATCTATCAATTTTGATTGATCATCTAAAGCGTTGCTTTCATGATTTGGATTAATAAATAATTTTTTCTTGATTGCATTAATAAGATCATCATCTCTTCGAATACTTAATACTCTCTTTTCAGTTTTAATCCTGTTAAGAAGTCCGCAATAGATAAGACTGGTTTTACCTGATCCCGATGGCCCATGTAGGATCATTAGTGATGAATCCTTATACAATTGAAAAAGATCTACACTTTCTTGATCTCTGCCAAAATAACTCTGAAAGTCGTTTTTTTTATACGAGTCCAGAAACTTAAAAGGCGATGTTATTTTTTTATCAAGAGTGATCATGTATAGGAGATTAGTTTTTTTATGTATTCAAAATGATCTCGAATTTTTTTCTTTTCTTCTATTTCTATAATATCCTTCTTACCATCTTTGTAGAGACCTAGAATCATATCTTCATCTAAAGGAACTTCAATTTCTTCTCCAAGTTTCTTCTTTTTCGAATTATTGTCTCTATCTACACGAGCATTTATGACCTCTCTATATATAAGCTTATCTGTAGCTTCAGAGTAACGATCCAGATAATAGAGTTTTATTTTATCCTTGGCAACCGATGTAGAGTTTACATCAAGATAAAAGGGGGATAGATTAAGTTGTCTTTTTGGCTTTCCATTGCCATTTTTAGTCGTACAGATATAAACAGAATGAACATCTATATCTAATATTGATTCCTCTTCTGTTACTTCAAATACTACACTTTTTCTAGTATCCAAAGCCGTTGGTCTGTTACTGACTGGATAATAGGACCTATTAATTACATAGGACCGCTGGTTATCATACTTAAATTGATTGTAGAAAACATCATATATAGATTCAATTCCCAAATTTCGAAGAAACTTAAAATTTCTAATAAACTTTTCTAAATATTGTTCTGTTTTTATATAGTCTAGTTTACTGTTTTTATTATGTTCAAGATGGGTCGAGAAAAAATCTGTCACTTCATTAAATATCTCTTGGTTTTGAAGAACGCAAGCTTTTAATTCTTTCCATAAAGGATTTTTTTCTAAATATTCATCCGGAATATTATTGTAGATGAACACAAGATCTTCAGAAATCTTGTACTGTACATTTGATTCCCATCCTAACTCTAAATTATCTCTTAGTATTTCTTTTAATTGAGGGGTTAACTCGGTTTTAAACTCAGGAGTATTTTTTGATATTGACCAGATAATTGAATACGCAGAAAACTTAAGAAAATTCAGAAACTCCTTAAACATGCTTCGTATCACCCAATATCGTTCTTTTGATAATTCTTGATAAACACTATTATTTATATCATTGAAATCTGATAATATTTCAAGATGAATACATAAAAAATAGGGATAATACTTATATAAATCTTCTCTTAAATTTTCTTCTTGTCTGATTTCATCTATTAATTCCTGAAAACGTTTTTTTACTGGAAACGTATCTGGATCTGTATGCCATTGTTCAATTTCCTTATTAATTTTAAAATAATAATTGTTTACTTTCTCCTCAATCATTTCAGCCGGGCCGGAGCCTCTTTCTATATCCTTTGGATCTTTATAATGCCCCTGTAGGAAGCCTTTGGCTTGCTTAAAAACATCATCAATCTTTTCACTTTCGTTAATATTATCCTTGTGATTTAACAATAATTCATAAAACCTTGTAGACAATGTATAAGCAAAATGATCATAAACAGGTGTATTAGTACCAATAACTACAGGAACATTATGTAGTGCTTCTACAATTTTACTAGTAGAACATCCGTTAATGAAAACCATTTTTAGTTTTGGAGAATTGTTCAAGATTTCAATAAGTCCTTTGTCATTAAAAATTTCATCACTTAATTGAATAGCTTTGTCACTATTATCATGATGGCCACTAAAATGAAATACTGTCATGTCATTGGTAAGTAATTGCAGTTTACTTATAAATCCATCAATACCTTCGTTTGGGATGATTTCTTTACTAAAGACATCTTTATTTTTTAATAAAAGAACATCAATAGCCTTACGTTCATCGTCCAAACTATGTAACGGAGCTTCAGCGTCATTTTCAAATATTCCAACAAAATATTCTTTCATTATTTCTTTTTTTTAGGTCTTAAAACTCTATAAGTAACGGATTTGCTTGATTATCATCAAGCATAAGTTTAGGGATTTCAATCTGTTCGGTACCTGATGCGGTAGTATCCCGGATTGATCGTATATTATCTAGCCATTGACCTCGTGAAAATTTTCCTGTTTCGGGGTCAATATTTATCTCTACACAAGTAAAAGCATAGGTTAGGGGAGTATCTCCTTTAAATTTTACTTCGTTTTCTGATACTTTTTCGACGGTAAGATTTGTATCAATATTAGATAAGTATTCCTGTATTAATGGAATATTAATTTCTGCATGTGTATTACTACTACTATATGTCGATAATGAAAAATCCGGACTTGTTAAGACATCAGTTATCAATGCTAGCTTTACATTTTTCTTATTTGAAATTTCTTCAATGAAAATGTTATCCGGATCTCCTTTAATATCGTTCGATACTAAAATTTGTCCTAGTTCTAGTGTGTCTATATATTTTCTAATAACATTTCCGAAGGAAAAGGACATTTTATCAGAACCTTTTACAGAAGCACCTATTGCCGCTGGATCTAGTCCGAATGCTTTAATGAAATTACCAAGGATATCAAATCCTATCTTAAAATCAATTTTTTTAGTCTTTACATCAGAAACTTGAGCCACAGGAGCCGTTTTTATATCAATCATGTGTTTAAAACCATCCTTTACCAGAAACTTAAACTCTCCCAAGTACTTTTGTTTATTGTTATTTACCTCTAACATACACAATGGTTGTATTCTGGCTTCTGGAATTCTAAGAGGGTTTGCATCAAACAGGTCTCTTATTTGATCAGTAATGTTGTTTTTACATATTCTCATGATATACATATTCAAATTGGTTAATAGCTTCTAAAAATTTTCCTGCAACTTTGGAAAATCCATTATCATTAGGATGAATTTCATCATACCATTCTTCTTTTTTGACCAAAGTTCTCATATCTACATAAGTTGCATTTCTATGCTTTGCTGTTACTTCTTTTAATAGGTCATTAAATCTATCTATTAGATATCTAATGACTTTTGTTCTATCTTCTAATTCTGTAATGCCTTTTTCAAGTAAATATTTATTTACCCATCCTTTCTTGATTGTTTTGGCATCATGATCTGCGCGTACATAATCATACCCATGTACAAATACTTGTTCTACAAAATCAAACTCGTGTATTCTATTAAAAAAATAATTGTATGTACCTTCAATATCCTTAGTTTTTGTATCATAAAAATCATTAAGGTATTTTGAAGCTTGAAGCCCCGGTGGCATTCCATTTTTGAGGATTGTAACAATCTCAGGACCAATGATGTCGTTTCCGCCACCGCTTATTAGTACATATTTGGGGCGTTCTTTTTCTATTGCTTTAAGAAGCTGCCTGCTTTTTCTATAATTTTGAAGTTCATCTCCCGCAGCGGCAATACTGCGCAAAGGATATCTTTCCATTATATAATCTAACGTATCTTTTACCAAAAACGGAAACAAAAACCACGAATCTCCTTCGGCTACAATTACAGGCAATTTTGGAAATAAACGTTTTGATTTTTTAAATCTTCGATATCTAAATTTATCCTCTAAGCCGTTAGCAAGATTTATAGCAAACCCTGATAAACTTTTACTATTTACTTCATTATCCCCTAAAGCATTTGGTTTATTAAATGAAGTATTTAGTGCAAATCCTTGCTGTTCCTGTTTTGTATATAAAAAATTGATAAAAGGAGCTAATATCTCATGATTACAGTACCAGTCCCAATTGTTAAGTAACTTATCTCCAATTATGTTATATTTTGGGTTAATAAGCCCTAATGTGGATGTATAAACACCCCATTTGGTCTTCTCTGGCAGAAAATCAGAAATTGCACCATGACCCATTAGATTACCCAGATGAGTAGTAGGGGGTTGCAGCCCCATCTGATTCATATCGGGTATTGATGATGTTATATCTTCTTGGTTATTAATTATAAATTTATAATGCAACCAATCCTGTTTCCAATTATAAATCTCTTTGTAAGTATCTAATGACCAACCTGCATAAGGAGAGCTGGTATGTTCATAAAACATAATAGAATCCCCTGGTTTTAGTCTTTTAGTCTTATTATCTAGTGGGTCAGACGAAATTGAGATATCAGAACCTAATAATAGTGCTGTAACAAAAATTGTTTCCTTTGAAATATTGGAAACCTTTATCTGATATTTCTGAAAAAACTCATTATTTCTGGTTAACTGATTAGGTAATGTAGTTAGGTCAATACCTGAATTCGTAATGTCCGACCATTGTTGATTACTGTCTGTCCTAATTTCTACTTTGATAGGAGTTTCTAAAAAACCATTATCTGGATTTTCTAAAGTATCATAATAATTCCACTTTACTAAAGCTTCTAATTGGTGTGACAACATCTTTTCTATACGCTCATTTTCAAGGTCTAAAAGATCAATTTGAATTGCCATAGGCCTATACAAGTCATTTGCTAAACTTATGTACACCGTTTGGTTAAATAGCGTAACAAAGAAAGATGCTTCATCTGCATTGCAAAGCGAAATGTTTTGCATCCCTTGAATAATTGATTTTATATGCTCTTCTGCATGTTTATCCTTATCAAGATTACAAATATGAATATCTAATTGATTATAAATAGTCTCTGTAGAGACTGGGTACGGTTTTGTAAAATCCAGTAAAACCCCTTGTTCCATAGGATCTTGCACAAGAGAATCCTCTAGATTAACCTCTATAACTTTTGTAGTAATTGTTCTATCACTATTTATTTTAATAGTAATCTCTGTCCCTTCTTCTATACCAAATAATTGGCCTTTATTATAGTACCAACCATTCTTTTTATTAAAGAAGATATGACCTTGATCAATTTGATTTTGAACAATGTTAAGGTTAAGCCAAGAAGAATAATGATCATTTTTCCCTTTTCCTTGCACACTTATTGTAGGAGTTTGCTTCTTATTGGTTATATCCTTCAAACTTATTTTTGCCCATTTTGTAATATCCAGGTAACTTATTTTATTGTTCTTAGTCTTAAGAAGTTGCAAAAGATATCTCGTGAAAACACCACCTTTAGAATCCTCCCATGAAGACTCAGAGGCAAGGCATGCCGAAATGTTCACTGAATTTTTATAAGGAATAAGTGCTGTTAATTTCTGAGATTTAATACGTTCCTCATCTATCTCTTTCGAAAATATAAAATCAGCATAGCTTCTAGCTGGAAATATACTACTTATCTTTCTTTGCCTAGAATCATCAATTGTTCCGTTAGTTACAGACCTAACCATATCCCCAGAATGGCAACAATCAAAAACAGTAATTAAGTGTGGATTGTTTTTGAATTTTGAAAAAGAATACCTTAATTCTTTATCTGCTAGCAAATAACTTTCTGAGTTTAATTCCTCTTTACTATAGCACACAAGACATTCAATTGTACCCGAATGTGCATCACTAAACCTTCCTGCACTTTCTTCCAAAGCTCCATGGCCGCTATAATAAAGTAATGCAACATCATCATCTTTAGCTGTAGCAAGAAAAGTATCTATAGCATTAACAATGTTCAGCTTAGTAGCCTTGTCATTGATAAGTTTTTTGACGGTAATAGAATTATATACCTTTTCAGATTGTAAGGTATTTATATAATCTTCGAATTTGTTTACATCATTTACACACTGCTGTAAAGGACTTATCTCATATTCATTTATTCCGATAAGTAATGCATATAGGTTCATAATCGTGTATTCTTTTAAGTTAACAAACAAGAAACGATGCAATTAAGAAACCAATAACTGCGATACGGCAGGTAATGTCTTATAGATAAGAAATTATAGGGGTACTTAAATATAAGTTTTTATTACTTCAAATCCAAACACTGAACATTTTGACATTCAATTATTTATATCATTTAAAGTGAATATAAAATTACATATATTTATCATTCTTCCTGAAAGAAATAACCCCCAAAAAATAAGGGTAAATGCCCCTTTTTTTTAGTGATCAGAAAAAAGAGGAAAATTATTTCACAGGAGGCGCCTTTATACATAAAGGTAAAAAATGTCACTTATCGAATAATTGGTAATTACATCGAAAAGATCAACATACAAAATGACTAAATCAATTACATATCACAAGAATTTTGACTATTTTTAACAATGTAAAACATAGGACATATATTATTATGAATATTAGAAAATACATAGTTGCATTTGGAGGAATATTGATGTTTTTGTCTTGTGCAACGAACCCTTTTACTGGTAAACAAACATTGGCTTTAGTCCCTAATTCGCAGATATTACCAATGGCATTTCAACAGTACAATCAGTTCTTGGGCGAAAATAAAGTTGTAAAAGGTACCTCAGATGCCGAAATGATTACAAGAGTTGGTCAAAGGATATCAAAGGCTTCTGAACGATGGTTAAATGCCAATGGATACTCGGGATATTTAAAAGATTATCAATGGGAATATAACCTTGTAGATGACAAGACAGTTAATGCCTGGTGTATGCCAGGAGGTAAAATTGTTTTCTATACAGGAATACTTCCAATTGCAAAAAATGAAACTGGTGTTGCAGCTATTATGGGGCACGAAGTGGCTCATGCCTTGGCTAATCATGGCCAACAAAGAATGAGCGCTGCGCAATTACAACAAGTTGCAGGAGTTGCGACAGCCGCTGCAGTTAGTGGAAAAGATGAGAAAACACAACAAATAGTTGGTACAGCTTTTGGATTAGGAAGCCAATTTGGAGTAATGCTACCATTTAGTAGAAGTCATGAAACTGAAGCCGATCGTATTGGGTTGCAATTAATGGCAATTGCGGGTTACAATCCCGATGAGGCAGCAAACTTATGGAGACGTATGAAAGCTAATAGTGGAGGACAAGCACCGCCAGAATTTATGAGCACACATCCTTCTAGTGATACACGTATTAATAACCTTACAGCATGGGCGCCGGCTGCTAGGGCAGAAGCCAAAAAATTTGGAGTAACTACCTTTAAATAATTGTAAAGTTTGTATTCTTAAAAAGATTATACCTATTTTAGAAGCTGTTCTGAGAAAAACCAGAGCAGCTTTTTAATATATAATCAATGAGCAAAATACTACCTAAAGGGCATAAGAAACTACTAAATGCCTGGGCTTTTTATGATTGGGCCAATTCTGTTTATAATTTAACTATTTCCTCTGCAATTTTCCCTATTTTTTGGGGTGCACTCACTATTATTCGTGATGAAGAAGACAATATCATTAGTGATACTGTTCATTTTTTGGGGTTTGATTTTAATAATGACTCTTTAATTAGTTATGTGACTGCCTTAGCCTTTTTGGTGGTTTCTTTTATTAGTCCATTTCTTTCTGGGATAGCAGATTATGTAGGTAATAAGAAAAATTTCCTGAAGTTCTTTTGCTACTTAGGAGCGATTTCTTGTATTGGATTATATTGGTTTTCATTAGAAAATCTTTGGTTTGGATTGCTTTGCTATTTCTTTGGTTTAATTGGCTTTTGGGCAAGTTTAGTATTCTATAATTCATACTTACCAGATATTGCTTTTCCCAAACAACAAGATGCCATAAGTGCCAAAGGATATTCGCTTGGGTATATTGGAAGTGTAATACTATTGATCATTAATTTGATCATGATCATGAAGTTTGAATGGTTTGGTTTTGAAGATGCCGGAACGCCAACAAGATTATCCTTTGTAATGGTGGGAGTTTGGTGGATCATTTTTAGCCAATACACATATTACTATTTACCCAAAGGAAACAAAAAAGAAGCCTTAACCAAAGCGATTATTTTTAATGGCTTCAAAGAGCTAAAAATGATTTGGAAAGCCTTAAAAAATGACTTAAGGCTTAGAAGATATCTTAGTGCCTTTTTTGTATACAGCATGGCAGTACAAACTATTATGCTTATTGCTACTTATTTTGGTATAGAAGAGCTTGATTGGGGAGATCAGGATGCCACAACAGGCCTAATTATTAGTATATTATTAATCCAATTGGTAGCAGTTCTTGGGGCTTTTCTTACTTCTAAAGCTTCAACAAAATATGGTAACATAAGAACACTAATTACCCTTAACTTTATTTGGATAGGCCTCTGTATTTATGCCTATACCATAACTACACCATTTCAATTCTATATAGCTGCAGCTATTGTTGGACTAATTATGGGAGGTATACAAGCACTATCCCGATCTACATATTCTAAATTCTTACCAGAGGACGCTATAGATACAGCTTCTTACTTTAGCTTTTACGATGTCTCAGAAAAAATTGGTATTGTAATAGGTATGTTATCCTATGGTATTGTGGCTGAAACTACAGGCAGCGTTAGAAATGCTATTCTATTTCTAATATTATTTTTTGTGGTTGGTCTTTTTCTTTTGTTTAGGGTACCAAGATCAAATTCATAAAGGGATGCAATTGAAGAGGTTTTTAGGCGTTATTATATTAGAACAACTTTTTATCACCATTTTTCTACCCTTCGTCTAATTTTACTCGTTTATTTTTCAATTTTTAGTAATGTCATTTTGAAATATAATAATATTGGATACGTTAACGTTATTAGCTATTTTTATAAAATAAAACCAACAACAATGAAAAAACTTATTTTAATACTAGGGGTTGTATTTTTTGCTTCTTGTAGTGCACCTCAAAAGACTGTTATTGCTGCTAAGAAAACATTAAAAGGAGAGTGGTCATTAGACAACATTACATATGACCGTTCTGGTATATTTGATGTAAATTTATATAATGATGCTTCTGCAGAATGCTTTACAGGTAGTATGTGGAAATTTATCCCTAATAATAACACTGGAAAATATGAAGTAAATCAAAGTAGTTGTACGTCTACAGGAGCAAGAAACTTCAGGTTTACAATTCCAAAGCCAGAAGCAGATGGGGTCTATTACTTCATGTTTAAACCAATAAACGAAAAGAAGAAAAGTACTAATAATAATGCTGGATATAGAATGGCATTACAACATCTTGACGATGCTACAATGACATGGGCAATGACGGTAAGTCTGGAAGGGAAACCTTTCGTGATTACAATGAATTTTAACAAACTACAATAACTCAAATCCAAAAAAGATGAATACAAATTTTAAAAAGGTAATCGTTGCAATGACCGCAGTAGCACTGCTTACTAGTTGTGATGCTGTTCAGAATGCTAATAATACGCAAAAAGGAGCTGTAATTGGTACAGCTGCCGGAGCTGTATTAGGAGGAATTATTGGCAACAATGTAAAAGGTAAAAACTCTGCTTTGGGTGCGGTACTTGGAGGAGTAGTAGGTGGTGTAGCCGGTGGAGTTATCGGTAAGCAAATGGATAAACAAGCTCAAAAAATCGAATCTGAAATACCAGGAGCAGAAGTTACAAGAGTAGGCGAGGGTATTGATGTAGTATTTGATGAAAATAGTGGGGTATATTTTGACACTAACAAGTCTAATGTTAACGCTAAGTCTAAAGCTAACTTAAATAAACTAGCTGGTATTTTTAAAGAATATCCTGATACAAACATTATTGTAGAAGGACATACAGATAGCTCTGGTGATGATAATTATAATATGACTTTATCTCAAAAAAGAGCAAATGCTGTAGCAGACTATCTTGTATCACAAGGAATAAGTAAAAGTCGTTTAACTATATACGCTCACGGAGAAACGCTTCCAAAGTATGACAACGCTACTCCAGAAGGAAGAGCAAAAAACAGAAGAGTTGAGCTTGGAATTGTTGCCAACGAGAAAATGAAAAAAGATGCTCAGGAGCAAGTGAAACAATAATTTATTTGCAATAAAACTTTTAAAATCCCGACTAATTAGTCGGGATTTTTTTATGCCTAAATTTTATGTATCTTCATTTGATGAATACACATTCATACATACTTATTATTGGTGGGGGATTAGCTGGATTAACTTCTGCAATACATTTGGCTAAAAAGGGTATTTCGGTTACTCTAATTGAAAAAGAAACCTATCCTAAACATAAAGTCTGTGGAGAATATATTTCTAATGAAGTATTACCATACTTCGATTTTTTGGATATAGACTTGGACGCTATTAAATCAGTAGAAATCTCTAAATTCATTATAAGTACACAAAAAGGGCATACTATTAATAGTCAACTACCACTGGGTGGATTTGGAATAAGCAGATATACTCTGGATTACTATCTATGGAAAAAAGCAAAAACTTTAGGAGTGCAATTAATAAATGACCAGGTAATAGATGTTCAGTATAAAGCGAATGGTTTTAAAATCGTGACCCAACAAAAACGAGTACTAACAAGTCATTATGTTATTGGCGCTTATGGTAAACGTTCTATATTAGATAAGACTCTAAAACGTACTTTTAGCTCTAAAAAATCCCCTTGGTTAGCAGTTAAAGCCCATTACAAAGCAAAATTTGATACAGATACCGTTGCCCTTCATAATTTTACAGGAGGGTATTGTGGGCTTTCAAAGGTAGAAAATGATCGTGTTAATGCCTGCTTTCTTGTTAATTACAAGAGTTTTAAAAAACATAAGGATATTGATACATTTCAAAGAGAAATTATGTTTCAAAACCCTCATTTGAAAGCTTTTTTTAATGATGCCGAACTGTTATTTGAAAGACCAATTACAATAAGTCAGGTTAATTTTGAAAAAAAGAAACCAGTAGAAAATCACATATTTATGATAGGGGACTCTGCCGGATTAATACATCCTCTGTGTGGTAATGGTATGGCTATGGCTATACAGAGTGCACAGATGCTATCCGAGTTATTGATTGAAAACCATAATAAAACTTCAGCATTGACAAGAAAAGAAATAGAAAAAGTTTATCTTAAACAATGGCAAAAAACTTTCTCCAGAAGATTATATTTTGGGAGATTATTACAGAAAGTATTATTGAATGATGGCTTACAGTTCTTATCATATAAAATTGCTCATATTTTGCCCTCAATAGTACCCAAAATTATTAAACAAACCCACGGAGATCCTTTAGTATGTTAGTTAATTTAAAATATAGAAGTACAGAAAAGGAGATAATGGACGACCCATCTGTGGAAGAAACTGACCTAAAAATAGCTTTATCGGATATTTCTAGAGTTAATAAAATGTTGGGAGGTAACAATATTACAATACGAGCTGTTCATAAATTGATTAGAGCAACCAACCCTATAAAAGAAGAATACACTATTATAGATCTGGGATGCGGTGATGGAGAAATGTTAAGAGCCATTGCTAAATCATTTAGATCAAAAAAAGAAAACGTAAAATTGATAGGCGTTGATTTGAATGAGAAAAGCTTATCTTATGCAAAAAAATTAAGCACCTCGTATCCAGAAATAACGTTTTCAAAATTAGACCTTTTAGAGATAGAAAGGTCAGAGCTAACGTGTGATATAGTTATTTGTACCTTAACGTTACATCACCTTAAATGCGAAGAAATAAAAAGGGTAATGAACAAATCTATTGAACTTGCCACAATTGGAGTAGTAATAAATGACCTGCATAGAAGTAGGGTGGCCTATTATCTTTTTAAATTGTTTAGTTTATTTTTTATTAGGGGACATATTGCCAAGAATGACGGACTTATCTCTATAAAACGAGGATTCAAAAAACAAGAACTAAAAATGTACGCAGAAGAGCTTCGTCTTAAAAAATACAAGATTGATTGGCAATGGGCATTTCGATATCGATGGATTGTAGAAACCACTCGTGCATAAATTAAAAAAGTAAGAAAATTTGGAAGTAAAAATTGCCGCAGTAGCAAAACAACTACCGCAATACATGAGAGAAACTAAAGAAATATTACCTTTTGTTTCCCAATGGTTATCAAGTAAAGAAGATCGTTTCAGACGAAAAGTTCTTAAAATTTTTGAAAATGCAGCTGTAGCTAGGCGTTATGGTATCATGAGTATTGAAGAAGTATTTTCTGCCACATCATTTGAGCAAAAAAATGATATTTATATCCGTGAGATAAAAAAACTGGGCACATCCGTTCTTCAAAAGGCATTAAACAAAGTAGATTGGAACCCAAAATCTTTGGATTACATCATTACAGTAAGTTGTACTGGTATTATGATACCATCACTTGATGCTTTTATTATCAATGATCTTGGTCTGCGTCAAGACGTTGTGCGACTACCTGTAACCGAAATGGGTTGTGCAGCAGGCGTATCTGGGATTATTTATGCTAGAAATTTTCTCAAATCAAATCCGGGTAAGCGAGCGGCTGTAATTGCAGTAGAATCACCTACAGCAACATTTCAGCTAGATGATTTTAGTATGACTAATATGGTTAGCTCAGCAATATTTGGTGACGGTGCAGCTTGTACGCTACTATCCTCAGAGGAAGATGCAGTAGGTCCAAAAATTATAGGAGATGAAATGTATCATTTTTATGATGCCACAACAATGATGGGTTTTAAATTAACAAATGGAGGGTTACAAATGGTTTTAGATCCAGAAGTTCCAGGAAAAATAGCCGAGCATTTTCCTAATGTTATACACCCTTTTTTACAGAAATATGACAAAACCATCGAGGAGATAGACCACCTCGTTTTTCATCCGGGTGGAAAAAAAATTGTACAAACCGTAGAAGAACTCTTTGGGCATTTGGGTAAGAATATTGATGACACAAAAGAAGTTTTAATGCAGTATGGTAACATGAGCAGTGCCACAGTTTTATATGTGCTAGAACGTTTCATGGATCGAGATCCAAAACCAGGAGATACAGGATTAATGCTTAGTTTCGGACCTGGATTTTCTGCACAACGAATATTGTTAGAATGGTAGTTTGAATTAAAAATTATTAATTTCTGTTCATTCAGAAATCATATATTATGAATAAGGACTTTAAAGACAAAAATGAGTGGGCTTTAATACTTGGTGGAAGCACGGGCCTTGGGCTTGCAACCGCCAAAAAATTGGCTTTTCATGGGATGAATATCATTATAGTACATCGCAACCGTAAAGGTGAGTTAGATCAGATTGAAAATGATTTTAACGAAATCAAAAGGTTAGGAGTAGAGTTTATGTCTTTTAATGTTGATCTTTTAAAACCCGAAAAACGTGAAGAGGTTATTCTTATAATCAAGAAAAATATAAATAATGGAAGCATAAAAACGCTAATACATAGTGTAGCGAAGGGAAATCTGAAACCAATGACAGATGCAGAACATACATTGAAGAACGACGATTTTCATCTTACTATTGATGCCATGGCAATAAGTTTATATGATTGGGTAAAATCTGTTTTCGACTCTCAATTATTTGCTAATGACACACGGGTTATATCTTTTACCAGTGAAGGAAATAAAAAAGCATGGAAGAATTATGCCGCTGTTTCTGCTGCAAAAGTAGCTTTAGAGGCTATTACAAGAAGTATGGCTCTAGAATTTGCTCCGTACGGAGTTAGAGCTAATTGTTTACAACCTGGAGCTGTAGACACCCAATCATTGAGAATGATTCCGGGCTATGAAAAAATTATAGAGCATAGTGTAGAACGTAATCCTTTTAATCGCATAACCACTGCACAAGACGTTGCCAATGCTGCTTATCTATTATGCAAAGATGAAGCTTCCTGGATTAATGGTTGTGTGATTCCTGTAAATGGAGGTGAGCATTTGAATTAATTATTTAACTAAATACTATGAAAAATTTAATTTTCTTTTGTTTTCCTTTGATAATATATGCTGCTATATCTTGTAAGGAAGATAATAGTACGGCCGAAAACAACACACCAGATATCGGAAACGACGCAGTAGCTGAGATCGTTAGTGTTTCGTTTACAGGTGAGGAAAATAAGTATTCATTTAATGTAGGTGTTAAAAGCCCAGATACAGGATGTAATCAATATGCAGATTGGTGGGAAGTCATTTCTCCAGAAGGGGAATTATTGTATAGAAGAGTTTTGGCCCATAGTCATGTAAACGAGCAGCCTTTTGTGAGATCAGGAGGTCCGGTTACGATTACAAAAGATCAAATTGTATATATACGAGCTCATATGAACACAAGCGGATATAGTGATAAAGTATTTAAAGGAAGTCCAGAAAATGGTTTTCAAAAAAGTACTCTGGATAAAACTTTTGCAAGTCCATTAGCAACCCAACAACCGCTACCAAGTGGATGTGCATTTTAAAAACACGAATTTTGATTAGACCAGATATTATAAAAGAATTACCCTACACCAAGCCGTTTTTGTTTGTTGATGAAATTCTTGAGTTGGATAATGACCATATTAAAGGCAGCTATACGTTCAGGGATGATGAATATTTCTATGAAGGTCATTTTAAGGATAATCCTGTAACTCCTGGAGTTATTCTTACCGAATGTATGGCTCAAATAGGAATGGCTTGTTTTGGTATTTATCTTCTTGGTGACAATTGGGATCAAAATAAAATTGCGGTAGCAATGACAAGTACCGAAATGAATTTTTATAAACCCGTTTTTCCTGGGGAAAAAATATCTGTGGTATCAGAAAAGGTATATTTCAGATTTAATAAACTCAAATGCAATGTAAGCATGTACAATACTGATGGGATTGTGGTTGCAAAAGGTATAGTGGCCGGTGTTGCATTCAAGAAATAATAAATACAATATGAGTATAGGGTATTCAATAGTAAAATTAGTACTTAAACTAAAGGGGGAGAAGCGATCTTGGTCTCAAGATCCTATTGATTATAAAAAGAAAAGAAAACAGAATATCCTTCGTCCTAATAAGTGGTTATTATCTGGAAGCACATTTGAGACTAAAAAAATAAAGGAAACTTTAATAACCAGTATTATCCCTAAAAATAAAACTACAAATCTATTGCTATTCTACTGCCATGGCGGAGCCTTCGTGTATGGACCAACAAGAGAGAATTGGATAGCGATTTCAAAAATTGCTAAGGCCACAAAATCTACTGCATGGATGGTAGATTACCCCAAAGCGCCGGAATACAAAATAAAAGAGGTAACAGATAATGTGTTTAATGCTTATCTCGAGGCAATAAAGGAATATGACCCTTCCAAAATTATCCTTTTGGGAGATTCTGCAGGTGGAAACTTAATTTTGACACTTACTCAACGATTATTAAAAGAAAAAATTGAACTTCCAAATCGATTAATCCCTATCTCACCATTAATAGATGCATCTCTTACCAATCCCAAGGTTAAAGAAATGGACCCCTTAGATCTTATTTTAAGTTATAATGGTGTATCCTCTGCTAAAAAAATGTTATTGGGAGATGTACCATTAACCGATGCATTGATTTCACCAATCTATGGATCACTTAAGAACTTCCCTCCGGTACACCTATTTAGTTCAGAATATGACATTTTTACGCCAGATCAGGAATTATTTATGGATAAAGCTAAACAAGAGGGAGTAGACATCGAGTTAATTATCGGCAAAGATATGCCACATGTATGGCCAATACTACCTATAATGCAAGAGGCTAAAAAAGGAAGACAGAAAATAATTTCAATTATTAATTCTGCTAATGATCATGAATAAACGACGTGTAGTTATAACAGGTTTAGGTGTTGTTTCTCCAAATGGAATGAACGTTTCAGATTTTAATGCAGCTATTCAGAATGGTACTAGCGGAGTGAAGTATATTGAAGAATTGAATGAATTAAATTTTTCATGTCAAATAGCTGGATATCCAGTATATAAAAAAGATTACTTAAATAATTACTTTAATCAAATTCAATTACGAGGATTGAATGCTTCTGGGGTGGAATATGGTGTAATAGCCGGTCTTGATGCATGGAGAAATGCCAAACTATCCGTAAATGATTCAGACACTCCGTTATGGGATGCAGGAGTAATATTTGGCACGGGAATTTTGGGAGTAGATAAATTTAGAGAAGCTATTCACAAAGTGGATGAAGGTAAAGTAAGACGATTAGGCAGTAATACCGTTATTCAAACTATGGCAAGCGGGATTAGTGCTTTTTTAGGAGGAATGTTGGGTTGCGGAAATATTGTAACCACCAATTCCTCTGCTTGTAGTACAGGTACCGAAGCTATATTAATGGCGTATGATCGAATTGCTGCCGGAAATGCCGATATTATCCTGACTGGAAGCACTAGTGATAGCGGGCCATATGTGTGGGGTGGATTTGACGCCATGCGTATTTTGCCGTATAAGTATAATGACAATCCTACTCAAGCCTCTAGACCCATGAGTACTACGGCTAGCGGTTTTGTGCCAGGCAGTGGAGCAGGGGCTTTAGTTATAGAAAGCCTGGAGAGTGCCCAAGAAAGAGGAGCCGATATCTATGCAGAAATTCTTGGAGGTAATGTAAACAGTGGAGGTCAGCGAAATGGAGGGAGTATGACAGCTCCAAATAGCGAAGCGGTACAACAATGCATTAAAAAAGCCATACATAATGCAGGAATACAAGCTAATGATATTGATGCAATTAATGGTCACTTGACCGCTACAACCAAGGACAGCACAGAAATACAAAACTGGTGCGAAGCTCTGGATAGAAAAGGAACCGATTTCCCATATATAAACTCCCTAAAAAGCATGATTGGTCATTGCCTGGCGGCTTCTGGCAGTATAGAAAGTGTTGCAACGATTCTTCAGCTAAAGGAAAACTTCATTTTTGGTAATATTAATTGTGATGATCTACATCCGGATATCGCCGCATTGATTGCTAGGGATAAAATCCCAACAAAAACACTTGATTTTTCTCCAAATATTATTGCAAAAGCAAGTTTTGGATTTGGCGATGTAAATGCTTGTGTTATCTTTAAGAAATATAGATGATTTATTTTAGACTATTTGATAACTATTAAAGCTAATCATTATGAATACTACACTTTGGATATCTTTTATAGGCACAGTTTTAGTAATTGGTGTGACTCCAGGCCCCAGTGTTTTACTAGCGTCTGCAAATAGTATGTCTTATGGAGCAAAAAAGACTATCGGAACAATATTAGGAGACTTATCAGCAAATTCTATACAAATAATTCTATCTTCTTTAGGGTTAGCATCAATAGTAATTTCCTCAGGAGAAGTTTTTAGCCTTATAAAATGGATAGGAGTTGGATATTTGATCTATATGGGATTAGTCAAAATAATTTCAGCCCCTAAAATTGGAGAATTCAAAAAGAAGAATCAAGAGAAAAGCTTTTTAAAACTCTATAGTGAAGGTTTTTTTATGTCTGCATCAAATCCAAAAGCTATTGTGTTTTTTGCAGCACTTTTTCCATTATTTATTGATCAAACTTTAGCATTTGTTCCGCAAGTTATAATTCTTGGGATAACATATTTAGCAATTGATGGAATCTGCCTATTCGTATATGTTAGATTTGCATCTAGATTAAAGCGGTACCTTGAAAACAAAGAAAAAATCCATTTGCAAAATAGAATTATAGGATCTCTATTAATTTTTAGTGGTTTAATGCTATCCATGGTAAGACGAACTAATAATTAAATGTAAAATAGATATCCTACGATAAGTAACCATTAACTAAAGAATTTAAACTCTAAAACTAAAGATGAATAACGAAGAATTGCTTTCAAAATTAAAAACCATTATTTCACCCTATGTACAGAAGCAAGAGGGACTCAACAATCTTTCAGAAGACACTGACTTCATTAAAGATTTGGAGATTAATTCAGCTAATTTGGTAGATGTAGTACTTGATGTAGAGGACGAATTTGATATAGAAATAGATAACGATTCGATGGAAAAAATGCTTACCGTAAAAGCTTCAATAGCCGTTATTGAAGAGAAATTAGCTGCAAAATGATTGGTAATGATATTGTAGACCTTCAGCTTGCCAGTTATCAAAGTAATTGGCAGCGTAAGGGTTGGTTACAAAAAATCTTTACTACAAAAGAACAACGACACATTCACACTTCAGAAAATCCTAACCTTATGGTATGGAAATTATGGAGCATGAAAGAAGCTACATACAAGGTGCACCAAAACTATTTATCACACGCCCCCAGATACAGTCCATTAGATTTTGATTGTTCACTACATGGAAAGGTATACATTCACAATCATACATATTGTGTAAAAACAGAAACTACAAAAGAATATGTGCATAGTGTTGCAATGCAATATGATGACAATTATGATTCTAAAATAATGCAAAACGATAAAGATCTAAAACTTAGATTAAAACAAACATTAGCTCAAAAAATTGACGTCAACATATCAAACATAATGGTAAAAAAAGATAAGAATAGAATACCTCGTATATATATAGATAGAAAGGAGACAAATATCGGTGTATCCTTAACACATCATGGTGAATATTCAGCCTTTGTTATTGAATATTAATTTTACCAAGACTTTATGAAATTCTTGTTACTTGTTTTCATATTTTTGGTTTTCAACTAATTAATTAAAATAATTATATACAGCATGTCAATTTTCGGAAAAACGGTACTAACCGTTGCTATTGCGGGTTTGTTTTATTCCTGTTCAAATTCAGAACAACAAACAGGAGAAACTGCTTCTAATACTACAGAATTTAAAATCGATTATGAAAAATTCACTTTAGATAATGGTTTAGAAGTTATTTTACACGAAGATCATAGTGATCCTATTGTAGCCGTAGCCACCATGATGCATGTAGGATCAAATCGCGAAAAACCTGGAAAAACGGGATTTGCGCACTTTTTTGAACATATGTCGTTTAATGATTCTGAAAACACACCTGTTGGAGCCAACAGAAAATTAATACCCGAGTGGGGAGGAGAGCGAAATGGCGGTACATGGAGTGATGGAACTGTGTATTACGAAGTAGTACCTAAGGATGCTTTTGACAAAATTCTATGGATAGACTCTGATCGTTTTGGATACATGATAAACACCGTAACAGAAGCTGCTCTTGAAAGAGAAAAGCAAGTGGTAAAAAACGAAAAACGCCAACGAGTTGATAACAACCCTTACGGCTATACAGATGAAATTATCCGTAAAAACTTATATCCAGAAGGACACCCGTATAGCTGGACAGTTATTGGTTCACTTCCTGATTTACAATCAGCTACATTAGATGATGTAAAGGAGTTTTACAATAAGTATTACGGAGCAAATAATGGTTCACTGGTTATTGCAGGAGATATTGATATCGCAGAAACAAAGGAGCTTGTAAAAAAATGGTTTGGAGAGATTAGAAAAGGACCAGAAGTTACCCCTCTTAAGCCCATGCCGGTTACTCTTACAAATAACAAATCTTTATATTTTGAGGACAATTTTGCCAAACTCCCAGAGCTTAGAGTGATTTATCCAACAGTAGAAGACTATCATGAAGACATGTACGCTTTAAATGTTCTAGGGCAATTATTAAGTGGCAGCAAAAAATCTCCTCTATACAAAGTATTGGTTGAAGAAAAGAAATTAGCTCCAAATCCAGTTAGTTTTCAACGCTCTAGTGAAATAGCTGGAGAGTTTACTTTTATTGTTAGAGGTAACGCTGGTAAGGATCTGGATAGTATTAAAGTTGGAATAGATGAAGGACTAGCACTTTTTGAAAAAGACGGGTTTACCGATAATGAATTAAAAAGAATAAAAGCAGGACTTGAAACGCAATTGTATCAAGGATTTAGTACAGTCTTAAATAAAGCTTTTCAGTTAGTTCAGGATAATGAATTTAAAGGAGATCCTGGGTATATTACTAAAACCGCAAAATTAACTAATGCTGTTACTCGTGAAGATATCATGAGAGTTTACAATACATATATCAAGGGTAAGAATTATGTGATGACTAGTGTGGTCCCAAAAAACCAATTAAATCTTGCTGTGACCGATGCTAAAGAAGCTACGGTTTGGATAGAAGAGGTCAAAAAAGATGTGGCCAGTGAAGAAGTTGCGCAAGGCGAAGAGGCTGTTTATGAAAAAACCCCATCTATTCACGATAGGAGTGAACCGGATTTTGGAGAATTACCACTTTTTAAATCTCCGGAGATTTGGACTGGTGAAATTGCGAATGGCATGAAGTTATATGGTATTGAAAATAATGAATTACCGTTGGTAAGTTTTGATATCACAATTCCGGGTGGACATTTATTAGATCCCATAGAAAAATCAGGGATTTCCAGCTTTATGACAAGCATGATGATGGAAGGCACAGCTACTAGGACATCAGCAGAATTAGAAGAAGCTATAGGACTACTAGGAGCCTCAATAGACATAAGTAGCACTACAGAGGAAATACGTATTTCTGCTTCTTGTTTAACCAAGAATTTTGAAAAAACTTTAGCCTTGGTTGAAGAAATATTACTACAACCCAGATGGGACGAAAAAGAATATACTCGTCTGAAGCAAGCATTAGAAACGCGTTTAAAAGGAAGAGAGGCTAACCCCAGGGCTGTTGCATCAATTAATTTTAATAAGCTTTTATATGGCGATAATACGATCTTAGGATTACCCAACTCTGGAACATTAGAAACCGTTGCCAACATTTCTCTTGATGACCTTAAAGCACATTATAAAAACTTATCACCAAAGAATGCATCTTTTCATGTAGCAGGTAATGTAGATAAGAGTAGAGTAGAAGAAATACTTTCATCCCTTTCATCTAATTGGAACACTGCTGCTGCAGCCATACCCAAGCTAGATATTGTAGAAAAAGAAAATCAGATAGATCAATTATATTTTATAGACATGCCGGGCTCTAAGCAATCTGTTATTTATATAGGTAAGCTGGCATTATCGGCAACAGATGAGAATTTTAACAACTTAGGCTTTGCAAATGAGATTTTAGGAGGAGGATCCAGTGGACGATTATTTCAAACATTACGAATCCAAAAAGGATATACTTATGGCGCTTTTTCTGGTGTGAGACAGCTAAAACACTTAGCTCCATTTATTGTAACAACGAGTGTTCGTGCCAATGCTACCTTACCATCCCTAAAGATTATTGAAGAAATGATTGCAACATACGGTGAGAGCTTTGATGATGATGATGCCGAAACCACTAAAACTAAAATTTTAAAAGGGAGCACTCGAGATTATGAAGGCCTAAACGACAAGCTAGATATCTTAAGAGAAATGAGTAAATACAATAAACCTGCTACATATATCGAAGATGGACAAAAAGAGTTAGTTGGGATGAGTGAATTAGATTTCAAGGTTACTATTGATAAGTACATCAAAGAGAATAAAATGATTTACTTAGTTGTAGGTGATAAAACAACTCAATTTGAAGAGATTAAAAAATTCAATAAAATTGTTACCGAATTAGATATCAACGGTAATAAGATATAGAGGGCTAAAACCTAATAATCTTAAAAAAGAAAAGCTACATGAGTACATGTAGCTTTTCTTTTTATAATATAGTTACCAAGCGTTTTATTTAAGAATTGGAAAATGAAACTGTATATCCAATTTGTTTTTTTCGCGTTCGTCATGAATATTGACCCCAAAATCACTAGTATAAATGGTAGTCTTCCCCAATAATTTACTATCATCCAATGTGAATGTAATTATAACCTCTTTTTGGGTACCCTTCATATTAAGATTACCAATTACTTTGAATGTGTTTTTTCCGAAACCAACTACTTGAGTACTTTCAAAAGCGATTTTTGGATATTTCTTCTTATAAAAGAACTTCTCCCACATAAGATGCCCGTCACGAAGAAAATTATCTGTATCTAAGGTTTTTACCTCTGCGGTTCCCTTAAAAATTGCATTATCTGTATCATTAGGATTAAAATCGATCCGAAAATCTAATCCCTCGATGGTACCTGAGGTATTTTCTTCAATAAAATCAAAAGACACTTTAGCATTTTTCTTATCGAAGTCCAGCCCTTTAAAGTCATTGATTAATGCATAGTCGGCAATAGAACTTGATGCTTGCACATCTATGTTATCAGGGATTATATCTTGACAAAACCCTTGAGCTATAAGTACACAAGTCAGAATATTTAAAAACGTTTTCATAAGGTGGGGTTTACCATTAATTGTTTTAAAGGTAAAAATAATCAAGAATCATTCCAAGGTTTTTGATCTAATTGAATATATGCCAACCGGTGTTTCCCCTTTACAATAAGGGGTTTTTAGCTCTTTGATACTGTATATAAGCACTATAGATTTGAAGATATCTATTAAAACTTTGATCTAATGTCTTCTCTTAAAAACTTACAAGTGTTTGTAGGATTTTGGATTACACATTTCATAAAATAAATATAAAGTGGCTGTAATGAGTTGATTAAAACTAAAAAAAGTAATAAATTAGAAAGGGCATAGATTGATAGTCAGAAAATTAATCTAATAAAAGTTTGAGTTATGAGTAAAGAAAAACCCACAAAAAGAAAAAGACGTTTTGCAGATTTCCAGAATAAGTATCGTAGATCTTCTAATTTTGGTTATGGATCAAAAAGAGATCAATTTGCCATTGCTGGTAACGGAGAATTATTAGCTCCAGATGGCGAAAATGGAAACGAAGATGTCAATCTTCAGGGAATATGAGCCAGAATATTATCATTTGATAAAAAGTATACGGGATTTTCCTGTAAAGAATTTCTGCGGCATCATATTAAGCATCACTACTAACACTCAACGTTTTTTTTGCAGACACTTTTAAATACATAAGTATACCAATAGAGAGCACTGCACAAACCAAAAACCCAATAAAAAGGGGAAGGGTAGAATCTACTACAAATCTTCCAATATATGTACTAATTGGAACGGCCATAATTGTAGAAATAAAACCAGTAATTGCTGCTCCTATACCAGCAATATGGCCAATAGGTTGCATGGCTATTGCTCGTAAATTTCCGAACAAAAACCCAATCGCAAAGAATTGCATTCCGAAGAAAATCAACAAAACAATTATACTGGGGTTCGAAGTATTATAAAATAAAGCTATGTATACTACAGAGATTCCAAAAAAAGCGAATAGGGAAGTGGTTACCAGTTTTTCCATCCCATATTTTAGAACCAATGTTCCATTTAAAAATGTAGCGGTACCAATAGAGATTGCTAATATGGCAAATATATACGGAAACTCATCTTTGAGCTGATATTGTTGCTCAAAAATCTGTTGTGAAGTACTTAGATACACCAAAAATGAGCCAACAATAAAACCCGAGATTATGGTATATCCAATAGTTGTTTTATGTTTTACCAATTCTTTTAATCCATCTATAAAAATATGGGATGTAAATTTTATACGTTTTGACACTTCTAGCGTCTCTGCTTGTCGTTTCCAAAACCAGAATGAAACCAATACGGTAAATATTAATTGCACATAAAATATAGTTTGCCAATTATAATGATCCAGAATAAATTTACCTAAGGCAGGTGCGATAATGGGAACCAAAATAAAAACTACAGAAATAAATGACATAATACGTGCCATGTAATCACCGCTATAAATATCCCGAATCATAGCAATGGCAACTGTTCTAGGAGCAGACAGGCCTATACCTTGTAAAATCCTTCCTAGAATCATCATTTCTAAACTCCTGGAAAAAACGCATATAAAACTCGCTATAATAAAAAGTATAAATCCCATGTAGACCACAGGTTTTCTTCCGAAACTATCTGATATAGGACCAAATACCAACGGACCAACACCTAGTCCCAAAAATATCATGGTAATGAGTAATTGATTGTCTGCAGGTTCTGCAGTACCAATGCTAATACCAATAACATCTAATGCCGGTAATAGCGCATCAAGTGCCAAAGCTACTATGGACATCAAAGATGCCATTAATGTTACAAATTCAAACTGGGCCAGTTTCTTTTTTAGCATCCGACAAAAGTAAGCTATTATACTATACCGGGATTTAATGATGATGTTATAATTATTGTAACATTGCTATATTTATTAAAGTCTTTATGAACACAACCAGCATAATAACCATCATGAAAAAAAATGATTTATTAGCATCTACACATAGGATTCGAATTCTATTTCACTTAAACAAAAACTTTAAAAAAAGAAATATAACTCTCTTTTTATCAGTATTTTTAATATGTATATCAATTTACTCACAAGAAGAAACAGATAGTAATCCTGCTGATCAGGAAGAGCCGAAAATAACCACTAGCGGTATTTCTTATGGGCATAAGCTAACTCCTGGACAGCATTCTCAATTTACCATTGATTATAAAGTAAATTCTAATCTTTTTCTTCAAACTCGAGGGGATTTAAAAATATTCAACTTAACCGAAGTTTTTAAAGTTTCCCTTCTTGGAAAGCGATATATATCTAATAGATCTTATCTATTATCTGGAGGAGAAGTTGAGTTGACCAGGGATTTCTTGCTAAGCCCAGCACCATTTTCGGCACAATTTAAATTAATTAATGGCTTTGGGTATGATGTAAATCAATATTTTAGTCTTGAGGCAATACAAGATCTAAATTTTAGCGAAGGTAATTTTGGACCTTATGCGAATCCAAACATGTTCTCTGTGAAGGGGAAATTTAAGTTTTGATGCATTTAAAATGACTTAAATTTCGTAAATTACAGTATAGAAACCAACAGTAATTCACTGTTGCACAAATCATTAAGACAATACGCTATGAACATTAAAATTCTTTTTTTACTGTTAGGAGGGGGGCTATGGATAGGGTGTAGTAGTTCACAGAATACAAGTACATCCACGACAAAAAGTAAGTTGCTTGATGACTTAGTTGCGCAAAAATCTTTTCAAATCGAGTCAGATCAAGCGAATCCTTTAGTTTCAGGAAGTTTAAACACTATTGCTAATAGCGGATTAATTCCTCCGGGAAGTACTGTGGGTACTATTAATTTGATAGGAAATCCTAATTACTTTAAAGTAAAAGGAGATAGTATTACAATGTATTTACCATATTATGGAGAACAACAAATGGCCGGGGCATACAACAATCGCGATGTTGGAATAGAATTTAATGGAGTTCCATATCGGGTTGAAATTACTAAAAATGAGAGAAGGAATACCTATAAGCTGAACTATCATATTAGGAATAACACTGAAGTATACAAAGTGTTTGTTACCTTGTTTCCAAACTTGACTAGTACAATTAGAATCAATAGTAACCAGCGAACACCAATTGGTTATAAAGGGCGGGTCTCAAAACTATCTGAAAAAAAGTATACATCAATTACCAACCAATAGATGAGATTTCTTTTTCTATTCTTTACATCTTTTTGAGTACTACAGATGTTTTTTGATAGCGTCTTGTAGTATGGTAGGATCTTGTTTAACCAAAAATCTCATAAATAGATAGATCCCTAAAATATGTGCTGAAGCAATACATAGCGTACATAAATTATTCAATAAGAATATCTCATTAATAATTGTAAAACCAACCACAAATTGACATAAAACTGCCGATATAAGTAGTTTAATTCCATAACTATAAAGGTCTGAAACGAAGATGTAATAAGAAATTCCTAAATATAGAAGTAATGCCAAAGTAGTGAATACAATATATGGCATAACATTGGGCAGTACTTTTAGTATTAATCCTGAAATTGAAAAAATAAGATAGGCCAATAAACCTATACTAATGAATAATGATACTATTGATGTTCTTTTCCACGGAAATTTGATATATCCGAAATATTCCTTTAACGCCAAAGAAGAAAGTAAGGCATATAAAGTGATACAAATACATATGTATGAGAAATACGCTATAAAACCTACATAAATCAAATAATCGGATATCATTAGACACAGCACCGTAGCAACAAAAAAGAAATTGATTTTTATATGTTTTCTACTTAAACCTTCATGCAGATACGTGAGCAATAGAAACAATAAGGTGATTGGCAGTACAATTCTTAAATAGTATTTGTCAAAAAAAAGTGATGATATAATCACAGCAAAACAGCTTACATACAAAAGATACTTTACGGGGTTTAATTCTTTCAATACAAATTGGTATTAGAAATCTGAATATAATGAAATAAAATGAATCCATACAAAGGTGTGTATGGTGAATAGTGATATGGAGATTTATCATGATATAATAATTCTATCCAATTTTAAAAAGGTAGAAGAGGTTCTGAAATATTCTATTTTACATAATATAAATTATAGTACAAATGTCATATTTCAATTATATCCAGTTATTATGCCATTTGATAGCTATAATGTAATATTATGTAAAATGTAACTGACAATTTAAAATGTGGATTATAATAATTTAAAATGTGGAACTTTTTTGATGCTCTAAAAGCACTTTTCTAGCTTTCATAGTACCTTCGAGAATCTATTCTGTGAAAAAATTCGTGAAAAAAGTGTGAAAATGTGCTGTATTCTTAGTTGAATGAAAATTATTTCTGTGAAAAACTTAACGTTGATTTTGGTTTAAATCCTCGAGAAGATCTTTTACTAGCGTTTCTCTATAAATTCTATGAAGCCGTAATGCGTCTCTAACGACTTCACTTTTGTTTTTATATTCTCCAGAAGCAACTAGTTCCTCAATATACATTTCTTGTTTTTTCGTAAACTTGACGTTCATAAGATAAATATACAATTATAAGCCTAGCAAACAGTTTCTATAAATCGAATATTCTGTACAATGGGTCCAGAAATTTTCAAATATGCGATTCTCAGAGATCTTAATTTTATAGTTTGATATAGAACAAATCATCATTGATTTCTTTTACCTCTGGAAGTTTAATAATGTCGTCGATATCTGTAATTTTTCCACCAGCTCTCAGAACAATTTGATTAATAAATTGTCGGTTAACTGTTTCTGTACTTTCTACCCGCATTTCATGCTTTATAATGTCTAGGTAATCATTGCTACTTGGATCTTCCATCTTTCTTTAAATATATTAATTTTGCTATATTTTCTATTTTACATAATATTTGCCTTTAAGGAGTTAACCTAAATCCAATTTTCTGGTATTAATGCTTTATCTTCTTCGTCATCTCTCCATCGAAATACTTTATGAACGGAATCAAATTCAGACCAAACCCCAGAGCCAGCGTGCTCCAAAACTATTATTTGTAATTTACCTTCAGTTCTTTGGATGGCTCCATCTAGGGCTTTAAAAATCCTCTTTACTCTTTCAAAATCATCTCCTTGTAAAGTCTCTTTGGTTTTACCTCCTAATTCTGGGAAATAAGCCTGGCTTGGTTGATCTAGAAATAAGAAATTTGGAACTGGATGCCTTTCATTTCTTAAAAATAATTCTTGTAATCCTAGTAACGTAGAAATATGATACGCCATATAGTTAGAACCACTTCCTATTTCCCAAAGAAAATCTTCTCTTTTATCTCCCAAGAACTTTAAAGTCAAATTTACAATGTCCAGTTCAGTTGGGTCATTACTCCTTTCAGCTTTGAAAATTTTGGAATAATATTCAACTGAAGAACGTACTCTATTCAAAGCATTTTTTTGTTTCTGTCTTATTTTATCTTTGTCGATGATAGATCTTAGATTCCTAATTCTAACTTTTAGATTGCCTAACCGTTCTACCAAGCCTTTATCTTGAAACAACATTTCATAATCACTTAGTTTACTCTCTAATTCACCTACGAATCTTAATATTGAATTTGAGGATTGATTTTGAGTCTTGTATTTGGAATCTTGTCTTCTTAAATCGTTTAATTCTGATCTTATACCATTTAATTGATCCTCATTAAATTTTAATCTCTTATTGACATCAAGAAGTTCTCGATCAAGTACTTTTCTAATTTCATTAGATTGTGTTGCCTTCTCTTTTAATGATTTACTTACTTCCACTAATTTTTCTACGTATTCAATGCTTTCAGTGGATTCTGAGTTGCAAAATGGACAAAATTGATTTTTTATTTTCTTTGAAAACCAATCTACACTGCCAGTTCTTCCATATTGATCAAGTATTGATTGATTATATTCTGAATTACTTGACCAAACATTCTTTACTAATATTTGTCTATGTCTTAATGATTCTATTTCTTGTGAAATTTCTATCTCACGGTCTTTAAGGTTATTTATTTTTGTGGTTATACTATTAGTCGTACCTACTTCAATATATGGCAAGCCATCTTGCTCAATTCTTATAGGTATTGTGGATAAGTGCCTTACATATCTGTCAGTTTTCCAGTCATCATTAGGATAAGGTGCTTGATTTAATAATCCAAACTCTTTAGCTCGCAGATAATACGTTTTTATTTGTGAATCCCAATTCGCAGATAACTTTTCATTGTTTTCTATTTGTCTTTCTAGAGAGGCAGACTCTTTTAATAATTCCTTAAGTTCTTCTTGGGCTTTTAAAATTTTATCATCTATTGCTCCAAGTATATATGGAAAAATTGTTTTCAATTTTTCTCTATGCTCATAAGTATCAGAACGATAAAATAATGTTCTGGGGTTCGCAATTATGTATTGTGGTTGAAAGACAAATGAAACCATATCTCTAAAACCAGGTCTTGCTTTGAAACCTGAATCTGAATCAGGCTCAAATCCTAAGTTTGTCAATTGTGCTAATTCATCAAGTCTGTATTTTACCTGTTCATAATTATGTGTTTTACCATAAATTATTGAGGGTATTTCAATATTAGAGGTACTTTCTTTCATTAACATATCACCTGAAGATTGATTTTCACCTGGTTCTCTTCTTGCTAAAAGAAGTTTTATATTATCTAACTCTATCAAAACACCGAACCAACTAGTCTTATTTCTTATTAGACCAGTAGGAATCTGGCATTTGCCACTTGCTAAACAATAGTCAACAATTGTGATTAAAGCTGATTTTCCCCTCTCACTATCTCCAGTAATAACATTTATTTTATTTGTTTTGAATTCTATCTCTCTTATACTTAATGATTTATCCTTTGGCCATAGTAATATTTTTGAAATTCTAAAGTCCATTAAAAAGTGATATTTAGGTAATTAGTTATTTGATTAATACTATACTTCGAGAACCAAGCTCCCAATCTTTTAGATGCTAATATGATATCATTGTAATCTTTAGGCACATCAAAACTAGGATTAACATTTGTTAAAGATCTAATTTTAAAATCCGTTTTGTCTATGGTTAATAAATTTGACGCAAAAGCTACTCTCAGAGAATTAAATGTGATTGATGACATATCTTCCATCCTTTTTTGTAGGCCTAGAAATACTCCTTTATCTTCAATCAAAACCTTAATCAGGCTACCTTCATTAAAATTCCTCCTGCAAATTGAATTACAAGAATTATTACTTAATACGATTGGTAATATGGGCATAAATAATAATAAGTCTGGGCTTTCTCTTTTTTCATGATATTCAGAATAGAATTTGGTAAATTGCCATAAACTACGAGCACCTAATACATTATTATGCATTATATCGTACTCTTCTATTTCATTTAAGTAAATAAGTTTTTCCATAGTGGATGCCATCCTAATTTTATTTTATTAGCTAACCTGTGGTAAGCTCCTTTAGTAGTATAATATTGCTCTGTTTGAATGCCACAAAGTTTTTCTTTGTGATTCATCGTTTCATAATACGTTTTATAACCTTTATCCACATTAGAGTTGCCAGATAACCTTGAATTTGGCCTAAAAATTGCGCTCCATCTTTCTTCTAAATCATTTTCAAATTGTCTCCAATCAATCAGGGTTACATTAGCTTCTTTTGCATACCGGGTTTTTTCTGAGGAAGCTCTTAAATAATCATTTATTGCTTCAATTTTTTCTTCTTCGCTTAAATCAATTTCCTCAAGTTGCCTCACAAAATTTTCCTTTTTGTGTTTATTTATTTGTTTTTCAGTAATTGGAAGGTTTTCTATTGTTTTTTCAATGAATGGTCTAGTCGAATATTGTTGTATCAAATGATTTGATAAAGAAATAAATGAATCCACATCTAACCATGCTTGTTCCTTTTTATTCCAGCTTTCGGTCACTTTACTAAATGTCCAACCCAAATAACTTTCATAAATATTTTGAAAAGGAATGTCTTTTCCTATTTTCATGTTTTGTTTTATTCCTTCTTTAAAAACAGGATTATTAGAGCAACTATTATCGAAGACTTTTATTCTCTTTATTAAACTTTTGATTGTATCATCTTTAAAAGAAAGTACGTGTGTTATCGTCGATTTAAGTTTCCCCTTATGTTTGGCCCCAGTACTTTTTAACGTCTTTAACGCATCTTCAAGTTCATCATCACTCTCTGCTTTAGATAGTTTCCAGACTAATCTACCAGCCGGAATCTTTTTATTTGTGACCATAATAAAATAAGATGAATTGATCTCAACTGAATCATCATTTAACTTGTCAAGCCATATGCCTAAAGTTTTCCATAAATCAGAACTCAAATCTGAATAAGGAATTTTTGTCGAAATACTACTCTTATCTTGTTCAAAAGTAGTATACCCGGAAACATTTTCCTTAATTACCAAATCATCTCCACATTCAACTCCGACAATTCCTCCAGCTTTAAGTTCACTTAACCAAAAAAGAGCTCTTTCAATTTGAAAGAGATACCCGAGCATTTGCCCTTGAGCATCATGTGATGAAGTTTTCACCATATTGTAACATTACCAAAAGTTAGTAGAAAACAATTATCGATAAAATAGAATACCAACAGAATATGTTAGAAATTTTACTTCAACAACAATTATGGGGTAATAAATATGACGATTGTAAAACCGAAATTAACAAGAAAATTCGTAATAAAAAAACTAAAAATTACACATAATTGATAAGTATACAAGTAATTTAGGAATTCTCCTTCTCCACTCTGTAAAAAGTAGCCTTACTCACCCCTGCCCTTTTGCAGGCCTGTTCTATTGGAAGATTCATATTATCATAAAGATGTTTGGCGTACTGGTATTTTTCTATGGTTTCCTTTTTTGGGCCTTTGGGCCTACCTAAGAGCTTCTTTCGTTTTCGGGCGTTAGAGAGCCCCACTTTTGTACGTTCACTGATCAAATTCCTTTCAAATTCTGCTACTGCAGCAAATATTTGTAATAAAAACTTCCCATTAGCCGATGTGGTATCAAATTCTGGTTCACTTAAACTTTTAAAGTGAACTCCTTTCTCATTAAACTGATCTATGAGGTCAATCATATTTTTTAAGGATCGAAAAATTCGGTCATTTTTATAGGTAAGTACCTTATCCCCTTTTCTGAGATATTTTAGCATCTCTTTTAATCCGGAACGGTCCTCCCTCACTCCACTGGCAATATCAGTATAGATTTTTTCACAACCTGCTTCTTTAAGCAAGTCGATTTGGGATTCTAATTTTTGATCGGGAGTCGAGACCCTGGCATATCCAACTATCATAATTGTCTCATAAAAAGTTATTTTACAAAACTACTAAAAAAGACGGTAAATGAGACTATTATGGAATCTGCTGCCAAGCTGTCAGAATGGTATCATAAAAGGATCGTTTTAAGAGACATTAAAATTATAAATGAAGTATTGTGCCCTATTGAACTTAAATGATAATAAATTAAACATCACTAATTAGTATTTTAGAATTTATAAAATATCATCATGAAAAATACCCCTTTCCTCCTATTCTTTTTTATGATCTGTATTTGTAGATCGCAAGATCTATCAACACTCTATGAAACGGTAAACCCGGCAGTGGTGGTAATCTTTACCCAAGAAGCTAAATTACAGTCTAATGCAGGTATTACTAAAACAGTTACTTCAGAAGGTTTAGGATCTGGTTTTATGGTTTCTGATTCCGAAATTATCACTGCTTCGCATGTGGTTGATGCTGCCGAACAATTAAGAGTTCGTTTTTTGGATGGTACAATTATTTCTGCAAAAGTGATTTCTACCTTTAAAACAGCTGACGTCGCTTTGATAAAACTGGACATCCCGAAAAAGGATGCCGTTACTGTTTCTTTTGGAGATTCTGATCAGGTAAAAATTGGCGAACAGGTATTTGTGGTAGGTGCGCCTTTTGGATATTCCCATTCTTTGTCTTCTGGCTATGTAAGCGGTATTATAAAAAATAAACAAGGAAATAATCCTTTTACACAGGCAGAATTTATTCAAACTGATGCAGCGATTAATACTGGTAATTCAGGAGGGCCAATGCTTAATATGAAAGGTGAAGTCATTGGAGTAGTTAGTCAGATTCTTACCAAATCTGGTGGTTTCGAAGGTATTGGTTTTGCGGCAACTGCTAACATTACTAAAAACCTAATTGCCAATCATAGAACTCCCTGGTTAGGTTTTGATGCTTATCCGCTTACTGGTAAAATGAAACGTTTATTTAATGTACCCCAAAATAGCGGTTTATTGGTGCAAAGAGTTGTTTTTGGTTCTACTTTGTACAAGATGGGTTTACAAGGTGGTGATACCGAAGTAATAATAGATGGTCAAAAATTAATTATCGGAGGGGATATTATTCTCGCATTTAATGATATCGAATTTGATTTAACTGATGAATCTTTATTAGAACTGGGTGAATTAGCCAAAAACCTAAAACCATCCGATCCATTTGAGATAAAAGTACTTCGTAACGGAGCAATAATGGTCATAAAAAGGTAAACGAACACATTTATATTCCTAATGAGATTTTACAATATCATCAAAATATTACCTATACTTTATTTAACATTAACAACCTATATTCCTGTTTTTGGTCAGAATCATCACAATGATACAATAGTTACTCCTTTCCGAAAAGGGAAATGGCTTACGGGATTATCGGGCACCATAAATTCCAGTACTATTTCAATTAAAGGAACAGAAGAGACTACTTCTACCAATGAGTATGGGATTAGTCTTAATACCGGACGATTTATAAAAGACCGTTTTCTTATTGGTGGGATTTTAACAGCTAATCGTAGTAATAATTCAGGAACTGTAGAGCGAACTACAGAGAATATTTTCATAGGGCCTTTTGCATCCTATTATCTCTCGAAAATTGAAAGTGGTTCCCTCTTTTTTCAAATAGCACCCGGATATGTACGTTATCGTGATGATACAAGAATACAACAGGAAGATGGATTTATACAGCAAATAGGTGAAGGTGGTGGTTTTGGCTCCCTATTAGGTATTGGATATTCCTATGCATTTTTTGACAGAGTAACTTTTGATGTAGGACTTAGATTCAATTTATTATGGATTACGATAGATGAGCAATCATTACCTGATAACACAGTTAGCTCTCAGGATATTTTTGTAAATAATATATCGTTTTCATTTGGGTTCAACATTTTAGTAGATAAATTTTAATGAAGAAACAAATCTACATAGCATTCCTATTCCTTATCATTGTATCCAACCATATTTGGTCACAAAGTAAAGAGACTGTATTCAAAACAGATACATTAGCAACTGCAAAAAACTTACAGTTTATTGGGGTTCCCATAGCATTCTATACACCTGAGACTGAATTTGGTTTTGGAGGTGGCGGACAACTCTTTTTGCTTAATGAAAAGAATAGATATAAAAATAGGATTTCGAATATTCTGTTTAGCGGTATCTATACATTGAATGAGCAGTTTACTTTTGAAATAAAACCTCAGATATATCTTAGTCAAGGAGAATATTTTATAGATGTATCTTATGCTTGGGAAATTTACCCCAACCTATTTTGGGGTCTTGGCAATAATACTCCAGATAGCAATGAAGAAGTGTATAATATGACTTCTCATAAGCTCAAAGTTGGATATCTCAGACGATTACCACCTAACCTTAATTTTGGTTTTGAGTACATTTTTGAGAATCATGAGATCACTGAAACACAAGAAGGAGGACAATTAGAATCTGGAGCCATTTTAGGAAGTAATCGTTCCATAATTAGTGGATTAGGAGCAGTCTTTAATTTGGATACGCGTGACGATGTAGGTTCACCTCTATCAGGTCGGTACTACAAACTCAATGCTTTATTTTCAAGCGAATTATTAGGTGCAACACAAGGATATAATAAATTTTTTCTTGACTTAAGAACGTATGAAAAATTGTCGAGTAATAGTGTATTGGCAATGCAGGTATATGTTGAAAATACATTTGGTGATGCACCTTTTCAGGGATTAGCAAGATTTGGAGGAAGCTATCGTGCCAGAGGGTATTTTAACGGACGATTTATAGATAATCACATGTACGTAGTTCAAACTGAATATCGTTGGCGTTTTCATCCCAGATGGACTGCGGCCGCCTTTGGTCTGATTGGTGAAGTGGCCAATGCTCCCGATGATTTTTTTAGTATTAGCAATATAAAACCAGCTGCAGGAGCCGGTATTCGTTTTCGGCTGTTAAAGAACAAAAGCACTTGGCTACGATTAGATACCGGTTACGGAGAAGCTGGTAATAGTGGATTTTATTTTGGTATTAATGAATCGTTTTAGAACTTAATACACGTACTTAGCAATAATAACTCTCACGATATTCTCCTGGAGTTATCCCAGTCCATTTTTTAAATGATCTGATAAAATTAGCACTCTCGGTATATCCCAAATATTCACTTACCATCATTATATTCATGTTTGGGACAGAAAGCAGTCGAGAAGCTTTAGTAAAAAGAATATTCTCTAACAGTTCAGAAAAACAGGTCTGCTGTTTTAATAACACTCTTCGCATGGTGCTTCTGGAAATATTAAAATGGTTAGATAGGCTTTGTAAAGAAGGTAAATACCCTGGTTTATAACTTTCAATCACCTTCGAAACCAGATCAACCAGGTCCATCGATTCATATTCAGGTCTGATATTATTATTGGAAGATAATTTGGTTTTGTTATTCTCATGTAAAAGCGTCGTTGGAAAATTAAATTGATACATTGAATCATGGTGGCTCATAATTTCTATTCCCCCACTAATTAGCTTTGCAGCACAATTCAAGCTACGATGGGGAACGATTAATTGAATACCCTGAGATTCAAGTTTAATAAAGTTCCTAAATAAATTTAATAGCTTCATTAAAGTACTTAATTCTGCCATATGTCTTCCCGTACAAAAGTCATCTAAAAGTTCAAAGGAAAAAGTAGTTAACCCTTTATCTGAGTTCAAAAAGCTCTTCAAATTAGTTTGAATAGTTTTACTCAAAGAAATAAACTCTAAAAGTGCAATTTTAAGAGTTTGCCGACTTCTTAGATAACAACCAAATTCACCTTGGTATAGAAGCCCATAATTGTAACAATTGGTATGAAATAGCATATCAACTTTGTATAATCTTTTTACTTCTTTTAGGAACTCATAAACTACACAAGACGGAATATATTTATCATCTGCTTTCACATCAAAATGTCGTAGTTGGGTATTGCGTATTAGAGCATTAATATTAACATTCTGTGTCTTAAGTACACAAAACATGGGATGTAAAAATGATGTCTGATATATGAAAAATTGTTGTTGCATGATATGACGATTTATAGAAAAAAACCATTAGTTTCTCAATAAAAAGTTACTTAGCTTACAAGAAGATTCAAAAATTATCTAAGTGAAGTGTTTAAATAGAACTTTGAAGTGTCTTAATAGTTCAATCAAGTAGTTTTTGGTCTATTTCCCTAGTTTTAATGTGCAGTGAGCCAGTTTTTGAAATTCTTTACCTTGGCTTTACTAATAATGATATCATCATCAAAGGTGGGCGTTACCGAAATACGCATCTTACCATGATAATAATGGTATACACGGTCTATTGCGTCTCTATGTACCAACATTTGACGATTGACTCTAAAAAACAGTATTGGGTCTAATTCTTTTTCTAACTCACCTATAGTTTTGTCAACAATAAATCTATTCTTAGAGGTGATTATTCCTATTACTGTAGTATTCTCTACATAAAAAAAAGAGAATTCCCTGGTCTTTACTGGAACTAACCCACTTCTACTTTGAATTAGTAAAGTATGTGTAATAGAATCATTAGATTGGGTTTCGGTGGTTTTTAAGAGTGAAGTAACCTTGTCCAACACATTTTGCGAACCTATTTTACCTTTTTTGTGTTTTTCAATAGCAAATTCTAAGTCTTCTTGTTTTATAGGTTTTAAAACGTAGTCGATGCTATTTAATTTGAATGCTTTTATAGCATATTGGTCAAAAGCAGTAGTAAAGATTACAGGAATATTAACGTCAACTTGATTAAAAATTTCAAAGCAGACTCCATCTCCTAACTGAACATCTGAGAATATAAGTTCAAAACTGTTATGTTTCTTAAGGTAACGTACAGAAGACTTAACACTATCCAATGTTTTGACCACTTCAATCAGAGGATCTAACTTATGTAAAAGTTTGATGAGATATTTTGTAGCCTTTAATTCATCTTCTATTATGATTACTTTCAATGTATGAAGGATTTTGACAACTAAAGATAAACAAAATTAAGTATTAACTTAATGGTAATTTGACACTAAAAATTGCATCATCACTAATTACCATTTTTCTGTTTAATAATAATTGGTAACGTTTGGAAAGGTTTTTAAGCCCTTGGTTTGTAGATTCCATTAATCGAGTTTTGGGCTGTTTTTTATTTTCTACAACAATAAATTCTGGTGTGTTGTATATATTAACTTGTAGTGGGAATTCGGAAGAAATTTCATTATGTTTTATAGCATTTTCAAGAAGCAGCTGTAATGATAGTATAGGTATCATTGTTGCTTTTTTATCTATATTAAAATTGATATGAACATCGAAATTGCTCTCATATCTGGCTTTAATTAAATAAATATAATCCGATATGAAATCCAACTCATGTTGTAAGGGGACTAAACTTCTCTGACTACTCTGGAGAATGTACCGATAGAGCGAAGCCAATTTATCAACAAATTCTACAGAATCTCTCTTATTATCTTGAATAATATACTTTAGGGTATTTAAAGAATTGAATAAAAAATGAGGATTAATTTGGTTGTTTAATGCCTGTAACTCACTTTGAGCTTTTTCTTTAAGCAGTCGTTCCTTATCTAAAATATCTGTTTTTCGTCTTTTTCTAAATAATAGTAACCAACCAATAAGAAGAGATACAGTACACTGGACTACCCAAACATATCTAATTCCTTCACGTTCTGGTTCAATAACTTCGAATAACAATAATTTATGAATGCCCATTATTAAGTAAAAACTACCAATAGCCGAGATAATAATCACCAGAAAAAAAACAACTGAACGTAACGGATTCTTAACTTTTTGCAAGAAACTTGGTTGATGTGTTGTTAAATATAATATCAAAAAGCAATACCCTGCAAAGGTAATTATTCGGAATATCAAAACGGAAACAGAACCGGCAGCTATATCATCAAAATAGGATAAACTAGGGTAAACAATAAAGAGAAACCTGTTAAGGTTTATCAAAAAACTTATAAATAAGGCTATTACTATTAGCGTTCTTTTTTTGATTCTAAATGATTCCAATATATGTAAACGTTTTTAGTATGCTATTTTTCCTTAGCACTGTTAAGATATTTACCCACAATAATAGCCGTTAAAATAACTAAATAAAATTGTCCGATCAAACCAATAAGAATTGCAGCCTTTTGAGATAGCGAAGTTATAGGTACAATTTCTCCATAACCAATAGTCATCAATGTAATATAACTGTAGTACATTAAACGTTCTGTAAATAGTTTCGGGGTTTCTATGGTCGCACCCAAACCTTGAAAAGAACCAGGGAAAGCCATTTCAATACTCAAACAGATAAAGAAACTGACGAGACCTAAAGAGATGTAACCACTGATTAAACCAAAAATAACATTCTTATTTACCACTTGGGTTTGCCAAATCTGTTGAAGGATTTCAAAAGTTACTATCCCGTAAAACAGGAATGAAACTCCCATATTTAGAAAAGCCAAAGATCTATTACTTTGATCGTCTAATAATCCTGCTCCGAATATAACCCCAGACATTAAGAGCAATACAACAAAAAACCACATTAGCTTTTTCTTTTGGGAGATCAGTACTATTCCGGCTAGTTGATTGATAAGAAATAACATTGGAGAAACAACCATCTCAAAGAAAGTTGCTGGAATGACTAGAGATCCAAAAAGAATGGCCACTTGACTGAACAAAAAGAGTTCAAAACGGTATGGGTAAGCTTTTTTAAACATACTACATTATTCTTCTATTACAAAACATTCTGAATCTGGTTTATAATCATATCCTCCTATTTGATTTTCTTCAAAACATTCGCTAAAAAATTTAATAAGATTAATCTCATAAGACTGTAAGGAAACTTGTAACCGATCTAAAACAGATTTATGAATTCTTAATTTCTCTTTTTTATATCCTTTTTTCGAAACTAAGAAGGATAGTTTCCGACTACTCTTGGGATAAAACAATCTTACGAATCCTTTAGCCGGATTATTGGTTCTATCAAATCGATCTTCATAAACCTTAGTTCCTTCAGGAAGTAATTGATAAGGTTCCAGTTGACGAATCATCCAATTTAGAGAAACTCCACTTATGTTTGTATTTCGATATCCTCCACCTACATCAGAATGTGCACCAAAAAACCAAACTTCTTTAGTAATATCTTCTGGATTAATATTTGAACAGGTAGATATCAAGCGATTCTGTGTTAGTAAAACAGGTGTGAATATAGAGCTTCGATTATCATTTAAGGACAAAGCGTGTACAGCTTTCTTAACGTTACATAACTGATCAAAGTAATTGTTTTTTGGAGCATAGTACTCTTCATCATATTTAGGCACTCCTAAAGCTTCGACCGTGTCCCAAAGTCCCATAAACTCAATTGTATAATCACCAGGATTAATGGACTGTTTTGTAATTTCAAAGACATCTTTTCTTTTTTCTAATAATGATTTATCGCTCTTATGGGCATCAAAGATTCTTTTTACAAATCTCAAGCGTTTTTCTTTAGGAATTTCTTGTAGGTCCACAATTCCAGCTACATAAATCAAGCCTGCTAAAATTCTGGAAGCATAAGCTCCCCTGCTAAACCCAAAAATAAAAATCTTGTCGTTTCTTTGATGATTATAATTTTCAGCTAAATACAGATATGCTTTACAAACTTCCCTTCGAATTCCTGTACCCATAATCATACCTAACACATCTGCTCCATTTCCAACTCCTCTTAGGTATACTGCTCCAATATTTGGATTAGCCTGAAGCGTAGTTAAATTATATAATTTCGAAACATTTGTATAACTGCTTTCGTTATTAGTGGTTCCGTCAAAGAATACAGCAATTTTCTTAGAAGACTCTTTTGAAGACAACGTTTGATGGACGATAGGATCCTTTACGCCACACCCTAAAAAAACAAAGTAAAATATCAAGAATACAAGTCTAGGTAGTTTCATTATTATTTAAATTGATCTGAGACAATTTTAGAAAACCTTTCTAAAATCTTCTTTCCCGAATCAGGATCTGTAACATCCACTAAACAAACATTTACCAATTGTTTATCTTTTTCCTGGGTTAAATCATAGGTTATAGCTTCTAATACGTAGGTAGTAGAAGTCAATTCTACCCTAGGTGTATCATTAGTTCCCAAAGCTGATAATTTAGGCAAAGCGTGAACATCATCACTATTATTGAATGAGAATAAATATTTATTTTGATATTGATTAGGGATATCTACCAATTGCGGTGCATTATCACTTTTTGTTTTTATGGTACTTTTTAAAGAGGTGATTAAAATAGCTGTAATTCCTTTTTCTTTAAACTGTTTTACGATTTTGGACACTTCTTCATCTGTAGGATTTTCTTTTTCTTCAAAGCTTGGAAATGTTTTATGAATCTCTATTGCTTTAATTCCTTGTTTTCTTAATTGATTGACAATCGCGATTTCATAGGATTTTCTTACTTCTAAATCAGGGCTTTTAGCGGCTACTAAAATTTTTTGCCCAGCAAAGGATTTAAAACTTTGTGATTTCCAGGAATCCAATAATTTAACCGAGGAACAGGCCGAACATACCCATACTATTATTAATGCCTTTACAATTTTATTCATAAACAGTTTTAGTCTAATAGTTCTGTATTAAATTCATAATTTCTGTAATCTACTTTATAAAGTACACTATAAAAAGATGGAATGAAAAGCAGTGTAATCACTGTACCAAATAATAATCCTACCATAATGGTTACTGCCATGGGTTCCCAAATCGCTCCACCTCCTAAATAAAGTGGTATCAGACCGAGTACCGTGGTAAAAGTAGCTAACAAAATAGGCCTGAAACGTTGCAAACAAGCAGCAATTACAGCATCTTGCGGAGAGCGCTTTAATTCGTTCTCTTCAATTTCTATTCTGTCAATGAGTACAATAGCATTATTAATTACAATTCCGGCTAGTGAAATCACACCCAAAAAAGCCATAAATCCGAAAGGCGTTCCGAAAAGTAATAAACCTAAAACCATACCGATAACCCCAAGCGGAATGGTACATACGATCATGGTCATTTTTCTAAAAGAGTTGAATTGAATAATCAACAACATTACTATAATAAATGCCGAAAGCGGAAGATATTTTGCCACAGCTCCCATATTTTCTGCTGTGTTTTCTGCCTCCCCTCCTAATTTGTAGGTGTACTCACCATTCCAGGATTGTTCTTGCTCCTGCAGCCAAGGTGTGATTTTAGAGATAATATCTGATGCATTTCCATCTTCGGTAAGCTGAGAAGAAATGGTTACAGTTCGAGTTAGATCCAATCGTTTAATTTTTGAATATTGCCATTGCGGTTTAATTCTAGCAACCTGTAAAAAGGGAATACTCTTTCCGGAATTCTGGGCATAAATGTTAAGACTTTCCAGAGAAGTAAGGGTTTGTTGGTCACTATTTTCTCCACGCATCAAAATAGGAATGTTCTTATCACCTTCGCGATATTCTCCTGCCGTAAATCCATCCAATACAGTCTGTAAAGAAGTAGCAATATCCTGATTGGTTACTCCTGCCAACTGAGCTTTATTTTGGTCTATCTGAATTACAAACTTTTTTCCCTTTGGTCCCCAATCATCTTTGATATTTTTAGTTCCATCAATTTGAAAAAGTTGTGATTTTATCTGACTTGAAATTTCTGCTAATTCATCGGGGTCATCTCCTGAAACTTTAATTTCAACCGGAGCGCCACCGCCTGTAGAGCCCAATAGTGCAGATTTAATATCAGCATTAGGAAACGCATTGTAAGTAAATGTATCCAAAGCATTGATAATCTCATTGTTGACTTCAAACGAAGAAGTGTTGACCAGAATATGTGCATAATTTGAATTTGCTTCGTCTGCATTATATCCTAAATCATATGAAGAAGGACCTTCACCAATAAAAGCTGACCAGTCTATAATTCCTGTAGTACGTTCTTCATTTACCATCAATTCTTTTTGGATAAATTCTTCGATAGCCAATACAGTTTTTGTGGTAGCTTCAACCTTTGTACCTTCAGGTAAGTTAATATCTATGGTGATCATATTTCTATCACTATCAGGAAAAAATAAAAACGATAAGTGTGTGAATCCATATAGAGATAAAAAGAATAATATCACTATGCTAAACAAAACAGTGCGTTTCCAATGTAAAGCTTTCAAAATTAAATCTTTATAATACCGTTTAAGTGTATTAATGATTTTGTCCAGCAGACTTTCTTTACCAATCTCTTTCTTTTTGACCTTCAGGAAGAATACGCAAAAGAGTGTAATGATACTCAAAGCGATAATCCATGAAGATAATAAAGCAATAGAAATTACCACAAATAGTGGCCCCATAATATCACCCATTACAGATTCAGCCATATAGAAAGAGAGAAATGCTGCTGAAGTTGTTAACGTAGAGATCAATAAAGGAACCATTAATTCACTACATGAATCGATTGCAGCTTTTTTAACGGGATCGCCTTGTTCCATTTTCACCATTATAGATTCTGCCACTACAATACCGTTATCTACCATCATTCCTAACGCCATAATTAATGCTGCCAGGGTGATCTGGTTCAAGCCCATATCAATAAACCCCATGATCATCAAAGTAGTTATGGTAACTATCGGAATCAGACTTGCAATAACCAAACCGGTACGAAACCCAAGGAATAAGAGCATTACCGCTAATACAATTATAATAGCTTGTATCAGGTTGCTTACAAAATCACTAATTTTCACATCAATGTAAGTATCTAGAGAGGAAATTCTAAAGGCTTCCAAACCGATTGGTAGTTTTTCTTGCCATTGCTCTAATACTACATCAACTTCCTCTCCCATTTTAATAATATTGGCTCCGTCTTTCAATGATATATGAAGGGAAATAGCATCTTTTCCATTGATGCGTACTTTTTGAGTGGGTGGATCTATATATCCTTTTTTGATTGTAGTGATATCACTTAACGCCACTACTTGACCACTCTGCCCTACCGAGATCAAGGTCTTTTTTATATCTTCAACACTATTAAAATTTCCAGTAGGTTCTAAAATGATTCTTTCATTCTCAACAGTAATCTCACCTCCCGAACTCAAGATGTTGGTAGATGCTAATATATTCTGAAGTCTGTTTGAAGTAAGCCCATATGATTTTAGGCGTGCATTATTAAACTCGACAAATACTCTTTCATCTTGATCACCGTTAATTTCTACTTTGGCAGCATCTTCCAACTTAATCAGATCATCACGAAGGTCATCGGCATAATCTTTCATATCGGTATATGAATATCCATCACTCACTAAGCCGATAGCAATACCAAATACTTCTCCTAAACCATCATCTTTTAATTGGGGATAAACATTATTAGGAAGCCCCTGGATGACATCCAATTTTCTTCGTAATCTGTCCCAAACGAGTTGTAATTCTTCGGGAGCCACTTCCATCCGAAGTTCTACCTGAACTACTGAAAGTCCAGTTCTGGAAGTACTTTTTAACAATTTTAGTTCAGGTAACTCTTGGGCTACTTTTTCAATTTTATCGGTTACTAATTCTTCTACTCGCTCTGGGGAAGCCCCGGGAAAAGAGGATACAACAGAAGCCACACGAATAGTATATGGCGGCATACTATCTCTTGACAGTGATTGATACAATACTGCACCCATAGCGATCACAACTACAAGAACGCTCAGTACTACCCTATTTCTTTCTATGGAAAACTTTGTCAGATTCATACTTTTTATTCTTTATTGTTGTAGTTTCACCTTTTGACCATCCAGCAAGGTTTGTAATCCTGCTGTTGCTATTTTTTGCCCTTTAGAAAGACCACTTTTAATCTCAAAACCGTTTGGTGTCAATTCTCCTATAGTAATACTTTGCTTTTTTGTAGTGCCCGTTTTGCCATCAGCAGATTCAATTACAAAAACAAAATTTCCGTTTTTATCTTCACCTACCGATTTCATAGGAATAATAATAGCATCACTTTTTAAACTATCTGTTTCAAAACTAAAAGCTACATTAGCCGCCATACCAGGTTTAATGGCTTCAGTTGGAGTATCAATCCCGACGGAGGCTGTAAAGGTAGCAGCATCCTCATCTACAATAGGCGCAACTTCTAGGACTGTACCTTTAAACGAAGTATTTTCGATAGCAGTAAAATTAATATCAGCTTTCATGCCTGCAGTTACTTTGTTTACTATGCTCTCAGGTAAACCGATTTCAATCTTCATTCCTTCACCGGCATTTAAAATAGCAAATTGGTGCCCACCACTTACTCGTTCTCCAACACCGCCATCTGTATCGGCAATAAGACCATCTTTAGGAGCTCTTATAATGCCGTAACTTAATTGTGTGGCTTGAATTCCTTTGTTTCTTTTAGCAGATTCAAATTGTGCCAGAGCATTTTGATACGCATTACGAGCTTGTTCATATTCACTCAAGGATTTACTCCCTTTTTCATATAAAGATTTTACACGATTCAATTCAGATTGAGATGTATTCATAGCAGACTGAGCGCTATTAAGTGATGAAACACTTTGTTCATAGGCCAAATTTGCTTCTACATTGTCTAGTTTTGCTATCAAGTCGCCTTGCTTAACCTTTTGCCCTTTGCTTACCTTCACTTCTGAAATAACACCGCTACTTCTAAAGCTTAATTCTATTTCATCCCCCGCTTTGGCAACTCCACTAAAGGTTCTGGTACGTTGTACATCAATACCTCCCACAACTTGATATCGCACAGGTCTCAATACCTCTTTTTTTTGCTTTTTTTCTTCCTTACAGGAGAATAAGGTCAATGTAATTAGGGTTGCTAAAAAAATATGTTTTGATAATTTCATTACAGATGATGTTTTAATTTCTGTTAAGGATAAAAGTGTTTGCACGCTGGATAAAATCCTGATTGTTTTGCGGAGTGTTCATTAAAAAGAAGTATCCGATAATGCGTTCCAATTGTATTGAAGTCAATAAATAATTATAATTCGCTGTGGCTCTGGTAAGTTGAGCTTGTAAATAGTTGTTTTGTGCGTCAATGAGTTGAATTAATGGTATAGCCCCCTCTGAATAGTTATTCTGAGTTAGTTCTAAACTTTCTTTAGCCGTTTCTTCCGATATTTTGGAGATTTCGATATTCGCTATTTGATTAACCAAATTCAACACTAAGCTGTTTATCGAAGCTTCCAGGTTCAATTCAATATTTGCTTTGTCCAAATTCAACTGATCTCTTTGGATAATAGCAGATTGACGGTTGATATTTCTTTGATTCTGCTGAAATATGGGTAATGAAAGGTTAACTCCAACATTATAAGTGCCACCTGGTGGTGCAGCAATCCCTGCCGGAAATTCAGAACCTTTTCCCGATTCTGAAATAGCTAAATTATATTGCCCTCTTAGGGAAACTGTTGGTACAAACCTACCGGCTGTATTTAATCGATAATTACGTTCGTTGGCTTCCATAATGTAACCGATATTCTTTAACTCTGGGGCATTTCGCTTAGATTCTTCAATTAGAAAATCTACTAAGGCTGGACGTAATTTCGGATCATCCAAAAGTTCTTTTAATTCATTATAACTATAACTCTCAAAAATTCCTTCTTCAATAGTGGCCTCTTCAATATCTATTTCACGATCTATAGGTTGATTCATCAGCTGATTGATAGCAAAAAAACGCTGTTCCAGTGAATTAGAAGCTTCTATCAAGGTTTGCGTGTTTTGGGCTAATTGACTTCGAAAGCGTAATACATCACTTTTATTAGTCTCTCCTGCTTCAAAGTTCTGTTTAGAAATTGACAAGTTCTTCTTAGTGAGTTGTAAATTTTCGTTTTGAATACGAGCGTTGGTTTTAGCAATTAGTGCATCAAAATATGCAAGAGATGCATCTAAAATTGCATCCAATTCGGCTGCATTATAGACTTCTTGTTGTGCTTTTTGTTGATTTTGGCTAATGGTAATATTAGCTCCTGCACTTTCAGAATAGATTGTTTGGTTTAACGAAATATTTCCCGAAGTAGAAAACTCTGGGCTTGCACCACCAGATATTTCTGCTAGATCCGGATCCACATAAATACCGGAAACTGCTGTGGTGAGTTGTGGCAGGTAATTACTCTTTGATGTTTTTACATCTTGTTCGCTTAGTTCTACACTCTTTTCTGTTGAATTTAAAGACAAGTTATCCGTTACAACACCTTTCATGATATCAATAATGGAGTATGCTTGGACAGTAGAAATACTACTTTCTCCCTAAATAAAATTGACCTCGCCGAGCATGCTGTATCGCAATGGAAAGTCTATTTGCTTAGCTGTACCATAATTGATAGTGAGTTCGGGCTCATAGCTTATGTTTACAGGTAAATCCTTTGGGTTGGTTCCGTTAATTATGGATTCTACATTCAAAGCTATTCGCCTAAAAAACTGCTGAATATTAGTTTCGGGTTGATTACTTGCCAATATTCCTTTTTCTACATCCTGTCTTCTAAAGGATGAAAACGACGGTATCTTTTTTTGGTTAATCGCTGTGATCATAGACTTTAGCTCACTGTCTGTACCATAAAACCCTCCAATAAGATATAAAGCATCAATACCATCTAATTGAGAAATAACTTCTGTTGGATTTTTAACTGGAATCAATTGATAAGAAGCTTTCTTTTGAGCAAAGTAATTATCAAAAAATTCTTTAACTGGTATTTGCCTTGGTAAATATTCATCTACTACGATTCCAATGTTTTTAAAAGGGTTTAGTGATGAAAAAGTATCCAAATCTTCTTTATAGGAGATAGGTGTAACCAAATATGTTAAGTTATTAATACCTGATGTTTTTTGACTTTTCTGAAGCGAAGTAAATTCTGCGGTAATATTCCCAACTACAATAATGGATTTTGGATAATTAGACTCCTGCTTCAACATAAGATGGTTAACTATCCCAAAAGAAAGGATAATCTCCGTATTTCCGCTTATAAGGCTTTGATAGTTAGTTTTAGCTTTATCAATTTGAAAATCATTGTATAAAGCAGGTTTAAAAATGAGCGTTGCTTGTGCCCCTACAACACCACGCACTTCCTTTTCTAGTTGCTCTGCTAATAATTCCTCCCCTTGTAGAGCACTATCGGATAAGACACCTATAGTAACAGTTCGTGAAGATTGGGCATAAGAAAAACTTATGTAGAGAAATATTATATAGGTAAGAAACTTTTTCATTGATGATTATCGGTTATAATTGATTAAGTCTTTTATTTACGGACCAAGAAAGTTTATCATAGAATTTAGAAAAACTCTGGAATTGCTCTGTTGGCAATACTTGTTCGAGCTCTTTACTTTGTTGTTTAACCAGTATATTAAATTGATCAATAATTTCAATTTTGGTCAGCTTCTTCCTTTCTCCAATTTGTTTCATTTTCAAACCATAGAAAGATGTGATAATCTTAAATCGTGATACGGTTTCTTCATCTAATCTAGCCTCTGTAATTAAGTTGGCAATCCAGTTTTCTACATATGCTACTTCTTCTTTCTTAAAGATTTCAATAGCATCAGACCTTTTTTCTAATGATTGAGATTGTCCTGCCATATCCACAAAAGAAAAAAACAGACATACTCCGAAAAGAAAAAATTTCATATCTATCATACTAACTTATTGACTCCACCCTCTTCTATTATAAACACTCGTCACAATTTTCGAGAAACTTTCCTGATGTATATTAAATTGATCTTCGGTCAAGATTTCCTTCATATCCTTGTCTAACTTTTGGATCATGGCCTGAAACTTATTTTTCACCTCTTTTTCGCTTAATTGAGCATCCTTGTCATCTAATCGTCCCATTTTATTGGTATGGTAACCCAGAATCATATAATAGTCATCTCGTAAATTCTCAGAAAGCTTCATTTTTTCTACTTGTTCATCAACAAAAAATTGCAGATTATCATTTTCATCTGAGGTAAAAATTTCTACTTTGTTCTTTTGTCTCTCTTCTAACTTTTCTTTTTGTGTCTGAGCGTTCAATGAAGCGAAAGAAAGCAATGCGAAGACGGTAAGAATAATTTTCATGATTTGAGCATTTTGAAACAATGAACCTAAAAGATAATTACTAAGCTCAATTGTATGTTTAATTTTAATGGACTTTAATTAAATACGATATTATGGATTCAAAGAGTAAGTATCATTATCAATTTGGTGCAGTAGTTAAAATAACGTTAAGAGATGGCGAAGTCACTCAAGAAGAAAAAGAGTTTCTTGCGCATTTATCAAAAACATTAGGGATAACTGAAGAAGAGTATGATCATGTCATGCAGAACTATCTCACCTATCCATTAGAACCCACAAATACGTATGATGAAAGGCTAGAAAGTTTATACACATTGACCTAATTGATTCTTGCTGATCATAGCATAACCGGAGAACAACAAACCATCTGGTTAGAACGAATGGCAAGGGCTATTGGTTTTACTCCGGGGAACACCAAATATATAGTTGCAAAATCCATTGACTTTATGAAAAAAAGTGCGGATTTAGAGACGTATAAAAATGAGATTAGAAATATCAACAAATAATTATACACACTTATTGTAGTCTATAAAAAATCCTTTTTATGATTATAACATTCTATGGCACAAGGGGTTCCACTCCGGTATGCGAATCGGGTTTTCAAGAATTTGGCGGAAATACAACCTGTGTAGCTGTATCGGGAGGAGAAAAAGGAGAAAGTATACTAGTTTTTGATGCTGGCACAGGCATAAGGAGTCTGGGAAAAAAATTAATCTCAAAAAAATTCTCTCCTGGTAATAAGATCTATTTGACCTTTTCACATTTTCATTGGGATCATATTCAGGGATTTCCATTTTTCGCTCCGGCTTATGATACTAGTAAAGAAATTGAGTTCTTCATCATTGGCCATGATGCTCTTGATTTACACGATTTTAAAGAGGTATTGGCCAGACAAATGGAGAGCACTTATTTTCCCATCAACATAGATGATATGGGGGCTAATTTTACGTTTACGGTAAATAAGGGTAATAAAGTTACCTTTGATGGAGGACAAATAACAGTAAATAAACATACGCATCCCGGTGGAGCTTATGGCTATCGCCTAGAAGCCGATAAAAAAGTATTGGTCTATTGTACAGACATTGAACACGGAGAATCGCTTGATCAAAAAGTAATTGAATTTTGCAAGAATGCTGATTTGCTAATTCATGATGCTCAATATACTCCGGAAGAATTATTGAATCGTAGAGGTTGGGGCCACAGTAGTTGGGAACAGGCTATTGAAGTAGCAAAACGAGCTAATATAAAACAGCTCTACCTTACTCATCACGATCCAGATCATGATGATGAATTTTTATTAAAAATGGAGCAGGATTGCCAAAAAGTGTTTCCCAATTGTTTTTTGGCAAGAGAAGGGCAAGTAGTAACTGTGTGATTTTTACAAGTCAACCCATTTTTTAAATACTGTAGCTTTAGCCTTACTCACCACTATTCTTTCTTTTGCTATAGGATTTATATTTACGATTAACTTACCATTGAAGTATTGTTTAATATTTTCAATAGCATTTCTATTGATAATGAACTGTCTATTTACTCGATTGAAAACTTCAGGATCTAGTTCATCCTCAATATCTTCAAGTTTCTTATCAATGATGTACATTTTATTTTCTAAAGTAAACGCTTTTACAATACCTGTATCAATATAAAAATAAGCGATATCTACTGTCTTTATTGGCAGCAATTCATCCCTATGATGAACTAAGTACGTGGATTTATACGATTTTGAATTGGTTTTCAATAATTGCAAAACATTCTCTACCCGTGTATTCAGTAATTGACTATCTACAGAAAGTAATTTAAATTTTTGAATAGCTTCTGATAGTTCTTCTTCGTCAATTGGTTTTAATAAATAGTCTATACTGTTAACTTTGAATGCTTTAATAGCATATTGGTCATAGGCTGTGGTAAAGATAATCGGTGTTTTTATTTTTATTTTTTTAAAGATTTCAAAAGCAATACCATCTGCTAAATGAATATCCATAAAAATAAGCTGCGCCTCATTTGGTTCTGAAAAATATGCTATAGCCCCTTTTACAGAGTCTAACACCTTAATCACTTCAATATTGATATTAATTTCTTTTAGTAACAAGGATAGTTGATCACTTGCGGTTATTTCATCCTCAACTATAATAACTTTCATTTTTTAAAGGCTTAAAGGGAGTTTTACACAAAATACATTCTCATCATTACTAATCTTGATATGTTGTTTTTTCAACAAGAAATACCGTTTGTCCAGATTAAGTAAACCATTACCTGTACTTTCTACGAATGCAGTTCTTGGTTGTATGTCATTTTTAACAATAATATGTTCATCTTCGGAAAACACACTTACTTGTAATGGTTTTTTTTCAGAAATCTCGTTATGTTTTACAGCATTCTCTACTAATAACTGTAAAGCCAATGGAGGAATTTCTGTTTCTAAATATTTTTCTTCAATATCCATCTCAATTATAAATCGATCTTGATATCTGGTTTTGATCAAATGAGCATAACTATTAAGAAACCTTAGCTCTTCTTCCAAGGATACCAAATCTATTTCTCCACTTTGTAAAATATATCTATACATAAAGGATAGATTTTTTATAAATGTAGTTGCATCCTTATTATCTCGTACTATAGCATTTAACGAGTTTAATGAATTAAACAGAAAATGGGGATTAACTTGGTTTTTTAAGGCAGTAAGTTCCTTCTGAAGATTTTGTTGTTTTAATTGTTCATTTTCTATAAGATCCTTATGATGTACAATTTGATCTCTAAGAATTTGCGCTATAAAAATACCTACAATTAAAATCACGAAATACACAAAATATGTAAATCCTATTTCAGAGTCCGACAGTACCTGTTGTGTTACCAATGGGTATATGAACACAAATAATTGAACCAACCCTAAAAACGAAACAGCATTAAACACAACAGTTAAACTTGTTCTTAAAACAATTGAAAAATGAGAATAAAGACTTTTATAATTAGAGTTATACTCCAATGCTATAAATGCCATTAAGAACATAAAAATGAAGCGTATTGAAATGTCTGGCATAGAAACTTCTGTAAATGAATCAACCAATTTCTTTGTGATATCAAATAATGAGAGTGTTCGGGGAATAGCAAGGAGTAAAGCAATAAGTAACGCTATCTTTAAAAGTACAGTATGCTTTACTTTTCGGGTATCCATTGTAGAAAGCTGTTTAACCTTTTTTAAGTTATATGTAATAAATGTAAGCAAAATTGAACTTATTGTTAATATTCTTATGTTCTATAAAAATTGAAGAAGAAGCCTCCTTAAATGGGGTCGGAGACTTCTTCAAAGGAAGTGAAGCTTTGGGGGAAGAGTCTTCACTCCTATTTTTTAAGCTTTTGATAAGGCAGCCGAAAACATTTGTTTCGTCCCCGACTGCCCGCAATCAACCTAATTATGAAAAAACTGATCACCTACTTAGCTCCTTAACTATTTTTTTTGAGAAATCAACAGATACTACCCCCAAGCTTTTTGGGTCATCTATTTCAGTGGTAATTACCGATAGCAGTTGTGTTTCTTCTGGTTGCGTAAGATCGTATACTACGGTTTCTAAAGTATATCTTTTTGCGTCTTCAGTAATTACTGTAACGGGGTCAGAATCCACATATATAGTACCATAATATCCGTAGAAGCCTCTGTAATATCCTAAGCCATAATATGATGGATAGATGCTACGATAAGAATTGTTTTTTCTTGTTGTTTTTGTATATTCTTCGCAATGCTTCATTACAGTTACAATCACCACATCTATTCCATTGTATTTCAAATTTTCCTTTATTTCTATTGTTTCAGATTCGTTCAACTCCTTGGTAGGTGAAGATTTTGGAAAAACCACGTAACTTTCAATAGATTGATATCCGTTATTGTTTAAATTTTCGACTAAATCTTTTTCAAAACGAACTCTGGCTGTATGATCATCAGTTTTACTCACTACCATTACTTTTTTGTCTTTTATCTCTGGTACTTGAAGATTTTTCCAAGAATCTGTGACTTTTACAGCAGAGCAACTAGATAAAAATATGAGGACGACTAGTACTCTGGATATTTTTCTTAATGTCTTCATGATTTCAATGTTTTTAGATGAATAAAAAGATGTCATCATCTTGTTTGTATAATTGAAGGAACTCTTCTTGGTTCTTGAATCCTTCTTTTTTAACTATATTGTTTGATAAAGTTTTGGTAAAACTCTCTAGTATTGACTGTAATGTTTTCATTTCACTATCTTTTAGTATTAACTTCTGTATAATTTATCTTCTAATAGCTTCACCTGCTGCAGATCCCCATTGTTCTAAATCATTTAAATAATGATCAATCCGAGTTCTGATTTTTTTAAGGATATATATTGTAAACTCAATAATTCTGTTACTACTTTTTGAAGCATCTTCTGAATATTTTCTTTTGCGATCATATACTATTCTTAAAGGTGTAGTTTCCATATCTTCTATCTTTAGATGTTGTACTTATTTTTATTTTATAGTACAAATGTAGTTCGGGATAGGTAGTGAATTCAGGGTTTTCTTAGTGAAGCTTCCAAAAAGTGAAGTGAAGCTTCCTGATCAAGCAGTGAGGTTTTTTTAACAAAGATTTTATTGAAACGAATCCGGTTGAATTGATGTTTGTTGATCTCTCAGAGCAGAAATATCTCTTTACTTTGAGTAGTAAAGAGGCCTACATACTTTGATTTAAACTTGAAGTTATTCTTTTTTGATTGTAAAACTAGGTAGTGAGATGGCAAATTTAACAGCTATAATTCTGATAATGATTACAAGGGCAATTGTGGATATATAAACAATGTTTGCTACTACATTTAAATAAAATAGTATCACAAAGCATACCCCTCCTGCCAAGGATGCAATGGCATAAATTTCTTTTCTAAAGATCACTGGGATCTCATTACATAAAATATCACGAATGACACCGCCAAAACAACCAGTCATTGTTCCAAGAACCACACTAACTAAAGGATCAAGATTTGCTTGAATTCCTATTTCGACACCTATAATAGTAAAAACCCCTAAACCAATAGTATCAAATAGAAATAGGGATTTTGTTAGATGATCTATTTTGTTCCTAAACACTATTGCAAAAATTGTAGCGCCACTTATAAAGTGCAAAATATAGGTATGACTCATCCACCAAACAGGCGTATGGCCAATAAGAACATCTCTTAAGATACCACCACCCAAAGCAGTAACAAAAGCAATTATAAAAATACCAAATAAATCAAATTTTCTATTAATAGCACTCAAAGCTCCGGAAATGGCAAAAGCAATTGTTCCCAGAATATCAAGAATGGAAAACAGGCTTATGTCCATAGTAGAAGTTTTAATTAGAACCCAAATCGTATTCCTATACCAAATACACTTTGGTTACGCCTATCACCATTGCTATCTTCACTTTGATCAATATCAGCGGCGGCAAAAATGTGACTTGATTTTTTGAAGTTGTATCCAACTTCCATTATACCAAATTTGGTATCGAAATCCCCTAACCCCTGATCATCATCTGGTTTGAGATAGTTAAAACCAGCTGCAACATGCCATCTTTTATTGGTAGAAAACTTGTATCGTGCATAAAACTCCACACCCGTAGCATCATAAAACAAATCTCCTACTCTTTGATGTTGTTTTAAAATGGCATAGGACGCGGCAAATGTAAATCGATCAAATTCATAAGAAGCAGAAGTAACAAAAGCTTCATCTCCATCTTTTGCCTGGTTTGGTAATGGATCTTCTACTCCATCATTTACTTTATTGTAACCAACTCCAATGGTAAATCCATCGATAGCATAGTTAGCACCAAAACCATAAGTATCTATACTTTCACTATTTTCGGAAATATTTCTGGCTTGCGCTTGTGCTCCCAATGTGAGTCCTTTATTCTTGTATTTTAATATAAAAACCTGATTTGCACGGCCAGTACCCGAAATTCCACCATCAGAGATATTCCAAACGCCAATACCCGCGCCTCCAAAAGCAAGGAAACGATCTACTTGATTGGCTCCTAAAGTATAATATACCGAGTTTTGTTTTCCGAAGGTAAATTCGAAATCACGGTAGGTAACTCCTACAAATCCTAATCGAGCAAATACGGCATCTCCTACTTGTGTTATCCCAGCACCGGGATCAACTGCAAATTCGACTGTTTCATCTCTAGATACCAAATCAAACCCCAACTCTACCTGGGCTATGATATTAAAGTTTTCTTCTTCTGAAGTGGTCAATGGGTGTTTAAATTTAATCCCTGCTCTTGGTGCATTATTTGCTACTCCTAACTCACCTTCTTCTGCAAAACCGGCTCCAATCCTTAGACTACCATAAGGAGTGATCCTTGATGTTATCTCATTGATCCAGTCTGTGTTCGAAACCTTTGTACTTTTTGTATCCGTGGTTTGTGAATTTACCCAAGTAATTATAAACAAGAAAAAGGGAAGCACAATTGGTTGTAAATTCTTCATTGGTTTATATTTTAAAACTATCCAAATACTTTTGATTTTAAATATCTAGCATTCATTTCTGCGATATTGGTAATAGATATCCCTTCTGGGCATTCAACTTCACAAGCTCCTGTAAAGGTGCAGCTTCCGAAGCCTTCCTCATTCATTTGCCAAGTCATTTCTTTAGTACGTTGATGCTGTTCTGCTTTTCCTTGAGGTAGTTTATTCAAATGATTAATTTTTGCCGCAGTAAATAACGCTGCCGAAGAGTTTTTACAAGTAGCAACGCAAGCTCCGCATCCAATGCAAGCCGCAGCATCCATAGCCGCATCTGCTATGGTTTTGGGAATAGGAATTGCGTTGGCTTCGGGAGCTGTTCCTGTCTTAGCGCTAATAAATGCACCCTGTTCTATAATTCGGTCAAAAGCCGAACGGTCTACCACCAAATCTTTAATAATCGGAAAAGAAGTTGCCCGCCAGGGTTCTACTACTATGGTATCACCATCTTTAAAACTACGCATATGTAATTGACAGGTAGTCATATTATCGTGTGGCCCATGAGCCCGCCCATTTATAAAAACCCCACATTGTCCACAAATTCCTTCGCGGCAATCATATTCGTAAGCAATGACCTCTTCACCTTTTAATACTAATTGTTCATTTAAATGATCCAACGCTTCCAGGAAAGACATATCTTCAGTAAGTCCATCTATTTCATATGATCTCAACTCACCTTTGGAAGCTGCACTTTCTTGTCTCCATATTTTAAATATTACTCGCATACTTTTATTATTTGTAACTACGTACTGTAGGTGTTACATTCTCAAATTTTAATTTTTCCTTATGCAATTTGAAATCTCCATTATCATAATCCCAGGCAGATACATATGCATATTCTTTATCCACTCTCACCGCTTCACCATCTTCAGTTTGATATTCTTCTCGAAAATGCGCTCCACAGGATTCTTCTCGTTGTAGTGCGTCTATGCACATCAAAACTCCGAGTTCGATAAAATCAGCCAATCGATACGCTTTTTCTAATTCGGTATTGAACCCATTACCGGTGCCAGTAATTTTTACTTGATTCCAAAATTCCTCTTTTAAATTTTCAATGTGGTTAACAGCATCTTCAAGTCCTATTTTGTTTCTGCTCATCGCACATTCCTTCCACATTATTTTACCTAATTCCCTATGGAAATGATCTACGGTTTTTGTACCATTAATATTTAAAAGTTTATCAAGATGTTGTTTTACCTCATTTTCAACTTTAGCAAATTCAGGATGATTCGTATTGGGATGCTCTTCTTTTAAAGCTCCGGCTAAATAATTATTTATAGTGTTAGGTAGAATAAAATAGCCATCTACACTGGCCTGCAGTAATGAGTTCGCACCTAAACGATTAGCACCGTGATCAGAAAAATTACATTCTCCGATAGCATATAATCCAGGAATCGTAGTCATCAGCTCATAATCCACCCAAAGGCCTCCCATAGAAAAATGTGCAGCAGGTGATATAAGCATAGGCGTTGTATATGCGTCGATACCAGTAATCTTTTTATACATGTTAAAGAGATTGCCATAACGGTCTTTGATAGTCTCTAATCCGAAACGTTCGATTGCATGTTTGAAATCCAAATAGACTGCATTTTTTAATCTACCAATACCGTATCCAGCATCTATACGCTCTTTGGCAGCTCTTGAAGCAATATCTCTGGGTGCAAGGTTGCCAAAACTTGGATAACGCCTTTCCAAGTAATAATCACGCTCATCTTCAGGTATATCATTTGCTTCCCTATTATCATCTTGTTGTTTAGGTACCCAAATCCGTCCGTCGTTTCGAAGAGATTCTGACATTAAAGTCAATTTTGATTGTGCTTCACTCGATTGTGGTAGTGCAGTTGGGTGTATTTGCGTAAAACTTGGAGCTGCAAAATAAGCACCTCGCTTATGTGCTTTCCAAATAGCGCTACCGTTACATCCAATAGCAAGAGTAGATAAGCGAAACACCCTGGAATAGCCGCCAGTGGCTAAAACTACCGCATCTGCTGCATATCTCTTAAGTTCACCAGTTACTAAATCTCGTACAATGATACCTTTGGCTTTACCATTAATAACTACCAAATCCATCATTTCGCTACGCGGAAACATCTTTACTTTTTTGGCTCGAATCATTTTATACAATTGCGAATACGCCGCCATTAGTAGCTGCTGTCCGGTTTGTCCCCGAGCATAAAATGTACGTTGCACCTGTACACCTCCAAAACTTCTATTAACGAGTACTCCCCCATATTCTCTAGCAAAAGGCACTCCTTGCTGCACATAATGATCAATAAGAGGTGCTGATAATTCTGCTAGTCTATACGTATTAGCTTCTCGGGATCTAAAATCACCCCCTTTAAGGGTATCATAAAACATGCGCCATACACTATCTCCATCGTGTTGATAGTTTTTAGCTGCATTAATACCCCCTTGTGCAGCTACCGAATGTGCCCTTCGAGCCGAATCCTGATAACAAAAGCATTGCACATCATAGCCTAACTCGGCGAGTGTAGAAGCAGCACCTGCCCCGGCAAGGCCTGAACCCACTACAATAATATTGAGCTTCTTTTTATTGGCTGGATTTATCAATTGAGATTTCACCTGATAATTGCGCCATTTATCTTCGAGATTTCCTTCGGGTATTTTTGAATCTAATTGCATTTCGTTAATTATTTAAAATAAACCACTAGGGGAATGATTCCGAAACCAACTCCCATTATCAAAGCATATATCAAAGAGACCTTCGCAAGTATTCGTAGTCCTTTTTTATGATAGAACCCTAAGGTTTTAAATCCGCTTTTCAGTCCATGAAAAAGGTGAAATGCTAAAGGAATAGACATCAGTGTATAAAAAAGTACGAACCAAATATTCTGAAAAAGCGCGTACGTGACACTATATACATCTAAGTATCCATCTATATCCATATTCACCTGTTCGCCTAAACCTAATTTGATACGAGCCCAGAAGTTGGCTAAATGAATGATGATAAAAATCAAAATAAGTGATCCTAAGACTCCCATATTTTTTGAAGCCCAAGAGCTGTTTTCATTATCATGATTTACCATGTACTTATTTGGCTTGGCTTTTCGGTTTCTGATAGTGACTAATAAAGCATACACCACATGAACGATAATAGACAAATACAGCAGATAAGCAACAACTTTAATCAAAGGACTTTCTCTTAATGTAAATGAATAGGAATTGTAAAGCTTTCGCGCAATATCTTCTGGTAATAATAAAATACAATTTGCCGAAAGATGTACTACTAAGAAAATACAAAGAAAAAGCCCTGTAGCTGCTACTAGTGTTTTCCTAAATAAAAGAGGGTTTAGTGCCATTTTTATTTTTTTAATAGGTATAAAATAAGTCCTGCATCTCACTTAGCTTTTTTCCTTTGGCCAATGCCAACATTAAAAGAATACGGGCTTTCGCAGGATTCAGGTCGTGGGCTGCGATTGTATGATAGTCAGCATCTTTAAATTCGTTATCCCGTAACACCCAACCAGTAGCAACTCGCCTACTTCTTACCACAATGACACCATGTTCTTCATAAGCTTTTTTGGCTGCCTGAAGTGTTGCTTCAGTCATATTCCCATTTCCGACTCCAGCAATTACAATACCTTTTGCTCCTGCTTTTACATGGATATCAATTAGATCGGGAGCCATATCGGCATATGCGTATATAATATCAACTCTTGGGAGTGATTTCAATCCTTCAACCGAGAATTCACTAGACTTTCCGAACTTTGTGGTGGGTTCTCGAAAAAAGCCTAATCGACCATAAAAGACACCTCCCATTACGCCTTTGATAGGTGCCGAAAAGCTCCCCACATTCGTGGTATTCATCTTGCTTACATCTCGAGGGCTATGGATTTCATCATTCAGAGTAACCAAAACTCCTTTTCCTTTGGCTTCTTCACTAGCCGCGATAGCTACAGCATTATAAAGATTTAAAGGCCCCTCTGCACTTATAGAAGTGGAAGAACGCATAGATCCAGTTGTTACTACAGGTTTATCACTTTTTACTACTAAACTTAAAAAATAAGCTGTTTCTTCTTGTGTATCCGTACCATGTGTAACTACAATCCCATTGACATCAGACTGCAACAATAATTCATTAATACGTTTGGCAAGTTTTAACCAAATTTCAACAGACATATCCTGCGAACCTACATTGGCAACTTGTTCCCCCGAAACGTTTGCTAAATCTTTGATACCCGGTACCGCATTGATCATGGTTTGAATACCTACCTGTCCGGCGGCATAGCTTGAAGAAGTTGCCGAAGATGCGGAGCCGGCAATAGTACCTCCTGTAGCCAAAATCTTTACATTAGGTAACTTTTTATTTTGCGAATACCCAAATACAGACACCCCTATGATCAAAACGGATGTAAATATGAAACGCTGAATTCTTTTCATAATAACAACATTATTTATGCAATGCAGCCTTATATTCAGGATGCATAAGATTATCTTCACTTAAAATCTTATCTAATTCTTCTTCAGAAAGTAACTCTTTTTCTAAGACCAGTTCGCGTATACTCTTTCCTGTAGATACTGCTTCTTTTCCTATGACATCTCCCATATGATGGCCAATGAATGGATTTAAGAATGTGATAATCCCTACGGAATTGAGTACCATTTGTTTGGTATGCTCTTCATTTGCAGTAATACCACTTATACATTTTCTTGAAAGGGTTACGCATGAATTTGATAATAGTACTATAGATTCGAACATACATTGTGCGATTACAGGTTCCATTACATTTAACTGTAATTGTCCAGCTTCGGCAGCAAAAGAAATAGTCACATCATTGCCAATAATTTTAAAACATACCTGGTTAACAACCTCTGGAATAACGGGATTTACCTTAGCCGGCATAATCGAAGAACCAGCTTGCATTTCGGGAAGATTTATTTCGTTTAAACCACATCTAGGTCCTGATGAAAGTAGTCTTAGATCGTTGCATATCTTTGAGAGTTTTACCGCAGTTCTTTTCAATGCACCGGAAATCATCACGTATGCTCCACAATCTGAAGTTGCTTCTATTAAATTCGTCGCAGGTACAAAACTGGCTTTTGTGAGTTGTGCCAAATAGTTTATAGACAATTCAGAATAGCCATCCGGAGCATTCACACGTGTGCCAATAGCCGTTGCTCCCAAATTAGCTTCTAGAATAAGATCTCGACAATTTTTAAGATTTTTTGTTTCTTCCTTAAGATTCGTGGACCAAGCTCCAAATTCATCTCCCAAAGACATGGGGACTGCATCCTGTAATTGTGTCCGTCCCATTTTTAGAATCTTTTTGAACTTAGCTGCTTTTTTATCCAGTTCTGTAGTGAGAATATTTATTTTCTCTAGTAGGTGGTTAATATAATAGTAAAGCGCAACTCTAAACCCAGTTGGATAGGCGTCATTGGTAGATTGTGATTTATTGACATGGTCATTAGGATGTAGTATATCATACTTCCCTTTGGGATGACCATTCATTTCTAAAGCGACATTGGCAATAACTTCATTGGTATTCATATTGACGGATGTTCCAGCCCCGCCCTGAAAAACATCTGATGGAAAATATTGTGTATACTCCTCTACATTTTCTAAAATTTTATCGCAGGCTGTAACGATCATATCTGCCTTTTCCTTTGGAATTGTACCAATCTCACCATTAGCCAGAGCACAAGCTTTTTTAGTTACAATCATTCCTTTAATAAAAAATGGATAGTCACCAATAACTGATGGCGAAATTTGGAAGTTATCTATTGCCCTTTGCGTATGCACGCCATAGTACTGGTCATCATTAATTTCTAACTTTCCCAATAAATCTTCTTCAATCCTAGTTTCCATGATGTTATTTTTTAATGTTTTTATAATAGTATGCTTCCAAAGAGAAATCCAAAGACAACGCTTGAAGCAATAGTTACTGTACCGGGAATGATAAAGGAGTGATTAAATACATATTTACCAATTTTGGTAGTACCGGTATCATCCATTTCTACCGCAGCTAAAAGTGTAGGATATGTGGGCAATACAAATAAAGCACTCACAGCTGCAAATGAAGCAATGGCAGCAATAGGGCTTACACCCAAAGCTAAAGCTGCTGGCATTAATGCTGTTGTAGTTGCAGCCTGAGAGTATAGCAACATACTGGCAAAAAATAATACAATTGCTAATAGCCAAGAATATTGATTCAATAATCCTCCTGCAGCTTCTTTAATTTCATCAATATGGTTACTCACAAACGTATCTCCCAACCACGCCACACCTAATACGCAAATACAAGCGCTCATACCTGATTTAAAGGTTGACATATTAGATACATCACCTAACTTTATCTTACACACCAGTGCAATAACCACTGCGGCAAGTAACATAAGTGCCATTATGGCTTGATTACGTGCGATAGGAGGATTCTCTATAAGTCCTACCTTTTTTGAAATCAAAGTTGCATAGGTAACAATGATAGCAATGGCAATTAAAAATATACCTACTGACCATTTAGCACTTTCAGAGTCTTTATGTTCTTCTTGTCCTTTTTTCTTTACCAAACCTGCTTTTAATCGTTGTTGATAAACAGGATCTTCAGACAATGGTTTTCCTAATCGATTTGAAATGAAAGCCCCGACAACACAAGCCAAAATAGTAGAAGGTATAGCTACACCCAATAATTGCAGATAAGAAACCCCTAGTGGTTCTAGAAAGCTTGCAAAAATGACTACCGCTGCAGAAATAGGAGAAGCTGTTATTGCAATTTGCGATGCCACCACCGAAATACTCAACGGTTTTGAAGGTCTTACATTACCTTCTTTAGATACTTCCACAATCACAGGTAATGCAGCATATGCAGTGTGTCCTGTTCCTGCTAATAATGTCATTAAATAGGTTACAGTTGGAGCTAAAAAAGTTACACGTTTTGGGTTTTTACGAAGTATCGCTTCAGACAAATGAACTAAGTAATCCAAACCTCCTGCTTTTTGCATTGCAGCAATAGCAGCAATAACGGCCATAATGATAAGAATTACATCTATTGGAACCGAACCCGCTTCAAGTCCAAAAATTAAGGTAAGTACTACTACACCTGCTCCACCGGCATACCCTATTCCTATGCCTCCTAATTTAGAGCCAAGAAATATGAAAAAAAGGACAACAATTAATTCTAACCAAATCATAATATTTTCTTTATTTAAAATTGTTTAATCAATAACCTGTTGTATAAATTAGATACTTCTTAAGAGCTAGTTTTCCTCAGTCCATTTCTTTTTTTGATAAACAGCCTTGAGTATCGCTTTCCAGCTTTTTTTATGAATCTCAAACTGTTCAGGATCTAAAATGTCTTTTACGTCCGCATTAAGTAAGTCTAGTTGCTTCTGCAGTTTGTTCTTGATTTCGTTAACGCTTAAATCACTATCTTGATCATCAAGACGTTCCATTTTGTAGGCATGATAAACGACTATTTTTTGATAATCTTCTCGAAGCTCTCCTCGTAACTTCATTTTATCCATGCGGTCTTCGTACCATAACCGCTGCAGTTCTTCATCGTTATGGGTAAACATATGTACTTTGTACTTTAAATCTTCTTTCTGTTGCTTTGTCAAATCTTGCCCCTGAATGTTTAGAGTAAAAAGAATCGTCAGGAGTAACGTGAATACTACTTTAGAATACATAATGAATAATTTGTTTGTGAATTAATAGACTACCATAATCCACACTAAAGGTAATTGCAATACTATTCTTACCGATTATCAATTTGGTTCAGCAAGTTTGGTAAATCAAATTGAAAGCTTTTTATTTCTGATTTAATCAATGACTAGAAAAATTATAGATAGAAAATTGTTACTTGAATTTACTAAAGAAAAACTGGTAGATGAAATATTACAGTTACATAAAAAAGCTAATTCCCAATCATTTAAACTTCAAGAGCTTGAACAAGTCTTAATACTTAGAAATAAAAAAATAGACTCCCTACATGAGGAAATTAATTTATTAAAAAACAACCAAAAAAAACAGGTTGTTATAAATCAATATGAAAATTTGATTAGAGATTATCGTTTGGAAATAAGTGATTTAAAAGATGAAATTGAAGTTTGGAAGGAGCGCTTCAAAAATAAGTAAGCTCTATATCTCTTTAAAAAAATCGGAAAGACTAATATTAAAATAATCGCATAAGGCCGATAAAGTACTTACCGTTACATTAACCTTACTTCTCTCAATTCTAGAAATATGTATACCTGTATCGTTATAGACGTCTTCTTGGGTAAGTCCCTTTTCATGTCTCAAGAATTTAAGCTTTGAGGTGATTTGTTGTAATAATTCTGTATTCTTTAAATGACTTCCCATAAGAAAAGGAAAAGTCATAAGATTTGTTCATTTTTATAATGACATATATGTCTGTATATTTACATAAAGCATTAGCAAAAATGGATTTCGAAATAGTTACATCCAGCAAGACTCCGGGAGAATACTTTAACTTGATCACCGATTTTTGGTCAATCGATCAAGATAACTCTTTCTCATTTACTCTGGCAGATTTGGCTACTAACTATGAACTCACTGTTAATGAAATAAAGCAAATCATAAAGAAGTTTTCTGGGGTATTAGTATTTATGGAACATTGTACTCTCTGCAATAGTAGTTATAAGTTAGGAGTTAAAACACGAGTTGAATTCAAAAATCTTGTTAGTTTTAAAGGTAGAATCTGTGATTTATGCGATTCTTATTCTCCAAAACCTTTATTTTATAATGAATTATCTAAGATTGATATCAAATTTAGATATCAAGAAATATCTGAAATGGAAAAATTCATTCTTAATGGAATGGTTAATTTGAAATCCAAGATGCTTATTTACAAGCATATTTTTAATAATAATCTAGAAAACAAAGATCTATGGAAGATTATAAATAATCTTGAACGTAATGGTTTACTTTATATAGATCGCAATAACGATTGCAGTATTAAAGCATTTAGGTTTCCTTCTGATGTTCTTAAAATAATTAAGAAAAAAAGCTCTAGCTAGTCTTCTGGTTTATCAAATATGAGATATTGTTCGATATCATTAGTGAGATCGGAAAAATTTTCATGCTTAAAAAATCGATTTCTTAGCAGGCGTTTATCTTCAATTCCATATTGGTTACATATGGCAGTTATCTCTTTTTGTTTCGGTCTTTCTAACCAGATTTTAAAGTTTAGTCTTCTGTAAAATTCAGGAAGCCCCTTTACTCGATTTCTCACACCCATCAATAAATCATCGTGAAAATACTCTGGCCCAGCAAAAATAATACCTAGAGACTTTTCTGTTCTATCCCTGAATTCGTGAAGATATTCCAAGTCAGAAAACGAAAACTTTCCCGCTTCATCAATTATCAATAGGTTTTTTTCATCTTGATTGAAATATCTGCTACCTAATCTATCCATTATTTTAAATAATGACCTATAACTTCTGCCGTATCCGCTTTCTAAACCGAGTAATTCCTTATAAAAATCAGCAGTTTTCATTGATTTCGTAACTCTTATATATTGTGTTTGTCTGTTTTCTTCGTAAAATTTTCTTAGCGCAATAGTCTTTCCAGCTCCTTCGTACCCAAAAATTCCTATCATACGAGAATTTTCTAAGGCATATTTACAAGCCTCTTTAATAATAATATAGTTATTTGTTTCTACCAGTTTTTGAGAAAATTTTTTCATTGTCTATTATTTAATTCCACGATACTGGTTTTCCTTTTCTACTTTGATTTTCAGGAATTTGGTGTTTGTTTTTGATCTGTTTATTTTTCGCTCTTTGAATTCTTTTTGGGGATAAGTATTTGCTAATAACATCTTGTTTTCATTATATCTTTCGATTTCATCAGATTCATAACAATCATCTAATGATAATACGGGAATTGCCTTAAGCTGTTCCCATCCTTTTTCAATATCATCATTAAGTGCATCTAGATTTTGACAGATTCTTTCTTTTTTTCTTTTTAAATGTTCCTTGATTTTTAGTTTATCAGTGTCATCAGGAATAATATTAATACCTCTGTCTAAAAACAACGTGGCTTCATAACAATCTTTTGGGTTATTGAAAACATCTATTTTGGAAAAGTCAGATTCATCAAATCTAACTATAACAGAAGAACGATTAATTTTATTAGCTAAATATGTATTTGTAATCGGATAAAAGTACCGAATGTGTCTTCTTCTAATTACGATAATGGAATTTCGGACTGTAACAATTCTTTCCTGAAGAAAAATATAGGAAAGATCCCCATTTTTAAACTTAATGCGGTTTTTACTCAAGTGTGATTTAAATACCTCGCTTGGAGACTTATTTATTGTATTCAAGGAGCTATTGTATTGCTCAATACACCTTGAAACTATAAGTTTAATTTCATTCTCTGTTTTTATAAACTCCTTGGTTGAATAAAGTTTTTCTATATCCTTATTTACCCTACCCCCTTCTCTTTTTGATCTAATTCCATCCCCTATGTAACTTATTTCATATTTTAAATAACTATTTTTCAAAGTGTCAAACCATCTTTCAATATGACCTTTGTCACGTGGGTTTCTTGGTTTACACTTTCTCAAAATGATACCAAAATCAGACATTTTAGAGGAAGCTTGTTTGAATTTCTCGGATAAGTAGCTTTGGTGATTATCATGCACTATCATTCTAGGTATTACTTTTAAGTTTTTAAAACTCTTAAATAGACATTGTAATGTCATTTCTGTGTTTTCTGACCTATCAAAAGAATATCCTAAAACTTTACCAGAGCAAACATCTATAAGAGCGCACAGCTGCAGCTTATAAAATTGATCTTCATCGTTTTTTAATAAGAAATTTAGTTCGGTTGTATCAATTTCTAATACATCACCAGATTTTAAAGGCTTTTTTCTAATAATGTAAGGATCAATATTGTCCTTTGCATATTGTTTCCCATAGCGCATAGGATCTGATATGTTTTTTAATTCCTGGTTTGCGATGAATCTTTGAACTGTTGAATATGAGACAGTTTTCAGGTTTCTTTTTACCAATTCTTCATTTACTAAACTTGCGATCTTCTTAGCAGAATATCTTTTTGGCAATGAATAATAATATTTGATTCTTCTTTTAGTTAAATCATTTAACTTGTATGGATCTCTACCATATCTTCTGAAATCATGGATTAGACAATCATCAATGCCTATTTTTTCTGCAACCCGAACTTTTTCTGTAAAGTATTTATAACTTGAGGTTTTAAAAACAACAGAATCCAGTGTGTTATATGCTTTGTGAATATCAATAAGAATATATTCAGTTTTAAGCTCTAGAATTTCAGCAAAAACAGCATGTGTTTTAGAAAATAAATTCCAATTATCATTATCTAGAAGATAATCTTTGTAGTATACTTTGAAAGGCATCCAAAATCGTTCATCACTACAAGCCTGATGAAGTATAAAACGAATCTTCTTATAGGTGATTAAACTCTTTTTATCTTCTATGTATTTTTTATCATTACAGATCAATTCCGCTATCTCATTCGATCTAAAAAATAGATTAAACTTTTTTAAAATTCTTTCAGGAATTGATTCATATAGAATCCATTTAATTCCATCTACCTTTATGCATTCGAATTTTATTTCAGTAGATTTTTTATTAAATGAAATTTGATTCTCCAGAGTTCTTTTATTCATTCCAGAAGAAATTAATCCCATTTCACTCAAATATAACTGCCCATTCAGTGAAGTAAAATATGTTTTCATTCCTTGATGCATTAATTTAATTTTCTATTCAATTTAATAGGCATCAATTACTAATTTTAGTATATTTAGTAATAAAGAGTGTCAAATAATAGTATAAATATAACTAAATAAAACTAATTTACATAAATTTTGATACTAACAATGAAACTAATAAGTAGTATAAAATAGTTATAATGATTGGAGATAAATTAAAAAAACTGAGGACTTCAAAGGGTCTAACTCAAACTGAGCTTGGAAAATTAGCGGAAGTGTCATACATCCAAATCGGGCGATATGAAAAAAATGCAAGTAAACCTTCTTCTAAGGTTATAAAAAAACTTGCTGATGCCCTTGAAGTTGATACCAATTATTTTTTTGAAGATGTTAGCTCCAATATTGATATAAATATCATTGATGAAAAATATGAGAAGTTAAGAGTATTGATAGATGATAATACAGGACAAATGAATGCAGTAAAAGAGTTGTTTGAAGCTCTTATTGATAGAAATGAGGCACGAAGAAAGTTTAGTTAGAATTACTCTTCAATCTAAATGATTATAGTATAAACTACACCCTAAATTCTTCATTTTAAAATACTTTTTTCACAATCGAATTCAATAAGAAAGCTTTGACATTAGAGTGTTAATAGGTTATTTTCAATTTAAATGGATTCCATATTTTAAATTCACATTAACATAAAATATCCCACAGTGATTCAATTTCATAGTAATATGTATTACTGGGGTCATTAATAATTCCAAAAAACTATTGCTGAAACATCCTGCTCATATTTGTAACTATAATTTGCCGTTATGTAAAATTGCCGCTGCCTATGCGCTCGATTGCTTTATAAAAATTTAAATGCCTGTTATGGCATTTATTTTTAAACACAATATCCAATTGCATAGCCCACGCCAAAAAAAGCAAACACTTTTAGGTAACTTATAAATCGCGTACCTGCCTGCCGTTGCCGTCCTGGCAGGCAGGTTTGATAAAACATACGTGAAAAAAGTTTTTACGCGATTTTTCACGAGGTTAATATTGTTTTAAGAGCTCAAGAATGCTAACGCATTTCTCGTGAAGCTTCCCGCAAGAGCATACGGCATAATTTTAAAGATTGAGAATCTTTGAAATTGTGAGCGAGACTTAAGCGTTGGCAAAGCGAGATAATTTCTATGCACATGCTATCTGCAGAACACAGATTATACATTCCTAAATTAAAACATCTAATCTAATAGCGTAGCCGAAGTATCAAGGCTGCACAAAACTTTGGAAACAATCACGGCGCAGTCGCTATATTTTAGAAAGCATTCTAACTCATCAGATTGCTTTAAACTAGATTTAATAAGTTTAGAATTCATTAAACTTTAGTACTAGATCTCTAAAATATGGACGCTCCTTTACCTATTGTTTACGCCAAAGTTTTATGAGGCCGAGGTTTTAATATAAAATAGATCATCATCAATTTCTTTTACAGTTGAATGTTTAAGAACATTATCAATATCACTAACTTTTCCACCTGCTCTTAAAACAATTTCTTTTATAAAATCTCTATTAATTGTTTCCAATTGTTCAACTAACATTTCATGCCTAATAAGCATTAAAAAGGTATCAATCTTTTCGTTTTCCATTTTATTATATGATTAATTTCTACTTAATTGATTTCCATATAGAATCACATACAAATTGAGATTCTCTTTCATCTGCAATATCGGTAATATAGATAGGAAACTTTTGAACTGATTAAGATTGCTTTGAAATCCTATTTAAAAGTATAATTCTTAAGAATCTGTATTACTTACTCCCTAAAATATTACGCTACACTCACCTATTGTTTTAGCCAATTTTATGAGGTCGTTTTGCCTACGCATCATCTGGGTAAAACGCATTACTTCTATACTTCTATTTTACATAAAACTAGATTAAATTGTCATGCATATCATTGAAAGCATCTAGTATAGTATTACCATACCCTTTGATTATCTCATGTTCTTCATTATCAATTAATGAAACACTATATAATTTGCTAAACCTATCAATTTTTATAAATCTTAATTGATTAATATTTAATTTCATAGTTTTTATTTTTATAATATATAATGGTTTTATTAGTTTTTAAAAGTTAATCTTAACTTCTTCAACCTTTCCTCCTCTCCAAATTTTCAGTATAAATGTATTCTGGTTATAGAAGTTTGATTTGTTTAAACTATTACCATCCAATTTTTCAAAAGATTCTTTGGTTAATGGAAATCCATTTACAGATAATATAACATCACCTCCACCAATTAAATGTTCTCCATCTATATCAATATTTGTAAATCCACCTTTAATTCCTGCAAAATCTGCTGGTGAAAATCTAACTACAGATTCAACGAGTACGCCTCCATCTATAGGTACATTTAAAATCCAAGCCAATTTTTTATCTAAAATAAAGCCACTTATTCCTGTCCATCTTCTATTACCATCTATAACTAATTTTTTGGCTAAATTAGAAGTAGCCGCAAAACCTAAACCTTGAAAACCTCCTGATTCTGTAATAATGTAGCTAGAAATCCCAATTACTTCTCCTTGTAAATTAAACATTGGCCCACCAGAATTTCCCTGATTTATAGATGCATCTGTTTGAAAATATTCATTAAGAACAAATCCTGAAGTTCTTGTTTCTTGCTTATGCTTGCCACTAATATAACCAACGGAAAGAGAATGTTCTATACCATAAGGTGCCCCAAGAATAATAATTTGTTCTCCTACCGAAACACTATCAGAATTACCTATTTTCGCTATTTCATATTCTTTTGGCATCCAAGATAATTTTAACAGTGCAATATCTGCTACAGGTGCAGACTTAATAACTTTGGCATGTATTTCTTCTCCATTCAAGAACTTAACTGTAATGTTTTCTGCATTATCTACTACGTGAGCAGCAGTTAAAATTTCTCCTTCGTTAGAAATTAAAACACCTGAGCCAATACCCTCATCACTTATCATTTGATGACTATCGTTAAGTAACTTGGATTCCGTTATTATAGTTACAACAGACTTATTAACTTGTTTATAAAGCGATGCTATTTCTTGAGCGTTACTTGCAGTAATTGAAGAAATAAAAACCGCATAAAAGAGTATTTTTTTAATCGGAATAGATTGTTTTATAGTATTCATGATATTTTTAATTTAAAATTTATAGGCTAGAGATAAGCCTAAATTGAATGTTATAATCTTGGGTTTAGAATTTGAGGTTGTCACTGTGTTATCAATTGTTGTTTCAACATGAGGAATTGTAACAAAACCACTACTAAAAGTAAAAGTTGGCATTAGACAAAAATGCTTTCCAAGATCACGTTTAAGCCCAATACCCAATTCGTAGCCTAATCCCAAACCGTTCTCACTAGAGCGATCTACGTCTGTATTAGTATTTTCGTTAGTAGAGGTTATTGAGAACTGAGGATTAGTAACAAGCATAGGACCCAATCCTAAACGTGGATACAGACTGAATTTTTCACCTATGGTTAATTTATATGCGATTCCTGCTAAAAAGCTATAGGTTTTCCATGCTTCAGAGATACCAGTAAAATTTGTCTCTGGATTATTTGTTTCTAAAGTATTGAGTAATGCGTCAATATCTGTATCAAAGTTTTGATAACGAAAAACTAATGTGAACGTCAGGTTTTCACTTAAAACGTTTCCTGCATAAATATCTAATTTATTTCCAATTTTTGAAAAACCTGCATCAGAATTACTAAAATCATCTGATGCAAAATCCCCTATTGGAAAACTTTTCCCATAAGAAATCCCCAAATAATACTTACTCTCTTGAGCATAAATAGTTATTGTTGTTATAGAAAAAGCTATCAAAAATAAATATTTTTTCATTCTATATTTGTTTTGAAAACTTGTTATAGTGAAACTTGGGTCCACACTAGATCTACGGACATAAATCGCGCAGATACCTCAAGTAAAAGTTTATCGCCATTCACCTCACATTCTACATCCAAAAGTCTTCCTCTTTTTTTAGAATATATCTTACCTAACCATTTGCCTTCTTTATACTCTAAGTTGAGTACTTCGATTTCTGTTTTTCGATTTCCTTCTGAATCTATAGGATTTCCTATGTACTTTTTATCTACTTTGTAGATTTCCACTTTAGTATTTTCTTCTGCATGCCAAACCGCAACTATTTTGTCTTGCTTATCTTGAGCAATGAGGCTAGTTGATAAAGTAAATAGGATAATTGTGATTAAATGAATTCTGTTTTTCATGATTATATGATTTTGTTTACGGCGCAAAACTATTTCTACTCTGAGCCAGCAGCAAAAAAAATCAATGAAACGCCTGCATAAATGAATCAAATGGATGATATGCTTAACTAAACGCTTCAATTATCAAAATGAAACATTCATGCAATTAAATCGTCATTTCATACATTTGATTATAAATCAATTAAATATGATTTTAATTTTGCACCTATGAGCAAAGCATTATCTAAGACAGAGCAATTTCTTAAAGTTGGACCTTACATCTTTTGGTTTGGAATGCATATTATCATTAGTCTTGTATTGATTTATCAGAGAAGTCTAACAGATACCATATACTACCTCGTCACTTATGTCTTTTTTGGTTCACTAATTATTTGGCTTTTTGGATATAAGCTCTTTCCAGAATACCTTGCAAGAGAAGGAAAAATTAATCGAAGATTGGGATTATTAATTGTTATTAATACCCTTCTTTTTATAATCGGGATTTACGCGCATACCTTTTCGGCAGAAGTTTTAGGATTAACACAAATCAGTGACCAATATGCACCTAAATCAGTTAGGGCAGCATTATGGATATTAATGGTTGTGTTGGGAATATTTTTTATGGCTAGTATTCGTATAGCACGTGTTTATTATCTAAATGCAGTTCAAGAAATTGAGCATAAAGCGGAAAGAGCTGAGGCTGAACTAAAATTATTAAAAAGTCAAATAAGCCCTCATTTCCTATTCAATACATTGAATAATATTTATGGACTTGCTTATCTGAAAGATGAAAGAGCTGCTCAAATGATTTCAAAACTTTCAAAGCTGCTACGTTATTTATTGTATGATTGTGATCAGCCCAAAGTACTTTTGACTAAGGAAAAAGAACTGATTGAACATTATTTGAGTATACAATTGCTTAAACATGAAGATTCTCAGAATGTAGATTTTTATCATGCAGGAATTACAAATAATCATATGATTGCACCAATGATTCTTATAAATTTTATTGAAAACTGTTTTAAACATTCTGATTTGGAAACTAATCCCGAAGGTTGGATTAAAATCAGTTTGGAAGTAGATACTAATGCACTTAATTTTAGAACAGAAAACACCTTTAAGGAAGACCTTGAGCAAATTCCAATAGATCACATGGGAATAGGACTTACAAACTCACTGAAACTTCTAGAAGCTAATTATCCAGAGAAACACGACATTGATATAATCAAGGAAAATCAAGTTTATCAAATAAATTTAAAGATTACATTATGAAACTAAAATGTCTTATAGTCGATGATGAACACATTGCTCGAAAAATCCTTACAGATTATGTTGGTAAAGTACCTGAATTGAAACTGGTGGCTTCTTGTAGTTCTGCGCTGCAAGCTTTGAATCACATTAAACATGATAGTATAGATGTTTTATTTCTTGATATACAAATGCCAGACCTTACAGGTCTTGATTTTCTAAAAATTTTGCCTAATAGACCAGCGACTATTTTGACTACTGCATATTCTGAGTATGCTGTACAGAGTTATGAATTGGATGTTATAGATTATTTATTAAAACCCATAGATTTTGAGCGATTTTATAAGGCAGTGACCAAAGTCATTTCCTTAAAAGATTCTAAAATCAATTATCCCACAAATACTTCAACTCCACAAACTACTGACAAACTATTTATTAAGGCTGATAGTAAAATAGTTAGTGTAGCATTTAAAGACATCATTGTAATTAATGGGCAAGGTGCTTATGTACAAATTATTACTATTCAAGGTCGTAAAATTATGTCGTTACAATCTATGAGCAAATTAGAAGAATTACTTCCTATAAATTTTTACAGAATACATCGTTCTCACATTGTTAATGTTGATCACATAGATAATATTGATGGTAATATGGTAAGATTAAAAGATCATACAACCATAATAAGTAAAAACAAACGAGATGAATTTCTTAAGTTAATCGATCAGCTTAATTTATTGGGCGATTGATAGCGATTCAACTTAGTCTATTGTAATTTTTTTTAATTTATCAATATAGATTTAAAATCATTCCACACACGTTCCACTACGCTCCTATCGTCACTTCGTAAAAAGAGTGTTCCATTACCTTTTTTAAAGAAACTTTTCGTTAGAAAACTTTTAAATAAACTTTAGAACAAATAAACTTTGCTTTTACCAAAGCAAAGTGACCCTTTGGTAAACTCAGGACAGGCGCCATGTAAGTACATTGTAATAGAAATATCTGGGTCTGTATTTTAAAGGTTTTCGCCTTGATATTTCTAACTAAAGTTCTTTCCTTTTCAGCTCAAAATACGATTGTACCAACCAAGCCGATTCGTGGGTTACGGCCTCATCTTGATCTCCAATTTCCTGTTTGGTCATGATCTCCAACACATCCTCGGGGATAACCGATATAAACGATGCATAATACAAGCCCGGCTCGTCCACATACAGAAAGTATTTCACATCGACAGTAACTGACGGCGGAACACTGGTCGAGGTAACATTTCGTATCACCTGCTGTGTCAATCGGCTATAGGGCTTCGTAGTATAGACTTTAGAAACGGGCAAACTGCTTACGGACCATACTCCGTCCGTATTTTGATAGACCGCATCCTGAATTTGCGCTACGGTAAAGGTTTCCGGATCATTTAAATCCACATCGATTCTGTAGATTCCTTTATTGGTGATCGAGACAGCCACTTCTACTCCTATTCTTCCTTTCTTGTCAATTGTAATTTCGTTGGCCGTTATCTTAAACTCTAAGGCTACATTATTGGCTTCTATTTGGGTGACTTCAGCTTCGGCTAGATATACTTTTTTCAGAGATCCAAAGGTAACATAAGTCCATAATGCTGCTACCAAAACGGCTATAATATAAAGCCCGTTTTTCCATACTTCGGTTCGGAGTTTTTTTGTTTCGAGTGCTTCTTTGGCCATAAGAGTTATTTTATACTTGAATATCCTTACTACAAAACTATTTTGGAATAGGTCATTAAACTAAAACCATTTCTAATGATTCAATTTTGGTAATGACATTATTAGTAATTGATTCAGTTTCTGATGATTTTTCAATATCTAAAAAGTCAAAACCAATTTTTTCGGAAATGAGATGTAATGGAACTTTGAAAATTTCAAACTCATCTAAATCTAATCCTTCTAAACCAGAAATAAGATCGGATTGAGTAAGAACAAAAGAGTGATAAGTTAATTTATTTGTTTCTTCATCAGTATAACAAACTACTTTCCAAAATTCCTTCGGAATTTTCACATTCCTATATACTGGATCTTTCTTTTCATTAAAAATAGGTCCTCCAAAGACGCTGACTTTTAAATCTTTAATAATAGCATCGTCAAATATTACATTTTCAAGCTTTCCCCAAATCCCAGCTTTTTTTGATTGGTTGAATCTCTCATGTTGTGGTAACATATTTGAGAAATAAAAAGAATCTTTATTCGCTTTTTTGGCTTCTTCCAGAGTTCCCCAACATAATTCTGCTCTCCTCGCGATATGACCACGATCCAAAGGGTTAGATTTGTATAGTTCATTCCCTATTTGACCTTCTATAAAATCAGGATCTTTAATAAAAGGGATTCCTTTTCGGCTTATTCTCTTAATATTAGCACCATCAATATTCCAAGCAACCCATGAAGCAAACTTTCTTTTCTTGTTCATGACCAATGAAAAATGCATATAGTCAATTTCATTTTTCCCATTAACTTTTAAAAGCCCATTCTTAATAGTTTTATTTTTCGGTACCGGAGGTTGTACTTGCTCTGATAAAAAATTCCAATCATAACCAAGTCTTACATCTTCTATTTCTCTTACGTCAGACTTATTAGGAACCAGATTTAGTTTTTTAAAAACCGATGAAGAATAACAGGCTAGACCATGTTCTCTAGCATCTCCTACTTCTCCCGCAAAATGGAGGCCCACCATTACACTAGTAGATTTATTATTCTTAACCAGCATAACAGCTGAGCCTGAATCACCGCCCATACTTATTTCTCCATCATGAGGAAGGTAATTGGGATCCGGTATATATTCAAAACAACCTATTCTTTTTATACCTAATCTACCGTAATTTATTTTTACAGTAATATCAGTTCTACTAACAACCCCTCTAGTAACCGATGTTGTTCTTCCTGATTTTATTACTTTATCATCAAGTTCAACATCTGCAATTTGATTTACATTAATGTTTAAACCAATAATTCTATCATTTAATTGTCTGCTATCTATTTCGGCTATTGCACAGTCTCCCGCTAATCCTAAATGACTATTTATTAATTTACCCACTACATTTTCGTCAACTCTATTGTCATCATATTTTCCCGGTTGTACAATTGAGTCCCCAATTTTTCCAGATTCACCATGAAGCACATGCCAATTGGATAATAAATATTCTTTCCCAGTATTTGCATCATAAACAACACAGCCTGCAGTTCCAGCAGAAATTTGAGGGTGCCCAATGCTTGCTCCTGGGAGTATTGGGTTCATCCTTTTCTTTCTTTCAACTTTTTCTAAAGCATCTATTAAAATAGCATCATGGTGATAACTCCTTTCTTTCACATCTGTAGGAATTTCAACCCCATCAATAACAAAATGCTTTGGGATTATTTTTGCATCTAGATTTTCTAAAGTTTCCAAGCCAATTTTTTCTCCAACTGTAAATTGAATACAAACTTCTTTTGATTTTTCACCATTTCTTTCTTTGAATGCAATACCGACGGAAGTTATATTATCGTCTTCTAAAAATTTAACTGCATTCTTTCTGACAAATTTCTTTAGTTTTTTGTTATATAGTTCATTAGACATGATCGAAATATTTTTCCTTAAAACTATAAATCACTAATAATAATTAAAATACCCATTAAAGGGTATATTTCCTATAAACCCACTCCACACACATTACTCATTCATAGTAATTTGATATTTTGGAAATCGTGAACCTCCCTAGTTCGGTTTCCCCTACTCTCCTATTCCTTCGACACATTTCGACACTTCGATAAACTCAGTGTAAACGGGCTCAGTGTGACAGCTCTGGAACCACATCGTTTCGGGCAATAAGTATTTCATTACCTTTTTTTAAAGAGCTTTTAGCTCACAAGGTTTCTATTGTTCTAGAGGTGTTCGTGAAATGAATAATTTGCTTACCAAATTAGAATTCGGCGAAGCCAATCTTCGATTTCGTTAGAAAACTTTTAAAGAAAATGTAGTACAAGAATTATCAGCCGTGGTCTATTTTTTCATTGCGTCTATTAATTCTATAATTTTTAAAGACACAGGCTTTGAAGATTGAAAATTTTGTCCAGTAACTAAACGTCCATCTACCTCTAAAGTAAATTTCCCTCGTTCGGAGAATTTAAAATCACCTCCTCTTTCTTCAATTGTTTTTTTGATTAAAAAAGGAAATGTTTTAAAATACGGCGCATTTTTATTTTCATAATCATCAGGATAACCACTTACTCTTTTACCGTCAACTAAATATTTCCCATCTTTTGTCTTTAAATTAACAATTCCAGCTGTACCGTGACAAACCGAAGATAAAATTCCGTTATATTTTTCGTAAATATCCATTGCTATGGTTTGAATTTCTTTATTTTCTGGAACCCCAAACATAGCAGCTCCACCACCAATATACTGAACAGCCTTATATTTAGAAGCATCAATTTCTGAAGGTGACTTTGTGTTCTTCAAAGCATTCATAAATTGAGTATCATATAGATATTTTTTACTCATCTCGTCTGATGTATTAATATAGGCTAATGGCACCGCACCTCCTTTTGGACTCACAAAATCGATAGTATAATTTGCTTTTTTGAAAACATCATATGCATTTATAATTTCAGAAAAACTGTTTCCCGTAGGTATGTCTGTATTTGCATAATAATGAGCGTTAGAAACAACAAATAATACAGCATTCTTCTCTATGTTATCCACCCTTGTTGCTGTTTTACTAATAATTTTCCAATCATTTTTAAACTTTTTAAGCAAGAACAAATCAATATATACCCACGCTCTATTAGGGCCAGCAATTTCAACTTTTGCTGTTGCTATTTCTTTTGTAACGGTAACCTCTAAAATTTTAGCGTCTCTCCCATTGAACTTTCCCTTCTCTGCGTTTTTAAAAAAATCAGCGTATTCACTTGGGGTATATCTTTTGAAATCTCCATCTCTGTTTGTTAGATATAATGTTGCATTGTCTGCAAATGCACTTATTAGCATTTCTTTCTTATTATAAGAACTGCCCTCCATATACTTTTGAAGTGTTTTTACTACTGAAGGATTATGTGATGATTCTCTGTATGTGGAAGCGTCGCTTATTGGATAAAAATCCTCTGTTATAGTAGAAGTCATTTTTTCGTTTTTTCTTTTAATTAAAAAAGAACCTCCCCAAACTACTTGAGGATACTCTATAATTTGCGCTATCATTTCACCTAAAGACGGAATAGTACTTTTAAATTTTTCTATAGCCTCATCTTTTGGAGCCCAACGGAATTCTACATTTTTATTTGTTGGTAAATCACTAGTAGTAGATTTAGCGACATAAATCTGCCTTACACTTGCAGCATTATTAAAGTCAAATTTATAAGTAAAAACACCTTTAAGGTTTGGTTTTGAAATAGAAACACCATATTTATTTGAGATACTATCGATAACTTCATTTATAGTGTGTCTTTTCTCATAAAATGCACCTATTGTTATCCAACCGATTGTTGCTTTTTTTAATAAAATATCTCCGTTATCATTAAGAATAACTAAATTAATAACTGATGTATTCACATCTTCATCAATTTTAGGTTCGGCATTTATAAATTGAATTGTAAGAAGCATCGCTACTACTAGGATGTAATTTTTCATATTGACTTTTTTTAATATTAATATGCTGTAAATGTCTAAGGTTTAGACTCAGCTTCCTACTTACATCATGATGTTGGCATACAAAATGGACAGATTAAATATATTTTGGAGTATGTGCTAAATAAAAATTATCAAGAGATGTGTTACGCTTTCGCGAAAGCATAACACAAATGTTAGATTTATTGTTTTTATGGCATTTATTGTTTAACAAAAGTCGGTATAACGATTTCAGAAATTTGAGTCATTATTTTATCTTCACCATCATGACCAGAAATTACAATGGTCAAATCAAGTTCTTCTATTACAATTACTCGCTGACCACCACCTCCCCAAGCAAAGGTGGTATCATAATTTTTATCATCTATTTTTACTAATGTTTGATACCAAAAATAACCGTAACGATAGTCTTTTGGCATCCAATCTTGTGTAGGTTTCACAATTCCACTGGTGGCTTTGGCAAGATAGTCTGCAGAAATAAGCTGCTCGCCGTTTAATTTACCCTTATTGAGAACCAAATTACCCAATTTGATCATATCGCGAGACATGAGACTTGCACGCCCCCCAGCTTGTGGTAAACCACTAATATGAGTTGACCATTTATAATTTGTAATACCGAGTTTGTCAAGTAGTTCAGTTTTAATAAAGTTCTCAGCCGTTCCTGGAACAACGGCGTCAATGACGGTCATCACCAACATTGGATTAAAATTACCATATAAATACCTCTGAGACTCGTGAGTTATAGGCCCGCTTTCCTCAAGAAGCGTCTGAACCAGCCCCTGACCTTTTAGTCTAACCGAATCTTTCTCAATTTTTTTCCATTTATCGCTATCTATAGTCAATCCTCCGTGCATGGTCAATGCCTTATGAAGTGTGATTTTTTCAAATCCTTTTGTGATTTTTTTGTGATTAACATCTTTTAGAAAACTAATTATAGGTTTGTTTATATCTTCCATAGATAGGTAACCCATTTGGATAGCTCTACCCAAAACCAAGCTAGTATACGCTTTTACTGCTGATGCTTGTCCATGAGGGACATTGATACGTCCTTTTTTATAATAGGATTCAAAAACTAACTTGTTTTTATGTGAAATGAGCAAGGCATCATAACTTCCATGTTTACCTTCAAAAATTTCTTGCGAAAGCTGGAGGATTGCTTTTCTATCTTTGCTATTTACCGATAATGTATCAACCAATATCCCATCCTTTCTGTCCTCTGGATGTGTAGTAACAAATGCATTATTGAGGTACGGAATCTCCCAGAATGATACCTCATAGCTATCACTTGAAACGTGACCCATCAAGGATGACAACCAAGCGACACTTTGTACAGCAATCATTGGGAAAGCGGTTTGATGATCACCTTCAATTACTTTATTTTGAATGGATACTTCTAAATTTTTTCTACTATCCAGTAATTTAACAAATTCGTCTATAGGTTCGTCCTTTTCTTTTTCTAATGTGCCATAGGCGATATATACGTTAGCGTGCAATGGATTGTTCTTATGTGACTCGATAGCTCCTAATTTGGTATTAATCTCAGAAAGGTATGGAATTAAGCCTTTGTCTAATGGACTACCAAGAATGTAATTATCAAAAGTATCAGGTTGAGTCAATAGTATATAAGAACCGAATGCACCGCTTAGTGAGTAACCAAAATAGGTGCGACTATCTGGATGAGTACGATAGTTGTTATCTACATATTGAATAACATCGTTGCGAATAAATGCCAAGTGATTTTCGGCTTGACCAAATTTCAGTTTAGGATGATTAGGGTTGGCTTTTTTCCAGAATGAATAATCGGTAAATCTGCTGGCGTGAGCTCCATATTGTTGCCTTAAATCTTCGGCGACGTCCTTCTGCCAGGAAATTCCAACCAAAATAACGTTTTCTAGCATGTATTCTGTAGCGCCAGATAGCATTTCGAGATGCCACATCGCATCTGTGTAATAAAGTACAGGATACGTTTTATTATTGTTCTCAGAATAATCTTCTGGCAACTCTATATACAATTCATAGTTTCTTGCTGTCTTGGTATCTTTTATGGGGACTACCTGAATTTGTGGTAATACCAAGGAAGATCCTTCTATATTTTGCGTATTTTCTATCACATTATTTTGTTGGGCAAAAACAGTGTTTAGCGATATAATCAATGTTAGTATTAATAATTTGGTGATTTTCATGTTTTCTGTTTTTCCTAGCTAATTGATTTGTGATTAAGCCAATTGGCCTATTTCTTTTTTTAACTTAATAAATCCACCCAATAGATCTTTGATGAATAAAGCCAGATTTCATTTCTAGAGTCTTTGTAGCCACCTTTTAGCAAGTGAATAATCTGGATCAATTGTCAGTGCTTTTTCGAGCATGACCTTAGCACTTTCAAGTTGACCTTGTGCTCTTCGTAAAAGACCCATTCCGAGATAAGATTCCTTTCCTTGAGGATACACTTCTAAGGAATATTGAAAGATTTCTTCTGCGTCAATTAAATTCTTACTTAGTATCGTGTGAAAACCAAGGTTAAATATGACCCCTATAGGTGTCTTGATTTCATACCCGTATCGTTTTGATAACCTATCGAAATGTTGTGTCACTTTATCCAACGATTCCAGGTTTTCACTGGGATTAAAGGGATTGAAGTCAGGATATAACGCAAGAAGAAACAGTGTAAAATCCATCGCTGGTACATGACCCTGGTTCACCAATTCATCCACTTTATAGATAAAACTCTCTGGTTTATGGTCCGCTAAAACACGAGTGAATTCAGAAACATGATTTGTTAATCCCTCATCATCGCTGTAAATGATGTGTAGAAATCTGTTTTCCGAAAGCGTTTTTAACGGACCTGATTTTATTTTTTGTTGAAGCACTGCTGGTATGTGCATAAGGGATGGACTACTTGCGAAGTAGCCATTAAACAGTTTGGGGTTGTTGAGCAGCGTGTAAACACTGAAAAACCCACTGTTAGAACCGCCATAAAGGATTTTGAACGGAGCAGTCCGGTAGTTATTATCAACGTGTGGCATCAGCTCTGTCTCAAAAAAGTTAATATAATTATCTGGAATTGTTGTGTCTTTATTTTCCCTTGTTGGCAACAAAATACTATTTCCTTCGGGGAAATCAATTCCAATAAGTATCATCTCAGGAATTTGTCCCTCGCCCATGTAGTCTAGTGTAGAAGCTAACATGGCGAACCGAGCTCGGTAATCTGAACCCAACATATACAGCACGGGATAGGTTTTCCTGGAACTATCATAGTTAGCAGGTAAATGGATTGATAGTGGAATAGTTTTGTTCAACACTTTTGACTGAAGTGAAGCTATTTCGCCTAAGGTAACTGCTGGTTCACTGTGCTCTGTAGAATCCATACGGGGCGCAAATACTTCAGGAATTACCCCTGGTGGTTTCTGATCAGAATATGGGCTTACTATAGTTGGTGAATCATTGTTTTTTGATACTTGTTTTTTAGTAGCACAAGCGCTTAAAAAGATGGTGACTATTAAAAGTATACTATTGTAATTTCTCATTGTTTATTCTTTTACTTAAATATTGAATAAATGTATAGTATAATCAATGTCTAAATCCATTAATAGGATGAATCCAATAATTAAATGATAAAACCATTTCGTCATTGATATCTCGCTTTTGTAAAGAAATTATGGAGATTTGTATGTATAGATAGTATCTTTATTAGATTTTTAATAGAAGCGTTTATGATCAAAAAGTCTTTGAAGAATACAATCCTTATAAACATAGGCGCCTTTTTTTTGGTACTTATACTTGAGATATTAAGTATGTGGGCGTTTAAGGATAGATTTGATACTAATTATTCTTTTTTCTTACATGGTCTTAATTATACAATTGCCATTATGGCCATCATATGGATAAATCATTTTATTTTCATTCCCCTTTTTTTTGATAAGAGACGCTATTTTTTATATACAATACTTCTTATTGGGAGTGTATTTGTTGTGGCATATTTGAAAGGATATATGAAGGATGGCTGGTATGGTGTTTATAAAATGATCTTTTTTCTAATTTATACTACTGGAGCCGGAATGGCTGCCTTCTTTTTGAGAAGAAATATAATGTTCAGAAGAGAAAATGACGAGAAGGAAAAATTACAAAAACAAATGGAGCTAAATTATTTAAAAGCACAGGTAAATCCACATTTTTTATTCAATTCTTTAAATAGTATTTATTCGCTTTCGCGGAAACAATCGTTAGAAACCCCTGACCTTGTGATGCAGCTTTCAGAATTATTGCGGTATCAATTAGAGAGTTCTAAAAAAGATACTGTTTTATTAAAAGAAGAGCTTGAGTTTATAGAAAATTATTTGCTACTCGAAGAAAAAAGACTGAGTAAACGTTGTACTATTGAATTTTTAATTGACGGAGACGTGTCTGGCTTAAGGATTTCTCCGATGTTGCTCATCCCATTTGTTGAAAATGCTGTGAAGCATGGTGCTCAAAGTACGAATGAACAGAGTATCATTGATATTTCTGCTACTATAAAAAACTCCATTCTCCATTTTTGTATTGATAATTCAAAGCCTCACAAAGTTTCTTCATTGAAAAGAACAGGACTGGGTCTCGAAAATGTGAAAAGGCGTTTAAATCTATTATATCCTAATTCACACATATTGAAAATTGATGATAAAGAAGAAAAATATCATGTAAATTTATCTATTGATTTAGCAGTTTCAAAATTAAAAAAAACAGTTAATGATTAAAGTTGGTATTATAGATGACGAAATACTAGCACGCAAAGTGCTAGAAGAGTATTGCTCTAAAATTGACAACTTTGAGTTAGTATTAAGTACTGGTAATCCACTAGAATTTGTCAATTTCGTCCAGCAAAATGAAGTTAGTCTTATCTTTCTTGATATAGAAATGCCAGAACTTAATGGCATGGAAATTTTGCGTTCTATGATAAAACCACCCAAAGTTATTTTAACTACCGCGTATTCTGAATATGCATTAGAAAGTTATAATTATGGTGTAGTAGATTATTTATTGAAACCTATAAAAATTGAACGCTTTTTGAAAGCCATCAACAAAGTTTCAGCTTCGAAAATAACACAACCTAAAAAAAACAGAGGAAATGAAGAATTGCAGATAAAACACGACGGCATCCCTGTTAATATTTCATTTACATCAATTCTGTACATTCAAAGTTTTGGAAATTATTTGAAGATTTTTACTGATACAAGAATGTATCTGATCACTGAAACACTTATTAATATTACGACATTATTATCTGAAAATTTCCAACGTACCCATAAATCATACATTACCAATTTGGAAAGAGTTACAAAAGCAACCAGAACATATTTGTTAATTGAAAATAATAAAGTCCCAGTTAGTGCTATGTATAAGGTTATTGTTTTTAAAAAATTGGAAGTTTTAGCAAAATTATAAAATAGGTAATTCCATTCCACACACATTATACTCCCCTCCTGCCGTCCATAACGCAAGGATATTATAGTAAAAATGATAATGTTTTTTAAAGATCGTCATTTTTATAAAATTGACGTTATAACAGTTTTTCTTGAACTAAGAAACAGTTAATTTCAATCCCAACAATTTTAAACTTTTTTATTATGTCAAAATCAATTTTAAATCTTGAAGGTGTAAAACCACTGAACAAAACTGAGCAGCAAACTATTAACGGAGGTAACGTTGGGGATCTTCATTGTCAAGCATTCCCAGATGCGCCGGGTTGTAGTGTTGGAGATCTTCATTGTCAACAATTCCCAGATGCACCAGGTTGTACGTCTGAGGGTGTGGGTGAGAATTAATTCTATTCATAGAAATAAAAACGTCTTTTATGACGTTTTTATTTAACAATTTTTAAAAATTAAAACGGATAACTACATCTGGTGTGAGTCGCAATGACCTTCTTTCAAAAGTACCTATATTATCTTCACCAATCTCGATAAACCCTTGTCCAATTGTATTTTTTCGATTATAAATGTTACGTAACGAGAAGCCTAACATCCCTCCCCATGGGTTTTTAGTTTTAATAGTAAATCGATATAGAACAGAAGCATCTAATCTATGATACGCTTTAAATCTATTTACATTAATCCCCTTGGGCTCAATTATATTACCAAAAAAACCATCTTCGTCTGGTATAAGCTTAGTAAAGGGGCTACCTGTAGCATAATTCCATCCTAGAGCAAACTCAAGATGATTAACTTTTAATGTTTGCGAGATATTAAATACATGTTGTTGATTAAAATTACTAGGAAAAGACCTTTGTTGTAATGTAGGGAAAGTAATTGCCGTTTTACTGAATGAATATCCGATCCAAAACCGATAATTACGAATTCTTTTTTTTAATAGAAAATCAAAACCAATACGTTCTTCTTTTCCTATATCTATACCTGTATCAGTCTGAGAAGGTACAATCTGTAAAATAATATTATTAATAGAATTGATATCGGTAAGCCTTTTATAATATCCTTCTAGATCAAAATTCCAACCTCTATACGTGTACAAGGATCCAAAAGTAAATTGTTTGCTTTTTATGACAGGAATGAAAAGTGGATTTCCTTCAAATACACCATTCCCCGAAAGTAACCATGTATTATCGACCACAGGAAGACCGTTTACTGATGGAGTAAGGCTTAAAATATCACTATAATTATTAAGTTGTTGATTCTTGATTTCTGCAGAAGTTGTTACCCTGAAGTTTTTGAAAACTTCTAGCGATGCAAACAGACGAGGCTCTATAAAAACCTGATCTGTATTGCTTAAATAAGATCCTCTAAGACCAAAATTAGCATAAGTTTTTTCTCCTTTATGGGTATACTCTGAATATAACGTATGATTATTACCATTACCATTTGTAATACTCATAAAAGAATCCTCTAAATCTCCCGTTAACGCCTGTCTATAATTATATCTTGTTTCATTATATGCATATTGATATCCCAATGCTAACGACTGTTTTTTGGTAATAGGAATATCCAAAGCATATTCTATTCCTATATCTTTAACATTGTTATTTTGGTTGAAATCAAGGTTTTGATTTACATTTAGGGCTTTTCTGGCAATACTATACTTAGTATCATAAGAGGAAAAATATGAACTTACTTTTTGTACACTATTATTCGAGTATTTTTTTTTCCAATTCAAACTAGCACCTACATTCCTAATTTTGTACAAATCGTTTGTACTAAAAGAACCGGGATCGTCTACATCCTGCGGCAGCGTAACATTATCTAATTTGTTTTCTGCAAATATGGTACTAAATTTTATAGTATTATTTGAATTAGGATTCCAAACTGCCTTAAAATTAGCATCAGAAAAAGAGAAATTATCTTCTCTAAATTCTCTGTCAATTGTATTTCCTGATGTACCATCAGAAATATCGGCTCTAGTATTCTGAAATACTTTACGGACAAGATTATCGTATCCAATATTTGAATATAGGTCTGTAGTAGATCTACGGAAAGCTCCCATGATACCTAATTTTTCAGACAAGGGTGCTTTTACAAAAAGATCTGCATGAGTAAAATTAACCCCACCTCCTATTTTAAGTTCATCGGTTACGTCATCATCGGATTCTATAATAATCGCTCCAGAAACTCGATCTCCATACCGTACACTGGTTCCCCCTCGATACACCTTTACGTTCTTAACAATGTTAGGATTGTACGTTGATATCTGATTAAAAAAGTGGCCGTTATTATACATTTTTATTCCATCCCACAACACTAAGTTTTGATCTGGAGTCCCACCTCGAATATATAATCCAGCTGGATCTTCAGTAGGACTACTTACTCCTGGTATTAATTGTAAACCTTGCAAAACATCTGGCTCTACAAGCCCTGGAAGAATTCTGAGTTTTTTTGTTGATACATTAATAGATGCATCTTTATTTTTTTGAATACCGGTAGTTAGGTATTCCTTAACTACTACCTGGCTTAAATTTAGAACTTCTGGTGTTAATCGAATCGTATCACAACTCGAATCTAAAAAAGTAGCTGCTTTAATTGTCTTTATATCATATCCCAAATAGGATATAGAAATTGAATCCCTTGGAGATAAACGTACTTTAAAATACCCTTGCTCATCGGTAAGTCCAATTACATACTTATTTCTGGTAATATTTGCTTGAGCCAGCTCAAAAGTACTTGCTGAATCAATCACAAAACCACATACTTCTATAGCTTCATCATTTTCTACTAAAATATAGCTCTGATCGTCAATCTTCCGAAGTATAAATTGAGTTTGTTCTTTTAGTACTTCTACTAATGAATCAATAGTAATAGCATCTTGATCAATTACAAGTTTTATATTCTTGATCGCTTCTACATCATAAGAAAAGTCAAATTGATATTGATTTTCAAACGTTTTCAAAACCTCTTGCAAGGATACCTTTTCGGCACTATCGATATGATGATTTTTTTGTTGTGCATAGCAAGATACTCCCAATAAACAACACACTATCAATCTAATTATCTGAAAACGAATCATTTATTTTTTAGGGCTATAATTCTATCTCCTTCAAATGTATAACTAATATTCATGGGGTCAAAGCTTGTACTAAGAGCAACTTTTAGATTTGTATGCTTAAAAAAGCCTGTAAATACTCTGTTGACATCTATATCTCCTGTATGAATTTTGATGTTGTATTGTCGTTCTAATTCTTTTATGAGTCGCTCAAGGGGTACTTCAAAAAAGCTACTTTTACCATCCAGCCAATCAGGTTTTGGATATGAAACATTAAATATATCTAACCTTTCTTTTTGATTAGATCTGGTTCCTTTTCCGGGAATAAGAATCACTTCATTAGCCTCATTTTTCACACGTACTTTACCTTCAAAACATTGTACTTCTAATGTTCGATCTCTAGAATATATATCAAATGCTGTCCCCAAAACAGTAATCTCACCATTTTTGGTAGTAACCGTGAATGAAGATCCTTTATGAACATCAAAAAACGCCTCTCCTTTTAAATATAACTCTCGACGCTCTAAAAAAGAATTTTTATCATATTCTAAAGAAGAATCGGCATTAAGAGTTACCACAGAATGATCAGGCAACGTTATGACTTGCGTTTGTGCCATTTTAGTGCGTACAGTAACATCCTGAAAAAATACTGTTCTTAATCCGATTAAAGCCAAAACTACTGCCGCTGCACTATATACCCATGTACGAATTTTAAAAACTTTTGATGTTTTGGCTTTTTTATATGAAGCATTATAGATTTTTTGTTCTTTCAAACCCTTTTCTACATCAAAAACAGGTCTATCTAGTCGCTCTACTCCTCTCAATATATCTTTATATGCCGCATAATCTTCTGAGTTCTCAAAGGCCTCACGGTCTTCATTAGAGAGATCACCAGATAGCCATTTTCCTAAAAAATCATCATCATTAAAATCTTTTTTCATAGGTTATATATTAGATGACTTTATTTTTTTTCTTAAAATAACTAGTGCTAAGTGCATTCGTTTTTCTACTGCTTTTACAGAGATTCCTAACATTTCTGCAATCTCTTTGTATGTTTTATTTTCCATTCTATTCAAAAGAAAAACTTCTCGTTGCCCGTCTTTTAAACCAGAAATAGCACTATTTAGACGATGCATAAATTCTTTTTCTTCCATCTGAAATTCTGGAGATTCATTTGTATACGTTTTTTGCTTTTTTTCCTGATATTTCAGTACTGTTTTTTGATGAACAATAGCATTGATCGAAGCATTATTAGCGATTTTATAAAGAAAACTTTTGGCCGCTCCAAAAAGTATCTTGGAACAGTTAATCCATAATTTTGCAAAACTATCTTGCACAATATCTTGGGCTTTTTCCATGTCTCCATATTTGTAATAGAGATAGTAACATATTTTTTCTGCGTGCTCGCGGTATAGTTTGTCATATACTTTCTCTTCACAAACGCTAATTACTTTCTCTGGCATTGTTCAAAAATTAAATAAAGTATTCAAAATTATATAAAAAAGGTAAAATACAAATCAACCATTACCAAGAATAGCCAACAGTAACGTCTATTATCGTATCAAATCCGCTTTGAGAGTTACTATCCGAAATTCCTTCTATGATAGTTCTATAGGCTATACCTCCTGCTACTTCTGTAGATAGGCCTTTTAATGCTTTCTTAAATATCCATTGATGGCCTATTTTACCAGAACCACCAACCCATAGGCGTTCTACATCTGTAGTTTGATTGTTATCGCTATTTTTAAGCCTATCATAATTATATTCTGTAAACACTCCTGCACTTACAAACCAACCTTCTGGAGCCTTTTTTCGTTTGGAGAGATAACGTCTTATATCTGTTTCAAAAAATAGATCATAATTTCTTTCAAATACGTTATTATCAAAGTTTGGTTCAGCAAATTGCTGAAGAACTATAAAATTTATTGAAGTTTTTGGGGCAATAACACGTTCATATCCTATACCAATAATTCCGGACAATGCATATATAGGGTATACTTTAATATTGTTTTTTGGTATACTCCCCTCTTTCTCGACATCACTTCCTATTTCCTGGGCATTTAATGATATTATAGTTACTAATCCTATGAGAATACTGCATCCAATTTTTTTCATAATTCTGTTTTATATTCTTGAGTTAAAAATTTTACATCCCTAAAACATATGAACCTATACATACCCTACCATTATTTTTTTTATAACAGTAAAAACACAGCATAACTTGACTTTAAAACTCTTAATTAAGTAAAACTAACCCCAGAGGTCATTTTATCGCTTCATTTATTTTTTAAAATTTTTAGTAGGGTGTTTGCTTTGCTATTTGTTTTAGGGTTGTAAAATTTTAAAACAATGTTTAGAATGATTAGAATAATTTTTGTTTCCCTTTTACTAATGAGTTCTTATTGCGGGTTTTCTCAAAATGAAAAAGCGGTATCTGTAGAAAAATCAACATTTGGTATTCAAGTTGGGTTAATAGGTATATGGGTTCATAATGAATTAAAATTATCAGATCAAGTGGCTTTACGAAGCGAAATTGGTCTAGGAGGTGTTAATACGGAAAATATTGTACCCATAGTAGCATTAGAACCACGTTGGTACTATAATCTAAATGGACGTGCCGATAAGCATAAAAGAATAGATGGTAATAGTGGTAATTACGTATCGCTCAGAACTAGTTATCATTTCCGTTCGATTTTAGAAGCTGAAGAAAATGATGTAAATCGAATATTTATTGCTCCCACCTGGGGAATAAGAAGAAATCTTGGCAAGCATTTTAATTATGAAGTTGGAGTTGGTGCAGGACTTGGATATCGAAGAGAAATAGTTTTTTCACCCTATGTTAACCTAAGAATAGGATATCGTTTTTAACTATATATAAAAATGGATTGTTTTTTAAAATAGATAAAAAAGGCACTCCTAAACCTTCAATTATACTAATAATTTTAAAAATAAAACTATGATAAATATACATTTATGTCCTGACGTAAAATCAATAAAGCGCCTTGTAGAATTGTTGCTGTTATTAGTAATTTTTGCGGCCTGTGAGTCTGATAATGATACCACTGTCCCTCCAGAAAACTCAATTAATGGATTTTGGTCAATCCCAGAAAAAGGATGGGTGTTTGAATTTACAGATGGTAAGAATATATTTTACAATACAAATGCTGCTGGCTGTTCTATTCAAGATGATGATTTTGTTCTTCAGGATTTCTATGAATTTGATTTTGATGTTATAGGTGAAAATGAACTGATAGCATCTTCAGAATTATCAGATTCTGAAATAGTATTTATGCGATTACCAAATCAAAATCCAGATTGCCTACCTGATCAAATTTCTGACACTAAAGATCCCATAATAAACTTTGATCATTTCTGGAATATTTTTAATGATTACTATGCTTTTTTTGAAACAAGAAATATAGACTGGGCTCAGTATGAGAGTTTAAGAGATCAAGTTACGGCAGATAACTTTTATGATATCATAGAAGAGCTTGCTTATTTGTTGGATGATGGGCATGTAAGCATATACGACGAACAGAACGGTATTGAAATTAACTCAGGAGATCCAACCTTATTAGAAAAGTTGAATGCTAATTTAAGTATAGATCTAGCTATAGAAAATGAAAGCGATTTTTTTGATCTAGGTAATGAAAAATTAAGAACGATATTTAATGATTATTTAGGAGGAAATGTTGAATCGGATGAAAGGCAGAATATCTTATGGGGATTAATTAATGATGATACCGGGTACATTAATATTATCACAATGGAAGGATATGGCACTGATTTTAATAATGAGTTATCATCATTAAATCTGTTATTAGATAGCATTATGGATGATATTGAATCCTCTGGAGTTTCTAAACTGATTATAGATATACGCTTTAATGATGGAGGAGTTGATACCGTTGCTTTAAATATCGCATCTCGGTTTATAGATCAAGAACGAATTTCATATTTTAAAAAAGCCAGATTGGGTGATAGTTTTACCGAAAATAAATCCTTTTCTGTAGGACCTCGCGGAAATTTTCAATTCACTGGCGATATCGTATTACTTACAAGTCCATTTACCATAAGTGCAGCAGAACTTTTTACACTATGTCTTAAAGATGTACCGTATGTTACTGTTGTAGGAGAGAATACGGCAGGTGCTTTTTCTACTATTCTTACGCATATATTACCTAATGGTACAGAAGTAGGATTGTCAAACGAAATATATAGTGATGCACAAGGAACGGTTTTTGAAGTTGTTGGAATTGGGCCTGATAACCAAGAAAATTATATCCCATTTTTATCAACTCAAGATTTTCAAGAAGAAAAGGATAGCGGAATAGATCGTGCATTGGAAATACTAAAGAATTAGTCGGTATCTAAACCAAGTAAACAAGCAGTACCATATTATAGATAATATACAATTCTATACCACACACATTACTCATTGTTTGCTATTGTATGTTGGAAATCGAGAACCTCCTAAGGTCGGTTTCCCCTACTCTCCTGTCCCTTCGACACATTTCGATACTTCGACAAACTCATTGTAAATGACACAGGATTTTATTATTGATTAACCAGGGTATGATCATTATATAAAACAAATAATAACCAATTATTTATATTTCGGTAAGAAGTTGTATCAAAATAGAAGCATCCAAAGAATGCTTCTATTTGAGTAGTAATTATAAATTACTGCTTTATTGAGATAAATGAAATACCACATTCTTTTTTACATTTCCTTTTTTTAACAAGATCTTAAACGAACGATCAATAAGAATTTCATCTTCGTAAGCACTAGAATACAAATTACCAGTCATGGTCCATCCTTGGTGTACTCTATACAACTGATGCTGAAGAGTTTTTGGTAACGCGATATTTTTAAAACGCTCGTAGGCCGACTCGATTTTACCTGTGTTATCATAGAAAGCATTAAGGTAGCCTTTAGAGTTTCTAAAAACTATTTCGAAAACGTCAGTGGTTACCTCTTCCGAGAAATTCTTGCTGGATCTAACATCAAAATTGGCGGCTTCCTGCTGTAACAATACTACTGCCGCAGGTACATTTTTATCTTGAATGGTGGCCAGATAAGTTGCATTTACATTAGATAAGGTTACGTCGTCTAATTCAACCATAGTTGTTGAATTGTTTGGCTCTTGTGAAAAACCTAGAAATGAGATCATCCCTACTACTAACATGTTGAATAATTTTTTCATAATAAAGTATTTAAAGGTTATTAAAATTTTACACTTCAAATATTCGATATTATGTTGTGTCAAGCATAATAGCTATGTTTCCATTCGTTCCAAGTTTTATTGAAAAGGTTTTGAAAATAAATGAAAGGCTTACAATTATGCTGCGTTTTTAAGAATTGTGGGTGCATTAAACACATACCGCCTTCACTTCAGGAATTTTTGATCGACATATTGAAACCCCATTTTATTATACAAGTCGATATATCTGGGGTCTCCTTTCAACGATTGGAGCAGGGGTTCCTCTTTAAGCCAGGTCATTTCCACTTCATGTCTTTCGTAAGACTTTTGCAACCACTTAAAAGCGTTTTCGTAATCTTTTAAAGCGCAGTAATACAGTGCTATAAACCAAGCGGGGCTGCCTGACGAACTTTCGTTATACTCGCCGTGCAACTCGGCCAAGTATTTGGTTGCTTCCGTAGAATTGCCATCCAATTGGGCGTGTGCTGCGTTTAGCCACATTAAGATCGGTGGGTAGTCGTTGGGGAAATTGGTCATCGATTTCTTTAATTGTCGCTTGGATTTCCCGTATTCCCCAAGATAGTAATACAATTTTGCTGTTTCCCGAAGATACCACCAATTATCACTGTACAATGGGTCAGTGGATTCTAACAAGTCTATTGCTTCATTTCCCCTGCCAAGAAACATTAGTATTTCAGCCTTAAAGCTATAATACACTGCATAAGAAGGATCATTGAGAATTCTTCTTTCTACCTCTAAAAAAGCTTCATTATGCCTTCCAATCTTTGTCAGGTAGTCCAAATCAATCGCCATACTCCGATCAGATTCAGGTCGGTGGAATCTGTTCTGGTAAAATTTCTCTACCAAATCAAAGTCCCAATCATAATAAAAATAACCTCGGTATAGTTGACTATATATGTGAATAGTAGTGCTATCAATATCAAGTGTCTTTAGCAATAGTCTTTTGGCATTTCCCCAGGCTTCCTGCTCATCGTATATTCCCCAAACTAAGCCACCCATACTCCAGATATCTGCCAGACCACTATGAGCCCTCGCGAAGGTGGAATCCAATGCGATGGCCTGTTTGTAAAGAGGTATTGCATTTTTGAATGCGTCCTCAGTTTGTTTATTTTTTTGAAACTCAGCCTGAAGAAATAAATTATAAGCCTTCTTATTGTTTGTGGGTATTTTTTGAATATCTGCCAATTCGTTTTCGGAAATGGTAGCCTTCATATTTTTGGCAACATTTTCAGCCACGGTGGCTTGCATCTCGAAGATTTCGTTACTTTTCCATTCACCCGTATATTCCAGGTTCCAAACATGTTCCAGTTTACTGGCTTCTATCAACTTCAAATTACTCTGGACTTTGGTTCCAGATAGCTTAAAATTCCCTTCCAAGACATAGGCCACATTCAGCTCTTTCGCGATTTCCTTAAGATCCATGTGTGTGTCTTTGTAACGAATCATGGAGGCAAACGGCATCACACGATCAAAATCTTGAATCTCCGATAACTTCGAAATAATCGCATCCGTCATCCCATCGCTAATATATTCCAACTCCGAATTACCGCTCCAGTTCTTTAAGGGCAATACGGCAATCGTTTTTTCTTTCTCTGTAACCGTAACGACTGCTTCCTTAAACAGTGAAAAATAATTATAAATAAAGAGTGCGGAAACAATCAAGGTGATGGCAACCAACCAAATAAGCACTCGCCGATTGCGGGAGAAGCTATTTTTATCAGAGCCAATGTCAACAGGATTTCTGACATTAGGGCTAGTTGACTTGGCCAATTCCAATTCATGTTGGGTCTCCCCAGGAGGGTATCCAAAATATTCGTTAAAACGGGTATTAAAATAAGTAGGACTGTTAAAACCGACTTGATATGAAGCTTCAGATGCCGTGATGTCTTCCTCCTGAAGCAACTTGAGAGCTTCTTCAAGTCGAATCTCCCGTATAAACTGACTTATGGATTGGCCGGTGGCCCTTTTAAGCTTACGATGCAATTGCGATCGACTCATCCCAAAACCTTCTACCAAATCACTGACACCAAATTGTTCATCGGTGTAATGCTCGTAAACGATTTTACGCAGCTTTTCTAAAAAAGCATTCTGGTTTGTCATGATAACGGCCAATTGAATGTATGGGGGTGGGTACGAGATAAAGATACGCAAATTTTCAAAGAGATTCTTCTCCAAAAAGCGTCTCAACTGTTATTTGAACCTATTAGTGTTTACCCAATCACTCACTCAATTTAAATCTCACAATTTCGATTCCTTTCTGATGTAAAAGATATCAGAAGATCAATATATGTAAGCAACTGAAATGGGTTTGAATTAACACGGCTCAGTTTGACAGCAGAGAGTAATACATAATGCAAGTACATTATGATACAAAATAGTAATTATATAATATTGGCTATTATCGTAAACAGATGGGACAGAGCAGATTATTGATTAATAGCTTTTAAATGGGCATATACTGGTTGTCCTTGTACTTTCATCTCTACTTCTCTGTCAAAAATCTTAATACCTTTTACTTGATTAAGTTTTCCGTCTGGAGCAAAAGCTTTAACACCATAGAATTCCCCATTTTCATTTATAGCTTTAACATTAACAATATTACCTGAACGACTAATGCCTTTTATATCTAGTTTTACATTATCTTCAGTTAATGCTTTAATTTCGTAAATAGTACCGTTTTTTCCAATAGCACTTACAGGTGCATATTCGTCTGAACTTTGCATTATTTTAACAGGTAGTTCGTACTCCTCTACAAATGCCTTAATATTTATAAAACTATGTTGTTTAGAATCTTGTGTTGCTTTTACATCAAATGTATTGCCTTCAGGATCAAAAGCTTTCACATCTAGATTTTTACCATCAGCAGTTACCGCCTTAATATTCCAGATAATTCTTTCAAAATCAGTTTTATATGTTCTTTTCTTATTAGTTTCCGATTTTTTAAACATTTTAAACTCAGCTTCATTAGCAGCTGGGTGCATTGCTTTAACATGAGCATGGACGCCTACACCTTTTAATGTCATCTCTCTTTCTCCTCTGTTAACTTTTATACCTTTAATATCATTTTGTTTTCCGTCTGGAGAAATAGCTTGCAATCCAATATATTTCCCCTCTTTAGTAATGGCTTTCATAATGACAATATTTCCAAATCTTCTAATGCCTTTTATATCCAGTTTTTCACCTTCTTCTGTTATTGCTTTAATGTCATACGTATTTCTTTCATTACTTATAGCTGCAACAGGTGCAAATTGCTCATCATTCAATAACAACTTAACTGGTAATTCCTCACCATCTGCAATAGCTTTAACATCTAAGAAGCTATCTTGATCGGAGTTTTGAATTGCCTTAATATCGAAGGATTTCCCTTCTTTATCAAAGGCTTTAACATCTAAGCTTTTTCCATCTGGAAGAATGGCTTTAACATTCCAATAGATATTGTTAACTTTTACAATTTCCTCTGTTTCGGTTTTACTTGTTTTATCTTTTGAAGGGCTATTATTACAGGCCGTTAATAAGAATAAAAACCCAAGAATAAATAAATTATAACTGATAGATCTAATGAATGAATGGTTTGAGTTTTTCATAATTAAAAACTTAACTTTCGAAATATCTAAAAGTAAAAAAAGAGGATACCATTTTTCATGATATTAGTCATAAAAAAATAAATGCATATTGATTCCACACACCTGTCTGCCGACAGGCAGGCATTATGCTGCCCTCCTTCCCATTCGACTAGTCACAAGAGTATAAAATTTAAGAAATCAACTTTTTAGGAGGTTCACGAACACATTTAAAAATTCATCAAATAAGTAAAGCCGTGAGTAAAAATAAATTTCTATACACTTGTTATATGTAGAACTTCAATTAATCTTTTTTAATGTTTCAAGGCAAAGTTCAGGGCAGCATACCAACTGGTTTTATTGTTTTTCTATTATTGCAGGTAATATATAATCAACCATCATTGTATCAACATTGGCATGAGCCCCAGGTTTGTTATATGCTGAAGCCGTAATTACAATAACAAAAGGAATGTCTTTAAAAACAAGAATCTTATTGCCTCCGTTACCAGTGCAAAAAGAAACTTCATAATCTTTATCATCTACTGTATATGTTTTATTCCAAAAAAGGTAACCATAATATCCATCTTCTATTCCTGCATAAGATTGCGATACTTGTTTGGCTAAACTTTTTTCTACCCATTCTTCAGTTAAGATTTGTTTACCATTCCAAAGTCCTTTGTTTTTGTATAATTGTCCATATTTTGCAAAATCGATAGCTCGTAGCTCTATACCACCACCCGTATATGCAGTATTTCGAGGGGTATAAAACCATTTATAATTGGTAATTTCTAAGGGGGTAAATAATTTTTCATCGGCATAGGAAACCAGTCCATCGGGGACTGATCTATGAATAATATCCCCTAGCAAACCAACACCAGCAGTGAAATAATTATAATCTTTGCCTATTATTTTATCTTTATGCATAGGTAAATCTAAAGTGAATTTCACCCAATTATCAGTAGATTGCATCTTATCCTCAGTACCTGGACTTTCATCATCCCAATCATCGCCTAGAAATCCAGAACTCATGGTTAAAAGCGATTTTAGGGTAACAGAATCTTTTTTGGTACTATAATTTTTATATGATTTTAAATCGTAAAAATCTTTTAACAAAGCATTTTCATTTTTTATTAATTTATCTTTAATGGTAATGCCCATTATTGTAGAGGCAAATGACTTTCCTACAGATCTAACATTGTGTATATTATCTCTTGTTTCATCGTTAAAATATTCTTCTATTAAAAGTTTGCCTTCTTTTATTACAACAATTCCATTAATATCTTCAAACCTACCTTCTGCTATTTTTCTATTTAGAGCTTCAATTTTATTGTTGTCAAAATTATCTTTAGAAATTTCCCAACCACTATTAGGTTCTATTTTCTGAACAGGCACTAAACTTTCATCTATAACTATTTTAGGAACTTCTACAGCGACATTTCCTTTTGCCAAAAGAGGGCCAACTTTTAATGTATCATCCTTTAAATAAGGCTTTATTTCTATGCTTAACGTGTGATTTCCTTCGGTAAACGCATCTAGCCCACCATTAATTTTCATAAATCTTTGCCACATAAACCAGCCCCAAAAACCTATTCGTTCTGGTGCTACTAATGGTATTACTTGTCTGAGTTCCTCTGTTTTTCGGGTTTTTGGTCCTGCTCCGGTGTTTAAGTTCTCTACATAAATTAATTTTCCATCTATTAAATATGAAAATTGAAAATTTCCTTTGCTTAATAATTCATCTTCAGATAAGGTTGGGGCTAATTCTTGAAGACTTTGTATCAATGGTTTATTTAAGGTAAAAACAATACTAAGAAAGTTGTCCTTATGTAAATTGAAGTTTTTTGAATATTCTTCTGAGGAAATTTTAGCTTTTGTAAAGTCTACTGTTGAAAAGTATAAATTCTCTATTTCGTTTGAAGGTGTATGCATTGATTTTGATTGACTATTATTTTTGCATGATATTAATAGACAGGTAATAAGGATAAATAAATAATTGGGCTTCATAGTTGTAATTTGATTTGATGAAAAATGTCGTTTTAAAACATTTTATATTAGTATGTGAATGAACTTTTTTTAAAGGCTTCTTTTGTACTAAATATACCCACAAAGTGTATGCTTTAGTTTCTTGATATTCTGTTTAATTTTTATTTATTTTTTTAATTTCTACAATCATCAAACTTATAGAAAGCAATTATTACTTAATAGAATGAAATTAACATTGTTATTTTTCACATTAATTTTGTGTAAAGAAAACTTTTTTTTGTCATCAAGTGTAACGATTGTCGTTATTAGATGTCCTAAGCTATAGTATCAGACTATTTTGTTAATCCATGCATACCTAAAAATTAAATTCTGACTACATGAAATGTTAATCTTTTGAAATGATAAAAAATATTAAACTTATTATTATGTTAGATTAAAACATGACAATATTAAAATTTTGAGTGGATGAATATATCGCTATATGAGCTTTTTCTGGTATTGATTATTGGTCAGTGTATTTTTTTGATTTTTGCCATTCAGTATGTCCCTAAAAAACATACAGGTGCAAATAGGGCTATACAGTACTTATTAGCTATTTATAGCCTTTTTATATTCGAAAGAGCTATGGGCCATCAATTTGAAAGAGATTTTTTGAGGCTATATGGTAATATCATTAATACTTTTTATCTTTTTATTGGGCCTTTAGTTTACACGTATATTAGGCGGTTACTTTTTTATAAAAATGGAAATTATCAGTTAGCATACTATCACTATTTGCCTGCACTATTGTATTTAGCATACTGTTTTTTTCATGTTTATATTTATGATTCAATAAAGGATTTAAGCAGTTATTTTAACGCTTTATTGTTTTGTAACGACGTCATATTTTTCGTTTTTATCTCGGCTTATTTATTCAAATCTAATAGACTACTAAATTACTATAAGAAGAATGAAGGACAAGAACTATCCTTTAATCAAACCATTATAAAGTATATAAAGATTATGCTGATTGGTATGTTGGTTTATATGATTTTTTGGTTGTTAGGCATTGTTGAACGTTTTGTTGTTAAATTACCGATCGATATTAGAATGATCTGGGATATATCATGTTTAATCTTTGGTATACAAATTTATATAGTAGGTTTTTATAATTTAAAACATCCAGAAATATTTAAAATTCGTTTTCCCTCTATTAATGAAAATATACCTAAAAGAAAGAATATACTTGACGAAAAAGAAATTAGTAAGATTCAAAATCTAGTTGATTCCTTCTTCGAGGAAGAGAAAGGATACCGCAGACCAGAATTAAGTTTGTCAATTTTAGCTAATGAAATTAATACTACAACTAATAAATTATCATGGATTCTCAATAATATTTATAAAAAAACTTTTTACGAACTGGTTAATGAATATCGAGTTGAGGATTTTTCACAAAAAATCAATCAAAATAAGCATAAAGAATTTACACTAATTTCTATAGCGTTTGAGGTTGGATTTAATTCTAAATCTACCTTTTATAAGGCATTTAAAGAGATTACAAACGTCACTCCTTCAGAATATATTAGAAAGGTTGAGAACTCACAAAGACAATGAGTATTAATAAATACGTAGGTTGGCGAAACAATGTACGGCGCAGTTCATTTTATTATTTTTTTATGACAAAACGAAATAAATCTCATTTAAAACTTATAAATAAAGCTGAAGAAGTTATTAATAAATTAGAGTTGAATGCGTTTATAATTGCATAAGCAAGCATGCAATACACAAACTGCTAAGTACATTTTATTCCATTTCAAGTAGCAAATCACTCCACAATGTTTTTTTAAATTTTCGTGAGAAAAAACCAACATGTCCAATTTTAGCGACCTCTAACTGTTTAGGCCTAATCTCCCAAATTTTAATTTGAGCATTCTCATAATATTTAAGCAATTTATTAGATGTCATTTTATTGGCTATTGGGTCATCAGAAATTTGAATTGATGTTAATGGAATTTTAATTTGATCATAACGGTGTAGTTTTTTAGATTTTTTAAAATCATCTTCAAAATAATTTTTATTCTTACTCCATTTCCACCATCTCAAAGCAACTCCCTTGGGAACATCTTCCCCTAATTTAAACTTTTTCATTTTAACATATCCAAAAATAAAAGAGTGTACTGGTATAAAAAAACTCCAAATAGGAGGAATAACCCACCTAAAAGGCTTACTCATATCTTTCCAATATGCCTTTGAGGAAGCAATTAAAAATAATTGGTCGATTCTAACATTATTTTCCATCAAGCCTACTAAAGCACCGCCAATGCTGTGTGCAACCATAATTTTTTTGTCGCTAGGATACTTTTTCACGACCCAATCAAAAACACCTGCCATATCTAATTCGCCCCAATCAATAATATCAGCTTTAAACCCTTTTAACTTAGCAGGTTTTGATTTCCCTATCCCTCTATAGTCAAATGTAACTGTTGTATATCCGTTTTGGGTGACATAAGTTGCAAAATTTGAATACAATTCTTGTGATAATCCAATTCCGCCTTGAATCTGCACAACCCCTTTCCGTTTATTGTTTGGTTCACGTAATATAATAGATATTTTGTACCCGTCTTTTGTTGAAATTTTTAATTCTTGAGTGTTCATTGTATTGTAATAAATTATTGGGTATAGATTTTTACCATTGTCTTATACTTAGGTAGAACTATGTTAGGTTTTCCAGGTAAATTATCATCATGAAGTTTGTACCTAAACCCATTAGAATGTAGAAACCTATGAACTAGCATCTCAGGCTTTGCATTCTTGCCCTTTATCTGGCTCATAGTATAGCTTCTAACTTTCTTTGAGTGTACATCAGACATATTACAAATATACCCATTCCACACACATTTACTCATTAGATAATATTGTTTTAAGGAATCATGAATCGAAATGGTTTAACTCCCCTCCTGCTACTTCGACTATGCTCAGCACAGACTCGTCACATAATAAACCCGTCCGCCGGAATGAAATGTAGGAGGATGTTGCATTACCTTTTTAAAGGAACTTTTAGTTCACAAGGTTTTTATTGTTTTAGAGGAGTTCCTGAATCTTCGATTTTGTTAGAAAACTTTTAAAGAATATGTAGTACAAAAAGCTTTGCTTTGAACTCTATCGGTATTGTATTTATTGTAAACTTTTTATCGTGAATTACCCTGTTATGTGATAACAATCAAGATTTCGATGGGCATAAGTGTAACAAAACAAACAAAACCCTATCTTATAGTTTATAAATCAATCAAAAAATCGTTAAACATGTTTAATCAACAAAAAACAAAATTCAGGCATCTTATGGGTGCGACTTTATTAGCATTATTAATTTCTATATCTTCCTATGCGGCTTGGCCAATTATAGCTATAGATACCATCATAGAAAAAAGCAGTAAACCAACCGATTCATTATCGAATAAACGGTTGGACAATTTGGAAATAAGTCAGTCAAAAAGCTTTCAGAATAAAGATGTTATTCGCTCTTTTAATGATCATCTTATTTCTAAACCTGAAATGAATGCCTTTATAAAACAGCAAATGGACTCTCTTAATATGCCAGGACTGTCTATAGCATTTATTAATGACGATAAAATAGTATATCACAATGCATTAGGAATTAAAAACATTGAAACCCAAGAAAAAGTAGACAATGCTACAATTTTTGATGCGGCTTCGATGTCTAAAACTGTATTTAGCTTTTTTGTAATGAAAATGGTAGATGATGGTCTTCTGGACTTGGATACACCATTATATACCTATATGGAATATCCAGATATAGCTTATGATAAACGCTATGAATTAATTACAGCTAGAATGGTGTTATCACATACTAGTGGATTCCCTAATTGGAGATTTCTTGATCAGAATGGAAATTATAACCCAGATGGTAAACTTACCATACAGTTTGAACCAGGAACTAAATTTCAATATTCCGGGGAAGGTTATGAATATCTTGCTAATGTCATTGCGCATCTAAAAGGTGTTGAAAAGAATGGACTACAAAGTTTAATTAATACAGCCATTTTTGAACCTCTAGCAATTGAAAACACAAGTTTTGTTTGGAACGATTATATAGAAAACCATCGTGCAGATGGCCATTTAAAGGGTAAACCAAACAAAGGATATAGCAGCAGTGCCAAAGATCCTAATTTTAAGGCATCGGCTAGCTTACAAACAGAAGCTAAAGCATTTTCAAACTTTTTATTGGCGCTTATGAATAATAAAATCTTATCAGAAGAGAGTCATCAAGAGCTATAAAAAATACAGTCAAGCTCACTAGCGACTAAGAGATCAAAAGCACGTAAATATGGATTAGGTATTGCTATAGAAGAATCTGATTATGGCACTAATTATTTCCATGGAGGTGATAATTTGAGTAATACTGCGCTGTATATGTTCAATAAAGAAAAGAAAGTTGGTTATGTTTTTTTTACCAATTCAGAAAACAGAAACAGGTTTAACGAAAATTTACTTGACTTTCTTTTAGCTAAATAGTTCAATGTCATACGTGTACTTAAAAAGCTTCAGGATATATATGTTTTGAAGCTTTTTAATTTATAAGATTTTAAATCTAGTTAGAAGATTTTTTCGTACTGTATTATTATACTATAGCCATATGATCATGTCGTAGCATTCATCTAGACAATCCTAGAACGGTTTTGGTTCTAAAAAACTATCATTATCCAGCCGCATCATCTTGCAGCTATACTAATTCCTCCACTGGACGGCATATAATTATAAAGATTAAGAATCTTTATAATTATTGAGCGAGATGATGTGATGGATTATTGTTTTAACCTAAGTGTCTCAATAATCTCCGCATCCACCCACATTCTATCATATGGTGGACTACAGCGGGGGCAATAGGAAAGATACTTTCCGTCTGGCGTTACGTATCCTCCGCCGTCCTCGCCATCTGTGTTTATCTTATCCCCAAAGTTAATGGCGGAACCCCATGAACCATCTGGCTGTCGAAAACTGATATACATATCACTATCACCATATCCACCTTCGCGCTCGCTATCCCAAATAATGTAAGACTCATCTGGCGCAATGAAAGGGTGAGCAGTCCATTTACCTGTGTTTATCGCTGCACCAAAGGGTTTCGGTGCTTCACGCTTGCCGTTTACCAGTCGTGAGTATCGAAGAACACCATTTCCATCTCTAGTGGCTTCATCAAAAACCAAGGTTCCTTTTAACGAAGCTGTAAGACGCATGATACGGATAGAATCATAAGGCGCACCAAGACTTTTTAATTCTGACCAACCAGAGTCGGTTCGTTCTATATATTTATCTTTCGAGTACATAATATTACCACCCGTAGCATAAAATTCGTATTTCTTCCAAACACGGTTTTCCTTACGGAAGCTAACAACGAGAGGGCGATAGGGTGCTTCAAGAGAGGAAGTTAAGTAAAACTCATTCATGTCTGGAGCATGCACACCTCCTAGCTCCCAGCCTTTTTGGGACATGATATCTAGTGCAAGTGGCTCAGCTACCATGCCCGGAGGTTTTAACCCAAAATAAAGATCTTCTGTAGATGGTGAATCATTGTCTATAGTGCTCTGTTTTTTAGTGGTGCAGGCATTTAAAAACAGCGCCCCTGCAAGCATCAATATGAAATACGTTTTTCTCATTGTTTAGATTTCTATACTGTTTGTGATTACTTAATAAAAGCTGGTAAGATTCGCTCTGCGGTTATTTGCAGAGTACTGTTATCGTTATCATCATCAGTAACTACAATAAGCAAATCAAGTTCATCGATCAAAATGATAAACTGGCCGTTACCGCCCTGAGCAGATGCGCTGTAATAGCTTTTGTTGTCAACTTTCAAATCTGCACTCCACCAGAAATAACCGTATCCTTGTTTAGAAACATCTTTGCCACCACCGTAGACATCATCATCGCCAGTATAGAGGAGCCTACTGGTTGCTTTTACGATAAATTCTTCTGGAATCAGTTGCTCACCATTCCATTTACCTTTGTTCATGACCAAGGTGCCCCATTTGACCATAGTGCGTGATGTCATGTTCGTGCGCCAACCAGCTTCTGGCATACCGGTAACACCGTTAGTCCGCCAGCCATAATTCGCAATGCCCATTTTGTCAAGGAGTTCATTTTTAATAAAATCCTTGGCCGATCCAGGTACGACGGCGTCAATGACCTGCATCACCAATCCAGGACCACCTCCATATTTAAAAATTTGGGAATCTTCTGTGATTGGTTCGCTATGCTCGAGTAAAGCTTGAACTTCCCCTTGACCTTTTAACTGGTTTGGATTTTTCTTAAATTCTTTTCTCTGTTCATCACTGATACGGATACCGGAACGCATGGTCAGTGCATGGTTTAGCGTGATTTTTTCTACACCTTTAACAAACTTTGTTGGATCCAAGTCGTTGAGAAAGCTGACCAAAGGCTTGTCTAAATCGGCCATGGTCAGATATCCTAGCTGGATGGCGCGGCCAAGCGCCAAACCGGTGTAGGCTTTAGTCGCTGACGCCTGATAATGAGGCAGGTTGATGCGTCCTTTTCTGTAATAGGATTCAAAGAGAAGCTTTCCTTTGTGAGCAATAAGAAAGCTGTCAAAAAGACCATGTTTATGGTCGGCAATCTCCTTAGCTAGTTTAACAATCATATTCTTATTACCTCCATCAATGCCTAATTCACCCACAAGGATACCGTCTTTTCTGTCTGCTGGCTTGGTATCGATATAGGCTTTGTCGAGATACGGAATCTCACTATAAGAGAGTATAGCTTCGGCTCCTGTAGCCTCTGGCGCCAGAGTATCACTTTGTTGGGCAAAGCTATTGTTTGTTAGTATAACAAGCATTAAAAGCACAAGTACGATTTTGTTTTTCATTATTTATAAGTGTTTGATAGTGATAGAAAGATTATTGGTATTAAAAAATTGCTGGTTCTCATTTCTATTTATTTTGCTATTTTTAGCCATGCTGGACTTGTAGCATTAGATATAAGTTTTCTTACTTCAGCACCATCCTTGTTCATAATATAAATACCTTTTTCTCCGTCTCTAAGTGATGAAAAAATCAGTTGAGAACCATCAGGCGACCATGATGGATACCAATCATCAACATCATTATTTGTTAATCGTTTTTGATTAGAACCATCTATATTCATCACATAAATTTCATGATTTCCATCTCTATCAGACATAAAAGCGATTTGCTTACCATCTGGTGAAACCTCTGGGTGCTGCTCTTCAGCCTCATTATGTGTCAACCGAATTAGATTGTTACCATCAATATCTGCAATACTTATCCAGCTTTTTTTATTTTCCGAGTGAAAGACTATTCTACCATCTGGTGTGAAATATGGACCACCACCATTTAGTGATTTTATTTGAGTCAGATCGCTACCGTCTGAATTCATAATCCAAAGTTCTTTTTTCCAATTTTTATCCGTATCCTTATATGCTCTTGAAAAAACAATTTTTCTTCCATCGGGTGACCATGCTGGTGAATTATCCCATTTGTTTTTTTCATGAGTTAATCTCTTCCTATTCGTACCATCATTATTCATTGTATGAATAGACCATGTTTTTCTTTCATCATATTTGTGATAAAAAGCAAAGTGTTTTCCGTCAGGAGACCAAGCTAAGTAGCCACCTTTCACATTTGTACTTTTAATAGTTGATTTACCTTCTATATTACCCGAATAAATTTCTACATTACCAGTTTCTTTTGAATTATAGGCAATTGTATAGGGTGTTGATTTAGGTGTTTCATCACATGATAAAAAGGTTATTAATAATACTGTGCATAAAAGAGTTTTTAAAGCCATACTTTTTTCCATATAGTTTCGGTTATTAGTTATTGTTTATATTCTCTAGAAGTTCTTTTTTCAACTGGATAAAATCCACCCAATATGTATACGATGTCCAATACGTACTTCCATCTTCTCTCACTTTTTCTTCTCCTCTAGAGAAAAATAGATACTTCCCATCTGCTGAAACAGTGGCAGCGTTCTCATTTATTTTCGTATTTATTTTGGGTCCCAAACTATAAGACTCGCTCCAGGTCTCGTTCATATTGAAGCTAATGAATATGTCGCTATTATTAGGTTCTGAAGCTTTTTGAGAATCATATAGGATATAGCTTTCGTCGGGAGCTATAAATGGATGGGCAATCCACTTACCATTAGCGTTGATTACATCATCCATTCTTTCAATAGCAGTATAATGACCGTTCTGATTGACAGCATAGTAAATGCCTTCATTATCAGCACCAGGTCCCTCGCCAGAAGTGAAATATAGGTTGCCATTCTCTGAGGGTGTAGTACACATAATGTATATATCTAGAAACGGTTTTCTCATAATAATAGGCTCACCCCAACCACCGTTTTCATCTTTTTCAACATACCATTGATGTAATCCTCTTGGTGTAGTTGATGTTGCAATGGTATTGTTAAGCGGTCTTGTGCTTCCGAAATAGAGGCGGTCCCCTTTCGGGCTAAAACGAGAATGAAAATCCAGATACTCTTTGTTTGTTGAAAAAAATGCTGGTTTCGGTGCTGACCATTTGCCATCTATCAATTTCATAGTATAGAGATTATGGCTCTCTCCTGGTTTTCTACGATTAAAAAACAGTTCGTCCATATCTGGACTAAAAGTAATCGAGCCTGAGACGTGGCCGTCAATTGAAATAATGCCTGGAGCAAAAATTAAAGGCGTATTCGTAGGGATTTGATTGCTGAGTAAACCAAGGTTTGACTTTTTATTACCCTGACAAGAAGCACTAAAGCCAAGTAGGAAAGTTAAAACGAATACGATTTTTACTTGTTTCAAATTATTAGTTTTCATTTTTTCTTCCTTTTGTATATTTAGAGTATCTCATTACTAGCTTTTCATCTTACAAAGGATGTTTTTTTATCTCATTTATCTAATCTAAATTTTGCCAACTGCTCTATGCACTAATGAACTGCTCTAAGGGGATGATTATAATGATTATCTTGCATCTGTAAAACTGCTAAAAATGAACTTGAGATTTTTTCCCAATCTCCTTTTAATATGCTTCATACTACTTGCAACCTCTTGCTCTCAAAACCCTGTTTTTAAGGAATATCAAACAGTATTCAACGTTGGAGATCAACAAGAATGGGCGGCCAAGGACCTGAATGATCAGTATTGGGAAAAACGCATAGCATTGGTACCAGATGGTCAGGTTTTTTGGTCCAGGACTAAAATTGATATTCTAAAGACCCCCGAATCATTACATCCATATGGTCTTCAGCTACATGTCTATGGAGAGTATGAGGTTTTTTGGGATGGGATTTTAATCGGAAAAAACGGAAATCCCGGACAGGAAGCTATACTTGATCCTGAAGGTAAAATGTGGGCCACTTTTAGCATTCCTACACATCTGACGGAAGCGGGAGAACATCTATTGGCGCTACGATCAAGTCTTTATTATTTTCCAGATCATATAGGGATAGAAGAACTGGAGATAGCCTATTATGATGATCTACTAACCGATCGACTCATAGAATCTTCCTATATGCATCTTTTTGCTGGAGCCTTTCTTATCGCCTATTTTTATTTTCTATTTCTCTTTCTAAGTGACAAAAAAGAGTATGCAACACTAATTTTCAGTATTAGCTGTCTTCTCTTTTTTATCTTGATATTGGCAGAGTTCGTTAAAGCCTATGTCCCCATCCATTACAGTATGCATGTTATACGCTTACAGATTATAGGCATTCTGATGCTTGGCATTTCTTTTTTGATTCCGTTCTATTTTTCCATGCAGTTTCCTTTCCCCAAACGAAAATTGCTGCTTACTATTTATGCAGGTGTTCTATTGTTCTTTTTCCTATCAAAATACGTTTTCGAATTGACAGCAAATAATATGGCTTTAAGCATGTGGTTGTTTTCATTTGGGATTGTGGTGTTTGGGGTTTATAAAAAGATGAAAGGTGCTCGTCTCGTACTGTTGACCCTACTACTATCCGTACTTATAGGTTTTGCCACTCCCTTTAACAAAAGCCTGTTCGCAGGTTTCAGCCTTATTCTTCTTGGTATGTTTTATTTGCTTTCTCTCAGAATCAAAGAACAACGGCTGGCTTATGAAAATTCTTTAGTTCAATCCACACGCCTGCGTCTGGAATTACTAAAAAAGAATATTCAACCTCATTTTCTAATGAACACCTTGACCTCATTAATAGATTGGGTAGAAGAAGCTCCTAAGAAAGGAGTTTTGTTTATAGAAGCTCTAGCCAAAGAATTTGATCTTTTTAACCAGATAGAAAACCAAACATTGATTCCTATTTCTCAAGAAATAACGCTGTGTCGTACACATCTTGAAATTATGGAATACCGAAAAGAAATCAACTATTTTTGGGAAGAAGAAGGTATAGATCCTGAGGAAAAAATACCACCTGCTGTATTTCATACCCTATTGGAAAACGGAATTACGCATAGCTTGCCTCTAGAAGATAACAGTATTAAGTTTAAACTCATTTTTGAATCTAATAATGATTACAAATGCTATACATTTTTAACCTTTGCTACTGCTATTAGACAAGAAGCGAATAATAAAAAAGAAGGTACAGGGCTGAAATACATCAAGGCTCGGCTAACAGAGAGTTATCAATCAAAATGGGATTTTACTTCTGAGTCAACAAATCAGGGTTGGAAAAATACTATAAAAATATATTCCTAAGGAAATGAATATTTTAATCGTTGAAGATGAATCAAGAATAGCCAAAAGAATTGAACGAATGACTCGTGATATTTTTGGAGACAATTTACAATCGCTAAAGTATATTAATACACTCCATGAAGCATTGAGGTTTATTGAAAATAATTCATTAGATCTTGTTCTTCTAGATTTGAATCTTAATGGCGATAATGGTTTTGACCTGTTGACTACAGCGGTTTCTAAATCGTTTCATACGATAGTTATTTCTGCTTACAAAGATCAAGCAATTACTGCTTTTGAATATGGGGTTTTAGATTTTGTTCCTAAACCCTTTAATAGGGAACGATTGGAACAAGCCTTACATAGGGCTATAGCTAATGAAAAGATTGAAACGAATGAGGTTAAATTTTTAGCCATTAAAAAAAGGCATCGTATACAACTAATACCAATTGAAGATGTACTTTATATCAAAGGAGCTGGTGCCTATACCGAACTCTTTCTAGCTGATGGAAAAAAAGAACTACATGATAAATCGCTTGAAAAGCTAGAACAGTTGTTATCAAATACTTTTGAACGAATCCATAAATCATACTTAGTGAAGATGTCTGAGATAAAGGAAATTATTGTAGAATCTGGAAGCAAATATATGACTGAGTTAAAGAATGGAGAACGTATCCCTATCGGAAGAACTAAATACAAAGATATAAAAGCGAAGTGGCTTTAAAATAGCTTTGGTCTAATCTTCAAGAATAAAATTTTCAATCAAGATTGGTTACGAAACACCTGATTAGAATGGAGTATTTAATTAATTTCCCATTCCGTACACATTACTCATTGTTTACTATTTATATTTTGGAAATCGTGAACCTCCCAAGCTCGGTTTCCTACTTCTCTCCTATCCCTTCGACACATTTCGACAAATTCAATGGCCTGCTCTGGAGACACGTCGTTTCGGGCAAAGTGTATTCCATTACACAGGCAATTTTATAGATTCTCAATCTTAAAAACCATGTAAATCATGATATATATCATTGACCTTCATTGTCTTGAGGGGTAATTTTACATTATATCAACATTTAATAATGTTTAAAATAATCAACCAAAAGAAATTAATATAAAAAATTTTCTCTCTAATATATCGTCAAGAAAAGCTGCAATGGCTGTAGGGGTTGCATTTATCATCTCGGTTTTTATCGTAACCTTAGTTGATGATTTTCTTTTAGCAAATTTTGTTGTACCTGGAGATACTGCAACTCTAGCCAGAGATATTGAGGCTAATAAGAAACTGTTTGTTTTTGCTGTTATTGGTTATCTACTCGTACTTGCGTTAGATTCTATTATTGGTCTCGCACTATATGTAGTTCTTAAGCCATTCAATAAAAACCTAGCGTCGGTTACTGTAGGTCTCAGGCTGCTATATGCTTGTTCATTGATAATTGGTTTATTTGCTCTGGTTTTTCAAATTATCGATGTTTATGACTACGAGTCTATAAAACTTTTTGGATATATATTTTTTGGGTTACACATTCTTGTACTCGGTTATTCGGTTTTTAAGTCAGGATATATGCCGAAAAGCCTTGGTATATTATTAATTTTTGCATCCTTCACATACGTCGTTTTTTTTGTAGACATACATGTACCTAAAACGATCAAGGCGAGTATTATGGTGATTATGGCTCTTGCAGAACTCTTACTTAGTATATGGCTCGTAGCGAAAAGAAAGAAACTACCTTAAAAAATAGATTTTATGGATTCAAATAAGCGTATTGCCAAAATTGTCGGATTGTTATTTATAACAGTTACGATTACTTCTTCACTGAGCATTTGGATTACCGAGCCCGTTATTGAAGCCACGAATTTGCTTGAGGCATTTTCTAATAAATCAAGTCAAATTGCAGGAGCAGCACTTCTTATGCTTGTTGATACTATATCTGTTGCATTTATCGCGATACTATTATTCCCTATTCTTAAAAAGAAAAGTGAAAGCTTGGCGCTAGGATATGTTGGTCTGCGAATCATGGAAGGTATTCTATTCGCAGCTTATGTTGCGGTATTGCTAACTGTTTTGTCTATAAGCAAAGAATATTCGGCCAGCAATGTTCAAGACGCAAGTAACTTCAAACCCATAGGTAAATCCTTTTTGATTTTAGCGGAATGGACATTTGACATAGGACTCGGAATAGTTTTTACTATTTCCGCCATAATATTGAATTACCTATTATTCCGATTTGCACTAGTTCCAAGATGGTTGTCCGCATGGGGTTTTCTTGGTGCCCTTATAACAATGACCATAGTGCTATTGAAATTTTATGATATTCAAGTAACCGAAGTTCTAGATTTTGTAATCGGAATACAAGAGATGGTTTTTGCAATATGGCTGATTGCTATAGGTTTTAATGAATCTGCAATGGTTTCTAAACCTATCAAAACAGATACCTAATTCTAAAAAATAGATAATGAAAAAATGTTTCAATTGCGATAAAAATGGTAAAAACATGTATGGTTATTCTATATGTGATTCATGTAAGTCCAAATTACGGTTATTTACAAATGACACCATAAAAAAATATAATTCTGAAAACCCTGAAAATTTTCCTAAGGAAATTCAAAGAAGATTAGATTTTTTAGATAAAGATTATATCAAAAAAAGAATTAAACTTCTTCATATTCAAGAACAACTGAAGACCTTTTGAATTTTGTAAAATTTGAAGAAAAGAACAGTAAGCTTCAAAACTATTTTTAAAAAAGGTAATGAAACACTTATTACTTTTTTTAAAAGGAACTTTTAGCTCACAAGATTGTTATTGCATTAGAAGAGCTCGTGAATCTTTTATGATATTTAGCTATCGCCAATCTCATCCTTCGATTTCGTCAGAAAACTTTTAAAATCAACTGTAGAGATAAAAAAGCCAACGTACCTCATATATGAATTGAATATTTCTTACAATAGAAATTCGATATTATTAATCAATCTTACTAACTTCCTATGCCACTTTCAGGATCAATTTACCCAATTTTTCTCCCGAAAATAACCTTAGGAAGGTATCATGAAAATTTTCTATTCCCTCAACAATGAATTCTTTGGACTTTAATTTTCCTTCCATAAGCCATTTGCCCATTTCCATATACGCAGTCGGATAGTCCTTGGCGTAATCTATAACGACAAACCCTTCCATTCTAGCCCTGTTAGTAAGTAGTGAATAGTAATTAGAAGGTCCTTGTTTGCCCTCCTTTCTATTGTACTGAGAAATTGCACCACAAATAACAATCCGTGCCTTCCTATTGATCCGAGTAAGGGCTATATCCAGTATTTCACCTCCTACATTATCATAATAAATATCAATTCCATTTGGGCATAGTTCATCCAAACGTTCCCTGATATCATCATTTTTGTAATCAATTGCGCCATCAAAGCCAAGTTCATTTACTATGTAATCGCATTTTTCTTTTCCTCCTGCAATACCCACAACATGACAGCCTTTGATTTTTGCTATTTGGCCGACCGTACTTCCAACCGCACCAGCGGCACCAGAAACCAACACTGTCTCTCTTTCTTTTGGTTTCCCTATGTCCAGCAATCCGAAATAAGCTGTACGCCCTGTCAATCCCAATACACTAAGATATTTTGTCAGAGGAGCTAAATTCGGGTCGACTTGCTGCCAACCTTTGCCATCGGTCGCTACATATTGGTGTACGCCACCCAAACCCGCATAATAGTCGCCTACTTTCATATTAAAGTTATTAGACTCAATTACTTTACCCACGCTAGCGGCACGCATCACGTCTCCAACTTTTACAGGAGGAAGGTATGATTTTGCATCATTGATCCAGCCGCGCATGGCAGGGTCAATGGATATATATTCTGTTTTAATCAAGGCTTCACCTTCCCCAATGACAGGAATAGGTTGCTCTTCTAATTGCCATGTTGATTCTTCAGGTAATCCATTTGGCCTTTTAGCTAATAGCATACGTTTATTCATAAGTTTGATTTTAAAGAAATTAAACTAAAAAATTAAGTTATTTTGATTCTTCAATATTGAGTTCTTTTTTTAAAATGTTTCTAAATCGCGTATGACTTATATAATGGTCTACTTTCATAATGTTTGTATTATGATTCCAAAAAGGTAGCAGTACGTATCACAGGAATATCCCAAGCTTCCTTGATCTTACCATCAATAATACACCATAGAACAACAGCGTCAATCTCCATTGGTTTGCCTTCTAGTAACATAGTGTCTTTAACATGCGTGATAATTAGTTCATCTCCCAAAGGGGTAATGGATAAGGGATTTACCTTAAAGGAACCTCTGGTGCGACCAGCCAAAATTTTGAAAAAGTCCGTCAAACCAGAGAGACCTAAATAGTCTCCTTCTAGGTCGGGCAATTCAGGATTATAATAATGCCAAACAAAGTCTTCTGCTATCACTTCGGCACTTGCTGACAAATTGGTAAGGTCAAGTCTTTTTAAAACCTCAATATTTGGATGTTCTTTGTTCATAATATTAATTTTTAACAAGTTCTTTTTTAGAGCGAAGCACCTTTAAGGTCAGTGCCCCATAAGTAATGGATAGAATGATTACAGAAAGTAATATGCCAGCAAAAGGAATGATTGTAAGTACGCGCAATATGATCGCACATAATAATGCCAGGAATGTAATACTCCAAAAGCCCCAATCCTTTTCTTTTTTAAACTTGAAATAATAAACGAGTAGTAAAGCAGCGATTAAATGACCGAAAAGAAGACTAAATATAAATATGACCGTTGCGAAGAGTCCCAAGGGAATACCAATAATCATTAGCAAGGCAAGGATAATTAACAATGGAATACCAATTAAATAAATCAATCCAAAGCCAAAGCTCTTTAATACGTTATTTTCTAATCCTTCAACTGCACTTGAAAATGCATTTCTAAAAAGAGCGTGTAAAACTAGAATAACTAAAAAGGCAGATAATATATAGAACACCCATAATTTTAATGAATTAGTCCCAAAAGTCGTTAAAGAAGTTTGTGATTTTTCTTTAGCAAGATCTTCATTGAATTGGGCTTTAGCATTTACCAGCGAATTTTTGAAATCTATTTCTCCATCACTATACCAGTATTCAACATCTTTATGGAATTTGGCATTTGATCCAATGGTAATGTCTTCTCCCACTACTTTTGAGGTTCCTCGTATAGTTCCATTAATGGAAACGTCTCCTCCACGTACATCTAGTATCTCTATAACTTCACCATTGATTGTAACATCTCCAGCAAAACAGACTAGCTTACCGTTTATTCGAGCATTTTCTGTAATGATGACTTCACCTCCAAAAATAACTAAGTCGTCTCCAATTTCTGAATCAATTGTTATTTTTCCTCCAGCAACACGAACATCATCGGCTATATGACCTTCGATTGATAAATCCCCACCGGCCCCAGTAAGGTCACCGTGAATACTATCTTTAACAATCAGATTTCCACCTGCAATAACGAGGTCACCTTTTACCGCAGCGTTTACTGTGATCTTCTCACCAGCGATATACATATCGTCCGGTTGTACTTTATCGATTAAGATATCTTTTCTTTCCTCAGACTGACCAAATGAATGTACAGAAAAGAGGACAAGAATTAAAGTAATTAATTTTTTCATTAGTGCTAAGTTTTTAATTAAGCACTAAAGCTACTCGTTATCAGTATTTTAAAAAATGACATAAGTCATTACACACATCTACCTGTCGGAAGATAGGCATCACGCTCCCTTGCTCTTAGAGAAGCATTTAGAAGAGGTTTTTTTCGAAGAAAATTACGTTCATTATTTTGACCAAAGCAAATAGACCCCTTGGGCAGGTGGTTCTTGAGTTGTCACACGGAGCCTGTTTATACTGAGTCTATCGAAGTGTCGAAGTGTTCCCGAAATGCTCAGGGCTGGGAAATTTAAGGTATATTATAAAAGGCTCTCTAAAAAGGATTAAAGCACTGTCATTGCTCAATATTTATAATTTTGAAGCAATCTGTTTATCTGTAACTTTGATTTAACAGATTCCTGCACTACTCTCAGAATGACGTCTTTTTAGACAGCCTTTAATTACTATTATTTACTTAGCTGTTCTGCTTTTGCAAATGCATTTTTTGCATCATCAACATTACCGGTAGCTTTAAGTGCTTCACCAAATCCTTTCCACATAACTGCAGAATCTGGATACAATTGTGTATTCATTTTGTATACATATAGAGCACCATCATTTTGTCCTTGTTTGAGCAATAACTTTCCTACACGATCAAACTCTTTTATAAAAGGAATATGTTGATATAAAGGATCTTTTACAATACGCGTAGCATCTTTTGCGAGTTGCTCCATCTTACCTGCCATAAATAACTGCGTAAAATGATCCATAGGGTCAATTACCACCTCGTCTACATCAATATTCATTGCCAGATCTAATACCGGGTCTTCATTGTTACTATATTCATTAAAGGTCATCTCTTTTGAGAAATGTGGTACTGTAGCATCTGCATTTTCCCATTGTGCCATATCTTGCCACCAAGCAAATGATAGATAAGCATTTATTTTTGAATTAGGCAAAGTTACTTTGGTAGCATCTCCATAGAAATTCTTGTTTTCGGCGGTTGGCTCCCCTATTATAATTGCTTCGGTATAATTTTCAATCTCATTGGTTAAATTTTGGCAAGCCGAAAATGTATTACGACCAATGATATAAAACAGATTGCCCTTTTTATTTATGTTTGGTCTGGCTAATAATCCTTTTATCAATGGTCGATTATTATAGTTATTACCTCCTCCATTAAGACGTACATCATAAATTAGTTTTTCTACTTCGTTAGTATCTATAAATGTAAAAAGTCGTTTGTAAAAATCCTTGAGCGTTTCAGAATCATGATCGAATACAGAACTTTGGCGAACATACATTGTTTTTGTATCCGGTAAATATTCAAAATAATAAAACTTTTCATTCAAGTATTTAAGATATAAGGGTGTTTTGTCATTATTTCTAGCACTCAACCATTTCTCATTTGCTATGGTTAAGTTGTAGTCTCTAGACATATCTTTTAAAGGGATCGTGGAAAAGGTGTAGTCAAAAACTTTTCCTTCTTTTTCTAACGTTAGTGTCACTTTATCTGTAAGCTTAGGAATAATGCCTTGAGCATGAAGTATCGCAGGAACGGTTAAAAATCGTAATCCATACGCTTTGAAATATTGGTCGTTCTCTACAGGAGCTACCGGGCGAACTTTAGAAAGTGCTTTTTCAATTTCTATTCCTGCTATCTTCACCACTTTTGCTCCCAATGTTTTTTGGTGTGTTTTCTCTACACCTTCTACATAAACACCATCTTTAAAGTGATACAAATTAACGGGTAGTACTGCATCTTTTGCTATCGTACTAAATGGAATTTGGGTATGTCCATATTGAAACAATGAAACAATTCGTGATAATCCAACTTTTATTTCATGTTCTTGCAGATTAGGAATTTGTTGATATAACTTTTCGACTTCGTTATCCCATTCAGTTTGTTTTATTTTCTTAAATAAAAAAGCGTGATTATCATGCGTTTTTTGCTGTAAAAAGCGCAAATCTTCTTGCCATTGTTTAGCAGTAATAGTTTTTTGAGCGAAAGATTTAGAATTAGATACATTGAATACTATACATATACCTAATAAGAGTTTTAAAATGGATTGTGTTTGCATTATAATTAGTTGTTTGATTAGAATAAAGAACTAATTTATATGACAAACAATAGCGACTTACGTTACAGGTAATTTATTTTTTATTTTAAAAGGTACCAAAGCTCCCTGTCTTATATCATGACTTAATGTCTAGTATTCAGGATTTTAAATCTAGTTAAAAGATTTTTAAGTACAGTATTATAAATACTGTAGCCATATGATCATGTCGTAGAAGAGAGCTTTTGAGCTCTAGAAGCGTTTTGGTCTTAAAATCATTATCCAGCCGCATCATCTTGCACTATACTAATTCCTCTACTAGAGCAATCATTATTTCTCGTGTTTGGGCCTAAGTGTTTCAATAATCTGGGCATCTACCCAAAATATATCTACATTGTCGTATTTGTCTGATGGCTTTACTTTGCCCATATTCCTATTGAAGAAAAGGTATTTGCCATCTGGTGTTACGCTTGCCGCTGCTTCCCATGCTCCTGTATTTATAGTGTCCCCCAAATTAATGGCATCTCCCCACGAACCATCTGGCTGTCGAAAGCTAATATAGATATCAGAATTACCAAATCCGCTATCTCTTTGACCATCCCATATCAAATAGGATTCATCTGGTGCTATGAAAGGGTGAGCATTCATTCTTCCAGTATTAATGGCTGCACCAAATGGCCTCGGTTCTTCACGTTTCCCGTCTATTAATCTCGAATAACGAATAACACCATCTCCTTCTGGCATGCCTATCTCATCAAAAACATAGGTTCCTTTTGATGACGCTGTAAGGCGCATGATCTGTATCTCCTCGAAAGGGGAACCAAGTTTTTTTATCTCTGACCAACCTGTTTCAGTACGCTCCTTATATCGTCTGCCAAGGTGCATGGTCTTACCATCGGGAGAGATATAAGGTTGCCCCACCCTAGGCGATATCACTGACTCTTGCCATCGATTATTTTTATATTGAAAAACAACAAATTCCATTTTTTTATTTTCCTCAACATCTCCAACTTCTCTGATGAAATAAAATTCTGTCAGGTCAGGTGTGAAGACACCACCATATTCCCAATTATCCATCACAACAATACCGGGAGCGAAGGGTTCAGGTGTTAAACCGGGTGGTTTTTGACCAAGATAAGGACTTTCTATAGCCGGTGAATTACTATCTTTTGAATGTTGTTTTTTAGTATTACAGGCATTAAAAATTAGTACCCATACAAATGTTAAAAATAAAAGGGATGATCTTCTCATTATTCAAATTGTTTTAATTGTGAGGCATTGTCATAAATACTATTCTTTAGGCCTTAGATTCTCAATAATCTGAGCGTCCACCCAAAAAATATTGGCATGGCTTTCGGCGAAGCTTCCTCTGCTTAAATGTACTGTGTGAAAGAAGAAATATTTCCCGTCTGGCGTGACACTGCCATATGCATCCTCATATTCGGTATTGATGTTTTCTCCCATATTAATCGCAGGTCCCCACGAACCGTCTTTCTGACGAAAACTGATATATAAATCCGAAGCACCGTATCCACCTTCTCGTTCACTATCCCAAATGATGTAACTTTCATCTGGTGCAATGAAAGGATGGCCTATCCATTTTCCTGTGTTGATTTCTTTGCCAAATGTTTTCGGTTCTTCACGTTTGCCATCTATCAACCTAGAGTACCGAATGGTGCCAATTGTATCTCGTTCATCAAAAACATAGGTGCCAGTCGTTGAAGCCGTAAGGCGCATGACAGGAATTTTTTCGAATAGTGGTCCTAAACTTTTCTGTTCTGACCATCCTGAATCGGTTCGCTCTTTATATTCGTTACCCAGATACATCGTATTGCCATCTGGCGATATAAAAACTTCGCCCGTACGGGGCGCTGCAGATAACTCTTGCCACCTATCATTTTTATATTGAATGACATGCGTTTTAGGCACCCCCCCTTTTACCTGTCTGGTAAAATAGAATTCTTTCATGTCAGGTGCGAAGACGCCTTCAATTTCCAGATGATTTTCTGTTGAAACAATGTCAGACCCAAACAATTCAGGGGTTAAACCTGGTGGTTTTTGTCCGAGATAAGGGTTTTCTACCTTTGGTGTATCAGGAGTTTTAGAATCTTGTTTTTTGTTGTTGCAAGCAACAAAAAACAGGTTTAAAACTAGCAGTAGTATAGGGTAAGTTTTTTTCATCATTTACGTAATTTTAGCCATACTGCGCCTGAGGCATTATTTATAAATTTTTTCATTGAAGAACCATCTTTATTCATAATATAAATATGAGCATTCCCATCCACGTCATGCGATGTGTACATTATTTGAGAGCCATCTGGTGACCATGTTGGTATAGAGTCACGAACATCATTAGAAGTTAATCGTTTTTGATTGGATCCATCTATACCCATCACATAAATTTCATGATTTCCATCTCTATTAGACATAAAAGCTATTTGCTTGCCATCTGGAGACACTTCAGGATGCCAATCCTCAACGTTATTATTGGTCAACTTGATCAGGTTACTACCATCAATATCTGCTATGCAAATTTCACTATATTCAGTTTTGGAGTGAAAGACTATTCTTCCATCTCGAGTAAAATAAGGTCCTCCTCCATTCAGTGGTTTTATTTGAGTCTGTTCACCACCATCTGAATTCATCATCCAAATTTCTTCCTGCCATACTCCTTCAGTGTCTTTATAAGCCCTTGCAAAAGCAATTTTTTTTCCATCAGGAGACCATGTGGGTGAACTATCCCATTTGTTTTTTGCATGCGTTAACCGCTTCATATTCGTACCATCAATATTCATGGTATGAATTGACCATGTTTTTCTTCCATCATGATACGCATAAGAAGTTATGCGTTTTCCTTCAGGAGACCAGGCTATATAGCCATCGTTCCCGGGACGGTCAGTGACTCTAATTTTTGATGTGGCTTCAATATCAGTTAGATAAATTTCTCTATCACCTGATTCTTTTGAGGAATACCCAATTGTATAGGATGTTAATTCAGATTTTTCACTTTCTTGACAAGAAGACATCTGGACAAAAAGGAAAGTTAAAAAAAAGCATATAGCTTTTACATATTTCATATTCTTATTTTTTAATAATAATTGATATAACATCCTTAAACAAACATATTGAATGGAATACATGAAAAATTGTAAAATAGATGAACGATATCTTCTAGCTGATATAAACCTATTAGTAACAGAAAATATCCTTAATCCGTAGAAAATTTGATTTGGGCAATAGATGATCAAGATTCGTCTTTTTTAAAGAGATTCTAGATTCATATTTTATATATTTATCGGCTATGGTCAAAAGAAAGAACTTGATCGACTGGATCATTCAGAATAGAGTCGTTTCACACTTTATATTTTGGTTTTTATTGTTTATAAGCTTGCCCATATTGGCAGCATTAAATGATGGAAGTGTGAAAAAGACCACAATCAGTGGTTTAAGTTTTTTACCTGCCCAATTATTAGCAAGTTATTTTTTAGTCTATTATCAGGTTCCAAAACTTTTGTTTAAAAAGAAATACTTCAAATTTGGATTCTCTTTTTTGATATCTGCATATGTATTATTAGTTATTTCAAAGCTTTTAAGTATGAACTTGACCAGACTTTTTGTTCCTAAATACTTCGAGTATAAAAGTTTGATGGAAATAGTAACAGACCCATTTCACCTAGCTGTAGTTTATTTTCCATCGGTGTATGTATTCGTTTTTTTAATGTTTATGACTAAGGCATTTAAGGACCGTTTTGAAGAACGTCATCAACTTGAAGTTTTACAAAAAGAAAAAGCGAATACCGAACTTAAATTTTTAAAAGCACAAACAAATCCGCATTTTTTGTTCAATACTTTAAATAATTTGTATTCATTAACATTAGAACAGTCTGAAAAAGCACCCGAAGTTGTTTTAAAACTGTCAGGCATGCTAGATTATATGCTCTATCAATGTAAAGATCCTGAAGTTCCATTACAAAATGAAATTGCCTTGATACAGGATTACATGGATTTGGAATCCCTACGTTATGGTAATAAGTTAACATTAGACTTTACGTACCATCTTCATGACCTAAATGTAATGATAGCGCCTTTGATACTGATATCTTTTGTAGAAAATGCTTTTAAACATGGAGCGAGTAATAATCGCAAGGAATCCACAATTCAAATTGAATTAACCACAAACCAAGATCAACTTTGCTTTAAAGTTTTTAATACCTTGCCTGCTAAAAAAGAGGACGATACAGAAAATGAATCACATTCTGGAATTGGATTTTCCAATTCGCAAAGACAATTAGAGCTAAACTATAAAAATAACTATGACCTGAAAAGCACCAAAACAGACAATCATTTTCAGGTTTTATTAACCATTAATTTAAAGTAATATGGAAATAAAATGTATGGTCGTAGATGATGAGCCGCTAGCCATTAAGGTACTTGAAAAGTACATAATGAAAGTACCTGATCTTAAACTTGTATCTACATTTGATAACCCCATATCTGCTGGACATTTTCTTCAAAACTCTAGTGTTGACCTTTTGTTTTTAGATATCCAAATGCCTGAAGTTACAGGTATCGATTTTATAAAAAACACGAGTATACAACCAAAAGTCATCTTAACTACAGCCTACAGAGAATATGCTTTGGAAGGTTATGAATTGGATGTCATTGATTATTTATTAAAACCAATTTCCTTTATTAGATTTTATAAATCTATCAATAAATACAAGGCATTGAATACGGCCATTCAACCCACCTCCAGGACATCATCAGAAATAGATAAAACATTAGATCACATCTTTGTTAATTCAAACAAAAGGATGATTAGAATAGAGTTTAACAACATTCTGTTTATTGACAGTATTAAAGACTATGTGAGAATACATACCCCAAACGATATCATAATTACGAAAGATAAAATAAGTGCTTTTGTTCTAAGGCTACCTTCTCATTTTTTGAGAGTACATCGTTCCTATATTATTAATACCAGGAAAATTGCCGCTTTAACCTCAAAAGATGTTGTCTTACTTGGTGGTATGGAAATTCCAATTGGTGCTTCTTATAAAGATATTATTAGGTTAATTAAGAATTGAAGGCGCTCATTTTCTAATTACTGGACTAACATAAGTGGTTGCATTACCTTTTTTTTAAAAGAACTTTGAGCTCACAAAGTTTTTTAATCCCACTAGCCTACTTTTCTTAATACTTCTAAAGGCGGGCTTTGCAGCACACTTTTAATATTGCTCAATCCAATGGCCAACACCAAAATCACAACACCGGGTAAAAACAGTAGGAATGGAATACTTGAAGGTACAAAGGGCTCTTCAAACAGCAATGTGGCCAACAACTGACTGCTAATTAACGACAGGAAGATTCCTGCCAAACTCCCAAGTATTCCTAAAAACAAATATTCAAGTGCCGTAATACGAAGGATTTGTTTGCTCTTGGCACCTAGTGTACGTAATAACACACTCTCTTTAATACGTTGGTATTTACTGGTGCGAACCGAACCTATTAATACGATAAGGCCAGTAAGAATACTAAAGAATGCCATGAAATTAATGACCCAAGAGATCTTTTCTAAGATGTCTTCAATAACCTTATATATCTGCCGAAGATCAAAGACTGTGATATTTGGGAATTTGCGTATCAACTCCCGCTGCAATGTCGCTGACGTTTCATTATCCGGCACATAAGTCGTTAACACATGAAATTGTGGTGCCTGTTCTAGTACACCTTTAGGAAAAACGATCATAAAATTTAACTGTAACCTTGTCCAGTCTACTTTTCTAATGCTTCCTACAGTGGTTTCCATCAATACCCCTTGTACGTTAAAGACAATGCCGTCTCCCACTTCTAGGTTAGCATTTTCAGCAAGACTTTCTGAGATAGAAATGGTAACCTCTTCACCTGGTTTGACTTCCTTTAACCAGCTTCCTTCTATAACGGTTTCTGAAGTGATAAGCGAGTCACGAAACGTAGTTCTAAATTCATGATTCAAAACCCATTCATTGATCGTTGAGCTTGTATCCTTTCGAATCTCGTTGGTCACTATTCCTTTAATGCTATGCATCCTCATGGTAACAATCGACAGGTTATCGATGACTTCCAAACCTGTAGGTTTAATGCTAGCCACTACAGCCTCTCTCTGCCCTGGCTGTACATCCACTAAGATAATATTAGCATTGTCCGGACTGTTGTCCAACGCTGTTTTTGCCAACAGTATGTCTTTTGTAAAATATAAGGTGCTAATCAAAAAAGTGCCTAGGCCTATAGCCAAGATAAGCACCATGGTCTGATTATTAGGCCGGAAGAGATTCAATAGACTTGTTCTTGCGGTAAATCCCCAAGCGGTTGGGAAATAGCTCTTGATTGCCTTGATAAACAAAGCGGAGATACTGGCTAGGATAGCGAAAGTGACAAAAATACCCAGAACAAAGACCAAGGCAAATACCAGATCCTTAAAGATCCAAATGGAGAACAAGAGGATAAAAAGTAAGATCGCTCCAAAAGTGAATGCTCGTACCTTTCTTGATCGTACCGGTTGCTCTTCGGACACCCTCAATACTTCTAAAGGTGAAACATACCAAGTACCGAGTAAAGGCAACAATGCAAATAATACCGACATCAAAACACCTAACAATAGTCCCATAACAATAGGCTGTAGACTAATCGAAACTTGAATATCAAATGGTAAAAACTCCTCTAAAAGAAATGGAAGCGCCTGTTGTAGTCCAATACCAAATACCGTACCTACAACACCTCCAATAAAGCCCATGACCGCAATTTGTATGAGGTAAATCAAAAAGGTCTGTTTCCTGCTCGCACCCAAACATTTTAAAACGGCTACATCGGTTAATTTCTCCTTAATATATATGTGAACAGAACTAGCAATACCGATGCACCCCAATAGCAAGGCTATAAACGCCGCCAAATTTAAGAATTTACCCATGTTTCCATAACTACGGCCTATTTGTCTACTGGTGCTGGTATGGGTATCGAGGTCTGCATTTTCAGCATCTAAGACGGGGTCTAATGTCTCATCTAATTGGTCCAGGTCCGTATCTGGTGCAACAAAAAAGTATTGATATTCTTTTCTACTGCCCAATTGCAGCAGTTCGGTCTGTGCTATAAATCGAAAAGGAATAAGCACGGTTGGAGCCACAGTTGTTGAGATTCCCGAGCGACCAGGCATTGAATTAATAGCGCCTGTAACGGGCAAAGTAATCACTCCTAACTTGATCGAATCCCCAGGTTTGATATCGTATTGTAGCATTAGGGTGGCATCTACTAACGCTCCTCCTTTTTGTTGATACTCAGCAGCTGCCGCGCTAGGTTCTGTTTCTAAGGTTCCATAGAACGGGAAGGCACCTTCCATACCTCGTACTTGTACCAATTTGGCAGCCCCATTTTTTGGAAATGCTGCCATGGACGGGAAGTTAACTTCATAGGCGTCTGCTCCTAAAGAGTCAATGATGGCCTGTACTTTTTCATTGGGGAGTTGCCTGCTATCAATAATAAAATCGGCACCCATTAATACTTTGGATTGACGCTCGATATTTTGTTTTACATTTTCACTGAATAATTGTATCGAAACCACGGCAGCAATACCAAGAATGATCGACGCCATGAATAGCAATAGCCTTGAAATACTGGCCCTTCCATCACGCCATGCCATCTTTATTAGCCAGGAAATGCCAGCTTTTGAATATGAATGCTTCTTAATCACTGCGATAGAGTTCTCTCGTTGGTTATAATTTTCCCACCCTTTAATCGAAGGATCTGTTGTGTTCTGTTTGCCAGGTCAAGATCGTGAGAGATAATCACTAAAGTAGTTCCGGCTTCCTTATTCAATTCAAAAAGGAGCTGTATTACTTTTTCTCCAGTCTCCTCATCTAAATTTCCGGTAGGCTCATCGGCGAATAAGATAGAAGGCGAATTTGAAAAGGCTCTAGCTAACGCTACACGTTGCTGCTCTCCTCCGGATAATTGCGAGGGATAGTGGTGAAAACGATCCGCTAGTCCTACCTTTTTCAGTAATTCCATACCCTGTTTAGCAGCATTTTTAACTCCTTGTAACTCTAAGGGCACAATCACATTCTCCAGCGCAGTCAATGTGGGTAACAATTGAAAATCCTGAAATATAAATCCCACCTCTTTATTTCTTAACTGCGCACGTTCATCTTCATCTAGTTCTTGCAGATTCTGACCACATAGTTCAACAGTGCCAGAGTCTTGGTAGTCTAATCCTGCACAAAGCCCGAGTAAGGTGGTTTTACCACTTCCAGAAGGACCTACAATAGAAAAGGTAGCCCCTTTTTCAACCTCAAACGAAATATCGTGTAAGACCTTAAGTTTTTTTGAACCACTGCTATAAGTTTTCTCCAGCTCATGAATCTTTAATATCTTTGGCATATTGATTTTCAATTAATTCTATAGGAAATGCTAAACATGAAAAGTAAGCAAATGGTTTCAAATTTATATAGTGGTTATAAGCAGATTTCCTTAAAGTTTTGTTATTTTTTATTTTTTAGTTTGCTGCTATCTTGTGGAGATAATACGGTTAAAAAAGAAACAAGTAAACAAAAAGAATCTGTTGAAAATAGCAATACTACTACCAATAATACGACTACAAAAACCATTCTTTGTTTTGGAGATAGTCTAACAGCGGGCTATGGACTGGATGACATCAATGATGCATATCCCGCCATACTCCAGACTAAGCTTGATTCTTTAGGTTTACAGTACACGGTCATTAATTCAGGGCTAAGCGGAGAAACTACAGCAGGAGGAAGAAGCCGCATAACATGGGTACTCAATCAAAAAGTTGATGTCTTTATATTAGAGTTAGGCGCCAATGACGGATTACGCGGGGTTCCCTTAACCGAAACACAAGAGAACCTTCAGGCCATTATCGATACGGTACGAAAGAAAAATCCTGAAACAACCATCATATTGGCCGGTATGCAGTTACCTCCAAATATGGGACTTGAATATATTACTGAGTTCAGAGCAATTTTTCCTGATCTGGCCCAGAAGAACAAGCTAGAACTAATCCCCTTTTTATTAAAAGATGTTGGTGGTATCGTAGAACTAAATCAGGCAGATGGCATCCACCCTACTGCAGAGGGACAAAGGATCCTTGCCAACAATGTGTGGACCGTTTTGGAAAAGGTTATAAAATAATGGCCTGATCAAATCTTATTACTTCCTTGTTTTATGGATTGTTAGTCAAAAAACATTCGCATGATTTAAAAACTATTCAAAACCATTTTTTTTAAACGTACACTTATAGGTACTTTATAGTCTCCAATACTAATTTGATTGTCTATAATTTTATCTACTTTATATTTGGATACTACATACGATTTATGGGTTTGTATAAAATAATCTGGTAATTGATCTTTAAAACTTTTTAAAGACATATGTGTAATTATAGACTCTGTAAGGGTTACAACTTTTATATAGTTTTGCATAGCTTCTGCAAATAGAATATCATTTATATTCACTTTTTTGAGCTGCTTTTCACTCTTTAAAAACAATACTTCTGTTTCAATGTTATGGTCTTGATACTTATGTACTTTATTGGCGGCTTGTAAAAAACGCTCAAAAGAAATGGGTTTAACCAAATAATCTATTACGTTATAGGTAAAACTTTCTAAAGCATACTCTTCGTATGCCGTAGTCATAATGATCGAAGGAGAGTTTTTTAAGTCTTTTAACCAATCCATACCTGAAACTATAGGCATGTTAATATCCAGAAAAATTAAATCAATTTGATTACTTTCTATGTAATGATTTGCTTGCAATACATTTTTGCATAACGCGATAACCTTTAAAAATGAAACCTCTTTGCAATAGTCGGCTATACCTTCTCGGGCTATAGGTTCATCATCGATGATTAGACAGTTAAGTTGTTTCATTTTTTAAGTTTATAAGGTAATAGATAGATCCACAATATGATTGGTCATTTCCTTATTGATTTTGAGCTGATGTGTATCTGGATATAATAATGTTAATCGTTTTTGCACATTGGTTAATCCAATTCCACCTGCTGTATTTTCATTAATTTGCTGATCATAACTATTTGTAACATTTAGAGTAAGGCTCCCTCCTGCTTCTTCAATTTTTATTTCGATCAAATTCGTACTATTATCCTCATGATTACTACAATGCTTAAAGGCATTCTCTATAAAAGGAATCAACAACAAAGGTGCTATTTTCATTGTAGGATTCTCTAATTTTATATGATAATCTAATTGAATATCCGAACCTCTTCGAGTCTCTTCAATTTTGATATATTTTAATACATAATCTAGTTCTTTTTCTAATAAAATATGAGTGCTGCTTTCGTATAATTGATAGCGTAGCAGTCCAGAAAATTGAAGTAAAGTTTCTTTGGCCAGTACATCATTTTTTCCAATTAAATGGTAGACACTATTTATTCCATTAAATAAAAAATGAGGATTCAATTGTGCTTTCAAATACTTTAATTCTGATTTGTAGGTTTCTTCTAAAAGCTTTTGGTTTGTTTTTTTAGTTTTTTTGTGCTCAAATTTAAGTATATAGTAAAAGCCAGCGATACTGTATATAATGTGAAATATTGAATTTGCATTAAAACTTCCTACTAATGGTTCATTTATATTGTAAATTCCATGAAATATATAATCAACATAGGTCTCAATAAGAGAAATTGCAATAATTACAGCAATAGAAAGCACATAAAATTTCACCTTTCTATTACAGACATATATTTTGGGGAATAACCAAAATACTTGTGTATAAAATAAAAGGGCATTAAAAAAAAGTCCATAAGCATAAGCATATGCTAGACTACCTGAAGCATATGTAAAACCATTCCAATTAAGTTGTGATCCAATAGCAACAAACCAGTAATTTAATAACCAAAACAATACGTGTCCTGCAACAATTAGTACTATTGTGGGTCTATTCATGTTGAATATTTTAAACAAAGGAAAGCATAATTTATTTGTGTTAACGTTTTTTCGACGTTCATCATTAACTATTCAACGGTTATCAAATTATTATGTTCTCGAACTTCTTTTTCTGTTGTTTTACTGCAAAGTTTAAAAATGATAGCAGACATTTTTATCTTTTTAAGGGGTAGTTACTTCGGAAGAATGTGTTGAATTTTGGCACAGAACATTTTAAAAAGAAAACGTTGAAAATAAATAAAAACAGTTTTATACTTTCAATTTAAAAAATAAAAGTAATGGTAAAAAAAACAATTTTAATTCTAGTTTCCTTTTTCACAATCGTGATCCTATCCTGTTCTAATGATGATGAACAGTCTCCTACAACGGTTCTTGAAATATTGCAAGAAATTAAAGATTTAATTTATTTTAGAGGAGACCAAAATGCTCCTATAGTTCTAATCAATGCACAGGGTGGTCCCGATACAGAACTCAGTACTGGTGAAGTTGACGAAATTTTTCAAATTTTTAATACCACCAATCTTTTAGCCGTAAATGTACACCAAGCACAAACATTAAATCCAAGCATATTAGACGGCACTGATATAACCTTAGATCAGGCTGTTAGCTATAATGCAGAAAGTGTAGAAACACTATATAAGGTCGTTAAATACTTTAAAGACCAAGGTAGAACGGTTTACGTTCTAGGAATTTCATTTGGTGCTTTTATCGCACAAGAACTTATTGCAAAAAAAGGAATAGATGTAGCCGATAACTATTTAATTATGGTAGGAAGATTAGATATGAATGATATTATCTGGCAAGGATTTTCTGAAGGAAGATTTGGGTATTTTGAAAACGGAATTAACCCCATAGTTGACCAGGAAGCAGGTGTAGATGTAACCCTGAGAAATATGGATAGACTAGCCGCTGGATTAGCAATGAATAGATATACTGAACTTCTGAATACTTTTGACGACTTATCTAAAATCACTTATATTTATGGGGAAACAGACCAAGCTGTTGGTAGACTTACAGATGAAGAAGTTCAATTTTTACAGTCTAAAAACGTGAACATAATCGCTGGTAATGCAGATCACGATGAAACTATTAATGATTTTGTTATACAAGGCTTTAATGAGGCCTTTGGAATCGTAGAATAACTTCCTGCCTACAATTACTCCTATAAAAATCTTAGTTAAGTTCTCTTTATTAATTAATACTTTCTTGTTTACTTAAGCCACTTTCTATGAAAAGAAAACTGTTATTTTTAATTTCAATTCTTGTACTTTCTTATACTACTGGATTTTCTCAAACAGATACCAATACTAAAAAAAATAGCATTGAATTCTCAACGGGCTACAATTCTGGCACTTTAAAAAATCTTGAATTTGCTCCTCTTTCTCGTTATGATTATAACGGATTATATCATCAATTAAAATATTCCCGAATTAGTAAAAGAGAAAAATTATTTGAAATACAGTTAGATTATTTAAACTCAGAATTAAAGTCAGATTTAATTCCAGCACTCAATGTAGATGACTATTCTAAAATAGTACTGAATTTTTCCTATTTAAAACAAATTTATAATAAAAATAAGTTTGCGATATATTTTGGTTTACAATCACAAACCAGTGTGTCTTCCTATTTTAAATGGGACCTTTATGATTTTCAACAAAAACTCGGAATAGCTGGTCGTTTTACTTTTAAGATAGATGAAAAACAATCACTATCCTCTAAACTAACACTTCCTTTTATGATGTGGAGAACTTCGACTTTCGAAGAAAATTTGTATTCATTAAAACGTTATCAAAGTGTTTTATGGAGTACTGAATATAAATACAAACTTTCTAATCATTTCGACATAAAATTAAACTATAATTTTAATTACGATAGGCTTCAAATTTCTAATGCGTATAGAGAATTGCAACATCAAATTAACCTAGGCATTAATTTTAAATTTTAATTATGAAATATATAAAACTATTGATCAATACATTCTTTATAGTGTCCGTTTTAGTGCTAACCTCTTGTACAGATACATTAATAGGAGATGAAGGACAACTAGATGAAGAAAATTACCTTAATTATGAAACTATAACAGAATTAGAACTACCATTTGAAAACGAATGGTATGTAGTTTGGGGAGGAAGATCAGTTATACAGAATCAACATTTTTATAGTCGTAAAGAGAGATATGCTATGGACATTCTACAAGTAGTAAATAGGACTTCTTTTACCGGAAATGGTACTCAAAATGAAGATTATTATTGTTTTGGCAAACGCCTAAATGCGCCAGGTGATGGAAAAATAATAGCTATGGAAAACAATATTGAAGATAATATTCCTGGGGCTCTTAATAGAGATCAACCTGGAGGTAATTATATTATTATAGATCATTTAAACGGTGAAGTTTCTGTAATGGCACATTTTAAAAAGAATTCTATAATTGTGTCAGTAGGAGATACTGTTGAGAAAGGTCAAGAAGTTGGAAAAGCTGGAAATAGTGGAAATTCTACTGAACCACATTTACATTATCACTTGCAAACAGCATCAGAGAGTCCAAATAATGGTGTTGGGCTTCCTATTCAATTTACAAATTATTATGAAGATGATGCATTTCTGGAAAAAGGTGAACCTGTAAGAGGTAAAAAAGTTAGAAAAAATTAAAACATACTATATTATAATACTGTAGCCCTATGATCATGTCGTAGAATTGATCTTATAGGGCTCTAGAAAGGTTTTGGCCTTAAAAAATCATCATTATCCAGCGCCATATCCAACAACTGTGCATAATTGATTAGTTGGGTCAAGTTATTAAGCCCCTATAAAATTAAATATGTACACATTAAAATTCTTAAAAATCATTAAGTATTATAATTACAAAATGGCCTAAAAAACTATATTCGCGCCATGTGGATGTATTTGGGCCTATTGGCAGCACTTTTTTTGGGATTACACAATCTATGTAAAAAACATGCAGTACAAGGAAATGAAGTCTTCCCGGTACTTCTGGGTACCGTTTCTAGTGGATTTTTATTTGTAGCCACATTTTATCTGTTGTCTATTTTTTACCCTGACTATGCATTAGATAATGGTTATAATTTTCAGGATATATCTTGGAAAACGCATGGCTTTATTTTTATGAAGTCTGCTATTATGGCTAGTTCCTGGGTTTTGGCATATCAAGCTTTAAAACATTTACCTATCACAATCGTAACTCCAATACGTTCTGCTGGACCGTTTTTCACCTTTATTGGTGCCATAATCATTTATAAAGAAAGCCCTAATTTATACCAATGGATAGGGTTTTTCTTAATTATTTTTTCTGTGATTTTATATTCTAGAATTGGGAAAAAAGAAGGACTGAATTTTAAACGTAATAAATGGATATTTGCCATTATTGGTGCCACTTTTTTAGGCGCTAGTAGTGGTTTGTATGATAAATTTTTAATTCAGAATTTAAGTTTAAACCCACAAACCTTACAATTTTGGTTTTGTGTATATACTATACTAATTTTACTAGTTATCTTAACTATTACATGGTTTCCTTATGCTGAAAAACGAAAAGCATTTACATGGCGGTGGACCATTATTGCTGTCGGTATTTTATTGCAAGCTGCAGATTATTTCTATTTTAAAGCCTTGCAGGATCCTGATGCACTAATCATGCTACTATCTGCTATAAAACGAAGTCAAATACTAATTGCTGTTGTAGTTGGCGGTCTTATCTTTAAAGAAAAAAATAAGCGTAAAAAATTAGTCCCGTTATTTGGTATTATGATGGGGGTGTTTTTGATTTTGTATTCCTAAATAAAGATAAAACCCCATTCCATATACTTGTTTGCCTAAAAACTAACATTCCCCTATTCTTTTTTAATAACTATTGTGTAAATGACCACCTAAGTTGACTACATATAGTTTTATATTACTTAAACTACTATAAAATAAAAGATGCTTCAATTATTAAACTGAAGCATCTTTTGGTCATTAATTGTAGTCAAATAAATTATTAATTAACAACTAATTTTTTCACAATATCTTCCTCGCCCTCAGATTGAATTTTTACAATGTAAATCCCATGAGCAAGCGCTAAGCTGTTGGCAGAGAAATTATTTACACCAGGATTTAATCTAGTTTCATATTTTTTCTGTCCTAATGTCGTATATATAGTAACCCGTATCTCTTTAATGCTTTTTGAGTTTATATTAAGAGAAAATTGATCACTTGTCGGATTTGGATACAAAGCCGTAAAAGAAGTTACTCCTTCATCTTCAGTACCTAAAATTGCAGTTTCTCTATCAAAACCAGATCTTTCTACTACTAGCGATCCATCACAAGATCCTTCATAAATCTTAACGTTAGAGAATATAGAGTTGTTTCCTGAGCCACCATCATTATCATTTATAAATACTAATCTATCCATAGCTCCTGTGTAAAAATTTCCAACAGGAATTACATACGTAGTAGTACCTCCTGCATAGTTATCAAAGTTAGTCACCCCATAATTTTGAGTACCATGTACTTTGAAATAACGTGAAGAAGTTAATGTATTATTATTTTCAAACCCTACAGCATGAATCTCTCCTTGGGATGTACTACTAAAATCAAACTCAATAACTGTATTAGCCGTTACTGTGTAATCAAGACCAATATATTTCCATGTATTATTAGATAGCGATAAAGCGTCTCCACCATTTTCTATAGAGAAATTTCCTGCATTATCTTGATTAGAAAAAGAAGTGATTGTAAAGTCATTAAAATTAATACTATCACATGCTGGCCCTGGATCTACAGAACCGTTCTGGATAGTTACAGCATCGATAGCAATATCACTTTGCCATCCGCTATTACCAGAACCAGTAACTACATTAAATCGTAATTGCACACTATCATTTCCTGCATAAGCAGCAAGATCAACATCTGCTGCATTCCAGATATTACCCTGATTACCATTTCTACTAAATACACTTGTCCAGTCTCCTTGATTATTAGTTCTTACCTCAATAGTTAAATTATTAATAGCGCTACCAAACATATGATACTGAAAGTTAAGTCTTGGTGAGTCTATTCCTGTAAAATCTAAACATGGAGAATTAAGTATGGCTCTTTTATTAGGAAACCCCGTACCATTACCAGAAGCCTCTACATAAAGGTAAAAACTACCATCTGCTCCATTAGAGGGTCCCGTATTACTAGAAGGGGTACCACCAGAATCTCTGGTCCAATTTAGGTCATCATTACTTGACTGTGACCACTGCCCTATATTGCTTTCAAAACTTTCGCTGTAAGGAAAAGAAGATATATCTCCTGAACAAGTTTCACCTGTAGGAGGCGTTGTAGTTGGATCTATTTCTCCGTCGATATCAAATCGAGAAAAGAATTTCCAGATTTCTTGAGAGGTGTTTACGTTTCCACCATTCCAGCTATGTCCTTTTCCTTGAACTCTAATAAATTCTGCTGTCGTACCATTATCACCATTATCCCAAATAGAACGTGTAGATCCCCCTCCTAATTGAATAACTTCTGGTGTAGGGTCTCCATTGTTAACACTTGACCAATATTCCATAACATCCTGTATAGGTTCATTAGATCCGTTACCGTTTATAGAGATAACATTATCATTAGTACCAGTTATTTGTAATACAGCAGTAGGGTGTTGTGGTTGACATTGTCCTCTGTCTATCCATATTCTTGTCATACTACCTGCTACAGAAGCCACAGCTGCAATTCTTGGACTTAACTCGCAGGCTAGTCTATAGCTAAAAAAGCCGCCGTTTGAAAATCCAGTTGCATAAATCCGTTTTTCATTAATATTAAAATCTTCTTGAATTTTATTAATTAGGGCATCTGAAAATCCCAAATCATCTTCATTACCACCAAAACTATTGTTTATTGCCCATCCCGAGAAAAAACCTCCAAGGCCTTGAGGTGTTACGAATATAAATTGATTGTCTTCAGCTAGTTGCCTAAAATCACTTTGGTTGTATTGTGTATCAATATTGTTTGTAAAACCATGGAAATTTAAAATTAGAGGAGCCGGTTTACTAGCATCGTAACTTGCGGGAACATACAACCGATATTGTCTTGTTCTTCCATCATTTTGTAATGTTGCATTAATAACCTGCTGTGCATGCATAGCAACAGTAGTTATAAATGTAATGGCCAAAAGCCACAAAGATCTTTTTGTAAGCGTTAGTTGAGTTTTCATTTTAAAGTATTAAGAGTTTGTGTTAAATATTTTATCTAAAATACTATACATGCATAATAGATGTGTTGGTATTTTAACAAAAAAAATGTTAATCCCTAATTTATCTCATAAATTTAACTGATTTACTGAATAAGTGTTAATTTTACACATAATAATCTATGATTTTATCAAAATCTCTTCTTATATCAATTAACGTAAAGGCTTTAAAAATTGTTTAATGTTGTATTGTATTTCGAGTTAGTTTTTTACTGGAAAACTTTTAAAATTATGGGTTAGCGAAGTGTGATAACCTAGGGTTCTAGACAAGTAAATATATTATAGAATATGTGATAATATTCAGAAAGTCCACAGGACCTTCAATATTGGTGGCAAGATGCCATGAAGATAATAACAACACGTTATGGTAATAAGTAGGCCGAACATGAAGTGAATATAAGAGAAGAAATTAAAACACAAAGGATGATTTTTTTATGGATATTGGAATATCTGTTTTATTCTTTTAATATGAATATTAAGGTTCAACTTTTTCTAAGTGGTCTTTAGAATCAAAAGAAATAATAAATTTGGTCCCTACGCCTAATTCACTTTCACAATAAATTTCGCCCTTCATGGCTTCGATATATTTTTTTACGATGGATAATCCTAGCCCAATAGATGCCTCACCTTCTGTAGGCTGTGCACTAAGTCTTTGAAATCTACCAAATAGTTTCTTTTGATCCTCTTTGCTAATACCTGGGCCTTGATCTTCAACCGTAACATATGTTTTCCTATTCTCAGATTTTACATTTAGGAACACTTTACTACCTCTCTCAGAAAACTTGAGGGCATTAGAGACCAAATTTTCTAACACTTGGATCGTATAATTTTTGTCCACTTCTACCAAATGATTCCCCGGTTCGGATATAGTAGTTATTTCAATCTCTTTATCTTCAGACGTAAGACGGAAACACCTTACAACATAGTTAACCAATTCTAACAAATCAATAACTTGATTCTTTAATTTTACTCGATTTGTCTCTAAAGCGTGTATATTCAGGATACGACCAATCATCTGTGAGAGGCGATCTGCTGAGTTGTCAATTTCCGTTAAGTAAGAAACCTGATCTTCAGTCAAGTCTAAAGATGTAACATCAATTAATTGTATTAATAATCTTATATGACTCAAAGGGGTTCTAAGATCGTGGGCAACTACATTTACCAGCATATCCTTTTCCTTATTCAGGTTAACTAGTTCTTCGTTTCTAATAGCTACCTCTGCGGTTCGTTCTGTAACCTTCTTTTCAAGTATTACATTTTGTTCTTGTACTAATCTTTCATTTTCTTTGGCTGCTAACAGCACTTCTAATTGTGCATCTTCTTTTTGCTTTTTGTACATATTAATCCGATCACCTAACGCAAATGAAAGCAGTAAGACTTCTAGTGCAGAACCAATCTGCATCGCATTTAAATACGTCATTACAAAAGTGATGTTCAATGATTCAAGGATAGCAAAGAAAATACCTATAATAAGAGCTCCCCATGCCAATAAGTAATATTTAGCAGGGCGATACCCCTTTAACTTAAATCGAATACCTAAAATAAGAAAGTATACCGCCATGATTAGGAGACCACCTTGAGCTAATTTCAGCCCTTCTATTTTAAAACCTAGCAAAACTAGAGCACATACCAAAATACCTATAACAAGAAACACCATAGAACCCTTGTGCATAATAGAACCAGATTCTTTGGTATTTAGAAATTTTTGGGTGAATAAAGTAGCCGTGATCATTGTCAATCCAGAACTCACGACAACTATTTGATTAATAATAGGAATATTGGGCCAAAAGTATTCAAAGAAATAACCAAATACTGACGCCATAAACCATGTAATGCTGAATACATAGGCTATATAGTAGAGATATATTCTTTCTCTGGTAGAAAAATACAAAAAGAGATTATAAAGGAAAATCATCAGCATAAACCCAAAATAGATCCCTTGCAGAAAGTCTAAATCATGCTCATAGGCTAAAAAGTTAGGTAGTGTACCGACTCGAAGAAGGAAAAACAAAGGTTGATCACTTTTTACCCTAAGATAGAAAGTACGTGTACTATGTAAATCAAAATCGAGGTCGAATAGATAATTACCCACTTCAATTTCTCTACTATTAAAAGGGAGATCATCCCCCGTATGTCTGGTAGAAATAAGTTTGTTTGAATCATCAAATTCATAGAGCGATATAGAATCAATATAAGCGGAGCCGACATTCAGGTAAAAATTACCCGGTTTTGCCTTAGTAACTTTGAATTTTAGCCAATAAGCAGAAGCAGTACTAGAAAAATTTATGGTTTCCTGAGAATAGGCTTTAAACTTAGTCTGTAGATTACCATTTATGATTTCTTCTATGGATAATCCGAGAGAGGCGTCCTCCAAATAATAGGTTTGGTTTCCAATATCATGTAATTCTGTAGAATCATCTAGAAGAACCATTGTTTGACTAAATACATTAAGAGGAAATAGTAATATAATCGATAAGAACCCTAAGTAGTATTTGAAATAAATTGTCATTCTTAATGCTTAATATGGGGAAATTTTATAAAAATCACTTCTTGAATTTACTAAAAATATTTATGGTATTTAACAATTTAACTTGTAAGTTTATAAACCTTTTCACTAATATATGAACAAACTTGAAATACTTCAGGAAAAAGCCAAAGGAATTGTACTTGGCGTATCCAATAATCCTCAGGGCCGTTACCTATTGCGATATAAATTCTATCAAAAATATGGAGATCCTTTAACTAAAGGAAACGAAGGTCTTGGAAATTCTGAACTAGCATTTATTGACTGGGAAATAAGAAGAGGTACGCTCAATCCCATAAACAGCTCTCATCCTGGAAGTCCGTGGTGGAGAGAGGTCAATAGTCATTTTCTTTATGTAGCCACACTTGCCCAGTTAATCAAAGAATCTGGTGACACATTTCATGATTTACCAGTTCCGGTTAATTTTTGGCTTGATTACATCAATACCCCCAATGAATGTTCATGGTATCGAGCCCATAACTCTAGTATAATTTCAGGGTACCAGGTAGCTGATAAATTGGGGTATAAAGAAAGTATTTATGAACAGTTTTTTATGAATATCGTACTCTATCGCTTACTTTTTGCGCAGTCGATGGTTGAAGGCGTGAGTTTCGGAATTTTAGGCAAAATATTTGCGAACCCTAGAGGATGTGCCGTTGCTATAATAACAGGTGTAAAAGCTTTTTATCCCGACCATTATCCAATGTCAAAAAAAGACATTAAGTACGTGACTCATCGTGCACGTAATTTCATGGGGTTCGTTGAAGACATTTTTGATACCCTTTTGATATTACCACATTTGGACAAGTTATATACCGAAGCCGCCAAATGGAACAACTCCTCAATAGTGATGAAGTTTGCCAAAAATAACCAACCCATCTACCCTATTAGTCAGAGTGAATTCAGTTCAGCACATTTCAATAAAAAATTAACAACCAAAAAATTTCCTATTTCTTAAAACCAACAAATCAATGCAAAACTCAGAAAAAAACAAAAAGAAAATTGCCATACTAGGCAGTGGTATGTCATCGCTTACCGCGGCTTATGAGCTGAGCTCCTACAAAAACTGGCAAGATGATTATGATATCACCATCTATCAAATGGGTTGGAGACTTGGAGGTAAAACAGCTACCGGCAGAGGACCAAACGAAAGGATTCAAGAGCATGGTATTCATATTGCTCAGGGATGGTATGAAAATGCTTTTCGTTTGATACAGGACTCTTATAAAGAATGTGAAAAGCATAATTTAATGCCCGATAGTCCCTTTAAATCCTGGGAAGATGCTTTTGACAGGGAAGATACCACGCTACTCACCCACTTTGATCCTAAGACAAATCAATGGATTAAAAAGAATATTATTTTTCCATCTAATGAATATATACCTGGTCAAGGTGGACCCTTACCTTTTTCGGCTATTATTCACAAGGCAGTTGGTCTAATCGCTGAAATTTTGTTTGGTACAGATCCTAACAAAGGTAGTCTAATGGATATGGCTTCTGAATCTGCAAAAGAAATCAAAACACCTGATCATCATCCACTTTGGGCAAGTTTTAAATCTAAATTTGAAAGGTTTATAAAGGACAAAGTTTTCAAGCATGAGGGTGAAAAGTTGTTGAATTATGTAGCTGAATTAGTTCAAAATTTAACTAGTGAGGATCACGATCATGCACAACGAAAAGATCATCACTCCCTGATCAAAGAACTACTCCATTTACTATCTAAATGGGTGGCTAAGCTAATTGATTCAATTGCAGAACACAACGAATATTTCTATTGGCTAACGGTATTTGTAGAATTCGGTCTTGTCAATATGAAGGGAACATTTGAAGATGTATATAATCCAGAAACGCATGAGTTGGATTATGAACGTATAAATGATTTGGATTACCGTAAATGGCTTAAAAACCATGGAGCAAGTGAACGATTATTGAGTTCTGCTATGGTTAGATTTCTTTATACAGGAACATTTCATAACTTAACAGGACCAGATCAACAAGGTAGTTTGGCTGCTGGGGTTGGGCTTCATTTTCTAACAAACTCAGCAGGCTACAAAGGGTCTTTCGTTTGGAAATTTAAAGCAGGAACTGCAGATACGATGATCACTCCTATTTACTTGGCACTTAAAAATAGAGGTGTACAATTCAAATTCTTCCATAAAGTTGAGCAGGTCCACTACTCGGATTCTGGAGAAATAAAAAAGGTATCTATGGCCGAACAGGTTACATTAAAAAACGGCACCTACAACCCCACCTATAAGTTGAAAGGCCTAGATGTATGGCCAGGAGAACCACTTTATGCCCAAATTGATGATCAACAAGCTGAGGAACTTAAAAAAGGTAAATATGATCTTGAAGAATCTTGGTGTGGTTGGGAAAATATAGGTCAGGTTTCTTTAGAAAAAGGTAAAGATTTTGATTACGTGATTTTAGGAATTCCTATTGATGTTTTGGGTGGTGACGAAGGTATTTGTAAAGAAATTATTGATAAGAATATCGCATGGCAGAACATGTATAATCATGTTAAAAGCATCCCCACCATGTCTATGCAATTATGGATTAAACCTACACTAAAAGAGTTAGGGATGAATTTACCCGATTGGGGTTTTCCTGAAGGATCATTGCCCAACTTAGTCACTTATGCTGACCCCCAGTATTCATTTATAGATATGTCACAGGTATTACCCTATGAAGATTGGAATGAGAATGAACCCGGTGTATTGATTTATTATACAGGATCATTTCTTGATCCCGAAGTGATACCTCCATTCTCAGATCATAAGTATCCTCACGAGCAACTGGAACGTATCATGCGTGTTTCAGAACAATGGCTAAGGGATAAAATGGGTTGGTTTTTTCCGAATGCTACTACCCTGGAGTATCCTGAAGGAATGAAGTTGGATGTAATCCATGATTTTTCAAAAACTGCCAAAACTAACTATGGTAGACTAAAAACCCAGTTTTTTCGTGCAAATGTAAACCCAACAGATAGATATACGTTATCGCTTCCTGGCTCCAACAAATACCGTCTCAAAGAGAATGAATCTGGCTTTGATAACCTTATCCTCACCGGGGATTGGATTAATTTTGGTGTGAATGTGGGTTATTACGAGGGAGCTATCATTGCGGGTCTTCAAGCAGGTCAGGTGTTGCGTGATAAACTTGGGTTATCCAACGAAACAGAGATTTTTAGTGGAGTAAAATTAAAGTAGTAATGTGTAATACTTATACAGTAAAAAAATGAGTCGATTAATAACTTTAGTCGGCTCTTTTTATATAATTACCTGTTATATTGAGTAATAAGGAATTAGATTCGTAACTTATTAATTTCATGCCACACACATTATACACTCCCCTACTGTCATCAACTATTATAACAAGTGCTTCACTAACTTTTTTAAAGGCTCTTAACTTCAAAATTATGTGTACTCATGCAAAATGATCCTCCAGTTATCTCAGGGTAGGCGACACACAAGTACATTTTAGTACAAAATCTATTTATAGAGTAAAACAGCCGATACCATGTTTGATATAAGATAATATCTACATGCCAACGTAGTATATAGATTTTAAGGCTGTAACTCTGCTATTTTTCTTTTATCTTTAATACAGCTTTAACTTTTAATTGGTAATATTTAACATAACCAAGATCTAATGACTGGAAAACCGAGATCATCTCAGTCTGCCCATAAGTTTGGTACTTTCCTAGGGGTCTACATGCCTAGTATTCTTACGATACTAGGACTGATTATGTATCTACGTTTTGGTTGGGTTTTAGGTAACTTGGGTTTGATTAAAACCATAATCGTTGTTTTAATTGCTAGTTCGATCACTTTTATTACAGGATTGAGTGCATCTGCTATTGCGACCAATATTAAAGTGGGTGTGGGCGGAGAGTATTTCATGATCTCACGAAGCTTGGGGTTAGAACCAGGAGGAGCAATTGGAATACCACTTTATTTATGCAGGACACTAAGTGTTACTTTTTATTGCTACGGTCTTTCGGAAGCAATCTTGACATTTTTACCTATCACTGGTGTAGAACTTCCTTCGTATACATTGCAATTGATAACTATTGGTTTTATTGTTATTATTACGGTACTCTCCGGAAAGAGTGCGAAGCTTGTATTGCATTCCCAAATTCCGATTATGATTATAGTAGGAATCTCAATTCTGGCCTTGGTGATTGGTGTATTAAGCAAAGACTTGCAATCTCCCATTACAGAAGCTACCTATCGAACGGCTCCTGAAGGGTTTTGGTACGTATTTGCTGTTTTTTTTCCTGCGGTTACAGGATTTACTGCTGGGGTGGGCATGAGCGGAGACTTAAAGGACCCGCAGAAATCAATTCCAAGAGGAACCTTGAGCGCCGTTGTTTCGGGCGCCATTATCTATCTCATTATCCCGCTTTTATTAGCCATAACAGGAGCATTGACTATAGAGCAAATGACCGATCCTGAAGCTGGCGTTACGATATGGACACGATTAGCTGTTTTTGGGCCATGGATTGTATACCCAGCAGTCTGGGGCGCGGTTTTGTCTTCTGCTTTCGGAAGTATATTAGGTGGACCGAGGATTCTACAAGCTTTGTCGATGGATGGTTTAGTTCCAAAATTTCTGGCAAAGCTTTCCAGATCCGGACAGCCTACTATTGCTACCTGGACTAGCGGAGCCATTGCCGTGAGTGCAGTATTTTTGGGAGGACTTAATACTATCGCTCAATATGTTTCGGTCCTGTTTCTTACCTTATATGTTGCGGTGAATATGAGTGCCGCCATCGAGCAGCTGATTAAAGAACCCTCTTACAGACCTACCATTGATGCCCCATGGTATATTTCTATATTGGGTGCCATTGCGGCTATGTTAGTGATGTGGCTAATCAATCCATTTGCGTTTGCATTTGCTCTGGGACTGGAGCTAATTATCTTCATATATCTCATGAATAAAAAACTAGAACAACAATGGGGCGATGCTTCGACTGGAATTTGGATGTATCTAGGACGATATTCCCTACTTAGATTGAATGCAAAAAAAATGCATCCGAGAAATTGGAGGCCCATAATTATATTATTCATCCGTGATTTAAAGGAACATATAGAATTAGTCCGGTTCACTGAAATGCTTGGACAAAACAGTGGATTATTAACCATCTCTAAACTGATCACCCCAGAAGATAAAGATGAACTTCCCTTACGAAACGAAGTTGCCCACGAAATGCAGAAAGACTTGAATTTATATGGTTTTCAAGCACTTACAGAAGTACATGTGGTGACCGACCTTAAATATGGTATGAATCAGGTAGCAGCGGGACATGGGATTGCGGGGATCAAGACCAATACTGTGGTTTTTGGATGGTCTTCTACTGAAAGTGGTAAGATAAAGGAATTAGAGATTATCAGTGAGTTAGCTCGATCTGGTAAGAACATCTTAATCGCTCATATTAACAAACCTTTTCCGAAGAAGGTAAAGAAACGGATTGATATATGGTGGCGAGGACAAGAGAATAACGGTGATCTAATGGTCCTACTCGCTTATTTGATCCAACTAAATAGTAAATGGAGGAAATCCACGATTCGTATTTTCTCTGTTACTCATTCAGAAAAAGAAAAACAAATTTTAGAACACCATATTCGATTCTCAATTAGAGAAGCTCGAATTGATGCGAATGTGATTGTAATTTTGGCCAAACCAAAAGAGAATGCCTTGGATATACTAATAGCAAAGAGCAAGTATGTAGATCTTGTATTTTTGGGCTTGACAAGGGAAAACAGTGAAATTGAAGAACGCATTATATTTATGGACAAGATTTTATCGAAATTGAATCGGGCAGTATTAGTGCAAAACAACGGTATGAAAAGTGAGATCCCTGTCATTTTTGGCCCAACAACATCGAAAAGTTAGGCGTTTATTCTTTGTTTATAAATGACATTGCATTGCCATATCATGTTTTATTCAGAAATGAGTTGAAACATATTTTGTTAGTAGCTTGTCTTCGAAACGATCAAGAACCACGTAGTTCACTCATTGTTTTCTATTTTAAAATAGGGGTGCATAAATCTCAAAAATTTGATTTCTTTTGAAAACTTTGCTTTTGACCAATCTCACTTTTGGTTATAAATAGCTGTTAATTAAGATGAGTTTAAGATAGAATATTGTATCTTAAAGAGATCTATTGATATGCTTAATTACACTAAAATATTACTACTTTCTTTTGCACTTGTAGCGTTCTCGGCGCATACTTGTGTACAGGATACTAATACCTCTAAAGTAGAATACATTGTGCCTCCAAAGGTAGAATCAAAAGAGGTTTCAAAACCATTAATATCTGATGAAAACTCATTTGACAAGTGCTCCGAGATTACTCGAGGAGTCCTTATCACTTTTTGTGGTAGTTGCCATCAAAGTACTCTGGATTCTCACAAAGCTGGTGCTATAAAAGTTTTCGATTTGGATTTAGGAGTGAATTGGCATACCTCTTTATCGCAGGAGAACCTAGAAGGAATTGCACACCGTACTCAAAATAAAGATATTACTGAACAGGAAAAAGAAGCGATTGTAACATTTCTAAAATTAAAGGACTTACAATTAGAGCAATAGTTTGTTTAACACAAGTAAATTATATTACAAATTACACTGGCTTCAAAACCAAAGTCTATTTATTCACTATACACATCATGCTTGATCTTTTCTGTATGCAGATGGTGTCATGCCTTCAAATTTCTTAAACGCACTATTAAATGAAGAAAGACTACTAAAACCAGTATCAAAAGCAATTGATGAAATGGTGTAAATATCACTTTCTACATTTGAAAGTAATTTCTTTGCATCTTGGACTCGATAATAATTAATAAAATCATTAAAGTTTTGCTTAGCATATTGATTAATAACGGATGATGTAAGTTGTGTACTTTTCCCTATCATCTTACTTAATTTAGTAAGAGATACATCTGGTTCCCGATATAACTTATTATCTGCTATTAATGTTGAGATCCTATTAAACAGAAGGTTGTTATCATTAACCTTAAATACTTCACCATCAAGATCTGTGGCTTTGAGTTGAAATGCTTTATAGCTTAAAAAATAAATGATTATTGAATATACTATTGGACCTATGACATAAGGCACCGTTTCATCCAACAAGTTTAGCACATAAGACACCCAGATAACTACAAAGCCAATAATTACCAGACGTAACCAATTGAATACTGCTCTCTGGGATTTTGTTCGTAATTCTTTCTGGTATTGTTTTTTGGCAAACTTCATAACCTTCCAAGCCAAAGCTATATAGAAAATGAAATGTAGATATATAAAAATAAGGCCACTTGAAAAAATAATAATAACGAAATTGCTATTTTCATACCATTCCTTGGTGACAAAAAGACTAGCTACAAAAACTAAAGCAAATGGAACAAATTCTAAAACATAATATTTGGGCAATTTAAAATTAGAACGTGTCATCCCCAAAACATACCACCTTAAAAGCGGTCCGATTAATAACAAAAATGCCAATCCCACGAAAATAAATACAGGTTCTAAATCATTACCAAAATTAAGCATCACTGATTTACCAATTCTAAATGCCATAAATACAAGAATCCATCCTAACAAAAGATTAGTCAATGTTTTTTTCTTTTTGAAAACACTCAAATAGAAGGCAAATAAAACCCCATGCAAAAGTCCGGCACTACTAACAATAACAAGTACTATATCTAAAAAACTCAATGGTTCATTTTTTTCAAATGTAGGGATATTTAAAATTCTTAGAAAGCGCAAAATTCCTTTTAATTCCGTGGGTTTCTATTTTTCTTCGATATACTTTTTGCATAGGATGTCAAGCTAATAAGGTTAAAAAAACGTCCAAGTTTACCTTGCATAGCGGCTATGATACTATGCTTTGCAATAAGTATTCTTAACAGCGGTTTGTTTTCTACAGAAATCATTTGTTTAATTAACTCTTTGGCTTGCTGAGATCCTTGTTCTTCATACATTTTTAGAACCTTAACGGCATTTTCTTCTGCGGTGATTTCTCTATATTTTGGTGTAAACCCTATTTCTTCAATCATCGTTTCGGCTAATATCCATGTAGACCATGGATTTTGGCCTGTTACTAATTTTTTATCGTGGCTAATATGCTCTAAATACATTGCTCCTTCATCAAAACGTGCGCCTTGAGCTATCAGTTTATTTTGTAGTAGAAAAGGGAATATGGTTTCAGCTTCCGGAATGAGTAATAATTCTTCTTTGTTAGTAAAACCACTCACCGTTTTGTTTTCAAGTAATGAACGTCCATTATCAAGAGTAACATTTACCAAAGCTGCTGGTCCGTGACATACAGCACCAATAACCTTATTAGATTGATATAAGTCTCGTACGATATATTGAATAGACTTGTTTTTTGGAAAATCAAACATGGCTCCTTTTCCCCCGGCAAAAAACACTCCCTCGTATTCTGCAGGATTAATATCCTGTATAGGAATGGTGTGTTTCACTTTGTACTGTGCAATACTGTCATTTAAGAAAGCATAGTCAAATCTCCCCATGTCTTCATCATCAATTACGACAGGAGGTTCACCTCCTTGGGGGCTCGCAATATCCACTTCAAAACCATTAGCCATAAAAACATAATACGCTCGGGATAATTCAGTTAATTCATAACCTGTACTTTTATCAGTGTTTCCCATTGTATTGGTACTTGTAACTACTGCTAAAATTTTTCCTCGCAAAGGTTTGATATCTTGAGACAAATATGGTAAATCCGATGGTTGTGTAATTGTTATATTAGCATGTATTTCTTCTGATGGCAATAAACTCATAAACCACCATCCAAAAGCAAAAAGCAACATAATTAAACTGGCGAAGACTATAAGTATCCATTTAAGGATGGGATATTTTTTAAGCATGACACAAATTTTTAGAATTACAGTACGAAGTAATGACTTAGTAATTATAAAAACTGTCGAAATGATAATTCTGTCAGAGTAAATTATATTTCAAGTACTATATTTGAACAAAGGAATCTCTAGAAAACATCCCGGAGTATATTAAAAAAAGACAACAAAAAAAGCTCATCACAAGTGATGAGCTTTTTTGTTAAACTTGAAAGTATATGTATTAGATAACTTTTACGTTCACTGCGTTTAATCCTTTGTTACCTTCTTGTAGATCAAATTCAACTTCATCGCCTTCACGAACTTCGTCTACTAATCCAGAAATGTGTACAAAGTGATCTTTGTTAGCACCTTCTTCAGTGATAAATCCAAAACCTTTAGCGTCATTGAAGAATTTTACTGTTCCTTTATTCATTGTAATGTAATTAAAATTATTTCTGCAAAGGTGGTGCGCTTTTTTGGATTTACAACATATTAATTGACTTATTTTCAATTTATTAATAAATTTAGTGTCTGATGCTCCAATCTTATTCCACGCACAGTACTCATTATTGGTTGTCTATATTTTGGAAATCATCAACTTCTCAGGCTCGATTTCTCATAGTAACACATCATTAAGGCATAAAATAATGCACTTTACATATTTGTAGGAAGTTGGTATATTAGTTATTGTTTACAGACAGATATTACGTTCAAATAAGATTACTTTGAACTAAATGCCAAAAAACAACCTTAATTGGGATAAAGAGACAATCTTTCTGTCCTGTGAAAAGTAATCTTATCAGCAAACGCTTTAGGAGGAATAATCGTAGCTTCAAAAATAACAGTATTACTCGCCATGTCCACTTCAATAGATTTACCTACTGGTCGTTCTCCACTAATAATAGCACCAGGAGAAAAGAGCATATGGTTTTCAACTTCCAAATAATCCACATCTGAGACTATTCTAGAATAAGTTTCATTACCACGCTCTTTACCGTATTGCCATACTTGCTGAATAGTACCATTTTCTTTATCTACTTTATATTCTACTGCACGGCTATAAGAGCCCGCTCCCATGAAATTTCGGTTATGACCGTTATCAAAAAGGATAATGTTTCCGTTGGGTAACACTTTTGTTGCATGCTGGTAACAGTTCCATTCAAAATCAAGATGATTCTCATCACCATCTAAAACCGCTTGATTGGTAATAGGAGTTCTTGCTGCATCTAATGGTTGTAACAAAAACTGGTTTAGATCCTCTCCATTACCTGCAACACCCCAATCCTTATGTGACCCCATAATCCAGATCACTTCATTATTTGCTGTTAGTTTTATAACACCTTGCGTTCGTCCAGAAATGATGATGGAGTCATCACTTTCATCATAACTAACACCATTTACATGAATCCAATCTATAGCATTATCAGTTAAGGTGGTTCGTTTATTATCCAAAGACATGTTCAAATCCCACTCTCGTATAACTTGTTTACTATTCCTATCGATTTCGATTATGTAATCTTCAATAGTACTAGCATCATTTTTATCAACAGACACCAAAAAATTACCATTCGGTTTTTCGAATGCTTCATGATGAAACCCGTATCCTGGCATCTCCCAAGTATTCAAAACATTTCCAAAATGATCTACTTCGTATATTGCATCTGGCTCTCTACTACCAAAATAGAAGTTACCATTAGCCAAGCGTTGCGGGCCACAATCAAAGTGAAGATTTTTTAAACGTGGGTGATTTATAAAGTTTAAATACCAGCGGATATCTCCAAAAGCATCAAACATAAATGGCCTAAACGGATTCTTGTTCTTATCATAACCGTAGTAATTTACCAAAGTCATTCCTTTGGCCATTTGGTCTTGCTCTGCCTTATCAATAACAATTTGCGGCATATCCGAAATAAGGGGGGCTGTCTTTATTTTATACGTTTTAAAACCCAAATCGGTTCCATTAGCATTAAAAAAAGTAAGTCTCACAGTATTTTCAAAATCCGCATAGAGCCCATGAACCGGTATTTCTAATGTTGCTCCCATTTCAGGAAAACTTTGGAAAACATCGGAATCTTTTCCGTTTTTTCCTACTACCAGCATATCCACGCTAACTACTTCATTGGTTTCCAAAGAAATCATTGCTGATAAGGGTGCATACCCTAATGGATCCAAGGTAACCCTATCCTGAATTAGTACTCCATCTATTAGTGAATCTGTGATTTCTGGAACTATGTCGTCTTTTTGACACGATATAACAATAAATATAAAAACGTAGGTTAGTTTTACAATTCTTGAACGCATACTAAAATTAATGTTTGTGTGTTTTATCTATCAAAAGTAGTTTTTTTTATTTACTCAGAAATTCTATATTTATACACAATGACAGGGTATTGAAAACAACATGGACCAACAAGGAAGCAATCTCATAATTTGGCCTGCCTTTTACTATAGAAACCATCATATGTATAGATTAAGAAACCTAAAATCAGATTAAGAAGCCCCAACCCAGTTTCTAGAGGTTTGGCCACAACCAAGTAAACTAGTACCCAAATACTAAGTATCAAAAAAATGATTTGTGGAATTGGAAAAAGAGGGCTTTTAAAACCTTTTTTACTACGATCCCTTTTCCTGACTACAAATACCCCTGCGACTGTTAAGGCGGCAAATAATTGTAATACGAAACCACTATAGATCAATACTTGCTCAAAAGTTCCGGTTAGTAATAATATGAGTGTTATTGCAGTTTGAAGCCAAATCGCACGAATAGGAACCTGTTTTTTTGTTTTCATAGAAAACCAACTCCAAAGCCTGTGATCTTCTGCCAAAACTTGAGTTACTCTAGGGCCAACCCATACCATAGCACTTATACATGATAAAAGCATTAAGGCTATACCAAAACTAAGTAATGCTCCTCCTTCTTCTCCGAAAAGTGAAATAGCGGTAATCTGTCCTATTTCTAATTGTCCGCTGATAGCGTCTAGTGGGTTCTGTCTTAAAAAGACAAAGTTTAATAATAAATACAATATGCTAACCACTATAGTACCCAATAACAGTGCTTTGGGTAAATTTTTACGGCTATCTCGGATTTCGTCTACAATATAAGCCGCGGCATTCCATCCAGAATATGAAAAGGTCACATAAACAAATGATACTGCAAAAGCAGGTAGAATTAATTCATCTTTCCAGCTTTGGTCCCATAGATATGCAGATGCTGTGGGAGTTTTTGCAAATCCGAAGTAGATTAATACCAAAATTATTAAAACCTTGAGTATGGTGGTGATATTTTGTAGTATACTACTTCTTTTTATACTGAGTGAATGAAAAAAACTGATAACCAAAATAGTACCAATGGCCAAAACCATGTCAGGAACACCCAGATAGGGAGCCACATACTTCCCTAATGCCATTGCTGATAATGCTACAGGAGCAGAAAATCCAATAGTAAGAGAAACCCATCCCGATAAATATCCTAATACAGGGTGAAATGCTTTAGAAAGAAAATGATATTCCCCTCCCGAGCGTACCCAGTAGGTTCCGAGTTCTGCATAGCTCAAAGCACCACATAGCGCCATCAATGCGCCCAGACACCACAAAATAAGGATGGACCAGGTATTTACAGTATCTACCAACTGAAACCCTAAACTCGTAAAGATACCAGCCCCTATCATATTGGCAACAACTATAGTCGTTGCTGTAAAAAACCCTATAGAATTAGCTCTAGCCATTACTATATAGAGAGATCTTTAATTGTAATAATAACATATAACTTAGAGGGTTTTCATTAATTTTTTGTCTACTTTTTTCATTTTATGTTGGAAATTCTAATGTTTTCTTGTGAAAGGAACAAAGCGCACAGGTATTAGTTTTTTGGTTATAATTTTGTTTTCCATTTTTTTGATTAAAACCAATCGTCGAACTGAATTATTAGGGCCAACCGGGATAATCATTCGCCCTCCTACTTTCAGCTGATCAATTAACGGTTGAGGAATAGAATCTGCTCCTGCGGTTACTATAATTGCATCAAAAGGTGCTTTCATGGGCCAACCATGATAACCATCACCCCACTTTACATTAACATTGGTATAGCCTAACTCCTTCAATCGATCCTGGGCAGTCAACGCCAAATCCTTGACAATTTCAATAGTATATACAGAATCTACAATCTTTGCCAGTACTGCTGCCTGATACCCCGAACCTGTTCCTATCTCTAATACTTTATCTTTAGATTTTACTCTTAACTCCTGGGTCATAAAAGCTACAATGTATGGCTGCGAAATAGTTTGCCCCATACCAATGGGTAATGGCCCATCTAAATATGCTTGTGATTGTAGTTTTTGTGGAACAAATAGATGTCTTGGCACATTAGACATCGCATAAAGTGTTGCTGGATCTTTTATGTCCCGGGCTTTTAATTGTGTATTTACCATTTGTTTTCTTTTGGCAGTATACTCCCTTTGACTAAAACCAGTCATATAAACAAAACATAATATGGTGATGATAATTCTGCTCACTACTCAAGAATACTAATAATAACTTCACTGATTGAACATAAGTTACGACAATGCCTATGAAAAATTACAGATTTTAGTAAACTTTAAGGTCTTTATCAAAGTTTTTAGATAAATAAAATACCTTATGTATTTCATTCCATAGTCATTCACCAATGACAGAAAAGAATTTATTGAAGAGTGAATTTAAATTGGTGTATTGAATAATCTCCCATAATAATTTAGATCAACCAACTCTCCTTTGGTAGTTTTATAATCACATCGTATCGTGCCTTCTAGTTCGAAACCACATCTTAATACAACATTAATACTTCTTTTATTTTTTTCTGAAACCCTACAATATAACTTCTTGAATTTGTGTGTTTTTACAATCCTGTCAATTACTAATTCGGCACTTTTTGTTATGATACCAAAACCCTCAAAATCACTATCTATAAAAGCACCTAATTCGGCTTTTGGAATAGTCCAGTCAATATTTTTAACATCAATAAAACCTACAATCTTTTTTGTGTTTTTTTCAATGATTAAATATGGAAAATATGTTCTTTCCTGAATTCTTTTTTCAATTTGCTGACAATATTTGATGGTATCCTGCAAATTAGTAGTGTACTTGACTGTCCCCGCAAAAAAATCTTCCAAACGGCTTCTATTAGTGTCTATTAGCTGAAAAAATGTGGAACTATGCGCTGGTGTTAATAACTCAATATTATAATCTTTCATTCTATAACGTTTAAAATAATAAAGTACGGAATAATCAGATTAGTAAATCTTGATTGAGGTCAAGGTTTTTAATCCTTGAAAATGTTTCAGGGGACATTCTAAGGTAAGAGGCAATATATTTATTCGGTATTTCTTGAAACAACTCTGGCATTTGATGTAATAATCGCTTATAACGATTTATTGGTGAAGATATCAAAAGAATTTTCTCCTTCTCTATTCTTAGTTGTATAAGCTCTTCCATGATATGAAAGTATAGGTCAAAATATCTAGGGTTGCTTTTTAGAAATGACATCAAGTTTTGTTTCGAAATTTTTAAAACCTCTGTTTTCTTTAAAGCTTGAACATATAAAGATGACTTTTTCTTTGAAAAGAAGGAATCTATAGCCGTTACTAATGATTTTTTATACCCAAAATATAAAATATGTTCCTCACAATCATCTATGAAATATACTCGCAAACTACCACTTAACACAAAATATAGGTTATGGTTAATGGTTTCTGGTAATTTTAAAAACTCACCTCGCTTAAATACCTCTTTTGTTGAAGGTATCATTTCTTTTTCTAAAATATTTTTCAACGTTTGAATAGCATCCATTAATATAGAAATAAATCACACCATAAATGTATCTTTTTATTCTAGATCATAGATTACTTTCCTTTTAAAAACAATATTTCTTATTACTAGTAGAAACGGAAACAAGTTGAGTTTTATAAATTTATTTATGAAGTTCCACGACTACCCTTTCATCAACAGAAAACTCACCCAAATTTGTAGACAAGGTATTCGTTGCCTCTTGAAAATCGATATTATTGGATACCTTATTATTGATTTTAAGCTTCATGGTTTCTGTTATACCATGAAATACAAGTGTATATGCTCTAGATAAACCAGCTCCTTCAAATCCTCCTGTAGACGTTGCTATTACTAATTTTTTATAAGTATCATCATAAGTCAGTACTGTCTTACGTTGTTCGTTCTTTGTTCGATATTTTTCACTTATGCCATCATCTTCATAGAGTGTAAATTCTCCATTTGCACCTGTATACACATGTATTGTTAGCTCATTTTCATTTATACTAGCCATGTTAGCAGCTGGTTGATTCATTGGTATAATGGCACCTGATTTGACATAAATTGGATATTCATTATTGATTGGATAGTACGAAAATTCTATTTCCTCTGAATAAAATTTCTCGCTCCAGAAGTCATACCAACCACCCTCTGGTAACCAAAGCTCAACCAAATCATCTTTAGAACTACTAGGTGCTATAAGCATATGTTCTCCCCATAGGTATTGAAGATCATATTCCCAGGCTTTTTCACTAGCTCCATGATCAAGAATCATTGCTCTAACCAGGGGTAACCCATCCTCTGAAGCATAATAAGCATAAGTGTAGGTATATGGCATTAATGAGTATCTAATATCACTATATTTTTTTGCAACCTGCTGTGATGGACCTGATCGATCTAGCGGCCATCGAGATGGTCCCATTCCATGAGGTTTCCAAATAGGAGAAAAGACCCCCATTGCCAAAGCCCATTGTTGGTAAAGCTGTTCATCTGGGCCAATATTCTTTTCCCAGTCATAAAACCCACCGGCATCATGCCCCCAAAAGGGGAAACCTGATAAACCAGCCAGTTGCATACCGCGAATCTGTCGTTTCATATCAGCATGATTAGGAATTATATCTCCGCTCCATAATGTGGCATATCGCTGTGCTCCTGCTGTCATACCTCTTACCCAAACATAAGGTCTCTTATCCTCTCCTATGTGTTGATCCCATCCTTCTTGTACCAAAGCTTTGGCAATCAAAAAGAACCAATAGTTCCTCATCTCTGCAGAACTTCTACCATTGGCAAGAATCATATCTTTAGGGGCATTACCCATTTCATCAAACTCATCTATCCAAAGTCCATCACCAGGGTATTCTAATTTTGAATCCAATGATTTTTGATAGAAAATATCCCAAAACCATTTTCTAAATTCAGGATTAGTAAGATCTGGTGCACTTTCCTTGAAATTTATGTTATCTGTGACTGGTATATTAAACTCTGGTTTCCAACCCTCACTGAATTGCCCTATGCATCGATTAAAGTCAATAGTCATTGTTAATCCTTGTTCATCCAACCATTTTTTATAAGCTCTAGGATCAGGATATCTACCATTATCCCATTCAATAAATGATTCACATCGCTTACCTCCACCTGCCCTCCATCTATTATCATTGACAACATGATCTAATGAATATCCAGCGTCTTTGTGTGCTTTGATTTTGTTTCTCCACCATTGCTCATCTGATGGTGTAGGAGAATTATGGTCATGTCCTTTATCTGAAAGTTGAAGCCCAAAGATAGATTTTTGAGGTAATCGAGGCTTTCCCGTCAATAACACATACTGTTTTAGCACATCTTTCATTGATGGACCAAGAATAAAGAAATAATCCATTTGCCCTTTAAAGCCGGATGTATTAACACCAAACTCGTATTTTTTGTCTTTTCCAAAACTGAAATAATTCTCAAAAGTACTATTTAAAAAAACTCCGTAACCCTTACTGGATAAATAGAACGGTACAATCAAAGGAGCTTGTTCTTGATGATGGCTTCCATAGTTTCTGCCATGTAACTTACCTTTAAGATCTATACTTTCTGCTCTGCCAAAATAGCTATGCCCCAAACCTGTAAAGTGCTCTGATGGGTCATTGACTAATGATATTTTAAGATCATTATCTGTGGCATTAAAACCCACATGTTCTTTTAAAAGTGAATTGCCAGAGAATTGATAATCAAGCATGAGTGTATTTTTATCCACAAATAACTTTAATAACGGTTCTCCTACAATAGAAATCTGATAGTTATCCTTACTTTCTTCAAGTATCAGTTCTCCTTCCCAATCATGAGAAGCCACCATTTCATAATGATCGTCTGAGAAAAAATCATCAGTAGGCATGGCATACTGGGCTCTAATCATTTTTACGCCATAAGGTGTTAATCTAAGTTTAATCCCTGCATCATTACTTATAATAATACTTCTATTTTCTTTATAAAAAGACTGATTTACACATGATGTAAAAATGAATAAAATGCTAAATATGGTAATTAAACTTGCAGAACGCCCCATAGCTGAAATTTCTTTAAAAAATCCAAACCGTGAAGATATAAATTTTGTATAGGTTAATCAATCAACAATTAATCTTTTCTCTTGTATAGAATAGAATTAACATATCTACTTAACCAAATCACCTTTGTATAAATATAGCTTGAATGCTGTACCAACATCTCTTATAGAATTATTGATAACATTATAGAATTCCTTTAAGCGCAGGTGATTCAAATATCTAAAATGTATTACAATCTATCTAACATGAATAGATATGATATCTTGTATGCCTGCGTGAATTTTTGTTAGCAAGTAAAATCAAGTCAAACTAACTACCTACAATCAATACTGGAATATCTAACCTTTGAATTACCTGATTTACCGGAATTTCGACTCCATTATAACGAAATGACGAACCATTATTATCTAATCTTCTTGGAATACAGAATAACTGCGTATTCGTTCTGGAAATATACGCCGCCAAACTGTCTATTGCATTTGCACCTTCAGAGAACACGTAAGAAACTGCATTTTGTTCACTATGCCTGATTTCAAATTGTTCTTGAGAATCTTTTTGCTTACCTATTCTAAAAAACCGTATTGGATTATTGTTTTGCTGTTTCAAATCTTTAATAATTTCGAAACCCTTTTGTTCTATAATCTCACCATAAACACCTAATGAAACATCCTCATACGAATGAAATTTCTGATCTTCTCCTACTATCAATACATTGACATTACAATGTTTTAGCACAAATTTGGTAACACTCTGTCTAAAAAGATCTGCTAAACTGGATTTTGTTTTTCCCAACAATACAATATCTGGATTGTTCTTGGACATATATTCTTTAATAGCTTTTCTAATACTACCATAAGCCATTCGGTATGTAACAGAAATTCTATTTTCTTTCTCTGTTTTCCTGATTATCCGTCGAAATCTTAGTTTACTCCCTTTGTAATCTTCATGTATTGATCGAACCGCAGCATATTGATTTTCACATTCAACTACATCTGCTGGTCCTTTTACATAAAGAACTTCTACATGACCATCAATTACTTTGGCCAATTGCACTGCATTTTTCAAAACTATTTCTGATGCTTTTGATAAATCCATCAACACCAATAAACGATATTTAGAACCCGAGTTTTTAGTAGTCATAGTGTTTATATTAAGTATGAATAAAACGATTTAAACCAATATCCGAAAAAAGAATACTGAAAGGTTTACTTCATAAATATAATACTATTACTATTAACACATAGTAGTTTAACTTTTGATTAATAAAATTATAACATATTAGAGAATAATTCTAATCAAAAAAATTGATTTCCGCACAGTATAGTACCTAGATAGTACTCTTTACAGCATGCATTAAATGAAAGCCAAGAAGTATTGTGATAGTATTCATTCGAGTTTTAATGTACGTATATCGGCAATCAACTGCTGTATTGCCGTTTTATTGAGACCATTATAAATCCCTCTAATGTGCTTATTTTTATCAATTAATAAGAAGTTCTCGGTGTGCAGAAAATCTTCTTCGGTTTTAGCAACCCCCAAATCTTCTTCGACAAAATAAGAGTTTCTTCCCAAGCTATAAATTTGTTGTCTGTCCCCAGTAACCAAATGCCATTTATTAGCTAAAACCCCTTTGGCTCTAGCATAATTCTGTAGTATAGACACAGAATCTCTTTCTGGAGTAACTGAATGAGACAGCAATAAAATATCATTATCTTTTTTAAATTCTTCTTGCAATACAAACATATTGGCAGTCATCTTTGGGCAGATACCGGGACAACTGGTGAAGAAAAAGTCAGTAACATAAATTTTATTGTCAAAGGTTTTTTCGGTAATAGTTTCTCCATTTTGGTTTACCAAACTAAACTCAGGAATTTTATGGAATTCTTTTAGGTCTTCATCATCAAAATCAAGCCAAAAAGGCGTAAAAGATGCATCTTTATAATAGGGTAACACATCTACCCTACTTGTTTTATTTTCTTTTTGTTTACATCCCAAAAACAGACAAAGAAAAATAATACTACAACTCTTGATACTGTACAATTTCTTCTTCCAATTCATAACAAAGATTTGCTCGTTTTAAACCAAAGATTCGACCATTTTTGGCTTCATAATTATTAAATATTTTGCCATTTTCTCTCCAAGCTTTTTGTACACCTTCCTCTTTACCATTTACAATGTTCAATTCTTTAAATTTTGCTCCGGTCTTGTACCATTGTCTTTGTATTCCATTAGCTATACCATTTTCATAAATAGATTCTGAACGTAAAATACCGTTGCGCCACCAGCTCTGGGAAAGTCCATCTTGCTTTCCATTTATATATTGTGCTTCAAAACTTAAAACACCTGTATCAAACCATTTTCTATAGAAACCGTGTTTTTTTCCATTTATATACGTGACTCTTTCTGCTACTTTATTTTCATTGTAATATGCTACAGAAATCCCTGTGAAGGCCTCATTATTATAATAAACAAGGCCTTTGTTTTGTAATAAGACTAGTTCACTCTTATTAACAAAAGTATATTTCTCTGGCTGCTCTGTAATTGATTCTACTGTAACGGTATCTTCTGCACATACAAGTAAACCAAATAATAGTAGACTTAAAACCAAACTACTGAATAGTACTCGGTGTACCTTGATAATCGCCAGGAAAAAGGATGTAATACTGATTAAGATATGTTTCATTTTGAATATGATAATGATATTCGGATTCATCTATATGTTGTGTTGTACTCACGTGACCACCAGAGGTATCCAGATCTGTTGGGTACGTCCCTGTTGAATTACATTTTCTTCCATAGAGAAAAAACCCATCTGCAATTATTCCTATTAATTCATCATCATCATTTGACCACGCTTTGGTTTCTAAATGGTAATGATAACTTTGTGGACCAGTATGTGCTGCAGTATAGTCTAAAGATCCTATGGCATCATCTAAAGGAACATTAGGACCTTCTTCATCATTATAAATCATAGCACCACTAACGGCTATTCCAATGGCACCAAGACCAGTTGCCGTTGAACCTGATGCTTGTGCCGGACTTGCAGGAACTGTTAATGAATAAGAGCCATTGAAATCATCAATATTACCAGGTGCCATTTGTTCATACGAAGTTACTGTTGGTTCTGAGAATAAAGGATGATTTATAGCTGCAGCTGGCGTAACTAGTACATTTCCCATGGGATCTGTAGCGGTCCTTTCTGTAACATTTGACCAATATGGAGAAGTGTGATTGGGTAATCCATTTGTTTCAATCATTACGTCTGAACCACTTAACATAATAGTTATATTATCCGCATCAAACTCGGCAAATGCAGAATGTAGTTCTGCTATCGTACCACCATCGCCATCTGATCCTGACGAATTAGAATCATCACTGCTACATGCTATAAACGCAAATATTGATAGCGTAATAACGCTTAATACTGTTAGCTTGATTTGAAATATACCTTTCATAGTGTTGGACATTAAGAATTAGTCATTTCTTTTATTAGATCTATTTTTACCAGGTTTAGGGGCTTTTTCAAGCTCTTCCCTTGAAATAAAACCATCTTCATCACTATCAATTTTTTTAAATTCGTTCTTTAGAGGACCTCTAACCTCTTTCTCTGAAAGTTTGCCATCTTCATCAACATCCATTTGACTAAATATTTCATCAACTGTGGGTGGTTTTTGTGGTCTTTGTCTATTATTTGATTGTGCATTAACAGTTACTATACCAAAAAATGCCATTAAAGCGCAAATGATAGTCGTTCTCATTATGTTTTGTTTCATGATAAAAGATTTAATATTCATTATATATGATATCAAAATTGGTAAATAGATTAATACAAGTTTTCGGTTTTCTGTGGGTCCATTAAAGTTTTAAGTGAATGGGAATATTAACTCAGTAAAAGCTAATCTTACATTGTTGTTAACAGCATTTTTTAAGAGATCGTTGAATTTTATTTCCTTTAATTTGTTGTATGAATACTTTTTACAGAATCCTTTTACAAATACTTTTTTGGGTCATGGTTTGGGTCATTATTGGTCTTAATCAAGAGCATTTTTTTAGGTTTTTGTGGGGAAATTGGATTGCCTTTGTGTTCCAAGTTGTTCTGTTATCCAGTCTCGTTTATATATTAGCGCCAAAATTATTACTCAAGAAGAAGTATGTTTTCTTTATACTATTATCTGTTGGTATTGTTTTTATTTTTGCATTTATTTCATCTGAGTTCATTGTCCCTCAGAAACCTCCTCATTTAAGAATACCAAAAGGACCTAAACCACCTTCAGCCTTTTTTATTCATTTTTTATTATTAAGTCTGGCATTTGTTTTGGCTACTGTGATAGAAATATTCTTATATGCTCAAAAAAAGGAAGAAGAAATTATTAGTAGTAAAAATGAAAATCTTAAAACAGAATTAAAGCTATTAAAATCACAAATCAACCCTCATTTTCTATTCAACACTCTAAATAATATTTATGCGTTATCTGTTATAGATTCTGAAAAAACACAACAGAGTATTAGCTACTTATCCGATATGTTGCGTTATGTTTTGTATGAATGTGAAAGGTCATTTGTATCTCTTCAAAAGGAGGTTAATTATATAGAGAATTATATTAAGTTATTTTCTATAAAGAGTAGTAAAAATCACCGTATTGAAACTGAATTTAATATTATAAATCCAAATGTATCTATTGCACCAATGCTCTTAATACCATTTGTAGAAAATGCTTTTAAGCATAGTAATATTGAAAGGACAGAAGATTCGTTTATAAAAATTTCTTTAAATACAACATCTGTAGATATTTACTTCAAAATTGAAAATACTACCCCAACGTATATGATCAATAAAGATAATGTTGGCGGTATAGGTATTGAAAATGTAAAAAAAAGATTGTCTATATTATATTCAGAAAAACATACGTTAGCCATTAGTGAAATGGATAAAATTTTTAAAGTAGAATTAAAATTACAAAATAATGTTTAAATGCCTGGTTATAGATGATGAAGAATTAGCAAGAACGCTGTTAACAACGTATATCGATAAATTAGATTTTTTAAACTTGGTTGGTTCTTTTGAAAGTCCATTGAATGCAATGGCAATGATAAAAAATAAAAATATCGATGTTATTTTTTTGGATATACAAATGCCTGACCTTAAGGGAACGGACTTTGCAAAAGTAATTTCATCAAATACTAAGATTATTTTTACCACTGCTTATTCTGAATATGCTCTTGAAGGATTTGAACTTAATGCCCTAGACTATTTATTAAAGCCTATCACTTTTGAACGTTTTTTAAAAGCCGTAAACAAAATAAGAAAAGACGTTACCGATTTTAAATTAGAAGACACCATAACGGTTAAGTCCGGATATGATTTATATAAATTAAAGCTTAATGATATAATTTATATCGAAAGTGATAGCGAGTATGTAATATTTCATACATCTGATAAAAAAATAATGAGTTATCAAACACTAAAATCACTAGAAAAGACATTAGATACATCAATATTCATAAGGGTCCATCGATCTTTTATCATTAATAAAAAGAAAGTCACCGGGCTAAAAGGAAGAGATCTATTATTAACTGATATCAAAATTCCCGTTAGTGATACATACTATGATATAGTAAAACAACAACTGTTTTAACAAATCAAGCCTACCTGCATTCATTTTTTGAAAGAATTATTACATAATTATTTTTCTTTCTATCTATGAGTTTGTTAATTGAGTCAATACCAGCCTTTGTAGGCTTCTGATCTACGAAAATCTCTGAACTATTAGAATCACTATCCAAGGACAACTTTTTACAAGTTCATAAATCGTTTGCCGTAGCTATAAAACATATTAAAAATATTGAAGGAAATAGAATTTTTATTGATAACTATATTATCCTCATCAGAAAGATTTATAAACTAAAAATTAATTAGTTATTGAAGTAGTTACTACTTTCACTATTCATCACAAGGAAATAGAACCTAATAAATTTGTTGTTCCATTTAGTGAATTTCTTCATGCTTAAATCAATCCTATCATATTTTTCTCATAAATAAGTAGGGTAATTCCCTTTCAAACTGTTCATAAATAAATTAGTAATTACACGACTAATGACTACGAAAAAAGGGCTTTTTAAAAAACTTAACAGTTTTTAACTAAAATTATGTCACGTTTTGCTTTTTACAACCTTATACAGATAAATAAATCAGTAATGAAACTGTTATTTTCGTAGTAAATTTAGTCATACTATTCTATACCCCAGTAGGCTAAAAATTTATGAGAATGGAACACAAGAATTTTGGATTAAACGAAGTATCGTTTGAAAAACTTATAACTGATTTAAAAAGAAACGATACCTATTTTTTTGAACAGGTATTTCTTAAACAATTTAAAGAAACTATGAATTATCTCTGTAGAGAATACAAATCAAATCACGAGGATGCTTATGATGCAACAATGGATGCACTAATAGAATTCAGAGCAAGATTTGTAGACGGGAAGCTACAGTATGGGAATCTGCGTTTTCTTTTTACAAAGATGGCTTCTCAAATGTTACTCAGAAACCTGAAAAAAAACACAAAAAACATAGATGATGGTTTAACTATCTTGGTACAAGAGGTCGATGAAGAACCTGTAGTACAAGAAGAAGAATTGGGGCGACTCAATAAAGCCTGGAAAATGTTGGGTGACTCCTGTAAACAATTACTCACCAAACATTTCTATGGAAAAATGAAATTGTCGGAAATAGCAGAGGAATCACAAAAAAGTCCAGCGACAATTAGAAAACAGAAAGAGCGATGTATCAAACAGCTTAAAGATCAATTAAGCCTAAAAACAATAGTAAGTCATGAGAGATAAATTAAATAAACTTTTAGACCCCAATATCTCGAAAAAAGAAGAGGATCAAATCCTAGAAGATGTTATAAAAATGAAGCATGACGAAGCGTTAAAAACTAAATGGAGAGGAGTGCTGAGTAATAAATATGACATAACAAGGAATGAAAACAACTCAAACAAGACAATCAAATTTTCTAATACATTAAAAATCATTTTAGCTACAGCTGCTTGCATAAGTATACTATTAACCATACAGTTTTTTGGAGCATCTTCAAATCCAAGTGATTTAGCGCAGCAATATCTAAATGAACAAGAAATATTGCATCCTGGGGCTTCAAAAGGTTTTGAAAAAAGAGACGAAAACAGAACATTGGCTATTCAGGCTTTTAACAATGGAGACTATGATAAATCAAGTAAATACTTCCAAAGCATTGAAACTATAAATGACGAAGATTTGTATTACGAGGGATTGGCATTTCTATTAAACTCTAAATATACTCAAGCCATTCAAAAACTTGAAACAATTGAAAGTAATGAACGATTCAAACAGGAATTAAATTGGTATCTGTCCTTAGCGTATATTCTTGACAAACAAAACGAAAAAGCAGAAAAACAATTGAAACAAATTAGTAGTACAGATTGGAACTACTTGCATGCACAAGAATTATTAAAAACGTTGAACGAATAATAATCCTAACAAGGCTATTCTCTTCACACTAAACCATTATATACACTTAAATATGAGCACAATGAAGTATTTATTGATCCTGATTTTTTTATTGATCTTTCAATTACCAGCTTTAGGGCAACAAAATAAGTTTGAAAAAAGTACCAATTTAGAATCTCAGAATCAATTCAGAGATGATGATGACGATGATGACGATGATGACGATGATGACGATGATGACGATGATGACGATGATGATGCTATTATTAAACATCCTTCATTGTATTTTGTGAAATTGGCGCCTTCTATTACCCAAGCCGAAGTCGATAATTTACTTGATGAATTAAATTCAGAAGAAATCTGGCATCGCCCAGAAATTAATCTTAGACTTTGGAATACAAGAATATTCCCGTATACGACTGCTGCAGGACAATCGGTAACTAATATAGACGCACAGGTAACAACTGCAGAAAAAAAGACTGAAATTAATGGGGTTGAGTTTAATTTTGGACATATTGTGCCAAGAACTCCGATCAATATCCAAGGGGTTTGCTTTCAAAATATTGTACCTCAACATTCGGTGGGCAATACTCCTATAAAAATTTCAATTTTTGATACCGGTATTACTCAAGTGGCAGGAATTTTCCCCGGTTATTCGTTCAATATTCCAGAATATACAGGATATGATTATATTGATAATGACGAAGTGCCAGAAGATCTTAATGGTCATGGAACACACATTGCAGGAATTATACATCATCTATTAAGCTCTGGTGGATCTCTTAATTCAGTTTCTTTTGATATACGAAAAACGCATGATGACCTTGGACGAGGGTTTGTATCAAATCTTATTCCTGCTATTTTGGATGCCGTAAATGAAGGAGCCAATGTTCTGAATTTTAGTTTCAGTTATCAAAATTATAACCAAAACCCTGTAGGAAGACCACTAAAGCTTGCTGTAGATTATGCAGAGCAAATGGGAGCTATGGTTATTGCAGCTGCAGGAAATACTAATGAAAACAATGATACGGATCAAATCATATCGTTTCCTGCCTCCTATCCTAATGAAAATATTCTATCTGTAGCATCAATTAGTTGTGAGAATAAGCTAAGTCCTTTCAGTAGCTATGGCCAGTACTCTGTAGATGTAGGTATACTAGGTGATAATATACCGGGACCAAGTTTGAATGGATCTGTTGCTTATCAATCAGGTACATCCTTTGCTTCTGCAAATGTAACTGCATTTGTTACTATATTAGCTACACATCAAGCTGTTTTTGACTATCAAAAAATTAAATGCGCCTTAATTAATACTTCTACAACTTCGTCAGATTTGTTTGAAAAAGTGGTTGCAAATGGAGTCATTAACTTTTCTACCGCGTTCAATCAGCTTAGTAGTGGATGCAACACAAGAATAAATCGATCCAGTGGATCGCTAGCCCCAAAATCAAAACCTTTATTTTATCCAAACCCTTTTAGTGAAAGTGTACAATTGAGTATTAATGAAAGTACACAACAAGCTATTATTGTTTCTATTTACGATCAACGTGGAATACTCATGTTACAAGATCAATTTCAAGTGAATAAAGGAAAAAAGCTAATCAACTTAGCGCAAAGCAGTTATTTGAAGCCCGGTATTTATTATGCCAAAGTAAAAACAAGAGGTAATTCTTCGACACAAATTATTGTAAAAAAGTAATACAAATTACTTACCGTTTAAAAGGATATATGATCTGAATCATATATCCTTTTTTGTTGGTTTTAATATTTAAATGTACGGATAACCATAAAAAATTTAACCTTTTGCTATCTTAGTGGCTTAGAGGTTTACTATTCTGATCGCAATTATTTAATCCTGAATTATAGTTTTGAGGCACCCTTTTATCATTATTATTTGTTTTTTTTTCACCGTTACAACGTCATGGGGTAGTACACAAGTCAATAATGATTTTTTTGAAGAATACTATCAAATAATCAATCAGAACATAAACCAAGGACATTATGAAAACAATCTTGTATTGATTAAAAAAATTCAAGAATTACCGGCATATCAAAATTTAGATTGTTATCATCAAGGAAAAATTAATCATAAGATTGGAGTATCCTATTATCTTCTTAATAGAGAAAATGAAGCCATTACACATTTTAAGAATGAAGTATTAAAGACATGGCAGAATTGCCAACAGGTACCCCAAACTGAAAAGGCAAACACAATTTATAACATAGGGGTTTCTTATCAATACATAAATAACCTAGAGTCGGCAAAATTGTATATTGATAAAGCTCTATATATTTTTGAAAATGACCCAAAATACCCTCGCTCTCAATTGGCACTTAAATATCATGGTATTGGAAAATTTTATAAGAATATCAATGATGCCTTTCGTGCTGAGCTATACTTTTTAAACGCAATCAACCTTTACAAAGAACAAAATTTAAATAAACAAAAAGAATTTGGAGTGCTTAATGACCTTATTGGCATGAGTATGGAATTTAAAAATTATGTCAAGTGTAAAAAATATATCGAAGAAGCATTATCAATACATGATGAGTTTCCGAAGCTAATTCCTTATCTTGATTTGGCTTTGATTTATCTAAATGCAGGAACAACTTATTTAGGACTTAAAGAGTATAATACTGCGCAGCGAATGGCCCAAAAAGCATTTAATTTATTAGACAAACAAGATGAACCATTTTATTATTCGATAGCGGTAGAATTACTTGCTATAATTAATGCAGATCAGGAAAACTTCAAGTTGGCAGAACAGTATATGACTCAGGTTTTAGAAATACGAAAACAATTGTATGCCAAAGGAGAACATCAAGATTCTATGGCAAGAGGTTATGAAAATCTTTGCGATATTTTGATAAGAAAAGGAGATGATAAAAAGGCCAATCAATACCTGAATAAAGCATTTGATATTCTTTTACCTTCTAGTAGTTTTGACGCAGATCATATACCGATTATAAGAAAATCAAAAATATTTGATGACAGACACTTGATTCGGTTAATAGAATTAAAAGTGAAGATATATGAAGTAAAATTTGAAGATTCCAACAATATAAAATTCCTTAAAAAAGCACTCACTACTCAGCATAAAATTGATTCGGTAATCAATCGAAGTTTAGTTTCTTTTCAATTCGAGCAATCAAAATTAGATTTCTTAAACCTAAAATTTGAGCATTATGGCAAAGCAGTTCAAGATGCATTAAAATTATACAAAATCACCGGAGATCAATTTTACCTGGAGGAGGCATATTATTTTTCTTCAAAAACCAAAGCTATTGTACTGCAGTATGAACTAAATCAAGTAGATGCTTTTAAATCTAATGTTTCTGAAGATGTTATTCGTAAAGAAAAAGCATTAAGAAACGAAATGCATACCCAGCAGGCCTTACTCTCTGAAGCTACTCACGATAGTGATTCACTTCTTCAAATATATACAAAAGCGCAATATGAATTGGATAGTTATCTAACAGAAATAGAACAAAAAGAACCTACTTATTTTAAAGAAAAGTATGCTTTTATTCGTCCTCCTCAGGTAAAAGACATGCAAAAGGCTTTACCAAAAGATATGGTGATAATAGAATATTTTCTTTCCAAGGATATGATCTATAGTTTTTGGTTGACAAATGATGATTTTATTCCCATTACTATTCCGTATAATAATGAGATTAAAACGGCCTTGGATAATTTTAGTGTTCAATGTCACAATCCAAACACGGCAGTCTCACCTGAGCTTTCTGAAATGATATTTGAGAAGCTTCTTCAGAAAGGTCTCAAAGAAATAGATCAGAAAATAAAGCGTTTATGCATTATCCCCGATGGTCAACTGCATAAACTATCTTTTGAAGCATTAATAGATAGAGATAAAAATCCTGACAAATATTTAATTCAGGATTACGCTATTTCTTATTCTTATTCTATCTCGTTATTACTTAGAGAGCATCATGATAAAGACCTTGAAAGCTATATTGGTTTTGGAACTAAGTATAGTAATAGCCTTAATGAAAAATTAAAAGCACGTAAACGGTTTTTTGGTGATGAAAACTTAATGCAACTTGCTTTATCGCACGAAGAAATAAAACGTGGTTCTGCAATTTTTGATGGCAACATATTTATAGATAATGAAGCCTCTTTATCAAACTTTTTGAAGCATAGTGACAAGGCAGATATTATACATCTTTCTTTACATGGATTGGTTGATATTGATGATCCTAACCGATCTTGTATCATTTTTGATGATGATCAGGAAGAATTTATACTTTCTCCTCTTGATCTTTACGGAAACCGAATAAATGCAGATTTAGTACTGTTAAGCACTTGTCATTCTGCAAGTGGGAAAATATATAATGGCGAAGGTGTTCAAGGAATGAGTAAATCCTTTCTTTTAGGCGGCGCTCATAATATTCTATCTAGTTTATGGAACGCCTCTGAGGCAAGCTCTATGACAATTACTACTTCATTTCTAGAATATGTACACGAAGGACAACCTATTGATCTGGCATTGCATCAATCCAAATTGGATTATCTTTCAAAAATAGAACCAAATAAAAGGCATCCATATTACTGGGCAAATTTTATTTTATTGGGTGAGATTGGTACACCACAGCAGCCTGTTAATCCAATATTATGGATTGGGATAGTTGCCTTCTTCATACTTTTATTTTTTATTTTAAGTACATCAAAAATTTGGCGAAAAAGCCAAAAAACATAGGCCTACACACTCATATAATCTTTTCTTTTTTTAGCATCTTCTCAACTTTTTTGTAAAAGTTGAACAAAGTTTGTCACACTATTATTTTTTCTTCCTTATAGAAGTAATACTAAGAAAATAAGGTATTAATCAATAAGATTTTATTACTGTGAATAAACTAAAAAAAATAACTGTTTTACTCGTGTGCTTCCTTACTAATATTGTAATAGCACAAGAGAACCTTAAATTATGGACCGGCCATAGTGCACAGGCAAAACTTACCAAGGAATGGAGACTAAACGTTGGACAATTATTATTGTTTAGTCAGGAGCCTTTTGAGTTATCCTCATTACAGAATAGTGCAAATATTACTTATAGAGTAAATAAAAAAGTAAGTTTTGGTACTGGATACATCAGGTCATCAGACCCTTCTGATCCTGATCAGGAAGCTAGAAATCGAATTACAGGTCGTTTTAGATTAAATGCAAGATTGGGTAAGCTTAGAATTGCTAATAGTCTTAGAGCCGAATGGCATTTCCCAGAAAGGAGCAAATTTGAATATCGTCTGCGCTACGGATTTCGAATCCACAGAGGTAATTGGGGGCTACCACTTAAAACAACACCTTTTGTTACCAATGAATTTCACTACTACTTATCTGGAAAACCGCTTCAATATCGGGATGATTTAGGGGAGAAAGTAGTCAAACAATCTCCAGATGGGCTTCATGCACATAGAATCACGTTAGGAGTTCGTTTTAGGCCATTTAAAAGAGCAAATGCCAGCTTAAGTTATATGAGACAAACAGAATTTAATATAGGCAGCAAGTATCGAGAAATAAACGTTGTGGACCCGAGAGATGGGAGAATACGTAGAGGATTTAACAATTTCTCTGTGGTCATGTTTAGGTTTTCTTACCAACTAGATTTGAGAAAAAAGACTCCAAGGTCAACAGGAATTGGTAGTAATTTTTCAAAGACCTCTACAAAACCTGTTATAGCTGGGAAATGAATATCACAAAGTGAAACTAGAAATTAATTTTTAACCAATTTATATACTTTATCATGAAAACTATCAAAAAATCTAATATCTGCAAAAACATTGTCAATTATAGGATTGACCAAACTATTGTCAAAGATCATAAACCCATGGCTGGTGACGTAGCTATATTTGAAGTAATGAGTATTGGTTCGCTAAATGCTATTCAAGACTTTGAAGGTAGAAACTGCTACATATTCCCTGGAGATAAAATTATGTTGGCATTTGGTAACCGCTATGCTAGCAATCAGTTTGAAGGATATGTGCCAGAAGAGTTTCACCATGAATACGACTTAATAGGTAAAGGTGGTGTAGCAGGAATAGTAGTCTCTATGTTTTATAAGTTAGAGCTTAAAGGGCCCACTAAACTAAAATTAGTTGGATATGCTACTGAAAATGACGGAGCAGTAATCAATTCTACTTATCATCATAGAAAACCTTTAAAATTCAACACCAAAAAAATACGAAACTTTAAAACAATACTATCAATAGGCTCAAGCATGGATAGTGGTAAAACTACGACTGCAGCATACTTATGTCGTGGATTAAAAACTTCTGGTTCTAAAGTGGCATACATTAAACTTACAGGAACAGTTTTTAACAAAGATAGGATGCTTGCATATGACTGTGGTGCAGATTTCGTGAGTGATTTTTCAGAATTTGGATTCCCTTCAACATACTTATGTTCTTTAGATACTATTATGGATTTATATGAAGGATTACTATCTGATGTGGCAAAGACTGAACCGGATTATGTGGTTATTGAAATAGCAGATGGGCTTTATCAAAAGGAAACACGGGAGCTTTTAAATTATCCTTTATTTACGGAAACTATCGACCATGTTATTTTATCATGCTGTGACAGCCTATCTGTAAATACTGGTATACAGATACTATCGCCAATATTTGGAGAACGATTGTTTGCTCTTGCGGGATTATTTACCGGTAGCCCACTTTTGGTAGCAGAAGTTGAAGATCTTTTTTCGACCCCAATTCTCACATTAGAAAAGTTACTGCAACCTGATCTATTAGTCGATTTACTTTCACAAAAAGTGAATGTAGCAGTGTAAAAGGTTTTAATCATACCCCTAGAACTAATAAATAGAAACAGATGAAATATTCACAAAAACAGGCAGTATTGGTTAGTGTATTCATCATTGCACTGATTTTGTCTCCAATTATGGAAAACTGGGCTAGTAAACCAAAAGATAGTTTCCCCCTATCCTACTATCCCATGTTTTCCAAAAAACGAAAAGCAACATATGGGCTATACTATTTTGTAGGATATGATTCAGCACAAAATCGTTATAAGATCCCTTATAAAATTGCGGGTACGGGAGGTTTTAATCAAGTTCGAAGACAAATAAAAAAAGAAGCTCGATCTGATAGAGCTGATGTATTTACACTAAAAGTCGCAGAACGTATTGCCAGAAAGAAAGGATATCCTTATTCCAAATTGGTAAGAATTGAGTTGGTCAAAGGATACTATCACTTAGAGAATTATTTCTTAAAGAAAGATACACTTCCTGTTCATGAAAGAAAATTGGCATTTCATAAAATAGAAAGACGATGAATAATTATATAAAAAAAATACGTTATCACTGGTTTATGAAAGTGACGCCCCAGCGATTGGCATTATTACGTATTGCCACCGGTTTGTTTAGCTTATGGTATTTACTTTCACGTTTTGATATGCTTCAGAGAATGGCAGAAAATACTAGGGCTTTCGAACCGATTGGAATACTAAGTTGGATGAATCAACCTTTATCTTCTGATGTATTCTGGTGGATAAGTATAGGAGTAATTATCCTGAATATACTATACACAGTAGGTTGGAAATTTAGATTCACTGGACCTTTATTTACCATTGTAGTATTACTGTTCTTTACATATCGTAATTCCTGGTCTATGATATATCATAATAGGAATGCGCTAATATTACACATTGCTATACTTGGATTAGTAGCCTCTGCAGATGCTTGGTCCTGGGATGCTTGGAAAAGAGCTAAGAAAGGCTTTAAAACACCAATTGCAGATTGGCAGTATGGTTGGCCAATACAACTAATTTGTGCAGTAACAGTGGGGTCATATTTATTATCTGGGATTGCTAAACTTGCTGGTGACCTTGCTTTAGAATGGGCCAACGGAGCAGCAATGCGTTCCCAGGTCGCTGTTGATGCAATACGTAAAGAAATCCTGGGCTCTGAAGCCGCTCCCCTTTTTGATATTTTATTCGAGCATACCTGGTTATTTCTTGGAATGGGTATTTTGACCTTTGTCCTTGAGCTGGGAGCACCACTGGCTTTAGTAAAAAGGAAATGGGGAATGGTTTGGGCCATAATGACCTGGATGATGCACTGGGGAATATTCTTTATCATGGGGATAAATTTTCGATATCAAATGACGGGACTTATATTCTTATCGTTCTTTGATCTTGAAAGATTATGGACCACATCAAAAAAAGAAAAAGCAAATACTTCCTTCAATAATGAATTGGGAAAGGCATCATCAAATCCTATTATCCTTTTTGATGGAATCTGTAATCTTTGCAATGGGTGGGTTCGGTTTATCCTGAGAAGAGAAAAAAGTGAATGCTATCTTTTTGCCTCACTTCAATCACCAATCGCTTATACATTATTAGAAAACGGCAATGTACCCCAAGACCTGCTATCTTCTATCATTCTCATAGAAGATGGCGTTATCTATAAGAAGAGTGATGCGGTTTTACGCATCTGTAAAAATCTCAATTACCCCTGGCGTTTGGCAACTATCCTTTTGATAGCCCCAAAATGGATAAGAGATCGCATGTATGATGTTATTGCTGCAAATCGATACAAATGGTTTGGTAAACAACAACAATGCGGACTATTACAGCCGGATCAGAAAGTTAGGTTTTTAGACTTATAGAGAAAAGTTCAAGTAGAGGTCAATATACCCCGATAAAGATATGTTGTGATTCCCATTAAGGGTATGACCTCCTACCTGAACTAAACAATGAACAATCTTATAAATTTTAGTATGTCACACAACAAATGGGAAATCATTAAAAGCTTTGGTTATAAAAATATAAGGCTAGTAGTCTTAACCCTAAGCGCTGGATTATGTTACAACATATTAACGATTCTGATTCCTATTAGTATTGGTAAATTCTACGAGCTTAGTTTTGGTTTTTCATCACATCGATTAGCCGCTTTTAAGTTTATACCTTTTATGGATGCTCCTGATTTTAATTCTTTTCTAATTTTTTTCTTTGCACTGGTTCTATTACGATTGTTGTTTGAATATCTAAATCGCTATGGTATCGGACTTGTAGGAGAACGATTTAGCAAAACACTTCGGGAGCGACTATTTAAGCACCAATTACAAATCTCAATGAGTGTATACAGCAGTAAAGGAATCGGAAAGTATTTATTGCGATATAGTGGTGATTTGAAAAGTATTCAAAACTATATTAAAAATGGATTGATACGGTTTATTCAAGATGTCATTTTACTAAGTATTGTTGTCTTATCTATTGGATATTTTGATATACATTTAGGTTTAATCATAGCCGGATGTATTCTCTTTTCATCAGTTCTACTTTGGGCCCTAAATCGTGCCCTATATAAAGCTTCTTTAGACAGAAGAAATAGTCGTTCTGGAATGTTAAGTTTTGTAAATACCCGTTTGCGCGGAATTATGGCATTAAAAGCATTTAATAAATATCAACCCGAAGAAAAGCGGTATAAAAAACGGTCTGATACCCTTTATGGTATTGGTAAACGTTATACAAAAATTGTTGCTTTGCTACAGGCCAGCATCCCTGCTATTACATATAGTATGCTGGGTGTTATTATGTTCTATGTATTTTCATCTTCTAATAGTGATAACAAAACTATAGAAGGTGCTTCTCTACTTGTGCTTATATTATTAATCATATCAATATTACCAGTATTAAGACGTAGTTTACGAGTAAGTATTGTTTGGAAATTGGGTAATATATCATTTACAAAACTCATTGATATTTTTGATTTACCAAAAGAAAACAAATTATCTTTTGAGCAAATGTCGTTGAATCAAGAGGAAATTGTTTTTAAAAAAGTAAGTTACAAATATTCCAATTCGGCCAGACCCGTATTCAAAGATTTAGAATTATCAATACCTCCTAATAGCACCACATTATTTCAAGGAAAATCTGGATCAGGAAAATCCACATTTGTACGCCTATTATTAAAATTAATGTCTCCTTCTAGCGGTCAAGTTTTATTTGGAAATTATTGCTGTAGTAAACTATCAGAAAAAACCATTAGAAAAAATATTGCTATTGTATCTAAAGATTTTCCGTTATATGGAAGAGATGTATATGAGGCTATTGTATACAATCGAAAAGAAAGCAGTAAAGAAAAAGCTAAATTTTTATTAGATCATTTACAGCAGTTCGAAGATGAAAAAAACCAATTACAGTTAGACAGTAAAATTGGGGATTTGGCGAGTAACTTAACTTCTGGGCAACAAAAGATATTAATGTATTGCAGAGCATTACTTACTAATAAACCTATTTTAATTCTTGAAGAACCACTAAAGGAACTTAACTTTAAAACACAAAAATTACTGTTACAAATGCTAACAAGTATTCAGGGGCAAAAGACATTAGTTTTGTTGGATGATCATAATGTAAAAGAGTTTGAAATTGATAATGTGTATTACTTGTAAAACACCAATGATAAGCACAAAATATCTTATAGGTTTAAGGTACTCTCCATAAACTTATACAACGCATGCATTTCTTTTTTACCCGCTTCTCTTCCTAAACGACCAGAAAAATAAAGTACAAACCATGTTATGAAGAGAGAAATCATAGATACTATTGGGAATATAATAGGCTTGTCAAGGCTTATATTTACATACAACCAAATTCCGGCTGCTGTAAATAATCCAGCCACTATAAAATGTAAAAACATAAAAAGTGTCCAAACGGTAGGACTAGGTCCAAAAAGTCCTTTGAGAGTAGGCTTATCATCAGCGGTTTTATAAATTTCAAGATGTAACTGTGGTGACCAGAAATGTTGTTCTTTTTTTGGAATTCTTATAAACACATGGTGATCTATGCGACTCACTTTAAAATCTTTACAGGTTTTACTTATTCTTTCGAAAGCATCAAGTGCGTCTTCTGTAGATATATTCAACTTTTGAAAAAATCTGGGCCTTAAAACAATATCTTTTGGGATTTCCATAGGTACACTTAAAAATCAATGATAATATGATTTTCTATACCAATCAATGATTTTTATCAGTTTTGAATATATCTAAAGGCTACTAACCCTATCTAAAATAAGATTAGTAGTATTTAAAATATTTACCCTTTTTAATTATGTGGTGCTATTTCATGGTTTCTTCTGGTTCAAATGCAATACAAAAATTGCATTAAAACCAAAAACGAAGTTTCCATCCTTAAAATTGAAGTTATTAGGGGTTTGTGTAATAAAAGCATCTTCAACCATACTCCTGGTATTGGTTAACTGAAACTGAAGCATTACATCACTTAACTCCCAGTTTACACCTAGCGAAAAGGCATCATATGTATCAATAGATTTTAAGGGGTTCGCCAAATAATAGTATTCTGAAACTATGGATACATGCCCTCCTAACTTATATCTTCCACCAATTCCTATTGCGAATTGATTATGAGGATCTTCCTCAAACGCTGATGACCCTCTATGAATAAATGTTGGAGATACTTGTAACGAAAATTGAGGAGTAAACTTATGAGCAATTAAAACCTGACTTGTAAATGCCAGTTGATCTGTAAAATCATCGAATAGGTTTATATCTACAAAAGGTTCATTGCGTTCACTTCTGTATGATGTATTTTGAAAAAGTGTAACGCTAAAAGGAGAACCACCTTTACTTTTACGTTGTCGAATAAGTTTATATTTTAGAAAGCCATCATAAACGCCTTCCAAAGTAGTTGCCCCAGCTCCAAAAGTTAACCTGTCTGAGATACCATATTCTAATGCTAATCTAGAGCTAAGTTTATCGGCAACAAAACTTTGGCCTCCGTAATTGGGGATATTCCAAAACCTATTCATCGCCATTATTTCCAATACCCCTTTTTTGCGATTTTCTACAGAGTGCCCTATCGAAATCCGAGTAGATTTAAATGTTGCGATTTCATACTGCGGCGTATCCGGATATTCCTTTTCTAAAGTTTCAAGTAAATCCTGACCATGAATTGAAGTACTGAAGCCTATCAATATAAAAAAACATAAAAGAAAAAGTGTGTTATTTTTCATACGGCTGATATTCAAATCTAAATTTTACAGATATAATTTTAGCTATATTGGGTGCTAAGATAGGTGGGATCTTGATATCGAAATCTTTGACAATTAATTCAAAATCTCCATTCAACAGATACGTACCATTGTTGTTTTCAATACTCGTTTTAATTTCAATTTCTTTAGTTATTCCGTGTATAGTTAGTTCTCCTTTAATTATTTTGGTTTGTGTCCCGGTTGCCAAAGGATCAAAATCCAAAATACTACCTTCAAAAGTGGCTTTTGGATATAGGTCTGACTCAATATAGCTTTCATTGAAATGCTCATGCATTAATGATTTCTTAAATACAAATGCATTCATAAGCATACTTACAGCTATTTCATTTTTAGAAAAATCTATAATGCTTAGTACTTGATTATTTTTTGCTTCTATATTCTCTACAGAAGTGTAAGAAAAGAAAGAAACTTGGCCCTGACGAGTTATAAATTGATCTGATTTTACGTCAAAGTCAGTAAAATTCATCAAAAGAAAGATTATACCAATAATTTTATTCATTGCTTTTTTTATTAATCAGCATACAATTTAATAGTATAGCGTCTTTAAGAAACCCTTTGCAAACTCCTTTGATTTTTATTTTTTGACCTTGTTTGAGTTTTTTGATTTCTTCAATTTGGTTTGATTGCATATCACATATTACACTAGAATACTTGGTATCGCCTTGCAATAATACTGTATTTCTATTATTTAAAAAAGTAACCTCTCTAACAATACCTTCTACCTCGATAACTTTACCTCTATATATTGAATTTGCAGATTTTTCATTCAAAATAAATGATGATGTAAGGTTTCCAGAGCTAATTTTCACTTCAGCTGAAACTTTTTCAATATCAATATAAGAATGAAGATATAGTCCAAAATATACATAAAGACCAGCGACTAGAAATAGACCAAAAAGAAACAGTATTATTTTATTTTTTCTATTCATACTTAATATCTAAGAAACAAACCATATCAGGAATACTCCAAAAATTTGAATTTATAAAATATAATTTAAACAGCACCAAAGTATACTCTCGATTTTAATGAGTGGTGCTGTTTTTATAATTATTAACCACTTATTGTAATCCTACCTGTCATTGTGCCATGAAATTCACAATTATAAAATAATGTACCTGGTGCATCTGCAGGAACTGTAAAAGTAACTGTGCCAGACACTGCACCATTATTGGTAACACCATCATTAAAGGTGTTTTCTGTACCTGTACTCTGTACAGTTTTAATTAAAAATGGATGTCCGGGCGTATTAACGGCAAACGTATAGGTTTTTCCTCTCTCTAATGTTATATTGGGATTGTCACTATCGCTTAGTGCATCATTATTGAATACATAAGAAGTTGCTCCATTATTGGTAACGGTAAAGTTGGCGACTGCAGGTGGATCAACCACTACTTCTCCACCACCACTGCCGTACGAATCATCACTACTACAACTTGTCACTAATAATGTTGTAATTGAAAATAGACATACAAATACTTTGTTTTTAAACGTTTTCATCTTTTGTTATTTTTTAAAGTTAGTATTTATGATAAATAAATAGCGGATAGCATATATTAATTGCTCATATTCGCTAATATGTTATTATTAAAAATGTAATCTGTAATACTATTACTACCGTGGTAATTGAAAAGAGACAGATAAATATTTTATTTTTAAACACTTTCATCTTCTTGCTTTTATTGAGTTAATGTTTGCGCAAATAAATAGTATCCAGGAAGTTTAGTACTATAAAATGTTCGTCAAGATGAAAAAGTAGCTCTAAAAAGGAAAATATAGGGTTGAAATTAATTGTGTATTTATAGGTTTTAAAAAAAATAGCAAGAAAAATATACTATTTTAGTTTCTGAAAATCGCAATTATAAAAAACTCTAAACGTTTAGAAATTTCACGAGGTTGCATCATAATGTTATGAGAAAAGATAAATTATACTTTTTAACTTTTATTTCAATATCTGTTATTTTTTTAATAATAGCATCTCTTGGTGTAAAGTATTTTATTGAAGTAAGTGCAAATCAATTAATTGAAGTTCAATTAGAATCTAGTAAGCGTGAAGCTAATGAAATAGCCAAGCTAATAAATCATCAATTAGTTGGTGGAATAGACCGGCAAAAAGTAATAGAAAATATCCAAGGAACAATAGAAAACACGCATAACGAAGCATCATTTATTTGTTTATTTGATTGGTCTGGAAAAGAGGTTTGTCATCCTGATATTACCAAGGTTGGCCAAAAAGTAAACTCTGATCAAATGCTTTTAAACTCTCTAAATGAAGAAGATAGCTCTGATAAATTGTATGATTTATTAATCAATCGTAAAAAAGAAAAGCAAAAGGATAGTATTAACAGTAGTAACATTCATTCAGAAATTGTATATATAACACCTGTTATTGATTCTGATCTAATCGTAGCGGCACATGCTAATATTGATGAGATATCTGCTCAAACTAAAAAATTGAAAACAAGCTTTTATACCATATTTGCCCTGATGGGTGGGTTGATTATCCTTTCTTCTTTTTTTGCTGTTCGTATCATAGGGAGCTATTATGAAAAACAATTGGAAGAAAAGAATATAAATCTAGAAAGTGAATTACTTAATCTATCAAAACTCAATACAGACCTTGTAGCCTATAAACAAAAAGTAGTAGAAAATACAACTAATGAGCAATCAGAACCATTATCAGACTCTGGTAAAAAAAGAATTCTTACCTATATCAGAAATGAATTAGTTCCTATTTCTATTGATGAAATAGCCTACATTTTTACCGAAAATACAATAACGTATGTAATATGCTTTAATGGAAAAAAATCCACGAGTAATGTTAGTCTTGATGATATATTTATGAGTTTAGATCCCTCATTGTTTTTTAGGGCAAACAGGCAATTTATTATTAGTATTGCTGCTATCGAAAAAATAATAAAATATGGGAATAGCCAACTCAAAATTTTAATTCAGGATGCTGATGTAGAAATAATTATAAGCAAAAACAAAGCATCAGAGTTTAGACAGTGGCTAAATATCTAAAGCTTATTGCTTTTCATATATCAATCTATTTCTACCTTCTTAGATAAGAAATCCAATATTTATTTCAGGCCTTTTTATTCCTTTTCAAGGGTGTTTTTTCCCTTTGGTCAATTTTATTTTGCCATATCCTTATAATCTATATTGATTTGTTATAACAATTTAGAAGCCACTAATATTTTAAAAAAATTATTTGAATTGAGTTTCAATAATGATTAAGAAGTTGGATTTGTTTTGAAACGTTTTGAATAATGTCGTTTCATTATTGCTAAGTTTATCATTAAATAAGATTTGGGGTATTTAAGATAAACTATAGTTATAACTTCTCTCCTGCCAGTAGGAACTGGCAGGATTTTTTTTGTTATTTTCTTTCCTTTATTACCATCGTAACATCTTTCATTTTTTAAGAATTATATAGGTAGACAAAAGGTGAACATGCATGATATAAAATGAACAAATAGTTTTATGTAAATGTACTTTCTAAATCTTTCTAAATCTTTCTTAACCATACACAAGCCTTTAAACGACATGCATTACAAATCAAGGAATGTCTATTTATTTCAACCCTATATTTTCCTTTTTAAAGTCGTTTTTTCCCTCTCACACATATTAATTTGATTCTAAGCCCTGTATTGACGGTTATTTGCCTTGTAAACCATAAATAATCTTAAAAATGAAAAATTCAATTTTCTTATTACTCGCTTCAATCATTATACTATATAGTTGTAGTAGTGATGATTCAGATCCACAACCAAACCCAACACCAGATGCCAATGCGGTAAGATTAGCAACAGATGCTACATTTGGAAGTATTCTTACTGATTCTGACGGAATGTCTCTATATTTCTTTTCAAGGGATTCTAAAGGTCAATCTGAATGTATAGAAGGATGCAAAGCTGCATGGCCAATATTTTATGAAGCTAATCCAACGTTGGATGCTGGCCTAGAAGCCGCAGATTTTGGCGAAATAACCAGATCAGATGGTGATAAGCAAACTACCTACAAAGGATGGCCTTTATATTACTTTGCTAACGATAATGCTGCCGGAGATACCAATGGCGATAAAGTAGGTAATAATTGGTATATCGCAAAACCTGATTATTCATTGATGTATGCAGAGGCACAACTTGTGGGTAAAGATGGGGATGGAAACCCGTTAAATTTTAAAAGTGATTACACGCCTGGTGATGAGCTTACATTCTATATTGTAAATGCTACTACAGGAAGAACATTGTATACGTTTCAAAATGACACCAGAGACACTAATAATTTTACAGCATCTGATTTTTCTAACGATCCGGTATGGCCCATATTTAATATAGATATCGATAAATTACCAAGCATTCTGGATGCTAGTGATTTTGGAACTATTGACGTGTTTGGAAGATCACAGTTGACTTATAAAGGATGGCCCTTGTATTATTTTGGTCAAGATGTAGACAGAGGAGATAATTTTGGAATCAACTTCCCTGCTCCTGGTGTATGGCCAATTGCAAATGTTGATACTCCTGGTGCGCCTGCAAATTAGATTATTACCACTATTTCAATTAGAAAAAATAATGAAATAGAGTACTCTTAACGACTCTAGTCTGTTTTGAGATATTGATCGAATGTAAATTTCATATTTAAGTAGTTAGTTGATCATAAGGGGAAGGAAGTTATTTGCTCTTTCTTCCTCTTATCCTTAAATCGTTTTAAAATGAATTGTATTTCAAAAATTAAAAACATACTAGTACTGTTAGTATTAAGTATTGTCTTGTTTTCTTGTGAAACCAATGTAGAAGAAGAAACAGGAATAAATCCAGATCCTACGAGTCCCGTAGTATGTGATCCCGATATTTCTTTTATAGCAAGCGTAAAGCCAATTATTGACAATAACTGTATTAGTTGTCATGGTGGTAACCAAGCTCCGAATCTAAGAACATATGAAGGAATTAGTAATAATGCCGATCGTGTAAGAACACAAGTCGTAAGCAGAAGAATGCCATTGAATGGTTCATTAACCAATGAGGAAATAGAACTTATTCGATGTTGGATAGAAAACGGAGCACTAAACAATTAAAAATAATGCAATGACTAGAAGAGCTAGAATCAAAATAATCATTTCTATACTAATCATTGTTTTGGTTGGTACATTAATCAGTATGTCTTTATACAATAAGCCACATACAGATGTTGCTAAATCCTCACCAAATATATCTCTGGCATCTAAAACTTTATTAGATGATTTTGAAAATGATGAGAACCTGGCAAACTCAAAATACCTCGAACAAATAATTCAGGTAAGTGGTACTATATCAGAATTGAGTGTATCCAAAGGTAAAGGAATAGTAACACTAGGTAATAAAGATTCATTCGGAAACATTATGTGTCATTTATCTGCAAAGGAAAACGAAAAAATGACAGCATTAGAAAAAGGGCAATCTATTACTATAAAAGGTATTTGCACAGGATATCTGATGGATGTAATACTCGTAAAATGTGTAATTATTAATCAACAGTAATTACTCGATTATATAAACAAAAAAAAAGCACACACATGAAATCACTACATATATTACTATGCTGTTTCTTGTTTTCGGCACTCATGAACGGGCAAGAAAAATTCTTAACCAAACAAGGATTTACTTCATTTTTTTCAAGCTCTCCTGTAGAGGATATCAAAGCTGATAACAATCAGGTATTAAGCATAATAGACACATCAACAGGAGCCATCGCAATTTCGATTTTGATGAAATCCTTTATGTTCGAAAAGTCACTAATGCAAGAACACTTTAATGAGAACTACGTAGAATCGGACAAATACCCAAAGGCAATTTTTAAGGGGCAAATTGCAAATTTCAAAAACTTAGGTAATGATGAACAATTGGTTTCTATACATGGTGACATTACCATTCATGGCGTAACCAAAAAAATAGAAACACAAGCAAAAATAGTTAGAACCGAAGAAAATATATCGTTAACGGGTACTTTTCCCATTACTGTGGCAGATTTTAAAATCAAGATCCCATCTGTGGTTATAAACAACATCGCTGAAACTGTAGCAGTAACATTTGAATTAGATCACACACCTTATAAAAAATAACATGAAGAATTTTTTAATTGTTTTTGCTGTATTAGCAATAAGTTCACCTTCGTTTTCTCAAGATTTATTGGATATTTTGGAAGAAGAAACTCCTAAAACAAAAGAATATGTCTCTTCTACCTTTAAAGGAACCAGAATCCTTAATGGACATTCTATCGAAAATAGAAAGAAAGGAATATTAGAATTTGTGATATCACATCGTTTTGGAAGAGTAAACTTAGGTGCAGACGAACTATACGGATTAGATCAATCAAACATTCGTTTTGCCTTTGAATATGGATTATCAGACAACCTCATGGTAGGGATTGGTAGAAGTAGTTTTGAAAAAACATATGACAGTTTTTTTAAATACAAATTGCTAAAACAAAGTACGGATAAAAATTCGTTTCCATTTGCTATTTCTCTTTTTGGAAGCGCAGCGTATAGAAGTATAGATGACTTTGAACCAGGAAATGAACCTAGTTTTAATGAGCGTTTGTCTTATACCACACAGGTATTAATCGCTAGAAAATTTAGTCCTGGATTTTCATTACAAATTACGCCAAGTTACATTCACAGAAATTCTGTGAAAATTAATGAAGATCCTCATGGGATTTTTGCAATTGGTATTGGTAGCAGAGTGAAATTGACCCAAAGGATTTCAATAAACGGAGAATATCATTATACAGTGAATCCTCTAGAATCTATAGATGCTACAAACTCTTTGGCTTTTGGGGTTGACATAGAAACAGGTGGGCATGTATTTCAGATTATTTTATCCAACTCTATAACCATGATTGAAAAAAGCTTTATCACAGAATCTACAGACGATTTTTTTGAAGGAGATGTACATCTAGGTTTTAATATTTCGAGAGCGTTTCAATTTGGAAAACACAAAAAGAAGAAACTGAAAGAGAAGGAAGAAGAAGATAAAAAATCAAACAATTAAATTAATCAACATGTTTAGAAGAACATATAAAGTAAAAGGAGAAGACGTAGATGATTTTATGATAATGCAAGATTTTGCTTATTATTCGTATGCTTCATCTATACTAAAGTCGTATTTATTTGAAAAAGGATACTCGAAACACAAATTGAATACTTTAAAAATTGATTTTCAAGAATTTAGTCAAAAAATAATTTATCAAAAACACTTAATGTTTACGCAAAGTTTTTTTGTGAATTTAGAATTTATTGGTACAAATAATAATGGGCAAAAGATAAATATCAGGAATCGTTTTTTTAATACTAAAAATGAATTGTGTGTAACTGCAAGTACCCAGTTATACTGGTTTGATAATAGTAAAGAAGTCATAGCACCTCCAAAACCCATTATCGAACATGTATTAATCAAAGAGACATTTGCCCCTTTACCTGATATGCGATAAGTGCAGATTTGAATATGTTGACTTATACTTATCACATATCCAAAAGAAAGCCTCGATCATTAATCGAGGCTTTTTAGTTTTTAAAGCAAAACACCTATTCTATTTATCCTTTATGATTCCTGAAGTTTTTTTAATTTCTTATTCATTAATATAAACCAAAGTGGTTGAAATAATGCTAGTACCATCATTCCGGGATAACCGGTTGGCATTTGCGGGCTTTCGGGTAAGGATTTCAAAACAGCATATTTCTTGCTCCCATTATAATGATGATCAGAATGTCTGGAAAGATTAAATAATAACAAACGACCTATGGGATGGTCAGAGTTCCATGAGTGATGATGCTTTACTCGCTCATACATACCCGTTTCAGTTTTCTTTCTCATAAGACCATAATGCTCTATATAATTAACAGTTTCTAACAACATAATACCTAGAATAGCTGCGCCAATAAAAGCAATTAAAACATGTGTATTAAAAAAATAGTAAATACTAAACAGCAAAGCCATATTAGCAATAGAATACACTACCATACGATTTCTTAAAGAGAAAGAGGATTTACCTAACTGCCTTAATCTTTCCTTTTCTAATTGCCAAGCTTTAAAATAACTACCAAAGTGCGAAGTAAACCAAAAGATAAATAAAATTTGATTTCTTTTTGCAGTTGCAGCATCATTTGGAGTTGCTACATCTCGATGATGCCCTCCATTATGATACGGTAAAAAATGTGTATCTAATGATGTTAACAATAATATTTCTCCAAGAAATTGCTCTTTTCTACTAAGCCTATGTCCTAATTCATGGCCAACATTAATACCTAATACTCCACACATTAACCCCATCGCAGAAACTCTACCATAAAACTCTACAGTACCAAAAGGAGTATCATGTATTATAAAAAGAAAATATACAAGCATGCCTAATTGAACAGGAACAGATAAATACATTACCCAGTCATAAATAGGGTTGTTTTTTTCTGATTTGGCCGTTTCTTTATCAAAATTTGAAGCGTCAGGTTTTAAAAACAATTCTAATAGCGGTACAAAACCAAAGAAAATAATAAAGGGTATAAATGTCATTGCTCCTGTACTATGAAATGAGAAATACACAGTAACCGGAAGCGTATACACTAAGAGGTATTTTAGTCTTTTCATTTTTGCCTATTTTATTGTTTAACAATTATAATTTAGAAATACCTTTGGTAATGATTCCAATAAGGTTATCAAAATTCGATATCAATCTTTCATATTGCCCCTTTAAAAATAATGGGGTTTCTAAACCTTTAAGAAATATAAGTAGCATTTCTGCATATACTTCAATGTCGCCGGGAAGCTCAAGCTCACCATTAGCTACTCCTCTATTTAGAATTTCTGTAATTTGCTTTTTTTCCCATTGATCCATCTCCAAAATCACGTCATTTAAGAATTCATAAAACTCATAAAATTCGGGGCGTAATGTTTCCTGATAATTAATCGATATGTTCATTATCATCATGCGTTTGGTCATATATGCCTTAATAATATCTCTACTATCCGCATTCAGGTGCTCAAAAATCAATGTCAATTCTTGTTTCAAGAAATTAAGCTCTGACAACACGACCTCCCTAAAAAGTAATTCTTTACTACTGAAATGATAATACAATGACCCCTTCGCCTTTCTGGCCGACTTAGCAATTTCCTCCATAGATGTTTTGTAAAACCCATACTTACTGAAGGTTTTACCGGCTGTAGTTAGCAATTTTTGTTTGGTTGGGCTCATTTAGTATTTTTTGACTATTATCGTTTATTAGTCAAATATACTAAAAAAAATTATAATTTCTGCTTGCAAGAAATTTACGGTTTTACCACATTGTCTATTCAAATTATAAAATGTAAATTTGCAGCATAACAAAATATCGAAAAATATGATACAATCATTTCTTCTAAGCTATTTTGTTCGATTCTCACATTAGGGCATAAATTGGCGGCCCTTAAGGGATTGAGCAAGAAATTTATGTCAACAAGTAGTATTGCATTCGCATTACGCCTTACCTATAAAATTTTAGTATAGAAAAATTTGATTTTATTCTATGTGCTTTAGAAAACTATACGCTTAAATTAGATTTGTTAAATATTTAATTTCGGCATATTTTTTGATAATATAATTTAGTGTTAAATTTTTTAAATTTTTTAAATCATGTTCAAGCCAAATTCATATTTACGACTTAGTGACCCTTTGGGTGTCCTGGCAGTGAATCAATCTTTGATTGAACTTTCTTTTAATACTGTCTGTTACACCACCTGGGACGATTGTTCTCATGATGGAAAAATAATGCAGTTAGTAAATATAACAAGAGAAAGTTTGAGAGTTATTGGTAGCCAATTGAGTTCGTATTTGAGTTGGTTTGTTTTACCCCGTCTCGCTCAGGACGTAAAACAGGAGTAGTAAGGTAAACCAACCAAGTATTTTAAACTATTCTTTATTATCAAATTCTGTGATAAAATCATGTCCAGAATCGGTTAATTTATAGTACGTAATTCGATCTACCTTAGTTTTAGACAAAAGTTCCAACAATTCTAATTCCTGAATTGCCTGGATAACTTCTTTTCTTTTTTCAATTTTTGATAATACATAGACTTTTTTAATAGAAAGTCCATGCGGTACATCATACATAAAAAAGATACTCAAAATAGTAGCCCGTACAAAAGACAATCTTAGCTCTTCTAGAGATACAGATGTAGGTGCAGGCGCTTTGTTAATTCGTTGTTCTATAACGTTTGTAGACAAAACACGCTTTATTTCTCTGGTAACCTTTAAAAAGAGTGCATCTCTTTGCCCTTCGTTCATTAGCGTTAGAGGCTCTGAGGGAGGATTTATGGTTTGAAACTTTGAGATAGCCTCAATATCAGAAAACATACAGTGACTAATTATAATCGGAAATATATAAGCTCCTTCTTCTTTTGCTGCAGCAAGTAATGCGGGTAACTCTTCGTTATTTATAAATTCTGAAGAAATGAAGTTGGCACTTACCATTAGAATAGCAATTTTGGTCGAGCTAATAGCCTTATTTATCTCTGCTCGCCACTCTGTACCTACTTCGATTTTTGAGTCTTCCCAAATCGTAAATTTATATTCACGCTCTAAATAACTTAAATGCGTTCTTAGATAATCTAACCATTTTGCATCTTTCTTGCTATAGCTAATGAAAACTCCGTGTCTATTCATGCAGGTATTTTATATTCGAAAAATATTTCAATCAAATTTTAATTTTAAAAAATAAAAATAATAGGAATTTACACTATGACGATTAAGATTATTAAATTTAACTAGAATTTCCTTAAAAAGAAAATAAATGAAAGAAGAACAATACATCAAAGAAAGAGTCGACGACCAACTTAACTGGTACAGTAAAAAAAGCGTGACTAATAAAAAATATCATTTATGGACAAGAGGATTGGTAATTGTTTTTTCGGCAATCATTCCATTTGCTGCGGGATTTTTAGAAACTCACAAAAATGATTCTACCACATACCTTAATTATGTTATAGGTGTTCTGGGGATGCTTGTCGCTATCTTAACGGGAGTTTCTGCTCTTATGAAATTTCAGGAAAAATGGGTTAAATATCGCTCAACATCTGAGGCTTTAAAACATGAAAAGTACTTATACATGACATCATCTGGTGGTTATAAAAATGCAGATGACCCCTTTCACTTATTAGTGACTACTGTCGAAAATTTAATCAGTAAAGAGAATGCTACTTGGGGTGAATTCATGAACAAAGAAGATTAACTATTAATCTTTTGGCAAATAGATAGCGATAAAACCTAAATATATGAGGGCAACAAGTATTCCATCACATGAAAAATCTTTTTTTAAGAACGGTGTCGATTCATCTGGCAAACATTTTATTCTTACTCCAGAAACTATTGATACCGGGGATGGTGAAGTATTAAACTACCTGGATTGCAAAAGAACAAATAATGATGATTCTTATTATTACAAAGAAGCAATCAACAAAACAAAGATTGTTTTACATTTTACCGCAGGATATCTTAAGGGCGATATAGCCCAGCTTACTGTACCCTCAAATCATGTTTCCGTTCCATTTGTTATTGCCAGAGATGGTACTGTTTTAAAATTATGGTCTTCAAAATATTGGTCTTTTCATTTGGGTAGAGGTGCTATTGGAGGCAACACCGCAATGAGTAGACAAACTATAGGAATCGAACTTTCTAACATTGGTTATCTGAGAGAAAATGGACAAAACCTAGTCTCTTCTTATGCCAATACAGATATATATTGCAGTAAGGAAGAAACACGATTTTACCAGAAGCTTGATTCTCCTTTTAGAAAGGAACATTATTTTGCAACGTATACCCAAAAGCAATATGCAAGCCTCGCTCTTTTGTTGAAATATCTAACCAACACATATAATATTCCTAGGCAATTTTTACCAACAGATAAAAGATACGATACATTAACCAAAAACGAAGTTGAAAATTTTGATGGGATATTATCACATGTTAACTACAGAGCATCCGGTAAATGGGACATAGGTGAAGCCTTTGAATGGGATATATTGATAAATGAACTGAGCATCTAATTGAAGATATAGCAAACAAAAAGGAAGTGACAAATGTTATCACTTCCCTCCTCTTATTATACTATGTTAGTTTTCTATTCTTTATAAGGATGCAATTAAATCTTCAGTAGGAACATCTTCTTCTTTAGTATACAAACCAATTGTTTGTAAAAAATCGTTAGAAAACAATGCTGCCATTTCCTTAGACAGTAAAATACTTCTTTGTTTTTTCCACTCTTCGCTATTTGATCCGTACATATCCGATACTAAGTCAGGAAAATCCCAATCCGAATTTTTACCCCAATGAATCGTAAACGGGATATCATTTTGTTGTAAAACCTGGATCATCCTACGAGAAAACTCTTTTAAACTCATAAGTTTTCTACTTTTCTTCCACAGCACTCCATCTATCTCTATCATACAAGTAATCGGAAACTTAGAGAAAGCTAAAGTAGCGTCAGATTTTTTCACAAATCGCATAGCGTATATCCCTGGAATAGGTCCTTCATCTTTCGTTAAATCAATTAATACATTCAAAGCTTTTTCTGAATCTTTGATATCCACTCCAAAAGAGCAAGCGAAAGCTGGCCCTTGATAGGGTGCATCCCAAAAAGTTTCATAAAGAGTACCTAGCGACTCCTCATTCACATCCGGCAAAATTTGTTCCTGTAATTGTTTAATAAACCAAGGAATGCTCTTAGGAAACTTCTCACTAATCTTAATTAGAAGGTATATTAAATCTTTATAAACGGATTTTTCAATAGTTGTAAAAGGATCCGGATACAAATCTGTATATGGCTTCTTATACATTGCCTCTACAACATATTCTTGTTCATTGGTATAAGGGTTAATGAACACCTTATAATGGTAAGGTCTTTTGGGTTTACCATTAGCATCAGTTTCTCCATCTATACTAAAGCTTGAATTCTTAAAATCCATAGTCCTAGCCAATTTCAGCGCTGTATTTTTATCAATCTTCTTAACATATCTTTTCAATAAAAAAATATCTTCTGCTTCAATTACAACACCATGTATAAACCCAAAAGAACCTAGACTTACCAATGCAGCATTAAACATATCATCATCACGAATTACTCTTGCTTTTATTTTTTGAGCAAAACTATCGCCAAGTGCTGGTTTTGTAGATCGTTCTATATATACCACATCCTCTGGGTTAGGCCCTGTAATCAAGTTTAACCCAACCACATAATCTTGTACAGATCCAACATCAAGAGCAGAACCATGAACACCTGTAGAAATACACCCTGCTATGGTTTGACCATTACTGGCACCGCTGGTTTTTAATGATTTTCCATAAGATTGAAGTTTTTGAGAGATCTCCTTGATTGTATTTCCACACTGAAAAAAGAACAGGTTTGCACTTTCATAGGAAGATGAGACATGAAGATCTTCTTGAGAAATATCCAAATCTAAATTCATGAAAACATTATAATGCATCCTATCTTTTTGATGTGCTATACTTGACATTGACCATCTTGCGCCATAAGCTCTAAACCCTTCGTTATGATCTAGCGCTTCTTGTATTAGACGTTGAATCTCATCAGATGCATCATTGTATCTACCAATTTCTGAAGGAATATTTGATTTCCCTTCTAGTTTTGTTCTTTGTAGTAATCTTAGATCAAAAGGACCATTATTATGTAATGTATCCCAACTTGATACTTGGTGTGAAGTTGTTTTTGCCATGGTATATTAGTTTTCAGGTTTCATACATACATACTTAATTTTTACTTTGCGCTTATTTCCAAAAGTGACCAGGTATAAAAGCGCACCTCCCAAAGTGTTTTTATATTCTACAGAAAATAATTTCCCGCTCTCACACCCTTCTCTTTGTGTCCTAATACCTATATCATCTGTCATAATACCAGATTTTATTACAGTATCTAAAACAATAACCCTTTTATCCCTATAAAAGTTACCCGCGTCCTCTAGACAATCAATCCCACTTTGACATGGGTTGGGTGCGCCGTGAGTACTTGTTAATCTTACAGAATAACAAGAAGTAAACAATACCGCTGCACAAATCATAATTAGTGCGTTTTGAAACCAATTTCTAGTGAATGTTGTCATAATGTATGTAATTGGAATTAAAATGTTTACACATAAAAATCCAGTTGATTTTATTGGATGAAAAAATATCTAAAAAATGGGGAATTAATTATGACTATTGAATGTATTAAATTTAATAATTATTTATTTAAGATAAAAACCAAAAATTAGTCTTGGGACTACCCAGGAAATAGATAAACCACAAATATTCATATGAATACTACTGTAAAAACAAGGGTTATAGATAAACCTATCTTTTAATAAGAATTAAATATTTCTTTTATAGTTTATCGAAACTATAATTAAAAGAGAGGGGAATTAACCCCAAAAATACTAGGCAATCACCCCTTTCTTTTTAGAAATAATATTGATGATTATTTAATTGGAACTGAAGTTTTACCCATTCCTACCCCCCAGTTTATGCCAAATACTGTAACCAAATTTTCATCCAGAGAGAAATCTTTACCAAAACCACCTGTTAAACTAATATCTTCATTAATAGTATACGTTAAATTTCCAACAGATCTTTCACTGGCTATAGAACCATTTCTTGAAATGTATTCATAAGAAAAAGCCACTCTCCCAAATTCAAATTCAATTTTACCACCATAATCTCTATAGTATTCTGTAAAAAATTCATCATCTTGACCAATATTAAACTCATCTTCGACATACCTGCCTGTAAATAAAATGTTTAAATAATTATTATGTTTAGCATCTGCTCCATAATTCAATAAAAGACTGAATTCCTCAGTTAACCAACTACCAAATCGTTTTGCTGTCGCTGCATTGGTATCATTTTCTTTCAGCAATGTGCTATACCCAATAGCCCCATCTAACCTAAAGGTAGGTTTAAACGTTTTTTGAAAAGGCAATGCCTGTTTTGAATAAAACGCTCTAATCGCATCAACCCCTTGCGAAAGTATAGACACGGGAACAACTATATCTGAAAGTTTTTTAGCCATATTTTCAGAATTTGTATATGATCTATCCAAATCGGTTTTTGTGTACCATCTTAGTATAGTTGTATTTACACCTATAGAATACGTTTTTCGATCACCTTCGATTCCAGCAAATTCCTTTTCTACATATGCAAATGATACGTTGGTGGTATTTAGGCCGCTAAAAGGGTTTTGCTTAATTTCATTTGTTAACGTATCTTTTTCAACGCCTATATACTTATAATAAGTCCTATTAGGACTTTTTGAGTTAAGGATGAAATAAGGAGACAATTCAAAAGAAATACTTTGGCCAAAATTATCAAGCACATGTAATGATAATGCTTTTAAATTATCAGCCGTATATATTATAGTAGGAGATTCATCAACAAGTAGAAAAGCAGCACTTGAACTGTTAGACATTGTATACTCACTTAGATCAACATTCTGTTGTGAACTTAGGACAGAAGATATCACCAGAAAAAAACAAAGGAAGAACTTATTCATTACACTAAGAGTTAACTAATTACAAGTTTGATTACCGTATACCCCATGAATAAATTAGGATTGATTTTAACTTTCTCTGCGGTGTATGTTTTAGTTTTTTCGCTATCCTTTAACACATAAGAGATCATCGTATTATTCATTATAGTATCTATATTATCATTTTGAATGAAGAAATTTGAAACACTTGATAGCACACTATTATTAATAATGTTGCTATTCCCTAAATTAACACTAAAAGTATATGCACTACTTTTTTTTACGAGATTATCATTTAGACTTACATTAGACCCCACTAATGCCTCTGAACTAATCTTGACGATAAGCCTAATCTCAGAATTTTCACTCATCTCAAATATTTCCATAAAAAACACATTTATTGTAATAAAATACTAAAACTACCTGTTTTCAGTTAAAAAAATAATTTGACCAATCCCTTTAAACAATCAAACAGTTTTCTTTGGTTCATGATTTTTGACAAAATCAGAATTACAAAATCTCGATATTAAGTTGTGGGGGTAATTAATAACAATTCGATTCCTTAAAGTTAAGAAGATTTTTCTTGATAATAATATAAGTACAAAACACAACCATCACATTACCAGTCTAATAAAAAACCACCCAGCATAAGACAGATGCCTTAATTGATTTATACTTGTTCAAATTTTTCAATAAAAACATAATTTCATAACTTCATATATTAACAAAAGTGAAGTTTTTTATCCACAATTATGATCAGTTTGAAACGCTATTATAGTAAATTCCAAAACCACATTTCTTACTTCACAATAGATAATCACAGGCGCTTTCGAACTTAATTCGGTCAAAAAAATTGAAAAAAATGGACTGTTTAAAAAAAAATACCTATTTTTGGTTTTTTTTAACATATTTTTATTATGAATAGTCCCCAGACGAAATTCAGGAACCTACTTCCTAAGGCATTGTATTATATATTTTGTCTTGCAATTTTTATTTCTTCTTGTAGTAAAGACGATGGCGGTGGAGAAGTTGACATTAAAAGTAGTGATAAACAGATTACAAGTTTTTTATTCTCTGCAACGAGTAATCCTACTTTAGATCAAGACATAAATGGTGTTATTAATCAAGATAATAATACAATAAGCCTGGTTGTGCCTTTTGGCATTAGTCTTTCTTCATTTCAACCTAGTATCAGCATATCTGCAGAGGCTACTATTTCACCAAGTACAGCAACAGGAATTGATTTCTCTGCGCCGGTAGTATTTACGGTTACAGCAGAAGATGACTCTACAGTAGACTATACTGTAAGCGTATCTAATGCTGAAAATTCTGAAAAAAGGATTATCGAATTTAAATTTACTGTAGAAGAAAATCCATCTCTTACAGAAGAAATACTAGGATCTATAAACGATAATGACAGAACTATTGAAGCTGAAGTACCTTTTAGTATTGATATAAGTACATTAACACCATCTCTTGTTTTATCAGATGCCGCCACCTCTACCCCTTCTACTAATACGGTTGTAGATTTTACCTCTACTGTTAACTTTGAAGTTAGAGCTGAGGACGGAAGTACAGTAGATTACGCAATTTCAATTACCAAAAACGAATCTGATTTTGAAACACTAAGAGCTATTTTTAATGCTAATCCTGCCAATTCGTTAAATTGGGATTTCAACAACCTTGATATTAGTACCTATGAAGGTGTCACAGCAGAAAATGATAGAGTTACTGCCCTATCTCTTTCTGCAAAAGGACTTACAGTACTGCCAGCAGAAATAGGTGATTTACCAATGTTGAATCTATTATATCTGCAAAACAATGCTATAGAATCGTTACCACCAGAAATTGAGAACTTATCGCCTAGTCTAACTCAATTACTACTTAGCAGCAATCCTGTAAAGAGTTTACCTCCAGAAATAGGTAATCTTGTAAATTTAGAATTCTTAGATTTATTTAATGCAGATCTAACTTCTTTACCTTCAGAGATTGGTAATTTGACTAATTTATTTAGTTTAAACTTGAGCCAAAACTTTGATCTAACAGCACTCCCTGTAGAAATAGGAAACCTTTCTAATTTGAATCGATTAAGTTTAATTGGCGCTAATTATACTATTCCTACAGAAATCGGAAATTTAAACAATCTTACATTCCTTAACTTATCAAGTGCTGATTTAAATTCATTCCCTTCTCAAGTACTAGGACTAACAAATCTAGATGAACTACGCTTATCGGGTAATTCCATAGCATCAGTTCCAACGGGTATTAATAGTCTAACTAGCTTAACAAAATTGTTTCTTGACAGCAATACATTAACTTCTCTTCCTGTAGAAATAGCAGAATTAACTAACCTTACTACTTTAAACATAACTGCTAACTCATCACTAACATCTATCCCACAAATAATATGTGATATGGAAAGTAATGGAACTGAAATTATTAAGGACGCTGCAACAACCTGTAATTAAAAACAAAAACAACGCTATACTAATTTAATCTTATAGCATTTTTATATATGAAAGCCCAGTAAATATTTACTGGGCTTTTTTTTGTGGATTACACTAACTGGCCAAATCATGCGGTTTCCCAAAATTTAGAACATAAAAAAAGGCTTGACAAGCAAGCCTTCTTTAAAAGCATAGGTTAGTTCAGGGTATTGATTATATTTTAATCTCCGGCTAGTAAAACATAGGAACTTGGCACTGGAGATATACTAAAATCCTTTACATTTTTCATATCGTCTAAGTGCTTATCCGCCTCTTTAAAAGCAGTTTCTAAGGCACTTAGTTCTGAATTTTTATTAACAACAATGGTTTTTGAGATAATAGTGCCGTTGGCATATTCTATAGTCATTTTCCATTTTTTTACAGAATGAAGGTTTTTATTCTGCGACCCTTCCTCCTCTTTAGACCCTTTTTTACGATCGGTTTTTTCTTTTTCATTAAAAGGTAATGTATCTGTTATAGATGGCATTGCATTTCCAAGAGTTACGCAAAACACCGCTGTAGCAAGTAAAAGTTTCATAGTTGATGATTTGAATTTGTATTTCACGAATATACAAGTTTTATTTGAATAATCAAATATTTTTTTATTAAAAATTTATTTGTATATTTGATTCCTTTTTACATATTTTACTATGGTTAACAAAAAACTAAAAAGGCTGCTTAAAAAAAGTAAAGGCGCCAAAACGGTATACGGTATTTCTAAAGTTCTGGGGGTAAGTCCACAGGCTGGAGATTACGTGGTAAAGCGAAAGGATTTGGTAAAAGATTTTGAACGGCTAAAGAAAATTGCCGATTACATGGGTGTAGAAATAAAAGACATTATTGATTATAAGGACAAATAGTAGAACCCTAGCACCTCACTGTATTTTGAACATAAAAAAACCAGATCATTTCTAAAGAATTGATCTGGCATCCTCATATTAGAGGCATATTTTGGTTTTATAATTACATACTAATATAAATCAAACTATTGTGATTTAATCTTTTTCAACATCGCCTTTGCATTTTTACCTGTTGGCCCATCTGGATCCATTTTTAGGGCCTTTTCATAATATTCAATAGCTTTTTCTTTGTTATTCAATTGTAAATAGCCTTCAGCTAAACTGTCCCAAGCATTTGCAGAATCAGGAAATAGATTTGCTGTCATTTCAAAAACAAAAAGTGCACCCTCATTATTATTCCCCAATAAATTGTATCCAGCTTTATTAAACTCTCCCTCAAAATCAAAAAAACGATATTTTGGATCTTGTACCATACGCTTGGCTTCAGACATTAACTCCTCAGGTTTATTTGCCATAAATAAACTGGTGAGATGTGCCATGGGATCTATAATAAAATCATTATCAGAAAAGCCTAAAGCAGCTTCAAGAGCATGATCTCTATTCAATTTATAATCGTCAAAATTTTGGTCTACTGCTAGATGTGGAGATGTCCATGGGGCATTTTCCCATTGCGGCTTATCCTGCCACCATGCAAATGACAAGTATACCGGCATTTTGCTATTAGGCAATTCTACCCTGCGATTATCACCATAAAAATTAATATTCTCACTCGTTGGTTCTCCTACAAAAATAGCGTTGGTGTAATTATCTAACTCGTTTACTAGGTTTTGGCATGCCGAAAAAGTGCGACGTCCAATAATTACAAATAGTCTTCCCGGCTGGTTTATTTTTTCAGTTTCTATAATCCCGGTAACAATAGGCTTATTTTTATAATTATTACCGCCTCCATTTAGTCTTACATCTAGCACCAACTTATCAACTTCATTATTCTCAATAAAATCGAATACTTTTTTATAAAACGTCGGAATGTCTTCTTGAGGATCATCTTGTATTTGACTTTGTCTTACATACACCGTCTTTTCCTTCGGAAGATATTCATAGTAATATATCCTATCAAGGTTTTTTAAATACAAGGGCGTTTCATTCTGATTTCTAATGCCCAACCAGTCGTCGCCAGCCTTAACCATACCATATTGCGTTGGTATCTCAAGATCTTTTATGGCTGTAACGCTACTCTGAAATTTTTTACCATCTTTTTCAAGCTTTAATGCTATTGTTTTTTTCAATTCTTTCGTGATTCCCTGGGCGTGTAGCACTTCTGGAATTACCATATATAATCCAGCATATGCTTTAAAGAATTGATCATTTTCTGAAGGCACAACCGGATATATGGCTTTTAAAACATTTTCTGTTGACATTCCTTCAATAGCAATCAATCTGGCTCCTAAATTAGATTCATAATCCTTATGCACACCTTGAATATAAACCCCATCTTTATATTGATATAGCACCATGGGCAGCTTATGGTATCCAATCGGGCTATCTCTAAACCCAAGACGGGTATGCCCATATTGAAATAGAGCTACTATTCTGGCAAATCCCATCATGACCTCATGATCTTGCATTTTTGGGATTGCATTATGAAATTCTTCAACTGCCAGATCAAATTTATCAGCAGTGGTTTTCTTAAATAAGAATGGATAATCGGTATGTACCGTTTTTTGAAGAAATTTTAAATCATCCTGCCATTCTTTTACAGAAAACTTGTTCTGCGCATTCATTGGCAAAACAAGTATAAACATGATAAAGTAAATAATTGTTTTCATTGGTGGTTGTTTTTAGATAAGGATACAAAAACTAAGTATTTGTTACACTTTGAATTAAACATAATCAAAGTACCAATTCTTAATTATTTGAATCATAGTATTGGCATTTTTTTAACTGTGCCTCTAATGCTTTTTCGCTACTTTTAAAACCATTGGTCAATCTATAAATCAAACATTATGAAAACATTAGTAACATTCATTCTTGCATTGATCCTTTCCTTTTTTGGAAGTACCGTTCAAGCTGACTCTTCCTTAAAAGCGAATTTTATCACAGGTGATCCTGGTATTACATCAATTAATTCTATGACTTTTGGTCCAGAAAATATTTTGTTTATTGGCGATAGTAAATCGGCTCAAATTGTCGCCATAGATGTAAGTGCGCACCCAAAAGCAGATAACAGTGAAGTGAAAATCGACCTTCTTGACAAGTTAATTGCGGATATGCTGGGTACTAAGATTGATCAGGTACAAATTACCGATATGGTGGTTAATCCCATAAATGATAATATTTATCTTTCTGTGCATCATAGTTCTGGTATCCCAGTGTTACTAAGAGTTGAAAACAATACATTAAAACAGGTTACATTAGACAATGTCTCTCATAGCAAAGCCACTATCAGTGATCCTATAAATAAAGATGCAAAAGATAAATGGGATCGTGAACTTCGCAAATGGGCAGTTGCGGATATGAAATATTCATCAGGAAAAATAATGGTGTCTGGTTTAAGTAATAAAGAATTTGCTTCTACTTTTCGATCTATTGACTTTCCGTTCACTAAAAAACAGGATTATGGTTCTTTAGAAATCTATCATGCTGCACATGGTAAATATGAAACCCATGCTCCCATAAAAACTTTTATTCCAACCAAGATAAAAGGCAATTCACACATTTTAGCAGGTTATACATGTACTCCTCTTGTAGTTTTCCCTATGGATAAGATTAAACCAGGAGAACATAACAAAGGTAGAACAGTTGCAGAACTAGGTAGTGGTAATACTCCAATTGATATTGTGGAAATTGAAAATGGAGGAAAACGATATTTGCTTATTGCAAATAGCAATAGACCGTTGATGAAAATGGAGTTTGATGACCTTGAAGCATATGAAGGCTCTCTTACTACTCCTGTCGTCAAAAAAGGAGCCGCCGCCGGAGTAGCATACGTAAATCTTCCGTATGTAAATGTTAGACAACTGGACAAATTTCAGGGTAACGGTTTTCTCATTATAAAAAGGGAAGCTAACGGAAATCTCGCTTTAAAAAAGGGAAATAGTTGGTGGCTTGAGAAATAATACTACACATAATCTGGTATTTTATTTTGTAATTTGAAAAATCTCTTCGGTTTTATATTATTATTAATGTTTTCTTTTTCAGAGATGTTAGCTCAAACATCTCCAGAACTTATTGTGGATAGAAATTACCTTTCTATAAAAAGAGATTTCGATGAATCAGCTAATCTTCGTGTATTTAAAGGGCAAATTACCGAAACAGAGCTTTCTTCTGCAACTATGCTATTAGGCAAAGTGGTCAAAGAAGAAACTTCGATACGTTTTATTCCTTTGGTACCCTTTGGATGGAATCAAGAATACACAGTAGTCTATAATAATATAATGGATCATTTTGTAATAGACCTCCCTGATTCGTATGAGCATTTATCAATTGAAACGGTTTATCCATCTGGCAGATGGGTTCCAACTAATATCCTTAAATGGTATATTAAATTCTCCAGCCCAATTAATGAGACTAATGTATATCATCACATTGAGTTTATACATTCTCTTGGAGATACTATATCTAAGGTAATATTACCACTCGAGAATGCTCTTATAAGTGATGATGGCAAACTACTGACATTGTGGGTGGAACCGGGAAGACAAAAACGTGATCTTATACCAAATAAACAACTGGGGCCTGTTTTTGAAAAAGATAAGAGGTATGGGCTAATTATCCCAAAAGATTTAAAGGACAATAACGGAGTTCCTATGCAAGAAGATTTTGCTCATATATTTCAAACTACCCCTCCAGATCGCCAGAAACCTGATACAAACTCCTGGAAGGTTTTACCTCCTGAAAATGATACCGATGACCTAGTTATTCTTTTTCATGAATCAATGGATTATGGCAGTACTATGAATGGCCTTACCGTAATCAATGCAGAAAAAAAAGTAATTACAGGTGACTGGCAACTTATTGATAATGAAAGTATATCACTTTTCACACCAAAAAAACCATGGAGCAAAGGAAATTATAAAGTTTTATTGGATGTTACTATTGAAGACCTGGCGGGTAATAATTTAAATAGGCTTTTTGATAGTAAGGTCAATGACACTATACCTAGTTCCAGATACTCATCATCTTACTTCGCATTAAGTTTCAGTATCAAATAGCAGTAAAATCTACATTTCATCAATCTTATCCAAGACCAATTTTCTATATGACTTTCCTATTGGTAAAGTAGTAGTATTATTTAGTATTAACTGGTTTCCTTCTATTAGCTTTAATTCATTAAAATTAATAACAAAAGATTTATGAATTCTTATAAAATCTTCTTTAGGAAGTTTATCAAAAAAATCAGATAACGTATTAGGAGTTAAGATCATAGTATCGGTAAAGATTTTAATATAATTACCATACGCTTCTACATACTGAATGTCTTTAAAAGGTACTTTTACTAATTTTTTATCACTTTTTACAAAAATAGAAGTTACCGCTTCATCTTTTTTAGCAATGTAAGTGGTTTCATTACTTTTGGTTTCTTTTTTCTGCACTTTCATGACGGCTTGCACAAAACGTTCTAAGGAAAAAGGTTTTAACAAATAGTCCGTTACTGATAACTCAAAACCCTGAACAGCATATTCTGGGTATGCCGTAGTGATAATTACATCGGGCATAGTTTGCAATGTTTTTAATAAGCTGAGTCCGGATAATTTTGGCATATTTATATCCAAAAAAAGAATCTGAACAGCATGCTCCTGAAGTACTTCCATTACTTCAAATGCATCCTTACAAGAAGCAACTAACTCTAAATTAGGGATTTGATCAATATAATTTTCTAAAATCTGACGAGCAATAGGCTCATCATCTGCTATTATACATTTTAGCATATTCATTTATAACTTAAGTGTTAATTTAGCAATATACTCTTCTTCTTTCATATTCAATTTTAAAGTATGGGCATCAGGATAAATTAAAGACAATCGTTTTTTTACATTTTCTAAGCCGATACCGCTCTTTCCTTTTTCAAGATCAGGATCAGAACGATGAACTCCCAATTTATCTACAGTATTTAAACAACTAAATATTAATTTCTCATTATTAATCTGCAAATCTATTACAACTTTACTTTCTCCTTTTTGGGATACTCCCAAATGTTTAAAAGCGTTTTCTACAAATACAATTAGAAGCATTGGTGCAATATCTAAATTAGCAATTTCACCATTAATATTTAGTTCAATATTTGTCTTATCCTCTAGTCGTATACGTTCTAATGACACATAATTTTGTAGATACTGAATCTCTTTTTGTAGAGGCACCAGTCGTTCCTTAGTATCATAAAGACTATATCGAAGTAAGTCGGAAAGCTTCAACATTAGATCTGGTAATTTGTCAGAACTCACAACCGATAAACCATATAGGTTATTTAAAGTATTAAATAAAAAATGTGGGTTTAGCTGAGCCTTTAATAATTTGAGTTCGGCATTTTTTATTTCTTGTCTTCTAGTAAAACTATCTTTTGCAATTTTTATAGCAGAGCTAAAAAATAGGGCCAATACCATTATGGCAAAAAGATTATATAACATAGACCATTCAAATTTTTCTAAGTAGTTACTCAGAAAAAAAACAGCTATACTACTAAATAACAACGCATTTAGACAAAAAAACAATATTCCAAAAAACTTATTCTTTCTACTAAATAAAGGAACTATTTTCAGATTATTAATATAGACAGGTATAGTCAAGAACAAGACTACAAATAATGCGGTGAGAAACCTATTGTCCGCCTGAACGGACATTGTAAGTATCAGTATGATAAATAGCCACACAGCTATATTCTGTACCAAAGGACTATCTACCCATTTATCAAGTTTTGACATGCTTACAATTATTATGTGATTTCAAAAATACTAGAAAATGCTTCCGAAATACATAATTAATGACAAAAGGATTCTTTTTGATTGTAAACGGTTTTTATAAGCTGATGAAAGTAAAGAACGTAGATATAATCCACTTATCACCCTTTAATGTCTATTGATCATTCTTTCTTTTTCATGTTCTTGATTACTCTCACTTTTGAAATATCAATTCAAAAATTAACTATTATGAAAGCTTTTCAAAACTTATGTCTATATGTAACAATGCTCTGCATTGAACTATTTATGTTCCTGGGGTTAATATAACAATAGAAAAATATTTAAACACACTTATGAGACTAGATATACAAAATGTATCTAAAAGATACAACGGCCGTAAATACGGATTAAAAGAATACTCTTTGAGTATTGAGAAGGGGATCTTGGGGTTATTAGGTCCAAATGGAGCGGGCAAATCCACTCTACTTAAAATGATTGCTACTATTAGTAAACCAACAAATGGCGCTATTTTATTGAACAAAAACAATGTTATCAAGGATCCTAATTACATGCGAAAACAATTGGGATATCTACCTCAAGATTTTGGAGTATACCCAAACTTAAATGCTATTGAATTTTTGGAATATATGGCGGCACTAAAAGGTGTTGGTGGTACACATCTAAAACAACGAATTCACCTTTTACTAGAAGGACTAAATCTTACCGAAGTTGCTAAAAAACCAATCGGAAATTACTCTGGAGGCATGAAACAACGTATTGGTATTGCCCAAGCATTACTCAACAATCCTAAAATAGTATTGTTTGATGAACCAACCGTAGGTTTGGACCCAGAAGAGCGAGTGCGCTTTAGAAATTTAATTTCTGAATTAGCGAATGATTGCATCGTTATCCTATCCTCTCACATTGTTTCGGATATCGATACGATCGCAGATCAAGTTGTTATTATGAAAGACGGTCAACTTCTATCTACCGGAAATCAAAAAACTATTATCGATAGTGTAAAAGGTAAAGTGTTCGAAACTTCTATTAACAGTAACGAAGTCGAAAATTTTAAAAAGAATCATATTATCCTTGATACTATTAGAAAAAAAGAAACGTCTACTATTCGCTTCACATCAGAAGTTTTTCCAGAAAATGGTACTCCTTGTGAGACAACATTAGAAGATGCCTATTTATACATCACCAAAAAACAATAGCATGCAACATTTTATAACCATAATAAAATCAGATTATTTACAACGTACGCGAAGTTATGCTTTTTTGATTACGCTTTGTATCAGTTTAGCTGTTGCTTATTCATTTATTCCTCCGCCGGGAGCCAATTACTCTACTATTAGAATTGGTGAGTACCAGGGATTCTATAATTCGGCTTGGATTGGTTATGTAACCGCTATTATGGCAAGTATTTTTCTTTCATTAGTTGGATTCTATCTAGTTAATGGTACGATTAAAAATGATATGGAGAGCAAGATTGGTCAAATTATTGCCTCTACACGAGTTTCAAATTTTAAATATCTATTTGGTAAAACGATAAGTAATTTTCTAGTACTTCTAACTATTGCCCTTATAATATTTATAATGAGTATACTATTATTCTTTATGTACAATGATAGATTCTCTTTTGATTTTCTTCAGTTTGCAAAACCATATCTTGTAATTACCATCCCATCATTGTTTTTTATTGCTGCATTCGCGGTGTTATTTGAGGTCCTCCTAAGCAGAAAATCTGTAGTACAGAACATACTTTTCTTCTTCTTATTTTCCTTTATGCTCATTTTTGAATCCGGTGATTCAAACCAACTTCATTTCGATGTTTTTGGTTCTAAAATTGTTACGACACAAATGGAGAACACAATTAATGAGCTTCTGGAAAAAGATTCTCAAACACAACTTACGCTTGGTTATATATTGGGTAATGTCTCAAACACCAAGCACTTCGTTTTTAACGGAGTTGATTTTCCATTTTGGTTTATCTTAAGTCGTTTATGCTTGATGATTTTGGGGGTATTATTGCTATTAATTACTTCTACTTTTTTTCATAGATTCAAAGGTAAAGAACTCTATCTGCAAAAAAGAAGCAAGACCAAACTAACAACAATAGCAACTAATGATGTTGATATTTCTAAACTACCAAATGCTTCTGTTTCGTTTGGAATACTATCATTACTAAAAATCGAATTTTTATTACTTATACGAAGCGGGAACAAATGGTTATGGTTACTAAATGTATTAGGTATACTTGCTTTGTGTTTTGCACCTTTATCCTTTGCTCATCAAATGGTATTACCTGTACTATGGTTTTTACAAGTCAATCGATGGTCTTCATTGGTAACAAAAGAGAGGATTCATAATACACACTTTTTTACTTTTGCTTCTTACAAGCCAATTAACAGATTGCTTTTCGCACAATTCTTATCAGGAATATCCCTAGCTGTTCTATTGGCAATGCCTTTAATCTTTAGATACATAGTTCTATTTGATTTTTTACATGTTACCTCTATTGTTATAGGTGGAATTTTTATTGTATCACTTGCAGTTTTACTTGGTGTTTTGAGTAGAGGAAAAAAGTTGTTTGAAGTCTTGTTCTTTATGATCACATATACCAATATTAATGGTATTCCTTTCACAGATTATTTTGGGGGATTACATAATCAATACAATCACCTAATCACTGTAACTGTATTAAGTCTAATTTCTCTTGTTTCTAGTTATTTTATTAGAAGCCTTGAGTTGAAAAAAGTATAATGAATTACTAATCATTAGAAAACGAACATAAACCAATACTAATTAAAAAGCTTCTGAAAACTAAATTCCAGAAGCTTTTATCGTCTATTGAATCTTGGTTATTTAGTTACAATAAACCTTTCGGTAATTATATTTTTACCTGTATTCACCTCTAAAATATACATTCCATCGGTTAATCCAGCTACATTAATTTTATTTTCTGATAATTTATCATTCATCACCGTTTGACCAATGTAATTTATGATTCTAAAAGAAACATTTTGGCTATTTAAACCTTTAATGAATAAAATGCCTTCATTAGTGGGGTTTGGATACAACGTCATCTTGTTTGATATATCCGTTTGATCCAGATTAGTTTCTTTAAATACAACACCTCCAATGTTTACAGTATAATCTTCAACTTCTCCATAGGTAAAAGTTTCGCAAGGATCCGGTGCTCCATTATACTTCATAGATACTCTCATTCTGGTCTCTCCATCTAATGCGGTTCCAGGCACAGTAAAATCGTATGATTGATTTTCACTACTAGTTGTTGAAGCTGATACTATTTGCTCTGAAGCCTCAAAGGTTCCATTTTTATTGTAATCAATCCAAACTCCCCAAAATTCTGTGTAGGAAGAGTTTGCAAAACCAACACTCAATGTTATTGTATTCGCTCCTTGGTTTACAATTGATGATCCCAAGTTTGTGTAATCGGTGTATCCAGATGTAGCAGATGAAGGATTATTAAGATCATTCATACCTACAAAATCAATATATTCAAAATTAATATTATTTCCTTGAGAACTACAATATGTTATATCAGTTTCTAAGGTAGTTCCACTGGCAGTGTTACTTGGTGGCGAACTATTTCCTGCTCCGTCTTTTGCCACTACAGTAAATGAATACGATGTATTTGGTGTTAAACCAGAAACTACACTAATCAAACCGTCTATAGTGGTATCTACTAATGTTGCTCCTTGGTACACCTCGTATCCTGTAACACCAATATTATCTGTTGATGAATCCCAGGAAAGGGTTATGCTAGTGCCTGTAATATTAGAAGTTACCAGATTTGTAGGTGCAGATGGAGCTTCCGTATCTAGCGTAGAAGATTCTATTTTAATATTATCAATGGCCATATCACTTCGCCAACCGCTACCTGTTGTTCCTTTAAACTGCAATTTAACTACAGATCCTGCATATGCAGAAATATCTACAGCAGCTTGGTTCCAGGTATTACCAAGATTGCCATTTGCCGACCAGATAGATGAATATGTAGCACCATCGTTAGTACTAATTAAAACTTCCATGTTACCCATAGTAGCTCCGTACATATGATATCCAAATTCTAAAGAAACTCCGGAAAGTGCAGATAAATCAATACACGGACTATTAAGAATTGCTGTTTTATTAGGACTTCCGTTGGAACTTGCAGAAGCCTCTGTAAACAAGTAAAAAGAACCATTTTGTCCTGTTGAAGGTCCTGTGGTATTTGAAGGCGTTCCTCCAGAATCTCGGGTCCAATTAATATCATCTCCTGTAGCATTTGTCCATGCTCCAAAACCAGACTCAAAGCTTTCGGTATATGGGAAACTATTTATTCCGGCACATAATGGAACTTCTGTAGTAGTAAAGTTTACAGATGCACTATATGGTGAACTTGTACCTCCTGCGCAATTGCTTCTTACCTGTGCTTCGTAATTTGTTGTTGCAGATAACCCTGAAATATTGATTGTATTGCTCGTGGATGGTAATGTGGTCCAATTTGTTGCACCAACTACACGATAGCGAACATCATATGTAGCTCCAGATGTTGCTTGCCAGCTTAATGTAGCCGCTGCTGCCTGAACATTTGTAGCTGATAAGCCTGCTGGTGCTCCACCTCCAATTGGTGTTAATTGTACATCTTGCACTACACTGGCATAATCTGTAACGGATACTCCCGTGATCGTTAAGGGCTGATAACACTCTGCTTCGTACAAAATATTATACGTTCCAGCCTTTATTGGTCTATAATAATCTCCTTCAGGTAATTCTGTTGGAACCCAAGACTCATAACTCTCCTTACCAACAATCGTCACTTTAGCTTCTATTGGTTGATTGGTTATAGCGTCTGTCACTACCCCTCTAATTCCATAATTTATTTGTTTTAAAAATGCAATAAGCGCATCTCTATTATAGTTCCAGAAATTTACTAATTGATTAGCTGCCGGTGTTTTGGCATTTGACAACTCAACCGTAACTTCTCTTCCTTTATGGTTATAAATCTGGTAATCTTGTCTTCCTCCTTGTACTTCGTACCATGCATACCCATTGGTAATCCCATTATTCAAAGCATCAAAATACCCATTAGGACTATTGGATTGACACAGATCTCTATACTCTTCAGAAACATGAATAAAGTAATCCTCATCTGGATGAGCTCCTGCATAGGTATCCCATGGGTAATTAATTAATTCTATCCCACCATGAAAATTAGCAGACAACACAAAATGCTTTGAGCTTGCAAAATTCATAAAGGCCAATGTTTCTGTTTGATAAGCATTACCATCTGGATTTGGTCCATCATCTGGATCTGGATAATTCCTATTTAGATCCACATTATTTGCATTACCTCTTGTTGCATTCGCAACCGATGTGTTATTAGCACTATTTCTAAATGTACCATCTGGGTTTGCAAGTGGATTAATCCAAACTTCGTTATTATCTAAAAGATTTTTAATTTCTGCATGCCTGGGATCACTAGTGTTATTATATGCATTAAGCAAATAATCAATAAGATCCAACATCATAGGATATCCAGCAATTTCATCTCCATGCATAGAAGATGTATACATAACACGAGGTTCTTTTTCATTACTATTAACATTGTCTGATAATTTTACAAACAGTAGAGATTTATCTCCCTCTGTGGTGGTACCTATATTTTCGACTTTACAAATTGCAGGGTTGTTCGTTGCAAATTCATTCATCATCGTTACATAATCGGCATATGTAGGATATGCCGTAAGCGGAAACGTTGCGGCGGCTTTTTTTGATATGTCCGAAGACATTACTCTATACCCAACAACATTATCATCAGAAGAAACTTTGAAAGGAATCTCTTTTTGTAAAAAGTTGGTAAATTGATTTTTATTTGCCATTACTTTTACCTCTTTGGTAACATCATCATAATGAACAATTGATAATTCTTTTGTAATGGTAGTTAATGCAGATTTGTTATTGATAGTAAAAGTGAAAATTACTTCTCCTCTATCATTCAGGTACTTTTCGGCAAGATTTTTATCTTTTTGTTGTGCAAAAAGTGTGGTACTAATGGTAAATAACACCAAAAGTATTTGTGTAATTTTGTTTTTCATGGTTTTTAGAGTAGTTTAAATTTAATTGAGTTAATGTTTAGGTTAAAATGATGTGTAATAATCAACCTAAAGGTAATATAAATTTAATGAGAATTCAACCATGAAGTATTCTTCACCTCTAATATTAAGTTATTTACAATCTTAATCCATAAAATATATCTCTAGTCTGGTATTTTATATCTTATTAATCTAATTAAACAACTCATTTCATTTGTTAGATTAATTATCGTATATGACTGCCCGCATTAACATCAATTGTAGCACCCGTTGCATGATCCATAAGACCACTACACATCATGCCAATTAATGGAGCTAAATCCTGTGGCGTAGTAAGCTCATTTAATGAGATTTCATCAAGTACTTTTTGCTCTCCATACGCCGCAATAAAATTTTCTGCCATTTGGGTGCGAGTAAATCCAGGAGATAGTATAAATGATTTTATATTATGCTTCCCAAAAGAACGAGCCACACTTCTTGCCAATGAGACAATACCTCCTTTTGAAGCGGCATAACCAAGATATTCTTCAGTTTCTCCACGAAAAACAGCTCGACTACCAATATAAACGAATCTACCTCCTTTATTTGATTTGAAATGATCGATTCCCAGTTTTGTGAGCAATCCTACTGCGTTTAGATTAATATCTATGGTTTTTTTCCAAGTAGAATACCAACCTTCAGTATCTATTGTAGTTGAATGCGGTAAAAACACACCAGCATTTAATATAATAACATCTATTCTCTTGAAAGAATCTCGTACATCATTAAAAAGCTTATACACCTCTTTTTCACTAGACAGGTCTGCCTTAAAAGTTTTAGACATTGTATTCCTATTATTAGCTATCAAATTTTCTGCAGAAGCTTTATTAGTATTATAATGTACGGCAATATTTGCTCCCATTTTCATCAAAAAATCTGCTACAGCCTTGCCAATTCCATCAGAAGCTCCAGTAAGCAATATATTTTTATCCTTTAGGTCTATATGTATCATAATAGCTATTTCTCATAAAAGTAAGAAAACAAAAAACCAAATCATTTTTTGATGACTTGGTTTTATAAGAATTTGGTTTGGCTAACTCAAATACTGATCAATTTTTTTCCTGAAATGCTTTTAGATTATTTTGGAATGTTTCTAATTGCGGATCTTTTTGTTTGATTGCAGTTTCTACTGCTTTTTTATAATTCATCAACGCTAAATCCTTTTGGTCATTTTCTGCCAAAGCCTCTGCATAACTATCATATACATTTGCAGAATTAGGAAACAACACTATGTTTGTTTTAAAAATTAATATTGCTGTTTTTATTTTAGAAGTTTGAAAAAAGGAATACCCTAGACTATTAATCTCTCCTTCATCAAGCATATTTGTTTTGACCAAATGCTTTATATTCTTCAATACATCGTCCTGAACTTTTTTGGATATTTCTTTATTTTCTAACTCACTTAATGTCTTTTCCAAAGGGCTAAAAAAAGAATTTTTATACTCATTGGCAGAAGCTTTGGCCAATTCCTTAGCTTTTTCCAGGGCATCATCTGCGGGTAATTTTATATCCGGTATAACACCTACTCCTTCCCAATTTGTTTTGGTTACTGGGTTTATGGTTCTTGCAAATGGTATTCCGATACCAAAACCATTACCTAATGGAAAAAAACGAGTAGGATGTGCTCCCCCTCCGGTGACTTCGCCTAATACCGTTGCTCTTCCTCTACTTTGCATAGTGTATGAAAAATCTTCTGCTCCAGAAAATGTACGTTCACTTGTCAAAATGTATACCGGTACCTTAGGTCTTTTTGTTCCTTTTACATCAACCACCCACATCTCCTCGGTATGGTCATCTGCTCTTGAGTAAATTGTATTTAACAACAACTTCTCGTTAAAAAAATGACTGGATAAATAGTTCACTGTAGCTGGGCTTCCTCCACCATTTCTCCTCATATCAACAATAATAGCATCGGCTACTTGCATCTCTTTCATTACAAGATCAATTTTGGATAAATGTCGTTTAGATCCTCCAAAAAATGCAAGATCTATATAGCCAATGTTAGATTCCATAAGTTGAAATCCTCTTAACATTGGTGATCTATACCTACCTAGGCTTTCAGTCAATACTACTTCTGTATTTTTCTTATCTTTCTTGGGCCTAGGTGCCGAAAAACGTAAATGTTTATCCTTGGTATATTTCCTTAATTCTTCTGTCAAGGATTTAGCAAAATCTGCGGGGGCCATGTCTTTAAAGAAGTTTTTCTTCATTAATACATCTAAATGTGCATTGGTTTGCTTGGCCTTGTCTAAAAAAATATAGTTTTCTTCTAATAACTCCTGCACTTTTTTGACCATATCATTATTTGACTGTCCAAAATGCAATACGGGGACTAATAAAAATGTAAGAGTTAATACGATTGTTGTGAACACTGTTCTTTTCATGTGATTGATGTTTATTGATTTATGTTTAAGTCATTATTTCGTGCAATTCATAATGATTTTGTTTAAAATATGTTCTAGTTGATTCATTTCATCCTCGGTTATTCCTTCTAAAGCCTTACTTCTGTTTTGTGAAATTATTGGAGGTAATTTTTTAAGTACTTCTTTTCCTTTTGTTGTGATATCAATGGTGTGTCTTCTTCGATCATTATTATTAACCGATCGCGCCAAATATCCTTTTTTAACCATAAGATCAATCATCCTGGTCATGGATGCATTATCCTTGAAAATTAATTCTGCTATTTCCTTTTGGGATAGTTCTGGGTAATGGTGTAGAAACAACAATATATTACCCTGATCAACAGTAATGTTATCAATTTTATCAGATATTTTTTTTTGAGCAAGTTTTCGATACTCTTTTATCGCTCTCTCTATACTATAAAAAATTACTTGAGATGGAGTTTTAATATTCATCTGTTTTTATTTGATACAAATATATTTGATATATCAAATATAACAAAAACAATGCCAATAAAAATAAGATTCTTTTAACACAAAAAAGAATCTTATCTATAAAGCGGTGTACTTACAAAGCTATTCAATTCACTAACCAATCCATTTTTCTTACTATACTAATAAAGTTTTCCATCTCTGATTGTGTACCAATACTTATACGAGACCATTCGGGATAATTGAACCAGCCACCGGGCACTGGTGAGATTCCCGCCTTTTTAAGCTCTGCTTTGTAACGATCCACATTGTTGGCTTTTACTAACATAAAATTGGTCGTACTTGGCAGATAATCTATCCCCAAACTTTTAAGTGCATTTTCGGTATATGTTCTAACTTTTATATTTTTAACTCGATACTCATTTATATATGTATTATCGTTTAATGCAGTGATTGCTGCCGCTACTCCAATATTACAAATTAGACCATCAAAACTATAACACTCACTTTTTATTCGATCTATTGTCTCTGATAATCCCATAGCATACCCCACTCGTAAACCGGCCATTCCGTATGCTTTAGAAAAAGTTCGAATTACTAAAACGTTGTGCTTTTCTATTAATAGCTTAACTATATCTGATCGGTTCGCGGGGTTAACCAAATCAATATATGCTTCGTCTATTGCAACCGTACAAGTCGATTTAGCAACATCTTTGCAAAAATTCTCCAGATCATTAGCATTTAAAATTTTACCTGTGGGATTATTAGGATTACATATGTATACCAATTGTGTATCCTTTGTCACGGCTTTTCTTGTCGCATCTAGATCTATATCCATTTTAGTATTTAAAGGCACTTGTATGCATTTGTGATCAAAAACCTTATCAGCAAACCTACCAGTCACATTAAATGTGAAACCAGGGACAATAATACTATTCTTGCTTTTACCAAATGCCCTAGTCAGCATGCACAATATTTCAAAAGAACCATGCCCTAAAATTACTTGACTGTCATTTATCCCATTGATTTTTGCGATAGTTGCTTTAAGTGTATTCGTGTCATATTCATAGTACGAAGCATATCTATTTATACGTGATAATTGGTTCTTAATTACTTCTCTCACTTTTTGTGAAGGCCCATAAGGATTCTCATTCGAAAACAAACGTATTTTCTCTTCATCAACCATTATTTTTCGCTCATCAGATAATAACGTAGCTCCATATGTACCCGGTGAAATAATTCCTGCTGCCGCAACCGCTCCTCCGAGTTGTAAAAATTTTCTTCTGTGTACTCCTTGATTATTCATTTATCATAAGTTTTACACAAATTTGATTCTCATTTGTGCTTTTTCCTAATGACATCATGATTCTGGCAAACAAAAAGATAAAGTTGTTATTCTTTTTGTGATCTCCGATACTCTATTGCCGTAATGTGAGTAAGTTTCTTAAAAGCAGAGTTAAAAGAAGAAATACTATTAAAACCACTTTCATATGCTATCGCCGAAATTTTATAGTGCTCATATTCTTTCATGATCAACAGTCGCTTCGCTTCATCTATACGGTATGATGCAATGTATTGTGAATAATTTTCGTTTTTAACCTGGTTAATTACTTGTGAAAGTTGTTTTGAAGTAATTCCTAGATTAGTACTTAATTTGGTTAATGTTAAATCAGGATCTAAGTATAATTTTTCTTTTAGCATGATATCATTAAGCCGGTTTAGATATTCTATAGCCTTCTCATTACTAAGGGCAGAGTTAGAATACCTTTCTATATTCGTTTTGAATAAAAAAGGAGTTTTTAGTGCCCATACCGATAAAAAAAGGATAACAACAGAAAATAAAAACGCAGTACTTAGATATGGAACCAAACTCATGAATACTCCTATTTGTATGAGGGCCATAGCGATAGTAAGAATAGTAAAATATAGCAACCAATTTTTAGTCTTTCTTGATTTTTCATCAGACGGTTTTCCATATCGATATATTAACGAATATAATGTAAACAAGCCATAACCAAGTACATGAAGTAACAGTCCTATAAAAATCATTCTAGATAAAGAACTACTATCATTGGGAATAATCCAACAGAATACAACAAACAAAAAAAGAGGTATATAATTAAGGTAAATTTTTCTGTTATGAATTACTATTCCGGGTTTACCAGAATACCTAACATAGAACCATAAAGACGGCCCTATAGCAAGTAGCATTCCCAAGAAAACATTGCGTGCAATTGGATGAATGGGAAAATAATTATAAAACAATGATTTTCCTATTCTAAGACTGAAAGCCAATAAATAAATGGCTAAAAATATAGTAGAAACTGACCGTTGATTTCTTGTTGCAAAAAGAAATAACCCAAAGAATAATGCTATAATAAAGCCTATACTACCTAGCATTAATTCAATATGTTTAAATATTTCCGGATTAGGATTCATATTACCAAAATACAAAAAGCTACTACAAAAATATGCTCGCTTAAATTTTATTTATCTACACTAATACATAGTAATGTATTTTATTAAGATGTACTGGGCTTTCTACCCAATTTTTATATCAAAAACGTTGATAATACGTATCCGATTAAGTGTTTATACGGTCAAACAACCCTAAATAATTGATTATATTTAACAATCTGAATTTCAAACTAATACACGTTAAATAGTTAATTAAAACTTAGTAATGGTCATGGAAAAAAGACATCGAGCATTCATTCTTGTACCCTACGCTGGGGGTGGCAGTATACCACTTGAAAAATACGAATCTGATAAAGAAGAACAGGAAAAACTTCGTCAAATTTTTGATGGAGGAATTCATAGTCCTCATATGCCTGGGGATACTGGAGTATTAGAGCGATCAAAAATATTGATCGAAACTATTTTAGATATAGATCCTATTCATAAAATAACTATATGGACACATAGTGGTGGCGGAATCATTGTACGTACAGCGATGAGTCAATTGCGTTTTGAATACCCTGAGGTATATCCTCGTATTGAATTGATCGTTATGTTTGACGCTGCGGTCCATAGTGCAACGGTTCCTGTTCCACTTCTGTATCTTGCTGTTCTGGGTAATAAATGCAAACCTATAGGAACCTTAGAAAATAACATCTTTCTTAATCTAAAAGGTATGCCTATTGATTTCTCATATGAGCTCCCTGACACCATAAAAGGACAATTTGGAAGAGAAATTCAAAGTCACTGGCCCATTCTTGAAGATGGTACATGTAACCGAAAAAGATCTGTACAAATGGTAAGTTTAACTCCCCATCCCGATCGTATTGCATTACTTGACAAGTTAAAAGAATGGGATCAGGGACGCCCTTGGGGAGAAGGAATTCGTAAAATATCCTGTACAAACGGAGGAACCGAGACATTTGAGAGGGAAAAGTACTTATTTGATTTTAAAGCGTCTTTTCGGTTCGTTGTAAACCTTAGACTTTATGCTCGTGCAGCGCAAGCAACTGGAGATTTATTATTGATAGAACTAGATGGTTGTGATCTACATATTAAGGGCACTAAGCTTAATTTTGTTAGACTGGATCTTAAATACGATGAAAATAATGATTACTGTAGCTGGGCTCCGGGTAGTTGGGGTTCCGAAACTAATAAAGCAGGTGAAACTATTATTAAAAGAGCAAAAGAACAATGTGAAAAAAATTCTGTTAAGGTCAAAACAGCCCATTATATGAGTAAAATGTGTTACATACCCACCACAAGCTCTCTCGATATTCAAGAAAAACCCACATGGATAATAGATAAGTCAAAAGAAGAAATCCTAAATGCTTCTGGTTTTGATGTTATCTATTTTAACAAAGAAAATAAAAGTCATGGCGATAGGCAATGGGAAGAATCTTGGAAAAATCATGTAAGATTAGGGGTGCCAACTCGTGAATAGTGTTACTTGTCGTTATAGACAGCTCTAAAGAATATGAGGTTTGAAATCAATCAAAATTCAAAAGAAATTAACATTGATACGTAAAGTAAAGTAATAAAAATGCCGTATATTTAAGGATAGACCTCTTCTTGTCAGGGACTTACATTTTTCTGACAAAACACACACATTTCATTACTTAACAAATTTTAATTCTTATTTACTATGAGTATCGCTCAACCCACCCCAAAAGGCAAGGAAAAAAGACCTAATTTTAAGGACCAATATGATAACTACATTGGCGGAAAATGGACCAAACCCGTGAAAGGAGAGTATTTTGATAATATCTCACCGGTTGACGGAACCAGTTTTACCAAAATTGCTCGCTCCACGGCAGAAGATATTGAGCTTGCCATCGATGCAGCATGGAAAGCAGCTCCGGAATGGAATAACTCATCAGCCACATTTAGAAGTAATTGCCTACTAAAAATCGCCAATGTTATCGAAGAAAACCTCGACGCATTAGCCCGAGCAGAAACTTGGGATAACGGAAAAGCAATTCGTGAGACTCTAGCGGCAGATTTACCCTTAGCAATTGATCATTTTAGATATTTTGCAGGTGTAATTCGTTCTGAAGAAGGCTCTGTAAGTGAGCTCGATTCTAATACCGTTTCTCTTAACCTTCAAGAACCCTTGGGAGTTGTAGGACAAATAATCCCATGGAACTTTCCGATATTAATGGCCACTTGGAAAATTGCTCCGGCATTGGCCGCAGGAAATTGCGTTGTATTAAAGCCCGCTGAACAAACTCCGGTTGGTATTATGATATTAATGGAACTTATTGAAGGAATTCTTCCTGACGGTGTTCTTAATGTTGTAAATGGTTTTGGAACTGAAGCTGGTAAACCTTTGGCATCAAGTCCTAGAATCAATAAAGTTGCCTTTACAGGCGAAACCACTACGGGACAGTTGATCATGCAATATGCATCAAAAAACATTACTCCGGTGACACTTGAGCTTGGTGGAAAATCTCCAAATATTTTCTTTGAAAGTATTATGCAGGCCGATGATGAATTTTTTGATAAAGCAATAGAGGGTGCTGTCATGTTTGCTCTAAATCAGGGAGAAGTTTGCACTTGCCCATCTAGAATTCTAATTCAAGAAAGTATTTACGATGAATTTATAGAGCGCGTAATTGAACGTACAGAAGCTATTAAACTAGGCCATCCTTTGGATCCAGAGACGATGATGGGTGCCCAGGCATCTAATGATCAATTTGAAAAAGTGCTTAACTACATCAATATTGGAAAAGACGAAGGGTGCGAAGTACTAACGGGAGGTGAAGAAGCCTATGTTGAAGGTCTGGAAAATGGATATTATGTTAAACCTACACTATTAAAAGGTAACAATAAAATGCGAGTATTTCAGGAAGAGATATTTGGTCCTGTAGCGTGCGTAACAACTTTCAAAGATGAAGCAGAAGCTATTGAAATTGCAAATGACACTCTTTATGGTCTAGGTGCAGGTGTCTGGACAAGAGATACACATCAGGCATATCAAATTTCGAGAGCAGTACAAGCCGGTCGCGTTTGGGTAAATTGCTATCACAATTATCCTGCTCATGCACCATTTGGTGGGTACAAAAAATCTGGTATAGGTAGAGAAAATCATAAAATGATGCTTAATCACTACAGACAAACTAAAAACATGCTTATTTCATATGACAAAAAACCAATGGGTTTTTTCTAAATATAGTTTATGATTCAACGCGTTAAAATAACTGATTCGGCTATTGATGTAATCGATGCTCTTAAAGAAAAACATGGGGAGTTAATGTTTCATCAGAGCGGTGGATGCTGTGATGGCTCTTCCCCAATGTGCTTTGAAAAAGGTGAATTGATGATTAATGAAACCGATGTATGGTTAGGAAACATACATGGATGTAATTTTTACATGTCTAGCGATCAATTTGAATACTGGAAACACACGCAACTTACTGTAGACGTGGTTGAAGGTCGTGGAGCAAGTTTTTCTCTAGAAATTCCGATGGGAATTCGATTTGTCATCAAATCACGTATATATTCAGAAAGTGAAATGAATAAATTAAGTCCAGTGCATAGTGGAGAAACTATATAATTTTAGTGATTAGATAAAAGAACCTCAAAGCAGTTTATTTGTTTTGAGGTTCTCTATTTAATTCATTTGGTGTCCCGACTAATATCCAAATCTTTTTATTTGTTTCATTTTCCCAGTTGCCAAAATTTTTAATTTCTGCTGAAATAGAAAAACCAGCTTCTTCTAATTCTGATTTTACATAATCCGCAGATAATGTATGGGCTTCCATTTGTTCATCTCTTGTTTTATTATGCATCCGGGATTTAAACTTTTCTATAATTACAATTCGTCCATCGGGTTTAAGAGATTTCTTGATATGTTCTAGAATGACCATATAATCATCCATTTCATGGTAGGTATCCATAACTACTACTACATCCAATAATTTTTCGGGAAGTTTTGGATTATCATAATCCCCTAATATGGTATTCACATTAGTAAATTTTCTTTCTGTCAAATGCTCGTCTAACCTATCTAACCTATCCTTTCGTACATCTACAGCGTATACTTTACCAGATGTTCCTACTTTTTTTGCCATGTGAATGGTCATATATCCCTCATGACAGCCAATATCTGCAACAAAGTCACCGGCTTCTATATTAGATAGTTTAAATATTTTAGACACATCCATCCAGGTATCTCTCTCTGCCCATTGACTTTCCTTATATTGAGCACTAGCAATTTCAATTATACCTATCAGAAATAAAAACGTATACAATTTATTTGACCCTTTCATGTTTTCCCATTTTAAATTATGATCAATTGAAGAACATTTAAATTACTCTTTAAATAAACTCTGTGTATCTGTTTTATGAAAAGTTTGTGCTTTTCTTATAAAAAAGACCTAATAAATATGTTTCTGGGCACATCTGGAATATGATTATTTTCATAAAAATTAGAAATTTTCTACCCCCTACACCCCTATTTTAGGGTAAAAAATGTTAATAATTGTTAAAATAGTACCTTTTTATACATAGTACTGTAACGAAATTGATTTATATGCGTCTAGTAAGTATATAACAATTAAAAAACAGTAATTATGAGAACTTTAGATAACAATCAAATAACAAAAAAAGTAACAGGAACAAAAGGATATATCTGGAACACTAAAAGACGCTACAGATAATTTAAATCAACATTCATCAATCAATCAATCAATCAAAAACAGAAATCATGAGAACTTTAGACAACAATCAAATAACAAAAAAATTACCTGTAACAAAAGGGCATATCTGGAATTCTAAAAGACGTTACAGATAATTGTAAACAAAACATTCATCAATCAATCAATCAATCAATAACAAAAAATAGAAATTATGAGAACTTTAGACAACAATCAAATAACAAAAAAAACACCCGCAACAAAAGGGTACATCTGGAACTCTAAAAGACGTTACAGATAATTATAACAACCAAAACATTCATCAATCAATCAAAAACAGAAATTATGAGAACTTTAGACAACAATCAAATAACAAAAAAATTACCTGCAACAAAAGGGCATATCTGGAATTCTAAAAGACGTTACAGATAATTGTAAACAAAACATTCATCAATCAAAACTACTACCATGAAAGCTATAAAGAATATCAAGAAGAAATTAAAAGGAGTCAAACAGAAACAGAACCTATTTTTGGGTTTCACACAAAGCGGGGATGACTATGAATATCATATTCGTATACAACCAAATCGTTATGCATATTAAACACTTGACTGTATAATTGAGTTAAGAAAAAGGCTGATTTGTTATAAATCAGCCTTAATTATTATTGAGCTTTTGCAATATGTTATTTTATTCTGATTTTTCTGCTTCAAATTTTGCACCAACCGGTGTACGATAGCTATTAAAAGGAAGCTTAAGTAATTTGCTAATTTTAGCATTTGAGTCTACATCTGGATACGTATCTACCCCATATACCAAATCTTCATTCTTTATTTTTGCGAAAGTACCAAACATCCTATCCCAAATCGAAAAAATATTTCCATAATTAGTATCTGTATATGGTAATACATAATGATGATGAACCTTATGCATATCAGGAGAAACAATTACCCAACTAATCATATCATCTAATTTTTTAGGTAAAGAGATATTAGCATGATTAAATTGTGATAACACCACTGATAGCGATTGATACAACATAATTATTCCCACAGGAGCACCAACAACAAACACGGCCAAGGTTGTAAATACAAAACGTATTACACTCTCTCCTGGATGGTGCCTATTGGCAGTTGTAGTATCTACATGATTATCTGTATGATGAATTAAATGAAACATCCATAATGGTTTTACCATATGTTCCACATAATGTGCCAGCCACGCCCCAATAAGGTCTAATAAAGCCACACCAAGCAATACAGTTGCCCAAAGTGGAAGATCTAACCACTGTAGCACTCCAAATTTATTAGCCACGGTCCAATCACTTGTCTTAAGCAAAATAAAGGCTAAGAAAAAGTTAATTACTATAGTAGTTAACGTAAAGAAAATATTTGGCCAAGCATGTTTAAATTTTTTATAATCAAACTTAATTAAAGGTGCAGCATACTCTATTAGCCAAAAAAAAGCAATACCTCCTACCAAGATCAAACTTCGGTGTGATGAAGGAATTGTCTCAAAATAATTCATTATTGTTTCCATGAGCACAAATTATTCTATTTTTTATAATTGCGCAATAGTTTTTAAAACATTCTAATTTTCAATAATTAGTTGTAGTTATTTTAAGTAAAAACATTCATCATTAGAAGGTTTTACAAACACTATAAACCAAAAAGGATCTTAGATAAGTTGTTCCTTGGTCCACTCTACTGCCTCTTCAAGGTTATCAAAACGTTTAATCTCATCTTGGTAAAACATGTTTTCCACGCTTATACCAGACTTTTGAAACTTAGTGTACGTTACTGCAGAAAATACTTTGAGGTGGGGAAATATCACTTCCATTTTCATATACCCCGTGGGTTCTAACGAATAAGAATTTACTCTATGAGAAATATATCCAAAAGGCTGGTTTCCAAAATGTAAATTGGTTAAAAGAGAGATTTCTTTGGCTTTTTCATAGTCAAAACAGATGCCTTCTGCAACTTCGATTATAAGATAATTTTCATAAAAAAACACTTTTCCAAAATCTAGATCATATTTTTTTACATGACCATTTTCAGTAATGGGCTTCGACATATTCAACTTCGGGGTTTAGGGGTAATATTCATTAAAAATCAAGACGATGTTATCGCATCAAAAATTTAAAGAAGCGAAACTACTCAAAAAAATAATATGATCAACAAGCTTTATAATTTTGATAACAGTTTTCATATGAAAATGTTCTGTCTAAATGGAATTGTGCTTGAAGTATCTGAAGATCCATTTGGTCTAAACAACTCAAAATCTATACATACCCGCAAGCTGTTATTTTGCCGATCTATATTACCAATACTTCTTTCAAAAAAAGTATTCTCATCGTCTGGTACTAACCTCAACAATCCTGCATTTTAAAAGATTATTTAAAATAAAAAGTCTACTCTTAAAGTATTTTATATTGGCCATAAAAGACCAAAAAGTCTGTAGGGTTTACAATTCCTTTTTGTATGGTCATTCCATATCTATTAACCGAGCTTCCGGTTTCACCTCTTATACCTAAAACACATATCTCTCTTCCCTGACTTATGTTCAGTCCAGTCAAATAAAACGTTGCATCATCCGCTGGGTTTGGCCCTCCTATATTTGGGGCGATATTAGATGGCAAAAAAGCAAACTTGCCGCTCGCTTCCAGGATGGAATTCATCCTAAGCCCATAAATATCGATTTCAACAACATCACCTTTCACTCTATACCTTGCTCTATTTGCAGTTGCATCTGCTTCTAAAGTTAAGTCTACCCAATTCCCTAACACATCAGGAGTTTGTGTTTGTACTTTTGATAAAACCCACTCTTTACTAGCTGCTATATTTCCCTGTGAAGAATTATCTATCTGTGCTATGGTTAATCCTGGAAAATACACTTGTCCTCCTTTCATAACTATTAAGCCATCTTTTCTAGCCACTGAGGCGTTGCCTCTACCTATTCCTACAGATAATGCCCTATCATTAGGGTCATGCCCTGTAGTACTTGTTGCAACATAAGAGGTACCATACATTCCCATTGCTACTTCGCCATAAGAATACGCAAGCATATTTCTACCACCTATTACTACAGAATTTTCAGCTCTTGTTCCGTTTAAAAAACCCGAAATGATAACAGATTTATTAGCTCCCGCACCCGGAACACATTGCCTACCTGAAATAATAACTGCATCTTCCACATTTGAAGGTATATTATTTCCAAAACCGGAAATTATAACTCCTCCTTTACCTAATATAGTGCTAGATAATACAGATATAGCTGAGCCTCTTTCTGCTCGAACAAATGCTGATTGACTAGCAAATGCACCAGAATCTAACCCAGACATTGTATTATCTCTACCTCCAAGAGCAACGCTCCTTTCTCCTATCGTTCTATTATTTAACCCTGTAACAAAAGAATTTATTCCAGTAGCTCCAAATTCTGTAGATGCTAAAGAAGAATTAGATAAATCTACTGCACCACCTCCTATATTACCATAATTAGCAGGGTTTCTCCCTTTTAACCTCCAACCTACTCCGTTGCCTTCGTTTATGGCTTCTAATCCAGTAGAACTTCCAATACTTGAATTTTCATCATCCAAATCCCCGGTAAGATATACAAGGTTTTGAGATGTAGATGTTCGTAACGTTTGCGCATGTACGGTTTTACCAAGACCAGTAATAGAGGGCAACTTTCCTGGAGGAACTATAATTTGTATGGCTGGTTGGCCCGCTGTAAACCTAATTTTATTATTGGTTTCAGAATTGATATACACATGCTTAACTGTATTCAATGATCCCTGAACAGAAGTAAACCTGAACTCTGCATCCTGTGCATCTGCTTTATATCCTAGCTTATAACTTACGTTATTATTAATCGTAGTTTGACCGAAAATAGTAAGCAATGAATTAGAATTAATCAATGTGTACCTATTTAGCCTGCTCTGAAGACTAAAATTAACGTTTCGGATTTGATCATTAAGTTCAAATAACTCCTCAGAGGGATCCTTTGTGATAAGTTCAATATCTGTAGCCGCTATTGTTCTTACTCCTTTACCTGGTTTTAATAAAAACTTATGTATCGCCATAGTTTATGATTCAAGAATAACTTCTCTAATGTTCGCGATTAGTATTATATTTTCTGTTTCTGCTATTGTCCGAATAGTTTCGGGTAATACATTAAATTTATCTGCGACTGCTTGATTAATGTCAAGCTCTGAGTCTGTATTAGAAACTTTTATATCTCCTAAATCTATTGTCCTAATAGTATTATCCTGATCATTATTATTTTCTGGGTCATCTATGGTAATAGATGTACCATCTGATAAGGAAACAGTCGTATTGCCATCTGCATCTTCTTTGACATTTGTAACTATCACACCACTATCTTGATGATGATAACTATCAATCAAGTCACAAAACTCTTTCTCTGTAGGTTTATCACCTGTTTCAAAATAAGATTTAAGTATTTCTTTTGGTTGTTTCATATATCATTGATATTTTCTAATATTATAATCGATCAGACAAATTGTAGCTTAAAAAATAGAGACTTCTATATTCTCAAATAAATGAAAAAGATATAGGAAGTCTCAAACTATCAAAATCTAGCTCTAGTAACATAACTTCCATATATCTTTATTGAACCATTAGTCCAATTAATGCCCTGTATTGGTTGGTTATTTTCTCTATCAAAAAACTCAAAAAGGTTACCACTAATCTCCCTAATAGCCCATGTAGAAGTATCTATACTTCCATTGCCATCAGGATTAATCTCTGTATAAACCAGACTAGTAAAAAAATCTGGAGTAAGTATTGTATTTTGTAGAATTATTCCAACATCTGGGTTTACAGGTCCATTAACCGTATTAATTGTGTTTATTTCAATCTTAAAGTGCACCACCTGATCAATACGTTTATATCTATTATCGGTACCCTGAACACTTGTCATTCCGAAACCACTATTACTAGAATGATTAATCCCCCATGAATAAGGACCTTCATGCAAATCTGCTCTTTTTTGCGCACTTATTTCTCCCTTTTCATTTTGTATAACCAAAGTGTGACCAACAGGACCTATTGGACCTCCTGAACTAGTAAATCGAATATCAGAAGAATTTAATCGTATGATATCAGAAGAAATTTGAAATGGTCCATCACCATCATTATCACTATCATCCAAAACCCCAACCACAGTTCTGGATCCAACTCCATTAATATCAATAAAATTAAATCCAATTCTATATTTATCTCTACCTCCCCCAAAGGGAACAAAAGAATTTCCAACCGGTCTAGTAAACATAACTATACGGCTATCTTGTTGTGCATTTGCATTCCAAGTCACATCGGAAGATAATAATCCACCTATATCAATTATTCCTGAATTTACAGTAGTACCATTACCCGAAGTTACATTACTGTTTCCAGAGGAATTAACTTGCTCTCTCTGATACGCTAAAAACCAGGTTGAATTATTGGCCATAAAAGCCCCTAGATTGTCATAAGCATATGGAACAGAAGGTACATATTCACAATTATACCAAACATAATTCCCATATGCCGGTTGCGGATCACCGATGACACGAAATCTACGATTATTAGTAGATAATGTTCTGGATGAATCCTTCATAAACACCGTAGTATTTCTAAAATCAACAAGAATTTTTGTGGGATCGACAATCAAACGTCCAACATTATTGACGAAATTGTAATAGATAGGAAAATTTGTGTATGAAGCGCTATTAGAAAAATCTTCTAAAAGATCATATGTAATTACTACCCTATTATAAAATACAGTTTGTTGTAAATTTTCTAATCGTCTACTTAAAACATTGTATTCATTAAACAACCTTTCGAATTCAGAAAAATCAGGAGTTTCATGATTTACATATACATCCTCATTTGTAATCTGAGTATGACCAGCACCATAAGTTCCTTTGCCTAGTTTAAAAAAATAGCTATTTGATCTCATAATGAAGCTTTTGTTGATCCTTCTACTTCTTCTATCAAACCATTTCTTAATGCTATATCTGGGTATCCCATACCTTCAGATATATCAAACTCAAAAATGATATTCTCATCTTCGCCAACAATTAAGGGAGGTTCAAGGTTATTAATAGCATTTACCAACATGCTTTCTATAAAACTTCCTTTATTTGGCAGTAGTCGCTGTTTACTATCTTCTCTCATAACTACAGGTCCAAAATTAATAATCCCTAAATCCACAACGCGTATTTTATTATCATGAGCACCACTACTTTTAGGGCTTTCTATTGTGATTGCTGTGCCATCAGAAAAGGATATTTTTTGATCTCCATTTTCGTTCTTTTTTACATCAGTAATGATTATACCACTATCCTGATGATGATAACTATCGATTAGATCGCCAAATTCCTTCTCTGTAGGTTTATCGCCAGTCTCAAAATAAGATTTTAGTATTTGCTTTGGTTGTTTCATAGGTTAACTTAATTTATAAGTAAACAGGAGTTATTTTTGTACATCTATTACAGCATCTGTGAGTGTGTTTCTTACAATCTCTGCATTATGTACTATAAACCCTTGAATCATATAGTTGTCAATATTCTCCACATCTAACACTCCTATTTCTAATGATTTATTGATCGTTTTCTTAGACTCAATCTCTTTTGGTTTACCATCTTTATCAATCAAGAATAATCCACTTCTAAGTTCAGATGGCTTGATCCAGGAAACTTCTACTTGGTCCTTACTTACTAAAAGTGGGTGACCCTTAGTTATATTTAATATGGTACCATCTAGCATAGTTAGTTGCACATAACTATCTACAGTTTTAACTATCATATCTTTTACCACTACTTCTGCTATAGTTGCTTCTTTAAGCATACCTGACCACTCTATATAGGTTTCGCTATTAGCATCTATACGGTTAGGAAAATCATAGCCTCTTAGCTTATCTCCAACAACAATATTTCGTAATTTTTTGCTTCTTCCATTAGCCATTACAACGTTTGATTCTAGATCGAAACAATTGTCAACGAGTCCACCTCCGCCACCATCAGAATTAGGCATTATAGCTGTCCAATTTAATATTGCTTGTCCACTAGTACCTGCTTGGATTGTTTGAAAAGTGATGCTTCCAGATAATTCTTGAGCGTCCATATCCAAATATAATCTTATGGTTTCAGTCCTTTGACCTGTTAGAATTGAAGAAGACGGTTGTACACTTACAGAATTATTAGTTGTAATTATTTCCCATGGTAAATTAGTTGTGAGTTCAACCCTTTGTTCACCTAATAGCTCAAATTCTTCAAAGTTTATTCGGTTGGTATTCAAAGATATAGGCGCAGGTGTTATTGTAGCGCCTAGCTGATTCCATCCAACAGTTGCATTCAAACTACCGCTTACATGCTTAAACTGAAGTGATCCTTGACGAGGTGAGGTTCCTGTGTTTTCAGGAACGGTAAGCTTAATAGTTTCACCTCCGTTACCTGATGCTTGACTTAGGGTAACTCCTACTATTCCAATACCTCTTTCCCATGGCCTATTACTTTCTATAGTTACATCATATGTCCCTCCTGCTCTAGGAATACTACTTCCCAGACTCGTTGGAACTACACGAATAAAAGGTGTTGCTTGAGCGGTAAGGGTAAAACTAAAAGCTGCATAAGTATCTCTAGGGTTAGGTGTAACGGTAAGATTATATGTACCCGGTGCTATAGTACCATAACCGATCGTTATACCAGTTGTATTAGTTCCTCCACTAATCGTTTCCCAATGAAAAGCTGCATTATCAAGGTTTTCAAATCCTGGTTTTAGAATAGCTGTAACTGAATATCGATTATCTGATGATACTTGTATATTTACTCTTTCTATAGCTTGAACTTTTGTGGGTACAAAATCATCTCCGACATAAATAATAAATGCTAAGGTATAATAAGGAGGTCTATTTTCATGGGGTTGTCCTCCCCCTGTAGCATTAATGCTTAATGAATGTGTATGATTACCAACAGAGCTTGTATTTGTGGTTGAATATGCTCCATGCGGTTGATCATCAGCCCTTGTTTCATAACCTCTTCCATCAATACTCCTTTGATATGTATGGGAGTGTGCTCCGTTAGCTCCAGTCGAGCCAGTATGTGAATGCGATGGCATTTGCGCGGTTGTTAATCTTACTGTTTTTTCTCCTCCGTTATCTCCAATTGCATTATAATCAGAATCACCTGCAGAATATCCAACTATAAATCTTCCTGATAGATTAGGAGTTCCTCCGACTCCATTACATAAAGCCCAACCTGTTGGGATTTCGTCAATAGCACCGCTCCACATCATAATCATACCTAATTGGAATCCACCAACTCCTGTAGTTCCTCTACCTACATTACCGTCTGAATCTATTACCAAGGCAGTTTGACTACTAACAGCATCTAAATTAGTTACTTTTAAGGTATTACCAGCTGCATTAATTTCTAATGGTTTTGTTGGTAAAGTAACCCCTATTCCTATTCCTGTAGAGGCGACTAGACCTCCTGAACGTAACCAAGCATTACCTTTATCTCCTTTGGACCCATCTGCAACAAAGTCAAAATATCCTGGGTTAGGTTTATTTGGATCTGTTGGTACACTCCCATCCCCATATGAAATATGATCTATATTATCATTATCTGCTTTATTAAAAACAAGGTCATTATTACTTAGGTTTAAATCTCCTGTCATAGGTTTAGAACCATCTCTGGGTAATAAATCTTCTACTTTAGGAACCTCAAAAACTTCTGTACTTACATCTATATCTCCACTATCTGAATATCTGGCAATCCATTCCTCATACACTCGGTTTGTACTACCATCTGCGTATACCAAAATTCCGCTATCTCCAGCTCTTAAATCAATTTTCTCTATTTTGTTTTTTATCCCTCCATTAAATTTCAATCTTAGTAACTCTGATTTTACAACAGCAAATGATTCACCAGATTGAGGATTAGTTTCATTCCTGGCAACCTTAGTTATGATCCAACCATCTTCAGTTGCACTTGCTTCTTTAATCAAATAAGTTTTGTTGGAATCAAAACTCCAACGAGCCATTAATGCCTCAAGCATATCATCTGCATAAGCGCGTTGCAAATGGATCAACGTTTCTTGTTCTAGAGGAAATCCTCCTTTATGTCCAAAATTGACTCTTTTCATTATTGTCTTGTTTTTAATGAAGGTACTTCACTATTCTTGTATGTATATTTTCTTGTTTCATAACTTTTTGCTACCAATTTGTAAAAATTGACAACTTTATGAAACCTTGGTGTTTGTATTTTTACGGCATCTGGATGTGGACTATAAGGGTGTGCCTGATTCTCATCATAAACTAGCGCATCACTCATTGTTTCCAACATACCTTGTTTTTTGTTAATAGGGTATGATACCATATCCATTGAATTTACTTCGTTTAGGTATGTATTTGTTGTTTTTAAGATGTCGTCTGGGATGTTAATTCTGAAATTAAAGTACTCTGTAGTACTGAAATCTAAATCACTTGATAAGTACAAGAAAGAATTAAATTCTCTATCGTTATCTTCTTCATTTCTGGTATAGATATCAATAGAATCTGCCCCTTCAAGTATTTCTGGATGTGTATATAAATATTGTACTTTTGGTCTATTGGCATCATCTATGAATATTAATCCCAAGTCTGCCTTTTGCCTTGTAGACAAATTTGGGTCATATACCCGCTCCTTATTAAACAATTCATTCAATACCTTTTCAAGATATACTACCTGACCGGTATGTTGCATTTTATACAATGTATCGTCATAAATATTTGACAATGGTGTAAGCAATACTTGCAACCATGAGGCATGTTTCTTTTTTCGCAATACCGGTGGCATCAACATAATTAATGCCCGTTTCCAATCTATAGTTGTATATTTTTTTAAGTTATTTTCCATAGATTACAGGTTAAAACTAGGATCTGTTTGTAAGTTATAGGCTATATAATTGATCTCCAATCCTGCATTTTTGTCATCATCAAAATCGGTATCAAAATAACCAGCTGTTGGCACAAAAAATGCTGTTTCCGGGGTATTATCACTATCATTATACACTGCATTGTTCACTTCATCTATAACAACACTATGATTAGAAATAAGCACTTTACGTAAAATAGGAAGCTGAACTCCTGGAACCTGTTGGACTTTGTCAACCAAAAAAGTAGGTACAAAAGCTCCGTTAAATTCAAGAGTTTCAATATATGTTTTGATAGCTTCTTCAACGGGTTGTCTAGAAAGGTCTCTGATCATTCTTCCTGCATTTTGTCCTTCGGTATATATTATAAGGGGATCTACATATACATCGATCACTATTTTTATATTGTCACCCGCTATAGAAATTACTCGTATTTGTGTGCCAGCATCTTTAATTAAGTTCATGTACTCTATGAATGCCCTTTTTTCTCCATTAACTCCATCTTCGCTATCCAAATGAACAGGTTTCCCGTCAACGCGTTTTGCAACTTTCATGGTAACGATACCAACTTGATTATAATAAAATTCTTTGATCAAGGCTTCTGTATTTTGAGTTTCATCATCAATTACAGTCCCATTTTCATTAAAAAGATCATTAAACAAACGTTCAGATATTGCACAATGTGCGATAATTTTCTTTTCTTCGACACTGCCTATTATTTCTGAAGTGTCAAACTGATAGTACCCATCTTTCCAGACCAAAGGTGCTCCCTGAATATAATTAAGAGCTTGTTCCCTGTACCAGGATAAGGTATGTGGTCTTGACAATAGGGCATTACGTTCTACGATTTTTTCATGCATCCAAATGGCAGTAGCCACTATGTATACCCAAAGTCTCCATATCGCCGTTTTAGAAGTACTGGTTAACTTGCCTTCTAAAGTTTGCTTTTCATTAGTAGTAAGTATCTCTAAAGCACTTAATTGATCTACCTCTTCCTTTTGGTTTAAAATCTCCTGTTGTATTTCTGCAATGGTACGTGCCATGAATTATCGATTTTATGCTTGAGTAATTTCTCTTGAAAAATTAATTGAAAAATCTTTACCTGCTGAAATGCTTTTTAAAACAGCAGCAGAATTAAAAACATTTATATTTTTCCCTGTATTATCAATTGGTAATGTTACCGAAATAAGTATTCGTGATGTTGGTAATATAGTAATGCTATTGGTTGTATATACTTCATAAACGACATTAGGTTCTACCGTTATCGAAAACTTTATCCTCCTTGGTCCTAACACATCTCCTGTTTCTTTAGACAAAAGTATTTTATCTCCTATCGCATTTCTTTGTACTTTTCTATAGTATAAAGAGTCTTCTAATACGCTAAATTTTAAAAGTAAATCTTTATCGAAGGTCAGAAAACCGCTTATTTCTTGATTATCAGAAGGCAAATCTCCGTCAGGTGGACAAACAATAAAATCATCTCCTACCTCCATACAACCAATCCCAATACAATCATCTTCGTCTTCAAACAGCGCCAAATCAGCCAATGTCGCATCAGTTGCCGGAAGTATACTTCTGGAAATATAAAATTCTTTGATTTCTCGTCTTGTAGGTGGACTTATGATTTCTAATTCATTATAAACAGAGAGCTCATTATCTACACGATCAATAACATTATCGTCTAACAAATCAAATACCCCTTCTATGCTTCCATATTTCTGGAGGGCTATATCAAAAATACTTTGATTTTCTTGTGGCTTAATACTTTCCATCGATATGTATATTTTCTAAATCGTTCACATCTACATCTTTTATAAAGAAATTATCAAATTCTAGCTGATTACTAATCTCATTCTCTAGTCGTAACCTTGATATAATCTCTGGGCTTTTGAGATAATCAGTAATTCCCACTCCAAGTATAGGGTGTTCCTTAAAACTTCCTTTATGACTTAATAGTAACAATTCTATATTTTGCTGATCTGTATCTCCAATAGTAAAATCACCATTAGTTATTTCCAGATCTCTTTCAGTATTAAGTTTCAAGTCATTCATAGTTATAATTTAATTTATGAAAGGCTTCCCGGACCATGTGGAGTAGTAACCGTTGCTGCACTAACATAGGTGTGTATAGCATCCGCAATACCTTGTGCCAAGGATTCTATTGAATTTTCTATCTGTTGTTCTGGATTACTCCCTCCGTTTGGTTGTTGATTGTCTCTCAAAACGCCTTCTATAGCTTGCTTCAGTCCTGGTTTATTTAACGGCATACCTTATTCTTCCTTTAAAATCGAATTAATATTATTTTTTATAGTCATTAAAGCCCCCACATTAGGACTTGTACCTTGCACCACAACAATTTTTGAAATCTCATCTATAAGTGCATCTAATTCTGTTTTTAAATTTTTATTTCCTGCTTCTACTTTATATTTATCAGTAAGCTCAAAATTCAAACCTCCTTCTTCAGGTGTCTCTTTAAACAACACTTTTTGACTATCCATCACAGCTTGATACCCTTCTCCTTGATCAAAATCTATTTTTACCTGATCATGAGCAATAGTTGTTTCTTGTGTGACATTATCTCCTGCATCATCCCAAAATTTTGCTTTTAGCACTTTATCTGCTCCAAAATTCAGTTTTGCAATATCCTTATATGTGGCAGGAGTATTTGTAGTTGCATCTCCGGCTGATTCTTGCCTTTTATAGGATAATTTTGTTGCATCTCCATCAGTCCTCAACTCAAAATAGGTATCATCCTTCTCTATACGTAAAAATATTTGATCTATTTCAGAATATTGAGAAATGAAGGCTCGTGTTTCTGTAGTTTCAATAATTGATACCAACACCCAACTTCCCACTTTGGGGACACAAACGATTCCTCGTTCCTTATCTTGTACCGAAGCCTTTAATCGCACATGAGGGATTTCTGCCCCATCTGCTCTCATGATATCTACAGAATACGCATCTTGCTCTCCTTGATCATTATGTGGCATGTTGGGCTCAGTATTTACCCGGACCACTTTTGCAGGATACGTACTAATCTTCTGCCCTTCGGTGGCAATTTTCTTTATAATATTTGCAATTTCAGCCATACATTATGAATTCTGTTCTACTACTCGCCTACCTACTGTAATTACTTGTCTGTAACCACTAGTCCCATAGGTTCTTTTTACATGTTTTACCTGAAAAACTCCATTTTTATCTTCGTCCTCTGCGTCTTCAAGAATAACTCTATCAGTAGGTCTCATAAAAGGTTCCCCGAATGTTGTAAAACTTCCTGTTAAACCTGTTTGTTTCTCTTTTGCCAAACGCACGCTTAAAAATGTGTTTAGCTCTGCCTTTATTCTTTGTTCTTCTTGTTGATATAATGCTTCTTGTATTGGCAACTCGTTCTCATTATCATGCAGCGTAAATGTCTCTACTAATTCACCATCTCCTGGGTCTCCCAATTCAACAAAAATTGGCGTATTAGAGTTAATAAAGTACTTTTCGGCTCGCATTCTAACCGTTTTTACCTCTTCTTTAATTACTTTAAGCTCATCACTAATAATGTTATAAAAAAATCGGAAACGCCCTTGACCAATAAACCCATCATTTCGACTAAAAAAATCAAGAACATCTCTAATACCTAAAATTGATATTGCCTTATTAAGAAGTGTCTTTGGAATTGCAATTTCTCCTTTAGGTGTATTTTTATACGTCTCGGTGAAGTTATTTATCTCATCTACACTAAAAACATCTGGATTATTGGTAATATGAAGCTTGCTGCTGTCTTTTTCTAATTTGAAAAAAGAATAAATCTTATATTCTTCTTTTAGGCATTTTAGATAATTAGCTACAGATGATTTTCGGTTAATAATAAGAGAACTGAGATTATTTTCGATCTGAATAGGATCATAATCTATTCCTAACTCGTCTAATTTCTCTTCTAATTTTGTCTTAATTTCACTAGGGCGAACCATTTCTGAAGGATTCTCAGAAATTTTGTTTTGCGCATCGTCATTATCTACTTGGCTATCCAAAACCATTTTGGTTTTTTTAAGCAAATACATCAGATCCTCACACTTAATACACACAGGAGCATCACCTTTCACTTCTGTAATATACCCTCTAAAAGCCGGTTTATAATCGCCATTATATCCAAGAAATATCTCGATATAATTATCTTGTTTTAGATACTCATAAATACTTTGAACTTTTGGACCTATAGGCAACTGCTTGAGTACCTCAAAACCAAGTGTACTATTCAACTGATTTATGACAATCTTTTTAGGTATTTTAATTTCTGCGGTATCCGTAAATTTATCATAAGTAGAATCTATAGTAATACTATACGCATAACCAAACTCATACATCCGATCTGTAGGCTTTAACGCCTTATCAGTTTCGTATACCTTTATTTTACAATTAAGATTAAGCATTATCTCTGATGATTAGTTCTAAGGGTTCATCTGAGATTGCCTGTGCAGAAAATTTTTGAATATTCCTTACTCCGTCTATAGACGGTATGCTATACGATTGTATTACTATCTCATGCACACCCAATCTATTAAGAATTGCATGTGTGATTCGTAAAGAATATGGTGCATTCAAAAATTGTTTTAATAGAAATAATTTGCCTTTTGGATAATCCTTGGAAAACTCATCATCCGCAATAAGGCCATCTATTGAAATCGAAAAATCACCATTAGAAATATGCTCTTTGATAGTATGACTTCTTCCTTCTATAGCAGTTGTCTGTATATTTTTTGAACGACTTACTGAAATCGTTACCGCATCTATCCTCATAACAGGAAGCACCAAATCTCTTTTAATCAATGGCTCAAAAACCAAAGGAGCAAATACCGGAAGATTGAACTCCCCTCCTTTTTTATCTACAATGAAATCTTTGAACTCTGTAACTCCCAGATTTGCTGCTTCATCAACAGCAAAATCGATAAGTCCATCATATTGATCCAGTGCATTTTTTAAATTGATATTAAATCCCATAATCGAATCTTGTAACTATTTTTTTATTGCATATTATTTCCGAATGCTTTTACCAAAACATTGGCAATCGTAAACTCTAATTGTTTGTTTTTATGATCCTGTAGCCAAATTGCTTCAGCGAGTAGCTTATAAAACTCGTCTACCGGCAACTCGTATGGATCTACATTAAAATAATGACGTACTAATGCAGCAGATTTTTTTATTTCATCCTGTCCGGTTTCTTTATTAATCTGCTGTCCATTTTCAGTTGTCTTTTGAATTAAAGACCTACCAGCAGCCAGCAAAAATTCATCTTCATACTCCTGATCCTCCAACACACATTCATTAAAGAGATACTGTAATGCTTTATAAACATCATCTCCTTTCATATCATTATATCTATCTAATACAGATAAAGTTGGACTCTTTAAATATGCCACCTCATCATCATTAGACATGATTTTAAACACCTGCTTGTGTTCTTTTTTCCAACTATTTATTTGTGTGCTATTATTGCTCATTATTATACCAAAATCATTATCCCATTGATGTATCTCTTCTTGCCTTATCTATCTGTTCTTCTAAAGATTCTTCGCTTTTACCATTCCCTCCTCCGTTCACTACAAAATTACCAATGGTTACCGTAGGTGCAGCTGCAGCATTACTACCCAGGGCACTAGCCACACCAGATACATCTGGTATTTTAGGGTTTTCGTTAAGACCTACACTGCTATTTGTATTTTCTTTTCCTGAATTTTCCATTTTCTAGTATTTTTATGTTTTAAAAACACATTTTGCATCTGTACTAAAATTAGGAAACACACAGTGGTAAGCGAATCATATCGGGTATGGTTTTCTGTGTTTGCAGTAAATTTTTCGTAAACAAAAAAAGCTCAGTCTTTTAGGACTGAGCTTGGGAATGAATAATACTATTATATTTTGTAGGGCGGTTTAGGAAATTAAGTTTATCGGCCTTCGACAAGCTCAGGCCTCAGGATGTTTAAGGTAAGCCAGGAAAGCTAGCCACAGGTTGTATTTTGATATCTGGAAAATTCTCGGTGATGTATACTTTTAGGTCCCCGTTGAACTCAACGATTTGCCACTCGCCACATTTATCTGGGAAACTTTCTACAAATTGTACTTTAAGATCAGGAAAACTGTTTACTATTTGCACCTTGATATCGGCTTGATTGGCAAACTCTACCAATTGTATGGTGCCATACAGTTTTTTGCCATTAAAAAAGCAAGAATCTAGTTTTTTAGTAGTATTAGTTTCTGCTGAAGAAATATCATTCTTGCCTTCGTTGTTATTAGTTACAAAAGATAATGATAGGATTGCTATAAGTAATATAGTGATGGTTTTCATGGATAGTTTTTGAAGTAGCTATTACAATTATCTTGCCTAAAAATCAAAATTAACTAATAGTTTTATCACATATTTACATTTGGTACAGAAAACATTTATTAGATGGTCCGGATTTAGGTAACATTTCCGCGTTACCATATCAGAGCAATCGGTAATAAGACATACAAAAGTTACATTTTTGTAATCTACATTGGGTAATAGCATCATCTAATAGTCCTCATTAATCACTTTGGTACCCGAACAATCTTTAACTTCTTCAATTTTTTCTTCAGTGCGATTCGCACACCATAAGTTATATATTTCTGTTAATTCAGGTTTTCTTCATAAGCAGCTAATACGAACAATTCTGGAGCTCTTTCATCATTCAACAACACATCATGAAATATTCCAATCACCTTATCTGAATATTACTCATAAACCTTAGTTTCTTTTTGATAAATCCATTACAAATTCTTATTAATAGGGAAAATATAACCACTAAAAACATACCCTTTAGACTTATATATGTCTTCCACTTGTATCCAGTACCCGTTTATTTCATCTATAATGATAGGCGAAACAGTATCCAAAATCTTAACTCTTTCGTACGCATTAAGCTTTCTAGTTTTTCGAGCGTCTAATTTTGGTTTAGATCGAATATTAAGACCGCTAGGTGTGTCTACAAAATACTTATGGTCTGGAAAAAATCCAGAAGTTTCTACGGATTCCCATACCCTCCAATCCCCATTATTTTCTTTTAAGAAAACCAATTTATCCTCTAGCATTAGTATATTCTCCCCTCTTTGTTCATCTGGCACAAGATCCAATGCTACTATGTAAACATCTTCTTTTTTGATGATGCCTTTAAGGCTATATTCCTTATTGTCCTTTGTAGAGAATACCGATTTGTTCTTTATAATAATACTGTCCCCCTTTAGTGTCTTGTATTCCTTATTTAATAATATATTACAACCAGAACATATGCTTGGCCCGTTTTTAATATGAGATTTTATCTTGTAGTAATATGGAACTTGATCTCTGTTATCTTCATAAGCCGAATTGCCTTTATTAATATTTGTAACCATTTCTTTTTTTAAACTTCGAAAACCTATATGAAAAAGAAAATTTGGAACATAATCAAGTTCATTATTTATTAGCCAAATATCTTCTGACTTATTAAATAATGACACTTCAACTATGAAAGATTCCTCTTCTGCTGAATGCTTTATTTCATATTTATACTTTTTATCAGATACTATTTCTTTTCCCGCGATTTTGTAAAACAGAACTTCTTCAAAGTGGTCAGCAACAAGTGCTATTGTATCATTTTGAAAGACAACAGAGAAGCCTTTGCTTTGAAAATCCCCTACAATTAAAGAATCTTTAGTTTCACCAACTATAGTGCATAACTCACTAGGGGAATTCTCTTTTTTTTGTTGCACTGTTACATTGTGCAAGTATTTTTGTTTTTGAACAGTATCAAAATTTGGATTCTTTTTTTCCTCTGTTATTTTTTTTGTGTCAGCTTCTGGAGAAATCGTTGTTGTTTTTTTAGCACACGAAATGTTAATTATTGTTATAAAACTGGAAATGAACAAAAATTGTTTACTAAACTTTAAGGCTCTCATAAGCATATGAATTATTTATAGCAACATTATATGTTAAAAATCTGAACTAGGAGTTTTACCATCCTGTAAATTTTTTGTTTCTCCTTTTACATCATCCGTAATATAATCTTTTAATAATGGAGAAGGATCAATTTCCTTACCATTTCTATACATTGCCAAATGAACGTGCGATGTTTTTCGATCTTGTAACGCATTACCTGTTAAACCTACATATCCTACGACTTGCCCTTTTTTAATATCCTTCCCATTAAAATTTTTCTTGGCAATATTTAAATCAATTACCATATTATCAATTTTTAAGGTGTTTGCTTGTTTGTTATAAGTTACCTCGAATGTTCCTGATGTAGGGATAGTTATTTTATCAGTAACCAAATAATCCTCATATTTATAATATTTTGCTTCTCCTTTTTTACCTCCTATAGCAAATCTATCTTTATATGTAATAAAATCCATCATATGCAAATATAATATGGTATATCTATTTCCTCTAAATTCTTTCGTAGTATTAAACCTGATATTACAGCCATTAGCTGTTGCCTGAAACTCATGACGGGTTACTTTACCATCTACTGATGCATAGATAGGAGTACCCACCGGGCCATATATATCTAACCCACCATGATACCTTTTAAAATACTTAATCGTTCCATCGGGTTGCCTTTTTCCCTGAACTCTTTTTCTTCCTACAACACTTTTTCCTGTATCCCACCCAGGTTTATAATGTCCTCGTAAATGTGGATTTCTGATAGGATCATGCCAATCACCATGATCGGCTGGGTTAAGGATTTTAAGTTTCTTTTTATCAAGTATTGTTTTATAATTTGGATTCTTGTTGTCAATTACATACACACAGCTGTTTTTTACAAGCTCTAGGTTTTTATTCCATGTATCATTAATTTTTACGTCCAGATAAAAATAGCAACCAACATCTTCCGATTTTATTAATTTGTCATCAAAAACAAAGGTATATGAGTCAGAACCATCTTTATCTGTTTTGGGTGAGGGTATCTTATGCTCTATAATAGGAGATGCTGCCTGGGTATTTTTATCTTTTGTTTTAAACATCCCAATAGTTATATTTTCTTCTAGCATGTTTACGGTTTGGACTACAGCTTTTACCTTACTTCCTAGCACTAAGGCATGTGTATCTGTTTGTACCTTTTGTCTTTCGAAAATAAAATAAGTGTCCGATACCTTCTTATTACTTATTACTGTCAATCCATCTTTCGACAGCAATCTATCCTCTTCTTTTAATGCATAATTATACCCCTTTATTTTAAATTGTAATTTTTGTCCGTCACTCAACAAATTTTGATAATATGCTTCCAGAATAAACTTGTATTTCACCTTACCATTGGTGTCGGTTTTGATTTTAGTACTGTCTTTGTTTAGTTTTTTGCCATCACAATATATATCTATACAGACCTCTTTGTTGGCATAATAATCTATCGTAGCACAGATATAACTTTCTTCTCCTCCAAATCCGGTATATTGTTTTTTGTTTCCATTGGCATCTGCCCAATAGGCATTAGTAACTTTTGGGTGTACTACTGTAAAGGTTTCCTGGGTCTCTTTTTTGCCAAAAATACCGGTTTTGGTGTATGCTTTTACGGTATAGGTACCTTCTTTGGCATTTTGGCCGTCCCAGGTAATGGTTTCTGTATTTGATTTTGTATCAATACGGGTATTGCCATACAGTATCTCCCAGCAGGTTTCTTTTTCTTCACCACTAATCTTGGGCAGTTTATATTTAATGGTCTTGTAGGTAATCTTTTGCTTGGTATTAAATAATATATAATATTGATTTTTTGTTTCTTTGATTCTAGTTACCCAATTACCCCCAACCATCAATTGTTTTGATACCTTTACCTTGTCTGAAGTACGGGCTTCAATCTTATACCAACCTTCTTCTTTAAAAGTAATTTCCAGACAATCTATTTGGGCGTAATCCTTTATTATTTTAAATCCTTCTTTGGCAGAAGTGGTGCTATGTTTTACTTCCCAAACCAGCGTATCCAAAATAAGATCCGTGCTGTCTTTAATATCGGTTATGGCAGTAAAGGTATATACAGTGTCTCCTTTACGAACATGAGATTTAACCTCTGTTTTGATATCCACTAGCTCTGGAGCTTTAATTATTAGATAGAAATAAGGTTTTTTCCCATTTTCTTTGTTTGCAATTCTTTTGACATTTCTGGAATAGTAGCTAGTGTAATATTTTTTTCCATATGCTTCGATTACATATATACCTTCATTAGCAAATCGTTTATTAAAACGAGAGCCAACATCCACATGGTTTTCTATCTGTTTCCATTTTCCCTCTATAAGTTGATGGATTGTCCAGTTTCTAAATTGTTCTTTTTCTGAAGTATTGTCTTCTTCTACACAAAAGGAAAGTTCTGTACCTGGTAATCCATGTATATCCATTTTATCTGCTTGTATAATAGATACAGCCCTGCCATCTTCATCTTTAAGTTTACCTAGTTTTGGGTAGATCGTATCCTTATTTATATTGGTAGGATACATCCCCAAAAAGTTGGGATAGGTTTTAAATTCCATTTTGAGTTGCTCTGAAACTGATACGTAGGCAGGTACATCCAAAATATCACTTAATAGCAAAAATAAATCTTGCTTTTCTTCAAATAATTGAGATAAGGGAACAGCACTATCTTGTAACTGTTGAATGATATATTTCCAAAAATCAATAGCTTTTTCGGTCTTTTTGATCTTTTTCCCCTTTGAATCTTTGGCATCGGTAAACTTTTCCTGAATTTTACGAACCAATGTTGACCTTAGATCTCGAGTATCTGGATAAGGGACAATGTTCGGGTTATTACGTATCAATTCTTGGTGATAATCGATCAAACTTGGATACAATTGATATAGCTTTGATAACGGAATCGAAGCATCCCTAAGCTCATTGATTAGCTTATCTAGTTCTTGGTGTTGTTTAAAAGGGTTGGGGAGCTCTTGCACCTCTTTGTATGGAGGTTGAGGATTTGCTTTGATAGGAGGTGTAAGAGGAATAGGCTTAGCATTTAGAATATCTAATTTTTTCCTCAGAAGTTTTATTAGCCCTTCTCGAATAGGATCATTGACCATGATCTGTTCCTCAGCAGAGGCATCAAATGCAGTACTGAAGACACCAAATTGCTCATTTTGTTGCACTTGTGTCACAGTGTTCTTTGAGATGGAACTGCTTACATTAGCTGTTGTACTATTGACCGAGCTGGTATTGCTCACTGCATTTACATTGTAACCTGCCGTAACCTTTTGTTTTAAAGCCTTAAAAGCATTCACTTCTTTCATGGCTTCATTCATAACCCTACTGACGGTTTCTTTAACCTTTCTCCCCATGTATTCTGGAGTTTCATGGGGTTGAAGGGTTGCGATATTGAGGTTAATACCTTCAATATCCAATCGAGGACCTTTTGCTTCATTTTCTTCTATATTTTTGATATCCTCCATGAGTTAACTAATCTTTATTTAAGGAGTTCTTTTGCTTTTTGGAAGACATATAATCAAACCCCCATCCTGATAGAAGGAAAACAATAAGAACACTAGGAATTATAATTATCCAACTCATCCCAATGGCAGCATTTCTATCCACCATACTCATGTCTGATTCTGCATTGTTAATCTCGATATAATGAATAATCTTTGAAACTAGTAATGCTTGGACATGATACAATAGTACGATAAAACCAATTCTATAAGCCTGGATCCATCGATAGGACGATGAATATAATAGTATATAGAAAAGTAAAACTATTCCCCAACCTAGATATATATTAATATTGCGGTATATTTCCAAATCACTAAGGTTAGCCCCAAAGGTGTTCACAATGAGCATAAGTCCTAAAAACAATATTGTACTTGTTTTTCCAAAATGTTTAATGATAAATTTCATATTTAAAATTTACTACCCGTTATAGGAGGTTTACCTGCATAAATATCAAAAATCGGGATCCAATCTCTAAAAAAATCTCCTTTTTTAGCGGGAACTATACTTTGTAGTTCTTTGGGAAAAGTTTTTTCATTACAATAGGGATTATCAAAAAACTTGGGTGTAAACTGTTTGTTTTTAAATTTTTTATCGGTGAATGTACCGGGATATTTTTTGTAAACTTCAATAGATTGCTTAATTGTTAAAGGTTTACTCAATTTCATAATCTTCTCTTGATCCAATTCTGGACGAATAATTCTATAAAAATTCATCAAATTAGATGTTAAATCTGCTGGTTCAAAGCTAGATGCTCCTTTTCCGATAATGACTCCTGCCGCCTGAAAGCTCTCAAACGCCATAGATACCTCTTGAAAAATGGCCAGAGCTACCTGTTCTTTTTGTTCTTTAGATAATCCATACTTTACAAAATACCGATTTGTGGTACCAACTCTAAAAGGCTTATCTATTAGCGGAACATTTTGAATCACCGTTGCATCTTGCCCATAGGTCACTAGAAATCCTTTTTCATTAGGAGAATTCGATTTCATACCCTTTTCTGAAACAATTTGTTTCCACAGGTTTTTAACCCCAATATAGGTTTCGGTTCTTTTTGTATCAGTAAAAGCATGAGTTTTATCTATCCATCCACTATTGCAGGTGTATATTATTCTACCGTTTTTGATGGCTTCGATATAAGGGTCTTCCTCTTCAGTTTTTGGGATATTAGACTCTTCGGGCCCAGAAACTTTGGTAACCTGATCATTCACCTCGATAGCATCTTTGATAGAAGCTTTAAGTTCTAATTGCAATTTTTTCAGAGCTTCATCAAAAGTATTTCCATCAATATTAATTACTCCTTTGTACATTTTTAAATGAATGAATCAATAAACTAAATAATAAGATAGACTTTTTATTTAAAAAATCTACAGGCATTAATATGCATTAATCTATCCTTTCAGTAAAACAGGTAAAAGATCAATATAATATAGAGATGATAGCCATCATAGTAAAGAACTAAAGCACCTCTATAGTCACAGGTTTTGGCTGTATAAAATCAGAAAATGAAGTTGTAATATTAAGACGTAGATCATCTTCTTCTTCAATTTCAGTATCACCACCAAGATAACAGTTTTTGAACAAAACCTCTAACGCTTTAAACTCATCCATTTTTGAAGCTTGTAACACTGCAGAGCGTATTTCTATTGTTGGTTTTTTAAAGTATGCGTAAAGCATTTTACCGTCATCATCTTCTATGGCGAGTTTTACTACTCTCTTATACTGGTATTTCCAACGTTTTAATTGTACATCAGTAATATTACCATCTAGTAGCTTGGGTTGTGTTGTAGTTTCGGTGTTTTCCATAACATTAATTTATTACTAAAAGATAAGGCCTCGACTACGCTCGACCTGACAGATTAATTTTAACACCAAACCCTGAAAACGCTATTTTCAGGGTTTAAAAAAGGTATTTTAATTATTCTGTTTTATTAATTCCACTCTATGTGAGAAACGATAAGATCTAACGATACTTCGATCTTTGTATCTCCTTGGCTCATGTTTCTATTATTGGACTTAAATTCGCAATTACGGATTACATGTGTAATTATCGCGTTACTTTCATCCAAAAAACTAATTTTCACATCAAAAGGAGGGGAATCCATGAGCCTCTGCCCTCTTGGTAATGCAGTTTGTATAGCCTCTACCTCATAATTATAAAGTGTCATAGACGCATTTGCTTCATATTTCCCTCTACCTCTATGCACCGGCATATTTCCTGCCCCATAATGATTTTCTTTCATCTCGGTATCATCATAACTTATTGAAGTTATACCTGTTACTATTCTATCTAAAAGATTTACTTCTATGGATGACCAGCTATGACGCTGACCGTTTATTAATGGTAATTGTGACATATTTTCTTATTTTTTAAATACTTACGACTACGATGCTGCTGCAGCGCTTATTTGAAAAGGGTTTTCAAATCCAAGATTCACTATTATTTGACGAGCAGTTCCTAATGGCACTATTGCCATCTTTACGATTAACCTTGAATCTGCAAGAATATCTTGGTCAGGATCTACAAACACATCTATATCTGAAGCTTCCTCGTTAGATATCATTCTTTCTAAAGCAGACCTACATAATGTTTCATATCCTTTTACTACAGATGGTGGTAACTTACCTGTTTCTGGATCAACTAGTACAGGCGAATTAAGTTTTGGTAATAATGCTGTACGTGCAATACGAGCAGCCTTATTTATAGTTCTGTTAGATTCAATAAATGCAAAATCATCTGTCTCTTTGGTACATGTATGACTATCATTAAAATACACCCCAGGGATACCAATATGTTTACGAGTAAAGATATATCCCATAGCATTTAAAGTCCCTTGATCCCCTTCGGTAGGCAAATTTTCACCTCCAACAAAACCGACAGATCTAAATCCATCACCGGTTAGGTTAAATTTCTCGATCCAAGCAATATTTTCTGACACCTTCGCTTTAGAAACGGCACCCAATAATACTCCTACTGCGGCTGTATTATTATAATTAGCATCTTTGGCTTTTTGCTTATCCATAGCAATGGTGACAGATACATTAGGAGCGTTTAAATCTCTTAAATCTTTTGCTGTCGACACTCCGGGAATCGCTCCATCATTACTCGAATCTGGTTTCAAAAATACTCCAAAACCTTTTCCTTCAAGAAAAATTTCTAATGGCCTGTAATCCTGTAAAAAAGCCTTTTCTGTTATCTTAGCTGCTTCACCAACAGCCTCTTCTGTACTATTACCATCTGGAGTAGCAAGACTATTAAAAACTGTATCTTTATTACTGTATGTTACTGCTAATTGACGTATTTCGCCATTGACACTATCATCAGACAATAACACTTCACTTTTGCTTACCAAATCTTTATAATCAGTTGCGCCAATTCCCATTACCCAAAGATCTCCTGATGGGTTTATTCTAAAAAACTGAGAGACTTGATAATAAACCGAACACCCATCTGTATCAATAACACTAGTAATGCCAACATTTTCTGCGTCTTCTAACGAGGCTAACCGTATTGGTGTTCCTACTGTAAAGTTTGGATTGTTTGTAAGACTTGTCTTTTTTGGCTTAGGTGGTGTACTATTATCCAGCGCAATGTCAAATACCAAGCCCGAAACCATATCTCTATCTGGAGTTCTACGTCCCAAGCCACCAGAAAGTTTATTGATGACTACATCATTTAATAAATTACCCATAACTATTATTGAATTTATTTTTTTAAAAGTTTCACTTCAATTGATTATGTTACTAAGTTATATGTACCAACATAGAAAACATAACAATCAAAAAGACAAATACAGTAGTTTCAGTAATTTATGCTACTTCTACCAGAATTGGGTTCTGATTGAGTATGTTATAAATCGTACGTTCAGAGAGAAATAAGCGCTCTGAAAGCTCTGCTACAATGAGTTTCATTTGCTTATGTTGGTTTTGCATCACATAATTTTGAACAAATCTTCTTCTTTTTTCTAGTAGGCCATTTTTTCTTTTCATATTGATTATATATTAACTGTAATGATTGATGTATACTTATTTAGGGTCGTTTAACACCACTTCTTTAGTGTTATTGATTGACAACTCTTCTTTGACCTTTTTAAATACAAGGAGTTTCTTTCCGTTATACTCTACTTCTTTATAGTCATCGAGATCATAACCAAGGGCTAATAAATTTTTTCTTACTAGCGCTTCTTTTTCACCTCCATCAAGCTGCCTCTTTTTAAAAGCATTATTAGAGATCATTGTATATCGCTTTTTATATTCTTTTTCTATGAGCGTTGTCTTGTATTTTATCTCCCATATATAAAAATTATTCTTTTTCCAATTATCCTCTTCTACGGTATACTGGCCTTCCATAACTTTTAAGGCCGAATTCTTGATAAGCTCTATCTCTGTATCTCCATTAGAAATTGCTTCTTGATTACTTCTAATTTCTGATCGATTAGGATGAAGAAGAATTGCTTGGTCAACTTGTCTTGCCAATTCGAAACTCTCTATGTAGTCTTTTTCAAACTTATCGTTTAAAACTATATACACACTAAAGCATACATCTGCCTTATATTCTTTTTCTGATGATGTATTCCAAACCACATCACTATATTTAAACATAATGACTGGTTCGTCTTCATCCTCCTCATCAAAAATCCTGTCACTGTACAGCCCTATCCTTACCCTATTGCCGTTCGCGTTAACAATACTATCAATCTTTTCCTTTTTTTGTTCATAATATTGCTGAAGTATCATAGCTTTTAGATTTATGTTATTTCTTTCTTTTCAGTAATTTAATATTAAATGAGGGTAGATATTCATAAATTTTGAATACATTTAATATGTAGATATTTACCCCATAAATATACCAACATATTACGGAATATAAAAACATTTTACAGAATATTTCTGTTAAATTAGTATTACCTTTAATGAAATGGATATTCATAAAAGAGTTAAGGAAATAATTGAGGAATTAAATTTATCGAACAATTCTTTTGCTGCTAAAATTGGTGTAACTAGTACTACTGTGGACAGTATTACTGTAGGAAGACCGCAACCAGATGGAAGCAGAAAAAGGACCAAGCCCGGTTATGATGTTTTAAAAAGCATTATAGAGATTTTTGAAATTAACCCTTATTATTTATTTGACATGAGCGAACAAATGTTTCGAAACAGAGAATTAGAAAACATTGATCTATCTGCTTTAACCAATGATCTTGATATCATAAAAAAACGTTTAGAAAAATTAGAGAGCAGCAATACTGAAGATAAACTACACTTTAAACAATCAAAGGAATAATTTTTAGTTTTATTTTTTAGACATACTAAATCTAAAGACTGAATACTTAATCAACAATAATAAAATTAAAAAAGGACTGCCTGAAAAGACAGTCCTTTTGTTTTTGCTTTAATTAAGAACCTACTGTTCTGTCTCCTCAAGTTCCTCTATTAAAGATTGAGCAGAATTAATATTTGTAATGTAATGCTTAAAAACCCATTTAGAAAAAACAATAAAAAAAGTAATTGCCAATGGTATTGCTATAACAAAAGGCCAAATTGATTTTGTACCTTCAAATAGATCTTTATTGTTCAGTAGTTTTGTAGTCACAGGCATTATAGTGAACATCAAAACAAATCCAAAATAATAGCCCAGTTTCATTCCATTTTGAAATTGTTTTTTTCCCTTGGCATATTCTAACAAAGTTTCCTTATAACTATTCGTTGCTATGTTTACGTTACGCATTTTATTAATTGATCTCAACGACAGAACAGGCAGAACAAACAGCACTATTGCTGAAATGATTCCTGATAACAAAGTGTACCAATTATCTAATTTATTAATATTAATTAGTATAAAAATACCCACACCATAGCATATAACAGTTCCTATCATTTCTGGATATGCAATCTTATTTAATCGACTTCTATACTTTTCTTGTGTCATCATAATAATCATTTTATCGGTTAACTTTTTTTGCTTCTCTAACTGGCCACTTAATTGAGACCAAACTTCTTGCATTTCTTCTAGTTCCATAGTCTCCTATTTTTTTACAATTTGTGTTTTTAATTTGTGTTTGACTCTTGATATCCGGGTTCCAACATTACTAGGTGATAATCCTGTAATAATCGCTATTTCTTCGTATTTTTTTCCTTCTAACAACAATAACATTAACCCTTTTTCTAATTCATTAAGCCCTTGTATATGAGCATATAACATCTTTAATCTTTCTTCAAATTCTGCATCATGATGATCCGTTTGCTGCATAACAATCTTATCTATCCCAACCCGATTACCTCTGCGTTTCTCTTTTTTTAATCGAGTAATTGCTGTATTCAGGGCAACACGGTACATCCAGGTGCTAATCTTAGAATTTCCCTTAAAACTATCGTAGGCTTTCCATAACTGGTAAACAATCTCTTGATAAAGATCTTTTTGATCTTCGCTATTGTCTGTATAGATAGTTGTTATCTTAAAAATAACCCCTTCATTGTCTTTAATAACTCGAGTAAACTCGTATTCTTTACTCATATAGAACTACATTTTTCTAATTAGTATTAGATAGATTGAAAAAATCACAAAAACATTAAAAAAAATAAAGATTATTTTAAAATGGTTAAATAAGAAGATGATAATAGGTGGTGAAATACCACCTCTATTACTATAGACAGGGCAATAAAAGTAAGTTATTCTTTAACCACAATTAACGTGGCTTTAACTCCGGTAGTAAGATTCCATTCATTACCCGTAAGTAAGTTTCCTTGATCATCATAAAGATGGAATTCTGCAGTATTAGGACCAGATTCTCCTTGGTTCAATGCCTGGATATCGATTTTATTGAACCCTTTAACTAAGTCTATTTGAATTCCTTCAAAAGCCGACGAAAGATAAACACTACCACGTATCACATCATCATTAACAAAAATACGCACAATATCTCCATCTACATATTCATGATCACGATATACCAATCTCACAAACTTGCCTCCGCTTTTAAAATCACCCAGATATTGATCACTTTTGTATTCGTCCTTGATCTCTCTATCTTTTTGGAACCATTTTGGAATCACCTCAGTATTTGGTTTAAAAAAACCATCATCACCAGTCATATTAAAAGGCTTTGTATCCCTTCCATAATCAGTAAGTTCTTTTGGTCTTGTATATAATGGAAAACCGTTAGGTTCTGGTTTAGAAAGCTCATTTGAAAGACTATAATTGTCCGTATTAAGTTCACTTTCTATATCTATTTGTAAAGTAGAAGTGCTTTCTATTTGCCCACTCATCAAATAGCAGACAAACATCAAAAAAAATAAAGAAAACTTGGCTTTCATATCCTTCACACTCCTAGTAAATATGGGATAAAGATAAATATTCTACGATTTAAGATTGTTAATTACGTGTAAAATATTTTTGTAAATCTACTTTTTTGTAAAAAACACCCTTAAATACTTGTAAGATAAGTCTTATATTTGTTCTTTAAAATCAAGCTATGACCTATTATATAATTGGAGGGATTCTTCTAGCTATAATTTTTTATTTGTGGGCAAAATATAAAAGTGTAAAAAACACACTTGAGGATAAAAATAAAGAATTACAATCGGTACAGGAAAAGACTGAAAAACAATTCCAGTTACAACAGGACTATATATCTATGCTTAGTCAAGAACTAAGGACCCCACTATATGGGATTATGGGGTTAACAAATCTAATTGCCGAAGAACACCCTAAGTTAAAAAATGATAAAAAGCTAAAATCACTTAAGTTTTCAGGAGATTATTTATTGAACCTGATCAATAATGTCTTGCATGTTAATTTTCTTAATTCCGAAAAGATTACAGCTCAAAATATTGCATTCAACTTAAGCGAAGTAACCCAGAACCTTATAAATTCTTTTAGCTACGCCACCGAGAATAGTGACAATACGTTACACTATAATTTTGATAAAGAGATCGACCATACGCTTATCGGGGATCCGGCAATTCTTTCACAAATACTAATGAATCTTATTAGTAATGCATTGAGATTTACCAAGAATGGAAATGTTCATTTTTCTGTTAATTTGATAAAGAGTAAAAATAGTACAAAAACGATTTCATTTAAAGTGACTCATGATGGATTTGATATTTCCAAAGAAGATGAAACGTCTATATATCGAGAATTTATTGATGTAGGAAATGCAAAAAAATCTTATCTGGGTACTGGAGTGAATTCAAAAATACTTAAGCGCCTTTCTGGTATATTAAATGGTGAAATTATAATACAAAACAATTCACAAGCCGGTTCTGAATATGCTTTTGTCGTAGATCTAAAAGTACAAGCAAGTGATGAATCCGTGAATACTGAGGTACCAGTCATAGAATCTCTTAAGGATACCAAACTTAAAGCACTAATTGTAGATGACAATAAATTAAATCTTTTGGTGGCTGATAAAATGTTATCTAAAGAAAATTTTAATTGCACCACCATAGATAATGGTTTTGATGCTATTGAATTATCAAAAGATAATACATATGATATCATCTTGATGGATATAAATATGCCAAAGCTTAATGGAATCGGAACCACAAAACGGATTCGTCAATTTGATCAAAAAACTCCTATAATAGCTCTGACAGCAGTAGATGTAACTCAATTAAATAGACAAATCATACAAGCTGGATTAAATGATTACATTTTAAAACCATATAACAAAAATCATTTATTGGAAATCATAAATAAGCATTTAGAAAATCCAACGCACCATACTGCACAATAGGTTATTGGTATTTTAATTAATAATTATTTCTTGTCCGATTTTTAAGACCGAATTATATTTTATAGCATTTATTTTACAAATTTCAGAAACGGCTAAACCATGCTGACTAGCAATACGATGAAGAGTATCACCCTTTCTAACGGTATATGTTTTTTGTTGTTGTTCTTGAAATGCAACTATATCATCTATTGTTTCATGAATCACAATATTACTTTTTCGTGTTGATTTATGATACCTTGGAGTTGTCCATTTTCTAGTTACATAAAGAACATCTGATCTGATTTCAGCTTCTTCATTAAATTCAAATAAATACTCTGGATTAATACTTCTTCCGTGATATCTAACTTCTAAGTGCAAATGACTTCCTCGTGCATTACCTGTTATCCCTCCTTTTGCTATTACCTGACCTTTTTCAATCTCATCATTTTCCTTTACCAAAAATTTTGACAGGTGTGCATAAACAGTTTCAAGTCCATTATGGTGCCTTACTACTATGGTATTTCCATGTCCACCATGATATCTTGCATATCTAACTTTCCCTCCTAATATAGATCGAACACTATCTCCAACTTGAAGATCAATATCTATCCCTTGGTGCGGTCTACCTCTTCTCCAACCATAACGAGAAGTAATAACCATTTTACGGCTTACAGGATTCGAGAAATTTTCAGACTCAAAGCTTAATCTAAAAGGAAAAGAAACCTTTTCTCCCCGGTATGGATTAAACCTTTGATTATTCCAACCTATTGAAAATTCATCAACTATATCATCCTTCAATACAGGATCTTCAAAAACAGGGTTTGTCAATAATAAATTGTTTTTTGGATAAACAGGAAGATAAACGATCTCTCCATTTATAACTAATTCTTTATAATCTTCTATTGAAACCTTTTCAGATTGACAAAAAATATCTTGGGCAGATATAAGTAGTAGTAATAAAATAATATAAGATATACGCCTCTTTTTAATCAAAAACATGTATTACGGTAATTTTAAAATTAAAAATAGATTTGGGCAAGTATCTAATTTTTACAAAATAACCGTAAAAATAATATGTTGTTGCAATAAACCAAATTATTTGCATCAAAATTATTTTAGATGCATAACGAAAATATTGATATTTTTTTGAAATTCAATCAGTTACCCTCTCCAAGAAATACAGAGCTAACGTAGCTACTTTACGGTATAATATTTCCCCACTTATCAATTAACATTTTTTAAGAAATTGATGTGAAAAAATTAATAATTGTACAAGCAATAAATGAAACAACCTATAGTTAAAATAGCATATTAATTAATTAAATAACCATGAAAAAATCATTCACATTTATTGCGTTGTCAGGGGCTATATTAATGACATCGTGTGTATCAAAAAAGAAGTATGTTGCTTTAGAACAAGAATTGCAAGATACACGTAGTACATTACAGAGGACTGCTGTAGAAAAAGAAGAATTGGAAGGTAAGTTTGCAAAGATCGAAGCGAGAGTTGCAGATTATAATGCTAAAATTAATTCTTTAAAAGAATCTAGCGATGAGAAAATGGTCATGGTAGATGATATAGCTGCGATTTCTAACAGTACTAAAGAAAAAATGAGAGAAACATTGGCTCAAGTTGACCCTAATAGATTGCAAGAAGCTAGAACATTACAGGATTCTATGAATCTGGCCGTATCGCATAACCTAAAAGGTTCTTTGGATGATAGTTTAAAAGATGATGAAGACATCTCTATAAACATTGACAATACAGTTGTTATGATTTCTATTTCTGATAAAATGCTTTTTAAAACTTCTAGCTATAGAGTAAGTGACAAAGCCAACGATATCTTACAAAAATTAGCCAATGTTATTAATTCTGAACCTAGTATTGAAGTAATGGTAGAAGGACACACAGATCCACGAACTATTAATAATGCTGTAGTTCAGGACAATTGGGATCTAAGTGTAAAAAGAGCAACATCAATTGTTAGAAAACTACAAAATGAATACAATGTCGCTCCAGAAAAATTAATTGCATCAGGAAGAAGTAGCTATAAACCGCTAGTAGAAAATGATTCTAAAGAAAATATGGCTATTAACAGACGTACCAAAATTGTTTTATTACCTAATATGGATAAGTTTTTTGCTTTGCTTTCAGCTAACTAATTAGACAATAATCACTTTTATAAAAAGGATGAATAGAAATGTTCGTCCTTTTTTTTGTTTTCTAAGCTACTTAAAGATTGGATAATTAAACCTTTTCCAAATTCTATGGTCTTACTAACAAATCAATACATTTTATAAACTATGAAAAACATAACATTACAAAGATTTTCGATTTCATCATTATTAATGGTATTCTTATTAATTACAAGCAGTTTTACTTTAAATTATATGCAATGGGAGCATTTGGGCTCAAGAACTGTTAACTACAGATTGGATAAAGATGTTATAACAGTAACAGCAAAAGAAGGAGGGTTCAAAAAACTTAAAATTAAAGTAACTGGTGGTGCCGTTAATATGCACAGGATGGTTGTGCAATATGGAAATGGTCAAAAAGATGTAATTCAATTACGACATAACTTTTCACGTAAAAGTGCTACAAGGTTAATTGACCTTAAAGGAAACAAAAGAGTAATCAGAGATATTACTTTTTTTTATGATACTAAAGACTTATCAAGAAAAAGAGCAAAAGTTCACGTATTTGGAAAGCATTAAGGTACTGGAGGTTTTTAAAAGGTTTAGAAAGCAATCATATAAATGGTTGTTTTCTTTATTTCAATTTATAATATCCACATTTTAAGTATGCCCCTTCTGGGAAATTAATAGGATGATCAATATCGTGATATGTTTTCTCTAATACTTCAAAAGTCTTACCTGCAGCAACAATGTTTTCTTCAGAAATGTTAAAGAACTCTTCAGAAATTATACGAGAAGAACATGAAGCCAACACTAAAATACCATCCGGTACAACTAATTGAGAACCAAGTTTTGCTAATCTTGAATAACTTTTTTTCGCTTTTTCAATCTCATTTTCTCTTTTAGCGAAAGAAGGAGGGTCAATAACAACGATATCAAACTTTTTTTGCCTATCTATTAAACTCTGTAAGCCATCAAACGCATCCGCCACCATGATTTCATGCTTGCCTTGGTGTTCATTTAATATAGCGTTGCCTTTTGCCATTTCTAAAGCTTGTTTACTAATATCTAAGCTCACAACTTCTCTGGCACCACCTCGTAAAGCATGTATAGAAAACCCTCCTGCATAAGAGAATACATCAAGTACACTTTTATCACTTGAGAGTTTCCCTACTCTTTTTCTGTTATGACGATGATCCAAAAAATATCCAGTCTTATGGCCTTTGATTACGTTTGCAGAAAACAACACACCATGCTCCCTAAAAACAACTACCTCATTTTCTAAAGTGCCATAAATGACAGCCCCATCATTTAGACCATAAATATTACCTTTAGATTGAAGGGATCTACTTAAGCGAAGTACAACAGTTTCGCATTCGCTGGTCTTTATTAAAGCGGGGATTATCCAATTTAGATATGGAAACCAGATATGTGAATACAACTTTATTACTAAAACCTTATCATAAACATCTGCTATAAAACCCGGAAGGTTATCGTTTTCACCAAAAAGTAAACGGTAACTATTGGTATCTGTTTCAAGAAGAGGTTTACGGGTATTAAAGGCATTTTCAATTTTTGAAATAAACCACTCTTCGTTGATCTGTACAGACTTCTTAAACTGAATTAATTTAATTCGAATAGGAGAATATGGATCATACAAACCGCAAGCCAGGAAGTTATTTTTTTTACTATCATATATAATTGCTAAATCCCCTGCTTTTCCATCTATACCCTGCTTGATTATACTATCACTAAAGATCCAGGGATGCTCGCGTTTAACCATCTTTTCAGCGGCAGGTTTTAATTTTATGGCTAACCGCTTCGTTTCTATATCAGGAATAAACTTCATAGTCGACAAGAATACTACTATTTTTAGTATTCATCAAGTAAACCAAAAAGAAATACGGTCATAAAAAAAGCACCTATCTCAAGAAGTATCAAGATAGGCGCTCTTTAAGTGTATTGTTAAAACTAAGTTTTGTATCTAAGTAATTACAAAATTTATCATAGCTCTTTACATACTAGACGAACATATCTCTATTTTGTTACAACGAGTTAATTTTTTGTAAAAAAAATGCACACAACATATTTATAAAATTAAATATGTATATTTGTTCTATGGAAGACAAAAAAATCCTTGAAATAAATAAAGCACTTTCCAACGCTACTAGGTTGGATATATTAAAATGGCTTAAAGATCCAGAGGCGAATTTTCCACCACATAAAGATCTAGGTCATTTCAACGATGGTGTATGTGGACAGAACATTCAGGATAAGTCAGGATTATCACAACCAACTATTTCTCACTATTTGTCGGGTATGCACAAAGCAGGTTTATTAATTACTACAAGACATGGCAAATGGACGTATTTTAAAAGAAACGAAGAAGTTATTAAAGAATATCTTAATACAATAAACAAGGAGTTATAAAAAAATTTCAATAAACATATTTACAAAATTAAATATATCATTATGAAAATTTTAGTAATAGGAGCTACTGGTACAATAGGTTCTGAGGTATATAAGGGCCTAAAGAATGATAATCACGAAATATATGGTGCACACCGAAATAGCGAATCCTACCCCATTGACATTACAGATAAAAAATCTATCAAAAGTTTATTTGATAAACTACCCAAATTAGATGCTGTTATTAATGCTGCAGGTACTGCTTCTTGGAAATCATTGGCACAACTAACGGAGGAAGACTATTATCTAGGGATTCAAAGTAAACTAATGGGACAGGTTAACCTTGTTCACATTGCTCAGGACTATCTCAAAGACAATGGATCTATAACCCTAACTACTGGTATTCTCGCAGAGTATTACGAACCAAGCGCTGTTGCACTTTCACTTGTTAATGGTGGGATTCATAGCTTTGTTAATGCGGCTTCAAATGAATTAGATCGCGGTATTAGGGTTAATGTAGTCGCTCCCGGGGCCATATCGGGAGATTTTCCTGATGACAAGAAATTTGCCGGGTACTTTCCCGTAAATATAAATGATGTAGTGGATATCTATAAACAGTCGATAACCGAAAACATGACTGGTCAAATATTAAAAAAATACGAATAACAAAACATTAAAACTCGCACACAAATGAAAATTCCGATGTATCAAATTGATGCTTTCACAAAGAAATTATTTGGCGGTAATCCAGCCGCAATTTGTTATCTGCCCTACTGGTTGGATGATGAAACTTTACAAAATATCGCGATAGAAAACAATCTGGCAGAGACTGGATATTTTGTGAAAAACGATAATGTTTATGAGATTAGGTGGTTTATGCCTCACGCCGAAATTGATCTATGCGGTCACGCTACCCTAGCCTCGGCTTATGTAATTTTTAATCATATAGATACTAAGTCTACAGAAGTGACATTCTCTTCAAAAAGTGGAATTTTAAAGGCAAAAAAAGAAGATAATGGTAGTATAACCCTAGATTTTCCTTCACGCCCACCAAAAGAGGTTGAAATTCCTGAAGAAATTTTTGGTGCTCTAAAAGCAAAGCCCACAGGAGCTTTTGCAGCAAGAGACCTGGTTATTACACTATCTTGTGAAGAAGAAGTTCTCGAAGCAGAACCTAAACTTGAACTGCTAAAAGAGTTACCGTATCTATGTATAATTTTAACTGCAAAAGGTAAGCAATCTGATTTTGTATCTAGAGTCTTTGATGCTAATGCACATGTGCTTCCAGAAGACCCGGTAACAGGTTCTGCTCACGCATCCTTGGTTCCTTTTTGGGCAGAAAAACTAAACAAAAGCAACCTTAAAGCTTTTCAATTATCAAAAAGAGGTGGCGAATTAGACTGCAGATTAGAAGGCGATCGTGTTTTTCTAAGTGGGCATTCTGTTCCGTATTTGACAGGAGAAATTGAAATATAACTAAAAAAGCAAAGTATTATGAAAACTATAGGATTAATCGGAGGAATGAGCTGGGAGTCAACTGCAATCTATTATGAATTGATTAACAAACAGGTGAAAAAAGTGCTAGGTGGTTTTCACTCTGCAAAATCTATTCTAACTTCGGTTGATTTTGCCGAAATAGAAAATTTGCAGCATAATGATGATTGGAACGGGCTAAATAAACTAATGGTACAATCAACTAAACAATTAGAAAATGCCGGGGCAGATTTAATCATCTTATGCACAAACACAATGCACTTATGCAGTGATGAGATGATCAAAAGTACTACGGTTCCTTTTTTACATATTGCTACAGCCACAGGAGAGAAAATTAAAGCTGAAGGGTTAAACAAATTAGCACTATTAGGTACTAAATTCACCATGGAAAAGGATTTTTATAAAAACACCCTGAATGATTACAGAATTGAAGTGATGATCCCAAATGAAAAAGACCGAAACACTATACACCAAATCATATACAAAGAGCTTGTTTTGGGAATTATTAAAGACGATTCAAAGGAAGAACTCAAAAGAATAATCAAAGCTTTAGAGCTTGATGGTGCCCAAGGTGTAATTTTGGGTTGTACAGAATTGCCTTTATTAATCAAACCACAAGATGTAAATATCCCGGTATTTGATACAACTAGAATTCATGCCGAAAGCGCCGTAGAAATGGCATTAAAAAACTAATAAAACAACATGTAGTCTAGACTAAACATAATATATGACAACATTTAAAAACAGGCAGTGGATTTATTCTAAAAGGCCTGAAAGATTGGTAGATAACACCCATTATACTATTAATCAAAAAAACATTTCTACATTAGATTTAAATAATGGCGAAGCACTTATCAAGTCTGAATACTTTAGTATTGATCCGTATATGCGTATTCAACAATCAGGAAAAGACACCTGGGAAAAACCACATCCGCTAAATGCACTTCAAGGAGGTGCTGTTGTTGGCCAGATTATAGCAATTAATGACCTTAATTCGACTTTTAAGATTGGCGATTGGGTGTTGTCATACACCGGATGGCAAGAATATGCTATTACCGAAATCCTAAATCTTAGAAAGTTAGATCCCAATGAAGTACCCGTAAGTACTGCTTTAGGAGTCTTGGGCATGCCAGCTCGTATTGCATATTTTGGTTTTATAGAAGCCGGAAAACCTAAGAAGGGAGAAACTGTTGTAGTTTCTGGGGCTTCAGGTGCTGTAGGGCAAGTTGTGGTTCAAATAGCTAAAATAAAAGAATGTAAAGTAATTGGTATTGCTGGATCTGATGAAAAAACTAACTATCTACAAGAGGAACTAGGCGTACATGAAGTTATAAATTACAAAAAACATCCTTCGGCAATAGAACTAAAAAAGGAACTTTCAAGACTTTGCCCTGAGGGAATTGATATATACTACGATAATGTTGGTGGATATATAACCGATGTGATCTTTGAGTTGATTAATATTAATGCCAGAATTATCATTTGCGGTCAAATTTCGCAATACTCAGGAGGACTAGACAATCCTGCATTAGGGCCAAGGTTTTTGCACCACATGTTATATAAAAGAGCAACAATACAAGGAGTATTAGCACGAGATTATAATGATAGAATGCCCGAAATGCTAGAAGAGATGACTCCATGGGTGCAGAATGGAACGCTCAAATATAAAGAAACAATTATTGAAGGATTCGAAAATTTACCCAATGCACTCAATATGCTTTTCAATGGGAAAAATATAGGAAAACTTATAGTAAAAGTTTAGAACCCATTAACTATCCATAAACAACTGATTGATTTTAGATCTTAACTTTCGTTTATAATCTTCTTCTAACCAATCTCTATAATTCTTGGTACTTTTGCTTATGCAGTATGAGTACCTACGCACCCTATATTCTATATCTTGATCTAATTGACGGCTAAGAATACGCGCATCAAAAACATCTTCACTATTTTCTACGCACATCTTTGCATGCTGTTCAATAGATTTTTCTAACACGGTAAGGCTTCTAAGGTTATACCTCTTTGTCCTTGCGTATTCTTCCTCTATATCAAACTCTATTTCTTCAGACTTAGCAAACTCCTTTCGAATATCCTCTGGTAATACATATTTGAAATTTCTTTCGATTTCTTCGTCGCCAACCAAATTATCATAGTAAAAATCTGGAGATCTAAAAATAGACTGCCAATCTACTTCAGAATTCCACAATCCAAATCTCGCTGTATTATTACCTAAATCAATTATAGAAAACTCTGGCTTTACAGGTAAAATTCTTGATCCCCTACCGATCATCTGAAAATATAAAGTAAGAGACTTGGTAGCCCTATTAAGTATTACTGTTTCAACAGTTGGTTCATCAAAACCGGTGGTCAAAATACTTACAGATGTCAAGATTGCATCTTTGGTACTTTTAAACCAGGAAAGAATATCCTCCCGTTCCTGTCTACTATTGGTATTATCTAAATGACGTATCGGATACCCTGCCTTTTTGAAGGTTTCATATACATAAATAGATGTATTAATACCATTATTAAAAATTAAAGTCTTTTTCCCTTTTGATCTTTCTTCATACGCATGCAATAACTTATCCTGCATTAGCATATTCGTATACACTTCCTCAGATGATTTTACAGTATAATCACCATTCATCCCTATTTTTAATGAACCAAGACCAACATCGTATGTATACGTTACAGGTTTTGCTAAAAAGCCACTTCCGATTAATGAATCTATGGTATCTCCAACGATTAACTCATTGTAGTTATCCTTCATTGGAAGTTTCATATTAGAACTTAAAGGCGTTGCAGTAACACCTAGTATAAAGCAGTTTTTAAAAAACCTAAAAAGCTTTCTAAACGAGTTGTAATGGGCCTCATCTATAATAACCATTCCAATATCATGAAGCTCTAACTGATCATCATTAAGTCTATTGTTAAGCGTCTCGACCATGGCCACAAAACACATATAATCATATTGATCATAAAGTTGCTTAACAGCGCTATTGATTATTTTATTTTTAACCTGAAATTCGGTAAGCATATTAGAAGTCTGAGCACAAAGCTCTATACGATGCGTAAGCACAACGACTTTCTTTTTGGTCGTTTCTATATAACGTCTAACTATCTCAGAAAAAATAACCGTTTTACCTCCTCCGGTAGGGAGTTGATATAACAAATTATAGTTTTCAGGAAACTCCTCGACACGACCAAATATCTTGTCTATATCTCGTTTCTGATAATCATACAGAACCTTCTGTTCTTTTTTTTCTATTTCTGTAGCCGACAAAATGAAGTTTTTGTTAAAAATAAGCTACAAAACTAAGCACTTTAAGAGGTTATACGAAACAATTGATCAAATATATTTCTCAACTACCCATATACAAAATGTTAATTAATCATAATTGCTTGACTCAAATCCCTGTGTTGCTTTAATTTTGAGGTCTAAATTTTAAAAAATATCGATGAATAAAGTAGATAAAGATTTAATTCCTGTTCAGACCCTTTTAATACCAAAATCAATACTGTATACAGGAAAAATACTAAGTTGGATATCTCCTTTTATAGCTTCTAGATTTGCTGCAAGAATTTTCTTAACTCCTTTTGGCTATGATATGCCAGATAGAGAGAAAGTAATGTATGAAAAAAGCAAAAAAGAATTAATTCACGTAGATAAGATTAATCGCAATGTTGTAGTCTACCATTATGGAAATTCTAAAAAGAAAGTTCTATTATCACATGGTTGGTCTGGAAGCGGAACACAGCTTTCCATGATTGCAGATAAACTACTCGAAAAAGGATATAGTACAATAAGTTTTGATGCACCTGCACATGGTAGATCTCCCGGAAAAAGAACTATTCTTCCTCATTTTATAGAAACCATAAACCATCTAGAAGAAAATTATGGCCCTTTTGAAGCTGCTGTAGGTCATTCACTAGGGGGAATGTCTCTACTAAGAGCCACAAAATATGGGTTACAAATCAAAAAACTGGTCATTATTGGTACAGCTAATAGTATTACCGCTGTAACTAAAAACTTCGCAAAAAATCTTCAGCTAAAGAAAAAAGTTGCAGCGCTTCTGAAAACATATTTTGATAAAAGATATGGAGAAGATCTTGATAACTACTCAGGCGCTGTATCTGCCAAAGGTGTTAAAATCCCAACATTGGTTGTACATGACAAAAATGATGTAGATGTTCATTATAGCTCGGCTAACGAAATAGCAGATGCATTGGAACATGGAAAATTATTGTTTACCGAAAAATTAGGACATCGAAAAATTCTGGGCAATGAAAAAGTAATCTCAGAAATCACTAATTTTATTTTGGAATAATTGTTGATACGTTATTTAGAGAGAAATTGTACGACTATTTAACAAAACATTATTTAATCAAAACTAAAAAAGCCATGAAACGTATTATTTTGTTATTTATAGGAGTATTAGCGATTAGTTGTACAAGCAACGCCCAGCAAGTCACCAAAAAAGAAAAGAAGGAATATGCAGTGTCCAAAACTAATAAGGAATGGAAAGAAATTCTAACATCAGAGCAATACCATATTTTAAGACAAGCAGGAACAGAACCTCCTTTTTCCAGCCCGCTTAATAAAGTGTATGCATCAGGTGTATTTCATTGTGCCGCATGTAATACTCCTTTGTATGATAGTAAATATAAGTTTGATAGCGGAACTGGTTGGCCAAGTTTTGATCGAGCAGTAAAAGGAAATGTTGATAAAGATGTAGATTATAAGTTAGGGTATGCACGTTCAGAATTATTATGTGCAACTTGTGGTGGTCATTTAGGGCATGTATTTAATGATGGCCCCAGACAAACTACAGGAATGAGACATTGCATTAATGGAGATGCTTTAGTATTTGTACCAAAAAAATCTAAAAATGAATAAATACCCAATACATAAATCTGAAGCTGAATGGAAAAAACAGCTAAATGAGGAAGAATATCGAGTACTGAGGGAAAAAGGAACAGAAAGACCTTTTACTGGGCAATACAATGTACATTTTGAAGAAGGAACATATAAATGTATGGCCTGCAATGTATCATTGTTTGAAAGCGGTTCTAAATTTGATTCTGGATGTGGATGGCCAAGTTTTGATGAATCTATCGAAGGTAGCGTTGAGTATGTAAAGGATGCATCGCATGGGATGATACGCACAGAAATACTTTGTGCTAATTGCGGAAGTCATTTGGGTCACGTATTTAATGACGGCCCTACTCAAACAGGTCAACGATATTGTGTAAATTCTATAAGTATAGACTTTGATAAAAAATAAAATCACAACAAATAAATTATAACACTTATGAAAAAAATTATCGCATTACTTTGTTTTACTACATTAATATTTACTTCTTGTGTAGATGATGATGATATAGATTTTGACACTATTGGTAAGACTTTCGAGATAACAGGAACATTCAATGCTGCAAATAATTTTGCTATAGAAGCTGTTGTTCCCAATAATATTGATGTGTTTGACTCTGATGTAGCATTAGTTTATATTTTAGATCCAGTAAGGTCTGCGGCAGAACAAGCAGATGTATGGGAACCATTACCAAGAACTTTTTTCTTTAGTCCAAGTGGGTTTGCGCAATTCCAGTTCAACTTCATTTTTGATTCAGACATAAACGTCGCTAGCATAGAAATATTCTTAGAAAGTGACGATTTAGGCGCGTTAGCCTCTGATATTACAGACAATCAAGATTTTAGAATTGTCGTAGTTCCTTCTTCGTTCGCAGAAAGTACTGATATAAATTTATTAGATTTTAATGCTGTACAATCAGAACTAAAATTAGAATTTTAGAAATATAAATAATTCGTTTTATCTGAAAACTTTTAAAGCATTCAGATAAAAAAAATAAAAAATTAACACTATCGTAGCGATAGTGTTTTTTTATTCTGTCTACTCACAGAAATCTTATTCTTAGGGAATACATAATTCCCTTTTCGATTAGCCGAATTATCCTTAAATTCGTGACTTCAAAAAATCGAAATTTATGAGCACATATGATATCGTCGTTTTAGGAAGTGGTCCTGGGGGTTATGTAACCGCAATTAGAGCTTCACAATTAGGCTTCAAAACTGCAATTATAGAAAAAGAAAGTTTAGGAGGAGTATGTTTAAATTGGGGATGTATACCTACAAAAGCATTATTAAAAAGTGCCCAGGTATTTGAATATCTAAAACATGCATCGGATTATGGACTTACTATAGAAAAATTTGATAAAGACTTTGATGCCGTTGTAAAGCGTAGCCGTGGTGTTGCAGAAGGAATGAGCAAAGGTGTTCAATTCTTAATGAAAAAGAATAAAATTGATGTAATTGAAGGTTTTGGTAAGCTAAAAGCTAGTAACAAAATTACCGTAACAAATAAAGATGGAAAAGCCACTGATTATGAGGCAAAACATATTATAATTGCTACTGGTGCCAGATCAAGAGAATTACCAAACTTACCTCAAGACGGTAAAAAGGTAATTGGATATAGAGAAGCGATGACATTAAAATCGCAACCAAAGAAAATGATCGTTGTGGGATCTGGAGCAATTGGGGTAGAATTTGCTCATTTCTATAACGCAATGGGAACAGAAGTAACAATTGTAGAATTCTTACCTAATCTTGTACCGCTTGAGGACGTCGAGGTATCGAAACAATTCGAACGTAATTTCAAGAAAGCAGGAATTAAAGTAATGACTAATTCATCTGTAGAAAGTGTAGATACTAGTGGTAATACGATAAAGGCGACCGTAAAAACCAAAAAAGGTGAAGAAATTCTGGAAGCAGATATTGTATTATCTGCAGTAGGGATAAAAAGCAATATTGAAAACATCGGATTAGAAGAACTTGGTATTGCTACAGATAGAGATAAGATCGTTGTAAACGACTGGTATCAAACAAATATTCCAGGGATATATGCTATTGGCGATGTAGCTCCTGGACCTGCCTTGGCTCATGTTGCTTCTGCAGAAGGGATTACATGTGTAGAAAAAATTGCAGGAATGCACGTGGAAGCAATAGACTACGGAAACATCCCTGGTTGTACATATGCATCTCCTGAAATTGCAAGTGTAGGGATGACTGAAAAACAAGCTAAGGAAGCTGGGTACGAATTAAAAATAGGTAAATTTCCTTTTTCTGCCTCTGGTAAAGCGAGTGCGGCAGGAACCAAAGATGGTTTTGTAAAAGTAATTTTCGATGCAAAATACGGAGAGTGGCTAGGATGCCATATGATTGGAGCTGGAGTTACCGATATGATTGCGGAAGCTGTATTGGGTAGAAAATTAGAAACTACAGGTCATGAAGTGCTAAAAGCTATTCACCCTCATCCAACAATGAGTGAAGCTGTAATGGAAGCCGTTGCTGATGCATACGGCGAAGTAATTCATTTATAGTATATAACACTATATCTTTTAAAAATACCTTACTAATGTTTTAGTAAGGTATTTTTATTTTATCATCTTTGAATTAGGTAGGAGATCGCAATACCAAAAAGAAGTATCCCAACTCTGATCTGAATCCTCTATAAAACAATCATCATTTTCTTCTTTTGAAGGTTCATAGCCACGAAGTACCTTCTCTCCTATTTTAAAATTAACAGGATATTTGAATATGGGGCCGTCAAAAACAAATGTATGAAACTCTCCATTTTCACCACACGGGTCAACGTTTGACGGTAAATCTCTTAAAAACTGTCTATCTAATACCCTTCCGCAAAAGGTTTCATCAAGATATTTTGCATTCACGCAAACAGTAATTGCTTTAAAACCTAAATCCAAAAACTCTAATAACAACTCTTTGGTATTCTTTTTCCAAAGCGGAAAAACTCCTTGAATGCCTACATTCTTTAATTGATTTTCTCGATACTCTCGTAAATCTTCTAAAAAAATATCACCAAAAATGCAATGTGTATATCTTTCTATCTTTAATTGTCCTATGGCACTTTTCATACTCTTATTATATGAATCCATAGAAACCTGTGCCGGAAGTTTTATTTTTTCAAGAGAGAGACCTAGGCTTTTAGCTTGTTCATCCAGCAAATCTTCTCTTAGACCATGCATAGATACACGTTCATAATCCTCATTTACCGTTGTTATAAGCTTAGAAACATCATATTCCTTTTGTTTTAATATATAATACAGAGCCAAGCTTGAATCCTTACCACTACTCCAATTAAAATAAGTCTTGTGCATTATGATGTTAAAAAACTATGTATAGCCAATTCATAACTTTGCAATCCAAAACCTAAAATTACTCCTTGGGCATTAGGAGAGATATAGGATTGATGTCTAAACTCTTCTCTTCCAAATGTATTAGAGATATGCACTTCTATAACTGGTTTAGAAATAGCCTTAATTGCATCCCCTATACCAATAGAAGTGTGGGTATAGGCTCCCGCATTAAGAATTACTCCATCAAAATGATCATCTGCGTCCTGGATTTTGGTGATTAGTTCACCTTCAATATTAGATTGAAAATAGGATAACTCGGTAGCAGAAAACTTAGATTGTAGCTCTGTAAAGAATTCTTCAAAAGTTTGGTCACCATATATACCAGGCTCTCTTTTACCCAACATATTTAAATTTGGTCCATTGATTAATAGTAGTTTCATTGTTGTACAGCTGGTTCTTGTCTTCTATTATTTTTGGTTTTGAATAAGTATCCAACTGACAATTGTACAATTGAATTATTGTTAGATATGTCTACCCCATCTATGTCATTAATATTACTTAAACCTAAGGTATAATGTGCTTGAAAAAACATTCCACTTTCCATTTTATATCCCGCACCAAACACCCAACCAAAATCAAAATCACTAAACGAATTAAAAAATTCATCTGTTTCTTCTCCTACAGACTGTGAACTACTGGCCAAAGAAGCCAATCTAGGCCCAGTTTCAAAACTAAACTTATCAATGACATACCATTTAGCAATTATAGGAAGTGCCAAATAATTTAGGCTAATCTTATTATCTTCTCCGTTATCATCAAATTTATACCCTTGCGCAGAATATAATAATTCGGCTTGTATATAAAATCGTTGAGACACCGGAAATTCTATTGCTGCTCCAAGATGTAGACGTATTCTTCCGTCTGTATCTTCAAGATCTCCTGTAATATTACTATAGTTTAATCCAATCTTAAACCCAGCCCGAGTATACAATGGGTCATCATCTTGCGCATTTGTAACAAAGCATATCGCGAAAACTGCTATAATTAGAAATAATTGTTTTTTCATAGTAAAGTATATAACTACTCAAAAGTAGTTTTATTTTTTAATTATGAAGTAATCAAAAGAAAAAAAGCAATAATAAAGTCGGTATATAAAATAAAGCGAATATCTAGAAAACAAACCCTGTAGATACTTGAAACAAACTATTACGATTAGTTTCATCAAATGGTCCTTCAAATTTATTAATCATAGTAGCACCCAAAGTATATGCTCCTTGAAAAAACATCCCACTATCCAATTTATATCCTAACCCCAATTTAAATCCAAGATCAACAGATTCGTAAGCATTTTTTGCATCAATCTCGATCTCCCCTTGTTGAAGTTCAGGTATAGCTTCCGTTTTATCTTTAGCAGATAACAAAATACCTAATTGAGGTCCAAACTCAAAACTAAAATAATCTGTAAAGTAATATTTTCCAAGAACAGGTACAACAAGATAACTTAGCTTAAGTGTATTCTTTACAGTAGGTACAAAAAGATCCGTTTCACTAAAAATTTCAATTTCACGTTCAAATTTAGATCCCTGATATGAGTATAATAGTTCTGGTTGTAGCGAAAAGCGATCACTTAAAGGAACTTCTAATATTCCTCCTAGGTGAAAACCAATTTTAGGTTTTGTCCTATCAAAAATTTCTTCTCCCGTGATGGTAGATAAATTAACTCCGGCCTTAACCCCATAACTTACAGTATTTTGTTGTGCTTGGATACAACTAATTGAAAAGAAAAAAAATGCTAATTGTACTATTTGATTAAAAATTTTCATTTGATTGATGGTTTTAGATATTAATAAACCGGCAAACTTAAAAAAATTAAGCGGTGTTTTTCTTTAATTTTTGTCAGAGTATTTGCCAAAACTTATTGTTACAGCAAAAAGTACTAGTAAAAATAAATATTCTTTATATGCTTTTAGCCCACTGTATATCAATGAAAAGAACCGGTGTAGGACTATATTTATCGATTAAACGCTAAATATTTGGATTTTTTTAACGTTTTATACAAGTAAATTCTATAGTTTAGACTCAACTTTAAACAAACAATTATTATGAAAAAACTAATGTTAACTGCCTTGGCAGTAGTAAGTTTTGTATTTGCAAATGCACAGGATTCTGGTGTAAGCGAAGGATTTGCTAATGGAGATATTTTTATATCCGGATCATTCGGATATGATTCTTCATCAACAGGAGACGCTAAAGACAATACTTTTGAAGTATCTCCGAGAGTTGGTTATTTTGTAGCCGAAAACATTGCAATTGGTGCTAGACTGGGATATACAACCAGATCTCAAGAAAACGGTGCTGGTGGTGAAGTAGACACTAATACTTTTAATGTAGGAGGGTTTGGAAGATACTATTTCACTCCAGCTAGCAAATTCTCTATTTTTGGTGAATTTGGTTTGGACTATTTTTCTAGTAAGGTCGATGTTGGCGCTGGTGATGCAACTACAGATGGATTTGGTGTAGGTGTTGGTCCTGGGGTAAGTTACTTTTTAGGTAGTAATTTTGCAATTGAAGCTTTCTGGGGTGCACTAGCCTACGCTAGTTCTAATCCAGAACAAGGAGAGTCTACTGATAACTTTTCTATTGGATTAGATCTAAATGATATTAATCTTGGTTTAGTTTACAAGTTTTAAGATGTAAACAAAAATTAATAATAAAAAGCCGTCTCAACTTATCGAGATGGCTTTTCTTTTTTATCTTAGTTGCAATGAAATGGGATCATGCAATAAAAGATTATGTACATTATCTAAAAATTGAAAGAGGGCTTTCAGAAAACTCTATTATTAATTACACTCTTGATCTTAAACGCTTACTTGTTTTTCTCGAAGAGTCTGATATCAATACCTCTCCACTCTCAATTGAAAAAGAAACATTGCAACAGTTTATCTACGAAACTGCAAAATTGGTTAATGCACGTTCACAATCCAGAATTATCTCTGGATTAAAAAGTTTTTTCAACTACCTTGTATTTGAAGATTACAGAGAATCTAACCCGATGGAACTTATAGAATCTCCAAAAATTGGAAGGAAACTACCAGATACATTATCTGTCGAGGAAATAGATTTAATAATTGCACAAATTGATCTAAGCAAACCAGAAGGAGAGCGCAATAGAGCAATAATTGAAACATTATATGGTTGTGGGTTGCGGGTTAGTGAGCTTACAGATTTAAAATTATCAAATCTCTTTTTTGATGAAGGATATATAAGTGTTACCGGAAAAGGGAATAAACAACGATTTGTACCTATTGGTGAAACCACGCAAAAATATATTAATATCTACACTAAAGAAATCCGAAATCACCTTGATATTAAAAAAGGATTTGAAGATACTTTATTCTTAAATCGCAGAGGAAGACAACTTACCAGGGCTATGATTTTTACTATCGTTAAACGTTTGGTTGAGAAAGCAGGTATTCATAAACAAGTAAGTCCACATACTTTTAGACACTCATTTGCCACCCATTTATTAGAAAATGGTGCCGACTTAAGAGCAATACAACTTATGCTAGGACACGAAAGTATTACGACTACAGAAATATATATGCATATAGATAGAAGTCACTTAAGCGAAGTAATGAATAATTTTCATCCCAGAAGATAAAATGAATGTCCTAAAGCCCCTCTTCATTTTAATTGTGTTTTTATATTACTCCAAAATGTATTCCCAAAAATTAAACGCAAACGGAGGGATACTCCTAAATGCTGAAATTACATTAGGAAATCAAAATCAATGGTTTAAACTCGGTGTTTTTGGATTTGGAACATTAAACTATGGGGATTTATCCATAGAAAGTGGGTTGTCTTTTGCATCCTATCAATTTGTAAAACGGCATACATTAAAAACGTCGGGATTTGCATACTCTTATGAGTTTTTTGCCCTTGCCGGAATTGGAAAAAACAATAACCTACTAGGGTCATCAGTTTCTTACATAAATACAGCCATTATATTTAACCCACTAGGGGAAGGAGGTTTTAATGGTCTTGGCTTTGGTTTTAGTAAAGATTTTTTGCCAAAAACCTTAAAATCATATGGTATAAAACGTGGAGCATTATACATGCGATTCAGTAATGCTAATCATAATATTCATTTTGCTTTTCATAATGATTTTAAAATAGGTTGGTTTAAAGGAGCTGGAACCGATTATGGTGTTACCGGCTCATTAGACATTGGTTTTACAAAAATACAAGACTTAGAAAAAGTATATCAGCTAGGATTAGGAATAGACCTTTTCACTCCTAGACCAGATTATAGTCAATCTCCCAGAAACACTATAAATTCTGATGATGGACGTAAAAATGTATGGTTCACCCTACCTCCTATTACAGATCTTTTCTATGGAAATATTTATGGATACGGTTTGTATCAGGAAGATCACTATTTAGTACATACCAAATTAGGAGTCAATAGTCAAAAAGCAGGAGCATATATTCAAAATAAGTTGCATGATGGCTTGGGTTTAAACCCACGATTTCCCTGGATAGTAGAAACACAAGATAAATTATACATAGAAATTTCTGGTAATGCATTTTTAAAAGAAGTAAGTGATGAATAAAAAATATCTTTTATATGCGCTACTTTATATTTCAGCGGTTTTAAGTAATAGCTGCACTACGTACACAAATTTTTATAGCAAAACCTACACCAACATTCCAAAGGATAATTTATCCAAGGTACATCGACTTGATTTAAGCAATCAAAACCTGGATGATTTACCTCAATCTATTTCAATGTTGAAAAATCTCAGAATGTTAAATCTAAGGGGTAATCCTAATTTGAATTTAGAGCAAACATTACAGAAAGTATCTTCTAATAAAGGTTTACAAATATTGATTTTGGATAGTCTGAATATATCCAAATTACCACAGTCAATTAAAAAGTTTACAAATCTTAAACAGTTGTCTGTTGCACAAAATCCGGACATTGATTTGAATCATATGTTAAATCTTATTTCTGAATTACCTATAGAATTTTTGAACTTGAAAGGGAATCGTATTAAAACCTTACCTGAAAATATCACCAATTTAAAATCAATTAAGGATTTAAATTTATCATATAATAACCTTATAGGTAATAAAAACTATGAATTATTAAGTGTACTTCCGCACCTATATTCATTATGGTTAGATCATAATGAAATAGAAACATTACCAGGCACGATTGGAAAAGTGGATCAAGTACGATTTTTATATATAGACCATAATAACTTACAAGAACTTCCGGAAGAAATGTCAGACATGAGAACATGGGTTATACATGCTGGATATAATAGATTAACCGAACTACCAACAGTGCTTGCCAAAATGAAATCTTTATTTATGGTTCATGTAAATAACAATGTCATAAATAGTATTCCTGAGGTCTATACCACCGAAAAATATTCTCTAGCTGGACTTATCTTGGACAACAACCCTATAACCGAAACCGAAAAATCAAGAGCACTGAAACTATTTAAAGGATTCTTTTTACTTTCTTTTGAACAAAAGTAAAAAAAAACTCCTGCCAAAGACAAGAGTTTTTAAACAATATTATAAGTATCTATAAATTTGGCCTTGTTACTCTACCTGAGGGAATAGCTGTATTTGAAATCATCACCACAGGGTTATCTGGCCCAGTAGTTATTCCTGCTGTTGCGCTAAGTGGTTCTATAAAAAATGGAGCCGGATCATTGTCCTGAAAAGGCTCTACAGTTATAAATACTCGTTTACTAAGTACAGAAGCAGGAAATGTAATACCCGTTAAAGGAATTTGACTTGGAATAATAAGAAAATCCTCTCCTGGAAATCCAGGAACCGTTCCTCCAGAACCTTTAAAGAAATTTCCATCATCGGTTACTTCTTCGCTAGAAAAAGTACCAGTAGATACAATTTTGTTTCCAAAATCTACCCATCCTTCATACTTCCACCCACTTGCTAGGTCTGGAAGATTCAAGCCTGGAGCACTGGCTCCATCCATAAACCAAACACCAAACTCATCATTATCTGCCACATCATCAGTTGGAGTAGCTAGAAAAAATTGACCCGAAGTTACCGATAAATCTGTAACGACAGATTCAAAATCAAGTGGTGCAGCAGTACCTGTAAAATTTCCTGTCAATATTTTTGCGGCAGAAGGTACATTGTCATTATCTCCCACTGGTTCTATAGTCAATACAAACTGAGTAGCATCCTCAAGATCAGAAACAAGCATGTTAAAGTTAATTGTACCTGATGGGTTTGTGAATTTTTCTGTTGGCTTGGGTTGTCCATCTACGATAAGCCAACCTTGGTATGTAGTCCCACCTGTAAGTGCCTGTAACCCTATAGTCTCTAGCTGTAAATTAGCAGTTGGAGGGCCATCATCACTAGAACAGGAAGTGATTATTACCCCCAAAATAAGTGTAGTTAAAACTAAAATTTTTCTTGTCATCATTTTGCTTTTTAAATTATCAATCAAATGTAATTTAGATTACATTAAATTAACTCCAAAAGAACCACAAAATTGTGCTTTAAAACCACATTATTTTTACGTTAAACAACAATTAACTATCCTTGTTTTTCGGGATATTTGGTGTTTTAAACAATTCTAGAAATGCTTTGCCTATATTTGAAATAATATCACTCGCGACTAATGACTCAAAACCAGTTACTTGTGCGGTCAAATCACCCGAGCTACCATGTAAATACACACCAAAAACGGTAGCCCGTAAAGGATCATACCCTTGGGATAATAATCCTGTAATCATACCTGTAAGTACATCTCCACTACCAGCGGTTGCCATGCCAGGGTTTCCCGTATTATTCACATACATTTGATCTTGAAAAATTGTGATAGAATTAGCCCCCTTGATGACGATTATGCATTTATGTTTTTTAGAAAATTCTTTAGTCTTTTCTAGTTTATCAAAATCATCTTTCCATTCACCAATTAACCTCTCTAATTCTTTAGGGTGTGGCGTTAGTATTGTTTGTGGCTGTAGATTGTCAAGAAATTCTGGATGTTTAGCCAAAATATTAATCCCATCAGCATCAATAACAAGTGATGATGGTTTATTTTTTAAAAAATCACCAAATGCCCTTACTGTCTTTGGACTCGTCCCTAACCCTATTCCAATTCCTATAGCAGATGCTTCAAAATCAAGGGTGATTTCTGTTAGATTATCATCGCTATCATCTGTTACTACCATAACCTCTGGTACAGCAGTTTGAAGCACATCATATCCACATTCTGGAATATATGCTGTAACCAATCCTGACCCTGTCTTTAAAGCGGCCTTGGCAGCCAAAACTACACTACCAATTTTGCCATAGCTCCCTCCGATTATAACGGAATGTCCATACGTACCTTTGTGTCCATATTTATGTCTATTACGGTACAGTGGTAATATTTCGTTCTTAGTTATTAACTCGGCTATTCCTGTAGTTTGCATTAAAATTTCACGATTTAAACCTATATCAATGACCTCTACATCCTGAGTATAAACACCCGTCTGTGGTAAAAAGAAAATCAGTTTGGGTAATTGAAACGTGACTGTAATATTTGCAAAAATTACTCCGTTAGGGTCGTCATATAATTTATCCGGATATAAACCAGAAGGGATATCTACCGAAAGTGTAAAACAATTAGATTGATTTATATGTTTGATTAAAGATACAACCCAGGGTACCAATGGTCTATTAAGCCCAATCCCAAAAATTGCATCAATTACCATATCTTGATAATTGATTTCAGGAAAATCTTCTTCAGATTTTATTTGTACCGGCCATTCATTAGCTATTTCTTTTAATCGATCGTAATTGGCTAAAAAATCCTTTGATCTATTATCACTAAAATTTACGATATATGTCTTTACATGATACCCATGTTCTAAAAGTAATCTAGAAATAACCAAACCATCTCCACCATTATTTCCAATACCACAAAAAACATGTATTAACATCGGAGTTCCCTGCAATTTATTATGAATTAAATCAAATGTTCTTGAAGCTGCTTGCTCCATTAATTCCAGAGAACTTATTTTTTGAGATTTAATAGTAGCCTGATCGGCCATTCGCATCTGTTGTGCAGAAAATATTTTCATGAGTTATTTTTGGGAATTATATAATGAAATATGTTATATATTGTTGAATTAACAAAAGTTTAAGTATTGCCTTAATTTAATTTTCTTTAAAAGTAAAAAATTATACATTTGATCTAACAATATAAGACAAACTAATGTTTAGTACCGTTTTCATCTTGGCTTTATTGATCTCTCTAGGAACGATTACCGTTTCTGGGATTACTTCTTTTACGCGTACTACAACTATTATTACCCTTAGGGGTTAATTAAATTGTATATCATCACCAAAACAAGTACGTAGTTTGCAAAAGCAAAGAGCTACCGAAAACAAGCTTTATCATTAATTTTCAACAAAAAAAGTATTATGAACGTTCTAAAATTCGGAGGTTCTTCAGTTGCCAATGCAGCATCTATAGAAAACGTAATAGACATTATAGAAAAGCAATCTAAAAAACAATCACTTTATGTGGTGGTTTCTGCTATGGGCGGAGTTACAGATTTACTATTACAGGCAGGCGAAGCAGCTGCTACAAATAATAAAAAATATAAAGACACATTAATAGAAATTGAAAAAAGACATATTGATGCAATAAAAACTTTAATTCCAATTGCTTCTCAAAGCAGTATTATTAGTAAGATTAAGGCACAGTTAAACACATTAGAATCTTTATGTGAAGGTGTATACTTGTTAAGTGAGCTTTCCTCAAAAACAGAGGCAGTAATTGCGAGTTACGGAGAATTACTTTCGTCCTATATAATAGCAGAGGCAGCAAAGGTTAAAGGGTTAGATCTTGTATTAAAGGATTCTCGTGATGTGATTGTAAAAAACACCAATTCGAAGATTACAATAGATTATAAGGAAACAAACCAAAGAGTTAAAGAATTTTCTAAAAGTAATTCAAATAAGATTGCCTTATTTCCTGGTTTTGTCGCTAGAACGTATAATGGAGAACCTACAACATTAGGAAGAGGTGGGTCGGATTTTACAGCAGCAATTCTTGCAGCAGCAATTGATGCCAAAGAACTACAAATCTGGACGGATGTAAGTGGTATGTATACTGCTAATCCCAAAATAGTAAAACAAGCAAAACCTGTACGTCATATTTCATATCATGAAGCAATGGAGCTTTCTCATTTTGGAGCTAAAGTAATCTATCCACCAACCATACATCCGGTTCTGGATAAGGATATCCCAATAGTTATTAAAAATACTTTTGAGCCTTTGGATAATGGAACTCTTATAACGAGAAATGTCGAGGGTCGAAAAAAACCAGTAACGGGTATTAGTCATATTGACAGCATATCAATTATTTCACTTGAAGGAAGTGGAATGGTAGGAATCCCGGGGTTTTCAAAAAGACTTTTTGAAGCTCTTTTTCTTGAAAACATCAATGTCATCTTGATCACACAAGCTTCTTCTGAGCATTCAATTTGTCTAGTCGTTGATGCAACCGATGCTCCTAAAGCAAAAGAAATATTAGATGCAACTTTCGAATTTGAAATCTCTAAACATAAAGTAGATCCAGTAAAAATCGAAAACGACGTTGCCATTATAGCACTAGTTGGAGATAATATGTATCACCATCAAGGACTTAGTGGTAAGATGTTTAGTACTCTTGGAAAAAACAACGTAAACATTAGAGCGATTGCACAAGGAGCATCTGAAAAGAATATTTCGGTAGTAATAGAGAAAAAAGATATTAAGAAAGCACTTAATATATTACATGAACGATTCTTTGAAGTAAAAACTAAACAATTAAATCTATTTATTACAGGAGTAGGAAATGTTGGAAGTAAATTATTAGAACAACTTGAACAACAAAACAAATATTTAAAAGATAAACTGCGTCTAAAAATTAGGGTTGTGGGATTGTCCAACTCAAGGAAAATGGTTTTTGATGAAAATGGGATTGATCTTAATTTGTGGGAAGAAAAACTGGCAAAGGGAAAAAAGGCAAGCTCAAAAGAGTTTTTTGAGCAAGCAAAGGAGATGAATCTTCGTAATTCAATCTTTGTAGATAATACCGCAAATCCAGATATTGCCAAAGTTTATAAGCATTACCTTTCTGAAAGTATGGCCGTTGTAACTTGTAATAAAATTGCTTGTGCAGATGAATATACTAATTATGAAGAATTGCAAGATCTATCGAGAAAATTCAATGCTTCATTCCTTTATGAAACCAATGTTGGTGCCGGATTACCTGTAATTAACACGCTAAACAATCTCATTGCTTCAGGAGATAATATTCATAAAATACAAGCAGTACTATCTGGTAGTCTTAATTTTGTATTCAACAACTTTAAGAAAGGAGTTACTTTTCATGATATTGTAAAACAAGCTCAAGAAGAAGGGTATACAGAGCCTGATCCCAAAATTGATTTAAGCGGAATCGATGTAGCTCGTAAAATTCTAATTCTTGCTCGTGAAAGTGGGAAAGTAATGGAGTTAAATAACATAGAAAATGAATCATTTTTACCCGAAGAAAGTCTAAATACAACAAGTGTTCAGGATTTTCTTGATTCATTAAAGCAAAACGAAAACCACTTCCAAGATATTTTTGAGGAAGCGAACAAAAAAGATTGTCGTTTAAAATATGTGGCGCAGTACGAAAAAGAAAAAGCTAAAGTAGGCCTACAACATATACCAAAGGATCACCCTTTTTATAATCTTGAGGGCAGTGACAATATCGTATTATTTTTTACAGATCGATATCCCGAGCAACCCTTAATTGTAAAAGGTGCCGGTGCTGGTGCAGATGTAACTGCATCTGGTATCTTTGCAGATATTATTAGAATTGGTAAAAAGTAATGAAAATGAAGAAGAGTATCAAAATATTCGCTCCAGCCACAGTGGCAAATCTTTGTTGTGGGTTTGATGTTTTAGGATGTTGTTTGGATAATGTAGGTGATGAAATGATTATATCTCTTACATCAGAACCTGGAGTAAAAATCACCAAAATTGATGGAGCAAATTTACCAATGGAAACACACAAGAATGTTGCCGGAGTATCGGTAGAAGCCTTATTAAAAAAGTATGGTAAAGAAATTGGTGTAGAGATAGAGATTTATAAAAAAATCAAAGCAGGTAGTGGAATTGGCAGCAGTGCAGCCAGTAGTGCCGGAGCTGTGTGGGCTGTAAACTATTTGTTAGAAACCCCATTTACAGCGCATGAATTAGTGGCTTTTGCAATGGAAGGAGAAAAACTAGCAAGCGGCAATGCTCATGCAGACAATGTGGCTCCTGCCCTGCTCGGAAGTTTCACCCTGGTTCGCAGTTATGATCCCCTGGATGTGGTTAGATTAAATGCACCTTCAGATCTGGTTATGACTGTAATTCATCCTCAAATTGAAGTAAAAACATCAGATTCTAGGTCAGTTATTAAACAAAATGTAAAATTAAAAGATGCGGTACAACAATGGGGAAATGTAGGAGGACTTGTAGCTGGATTGCTTACCGAAGATCATGAACTTATAGGTCGAAGTCTAGAAGACGTAATTATTGAACCGCTTAGGTCAATATTAATTCCGGAATTTAAAGCCGTAAAAGAGGCTGCTATTTTGAAAGGAGCTTTAGGATGTGGTATATCTGGTTCTGGCCCTTCAATTTTTGCCCTTAGTAAGGGTCAAGTAACAGCTAACCTAGTGGCAGAAGCAATGCGAGAGATATATAGCAAGACTGGACTGGACTTTGATATTCATGTATCACAGATAAATAGTCAAGGCGTCAGAATAATGAAATAATACTTATGAAAGAAATTAAAAAAATATCAACAGGAGCTCCATGGGAGGACATTGTGGGATACTCCAGGGCCATTAAGATTGGAGATACAATAGAAATTTCTGGTACAACCGCAAAAGGAATTAATGAATATGATCAAACTGTGGCAATTATTCAAATCGCTAAAAAAGCTCTACAGGAACTTGATGCAGATTTAAGCAATGTCATAAGAACAAGAATCTATTGTACCGATATTTCCAAATGGGAACAGATAGGAAAAGCGCATGGGGATTTTTTTGGTAGTATAAGACCCGTAACCACTATGGTTGAAGTATCAAAACTTATCGCTCCTGAAATTTTTGTAGAAATTGAATTTTCTGCAGTAGTATAACACCTATAAGAACAAAGAATAATGCAATATTATAGTTTAAACAATAACGTACATAAAGTAACATTCTCTGAAGCAGTTATTAAAGGATTAGCTCCAGATCGAGGATTATATTTCCCAGAAAGTATAACTCCTTTGCCAAAATCGTTCTTTGAAAACATAGAGGCTTTGGATAATATAGAGGTTGCATATCAGGCTATACAACAATTTGTTGGCAATGAAATTCCTGAAACTGAACTTAGAGATATACTTGCCGATGTTTTAAGTTTTGATTTTCCTGTTATTGAAATTGAAGACAACATTGCTACTTTAGAACTGTTTCATGGCCCTACTATGGCTTTTAAGGATGTTGGCGCTCGATTCATGGCGCGTTGTCTTGGTTATTTTAATAAAAATAACGAAAACCAGGTAACAGTTCTTGTTGCAACTTCTGGGGATACTGGTGGTGCCGTCGCAAATGGTTTTTTAGGAGTAAAAGGTGTAGATGTCGTTATTTTATACCCTTCAGGAAAAGTAAGTAATATTCAGGAAAAACAACTGACTACTCTTGGTCAAAACATCACTGCATTAGAGGTCGACGGTGTGTTTGATGATTGTCAGGATATGGTAAAAACAGCTTTCTTAGATACCAGCATTACAGAACATAGACAATTAACCTCTGCCAATTCTATAAATGTAGCCAGATGGATTCCTCAATTATTCTATTTTTTATTTGCATATAAGCAGGTGAAAAGTAAAGGAAAAGACATTATATTCTCTGTACCAAGTGGTAATTTTGGAAATATCTGTGCAGGAATTGTCGCTCATAAATTAGGTTTACCAGTAAAACAGTTTGTTGCTTCCACAAATATCAATGACACTGTAGTTAGGTATCTAAAAACGTCAAAATACGAACCAAAACCCTCTAAAGCAACAATTTCTAACGCCATGGATGTGGGCAATCCTAGCAATTTTATTAGAATACAAAATCTGTTTAATAATAATTTTGAAAATTTAAAAGACCTCTTCTCTGCTTATAGCTTTGATGATTATCAAACTAAACAGGCAATGAAAACAGTATTTAACAATACAGGATATATAACAGACCCACACGGAGCCATAGGATATTTAGGACTTAAAGAACAGGTACTAGATACAAATGATTATGGTATTTTCCTGGAGACGGCTCATCCTGTAAAATTTTTAGATGTTGTAGAGGAAACTTTAGAAACTACCATGGACATCCCTTCTCAAATCCAAAAAGTTATTAATAAAGAAAAGAAAAGTATAAAAATAAACAGTTATAAAACATTAAAGGAGTTCTTATTAAAATAAGAACTCCTTTTTGGTATATTATTTCTTTTTGTAATTAATTCCCTTTAGCAAGAGCCTTCATTACATTATAGACAATACTTGTAGTTGAAGCCAGGTATTTGAAATTAACTGTTGTGTATTTGTCTTCACTCTGTCTAACAAAAGGAGAGTTATCTGCATTTTTCAACTCAGCGGTTAATGTTACGGTATCATAACCAAAATTAGAAAAGAATCTACTTTCTGGTGTTGCTACCTCTCTTTTATAAATAGGCACTGGAGACTCTAATCTATATAACGATTCTAAACTCAAATTAGAAGCTAATAGCTCAACAGCTCTATCCTCATCATTATCCCATCCCATATAATCAGATCTATGCATAGAGTGAATGTTATATCCTTCTGTTTGCAACATTTTAGTGAACATTCTGGTTCCAATCATATTACTTTTCCAATGGTCAAAGAATACAACCATGAAATTTATATTACGCTCTTCTAATTCAGCAATTTTCTTAGCAACATAAAATGCAATTGCTACACCAGTAGCATTATGAACAGCTCCAGGGCTCTTTTCAACAGTATCATAATGTGCGCAAATAATCACATACTCATCACTACCATTGGTAGCCGGGATTTCTGCATATATATTTTGACCTGTAAATTGATCTCCTTTTTTATTCTGCACATCGTAGTCATCCCTTATCGCTTTTAATCCTAAATCCTTCAAGGAGCTAAATAAGTAGTCAGCTACAACTTTTCTTTCACCATTACTGGATCTACTCGATAGCTTTTTCTTACCTTTAATAGGTTCATGACCTGTAAGTTTGGCAACAACACCCCTCTGGATGTTAATAATTTCGGCTTCGATTCTATCTTGTTCAGTTTGAGCTGGGGCTACCTGAATTGTAAAAACGAATAATAGTAAAAATGTTCTATAATATTTCATTTTGTAGGTTTTGTAATCCATTTACTTTAACACAAATTTAGGAAAATTCTATAATAATCCAATTTATTACTTTTATTCCTAAAATAACTAATCAAATATGAATTTTTCAAAAACCGTGCCCTTTTTTTTAATTTTAATAATTTTTTTACAATGTAAAGAGGACAATTCGTCAAAAAACATATTAAACGCTCCAGAAAATTGGAGAAGCGAAGTTATAGAATTTCCTTTAAAATTCGCCTCTTCCTTACAATATTCTGGTGCAGAACACATTCGTTTTGCTCCAGGATGGGGAAAAGAAAAGGCAAAAGATTATTTTTCCTATGTCTTTCTATGGGAAATCGACCAGGAACCAAAATTATCTACTAAAAAGTTAGAATCCGAAATGGAAATATATTTTGATGGGTTAATGAATATGGTTTCAAAAATGAATTTGAAATTTTTTAAGGACATCCCAAAGTCAAAAGCTTTTTTTGAAAAAGTAAACGACTCACTCTATATCGGAAAAATATTGACGTATGATGCATTTACAACAAAAAAAGAAGTAAATCTTAATATTATAGTAGAAAATAGGTTTTGTAATCTAGATAATAGACACTTAGTTTTGTTTAATGTTTCACCTCAAGCTCCTGAACATCCTGTTTGGAAGAAAATGAAAAAGATAACCATTGATTTAGAATGTGAATGATTATTTTTTTGTGATCAATGAATTTTCTTTTATTTTTTTATTGATTTTGACATAAAAAACGTACATTTTTACACATAAAATCATCAGTAATGAATGTTTGCTTCTTAATGTATCCCTGGGAAGAAATAAATCCCGAAAATGATACCTCACTTACTTTGATTCATGAATTTGCTAAAAGAGGGCATGGAGTAGCTATTGCAACTCCTTCTAATCTCACTATACGTGATAGCGTCACTTATTCTTTTTGTAAAGTAATTAACCGAACTGACAAGGTTTCCTCTTCTATGAAATCTTTTCACACCAAAACTACTTTTAGAGATGAAATGTTACCATTAGCTGGATTTGATGTAATTATTTTACGTAGTAATCCACCGTTGGACATGATCATGCTTAATTTTTTGGATTCTGTAAAAGACGATGTATTTATCATGAATGACATTGACGGAATTCGTAGGTCTAATAACAAATTGTATACTGCTGCTTTTGATGACATAGAAACTCACTTTATTCCAAGTACCCATGTAACCAAAAATAAGGATTACCTTATTAAAATGATCAAAGAATCCGAAAGTGACAGAATGATCTTAAAGCCATTAAACGGTTTTGGTGGTTCTGGGGTAATATTGATTGAAAAAAGAGCAATGAGTAGTATTCGATCTCTTTTGGATTTTTACATAGACAATAAAGATGGAACTACTAACTATGTAATACTACAAGATTATATTGAAGGTGCTGATCAAGGTGATGTTCGCATTTTAATTCTTAACGGAAAACCTATTGGTGCAATGAGACGTATTCCTGGGGAGGATGATCATAGATCTAATGTCACTGCCGGAGGAACAGTAGTAAAACATTCGTTGACTAAGCAAGAAAAAGAGTTGTGCCGTAAGATCGGACCAAAACTAGTTAAAGACGGGCTTTACTTTGTAGGTATAGATGTTATTAATGGTATGCTTGTAGAGGTTAATGTAATGAGTCCGGGAGGAATTACATACATTAATAAAAAATACAAAGTCAGACTACAAGAAAAAGTAGTGGATTTTATTGAAGATAAAGTAATACAAAGGGTTAGTAGATTTGACAGAAAGGCCAAATTAAGAAAAACCGTAGATGATGCTTAGGATTTCTATTAAAGAAATGATTAACAAAATAAACGCTGAAGAACCATTTAGTGCTGTTGCCGAGGATTATTCATTTACTATAAAAATAGATTCATATACGTACTATATATGTGGTGCAGTTCACGATGGTCATCAGTTTCGTAAAGAATTATGGGATAATTGCCTACATACAGAATATGATAGATGGTATGAAGAAGATCCTGCCACCAAACATATGGTGCAAAACCACCCTATCGTAATAGCGGGATGTGATTCTCGTTTTGAATACGATTTAAATAGAGCCCCTGATGTAGCTATTTATGAAGATGCATGGGGAAAAGAGCTTTGGAAAAATTCTTTAAAAACTGACGTTAAAGAACGTTCTTTAGATAAACACATTAACTTTTATAAAGTTGTACATGCTTTGGTATCTAAAATAGAATCCAAATATGGTGCTGCAATAGTTTATGATATACATTCGTATAATTGGATGAGGTGGGATCGCAAAGTACCAGTAATTAATTTAGGCACCACCAATATTGATAATACACGATATTCTTCCTTTGTAAATTCTTGGTCCGAAACATTATCAAATATTAAACTACCACACAATATAACTACTACTTCAGGTATTAATGACACATTTTATGGTAATGGGTATTTCTTGAAATATATCACTGAAAATTTTAAGAACACATTAGTTTTGGCTACAGAATTTTCGAAAATATATTGTCACGAACTAGAATATATTATGTATCCCGAAATAGTACATGCTATCGAATTGGAACTAAATGAAAGACTTCCAATGCATGCAAAAGCTTTTTATAATCACTTTATTGAGTAAGATCGACCTCCTTATTTGTTAATTTCTATTTTTTGCAGTTAGTTTGTGGTTTCTATAAATAATTTGATAAGAATGTAAAGGAAAATGATTGAAGATGTGGTAGAAACATATAGTGATCTTTTAGAAATTGATCAAAACTTAGATAGACTTGTTAAGAACATTGAGCTTCTTAATTACTTAAATCCCTTAAATATTGAGCAGGAAAAAAAGAATTTCTTTGCCTGCAAATACAGAAAAAACCCAATATTCAAATATCGCAAGATTAAATTCAATCCCTATAAAATGCAGCGATTGTTTTTTAATCAGCGATTAGAGCGAATTAAAGATGATCAAATACGAAAGTTATATCAAGATATCATTTATGAATATTCAGGGTTAATTCAGTGCATTGAAACTATAGGTCGTGGTAAGAGTTTTTATTATAATTCTCTCAAAGTATTTGGTACACCAAAAGAGCGTGATGTAGAAAATGCACGTTTCATTCTTCATTTTGATGATGAATTTTCGTCTGACGATTATATAAAAAAACATTCTGCCAATGATGCCGAAGCATACTTCGAGCAATTTGCACAGCGATATGCTTTTGATTTCAACATTAAGAAGTCTACACATATCTCTGCATCTGCCATGGTATTAAATGCTTCCGAAACATTGATGCTAAAGAAAAATTACACATTTAGTGATAATGAACTTATGGTATTGGCCAATCACGAAATTGGTGTACATATGGTCACAACATTTAATGGTAAAAGCCAACCATTAAAAATATTCTCGAATGGCTTTGTAAACAATACTGAAACCCAGGAAGGTCTAGCGGTTTTTAGTGAATATATGTCTGGTTGTCTTACTTTAAAGAGAATGAAAGAACTAGCATATAGAGTTATCGCGGCTGATAGTTTAATAAAAGGATATGACTTTAAAGGTACTTTTGATTTACTCTATAGCCAATACAAGCTAGATCGTGAAAGTGCCTGGCAAATTACTTTAAGGGTTCATCGTGGTGGTGGTTTTACCAAAGATTACTTATACTTAACCGGTCTGAAAAAAATATATGATTACTACTACTCTAATGAGGATATGAATGTATTATTGACAGGCAAGGTAACACTTGAAAACAAAGAAAGTATCCTTAGGTTACAAAAACTTGGCTTGGCCAATAAAAGTTTACATATTACAGATTCTTTTCAGCAAAATTTAAATACAAATAAGGAATTAGATTTTATTTTAGGAAATTTAAAATGATTGGTTTATTGTAAAAACCTTATTAACCTTTTTTACATACTAAAGCTATATTATTAAAGTATCTTTCTGTATTTCTGAGCGCAAGCTTCAATACATGGGAAATTAAGAACAAGACCTACCCCTATTCTTTCAAAAGAAATAGGAATTATATTATCTGAACACTCTATGTTAATAGTGTTTTCCATTAAGGAAAATGTCCCTGAACTTGTGCCTCCTGATTGTGTAAAAATATTACACAATGAGCCATTGGTTGAAATAATAGTACCATTATCAAAGAACTCTAATGTAAGTTCACTATCTATAGGTTGAAATGTACCACTACCATCCCCAGGGTCTAATAATTGTTCTACAAGCTGCCACTTTCCAACAAGGTTGGTGCTCTCTATTGCATCATCATCATTCTTACAAGAAAATAACAGCCCAAAAGATAAAATAAGTATTACTATTTTTTTCATTACTACATTTCTATATAATAAAGATTCAAAATGCAAAAAATGGTTGCTTTGATTAAAGGGTAACTGTGCATATTTACTTTCTATCCTTTACTCTATATACAAATTTAAGCCCGCTCCAATCCTCATCAATAGCAGCAACTTTAATATCTACTAATCCAATTTCAATCAAATATTCACGTATAGGGTCTCTTTTTAGATCTGTAGGGATTTTAGAACTCCCTTTTGGCCAACTTATCCATAACATTCCGTTTTTCTGTAACGCTGGTTTATATGTATTAACTACTTGTTCAAGCTCTTTAAAAGTGGTACAGAAAACATGAATAAAATCTGCGCCTTCTAATCTAATTTCATCTGTTTCTTTTACTCCTTCTGGTAGATCAGAAAAAAGATTATAATAATAATTAGGTTGGTTATATAACATGATTATATAATTTTCTTTGATTCCAAGTTTTTTAGCTAGTGGTGTTCCTGAATATCCTGCTGGCATAATGTGATTTTTATTATTAAAACTGTATGCCATATAAAGTTATAAAAAAGATTATATTTAATTTTATAGTGTAATAACACTTATTTATTATCAACTTTTAAATCTATGAAACTAATTACGAGATTATATCAATAATTTATCAAGATTATAACAAAAAAGCATTGTATAGCTACACAAAGTTTTTTACTTTCGGCGTCAATTTTATAACCATTCACATAATGAAAAATACTGCATTATCAGAAACTCACATTGCTCTTGGAGCCAAAATGGTACCATTTGCAGGATTCAATATGCCGGTCTCTTATGAAGGTGTTAATGTAGAGCATGAAACTGTACGTAACGGAGTTGGAGTTTTTGATGTTTCTCACATGGGTGAATTTCTAATAACAGGACCAAATGCATTAGATCTTATACAAAAAGTTACATCTAATGATGCTTCTAAATTGATCGACGGAAAAGCACAGTACAGCTGTTTACCCAATGATAAAGGAGGGATTGTGGATGATTTGATTGTTTATAAGGTTGCTGATGAGAAATACCTTCTGGTAGTTAATGCATCAAATATCAAAAAAGATTGGGATTGGATTTCTAGTCATAATAGCATGAATGCAGATATGCGTGATTTATCTGATGAGTATTCTTTATTGGCTATTCAAGGACCAAAGGCTGCTTTAGCTATGCAGTCTCTTACTTCTGTTGACTTAGAAGCTATGAAATTTTATACTTTTGAAGTTGCGGATTTTGCGGGTATTGAGCATGTAATTATTTCTGCTACAGGTTATACAGGTAGTGGCGGTTTTGAAATTTACTGTAAGAATTCTGAGGTTAAACAAGTATGGGATAAAGTTTTTGAAGCTGGAGCTGATTTTGGCATTAAACCTGTTGGGCTGGCTGCCAGAGACACATTAAGATTAGAAATGGGATATTGTTTATATGGTAACGATATTAACGATAATACATCTCCTCTAGAAGCAGGACTTGGATGGATAACAAAGTTCTCGAAAGATTTTATCAATGCCGAGGCTCTTGCCAAAGAAAAAGAACATGGAGCAGAGCGAAAATTAGTTGGTTTCGAACTTGATGAACGTGGAATTCCTCGTCATGATTATGACATAGTAGATGGAAATGGAAATACTATCGGAATTGTAACTTCTGGTACAATGTCTCCATCACTAGGAAAAGGGATTGGACTAGGATATGTACCTACAGTTTTTGCAAAACCAGGGAGTAAAATTAATATTCAGGTAAGAAAAAAGGCAATTCCAGCTACTGTGGTAAAATTACCCTTTTATAAAGTTTAATTTTTACAATAAAAAATAGTATAGTTAAGTTTCAAGGTTACAATTAGTAATACTTGAAACTTAATTTTTTTTATAGCAATAATTTTGAAAAAAATTCTCATCATAGGAGCCAGTGGTTTCGTAGGAAATGCCCTTTACAAGGAGCTAAACTCCTATTTCGACACCTATGGCACCTATAGAACAGATAATGCTTTTTTTGAAAAGAATCAAAAATTCTTCCAATATGATATGGAGTTGGAAGATATTTCAATACTTCTTGACAACCTTAAACCTACACTAATCATTTCTGCGTTACGAGGTAATTTTAACTCACAGTTAGACACACATCAACGTATCATTAGCTGGATTAAGAAACATAGGTGTAAACTTATATTTATCTCTAGCGCCAACGTATTTGATTCTTTTAGCAATTATCCTTCTTATGAGTATGACAAAACACTAAGTGATAGTGTATTTGGAAGATTCAAAATCAGTATAGAAAACGCATTAATGCGTCTTCCTACAAGTAAATATGTGATTGCCAGAGTACCCATGATTTTTGGTGCAACCACTCCTCGTGTTCAGGAACTAAAGACACTTCATGATCTCAAAGCGCCTATTGAAGTTTTTCCTAATGTAATCATTAACGCAACATCTATATCCAAACTTACACAGCAATTACATTATATAATAAATCGAAATAAAAAAGGAGTTTTCCACTTAGGTAGTACCGATCTTATTTATCATCTTGATTTAATAAAAGAGATGTGTGATATATTAGAACTTGATGATCCTATATTTAAGCAAGTATATGATTCAAATAATGATCGTTATCTGGCAGTTTTGCCAAAAGATAATAAACTTCCAAAAAATCTTCAGATTACTACACAAGATGTCATTAATTCGGTTGTTGTAAAATGATTCTTAATGAATTTATAAATCAAAAATATAAAATAATTATTCGTTGTATCTTTGCCCTATGATCGAAGAAGGGAAAAAAATTATTTTATTTGATGGCGTTTGCAACCTATGCAATAGTGCCGTGAATTTTGTAATACAAAGGGATAAAAAAAATACGTTTCGGTATGCAGCGTTGCAAAGCGAGATTGGTAAAAAATTAATAGCAGAAAGAAATATAGATATCACTAAAATAGATTCTATATTACTAATAGATCCTAAGCTAGCATATTACCATAAATCAACGGCTGCAATACATATTGCAAAACAGTTGTCAGGTTTTTACCCTTTACTTTCAGTTTTCCTTATTTTACCTAAATTTTTACGGGATTGGATTTATGACATTATTGCCAAAAACAGATATAAATGGTTTGGTAAAAAAGAAAGCTGTATGATTCCTACTCCAGAGCTTAAGGCATTATTTATTGACCAAAGTAGTTAAAAAACAGATATCATACCATCCATATTGTGTTTCATTGCTTAGGCTGAGAATGGATTTCTGTATCTTGAGTGTTAGACATGGCCTTCTCTTCATCTAATTTATTCATATTATCAATATGTATAAAAACTAAACAAGCCATTGTGAAACATAATAATGCAACAGGCAATAAAAACTGTTTCATGTTATTTATTTTGAGATTAAATGAATTGGGAGCAAAAAAAGACCTTACTTTAATTACGGTATAAAAGTAAATACGTTTAACTACTTCCAATATAGACTTTTAGAATTCGTAGGCATTCAACTAGAATTCGTTACAATATATGTAAATTGCTGAAAATGAAATAATTACAAAACACCAATATACTTCTTAAATAATGTTTCTATTTCCTCTTATTTATAATTAAAATCGAATCCTTTTGGACTCTTCATTTAGTTTTTGAAATATTTATTGGTATGGCTACTTCACTTTCAGAATCAATATTTGTCTGATGTTTTTTTCTTAGCTCTTTTGATTGAGCATCTAACTTATTTACGTTGTCAATATGTACTATACTAAGACATATTACGGCAAAAGCAATAAGCACTGTGGGTAGTAGAAGCCTTTTCATATTAGTTTGTGTTTATTAGTGTAATAAAGTGATTTGTCAAATTTATAGATTAGTGTAACACGGCGTAAGGGGAGTTTAACTAAAAATGAACAGGGGGAAAACCCCCTATTTTATATTTTTTTATCACGTTAAATATTAAAATATTGCTCTTCACTCATTCAAAACATAGCTTTACTCAATTTTGATTGTATCGATAATTACTGAATAATACTTTGGTACCGTAACTAAAACTATATGATATGAAAATCCATACGTTATTATTTCTTATGTTTTCTTTCCTAGTGTCTGCCAATTCAGAAAAAAGAACGCAATCTACTATCGAGGAAGTAACTGTTTATCTTACCGGAGCACAGATAAAGCGAACTGCTTCTATAAATGTAAAACCAGGAGAAAATGAAATCTTACTTTATAATTTGTCTCCAAATATTAATGAAACCAGTATTCAAGTTTCTGGATTGAAAAACACTTCTGTCCTTTCATTGAATTTTACTATCGATCATCTTGAAAAGAAAAAAGATTCTGATGAACTAAAATCATTGAGAGACGAATTAGAGTTTCTATTATTACAAAAAAACAAACTAGAAAACATGCTCTCTGGGCTTGCCCAAGAGAAAAAACTATTAGAAAACAATCAACGTATAGGTAATGATGGCAACTCATTATCTCTAGAGAAGGTAAAACAAATCTCTACATATTATCGAGAAAGAGCTGTCCAGATTCAAAATGAAAACTATACCATAACTCAGAAAATAGATAGATTAAATGATGATATTACAGATCTTACGAATCAAATTGACAAGTTAGATGATGATACCAAGGAACAAAGAGGAGAAATTAAGCTAAAGCTGGATTCTCCCTCTGCTACTAACTTAGTATTAGAAATACGTTATAATGTAACAAATGCCGGGTGGTTTCCAATTTATGATATTAAATCAAAAAGTACTGAAGCTCCTTTAAGCATTGATTATAAAGCTAATGTTTATCAGCAAACCGGAACAGATTGGAAAAATGTAAACGTTATTTTATCCACAGGAGATCCCAATACTAATAATCTAAAGACAAACTTGAATCCTAAGTACCTAAATTTTACCTACGGAAACTATAGGAAAAGTAATGCGGTTAATAGATATTCATATAAATACAATCCCACAATAAGAAAAGTATCAGGAATAGTAAGTGACCAAAGAGGACTTCCCATCCCTGGAGTAAATATTATTGAAAAAGGAACTACAAACGGAACACAAACCGATTTTGATGGCAGGTATACCTTAACCACTCAAGAAGGAAAAGAACTCTCCTTTTCTTATGTTGGATTTATAAATGAAACAATCCCTATTCATTCGTCTTTAATGAATGTTAAGTTAGAAGAAGATACCGCCGCACTAGAAGAAGTTGTGGTCACTGCATATGGAACCTCATCTTTTGGGCAATATAAAGGCTCTTCACGTTCCTACGCTTCAAGGAAAAAGGAGAAAAAAGATTACAATCAAGTAGTTGAAGTTAAAGAAGAAGGAATAACGAACACTAAATTCAAAATTAAAAAGAAATACAGCATAAAGTCTAATGCAGATATTACAGTTCTAGTTATCGACAATTTTGATATGAAGGCTGATTATAGACATTATGTGGCCCCAGAGCTAAATGAGAATGTATTTCTTACTGCTACACTCGGAAACTGGGAGCAATTTAACCTCCTAGCTGGTGAAGCGAATATATATTTTGAAGGAAGCTATGCTGGTAAAACTAATATTGATCCACTAGCTACTACAGATAGCTTAACGGTTTCATTAGGAGTAGATCCCAACATTATAGTAAAAAGGGAGCAGCTCAATAATTTTAAAAGTAAGTCCTTTACAGGTGGTAATAGAATTGTGGATCGTGGTTACAAAATTAGTATCAAAAACAATAAGCAAAATAGCGTTTTCATTACTCTAGAAGATCGTATTCCTATTTCCCAAAATAAAGAAATCAAGCTAGATGATATTGACACTTCTGATTCTGAATATAATACCAAAACTGGTATCTTAAAATGGAAATTAGATATCTCTCCAAATCAAAAAACAGAGAAATTGTTTTCTTATCAAGTAAAATACCCTAGAGGTAAGCGAATTAATCTTTAAGATTATTAATTATAAATCAGAACGTTAGTTAACGTTCTGATTTTATCTTCCTGAATTATAGTTTAATTTTCAACACTCAAAAAATCAAGACTCTTTTAGAAACATTCTAGAAAACACTTACGAATTTGCTAATTCCATTCTTGTTTTGCATTTTCTAAATCTTCTCTAAAATCAGAGTTTTCCAACATTAGAACTAACATTTTATGAGCAATTTGCCTTGCAGCTTCTTCGTCACTCGGATAATGAATCCCCATAATTTCCCTTGACTCTCCCACTTCATATGCAATACCTAAAAATTGTTTTCTTTTATCTGGCAATAATTCGCTCCAGGTAAATGCCTGAATATACGCCCACAATGTATGGCCACTTGCAAATGAAGGAGATGAGATTCTCGCCATTGGATTTAATTTTGATTCAAGATGATACGGTCTAGCTCTTTTTAGATGATATTTTACAGTAAATTCTATAATGCGCACATCTCGTGTTACGCCCGCTAGAAGTTTTAGTGTTTTAGGATAATCCTTTAAGTCATATTCCTTTCCCACAACTTGTTCATACTCCCAAAAGAGATGTTCAGTATTATAAGCAGATGCATTATCATTTTTATCTACAGGAGGCCAATACCCTATTCTAGCTATTTCCATAGCTCGTTCTTCTATATTTTTGGTTCTTTTCTTTTCCCAATTTAAAAGGTAATCTAGCTCTGCACGAGTTTGGTCCGAACTATTTGCTGGGAATTTATGGTCTTGTTTAATATCGTTTATAGCCACTCGACTTAAATAGGCAGGTTCAATTCCGATAAATTGGCGACCAGAAGTACGTCCACTCAGAGGAAACATAATTTTATCTAGATTAGATCTTTTGGTATTAACACCATCATTTAGAGCTTGTAAACTCTTATAATGATTTTTTACTGGTTCTAAATAATGTAATTGCTGTGATACAGAATTGTAACTGGTAAGTAAAATTATTAAAATTAAGATGTTTTTTACCATTAGATCTCTTTTTATGGATAAGAATCAATTTTGCCTTAAAATCAAATTGTATATCGCTAATATACGATATGTTTATAAAACCAATCTAAAATTTAACTTTTATTAAGATTTATTGAAATACTCTTCTTTGGTTAACCATAATTCTTCTATACGATACATATGAAAATAATCATGCATTAAAACATGTCTAAGAAAGATATAAGATCCGTACCGATAATATTCCTGATGCTGGGCCTTTTTATTCCAGTCATCTAATTCAAACCCAGCTATAAACTTAACCGTTTGCTCCCGTAATCGTTCAAATTTATCGATTTGCTCCTCCAAATTTAGTCCTATTAAATTCTCAGAACTACCTATTTGATCTGGTAAATAGGGCGAAAACTTAGGTGACTCATTTATTTTAAACTCGTGAAACCTCTCATAAATCATTACTTCTGCTACAGCCAAATGGCAAAAATGTTCATGAATCGTCCATTTTTCAGTACTTCTCTTTTCCTTTAATGAGTTATTGGAGATCGATTTGTGAAGGCTTTTAAGAATTTTGGGAGTATTTGACAACCCTTTGATGAGTTCCTTTATATCGTCCATATACTTTAATTTGCTTCTTTTTTAACTATCCTCTACCCTACTCTACTTATTCAAAAGTACCAAATCATGATGTGGTTAAGAAATATGGACTATTTCTTAAAATAAGAGTTAAATTCTTCTAGTAATTCTTTGTTTAAATAGTAATGCGTGAACTTGTCTTTGTTCTCGGTGATAAAAAGCCCACACTCTTTTAGGATTTTCACATGTTGAGATACCGTGGATTGAGAATATTCAAACATTTCAACCAAATCCTTGTTACAAGTTACATTATCCACTCCATTCCCACAGTTCTTGGTATCCAAATACCTTACCAATGCTACCCTAAGAGGATGTGCTAGCGCATTGGCTATTTTGGCTATTTTGTGATCATCTTTGACAATATATTTACTCGATACTTCTGTTCTTATTCTCATTACAAATCGTTTACTACAAATATACAATATGAAATACACTAAATAAGAAGGTTGCTCCTATATAAATGTTAGAAAACTGATATTATGTCTAAAAGACAAAAAAAACAAAATAGAACAATTAACCTTTATCGATTAAATTCAAAACGAAACCCATCTCTAAAATTTTCACTAATTGTAAATTGAGTGTTTACTATTTCTATAGTACCCTTATTCACTCCATTTATTATGAATTCTTGATTACCATTAACCGAAATGATTGAATAATCATATGTACCACTTGGTAAGATATCTTCAACAGCGTCATCTGTGTTATTATTAACGATGACCACCTTTTTATTGACTTCGTCAAACTCCCAAACTATGGTTCCATTTTCGAAATCATGGTCTATTCCTACAAACCCACCACTTACATTAGATAAGTTCCACGTACCCATTATTCCGGATAAATCAACATCTGGATTGGTCATAGCCCCATCATCATCATTGCTGCACCCTATAATTGTAAAGAAAAGTAATATGTAAGCTCCTAAAAAATGTTTCATCTGTTATTTATTTTGGTTAATAATTATATAACTATAGATGAACCCTTTTTAGTGTTCGTTGCGTGAATAAAATGTTAAATACTCCTAATAAAACGCTATTTTTGGTAATCATCATCCCAGTCCTTAACATGGGGATCGCCAAGTTTTCCTACAGATTTTGCAACAATCATAGATACAGTTGCATCTCCGGTAACATTAATTGTTGTTCGTAGCATATCTAATGGCCTATCTACAGCGAATATCAATGCCAAACCAATTGGCAACTTATCAGAAGGAAATCCAATAGCTTCTAATACAATTACCAACATAACCATTCCTGCACCAGGAACAGCAGCAGATCCAATTGAAGCTAATAAAGCTGTTAATACGATAGTGATTTGATTACTAAAAGTTAATCCTTCTGGCCACAGAACTTGCATAATAAATACAGATGCTACTGCTTGATACAAGCTTGTACCATCCATATTTATGGTAGCTCCTACTGGTAGCACAAAACTAGAAACTTCTTTATCTACACCAATATGCTCCTCTACACGTTCCATAGTAACAGGAAGGGTAGCTGCACTAGAACTTGTAGAAAATGCAAGTAACTGAGCAGGGCTAATTTCTTTTAAAAACCAAAGTGGAGATTTCTTAGTAATAACTGAAACCAGAATACAATAAAATACAATCATTAATGCTAAACCAAATACTACGACACCCGCATACTTTAATAATGCCAATAAGATATCAGGATCATCAGAAGTAACCACTACATTAGCTAATAATGCAAAAACAGCGTATGGAGCTGAAAGCATAATTAGATCAACCATTTTCAGCACCACATCATTCAAACTGTCAAAGAATTTCTTCAATGGTTCAGATTCTGAAGGCTTTATCAATAACATGCTTATTCCTAGAAAAATGGCAAAGAAAATTACCTGAAGCATCAATTTATTATTGCTCATTGCCGCCACAGCATTTTGAGGCACCATATCAACAACAAATTGTAAAGGACCACTTTCCTTTTGTCTACTGGCCTCTGCAATACGTTCAGAAATTTTTGCATTACTCGCATATTCTGATGTTAACTTTTCAATAGTTTCTGGAGTAATTCCTTCACCAGGTTTCATTACATTAACCAATACCAAACCAATAGTAATGGCAATTACTGTAGTAATGATGTAAATAACAATTGTCCTTCCTCCAATTGTTTTAAACTTTGAGATATCTTTTAAGTCCGAAATCCCTTTTATCAAAGAGGCTAAAATAAGTGGAACTGCAATTAGCTTCAAGAGGTTTACAAAGATGGTTCCCAAAGGTGCTATCCAATCTCCTGTAAATTCTTTTCCCCATGATGGGTATGTCATAAAAAAACCGAATAGTATACCAGCTACCATTCCGATAACTATTTGCCAATGCAGTGCAATTTTCTTCATAAGAATTCAATAATATTTTAACCGAACAGCGTCGAAGATATAAATTAAAAATAAAAAAACGGTAACCTTATTAAGATTACCGCAATTATTAACTTTTATTTTAGCTACTTATTTTTTAATCGTTCGGTTCATCAACCAATAGTCAACCAAAACCAATGCAGCCATTGCTTCTACTATGGGTACTGCTCTAGGTACTACACATGGATCATGCCTACCTTTACCCTGCATATTCACAATATTACCGTCTTTATCGATCGTTTCCTGATCTTGCATTATAGTTGCTACAGGTTTAAAAGCAACATTAAAATAGATATCCATACCGTTGGATATTCCTCCTTGTATTCCCCCAGAAAGGTTAGTTTTGGTTGTACCATCAGTATTAAATAAGTCATTATGCTGACTTCCTTTTAATGCTGCTCCAGCAAAACCACTTCCATATTCAAAACCTTTTACCGCATTAATAGAAAGCATTGCTTTTCCCAATTCTGCATGAAGCTTATCAAAAACAGGCTCTCCTAATCCAATTGGAACACCTGATATAGCACAGCTCACAATACCTCCAACGGTATCGCCTTCTTTTCTGATCTGCTTGATGTATTGTTCCATTTCTTTTGCCATTTCGGGATCAGGACAACGAACAATATTACTTTCGGTTAATGAAAAATCTAACTCGGTATGGCTTTTTTCTAATTTCATATTCCCCACACCACTTACATAAGCATTGAAGCTTACATCTGATAGCACTTGTTTTGCAATAGCTCCTGCTACTACTCTACTTGCCGTTTCACGGGCAGAAGAACGCCCTCCTCCTCTATAATCACGAATACCGTATTTTTGATCATAGGTATAATCTGCATGTGATGGTCGATATGAATCTTTGATATGTGAATAATCCTTAGATTTTTGATTCGCATTTTTAATCGCAAAACCTATTGGTGTTCCGGTTGTAACACCTTCAAAAATCCCAGAATAAAACTCTACCGTGTCGGGTTCTTTACGTTGCGTAACAATTGCCGATTGTCCCGGCTTACGACGGTCAAGTTCCTTTTGAATTGCTTCTAAATCCAATTCTACTCCCGCCGGGCATCCATCTATAACCCCGCCAATGGCAACACCATGAGATTCTCCAAAAGTTGTAAGCTTAAATAAGTTTCCGAATATATTTCCTGCCATGAATGCAAAATTTTAGGCAAATGTAATTGTTAATCTTGAAAAACACAGTAGTAATTTGATAGAAAAAAGTGGGATTCAATTCTAAAAATTCAATCAAATCCCCTTTTTGAGATATTTTTTCGAAAGCTTGTTAAAAGTGCCTTGATGATGAATAAAAATTTCTTAATAATGCGCAATTAACATTTGGTTCTTATTATTAAAAGCTTCATAACAATATGCTTATATCTACATAATCTATGATTTACAATCTGTATGTTACTTTGTACAACGATTATATTTTCTATGAAAAAACGCAAAGTAGAACTTGTTGTAATTTCAGATGTTCACTTAGGAACTTATGGCTGCCATGCTAAAGAGCTTCTTAATTACCTTAATAGCATTAAACCAAAAATGCTTATCCTCAATGGAGACATTATAGATATCTGGCAATTCAGAAAACGATACTTTCCAAAATCTCATCTTAAGGTTATAAAAAAAATAGTTTCATTTGCTTCCAAAGGAACTGAAGTAATTTATATAACTGGAAATCATGATGAAATGCTCAGGAAATTTAGTGATGTCGAGATTGGTGATTTTAAATTGGTCGATAAATTAGTACTTGAATTAGATGAGAAAAAAGCATGGTTTTTTCATGGGGATGTATTTGATACTTCAATACAAAATGCTAAATGGTTAGCAAAATTAGGAGGTTGGGGGTATGATATTCTTATTCTATTAAATCAGTTGATTAATTGGTTTTTAGTACGAATGGGCAAAGAAAAATTTTCTTTATCCAAGAAAATTAAAAATAGTGTAAAAAAAGCGGTTAAGTACATCAATGATTTCGAAAATGTTGCGGCAGAATTAGCGATTAACAACGAATACAATTATGTTATTTGCGGCCACATTCATCAACCTCAAATGCGGGAGTATAAAAATAAAAATGGTTCTTGTTTTTATCTTAACTCTGGAGATTGGATCGAAAATCTAACCGCATTAGAATATCAGGATAAGAAATGGCGGTTAGTTCGTTATGAAAATGAATTAGTAGAAACTGCTAAAGAACCTACAGAAGAAATCGAGGATTTGGCGATTAATCCTAAAACACTAATCACGACAATTGCATCATTTAAAAAAGGATAATACCTATATTTGGTGATCTATGTTCCACATCACCTAAAATAAGAAGACATGCTTGGTTTAAAATTGGCTACTGATCCTCGTTGGGCAACTATTGCAGAGGAGAATCTTGAAGAAATTCTAACAGATCATGCTTGGTGTGAACAAAAAGCTGCCACCAATGCTATTACGATTATTACTTTGAATTCTGAACATACCGATCTGGTTACAGATTTAACAGTTCTTGCTCAGGAAGAATTACAGCATTTTCAAATGGTACATGAAATCATTAAAAAAAGAGGCTACAAACTAGGACGTGAACGCAAAGATAGCTACGTAAATGAATTGTTTAAATATAAGATTAAAGGTGGTTCTGGCAGTCGTAAAGAAGGATTAGTGCGACGATTATTGTTTTCTGCAATGATTGAAGCTCGAAGCTGTGAACGTTTCAAACTTCTTTCAGAAAAAATTAAAGATCCTGAATTATCAAAATTTTATAGAGAACTCATGATTAGTGAGGCAGGGCATTATACTACTTTTATTGGTTTTGCTCGTAAATATGGAAAAAACATAGATGTGGACAAACAATGGGAAGATCTACTGAAGTTTGAAGGAGAACTTATTCAGAATTACGGTAAAAATGAAACAATACATGGATAACTCAGAGTATACTCCAAAACAAAATTTAGTTTATTAAAGCATTTCTAAGAATTGTAACCGGATGAAGCGCTATACGATCTGTTCCATCTTTTATCTGATGTCTACAACTTGTTCCAACAGCAGCAATAATAGTATCTTCTGAAGATTTTCTAACTGCAGGAAATAAGGTCTGTTCCCCTACTTGCATACTAATATCATAATGTTCTTTTTCATACCCAAAAGATCCAGCCATACCGCAACATCCTGAAGGAATAATGGTAACTTTAAAGTTTTGCGGAAGATTAAGATATGCAAACGTTGTTTGAATACTAGACAATGCTTTCTGATGGCAATGTCCATGCAATTTTATCACCTGTTCTTCATTAGTGAATCGATCAGAAGTTATATTACCTTTATTAATTTCAGAGCTTAAAAATTCGTCTATTAGAAATGTGTTTTTAGCAATTTCATTCACCGTTTTTTTATCATCAGCTAGACGTACATACTCATCTCTGATAGTTAAAATAGCGGAAGGCTCTAATCCAATTAATGGTGTTTCAGAAGTAATAAAACCCTTAAAAACTTCAATATTATGATTTGCAAGGGATTTAGCCTGTTTTAGTAGTCCTTTCGATATAAAAGTTCGACCACTTTCTTTGTGATTAATTACCTTTACTTGATACCCCAACCGAGTAAGTAATTCTATTGCATCAATACCAATTTTAGTATCCAAATGGTTGGTGAATTCATCAATAAAAAAGCATATAGTTTTTTTAGGATTTTTTGGACCCAGTTTTTGTAGGTTTTTATTACACCAATCAGATAAGGTTTGTTTACTTAATAAAGGGAGTTCACGTTTTTTTGCTATACCCAATGTTGATTTTAAAATTCCTGATGTGAACTTATTTTTAAAGATAAAATTAGTCAATCCAGGCGCTAGTCTTCCCAACTCATTAAACCTATTGTTGTATGCAAATAATTTAGTTCGCAAAGAGGTTCCGTTTTCTTTTTGGTATTGGTATTCAAATTCTGCTTTCAAGGTAGCTACATCCACATTTGATGGACATTCACTAGAGCACCCTTTACAACTCAAACACAGATCAAAAACTTCTTTAAGTTCTTTGTTATCGAATTTGTTTGCTTTATCACTGTTCGTTAAAAATTCTCGTAACGCATTAGCCCTACCTCTAGTTGTATCTTTTTCATCTTTTGTGGCACGATAGCTTGGACACATCGTTCCTCCAGCTTCTATAGATTTACGACAATCTCCACTCCCATTACATTTTTCTGTTGCTCGAAGAATTCCTAAAGAATCAGTAAAATCAAATATTGTATCTATTTCGGGTTCTTGTCGGTCAATCTCATAACGTAATTGCTCATCCATAGGATAGGCATCTACAACCTTACCCGGATTAAAAATATGATCTGGGTCAAAAGTGTTTTTGATACGTACTATGATTTGGTAATTCGCTTCACCAATCATAAAAGGAATATACCCAGCTCTTACAATGCCATCACCGTGCTCACCACTCATGGATCCTTGATATTTTTTAACCAAAGTAGCTACGTCATCGGTAATTTGCCTGAACAACAAAACATCTTCACTTTTTTTAAGATCTAAAATTGGTCGTAAATGCAGCTCTCCTGCTCCTGCATGAGCATAGTATACCGCCTGCTGATCATGTTTTTTCATCAGATCTGTGAACTCTGATATATAGTCTTTTAGGTCTGGTATGGCAACTGCGGTATCTTCAATACATGCTACAGCTTTCTTGTCTCCTACTATATTACCCAATAACCCCAAACCAGCTTTACGAAGCTCTAACGCTTGATCAATTTGGGTACCAACCAAGATTGGATTTGCATAACTTAAATTCGAACTTTCTAATGCTTTTAGTAGCGCTGCTTTTTGATTATTTAAATTTTCAGAATTGTCACTTCTCAGTTCTAACATGAGTATCGCTTCTGGATCATCAACAATAAAAAACCTATTTTTAAGCTGCTCTATATTGTTTTTCGTACAATCCAAAATTGTTTTATCCATCATTTCGCATGTGAACAAAGAATGCTGCATTACAGGCGCTACCGCATTCATACAATCATCAATAGTTCTAAAATGCGCAGCAATCATTAAGGATTCCTTTGGTGGTAACTCATCCAACTGTAAAGTAATTTGAGTAGTAAATGCCAATGTTCCTTCACTCCCTACAAGTAACTTACACATATTGAAAAGACTTCCGCTATCTGCAAATACATTAGTGTTAATTAATTCGTCGATTGCATATCCTGTATTACGACGATGAATCTCAGGTTTTGGGAAATTATTTATTATCTGCTGCTGAACTTTTTCTGTAGAAATTTCATTATAAACACTACTATAAATATTGCCTTCTAGGGTTTTTAAATTTCTTTTTTCATGAAACTCATCTGAAGAGATTTCTGTAAAAACGGCTTCGCTTCCATCAGATAAAACAGTACTTAACTCTAATACTTTATCTCTAGTTACCCCATATTGAATTGAGGTTGTACCACTACTATTATTCCCTACCATTCCTCCTATCATACATCGATTTGATGTAGACGTATTTGGGCCAAAAAATAACCCATATGGCTTCAAAAATCTATTGAGATCATCACGAATTACACCGGGTTGAACAGTAACGGTTTTTTTATCTGCATCTACAGAAATTATCTTGGTAAAATGCCTGGATACATCTACTACAATTCCATCTCCCACACACTGCCCGGCAAGCGAAGTTCCTGCCGTTCTAGGAATCAACCCGACTTTGTGTTCTGAAGCAAAAGCAATTAACTTTTTCAAGTCATTATTTGACTTGGGAAATGCAATAGCCAACGGAGTTCTGCGGTATACAGAAGCATCTGTAGCATACAAGGCTTTTGTAAGTGTATCATACTGTAATTCCCCCTCTAACTGCTGTTTTAGTAATACAAGTGCCTTATTATTGATCATACTTGTCTTTTTTCGTCAAAGAATCCAAAGATACCTGTCTTTTAAAATTAGTATCAAAACAAATGAAACTATCTGTCCCTGCTACTCCATCTATATGATGTATTTGTTCATATAGAATTTTTCTTAAATGTTGATTGTCGAATGCAAAAATAAGAATGAAAATTGCATAATTACCAGAAACGAAGTTGCATTCTTGAATTTCAGGGATTTTCTTTAGACCATCTACTACCTCTTCTGCATACCTCGCCTCTCTAAGCCGAATACCAACATATGATTTGGTTCTGAAACCTATTCTTTTTTCATCAATTACAAATTCGGCTTTTTTAATTACTCCTTGTTGTTTCAGTTTTCTAATTCGTTGATGAACCAAAGAATTCGAAATTTTCAAATCGTCTGCTATCTGGGAGAATGGTTTTCTTGCATCCTCTCTTATTTGTATTAGTATTTGTTGGTCTATATAATCAAAATGATGCATAACTATTAAAAATTTAAAAGATCCAAAGTCAAATAAACAATAAAATTTCTCCAAAAGAACAATTTGACACAAAATATATCAAAACAAGGTTAAACTATTATTTATAAAACGATTTTGAAGTCAAAACTAATAATTTTGTATCAAAATAAAAAAACAATAAAAATGTATTCTGAACTTTTTTTTAAACAACTTTGGGAACAATACACAGCAAAAACTCCATCGGCAAATAAAGTAAAATCTTTACTCGAAAGTGAGGGTAATACAATTTTTAATGATCACATTGCTATACGTACCTTTAGTGATCCCCGCGTAAATATCGAAGTATTATCAAAACCATTTATTGCAATGGGATACGAAGCAAAAGGAGAATATCATTTTAAAACAAAAAAGTTATACGCCAAACACTTTGAGCATAAGGACAATCCTAACGCACCAAAAATTTTTATTAGCGAGTTGCTTCTAGAAAAGGTTTCTCTTGCGCTTCATTCTAGTATTCAGAAAATTCTGGATCAGGTAAGCCCTAAAATATTTGAAGCACAAAATCTTATTTTGAAAGGAAGGATTTGGGAAAAACCTTTATATAGTGTTTATCAAAAATTTCTTGAAGAATCAGAATATGCAGCATGGATGTACGTAAATGGTTTTTGCTCTAATCACTTTACTATTAATGTAAATAAACTTAATTCATTTGATAGCCTATTAGAAGTCAACAATTTTCTAAAATCTAATGGTTTTAAAATGAATTCATCAGGAGGCGAAATTAAAGGGTCTCCTGCTCAATTATTAGAGCAATCAAGCATTCTTGCCGATGTTATCGAGGTAGAATTTGAAGAAGGTATAAAACAAATAACTTCATGTTATTATGAATTTGCTTTCCGACATAAAAATATAGAGGGAAATCTCTTTACAGGGTTTATAGCTGGCTCGGCAGATAAGATTTTCGAGAGCACAGATATGGTGCTTCAAGGTAGGTAGTTAATCGAAATTAACAAAAATTTAAGAGTTCTACTTACAAAATAGATAATTTGTGACGTTATATTCGATACTGAATAATAAAACCTATTTACTATGACTAAACGTATTTTAATTATTGTGGCTTTTGTATTGGGAACAATATCTACCGTTCAATCACAAGAAATTGCCGAGAATGCCCTGGGAGTTAGAATTGGAGACAATGATGGTTTCGGAGCAGAAGTTTCATATCAGCGAGCGCTAAGTGGTAACAACCGACTTGAGTTTGATTTGGGATGGAGAGATTTTGATGGTGGCAATATCATAAAATTGGCAGGAATATATCAATGGGTTTTTAATCTTGACAAAGGATTTAATTGGTATGTTGGACCTGGAGGAGGAATTGGCTTTGTTGATTTTGACAACGATTTTCCTGGTGACGATAGCAGTGACAGTTTTTTCTTTATTGCAGGAGATATAGGTATAGAGTATAATTTTGATATTCCAATACTAATCTCTTTAGATGTAAGACCAGAAATTGGTTTTGGAGATTTTGTAGACGATGACTTAGATTTTGACATTGCCCTAGGTGTTAGATACCAGTTCTAGATAATTTTTATCACAACAATACCATTAAATCGTTCCTAAGATATTGCTAATGCATTTTCGTATAAAGCAATATATTTAGGAACGATTTGGTTTACATCAAATTTTTCTGCTTCAGCATAAGCTTGTTGCTTAAAAATTTCTAATGTAATATCTTCTTCAAGAATTTTAATTGCATTTTCAGACATCTCTTTAACATCTCCAACATTACTTAAATACCCAGAAACTCCATGATTATTTACCTCTGGGATTCCACCTGCATTACTAGAAATTACAGGCACTTTATTTACCATAGCTTCTAGAGCTGCCAATCCAAAACTTTCTCTTTCAGAAGGAAGCAAAAACAAGTCAGAAAAGCATAATATTTTATCAATTTCATTACTATTTCCAAAGAAAACAACTTTATCTTTTATACCCAACTCTTTACATTTTCGCTCCGCTGGTTCGCGCTCTGGTCCTTCGCCTACCATTAATAACTTTGCGGGCATCACTTTCTGAATATTATAAAAAATATCTACAATATCAGAAATACGTTTTACAGCTCTAAAATTACTAATATGAGTTACAATACGTTCCTCTGGAGAAGCCATTAACTCTCTTTGGCAGTCAGTAAAGCTAGTTTTTTGATGGCTGACATCAATAAAATTTGGAACTACCTGAATATCTTTTTTAATATCAAACAACCGCAGTGTGTCATCCTTTAGACTCTGAGAAACTGAAGTAACTATATCGCTATTATTTATACTAAAAGTAACCGCAGGTTTATAATAAGGATGATTACCTACCAGAGTGATATCTGTACCATGTAAAGTAGTTACCATTGGCACATATATACCTTCTTCTTCTAACATCTTTTTTGCCATATACCCAGCATATGCATGAGGTATAGCATAATGTACGTGCAGTACATCTATTTGATATTTCTTTATTGTATCAACCAGCTTACTAGATAAAGCCAATTCATAAGGTTGATAATGAAAAAGTGGGTATGTGGGAACATTTACTTCGTGAAAATGGATATTAGGGTTTAATAAATCTAAACGAACAGGTTGTTTATAGGTAATAAAATGAACTTCGTGATTTAATTTTGCAAGTGCAATACCTAATTCGGTAGCCACTACTCCACTACCTCCAAAAGTAGGATAACAAACTATAGCAATTTTCATTTAAATAATTTTTCTGGTGGTACAAGGTACAAGAAAATTAGTATTGCCTATTGTTAAAGTAGTTTTAAAAAAAAGCAGATCATAAGCCGGATTCTGTTTCCTCGTCGAAACGAATGTCCTTATCATTTATCTAGACTAGTAATTACTCACTAGCTCTAACCGCCTACCCTCCAACATTGGGCGCGCAACCCTCAAAAGTTGGTTTACATGGCGTTGCACCGCATAGAGTTTACCTGGTTTCACTACAGCATTACCTGTACATACTTTCTGTTGCACTTGTCCTATCCCGATTACTCGGGATGACGGGTGTTACCCGCTATACTTGCGCTATGGTGTCCGGACTTTCCTCTTTTCGTAAAAACGAACAGCGATAAGGTGATCTGCTTTGTGCAAAAATATGATAATTAATATTCTATTTGGTATGCTTCTATGATTATTCTGAACTGTTAATAACTAAAAATAAAAACTGAAGTCGATAATTTATTATTTGTATGCAATTTTTAACTTTGTATCGATGGAGCATTTCATAGTATCAGCACGTAAATACAGACCCCAGACGTTTAAGGATGTTGTGGGACAACAAGCTATTACCAATACGTTGCTTAATGCTATAGATAATAACCATTTGGCCCAGGCATTATTATTCACGGGACCACGAGGTGTAGGGAAAACTTCTTGCGCTAGAATTCTTGCAAAGACGATTAATCAAGATGGCAACGTACATCCTGATGAAGATTTCGCCTTTAATATTTTTGAACTTGATGCTGCTTCTAATAACTCGGTAGACGATATAAGAAGCCTTATCGACCAAGTACGTATTCCTCCACAAGTAGGGAAGTATAAAGTTTATATTATTGATGAGGTGCATATGCTATCACAAGCTGCATTTAATGCATTCCTAAAAACATTAGAAGAACCACCAAAGCACGCTATTTTTATTCTTGCGACTACAGAAAAACATAAAATTATACCTACGATTTTATCTCGCTGTCAAATATTCGATTTTAAAAGAATTACTGTTACAGATGCGAAAAACCACTTGATAAAAGTTGCAAATCAAGAAGGTATTACTGCAGATGAGGATGCATTACAAATAATCGCTCAAAAAGCAGATGGTGCAATGCGTGATGCATTATCAATTTTTGATAGGGTTGTTAGTTTTAGCGGAAAAAACCTTACCAGACAAGCCGTTACAGAAAATCTTAATGTTTTAGATTACGAAACCTATTTTAGGACTACGGATTTGATTCTTCAAAACAATATTCCTCAATTATTATTAGAGTTTAATGATATTTTATCACTAGGATTTGATGGTCACCATTTTATTGCAGGACTAGCATCACATTTCAGAGATTTATTAGTTTGTCAAAACCCGGAAACGATAAATCTTTTAGAAGTTGGAGAACAAACAAAGTCTAAATATCTGGAACAATCTCAAAAAGCTCCTTATGATTTCCTCATTAAAGGAATAGAGCTTTCCAATGATTGTGATCTAAAATATAAAACAAGTCGAAACCAACGGCTGTTGGTAGAATTATGTTTAATGCAACTTGCCTCTGTCCTTCTTAATAGGGACGGAGAAAAAAAAAATGACCAACCCTACATAATTCCTCCTTCGTATTTCAAAGAAAAAGGTATTAAAGCTGTAAAAATCCAACCTGAAGTTAAGGAAAAAGCGGCCGAAAAAATTGAAGAAAAAAGAGCTACTTCTTTAGAACAAGAGGTTGAAAAAGAATCAACTGTTTCTTCTCATGAAGAGTTAGTTGAAAAAATTGAAGAAGAGGAATCTATCCTCGAGGAGCATACTATTGAAAGTGCAAAAATAGCAGAACCACCTGTCGCCATAGAAAAGAAATCTGTCCTTATTAATAAGGATAGAAAAACTTCTGGGTTATCCTTAAGTAGTATCCGAAAGAAAAAAGAACATGAAGAGAAAAAGGTTGATAATATTGTAGACCCTAAAAACCTTCCTATGGAAGCATTTGAGGAATCAGCAATGCAAGCCGCCTGGATCGAATATGGAAAAATGCAGGATAAAAAAGGAGAACGGATAATTGGATCTATGTTCGCCATGAATATCCCTGTAATGAAAGAGGATAAAATTCATCTTGAATTACCAAATCAGTCCATGAAGGTTGATCTTGAAAATGCACTACCAGGTTTATTTCAGTTTTTATATAAAAAGCTAAACAATTATAGTGTAGAACTTGTTATTACGGTGAATGAAGAGGCTTCAAAAAAGTATGCCTTTACCCCTCAGGATAAGTACGAAAAATTACGAGAAAAAAATCCGCTTATTGATAAATTACGGTCCACATTTGATCTAGATCTCTAGTTGACATAGTATCTCAAATCAAGGAACAACACTGCCAAAACCTGTATAATCATTTCTAACGAATTCTTTAGGTATGGTAATATTATAATACCTTTGCAAAAAATGATTCTTTAACGTATTAAAAAGTAAACAATAGAGTAATATGCTTGGTTTAAAACTTCCTACAGACCCACGGTGGGTAAATATAGTTGAGAAAAACATCGAAGAAATCCTCACAGATCATGCATACTGTGAACAAAAAGCTACTTCTACGGCTATATCTCTTATTGTTAGCTTTCCCGAATATACAGAGCTTGTACAAGAAATGACTAAACTTGTAAAAGAAGAAATCAGCCATTTTAAAATGGTGCATGATAAAATCATTGCAAGAGGATGGATTCTTGGGCGAGACAGAAAAGATGAATATGTGCTTCAATTAGTTACTTTTTTCCCTAAAGGAGGAAGCAGAACTACGCAACTTGTACATCGTTTATTATATGCCGCTCTGATTGAAGCTAGAAGTTGTGAACGTTTCAAATTACTTTCTGAAGAGTTGGAGGATAAAGAACTTGCTGATTTCTACAGAAGTCTAATGGTTAGTGAAGCTAATCATTATACAATGTTTCTCAATTTTGCTCGTCAATACGGTGACCGTGAAGAGGTAGATAAGAAATGGCAAGATTTATTGGTTTATGAAGCGGAGATAATGAAGGATCTAAGTAAAAAAGAAAGTATACATGGATAGGATAAACAAAAAAACTCACCAATTTGGTGAGTTTTTATAAGTATGTTTTTTTATAATCTCTTAGAGTTTATACCCAAAAGAAAGCTGAATATTTCTATTGTTTCCATCTGCTCCGCCAGGAATATCTTCATCATCTATAATATTAGATAACCCAAAGCTATAACGTAAATCTGCGAAGAAATTCTCTGTAAGATTTACTCCAATACCGGCAACTGCAGCAAAATCGAATGTATTAAAATTTGTTTCTAATGCCGTGTTGTCTTCCCATTCCCATATTTTAAGCCCTACTTGTGGCCCAATATGCACATTAAATTTATACGAAATATTGTACTTAAAAAGAATTGGTACCTGCAGATAATCGACCCTTAGTGCTTCATCATCATTTCCTTGCGAAGAATATTGAAACTCAGGCTGGATACTTATTTTTTCTGTTACAGGAAACTCAGCTAGAAAACCAACTACAATTCCAAATCTGCTATCTTCAAGGTTTTCAGGGATATCATCAGAACTAATAGAACTAAGATTGGCTCCTAATCTCACTCCATAGGAATTTTCTTGTGCAAAAGCATCCAATGTTCCTATTAATAACAAGATTGTAGCACAAAGTAATGTTTTTTTCATAGTAAAAGTGTTTGGTTAATGATTTGGGGTAATTTTTATGTAAATATACAGATTTTATAAAACTTAATTATTTGTTAAGTTTTTCATTATATAATGATTTTATAATTCCGTCAGACAAACCAATTTTGGGAACATGAATATCTTTTGCTCCACTCCACTTCATCGCAGAAAGATAAATTCTTGCTGCAGGAATAATAACATCAGCCCTATCTTGGTTTAAATTCAGTTTCCAAATTCTTTCTTCATAGGTCAATGAGTTCAATAATTTATAATAAGAACTTAGATATAAGAAAGAAAGTGGTTTGCCTATAGTTTTCCCACTATTCTTAAAGATATTATTGATATTCCCTCCGGAACCAACCAGTGAAACTCTAGAATAGTCCTTAGTTTTTTCTTTAATCCAATCCTCAACATCTTGCCATATCGTATCGGTAACAAGATTATTAAGAAGTCTTACAGTTCCTAATTTAAATGACTTTGAAGTTATCATTTTTCCATTATGATATAATGTAAACTCAGTACTTCCTCCACCTACATCAACATATAAATATGTTGCGTCGGTATTTATCAATTCATGAAGGTCTGTCATTGCAATAATAGCTGCCTCATCTTTACCATCGATAATATCAATTTGGATACCCGTTTTTTCTTTAATAAGCCTAACTAGTTCACCTCCATTTTCAGCTTCACGCATAGCCGATGTAGCACATGCTTTATATCTCACAACTTTATGCGTTTTCATTAAAAGGTGGTATGCCTGCATGGCATCAATCATTCTTGCTATATTTTCTTCTGAAACTTTTCGCTCTTTAAAAACATCCTCTCCTAAACGTATTGGAACACGAACCAGGCTTGTTTTCTTAAATCGAGTAGTCTTTCCATCCTCTTCATGAATACTACTTATTAATAACCTTACTGCATTGGAACCAATATCAATAGCTCCATATTTTTCTATTGTTAACAAAATAATTAATTTCCTAGTTTTTGTAAATAATAATCATAGGTTGCGATCTGTGATCTAATTTTAACCTTTTCGTTCCTAATGTACGCATTATCTTGATCTTTCGAAAGTCTCCTGGCTTTTACATTATCACTCCACGAGATATCAAAAGTCTCCATCAATTCTAATTTTATATCCTCATCATAAATAGGACAAGAAATTTCTACTCTTCTATCCAAATTACGAGTCATCCAATCTGCAGATGAAATATATACTTTAGGATCACCTCCATTCTGAAAGATAAACAACCTAGGGTGCTCAAGAAATTTATCCACCACACTAATTGCTCTTATATTTTCACTCATTCCCGGGATACCGGGAATCAAACAGCATATACCTCTTATAATTAAATCTATTTTTACCCCCGCTCTGCTTGCATCATATAACTTATCTATCATATCATAATCACTTAAGCTATTTAATTTTAACTTAATTCCAGAGGGGATACCTTTTTTACTGTTTTCAATTTCCACATCTATTAGTTTCATTAAAGATGATCTTGTATAGTGCGGAGAAATCAATAGGTGTTTATACCTATTGATCTTATAATTTATTTCAAAAAATTTAAAGACTTTGTTAGTTTCCTTTAATATGGCTTCATTTGTTGTAAATAAAGTATAATCGGTATATATCTTAGCTGTTGATTCATTAAAATTACCGGTACTAATAAAGCCATATCTTTTTAACTTACCTTTTTCTTCTCGCTCTATCACACAAGCTTTACAATGCACTTTTAAACCTGTAACTCCAAAAATCAAATTTACCCCTTCTCTTTGCATTTTTTCTGCATATCGAATATTTGCAGCTTCATCAAAACGGGCTTGTAATTCAATCTGAACCGTTACTTTTTTACCATTTTTAGCAGCATTAATAAGTGAGCTCGCAATATGGGAGATCGTAGCCAGCCTATAAATTGTTATCTTAATACTTTTGACTTTGGGGTCTATTGCGGATTCCCTTAAAAATTTCACTGTGTATGAAAAGGTATGATATGGAGTATACTGAAGAAAGTCCTTTTTTGCAATTTTATCTAAAAGACTACCTTGCAAAACGAGCCCGGGAATTGCTAAAGGCACAATTTGCTTGTATACTAAACCTGTATTTCCTAAATCCGGAAAATTCATATAATCTCTTCGATTATGATACCTACCTCCGGGGATAATACTATCTGTATTATCTACCCCCATTTTTTGCATTAGAAAATCGAGTGTATCCTTTTCTATAGTTTTGTCATAAACAAACCTTACCGGTTCACCATCCCTACGAGATTTTACACTACTGGATATTTTTTGAATAAAACTTTTACTAAGATCATTATCAAAATCCAACTGGGCGTCCCTAGTAATCTTAATCATATGTGCAGATGCATGTACATAATCAAAAATACTAAAGTTAATGTGCATACAATATCTAATCAAATCATCAAGGATGATGATATATTGTTTCCCATCTTTTTCAGGAAGTACCACAAATCGATCCGTGTTCTTAGGAATTTCGATTAGCGCATATACCCTTTCTTTTGTAGTTTGGTGAAGAATTTTAGAAATTCTGCCTTCCTTCGGAATTTTTTCTTTTAAAACAAGCTTTACTGCTAAATAAGCAACACTATCTTTTAAATGCGGAAACTTATCAAGATCATTAAGTATATAAGTAACCAGAGCCGGACTAACTTTACTAATGAAATAATTGCGAATAAAAGCATCTTGATCTGAAGTAACCTGATTCTCGTCTATGATAAAAATATTATGCTTCTCTAGCTTATTTTTTATAGTGTTTATAATTTTAAGACTCTCTGCTTGTTGCTTGATCACTATCTTTGTTATCTTCTCTAACAAATCACTAGCCGTGGTTCCTTTAAGGACATTCTTACCATCTTTACCTGCTAGGTCAATTCTCTTAATAGTGGCATATCGTACCTTAAAAAATTCATCAAGATTGTTAGAAAATATTCCTATAAACCGAAGTCTTTCAAGTAATGGAACTGTATCATCAGACGCCTCTTGTAATACCCTGGCATTAAATTGTAACCAACTTAATTCTCTATTAACATATTGATTTGTACTAATTTCTGGCATTATCGCAACGATTTAGGGTATAATTTTATTAAGGTTTTTCCTACATTTATATTTTTCCAACTTTTTACATCAAATTCGATTACCACGACTCCTGCTGTAGGTACATTATCAATCTCTTCACTTCCAAAAAGATTAGCAATTGAAGTAAATGCATGGTTATGTCCAAAAATCATTAATGTATCTACTTCATCACCACAGTTTTGAATTACTTCTACAACCTGACCTCCACTAAAATCATAAAGATCTGGTTCTAAACTAAATATATCATCAGACACATTCAAATGCTTCAAAATAATTTTTGCCGTACTGTATGCTCTTTCAGCTGGGCTACATAATATCTTATCTATAGGTTTCACTAGTGTTTTAAGCTCTTTTCCAACTAATTCGGCATCTTTTAACCCTCGACTATTTAGAGGTCTTTTATCATCAGAAACATCAAACTCCCAAGAAGATTTTGCATGTCTTATCATATATAAAGTTTTCATGATTGGGATAATATTATTAGTGAAACGAAGTTATATTATACAAGTTTAAGAATTCGATTTTACAATTCTTACTATTAAAATATAAAAATAAATTTTTGTTTAATTTTTTAGCTGGACTAAGAGGTTAATCTTGATCAAAATGATAGTGAAAAAAATGATTCTTTTGACAATAAGCATAAAGTTAAATCACTGAAAATGAACATAATACACATGTGTTTTTAATCGATAAAATTAGTGTTTACGTCGAAAACCTGTTTTTTTTCTTAGAAAATCAAATGTTAAAATCTAAATTTACATACGGTTTTCCCACGAATCAAAGTGTTTCCCCAAACAGTATTAAGTATTAAGTATTATTTAACATTTTACTATTAGGGTTAAAAAAAACAAAAAGTGGAAAAGAATATTATTAGAAAAAGAAATCTAACCCGATTTCAGACCATAAGCCTACTTATCATTATATGCAGTATTTTTTCTTCTGTAGCATATAGTCAAGTAGAAGTACCCCTTAAGAAACGCACTGAGTTTACTTTTAAAGGGGATTTCAAGTTTGTATCAAACACTATATTAGGAAAGGTTAGTAATGATGATGGTACAGGTGTTTTTGATCCCAACAAGAGTTATAATGATGGTGGACTAAATAATCAGTTCCAAATGGGGTTTATAGATATAGATAATGACCCTAATACTTTTAATTCAAGTAGTGCTGATCTAAATATTGAGTCTGAATGTAACGCAATTAAGCATGTAGGCCTATATTGGACGGCTGCGTATGCTGATAAAAATCGAGAACACGACATAACTTCTGTGAAAATTAAATATCCTGGGCATACATCCTACTCTACAATTAATGGAGGACAAATAATCCATGATTATTATAATGATGACGAGGCATTATTTAAACAATATTCTTGCTTTAAGGATATTACAGAAGAAGTATTAAGTCTTAAAAACCCTTTAGGGACGTACACTTTAGCAAATATACCTGCCACAACTTCAGCAGTAGACAATGATCAAACGTTAGGAAATGGTCTTACAGGTGGCTGGACTATGGTAGTAATCTATGAAGATGACACAAAACCCAGAAAGAGAATTTATGTATATGATGGTTTCGTGAATATCGATTCAAAAGCTAAACCTGTTGCTTTTTCTTTTGATAATTTTCAAACAATACCAAATGGTGCTGTGCACGGTAGAATTGGAGTTATTGCATTTGAAGGTGACAAAGGGATTAGAGGAGATCGTTTTCAAGTGATGTCAAACGAGACTAATAAATATAAAAGTCTTGCTGATGGCACAAATCCTATGAACAATTTCTTTAATGCAAACATTACTGAAAATGGTAGAAATGTTAAGACCCGAGTACCGGCTAGTCAAAATACTTTAGGATATGATGCCGATTTATTCGACATTAAAAATATTAGAAACAGCATTATAGGAAATAACCAGACCGAAGCAAAATTTAGATTATCCACAGATAATGACGGTTACTCTGTTATGGCGGTTGCATTTAGTGTAGATATATATGAACCAGCTATTCACATTATCAAAAGATCAAAATATGCGGATAACAGCTTTGTACACCCTGATGATGTTTTATCACCAAAACAGGAAATAACATATAATCTTACTATATATAATGACGGTAATGATGACGCAAAGAATACAGTCATAAAAGATGTTTTACCTAAAAATGTTATTTTTTCTGAAAAATCACTAGTGTTACCTTCTAAAAAGATCAAAGCAAAATTTGACGCTGCGTCAAGGACATTAAGCTTAACCGTTCCTAATAAAATGGTTAAAACTGATAGCGAACCTTTTGATATTAGTTACAATGTAGTCGTGGATACCAGTTGTGAATCTATTGACTCTATTGATGATATTTTGGTAGTAGACCAACCAGTTACGGCAGAATTTAATGGAACTTTAAATGAGACCACAAAATACTCTGAAGGATATAACCATATTAATAAATGTGATTTACCTGATTACTATCAGTTCAAGCTTGCGATAGATATCAGCGAACTAAATTGTCCTTTTGCAAACCGTCTTGTATCTATTCCTAAAAAGCAATTTGAAGGTGATTTAGCACAAGTACAACCTGGAGATTTTGACAAAAGAAGGAAAGCTAATAGTACAGATAGCGGAGGTATTACCCCTGGAGATATTGTTAAGTCTAACAAAGGTCCTGAATCTCCACTAAATTCTGACAGTAAATTAAGTAAGACAATTAATGATCTTATTAATTTAAACGAAATCTATTTTGACTTTGACAAATGGGATATTACTGAAAAAGCAGAGGTAGAATTAGACAAAGTAGTTTCTATTATGAAGGATGATTATCCAGATATGATTATTAAAATAGAAACACACTCCGATAGTCGTGGAGGTGAAAATTATAATTTGACACTATCTCAAAAGAGAGCTGAATCTATCTATAACTATTTATTAAGCAAAAACATCTCTGAAAACAGAATTCTCTCTTATGTAGGTTTTGGAGAAAGTAGACCCGTAAATGACTGTAAAGATGGTCAAGACTGTTCTGAAGATCAATATCAAAAGAACAGAAGATCAAGTTTTGTTATTATGTAACATTATTCATGGAGACAATCTGCTAATAATCCAACTATTATCATTATCAAGTAAGAATCTAATACGATCATGTAGTCGGTTTGCCCTGCCCTGCCAGAACTCAAATTCTACAGGTTTCACACAATAACCGCCCCAAAAAGGAGGTTTCGGTATCTTTTTATCCTTATATTCTACTTTTAATGACTTAAGCTTATCTTCTAGCACTTCTCGTGACTCAATTATTTCACTTTGATTTGAAGCCCATGCCCCAAGCTGACTTCCTTTTGGTCTAGAGCCAAAATACGTTTCACTTTTCTCTTTTTCTACCTTTTCAGCAATACCTTTAATTATAATCTGTCGTTCTAAATTTGGCCAGAAAAATGAGATGCATACTTTATTATTACTTGCTATAGCTCTTCCTTTTTCTGAATCATAATTGGTGTAGAAAATCAATCCTTCTTCGTCAAAGTGTTTTAACAACACAATGCGAGATTTAGGAAAACCATCTAATCCCGTAGTTGTTATCGTCATCGCATTTACCTCTTCAACGCCACCAGTTCCTTCTACTTCCTTGAACCATTCTGAAAAAAGTTGAAATGGTGAATCTGATAAGTTTTCCTCTTCAAGAAAACTCTTTTCGTACGATTTTCTATAATTTGTGAGATCTCTATTCATAACAGCAATTAATTCTGCAATTTACCTATTTTGGAATGTAGAAATTAACTTTACCAAAGATTTTTATAGCATCAAAAATCGAATACTTTCCCATCATCTGCTATTTCGACATTACTAAAGATAGTTTTCGCCTCTTCTCTAAACAATTCGATATTTTCATATCGTGTAGAATAATGGCCTAATAATAATGTCCCAACTTTCGCCTTCTTCGCAATAGTCGCTGCTTCTGCTGCAGAGCTGTGCCCCGTTTTTTCACATAGGTGCTTGTGACTCTCTAGAAATGTAGATTCATGATACAATACTGTTACACCTTCAATCAAAGGGACCTTCTTTTCATCATACCTAGTATCACTACAATAGGCATAACTTTTTACAGGTTTAGGGTCATCTGTTAATTCCTGATTAGAAATCACCGTACCGTCATCCAAAACTACATCTTTTCCTTTCTTAATTGCACGATAATAAGCAATGTCTATATTATAATTTTGTACTTTACCCATTAATAGTTTTCTATCTCCCGGTTTTTCTTGAAATAGAAAGCCATTACAATACACCCTATGTTGCAAAGGTATCGTCTTAACAACAACCTTTTCATCCTCAAAAATCACCTCAGATTCTGTGTTAGTAAGTTCATGAAAATGTAAAGGGTAATCAGTCCAAGAATTAGAAAGCTTTAATTGCAACGTTACTACTTCTTTAAGACCTTTAGGTCCATGAATATGAAGAGGAGTATCCCTGCCTAATAGTCTAAACGTAGATACCAAACCAATCAATCCAAAAAAATGATCTCCATGTAAGTGAGATACAAATACATGTTTTATTCTGGAAAATTTAATCTTGTTTCGTCGTAATTCTACCTGCGTTCCTTCTCCGCAATCAATTAAAAAAATATGGTTATTTATTTCTAAAACCTGAGAAGTAGGATTGGTAAATGTACGGGGTGTTGCAGAATAGCAACCTAAAATTGTAAGTTTCAAAATTATTCTTCCTCTTAATTAATAAGATTTTTAATATACCTCAATAGCACTTATAAAGCAATCTATCTTCCAAAAGAATCAAAAGTGGTAAGCAAGGAAATGTAACCCGCAGCCTTCAAATCTCTTCTGTATCCTGTTACTCCTAATACTTCACCTTCTTTATCCAACACCAAAATAACCGGAAACACCCACTTCCTATTATATTTATCCGCTAAGATTTCATTTTTCTTCTTCTGCGCTTCCGAAAGCCTATTTTTCTTCCTTTTCGGAAAATCTGCCTTCACCCAAACAAATTTTTGATCGGCGAATTTCCTAAATTCTTCATCAGAAAACACATTCCTTTCTAATTTAATACAAGGAGGACACCAATCCGATCCAGTAAAAAATAATATAATATTTTGATTTTTTTCTTTAGCTATTATTTTAGCCTTTTCAAAGTCGTACTTCCAATCCTGAGCAATTGTGAAATTACTAAAAACCAGAAAACACATCATCGTTACAAGTGGGGCAATTTTATTCATAAATTGTAAGACGAAAAAAAATCGGTATAATTACAAAAAATCTTTTTCCTAAAAATCAAGATCTCTTTCTATTTCTTCCATTTCGACCAAGTCATATGCCTCTTGTAATGTTGGAACAATAGTAATCTCTCCTGGCACTTCATCAAATGAAACTTTATTTGTAACAATAACAAAGGAACGCCTGGCACTCTTATGTTTGTTAGAAATTCTTAAAAATTCATTGATATCCGCCACTGAAATTTGTTTTAGCGAAAACAAATTAACAATAATATTATCGCTTTTCAGGGATTCATATTTGTCTTCAAGTCTTTTTACGAACTCAATAACAGTAGTTTTTTCTTGTGTAATTATGGTTGTAGAACCTTCTTTGTTAAAAATCATAAGTTACCGTTTAATTTTTGAAGCTAAAAGATATATTACTGCCATTCTTACTGCAACTCCATTCTGTACCTGATCCAATATAATGGCTTGTTTAGAATCAGCAACATCACTCGTGATTTCTACTCCACGATTGATAGGTCCTGGGTGCATAATTACAATCTCTTTATCCAGACTATCCAATAACTTTTTGTTTACCCCAAATTGTTGTGTGTATTCTCTTGTTGTCGGAAAATAACTAATTTCCATTCTTTCATTCTGTACTCGCAACATGTTTGCCACATCGCACCACTCTAAGGCTTTTTTAAGATCTGTTTCAACCTCTACCCCAAGTTTATCAATATATTTAGGTATTAGTGTTTTTGGCCCACATACTTTTACCTCTGCTCCTTGTAATTTTAAGGCAAAAATATTAGATAACGCTACTCTAGAATGCAAAATATCTCCTACGATTACTATTTTTTTTCCTTCAACTTCTCCTAGTCGTTCTCTTATAGAATACGAATCCAATAAGGCTTGAGTGGGGTGCTCGTGAGCTCCATCTCCAGCATTTACAATACTCGCATCTACATGCTTAGAAAGAAACACACCTGCGCCAGGGTTAGGGTGTCTCATCACTACCATATCAACCTTCATAGAAAGGATATTATTAACCGTATCTATAAGCGTCTCTCCTTTTTTTACAGAAGAAGAAGCTGCCGAAAAATTAATTACATCTGCAGAAAGTCTTTTTTCTGCTAATTCAAATGACAACCTGGTTCTAGTGCTATTTTCAAAAAATAAATTTGCAATCGTAATATCTCTAAGCGACGGAACTTTTTTAATTGGCCTATTAATAACCTCTTTAAAATGATCTGCAGTTTCAAAGATGAGATTAATATCCTCTTTGTTTAAGTATTTTATTCCTAGTAAGTGATTTACACTTAATTCGCTCATTTTTAATTCTCAATTTATGGTTTTAAAAACCTTCTATTCTATTTACTTATTAAATATACAGCATCTTCACCTTCATTCTCTATCCAATTCACCTTCACTTTTTCTTGATTTATAACATCAACCTGTCGCCCTCTGTAATCGGGCTGAATAGGTAAATGTCTACTAAAGCGTCTATCTATCAATGTTAATAGTTCAATCTCCAACGGCCTACCAAACGATTGCATTGCCGTTAATGCTGCTCTTATACTTCTCCCGGTATACAACACATCATCAATAAACACTACTCTTTTATCTTCTACAACAAAATCAATATGTGTTTTATTTGCTTCTAGTGGTTTCTCTCCTCTTCTGAAATCATCTCTGTAGAAGGTGATATCTAGATAGCCAAGTTTTACATCGGTAAGTTGATAATCCTCTACCAAAATCTGTTTTATACGATTGGCCAAATAGACTCCTCTGGGTTGCACTCCTATTAGAACTGTATTCTTAAAGTCTGTATGATTTTCTATTAATTGACAAGCCAAACGGTGCAGAATAATACCTATCTCTTTTGCACTAAGTAAAGTTTTTTGACTCATAACCTCCAAATGGATATTTGGTATACAAAAGTAATGAAAATTTGCAATTATTCTATTAGGTCCTGTTCATTAGTTTTTTTAAATAAGAAATTAAAAAAACGAGGCGCATGAAAACAAAAAAACCGCTCAAAAGAGCGGTTTTTATATCAAAAAATGTCGAGAAATTATTACTTCCCTCCTTTTTCCATTTTAGCTTTAAGATCTGCTAAAGCATCGATATCACCAAGAGTTGTTTTCTCTGATGAACTTACAGAAGCTGCTTTCTTAGCTGCTTGTTTTACGATCTTAGCTTCTTCTTCCTTAAATAAAGCTGTATGAGATGCTACCACTCTCTTGAATTCTTTACTAAATTCAATAATTTGGAATTCTGCCTCATCACCTTTCTTAAGTTTGCTTCCATCTTCTTTTTCAAGATGACGAGATGGAACAAAAGCAACGATATCTTCATTGAAGTCAATTGTAGCACCTTTGTCTACCATCTCTCCAATTGTTGCAGTATGCTTAGTCCCTAAACCAAACTCAGTCTCATACTTATCCCAAGGGTTATCCTCAGTTTGCTTATGACCAAGACTTAATTTACGTCCTTCAACATCTAATTCAAGAACAACAACATCAAGTGTATCACCAACATTAGTAAAATCTGATGGGTGCTTAATTTTCTTAGTCCAAGAAAGATCTGAAATATAAATTAATCCGTCAATACCTTCTTCAAGTTCTACGAATACACCAAAGTTTGTAAAATTACGTACAATACCAGAGTGCTTAGAACCTACAGGGTACTTAGTAGTGATATCAGTCCATGGATCTGGTGTCAATTGCTTAATACCAAGAGACATTTTGCGTTCTTCTCTATCAAGAGTAAGAATTACTGCTTCTACTTGATCTCCTACTTTTACAAAATCTTGTGCAGAACGTAAGTGTGTAGACCATGACATTTCAGAAACGTGAATTAATCCTTCTACTCCTTCTTCTACTTCAATAAACGCACCGTAATCTGCAATAACAACAACTTTACCTTTTACTTTGTCACCTACTTTAAGTTCTTTATCAAGAGCTTCCCATGGGTGAGGTTTAAGTTGTTTAAGACCTAATTGGATACGTGTCTTAGCCTCATCAAAGTCTAAGATTACTACGTTCAATTTCTGATCAAGTTCAACAATCTCGTTTGGATGGTTAATTCTTGACCAAGAAAGGTCTGTAATATGAATAAGACCGTCAACTCCACCAAGATCAACAAATACACCGTAAGAAGTAACATTCTTAACCGTACCTTCTAATACTTGACCTTTTTCTAATTGACCAATAATTTCTTTTTTCTGTTCTTCGATATCAGCTTCGATAAGCGCTTTGTGAGATACAACAACATTTTTGAATTCATGGTTGATTTTCACAACTTTAAATTCCATTGTTTTACCAACATAAGCATCATAATCACGGATTGGCTTAACGTCAATCTGAGAACCTGGCAAGAACGCTTCGATACCAAATACGTCTACGATCATACCACCTTTTGTTCTACACTTAACAAAACCATTTACGATTTCACCTGTATCATGTGCAGCATTTACTCTATCCCATGCTTTGATTACACGAGCTTTACGGTGAGATAAAATTAATTGACCTGTAGCGTCTTCACGCACATCAATTAAAACCTCTACCTTATCACCAACTTTAAGATCCGGATTGTAACGGAACTCATTTAGTGATATAACACCTTCACTTTTTGCATTAATGTCAATAATAGCATCACGATCAGTAATATTAATTACTGTTCCCATTACTACTTCGTCATTTAAAGTGTCTACAAAGTTTTCAGCAACCAATTTTTCAAACTCTTCAAGTTTTGAATCTTCGATAGGATCAATTCCTTCTTCGTAGTTGTGCCAGTTAAATTCTTTTAGAAATTGTTCAGGGTTTGCTTGTGGTGCAGATACTTTTTCAGTTTCTACTTCCTGAACGTCTGTGTTTTTTGTTTCTTCAGACATTGAAGATAAAATTTGTATTCTATATATCTTTGAGAATCAAGACGAAAATTATACAGAAGCGTTAGTTTATATTAAATCATACCTTTTTACATTCTCTTACTCGCTAAAAAGGAGTGCAAAAGTACAATTTAATTTATTAGAAAACAACTCTTTAGTAGCTGAGTATTTTGTTTGTGCGTAATTAAGAAATAGTAAACCTAAAAATTGAAATTTTTGTTGTTGAAAACTTACTCTAGAACTTAACAATTTCAAACTCACTACGCCTATTCGTTTGATGATCTTCTTCTGTACAAACCTTATTATCACAATTAATAATTGGTTCAGATTCACCAAATCCAACAAATTGCATTCTTCTTGCATTTACGTATCCAACCAATGCCAAATAATTACGCGTTGACTCTGCTCTTTTTTCTGACAGTACTTGATTATAAGAAACCGTACCTCTACTATCGGTATGCGAGCTAATTTTAATATATACTGTCTTATATTTCTCGAGTTTTAAGGCTAATTTATCCAAAACCTTCTTTGAATCTGATCTAATATTCCATTTATCATAATCAAAATGGATTGGCGGCATCTTAAAATACAGTTTTCCATTCTTTTCTATCACCGGAGGACCGTCTTTATCAGCAAGAAGCATTTCTCTTAGCTTTGCTTTTGAGATTTCTTCTTTCCTTTTTTCTGAATTAGTTTCTGTAGTAATATTGGTAATATTTACCTTTTCAATAATATTAATACTATCCTTAATTCTTACTTTATTATTTTCATTAGATTCTTGGGATGAAGCTATTATTTCTTTCTTCTTTGCTTCTCTATCCAAATAAATTATATATGTCGCTTCATCTTTTTCTTTTACAGAAACTGGTTTGGTTCTGGTTTTGTAACCTTCTGCTGAAGCCTTAAAATTATACCTCCCGGGAAAAACCTTTAGGTCAAATCTAGCAATAGAGTCTAATTGACTTTCATAGACTTTTTCATTGTCATCGTTATAAAGCACGACATCAGAATTTTCAACATAATTATCGGTTGCAAAATCTTTTACTTCAAAATGAGCAATATACTCTCGTGGAAAGATTTCTCCTATTTGAGAAAATGAATAAATATCATCCCCTACCTTCTTACGATTTGAAGCAAAAAAGCCATCAGTATCATTAGAATAGGAAATTGAAAAATCGTCAAAACTTGAGTTAATTGGTGCTCCTAAATTTATAGGTTCAGTAAATTCATCTCCTTTTAACTCGGAAACAAATATATCCATCATCCCTAATCCCAAATGCCCATTTGAGGAGAAAAACAAATGTCCATCTTTTGAAACATAAGGAAATTGGTCCCTATTCTTTGTGTTTATAGTTGGTCCAAGATTTACAGGTTCACCATATGTCCCATCAAGATTTACATCTACATAATAAATATCAAAATCACCATGTCCACCAGGCATATTAGATGCAAAATACAATTTATTATTTTTGGAATTTAAAGCAGGATGTTCAATAGAATAATTCACATCATTAAACTCCAATTTTTCAGGGTTACCCCATCCTTCATCATTTTTTGTTGCTTTATACAAATGAATTGAGTTATTCTTGATACTATCAAACTTTTTCTTTCCTTTTTCAGAATTACTTTTTGATAAATACATTATATTCCCATCTTCTGTAAAACAAAAATTACCTTCATGAAGTTTAGAATTAATTTCTTTTGAAATTGCTTCGATATCAGAAATGGGATTATTATTCTGGTCAACTTTTACTTTGTATATATCCAAAAACGGACGATGTGTCCATTTGTAATCTTTATCCAAAGTACTATATGGTTTTCTATCTGTAGTAAAATAAACTGTACTATCTTTTTTTAGCGCTCCAAATTCTGAAGCTTCAGAATTAAACTTCACACTTTTGATTGTATAATCATCATCTTTTAGCTTAAAGTCTTCAATAATAGAGATCGCTCTAGATTTATCAAAATCTTCTTCCAATTCATCTATCTCATACTTGGCAAGAAATTCAACAGACTTTTCGTACTCACCAAGAGCAGAAAGAACGTGATACATCATAAAATCATAGGTATTATCATATGACTTGTCCTTATCATAAAACTTACCTGAAGTCAATACCTTTAAATAACGATATGCTTGTCGAAACTGAAAAGTATTATAGTAAGAAGTTGTGATATTCTTTACTATATGTTTCGTGTACCCTTCGCGATTTAACTCCTCCTCATACTCCAAAGCGGCATTGATATAATCTCCTTGCTCAAAAAAACGGTCTGCTCTACTTTTATTCTGAGCAAATGTTAACTGAGTCATCAGTATTACTACTATTATTATTTTTGTTTTTATCATCTAGAAAAATCTTGGAGATGTATATTTATTACCAAATTTCAGAAGATCAAAATTATAAAGTAATACAATTTCATGACTTCCATTGTTATAACCGCTAAGATCACTTACACTAAAGTCATAGGAGTATCCTATTTTTAGGTTTTGTGTAATATTAAAGCCGGCCAACGCAATAAATGCATCAGTATATCTATATGAAAACCCTAACTCGAATTTATCATAGATCAATGAGTTCAACGATATGTCAAAGGTTAGCGGTGAATCTATTACCTGCTTAACAACTAATGAAGGTTTTAACTTTACCTCATCAATAAAATCAAAAACATAACCCGCAACCCCGTATAAATGTGTTTTGCTTTCTGTAACTCCAATACCATTGATATCAACATCACTTGGCAACAAATTAGGGGAAGAAACACCGGCATAAAAATTATGCGTAAATAGGAATAATCCTGCACCAATATTAAGCTGCGTTGTAGAAGTATTATCTGCAAATGCCGGATCATTTGCTACATCAGATCCAGAAGGATCTATTTTAAAATTATTAATTCCAGCCTTTAGACCATAAGACAATTTAACTTGATCCGAAATTCTGGTGATATACGCAAAATCAACATTAAAATAATCATTGGTTACCGGGATAGCATCACCAATTTGGTCATTCACATAATTAACACTCAATTCTATTTTTTCATTCATTGGGATATTACCAAAAACATTTGCAGTTTGTGGAGATCCTTCAATGGCGGTCCATTGTTTCCTATATAAAAGCCCTGTCGAAACTAATCCTCTTTGGGCAGTAACATAGCCAGGGTTAACCGTACTCATATTATACATATATTGAGAGTACTGGGGTTCCTGCTGTGCAAATGTTACCGAGCAGAAAACGATGGTAATTATAAATACTAAATTTAACTTCATGGTTTATCTGCTTAGGTAAAAACTTCCTTGAATTGGTAAGTTGTTTTCAAAGTTTGGATTGAAAATATAAAAGTATGTTCCAGAAGGAAGGTCATCTCCTAATCTTACAGAAATATTACTCTCTCCTCTAAACTCATTAGTATCTCGTCTTCCTTCGTAAACCAGACTACCATATCTGTTATATATTTTTAAGTCAAAATCAGGAAATGCTTCGGGGATATTATACACTCCTTCAATTAACAAATCAAATGTGTCGTTTTGATTATCACCATTAGGAGAAACCCCATCTTGAAAATCCAATGTGCATAAATCTCTATTTGAAAATCGTTCTCCGGTATTTAAAATATCTATTAAAACCGGTAGCCGTTCAGATTCACAATTGTTTACATCTATATTGGCTATATAATATATATCATTATCAAACAATAACGGATTGTTTACTATTGGTGTTTCACTTTCTAAAGTATTATACCAATTAAAGTTCAACACATCTACTTCGATATCTTCTAATCTCTTAGCGTCTAGAATACAAAACTCCTGTGAAGGCACATTTGGAATTGGTAATTCTATAATTTGTATGGCAACATTTAATGAAGACTCATCACATGGCGCTGTATTGGTTACTATATACCTAAAATTATAAATCTCGTTTGTCAAGGTTTCAAATTCCAGTACTCCATCAGATGTTAATGCCCCAGTACCATCTGTGTCTTCAAAAACTCCAGTAAGCACAGTATCTCTATCTAACAAAGAAAATAGGTTTACGCGACCATCTAGTTTGCAAAACGTTTCATTAACATCATTTCCAATTTCAACCGGTTCTATAATAGTAATAATGACAGAAGCACGATCTTCATCTAGGCAACTTTCCCTGGCAGGAACTATATAAATGAATTCTCCTTCTCCTAAAATTGGAAGCGTATTATCAGAGGCATCAAAAACACCCAGATGATCTGTAGAAGTATAACCATTTGGCCCAAACCATGTTCCTGTAGTATCTGGAGCTCCTCCTAATTGATCAAACAAGGTCACCGTAAGATTATCAGAGCAAACGGTGGCTTCTCCATTTTCGCCAGCATTTGGCAATTTATTGATGGTAAATGTTAAGTTAGTACTATCAATACAACCTGCAAGTTCTGTGGTGTATGAAAATGCAAATGTTTGATCATTCTCTATATCCGGAAACACAAAAGTATTATCTATTATCTCTCCTGCTTCATTTCGCCATGTTCCAGTATTTACAACAGTATCAATACCATTGGTATTAAGTAAACTTCTTAAATCTACTTCCTCTTGTGATTCGCATAGTTTTAAACCTGAAGTATTCTCTCCTGCATAGTCTTCAGGGAGAATAATTAAAACTACTTCTGTTTCCAGACGTGGACAAGGATGATCTGCATTGGGGCATCCATTTATATCTGGACATACAATATATTTAAAACGATACTCTCCTGCTTGGACTCCATTAATAGTAACAGGAGCATCAGCATCATAGTATGGTGCTTCCAAATTAGGATCCGATATTGCTGGATCGGCAATACAAGTAAGTTCTACTGGATTTGAAGGATTAGATTGCCTTTTGACAACCAAACCTAAGTCACTTGGACCAGATAAAAACTCCCAATGTGTATAGGTATCATCATTATAAATAAAACCATCAGTAAACTGGATAAGATCAAATAGATTGATGGTCTGCGTAGGGTCATCTACTTTTAATCTACACTCCTCAGGAAAAACATTCTGTTGGAAAGGTCTTAATTCTTCGTAAACAGTAAAAGTAACCGTAGATTGATCATCAATACATACTACTGATCTTCTTTCTACCGTATATGTATAACTAAATGTTTCACAACCGAACCTAGGATTGGCTCCGTTATTAGTAAGATCATTATACAAATCTTTGATGTTAATAATCAAACTATTTCCGTTTCCCGCAAATTCCGCATCCCAGAACCCTTCTATATCTTCACCAACTAGATACGGATCATCTCTAACATCTATGTCTGCATCATAATCTCCTGCTATTACTTCGCTTTCACAGATCAGCACTTCTGCCGGTGCTCCTGCAAATACTTGCCTAACTACAGCTATCTTAACATTAGTAATTGCTGATGGGGCGCAAGGTAAAATACCTGGTACTGTATATGTCAGTTCATATATGTCCTGATCTATTCTAGGCAAACCTGGTTGGTAGGCAACAGCAGCAGCAAATTGATTTTCAGCTAATATCGCTGATCCCGTTGGATTAGAAACAAGATTCCATGTACCATTAATATGTGCTGCCGGAGTAGTTTCATTAGACACCAAAACGGTTGATAAGTCTAAGATATCACTACTACACATATAATAGTTGATATCATCGGGATCTGGTGGTGGCGCCATTCCAGAGTATGGCCCAAGAACTATATTAACTATTCTTAACGGATCTGGACAAGTGGGACTTGTAAGATTAAAAATATAATCCGCTACATCTTCAGATGAATTACGTAACTCCCATGTATACAAATCCCCATTCGTTTGGTCTATAACTATGGCATTATTTAGTGCTGTTGACCAAATACCATCTGCCAAGCTGGTACCTGTTACATCATAAAGATTAACAATTCCATCTGGAGTACCATCTATATCAGAATCTATTGTCGCCATATCGCATACCTCAAAGGTAGTTTCAATTGCGGTACACTGAGAGTATGAATGATAATTAAATAACGACAGTATAAGTATTATAGCCAGTTGTTTCCCCAAAGCACCTAGCCTTTTTCCCCCTGTTTTCAAAATTTATTGGTTTTAAGAATGCGAAAATATAAAATTCAAACTAAACAAATACACTTTCGACTAAGTTTTTAGTTAAAACAATCTTTTTAAGTCCTTGATTCCAGAACCTCAACAATATCAATGAGTTTATACCCCTTTGCTTGTAATAATATTAAATAATGAAACAGTAGATCTGCACTTTCATTTAAAAACAATTCTTCATTATCATCTTTGGCTTCAATAACGACCTCTACCGCCTCTTCTCCTACTTTTTGAGCCACTTTGTTAATTCCCTTTTTAAATAATGATGCTACATAAGATTTGTCATTATCTTGATTTTCCTTTCGATTTTGGATAACCCGTTCCAATTCTGACAAAAATCCAAAAGATTGCTCATTATTCTCATTCCAGCACGTATCTGACCCTTTATGACAAGTTGGACCTACCGGATCAACCAAAATCAACAAAGTATCCTGATCACAATCATTCTTTATGTCCACAAGATTCAAAATGTTACCACTTTCTTCTCCTTTTGTCCATAACCTTTGTTTAGAGCGGCTAAAAAAAGTTACTTTTTTAGTTTCTAATGTTTTCTCGTAAGCTTCTTTGTTCATGTACCCAAGCATTAGTACATTCTTTGTGGTTGTATCCTGAATTATTGCAGGTACCAATCCATCACTATTTTTATCGAAATTTATTTTCATATTACTATAATCGAACAGGAATATTATTATCCTGTAATTCTTGTTTTAAATCTTTAATTTCTATTTCTTTAAAATGAAAAACACTAGCAGCTAGTGCTGCATCTGCTTCTCCTTCTATAAATGTGTCTACAAAATGAGACACATTACCAGCTCCCCCAGAAGCAATAATTGGGATATTGAGCTCTCTTGATAGTCTGGACAATGCCTTATTTGCAAAACCATCCTTGGTACCATCATGATCCATTGATGTAAATAGGATTTCTCCCGCACCACGTTGCTCAACTTCTTTTGCCCAATCAAACAAATTTAATTCTGTTGGCACTTTTCCACCTACCAAATGTACTTTCCACTCTTCATCTATTTGTTTAGCATCAATTGCAACTGTAATACATTGACTTCCAAATTTGGCGGCTAAGTCATTAATTAATTGCGGATTTTTTACGGCTGATGAATTTACAGATACTTTATCTGCACCATTTTGCAATAAAATATCAACATCTTCAACTGACGATATACCACCACCAACTGTAAAAGGAATATTCACTTTTTCGGCAACCCTAAGTACAAGATTGGCCAGTGTTTTACGTCTTTCTTCTGTGGCAGAAATATCCAAAAACACTAATTCATCTGCTCCAGCTTTAGAATATATATCTGCTAATTCTACTGGGTCACCGGCGTCTCTTAAATCTACAAAATTGACACCTTTTACGGTACGTCCATTTTTTATATCAAGACATGGTATAATTCTCTTTGTTAACATTTAATCTATCCTATTTTAGTTCCGTTTTCAACCTTGCGATCCGGTTGAATCAATATTACTTCCTTTTCTCCTCCTAGTCCACCTAATACCAAGCATTCACTCATCATAGTAGCTATTTGTTTCGGTGGAAAATTTATTACTGCTACCACCTGACGACCTATAATTTCATCCGGAGCATATAATTCTGTGATCTGCGCAGATGTTTTACGCATACCAAATGATCCGAAGTCAATTGTAATCTTGTAAGCAGGGTTTCTAGCTTCTTTAAATATTTCTGCCGAAATAATAGTCCCTATACGCATCTCTACTTTGGAGAAATCCTCCCAACTTAAACTATTATTTTCGTTCATATTATTTATTTAAAATATAACTTTCTAACTCCTTTAAACTTATTCTATTTTCATAGATTGCTTTTCCGATTATGGTTCCCTCACAACCAAGTTCTGCCAATTTTGGTAACTCCTCAAAAGTAGAAATACCTCCAGAAGCTATTAGTTTTAGATCATTAATTTCATTCAGAATTCTTTTATACAAATCAAAAGATGGGCCTTGTAACATTCCGTCCTTACTAATATCGGTACAAATCACATACGAAATCCCTTGTTTCTGATATTCATGAACAAAGGGAATTAGTTCTTTATCACTTTCTTCCTGCCATCCGCTAATTGCGATCTTCTCGTTATTAGCATCTGCGCCAAGAATAATCTTATCGGCACCAAATTTTTGTAACCAAGATTTAAAAATTTCAGGATTTTTCACCGCGATACTTCCTCCAGTAATCTGATTCGCTCCACTTTCAAATGCTATTCTAAGGTCTTCATCTGTTTTCAGTCCACCTCCAAAGTCGATATTTAAACCAGTTTTAGTAGCAATTTGCTCTAATACTTTATGATTAACAATATGCTTAGACTTTGCGCCATCAAGATCAACCAAATGTAAATACTGAATACCATGTGCTTCGAACTCTTTTGCTACTTCAAGCGGATTTTCGTTGTATATTTTCTTAGTGTTATAATCCCCCTTAGAAAGGCGAACACATTTTCCATCTATAATATCTATTGCCGGTATTATTCTCATTTTTATCAATTGTATTAAGTAACCATAGTACAAAGTATTAAGTTTTCTCAATACTCCTTTGAAGAGCATAACTCATCTTCTTAATTTCGCTACATAATTTTAATAATTCTTCTATTTCTTCTTTTGGAACAAAACTTAATCTTACGATTAAAATTAATTGAGTTTCAAGTTCAGTTGTTGATCCATTCGCTATGCTTAAAAAGTGAATAAACTCTTTTTTTGAGTTTCTGCCTGCTCATACTCCTTACTTAATACTAAGGAAATTCAAAAGAATTTTCTCTCCTACTTCACTACTCTTTTCTGGGTGAAACTGAGTTCCATAAAAATTATCTTTTTGTAATGCGGTACTATAGTCAACTCCATAATAAGTTTTAGCTACTGTATTTTTAGTAACTGGAGCATAATAACTATGTACCAAATAGATATAATCCTTTTCGGTTACACCATCAAACAAAGGGCATTTAAGTGATTCTATTTGATTCCACCCAATTTGAGGTACTTTTACACCATGATTAAATCGTATTACATCAACATCAAAAATACCAAGACCTTCAGTATCTCCCTCTTCAGTATAATTACACATTAACTGCATCCCTAAACATATCCCTAATACTGGTTGTTTTAATTTAGGAACCAATGTATCTAATCCTGAATCCTTTAGCTTTCCCATTGCACTACTGGCTTCTCCAACACCTGGAAAAATTACTTTGTCTGCTGCCTTTATTTCTTCAGGGTCATTACTTAATACAGCTTCATATCCCAATCGTTGAATTGCAAATTTTATGGATTGAATATTTCCTGCTCCGTAATTAATTATAACTATTTTCATTTTATAATACTCCTTTTGTACTTGGTAGAATCATTTTATCTGGATCACGCTTTACAGCCACTTTTATTGCTTTAGCAAAGGCTTTAAAAATCGCTTCGATCTTATGATGTTCGTTAGTTCCTTCTGCTTTTACATTCAAATTAGCTTTTGCACCGTCGGTAAACGACTTGAAAAAATGGAAAAACATTTCTGTCGGCATTTTACCGATCATCTCTCTATTGAATTCTGCTTCCCAAACTAACCAATTTCTACCCCCAAAATCTATGGCCACTTGTGCAAGACAATCATCCATGGGTAAACAAAAACCATAGCGCTCTATTCCTAGTTTGTTATCTAATGCACTACTAAAAACCTCTCCAAGTGCAATTGCAGTATCCTCAATAGTATGATGCTCGTCTACTTCTAAATCTCCTTTTACAGTCACATCCAAATCCATTTGCCCATGACGAGCAATTTGGTCTAACATATGATCAAAAAATTCCAGACCAGTACTAATATTACTTTTACCCGTTCCGTCCAGGTTGAGTTTGATATAGATATCAGTTTCATTGGTTTTTCTAGAAATTTCAGCTACCCTATCATCTAATTTTAAGAACTCATAGATTTTTTGCCAATCATTACTTTCTAAAGCAATATGACCATTTAGTTCTTCTCTTTTTATTGTGATTTCACCAGTTCCTAAATTGGTATTGTCATTAATAAATATCCCTTTAGAACCAAGGTTTTTTGCCAACTCCATATCAGTTAATCTATCTCCAATAACAAAAGAATTTTCTAAATCATATTCCTCAGAAAAAAATTCAGTTAACAATCCAGTGCCTGGCTTTCTGGTATTTGCATTTTCATGCGGAAATGTTCTGTCTAGAAACACTTTATCAAATACTACTCCTTCGTTTTCAAAAGAGGTCATGATAAAATTATGTACAGGCCAAAAGGTATCCTCTGGAAAAGAATCTGTTCCCAGACCATCCTGGTTAGTTATCATAACAAGCTCATAATCCAATTCCTGCGCAATTTTTCCCAAATAAGTAAATGCTTTGGGATAGAATATCATTTTTTCAAATGCATCTATCTGTTCATCTACAGTTTCTTTGATGATTGTTCCGTCTCGATCTATAAATAATACTTTCTTTTTCATAAGCCCTTACCCTAGCCCTTTCTCATAAAGAAAAGGGAACTAAGGCTTTTTTATAATTGTTTTAATCCTTCTATTAATTTTTTGTTTTCAATTGCTGTTCCTACGGTAAATCTAAGTGTATTCTCACACAAAGGTTGTGAGCTTCGGTTACGTATTACGATACCCATTTTTAATAATTGATTATACCTAAGGTTTGCGTCATCAATTTTTACCAAAATAAAATTAGCATCAGTTTTATATATTTCCTTTACACAATTGATATTTCGAAGAGAAACAATCAATTTTTCTCTTTCCTTAAGAATGCTAGAAACTTCATTATTAACTTTATCTATATCCAGAACTCTTTCTAATGCACGCTTTTGAGTTAATTCATTAACATTATAAGGCGGTTTTATTTTGTTCAAAATATTGATTGCCTCTTCAGAAGCGTAACAAATCCCAAGTCTTATTCCTGCTAATCCATAAGCTTTCGACAATGTTTGCGTCACTATAAGGTTTGGATACATGACTATTTTTTTGAGCCAGCTTTCTTTATCTGAAAAATCAATATACGCCTCATCAATCACGATCAAACCATTAAAATCTTCAAGAATTTGAATAACACTTTCTTCAGAAAAAGAATTCCCAGTGGGATTATTAGGTGAGCAAAGAAAAATGATCTTGGTATTTGCATCACTGGCTTCTAAAACACCTAAAACATTTGGCTGAAAACCTTTTTTTAATAAAACCTCTCGTTCTTCAATATTATTCACATTTGCAAGTACTTTATACATTCCATAGGTAGGTGGCAATGTTATAATGTTATCAACTTTTGGTTCACAAAATGCTCTAAACAATAGATCTAATACTTCATCGCTTCCGTTTCCTAACAATATATTTTCAACAGAGACTCCTTTTTGTTCTGCTAAAACCGCTTTAAGATTGCGTTGTTGAGGATCTGGATAGCGGTTCACTCCATTTTCATATGGATTTTCATTAGCATCCAGAAAAATCATTTCTGAACCATCAGACACATATTCATCTCTAGCCGAAGAATAGGGCTTTAAGCTTTGTACATTCTCACGCACTAGCTGATTTATATCAAATTGTGTTTTGTTCATATCCGCCACCGCTATTTCTTATTTAAACTTTCTAATCGTAACGAAACTGCATTCTTGTGAGCTTGTAAACCTTCTGCTTCAGCCATAAGTTCAATTGCATTACCAATAGTTTGAATCCCTTTATCTGATATTTTCTGAAATGTCATTGATTTCACGAAACTGTCCAAATTCACACCACTGTATTGCTTTGCGTATCCATTTGTTGGCAGCGTATGATTAGTTCCAGAAGCGTAATCCCCTGCACTCTCTGGAGTATAATTTCCTATAAACACAGAACCTGCATTTTCAATATTGTCAACATAGAAATCACTATCCTCTACACAAACGATAAAATGTTCGGGACCGTACTCATTAATTATATCCAATGCTTCTTTATCATCCTTTATATAAATCAATTTAGAGTTTGCAATAGCTGCACTTGCAATTTCTTTTCTTGGCAATACATCGAGTTGTTTTGTGATTTCTTCTTCTACATTATCTATGAACTCTTTTGAAGTAGAAACGAGAATCACCTGACTATCCCTACCGTGTTCTGCCTGGCTCAATAAATCTGAAGCTACAAAAGATGCGTTAGCGGTATCGTCTGCAACCACTAATAATTCACTTGGCCCAGCAGGCATATCTATCGCAACATTATATTTTGTAGCTAATTGCTTGGCAACAGTTACAAATTGATTTCCTGGACCAAATATTTTATATACCTGCGGAATTGTTTTGGTTCCGAAAGTCATTCCTGCAATCGCCTGGATACCTCCTACTTTGCAGATTTTGGTAACGCCGCAAAGGTGTGCAGTATATAAAATTGCAGGGTGAATTTTCCCTTCACTATCCGGAGGTGTACAAAGAACGATTTCTTTACAGCCAGCCAAATTTGCTGGAACCGCCAACATCAAAATTGTTGAAAATAAAGGTGCTGTACCACCAGGAATATATAAACCAACTTTCTGAATAGGTCTTTTCTCTTGCCAACATTCGACCCCACTAATAGTTTCAACTGAAACTTTACCGGTTTTTTGCGCGCTATGGAAAGCTTCAATATTAGATTTTGCCAAGATAATCGCGTTTTTCAATTCACTGCTTACAAGTTGGATAGCTTTTTCAATCTCAGCCGAAACAACCAAAATATCTTTAAGTGCAACCTTATCAAATTTTTGAGTATACCTGTCAATGGCAATATCACCTTCAGATTTGACTTCACTAAAAACTTGTAATACTGTTTCCTCTATATCTGCAACCGTTTGTGTTGGTCGTTTCAGTAATTCTAACCAAGAATCTCTGTTTGGATTGTAAATCTTATTCATAACACCTTCATTTAACCAGTTACAATACCATTTTCTCAATCGGGCAAACTAAAATACCTTCGGCTCCTTCAGCTTTCAATTCGTCAAGAATATCCCAAAATTTATTTTTCTCAACAACGGTATGGATTGAGCTCCATCCCTTTTCTGCTAATGGTAAGACTGTGGGGCTACGCATACCTGGCAATATTCGTACTATATCTTCTATTTTATCATTAGGTGCATTAAGCAATACATACTTAGAATTTCTAGCTTTAAGCACTGCTTTGATTCTAAACTGCAGCTTTTCAAGAGTTCTTCTATTTTCTTCTGAGATTTTAGGAGACACTGCAAGTACTGCCTCAGAAGTAAGCATTACCTCGACTTCTTTAAGGTTATTTTTAAATAATGTACTACCACTAGAAACAATATCACAAATTGCATCTGCCAGACCAATATTAGGTGCTATTTCTACAGAACCCGAAATTTGGTGTAACTCTGCTGAAATTCCTTTCTTTCTAAGATATTCATTCACAGTATTTGGATACGAAGTTGCAATCCTCTTACCATCAAGGTCATTAATAGAATTATATTCAAACTCTTTGGGAACGGCTAAAGAAACTTTGCATTTAGAAAAATTAAGACGCTCTACAACGGAGATATCCTTTCCTTTTTCTATAAGTACATTTTCTCCAATAATGGCAATATCAACCACTCCGTCTCTTAGATACTGAGGTATATCACCGTTACGTAAAAACATAACTTCCATTGGGAAATTACGTGTTTCGGCCTTTAATTGATCCTTTCCATTATCGATAGAAATACCGCAATCTTTTAATATTTTGACAGAATCCTCATTAAGTCGTCCGCTTTTTTGAATAGCAATTTTAATTTTTGACATTCTCTTTTTGTTGTTGTGTTTGATCAGTTCAATAGATTATTACAAAAAAAAACCCGTTTGAACTGCTCAAACGGGTTATTATATATTGTTGTATTACATACACATCATACCTACCACGCCTGAGCGAATATATGGTGATGATGATGTATAAGTAAGTTTTTCATTGCGTTTTGTAAATACTTTGCGAATTTATAAAAAATATTTTTTTCTAAAACGTATTTCAGCTTAATTTTTTGCAATTAATCTTTTTTCTTTAATAAATCTATAGAATATATTCTTCATAATAGGTTGATTATAAACATTTTTATAACTTTAAGATACCAACACTAATCATCTACATATGAAAAACTTTATCTCGTTACTTACATTTTTATTGTTTGCATGGCTCGGAATATGGTGGTATTATTCCTGTAATTGGTGTGCAAAAAACACAGATACCAACACTACAATAGTTAAAGAAGCTCTTGATAAAGAAGCAGAGGCTATTGCAAAAAAGGCGTATGAAGATAGCCTAGCCGTAGCCAACGCTTTGAGCGTTGGATTATTCGCAAAAGACAATAATGATCAAGAATTATTTTCATATTCAGAAAATCTTCAGATCAATAATGCAGACGGAAATGTCTTAGTCCCAACTGCACTAAGCAATTTTAGTGATCAAATTGTGGACTATCTTGGTCAAAATCAAGATCAGGAACTTATTATTACTGGTTACGAAAATACTTCAGAAAATGATAACAACTCTGGTTTGGGAATTTCGAGAGCCAATTTTATTAAGGATATTTTAGTAAAAGCCGGTGTCAATGAGAACCGTATTGTCACCAAAACTAAACTGGAAGATTACAATTATACTCAAGAAGGAATTTATAACGGAGGGATTCTATTAAATTTTAATCCCTTGGATAAATCTAGACTTGCCGAGGTAGAAAAAAGTGTAGCTACTAGAACGCTCTACTCTAATTTCGGCCAAAAGACATTCAAACCTGATGCCACGCTTATAAATTATGCATTAGAACTTAAAAATTACCTTAACAAATACCCTGATAAAAAAGTACAGATAATTGGCCATACAGATGATGTTGGTGAAGAGAAAGCCAATCTTTGGTATGGACAAGAAAGGGCCAATAATGTAAAAACCTACCTTGTATCACAGGGACTTTCAGAAGAAAAAATTATTACTTCATCCAAAGGTGAAACCAATCCTGTTGTTCCAAATGATACTGATGAAAACAGGGCAAAAAACAGACGAATAGAAATAATTGTAAACTAAATATACGACAACTATGTTAGATTTTTTAAACGAAGCAAATTGGTGGTGTCTCTTGTTATTATTAATCTTAGCTTTCTTATTAGGATGGTTTTTATCGCGATGGGCGGGTAAAAATAAATACAAATCAGAGCTTGAAGAATGCGAAAAACAAAACATGAAATTAAGAAATGCCGGAAATGCTAAAGCAAAATCAACTTTCTCTAACCCTGCGGTTGTAGAGATATCTCAACCTGAAGGTGAAATCAAAGCTATTAAAACCAGAGATCATGGTGGTTTACCCGCTACAAATGACAACACAAGCGATGGTAAAAAACCAGAATTAAATTTTGCCAGCTTCGGAAAAGCAAATGCTTCTGAAAAAGACGACTTAAAACTAATAAGTGGGGTTGGTCCTTTTATTGAAGAAAAACTAAACGGTATAGGTATATATACATTTGATCAAATAAGCAGATTCTCTAAAGAAGATATAGAAACAGTAACACAGCTTATAAAGTTTTTCCCAGGTAGAATTGAGAGAGATAAATGGACAGATCAAGCTGAAAAGCTTAAAAACAAATAGTAATCACTAACCATTTACTATTTAAAAAACCTTTATGATTGATTCATAGAAGCTTTTAATTTTGAAGTATAAAAAACCCTGAAACGTTAACGTTTCAGGGTTTCAAGTTTTATACAAATACTATTTCTCTATTTCTTTACAAATCGTTGAATTTCATTATCAACCATTAGTGAATATAGACCATTTTGTAATTTTGACACATCAATTATATTCATAAATGTTCCTTGATCAATTTTTTGACCTAACATATTAAATATTTTATATTGTTTCATTCCAACATTCGAAGTAATAACATTCAAATTACCTGTAGTAATTGGATTTGGAAAGATCTTAAGCGGTATTGACAGACCAACTATATCACTATTACCAGAAGTATTTGCTGATGCTACTGCTCCAACGGCTCCACAAGGTCCTAGATTTATCCAACTGGTTGCTGTTCTTTCGTATAAATTTCCTTGAAAAGTAACCCTATCTCCAGCTTGATAACCTTGTCCAGTACCATTATATGGTGGCACACCTGCACATGGGTCAGCAGGAGCTGCAGCAGTTGTAGTAACACTTAACGTACTACTAAACCCTGATTCATTACCAGCAGCATCTTTTGCTTTTACTCTAAATTGATAACCCGTACCAGCATTTAAAGATGTAATATTTGCAGAAGTTCCTGTTACGCTTCCAAGGTTAGTATTTCCTTGATAAATATCATAACCCGTAACACCAACATTATCTGTTGAAGCCGTCCAAGTAAGTGTTAAAGTTGTCTCTGCAACATTAGAAGCAGACAAACTTGTAGGTATTGATGGTGCTTGTGTATCTCCACTACTTGATCCTCCACCTGCAGTTATTGAAATTGTATCTACTGCCATATCACCTTGCCAACCACTACCAGATGTACCTATAAAACGGAATTGTACTGAATTACTGGCGTAACTGGTTAAATCAACATTTGCATCATTCCATGCAGATCCTTGATCACTAGACTTGCTCCATATCTGACTCCATGTACTACCATTATCATTACTAGCTTCTAATCTAAGAACTCCCACAGCGTTTCCAGTCATATGGTATTTAAAAGTCATGTCTGCTGAAGTAGCACTACTTAGATTAAAACAAGGAGAATTCAAAATCGTTGTTTTGTTTGGGTTATTAGGATTAGATGTTTCTACATATACATAGAAGCTTCCCGATTCTGCAGATGAAGGTCCAGTACTACTTGATGGAGTTCCTCCAGATTGACGTATCCAATCAAAATCATCTCCACTACCCTGAGTCCATCCTCCTAATCCATTTTCAAATCCTTCATTATAAGGAAAAGCTGTAATACCATTTGTACATCCAGAAGTACCAGTAGACCCTTCTAATGTTGTAACACTAATAGTATTACTAAACCCTGATTCATTACCTGCAGCATCTTTTGCTTTAACTCTAAACTGATAAGCAGTATTTGCCACTAATGAATTAATGTTTGTAGAAGTTCCTGTTACAGTTCCTAAATTAGTATTTCCTTGATATATATCATAACCTGTAACACCAACATTATCTGTTGAGGCTGTCCAAGTAAGTGTCAAAGTTGTCTCTGCAACATTAGAAGCAGTTAAACTTGCAGGTGCCGTAGGAGCCTCTGTATCTGCCACCGTGTTAGAAGTAAAAGAGCCTGTAAACACTCCACGTCCGTATGTTGATGCGATAATCTTATTATTATTATCATTTCCATTTACTGCCCAATAATCAAATGATGTCACGCTAGCATCACTCATTCCGTTGTAAGATTGACGCCAGTTTGGATTCGTATCATTAAGATTATTAGTTACCCATACTCCTAATTGAGTAGCAACTATGGCCTCGGTTCTATCCAAAGGATTTTGTAAAATATCTCTTACCGGAATGTCAGGAAGATCTCCTTCTTTACTCACCCATGTCGTTCCTGCATCTGCTGTGAACCAAACACTTGTTACACCATAATTATGAATAGTTACCATTATATCATTGGCCGTAGCCCCTAATCTCACAGAAGAAACTGAACCAACAAATGGTGTAGTAATTTCTGTCCAAGTTGCGGACCCAACACCAACACCGGTTAGTTTCAACAAACCACCTGTTGCGGTTCCTACATACCAAGAATTATTAGCAAAAGGAGAGGCTACAAATGCAGTAGGCTTACTCGTTAACAAAGCATTTGTGATATTGGCACTACTTACTGCAGCTACATTAACTGTTTTTATAGAAAATGTACCTCCTGAAGATGCATTTGAAAGTAAAAAATTAGCATCACTATCAAAGCCCATTTGGTTTACAAAATCACCTGTTGTTTGTTCACTAACAAGAGTTGTAGCACCACCTTGGCGTCTTCCTCTACCATCCCATGGTAAATTAAATCTATAAATAACATTATTTGTAAAAGTAGCTGTCATATATTGACCATTCTTGTCAACAAATGTGTAAAAACCATCTCCATCTGATAATTCTTCGGAACCGTTTATACCTGCTCCAGCATTTCTAAATGCTTGTGAACCGTTATCTTGAGCACCAGCAGTAAAGATACCTACTGTATCACCAGCTCCATTAGGACCTATACCTGCTTTTACATATTGAGTTACATTATAATTACTGTTGCGTGCACTAAAAACGCTAGAATTTTGAGCGTTTGATAAATTGGAAGCATAAAAAACTCCTCCATCATTTCCGAAAATTGCCTGATTTGAATTACCAGGTCTAAATGTCATTGCATGTTGATCCGCATGAACAAAAGAAACCGGAAGTGAAGATAAACCAGAGTTATTTGACCATTTGGAAATTTGACTCCATGAATTACCGCTATTTGAGGATCTAAAAAGATCTATCCCACCAACATATAGAATATTATCATTTGTAGGGTCTGCTTCTATCATTAAATCATAAAATGACTGACCTCTAGTAAAATCGTTATCAGGAATTCCTGCATCCGCATCATTAGGTAATGCCACAGCAGTTACTGTCGCAAACTTATCTGTTGTTCTATAAATATGTAAAGGAGCTGTTAGCCCTTGTGTAAGTGCATACATTTTATTTGGCGAAGTTGAAGAAGGTTCTAGCTCTACCCTGTTTGAATCTGGTAATGGCGAAGCTGCTGCTTCTGTCCACACACCTCCATCAGAGCTACTAAAAACTCGGCCTCCACCGTCTCCTCCGATTCCAGGAGTGGTAATTGTACCCATCCATAAAGTATTATCTGCTGCTATTTCAAAATCATTTGGAATATAAGAATACTGTGTCCCACTAAAATCGAACCTCATATTTGGAGACTCAATTCTGCTCCAGGTAGTACCACCATCTATAGAGCGATATAATCCGGCTGATTGAAACCCTAACCAGTTAGAAGGGCTTGAAGCATCACCGTAGCTATGAGCACCAACACCTACAAATAATTCTGTACGGTTTTGTGCAGTATTATTCCAAGCAATAACATCATTTACATAATAAATACCTGATAGAAAAAGATTATTAGCATTAAAATTAATATCTCCTCCACCTGCGGCAGGAATATTAAGGGCTTGCCAACTATTTCCTCCATCTGTAGAGCGATATACTCCATTACCTACTACGTCACCTGCAGTATATTGTTCTCCCGTTCCTATATACCATGTGTTGGAGTTTTGAGGATCTACAGTTATCGAAGTAACCGAGAGGTTACCTGGAACGTTTTGTACTCTACTCCATTGTGAGGTTCCAGATGTAATATCGTTATTTACCCACAAACCTCCGCTAACACCACCGGCATAAACTCTTCTATTGGTAGCATCATTTGGATCAAACAAAATTGCTCTCGTACGTCCTCCTACATCATTAGGACCTCTTTCTATCCATGGATTACTGGCATCATCACCAGGCGCTCTTTTTGCATTAGATTTTTTTAATTGCTCCTGAATCGCGTAGATTTTCTCAGGTTCAGTTCTACCCGTCTTGGGGTTTATTGTCAACTCCCACATCTGTTCAAAATACCTGTTGGGAGGAAGCCCTTGGGCTTTTCTTTCTTTTTTGGTAAGTTGCAATGATTCTTTAAAAGGACTATTCTGTAGTATATTAGTATGCTGTTCTCTTAAGCTTACTATTTCTTGTTGGTCTTTTTTTTGTTTTGATTTCTTTTTTATTAAGGGGTTTACTAAATAAATTGAAAGCATAACCAAGCCGAAGCCCAGTAAAATGGGGCGAATTAATCTTTTATTCATAATTATAAGTTGAGTTTGAGGTTTAAAAGTAAACTTTTTACGGTCTTTAACCTAATTTTAACATACTAATATGTTAATTTTAACATTTAAATTAGTGATTTCTCAATCCTTAACCACTCAATTATTAATTGTATAAAAAAGGAATAATCGTTTACAGAAATCCATAAACGACTATTAAAATCCTATATTTTTTGCCCTTTTCTTTTAATTTAATAACAAATGATTTGCAACAACAATTATGTTGTTATCTTGTAACCGAGGAGAGTTTAAGTTATTACAAGCTATTTATAATCAATATGATAATACAATAAATATTTAGAGCAAGATCATCCTTAAATTATCACGAAACGGCCCCTTCCTATTTTTGATTTACCAACGTATCAAAGAGTCTATCAATTTGTAAGGGTTTCCATAAAAACCCATCAAAATAGGCTAAATAATCTTTGTTGTTAACAGCAGTTACATCTGCTGTAAGCGCATATATGGGTGTATGTTGATTTTCGTTTACTGAATCCTTAATAAGTTTAGCAGCATCAAAGCCATTCATCTCTGGCATATGAATATCCATTAAAATAAAGTCAACCTTAGCTTTTTTTGCGACCTTGACAGCATCATGTCCATTTTTTACTCGCTCTATTTTTACCCCCCATTGTTTGAGTAACTGCCCCATTACCAAAGCATTTACTTCATTATCTTCTGCAAGAATTCCTATTTTGTTTTTTAGTTGATTCGTCTGTTTGCGATCAATCTGAACAATTTTTTTGGCTCGTTGTAATATTAACTCAAATTGAAAAGTAGAGCCTTTCCCTTTTTCACTAGTTAACATTATGTTACTATCGAATAACTCGACTATTTTTTTGACAATTGCAAGACCTAATCCCGTTCCGCCATTATTTCTTGTAGTAATAGAGGTCGGTATGTAAAAACTATCGAAGAGTTTATTTTGTTCATGCTTAGCTATACCAACACCAGTATCTTTTACTCTAAAGGATATGGTATCCTTGTTGTCTATTGAAGATATTAAATCGATATCTATACTTACCAATCCTTCATTAGTATATTTTATGGCATTGCTAACAAGGTTTCCTAAAATTTGAAATAATTTGGTTTCATCAAGCTCATAAAATCTACTTAGTGCAGCATCTAGTTTAACATTTAGATCTATCCCTTTATCTAGGGCCATTCCCAAATAGGTTTCTTTAATATTATTAATAAGCTCTTCAAAATTTACAGGATGAATTTCCAGTTCCATTTTATTAGAATCCAACTTAGAAAAATCTAAAATATCATTAATAATTCGCATTAAATTCTTTGACGAAAATTGTAAAGAAGTAAGTAACTTTTGATCATCTGCATCTGCTCTTTCCTTAAGCATTGAGATAATACTTGTTACAGCATTAAGTGGAGTTCTTATCTCGTGACTCATAGCAGATAGAAATGATTGTCGCATATTTGCAGTTTCCTCTGCTTGTTTTTCCTTTATTATAATAGCCTCTTTTTCTCGTCTAAGACTTTCTTCTTGTTGCTCATATTTAATTTTAGAAATACGCTCGTAATTTTCGATAACCTTTACAGTCTGAGAATTAATTGAAGCATCCTTTTCCATTAAATAGCTTTCAAGATATTTTAAAGCTTTTTTGTGCTCGTTTTCACCTCTATATATTTCATAAAGAAGATGGCTAGCTTTAAATTTTGTTCTAGAGAGATTATATTTTTCACCATGCGCTACCACTTCTTTTAGTAGTGTTTTAGCTCTTTTTTTTTCTCCTGTTTCTAAACATAATTGTGCTATTTTGTGCTTGGTCATTCCTATACCAAAAACCTCATTATATTTTTCGTGTATACTCAATGCTTTTATAAAATCAGCACTGGCCTTTTCATATTTTTTATTGTAATTATAAACCTTACCACGACCATAAATAGCAAAAGCAAGACCTCGATCATCTCCTGTTTCTAGTTTTAGATTAATTGATTTATTGATCATCTCAAGAGCTTCTTTAGGCTTATGCTTTTTAAGTAAAATCCCCGACATAGGGTTATAAACATTAGATTCGAGGTTTTTATTTTTGCATTTTTTTGCTGTTTCAATTGCTATTCTATACGCTTCAGAAGCATTATTTTCATCTCCCAAAATTTCATAAATAGTACCAAGTGATTTTTGGGTCCTGGACTGATTATGCCAATCATTGTGTTTTTGATAAATAACTAAAGCATCTATAAGATAAATCATTCCAAGATGATAATCATTTGTTTTATAGTATATACCTGCTATGCTATATTTAGCATCAGCTACACCTCTATCGTCTTCTAAGGATTCAAAACAAGCTATCGCCCTTTCGGCGAGGGATAATGCTTTACTACCTTTTCCACAAATCATGTTGAATAACGAAAGCATATTTAAGCTTTTGCCTATAAGTGCCTTATCATTTATTTCTTCACTTAAATCTAATGCTTCATTAGCCAGTTTCACACTTTCTTGTAAGTTATTAACCCTTACTTTATAGGATTGTTCAAGTAAGCGAGTAATTTTAGACAATGTAGTATCCTGTTTGTCCATAAATGGTAATTACGTAATAAAAATTGTACTAAAAGTGCTTTGAAAAAAAGATTAAATAATTATTAATTGGGCTAAAAATACAAGTTTTTTAAAATCCAGAACTATAAAGCCTGCCTTTTTTGCAACATAAATAATACATAACAAGATAGTTACATAATATTCTTAGATTAAATAATAACCGTTTGCAAACACATATTTTACACCATTCTTATCTGATATTACCGGAAAGGCTACATCTATTACATGAAGTAATAATTATTTAGGATTACCAAATAAACATAAAAACCATCATATAATAACATGTTATTATATGATGGTTATACTAAAAACGTAAAGTATCTCTACGATGTTTTTTTATTGATTACCTAAAATAAGTGGCATCCCGTCTTTTCCAGAGCCAACTACCACTACTTTAGCATTGGGAGATTTGGCAAGCTGTAAAGTAGCTTCAATTCCTTTTTCCTTAAGAATTTTATCGGTCAATGACGCACTTAAAATAGTATTTGCCGCTGCTTTACCTTCAGCATCAATTCTTTGTCTTTCGGCTTCTTTTTTAGCTTTTTCAATTCTGAATTCATACTCCAGAGATTCTTGCTCTTGTCGTAATTTACGTTCTATTGCTTCTTTAATAGCAACCGGAAGTGTAACATCTCTAACTAAAACTGCATTTAGCTGTACATACTGACCATCTACTTTTTTCTTAGTCTCTTCGAAGATTTCGTTTTGTATAGCATCTCTTTTTGTAGAATATAATTGTTCTGGAGTATATCTTCCTACGACACTTCTCGCTACTGCTCTAATTTCAGGAACAATTACAATTGTAAGATAGTCTTCTCCTTTAGTCTGATGCAATAATCCTAACTTATCAATTTTAGGTTGATATAAAACAGATACGTCCAAAGATATCTCTAACCCGTTAGAAGATAATACCTGCATTTTTTTCTCGAATACTTCTTGTTGTTTTGTATTATAAACATATACTTTGTTCCAAGGTGCTATTATATGAAATCCCTCTCCCAAAGCTGGTTCATCTGTAACCACACCTCCACCAAAAGTCTTAAACAAAACACCTGCCTCTCCATAACCTATATTCACCGAAGCTTTTGAGATAAAGACAATTAATAATACAATAATAATAAGAATAGGTAATCCTATTTTTGGCAATTTTTCCATAATAATTTTGAGTTTTAATTTTAAATAAGTCCGTTATATTTTCTTGCAAACCATTCTACAGCAAGCAACAAAATAACAATTGCGAGTAGATATTTCCAATCTATTAAAGATACTACATTTTCCTTGCTTTTTTGGATGGTCTGATATCTTTGATCTTCTATTAAGTTTTTAAATAAAATATTTCTTTGATCTAAACTATACACGTTTCCATTAGTATTAGTAGCTACTTGTTTTAGTTTTGTTACATCTGCATTAAGAAATTGTTGCTCTACATCATATTCTAGAACTGTAAAACTTCCGGATCTAGAAATATTTTCACCTATCACAGTCACTGTATAATCATAGTTTCCAGGTGATAAGTTACTTAAGTCTACTTCATATGAATTGTTTTTTAAAATCATAGGAACCGTTTGTGTAGCTTCAGTTTCTTTATTCTTTGTAACTATCCTTAAATTCCCTCGGCGATCAAACTCATAATTTTTAGTAAAGTATTCGGCTTTTATTTTAATATTAGCATTTCCATAATAAAAAGATTCAGAAATTGTATTTAATCTGCTTTTTCTCTTGGTTGAGGCTAAATACTGAATTATCTTACTAAAAAAATCATCAAAACTTTCAAAATTTTGTGTATCTAAATAATTTTGAGCTCGCCATCTCCATAAACCATTTCCAAAAAGTACAGCTTCTCTTATTCCATTTTCTTCTATAGTAATCAATAGTGGTTCTTCTGTTTCGATATTACTAATCGTACGATATAGTAGCGGGTCGTAATTTGTATTTATTATAACTTCTCCAAACGTTCCAATCAATGGAGGATAATTTTGGAAACCAATATCATCAAACAAAAATGTTCCATAATTACTATTAAACCTAGGTAAATAATACTCTGTCTGTCTAGTAATCTCATGAGCATATTTCTTCTGTATTGCATTAAGAAAGATCCAATCTGTTTCAGCACCAGTAATGGTAAAATAATTTTTTCTTTGTGAACTAAGGTTCTTATAAAGTTCTCTAAACCTTGAGTTTGGCTGATACAATACAACCATTTGGTAATCCTCTAAGTTCTTCTCATCTGAAGGTTTACTCATAACTACACTTCGACGCTCATTACTCTCAATGCTCTTTTTAATCGCCCCCAAATCTGGATGCAAAATATCACTAACTAATAATACATTAGTCTTTTGATCGATCACTTCGACCGCAAAAGCCTTATTATTATTGACCGTATTTTTTTCATTACTTAATGGAACCAACCTAGCATTATATTGAACTACACCAGCATTACTTGCAGGCAATGTAAGATTGACGACAACTGAATTATTTTCGTCAGAAAAAGACACATCCTGAGAATATACAGTATTATTACCTGATTTAATTTCAAACCTTGTACCAACACTTTGATTTCCAGAGTAATTAAGAATAACTTCTACCGGAAATTTATTCTTTAAATAAGCATATCTGTTTACATTTAATTGCTGGATCTTAGTATCTGTTACAGTTGTGGTATCCCCAACAATAACTGGATAAATAGATTGTTTATATCTCTTACTACTATACTGATAGTCCTTGCCATATGTTTGATTTCCATCTGTTACCAACAAAGTGGGCGCAATAGAGTTCTTGTATATTTGATCTAAATCTTGTAATGTTTTGGATATATTGGTTTGTTTTTGGTCAAATGAAAGAGATAACGAATCACTTAGTGTTGAAGAAAAAGAGTAATACACAATACTAAACCGATCGTTTAGATTGGGATCACTTTTTACCTGCTCAATAAACGTACTTACCTCCTGATCATTTTTAAGATATTTAATTGATTTTGAGTTATCAATCGCGACCACTAAAGTTGGTTTTTCTACAAAATAGATGTGTTTTTTGAAAGTGGGATTGATTAGTAATACTAACAGTGCAAAAACACTTAAAAAACGTAAAAAAGCAAAGAAGAAGCTCTTTTTATGCTTCTTCTTTGTTTTATATAAATATTGATATAGCGCTACAACCAATGCGATTATAAAAGCGAGAATGATCAATAAAATAGTTTGTGTCTGCATGTTTTTAAGTTAAGAAATTAGAGATCAAAAGCTATATAGCATAACTTATGTTGTTCTCTTTATCTTACTCTTGACTTTAGGTTAGCATACCGCCATCAACATTTAATACTTGTCCAGTCACATAAGCACTTAAATCTGAAGCCAGAAAAAGACACATATTAGCAATATCTTCTGGTGTTCCCCCTCTTTTTAAAGGGATTGCATTACGCCATCCTTCTACAACCTTTTCATCCAGTTTCCCTGTCATTTCGGTTTCAATAAATCCTGGTGCAACCACATTGCTTCTTATATTTCTTGATCCCAGCTCTAATGCAACAGATTTTGAAAAACCAATAATTCCTGCCTTAGATGCTGCATAATTTGACTGGCCAGCATTACCCTTTACTCCTACAACAGAGCTCATGTTAATAATGCTTCCTTTGCGTTGTTTAAGCATTGTTCTTTGTACCGCTTTGGTCATATTAAAAACACTCTTAAGGTTTACTTCGATCACTTTATCAAAGTCCTCTTCTCCCATTCGCATCAAAAGATTATCTTTTGTAATACCAGCATTGTTAACCAAAATATCTATACTCCCAAAGGTTTCTAGTACATCCTTTGCCAGTTCTTGTGCTTGATCGTAACTAGCAGCGTTACTTTGGTATCCTTTTGCTTTGATACCCATATTATTCAATTCTTTTTCTAAATTCTGAGCAGCTTCTACTGAGGAACTATATGTAAAAGCAACATTAGCCCCGTTCTGTGCAAAAACTTCAGCTATTCCTTTTCCTATACCTCGTGTAGCCCCTGTTATAATGGCTGTTTTACCTTGTAAGAGATTCATTTGCCTTATTAATTTTAGTGTTTATAAATTGTAATATCAAATATAACAATTACAAGCAGGTGACCAACAATAAACCCCGTGATTTCTCACGGGGTTTACCAACAACATCTATTGTTAGATACTTTATAATTTTATATCCTTATTTTCTTTCTCGTAATTAAATAGATAATCTATATCCATTTCTTTTACTACTCCTAACTTGGATAATGCCTTCATATCTGCATCTTTTTTATTACCAACCACAAGGACATTATAATTTTCTCCTCTAATATTTTCATTAAAGAAAGATTTAAGGTCTGTAAGTGTCATGTTTTCGATAGCATCATACATCTCCTTACGATTATCATTATTTATACCTCTTTTCTTAAGCCCTTCATAAGTCCAAAAAATGTTAGATTTAGTAATTCGTTGTGCGGCTATCTTTTTTAAGGTTTCTTTTTTCGCATCGTTAAACTGTTCTTCTGCTTCTGGCATATTGGTCATTAGATCCATCATTGCATCCACAGCTTGAGGCATTTTGTTTGCTTGGGTTCCAATATATGCGGTTACGTAATTAGAATCTCCTTTTTTATTAGCATTACTATACCTGGACATTGCTGAATATGCTAACGACTTTGATTCACGAATTTCCTGAAAAACAATAAGACCAAAATATGTATTAAACAATCTAGAGGCAGCTAATTTTTTAGAGTCAAATTCTGTTCCTTTAGCCAAAAACACCATTTCACTTTGCACCATGTCATAATCAACAAAAAACACATTTCCTCCCGTTTCTTTCTCTGTATAATCAGTTTCTTCAGGATAATCCAATAATTCACTTTTAACCTGATGATTTTTGTTTATAGCTGCTATTGCTTTGTCTACGTCTTTACCATAATAAAATAAGCGTTGTTTAAAATTGCGAAGCTCCTTTATTTTATCTACTAATTCCTGAGGGTTCATAGCTTGTAACTCCCCTATTGTGTAAATATTTCGTAGTGGAGAATTTTCTCCATACTTACCATAATTTACCAAACCTCCCCAAAGGATATTTTGTTTTTGTGTTTTACTGTCCTGACGGCCTTTAGCTATCTGCTCCACATATTTGGTATATGTTTCTTGATTAGGCACTGCATTATTCCATAAATGTTGAAGTAGCTGAAGTCCTTCTTCTAAACTTTCTTTCAATCCTGAAATCCCTACATATGTTTTATCCGAACCGGCATTTACATAATAATCAATCCCCAACTTATAAAACTCCTTTTTTAACTCTTCTGGAGAATATTTATCTGTTCCCAAATAGCTTAAATATCCAGCTGCTAAAGAAGCTTTACGATCATTGTCTTGACCCATATCAAAAATGAAATTGAGGTTAAACAAATCGTTGTTAGGATTATCTATATATGAAACCTGTAATCCACTATCAGTTTTAGTCTCTTTAATAGCTGACTTATAATCAATAAACTTAGGAGTCAAATCTGGTGTTTCTATCTTTGAGAATGCTTTAAGATATTCAGATTGTTTATCTCGATTTAATTCAACAGGTGTAATTCCGGGATTCTCTACTTTAGTAATATTCTTGTCCTCTCCTTTTCGCTTATAAGTAACTACATAGTTATCCTTATAAAACGAATTGGCAAAATCTACTAATTCTTGTTTTGAAACTTTCTTAAGTTCATTTAAAAATGCTACCCTATCTTTCCAATCCTGATGATGGATAAAAGCATCATAATAAGCCGTAGCCAATGCTGTGTTATTTTCGTATTGTCTTGTTTGACTTAACTTTAAGTCATTAATCACTGCCGAGATCATCCACTCTTCAAATTCTCCTTTTTTTAATTTCTCAATTTGGGAAAGTAATAGATCTTTTACTTCATCTAATGTCTGATCGGCTTTAGGAGACCCATAAAATCTATGGAACCCATAATCGTTTAAGAATGTTGGAGAACAACCAGCTCTTTGAACCGCCTGCTTTTGATTTAAATTTAAATCTATCAAACCAGCATTACCATTTGCCAATAACATATCTGCCAGGGTTAATAATTTTTCTTCCTTTGTTCCTATTGCACCAGAACGAAAACCTATGGAGACAGATTCTGCAGTAGGGCCAAAAACCTCTTTAATAATTGGAGTTGTTATTGGAGCTTCTTTAGGTAACTCTGGATGAACAACCTCTTTTTTCTCAAAACCACCAAAAGCATTATTGACTTTTTTTATTGTTTCATCAAAATCAAGATCACCAACCAACACCATCGCTATGTTATTAGGAACATAGTATTTATCAAAATAATTATGTATCGCAACCATCGATGGATTTTTAAGATGCTCTGATGTTCCGATTGTTCTTTGCTGACCGTAAGGGTGATTTGGAAATAAACCATCCAACATTGCAGCATATGATTTTCTACCATCGCTATCCTGGCCTCTATTAAACTCTTCATAAACAGCTTCTAATTCTGTATGAAATAAACGCAAAACCAGTTGGCTAAAACGTTCACTTTCTACCTTAAGCCATTTATCCAATTCATTCGCTGGGATTTTATTTTTATAAACCGTTTCTTCAAACCATGTATGTGCATTTGTTCCCTCTGCTCCTAAAGAAGCAATCATTTTGTCATACTCATTGGATATAGAGATTTTAGATGCCTCAAGAGAAACCTCATCAATTTTTTTATAGATCTCCTTCTTCTTTTCAGGATCAGTTTCTGCTTTATGTTTTTCATATAAATCAGAAATCTCCTGTAGGAATACTTTTTCTTTCTCAAAATCCTGTGTACCTATCTCATCAGTCCCTTTAAAAACCATGTGTTCTAAATAATGAGCGAGTCCCGTTGCTTCTTTAGGATCATAATTTGAACCTGCACGTACAGCAATATAAGTCTGTATTTTGGGTTCTTCTTCATTTCTGCTTAAATAAACCTTTAAGCCATTCTCTAAAGTATAAAGGCGTAATCCCGTAGGATCATTTGTTACAGTTTCATAATTAAAACCAGCCGCATCAGTATGCTGCTCGACAGTAATTTCTTGTGATTGGTTTGTTTCTGACGATTTTTTACAATTGCTTAGTAGAATTACTAACGACAGAAATAAAAGTGATTTAAGTATCTTCATGATTGATTTTTATGATATAACTTCAACATTCTAACAGACGCAAAATAGGTAATTCTGTTACAATATCTAAAGAATATTCTCTAATAGAGAAAAAAGAAAAACCTCCCGATAGGATTACCAGGAGGTTTTATTTTATAATAATACAGTAATTTAAGCAATTACTTCTGCTACTTTTTTACCAATTTCTGCAGGAGAATCCACTACATGAATTCCACATTCTCTCATAATTGCCTTTTTAGCTGCAGCAGTATCTTCACTACCTCCAACAATTGCTCCGGCATGCCCCATAGTACGCCCTGCTGGTGCAGTCTCTCCTGCGATAAATCCAACAACGGGTTTTGTTGTACCACTTTCTTTAATCCAATGTGCAGCATCTGCTTCTAGTTGACCTCCTATTTCACCAATCATTACAACACATTTTGTTTCTGGGTCGTTTATCAATAACTCCACAGCTTCTTTAGTAGTTGTACCTATTATAGGGTCTCCTCCAATACCTATAGCAGTAGTTATCCCTAATCCTTGCTTAACTACCTGATCAGCTGCCTCATATGTTAAAGTTCCTGACTTTGAAACAATTCCAACATTTCCTTTCTTGAAAACGAAGCCTGGCATGATACCTACTTTAGCCTCTCCTGGAGTAATAACACCTGGACAGTTAGGGCCAATAAGTGTACAGTCTTTATTCTTAATATAATTAGAAGCTTTAATCATATCAGCCACAGGAATGCCTTCTGTAATAGTTATAATAACTTTTATTCCTGCATCAGCAGCCTCCATAATTGCATCGGCAGCAAACGCTGGTGGCACAAAAATAATCGTAGTATCTGCTCCCACTTCTTCAACAGCATCTTCTACAGTATTAAAAACTGGTTTTTCTAAATGAGTCTGCCCTCCTTTTCCCGGAGTAACTCCTCCAACAACGTTGGTACCATATTCTATCATTTGACCTGCATGAAAAGTACCTTCACTACCGGTAAATCCTTGAACAATAATTTTTGAATCTTTATTAACTAAAACACTCATTGCGTTATGATTTTTAATTTTTTTGGAGTTCCAAAAGTAAGCTTTTGGATACTATAGTTAAAATGAAAATCTAATTATTTTGAAATAAATGACATCATGCTTTCTGGAGTACTGTCTCCTTGCTGACTTATCTGATATCCTTTATACAATTTATCACCTTTAAGCTCCCAAATCGTAATAAAATGGGCAATTGCTTCTTCTTTATCAGGAGCTTCAATAGTTTTGGCAAAATAAGTATACCGTATTGTAACTGAGTTACCCTCGGCTATAATATGGCTAATTTCACATCTAAGTGTCTCAAAAGACAACGACATTTGATTAAACATAGTTTTAATATCCTCAAAACTCTTTTTATTGAAGCCAAAACTACTATTCCAATATAATGTAACTTCTGGATGTAAAAATTCGGAGAAAGCTTCCGAATTATGTATTAAATCTGTTTCATAAAAGGACCTTACTATATCCTTTGCTGTTTTACTCATTCTTTTTCAATTTTTCTATTAAATCGGGAATCTGTCTGATAGCAGCAATCTCCTTATATTTTTTTCTAAAATCGTCTGCTGGAGTTCCAAAATAGCTCTTATTAGCTTCTAAAGACTTACTTACTCCTGATTGTGCAGAAATAACAGCTTTAGTTCCTATTGTAATATCACTCGTTAGACCAACCTGCCCCCAAATGGTTACTTCATCTTCTACTATAACACATCCAGCAATTCCAACTTGTGAAGCTATAAGACATTTCTTACCAATAACGGTATCATGGCCAATATGTACTTGATTATCTATTTTGGTTCCTTCTTTTATAGTAGTATCACCAGAAACACCTTTATCAATAGTACACAAAGCACCTAAATCAACATTATCTTCAATAACAACCCTGCCTCCGGACTTTAATTTATCAAAACCTTCTGGCCTCTTTTTATAATAAAATGCGTCTGTTCCCAAAACAGTTCCTGAATGTATTGTAACATTATCACCTATAACTGTATTGTCATAAATACTGACATTTGCGTGTATAATACAATTTTTTCCTATTACAACATTATTTCCAACAAAAGCACCTGGTTGGATAATCGTATTCTCACCTATTTTTGAGGTAGATGAAATCAAATTCTTTGCACTCTTGAATGGCTTAAAATAATCTGTCAGAATATTAAAATCTCTGAAGGGGTCGTCAGAAATCAATAAAGCTTTCCCTTCTGGGCATTCCACATTTTTATTGATTAATACTATGGTAGCTGCGCTTTGCAACGCTTTATCATAATATTTTGGATGATCAACAAAAACAATATCTCCCGGAGTAACAACATGTATTTCATTCATTCCCAAAATCGGGAAATCAGGATCTCCCACAAATTCTGAAGATATAATAGTGGCAATTTGTTGCAGTGTATGCGCCTGAGGAAACTTCATTATAAAAATTCAGGGGGTTGCTTATTCTTTTATTCTTTCTTTGTAGGTACCTTTTTCTGTTTCTACCTTGATTTTGTCTCCTTCATTAATAAAAAGAGGCACCATTACTTCAGCTCCTGTTTCTACAGTTGCTGGCTTGGTAGCGTTTGTTGCTGTATTCCCTTTAACACCAGGTTCTGTGGAAGTAACTTCCAGAATAACACTTGCTGGCATCTCTACAGAAAGAGGCATTTGATCTTCAGAATTAATAATCACAGTAACTACTTCACCTTCTTTTAATAAACCAGGAGCATCTAAAACAGATTTTTCAAGGGTTATTTGATTATAATCTTCGGTATTCATGAAATGATAAGTATCACCTTCTGCATATAGAAATTGAAACTTATGTGTTTCGACTCGTACATCTTCAATCTTATGACCAGCAGAAAAAGTATTATCAATTACCTTTCCTGTAGTAACACTTTTTAGTTTTGTACGCACAAAAGCAGGTCCTTTCCCTGGTTTTACATGCAAAAACTCTATAATTTTATATATGTCATGATTGTATTTTATACACAATCCATTTCTGATATCACTAGTACTTGCCATTACTTATTCTTCTTAATTTTATATTATTTTTATATCTTCTCTTTCTTTAATTAGAGAAGTAGCCTTTCATAATTCCTCTCTGAGAATTTTTAATAAATTCTAAAACCTCATCACGTTCTGGAGTTGCTTCCATTTCGGCCTCAATTATCGCTACTGCCTGAGAGTTATTATAATTTTGTTGATATAAAATTCTATATATATTCTGAATTTCTCTAATTTTCTCTGTTGTAAAACCTCTTCGGCGCAGGCCTATAGAATTAATACCTACATAAGACAAAGGTTCACGAGCTGCTTTAACAAAAGGAGGCACATCTTTACGCACCAGAGACCCTCCTGTTACGAATGCATGGTTACCTATGCTACAAAACTGCTGTACCGCCGCCATACCCGCTAAAACAACATAATCACCAACATTAATGTGACCTGCGAGGGTACTATTGTTTGAAAATATACAATTATCACCTACAATGCAATCATGCGCAATATGACAATATGCCATAATCCAGCAATTCTTACCAATCTTGGTTTTCATTTTATCTGTAGTACCTCTGTTGATAGTAACACACTCTCTAATCGTGGTATTATCTCCTATCTCTGTAATGGTATCCTCATCATTAAATTTTTTATCCTGTGGAGTAGCAGAAATAACTGCTCCCGGGAAAATACTACAGTTTTTTCCGATACGAGCACCTTCCATAATAGTTACATTAGAACCTATCCAGGTTCCTTCTCCGATCACAACATTATTGTGAATTGTTGTAAAAGGTTCTATTACAACATTTTTTGCAATTTTTGCTCCCGGATGAACGTATGCTAAAGGTTGATTCATCTATATTTTTTATTAATTATTTTGATTTTACAATTTGTGCCATAAGCTCTGCTTCTGTGACTAATCTTCCATTAGCATAAGCAAATGCCTGCATATGGCAAATACCTCGACGGATCGGTGTGATAAGTTCTAATTTGAATATCAAAGTATCACCCGGTAACACTTGTTGCTTGAATTTCACTTTATCTATTTTCATAAAATAGGTAAGGTAATTTTCTGGATCCGGTACCGTGCTCAAAGCTAGAATCCCTCCAGTTTGCGCCATAGCTTCAACCTGCATAACTCCAGGCATAACTGGAGCTCCAGGAAAATGACCAACAAAGAAAGGTTCATTCATTGTGACATTTTTAAGCCCAACAACATGACTATCAGACATTTCTAAAATCCTATCAATTAACAAGAAAGGTGGCCTATGTGGAAGCATATCCATTATCTTATTAATATCCATTAATGGTTCTTTAGAAAGATCGAAATGAGGAACTTTATTACGCTTTTCGATTTTTATAATTTTCGAAAGTTTTTTTGCAAACTGTGTATTCACAAAGTGCCCTGGTTTGTTGGCTATAATTTTCCCTCTAATTCTCGTTCCAATTAAGGCTAAATCTCCAACTACGTCAAGTAGTTTATGTCTGGCTGCCTCGTTAGGATAATGCAATGTCAAGTTATCAAGAATACCATTAGGTTTAATTGCAATTGAATCCTTACCAAAAGCTACCTTAAGTTTCTCCATGGTTCCAGGACTCAATTCTTTATCTACATAAACAATTGCATTATTTAAGTCTCCTCCTTTTATCAAGCCATGCTCTAAAAGCATTTCTAATTCATGTAAAAAGCTAAAGGTCCTAGCATCTGCAATTTCTTTTTTAAAATCCGAAAGCTTTTTCAAAGAGGCATTCTGAGTTCCTAAAACTTTGGTTCCAAAATCTACCATGGTAGTTACCTGATATTCATCAGACGGCATTACAATGATTTCACTACCAGATTCTTCATCGGTATACGAAATTACATCTTTAACGATATATTCTTCTCTTTCTGCGTCTTGCTCTACAATACCTGCAGCCTCTAAAGATTCTATAAAAAACTTACTTGAACCATCCATAATTGGGGGCTCTGAAGCATCTAATTCTATCAAAAGGTTGTCAATCTCCAAACCAACACATGCAGCTAGTACATGTTCTGAAGTTTGAATACTTACTCCGTTTTTTTCTAAGTTCGTACCTCTTTGTGTATTTACAACATAATTTGCATCCGCTTCAATAACGGGACTTCCTTCAAGATCTATTCTGCAAAATGCATATCCATGATTTTCAGGAGCTGGTTTAAAAGTTAGCGTAACTTCTTTTCCGGTATGTAAACCCACTCCAGTAAGCCTAGCCTCCTTTTTAATAGTCCTTTGCTTACTTGCAACAACGTCACTCATTATTATTTATCTTTTTCTCTAGTTTGTATATTCTATCTACTATTTTAGGAAGATTTTTAAAATGTACATATGACTTATTATAATCCGAATATCCTAATGCCGGAGATCCCTGGATAGCCTCATCATCTTTAATATTTCTTCCTATACCTGATTGTGCCTGTATTCTTACTTTATTACCAATAGTAAGATGTCCTGCAATACCTACCTGTCCGCCTATCAAACAATGTTTACCGATTTTGGTAGATCCCGCTATCCCGGTTTGGGCAGCAATTGCTGTATGTTCTCCTATCTCTACATTATGAGCAATTTGTATCTGATTATCTAACTTTACTCCTTTTCGAATAATAGTAGAACCTAATGTTGCTCTGTCAATGGTTGTTCCAGCTCCTACATCTACGTTATCTTCTATGATAACATTACCCGTTTGCGGGACTTTACTATATTCACCTTTTTCATTAGGAGTGAATCCAAATCCATCTGCGCCAACTATTGCTCCACTATGAATTACACAACCATTTCCTATTATTGTTTCAGAATATATTTTGGCGCCTGAGAATACAATGATATTATCACCAAGAGTAACATTATCACCTATATAAACATTAGGGTAAATTTTCGCATTTCCTCCTATCTGTACATTTTCGCCCATATAAGAAAAGGCTCCAAAATATAGGTTATCACCATAGGAAGCCGTTTCAGAAATAAAACTAGGCTGTTCGATCCCAGTCTTATTCATCTTTACCATATTATAATACTCAAGCAACTGTGAAAAAGCCTTATAAGCATCATCAACTCTAATTAGAGTTGTCTTTATTTCTGATTCTGCTTCAAATGTTTTATCTACAATAGTTATTGATGCATCAGTAGAATAGATATATTGGGTATATTTAGGATTTGACAAAAAGGTCAATGACCCTTGAGTTCCCTCCTCTATTTTAGCTAGTTTGGATACTTCAACAGTTTCATCTCCCTCGATTTCTCCGTTCAGAATACCCGCAATTTGTGTGGCTGTAAAAATCATTCTAGCAAAAGTATAAAAAATGTATTAATGTTTGTACTTTGGAGAGCACATAAAATATTTAGTGACAGGTTTTGACAAGGCTTCAAGATTATACTCATCTGTAGCTTTTACGATATCCACTATCTTTCTTGATTTATATAATATGTTTATATTCTGTTTGTTCTGATGATATGCTTGATTAGAAATCGTACCTTCAAAAACGAAATAACGAGCATCTTCATCAGAAATTTTATATTTCTCTTTAATCTTTTCTATTTGTTTTTCTTTCTTTTCTTTTCCAAAAGGTTTCTTTCTGATTTTTATTTTCAAGAGATCTCTATCAATAATCATTGAAGATAATGTACTTAACACAAAATCATCTGATGATGACACCCATTCTTTCATCGCTGAAACGATATCGTAATCATCTAATTTAGAAAACGTTTCTAAAACTTCTGAAGTGAAATTATCCTGGGTAATTTTATTCTCTAAGAAAAAAGACAATGCCTTATTAGCAGGTAACTTCTCTCCTTTATCAAAAAGCTCTTTGGCTCTTTTAAGAACTCTAATCAGTAAATTTTCAGCAACCAAACTAGTTTTGTGTAGATAAACCTGCCAATACATTAATCTTCGTGCCAATAAAAATTTCTCTACAGAATAAATACCCTTTTCCTCTACTACTAATTCATCATTAACAACAGTAAGCATTGTGATCAAACGTTCACTATTTATATTACCCTCGGACACCCCTGTATAAAAACTATCTCGTTTCAGATAATCTAATCGATCCATATCTAATTGACCAGAAATTAGCTGATGTAAAAAATTTCGATGGTACTCACCTTTAAATATTTGTATTGCAAGCGTTAAACTACCGTTAAATTCCTTGTTGATTTTTTCCATGAACATCAAAGAAATTGACTCATGATTAACCTCATTAACGATACTATGCTCCATTGCATGTGAAAATGGTCCATGCCCAATATCATGCAATAAGATTGCCACATATAGAGCTTCCTCTTCCTCGTCAGAAATGCTAACCCCCTTAAAACGAAGAACTCTGACCGCTTTTTGCATAAGATGCATACATCCTAATGCATGATGAAATCTTGTATGATGTGCTCCTGGATATACCAAATAAGAAAGTCCCATTTGTGAGATACGCCTTAATCTTTGAAAATATTTGTGTTCTATTAAATCAAAAATTAGTTCATTTGGTATCGTAATAAAACCGTAAATTGGATCGTTTAATATTTTAAGTTTATTTCTTTTTTTCAAGTTTACATTACTTTTACGAAAACAAATATACATATATGCTATTCATATAGATCATTTCAAAATAAATTTAAGTTTTTGTTACGTTTTAGAAAGAGACAAATAGATTAAATTAATAGTCGATAAATAAAAAATAAAATTGATGAGTAAAATAAAGATTCTTTGGGTGGATGATGAAATTGATTTACTTAAACCACATATATTGTTTTTGGAAAAGAAAAACTATGAAGTAACCAAATGCCAGAGCGGTACAGAGGCATTAGAAATATTAGATGACGAAAATTTTGATATTATTTTCCTGGATGAAAACATGCCAGGACTATCTGGAATAGAAACATTAACTGAAATTAAAGAAAAAGAAGACAGTATTCCTGTTGTAATGATTACCAAAAGCGAGGAGGAATACATTATGGAAGAAGCTATTGGGAGTAAAATAGCGGACTATCTTATAAAACCTGTTAACCCTAATCAGATACTTCTAAGCTTAAAGAAAAACCTGGATAATTCGAGATTGGTTTCTGAAAAAACAACTTCTAATTATCAACAAGAGTTTAGAAAAATAGCTATGGACATGGCCATGGTGAATTCATATGAAGAATGGTCTGAATTATATCAAAGATTAATTTATTGGGAAATCCAACTAGAAGACATCGAAGACACAGGAATGTTTGAAATCTTAGAGTCTCAAAAGGTTGAAGCAAATTCTCAATTCTGTAAATTTATAGATAAAAATTATCCAGATTGGTTTAATGGTAATGATGCTCCTGTGATGTCGCATACATTATTCAAGGAAAAGGTAGTTCCTGAACTTAGCAAGGATCAACCTACTCTTTTGGTTGTTATTGACAACCTACGTTATGATCAATGGAAAGCTTTTGAACCCACAATAAATAATTATTATAAAAAAGAGAAAGAAATCTCATACTGTAGCATCTTACCAACAGCTACACAATATGCGAGGAATTCGATTTTCTCGGGACTTATGCCTTCAGAAATGAAAAAAAGACATCCAGATTTATGGCTGGATGATACCGATGAAGGAGGTAAAAACATGTATGAAAATGAGTTTCTAACAGCCCAGTTGAAGAGATTAGGTCTTAATATTAGACACGAATACTACAAAATCACTAATGAAAGGTCTGGAAAAACTTTGGCAGCCAATTTTAAAGGATTAAAAGACAATGACCTTACTGTAGTGGTATATAACTTTGTTGATATGCTGTCTCACAGTAAAACAGAAATGGAAGTTATAAAGGAATTAGCTTCTAACGATAAATCATATCGATCATTAACGCAAAGTTGGTTCAAAAATTCACCATTATTAGAAATGATCCAACAAGCACAACAATTAGGTTTTAAATTGTTAATCACTACTGACCACGGTACTATTAATGTAAAAAACCCTTCTAAAGTAATTGGAGACAAAAACACAAGCCTTAACCTTCGTTATAAAACAGGAAAGAGTCTTACTTATGAAGGAAAAGAGGTTTTGGAAGCTACAAATCCACAAACCATTCACTTACCATCTATTAATATGAGTAGCTCATTTATTTTTGCAAAAGGAGATTATTTCTTTGCCTACCCAAATAATTACAATCACTATGTAGGTTATTACAGAAATACCTATCAACATGGTGGTGTTTCATTAGAAGAAATGGTAATTCCGTTTGTTGTTTTAAACCCAAGATAGTTTATCAATACACTAGAATTTTAGAATTCAATAAAATGAGAATAGAATACACTTTGACAGATCTTTCAGATGTTGCTCAACAGGTAATTTCAAATGTTGATAGTAAGATTTTATTATTTGATGCATCGATGGGGGTAGGCAAAACCACATTAATTAAAGAAATTTGCAAACAATTAGGAGTGCAAGATGTGATCTCTAGTCCCACATATTCCTTAGTGAATGAATATAGAAGTGAACAAGGAACTGTTTACCATTTTGATTTTTATAGAATAAAAGATGAAGAAGAAGCTTACCATATTGGATTTGAAGAATATTTAGACTCTGGAGCATGGGTTTTTATAGAATGGCCTGAAAAAATATCAAACTTATTGCCAAATGATGCCATCCATATAAAAATCAATCTGTCAGATAACGAAAAAAGGGTTCTTACATACGCAAATAGTAATTAAAACTAGTATTTAATAATCGTACGAATTTGTTTTGTTGGCTTTTTTATTCGTAATTTGAGATACAGAATTTCACACAAATGAGTACACCAAAATCTCCTTTTACCAAAGAGCAGTTGCTACCACAGGAGGAAATGATCGAAGTAGCACGTAAAAAAGGAAAACTCTTCATTGGTATCCCAAAAGAAACCAGTTATCAGGAAAAAAGGGTTTGTCTAACACCAGATGCAGTTGCGGCATTAACCGCACATGGTCACAGGGTTTTATTAGAGACTAATGCTGGGATTGGAGCAAGTTTTACCGATAGGGATTACAGTGAAGCCGGTGCTGAGATTACAAACGATAAAACCAAGGTTTTTGGCTGCCCTATTATACTAAAAGTAGAACCACCATCATTAGAGGAGCTGGAACATGTAAATCCCCAAACGGTTTTGATTTCTGCACTACAACTTAAGACACAAACCAAAAAGTACTTTCAGGAACTTGCAAAAAAGAGAATTACCGCTTTAGGTTTTGAATTTATTAGAGATATGGACGGAGCATATCCAGCAGTAAGAGCTTTAAGTGAAATAGCAGGAACTGCAGCCGTTTTGATTGCTTCAGAATTAATGAGTAGCGCAACTAATTCTAGAGGTTCTGGATTAATGATGGGTAACATTAGTGGTGTACCACCAATAGAAGTAGTTATTATAGGAGCAGGAACTGTTGGTGAATTTGCCGCACGTTCTGCCATTGGCTTGGGAGCTAATATAAAAGTATTTGATAATTCAATCACCAAATTAAGGTGCTTGCAAACTAACGTAGGTAGACCATTATACACTTCAACTATACAACCAAAAAATTTATTGAAAGCTTTACGGCGCTGTGATGTAGTTATTGGTGCTGTTAGAGGTAAAAACAGGTCTCCAATCATAGTAACAGAAACTATGGTTGAATGCATGAAACAGGGCGCTGTAGTTATTGATGTAAGTATTGACATGGGAGGGTGTTTTGAAACCAGTGAAGTCACTACACATGATCATCCCACATTCGAAAAACACGGAGTTGTACATTACTGTGTACCCAATATACCATCACGTTACGCCAGAACATCATCCTTATCAATAAGTAACATTTTTACTCCATATTTGTTACAAATAGGAGATGAAGGTGGTATTGAAAACGCTGTACGTTTTGATCGAGGCCTTAAAAACGGATTGTATTTTTATCATGGGATTTTAACCAGTAAACCAATTGCAGACTGGTTTGATCTTTCATATCGAGATATCAATCTATTGATCTTATAAATAAGTTCTCACACCCCAAAAGAATAATAGTTTCAAGACCAAATCGCTATTTTGACTAATTCTTTTTCCTAAAAGAAAAAGAGATTAAGTGAAATGCATGAATCAACTTTATCGTTAAGAAAACTTTATTCCCATTAAACTTTGCGACTTTGTAACTTTAATTCTCTGAAACTTTACTTACTTTTGGCTGCATAATTTTTTATTAGATTTATGAAGCTAGCACAACGTTTGTTTTATTATTCAGGAGGATTTGTAATTGGCCTTATCCTTCTTTTTTTCTTTTTAGGCGGAAAAAAAACGTCCTGTGACTATAGTCCCACCTCCAGAGTTCTTAAAAATATCAGGATAAAAGAACGAATATTCTCAGAAAAGGTATTAACAGATATGAATACCTATCAAATAGACACTTCAGACATATCGGTATTACTACTGAAAGGAAATGTGGATTTTTCTAGAAGCAATACCAAAATGGATTCCTGTAAGACTTATTTTATTGAAGGACCTGTGAAAGAAAAAATAATATCTTTACTTATAGAAAATTGCGATTCTATCGCAAGAATCAACACACTGCATATTACAAAATAATTACAAAAGTTTTTTACTCATTACCCAAAAGTCGAACCGTTGTTTTCCAATTGTAAATGGGTGTTCTCCTATGATTTGATAATCTTTTCTTTCATAAAATTTTACTGCCGCCTCATTAGACTTAAGAGCCGATAACCACAAAAATTCGCTTTCTTGAAGTATTGCCTCATCAAATATTAATTGTTGTAATCTACTACCAATTCCTTGGGACACATAATTCTTCAAAAAATATATTTTCTGAAGCTTACTCACCCTATTGCTATCAATAAAATCTGAAGAAGAACTTAGCTGTAATTTAGCATATCCTACTGGCAAATCACCATCAAGAGCCAGCCAATATATATTATGAGGTTTATCAATACTTTTTTCTATTTTACCATTAGAAAAGGTTTGATCCAAATAACCAATAAGATCTTTTCGATCGTTGAAAAGGTGCCCAAAAGATTGGTCAAAAGTTTTTTTCCCTAAAAAAGAAATACTTTTAGCATCCTCTATGGTCGCTCGTCTAATATTAATCATTAATTATCTCTTTTGTGGTTCAATATTTTTAAAGGTATTTAGTATTTCCTCAAACTTATTTTGATCAATTGGTTTATACACTGCTCTTGTACCTACAGGATAGGAATCTATACAATTATCTGTAAGACAATTTATAGGCCTTGTTGGTCTTTTCTCAAACCCCCCTCCACAATTTGGACATACATTATGCAAAACAGTATTTACGCAATCTAAGCAAAAAGTACATTCAAAAGAACATATCATAGCCTCTGTACTATCATTAGGTAATGTTTTATTACAATTTTCACAATTGGGTCTTATTTCAAGCATAATGACTAATTTTTATTTGTTTTGTTCTACATATCGTTTCACCGCTTCAGGGACTTCAATTCCTTTAGGCAAATCACTATCCGATAACGCATCAAATGCTACCTGTTTTATAGGGACCACTCCTGCCCAAATAGGTTTTTTATGATCTTCTTGCTCATCAATCACTCCTTCTGCCCTAACCTTGGCTGAAGCAGTCTCTATAGTAACCTCTAATACTAACGTAGCATTAAATTCTTTATCATTTGGATGCCTAACATTATCCCAATGCCCTGGAACCATATGGTTAAGAATGTAAGCAAGTGCATTCATTTTTTCATCCGGGTCTTCAACTTTTCTTACTTTACCAAAAATAGTAACAGATCTGTAATTCGCAGAATGATGAAAAGCAGATCTCGCCAAAACTAAACCATCCAAATGGGTTACAGAGATACTAGCTTCTCCGGCTTCCAATAGCGCTAACATCATTCGGTTCTTTAGTGATCCGTGTATATAAATCTTGTCATCCTTTCTCGCATAAGCAGTAGGGATTACAATAGCCTGGTTTTTAAAAACATATCCAACATGACACAAAAATGCATCATCCAAAATAGCATTAATAGTATTAACATTATATGTAGCCCTTTTTGGACCACGAACTACTTTATTTAACTCTGAAACTGAATATTCTGACATATACTATTATTTTGATTATTACTTTTTACACATTAGTACAGCCTATACTGAAGCAGTACTACATAATTGTTTCTCTGTGGGATTGGCAGTTCTTGGCTGCTTGGTGTCGTATAGTAATCCACTATTTCAAAATCAAACCCTTGGTAATACTTAATAATTACTGGGTTATCCGCCCAAGTATCCATTCGTATACTATGCAACCCCTTCTTATGAGCTAGGTTCTGTACCCACTTTAAAATCTCGCCAAACAATTTTCGGCCTTTAAATTTAGGATTTACAACAACTCTATGTAAATAAACCGCATCTTCCTCATCTCTTTCTTTCCATATTATTCGATCCGAATAACAAATGCTAAAAATGCATGCTATTTGATTATCGATTACAATTTTGAATTGAAATTCATTCTTTATATCATTCATCAAAGTATCCTTATCATAGCCATTCCAAACAGGGTAATTATTACGTTTCTGGCACTCTATAGCTTCTTCAAACAAAAAATAAATGAAGTCTAAATCTGCTATTTTAGTATTTATAATTTCTAAATGCTTCATCTAATACTAAGAATATTCTCAACAAATAAATTTTATCTTCTACCCAAAAATACTAGATTTATGGGTGGTTATGATAATCCAGTTTTAATATATTTAATAGTCCAGTTATGTTTCCATTTAAAAACAATATTACCTTAGATCGCAAAATAAAACGAAACCTATATTTACAATTATGTGATCAAGTAATTGGATTTATAAAATCAGGAAAACTAGGCCCTGCATCTAAATTACCCGGATCTCGGAAACTTGCAGAGGATCTAAATATTCATCGTAAAACAGTAATCGCGGCATATGATGAACTTATTTCACAAGGCTGGATAGAAGCTTTTCCTGCCAAAGGGACTTTTGTGACTCACACGCTACCAATTATCAACAAACAACGTTTTGACAAAAATCAATCACAGGTTATAATAAAACATAAAAGTGGGTTTTCATTCACCAAACGCTCTCATTTAATACGAAAAACAGATAGTATAGCCAGCCAAAACATACTCAAGATTGATGATGGCGTTCCTGATAATCGACTAGCACCCTTAGATGAGATTGCAAGAACTTACCGTAATATTACTAAAAAAGCATATCACAAAAAATTATTAGCCTATGACTCCACATATGGGAATCTTACCCTTAGAAAAGCCCTAGTTACTTATCTTAATCAGACCAGAGGGTTAAACGTCTCTACTGATAATATTCTAATTACCCGTGGTAGTCAAATGGGTATTTACCTTGCAAGTCAACTTATACTCAAAAATAGAAAAAGGGTTATTGTTGGAAACACCAACTATATGACCGCAGACAATACGTTTACAGAAGCTGGTGGAAATATAGAGCAAGTGCCTGTAGACAAACAAGGGCTTAACACCATTGCAATAGAGAAGCTTTGCAAAGCAAAAGAAATAAGTGCCGTGTATGTAACCTCTCATCATCATCACCCCACAACAGTTACTCTTTCTGCTGAGCGTCGTATGCATTTATTACAATTAGCACAAGAATACAATTTTGCAATTATAGAAGATGATTATGATTATGATTTTCATTATGGCAATTCCCCTATCCTACCCTTAGCAAGTAATGATTACAATGGAAACGTAATTTACATAGGAGGGTTTACAAAAATTATTGCCCCGGCTATGCGCATTGGATATCTTATCGCACCTAAAGATTTTGTGGATGAAGCCGCCAGGTTAAGACGTATTATAGACAGACAAGGTGATATGATATTGGAACAAACATTAGCTAGAATGATTACCGCAGGAGATCTACAGCGACATTGTAATAAAGCGTTGAAGATTTATCGAACCAGAAGGGATTTATTTTGTTCTTTACTCAAAGAAAAATTAGGCGATTATTTTGATTTTGAAATTCCAAAGGGCGGAATGGCAGTTTGGGTAAAGCTTCATAAGCAATACAACTGGGATGACATTTATTCTGAAGCTCAAAAACTACATCTTGAACTCAATCCCGAATGGCGTCGGTATGATAATGATAACTCAGGTCATAATGGAATACGTTTAGGATTTGCCTCTATAAATGAAGAGGAGATTCATGAGATACTTGATCGGTTAGTAAAAGTTATGCAAATTTTCAAACATTAATATTCTAATAGCTTTCTTTTCCTTGCCACGAAGTATTGATCTTGCCACATATATGCTTCCTTTTTCGCAACCTCCAATAAATCAAAATCACACATTCGTAAAAAAAGTTCAATCTCGTCTTTATTGAAAGCCCTTACCACAGTGTGGTCATTTCCTATAAATTCATATTCATCTTCTTTTTTTATATAGTATTCCGAATTCCAGTCCCAAGTCCAACCGGTTTCCAGATTTGGTTTTGAGGTACTTACCCTTTTATAGTTTCCTATAATGATTTCTTTTTCACTCTCATCAAAATCATCAAACATTATAGCCGCGTCTATAGCATCAAATATTAGAATCCCACCATCTTTTACATTTCTAGCTATACATTTAAAGCTTGCAATCACATCGTTATTAGTTCGCAAATAACTAATTGTCCTTCCTGTAATCAAAGCACAATCAAATATTTTATCAGACTCAAAAGTTTTCAAATCTCCTAAAACAAAGTTATCGATTGGTATTTTTTTACGAGCGATATCCAACATTTCTTGATTAAGATCTACTCCCAAATAGCCAAAACCAGATTCTAAAAACATTTTAGCTAGATTACCAGTACCACAACCATATTCTATAATCTCTTTGGAAGAAAATTTGCTTAAAATTGTATTGTAGAAATTAAATTCTTTCTTGTAATCAAAAAGAATTTGATACATTTCATGATAAACATTACTCAGATTCTTATAAAGATTCATAGCACATTATTTGTAGACCAACAAACCAATATTACAAAATATAAAATACAATTAATGTCTGGATAAACCTTAATAACCTTTACTCTATAATCAAATCATATTTAGCCAAAATACCTAACACCCCAGATTTACTAAACTTAGCTTTTTTAAGTTTATTCAACTCAGGATCAATAGTAAAATTCTTTGCAGTCCTAAAATCAACTTTTTCTGCAATTGTGTTTTCAAAAATAGCTTTAGACAAATCACAATCATTAAATACTGATCCGGTAAGGTTTGTATCTATAAAATCTACTTCTTTAAGGCTGCAGCTTTTAAACATTGTATTCTTTACAGCAGAACCTTGAAAAGAAGCATAATTCATATTACAATGATCAAATTCTACAGAAAACATAAAATCGTTGCATGCACTAAAATCTATGCCTAGCATTTTACACTCTAAAAAAACAACTTCTTGAAACGAAGTTTCTTTCATCATTACAGAACCAAAGTTGCAATTCTCGAATCTACATTCTAAAAATGTAACAACAGACATATCTGTATTTGAAAAGTCACAACTCAAAAATATACAATTATCATATTCTTTTGCAGGTAATTTCTGATCAGAAAAGCTCTGATTTTTAAAAGTATGATCTATGATTGAATTACTCATGAATGGGATCTTTATGATGATTATTTAATCCTCCATGGTGGATTCCTTCTATTATCCCCTGCAAAATACAATATGATTTGATTCTCGTCTGGGTCTTTGAGTCTAGCCTCTCTCCAAAGCCATGTTTGATCTTTTGGTAGTTGATCAAATTCAATTCCTTCAGCAATTAGACGTTCTACTTCTTGATCTAATCGTTCTGTTTCAAAATAAACATATACACCGTCGCCTTTAGGTAATTCTTCCACTTGATGAATAGAAAAAGTAGCATCTCCCTTTATACATTCAAACCGAGCATAATGAGGTAAGGCTTTTACTATTAATTGTAGCCCTAATTTCTCATAAAAAGAAATAGCTCTTTTTACATCTACAGAAGGTACGGTGACTTGATTGAGATTCATTTATAACTTTCTCCTTTTCTTTTCCTGAGACAATAAATTCAATTCTCTACTGGTTTGACCAGCTACTGACGTATTCTCTTCGGCTCTTCGTATTAAATACGGCATCACATCTCGCACTGGGCCAAAAGGCAAATATTTTGCCACATTATACCCTAGAGCTGCCTGATTAAAACTAATGTGATCGCTCATACCATACAATTGCCCAAACCAAACTCTTGGATCATTTTTTTCTATGTTAAGCTCATTCATCAATTTCATAGCAAGGTAACTACTATCTTCATTATGAGTTCCTACAAAAACGGAAATGTCTTTTATATTTTCCAGAATATATTTCATAGTCTTATCAAAGTTCTGGTCTGTATGTTTTTTATCTTTGCATATCGGTGTAGGATACCCCTTTTCTTGGGCTCGTTCATTCTCTTTTTCCATATAAGCTCCACGTACGATCTTTATTCCTATTTTAAAACCGTAAACTTTTGATTCTTCATGAAGACGTTGCAGGTAATCCAAACGATCATGTCTATAAAGCTGCAATGTATTATAAACAATAGCCTTTTCTTTGTTGTATTTACGCATCATCTTGGCCACTAAATCATCAGCAGCATCCTGCATCCAGCTTTCTTCTCCATCTATTAATAAAGCCACATCACAATCATATGCTTTTTGGCATACCAGATCAAAACGTTCTTCTATACGTTCCCATTCTTTTTGTTCTTCGGGAGTTAGAGCAATTCCTTCTGTTTTCTTTTGCCAAACTAAAAACCGTCCAAATCCCGTAGGTTTAAAAACCCCAAAAGGCATCGCGTCTTTTTGATCCGAAAATTCAAGAAGCTTCATAGTCTTTTCTAATACAGCATCAAATTGCGCCTCTTCTTCCTTTCCTTCTACAGAATAATCTAAAACAGAACATACTTTTTTTGCATACATCTTGTCAACCACTGGCAGGCAATCCTCTTCACTAACCCCTCCACAAAAATGATCAAATACTGTAGCTCTTATTAACCCTTGTACCGGGAGATGAGCTTTTATAGCAAAATTAGTGACTGCTGTACCTATTCTAACCAATGGTTCTTTAGAAATCATTTTAAACAAAAAGTATGCTCTTTCTAACTCAGAATCACTCTTAAGAGCAAATGCTGTTTCTGTATTATCAAATAAATTATTTTCCCCCATCAAAAATTAATTTTAAGAATCTTCAATTATGAAGATAATTTTATAGAAATATGAAAGATTTCTATCTATACTTACTATTTATTTTACGATATCTGCAAATATAGAACTTGCGAGTTTATTTTAATCTAAATTCTGCTTAATTTCGCTCCTCATAATTCAATACTATATGAAGCCCATAGTTTCAAAAGATTCAACCGTATATTTTGGTCAGGAATGCTATACTGCCCTTAACACATATCTGCAAAAAGCAAATCACTCAAAAATATGTGTTCTTACTGATAGCAACACGCATGAGTATTGTTTATCTCTATTTATGAGTAAGATTGAAGGAGAGCATGATATCGAGGTCATAGAAATAGAGCCTGGCGAAATCCATAAAAACATTGAAACCTGTAGTGGTATCTGGAATGCTCTTTCTGAACTTGGATTTGACCGAAAAAGCCTTATGATTAATCTTGGCGGTGGTGTAGTTACAGATCTGGGAGGGTTTATAGCTTGTACATACAAAAGAGGCATTACCTATATCAATGTTCCAACTTCTTTATTAGCGATGGTTGACGCATCTGTAGGCGGGAAAACTGGTGTAGATCTTGGAAACTTAAAAAACATGGTTGGTGTTATTAGTGAGTCTGAAATGGTTTTAGTAGATAGTGAGTTTTTAGGAACTCTACCTGTCAACCAAATGTGTAGCGGTTTTGCAGAGATGCTAAAACACGGACTCATACAAGATCGTGAATATTGGGAAAAGATTAGTGACCTTTCACAACTAGATTTTGAAGAGTTAGACCAAATGATATACGATTCTGTCGTAATCAAAAACAAGATTGTTTTTGAAGACCCTACAGAGCAAAACATCAGAAAATACCTTAATTTTGGACACACATTGGGGCATGCAATAGAATCATTTTACCTAACGCACCCAGACAGACCAACATTACTACACGGAGAAGCAATTGCAATAGGAATGATCATGGAAGCTTTTATTTCTTCAGAATTACTATCCTTAACCACAAGTGATTTACAGCACATTAATGATGTAATCCTAGCTACCTTCCCGAAAATAGAGATAGATCCTGCTGATTATCAAGAAATCGCAAACCTCCTTATTCACGATAAGAAGAATGAAAATGGAAACATATACTTTGTGTTATTGAATAGTATTGGCGAGGCAAAGTACAATTGTATTGTGCCTGATGAATTGATATTGAAGTCTTTTGAATATTACGCTTCGCTTTGATTCTTTTTTTCATACATTTAAAATTCAATTTCAACACAAAAACACATCAACTTGAAAAAAAAACTCTTTAAGCTTCTCAAAATTCTTGTGTTAAGCATACTTGCACTAATTATTATAGCTATTGCAACTCTATATTTTTCTCTAAACGAAAAACTTCCTAAAGGAGAAACAGGCCAGCAAGCAGATAATTTTGCATTAAAAATACAAGATGCCGTTAAACATGATGATTATCTAGATACAGATTATTTACAATGGACCTTTAGAAATAAGAATCATTATATCTGGAACAAAAAGCAAGGTACAGTTGAAGTGAAATGGGAAAATAACATTGTGATTTTGAATCTTAAAAACCCAGAAAAAAGTAATGTAAAAAACAATAATGTCACTACTGAAGAAAGAGAGAAACTCCTAGAAACCGCACTTTCATATTTTAATAACGATTCTTTTTGGATTGTAGCACCTCATAAATTATTTGATAAAGGCACCACAAGAGAATTAGTTACATTAGAAGATGGCTCCAAAGGATTATTGGTTAAATATAACTCAGGAGGAACAACCCCAGGGGATTCTTACTTATGGAAAGTTGACAAGAACTACCTCCCTATCAGTTATAAGATGTGGGTATCTATAATTCCTATTGGCGGAATTGAAGCCACATGGGAAGAGTGGACAACAACCAAAAGCGGAGCTTATCTGTCTCAGCAACATAAACTTTTAGGATTTGGAATTCCTATCTCAAACTTAAAAGCTTGGAAAGAATAAATCAATTTATAATTTCCCTCCAGTACTATTTAACAAAACAGAAACTAAACCTATTTTACAAAACCCGATCAAATAACTACATTTGCAATCTTGGTTAAAATTTTATGATCGTATCAGAAGAAAATATAAAGGTTTTAGGGGCACGGGTTCACAACTTAAAAAATATAGATGTAATTATACCACGCGAAAAGCTTGTAGTAATTACCGGTTTATCGGGCTCTGGTAAGTCATCGTTGGCTTTTGACACCATATATGCCGAAGGACAACGACGGTATATTGAGACATTTTCAGCCTATGCCCGTCAGTTTTTAGGAGGATTAGAGCGTCCGGATGTAGATAAAATTGATGGCCTCTCACCTGTTATAGCAATCGAGCAAAAAACAACCAGTAAAAGTCCACGCAGTACCGTTGGTACAATTACAGAGATTTACGATTTTCTTAGACTCTTATTCTCAAGAGGAAGTGATGCTTATAGTTACAATACTGGTGAGAAAATGGTTAGTTATAGTGATGAACAAATCAAAGACCTTATTCTAAAAGACTTTAACGGTAAGAGGATAAATATCCTAGCTCCAATTGTGCGCTCCAGAAAAGGACATTATCGTGAACTCTTTGAACAAATTGCCAAACAGGGTTTTGTAAAAGTGCGTACAGATGGAGAAATAAAGGATATTACCAAAGGCATGAAACTGGATCGTTACAAAACTCACGATATTGAGATTGTAATCGACAGGCTTATGGTTACTGAAGATCAGGAAAACTCTAAACGCCTTATGGAAACTATTAATACCGCTATGTATCATGGTGAAGATGTATTAATGGTTATTGAACAAGAATCCCAGGAAGCTCGCTTCTTTAGTAGAAGTTTAATGTGTCCTTCCAGCGGAATCTCATACCCTAATCCCGAGCCAAATAATTTTTCTTTTAACTCCCCTAAAGGAGCTTGTCCTAAGTGTAATGGTATTGGAAATCTTTATGAAGTAAATGTAAAGAAGATCATTCCGGATGATTCAAAATCGATAAAGAATGGAGGGCTAGCACCGCAAGGCCCTCAAAAAAGTAATTGGATTTTTAAGCAATTAGAACTTATTGCCCAACGTTTTGATTTTAAACTTAGTGATCCTATAAAAGTGATCCCAGAGGAAGCCATGAAGATAATACTTTATGGAGGTAATGAAAAGTTTAATATAAACAGTAAAACTCTAGGAGTTACTCGCGAATATAAAATCGATTTTGAAGGAATTGCGACATTTATTGAAAACACCTACAAAAATAACGATTCTACTTCTTTAAAAAGATGGGCCAAGGATTTCATGGATAATATAAAATGTCCAGAATGCAATGGTAGTAGATTGCGTAAAGAATCTCTATATTTTAAAGTTAACAAAAAAAATATTGCTGAATTGGCTTCAATGGATATCATTGAGCTTACAGATTGGTTTAAGGAACTTCCAAATAAATTAAGTGAAAAACAAATTAAAATTTCTGGTGAGATTTTAAAAGAAATTAATACAAGACTTCAGTTCTTGATAGATGTTGGACTAACCTATCTTTCACTGAATCGAAGTAGTAAATCACTCTCTGGTGGCGAAGCACAGCGTATACGATTAGCAACCCAGATCGGTTCTCAGTTAGTTGGGGTTTTATATATTTTAGATGAACCTAGTATTGGTTTACATCAAAGAGACAATGAAAAGCTTATCAATTCACTTATTCAATTAAGAGATATTGGTAATTCTGTAATCGTTGTAGAGCATGATAAAGACATGATAGAGCGCGCAGATCATGTAATCGATATTGGCCCTCTAGCCGGAAAACATGGTGGTGAAATTATTAGTGAAGGTACTCCGTTCGATTTAAAACAACATGACACACTTACTGCAGATTATCTAAGTGGAAAAAAACAAATTGAGGTCCCAAAAAAACGTAGAAAAGGTAACGGAAAAACAATTTCCTTAAAAGGAGCCACGGGTAATAACCTAAAAAATGTTTCGATAGATATCCCATTAGGAAAAATGATCGCCGTTACAGGAGTTTCCGGAAGTGGAAAATCTACACTAATTAATGAAACACTATACCCTATCTTGAATGCATACTATTTTAATGGCGTAAGAAAACCAATGCCGTATAAAAGTATTAAAGGACTTGAACATTCAGACAAGGTAATCGATATAAATCAATCACCTATTGGTCGTACACCACGATCTAATCCCGCGACTTATACAGGTGTGTTTTCTGAGATACGCAGTTTATTTGCAAAAACACCCGAGGCAATGATTAGAGGGTATAAACCCGGTCGATTTAGCTTTAACGTTACAGGAGGAAGGTGCGAAACTTGTAAAGGTGGTGGTTTAAGAGTTATTGAAATGAATTTCTTACCTGATGTGTATGTAGAATGTGAAACATGTCAAGGAAAGCGATTCAATAGAGAAACTCTGGAAATTAGATATAAAGGGAAATCAATCTCTGATGTACTAGAAATGACCATAAATGAAGCTTGTCATTTCTTTGAGCAAATTCCAAAGATCTCACGAAAATTAAAAACTATCCAAAACGTAGGCTTAGGATATATTACATTGGGGCAGCAGTCAACAACTCTTTCCGGAGGTGAAGCACAGCGCATTAAACTAGCGACAGAATTGTCCAAAAGAGACACAGGAAATACATTCTATATTCTTGATGAACCAACAACGGGACTGCATTTTGAAGACATACGTGTTCTAATGGATGTTTTGAATAAGTTAGTAGATAAAGGCAATACTGTTTTGATTATTGAACATAATTTGGATGTAATTAAAATGGCAGATTATATTATAGACATAGGTTACGAGGGTGGGAAAAATGGAGGAGCTATTGTTGCAAAAGGAACCCCTGAAGAAATTATAAAAGATAAAAAAAGTTATACAGCCAAGTTTTTAAAGAAAGAACTGGGCGTTTTAAATTAAAATATTAAAATTTATGAGAGAAGAACAACATCACAAGGGTTGGAACCAAATAAAAACAAATGACTCCTGGGCGATCTTTAAGATTATGGGAGAATTTGTAAACGGATTCGAAAAAATGAGTAAAATTGGACCTTGCGTATCCATTTTTGGATCTGCTCGTACCAAAGTTGACGATAAATATTATCAACTGGCAGTAGATGTGGCCAAACAGATTGTACATCATGGTTATGGTGTAATTACAGGTGGAGGCCCCGGGATTATGGAAGCAGGAAATAAGGGGGCACACCTAGCAGGTGGTACTTCTGTTGGATTAAACATAGAGTTACCATTTGAACAACATGATAACCCTTATATTGATAGTGACAAGAGTCTTGATTTTGATTACTTTTTTGTACGTAAAGTAATGTTTGTGAAGTATTCTCAAGGTTTTGTGGTAATGCCAGGAGGGTTTGGAACACTTGATGAACTTTTTGAAGCAATGACATTGATACAGACCAAGAAAATAGCAAAATTCCCTATCATACTCGTAAGTACCGATTTTTGGGGAGGACTTATTGACTGGGTAAAAGCTACTTTGCTTGAAAAATTCGGAAATGTTAGCCCAGGAGATTTGGATCTTTTACATGTTGTCGATACACCTGAAGAAGTATTACAAATTTTAGATAAATTCTATGCAGAGTATAATTTAAGTCCAAATTTCTGAAACGTATTGTATTTAAAACAGTTATTAATATTGAAGTCATGTGCAAATAGACCGATATTAAAAAGGCCTTTTTTAGATACACCTAAAAGAACTCCAATATTATGTTGATCATTTGGACAACGCCTTTAATTTAATTAGAAGTTGAAAATTAGAAGAATATACCATATCGTTATTGCTTTTTTAACGCTATCCACCGTATCAGCGCAAAACAGCATAAATATAGTTGCCGATCTTGATACAGAGAAAAAAGTATTAATGATAGAGCAAGAAATCACCTATACAAATTCTTCAAAAGATACACTTAGTGAAATCTTTTTTCACGATTGGGCAAACGGTTTTTCTGATAAAACCACTCCACTTGGCAAAAGATTCTCTGAGGATTTTCTAAAGCGATTCTATTTTGCAAAAGACAATGAACGAGGGAATACCTTAATTCAAAGTGTTACGGACAAGACAACGAAATCACTAAAATGGGGTAGATACAATGGTGCACAGGATATTATCTGGATTGAATCCCCCAAACCGTTGTACCCTGGTGACAGCCATACTTTTGTTTTAAAATACAAAGTAAAGATTCCTAGTAGCAAATTTACTCGTTACGGCTATCATCCCGATGGTAACTTTGATCTTAAATATTGGTATATTATCCCTGCGGTCTATGACACAAAGTGGAATATCTACAGTCATAAAAATCTCGACGACCTTTATGCACCGTTTGCAGATTATAAGATCAAGATGACCTTACCTCATGGATATGAAGTAGTTAGTGACTTAAATAAAGAAACAATACTAGATTCAGAAGAAAAAGACAGCAAAACGATTCAACTTCAGGGGAATAATAGAGGTGAGTTAAATCTATATATCCAAAGAGGTTCCAGTTCATTCTATAGTTTCCCGGCAGACGGAATTGAGTTTATAAGCAATATAGACGACAATAACCTAATGCCAGCAATGAAATCGGTGGCAACTACTAGGATTATAAAATTTTTACAAAAAAAACTGGGCCCGTACCCTTTTAAAAAAATTTTGGTATCCGAAAGCGATTACAAAAACAACCCAGTTTATGGATTAAATCAACTACCGGATATATTGAGACCTTTTCCCGATGGTTTTCAATACGAGATTAAACAACTTAAGGCAATTACCGAAAGTTACCTTAAAAAAACACTATTCATTAACGGTAGAAATGATGCCTGGATAAGAGATGCTATGCACATCTACTTAATGATGTCATATACAGAACAGTTTTATCCCGAAATGAAAATAGTTGGTAAACTAAGTAAGGTAATAGGTGTAAGATGGTTTCATGCTGCAGATCTTGATTTTAACGATCAGTACTTCTTGGCATATAAAAATATGGCCAGATTATTCTTGGATCAACCACTATCTCAACCTCAAGATGAACTGGTTAAGTTCAATAAAAATATTGCCAATGCTTATAAAGCTGGGGTCGGTTTCAAATATCTAGAGGATTATCTTGGTGATGACAACGTTGTAGACGCAAGTATAAAAGAATTTTACACCCAAAACGCCCTAAAACACACTGATTCTAAAATATATAAAGAAATTCTAGAATCCATAGCACACAAAGATATAGCATGGTTTTTTGAAGACTATACACAAACTAACGCAAAATTAGACTTCAAAATTAAATCTATTAAAAGGCGAAAAGACTCAATTGAAGTCACTATAAAAAACAAAGGCAGTAACTCTATGCCTATTTCGCTTTATGGTCTAAGAAAAAATGATGTCGTTTCTAAAACCTGGGTAACAGATATAACCGGGACAAAAAAAGTAATGATTGCAAATGAAGATCTTAGCAAGGTTGTCTTAGACTATGATCAAAATGTTCCTGAAATAAATCGACGTAATAATTACAAAAATTTAAAATGGATATTCAATAAACCTATTCAATTTAGGATCTTACAAGATATTGAAGATCCAAGATATAGTCAAATCTTTTTTATTCCAGAATTCGAATTCAATGTATATGATGGTTTTACATTAGCTTCAAAATTTTATAATAAAACTATTATAAGGAGAGATTTTGAATATAATATATCGCCCGCTTATGGCCTAAAATCCAAAAAACTACTAGGTTCTGCCTCATTCTTTTTTAGAAATCAGATTGCAGATTATGGGTTATATCAAATACGTTATGGTGTCAATGGAAGCATGTTTAGTTATGCTCCAGATCTTTTGTTTAAAAGATTTTCTTCCTCAGCCAGTTTTTATTTTAGACCAAAAGACCTAAGATCAAATGAAAAACAAAGATTAACCCTTAGAAATGTAAATGTTTTTCGAGAAAGAGACGAAGAAAATCCTGTAGTCACACCTGATTATAATGTATTCAATGCAAGATATCGATACTCAGATTTTAATCTCATAAATTTCTTAGGATATACTATTGATTATCAAATTTCAAAAAACTTTAGCAAGCTTTCAGGAACTATAAACTATAGAAAACTATTTCTAAACAACAGGCAATTAAATCTTAGATTGTTTGCCGGAGCATTTATTTTTAATGACACAGAAAAAGATGGTGATTTCTTTAGTTTTGCACTTGATAGACCCACTGATTACCTATTCGATTTTAATTACTTGGGGCGCAGCGAAGATACTGGTTTGGTAAGTCAACAAATCATTATTGCTGAAGGAGGGTTCAAATCTCAATTAGACTACCCATTTTCAAATCAATGGATTACCACTTTAAATGCTAATACCAATATCTGGAAATGGATATACGCCTATGGGGATGTAGGGATAGTAAAAAATAAAGGAATCTCACCAAAATACGTATTTGATGGTGGGGTACGATTAAGTCTTGTAGCAGATTATTTTGAAGTTTTCTTCCCTATAGTTTCTAATAAAGGTTGGGAAGTAAGTCAACCAGATTATGACCAACAAATTAGGTTCATCATTACATTAAGCCCAGAGACACTGATTGGCCTCTTTACACGAGAATGGTATTAGTGTTTCAAAAATGTGAAATAGGTATAAATGTGAAAATTTTGAATATTTGTTAACCAATCCTTAAAATATGGCTATAAAAAGATAATTTATCAACAGAAAGTCACTTTAAGTAAATTATCTTCAAAAACTTTAAGAGTTTAGGAGTTGTAATTGGTTTGTATTTTGACTAAATTTGCAAACCTTAAAAAGTCATTTATATGCAACCAGAAACAATAAGCACATCTAATATTTCATTCGAAGAATATAGAAATCAAATACTTAGAGATTATAAAATCGCATTGATAAGTAGAGAGTGTAGCTTATTGGGTAGACGTGAAGTACTAACAGGTAAATCAAAATTTGGAATTTTTGGTGGAGGAAAAGAATTACCACAACTTGCAATGGCAAGGGTTTTTCGTGATGGTGATTTTCGCTCGGGGTATTATAGAGATCAAACCTTTATGATGGCTATTGACCAGTATACTGTAGAACAATTTTTTGCTGGTCTTTATGCTCACACAGATATTAATAGAGAACCTTTTGCTGCAGGAAGACAAATGGGTGGCCATTTTGCTACTCATAGTCTTAATGAAGACGGTAGTTGGAAAAATCTTACACAACAAAAAAACTCTAGCTCAGATATATCACCTACGGCTGGTCAAATGCCTAGATTATTAGGCCTTGCTCAAGCATCAAAAGTATATCGAAATGAAAAAAGCGTTGCTGATTTCTCTAATTTTTCAATTCAAGGAAATGAAGTAGCATGGGGAACAATAGGAAATGCTAGTACCAGTGAAGGTTTATTTTGGGAAACCGTAAATGCCGGTGGAGTGTTACAAGTACCAATGGTAATTAGTGTATGGGATGATGAATATGGAATTTCTGTTCACGCAAAACATCAAACCACAAAAGAAGATATCTCACTAATTTTAGAAGGTTTCAGACGTGATGAAAACCATGACGGTTATGAAATTATCAAAGTTAATGGCTGGGACTATCCTGCATTAATGGATGCCTACGAAACTGCTGAAGAATTAGCTCGTAAGAAACATATCCCTGTACTTATTCATGTTAAAGAGTTAACCCAACCACAAGGGCATTCGACCTCTGGATCGCACGAAAGATATAAAAGTGAAGATCGATTAAATTGGGAAAGAGAATATGACTGTAATAAAAAATTCAAAGAGTGGATCATTGATCATAATGTAGCTACCGTTGAAGAACTCCTGGATATTGAAAAAGCTGCCAAAAAAGAGGTTAGAAAAGGAAAGAATAATGCATGGAACGCATATCTGGAAGAAATTAAATCAGAACAAAAAGAAGCATTAGCTCTATTAAAAGCGGTTGAAGACAAAAGTGCAAATAAGAATTTTATAACGCCACTTATCAATACACTTTCTTCTAAAGAAGAACCTATTCGAAAAGATGTTCTTGAGACAACAAGAAAAGCTTTGCGCTATGTTGTTAAAGAAGATTTTGCAGAAAAAACTGCTCTTCAAGAGTGGATAAACAATTATATAAGTAGTACTCAGTCTAAATATAGCGATCATTTATATAGCGAGTTTGACTCAAAAGCTACCAATGTCACTGAAGTAAAGCCAGAATATAACGAAGACTCTGAAATAGTCGACGCAAGAGTTATTCTTAGAGATAATTTTGAAGAAATATTCAACAGAGTTCCAGAGGCACTTATTTTTGGTGAAGACAGTGGTAAAATTGGCGATGTTAACCAAGGGCTTGAGGGTCTTCAAGAAAAATTTGGAGATATCAGGATTTCGGACACAGGTATTCGCGAAGCTACTATAATTGGTCAAGGAATTGGTATGGCAATGAGAGGCCTAAGACCTATAGCTGAAATTCAATACCTCGATTATATACTCTATTGTATTCAAGGACTAAGTGATGACCTTGCTACATTAAGATATAGAACTTTCGCAAAACAAAAGGCCCCTTTAATTGTAAGAACAAGAGGTCATAGACTAGAAGGAATCTGGCATTCTGGTTCGCAAATGGGAGGTCTTATTCACCTTTTAAGAGGTATGTATATTCTTGTACCACGTAATATGACCAAAGCAGCAGGTTTTTACAATACATTGCTAGAGAGCGATGAACCTGCGGTTGTTGTAGAATGTCTAAACGGATATCGTTTAAAAGAGAAAATGCCAACCAACCTATCACAGACAAGAACACCAATTGGAATTGTTGAAACCGTAAAAGAAGGAACAGATATTACTTTGGTATCCTATGGTTCTACATTAAGATTAGTAGAACAAACGGCAAAAGAATTATTATCTGTAGGTATTAATGCTGAAGTTATAGATGTTCAATCATTAGTTCCTTTTGATCTAAATCATGACATCGTAAAAAGTGTAGCCAAAACAAATAGACTATTAATTATAGATGAAGATGTACCAGGTGGAGCCACAGGTTACATTCTTCACAAACTAATAGATGAGCAAAACGTATATGAGTATCTAGACAGCAAGCCTCAAACTTTAAGTGCACAACCTCATAGACCAGCTTTTGGTACCGATGGTGATTATTTCAGTAAGCCATCTACAGAAGATATTTTTGAAAAAGTGTATTCGATAATGCATGAGGCAAACCCGGCTGATTACCCCCGATTAAGATAGTTCAAACACTATTCGTAATCTTCAATTTTCAGGCGTTTCCCATCTTTATAGGATATAACAAATACTCGTTTATCATACAAACCAGATTCTATAAGAGTTTTTCTGAAATCCTGAGCTTCAGCTAACGTTTCAAAAATTCCTAAGCTCAATTTATGATACGATACATCACTGTAAACCAATGTGTTCGTGAATTTTTCTGAAATAGAAGCGATTCTTTTATCACTTAATGCTTTTACCTGAACCGAGAAGACAGTATCCTTATTGATTAAACTTCTATATAGGTATAAGTTTTGAATTTCTTTAAGGTCTAGCTTTTCTTTTTTGAGTACATCTAGCTCTTTTTTAACCTTTTCTAATTCATCTTTAACTAATGAAATTTCATCAACGCTATCTACTTTTTTTGTAGTTGATTTACTAGAATAAAAGGCATTTGCCACTAGAAATACAGCTAATAACAATAGAACCACTGAGAATGATCCATATAATCTATTCGATTTTTTACTTTTTTTAAGCTTACTCACTTCTTCATCCAAAAGATCTTCAAGTTTCTTTTGCTTAATTTCGGATTTTTCTATCTGATAATGTAAAGATAAAAGATCCTCATCTTTAATAACCTTCATTGTTGGGGTAGTTTATGGGGTTATAGTTATTTTAAAGATATATTATTTACAACGCTTAAAGGAGTTTTTGCTGGGTTATTCTATAAACAACTCCATTATTAGTTTCCAAAATCATTATAGGTTTATCTTTTATAATCCTTTGGACAGCTTTTAATGGAAAACCATTAGAGATTTGATTAATATTCTCAATTCTCAACCTCGCTTTATCGTCAAGTTCTAAAATTCTTGATGTAGAATTCTGGTTATGAATATAATAATTATTATATAAAAAATACAAAGTATCTCCATTTTTGTCTATATCATATTCGGCTTCACCATATTCTTTAGCCTTTTTTACTGCTTTTTTACCTTCATAATACTCTATAAAATCTGCTTCTATAAAAACAGCATCATTACTCTCAAAAATTTTGGTTATATAACAATGTACTCTTTCAAATTTTAGCTTCCCTTCTATATTTATAGAATCCGTGGTTACTGAATCCCCAACATTAGATTTATTCATTCCATATTGTGAAATATCATTTTTTAATCTAGTTAATTCTTGCTGTAATGAATCATTAACCACCAGAAGTTTTTTAATTTCATTTGAGTTTTCCAAAGAATTATCTTCTTCAGAAAAAATCATATTGTTTTGAATCAAATAAAAACTCCCGAATGTCATAATTAGAATTAGTATAATAATAAAAGTGAAATAAAAATCTCTTCTATTCTTACTCTTTTTCAAATCTTTAGAAATTGACACAAGACGATCTTCCAGTCTTTGCTGTTTAATATCAGTTTTTTCAATCTGATAATGCATTGATAAAATCTCTTCTTCTTTTTTATTCATTCTCCGAAATTAAGATTTACTACTTATAGGTAATGAAAAATCACGCCCCAAAATTAACAACACCTATACTACCTTTCTTATGGAATCCATTTAATATCCTTAAAATTAGGTTTTCTCTTCTCTAAAAATGCATTTCTACCTTCTTTTGCTTCTTCGGTCATATATGCAAGTCTGGTTGCCTCTCCTGCAAACACTTGTTGTCCAACCATACCATCATCTGTAAGATTCATGGCGAATTTTAACATTTTTATAGATGTTGGCGACTTCTCTAGTATTTCTTGTGCCCACTCATACGCGGTTTCTTCAAGGTCATCATGAGGGATTACTGCATTAACCATTCCCATTTCGTATGCATCTTGAGCAGAATAATTTCTTCCTAAAAAGAAAATCTCACGCGCTTTTTTTTGTCCAACCATTTTGGCAAGGTAAGCAGATCCATATCCTCCGTCAAAACTAGTAACATCTGCATCTGTTTGTTTAAAAATGGCATGCTCTTTACTTGCAAGAGTAAGATCACAAACAACATGCAAGCTATGCCCACCTCCTACTGCCCAACCAGGAACAACTGCTATCACTACTTTGGGCATAAATCTTATAAGCCTTTGTACTTCTAAGATATTTAATCTATGCATCCCATCTTCACCCACATAACCTTGATGGCCTCTGACTTTTTGATCACCTCCACTACAAAAACTATACACTCCATCTTTAGAAGAAGGTCCTTCTGCCGAAAGCAAAACAACCCCTATAGATGTATCCTCTTGTGCATCATAAAAAGCATCATATAATTCACTTGTGGTTTGTGGTCTAAAAGCATTACGCACATCTGGTCTATTAAATGCTATACGGGCTACCCCTCCAGACTTTTTGTAGGTGATATCTTTATATTCTTTTGCTGTTTTCCAGTTTACTGAACTCATATATTTTTTTTAATGTCTTTCAAAAATAATACAATATACTATATCCTCCTCTATCATATATAGGGTAAATCTCCTTAAATTTTTATTTATTCAGAATAAAGAATTTAATTTAGCATAGTTTTTGATGATTTTAAAGGAAATGATAATATATTTACGATTATGAAAATCTTTTTGGTACTTTTTATTGCATGTTTTAGCCTTACAGCCTACGGACAAGAAAATATTACAGATAAAATTTCTATACCCTGGGAGGAATTAAGTGCACCATTAACTATTACTAAAAACGAATTAAAAACAAAAAAATATCAACTACAGGAGGTTGATTTAAGCGTAGATTTAAGACAACAATACTTGAGAAAAAACACGTCGATTATGCTTTTACCCAAAAATCAATTTATCCAAACAGAATATAATGTTGTGATCTCTCAACCCAAAATCAGCAATACAGGATTTACGATATCGGGTAATGGATATAGTAGTTCTAATTTAAACAATAATGGACGAATAAAAAACACCGCTTATGAAGATGCCGGCCTATATAGCGGAGCCTTTTGCCCTATTACCGGGTTGGCTTATTAAGAACCTCTCTTGTTTCCCCATTTACTTGTTTTGGTAAACCGTTTATAATTGACTTCCCATTTTTTTCCTGATCATAAAGATGTGTAAGTAAACTTAATTCTTCTTTTAAGGAATCCACTTTATCTATTAAGAGATGCATTTCATTCTTTAAATCGGTTCCTTGTTCTTTATTCTTCCTTTTTACTTTAGCTTTTATTTCGGTTTCGGCTTTCATTTCATCCATCCCATTCATAATCACGCCTATAAATAAATTAAGTACAATCATAGTTCCAATTAATACAAATGACACAAAGAATAAAGATGCGAGTATTGGAGACCTTGATGGATTAGTGCACAGTGCCTCATTACCACCATAACCATAACTGTCACATCCATACATATTGATGTACATGATATCTGTCCAGTCCTCTAGAGTTATTACTCTAAATAGAGATAATATCCCTCTTTGTAAATTTGCAAAATGTATTGGATCATTATCTCCAAATAAGAACACTGCCATAGCCCCATAGATATAAAACAATAAACCCAACAATAAACTAATATAAGCCATAGAAGGAATACTGCGCAGAAGTGCGCCTACTATAAGTTGTAATTCGGGAAGCGCAGTCACCAATTTAAATACTCTAAGAATACGTATCAATCGTAAGACAGGAAGAAACTCTGCATTATCTCCTAGAAAAGGACCGGCAAAGCAAGCTGCTACAATAAAGAAGTCGAATAAGTTCCAGGCATCCTTAAAATAATTCTGAGGTTGATTGCCCTCTGCAGTAATTTTTATAAAAACCTCTAAAGTAAAAATGATTAAAATAATCCAATCTAGTGCATCAATAATTTGAGTCCAATGTGCTACCTCATCACCATAGGTCTGTATACCTACTAAAACTCCAGCTAGTATAATTACGGCGATAATAAAATGTTGAAACCATTTGGCTTCGGCTATTTTTTTGCATAGAAGAACCATCAATAAAAGGTTAAGTAGTTGAAATTATTTAGTTTGAGAATATAAATTTAACAAAATATTCACTCTGATCTCTAACGATTAAAAAAACGATTTATTTTTTGTTAGAAACCAGAATACTCAAAAACTGTAACAGTAGAGTGAAATCTCCTCATATAAAAGTAGCATTAGTGCAACTTTCTATGAGATTATTGAAGTTATAGAAAATACAGTAAATTATTTCATACACCATGTGTGATGATTTATGCAATCTACTTTGCATGAACCACAGATTCTAAGATAACAAAATCAAATATCGTAGATTATTCTACAAGGCGTATCCCGTCTTTTTCGATCGTGATTTTTCTAGCTTTGTATAATGTTCCAATAGCTTTTTTAAAGCTTTTTTTACTTAGCTGAAATACTTCTTTGATATCTTCAGGATCAGACTTATCATTTAAATCAATAAAGCCTCCGTTAGCTTCTAGCTCTTTTAAGATTTGTGCAGCATTTGGTTCTATTCCTCTAAACCCATGTTTTTGAAGTGTAAGGTCAATTTTACCATCGGGTCTTACTTTTTTAACATACCCCTTTAGTTGATCCCCAGGAGTAAGCTTTTGAAAAATCTCGTCTGCATAAACCAGTCCAAGATGTTTTTGGTTAACAATCATATTCCACCCTTGAGGTGAGGCATGTGATGCAATAAGATCTACTTCATCATAAGAAGACAACAACACTAATGAATTATCTAAAAATGCATTTGTTTTGCTTGAAGCTACCAACCTATCTGTTTTTTCGTCTAAGTAAGCATAAATAAGATACCAGCTTCCAACTCGCATTTTTGAAGATTGTTCTTTGAATGGAACAAAAAGATCCTTCTCAAGTCCCCAATCCAGAAAAGCTCCTATTTCTGACACACTGGTACATTTCAAATAAGCGAAAGAATTAACAGTGACATAAGGCTCCAAAGTAGTAGCGACAATACGCTCTGAACTATCCAGATATACAAATACTTTTAAAACATCTCTTATTTTAAATTCTTCGGGTACATACTTATTTGGCAATAAGACATCATTACCTTCTTCATCACAAAGATAAACTCCTTGATCTCTTTCTCTTACAACCTCTAACATATTATATTCACCAAGCTTAAGCATGTATTCTTATTTTTTGCGCAAAGATAATTCTTTAATCTTCCTGTTAATCATATTTCAACAAAAAAGGTGTTCATTTTTGAACACCTTTTTTGTATATAGACATATAATTCTATTTGTAAATAGATTCTTTTCCAAAATGTTTTGTCAAAAGATAATATACTACAGCTCTGTATTTGTTACGGTTAGATTTACCATACTTTTCCATTACTGCACCAATAGCTTCATCCAATTTTGGTCCATCAGAAAGCCCTAATTTTTTCATTAAGAAATTTTTCTTAACTGTATCTAATTCACTTTGATCACTACCAGATACAGTAGCAGCATCAGCATTATAAATTGATGGTCCACAACCGATTGTTACTTTAGTCAACAAATCCATATCCGGTGTCTGACCAATTTTATCTTTGATATCAGCAGCGTATTTAGCGATTAATTCGTCTCTTTTACTCATAAGATGATAATGTTTTAGGTTTTAGTTAATTTCAATTGTTTCTCAAATATAGAATAATTATAATTGAATTATAAGATGAAAAATTGTATTAAACCACTGAATTTAGATGAAATGCCTAAAATAACCGATTAACGCACTGTCATTTTTTACTCTAGGAGTAAAAACCTCGAGTAATTGAGGTGTATTATTGTTATTATACATTTCTTCAACACCACTAAACACACCTTCTAATGTACTAGCAGAGCTATAAGAAAAATCAAACATTTTACTTAGCTGCTTGGCCGTTAGATTATGTTTCGTTTCAAAATATCTGCCAAAGTTTTCACTTTCTTCTTTTCCAGGCAGGATTCTAAAAATACCTCCTCCTTGATTATTAATGACTATAATTTTGAAATTAGACGGAATATGGTCGTTCCACAAGGCATTGCTATCGTAAAAGAAACTAAGATCACCTGTTATTAGTGTTGTTGGAACTCCAGAAGCCAGAGCTGCACCTATAGCCGTAGATGTGCTTCCATCTATACCACTTGTTCCTCTATTACAAAAAACTTTAAACGAAGGGTTTAGTGAAAACAATTGTGCATACCTTACGGTCGAACTATTACTTAGTTGAATCGCTTGGTTGTCGGGGATTTTATCAAAAATCACTTCAAAAGCCTTCAAGTCCGTAAATTGAACCTCACTTAGGTACTCTTCATGTTTTGCTCTTCTTTGCTCTCTTACGGCCATCCAGAAGGATTTATACTCACTTGGTACAAGTATAGTTCTTGGTAAGAAATCAGAGAAAAAAGAATTCGGTTTTAATTTTATATGTTCCGAAAGACAAAAATAGGTGTCATATGCTTTTTTAGCATCGATATGCCAATGAGATTGTGGTTGATATTCTCGTAAAAAAGCTTTGATTCTTTTTGAAACTACCATCCCTCCTATTGTAACAAGGATTTCTGGCTGTAAACTTCTAAATTCATCTTTGGTTAAAGAAGTTATTAATTGATCAATACAATTTATATGCGATGAATGATGAATATTCGAAGTAGTTTCTGTTAACACCAAAACAGAAGGATCATTCGCAAGACTTTTTATCCACTGTAGATCAACACTTCCTGGTGAATTAACTCCAATAAGAACCATTTTTCGTTTTGCTTGATTCCAAGATAAAAGCATCTCTTCTTGCAGCTCATCTGTAATATTATATTGAGAATATTCTACCGGTATATTTTTTGGAAAAACCGTGGGATCAGTGATTGTATCATACAACGGCTCATAGAATGGTACATTAATATGAACAGGCCCTCTTTTTTCAATTGCCATATTCAACGCTAAATTAATCTCTCGTTCATTATGTTTCTGAGCCTCACGTTGCTTTTGTCGTACTTTAACATCCTCAATCTTAGTTTCTGCAACTATTTCTGAATACAAGTTTGCAGAATACAGGATATGATTTTCAAAAACATTTTTTTGTCGAATCGTTTGCCCATCACCAATATCTATGCGCTCAATTGGTCGATCAGCACTTAATACAACCAATGGGATATCACTGTAAAACGCCTCTGCAATTGCAGGATAGTAATTTAACAAAGCACTACCCGAAGTACATACCAATGCTACAGGTTTTTGGATTTGCTGAGCGATACCTAATGCAAAAAATGCAGCACATCGTTCATCAACGATACTATAACATTGAATATCATTATGTTCACTAAAACCTATAGTAAGTGGTGCATTACGAGATCCTGGAGAAATTACAATATGATTAATTCCTTTTGCTTCACACAAGGCGACAATGGTTTGAGCTAAAGGTATTTTTGAGTACAAGCGTGTTTTCATTCGATGTGCTAAATTACAATATCATAATAATTTAAGCCAACGTTTTTGAAGTAATTTAAAACAACACTTTTTTCATAGTCTCCGTTTTTCTAACGGTCTCCTCCCACTCTTTTTCTGGAACAGAGTCCTTTGTGATTCCTCCACCAACGAAAAGAATAGCTTTATTCTTTTTCAGCTCCATACATCGTAGGTTTACAAATAAATTAGATTCTGTCTTTCCTTTCTTATTCATATTAAGTTCTCCTAAAAAACCAGTGTAAAATTTCCTATCATATCCTTCGTGCCTTATTATAAAGGCTTTCGCATCCTTTTTGGGTAATCCACAAACAGCTGGTGTGGGATGCAATATTTTAAGCACATTTTCAAATCCTGCAGCATTTCCATCCAAATCTCCTTTGATATCCGTTCTTAAGTGCAATAAAGTACCCGCCCTGTGTGTATAGGTTTTTGAGGAAACTATATTACCAGCAATAGGAGATAATTCTTTTAATATGAAATCTGTCACCATTTCCTGCTCTTCTAATTCTTTATCGGCCCAGGATACTTTATCATTCGATGTATAGGGTTGTGTACCAGCAAGAGCCATAGTAGAAAACTGATCACCAGTACTATACAAAAGTGTTTCTGGAGTGGCCCCTAACCAAGAACCAACTTTTGGGTGAAACCAATAGTACACAAAGGCTTTTGGATAATAATCTACCATTTTTTTAAAAATTCGCAGACCATCAAAAGAATTTTGTGCTGAAATTTCTTCTTTTCGAGATAACACCACCTTTTTGAAATCACCCAACCCTATGGCTTTGATACCTTTTTTCACTAATTGCTTATGTTTATCCTTGGGCCCTGAATTTCCTATACTATTTTGATACTTTCCTGATATATTATCTCTCTGAAAAGCATCTTGTTTTGGAATTTCAATACAATAATGCTCACTACATTCTGAAGGAATGAGCACTGCTTTTTTTGAATTATCAAAAGGAGCAAAAACAAATCCGGACACCGTATAGTCTTCAGCCTTAAAAAGCTGGTTGCTATCTTGAAGAAAAATATTTAATTCATTTGAATCTGCTTTGCGATAAATAACAAATGGCAGATAATTGTTTAATTGATTTTGAATCTTAGTATAAACAGTATCTAAGTCCATACTATTTTGATTTTGGAAGTGCAATTGTAGTAAGCTTTACCACAGAAATCAAGGTGTTTTTTTCATCTCGTATTTTGATATCCCAAAGCTGAGTTGTCCTACCCGGATGTACAATTTCTGCCTTAGCAAAAACATAGCCTTTATCAATACTTTTTACATGATTTGCAGAAATCTCAATACCTCTGATATAAAAGTCTTTTGAATTCAAAAATATATAAGAAGCGGCGCTACCAACACTTTCTGCTAAAGCAACCATCGCCCCGCCATGTAAAACACCATCTGGTTGATGCACTCTGGGTGTTACTGGCATTTTAGCAACTAAGTAATCTTTGCCCACTTCACAAAAAGAGATTTCCAATGTTTGCATAAGTGTATTTTCGCACATTTTCGCACATTGTTGTAGTATTTCTTCTTCTGTTAAATTCATTTAGATTTCAAATTTTAAGTAAAAATAAACAATGAGTATTAAAAATTCTAACTATATTTATTTATTATTTTAACGAACGTTCAATAAAATATGCCTAAAATAAAAACATCAAAACAAGAAGTTCTTAAAAAAGTAATTCCGGTACTACGGCAACGAGGTGTATGCCAGAGCAGTATGAGTGAATTAGCAAAAGCATGTGGTATCCAGAAATCTCATTTTTATTACTATTTCAGTAATAAAGAACAACTTATTAAAGAGGTCCTGATGACTGTAAATAGTTATTTTGAGTACAATCTTTTTAAGACCATCAAAAATCCTAAGGTAAGTATAGATGAGAAACTTAAAAACATCTATGCACTTATCGATAAAATGTTCAAAACCTTTGACGGTGGTTGCATTATGGCCAACACTGCTCTAGAAACCATTCATCTTAACCCTACTTACAAAGGAGAGATTCAGGGGTTTTTCAAAAATTTTATTTCAGGGTTACAATTGCTTTTAGAACCAAACTACACCAAACAGCAATCGGTTATTCTTGCTGAACAAATTGTTCAAGATATAGAGGGAGGTATTTTATTGATGCGAATCTATGATGATCAAAAATATTTAAACAATGCGATTTCCAGAATGGAAAAAATAATATTACTTAAGTCATGAAAACATATTATAAGTTAATGAAAAAACCTTTTTTCGGAAGATTCATGGTTGAGTGGAAAAACCCATTACCTCCAGCTTCTCAAACTGACTGGACTGCAATATCTTTCAAGAGTAATTCCGGAGCCTTACTAAAAGGGTTACATGCAAACTCTAAATTAGATACGACCAAAGCAACTATTGTTTTGGGACACCCTATGGGAAAGGAAGCCAAAGGGTATTATTTAAAAAATGGATATGCCGACATCCTTAGAGACAACGGTTACAATGTTTTGGTTTTTGATATTAATGGATTTGGAGAAAGTGAGATTGGAAATTTTTTCTATCATAAAGACATTATTTCGGCCGGAAAAGTAGCCAAAGAAATATTTCCTAACGCTCCATTAGGGTATTTAGGTATATCTCTAGGAGGGCAATGGGCAACAATAGCTTTTGCCGAGGATCACAATTATGAATTTGCAATTGTAGAAAGTGCAGCAAATACTCTTGAAGAGTTCTGGATAAAATTTCCATTAGCAAACAACATTTTAAAAATCATGGGATTTCTAAACCCGAGGCTTAAACAGAAGATTTGTATGATTGATAGAATTAAAGAAGCTCATAGCCTTAAAAAAGTCCTCTTTATTTACCTGGATAATGATGATTTTGTAAAAAACAATGCTGGAGAGCTTTTTAGCAAAGCCATACCTGTTCCTTCAGAGGTGCACGTCATTTCCAATGCAAAACATGCACAAATACCAAAATCTCCTGCACGGGATCAATATTTCAGTAAGATAGTATCCTTTTTTGACGCTCAGATAAAAACACAAATACAATAAAAATGGAATCATACACTATTCGCTCATTTGATGGTTATCCTATTTCTGTTCATGAGTTTACTCCATCATCACCCAACAATAAAACCATTGTCTTTTCTCCGGCTGTTGCAGTACCACAAAAATTCTATTTTAATATTGCACAAGACTTAGCACAAAAGGGATGCAATGTTTTTACATTTGATTATCGAGGTATAGGATCTTCTATATCCCAAAGTATACAATCGCTAAAAGATCATGGGTATTTTTCTTGGGCAGCAGATTTTAAGGCCGTTTCTAAATTTACAAGAGAAGAGTTCCCCAACAATACTCAATACATGATTGGTCATAGTTTTGGAGGTAACAGCATAGGATTTAGCGACGCTTATCAATACTATGATAAGTACCTTACCATAGCTTCGCAATTTGGATATTACAAACATTTCGCATTAAAAATGCAACTTCTTATTTATCTCAATTTTAAATTTTTTGTACCATTAACTACTTCAATATTAGGATATTACCCATCTAGCTGGTTTGGATTAGGCAGCCCGCTCACTACTAAAACCGCTAAAGACTGGGCCACCTACTTATTACACCCTGACTCTATGTTACATTTTACCAAAATGAACAAAAATACATACTATAAAGACATCAAAAAATCTATGCTATTAGTAAGCATTGATGATGATTTATTTGCCCCAAAAAAATCCGTTGACATTTTAGGTGAACGAGTCTATAGTAACGCTAATGTAACCAGAAAGCATATTAAACCCGTTGATTATAATTTAAAGACAATTGGACATTTTGATTTTTTTAGAAAGAAAAATCAAGATATCTTGTGGCCTATTATTTATGACTGGTTTGAGATCAACTAAATTGTTTCCATTCAAATATACCAGGCATAAAATAATTAAATTTCAGATACTAAAAACCTAGGATCATTAATCACACACTATGAATGCCAAAGAAAAAGAAATAACATATCAAGCGGTTAACACTTATTCTACACTGAATAACTTAGACTCAAACACAAAAAATGTTTGGCTAATTTTTCATGGTATAGGTTACCTAAGTCGTTATTTTATAAGGTTATTTGAAAGCCTGGATAAAGAAGAAAATTATTTTATAGCCCCGCAAGCACCCTCTAAATATTACAAAGGAGAAGATTATCGACGAGTTGGTTCTAGTTGGCTCACCAAAGAAAACACAAAAACCGAAACTAAAAACGTACTCGAGTATGTAGACGCCATATTAGCGGAAGAAAAGATACCAGAAGGTACTAAGCTTATTGTTTTAGGATATTCGCAAGGAGCCAGTATAGCAAGTCGTTGGATCGCCAGTCGTAAAATACACTGTGATGCTTTTGTAATCATCTCAGGTGGTTTCCCACATGAATTGAAAAAAGAAGATTTCACTTTTTTATCTAATGAAACAAGAATCACCCATATCGTAGGAGAAAAAGACCCCTATTTTGAAATAGAAAAAGTTGAAGCAGAAAAAAGGCGAGTAAAAGAGATTTTACCACAAATTGAATTCAGAACTCATCCGGGAGGTCATGAATTAGATATTAAATCTTTGAGTGAAATATTATAACCAGAATACTTGCTTAGTGACCTGTTTTCAATTCCTCAATAGCTTTTCTACTATGCACCGTGTCGTAGATTATAGTTAATTTACAAATTTTGTTTTCAGAATCTAACTCAATAATATCAACAACTTTAAACTTAACTTCCTTTTCGTTCTTAAGTTTCCAATGATAATCAAAAAGTAATGATATTCGATTAGACTTATCTTCAAGAAATAGTCCATCAAAATTCAATCTTGAACTGCTCGTATCATTTGCCAAAATTTTATAGAAATCTTTCGCCAACTGTTTTCCATAGAGCGGAGATTCAACAACACCATCCTCTGTAAATAAATTAACAATACCATCAACCTCTCCTTTTTCTAAAAAAGAAAGGTATTTTCTAGCTACTTCTTCCTTGGTCATTTACTGATCTTTATAAATATCTTTCTTTAATAACCTCAAAATGATGTTTTTGATGACCCGCCAAAATATACCCCGCTGCTCTTGCACTCATGAGACTGCCACTAGCCTCTCCCACTCTAAGTAACATTTCATCAGTAAATCCTTTAAACAAAGAAATAGAACTTCTTCTAACGGCCTCATAATCCATAATCACATCCTTTTTACTATAATTATTTGCGTTAGAATTTGGCACATACGCATCTTGGTCAAAACCAGCCAATGGTGTGCTATCATTTCTTGCAAAACACAAAGCTCGATATGCAAAAATACGCTCTGCATCTATCAAATGTAGTAGTACCTCAGCAATGGTCCATTTTCCCTCTGCATAAGCATAGGTAAACTTCTCATCTGGGATTGAGTTTACAAAATCAACAAACTCCTTTTGGCTTTTTTCCAGACCTTGTACAATATTGGGATATTCGGCTTTAGAAATATATGTACTATAATAAGGATTGAATTCTCCTGCTTTTAAATGAGATAGCATAGTGGTAAATTAAAATGAGGCAGGAATTTAGTAATTCCCACCTCATTATATCATACTATTAACAGTACTTTATAAAATTTTATGCCGAATTACGACTAGCGTTAATATTACCAAATAATGAACGAGTGACCATCTTTTCGTATACCTCTAATTCTCTTGGATCTACATTTTCGGATCGATTTAACTCCTGAATTTTTTTCAAAGCATATTGCTGTATTGTTAACAATGGCAACACGATATTTTCTCTTATATCAATTGAAGCCTTACCGGCAGGTTCATTCTGCATTAATTCAGAATACCCTGTTAATTTAAACAATAAGCGCTTGGTCAATAGATATTCATTATGAATGATATCCCAAAACGCTCCATATTCTTCATCCTCTTTCATATAAGATGTCAACTCAAAAAATGATTTGGTAAGACTCATCATGCTATTTCCGATCAAAGCTCTAAAAAAGGGAGAGCCTTTATACAATGAAATAATCTTGTCAAACTCTCCTCTATCCTCAAGTGCTTTCAACGCTGTTCCTACACCATAAAATCCGGGCACATTTTGTTTTAATTGACTCCAGCTTCCCACAAAAGGAATAGCACGTAAATCACCAAAATCAAGCGTTGCACTTTTGCTTCGTTTTGAAGGGCGACTACCAATATTAGCCTTTCCGTAATATTTTAAAGTACTCATATTCTCTAAGTACGGTAAAAATTTAGGGTGATTCTTAAAATCAACATAGGTTTGATAACTAATATCCGCTAGTTCTTGCATAGTTTCCTTATTCTCTAAAGAAAACAGGTTTCCTTCATTTTCGGTAAGCTGATTCTCTACACCAGCACCTAATAATTGCTCTAGATTATATTGGCAAGAATCTAGGGTTCCAAAATTAGAGCTAATAGTTTGCCCTTGAACAGTTAACTGAATTTCCTCATGCTCTACGGTAGGTCCTAATGATGCATAAAATTGATTGGTATTACCACCTCCTCTTGCTGGTGGTCCACCTCGACCATCAAAAAACACGACTTTTACATCATACTTTCTAGAAATTTCTGTTAATGCTTCTTTTGCCTTAAAAATACCCCAGTTAGCCATTAGGTACCCACCATCCTTTGTTCCATCAGAGAAACCTAACATAATTGTTTGTTTCATTCCCCTATTCTTTAAGTGCTCCATATATACAGGGTTACTGTATAATGCTTCCATCACCTGATGAGAAACCTGTAGATCCGGAACTGTTTCAAAAAGAGGAATAACGTCTACCGTTGGCAATTCCCAATCACAAAGACGAATCAAAGCAAAGGTCTCCATAACATTAAGCTCATTACCGTTATTACTTATAATGTAACGGTTTGAAGCTCGTTCCCCATTCGTTTCCTGAATGGTTTTTATAGCATAAATCGATTCTAAAGTAGCCCTTGTTATATCTTCCTCGAATACTGAAGGATCAAGTTTTCCATTGGCGGTTGATAGTATTTTTATTTGCTCAGCATCAGACAGAGAAGCATAATCATCTGGAAAAATCCCCAAACCTGATTCAATTGTTTTTTGCACTACATCTGTAAGGACTTTGTGATGCACTCTTGAATCTTGTCTGATATCAAGTGTTCCGAAATGAAATCCAAAAATCTTTACTTTATTTATCAAATCTTGTAACTCTTCAAGAAACAAAGATTGATGCTCTGTAATCAACTCTTCTCTAATTTCAAGTAGCCCATTCATCAACACTTCAATAGACAATGGTTCTGCAGTTTTAGCGTAATATAAGTTATCATATAAAGCGTTTTCTAAAACGGTAATTTTATCTTGAAGATTTCCAAATGTGATTCTACGCTTCAAATTTCTAATATCCCGATAATAATTTATCAAAATTGTTTTTCGAAGTCTTTTTGCAACTTTCAATGTAGTTTCTGTTGTCACAAATGGATTTCCATCCCGATCCCCTCCTGGCCAAAAGCCTAAATTAATAAGATCGTTTTCTAACTCTTCTCCTTCAAATATGCTTTGTTGAATATAGTTATATATAGCACCGGCAGCGTGATAAAATACGTTTTCCAAATACCATATTAGACTTACAGCCTCGTCATAAGGAGTAGGTTTTTCTTTTTTGAAAAAAGCCGTTTTACCTAATTGAGCTAATAATTTCTTAATTCTAGGAGAATCATTCCCCCGAATTGCAGTATCCAAGTCATGGATAATCCCTAGAACAGTCCCTGGATAAAACTGAGTAGGGTGAGCTGTCAAAGTAGGACGAATTTTAAAACGTCTTAAATAATCCTTAAGCTCTTCTAATTGTCCTTTTGCTTGAGCTTCTTCTTTGATACTTCTTAATGTCCCTCTCCCATCCATATTATTTACAACAGGAAAAGCAGCGTCTTCAATAGCATCAAATAGCACTACCTGCCGTTCAATATATTGGATAAATCTAAAAAGTAAATCATGTTTCTCATCTTCAGAAGGATTATCCTGATAGAGCTTAAAAAAGCTTTCAACAATCTGTGTAGGGTTTTTATGTTGATCATAGCCCTTTTCACAAACTTCTTTGAAAAGTGGCAACAAAACCCCTGTATTTGTTATCGTGTCAAAAGGTAATGTTATAAATATACTATTGTATATCTGATACTTAGCGAGAACATTTTCATTAAAACGTTCAATTTTTGGTTTTCTAGCCATTTTGTGTGGTGGTAATAGTGGTTGTGATTAATAAAATTAAAAAACCCTCTAAGAATTTGCTTCCTAAAGGGTTTCTATTAAATAAGATAAAATACCCTTTACATTTCCTGAAAAATAGAATGCATCAAGCGTTTCTTATCATTAATACTTTCTTCTAAAGAAATCATAGTTTCTGTACGGTAAACTCCGTCAATATCATCCAACTTAAAGATTATTTCTTTTGCATGATTAGTATCCTTTGCCCTTACCTTACAGAAAATATTAAATTTCCCTGTAGTAATATGAGCTACAGTTACAAAAGGTATCTCGTTAATTCTTTGTAAGACAAATTTAGTTTGCGAAGTGTTTTGAAGGTATATCCCAACATATGCAATGAATGAATATCCTAATTTCTTGTAATCTAATGTTAATGAAGAACCTTCAATAATACCTGCCTCTTCCATTTTTTTAACACGTACATGCACTGTACCTGCAGAAATCAATAATTTTTTTGCAATATCCGTAAAAGGCGTACGGGTATTTTCAATCAACATATCCAAAATTTGGTGGTCAACTTCGTCTAATTTAAACTTTGCCATAGTAATTCGTGTTATTTTTCCCAATTATTTACATTGCAAAAATAACAGAAAAATAGAGTTTTCATACATTTTATTTCATCTTTTTGCCAATTCTATTGAGAATAATTCAGAATCTAGATGGAATTTTAACAGCTCCACCTCTGGAACTATCTCTACTGTAACGATTTCGTTGCATATCGTTCTTTTTTTGCCAATAATTTCTCTATGTCCGTAAAATTTTCGCAAATCATCAATTTTAACAATTTTAGGTACGAATTTCACATTATTTTCAGTTAATTCCTCGGTATATTGTAGGGCTATGTCCACATTTTTTTTGTCCAAAATGACATCTCTAATAATAATATCGTAAAAGCATTTTCCATTTTCAGGTATCAAAAAATAGTTTTCATACCCTGATCCGGTAATTTCAGTATTGGATATATACTTAATTGATGTTATTAATGAATAGAAAATATATTCACGAGTCCTTTCACGATCATAATCACCTGGGTAATGCCCCGCTTCAAATAAGATGGTTGGGATTTCATTATACGCTAAAGTATCCCCAACGCAATTAAGGTTGAAGCTATCATCATACCGACCAACTTGATTTGGAATGCATTTCTGAAGTGTTTCATTCATTTTAGAAATAATCTCCATAGCAACCTTCCTACTATTAGTAATTGATCGGTTTTCGTCACCTGCAGGGGATAAAAAAGAGACAGTAGCTGGGTTATTGGTTTCGCCAGCACTAAAAATTGTACGTTGACCATGTAGGTTAAATGCAAAATCAGGTTTTATATCTTGAATCAGACTACTTAAAACATAACTTTCCTTTTGTGTTTTATCTTGAGCATCTCTATTAAGATCAACTTTGTTATAGTTAAGTCTTGTATACAACTTTGCGCCATCCGGACTTAGAATTGGAATTATATATAATGTACACGTGCTTAAGACATCTTGAGCTTCCTTATTAGAATCATCAATAAGAAAATTAAGTAAATCAAAAACAGCTTTTGTAGTTGTACTTTCATTACCATGCATCTGCGACCAAAACAAAAGTTTCTTTGATCCGCTTCCTAATTTAATCAAATGTATAGGCAGATTATTTTCAGATAAACCGATTTGTTTCGTCTCAATTCTTGAGGACAATTTATCGAAAAGAGGAGTTATATGATCCAGGTGGATATAACGTCCGAAGAGCAAAGGTTCCTTATAAGACGTGAACCATTTTTGTAGTGTACTAATGTCCATGATTATTTTTAGAAAGCTACGAAATTACCACAGTTTAACGAGTAATCATAATGAAAGGTATGATTAGTTACAAAAGTAAACAAGGATGACTGTTACAAATGTAAATCAATTTAATTTACAAATGTAAACAATCAAAAATATAATGTATGTTTACTGTTGTAAACCTCTTTTAACAGTAAGTTTCCAAATGTACCCTAGTGATTAACAAAAAATTTAATCAGTCTTAATACTGATTATTAGATATCTATAAATCAGATATTTAATCCATGCTTATTAAAGTAAAAAATTAATTTAATTCACCATCTTGTTACATATGTAAACAGTTGTTTTTGATAATTTTGTTTACCTTTGTAACAGCTTTTACATCTATTAACTGTTTACATATGTAACCCTATGGTTGACAACAAAAATTTCGGAAAAAGGATACAAAAAATAATGGATCACTATGCTGTATCCGCATCATCCTTTGCCGATTATATGGGTGTAGGTCGCTCTTCTATTTCTCATATTTTAAGTGGTAGAAATAAACCAAGTTTAGATTTTGTAATGAAGATTGTTGAGGCCTATACCGATGTAGATATGCAATGGTTGTTATATGGAAAAGGAACATTTCCTAAATCAGAAAATGTTATTGCAGAAGAAAAAAAACCTGAACAGGACACTCCTATTATTTCGCAACAAACTTCTCCTCCAATTGAAAAACCCAATCAAGATTTATTTTCAACTCCTATATCACAGGAAGAAATTTCTCAACCCAAAACACCTCTTGTAGAAAAAATACCCCTACCTGTTTATACCGATAATGATATAGATCGTATAGTAATTTTTTATACAGACGGAACTTTTAATAGTTACCAAATGAAAAAATCTTAACAACTTTTTCACTACTCGCTATAAAATTTCTGGAAATAAATTTACTTTCGTTTTTTAGTTATATCATTATATGAAGCAAATTGCTTTTATATCATTTTTTACTCTGCTTATAATGGGATGTTATAATCAAGAACGAGATTGCAAAAACTTTCATACCGGCACTTTTGAATCTGAATCCTATTTTAATGGTGAATTGGTAAAAACCAAAAGCTTTCGAAACGACTCTATAGAGGTTGACTATTTTCGAGGAAAAAGTGATACTTCTCGTGTTAGATGGATTAATGATTGTGAATATATAGGCACCAAGCTGCATCCTAAAAGTATGGCAGATCAAAAACCTTTACATATTAAAATCTTAAGTACTGATAAAAACACGTACACTTTTGAGTATGGATATGTAGGCGCAAAGAGTAAACAACGTGGAACCGCAAAAAAAATAAAATAATGTTTGAAATTTTTTCTTCTGCAGATGCTTGGGTAGCACTGTTAACACTAACATTTTTAGAAATTGTTCTGGGTATTGATAATATCATCTTTATCTCAATAGCATCTAGTAAATTACCAGAAAAACAACAGAAAAAAGCTACCAATATTGGACTATTTCTAGCGATGCTAATGCGAATTGTTCTATTATTTGGTATTTCGCTTCTGGTTGCAATGGAAGCTCCTTTTTGGCACATTAATCTTCCCTGGATTGAGGCCGGTATTAGTGGACAAGCACTAATTCTATTTGGTGGAGGAATGTTTCTATTATATAAGAGTGTTCATGAAATCCATGAAAAAGTGGATGAAAAAGGTGAAGAAGAAAAAGAAATACAAGCCAAAAGCTCTGCTTCTTTATCTAATGCAATTGTTCAAATAACGTTGATCAATGTAGTATTCTCTTTTGACTCTATCTTAACTGCAGTTGGAATGACTAATGGATTAAGTGATGACCCAAATGATGCGCTATTGCTAATGGTTATCGCGGTCGTAGTCTCTGTGTTGATTATGATGCTGTTTGCTACTCCGGTTGGTCGTTTTGTAAACAAGCACCCTTCTATCCAAATCTTAGGATTATCTTTTTTAATTCTTATTGGGTTTATGTTGATTGCAGAAGCTGCACACCTGGCGCATCTTCAAATTTTTGATAGTGAAGTAGGTACCATACCTAAAGGATATTTATATTTTACTATTGCTTTCTCTTTGTTTATAGAGTTTTTGAACTTTAAATTGCGTAAAAAAAACAAGATAGCTAAGCAAGAAGTATAAATTATAAATCTATATGTTCGAAAAAGAGCGGTCAACAGATATTGTTGACCGCTCTTTTTATTTAATCGGAAATATTAGTTTAGTCTAGATATTGATCAAACTTTTCTTAGCTAAATTATCCTTAATCTCTTCTACATTATTTTTATATGATTTAGAGAAAGGAATCATATCATTAGTGTTCTTAATAGCACATTTAGCTTTACCAAAATGAATTCTAGAAACGTAATGCGTATTAATAATGTAACTATTATGAATTCTAACAAAATGGTCGGGTAATAAATTTTGGAAATGTTTAAGTGTTTTAAAGGCCTCTACTTTACTTCCATTACTCATAATAAAATCAGTAGTATTATTATCAGCTTTTAGATAAAGAACTTCATCTACATCTACAAATCTATAATCACCGTAGGATTTAAAACATAATGTATTGTCCACCACTTCATCAAAATCCTTTTCAAATCGCATCAAGGTTCTAATGATCTGACTTTTCCCAAGCGGCTTCAAAATATAATCCAAAATTCTATTACGTATACCCTCAATAGCATACTCCGATGTTTTAGTAATCACAATAAACTCTGGTAACTGTGACATGTATTTTGACAGTTCGGTCATCAAAGAATATTGCGTTTTTGCGCTATTTACTCCTGGAACTTCAGGCTCTAAAAAAACTAATCGGGGCTTTCTCTCCAAAATTAAATCCAATGCTTCTTGCTCTTCCTTTGCAATTCCGGTGCAGATATAATCTGTCTGTCCTTCTAAAGCAATCTGAATAGAATCAGCAATTTTTTGATCATTGTCTATAATTACATAGGGGTATTTCATAAGGTATTAGATTAAAAATTTAGCGTTGGTCAATTATTGATTATTATTCTACCAACAAGATAGGGTTTTTACCGTTTTATTTGTTACGGAAAAACCGTAATATTAATACGGAACTTATTTACAATCAGATAGTTATATTTACACTTTCATCGACAAAAAACTCTGTTTTACCGATAAAAAACACAAAACATATAAACGCACAAAACTTAACATAATTATATAGTTTTGTTAAAAAACGCTAATAAATTATTTTTTAGGACAAAAAAACGCATAAATTTTCACCAAAAACTGTTTAGCATTTATCAAAAACATGAAAAATCTATATTTATTTAGTGCACATTACTCATCAATTTTGAATAGTTTTAATCTGTTTTAGATAAAATCAGTTTATGAAAAAAATAGTAGTCTTAACCGGTGCAGGAATTAGTGCAGAAAGTGGAATAAGTACCTTTAGGGGATCTGATGGTCTCTGGGAAGGTCATGATATTATGGAGGTGGCCTCTCCAATAGGCTGGAAAAACAATCCGGAATTGGTTTTGGATTTTTATAATAAGAGACGAGCGCAGCTATTAACTGTAGCCCCTAACCAGGCGCATTTGGCACTTTATGAATTAGAGAAGTATCATGATGTTAACATAATTACACAAAATGTAGATGATTTACATGAAAGAGCAGGTAGTTCTAAAATTACACATCTGCACGGTGAGTTATTTAAGGTTAGAAGTCAGTTTGATGAAAACCTAATACTAGACTGGAAAAAAGATCTGAATAAAGGAGATTTTTGTGAACACAACTCCCAATTACGCCCTCATATCGTGTGGTTTGGTGAAGAAGTCCCTATGTTAGATCTGGCTATAACAATCACAGAGCAAGCCGATGTTTTAATAATAATAGGTACTTCTATGCAAGTATATCCTGCAGCCAGTTTACTACAATATGCTCCTCATAAAACACCAGTATATTTTATAGATCCTAATCCTATGATGCAACCAAAGGGAAATCTTACTATTATACCCGAAAATGCCACTATTGGTGTTCCAAAAGTGGTAAGCAAGTTAATAAAATAGATTTCTTATTGAATACTATCTGTCACAATACTATCAGTTACATTTGTAGCCACCTCCTTATGATTTAACGAATCTTTTGGCGTTTCTTTTACTTTGGCCCTAGTTTCCTGCGCCCAATTAATTAATTTTTCTGCATCCTGTTTTGACAATTCACCATGAATCCAGGTATAAGATTTAAGAGGCATTTCTTTTTTCTCTATTTCTTCTATAAACTCTTCAAGTTTATGGTCTTTTTGTTTATCAGTATACATCTCCCATTTAGATACATTAAAATGTTCTTTACCCTCTTCAATATGATAGGCCATCCAATGTGAAATCGGACTTACCTCCATAAACCAGGGATATTGTGTAGTATTACTGTGACAGTCATAACACTTATTTTGTAAAATAGATTGAATTTGGGGAGTAACCGATGCTTGTTCTTCAAAAGTAGTAATACTAGTATAACTAGCTTCGTTTTTTTCTGGTCGTAAAAATTGTGTAATCACCAAAAACAAGAAAAGTACAATAAAAATATTTTTAATCTTAGCTAACATTGTGTAGTTGATTTAGCATGGCAAAAATCATGTTGACAATTACCTGTTACAGAACAAATAACGATTTTAACAAGTAATTATTATTCTGTAATTTTGAAATCATTACACTACAAGTACTATGATATCCCTTGAAGAAGTATTGAACAATGTTAATCATTCTCGTGAGAAAAGGAACAATTTTGCAAATTTGATCCTTGATAATCCTGAAATTCTTCCGGATCTTTTAAACGTTTGCAATAAAGTAGAAAATGAAATTTCATGCAGAGCTTCCTGGGGGTTAGAGTTTTTATGTAAGAACAATCTAGAGACGATTCTTCCGTATTTAGATGAACTTCTCGTTATTGCTTCAAAAGTATATCAGCATTCGGGGGTTCGGCCAATAGCAAAAATTTTCGAATATCTTATTCTTGCATATTACAAAGAGAAATCTGTTAGTGTAAGGAAGTTTTTAACTACAACTCATCGTGAAAAAATTACCGAAATATGCTTTGATTGGTTAATTACAGATCAAAAAGTAGCTCCCAAAGCATATTCAATGACATCTCTATATTTATTGGGAACAGAATTCGACTGGGTACATCCAGAGCTAAAAATAACTCTTGAAAACAACTACAGCTCTGGTAGTGCAGCTTACAAGGCCAGATCCAGAATGGTATTAAAAAAAATAAAAGTATAATTAAAAATACTTTGCATAAACTATTGTACTAGCTTTTATCTCTTTTTAGAAACTTCAAGACCTTTAAAGAATGTAAAAAAATTCATACAGAGCAACTTCGTATATCGTAATTAATTAAATTATCTTTGCAGCTTCAAAAAAGAAATTTATGTCATCATTTCCTTTACAAGCTATTTCTCCAATAGATGGTCGTTATGCATCAAAAACCAAATCTCTAAGTGTATTTTTTAGTGAAGAGGCCCTGATAAAGTATCGTGTTTTAGTAGAAATTGAATATTTCATTACATTATGCGAGCTGCCCTTACCTCAATTACAGAAAATTGATTCTGCATTATTTGGTAAACTTAGAGAAATTTATACCACTTTTTCTGGTGAGGACGCTGCTGCCATTAAGGAAATTGAAAAAGTTACAAACCATGATGTAAAAGCTGTAGAATATTTTATAAAAGAAAAATTTGACCTTCTTGGTTTACAAGAACATAAGGAGTTTATACACTTTGGTTTGACCTCTCAGGACATAAATAACACGGCTATACCATTAAGTATTAAAGAAGCTATAAACAATGTATATATTCCTGAATATACTGAACTTTTAGAGAAATTAAAATCTTTAGTTGATGAATGGTCAGAAATATCTATGTTAGCTCGCACACACGGGCAGCCAGCATCACCAACTAGATTAGGAAAAGAGTTTCAGGTTTATGTAACCAGACTTGAAGCACAATTTGATCTTCTTAAAGATATTCCTAGTGCTGCCAAGTTTGGAGGAGCAACAGGAAATTATAATGCTCATAAGGTGGCCTACCCAGATATTGACTGGAAAGCTTTTGGAACTCATTTTGTACAGGAAAAACTAGGTTTACACCACTCTTTTCCTACTACTCAAATAGAACATTATGATCATATGGCTGCACTTTTTGACGGGTTAAAACGTATCAATACCATCATTCTTGATTTGGATAGAGATGTTTGGACGTATGTATCTATGGATTATTTCAAACAAAAAATCAAAAAAGGTGAAGTAGGTTCTTCGGCTATGCCACATAAAGTAAACCCAATAGATTTTGAAAATAGTGAAGGAAACTTAGGTATAGCTAATGCCTTATTTGAGCATCTTTCTGCAAAATTACCTGTAAGTAGACTACAACGTGATCTAACCGACAGTACTGTTTTAAGGAATGTGGGTGTTCCATTTGGTCATACTATAATTGCATTTCAAGCCACCTTAAAAGGACTAAATAAACTCCTGCTAAATGAAACTAAATTTGCCGAAGACCTAGAAAACAATTGGGCAGTTGTTGCTGAAGCCATTCAGACTATTTTAAGGAGAGAAGGATATCCTAACCCTTATGAGGCACTAAAAGGGTTAACTCGTACTAATGAGTCTATAAATCAAGGTTCTATATCTAATTTTATAGATACCTTGAAAGTTTCAGAAGAAATAAAAGCCGAATTAAAACAAATTACTCCTTCTAATTATACCGGAATATAATTCTAATAGCATTTTAAAATAAAAAGCCTCGATATTAATCGAGGCTTTTCTTGTTTTATATATTGTTTGAACTAGTCATCAATATTAATTGTTTCTGCAATCTCTTTAAATGCACTTAAGTCCATTTTCTCTACTGAGTTTGCTAATTTTGCTATTTTTTCTGGCTTCATGTCTTTTCCTAGTACACGTACAAGTGCTAACCCTCTTTCATTATTCGTTGCAAATACAATTACTTCATCAATCCTGTCATCATCACCTTGGAATTTTAGAACGATATTTGTTGCATCAGATCCAATTTTCATAAGAGTTTCATACTTCTCAGAACTAAGAATTTTATTGATTGCTTCACTTTCCTTATCATATTTTCCTTTCAACTCTTTATTAAGCTTTAAGGCTAAAAAGTTTACCTTTTTAATACTTCCTAAGGTTTCTTTTTCTTCTTCACTTAGTTCCATCCCATCCTTGTCCAAAAGACTAGATGGTACATCTACAGCGATAAAATCGTTATCATCTTGATGGTCCACAAAATACCTTTGTAATGAAGGTTCACTATTACAGCTCATTAATAATGATATACAAGCTACGCCTAAAACTTTAAATACATTTTTCATTCTACTATTTTTTTGATTGATTGTTTTTGATTGATATTTTAAACAATTCTTCTTCCGGTCAAATAACCAGAAGAAGAATTGTGCTTAAAAAATTAATTATTGATTAATTTCCTTTCTTCACATTTTTTAACTCTTTCCCTCCAGGGATATTAAGATCATTTGCCAATTTTGAAACTTGTTTCAAATCTATATTACCGGTTATTGTCAATATTACCGTTTCTGGGCTTCCTTCTTTTGCTTCGTTTCCTACAAGGTACATAAATAGTTCCCTTACATGATCTTCATCACTACCGGGCTTTACATAAAACTTAATATTCTCTCCGTCATCGCTTTTGATACGCATTAACTCATCTAGAGAAGAAGTCTTAAGGTACGTATCTACATCTCCTTTCATTTTTTTACCTACTTCTTTATTTTCGGTAACAAATACCTTGATATTATTAATATTCTCTACGAGGTTAAGATATTCTTGTGTTTCAGCATCTGTGCTCTCAAAATCTATTTTGCTTAACAGTTTAAACATTTTATTGGTGATCACCATAGAGGTTACATCATTCATGTTTTCGTATTTATCAAAATAACTTTGAGCATTTGATACGTATGGTAAAACAGCGAATATTAAAACAATTGCTAACTTTTTCATAATTGATAATTTTAAATTACACCTTAGCCGGTGTTAATTATTTTTTTACTTTATAAACTTATTTTTAGTGTTTTCAAATTCATGCAGGTACACCAATCCCTGCTTACCCTCATTCATATATTGCGAAACCATATTGAGGATTTTTTTGGTTTCTTGAAGTGCTATTTCAGGGTTTTCAAAGGTATCAACTGGCTCTGGTTGTGGGGTTTTTGTTAAAAATACTCCTGCAATCAAAGCTATTGATGCTGCAATACCAATCCAGGTATATCTGGATTTTCTACTTGCTCCAAATTCTAACCCTTTGGTAGCCGTTATGGTACTCTCTTCTGAAAAATATTGGAATAAATCTTTGTATCTCTCTAGATGCGACGGCACAGTTTCTCTGGTAAAATAAACCTTTAATTCTTTTTCTTCAGAAATGGTCGTTTCGCCTTCAAAATACTTTTCCAGTAATCTTTCTATGTTAGACAACTCCATAATTGTGTTTTTTTAATAATTCTTCTCTAATTTTTTTTCTACCTCTTGATAATGCTACCCTTACTGCCGTTTCATTAATTCCCAGCATGTCTGCTATCTCTGCATTATTATATTGTTCTATGTCTCTAAGTTGAATAATCATTCGCTGTTGTTCTGGTAAGTCATTCATAATCTTACCAACCCAATCCAAGCTATCTTTTGCTTCAACTTGTCTTTGCAGCGATGGTTGCTCATCCCTATAATTACTATGTACAATTTTTAAGTTTCCAGTTTCTTTTGCCTTTAACTTATCATAACAATAATTTTTGGTCATTGTCATAGCAAAAGCTTCTACATTTTTATATTCTGCCATTTTAGTTTTATTCCTCCATAGCTTCAATAATACTTCTTGTGTAGCGTCTTCTGCTTCTTCATTACTAACAAGTAAACGCTTGGCAAGTCTATATAGCTTATCCTTAAATCCATTTGTTAGCGTTATAAATGCTCTTTCTTTCATTATTGGTTGGTCGTTACATAAAACTTTGTCAGCTTTATATAAGGGAGACGACTATACATATAATTTGTTACATTCTTTTTCAAAATTATAATAAAGTAGTTACTTTTAACGCTTTGTACTTAAAGAAAGACGCTATGAAATATTTGAAGTACCTTGTTATGTTCCTTCTATTTGTAAGTTTACTTACTGGATGTTTTGATGATAATGATGATGTGCCGCAAATTTCAACTACTTTAGATATAAATGATTTTATCTGGAAAGGGATGAATATTTTCTATTTGTACAAGGATGATGTTGCAGATTTGGCAAATGACCGTTTTTCTTCAGATCAGGAATATACTGATTTCTTAAGAGGGTTTTCTTCTCCCGAAGGAATTTTTGAAGCTTTACAATCAAGTGTTGATGATTTTAGCTTTCTTGTAGACGATTATATAGCATTAGAACAAGCTTTTGACGGGATTACACGAAACAATGGAATGGAGTTTGGTTTGGTTCGTTACCCAAATAGTGATACCAATGTATTTGGTTATGTACGTTATGTGCTACCTGATACCGATGCCACGGCAAAAGGAATTAAACGCGGTGATATTTTTAATACCATTGATGGAACCCAAATTACTGATCAGAACTTTAGTCAATTACTAAATCCTGAATCGTACACTATAGGACTAGCGACCTTTGACGGTACAGATGTTACACCAACAGGAGAAACGGTTTCCTTAAATAAAATTCAGTATACAGAAAATCCTGTTTTTATTTCAAAAACTATCGATGTTGGTGGTAATCCAGTTGGATATCTTATGTATAATTCATTCACTGCTGATTTTGATGGACAACTTAATACTGCATTTGCAAATTTTAAATCTGACAATATAACAGATTTAGTATTGGATTTGAGGTATAATGGCGGAGGCTCTGTAACTTCGGCTATCGATTTATCAAGCATGATTACCGGGCAGTTTAATGGTTCTGTTTTTACTACAGAAGAGTGGAATGCCGAAAGACAAGAACAGTTTGGGGGTACTAACCTTTTTGACAATCAGATAAGAACTGGTGATGCGATTAATAGCCTGGAACTATCAAGAATTTATATATTAACTACAAGAAGTTCTGCATCTGCTAGTGAATTAGTAATTAATGGTCTTGATCCATATGTTAATGTAATTCAGATAGGATCCACTACCAGAGGTAAATTTCAAGCATCTATCACCTTATACGATTCAGATAACTATGGCAGACAAGGAGCAGATCCAGGGCATACCTACGCTATCCAGCCTTTAGTGTTAAGATCTATCAATTCTGTTGGCTTTACAGATTATTTTGATGGATTCACTCCTGAAGTTTTAGTAGAAGAGGATTTTTCAAATTTAGGAATCCTTGGAGATGAAAACGAACCGCTCTTAAAAGCTGCATTAGATAATATATTAGGTACCAGAAATTCTTCAAAATATAATACACTCCAACTTCAGAGTATTGGAAACAGCAAAATGTTTATGCCTAATTACGAAAAAATGTATGTTCGAATGGATTAAATAATCCTAATTTTATACTACCTCTCAAGGAATTTCTTGCACATTTTTCAAAAAAAAGTGTATTTTAGCGAAAAATTAACATATTTTAACAAACTCCAAATGAAAGCGAAAACACTCAAGTTAGGAATACTATTATTTTCATTTCTTTTTATTGTATCATGCTCTAGCGGGGATGACACCCCAGAGACTGACCCAACAAATCAGCCAGATCCAGATGTAATCGACAACCCAGATCAAGGTATTGATGCCTTTATATGGGGCGGTATGAATGCTGCTTATTTATATAAAGCAGATGTAAGTAATCTGGCAAATGATAAATTTGCAACGGATCAAGAGTTATTTGAATTTTTAAGCGATTTTTCTTCTCCTGAAGCAACTTTCCAAGGATTACGAAGCAATAGAAAAATTACAGCAGGTGGACGACTTGTGGATGAAGATCAATTTAGTTTTATTGTAGATGACTATGTTGCTTTAGAACAATCATTTAGTGGTGTTTCAAAAAGTAATGGAATGGATTATAGCTTTGCTCAATATCCTGACGGTAGTAGAAATATTTATGGTTTTATCAGATATGTATTGCCAGGAACAGATGCAGAAGCTAAAGGATTAAAACGTGGAGATGTTTTTAATACGGTAGATGGAGTACAAATTACATTTGATAATTATCGTACTGTATTTTCTGGTGAAACTCATACAATTGGTTTAGCAACACTTACCGATGCAAGTGTTAGCACAACAGGTACAACTGTTTCTCTTACAGAAGTAGAATATACAGAAAACCCTATCCTTGTAGCCAAAACTATAGATTATTCAGGTATGAAAATCGGTTACATCATGTATAATAGTTTTGTTGGAGATTTTGATGTACAGCTTAATGATGCTTTTGGACAGCTTAAAGCCGATGGAGCAACAGAATTAATTCTGGATTTACGATATAACGGAGGTGGACTCGTAAGAACAGCTATTGATATGGCAAGTATGATTACAGGTCAATTTAATGGTGAGATTTTTCTTAAAGAACTTTGGAATGCTGATTTACAAGCACAATTCTCTTCAGGTGCTGAAGGTGAAGAAGCTCTAATTAACAGATTTCGTAATGAAATCCATACAGGAGCTCCAATTAATTCTTTAAACCTTCCTAAATTACATGTTCTTACATCTGGAAACACTGCTTCTGCGAGTGAATTAATTATTAATGGATTAAAGCCTTACATCGAAGTAATTCAAATAGGAACAACAACAGTTGGTAAATATCAAGCTTCTGTTACTCTTTATGACTCTGAAGGTTTTGGTAGAACTGGTGCTAATCCAGATCATACTTATGCTATACAACCACTAGTATTTAAATCTGCAAATGCGAATGATGTAACAGATTATGCTGGAGGATTATTTCCTGATGTAGAGTTTTCTGAATCTTCAACTAATATGGGTGATCTAGGAACAGAAAGTGATCCTTTCTTGAAAACTGCTCTTGATTATATTGCTGGCATAGCTAATGCAACAACTGGTACTAGAAATAAAAGTGCAGCAACAGAGATCATCAATTGGGATCGTAAATCTGCATTACCTACTTACCAAAGAATGTACAAAGATAATAGCGAGATTATAAAACTAAAACTTAATAGAAGATTACTAGATAAGTAATCGTTTATTTATATTTATAAAAGAGCCCATTGCTTAGTTAAGCAATGGGCTCTTTTTACATTTCAATTCTACCTAATTAAAGTATATCTTGGCAGGAACAATTCCCACTGTCATAGAATTAGTTTCTTCATTTGTTGAAAGGTCAAATATCTTCATGGTACCACTACTAGCAAAATCACCTGCATCAACGGCATATAACTTGTTATCATTCACTTCCATCCCATAAAAAGAACCTGTAATTATAGATTCTGTTGGCAATGTAGTACTTGTTTCACTCATTGAATATATCTCTGAGTTCAAAGCATAGTAAATTGTACCGTTATTATAAATCATTAAATTAGGTTGATCTGTTCCTGTAAAATTAATTGTAGTCTCCTTCATATTAGAAGTAGTATTAATTTTAACCAAAGCTCCCGGAGTTTGATCTACAATATTAAAATCAGCATCATACTCGGTATGCCCTTCACTTAGCACCCATAAATTACCGGCAGTATCAAAAACCAACTCATCTGCCTTATCTCCCACTTCAATTTCCTGTGTTTGATTATCTGCACTGTTTATTACGGTAACGACATTATTTCTCCCAAAACCTCCTTTATGAGATACATATAAGGTTCCATTTCTCTCTACAATTCGCTCTGGACCTTCAGATACAGGGATAGTTGTACTATCTACGGTATAATCTGTTAAATCAATAATAGCTATAAAGTCATCTGTAGAAGAAGCTGTATCTCCCCAATTAGTTACATATCCTTTATTATTAAAAAAGGTGATAAATCTTGGAGTAACTAATCCTGTAGTAATGCTTGTCACTTTTTCAAAAGTATACCTATTTACTACAGTGACAGAATTTGCATTATCAACAACTATAAAGGCCAAATCTCCGTTAAACCCTATAGACTGTTGAAAAACACCCAGGTCTTCTCCGTTAGTGGCATTATATATATCGTTTTGAACCGAGCTAAGATCTTCTGGAACAAAAGATACGGTTCCTGTAACTCCCCCAAAAGTACCTTCATGAGATATTAAAATACCATTGTCAAAATCTCCCTGTGGTAACGGAACACCGTCATCATCACTACTACAGCCAACCAGCAGTAATCCTATAGTAAGGGTTGATAAAAATAAACTTCTCAGTTTCATTGCTTAAAATTTAAATGTTAATTGAATTTGATAATTTCTATTGGGCATCGGTCTAAAACCGACATTCTGATAATTTCTATTGTATATATTATTTGCTCTAAAATTCACTGCAAATTCATTCGCTTCTGTTTTTAAATAGGTGTAAACCAAACCAACATTAGAAACATCGTAACCGTCAATTTCTCTGGTATTGTCTGTGGTTATAAAAACAGATCCGTTATATAGCAATTGATAAAATGCAGAAAAACGACCATACCTATATGACATAGAAGATGTTACTTTATGAAATGGAACATAAATAAGTTGTTTATCCCTTTCTTTGTCTTCAGAAATGGTATACGCATAGTTATTGTTCCAGGTTATTGCCTGATTTTTCCATTCTTTCTCATAATCTAAATCAATTTCGACACCATAGCTCTCTACTTCATCTATATTAACAGGAGACCAAACGGTACCAGAAACAGGAATCCACTTGATCAAATCTTTAGCATTAATATAGTATGCAGTTAAAGATAATGAGGTGCTTTTGAATCTAATTTCCTGCCCTAACTCTGTTTGTAAAGAAGTTTCTGGTATTAAATCAGGATTACCTAACCCTCCTGGACCTACCCAGTAGAGATCGTTGTACGTTGGTATTCTATAATTTCGTGAGCCATTAATCTTAACGGTATAATATTTAGAAGGAGTAAACTTTGCATCTAGAGCAAATAATAATGGGCTATCATAGTTACTAGTTATTTCCTGTCTAAGACTAGCTCCATAATTAAATTTTTTACCTAGACTATGTTTATAAAGTAATACTCCCGAGAAAATATTTCTATCCTGGGAACCTCCAAAATTTGTTCCTTCTCCCTGAATAAAAGAGTAATCTGCAATAGCATTGAGCTGTATATCCTTATTTAAGTGATATAAAAACTCGTATTTCGTGATTAGGTTGTTAGACTTACCAAAATCATACTCATCACTGTCTTTATTATCAAAAAAGCGATACATTTCGTGGAGATGCGCAATACTTAATTTTGAAGTGTATGATTTGTCAAAATGCTTCCAGGTTATTAAACTTCTTGAATTGATATCCTGGTAACTATCATTAGAAGGAGATATTGAAGTTCCTGACAGTATCCCAGAAAAATTGCGCTTTCCCAAAAAAGTATTATGATACACTTTTATAAGGTTTTTATCAGAGAGAAAAACTCCTAAACCACCATTCATGTTAATATTTTGAAACGCTCCATTTTGGTTTCTAAACTCTGTTCCTAAATATTTATAATCGTTATCAGAATTGATGTAATCTACCCCTACATCTGTATATATTTTCTTGTTTCCATATCTAACTTTATAATTAGCCTTGCTAGTATTAAAACTCCCATAGGAAATTCTAAAATTGTTGGAAAAATGGTTCGAAAACTTGAATTCATTATTAAGATGCACACTTCCGCCTATAGCTCCGCTACCATATTGTACACTTCCACCACCACTGCGAATAGCTATATCATCATAATTATTTGTGCTAACGGTATTAAAGTCTGTTTGACCGTTGAGCTGCGAATTGATATTGATTCCATTCCAAATCACAGCAGTCTGAGAGGCGCTCGTTCCTCTAAAAGATGCAGAAGAAATCCCTCCTATCCCATTTTCTCTAAAATAAATTGTAGAATTATAGCGTAATAATGATGTTAGCGAAATATCATTACGTTTAATTACAGAATCAGATAAACTTTGTACTTTATATCCTTCAGAAAATTTCTTGATTTTAATATCACTAATGATCACCTCATCTAAGCGAGTTATAGAGTCGTTTTGAGCAAAACCTTGTAGTAAGGTTAATACAGTGATAAAAAATATGTAGTTTACTTTTCTTTTCATAATTCGCAAATCTTTTACCCGAAGATTATTGATCCATTTATGAATAAGGCAGGTCTCCTGGCTCGCGTCTTGTTGTTTACCTTCCCGCTATAATATGCAGTGGCTTAAAAGAATAACAACAAGCATTCCGTCTCATCGGAACAAAGCTTACAGTTGCGGGAACAGCTCGGGATTTGTAAATTATGAATCCATAATTCACTCACCCAATTCCCTTTTAATCTTCAACTCATATTACATAGAGTGTCAGAACCAAAATTCACCGCGAATGTATCATATTTTGTGGAAATTGAGATTACTTTAACAAATAAATAATTTATACAACTAACTTTGCCTTCCTAAAAACACAATCTAAATGCTTTATTACATTACAGGTGGAGAACGTTCTGGTAAGAGTAGCTATGCTCAAAATCTGGCATTGCAACTTTCTAGCACACCGTATTATCTAGCTACTTCGCGTGTTTGGGATGATGATCATAGACAACGCATAGATCGGCATATAGCTGATCGTGACCAACGGTGGACATCTATTGAAGAAGAAAAAGAACTCTCAAAAGTAATTCAGGATGACTGTGTCGTTGTGATAGATTGTGTCACCTTGTGGCTTACAAACTTCTTTGTCGATACAAAAAATGATGTAGACAAATCCTTGTCTCTTGCAAAAGAAGAGTTCGACAAGCTTTTAGAGAAAAAAGCAACAATAATTATTATTTCTAACGAGATCGGTATGGGTATTCATGCTTCAACAGAAGTAGGTAGAAAATTCACAGAACTACAAGGTTGGATGAATCAACATATTGCCAAACATGCAGATAAGGCAGTATTAATGGTTTCAGGAATTCCTGTTGAAATCAAAAGCTCTAAATAACATAAATATACATGGATTTTAATATTGAATATATTTCAAATAAAGGCTTAGAAGAAACTCTTCAGTCAAAAATCAATAATAAAACTAAACCAATAGGTTCTCTTGGTGAATTAGAAAAGATAGCATTGCAAATTGGTATGATCCAAAACACAGATCAACCAAGACTAAATGATCCTACAATTATTATTTTTGCTGGTGATCACGGAATCGCAAAGAAGGGTGAAGTTAATCCATTCCCACAAGAAGTTACAGCACAAATGGTGTATAATTTCCTAAACGAAGGTGCGGCCATTAATACATTTTGTAAGCAAAACAACATTGCTCTAAAAATAGTTGACGCTGGAGTTAATCATGATTTTGAAAATATTCCAGGGCTAATTGACGCGAAAATTGGCTATGGAACCAGAAACTATCAGGATAGACCCGCCATGAACGTTGAACTATGTAGCGAAGCTATAAAAAAAGGCGCCGATATAGTTACTGAAACTTATAATAAAGGTTGCAATATTGTTGGCTTTGGTGAAATGGGAATAGGAAATACTTCTGCAGCTTCAATATGGATGTCCTATTTCACAAGGATACCCATTACAGAATGTGTAGGCTCTGGAACTGGTCTTGATGCTGAAGCTATTAAAATTAAACAAGATATCCTTTTAAAAGCTTACGACAAATATACACCGTCATCTGCTGTAGATATAATGCTTTATTATGGGGGATATGAGATGGTAATGACCGTAGGAGCTATTTTCAGAGCTGCCGAGCTAAAAATGACAATAATAATTGATGGATTTATAGTTACTGCTGCATTTCTTGCTGCTCATGATATACATCCAGAAGTTATGGATTATTGCATATTTGCCCATACCTCTGGAGAGCAGGGACATAAAAAAATGCTTGAATTCCTTAATAAAAAACCATTGCTTAATCTTGGTATGCGTTTAGGCGAAGGAACGGGAGCAGCAATTGCCTATCCAATTATAGAATCTGCCGTATCATTTCTAAATAATATGGCAAGTTTTGAAGATGCTGGAGTAACAAATAATTAAGAGTCTATGAAAAAAGAAATCCACATTTTCTTTACAGCACTCATGTTTTTTACCCGGATTCCCTGTCCAAAATGGGTAAATCATGATCCACAATATTTGCGTCTTAGTTCCAAGTATTTTCCATTAGTAGGAATTATAGTGGGGTCTATAGGAGCTTTAATATTTTATGGAGCTTCCTATCTATTTTCGGTAGAGATCTCCTTATTACTTTCCATATTTGCAACTATTTATACCACAGGAGGTTTTCATGAAGATGGTTTTGCCGATGTTTGCGATGGCTTTGGTGGAGGGTGGACCAAAGATAAGATCCTTCTTATCATGAAAGATTCTCGATTAGGAACCTATGGTACCGTTGGATTAATACTAATTCTGGCGATAAAATTTGCAGCACTAAGAGAAGTGAATACACTGTATATTCCATTAATAATAATTTCTGCACATAGTTTAAGTCGTTTTATCGCTACAACATTAATTTATACACATCCTTATGTACGGGATACAGAGGACAGTAAGGCCAAACCTGCTGCAAAAAGTATGAACACACAAATGCTAGTAATAAGTGGTGTTTTTGGAATTGCCCCTTTGTTATTTTTCAAGAATCCATGGATATTCCTTACATTGATCCCTATGTATTTGTCTAAAATGTTTTTAGGAGCAAAATTTAGAAAATGGATTGGTGGTCAAACAGGAGATTGTGCGGGCGCCGTTCAGCAATTAAGTGAAGTTGTATTTTATCTTACAATAATAGCGATATGGAAGTATATCTGGTAAGACATACCACACCAAATATAGAAAAAGGTATCTGCTATGGACAAAGTGATCTAGGCATCACTGATTCTTTTCAAGGCGAAGTAGAAAAAATACATCAGCAAATCCCAATTAAGGAAATTTCTAAAGTATATAGTAGCCCTTTACAACGATGTAAACTATTGGCCAAAACCTTCAATAAAGAAATTACTTTTGATAATCGTCTAAAAGAACTAAACTTTGGAGATTGGGAGTTGCAACCATGGGATTGTATCCATAGTAATGAGTTGAATCCTTGGATGGATGATTTTGTGAATGTTCAAGTTCCTAATGGTGAATCATATATGATGCTTCAGAAACGGACATTAAATTTCTTTGCTTCTTTAGATCACGGTTCAAACGAAAAAAATATCATCGTATCTCATGCAGGTGCAATAAGATCATTAATATCACATATCCAAAATATAGCGCTAGAAGATTCGTTTAATATTAAACTTGATTATGGCCATGTGCTTTGTATAAATACTACTGAACAGCAATTTGAAATCATTTCTGGATTAAAACTATCCTGATACATTAATTTTATCAAAATCATCTTACTATGCGTAGCATCCTTTTACCATTATTAACACTAGTCCTATGTAATTCCTGTAAAAAGACCACTACTGAAACTGATCAGCTTACAGTAATGTATTTAGCGCCTCAAAATATTGAATCTGCAAAAGGTTTCACCATTCATAATCACAAAACTCATAAAGAAATTAAAGTAGTTTCACCTTGGCCCGATGCAAAAAATGAACTAACATATATTCTTCATCCTAAAGGAACTGAAAAACCTTTTAAATCTGATAATGCAATATTTATTGAAGTTCCAATAGAGAGAATTGTTGTTACTTCGACCACCGATATCCCAATGTTGGAGTATTTAAATCTTGAACAAAAATTGGTTGGATTTCCATATACCGATTATATTTCTTCAGAAAAGACGCGTACTCTGGTTGATAATGGCTCAATCAAAGAACTTGGCAAGGAACGTAATTTAAATACAGAAGTAGTACTTGAGCTGTCTCCAGAACTGATTATTGGGTTTTCTGCCACAGGGGATACAAAAGCATACGACCTAATACAAAAAACAGGCATTCCTGTTGTTATGAATGGCTCATGGATGGAAGAACACCCACTTGGAAGGGCAGAATGGATAAAATTTGTAGCGGCTTTCTTTGGTAAAGAAGCCGTTGCCGAAGAGGTTTTTCAAAATATCAAAAAAGATTATAATGAGGCTGTAACCCTAGCACAAAATGTAGTTGATTCTCCAACCATTTTATCGGGTAATATGTATAAAGATGTATGGTATGTACCAGGTGGAAACAGTTTTATTGCAAAATTTCTGAAAGATGCAAATACGACATATCTTTGGGAAGACACAGATAAAACGGGGAGTTTGACATTAAGTTTTGAAAGTGTGCTGGAAAAAGCTAAATCTGCTGATTTATGGATTGGATCAGGAAACTCAAAATCCCTGGCAGCATTAGAAAAAGAAAATCAAAAATATGGCCTATTTGATGCATTTAAAAATAAAGCCGTATATTCTTCAACATTAAGAATGGGTGTAAAAGGGGGATTGATTTATTATGAATTAGGACCAATGCGTCCGGATTTAATTCTTAAAGATATTATTCATATTGCACACCCAGAACTGTTAACCAATTACGAACCATATTTTTTCGAAAAACTTAATTAATTTGACCCCAAACAAATCATATAAGAGAGTTTTTACAGGTATTACTGTGCTTTTGCTTATTTGTTTAATTACAAATATTAGCTTAGGTTCTGTATATATTCCTTGGTTAGATACACTTAGCAGTTTAGTGGGTGGACCTGTAGAAAAAGAATCATGGCGTCATATTATAGTCGATTACAGGTTACCCAAAGCGCTTACCGCTATTATAGTTGGTAGCGGACTTGGTATTTCTGGACTATTAATGCAAACTTTATTCAGAAACCCCCTCGCTGGCCCCTTTGTTCTTGGTATAAGTTCTGGTGCAAGTCTGGGAGTTGCGTTATTAATATTAGGAAGTACTTTTACCGGAGTCGTAGTTTCAAGTTTTCTAGTTTCAAAATGGGGGTTGGTTATTGCAGCTAGTCTTGGAAGTGTTATTGTCTTGTTTGCCGTTATGCTTGTGTCAATTAGGGTAAGGGACACAATGGCAATTCTTATTATTGGACTTATGTTTGGAAGTATTACTGCTGCTATTGTGAGTGTCCTCTCCTACTTTGCTCCTGCCAATCAATTACAACAATATATTTTTTGGGGTTTTGGAAGTCTTGGTAACCTTTCCTGGAATGATGTCCTCATATTTTTTGGGATAGCGATCTTAGGAATACTTTTAACGATAACAGCCATTAAACCTTTAAACACACTACTTCTAGGAGAAAACTATGCGCGAAGTCTTGGTCTTAATATCAAAACCAGTCGTTTTCTAATCATTCTTGCTACAGGATTGTTAGCCGGAAGTATAACAGCATTTGCAGGTCCAATTGCATTTATAGGTTTGGCAGTACCACATCTTACCAGACAACTATTTCACACTTCTGACCATAAGACGTTAATCCCAGCGGTTGTATTAATTGGTAGTATTATTATGCTAGTATGTGACAGCATAGCTCAATTACCGTCAAGTGAATATACATTACCAATAAATGCCATAACATCACTTATTGGGGCACCGGTTGTAATTTGGTTATTGGTTAGAAAACGAAAAATGTTGTTTTAACTACTCCTATAGCTTTGCAAATGGCTATTTAGACTTACTCCATAAAAAGAATTATCTTTAGAGTAAAACAACACTCCTATGAATTCAACTGCATATCTTGAAGGAATAAAAAAACAATTTGCATATTATAAATCTTTGGGAGAAAAAACAATAGATCAACTTCCTGACGAAAAACTGTTTTGGCAATACCATGATGATGCCAATAGCATTGCAATTATAGTAAAACATCTATGGGGAAATATGATGTCTCGTTGGACAGATTTTCTAACCACTGATGGTGAAAAAGAATGGAGAGAACGGGATGCAGAATTTGAAAGTGATATTAAAACAAAAGATGAACTATTAAAAAAATGGAATGAAGGTTGGCAATGTCTTTTTGGAGCTCTAGATAGTATTAATGAAGATAACTTTAAACAACCCATTCATATTCGCAATATTGAGCATACAATAACCGAAGCAATCAATAGGCAATTAGCCCATTACTCCTATCATATCGGACAAATAGTGTTTATTGGAATAATGATGGCTGGTAAAGATTGGAAAAGCTTATCCATCCCAAAGGGAAAATCTTCTGCGTATAACAAAGAACGCTTTGCTGTATCCAAGCACAAAGCGCACTATACCGATAAGCTAATGAAAGATGATACTAATTAACAATTATGATTCAATAAAATAGTCAATAACTCCTTCAGGTTTGTTAATAACTATGGTTTTTTGAATACCTCAATCCTTATAGATTACGATTATATTTGCGTAAAACTGTATAAAATAGTCACACATACATATGAAATGAGCCGTTATTACTCTAGTAAAATAATTATAGCGTATTATGGCGAATTTCATCTGACAACTAATAAACAATAAAGAAAAACAGATGAAATTTATAGTATCCAGTTCATACTTATTAAAACAACTACAAGTATTAGGGGGTGTAATCAATAATAGCAATACGTTACCAATTTTGGATAACTTTTTATTCGAATTAGATAGTAACGTGTTAACTGTTTCAGCATCTGATCTAGAGACCACAATGTCTGCAAAACTAGAAGTAGAATCCTCTGATCAAGGTACAATCGCGGTACCTGCAAAACTATTACTGGAAACATTAAAAACTTTCCCTGAACAACCACTTACTTTCGTCGCTGGAGATAATAATACTGTTGAGATTAGTTCTAATCACGGTAAATATGCCTTGGCATATGCAGATGGAGAGGAATTTCCAAAAGCTGTAGAGCTTGAAGACCCAAGTGCAACCAGATTATTAGGAGATATTTTAGCAACTGCCGTTAGTAAAACAATATTTGCAACTGGTAATGATGATCTTAGGCCAGTAATGAGTGGTGTCTTTTTTCAATTTTCTACAGAAGGATTAACTTTTGTAGCTACAGATGCTCATAAATTAGTAAAATATACACGTGAGGATGTAAAAGCTTCACAGGCTGCAGAGTTTATTATGCCAAAAAAACCATTGAATTTACTGAAAGGTATTCTGGCTGGTAGTGACAGTGAAATACTCATTGAATACAATGAGTCTAATGCAAAATTTTCTTTTGATGAGACTCAGCTAATCTGTAGATTAATAGATGGAAAATATCCTAATTATGAAGCGGTAATCCCAAAAGAAAATCCAAACAAATTAACCATAGCCCGCACACAGTTCTTAAATTCTGTGCGCAGGGTATCGATTTTCTCTAATAAAACTACCCATCAGATTCGTTTAAAGATCGCCGGGGCAGAATTAAATGTTTCTGCGGAGGATATTGATTATTCTAACAAAGCAGAAGAACGGTTAACATGTGATTATCAAGGTGACGATATGCAAATTGGGTTCAATTCTCGTTTTCTAAGTGAAATGTTGAATAACCTGAATGCAGATGATGTGCAATTAGAAATGTCACTCCCAAACCGCGCCGGAATCCTTACTCCTGTTGATGGATTAGATGAAGGAGAACATGTAACCATGCTCGTGATGCCGGTGATGCTTAATAGCTAAAAAAATAATACCATAAAAAAAGTTCCAGTTTCGAAAAACGAAACTGGTTTTTTTTTGCTTTGTCCCCAAACAATAACAAACATGAAATTTAACACATTACTTAAAATCAATAAACAATGCATAATCTTAGTTTTACTCTGTATTGGTATTAACGGCTATGGCCAAATCAATTTTGAAGAAGGTTATTTCATTAACAATGGAGGCGAAAAAATCAATTGCCTTATAAAAAATGTAGATTGGAAAAACAATCCCACTCAGTTTGACTATAAAGTTGATAAAAATTCTGAAGTACAAAATACAGATATCCACAGCGTAAAGGAGTTTAGTATTGTAAATCAATCAAAATACCAACGCTTTCAAGTAAAAATTGACAGATCTAGTGAAAACTTAAACAATCTTAGTACAAATAGAAATCCAGAGTTTAATGATGAAGTTTTATTCTTAAAAGTCCTTATTGAAGGTAAAGCGAATTTGTATTCCTATGATGATCACCAAATAAAACGATTTTTCTATGCTGTAAATGATTACATTAATGCAGAACAGCTCATTTTTAAAAGTTACGAAAAAGCACAAAATAAGGTGGCTACAAATAATGGCTTTAGACAACAACTATCCACCAATCTAGTATGCAAAGAACTTCCAGATAACATAAAAAATATTAACTATAGGAAACCAGAATTAATCCGCTTTTTTGAAAATTATAATAGGTGTAATAATTCAGAATATATTAACTACAACAAAAAACGAAAGAACAAAAATGTTTTCAATGTAAACATTAGACCAGGAATGAATATCTCTAAACTTTCTGTAGATAATATAATTACACCTTCTAGAGATATTGATTTTGATAATGAGTTTAGTTTTAGACTGGGAATCGAGTTAGAATATATCTTACCTTTCAATAAAGGAAAATGGACATTTTTCGTTGAACCCACATATCAAAACTATAAGTCCACGACTCAATTAGAATCGCAAAACGCAGAGGTTGATTATAAGTCAATAGAATTACCATTTGGTGTAAGACATTATTTATTTATCAATAATGCCTCGAGTATATTTATAAACGGAGCTTATGTTTTTGACTTTAATCTAACCTCAGAAATTGATTATACCCAAACCTTAAGTGATTTAGATATAGAAAGTAATGGCAATTTTATCCTAGGACTTGGTTATAACTATAAACGAAAGTATAGCTTAGAAACTCGATATGGGTTTAATAGAGAACTTCTTGATCGCAATATTACGTCAGGTTCTAAGTACAATAATTTATCTATTATTTTTGGATTTACAATTCTTTAGGTCATAGATTTAATTCAGGTTTCTTAAGTGATATGCTGAATAATTAAATTAAAAAGCAACCATATATTTAAATCCAATCACCAAAGTGATTGGATTTTTTTATTACCTTTTTCTCTAGTCAGTTTAAGTACTTCTAATGCCCTAACTTGAAAAATGCAAGAAAAATGAATACATTTACTACTAACCAAAATTGAAGTTTCATTTAAAAGTAAATTAACAACCACATAAATAGCAATAATATGAAAGCTTTAAAAAAAATACTACTTGTACTTGTCGTACTTATAGTAATTGCGTTAATCGCCGCAGCCTTTATATCTAAGGAAGTCGTATATGAAAAATCTATAACTATTAACGTTCCTGTTGAAATGGCTTGGGAAAATGTAAATAGTTTAGAAGACTTAGATAAATGGAGTCCATGGAACGATATAGATCCAAATATGAAAAAGGAAATGACCGGAACCGATGGAGAAATAGGAGCTACTGCGAGTTGGGAAAGTGATGTGGAAGATGTTGGTAAAGGAAGCCAAACCATAGCAAAAATTGAAGCTCCTAATCTTTTTGAGACAGATTTGAAATTCTATTCCCCATATGAAAGTGAAGCAAAAGGATACATAAAACTAGCAAAGGAAGCTGATGCTACAAAAGTAACCTGGGGTTTTCAGAGTGAAGTACCCTACCCTTTTAATTTAATGATGCTCTTTAGTAATATGGAAGATTCAATGGGTGAAGTTTGGAGCAATGGTTTATCAAAGCTTAAACAACTATGTGAGGAAGATTATAAGCGGAAGCAAAAAGAAGAAGAAGAAGAAGAAGAAGAAAAGCTAAAACTACAAGAATTACAACAAGAACAAGAAGGATAAACATAAAATGTATTCATTTTAATATCATAGCATCCTTATAGGGTGCTATATCTTTTATTAAGTAAGATTGAATACAGCTTAAAAACAATATGAAAAAAATTGGAGTTATAGGAGCAACTGGTATGTTAGGCCATCATGTGGCTAAATTGGTACAGAAAGATCCAGAAAACCAATTGATTGTCATTCACAGAAAAACCTCGAATCTTTCCGCTATTAAAGACTTAAAATATGAGAGCAGAATTTCGGATCTAACAGATAGAGAAAGCTTGACGAAATCATTTAAAGGACTGGACTATGTCTTAAATTGCGGTGCCTACTACCCTACTATTCCAAAATCTTTGAAAAAAGAATTGGAAACAGCTAAGCTTCAGATGGATAATTTCATAACCGCAATTGAAGAAAGTAATCTCAAAAAGGCATTATACTTAGGAGGATCTATTGCAATTCCTAAATCAAAAGATGGTATTGCCAACGAAGAATCTGTGTACGCTACAAGTCCTGCAAATAAATCAGCATACGTACAAGTAAAGTGGCTTATGGATAAAATGGCTAGAGAAGCTGGTCAAAGGGGAATTCCTATAGTAATTGGTATACCATCAATGACCTTTGGCGAATATGATTACGGACCATCTACCGGGCGTATCATTACAAATACAGTAAACCAAACATTACCAGGTTTTGTGAATGGAAATAGAAATGTAGTATATGCAGGAGATGCCGGCCGTGGATTACTATTAGCATGTTTACATGGTAAAATTGGTGAACGCTATCTCATTACAGGAGAAAATATCCCTATGGAAGATTTGATTGCGAAAGTTTTATCCAAAGAAGGCATTAATACGATGCCAAAAAAGGTTCCTCTTATCGTAGCCAAACTCGTTTCGAAGATCAAAATGATTAAATACAGATACTTTAACGGTGAATTACCCCTACTGGATGATACCGCTATTGCGGTAATGTCTGCAGGACAGTTCCTAACTGGTGATAAAGCCAAAAATGAGCTGGGTTACCAACCTGAAACATCTATTGATGAAGCTATTAAAAAAACCATCGAGTGGTTTAAAACAAATGGATATATAAAATAGTCTTATAAAACGTATACATATCTAAATGATACAGATTCCTACAATCGATAACTATACCCTATCTGGCAAGGTTTATCTCAACAATAAATCTGCAAGTAAAAATAAAGTTTTGATCGTTAATTCTGCTACGGCAGTTGATAAAAAACTATATCATCATTATGCAACATATATGACTCAAAACGGATATCATGTAATTACGTATGATTATAGAGGAATTGCAGGCTCAAGACCAAAAAAACTTAGAGGTTTCAAGGCTTCTTTTACAGATTGGGGGCAAAAAGATTTTTCTGGAGTAATTGATTTTGCAAAACAAGAATTTCCTGGTCATAAAATTGTTACACTAGGTCATAGCATTGGCGGTACGATAATCGGTATGACTCAAAAAAACACTGAAATCAGTGGTATAATAAATATTGCTGCTCAAACAGCATATTATAAAGATTGGGCAAAAAATCAAAAAACCAAAATTTACTTTCTATGGCATATTGTTTTTCCTGCGATTACCAAAATATTTGGTTATTTCCCAGGCAAAACATTAGGAATGTTAGAAGATGTTCCAAAAGGAGTCATTGATCAATGGCATAATCGAAGACACCATGCTAATATGAAACAACCTATGGAAGCTGCTGGCATAAAGTTTTTTTATAAATCTTGTAAAGCAAGACTTCTTACTCTCGGCCTTGAGGATGATCCTATTGGGACTGAATCTGCTATCAAAAGAATTCATGACTTATTTGAAGAGTCTGATAAAAAATTAGAAATCATTAAATTAAAAGAAATAGCAGTCGATAAAATAGGACATTTTGGTTTTTTTAGCAGAAAATTCAAAGACTCTCTTTGGGCTAAAACATTAGTTTGGTATGATCAAATATAAACTTATCTCCTAATCCAAATGAATATAGAAAACTTTAACCTAGGACTGGGTACAGCTGCTATAGGGCGTCCTCAATATATCAATATCCGGCATGAACAAATAGATCCGGTCTCACTTGATGATTTTCGAAAAAAAGGATGGTTCGTATTAGAGCATGCTTATAATCAAGGAATACGATATTTTGATACAGCTCCGGGATATGGCTTAGCCGAAGGATTACTTATCGATTGGATAAAAACTAAAGATGATCCTACTATCCAAGTTGCAACTAAATGGGGATATACCTATACCGCAAATTTCGATCCTAATGCTATACAACATGAGATCAAAGAACATAGCCTTCCTAAACTAAATGAACAATGGGAAATATCAAGAAAACTACTTCCCTATCTAAAAATTTATCAAATACATTCTGCTACTTTTGAATCTGGAATATTGGAAAATGAAGTTGTACTTGAAAGATTACTAGAATTAAAAAATGAATATGAAATTGAAATTGGTATTACAACCACAGGAATTAACCAAGTGGATGTAATAAAAAGAGCACTTGATATACAGGTAAAAGGTGTTCAGCTTTTTGATTCATTTCAAGTTACCTACAATATTCTTGATCAAAGCATTTCTGATATAACTAAAATACTCAAAGAACAAAGTAAAAAAGTTATTATTAAGGAGGCACTGGCAAACGGTCGTTTACTTCCAAATAGTAATTATACCCAATATCAAAACCTTTATAACGAATTACATAAATTGTCTAATAAGTATCAGGTGGGGCCTGATGCAATTGCTTTGCGTTTTTGCATGGATACCCTACAGCCCAATATGGTACTAAGCGGAGGTGCTTATAAAAAACACATTACTGATAACCTTCAGGTTGGGAATTTTCAACTAGATCATAAAGAAATCATTCTTCTAAAATCTTTCCTTATCAATCCTATGAATTACTGGAAAGAACGAAAAGAACTATCGTGGAATTAGTCATGAACCATTCTTCATAGCCCTAGGTTGGGTATTAATTGTAAAAAATTGAATAACTATGACAAATCGCATATTTTTTAATTCATAGAATATATAGTTTTAAGGTTGTTGTAATGTGCTTAGAGAAAATGTAATCTTTTCTTCAAGAAACCATTATCAAATTAATCTTATATCTATGGGGGAACACAATGTACATCGTACTATTGATCAAAAGAATCGTGTCGCGTTTATTGAACACTTGCTTGATGATATAAAAGCATTGGAAATAATGCTTAAGCAAGGTTTGATAGAGGATGATATCATTCGCATTGGTGCAGAACAGGAGTTTTGTTTGGTTAATAGCAATTGGAGGCCAGCAAAGAATGCTGAAGAAATTCTAAAGACCATAAATGACCCGCATTTCACAACCGAACTAGCCCGATACAATTTAGAGATTAACCTGGATCCTATCGAGTTAAAAACTGATTGTTTTTCGAAAGCAGAAAACAGTTTAAATGGTCTATTACATAAAGCCAAAACAGTGGCACAATCGTTAGACACAAGAATTTTACTTACAGGGATTCTACCTACAATAGGGAAACGTCATCTCGAACTGGAATACATGACTCCTAATCCAAGATATCATACGCTTAATGAAATATTAAGAAGGTATAGAGGTACCGATTTTGAGCTTCATATTAGAGGGGTTGACGAATTAAGCATACATCATCAAAATGTGCTTTTTGAAGCTTGTAATACTAGCTTTCAAATGCATTTACAAATTCCACCTCAAGATTTTGTTTCAAGTTATAATTGGGCACAGGCTATATCGGGGCCTGTTCTTGGAATATGCACAAACTCTCCCTTACTATTTGGCAGAGAATTATGGAGCGAAACTCGTATTGCGCTGTTCAGACAGAGTTTAGATATACGAAGAGCTTCTAATGCTCTTAAAAACCGAAGAGCAAGAGTTAGTTTCAGTAATCAATGGGCATCTGGTTCTGTAGTAGAAATTTTCAAAAATGATATCGCTCTTCATAAGATAGTTTTATCCAAAGACATAACAGCAAATTCACTTTTAGAACTGAAAAAAGGAAAAGCTCCAAAACTACAAGCCCTTAACTTACACAATGGCACTATATATCGATGGAATCGACCTTGTTATGGTGTTGGTGGAGGAAAAGCTCATGTAAGAATCGAAAATCGTTACATCCCATCTGGCCCTACTACTCTGGATGAAATTGCAAATTTTGCCTTTTGGGTAGGTTTAATGATCGGACGTCCTGCAAAATTTGACAATATGCCAAGTCAAATGGATTTCAAAGATGCCAAGGGGAATTTTGTAAAGGCCGCCCGGATGGGGAAGGATAGCATACTACAATGGATGGGAAAATCTATTTCTGTACAAGACTTGATTTTACAAGAATTGTTACCAATAGCATATACTGGATTGGAAAAAGTGAATGTTGACAAAGGCGATATAAATAGGTTATTAAGTATAATAGAAAACCGAACCAAAGGAATCACTGCAAACGAATGGACCATTAACAATTATCGTTTTCTTCGAAAAAACATGAAACAAGACGATGCACTTCGAGTGCTAACAAAAACCATTCATCAAAACCAGCAAAATGGATCTGCTGTACATGAATGGCCTAGAATTTCTACTATTCCAAAAATTAGTAAAGAGGCATCCCTTGTTGCTCATATTATGTCAACAAACTTATTTACCGTAGATGAAAATGACTTAGCCAATCTTGCTACCAGTATAATGAAATGGAATAATATTCATCACGTTCCTGTTGAAAGTAAATCAGGTAAACTCTCTGGTTTACTTACCTGGACCCATGTAAAAAAAATTCAGGAACAGGAAGAAAATAAAAATAATCTTATCGTATCTGAAATTATGGTTCAAGACATAAAAACGGTGCAACCACGAACCACTATAAAAGAAGCCATAGGAATAATGAAAAAGCATGAGATTGGTTGCCTTCCTGTAATACAAAAACAAGATTTAGTAGGGATTATTACCATAAAAGATGTAATTGCATTTGACCATGATTGAAATTTATAGCGAAGCATTAAAAGAATCTATAGTAGTCGATCGTATCATTGGATGTATTAGAGGGGCGCAAAAAGGACCAACTCTTATTTTTGTAGGCGGAATACATGGAAATGAACCATCTGGAGTATTTGCACTCGATAAAGTCTTGCGTGAATTAAAGGAAAAAAACATAACCGTTAGAGGAAGTATTTACGCAATTAGTGGTAATCTTTGGGCACTAGAACATAACAAGCGATACCATAAACAGGACCTGAACCGATTGTGGACAAATGAAAATATAACACACATTACTGAAGGTAAATCTAGTAACAAGAATCAGGACATTGCACAACAAAAGGATATATACCACACAATCAGAAAGATTATTGAAACCGAAAACGGGCCATTTTACTTTATGGACCTACATACAACTTCAAGTAAAACTGTACCTTTTCTAACAGTAAATGATAGTTTATTAAACAGAAAGTTTACAAAGCAATATCCCGTTCCTATGATCTTGGGTATTGAAGAATATTTAGAAGGACCACTACTGAGTTATATCAATGAATTGGGTTATATAGCTTTTGGTTTTGAATCTGGTCATCACAATGACATATCATCAATAGCAAACAACATATCGTTTATCTATCTTTCCTTAATCTTTGCCGATTGTATTCTTAAAACAGATGTTGATTACGAGTACCATTACAATATTCTGTCTAAAAATGCCTTAGATTATAAACACGTTTATGAAATCTATTGGCGTCATGAAATCCAAAACGGAGAAGGATTTAAAATGAAACCTGGATTTACTAATTTTCAAAAAATCAAAAAAGGTCAGGAATTGGCAACAAGTGGCGGTAAAATAATTACATCTTATGCAGATGGAAAAATATTTATGCCACTATATCAGGATCAGGGCAATGATGGCTTTTTTGCAATAAAACGAACACCAAAATTCTTTCTTAAGTTATCAACTGTTCTAAGAAAAATACGCTTTGATCGTATTCTTCCATTACTCCCTGGGGTTACATGGAGTTCCGAAAAAAAAGATGAATTAACAGTTAATTTAAAAATTGCTCATTTCTTTTCTAAACAGTTTTTTCATCTCTTGGGATATAGAAGTAGACAAATAGACAAAACGCATCTTAGTATAAAAAACCGAGAAACTGCCTCAAAAATTAAAGAGTATAGGAATACTTCATGGATTAAAAAGTAAAACATGTAGACCTAAAAGAAATTAAGCACCTGCAATCCTTTCTCATAAAACCTTAATGTTACTTTGAAAGAATAGAAAAAATTATTCTAGAATTAAACATTTAACACTACTTTTAAATCCAACTTATTTAAACACAAAAATCATGAACATTACTCTAGACCAAGCCGAAAAAATTATTGCGGTTGCCAAAGAAAAATCAATTTCACTAAACACAAAAATGAATATATCTATAGTAGATAGTGGGGCCAATCTATTAGCATTTGCACGTATGGACGGAGCCTGGTTGGGTTCTGCTGATATTTCACTTAAAAAAGCCAAAACGGCTCGTTTTTTTGATATGAATACCGGAGCAATAGGTGAATTATCACAACCCGGTGGACCACTATACAATATAGAACATTCTAATGACGGACTTATTAGTTTTCCTGGAGGTGTTCCTATAAAGAATAAGAAAGGTGAAATTATTGGCGCAATTGGCGTTAGCGGAAGTAGTGTTGAGAATGATCATGCTGTTGCAGAAGCTGGTGCAGCAGCGCTATAGACAAATCAAAACGAATTCACTCGCACAAGACGATCTAACAAAAGAAAGATTGAGATGGTAGGCGGCTCTCATGCCGCCAATACCTCTCACTAATCCAAATACTAATATATACCGAACTTGGTTCCTTCCCCTTTCCAGGTTCAGTAATGCATTTGGCAATCCTTTATTGTTTAGTTCGATTCATTATCGGTGTACAATATATTCTGTTCAACAAGAGACTTTATAACTTTAAGTCCACCCATAAGGGCAGACTTATTAATGTTGAATACCGTATTTAAACTCAAACTGTAAGCATAGACTAGCTAGAATTTGCCAATCTGAATAGAGAATAATACGTGTTTCTTGTGTTTAGCTTGAATGAACAATAGCATCCAACAAAAGTTATTAAAGAACTTTCTCTCAATATAATATTAGATTTATTTTTGTTTGAAAAACAATAGTTACTTGCCGTAAGTACGTAAATTTTAATAAGGATATAACAGTAATTAGATATCGGTTTTATATTGGGTATAAGAACTTTTATAATTGACATCACATCTAAAAAAATCTAAGAAAATGATGAATTATAAGTTTTCTGTTAGAATAGACTAACTACAATTGTACAGCAATTAATTACTATGAAACGATTTCTAAGTTATCTATGGCCTATTACTAAAAAAGTTCGTTCTAATATTAACGGGATTTTAGAATTGACCTGGATAGATGGAAAGAAAATGTTGAATACCCAAAACGCTAATTATTCTTATGGTTCCTTGCAGCGATTATTATCATTTGGTTTGTCCCAAATAAATATCAACGCTACTTCAGAAATTCTATTATTGGGTCTGGGTGGAGGAAGTGTGATACAAACACTTAGAGAAGAGTTTAATTATAATGGAAACATTACTGCGGTAGAAATTGACGAAATAGTAATCAAAATAGCCAAAGAAGAATTCCAAATCTCAGAGCAAGAGAACTTAAAGATCATCTGCGATGATGCTTTTTTGCATGTAGAACATTCTAAAGACATATATGAATTAATCATAGTTGATATTTTTATAGATAATAAGGTTCCTGAGCAATTTTATACTCCTTTGTTTTGGGAAAAAGTGATTTCTATCTCAAAGTCTAAAGGACATATTATATTCAATGCGGGGATAAACCTGGAAAATAATAGTGATCTTGAACAACTGAAGTCTGCCTTTATAAATGACATCAAATTTGAACAGTATAACCATGTAGAGGGAGCAAATACATTATTGATTGGAAAGAAACTATAAGTACTGCTATTCTTCTTACTTATATATAAATTGCTAATTTAGAACATTGTAAATCACGTATTGTCAATGACCAAACAAGAACTAATAAATTGCTACGAAAGAATAAAGCCTTTTATTCATCGAACCCCGGTATTAACATCACGGTTACTTAATCAAATATCTGAGGCTCAAGTTTTCTTTAAATGTGAGAATTTTCAACGAATGGGAGCATTCAAAATGAGAGGAGCGACAAGTGCTATTTTACAATTACCAAAAGAACAACAATCCAGAGGAGTTGTAACCCATTCTTCTGGAAATTTTGCTCAAGCACTATCTCTTGCTGCTCAAAACTTAGGCGTAAAGGCCTATATCGTTATGCCATCAACTGCGCCGCAGGTCAAAAAAGATGCTGTTAAAGGATATGGTGGTATTATTATCGAATGCCCACCTACTTTGGATGATCGAGAACAGACAGCCGCTCAAATTCAAAAAGAAAGAGGAGCTACTTTTATTCATCCTTCTGATGATCTTGATGTAATATTAGGTCAAGGTACTGCGGCCATTGAGCTATTAGAAGAAAATCCCGATCTTGAATACATATTTACCCCGGTAGGTGGAGGTGGGTTAATAGCGGGTACTGGGCTTGCTTCTTATTTTTATGGAGATGGTTGCAAGGTTATTGGCGGGGAACCCTTTGAAGTTGATGATGCCTATCGTTCTTTACTAAGTGGTAAAATTGAAACCAATATTACAGCTAATACTATTGCAGACGGTCTAAAAACTCAATTGGGAGACATTAACTTTCCGATTATACAAAAACATATTTCAGAAATTATTAGAGTTGAAGAACATGAGATTATTGATGCCATGCGACTCATCTGGGAGCGCATGAAAATAATTATAGAACCTTCTTGTGCTGTACCTTTCGCGGCTTTGCTACGAGAAAAACACCGTTTTAGAGGAAGAAAAATTGGTATCATTCTTTCTGGAGGAAATGTGGATTTAGAAAATTTACCTTTTCAAACTATTTCATGAATCGCGAAAACGATTTTCGCCCTTATCTTGGTTTCGCTTTAAATCATACTATCTTCTATGGAGCAAAGGCTAGTCAAGAATTAGAAGATACACTTTTTGGGGAGACAGAAATCGACTTATCTTCATCGACCAATATTGGTGGTTTTGCAGGAATCAACTACCACATTAGTGCAAGATATCATGCCTCATTAATGGCTGGATACGTAAATGTTTCAACTACTGCAACTACTACAGATACAAGGATAATAGAATCCCCATCGCTACAATTGAAAGAGAAATAGAAGTAGACCTTAATCCATTTGTTTTCTTATTAACTATGGGAGTATCCTTCTAAAAGTAATTTATCAAATATTTAACGTTCTTCTAAAAACCCAATAAAATCGGTACTCTACACATTATTCTCCTAATAGACTAGTTGAACTACTAATTAATTAGTTGTAAAACTAAAAGATTAGTAGTAGGTTTGTTTTATAAAACTGGTCCTATGCAAAAATTAGCCAAAAGAGAAGAACAGATTATGCAAAGTCTGTGGAAATTGAAAAAAGCTTTTATTAAAGAACTTATAGAAGAACTCCCAGACCCTAAACCTCATTACAATACCACTGCAACTATTGTAAAGATCTTAGAAGAAAAAGGATTTATTAGTCATGTTGCCTATGGCAATAGTTTTCAATATTATCCAATGGTGTCAAAAGATGAATATCAAAAAGAAGTGTTAGGTGAAGTAATGAATAACTATTTCGACAACTCTCCTTTGGCTTTAGTAAAGTTTTTTGCCAAGGAAGAAAAGATCAATACTCAAGAATTAGAAGAAATCATTCAATTGATAAAAAATAAAAAGTAATGGACTATATACTTCATAGCTCAGCATTAATAGGATTATCGTATATAGTCTATAGGTTTTTCCTTTCTAAAGAAACTTTTTACAATCTAAATAGATGGGTATTATTATCTTTAATTATATTGTCATTTACATTACCCTTTGTAACAGTACCTGAAAGTTTATCCTTCAAAAAAACTATAGTTCAGGAAACCATACCAGAACCGCATGATGAGTCAACTTTTGTTTCCACAACATTAGAAAACACAACAACTTCTCCAGAAATATCAAATGGCAATTCAGATACAATCGTTACTAATTCTATTTATACATATTTAGATTGGAAAACTATACTCCTGTATGTCTATATTCTGGGAATTTTGGTATTTAGTGCTCATTTCTTAATTCAGTTGGGAGTTTTATTATATCGAATTTTAAAACATCCTACTATAGAAGTTGACGACTACAAAATCATCGAAACCAATAAAAAGCATGCTCCCTACTCGTTCTGGAATCGAATATTCATGAATCCAAGTCAGTATACCCCAGAAACTTATTTACAGATTTTAAAACACGAACAAATGCATATCAAAGGAAAGCATAGTATCGATATGCTATTAGTTGAGTTTCTTGTGATGCTACAATGGTTTAATCCTTTTGCATGGCTGTACCGAAAAGCTATAGATAACAATCTTGAATATCTTACCGATGATAGTATGTTAACTATTGGAGAAGATAAAGAGGTGTATCAAATGAATCTATTAAAAGTCTCAACTCCCAATATGCCTACAGGCCTGGCCACAGGTTACAATCAATCATTTCTCAAAAAACGAATACTCATGATGAATTCAAAAAAATCGACAGCAAAATCAGGATGGAAATACCTAATCATTATTCCATTACTTGCACTTACAGTGTTTTCTTTTAATCCGGTAAAACCTAGTGCTACACATGACAAACAATCCGCAGATGTAACAGAAGGCTTAGAACAGAAAAGTAACACTTCTACTACTCAAAAAGACTTTACAAAAGGAGTGTGGGATGCCGAAGTTGGAGGAGGAAAGTTATGCATTATGTTTAGAAGTGCAGAGCCACTAAACCGAAACTATTGGTCTACCACAAGATGTTATGATCCATCTTTCTTTACTAATTTCCCAAAAGGAGACAAACAAAAACTAGAGATCACAAGAGAGGCAGGAACCATGACTCTTATTGGGGAATTTGATGGAAAAATTGGTGATGGAAGATATACTTTCACTGCAAATCCTAGTTTCATGAGTTCACTTAACAATTATGGTTTAAGTGTCAAAAAACGAGACCTTGTACATTGTTTTTTAACTGACTTTGACGCTAACTACCTTGCTTATCTTAAAAAAGAGAACCTGAGTATCGATCAGGAAGATTTTGAAGATATCATTCATAAATCATTGTCCTTGGATAAGTTAAAAATGTATAGAAAAGAACTATCCAAATTGGGATATAAAAACTATACTATGGAGGAAGTTGCTAAACTTAACTTATTTGATGTAGATGTCAACTATATCACTTTTATAAACAAAACAAATGGTTCTAAAGCTTCTTTAAGAAAAATTACAAAAGCCAAAATCCATAACCTATCACAAGAGTTTATAGATTCTTTTAAGAAAAATGGATATGGCAACAACATGTCTCTTGATGATTATGTCAAGCTTAAAATTCATAACGTTACTCCCGATTTTATAGCATCTTTTAAGAACGAAGGGTACTCAAATATTACTGTTAAGGAAGCCAAAAACCTTAAAGTCCATAATGTGAGTCCTTCTTATATACAATCTTATAAAAATATTGGGTATCAAAATATTACTTTAAGGGAAGCCAAAGATTTAAAAATACATAACGTTTCACCAGAGTATATTAATAGCTTCAAAAAAATTGGGTATTCAAACATTACACTTCAAGAAGCTAAAAAGCTTAAAATACATAATGTCACTCCTGATCTAATAAAATCCTATAAAAAAGCAGGACAGAAGAATATTTCTCTTCAAGAAGCTATTAAATTGAAAATACATAATATTACTCCTGGGCAAGCACAAGTAGCTAAGGGATATTCTTCTAGCTCTACAAGTAATCCTGGAAAAGGACAGCAAGAAGCACAACAAGATCCCAATGATTTTATAAAAGCTTTTGCCAACTTAGGATACACCAATGTACCTATAGATAATATCATTGCTCTTAAAATACACAATGTCACTCCAGAGTTCATTAAAAACTTCAATAGAGCAGGATATAATAATATACCTCTGGATGATGTGGTAGGGTTAAAAATCCATAACGTTACACCAGAGTTTATTGACTCTTTTAAAAAGGCAGGGTACAAGAACATTTCTTTAGATGACGCTTTGGCTATAAAAATTCACAATGTTTCTCCTGATGCCGCCTCTGATTATGTTAAACTTGGATATGACAATATTTCTATTAAGGATCTTATGTCTCTTAAAATTCATAATGTAACACCGGCATATATAAGTGAATTTAAGAAATCCCGTTTTGGTGATCTTCCTTTGGATGAAATTGTCTCTTTTAAGATACATAATATCACGCCAGAATTCGTTAAACCTTTTGAAGGACTAGGGTATACAAACATCACCGCAGATCAAGCACAAAGCTTAAAGATTCATGGAGTCACACCAGAATTTGTGAAATCACTACAAGATCAAGACAAAGATATTTCGCTTGATCAGGCAATAAGAATAAAAATTCATTTTTAAAAGATCCTATTTTCTATATAAAAAAACAATTCAATCAATAAAAAACAATTAAGCTGCTAATTCTATTCCCATATTGGCAATAATTTGATAATCATCCTGTAGCGTTAAACTATTTTAGGAGCTCTCAGCAATACAAATAAAAATGGATAGAATATACTGGGTAATACTGATAAGCTTCCTGGGCAGTTATATTATTACAGGGAGAGCGCAGGAGTCTCTAGTTTACCAACCTGAACAAATGCAGGCTGACTTAGAAAAATTTAAAACGGCACTGATTGAAATTCACCCTGGAACGTATACGCATCAAAACCGAGAAGAGTTTAATCAAGTGATGAATGATTTGATGTTGCAGACTTCCAAACCAATAGAAGCTACGATGTTTTATAAAATTGTTCTTCGCTTGATAGCAAATATACATGATGGGCATACACAAGCATATACATTCGGTAAATTAAGAAGTGTTATCGATAGTAAAAAAAGACTCCCTTTTCAAGTATACATTAGGAATGAACGTATTTTTATAGTGAAGGATCTTAGCTCTCTAGAAATCGCCGAAGGGTCTGAAATTCTGTCTATTGATAGCAACTTGAGTAATGAAATTATTTTTGAAATTTTAGCACATTATTCTTCTGATGGTGAAAGTCACAGTGGTATACAATATTGGTTAGGAGGGCCATACAAATCATTCTATAGACTCTATCCCGAGATATTTGGAGAACAATCTACGTACAATCTTGTGTATAGGGACTATAAAACCAAGAAAATCATAGAAACAAAAATTAAGGGAATTTCAAAAGAGGTTTATGAAACCAGAGAATCTAAAAAATATTTACCGAAAATAACGACTAAAGAAGCATTTAACTTTGAAATAAATAAGGAGGAAAATTATGCTTATCTCAAAATAAGTCGCTTTTTCAAAGATGATTATAATGAACCCGAAAATACCTATCCGGATTTTTACAAAAGATGTTTCAAAGAAATTTCTAATAGGAATATCAAAAACTTAATAATCGATTTAAGAAATAATGGAGGTGGAAAAGCTAGCAATGCAGCTTACTTGCTCCAATATTTTATTGACCAACCCATCACTCCTGCAAAAGAGATAGTGACTTTGGTAGATGATAAATATTTTTTGCAAATAACTGATAACCCGCCTAATTTGAATGAGTCCTTTGGGCTAAAGCAAAAAAAAGACGGTACTTTCAAGGTAACAAAACATGAATTATTACGTGATTTGATGAATTACGATCCAATTGAAGAATACCGTTATAGAGGAAAATTGGTTGTCCTGATTGATGGTGGTACAACTTCAGCCGCTGGTATTGCAGCAAGTTTACTAAAGGAATATACAAATGCAAACTTAGTGGGGACAGAAACCTACGGTTATGCAGGTATTAGCAATGGTGTACGTCAAATTTCTATCAAAGGAGATCATACCGAAACGGCAATCTATTTACCTTTACTACATGCAGAGTACAATATTGATAAACATATACAAAAAAGAAGTGTTGTCCCGGATTATAATGTATCAAACTCTATACACGATATTCTAGAGGATAATGACGCCGTTCTGGAATTTGCATTAAAAAAACTATTACCAACAATGTAGAAAAATCAATAAAAAAGCTGCTAATTCCCATATTAGCAGCTTTTTTCTTAACACTCAAAAGCCCTAAAGAATAAGAAAATCCAAAAGGGTTAAGTTTTTATACTCTTGGTAAATCTCCTTCTCCTTTAAGTGGAAGATTAGAGCTTCCCATTAAATAGGTATCTACATGATATGCAGCTTGCCTACCTTCGGCGATAGCCCAAACAATTAGAGATTGCCCTCTACGTGTATCTCCTGCAGCAAAAACACCTTTTACATTAGTTGTATAGTTATCTTCTGTGGCTTTGATATTAGTTCTAGCATCCATATCAATTCCTAATTGCTCTGCTATTGTTGGTTCTGACCCTGTAAATCCGAGTGCCAGAAGAGCCAATTCACATTTCCATTCTTTTTCTGTGTTTGGAACTTCTTTCAAAGTAAAACGGCCATTCTCTTTTACCCATTCTACTTCAGAAGTAATTAACCCTCTTAAATTTCCATCTTCATCACCCAAAAATTCTTTAGTAGAAATACTCCAGTTACGATCTACTCCTTCTTGGTGAGAAGAACTGGTACGTAAACGCATTGGCCAAAATGGCCAAGGTTGATTTGCGGGACGTTCTGTTGTTCCTTTACCCATGATCTCAAAATTGGTAACCGAAGTTGCACCATGGCGCACAGAAGTACCAATACAATCTGATCCGGTATCTCCTCCTCCAATTACAATCACATCTTTATTGGTAGCAAGAATTTCTTCTCCTAAATCTTTAATTCCGTCTACTCTTCTATTATTTTGTGGTAAGAAGTCCATGGCTTGTACTACACCTTTTAGATCAGCACCTTTAACAGGTAAATTACGACGAACGGTTGCCCCAGTACATAAAACTACTGCATCAAACTCTTCTTTTAATTGATCTGCTTTTATATCTTTTCCTATTGCGGTGTTTGTTTTAAAAACAATTCCTTCTTCTTCTAAAACAGCAACGCGACGATCAATTACATTTTTTTCCATCTTAAAATCAGGAATACCATAACGAAGCAGTCCCCCAACTTTCTCATCTCTTTCAAAAACTGTTACCAAATGACCGGCACGATTCAATTGTTGTGCAGTCGCCAATCCGGCGGGACCAGACCCAATTACGGCTATTATCTTACCCGTTCTTTCTCTTGGTGGATTTGCTTTTACCCATCCGTTTTTAAAAGCTTCTTCTACAATATTTTTTTCAATATTTTCGATCGTAACAGGGTCTTCATTTATCCCTAATACACATGCTTCTTCACAAGGTGCAGGGCATAATCTGCCCGTAAATTCAGGAAAATTATTAGTGGAGTGTAGAATCCTTGCTGCTTTTTCCCATTTACCACGATATACAGCATCGTTAAAATCAGGTATCAAATTACCCAGTGGGCAACCACTATGACAAAACGGAATTCCGCAATCCATGCAACGAGCCCCCTGATCTTTGAGTTTCTTCTCTGGCATTTCTACCGTAAACTCTTTATATCCTTTTATACGATCTTTAACAGGCTGGTACTGTTCGATCTCTCTTTCAAATTCTAAAAATCCAGTTATCTTTCCCATGTTAATGTCGTTTTATGCTTGTGCTAATTTTTCTTCTTCTAATCTTTTCAATGCTTGTTTATACTCCTCTGGGAATATCTTTATGAATTTTGGCAATTCTTTTTCCCAATTTTCAAGTATTCTTTGTGCTAGCGGGCTTAACGTAGCATTGTAATGATTCTCTATCAATGTTTTTAACTCACCAACGTCTTGTTGTTCCACAACCGGATCAAGATTAAGCGCCTCTTTATTACAATGAGCCTCGAAGGTTTTATTATTATCATAGATATAAGCGATACCCCCAGACATACCTGCTCCAAAGTTTCTTCCTACTTCACCAAGAATCACTGCAACACCTCCGGTCATATATTCACATCCATGATCTCCTATTCCCTCTACCACAGCTTTTGCTCCAGAGTTACGTACGCAGAATCGCTCTCCTGCTTTACCGTTAATATACACCTCTCCAGCCGTTGCACCATATAAAGTTACATTACCTGTAATTACATTATTTTCTGGAACAATTGTTGCCTCCTCGGGTACTTTAATGATTAATTTTGCTCCCGAAAGTCCTTTTCCTAAGTAATCATTAGTGTTACCATTAACAATCATAGTCAACCCTTTGGTAGCAAACGCTCCAAAACTTTGCCCTGCAGCTCCTGTAAAGTTTAATTTCAATGTATTATCTGGTAATCCCTGAGCTCCATAGATTTTAGAGATCTCATTACTCAATATTGCTCCTACTGCTCTATCGGTATTACAAATATCAAAATCCAAAGTGATTCTTTCTTTACGGAATAATGCAGGATGCGCTTGTTCTATAATTTCAAAGTCAATAGATTTACCAAGGCAATGATCTTGCTCTTCAGTATTGTAAATTTCAACCCCTTTTGGAGCTTCTACTTGATGCAGAATTGGAGTAAGATCTATCCCTGCAGCTTTATAATGCGCTATTGCTTTATTGTGATCTAGCTTATTCACTTGTCCTATCATCTCATTAATCGTTCGGAAACCAAGTTGTGCCATAATCTCACGTAACTCTTGTGCTACGAAATACATATAGTTTACAACATGCTCTGGTTTTCCTTTGAATTTCTTACGTAGTTCTGGGTTTTGTGTTGCAATTCCAACTGGACATGTATTTAAATGACATACACGCATCATAACACATCCTGAAGCTACCAGAGGAGCTGTTGCAAATCCAAACTCTTCTGCTCCTAATAAGCATGCTACCGCTACGTCACGTCCCGTTTTTAATTGTCCATCGCATTCTAATACGATACGACTACGTAAATTATTACCAACTAGTGTTTGTTGTGCCTCGGCAATACCAAGTTCCCATGGTAATCCGGCATGCTTTAATGACGTTAAAGGTGATGCACCTGTTCCTCCGTCAAAACCAGAAATTAGTACAACATCTGCTTTCGCTTTGGCAACACCTGCTGCCACGGTTCCTACTCCTACTTCAGAAACCAATTTCACATTGATTCGAGCTTGTCTGTTAGCAGATTTTAAATCATAAATTAATTGTGATAAATCTTCTATAGAATAGATATCATGATGTGGCGGCGGTGAAATTAAACCTACATAAGGTGTAGAATTACGAGTTTTTGCAATTTCAGGATTTACTTTTGGCCCCGGTAATTGTCCTCCTTCTCCTGGTTTAGCTCCCTGAGCCATTTTTATCTGAATTTCTGCTGCGCTCGTTAAATAATTTGAAGACACTCCAAATCGCCCTGAAGCCACCTGCTTAATAGCACTATTTTTCCAATCGCCATTTACATCTTTATAAAAACGAACTGGATTTTCTCCTCCTTCTCCAGAATTACTTTTACCTCCTATACGGTTCATGGCAACAGCAAGATTCTCATGCGCCTCTTTACTAATAGATCCATAAGACATTGCTCCGGTTTTAAAGCGTTTTACAATCTCGGTCCATGGCTCTACCTCATCTATTGAAATTGGATCGTAATTAGAGAATTCTAATAATCCTCTAATTGTCATTAAGCTCTTAGACTGCTCATTGATTAAATCGGCATATTCTTTATACGTATTAGGATCATTATCACGTACAGATTTCTGTAATTTTGCAACAGACAATGGATTAAACTGATGCTTCTCTCCGTTACGTCTCCATCTATATTGCCCTCCTATTTCTAAATCTAAGTTTGCAGCAACTTCTTGCTCTGCATAGGCTCGTTTATGGCGCTTTGCTATCTCTTTCTCTAGTTCATATAACCCTATTCCTTCGATACGTGTCGCTGTATTAGGGAAATATTGATCAACAACTTTGGTGTTAATCCCAATACATTCAAACAACTGTGAGCTTCGATAAGAATTTAGAGTAGAGATACCAATCTTATTCATCACCTTCAGCACTCCTTTACCTACTGCTTTATTATAATTTTTTATGGCATCATCAAAGTCAATTCCTGTGATATTACTTTCTTCAATCTGCTCTCCTATAATTTCGTTTACCATATATGGATTAATAGCACTCGCTCCATATCCAAACAATAATGCAAAATGATGTACTTCTCTTGGCTCTGCAGATTCGATTATAATACTTACTCTAGAGCGCTTTCCTAATTTTTGTAACCCGCTATTTACATAAGAACACCCTAATAATGCAGGAATTGGGGCTCTATGTTTACTAACGTTTCTATCAGAAAGTATTACGACATTTGTTCCTTCATCAATTACATCAGACACCTCTTGTAACATTGCTTCTAGCGCATCTTCAAGACCATTGAGCCCTCTATTAATGTTATATAACATTGATATAGAAGTCACTTTAAAACCTTTGCCTGTAAATGTTTTTATCTTATCTAAATCCTCTTTAGATATTACGGGATTCTGGATTTTTAATTTATTACAGTGTTTCTCATTAATATCAAATATATTATGATCTGACCCTAAGGTCAGGCTAATATCTGTAATCAATTCTTCACGAATACCATCCAAAGGAGGGTTCGTTACCTGAGCGAATAATTGTTTAAAATAGTTATATATTAATTGTGGACGCTCGGAAAGCACTGCAATCGGAGTGTCAGATCCCATTGAACCAATTGGCTCTTTACCAAGTTGTCCCATTGGGGCAATGATCGTATCTATATCTTCTTGTGTATACCCGAATACTGCTTTACGTTTTGCAACAGTTTCTTCGCCTAAGAATAATGGGCAATCATTATATGGAATATCTTTTAAATGAACCAAACTATTATCCAACCATTCTCTATATGGGTGTTGAGAAGCTATTTTTTCTTTAATCTCTTCGTCATTGATAATTCTTCCTTCACTCATGTCAACCAAAAACATCTTACCTGGTTCTAATCGACCATGGTATTCAATATTACTTGGCTCAAGATCTACAACTCCTGTCTCTGAAGACATGATTACATACCCATTTTTGGTAACACTGTAACGTGAAGGTCTTAAACCATTTCTGTCTAATACTGCTCCTATATAATTACCATCTGTGAACGGAATTGAAGCTGGACCGTCCCATGGTTCCATTGCACAAGAATTATATTCATAGAAAGCTTTCTTAGCTTCAGACATCTCAGGGTTTTTCTCCCATGCCTCTGGTACCATCATCATCATGACTTCAGGTAATGATCTTCCTGTCATTAATAATAATTCTACCACCATATCCATAGAAGCAGAATCTGACTTCCCTTTTAGTACTACCGGAAGTATTTTTTTAATATCTTCTCCAAACCATTCGCTTTCAAGTAATTCTTCTCTTGAGCGCATTCTGGTTACATTTCCTCTAAGTGTATTGATCTCACCATTGTGACACATATATCGGAAAGGTTGTGCAAGATCCCATGTAGGAAATGTATTGGTAGAAAAACGTTGATGCACCAAAGCCAATCTTGTCACAACTTTTGGATCCATAAGATCAGTGTAGTACAATTTAATATCTTCAGGCATTAAGAGTCCTTTAAATATTAATGTCTTTGTTGACAAACTTGGTAAATAGAAAAACTTACTTTCAGAGAGTTTAGAACTGTAAATCGCATGTTCTGTTACTTTTCTAGCTGTGAATAGTTTTAGATTAAAGTCAAAATAACTTTGATCTTTATTTTTCTTACCTATGAATAATTGTTTTATAAAAGGTTCGGTTGTTGCTGCTATTTCACCAAGATGTACATGATCAACAGGCACATCTCTCCAACCCAATAACACTAGATTTTGATCTGCTATGTTCTTTTCAAATGTATCTATACAAAACTGTCTTTGGTTTTCTTTTTTAGGTAAGAAAACATTACTTACGGCGTATTCTCCTGCAGCAGGCAACTCAAAATCACAACGTTCAACAAAAAAATCATGAGGAATATCGATTAGTATACCTGCACCATCTCCTGTTTTTCCATCTGCACTTACAGCGCCACGATGTTCTAGTTTTTCAAGAATCTCTAATGCCTTATGAATGATATCATTTGACTTTTTACCTTCTAAACTACAAATGAATCCGGCACCACAAGCGTCGTGCTCAAATTCTGGTAAATACATTCCTTGTTTCTTCATAATATTTTCCGACTTAAACGTGTTTCAAGAAAATGAAATTAACAAATCATTAAGGAATGGAAAAGAAAAAGGAATCAATCAACATCACTTTTCTGAGCTACACAAAAAAAAAGCCTATTGGATAAAATAATCACAAAATAAGGACTTCTAATTACGAATTTGATAATGGGATTTTCGACAAAAAACCCTAATAAAACTAGGCTTTTCATAAAATCACAGCTTTCTAATTCTAATGAAAACGTTTTCGCAAAAAACTTCAATTCTCGAGGTGCGAAATCATCAATTTTTAATAAAAAAAATACATACCCCTAATTTTTTAAGGGGTAAATATCTTAAAATGATAAAAATTACGTGTTTACCCCATAAAATTTGGATGTGAAATATAAATTCACATATTTTTGATTCGAATTTAACATTAATTTTAACTTTTATTCTTTATGAAAAAAATAGAAGCAGTCATCAGAAGATCGAAATACCGTGCTGTAAAAGAAGCATTACACGATAAAGGAATTATGTTTTTCTCTTATTGGGATGTTACAGGAGTAGGACACGAACAAAAAGGAAGTGTATATAGAGGGATTTCTTATAGCACAACAGATATCCAAAGAAGGTATTTATCAATCGTAGTAAATGATGATTTTGAAGAAGCTGCTATATCGGCGATTCTTGAAGCAGGAAAAACAGGAGAAGTAGGAGATGGAAAAATCTTTGTTTCTGACATAAAGGAAGCATATAGAATTCGTACTTCTGAAAAAGGTGGAGGAACGCTAAACTAAGTGCTCTACTATAGCAACAAGAAATTACCCAACTGAAAACAAAAAAATAATTTAATAGTAATTAAACAATGGAAATGTTAACTATAAACAATGTATGGATGATGGTGTGTACAGCACTTGTATTTTTCATGCACTTAGGATTTTCTTTTTTAGAAATAGGACTTACTCGTCAAAAAAACACAATCAATATATTATTTAAAAATGTATTCATAATCTGCATAGGTTTATTATTATACTGTCTTGTAGGTTTCAATTTAATGTACCCAGGTTTTGAAGAAGGTGCTGCCGGATTTTTTGGTTTTGCAGGCTTTGGATTGGATGCCCCACTTACAGCTGAAGGAGGATTAGATCTTGCTTATAATGAAGGATATACATACTGGACTGATTTCTTGTTCCAAGGAATGTTTGCTGCAACCGCCGCTACTATTGTATCTGGAGCTGTCGCTGAACGTATCAAAATTGGAGCGTTTATGATTTTCACTATTATTTATGTGGGAATAGTATACCCAATAGTTGGTTCTTGGCAATGGGGAGGTGGATTTTTATCTACATTCACAATTGGTGAAGCTGAAGGTTTTTATGACTTCGCCGGTTCTACTCTTGTTCACTCTGTTGGTGGATGGGCTGCTTTAGTAGCTGTATACTTACTAGGATCAAGAATTGGTAAATTTAGCTCAGAAGGTAAGCCACAGGCAATCCCGGGACACAATATTCCTTTAGCCGCGGCTGGTGTATTAATACTTTGGTTAGGATGGTTTGGCTTTAATGGTGGATCTGTACTTTCTGCTGATGCTGCAGGAACTTCTCTTACTTTAGTTACCACATCTTTGGCAGCAGCAGCAGGTGGAGTGGTTGCTTTCTTAGTATCTACCTTAATGTATAAAAACTATGACTTAACTATGTTCTTAAATGGTATTTTAGGAGGGTTAGTAGGTATAACAGCAGGTGCAGATCAAATGAGTCCAACAGATGCTGTATTAATTGGAGCTATTGCCGGTGCAATTATAGTATTTGGAGTGGCATTAATAGATAAGTTAAGATTAGATGATCCAGTAGGTGCTATTGCAGTTCACTTAATATGTGGTATATGGGGTACATTGGCTGTTGGAATTTTTGGAGCAAAAGCTGGATTTGATCAATTTCTTGTTCAAGGGGTTGGAGTATTAGCCGCTGGAGGATTTTGCGTAATAACTTCTTTCTTAATCATCTTTACACTCAAGAAAACTGTGGGAATCAGAGTTTCTGAAAAAGAAGAAATTGACGGATTGGATAGTCATGAGCATGGTATGGACGCATATCCAGATTTTAGACTTAACCAACACTAGAACTTAAATAGTGTGTTAACCATAAAAGAGGGAAATCAATTGATTTCCCTCTTTTTTTATTATTTAATAATTTGCATCGATAAAGGATAAGAAGGACGCTCTCCATTACTCGCCTTAATGGCATTTATAATAGGAAATATAAAACACAATATTGCAATTACAATTAACCCAAGTGCTCCCAATCCAAATAATAATATTAATGGAATACATATTAATGCATAGATAAACATACTTATCTGAAAGTTCATTATTGATTTTCCATGTTCATCCATTGCTTCTACTCTTTCTCTTTGCGTAAGCCATAGAATTAATGGTACTACGAATCCTCCAAATCCGGTAATAAGATCTAATAGTTGTGATAAATGGGTAATGACTAATACTGATTTGTCTTCTCTCATGATTTCTTGTTTTTTTGGTTGATTGATGATTTTGCTAATAATATTAGCATTGTTATATATATGACGAGATAAACAACATTTTGTTACAACAAAACATCTTAAAAAAATTAAATAACACTACTATTCAAAAACAAAAAGGCATCCCGGAAATTGTATCGAGATGCCTTATAAGTAATTAATTTAATGTCTTTTAAATAAGGTTGTTTTATTTAACAATTAGCTTTTGAGTAGATACTCCATCTTTACTATCTATTCTAACTAGATATATACCCGTGTTCAATGATAAAGCACGAGTTGATAATGTATTAACTCCTGGTCTAAGTTGTCTTTGTCCCACTTTTCTTCCTAGTACACTATAAAAAGTAGCATTAACTTCTCCTTTTATATAATTATTAATATAAATTGAGAACGTGCTTGTAGCAGGATTCGGTGTTATTTTTGTGCCCAATAAACTATTTTCATCCTCATCTCCAAGAATTGGATTTTTCGATTCTAATCCTGAAATTACACTTTCTGCAGATGCAGATTGGCCACAAGATCCTTCATAAATCTTTACATTAGAGAACGTAGAGTTATTTCCTGAACCGCCATCATTATCATTAATGAACACCAAACGATCCATATTACCTGTATAAAAATTACCAACAGGGATAACATAAGTTGTAGTACCACTTGAATAATTATCAAAATTTGTTACTCCGTAATTCTGACTACCATGAACTTTGAAATACCTAGTAGCTGTTAATGTGTTATCATCTTCAAAACCAACTCCGTGGATTTCTCCTTGAGAAGAACTACTAAAGCTAAATTCGATAACGGTATTAGCCGTTACATTATAACTAAGCGGAATATATTTCCATGTATTGTTTTGCATAGATAATCCTGCTCCTCCATTCACAACTGAAAAATTACCAGCAGAATCTTGATTAGAAAATGCAGTAATTTGGAAATCATTAAAGTTTATTGTGTCACAAGTTGGATTTGGATTACCAGAACCATTTTGAATACTTACGGCGTCAATAGCAATATCACTTTGCCAACCGCTTCCTCCAGAACCAGTAACTACATTAAATCGTAATTGCACACTTGAATCTCCCGCATAAGCAGAAAGATCTACATCTGCAGTATTCCAATTGCTACCTTGCTCTCCAGTTCTACTAAACACACTTGTCCAATTACCAGTGTTATTAGTCCTAGCTTCGACATTTAAGCTATTAATGGCACTACCTAACATATGGTATTCAAACGCAAGTCTAGGAGTAGTCAAGCTACTGAAGTCTAAACAAGGAGAGTTTAAAAGTGCTCTTTTATTAGGGTATCCAGTACCATTACCTGAAGCTTCTACATAAATATATGTACTACCATCAGCAGCACTGCTAGGTCCGGTTCCATTAGAAGGTGTACCTCCCGAGTTTCTGGTCCAGGTTAAATCATCACCAACAGATGTGTTTTTCCATTGCCCTAAACTAGTTTCAAAACTCTCACTAAAAGGAAAAGATGACACATCTCCTGTGCACTCATCAGTACCAGGCCCTGGTCCTGGATCACCAAGTCCCATAGCATCCCAAAAAGCAGGAATTGTTGCTCTTTCTCCAGAATTAGAACCTCCAGATCCCGAACATCCGCCATAAGCATGAACACCTACTGCATTTCCTGTAGCGGTATCAATAATTGGACTTCCTGAGTTTCCTCCTGTAGTATCTGCTCTATACCTAACAAATGTATTGGTAACCGAGCTTAATGGCCCCGTATGAATTTGTTGTGTCTGATTGTCTATTCCCGTATCGGTACCAAACCCTGTAATAGTTATATTACTTCCAGGGTCACTTTGTATAACGTTAAAAGATTTACCTTGAGCCTGAATAGGAGTTTGACCTGTTTGTGAATTTGCGCTTGCAGTAAATACTGCCCAGTCATTGGCTTGACTTGCATTACCAGGATAAGGAGAAACAAAGTTTCCTATTGGATATTGATCTTCTGGTCCAGGGTGTACTATACTTCTATCAGGATTTGATTTTGGTACATTAAACTCAATTATTTGAGCTCTACTACCTACACAATGTCCAGCAGTAACTAGTTTCCCGTTAGTGATAATCCATCCTGTACAACCAATAGGTACAATTCTTCCTATCGCAGCATCGTTTGAATCTACCCTGTCATCACTAGATCCACACTGAGATTTAGTTGTAGGATCAGGTATACCAATTCCGATTTCTTTGATATTGACACCAATGGATTTTTCTCCTGCAGCAATGGTAAGCTTAAGAGTAATTTTATCTCCATTAAAATATGCTGTTGTATTTTTCCAGTCTTTGATTGTTCTGGCGGTCAAAGTCTGAGTAGCACCATCCAAATCTGATGTAATGGTTAATGTACTATTAGCACCAAGATTAACATCTTTAAAAAATAAACGTAACCAAGTTGCGCCTTTTTCTGAAATAGACTCTGTAATAACTTCAGCACTACTTTTGGCCTGATTGTCATCAGACTTAACCTTAAGATCAGATACCTTATACCTAGTTGGTAAGGGATTTATCTGTGCCAAATTAATAGCAGGCATGAGCATAAAAGCCAAGCAGGCGAGTATACCAAACTTCCGAATGGAATATCTCCCTTTTTTAAAATTAATTGAGTTTGTGTTAAAAAAATTCATAGGAATTAAAATTAATTATTATTGGTTTGACATTAAATTTAACGCACATAAAAAAATGTTGTAATCATGATTACAACAAAATTGTTTCCCAATTAATTCGTGATTAAGCAGTTTACTCAACTACGAACCTAATTTTATCCTAATTCTTTTTTTCCTTTAAGGAAATGAGGTAGATACTTATTATTAGAAGTACTTTTCACTTCTTCACTGCACAAGATAACAAAGAAAAACAACTCCTCAAAAAAAGTTTAACAATGCGTATTTAAAGTGTATATATTAATCTCTATTTTTGTGCCTTCAGTAAGTAACGTATATGATTACACAAGATACCATTGTAGCGTTGGCGACCCCATCAGGCGCAGGAGCAATTGCAATTATTCGAGTTTCCGGAAAGGATGCTCTACAAATTTGTGCTCCATTATTTAGATCTGTTAGTGGCAAAGATCTTTTAGCGCAGAAAAGCCATACAATTCACCTGGGACATATAGTTGACGAAGAAAGAGTATTAGATGAAGTATTGGTATCAATATTTAAAGGAACAAATTCTTATACAGGAGAGCCCACTATAGAAATTTCTTGTCATGGTTCTACTTATATTCAGCAAGAAATAATTCAACTATTACTTCGTAAAGGCTGTAGAATGGCAAATGCAGGTGAATTTACATTACGTGCTTTTATTAACGGAAAATTAGATTTATCCCAAGCGGAAGCAGTTGCCGATCTTATTGCATCAGATTCTGAGGCTTCACATCAAATTGCAATGCAACAGATGCGAGGAGGTTTCTCTAATGAAATCCAGAAGTTGAGGGAGGAATTGCTCAATTTTGCTTCTCTAATTGAACTTGAACTTGATTTTGCAGAGGAAGACGTAGAATTTGCAGATCGTACACAGTTTAAGGATCTAATTTCAAGAATTATTAATGTTTTAAAACGCCTCATCGATTCTTTTTCGGTTGGAAATGTAATTAAAAACGGAATTCCTGTTGCAATAGTCGGAGAACCTAATGTTGGTAAGTCTACTCTATTGAATGCTTTGCTAAATGAAGAAAGAGCAATTGTATCGCATATCGCAGGAACTACTCGTGACACCATTGAAGATGAAATTAATATTGGCGGAATTGGTTTTAGATTTATAGATACGGCAGGAATACGAGAAACCAAAGATGTGGTAGAAAGTATTGGTATCCAAAAGACTTTTGAAAAGATTGAGCAAGCTCAAGTCGTGATTTACTTGGTTGATGGCTCTTTACTAACCAATGACAGTATACAAGAACTTAAGACAGAAATAGGAAAAATAAAAAATAAGCATCCTCAAAAGCCCCTAATTATTGTTGCCAATAAAGTAGATAAATTAGATAAAGTTGAAATTGAAAATCTCAAATCTGAAATTGAGAATATTCATTTACTATCTGCAAAACAAAATATTGGTGTCGAAGAATTACAAAATAAACTTCTGGAATTTGTAAATACAGGAGCTCTGCGCAATAATGAGACTATCGTAACCAATACGCGTCACTATGATGCCTTGCTTAAAGCATTAGAAGAAATCCAAAAGGTACAATATGGATTGGATTCTGGGTTATCTGGTGATCTTATGGCCATAGACATACGCCAAGCTCTTTATCATTTTGGTGAAATCACTGGTGAAATTACAAGTGATGACCTATTGGGTAACATTTTTGCTAATTTCTGTATCGGGAAATAGATTTTCTTTATTTCTCAAAAATAGTACGCTATCCTATAGATACATAAAAGTTTGTGTATTGACTATAATTATACACTGTGGTTGGCTATTATTTATAAGTTTCTAATAGTTTATACTGCTCTTTAATGGCTATTTTGAATTCGGTTTTTAAATTCGAAACTAAATCATGTACACTAAGTGAGTTGCTAATAGTTGCTACACCTTGACCAGCAGACCAAATGGTAGCCCAAGCTTTAGCCTCGTTTTCATTGACCGTTAATTCTTCTCCAAAATCTACTTTACCCTTGCGCTTTAACATTTCTTCAGTAATACCCATAGCGTTCAAACTTGGTCCCAAAAAGTTTGCAGAAACACCAGAAACAGCTGCCGTATAAACAATATCACTCGCTCCGCAATCTATAATCATATCTCTATATTCTTTTGGTGCTTTGCTTTCTTCAGTATTAATAAAACGGGTTCCCATATATGCCAAATCTGCACCCATTTGCATAGCAGAAGCGATATCTTTTCCTGTACTAATACAACCAGAAAGCAATATGGTTTTCTTAAAGATTTTTTTAATCTCTGAAACAAGTGGCATAGGATTTATGGTTCCTGCATGACCACCGGCTCCAGCTGCAACAAGAATTAATCCATCTACCCCTGCTTCATTAGCCTTTTCGGCATGACGTTTTTTGATGACATCATGAAACACTAATCCACCATAATTATGAACAGTATCTACCAATTCTGAAACAGCACCCAGCGATGTGATAATTAATGGAACCTTATGTTTAACGCACAAGGCTAGATCTGCATTTAATCTTGGATTTGAATGATGAACAATTAGATTGACACCAAATGGCGCAGCTTTTTTACCTGTCTCCTTTTCAAAATCCGAAAGTGTTTTTTTTATCTCAATAAGCCATTCTTCAAACCCTTCAGAAGTTCGTTGATTTAATGCTGGAAAAGTCCCTACAATTCCATTCTTACAACACTCAATAACTAATTGAGGTCCTGATATTAAAAACATTGGCGCGGCTACAGCAGGCAAGGTTAATTCTTTAATAAAGGATGCTTTACTCATTTTACGATTTATATTTTAAAAGATGACTTCGAATAAAATCATCATCGATTTCTAATTTCTTTATGCAATATAGTACTATAATATATATCCCACAAAGCCTTAGTAAAAATCCAAAAAGCACAACATAGCCTTGATTCTGAGCTTTCTTGCGATCTAATGGCCATCGATATTAGGCAAGCTTTATATCACTTTGGGGAAATTACAAGTGATGGTTTGCTGGGTAACATCTTTGCTAATTTCTGTATCGGGAATTAAACATTGTTTTTCTACATAACAAAATCTTGTTTTGAGAACTTGATCATATATTAGTAACTTGTTCTTCTAATATGGATTTAGTTAATACCCTATCAATAATCTCTTATCAATCACTATTTTTTGCTTTTTTAGTATTCCTGAAGAAGCAAAAAAACCAACCCGATTGGTTTTTATTTTGTTTTTTTATTTTATCATTCGCCGTTATTCAGATAAACGTTTACACAAATTTTAACTACGATATAACCAAAATAGACTACTTTTTTATATCGATGCCATTGGGACCATTAATATTTGCAATATCATATCTATATATATCTTCCCAAACAAAAAAAATTGAATGGAAAGATGGTCTACATTTTTTACCGTCTGCTATTATTATCGTAATAGTACTTTCCAGATATACACTTTTAAACGTCCAGGAAAAGATTGAGCTAATTGAGCAAATGAAAATCAATGGATTAACAATCTGGATTAAAATAATTAGGTTTTCTATTCAATTTCTAATCATTCCTTTCTATATATATCTGACATGGAAAAAAATAAAAAGCCACGAAAAACTACAATTAATGCAACTCTCATATTCTGAAGGAATAAGTATTAATTGGTTGAGGCGTTTATTATATTCAATCTTCATTACCTGGGTAGCTATTGTAATTTCTTATTTTATTATGATTAAATCACAATTTTCATACGATCAAATACAGGTTTATCCCTTCTTGCTTTTTTCCTTAGCGTTGTTGTATATAGGAATATATGGTATAAGAAATGATGTTGCTCTTACTGAAATTAATGGAATACCTGATAATAACAATGAAAAGCAATCAGGCAAAAAGCAAGATATAAACAATGTTCTAGAAGAAAAGCAGATTCTAGAATACAAACAAAAATTATTAAACTGTATGTCTTTTGAGAAACCTTACCTCAACCCTAAACTTTCTCTACGATCTTTAGCCGACATTTCTGAAATCCCGTATTATTATCTCTCTATAATATTTAAAGCCGGATTAAATACTACTTTTTATGAATTTGTAAACCAATATCGGGTAGAAGAATTTATTGAGAAAGCAAAACGCCCTGAAAATAGTAAATTCACATTATTAACTTTAGCTTTTGAAGCTGGTTTTAATAGCAAATCATCTTTCTACTCTATATTTAAAAAACATAAAGGTATTTCTCCATCTGATTTTGTAAAATCAGAGCTTTAATCATTACCAACTTTTCGGATTTCTCACACTAGTATTTATTAAAATACTTGTATGATAATATTCTTATTGTTAAAGCTACTTTCAAAAAACATTCAACAAAAAGACCTTCGAACATTCATAATATGTCCAGATTATTCAATCTGGACTTTATTTGTCTTTCCTTATTTCGGCATTATTCCTTAAAAATATTTCTTAGCGGTCTACAAATCATAAATAACAATCTAGAATGAAGAACATCGCTTTATTAATGCTAGTATTTCTATGCTCACTTGCAATGGCACAAAAATCAACAGATAATCTCGAAGGAAATTGGAAAACGGAAGAAGGTTTCATAGTTCATATCGCCAAACAAGGTGATAGTTTTAACGGTACTGTAGTCGAAAAAGACAAGGTGATTTTAGAAGATGTCTCTTTTAGTAATAAAAAATGGACAGGTACATTAACAAAGCCTAAAGATGGAAAAAAAATGGATTGTGAATTAGTTTTAGAAGGTCAAAAACTCAAAATTAAAGTAAGTAAAGGATTTGTTTCAAAAACATTGATCTGGACCAAGCAATAAGAACTAAACACATAATAACTAAACGCAATCGTCATGTATTTTACTTTAAAAAAATGGGTACTCATCGGGTTTTTAACCATAGCAATTTCCACTTTTGGGCAGGGTAATAATGATTCTAAATATTATCTAGGATTTTCTGCTGGATCAAGCTTCCCTCTGGGGGATTTCAAAGATGCCTCAGAAAATAACGATAACGCGGGCTTTGCCAAGACAGGTGCTAAATTTGATATTTACGGAGGTTATCGAATAAAAGAAAAGATTATTCTAACCGGAACTATACGAATCCAAAATTATGATATTGATACCGATGACCTGATTAATACTCTTGAAGCAAATAACCCTAGTATCGATTTCACAGATAATTCAGATAACTGGAACGTGCTGTATGTGTTAGCTGGAGTTGCTTATCAAATGAATATTTCAGAAAAATTTGCTGTTCTTCCGCGTCTAAGTATTGGCCCTATGATTATAAACAGTCCAGATGTTTCTGTTACCGCTACCAATGGCACTTCTACAGTTGATTATGTCAGAGATGGAGAATCTGCTGCGGGTTTTGGTTATGAGGTAGGTATTGGCTTAAAAAGAGATTTAGGAAAACACTTTGCTTTAATGCCCACTTTCACTTTTACAGGAGGTTTTATTACTCTAGAAAGTGTTACACGAATTGGAGGTGTAGTTGTTTACTCAGAGTATCAACCTAACATCATTACATTCAATATGGGCTTATCCTTGGCTTATAAATTTTAATGAATCATGCTGTGTGATACGAAACCTCTCATCATTTCCCCCTTCATGAAAGAGGGGTTTCTATTACAACATTTTTGATAACAACTTAAGGCAAAAGCAGTATCAATACTCATTTACTAATAAATAATATCCATATGAATAAAGTAAGCTTACTAATTATTGCAATGCTAGTTATGGCTTGTAATACTAGTCCGGATTATATTTTATCTGATGAAAACCCAACGGTCACTAAAGAAAGAAATGCTAAAATAATCTCTGCGTTTTTTGGATTAGATAACTCTCTTCCTGCAATAACCAGAGCATTATGGAAAGATGCTCCCGGCCAAGATGGAATGCCTCTGGTTTTCTCTCACGAGATTGACCCAAATACTATGCAGGCACATGATTTCCTTATTACCACTTCAAAAGGAGAGAAAAAATATGTGGATTTTGTCACTTTACAACCTGCTTCAGAAGCATTTGAACTAAGAACCATTTTGCTCATTGGTGAATATGGTAACCATCCAGACAATGAACCCATTGACGTAGAAATTATTGGGGAATTAAAAAGCAGAGATGGTCAAAATATGCAAGGTCAAAAAATTAAAGTAACACCACTAAATGATGGCCCTTTTATCAGCTATGCAGAACATTTTGTTTTTGACAAGGATTACCCGTACAACAAAGAAAAAAGAGGATGTGACTGTCCAAAAAACCAAACTACAACTATTGTAAGAACGGTATGGGCCGGAGGAGTTATTGCAACTAATGGCGAAGAACTGGGAAAAGATCAATTAAAAAACTTTACGATAACCCTAAAAAGGGAGACAGACTCAATAAAAGTTAAACCTTTCCAGATCGCAGATCTTAATGATAATGACAATAATATTGATTTATGTATTAAAGAAAAAGGTACGCCTTTGTTTATAGAGGTAGATAAACACATTGTAATTGATCCTAATGGCGATAAAAACCCTAAAACGACCTTGTCTATTTTATCAAGATGGTAACTACAAATCCAGTAATAATTGTAGGAAAATATACATCACATTCTGAAAAACAATAAAAGTAAAAAGCTCTTTTCTAACTTCATATTCTTAAATCACTCTAGAAATTCTCTTGTGAATATAAAAAAGGCCACCCAAAAAGTAGTTCAGGTAGCCTTTTTAGTTGAGTTAATATAGGATTATTCTTTTATGAAATGAAATGATTTACGAATACCATTACCTTGTATATTCAGAATATAACTACCGGCTTCTAAAGCTTCTACAGGTAATTGATACACCTTCGCACCTTTTGTCTTTTTATGTAAAACTCTACGACCAATTATACTATATACTTGTATCAATACTTCATGATTTTCAAGGCCTCCAATCGATAACACATCGCTCTTAACCGGATTTGGATGCAATACGATGTTTTGAAAATCATTTTTTGAAACGGAAATCTTACTTTGTCTATTAGAACAAGAAGGCGCCTGAGTAGAATTACTAAAGTAAAGGGTAAATCCGTGATCTTTGGATACCAATACAAAACTATTATCATCTTGAGCTACCCAATAAGCACCATCCAATCCATTGAAACCAGTATTCATTAAAGTTACTTCTGGCTTAGTATTCTTTAACTGATAGCTCATCGTATCCGAGAAGTCTACATACCAATCCGGAACCCCATTATCTGTATTAATAGCAAACTTGTATAGTCCATTATAAGTGGGATCCCAATTGATTGAAAATTTTCTGAAATTACTAAGGTTAGGACCTCCTTGTCCTAAAACATAAACATACCCATATGAAACATTATCCATTGCAGGAATACCAATAGAAACGGGTGTTCCAAAGGAACAATTTCCATTATTACCACCTTCATCAGTACTTTGTACCGTTAAAGTAAACGTATCTTGAGCTGTATTACCATCATTATCTGTTGCTACTGCTTTGAAGGTATACGTTCCTACAGAAAGCCCATTCACCTCTGCTGGGTTTGGAGAACCATCATGCCCCCAAGTATATGGAGCTATACTTTCTTGTCTTACTAGCGTATTATTGACATACAATTTTACATTGTTTATCGTTCCGTCTGCGTCGGTCGCATTTGCTTCAACTTCTATATCATATCCTTCCTGTACCGTGGTATCTCCAGAAGGTGTTGTGAAAGAAACCTGTGGAGATTGACTTGCAGTCGTATCTTTTACAATTACTGTTCTTGACACTTCTGTAGAAAGTCCTTGTTGTCCCGCTTCAAAGGCTCTAGCTCCAATTGTATACGTTCCTGCTACGGTTGGTGTCCAAGACACATTATACGGAGCGGTTCGATCCTGTTTAAAATAGGAACCATTAATTTTAAAGTTTACTTTTTCTATACCTCCTTCAGAATCTGATGCATTGGCACTTAAGGAAATAGTTTCTCCAAGCGTATATTCTTGATTATTTTGGGAAGGATTGGTCAATGATACTTCTGGAGCTTCATTGCCGCCTGGACCAGACCCTTCTTTAGTAATTAATATTACCCAATCTTTACCTCCATTATTTGGAGCATTTCCGATAGATCTATTACCATTACCATTGATGCTGGTTACAGAACCATTCTTAAGATTTCCGCCATTACGCGGATCATACCATTTTACGGTAAACCTTCCACTTTGTCCATTTAGATTAAGATTTGTTGAACCTCCATTTTTAAGGTATACAACATAAGCTTCTCCTTGTTTTGCATAGCAATAATCATTATTACTTGAAGACAGCGAATTATTATTTCGCATCTGGGTCAAAGGAAGATTTGCTATATCAAAGAATCGGATGGCATGTCGACCATAATCCCACCATTTATCTCTACTTCGAAAGTCTTGAAGTGAAAGGTCTGAATGGGCATTCTGGTATCCGAAATACCACTCATTACCCCATCCACCAGCAAGTAAGGTTCCCCACATAGCATTTTTTCGACCATCTGTATGAGAACTTCCTGCATTATTATCTGGTCGGATAGCATGTTGAGCATCACCTGGTTCATCACAAGCAATTGCCCATTTCTTTCCTTGATTTCTGGATTTATCAATCCCTTCTTTTACCTTCCCAAAAACATTAGTGAAATCAGATTTATTAGTTTGTAAAGAAAAACCAGTAAGTCTTGATTGATTCCCTAGTAAATATTCTGGAAAGTCATTTGGATGTTTATGAATAACCACATGGTGACGATACGGATCATTTTTATAAAAATATTCTGCCATTGCTCTTTCCTGAGCAGGTGATTGATCTACTTGTTGTGGTCCACCTCCATTCTCTTCACCTAGATTCCAGTTTAAAGCTAAATTATGCCCAAATCTTGCAATTAGTTCACGATAATATAATTTACGTTGTGTACCCGTATTACCATTATCAAGTAGTGTTTCGTTTTCAGTCTCTTGTGTTTTGAAATGTGCAAAAATTCCGTTTTTCTGCATGTGTTCAATCACAATAGCCCATTGCGCTAGTTTTGAAACATCCATTTGGGTACGTTGATTAGAAGCAACGTATGGGTATACATTTTTATCATCACCATTGATATTCATGGTAAGAAAAGACATCGAATTTAGTCCTTCGCTAGCAATATAGTTTACGGCTCCGATCAATCCTTTTCCTTTACCACTCTTCCAGGTAGGATCTCCGCTGTTCCAATCGCTTTTATGCGGATTAAAATTTTTCCTTCTATTACCTGAATTAGGAGTGTTGTCGAAATCATCGTATGCAAATAAGTTCTCCGGAGAATCAGGCCCTTGTTTGATCATATATTCCCCTGTTTCGGCAAAACGTAAATAATGCTCACCTACATACTGTAAACGACCTTTTGCTCTAAAATCTCTACCAGATTTATTTGAAGCAGTAATATTAAATGATCCAGTCTCTCCATTCATAAACCCAGCAACATTCCCGGCATTGGCCCCATCATTTACGGCAACGTTATTTCCTTTTCTAAAAGAAACTTTATAATTCCAACTTCCTGTTTTATCTGGTGCAAAATGAACACGCCATTTATTACCACTTGTAGCAGAAGTTTGTGCAGCATTTCCATCCGCAGCGTAGTATCCTGGTACAACATATGATGGTGAACCACTTTGATGCGTAAACGTTACATTCAATCTATAATTCAAAAATGGATTATCGCTGGATGTTTCAGAAGTATTAGGTCCATTAAAGGTTAAGGTCACTTTGTGCCATTTTTTTCGTTCACCACTTATAGAAGCACTACTATTGCCTCCTCCTCCGTCATTGTTACAAGTCGTTTCTTCAAGTGATAAATTTGTGGCGTTCACACTGGATTTATTTAGTGTAACCCGATCAACAATATGATGTTTTGACCGACCAGATATCAACATGGTATATACACCTGGAGTATCAAACTCAACAAAAATATCATGAGGATCATTATCGCTGGTTTTTGTTGTCCATGTCCAGTTTGTGGTTCCAGTAGAATATACTTTAAAATATCCTTCACCACCAGCACCTTCAGGATTTGGTGTTTTTCCAGATCCTTTCGGATACACTCTTTCGCTTCCTTTTTGTGCATAAAAATCACTGGCATCTGGGAATTTCAACCAAGTATCATTAGCTTCTGTAGCGCTATCACCCTCACCTACTTTGGATCTCCATTGAAACTTATATCGACCAGCAGAGTTAATTTTAATTTTTGTATTTATAACTCCATTACCTGGGTCGTTAAAATGATCAGGACCAGTCCATTCAAGATAACCTCCTCCGGTAAAACCTGATATCGTGCTTTTTTTTCTCCAATTTCCAGCAATAGAAAGGTTTTCTGATTCGATTATAACAAGACCATTCTTTTCTTCATAAACATCACAATTACCATTAGAGTCACCTCCATTATTGCCTCCGCCATCAGAGTTGCTTACCGTAAAACTTTTTGTAGCTTCACCTTTAGCTCCGTCATTATCGGTAACTACAACTTTAATAGTGTAATTCCCTTCTTGTAGATTAGCTATTGGATGCGGTGTATAATTAGCGCCATCAGTATCTACTAATGTTCCATTTACAAATACTTCATGTTTTGTGATACTGCCATCAGGATCGTTAGCATTAATTGTTACCGAAACATCACTGCCTGCATTATAGTTATCCTGATTAGGACTGATAATCGAAACTGTTGGTGGTTTATTATCTCCTCCAGGGGGATTGCTACATCCTGTCCATACTTTAAAATCGTCGAAAAAAGTATATTCTGTTCTTGGTGAATGCCAAACCTGATCATTTCTGCTTCCCCCACGATAGGTATTCATAATCAGGGCATTGATTTTTAAACTGTTTTTGCCCGAATTACGAATTTTAGCATTATTATCACGATACGTCTCCTCTCCATCAATCCACATGATCACAGTACCGTTTCTTTGTCCAGGTGTGTTCATTTTGATATATTGACGGATGGTATACCACTTGTTGTCTTTCAGGTTAGAAAAAATTCTTTTTCCATCCCCACAATCTCCATCATTTCTAGGTTCTCCATTTTGTTTGTCGGCGAAGTAACTATAAAGAATAAGGTAAGGTGCATTAGTCTGCGCTCTATTTCTTCTCCACATCAAGCGCGCGGACCATCCGTCGGTATTGTATTTACATCCCGATGGAATGGCACCTCTACCAGTGGTTTCGCTATTTACTCCTCTAGTAGATCCTCCCAGACCAGGTAATTTACCTCCTGTAGCCCAGAAAAAATTATCATCAAATTTTACTTTGTATTCTAAATACGCTTCATCTACGGCATCAAAATAAGGATCAAAGAGAAAACCACCTGACCTACCTGAAGCGTCATTCTTTAAATACTGTGCTCTTAAAGTTCCATTAACAATTCTAGTCTCCTGTGGTGTGTTTTCTATCAAATTATTTGCAGCACCGGGACCTTCTACTCCTCTGTAGGTAGATGCAGTCCATGGCTTTACTTTATTAAAGTCACTTTTTAAATCTGTAATAGAGTATCGTCTGTTATTCCAATTATTAAAATCGACATCGATCATAGTATTACAGTTCTGCGCTTTAGCTCCTGAAATTATGGATAGCAGTACTACTACCATAATTTTTAACCCATTGATTGTTGTGAGTGTTACTTTCATTGCTAGTTTGTGTTAGTTTGTGTTTTTGATATTTTTATTGTCGCCTAATACATCTTGTTTTTGAAGATTTTTGTATTGTTACGTTGACGACTAGACAGTTTTATCGATTATGTAAGTACTTTTCCAGGTTCCTCTAAGAATTATTTATTTTTTACAAATTTTGTTTTAATGGCTTCTTGTTGGCGAGAAAGAATTTCTACGAAATACAGGCCACTAGGTAGTTCATTTACCTTCACCTCTAGATTAGATTGTTTTAGTGAAATGGGTTTAGAAAAAACCATATTTCCATCAAGTGCATATATATTTACTCTATACGCTGAGAGAGGTAGTTCTTTTATAGCAAGAATATCTTTTACAGGGTTTTGATTCAATAAAATCTTTCGAGTATTATGAATCGAAATTACTTTTTGGTCTTTTCCTCTCATGCATACCGGAGGTTGAGAAGAATTACTAAAACAAATAAGTTTTTGACTACTTTTCGATTTTAATACCAAATCATTATTTTGCATGGTTACCCAATAACTATCGTCTAATCCTTCAAAGCCGGTATTATGAAGAGTGATTTCTGGTTTGGCATCTTTAAGTTGAAAAGTTGCTGTTTTACTAAAATCCACATACCAATCTGGAGAGCCATTATTAGTTTGAACGGCAAACTTAAATAAGGCGTCATACTTAGGATTCCATTTAGCAGAAAAATTCACAAAGTTTCTTAAAAACTGAGGGGTCTTGGCCCCAGTAATATGCACATAATTATAGAGTACATTATCTAAGGGTTGAAGCCCCTTGGTGTCGGGAAGTAAAAATGAGCAAGCGTCATTAGTTTTAACAGTAAGCTTGAACATAGTTTCTTCGCTTTTACCATCGCTATTAGTTGCTATCGCTTTAATAATATATTCACCACTTGAAAGACCATTTAACTCTTCAGGGTTGGGTGATCCTTCGTGCCCCCATGTATAAGGAAATCTTCGTTCTCTTCTTACAAAAACATCATTAATGTATAGTTTAACTTCTCTTATAGATCCCTTGCTATCTTTTGCATCGACCTCAACTTCTAAATCATAACCTTCTTGGACTGTTAGATCTGTAGAAGGCGTTTTAAAAGAAACGCTAAAAGATTCGTTATTATCTCCTCCAGAATCATTTCCTATTCTGGTTTTTGATACTACAAAATCATCAAAATAGGCATACAGGTCTTTGGTGGGCATATAATCGTTACTACTTCCTCCAAAAAAAGTAGATAAATAGATGTTATTCATACCAATATCACCCTCACCGTTTTGACGATAATCTTCGTTATCGATAATATCTATTGCTAATTGCCCATTCAACCATCCACGCATAATTCCATCCCTTTTTCCAGGGGTGTTTAATTTATGGTATACTTCTATATGGTTCCAGGCACCCTTTTTGAGTTTTACCTGATCTGGTTGTGGTCCTCCCGGCTCATCATAAGGGTCAGATAAACTCCAGTTTACAGAAGCCGTCCAGCCGCCCCATGTTGGTCTAGTATCAAAATGATTATAAAATTCTAAAAGACCATCTTTTCTCCACATCAAACGTAGAGACATATTTCTGTCTCTTGTTTGATACGCCAATCCCGGTAATTTTGCCCCAGCTCTAAATTCAAAATCTTCAGGAATATAAACACGATAACTGAAATATAATTCATCAAAAGATTCATAATTATCCCAATAGACTTTGGTATGCATACCACTATCATTGGTCTTTACTTTTCCTTTTGGATATTTTACTTTTAGTACATTTCCGCTTCCTGGAAATTGAGTAATAGAAACCCTTCCTTCATCGGCACCTTTACAAAAATGAGCACCTAAGGCTTCTTTCATTTCTTCTTCATTGTACTGCCCTGTAGGTAGATGATCAAAATCATTTTGATATACAGAATTTTGTGCAAAAAAAGTAACTGTTACGAATAGCGAAACCATTGACATCAGGCTTCTTTGTGTGAAAAGAATCATATTTTGGGTGTTTAGTTATGTTAACCGGGTAAAGCAAGTTTACCCGGTTTTTTTTAAAAGATGTTTGACTGATTTTATTTCTTTAAAAGTCTTGACATTTCTTTGTATTTATATCCTCTAACAATAATGATATATAAACCCGCCTCTAATTCAGAAATATCAATTGTAACATTAGTATCAAGAATTGATCTTCGTAAAACAGTTTTTCCTTGAACATCCTTGATTTCGAGCTTTGTATTTGATTGTGGAATGTTTGAAATTGTAAGTATGTTGCCTTCAGAAGGGTTAGGATATATTTTTGCTCCTGTAGTTTTCATATCTAATGTTGAAGAAGACAATCTGCGATTACAATTAGGTTCCGTACTAGAATTACTGAAATAAATTGCGAACCCTTTATCCTTGGACACCATCACAAAATTTTCTTCATTTTTTGCCACCCAATAATCTCCATCTAATCCTGTAAATCCAGAATTAGATATGGAGATATCTGGGTTGCTAGTGTTGAACCTATAATCCATAAAATCTCTTAAATCCACATAGTAATCAGGTATGCCATTATTAGTATTTATGGCAAATTGATATAATCCATTTTGGTTAGGATTCCAATTAATTCTAAATCTTCTGAAGTTGGAAAAGTCAGGTCTATTATTTCCTAAAACATGAACATTGTTGTAAGATGCTTTATCAAAGGCGGGCAAACCACTTGATAACGGAGTTCCAAAATCACAAGTATCTGGATTTGGGTCAGGGTCAGGATTTCCTGGACCATCAACTTTGGTTAACGTAAACCAATTAATATTCCATCTGGGTCCCGAAGCAAATAATCGGATAGTTTGACTACCAGAAGATAAGTTAACCGTAGTTTTAATCGTTCTCCATACTTGCCACCCTCCTGTGTTCGGAATTGCTTTTTTGCTTAATGAAGAATTATTAACTCTAAAATCAACTTCACCACTACTAAATCTACTAGCTACTCGGTAAGCCACTTCATATTGTGAGGTTTCTTGAATATTTATTCTATAATCTATAAAATCACTAGTATCAATCCATCCTACATTAAGTCCGTCTCCGCTGTCTGATGTATTTTGAGTTCTGATTCCGAACATGTCGCAATAATCCTCTGCCTGAATACGTGATGTGATGGGACTACCGTTACCAGTACACCCCCCTAATGGTTCTTCTTGCACGGTGATACTTATTTGTTGAGAAGTCGTATCTGCCCCATCATCATCTATAGCTTTTGTTGTTAGTTTATATGTTCCCGCATTGGCATTTGTAATCGTATATTGAAACGGAGCAGAAGTGTCTTCACCAATTTTATTATTATTATTGAAGAATTCTACTTTTACTATTGTTCCGTCATCATCTGAAGCATTTGCTTTAATTTCAATATTAGAACCTTTAGTAAATTCATCTCCATCGTTTGGAGAGGTGATTGAAATACTTGGTGGTAGATTGCTACCACCTCCTGCACAAGGAACAATATTCCAGCTTGGGCAAGATTGTGTAATGAAATTAAGTGACCCATCACTTATAGGGAAATCAGGAGTATTTGGATTTCTGGTATTATTCCACACATGAATTTCTGATGGATTTCCTTGTTTTTTTCTTGCAGTTTGAATTTCGGATCCTCTTCCTTGAAGATTGAACGTGTTGTCAAAAATTGCATTGCGATATCCTGTGTTATACCCTGTACCTCTATCCAAGAAATCTACTCCAGCATTTATGATATTGGAGCCATCAAGATTAAAAGTGTTATTATATACAAATGCATATGATCCTTTCAGATCTATAAAAGCATCTGCACTATTCTCTCCAGATATTCCTTTTGCCGAAAAAGTACAGTTTCTGATAATTGTGTTTTTAGTACCTTCTTTTACATCTACTCCTTCGGCAGTTACATTTGGACCAACAATGCAACCCTCAATGGTATTATTGTTACAATCTCTATCATATTCATCATGTTGCCCTTTATCAGAGCCTACATAAAGTCCTTCACCTATTCCTGGTTTTTTGATACCGGTATTGTAAACTTTACAGTTCTTAACCAAGTTATTACTGGAACCGTCTCTTAAATGTATTCCTTCTTCCCCAAGCTCGCGGACCGTAACGTTTTTGATAACCCCGTGATTGGCGGTATCAAAGACTAAACCTTTTGAACCTTCTTCCAAGATTAAATCTTCTATCTTCCAATAATCACCCATAATTCTCATCACATACCCATCATATCTTCCATCTGGCCCTTTTAGGATTGGAGGATTTGATGAATTTTTTCCACGAATAATGATTGGTTTAGAAGAGGTTCCATCTTTTTGAGATAAAAAACGAGCAGCTCTTCCGCCAATAGATATTTTTTCTGGAGCCGTATAGGTTCCAGAAGCGATGATGATTTCGTCACCGGGTTTAGCATTTTTCATTGCATCTAGTATACAATCAACAGTATTACAATTGATGGTTCCTGAAGGAGGATTTGGATTACCACTATCTTCTGACCAATTTTTTATAATATCCTTGATAAATATCCCATAATCGGTTAATTCATCATTTTTTAATCCATTAACCCCCTGACCTAGTTGTACTATTGAAGATCCTTCTGGTCTACTAGGATCGTTATTACTAGGTTTGTCACTAACCGACCAATTTACATGACTGATATCGTTGTCTTTGAAAAATTGCATCCATTTTTCTGTTTCTGCGGCATCTATGTCCCCATCTCCACTGGCATTTACAGCTCCCCATTCTGTGGCAAATAGAGCTATTCCATTATTCATAGCTGTTATCGCTTTATTTCTTAATCCCTGACTGTGTGTTCCTGCATAAAAATGTAATGTATATGCGGTATTAACATCATCAATGGGGTCATTTGATGCAATGTCAACATCTTGAGACCATGTTGAAGAACCTACAATTACAAGATTATCGGGATCCTTTGATCGTATTCCTGCAATTACGGCATTAGCATATGATTTGATCTCGAACCACGATTGCCCGATTGGTTCGTTATAGATTTCATAAATAATATTGTCTTTATCTCCGTAAAGACTAGCCATTTCGGTAAAAAATTCGATTGCTTCTGCTTGATAGCGTTCTGCTTCATGGGTGTGCCAGTCAATGATTACATAAATTCCATTTGCAATAGCGGCATCAATAACTTTCCTAATTTTTATTTTCTGAGTCTCTGGACTGTCAACATATCCAGTACCACCGTCCCAGCTTTCCTTTACCCCCATAGCAACTCTTATAATAGAGCTATTCCAATCATTGCTTAAATGATTTACAGTTTCGGCATTGTAGAAATCTGATGTATCTCCTGCATTACTCCAAAACAGACTATTTCCTGCAAGACTGGTTGGGATATCACTTTTATTGACAATTTTATTACCGTTTACTCTTAATCTTCCATGTTTTTGTACTACGGTTTGCCCACAGATAGATAAACTGACTATTAAAAAAATAAAAAATGAATGCTTAGATTTTGATTGTAAGCCATACAGATAATTTACTCTCATTTTCATGATGTTTTTGAGTTTGTGATTTGTTATAAATTATTATTCATGTACCCATCAAATAATATTCGCATAAAAGGAATAATTATCCTGTGGATTTTGAATTGCCAGATAATAACAAGCAATACAATAGTAATTGCCAGATATATCCTATACATAAAAAAAAGTGATTGCCCTAGATCATGAAAGAGGAAACTGGATCTCCTAGGCAAGCAACAAATTATATTTGTGCTATAAATATGATTTTACAGACTTTGGGGTTCTAATAGTTTTCATAGTTTAGAGTTTAGCTTGTGTTTTACGTTACTACTAATTTTTTCCCAACTGTTCTGCTTAGTACTATCATTACTCTTAAATTACAAGGGGTAGTTGTAATTAATTTTCAGATACAATGATACTTAATTATGATGTTTAAAAAGTTCGATTATAGGGGTAAAATAGTACAAAAGTCTATTTTACAAATACTTAACAAACAAAAAAGCCTTAATATTGTTTAGTCGATTCCTTATTTTTTTAAACAGAAAATGCAATTAACTCATCTTTTATTCTCATAATAATTTGAGAAATAAACGTTATATTGTAGTAACTAACCTACAACCTCTTATGAAAAAAGTAAATTTATTGTTAACGCTTGTTATACATTTTTTTACTTTCTCTCAAGAATACAATTTTAACAATTTTATTCATTTTTCAGTATCCGAAGGATTATCGCAAAGTACTGTAGCCGCTATAGAACAAGATCAATTTGGTCAAATGTGGGTTGGAACTCGAGATGGACTCAATAAATATGATGGTGAAGAGATCACCGTTTATAGGAATATCTCAAGTGATTCTACTTCAATCAGTAATAATGATATTTTATCAATAAAAGAGGATAATAAAGGATATATTTGGGTAGGAACTCATAATGGTCTAAATCGTTTTGATCCTAGAACCGAAACGTTTACTAGGTTTCTACATTCATCAGAGAAGAATAGTATATCTCATTGTTCAGTTCGTACTATAAAACAAATTAATGACCAAGAATTATGGTTTGCTTCTTCAGATGGATTATACATCTATGATCAAAAGAATGAAAAATTAATAGGTTATAAAAAAAATGACGTCAAACCTTCTGGCCTAACCAACAATTTTATAATTGAAATTTTCCAAGGTAAAAATGAAAACGTATGGTTAGGTTCTTCAACTGGTATTCATAAGGTAATTGGTAGGGATATTCATAACTTGAAATTTGAAAGCTTTACCACTTCATCTCCTTTATTTATTCAAGCGATAAATGAGAATGAAGATGGTAATTTATGGATTGGCACAAAACATAATGGATTGTTTGTATTTGATGAAAAGAGTGAAGTTTTTATACCAAATAGCGATCTAAACGTTACCAAGATACTTAGCTCAGACATACGAAGGCTAGAATATGACAACAATGGTAATTTATGGATAGGAGCATATAATGGATTATATATTAAAAAGCAAGATCTGGATGTCATAAAGATTGTTCATCAGCCGGGTAATCCTAAAAGTTTAAGTAAAAATAGTATTAAAGAAATCTTTATTGATAATAATGGTTCGATATGGATAGGTACCTATTATGGCGGGGTAAATTTGTGGGATATTTACAATAATAATTTTCATACATTATATAAAACAAAAGGAGATCAAGCGTATCAACTTGGTGTTGTTAGTTCATTGGTCGAAGATAAAAAGGGGAACCTCTACATTGGAACCGAAGGAAATGGAGTGACCGTCGTTCATAATAATGGTAAAACTTGTCATGAATTAACTGCTGCGTTACATACTAAATTATCAGACATTAATATCAAATCTTTATTATTAGATGGGCAAAACTTATGGATTGGAACACTAAAAAATGGTATAAAATGTTTCAATATCGCTACCAAATCTTTCGATTTATCCACTCATGAGAAACTAAATACCTTATTATCAGACCTAGGTATTTATTCAATCACAAAAATTGATAATAATCTTATTATAGGAACTTTTGGCAAAGGAACTATAATCTACAATATGGTATCGCAAGAAGTTAATCAGATTGATCATTTATCATCAAATAGTAACTCCTTAACTAATAATAGAGTTCGATGTGTTTTTTCTGATAATAAAGGCAATTTATGGATAGGTACCGACAAAGGTTTAAACAAAATTGCAAAAGACCAAATCAATATCAGCAACCCTACTATACAACGATTTCTTTTTAATAATGATAAAGCGTATGGTCAAAATATAATATGTATTTATCAAGACAGCAAAGATCAGATTTTTGTTGGCACAAAGGAACGAGGAGTTCTCAAATTCACAGACAATACTTTTAAAAAAGTAAACTTAAATCTACTAAACACCAGTGTTATTACTGCTTATAGCATTATTGAAGATGATCAACATAATCTATGGATAAGTAGTAATCTTGGCATGGTTAGATATAATCCCAAAGATGAGAAATCAATTATCTATAATCAAACAGAAGGTTTTCTGGGAAATGAATTTATCAGCAATTCATATTTAAAGGGGAGTAATGGAAATTTATATTTTGGAGGAGTCAAAGGAGTCTCTTTTTTTAATCCTATAGAGTTACAAAAGAATGATTATGAGTCCAATGTAATTTTGACAGGATTAAAAATCAACGGTAAAAATCTTGATAAAAGCATTTCTTTTATGGAGAAAATTGTGTTACAACACAATGAGTCTTCTTTCTCTTTGAATTTTGCTATTCCTAGTTATATAAACACTGCAAATAATCGATATGCTTATCGATTGGTTGGATTAAATAATGATTGGAAATTTACCAAAAATCATGAAGCTAGCTATACCCTTCAAAAACCAGGATCATATACATTTGAAGTAAAAGATGCTAATAATAGTGAAGCATGGGGTAAAGAGCCAACAAAGTTGGTTATAGTAGTAAAAGCTGCCATTTGGAAAACACCGCTAGCCTTTCTTATTTATTTTTTGATCGCCTCAATAATACTATACCAAATATTTACAAACATAAAGGCAAAAATAATCCTTGCTGATAAGTTGAAAACAGAACGTATAGCAAAAAGTAAACAAGAAGAAATTAATAAATCTAAATTAGATTTTTTTACTAATATATCTCACGACTTTAGAACCCCCCTTACATTAATATTGGCTCCGCTACAGCAACTGATAGAAAACTATACTGGAAATAAAGAAATATATAAGAAACTGCGTATCATAGAACGTAACGCAGGTCAGCTTTTAAAACTAACTAATCAATTACTAGATTTCAGAACTTTTGAAAACGAGCATTACAAGTTGCAAGCTAAAAAAGAAAACTTAGTTCCTTTTTTAAAAGAAGTATATCTTTCTTTTCAAGAATATGCACATATAGGTAAATATTCTTATTCGTTTGAAAATAGTGCTGACGAAATCGATGTGTTTTACGATCATAATAAACTAGAAAAAGTATTCTACAATATTTTATCTAACGCTTTTAAATACACCCCAAGAGGAGGTAAAATAAAAGTAAAAATTTATCAAAAAGACAAAAATGCTGTCATTGAAATCTTGGATAACGGTAAAGGAATTGATCCAGAATTTATGGGCAAAATATTTGAACGATATTATGAAACAGCCAGTAAAGTAGAATATCAAAAACATTTTAATCAAGGTAGTGGGATAGGATTGTACATAGCCAAAAAAGCCGTAGCGTTACATAAAGGAGAAATTCTTGTAGAAAGTAATAAAGGTAATGGAACTAAATTTACGGTAATATTAAAACTTGGAAAAAAACATTTAAATGAGTCTGAAATTGTTCAAAAACTAGCTATAAACGAAGGTCCTTTTTCTTATCAAGATCAATTTAATAAACCGGAAAACATTGAAAAAATTGAATTTGATAGTGTTCAAAAAAAAGAAGATAAGCCAACAGTACTTATCGTTGAAGATAATGATGAATTTAGAGATTTTGTGGTAGAATTTCTGAAAAAGGATTACGTAGTAATACAGGCAAACAATGGAAAAGACGGGTTAAAAAAGGCACTAAGAATCCAGCCTGACCTTATTGTGAGCGATGTTATTATGCCGATAATGGAAGGAACTGTTCTTTGTACAAAATTAAAAAACGATACTCGTACAGGTCATATCCCTATCATTTTACTTACCTCGAAATCATCTTTACCACATAAATTTGAGGGATTAGAATCTGGTGCAGATGCCTATATCGAAAAGCCGTTTAATGTAAGAGAATTTCTTCTGGTTATAAAAAATTTAGTTAGTACTTCAAAACAATTAAAGCAAAAAGAAGGCGGCTTAGATGTGGAATTCAACAACAAATTGTCTTTGGAAGAACGGTTGTTAGAAAATGCTATAAAAATTGTGGAAAGCAATGTAGAAAACACCGATTTTGATATTCCATATTTCTGTTCAGAATTAGGATTAAGCAGAACTATGCTTTTTGTAAAAATTAAAGAATGCACTAATCTTACGCCTAAAGAATTTATCAATTCGATAAGAATGAAAAAAGCCACTCAATTTTTAGAGTTAGGTGAACTAAGTATCTCAGAAGTTGGCTACAAAGTTGGTTTTAAAGATCCAAAATACTTTTCGAAGTCATTTAAAAAATATTACAATAAAACTCCTTCAGAGTATGTTGAGCAATTTTGTTCGTAATAACTATAAATAAAACATCTACTCCACAAAAATATTCTGTCGTAAACTAATTTATTCACCTTCATACAAATAGCCTTCGTTTTAAAGCATTATATATTTTAAACCAACTTGGCAGCTATAGTGCTATACCTATTTTTTCTTTTGAAGTTCATCATAGATGTTTATGGGCAAAAAATTATGTCTTTGTCCATTTTCTTCACCATTAGATGCAGCATATAATTCACTAAAGAAATTTACCGCTCCAACAGAATAGTTTATCTTTTCTATCCATTCATAAAAATAACCTTCTTTTCTGTCTGTAGTAGCATACTCAAATACTTTTGCTTTCAGCTTCTCTAAATTACTATCAGTAAAAATAGGGCGTGATGGAAGTTTCCTGAATTCGTCTTCTTTAATACCCAGCATAGACTGGATCCACTTTAGATCTGATTGATATTGTCTGATAAGTTTATTCTCTAAAGAATGATAAATTTCATCTTCAAACACAATCCTAAGAGTACTTCTTATGTCAATCATATCTCCTACTTGAAAAGTAAGTTCGCCGCTACTTCCTAAATGAAATTGTCCGTCGGTATTACTATTTTCCAAGACCACTGTATAAGGGATTCCATTAATACTGCTTACAGTAAACTCTTGATTATTAACAGGTTGAATTGCAACTTGATCATTTTGTGCCTTTATTTGCATAAAAAGGCTTGAGATCATAAGTGTAAGTAATAGTTTTTTCATGTTCAGTAGATTTATATCGTGTATAATAGTAGGTTATTTAATAGGGCAAAGTTATAATTTCATGTGTTGTTTTCAAAGCAATAATTAGACTCATTTATAGTTATTTTGATGGTACATCGAATCCCATATTACAATAGAGGTTGTTTCAAATGCCGTGCCATATTTTATCAGCATTTAATCTAAAACTACCTAGGTGATCAAAACTATATTCTTTGGGAGCTATAATAGACAAAGATGGTCTTTCATCTTTGCTTTTATATAGGTGATATATTTCTCCCACAACTGGTACAAAATTAAATTTGGCACTGTATACCAAATTATTATATTCAAACTCTTTAATAAGTTCGTCATATTGCAGTACGATCCTCCTAATTAGTTATAAAAATTAACTTATACATGGTTTATATACCAAACAAAACTCCAAATAAAAATGATAGTCCACAAAATAGTGCGCAACCAGTTGTTTCGTAATAACTTGTGCAATACATCATCGCTTATAACCCCCATTGTTATCTTATTGTGCATAGGTACAAATTGTAAAAAAGTAGACAACCAAGCAACAACTATTAGAATAAGACTTCCTATTTGATAGATACCCAAATTATCAAAAACCATAACTATAGTCAAACTCAGCTGCCCTATCATTAGAGGCATCACAACATATGTTATTCGCACAATATATTTTTCATGCCACTGTTTTAAATCTTTTATTTGATAATGGAAAAAACTAGGGTAAATAACAAGCTGTACAAGCCAAATAAGCACTAACATTCCAAAATCAAAAAGTAGTCTATTTGTTTCGATGTTCATTATCTTGATTAACCTTTCAAGTCTTCAATCTTTTTAAGGATTTCTTCGGCCTCTGCATATTTCTTATCGCTTTCTGCCCGATTGACACTAGATAATTCATGCCATTGGCTCATTAATTTTTCGTATTTCTTTTGTAAAACCTCTGTTTCTGATCTTTTCTTAAATAATCCGAACATGTTTGTTATTTTTTAAATATTCAAGCACTTATTAATCATTAAGATAGTTTTGTAGTTCTGCTATCTTATGTGCAGTATTAAACATCCCTCCATAATATGATGTAACCGTTGCAGATGTGTCATCTTTTATTCCTCTTGAAGACACACACAAATGCTTCGCATCTATTATGACCGCGATATTTTCTGTATTCAGAATTTGCTTTAATTCTAGTGCGATCTGATTTGTGAGTCGTTCCTGCACTTGCGGTCTTTTGGCATAATATTGTACAATTCTATTTAACTTCGATAGCCCTATAACACTACCAGAAGAAACATATGCAATATGCGCTTTCCCTATGATAGGAACAAAGTGATGTTCACAATTAGAATAAAAAGTAATATTCTTTTCGACCAACATTTGATCGTATTTATACTTGTTATCGAATAAAGCTACCTTTGGTTTATTCTTCGGGTTTAATCCAGAGAAAATCTCATCAATATACATTTTGGCGACACGGTTAGGGGTACCTCTAAGAGAATCATCAGAAAGATCAAGCCCCATAACCTCCATTATCTCTGCAAATAATTCGGCAATCCTAATTTTCTTATCATCATCAGACATTTTAAAGGCATCCATAGTCATAGGGGTTTCAATCCCTGTATAAATATGATCATCCCCTATTTCCTCATCTGTAAAACTATTCAGTTTATAACCATAAGCACTATTAGGAGTAATACTTTCAAATTTCATATCAATCTTTATTTTTCAACTTATGCTAAGCTACAAAAATGTTTAACAATTAATCCCAAATATTAAACAAAAATTAACATAGCATTATAAGCATTATTTATGAAGTCAGGGTATTTTTGACAAAATTGATTCTTAATTGTTATGAATTATTCTTTTTTAACCTTCTCTTTTTTTATGATTATTAATTCTTTACTCCTATTTGATTTTGATCATACTTCTAATACAGAAGAATGGCAGGTAGTGGATGATGTTGTCATGGGTGGCCGTTCTAATGGAGAATTTTTGATTAATTCAGAAGGTAATGGATTATTTAAAGGATCTGTGTCATTAGAGAACAATGGCGGCTTTTCATCAGTTAGACATCGATTTAAAACTAAAAATATCAAAGGGTATAAGAAATTCTTTATTCGATTAAAAGGAGATGGTAAACGTTATCAGTTTAGAGTTAAATCAAGTGTGAATGACAATTATTCCTATATCACGTATATTGACACGACTGGTGATTGGCAAACTGTTGAAATTATCTTAGCAAGCATGTATCCAACTTTTAGAGGTAGAAAACTAAGTATTTCTAATTACTCTGGAGAGACTCTTGAAGAAATTGCTTTTCTTATCGGTAATAAGGTTCCTGAAAATTTTAAACTAGAAATCGATAAGATAGCCTTAAAACAGAACTAACAAATAAAATTTGCTAACTCCTGTTTATTTCTAAAAATTCAAAAGAGAGAGTAATAAATTACTCTCTCTTTTTACACAATCAATTATGAAAGCATCACATTAAGAAAACTGTATTAAGGGGGTACTAGTTTTCTAAGTTAAACTCTTATATAACTTTACTTTTCTTTTTTGCAATTGATCTTTTAAGTCACAAATCGTATTATTAATAGCGTTTTCAAAACTAAACTCATCTGAAGAAGCATAGATTCTTGGTCCTGGCAGGCTTAATCTAATACCACATATATATCCACCATCCATATTTTTAACTTCTCTTTTTAAAAAAACATCGGCCCTAATAATAAATGGGTAAGCATCTGCTAACTTTTTTGTTTTTTTCAAAGCAAACAACTCCAAATTTGGAATGGAATCAGAATTTCTGTATTCAAAAAAAGTTCTCATTTTTATCTTATTAATGTTTTTTAACTTTCCTTTAATTTTATGTATCTGGTTTGTTTACATCTAAATCTAGATTAATCCTTTTAATCTTTTGTCGATTTTACGCTTCTTTTGGGTTACTAATTTCATAATATCCATTAGATATGGGTCTTTTGTTTTTTTGTAGACCTCATTTATGCGTAGCACTAATGATTTTGCTTCTCTAGAGGCAGAAACTCGATCACTAGTACTCATCTTTGTCATTCTTCTTTTTTCAAATTCTAATGCTTTACTTATCAGTATCATAACTATATAGTTTTTATAGTGAAACAATGATTATTAATCTTCTGTTTGTATTAAAAAAGGAGTCTTGCCATCTGTTAGAATAATTTTACTATTTGGTGATTCGGACAATTTATTGAAAGCTTCTATACTTCGTATTTTTATAATCTCATTAGTCAATCCTTCTGATAATATTTTTTGGGCATCCCGCTCCCCTTCCGCATCAATTATTTTCCTATCTGCTTCAAGCTTTGCTTGCTGTATTACAAACTCCATACGCATGGCATCTTGTTCTGCCTGAAGTTTTCTTTCAATAGAGTTTGCAAGTCCCCTGGGTAGTTGAATACTCTTCATCAGCACGGCTATCAAATCAATTCCTTGTCCTTGTTTTCGTAAGTTTACCTTCATTTTACTCATTATTTCTTCTTCTATTTTTGCTCGCATCCCAGAGTGCATATCTTTTGCAAAAAACTGTGCACAAACATCAGAAGATGCAGATCTAAAAACGCTAGTAATAATAGATTCGTAATCCTGTCCAAGGTTTTCTAGTACACTTGGGATTTTATCTTTCTCTAATCTATAAAGAATAGATATTTCAGAATTAACACTAAGTCCTTCTTTACTAGGAAGGCTTAAAATCAGCTTAATATTACTTGTTTGAGTTGATTCTTTAATTACCTTACTAATCAACGGATTGTACATTATTGTACCTTGTGTGGAAACCTTATTAGAAAATTTACCTAAGGTTTGTTTTACTCCTGCCTCTCCGGGCCTTATTACTGCACAGCTGCTGGATAGTAGCCCTATCCCAACCAGCACAAGAAAAATAGTTCTCATAAGCTCTTTTTTATTAGATAATTTGATTGTTACATACGTCAATGTTTAAAACTATATTTTTTATATTCTTAATCGTATCCCCAAACCCTCATAATCATTAACATTAACTGGGAAAAAATTCTTTTCAAATTTTAGTTTGTAAAGACGTTTAAATCTTGAATCTACAGGTACTGTATACAATGAATTGGAGTTTTCCAAAGTTTCATTTTGTATAATTTCGAATAAATCCTCAACTACCTTATTAAATACAAGAATGTCTTGGGTTTTCATTTCCTCGCCGATATAATTAACGTTATTCATCCAATACGAAAGTACAGGGCGAAGCACACATTCGTCATGTTCCGTAATGTCCCGAAATATGTTGTATAAACTTCTAGGTGCAGGAATAATGCATAAGTCTCTAGCAAAGCATATTGGGTTTTTGTTTGCCTCCGGTTTTTTATCATTAGTTATTATTATACTAAGGGAATCAGATGGTTTTTCTACTAAGGAGAATACAGGATTGGCTAAAAAATCAACCGGATTTGCGAAGCCTATTCCTTGAATAAATAAAAATAATATCAATATGTAGGTGATCTTTTTCATATGCTTCCCTTTTTAATTAGTTAAACAATCACTATGTCATTGGTTTTTAAATAATTATATCTCAAAATTAGAAAATAAATTTCATATATTTTTATTTATATTTGTAATCATTTACATAAATTAATTTAATGCATTATACTTTACATCAGTTACAAATTTTTTTAAAAATTGTAGAAAAAGAGAGTATTACTAAAGCTTCTCAAGAGTTACATTTAACTCAACCAGCTGTTTCTATCCAACTCAAAAATTTTCAGGACCAATTCCCAATTCCTTTAACTGAAGTCATTGGAAGAAAGCTATATATAACTGATTTTGGTAATGAAATTGCTACAGTTGCTCAGAAAATAATAGACCAGGTAAATCAAATCACATATAAAACTATGGCCTATCAAGGTCAATTATCCGGAGTCTTAAATATTTCGGTTGTTTCCACTGGGAAATACATTATTCCGTATTTCTTATCAGACTTCATTAAAAAGCATGAAGGTGTAGATTTGGTTCTAGATGTAACCAATAAAGAAAGAGTTATTAATAGCTTAGAAGAAAACGAAGTAGATTTTTCTTTAGTTTCTGTCTTACCAAAACATTTACAAATCGAAAAGACCAAACTTATGGAAAATCAGCTTTTTCTCGTAGGTAATTCGTCTGAAAAATTTGCAAAGAAAAAGTACAATAAATCTATTTTCTCAACACTCCCTCTAATTTATAGAGAGCCCGGATCGGGAACTAGACATACCATGGAAAAATATATCGAGCAAAATGATCTACCCGTTAGAAAAAAAATGGAGCTCACCTCAAATGAAGCCGTAAAACAAGCTGTTATCGCTGGATTAGGGTTTTCTATAATGCCTCTTATAGGTATTCGTAATGAGCTGGAAAGTGGGCGTTTACAAATAATCCCTGTACAAGGTTTTCCTATAAAATCTATCTGGAATCTAATTTGGTTGAAAAATAAAAAATTCTCTCCTGTTGCTGCCGAGTTTTTGAAATTTATAGAAGAAAAAAAAGATCAAATTATTGAAGACAACTTCCATCTCACAAAATATTAAAGATTGTTTTTTTAACCTATAAGTAACCACATATTTTCATAAACAAGTTTGTAACTAATGCATAACGACATTGAATGATTTTCTTATACTAATATGTATGTAAAATTATATAAAATAATTTTATGTATATCATCATAAATATAAATAAAAATATATGAAAAATAATACTGAATTTTGCTCCACGAAAAAGAATATAGAGGAACTAAACACTCAATATCGTGGTTATGCAAAAGGGCGACATCAATATAGTATTATTTAAAAAAGATCTAAGATTACAAGATAATGAAGTCATTAATGAAGCACTAGAAAACGGTTTACCCATACTCTTGTTATATATATTCGAGAGAAAATCCAATACGGCTTTTAATTATTCAGAAAGGCAATTAAACTTTGTTAAAGAATCTTTGACAAACTTAAATGATATTCTAAAATTATACGCAACAAAAATCTTAGTGGTACATTCTGAAGTTACCAAGGCGCTAAGTATTTTACAGCAGTTTTGGAATATCAAAAAAGTGTTTTTTCATAAAGATTATGATATACAGGTGGGGGACAAAACCTATCGTCAATTTTCCAGGTTTTGCAAAAATAATCTGATCCTTGAAATAGAAATAGATCACTATCGCGATCTTCGAATACAATTTAAAGAAAAGGAAAAAAACTTCAATCATTATTTCAATAGTCCTTCTGCAAGCTTTATTCCGTTTAAAGGAAGTTTTGTTCATCTTTTTGTGATATTAAAATTAGAGCAACTATTTCAAACAGAAGATTTATCAGCAAATCATCATATTCGTATACCAAAAGGAGGGGTTTCTTGTGCGATGAAGAAGATGGGGGATATCAATAGACGTGAAAATATAACCTCAATCAATAACAATGAGCCTTTTTATGAACTATCACCTTTTATTTCATGGGGCAATCTAACCTTGAGACAACTTTGGGAGCACCAAAAAAAACAGGGTAATAAAGAAATAGACTTCAATTTTTTTATACACTCAATACGTTGGCATATTCACTATGTAAAAAATTACACACCGGATGGATCTTCAAACTATTTTAATCCCATCTCATCATTTAGTGAATCAAAAAACTTGCTAAACCAAACAGTCTGGGAGCAAGGAATGACCGGATACCCAATTATCGATGCAATTATGCGCTGTTTATCCAAAACTGGATGTATTAGTCACAAAATGAAAATGCTTGTCATATCGTTTTACAACTGTCATTTATTACTACCGTGGAGAGATGCAGTAAAATACCTATCCAAAAATCTATTAGACAGCAGCCCTGGGATACATTTTGATTCTTTTGAAATCTTCACAAAGAGAGGTGCTTTTAAAGAGAACCGTTCTTTTGACCTTATTAAGCAAAGTAAGGATATTGATTCAAAAGGAATCTTTATTAAAAAATACGTTTCAGAGTTAAGAAACATTCCTCACGAATATATTCATGAACCTCATAAAGCAAGGATAACCATACAGAGATTTCACAAAACTATCATTGGAAAAGATTATCCAGAACCTATAGCAAGAGTTCCTGTAAATGCCCGATTTCAATGTTACAATATCAATATTAACTTTTAAACCATAAGAACATGAAAAAACTAGATCAAAAGTTATTGCATACCATTTTCATCTTAATCACCCTAAGTATAGTATCATGTAAAAAAGAGAAATCCGCTTTTTTTAATCATACAAATCAAAACAAAGAGAAAGTTCAGGATGTAAAAAGTCTAAGTAGTTCTCAGGATACCCCAGAAATTAATAGGCAGTCCATAAAAACAAAACTTCTGTTATTAGAAGTAGATGATAAAAACAACCTAAATAATATTGTTAAAACGAAGTCTTTTTTTAGAGAACAAGACAACTATATATTGGACTATAAATATCCTTTTTTAGATGAAAATATTCAATCGTCATTCAAAGTTTTCAATGATTTTATCCGAAACCAATATATCGACAAAGAAATATCTGTAAAAAGTACATTGAATAATCAAAACCTCTATTGCGATTTTGATAAATCAAATCCGAAAAGATATAAAAGGATGATTGATTACAAGATATATTCTACCAAAAATAATCTTTTAAGTGTTCTGCTTTATAAGGCCAATCATTATACAGATGAAAATCATCATTCATATATGTTTAAAGGCCTCACTTTTGATATAAACAAAGGAGAGTTTTTATCATTTGATTCAATATTTAAAGGAAAAACTCAAGAAATCATCCTGAGTAAATTAAATATTGAGCTTTCTCAAAAAATAAAAACAGAACCATATTTTCAAGAATGCTGGAAATTAACAGACGAAATTTTTGATGCATATAAAGATAATTTTGTAATCGATAATGATCAAATCAAATTCTACTTTGATGATTGTACGATTTGCCCAACCTACGCGGGGCGGTACTCAATAAAAATCCCACTAAACGAGATCTCACATTTTATGAGCAGCAAGGGTAAAGAAATGATATTGTGAGATGATCATAATAGCATTTTTTGATTGATTTGTTTATATCGGGTACAAGTTTGTGCTGCTCATTAAGACTTGTACCCTTATAAAATTAGCCAACAACAAAAATTAAAAAATGAACACTACTTCAATTTCAAGGTTATCGGAGTATTTTCAGATCGCTGTTGGAGTTATTTTGGCTAGTATTGGTCTAAAAGCCTATCTTCTTCCAAATGGTTTTTTAGACGGTGGTGTTACAGGAATTGCGATTCTAATAAATTCAACACTACACCTTAACATTTCATTAGTTTTGGTTGTACTAAGTATACCGTTTTTAATACTAGCATACTTCTATATTTCTAAAGCAATGGTTTTCAAATCAATTTTGGCAATTTTAGGATTAGCGGCTTCAATACATTTAGAAACTTTTGACACAGTCACCAATGACAAACTACTTACCTCAATTTTTGGTGGTCTATTTTTGGGGTTAGGAATAGGAATTACAATTAAAAATGGTGCAGTTCTAGATGGTTCAGAAATACTAGGTATATATATCAATAATACATTTGGGATCAGTATCGGAAAAGTTATTCTTCTTTTCAATTTTGTATTATTCTCTATCACCGCCATCATCGTTTCCAAAGAAACGGCAATGTATTCTATATTAACCTTCTTAATCACAGCAAAAGTAACAGATCTTATTATTGAAGGTTTTGAAGACTTTATTGGGATCATGATTGTCTCCAAAAAATATGAAGCCATTAAAAAAGCGATCACAGAACAACTAGGAGCTGGAATGACTGTTTTTAAAGGTGTTAATGGATACGGAAAGAATGGTATGACCAAAGATTTTGAGGTTATTCATACAGTCATTAACCGATTTGAAATTACGAAAATAAACAGGATCATAGATGCTATAGATCCAGATGCATTCATAATGGAATATGATGTAAACAGAATAAAAGGAGGAATTCTAAGAAGATATCTAAATCCCAAAAAAAAATAGACTTAAAACAAAAAAATGAGCGTAATTAACCTTTACACTACAGTTTTTCTATTCTTGATGTTTAGTATAAAATTACAAACCGAATAACGTTAATTATTTCAATTCACCGATTTATTTACTATATTTTACCTCCCAAATCATGAACATCGGCTTACCCTTACTATTTTTGTTTTATGGAAAGTATAAAAAATACTCCCCTTTATCAAGAGGCTATACAGGAATTGAATTACTCTTACGGTAATTTTTATCTCTTTGAGAATTTTGTAGTAGGAGAAATTAATAAAGATGTAGTTTTTTCGTGGAAAGACCATGCCAAAGCTGTGGTTGAAGAAATAAGTGATCTTTATGATCAAAATGGAGAAGATCTTGTATATATATCTAATCGCATTCATCCATACTCTGTAATCCCAAGTGATTGGCTAAATTTTTTTAAACACAGTTATTCATTAAAAGGATATGGTATTGTTAGCTACACACCTAAAGGAATATTGAATTCTCTTCTAGAAAAACTGTTTTTACGAGGTAAATTAAGAAGTTTCGATAATCTTACAGAAGCAATTTCTTGGGCAAAAAACCCATCTAAAACAAAAGAAAATGCAGCTTAATTCATAAATAAGAATTACAAGAAGAACATTTTCAATATTATTAAGCAATTCCTTGCATAGTAAGTAAAGTAGTAGCCCAAACAATAACTGAAGAGAAGAAAATACCTATTGTATTTGCTACAAATGCCTTTCTTTTTTTAATTTTAAATAAATAGGTGGCAATACTACCTGCATATACTCCAGTTCCCGGAAGAGGGATCATAACAAATAAAAGAAGACCCCAGAAACCATACTTTTCTATCTTATTACCTGAACCTACCTTAGCTTTTCGCGCAACATATATAGCGGCTTTTTTATACCAATTCCATCGAAGCAAGTAGTCATTAATCTTTTCCAAGAAAAAAATCATTAAAGGAAAAACCAATACATTAGCAACAAAGCATATAGCAAATACCAAATAGATATTTAGACCACTAAACATACCATAAGGGATCCCGACCTTAGCTTCTCCAAAAGGAGAAATACTCCATAAAACAGCAATTATAATATCTTGAATCACAAACTTTTTTTTCTTAGGATTTGCAAATGTAAGGTTCTTAATGGTTTACATTATAATTTTAAATCATAAACTTTGCCAAAAATTATCAAATAAATGAATTCTTAGCCCCAACTTGGAAAAATGATACGCTCATGTGGCATAAACTGCATAAAGGCTTCTTTTCCAGAAAAATAAAAAGTTGTAAATTTAAGAATCACACAAATACCATAAGCAAATACAGACTTATGGTATATCATTTTACCAAAATCTCTACAAATGAAGAAAAAGCATTTAGGTTACTCTGTGTTATTATTAATCATCTCTGTCGTAATTAGTGTTGGAGTAACATACTCCAATCCTAAAACTTCAGATTATAAGAAACTGACTTCAACAAATACCGAAAAAACTAATTCGGATGAAGCTTTCAATAAAATGATGGACGTTTTATCTCATAAACGCTGTGTCAATTGTCATCCATCAGATAATTATCCAAAACAAGGAGAAGACAGTCATAAACACCTATTCGGAATACAACGAGGTGCATCAAATCATGGGGTTCCAGCTGTGAAATGTATTACCTGTCATCAGAATGAAAATAATGACTATTCTGGAGTACCCGGGGCACCAGAATGGTCTCTTGCTCCAGCAAGTATGAAATGGGAAGGCTTAAGTAGAATCGAAATTGCTCGTTCGATGTTAGATAAAACAAAAAACGGAAATCGCACACATGAACAAGTAATGCATCATTTAACAGAACATGCTTTAGTACTTTGGGCATGGAATCCTGGAGTAAACGCTGAAGGTATCCCTAGAGAAAAACCTCCCATTCCAAAAGATGAGTATATCGCAGCTGTAAAAGAGTGGTTTGAAAACGGAGCTATAATCCCAAGGGAATAATTAAAAACACAAACAATCGTCTAACTATGAAAATATCATTCAACATCAATGGACTTGCAAAAACTATCGAAGTAGATGAAAACACTCCGCTACTTTGGGTTATCAGAGATATTTTAAATCTTAAAGGAACCAAATTTGGATGCGGTAAAGCTGCCTGTGGTGCATGCACCGTCCATATAGATGGCGAAGCCGTGCGCTCATGTTCATACGCAGTAAAGTTTGCAGAAGGTAAAACGGTTACGACTATAGAAGGTTTGGGAACAGAAGAAAACCCTCATCCGGTTCAACAGGCTTGGATAGAAGAAATTGTACCGCAGTGTGGCTATTGTCAGCCTGGTTTTATGATGGCTACCGCTGCTATGTTAGAAAAAATTCCTAACCCAACAGATCAGGATATCGACAATAACATTATTAATGTATGCAGGTGTGCTACTTATTATAGAATGCGAAAAGCCATTCATCGGGCTGCGGCATTAACAAATGATTCCTCTAATCCCCTAAACTCCTAAGGTTATGAGCAAGAAAAAGATTTCAAGACGTAAATTTATAGTTCGAGGAACTTTAGGCACGGTAGGAACCTTAGCCATAGGAACTTATTTATTTAGAAACTCAATTAGAAGATCTATTGCGGGAATGGCTAATACTGCCGATACTCCATATATGGGAAACACAAAAACTCCCATTATTTGGTTCGAAACCACTGCAGAAAATAACATTATTTTTCACTGTCCCAAAGTAGAAATGGGACAAGGAACATTTACCGGGCTTGCGCAAATAGCCGCCGATGAATTAGAAGTTTCTATACAACAAATGAAGGTAATTCATGCTGCAACAGCCACTGGCAATATTGATAGTTTTAGTACTGGAGGTAGTACTTCTGTTTCTGGGCTATGGCAACCACTTAGAGAACTAGCAGCCACAATGAGAGAAATGATAAAAGGAGAGGCTGCTAAAAAACTGGAGGTTGATATTACGACGTTGTCAGTTAGAGATGGTATTATATCTGGGGGTGGAAAAACACTATCATATGCAGAGGCTGTAAAAGATGTAACAGATTGGGAGATTCCTGATACACCAGAATTAAAGAACCTTAAAGATTATAAATTTATTGGAAAACCAATTCCTCGAATTGATCTAAAAGATAAAGTCTTTGGAGCCCCAATCTTTGGAATGGACGCCACCATGCCAGGTATGCTATTTGGTGCTGTTGTAAGACCATCATCTATAGGAGCTAAATATATTGACTCAGATACTTCAAAGGCAGAAAATATGCCTGGTGTTATAAAAGTGGTAAAAGAAAAAGATTTTGTTGGTGTAGTTGCAAAATCACGTATGGAAGCAGAAAATGCGAAAAAAGCTATTCAAGTTAATTGGGATATTGAAAAAACATGGCAAACCAAAGATATTGAGGATATGATAAAGGTTGGCAATGGTGAACCTATTGTTATCCAAAAGGAAGGAAAAGCCAAAAGTATTTTAGAAGATGATGAAGGAATAATAACTCAAGAATATACAAGCCCTATTGGTGCACATGCACAAATAGAACCAAATGGGGCTGTTGCAAGTGTAGAAGAGAATAAAGCTACTATTATGATGTCTACACAAGTAATAAACTTCTCTAGAAAAGAAGTTGCCGACCGTTTAGGTTTTGATGAAGAACAAGTAAATATTATCCCAACATACTTAGGTGGTGGTTTTGGAAGACGTTTGCATACACCCAATGCTATTCAAGCTGCTATTTTGTCCAAGGCTGTGGGAAAACCTGTAAAATGTTTTTTTGATAGAAAGGAAGAATTTCAAAACGATACTTTTCGCCCTCCAACTCATCATGTTCTTAAAGCAAAACTTAAAAGTGATGGTTCTATTGAAGCTATTGAACATAATGTATCCAGTGGTGATGTTATGTTTGGGTCTCCTTTAGTTCCAAAAATTGCATTTAACATCATTGGAGCAGATGTTGGAGCTTGGCGCGGGGGTATGATTCAATACGGAAAGATACCAAATTACAGAGCAATTTCCTGGCGAGTAAAACTTCCTTTTGCAACAAGTTGGTGGAGAAGTTTAGGCTTATTGGCTAATACCTTCGCCATAGAAAGTTTTTTAGATGAATTGGCTATTAAAACAGGAAAAGACCCTGTTCAATTTAGATTAGATCAAATCCAAGATGATGAAAGGGGGCATAGGTTAAAAGAGGTTATTAAAGCTGCTAGTAATAAGGCCAACTGGAAAGATGGGGTTACTAATGGCCGAGCAATGGGGTTTGCAGCGTCTACAGATGCAAATACTCCTTGTGCACACGTTGCCGAAGTTTCAATCGAAAACAATCAGATTAAAATCCATAAAGTAACTTGCGCTATTGATCCTGGTATTGCGGTCAATCCAGATCAGGTTAGAGCACAGTGTGAAGGATCAATTATCATGGGAATAAGCGCTTCTATTTATGAAAGAATGTATGTTGAAGATGGTCAGCTTCGCCCGGTGATTTATGGGCCTTATAAAATGGCTTTAATGAAACATGCTCCTAAAGATATTGATGTTGTTATTTTAGAAAATGCTAATGCTCCAGGTGCTGTAGGCGAACCTCCAATGGGACCAATTGGAGCAGCCGTGGCCAATGCCGTATTCAGGTTGACAGGAAAAAGATTACGTTCTTTGCCTCTTGAATTAAGTTGAATCATCATAAAAACATTTAAAAGAAATAGGCCCGATAGTTTCTTTGGCTTTTTTGTTATTTTTCATCTTGACCCATTCTGTTTTTCAATATGTCCATATATATCATTCATTAATTATTCATCCATTATTCATTATGAAAACTGTGTAAAAATGAATAACTAAATAATTTGTGTAGTTTAGTATTGTTAAAAAGGGCACATTTATACTATGAAAAGGTTTACATACAAAATTGTAGAAGATCAAGAGGTTCTAGTTTACGAAGAGCAATACAATGCTCAGGGCCAGGTATTATATTATAAAGATTACCAAGCTAATCCCCCTGCCGAAAAAAAAATTCGTTATAATGAATCCGGACTACTCATAGAGGAGATTGATATAAGTGATAATGTCGAATTGAACCGTTTAGAGCAAGTATATAACGACAACGGAGAAAACATAGAACGCAATTTTTTCTTTGGTGAGCATCTTTATGAAAAAATTACAACAGAATTTTCTGAAATGGGTTTTACAAAAACAACGTATCAGGATGGAGAAGAAATCCAAAAGCTCATACAAGAAAATGACGGCCAAAACTATGCGAACAAGTTTTATCAAAATGGTGAATTACTTGAAAGTCAGTTTGCCAAATATAATTCTGAAACTAATTGCAGTGAAATTAAGTTTTATGACGGAAAAAATAAACATGTTCTAACCAGAAAAGAAACTTATAATAATTTGAACTTATTAGTAAGAGTAGAAGAACTTAATGAGAGCAACAATTTATTATCAGAACACCAATATGAAATTGAAAAAGGTTTAATCACGAAAGAAATATATCGCGATTTTAGATCGGGAGAAAATGAATATCACATTAAAATGGAGTATGACAACAAGGAAAACCTTATAAAAAAGGATATTCGTACTCCAAGTGGTCATCTTGTAGAGTTTTATATTTGTGAATACGATGGTCAAAATCGAATGATTGATGAAAAAGGTATGGCTAATGGAAGTTTTAATGCCATATACGGAACTTATGCAAATGGTGAAGAATATCACTTCGTACATAGATATGAAGAATGAAGCCTTCTTTAATTTAATTAAAATTTAGATTTTTTCTGTTTAACAGGAGTACATTGCAAAAAAAGCACCTACCTTATATTATTAATACATCTAGAATATCTTCTTTAATAACTTCAAAAAATGTTCGCATATCCCTTGACTTCACCAACATTTGATTTTAAAAATACGTAGGTCTACGTATTATCCACATATGTTATTGTTTGTAGCTTTATACATAAGTATAAACAATTTTTATCCCATGAGAAATATAGAGAACTTGGTTTTCAAAGGCGGTGGAGTTTTGGGTATTGCCTATGCGGGGGCAATCGAAATTTTAGAAGAAAAAAAGATGCTAGATAATATCAAACGCGTAGCCGGAACATCAGCAGGATCAATTATAGCTACTTTATTAAGTTTAAGGTGCTCTGCAAAGGAAATCAAAGAATTAGTGAATGCTACCAACTTCAAAGATTTTGAAGATCATTGGGATCCCTTTAGAATACCCGCTAAATATGGATTATATCAAGGTGAATATTTCCTAAAATGGATAAAAAAAATTATTAAGGACAAAACTGGCGATGAGAATATCACTTTTTCTGAGTTGGTAACTGAAGGGTATAGAGAACTAAAAGTATTCGCCACAGATCTAAATACATCCAAAATCAAAGAGTTTTCTTATGAAAATACACCTAATGTTATTGTAGCCGAAAGCGTTAGAGCTTCTATGTCTATTCCTTTATTTTTTGAAGCATGGAAATTCCCTAATGAAGTCCCCGATAATCATATTTATGTAGACGGTGGTGTACTATACAATTATCCTATTACGGCTTTTATCGATTACAATAAAACGCTAGGGTTCTTTCTTCGTAATTACGGAACTAACGTATCTGATTTAAAATATGATGAAATTATGAAATATGTAGAAGTTCTCTTTAATACAATTTTGAAAGCACAGGAAGTGGATTTTTACAAAAATAAAGAAGAAGAAGAGATCACAGTCAACATAGATGATTTTGGGATTTCGGCTACAAACTTCGGAATTACAGAAAAACAGAAAGCAGAACTATTTAATTCTGGAAAGAAATCCACAATAGATTATCTAAAGAACGTATTATAATGCAAATGCCTTTTTGGATAGTTCCAAAAAGGCATTTGCAAATTCTTATTAATATATTAGATTATTCTTTTCTAATAATTTTGGCTCCAATTGCTCTAAGACGCTCATCTATATTTTCATATCCGCGATCAATCTGCTCAATATTATGAATAACAGAAGTCCCTTTGGCACTAAGTGCCGCGATCAACAATGAAATTCCTGCTCTAATATCAGGAGATACCATAGTAGTTGCCTTTAATGTAGACTTAAAATCGTGCCCAATAATAGTCGCTCTGTGTGGATCACATAAAATGATCTTTGCCCCCATGTCAATAAGCTTATCGACGAAGAATAAGCGGCTCTCAAACATCTTTTGATGGACCATTACTTCTCCTCTGGCTTGCGTAGCAATAACTAAGACAATACTTAATAAATCTGGTGTAAATCCAGGCCATGGAGCATCAGCAATAGTCATAAATGATCCATCTATATAGCTTTCTATCTGATAACCATTTTTATGAGCTGGAATATAAATATCATCCCCTACTCGTTCAATTGTGATTCCTAGTTTTCTAAAAGTATTTGGGATGATTCCTAAATTCTCCCAACTAACATCTTTAATAGTGATCTCACTCTTGGTCATGGCTGCTAAACCAATCCATGAACCGATTTCTATCATATCTGGTAACACGCGATGCTTACAGCCTCCTAATGCTTTAACACCTTCTATAGTCAAAAGATTAGATCCAACTCCACTAATCTTTGCTCCCATAGAGTTCAACATTTTACAAAGCTGTTGCAGATAAGGTTCACATGCAGCATTATAAATAGTAGTTGTTCCTTTAGCAAGAACTGCTGCCATAACTATATTAGCAGTACCTGTTACAGAAGCTTCATCTAGAAGCATATATGTTCCGGTTAATCCTTCTGGAGCTTCTACACCATAAAAACGTTCTTCTTTATTATATCTAAATTCTGCACCTAGGCTTATAAATCCTTCAAAGTGTGTATCCAAACGTCTTCTTCCGATCTTATCCCCTCCAGGGCGAGGAATATATCCCTTCCCAAATCGGGCCAAAAGAGGGCCAACAATCATTATAGAACCTCTAAGACCACTTCCTTCCTTCTTAAATTGTTCGCTTTCTAAATATTCTAAATTTAGCTCATCACTTTTGAAAGAGTATGTACCTTTTTCAAGCTTATTGATTTTAACTCCCAAATTTCTAAGAATATCAATAAGCTTATTAACATCCCTAATATCAGGAATGTTAGAAATTATTACTTCTTCAGGAGTTACTAATACAGCACAAAGTATCTGAAGAGCCTCATTTTTTGCTCCTTGAGGTGTAATTTCCCCTTTGAGCTGATGACCTCCTTCTATCTCAAAAATCCCCATTTAATAATTAATCGTTAGTGGTTAGTAATCTTAGTAGGTAAGATATTTAATAGCGTTTTTTACCGCGACTTCTGTAATTTTTTTTGCCGCCTGAAGTATTACTACTTGTATGCTTTTTCTTTTTTCCTCTTAGTAAATTCGAAGAATCTGTAAGGTCTTCGGTACTTCCTTTTAGGTTAATTTTCCCATCACTCAACTCATACAAGTGATTAAAAATCGCGCTATCCTCTACGGTATCTTTATTCCAATTTAGGTAGCACTTTTTCATATGATTTGCAATTGTATACGTAAGTGCTGTCTTTAAATCACCGTCTTCCCAACTATTAGCAACATCGATCATTCTTTTAATATTGTTTCCATAGAAACGATATTTTGGAAAATTTTGAGGGTAATCCAACGGTTCTGGGCGTTCTTGCAGTTTTTCTTTGGTTAAAACTGGAAATGGAGTATCGACATCAAGTTTAAAATCACTCATAATAAATAATTGATCCCATAACTTATGCTGAAATTCAGGCACATCGCGTAAATGTGGCTGTAAATTCCCCATTACCGCTATAATAGATTTAGCAACTTTATTTCGCTCTTCTTTATTTTCAATAGCAACAGTATGATTTATCATTTTTTGCAAATGACGACCATACTCTGGTATGATAAGTTTCTCTCTCTCTGTATTATATTCTAAATTATCAACAATCATAAAAAATGTTTAAAGTGAAGTATTTTGTCAATATTATTATGACAACAATAATTCGTTTCGCAAAATACTAAAATAAAATAAGTAAGCTATTGTGCTAAGCTAAATTTATTTATTATAGATAACCTATATTTATTATACCTGAAGGCTTAAGTTAAATGGAAAAACCTCTAAAAAAAAGAATTGATTTCTTTACTACTATAATGATATTACTCCGTCAATTTTGTCTGCAACTTCTTTATATTTAAGAATTACGTGATCTGGATTTTTCATCCTAACATTAATTGACACACTAGTATATTTACCATTCTTAGATTGTTTGGTATGTATAACTGCTCCCAAATTATCAAATATTGCTTCAATCTTTGATATCTTGGCTTTATCAGTGGGCACAATAAACTTATACAAATATACAGCTGGCCACATAGCAGTATCTGCCAATTGTACTTTTAATTTTTTGTAAAACTCTTCGTGATCTTTCATATACGCTATCAAGCAAATTTTGAGCCAAAGATAATGGTTCTAAATAACAAAAACGAAACTGTAAAACACAAACTCATACTCAAATTTTGCTCAGATTGAGAATTTAGCCTGGATTAGTTCTTTATACTGTTTCATTGTATCTACATCTATACTTTTACCCATAGCAGAAACAACTTTTACTTCGTCAATATGCTTTTTGATAATATACCTGGCTCCAAAATCTTCTTCTAACCGCTCTAACTCATCAAAAATAGTCGATGAAAAGATAGCAGGCACGCCTACCCTATCCCCTAGATCAGAAGCTACAATTGTCGTCGATTCATTTCGAAACTGAGTTATCAAAATCTCTAGATGATTGGTATCTATCAAAGGCTGGTCAATTAATGAAATTAGAACAGCATCATATGACAACTCGTCTTGTTTTATATGCTTGATTCCAAAACGAATTGATGACCCCATTCCGGTTTGCCAATTTGGGTTTCTAATTATGGTAATAGGAAATTGATTAATTCTTTTGTGTATCAGATCATAATTTGCACCTAAAACTACATGGGTAGTAATTTCCTTTAATTCTAGTGATTGTACTATGGCATGGCCTATCAAAGTTGTTTCCCCCCACGGTAATAGTTGTTTTGGTTCTCCCATTCTGGTTGAAGAGCCAGCCGCAAGGATAAGATGGGCGATTTTAGGGTTTTGTGGATAATACATTTATATTCTTTCTTTTAGGATCATCATGAATCGCTCCTTTCTTTTCTTGTAAAGGAATCGGTTTTTGACCTCTAATCACCGACAAAATTTCAGCAATAATAGCAATTGCAATTTCTTGAGGTGTCTCTGCTCCTAAGTTTAATCCTGCAGGACCATGTATAGAATCCATAAATTCATCTGTAACCTCTGGACAATATTCTATAAAAGCCGATAGTAATTTTTCGCGACGTCGTGCAGGGCCTAACAAGCCTATATAAGCAGGCACAAGATCGTTTATAGCTTGTAAATACAGTAAATCCTTAGCAAAATTATGACTCATTAAAATTATTGCTGTTTGTGTATCAACATTATGAATATTTAAACCCTCAGGTGAAGTGTTAAACACTTTATTGGCCCCTGGAAAATCTAAAAGTTGCTTTGGGTTTTTAGGTGAAGCCACAATTTCGACTTCCCAACCTGTACTTGACGCTATCTTGCATAATTCAACAGCATCATGTTCTGTTCCTATAATAACAAGACGAAAACAAGGCTGCATATCTCTACAAAAGCAAGCCGTAGAAGTTTCTTGTTTTATTGAGTAGGTATTAACTCTGTTCGAAAAAACAAATTCTTGATCACCTTCAAACTGAACTACAGAACCCATAATTTCAAGGTCTCTCTTTTCAGTAGAATAGTATGATTTTATTTCAAAAGGTTTTCTCAATTTTAATTGCTCTCGAATTCTGTCAATAACCAGGTCAGAAACATCAAAGATTTCAATTAAAATATAAAGTACTCCTTCACATCCCAACCTATACTTACCATCATACGTCATAACTTTTGGAATACCAGATTCGAAAACAGATTGGGCCTGACGAAAAACTTCTTTTTCAACACATCCGCCACTAACCGCTCCTTTTGTATCTCCAGTCTGAAGAATAAGCATCCCAACTCCTGGCCTTCTATACGACGACCCTTCTACATCAACTACAGTAGCCATCACAGCAGGTATCCCCTGCTGTTTGGCTATACTATAGGATTCTACAATTTCTTTGAATTCGTGTGTCATACAAAAATACTATCCTAATGGAGCTTTTGCTTTCATATGTTTTATAAATGGTTGCTTATACAGTCGTATACCCTTGGCAGCTTTGATTGCGTTCGCAACTGCAGCTCCTGCTGGTGGTAATGTAGGTTCACCAAGTCCAGTGGGTGCAACATCACTTTCTATAAAATGAGTCTCAACTATAGGAGTTTCGTTTATTCTAATTAAACGATAGGTATTAAAGTTTTTGTCCTGCGGCTCTCCATCTTCAAATGAGAAATCACCATACATAGCATGACCAACACCATCAATAACGCCTCCTTCAATTTGATTTTTGGCTCCTAGAGGGTTTACCACGATTCCACAATCTACCACACAAGTAACCTTTTTTACAACCGGGATATCGTTTTCAAGAACAACATCTGCTACTTCTGCTACATGAGTATTATGACAGTAATAGGCGCTAAATCCTTGATAAACTCCTTCTTTGGCATTACCCCATCCCGATTTATCTACTGCAACTTTTATCACATTCTCTAATCGTTCTGGCGAGTATTGAATTCTATCATCGGTAGTACCTTTAACTTTTTGGAGTAAATCCAAACGAAGTTTTATACGATCAATCTCTAAAATTTCTGCTAATTCATCAAAGAAACTTTGTTCGGCAAATGATAAAAAATTAGTATAAGGTGCTCTCCAAGCTCCGGTAGTAATGTTACTATCATAACTAGCCACATCTACCTGATAGTTTTCTATGGCTCCTGCAGGGAAAAAATTAGGGATCAACCCATACATATTTGAATTCACCGAAGCTTCTTTAAGATGGTATCCTGTAATCTCTCCATCTTTTACAGATGCACTTATCTTGTATTTTATTGCTGGTCTATAAATCCCAACAGACATGTCATCTTCGCGTGAGTAAATTACTTTTACAGGTTTTTGTGCAATTTTTGAAATTTCTGCAGCTTCTAATGCAAAATCACCATATAAACGTCTACCAAAACCACCACCCATTCTAGTCATTTCTACTGAAACATCTTTAACATCTCGCTCTAATAATTCGGCAACTCTACTTGCTGTACGTTCTGGAGTTTGAATAGGCCCAACTAGACGAACCTTTTCTGAAGTAACATCGGCAAAGAAATTCATTGGCTCCATACAATTATGTGGTAAAAAAGGAGACTCATATGTTCTTTCGATCACTTTATCGGCAGCGGCAAATGCTTTTTTAACATCTCCATCTGCTCTCATAGTTTTAAACGCTGTACCATTAAGAAGACCTGTTAGTATTTTATCATGTTCTTCGGTACTTTCCAACTTTGAGTCCGATGTCCAATTGGCTTTAAGTGCTTTTTTACCTTTCATTGCAGACCATGTATCTTTAGCCAGGACGGCAACCTTGTCACCAAACTTGATTACTTCAAGAACACCAGAAACAGCTTTGGTAGCTGTATCATCAAAATCTACTAATTTCTTACCAAAAGCAGGAGGTCTTAATACAACTGCATGCATCATACCTTCCTCTTTATAATCCAGGCCAAAAAGAGATTTACCGGTTATAATTTTATCAATATCTACATTGCTCGCGTCATTACCTATAATTTTAAAATCTTTCGGATCTTTGAGAGTTACATTCTCGGGCACTTCTAACGCAGCTGCTTCTTTAACAACTTCGCCATACCCCAGTTTATCACCATTAGCATTTATAATAACTCCGTTTTCTGTTTTACATTCTGAAGCATTTACACCCCATTTTGCAGCAGCAGCATTGATTAACATTTGTCTGGCTGTTGCTCCTGTTTGTCTCAGGGGTTCCCAACCAAATCGTATTGATTGACTTCCTCCCGCAACTTGTCGAGTAAAATTATTCGTATCCAGCGCCCCTTGAACGACATGTACATTATCCCAAGTAACATCAAGCTCTTCTGCTATAATCATAGGCATCGATGTTTTAACACCTTGTCCAATTTCTGGATTTGGTGAAAAGATCGTTACCATTCCGTTATCTGCTATTTTTATAAATGCATTAAAATCATTGAAGTTCAACTTAGAAACATCAACTGGAGGTGCAGCTTCCGGCTTACAAGCCTGAAAAAGATTAAACCCAATTAATATTCCGCCACCAGCAAGCGCCGATGTTCTTATAAAAGACCTTCTACTAAAGGAAGGTGATACTATTTGTTTCATTTTATTGAATTTTAAATGGGTTGGTTAGCTCATTTTACTAGCAGCAAGTTCTACAGCTTTTTCTATTCTATTATAAGAAGCACATCTGCATATATTACCACTCATAGCATCTCTAATCTCTGATTTATTAGGATTATTATTTTGACTAAGAAAAGCGGCAGCAGACATTACTTGCCCTGCCTGGCAATATCCACATTGAGGCACATCAATCTCTTTCCAGGCTTGCTGTACTGGATGCGAAATATCTTCAGACAAACCTTCAATTGTAGTAATTTCCATATCTCCCACAGCAGAAACTTGAAGTAAACAGCTTCTGGTGGCGGATCCGTCTATGTGAATAGTACAAGCACCACATTGACCAATACCGCAGCCAAATTTGGTGCCTACCATATCTAAATGATCTCTAAGCACCCATAAAAGAGGGGTATCCTGGTCTGCCTCAACAGTATGAGGTTTTCCATTAATTTTTAAATTGTAAACCGGCATGAGTTTTATTTTTTGAGATTTATATTTAATTAATCTAAATAAAGCAATCATACATGAATTGCTATTGAAGTTACTAAAAATTCACTTCGACAAATTCAACTTTAACAGAGCTTTATACTTATCTTAATAGTATTTTTATAATCCCTTTATAATTCCGAGATTTGTAGCAAACTTATTACTTTGGTCAAAAAAAGAATTGTAATCACAGGAGGACCAGGAACTGGTAAAACTTCTGTAATCGTTTCCCTGGAAAAGGCGAATTACTTTTGTTTTCATGAAGTTATACGAACTATGACTCAGGAAGCAAAGAATAAAGATAGCGCTACTACTATAATATCTAACCCCATAGTATCTGTTTCTGATCCTTATGAATTTAATACACAGATCTTAAATAGTAGAATCAAACAGTTTACAGATGCAATGTCCAAAAATCAAGATATTCTTTTTTATGACAGAGGAATTCCTGATGTTTTGGCTTATATGAGTTACTTTGATCAGTCTTACGGAAATGATTTTATTGATGCATGTAAGAACAACATGTATGACTCTGTTTTTTTATTGCCACCATGGCAAGAAATCTATACATCTGATGATGAGCGATATGAAAGTTTTGAGCAGGCCAAAGAAATTCATAATCATTTACTAGACACTTATAGCACACTAGGGTATGATTGTATAGAAGTACCTTTTGGAACAGTTAAAGAACGTTACAACTTTATTCTTAAAAACATAACATAGGTTGACAAAATCTCCTCATCAAATATTACAGGAATATTGGAGATTTGATAGTTTCAAACCACTTCAGGAAGAAATTATTAACTCTGTCCTTGATGGTAATGACACTTTTGCTTTGCTACCAACTGGAGGAGGAAAATCAATTTGCTTTCAGGTTCCAACTTTGGTAAAGGAAGGGATATGTATTGTAATTTCCCCGTTGATTGCATTAATGCAGGACCAAGTACAAAATCTTCAAGAAAGAGGAATAAAGGCTATAGCCTTACCAAGCGGGATTAAATATTCAGAATTAGACACACTTCTTGACAATTGCATCTATGGTAATTACAAGTTTCTTTATCTCTCTCCAGAACGATTGCAACAAGAGCTTGTTCAAGAACGATTAAAACGAATGAATATTAATTTAATCGCGGTTGATGAAGCTCACTGTATTTCACAATGGGGTAATGATTTTAGACCATCATATAAAAAGGTTAAGATTTTAAGAGACTTACATCCCACTACCCCTATAATAGCCTTAACTGCTTCTGCCACTACCAAAGTGATTGATGACGTAATTAGTGAACTGGATCTTTTTCAGCCAAATGTTTTGAGACAATCATTTTTTAGGCCTAATTTGGGTTACATGGTCATAGAATCGGTAGATAAAGCATATAAAATCAAGCAGATTCTGGAGAAATACCCTGGAACTTCAATAGTATATGTGCGAAATAGAAAATCTGCTGTTGAACTTAGTGATTTTCTTAATCAAAGCGGTTATCCCAGTGCCTTTTATCATGGTGGAGTAAATTCACAAGAGAAAACAAAGCGTTTTAAACAATGGCTAAACGAAGAGGTAAGAGTAATGGTAGCGACTAATGCTTTTGGAATGGGTATCGACAAACCAAATGTACGTACAGTAATACATTATAATATTCCGGAAAGTATAGAGAGTTATTTTCAAGAAGCCGGAAGAGCTGGAAGAGATGGAAAAAAATCATTCGCTTTTCTTTTAAAAAATCAAAATGACAAACAAAGGTTAAATAATCAATTTATTAAAGTACTACCAGATGCTGATGCCGTAAAATTGATATACCGAAAACTTTGTAACTATTTTCAAGTATCCTACGGAGAAGGAGAGCAAACTGTCTATCAATTCGATTTCAATACATTTTGCACAACGTACGCTATTAATATGCTTCTTGCATATAACGCACTGCTATTTATGGATCGCTGCGGGGTAATTAAGTTTACACAACGATTTACTCAAAAAAGCAGTCTACAAATCCTTTCTACAGGGAATCAACTTCTCGCGTTTCTAGAAAAAAACCAAAAATATGAGATGGTCGTTAAAGCCATCCTAAGAACCTATGGAGGTATTTTTGATGAAGAGGTTAACATAAATATACCTATGATAGCTTCAAAAGTTAATACTTCCGAAAAGGAAGTGATAGTAGTATTAAACAAACTTCATGAATTAGAATTACTTCAATTTAATCATACACTATCCGACGCTGAGATAATATTTTTAGTCCCAAGAGAAGATGAGCGCACTATTAATAGAGTAAAACATCATTTAATAGCCCAAAATAATTCCAAAATTGAAAAAGTAAAAGCAATTTTAAAATTCACTGAAAACAATACTCAATGTAAAAGCAAACAGCTTCTGAGTTATTTTGGTGAAGAAAATAGTAACGATTGTAGAATCTGTAGTTTTTGTATTAGCAAAAAAGAAAACCAAACAAAACACAATCAAAACAAAATACAAGAAGATATTATAAGGCTTTTACAAGAAAAAAAATTATCTTCAAGGGATTTGATTTCAAAACTCGAATACCCAGAGAAATCGATCTTAGCAGTGTTAAGAGAAATGAATGCACATCATATTATAAAAATCAATCCTGACAATAACTATCAACTAGTATAAATAATGAAAGACTTACGAATCATATTTATGGGGACCCCAGATTTTGCTGTCGAAACCTTAAAAACCATAATAGAACACAAGTTTAATGTAGTTGGTGTTATCACGGCTCCAGATAAACCTGCAGGTAGAGGTCGAAAACTAAAAGCTTCAGCCGTTAAAGAATATGCACTATCTAAAAATCTTAATGTTCTACAACCTACTAACCTAAAGGATGATACATTTCTAGAAGAATTGAAAAACTTAAATCCAAACTTAAATGTCGTAGTAGCCTTTAGAATGCTACCAAAAGTAGTTTGGGACATGCCAGAATTTGGTACTTTTAATTTACATGCTTCTCTTTTACCAGATTATAGAGGTGCTGCTCCTATTAACTGGGCAATAATCAATGGAGAGAAAAATACAGGAGTAACCACTTTTTTTATTGACGAAAAAATAGATACCGGCCATATTATCTTTCAAAAAGAAGTCAAAATAGAAGATAATGATACCGCAGGAGCATTACATGATAAATTAATGGTAGAAGGTTCGCAACTTGTCATACAAACCTTAAAAGCCATAGAAAGTAACGAAGTTATTGTAAAAGCTCAACCCAAAGACACCACCTTTAAAACCGCATATAAATTAAATAGAGAAAACACCAAAATAGACTGGTCAGAAGATATTAGAATTATTAATAACTTGATTAGAGGCTTAAGTCCTTATCCAACCGCTTGGTGTGAGTTACTTAATAATGGTAATGTGCAAAATGTAAAAATTTACCAGGCTACTCCGGTAGAAGAGGTACATAATTTTGACATTGGAAAAATCATTGTTGAAGATTCTACAATTAAGGTAGCAGTAAAAAAAGGATACCTTATTATAGACCAACTTCAACTACCGGGAAAAAGGGCTATGCAAGGTAGAGCGCTACTAAATGGTTATAATTTTTACCGAGATGCCAAAATGTTGTAAGGCTTATGGATTGATGAGATTTAAAAATTCATAAAAAAACAGAGTTGTTTATTAACAATCGCCTTGAGTTATCAACAAAACCCTGTATTTACTGGGCTAATCCTTGCATGAATCATAAATCCGTATAAATTTGTAGAGCGTTTAACATAAAGATTGGTTTAACCAACAATTAATTTAAAAACAGAATTATGAACAAAACAGAATTAATCGATGCAATGGCAGCTGATGCTGGAATCACTAAAGCAGCGGCTAAAAAAGCCTTAGAATCTTTCTTAGGAAATGTTGAAGGAGCTCTTAAAAAAGGGGCTCGTGTTTCTTTAGTAGGATTTGGATCTTGGTCAGTTTCTAAAAGAGCTGCAAGAGAAGGTAGAAACCCTCAAACTGGTAAGACTATCAAAATCGCTGCTAAAAACGTTGTTAAGTTTAAGGCTGGAGCTGATTTATCAAGTTCAGTAAACTAATCAGTTCGTTTTCGATATTATTTAAAAGCCTCTTTAATTAGAGGCTTTTTTTATGGTTTTACCACAAAAAAAGCTCATCCACTTTGATTATTAGAAATAATTATTTAGCTTTAAGATAATCAAAATCATTATATGATATCACTTCAACCCTCAAAAGGACATCTTTTAATAGCAGAGCCATCTATTATTGGAGATGTGTCTTTTAATCGCTCTGTAGTTCTACTTGCGGATCATAGCGAGCAGGGATCTATTGGTTTTATCATGAATAAACCACTTGAATATCTTCTTGCCGATCTTGTACCAGAAATCGAAGCAGAATTTAAAATCTATAACGGAGGACCGGTTGAACAAGATAATCTATATTTTATACATAAAATTCCTGATTTAATCCCTAATAGTGTAGAAATATCTGGAGGGATTTATTGGGGAGGCGATTTTGCGGTAGTTTCGAAACTAATTGCCGAAAACAAAATTACAGCCAACGAAATTCGGTTTTTTTTAGGATACTCTGGTTGGGACTCTGAACAACTTAATCAAGAACTAGAAGCAAATTCATGGGTCATAGTAGAGAATAATTATAGTAAAAACATTTTTGGAAAATCTTATGACACTTTCTGGAAAGAAAAAATGATTGAACTAGGTGGTGAATATATGCTTTGGTCCAATGCTCCAGAAAATCCAACTTACAATTAATTAGTTTCCTAAGCGTATACTTGCATTTAAGACTCCCAATAACCTCCTACTTATCTTAGTATCGTATTCTTTTTTTCTAAATTTAGTAATTGGTTGAATTCCGCCAACAACATTTGTAATAAATAACTCATCTGCTTTTTGTAATTCGAAAGGAGAAACAGAAGCTTCTTCTACTTCATACTCTGGTAATTTTTCAAGAATTCTTAATAATTGTGTTCGTAACACACCTTTAAGACACCCATCCGATATAGGTGGAGTTTTTATTTTATTATCTTTTACTAGAAACAAATTACCATTTAACGCCTCGATAATCATCTTATTAGAATTCATCAACAAACAATTATCAAAACCATTTTCTGCAGCAAAAATCCCTCCTAAAACATTAACTATTTTGTTGTTTGATTTTAATGTTGAAAGAAGATCAGCAATAATATAGTGGTCTTTGAAAAGAGTAACCTCATTGGCCTGATCTATAATTTGATAAAACCCTGAATCCAATCGTGATGTCGTTATCGAATACTCTACCTCATTAGAAGTAGGAGTATACAATCCGCCAGAAACTCTATGCACCATAAGTTTTACTCTAGCAGAAGAGTTGCTTAGCCCATTTTCTTTAATAAGACCAGAAATCTCTTTTTCAAGAAATTCAGGAGTAAATTGCATAGGAATTTGCATTCTTAGAATTCGCATAGAAGCCATTAATCTAAAATAATGATCTTCCCAAAACAAAATATCTCCAGAATTAACTCGAATCGTTTCGAACAGGGCATCCCCATAGGCATACCCTCTATTTTTTAAACTAAGGGTAGCTTTGCTGTCCTCTAGTAAATTACCATTAAGATTAACCATAAAAAAAGTCCCATAAACATTTATCTTTTATGGGGAGTAAAATTTAAATCAAAAAAAAGAAGAATTATGCAGAGCCTAATACATGTTTTAGGTTACTTATCATGTTATCCCAAAGCATTTTATTTTCATCCATCTCATCGTCTTCAGAGTAATCCGTAACCATTAGAGAAACATCCTTTGTAATTTCATCTACCTGAATACGTAATTCAAAAAAATAATCGTTTCCATCATCTTCATCGGCTACCCATCTAAATTTTATACGCTCACCACTTTTTTTACTCAAAAGTTTAGCTTCTTCCTCAGAGTCATCCCATATAAATGTGAATAATTCACCTCTTGAGTTTACATTGTCAGCAAACCATTCTGAGAGTCCCGAAGGTGTGGATATATATTGATATAATAATTGCGGTGAAGACTGTACCACAAATTCAAGTTCATATTTTGTTTTTTCAGACATATCATTAATTGTTGGTAAGCCAATATATAGATTAATTACCGACTTTAAAAGGACAATGAAAAAAAAATTAATTATGCATTATTGTTTGCGTCAATCTATTTTGTTTTTATATTTGCACCCTCTTAAGACATACTATAAAAAAGTAAGTTTTGTTTAAAACACTTTTAATACCAAATTTGTCTTAAGTATGAAAGAATATGGCGAGGTAGCTCAGTTGGTTAGAGCGTCGGATTCATAACCCGGAGGTCGGGGGATCGTGCCCCCCTCTCGCTACAAAAAAAGCTCCTGAAAACAGGAGCTTTTTTATTATCATATAGTATTTTCCCTTTCACATCAACGTATAGTCAATGTCTTTGTAGGTGTTTTTTTTCTCGTTAACTTATTACTAGAGTAAAATTCCTCAAAAACCAATTTACCTTTTTTATACTTTCCTTTGATATAGACTTGATCGTTAGCAAATTTTTTAACATTTCTTAATACAAAACTTCCATCTCTTTGCAAACTGCCTCCATAAGATAATAAACCATTAGTTCTAAACACTACAATTTTGCTCTCCTCTTTCTCTTTTGGTAATAGAAACACTAACATTTTCGTGTAATACTCATTACAATATCTTGATTTTGATGCAATTATTGAGCTAAGTTGCATGTGACTTGTTTGTTTAATATCCAATTCTTTATTATTTAAAATAAAAAAATCAAATACTCCACATTTATACCTAAATCCCTTCTGAGAAGTTTTAAGTCCATAATAATCTGATTTCTGAAGCAAAATATGTTCATCTTCTACAGGTGTAATTTTTTCTTTTTTACCAATTGGATCTAAATATTGTTGCGATATGTCAAATTTTATGGAGCTCAATACTTTGTTTCTACTAGATATCAATAATTCTGTAAGATTAATTACTCCTTGTATTTGTTGTATGTTAGACTTTTTATTAATTATTGGAAGTGATTTTTTTGTTCCAAATTTCCCCAAGCCTTTTATGAGTTTCATTTGTAAGGCAATAGATTGCTTTCCTGAAAGAACTTTATGATATATTTCTTCCGTTTTATCGTCATAAATATTATTTAGACAGCTTGCAGATAAAATTCGAAAATACTCTTCTTGGGTAGGGTCCATAAGAATTTTTACTAATTCATTCCTCATTAAATCTGGTGCTATACTCGATAATATAATAATAATCTTCTTTAAATGAATTCCTGCTTTTCTTGATTTAAACAATTCAAATAATTTCTGAATATCTTTTTTTGTCAATTTCTCAAGCAGCTCTTGCGTGATTTTATGTTTATAGTCTAGTAAATATTGAATATTATTTTTCATAACTGACTCATCAATTAATTATTAGTTCAAGCTTCATTGTTACATGGATTTTTAACAAAACAGTGCTCCTTCATAGTCACTCCTTGAGAATTTAGTATCCCCGTATTACTATTAGACGCTCCATTATTACCAATAAAATTGGTACTATTAGAAATGTGACTTAACCCAAGATAATGTCCCATTTCATGAGCAAAGCCATTTGCTGCATAATCATCATTTCCTTCATATAGTTCTACTACAGACCCTGTAAAACCCTTACTATCTTTATCACAACTACCGTTAACAGCCGACCACCCGTCAGTATCGGTCATTAACCTTACTACAAAAAGATCAAGGCCATCGTTTTGAACAGTCCAATCTTCTGTCAATTCCTGAGCTTCCCCTTCGCTATCAGTAATTGCTAAGTCACCAGCCTGTTCTGCAGATATTTCGTACCACTCTACTCTTCCTATACCAAAATTAACATTTGAAAAAATCTCTCTTGTAATCTGTAACGAATAACAAATCTGCTTAACCGCTCCACTAAAATACTCTTCGGGAGCTACCCTTATCACATTCACATGATAATGTTCATTTTCTAAAGCTTCTATCTGATCTTTAACAGAAATTTCTTTAGGCACAACCCAGTACCCAAATAAATCTCTGAGAATAGAAGTTCCATTTCCTCTCCCAATGCATGAAAGTGCCCTTTTTACTGATAACATATTTCTTTTTTTTTAACCCCCTGCTTCTATTGATTCTATACGATCTGTCAAGTTTTGAATTGTATTTTGCATATCTTCAATCAATGTAATGATATCTTGACCACTTACAATAAGCCCTTCAGGGCATTTTACATCTCCTCGAATCGTTACACCTGCCGGATAATCATTCGCCCAGTTAATAGTCAACCCATCATTAAAATCATGTACCAAAGCACGTCTTGACCCAGAAGAAGAATTTCTCCGGTTTTCATTATCTAAATGTAAATCATGATGATGTATCCGAAGATGAGTACCCGACATCTTTGAGATTTTTACATCTCCATTCAATGTAATGCCCCCTGGATAATCCCCTGCCCAGTTTATTGTGAGTCCATCATTATAATCATGAACCAAGGCTCTTCTATTTGGTGAGTTATTCTCTCTTCTTGGTGAGTAATCTATCTTCAAATCTGCACCTGTTAATTTGAGAGAAAAGCATTCTGCTTCTATCTCATTATTATTAATAAATTTAATATCACTCATACTCCTCATTTTTGATTTATTAAACTTACTTAACCTATTTAATATATTTAGAAGTTGATAACCCCATTTTAAATGAGTTAATAGCCCCGTTTTTAATAATCATAATTATTAAAATGATATAATCAGAAATCTTATAGTAGAAAAATATAAAGTACAAGAAAAACTCTTTAAAAAAAGAGATAAATACAATAAGAAAGAAACATGTTTTGAATTAACAAAAAAGCATCCTGAGTCAACTCAGGATGCTTTTCAAATATATTGTATACAATGTTTATAATCACATCTTTGAAGATAGCTCATTAATTTGCTTTGATTTTAGCTGCATATATTCACTCAACTTTTCAATTTCTTCACCAGGAAGTATGTTCATAAGGCGATTATATTGCCTAGAAAGATCACTACTAGCACTACTTAATTTAAGAAAAGAGTCCATATCATGTGCTTCTACAGCTTTTTTATAATTTCTTACATACTTTTCATAATCTCTTATATACTTTTTTGAATAAGAATTGTTTGTACTAATAGAAGTCCCTGGAATGCGCATAGCTCCATCAACCACGGTTTTTTTCTTCTTTTTCTTCTTTTTCTTAGTCGTTTTCTTCTTTTTCTTGACCACAGGTTTTTTCTCTTCAACGACTTCTTCTATGGTGACATCTGTTGAATCTTGAACAACCTCTACTGCATCTAACTTATCGGTTTTAGGATCTTTTTTGCAGGAAATTACAGACACAAGTAGTAGGCAAAGAAAAGTAGTCAAAATCGTCTTTTTCATAATTTTAATTTTAGGGTTATACTTGATTAAAAAGATTTTTTTGTAATACAAATCTTAAATTTAAGAAGTATTAATTTACTAAAATTTTATCTTAAAAGCACTTTTAAATCCTCAAAATTAATTTCTTCCTGAGAACCAGACTTCATATCTTTTACAGTAAATGTTTTATTTTCAATCTCTGAAGTGCCTGCAAGTATAACAAATGGAATTTCCTTCTTATTTGCATATCCCATTTGCTTCTTCATTTTTGCATTGTCTGGATAAAGTTCTGCTATCACTCCTTCTTTTCTCAGTAAGTTTATTGTTTTCATACAATAGAGCGCTTCTACTTCGCCAAAATTAATAAACAATGCTTTTGTTGAAGGTGCTACGGTTTTTGGAAACAGATTTAACTCTTCAATAACCAAATATATTCTGTCCAGTCCAAAAGAAATCCCTACTCCACTTACCCCTTTCAATCCAAAAATTCCTGTAAGATCATCATACCTTCCACCTCCTCCTATAGAACCCATCTTAACGGTATTCGGAGCTGAAACTTCAAAAATTGCTCCAGTATAATAATTTAATCCTCTGGCAAGGGTAACATCAAGATCCAAATTAGCAGTCTGCAGAGGGATTTCATTAATTGTATTGACAATGAATTGCAACTCCTCTACTCCTTGCATCCCTTCTTCTGAAGAGGCTAATAAATCCTTAAGTTTATTAATCTTCTCTGATGTAGTTCCTGTAAAATTAAAAAGAGGTTTAACTTTCTCAATAGCGGCTTCAGAAATTCCTTTATCGCTCATTTCTTTCTTAACCCCGTCTTCTCCTATCTTATCAAGCTTATCCAATGCAACCGTAAAATCTATTAATTTATCGCTCGCTCCTATAACTTCGGCTATACCTGACAGTATTTTTCTGTTATTAATCTTAATTGTAACTCCTTGAAGATTTAGTTTTGTAAAAACATTATCGTACAACTGAATAAAGTCAACCTCCTGCCATAAGGATGTACTCCCAACGACATCTGCATCACATTGAAAAAACTCTCTAAACCTTCCTTTTTGAGGTCTATCTGCCCGCCATACTGGTTGAATTTGATATCTTTTGAAAGGAAAATCGATTTCATTTTGATGTTGCACTACATAACGAGCAAAAGGGACGGTAAGATCATATCGAAGTGCTTTCTCGCTTATTCTAGCAGTAATTTTATTACTTTCTTTACTAGCATATAAGTTATCATCTACTTTTTTCAGATAGTCTCCACTATTTAATATTTTAAATATCAACCGATCTCCTTCTTCCCCATACTTTCCCATCAACGTATCGCTGTTCTCAAAACTGGGAGTCTCTATTGGATGAAAACCAAATATTTGAAACTGCTCCTTAATGGTGTTCATTATATAATTCCTCTTCGCCACTTCTATTGGAGAAAAGTCACGTGTTCCTTTTGGTATTGATGGTTTTTGTGCCATTTCGTTAATTTACGGTTTAAGGTCAGCGTTTTAGGGATTCAGTGTACCAATTGTTTACTCTGAAACTTAAAGCTCCTTTCTTATAAGGCTGCAAATATCTAAAAAAAGTATAAAGACATTTCCTATAAACATAAAAAATCTAGTTTTTTCAGTAACTTTAAATACTTTTTTTAGTCCAATACTAGAAACACACTATACATACTCATTATGTTTTCACTTTTCAGAGAAAATGTTCGCATTGCAATGGACTCAATAAAGGGTCAGGTATTAAGAACTATTCTTACTGTATTAATTATAGCAATAGGAATTACTGCGCTAGTGGCTATTCTTACATTTTTAGGGGCATTAGAAAAAACAATCGCAGGTGACTTTGCGTCTATGGGTGCTAATACATTTAATATACAGCGTTATGAATTTGCGACTAGAAACAATAGAGATCGAGAAAAAATAAACCCTATTATCAGTTACCGTAATGTCAGGCAGTTTAATAACAAATTTCAATATCCTTATTCCAAAACTTCGGTTTCATTTACTGGAACAAGTGGTGCTGAAGTAAAATTTGAAAACGAAAAAACAGATCCAGAAGCTTCTGTACTTGGTGTGAATGAAAATTATCTTGAAAACACTGGAACTGAAATTGACAAAGGAAGAAATTTTACTTTTTTTGATATAGAAAACAATAATCATGTATGTTTGATTGGTTCAGATTTTAAAAAAAATATATTTAAAAACACGGACCCCATAGGCAAGACTCTAAGCATCAGAGGAGTGAAATTTAAGGTTATTGGATTACTAGAAAGCAAGGGAGCTACCTTTAGAAATAATCAAGACTTAAAAGTTCTTATTCCATTACAATTAGCACGCTCTATATTCACACTTCCCAACATAAACTATAACATTAGTGTAAAAGTAGATGACAAACAATTTATGGAAGGTGCTCAAGACGAAGCTATTATTACCTTCAGAAATATTAGAGGTCTCAATCCAATAGAAGAAAATAATTTTGGGCTTGAACGCAGTGATGATCTGCTAAATCGGATTTCGAGTATCACTTCCTATCTGTACTATGCCGCCTGGATAATAAGTATTATTACGATTTTTGGATCTTCTATAGCATTAATGAACATTATGTTGGTTTCGGTTACAGAGCGCACTCGAGAAATAGGTGTTAGAAAAGCGTTGGGAGCAAAAAGACATACAATATCGGGGCAATTCTTTTTAGAAACTGTAATTATTGGTCAATTTGGCGGTGTACTAGGTATTATTCTTGGTATTGCGGTAGGAGCGCTCGTTGCCTCTCTTTCTAATTTGGAGTTTATAGTTCCTTGGCTAGCAATTATAGCCGCAGTTGTAACTTCTTTTCTAACAGCCGTAGTATCTGGATTATATCCTGCGGTAAAAGCAGCAAAACAAGACCCTATTGAATCTTTACGATACGAATAAGAAAAATTTCTACAAAAAGCAAGAACACATATTACAGTAGCGTAAAACGACTTTTATTGATTCCTGTTTTGAATTAATTCAGAAAAATAATGATATAATTCTCCCTTGGTGATATTTGCTCCCTGCATTATCAGTTTAAACTTATCCAAGTTTTTGTCTTCATTATATTCTTTTGAAGCGTTGTAAAAAACAACCTCGTCATTGATTAGGTTATCCCGCAACCAGTTGTAACCTTCTTTTGTAGTAACATCAATCGACTCGTTATTTACTTTTATAGCAATAAGAAGCATTTGATCCTCTTTTAACTCAAACAAGTGGATCTGATTTTTAGAAAAATGCTCCAAAAACTGAGCTCCAGATAAAACTTTCTCCCATACCAAATCACTGAAAATATCAATCTCTTCTTCTGCTACTTGGGGTCTGTTTGTTTTAATATCCTCCCACTCATCACCCGTAATAGATTGTGTAGCCAAGAAGTTAATAAACTCAACATGTAATTCTTCTAATTGCTCTTTTGTAAGTCTTGCGTATTTCATCATAAAAAAATTGACTGCAAAAATATAACAAATAAAAAATCCGACCTTAAAAATGGAGATCGGATTTTTTATAATTGAAGGTATTTTAGAATTAATTAAAAATATATCTTAAGCCAACTTGAGCCTGCCATCTAGAATCAAGGCTAAAATCATTTCCAAACGTTTTTGTTTGAGAAGTATCAAAACTATATACAGGAGTACCCGTATTGTCTACCGAAACACCTATAGGCTGATCATTTACTGGTATTTCGATCACGCCCCAATCAGAACTTAATAGGTTTCCTAAGTTCAAAATATCTAAACTAAACTGAATTGTATTAGTTCTATCACCAACCTTAATGTCGTAATCTTGCAACAGTTTAACATCCCATCGGCCTCTCCAAGGGCTTAAAATAGCATATTTCTCTGCGTAGTCTCCTCTACGCCCCCTTAGGTACTCATCTTGTTGAATATAAGCCTCGTAACTTGTTCTTTGAGCCTCCTGCTCTGCTATTGTAGCTCCGCTAAAATTATAAGTAGCCAAATCTGCTTGTGTTGGTATATATATTAAATCGTTTAGCGGTGAACCATCTCCATTTATATCTCCAGAATATGTGTATGAGAATCGCCCTCCTTGAGCATACTCATAAAATGCCCCTAAAGATGTTCTCCATTGCTTATTCTTACCATAGCTAAAGGACTTATTTATCTGACCAATGATTCTATGCTTGTCACCATAACGAGCTGTAGAACTTACCGCTTGATTAACATTACCTAGCGCAGGATTTCTATCAAAAGCATCACTAGAAATTTCGGCATCTAATGAACTTGCATCCTCTGCCTCCAGATAATTATAAGCTATACTAGCAAAAAGACCGTTATTAAAGTTCTTTTGTAATTTAAAAGACCAATTAAAAGAATATCCAACATTAGTGTTAGTAAACACATAAGCATTAGTAGGTCCTCCAAATTCGTTAAGGGCTCTATCAGAAAGTTGATAAACTGCCCTGTCATCTACACCATTAAGTGTACCTGTTGGAGTACCTAAACCAAAATTTCTTACCATCTGGGCGTTAATATCTTCGGTATATATCAAATCGGTTGACGCTACGATACCATTTTTAAACCTATAGTCAATACCTAAACTGTTTCTAAACACTTGCGGAAATCTGAAATTAGATGCCGATGTCGTATAGAAAAAGAAATTAGGGTTTGCCACTTGATTTCCTATCCAAACAAAAGGTAATCGCCCAGTAAATATTCCCGTACCTCCTCTAATTTGGAAAGTTTTATCTCCTTTTACATCATAATTAAACCCTAATCTTGGTGAAACCAACAATCTTCTGGTTGGCAGGTCCAAGCTGTTTAATTGAGTAGCATTACCGTTTTCATCAAAATAAGTAATTCCTGGCTGATAATTACCGTCTGGAAACGTTCCTCCGGCGGCTCTTTCTATATTTTCGGCTATTTTATCCTCGGTATCAAAATATAAAGGCTGATCGATCCTAAGACCATAGGTTAGCGTAAATTTATCGTTCATTTTCCATTTATCTTGAGCATAAAATGCAAGCTGCCCTACATTGGTTTCTGCCAAGGCCCAACTATCTGCTGCATTATTCGCATTAAATACACCTTGAGCATTTGCCAAAGCATCTGCAATAAGGCCATTATTGATTGCTTCTTCAAAACTTAAAAGACTTGGATCTGGCGGTGGATTACCAGGATCTATCCTTACCCCAAAGAAATCTGCTGCAAATGTACCAACACCTTGGCCACTATTATTGAAAAAAGTATACACTCCTAAATTAAAAGAGTTATCAAACTCAAACCGTTCAAAAGTACCTCCAAGAGTAATTGTATGATTACCCGAAACAATATTAAGATTATTCGTGACCTGATACACTTTTTGTTCTAATCTATTATTAATCGAAAACGGCTCATGTCCTGCTACAATATACCGCACACCATCTTGTGAAATATTGATAGGAGGAGCTGGTGTCGAAAAAGGATCTCTACTATCATCAAAAAATGTATATCCTGCCTGAAATTTATTGGATATGTTTCCCCCAAAATTCGAGTTCAATTCTACCAAAAACGAATTTATTTTGTTATTAATTCGATATCCCGAATTTCTAAATTGCAATGTAGTAAGGTCGGGGCCTCTACGCCCTATCGCTTCAGGGTTTGCTGGTAAATCTCTAGAAGCATTTAAAAAATTATAGATTATAGCTGCTCTATGATTATCATTAATATTCCAATCAAGTTTTAATATTCCTTTTGTAGATTCGGTATCATGAGTATATCCTTCATACGGTCCCGGATCGTAACCTAAATTCCTTAATTGTTCTGATACGTAATCCAAGTCTTCTGCGGTTACTCTAGATACATTTGCACCCGATAACCCAGGTCTTGCAGCCAAAAAGTTTGACCCCAAATCCTCACGATCATCTTTCTCGAAGTTACCAAAGACAAAAAGTTTATTCTTAATAATTGGCCCTCCCACACTTACTCCGTATTGAGCTTGTGTCAAATCTGGCACAATAATATCATCATCTCCAACCTTATCCCCTGTCATATCTTGGTTACGATAAAAACCGTATACAGTTCCTTTCCATGTATTAGTACCACTCTTGGTTACAGCGTTTACAGATGCACCCGTAAATCCTGCTTGGGTAACATCATAAGGAGCCGTGGAAACTTGGATCTGATCTATTGCATCTAATGAAATTGGTTGCGCATTCGTTTGACCACCTGGAGTAGCAGCATCTAGTCCAAATGGATTATTAAAAATAGAACCATCTAAACTAAAATTATTAAACTGATCATTTCTTCCTCCAAAAGAACCATTACTTGATGCTGTTGGCTCTAATCGATAAAAATCTGCTGCAGAACGAGTAATTGTTGGCAATGCTTTTAACTCTCTACTACCAATACTAGTTTCAGCACCTGTTCTTTCGCTACTAAAAGTTGTACTCTTGTTGGACGTGATAATTACTTCTTCAAGTTGGTTATCATCTTCAACCATTACGGCATCAAAATTAAAAGTTTGACCAAGTTGAAGAAAAACATCATCAATAAGTTGTTTCTTAAATCCCACGTAACTTATGGTTATCCTATATGGTCCACCCACCCTAAGGTTTATTAAATCAAAACGGCCATCAAAATTAGTGACTCCTCCGTAACTAGTACCTGTAGGCTGATGTACAGCAGTAATATTCGCCCCTGGAAGTAGTTGATTATTATTATCATTTACTACACCTGAAATATTAGAGGTGGTAACCTGAGCATTGATTGTAGTACCAATCAATACAAAAACTAAAAAGATAATTTTTTTCATTGAGTACAAGATTTATGTGAATTCCTTATAAATTTAAAATAAAAAAATCGCTCAGATGAGCGATTTTTTCTAATATTATAAAACAGTTATTAACCGTTATACATACATTTATTTTGCTTGAGCAACAATCTCGAAAGCCACAGGAGCAATTACCTCTCTGTGAAGTCGAACTGAAGCTTCATACTGACCTAAACGTTTTATAGTTCCACCTGGTACTGTAATAAACTTCTTTTCAATTTCTACACCTTCTTTAGCAAAAGCCTCAGCAACATCTGCGTTAGATATAGAACCAAATAATTTGTCTCCAGATCCAACTTTTGCAGAAATCTTGATTTCAAATCCACCAAGTTTTTTAGCTATTTTTTGTGCATCCTCAATTTCTTTCTTTTCTTTAAAAGCACGTTGCTTTAAAGTTTCAGAAAGTACTTTCTTTGCAGAAGGAGTTGCCAATACAGCAAACCCATGAGGAATCAAATAGTTACGTCCATAACCATTTTTAACTTCTACTACATCGTCTGTGAATCCTAGATTCTCAACGTCTCTCTTTAATATAAGTTCCATAATGTTACGACGAATTTTATTTTAATAAATCACCAACGTATGGCATTAAAGCTAAGTGTCTTGCTCTTTTTACAGCAACACTAACTTTACGTTGATATTTTAATGAAGTTCCTGTAAGACGACGAGGTAACAATTTACCTTGTTCATTTACAAATGCCATTAAGAAATCAGGATCTTTATAATCGATATATTTAATACCTGACTTTTTGAAACGACAATACTTCTTATTTTTTGTAGTATCTATATTAAGAGGAGTAAGATATCTGATCTCTCCATCTTTTTTTCCTTTAGCTTGTTGTTCTATAGATGACATAATTAAGCTTTTTGTTTGTTTCTAGTTCTTCTTTTCTCTGCCCAAGCAATTGCATGCTTATCAAGACGTACAGTAAGATAACGCATTACTCGCTCATCTCTTCTAAACTCAACTTCTACAGCGTTGATAGCTTCACCAGGTACCTGGTATTCAAATAAGTGATAAAAACCACTTTTCTTGTGTTGGATTGCATATGCAAGCTTTTTAAGCCCCCAATCCTCTTTTGATATCATCTTGGCACCGTTAGAAACAAGAATGTCTTCGTATTTCTTAACTGTTTCCTTTATCTGATCATCAGATAAAACGGGATTCAAGATGAAAACAGTTTCGTATTGATTCATAATAAATCTATATTTAAATTAAATTTGGCTGCAAAAGTAACACTATTTTTTGGATTTTCAAACCTTATTATCACTTCGACGAAACACTATTTTTATCGATAAAAAGCGAAAATTGTTTGTGAGAATAATATATATTCATTAATATTGTATTAGAATATATAACACTATACAAGTGGAACAATCTCAATTAAAATGTGCAGTAGTAGATGATTCGCGTCTACAGAGACTAGCAATAGTAAAGCTTATAGATGAGCATTCGTCACTAGAATTAGTGGCTGAGTGGAATAATGCTATTGAGACTAAGAATGGGTTATTAGATACTCAAGTCGACTTATTATTTCTAGATATCGAGATGCCGATTCTTACTGGATTTGATCTTTTGGACGATTTAGAAAACAAGCCTCATATCATTTTTGTTACTGGAAAAACAAAATATGCATTTAAAGCTTTTGACTATGATGCAGTAGATTATTTAAGAAAACCTCTTAAAAAAGATCGATTCAATGCGGCTGTAGACAAGGCTTTAAGCATGTCACGTTTAGGAACTGAACATGCAGCAATGGAAGATGACGACTATATCTTCGTAAAAAGTAATCTTAAAAAACGTAAAATATTCCTTAGCCAACTTAAGTACGTAGAAGCACTTGGTGACTACGTTAAACTAATCATGGAAGAAGGTGATCCAATTGTAGTTTTGGCCACTATGAAATCTTTTGAAGCACAGTTGCCTGGCGATCGTTTTCTAAGAATTCATAAGTCTTATATTGTTAACCTGGATAAGGTAGAACGTTATAATAGTCGAAATATCGAAATTGCTGACGAAAAAATACCTCTTAGTAGACATAAGAAACATTCATTAATTGAAGCATTAAATAGCTAAGCTACTGAGTAACAGAATAATTTTAAAATCCCGCTTTATGCGGGATTTTTTATATTCAATAATTATCTACATTTATAATTATTCTTACCCCTGAAAACTCTTTTATACTTGCAAAGGAAACTTGTATCTTCTTTATAGCATCTTTCGTTTTCGCCAAAGATTGACCTTGAGGGATCTTTATTAAAACGTTTTTGTTATATTGATTCCTAATCCTTGAAATAGGCGGAAATTCTGGTCCAAGTACATTTTCTTTAAAAATATTTTTTAAAGATTTAGCCAACCAATTCATAGCATCATTTGTCCTATTATAATCCTTGTGTTTACCAGTAATTTTTATAATTCTATAAAAAGGCGGATATTTATATTGATGTCTTTCTTCGATTTGATCCGTATACATTCCCATGTAATCATTAACAGATACCTGTTGTAGAATTTGATGATATGGATTATAGGTTTGAATTAAAACTTTTCCTCTTTTTTTGGTTCTTCCGGCTCTACCAGAAACCTGCTGCATTAGTTGAAAACTTCGTTCATGTGCTCTAAAATCAGGAAAATTAAGAAGATTATCAGCGTTCATAATCCCGACCAAACTTACATTTCTAAAATCTAAACCTTTTGAAAGCATTTGTGTTCCTACCATAATATCAATCTCACCTTGCTCAAAACGGTTTATTATTTTTTCATAACCATATTTACCTCTTGTAGTATCCTGATCCATTCTAGCAATGTTATTCTCAGGAAAAAGTTCTTGTAACTCCTTTTCTATTTGCTCTGTCCCAAATCCCTTTGTAGATAACTCAGTACTATGACATGCCATACATTGCTGAAGCATAGCCATATTATATCCACAATAATGACAACGTAATTGATTTTTATGATTATGATAGGTAAGGCTAACATCACAATTAGAACACTGTGGCGAATGCCCACAAGTATTACACTCTACTACAGGAGAGTATCCTCTTCTGTTCTGAAAAAGAATCACCTGTTCTCCTTCTTTTATTGCTTCTTTGATACTTTCTAATAGCGTATCGCTAAAATGCCCGTTCATTTCCTTTTTCTTGAACTTGGTCTTTATATCCACCAAGTTGATTTCCGGCATTAGCACATCACCATACCTTCTGGTAAGTTGCACCAATCCATATTTTTTCTGTTGGGCATTATAATACGTCTCTAAAGCAGGGGTAGCTGATCCCAATAATACTTTCGCTTCAAACATTTTAGATAAAACTATCGACGTATCCCGCGCATGATATCTTGGTGCGGGATCGTATTGTTTGAAAGTGCTTTCATGTTCTTCATCAACAATTATTAATCCGAGATTAATAAATGGAAGAAATATTGCAGATCTCGCCCCTATAATTATTTGAGCCTTAGATTTTCTATTTTTAATATTATTCCAAGCTTCTACTCGTTCGTTTACAGAATACTTAGAATGATATACTGTCAGTTTCTCTCCAAAATATTCTTGTAATCGACTAATAAGCTGAGTTGTCAATGCGATTTCAGGGAGCAAATACAGGACTTGTTTTCCTTCTTGAATAACCTCTTCAATTAACTTTACATAAATCTCTGTCTTTCCAGATGAAGTTACCCCATGAAGCAAACACACCTCTTTTGATGCAAAAGAATCTTTGATTTCTTTAAATGCCTGAAGCTGATATTCATTAAGTTCTTTTATTTTACTTGGAGAATCCCCTTTATATTGCACGCGATCCGTTTGCAAATGATATTCTTGCAAAATTTCCTTTTCAATTAAAGTCTTAATTACGGCCGAAGAACTATTTGACTGCTTAATCAAAGCACTTACTTTTAAAGGCTTAGTACTTTTTGCCTGAAGTGTAAACAATTGCATTATAACTTCACGTTGTTTTGGAGCGCGGCTCATTGCATCTAACAAGGATTTTAAAGCCTCTTCACTCATATAATTAGGATGAAGCTTAATAAATCTCACTATTTTAGGCTTATATTGCTCGTAAATCTCTTCCTGCACATTAACAATTCCCTTATCTATAAGTCTTTTTATTACCGGAAGTACATTTTTCTTGCTAACGATATTCATGACTTCTTGTATCCGAAGTAAACTTTGATATTGTAGTGCTTCATAAATTAAGAATTCATCATCTTTGAGAAGAGATTCATCTATAATCGCTTTATCATTTTTATGAATAATTGTTTCGCTCTCTAATAAAAACGCACTGGGTAACGCTGCCCTCATTACTTCTCCCTGGGTACACATATAGTATTGAGAAATCCATGACCAAAGTTTCAATTGTTCATTGGTAACAATTGGTGATTCATCCAAAATATGTTCTATTTCCTTGGCTTCATAAATTAAAGGAGGGTTTTGATGAACCTTGGTTACTAAAGCTGCGTATATCTTACTCTTTCCAAATTGAACCGCTACGCGCATTCCTGGTTTTATAAAAGCAGCCTCATTTTCATTAATACTATATGTAAACTCTTTATCGAGTGGTATGGGAAGAATTACATCTATAAAATATGACATTATCAATTTATAATGAAAAGCAAAATAGTTAAGTGTACCAAACAAAAATACAAGTTTAGTATATAGAAAATGAAATAATGTTCATAATAAAAAAAGCTCGACCATTTAATGGTTGAGCTTTTTTTATTATTCATCAATGTGTTTCTATCCGTTAGCCCCCAGCATTCCACCTTTTATGAGTTTACAAGCTGGCTCATGTCCTAACCAAATTTTAAACAAAGCATATTTAAAATCTCGTCCTTCAATATATCCTACTTCCTCTCCATTTTTATATGTTTTGATTCCTTTTCCTTTAAGATATACCAAATCATAATAATCATTAATATTTGTGGCCGCATCAAAGAGTTTCAAAAAGTCTTCTATTCTTGCATCAAGATTTTTAGTATTACCGTACATAGCATCATCAAAACCTTTTCTAAATATCTTCTCCATTCTGGTATTACTAACTTTTTTGGATACAATATTTAATCGAATAGACATATTTTCATCAGAATCCAATACATCCTTATCATTGGTATACTTCTTCTCTGTATACAAGCCACCAGAATAGGTATCAATTCCTATTACCGACCTCATTCCTGCACCGTTTAATGTTAACTCCTTTCCTTCAAAATTTACTTTATAAGGTAAGACAACATCTCCGATCCTGATTTGTGAAAATGATATTGAACTAATTGCCAATGCAATTGTAAGAGTAATTATTCTTTTCATGGTTTAGTTTTTTTAAAGATTACCATGATTTAGTTCAATAATTCTTAAAAAACTAACATAAAAAAAATGTTAAAATTTTATTTAGCTACGAAAGGAGTGTTTTAATTATACTCGTATCCACTTTTGGGTTCTATACAAAAAAGCTATATAACCTCTAACATTTAATACTTTTGGATTCTCTTCATCCACCCATATTTTGCAACGATAAACTTTTCCGTTTTCTGGATCCAGAATAGTACCATCTTCATACTCCTCTCCATCTTTTTCCATATCCTTAATTATAACCATACCTTCTATAGGTTTATTATAATCACTTCCTTCACATTCTTCACATAGGTTCCCTCTTTCTGCTTCGTCTAGTATACGCGCAATCTTACCATATAACTTATCTCCTTTTTTGTAAATCTCTACAATAGATCTGGGTTTCCCTGTATTATCATCAATAGTTTTCCATTTGCCTATTACCTGAGCCTGTACATTTACAGTTCCAGAAATTACTATTAATGAAACAAGAAGTATTCTAAAAAAATTCATATTTATTTAATTATTTGTGATTTTGAGTTCAATATATAAAATTAGATAAAAACAAAAAAGCTACCCGTTTTATTCCGGGTAGCTTCAATTTATAATTTAAAAACACTGAATTATTGTAATCCAAGCATTCCTTTTTTAATTTTTTCACTTGCAGGTTCATCTCCAAGCCATATTTTAAATAATGCATATTTAAAATCACGACCTTCAATAACCCCAAGTTCTTTACCATTTTTATAAGCTTTTACTCCTTCATCCTTGACATAAACAATATCAAAAATGTCGTTCTTTACAATAGGTTCCGAAAAAAATCTAGTAAACTTCTTTATTCTCTCATCTAATGCTTTTGTATTACCAAAAGTAGCTTTACGAAAACCATCTTGTACGGCTTTAATCATCTTCTTTTGTGTAACAAAACCTGAAACAATGTTAAGTTTTATGGCCATCGTTTCATTTGCATCTAATATAGCTTTAGGGTCTTTATTTTTTTTCTGCAAATAAAGTCCTCCTGCATATAATTCAATCCAAAGCATCTCTCTCATACCGGCACCGTTTAATTTTAGATTGGTGTCAGCGAAATTTTCTTCATAAGGCAAAACAGCTTTACCAACTCTGATTTGCGCAGTAGCAGTAGACAACGAAATTAATGCTACTAATACTAAGATAATTTTTTTCATTCTATAATTATGGTTTATAGGGGTAGTTAATAACTAATTTCCAGGTCAACAACTATAGCATAATTTACTATGCTTGCATAATGAAAACGTGTATAAATCACAAAATAAATGCTTTTTATCGGTAAAAACAAGCTTTTCGTCTTAAAAAGAACCTAGCATTGCTTTTTTAAGTCCTTTATCTGCTGGTTTATTTCCTAACCAAATATTAAAAAGTGCTTCTTTAAAATCTAATCCTTTTACAAAACCTCTTTCTTTACCATCTTTATAGATGACACTACCCTTTCCTTTTTCATAAACGATATCATAAATTTGATCAACTTCTATCTCTTCTTTAATAAAACCAATAAATTTATCTATTCTTTCTTGATATGGTTTTAAATTTCCATTTGTAGATTTCTTAAAACCATCTCTAAGTGCAGTAGCCATTTTATTTCTAGACATCATACCGGATAGAATATGTAATTTAATTGCCATGGTGTTATCTGCTTTTGCTATTGCACTGGCATTACTACTTTTTTCTTTTAAGTATAATCCACCTGCATAAATATCAAAAAAGTATTTCTCTCTGATACCGGCTCCATTAATAGTTAGATTTTCACCATTAAACTCTACTGTATTAGGAAGAGTGGCATCACCAACTTCTGTCTGAGCTTGGAATGTAGTAATGGACATTAAGATAAAAAATAATAAGCTGAATTTTTTCATTTTTAAGTATTATTAAGTGTTTGTATTAATATTTATGAGTCAAAGTTTTTTCTAAGTTGATTAAGGGATGCATTTAATTCGAATCCCAATAATAATAAATTGGCATTAAGCCAAAGATATAGCATCAGGATTAGCATTGCGCCGATTGATCCATATAATTGGTTATAATTCGAAAAGTTGTCAATATAAATCCCAAATAAATATGTTGTAACTATTATTAAAAAAGTGGTCATAAAAGCCCCCGGGGAAAAGAACTTATTCTGTCTTCCTTCTGAGGTGCCAAAATAAAACAATGTGGCTATGATTACAAATATCATAAAGACAAATAATAAATATCTTCCTATTGTTAACCAAAAAACAGTGTCGTCTACTACTCCCATTTTATTCAAATTATCAACTAAATATGTAAAATATAAAGTTCCTATTACTGTCACAAGCAATAAAGATGCCACAATTATTGAAACCCCAAGCGCCACCGCATACTGCCTAACAAAATTCCTATTAAGACTTACATGATAAGAATATTCGAAACCTGAAAAAACTGCATTAATTCCATTAGTCATAAACAGTATTGATAATATAAATACTGTAGACAATAACCCTCCTCTTGGATTGGATGCTATATCCTGAAATATCCCAGAAAAAAATTCTGATGATTGCTTAGGTAAAGCACCATTAACAAATTCAAAAAAATTCTTTTCAAAATTATCTATTGGTACATATGGTATAAGGTTCAAGAGAAATAATAGAAACGGAAATAGAGATAGAAAAAAACTCCAGGATATAGCACTTGCTCTCGCAGAAAATGTTCCTTTAATGATGCCAATAACATAGATTTCAATCAAGTCATATACAGATAAACCTTCAAATCCAGGAAGAATAAGTTTCTTACCTATTTTAACCAAAATACTGATTACAGGGATTTTACTAAGCTTATCTTCAACCGTTTTTGACATATTCTATACCGCTTTCAAGCTTAAATCCAAATTATGTACAGAATGTGTTAAAGCACCACTACTAATGTAATCTACGCCGCATTCTGCGTATTCGCGAACTGTTTTCTGATTAATTCCTCCACTAGACTCTGTAAGGCAGGTGTCACCGATCAACTCAACAGCCTTTCTTGTATCCTCATAATTGAAATTATCAATTAAAATTCTATACACTCCCGGCGTTTTTAGTATTTCTTTTATTTCATTAAGGTCCCGCGCTTCGACAATGATTTTAAGATCCAAATTACTATCTAGTAAATATCTTTTTGTTTTTTCTATAGCTTTTGTTATTCCTCCTGCAAAATCGATATGATTATCTTTTAGCATAACCATATCATAAAGTGCAAATCTATGATTTTCTCCTCCTCCGATTTTTACTGCCCATTTTTCGAGTGCACGTATTCCTGGAGTTGTTTTTCTAGTATCCAGTATTTTGGTTCCTGTACCTTCAAGAAGTTTTACAAAGTGGTTTGTTTTGGTAGCTATTGCACTCATTCGTTGCATGGCGTTTAGTACTAATCGTTCTGCTTTTAAAATAGATTGAGAACTTCCAGACACGTAAAAGGCTATATCACCATATTTTACCGGAGAGCCATCTTCAATTTTTACTTCAACATCCATGTTCGGGTCCACATACTTAAATACTTTTTTGGCAAATTCTACTCCTGCCAAAATCCCTTCATCTTTAACCAAAAGTTTTGCTTTACCGGTTACTGAATCAGGTATACATGCTAAAGAACTATGATCTCCATCTCCAACATCTTCACGAATTGCATTGGTAATGATCAAATCAATTTCTTTATTGAATTGGGCTTCACTAATCATATTGAATGGTTATTTTTGCTAATGTAAAAAAAGAAGTCGGAAGTACGAAGTCAGAAGTACCATGTATTTTTATTTACTTTTAAATATGAATGTAAAATTTAATAACCTTCAAGGTAAAATTATTACAAATTAGCGCAAAATGAATATCAAATTACTGGCAATTGGAAAAACCGATAACAAACAATTAGAAGATCTTATTTCTAACTACCTCAAGAGGTTAGGGTTTTATGTCAAATTCAATTTTGAAATTATCCCCGATCTTAAAAATGCTAAAAACCTAAATGAATCACAGCAAAAAGAAAAAGAAGGCAAATTAATTCTGGAAAAAGTTGAAAATTCTGATATAATAGTATTGCTAGATGAAAATGGAAAACAATATGATTCTGTAGGCTTTTCTGAACTCCTACAAAAACATATGAATAGTGGGATAAAGCGTTTAGTTTTTGTTATTGGTGGACCCTATGGTTTTAGTCCAGGTATATATAATAGAGCCAATAGTAAGTTAGCATTATCTAAGATGACCTTTTCTCATCAGATGATACGTTTATTTTTTGTTGAACAACTGTATAGAGGATTTACAATATTAAAAAATGAGCCTTATCATCATAGATAAGACTCATTTCTTTTATGCCTTATACATGTTATTTTTTTAATAACGTTTGTTGCATTTTTCCAGAAATAGAAACGCTATAGTACCCTGTTTCTAATTCTCTAATAGAAATTGTTTCCTGCTTATCTTGGGCCATAGACTTTTTCACAACTTTACCTAAAAGATCATGAATGATAATTTCATCTCCTTTTTCTATACCTACTATACTGATTAACTCCTGAGCGGGATTTGGATACATTAATATTTTGGCATCTACATCCTTATTTGTACTTACGATATTTTCTTTATTTCTTGTAGATGGAATAATCTTCCATTTTTGATTATTGTTTGATGGGGTGAAGTCCCATAGATGTACATTAGCATTTATGTTCCCACCTGCTCTATCCAACGCCTTTTGCTGACAATGCATTGGTACAATTGCATATACATCGCTACCATTGGCAATAACTTTCCATTTTTGATGATCATCATTTGCACTATTCCAAGACATCACATTTCCTCTATTACTGCATTTCGCATCGCGAACTTCCAGGTATCTATTATACGCTTTATCTTTTATCGTATATACATTATCGCCAAGATGTTTAAATTCCCAATGTTCATTATTATTGTTTACTGGATTATACATTTTAGCATTATAATTCTCCCACCATCTCGAAGAAATCCTTTGATTAGACTGGGTTGATGTTATAAAATATGTTCCATCTACAATTAACTGAGATGTTTGCACGGTAACATCTCTAAATTCAACTCTCTGTATAACTTCTTGCCAAGTAGTTCCTACCGGACGTATATACGCCTTATAAAAGTAACCCGATCCTGGTTGCGGTGTATTTACAAGATTTACAGTTACAACTTGTACTCCTCTACCTGCAGATACGCGTTCTACACTTTCTCCTAGCCATCTGTCTGGTGCCCAGAACTCAACAACAATTTCACGATCAATAGTCGCTGAATAATCTATATTAAAACTATACGAGTTCTGTGGTTGAATTACAGAAGGGGGACTACTAAATGCTACCTCATCATTTATAGCATCAGCAACAGTAACACCAGTAAATTCAACCCTATGAATTGCTTCTTGCCAAGTGGTTCCAACAGGTCGGATATAAGCTTTATAAAAATATCCAGAACCAACTGCTGGAGGATTTGCAAGGTTCACCGATATAGATTTTGTTCCGGTTCCTTTAGGGACCTGTGCTACATTTTCTCCCAACCATCTATCCGGTGCCCAGAACTCAACAACAATTTCACGATCTGTTGCCGCTATATAATCAATATTGAAAGTATATGTGTTACTTGGCTCGATGTTACTAGATGCATTATTGAAGGCAACTTCTTCTGTAATTTCCTCTCCAGAATTATCGCTAATATTTTTTATTATTGTTCCCATCCTGTTTCTTTCTCCAGATGAGCTCCTATCTGTCCAGGACCAAACCAAAGAACCTGCCCACTTTTTATTTAAGAGGGATGTTCCTAAATCGGTTGCACTTATAGTAGGCAAATTATGATCGTTATCCCCTCCTTGCTGTCCAAAGAATAAATCATCAGGATAATACTCTCCTATAATTGCTTCTTTATCAATTTTATTAGCATCATAATTATTATGAAATGGCGAACCTTTGGAACGTGCCCAGTTATAATAATGAATATTATAAAAATCTAAATATCCTTTTTGATCGTTTCCTTGAAATTGGAGATTAGCATCAGAGTATGCATTCCAAAATCCTTTTGATGCATCTTCAACATTGGTTAAAAATCCTAAAGCACCATTAGTAATTTTAACACCGGGTTGCGCTCTTCTGATTGCCCCTGCCGTTTTGTTCACGAAACGTTGTATATCTGGCATTGTAATCCTTTGCTTAAATCCCGGCCAATGACCAGCATACTCATTTGTCATCCCTTCTGGCTCATTAAAAATCTCCCAAGCAAAAAGAGCCGGATGATTTCCAATAGAATCAACAAGAGGTAATAATGCGTTATTGATGTAAGCGTTAGTATACTCTTCTTGCGTAAGTAGTTTTTTATTGGCTGAAGCATCTACACCCCATTGATCTTTCAACATATCAAAAGACCAAAGACAGATTTGCACTTTAAGGCCTTTACTTTGTGCTAAATCCAGTATAGATTTGACATCATCATGAAAAAAAGACGGGTTACGTTTTACTTTTTGGTTATTGTCGAAAATTGGATTTGTAGAACCATTAGTATGATACCACCATCTAACAACATTACCTCCTTTACTTTTAACAAAGTCCATAACTTCTCCAAACTTATTAAGATCTGGATGATATTGATTACTAGAAAAGAAGGGATCAACCCCAACATCTCTTCCGTACTCTATCCAAGCAAGGTTTATTCCATTTACAAATGAAATACCACCTACTACTTTGGATACTGTTTTTGGGTCTTTCAAGGGATTTTTAAGATTCTGATTGGTTTTTTGAAAATGTTTTTTAAGATACTTTAAATTGATTTGATCTTGGTTAATTTTTTGAAAATTCTCCTTGTAATTTGGATTATTAGTCCATGGTTTCTGGGATCTCTGTGCAAATGCCTGTAAAGAAAATATTAGGCAAATAAGAGCAATAAATTTTTTCATTTTATGAGTTTGTTACGGTTAGTTATTTCATAACGAATATTTAATGAAATATTTCAACAAAATAGATCTCATAGTATCATTCGTAACAAAAAAAGCACCGAATTAAGATTAAACTTTAGTTCGATGCCCTTACAATAAAACGATACAAGCATTATTCCTTCACTATATCTTTTAGATCACTAAACATATCTATTAAGTTTTCAACTAAATCTGCAGATACAGCTTCTTTATCCATAAAAATATTAAGCTTCCCTTTCTTTAATTTTACTGTATATCCTATTTCCCCTTTAGTAGCATATATCCAAGTGTACCCTGTTCCATTTTTCGTCATTTTAGAATCTAAATGATCTTTTAGAAACTCTTTGAGTTTTTCAGTTTTAGCTATTGGAAAACTAGCCTTCAAAGTATATGTATCATTAGTATTAGATATAGAAATGTTTACCTTATAATTGTTCTCTCCTGGTTCATCACTAGAATAATTTATAGAAACCTTAGAATTTGATGACTTTTGAGCAGTTCCCGTAGAAACCGAAAATACTAAACTTAATAAACAGATGATTGTTTTCATAATATTCGTTTTTTGATTGTGATTGATTGATTAACTATCTTTTTTTGAAGTCAAAGATTTTAGTTCTTTACCCATCTGCTCAAACTTTTTAAGCAATTTATCTGATGCTAATTCTTTATTGACATTAATCCTTAGTTTATTTTCTTTAAGTCGCACTTCGTATAATTCTTCATTATCTATTTCTTTGCTCCATAGATAAGTATCAGAATCTATTACCATTTTATCTTTTCCAAATTGATCAATGAGATAAGATTTTACATCATTTTGAAGCGACTCCATGAATTTTACTTTGATCCTAAAGACATCATCCATATCTATAATAGCAAAAGATCGATAGTAATTTTTCTCATCTTCATTAACACTTACAGTGACTGTGGTTGATGAGTTAGATGATGATGATGTTTCCTGTGCTTTGGTGGATAATATGCCCAAAATAAGGCTTGCCACAAATAAAATTAGTGTTTTCATGATTATTCGATTTTTGATTATTGACTATTTTTTTGAAATTTTCTAATTTGATTCCAAATTTGGATAACATCCTTTTTGGCTTCTTTACTTCCGTCCATATCGGTATTACAAAACAAAACCGCACCTAGTTTCTTTCCTCCATTAAAATACATTAACGTTACCACTCCTGGATCTGATCCCCCATGACCTATTGTACCGCTAGGTTTACTTTCCCAAAAAAAACCATAATTACCCTTCAGTTCTTTGGTATTAAATTGTTCTTTGGTAAGCTGTGGTCTCATCATTTCTGCAAACGATTGTTTTTTGAGAATTGTTTCCTCTCCATAATATCCACGCATCATAGCCTGAAAATACGTTGTGAAATCATCAAGATTGGTTCTAAACCCTCCATCAGGATACGTAATGAGACTATATTCTGGCACTTTGTGCCCACTAGAAAAATAAGTACTAGCATGCTTATTCACATCTATAGCATCATAATTCCATCCAGAATCCATCATTCCTAGAGGATCAAGAATATGTTGCTGTGTAAATTCTATAAAAGAAACCCCAGTTGCCACTTCTAATATATAAGCCAACAATGCAGATCCAACATTGGAATACTCATATCGTTCACCTGATTTATATTTTGAAAAATTCGATTTTTTATACCATTTTCCTTGAGCAATGAGATGATTTTTTAGAAACTCTTCGAGATCATAATCTTTATTCTTAGTCATACCGACTATTGCTTTGTATTCTTTTTTTGTAAAATCAGATTCATTAATTGCCTCAGGATGCTCTAGAACATAGTTTTTTAGATAGGCTCGGGTATCCAAAACACCAGATGTATGAGTTGCTAAATGCCTGACCAATATTGGAGTATTAGGATATTTTGGGTGCACAACTTTAAAAGGTAAAATATCATTTATTGGTGTATCTAAAGTTATTTTTTCCATTTCGATAGCCTTCATTAAAGACACTCCTATTAACGTTTTTGATACAGAACCAATATTTTGAATGGTTTCTAAGGTATATGGCTTTTTGGTTGCCACATCTGCATATCCGTATCCTTTATGAAATATCACTTCATTAGGTGTTACCAACGCAACTCCAAAACCTTGAAGATGCCCATTATTATAAATTCTTGAAAGTGCACTGTCCAAAGAATCAATTGATGTCTGTGATTGACATACGAAAATGGCTAGAAATACTACTAGGTGAATTAATGATTTCATATAGTTCGCTTTTTAATTTTGATTGATTTGATTATTCGATTTTAAAAGTAAGTCCTACTCCCCTTACGCTTTCTATAGTAATACTCTGATCTTGTTTAAAATATTTACGTAACCTACTAATAAATACATCCATACTTCTTCCTGAGAAAAAATCATCATTACCCCATACGTCACTAAGCAAATCTTCTCTTTTAATCATATTATTTTTATGCTCCCACAAATATTGAATTAAGATGGCTTCTTTTTCTGTTAATCGCTGAGACTCTTTTCCAAATTTTAATTGATGGTTCTCAGGCTCAAAATTATACTGACCTATAGCAATTATGCCTTTTTTATTAGGTAGAAACTTGCCTGTTCTTTTTAAAATATTTTGAAGTCTTAATACCAAAATATCAGCTTCAAAAGGTTTTACGATATAATCGTCTGCTCCTAATTTTAATCCTCTTATTCTATCTTCCTTCATTTTTTTTGCCGTGAGAAAAATGAAAGGAATTTCTGGTTTGATATTGATTACTTTCTCTGCAAGTGTAAAACCATCCATCTTGGGCATCATAACATCAAACACACATATATCAAAATGATTTTCACCAAACTTACCTAAAGCTTCTTTACCATTTTTAGCCCAGGTTACATTATAATCATGAAGCTCTAAATACTGTTTTAAGATACTTCCGAAATCAAAATCATCTTCGGCTAATAATATATACTTCATAATTACTAAATGATTGGTATGGTTATAATAAATGTGGTTCCTACGTTTGGCTTACTTTCAAGTATAATATCTCCTTGATGCGCTTTAACAATTTGACTGGCATAGAATAGTCCCAATCCTAATCCTTTTACTTCATGAACATCTCCTGAGGTTATCCTATAAAACTTTTCAAAAATCTTTTTTTGTTCTTTTTCTGAAATCCCAATACCGTTGTCCTTAATTATAATTTCATAACTATTATTCTTCAGCGTAGTTTGTAAGCTTATTTTTACTTTTTCTTTACCATACTTTACTGCGTTATCCAAAATATTGAGGATGGCCGTGGTAAAAAGAAATTTATCAATATTTAGAGCTACTTCTTTTAATTCTATTTGGGTATTGAATTCGACATGCTTATCCTTGACTGATAATTTAAAATCTTCCAAAACTTCCCCAAAGTACTGTTTATCAGGAATGCTTTCTTTAGATAAAACAATACCCTCAGAACCTAAAGCATTATTCATTACCTGATCGATCAGTTTTTGTAATCGATTATTCTGTCTATCCAAAATATCCAGAGCATTAGAAAACTTTTCTGAAGAATCTTGAATCTCTTTGTTTCTTATACTTTTGGAAACGATGCCTAACGTAGCAAGGGGAGTTTTTAACTCGTGTGTAATGTTATTAATAAAATCATTTCTTACATCTGCTATTTTCTTTTGTTTAATTAAAACTTTAATCGAGTAAAAAAAAAGAGCGACCACAAACAGAAATAACAGTATGGAAAACACAAAAAGACTTGCCATTTGTCCAAAAACTATACGTTTCCAGCCAATTATATTTATTGAGTCTTGCGTTCTAATTTCAATATCAAGTTTAGTCCTAAAAACTTCACCATTACCAGTATTATCATCTTCATAATCATGTTCTGTAAACCATCGAGCCTTACTAATCACATTACCATCTTCGTCTGGAAAATTTTCTCCAAACAAAAAGTAATTATTACCACCTTTTGCAGAAAAAATGGTATCTAGAACATTATCATTAAATAAAACAATACTCTTTATTGTCTTTTTATATTTTAATTCATACCCAAGATTAACTTTGTCAATTTCCTTAGTATAGTAATCCTTAAAAATATCGTTTAGTGAATCAGTATACGGTTTAAACCTAGTAATTGCCTCCTCTTTAATCAGTTTATTTTTCTTATACGCTACCAAATTCTTTGTTAAATGATTATACCAAAGTTCTGCTAGAGAATCCATCTCTTTGGTATTATCAATTCTAGAAACAGATTTTTTGGTTTCTTTGATAAACACATCCTTTTTTAATTGGTATGTATTATAAATCAAATATCCTTGAATACCAGATAATGCCAATAAAGCCAAAACAGATGTTATAATTAATATATTTATTTTTTGTTTTTTCATAATCGGATTACTATTCTTTATCTAGTTTCTCTAAAGCTTTCTATTTAATAACTGTTCGTTTTTTGATTGATTGATATGATCAAAAGTAGAATAAAGAGCTATTGAAACTAAAAAAAACACAGTCATTAACCCATCATTAACGTTAACATCATTAAAACTCTTTATAAATAGGTGTTTTGACGCGCTATGTTAATACATAAAAATTGCTATTAATTGTTACATTTGTGGCCTAATTAACCTATCATTCCTATGTTATCTTATTTAAAGCTTATAAAATATGACAATCTTCTTATAATAGCTCTTGCCCAATTATGTATTAAATATGGTCTTTTTGAGCCTTTTGGTATTGCTATAACATTAAATGGTTTTGGTATTGCTTTACTAATTATTGCTACACTTTCAATTGCAGCTGCAGGTAATATTATTATTGAAATTTACGATCAAGAAAATGTAAGCTCTAAAAGTTTAATAAATCGCACGATTACTGAAAAATCTGCAAATCGATTGTTTATTATTTTAAATGTAATTGGGGTATTAATTGGGTTTTATTTAGCCAACCTTATAGGCAGGCCAGGATTTGCTGCACTGTTTGTATTAATATCTGGGATATTTTATATTTATGCTTCTTATTTAAAAGAAGTACTTGTAGTCAAAAATATTATTATTGGATTATTAGCTGCATTAAGTTTGGTTACAGTTGGTATTTTTGATCTTCTTCCTGCAATAACTCCAAAAAACAGAGAATCACAAACGGTAATATTCTCAATCATTCTTGATTATGCAATATTTGCATTTCTAATTGTAATACTAAGAGAAATTATAAAAGATTGCCTAAACATAGATAGAGACCATAATACAGGCATGACAACAATTCCTATAGCAATGGGAAAGATAAGAACCATAAAACTAGTTGGTCTACTGGGAGCATTACCGATAGCAGCTGTCGTTTATTATATTTACACTTATCTTTTTTCAAATAGTCAAGCTGTTATTTTTGTGTTGGTACTATTAGTTGCCCCTTTATTGTATTTTGTGATTAAGAGTTTAACCGCAGAATCAGATAAACATCTTGTGATACTTAAAGGTTTATTAAAGATAATTCTGCTTATAGCTTCATTATCTTTACTACTTTATCAATTTGTACTTAAATAAATTATGCTAAAAGATTTATTAAAAGACCATAATATAATTCTTGCATCGGGATCTCCAAGAAGACAGCAATTTTTTAAAGATCTGGACCTTGATTTCTCTATACAACTAAAAGAAATAGAAGAAGTATACCCAGAAAACCTTGAGGCCGAAGAAATTTCGGATTATTTGGCTTTACTAAAAGCTAAAGCCTTTGCAGATTTAGGCGCAAAAGATATTTTAATTACGAGTGATACTATTGTTTGGCACAAAAATAAAGCATTAGGAAAGCCAAAAAATCTTGATGAAGCCAAAAAGATGATAGCTTCATTATCCAATGATACTCATGCAGTAATTACATCTGTATGCTTTAAGACAGTAAATGAGGTAAAAGTAGTTCATCATACCACCAAAGTAACTTTCAAAAAGCTTTCAAAAGAAGAAATTGACTATTATGTGAATAGACATAAACCTTTAGACAAAGCAGGTGCTTATGGTATACAGGAATGGATTGGATTTATAGGGATTTCTAATATCGAGGGTAGCTATTTTAATGTAATGGGACTACCAACTCACCTTGTTTACGAAACGTTAATCACACTTGCTACATCATAGGTTTATTGTAATTTGCACTTTAGGCAATTTAAAAATTACAGCCATGAGAAAGTCAATAATACTATTCGCAATTCTAGGCATTTTGGTCGTCATTGCTTGTAGCAATATCAAGGCCGATGAAGCTACCAAAAACAAGGAAAAAACCATTGTAGAAAACAAAGAATCTGCCAAAGGCCTTTCTGAAGATTTTAAAAAATATTGGTATGCTGGTAATGCAGAAATAACTTCATATGAATTAGAACAGGCAAGATACGGAGAGATACGAAAAGGAACTGCGGTCCTTATATATGTGACCGAAGATTTCCTACCAAAAAAACAAGTGAAGGCCGACGGTCGAAATACCGATAATGTGCCAGTGCTAAAATTAAATGCTACAAAAAAATTTAATACCGGCATTTACCCGTATTCAATTATGCAAAGTACATTTTATCCTGTATCAGACAACCGGCATGCAATTAAGATTTCTAGTTCTATGCAGGAATGGTGTGGACATGTGTATGCACAACTCAATAACAGAAAAAAATTCGAGGTGATGTCTCATTCCTACTTTCAGAATGAAGCAGATCAGGAATTTTCTTTAGATAAAGCCATTTTAGAAAATGAACTTTGGACAAAAATTAGAGTAAATCCAGATGATCTTCCAAAGGGAGATATTAAAATTATCCCTTCTTTTGAGTATTCTAGATTACGACATAAGGAAATTAAAGCGTATACTGCCAAAACAACTTCACAAAAGCAAGACAAAACAACTATCTATACAATTTCATATCCTGAGCTTAATAGAAGCATTAGCATTACATATAACACTGTATTTCCTCATGAAATAGAAAGTTGGACAGAAACTTTTAAAAGTGGGTTTGGCCCAAATGCAAAAGAACTTACTACAAAAGCCACCAAAATAAAACGTATTAAATCTGCATATTGGGGTAAGAATAGCAATAAGGATGAAGTATTAAGAGAAGAACTTGGACTATAAAAACTATAAAATTAAAAGAACTAACACTAATGATAAAATTATCAGAATCTGAAATACAGAAAAAACTTAAAGATGTTGATGGATGGGAATACCATGACAATGCAATTCACACCACATTTGAATTTAATGATTTCAAAGATGCATTCTCAGTTATGACCCGTATTGCATTTGAAGCCGAAGCCCAACAACACCATCCTGATTGGTCTAATGTATACAACAAATTGCAAATTAGTCTATCCACCCATGATGCTGGAGGGATCACCGAAAATGACTTTAAACTCGCAAAAACCATAGATAATATTATAGAAGGAGAATAAACATTTGTCAAAAACTTGGTTTCTACTTATGTTTGTATTTAGATTTTAAAATTATCATATGGGAAGAGCTTTTGAATTCAGAAAAGCACGTAAGATGAAACGTTGGTCAGCGATGGCAAAAGCGTTTACTCGAATAGGAAAAGACATTGTTATGGCAGTAAAAGAAGGTGGACCAGATCCAGCTTCTAACTCTCGATTGAGAGCTGTTATACAGAATGCAAAGTCTGTAAACATGCCCAAAGATAATATCGAGAGGGCGATCAAAAAAGCATCTGATAAAGAACAAGGTGATTATAAAGAGGTTCTTTTTGAAGGATATGCACCACACGGAATTGCAATTTTAGTAGAAACGGCAACCGATAATAATAATCGAACCGTAGCCAATATAAGATCATATTTTAATAAATGTGATGGAAATCTTGGAACGTCAGGATCTGTAGAATTCATGTTTGATCATACCTGCAACTTTAGAATCAACGGTGAAGGTCTTGATCCTGAAGAGTTAGAGCTTGAGTTTATTGATTTTGGAGCTGAAGAAGTGTTTCAGGATGATGATGGTATATTAATATATGCTCCTTTTGGAAGTTTTGGAACCATACAAAAAGAACTTGAAACCCGTGAAATAGAAATATTATCTTCGGGATTTGAACGTATCCCGCAGGTGACTAAAAAAATAACACCAGAGCAAGCTGCAGATGTAGAAAAACTGTTAGAAAAAATAGAAGAAGATGATGATGTACAAAATGTATATCATACTATGGAAGAATCTTCTTCTGAAGAGTAATCCATTTTCTGAAAGGATTAAAAAAGAGTTTAGCAATGCTAAACTCTTTTTTTGTTATGTTTACTATATAAATTCGACTATTTTTAAAACGCATACTATGAACCGACTACTTTTAATTATTCTATTTGCTTTCGGGGGTATAATTTATGGGCAAAATATGAATAACAGTTCTCTTCAGGAAATTATTCAGAAAAATGCTGATACTGTAGGCGGAGTAACCGGTAATTGGAAATTTCTGTATAAAGAGATTCCCATGCTATGTGTTACTGATGAAACAAATAATAGAATGAGGATCATCTCACCGATTACAGAATCTAGCAATCTGGATAAAGACTTACTTTTGGATTCAATGACCGCCAATTTTCATTCAGCTCTAGATGTAAAATATGCAATATCTAATGGAATTTTATGGTCAGTATATATCCACCCATTAAAAGAACTATCTAGCGAACAAGTAGAAAGTGCTATGTCACAAGTATATTATGCTGCTAAAACTTTTGGAACTACTTTTTCTAGTACAGAATTAATTTTTGGCGGAGCCACTCAGGAAAAGCCAAAAGAAGAAATCAAGGAAGAAATTTTGAAGAAGTTTTAGTCTACATCAAAACTATATTCTGGTATTTTACCTTTAACTCCTTTAAAGAACGAATACATATACTTAAAATCCTTTTCCATATCATCTGTAGGATAAAATGGTTCTGAGATCTTATTTTGTTTTTTTCCGAAATCGAAAGTCACCATGATAATCGGAACTCCGGCTGCCTTGGCAATATGATAAAACCCAGTTTTCCATTCGGTAACTTTTTTTCTAGTTCCTTCTGGAGCTATGGTTAACCGCAACTCATTTCTTTTTTCAAACAATTCTGCAATAGCCTCTACTTTATTCTGACCAGGAGTTCTATCTAGAGGAATCCCTCCAACTTTTTTAAAATACCACCCAAAAGGCCATTTGAAGAGTTCTTTTTTACCCAAAAAGCTAATTTTTAGGTTCACTAATTGCCTTATAAAAAGACCTATATAAAAATCATGCCAGCTAGTATGAGGCACAACTACCACTACACATTTCTTGACAGCATCAGCATTAAAATCACCGACAATTTTCCAGCCCAAAATGTTTCGGTAAATAAATGAGAAAAGACGTTTCATAAGAATAAAATTTGAACTGCTTTTTTTACAAAGAACGATAAATATCCTTTAGTGTGTTTGCATCTATTTTTGATTTCCAATCAGAGCCTAAAGCGTTTTCCCACAAAGGTTCTAAGCTTAAGGCAACAGTAGTCATAACCTCCAATTGATCATCGGTAACATTTGCACAAACTCCAACTGGTAGCGTAATCCCATGAAAGTCTTTCATTTTTTTGAATACCGCTACACCTTCTGGATAATATTTTTCTAGCTTATCAAACACTATACAATTTCCAATTCCATGTTTTGTACCCAGAACATAAGCAAGTCCATAACTCATTGCGTGAGCCACTCCTACTTGCGAATATGCAATACTCATACCTCCATGCCAAGAGGCCATCATAAGTTTCGCATCAGCGTCTTCTTTACTTAAAGTATTCCCAAGAAAAATTTCTTTACATAACTCCAAAGCTTTTTCTCCATAACTTTGGCTAAATGCATTCAAATATGTTCCGTCAAGAGATTCTACACAATGAATGTAACAATCCATACCTGTGTAAAACCATTGATCTTTAGGTACATCTTTAATTAATTCTGGATCTAGAATAACTTGATCAAATGGTGTAAAATCAGAATTAATTCCCAGTTTACGTTCTGGTCCAGTAAGTACTGTGGTTCTAGAAACCTCAGCTCCTGTTCCCGAAATAGTAGGAACACCTACATGGTAAACTGCTTTGTTATTAACTAAATCCCAACCTTGGTAATCTGCAGCACTTCCAGAATTAGTAAGCATAATAGCAACGGCCTTAGCCAAATCTAACACCGAGCCTCCTCCTATTCCAATAATTCCACTAGGGACATATTGGTAGGCATTTCTTATTTTAGAAACAATTTCATCTACTTGAGACGTTTTTGGTTCTTCAACAGTAGAAACATAAATTATTTCATCCAAAGAAGATACTGATATTCTATCTTCTATAAAAGCCGTCTTTTTTTCAAAAACATCATCAATTAAGTAGATAAATGGAGCAATTCCATTTCGTTCACAAGAAATAATCTCACCAATTTGATTAAAGGATCCATTTCCAAAAACAACTTTTGGAACCATTGGAAAGTTCTTATGAATAGATGTATGTTGTACTTCGGAAGTAGCTATATCTTTTGTAGTCAATATATCTTGTTTATTAATTATTTTTTTTGCTCTTTCTAAATCTTCCGGGGTATCAATTTCAACACCTTCGTGTTGTGTTTCAATCATTTTAATATTTTTACCGTATTCAAGGTATCTAATGCATTCTATTTTTTCTGAAGCTTCTAATGAACGCATTGGTAATCGGTAAAAATCTAAAATTGCTTTTTTTCTAAAGGCATAAACGCCTTTATGTTTATGGTAAGTATAGTTTAATTCTTTATCTCTTGGATATGGGATAGGTGCGCGTGAAAAATATAATGCATAATCATTTTCATCGACAATAACTTTTACGCTATTTGGGTTCATAATGTCATCCCAATCACTAATTGGCGTCATTAGACTAGCTAAATCGATACGATCAGAGTCATCTTCATAAAATACATTAAGAACCTTCTCTAAACTCTCGCGATCTGTAAAAGGTTCATCGCCTTGTACATTAACCACGATATCAACATCCATATCCTCAACTGCTTCAGCTATTCGATCACTACCGCAGCTATGTTCTTTCTTGCTCATTATAGCCTGACCACCATTAGAAATAACCTCCTGAAATATTATGTCACTATCTGTAACCACATACACAGCGTCAAAAAGCTCTGAATTAACAGTAGCTTCATAAGTTCTTCTAATAACTGTTTTTCCTCCAAGATCTTGCATTAATTTACCGGGAAAACGCGTCGCGGCATACCTCGCAGGAATCATTGCGATAATTTTTAGAGTATTTTTGTTCAAAGTTTGTTGCTTTTCTGGATTTGCAAAAATAACTTTTTTAAATCAATTTCCTTGCCAAGATGACGATTTAGTTTGTTGTATATATCTTAAAAATATCTTAAATACCAGTGTGTAAAAAACTTAAATATACTAGTTTTCTGTAAAAAAGTCATTCTTAAACCCGATAAGGTATAATTTTTTTTTGGCTCTGGTAACTGCTGTATAAAGCCAACGCAAGTAATCTTTATTTATTCCATCAGGAAGATAAGGTTGTTCTATAAAAACAGTATCCCATTGTCCTCCCTGAGATTTATGACAGGTAATAGCATAAGAAAATTTAACTTGTAACCCATTAAAATATTTATTGTTCTTTACTTTCATGAATTTCTTATACTTTGACTTCTCTTCCTCATAATCCTTGATTACTTCCTGATACAAAGTATTGGATTCTTCATATGATAAAGAAGGAGTTTCTGAAGTTAATGTATCTAATAGTAAAACAGTTTCGAAGGGTTCTTGATTTGGATAATCTACCATGCTAACCTTTACATCTGCAAACCGAAAACCATATAATTCTTTTATTGAGTATATCTCTAGTACCTTTATGATATCTCCATTTGCAATAAATCCAGCTTCACTTTTATTATCCAACCAAAAGTAATTATTCTTAACAACCATCAAATAATCTCCTGGCGAGAGTTCTTCTTCTTGAAAAAGAATCCTTGACCTTATTTGTTGGTTATAAATATTTGCTCTTTTATTTGAACGAAGTATAATTACAGATTCTTCATGGCCCAATGTTGTGTATGCCTCATTTAGAGCCTCCATTATTTCATTCCCGTCTAAGAATCTAACTATATCCGAATACCCAGATATCTGAAATTTGAATGAATCATAAAAACCGTCATTAAGACACTCTCTTAAACTGGTAGCATTCATTAAAATACCACTATTTTCAGCTTGCCGCACTACTTCGTCCAGTTCAAGTTGGGTAACTTCTTTATTAAAACCCATCTCTAAGTTATCAGGATTCAGAGCCGGGCTTACCTCTAATTTAACTGGAGGTAACTGTGCAGTATCACCAATAAACAAAATTTTACAATTATGACCAGAATACACATACATCATTAAATCATCTAGTAACGATCCATTTTCAAACAGTTTACTGTCACTTGGCGTATCCGGAATCATAGATGCTTCATCTATAATAAAAATAGTGTTACGGCTTTTATTTTGCTTGAGTTGAAAGGCCAAACCTCCTGCTTTATTTTTTTTCGGATAATAGATGTTTCTATGAATTGTTTGTGCCTGTCTCCCTGAATAATTACTAATTACTTTTGCGGCCCTACCTGTTGGCGCCAAAAGCACTGCGTTTAATTTGGCTTTCCATAAATTCTTAACCAGAGTACCTATCAAAGTTGTCTTTCCAGTACCAGCATAACCTTTTAAAAGAAAAAGGGAATTTTTTGATCCCGATAAAACAAATTGCGATAATTTCTGAAGAACTATATCCTGTTTCAAAGTAGGTACAAAAGGAAAATCCTCTTTCAATAATTCATAAAACTCTTTTTCCCTCATTAAAATGTGGTGTCTAGTATTGATACTTTTGTTAATAATCAAAGATAGGGATGATTTTTTGGCAATAAACTTTTACGATTAAAAAAAAATTGTAGATTTGCGTATACACTAATGTTTAAAGCTAAATCATAAAATGAAAATTGTTATACAATTAGTTCTGTGGGTAGTAATAGGTTTTTTAGGATACATGGTATTCAATTCTATTAACGGCCCCGTGAAATTCAATAAAGTAAAAAAAGCACGTTATGCTCAGGCTGTTGAAAATTTAAGAGATATTCGTACAGCTCAATTAGCTTATAGATCTATAACTGGAAAGTTTGAAAAAGATCCTGAAAAATTAATCTCTTTTATAGATACTGCTAAGTTTACGCTTACGCAAAGAAGAGATTCTAGCTTTATCCGATTTAATAAAATACTTAAAATTGACGAACCAAAAGATACAGTGGTCGTTGATACTTTAGGATATGCTTCAGTAAAAGATTCTTTATTTAAGACTGATGGCCATAAAAATATGATGAAAATACCTATTAAAGGTGTAGATGGTAATTTTGAAATGAATGCAGGTTTTATCAATAAAAACGATTTAAGAATTGCAGTTTTTGAAGCTAAAGTAGCTAAAGATGTGCTTCTAGGAGATCTTGATAAAGATCTTTTATCTCAAGAAAAGGAAGTCGTATCTGTTGATGGCGTTAATGGACCATATCTTTCTGTTGGTTCTATGACTGAAGTAATGACTTCTGGTAACTGGCCAAGAACTTATGGTGCAAACGATCAATAATAATACTGATAATACATCAAAAACATTGTCCATTCAGGTAAGCCTGAATGGACTTTCTTTTTGCACTCTAGATGCAGATCATCGTATAGTTGCAATAGAGCAAGATAATTTTGGAATACAACTTTCTCCTGAGCAAGTACTCAATAAGATAAAACACACCTTTGATAACAATCCGGCACTAAAGGAGAATTTTAAAACCATTGAAGTTATTTATCAAAATGACCTGTATACATTAGTTCCAAAGCCTTTGTTTAATAAAGATCTTACCAAAGAATACCTAAAATATAATATTAAAGTATTTGAAAATGATTTTATAGCATATGATGAACTAGAACAACATGATATAGTCACAGTATATGTTCCCTATGCAAATATTAATAATTTTTTTTTCGATAACTTTGGTTCTTTCACATACAAACACTCCAGCACAATACTGACCAGCACTTTACTATCTCAAGAAAAAAACAATGAATCTGTTTCGGTTTTTGTGAATATGAACGAGAAATCTTTTGATTTAATTATAATAAATAACGGGAAGTTGATTTTAGGAAACACTTATAATCATGAAACAAAAGAAGATTTTTTATATTACCTAATGTTTGCAACCGAGCAACTAAAACTAAATCCAGAAGATTTTAGATTGGTATTCTTAGGAGACATTGTAAAGGATAGTGCATATTACACTATTGCTCACAAATACATTCGCAAAGTAGAATTTGGGAGTCAAAGTAGAGAACTAAAATTATCATCAGATATCCCTAAAATAGAACCTCATCAACATTTTGTCTTACTAAGTCATTTCTAATATGCGCATTATTTCAGGAAAATATAAAGGAAAGAGGTTAACCGCTCCAAAAAAATTACCCGTTCGCCCAACCACCGATATGGCAAAAGAAGCTTTGTTTAATATTTTAAACAATCAATACAATTTTTCTGACCTGTCTATTCTTGATCTCTTCTCTGGCACTGGAAATATTAGTTACGAATTCGCTTCAAGAGGAGCTAAAAATATTACTGCGGTAGATTCGCATTATGCTTGTGTAGGATATATAAAGAGTATAGCAACAGAACTTGATTTCTCAATAGAGACGATAAAAAGTGATGTATATAGTTATCTAGAAAAGGTAACTCGCAAAGTAGATATTATTTTTGCTGATCCTCCTTATGATTTTACAACAGAACAATTTTCTAGAATAGCAGAGCTTGTTTTTAAAAATGAGCTCCTGAATGATAATGGAGTTCTTATCATTGAACACTCAAAACATACTTTAATAGAAGAATCTCCATATTTTAGTAATGCCAGAAAATATGGAGGATCCGTATTTAGCTTTTTTAATCAATAAAACTTTAAGACTCGGTCATCACCGATGTTCTTATAGAAAATTCATCAATAGTGCTAAGATTGCTCAAGGAATTAATCTGATCAGAAGCATTGCTTATAATATCTTCATAATAGGCTAAAACCTTAACATCAAACCCAGGAGTGTCTTCTGCCGTAAGTTTAAATATATCCATTTGATAAATGAAGTTATTTAGGATATGATGACTAGATGAAAGCATAGCTTTATAGATATTTAGTTTTGCATTTTCCATCTGGACTTTTTTGGTATTTTTAAGGGTATCAACAAATAAAAACACTACAAAGATCAAAAAAGGGATAATAATTTCATCAAACTCAAATTGTTCCAAGCTCATCAATAAAGCCATGAACTGTTCAAAGAGATCTAGTTCTAATAGTATTGTGGAAAAGTAAATAAAAAGCGACAATACTAATCCTACAAGTGTGAGTTTATACTTATTCATAAGTAAGGGGGAAATTGAGGTTAGGGTATAATTTTGTGTGAGGTTTATTAGGTTTACGGTTTAACAATGAATAGAAAATTGTTTCTACGTTAAGAGTCTGTACCGTTAAATATAAGTAAAAAACAGCCGTGCAACGCAATTTACAAGTATTTTAACATTACGATAATATTGAAAAACCACAATAATGTAACGTTAAAGCTATCCAATTACATTGCAAATAAACCATGCTTTTGATTCATATTATTACTATTTATTACTTTAGGCTACTTCTTCTCCCAAGGAGGCTTCCCATAACATGAACCACTCTTCTTCTGTAATCTGAAACTCTTCAGCTTCTACGGCATTTTTAATTCGATTAATTTTTGTTGAGCCAATTATAGGTAAAATTCCAGAGGGGTGTTTCAATATCCATGAGGTAAGTACTTGATCAGGTTGTACACTATATTTTTTAGCTAATTGATCAACAACTTTGTTAATTCTCACCACTCTATCTTCCGGCTCTTTAGCAAAAAACCTACCTCCTGCCAAGGTAGAATAACCCATAGGCTTAATACTATTAGCTATACATTGATCCAAAACACCATTAACAAATGGGTCAACATGTAGCGGTGAAATTTCAATTTGATTAGTTACCAAAGGAACAAAAGTATTTAACATTTCAAATTGCGATGAAGTAAAATTAGAAACTCCAAAATGTAACACTTTACCCTGATCTTTTAATTTTGAAAATGCATTTGCTATTTCTTCAGGGTTCATAAGCGGGCTCGGGCGATGAATAAGAAGAAGGTCTATATAATCTGTATGTAAATTTTGTAATGATTGCTCTACAGAGCTAATAATATAATCTGCACTAGTATCATATGACTTGATTTTATTATCAGGACGATTAGGTGTAGTCAACTTTATCCCGCATTTGGTAATAAGTTGAATTTTCTCTCTAAGTGCAAGATTATTTTTTATTGCCTCTCCAAATAACCCCTCTGTAGTATAATGGCCATAGATATCTGCATGATCAAAAGTAGTTACGTCAATGCTAACACAATCTTCTACGAGCTTTCGCGCTTGATTTACAGATAAATTTGCTCCCCATTCTCCCCAATTCATGCATCCCGCTACAATGCGGGAAAATACTGGTCCATCTTTCGATACCTTAACTTTCATTTTACTAAATTTTAAAGAATTTTGATAATTATTATTTTGTACTAATAATCTATAGCTTCATAGATTACTCTTTGTATCTCCGACCGAATATCATTAGAAATCAATTTTCGATTTGCAGAATCTGGAAACGTACGATTACTTAAAAACACATATACCATTTCCTCTTCAGGGTCGGCCCATGTAAATGTACCAGTAAACCCACTATGTCCAAAACTCGTCATTGATATACATCCACAAGTCGGGCCAATATCTCCTAATTGCGGTTTATCAAAACCTACCCCTCTGCGTACGTCCTTATGGCAATAATAGCAAGTATTAAACTCTTCCAAGGTTTGTTTTTTAAAATATTGTTTCCCGCCGTAATAACCACCATTAAGATACATCTGCATAATCTTTGCAACGTCATTAGCATTAGCAAATAATCCCGCATGACCTCCTATGCCTCCAAACATTGCCGCTCCTTGATCATGAACATACCCATGAATAATCTCTTTCCTAAAAGCATTATCATTTTCTGTGGGAACTATTCTTTTTTTCTTGAATCTCGAAAGCGGTAAATACGAAGTATTACTAGCACCGAGAGGTTTATAAAAATGTTGCTGAGTAAGCGCATTTAATGTATTATCGTAATATTCCTCTAGGTATGTTTTTAAAAGATAATAAGGTAAGTCACTATATTTATATCGTAATCTTTTACGCAATTCGCTATCCTTAATCCTTAAGAGCAACGAATCTTTCATATCACTACGTAAATACAGGTTATTTGTAACCTCTATATTAAAATTGTCAGAAAATTTATTCCTGTAATACTTTTTATCAGGTCGTTGAGTAACGGTGTCCAGTGTCTTTAAGTAAAATGGAATCCACGCTCTTAACTTTGCATAGTGAGACAACATGGATCGTAATGTGATATCCTCTTTATTTGAACCTTTGAATGAAGGCAACATCTCTCCTACTCTGGTATCTAAAGAAATTATCCCTTTGTCCTTCAATTCTACGATAAGAGGCAATGTTGCCAATATTTTAGTTAGTGATGCAAGATCATATATATCAGATCCTTTCACTTTGCGCACCTTATTATAGGTATGATACCCATAATTTTTATTAAAAATCACCTTACCTTTTCTAGCGACAATCAATTGTAGACCGGGGGTCATTCGTTCCCTAAGTGTACGATCAATTATTGAATCAATCCTATTTAGTTTATAAGAGTTCATCCCCACGCTCTCGGGTAACCCATAAGACAATCTTTTCAAAGGTCTAGTTTCTAAGCCAGTTCCTATAGGAAACTCATCTCCAAGACTTACCGGTAATTTTCCTTTGGCCTCTATGGCTCCAAAAAGCAATTGAGCAGTTTTCTCTTGAACAACCTTACTATTTTGATATCCTAATACAATTCCTTCAAAATTAGTTGTAGTTAGCATATCTAACATCGCATAAGGCCTTGCAAAAATGTTAAGCACAGTGGTATTAAGTCTTGCTATCTCATATAACCATACCAATTCTTTATCAGTAAACTTATAGTCCTTCCAGGGAGATCCATTAGATTTGTGAAAACCAATAATTACGTAATTATAATTGCGTAATTGCTCAATCATCTCACTTAATTGATTCGCTTTTACCCAATCCACTTGTGTATACTTTCTTAGCTCATTATAAAATGGTTCTCCAGAATCGTCACCCATAGAAACATAGGCTACTTTTTTAAGGTCGAGATTCTTAACGGGTAAGGTAGCTCTATCATTTTTAATCATGGTTAGAGAATTCTCAACCAGATTATGGTGCAACACCTCATTCTTAACACTATTAAGCTCCTCATACAGATAGGACATATCAACCGGCTTATACTTATTAAGTCCAACTTTATATTTAGCAAAAAGGATTTTTCTAACTGAATGTGCCAAACGTTCTTCTGTAATTATTTTTGAATAGTATGCAGATACAATTTTTTGTGAAGCAAGCGGAACATCTTCTGAGATCAACAATACATCATTTCCAGCCAAAAATGCCGCCAAATCTATATCACCAGGGGCTTTAAAATCAGAAGCTCCCTTCATATTTAAAGCATCAGTAAAAATCAGGCCATTAAACTTCAGACTATCTTTTAATAATGTGGTCACTACATTTTTAGAAATAGAAGAAGGGTAACCTGATCTAGACTCAAGACTAGGAATATTAAGATGGGCTACCATGACACTAGACAATCCTTCATTAATAAGTTTTCGGTAAGGGTATAATTCTATACTATCTATTCGCTTAGCATCAAAATTTATAGTAGGAAGTGTTTTATGAGAATCACTATCAGTATCACCATGACCAGGAAAGTGCTTTGCACTAGCCATAATACCTTCTTTCTGCATCCCTTTCATAAAGGCTAAAGACTTTTGTGTCACTAAATCTTTATCTTCTCCAAAAGAACGATTCCCTATTATTGGATTTTTTGGATTCGTATTAATATCAACAACGGGAGCAAAATTAATGTGAACTCCTAATCGTTTACAATGACGTGCTATTTGCCTTCCTGTTTCTTCAACTAATGTATCATTCTGAATTGCACCTAAGGTCATATTCCAAGGAAAAGCCTGGGTAGAATCCAAACGCATTGCTAACCCCCACTCTGCATCCATTGCAATTAGTAAAGGAACCTTTGATAATGATTGATATTCGTTTGTAAGCTTTGCTTGTCTATTAGGACCTCCTTTAGAAAAAATAACACCGCCAATATGATACTCTTCTATAAGTTGCTTTATTTTATCGGTGTCTTTTTTAGGCTTTGAAGAAAATACGTCAACCATAAATAGCTGACCTACCTTTTCTTTTAATGTCATTGAATTATAAACGCTATCAACCCAACGTTTTTGAGCTTCATTATCCTCAACAATTAAAGGATTTGCATGTTGAGCGTAAAGACCAAAAGTTGTAAGAAAAATTATAAAAGAAATATACTTTTTAATTATATGCCACACAAAAAACTTAATTTAAAAAACGATTATGCCAGCTATCCATTGCAGGTACTTCCCAATTTGTTCGATATTCGGCAATATTTGTCACTAGGTTATTGAAAACGATAGTATTTGGGGATACTGATCTATTTTTTGCCATTTTCTTAAAATCTGCAAGTGTTTTATAAGCTACAAACTCGCCTTGCTTAAAAGAAACATTCATTTTATCCATTAAATCCACATTGTATGCTTGTTCTAATCCCTGAATAAAATGTACTGAAGCATCAATTGAACAACCAGATGCTGCATTAAGACCTTGATCTAAACCAATAGTTATAAACCTTTTGTATTTAATTTCATAACCTGCTTTTAAATCAGCTCCATGCGCTGTCCATTGCGTTATAAATTCATCCAATTTTTGCTTAATCTCCTCTAATTCATCCAAAGAAAATGACCTATTAGCTTGATAAATCCAAACTCTAGATGCTTCCGGAAGGTCATTAAAATCTACCAACATTAGCTACCTTTTTTACTTTTTACTAAATTAACAAAAACTATTACTATATACTGTTATAAAAAAGAGTTAATATGAACAACATATTAACTCTAATTAAATTGTATAATTCTAAGAAAAATTCTACAAATCCTGGGCGTTTGCTATAAGCTCTGCAACATCCAATACTTCTATACTATCTTCTTTTTCTTTATTTTTCACTCCATCTGTCATCATAGTATTACAAAACGGGCATCCCGCTGCAATAATATCAGGCTTGGTTTCTAAAGCATCTTCTGTTCTTTCAATATTAACATCTTTATTACCCGGTTCTGGCTCCTTAAACATCTGAGCTCCTCCTGCTCCACAACACAACCCATTACGCTTACAACGCTTCATTTCTATAAGCTCAACCTCTAGTTTTTTTAGTAAGTCTCTTGGTGCTTCATAAACATTATTAGCTCTACCAAGATAGCAAGGATCATGAAAAGTAATTCGTTTCCCTTTAAATTTACCACCTTCTACGGTTAACCTACCTTCATCTAAAAGAGATTTCAAAAACTGCGTATGATGCATTACTTCGTAATCACCTCCTAGTGCAGGATATTCATTTTTTAAAGTATTAAAACAATGCGGACATGCTGTAACTACTTTTTTGATCTCGTATGCATTCATCACCTCTATATTGGTCACTGCCTGCATCTGAAATAAAAACTCATTACCGGATCTCTTAGCCGGATCACCTGTACAGCTTTCCTCTGCACCCAATACAGCAAAGTCAACATTTGCACTATGAAGTAATTTCACAAATGCTTTTGTAATTTTCTTTGCTCTATCATCAAAACTACCAGCACAACCTACCCAAAATAAAACTTCCGGTTTCTTACCTTCAGCCATATACTCTGCCATTGTTGGCACCTTTACAGTTTCGCTCATACGTAATACTTTATATTTCTTTATATACAATTTAAGGCATCAATTGATCGCCTTTAATTAATCGTGTTTACCGTCATCAAAAACTTCGATAGTCACGACTCTTTCTACTAATTCGGTAAATTTACCGGTATATCTTGTTGCTTTTACCAAGTGATTATCTATCCAGTGGTAGTTTCCTCCTCTAGGCTTACCCATCAACAAACTATGGTATTTAAAACCATGTTTTTTTAACCATGCTTCAGTAACTGCTCTATGATCTTCAGTTCTTGAAGTAAAGAAACATATAATATGTCCTTGATCAAACCATTTATTTAATGTAATCAACGCATCAGGAAATGGCTCACAAGTTACCATTCGTTCTGGTTCTTCATTTGGTACATCTTCGGTAATGGTACCATCTATATCAATAAGATAGTTTTTAATACCTTCTGGTAACACAGGACTGATATGTTCTCCTGCTTCTACTTTGTCATGCAATAATTTTTCTACTTCTTCCTTCTTCATAACTTCTAATTTCTCTTAATTTATGGTTTTAGTGGTTAATAATTTGGTTTAGATTTATTCGTTACTCCAGTTTAATCTGTCCATTTGGTTAAATGGCCACGGAGCTCCGTTATTTTCTATATTTGACATCATATTATTTAAGTCTGTAGGGGCAGCACTTTCTTCCATTACAAGATAGCGTCTCATATCGATTATAATAGATAGAGGGCTAATACTAACTGGACAAGCCTCTACACAAGCATTACAACTAGTACATGCCCATAATTCTTCTGGGGTGATATAGTCATTTAATAATTGTTTACCATCGTCTACAAAACTACCATTCTTATCAATATTGTCTCCCACTTCTTTTAGACGATCTCTAGTATCCATCATAATTTTTCGTGGCGATAACTTCTTTCCTGTTTGGTTTGCAGGACACTCACTTGTGCAACGACCACATTCAGTACATGTATACGCATTAAGTAATTGAGCCCAATTAAGGTCCATAACATCTGAAGCTCCAAATTTTTCTGGCTCTCCTTCCTGTTGATCATCTGCTGGAGCAGCAAAGGGATCTGCATTTGGATCCATCATTAACATCACCTCATTTGTAACAGCTTCTAAATTATCAAGTTGCCCTTTGGGTTTCAAATCCCCGTAGTATGTATTTGGGAATGCTAATAAAATATGTAAATGTTTTGAAAAATATAAGTAGTTTAAAAACACCAAAATTCCTAAAATATGTAACCACCATGCTCCTCTTTCTATAAGGAATAAGTTTCCTTCTGACATACCATCAAAAAATGGAGATATAAACTGGCTTACAGGATATGACCCTGCTTTAATGTAATGCTCCGCTCCTAATTCCTGTAATTGCAAGTCTGCCGCGTTCATAACCAAAAATAAGGTCATTAACACCATTTCAAAATAAAGGATCAAGTTACCATCGTTCTTTGGCCAACCTTTCATCTCTGGATTCCAGAATCGTTTTAATTTGATCACATTACGACGTGTCCAGAATAAAACGACACCTACAAATACCAGAAGTGCCAAAATTTCGAAAGAAGCTATTAAAAAGTCATAAAAACCTCCTAAAAATGCAAATATTCTATGCGTGCCAAAAATACCATCAATAATAATTTCTAGAACTTCAATATTTATAATGATGAAACCTAAATACACTACAATATGTAATATTCCTGCAATAGGTCTTCTAACCATTTTTGACTGCCCCATAGCAATCATAGCCATATTCTTGAATCTGTCTCCTTTATTATCAGATCGATCAACATCTTTACCTAGTCGAATATTACGAATGACTTTACGGATATTCTTTGTAAAATATCCAATCCCCGCCACTAAGACGATTACAAATAAGATATTAGGTATATATTGCATATTCTTTTAGTTTATTGAGTCTGTTGGTTTTTGATACGGTTTATTCTTTTTCCCAAAAACAGATACATTTATATATCGTGTTGGATTTAACCTCAAATCCTGAAGTAGAAGTTCTAGCTCTTTACTAGTTTTTTCTAAATTATCGTATAGCTTATCATCTTTAAGTAATTTTCCAGCACTCCCCTTACCTGCATTTAAATCCTTAGAGATTTTATCAAAACTCGCGAGAACCGTTTCTAGTTTTTTACCTAATTTGGCAACATTCATCTGAGCTAGAGAATCCGAAACCTTACTTAGGTTTAAAGACATTTTATCTAGATTAGTTATTGTATTATTCAGCTTATCCTTGTTACCAGACAACATCTGATTTAAAGATCCCGAAGCTCCCTTGAAATTCTTTACCGTGGCACTTAAATCCTTAAAGATCGAATTAAGATTGTTTTTATTATCAACATTAAGAATACCATTAACCGAGGTTAATAATGTATCTGCATCGGTTATTGCTGCTTCAAGTTTTGCTTGTAAAGGTGTAAGCTTATCATTAACCAGTTCTAACAAACCTGCTTCTACTCTACCAGGTAAAGTATCTCCGCTTTTTGCTTCTAGACCTTGCTCATATATTGGCATAATAGCTAGAGATTTTCCTCCTATCAATCCACCCCCATAGACCTTGGCTTCACTATTTTTTGAAAAAGAGAAATCATTATTTACATTAAATTCTACAACAAGGTTACCCTTATTATCTGCAAAATTGATAGAAACCACTTGTCCTACCACTAAACCATTAATTGTTACAGGAGATGAAGGTATTAATCCTTCAACATTATCATATACTGCATATAGTGTTCTATCATTTTCGAGGAGATTTTTTCCCTTCAAAAAACTATATCCAAAAATCAAAAGTGCTATAGCACTAATTGCTAGTATTCCTGTTTTAACCTCCCGAGTAAATTTCAAAATAGATTAAGTTTTAAGACGCAAATTTAGAATAAAAAAACATTTCTATAGATTATTCTTTGATGAATTATAAGTATTTATTAAGATTAATTAGAAGATATGTTAGCTTTTAGAGCTTCTGCTAACGGAATTGATTGATTATCACGAAAAGCTACGATAAAACTAGAATCAAATCCTTTTTCTACTGCAAGATCTTTTAATTCTTGAATTAATGTATAATTAGGAGTGCTACCAAAGTAATATTTAAATATATCTCCCGTATTGACTTTAGATAACTGATCCAAACCGTTAAAGTTAAACGATTCAAGGGCGATATCTGTTGATCCGGCCGCGATCTGGACTTTAAAAGTAATGCCGTCATATACTTGATCCCCTTCAATTTTGGCAGTAACATTACCCACTGGCGGAGTTTCGATTTCGGGGACAAAATAAATAGCATCAAGGCTTTCCTTATAATCAACAATGGATGTGATAATAGATTTAGCCATATCTTGCTGCCCTTTTTTCGAGTTAAGATATTTCCCTTCGTTATTATTGGTTAAGAATCCAAGTTCTATAAGAACACTAGGCATATAGGTTTGATGTAATACTACAAATCCAGCTTGTTTTACACCTCTACTCTTTCGATCTAATGTCTTTTTAAATCGATTTTGCACAAAACTAGCCAGGGTAAGACTTTGGTCAAGATATTCCTCCTGCATTAATGTCAATCCAATAATCGATTCTGGAGAATTCGGATCAAAACCATCGTAGTTGGCTTCATAATTATCCTCTAAAAGGATTACAGAGTTTTCATTTTTTGCCACGTTAAAATTTTCATCATTGGCATGCAATCCCAATACAAACGTCTCTGTACCATGCGCTTGAGACCTATGAGAATTGCAATGAACAGATACAAAAAGATCTGCATTGGCTTTATTAGCTATGCTTCCTCTTTCGTGTAACTCTATAAACTCATCTGTTTTTCGGGTATATACTACTCTAAATCTGGGATCTTTTTCTAATGCCTCACCAATAGCCAAAACCACATTTAAAGAAATTTCTTTTTCTTTATATCCATTCCCTCTGTTTCCTGGATCATGCCCCCCATGTCCTGCGTCTAACACTACAACAAACTTCTTTTCTCCTTGTGGAGGATTAGAAGCTTGAAAAGCAGATAACACAAAAATCAACGTTCCTAGAAGAACACTATATACTATATTCCTTTTCATTAATTGCAAACAATTTTACTACGTATTGAAACATTTCGCTTATGTTTCCGTATTTAATAATGTACCTTAAAAAAATACATTAGGTTATGATCTATAAAAATAATTCTAAATCCTCTTCGTTTAAATGGCTTTGGAGGCATCCTTTTGACATAATTTTTTATTTTTTCATCAATTACAATCTAGGCATAAAAAATATATGTAATTTTGGCACTTCAAAAACTAAGCCATAGTTATACAAAAATAGGATTTAAACCATTGCAAACAACGGTAAAATACATACTTTATTCACTAAGTTTTTCACTTTTTTGTATTTGTCAAATTAATGCACAAGAAACGAATAAGACTGTAACGGCACCTATACCTGCCGAGAAAGACACTATAACTAATATTCAAGAACGTGTTGAGATAAACCCTGAGCAGCTCCTCAGCGAGAAAGCTCAAGATACAACTAAAAAAGACTCTCTACCGGTCGAACCTCAATTGCTTACAAGTAAAGTTGATTATAAGTCAACAGATTACATGCGATTAAGTCGTAGAGAAAATAAAATGTATCTATACAATGAAGCAGAAATAATATATGGAGATATGCAAATTAATGCAGGCTTTATTGTTGTAGACAATACAAAAAATGAGGTGTATGCCTACGGAATTAAAGATTCTTTGGGAGAATACACACAGACTCCAATATTTAAGCAAGGGCAAAATGTGGTAGAACCAGATTCTATTCGTTTTAATTTCGACAGTGAAAAAGCGCTAATCTATAATTCGAGGACAGAACAAAGTGGGTTTAAAATTAAAAATGAAGTATCAAAGCGTGAAAATGACTCTGTGATATACATGAGGAATGTTAAGTTTACTACTTCAGAAAATATAGAAGATCCTGAATATTATTTTTATGCCAGAAGAATCAAATTTGTACCTAAAAAGAAAATTGTAACGGGGTTAGTAAACATGTTTATCGCTAATGTCCCAACACCATTAGCATTACCTTTTGGATATTTTCCTTTGACCGAAGATAGGACTTCTGGTTTCATTCTGCCTAATCCTGGTGAAGAAAGAAATCGTGGGTATTTTCTTCAAAACGGAGGTTATTATTTTGCCATTAGCGATTATGCAGACTTAACACTGCAAGGAGATTATTATTCTAATGGTAGTTATACATTTGCGATAGAATCGGCATATGCGCTTAGATACAAGTTCCGAGGGAACCTAAGACTTCGATATGAAAACAATTTGACCAGTGAACGAGGTTTTCCAGATTTTGCCAGAACAACAACGTATAATATACAGTGGTCTCATAACCAAGATACCAAAGCAAATCCTAATTCTCGTTTCTCAGCTTCGGTGAATTTTGGTAGTAGTGACTTTTTTCAACAATCTACGAACCAGCTTAACACGGGTAATTTCCTAAATAACCAAATTAGTTCTTCTGTTTCGTATGCAAAATCATTTCCGGGAGACCCACAAGTAAATGTTAATGTTGCTGCAACACACAACTCTAATACCAATACAGGTCTTGTAAACATGTCATTACCAAATGTAAACGCAAGTGTATCACGGGTATTTCCTTTTGCACCAAAAGTTGGCGTAAAGAAAGGAATTATTCAAAATATAAACACCCAGTATAATTTTAGAGGAGAAAACAGAATAGAAACCACAGATGATGACCTGTTTTCTGCACAAATGTTTGAAGGTGCCTCTTTGGGAATGCAACATACGATTCCAATTAGTACAAATTTTAAGATCCTGAAGTACTTAAGTGCTTCTGCAGGTACAAATTACCAGGAAAACTGGGTTTTTGAAACGATTAAACAGGATTTTGATCCTTTGGCAAATAATGGCCTAGGAGAAGTGGTAAGAGATACCGTACAAGGTTTTGATTCATATCGTACTTATAATTTTTCTGCAAGTTTAGGAACCACTATTTATGGAACCTTTAATTTTAAGAAAGGGAAAAAAATACAAGCAATTCGGCATACCATAAGACCATCGATAAGCTATAATATAAATCCAGCTTTTAGTCAGTTTTATGATGAGTATACAAGACCTGTAGAAGATGATCCGGATACCCCTCAAATTGAGACAGAAGAGATTGTAGAGTATTCAAAATTTCAAGGAGGATTCTTTGGCGCACCTAGTAATGTATTTTCTAGTAGTATTGGGTTTTCTTTGAGCAATAACCTTGAAATGAAAGTCAAGGACAAAGATTCTACCGTTACAGAGGCTAAAAAGATTATATTATTGAATAACCTAAATATTAGTACAGCCTATAATATTGCCGGGGATTCATTAAAACTAAGTCCATTATCAGTTTCTGGTAATGTTCCTATTATTCAGAACAAACTGGATATTAATTTCAATGCACAATTGGATCCGTATGCGTTGGATAATAACAACAATAGGATTGATAAATTCAATATTGATAATGGCGGTAGCCTTTTCAGACTTACAAGAGCAAGCGCCAATTTTGGATATTCGTTTTCAAGTAAAGATTTTGAAAAAGGAAAAGTTAAAGATGACCCTTTAAAAAATCAGAATTTCAGAAATGAGGGACGTCCCGATGACCTATTTGGTGGGGTTACTGATTTTAAAGAGTTTCAATCTAGGGATCCAAACAAAGAAAATAAAACTGATAAAGGCAGTACGAATTATAATTATAAAATTCCCTGGACATTGCGCGTATCATACAACGTAAATTATAGCAACAGCCGAAGGCAAAACGAAATATCATCACATTCTGTTATGTTTTCTGGTGATGTAGAGCTGGCTCCAAGATGGTCTGTTGGTGTATCCTCTGGTTATGACCTTGCCAATCCCGGGTTTACATTTACTAATTTTAGATTTAGTAGAGACCTTGAGAGTTGGGTAATGAACTTTAACTGGATACCATTTAGTGAAAGAACCTCCTGGAATTTCTTTATTGGTATTAAATCTTCTGTACTTAGTGATATCAAATGGGATAAACGAAGAGAACCGGACAGACAGTTATAGCCCGGTGATTGATGGAGGATGCATTTTGACTAAAATCTTAACTTTAGAATAAGAAATAGAAATAAATAATATAATCACTTCGCACCATGAAAAAAATCATCACTACTGCCAAAGCTCCCGCTCCTATTGGACCATACAACCAAGCTATTTTAAATGGTAATACCTTATATACTTCTGGTCAGATAGCTATCAATCCTGAAACAGGAGAATTAGTATTAGACGATATTAAAACAGAAGCAGAGCAGGTAATGCAGAACCTAAAAGCTATCCTTGATGAAGTGGGTATGACGTTTGAACATGTTATTAAAACGACAATCTTCCTTAATGACATGAATAACTTTGCACAGGTAAATGAAGTTTATGGAAAATATTTTGATGAAGATACTGCTCCTGCACGAGAAACTGTAGCTGTTGCCGCGTTACCTAAATTTGTAAACGTAGAAATTTCTGTGATTGCCGTAAAGTAATAGTACAGGAATACCAAAACAACTATAAATATCAAACCAATGAAAACAATCTTTTTAAAAATAACATGTACCGCTCTTATGTTGTTCTGTTGCTTCCAGAATACCAATGGACAAGAAGACATAAACAAAACTAATGAGTTATTAGGGCTCATGGCCGGATCATACAATAGCGAAAAACAGTCTAAGGTAGATACTACATATTATAATATTTCGCTGCATATGTATCCTATTTGGGAAGAAGACGATGGCTCATGGTTATATGTTGAACAGGCATTGAATGATAAACAGGAGGCACCTTATCGTCAGAGAGTATATAAAGTTGAACATGTTTCTGAAAACAAGTTTAAGACCACCATTTTTAAATTAAAGGAAGAAAAAAACTTCATTGGTAAATGGAAAGATGTAGGTTACTTTGATCAGTTCAATACTTCAATCTTAGAAGAAAGATCAGGTTGCGAAGTGTACCTAACCAAGAATAAAGACGGGGCTTACGAAGGATCTACGCTAGATGATAATTGCAAAAGTACCTTACGCGGAGCGAGTTATGCTACATCTAAAGTAACGATCAAAAAAGACATGGTGTACAGTTGGGATCAAGGTTTTGATCAAGATAAAAAACAAGTATGGGGAGCCGAAAAAGCCGGGTACGCTTTTGATAAATTATAAAAAAAATACGACTAACTGTTTGTTAATCAAAATAATATCGCGATTTTTGCGTTAGCATTAAGCAAACCTACTAGCAAACGATGGCGTTTAAAATTAATTTGAATCGATCTTTTTGCTACCTGAGAAGATCGATTTTTTTTGTGCATACCTAAGTTATGCACACTTAAAGTTGTTCCTGTTTCCCCATAATAAGGAAGGTAACTTACTTTTTCTACCCCTTGTCTTTCTCTATGGCATACTACCTTAACAATACAAATGTAAGGAGCTCTATCCCATTTGTATATCGGCGGTAGGCCCATAAGCCAACGGAACCGGAATTTCTAATAACCTAAAATACACACCCAACTGTGCTCTGTGATGTGCTATTTGTGCGAGAGCGTGACGAACGAATTCGTATTTTGTAAATACCCAATATACCTGTTCCCCATTGCGCATGGTCCATTTTAGTGGTAATTCCTCTTCTTTTGCACCTGCAAGTGCCTTTTTTGCTTTCTGAAAAGACGTTGCTAAGAGATCCAACAATTCTTCTGTACTTTCTACAGATGACGGCTCGTCTGGTGTTTTGGCAAAATCCAGTTCGTCTTGAGTGATTGCCAAAACGATCAGGTCTGGCATTTCGGCAAGATGTACTGCCAGCATTTGCATGGACATACTTTTTTCATGAGGGCGCCAATTAAATTTATCAGCAGGCACTTGCTCTAGGTATGTTTTTAAGGTATCAACTTCTTCTTCGAGTTCTTTGAGTAATAGTGGAATGATTTGCATACTTTGTGGCTTTAAGAGGTTGTTATATAACCACTTAAAGATACCACTATCCTACTCAAAGCGTTAGTTAAGATTTCTTTAAAATTAAAGTGATCAACACCTTATGCTTCTACTACTCTGGTTTTAGAAAGTGTATCGTGCCACCCAGTACCATCACCTCCTAAAAACGAAAATGCATCAAAAGGAATATATCTGCACAGACTACGTAGCAATATTCGTTCTGGTTGTGGCATATTACCTTGCTCATCTACTACTTTGGTTCCTGTAATGAGCTTGCCAAGCGTTCTCCCGGTTATCATCTCGAACAAAGTGTAGTAAATCATCCCAACTAGTATCCCAAAAGCGTACTCGGTTAGCTTACCACCTTGCTCTAGCCCATGTAACGTATTAGGAGAAACAAGTGCCAGTATCATGCCAATCACAAAACCCAAAATCATAATAAATATAAAATCAATGAGTCTGTTTGTAAATCGTTTCCCTTGGCTGGCTACGTTGTTGTTTGCTACTCTGGTCACAGCCAGTGCTTCTTCTTTTTCTTTGAGCGTCACGTCCTCTTCAAAGGTTGCACAGGTATCTTGAAAATCTGCTATGGCATTGGTTAGACCGCAGATCACACCTTGTTGCATATCAAATTTTTGGTTCTTGCAGATTTTACAAAATGCAAGCTGTTGTTGTCTGTTCGTCATGATTAATTGATTGATTGATGGTTTTGTTTTCTTTTTTGTTTATGTCTCGTAGAGTAGATTTGTTACCCTTTTTAATATCAATTTAAAACTGGATTTGCAATCCGCTTATTCTAAATCAACTTACTTTTTCTATTATAACAGGTGTTAAATGTTCAGATAAATCTGGATACAACATTAAAGACGTTTGAAGTTCATCATTGTATGCCTCATGAATCTTCGCTTTATTTAAATACTCCATAAAACTAGCTTCACGACCCAATTTATAGAGTGCATAAGCTTTTGCCGTAATATGCCATATTTCCATTTTCGAACCTAAAATACTTTCTACTTCGTCCAAGTATATTAATGCCTTGACAAATTCATTCATTCTTATACTACTATACGCACAATTTGCAATCATGGTGTAATAAAAACCATTAGATTTGGGCATTTTTTTAGACACATACTCGAAAAAACTCAAGCACTTTTTGTTTTCGTGTAGTTTTAAGTATGCTCTCCCTATACGTACTATGTTTTTATATTCTTCCTGTTCCAATAATTTATCTACAAGAATATATACATCATCTACTTTAGTTGGAGGATGATTCACAGTTTGAATGAATTTTTGTTGTGTTTCTAATTTTTCAAATTTTTGTGTTATAATTTGCATGAAATTATCTTCATCTTTATAGTCACTTGGCGCAAATAAAATTTCTCTTCTAAAAATTAAAATAGCAAAGAACATAAGTGCTATACATGAAGGGAATGAAATAATAAAAACGACAATCATTTTTAATAAATCAGGGGTTTCCTTTAGAAATCCTAAGGAAGCCGCAGTTATCGCTTCAATAAAGAATACAAATACAGCAATAATTCCAAGAGGATTGTTTGGGTATATTTTCTTTTCCATTTTTATTTTTGATGTAGGTTAACTATTTTTAATAGGTACTTATAATCTTCTTTATTCTTTTTAAAACTAATGCATACTTTACTGTCGTAAAAATCTAAATTTTCACTGTTTCTAAGTTTTAAAATAATAGAATAGTCCAAAAAACGATTAGATTTCCCTTTTTTAAAGAAGAACATTGTGTGCGAGGTCGCGAATGTACATATTAATTTTAAAAGTCATTTACCATTTTACTAAAGTACACAGGGGATTTTTCCCCTATTGATTTCTCGAAGACCTCATCAATACTAGAAAAAAATTCAATAAAAAAAATTGAAAAAAGTTTGGTTTCAATTTAGAATCAATGCATCTATTGTAGTCGAGGAATCTATTTCGAACACTGAGCTTGTCGAAGTGTTACCTCTCGACTCCGCTCGAGGTGACAGCAGCAGTATTTTCTTTTATATACAGATTGCTTCGTACCTCGCAATGAAAAGTAGATCTTTCACATCTACAGTATACTTTCGACAAGCGTGCCCAGAGGGTAGTCTAAGGGCTCATTGTACAGAGTTTACCTCAAAACACGCTCCGATGGGCCAAAAAGGCCTTCGGTTTAACTTCTTGAGTGAGAATTTTAAAGACAGTGGTCTAAATTTCAACTTAAGCTGTTGAAATTTTAAGGAAAGACACTCAAATTTTAACTGGATAGACTCAAAATTGAGCTACCATGGCCCAACGGTTCATCAAAACGGCCCATTAGAAGGCCTAAAAGGCCCTTGACTTTACTCTGGATGTCGAAATTTTAAGGTGAGATGTCTAAATTGGTACCACCTTATAAAAATTGAGCTTCGATACACTTCGACAGGCTCAGTGTACGAAATAGAATCATCATTTTTCATTATATACAGGTTGCTTCTTGCCATGCGATGAAAAACTTCAACACACTTAACAAGGTGTGTACTGAGCCAAATCCAAGAACTTAACACAAAGCAGCTTTAATCATAACACCTGCTGGTTCCTGATAAGAGTTAGAAGATTGAGGTATGTACCACAAGATTATTTGAGACTTTTTCCAAACCCGTTAACGGTTTTTTCTATCAATACCCCTTCTTGTCCTATTTCTTCAATCCAAATTCGTATACGAGTATTTCCTGCACTATCAAGGTAGCTACCTTTACCATGCGTATGCTCAAATTTTACGACATAGGCCTTTCCTGCTTCAAAAGAAAATGTTTCAAAAGGCTCTATAGGAATAGCAATTTGGCCTTTAGACACAAATCTCATTTGTATTTTATGTTCTCCGGGCAATAGTAGAATCTCCTGCGCTCCCTTCGTCAAACTCTTATTTGGTATACCCTTGTCATCTACAGCAATAAAATATGCGTATTTTTTACCCACGGTCTCGCTTTTCAATCGTACTTGCTGATCATCTGGAAGTTCCGGACCATCGTATAGCGCCAAGGCAGTAATTTTATGTTTCTTATTCTTCTTGTTTTTCTTTTTTTGTGCAATCCCTGGTGTTGCGGTTAAAAGTGCCAATGCCGTAAACAATACTATTCTAATTACCTTCATCTTGATTTATTTTAATTAACAGTACTTCTCAAAGATAAGTTTATATGTACTATAAAACTATAACCCTTTAAGCATCAACTCTGCGGTAGCAGGATTGGTCGCTAGTGGTACATTGTGCACGTCACATAATCGCATGAGCATAGAAATATCAGGTTCGTGTGGGTGCTTGGCCAACGGGCCTCTAAAAAAGATCACCATATCTATTTTTTTTTCTGCAACATCTGAAGCAATCTAGGCATCAAGCATACACTTCTCCACACTTCTCCACACTTCGACAGGCTCAGTGTTCGACATGGCATTTTCGCTTTTAAACAGAGATTGCCGTACCTCGTAATGATGAGCGATCCGTCACTACGAGGAATATGTGACGAAGTAGTCTTATCTTGTTTAACTGAGATTGCTTCGTACCTCGCAATGACAAGTAGATCTTTCACATCTACAGTATACTTAAGTAGAAAGTATATCAGAAATTCGTAGCAGTTCTTTATTGATCTCATGGCCTTCCTGTAGTCCTTTTTCAAAGCTGGTGGTTTCGATTTTATTACCCAGTAAACCAACCATTACATTTTTCTCACCATCCAACAGCAGTTCTACCGCTTTTACACAAAGTCTACTGGCCAACGTTCTATCAAAACACGATGGCGAACCACCACGTTGCATATGCCCCAAAACGGTAACGCGCACATCATAATCGGGTAGGTTTTCGGTTACATAATCTGCCAATTCATAAACGTTCTTACCAATTTTATCTCCCTCGCTAACCACAACAATACTGGATGATTTCCCAGAGCGTTTACTTCGTTTTAAGGATTCTAACAAGCGATCAAGTCCCAGGTCTTCTTCTGGGATTAAGATTTCCTCGGCTCCCGCTCCTACTCCACTATTCAATGCAATAAACCCTGCATCACGCCCCATGACTTCAATAAAAAACAGTCGATCATGTGAGCTGGCCGTATCACGTATTTTATCTATGGCATCAACTACCGTATTTAGAGCAGTATCATAACCAATGGTGTAATTCGTACCTGCGATATCATTATCAATAGTGCCCGGCACCCCAATCACAGGGATATCATATTCTTTACTAAAAATTTCACCTCCTCTAAAAGTGCCGTCACCCCCGATAAGCACCATAGCATCTACACCTATTTCTTTGAGATGTGCTGCTGCTTTTTTTCTACCCTCTAGAGTTCTAAACTCTTCTGATCTGGCAGATTTTAAGATGGTACCACCTCTACTGATCGTATTACGCACGCTTCGGGCATTCATCACACAATAATCCCCATCGATCATCCCCTGAAATCCCCTGTAAAAGCCAATACATTTTACATTATAATAGGCACATGCTCTTGCTACAGCGCGAATTGCAGCATTCATCCCCGGGGCATCACCTCCCGAAGTCATTACACCAATAGTTGTGATCTCTTTTGCCATCTAGTTTTTGTTAGAAGTTGATTATAGTTAAATGTAAAGCTAAAAAAAACAATTCAAGAATTCTGAATTGATAAATTTTGATTAAAAAAAAAGTAGGATATTATTCTTTATTCTTTTCTGTAAAGTTAATAAAATCTGGTGTTTCTATCTTGATCGTATCCTGTGGATTTGGGATCGAATCCTGTTCTTTTTTAGCTTTAAAAATCTTTGTCCAAAGCTCATTAAAGTTATCAAAATCCACAGAGTATGAAAGCCCAATTCCTTGCTCGTATCCTTGATTTGCAGTACCAATGATCTGAATATCGTTTTCTCTATTAAAAATCTTTCCTCTTAGCGACCCATCTTCATTAAAAAGGTATTCTACCTCAACATCTCCAACAACTCCCGATTGATTTACCCCGCCAATAGGAACCCCAACACGACCATTTATTAAGATCCTATTATTAATCTGGGTAGACAGCGTTAACCCAAACTGATCAGCATCTTCTTGATCTAGCGATCGTATTCCTTGTACATAGTTTAAACCTACTTGAAACTTATCGTCTTCATCAGAAAACAACCCGTTAAAAAGACTTGAAGCTCGCTCTGCCAACAACCCACCTGTAATTGCATTAGCATCTATGGTACCGCTATAAAATTGCCCAGAAGACACCAAGGATAATGCCTGAAGATCTTTATTAGACTGGTCGCTAAGCTTATAGTCTAATTCACTTTTCACTACAGAACTCAGGTTCGGAAATTCAATATTGAAATTAACGTCGGGTTGGATTAATTCGCCTTGTAAATCAACCACCACTTCTACCGGTATTTTACGATTTATTGATGCATTTTCCAACAATATCGCAGGGTTTGCCTCAGTTTTATACACAGCACTTAGGTCCAACACTGCTCTTGTGGGACTTCCATCCCAATTGATGGTTCCTCCATCTCGCACTGTAAATATTTTTTCTACCAAGCCACGATATCTAAAATTATAGGTCCCTTCATACGCCACAAAATCCCCCCACATATTAAACTTACCATTGGTATTGATCTCGATAAGCAATGTTCCCGCACCGCGACCCTTAAGAGAGCTTCCTGTATTTTTATCTACCACGATTTCTACCTCTGCCTTGTCATTTACATCCAGTTCAAAGTTAAGCTCTAATCCTTTTATATCTTTCAGAATAATTTCTTTACCTTCTAACCGTGCTCGTTTTTCTTCTGGACTTAAAAAATGAATGTATGAATTGTCTCCGATGGATTCGGTTTCGTTTAGTGGTATTTTAAAAACAGTTCCTTCTTCGGTAGTGGCATTAACATCTATAACCAATTCGTCTGTTGGTCCTTTTATGGTGGCTTCACCACTAATAAAACCCGTTCCGTAATACAAAGACTCTTCATCTTCTTCGGTATCCAAAACAAGTAAGCGTTCATTAGCCAATAGTTCAAGTCCTAGTTCCCATTTAGAAAAACGACGATGTGCTATATAACCCCCAAGAATACCTTTGGTTCCATATTTGGTATCGGTAATATCAACATTATCAAATACAAATCTTTGCTTATTGAGTAGAATTCTTGAATTGTCATCAAAATCAAGATCAACATTCAAATAGGGAAATGTAAGTCCAACCTGATCCAGGTTTAGAACACCATCAATCGATGGATTTTTATAATTTCCTGAAATCTTGGCCTGGCCGGTAACAAAACCTCTGATATTTGATACAACAATACCTCCTAAGGCACTAAATTCTGAAATATTAAACTTATCAAGATCAAGATCTACATCTATTGCCGATTTGTCTTTTGAAACATTGATAGACCCCAAAGCAGATAATGTTCTTTGTTTTTCATCGTTGATCAACCTGGTATTAATACTATATTCTGTAAGATCTGCATTTCCTGCTACATTAAGCCGCAGTTCTCCAAGCAGTGTTTCATTTATGGATAGGTTGTTTACGGCGATAGTAGAATTAGGGAAATACAAACCATTTTCTTGCAAAATAGCTAATTCACCATCAACCTTTCCTCCAAAATTTAGACTATCAATCCTGGGCGTAACTTTATGGAGATCAACATTTTCGAACGTTGCTTTTATATTCTTATAATCTTTACCCCGAGTGAACCCATCAATCTTTATTTGCTCATCCTGATAATTCAGTATTATAGATTGAATGTCTATATTCTGAAAATCGTTATCAAAAACAATTTTGTTTTTGTTTCTATTTTTTTCGCGATTAGCATACCAAGTATATCCTTTATAGGTGAAGTCTGACTTTCTGAATCCAATAACAGAATTACTTTCTTCATTAATTGTATGATAGAATTCTAGATTAAAGTTGTCTTGATTGTTCTTCCCTCCTTTGAATTCTGAACGCATAAACAAGGTGTCTTTGAGCGTAACATTAATCAAACTAAATTCTGAAACATCATAATACTTAGAGTCGATGCTGTCTATAGCAACATACGTATTAAATAACGGGTTTTTATTATCTACCTGGACATCTATATCCTCCATATAATTATCAAAAGCTGTAATGGCCGGAGACTTAAACGTAAGCTTAAATTCTGATTCATTACTTTCTACCTTCCCTTTAATTATCGTATTAGGTGCAAACTGAATCTCGGGAAAAAATACATCTACAATCTTATTATAGATACTAAAATTAAACTCCATGAATTCATTATCCGTAATCTCGTTAGCTTCAAAATTGGTATATAGACTTCCTATAGAATTTCTAAATAGGTCGTAAACATTTTCAAATCTAAAAACACCTTTTACATTTCCTTCTACAATATCGGGGCTATTAATTTTAATAGTTCGCACTCCCGCGTCGTCAAAACTTGAAGTAATATCAAAATCCTCAAAATAATATCCGGCATTTTGATTTTTATACAGTGTTTTTGTAAATGAAATTGTACCAAAGGCATCATTGATCCCTGTACCTTTCATATTCATAAGCACATCACCATTAAAAACCGAAATACTATCTCTGGTAAATAGGTTTAACTTATTTAGATCAACATGATCTACATTGGCTACAAAATCATAGTTATTTATTTCCTCTGATAAATCCGCTACTCCCTTGAAATTGAATCTTACGTTTGGATCTCGTGAAATCAAATCCCCATCAAAAACACGATCCTTAAGGTTTCCTAAAGCCTTTAGACTAGTGTAGGTATACCCATTAAACTCAAGTCTATTTATATCTCCTTCTATCTTGGTGTCAAGGCTCTCTAATGTAAAACCACTTCCATCCACATGAATATCAAACCCTGCATTTCCTATTGATTTTTTTCCTAATAACTGACCTACATTAAAATTGCTGGAAATAACGTTTCCGTTATATGTAGATTTATTTAAGTCATCCAGATTTTCTAGTAAAACAAAGGCATTAATCTTACCCAACTGCGAAAAAAGATCCATATCAACATCTACGGCCTTAGTCGTCACGATTGCATTACCGATTCCCATTACGCTTCCAAATTGATGTAATTGTTTTGGTAATGATTTCCCCAGCACTCTAGGCATAAGGTTTATTAAATCATAATAGTTTGTTGTTAGGTTATCAAAATCACCTTCTAACTTAAACTTTGTAGCATTAGTAACCGCATTCTGAATTCTGATATCCCCTTTGACTATAGATCGATCCAACCCATAAATATTAGCATTAACAACTTTAAAATCATTAAGTATACCTTGAATTGAAGTATTTCTCATCTTGAAGTCAAGATTACGTCCAAATCCTTTATAAAAAGGAATCAAGTCATTGGTAGAAACAGAAGCTCTATTAAAAATTGCATTAATCTGTACTTTATTCTCAAAATCATTCAGTCCATCAACTTCGTAAGTAAAAAGTATATCACCTTCAATATTTGAATCTTTTGTTTCGATACTAAGCTCCTGAAAGTTCATTTCTTCGGGCTTAATAGAAAAACAAGTCTGTAGTTTAGTAACGATCAACCCTCTTTTATCATTAAATCCTAAACTATTTATATTTAAATACACATCTGGACCATCAACCATAAGGTTGTCGGCATCCAAAAGAATATCGCTATAATTAATAACATTGGGATTATTCAGGTTCTCGTTAATAAAGTTATACCTTCCTTTACTCAGGGAAATATGAGCTGTTGTAAGTAAAAATCTTTTCTTTGAAGTCGGCTTATTATTACTATTAAACTTTCTAACGAAAGTCATTAGGTTATCGCTTTTCTCATCCTTATAGACCTTCATATTCAAGATCAAATCTTCAATAGTAACATCACCAAGTTCTGGTCTACCATTAATAACTTCAGAAATTTTATTGATTGAAGTAGCTATACTTGCTGCGTATAATAATGTATCCTGGTGATGATCTTTAACAAATACTTCATTAAGACTTACATTACCGGCATACGTCAAACCAATCTTATCTATTTGAATATCTACTCCAAATTCTGAATTGAGGTAATTTGTAGCTCTGTTTCCTAGAAAAGTCTGAACACCAGGAATGGAAAATGTGACCACCAAAAATGCAAAAAGTGATAGAAGGACAAGAAATACCCTTAATAATATTTTCCTTAATTTTTTAATATGCTCTTTATTACAATTACAACAATATGATTTTACCCTAATGTACTGTATTTTAACGAATATAGCACATCCAAAACACCTTAACATCGCCCTCCCGATGAAAAGAAATTAGCATTAAATCAATCTATTACAAACAGTAGAACTGTGTTTACGTTACTATAATTCATTCTAAGAATCTCTAGAATAAACTGTATATGTAATTATTGTTTTAACTTTGTTGACAATATTAACAATTTCTATGCCCTTTTCCTCATAATGAATCCACAAAAAATATACATTCTGGGTATTGAGTCTTCCTGCGATGATACCTCTGCTGCTATATTATGCAACGGAAAAGTTTTATCAAATGTTGTAGCTTCTCAAAAAATACATGAACAATATGGGGGTGTAGTCCCTGAACTAGCATCCAGAGCTCATCAACAAAACATTGTTCCTGTGATTGACCAGGCTATTAAACAAGCCGGAATCAATAAAAAAGATTTAAGCGCGATTGCTTTTACCCAAGGACCGGGATTAATGGGATCTCTTTTGGTAGGAACCTCTTTTGCAAAGTCCCTGGCATTAGCTTTAGATATTCCATTAATCGATGTTAACCATATGCAAGCCCATATTCTGGCACATTTTATCGAAGAAGATGATTTTGATAAACCAGAATTCCCCTTTCTAGCAATGACGATAAGTGGCGGACATACGCAAATTGTAAAAGTTACCGATCATTTTGATATGGAAGTAATTGGTGAAACTATAGATGATGCTGTTGGAGAAGCATTTGACAAAAGTGCAAAGATATTAGGATTACCATATCCCGGTGGCCCCTTAATAGACCAATACGCCCAACTAGGAAATCCAAAGGCATTTCCGTTTCCTAAACCAAAAGTTGGTGACCTCAACTTTAGTTTTAGTGGTCTTAAAACGGCGGTACTTTATTTCATTCAGAAAATGGTGAAAGAAAATCCAGACTTTATTGAAGAAAATCGTGATGACATCTGCGCTTCATTACAATACACAATTATCAATATACTTATTGATAAGTTGAAAAAAGCTTCAAAACAGACTGGTATAAAAAGGATTGCTATTGGCGGAGGCGTTTCTGCCAATTCTGGTATCAGAAAAGCATTAAAAGAGGGAGAACATAAATATGGCTGGGAAACATTTGTTCCAAAATTTGAATATACCACAGATAATGCTGCTATGATAGGAATTGTAGGGCATCTAAAGTTTTTGAAAGAGGATTTTACCGATATGAACGTAGTAGCTAAAGCCCGAATAAAATTCTAATGCAATTATTTTACAACAACACACTATCCGAATCTAGTACCGAAATAAAATTCTCTAGAGAAGAAAGCAAACATATTGCTAAAGTTTTACGTAAAAAAGAAGGAGATAAATTACATATTACAAATGGAAAAGGGAACATATTCATTGCGCGCATAACATTTTCTAATCCTTCGCAATGCATTGCTATAATCGAGTCTTGCGAAAAACAACAACCAAGAACTTACAAACTTCATCTTGCAGTAGCTCCTACCAAAATGAATGATCGATATGAATGGTTTCTTGAAAAAGCTACAGAAATAGGTATTGATGAGATAACACCAATCATCTGTGATCATAGTGAAAGAAAAGTCATTAAACCAGAACGTTTTGAACGTATTATACAAAGTGCAATGAAACAATCTTTGCAATGTTATTTACCAAAACTAAATGAAGCAATTTTATTCTCAGATTTTCTAAATCAACACAATAATAATCAATTACTTATTGCGCATTGTGAAGAAACCAACAAACAATCTTTAAAGGATGTATTACTACCAAAATCCAATACGACTATCCTAATTGGTCCTGAAGGGGATTTTTCTCCACAAGAGATTGAATCAGCCTTATCAGCAAAATATATTCCTATTACGCTAGGCAATACAAGATTGCGAACAGAAACGGCTGCAATAGCTGCGACACATAGTGTTGCTTTTATCAATTCCTGAAGCTTTATTGTATAAAAATGAGCCACTTATGGTATATAAATACTAGAAATGGCTCAAAATCAACAAATCTAAATAAACAATGCTAATTTTTTAAGAATTTCAACATGTGAGTTTTACCATCCTCGGTACTCAAATTCACAATATAAATTCCCGATTTCAAAGCTTCTGTAGATAACACTATTTCTCCTGCTTGGCTTATATCAATATTTTTAATGACCTCGTTACCGTTAATGTCAAAAATTCTGACTTTGGTTACTCTTGATTCTTCTCCTGTACTTATAGTAAGAAGATCGTTTACCGGATTGGGAAACAGCTCTGCTTTTTCTTCCTTTTCTAGTATTTTAATATCTTCGGTTCTAAAACCAAACACAGTACCGCATCTGTCTTTTTCATATTTTATAGTAATCACAGGATGTTGTATTTTCCTGAAATCATCAACAAAAATCTGTTGAGCACTTCGTGTAACACAAGGTTCATGTTTAATTTCTTTAAGATCAATTTCTTTTTCGCAAGACGTACCAGTTTTTCCGGTATCTGTTGTTTCTACCAGATAAATCTCTGCACTACCAACCCCTAGTGAAGTTGTGTACCCTGTAAAGGCAAAACCTCGATCAAAATCATCTGTTACCATTTCTAAGCCTCCTTCAACTCCATTTCTTCCATAATTACGAGCCCATTGTAGATTACCACCTGCATCTGTTTGAAACATAAGTGCTTTTGTAGATGTAATACTACTTTGACCCACTACTGTATATAACTGATTTCCAGCTGCATCAAAAGTTTCCTCTACCCCAAATCCTAACTCTCTTCGCTCTGTACCATAGGTTTTCATGCCTAAAAAGTTTCCGCCTTTATCCAGAAATAACAAAAAAGCATCGTAAGAGTTATCAATTCCAAAACTTGTTGTATAGCCTGTGAGGACATAATTACCTTCTTTATTCTGCTTTACGCATTGGGCTACATTTCTATAGGAACGTGTTGGGTCTAACATATCTGGATATCCTATTATCCTATTCCATTCCATAGTAAGGTTAGGCTTTAATTTGATTACAAAAATGTCTGTAGACGGGTTTGGCAATGTAGCACTCCCACCACATTCAGAGTAATTAGTAGACCCTGCAATTATAAATCCCCCATCCTCTGTTTGCTCTATCCACATGCCTCTCTGGTCTCCTCTGCCGCCAATTACAGTGGCTCTGGTAAGGTTTCCAAGATGATCTGTTCGTACTACATATACATTAGCTCCGGGATAAGCACTAGGATAACTCCTGGTCTCACCAACAAAAATATATCCTGGTTTTCCGTATTCATCTTTAATACTTTGTACACAGTGTGCCATATCTAGCCCGCTGCCACCATATACATTAGAAAAAACCGGAATACCGTTGGTATTTGTACCCATAAGAAATGCATCTCCCGATCCAAAACCATAACTATTGATATATCCTGCAGCAACATAAGAAACCGGATTATTTGGACTAAAGTAATTTGATTGTCTTACCGAATTAAAGTATTCATGATTATCGCCGCCATAGACCCTGGACCAGATTTGATTACCATTAAGATCCGTTTTAACAAGGGTAGCTTCAAGGCCTCCTATTAGGCTTTGGGCTGTATAGCCTCCTATTAGATATCCCTTTTCTACTTTCTGAAGTTGATCGAGTGATCTTCCCATTTCTGTTGTTTGCGTTCCATAACTATGTTGGAATTGTGAAAAACCCAAACTCGTAATAAAGCAACAGACCAAACTGTATAAAATTGTTTTCATAATAATTGTGTATTTGTATGGTTAATAAATGACTATATGTTATTCCTGCTAAGTAATAGCATGAATACATTAATATCAAGAGTTGTATAACTCATAATCATGGGGTAAAAACCTATCTAATTAGAGGGTTTAGCAATAAATCAATATCTTTATGACATCGCAATTCATACAATCATGTTAAAGTCAATCAGCAGTTATTTTCTAATCATTTTACTCTTTATTAATTGTTCATCATCTAATAATAATGATAGCAATACTGATAATCCATCACCTGTGGTTGATAGTAACACCATTAGTAGTATTGAATTTATTGATGAATTTGTAATTCCGAATCAAGAGATTGAAGGTGTTCCTATTGGAGGGTTTTCTGGTATTGATTATCAGAATGGGAAATGGTATATTATCTGTGATACTTCTAATCCGCCAATACGCTATTATGAAGCCGACATCTCCTATGATTCAAATTCTTTTCAGAATGTTGTGATTACCAAAATGAACGAAATCAAAGATGCTGATGGTAATGCTCTGGCTGCAGGTATTGTTGATCCAGAAAGCATACGATTTGATAGCAGTTCTGGTACTTTTTTGTACAGCAGTGAAGGCTCTATAAATTTTGACGTAGACCCTGCTTTGATAGAATTTTCTACACAAGGAAATCAAATTAAGAGCTATACCCTTCCTGATAATTTTAAGGCAAATAGTGTTGATGATTTGTCTGGCCCAAGACATAACGGAGTTTTAGAAGGTCTTGCATTAAGTTTTGACAACAAAGGGTATTGGGTTTCTTTTGAATTACCGCTTATTGAAGATGGCCCAGAACCTACGACAACGGATACAGAATCTCCGGTTAGAATTACGTTCTTTAATAAAACATCTGGAGTAGCAGAAAGACAATTTGCTTATGAACTTGATCCGGTAGCAAAAGAAGCCGCCCTGGGAACATCCTTTGAAGTTAATGGATTAGTAGAGATACTTGAATATGATGAAAATCAATTCTTGGCCCTGGAACGTTCTTTTTCTTCAGGATACATTAATGGAGGGAATACTGTGAAAATTTATAAAGTAGATGCCACAAATGCCACGAACACGCTTCTTATCGATAAGCTTTCTGATGCCACATATACTAAAGCTACCAAAACATTGCTTTTTAATTTTGAAATGATACGTAGCCAATTAACAAGTAGTATTGTAGACAATCTTGAAGGGATTACTTTTGGTCCTAAATTAGCAGATGGAAGCAGAACCTTGGTCGTAATATCGGACAATAACTTTAATTCATTTTTATTACAACTTAATCAATTGATTGCTTTTAAAATTATACCTTAAGCGTATACAAATCAATTCTTTTGAGGGTTTTTATTATTCATGAACTATTCCTGTTTCAAAATTATCGATGCTCTTACTATTTCTTTCTTTATGGTATTCTTGCAAACGTTCTTCTCCTTGTTTTTCTGCCCAGGATTTTAGTTGTGTTCGTTCTTCGTTAAAATCCATAAACGGAACCGCAAATCCGCAAGAAGTCTGCACAGTGTCCACCTCCATTTCGATAATTTGTCTTGCGCCCATTATTTTTGGAAAGGAATCAATATACTTATGATATTCTTTATCACGGGCATGATATATTTTAGCGCTTCCGTAAAGTCTTAAAATAAGTGGTTTGCCTTCAAAAGCACAAAACATGATCGTCATCCTATTGTTCTTAAGAAGATGAGCCGCAGTTTCATTACCGCTACCCGTAAGATTAAGCCAAATAATCCTATTAGCCCCAACAACCCTAAACGTATCCATACCTTTAGGAGAAACATTTACTCTTCCTTCATCGGCTGCTGTACCCACAAAGAAAATCTTCTGATCAGCTATAAACTCTTTTTGTTCTGGAGATATCTCATTAAATATTTTTGCCATGTGTTTTAAGGAGTATTGTTAACTTGTTTGTGTATGGTTAGTTACGTTAGGACTAAAGTTAGCAAAAAGGGATGAACCTAAGGAAAATTCTCCGAATTTTCCGATTCGCATATAACTACTTAAGCAATTAATTATACCCTTTGTTATACACCGTTTACTCCTTTATCAACCTTTTCAACAAACCAACAACTATTCTTCTATGAAACACTCTTATAATAAAAAAATAGAAACGTCCTAAGGCATTATGGTACTTTACTAAGGTGGTTAGATGAATTCTTCTATTATGTTCTTCTTCATTTTCAAACACAGAAATCCTAAAATCTAAATGTTTATCATTCTCTGCAGTTATAATTTCATTATCATTTCTATCGATAACAGTAAAGTAAACTGCTCTAGAACCTACAGGATAATGATCTGCAATGTGCCTGTGATCCTTATAACCCCCTTTATCTAAACCAAAAAGACTAAACATTGTGTTTCTTATGCCCATTAATAGATCAGCCCATTTAGGTGTTTGAAAAATGGTAGTGGTTATGTGATCTAAACTATCATTTTTTTGTGTTACTACAGAAAAAGAATCACAATAATGGTAGTTGTTAAAACCCTTTGATATAATTGAATTTTTTGGGATTACGTGTGTCTTTATGATCTTTTTCATATGAACTTTTACTAGTTACAATTCATTTACAAGTCGGTACAGGACTAAATAATCACTTCACGTACAGGACGTCTAAGAGATTTTGGAAGCTCTTTTCCATGTCCAAACCTAATTAATAAATCGGTTCTTCGATTTCCTATATTCAGGTAATTTGCCAATTGATCCCGTACTTCTGGAACTTCAACGGCCTGATTAACAAACGAATGTTTTAACCCTAATGCAGTAGCTTGTAATGCAAAGCGTTGGTAACTCCTTCCCGCCTTGATCCAATGTTCAATATCATCCTGTTCAGAAACAAAAGCGATAACACCCGCTGAACTTCTTATCTGGTCTCTGTATTTGTCATTTTCGGTTTTTTCCTTAAACGCTAGGTCAAAAAATAGTCTGCCAACAAAACTTGGAAAAGTGGGATTCCCCGAAGTAGCAGTATAAAGCCCATCACCATGTTTCATGGCTGAATACGGATTAAATCGTAACCAATCCTTAAGCTCTTTTATAAAAGCTTGATCTCGCATTTGATCTGTATTTCCTGCTACGACGAACTCAAGAATGGCCTCTAAATCGGTTTTATCTGTAAATATCTGACTAGAAATGCCAGTATCTTGTGCCATAGCTTCCAATGCCTTGAGTTGTTGGGGTGATGCTTTTGTGCTATCATAGATGGCTCTTGTACACTGCCTTTTAGGAATAGCGAGGAATAAGTCAGATTGGTCTGAAGAAGTAGGCTCGAAATCTATTTGAATTACTTCATCTGAGCCATCATGAATTGAAACATTGGCTTCTAAACCAAATGCTCTAGCGGCATGCACAACATTTTCTGCGGCACACCCTAGGCTTGCATAAAGATGATGGTCATCTGGATCTACAGCTGAACACCGTCTAGTAAAATCGGGAGAGATAGTAATTTTCTTGTTTCCAATTTTGAAATACCAGGGTTGCGTATTATGACTGTTAGCCGCTAATGTCGCGTATCTAACTAGTTCAAACATTAGTGCAGTATTAGAGTCATTTAATTTATTAGAGTGCCTCCAAGTATCAATAACTCTCTCTTTATATTTCTGATTTTGGTAGCTATCGTTTAAAAAATAGGTTAATCCGCCTATAGCTATAGTTCCCGCTCCAGCTATGGTTATGAATTTTCGCCTTTTCATCGTTAATAGAGTTTCCAATAAAATACGCTTAGAGGTTCAACTAAACAATGATTTAAATCAGCTATAATGCTGAATTACGGCTTTTTAGTTCAGAATGTAAATTGTAATTGTGTAACGGTTTTGTATAATAGCAGTAGCGGATTGATTACTATTATTTTTTGTTTGTAATATACTCAATTAAACGCCAAAACGGTTCGAGCCTGCACTCAAACCGCTATTCTTTTTATACGTTGTTGTAGCCAGTTATTTTATTAGTTATTTAGTTTGCACCATACTTCTAAAGTTTAGATAAAATAACTTCTCTAATTACTTGCCAACGATTTTCTTCCCAAATTAAATCAATGCTTAGAATAATTTTCTGCTCAATTCCTGTTAAGTTCACTTTTCTTGTAACAATTACATGACCATTATTTTCATTTGTTTCAATGTGATGAAATTCAGCCCAATCATTTAGTGGTGAATCCCCATTTTCTTTTTTTACTTGAAATAGGTTTTTAAATGTTTCCTTATTCGAAATCATTATTTGGCCTTTGTTATCCATCATAATTACTTTTAGTTCTCTATGATAAATCAATTCCAACTGTTCTACGTCAAAAGTTGTACCAGCTTTGATTAAATTTTCTACGGTTTTCTTTAAACCCATCTCTGATTGTTTTTTCATTGTGAAGTCAGATTTTGAAAGTAATTCCCATATGCTTTTCTATCATATATCCACGAAATAGTTAGTAAAACAAGAGCAATAATTGCAGGAGCATATTCTCCATCGCTTACCATGATGTGAGCTGCCAAAGCTAAAACGGCATCAAATAAGAATCCTGCATAAGCGAGTTCTTTCAAGAAATTTGATTTCTTGGTTAAAATGGCAATTGCTCCTAAAATTTTGAGGATTGCCAATGGGTAAATAATCCAAGTTGGAAATCCAAGACTGATAAAAAAGTCTTCTGCTCTTGAGTAGTTAAAAATATACATCATGGCTCCAGAAAAAAACAGGACACATAATAATCCAGTCGCAACCCAAAAAATAATTTTATTCTTTTTCATATTCTATATTGTTTTTAATATTAATTTATTTTTTAAAATGTTTAAAAGTTCAGACACTTCTAAACGCGTCATGTAGTTTTCTTCAAAATGAGTGTAAACGATTTGCATATCTTTATTAACTACATAGACTGCTGGTACCGGTAATTCAAATTTGTTATTCCCATGAATTTCAGTAAAATCCATCCCAAAATTCTCGTACTCTCGTTTAGTGGCCTCATCTAATTGAAATACAATTCCAATTGCTTTCATCAATTGTGCATCTACATCTGTTAAAACCGGAAATTTCAGAGCATTTTTATTTGTTGTATTATTTGCTCTGCTTGGTGTTTCAGAACTGATTCCAATAATATCGGCATTCACATTGTTAAAATCACTTCGCAGCCTTTCATATTCCCTTAATTCTAAATTACAGTATGGACACCATCCTCCTCTGTAAAAATTTAGAATTAAAAATTCTGATTGTTGCAGGTCGCTTAGTAAGACTGTGCTTCCATAGATGTTTTTTAGTGGTAAATTAGGAACCTTATCACCTATTTGAAGAGCATTTTCTTTTAGTTTATTTTTTCGAAGTGTATTTATATTGTCTTTAAATACCTGAATTATTGGTTGAGGCATACGCTCCATAGTAGCATCCCTCATTAGTTTTAACTCTTTTTGAAGTTTCATTTATATCAAATTTTGTTTGATACAAATATCTGAGGAAGAGCTTAGTTCTTAATTATCTATTTGAAATTATAAATAGTCAATCTCTAACCGAGGAAGATTTTTTTAATTTGTATTGAAATTGAATAGGAGTAATTCCTGTAAACTTTTTAAAGAAACGGATAAAGTTGGAAGGTTCATTGAATCCCATTTTAAAAGCAATTTCTTGAGAAGTGTATTTATTCTCTGAAAGATTTCGTTTTATTTCAAGTAGTAGCCAACTATCTAAAAAAGATTTAGCTGTTTTACGGCTAATTTCTTTACAAATATCATTCAGGTATTTATATGAGATGGATAATTTATGCGCATAGTCTTTTGCATTATGCGTCTCATTATAGTGTTTTGTAATTAGTTGCTTAAATTTTATAAAATCTTTGAATCGCTGACTTTCAAAAGTTTTATGTTGATATATAGAAAGCCGTTTGATTTGGAAAAGTAAAGTTAAAAAGGCAGAATTTACAACTTCAGACTTTAAGTTAATATTAGAATCTTGATGTAATTTTTCTAGGAGTACTAGAAAAGGAGTTAAACGCTCTAGATTTTCTTTACCAATTAAAATACTTGGAGTATGATAAATATGAAGAAAGTGAAATAAGTTTTTGTCGCTTGTATTTTGAGTAATAAAACTTTCTTCAAATGAAATAATAAATCCCTTTATAGTTAGCTCTTTATTAAAAGAATGGACTTGACCTTTAGTTAATGGGAGAATCAATCCAGAGCATAGAATTTCTTCTTTAAAATCAACAAAGTGTTTACTCTCTCCTTCAAAAATAATAATCAATGCGTGAAACTCAATTCTATGAGGAATAGATAAATCATAGTTGCTTTCTTTACAGCGTTTATACAATTCTTCAATTGTGATAAGCTCAAAGGGAATAGCTTGATTTACAAATCGTGAAAAGATAATATTTTCAATTTCATCTTGCATTTTCTTTTTAATTGGCTACAACGTTTAGCTATGCGTAGTGCGTGAGCAAAAAATCACTGGTTTTCGAACTAGCACTAAGCCAAAGTTTATGTTTTGTTTTTATCTTTTCTAAAATACTAAATTTAAATCTTTGGCGACTAACCAAATGGGCAACAACCTTTCGATCAAACCCAAACCCCGCATTATCGCATAGGTGTTGTTATGCTACGTTACTTTTAATGAACTCCAATTCCGTCAAACATTAGCAAACTAATAGCTGTATCAGCATATTTATCTCCTTCATATACCTCAGTAATTTCAAACTTCAATTTTGTTATTGTATTTTTTTGAAACATTATTGTTTCCCCAATTTCTATAGTTTGAATTTCAAATGAGTCAAGGAGATTAATAATTGAGTGTAATTTGTCATTGAGATAAACTTTCAATTGTTTTACTCGAGAGTTGTTTTTCCAAGTCTTTAAACTCTTTTTGTAACCATTTGCAATTAAGAATCTATTAATTCCTAAATTCCCAGAGTATTTTTCAGTTTTTTGATAATCAAAAGTGTACTCAATAAACTCTCCAATCCCATAGTCATCTTTGCCCTCAATCCAAGCAGTGTTTTTATCAAAATCATGTGCGTTTTTAGCAGAATAAGTAATTCCGTTATTTTCTTCAAGTTCCGATGAAGATGACAATGAGCTAACTCCACCACCGCAATACCAACTACAACCTTTTAGAAATATAAGTTTACCAATAGGCTTGTCAGGAGCTTCATAATCTTCGTATTCAAAAAAATCCGAATCTTTTTTCTGTTCTGCCTTATACTCTTTAATTTCTTGAGAAAAAGAGAAAAAATTAAAGAAGATAAATTGGGATAATATTAGATATTTATATTTCATTTTTTTTGATGTAGCATAACGGTCTTGTGTATGAAACGTAGCGTTTAAAAAGACACTAACTTTTCGGATTAACACAGAGCCGAATTTTTATATTTTGTTTTTAACTTATCAATCTTAAAAGCCAAATTTAAAAATTTGGCGGTCTTTTTAAATAAGTACAGACCTTTCGATTTAGCACTTAATAGCTTTGTTTTATACACGGTGTTATACCACGTTTTTAATTATAATTAGCTTCTAAAAGCTACAAAACAATCTCATTCCAGTCAGTAGGGAATTCACCCATATCTAATATTTTTCGTAATGAAGTGATACATATACTATACATTGAATTTACATGTGATATTTCCTTTTTATCAATTTGACCAGTATGAGCGGCTGCAGAGCGCACATCATAACCTTTCTTTATAGCTTTTACTATTTCTTTTCTGTGATTTTTATCTTTACCCAGCAGCCATGCACCTCGATTTGAAATTTTGTAACGTAGTTCACCCTTCGCACCAACTCCTGACTCTCCATGAAGGAATATTATTTCAACAGCCATTCCAACGTCAATCGCTCTATCTGAAATATCGGTTCGATGATTGGCTCTTACAGCTCGGCTCAATGAACGTACAAAAGCTTCAAGATGCTTACCCTTTAAGTTGTTTAGCTTCTTGAAATTGTCGGATAGTATTGATTTATTAACTTCCTTGATTGATGAACCATGGTGTGACGGAACAATTGAACCAAAAAATAAATACTGAGATGGTATGCTATAAGCCATTCTTTCGTTCAGAAGAAGCTCGTCACCAATTGCTGTCCCATGGATTTCAGGTAATTCATATCCTTGCCAATTAAGGACTGGGTTAATTGGTTTAGGAAAGGAAAGAGAAATTGCCGATAATATGAGATTACGAGCTCGATTCGATGCAGTATCAGTTTGAGTTTCTAGCCAATCGTTAGGGTCGAGTGAATTAAGTACTCGGTCAGGATAATCTAAGCTCACAACAAGCCAATCTGGATTTATTTGTTCTTTTTTGAGTAAAGTTCTAATAGTAATTCCATGCGAACCAAATGGTTGGTCTAATACCATTTTTAAAGGCTTAACATTTATTGTATCAGTGAGGGAAATTGAGTCTCGTATTGTAACATTTGAAATCAGAAGTCTTTCACTGATTTCAATATTTTTTATAGGTAAATCTTTTTTAGTATATTTTTTCTGATTCGTCATTTATGGTTAGTCTGTCATGAATTGCTCATTAGTGCAAATGTGGTATAACAATTGAATAAATCTACTGGTGGATATATTTCCTGTTTGTAAGTATTTATAATCGTTTGTAAATGTATACTAAACACTTATTGTACGAAGTTACTACAATGATCTTAATTATAAGAAAAGTGAGATTGAAAAATGTACTATTTTATTATATCTCAACCTTGGTAGCTCCGGTAGTTTTTAATGAGCCATCTTGTGTATATGCAATTATAGAGAGTTGATCTTTATCTGAAACCCAATTTGGGACAGTAATCGATATTTGACCAGAGTTTTCCTGTTGTACAATACGACTAGCAACAATATTCGTGTTTTTTAATTTTCGGTTACGGTTTTCTCCTCTGACAATATCTGTAATACGCTCAGAAACAACTAGAGCAAGTGTAAGGGTACTAAAGTTATCTCCATCAACCTGATACCTTAAATTCACTTCATCTCCTTCCTGTTTTACTTCTTTTAGTGTAATACTATTGCTCGTTTTTGAAGCCCCATACTTTTTTAAAGCATTATCTGCTTTATAACGGTTAGAACCTGTAAAATGTTCACTACCATTAACCACTAGTTGCGGAGTATATATAGATCGACTATTAAACTGTAGCGCATAATCTCTTTGATAGTCACTAAATGCCGCTGTACTAAAAGGATCTTTCCAACCCAATCGATTCCAATAGTCTACATGATAAGATAATACAAACACATTCTTATCCTGATACTGATCTCGAATCTCATCTAATAATTCATCTGCAGGAGGACAACTACTACACCCTTGGGAGGTAAATAATTCTAACACGATTGCCGATTCATTATTATTCTGGGCATTTACGATTGCCGAAAGAATAAGCGTTAATACAATCAAAAGCTTCTTATGCATCTGTTTTATTTTAGTACTTTTAGACTTTATTTTAGACGTTTATAATGATAAAACTTACGCAGTTTATTCTCTTTGTTTTAATTTCTATATCTGTTTACGGACAGGATATAGCGGTTGTTCAATATAAAGGTGGTGGAGATTGGTACAGCAACCCTACCGCTTTACCTAATTTAATTAAATTTTGTAACCAGAATATAAATACTGCAATTGCCGATAAACCCAAGACCGTAAAACCTGAAAGTGTAGATATTTTTCAATACCCATATTTACATATGACGGGGCACGGAAATGTATTTTTTACAGATCAAGATGCCGAAAACCTGAGAAACTATATGCTTAGTGGTGGTTTTATACATATAGATGATAATTATGGAATGGAACCCTACATTAGAAAAGAACTCGTAAAAGTATTTCCGGATAAGGAATTGGTAGAATTACCTGTCACCCACCCTATTTTTTCTACCAAATATAATTTCCCTCAAGGATTACCCAAGATTCATGAACATGATGGAAAACGACCACAGGCATTGGGTATAATTCATGAAGACCGATTGGTGTTATTATTTACCTTTGAAAGTGATCTTGGAGATGGCTGGGAAAGTCCCGAAGTACATAATGATCCAGAGGAAGTACGCCTAAAAGCACTACAAATGGGTGCAAATATTATTAAATACGCTTTTGAAAATTAATGAGTCAGCAACTGCATCACGATAATAACCCGTTTACAAAAAAGAAATTCCCAATAACACTAATCTGTGACCGGGTCAATTCTCCGGCAAACATAGGCAGTATATTTAGAATTGCAGATAGTTTTGGAGTGACTCAAATCTATTTTTGCGGAGAAGGTATTACTGTGATCAGCAAAAGAATGCAGCGCACCGCAAGGTCAACACACGAAATTGTTCCTTACCAACAATCAGAATCTGCAGTAGACACCGTTCAGAAATTCAAAGCAGAAGGGTATACTATTTTATCTTTAGAAATTACAGGAGATAGTATTCCTGTTTCTGAATATCGCCTAACAGAGGAAGAAAAAATAATTTTGGTAATTGGGGAAGAAAATTCTGGTGTCTCTGAAGAGGTATTAGCCCTATCAAAACACAGTGTGCATATAAATATGTATGGAAATAATAGTAGTATGAACGTAGCAACCGCAACCGGAATTGCTTTATACGAAATCACAAAACAATTATCAAATACTTAATATCTTTGCCTTATGAATTCAAAAACAATAGCATACGGCATCCTAAGAGCAGTGGCAGTCATTGTTGGGGTTTTAGGATTGTTATGGTTTTTATATAAAATCCAATCTGTCTTAATCTATATTGCATTTGCAGCTGTTATTTCTCTTATGGGGAGACCACTGGTATCATTCCTAAAAAGAAAATTAAAGTTTAATAACACACTGGCTGTTGTATTCACCTTATTCATTACTATAAGTCTATTTTCAAGCATTTTCACCTTATTTGTACCTATTGTAGTTGAACAAGGGCAATTGATTGGAGAAATTGATGTAAATAGCATTGGAGATGACCTGGATCGTCTTAATCAAGAGATAAGTGATTACTTTAACATTGAGAAATTAAGTCTTGTAGAGCTTATTAGAAAAACAGATCTGATGCAGTTTTTTGATCTGAAAGCCGTTCCGAATACCATAAATTCTTTTTTGAGCGGTTTTGGAGCAATTTTAATTGGCGTATTTTCTGTTTTATTTATTTCTTTTTTTCTTCTAAAAGACAGTTTATTGTTGGAAAACAGTATGCTGGTTTTTGCTAAAAAAGAAGACGAAAACAAATTCATGCGTGCCTTTACCAAAATTAAAGATTTACTATCCCGTTATTTTGTTGGATTATTATTGCAAGTTTTTATTCTATTTGTTTTATACACTATTCTACTCCTAATTTTTGGAGTTCATAATGCTATCGCCGTAGCATTAATTGCCGCAATCCTCAATCTTATTCCTTATGTTGGGCCACTTTTTGGAGGTATGCTTGTATTAATTCTAGCCACAACAAGTAATTTGGGATATGATTTCCCTACGGTTATTTTACCAAAACTAAGTTATATCCTGATTGGTTATCTAATTATACAATTAATAGATAATTTTATAAACCAACCTTTGATTTTTGGCACCAGTGTAAAGTCGCACCCTCTAGAAATATTTCTTGCCATACTTATTTTTGGATTGCTGTTTGGTATTGGTGGATTAATTGTTGCTGTACCCTTTTACACAGCAATAAAAGTAATTGCTAAAGAGTTCCTTTCAGAATATAAAATCGTAAAAACATTGACCAAAGACCTGTAATTGAATCCATTACTATTACATAAAGAAGTTCAGGAATTTATATTCGAAAAATCAAATACCCCAATTGATCTAAGCGCTCTTATTTTAAGCGGAAGTCCTTTTAAAGGTATTTCATCACAAGAATTAGGACAACAAATAGGAAGCAGATTAAAAGCTAAACAAAAATTACCTACGTGGTTTGCCAAAACCGGGATCTATTACCCTCCCACACTTAATCTAGAGCAAACCTCTTCAGAGGCTACTGCAATGTATAAAAGCAATCTAGTTTCGGGAGACACCTTAATAGATCTTACTGGTGGATTTGGTATTGACGATTACTTTTTTTCAAGAAAAATGCAAAACGTAATTCACTGCGAACTAAATCCTGAATTAAGTCAAATCGCTGCACATAACTTTGATGTACTAAAAGCCAACAACATCAAAACTATCTCTGGAGATGGTATTGAAATACTTAAGAAATCTGGTACTGTAGATTGGATATATATTGACCCTTCAAGAAGACACGATAGCAAGGGAAAAGTTTTCTTTCTTGAGGACTGTTTGCCCAATGTCCCTGAAAACCTAGATCTCCTTTTTGCAAGCAGTAAACAAATTGTAATTAAGACTTCGCCTCTACTCGACTTGCAAATCGGGATCAAAGCATTGAAACATGTTAAAGAGATTCATATTGTGGCTCTTGATAATGAGGTTAAAGAATTGCTGTGGATTTTAGATCAAGCTTTTTCTGGTGATATCAATATAAAAACTGTTAACCTACAAAAAAAAGGTAATCAGGAGTTTTCCTTCCTGTTTAATGATGAAACACAACAACCATTAAAGCTAGGGATGCCAAAAACTTATCTATACGAACCAAATTCGGCAATTTTAAAGAGTGGTGGTTTTTTAAGTATTGCAAATGTTTTAGGCTTAGAAAAACTTCATCAACATTCTCATTTGTATACTTCTGATAAGAAAATAGATTTCCCAGGAAGGTGTTTTCAGATTACATCTGTTCATCCTTACCAAAAAAAAGCATTGTCAAAGATGGGGGGTACTAAAGCCAATATTACGACCCGCAACTTTAGTGAAAGTGTAGCTGCAATAAGAAAGAAATTCAAAATCAAAGACGGAGGCGAAAATTATCTGTTTTTTACTACAAACAATGAACAGAAAAAAATAGTTTTACAGTGTAAAAAAATCTAATTCAGGGTTTCGAAAACACTTCAGAATATGACATATAGCCCTCTATATATTGTTTTAATCCCTTTGATGAAACACTCTTTATGTTTTTAAGCATAAAATCCCGATCTTCCTCTATGTTGTTATAATAGCCAACAATCTTGGGAGCATTAGATTGAATGCTTAATCGAATCATTCTAAGTTCAATATTATCAGGCTCGGATAATATAGCGTTATCAATCATCTTCTTACCTTTATTAAAATAGGACATTTTGTTAAAAGGGTTCCAAGAATGTGCAGCTTTTAAAGCTAAAGCCGCACCGTGATAACCTTTATAAATTGCTTCGTTATTTTGTAGTCCTTTTTTTGTTAACTCAAAGAACTGCTCTGCATTTTCTTTTGATTCATTACAATGCTGATACGATTTACGAATCTCATCTACACCAATCACTTCACTTGAAGTATTGATACATAAAATTGCAAAAACAATAGATAAAATTTTCATGTTTGCTTATAAATAATAAAGGTTATTCCTTTTAAAACGTTTAATCTATAAATAAGTTGCAAAGTTACTTAGCTAAAGAAATTTTTAAGAGTAAATTACTTTTCTTACCGTCGTAAACCTCAAGAATAATATCCTTATTAGGAAGTGTAGCAGCTTTTGTTAACTCTAAAACATCTAATCGTGAGTTCCTAATATCACTGCCTGTTAAAATCGCTTCTTTGGCCACCTCACCAGTTGCATCATTAATCACATATGAAGTAAGATAGATGAATTCCTTTTTTCCATCAAAATATCTTGTTGTTGCTTCCTCAAATGAGCGTTTCAAATTAACAAAATCATCAATGAAAAATAAATAATGTTTTCCTTCATTCGTAAAATTTAAGTATGACATACTTCGCTTACTTACAGTTCCCATTTGATTCTTTGGGAGTTTATGCATCCAGGCCATTGTACCTTCTTTAGATAATTTGAATGCAAAGATATCTCGGTAGTAATACTTATATGTAGTTCGAGATCCAGATGAACTTGATGTTGTAAAAGAGTCAACATAGCGCTGTTCACCAAACAAAACAGTGCTACCATCAGCATTAAAAATCACATCATTCACCCTTAGGTTTTCAAGATCCTTTTTATCTTCCTCTTTTTGAGTACCCTCATTTATACGAGCTTCGCGTTGAAGTGCCAAATTTTGTAAAGTCTCGCTTGGGATATCATTTTTTATAAGTAAACCTATAGATCCATCATCAGCCAAAGTAGCAGAAAAAACACCTGAAACCTCGGCCTTATTATCATTACGACCTACAAATCCGGCAATTTTCACTCTGCCCGTTTTATCAAATTCAATTACACCATCGGTAATCGAACTACCAGGAATATCAATCCTGCTTTGTGTAAGGTCACCCTTCTTTTCTGTAATTTTAAATACTTCTGTATGATAAATAGATTCAAGTTTATTTTTTTCTTCTGAGCGTTCATTAAAAATAGAAGCGGTCATATAAAAGTTTCCTTTATTATCAATTGCAAAATCTTCATTTTGCATTTTATTCGAAGCATATGGCATGGTCACCTTTCGTCTCCATAAAAGATTTAAACCATCGCTATACACAGAAACCCCTATTTTATCTGCAGAACTAGCACCAGTTTCAACACGAAACAAAACCAATAATTTGCTTCCGTCTGGTGATTTCTTGAATGCAAACTTGTTTATACGCCCACCAGCATCAAAACCATAGGTGCTTTTGAAGCCAAAATCTCTATCAATATTTTCTTTTTCGTTAACTAACTGAATAGGTTTTTGTGCCACAATCCCTGTAACTGAAATTTTTTGACCATACGTTCTATCTCCTTTAGAATAAAACACAACAGCATTATCACCTAACTTCATTACTGTTTCAAAATCACCTTTATCTTCTATGACCTGCTGTTTTTTTACATCTTCCAGAAGTTTTTCCAGATCATAACGTTGTATAGTCATATCCTTGCGTCCTTTTTTGATAGAAACAAGGTTATTACCATTTGCGACATTATACGTACTAATGCTTTTAATTCGTTTATACTTTTCACCAGTTTTAAAAGCAAAATCTTCTAATAAAATGGGTTTTTGTGCAAAGACACTACCGCTAACAAGCAGTGTAAAAAGAAAAATAGATTTGAGGTTCATTTTTATATTTTTTTTAAAAATACACATATCATACAATAATAAAGCAATCATATGCAAATATATAAAAGGTTTCTTTGACCTCTTATGCAAAGTTTGAGCCAAGAAATTTGTCAAGAAAAAACTGATTTTCAACTTTTTAAAAAGAACCTGAAATCAAATGAAAAATAATGCTAAAAAAATGTTGCATTGTAGATTCATAAAAGTTACATTTGCATCCGCATTTGAAACAATAATGCGAAGTTCATAACAAATTTTTAGGAGAGGTGCCAGAGTGGTAATGGAGCAGATTGCTAATCTGTCAGCGCGCAAGTGCTGCCCGGGTTCGAGTCCCGGTCTCTCCGCATTTTGTTTCGGGGTGTAGCGTAGCCCGGTTATCGCGCCGCGTTTGGGACGCGGAGGTCGCAGGTTCGAATCCTGCCACCCCGACAATGAAACATTAATTACTGGTCGCGTAGCTCAGCTGGATAGAGCATCTGCCTTCTAAGCAGACGGTCACAGGTTCGAATCCTGTCGCGATCACAAGAAGCCTTACATATGTAAGGCTTTTTTGTTTTAAAAAACTTAGCATGTTCATTTTCTATATCCTTTTTAGCGAGTCTACTAAGCAATACTATGTTGGCCATACTGGAAACATAGATGACAGATTATACAGACATAATCAAGGAAGAAGTAAATCTACAAAAAGTGGGATTCCATGGGAATTAGTTTATACTGAAAACTATAAAACAAAATCCGAAGCCTACCAGAGAGAAATAAATATCAAAAAACAAAAATCCATAGAACAACTTATTAAACCAGTCTAGAGCATCCCGATTTCTGAATCGGGACGGTCACAGGTTCGAATCCTGCCGCGATCACAAGAAGCCTTACAAATGTAAGGCTTTTTTGTTTTAAAAAATTTAGCATGTTCATTGTATATATCCTCTTTAGCGAGTCTACCAAGAAATACTATGTTGACCATACTGGAAACATGGATGACAGATTATCAAGGAAACTTTATCCATAAAGATGCAGACGAAGCTTTAAGTACTATTTTAAGTTATTATATTAGTATCTGTTGGATTGTTAGTTCAATTCTATTTTTTTTAAAGTATACCTAATTGCGGAACCTTCTATAGAACTTTCTTTTTCTATTATTTCTAGTGGATAATATTTTTTTAGAATATTAGACGACTTTATAATGGGATGATATAGACATTTTATTTGTTCTGTTACATAAATCTCTTTAATTGTACGATATCTCAAAGTTTCTTGGTGATTTTGTGATATTTCTTCTGAATTAGAAAACATTTTAAATGGGTCAATAGCATCCATATAATTCTTTTTTTCGGTAATGACGACCTTAAAACATTCATACCCAAAAATGTTCTTTTTTACATCTCTATATTCCTTAATAGTAATATTATCAAGATTTTCTTTGGGTGGAACTATCATAGCAATGGATGGATCTGGAATCATCATAGAATCTTTTAGGATATAATAGGATTCTTTTCCATCTCTTCTATTAATAACAGTTATTTTACTCTTATCTAGTTCAAAAGAATATTGTGTTTGATACTTTATTAGTGAGTCTTGATATATATGTGTGCTTTTTTTGAATACTTTTTGTTTTTCGTGGATCAAGAAGTATTCTTAATTGCGGTTTTATTTTTGTTTCTAAAACATTGTTTATTTCTAAAGAATCAATAGTCTTATCTCCCTCACTAGTCATCTGAATAAATATATCTTTCATTATATCTATAAAGATTGGTGTTATACTGTATATGAAGAATCTAGTTTAGTTTCATTAGTTACTATCTTATCTTGTACAAAAACCATTGTTCCTTTTTCGGGAATATAGTTATCCGTTTGTGCATTAAGATTTAGGCAAAAACCTAAACATAGTAGTAATAAGAACATTTTTTTCATAGTCTAATATATACTCTCTATTACAGTATCTTTTGGGGTATTGATACTTTGTGTAAAACGTGTTTTCAGTAATTCGTGGGCGCTTTGGGCACCTTCCATAGGCATTTTACGCGCTGCATCAGCAAGGCTATATACAGAGAGGGCAACCCTGTATACTTCACTACCCACAATCATTTGGGTATCTTTCATCTGGCGCAGTAAGCTTTCTAGTTCTAGAATGATAGGGTCTAATTACTCAAAAAGCGTCATGTCTTTCCTGGCTTCTTCTGCCGTTAATATTGCTGGTATCCATTGGGGTTTTCCTTCCAGGATATGAATACTATCTTCGCCAAAAATCTTGTTGGCACTATTAATCTTGGGTAAATTTTTACGCTCGTTAGGGGTTAGGTTTTGTAAAAAATTCAATTCTTTTTTTAGTGTAGTTATACACTGTTGGATGGCTGTAATTTCTTCTGTAGTCAATACTTTGCTAATTCTGTTGTTTTCGTTCATTTGGTTTTTCATTATATTATGGTTTATTTTTATTTGTTTATCGTGACAGTTTTTATCTTCTCGGTACAGATTACATCTCGATACAATTTTCCTCCGCTTTGCTACAAAAAATCACTCGATATGACGTAGCGTTTTCATGTCCTCGTCATTGGAGTGCGTGAAACAATCTACCCTATTGAAAAGATTACTTCGTCGCCAACGGATGCTGAGCCTAGTCGAAGTACCTCCTAATGACGGTAGTATTTTCAATGCAGTTTTTATGCTTTACTACAAGAGGTTAGCAAATACATGTTCCTGGCTTTATAAATTAATTGCACGGCATCTTCACAAGATTTTCTTTTTATATACAGCTTATGTATCCAGATATAGAGTATCGTTTCATACGGACTATGGTGTACTACCTTGTACATAAATTCATCTAATTGTATATGCAATGCCTGTATGATATCAACAATGAACTTACTTTTTTTAGGATACTCAAATTGTGTCATGGGTGATGGGTTTTGTTGGGCCAAATGTATCTAAGACTATAGATATTACGCAAGAGCAACTAGTCTTGATTTATAAAAATTAGGGTAGCCATTTATATAATAAGACTATGTGTTTGGGCACCTAAAACAGGAAGGATGATAAAGGTGGGCAGTCAGGAGACAGAAGTTTGTAAGTAGTGACTTTTACAACTTTGGCTATAATAATACACCCAAAACCTATTCTTCTAGTTTTTTCACAAAATACGAAGGGTAAATCCCTGTTTTTTTATAAAACTTTTTGGCAAAGCTTTCTGAAGAGTTGAACCCGAGTTCTTGTGCTATCGCCTTTATAGTATATTTTCTAAACGTGGCATCTGATCGTAACCGCTTTATAGCAAAATCAATACGAAGATCATTAATGTATTGACTAAAACTTTTTTCTTTATAGGTATTTACCACCATAGACAAGTAACTAGAATTAGAATCAAAACTTTTAGCCAAATCTTTAGCATTAATATTAGTCTTAAGATACCCTTCTTTTTGCTCAAATAATTCTAATTGTGTAAGCAAATGTTCCAGCGCTTCCTGGCTTATAGCGGGTGTGATTGTATTTTTATCTTTATTTATGCTTGGTTTTCCATTCTTTATTGTTTTAGCATCTAATAATTGCAGAAACCGTTTTTTATATAGGTACTGTTTGTAGTAATAATATCCCACACCCCCTAGACTAATGGCCAACAGTAATGAAATAACCAACACCTTGATTGCTTTTTTGTTATTTTCTACACGCAATACTACATTTTCTGTAGTAAGTTTTTCATTCTCATACTTGGTTATGGCATAAATCTCACGGTTACTTTGATTTATTTCTTGTAGTTGATGATGAACTTTGTCATACACTCTGGCTTCTTCTACCACATCTTCTTTTAATTTAAAAACAAATCCTAATGCCTCTAATATCAATATTAAGTTACGCATTTTTTTTGCACTCTGATAAGTAGCTTCTGCATGCTTTAGAGCCTTAATTTTATCTTTTTCAAAATAAAATTTTGTAAGATATATGTTACTCGCAATCAAACCTTCAACATCATTTATTTCTTGATTTATCTTTAATGCATTAAGCAATAAAGCTTCAGAATTTTTGTTGTGTTTATCTTGAAGCCATTGAACATATCCTAGGTTTCCAAGTACCCTAGCATATTCTCGCTTGTCTTTTTGAATTATAGAATCTGAAACTAATTTTGAAAAAATTGAGATTGCTTCTGTGTACTTCTCTAGGTCTGCAAGAATATTGGCCTGCGTATTTTTAAAAATTAAAACATTCTTCGCTCCATTTTTTTTTTGTGAGACGCTATCCGTGTTAAGCGCTAATGCTAATTTGTTATACCGAAAAGCTTCTTCATAATTCTTTTGTTGTCTATTGGCTACCGAAATGATATGATATAAACCCGAAAGACTCCTTAAATCTGAGGTGTTTTCTACATATCTAAGTCCATCAGTAGCTGTTGTTTTACTACCCAAATAATCACCTAGCATATCTTGTATATTTGACATCTGTAACAAGCTCTTACCGGCTCCTAAACTATCATTAAACAGTCTCGAAATTTTAAAGGCCTCATTATGGTATTGAAAAGCTTTTGTATACTCATTATTGTTTTTATGATAAATCCCTAATTTGATAGAAGCCTTTATCATGTAGATTGTATCCAAATTTTTAGATGCCAGATCATATAATCTATGAGAATAAAATACTGCGCTATCTAACATTTTAGATCTACCAAGTAGCATGGTTTTTTGCATCAAACCATTATAAATTAAAGAATCTTGTTGAGATCGTGATACTATATCTAAAAAAAGAAGAAATATGTTGTAATCTTTCGGATACCGGTAAAGAGTCATTTTTACTTAACTCATACTGTGTTGTAATACTATCTAATGCACTTTGTGAAGAGTTTATAGTAATATTTGTCTGCGCAAAAACAGATATACTATTATAAAAAAGTATCACGAATACGATACTATACATAGCGAGAGAACTACGTGTATTTGGCATACCTGAAATTTTGTATTTCTACTATGGCTAAACTACTAAATTACCCTGAATAATGAACACCGATATACCAAGAAACAGAATACTATAATCTATGCCGCATATTTTTTTATAAGATATATGAACAACTTACCCCATCTCAATTTCAATACCCTAAGACATTAAAAACATTCCTAAACATCCTCTAGCCTTAATAAATAATTACGGGAAACCGTAATTATTTAAAAGCTTCTTATTATATTGTGCATGTTAAAATTTTAAGAAAGATTTGATGAGTCGACTTTTTCATCAAGATTTTTTACAGAAAATATTTATATAATGGTTGATTTATTTTGAATCAATTGTTATTCAGACCCTGCTTTTGTTGGCTCGCCAAAGTTTTACAATTGCGGGGTTGTTTCTTTTCCAATTGATCAATAAAAACATTACTAAAAAACAAAATTGTGCTTTTGATTGAAAATTTACTTGTCTTCGATAGTTCTGCTAAGTCCATCAAAGTGTAATTTTCTATCGAAAATCACTCTGATTGGCGTAAATTTTCTTAAAGCTCAAAATTAATATTCTTTAATTATAAAAGTCCTAAATCCTTGGTCATAGCGACCAAATGAATTGCATTTTTGGCTTTAAAATTATACTTCAATTTATTTAGCCTCTTTTCTATTGAACTAATGCTATTGGGAGAAATGTGGTTTCTTTTAAAATATTCTCCTATTTGCTCTTGTGTTAATCCATCAGATAGATGCTTCAATAACAAAAGATCATAATCTTTAAGCTCAAACACATTATTTTTACTAATCGCACTTGCCAATAACGGAGAGGTAAATGTTCTTCCGTTATACACTTCTGTGACCGATTGTATTAACTCATTTAACCCATAACGCCCTTTACAAACATATCCGTCAATACCTTGTTCTGCAAAAAATGATTTTACTTTTGCCGGTCTGTCTTCCATAGAATATATGATCACTTTTATATCAGGTTGTATAGCTCTTATTGCATCTATAAGTTGTATACCCGAAACAAGATTTCGTTCTCTATGGCTTTCTTTAAAAGAAAGATCTGTGATAAGCAGGTCAAAATGACTACCATCTCTACGTGCCCTTCTAAATTTTAAATAGGCATCATCGCAGTACTGCGCTTGTTGTATCTCTTTAACCCCAGTTCTTTCGTGAAGAATATTTGCAATACCATGATTAATACTACCCAGGTCCTCTGTAACTAAAACTTTCTTGAACATAAGCTCACTATTATAATTAATTCGGGAAAAATATTTTGGCCTTAAAGCCCTTTCCTCTTTCAGAATCAAAGATAAATGATCCTCCAATAGTTTTTATACGGTTTTCCGCATTCCGAAGTCCGCTGCTATAAATAATGTCATTTTTAGAGACGCCAACTCCAGTATCTGCATAGCCTATTTCTATACGTCTTTGTACTTTTTTAAACGTAATAGCAACAAGTTCTGCATGACTATGTTTTTTCATATTTATCATTAATTCTTGTATAATACGATGTACAATAATTTTCTTTTCTGGGGTGATTGATTGCCAGTTTATGTCATCAATATCTTTTATAATAATCTTGGTCCTGTCAGAACCGTAACTACTTAACATACCGCTGAGTTCTTGTGCATAATTATGGCCTATATCAAAATCACTGTTTTCTCTTGATATATCCCGTGTTCTACTATAAATATTTTCTAATTTATCTAATACTTCCTGATCGTTCCTATTATTTTGTACCTGGGTCATTACATGATACACATCATTGGCCAACTCATCATGTAATTTTTTAGAAATACGCGCTTCGGCATTAAAAACCTCTCGAATCTTTTCTCTTTTATGTCGTTGCTGTAGTAAATAGAAAACCAATCCGGCAGCCAATAACAAAATAATAGTCCCAAAAAAATATATAATTTCTTGTCTTTCTTTTCTGGCGGTTTTGGCTTTCAGGATTAAATTTTGATTTGTAAGATCTTCATTTTCATATTTTGTTAGAGCATAAATCTCTCGGTTCTTTTGATTGATTCCTTTTAGTTGATTGTGGATTTTATTGAAAATTTTTGCTTCGTTGTTTGTGTTCTCCTTTAAATCAAATACAAAACCTAAAGCCTCTAAAATTGAAGTTAAACTATTTTGCTCTTTAGCATTATGATAAGCTTCTTCTGTATAATTTAGTGCCTTTAACTTATCTAACTTGAAATAATATTTTGTAAGATGAATATTGCTTGCTATAAGACCTTCTATATCATTTATTTCTTTACGTATTTTTAGGGCCGTAAGAAGTAATGTTTCAGAGCTCTCGTTATTAATATTTTGCAACCATTTTATGTAACCTAGATTATCCAGTATTCTCGCATATTCTTTCTTACTTTTTTTAATTAAAGAGTCCTTAGCTAACTCTGAAAGAATAACTATCCCTTGCTCATAATTACCTTGGTCAGCTAATATATTCGCCTTCGTATTCATCAAAATCTGGCTACTAATAAAACTTGAATCAATTTCAATAGCTTTATCTACATACTTGAGCGCTTTATTATAATTTTTTTGTTCTCTATGTGCAACAGCTATAACCTGATACAAACCTACAAGAGTTTTAAAATCACTAGTATTCTCTATATATTTTGCCCCATCTACTGCGGTAACTCTACCACCAGAATAATCTCCCAAAATATTCTGAATATTTGCCATATGCAATAAACTTCTTCCTGCATTTATACTATCGTTTGTGATATTGGCAACTTTAAAAGCTTCATTGTAATAATTAAAGGCTTCGGTTAGTTTATTATTTCTTCTACTATAAAGCCCCAGTTTTATATAAGCTTTTATAATGTATGTGTTATTCCCATTTTGATTAGCCAAATCATATAATTTATGAGAATAAGCAATAGCGCTATCATACATTTTGGACCTACTAAGTAGCATTGTTTTTTGCATTAGCCCATTATAAATTAAAGAATCTTGTTGAAATAACTCTGCTCCTTTTAAAAAACAGGTGACATATTGCAATCGTTCGGAAAGAGAGAGAGAATCCCTTGCTTTGCTCAATTTATAATAATGAGATATACTATCAAGATCTTGTTGAGATGGATTAGGTTTTACTTGACCAAAAGTTGGTAGAATACCATAAAAAAATATTGTCCCAATTAAAATAAAAAAAGGGAAATCGACGCGCCAAAGTTTCATTCCCCAAAATTAATAAATTAAATCTGGTCTGTATAGTAATATTTATACTACACAGACCAGATTTAACAATCATAAGTTTTTTATGATTTAATTTCCACCTTCATCTTCATGTTCGACCTGTCCATCTTCACCGGTAGTAGCCAATTCTTCGGGAGCTATTTCACTGTTATCGGTTATACTATCTGCAGTACACGAGGTAAAACTTGCGGTCATAAATAGGGCTATCAGTATATAAAATATCGTTTTCATAATTTTTCACTTTTTTTGGATTTGACAAAGGGGTTGCCGTCCGGATATTTTCCAGATACTTTTGGTTATCAGCAACCATTACATTACAGGGAGTACTCCTTTGATTGTGGAAAGTTGAAATCCGCTACAGTAGTTTTTGGCAACTTTCCTATTGACCATCTTCTACCGTGTTACGGATTTCCGTAAAAACCCGGCTTCTACATTTACTATGTTAGCAATATGAAACCGGAACTAGTTGTTAATGTGAATTTATGAAGAGTTAGAACCTTTATTTGCAAACAATTCCAAGGATTCCAAAGATTCCTCATAATTCCTAAAGATTCCGATAATATGAACCATTATGAAACCAAAAACAAGTATTACTTACAGGGATGAGATTCTTGAAAAGTACAAAAGGGAAAAAGGAGGAGATATGAGTAGTTATCTCCTCGAGCCTACAAGAAAACAAATTAAAGAAGCCTGTATTTGGCTTTTAAATCGAAGAAATGAAAAGTATGACGAAGATATTTTAAATCGGTTTTTTAAGTTTAAAGAGGGAGAAAACCGATTGTACGCGATTGAACGCGTTAAGGGAGATAAATTTAAGCCCATCGTTAATTTTCTCACGGGAGAAACAAAATCAACCACCCCTGCAAATCTAGAGCTAATAAGTTGGCTCATAGATTTTAAACCAAGACCATTATCAATCTATCTAAAAACAACCAGTATACATGAAGAAAAGACACCACAAGAGTATAGTTATCAGACAGATCACTCTGGATATCCAACAAAACTAGCAGAAATAGTTGATATTCCTGAGACTAAAGTTGTTCAAAGAAACGACAAAAGTATTACTATCATTTCTCAGATAAATCCATCTCTTAAAATTACCACTATAGTATCATTATAATTTGTGATTCTCTAATTGGAAAAATTAAGAAATAAAGATTTACTATTCATATACAAAACTATGTACTTGGAATGCATATAAGGATTAAGAAAAAATATGTACTTGTTGTAGTGTTTATTATGGAAAATTAAATTAATATCTTAAATATGGGGCTTTACTTTTTAATGGATCACAAAACACATCGTCAAAATTGCTTCTTTTGTAAATTAAAATTTAAGAAACAGCTTCTTTATTTTTCTTATAATGCACCTTATTTCTCCAATACGAGAGTATTCCTAAAATTGTTATAAAGACAATAGAATAAAACACCCCATTAGGAGTAACTACTTTATCCCCACTAGCATAAGAATGTAATCCTTTTAAATAGAAGTTCACTCCAAAATATGTCATGAGCACACTGTAAATAGCTATTACAGAGGCTAAATTAAACCACCATCTACTTCTTAATCCTGGTACAAGTCTCATATGTATTACAAAGGCATAAACCATAATACTAACCAAGGCCCAGGTTTCTTTTGGATCCCAGCCCCAATAACGACCCCAACTTTCGTTGGCCCACATACCTCCAAGAAAATTACCAATGGTAAGCATAACCAAACCAATTGTTAATGCCATCTCGTTAACAATTGTTATTTCTTTTATATTAAGATCCATTCGTTTCTTGTTCGAATTGGTGGTTAAAATCATTAATAACAAAGAAAGGATACCCAAAATTGCACCAACAAAAAATGGTCCATAGCTACCTACAATTATTGATACATGAATTAATACCCAATATGAATCTAATACCGGCTGCAAATTCGCAATGGCAGGATCTGTCCAGTTTTGATGTGCAAAAAACAATATAATTGCTGCCACAAATGTAGTTGCAGCAATAGTAAGATTACTCCTCTTACCAAAGGCCAAACCAATAGCCAGTGTCATCCAGGCGACATATATCATAGACTCATACGCATCACTCCAGGGTGCATGACCAGAAACATACCAGCGAATTATTAATCCTGCTGTATGCGCTATAAAAAGAAGAACGACCAGGCCTATTGTAGTATTTACTATACCTTTTATAATCTTAGACTCTTTGAATATTCTAAAAATTACAAAAACCATTAACAACAATCCGATAAGCATATAATATCGATATAATGTTCTAAAAATATCATACTTGTTAAGTGCTATCTCGGCCTTGATTTTTTTGTCACTTGGCAGTACTTCACTTCCAAATTTTTTCTGAAAACTTTTTATACTTGCTACATATTGATTTGATTTACTATAATCACCAGTTGCTCGAGCTTCTTGTAAGGACTGCCTGTATATTTGTATAATCTGTCTGGTATATACAGAATCCATCCCACTAAACTTATACTCGTTTAATTCTGGAACTGAAACCCATTTATTGCTTTCGTCTCCCGGAACAGGAAAGACTCTAAGAATACCTCCTCCTAATGCCTGATTAAGTAAATAAAACTTTTCATGAGTTTTAAGAAAATCTTTTTCAAAACTACTAGGTGTATTTGTACTACTGGCACGTTCAAGATATGGTGTTAACTTATAAGACCCGTCTGGTTCTACTAAATCAATAAGAGACACTCTTCTTTCGGTTTTTGGAACTCCAAGTATTTTTCGGATACTATCGTTTTCTCGTTGTATTTCGATAATCGGAACACTGTACCATATAAATGGATTTTCTACCATAGATACAAAAACCTGATCCGCATTTAGGCCCTCATAGGTCTCCCTTTTACTAAGTTTACGAAGTAATTCTGAAGAAAATGTATTTACAGGTTTCATTCTACCACGCTCATCCTGGATTACGATGCTTCCAAATTCTGCTGCATGTTCTTTACTTACCGCATTAGCCTTTATCACAGAATCTAACTGAGTCTTACTTGGTAAAGTTTGTAAATGTCCTGAATGACCTGGTTGATCTTGTGCAAACGACAACGTTGATATCATCAAGATCAAAAGTGCCGTTAGCGCTTTCTTTTTAGACTTTACTTTGTCAAGCATTTTTTCTAAATCCTTAAAACGAGATCCTTTAGTAAAAAGAATTAACATCAACCCAAGATATAATAACATATATCCGGTATATGTAATCAAAGTACCCCAACGATCGTGATTTACAGACAACACCGTTCCTTTTTCATCAGGATCAAAAGAAGCTTGAAAAAATCGATATCCCTTGTGATCCAAAACATGGTTCATATAAATATCATAAGGTTGTGAGTCACCACCTTCTACAATATCTACCTTACTTTTAAAAGATTTATACACATTTTGAGTACCTGGGTACTTTTCTGCTATAAAATCATTTAATTTCAATGCAAAGGGCAATTCCATTTCTTTAGAGCCATACCCAAAGTACATATCTAATCCACCAAGAGTAACTTTGGTCATATCACTATTATACCCTTTACCCCCTAACAATTTAACTTCTTTCGTTTCTCCTTTGGTTGAAACATTAAAAATTAAAGCATCTTGCTGTCCTTTATCCTTTTCTTCAATTGGAACAATATCATACGTACCCGTAATTACCGGGTCCGGAATTACAAATTGCATTCCAGCAGTTTGATACAACGAGCGAAGCATTAAAGGTTGTAAACTGTCTTTAAAAACCAAACCTTGTTTTTGATCCGCCATCCTTAAATACGAACCATCAAATGGAGATTCGATAAAGTAACTGTCATTTTTATATGTAATATTAATAGCCCCAGGTGTAGATTTATTAAACGCTATCAATACATTATGTATATTGGATACTTCCCCTTCCTTAAGAAAATGGTCATGACGATCTCCGTCACCAGCTTCAACAATTTTTAAATAATTTTCTCCTCCTTCTGAAGGTACCAACCCCATTTCTGCACCTTGGATATAGCTTTTGTACTGAATTGCAACTGGTTGCTTATTATAATCAGTATTAATTACAAAATCATTATTGGCCGCTTCAGCCAATTCTAATACCTCTGAAATGATTCTTCTACGTGGTTCTCCGTTAATCTCACCGTCCAAAAATATTTTCAAATAGGTCTTTTCAGAAAGAAAAGTAGCTGTTGTTTCTCCCTCTCGGATCGGCATAACACCCTCATAACTGATATAACGCGTTACAAAAGCTCCTATAATTATTATAATAAAAGATAAATGCAATAACAATGTCGCCCATTTATCTCGTTTATATAGTTTATATCTAAAAATATTACCACAAAAATTAATGGCAAAAAATACCATTATAGCTTCAAACCACCAGGTATTGTATATCCAGATTCTTGCCGCCGTAGTGCCATACGCATCTTCTAGAAATGTACCTATTCCCATAGAAGCTGCGAAAACGATAAATAAAAGTGCCATTAATCGTGTAGAGAACAAAATGCTTGCTAGCTTATCTTGCATAATTATCTTTCTTTTTTTGCTCGGCAAATTTAATGTTTTTAGCAAGATAAAATTGTATTATACTCTTTTGATTTAACGGTTTTAACAGAAGTGTTAATCTTATTCATTTTTTTCTGGCAACTTCCTTATTTTAGCAGAATGATTAGAATAGTAATTCTTGGTGCCGGAAATGTTGCACAACACCTGCACAGTGCTTTTAGAAAACTAAACTCTGTAGATATTGTGCAATGCTATAATCGCAAGGGAATTAGGCTTCATCCCGATCAAGAAAAAAGTACTATTACAGATGACATCAATCTTTTAAAAGAAGCTGATCTATATATATTGGCAGTAAGCGATGACGCCATTAAAGAAATCTCAGAGAAGCTTCAATTAAAGAACAAGTTTGTCGTTCATACTTCCGGAAGTGTTCCAATGCAGGTACTGGATCACTCAAATCAAAAAGGAGTGTTCTATCCGCTTCAATCCTTCAGTAAGGATAAAAAAGTGGATTTTAGTACCATTCCAATTTGCATAGAGGCCGATGAGGAAAAAAATTTAATGATTTTAGAAAAGCTTGCAACCACATTATCTCAAAAAGTTTATAAGATTTCATCAGAACAACGAAACATTTTGCATGTATCTGCCGTATTTGTAAATAATTTTACTAATTATTTGTTTTCGGTAGGAAACGATATATGCAAAGAAAACAATATTCCTTTTGAAATTTTACACCCCCTATTACTTGAAACTGCTCAAAAAGCTATAGAAATAGACCCTAATGAGGCACAGACAGGTCCAGCAATTCGAAATGATTACGAAACCATAGCGCGACACTTAAAAATTTTATCTAATACTTCACAAAAGGAAACTTACAAAGCATTAACTAAGGCAATACAATCTAAATATGGAAAAAAGTTATAAAGAATACCTGCAACATATTACCACTTTTATTTTTGATGTGGATGGCGTACTAACAGATGGTACTGTACTCATAAATACTGACGGAGAACTACTAAGAACAATGAATATAAAAGATGGATATGCTCTTAAAACTGCTACCATGCAGGGGTTTAACGTATGTATAATTTCTGGAGGGAAAAATGAAGGTGTTAGAAAACGATTAGCAGGATTAGGAATAAAAGATATATACCTTGGAGCACACCAAAAAGTACAGCAACTAAATGAATACTTAAATATCCGAAATGTCAAATTAGAAAACGTGCTATATATGGGCGATGACATTCCCGATCTTCCGGTGATGCAAATGATCGGTTTACCTACCTGTCCACAAGATGCCGTTGCAGAAGTTAAAGAGGTTTCAAAATACGTTTCTTTTAAAAAAGGAGGAAAAGGATGTGTTAGAGACGTTATCGAACAAGTACTCAAGGTACAAGGAAAGTGGATTTCTGACTACGATGCCGAGGCATAATTATTTTTTAAATATTCAAAATGAAATTAGTATTCGCAACCAATAATCAGAACAAATTAAAAGAAGTTAAAGCACTTATTCCTCCTCAAATTGAATTGCTGTCGCTTTCAGATATTGGATGTAAGGAAGATATTCCTGAAACCTCTCCTACCATAGAAGGAAACGCAAGACAAAAAGCAAAGTATATCTGGGAACATTATGGCTATAACTGTTTTGCAGATGATACTGGACTTGAAGTTGAGGCGTTAAATGGAGCACCTGGGGTTTTCTCTGCCAGATATGCCGGAGCTGCAAAAGATGCTAATGCCAATATGAAAAAACTATTGAACGAATTGGATGGAAAAGAAAATCGAAATGCCCAGTTTAAGACCGTAATTGCTTTACAGATTGAGGGAGAATTAACCACATTTACAGGAATTTGCAAAGGAAGCATTACCGTTAGTAAGAAAGGGAAAGGTGGTTTTGGTTATGATCCAATATTTTTACCTGAGGAACATACCGAAACATTTGCCGAGCTTCCGCTTTCTGAAAAGAATAAAATCGGACACCGCGGAAAAGCCATAAAACAGTTGATTGAATATTTTGTATAACTATTCTGGACCTGGAAACGCCAGCATTTCACCCATACCAACAGTAAATAACCAGTTACCATAAATTGCATGTTCCACAGAAACTATGGTAGTTGACTTTGTTTTTTGATATGTATAGGCAAAGAGTAAACCTCCTATAAAAGTTAATAGCTGTACCAAAAAACTACCCAAAAAAAGATGCGCTAAAGAAAAAAGAATAGCATTTATAAAAACAAACAACCATTTATTGGGAATTAATCCTTCGTAACGTTCATAAAAAAACGTTCTGTAAATAATTTCTTGTGGCCATACTGATAAAAAAGTATAAATAAATAAAATCATTACCCATAACTCTGGTCTCTCTATTAAAACAGAAAATAATTTATCTGGAGCCACAAAAAACACGTACAATCCTGTTATTATAACTATAATGGCCAATTTGATAACTGTTTCTTTCCAAAATGGTTTCCAGTATGATTTATCAGGTAATTTCAATTTTAGAAGGCCTTCTCTTTTAAGAATAAATAAGACATATATAAACCCTAAAATTGTTGGCACAATTTTAAAAACAACATGATAATCAAGTAAAAAACTTATTGGAAGTAAAATAAAAAGAGCGAACAACTCAAACCCTCTATACAAATTAGTCTGCATCACCTTTGTTTTTGACTAATTTCTGGATAAAAAATGAGAACGTCACAATTAAAGTAGTTAAATGAAAAATTTGACAATAAAAAAGCCTCTTGGGGTGAGGCTTAAGAATTTGTAGGCTAATTGTGCTTGGGCAAAAAAAGAATAGTTTAATTCAATATAGTAATCAATATTTTTAGTATTTCTTATGTTTCTTTTTGTACACTACAAATATACCGGGCTATCCACTAGATTATAGAATATTGGTTGGTTAAAAACATTATTTCATCGATAAAAATCAAATAAATCGGTTAAAATGCATTTTTTAATATTAAAAAGCGATAAAATATTTATATTCACAAAAAAAATAAGCCTTGGAAATCCAAGGCTTATGGGGTTTTGGGGTTTTGGGTGACTTAATTCAGGGGAATTATTTTTGTCATGGGACAAAAAAGTCAAAACAATCAAACAAACAATTCTTCTTTTTCTCTTACTTTTCTTCTTTTACACTTCAAAAATACAGTGGATCATCAATTGTTTAGTAAAATGATGAGTTGATTAAATCGGTATAATCGATAAAATACACAAAAACAAGATTAAGTGAATTAACCCAACCTCCTTCACCACAAATAATAGCCTATATTATGTATTTTAATGAATTAAACTGAATATAGACGTTGCATAGATTTTATTAATATCGTAACATTACATCCATAAAATTTCTAATTCAACGCATGGAAAGTCAAAACATCACTCCTACTGACCCCCAAAACGAAGATATTATTGAAAATAGAGAATTAAACATCTGGGAAGCACTATTACCTGTAGTGATATTAGTTGGGATGTTATTCTATAATGTATACATGTTTGGTGATGACGCATTAAGCGGAAGTAATCAGTTCATCTTACTTCTTGGTGCTGCCTTTGCCGCAATTGTAGGTTTCTTTAATAAAGTATCCTATAAACAGATGATGGAAGAAGTTGCCCGCAATGTAAAATCAACAACAGGAGCACTTCTTATCCTACTAATGGTAGGATCTCTGGCCGGAACATGGCTAATTAGCGGCATTATCCCTACTATGATATATTATGGATTACAAATCTTAAATCCAACTATTTTCCTTGCTGCTTGTGTAATTATCTGTGCAATCATATCTATTGCTACGGGTAGTTCCTGGACGACATCGGCAACAGTAGGTATTGCATTAATAGGAATTGGTGATACTTTAGGCATCTCATTAGGAATGACAGCAGGAGCAGTAATCTCCGGCGCCTATTTCGGAGATAAAATGTCTCCCTTATCTGATACTACAAATCTTGCTCCTGCTATGGCAGGAGGAGAATTATTTTCTCATATAAAATACATGACCTATACCACTGTTCCTACCGTAGTCATAACACTTATAGTTTTTATCATTATAGGTTTTTCTATAGATACTACAGGAACTCCAGAAATCGATGGTCAATTAACAGCCATTAAAAGTGCGTTCACCATTTCGCCTTGGTTATTTATTGTGCCTGTGATGGTAATTGGATTAATCATTAAGAAAACCCCTCCCCTTGTAGCTTTATTAGCTGGAACACTACTAGGTGCGATTGCGGCAATTATTGCACAACCGGATATTGTCATGAAAATAGCCGGTAGTACTGAACTTACTTTTAACTCTGCATATATGGGAGTTATGAATGCTATGACCGTTGATACTGCAGTAGAGACAACCAGTGAAGAATTAAACGATTTATTTACTTCTGGAGGAATGTATGGGATGTTGGGTACGATTTGGTTAATTGTTTGCGCAATGGTTTTTGGTGGCGTTATGGATGCAATTGGTGCTCTTGCAAGAATTAGTAAGGCTTTATTAAGTTTGTTTGATACTGTATTTGGTCTTTTTGCAAGTACTGCATTAAGTTGCATAGTTCTCAATGCGACTGCCTCTGATCAATATCTGGCTATCGTTGTACCTGGGAGAATGTATGCAAAAGCTTTTAAAGACAAAGGATTGGCACCAGAAAACTTGAGTAGAACGCTTGAAGACACAGGAACAGTTACTTCGGTATTAATACCTTATAATACATGTGGAGCCTATCAAAGTGGTGTATTGGGTGTTCCTGTAGCAGAATATGCTTTATTTGCAATATTTAATTGGTTAAGTCCCATTATGACTTTAATCTTTGCTGCATTCAAAATAAAAATAAAGCAACTAGTGAAAAGCTAGTCGTTTCAAAACAAAAAAAGCGAATGTTTAAACATTCGCTTTTTTTACGCTTTATTTATTAATAATGGGTATAGGTTTTTTATCATTTCCTATAGCCACAAACTTAAATAGCCCAGTTACTGCTAATTCACGCTCATAACTATACATGTCCTCTTTATAAATTTCAACATTTACAACGCAACTGGTTCTACCAACTTCAGAAACTTTAGCGACTAACTCAATAATAGTTCCTTCTGGGATTGGTTTTTCAAAATCGACTTTATCTGAAGATATTGTAACCACTTTTTTTCTACTAAAACGAGTTGCACAAATAAATGATACCTCATCCATTAATTGTAATGCAGTACCACCAAATAAAGTTTCATAGTGATTTGTGGTATTAGGAAACACAGCTTTAAAAATTCTGGTTTCAGATTTTTTAATCAAGTCATCTATATTGTTCATACAATTGTGATATAGTTTTTTCTTATTGATATATCCATCAAAGGTAAATCTTATCCTATTATCTTTGTATTATATTAAAAAAAAACGAATGAATATTTTAGATAGTTTACGCTGGCGATATGCCACCAAAAAATTTGATAATAAAAGAATTCTTCCTCAGGAAAAAATAGATACACTTACCGAAGCGTTTAATCTTACGGCCACATCCTATGGCCTTCAACCCCTTAAATTAGTGGTGATTAGCAACAAATCGCTTCAAAAAGAGCTTACAATACATTCATGGAATCAGGAACAAGTCGCGGATGCTTCTCATGTATTAGTATTTTGTATTGAAAACGTTGTTGGCGAAGATTATATCGTTAAACATTTTGATAATGTAAAGTCTACAAGAAATACTCCAGAAGAAATATTAAAACCATTTAAACAGCAACTTGTAGAATCGTTCAAAGATAAGCCCATCGAAGAAATCTCAAATTGGGCTGCAAAACAGGCGTATCTAGCAATGGGCAATTTACTAACTGTTTGCGCTTTAGAAGAAATTGATGCTTGCCCAATGGAAGGTTTTATTCCTGAAAAATATGATGAGATTCTGAAACTTAACAAGATGGATCTTAAATCGGTCCTAGTATTACCTATTGGTTATAGAGCAAAAGATGATATGTTTTCAGAATTTAAAAAAGTTAGGCGCTCTATTGACGATACCGTAATCCATATTTAGATTTTATAGAATATGTGCTAATTACCATTATTTAATGGGATGTAAAAAAATATAAAATAGCAACTCAAATATCAAAACTCTTTTCGGTACTTTTGCGGAAAGAGTTTTTAATTTAATAATAGTGCTATGCCAGGATTTGAGTTATTTGGTGCAGAAGAGAAGAAAGAAGTTCAAGACGTTTTGGACAATGGAGTTTTAATGAGATACGGTTTTGACCCTATGAGAAATGGCCACCACAAGGCATTAGAACTTGAAAAGGATCTGGCTAATAGAATGCAAACCAAATATGCTCAAGTTGTATCCAGCGGTACAGCAGCTTTGACTGTTGCATTAGCCTGCGCAGGTATAGGATCGGGTGATGAAGTAATAATGCCAACATTTACGTTTGTCGCAAGTTTTGAAGCAATTCTTTCTGTTGGTGCAACACCAGTATTATGTGATATTGATGATACGCTAACATTAGCACCAAAAGCAGTAGAAGCTGCTATTACTTCAAAAACTAAAGCCATAATGCCTGTACATATGTGTGGATCTATGGCTGATCTAAAAGCATTAAAAGCAATTTGTGACACACATAATCTGATTTTATTAGAGGATGCCTGTCAAGCCATTGGTGGAACTTATGATGGCAAACCTTTAGGTAGTTATGGTGATTTAGGCTGTTTTTCTTTCGATTATGTAAAAACAGTAACCTGTGGTGAAGGAGGAGGATTAATAACTAATTCTAAAGAATATGCCGATCGAGCACATAAATATCAGGATCATGGTCATGACCATGTTGGCAATGATCGTGGAGCAGAAACACATCCTTTTTTAGGATATAACTATAGATTATCAGAATTAAATGCTGCTGTAGGTATAGCACAGCTTAGGAAATTAGATAATACAATAGCCATTCAGGAAAAAAATTACACCATTTTACGTGATGCATTATCAACAATTCCAGAAGTAACTTTTAGACGTGTACCAGAAACAGGAGTAGAGAGTTATGCGTTTCTAAATATATTTTTACCGAATGAAAATGTAGCACGAAAAGCACACAAAGCTCTTGGAAAAAATGGGGTTGACGCTTGTTTTTACTGGTTTGACAATAATTGGCATTATTATAAAAAATGGGAGCATCTTTTGGAACAAAAGTCCTTAGGAAAACTTTCTAAAGAATTACAATCTGGACTCCAAAAAAACAATACATCTTTTGAATCCAGTGATTTATGGATGGGGCGCACAGTCTCCTGTTTAATAAAACTAGGTTGGACAGAAGCTGAAGTAAACGAAAGGGCCTCAAAAATGATCGAAGCAATTAAAAGCGTTGTCTAGAGAATGAATTGTTAGTACTCTACATAATCCACAATTTCTAAACCATACCCAATCATACCTACACGTTTTTGTTGAATTGTATTAGATACTAACCTTAGTTTATGAATATTAAGATCATGTAATATCTGGGCTCCAATACCAAAATCTTTTGTATCCATTATGATTTTTGGTGCCTTAACTACATCTTCTCCATTTTGGATCTCTTTTAAGGCACTTAAACGCCCTAAAAGATTAAGAGATTGACTTTCTTGGTTTATAAAAATTATTGCTCCTTTACCTTCGGTATTGATTCTTTTAAACATTGCATCCAAACGCTTATCTGCATTATTAGTCAAGGTACCAAGGATATCATTATTAAACAAAGTAGAATTAACTCTGGTAAGAACTGGTTCTTTATCGCTCCAGGTTCCTAAGGTTAAGGCGATATGAATTTGATTATTTGTTGTTTGTTTATAGGCTCTAAGTCTATATTTACCAAAACGCGTAACAATGTCAAAGTCTTCTTTTTTCTCAATAAGAGAATCATGTTGCATGCGATACGCAACAAGATCTTCTATAGAAACTAACTTAAGATCGAACTTTTTGGCCACTTCTACCAGTTGTGGCAGGCGTGCCATGGTGCCGTCCTCATTCATTATTTCAACAATAACCCCTGCTGGTTGTAGTCCTGCCAATCGCGCAAAATCTATCGCAGCTTCAGTATGACCTGTTCTTCTTAATACTCCTCCTTCTTTAGCCTTTAAAGGAAAAATATGTCCGGGACGTGCTAATTCATGTGATTTGGTGTCGGCATTTGTTAACGCTAAAACGGTCTCTGCCCTATCACTTGCAGAAATACCAGTAGTAACTCCTTTTCCTTTTAAATCAACAGAAACAGTAAAGGCCGTTTCCATAGGGTCAGTATTATTACCAACCATCATATTCAATTTGAGGTCTTCGCAACGGTGTTCTGTTAATGGGGTACATATAAGTCCTCGACCATGAGTCGCCATGAAGTTGATCATCTCGGGAGTTGCTTTCTCTGCAGCGGCAACAAAATCACCTTCATTTTCACGATCTTCATCATCTACAACAATAATTACCTTTCCCTGCCGAATATCTTCAATTGCTTCTTGAATGGTATTCAATTTAATTGTTTTTTTGGTATCGGCAATTTGTGACATAGTAATACGCTTAAAAGTTACGTGCAAAGATATTTAAAAAGAAATCTATTTTTTAAATTTGGCTGATCGTTTTGCAAAGAAATCCTTAATTGGCTGGATAAAGTTATCGAAACTGAAGATTCCTCGATCTGTTGTGGCTCTTCGAGTCAAAAATATACTTAATGGAAATATAATAAAGGTAGAAAGCCATGAACCTACATAAGGAGGAATACCACCTTCTTCTGCACTATTTTTTGCAAAAATACCTATAAAATGATAAGTTAAAAATAGTACCACACCTATAACTATTGGCAACCCTAAACCTCCTTTACGGATAATTGCTCCCAGTGGTGCTCCAACAAAAAACAATAAGATACAAGATATTCCTAACGCATACTTATCATGCAATGACATCTCATATTTATTCAAAGCTCTTTTCTTTATGGTTAAGTTTCTCTGGGTTGATGATATCTTTCTAATAATTCCATCAGAATTGGAAAGTGCCAATTTATAAATTTGTAATTTTTGTGATACACCAAAATTATCCTTAAGATCTAAAGTATCATTAGCAGCAACCTGTAAAGTATCAATTTTCATGTTTTTATTTAGTCCTTTTAATCCATTTCTTCTATCTACATCATTTTTTACAGACTTTATATCTTTATTAACACTAAAGGATAATGTATCTATTTCATCTTTTAGTGCATTAACATTAAGCATATTATATCCCTTTTTATGAATCTGTTCATCCATATCCACATTACCTAGAGAGGATAAGTCTATGTTAAGAATATATTTTTCAAAATGAGTTTTGGCAAAAGGTAATTTTTTTCTTCTCTGCGGAGATCGTTGCTGAATTTCATCGTAATAGTTACCATCATTCAATATTAAAGTAACTAAATCCGAGTTGACACTACCCTTCAGTTCACCGTCAATAGCTTTTATAACTGTAAAGTTTCCAGGTCTTGCTGCCTTTTTATGTATAATTATGTCTCTTAGAAACCGGTCATTATCTCCATATTTTTCGGCAACCTTAATATTTATGTCTCCCAAATCATTAAATTGGTTAGGAGTTATTACCATTGCGGGCTTGACTTTGACTATGTTCTTTCTGAGGTTAATAAATCTTTTCTCTGAAGATGGAATTACCGTATTAGAAAAAAGAAAAGCTCCTATTCCTACAAAGAAAATAAAAACAGATAATGTTCTCATTGCTCTTTTTAATGATATACCTGATGATTTCATTGCTGCAAACTCATAGTTTTCTGCAAAATTTCCAAAAATCATAATAGAAGTCAGCAAAATAGTAAGTGGCAATACCATAGGTATTAATCTAGGTGTTGCGAATGTCAAAAATTTTAAGATTACTGAAAAATCAAGATCTTTTCCGGCCAATTCTGATATAAACAACCATATAGTCTGTAACAACAGAATAAACATAATAATTATAAAGAGTGGAAAAAATGTCTTTAAAAAGGTAGTTAAAATATATCTATCAAGAATCTTCACTTATTTTTGATTTGCTAATTACTTACTTATAAAAGTAACTTAAAAAAACTAATGGACGCATATCCTTTTTACGTCCATTCTTACAATTGTTTAAACATCTTTCTTCTGAAAAAAACTAATCTAAACGATTAATATAGTAGTTCTCATATTTTGATTCTTCAAAAACAAACAAGGTCTCTGAGAGCGGCTGATTGGTTTTAAAACTGTTCACAGTAATGGTAATATTGGTACCATTATTTTGTTTCTCAATCATCTTATATATATGCTTAGTTTGTTTATCAATACCAAGTAATATCTCTTTAAGATCACTTTTAGAATCGATCGGAGTTAGCTTTACATACTGAATCTTTCTACCTTTAACATCCTGAACAATATCCATTTTATAAGAATATCCTTCTTCATAAAAAGTAAGCATTTTTGAAGGAGTAATGCTATTATCATCTTCTTCGTCTTGTGAAGATATATTAATCTCTTCATCCTCTGGAATAATAACGTGTAGTTTTTTTCCATCATACATTTGCTCAGTTCCCATTAAATTAAGAAGGTACTTATTTCCTTTTAATGTAACATCACCTCTTGTCTCCTGAGAAACATTTTCTGCAGGGTTATTAAGGGTGTATTTGAACCCAATTACAATATTGTCATAGCTTTTTACCTTTTTAGAAACTTCGTCCAAAAGTTCCTTAGCTGTTTGAGCTTGTATTGCAGTAATTCCAAATAAAAATACCAGAAGTATTATTTTTTTTATCATTTTATCTTATTTCTTCTTTTATTACTAATTATACTTTAAAACAATATCCAATACCTATTCGCTATCCAATAGATGTTGAAGGGCAATTAAATCCGTAACCAAAACTTGTCTGGCTTTACTACCTTCAAAAGGGCCTACAATCCCTGCTGCTTCTAATTGATCAATTAATCTACCAGCCCGATTATAACCCAGTTTCAATTTTCTCTGTAATAAAGACGCTGAACCTTGCTGTGCTGTTACAATAACTTCGGCTGCTTCTTTAAAGAGTTTATCTCTATCGCTTTTATCTATATCAAGACCTGTGCCATTTTCTTCGCCAACATACTCTGGTAAAAGATATGCATCAGGATATGCTTTTTGACTTCCTATATATTCAGTAATTCTTTCTACTTCGGGTGTATCCACAAATGCACATTGTATTCTTACTAAATCATTCCCTTGTGTAAATAACATATCCCCTCTACCAATTAACTGATCGGCTCCACCTGTATCCAAAATTGTACGCGAATCTATCTTAGAAGTAACCCTAAACGCAATTCTGGCAGGGAAATTGGCTTTAATCATACCGGTAATCACATTAACAGATGGTCTTTGAGTAGCAATAATTAAGTGTATCCCAATTGCCCTAGCTAATTGTGCTAATCTTGCTATGGGTGTTTCTACCTCTTTACCTGCAGTCATAATAAGATCCGCAAACTCATCAACCACAAGCACTATATATGGTAAAAATCTGTGTCCGTTTTCAGGATTTAATTTTCTCGCTTTAAATTTAACATTATACTCCTTTATGTTTCTAACCATTGCACTTTTTAGAAGGTCATAGCGTGCATCCATCTCTATACATAGGGAGTTAAGCGTATTAATCACTTTGGTATTATCTGTAATTATAGCTTCTTCTGTATCAGGTAACTTTGCTAAATAATGACGTTCTATCTTATTAAATAAAGTAAGTTCCACCTTTTTGGGGTCTACCAAAACAAATTTCACTTCTGCAGGATGTTTTTTATAAAGCAATGATGTTAATATTGCATTAAGACCAACTGATTTACCTTGACCAGTTGCTCCGGCCATAAGAAGGTGTGGCATTTTTGCCAAATCAACTACGAACGTTTCATTAGAAATAGTTTTACCAAGTGATAACGGCAATTCCATTTCGGCATTCTGAAATTTTGACGAAGAAATTGCAGATCTCATTGATACGATAGTCGCATTTTTATTAGGTACTTCTATACCAATTGTTCCCTTACCTGGTATTGGTGCTATAATACGAATCCCAAGTGCTGCCAAAGACAATGCAATATCATCCTCAAGATTTTTAATTTTAGAAATACGAATTCCTGCTTCGGGTACAATTTCATATAGTGTAACGGTAGGTCCAACAGTGGCCTTGATTTGAGCTATCTCAATCTTGTAATTCTTGAGTGTTTCAACAATACGGTTTTTATTTTCTTCAAGTTCTCCCTGATCGATAGTAATTCCTCCTGCTTGCGTTGTATAATCTTTTAGAAGATTAATCGCAGGAAATTTATAATTACCTAATTCTAACTTAGGATCAAATTCGCCAAAATCTTTAACCAATTTGGCACTTAAATTCTTAACCACTTCTTCTTCTACATTGGCCTCAACCTCCATTGCTATATCTTCAGGATTATCCTCAGATTTTATGATTAATTTTTCAGGGACTTTTTCCTCTCGATTTTTAGGATTTCCATAAAAATCATTAATCGTAGGATTTAAAGTAATCTCATTACTATTTGAGACAACATTCTCTTTCTCTACCTTCTTCTTCTCTACTTCTTTTTTTCCAAAATCTTTAGACTTAGCAATTATAGCATCTATCTTCTCTTTAATACTAGATCCCGTATCTTCAGAAACTGGAGTGCTAGTAGTATGGCCATTAGTTTTTGGCTGTGAAGTAGGTTCAAAATCCTTTGCTATTACTTGTTGGGTCTTTTTTAAAGAATCACTCAACTTTTCTGGAGTATATCTTAATCGTATAACAATATATATAATAGCAAAGAAAGCCAGTATCAAAACAGTACCTATAAATCCAACATAATCCTGTAAAAAGTCATTACTTTCATATCCAACTACCCCAGCCAACAGTCCACCTTCACTTTCTACAAACCCAAGAACAACAGATACCCATATCATAACCAAACTACCCCAAAACCAGAACCCTGCTAAGCGTTTTTTATTTAAATCAAAAAACAAATAAACACCACTTAAAGATGTTAAAACTGGTAACACTAAAGCAGATACTCCAAATCCTTTAAAAATAAAGAAATGACTTACCGTAGCTCCAAACTTGCTTAGCCAGTTTTTGGGTGAAGAAGCTCTATTATAAAACTGTGATATCTCACTTTGATCAATTTTCCAATTAAAGAAAAATGATATAAAAGCAAAGAATAACCCTATCCCCAAAAAGAATAAAAAACTACCCAAAACAACTTTTTGTTGTCTCGATAAGCTTAATTTTTCTTTTAATGAGGTTTTAGGTTTTTTTGTTGTTTTCCTTTTTGTATTTACCTTTCTCTTGACCATTCTTTGGATGTCTTATCGCAAAAATACGAATATCTATAATGGAACGTAAAAATGCCTGAAAAATTTTCTAAATGAAATAAGGAATATAAATTACGAAACCAATAATCATAGCTGTAATTGCAGCAATAAAAACCGCTCCGGCAGCTACGTCTTTAATAAAACCTATTTTATCATGAAAATCAGGATGTATGAAATCTGCTATAGCCTCAACTGTTGTATTTACACCTTCAATACTCATTACAAGACCAATAGCAAAAATTTGCATCATCCATTCTGTAGCAGAAATATTAAAATAAAACCCTAATATAGTCATGATTAGCGCAATTCCTGTTTGCACCTGAATACTTGGTTCAGTTTTTAACAGCAGCAATGCACCCTTGAAGGCATAACCACAACCACGTAGTCTACCCAAAACAAATTTAGAGACTTTACTCATTATAAATAACCTATGATAATACTTTTAATGCTGAAGCGTAATCAGGTTCTTGTACGATCTCTGGAACTTGTTCTGAATAAGTAACAACTCCTGTTTCGTCAACAACAACTACTGCTCTAGAATGTAATCCTTGCATTGGGCCATCAATAATTTCTACGCCGTAATCTTTACCAAATTTACCTGTTTTAAAATCAGATTGGTTAATTACATCTTTTAAGCCTTCTGCCCCACAAAAACGAGCTTGTGCAAAAGGAAGATCACGTGATATACATAATACCTTAGTATTTGATAAATTACTAGCTTCTTTATTAAAAACTCTTACCGAAGCAGCACAGATCCCTGTATCTAGCGATGGAAAAATATTCAAAATTACTTTAGTGCCTTTATAGTCTGATAATTTAGAAAGAGATAAATCAGTATTTACCAATTCAAAATCCGGAGCTTTTTGACCCACCTCTGGTAATTCTCCAATTGTATGTATTGTATTTCCTTTTAATGTTATTGCTGCCATGATAGATGTTGTTTTTTTGAGCTTTAAAATTAATAAGATTATATCATAATACTAGTAAAGTTTTTAGAAAATAAAAAAAACCTCCCAGTTAGAGAGGTTTTTACTTTTTCTTTTTCATTTTATTATGTGATTGCGAATAGGAATCGACTTAATATTCAGGATCAATTTCATGCTTATATCAAGCATCTATAGATCCTAGAACTCTTTTCATGAAACTATTAAGGGCTTTTTTTTTGGAAGATCCTTCTTTAATCATTTTATTTACCTCTAGAGCTCCATACATATTAGAGATTATCTCTCCGATAACATCTAATTCTTCGTCTTTAAGAGAAGAAACTTCTGATAAGGCTTCTAAGGTCTCTATAGTCTCTATCAAAAAGTCCTCATCATTCTCTTCAACGAAACTAGTAAGATGTTTAATTATTGGCAACTTCATCTACTAATTCTTTAAGGATATCAAATTTATTAGTTTGCACCTGATTTACAAAAGCACCATTTTTAAAAGCTGCAAAAGTAGGCAGGTTATCTACAGTAGCCATTTTTCTAGATTCTGGATATTTTTCAGCATCTACAATTACAAAAGAAACATCACTCTTTTCTGTAGAAAGTTTTTTGAATTTAGGCTTCATAATACGACAATTACCACACCATGAAGCAGAATATTGTACAATCACTGTATTATTATCCTTTACAACTTGTGAAAGGTTATCTTCTGTTAATTCTTGTATCATCGAATTTTTTTGAAATTAATTACAACATTCCTTTGGAGGGTACTCCAAAGGAATGTTCTGCCAATAAATCTTATTAGTTAGAAGCCAAGTATGAAGCAACACTATCTCTGTTAGCATTCATTGCTTCTTTTCCTTCCTCCCAGTTAGCAGGACAAACTTCTCCATTTTTTTGAACATGTGCATATGCATCTATCAATCTCAAAAATTCGGCCACATTTCTTCCTACTGGCATATGATTAATTCCTTCATGAAAAACAGTACCTTCTTCATCGATTAAGTATGTAGCTCTATATGTAACGTTATCTCCTTCTACAGTAACTACACCAGTTTCTTCGTTATAAGCTTCATTAGTAATATCTAAAATTCCGAGTGTACTAGATAGGTTACGATTAGAATCTGCAAGAATTGGGTAAGTAACACCTTCAATACCTCCATTATCCTTAGATGTATTTAACCAAGCAAAATGTACCTCTGGAGTATCACAAGATGCACCAATAACGATAGTATTTCTTTTTTCAAATTCAGCAATAGCTTCTTGAAAAGCGTGTAACTCTGTTGGACAAACAAAAGTAAAATCTTTAGGATACCAAAAAAGTAATACTTTTTTATTTTTATTTTTAGCTTCTTCTAAAACGTTAAGCTTAAAAGTATCCCCCATATCGTTCATTGCGTCAACATCTAAACTTGGGAATTTTTTACCTACAAATGCCATATTTTTATCTTTAAAAATTTATAATTGATTAATTTTTTAACACGGCAAATATACTGTTACTTCAATAACAATATCTAGTCTATAATTTTAATTATTTATAATTAAATAGTTTTTTCTAATCACTCTTATTTTTCTTATAAACCTCAAAAAATCCTACAAAATAATCAATTTACCTACAAAAATTACGGATAAATTGCACTTTTTTTACGGTGAATTACACCATCTTAAATCTATTTTCGTATTTTCGTCTCCTAATAAGATCTAAAGAAATACCAGAGTTGAAAAACTTTATTAAGCATATAACCCTTTTATTATTAGTAAGTTTTACCCAAATCTTACAGTCTCAATCTTCTTTAATATCAGATAGTATACAGACTTATATCGAGAAAGCGGAAAAACTTCAAGAAGAGTATAAGTATGAGCAATCTTTAGAAATAGCACAAGCAGCTCTGCAAAATGCTAAATATAATAATGACGATAAAAGTCTTGGATATATCTATAACATTATTGCAAAGAATTACGAAATCAATGAAAATGACAACAAGGCGAGAGGCAATTATAGAAAGGCGTTAACTTATGCCCGAAGCTCAAAAAGTAAAGTTTTAGAAACAGATCTTTATAATAGCCTAGCTAGAGTATACACCAAACACAACCTTACAAGAGCAAAAGGAGTCACCTATTACAAACAATCATATGAATACGCTATAAAATTAAATGATACCGCAAGGATGATAAGACCTTTGCTAAATCTAGGTGAATATTACATTTCACGAAGCGATTTCGATAGCGCATATGAATACTTAGCACCAGCAAGAGAATTAATTTATGAAAATTCTTCTAATCTTGTTAAAACAAAATTAAGCGGACTTTTGGGTAAATACTATTTGAATATTAGAGATTACGAAAAAGCCGAAGAGTATATCGATGAAGCTATATCTTATTCACTAGGAGAAACTAAAAACAAAAACAATAATGATGAATTGATTTCTACATATTTTGAAGAGTTAGCCTCTTCGTATGAGACGAAATCAGAACTATATCGCAAACAGCAAGATTATCAAAAAGCATATAATTATCAGAAAAGGCAATTTCAAAATATACTTAAAGCAAAAGATTTTAAAAAATTAATAGAATTGCAGCGTGCCAATATCAAATATGAAGTTGATCAATATGAGGAAAAAATAAAAATAGCAGAATCCGAGAAAAAAGAAAGTGTAGCAAAAGTTGCTAAATGGAAAATCAGTATCATTCTTGGTATAATTTTAATTCTAATTTCTTTAGCTTTCTTGATTAGTGCCTATAAAAATAATATTCAAAAGAAAAGATTAAATGGTGTCTTAATCGAGAAAAATCGAGAACTAATTAGCGCCAAAGAAACAGCTGAGCAAGTTTCTACATTAAAATCACAGTTTATCTCTACTGTAAGTCATGAGCTTAGAACTCCTCTTTATGGTGTAATTGGTCTTACTTCTCTTTTAATGGAAAACCCAGAAGAAAAGAAAAAAAGTGAATATTTAGAATCCTTAAAGTTTTCCGGAGATTATCTTTTAGCACTAATTAATGATGTATTACAACTAAGTAAGATCGAAACTAATGAGGTAACCCTAGAAAAAGTTTCTTTTGATTTAAGATCACTAATAGAGGGTATTGTAAACTCACTCCATACAAAACAAAAAAGCAATAACAATACTGTTCATATTGATATTGATAAAAAAATAAACACCACTTTACTTGGTGATTCTGTAAGGTTATCTCAAATATTAATAAACTTAATTGGAAACGCTCTTAAGTTTACAAAAGATGGGAATATATGGGTATATGTGAAATGTTTGGACCAAAAAGAAGATAAATATGTTTTGCGTTTTATTGTGCGTGATGACGGAATAGGAATCCCGAAAAGCAAACAACAATCTATATTTGATAATTTTGCTCAAGTAAAAAATGAAAATCAAGAATATGAAGGTACTGGTTTAGGGCTTGCAATTGTTAAAAAATTGATCCACCTTCATAAGAGTGAAATTAAAATGGAAAGTAAAGAGGGAAAAGGATCCGAATTCTATTTTGATCTCTCTTATGAAAAAGCAGTTAAAGAGCAAGAGATATCATTACAAGCCGGAGAAAATATAAGCATCGGGACAAGCAACTTCAATGTCCTCATCGTTGATGACAACAAAATAAATCAAATAGTTACGAAGAATATTCTAAAAAAGAAAGGATACACATGTAACATTGCCAGCAATGGTATGGATTCTATAAAAATGCTGAAAGTAGAAAAATTTGATTTAGTCTTAATGGATATTAATATGCCAGAAATGAATGGCCTTGAAGCCACCAAAGTTATAAGAACCTTTAACACGCATATTCCTATTATAGCACTTACGGCAGTTGAAGAAGGTGAAATAAGGAATCAAGCACTAGCAGTAGGAATGAATGATGTAATAATCAAACCTTATGACACTCAGCAATTCTTCCAAACGATAATGAGAAACATCTCAAAAGTAAAAATGGCATAATTTAAAATTATACAAATCCCGAATTCCAAATATTTGTATTTAATCTGTTAAATGCTATTTGATTTCTTCTTAATATCTTAATTTAGGTGCGAAAACTATAAGGTCATCGCATTATTATGAATTCTAAAGAACCAGGTTTCAATACCATCTGCACACATCTTGGTGAAATCAATGATGAGCAATTTAAAGGTGCTATATCACCAATATACCTATCTACATCGTATGCATTTGAAGATGTAGAAGTAAAACGTTATCCACGCTATTTTAATACCCCAAATCAAGAAGCTCTTTGCAAAAAAATAGCTGCCCTTGAAAAAGGTGAGTCTTCTTTAATCTTTGGAAGCGGAATGGCAGCAATCAGCACTACACTTTTTGCTTTTTTGCAAAAAGGCGATCATATCGTTTTACAACGAACGCTGTACGGAGGAACAGCTAATCTTGTTAATGAGGAGTTCGAGAAACGTGGAATTGATTTTTCTTATGTAGACTCGCAGACAACAGAAGGTTTTGAACAAAAAATAAAACCCAATACAAAAGTGATTTATATAGAAACTCCTTCAAACCCTTTGCTTACGATTACAGATATTGAATCTGTGGCAGTATTGGCTAAGAAAAAAGGAATTCTAACTATGATAGATAACACTTTTGCTTCACCAGTTAATCAAAACCCTATAGCATTAGGAATAGATATTGTTTTACATTCTGCTACCAAATACCTTGGTGGGCATAGTGATATTCTTGCCGGAGCTGTAGTCGCTACAGAAGAAAATATAGATCAGATTTTTCAAGTAGCAAAGAATTATGGGGGGAGTCTAAGTGACTTTACTGTATGGATGCTGGAGCGAAGCATAAAAACATTAGGAATTCGCGTAAAACGTCAAAATAAAAATGCACTAAAATTAGCAAAGTGGCTTGAAAAACTGGATGATGTGTCTGCAGTACACTATCCCGGATTAAAATCTCATCCTGACCATAAACTTGCTAAAAAACAAATGAAAGGCTATGGAGGAATGCTCTCTTTTGAATTAAAAAATGAATTAGATGCAAGTAAGTTTCAAAAAGAACTGAGACTAATTAAAAGCTCTATGAGTCTTGCAGGTGTAGAAAGTACAATCCTATCACCTACCCTTACTTCTCATGCCCTATTAACTGAAGAAGAAAGAAATCTACAGGGAATAAAAGACGGATTACTAAGATTTAGTGTAGGCATTGAGGAAAAAGAAGATTTAATGCAAGATATCCTGCAAGCAATCAAAAAAATAAAAGTCTTAGAATTAGAACATTAAAATATGAAGTTAGATATTCTTGCCATAGGAGCACACCCCGATGATGTAGAATTAAGTTGCTCCGGCACAATAGCTAAAGAGGTCGAAAGCGGTAAAAAAGTGGGAATTCTAGATCTCACTAGAGGAGAACTAGGAACAAGAGGCACTCCAGAAATAAGAGATCAGGAAGCAAAAAAAGCTTCCGAAATCTTAGGTGTACTTACCAGAGAAAATTTAGGGTTTAAAGATGGTTTTTTTATTAATGATCAAAACCACCAATTAGAAGTAATAAAAATACTGCGAAAATATAAACCAGAAATCGTTTTATGCAACGCAGTAACCGATCGCCATATTGATCATGGAAAAGGAAGTAAACTAGTAAGTGATGCCTGTTTTTTATCTGGTTTAAGAAAAATCGAAACTTTATTAAATGGAGTAAAACAAGAGGCTTGGCGCCCCAAACATGTATACCATTATATACAATGGGCAAATATTACACCTGATTTTGTGGTTGATATTAGTAATCACATTGATAAAAAAATGGAAAGTGTAGAAGCATATACCTCTCAATTTTATGATACAAGCAGTAAAGAACCAACAACTCCTATCTCAAGCAGAAATTTTTTAGATAGCATAAAGTACCGTGCAGCAGATTTAGGAAGAATTATTGGTGTAGAATATGCCGAAGGGTTTACTGTAGAACGCTATGTAGCAGTCGATTCTATTTTTAATTTAATTTAATGCTAAAAATTGTTTGTAGAAATGCAGAAATACTTTATTTTTGCTGCCTGAAATTAAATGGTGGTTGTAGCTCAGTTGGTTAGAGCATTGGTTTGTGGTACCAAGGGTCGCGGGTTCGAATCCCGTCTTCCACCCTTCTAAGTAAAAAGCCCTTATGTAAACATAAGGGCTTTTTTAATTCTATATAGTACAGTAATCACCATTTACTCTTTCTCCTCCTTTTTTTCTATTCCGTCAACAACAAGTCGCTTGGCTCTATTAGCTACTTCCCAAGCGGTATAAAAAACTAATTGTGCTCGTTTGGCCATTAAGTCATATTCTATCTTATCTGCTGTATCGGTTGGTTTGTGATAATCTTCATGTACTCCATTAAAATAAAATATAATAGGAATATTATGCTTTGCAAAATTGTAATGATCACTTCTGAAATAAAAACGATTTGGGTCATTTTCTTCATTATATGTGTAATCTATATCCAGCTTTGTATACTTTGAGTTAACTTCTTCACTAATATTATGCAATTCTGTACTTAATCGATCACTACCTATTAGGTACACGTAATTATTTTTATCCTCTTCCTCATGCTTATTATCAATTCTTCCAATCATATCTATATTAAGATCTGTAACTGTATTCTCAAGAGGAAAAACTGGGTTTTCTGTATAAAACCTAGAACCGTATAGTCCTTTCTCTTCCCCGGTAACGTGCAAGAATAATATAGATCGTTTAGGTCCAAAACCATCTTTTTTTGCAGTGATAAAAGCTTCCGCGAGCTCTAATAAACTTACCGTACCAGAACCATCATCATCAGCTCCATTATAAACATTACCTTTTTCATCTTTCCCTACATGATCATAATGTGCAGAAAGCACTACAATCTCTTCTGGCTTTTCCGTTCCTTCAATAAAAGCAAGAACATTCTCTGAAGATTTTATACCTCCTCTAAAATAACTTTGTGGTATTTCTTGAAAATAATCATCCTCACCCAAAGGAGAAGGAATTCCCATTTTTACATATTGCTTTTTTAAATATTCGGCAGCTTTCTTTTGTCCAGGTTCACCTGTATCTCTACCTTCAAAGTCATCACCCGCAAAGGTGTACAAGTATTCTTTAAGCTCAGCAGCCGTTATACTTTCTGCATATTTGACAATGGCTGTTTCAAAATCTGGATTAGCATTTAGGTTTTTATCAGTAACCGCAGAATTTTGTGAAGTCCCACAGCAATAAACGATAAATGATCCTATAAGCATTAATGTGTTTTTCATGCAATTATTTAATTTAGAGCCCACAAGATACTCAATTCCACTTATATGATAAAGTATAACACTATTGATATAAAAATATCTTTAAAATTATTTTAAAATTATTCTTTTTAGAATTAAAAAAGGTTTTATATTTGCACCCGCATTCAGGGAATACCTGATGAGACTAAACACTGGAGAATTGGCAGAGTGGTCGAATGCGGCAGTCTTGAAAACTGTTGAGGGTCACACCTCCGGGGGTTCGAATCCCTCATTCTCCGCTTAGGAATCAACAAATTCCACCAAAAGCCCATAAATATTATGTTTATGGGCTTTTTTAATTTTCCCTATTACCTTATAATATTATATAAAATCAAATAAAAAGTACGGGATTCGGTGCGTATTTTTCCCAACACAAAACCGTACCGAATTAAACATAACACCCTAATACTATTAGTATTATATAAAATTATATTGTTGAAATTTTGTATCTTTAGATAGTAAAATATATGCGCACCGATGCAAAATACGTTTTCAGTATTATTTTATCCTAGAGGTTATGATGAGGACAAAAATGGATTTGTCCCGATTTATTCGCGTATTACAGTAAATGGAAAGCGCAGCGAATTCAGCATAAAACGCAAGGTGCTTTTATCAAAATGGAGTTCTAAAGCTGGGAAAGTTAGAGGCACTGCAACTGATGTCAGGGAATTGAACAGGTATATGAATTCCATTAGATATAAGATTCAAAAAATTTATGAGAAACTTTCCAACAAAGAAATGCTCATTACTGCAGAGGGACTCAAAAATAGATATTTAGGAAAAAACATTAAGCAGAAAATGTTGCTAGAGATTTTTCAAAATCATAATATGAAAGTTGAAAAATTGGTGGGTAAAGACTTTGCTCCGGGTACTCTGGAACGATATAAAACAGCAAAAAAGCATGTTGAAGATTATATCAAATTAGAATATAACTTTGATGACATACCTATTAAGGATGTGAACCATAAATTTATTTGCGGGTTTGAGTATTACCTAAAAACCAAGAGAAACTGTGGACACAACACCACAATAAAATATATCACAAATTTTAAAAAAATAATTAGAATTGCATTTGCAAACGATTGGATTAACAAAGATCCTTTTCTTAATTGGAAAGCAAAACTAAAAACTGTAGAACGGGAATTCCTTACTGAAGACGAAATCCAAAAAATGATAGAAAAGAAACTTCACACCGGTAGGTTAGATCAAGTAAAAGATATCTTTCTTTTTTGTTGCTTTACCGGATTGGCATATGCTGATGTAAAAAAACTATGCTCTAAAGATTTGGTTATAGGAATAGATGGTGAGACGTGGATAAAAATTAATCGTACAAAAACTAATAGCCGTAGTAATATACCTGTACTTCCTACTGCCAAAATGCTAATAGAAAAATATAAAGAGTATCCGGATGTAGTAAACGGAGAAAAATTACTACCAGTGCTAAGCAATCAAAAAATGAATGCATACCTAAAAGAAATTGCAGACCTTTGCGGTATTAATAAAAATCTAACTTTTCATCTTGCGAGACATACTTTTGCTACAACGATAACACTTTCAAATGGTGTTCCTATTGAATCTGTCAGCAAAATGCTTGGACATAAGTCTCTTAGAACCACACAACATTATGCCAAAATATTGGATCAAAAAGTCAGTGTAGATATGCAAGTACTAAAGTCTAAAATGAATAAATTCTCTATTTAGTGTTGGGTATTATTTAGCTCGAACAAGCTTGGTTTTTCTTATCTTCCTCAAATAATCAGAAAATTTCACCCTCTCCTTTTTATAAAAGGCTTTAGAAAATGCATCCGCAGATTGGAAGCCAACAGTATTTGCCATTGCCTTAAGCTTGTAGTTTCTAAAGCATTTATCATAGCTTAGTCTATCAATAATATACGCGATTCTTAACTCATTCACATATTGGGTAAAACTTTTATGCTTATAGTTGTTAACCACTTTTGAAAGGTATTTAGAGTTTGTATTAAACTTTTGAGCAAGCGTAATGGTGGTTATTTTATGCTTTAGATATTCTTCATTCTCTTCAAATTTTTTAAGTTTTTGCAAAATTCCTGTTACAACTTCTTCAGAGATTTCTAAACTCTTGCCACCATTTGTTGTTTGAGCATTTTGTCTGTTTCTTATTTCTAACAAAATACCAGCCTCTTGTTGTGCCTGATGAACAAAATCAACAATATAAACGGCCATCATAATGATAAAACCAAAGTTCACCACGGGTTGTTCAATACTCTGGTAATCACCGAAAGCAACAATAACCGGCATTAATGAAAGCGTGAATAACCCCAGATATCCAGATACAATTCTATATTTGTAATATTTCGGAGAGGTACTATTGGACATTCTTTTATATAGCTTTATTAATTCATTTCCGATCTGATATAAAAAAGCAAATGATACCATCAAAGGTATACTGATGAATATTCTTCTTGAAAGGGATAAATCACCTGAGAAATAATATGGTACAATGAATAGTAAAACAAACGCTGCTATCAATACAAAAAACAAAGTTTTAACATCAAAATGTTTGAAAGGATAAATATCAAATTCTTTATAGATATAGTAGATGAAATAAACAGCAACAATGATTCCTACTAAATAAGCTATGATATTTTGGAGAAAAAGACTTATCCAATACTGCGCATCCGGAAAAATCCCTGAAAAGAGATTATAAAAAATATATGTAATAATTAAAATTAAAAATCTTAGTCTTGACTTGTCATTAGGTCTTGAAAGAAAGAACAGCATTTGCGCAAACAATGCCAGAATCTGAAAAATCAAAATGACCAAAGTCGGTAAATGCATCTCAGTTCCGAACATAAGGTTATTCCTTTTTTAAAACATATAGCTTATAGTCGAAATTAAGAACATTGATGATTTTAAATCCGTACCTCGCATACCAATCCAAATTAGCAACAACAGAAGTTTCCAGGTAAATAGGTCTATCATTACAAAATTCCAGGACCTCTTGCAGCAGCTTACTCCCTATTCCCTTATCCTGGAAATTGGGATCAACCCCTATATACCACAAATGATAAAATGGAGTTTTTGGATGATTCTTTTTCAATAGTTTTTCTTTTTTAATCACCTTAAAAAGATTATTAAGTCCAATTACTTTAAATATCAATCGAACATTCCAAATCAATGCTTGAATGGTCATTTTTTTACTCCTGGGAAATAAAACAATACAAGCTCCATTTTTGTCGTTAGACATAAAAATTTTACCGAAGGCCTCACCCTGCAAAACTGAATATTCTATAAGCCCTCGAAGTCTTTTTTTTCTCTTAATATCTTGTTTGACAACAAAATTGGTAGATTTATTTTCATCGAAAGAATCAGATATTATATCCACGATTCTATCCTTATCACATAATTTTCCTGAAATCATTGACATAGTTGTTTATTAAAAATATTGGTGGGGTATACAGTCGGTTGTATAGTTGAAAAAGTTGTTAGTATGAATTACGGAACAAAATGCTTTTTACACAAATTTTGAAGCTAATTTCTGGAAAAAAGAGACCATTTTTCGCGAAAACAGATTTTTTTGATTTGATAAATACGAATTCTGCAATAATTTTAAAGACAACTTACTGGCCTACAAACCAATCCACAACCAACTGAATATAAACCACTTTACATTTCAACTAAGTATCCTTATTTAAAAATTATGTAAACTGATTTCACTCAGGATTATGAAGCGCGAAAAACTGTCACAAAAACTATTTCGGGAACTAGATGAAATTCAATGTGAAAACAATTTCGGTTTAACACAAATTCAGAAGTGTATTGTACTATGTAGAAATATACTACTCGAATTTAAAAAAGATATTGTTGAGAATAACTTTCGCAACAAGGAGAAAGAAATCTACTTCTTTAAATATATCAAACCAAGAGTGCTCTCTAAATTAATTTATTACAAAGAGATTCATACCATTGAAGTTCATTTGCCTAGGGTACAAAAAGAAAATCAAAAGAAATTCATTAACCAACATCTGGATCGATACGAATACTTCTTTTCGAGTCATATTGATTTTGGGCAGTATATCCAGATGAATTACACACATTTTGACACCTATTACTTCACCAGAAAAACAAATGACCAACTGCCAGTATCAAATACATTCTTCCCTTTAGACGACCCCGAATTCAACACGCCCGGAGACCATCTACTTGCTCAATTCAAAGCGTATGGTCAAGTAGTACTTTATCTAAAAAAGAAATTAACTACCCTTGACGCTGAGAACAATTCAAAATCTGTTGTTACCAAACAAAATCTGCAATGGACTGGTCGTAAAATAGAGCTGATTGAGCTCATCTATGCGCTTCACGCTTCTGGAGTCATCAAAGGGCAAAAAAATGGTATCAAAGAATTAGCTGATGCATTTGAAAATCTTTTTGAGATCGACCTTGGTAATTATTATAGAAAATTTCTTGAAATACGTTCTCGTAAAATTGAACGAACCAAATTTTTAGACGTTTTAAAATTATGCTTTATCAAACGTATGGAAAAAATCGATGAGTAAATATGATTTGTTTATATACACCATTTAACTTCTTTTTTACTAATAACCCTTAGTCGTATGCAAAACATCTGGAACCGTCTCAAATACATTTTTACAGTTGGAAACGTTTTTGTGAAAAAGCGACCAACAGGTGTTATCTAAAGGTATGACACCCTCTCATAAACTAGAGTTATTCTATTAACACGTATGATTTAATACCTTACCTTTATTTCTTTTTATAAAACCCATACTTAAACCTTACAGGCTCTTCATAAACAAAACTTTGTAATATATTATCATACACAATTGGAGCATCCAACCTTTTCATAGTAGTAATGATACGATATAATTTACTTTTTGAGATTTTAAGTCGCTTTGCAAGGTCTTCTGGAGATCCTGTTGATTTCATACTAATAAGTAAATCTATTCTCTCTATTAGATCTATTCGTTGTTTAATTATATCCATTGCTTGTGGTTTTAATAGTATTAAAATCTATTTAAAGACAATATTGGATTGGTTCACGTCTATTTTATCAAAAAGCTTTAGAGTGTCATTAGGGTCATTTACCTATAAGTCATTGGGGTGACTTGCTTTTTGAAAGGACATTAAGATATATCTTAAACGACTATTCACACACATAGAATTAATAATTGGTATTAAACGAGTAATTTTAGGAATAGACAAACTACCGTCTCGAACGGGGAACAGGCCGTCTCAAACGGGGTACAGGCCGTTCCGAACGGCCTATAGGCCGTATATGAACACGCTATAGACCGTCTCAAACGCCTCATAAACACTAGGACAACACCCTGTTAGACGTTTTTTATAGCCCAATGGTCATTGCAAGTAACATTTAATACTTTTTAACAATTATATCTGTATCAAAAATACAATAGTTATGTTGCTGTTACCCTAAAACAGGGTACAGGTTTTCACTTAGCTTATAGTGCGGTTAATTGTTAAGATTTATCATTATAATTTCTAAATAATCTAGAACCTCACGTAGTTCAATATATCATTAATACCAATAAGTAAAATACCTTGGGGGCAAACCCATGAGGCATTCGTTAGGAAAAGGCTTAAAAGAATCGAGGCAAGCTTCGAAGCATTTACATCTCGATTATCGAGTAAACTTGTTAACACAAGTTGTGCCTTTATTGTGAAATAACGCTCCTACTGTTTTTTTGATCTCTTTTTTAACACATTAAGGTTTTTTCTTGATCATAATGTAGTACGTTTTAATATCTCAAAAAAGAGTAAACTACCTCTGGGCAACCCCATAAGGCATTAGATTGAAAACGATTTAAATTTCGAGACAAGCCACAGAGTATTTACATCTTGATTATCGAGCAAAAATAATACACAACTTGTGTGCTTGTTGTGAACAAATCTCATTAAATCATTACAATTTTGTAAACGAAAGTCAAATCGAAGATTCACGAAAACTTATTTATAAAATAGTAAAGTTCGTGAGCTAAATCAAAAAGGAGGCCATCAAATTGGGTGACAGCAACGAGGTGGTCTCTTTTTAAAATCACATTTTCTTATGCCAGCAAATATTGTCACTACCGATGACCTTCGCGATTTCAAAATGGAATTGCTCGATGAGTTTAAAAATCTTTTGACCAGACAATCTCAGGGCAAACTTAAACGCTACCTTAAATCAAACGAAGTAATGGATCTACTACAAATTAGTCCAGGCACTTTGCAAAACCTTAGAATTAATGGTACCCTACCCTACACCAAAATAGGCGGTATCATTTTTTATGATGCCGAAGAAATCCAAAAAGTGATGGCCGATAATAGAATCCATAACAAGTTTTAATCTGATGTATGAATTATATCAAACATCTCAACAAAGTCTTCCAGGTGTTTTCAAAAGACGCTCGTTTGAATACTACTCACATCAGTTTATATATGGCCTTGTTTTATTATTGGAATATCAACCGATTCCCCGCAGTTTTTCACATCAATCGGGATGAGATTATGCAACTCTCCAAAATAGGATCTAAAGCTACCTATCACAGATGCCTTAGAAATATGGACGATTGGTGTTACATAAAATATCTACCCTCTCATAATCCATACAAAGGCAGTCAGATTAAGATGCTCATTTTTGATACAACCAATGAACAAGCTATAAACCAGTCTGAAACTAGTAGTGAACAAGCATTGGTATCTAATACAAACATTTACAAACAAGAAGAAACTATTATAAAACGTAAGTTACCCAAAACTGAAATGGAAGTCGTCAACTTTTTCAAAAAGAAGAAATGGCCGGCTATTGAAGGCCTGAAGTTTTATAACCACTATCAAGCAATTGGCTGGAAATTAGGTGGCAAAATGATCATCACCGATTGGCACGCCACTGCTAGTAGTTGGATGTTAAAAGCTAAACAACTACAAACATCGATACCACCGTCTCAAAACAAGGACAACTTGAAGACCAGTACCATCAAAAACTATGACGAACCCCTCTAAAATACAAGAAGGAGGAGTAGAATACTCTTTGGGAAAGTTTGACGGAAAAAATGTTTCTTATGACTTTTCTAAAATCCTGATCTACCTAAACGCCAAAGGAAAACTACTGTTTGGGAAACACTTTCGTATTTATGAAGATGACAAAAAGATCCTATGGAAACTGACTAACTACTTTATCAAGGATTATGATAATTGTGCTAAGTTTAATATCGATCCTGATAAAGGTTTGTTGCTATCAGGTCCTGTAGGTTGCGGTAAAACCAGTTTAATGCGACTGATGAAGCATTTGGTTCCTCACTTAAGGCCTTATACCGTAATGCCTTGTCGTAATATCGTATTTGGTTTTAACCATCTTGGTTACAAGATTATAGAGGACTATGGCAACACCCAATCCTTTTGTTTTGATGATCTGGGTGTAGAACCTATGGGTAGGCATTATGGTAAAGACTGTAATGTGATGGGTGAAATTTTAATCTCTCGCCACGAATTATTTCTAAAAACCCAAATCAAAACCCACGCTACCACCAATCTTAATGCACAAGAGCTGGAAGATCTGTATGGCGTACGTGTTCGTAGTCGGATGCGACAGTTATTTAATTTGGTAGCTTTTGATGTGGATGCTAGGGATAAAAGAAAATGAATATATTGAGTTAAAATATCGTTTTAACTCAATATATTTGTTTTCTACACCAATAAATTTACCCAATGTCTATAAATAGAATCAAAGTTGTCCTAGTTGAAAAAGGGAGAAAGAATAAATGGTTGGCTAAAGAGCTTGGAAAGAGTGAATCAACAATTTCTAACTGGTGTACTAATGACAGCCAACCTTCTTTAGAAACTCTTTCTCAAATAGCAAGGGCTTTAGAAGTGGACATTAGGGAGTTATTAATTTCAACAAAGTAGTATGGCAGAAATCCCATTTACAGTTTCAGCTAGAACAGCAAGATTGATAGGGCAAGAAAATTTTGCCAATGCCGGCGGTGCAATTATTGAATTAATAAAGAATACTTATGACGCTGATTCCAAATTAGGGATTGTTATTATTGACCCTTTAGAAGATCAAATATTTGTTATAGATGGTGGAGTTGGGATGACAGAGAAAAAAATCAGAGATCATTGGATGATTATTGGTACTGATGACAAGCTAGATGATCCATTTTCTAAAAATTCTCGAGTGAAAACCGGGGCTAAAGGAATCGGTAGATTTGCTATTGATAGATTGGGGTCTAAATGCACTATGTACACAAAGCCTCTAAATAATGAGAAAGTGCTGAAATGGTCAGTTGATTGGGAAGCTTTCAATAAAAAATCAGCAATCATATCTGATATAAAAGCCAATTTAGATTACATTGAAAAGACAAGTATTAAGAATTTAGCTGAAGAAATTCTCGCAGAATATGCATTTGATGAAGATATATTTGAAGGTTGGGATGAGGATAAAGGAACTATAATTCATGTTACGAATCTAAGAGATGAATGGAATGCTAAATCCGTAAATAATCTGTATTCAAATTTAGAGTTACTTGTTCCTCCTCAAATCGTGTCAAAATTTGATTTGTTTTTATATTCTTCTCTGAAACCTTTAGATTATGGGAAGGTTGAATCAACTGTATGCGATGATTTTGACTATAAAATAGTTGCTAATTGCGATGATAAAGGTGAACTAAAAATAAAAGTGTTTAGAAATGAACTGAATACTGATATTTTAAAAGATATAGATTTTTTCAGTTCTGACATTGTTCAAACATCTCCTAGCATTTATGGCCAAGATGTTTTCGAGAAAGGTTTTTTCGAAATTGAAACTACACTAAAAAAGTTATTACCAGGATTCAAAGATGTAGACAATAACCTGAAGAAAATTGGTGCTTTTCGGTTTGAGTTTTATTTCATGAAGCGTGGAGGAGGCCAAGAAAAAGACGAAATCACAAAATACCCCTACAAATCAGTTAATTATAGAGATAGAGCAAAATGGTTGAATGAATTTGGCGGAATTAAACTGTTTAGAGACTATTTCAGAGTAAGACCTTATGGTGAAACCAAAAGTAATTCTTTCGATTGGTTGGATTTAGGAAAAAGAGCATTACAGAATCCAACTGTGACAAGACCCGGCTATAAAGTAAGACCACAGCAAACGTATGGTATTGTTAATATTTCTAGACTTCATAATGTTTTATTTCAAGATAAATCTGGTAGAGAAGGAATACAAGAAAACGATACTTTTTCCTTGTTTAAAAACATTCTAATAGAACTTATTGGGATTTTTGAAAACGATAGAAATCAAGTAATGATGGCGCTCAAGAAGAACTTTGATGAGCGAAACAAAAAGGAAAAAGCTAAACAAGAAGCCAAGGAAAAGGCCAAACAAAAACAGGATGACCCTGATACAGAAACATCAGACGAAGATACCGATACACTTGTACAAGGCGTTCTAGCCTTTGAGGAAGAAAATGAAGAATTGAAGGATGAACAAAAGCTGTTACGAGTTCTTGCAAGTGCGGGAATGATTGTCACATCTTTTGCGCATGAGCTAAAGAATATAAGTGACAGCCTACTTCCTAGAACATCAGACCTCAAACTCATTCTTAAAGATTTAATATCTGATGATAAAATCGCTGATTTACCCGAAGAAATTAATCCACTGATATTAATTGATGATATCCAAGATCAAGATAAAAAATTAAAGCACTGGCTCGATTTTTCATTAGGAGCAGTCAAAAAGGACAAAAGAACAATGAAAGATATCGATTTAGTCGATTATCTTACAAAATTTGAGAAATTGTGGAATTCAATTCTTGAAAAGAAAAAAGTTGAGTTTTCAGTTAAAAGAGGAATTTTTAGCGAAGTGTTTTTTAGAGGACATGAAATAGATTTAGATAGCATTTTCAACAATTTAATTTCTAATTCTGTTGACGCTTTTAATCGAGCTGATGCACCTGACGAAAGGAAGATAATGTTTAGGTTTGAATATGATATCAAAACAGGAATAAATGTAGTATATGAAGATTCTGGACCTGGTCTTGAAACTGATATAACTGACCCGAACAAAATATTTCAGCCATTCTTTAGTACTAAACGCGATGAGCATACTGGAGAGCAAACAGGAACAGGGCTCGGTATGTGGATTATGAGATCTGTTGTAGATGAATATAACGGCTCCATCCGACTGAACAAGTTAAGACCTGGATTTCAAATAAGTATTAATCTACCTGCATAATTAAAAGAATAGTTCAATGAAATATAAAGTAGCATATATAGATGAGGTAGACAGAGATATCAGATCTTTCAAACGAAGTGTACTTTTACGAGCAAATGAAAAATTTGATGTGATAGCAGTAAAGCCTAAACCTTCTATCCAAGATACAGTATCGGAAATTTTTGAACACTTCGCAGATGCAGTTGTAGCTGATTTCAGATTATCAGAAGAAGACCCTAAAGTTCATTACAATGGCTCAGATGTTATTAAGCAATTACTTGATATTAGAAAGGATTTTCCTGTTTTCATTTTGACTTCATTTGAGGATGATGCCGTTGATAAGGGGTTTGATGTGAATATTGTTTATGAAAAGAAGGATATCCAATCTGATTCAAAGTTTTTTGATAAGGTTGTTATTCAAATAAAGAAACATAAGGCTAAAATAGAGTCTGCCGAAATAAGACTGCTTGAGCTAATTGAAAAAAGAAAGCAAGAAGAATTATCGCATTCTGAAGAACAAGAATTTTTAGAGTTGGATAAGTTAATTGAAGGAGCATTGGACAAAAGAGGGATAGTTCCCGAAGATTTAAAAATGAACACTAATGCAGATAGGCTTGAGTCTATTTTGAAGAAGGCTGATGAGATTATAAAAGAGGTTAAGAAAAAAGAAAATAATGGGTAAAGAATTGTTCAGAAAGGAAGATCCTGAGCGTACTTATAAAGGGCCAGAGTTAAAACCCTATGGAAAATATAAGACCAAACTGGTTGAAGATTTTAATGGTAGATGCGGTTACACAGATTGCAACCATCTTTGGTTTGGAGGTAAGAGAAATTTTCATATTGACCATTTTAAACCAAAATCTAAATATCCTCATTTGGAAACAAAGTATTCCAACTTGGTTTACTCTTGTTCCTATGTGAATATTGCAAAAAGTGATGATGACTTTGATTACTTAGATCCTTGTGATGAAGATTTGAATGAGCATTTTTACAGGACGATATCTGGGGAGATATTCCCTTTTGACCATTCGGACAGGGCAAAATATATGTATACAAAGCTTAAGCTCTACCTCAAAAGGTATTCTATTATATATATGCTGGATGAGATTAGGAATAAAATGTCAGAAATAAAGAAAGTTATTCAATCAATTGAGGATGGCGATGATAAATCCAGATTATTGAAAATGCAAGGTGAGCTTGCTAATGAGTTTTTAGAATATTTAAAATATTTAGAAGTAGAATAGTGAATAAAAAAGAACTAGGGTCATATTATACTCCACAAAGGTTAGCAAACTTTATAGCTAACTATTGTATTTCTAGGATTGATAGAGATTCTATTTCTATTTTAGAGCCTAGTGTTGGTGATGGAGCGTTCATTGAGGCTATCAATGTAAGTCCCCAAGTAAATAATTTTGACACCATTCGATTAGAAGTAGTAGAAAGAGAGAATGATGAGTTGGATAAAGCCATACAAAAAAATAATAATGATGTTATCGATCTTATTGCCAACAACCAAGATTATCTTTCTTTTCATAATGAAAATCAGAATAGATACTCTCTTATCCTTGGAAATCCTCCGTATGTAAAAAGTAGTTTATTGACAGAAGAACAAAAGGGATTGGCTTTAAATATTCATCTAGAACAAAATCTTTCGGATAGACGTATCAATAATATATGGACAGCTTTCTTAGTTAGTGCAATATCGAAAATAGAAGAAGATGGAATTCTAGCTTTTGTATTACCTCTTGAACTCCTTCAAGTTAAATTTACTTCAGAAATAAGAGAATTACTAAAACAGTCTTTTGCTAGGCTTGAAATATTTATGTTCGATGAATTACAGTTTCAAGAATGTAAAGGTCAAGACACTGTCCTATTAATAGCTTTTAGGCAGCATGAATCGGAAGGCACTTACTATACTACCATAGGGACTATAGATGACTTAGAAAACCAAAGATTTGTTCTACAACAAAATGTGACTGTATCTGAGTCGGACAAAAAGTGGACACATCATTTCATTACTCCAGACGAGTATTCTTTCCTTGAAAATCTAAAAAAACAACTCAATACTGTTAAGGAAGTAGTTGATAACAAGGCAGGTATTGTAACAGCTGCAAACGATTTTTTTATTGTTAATGAGGAAGTTTTAAGGAATTATCGATTAAGAAAATATGGAAAGCCGATTATAAGAAAAGGGTTTTTTGTTAATGGTTCTGTTACTTTTGATATTAATGATTTTGAAGATTTGGTTTTACAAAACAAACCTTCATACCTGTTGGACTTTAACCTAGCAAACCCAAAACGACTTTCGAAAGGAGTTCAGCGATATATTCATGAAGGAGAAATTCAAGAATTACACTTAAGATATAAATGTAAAAAGCGAGAACATTGGTATCAAGTTCCTAATATTATGGAACATGGAGAAGCGTTCTTTTTTAAAAGAGCGCATGAGTATCCTAAATTACTAAAGAATGAAGCTGATATTCATGTTACTGACAGTGCCTATGTTATAAAAACAAAACAAGGAATTAATATCAACGATTTTGTTTACTCATTCTATAATTCATTGACGTTAGCATTCGCCGAATTAGAAGGTAGATACTATGGTGGTGGTGTTTTGGAATTAACTCCAAATGAATTTAGAACATTACCTATACCAATAGTACCGGTGAAGAACTTTCGTGATTATACTTTAAAGTTCAAAAATAAATCTAATATCGAAGAAATTCTTATCTCATATAATCATCAAATATTAAATTCTTCCTTAAATCTTAACACAGAAGAGATAAGTAAAATAGAATTGATTAGGAAGAAACTAGTTGATAGACGCCAACGAAAATAATCTCTATGATTCTAGACATCCTATAATTTTTTCCTTAAGAAGAATAATTTGTATAACTCAACAATTATAGCTCTAATCACTTTCATTATCTCAATCCCCAACTCTTTCATAACTTTTAAAATTTTTAATTAAACATTCCGATATTACCAATGCCAATGCTCTACAGCCCATAGATTTTTGGTAATAATCATTTTCATTATTATTACTCAAAAAACCAAGCTCCACCAAAACAGATGGCATAGCTGCAGAAGTTTCTTGCAATACTTGAAAATTAGCAAACTTTACTCCTCGACTTTCAAACCCCAATTGATTTTTTAATTGTTCTTGCAGCTGGTACCCTAACCAGGTAGATTGGTTAGAAAAATCATCTTTACGCTCTGAGACATATACCTCTACTCCCCTAGCTCCAGGATGTACAGCATGATTACAGTGTAAGGATACAAATACATCTGCATTCAATGCTTTTGCAAGGCGTGTTCTATCTTTCAAAAAAATCAGGGTATCACTATATCTGGTCAAATAAATTTCTAGTGAATTATCAAATAGTTTTCGATTCATAGTTACCATGTGTTTTGCAATATTCATCACCACTTCTTTTTCACTCGTACCATTTACACCTACGGCACCCCAATCTTTTCCTCCGTGTCCCGGATCGATCACTACTCGATTTTGAGCAACCATATTTGTACCAAGAATCAAACAGATTTTTAGTATCCAAAAATTCAATTTTTGAACTGACCGAAGTCGAGGTTTGACGTTTTTAAGCTTCATTTTTTGTTACACGAAATGAGTTATTAACAGTTACCTACCTAAAAATTATACAATTTGATACTATTTAATATCAAATTAACTTAAGTGAAATTAATTAATATTTTATTCACAAATAATTGATTATTAGTATTTTATATTCAAATATACAGTAATTTTCATAGAAGCAAAATCCATATAAATTCAAATGATTTTCCTATGAAAAAAATCGTAACTATATCCTCTATTTTGTTATTCTCCTTCACTCCTGCTTTTGCACAAATCGGAGGAATTGAAGATTCAGTAAACGATGTTTCTGATACTATAAGAGCCATCTTTCCAATCATCCTGGGCGTTATTTTCCTAATAGGGTTCTTATTCAATGCCGGACATTTTTTTGGTGAAAATGCCGATCTGAAAAAAGGAATCACCCGTGTACTTGTCTTTGTCCTTATCGCCGGTGCAGTTGTGGGCATCTTCACATACCTAATAGGCATAGTCGTGTAATGAAAAAGTTCGAAGTGTATAGAAACATACGAAAACGGGCAATGATATTTGGGCTTCCCATATCATTGTTCGCCTTGATGATGGTATCGGTTATTGGTTCGTTATTGGTTATTATCTTCTCTTTTAGCTTCGGTATCATCGTTGGAGTATTGGTATTTAATCTCCTTTTGTATACCGGTTTATTAAGATTCGCTAGTAATCCACAGCTTTTACAAACCTCTAAGGTATTCCCAAAAAGTATTAGCAATAAAAACCCTACTCATCTCTGGTATGAACAAGATTAGTCTTACATCTAATTATCCTATTGTCGATATTCAGGACAACATATTATTTGCCAATAATGGTAATGTAGTACTCTGCTACAAAGGTTTACTACCTGAGATCTATTCTTTATCCTCAGCCGATTTTGAAGACATTCACGGTGCCTGGTTTCAGGCGATCAAGTCCTTACCTTCTGGTACTGTTGTGCATAAACAGGATATTTATGTAAAAGAAAGTTTCGACGCAGAAAATCTGTCTAACACCAGCTTTTTAGAACAAGCTACACATCGACATTTTAAAGGAAGAGCATACATCACCCACAGATGTTATCTCTTTTTTACGCTCACAAAAAACAAGGCGCTCAACAATGCCAAGTTTATCAACCCTTTTAAAAAAGCTAATGCCAAAATCCCAAAACTAATGGATACGGCTGTTCATAATTTTGTGGGTGCGGTTAACGACTCTGTTTCATTTATCAACAATAGCCGTAAAATGAAATTTCTTCCGCTTGACGGGAAAGAAATACAACAACTCACCAATGCTTTCTTTAATGGATTCAATGAAGGTTTTGATACCGATATCCTCTTAAACAAATCCAATACTAATATCGGCGAAAATTACTTCGATTGCCTCGCAGTCAATAGTGAACTTTGTTTTGGAGAACATGTATATAGCAGCAAGACCAATGAAAAATTCACTTCAGACGACTTTGTATTTCATCAAGGGTTTATTGATGGTTTAGGGCTTGCCTTAAATGAAAATCATATCGTCAATCAAATCATGTATTTGGACGATAAGCAGAAATGGCGAAAGATATTGGATAAGAAAATTGAAGAGCTCAATAAGAGTTCCAACTTTGGTTCGATGAACAAAGTGGTGTTGAAGAAAATTCAACACATCCAGCATCAAATCAATACAGATGATAGTGCACGAGTAATCAGAGGCCATCTCAATGTAATGTATTGGCATAAAGATGTTGATCATCTCGAGCAAATAGGTTCTAAAATCAAAACCGAGTTCAAGGAGCTGGACATTACTCCTTACTACCCTCGTGGTGAGGAACGTAAGAATTATATCCTGAATAGCTATTGCGCTTTTGCCTCTAATTTTTCTAATGAGGACCTCTATGTAACGGATCTGAAGCACGCCTTATGTTTACTCATCAATAATACGAATTACCAATCTGACGATACTGGTATTATCTTTAATGACAGAGAACATAACATTCCTGTGCTAAAGGATGTTTGGGATGAACGCAAAAAGCGTATCAAAGCCAGGAACTTTGCCATCTTTGCTCCCACCGGTGAAGGTAAATCCTTTTTGGCTAACAACATTCTACGCCAATATTTTGAAAGTGGAGTACGACTGGTTATTATTGATTTAGGTGGTTCTTATACCAAATTCGCTAAACTCTATCCAGGTAAATACACTATCCTGAGATACGAGAGTGGCAAAAACTTAGGCATCAATCCGTTCTTTATCGCTAATGAAGCAGATCTTACCCCAGAGCGGTTAGAGGATTTGTCGATGTTTCTTTTTGAGCTACTTGCTTCAGATCAAAAAGTGACCAAATCCCAATCTGTAGCTATCAAAAAGGTGTTATTATTATACTATGAAAAAATCCGTTCCGGACATTCCCTGGATAGCTTTTACAACTTTATAGAACAATGTAAAGATAGCTTGCTGGAAGCTCTAAAAATTAAAGAAGAGTATTTCAACATTGCCAACTTTCTTCATATAATGTCCGAATATGTAGGTAATGGGCTATACAGTTTTCTCTTTGAAGTAAACGAAGATCAAACCTTCAAAATTGAAGACAAACGCCTTATCATTTTTGAGCTAGACGAGGTAAAGGATAACAAAGAAATCCTTTCGGTAATGCTAAAACTCATTAAGTCTGCCATACAAAGAACCATTTGGAGAAACCGTGCAGAGAAAGGAATTATACTTTTTGATGAGTTTGCAAAGCAACTCAAATTCGACAATGTATTGGAAAGCGTAGAATTTTATTACCAGGCCATCCGAAAACAGAATGGTGCTATTGGTATTATCCTGCAATCAATAAATCAACTACCTAACAACTCTACTTCTGCCAGTATCCTGGAAAACACCCAGGTGATCTACAGCCTGAACAATGAAAAAGGATATGACGAATTGGTTAAGAGATTAAACCTTTCCAATCACGATCTAAACCAACTTAAATCTATCAAGAATAATCTTTCAGGTCCACGGAAGTATACTGAGATGTTTATCAAAATTGGGAAGGAAAGTAACATCTTCCGGTTAGAAGTTCCAAAGGAGGTCTATGCTGCGTATCTCACAGATGGAAGGGAGAACGAGGAAATAATAGCCATTTATAATGAAACCCAAAATATGGAAGAAGCTATAAAACAATATGTAAAATCACTATAACATTTGAACTTATGAAAATACAGATGAAACCGATATTCCTGAGATTAGCCATCGCCTTAACCCTTTTATTGCCTGGCCGTGCTACGGCCCAAGGTATGCCTGTATATGACAATACCAATTTTATAAGCCTGGCTAAGCAGCTCATAGAATCAGGCAAGCAGACTTCACAACTGTTGCAAACCGTGAAGTTTTTAAAACAGCAAAAGGAGAATATTGAGAAAGTCAATAATGTCATTCGTCAGTTAAAGGCACTTAGGGAAATGACAAGAAATCATCAACGATTATTTGATGTGGTACAACGAGACTTACGAGACATTCTTAACTCGCCTTACATCAAATCGGAAGAAGTCGATAAGATTTCGGATTCGTTTAATGCGATTATTGAAAACTCATTAGATGACCTAGAATTCATTGATCGTATACTGTCAAACGATTTTCTGAAGATGACTGATGGGGAACGAGCTAAGATTCTTAAAGAAAAAGAATTGGAATCTCAAGAAATGGTCGCTGAAATCAATAAAAAAACCGAACGCTATTATGAGATCATCGCTTTTAGAAAAATGCAGGATAGAATCAATAATCGAGAAACTAATTACTAATGATTGCCGGTGTTTTCTTAGGTATTGGGTTAGAGTATGTAGATACTGTTTTTCAAATTATAAAAGACAGTGACTTCTCGCAGTATACCATAGCCGGAATGAAAACACTAGCTGTTCTATTTTTCTTAATTAATATTCTCAAAAAATATAACGAAGGGATCGTTGATAAAGAGGGATACACTTGGGGGTTGAGTCCAGGAGAACTGGCCAAAAACTTTATGGTCGTTCTCCTGGTTATTTTTTCTACACAGATCCTCGGTTTCTTTGATGGTATTCTGGTAGCTATAGAAGCTCAATACCGTAACACGGCTCCGGCGCTCCTCCCATTACAGATGCAAGACATACCTCTGGAAGAGGATGTGGGCGCATTGGAAGCCGCCAAAAAAGCATTGGCCCTGCTCTATGAAGCTTTAGTAACACCTTTGTACGGCTGGAAGATTTTAGCCTTTATCATAAGCTTGTTTTTATGGATTCTGGATTTGTTTATCTATCCCCTATTCCTTGCCGAGCGTTACTTTCTTCTTGGCATCATGCAAGCCTTTTTTCCGTTGGTAATCAGTTTGGCCGTATTTGAAAAGTTTCGGTCTATGGCGTATAACTATTTCAGACTCTATGCTGCTGTGTATATGTTAGTACCTGCTTTCTTTCTGGTAAATGTATTTATCAATACACTATATACCGAGATCAACACTAACTTCTGGGTAACTTTATTTGGTACAGATGCCGGTAGTCGATTCTTTACCCCGGTGGTAGAATTAGGATCTATCCTCTTTATCGTATTCCTGAAATTCAAACTCTATCGTAGGTCCATTTCATTCACCTTAAGACTCTTCACACAATGAAAATAAAAACGCCTTATAAAAATATCTATTCGGTGCTGAGCCTTAATCGATTTATTGTGTTTACAGTAACTATATGCGCATTAGGATCATCCGCTTTTTGTGGATGGATCATCTATGATATCCATAAAAAAGCGCTTAATAATTCTTTTGCTATTAATACGGACGGTTCTGTTATTCCATTGAAATGGGTTGCTCAACAGGAAAATCTAAATGTGGAAGCATTGGCGCATTTAGAACTATTTCACACATATTTCTATGATATTGATGCCAGTAACTATGAAAAGAACCTAGAAAAGGCTCTTTGGCTCGGGAATAGCTCTGTGGATAACTTGTATCGACAGAAAAAGGCTGATGGTGTCTACAATCGCCTCTTGCAATATTCTTTGGTTCAGAAGGCATTGAGTATTACTTCACAGATAGACCTACAACAGGTTCCTTATGCATTTAGAACAACAACTGTATTTGAGATTAACAGAGGAACGGTGGTCGATCGATATGAACTGGTATCTACAGGCAACCTAATACACGTAGACCGCAATTACCCGCATAACACTCACGGATTGCTGATCACCAATTATTTCGAGAACACTTTAAAAAAAATATCTAATGAGAATAGAAAAAAATAAAATCGTATTCGGTTCGATACTTGCTATCGTTGTCATTTTCATCATAAGTTATTCGATGCTTGTAATGGGCAATGATGATTCTGAAACCGAAAATTTAAAACAACCTCTGGTTCCGGAATTGGAGCAAGAGCAAGAAGATTACACCTCAAAATTAGATGCCCTTAATGATTTAAAAGAAGTGCGAGAAACCAATGCACCAAGTATTTATGACGAAAAACTGATTGATTCCCTTGGCTTCTATGATCCCGATTTACAAGAAAAAGAAAAAAAGCGCATTATCGACAGTATTTACACTGCTGGTCGTATTAACTATACCGAACAAAACTATCGAGCCACAAAAACAAATTCCTCATCTAATTCAAAAACTATGAAAAAATCTAAGGATACCATTCGAGTTACTTCTAAAGAAAGTAAAATTGAAGGAAAAGAAATTGGACTGGAACATCAGTTATTCTTTTCTTCTCATCCGAAAATCAATGAACTCAATGTACAACTAGACACAGATCCACGTATCTATGTGAGTGTAGATGGCACACAGGTAGTAAAAAGTAACTATCGTCTGCGCATGCGATTAACAAAAGATGCTCTTATTAATGGGCAGGTTATCCCAAAGAACACTCCAATATTTGGATTTATCACCTTTCAACCAAACCGAACTGAAGTTCGAATTGAGAATATCAATCACCAGCCAATACAACTAAACGCTTATGATCTTCGGGACGGAAGTGAAGGTATTTACATCGAAAATAGTTTTAGAGCAGATGCTACTCGCGAAGTTCTAGACGATATCGCCCAGGATGTCAATATTGCCGGTGTCCCGCAGGTAAGCGGAATCCAAAATGTGTTTCGCCGTAATAACCGAAATGTAAAGGTGACCATAGTCAACAATTATCAACTTATTCTAAAGCCTCAAAGAGGCCTTAATTAAAACGTACTCTTATGAAAAAATATGTCTCACTGTTAGTTTTTAGCGTATTCACCGTTGCAAACGCGCAAACCATAAAATTGGACACTATTTATGCCAATGATAAGAAGAATGTAGCTTTGTTTTTTCCTGAACCCATTCGACAGGGCATTACAGGTTCTGAGAACTTTGTATTCACTTATAATCGAGAAAAGGAACAACATTTTGGGTTGCTTCAGGCACAACCAGGAAACGAAAGCAACCTTCTGATAATCAATAAAAATGGAGCTGTTTTTTCGTATATTGTGAAGTATAAAAAGGAGCTTAAAAAATTAAATTATTTTATTTCAGAAAGTGCTGCTATTGGAAATGAAATTTCAAAAGAAAAACACGTTCAGAACAAAACAACAGTACCATCAATAGAATTTAACAAGAGTAACTATTATAAACGATTCTGTTCTTATTTGTTGAAACGAAGAATCCAAATCAGAGGACTCAAAAAACGAAACAGCAACATTGAACTAGAAATTGAAAATATAGTTTTTGATGCAGAGGAGTTATATTTTGTAATCTCAATTGAGAACAACTCTACTTTAGATTATGATATCAACTTCCTGAATTTTTCTATCGAAATCCGAAAAAGAGGAAAGAAAAAATCAATGCAGCGACTATTTCAAGCTCCTGTTTTTAAACATCAACTTCCTAAAAAAATTAAGGAAGGAAACAAAGTACGATTGGTATATGTACTCCCAAAGTTTTCACTTAGTAAAGAGCGTATACTCTTATTAAGAATTAATGAGGACAAAGGAGAGCGAAATATTAATCTAAAAATACCTGGTAGATATATAAACAACCCTAATTAAACCATTATGAAGAAATTCCTTGTTCTATTAGTAACCATTTCGTTTTGGTCTTGCAATAGTCAGACAGCTTTATCTCCTGTAGATGTTGCAAAAGTTGTGGTAAAAAGCTTTTATACTCAAGACAATGAAACACTAAAAAAACATACCACTTACGAAAGCTATGAATCATTTATGACTGTTCAGGCCTTACTATCTGCAGAAGAAGAAAAAGATCTCAACTTTAATATTATAAATGAAAAAAGCGATGAAGGTATAGCCTGGATAGAGTTTACTTCTTCTTATTCTGATACACCTGAAACTTTTAAGCTTATTAGTAAGAATGGTCAATGGAAGGTTACTGAGAAGAAAGCTAATGAAAAAGCACCTTTTAAATAATGTCTAGACTATTTTCAGTCTATCCATTTTTGCTTCTAAATTCAGCTTAAATATTTATCACTTATTTGTATCCCTTAGTAAATTCTGTATATCCACCTCTAATGCAGCAGAAATTCTGTAGAGACTTACCACTGTTGTATTTATTTCGGCTCTTTCAATTCGACCCACTTGATTTTTCGGTATCAATGCTTCCACCGATAGTTTATGTTGCGACCAATTTTTAGCTTCTCTAAGATTTTTAATATTCTTTCCTATCAGCCTCATTAGCCATTCTTCTTCTGTACTATATTTCCGTTTCTTATCTGACACATCGTAAAAATCCATTTATATCAATAATAAATCGGACACATATATGTGTTTTTTAATTATATTTTTATTTACTTTGCACCAATAACTAGTTCTAAACTTTTGAAGCTGAAAATGATATAGAAGTATATTACTAATCATAATTTTTTAAACATGAATAATAAAATTGTTACCCCTTAGTATGTTGGATTAAATTCCGTGCCCAAATCTAAATACCCCTACTAGAAGTAACTTAACCTACACTTGGTATGGGGACAGCAAGTATAAAAGATCAAGAAAGTAATTAGCAATTATTCCATATAGATTGAAAAATGAAGATTGACAAAGAAGTAATTAAAACTTACATAAAAATTGCGGAGGAAGTCGGTTATCTTGAGATTCATGATCACCGAGGTAATATTTTAACGTTGCACAATGGCAAATTTTGCATAAACGATTGTATACAACGTAAGACAAAAAAAACCAAAGAGTCTATGTTATTAGAATCTTTCAAACTAAGCCGATACGTAAAAATAAACGATCAAGAATATGTAAGGAAAGGGAGAAGATGGACACAATCCGAAAAAGTTGACAACCCAAGTAAAGGAAATTAAAAAATCGGATTTAAAACATTAGTTAAAAATAGATCTCGCTTCCTGATATATTTTTTTAAAATTATTGAATATCTTTTCTTCCGAGAATTGACAATTAGATGAAGGCAAATTTTTAATAATCTTAGGTTTAAAAAATTTTACTTTTCTATCAATACCATCGGCATATTTTATAAATTCTCCCTGTTTCAACCGAAAGAATATTTCAGCTCTTCTCTTTGCTACTTCCTTTTCCCCTTTTGTTACCCTTGTATCTGAACGAAAAGGATCTTGACCTTTACTAACACTTCTTGTAGATTGCTTGACCAACTCAAAAAATCTTTCATAGTACTTTGCTGTATCCGGATCATTGACTTTTCCGAAAAATTGATAGGACAAATTACTGAGAATAGCGCGACTTGCCTTATCTCCATACATCATATCATTCTGTATCTTGTCTTGCATCACATAAACCGTACAAATATCATAACTTCTCAAAGTCGCTGGAATTCGATGCATATTAAGCAATCGTATTGTGGGTGCTTCTTCCAGCATCAAAAAAGAATGCCTTTTGTTACGTGCACTCATTTGTTTTGTAATTGTATGTATGATGGTAGCAATAATAGGAGAATACGCTGTCTCGTATTTCGGATTGTTAACTAAAGAGACCACTACCGGTGTATTATGATCATTGACATTCAAAGGAACTTCATCAGCACTCAGCATCATGAACAATTGTTTAGAGCTTATTTTTTTTAGAGCATTAGCCAAAGTGCTTTTTACACCAGCAGTTTGCCTATCAGAATCTTTGCCACTTATAAAGGCACTTGCCATAGACTTAGCCATCTGGTTACTACTTAAAAACGCAATAATGCTATTCGTATCCAATAATTGATAAATGGCTATCAAATGAGGTAGCGTACAGTATTGAGGATAATTGGAGCGAAGTTTCCAGATTAGCCCCGAAATCAATCCCTCAGCTGCATCGTTAAAGAATTTAGAAGTCCCTATAGCTCCTGATTCCTTTTGCTCCAACAAATTTTCGATGAGTACCCTCGAAACTTCATTTACGCTTTCTTCATTTGGCAAATATTTTGGTGCGATAGGATTAACCCGATGATAAATCTGATCAAAAGCAATAGTATAAAAATCAACCTCAGCTTTTCGAAATAAGGGGTATGCCATTTCTGTGATTTCAAAATCCTTGTAATCGTGAATCACTCCACAAAATTTATTCTTAGCAAAATGTTGTAATAAACCATATACCACACTTTCTGTTTTTCCGCTACCTGCAGATCCTATTATGGAAATACCTCTACGTATATTCTCAAGATTGATGACTCCATTTTTAGTATTGAGTCTGGCCCGAAATAATTTTGATCTTTCATCTACAGTATTGTCTACCGATAAAAATATATACAAAATCGTGTTTAAAAGCATTAACGGGCAACCCAATAGCAATATGATACTCCATACACCAAAAGCATATCGCATCATCCATATCTCAAGCCATATAAGCAATAAAATCAGCAGACTATTGATACTAAAAGCATACTTAGATAGTTTGTGAGTTCCCCAAAAAATAAGGGACATCCCAATTACTAAGCTAATGATATGTAATTCAGCAGATATCATTAAATTCCTATAGAACCCGAGCGCATTGCCACATCCACTCCACGCTTTAAGCGTTTAAAAGTTTTGACTGCTAGTTGCACTTTATTTGTTGGGATATTTAACATTGGGACACCCGACTTACCTAAAATTTTTAAGGCAATAGCTTTTTCATTTGTAGGTAAACCCATTAACACCGAAAAATAGCGTTTTGGGTTTTTCAAAAAATCTTTACGGGAATGATAGCTCTCGGCATAATTACGTTTATACCCAAAAGTCTTATCAAAAGTCTGTTCTGCTTTTTCGAAAAAGGCATCCCGGTCAAAACCCCGTTTCACCGTTTTACCATTCATCATTACTTCAGATGCTTTGTATTTACTACCCGGAGAAATACTGACTGAATTGGTTATATCCTTTCGACTTACTATGATATGAATATGGCTTTGATTACCTTCTTTTTGCATTCCCTGGACGATACGTTTTCCATCTTGCTTGTGTAGTGCTTCACGTTCCAATCGTTCAATTTTTCGTTGCAGCTTTCCAATATTAACTTGTTCCTGACCTTTGGAAACTCTTCTAATTTGATTCTTTAATTCCAAAATTTGATTGGCAAAGGGTTGATTTTCCCTCACCTGTTTATCTGTTCCTTTAAACGTGCGTTGATGTTCAATTTTTGCGAAGTATAAAATATCATCTACAGTAACTTTTCGTCCATTGATTTCGCGATTGAATGATGCTGCATAATTCTTCATAACTCTACGAGTGTATTGTTTTAAAGCTTCTTTATTATGTTGTAAGTGTTTTAACTCTCTTGCACTCGGGTTAATCGTAATGGAATAAAATTTAGGTTCTCTTTTTTTCAGTTTGGCGGTATTCTTATCAATGACTCTTGTAACTTCTTCTGCAGAAATCTTTTCACCATATTGATTAAAAAAATGTTCCATTTCCGAAGGTTCTAAATGTTCGTTTTCTTTTTCTAAATAGGCCACAAAATCTACCACACTTTGCGCATAGTTGCCATCTGTTTTTTGTGCTGTAATAGTGATGTACATTATAGATCCTTTTGATTACGTTCTACAAATTTTATTGGCTGTTCTTTGTCTCTATCTTCCTTCTCAAGAAGCAATTCTTTCTTATCAGGTTCAACACCTTCGAACAAAGATTGCATCATTGCCACAGTGGGTTTGGTTTGATTTTTTTCTATATCTCGAACAATGGCTATTACTGCATTGATGCGTTTCTTTAGTAGACTTTCTAGGGTTTTGATATTGGGTCCCAAGCGTTCTTTTGGTGATAGTCCACTATCCTCAAAAAACTCCAACATCATCAACAAGGTCATCGATTGCGATTTGGAAATCGCCTTACAATACCTTTTGAATTTTTGTGCTACGGAAGATTTGATCTTAAGCGTTTCAAACTTCTCTTTTCTAAATACTTCATCCATTTTTTTCGTAAAAAAGTTGTTATCTTATCTGGGGTGACAGCATTTTTTAGTAAAAAACGAATCCATTTTTCATAAGAATTCGACAAGAAATAATTGAGTACCCCTAAATACAAGAGCTTTCAATGAGAATATCAACAATGAAACATCGCGAAGCGTGTTACCCTCTTGCTTCTCATTTTTGTGAGCCGTAGCTCACAAAAAAATCGAACAACGTAGTATCTCTATGAGTTGCCCAAGTCTTTTTAAAAAAATATTATCGGTAATCTTGTGAAAGTCAAAAAGTAGGATTACCGCAAAAAAGAAAGCCGTAAAATCAGGTAATAAATTTACGGCTTTATACTTTAAAAAAGATGAAAATTTAAAGAAATCCTTTATCGGCAAAACTTAAATAATCTCCATCAGGTCCCAGGATAATATGATCCAGAACGTTTACATCAAGAACCTTTGCTCCTTGTATAATTTTATCAGTCAACAACTTATCCGATTTACTCGGTTTTAAATTATCACTAGGGTGGTTGTGCGCCAATATGATACCTACAGTTAGACTTTTAAGTACCACAGCAAATAGAATTCTTAAATCCACAATAGTTCCGTTTATTCCGCCAGAAGAGATTTCACAAACTCCTTTAACAAGATTACTGTTATTTAATAAAACGACTTTAAAAGTTTCTTTTAATTGAATGGTTCTCTTATCCCAATTATCATAAAGAAACTTCGCAACATCTTGCGAACAGTTTACTTTATACCTTAATTTCTTAGGTATGTTCTCGCTGTAACTTATTTTGATTTCATTAACTTTATACCTCATTATTATCGACTTTAGATTAGAAATGAAAAAGAGGGTACCACTTCTCACGGGAGTACCCTCTTTCCTTTTTAATTGCCGTTTAGCAATAAAATTTCACTAGCTACAACCTCTGTAGTATACTTTTGATTGCCGTCATTATCGGTATAGCTTCTTGTTTTCAGTTTACCAGCTATGGCAATTTTCTTGCCTTTGGTGGCATACTTTTCAATAATTTCAGCAGTCTTGCCCCAAGCCACAATAGTGTGCCAGTAGGTTTCGGTTTGCTTTTCGCCGTCCTTATCTTTGTAATTTTCATTGGTTGCTAATGATAATCGGGCGACCTTTTTCCCACTTTCTAGGTTGGTTACTGTTGGGTCATCTCCAAGATTCCCAATCAACTGTACATGATTTTGAATAGAACTCATAACTTAAAAATTTAAAAGATTAAAAATTGATTTACTTATTGTATCTCGAGCGTTTTCCTTTTTTGATTTTTTGGATAGCTTTCGATATGTTTTTTGATACGATTTCATATTTTGAATTTTAGATTTACTTCCTGTAGAGCCGCCGCTGTTACCTTTTTTTGATGCTTGACGATTAAGCAATATCCGAGGGCGGTAAGGCGTATAAAAAGCGTAGAACTGAGCGTAGTCGAAGTTTGGAGTGGCTTTATGCCGCCGTCCGATTGCGGATGTTGTAGTTTTGCGGTCAAAAAAAGGTAATGGTGGCGGTTCAGAAGTGTGATCTAAGATGGACGATGGGAAGTGTCCAAACAAAACTGAAAGCTATCCAAAATGAGTAATTGAAAACCAATTATTTTATTATCCCACTATTTAACGATTTGAAATAGTGTCCATAATTTAACCATCTAATTAAAAATGTGTTGAATATTGAAAAACCAGGTATATATCGGCAAGACGCTCTCCAAAATTGTTTACACCATATTCGTAGATACGGTAAAGATCTTCCTTTGCTTCAGGAGAAATTTCATAATTACCCATTAGATTTAATCCTGGTTTTAAATTCATTCAGGATTTCATCTTTTGTTTGATCAATATACCTTTCTTTTTAAAGTCTTTTTTCAGCTCTGTCCAATTTTAATCGAATCCAATCAGCTTCCTTTTGTTGATTCTTCGCTTGTCGAATCAAGTCGTTTATCAATTCACTCTTGCTTGAGTATTCTTTACTATTAACCTGTTGCTTTAACCATCGATCATTAGGATCTGTCAAGGATATGCTTTGTCTAGCCATATATCTATTTTCATGTAAATACACACCAAAAACGAACTAAAACAAATCTATTGCTTGCTATTCTATCGTTTATTTAGACTTTAACATCCTTCCATGTATAGCTTTTTGTTAATAAGTTTTATAATCCAAATCAGAAAGTCACTATGAATTTGTATTGGTGATTCTTTTTCAATAGCAAGTAGTGTCAAAATTATTAGTGGAATACATCTGACGCCGGTTTTAAGTGTTAAACTACACACTTTTTGATTAGTAAACCGAAATAAAAAACTATTCGTAATTGTTAAAACTAAAGTTGGTATAAAATACAGTATCATCAAAAAGAAAATTTCCCTGTATTATGTGTTTTCATAAAGCAAAAAACCAGCTAGGGCTATAAACCAGCTGGTTTTATATTACAACTCGTTATACTTATATTAATCAAGTCTTGGTCTTCTTAGATATCGATTTATGCCTCCATTCATTTTCCATTTTCGATTTTGAGCTCTTTGTTTTTGATGCTGCCAAGAGGTTAACTTACTTCCTTCAAATTTAGAACACATATTTTGTACAAATCCTGTTCCAATACACTTAAGAGATTCGTCTGGTTCTGGCTTATTAGGTTTCTTTTTAGCAGATTCTGCTAATTTCTGGATGAGCCCATGAATCTTACTACCTTCTTTTACGCAATTTTCATGCGGGATTAGTGCTTTTCTATCGGTAAAGTCCTTTTTAGCTTTTTCTTCTATTCTTTTCTTTATTGTTTCATCAGCCTTGCTCCATTGATCTAATATTTGCAACATATCTTTTTGCATATCGTGAATATCAAACACGATTTTTTTAAAGTCCGGATCATTATCAATCCATTCTTGTAGAGCATTTATTTTTGTTGAGGGATCACCAAGACCGCTTTTACTTTCTTGAAATTCAACAAAAGCAATATATTCATCCAAATAACTACCCGCAATGTCTATGGTCTTTATCTTGAATTGCTGTTTTAACCAATTTTCAAAATTTGCTTTTCCCATAAGTTATAGCATTTAATTTTATCTAAACATTTAATAATTTTTGTTTTAAACTTAGCGCAATTACCATTATTTTTTGGGTAGGACAACCTCCTTCCGTACTTTAAGCACAATAAAAAAATTAATACTTTTTACCTTAGATCTGTACCCGTAAATTTAAATTGTTACTTTTTAGTATTCCTTTAACCTATTTCCTTAGTATTGGTCTTGAGATGCTGCATTTCAGACATACCTTTTTAAAATGGCTACTTTGCTAAATGAATCTAAGCTACCTAAAAATGTTTGTTTGTTCTATTTGCAAAAAAAATATCTATACAAACGCATTAGTAAACTTTTGTAGTGTTTCTAATAATCATCCATCAAATTAAATTAGAAAACAATTTAGCCTTTGTCATGTACCTTATTTAATACATAATTATCTAAAATCTGGTTTGTTTAACATACATAAGTAATATATGGCTTATTCATGTAATTATAGGTCTTTATGATAGAATACGAATAATTGACAATCTACTTATTAAACTTTATTACAATTAGTGAAAATCTACTGATCAAGCCCACGAAGCATTCAACAGAATTCTCGTTTTCAAACTATTTACGTTTTTACTAGCGAGGAAGGCCTCTAGGTATTAGACCTATATTGAAGAATAAAAAAAAGACTGCCCATTAAGACAGTCCTTATTTTTACCAAAAGGTAACTCACTAAATCAACTACATCTATTATATATGATTCAATGATAAAAATACAAGCTGTACGATCAAATACTTTGTACAAAGTAATAAATGGGGAAATAAAGAGATAAGTGTTCTAATAGATGCATACCCATAAGCACTTACAAACCTGTATTAATGAATAGTATACTTGATACTCGTTTACCAAAAATCAACAATTGCTTTCAAATAGTCTAAAAGGTTTCTATAGGTGGTATCTCCCTTGTAAAAAAGCATTGTGAGTTGCAATTATTTGATCCTTTTTGGAGTGTATATAATTGTTAAAAAAATGGAAAACCTGCTCAATAACGACCATTAGGTAATAAAAAACGCCCAAAAGGGCGTTATACTAGTGTTTACAGGGTGTTCCCGACGGTCTGTAGGCCGTTCAGAACGCCCTATAGGGGGTCTCTTACCCCCCTAATGGGGGTATCGCAACGCCCTATGACCCGTTTACAACGACCCGAAGGGCGTTAAGAACGGCCATTGGCATCTGCATCAGAATCGGAAGGTGTATCTGTAGTCGCTGTATTATTTTCTTCGGGTACAGCAGAACTACGACCAGGAAACTGACCCGATAGGTCCTGATAAATGCTCGATGTACCCGGTACGTTTTGTTGGCTAATTAGTTTAATGTTACGGTAATAAGCAATTGCTGCATTATAAATATCGGTACTTAATAACTTAGAGGTATCCTCTAAACTTTCAAAAACCGAGGTAATGCGCCTTAGTAATGGTATAATGTCTTCTCGTGCCTTTACATCCTTATCAAACTCTTCTTTATTGAGATAAAAAGGTATAAGCTCTGGCTTTTGTTTCATATACTCCCCTACCTTTTTGATCCAATTATCGGTTTTGTCTCCTAACTTACCGTATAACTGGCGCTGTTCTGGGGTAAGATTAATTACTTTATCTGCAATAATTTCTTCAATTGCAGTAATTGCAGTTCTAATACCGGTTACTTCTTCTTGTGTAAAGCCAATCGAAATAAGATTGTTTGTTGCCATATAATATTTTTTTAAATTTTTAATGACAGTTAAGGTATATCTTTACCCGCAGTATCCTTACCGATAAGAAAAAAGCGTGTAGTTATAGGGTATAATCGGCAATAATTAAGGAAAATATGGTAAATAGCTCATCAACCTTATCTGTAGCGTGTGCATATTTTATTGAGCGTGGTACCTGATATAAAACCTAGTGCCTAATATCACCTCTATTTTATGTACCCCAACTAATCTTCCTGTTATTACCCAATCAATGTCAAGTATTACTTAACAAAGTGAACGATCAAACGGCATCTACTACATTTACGATGAGTTTATTTGGGTAACTTAGGTAAGAAGCCTAATTATCTGGTCATAAAGGCTGCAAGATTTTGCAGCCTTTATTTGTACTCACAAATTAGAAATAACAACAATTGGTGTGTAAGCACTTTTTAATACATTAATTTTTCGTCCTATGCTAAAAGATTCAACAATGTGGTATGCGTCTTGGTTTGATACCCCATACTATCATATTTTATATAAAGACAGAGATCATTCTGAGGCAAGAGAGTTTATGGACAAACTTACTCGATACCTTAGTCTAGAAAAAGGTGAAAAAATACTCGATCTGGCCTGCGGAAAAGGTCGACATAGCATTTATTTAAACAGGCTGGGTTATGATGTTACAGGAGTAGATTTATCAAAAAACAGTATCGAATACGCCTCCCAATTTGAAAACGAAACGCTCCGGTTTGGGATACATGATATGTGCAAACCCTATTCTGAAAAATTCTCGGCAGTTTTTAACTTGTTTACCAGTTTTGGGTATTTTGACAATGAAGAAGATAATCTGAACACTATAAAAGCCATAAAATCAAACCTTAATGAATTGGGGGTTGGCGTAATAGATTTTATGAATGTAGATTTTGTAATTGCTAATCTTGTTCCTGAAGAACAAAAAGAAATTGGTGGAATTAGTTTTAAGATCAAAAGATATGTTGAATCAAACTATATTTTTAAAGAAATTCGATTTACCGATAAAGGGGAAGACTTTTTCTTTACCGAAAGGGTAAAAGCAATAACTCTTGAAGATTTTAAAAGTTATTTTGATAAGGCGGGAATATCGTTTTTAGATATCTTCGGAAATTATCAGCTTCAAAAATTTGACAAAAATACTTCGCCAAGACTCATATTATTATTTACCCATCGTGCATTTAGCATAGAAAGATAAAAGTTGTAAAAACCTTTCTAAAGACAGTAAATCGTAATACCTACAAAACCATTTGAGAAGCTACAATTTTATAGCAAATTACAAGAAAACCTTTGAAGTTTTTTAATTATCATGTAGCCCCTACGGCAAAATCTAAAAAATACTTCGTCAACCTTATCGCTTCAGACCTTATATACTTTATCGAGCCCAGTACCTGATAGATAACTTTATACCTATTATCACCTTTATTTTATGTAATACTCCACCTAATCTACCTGCTATTACCTTATCAATATCATTTATTACTTAACAAAGGGAACGATCAAACAGCATCTACTAAATTCATGATACGTTTATTTAGGTAGCTTCAATATGAAGCCTAATTACCAGGTCATAAAGGCTACCGAATTTGGTGGCCTTTATTTACAATAACAAATGGACTGCACCCGGTGTGTAAGTACTTTTTAACACATTAATTTTTCACCCTATGCTAAAAGATTCAACAATGTGGTATGCGTCTTGGTTTGATACCCCATACTATCATATTTTATATAAAGACAGAGATCATTCTAAGGCAAGAGAGTTTATGGACAATCTTACTCAGTATCTTAATCTCGAAAAAGGTAAAAAAATACTTGATCTCGCTTGCGGAAAAGGTCGACATAGCATTTATCTAAATACACTAGGTTATGATGTAACAGGAGTAGATTTATCAAAAAACAGTATCGAATACGCCTCCCAATTTGAAAACGACACGCTCCGATTTAGCGTACATGATATGTGCAGACCCTATTCTGAAAAATTCTCGGCAGTTTTCAACTTATGTACCAGTTTTGGATATTTTGACGAAGAAGAAGATAACCTGGATACCATAAAAGCCATAAAATCAAACCTTAATGAATTGGGGGTTGGCGTAATAGATTTTATGAATGTAGATTTTGTAATTGCTAATCTTGTTCCTGAAGAACAAAAAGAAATTGGTGGAATTAGTTTTGAGATCAAAAGATATGTTGAATGGGGTTACATTGTTAAAGAAATACGATTTACCGATAAAGGGGAAGACTTTTTCTTTACCGAAAGAGTAAAAGCAATAACCCTTGAAGATTTCAAAAATTATTTTGATAAGGCGGGAATATCACTTTTAGATATTTTTGGAAATTATCAGCTTCAAAAATTTGACAAAAATACTTCGCCAAGACTCATATTATTATTTACCCATCGTGCATTTAGCATAGAAAAATAAAAGTTGTAAAAACCTGTCTAAAGACAGTAAATCGTAATAACTACAAAACCATTTGAGAGGCTACAACTTTATAGCAAATTACAAGAAAATCTTTGAAGTTTTTTAATTATCACGTAGTCCCTACAGCAAAATCTAAAAAATACTTCGTCAACCTTATCGCTTCAGACCTTATATACTTTATCGAGCCCCGTATCTGATAGATAACTTTAAACCTATTATCACCTTTATTTTATGTAACACTCCACCTAATCTCCCTGCTATTACCTTATCAATATCATTTATTACTTAACAAAGGGAACGATCAAACAGCATCTACTAAATTCAAGATACGTTTATTTAGGTAGCTTTAATATGAAGCCTAATTACCAGGTCATAAAGGCTACCAATATTGGTGGCCTTTATTTGCTAATAACAAATAATTGCACTCGGCGCTTAAGTTCCTTTTAATACAAAAAATACCTAGCCATAAAATGAGTCTATTACCCTTTATAGCAATGATTACTGCGATTACATTACTACATATCAATTTTTAACCAATAATTTTTATACAATGAAAAGAACTATTCGTTTGGGCTTACTTTTTATTGCCCTTTGTATTGTGCAGCAAAGTCAAGCACAGTTTGAACCTCTCACCTGTGAGGAAAAAGTTGCTCTTTATCTCCCCCACACTTCTAGGTTTGGAGAATTTGACCAGGAATATATTGATGCGCTTCTTGTAGAGTTTACACCTTGTGCCGACTCTGGAAATCTGGATGCTAAATACATTTTGGCACTATTAACCTATGAAGATAGCGTTTATAATGCTCACTATCTGGCTTACCAAAAACTAAGTGAATTAAAGGCTCAAAATTATGGTCCTGCCTATTTAGCTTTAGCTATGTTTTATCATGATGCCGATGAAGAAAGTTTCTTTTTTAGAAGAAAGCATCACCATGCCAAAAATAACTTTTTGGGAATGCGTTTTGCTAATAATTATAAGCCCGATATTAGCTTTTATCTTGATGGTTATTATAAGCTTAAAGGTTTTGACGATAGAAGCTCACGCTGGTTACGATACACAGAGGCCAAACATAGCTTTGAACAAAGCAATCACCCAATGGCCAAACATTGGTTAGCCGTGATGCATTATTTTGGTCTAGCTGTGCCTCAAGACAAGGCAAAAGGACTACAAATGTTAAGAGACAATACTATTCTTAACAGTACAACTTTAGCAGATTTTCTAGAATCTCAAAATAATGATTGGATTCCTATTTCGGCAGAAGAACATTATGGCGTGAACACTTTTGTACAGTCTACTCCTTTATTAACACCTATTGAACCCGCAAAACTCAACAAAACTTTTGAAGGTAAATTATTAGAATACGAATGGTCCGGCACTTTTGTGAGGCGCTCTGTACCATTTACGCTACGTCTGGATATAGATACCAGTACCAACTACAACCAAAGTCTTACCTATGAGTTTACTATTAATGGAACAACAATATCTGGTATAGGAAACATTAAGCACAATCAAATCTTTTTTGATGATAATTTTATGTTTGTTCTACCAAGATTATATAAAGATCATCCAGATAAAAACGAATTAACCTATAAAATCAATCAGGTACGATTTAAAGAACGCATTACCGATACTGAAACCTATTTTCCCGGTGAAGTAGAGTTTGCCTATTTGGTTGATTTTGGATACGAGGAATTTTATAAGCTTAGAATGATCCTTCGTACTTCTCCTGCAAAAACAAGTAGCAAACAACTTGGATTAACAACTATAAGTACACAGAAAACAGAAAGACCTAAGCCTGTTTTAGATAAAAATTTCGCAGCAATTGCTCCTAACCCAATCGGGAATACTTTTACCATTACTTATACTGTAGACACAGATACTGAAATAGAAGTGGCCATTTATGACATGTTTAGCAACAGAAAAGTGGATGTACCAATACATAAAGGTAAGGCCAATATCGAGCAAAACATACAGGTCAATAGTTCCGCATTAACAACCGGTAATTATATCGTTCAAATGATAATTAACGGTATCCCTTACAGCAAACTAGTGGTAAAAGAGTAACTAACACGCAAATCTGAAAATTATGAATTCTATAAATAAAATATTGATAATAGGTATCGTCTATCTGTTATCAAATACCATACACGCACAGATCTATCAATATTCTGAAGACGGTAAGGATGCCTGCATAGACTGTCTCCCAAAATCAGCATCAGAACGGGACTGTTATTGTAATATCGTTTTTGATTTTGCAAAATTCGAAGACAATATTCCCACAGATCATACAAAAGACGAATGGCTACAGAGGCAAGAAGGTATTTTAAAAGAAGCCATAGAGAATGACTTCTTTTTTGGGCAACAGTTTGATACTTATGAACACGCACAAGAAGCTTTTTTTGAACTCTATCAAGGTAATGTACAAGCCGCTATCTATTATCCCGATATTAAAGAAAGTTTCGAAACCGAAGTAAATCATAATCCTATCGCATACTCAAGTAGTAAAGAAAAAGCAACTATTCTGGAAAGACGAAGAACAGAAATAGAACTTGTGAATTCGGGGCAACCTAGACAGGTTAGATTTGGTGATCTCACTTATAATAATGTACGTATTGAGGATATTACAGGTGTAGATTACATTAATCAACATATAGGTCAGGAACTAAACACCTTTAATACAGAACATGATAGGCTGGTAAATATAGATCGATTAAGACAGCGATTTGACCAGGCCAAACTAGATGGGTTTATAGAAAATTTCTTAGCCCGTCAATTCACCTACCATTATGCTACTTTAGAAAGTGCAGAGGAACGCATACGTCTTATGACCGCATACATTGTGGCTTACAAAACGAAGAATGAATCTTTAATCACAGTAAATAATGGTTTTAGCCCTTTGGGGATTGATCTACGGGATCAGGATTTTACCGAAAGATTGACCAGACTCATTAGAGATTACGATATTACTCTAGACCCTGTTAATGCCTATAATCCTAATATTGATAACGCCATTTTTAATCATGCCTTAAAAACAGAGTTTAGTGAGACTTCTAGAAATTTTTTAAGAAAGGTTCCTAACCAGCCCTATAGAGAAGTGTTGAAAGGGTATTTGCAGAGTAATGAATACTCAGCAGGAGCAATGAGTTTGTCTAATGACCTAACGACTTCTAATGTGAATGGCGTGGCTATTGAGAATAATAATTTGCTCTTTTCTCATAATCAAGCATACCCACCGGGTCATCCTATTTTTCTATTAGAAACAGGACAGACTGGTTTTTCACCGAATGGGTTTGCAAGATGGAATCATACTAATTTGGCTATAAACAATGGTATGGATGGCTTTTTTGATCTTACAGAGTCGCTTAGAGGCTTAGAAGGTGGGTCTTTAAACCCAACAACAGAGGGAAGTCTTATAGAATCCGCTTTAAGAGTAGCAGGACGATATCAAATTAATTGGTCATCATATACACATGCCGACCTAGGGCATATGTTTAACCTAAAACCGTTCACATTTACCCATGAACATCTTCCAATGGTAGAAATTGAAGCCGACCACAACATTGGGCAAATTTTATTGAATAATGATTTTCCTGCTTACCAGTTCTTCCAAAATGACTTAGCCCTTGAAGCTGCAAGAGCCATTGCGAATGGAGACTTACCTACAGCAGAACACTATTTTAGGGTTGCGGACCTCAATAAATCTCTGTTCCTTAATGCAGAACAAATTAGTTGGATTAGTAGTAACAATACTCAAACCGAGCTTTTACATACTTTCATCGAGAATAATACTATGTCCCCAGAACTAAGAGCTTTAGGACAAGCTCTTGTTAATATGGGAGCAGAATCAGGAGTAGCAGGTATTCCATTATATAATGATTTTGTTACAGGGTTAATCAATAATCAGTTTATGGATTTTACTCCCTTTGTTAATCCAAATACAACAATAATAGCTGAAGGGTACAACGTAAATTGTTGTCCCGATGATTATTATGACCCCTTTAACCCAGATCGACAAACCGAACTAATATTTGCTTTGGGACGAGATTTAGCAGTCGATTTTGGAGATGCTTTTTATAGTACATTATTAAGAAGTTTCGAATGGTGGGTAACAGACGAATATGAAGGAAGTTTTGTACGAGATATGTTAGAATTTAAAGGAATAGAGATTCCGTTTGACATTGATGATGAATCGCTTGGAGAATTATTTAAAGTAAGATATGACAATCAAGAAATAACTATTTTATATGATTCGGGCTTAGGAGCAGATTTGTTAGAATTAGGAACTGATGTAATCAGCCTTTTAGCAGTTATATCTCCATCCAAAGGTGGGGGAGCATTCTTGGCTATTAATGGAGGAGAGAAAGTAACTATTGCATCACTGAGACAATACCTAAAATTGCTTAAAGAATCTTATTTTAGGCCGATAGGTTCTATGATAGGTAAAAGAATAGGACACACATTTAGTAAGCATGGATTACATAATACAGAACAATTGAAATCATTTGCAAGAAATGGAGATGTATCTATTGGGCAATGGTTGAATGAAATTGAAGCAGAAAAATTTATAGCTAGGCATTTAAATCAATTAAGTAATGGAGTTAGAGATATCCCAATTCCCGCTTATCTTCAAAATATTGGCAGAGTTTTTCGGAATGGAGATGCTGCAATATTAAATCCAACTCACATAAGATTAGTTCCGAGTGGTTCAGGAGTTAAAACTGCATACCCAATTAATTCAACACTCACACCTTTGGAAACATTGGGAACTTATGTACCTTAGATTTCTTAAATTATGATTTATGGAAAATAAGCATTTAAAAAAGGACTTTAAAACGATAAATACCGATCTTAAGCTAATGAATACTCCTGACTGGGGAATTGAGAATGCTGACGGGAATAGAGTTGAAGAGTTTATTAAATATCATAATGATAATTTTGACCATATTGGATTAGGAGGGAAACTAGGATTTATTGAACTGATTATCGCCTCAATGAATGAAGTTCTTCTTAACGAAAAAGAAAATAATGAATTAGGCTTTTTGTTTAAAGAATTTATTTATTCTTATTTGAATACTGATAATCTTCAGTATTATGATTCGATTGTGTATTGGGTTTCAATATCTGAAAAAGAAGAGTTTCCTATTGGCTTTATCATAAAAAAAATGATTGAGGAGTAGTCAAATTAAAATTTTATTGATATTCAAAGTTACATAGATTATGCTAGAGACACTTATGACATAATCATTAGATTTAGACCTGAATAATAATATATATCACTCCTGTATAATTTTAAATTTATACAGGAGTGTATAAAACTTAATAAAATGACAACAGACTCAAGAATCATAAATGTTTTTCAAAAAATAAATTTTCTAAATAGATATTCAGAGCTTTTTAATGAAACTGAATTTAAAGATAGATTGAAGAAAGTTGATAAAACTGAGGTTTTAAACTTGTTTAAAAAACTAGGCATTGATAACGTCAAATATAAATCTGGGGAAAACTTTTATCAAATCAAGGAGCAATCCGATATGTTAGAGTTTTATTTTCACATTTCAATAAAGGGAGGTATTTATGAATTGATTTTTGGTGTATTTCAATTATCTCCAAAGCAACATCTAGCAGGAGGTTCGGCTGGTAGTATCTATGATGAGATTGTAAGATTTGAAAAGCTAGATGTAGAAAGGGTTAAAACTCCAATTTTTAGCACTAAAGAACAGCTTAAAGAAATGCTGGACAAATCATTAAGCATATATGAAGATTTTAAAACAGAATTTATTAGTGAGTTTGAAACTACGCTTTAAAAATTTATACTAATGAAAATTAACTATATCCTATTTAATCTTTGTTTACTTATTATAGTTGGTTGTTCTGGACAGCCAAAAGAGCCTTTTACTCCAACTAAAGGGGAAATTACTATTACACGCCAAGTAAAGATTAACAATAAAAATTTAATCGATTCTACCTTACAGGAGGGTTTTGAAAAGTTCATGAAAATTCAAAAGAAAAAAGATTTAGAGAATATTAAAAATTATGGAGGTCCACCAGCAGCAGAGTCTTTATTTGAAGGAATGGCCAGAGGGGCCTTTTTGGACAACTTCAACCCTTACTTAATGAGTAAGAGTGAAATAGAGTTTAATTATAGATTTGAGGTATTTAAGATCATTTATAAAATCACTGCACATGATAAAATAAGTAGATACAGTATTATTGACACCCAAAAAAGTAGCGAGATAAGAATGTTATCTTGGGATACCACTCAAACCAGCGGTACAGAAGTAAATTATAGGTATCTTTCTGATGGAGATCTTGTTGTTAAAGAATACAGAAACGATAAAAAAACAATTAAAGGTTATAATTGTTTTAAGGTGGTATTAGAAAGTAGTGCAGATGGTTATAGTATAAAAAGCATTCTATATGTGACTGAAGAAATTAAATGTTTATTTCATCCAATTGTCAAATACAAAATATTTTAGAACAATATTATCCTCTAGAGATAATAGACACTAATGGTTTAGTACAAGGATATGAAAGGATGTTTTCAATAAAAGAAATTAACTTAAATTAAAGACATGAATTTAAAGATTAAGGTATTGCTTATTTGCATTATTATAATTTCTAGTTTTTCCTGTAATTCCGAAGATGATAATTTAGAACCTGATCAATCTATAAATTATCCTGAAGAGGAATTGTTTGAAAGTCACATAAGATTGATTAAAATAGAATTAGAAAACAAAGAACATAAGTTTACAAATTCAGGACTTCACTATATTATACAAAAAGAAGGGACTGGAGAGCACGTTTTAGAAAACTCAAAAGTAAATGTTCGTTATTTAATGGTTAATCTGTTTAATGATGAAATTATTAAAGAATCTCAATTTTCAGGAAGTATTTTTGACTTAAAGGACGAAGAGTTAATGCCCGGCTTTAAAGAGGCGTTAATGTTTTTTAAAAAAGGTACAAGAGCAAGAATATATTTACCTTATAGAATCCAAAAGGTAAATATAGGATCAACTATAACTGAACCCGATGTGTCTTTTATATTTGATTCCCAGATGATTTATTTAAGAAGTTACCCTGTCATAAGTTTTGATGTAGAGATATTAGAGATTTTACAAGAATAATTTTACAAAGTTTATTTGAGTTTAAAATAAGAATTTTGAATTTAGGAAGAATATCATCAAATTTAGTAAAGAAAATGGGTTCGATATTGTGGCTAACCCTAATAGATTTCATCATGAATTTATGGCTCAATATATTAATGGGATGGCTTATGCTTTATGCGAGTGGGGCTTTAAATATGGGAGTAATGGAGGACAATTAGATTGGGACTATTATTACGCAATGGCTTTTGGTAGATTGTTTTTTTATATCATCTTAAAAAATTTTTATCTTCTTGTCCCTAAACCCGTAAAAGAATCTATAGTATAAAACCCGAGAGTGAAGCTTAAAGCTTCATTATATACAGAACTTTGTTGGTTAAGATCATATATAAATGAGCACTTAAAGCTTTTAGCTCTGCAAAGTCTCCTAACTTTGTGGAACAATCACACTAACTTGTTGTCTAAAGCACTTGTAGCCATCTTAAAAGAATTTTTATAAAATGTCTTAACAGATGATTTTGAATTATATGTTCAAAATCCTGGAGAGTTTACAGTTATGTTCTATAAAGTAATTTCTGGGGAAGTTCCAAAATAACACTATTGATATTTTAAAAATCTACCTTCAAATTTCTAAAGGAGAGTTTAACGCAACCATAAAATAAACAAAACACATCCATACCTCCAATTTTTATTTAGCGTTACATAAAACACTACTAATCTTGCATCTTTTCTAAACATAATAAATGGGTAAGGATTTCCTGTTTGGAGTCCAACTCCAGTTTTTTACGAAGACGGTACCTGGCAGTTTTTACGCTCTCTGGTGATATACCAAGAATGCTTGCTGTCTCTTTTACATTAAAATTGAGTCGAATCAATGAACAAATTTTAAGATCATTTGTGCTCAAATCTTCATGTTTTGATTTTAATTTGGAATAGAACCCTTGATGTGCGTCTTCAAAAAATCTGCTAAAATCCTCCCAGTCTTTATCAATACTTAAGTTTTTTTGTATTATCTTTTTAATATCGGTAATCAATTTATCTTTATTTATAGAAGAAGATTTTTTAATATCATTCATAGTATTCTGTAATTGCTCTACAACCTCATTCTTCTTTATGAAATTAAGGGCATATGAGGTAAGTTCTTTATTTTTAAAATCTAGTTGTTGTTTTAGTTCTTGCCGCTTTAATTCTGAATTTTCTAAATCTTTCTGAGCAAGGGCATATGCAGATTCGAGAAGTTCCTGGGATTTGGCCGATAATTCTTTACTCTTTTTAGCACGTTGATTTGATATTACATAAATCACATATCCGCAGATAGATATAATAATAACTGTAAGGATTAACATCAGTTTAATAAGGTTGTCTTTTTTTTCTTGTGTTTTAAGCATTGATAGCTCTTTATCTTTTCTCTCTAACTCGTTCTCAAATTCCAAATAAGCAATTTGCTTTGACTTTTCTAAATTAAAAAGAGAGTCCTTCAATGTATTATATTTATCGTAAAACAGAAAGGCTTCTTCTAGATTAGATTGCTTTTTCTTTAATTCTTTTAGTTCTTCGTAAGCAAATAATTCATACTTTTTCAGTTTATTTTCCTTCGCTATCTCTAACCCTTTTTTTAATTCAGTTTCTGCCTGATCAAGATCATTCGAAAGTCTTAAAATTTTTCCGTGAGTAATTAGATTATTCGTTAATCCATCAACATCACTAACTGCACTACCCAGTACCATTGACTTTTTTATATGGTAGGAAGCTTGCTCAATTTCCATTCTGTTGAGATATAATACCCCTAGTCTATTATGAGCCTCTGAGATTCCATATGTAAAACCGTTATCGGTATGCATTTGTAGTGCATCAGTAAGATATTTCTGAGCTTCCTTATACTTATGCTGTTCTATAAGAATCGTTCCTATTTTTGTAAATGTAGTTGCTATCCTTCCCTTTAATCCTAATGCAGTAAATTCGTTAATAGCTTGCTCATAATGATTTAGGGCTTTATTGTATTCTTGAAGATCGGCATAAACCATACCTATGTTAAGCCGAGTATTAGCAAGACCCTTTTTATCCTGTAAAGCTTCATAAGCTTTATAAGCATTGGTTAGATATTCTAAAGCCTTGTTTAAGTTTCCTAAAGCCCAGTAACCAACACCAATAATACGATTTGCTTTTGCTTCCCCATTAGGGTACACTAACTTCTTAGATAATTTTAAAGCATCTTTTCCAAATCTAATTGATTCGTTAGCATCAACTATCCAATATTCAAAACCTATTGTATTGAGCAGATCTACTTTAATAGGATCTTCCTTATGATAAGAGTTTAGCTCTAAGAGCAAACTATCTATCTTCTGTGTACTGGCTAATAATGGATTACTACTAAGGGTAGAATAAAGAGCAATTAAAAACATGCAACCTGGAATCTGTATAAAACTAAATAATGTTCTTACTTTACCCAAAAACAACAAAACCTTTGCAAAAAAAACAGTAATTATAATGACTAACATAATTGAACTTTTTTCAACTAAATATAAAGCTACTTATCATTTTTTAATAAGAATGCTAACAAGTGTTAAATTTATTATGATATTAACCTTAAGATAGCTATACACCAATTTATAAGCATTAATTCCTGATAAGATATTATTTTTAACAGTAAAAGTCTTAATTAAAGTAAGAAAATCTAGTTTCCTTAAAGAAGTTTGATTTTTACCAGCTCGCCATATAAAATGTAGAAAAACAGGAAATAGGAGTATTGTATTTATAATTGGTATCCTTACTTTGAATTTAATCCATATCTTCTTATTTCTTTTTTGAAAAATTCTGAATTTACGCTTTTCCACTACTAAACATTACACATAAACCGTGTCATTCACTCCATTGTCTCGTAGTTTGAGAAAAAATTATGCTATCTAAATCAATCTAATTTTTAAAAAGAACCAATATATATATCAATGAATATCAAATATTTACACATAATGTCTACCAATTGTACACCAGAAATATTGTGTTGTTAACCACTTGTATATTAGTGTTTTTATTTTTTTAAGGAGTTCCCTAATAAATTTGCCCTCTTTTAAATAAAAGATCATATCTAGTTAAGATAAACATCTGTAAACTAGATTAATATAAATATTGAAATCAAATAATATAGGAAAGTTTTAAAGCTATAAAAGTACTTTTAGTTTTGACCTATTTTTTTACAAAAACAATTATAAAATGAACAAATTAACTGTCTTTATTTACTTGTTTACTACGATTAACTCCTTTTATAAAGATCCGGGTGATAAATATATTACAGATAACGGGCTAGTTTCATTTTTTTCTTATACTAATGCTGTACATATAGAAGCCGAAAATAATAAAGTATATAGCACAATTGATCTGTCAAAAAATGAAATTATAATTAGTATGCCGATGGATAATTTTGTTTTTAAAAACAGGTTGATGTGCCAACATTTTAATAAAAGCTACATCGAATCTGATTTATATCCAAAAGCAACTTTTAAGGGAACCATTAGTTCTTTTGATATAACTAATAATGGCTATAACTTTCAAATTATTAAAGGGAAACTTACCTTAAGAGAAGTAACCAAAGAAATCGAAATCAAAACGAAGATCGAACGAATTGAAGGGACTTACATCTTAACCGGAAAATTTGATTTAAGAATTAGTGATTTTGAAATCAATATTCCTCCCTTACTCGCCCATAACATTGCAAAAACAATATCTGTTAAATTTAGATTTGAATACCAACCTTACGAAACCTAATGGTTCTATATTTATCTGTACTTTTTTAGATGATTTGTTTCACCATTTAAAATAATGAGAGTTAGCCTATTAATTATTTGTATAGGAGTCATTGGCATATATTAACCCTTCTTTGGGGTTAAGCCGTTTTTTGTCTTGCTTAAAAACGTAGTTGTAGATTTTTCTCACTGTTTTTCTTCTGATTTTGTTTTGCAGTTCGACATCCAAAGTTTTTAGCTTATATAAAATTTTAAAATCAATAAAATCCTTTTTTAGATTAATTATTTTAAGTTGAAAACTATCATACTCGATGAACTCTTGAAACTCCATTAATTCATTCTTTAATCCCTGTTCTAGAATCTCTATTTCATCAATCAAATTTATATCTAATTGAAAGTCAATACTCATTGTGTTTATCATACTCTTCGTATAATTGATAATTTCACTTGAATATAACATTTCGTTAGGCAAAATAACCAAGTCTTCGTTATCGTTTAATAGCTTAATCTTTAGCATTTCTATTTCAAGAATTTTCCCTTTATGATTTCCAATTTTTATATAATCATTTATTTCAATATTACGCGAGAAGGAATAATAAATTCCCACTAAGTAATCATTTATATATTCTTTTGTAATCATAGCAATCCCCGCAGCGATAATACTTAAAGTGGTTAGCAAAGTTCTGAGGTCTACCCCGAAGCTATCAAATATTAAAACGATACACCCTATACCGATCAATAAATTTGAAATATTATTAATTCCATAATAAAAGTTGTTTTTTTCTGTTTTATCGATTTTCAATCTTTTGCTGTAAGCATAATGAATTAGAGCTGTTAAAACCTTAACAGAAAGAAAGAATAATAAAAAGTAAAATATGTTGCTTATCACAGTATGATCAAATATATATCTGGAAATATAATTATCTACCATTAATATAGATAGTAATAAGCCATATAAAATTATTGTAGCTATTATTTTATAATTTCTCTTTATTTTCATAGTTGAATAATTGATTATATTTTTTTAATTAGTTCTTCATTCGTTAACACTCTTAAAAGTGTAATGTAGTATTCTTTGAGAAGAGTAGATGTGAAAATCTTCATATGAATTACTTATATTAAGATTATAATGTATCAGCTCAGGTTATTTTTTTAATTTCTATGAGTAACTTACATTCATTCATTTTTTTTGTAAAGTCATTAAGTGCTACTTAACATTATTACCATATACATCATTATATCAATACTTAAGCATGTCTCTCTTCTCTAGCTTATTTATTAAAAACTAATATTAAAATTATTGCATCATGTCACTTTTTTCTACCGACAAGTAATAACCGGTTCACCTAATTTTCTAAAATGTCTAAATTCAGGAAATAAAGGGCATTATCAATTTTAATAGAAATGATAAAGGTTACCTGTAGTAACCTTTATCTCCCAAAATCTACCTTGACCAATTAACTTAACCTATTGGAATCAACAAGGTACTCTATCAAATTAACTTAAATTAATAATCAGATCTTTATGCTTGCACTATTTATGCATTGCATAACCAGAAGCAGCTGGCAATTCTTTGATAAAGTTTATAATTTTTGTAAATTGAGTTGTAAGTTTAGTAATTGTTTTCATAATATTTAATTTTAAATTTTTAATGTTTTATCTAGCGAATTGATTAAACCAAGTAAAGCTTAAATTAAAAAGCCAATGGCAATAATATGTAAAACGTATATGGCATGTTTTTTTATACCTAATAATCTAAGTTTAATTCATTTTTAGTGTTATCGAACGACTAGTATCACTAGCTCTTGGAGGTAATTTTCCATGGCTTTTTTGCTTATGCACATCAGCTAAATTATCCGTAATCTCTTTAAATTTTCTCAGCATATCATTGTGACTTACGGGTTTATATTTCACATCTATTAAATGTTTAATTTCTCCCTCCACAGTGTTCATCACAACTTCTTCCCTTTCATTATAATCTGATTTCTTCAATAGACCTAAGAATTTCATAACTTCCTCTACATTATCATGATTTTCTAGTTACTAATTTAGACTTTCAACAAAAACTAATATTAACCTCTTTTTATTGACATAAAATTAGGGGTTGCACATTGCAATAAGTTAGAACTAATTAATATTTGTCCCTCTTGAAGTAATAAGTGAAGACTGTCATGTTCATCCCTTTGCTGTAAGGCTGGGAAATAGTATTTTAAGTAGTCATTCAGATCAAATTACTATTTCCTCCTTAGAAAATAAGTTTGTCAAAAACATGGAGAAGGATATAGAGAAGAAAAGGTGTGTCAAAACTAACCAAGGGGATTAAAAATTATTGGCAATAATCTTTAAATACTAAGCCATTGCTTAAACTCAGCTGCTCTGTTCTTACTTATTATAATGTCAACATCTGCTCCCTTCATAAGAATTTTAAGCTGACTGTTGCCATACCTAATAATTTTTTCAATCGCTGTAATTCCGATAATATATTGCCTGTTAGCTCTGAAAAATAAGGAATGATCCAAATAGTTAAATACTTCCTCTAGACTCAAATTACTGGTCGATTTTTTACCATTGATACAGTAGATGTATGTTATCCCATGTTCTGTTTGTATATAAGCTACATCATTTAAAGGTATCGGCACAAGTTCATTTCGAATATAGGTAAGCAATCGCTTTTTTCCAAAATCTGAAACATTTAATTCGCTTTGATTTTCTTCATTTGTATATGTATCAGAAATTTTTTGTTGATGTTCTACGAGGTTAGTATTTAACTTTGATAAATTAATCAGTTCTATTTCTAAATTGGTGTTTTTTAACTCCAACTGTTTCTCATATAAACTACCAATAATTCTAACAGCTATAAATGAAAAAAGAATAATTCCTCCTCCCATAAAAAAGAAAATTATATAAAACCTACTCTCTAATTCTTGTACTTGAGATGCTATTTTATTCAAATTACTATGTGCCAATACTATAAGATCAGTACCTTCAACCGGGACCATTTTAACAATCTCTGAGGTTACTATAGGATCATTGTCTTTATTATAATTCAACAACATCTTATATAAGTTACTAGCACCTCCCTTTTCATTTAATGCCTTTAGCAAGTCCTGATTAGCTTTTATATTTTCTCCTACTTTTGTGATATCAGGATGACACACTTGTTTTCCAGCCCAATCTATCACAGAAACAAAAGAAGACATATCTTGTGTTCCTTCTATAACAGATTGAACGTTATATTTAACTAATTCAGGATCAATTTGCGCATCGATTTGCTGAGCTATTAACTGTGAGATTTCATTAACCTCTCTTCTACTGGATTCAAGTTGGATATTTATTAATTGATTTGCACTTTCTATAGTAAAATATCTTAATCCCAGAGAAGCAATAATTAAAAATACAGTGGCAATAGCGAAAAAAGTAAAGAAGTATAACTTATCTTTTCTCATATAATATAAATAACAATAAATTCCCCTTAAAAATCTAAGGCAAAAATACCACTTTTTTATATTTATTGTCAAATCAATGAATTGTCTTCTAATAGCCAATAGATTTCCTAGAGTTAGATACGCTGAGAATATCTAATAAAAATGTACGACTTTTAAAAAACCTATTTCTAATTCCGTTCTATAGTATCTTTTCCTTCTTAAATAAATAATTTTTAAGCTATTATACCCAAATGCCTATAAAAACTATCTACTCGTCTTTTTGATATTGGAAGGTATTTATTATCTCCAATTTGTAAATACATTCCATCCTTTTTATGAACCTTTAATGATAATTCTACATTAACTATATAAGAATGGTGAATTCTAAAAAAATTGTTTCGTGATAGTAACTCTTCATAAACTCCAAGGTTTTTACTTGATACTATACTTTCGCCGTCAGAAGTATAAATCAAAGTATAGCGGCCTTGAGATTGTAAATAAACAATAGTATCAACAGGAATAATTTTTACTTCAGTTAGAGAGTGTACTGCAAGTATTCGAAGAGGTGCACCGTTACTAATAGTGTTCTTAAAATCTGAATTAAAATTTAATATATCCCATAGATTTCTAACTCTTTTTATTCCGAGCAATAAACATTCATATGAAATAGGTTTAGGGATAAAATCTAAAGCTCCAAAATTATAAGCTCTAAGAGCATTCTCTTCTTTTGACGATAAAGCTACTACTTTCAAACTACGAAAGAGAAAATTATCATATTCTTTGTCAAAATCATCTGGAACAAAATCTATATCCAAGAAAAGAAGATCATACCCCTCACTGTTTTGGTCTTCAAGAATTGCATCAATATCAAACTCTTTATTCTCAATTTCTATGTAATGAAAAGTCTCTTTTAAGATAGAAATAATCTGATCATTCAATTCAGTTTCTTTTACTGAAACTGCTATTTTTAATTTCCTCATTTTTCCCCTTTAATTTTAATTTTAATAATTCATCAGTAATTATCAACTTACATATTCGTTAATAGTTTAAAATTTTCTTCAAACCAAATCAATACTCAGATAATCAAGAAATTATTTTAAGTAAAAAGGAAAGAATAAAGCCTGAAAGCGAAAAAACAAGCCTCCAAAAATATAGCATCTTACCTAGAAGAATAACAATCTTTATTATTCTTGTATCGTAAAATATGTTTTGAAAACATTAGAATATGCAACTTTTTTTAAGACAAATAGATTTAGTTTGGACATATTATTTAACAAAAAAATCAAGAAGGTTATTTCACCAACCGTAACCTGATACTATTTATCTTTACTACCCCCTAGAGCTTCAATTACTTTATGCTCAAATTGAAAACTTTATCCTGTTTACCATTTTTATTCATTTTCTAATTAATGACGAGCTTATATTTACTATAATGAATACACCAAAACTTTGCCCATTCTGCAATTAGAACACGAACAATTCAGTTTTTTCAATTATGACCTCCTACTTAGTCTTCACTCTTTATTTTTTCTTCGACTTTAATATCTGAATATTATAATTACACGAAAGTATATATGAAATGATTTACATATTCTATACCAAGTAATAGCTGAACGGCTAATGTTATAATTGTTTCCTTATTTACAATTTAATACTAAAAATACCTCAAAGCTTGTCATCCGCTAAAACAGATTTCATGCCATTATTCTATTTTTTCAAATCCACATATAACCTAAACCACATCATTTATTACACCGAAAACCCTTTAGTTACTTTTATAAAATACTCTTCATTTCGATTACTACTTTAGTATTGGATTATAGACATTTTTAAAGCAAAAAAATGAAGGACAACAAGCTTTCTATTGATATCACATTACTAATTACAATGCTTATAGGAATAATAATGCTATGCGTTGATTTATATGCTTACCATCTTGAATACCTTACAGAAAAAGGATTGACTAGTAACTATGTTAACAAAGCAATTACCAAGTTCTACAAAATAGCTCCTTTCTTCGAAAGAACGATTATAATAAGACTAGTAGTTTTAGGCATATTTTCTTTTGTTCCATTTGGTTTCAGTGTTAAAAAAAGGCCTGAAAAGGATCAAAACAAATCATACTATTATATAGCTTTAGTAACAGGAGCTTTTATATTCATTTTAACTTCTGAACTACATATTACTTTAATACCCAATCTTTTTTTAACAACTATATCACTCTCTGGGTTTATTTGGGGGCTGCTGATGGTGAGAAGACACTTTACCTATTTTGGAAATAAAGATGAGTTTAATGAGTCTAATTTAATCTTCAAACAGGAAAAAACAATTATGAGAAATCCTTATTCTGTCAATTTTAAAACTGATAAAGGGTTTATAAATGTGGTTAATCCTTTTAGAGCTACAATGGTACTAGGGACTCCAGGTTCAGGTAAATCTTATTCAGTCATAGAAGAATACATTAGACAACATATTCAGAAACAGTTCACTATGCTTGTCTATGATTTCAAATTTCCTTCATTAGCTTCTGAAACATATGCATTTTATCAATATTATAAAAACAATTATTCCGTAAAGCCAAATTTTAATGTTATTTCTTTAGACGATATTCAACGATCATCGTTTGTCAATCCGTTAAGTCCCAATTTAATTCGTAAAGCTGCAGATGCACTGGAAGCAGCTCAAACAGTTCTATATAATCTAAACAAAGAATGGATAACAAAAAAAGATTTTTTTGCACAATCTGCTATTTCCTATTTCGCATCTTGCATATATTTTCTCAAAATTTATGATAATGGTAAATACTGTACACTGCCCCACGCGATTGCATTGGCTTCCTGTCCAGATGAAAAGGTATTTAGAATTTTAAGCACTTACTCTGAGCTTAAATTCTTCATGACACCGTTTGCAGATGCTTTAGAGAAGCGTGCTTACGAGCAATTATCTGGTCAAACAGCATCAGCAAGAATACCTTTGTCTCAATTAGCTACAAAAGAGCTGTTTTGGGTAATGGGAAATAATGTGTACCCCGAGCTTAATGTTCCTTTAAGTATTAACGATCCCAAAAACCCTACGATAATGGTGTTGGCTAATTCACCCGCTACTCAAACAACTAACTCCCCTGCTTTAGGATTGATATCAACACAGTTACTTAAAGAAATTAATACCCAAGGGCGTCAACCATGCTCTGTAATTATTGATGAATTACCAACCATGTATTTTATGGGGCTTGATAATTTAATTGCAACAGCCAGATCCAATAAAATCTCTACCACTATAGGAATGCAAGATCTAGAACAGTTAAAAAGAGATTATGGAAATGAAGTTGCCGCAACCATATTCAATATTGTAGGTAATATATTTAGTGGATCGGTTCGAAGTGAAACAGCATCTAAACTTCAGGAAATTTTTGGCAAAAAGAAGCAAAAATTAAAAAACATTTCAGTTGACACATCAACATCTTACAGCATCAATGAAAATTTAGAGTATGCCATTCCGGTTGCCACAATATCGCAATTGTCGCAAGGTGAATTTGTCGGAGTTGTAGCTGATAATTTTGGTGAAGAAATCAATCGAAAAATATTTAGAGGTAAAATAAAAGTTGATGAAAGGAATGATCAAATTAAAGAACCGTTGCCGCTTGTCATTGGAGAAGATAATGATATAGAAGAGTTATTAGATGGAAACTTTAACCGTATTGTTTCTGAGATAGACAATCTTATTTACAAAGAATTAGAGATACAACTCGCGGCCGAAAAAGAAATGAATGACACTGGTAGTGATAGCATTCAGGAAAACACGACTGATGACTTTGAAGATACTAGTACTACTGGTAAAAGAGGTCCTAAATTGTAATTAAGTTTTATCTCTATTTGCAAGTTTAAAATTATGTATAGGAAAAATAAATTGAATCAAAATATCGTAAGTATTCCAGCAAGTATTTTATTTGTTTTGGGGTTATTTATTCTTTTTAACATCCAGGGATTTGGTCAAAAAAACAACGATCTCTTTAAAACAAAAAATCTCGATAAAATTCCAGCTGGATTTCCTTTATCAAAGATTGATTTTATCAATATTTCTTCATGGTATGGTTACAGGAATCATCCCGTTCTAAACACTATTAAGTTGCATAAAGGTATTGATCTGGCGGCTAAAAAAGGAGCTCCTGTGTTTGCCACGGGTTCTGGGAGTATAGAAACTGCTGCTTACCACAAGGGATACGGTAATTATATCATAATTACTCATTTTTCTTATTTAAAAACCCTTTATGCCCATTTATGGATTAGGATGGTCAGTACAGGAGACAAAGTTTCAAAAGGGCAACTAATAGGCTTTGTAGGAGATACAGGACTTGCTACAGGGCCCCACCTACATTATGAAGTAGAACTGAACAATCAAAAAATTAATCCAATGCTTATCTGGAAAAATATAATAAACGCAAAATAAATTGAAGATTATTAAAGGTCTCTATGTTATAAAGTTATGATCTATGGATAAAAAGAAAAAGACAGTGGTAATTATTGTAGGACTAGCCTGTTTTATATTGCTTGTAGTGATATTTAAGGTATTTATTTTTCCTTCAGAAAACACGAACCCCAGAACCAATAAATTATTTATCAGCACCCCAAAAGTTAACGATGATAAAGTAGATAAAACCTCAAAATTGAACGCGTACAAAAGAGAAGAGCTTGAAAACTCAAAAAAAAGTGATGTCGTAAAAGGTTTTACAGATCTAAATGAAGCTGAAGAAACTGATACCATAACATACGATCCTATTATTCAAGGTCAAGCCATTAGAGATTTTGACAGGCTTAACCCAAAAGGGGACCTCCAAAAAAAACAAACCAGCAATAGAACACCAAAAACAGGTTATGTAATAGATAATGACCAGGCTGATAAGGAAATACAAGAACTCATGGAATTGCAGAAACAACTATTGAGGGAATCCACTTACACCAATTCAACAAATAACAAATCATCTGAAATTGATGATATACAGAAGCTCATGGATGTTTATAATAATTATTCCCAAGCATCATTAGATAGACAATTACCAAATGGAGAAAATTCTTTAATCGGCAATATAAATCCCGAGAATATCACAAAACTGGGAACTGGAGCCAGTGAAACAATCAAAAATTCAATTCAAGATAAATTAAAAGACAAATCATTTTTTCACGGAGCCGGTAGTGCTTCTCAAAATAATGAAGTACTTGATTTAATCCCTGCAGAAACCGTAGACCAAACAATAATCAATAATGGTAGCACTATTGCTATACGAACAAAAAAAGAAATCAAACTTACCAGTCCGCGGGTTACCATTCCTAAAGGGGCAGTCGTTTATGGTAAGGTTACCATTAACATAAATAGGCTACTTATTGATATAACAAGTTATAAGCAGGAAGACAAACTTTACAGATTGGACTTCAGCATGTACGATTTTGATGGTGTAGAAGGTGTTCACTTAGGTAATCGTACTTGGCCAAAAATACCTTCTCAAGTAGCAAAAGATGTATATGACTATGCTTATCAAAGAGGAACGCAGGCCGCGGCTTTTGGAGGTAACAACTCTATTAATTTAGAAGAAGCAAAAAATATTGCAATGCTTTCTGCCAGCAAAGAATTAGGAAGAGAAATTTTTGAGAAAAGAAGGGTTTTTATGCCCAAAAAGTATCATTTGTGGATTCATATAAATACCAAAGAAAATGAATAGTCAAGACATAGATAAAATATTTCCAATATATGCTGTAGAAAACGACTTGCTGATCTCAAAAAACGGAGATATCTCGGTAGGTTATAAATTACAACTACCTCAGATATATTCGTTAGACAAAGAAAACATTGAACGTATCAATAATTTGTTCGACAAGATCATTAGGTCATTGCCCGAAGATACAATTATCCAAAAACAGGATTACTTTTTTGTAGATAAAATAAAAGAAGCTGTTACAGAAGGAGATCAAATGTTATCCCGTAGTGACAATAAGTTCTTTTACGAAAAACCAACATTGAGTCACGAGTGCTATTTATTTATAACTAAAGATGCTAAGAAAAAAATCAACTTAAAGAGCAATCCTAATCTTTATCAAAAATATATGCAGGAAGTAGATGATTTCCTAAAAGTTGTAATGACTTGCATATCATTTCTTATAAAAGAAGAGTTTTTTACTGTTGAGCCCTTAAATAATGATGCTTTACTTAGAGTGATAGGACAGTATTATTCTTTATCAAAGGATGGTAATCAATCCCTAAAAGATATATTTTTTGAAAAACGACTTCAGGTAGGTAATAAAGTTGCCGAAATGTATGCTATTACATCTTATAATCAATTACCTCTTAAGCTGGAAAGTTCCAAAAAAAATATAGAATTCTCCACTCAGAAAACTGACTTTATGATTCCGTTTATACAGCCTGTCTGTTTGGGGTTAGAATGTAATCATATTTATAATCAGGTTATCTATATAGACAATTCAAAGAAAGTTTTTTCAAAACTCAAAACAAAACTAAATCAATTTAGAAGTTTGGCTATACTATCTAAAGAGAATGAAGTAACGTATAATCAGATAGATGATTTAGTAAATACTGTAATTGAAAATGAACTTCGGTTTGTCTATCAGCATTTCAATATTATGTTATGGGATATTACCGAAGAAAAACTTGAAAACGGTAAAAACCAATTAGAAAATGCTTTTAAGGACTTGGGTATAATACCTTATCAAATTAAACACTCTTTAAAAGACTTATTCATTCATAATACACCTGGCGCTTGCACAGGAATTCCGGAAACGTATAAATTTATAGGAATATCAGAGCAAACACCTGTTTTCCTAAATTTTGAAAGTTATTATAAAGGTAATTCAGAAGGAATTCTTTTTTGTGATCGAAAAAACGGAGCACCTGTAAGATTAGATCTCTGGATAGATCCGGTCAAAAGAGGTTTAATTGTGAATAGAAATCGACTCATTTTCGGCCCTTCAGGAACCGGTAAATCTTTTCTTATAAACCACATAGCAAGCCAATACTATGAGCAGGGGCATCACATTGTAATGATCGATATTGGTAATTCCTACAAAAAACTATGCCAATTGGTTAAAGGACAATATTATGCTTATGACCTGGATATTCCATTAAAGTTTAACCCTTTCCATTTTAATTCCATTGAAGAAATCAATAATGACAAAAAGATATTTCTCACTTCACTGATTTTGTTCCTATGGAAAGGTGAAGATCCCTTCAGAAGAGAAGAAAAACAAATAATTGGATTATACTTAGACGCTTATTTTAGAAGCTTTTCTAAAAATCAAGATAAGTTTCCTTGTATGTCCACTTTTTATGAGTTTGTAGATCAGAATCAAGTAATGGATGACGAAGAAAAATACTTTGACAAGGTAAGCTTTCAACTCTCTCTTAAAGATTTTCATGATGGTAAATATGCTCAGGTCCTCAATGCAAAAGACCCAATAGACCTACTAAACGAAAGGTTTATAGTGTTTGAAATGGACAACATAAAGGATCACCCTATTCTCTTTCCATTGGTAACTATGCTTTGTATTGATGTCGTGATGCAAAAAATCAGAAAGATTCCTGAAGCTAAAAAATCAATTTTTATTGATGAGTGTTGGAAACCTATTTCTAAAGGAGAAATGGCACAATTTATAAAGTACTTGTATAAAACCGTAAGAAAATTTTATGGTGAAGTAGCCATCGCTACACAGGATGTTGAAGATATTTTAGATACTCCTGCAGGCCCTGCTATGATTAATAATACTGATACCATGATTCTATTATCTCACAAAAAGAAAATGGCTACTAAAGATAAGTTTGCTCAATACCTGTCTTTTACTGAAGCAGACTTGGAGAAATTATTTTCTACGGATAAAAGAGAGGTTTTTATCAAAGTAGGTAGTGTTTCTAACGTATATAAAGTAAGCGTATCACCAGAAAGGTATGCGTGCTATTCCTCAAATGCAGATGAAAACAAGGTCATATTCGATACATATAAAAAGCAAAAAAATATGGAATTAGCATTAACAGAATTTATTGAAAAAAAAATGAACTCATGATAAGGAAGATATTTATAACCGTACTAGTCAATTTTAGCATTTTAATAAGTCTTTATGGGCAACAGGCTAACACCTACCTTGAAGCACTTAAAAAAAATGATACTATTCAAGTCTCCGACATAAAGACAACACATTTGTTGTTTGATCAAAAAATTTCTTATCTGGATTTAGGCTCTCCTTATTTTGTTGCAGATACAACTAAGCAAATGATCCGCCTTAAGCATATAGGTGAAGAGTTATCTGATATCCGTAGCCAAATTTCTAATCTTACTGTAATTACAGAAGATGGAGGGTATTATTCGATCTTATTAGGATTCAACCGATTTGTACCAGACTTAACATATAGGGTGAAAAGATCTGTTGAGTTTATTCATGGTGTGCAACAAGATGCACAAATCAAAGTAGATAAAGAATTAGCCCTACAAAATTTGTGTTTTGAATTAAGAAGAAATTTTAATAACAAAATTAATATTACACACGAAAAACCTGATGACTTAAAGATTAGGATTACAGGTATATTTTATGTCCAGGAAAAAATAGGCTTACGCGTAGAACTTACCAACTACTCAACGATTGACTTTGATATAGACCATATCCTATTCAGGACTAAACTAAAGAAACGTATTGCTAAAGATTATTTGTACCAGGAACGTGTTATTCATCCAATTAAGGTGTGTACTGATAATTACGAAGTTGCAGGTCACGGATTACGAAGCATCAACTTACTATTTGATAAATTCATGCTTAACGAAAACGAAAAACTAAGTGTCGATATTTTTGAGAGTAATGGAGGGCGATCTATTAGTGTAGATATCCCTAGAGAAGAATTGTTAAACCCAAAATTAATCTAATTATGAAAAAAACTGTATTCGTACTGATAGCCATAATGCTATCTATAGTTACCAATGGTTATGGCCAAGCTAAGCAATTGTTAAAAGTGTATTACGATGGTCCGGGAGCGGGCTTTAGAAAATTGGAAGAAGCAAGACTTGAAGATTGGAGAAAGGAAAAAAGCAGAACACTGCTCAATTATAGTTCAACTTTTCCCACAAGCCAGGCAGAAAAAACCTATTCTAAAACCAGGATTATATTCAATCCCTTTGCTAGTGCCACTATTAATTATGACGACTATAAAAATGTATGTAGTTCATATCTCAATCCATTTAAGAGAGCAACTTGTAATAACAAGTATAAGTATCTCATCAATGCGCACAGTAAAGTTATGAATCTCCTACTAATTCCACCAAGTAATAAAATCAATAAAGGCATTAGAGAACAAATAGGAATGAAATATACCGAGATAACCAATACCATCTATAAAGAATTAGAAGAGTTAAAATATAAGGCTCAGAAGGATAATTATTTCACCAGCTTATTTATAAAATAATCGATCTATGAAAACTACGCTAAAAATTACAATCATATTACTGCTGGTAACGACAATAAGTTATAGTCAGGTACACATACATGTACATACGCATATTAATAACACAGATAAAGAAACCCGCAGAAAGCTGGAGACATTAATATTATTTCGATTAGGCGTTGAAATTGCTGCTATGAAAGCTACTAATAATGACTTAAAAGAGGCAAAAAACAATCATAAAATTCAGCTTGATAAGCAATATAGTGCCAATCAATTTGACAGAGGAGATAGTTTTATAAGCAATGCCATAGGCTCATCTGCATTAAGTTTTGGCCCTTCTTTTTTAGCAAATATGGTAGACTTGCCTTATATGACAAAGGAGAAGAAAGATTACCTTAATGCGCTCGCCATGGATAAGGCTGTATTAAGCTCATTACTTATCGTTAGTAAAAGCAAAATAAAATCCGCTAAACGACAAGAAATTTATCGTTTAAGGAGTAAGCTCCTTAGAGAATATTCTAAAATTGATCGTGATTCCAGAAGTCTTTTAAATTTACCCGTTGCAGGACTCATAGTTAGTAATTATGAGAGTCTGTTAGAGGCTCTGGAGCTATTCAATGGAGTAGAAATTACCTTATAGTCTTATGCAGGAGTAGCCGTACTATAATCATTTTGCTTAAGATTTTTAAAACAATAGAGATGCTTAAAATGTACCTAAATACAATGAGGACCACTTCATATTACATATTGCTTTTGCTTTTATTACTTCCTGTATTAAATCATGCTCAAATGAGACCTGTGCTTGTTGATCCGGGTTCTAATTTAGGTTCTGCATTTTCAACATTGCAATATGGGACTATAGAAATTCGGGAAAGAGAGCTTAAAACAGAGATAAGAAAATTTATGATGGATTACAATCAAAGATTAGTATATCTAGCCAGCTCTATATTACTGGTGGATTCAATAAATGATCAGGTAAATAATGTAATGGGCAGATATTATGATTTGCAGGATCAGAATAATCGGCTTAGCACTCTTTTTTCTTATTCCAAAAAGAAAGATAACAGAAAGCACTTAGGTATTATTTATAAGATGTTAACCCATATCCAGAATGAACTGAATACTCAGAGCAACATCAATGTTGTATATGGTGAGAAACTGAATCTATATCAAGATGTCAACCATGCTTTGATAAACATAGAGCGAATGCTGGATGTTGTAGAAGATAATATTGAAACCAGTAAATTAACATATCGCCTATTACATTAGTAATCAAATGCGATTCTTTAAGCACCTATAATTCATAAAGCTGAACTGTTGCTCTTAGAAACACAAGAAATTTTTATAACAAACTAAGGTAACAGGATAAAAATAACATCCCGGTTAAAACAAAATTTTTAAACAATGAAAAAATATATACACATGAAATATGTAAATACATCTTTTAAGTCAATGTATAGCATTACAGCCTTCTTTTGTTGTTTTGTTTCTTTGTATACAACTGCACAAATAAATCATTTTAGAACTGTTCATAAAGAGTATGAAGATACCTGGTCTAATAATGATGCTTTAATAGGTAAAGACTATTACTCAGAGATCAACAGTGAACATTTTAAGATTCTTATGAGAATGGGTGGCAGTAAACGAATGACCTCCGCGATCAATGATGTGATAAAACATCAAAGAGAAGAAATAGAAACGTTTAGTCTGGGGCTGTATTTTTACAAAGAGTCTTTAAAGAAGTTTGTAAACAATGGTAGGTTTAATAATAGTAGTGGTTATAATAGCTATGGGTATATTAAAAAAAAATACCCTGTAGCCAACCCTTTAAATCCTAATCCTAAAGACGCCCTTAGAAATAGCTTTATCAGAAATCGCTTTTATAAAAAGCTTAATAAAGAGGGTGATAATATTGATGCATATCTGGACTACGATAACCCTGTACCAGAAGGTGAGCGTATCTTACTTATTCTTAAATCATTACAAAACGTTATAAACATCACGCTGGAAAATGAAACCTATTAATATAATTATCTGCACCCTTATGCTGTCAGTTCATGGTTATGCCCAAACCTTTACACTTTCTGAGTCACTTGCTGATGCTTATGTAGCAGCCCAAAAAGCAACTATAAACGGTCAGCTACTATCATTGTCAGGTCTAACTCTAGAACAAAAAAATTATTTGATTGACCTTAAGCATCAAGAAGATCGTTATGCTGATAAAAGGACACCTATTTCCAATTTGAATCCATCGGTATCACTAATAACTGGTGCTATTGAATATACCTTAAACGATACCAGTGCTAAAATTAGTAATGTAGAGCACAATTTAAATGTATTCAAGTTTGCAAGTCTTGGTATGTATGGGTTAGGGTTACAGCGATCTGCTCTGCAGAGAGAAAAAAAATATTTAACCAAATTACAAGAAGAAAATGAAACCCTTAGACAAGGCCTTCTTTTTAGCGGTAGTGCAGGTGACAACTACACTGTTCGCTTAAAGTTATTAATAAAACTAGTCGAAATAAAAAACAGGGTTATGGTTATTGATAAAGAAGTAAAAGCTAGGATGAAAATCACAAGATTCCTAGCCAGATAAATAAATAGTATGATATGGATATATATGAATTTTTAAATGTATTAAATGAATCTATTTTTGGAGGAGAAAGTAGTATATCAAAAATAAACATATTTGTTGATAATTGTATACGATACAGTATCTTATTGGCTTCTGCCATTATGATCATTTTAGTAACGTCTAAGGTGATCACTTATTTTATGAATCCTGGAGGTAATATGGATCCCTATATACTGGTTAAACCGGTATTAATCCTAGCGGCCTTAAACCTGTATGAACCATTAGTCGACTTACTCCTATACACACCTGTAGACATTGTAACCGACATCGTCGAAACAGCGGCTATGCGAACCGTAAATGCTCCTGATATTGATAGTTTTTTAAGACTGGTAAATTCGGGACTGGTCGCTATTAAGGATGTGGCTACGGGTGAAGCCGATATTGGTACCATTTATGATTATCTGCAGCTATCTACATTTTTAGAACTTTTTCATTTACTGGTTCAAATAGCGGCATTGCTTGTTAATGGATATTTAATTATGCGCCAGCTTCTGTTAAAAGCAGTGTATTATATTCTAGGTGTTCTGGTATTACCTTTATCGCTTATCCCCTCTAACTTTGATGTTTTAAAGAGTTGGTTTTTTGGATTTCTATCGATTCTGCTCTGGATCCCTATTATACGAATTTTTCAAACTATGATTGTTTTGATACATCAGGCACCCGTAACCGGCCTTGTTCAGCCACTTTTTTCTATGGTGCTGCAAATAGTAATGATTATGTTTCTTTTAGCTGCCCCTAAATATGCAAACTTTTTGGTTAGTGGTAATGGTGATTCTGACAGTAGCTGGTTTATCTGGGGGGCAACACGAGAAGTATATATGAAAGTAAATCCATTTAGAGTTGGAAACCGCAGAGGTAGAAGAAAAGGACAAGGACAATCTTCAACCTAATTTTTAATTAAATTTTAAATACTATGGAATATAAAACCCCTAAAGCTCTGGAAAAAAAACCTGTAATTGCCGGTTTTGATCTTAAAACTATTGTGATTATTGCAGTAACTGCATTATTATCGCTGTTTACTGTGTTTACCTCTATTTATATCCCGATCCTACTTATTTTGATCACTATATCGTATATAAAGATTCAAAAAAAATATCCTGAAAGAGATGAGTTTTTGAATACCATAAAATATACCACAAGTATCAAATGTATACGGATAAATAAACCTATTACATCTTTAATAAAAACAAACAAATAGAACTTTAACTTAAAAATTGACTTATGAAAACAAAAAAAAACGGTGTAAACATTAAATCTTCGATTTCCCTGATGAAAAACCAACAACATATACAGAAATGTTTTTGCTTAATTATGCTATTGATCATCACTACAGCTCCGGCTCTTGCCCAAGGAAATCCAGCAGATGAGGTACAAAGCACAATTGAAGGATGGTCTGCAGATATTCAAAAAATACTAAATGCAGCGGTCAGTATTTTTGCCATTGGTGGGGGGTTTTTAATTTTTATCCAGTATATGCAGGGTAATGAGCAGGCTCAGAAGAATTTTATCCGATTCATTATCGGTTTAGCCATCTTTGGTCTTGTTGCTATAATAGCTAAAATCTTTTTACCTGATTTAAATAATGGTTAATATCATTATTATAAAGATCGACTAAGTTATCAATTCAAGTCTCTTTAGCAGCTGCAGTTCTTAAAAAATGATGAGAACCTGCCTGCTAAAGGGCTATGAAAGCTTAGCTTATGTCCATATGCTTTTACATATGTTGATAAATAATAGTACTTCTACTAGAATCTAAAAGTTCATAAACAATAATTAAACATCTATGGATTTACAATCGTTAAAAAATATTCCTGCCAATTTTGTATTGGCCAAACGAGCACTTCTTTTTTGCTTGATTATATCTTTATTTACCTCTATTGCTACCTTTGTCTGGGCATATATCACAATAAATAATATAAAAAACAATGCTTTTGTGTTGACAGAGCAAGGTCAGGCCGCATTGATGAAAGTAGTTCCCCTTAGAGAAATTGACGCCTATAGGAAACCAGAAATTATTAATCATATCAAAATGTTTCATAAGGCCTTCTGGGAGGTCGATCAGTTTAATTATGAGAGGCGTATTGATAATGCACTAAACTTATCAGGCACATCAGGCAAACGCTTATTTCAAACGTTACTGGCCAGTGGGCATTTTGCTAAACTTGCAACTGAAAACCTGATCCAAAAGCTAGAAATCGACTCTATCAATGTAAATGATCAGGTATCGCCTTACACCGCTAATTTTTTTGGTAAACTAAGGGTGCTGCGTACAGATCAAAAAGCAGAGTCTATAAATAAGTTCAGTGCCAGTTTTGTATTATATAATGTCGCCAGAACAAATAAAAATCCTCACGGTCTGTTAATCGAAAACTACCACCTGGAAGCAAAAGAAATAAAAATTCCTTAATCATTTAAACATTAAAACATGGAAAACGAAGAAAAAATATGGGAAGGTACCTCATCCCAGTGGTCTAACTTTTTCTTTTACATCTGTTGTGCTATCCTAACCCTGGGGTATGGTGTGGGTTTGATACTGGCTTTATGGAAATATCTGGATACCAAATACAATAAAATTAAAATAACCAATCAACGTATTGTTGAAGAAAAAGGTATTTTATCAAAGATTAAAAATCAGCTGGAACTATATCGTGTAAAAGATATTATATTAAGACAACCTTTAATACTTCGTATCTTTGGGTTGTATAATATTATTCTAATCACCTCAGACAGTTCTAACGAAAAATATATCCTAAAGGGAATCGAAAACGGAGATGACATTATTGAAAAATTGCGAATCGCTGTTGAAAAACGCCGGGACCTTAAGGGAGTAAGAGAAATGGATTTTTACTAACCATAAAAATAGTCCGGTATTAGGTGCCAGACCTCTTATATTCACTATTACACTCGAATTGTATGATATTCTATTTACATAGTGAGTTGATAAGAATACTCCTAATCTCCCTGTACGGATTACATCACTCTATCCGCTATTTTTAGATTTTAGAAATGGGTGTAAGCTTATATTATTTGACTAGCTAATTATAAACACAAGTGCTACCAATTAACTAATGCTCATTAATCTGGGGGAACGAGGTTCTTGTCGTTGTAGAGATTTTTCTTTTGGCTTCAAATGATACACACTCCCATCCTTTGACACAAGTCTCATTGTTGGTGTAGATGTTGCATCCGGTGAAGTACCAGAACTATACCTTGAAGCTTCTTGTAATGGCTGTCTTGTTCTCTGTCTATGTGCAACCATTGAGTTAGTATTAGTTACATTATAACACATAACCTCAAGTTGTTTAGGGCTAATTTGGTGATGCTGGTAGCTACCACGATGTTGTATTTTTGCATATTGCTTTTTTCTATATTTTAGTATTTCTTTAGATTGTTTACGGGCATTACTAAAAGGCGTTATCATTTCTACGATAAACATATTCGCTACAGGACCTAGCAGAACCACTCCTATCACTCCTCCTACGGCAGCTCCTAGCGCGGCTCCCACACCGGTGCCTAAACCAGGAAATAATAAAGTACCTGCCACACCTCCTAATGCAGCCCCTATGGCAGCTGCGATCCCTCTATAGGCTGTACCTCCCCACTTTTTATACTGTCCGGATTTATTTGCATTATAATCCTTTATACACTCTAAATCAGATTTTCTGGGAGCTCCTACGATCTGTTGTACGGCCTTATCTACAAGAACGGTGTTAGGCTGATTTAGCCGGGCCAGTATAGTATAATACTCTTGTTGATCTTCTTCTTTTAAGAATGATATTATAGGTTTATTGGCTGCAATAGCCTCCTCTAAACTTATAGAATTCTGAGTCATCAGAGCCTGTAATTGCAGCCCTGCCACACGATCGTTTGCTTTTTGTTTAATAGCATTTAATCTATGACTTAGTTGTTTCTTAATTGCATCTGCACCCTGGGCATATAATGCCTCTATAGCATTGTATCGCAAAAGCTCTTCTCTTCGTTGTTCTATAGCAACTTTGCTTTTAGGACCTGGTAAAAACTCCTGCCAAAAGATATGCCTAAAAAGTTTCCATCGACTCGTTGTTGCTACAGCATAAAAATCACTCATAACTTATGATATTAAAACACCAAAATACTGCTTTAACACGAGTCACCAATACTTATATATTTATGTTATTATTGCTTTTTGATTAAATTAATGTTATCCAAATCTTGAGCTGAACTCATAGGATGTTTTTGCCTACCCGTACCAAAAAAAGATGAGGCCTGCAGACCTCATCTTTTTAATTTAAGTACACTACCTACAGGCGAACCCGCAACTATATGTTACGAACTTTGTATGCTGCCATCTTTATTCTTAAACTTCTAAAATAATAAGAACCTACCCTTTGTATAATTACGCTTTTTTGAGTTTGCTCTTCAACTCTTAATTTCCTCAATACTGGAAGAACCTAACCTATAAAATCTTACATACCACAATAAACCCATAACCAAGATCTACACGCGTTATGCTCTCCTAACTCGTCTTTGTTTTGAAGCAGATCCTTTTCCTTTTCTTGTTCTCCATCCTTTACTACTTTTAAGTTTTTGACCCAATTCAGTTGGAGGTGTAGATGATGCCGCATTGCGATTATCTCTACTTTTCGAAGAAATAACTTTTTCTATCGTTTTTGCTATCCTATCTCTCTGCATCTCAGAACCTGGTAAAAACTTACCGTCATAATACTCAATATCTTTTTTAATCATAGTTTTTATAGTTTTTGCTACAGTACTATCTAACACTTTATGATTATTTAAAGATCCTGAGTCTTTTCTTAACTTACTAATTTCTGCGTTTACTTCATGTATATTATCTGTTATTTTAACTATTAACTTAAATCTTTTTAACTCTATTTCATACAGTTTATCGCCTAAGCTTTTTTCCGATTCAATTTTTCTATTTAGGCTCTTTATTTTTTTATCCTTAAAAAAAGAATGTATCGGTTTAAATATTCGGTACCTGAACAATCTAAAGTAATACTCCTTATTTTCAATATTTTCTTTTATTTCGCTGAATTTTTGCTCTTTTGCTTTTACATGATGTAGTGTTCCAATCTTTTCATCTTTAATTAATTGGTTATATAAAAGTCCCAGTTTATGTAGCGTATAATCTAATCTTCTTTTTTGTTTATGTGCCTCTTCTACCTCACGGTTATCCACTTCCTTAAAAAATCTCTTAGTGATACGCCATCTTCGATACCAGGGTTTATACCAATTTTTTTTATAAACCTTTTGATACTGTTCTTCTCCCTGACTCTTATATTTATCTGTTAAATCAGCTTGCATCTTCCCATTTATTAAAATGTTTTCGCGAGCTATTTTATTCAAAAACACAGGTTGGTGTCTTTTTTTTAACTTTTTTTGATCTTTTTTAGATAGCATGAAGCTATTTTGTTTTTCAGTTAAAAGTCTTCGAAAAGAAGCCTCTTCTTTGCTTATTCTTATTGGTTCATGTGACTCCGGCATAGATCCTTACTTTTTTAGTTATTGCTTACTCGATCAAACAAAACAATCGTTTTGGTTTGCTTACATTATCAACCTAAAAATACCGCTGTATTGACATGTTTTGATAATCTCATGTAACGTGAGGGCTATCTTCTGTAATAATTGTTAATAGCACTCCTGATAATAAATCTTTAAAAATCAAAACACCAGAAACAATATATTAATACAAAGTGCTCATAAAACCAATTCTTATAGCAAATACTATACTCTCCATAGACATCAGTCATTAAAATCAATTTATCCTCTCTTTAATTAGAGAGAAGTAATATAATAAGCAAGTGTTTTTCTATAAAGCACCTATCGGTAATACTTAATCACAGAGCTAAGGTGTTATTGCTTCTTGATTGAATAAAGTAAAGCAATCTCCCTTTTCCATCAATGATAGTAAACATAAATGGAGCCTAAAACAGGCTCCATTTTCGTATTATTTAGTCTATAATTAAGAATAAATAAAAAAATATAATTAGCTATAGTTTATAGAGGTCATCAATAACCCAATACCTATATTATATTTATGTTAACTACTCAATGTCATTAATCCTCCTAGTTATTAATAAGTATGAGACGTTCTAATTACCCTTCTCCTTGGTTGCATATCTTGCTGAGTTTGTGTTTCTAATCTTCTTGGTTCCTCTAAACCCTGATATCTAGGATCATCTTCATTTCTTTTCATTAAATTCCCAGGGGCCATTTTAACACTATCCTGATTTACAACCTGTTTAATCCAATAGGCCGCCTCTTTCCTTTGTTTAGTATCCCCAAGAAATGCAGAGTCATATTTATGATTATTTAACATGGTTGTCATTGTTCCGCTATCTACTAATTTCTTGGTTTGTAAAGTTTTTATCGTTCTACCCACTTCATCCATAACGAGAAGCCTTCTTGCTTCTAAATTAAATATCAATCTATAGCGCTTTTTATTACTTTCTCTTTTTCCTTTTAATCTTTTTATTTTTCTCCTTCTTTTCTCTCTCACCTTTCGTTCTGAAGTAAAAAAGTAAAAACTTTTATAGGGCTTGAGATATATGTCATCTATCTCTTTCTTTAACGACGCATTTTCAAGAGAAATATAAGCTAATACCCTTATCCAATTTTCCTGATGTAATTGACCAAATAATTTACCAAGATATTGTTGCGAATAAGCATTAACTCTTTCTTCTTTATGCTTCTCCCTCTCCTCAGTGGTGACCTTTTTCTTACTAAACCATCTTTGATACAATCTCTGATACCAGGGCCTATACCAATTATTTTTATACACCCGATCATACTTATCGCTTCCTAATTTTTTGTATGTTTCCAACCAATCACACCTTAAATAGAAATCCATTACTTCTTTTCTATTCTGTAAATTTGATAAAAATTCAGGCTTATCTTTTTGTTTTACTTCCTTTTTAATCTTGTCAGAAAGATCTCTAAACAACTTTTCTTCACCTTCTTTTTTTAAAACCATGATTTTTATCCTCAGTTTCTTAAGAAGCATGCGTAAATCATTCGACGGTTTATTCTTTTCATTAACCCTATTTGATAACTCCTGCATTTCTCGCTCCTTTGTTTTGAGAGACTTTTCAACAGCTTCATTACGACCTTTAAAATTCTTTTTCCTTTTTTTATATTTTTTACCACCTCTTTCTCTTTCCCTTACAAATCTCTCCAACTCATCTTTCAGGGCTTCTCTACTTCCTCCAGCTTTATTCAATAAAACTGTAGCATAGAATTTATCTATAGTGTCTATTGCCGAAACCTTCTCTTTTGTATCACTCATCGCTATAATATTTTAAGTTACACTTTATTAACTTACGTTATAAGCCAGCGCTTACTTCTTACTTTTAACTAATATAGTATGTGTTTGGGATACGCTGATCTGGCTAGTTAATAAAAGGGATCTCATCATCAATAAGTGGGCTGTTAATTTGATCCTATAACTGATCGTCTACACCATCTCCTATTAATAAGTTTTGTTATTGTAGTGCCCGCTCCTTATAATATATAGCTAAACCAAAAAATCCCTCTGCCTATCAAAACAGAGAGAATAGTAAAGTAAGTTCTCTATAGCATTTACCGGTGAATACAAAATAACAGGGTAGTTAAGCTATTATTGCTTCTTGGTTGAGCAGAGTAAGGTAATCTCCCTTTTCCCTTAATGTTAGTAAACACAAATGGAGCCCGTGAGGCCCCATTGCTTATAGAATACTATTAACTTAAAATAAAAATATAGTAGTGATAACTGTTTTAGTTACACGGTAACTCTTTTTATAGCCTCACTTGTTCCCTCAAATCTATTACTTTTTGGTTTAGCTCTTCTCCTAAACGGCTGTTCACCTGTTGCTAATTCTCCCTGAAGTGCTTCCGTTCTTGCCATACTACTTTTTAAAGACCGTTGTTTCAATCTTTGTTGGGGTTCAGGAACGCTACCAAGGCTCTCTACTTTAGGTCTCTTTTGCTCTAACACTTCCCTGACCTGATCCTTCGCCTTTTCTATCTGATTTTGGGTGCCTAAATACTTTTTATTGTAACGTTTATTATCTTTAGTTTTCATTGAAGATATAACCTCTTCGTTTAAGTTTGGTTCCTTATTATTGGATACAGGGTTTTCTCTATCTAATGTTTTTATAGCTTTACCTATACTATTCAACAATAGTAATCTATTTACCTCCATATTCATCAATATGTCCAAAAAACTTTCATCTTTTTCAAGTTTTTTCGTGAGATCATTTATTCTTTTTTTATTTAATCTTCTATTGATCCAAAGATAATAGTTCTTAGCTTCTCTTGCCTTCTTCTCATTACTAAGATTTTTTGTCTCACGGAATAGAAGGCTAATTATTTTAATGTTATCTGTTTTTTTTATCTTACTAAACAACAATCCCATATTATGTAATGCACACTCATGAATCCTTTCTTTCTTATGGGTAGCCTCTTCCTTACTTGTGTCCACTTTTTTACTGAACCATTTACCGAACCATCTTTGAAACCAGGATTTATACCAGTTTTTTTTATAAACCTTTTCATATTTTTTCTTTCCAACATTCTTACACGTCGGCACCAAATCCAAATTTAGATAACCATCAATTTTTTCTGATTCGGCTACTATTTTGGTCTTAAATTCAGTTTTTTTATATCTTTTCTTTAATATAGTTTGTAGGTTCTTAGGAATAGTTGAATCTATATTATCCTGATCAAGCCTAGAGATTTTACTATTCAAATCGTTATATGCCTGATACCATTCCCTTCTAGCACTTTTTTCTGTCTTATTTTTTACCTTTTTCTTTCCTACATCGACTTCTTTTCTAGCTTTCCATTTTTCTTGTGAAATTTGTTCCGTTTGTCTATTTTGTTCGCTTATCTGTTCGTAAAACCTTTGATCTTCTGTTGACAAGCTTCCCCCTTTTACAACAATCGCTTTTAATGATCTATACCTTTCTAAATAACTACCCTCATCATACAACACTTCTGTTGCCCCTTCACCATCTTTAATTCCAACATTCCCAATCTCTTGAGTAGGATCCGATTGAGCTTTATTAATTACATTTGACATCGCTATAATTTTTTAAGTTACACCCTATTAACTTGCGCTATATACTAGCACTTACTTTTTACTTTCGATAAATATAGTATGTGTCTTGGATACGCTGATCAGGCTAATTAATAAAAGGGATGGGATTATCAATAAATGGGCAATTAACTTGATCCTATAACTGATCGTCTACACCATTTCCTATTAATAAGTTTTGTTATTGCAGTGCCCGCTCCTTATAATAAATAGCTAAACCAAAAAAATCCCTCTGTCTATCAAGACAGAGGGAATAGGAAAATATGTTTTCTATGGCATTTACCGGTGAATACAAAATAACAGGTAGTTAAGCTATTATTGCTTCTTGGTTGAGCAGAGTAAGGTAATCTCCCTTTTCCCTTAATGTTAGTAAACATAAATGGAGCCCGTGAGGCCCCATTACTTATAGAATACTATTAACTTAAAATAAAAATATAGTAGGGATAACTGTTTTATTTACACGGTAACTCTTTTTATAGCCCCATTTGTTCCATCAAATCTATTACTTTTAGGTTTAGCTCTTCTCTTAAAAGGCGGCTGATCATCTGTTAATTCTTACTGATGTGTTGTTGTTCTTGCCCCATCCTTTTTCATAAACGCTTGTATCTCCATTGTTGTTGGGGTTTACCACGGCTACCAAGGGGTTCCATTTTAGGCATTCCTTGCCCTGACACTTGTTTTTCTTTGACCTGCTTCTTTTGTCTTTTTATTCCTTGTATGCTTTTATCCCGAGACGATTGATCCTTTAAGCTCTCCAATCGTTGATTATTTTCTCTGCTTTTAGATTGTTCCAACACTTTCTGTATCCATCTATTTGCCTCATTTATTTGTTGACTATCACCTAGATACTTCGAGTCATATGTATCTTTTTTTAACATTTTTTTCACTAATGGGCTGTCTACTAAATCAATATTCCCTTTATCATTTTCTAAAGTTGTTATGGCCTTACCCACCTTATCCATAAGAAAAAGCCTTCTTACTTGTATATTATAAATCAATCTATAGAGTGGTTTGTTATTTTTTGTTTTTTTTCTTAACGCTTCTATTTTTTCCATTCTTTTGTTTTTAACCTTTTGTTTTGATGTAAAAAAATAAAAACTTTTATAAGATTTTTCCTCTTCCTTCTTTATCTCTTTTATTAAAGAATCCTGTTCAAGGGAAATATAAGCCAATATCCCTTTCCAATTTTCTCGTTTTAGTTGACCAAATGTCATACCTAAATGATGTCTTGCATAATCATTAACCCTTACAGCCTTATGAGCTATCTCTTCCTGATCTGTATTCATTTCTGTAGCATCCCATCTTTGATACCAATTCTCTTCATATACTTGGTCATACTTCTTCCTTCCCGGTTCTTTGAATTCTTCCAACCAATCACGTAATAGACAAGAATTCATTTTTTCTTTTATATCCTCTAAATCTGATAAAAATTCAGGTTTATCTTTTCGGCTTAATTCTTGTTTCATCTTAGGAGGAAGATCTCTCAACAACTTTTCTTTACCTTCTTCCTTTAAAGATCTAATTGTTTCCCACAATTTATCACCAAACGGCTGTAAATCTTCTAATAATTTGACCCGTGCCATTTCAGAAAATTTCTGTTTAGTATCACTACTCATCGCTATAATTTTTTTAGTTACCCTATTAACTTACGCTATACACTAGCGTATACTTTTTACTTTCGATAAATATAGTATGTGTTTAACATACTCTGATCAAGCCAATTAATAAAAGGGATCTCATCATCAATAAGTGGGCTATTAATTGAAAAATAGACCGATCTGTTTCTCAGGTACTACTGGCTTAAAACAATATATATTGGTATAAGAAAGGCTTTGATCCTATAACCGATCGTCAACACCAATTTCTATTAATAGGTTTTGTTATTGTCGTCTACACTCTTCATTGTATATAAAAATCCCTCTGCCTATCAAGACAGAGGGAATAGGTAAGTATGTTTTATATGGCAACTCACCAATCAACACTTAATTAAGCAACTATAGCTCGTTATTTAAAATTCAAATTCATTTATAATTATCTAAAAACGTTATGTGGTTGTTTTCTGGGTATTCCTGCTAATAGAGGTTTAAAGAGCTTAGCCCTTTGTCTCTTTTTTTTATAAAGTAATTCTCTCTTTTTGGCATTTATCGCATTTCTAATTTTACTTTCTATTTCTTCTTTGAGTTCTTTGATTTCTTTATCTACGAATTCTGAGACCTCTTTTACATATTCAATAAGCTCTCCTTTCTTGTATTTTATTTCCTCCTCTAAACTTTCCAAATATTCCTCCTTCTTGTTATCCTCATTAATCATTGTGTGGATAAAAGCACTGTTTGTACTTTTATCAATTGCAATTTTAAGTTCCTCTTCTTTTGTTTTCATGAAGCAAATGTTATCTATCAACTTTAAGTCTAATTCAATCCTACTTAGCTCACACTGGTAGATAAAATTATATAAACATTCTTCTCTTTGTAATTTAGCTTCTACTTGTCTTAATCTTTTATTTAAAAGAACTTTACGTATTTTTTTTAAAATTGAAAATTTAAAACCTGAAGCTAACTTCTTTTCATAAAGCAGAACTTCTTTCTGTTTATTAAGCTTATTTCGTTCTCGATTTATAAGCATCAATATACCCACTTTCTGCTTTTTTTTTATTTTTCCATAAATATAAAGCAAAGCATTTTTAGTAAATTCTTGTACTCTTTTTTCTCGATGAAAATTTTGTTCTTCTTTTTTACATCTTACTTCTTCTTCATAAAAATTTTTATATTTTTCCTTATAAGCCTCTAGTGCTATGCCTTTCTTTTGTTTAATTATATCGTCCCTATTATTTAATTCAATATATTCTTTTTCATCTTGAACAGTCTGTATAAATTCGGCCGTATGTCTATTATCAAATAATTCAAAATCATCCGTATTCAGTTTTTTTTCCAAAGAAGACTCGTCACTTAAATAAGATTTTAAAATTAAGTGAGGATTAGTCTCCAAAAAATCAATTGGTTGGTATTTATTACAAATGCTTTTAATTGCTATTTCTAATATCTCCTCTATCTTATATTCATTTGGATACACATCTTTAAGAATCGTTTCCATACAGGCATCTAACCTTGTGGTATTTATCCTACTATTTGTATGGGTTTCATCTAGACGAGTAGATGATAACCCTTCTAATACTGACTGTTGATGTAAAAAATTATCATCAGCATCCATATTATTTATATTTTTATATAACCCTATTGAGTCTTATTTCAGATTTGATCCTTTATATCCCCAGATACTTATACAGTATTTCTTTTTTGCGTTTAGATACCGGTATATACTCCATGTTAGACATTTTGAGATAGAGCCCTCCCTTTTTTTGTACGTGTATCACATGATCCATATTCACCAAGTAAGAATTATGAATTCTTAAAAAGTTACTATGCACCAGCAGTTTATCATATTCGCCTAAATTTCTGCTAGACATAATCGTACTGGTGTTATTGGTGCTCAATGAAAAACAGGTATATTTTCCTTCAGACTTTAGGTAAATAACTTCCTTGGTTTTAAGAATCCGCACCTCATCAATAGAGGGGATAGCAATCATATTTAAGGATTTTTGTCGTGTTAACTGATCCTGTGGGACCCCATCTAAGCTATTATCTAAATAGAAATGCTTTTTTACCTTTTCTACTGCCTTCACCACACTTGTAGAATTAACAGGTTTGACAATATGATCTATCGCCTCGTTAACAAAAGTATGTACGGTATCCTCATTCTTTGTATTAATGATAATAAGTTCTTTTTCATCTATCAAAAAAGATGAATTTTTTAACAGCTGAAAACCATAATCCATCCCTGTCCTAAACCCGATAATTACCAGGTCATAAGGTGATTCTTTAATTAATTTTTTAGCATTAGTTAAATCGTTCCCTACTCCATTTATAGATACATAGGGACAATGTTGTTGTATTACTTCAGATATGCTTTGTGCCTCTTTCTGATCTTCTTCGATGATAATCGCCTGTATATTATCCATACTTCATTTTTTAATATGTAGGCATTTATAGCAAGCTATTACCAAGATAACTATCGCTATAAATATGACATAATAGGTGTTAATTTGTTATGCTTTAGGATTTTTCTTTTACAAAAGACCCGTTCATGAATGTTGACATGCTTTTTTAAATAGTTTCTAAATACGATTCCTATTCTCCAATCCAAAAAAAGAGCATCTACCACTTATTTTATAAGTAACAAATGCTTATTGTTGATCTTTATCGCTCTTTAGTGACATAAAAAAGATGTTTTTAAATCTTACCTTTTACAGATCTACTCCATAAAAAGTACAAACTTCAGTATATGATGGTGCGTGACCATATCCACTTATACGTATTGGCAAAAGAAATCGTATTACCTACACCGTTCATAGTGCAAGCCAAATAATCCTTTGGTTGTACAATGTTGTTATTACTATTCATATTTCGTGTTGTTTAATTTTATGATATTATTTATTTTCTAATTTGCATCCCTTACATATCAGGTTAGTACGCATTCTATGGTGAATATTCTAGATATAATTATGCTCCGTTTTATATACATATTGCTACTACTGGCCTTCTTACCCTTATGGCTTGATTTAAAAAACAAATCTTTACCACTTCATATAGATAACTGCCCCTAATGACCACCTAAAAATACGGGATGCAATAGCACTATAGTACAGATAAGTAATAAATGGAAAGTAAAAAGGTATAACCGATATCATCCGGGTTATTGTCGATACAAAAACGGTGATAAACCATCTATACACATAAGTATTGGTGACCTATTAACATCATCTAGGTTATATCAATATCTCTTTTGCATCCGGGATGTATACCCACTGTGAGTTAGACCATATTACTTAAAAAACCTTGGAAGATTAGATCCCCTTTATCGATAAACTAGTGCTCACAGCTCTGTATAAACCATCATTAACCTATACCATATCGGTTTTTTATACACTAGGTTACTTACACCTTAAGCGTTGGTGCGCTAAATTTAAATTTAAAATACAGTAGTATCATTTGCAGCACTCCCATAATACTATTAGAAATGATAATAATAAGATCCTGAACATAAACACCATAGGACAGCCATAAAAAAGCAGCTGCCACTGCAATACAAAGCATGGTCCAGGATAGGCTTTCTGTAGATCTTGTTTTCCAGGTTCTGTATACCTGGGGCATAAAAGAACAGGTTGTTAAAAGTGCCGCCAGCGGGCCTATACATTCTAAATAGGTCATTCTTTACTTCTTTACAGGACAGGCTATCTTTTATATACTGTTTTTCAACCCTTAACACGATGCCCTATCATACCCAGACTTAGTGCACAGGATATAGCAGATAAAAACAGTAGTGCAGCTTAGCGAAAAGAACAAAAACTGAAGCCAATCTACCCGATATACCATCCTAATTTACTTAAAGCTACAGCTTCTTTATACAAATGAATACTTAAAAGTAATAAGTGGTGTAATCAGGTAATACTAGATGTAATACTTTGCAACACAAAAAACCTATATACAGGATGTCATAAAAAAAAGCCCATCTAATGATGGGCTCTAATATATATAGACATAAAAAAAATACTAGACTATAAAATATGCGAATTACCTTATATAAAACATACTAGAAATATCTTGTAATAGTTCACTATCTCTTTTCTATTAATCTTATTTTTCTAAATCTTTCATAACTTCTGTAGTCTATTCCATAATCTAGGATTCCTCTCTATATTCTTTTTCTCTCTTGCCTTTTCTACGGCTGCCTTATTTTGGCTTCTATTTGGAACCGACACCTCTGCCAATGCACTAAGGTCCGTGCTCCCTTTCGATAATTCATTTTCTACCGTCATTAACCTTGCTTCCAACTCCTCGACGGGCACAAAAGTATGCTCTGATTTTTTATCATCTACATCCTGTGGCGCCGGTGGTAATTCTTCGACATCATGAAACTCATATGTCACTCTCTCTATAATAGGTTTACCTGCGTCATCCTTTATCCCTTCGTTGTTACCGTCTAACCGTTTTTCCTCAAAAATATCGTGATCTCTTGTCTTTACCGACTTAAATCCAATTAAACCAGTAAATAATTCAGTTCCTTGCTCCTCAACTTCGATATCAGTTTTCACACTTGATCCCTTTTCCGGACTTACAGGATGCACCATCGCTTCAGTTAATTCAACTCCTTCAGATTTGTCCGCTACAGACAACACCTCCCTCTTAGGTTCACTTACTTCCTGGCCAGCAGATTGTATCTCGAGGACTTGAGATGGCACTTCCTGAGGGGCATCTGTTGTTTGTTGCTCAGGTGCTGGTTGTGCCGCAGATGGCTCTACAGGAAGTTGCGCTGGCCTTTGTGATGCTACCATCTCCTGACTCGCGTTTATTTTACCCTCGATCTGTTGCCGTGTAATTGATAACAAATTTGTTAACTCTTCTGACAATGCCGGATTTTCTCCTTCTTTACTATTTAAAACACCTTGTATTTCTTGAAAATATTTTGACCTACTGTCAATTAGGATAGCGTAATTACCGTCTTTCAACTTTGCATAAGATACTCCCATCTTTCTATCATCCTCCACTTTTTTCTCAATTTCACTTTCAAAATCTGTGGTATAATCAGCAAACCCGACATTGCTACCATTAGGCAACTGTATACTTCTTCTCCTCTCTGCGGCAAGTTTACCATGGTCCATAGGTTTTTCTCTGTCATGTAAAATTAATCCCAATAATCCCATATCTGTATTGTATTATTATATTCTTTATTATGTACCTCCACATTTTAAAAAAATTATGTGGCCCTAGTACCCATATGATATTTTGTTATGTTTAAATATAAAACACCCCCTCCTTAAAGCATATTATAATGTAATAAGTGATTCATATAAGGAATAAACGGGAGATTACTGCTTAACGCGCAGTAATATTATGAACTAGATCGAAATGCCAGGAAATCATGAAATGCATCAATACCGGGAGCCAGCGTGGTAAGTTGTCCTGTAGAAATAATTAAATTACTAAACCCCGGCAATTTTGTAAGGAGCTTAGTGATGTTTTGTAGTGAAGGATTAAATGACACATCCAGCTCCTCAAGGCTTTTAAAAAGAAAGATTGTCTTGGGTATAGTTTTTAATCGATTATGCGCCAACGATAACACCATAAGATAAGGTAGTTTTTTTAACATAAAAGGTATGAGTTGTTCTAACTCATCTGTGGTAAGATCTAACTGTGCTAAGCTTAGATATTCACCTCGCCTATTCGCTACTTTTTCTATTCTTTTTTGGGCTTCTAACAGGTTTCTCATACGTGCTATTATTTTTTATGCACCTTTATGTGTAGGTACTAAATTCATGTATTGCCAAAGATAAGCTGCACCCTCTACAATCCATTGGTAATTACCCGCAGCTATAATACTTTACAAAGACTAAATACAGGTACTGTCATTTTTTGGAACAAACTCGATATCAAACTGAAAAGGCTTTTCTTTACGAACGCATTTGTCATGATTGTGTTTCATTTCATGCTCTACAACCAGAGGTGTCTTTTGATGAGCTTTGGTAGTTTCTATAGCATGAAATACTATATTTTTTTGTGCATCTCTGTCCTGATTGGGTTGTTTTATGTGCCTTTCTTTTTTCATACGTTTAAATCTTAGTAGTTGTTTGACAATAAATTAATTACAAAATTGAAAATGCATGTAACCACTTCGTTCTCTCATTTAGAAATTGAAACATTTCCTTTTGTGAAGTAATTTTTAAATTTCTTAATGTTCGTTTCATCTTACCTTTTTATGACCATAAGGTAAGCCAACCAAGAGATTACGCCAACCCTCTAGTTATAAAAACCTTATTTTGTGTAATATACGATCGTTATAGCTATACTTATGGCATCGCTTTTATCGCTATTGTGGTACACATCATATACATAGGCACGCAGATATTTTTCAGCATTTTTTAGTGGAGGATACTTACACCCTACAGTACGGATTCAGGATAGTGCTTTTTGTGAAATAGACCGGTCCTGGTTTGTCACCCTACACTTACCATCTCAAGGAAATACATTATTTTCACTATTATACTCAAAAAAAATACTCCCCGGCAAATGCCGGGGAGTACCTTCATTAAAATTAAAACATGACACGAATCCAAAACCTTATAGCAAGGTTTATTCTTTTATCACTGTGGTCTTACAACAGCCCATCGACCAGAACAACGCCCATTTTGCCGACTCCCTTTATCTTGTGGTCTTACCATTCGCACAGGTTCTAGTGATAAACCAGCCAATCTGTTTTGTGGCATATCCCGCTGCGCTAAATTGTTTGCACTACCCGATTGATATGTACTTTTATGAGTATTACTTTTCTTTATCTTAAAAAAACCAGCTACCCTAGACCTTACACCAGCTTTTTGCCGTGTTGTTTTTTTATGAGTCATAGCTATTATAGCAGTTGCTTTAGCCAAGGTTTCTTGTAACAGACCTACCTTTAACCGATAGGTCTGAAGTTCTCTTTTTGAGTGTAAAATACTTTCATTAAGTGATTTTATTTCTTTTGCTAATTTACTATGATCCAGCGTTTTGCCCTGAACAGACTTTTTTCGCAAAAGGATTAAATTCACCTGTAAGGTCTGTACTTCACCATCAATCTTCCGTTGCTGTTCTGATACCTTCTGCTTTGCGTCTTTTAATTCTTCTCTAATTATCGGCTCCAATCGTATTATTTCTTTATAGCAATTCCTTAGTTTATCTAAGAAAAAAAATCCCTCTGGTGAATATTCAAGAAAACAACATTTGACTATGCTTATATCATTTTTGCCATTTTTTTCTGCTGCATATAATAACGAAAGATCCTTTTTTAGCTTCGCCATATACGACCTTTCTTGCGGGGTTAAGGTAGCATCTTTAAAATCATTCTTTCCAGCTTTTTCAAGGCTCCCTTTAAATTCCTCGATCATATCCACAAAGGATTCACATTTTTTTTCTAAGTCACTTATATTACCCATATGATATAGTTTTTATTATCATAGCAAGGTACCAAGGTTGTTTTGAGTAGTAATGAGGATAGGTAACAGCCTATACCTTTTATGTAATACTTGTTATGCTTGTACTAGCTACATACGGCTATACGTACCAACCATACTCCTTTGCTAAACAACACCACATCGCTTTGTCTATGGCTATAGACAAAGAAATGACGATACCCTAACCTACAAAAAAAACTCCCCGGCAATTGCCGGGGAGTATGATTACTGTTAAAAGATATATCAACCATATATATCTAGTACATGATATGAAGTATTATTATTATCCAAAACTTGGTTTGGGTCTAGGTGATTTTGTTCTTTCTGATCTTTGGCTGTTTTGTCTTTGACCTGACGCATCTTTGGTCGATCGACCTTTTGATGCTAAACCTCTACTCCCCATAGCACCCAGCTCCTTTAAATATTTCTGAGCCTCACCCTTATTCCATTCTGAAAATTGACAGCTGCCTATTATATTTTGATAAGTTCCTTGTAAGTCTTTATTACCAGGGTTTTGATCATAAAGTTCTTTATTTATAGCTCTACCAGGAGTACCCGTAGTTGAAGTATCTTGTGGTGATGATCCCGATGATTTTTTTCTTTGTCCGCCTAATCTTTTCTCTGTTCTTCCCGAAATAACTTTTGGTGGACTCGCTACTTTACCTTTTTGTCGTGAAGCAACGTTTGGCTCCTCCCCTGGTGGTTTAACTTGTAATTCCAATGCAACCGGTATTGTTGCTAAATCCTCCTGTAGTGTCGATATAACCTGTGGTGATGGTGAAGTGTTATTTTCCTTATTATTAGCACCATCAAGACAACGTGCTAACTTGGCCGCATCAATGACGTCTTCCACTGGAAAATCAAACTTATCTAATAAATTATTCAAAACATTCTGTGAATTGTTGTTCTCAGTGCCTACACCTCCAAAATCTTTAGCTTCTTTCGGTGGTTTATTACCCTCTGGTATCGATGTAACCTGTATTGGTGGTCCTGCTGGTGTACTAATATTACCATTAGCTTCTTTTGTCCCGCCCATTTTTTGCAAAACGGCCTCACCTACAGGTTTGTTAGCACGAGCAGCTTCTTGTGATTGATTATCATTAGCACTTGTTTCACTAGGAACTTCACCAGCACCTTTTGGCTCCTGGTTTGAACCTGTATGAACTATCTCAACGGGAATACCTTCAGAACGAAAAGAAGAACGAACATACTTTGGAACATTTTTAGCTCTTTCTTGTAAAGCCTTTAATCTCCCTGGTAAAGCCCTTAGCCGGCCTTTTTTCTTTTTTACACTAGTTTGTGACGACGTATTTTCAGTAGAAGATCGCACTAATAACTTATTAAAAAAATCGGCCCATCTAGATCGCCAGCTAGGTTTTCGTCCATATTGTATAGCTCTTACTTTTTTAACATGATCCGGGTCTAGCTTTCTATCAATGTTACCAATATCTAGTCTTAACTGCGTCAGTTCGGCATACTTGCTTTTAATTTCTTCAAAAGAATATTCTGAAATTACTTCAGAAAGAGATTGGTTGAGAGTATGCTTACTATTAATAGCTGATGGCATATTATTGATTAAATACGAATCATCCTGTACTACCCGATTAAGCTGATTAAAATCCGCTCGCTCGTTTCTATCCAAACCATTTTCCCTCTTACTTTTACTTTGTAACTCCGTGTAATAAGAATATTGTTTTTGTAAATCCTTTCGAAGTTCATTAATCTTCGTTCTAAATCTCTCCTCTTTACCTTTTAAGGTTTTTACTTTGATTTCCCTTTCTTCCTGTAGTTTTTGTATTTTTTGGTTTAATTGATGTGCTTTTCTATAATGATCCTTTAGCTCTGCTATCGCAGTAAACCCATCAGTAAGTTGATCATAGCAATTTGCGATAATATCATCATTATAACTATTTTCGGAAGATTTATATAATACCGTAGGGTCTTCAATTACTTTACGAATATACTGTCTTTCTTTGTCTGATTTGCTAGCTAAATTCACCTTGCGGAGTATTTTTTGCAAATCTAGCGACTTATTATATAACTTCTCTAATTCTTCTTTTAATTCATTTTTCATAACTACTTTTTTTTATCCCTTTAAACCAACCTTTACAACACCATAAGAAGATTTGAAAACCAACAAACACCTTATTTGATGTAGTATCCCGGAAGCATTTAACACTTTTTGTTCAATATTTTTTTATTACTTCTTGTTATTGTTATTTATAAAAAACCACAGTAATCAATGTAAGAATATGCTTTGCTACCGTTTATAACCGTGCTACAACGATCCTTGCGATATTTCTGTTTTTGATTTATCCTCTTCTTGATAGTCTTTGTTGTGACCTTTGACCAAGAGTCTGTCTATGACTGTTAAGTTGTCCTTTTTGTTGATTATTCTTTTTTCTTTTTTGTTCTGACAGTTTCCTTAGTTGTTGCTTTTTCTGCAGTGCTCTTTGCTTTTTTTGATATTTTAGATATTTTTCTAAAGTCACCTTGAATACATTACGATGTGCATCAAGCGTACTGACCTTCTGTAATTCTTTCTTAAGCTGTCTCTTCTTTTGCTGCAGTTTCATTTGCTTTGATGGAAAAATACCCTGCCACCAATTGGTGATTGCCTGTACCATCCTAGCCATCCACCCTTTTTTAGGTTTGGTTTTTTGATTGGTACTGGTATCTGATGATCCATCTACCAAACTAGACGCTTCTACCTGCTGTGCTGAAGTGGGCTTAGTATCTTTTTTGGCATCTCGCGAGGATGGTGCTGGTCCCAGCACAGTTACATGTTCAGAGGCTTCTATCTGCTGCTCTGCGGTAGTTTTAACGTCTTCGTTAGTCTTGTCTTCTTGCTCCTCTTTATCAAAGGACTCATTAAGAAACTTATCTAGTTCTTTTTCTTTATCACTGATTGGTTTTACGGGCGCATCAAGATCAATACCTATATTTCTTAACCGCTCATTACGCTTAGCTTGTTGTTCCTGTTGCAGTTCTTTACCCAATAACTCAAACTCCTGCTTCAGGTCTGCATGCTCGTCTATCACCGGGTATGACGGAGTTACTAAACTACTTTTTTCATTTTTCCCTAAGTTTAGCCTAGCTATATCTTTATAATAATTTATCATCTCCTGTACCTCTGCAGAAATATCCTTGCGATCAATAGCAGCATACAAATCCGAACTTAATGCATCCTGATATTGCTCAATTTTTTTCAACTTTGAGTTAAGAGCTTTTAACGAATTTTCTGATCTAGCCATAACTTTACTTTTTTATATTAATCTCTCTAAAACTACCGCTATCCTCTTAAAAACAAAACGTTAACTACATAATTGGTGTCTTTTATGTAATATCTGGAAAACAAGGTCGTACTTTTTTGATTTTCAAGCCTTATGCCAGCCAACTCATGTGCCCTCTTCATTTTTGTGTTTATTTTTGATTTTTACTGTCCTGTAAAAAAACACTCCCCGGCAGTATACTGCCGGGGAGCTCCCTATTATGCGCTATGTCTATACAACATAACTACAGTGTAATCCCATCCGTATTAACCATTATACGGTAGGGTTCCTTTATTTAAGATCTTCTTTGTGTTCTTTGTGGCTTCTGATGCCATTTCTTATACAAAGATGTACCCAAACCTTTACCCTTTTGCTGTACTGTACTAAGACCTGCAAGCAATTGTGCACTTAATGGTTTTGTTTCTCTAACCTTTTGTCTTGCGGCTCTTCTCTTTTGTATAGCCTTATCTCGTAAAAGATTATCAATAATAAGACGTTTCCCACACAGACCATCAAATGTTTCATTAGTACCCAGTAAAAGTTTAGTTACTAGAGTACTTTTTCTTTGTCGAGTTTTACGGTATCTTTCTTGAATCAATGTCTTAAGCTTATTCAGTTCTGCAACTGTAAGACCTTTGATTTTACTTTTAAACTCCTCTTCAGATACCACAGCAGGAGCGCTAATTCTTTCGTTTTCTGGTATTGGTTCTAACTTCCTTTCCCAGGTTGGTCGCCGGTTTGATATAGCCAATATTTGTTGCGTTACCGCCTCAGACCAATCTTTTAGATGCTCCTCAGTAGGACGATCATTATTGGTAAGTACTATTCTCTTTAATACATCTTTTTTATCGGTATTTGTAGTAAACCTAAATCTGGACATAAAACTACGCTTTGCTTTTTGATCCAGCATAGCAGGATTCGCACTAGCCTGTTTTATAAGATCTGATAATAGCTTAAGCTCTTTATAATTAAGCCCTGAAATCTTAGTTTTAAGAGGGGTTATTTTTTCGTTATATCTTTGAAATTGTTGTTTTAACTTATTCAATCGCTGAGTTTCTCGATATTCAGACGCACGCTGATTTATACTTTGACGACCCAAAGCATTTGCATCTTGTTGATCATTAAATTTTGTAATCGTAGAACTTAAATTGTTATGACTACCCATATCATCTATTTTTAATCATTCAATTATTGATACCTCAAATATCGCAGCTACTACAGGATATCCCAAGGTACAATCAACAACCGGGGGATTTGATTAATAAATGGCAGGAGAACCTCTGGTTATTTATACTGCGCTATACGTATAGTCGTAACCGATCCTACAGCATTAATTTTATATAGAACCCAGGTTATATAGTAACACCCCCGCAGCTAGCTACAGGGGTGTTTGTATACGGTACATGTTTTTTATGCTATACCAGAATCATTACCTGATATTATACGAATACCTTAACGTAATAGTTAGTTATACTTGACAAGGTGTAGAGGTACAGCTAGATCCTCTTACTATAACATTTTTGAAAAGCTTTATGTTGATGATTGATGGTAATGGACTTTACCGACTTAAAAATCATAGTATTTCACTCTGTTGCTCACCCTGCCTATCCTTGTATAGAAGCATACAAAGTATAACATTATGCCTCTCTTCCAGGAAATCTTCTCTTTCCTTTGGTGGAACGTTTTTTTTGACCCCCCACTGAAGTTGGGGATAGGTTTCCTTTACCGCGCAAATGTTGAGTCTTTTCCAAAAACTCACTTCTTTCAATCTGCGGAAACCAATTATCTTGCTCTTCTCTTTCCCCAACCACAGCCTTAGCCTCTTTCTTAGCCTTATACTCACTCTGATTCGTAGGGGAAGACTTAATCATATCTCTAGCCTCAGACAGAGTCTTATAGGTAACCTTACGCTTTTCTTCACAGTTCTCTGTAGCCATTGCTAAAAATTTAAGATCTGCTCTCGATTTTACATTCTTAGGTGGCATCTTTGGTTTAGATTCCTCCTCTTTTTCAGGATGTTTTTCTACCTTTGATAAATCTACTAAATGCAATGCCGGATCATACAAATGGTCGTTTGATGCTTGTGTTTTTTCTTGCGTATCACCTTTTTTTTGTTTTTTGAGATCAGAATTTTTAATTCTACTTTGAACTCTATTATTTGCTTCTGGATAATGCCTCTCCAATAAGACTCTTACATAAACATAATAATGTTCAAAATCTTCAGTTGTGAATTCTACATTATTTCTGTTTTTTTCCCTAATAGTATCAATTGAGTCTTCTAACTCTTCCCCCTTTTCTACAGTAATATCCTTTTCAGGTACAATGGGTGCACCTCTATAAAATTTTTCTTTATATTCTTTTAAAAGCGGATTGGATTTGGATAAAATATTCTCCAACGAATTCCGTTCCTTATCTTTTGACACTAGTTTTTCTCTTTCCTTGTGAGCCCATTGAATAAATTTTTCGACTGCATCATTATGCGCATATTTTAATGCTGACGAAAAAAAGTTTATATCCAGATCGCTTTTCGTTCCTTCTACGAACTCCCTTAGTTTTGGTTTTATTTCTTCTATCAATTTAGATTTCGCTTTTTCTTGTTTCCAACCGTATTTCGAAACTCTTGTAGGTATAGCTACAAAATTTTCTATTAATTTTTTTAACAGCGCTTCTTCATCATCATATATCTCCCAGCACATATTCCTTACTTCAATATCCAGCTCACAAAAAGCTTTAGCAAGTTTTAGCTTGATCGCCTCCTTATCTTGTTCACTTGTTTTTGTTTCCTTTTGATCATTTGTTTTTGGTTTTCTACTTAATTCATCACGATCAATTGTCTTGCCTACGCTTTTATCTTTTTTTTGTTTTTTGCGACCATGGCTTTCAATTCTTTTCTTTATAAACCCTTCATATGTTTCGATACTATACTTTAACATACCTAATGCCGCTATATAACAATTTTTAAAATCTTTAGTTGTTAGTGTATTTCTGTCTTTTAACTTAATTTCATCAATATTCTTCACTGCTTCATTAGCCATTTCAACCGAAATTTTATCTTCACCTAAAATATCATTTTCTTTACTTACTTCAGCTTCATAATCTTTCACATCCGCAAAAAAAACATCTTTTTTTTTCATTATAGAAGACCTCTCCAAATCGCGTGCTCCCAGGTTTATTTTTTCTTCATTGGCCCACTTAATAATTTCATCAATCTCTTCTTCATTAATCTCTTCTTCATTTTCTGCACTTAATTCTTTCATAATAAGACCTTTGTCCAGATCAATTTTCTCACCGTTTACAAAATTTTGTACCTCTTCGTATACTTTGGGCAATGCTGATGGATCCTTTTTAAATTTTTCTTTAGTTGCTTCATCTAATTCCGTGCATTGATCTATAAGTTCATTCATTATTCCACCTATCAATAAGAGTTCTTCACGTTTAGTGTTTATGCTCCATTCTGTAAAAGCTTCATAAGTTGCAATAGAACTATTAAAAAGTTTTAGCTCGATCGCTTCCAAATCTCTTTCGCTAGTTGTTGTTTCTTTTACCGGATTATCATCATTATGTAAACCCATCTTATATATGTTTTTATGTTACTATTTGTTGTTAAAAATTGCCTCGCCCAGGATACAAAAGCTGTACTGACCTATTCATTTTTACAGAAAGAACTCTGTTTAGTACGCATTGATACCCATTGTACACAGGCAGGTTGGATATTATCAAAAACCTGGTCTTAGACCGCTTGCTCTTCTTGTTTGTGAGGTATTAGAAGATCCTCTACTATTGTGACTTGCTTTAATAGGAACCTCTTCCCAACCACTTTGCGCTAGCGTACGAAGTTTTTTCGAATCTTCTTGTTGTCGACGGTAGCGTTTATCCATAGTAATTCTTGATTGCTTTTTTACATTTGTTTTTGGTTTTCTACTTGATTTATTAAGATCAATTGTCTTGTCTACGCTTTTACTTTTTTCTTGTTTTTGGCACGGACTGTTAAATCTTTTCTTTACTCTCTTATTTACACTACTACAATACTGTTGTATTAGATTTATGCCTGCGCAATAAATTTTAAAATCTTCAATTTCTAGCTCCTTTTTATCTTTTTTCTCAACAGCATCGATTCGATTTTTTAACTCCCCCCCTTCTTTAGAAATAGCAGCAATATTAAAAGTTTCTCCACTTCTATCTACATTTTCTATGTATTCTTTGGTAGCATTATCAGATTCAGTCATTATCCTTTGAATTCCAACACTCCGAATCGAATCCCTGGAAACCAGGCCGTTCCTTTCCTCATAAGCCCATTGTATGATCTTATCTACCTCATCTTCTTTTTTTGTATGTAATTCGCTTATGATAAGATCTCTATTCAGATCCGATTTAGTACCCATTACAAACTTTTGTATCTCATCAACCAATATTCCTCTTGTCAATATATTATTTAACTCTTTAGTTCTAGTTGGCCTATCTATATTGTCATTTACTTTTAGAAATGCTTTCGTTATTTTCTCTATCAGTTTCGATTCATCATTTTGCGTTTCTCGACACCATTTTATTGACTGCGTATAAAGATCACTAAGACTATTGGCAAATCTAAGCTTGATCGCTTCCCGATCTTTTTCGCTAGTTGTTGTTCCCTCTACCGGATTATCATCATTGTGTAAACCCATCGTATATATGTTTTTATGTTACTATTTGTAGTTAAAAAGCGGTATGTTTTCTATACCTTACTGAAGTGATGTACCACTCGGCGCAGTAACTACTGCTATTTCCTATACGGGTTTATAGGTGTACTAAATACCTTTGCCTTAAAACTTTTTCTAAGGTATTGGTATTTTATACACACTTATTACCCCCGGTAACAAACTGTATCATCCCGGTAATAAATGATACCCAATTGCTTATTATTACTATCTAACTACCTAACTCACTACTAGGAATTTACATAGATCATAACCTATATACCAGCCTACTGTTATTCGTTACATCCCAGAGGAGCACCCTGGTAAAAGACGATACCTTTAGTCTTATGATCAACCTCAAGTACCCGTCGCGCTGTGTCATACTATCTAACCAAAGAGACGTTATAAGCACAGTTATTACTTCATCACCTCCACTTGTAACTTACTACCCCATTTTTATCTTGAAACCTGATATATTTAATCCGATAACAGGAGTTACTATACTCAAAAATAAATGTTATGAGGAAAGCGCAATCATTAAGTTTAAACCTGGAGATACTACAGGGACATACGCGACCTATGTCCCAGAAAAGATCTCGTTCTTCAGGCTCCTCGGGGTCTTTAGATAAAACGTATGGTTCTATAAGCCCAGAGATACTACAGGGACTTACACAAACTATGAATGTATCCCATAAAAGACCCCCTTCTTTAGGTCCCTCATTGCGGCCTAAAAAAGGAAGGAAACCAGCTTCACTATTAAAAGAAAAAAAACAGCCACGCGTAAACCGTCATAAATCTGCTCGCGTAGATTTAAAGTTATTATGGGCCCCTGTTAAGGTACAGGAGGTGACGACAAAAACAATGCGAGAAAGAGCTTTAAAAGCAAAAAAATTAAGAGATGCTATATCGCAAAAAAACCAGAGTTTATCATTCGATGAGCAACGACCAGCTACATCAAACCAGCTAAAAACCCTGGCAAAGGTGTATAAATTACAGCGTACAAAGACACAAAGTATCACTCATACAAGAACACCGGATTATCTGAAACAAACCATAAAAACCAAAACACGCAGATCCCCCTCTATGCGTTAAAAACCGAATTATCCCTGTATGAATTGATACTTAATACATTTTCCTATCTTCATAATTTTCCGTTCCACTACAATCTGTATAGAGTATCTTTACATACGTTCGGTTTTTTTATAAATCCTGTGTAACTTAACGGTTACACAGGATTTTATTTTATACATACAATTCTCTCAACAAAATCTTTAGGGATTACTATCGGGATCACTCAGACCAACTAATATTTAAAAACCTATTCTTGATACATTTTTCTGTATGTTTTCTCAAATTTGCTTAAGGGATACAGGTTCAAAATTAATCCTACACTGGTGAAAGACATCTCCCTTTTCCCATACCATAGGCCGGCAGGCCTTCGAAGAGGAATTTGCATCCTTCTTCCAAATTAGGAAAACAAAGTTCCGGCTGAGTTTCATATCGAATCATTGTTTAGCTACAAGAACTACTTATATGCTTTTTTTCGAGCGTATATAATTGTTAAAAAAATGTAAAATACCCTTGTTAACGGCCTGCAGGCAGTAAAAACCGTCCAAAAGGGCGTTATACTAGTGGTTACAGGGGGTTCGAGACGGTCAACAGGCCGTTCAGAACGGCCTATAGGGGGTTTCTTACCCCCCTAATGGGGTGTCGTAACGCCCTATAACCCGTTCGCAACGACCCAAAGGGCGTTAGGAACTACAATTGACATTTGTGTTAGAATAGATAGGTCGTACCTTCCTAACATTACTTTACAGCGTAGTATCTTATTTTTAAAAAATTGTAGTATCGTTTTGTACACTTACTACACCTTACTACTACGTCTATGTAATTCCTTGTTGTTAACGTTTGTCTTGATACATGGTTGATGGTTGGCAGTTGATAGTTCTAAAGTTTTTAAGAATCTATGTTTCAAAGAAACAAAGAAGCTGTGATTCTTAAACAGTGGGCAGGTCGCAGTTGATAGTGAATAGTTAGCAGGCTAAGGAAGTTCAACGTTAGCAGTCGCTAATCGGCAGTTAACACTTCTGGTCGAGTGGTTTTTGAAGTTTGCCTCTCAAAGTTACAAACTCATTGTGCTCTTCTTTTTTAGGAAATTCGAGTTAAATATTTATAAACTTTCAACCTATATTAGGGCGACTAAATAAAATATTAACAAGAAAAAAGGCAACCATATTTAGGCAAGCTCAAACCACCAACTCACCAACCCCCATCATCAGGGCTTCGAGTGACCTCAGCCCTCGACTAGGAATCTAAAATCTAAAACTCAAAAAACCAAAATCAAAAATCTGAGATCACATCATCCGGGCTTCGAGTGGCCTCAGCCCTCGACTTGGAATCTAAAACTCAGAAAACCAAAAACCAAAATCTGAGATCACATCATCCGGGCTTCGAGTGACCTCAGCCCTCGACTTGCATAACCACTCAGATGCTCACATACTCACTGACTTACAAACTCAAAACATATCATCCGGGCTTCGAGTGACCTCAGCCCTCGATTTGCATAACCACTCAGATGCTCACATACTCACTGACTTACAAACTCAAAACATATCATCCGTGCTTCGAGTGACCTCAGCCCTCGACTTGCATAACCATTCAGATTCTTAGATTCTTAGATACTCACAAACCCCCATCATCAGGGCTTCGAGTGACCTCAGCTCTCGACTTGCATAACCACTCAGATACTCACAAACTCACTGACTCACAAACTCAAAACATATCATCCGTGCTTCGAGTGACCTCAGCCCTCAACTTGCATAACCACTCAGATTCTTAGATTCTTAGATTCTTAGATTCTTAGATTCTTAGATTCTTAGATTCTTAGATACTCACAAACTCACAAACTCACAAACTCACTGACTCACTGACTCACCACCAAATACGACCCGGTAAGAAATATAACACGATAAAGATACCCCAGTAGTATTCTTATTGCAAACAGTAAAGTTGTTATTTATTAAGCATTATCCTCAGGTAAAGAATGGTACTGATCAATCAAAGGACCTCCTTCTATCACCTGCTGTGATGTTTGGTCTGCAAATTTTTCGAAATTAAGATGAAAATAATGCGCCAGTTGTATGGATTTACTGATGTATGCTCCTTTTTGTAACCAGGTATTCATAGGGTCTAACATCTCTGAGGGTACCTTGGGACAATACTTTGGCATATAGAGTCCAAATATAGGATGCTGCTCATAATCTACCTTATCCAACTCTCCTGCAAGTATTGCCGCAATCATAGCACGTGTGTGCTTAAGTTGAATACGAGATCCTACTCCATAGGGACCGCCACTCCATCCTGTATTGATAAGCCATACATTTACCCCGGCCTCTGTAATGTTATCACTTAGCATCTCTGCATACCTGGCAGGGTGCAATGCCATAAACGGCTCTCCAAAACAAGCGGAGAAAGATGGTACCGGTTCTGTTATCCCAGCCTCTGTACCCGCCACCTTAGCTGTATAACCTGAGATAAAGTGATAGGCCGCTTGCCCGGGAGTTAGCTTAGCTACAGGAGGCAAAACCCCAAAGGCATCACAGGTAAGAAAAAAAATATTTTTAGGGGTATCTGCATACGAGGGTTGCTTTATATGATTAATGTGATCGATAGGATAGCTAACTCGTGTGTTCTGGGTTAAGGTACAGTCTGAAAAGTCTACCTTACCTTTTGTATTCATCACCACATTTTCTAATAGCGCTCCGGGTCTGATCGCATTATAGATATCAGGTTCTTTTTCCTGGGTTAAATCGATAGTTTTAGCATAACACCCCCCTTCAAAATTAAAGATCCTGTGTTTTGCCGTCCACCCGTGCTCGTCATCTCCTATTAATTTGCGGTCGGGATCTGCAGAGAGTGTTGTTTTGCCGGTACCCGAAAGTCCGAAGAAAATTGCTGTATCACCACTCTCACCTACATTGGCAGCGCAGTGCATTGGTAGTACATTATGTGCTATAGGCAGCATTAAGTTTAAAGCTGAAAATATCCCTTTTTTTATTTCGCCGGTATATGCCGTTCCACCAATTAACACCTCCTTTTTGGTAAAGTTAAGTATAGTAAAGTTCTGCTGACGAATTCCGTAGAGCTCTGGCTGAGGACATTGATATCCCGGAGCGCAAACCACTAACCAATCTTCCTGAAAATTAGTCTCCTCTGTCTGCTGTAAACGCAAAAACATATTATACATAAACAAATTAGACCAGGGATATTCTGTGATACCTCTTACCGTAGTTCTATAGGTTGGATCTGCACAGGCATACGCATCTCTTACATATAGCTCCTTACCAGACAGATACCTAATCACCTCATTCATAAGCCTGTCGTAATTCTCTGTCCTGATGGCCTTATTGGTCCTGCCCCACCATACTTTATCGGTGGTAAACTCATCCTGCACTATAAAACGATCCTGGGGAGACCTACCAGTGAATGTACCCGTAGTAATAGCTAATGTACCGTTATCGGTAAGCTTGCCCATTCCTTGTTTTATTGTGATATCCTGTAGTGTCTGTGGAGACAAGTTATAATTGACTATGGCATCTTTTATACCATACTTTTCTAAACTGATTGTGTTTGTGTCTATCATAATAATCGCTATTAAATTAGTACCGGATTTTGCTTGTACTCCTCACATATGGAGACTTTTTATGTTTTATTTGATTTTTTAGTTTTTGGTATGATTAAGACGACCGTCTCATTTTTGCTGTATGAGTTATGCCATGATGAAGTTCTTCTGTTTTTTTTGTTTTAATAGGTCTTCTTTTTGGCATTATACCACTATATTTTATTTGCCTTACTAATTGTTGTACCCTGGGGTCAGGGTTCTTAATGATTATTTTACCTGGATAGGCTTTTGCAAATTCCTCCATCCCAGATTGTACACGGTTATACCGCTCTAAGATTTTCCCTTCTAAAAAATCGTGGGACAATGGAGTGAGATTTGGAGGCCTTTTACTATTAAGTTTTCTTATATAGTATTCCCTTTGTAAATTATTTAAATTGGTTATCAAATTTTGGGGAACATATTGACTGATATTGTTCATTATTTCTGTTCTACCCTTCTGATAGAAAGACTCTATAACACGCCCCATCATAGCTCCCGGATCTTCGAATACCGTATTAAAAAAAGAATCCGTGGTAGGTATAACGACTTTTACAGAATGTCCTCTATCTAAAAAAGTTTCAGCTTCCTTACCATTTAACCATTCTAACCTTTCTTTATATGCGCCTGGTTCAATGTCCTGTTTCCCTGATATAATGTTTTCGGTGACCTGATTTAGTGCATATTGCAGGCTAACGGTTGCATATTTTTTTAGTCCCCAGGCTCTTAAGGTATCAGATACCCACCAACCAGTTCTTAGCGCCGGGTTTTTAATCTTAATTTTTGTGTTGTTTATAATCTCTTCTATAATCTGTTTTGACTGATCTACAACGGGGTTGTAATTAATGTCCCCTAATTGATTAATTTTTGCATCATTATAAAATGTTTTAAAACTATCAGTAAGACGTTTTCTGTCATAGAGACAACAAGATCTTAGTTTATCTTTAATCAAACTTTTGATATACTCTTTTTCTTCTTGTTGCTTAAGCTTACGCCAATTCGATAGGCTATCATCTAATTCTTTGATAGTAGCGTTAAAATGCATTCTAAAATCTCGTTCTGACCATTGACTTATCTCAAATCTGCTATACGTTACCTGCGCATTAAGGGCAGCAGACTCCTGGTCTGCCGCCTTACTTTTTCTTTTCCCCATAGTATGTTTTATGATTTTCTAATTGTGCTACCATCGCTATAAGGTGTGCTGTACATTTCTATAATGGCAATCCCTTATACTTGCCTTATTACATGTACCCATATCGATTGATAGCTTTTTTACCACAATAGTAGAAAAACATAGACTTAGCATCGTATAGTAAAGTAATAAACCCCTTGCTACAGTTAACATTAACTATAGTGTTTGTAATATGTGTATATTAGAGCTCTATACCCTGTACAACATCTATATGTTGATATCATCCCTATATGTAAGAGCCCATACATAGTTGCTCTGCAGGAAATCAAATAATGATCTGTTGGTTGCCTGGATAAAAATCATCTACCTCTTCTTAAAGTTATACATCGGTTTCTTTTTGGTTGCGCATTTTAGGTTTCTGAGCTTTCATTTCCAAATACACAGCAACAATGGCTACATTTGCTGAAGACCCTTGTGCGTTATCTGTAGATAAAACCACCTGGGCTACTGGCAAATCCTCTCTTGCTGGTTGTGCTAAATTAGCAACAGCATATTCTTGGAGAACTGCTCACTATGGCGTACCCATTTTTTAGGATCTCATTTATTAGACTTTTTAAAACTTTTGGCTAACCGTGCATATACCTGTTTGAGGCATTGCCTGATATCTGAAAGTGCATTGGTTGATTGAATGGCCAACCCTTCTGTGTCTTCGGGTTCGGTAAGCTCCTGAATAAAACAAGAGACCTGAACCCTTAGGGCATCAAGCTCCTGATCCCTTAAGAGTTTATAATTAAAATTTCTATACGCTATTGTTTTATACTCTAAATCTTTTGAAAAATCAGTCACTTGAATAAAGGCTTCCTTATCTGCCAGAGGAAAATCTTCTGGGCTTTCTTCTCGTCTTCGATTATATTCATTTAGAAAAACAGTTGCCAGTTTAATAATATGGGTATCTTGATTTATCGCAACAGCTATGTTATCATAATGAAACTTAGGGTTATTCTCTTCTATTGACAAAAAAGTTTCTAATTTTCCTCTTTGTTCATTATTTAATTGTAGAAAAGACAGGTCCGGAAAATCTTCTCGCCCCTTTAAATAAGCATTTAGTGCTAATTCTAATTGGTGATCGTGATTTTTATCAGTATGTATATGAAGCGTATCTCTTAAATAGTCGATAATTACTTTTCTTTGTTCATGTAACGAGACTATTTCCACTTTTTTTGCAAAATTAAGATCCTCTTGCGCCTGAAGAAGAATTGCTGCAATTTTTTCCTTAAAATCACAAATATTCAATTGTTTTATTTCATCATTTTCTAAAAGATAATCATAATCTGAGGGTTTAGCATATATATTCTGCTTATAGTTTTTAACCAAATTTGCCACTTTATTTTCTAAGGGTTGCGCTGTTCTGTTTTCTTGAGCATCTGCCATTTTAATTACTTTTTTTGTTAGGTTACTAGTCCTTAAAAAAATGGCACTAGTTTTTATGATTTGTTTTTTCTATTTTCTTAATAAAATCTAACAATTCTTCTTGAGAGTCTCTGTCTGCCACTTTTTGGTTGCGGTTTTTTAGGCTGTTGAGCTTTCATTTCCAAAGACATAGCAGCAATGGCTACATTTGTTGAAGGTCCTTGCACATTATCAGGAGATGGCACTACCTTGGCTGGTAAATGCCCTACTGCAAATTGTGCTAAATTATCCAAAACACCTTTAGTAGAGGCAACTTGCTGCGGCGTACCTATTTTATCAGTATTTATTTTATAAGGCTTTTTAAACCTTTTGGCTAATCGTGCATATACCTGCTTGAGGTATTGCCCGATATATGAAAGTGTATTGGTTGATCGAATGGCCAACTCTTCTGTAGCGGGTTCGGTAACCTCCTGAATCGAATTAGAGACCTGAGCAATTGGTGCATCAAGCTCCTGAATAAAACAAGATACCTGAACACTTAGGGCATCAAGTTCCTGATCTCTTAAGAGGTGATAATCAAAATTCCTATACGCTGTTGTCTTATACTTTAAGTCAATTGAAGGGTCGGTCACTTTATTATAAGCTTCCTCATCTGCCAGAGGAAAATCCTGTGGGCTTTCTTCTCTTCTTCGATCATATTCTTTAAGAAAAACAGTCGCCAGTTTAATAATATCAGTATCGTGATTTACCGCAACACCTATGTTCTCATAATGGTACTTAGGGTTATTCTCCTCTATTGACAAAAAAGTTTCTAATTTTTCCTTTTGTTCTTTATCTAATTGTAGAAAAGACAGATCCGGAAAATCTTCTTGCCCTTTTAAATAAGCATTTAGTGCTAATTCTAATTGTTGATGGTGATTTTTATCCGTATTTATATGAAGCGTATCTCTTATATAGTCGATAATTGCTTTTCTTTGTTCATGTAACGAGACTTTTTCGACTTTTTTTACGAAATTAATATCTGCTTGGGCCTGAAGAAGAATTGCTGTAATTTTTTCCTTAAAATCACAAATATCTAATTGTTTTATATTATCATTATCTAAAAGATAATCATAATTCGAGGGTTTAGCATATATATTCTGCTTATAGTTTTTAACCAAATTTGCCGCTTTATTTTCTACGGGTTGCGCTGTTCTGTTTTCTTGAGCATCTCTCATCTTAATTACTATTTTTTTTGTTATGTAACTAGTCCGTAAAAAATGGTACTAGTTTTTATGATTTGTTTTTTCTGTTTTCTAAATAAAATCAACCGCTTCCTGAAAGTCTCGGTCTGGTATTTCTTGGTTCTGATCTTCTAGGCTGTTGAGGTTGTTGAGGCTGAGACTTCCATGCTAGCTTTACTCTTGTTTCTGATAAATCCTCACCATTTTGAGAAATGTTCTGATTATTCTCATATCCTACTTCGACAAAAGATATAAAAAGCTCCTTATCGATGTCTTTCTGATAACGTGTAGTAGTCGCATAATTCTTCTTAACGTATGCTTTAGCATCTTCCGTCGATACTTGACAATCTTTCTCTATCTTTTCTTTAGAGTCATTACTACCTTTTCTACCTCTAGCCACAAAATACTTGTAATACTCTAAGGGTATTTGTATATTTTCCTCTTCTTTATCTCTACCATTTTGTGCTTCTATTTCACCGATTTTTTTAACTGACAAATTGCTTCCTGCAGGTAATCCTAAACAAGCAAAGGTATTTCTACGGACAACTACTTCTCCCTGCACCGAACCTATATCCAGAGCATCCATTTTATTAAACCTTTTAAACCTTTTAGACCTTTTGGACAACCAAGAGCATGCTTGTTTAAAGCATTGCCAGATATATGAAAGCGTACCGGTAGATTGAGTAACTAACTCCTCTGTAGCGGGTTCGTTAAGTTCATGAATCGAATTAGAGACCGCAATGCTTAGTGCATCAAGCTCTTGATCTGTAAGTTTAGTATGAATACCAAGAAAACAATTACTCTCTTCTGACGTTTTATCGATACTATATTGCACATAAAGATTTGGATGAGTCATTTTGTAATAAACATCCTCGTCTGCCAAAGGAAAATCCTGTGGGTTTTCGGCCACCCTTCTATTATACTCCTTAAGCCACAGGGCTGCCGATTTAATGATTTTAGCATCTTGATCTACTGCTAGATCTCTTGTCTTGTAAGAATGCTTGGGATTATCGTTTTCTTTTGTCAGAAAAGTTGTTAATGCTGTTGTTTGTTGATCATTTAATTGCAAAAAAGATAGATCCAACTCATTCTTTGCTCCTATTAAATATCCCTCTACTGCTAGTTTTAGTTTTCTTAGTTTGTTTTGATTTTTTATTTTTTTGTCATCAAAATCGTTCTTTAATTCTTTCTTTATTTGCTTTATAAAATTAACAATTGCAGTTACTTGCTTATTCAATGATTCCCTTTCTTGCTTTTTTGCTATTTCTATGGTTAGTAATGCTGCAAAAAGTATTGATTTAAAAAAAGATTTAAATTCATTATTGTCAAAATCTGTAAGATTCTCTGGATTGCCATAAAGTTGAAGCCAATCAAAACTTTTTCTTAACTGACCTGGATCTTTAACTAACCCTTCATTTACTGTACTCATCTTTTCTTACTTTTTTTAATATAATGTATCCTTATCCCCTTATATAGGCAGCTGTTGGGTCTGGATAGTTTTTTTTAGATCATACATTGCTATCCTAGTGAAATACGGCATCGGAATTCGGGTGATTTCTTTTCCGTATCCTTCTTTATATTTCTTTTTGCTATTTCCGTTAGTTTAGGATTCATAGATTCTATTTGTTGTCTTTTACTTTCTTTTCTTTTTATTAGCCCTCTAATTCTAATTTCTCGTTCCATTTGTTTTTTTCTATCTGCAGAAGGTTCTGTTGCCCTGCCATTCACCGAATTTTCAGGACCTAAATTTGTTGGCTCAGGGATTGGCTCAGGAGCTTTACGCTTCTCCCAGCTAATTTTGTTCCTAAATTTCACTGCTTTCTGCCATAATTTCTGATAAGGAAGATTATCTTTATTGCTATGAAGATCTCTTATAATAGGCTCAATATTATTATATTCTGCTTGTTTTCTTTCGTTATTACCGGTATCCTCCCACAGTTGATCAGCGTATTGCTGTAAAGCCGTTTTAAAATTTTCTTGATTTAGGTATTCGGCTTGTCTTTCTATTTCTTGCTTATGTCCTAATTGTAGATTAAAAAAAGTAAGTGCTTGTTCTGGACTGTGGCCTACATTTTCTGCAGTTTGAAACGCTACATTTACATATACATATTCATAACTACTCTCTTTAAAGTCATTAAGTCTATCTTCAACATAGTCCATATACACCCCGAACGCTGCATCCGGTAATTCTTTATGGCCTTTTTGCTGATTTTTATTTATATCTCCACGCGCTGCCAGATCATAATACAAATCCATATCGGCCAACGATCCATACCTTTTAGACTGTATTTTGCCCTGTTTTACTTTATCATCATATTCTTTATAATAATCTTGTGCTTTTTCGAATCGTTGAGAGGCAACAAAATAAGCTCTTTGTTTTATCGCTAATGAACATTGCTTGAGAAGCAGCATATTATTTTGTATGCGAGCTAATTCTGATTCTTGTCTATTTTTATCAGGTTTTAAAAGATCCGGCTTCATTTTTCTTGACATCAGATCATATAATTCTTCATTAAAGGATGTGTTTATGGGTTTATGTAAAAAATCGAGATTTAGTTTACTCGTTTCTCCTGTAACAAACTTTTCGATCTCCTCATTTAATTTATCTTGTATACGAACCTGTGTATATTTTTTTAGCCCCAGAAAACGCAATGTGTCAGACAACCACCAGCCGCTTGTTTTTTTAGGGTCCTTTACCCATATTTTTTTATCTAGTATACCATATATGGTTTGCGACTTGATAAACCGGTGTACTTCTTCTGTAATTACATCTTTGAGTGCTTGGTTAATTTGTAACTCGTTTTTTTTACAAGCGGATAATTGTACATTCAGGTCGTCTAAGATACCCACAAACTTTTCCCTATATATGCATTCAATTTGATGTAGCTCAAACTGTTTAATTTCTTTTAGCTTTGGGTTTTCAAACGTTTCTCTTAAGAAATGTTTCTTTTTTTTCTCATAAAAACCCTCGACTTCCAGTAGACTAAGGCTTTTAATTCTTTCTACATATATGCGCAAAATTGTTTTTAACTCTGAACGCTCGATTTTCGTTGCATCTTGACTTTCATTTTTTTCTTCAGAGAAACGTTTCATTTCTTCTTCACAAAAAAGTTCGATTTGTTCTAGCGTTAAGTTTTCTACTTTTGTTTGATAAAAACGTTCCATTTGTTCTAGAGATGTTGGGGTATTTTCATCTTCGTAGTTACTTTCTAATGGTTCTGGATCTGAAACATCAGCTATTCCTTGACCCTGCCCGGGAATCGTTGTAGGTTCATTAGCTCCCGGGTTGATTTGCCCTGGGTTTTGCGCAGCTGGGACATTTCCATGTTCTAATTGTTGCGGATCTGGACCTTCAACCTTTTTCTGATCCTGCTCGGGAATCATGGTAGGTTGATTAGCTCCCGGGTTGATTTGCCCTGGGTCTTGCTCGGCAGAAAAATCTCTTTTAAGAATTCTTTGCGTACTTGCCGATCTTAGCATCAACAAACGGGTCATTATATTGTTACCTTCGCTTTTTTTCGGGAGGTCCCTTAACATTTCCTCTCGCCAATCCAGCACCAGATCCTCTAACACATATAATTTTGCAGGTTTTACCCCTAACAATCCATTAGGTAAAAAATAAAGGTCTAATTCTTCTTTTTTTCCTGTTACAAACTTTTCTATCTCCCGGTTTAACTTATTTGAATAGGTAAGTTGCCCTTCGTGTTTTTTATTGAAGAAGTTATGCATCCTCCTTTCGATTTGGGATGCTGTAGTTTTATCCTTATCAGAAACTTCTTTATTCTCGGCACCTGCTGGTTCTGAAACTCCTTGCTCCGAAACTTCTTCCCTTGAACTTACTTCCCTTGAACTTACTTCCCCTGAACTTACTTGCTCTGAAACCCCTTGCTCTGAACTTACTTGCTCAGCACCTGCTTGCTCAGCACCTGCCTGCTCTGAACTTACTTGCTCTGAACCTGCTGGTCCTAAACCTTCTTCCCCTGAAACTTCTTCCCCTGAAACTTCTTCCCCTGAAACTTCCTGCCCTGAAACTTCCTGCCCTGAAACTTCCTGCCCTGAAACTTCCTGCCCTGAAACTTCCTGCCCTGAAACTTCCTGCC